>NZ_CBDDNJ010000002.1:0-4906004 GCF_965231525.1 Pseudocitrobacter faecalis | reverse complement strand
CTTCCTCTCTCAGAGTCAACCCTGATTTTCAGGATTTTTCTCTTCAACCAACTCGGCTGTTTGTGTGAAGTGATTCACATCCGCCGTGTCGATGGAGGCGCATTATAGGGAGTTTGCTTCTTAGCACAAGGCCTTTTTAGATCTTTTTTTCTGACTGCTGTTTTTTCAAACTTTTCGCTTTCTAACTGCGCAATTTGCTTAAATTTTGAAGTGAGAAACCGCGGAATCGAGGCAATAATGATCGTCTGTTCCCTAAACGATCGTTTTAAAGAGGTAAACATGGCCGCAGACTTACGCCATTATAAAGATCTTTTCCCCACCATTGGCGCTCGTGTGCTGATTGATCCCACCAGCGTGGTGATTGGCGACGTGCGAATTGCCGATGATGTCAGTATCTGGCCGCTGGTCGCCATTCGCGGCGATGTTAACTATGTTCAGATTGGCGCGCGCAGCAATATTCAGGATGGAAGCGTTCTTCACGTGACCCATAAATCAGCACATAACCCTGACGGTAACCCGCTTATCATTGGCGATGACGTAACAGTCGGGCATAAAGTCATGCTGCACGGCTGCACCGTGGGTAATCGGGTACTGGTCGGTATGGGCTCTATCTTGCTGGATGGCGTGGTGATTGAAGATGACGTCATGATTGGTGCGGGTAGCCTGGTGCCTCAGCATAAGCGGCTGGAGAGTGGCTATCTTTATCTGGGCAGCCCTGTTAAACAGATTCGTCCATTGAAGGCGTCTGAACTGGAAGGGTTAAAATATTCGGCCAACAATTACGTGAAATGGAAAGATGATTACCTGAATCAGGATAACCAGACCCAACCCTGATTATCTTCCTGCTGGTCACGGATAAGATCGCTGGCTTCCTCTTCCAGATCCCAGCGGTTTTCCTGAAACAACGCTAACCATACCTGAGGCGTTTCGCCGCCAAAGCGGGCGATCATCGTTTCGCGGCGAATGGCACACATTAACTGCATGCCCTGTACCAGCGCCGGAAAACAGACAGCGCACAGGTCGTCATCCCAATGCTCGCGGTCAGGAAACTGAATGGCCTGATTCATGCGCGCAACGCCTGCTTCATCTGTTCAATCACCGGTTCGATTTGCGGCAGCACGCCATGCCAGAGCAATACCGCATGCGCAGCTTGTCCCACCAGCATACCTAATCCATCGGCACACTGTTTTGCCCCATGCTGCTGGCACCAGGCGAGGAAAGGTGTATCCCCTTTCTGGTAAAACATGTCGTAGCAATAAAGAGAAGGATGGATCAGCGATGCCGGGATCGCTGGGATCTCACCATTAATACCGCTTGATGTTGCATTGATAATTAAATCAAACTCATGCCCTTCCAGCGCATCCAGCCCCAACGCCTGGACGCTGCCCGTATGCGCAAAAAGCTGTGCCAGTTCTTGCGCACGGGAAGCCGTACGGTTGGCGATGGTGACTGAACAATCCATCGAGAGCAACGGCAGCAAGACTCCGCGCGTCGCGCCCCCCGCTCCCAGCAGAAGAATTCGCAGCCCCGGTCGAATAAAAGAGAGACGTTCAAGGTCGCTCAATAAACCAATGCCATCGGTGTTATCCCCCAACAAACGCCCGTCTTCCAGTCGCTTGAGCGTATTAACCGCCCCTGCCAGGGCAGCGCGCTCGGTCAGTTCATCTGCCCGGGCGAACGCTTCTTCTTTAAAAGGTACGGTGACGTTCGCCCCCTTCCCTCCTTGTGCAAAGAACGCGTTGAGCGTGTTAACAAAATCATCAAGTGGCGCCAGCACGCGCCCATAGGGATGAGTAATGTTCAGCTGCTGCGCAAACTGTTGATGAATAAAAGGCGATTTACTGTGCGCAATCGGGTTACCAAAGACGGCATAGGTTTCCATGAGTTACCCCTGGCGGAAGAGTTCGCCCGTCAGGGCGTCACGGATTTCAGATGGATTGAGTCGACCACCGGTCAACGCATCCACCACCGGGAACGCATCGCCAAACTGCTGGCGAACTTCCTCTGTCGTGCGACATGGCGGCTGACCGGTGAGGTTTGCGCTGGTCGAGACCAGAGGTTTACCGTAAGCATTACAAAGTTCAATGACCACCGGATGATCGGTAACGCGCACGGCGAGGGAATCAAAGCGCCCTGTCAGCCAGGCAGGCGTTGTGGCTTTAGCCGGGAACACAAACGTGACCGGTCCAGGCCAGCAGGCAAATACTGCCTCACGCTGCGCGGTAGTTAACGCGGTATCATCGATATACGGTTCCAGTTGTTCGAAGCTTGCCGCAATCAGAATCAGCCCTTTTTCAACCGGGCGTTGTTTGAGTTCAAGCAGGCGATGTACGGCGATTTCACTGTCAGGGTCGCAACCGACGCCAAACACAGCTTCGGTTGGATAAGCGATGACTTCTTTATTCTTCAGAGCGATAACCGCACGCTGTACGGCTTCTGATGGCAGGTTATTATTCACTGATTTATTCCGCCGGAATCGGCTTTCCACATTGTTTACTGGCACAATAGCGCTTCAGGCCATGCGCCGTTTTCTTTTCGATGAGTAACGGGTAATGACACTCAGGGCACTCGCCCGCGACAGGGGTGAAGTTAAGCACAAACTGACACTCCGGATAGCGATCGCAGGAGTGGAACGTTTTGCCATAGCGTGAACGGCGCTGAACCAGATGCCCTTGCTGGCATTGTGGGCAGGCGATGGCTGTTTCATCAGGTTTATCGATAAGTTCGGTATGCTCGCAGGCCGGATACTGGCTGCAACCAATAAACATCCCAAAACGGCCCTGGCGAAGCGCGAGCTCGGCACCACATTCCGGGCACAACTGCCCCTCCAGAATTTTGACGATATGTCCATCCGCCTGACTCTTCAGGGGACGGACATAGTCACACTCTGGATAATGGGAACAACCAAGAAACGGCCCATGCTTGCCGGATCGTATTACCAGTTCAGCCCCGCACTGCGGGCAGGGCTCGTTTTTACGCACTGTAAAGAGTGCTGATTTGGCCATAACAACTCTTACTGCTGCACCATCGAATTAGTGCAGCATACCTTCATTCACGTCGAAGAGTAATTCTTCCATTTGTTGATACGCGTTTTCACACCCCGGAAGATTGAACAGAACCATCAGAATTACCCATTTGAGATCTTCCAGTTCGAACTCTGCAGTATCCAGAGCCATCACGCGTTCAATCACCATTTCTCGCGTTTCGAGGTTTAGCACCTGAATTTGTTCCAGGAATAACAAGAATCCCCGACAACTGGCATCCAGTCTCTGGCTCTCTTCCGCCGTAAAAATGCGAACAGAAAGCGGATCGGAAGCTAACTGCATCGGTTCGACAAGCCCTTCCTGATAATCAGCGAGCTTCTCGAGCCACATCAACGCGTTGAAAATGTCCTCACGTTCAAAACCTGCTTCGGTGAGATCCCGTGTCAGTTTATCCTGATCCACGCGCATTTCAGCTTCGTTATGGATGTAAGTTTCAAACAAGTACAGTAGTACGTCGAACATGGCATGCCCTCCTTAATCGGACATAGCCGCCGGGTACAGCTGCGATCCATCCTGCTAACTCCAGTTCGAGTAGCTGAGCCACGGTCACTGGCACAGGTTGGCCGGCACGTTCAGCGACGACGTCAACAGGTGTTACCTCATCTCCTACGTTAGCCAGGAGCTCAGGAAATGGCAATGCTACAGAATCCTGATCTGGTGAATATTTTGACGTATCCTGCGCATTTTCAGACTGAAAAAGCGCAATTTGCCCTGATTCAAGAATATCTTCAGGTGTTGTGACTAACATCGCCCCCTGCTGAATCAACCAGTGCGGCCCCTCATAGCCAGGGTTACCGAGGGGCCCGGGAATCGCATACACCTCTCGCCCCTGCTCCAGAGCGCAACGCGCCGTCACGAGGGAACCACTTTTCAATGCCGCTTCGACCACCAGTACACCGCGACTAAGGCCGCTAATTATGCGATTACGCCGCGGGAAATTATGCGGCAACGGCGTCATCGCAAGGGGAAACTCCGAGACCAGCGCCCCACCTGACATCACAATATCCTCCGCCAGTTGGCGATGCCGATGCGGATAGATGTGACTTAATCCATTACCCAATACGGCGATGGTTTTGCCCGCCATACGTAATGCGCTACGGTGAGCAATCGCATCAATACCCAGCGCAAGGCCACTGGTAATGGTCACGCCCTGCAGCGCGAAGGCCTCGCAAAATGCGCGCCCCCATTGCTCACCGTACCATGAGAAATTTCGGCTACCGACCACCGCCAACTGACAAGTACTCAGTAGCGGCAAATTGCCGCGCACAAAAAGCGCTGCCGGATAATCACTGATGGCTCGCAGCGCTGTAGGATAGTAAGGAGAATTGGCCAGCAAAAAATGATTATCAGGCTGCGAGAGCCAGTGCTCACTTTCGCTAACCTCTTGCGCAGTCATTGAAAAAAAACGAGCCGCCTGCTTCGCGGTTAGCCCGACATCACGTAAGTTTTTCAACGTAACGGTTGGCTCCCGTATCAGGGCCTCGGCGATGTTTTGCATCTTGTCGCCGTATAGATCGTTTATCTTTACCAAACGAAGCCATATCTCTGTAGGTGACATCCTTTTCCCCTTGCCACAAGCGGCATCAGCAATCTTTGCGATTGGTCACTGATGCTGTCAATTGGAGGGGGTTTTGTCTAGAATAGAGGTAATATTCTTTCCAACTCCTGAACAGAACTCTGGAGATTTATGGCAGTCTTGCAAGTGTTACATATTCCGGACGAGCGTCTTCGCAAAGTCGCTAAACCGGTTGAAGAAGTAAATGCAGAAATTCAGCGTATCGTCGATGATATGTTCGAAACCATGTACGCCGAAGAAGGTATTGGCCTGGCGGCAACGCAGGTGGATATCCATCAGCGCATTATCGTCATTGATGTTTCTGAAAATCGTGATGAGCAACTGGTGCTGATCAACCCGGAGCTGCTGGAAAAACACGGCGACACCGGTATTGAGGAAGGTTGCCTGTCGATCCCGGAACAGCGTGCGCTGGTGCCACGTGCCGAGCAGGTAAAAATCCGCGCGCTCGACCGTAACGGTAAAGCGTTCGAACTTGAAGCAGACGGCCTGCTGGCTATCTGTATCCAACACGAAATGGACCACTTAGTCGGTAAACTGTTTATCGATTATTTGTCCCCGCTGAAACAACAGCGTATTCGTCAGAAAGTCGAGAAACTGGATCGCCTGAACGCGCGTGCCTAAGGATAAGGAACAACGTGTCTGATTCACTACGTATCATCTTTGCGGGTACCCCCGATTTTGCAGCGCGTCATCTTGACGCGCTGTTGTCGTCTGAACATCAGGTCGTGGGCGTATTCACTCAGCCCGACCGCCCGGCGGGACGCGGCAAAAAACTGATGCCGAGCCCGGTAAAAGTGCTGGCCGAAGAGAAAGGGGTACCGGTATTTCAGCCGGTTTCACTACGCCCCCAGGAAAACCAACAGTTGGTTGCCGATTTACAGGCCGATGTGATGGTCGTGGTGGCCTACGGGTTAATCCTGCCAAAAGCTGTGCTCGACATGCCGCGACTGGGCTGCATTAACGTGCATGGTTCCCTGCTGCCACGCTGGCGTGGCGCGGCACCTATTCAGCGTTCGTTGTGGGCTGGCGATACTCAAACTGGCGTCACTATCATGCAGATGGACGTTGGCCTTGATACGGGTGATATGCTGCACAAGCTCTCCTGCCCAATCACCGCCGACGATACCAGCGGTAGCCTGTACGATAAGCTGGCCGACCTGGGCCCGCAAGGGCTTCTGCATACGCTGGCTCAACTCGCCGCAGGTACCGCTAAACCGGAAGTTCAGGATGAAGCGCTGGTCACTTATGCTGAGAAACTCAGCAAAGAAGAAGCGCGCGTCGACTGGTCGCTCAGCGCGGCACAGCTTGAGCGCTGTATTCGCGCCTTTAATCCGTGGCCGATGAGTTATATTGTGATTGATGAACAGCCAGTGAAAATCTGGCAGGCGTCAGTCATCAATACTCCAACAAACGCAGTGCCAGGAACCATTCTGGAAGCTAATCGCCAGGGTATTCAGGTTGCGACGGGCGAGGGAATTCTTAACCTTCTCTCTCTGCAGCCGGCGGGTAAAAAAGCCATGGGCGTGCAGGATCTCCTGAATTCACGCCGGGAGTGGTTTATTCCCGGAAACCGTCTCGCCTGACGGCCACTCTCTTTTTTAAGCCCGGTGTCGCCGGGCATTTTTATTTTTGCGGTTATGAAAAAAAACATTAATTTACGCAGTCTGGCAGCGCAAACCGTCGAGCAAGTTGTCGAGCAGGGCCAATCATTAAGTAACGTTCTGCCTGCAATGCAGCTGAAGGTATCCGATAAAGATAAAGCTTTGCTTCAGGAGCTCTGCTTTGGTGTACTTCGCACGCTTTCTCAACTGGAATGGTTCATCCATAAGCTGATGTCACGCCCGATGACGGGTAAGCAGCGAACGGTTCACTACCTGATTATGGTCGGTCTCTATCAATTGCTGTATACGCGTATTCCGCCACATGCCGCGCTGGCGGAAACGGTAGAAGGCGCTGTGGCGATTAAGCGCCCGCAGTTGAAAGGGTTAATCAACGGCGTATTGCGTCAATTCCAGCGCCAACAGGATGAACTACAGGCCGAGTTTTCACAGACCGATGTTCGTTATCTGCATCCCTCCTGGCTGGTGAAACGCATCAAACAAGCCTATCCGCAACAGTGGGAAGCTATTCTTGAGGCGAACAATCAGCGCCCACCAATGTGGCTGCGTGTGAACCGTAATCATCACACACGCGACGCGTGGCTTGCGCTGCTGGCTGAAGCAGGATTAACCGGCTTCCCGCATGCGGAGTATCCTGACGCCGTACGCCTTGAGACACCGGCACCAGTACATGCGCTCCCCGGATTTGATGAAGGTTGGGTCACCGTTCAGGATGCCTCCGCACAAGGTTGTATGACGTATCTGCAACCCGAAAATGGAGAGCAGATCCTCGACCTTTGCGCAGCGCCGGGCGGTAAAACAACACATATTCTGGAAGTGGCACCAGAAGCCAATGTGATGGCCGTTGATGTGGACGAAAAACGCCTGTCGCGCGTCTATGACAACCTGAAACGTCTGGGCATGAAAGCGTCGGTGAAGCAGGGCGATGGCCGTTTCCCGGAGCAATGGTGTGGTGAACAGCAATTTGATCGCATTCTTCTTGATGCGCCCTGTTCAGCAACGGGGGTCATACGTCGCCATCCAGATATTAAGTGGCTACGCCGCGATCGCGATATTCCAGAGCTGGCACAGTTACAGGCTGAGATCCTCAACGCGACCTGGATGCACCTTAAACCAGGCGGCACGCTGGTTTACGCAACCTGCTCTATTCTCCCGGAAGAGAACAGCCAGCAAATTGCTGCATTCCTGCAACGCACACCGGATGCCGTGTTGAGTGAAACCGGCACACCAGAACAGCCCGGTAAACAGAATTTACCAGGCGCAGAAGAAGGTGATGGCTTCTTTTACGCTAAGCTAATCAAAAAATGATGAGATAACGGGTCGCGACTGATGAAAATTATCATTCTGGGCGCAGGTCAAGTAGGCGGAACGCTGGCTGAAAACCTGGTCGGAGAGAATAACGACATCACTATTGTGGATACCAATAGCGAGCGTCTGCGTGGTTTGCAGGACAAATTTGACCTGCGCGTCGTTCAGGGCCACGGCTCTCATCCACGCGTGCTGCGTGAGGCCGGTGCCGATGACGCCGATATGCTGGTTGCCGTAACCAGCTCCGACGAAACCAATATGGTGGCCTGTCAGGTCGCCTATTCCCTCTTTAACACACCAAACCGTATCGCCCGTATTCGCTCACCCGACTACGTACGTGACGCGGAGAAACTGTTCAATACTGACGCGGTGCCTATCGATCACCTGATTGCGCCTGAGCAACTGGTTATCGATAACATCTATCGCCTGATCGAATACCCAGGCGCGCTGCAGGTGGTTAATTTCGCTGAAGGAAAAGTGAGCCTCGCGGTGGTAAAAGCCTATTACGGCGGGCCGCTGGTAGGTAATGCGCTCTCGACCATGCGCGACCATATGCCGCATATTGATACGCGTGTCGCGGCTATTTTCCGTCACGACACGCCTATTCGCCCGCAGGGTTCAACCATTGTGGAGGCAGGCGATGAAGTATTCTTTATCGCGGCATCCCAGCATATTCGCGCTGTCATGAGCGAATTGCAACGTCTGGAAAAACCGTACAAGCGCATCATGCTGGTCGGCGGCGGTAACATCGGCGCAGGTCTGGCGCGCAGGCTGGAAAAAGATTACAGCGTGAAGCTGATCGAGCGCGATCAACAGCGTGCCGCCGAACTGGCAGAGAAGTTGCAGAATACGATCGTCTTCTTTGGCGATGCATCGGATCAAGAGTTGCTGGCGGAAGAACATATCGATCAGGTTGATCTGTTCATTGCCGTCACCAACGATGATGAAGCGAACATTATGTCCGCGATGCTGGCCAAGCGGATGGGTGCGAAAAAAGTGATGGTGTTGATCCAACGCCGCGCCTACGTTGACCTTGTTCAGGGGAGCGTGATTGATATCGCGATTTCGCCACAACAGGCCACCATTTCCGCCCTGTTGAGCCACGTGCGTAAAGCCGATATCGTCGGCGTTTCTTCCCTGCGTCGCGGTGTCGCTGAAGCCATCGAAGCCGTTGCCCATGGTGATGAAAGCACTTCGCGGGTTGTCGGTAGAGTCATTGATGAGATAAAACTCCCTCCGGGTACCATCATCGGCGCGATTGTACGCGGTAATGATGTCATGATTGCCAATGATAATTTACGCATTGAGCAAGGGGACCATGTAATTATGTTCCTTACGGACAAAAAATTTATTACCGATGTCGAACGATTGTTCCAGCCAAGCCCCTTCTTCCTTTAATTACAAAAGGCGTTCTCAGGAACGCTTTTTTATTAACCCTTTCTTATTTAAGGCTAAATTTGCACAGCTGAATTATTGTTAATAATGGAAATTACATAAACATTTGTTAAACTTATAAACGTCAGCTGGCACAAGGAGAATAACATGAGCATTATTAAAGAGTTTCGCGAATTCGCGATGCGTGGAAACGTTGTTGATTTGGCGGTGGGTGTCATTATTGGTGCGGCGTTCGGTAAGATTGTATCGTCATTGGTTGCCGATATTATTATGCCACCGCTGGGCTTATTAATTGGCGGGATCGATTTTAAACAATTTGCGCTGACATTACGTGAAGCGCAGGGAGATGTTCCGGCTGTAGTAATGCACTACGGCGTGTTCATTCAAAATGTCTTTGATTTTGTGATCGTGGCTTTCGCTATCTTTATGGCAATCAAACTGATCAACAAACTTAATCGTAAGAAAGAAGAACCGGCTGCGGATCCGAAACCAACGAAAGAAGAAGTGCTGCTTTCTGAAATCCGCGACCTGCTGAAAGAACAAAATAACCGTTCTTAATCACGCGACCAAAAGCAGAAGACCAGTGGTAAAGAAGCGATTCGCTTGTTTGCCACTGGCCTCCCAGTTACCTCGTTTTGCATGCTTCGTTTTACGCAGATAACTCCCTTTCCCTTTTTTATTCTTCTCAACGCGTTGCCTGAACAACGGGTCATGCAGAAGTGCCTCAATGGCGTTATCGTTTATTTGCCCTTTGGTGTGCTGATAGCGGCTCATCATTTTCTCCTGATGGATAATCATTCGGCGCGAGTGTAAATCCGTACCGTGATAAATTCAACAGCCTTTAATATTATTGTCAGCCCCCTGCTCCAGAGTCTCAAGGATAGAACAATAAACACTGCTATGAGCCGTGCCACAGCAGGCATCATTCAGCTTCTTAAGCGACCGTTGCATTGATTGTAGCTCTTCAATGCGTGACTCCACTTCGCGAAGGCGCGCCTGGACAATACTTTTGGATTCCTGGCAGGTGTGATGTTCAGGGTCAACGCGAATCGAAAGCAGCTCGCGGATGGCCTCAAGGGTAAAACCCAGTTGGCGAGCATAGCGGATAAATTTCAGGCGCTGAAGATCGTTGCCCGTATACAAGCGGAATCCACCTTCGGTACGAACTTCATGATCCATCATCTGCTGCTTTTCATAGTAGCGGATCGTATCGGGCGTCACGCCGGCCAGCTTAGCCAGTTCACCAATGCGGTACATGGATTTTTACTCCTCATTAAACCGATTAATCAATTTTTCCGCATATTCGCCACGCAGAAAATCGGTGCTCATACCAGCCTGGCGCAACTTCAGCTCCATTAATGCGAGTCGACGGCTCAATTCCTGATAACGTTCATCTTCTTTGTGAATACCGTTAAGTAGATCAACCAGCGCCAATGCTTCTTTGCGCTGCTCAACCTCTGGCGGCAAACAGCCCGCATTCTTCAACAGGCGATAACCTGAGCGTAGCTCTTCAGGTACAGCCGAATCATCGTCGAGCATTAAAGGCTTGCCCTGCCCGGGAAGATTATCGAAATCACCATTACGCTGGGCATCAGCGATGTGACGCTCTGCCCACTGGTCGATTAACCACATGACAGCACTCCAGGATGAGCAGAAGAGTTATTACTATTGTAGAGAGATGGGGGAAGTGGAGATATAAAAAAACCCGCCGGAGCGGGTTTTTTTACGATACTACAGATTACTCTGCAGCAGCTTCTGCTTTCTCTGAACGATCAACCAGCTCGATGTAAGCCATCGGCGCGTTGTCGCCTGCACGGAAGCCACACTTCAGAATACGAGTGTAACCACCGGCACGGCTCGCGAAACGCGGGCCCAGTTCGTTAAACAGTTTTGCCACGATCTCGTTATCACGAGTACGGGCGAATGCCAGACGACGATTAGCAACGCTATCAGTCTTGGCAAGAGTAATCAGCGGCTCAACTACGCGACGCAGTTCTTTCGCTTTAGGCAGGGTCGTCTTGATGATTTCATGACGAACCAGTGAACCTGCCATGTTGCGGAACATAGCCTGGCGATGGCTGCTGTTGCGGTTCAGTTGACGACCACTCTTACGATGGCGCATGACCTTATCCTTCTCAGTAAAACCTTAACCTGTGATCCGGTTACTCGTCAGCAATGCTTGCCGGTGGCCAGTTTTCCAGGCGCATACCCAGAGACAGTCCACGGGAGGCCAGCACGTCTTTAATCTCAGTAAGAGATTTTTTACCCAGGTTAGGCGTCTTAAGAAGCTCAACCTCGGTACGCTGTACCAGATCACCGATATAGTGGATAGCTTCTGCCTTAAGGCAGTTAGCAGAGCGGACAGTCAATTCCAGATCGTCAACAGGGCGCAGCAGGATCGGATCGAATTCTGGTTTCTCTTCTTTAACTTCTGGCTGACGTACATCACGTAAGTCAACAAAAGCTTCCAGTTGTTCAGCCAGGATGGTTGCCGCACGACGAATCGCCTCTTCAGGATCGATTGTGCCGTTGGTTTCCATTTCGATGACCAGCTTGTCCAGGTCGGTACGCTGTTCTACACGCGCTGCTTCAACATTGTAGGCAATACGCTCTACAGGGCTATAGCAGGCGTCGACCAACAGACGGCCGATCGGGCGCTCATCTTCTTCCGAATGAATTCGGGAAGAAGCCGGCACATAACCGCGACCGCGCTGAACTTTGATACGCATGCTGATAGCTGCGTTTTCATCGGTCAGGTGGCAGATCACGTGCTGCGGCTTGACGATTTCGACATCACCGTCGTGGGTGATATCGGCTGCGGTCACAGGGCCAATGCCAGATTTATTCAAGGTAAGAATAACTTCATCTTTACCCTGAACTCTCACCGCCAGCCCTTTCAGGTTGAGCAGGATTTCCAGGATATCTTCCTGAACGCCTTCTTTGGTGCTGTACTCATGAAGTACACCATCAATCTCAACCTCGGTCACCGCGCAACCCGGCATCGATGAGAGCAGAATACGGCGCAGTGCGTTACCCAGAGTATGGCCAAAGCCACGCTCTAAAGGCTCAAGGGTCACCTTGGCGTGCGTCGAACTCACTTGCTCGATATCTACCAGGCGCGGTTTTAGAAACTCTGTCACAGAACCCTGCATTGTGTCCTCTCTTTGGTACTAAGCTTTACTTGGAGTAAAGCTCGACGATCAGGTGTTCGTTAATGTCCGCAGACAGATCAGAACGCTCAGGCTGACGCTTGAACGTGCCTTCCATCTTGCCAGCATCAACTTCCAGCCAGGTTGGCTTTTCACGCTGTTCAGCCAGCTCAAGAGCGGCTTTCACGCGAGATTGCTTTTTCGCTTTCTCACGGATGCTAACAACGTCATTCGCCTTAACCTGATAAGAAGCGATGTTAACAACACGACCGTTTACCATGATTGCTTTATGGCTAACCAGCTGGCGTGCTTCAGCACGAGTGGCGCCAAAGCCCATACGGTATACAACGTTGTCCAGACGACCTTCCAGCAGAGCCAACAGGTTTTCACCGGTGTTGCCTTTCAGACGTGCTGCTTCTTTGTAGTAGTTACGGAATTGACGCTCCAGCACACCGTACATACGGCGAACTTTTTGCTTCTCACGCAACTGCACACCATAGTCAGACAGACGCGGTTTACGCGCACCGTGCTGGCCAGGAGCTTGTTCAATTTTACACTTGGTATCGATCGCGCGAACGCCAGACTTAAGGAATAAGTCGGTGCCCTCACGACGGCTCAGCTTGAGCTTAGGACCCAAATATCTTGCCATTTTCTTTCTCCAACTAACCTGGAAAACGTAGCGTTATACGCGACGTTTTTTCGGCGGACGACAACCGTTATGAGGGATCGGAGTCACATCAGTAATATTAGTGATGCGGAAACCAGCGGCGTTCAGAGCACGAATAGTAGATTCGCGACCCGGACCCGGACCTTTGACCATAACTTCCAGATTCTTGATGCCGTATTCTTTTACGGCTTCTGCGCAACGCTCTGCCGCAACCTGAGCTGCGAACGGAGTGGATTTGCGAGAACCACGGAAACCGGAACCACCGGCTGTTGCCCAACCCAGCGCGTTACCCTGACGATCGGTAATAGTCACGATGGTGTTGTTGAAAGAAGCATGGATATGAGCCACGCCGTCAGAGACTTGTTTTCTTACACGTTTACGTGCACGAATTGGTGCCTTTGCCATTATTCAATCACCCCGATTATTTCTTGATCGGTTTGCGCGGACCCTTACGGGTACGTGCGTTGGTCTTGGTACGCTGACCGCGAACCGGGAGACCACGACGATGACGCAAACCGCGATAGCAACCAAGATCCATCAGGCGCTTGATGCTCATGCTGATTTCACGGCGCAGATCACCTTCAACGACAAATTTGGCAACTTCGTCACGCAGCGTGTCGATTTGTCCTTCAGACAGCTCACTGATCTTAACATTTTCAGCGATACCCGCTGCAGCCAGGATGGCTTTAGAACGGGTCTTACCGATGCCGTAGATCGAAGTTAATGCGATCACAGCATGTTTTTGATCAGGAATGTTAATGCCTGCTATACGGGCCACTATGCACTCCTACTATTTAATATGTACGCACCATGCTGAAAAGCCCGTTTTCAGGATACTCAAATGGAAACGTACAGACATACAAAAGATTGGCTGGCTAATCTAGCCAGCTCAACCCAACTTTGCAAGAAAAATATGCGAATAAATCAGCCTTGGCGCTGTTTATGCTTCGGCTCGGCACTGCAAATCACACGGATGACACCATCACGCTTAACGATTTTGCAGTTACGGCATAATTTCTTGACGGAAGCACGAACTTTCATTTTTACTCTCCGTAACTTCTCGGGCGACCAATTATCGGCCGTAGCCTTTCAGGTTCGCCTTCTTCAATGCAGACTCGTACTGACTTGACATCATCAGAGTTTGCACTTGAGCCATAAAGTCCATAATCACGACAACAACGATAAGCAGTGAGGTCCCACCGAAGTAGAACGGTACTTTCATTGCATCACGCATGAACTCCGGGATCAGGCAGATAAAGGTAATATACAACGCACCAACCAGGGTCAGGCGGGTCATTACTTTATCGATATACTTCGCCGTTTGCTCTCCCGGACGAATTCCTGGTACAAATGCACCGGACTTCTTCAGGTTATCTGCTGTTTCACGCGGGTTGAAGACCAACGCCGTGTAGAAGAAACAGAAGAAGATGATCGCAGACGCATAGAGTAACACATAAAGTGGTTGCCCAGGCTGCAAATACAGCGAAATTGTTGTCAGCCAGTTCCAACCAGTCCCGCCCCCGAACCATGACGCGATGGTTGCCGGGAACAGAATAATACTGGAAGCGAAGATTGCCGGGATTACCCCTGCCATATTCACTTTCAGCGGTAAATGTGTGCTCTGTGCAGCATAGACACGACGACCTTGCTGACGTTTGGCGTAGTTTACCACAATGCGGCGTTGACCACGCTCAACAAATACAACAAAGAACGTCACTGCAAATACTAATACTGCAACCAACAGCAACAGGAGGAAGTGCAGGTCGCCTTGACGCGCTTGCTCGATAGTATGGGCAATGGCTGGCGGGAGTCCCGCAACGATACCAGCGAAGATAATGATTGAGATACCGTTGCCGATACCGCGCTCAGTAATCTGTTCGCCGAGCCACATCAGGAACATAGTCCCTGTAACCAGACTTACAACAGCGGTGAAATAGAATGCAAAGCCTGGGTTAATCACCAGGCCCTGCATACCAGGCATATTCGGCAGACCGGTAGCAATACCGATCGACTGGAATATCGCCAGCACCAGAGTACCGTAGCGGGTGTACTGGCTGATCTTACGACGACCAGACTCCCCTTCTTTCTTAATTTCTGCCAGCGTCGGATGAACCACCGTCAGCAGCTGGATAATGATCGACGCCGAAATATACGGCATGATCCCCAGAGCAAAGATAGAAGCACGGCTGAGAGCACCACCAGAGAACATGTTAAACATCTCAATGATGGTGCCTCGCTGTTGCTCAAGCAGTTTGGCAAGTACAGCGGCATCAATACCAGGGATCGGAATAAAAGAGCCAATACGGAACACAATAAGCGCACCGATTACAAACAGCAGTCTGCGTTTCAGCTCGCCTAAGCCACCTTTGGCACTTTGAAAATCTAATCCCGGTTGTTTAGCCATCTGCTACTTATTCCTCGATTTTACCGCCAGCAGCTTCGATAGCAGCACGAGCGCCTTTAGTAACACGCAGGCCACGAACAGTTACCGGAGTAGTGACTTCACCAGCCAGGATCACTTTCGCGAACTCGATCTGGATACCGATAATGTTAGCTGCTTTCAGCGTGTTCAGGTCTACAACACCGCCTTCCACTTTCGCCAGGTCAGACAGACGGATTTCCGCTGTGATCGCTGCTTTGCGAGAAGTGAAGCCGAATTTCGGCAGACGACGGTACAGAGGCATCTGACCACCCTCGAAACCACGACGTACGCCACCGCCAGAACGAGACTTCTGACCTTTGTGACCACGACCGCCGGTTTTACCGAGGCCAGAACCGATACCACGACCCAGACGGCGACCCGCCTTTTTAGAGCCTTCGGCCGGAGACAGAGTATTTAAACGCATCTCTTACTCCTCAACTTTAACCATGAAGGAAACCGCGTTGACCATACCACGAACAGCAGGAGTATCCTCGCGCTCTACGGTGTGACCAATACGACGCAGACCCAGGCCAAGCAGCGTTGCCTTGTGTTTCGGCAGACGACCGATTGCACTGCGGGTTTGAGTAATTTTAATAGTCTTTGCCATGGTTTATTTCCCCAGAATTTCTTCAACGGATTTACCACGCTTGGCAGCGACCATTTCCGGAGATTTCATATTTTCCAGACCATCGATAGTTGCACGAACCACGTTAATCGGGTTAGTGGAACCATACGCTTTAGCCAGAACGTTACGAACTCCAGCGACTTCCAGAACGGCGCGCATTGCACCACCGGCGATGATACCGGTACCTTCGGAAGCCGGCTGCATGAATACACGAGAACCCGTGTGAGTACCCTTAACTGGGTGCTGCAGGGTGCCGGTATTCAGCGCGACGTTAATCATATTGCGACGGGCTTTTTCCATCGCTTTCTGGATCGCTGCTGGAACTTCACGCGCTTTACCGTAACCAAAACCTACGCGACCGTTACCATCGCCTACTACAGTCAGAGCTGTGAAGGAGAAAATACGACCACCTTTAACGGTTTTAGATACGCGGTTTACCGCGATCAGCTTTTCCTGCAGTTCGCCAGCTTGTTTTTCGATGTGAGCCATCTTACACCTCTACCTTAGAACTGAAGGCCAGCTTCACGGGCAGCATCTGCCAGTGCCTGGACACGACCATGATATTGGAACCCGGAACGGTCAAAGGATACATCTTTGATGCCTTTTTCCAGAGCGCGTTCAGCAACAGCTTTACCCACAGCTGCAGCCGCGTCTTTGTTACCGGTGTACTTCAGTTGTTCAGCGATAGCTTTTTCTACAGTAGAAGCAGCTACCAGAACTTCGGAACCGTTCGGTGCAATTACCTGTGCGTAAATATGACGCGGGGTACGATGTACCACCAGGCGAGTTGCGCCCAGCTCCTGGAGCTTGCGGCGTGCGCGGGTCGCACGACGGATACGAGCAGATTTCTTATCCATAGTGTTACCTTACTTCTTCTTAGCCTCTTTGGTACGCACGACTTCGTCGGCGTAACGAACACCCTTGCCTTTATAAGGCTCAGGACGACGGTAGGCGCGCAGATCCGCTGCAACCTGACCGATCACCTGCTTATCAGCGCCTTTCAGCACGATTTCAGTCTGAGTCGGACATTCAGCAGTGATACCCGCAGGCAGCTGATGGTCAACCGGGTGAGAGAAACCTAAAGACAGGTTTACTACATTCCCTTTAACCGCTGCACGATAACCTACACCAACCAGCTGTAGCTTCTTAGTGAAGCCTTCGGTAACACCGATAACCATTGAGTTCAGCAGGGCACGCGCGGTACCAGCCTGAGCCCATCCGTCTACGTAACCATCACGCGGACCGAAGGTCAGTGCATTATCTGCATGTTTAACTTCAACAGCATCGTTGAGAGTACGAGTCAGCTCGCCGTTTTTACCTTTGATCGTAATAACCTGACCGTTGATTTTTACATCAACGCCGGCAGGAACAACGACCGGTGCTTTAGCAACACGAGACATTTTTTCCTCCGATTAGGCTACGTAGCAGATAATTTCGCCACCAAGACCAGCCTGGCGCGCTGCACGATCAGTCATAACACCTTTAGAGGTAGAAACAACTGCGATACCCATGCCGGCCATAACTTTCGGCAGCTCATCTTTACGTTTATAGATGCGCAGACCTGGGCGGCTGACACGCTGAATGCTTTCTACAACAGCTTTACCCTGGAAATACTTGAGAGTCAGTTCCAGTTCCGGCTTGGTGTCGCCTTCAACTTTAAAATCTTCAATAAAACCTTCTTCCTTCAGCACGTTGGCAATTGCCACTTTCAGCTTGGAGGAAGGCATGGTGACCGCAGCTTTGTTCGCGGCCTGACCGTTACGGATACGGGTCAGCATATCCGCGATCGGATCTTGCATGCTCATCTGTCTTTACTCCCGTGATTCAATTGGTAATTACCAGCTAGCCTTTTTCAAGCCTGGTACTTCACCGCGCATAGCGGCTTCACGAAGCTTAATACGGCTCAACCCGAACTTGCCCACATAACCATGCGGACGACCTGTTTGACGGCAGCGGTTACGCTGACGAGACGGGCTGGAATCACGCGGCAGACTCTGCAGCTTCAGAACAGCGTTCCAACGATCTTCATCGGAAGCGTTCACATCAGAGATGATAGCTTTCAGTTCAGCGCGTTTAGCGAAGAATTTATCAGCTAAAGCTACGCGTTTTACTTCGCGTGCTTTCATTGATTGCTTAGCCATTCAGTAACCCTTACTTGCGGAACGGGAAGTCAAAGGCAGCCAGCAGAGCACGGCCTTCTTCGTCAGATTTCGCAGTAGTGGTAATGGTAATATCCAAACCACGCACGCGGTCGACTTTATCGTAGTCGATTTCTGGGAAGATGATCTGCTCACGGACACCCATGCTGTAGTTACCACGGCCATCGAATGACTTAGCGGACAGGCCACGGAAGTCACGGATACGCGGTACAGCAATAGTGATCAGGCGCTCAAAGAACTCCCACATGCGTTCGCCACGCAGAGTTACTTTACAGCCGATCGGATAGCCCTGACGGATTTTGAAGCCTGCAACTGATTTGCGTGCTTTGGTGATCAGCGGTTTTTGACCGGAGATTGCTGCCAGGTCAGCTGCTGCGTTATCCAGCAGTTTCTTGTCAGCGATCGCTTCACCAACACCCATGTTCAGGGTGATCTTCTCGACCCGAGGGACTTGCATGACAGAATTGTAGTTAAACTCAGTCATGAGTTTGTTAACTACTTCGTCTTTGTAGTAATCATGCAGTTTCGCCATCGTACTACTCCAAATTACTTGATAGTTTCGCTGTTAGACTTGAAGAAACGGACTTTTTTGCCGTCTTCGAATCTAAAGCCTACACGGTCGGCCTTGCCGGTTGCCGCATTGAAGATTGCAATGTTAGAGATCTGAATAGCTGCTTCTTTCTCAACAATGCCACCTGGTTGGTTCAGGGCCGGAACCGGCTTCTGATGTTTCTTAACCAGGTTGATACCTTCAACAATGACCTTGCCGGAAGACAGGACATTTTTTACTTTACCGCGTTTACCTTTATCTTTACCGGTTAACACGATAACTTCGTCATCACGACGGATCTTCGCTGCCATGATTCGCTCCTTAGAGTACTTCTGGTGCCAGAGAGATAATTTTCATGAACTTCTCGTTACGAAGTTCACGAGTTACCGGCCCAAAAATACGCGTACCGATAGGCTGCTCGCTGTTATTGTTTAAAATAACGCATGCATTACCATCGAAGCGAATGACAGAACCGTCCGGGCGACGAACACCCTTCTTGGTGCGCACCACTACCGCCTTCAGCACATCACCTTTTTTGACCTTACCACGCGGAATTGCTTCCTTGATGGTGATCTTGATGATGTCGCCTACGCCTGCGTAGCGACGGTGCGAGCCACCCAGAACCTTGATACACATTACGCGACGTGCACCGGAGTTGTCGGCGACGTTCAGCATAGTCTGTTCTTGGATCATTTTAGTGCTCCGCTAATGTCAACTACTACTGAGACCCGAAAGTCAGGCCATTAAAAAGCCCCATATATCGAGGGCGCGGCATTATAACACCACTCTCAAGATATGGGTAGAAAAAATAAACGGCTCATCGCTGAGCCGTTTATTCGTATCGAGAATGCGTACTGTATTACAGAACCGCTTTCTCTACAACGCGAACCAGCGTCCAGGACTTAGTCTTGGACAGCGGACGGCATTCACGGATTTCAACCTTGTCGCCGATACCGCATTCGTTGTTCTCGTCATGTACGTGCAGTTTGGTCGTACGCTTAATGAATTTACCGTAGATCGGGTGTTTCACAAAACGTTCGATAGCAACAACAATGGATTTCTCCATTTTATCGCTAACAACGCGACCTTGCAGAGTACGGATTTTATCGGTCATTACGCACCCGCCTTCTCAGTCAGTAAAGTCTTAACACGTGCAACATCACGACGCACTTGCTTCAGCAGATGAGTCTGTTGCAGCTGGCCACTTGCAGCCTGCATGCGCAGGTTGAACTGCTCACGCAGCAAGTTCAGCAGCTCAGCGTTCAGATCTTCAACGCTTTTTTCACGCAGCTCTTTTGCTTTCATTACATCACCGTCTTAGTTACAAAGGTGGTTTTGATCGGCAGTTTCGCGGCTGCGAGGCCGAATGCTTCACGGGCCAGCTCTTCCGGTACACCGTCCATTTCATACAGGACTTTGCCCGGCTGAATCAAGGCAACCCAATACTCCACGTTACCTTTACCTTTACCCATACGAACTTCAAGAGGCTTCTCGGTAATCGGTTTGTCCGGGAATACACGGATCCAGATTTTACCTTGACGCTTCACTGCACGGGTCATAGCACGACGTGCTGCTTCGATCTGACGTGCAGTCAGACGACCACGGCCAACAGCTTTCAGACCGAAAGTGCCGAAGCTAACATCCGTACCCTGCGCCAGACCGCGGTTACGGCCTTTGTGCACTTTACGGAATTTTGTACGCTTTGGTTGTAACATCAGCGACGCTCCTTATTTACGGCCTTTACGCTGCTGCTTTTTAGGTTGAGCAGCCGGTTCCGGTTGTTCAACAGCAGCCATACCACCCAGGATCTCACCTTTGAAGATCCATACCTTAACGCCGATTACACCGTAAGTGGTGTGCGCTTCAGAGGTGTTGTAGTCGATGTCAGCACGCAGAGTGTGCAGCGGTACACGACCTTCGCGGTACCATTCGGTACGTGCGATTTCCGCGCCGCCCAGACGGCCGCTAACTTCAACTTTGATACCTTTAGCGCCCAGACGCATTGCGTTCTGTACAGCACGCTTCATAGCACGACGGAACATAACACGACGTTCCAGCTGAGAAGTGATGCTGTCAGCAACCAATTTAGCGTCCAGTTCAGGCTTACGAACTTCGGCGATATTGATCTGAGCAGGAACGCCAGCGATATCCGCTACGACCTTGCGCAGTTTTTCTACGTCTTCGCCTTTCTTACCGATAACGATACCCGGGCGAGCAGTGTGAATAGTCACACGGATGCTCTTAGCCGGACGCTCGATAACGATACGAGATACGGACGCTTTTGCCAGTTCCTTCGTCAGGTACTGACGGACTTTAAAATCGCTGTCCAGGTTGTCAGCGAATTCTTTGGTGTTCGCGAACCAGGTAGAGTTCCATGGTTTGACAATACCCAGGCGAATACCATTAGGATGTACTTTCTGACCCATTGCTAGTCTCCAGAGTCTCAGCGATCGGACACAACCACAGTAATGTGGCTGGTGCGCTTCAGGATGCGATCTGCACGACCTTTTGCACGCGGCATAATGCGCTTCATGCTCGGGCCTTCGTCTACGAAAATTTTCGCAACTTTCAGATCGTCAATGTCAGCGCCATCGTTGTGTTCAGCGTTAGCAATGGCAGATTCCAGTACTTTCTTGACCAGTACAGCCGCTTTCTTATTGGTGTAGGTCAGAATATCCAGGGCCTGCGACACTTTCTTACCGCGAATCAGGTCAGCAACAAGGCGAACCTTCTGAGCAGAAGAACGAGCATGGCGATGTTGAGCTAAAGTTTCCATCTCTTCCTCCTACCTTATTTCTTCTTCGCTTTTTTATCAGCAGCGTGGCCGCGATAAGTACGAGTCGGTGCGAATTCACCCAGTTTGTGACCAACCATTTCGTCGGTTACAAAGACTGGAACGTGCTGACGACCATTATGGACAGCGATGGTCAAACCGATCATGTTAGGAAAGATCGTTGAACGACGGGACCAAGTGCGCAGGGGCTTCTTGTCTCCGCTTTCCACCGCTTTCTCTACCTTCTTCAGCAAGTGCAGGTCAATAAAAGGACCTTTCTTGAGAGAACGTGGCATGGCTTATCCTCTAAAATTATTTGCTACGGCGACGTACGATGAATTTATCAGTACGCTTGTTGCTGCGGGTCTTCTTACCTTTGGTCTGCAGGCCCCACGGGGATACCGGGTGCTTACCAAAGTTACGACCTTCACCACCACCATGTGGGTGGTCGACTGGGTTCATCGCAGTACCGCGAACGGTAGGACGAACACCACGCCAGCGTGCAGCACCTGCTTTACCCAGAACGCGCAGCATATGCTCAGCATTGCCAACTTCGCCCAGAGTTGCACGGCAGTCTGCTTCGACTTTACGCATTTCACCAGAACGCAGACGCAGGGTGACATAAGCACCATCACGAGCAACGATCTGAACGTAAGTACCAGCGGAACGTGCCAGCTGACCGCCTTTACCTGGTTTCATTTCTACGTTATGAACGGTAGAACCAACCGGGATATTGCGCATCGGCAGGGTGTTACCTGCTTTGATTGCAGCATCAACGCCAGACTGAATCTGGTCGCCAGCTTTCAGGCCTTTAGGGGCCAGGATGTAACGGCGTTCGCCGTCTTTGTACAGAACCAGCGCGATGTTCGCGGAGCGGTTCGGATCGTACTCAAGACGTTCAACTGTTGCCGGGATACCGTCTTTGTTGCGTTTGAAGTCAACAATACGATAAGCCTGCTTATGGCCACCACCGATGTGACGAGTGGTGATACGGCCATTGTTGTTACGACCACCGGATTTGCTGTTTTTTTCCAGCAACGGAGCAAAAGGTTTGCCCTTGTGCAGCTCAGGGTTAACCACTTTAACTACGTGGCGACGACCCGGAGATGTCGGTTTACATTTAACAACTGCCATTGTATTACTCCTCCGACTTACTCAGCGCCGCCAACGAAGTCCAGATTCTGGCCTTCTTTCAGGGTGACGTAAGCTTTTTTCCAGTCGCTACGACGACCGATACGCTGTCCGTGACGTTTAACTTTCCCTTTAACGACCAGGGTGTTAACGACTTCGACTTCGACTTCAAACAGTTTCTGCACAGCAGCTTTGATTTCTGCTTTGGTCGCGTCTTTAGCAACTTTGAGAACGATGGTGTTAGTTTTTTCCATCGCAGTAGACGCTTTTTCAGAAACGTGCGGTGCGCGCAGCACCTTCAGCAGACGTTCTTCACGAATCATGCCAGCATCTCCTCAACTTGCTTAACAGCATCAGCAGTCATTACGACTTTGTCGAAGGCGATCAGGCTAACCGGGTCGATACCCGTTGCATCGCGAACGTCAACCTTGTGCAGGTTACGTGCTGCGAGGAACAGATTTTCGTCCAGCTCACCGGTGATGATCAGCACATCTTCCAGAGCCATGTCTTTCAGTTTCTGAGCCAGCAGCTTAGTTTTAGGCGCTTCTACAGAGAACTTCTCGACAACGATCAGACGATCCTGACGTACCAGTTCGGACAGAATGCTTTTCAGCGCGCCGCGGTACATCTTTTTGTTAACTTTTTGACTGTGGTCCTGCGGACGCGCAGCGAAGGTTACGCCACCTGAACGCCAGATCGGGCTCTTGATAGAACCTGAACGCGCACGGCCGGTACCTTTCTGGCGCCATGGTTTTTTACCAGAACCAGTTACTTCAGCACGAGTCTTCTGAGCACGAGTACCCTGACGAGCACCAGCTGCATAAGCAACAACAACCTGGTGAACCAGCGCTTCGTTGAAATCACGACCGAAGGTAGTTTCGGAAACAGTCAGCGCGCTCTGCGCGTCTTTCAATACTAATTCCATTGCTATCCCCTTACGCCTTCACAGCTGGTTTAACGATCAGGTCGCTACCGGTTGCACCCGGGACCGCACCTTTCACCAGCAGCAGGTTGCGCTCAGCGTCAACACGTACTACGTCCAGGCTCTGAACAGTTACACGTTCGTTACCCAGCTGACCTGCCATTTTCTTGCCTTTGAACACTTTGCCCGGAGTCTGGTTCTGACCGATAGAACCCGGAACGCGGTGAGACAAGGAGTTACCGTGAGTAGCGTCCTGGGTACGGAAGTTCCAGCGCTTAACGGTACCAGCAAAACCTTTACCTTTAGAGGTACCGGTTACGTCAACTTTTTTAACTTCAGCAAACAGCTCGACGCTGATGTTCTGACCAACAGTGAATTCTTCACCATCTGCCAGACGGAATTCCCACAGGCCGCGACCAGCTTCTACGCCAGCTTTAGCGAAATGGCCAGCTTCCGGCTTGGTTACACGGTTTGCTTTTTTAGCACCGGTGGTAACCTGAATAGCACGATAGCCATCGTTAGCCAGGTCTTTAACCTGAGTAACACGGTTTGCTTCAACTTCGATTACGGTTACTGGGATAGATACGCCATCTTCAGTGAAGATGCGGGTCATACCCACTTTTTTACCGACTAAACCAATCATTGTATCAACCTCTCAATCGCTCGATGACCTGATTAACCCAGGCTGATCTGCACGTCTACACCGGCAGCCAGGTCCAGACGCATCAGAGCATCAACGGTTTTCTCGGTTGGCTCAACGATGTCAACCAGACGCTTGTGAGTGCGAATTTCGTACTGATCGCGCGCGTCTTTGTTAACGTGCGGAGAGATCAGAACGGTAAAGCGCTCTTTGCGGGTCGGCAGCGGGATCGGACCGCGAACCTGCGCACCAGTGCGCTTGGCAGTCTCGACGATTTCCGCGGTTGATTGATCGATCAGACGATGATCAAACGCTTTAAGGCGGATACGGATTCTTTGGTTCTGCATGAGACCAGAGCTCCAATTATTTTATAGACGAAATGATTACTCCTCAAACCCATTACGATTGATGGGAGAGTGTAACCGTTCTTACGTAGCCCCCCAATTGGGGGCATTGTTGATGACCAAAAAGCGCCATCGGGTTCAGATTGAACCGCTGTCAATATTAGACAAGCCCGCGTATTATACGCAAATACCAGCGTGAAGCAAGGGGTGTTTAGAAATTAGTCATGATAATTTGCGGCGCTGCGCGCACTGCGTCCGGTAAATAATGTCATCCATGAAGAAATGCCGGATAACACCTCGCACTGCTGTCTTTTGCCTTTTGCACTCTGAACGCGCCTTCGCCACACTCCTGGCCAGGATAATTTACCGGACGCGAGTATGTCTTATGCCCCCCTGCCCTTTTTCGTTGTCTACACGCTGTTAACTCTGGCGCTTAGCTGGCATGACTGGCGTACCGGCCTCCTGCCTGACCGCCTGACCTGCCCGCTTTTATGGGGTGGCGTGCTTTATCATCTGTGCTTTTATCCTGCACGTTTATCTTTATCATTGTGGGGAGCCATCGGCGGATACATTGCCTTTGCGCTGATTTACTGGGGTTACCGAAGCCTGCGTCACCGGGAAGGATTAGGGTATGGCGATGTGAAATTTCTTGCCGCGCTGGGGGCGTGGCATGGCTGGCAAGCGCTACCGGAACTGATTCTTACTGCCACGTTGTTGGCCCTGATTTTCATCAGCCTGTCAGCGCTTCATCTGCGTGAATGGCAGGCACTAAAAAACCCGCTGCCTTTCGGCCCTTTTCTGGCCGCAGCGGGTTTCATCATATACGGGCTTGGGGTGACTTAGTCTTCGACTTTAATTTGTGACTGCAGATAATTTTGCAGACCAATTTTACCGATCAGATCCAGCTCAGTTTCGAGCCAGTCGATATGATGCTCTTCTTCACTGAGGATATTGATAAGCATATCGCGGCTCACATAGTCGTGAACACTGTCGGTATACGCAATGGCTTCACGTAAATCTTTCGCACCTTCCAGCTCAAGGCGGAGATCCGATTGCAACATCTCTTCCACATCTTCGCCAATTTGCAGTTTGCCAAGATCCTGAAGATTCGGTATCCCCTCGAGAAACAAAATACGCTCGATATATTTATCGGCATGTTTCATCTCATCAATTGATTCGTGGTACTCAATGTCATTGAGGCGCATCAGGCCCCAGTTTTTGAACATTCTCGCGTGGAGAAAGTATTGGTTTATTGCGACAAGCTCGTTTCCCAATAATTTATTGAGATAATTTATAACCTTAACATCACCTTTCATTATGTAGTCCCTCCGCTTCCACTTATTGAAGCGTAGAACGGGCTACAGGGATGTCAAAAAAAGAATAGGGCTCAGGCGATTTCCTGATATTCCGGCATCTGCGTTAATTCATCTTCCATCACTTCGCGGGCCGCACGTACGCACTTACCGCATTGATTTCCAACGGGTATAAATTTGCGTAATTGCTGGAAAGATTGTGGATGAAACTGGCGAACTGCCTGGCGAATTTTTTTATCGCTTACACCGTTACACAAACAAACGTACATAATCACTCCCGCTTAATTTATGAACAGAGTGTAAATGAGAATAGTTATGATTACAATAGCAGATGACAAATGACGCAGCGGGGGCGCATTTTAAAATAAATAAGAAGGCAGGTATCAGACAGCAAAAAGGGCGCCGAAGCGCCCTTTTTAAGCTCAAAACTAATTAATTAATAATTAGCTCATTACTTTAGCAACAACGCCCGCGCCAACGGTACGGCCGCCTTCACGGATTGCGAAACGCAGACCGTCGTCCATCGCGATCGGGTGGATCAGGGTAACAACCATTTTGATGTTGTCGCCCGGCATTACCATCTCTACGCCTTCCGGCAGTTCGATGGTGCCAGTCACGTCAGTAGTACGGAAGTAGAACTGCGGACGGTAGCCTTTGAAGAACGGAGTATGACGGCCGCCTTCATCTTTGGACAGGATATAAACTTCAGATTCGAATTTGGTGTGCGGCTTGATGGAACCCGGCTTAGCCAGTACCTGACCACGTTCGATTTCTTCACGTTTGATACCACGCAGCAGAACACCAACGTTCTCACCCGCACGGCCTTCGTCCAGCAGTTTGCGGAACATTTCAACGCCAGTACAGGTAGACTTAGCAGTCTCTTTGATACCAACGATTTCAACTTCTTCACCAACTTTGATGATACCGCGTTCTACACGACCGGTAACAACGGTACCACGACCGGAGATGGAGAATACGTCTTCGATCGGCAGCAGGAACGGCTTGTCAATCGCACGCTCTGGTTCCGGGATGTAAGAATCCAGGAAGCCAGCCAGTTCGATGATTTTCGCTTCCCACTCTGCTTCGCCTTCCAGCGCTTTCAGAGCAGAACCACGAACGATCGGCGTGTCGTCGCCCGGGAAATCGTACTGAGACAGAAGTTCACGAACTTCCATTTCTACCAGTTCCAGCAGCTCTTCGTCATCAACCATGTCGCATTTGTTCAGGAACACGATGATGTACGGAACGCCTACCTGACGACCCAGCAGGATGTGCTCACGAGTCTGCGGCATCGGGCCGTCAGTCGCAGCAACAACCAGGATCGCGCCGTCCATCTGCGCAGCACCGGTGATCATGTTTTTAACATAGTCGGCGTGGCCCGGGCAGTCTACGTGCGCGTAGTGGCGAGTCGGGGTGTCATATTCAACGTGAGAAGTGTTGATGGTGATACCACGAGCTTTTTCTTCCGGTGCGTTATCGATCTGGTCGAAAGCACGAGCAGCACCGCCGTAGGTTTTAGCCAGTACGGTGGTGATTGCAGCGGTCAGAGTAGTTTTACCGTGGTCGACGTGGCCGATAGTACCAACGTTGACGTGCGGTTTTGTACGTTCAAATTTTTCTTTAGACACGGCTATATTCCTTACTATAGTGCTCTCCCCTTCAGGAGAGAGCACGGGACTTAGGTTTTAACCCCGGGGATTATTTACCACGGGCTTCGATTACGGCCTGAGCAACGTTGTTCGGCGCATCATCATACTTCAGGAATTCCATGGTGTATGATGCACGACCTTTGGTCAGAGAACGCAGCTGAGTTGCATATCCGAACATTTCAGACAGCGGAACTTCAGCGTGGATCTTAACGCCAGTTACTTCAGATTCCTGACCGCGCAGCATACCGCGACGACGGCTCAAGTCACCGATAACATCACCAGTGTTCTCTTCCGGAGTTTCTACTTCAACCTTCATGATAGGCTCAAGCAGAACAGGTTTTGCTTTCTTAAAGCCTTCTTTAAAGGCAATAGAAGCAGCCAGTTTAAACGCCAGTTCAGAGGAGTCAACGTCGTGGTAAGAACCGAAGTGCAGACGAATACCCATGTCTACAACCGGATAACCAGCCAGCGGACCAGACTTCAGCTGCTCCTGGATGCCTTTATCAACGGCCGGGATGTATTCGCCAGGAATTACACCACCTTTGATGTCGTTGATGAACTCGTAACCTTTCGGGTTAGAGCCCGGCTCCAGCGGGTACATGTCGATAACGACGTGACCATACTGACCGCGACCACCAGACTGTTTCGCGTGTTTACCTTCGATATCGGTTACTTTCGCGCGAATCGCTTCGCGGTAAGCAACCTGAGGTTTACCGACGTTCGCTTCAACGTTGAATTCACGTTTCATACGGTCAACGATGATGTCGAGGTGCAGCTCACCCATACCAGCGATGATGGTCTGGTTAGATTCTTCGTCAGTCCATACGCGGAATGACGGGTCTTCTTTAGCCAGACGACCCAGAGCCAGACCCATTTTTTCCTGGTCAGCTTTGGTTTTCGGTTCTACTGCGATGGAGATTACCGGCTCAGGGAATTCCATACGTTCCAGAATGATCGGCGCATCTTGATCACACAGCGTGTCACCAGTGGTTACGTCTTTCAGACCGATTGCAGCAGCGATATCGCCCGCGCGAACTTCTTTGATCTCTTCACGTTTGTTAGCGTGCATCTGAACGATACGACCGAAACGCTCACGTGCAGCTTTCACGGAGTTCAGTACGGTATCACCAGAGTTAACCACACCGGAGTACACACGGAAGAAGGTCAGGTTACCTACGAACGGGTCGGTAGCAATTTTGAACGCCAGAGCAGCGAACGGCTCGTCATCACTTGCGTGACGCTCAGCCGGCGTGTCTTTACCGTCGTCCAGGATACCGTTGATCGCCGGAACATCGATTGGGGATGGCAGGTAATCAATTACCGCATCCAGCATCGCCTGAACACCTTTGTTCTTGAACGCAGAACCACAGGTTACCAGGATGATTTCGTTGTTCAGAACACGCTGACGCAGAGCAGTTTTGATCTCTTCTTCAGTCAGTTCTTCACCACCCAGGTATTTCTCCATCAGCTCTTCAGAAGCTTCAGCAGCGGATTCCAGCAGGTTCTGGTGCCATTCGTTGGCCAGTTCAACCATGTCAGCAGGGATATCTTCGTATTCGAAGGTAACGCCCTGGTCTGCATCGTTCCAGTTGATGGCTTTCATTTTCACCAGGTCAACAACACCGGTGAAATGTTCTTCAGCACCAATTGCCAGCTGCAGCGGAACCGGGTTCGCGCCCAGACGGGTTTTGATCTGACCAACAACTTTCAGGAAGTTAGCGCCCATACGGTCCATTTTGTTAACGAACGCGATGCGCGGAACTTTATATTTGTTAGCCTGACGCCATACGGTTTCAGACTGTGGCTGAACACCACCGACTGCGCAGTAAACCATTACCGCACCATCAAGAACACGCATGGAACGTTCTACTTCGATTGTGAAGTCAACGTGCCCCGGGGTGTCGATGATGTTTACGCGATGCGGTTCATACTGCTTAGCCATACCAGACCAGAATGCAGTAGTCGCTGCGGAAGTGATGGTAATACCACGTTCCTGCTCCTGCTCCATCCAGTCCATGGTAGCGGCGCCGTCATGAACTTCACCGATTTTATGGTTTACACCGGTGTAGAACAGAATACGTTCGGTAGTGGTGGTTTTACCGGCGTCGATGTGCGCACTGATACCGATGTTACGGTAGCGTGCGATGGGTGTTGTACGAGCCATTTGATTCCTCGTTTATCTTTTTAGGCGTTCAGTTAAGTAACCCAAAGCGGGCTGCTTCGCTGAAGCGCCCGCCTGGTGACTAATACTCCGAAGGGATTACCAACGGTAGTGTGCGAACGCCTTGTTGGCTTCGGCCATACGGTGAACGTCTTCACGTTTCTTAACTGCAGTACCTTTGTTCTCTGCAGCATCAGTGAGTTCGTTCGCCAGGCGCAGAGCCATGGATTTATCACCGCGTTTACGAGCAGCTTCAACGATCCAACGCATTGCCAGAGCATTACGGCGGACCGGACGGACTTCAACTGGTACCTGATAAGTAGAACCACCAACGCGGCGAGACTTAACTTCGACAGTCGGGCGCACGTTTTCGAGAGCTACTTCGAAAGCTTCCAGTTCATTTTTACCAGAACGCTGAGCCAGGGTCTCCAGCGCGCTGTATACGATAGTTTCTGCAGTAGATTTTTTACCATCTACCATCAGGATATTTACAAATTTAGCCAGCAGTTCTGATCCGAACTTAGGATCCGGCAGGATTTTACGCTGACCAATGACGCGACGACGTGGCATGGAAATACTCCGTTGTTAATTCAGGATTGTCCAAAACTCAAAGAGTTTAGTTTGACATTAATTTAAAACGTTTGGCCTTACTTAACGGAGAACCATTAAGCCTTAGGACGCTTCACGCCATACTTGGAGCGAGCTTGCTTACGGTCTTTAACGCCGGAGCAGTCAAGCGCACCACGAACGGTGTGGTAACGAACACCCGGAAGGTCTTTTACACGACCGCCACGGATCAGGATCACGGAGTGCTCCTGCAGGTTATGACCTTCACCACCGATGTAGGAGGTCACTTCAAAACCGTTAGTCAGACGAACACGGCAAACTTTACGCAGTGCGGAGTTCGGTTTTTTAGGAGTGGTAGTATATACACGAGTACATACGCCACGTTTCTGCGGGCAGGCTTCCAGTGCAGGCACGTTGCTTTTTGCAACTTTGCGAGCACGTGGTTTGCGAACCAGCTGGTTAACTGTTGCCATTAAATAGCTCCTGGTTTTAGCTTTTGCTTCGTAAACACGTAATAAATCGCCTCATATAATATGAGGACGCAGAATTTTAGGGCGGTGTCGAAAAGGTGTCAAGAAATATACAACAACCTGGCATCTACCAGGCCATCTGAGACGCATGTTTTACCGCCAGCCTGACGAAGTCAGTATAGCTAACCCTGACGACACTGTTCGAAATTTGACCACATAGCCCACGCGCTTCAACATCTTCTTGCAGCACGTGAAGGGATATGGGGGCGGAACGGAGGATATCAAGAAAGCGGCTGCCTTCAATTGCAGCCACCACGCCATCAGCACGAAGCAGCAAATCATCCCCCTCTTTCAGCACGCGCATCAGCGCGTTCATGTCCGTATGCCAGGGAGAAATACTTAAGGTATGCAGCATAGACGCCTCAGAAGCGGAGAATCACATCATAGCCATCAAGCTGCTGACGGAGCGCATCAGGCTCCAGCAACTCGACATCGGTGACAAAGGTCGTGGACGCACCTAAGCCGCGCTCCCGCAGCGACGCCGCGCACATCCAGACATTCTCAATATCGTAGAGCGACATCAGCTTAAAGGTCGCGATGTAATCGCGCGCCAGCACCGCTGACGGCTTTTGCTCGTTCAGTAGCTGAAACACCCCGTCGCCAATGAAAAATACACCGAGGTCTTCGCTTAATGCGGAGGCGGCCAGCAGGGCATCAAGCCCTTCACGGCCAGAAGCGCTCCCGTGCGGCGCCGTCGAAAAAATAAAAGCGACACGTTTCATCAGAACTGCACCATGCGATCGCAGGTCAGCGAAGCTTGCGCCAGCGCCCCCAGCCCGCTCAGAGAGAAGCCCGGCTGAAGATTAAAACCTGGCAGCGACAGATTTTTCGCTTCGGTTTCGTCCGTCACACCGCGACGTAATGCCGCCGCCACGCAAATATGCAGCTCGACACCCTGTTCATCATGCAGCCTCTGCCAGCCACGCACCACGTCAAACTCATCGCTGGCAGGTGCTGTAAGCTGATTGGCGTTGTAGACGCCCTCGCGATAAAAGAACACGCAGGCAAGCTCGTGACCTTCGCTCAGCACCGCCTGCGCAAACTGCAGCGCACTGCTGGCATGTTGCGTTCCGTAAGCCGGGCCGGTCACCATGATGGCAAAACGCATTACTTATCTTGCCCCACAAAGTCGCCGCTCTTGAACTGGCGGATGTAGAGATACACCGTGTGTTTGGAGATGTTCAGGCGGTCGGCCACCTGATTAATCGCATCCTTGATATCAAAGATTCCTTTCTCGTAAAGGTTAAGCACGATCTGGCGATTTTTAGCGTTATTGGAAACGTTGCGATCGGCATTCACCTCTTCAATCGTGAACTCCAGCGTTTGGGTCACCAGGTCTTCAACCGAAGAGGCAAAGTTAACCTGCGAGTTCACTTCCGGCGTTTCCGGCGGAATAAAGGTATTCATGATTTGGGAGAAAGGCACATCAAGATTCATGTTGATGCACAGCAGCCCGATAACGCGTTGTTCGCGGTTGCGAATCGCGATAGTTACGGACTTCATCAGCACTCCACTTTTGGCACGAGTAAAATAGCATTTGGAAACACTGCTATCTGCGCCGGTCATATCGTGCAGCATACGCAGGGCCAGGTCGGTAATCGGCGAGCCGATTTTCCGCCCGGTATGTTCACCGTTAGCGATTCGAATGGCCGAGCACTTCAGGTCCTGCAAAGAATGCAGCACAATTTCACAATGGGAACCAATGAGCATCGCTAACCCGTCCACGACCGCTTCGTAGGACTTCAGGATCTCGAAATCGGTTTTATCGAAAGGACGTTGATCCAGTAAATCAAGTTCACTGGTTTCGTTGGTTAAAAGCGACCTGGACATGTAAAAAAGCACTCCTTTTCAGGAGCCTGTCGTTATGTTGTCAGGGCAGGCTCATCACTAATAGGGGGATCTAAAGTAATACGCGCATCAGGCGCTTTCCAGCATTAATTATATCAGGCAGGTAATAAAAAGCCGCCGCCCAGTGGGCGGCGGCGGTCAGACTCTTATTTTTTATCTGCGGTTGCCGCTTTCTCAGCTGGCGCAGCGTCAGCTTTCGCGTCCGCTTTTGGTGCTGGCTTAACGTCTAACAGTTCAACGTCGAAGACCAGGGTGGAGTTAGCCGGGATCCCCGGAACGCCGGTTTTACCGTAAGCCAGATCTGGTGGGATAACCAGTTTGATTTTGCCACCTTTCTTGATGTTTTTCAGGCCTTCAGTCCAGCCTGGGATCACGCCATCAAGACGGAAGGAGAGCGGTTCGCCACGGGTATAAGAGTTATCGAACTCTTTACCGTCGATAAGCGTACCTTTGTAGTTGACCACCACGGTGTCGCTATCGGTCGGCGCGCTACCGGTACCCGCTTTCTCTACTTTGTAGAGCAGACCAGTAGACGAGGTTTTCACGTCTTTTTCTTTAGCAAATTTCGCGCGGTACTCTTTACCTTTCGCTTCGTTATCTGCGGCGTCTTTTTCCATCTTCGCCTGAGCGGAAGACTTCACGCGCGCTTCGAAAGCCTGCAGTGTTTGCTCGATTTCCTGATCGGACAGTTTGCTCTTATCAGCAAACGCATCCTGAACACCGGCGATCAGCTGATCTTTATCCAGTTTGATGCCCAGTTTTTCCTGTTCTTTCAGGGAGTTTTCCATGTAACGACCCAGCGATGCACCCAGTGCATAGGCGGATTTCTGGTCGTCGTTTTTGAAAGCGGATTTGCTTTCTGCGGCTGCTGCGGTTTTCGCGGAGTCAGCGGCAAACGCCAGCGGCGCATTCAGTGCAACGGCCATCGTGGTTGCCAGAAGCGTTACTTTAAACAGTGATTTCATCCATCTCTCCAGGGCCGGGGCCTCTCGCCCCAAGATTTACTAAGTGAGAAGCGTACTATATAGCCTTGCAGAACAAATCTACATACGAACGCTCCTGATTCTCGACACTTTTCAGACTATTTTTGTTTAAATTAGTTTCCCCCTTGACGAAGGAATGCTGCGTGGGTGCCGAAAGTTAAGTAGAATCCGCGGCACCGGGAAGTACGCCGGAACTAACAGCGAAGAGGTTAATGATGCAAGAAATGAGTATTGAAGCGCGGATGGAAGAACTTGAAAGCCGCCTGGCGTTTCAGGAGATCACCATTGAAGATCTTAACCAGACGGTCACCCAGCATGAGCTGGAAATGTCGAAGCTACGTGAACATCTGCGGTTACTGACGGAAAAACTGAAGGCCAGTCAGCCATCGCACATCGCGTCTCAGTCAGAAGAGACGCCACCGCCTCACTATTAAGACGTAAAAAAAGCGGGATTATTCCCGCTTTTTTGTTGCCGGATAGCGGTGCAAGCCCCTTGTCCGGCGAAGGCTAAATTAATGGCAACCGCAACCGCCGTTACCACAACCGCCTTTACCGTGTTCGTGACCATGGTCGTGACCGTGGCCGCCGCAGCAACCATCGTGGCCATGATCGTGATCGTGGTCGTGACCGTTCGCACCGTGAACGTGGCCATGAGCCAGTTCTTCTTCGGTAGCTTCACGGATAGCCACAACTTCCACGTTAAATTTCAGATTCTGACCCGCCAGCATGTGGTTACCATCAACCACAACGTGATCGTCTTCAACTTCAGTGATTTCAACCGGAACCGGGCCCTGGTCAGTTTCTGCCAGGAAGCGCATGCCAACCTGCAGTTCGTCAACGCCCATGAACACGTCTTTAGGAACGCGCTGCACCAGGTTTTCGTCATACTGACCGTAAGCGTCGTTCGCGCCGACAGCCACATCGAATTTATCGCCAACTTCGTGACCTTCCAGCGCTGTTTCCAGGCCAGAGATCAGGGAACCGTGACCATGCAGATAGTCCAGCGGCGCACTTACCGGAGACTCATCAACCAACACACCGTCTTCTGTACGTACCTGATAGGCCAGGCTGACCACCAGGTCTTTTGCTACTTTCATGATATCTCCTGAGCAAGGGAAGAATAGTGGCGCAGATTGTAGCGGAATTCTGCACCCGTGTACCCCTTAGCTTAAAAAAAGGCGAGCGATAACGCTAGTCGGGATGAAAAATGCCAATCACTTGCTCATCTTTGCGAACGTGCTCGCGCGCTTCTTTATCCGCTTCCCGCATCTGATGACCGCACTTAACACATTCAACAATATCAACATTATTTTCGCGCCACATGGCCATGGAATCCTGCGCCTGACACGCCGGGCATTTCGCGCCCGCGATAAACCGTTTACGTACCGCCATACTTCACCTTTTATTCAAATTCGTCCCAGCCATCCAGTTGGCGTCGCTCTTGTTGCATCTCTCGCTGGAAGATTTCTTCCAGTTCACGCCGGGCTTCCCGTACGCGCGAAATCTGCTGTGTATCGCTATGCACCGGCATCAGTTCACGCAGCATCCGCATATCGAGGCGACGGAAGTGCAGTTGCGCCCGCTGTGCCTGATGCGGATGCATTCCCGTCGAGATGAGCGCCTTACGCCCCAGTTCCAGCGCGCTGGAAAAGGTCTCACGGGAAAACTGTAACACGCCCGCCTGCAGCAGTTCGTGCGCTTCCACACGTCCCCGGGCACGCGCCATAATATTAAGGTGAGGAAAATGCTGCTGGCAGATTTCCACCAGCTTCATGGTGTCCTCCGGGTCGTTACAGGTGATGACTATCGACTGCGCCTGCTCCGCACCGGCAGAACGCAGTAACTCAACCTGCGTCGCGTCGCCGTAGTAGACCTTATAGCCATATTTTCGCATCAGGTTTACCGCACTGATATCGCGCTCCAGCACGGTGATGCGCAGCTTGTTCGCCATCAGCAAACGACCAATCACCTGACCAAAACGGCCAAAGCCAACCACAATCACCTGCGGCTTATCGTCTTCCACCCACGGCGCTTCCTCTTCTTCTTCCGGGCCGTTGAAGCGGCGCGACAGCACACGGTCGATTGTTTTCATCAGCAGTGGTGTGGTCATCATTGACAGGGTTACGGTCACCAGCAGCAGCGCCATCTGGTCGCCTTTAAACAGCTTCACGCTCGATGCGGCGGAAAAAAGCACAAACGCGAACTCCCCCCCCTGGCTGAGTACGCCAGCGAACTGCATCCGCTCGGAGCTACGCAGTCCATGCAGTCGCGCCAGCACATACAGCACCAGCGTTTTCACTGCCACCAGCACCACCACACTGCCGACCACCCACAGAATGTGGGTGTAGAGCACGCCAAGATTGAGCGCCATGCCCACAGAAATAAAGAACAGCCCCAGCAGCAGCCCTTAAAGGGCTCGATTGCTGTTTCCAGTTCATGGCGATATTCACTTTCCGCCAGCAGCACCCCGGCGATAAACGTTCCGAGAGCCATCGACAGCCCCAGCGCATCCATAAACAGTGCGGAGCCCAACACCAACAGAAGCGTCGCCGCCGTAAACACTTCACGCACGCCCGACGCCGCAATAAAGCGGAACACCGGACGCAACAGATAGCGTCCACCAATCAGTACACCACCAAACACCAGCACCTTCATGCCGATGGACATCCAGTCAAAATGGTCATCGCCCGATCCCGCCAGCAGAGGTACCAGCGCCAGCGCGGGGATCACCGCTAAATCCTGAAACAGCAGCACCGAAAAACCGAGTTGCCCCGATTCACTACGGTTCATCCCCTTCTCACGCATCAGTTGCAACGCCATCGCCGTTGACGACATCGCCAGGCCCAGCCCGCCAATCACCGCCGCTTGCCAGGAGAAATCCGTCAGCAGCAACAGGCCGCCGAGGATAAATGCACTCAACATGACTTGTGCCGCACCAATACCGAAGATAGGTCGCCGGAGTTGCCAGAGCTTGGCCGGGTTCAGTTCAAGCCCGATAATAAACATCAGAAAGACGACACCTAACTCCGAAAAATGAAGAATTTCATCGACGTCGCTGATAAAACCCAGCCCCCACGGGCCGATAGCAATCCCCGCCAGCAGGTAGCCCAGTACTGCGCCAATGCCCAAACGGGCAGCGAGCGGCACCGCCACCACCGCGGCAAACAGAAACAGCACACCGGCCAGTAACAGATCCGAACCTTCCATCAGCGGCCTCCTGGTGCAATCGGTGAGGCGAGCCACTCGCCATAGGCTCTCGCATGGCTCGCCAGCGCTTCCGGCGATTGACGGCGAGCCCAGTAGATGATCATCGGATTCATCCAGTGCATGCGACACATCGCCGCGGTCAGTTCAAAGGGACGTAAAATATCGCTCATCGGGTAGCGGTTCAGCGCGTCATAACGGTAGGCGCTTTCCGGTTCACCTGTAGTAATGACGCTACGCCAGTACTTTCCCGCCAGTTGGTTGCCCCCCACCCCGCTGGCAAAGCCGCGGCTGAGCACCCGGTCGAGCCACTCTTTAAGCAGCGCCGGGCAACTGTAGGTATAAAGCGGATGCTGGAACACAATCACCTCGTGCTCGCGCAGTAGCGCCTGTTCACGCGGGATATCAATAAAAAAATCAGGATAGTTTGCGTACAAGTCATGCACGGTCACGTTGCTCAGCTGCGTGGCAGGTTTGAGCAAAACCCGGTTCGCTACCGAGTCCTGTGATTCCGGATGGGCATACAGCAGCAATACTTTCGGCGTCTGCGACATCATTCCCCTCCGTTTATCATTTCCGGGCGCACGCGCAGCAGGAATGATTTTGTGTATCGTCATCATTTTGGGCTACCATTGCGGCCCGGTGTGGCGATTCGCTCACCACATTACATTATCACAATGACAATTTAACATACCCAGAACATACGGCGCCTTATGATTGTTTTCTCCTCGTTACAAATTCGACGCGGCGTGCGCGTCCTGCTGGACAACGCAACGGCCACCATCAACCCAGGGCAAAAAGTCGGCCTGGTGGGGAAAAACGGCTGCGGCAAATCCACGCTGCTGGCGTTATTGAAGAACGAGTTAAGCGCCGATGGCGGTAGCTTTACCTTCCCTGGCAACTGGCAACTGGCCTGGGTGAATCAGGAAACGCCTGCCCTTGCGGAGCCCGCGCTGGAGTATGTTATTGACGGCGATCGCGAATATCGTCAGCTTGAAGCGCAACTGAATGCCGCCAACGAGCGCAACGATGGCCACGCCATCGCCACCGTACACGGAAAGCTGGACGCCATCGACGCGTGGACCATCCGCTCACGTGCGTCCAGTCTGCTGCATGGTCTTGGCTTCAGTAATGAGCAGTTGAACAACCCGGTCAGCGACTTTTCGGGCGGTTGGCGTATGCGTTTAAACCTGGCGCAGGCGCTGATTTGCCGTTCCGATTTACTGCTGCTTGATGAACCGACCAACCACCTCGATCTTGACGCGGTTATCTGGCTGGAGAAATGGCTGAAGAGCTATCAGGGCACGCTGATCCTGATTTCCCATGACCGCGACTTCCTCGATCCGATCGTCGACAAAATTATTCATATCGAACAGCAGTCGATGTTCGAGTACACCGGGAACTACAGCTCCTTTGAGCGTCAGCGTGCTACGCGTCTTGCCCAGCAGCAGGCCACCTATGAAAGCCAGCAGCAGCGCGTCGCGCATCTGCAAAGCTTCATCGACCGCTTTAAAGCCAAAGCCAGCAAAGCGAAACAGGCACAAAGCCGCGTAAAAATGCTGGAACGTATGGAGCTTATCGCCCCGGCGCACGTCGATAACCCGTTCCACTTTAGTTTCCGCGCGCCAGAAAGCCTGCCAAGCCCGCTTCTTAAAATGGAGAAAGTCAGCGCGGGCTACGGCGAGCGCATTATTCTCGACTCTATTAAACTGAATCTGGTACCCGGCTCACGCATTGGCCTGCTTGGGCGTAACGGCGCGGGTAAATCGACGCTGATTAAAATGCTGGCGGGGGAACTTGCCCCAATAAGCGGCGAGATTGGTCTGGCGAAAGGCATTAAGCTTGGCTACTTTGCTCAGCATCAACTGGAGTTCCTGCGTGCCGATGAATCCCCAATTCAACATCTCGCGCGCTTAGCGCCGCAGGAGTTAGAGCAGAAGCTGCGTGACTACCTCGGCGGTTTCGGCTTCCAGGGCGACAAAGTGAGCGAGCCAACCGGGCGTTTCTCCGGCGGCGAAAAAGCACGCCTGGTGCTGGCGTTAATCGTCTGGCAGCGCCCGAACCTGCTGCTGCTCGATGAACCAACCAACCACCTTGACCTCGATATGCGTCAGGCGTTGACTGAAGCATTGATTGAGTTTGAAGGCGCACTGGTCGTTGTCTCGCACGACCGTCACCTGCTGCGCTCGACCACCGATGATCTCTATCTGGTGCACGATGGCAAAGTCGAACCGTTCGACGGCGACCTGGAGGATTATCAGAAGTGGCTGAGCGATTCGCAAAAACAAGAAGCGCAGGCAGAGGACGCACCGAAAGATAACGTCAACAGCGCCCAGGCACGTAAAGATCAGAAACGTCGTGAAGCCGAGCTGCGTACGCTTACGCAGCCACTGCGCAAGGAGATCGCCCGCCTGGAAAAAGAGATGGAGAAACTCAACGCGCAGCTTGCCAGCGCTGAAGAGAAACTGGGCGACAGCGACCTTTACGATCAGAGCCGCAAAGCTGAACTGACCGAATGTCTGCAACAGCAGGCGCAGGCAAAAGCAGGGCTGGAAGACGCAGAGATGGCCTGGCTGGACGCGCAGGAACAACTGGAAGCGATGCTTCAGAGCGAATAAAGGCGACACACCATGAACCCGGTCACGACCAACGACATCACATTCCGCAAGCTGGCCATCTTCATGACCTTTATGGAGAAGGGCAATATCGCGCGGACTGCTGAAGCGCTGGAACTCAGCGGCGTAAGCGTGCATCGCGCGCTGCACACGCTGGAAGAGAATGTTCGTTGTCCGTTGTTCATCCATAAAGGCCGCAATCTCGTCGCACTTCCGGCGGCCTGGACGCTGCTGGAGTATTGCCAGGAAGTGACCCAGTTGATGGCGCGCGGTCTGGAAGAGGCGCGTAAAACGGCGGGTGTTGGTCAGGGGCGTCTGCGCGTCGGCACGCTCTATTCACTGACACTGGAAACCGTGCCGCGCCTGATCATGGGGATGAAATTGCGGCGTCCGGATCTGGAGCTTGACCTCACAATGGGCTCTAACGACACCTTGCTGCATATGCTGGAAGACGGCACGCTGGATGCAATCATCATCTCTATCTCTGAGAGCGATATCGACCGCAACAACATGGAAGTGCTGCCGCTGTTCCACGATGATATTTTTCTCGCCGCGCCTGCCTCAGCCTCGCTGAATACCGACTCACTCGCCGATCTGCGTGATTATCGTGACCAGAAGTTTGTCTCGCTGGCGGAAGGGTTTGCCACCTACGCCGGTTTTCAGGAAGCGTTTCATATCGCCGGGTTTGAACCGGAGATCGTGACAAGGGTGAATGATATTTTCTCGATGTTGAGTTTAGTGCAGGCAGGAGTCGGTTTTACCCTGATGCCGGGGCGTATGAAGAAGGTGTATGAGAGTTCAGTACAGTTGCTGAAGTTGTCGCAGCCGTACCAGATGCAGCAGCTCATCGCGATCGTGTTCAGCCGCAACCGCGAGCAGGATCCAAACCTCCGCGCCCTCGCCGCTGAAGGACGCATGTACGCGCGGAGCCTGGAAGAAATCCCACACGGCCACACGGCCCCGTAGGCCTGATAAGCGCATCAGGCATTATCCGGCCTGGCGCAACCGCTGTGCCAGATGCACTGCCACATCCACGCCGCTACGCTCCAGCGAAATCGACTCGCCTTCCCACGCGGCCTGACGCGTTAAGCAGGTCAAAATACCGCCCGGCGGCATCTCAATCGCCAGCCGCGCTTCGCGTTCATTAGCGGAAATGACCGCCTCCTGCCAGCGCACGGTGCGCGCCATGTTCATTGCTAAATCATCAGCGATGCGTTCCGGCTGCCACAATACGCGCCCGGTGCTGCCACTCAGATACGCATAACGCGGACGCTTAAGCATCACACCGTTAAATGCCTGCACCAGCTTCTGCGCCGGTTGCGCCAGCAGTTCACAGTGCGACGGTACGCTTACCGCCAGGCGCGGCGCTTTGGTTGCGCCCTTCGCCATCGCGCGTTTTGCAACGATGGCCATGCCTTCATCCGGCCCGGCAATCACCGTCTGGGTTTCGGCATTGAGATTGGCGATGTACGTTCCCGTCCCCTCCAGCAACGGCTCAACCTGGCTCAGGGTTAACCCCATAATCGCCGTTAACCCGTAACCGTGGGGATACGCCTGCTCCATCAAATCACCACGCAGCGCCACCAGCGTCAGCGCATCACGGAAATCCAGCGCCCCCGCTACCACGGCGGCAGGATACGCGCCAATCGACAAACCGCTGACGATATCCGGCGCAACATCACGCCGCTCCAGCTCACGCGCCCAGGCAACGCCCGCAATCAGCAGCGACAGCTGTACCGCGCGCGTATGTTTCAGCGCATCGGGCGTATCCAGCGTCAGCGCCTCATCGCCCAGCACTTCACGGGCTTGCGCCAGTTCATCACCGGGCAGGTGTTGCAACATGCCGGGATGCTGCGTGCCCTGGCCGGGAAAGGTAAACAGAATTTTCATTATTCCTCCCTGCTCCAGGGGGAGCGAACAAGTCGCGGCCCCTGGCTGGTTTTCAGCAGCGCTTTGCCATCGCGCAGCCACTCCGCCAGCGCAAACGCGCCTTCCGGTGTTTCCACCTGGGTGTCAGCGCGGCACAGCGCGCCCGTCAGTTGCTGCTGCCAGCGCTGTAGCGCATCGCGTGTTAACGGCTCAGGCGCGCGGATCAACAGATCCAGATCGCTGGCGGCATGGATCACCGGGATGCCCGTTGCCAGCGCATAACCGGTACTGCCGGTGACGCCCCACGTCCACGGCCAGCGTTGTTGGGCCAGCATTAACGCCAGTTGTACGGGAGGCTGTGAAACAAACGGAGAACGGAGTAATTCGAGGGGATTGACCAGCGATTCAGGCGTGCATACGCGAACGACAGATTCTCGTTTAACCCACCCTGCGGCACGCTGGTCTCGACGCATTCCGCGCACCCCAACCGGGATGCGCCCCTGCGCATCAACATCACGCCGCACCACCACCGGCAGACCGGTATGCCAGATACCGTCTACCCACTCCTCTGTTACGGATTCCAGCGCATCGCGGGAATTAAGCCAGATAAGGTCGTGCGGGCGTAATGTCGTGGTCATAACTTAGATTCCTGAAGTCAGCGAGATAAACAGCGGCAGCGACAGGATACACAGAACCGAACTCAGCAGCAGCACCGCTTCCGCATCCGGCGATTGCACGCCAAATCGGTTACCGAATACCACGCCGAAGAAACCGGCAGAGAGTGCAATCATCAGAATAGCAGTGATGGCGACAGAACCATGCAGGCCAAACGCCAGCACGATACCCCATGCGATAAACGGCTGAATCAGCAGTTTGGCGATAGTCGCACTAATGACCATGGTGTTGATTTGCAGTTTACGCGCAGAGAGGATCACCCCGGTCAGGAACAGCGCCGCAGCGGTTGCCGACAGGCCCAGCGGTTTAATCGACGCCAGCAGCATTTCCGGCATTTTGATGCCAATTGCGGAGAGGATCACCCCCAGCAACGGGCCCATGACGATCGGTTTTTTCAGCGAGCGCCACATCAACACCGGAAGCATTGAAAGGGTATTACCGCTGTTACCGCCTTCGGCACGCGCTTTTTCACGTTCCAGAATCAGCAGGCAGAACGGCGTCATCAGTACGGAACCACAGGCAATAGAGACCGCCACAGACAGCGAGGTCGCCGGGGTTTCACCCAGCACACTGCCCAGAATCGGCAGGCCAAGCGCGGCGTAGTTCGGCAGTGCGACGGTCAGCGTCAGCACGGCAGCATCCTGCGGCGATTTATTGAAGACTTTCACGGCCATGAAGTAGATAGCCGCGTAGATAATCCACATCGCCAGGGTCAGTACCACAATCAGCGGCGACTGAGCGACAATCCCGGCCCACGGAGTTTGTACGGTGGCGCTGAACAGCGCGGCAGGCAGTGCGAAATCCATGACAAAAATATTAAGCAGGGAAACATTCTTGTTATCGACCATTTTGGCCTTACCTGCCCAGAATCCCAGTAGCATGATCACGAAAATCGGTGCAAGGGCATGAATAATTACGTAAGTCATAAATCACCTGTAGTTAAAAAGAAAAGTCACTGACGCGATGGTTATTATTTTCAGAGTGCAGACTCCCGGTGGGCGCAGCGGCTGTGCCCACGGGGTTGACTCTGGCAGGTCTCTTTTTACTTACCAGCTGGCGCGCATACGTTCACGAACGAGCGCCGAACTGCGGCGGTTGTCAGCACCCAGGCGATTTTTCAGCGAGGTGTCCTGACGAGCGTCTTTGATGGCCTGTTGCAGCGTGTTGTTCACCTGCGTCAGATCGTTATCGGTTGGGGCATCCGGGTTGCTGATATCCAGCAGTTTCGCCAGCAGGCCCAGCGTGGCGTAGTTGCTGATGTCATACGCCATCGGCGGAATGGTCGCCGCCAGTTTTTCCAGCGCTTCAACGGTACGCAGGGTGATACGCGCGGCAGACTCTTTGCCCATCGCGTGAATCAACACGCCGGAATCATTGAAGGCAATCAGTTGGTTAGCCTGATAGCCGTGCGCCAGAAACGCACCAGACATCGCTTTACCGACAATCAAACCAATCACCGGGTGGCCCGCCAGACGCGCATTGGCATACGCCCCTGCAGCACCGGCCAGCGCCTGGTGAATACCGAACGCTTCTTCACGACGGCCATAGGCCTGGCTCGGCACATCAATCACCGCGATAATCGGGCGTTTAACCGCTTTATCGGCATCGGCGGCGACCGTTTCGCTGACCACTTTCGCCAGCGTCCAGCCTTCAAGCAGGCCCACTTCGCCTTTTGCCGCGCGTGGGAAGTGGTTATTGGCATCGGGAACAACTGCCACAAAACGTACTGCTTCCCCATTAATTTCGCCATCAGCCGCCTGGACTGACGGGCAAAGACCTTGTACGCGTTGTGCGTTCGGGGCCAGTTTTTCCAGCCACAATGCCCCACGGCTTACTGAGTTACTCATCATTTCACCTCCCGGGCAAAAAGCGCTTTAATCTGTTCAGAATCAGCCTGTTTGCGGGTGTCGAAATTCGTCAGGCGATTCAGATACCAGTCGTAATTATCGGTGCGATGTTTCGCCGGTACGCCTTTAGCAATCGCGTCGTTCATCGCCGCTTTCACCGCGTTAACGCCGTCGCCCACCAGCGCATCGACCAGCCCGCTTTCATAACGCACTTCGCCACCGGTCATGCTCCAGATAAACGGACGATCGCGGGAGTCATATTCGGCAATCCCGGCTTCCTGTTCGATAACCTGCGGGCCGTTCAGGCCGAGACGCGCTTCGCGGGTGACAATCAGATAGCTGCAAAGCGCAGCAGCGATAGACATCCCGCCGAAGCAACCTACGGTACCGGCGACAATCCCGATCACCGGGGTATAACGGCGCAGGTCAACAATCGCGGCATGGATATCGGCAATTGCCGCCAGGCCGAGGTTAGCTTCCTGTAAACGCACACCACCGGTTTCGAGGCAAAGTACGGCCTGTGTTGGGATACCGTTACGGTTATCTTCCGCCGCCAGTTCAAGCGCCGCCGCCATTTTGGCACCGGAGACTTCGCCCATGCTGCCGCCCTGGAACGCGCCTTCAATCGCCACAACCACGGCCGGTTGACCGTTGATGGTGCCTTTGGCGACAACCATGCCGTCATCGGCCTGCGGCACGATGCCCTGCGGCCCAAGCCACGGTGAAACAATGCCTTCGAACGGGTCCAGCAGTTCGCGATAGCTGCCGTCATCCAGCAGCGCGTGCGCACGCTGACGTGCTTTTAATTCGATAAAACTGCGGTCATCACGCATAGCTCACCTCCTCAAAGACCTGTTCGATACGAATGCGAGCCACGCCCGGTGTTGCACCAAAATCGTGGACAACCAGCTTGCCGGATGGCAGTTCGCTCACAAGGCTCAGGCGGTTGAACAGCGCTTCCCAACGGGCGCGGCTGTTGTCCACCGAGGTGGTGATATCAATTGTCAGGGTTTTCTCCTGGTCGGCGGTGAATAACACCTCCATATCCCCGGAGCCCACAACGCCTGCCAGTGCTTTGCCGCTTAGTGTGCGGCTGGCAGGCAAAGAGATCGTAATGTGTTCCATAACATCCTCTTAATTCGGTAAATAAGGCGCGGAAGACGCGTCAATACGGTCGAGAAACAGCGTGGCGGCCAGCAGGTCGGCAGCGCCGCCCGGTGAAGCGTTGAGCGCCAGCATTTGTGCATCCAGCTTTGCCAGCGCCTCGCGCCCTTCGGGCTGTGCGGTGCCGCCAGCCAGCAGGACAGAACGCGCGCCGTTTTGCATGGTTTCCAGGCCGTGCATTCCGCTACGCGAGAGCACGCAGGTGTCGCTGAGCGAGGTCATGATCGCCATCAGCGCATCCAGCCTGGCGTGCGTTTCGCTGCTGCCGTTCAGGCGGCTTAAACGAAGCTGCGGCAATGCACGCTGCATCACATGCGGGAAAGCCTGTTGCGCTTCTTCTCTCGCGCCCGGCACTCGATAGCGGTGGGTGGCACGAAGCCCTTTGCTGAACACTTTCGGCGCGACAGCATCCGGCAACATCGCCAGTTTCGCCGCCGTGGTGCTGATGGCTTTCGCCGTACCAGCACCGCCGAGCATCGCCACCGCGCTAACCAGCAGACCCAGCGCCCAAATTGCGCCACGGTGAGTATTTACACCCTGGGTGGCGGCCATCATCTGTTGCTCGCCTTCGCGTCCCAGCCGCCCAATGGTTTGTCTGAGCGCAACATCCGCCGGACGCTGCCAGCTTTGCTGCGCCAGGGCATGAAACGTTGGGGTCAGGCTGTGGGCGGAACGCTCCATCAGCGCCAGCGTCAGGTCGTGATGCGCCCCGCTGCCCCGGCTGTCCACCAGACCGGGTTTCGGGCTTAAACGTGCTTCGTCGACAAGACATTGCGTGGCGGTTCGCGCCAGCCATTCGGCACCGCCTTCAACCTGAATCTGTGGCAGAAGTTTCATTACCAGCTCCGGAATTTCGCAGGTGGGTTGTACAAACCACCGGACCATTCCACCAGGTCGGACACGCTGCTGGCAGCCAGCAGGGAACGGGTGGCGTCGGTACGGCGAATGCCCATATCTTCCGGATAAACCACTTTGCCGCTCTTACGCAGCTCAGCGACGCGTTTGGCGTCAACGCCAAGGCCAATATCGGTAATACCGGCAACGGCGGCGACCATCGCGCGACGCTCTTCCAGGCTTTCCGCACGGTAGAGGTAAGCGATACCTTCTTCGGTCAGCACGTGGGTCACGTCATCGCCGTAAATCATGACCGGCGCCAGCGGCATCCCGGAGGATTTCGCCACTTCAACGGCATCCAGCGTTTCGACGAAGGTCGGTTTCACACCCGCCTGGAAGGTTTCCACCATCTGAACGACGAGTTTTTTACCGCGCTGCATTGGGTCTGGTTCGGTGATCATGTTCAGCCAGGCAGGCGTTGCATGACGACGACCGTGCGGGTCATGGCCCATGTTTGGCGCGCCGCCGAAACCGGAGAGACGACCACGGGTGACAGTCGAGGAGTTGGCGAGGCCATCAACCTGTAACGTTGAACCGATGAACATATCCACCGCGTACTGACCTGCTAACTGGCAGAACGCGCGGTTAGAACGCATTGAACCATCGGCACCGGTAAAGAACACGTCAGGACGGGCGCGGATGTACTCTTCCATTCCCAGTTCACCACCGAAGCAGTGCACACTTTCCACCCAACCGCTCTCAATCGCCGGGATCAGCGTCGGATGCGGGTTAAGCGTCCAGTGTTTACAGATTTTGCCTTTCAGGCCGAGCTGTTCGCCGTAGGTTGGCAGCAGCAGTTCAATCGCGGCGGTGTTAAAACCGATACCGTGGTTGAGTGACTGCACCTGATGCTCTGCGTAGATGCCTTTAATCGCCATCATCGCCATCAGGATGTGTTCTTGTTTAATCAGACGCGGGTCACGAGTAAACAGCGGTTCGATAAAGAACGGTTTGTCCGCAACGACCACGAAATCAATCCACGAACCGGGAATATCCACGCGCGGCAGGTCGCATTCGTCGTCCACCAGTTCGTTCACCTGTGCGATGACGATACCGTCATGGAAGGCGGCCGCTTCAACCAGCGCTGGCGTATCTTCGGTACTGGCGCCGGTGTAAAGGTTGCCTTTGCTGTCGGCTTTAAAACCGGCAATCAGCGCCACGTTCGGGGCCAGGTCAACATAGAGGCGAGAGTAGAGTTCGATGTAGGTGTGAATTGCACCGATTTCCAGCAGGCCATCTTCCAACAGCTGCGAAATACGCAGGCTTTGCGTACCGGAGAAAGAGAAGTCCAGCTTGTGGGCGATACCTTTCTCGAAGATGTCGAGGTGTTCACTACGACCGACGCTTGGCATGATCATATGCAGGTCGTGAACAATCTGCGGGTTGACTTCAGCAAGGGAACGAGACAGGAAATCTGCCTGTTTTTGGTTATTCCCTTCTAATACCACTCTGTCGCCCGGCGCGATCAGTTTTTCCAGCATTGCGACAAGGTCTGCCGTCGGTAGCACCTTGCCCTGCACCGGTACAGACGCCAGGCGGCGCTGTTTCTCGGTGCGTCGCGTGTTCCATACCCGTGCGGGTGTTTGCCCAGATAACATTATTAACCTCCTGATTCAGCGAATCATTTTGATTTGCTTAACACTGAGAAGAGTCTGAACCCTGGTGAGAAAGTCATCAATTAAGCTTAGGAAGGAATCATTAGCTTGAGAGTAATAATCACATGAAAAATTTGTGACGCAGGTCAACCCTAAAAGGAGTAAAAGAGGCTACCACCGCCCATTTTTTTAAACACAATCAAAAAGTGACGGTATAGTAGTCAGCAGATTAAAAGAGAACATCGCAACGTTATGGCCCAAATTACTCCCGCAGAGTTTGATGTCCCGCAGGACGACTCCTCATCCTTTCGTCCGATGCCTGGCATCAGCAACCCACATCTGCAAACTATGCTGCCGAGGCTTATCCGCCGTCGGCTACACTTTACGCCGCACTGGCAGCGCCTCGATTTACCTGACGGCGACTTTCTGGATATTGCCTGGAGCGAAGACCCGATGCAGGCGAAGCACAAGCCGCGTCTGGTGGTGTTCCACGGTCTGGAAGGCAGCCTGCACAGCCCCTATGCGCACGGCCTGATTCAGGCGGCGAAAGAACGCGGCTGGCTCGGCGTGGTGATGCATTTTCGCGGCTGCAGTGGCGAACCGAATCGCCTTAACCGTATTTATCACTCCGGTGAAACAGAAGATGGCACCTGGTTTTTAAACTGGCTGAAGCAGGAACTGGGTGAGGCGCCCACGGCGGCGGTCGGGTATTCGCTCGGCGGCAATATGCTCGCCTGTCTGCTGGCGAAAGAAGGCCACACGGTACCGCTGGATGCAGCGGTGATCGTCTCCGCGCCGTTCGTGCTGGAAGCCTGTAGTTACCATATGGAAAAAGGCTTTTCGCGGGTGTATCAGCGCTATTTGCTCAACCTGCTAAAAGGCAACGCGTCGCGCAAACTGGCGGCGTATCCCGGCACGCTGCCGGTCGATTTACGCCAGCTTAAGCGCGTGCGCAAAATTCGTGAATTTGATGACCTGATCACCGCCAAAATTCACGGTTTCGCCGACGCTATCGACTATTATCGTCAATGTAGCGCCATGCCGTTGCTCAATCAGATAGCGATTCCGACGCTGATTATTCACGCGAAGGATGATCCGTTTATGGATCACCACGTTATCCCTGACGCTGACACACTTCCTGCCTGCGTCGAATACCAGTTAACGGAACATGGCGGCCACGTTGGCTTTATCGGCGGTACCTTCCGGCGACCGCAAATGTGGCTGGAGAGACGTATTCCCGACTGGCTGATGCCGTGGCTTGGAGGTGAAAGATGATCATTCCCTGGCAAGATATCGACCCTGAAACGCTCGATAACCTGATTGAAAGCTTTGTGTTGCGTGAAGGCACCGATTATGGTGAATATGAACGTTCACTTGCGCAAAAGGTCGCCGACGTAAAACAGCAACTACAACGCGGCGAAGCGGTTCTGGTGTGGTCGGAACTTCATGAAACCGTCAACATCATGCCCCGCAGCCAGTTTCGCGGTTAATCTTACCGACTCGGGAGTTGTTCGCTATGTCTGCCAAACATCCGGTTATCGCCGTCACGGGTTCCAGCGGGGCGGGAACCACCACCACCAGCCTCGCGTTCCGCAAAATTTTCGCCCAGCTTAAGCTTCACGCCGCAGAGGTGGAAGGCGACAGTTTTCACCGCTACACGCGTCCGGAAATGGACTTAGCCATCCGTAAGGCGCGCGATATGGGGCGCCATATCAGCTACTTCGGCCCGGATGCCAACGACTTCAGCCTGCTGGAACAGACGTTCCGCGAGTACGGGCACAGCGGCACCGGACAGTCGCGAAAATATCTGCATACCTACGATGAAGCGGTGCCGTGGAATCAGGTGCCGGGAACCTTCACCCCGTGGCAACCTCTGCCAGAGCCAACCGACGTGCTGTTTTTTGAAGGGCTGCACGGTGGCGTGGTGACGCCGCATCACGATGTGGCGAAACATGTGGATTTACTGGTCGGCGTAGTGCCAATCGTTAACCTGGAGTGGATCCAGAAGATGATCCGCGACACCAGCGAGCGCGGTCACTCCCGCGAGGCGGTGATGGATTCCGTCGTGCGCTCAATGGAAGATTACATCAACTTCATCACGCCGCAGTTCTCACGCACACATCTCAACTTCCAGCGCGTCCCGACGGTCGACACCTCTGACCCGTTCGCCGCCAAAGGCATTCCGTCACTGGATGAGAGCTTTGTGGTGATCCACTTCCGCAATCTCGACAATATCGATTTCCCCTGGCTGCTGGCGATGCTGCAGGGATCATTCATCTCGCATATGAATACGCTGGTCGTTCCCGGCGGCAAGATGGGGCTGGCGATGGAATTGATCATGACGCCGCTGGTGCAGAGATTGATGGAAGGGAAGAAGATTGGGTGAACGGTGCGGGCTGGGCCCCTCACCCTAACCCTCTCCCAGAGGGAGAGGGTACCGATTGTGCGGTTTTCTCCCTCTCCCTCTGGGAGAGGGCCGGAGTGAGGGGGGCCGTCAACTTACCCCTCCACCACCTCATAAGAATGGGTAATGTTCACCGCTTTGCCCAGCATCAGCGCCACTGAACAATATTTCTCAGCCGACAAATCTACGGCACGGGACACCGCCGCATCTTTCAGCTCTTTGCCGGTCACTATGAAGTGCAGATTAATATGCGTGAACAGACGCGGCGCTTCTTCACGGCGTTCAGACGTCAATTTAACTTCACAATCGGTCACGTCATAGCGGCCCTTTTGCAAAATAGACACCACGTCGATGGCGCTACAGCCACCCGCCGCCATCAGCACGACTTCCATGGGGCTTGGCGCTTTATCACCTGAGTTGCCATCCATCAAAATCTGGTGCCCGGAAGCCGACTCACCCAGGAAGGTTAACCCTTCCACCCATTTCACACGCGCTTGCATAATTGTCACTCCAGAGTTGCAAATTTATTGTCAGATTACGCGCACATAACAAATCTCGCAACGGAAGTAGACCTGGGTCATGCTGAAGCGAGACACCAGGAGACACACGGCGAAAGCTATGCTAAAACAGTCGGGATGCTACAGAGATACATAAACGTACTGCATGTATGCAGAGGACATCACTTACTGGTCGCGACAATCTTTGACGGCCAACTTCCCAGGTAGAGGGAAGGATATTATTTCAACCAGTGGCGGCCTGATTTATGCCGCTGGCGATAGCTTATAACAGAGGATAACCGCGCATGGTGCTTGGCAAACCGCAAACAGACCCGACACTCGAATGGTTCTTGTCTCATTGCCACATTCATAAGTACCCATCGAAGAGCACGCTGATTCACCAGGGTGAAAAAGCGGAAACGCTGTATTACATCGTTAAAGGCTCCGTGGCAGTACTCATCAAGGATGAGGAAGGCAAAGAGATGATCCTTTCCTACCTCAACCAGGGCGATTTCATCGGCGAACTGGGCCTGTTTGAAGAAGGTCAGGAACGTAGCGCCTGGGTTCGGGCGAAAACCGCCTGTGAAGTGGCTGAAATCTCCTACAAAAAATTCCGTCAGCTTATCCAGGTTAACCCGGATATCCTGATGCGTCTCTCCTCTCAGATGGCGCGCCGTCTGCAGGTGACCTCTGAGAAAGTCGGTAACCTGGCGTTCCTCGACGTAACCGGTCGTATCGCGCAGACGCTGCTGAATCTGGCGAAACAGCCGGATGCCATGACCCACCCGGACGGTATGCAGATCAAAATTACCCGTCAGGAAATCGGTCAGATCGTCGGCTGCTCCCGCGAAACAGTGGGCCGCATCCTGAAGATGCTGGAAGATCAGAACCTGATCTCTGCACACGGTAAAACGATCGTCGTTTACGGCACGCGTTAATCTCGTCTGACGGCGTATTGTTCGCACAATACGCCGTTTTTGTCTCTTATGTGGCGCAGGCTGATTTACCACCCGGAAGTCAACTATGCACTGCGGCAAACGCTGGTGTTATGTTTGCCGGTCGCCGTCGGCCTGATCCTCGGCCAACTTCAACACGGTTTACTGTTTTCTTTGGTGCCTGCCTGCTGCAACATCGCCGGGCTGGATACTCCTCATAAACGCTTCTTCAAACGCCTGATTATCGGTGGGTCGCTGTTCGCTGGTTGCAGCCTGATTGTGCAACTGCTGCTGGCCGATGATATCCCGCTACCGTTTATCCTCACCGGGCTGGCGATGGTGCTGGGCGTTACCGCCGAAATCAGCGCCCTGCACGGGCGATTACTTCCGGCCTCGCTGATAGCCGCCATTTTTACCCTGAGCCTGGCGGGCAATATGCCCATCTGGGAGCCGCTACTTATCTACGCGCTCGGCACGTTGTGGTACGGGCTGTTTAACTGGTTTTGGTTCTGGTTGTGGCGTGAACAACCGCTGCGCGAGTCGTTGAGCCTGCTCTATCGCCAACTGGCCGAGTACTGCGAAGCTAAATATAGCTTGCTGACGCAACATACCGATCCCAATACCGCCCTGCCGCCGTTGCTTAACCGTCAGCAGAAAGTGGTCGATCTGATTTCCCAGTGTTACCAGCAAATGCATATGCTGGCAGCCAATCAACACAATGATTACAAGCGTCTGCTGCGCGCCTTCCAGATGGGGCTGGATTTGCAGGAGCACATTTCAGTGAGCCTGCATCAGCCGGAAGAGGTGCAAAAGCTGGTTGAGCGTAGCCACGCCGAAGCGGTGATTCGCTGGAACGCGCAGACCGTCGCCGCACGCCTGCGGGTCATGGCCGATGATATTCTCTATCACCGCTTCCCGACGCGCTTCAACATGGATAAACAAATTGGCGCGCTGGAGAAAATTGCCCGTCAGCATCCGGATAACCCGGTCGGGCAGTTCTGCGCCTGGCACTTCAGCCGCATCGCCAAAGTGTTGCGCGCGCAGCGCCCCCTTTATCCGCGAAACCTGATGGCCGACAAAGAACGTCGCCTGCCCCTGTTCCCGGCGCTGAAAAGCTATCTGTCGCTGAAATCGCCCGCGCTGCGTAATGCTGCGCGCTTAAGCGTCATGTTGAGCATCGCCAGCCTGATGGGGGCGGCGCTGCATCTGCCAAAACCCTATTGGATCTTAATGACCGTGCTGCTGGTGACACAAAACGGCTACGGCGCGACACGCGTGCGTATCTTCCACCGAGCGGCAGGCACGCTGGCGGGGCTGGTGATTGCCGCCGTAACGTTGCACTACCATTTCCCGGAAGGGTTTGCGCTGACCGCAATGCTGGTGATCACCCTGATAAGCTATCTGATTATTCGCAAAAGCTACGGCTGGGCGACGGTCGGTTTCACCATTACGGCGGTGTACACCCTGCAATTGCTGACGCTCAACGGCGAGCAGTTTATCGTAGCGCGTTTCGCCGACACCATTATCGGCTGCCTGATTGCTTTTGGCGGCATGCTGTGGCTGTGGCCGCAGTGGCAAAGTGGCCTGCTGCGCAAAAATGCACACTCCGCGCTGGAAGCGGATCAGGAAGCAATACAGTTAATTTTGAGTGACGACCCTCCTGCCGAAAAACTGGCGTATCAACGTATGCGCGTCAATCAGGCGCATAACGCCCTGTTTAACTCACTCAATCAGGCAATGCAGGAGCCGGGCTTTAATACGCACTATCTGGAAGATATGAAACTTTGGGTGACGCACAGCCAGTTCATCGTTGAACATATCAACGCCATGACCACGCTGGCGCGTGAGCACGATACGCTCTCACCGGAGCTGATGCAGCGTTATCTGGAATCGTGTGAAGTCGCCCTGCAACGCTGTCAGCAGCGGCTGGAGTATGATGAATCGGGCAGTAGCGGGGATGTGAACATCATGGAGTCACCGGATACGCTGTCCCACGGGCCACTCAGCACCATGGAACAGCATCTCCAGCGTGTTCTGGGCCACCTCAACACCATGCACACCATTTCGTCGGTGGCATGGCGTCAGCGGCCACGGCACGGTATCTGGCTAAACCGGCATATCAACTGACGACTTTCGCCACCGCCTGTGCAAAGCGCGTCATACCCTCGTCGATATCTTTCTCTTCCACCACCAGCGACGGCGCGAAACGCATCACGTCCGGCCCGGCGTTCAGCACCATGACACCGGCATCAGCGGCCGCATAAAGGAATTCACGCGCGCGGCCTTTATACGGTTCTTTCAACTCCGCGCCAATCAGCAGGCCCATTCCGCGAATATCGCTGAAGACATCATACTTCGCGTCGATATCCTGCAAATGCTTCACGAAACGTTCGCGTTTGGTATGAACGCCATCGAGTACGTCAGGCGTATTGATAATATCGAATGCCGCCCCTGCCACGGCGCACGCCAGTGGGTTACCACCGTAGGTCGAGCCGTGGGAGCCAACATGGAATGCGCTGGCAATCTCTTCGGTGGTGAGCATGGCGCTAATCGGGAAACCGCCGCCCAATGCTTTCGCGCTGGTGAGGATATCCGGCGTCACGCCATAGTGCATGTACGCGAACAGCGAACCAGTACGCCCCATACCGCTCTGCACTTCATCAAACACTAACAGCGCCTGATGCTTATCGCACAGATCCCGCAGCCCCTGTAAAAATTCCGGCGTAGCGGCCAGCACGCCACCTTCACCCTGAACAGGTTCCACCACAATCGCGCAAGTATGGTCGTCAATCACCGCTTCAACCGCGTGCAAATCGTTAAACGGAACATGGACGATATCCGCCGGTTTCGGGCCAAAGCCATCGGAATATTTTGGCTGACCGCCGACGGAAACCGTAAACAGCGAGCGACCATGGAAAGCGTTGTGGAAAGCAATAATCTTGCTTTTGTACGGGCTATGACGCGTGGAGGCGTAGTAACGCGCCAGTTTAAACGCGGTTTCGTTGGCTTCTGTACCGGAGTTCATGAACACCACGCGCTCGGCAAAGGTAGCGTCCACCAGCTTCTGACCCAGACGTAGCGCCGGTTCGTTGGTGAACACGTTACTGGTGTGCCACAGGGTTTCGCCCTGCGATTTCAGCGCCTCAACCAGCGCCGGATGGCAATGCCCCAGCGCCGTTACGGCAATCCCGCCCGCGAAATCGACGTACTCTTTCCCCTGCTGATCCCACACGCGGCTACCTTTGCCTTTTACCGGGATAAACTCCGCCGGTGCATAAATTGGCAGGATCACCTGATCGAATGTCGCGCGGGTAATTGCAGGTTGTTTGGTTGTCATGTCATGCCCTTCTGTGATTATGCAGCAATGATTATGAAATTATAATCACAAAATATGCATAAAAAATCACTTGATAGCAATGACTAAATTAGCGATTAAGGAAGTTTGCCAGCAGCGCATGCCCTTGTTCGCTGAGAATACTTTCCGGGTGGAACTGCACGCCCTCGATATCCCACTGGCGATGGCGAATGCCCATGATCTCGCCGCTTTCACTGCGCGCGGTCACCTCGAAGTTTTCCGGTAGCGTAGCCGGCTCGATCAGCAGGGAATGGTAGCGGGTGACGGTCAAAGGGTTATTCAGCCCCTGAAAAACGCCCTGCCCGTTATGCGTGATGGGCGAGGTTTTGCCGTGCATGACCTTTTGCGCCCGCACAATGCGCGCGCCAAACGCCTGCGCAATCGCCTGATGCCCCAGGCACACGCCCAGCAGCGGCGTTTTCCCGGCGTAATGGCGAATGACCGCCAGTGAAATTCCCGCCTCATCCGGCGTGCAGGGGCCGGGAGAGATCACGATTTTCGCCGGGTTGAGTACATCGATTTGCGCGAGGGTGATGTCATCGTTGCGCTTCACCAACACTTCAGCACCCAGCTCGCAAAAATACTGGTAAAGGTTCCAGGTAAAGGAATCGTAGTTATCAATTAGCAGGATCATGGCGGCTCCGGTTACAGCAAACCGGAGCATTCTACCGTTTGTAAGGCGTCTGGACGATGAAAAGGTGAGGGCTCGATCGGTTCCCTCTCCCTGTGGGAGAGGGTTAGAGTGAGGGGGAAACACTCCCCTCTCTCACCACTTTCGTAAACAACGCCAGCAGCGGCTTCAAATCGCCCATCGCCCCCTGCTGATTCGCATCATTCCAGCGCAGCGGTTCAATATCCCGCCAGTCCAGCACGTAGCCTGCGTGAATCGCCAATTGTTCGAAGAAAATACGCTGTGCCAGACCACTGCCAATGCGAAACGGATGCAGCACGTTGATTTCGCAGTAATACCAGGTCAGGCGTTCAATAAACGCCTCCTTTTCCAGCCCCGCTAACCAATCCTCATCTTCCAGTTCCTGCATCAGCGCATTGCCCTCTTTCTCGATGCGCGTGAAATGGCAGAACGGTGTGTCGCCGTGATAGATATTGATTTCCCGATACTTCCCCGCCCAGTCAAATATATCCTGATAGAGCTGATAATGAATGGCGCACAGCCAGGGAAGCCCGCGCACCTGCGGGCCCAGTTCGAGGGTGGCGGCACGCAGAGAGGTGAGTTCCCACGCGGCCTGTTCAAGACGAGTGGCTTCGTGAATGCCCAGTTTATTACGCATCACGTTTAAACCGGGGAACAGATAGGGGTCGCGGTCGTTACCGAATTTATCGCTCATAGTGCCCCCTCAGTTCTTCAATACGTGTCAGCGCGTCTTCAGCGCTAAGGGTGACTAACGGGATATCAACACCTTCCAGGCGGCGACTGGCCTGAAAATTCTCGTTGCGTGTTTTTTCCCAGAGCTGAGCTTTTTGCTTGTCGGTGAGTTTTTTCATGCAGCCTCCCTGAATCGTTCCCGTTTGCCACAAGTATAAGCAGCAAATGAATGTTATGCAGGAAGGCAAGAACGCGCGGACGATATGCCCGCGCGAAGAAGAATTTACGGCAGGACTTTCGCGGAGAGGATAACAACCGGTTTAGACGGCACATTCTGGTACGGCCCGACATTATGAGTCTGCACCTGTGAAATCTTATCGGCGACATCCATCCCTTTGACAACCTTACCAAATACCGCGTAACCAAAATCACGCTGGCCGTGATCAAGGAAGGCATTATCCGCCACGTTGATGAAGAACTGGCTGGTTGCGCTATCTTTATCTGCAGTACGCGCCATTGCGATGGTGCCGCGGGTGTTACGCAGGCCATTGTCCGCTTCGTTCTTGATGGGCGGGTTCGGCTGTTTCTGCTGCATCTGCTCGTTAAAACCGCCGCCCTGCACCATAAACCCGGGGATCACACGGTGGAAGGTCGTGTTGTTATAGAAACCGCTGTTAACGTAGTTCACGAAGTTTTCCACGGAAACCGGCGCTTTCTGGCTATTCAGCTCCAGCTCAATATTCCCTGCGGAGGTCGTCAGCAGCACATGCGGATCGCCAGTCGCAGCCAGGGCAGCCGGGGAGATCGCGGAGAGTGCAAAAACAGCCGTCATGGCCGCCAGAGTTGATTTGAGCATGAGAATTCCTTAACGGGTGCAGTAACAAAGGCAAGTGGCTTGATTCTAAAGAGGGTTTGCACCCCAGGCCAGACTTTTACTTAAGTTTACTTAGTTGAAACAGATGTAACCAGCGCGGCGCGGAGATCGACGTATTTTTAATGTGATACAAGTCACGTTAGTTAATGCAATAAATAACATCAGTGCAATAAAACTAGGAATGCATCACTTAAATGAATAAAATCTGCGCACCCGGCGGGGTGTCAACGCGTTTTACGTTTCTATTCACACAGGCCAGTCATGACTAACAGCAACCGTATCAAGCTCACATGGATCAGCTTCTTCTCCTACGCCCTTACCGGTGCGTTGGTGATTGTCACCGGGATGGTGATGGGAAATATCGCCGATTACTTTAATCTGCCCGTTTCCAGCATGAGTAACACCTTCACCTTCCTGAACGCCGGGATCCTGATTTCAATCTTCCTGAACGCGTGGCTGATGGAAATTGTGCCGCTGAAAACGCAGCTTCGCTTCGGCTTTGTGCTGATGGTGCTGGCGGTTGCCGGTCTGATGACCACGCACAGCCTGGCGCTGTTCTCTGCTGCGATGTTCGTTCTTGGGCTGGTTAGCGGGATCACCATGTCCATCGGGACGTTCCTGATTACCCACATGTATGAAGGCCGCCAGCGTGGCGCGCGTCTGCTGTTCACCGACTCCTTCTTTAGCATGGCCGGAATGATCTTCCCGATGGTCGCCGCGGTTCTGCTGGCGCGCAGTATCGAGTGGTACTGGGTATATGCCTGTATTGGTCTGGTCTACGTGGCAATCTTCATTCTGACCTTCGGCTGCGACTTCCCGGTTCTCGGCAAGAAAGCCGCGCCGGATGCACAGCCAGTGGTGAAAGAAAAATGGGGTATCGGCGTATTGTTCCTGTCGATTGCCGCACTGTGTTATATCCTCGGCCAGCTCGGCTTCATCTCCTGGGTGCCGGAATATGCCAAAGGCCTGGGCATGAGCCTGAACGACGCGGGTAAACTGGTCAGTGATTTCTGGATGTCTTATATGTTCGGGATGTGGGCATTCAGCTTCATTCTGCGCTTCTTTGACCTGCAACGTATTCTGACCGTGCTGGCGGGCCTGGCGACCGTGCTGATGTACTTCTTCATCCACGGCGAACCGCAGCATCTGGCATGGTTTATTCTGACGCTGGGCTTCTTCTCCAGCGCGATTTACACCTCAATCATTACCCTGGGTTCGCTGCAAACCAAAGTGGCCTCGCCGAAGCTGGTTAACTTCGTGCTGACCTGCGGCACTATCGGCACCATGCTGACCTTCGTGGTGACCGGCCCGATTGTGGCCCACAGCGGCCCGCAGGCTGCACTGATTACCGCTAACGCGCTTTATGCCGTAGTCTTCGTGATGTGTGCGATCCTCGGCTTCGTTAGCCGCCACCGCCAGCACGGCGCGGCGTCTCACTAAGGTGATTGTTGTGCCCGGTGGCGCTGGCGCTCACCGGGCCTACAAGGTGTGCCGCGTTGTAGGCCGGATAAGCGCCAGCGCCATCCGGCATTTCTTATCATCCGGCATTTCGCGTGAAACTCACGCTCTCTCCCCGAACCCAGGTCTGTGCTGGCTGCGTTTCGGCAATCACCTTTCCTTCCCGAATCGACCAGCGAACCGGCACCTGACGACGCACCGCCTCAAAGCCATTCTCCGCTGGCAAAATAATCAGGTTAGCCCTATTCCCCGCGGCGATGCCGTAATCCGTCACGCCAAACGTCCGCGCGCTATGGTGCGTAATCAGCTTCAGCCCATCATGGATTTGCTGATACCCCATCAACTGACACACATGCAGCCCCATATGCAGCACCTGCAACATATTCCCGGTGCCGAGCGGATACCACGGATCAAAAACATCATCATGCCCGAAGCAGACATTAATCTCAGCTGCCAGCATCTCTTTTACGCGGGTAATGCCGCGACGTTTGGGATAGTCATCAAAGCGGCCTTGCAGATGAATATTCACCAGCGGGTTGGCGACAAAGTTAATACCTGACATCTTCAGCAAGCGGAACAGTCGGGAGGTATAGGCACCGTTATAGGAATGCATCGCCGTGGTATGGCTCGCCGTCACCCGCGCGCCAATGCCCTCTTTCAGCGCCAGCGCCGCCACGGTTTCAACAAAGCGCGACTGCTCGTCGTCGATTTCGTCACAATGGATATCCAGCGGGCGGTCATATTTTTGCGCCAGACGAAATGCGATATGCAGTGATTCCACGCCATACTCGCGGGTAAATTCAAAGTGTGGGATCGCGCCAACCACATCCGCGCCGAGCTTTAATGCCTCTTCCAGCAACGCTTCGCCGTTGGGATAAGACATAATCCCTTCCTGCGGGAAGGCCACAATTTGCAGGTCAACCCACGGCGCAACTTCCTGCTTCACCTCAAGCATGGCTTTCAATGCCGTGAGCGATGGATCGGAGACATCCACGTGGGTGCGCACATACTGAATGCCATTCGCCATCTGCCACTTCAGGGTTTTCCACGCCCGGGCTTTCACATCATCATGACTCAGCAGCGCTTTGCGCTCGGCCCAACGTTCAATACCTTCAAACAAGGTGCCGGAGTGATTCCAGTTTGGCTCACCCGCCGTTTGCGTGGTGTCGAGATGAATATGCGGCTCAATAAATGGCGGTAGCGCTAAACCGCCCTCCGCGTCGAGAACCTGCGGATCGTCCGCCAGCCCCTCCCCCATAGGAGTAATGGCACCAAACCGGCCATTTTCTATCGTGATTTGCCATCGCCCTTCCTGGTCTGGCAAACGCGCATTCTGGATTAAGCGAAGCGGTACCGTTGTCATTCCTTTCTCCCCGTAGTAGTCGCTGTTTTTTTCATCAGCACGAAATGTTTACCCACCCCTGTTTTGTACATAAAAAGAGCAACCAGGAAAAGCGTGTCTTTTCCGCAACTTATAAAAATACTGACAAATCAGTGATATACCCATTAAGTGGTAGGCAAAGGTGTATTTGATTTGTATCAATAATCGCCATAGCTGAATCGTTAAGGTAGGCAGTAATAGAAAAGAAATCGAGGCAATAATGAGCAAAGTCAGACTCGCAATTATCGGTAACGGCATGGTCGGCCACCGCTTCATCGAGGATCTTCTCGATAAGTCCGACGCCAGCCTTTACGACATCACCGTCTTCTGTGAAGAACCGCGTAAAGCCTATGACCGCGTGCACCTTTCTTCCTACTTCTCTCATCATACAGCGGAAGAGCTGTCGCTGGTGCGCGAAGGTTACTATGAAAAGCATGGCGTTAAAGTACTGGTTGGCGAACGCGCCATTACCATTAACCGTCAGGAAAAGGTGATCCACTCCAGCGCCGGTCGTACCGTTTTTTATGACAAATTGATCATGGCAACGGGTTCATATCCGTGGGTACCGCCAATCAAGGGCTCTGAAACGCAGGACTGCTTTGTTTATCGTACCATCGAAGATCTCAACGCTATTGAATCCTGCGCGCGTCGCAGCAAACGCGGCGCAGTGGTTGGCGGCGGGTTGCTTGGTCTGGAAGCGGCCGGCGCACTGAAAAGTTTAGGTGTAGAAACCCACGTCATCGAGTTCGCACCGATGCTGATGGCTGAACAGCTTGATCAGATGGGCGGCGAGCAGTTACGTCGTAAGATTGAAAGCATGGGCGTGCGCGTGCACACCAGCAAAAATACCAAAGAGATCGTTCAGGAAGGTAAAGAGGCGCGTAAAACCATGCGCTTTGCCGACGGTAGCGATTTAGAAGTCGACTTTATCGTCTTCTCTACCGGTATTCGCCCACGCGACAAACTGGCAACCCAGTGCGGTCTTGCCGTGGCGCAGCGCGGCGGTATCGTGATTAATGATACCTGCCAGACCTCCGACCCGGATATCTATGCGATTGGCGAATGTGCGAGCTGGAACAACCGTGTCTACGGTCTGGTTGCTCCTGGCTACAAAATGGCGCAGGTCGCCGTTGACCATATTCTCGGTACGCAGAATGCGTTCCAGGGCGCAGACCTCAGCGCCAAACTGAAGCTGCTGGGCGTTGACGTCGGCGGCATCGGCGATGCGCACGGTCGCACGCCGGGCGCGCGCAGCTACGTTTACCTCGACGAAAGCAAAGAAGTCTATAAACGCCTGATCGTCAGCGAAGACAACAAATACCTGCTTGGCGCGGTACTGGTGGGTGATACCAGCGACTACGGCAACCTGCTGCAACTGGAGATGAACAAGATTGAGTTGCCGGAAAACCCGGACTCCTTGATTCTTCCTGCACACGCGGGCAGCGGGAAACCCTCTATCGGCGTTGATAAACTGCCGGATAGCGCACAAATCTGCTCCTGCTTCGACGTCACCAAAGGCGACCTTGTTGCGGCGATTAACCGTGGCTGTCACACCGTTGCGGCGCTGAAAGCGGAAACCAAAGCCGGTACCGGCTGCGGCGGTTGTATCCCGCTGGTGACGCAAGTGTTGAACGCGGAGCTGTCGAAACAGGGTATCGAAGTTAACAATAACCTGTGTGAACACTTCGCCTTCACCCGCCAGGAGCTGTATCACCTCATCCGTGTGGAAGGCATCAAAACCTTCGAGGAACTGCTGAAAAAATACGGTAAAGGCTACGGCTGCGAAGTGTGTAAACCCACTGTCGGTTCGCTGCTAGCCTCCTGCTGGAATGAGTACATCCTCAAACCAGAACACACGCCGTTACAGGATACCAACGATAACTTCCTGGCAAACATCCAGAAAGACGGTACCTACTCCGTTATTCCACGCTCCGCGGGCGGTGAAATCACGCCGGAAGGGTTGGTGGCTGTAGGCCGTATCGCGCGTGAATTTAACCTGTACACCAAAATTACCGGTTCCCAGCGTATCGGCCTGTTCGGTGCACAGAAAGACGACCTGCCGGAAATCTGGCGTCAACTGATTGAAGCGGGCTTCGAAACTGGCCACGCGTATGCGAAAGCGCTGCGTATGGCCAAAACCTGCGTAGGCAGCACCTGGTGCCGCTATGGTGTGGGCGATAGCGTGGGCTTCGGCGTTGAACTGGAAAACCGCTACAAAGGCATTCGCACGCCGCACAAAATGAAGTTTGGCGTCTCCGGCTGTACCCGTGAATGTGCGGAAGCGCAGGGTAAAGATGTGGGCATCATCGCCACCGAGAAAGGCTGGAACCTGTACGTCTGCGGTAACGGCGGGATGAAACCACGTCACGCTGACCTGCTGGCGGCTGACCTCGATCGCGACACGCTGGTGAAATATCTTGACCGCTTTATGATGTTCTACATCCGTACCGCCGACAAGCTGACGCGTACCGCGCCGTGGCTGGATAACCTGGAAGGCGGGATCGACTACCTGCGCGCCGTGATCATCGACGACAAACTGGGTCTGAACGAACATCTGGAATCAGAAATTGCGCGTCTGCGTGCGGCCTTCGCCTGCGAGTGGACAGAAACCGTTAACAACCCGGCGGCGCAGGTTCGTTTCCAACACTTTATCAACAGCGAGCAGCGTGACCCGAACGTGCAGGTTGTGCCTGAACGTGAACAACATCGCCCGGCAACGCCGTACGAACGCATCCCGGTCACTATGGTGGAGGAAAAAGCATGAGCCAGTGGGTAAATATCTGCAAAATCGATGCAATTTTGCCGGCAACCGGCGTCTGCGCGCTACTGGGCAACCAGCAGGTGGCGATTTTCCGCCCGTATGCTGACGACCAGGTTTTCGCTATCAGCAACATCGATCCGTTCTTTGAGTCCAGCGTATTGTCGCGCGGCCTGATTGCAGAACATCAGGGCGATTTGTGGGTCGCCAGCCCACTGAAAAAGCAGCGTTTCCGCTTAAGCGATGGATTATGCATGGAAGATGAAAGTCACTCTGTCGCCCATTTTGAAGTTCGTGTCAAAGACGGCCAGGTGCAGCTCAAAGCCTGACGTTACGGGTCATAGGTTCCTCCTATGACCTCTTAGAGGTAACAGCAGGAAAAGTCGTATGTTTCATACGGCTTCTGCTGTTATCCTACCCGCCCTGTTCACCCTGTTCTGTCCATTTAAGAGGCTACTCCGTGGATCACTTACCTATCTTCTGCCAGTTACACGACCGTGACTGTTTATTGGTTGGCGGCGGTGATGTTGCTGAACGTAAGGCCCGCTTGCTGCTTGATGCTGGCGCCCGTCTGACGGTCAACGCGCTGGAGTATGTTCCTCAGTTCAGAATATGGGAAGACGCGGGCATGCTGACCCTGGTTGAGGGCGAGTTTACTCCGTTGCTCCTTGATACCTGCTGGCTGGCGATTGCCGCGACGGATAACGATGTGGTGAATCAGCAGGTCAGTGACGCGGCCGAAGCACGACGCATCTTCTGCAACGTGGTGGATGCGCCGAAAGCCGCCAGTTTTATCATGCCGTCAATTATTGACCGCTCGCCGCTGATGGTTGCGGTCTCTTCCGGCGGTACGTCCCCGGTGCTGGCGCGTCTGCTGCGCGAAAAACTGGAATCGCTGCTGCCGCTGCATCTTGGACAGGTAGCACACTACGCAGGCCAGCTACGTTCACGGGTGAAAAAACAGTTTGCCACTATCGCGGAACGCCGCCGTTTCTGGGAAAAACTGTTCAGCCATGACCGTTTAGCCCAGTCACTGGCAAATCAGGATAAGATCGCCATTGAACAGGTCACCGAACACCTGCTCACCGAACCGCTGGATCATCGTGGTGAGGTCGTGCTGGTGGGCGCCGGGCCGGGCGATGCGGGTTTGCTGACGCTTAAAGGGCTACAACAAATCCAGCAGGCGGATGTAGTGGTTTATGACCGACTGGTCTCAGATGACATTATGAATCTGGTGCGCCGCGATGCCGACCGCGTCTTCGTGGGTAAACGCGCGGGTTATCACTGTGTGCCGCAGGATGAGATCAACCAAATCCTGCTGCGTGAAGCGCAGAAAGGGAAACGCGTGGTGCGGCTGAAAGGTGGCGATCCGTTTATCTTTGGGCGTGGGGGAGAGGAGCTTGAAACGCTGTGCGACGCCGGTATTCCTTTCTCTGTTGTACCGGGTATTACGGCGGCATCCGGTTGCTCGGCGTATTCCGGGATCCCGCTGACTCACCGCGATTACGCGCAAAGCGTGCGCCTGGTCACCGGTCACCTGAAGACTGGCAGTGAGCTGGACTGGGAAAATCTGGCGGCAGAAAAACAGACGCTGGTGTTCTATATGGGCCTGAATCAGGCGGCAACCATCCAGCAAAAACTGATTGAGCACGGTATGACCGCGTCAATGCCGGTCGCCATTGTGGAAAACGGTACGGCGATTACACAGCGCGTCGTTGACGGCACGCTGGCAGAACTGGGTGTTCTTGCGCAGCAAATGGCAAGCCCGGCGCTGATTATAGTAGGCAAGGTGGTTGCGCTTCGCGAGAAACTCAACTGGTTTTCACATCACTAATACCTTTCGGGCGCGGTACATCTGCCGCGCCCATATACTGTCAAGCCGTCTTTAAGCCAGGCACGCATTATTAATTCTTAAAACCCCTTTAAGTTAATCGAATTATTAATTTATTAATTCATGCCGTTAAATGAATGCCGCTGAGACCGAAATTACCATAGCTCAGTACAGGGATTTATTGAATTGTATTAATACCAGGGATATTTTATGAAGAAGATGTTAAAAGCAGCAGCCGTTGTGCTGGCACTCTCCACTTTGACTGCATGTACGGGTCACATCGAGAATAAAAGCAAAAACTGCTCTTACGATTATTTGCTGCATCCGGCAATTTCTGTTTCTAAAATCATTGGCGGTTGCGGCCCTGCTGCTGAGCAATAATTTAGAGAATATAAAAAAGCCGGGATATATCCCGGCTTAATGATTTACAGCGCTGGCTTACCGACAAATCCAATCGCCTCATACACCGCTTTCAGGGTTTGCCCGGCGCGTGCACTGGCTTTATCGGCACCCTCTTGCATAATTTTGTTGAGCAGCGCTTCATCGTTACGGAAACGATGGTAACGTTCCTGAAGCTCGGTCAGCATGCCAGAAACCGCTTCTGCCACTTCGCCTTTCAGGTGACCATACATTTTACCTTCGAAGTGTTTTTCCAGCTCAGGAATGCTCTGGCCGGTAACGGCAGAGAGAATATCCAGCAGATTGGAAACACCCGCTTTTTCTTTGACGTCATAACGCACCACCGGCGGCTCTTCCGAATCGGTCATCGCGCGTTTGATTTTTTTCACGACAGATTTCGGATCTTCCAGCAGGCCGATAACGTTATTACGGTTGTCGTCCGATTTGGACATCTTCTTGGTCGGCTCCAGCAGCGACATTACGCGCGCGCCGGATTTCGGAATGAACGGCTCAGGCACTTTAAAGATATCGCCGTAAATGGCGTTAAAACGCTGGGCGATATCGCGGCTCAGTTCCAGATGCTGTTTCTGATCTTCCCCAACCGGTACCTGGTTGGTTTGATACAGCAGGATATCTGCCGCCATCAGCACCGGGTAGTCGAACAGACCGGCATTAATGTTTTCCGCATAACGAGCGGATTTATCTTTGAACTGGGTCATGCGGCTCAGTTCGCCAAAATAGGTATAGCAGTTCAGTACCCAGCTCAGTTGCGCGTGCTCCGGCACGTGAGACTGAACGAAGATGGTGCTTTTCTCCGGATCGATGCCGCAGGCCAGATAGAGCGCCAGGGTATCTAACGTCGCTTTGCGCAGCGCCTGCGGATCCTGACGCACGGTGATCGCGTGCTGGTCAACGATGCAGTAGATGCAATGGTAGTCATCCTGCATGTTAACCCACTGACGCAGCGCACCCATGTAGTTGCCAATGGTCAATTCACCTGACGGCTGTGCGCCACTAAAAACGATGGGCTTAGTCATTTTCTAATTCCTGATTTTCACTGTGCGGAAGCCCGAGCGCGGGCAAGAGTTCATTAAACTGGTCGAAGATATAATCGGGCGAGCTGAGCGCGATGGATTCGCCATAGTTGTAGCCGTAGGTCAGCCCCACAGAGCAGCAGCCCGCCGCCTGTGCCGCCTGAATGTCGTTGCGTGAATCGCCCACAAACAGCAGATCAGCCGGTTCGATTTCGAGGCGCTTCGCCACCAGCAACAGCGGCTCCGGATGCGGCTTTTTGTTCTGCACATCATCGCCGCCAATCACCACGCTAAAGAAGCGCGCGATCCCGAGCGACTCAAGCAGTGGCGCGACAAACGGCGTCGGCTTGTTGGTCACCAGCGCCAGCGGCAGGCCTTTTTCATGCAGCGCCGCCAGCGTTTGTTCAACATGCGGGAAGAGAAAACTGCCCTCTTCGGCAAACTCGGCGTAATAGCGATCAAACAGGCGACGCAGCACGCGCAGCTGTTCATCCTGCGGGATATCCGCATGGTCAACGGAAGGTTTTCCCTGCGCCGCACGTTGCGTTGCACGCTCCTGACGAGACCAGGCCAGCGCCCGCTCCATCAAAACATCGGCACCGTTGCCAATCCAGGTCACCACGCGTTCTTCGCCAGCGACCGGGAGCTCCAGCGCGTAGAGCGCGCTATCTACCGCCGCGGTCAGCCCCGGCGCGCTATCCACCAGCGTGCCGTCGAGATCGAAAGCGACGCCGCGGAGGTTATGCAATTTATCCATGACTTACCTTTGCCAGTTCACTGCGCATTTCATCAATCACTTTTTTGTAATCCGGCTGGTCGAAAATCGCGGAGCCTGCAACAAACATATCTGCCCCGGCGGCGGCGATTTCGCCAATGTTGTTCACCTTCACTCCGCCGTCCACTTCCAGGCGGATGTCGTAGCCAGATTCATCAATACGACGACGCACTTCACGCAGCTTATCGAGGGTATGGGGAATAAAGGACTGGCCGCCAAAGCCTGGGTTTACCGACATCAGCAGGATCACGTCCAGCTTATCCATAACATAATCGAGATAGCTCAGCGGCGTCGCCGGGTTAAACACCAGCCCCGCTTTACAGCCGTGCTCTTTAATCAGTTGCAGCGTGCGGTCAACATGCTCAGACGCTTCAGGATGGAAGGTAATAATGCTGGCGCCTGCCGCCGCGAAATCGGGAACAATGCGGTCAACCGGTTTCACCATCAGGTGAACGTCGATAGGCGCGGTAATGCCGTATTTGCGCAGGGCCTTCAGCACCATCGGGCCGATGGTCAGGTTCGGTACATAGTGGTTATCCATAACATCGAAATGAACCACATCCGCACCGGCTGCCAGTGCGTTGGCGGTGTCTTCACCCAGGCGGGCAAAATCAGCCGACAGAATTGAAGGGGCAATCAAAAACTGTTTCATCCGCATCTCCTAAAAACTATTTTTTATCTGCCGGGCGATACAACGCCAGCAGCTCATCCACCTTATTACGCGTGCCGCCATTGCGGCTAATACTGCGTCGCACTTTTACGACGTGCTGTACTGCGTTGTTATACCACGCCACCGTCTCGGGTGTGCGATGGTTTGAAATCAGTACCGGAATACGCTTTGCCACCAGCTCTTCGGCTTTATTGGCCAACTGTTTCTGCTGTTCGCTGCTGAAGCTGTTTGTGTGATAGGCGGTAAAATTGGCCGTCGCTGAAAGCGGCGCATAGGGCGGATCGCAGTAGACAACCGCTTTATTTGCCTGATGGGCGCGGTCCATACACACTTCATATGACTCGCAATAAAACTCTGCATTCTGCGCTTTTTCAGCGAAGTGATACAGCTCGGCTTCCGGGAAGTAAGGCTTTTTGTATCGGCCAAAAGGCACATTGAACTCGCCGCGCAAATTGTAACGGCACAGGCCATTGTATCCATGGCGATTCAAATACAAGAAGAGAACCGCACGGCGCATTTTATCCGTGCTGGCGTTGAATTCTGTGCGAAACGCGTAGTAGCGTTCGGCATCATTCGTTTCTGGCGTGAAAACCTTACGCGCCTCAGCAACGTAGTCTTCAGGCTGGGTTTTTACGATGTTGTAGAGATCGATAAGATCGCTGTTGATATCAGCAAGGATATAACGAGAAAAGTCGGTATTAAGAAATACCGACCCGGCACCGACGAAAGGCTCTACCAGGCATTCGCCCTTGGGCAGGTGTCGGTCAATATCTTCGAGCAGGGGGTACTTACCCCCTGCCCATTTCAAAAAAGCGCGATTTTTCTTCATGCTGCCTAACTAATTACACTCTCTCCGGCTGTGGAGAAAGCTCCGACAGCATCCTGCGCTTGTAGCACGTCACATTACTTCAGGTCAGATTGCACCTGATGCAACGGTTTCGCCCACGGATTTTTTGCCTGTACATCGGCAGGCAGCGTGGTGACCGCGCGTTTCGCATCATCTTTCGAGGCGTAAACACCCGTTACCAGCACATACCACGGCTGACCGTTACGCGTGGTTTGATAAACCACGTAGTTTTTCAGATTCTCTTTCTTCGCCCAACCATTCAGGTTGTCGTAGTTGGAAGAGGAACTGAGCTGCAGCGTGTAATGGCCGCCAGGCGCAGATTTCAGTGAGTTCACATCGCCTGAGGATTTCGCCGCGCTGCTGGCTGCCGGGGCGCTGGTTGCCGCAGTGGCAGCCGGAGCGGTTGTTGCCGCAGGTGCCGTCGTGGTTGCCGTTGCAGCCGGTTTCGCCGGAGCTGTCGAGGTGGCAGGCGTTTTCGCCGGCGTGCTCGTGGTTGCGGTTTCGGTGTGTTTCGGCGGCTGAGCAACAGGTTTAGGCGTTGTCACCGGCGCCGGTTTTGCTGCCGCGGTGCTTTGCGGTTTGCTCTGCGGTTTCGGTTCAATCACAGCTTGTTTACGTTCAGGACGCGTTGCCGCGGCCTGCTGACGCGGTGCGGTTTCCGTTGCCGCCGGACGAGAAGCCGCGCCGTGACGGACAGGTGCCACGGTCGCCGGTTCGGTTGGCAGCGTGGAGTTAACCACCACGTTATCAACCTGACCCTGCTGCTGAGTCAGTGCGTTGTTCAGATCGCCCTGTACTTCCACACGCTGCTGTCCTTCAGCCGTTGCGGCTGGCTGACCCTGAGTCGGTGTAGAAGAGATTGGCGGCAGAGAAACGTCCTGCTGCGGATTAGCACCTGCGGTCTGCTCAGCGGAGGTGGTGCCTGGCGCTGGCTGAGTGCCATTTGCCTGATCGGCAGCATCACCGGAGAGATCGATATTTTTTTCCGCCGACGCGCTCTGGTCGCTGGAAGAGGAAGACGGTGATTTCAGCGCCGAACCGATGCCGACGATCAGCAGCAGCAGCACCAGAATCCCGACGCCCATCATAATGTACTGGCGGGAAGCCGGTTTACGCGGTGGGGATTTACGTTTACGCGGACGACGTTCGACGACCTCTTCCGCCTCGACATCTTCGTCGTCATACAGCTCATCTTCGGGCTCGACATCTTCACGTGCCTTGCGGCTACGTGCCGGACGGCGCTCATCCGCTTCCAGCTCCACATCATCAAAATTGATCTGCGGCTCATTGTCACGATCGGAAGATTGACGAGAGCGACCAGTACGACGATCGCTGGGATCGGGTTTCAGCTCGTCTTCTGGTTTAAATTCATCCATTTAACACCCCACTAAAAGGCTTACGCCCACAACTATTGCACTTCACCTGAAGATAAAACGCCGCGCGAACGCGGCTTGACCTTTCTTATTGTTACGCTCGCTGAGTATCAGCGATAGCGCCAAGAACCACATCATGCGGCACACCGCCGCGCACTTCACTTTTACCGATTGCCAGCGGGAGGACGAGTCGCATCTCACCGGCTAAAACTTTTTTGTCGCGCATCATGTGCGGCAGATAGGCTTGTGCCGACATCTCCTGCGGGCCTGTGACCGGCAGGTTTGCGCGCTTGAGCAGCGTAATAATACGCTGCGTCTCTTCCGGCTTAAACTGACCTAAGCGTTCAGAGGTATGCGCCGCCATAACCATGCCTGCGGCAACCGCTTCACCGTGGAGCCAGTTACCGTACCCCATCTCGGCTTCAATCGCATGTCCAAATGTATGTCCAAGATTGAGTAAAGCACGTAAGCCCGTTTCGCGCTCGTCCGCAGCCACAACTTCTGCTTTTAATTCACAGCAACGACGAATGCAGTACGCCATGGCTTTCTCATCAAGGGCCATCAGGGCATCAATATTCTCTTCCAGCCACTCAAAGAACGGCGCGTCGAGGATGATGCCATATTTGATCACTTCAGCGAGCCCAGAAGAGAGTTCACGCGCGGGCAGGGTTTTCAGGCAGTTCAAATCGACCACCACGGAAGCCGGTTGCCAGAACGCGCCAATCATATTCTTGCCAAGGGGATGGTTTACGGCTGTTTTGCCGCCAACCGAGGAATCTACCTGCGAAAGCAGCGTGGTAGGAACCTGAATAAAGCGCACGCCGCGCTGATAGCTCGCCGCCGCAAACCCGGTTAAATCGCCAATGACGCCACCGCCAAGGGCCACCAGGGTCGTATCGCGACCGTGCGGTTTTTGCAGAAGTGCAGTGAAGACGGTGTCCATCACGGCCAGGCTTTTATACTTCTCGCCGTCGGGAAGGATCACGCTATCGACCTTGACGCCAGCCTGTTCTAACACAGAGCGGACGTTATCAAGATAGAGCGGCGCCAGCGTTTCGTTGGTGACCAGCATAACCTGGCTGCCAGACTTGAGCGGTAAGAAGGAAGCTGGATCGTTAAACAAACCAGCCGCGATGGTTATCGGGTAACTACGTTCCCCGAGAGTTACAGTAAGCCTCTCCATAACGCGACGTCCACCTTGGTTACTTATATTCGCTTAAACGCTTTACGCTGACGCGGTGTTCGCTGCCCAGTATCAGTTGCTTTCCAGCATATGGATGATCTGGTTTGCGACCACTTTTGCACTCTGATCGTCAGTACGGATAGTGATGTCGGCAATCTCTTCATACAACGGGTTGCGCTCATCGGCCAACGCCACGAAGACATCGCGCTGCGGTGCATCCACCTGCAACAGCGGACGTTTTTTATCGCGCTGCGTACGTGCCAGCTGTTTTTCGATGGTTGTTTCGAGATAAACCACCACGCCGCGGGCGGAGAGACGATTGCGCGTTTCGCGAGATTTAACAGAGCCACCACCTGTCGCCAGAACAATGCCCTGTTTTTCGGTCAGCTCGTTGATGATCTTTTCTTCGCGGTCACGGAAACCTTCTTCGCCTTCGACATCAAAGACCCAGCCCACGTCAGCGCCTGTCCGTTTCTCAATCTCTTGATCAGAATCGTAAAATTCCATATTGAGCTGTTGGGCTAACTGGCGCCCAATAGTGCTTTTGCCGGCACCCATAGGTCCAACCAGAAAGATATTGCGTTTCTCTGCCATTTTTTTGGTACTACTAAGACTATTCGTTAATGATAAATCCGCGCCGCAAACATTCTGGCGTCGCCGGACATGAACTGAAACCTCTTGTGCGATACTGCGAGAGTCAGACTGAAAATTATCTCAATACTCCGGCTGGTTTGGCAACAGAATAAATTGCCGTCTTAAAGGAGACGGGAAAGAGGCGCCGACGCTCAAATCGGTACTCCTTGTATGCTAAATCCTGTCTCACGTCAAACACCTGACGCCAGTTCGTAAAGAAATTTCAGCGACTAGCGGGCGGAAATGATCCTTGGCGTGATAAACACCACCAGCTCTCGTCGCTCGTTATCTTTGCCATCATGGCGGAAAAGTTGGCCCAATAGTGGAATATCGCCCAGTAAAGGTACACCATCCCGCGCGGTTTTGTTTTTTTGCGAGAATATTCCGCCCAACGCCAGCGTCTCGCCGCTCTGTACTTCCACCTGGGTTTCAATTTCCTGCTTATCGATAGCCAGCACTTCACCATCGGCCTGCTGCAGTACCTGCCCCGGCATATTCTCACTGATGTGCAGTTTCAGACGAACGCGGTTTTTCTGTAGCACTGTAGGGGTCACTTCCATCCCCAGCACCGCCTCTTTAAATTCTACCGAGGTCGCGCCACTTTCGCCGCTGGAAACCTGATAGGGAATTTCGCTCCCCTGCTTGATGCTGGCAGGTTGCAGGTGCGAAGCCAGTAAACGCGGGCTGGCGATAATTTCCAGTTGCTGCTTTTGTTCCAGTGCCGAAAGTTCCAGCTCCAGCAGGCGACCATTAATACGGCCAATGTTAAACCCGGCGCGGGTTGTCGCATCCGTCACAGATAAATCGCTACTGAGGGTCGTCACTTTGCCCAACCCCGGCGGATTGGCTGCATCCGCCAGCGTCCACTTCACGCCAAGCTCACGCAGGCTCTTTTCATTAATAGTCACGATGTGGGCCGCCAGCTCAACCTGGCCCACGGGAATATCCATTTCGCTGGCCCAGCTATCAAACAGCGGCAGATGGTTTTCATCATCGCGCAGAATGAGCCGATTGGTGCGTTTATCAACGGTGAGCGTGCCGCGCGGGCTCAGCAACTTTTCCCCGGCTTTGGCGAGCTCCGTCGCATCGGCGTGATACAAAACGATACTGCGACTTTTCAGCGGAAGCGCCTGCTGGCGTTTTTCCTGCTCGGCCTGTGCTCGCTGCTGACGCGCTTCCTGCCAGGCCTGTGAGTGAATGGCGATAACGCTGCCTTCCTGGGTCATCGTTAATCCGCTGCTGGTTAAGACGGTTTGCAGCGCCTGCTTCCACGGTACATTTTTCAGCTGCAACGACAACGTACCCTGCACATCCGGCGCAATCACCATATTGCGCTGTTCGAGATCGGCCAGAGTTTGCAGCACCTGCGTCACCGGCACCTCATCGACAACCAACGACACATTTTTACTGGCGGCCAGCAGCGGCAGCAGTAACAGCGCCAGCAGGCTTATCCTTTTTATCATGCTCAACTTCTCCTTTAATGATTCGCCACTGCGACGGCTCGCAGGCTTCGCCCGTCTCCATCGTCAGACTTTCCGCTGTGATTTCCGTGATACGCCAGCCAGACATGACCAGGTCTTCTCGCTGTATTCGTCGCCACTTTCCTTTTTCGTCGCGCAAAAATGCAATCTGTCGTTGCCCGCTATCCACACTGCCCGCGTACCGTAACTGGCTGAGCTGCGCGATTCGACAGGGATCGTCTACCGGCAAAAATGGATCGCGCATGCCCAGCAGCAACGGGAGAAACAGCATCAGCGCGCTGCGTGATTTACTCTGCATCGTCCCCCTCCAGTTGCAGTGTCAGCACGTGCCGCGGCTCACCGGCCTTGAGGGAAAACGCCACTACCCGCATTCCCCGCTCAGCGAGTAGCGCAAAAACCGATGGCACCTGCTGCCACACGGTTTCCAGTACCAGCTCACCGCCGTGTCCGGTGGGCGACCAGCTCATCAGTTCCGCCCCTGGACGTTGAAAAGCCATCGGGGAAAAAGGCTTGCTCGCAGCCAGGCCTGTGTCACCGCCAACCTTCAGCGCCGCCTGTAGCGGCATCACGCTCCGCCAGCGGGCGATACGTAATATCTGCTGTTGCGTCCAGACGTTCTGTGGGATGGATGCAGGTCGTAGCAGGTACGCCACGCCGCTCCCCCCCAGCAACAGCAGCCCGGCAATCCCAATGAGCCAGCGTTCAGGGCGCAGCATCGACGGCCCTCCTTTTCATCTGATAGTTGAACAGCCAACGCCCGTCTTTATCGCGCGCCATTTTTCCGGCGATGGCCGGCTGGAAACCGTCAATGTGCTGCATCTGCTCATCAAGGGAGTGCAAGGCGGAAAAACGCACCAGAACGCCGGAAAGCTGCAAAACGTCGTTCTGGTAACTCAGACCGGTCAGCCATGCCTGCGTGGGCAACTGTTCGGCAAGCGCCGCCAGCCGCGCCTGCCAGGCAAGGGTTTGCCGTCGCGCAGTCTGTTGCCGCAGCTGCTGCTCGCGTTCCTGCAGACGGAGTCCGATCTGCTCTTCACGCAGGGTTAGTGCGCGAATCACCTGGCGCTCGGCATCAACATGGCAAACCAGCAGCCTCTCTTGCAGTCGCGATTGCGCTAACCTGCTGGCCCCTGACATCAAGAGCGCCAGCATGACACCGGCCAAAACGTGGCACCCAAGGCGGCGTCGTTTTCGCTGGCGGGATTGCCGCCAGGGGAGAAAATTTACCGAAGCGCTCATCCCTGTGCTCCTAACGCCAGGCCAATAGCGATGGCAAACGCATCGCTGTCTGCTGGCAGCGGCGGCTGAATTTGCCCCATCACACACCAGGGATCGAAGCGAGGAACGTTCTCAGCCTGCACGCAACAAAACGTCAGCTCAGGCATGGCTAGTCGCGTACTGAGTTGCTGTAACGAAGGCACCTCCGCCCGCGACACGCTTCCCCAGCCTGAGGCGCTGGCCCATAGCCACTGGCGACTATCCTTCCACGCCAGCCCGCCCGCCTCATGAGGCAGCCAGGGAAGAAAGTGCCGCAGTGCACAGGCGTCGGGCGTAATCGCCGTCACATGCAAACGGAGCGCGTGCGCGACGCGCTGTAACGGGTCGATGTCCTTACGCTGAGCCGCTGTCACGCTCCAGCCATCTGCCAGTATGTTTGGCTGATAATCGAAACAGAGCGCAGCAGGCTCCATTGCCAACTGCTGCGACATCGCGCTGGCGATCCACTGCGCCTGCTCGCTGTCACGCAGCGTCATGGCCGCCTGCGGCAGCGTTTTCTGTAAGGTGCGGTGTGCAGGAAATGCCAGGCTAACCGCATGTTGCCACGGAAGCTCGCGCCGCCAGGCAGAGAGTGCCGCCACCAGCGCGTTTTCCGTCTGGGCGGGTGAAAGTGAGGAGAAATCCGCGGGCAGCGGCAGAAGCCACCAGCGACGCAACGCCCAGCCGCCGCGCACGCGTTGCAGCGCGATGGCCGCGATTTTATCCTGTTGAATATGAAGACCTATTTGCCAGCATCCGAAAGCCATTTCGTGATATCCCTTAAACGCCATCATGGTGACGGCTATATCAATGCATCTGGCTTGCCTTTATACTACCGCGCGTTTGTTTATAAACTGCCCAAATGAAACTAAATGGGAAATCTCCGGTGAAGTTCGTAAAGTATTTATTAATCCTTGCAGTCTGTTGCATTCTGCTGGGAGCAGGCTCGGTTTATGGCCTCTACAAGTATATTGAGCCCCAGCTTCCTGATGTTGCGACGCTCAGAGACGTGCGTCTGCAAATTCCAATGCAGGTTTACAGCGCAGACGGCGAGCTGATCGCCCAGTATGGCGAAAAACGGCGTATTCCGGTCACCCTCAGTCAAATGCCGCCTGAGCTGGTGAAGGCGTTTATTGCCACGGAAGACAGCCGTTTCTACGAGCACCACGGGGTTGACCCGGTGGGGATTTTCCGTGCCGCCAGCGTCGCGCTGTTCTCCGGTCACGCATCGCAGGGGGCGAGTACCATCACCCAGCAGCTGGCGCGTAACTTCTTCCTCAGCCCTGAAAAGACGTTGATGCGTAAAATAAAGGAAGTGTTCCTGGCCATTCGCATCGAGCAGTTGCTGAGCAAAGATGAGATCCTCGAACTCTATCTGAACAAAATTTACCTCGGTTACCGCGCTTACGGCGTGGGCGCTGCGGCGCATGTCTATTTCGGCAAATCCATCGATCAGCTGAGCCTGAGCGAAATGGCGGTGATTGCCGGTTTGCCGAAAGCGCCTTCCACCTTCAACCCGCTCTATTCAATGGATCGCGCAACCGCCCGTCGTAACGTAGTGCTGTCGCGTATGCTGAACGAGGGGTATATCACTCAGGCACAGTACGATCAGGCGCGTAGCCAGCCGATTGATGCCGACTACCATGCCCCGGAAATCGCCTTCTCTGCTCCCTACCTGACCGAAATGGTGCGCCAGGAGATGGTGAAGCGCTACGGCGAGCAGGCGTATGAAGACGGCTATCGCGTTTACACCACCATCACGCGCAAAAATCAGCAGGCCGCGCAATTAGCCGTGCGAACCAATGTGATGGATTACGATATGCGCCACGGCTACCGCGGCCCGTCTAATGTGCTGTGGAAAGTGGGCGAAACGCCGTGGGATAGCAAAAGAATTACCGATTCTCTGAAAGCGCTGCCAACCTACGGGCCGTTGCGCCCGGCGGTGGTGATGTCTGCCAGCGCAACGGAAGCGACCGCACAGCTGGCCGATGGCACCTCTGTTTCCCTGACAATGGAAGGCGTTCGCTGGGCACGCGCCTGGCGTTCCGACACCTCGCAGGGGCCAACCCCGCGCCGCGTTAACGAAGTCGTACAGGCCGGGCAGCAGATTTGGGTACGTCAGGTTGGCGACAGTTGGTGGTTGTCGCAGGTGCCGGATGTAAACTCGGCACTGGTTTCCATCAACCCGCAGAATGGCGCGATCATCGCGCTGGTCGGCGGTTTCGATTTCAACCAGAGCAAATTTAACCGCGCCACCCAGGCGCTGCGTCAGGTGGGTTCCAACATCAAGCCGTTCCTGTACACGGCGGCGATGGACAAAGGCTTAACGCTCGCCAGCATCCTGAACGACGTGCCAATCTCCCGCTGGGATGCCGGGGCCGGTTCAGACTGGCGTCCGAAGAACTCGCCAAATGAATACGCGGGCCCGATTCGCCTGCGCCAGGGTTTAGGTCAGTCGAAAAACGTGGTGATGGTTCGTGCCATGCGTGCAATGGGCGTCGATTATGCGGCGGAGTATCTCCAGCGCTTTGGCTTCCCGTCGGAGAACATCGTTCGCACGGAATCACTGGCACTGGGTTCACCGTCCTTCACCCCGCTACAGGTCGCACGCGGCTATGCGGTAATGGCGAACGGCGGCTTCCTGGTTGATCCGTACTTTATCAGCAAGATTGAGAACGATCAGGGCGGTGTCATTTTCGAAGCGAAACCCAAAATCGCCTGTCCGGAGTGTAATATCCCGGTAATTTACGGTGAAACGAAGAAATCTGACGTGCTGGAAAACAAAAACGTTGAGGATGTCGCCGCATCTCAAACGCCGCAGAATTCCAGCGTACCGATGCCACAGCTTGAACAAGCTAACCAGTCGCTGGTTGCACAGACCGGCGCGCAGGAGTATGCCCCGCATGTGATCAACACGCCGCTGTCGTTCCTGATTAAGAGCGCAATGAATACCAACATCTTCGGCGAGCCGGGCTGGCAGGGTACTGGCTGGCGCGCGGGCCGTGACCTGCAACGCCACGATATCGGCGGTAAAACCGGGACGACCAACAGTTCGAAAGATGCGTGGTTCTCAGGCTACGGCCCGGGCGCGGTAACCTCAGTGTGGATTGGCTTTGACGATCACCGCCGCGATCTTGGCAGAACGTCTGCTTCTGGCGCGATTAAAGATCAAATTTCCGGTTACGAAGGCGGTGCAAAAAGTGCGCAGCCTGCGTGGGATGCATTTATGAAAGCCATTCTGGCCGGCGTACCGGAGCAGCCGTTAACGCCGCCGCCGGGTATCGTCACGATCAATATTGACCGCAGCACCGGCCAGTTGGCCAGCGGCGGCAACAGCCGTGCCGAGTACTTTATCGAAGGCACCCAACCGACGCATCAATCTATTCGCGAGGTGGGAACGGAAATTATTGATAACGGGGAATCGCAGGAGTTGTTCTGACAGCAGAGCGAAATTGCCTGATGCGCTTCGCTTATCAGGCCTACAAGATGCATGAATTGTAGGCCGGGTAAGCGAAACGCTAACCGGCTGATCTCTTTAAAGCCTGCCCTGCCCCTTCAACCACTCACGCACCAAAAACAGCGCGCTCACATTACGGGCTTCGTTGAAATCCGGCTCTTCCAGCAGTTCCATCATATTGGCGATAGGCCAGCGCACCTGCGGCAGCGGTTCCGGTTCATCGCCTTCCAGCGATTCGGGATAAAGGTCTTCCGCCACCACGATATTCATCTTACTGGAGAAGTAAGACGGCGCCATGCTGAGCTGTTTCAGGAATGTCAGGTTGTTGGCCCCGAATCCTACTTCTTCTTTCAGCTCGCGGTTCGCGGCTTCAAAAACGCTTTCACCCGGGTCGATGAGCCCTTTAGAGAACCCCAGTTCATAGGATTCGGTGCCCACAGCATATTCACGGATGAGAATTAAGTGATCGTCCACCACCGGCACAATCATGACGGCTTCACGCGACGACGGTTTCATGCGTTCATAAACGCGGCGTACTCCGTTACTAAACTCCAGATCCACGCTTTCAACATTAAATAAACGGGAGCGCGCGACCGTTTCAACATGGAGAATCGTGGGTTTTTGTAATGGTTTACTCATTGGACCGTTCTTTGCTGTGATGACTGTTGTCATTGTGAGCCAGGAGGCGCATTCCGGCAATTTAAAATGGCTGTTATTTACATTTTCGTAACTATTGTTTTTGATAACCCTTATTTGTTCCAAAAAGTCAAGAAGTTGAAACAAATTTGAGAATTTGCTGATATTCGCTGCCAGAGGGGTTTGTTATCCTCGCGAGTTGCGATAGTGTGCAACAAATCTGTGAAGACCTGAGTCATTCGTATTAAAAGTGAATAATAAAAAAGACGAATGAAGCGACCGACAAAAATAAGGATAATGGCAATAGCATGGGCACATTGACTCTCTTTACCGCTGCGATACTGGTCTGTGCCCTGGTGGCGGGCTGGTATATTCGCATGCGCGCAAAGCGACGCCGTTTACCCTGGCTGCATGCGTTCCCTGGCGCGACCACGCGCAAATTAACCGACGAAGAACGTCGCGGCATTGAGAACTATCTTGAAGATCTCAACCAGAGCCAGCAAATCCCCGCGTCGGGTTCCACGGTCGCCCCTGCGCTTATCTCGTTGAATGCGCAAAGCAATACCGTTTTCACCCTGACCCGTGCCATTACCCGCTACGGCATTACGACCGACGATCCCAACAAATGGCGCTATTTCCTCGACTCCATCGAAGTGCATCTGCCCCCCTTCTGGGAACAGCACATCAACGACGAAAACAGCATCGAGCTTATCGTCACCGAGGATATTCCGCTGGTGATTGCCCTCAACGGTTATTCTCTGAAAGAGTACACCCTTGAAGGCCAGCGTAAAGCGCTGGAATCACCCACCTCGACGCAGGCGTCGATTCGCGGTGAAGAGAGCGAACAAATCGAGTTGCTCAATATTCGTCAGGAGACGCATGAAGAGTACGCGCTAAGCCGCCCGGACGGGCTACGGGAAGCGCTGCTGATAGTTGGCGCGTTTCTGCTTTTCTATTGCAGCCTGGTCCTGCCTGGCATGTTTACCCCGTGGTTGCTGGGCGGTGCGGTTTTACTGCTGCTGGCCGGTCTGTGGGGGCTGTTTGCGCCGCCGACCAAAACGTCGCTGCGTGAGATCCACTGCCTGCGCGGCACGCCAAAACGCTGGGGTCTGTTCGGTGAAAACGATCAGGAGCACATTAACAACATCTCGCTCGGCATTATCGACCTGATCTATCCACGCCACTGGCAGCCGTTTGTCGCACAAGATCTTGGTCAGCAAACCGATATCGATATCTATCTCGACCGCCACGTGGTGCGCCAGGGACGTTTCCTGTCACTGCATGATGAGGTCAAAAATTTCCCGCTTCAGCACTGGCTGCGTAGCGCCGTTATTGCCGGTGGCGCGCTGCTGGTGGTGGTGATGCTATGGGTGAGCGTGCCGCTCAACATGCCGTTTAAATTCACGCTCTCCTGGCTGAAAGGCGCGCAGGTGATTGAAGCCACCACCGTCGATCAGCTTACTAAAGCAGGCGTGCGCGTCGGTGATACGCTACAGCTTCAGGGCACCGGGATGTGTAATATTCACTCGCCGGGCACCTGGACGGCACAGGAGAGTTCGCCATTCCTGCCATTCGACTGCTCGCAGATTATCTGGAATAACGCGCCGCGCCTGCCGCTGCCGGAATCCGATATCGTCAATAAAGCTACGGCGCTGGTGCAGGCGGTGAACCGTCAGCTGCACCCAACGCCGGATGACAGCTCGCGCGTCAGCCCGGCTCTGCGCTCGGCGATTCAAAAATCAGGCATGGTGCTGCTGGATGACTTTGCCGATATTGTGCTGAAAACCAAAGATCTCTGTTCGGCAGCAGACGAATGTTCGCGCCTCAAAAATGCGCTGGTGAACCTGGGGAATACGCGCGATTGGGAAACGCTGGTCAAGCGCGCTAATTCGGGGCGTCTGGACGGCGTGAACGTTCTACTGCGACCGGTTAGCGCTGAGTCGCTCGATAATCTGGTCGATACTTCCACCGCGCCATTTATTCTGCGGGAAACTTCGCGCGCGGCACAGGCGCTGAACAGCCCGGCACCCGGCGGTTTTCTTATCACCAGCGATGAAGGCAGCGATCTCGTCACCCAACCTTATCCGACGATGAGCCTGTATGACTTTCCGGCGCATCAGCAGTGGAGCGAGTTCCAGCGTCTGGCGGGAATGCTGATGCACACCCCGTTCCACGCAGAAGGCATCGTCACCAATATCTTTACCGACGCTAACGGCACGCAGCACGTTAACCTGCACCGCATGCCGGACAGTAGCGGTCTGTGGCGCTATCTGGCGACCACCCTGTTGATGATTACGATGATTATCTGCGCCGTCTACAATGGCGTTCAGGCGCTACGCCGGTATCAGCGTCATCGCGAGCGTTTGGTCGAAATTCAGAAATATTACGAAAGCTGCACCAACCCTGTTTTGCTCTCCAACCCTGAGGATTATGAGCAAAATATGCCGCATCAATGATCCCATCCACAATGAAGCAAAGCGGCAGGTTGTGCTAACCTGTCGCGCAATTCTTTGGCTGGAGGCTCCCCATGCATTTTGACATCACCTGGCAGGACGTCGATACCGTCCTGCTGGATATGGATGGTACGCTGCTCGACCTCGCATTCGATAATTACTTCTGGCAAACGCTGGTGCCTGAGACTTATGGCAGCCAGAAAGGTCTGACGCCACAGGAAGCGCGTGACGCGCTGCGCCAGGAGTACCACGATGTGCAGCATACGCTAAACTGGTACTGTCTTGATTACTGGAGTGACCGGCTGGGTTTGGATATTTGTGCGATGACCCGCGAGCAGGGGCCGCGTGCGGCGCTGCGTGATGATACTGTGCCTTTTCTCAATGCCTTACAGGCGAGCGGTAAGCGGCGCATTCTGCTGACCAACGCGCATCCGTACAACCTTTCCGTCAAGCTGGAACACACCGGTCTTGATGCACACCTTGATTTATTGCTTTCCACCCACACATTTGGTTATCCGAAAGAGGATCAGCGGTTGTGGCAGGCGGTAGCGGAACATACAGGGCTGAAAGCGGAGCGCACGCTGTTTATCGACGACAGCGAGGCGATTCTGGACGCGGCAGCGACATTTGGGATTCGCTACTGTTTAGGCGTCACCAACCCGGACTCCGGTCTGGCGGACAAAAGCTATTTACGTCATCCCGCCCTGAATGATTACCGTCGTCTGATCCCCTCACTCAAGTGAAGGAGTGACCATGAAAGAGAAGTCCGTAGCGGGCGTTCGGCTGGATAAATGGTTATGGGCCGCACGCTTCTATAAAACCCGGGCACTGGCGAGGGAGATGGTTGACGGTGGCAAGGTTCACTATAACGGGCAGCGCAGCAAACCCAGTAAAATAGTCGAACTCAACGCACAGATAACCTTACGCCAGGGCAACGACGAACGCGTGGTAGTGGTGAAAAACATTACCGAACAGCGTCGCCCGGCCAGCGAAGCCATGCTGCTTTATGAAGAGACGGCTGAAAGCATTGAGAAGCGCGAGAAAGTCGCGCTGGCACGTAAACTCAACGCGCTGACGATGCCGCATCCGGACCGACGCCCGGATAAAAAAGAGCGCCGCGACCTGGTGAGATTTAAATATGGCGACAGTGAGTGACTGGCGCCTCAAGAGAGAAAATTATGACTCAACACGATCAATTACATCGCTATCTGTTTGAAAACTATGCCGTCCGTGGCGAACTGGTCACCGTATCAGACACCCTCGAACAGATCCTCGCGAACCACGACTACCCGCAGCCGGTGAAAAACGTGCTGGCCGAGCTGCTGGTTGCCACCAGCCTGCTGACCGCAACGCTGAAGTTCGCGGGCGATATTACCGTTCAGTTGCAGGGTGATGGCCCGATGACGCTGGCCGTGATCAACGGCAACAACCAGCAGCAGCTGCGCGGCGTGGCGCGCGTGCAGGGCGATATTCCTGCCGATGCAGACCTGAAAGCGCTGGTCGGGAATGGCTATCTGGTTATCACCATTACCCCGGAAGAGGGCGAACGCTATCAGGGCGTGGTGGGTCTGGAAGGTGATACGCTGGCGGCATGTCTGGAAGATTACTTCCAGCGCTCTGAGCAGTTACCGACGCGTCTGTTTATCCGCACCGGCGAAGCGAACGGTAAACCCGCGGCTGGCGGTATGCTGTTGCAGGTGATGCCTGCACAGGACGCGCAGCGTGATGATTTCGATCACCTGGCAGCGCTAACCGAGACCATCAAAGGCGAAGAGCTGTTCACCCTGCCGGCGAACGATGTGCTGTGGCGTCTGTATCACGAAGAAGAAGTGACGATCTACGACCCGCAGGACGTTGAGTTCAAGTGTACCTGCTCCCGTGAGCGCTGCGCTGGCGCGCTGAAAACGCTGCCGGATGAAGAAATCGACAGCATCCTGGCCGATGAAGGCGAAATCGATATGCACTGCGATTACTGCGGTAGCCATTACGTTTTCAACGCCATGGATATTGCGGAAATCCGCAATAATGCCTCTCCGGCAGATCCGCAGGTGCATTAATTATCCGCCTTTGAAAAATGCCATATGTAGGCCCGGTAAGCGTAACGCCACCGGGCATTTTTTTAAATTCTGTTGTATCCCCAGAGTAACAACTTTAGCTCTCGAACATCACGTGGGGCGGGAAAATTCAACGTTATCCCTGTCCGTATCCACCAATGGGCTGTAAGCGCGAATATCACATTGGGTCTGCTATCAGGCTCAGAATGTGTGTAAATTCGCAAAATGGCTCAGCGAGGTGAATCGATTTTTTTCATGAAAGGGTTACGTAATTTTCTTTCAGAAATGCGATTACATTCACATAAACATCGTATTTTAAACCATTTTTTAACCAATTAAGAACATTTACCCCAATTCAAGTCATTTTCCTGCCATAATCGGTGCCGCTTCGTGACAGGAGTCACAATGAATTCGTAAGTAGACGTTTTGTCGGGATACGTAAATCTATGAGCCTGGTCGCGGTCAACACCCCTAAAATACCCATAGAATTTGTAGCAATACAATTGGCTAAGGAGCAGTGAAATGCGCAATGGTTTAACTCCGCAGGATCTCAAGGCTTATGGTATCAACGACGCACAGGAGATTGTCTACAATCCGGATTACGACACGCTGTATCAGGAAGAGCTTGATCCTAACCTGGAAGGTTACGAGCGTGGCGTCCTGACCAATCTCGGTGCTATCAACGTCGACACCGGTATCTTTACCGGCCGTTCACCGAAAGATAAGTACATCGTCCGTGATGACACAACCCGTGATACCGTTTGGTGGTCTGATAAAGGCAAAGGAAAGAACGACAACAAGCCGCTCTCTCAGGAAACCTGGCAGCACCTGAAAGGACTCGTTTCAAAACAACTTTCTGGTAAGCGTCTGTTTATTATCGACGCTTTCTGTGGCGCGAACGAAGATACCCGTCTTTCCGTGCGCTTCATCACCGAGGTCGCCTGGCAGGCACACTTCGTCAAAAACATGTTTATTCGCCCCACTGAAGAAGAACTGGCAACCTTCAAGCCAGACTTTATCGTGATGAACGGCGCGAAATGCACCAACCCGCAGTGGAAAGAACAGGGTCTGAACTCTGAGAACTTCATTGCCTTCAACCTGACCGAGCGCATTCAGCTGATTGGCGGTACCTGGTACGGCGGCGAAATGAAAAAAGGGATGTTCTCTATCATGAACTACCTGCTGCCGCTGAAGGGCATCGCGTCCATGCACTGCTCCGCAAACGTGGGCGAGAAAGGTGATGTGGCGGTCTTCTTTGGTCTTTCCGGCACCGGCAAAACCACGCTGTCCACCGATCCCAAACGTCGCCTGATTGGCGATGACGAGCACGGCTGGGACGACGATGGCGTCTTCAATTTCGAAGGCGGTTGCTACGCGAAAACCATCAAGCTCTCTAAAGAAGCGGAACCGGAAATCTACAACGCGATTCGCCGCGATGCGCTGCTGGAAAACGTGGTAGTACGTGCCGATGGCACCATCGATTTCGACGACAACTCGAAAACCGAGAACACCCGCGTCTCTTACCCGATTTATCACATCGATAATATCGTGAAGCCCGTTTCCAAAGCAGGTCACGCGACCAAAGTTATCTTCCTGACGGCAGATGCGTTTGGTGTACTGCCGCCGGTTTCTCGTCTGACCGCCGATCAAACGCAGTACCACTTCCTGTCTGGCTTTACCGCCAAACTGGCCGGCACCGAGCGTGGCGTTAACGAACCAACGCCAACCTTCTCCTCCTGCTTCGGCGCGGCATTCCTGTCGCTGCACCCGACGCAGTACGCAGAAGTGCTGGTGAAACGCATGAAAGCCTCTGGCGCGCAGGCGTACCTGGTCAACACCGGCTGGAACGGTACCGGCAAACGTATCTCGATTAAAGATACCCGCGCCATTATCGACGCCATTCTGAACGGTTCGCTGGATAATGCAGAAACCTTCACCCTGCCGATGTTCGATTTGCAGAACCCAACCGAACTGCCGGGCGTGGATACGCACATTCTCGACCCGCGTAACACCTACGGCTCACCGGAACAGTGGCAGGAAAAAGCCACCGCACTGGCGAAACTGTTTATCGAGAACTTCGAGAAATACACCGATACTCCAGCAGGTGCCGCGCTGGTCAGCGCTGGGCCAAAGCTGTAATCGGCCAGGATAGATGATGAAATCCCCCTTCCGTGAGGTTGGGGGATTTTTTTTGGCCAGGGTTTAGCGAGTGTGCCCGGCCTGCGACAACCCCTCACCCCGGCCCTCTCCCACAGGGAGAGGGGGAAAACAACGAGCACGATCGGTTCCCTCTCCCTGAGGGAGAGGGTTAGGGTGAGGGGGCTTTAACCCTCTTTCACCGGCCCCTGTACATGCGCCACCGGAATCGGAAGCCAGGCGCGAATCAACAGTCCGCCACGTTCGCTGGTGTCAATCTCCAGTAGGCCGTTATGGTTATCGATAATACGCTGCACAATTGCCAGCCCGAGCCCCGTGCCGCTGGTGCTGCGGGCGCTATCGCCGCGCACAAACGGCTGGAACAGATGTTTGCGCTGCTCGGGTTTAATCCCCGGGCCGTTATCTTCCACCTGGAACCACGCGCGGTTGAGTTCGCTGCCGCTGCTAACTTTAATCCAGCCATTACCGTAACGCGCCGCGTTCACCACCATATTCGCCAGCGCGCGTTTGATGGAGAGCGGATGCATACGCAGCAGAATTTCCCCTGCCTGGAGATCGGTCTCAATCTCGCGCTCATAACCACTTTCGGCGGCAATCACTTCGCCAAGCACAGCATTAAGATCCGCCATCTCCATCGGCATCTCCTGTCCGGTGCGCAGGTAGTCGATGAACTGTTCGATAATGGCGTTGCACTCTTCGATATCTTTGTTGATCGACTCCGCCAGATAGCCGTCCTGCTCGCCCATCATCTCCGTCGCCAGACGAATACGGGTGAGCGGCGTGCGCAGGTCGTGGCTGACGCCCGCCATCAGCAAGGTGCGGTCATCGGCCAGTTGTTTCACGCCCGCGGCCATATGGTTAAAGGCGCGGGTTACCGAACGCACTTCCGACGCGCCATATTCGCGCAGCGGCGGCGGGATCATCCCTTTACCGACCTGGAGCGCCGCATGTTCGAGGTCGACTAACGGTCGGTTCTGAATGCGGATAAACAGCCACGCACCGCCTATCGCCAGCAGCATGATTGCAAGTGTGTAACGGAACAGCGGCGAGAAATCGCCCTGATGAATTTCAGTGAGAGGAACGCGTACCCAGATGTTGGGAGACAACCAGGTTTTCAGCCAGACGACGGGCGAGCTTTTGTTGACCTCGACGCGCACTTCCGTTGGGCCACCCAGTTGCGTCGCCATCTGCTGGCTTAAAAATTCATAATGCTGCGCCCAGCGCAGCCCCGCCTCTTCCGCCGCTTCATCGGAATAGAGCGAGATACCAAGTTCGCGGTAAATTTCGCGGCGGAACGCAGGCGGCACCACCAGCTGCGTTCCGTCCTCCAGCTCAAGTTTATCGGTCATCAGCATACGGACTTCGTAGGCGAGAACCTTATTAAACTGCTGGAGGCTTGGCAGAATCGCGAAGTTCAGCACCACAAGATAGGTTGTCACCAGGCTGACAAACAGCAAGGTGACAATCAGCAATAACGTGCGGGCAAACGAGCTTCGCGGCGAGAAGCGCAATCGCCTCATGCCTTCGAACCGTCCGGGACAAAGACGTAACCCAGGCCCCAAACGGTCTGAATATAGCGCGGATGGGCCGGATCTTCTTCCACCATGCGGCGCAGGCGGGAGATCTGGACGTCGATGGAACGCTCCATCGCGGAGTACTCGCGACCGCGCGCCAGGTTCATCAGCTTATCGCGGGAGAGCGGTTCACGCGGATGGCTCACCAGCGCTTTGAGTACTGCAAATTCCCCGCTGGTCAGCGGCATCGGCTCATCTTCACGGAACATTTCACGCGTACCGAGGTTCAGCTTGAACTTACCGAAGGCAATCACCGCCTCTTCCTGAGAAGGCGCGCCCGGCAGTTCGTTCGCCTGACGACGCAGCACCGCACGGATACGGGCCAGCAGTTCACGCGGGTTGAACGGTTTTGGAATGTAGTCGTCAGCACCGATTTCCAGCCCGACGATACGGTCAACTTCTTCGCCCTTCGCCGTCACCATGATGATCGGCATAGGGTTGCTTTGGCTACGCAGACGGCGGCAAATGGACAAACCGTCTTCGCCTGGCAGCATTAAATCCAGTACCATAAGATGGAAGGATTCGCGGGTTAACAGGCGATCCATCTGTTCGGCGTTGGCTACGCTTCGAACCTGGAAACCCTGCTCGGTCAGATAACGTTCAAGCAGCGCACGCAGGCGCATGTCGTCATCGACCACCAGAATCTTATAATTCTCTTGCATTGTTTTTACTCCCAAAGGTTCGCAACAATTATGAGTGCGTATTCTTAAAAAAGCGTAAGCCGGTCACCAGTTAAATCTGGTATAAATTCCAGGCTAAATTGTTACAAAGCATATTTTACAGCGGCTTAAGTATACATTTAATCATAAGACACATTATTCATCCTGTTGGACTCTTTTGTGCTTTCCAACAGGCCAGCAGAAGGCAGGAAACGCGGATGAAAACGCCTTTAATTACCCGTGAAGGGTATGAAAAACTGAAAAAAGAGATGGATTACCTCTGGCGCGAGGAACGCCCGGAAGTCACCAAAAAAGTGACCTGGGCTGCAAGCCTTGGCGATCGCAGTGAAAACGCCGATTACCAGTACAATAAAAAGCGCCTGCGTGAAATCGACCGCCGCGTGCGTTATCTCACCAAATGTCTGGAAAACCTGAAAATTGTTGATTATTCACCGCAGCAGGAAGGAAAAGTCTTCTTTGGCGCATGGGTGGAAATTGAAAACGATGACGGCGATGTGAAACGCTTTCGCATTGTCGGCTACGATGAAATATTTGGCCGTAATGACTACATCTCAATTGATTCGCCAATGGCGCGCGGCCTGCTAAAAAAAGAGGTTGGCGATCTGGCGGTGGTGCAAACACCCGCCGGTGAAGCGAGCTGGTACATCAATGAGATCGAATATGTGAAGTAGCGCGCCTGGAACAATCCGAGAGAATACGGTGGCGACTGGCATTTTTGCCGGTCAATCCGTATAACTATCCCCTGATTTTTTCGACCCAACAGATGACAACACCATGATGAATGATTCGCTCTGCCGCATTATTGCGGGTGAACTTCAGGCACGCGCAGAACAGGTGGAAGCCGCCGTTCGCCTGCTTGATGATGGGAATACCGTGCCATTTATTGCACGTTATCGTAAGGAAGTCACCGGCGGTCTGGATGACACGCAGTTGCGTAATCTGGAATCCCGACTGGGCTATTTGCGTGAGCTTGAAGATCGTCGCCAGACCATCCTCAAGTCAATCAGCGAGCAAGGTAAGCTCACCGAATCGCTGGAAAAAGCCATTAATGGCACCCTCAGTAAAACAGAACTCGAAGACCTCTACCTCCCGTATAAACAAAAACGTCGCACACGCGGGCAAATCGCCATTGAAGCCGGGCTGGAACCGCTGGCTGAGCTGCTGTGGAACGAACCGTCACATGACCCGGAAACGGAAGCCGCCAAATTTATCGATGCCGACAAAGGCGTAGCGGACACCAAAGCCGCGCTGGATGGCGCGCGCTATATCCTGATGGAGCGTTTTGCTGAAGACGCGGGCCTGCTGGCGAAAGTGCGTGATTATCTGTGGAAAAACGCCCACATCGTGGCGACCGTGGTGGCAGGCAAAGAGGAAGAAGGCGCGAAATTCCGCGACTACTTCGACCATCACGAACCGATTTCTACCGTGCCGTCTCACCGCGCGCTGGCGATGTTCCGTGGCCGCAACGAAGGCATCCTGCAACTCTCACTTAATGCCGACCCGCAGTTCGACGAGCCGCCGAAAGAGAGCCACGGTGAACAGATTATTATCGATCACCTCGACCTGCGCCTGAACAACGCCCCGGCGGATAGCTGGCGTAAAGGCGTGGTGAGCTGGACGTGGCGCATCAAGGTGCTGATGCATCTGGAAACTGAACTGATGGGCACCGTGCGCGAGCGCGCGGAAGACGAAGCAATTAACGTCTTTGCCCGTAACCTGCACGACCTGCTGATGGCGGCGCCTGCGGGCCTGCGCGCGACGATGGGCCTCGATCCGGGCCTGCGTACTGGCGTGAAAGTGGCTGTGGTCGATGCGACGGGCAAACTGGTCGCCACCGACACCATCTACCCGCATACGGGGCAAGCGGCGAAAGCAGCCGTTGCCGTGGCAGCGCTGTGCGAGAAACATAACGTTGAGCTGGTTGCTATCGGTAACGGTACGGCTTCGCGCGAAACGGAACGTTTCTTCCTCGACGTACAGAAGCAGTTCCCGAAAGTGACGGCGCAGAAAGTGATCGTCAGCGAAGCGGGCGCATCGGTTTACTCGGCATCAGAACTGGCGGCACAGGAGTTCCCCGACCTCGACGTTTCCCTGCGTGGCGCGGTCTCTATCGCCCGTCGTTTGCAAGACCCGCTCGCCGAGCTGGTAAAAATCGACCCGAAATCTATCGGTGTCGGCCAGTATCAGCACGACGTCAGCCAGACTTCACTGGCGCGTAAGCTGGATGCGGTGGTGGAAGACTGCGTAAACGCCGTGGGCGTAGACCTGAATACCGCTTCTGTGCCGCTGTTAACGCGCGTGGCGGGGCTGACGCGCATGATGGCGCAGAATATTGTCAGCTGGCGCGATGAGAACGGTCAGTTCCAGAACCGTCAGCAACTGCTGAAAGTCAGCCGTCTGGGGCCCAAAGCCTTTGAACAGTGCGCGGGCTTCCTGCGTATTAACCACGGCGACAACCCGCTGGATGCCTCAACGGTGCACCCGGAAGCGTATCCGGTGGTCGAGCGTATCCTGGCGCGGACTCAGCAGGCGCTGAAAGATCTGATGGGCAACAGCAGCGAGCTGCGTAATCTGAAAGCCTCTGAATTCACCGACGAGCGTTTCGGCGTGCCAACCGTCACCGATATCATCAAAGAGCTGGAAAAACCGGGCCGTGACCCGCGCCCTGAGTTTAAAACCGCGAAGTTCGCTGATGGCGTTGAGACCATGAACGACCTGCTGCCGGGGATGATTCTGGAAGGTGCGGTTACCAACGTCACTAACTTTGGCGCTTTTGTCGATATCGGCGTGCATCAGGATGGTCTGGTTCACATCTCATCGCTGGCGGATAAGTTCGTGGAAGATCCGCACACAGTGGTGAAAGCCGGTGATATCGTCAAAGTGAAAGTGCTGGAAGTGGACCTGCCGCGTAAACGTATTGCGCTGACCATGCGTCTGGACGAGCAGCCGGGTGAAACCAACGCCCGTCGCGGCGGTAGCAGTAATGAGCGCAACCAGGGCAATCGCCCGGCGGCCAAAGCGGCAAAACCACGCGGTCGCGATGCGCAGCCTGCGGGTAACAGCGCGATGATGGATGCGCTGGCGGCGGCGATGGGAAAAAAACGCTAAATCGTGCGCTTTGTTTTGCCGGGTGGCGCTGCGCTGACCCGGCCTACACAATATAAACGTCTGTGGGCCCGATAACGTTATCGGGCTTTTTTATTTCAGAAATATATTAATTGTTTTTATATTTAGCATTATTATCACCCCATTAACATTCAATGAAATAAACAAACATACGGTTTACCCGAATTGTTTTGAGCCAAATCAACTTTGCGCCACTTTATTCTCAGAAAGAACATCCGCTCACATTTTATCTATTGAAGATACAAACCATTCTCATTATCATCGTATTGTAGATTAATTAACCTCTCTCATGTTCGCGCGCCTTTCCGTTCGTTTCTTTTGAACCCGCGCGACAGTGACTCGCGATGAAATAAGTAGGCCCTATGCAATTTACTCCTGATAGTGCGTGGAAAATTACTGGCTTCTCCCGTGAAATCAGCCCGGCCTGGCGTCAGAAACTGCTGTCGCTCGGTATGCTGCCCGGCTCCTCTTTCCAGGTTGTGCGTGTCGCGCCATTAGGCGATCCCATTCATATTGAAACGCGTCGAGTCAGTTTAGTCCTACGCAAAAAAGATTTGGAATTTCTGGATCTTGAATCCATTTCCCGTTAATCCGATTTAGCTGTTATAGAGTTCACAAAAATGAAAAAACTAACCATTGGCTTAATTGGTAATCCTAATTCCGGCAAGACAACTTTATTTAATCAATTAACCGGCGCGCGTCAGCGTGTGGGGAACTGGTCCGGGGTAACGGTCGAGCGTAAAGAAGGTACGTTTTCAACCACCGATCACATCGTCACGCTGGTCGACCTGCCGGGCACCTACTCCCTGACCACTATCTCCGCGCAAACCTCGCTCGATGAACAAATCGCCTGCCACTACATTTTAAGCGGCGACGCCGACTTACTGATTAACGTCGTCGATGCTTCAAACCTTGAGCGTAACCTCTATCTGACGCTGCAACTGCTTGAGCTGGGCATTCCCTGCATCGTGGCGCTTAACATGCTGGATATCGCGGAAAAACAGCAAATCCGCATTGATATCGACGCCCTCTCCGCCCGTCTGGGTTGCCCGGTGGTTCCGCTGGTTTCCACGCGTGGCCGCGGGATCGACGCCCTGAAGCTGGCGGTTGACCGTTATCAAAGTAACGATGAGATTGAACTGGTGCATTACGCGGCTCCCCTGTTACGGGAAGCAGGGAACCTGGCGCGCGCGATGCCGGAATCCATCCCCGAGAAACAGCGCCACTGGCTCGGGATGCAGATGCTGGAAGGCGATATCTATAGCCGCGCCTATGCGGGCAATGCGGCGGATAAACTCACTGTCGCGCTGGCTAACCTGAGCGACGAACTGGATGACCCGGCGCTACATATTGCCGATGCGCGTTATCAAAGCATCTCCGCCATTTGCGACAGCGTCAGTAACACGCTGACCGCCGAGCCCAGCCGCTTCACCGCGGCGGTGGATAAAATCGTGCTCAACCGCGTGCTGGGGCTACCGATTTTCCTGTTCGTGATGTACCTGATGTTCCTGCTGGCGATTAACATCGGCGGCGCATTGCAGCCCATTTTCGACGGCGGCTCGGTCGCTATCTTTATTCACGGCATTCAATGGGTTGGGGCAACGCTGCACTTCCCGGAATGGCTAACGATTTTCCTCGCCCAGGGGATTGGCGGCGGGATCAACACCGTGCTGCCGCTGGTGCCGCAAATCGGCATGATGTACCTGTTCCTCTCCTTCCTTGAAGACTCCGGCTACATGGCGCGTGCCGCATTCGTGATGGACCGTTTAATGCAGTCGCTTGGTCTGCCGGGCAAATCCTTCGTACCGCTGATTGTCGGTTTCGGCTGTAACGTGCCGTCGGTGATGGGCGCACGTACACTCGATGCGCCGCGTGAACGCTTGATGACCATTATGATGGCACCGTTTATGTCCTGCGGCGCACGTCTGGCGATCTTCGCCGTCTTCGCGGCGGCCTTCTTTGGTCAGCAGGGCGCGCTGGCTGTATTTTCGCTTTACGTGCTGGGCATCGTGATGGCGATCCTCACCGGTCTGATGCTCAAATACACCATCATGCGTGGTGAAGCCTCGCCGTTCGTGATGGAGCTGCCGGTTTATCACATTCCGCATCTCAAGAGCTTGTTTATCCAGACCTGGCAACGCCTGAAAGGTTTTGTAGTTCGCGCGGGTAAAGTCATCGTTATCGTCAGTATTTTCCTGAGTGCGCTGAACAGCTTCTCGCTGAGCGGCCAGGCGGTTGATAACATCAATGACTCTGCCCTCGCCTCTGTCAGCCGTCAGTTAACGCCGCTGCTGAAACCGATTGGCGTGCATGAAGACAACTGGCAGGCGGCAGTGGGCCTGTTTACCGGGGCGATGGCGAAAGAAGTGGTGGTCGGTACGCTGAACACCCTCTACACGGCTGAAAATATCCAGGAAGAAGATTTCGACCCGGCCACCTTCAGCCTGACCGATGAGCTTTTGGGCGCAGCCGATGAAACCTGGCAGAGCCTGAAAGACACCTTCAGCCTGAGCGTGCTGGCGAACCCAATCGAAGCCAGTAAGGGCGATGGGGAAATGGCGACCGGTGCAATGGGCGTGATGAGCAGCAAATTCGGCAGCGCGGCAGCAGCCTACAGCTACCTGATTTTCGTCCTGCTCTACATTCCATGCATTTCGGTAATGGGCGCGATTGCACGCGAATCCAGCCGTGGCTGGATGGGCTTCTCGGTGCTGTGGGGGCTGAATATCGCCTACTCGCTGTCTACGCTGTTCTATCAGGTCACCAGCTTCAAACAGCATCCACAATACAGCCTGGTGTGCATTCTGGCGGTGATTCTGTTTAACGTAATCGTGATTGGCGCGCTGCGCCGGGCTCGTAGCCGCGTAGATGTGAACCTGCTGGCGACGCGTAAAACCGTTCATGCCCACGAAACCTCTGGCAGTTGCCACTAAGGAGAGGTGATGGCATCGTTAATTGAGGTTCGCGATATGCTGGCACTGCAAGGGCGCATGGAAGCATCACAGCTCAGCGCGCAGTTACACACGCCGCAGCCGATGATCGATGCCATGCTGGAACGTCTGGAAGCGATGGGCAAAGCCCGTCGCATACAGGAAGAGGTGGATGGCTGTCTGTCAGGAAGTTGTAAGCAGTGCCCGGAAGGACGCGCTTGCCTGAGCGAATGGTGGGTGCTGTGCTGATGACAGAGTGCGCTTTGTTCTTGCCGGATGCGGCGTGAACGCCTTACCCGGCCTACAAAATAGTGCAAATTCAATATATTGCAGAAACCTGTAGACCTGATAAGCATAGCGCATCAGGCAATGTTGCGTTTGCTATCACTCTCAAGCGGGCCCGAAGACCCGCTTTTTTAATTACTTGTAAACGTCTGCGTTACCGTGCACGGTTTTTTCATTCTTTGAACCGGCGATAATCACATAGTACTTCCCGCCCAGCTCATCCGCTTTTTTTGACAAATCGCGCTTCGCATCCATCGGTGAAGTGGTGCGTGAGGTCGTAATTTCACCAATTTTGGTGAGATTCATCTTCGCGACATCTTCTTTCTGAATTTCTTTCGCCGCTAATGCACCGAAAGAGAGCGAGCCCATAACCAGCGTCGCGACAATACCTGTAACGAGTTTCATAACGTTATCCTTATATAAGTTTTTGTTTTATATACGGTACGCAACGGCTATCAACGCATTAAGCGTACCGGCAGGATAAGTATTATTCCGCTTTGAAACTTTTGCCATGTGGGCGCAAAAATTAAATTTTAGCGTCAGCAAACTCGCGAATAACCTGACAAAATTCATCCGGATGCGAGATAAACGGTGCATGGGCGGCTTTGGCAAAAAGGTACGATTCACTCTGTGGCCACAGGGCATCAAGCTCAGGAACTATCTTGCGTGGTACCAGACCATCCAGTCGGCCATAAAGACGCAGGAAAGGTTTCTCCAGCGAGGTCAGCGCCTGACGCAAATCAGCGGTTTTCAGGATCTCCAGCCCGCCATTAAGCGCATCGACGGTCGGCATCGGCAGTGAAAGCACTGTGCTTTTCAGCGCTCGCGCATCCTGCCTGGCGCTTTCCGTGCCCAGCGTTTGCAGTGCGAGGAAACGCTCAACGGTACGCTGAAAATCTTCGCTCAATTGCTGCTGGAAGCCCGCCAGAATCTCGGGCTTGATACCGGCCCAGTCGTCCTGCGCGCAGAAGCACGGGGATGACGCGACGGTAATCAGCGCCTGGACGCGCTGCGGGTGTGTCAGGGCTATCTGACTCGCCACCAGCCCACCGAGGCTCCAGCCCAACCAAATCGCCTGTTCAGGTGCCTGCGCGAGAACATGTTCCGCCATCGCATCCAGCGACATTGCACCGAAATCGCGGCTGCGGCCAAAGCCTGGCAGGTCGACAAGATGCAGCGTGAAATGCGCGCTCAGTTCCGCCGTGATGCAATCCCACACCTGCGCATTCAGTCCCCATCCGTGCAGCAGCACAAGATGACAATCTCCTTCACCTTTGGTTTGCCACCAAACGTTGTTCATCAGTTATTGTTCCCACATCCAGCTTTCGAGGTGCAATATGCTAACAGTCCACAGCTTGTGCTGGCTATGCCAAATGCCGTTGGCGATTTCACGATGGGGCGTCTGCTCCCGCTGCGCGCGAACGTTATTCAACACACAACCGCGCTGCCCACAGTGCGGCCTTCCGGCGGCCGCCGGGCATGTCGTATGTGGGCGCTGCCTGCGTAAGGCGCCGCCCTGGAGCCGGTTAATAGCGGTGAATGATTATCTCCCGCCGCTCAGTCATTTGATTCATGAATTTAAATTCTGCGATAAACCGGAGCTCGCCCCGATTCTGGCACGGCTAATGCTGCTGAAGGCGCGGCAAACGCCGGAATTCCCCCGGCCAGATCGGCTCATCAGCGTGCCGCTTTGGCAGCGGCGTCACTGGCGACGGGGATTTAATCAGAGCGATCTGTTGTGTCAGTCGCTCGCGAAATGGCTTGGCTGCGCCTGGCATCCTCACGCGCTTAAACGCGTGCGAAAAACCGCCACCCAGCACCAGCTCAGCGCAAGGTTACGCGCCCACAACCTGAAAAATGCCTTCCGGCTTGAATTACCGGTGAAGGGGCTCCATATGGTGATTGTGGATGATGTCGTCACCACGGGCAGCACTGTCGCCGAAATTTCCCGCCTGCTTTTGCGAAACGGCGCGGCGAGCGTTCAGGTATGGTGCCTGTGTCGCACCTTGTAGACCCCCTCTGATGGGCGTATTATAACCAACTAAAGTAGTCAACTATTAGGCCAAAGCTATGATCCGTATTTCCGATGCTGCACAAGCGCACTTTGCCAAACTGCTGGTAAATCAGGAAGAAGGTACACAAATCCGCGTATTTGTTATCAATCCTGGCACGCCAAACGCAGAATGTGGCGTTTCTTATTGCCCGCCGGATGCGGTGGAAGCAAGTGACACAGCCCTGAAATTTGAACAACTCACCGCTTATGTCGATGAGCTGAGCGCACCGTATCTGGAAGATGCGGAAATTGATTTTGTTACCGACCAGTTGGGTTCTCAGCTGACCCTGAAAGCGCCTAACGCCAAAATGCGTAAAGTGTCTGATGATGCGCCGCTGATGGAGCGCGTTGAATACATGATTCAGTCGCAGGTTAACCCGCAGCTGGCCGGCCACGGTGGCCGCGTGACGCTGATGGAAATCACCGACGAAGGTTACGCAATTCTTCAGTTCGGCGGCGGCTGTAACGGTTGCTCGATGGTAGATGTGACGCTGAAAGAAGGGATTGAAAAGCAGCTGCTTGCCGAATTCCCGGAACTAAAAGGCGTGCGCGACCTGACCGAACACCAGCGCGGCGAACACTCTTACTACTAAGTTTTACCCCCTTCCCTTTTGCCCGGTGGCGCTGCGCTTACCGGGCCTACGGTTTTGTGCTCGCTGTTGCCCGATGCGCTTTGCTTATCGGGCCTACGTGACTGTGCCTGCTATTGCCCGATCGGGCCTACGTTTTGTGCAGATTTTGTAGGCCGGATAAGGCGCAAGCCGCATCCGGCGAATGTCTCACCCCGCACACATCCACCACCGTAATGTTACCGCGCAACATGGCTCGCAATTCCCTATACACATCTTTGCAAAACCCCGGCAAATAGTATGACATCTGTCGCAATTTTTACATTTATGCTGCACAGGTAATTCTCACTCCCGCATGTTACCCGTATCATCCGCCCCATAGCGTCGTCACGCAGATCAATAGCCAGCTATCCTTTAGCTGGCATAAGTGAGATTCCGACGCAAAGAAGTGTGTCCACCCTCTCCGGGGACAATTGGACGTTGTCACTGAAACAATGACGTTACCCATATAAATTAAAGGCCAGGTGCATCATGCCATTAGTCATAGTAGCTATCGGGGTTATCCTGTTATTACTGCTGATGATCCGTTTTAAAATGAACGGCTTTATTGCCCTTATCCTGGTGGCGCTCGCCGTCGGGTTAATGCAGGGAATGCCGCTCGACAAAGTCATCGTCTCCATCAAAAACGGTGTAGGTGGAACCCTGGGCAGCCTTGCGCTGATTATGGGCTTCGGCGCAATGCTCGGAAAACTGCTGGCAGACTGCGGCGGTGCTCAGCGTATCGCCACCACGCTTATCGAAAAATTCGGTCGTAAAAATATTCAGTGGGCAGTGGTTCTGACCGGTTTCACCGTCGGTTTTGCCCTGTTCTATGAAGTCGGCTTCGTCCTGTTGCTGCCGCTGGTGTTCACCATCGCCGCTTCCGCACGTATTCCGCTGCTGTATATCGGTGTGCCGATGGCTGCTGCGCTGTCCGTTACACACGGCTTCCTGCCGCCGCACCCAGGCCCAACTGCGATTGCAACCATCTTCCACGCAGACATGGGGAAAACCCTGCTGTACGGTACGCTGCTGGCCATCCCGACCGTAATTCTGGCGGGCCCGGTTTATGCGCGCTGCCTGAAAAGCATCGATAAGCCGATTCCGGAAGGCCTGCACAACCCGAAAACCTTCACTGAAGAAGAAATGCCTTCTTTCAGCGTGAGCGTCTGGACGGCTCTGGTTCCGGTTATTCTGATGGCCCTGCGCGCCATTGCAGAAATGGTGCTGCCGAAAGGCCACGCGGTGCTGCCGTACGCTGAGTTTTTCGGTGACCCGGTCATGGCAACGCTGATTGCCGTCCTGATTGCCGTGTTCACGTTCGGCCTGAATCGTGGTCGTAACATGGATCAGGTGAACGATACGCTGACCTCATCCATCAAAATCATTGCCATGATGCTGTTGATCATCGGCGGTGGTGGCGCATTCAAACAGGTTCTGGTTGATAGTGGCGTGGACAAATACATCGCTTCAATGATGCATGGCTCCAGTGTTTCTCCGCTGCTGATGGCCTGGTCTATCGCCGCTGTGCTGCGTATCGCACTGGGTTCTGCAACCGTTGCAGCGATTACTGCTGGTGGTATCGCAGCCCCGCTGATTGCCACTACTGGCGTGAGCCCGGAGCTGATGGTTATCGCGGTTGGTTCCGGTAGTGTTATCTTCTCTCACGTGAACGATCCAGGTTTCTGGCTGTTCAAAGAGTACTTCAACCTGACTATCGGCGAGACCATCAAATCCTGGTCGATGCTGGAAACCATCATCTCCGTGTGTGGTCTGGTAGGTTGTCTGCTGCTCGGAATGGTTGTTTGATGTGAGATTTTCACCCTCACCCTTACCCTCTCCCTTAGGGAGAGGGCCGGGGTGAGGGGAATACTTTGCTTCGCGTTTACTTCTTCTTACCTGCCGCTTTGCGCCGCTTATCCAAATCCTTAATCAGCTTATTCACCCGTTCATCGGCAAACATCTGCTCAAGACTGGTAGTCAGCTTACGACGCCAGTTTTTGTACTGATCGCTGGTACCAGGGATATTGACCGGCTCTTCCATATTCAGCCAGTCTTCCGGTTGCAGCCCCAGCAGCGCACTGTTGCTGTCAGCGATATAACGCTGCATACCGCGGTTGAGCGTGTCGGTCATGCTCATCAGGCTGGCTTTATGACCGGCGCGTTTTGGCAGCACGCCATATTTGTGTAACGCATCCAGCAAGCCCTGCTTCGCCAGTTCGCGATCCTGATACAAACCACGCAGCACCACTTCATCCGGATAAAGCCCCAGCGCCCGACCGAGCGTCAGGTCACCGCTTTCCCAGTAGCCGCGCAGCGTCGGCAGATCATGGGTAGTGGCAACCGCCATGGATTGTTCCGGGTAAGCTTTTGGTGCGCGGAAGGTTTTGTCGCTGTCATTTTCGAAGTAGAGCACTTTGTACGAGTAAACCCCGCTTTTGCGCAGCTTGCCGACAATCTCCACCGGTACAGTACCGAGATCTTCACCAATCACCATGCAGCGATGGCGTTTACTCTCCAGCGCCAGAATCGACAGTAAATCATCCACCGGGTAATGCACATACGCGCCGTGGTCTGCCGTTTCACCGTAAGGGATCCACCACAGACGCAGCACGGACATCACATGGTCGATACGCAGCGCGCCGCAGTTTTTCATGTTTGCGCGCAGCAGGTCGATAAACGGCTCGTAGGCACGCGCGGTAATGATGTGCGGATCCATCGGCGGCAGGCCCCAGTTTTGCCCCAACGGCCCAAGGATATCCGGTGGTGCACCCACTGACGCTTTCAGGCAGTAAAGCTCACGGTCACACCAGGTTTCCGCGCCGCCTTCCGCCACGCCCACAGCCAGGTCGCGATAGAGGCCAATCGGCATGTCATATTGCTGGCTTTCCTGCCAGCAGACAGCAAACTGGGTGTACGCCAGCCATTGCAGCCAAAGATAGAAATCGACTTCATCGGCATGTTGCTCGCAGAAGGCGCGGACTTCCGGGCTATCGACGTCCTGATACGCTTCCGGCCAGGCAGGCCAGCCCCAGCGCAGTTTGTCGATTTTCACCTGGTTGGCGTGCAGCGCGTCATACGCCGCCTGCCAATAGAGGCTGTCACCTTCACGTTCAACAAAGTGACGGAACTGGGTCATCTGTGCGTCATCGCGTTTAGCGAAACGCGTCCACGCCATACGCAACGCGGTCATTTTCAGTTCCGTTACCGCCGTATAATCAACCCACACTGCATCGCAGGCGGCCTTCAGCGCGTTCTGCGTAGCCGGTTTTTTCCACCAGGCCTGCGCTTCTTCGCTGAGCTGGAAATCCTCCACCGCGTTGACGTCGATATAAATGACATTCAGCCAGCGGCGTGAAGACGGGCTGTACGGGCTGGCGCTTTCCGGGTTCGCCGGGTAGAGCGCGTGAATCGGGTTGAGGCCAATAAATGCCCCGCCGCGTTTGGCTATCTCAGGCAGCATCGCTTTCAGGTCGCCAAAGTCGCCAATTCCCCAGTTCTTTTCAGAACGCAGGGTGTAGAGCTGCACGCAGGCGCCCCACAGTTTTTCTTTCTCTTTCAACGCCAGCGGTTCGTAGCAGCGTTCCGGGGCAACAATCACCCGGCAATGCCAGCGTTCATCAGACTGAGTCAGCGTGAGGGAGTGATAGCCCTCAGGCAGCCGCGCGGGCAGCGCCAGGTTTTTGCCTCCTGTCGCTTCGCCCTGATACTGCTTGCCCTCTTCGGTGGTCAGCAGCCAGTGAAACTCACCGCTGCCTTCAACCGTCAGGGCCATTTTTTTGCCATGCGTCCAGACCATGACGTTCGGGACGGGCGTCACCGCCACTTTCGTGGCGGTAGCGTGCATTGCGTCCAGCAAACGCCGTTTGGTGTCAGCACCGATAGACTGCGGTTTACCGTGCGCATTGATATAGTTGGGGCTGATCCCCGCCGCCATCGCGGCATTGTCGAGGCGTTTGCTTTCCATAGGCCTGTCCTTAGCGTTTTGCCTGCCAGATACGTTTCTGATAATCGCGGATGGAGCGATCGGAGCTAAACATGCCGCAGCGCGCGGTATTCAGGATAGTGGCGCGAGTCCACGCTTCCTGGTCGCGATACAGCACATCAACCTGCTTCTGCGCTTCCACATAGGCTTCAAAATCGGCCAACACCAGGTACGGGTCGCCGCCTTTCAGCAGGCTGTGCAGCATCTGGTCGAACGCGTGTTTGTCGCCATCGCTGTATTTACCGCTCTCCAGCTCTTTAAGCACCGCATCCAGCAGTTTGTCTTTCTTACGCCATTTCAGCGGGTCGTAACCTTTGGCTTTCAGCGCCTTCACCTGTTCTACGGTGTTGCCGAAAATGAAGATGTTTTCATCGCCAACCACTTCCGCGATTTCCACGTTCGCACCATCCAGCGTGCCAACCGTCAACGCGCCGTTCAGCGCCAGCTTCATGTTGCCAGTACCAGACGCTTCTTTCCCTGCGGTAGAGATCTGCTCGGAGACGTCCGCCGCCGGGATCATTTTTTCCGCCGCCGACACACAGTAATCCGGCAGGAAGACCACTTTCAGCTTGTCGCCCACTTTCGGATCGTTGTTGACCGCTTCTGCCACCTTGTTAATCGCGAAGATAATGTTCTTCGCTAGGTAGTAGCCCGGAGCGGCTTTCGCGCCGAAGAGGAATACACGCGGTACGCGGTCTGCCTGCGGGTTCTCGCGGATCTCTTTATACAGCGCCAGAATGTGCAGCAGGTTCAGGTGCTGACGTTTGTACTCATGCAGGCGTTTGATCTGAATATCAAAAATCGCCTGAGTATTGATTTCAATGCCGGTACGCGCTTTCACGAACTCAGCCAGACGCTCTTTGTTGGCCTGTTTGATCTCACGGTATGTCTGGCGGAATTTGGCGTCGTCAGCGAATTTTTCCAGATTGATCAACTGGTCGAGATCGTTCGCCCACTCTTTCTTCAGCGACTTATCGAGCAGCGCAGCCAGTGCCGGGTTGCACTGTTTGATCCAGCGACGTGGCGTAATGCCGTTGGTGACGTTATGGAATTTGTTCGGCCACAGCTGGTGATATTCCGGGAAGAGATCTTTCACCACCAGGTCGGAGTGCAGCGCGGCGACGCCGTTCACCGCAAAACCACTGACCACGCACATGTTCGCCATGCGCACCTGTTTGTCATGCACGACCGCCAGTTTCGCCCACACCGCTTTGTCGCCCGGCCAGGTTTTATCCACCAGCTTCTTAAAGCGGGCGTTGATTTCGTTGATAATCTGCATATGGCGCGGCAGCAGCGCTTTAATCAGTTTTTCATCCCAGCACTCGAGCGCTTCCGGCATCAGGGTGTGGTTGGTGTAGGCGAACGTTTTGCTGGTGATAGCCCAGGCGTCGTCCCAGCTCAACTGGTGCTCATCAATCAGCACGCGCAGCAGCTCAGGAATGGCGATCGTCGGGTGCGTATCGTTAAGCTGAATGACTTCGAAATTCGCCAGTTCATGCAGTTTGCGGCCCGCCAGATGATGACGGCGCAGAATGTCAGCAACCGAACAGGCGCACTGGAAGTACTGCTGCATCAGGCGCAGTTTTTTACCCGCCGTGTGGTTGTCATTCGGGTAAAGTACTTTTGTCAGTTTTTCGGCGTCGATGCCCTGCTGCTCTGCGCGCAGGAAGTCGCCGTCGTTGAATTTGGTCAGGTTAAATGGATGCGCGTGCTTCGCCTGCCACAGACGCAGCGGTTGTGCGACGCCGTTACGGTAACCCAGTACCGGCAGATCCCAGGCTTCACCGGTAATTTCAAATGCCGGAGTCCAGTGGCCCTCTTTACTGACTTTGCCACCGATACCAACCAGCACATCCAGCGCCGCGTTGTGGCGGAACCACGGGTAGCTCCCGCGCTGCCAGTCATCCGGCGCTTCCATCTGCTGACCCTCTACGAAGGACTGACGGAACAGGCCATATTGATAGTTCAGGCCGTAGCCCGTTGCCGACTGCCCCACGGTCGCCATGGAGTCGAGGAAGCACGCCGCCAGACGCCCCAGACCGCCGTTGCCCAGCGCCGGATCGGTCTCTTCTTCCAGCAGGTCTGTCAGGTTGATATTAAACGGCTTCAACGCATCGCTCACGCCTTCATACCAGCCGAGGTTCAACAGGTTATTACCGGTCAGTCGACCAATCAGAAACTCCATCGAAATGTAGTTTACATGGCGTTGATCCTTCGCCGGTTTCGCTACGGGCTGAGCGGACAGCATTTCTGCCAGCGCACCGCTCACAGCCTGCCACCACTGGTGAGAGTTCATCTCAGAAGCCGCCTGTAAACCAAATCGTTGCCACTGACGCGTCAGGGCCGCCTGAAACAGTTCTTTATTGAAGGTTGGCTGTGACATAGGGAATTCGAGTCCTTTTTACATAAACGTTAGTGATAGTTTGCCTGGCTGACTGTGTGTCTTCCTCATCCCGTCCCGGATTAGGCGGGGAGGAGTCGCAGGGATGAGCGAAAAGTGTGATCGCAGACACTATTACGTTAGTGACTAACCCTGAGATTGCGCAAATTTCACACGCTCTCAGGCGGCCATCCATTCTGCCTGGCGGCAGTTTCGGGTATCAGAACGAAGATATCCGCGCGGCATGTCAAAAAAATGAAATGGTGTTTTTCCTAATTTACATTCTCAAGGAAATAGTCACTCTGATGAAATACCCTGAAACGAAAATAAGATGATTCATAAGCCAAATAGCGCATCCGACGGCAAATTTATTAGTAGTTTAATTAACCCCATGGTGTTTGTTCCTTTTTCAGAGTTTTACTCTTTTTGACAAACCCAGACACCACGCGCTCTGTAACCGGTCTCCGTAATTTAAATAGGCGATAAGAAGATTTGTGACAGAGTGCAAATTCGCAAACATCAAAAACGGACATAACTTGCAATAGATTGTCATTTGGCCGACCTTTGTATTGATTAATTACGAGCCCTAAAAAAAATCTTTTTCTCTCCTCACAGTGAAGTGATTGCTATGTTGATTCCGTCAAAATTAAGTCGACCCGTCCGTCTTGAACACACAGTGATTCGGGAACGGCTGCTGGCGAAGCTTTCAGGCGCGAACAATTATCGTCTGGCGCTGATCACCAGCCCTGCAGGTTATGGCAAGACGACGCTCATTTCACAGTGGGCGGCGGGAAAAAACGAACTGGGTTGGTACTCTCTTGATGAAGGGGATAACCAGCAGGAACGGTTCGCCAGCTACCTTATCGCTGCGATTCAGCAGGCGACGGGCGGCCATTGCAGCGCCAGTGAAAACATGGTGCAAAAACGCCAGTATGCGAGCCTGTCGTCACTGTTTTCGCAGCTTTTTGTCGAGCTGAGCGAATGGCAGAAACCGCTGTATCTGGTGATTGATGACTATCACCTGATCACCAACCCGGTGATCCACGACGCCATGCGCTTTTTCCTGCGCCATCAGCCGGAAAACCTGACGCTGGTCGTTCTGTCGCGTAATTTACCGCAGTTGGGTATCGCCAACCTGCGCGTACGCGACCAGTTACTGGAAATCGGCAGCCAACAACTGGCCTTTAACCACTCTGAAACCAAACAATTCTTCGACTGCCGCCTCACCTCGCCTATCGAGTTGGCTGAGAGTGGCCGTCTGTGTGACGACGTTGCCGGTTGGGCAACGGCGTTGCAGCTGATCGCCCTGTCGGCGCGTCAGCGTAATAACGCCACGCAGCACTCCGCCCGCCGTCTCTCCGGCATTAACGCGAGCCATCTGTCCGATTATCTGGTTGATGAAGTGCTCGATAACGTGGAGCCTGCCACGCGTAATTTCCTGCTCAAAAGCTCACTGCTGCGCTCCATGAACGACGCGCTCATTGTGCGCGTCACCGGCGAAGAAAATGGCCAGATGCGCCTGGAAGAGATTGAGCGTCAGGGGTTGTTCCTGCAACGCATGGATGACTCCGGTGAGTGGTTTAACTATCACCCGCTGTTCTGTAGTTTCCTGCGCCAGCGCTGTCAGTGGGAACTGGCGACAGAGTTACCCGATATTCATCGCGCCGCCGCCGAAAGCTGGATGACGCAAGGCTTCCCGAGCGAGGCGATTCATCACGCCCTTGCGGCGGGCGATCCAAAAATGCTGCGCGATATCCTGCTGAATCACGCCTGGGGTCTGTTCCATCACAGCGAACTCGCGCTGCTGGAAGAGTCGCTCTCCGCCCTGCCGTGGGAAAGCCTGCTGGAAAACCCACGTCTGGTGCTGTTACAGGCATGGCTGATGCAGAGCCAGCATCGCTATAGCGAAGTTAATACCCTGCTGGCGCGTGCCGAGCAGGAGATGGACTTCGAGATGGACAAAGCCCTGCATGGCGATTTCAACGCCCTGCGCGCGCAGGTGGCAATCAACGACGGCGATCCGGAAGAAGCCGAACGTCTGGCGATGGTTGCCCTTGATGAGCTGCCGCTGGCAAGCTTCTACAGCCGTATCGTCGCCACTTCAGTGCACGGCGAAGTGCTGCACTGTAAAGGGCAACTGGGTCAATCGTTGTCTGTAATGCAGCAAACGGAGCAGATGGCGCGCCGTCATGATGTCTGGCACTACGCCCTGTGGAGCCTGATTCAACAAAGTGAAATTCTGTTTGCCCAGGGCTTTTTACAGGCCGCCTGGGAGTGCCAGGAAAAGGCATTCCAGCTGGTGCGCGATCAGCACCTCGAACAACTGCCTATGCACGAGTTCCTGCTGCGCATTCGCGCGCAGTTACTGTGGGCGTGGGCGCGTCTGGACGAGGCTGAAGCCAGTGCGCGTACCGGCATGGACGTGCTGGTTAACTATCAGCCACAGCAGCAGCTTCAGTGCCTGGCCCTACTGGTGCAATGTTCTCTGGCGCGCGGCGATCTCGACAATGCTCGCAGCCATCTGAACCGTCTGGAAAATTTACTCGGCAATGGCCCGTATCACAGCGACTGGGTCTCTAACGCCGACAAAGTGCGCGTCATTTACTGGCAAATGGTCGGCGATAAAAAATCCGCCGCCAACTGGCTGCGCCATACGCCAAAACCGGCATTCGCCAACAACCACTTCCTGCAAAGCCAGTGGCGCAACATCGCCCGTGTTCAGATCCTGCTCGGCGAATTTGATGCCGCTGAAATGGTGCTGGAAGAGTTGAACGAAAATGCGCGTTCGCTGCGTCTGATGAGCGATCTCAACCGCAACCTGCTGTTGTTGAATCAACTGTACTGGCAGGCCGGAAGGAAAAATGAAGCCCAGCACGTGCTGCTGGAAGCACTGACGCTGGCCAACCGCACCGGGTTTATCAGCCACTTTGTGATTGAAGGTGAAGCGATGGCGCAGCAACTGCGCCAGCTAATTCAGCTCAACACGCTGCCGGAACTTGATCAGCATCGCGCTCAGCGTATCCTGCGCGAAATCAATCAACATCATCGGCATAAGTTTGCGCATTTTGACGAGAACTTCGTCGAACGTCTGCTGAATCACCCGGAAGTGCCAGAGCTTATCCGTACCAGCCCGCTCACTCAGCGTGAATGGCAGGTGCTGGGTCTAATCTACTCCGGCTACAGTAATGAACAAATTGCCGGTGAGCTGGACGTCGCCGCCACCACCATCAAGACGCATATTCGTAATTTGTACCAAAAACTGGGCGTAGCGCATCGTCAGGATGCAGTACAGCATGCGCAACATCTGCTGAAAATGATGGGATATGGTGTTTAATATATTTGGATGGTGAATTACACGCCATCCGAATATATTATATATTAATTTCCACGCCCAGGAAGAGATAGCTACGTCACATTAGAGAAGAAACATAAATCAGAAGTGAAAAATTAGAATATTTCTTCTTCGCCCCACCTTTTATAACTACCACGCGAGTTGGCACGTTATAAAAGGGTGAATATATGTCGGCATTAACCGAAAAAGTCAGTGCTAAAGAGAAATTTGGATTTGGTTTGGGCGATGCTGCAAGCCATATCGTTTTCGATTCCTCTGTTGCTATTCTGGCGTACTTCTACACAAATATTTATGGCTTACCCCCAGCCGTTATGGGGACATTATTTTTAGTCGTCAGAGTTCTTGACGCTATTACCGATCCGATCATGGGGGCCATTGCAGACCAGACAAAAAGTCGCTGGGGTCGTTTTCGTCCATGGCTGTTAATTATCTGCGTACCGTTTGCCGTTAGCTGTATTTTGGTTTATTCCACGCCAGACTTCGATCAGACCGGAAAAATTATTTACGCCGTTATCGCCTATATATTTATGACATTAATGTATACCGCGATTAATATTCCTTACTGCTCGCTCGGCGCAGCCATTACTGCCGATCCGTCAGAAAACCTCTCGCTGCAATCCTGGCGTTTTGCCATCGCGCCTATCGGCGGTGCAATGGGTACAGCGTTGATTCTACCGCTGGCAGACTTCCTCGCACCGGGCGATCGCGCAAGCGGTATGCAATGGGCGATGGGAATATTTGGCGTGATTGGTTGCATTATGTTCCTCATCTGCTTCCTGACCACCAAAGAACGTATTGAGCCGGTGAAAGAAGAAAACCTGAATATTCTGCGCGACGTGAAAATTCTGGCGAAAAACGATCAGTGGTGGATTCTGTCGGTTTATAATCTGGCAATGCTGTGTGGTGTGGTTGTGCGCGGCAGTTTACTGGTCTATTTCGTGCAATATATCCTCAATCAGGGTAGCAGCGTTATTTCCATGTTTATGCTGGCGACAACGGTCGCTGCGGTGGTCGGAAGCCTGGCCGCGAAACCATTGGGTTCAAAAGTATGTAAAATCCGCGCGTCTGTGTGGGTAAACATTCTGAGCGCCTTAATTGGATTGCTGTTCCTTGTATTGCCGAGCGAATACTGGATCCCTGCATTTATCGTTCACATTATTCTGAACGTATTACAGGGTATTAACGCGCCGCTACAGTGGTCAATGATCACCGACGCCAACAACTATGGCGAATGGAAAACCCAGCGTCGTATTACGGGTATGAACGTCGCAGCGAATATCTTTATCATCAAACTGGGCGTGGCAATTGGCGGGGCGCTCACCGGCTGGGGTCTGGCTTTCTATGGCTATCAGGCTGGCGTCGAGCAGCAGTCTGCCGAAGCAATTCGCGGCGTACTGATTCTGTTCACCGTGCTACCGGCTATCTTCTATCTGATTACCGCAATTTCCATTCGCTTCTATCAGCTGACGGAAGACAAAATGAATACCATCGTGACTGACCTGAGCAAAGGGCAGTTCCAGATGTAATCGATGCCTCCGGCCTACAAGCACTCCGTAGGCCGGATAAGGCGTAGCCGCATCCGGCAATTCTCACCGTTACTCCCGACACAACTCCAGTTGGATGTTATGTTCGGCAATCACCTTCATCACCCCATCCGGCGGCAGGGTATCTGTATAAACCGCATCGACCATGCTGATACTGCCCATATTCACCATCGCATTACGGCCAAACTTAGAATGGTCGACCACCAGCATGACATGGCGCGAGTTCTCAATAATGGCGCGCTTGGTGCGCACTTCATGGTAATCAAACTCAAGCAGCGAACCGTCGCTGTCGATACCGCTAATCCCCAGAATGCCGAAATCGAGGCGGAACTGGGAGATAAAATCGAGCGTGGCTTCCCCGATAATTCCACCGTCACGGCTACGCAATTCGCCGCCAGCAAGGATAATACGGAAATCCTCTTTCACCATCAGTGTGTTCGCGACATTGAGGTTGTTAGTAACGATACGCAGGTCGCTGTGATTCAGCAGGGCGTGAGCGACCGCTTCCGGTGTGGTGCCGATATCGATAAACAGCGTAGAGCCGTTAGGGATTTCGCTTGCCACCTTGCGGGCAATGCGCTCTTTCTCCGCCGTTTGCGTCGATTTTCGGTCGTGCCACGAAGCGTTTACCGAGCTTGATGGTAACGCCGCACCGCCGTGGTGGCGCAGGATCATCTTCTGCTCCGCAAGGTCGTTCAGGTCGCGGCGGATGGTTTGTGGACTAACGGAAAAGTGCTCCACCAATTCTTCAGTGCTGACATAGCCCTGCAATTTAACCAGCTCAATTATCGCGTCATGACGTTGTGTTTGTTTCATGGTGAGTCCCTGAAAAATTTACGCGCGCTTTCGCGCATTTAGCGTATCGACAAACGCCATCGCCAGACCGACCACCAGGCCGGTAACATGTGCGCCATTGGCAATCGACATGCCAAAAAGATCAAACCAACCGGCAACCAGCCAGACCAACGAAAAGATAATCAACCCACGCTGCAGGTAAATTCCGCTGTCCGGATCGCGCTCGCCGCGCAGCCAGACGTACCCCATCAGCGCATACACCACGCCAGACAACCCGCCAAACCAGGGGCCGCTAAACTGATGCTGTATAAAACCGCTCAACAGCGCGCTGATGGCGGTAATCACCACCAGTTTACCGCTGCCAATGCGTTTCTCCACTGCCCCGCCGAGATACCACCACCACAGCAGGTTAAACAAAATATGTAGCACCGAGAAATGCATCAGCGCGTGGCTAAAGTAGCGCCAGGCTTCAAACTGCACTGAACTGTCATAGGGCCATGCCAGCCAGATCATCACAGCCTGATCGCCCACCACGTTCATCAGGACGAAAACCAGAATACAGGCGATCATCACCGCCATGGTCACCGGCCCCGCGTTCGCTTTCAGCGTTTCGAGGAACGGGAAACGACGATAGTGCAACCCGCTATTGGTGTGGCCCGCTTGCCAGCTCGCCGCCAGATAACGCGGATCTGCCGGGTTTTCCAAAAAGCGGGTCAACTCGGCACGCACGCGTTCGGCCTGGCTTTCATCGGCGAGCCAGACATCACTCTGAGTATGTTGTTGTATTGTCAGGATAACACCCTGCGTCGCCATGTAGTCCACAAAGGCCTGGGCAACGCGTGGGTTAGTAAAAGAGGTGATCATCAACATGCAGAGGGTCGCTTATTCCACACAAAGGGGGACAGTATAACATCGCATTCAAATGCCTAAAGCGCGATGTGCTCAACCTCAGCCGGGAAGTGGCGATGCCAGGCGTCGAAGCCGCCGTCCACGCTATACACTTCATCATAGCCCTGCTGTAACAAATATTGCGCCGCGCCCTTGCTACTGTTGCCGTGATAGCACATCACCATCACCGGCGTGTCAAAATCATTATCGCGCATAAACGCGCCCAGCGTATCGTTGGTCAGATGAAACGCGCCCGGCGTGTGGCCCAGCGCATAGCTCTGCGGGTCACGAATATCTACCAGCACCGCGGTCTGCTGGCGTAATTTCTGGTGCGCTTCTTCTACATTGATACACACAAACTGTTCCATGGTTTTTCATCTCTTTATTGCAGGTGGGCGAACTCACGCCATTTTACCGCCAAGTGTACGTCCTGACGGCAGTGAAACGCCAATATGTTACACACATCACTGTAAATTGTTTTTTTGATGTTACCAAACGCGCGTTTGTTTGCTATTATTTTCGTTATCGAGCATTATTGAGCTATAACGAAAGTGAACGAGGTAGCGAGCATGGAAACCAAAGATCTGATTGTGATAGGTGGCGGGATCAACGGCGCAGGGATCGCAGCGGATGCCGCCGGACGCGGATTATCCGTTTTGATGCTGGAAGCGCAGGATCTGGCATGCGCCACCTCCAGCGCCAGTTCTAAGCTCATCCACGGCGGCCTTCGCTACCTTGAACACTATGAATTTCGCCTGGTGAGTGAAGCGCTCGCCGAGCGTGAAGTGCTGTTAAAAATGGCACCGCATATCGCTTTCCCGATGCGTTTTCGTCTGCCGCATCGCCCGCATCTGCGACCGGCGTGGATGATTCGCATTGGTTTGTTTATGTACGATCACCTGGGCAAACGCACCAGTTTGCCGGGGTCAACCGGTTTGCGTTTTGGCGCAGAATCGGTACTTAAGCCAGAAATCGTGCGCGGATTCGAATATTCCGACTGCTGGGTTGACGATGCGCGCCTGGTATTAGCCAACGCGCAGATGGTGGTGCGTAAAGGCGGTGAGGTACTGACTCGCACGCGCGCGACTTCCGCTCGCCGTGAAAATGGCCTGTGGATTGTTGAAGCGGAAGATATCGATACCGGCAAAAAATACACCTGGCAGGCGCGTGGCCTGGTTAACGCCACCGGCCCGTGGGTGAAGCAGTTCTTCGATGATGGTATGCACCTGCCCTCGCCTTACGGCATCCGCCTGATTAAAGGCAGCCATATTGTGGTGCCGCGCGTCCACACGCAGAAACAGGCGTACATCCTGCAAAACGAAGATAAGCGAATTGTGTTCGTGATCCCGTGGATGGATGAGTTTTCGATTATCGGTACGACCGATCAGGAGTACCACGGCGATCCGAAAAATGTCGAAATCGATGAAGGGGAAATCAGCTACCTGCTGAAAGTGTATAACGCACACTTCAAAAAACAGCTGGGGCGTGACGACATAGTCTGGACTTATTCCGGTGTGCGTCCGCTTTGTGATGATGAATCGGATTCACCGCAGGCTATTACCCGCGACTACACGCTGGATGTGCATGACGTCGATAACCAGGCGCCGTTGCTTTCAGTCTTTGGCGGGAAACTCACTACCTATCGTAAGCTTGCCGAGCATGCTCTGGAGAAACTGGCACCGTATTACAAAAATATCGGCCCGGCGTGGACTAAAGGCGCAACGCTGCCCGGCGGAGACATCAACGGCGACCGCGATGATTACGCCGCAACCTTACGCCGCCGTTATCCGTTTATCAGCGAATCGCTGGCGCGTCATTTTGCGCGCACCTACGGCAGCAACAGCGAACTGTTACTGGGTCAGGCGAAAAGTGTGGCTGATTTAGGTGAAGATTTCGGTCATGAGTTTTATGAAGTTGAACTGCGTTATCTGGTTGAGCATGAATGGGTACGCCGCGCCGATGACGCGCTGTGGCGCAGGACCAAGCAGGGAATGTGGCTGAACGCCGAACAGCAGTCGCGCGTGGCGCAATGGCTGCTGCAAAATGCGGGAAAGCGTGAACTGTCGCTGGCGTCTTAATAGCAATATCGCCGGACGCCGGTTTATCAATGTACTGAAGGGGCCGATTGGCCCCTTCATATTTTTAGTCCACTACAACCTTACCGGGTCAATATGCCAGATATTTTTGGCATATTCCTGAATCGTGCGGTCAGAAGAGAAGTAGCCCATATTGGCGATATTGTGCATCGCTTTAGTCGTCCACTCTTCCGGATTACGGTACAGCTCATCCACTTTATCCTGCGTGTCGATATAGCTGCGGTAATCCGCCAACACCTGATAGTGGTCGCCAAAGTTGATCAGAGAGTCGACCAGGTCGCGGTAGCGCCCCGGCTCTTCCGGGCTGAATAGCCCACTGCCGATTTGTGTCAGCACCTGATGCAGCTCTTCGTCCTGCTCGTAGTAGTCACGCGGTTTGTAGCCGTTCCGGCGCAGTTCTTCCACTTCTTCGGCGGTGTTGCCGAAGATGAAGATATTGTCTTCGCCCACTTTCTCCTGCATCTCAACGTTTGCGCCATCCAGCGTGCCGATGGTGAGCGCGCCGTTCAGGGCAAACTTCATGTTACTGGTGCCGGAGGCTTCTGTGCCTGCCAGCGAGATCTGCTCGGAGAGATCGGCGGCCGGAATGATCACCTGTGCCAGACTCACGCTGTAGTTCGGCACAAACACCACTTTCAGCTTATCGCCGATTTGCGGATCGTTGTTGATCACATTGGCAACATCGTTGATCAGGTGAATGATGTGCTTCGCCATGTAGTACGCCGATGCCGCTTTCCCGGCAAAGATGTTAACGCGCGGCACCCAATCGGCGGTTGGCTCGGCCTTGATGCGGTTGTAACGGGTAATCACGTGCAGCACGTTCATTAACTGCCGTTTGTACTCGTGGATACGCTTGATCTGCACATCAAACAGCGCGTTCGGGTTAACCACCACGTTAAGATGCTGGGCAATCGCCGCGGCCAGGCGTTTTTTGTTTTCCAGCTTGGCGCGATGCACCGCCTGATTCACCGTCGGATAATCGATATGCTGCTCAAGCTCACTAAGCTGGCTAAGATCGGTACGCCAGGTGCGGCCAATGTTCTCATCCAGAACCTCTGACAGTGGCGGATTCGCCAGGGCCAGCCAGCGGCGCGGCGTAACACCGTTCGTCACGTTGGTAAAACGCATCGGGAAGATCGTGGCGAAATCGGCAAACAGCGATTGCACCATCAGGTTGGAGTGCAACTCAGACACGCCGTTTACCTTGTGACTGGCGACAACCGCCAGCCACGCCATCCGCACGCGGCGACCATTAGACTCATCAATGATAGAGGTACGGCTCAGCAGCCCCATATCCTGCGGGTATTGCTCTTGCAGGGTTTTGAGGAAGTAGTCGTTGATTTCAAAGATGATTTGCAGGTGACGCGGCAGAATTTTACCCAGCATGTCGACCGGCCAGGTTTCCAGCGCTTCGCTCATCAGCGTGTGGTTGGTGTAGGAGAAGACCTGACAGGTCACCTCAAACGCGTCGTCCCAGCTGAATTTGTGCTCATCAATTAACAGGCGCATCAGCTCAGGAATCGACAGCACCGGATGGGTGTCATTGAGGTGAATCGCGATTTTGTCCGCCAGGTTGGCATAGGTTTTATGCAACTGATAGTGACGGCTCAAAATATCCTGGATGGTGGCCGATACCAGGAAATATTCCTGACGCAGGCGCAGTTCACGGCCCGAGTAGGTCGAGTCATCCGGATAAAGAACGCGCGAGACGTTTTCCGAGTGGTTTTTGTCTTCCACCGCCGCGAAGTAGTCGCCCTGGTTAAATTTACCGAGATTGATTTCACTGCTCGCCTGGGCGCTCCACAGACGCAGTGTGTTGGTCGCGTCGGTGTCGTAGCCGGGAATGATTTGGTCGTAGGCTTCGGCTATGATCTCTTCGGTTTCGACCCAGCGGCTCTTTTTGCCTTCCTGCTGGATACGACCACCAAAGCGCACTTTGTAGCGGGTATTGTGACGCTCAAACTCCCACGGGTTACCGTATTCCAGCCAGTAATCCGGTGATTCTTTCTGGCGACCGTCAACGATGTTCTGGCGGAACATACCGTAGTCATAACGAATACCGTAGCCACGCCCCGGCAGGCCGAGAGTGGCGAGAGAATCCAGGAAGCAGGCCGCCAGTCGGCCCAAGCCGCCGTTGCCGAGCCCTGGGTCGTTTTCTTCGTCGATCAACTCTTCGAGGTCTAACCCCATCCCTTCCAGCGCGTTTTTGACATCTTCGTAAATGCCGAGGGATAACAGCGCGTTGGAAAGGGTGCGGCCAATCAAAAACTCCATCGACAGGTAATAAACCTGTCGCGTTTCCTGAGAAAGCTGTGCGCGGTTGGAGCGCAACCAGCGCTCCACCATACGGTCACGCACCGCAAACAGCGTGGCGTTCAGCCACTCGTGTTTATTGGCAATGGCCGGATCTTTCCCAATCGTGAACATCAACTTATAGGCAATAGAGTGCTTGAGAGCCTCAACGCTAAGGGTCGGTGATGCATAGGTAAATGGTGCATTCATAGAAATGATTCCTGTGATTACATCAAGCGTTGATAAAGCTCGCGGTAAGAGTGCGCCGCGACTTGCCAGCTAAAATCCACGCTCATCGCCTGACGCTGTACATAGCGCCAGAGTGATGGGCGAGACCACAACACGAAAGCACGCCGGATGGCTCTTAATAGCGACCAGGCATTACTGTCCTCAAAGACAAAACCGCTGGCGACGCCATCGGCCAGGTTTTCCAGTGAACTGTCTGAGACGGTATCTGCCAGACCACCAGTACGACGCACAAGCGGTAGCGTGCCGTACTTCAGGCCATAAAGCTGCGTTAAGCCGCAAGGCTCGAAGCGGCTTGGCACAAGAATGACGTCGGCACCGCCCATAATGCGGTGCGAGAAGGCTTCGTGATAGCCTATCTGGACGCCAACCTGCCCCGGATGCTCCGCCGCAGCCGCAAGGAAGCCCTCCTGCAGAACAGGATCGCCGGCACCCAGCAGCGCCAGTTGCCCGCCTTGCTCCAGCAAGCCCGGTAAAGCTTCCAGAACCAGATCCAGACCTTTCTGGCTGGTTAATCGGCTGACAACAGCAAACAGCGGCACTTTATCGTTAACATTAAGGCCCATCGCAATTTGTAGCTGGCGTTTGTTTTCCGCTTTCTCCTCAAGAGTATCGCGGTTATAGCGCGACGCCAGCAGTAAGTCCTTTTCCGGACTCCATACGTTGTCATCCACGCCGTTCAGGATGCCGGAAAGTCGGCCCTCCTGGTGGCGCTGGCGCAGCAATCCTTCCATGCCATAAGCAAACTGCGGCTCGGTAATTTCCCGTGCATAGGTTGGGCTCACCGCCGTGATGTGATCGGCGTAGTAAAGCCCGGCTTTCAGGAACGAAATCTGGCCGTTAAACTCCAGCCCGTGCATGTTGAAGAACGACCACGGCAGGTCGATGTCATTCATGTGGTGCGCATAGAACATGCCCTGATAGGCCAGGTTATGCACCGTAAATACCGACTTCGCCGGTCGGCCACGCGCCGCGAGATACGCCGGAGCCAGCCCCGCGTGCCAGTCATGCGCGTGCACCACTTCCGGGCGCCAGAACGGGTCGAGCCCGCAGGCCATTTCACAGCCTACCCAGCCCAGCAGCGCAAAGCGCAGGACGTTATCGGTGTAGGCATGCAGGTTAGTGTCGTGGTACGGGCTCCCTGGGCGGTCATACAAATGCGGCGCGTCGATCAGGTAAATGCCCACTCCGTTAAAATGCCCGAACAGCAGCGAAATCGGCCCGGCAAAGGTTTGTCGACGCGTCACTACCTGCGCATCGGTGATACCCCGGCGAATATCCGGGAACCCCGGCAGCAGCACGCGCGTATCCGTTCCATCCGCAATTTGCGCTGCAGGCAGTGCACCAATGACATCAGCCAGACCGCCAGTTTTCAATAACGGGAACATCTCTGAACAAACATGTAAAACCTGCATTATCGCTCCTGTTTGACCTGCAATTTGCGCAGCATGTCACGCGTTACCAGCACAATACCCTCTTCCGAGCGGTAGAAACGGCGAGCATCGTCTTCCGCATTTTCACCAATCACCATTCCTTCTGGAATGACGCAGGCGCGGTCGATAACACAGCGGCGTAAGCGGCATGAACGCCCAACCCAAACGTCCGGTAATAAGACTGCCGAATCAATGTTACAGAACGAGTTCACGCGCACGCGCGGGAACAGAACGGATTGCACCACCACGGAACCTGAAATAATACAGCCGCCGGAAACCAGCGAGTTCAGGGTCATGCCATGGCTACCGGAGCGGTCCTGTACGAACTTCGCCGGCGGCAGGGATTCCATGTGAGTACGAATCGGCCAGTTCTGGTCATACATGTCCAGTTCGGGCGTAACGGACGCCAGGTCAAGGTTCGCTTTCCAGTACGCTTCCAGCGTACCCACATCACGCCAGTACGGTTCTGCATTCGGGTCAGACTGTACACAGGAGAGTGGGAAAGGATGTGCATAAGCCATGCCAGCTTTGGTGATTTTCGGGATGATGTCTTTGCCGAAGTCGTGGCTGGAGTTCTCGTCCAGATCGTCCTCTTTCAGCAGTTCATAAAGATAATCTGCATCAAAGACATAGATACCCATACTGGCAAGTGATTTGCCTGGGTCATTCGGCATCGCCGGTGGGTTTGCCGGTTTTTCGACAAAGTCGATAATCTTCTCGCTTTCGTCTACCGCCATCACACCAAACGCAGTTGCTTCTTCAATGGGCACCGGCATGCACGCAACGGTGCAGCGCGCCCCTTTTTCGACGTGGTCGATGAGCATGCGCGAGTAATCTTGTTTGTAGATATGGTCGCCCGCGAGGATCACCACATATTCCGCTTTATAGCGACTAATGATGTCGAGGTTCTGGGTTACCGCATCAGCGGTGCCGCGATACCAGTTTTCACCATGTACGCGCTGCTGAGCAGGCAGAAGATCGACAAACTCGTTCATCTCTTCACTAAAGAAGGACCAGCCGCGCTGAATGTGTTGTACCAGCGTGTGTGACTGATACTGTGTAATCACGCCAATACGACGAATCCCTGAGTTGATGCAGTTCGACAGTGCGAAGTCGATGATGCGGAATTTCCCGCCAAAGTGCACCGCCGGTTTCGCACGCTTGATAGTGAGATCTTTTAAGCGCGTGCCGCGGCCCCCCGCGAGGATCAGCGCAACCGTTTTATTCGGTAACTGGCGCGCCAGCATTAAGGGATCGTTTTTTTCCAGCCTAACCATGATTAACTCCTTTTGTTGCTCGTCTTCATCCGCCATCCGCGGAATGTTCAGAGCCTATGACCTTTGAAATACGCACACTCCGTGCGCGGGCCCATGCCAGACAGCCATGACGACCGGATTATCCTCTCCGGCGAAGGGGGGAACAGCGCGCCACTCCCCCTCAGGTAAAACGAGTGTAGCCACGTCGTGCGTCGCATTGAGCGTAATAAGCCAACGATGGGAAAGCAGGACTTGCATCCGCCTTACGCCGTTTTGCCACTCATCAGGATGCAGCGGTTGCGCATTCTGATTGAGCCACTGCACATTGCCGTCACCTTCTTGCCACCAGGCATCCTGCGTTAAGGCAGGGATGTTCTGGCGCAGATGAATCAGCGCGGCGGTAAATGCGGTAAGCCCGACATTGGCGTTTTCCCAATCCAGCCAGGTCAACGGATTGTCCTGGCAGTAGGCGTTGTTATTACCGTGCTGGCTGTGGCCATGTTCGTCACCGGCCAGCAGCATCGGTGTTCCCTGAGACAGCAGCAGCGTTGTCAGCAGCGCATGCACGCTGGCCCGACGGCGCTCAATAATGTCCAGGTTACCACCTAATCCTTCTATACCATGATTATTGCTATGGTTATTGCTGGTGCCGTCGCGATTTTCCTCACCGTTGGCTTCGTTATGCTTATTATTGAAGCAAACGCAGTCACGCAGCGTGAAGCCGTCGTGGGCCGTCACCAGATTCACCGCCGCCGATGGGCTGCGGCCATTTCGCGCAAAAACATCGCTGGAAGCAGCGAAACGTTGGGCAAATTCGCCCAGCGAGAGAGTCTCCTGCAACCAAAATCGGCGCATTGCATCGCGGAAATGGTCATTCCACTCCATAAACAGCGGCGGAAAATTACCGACCTGGTAACCGCCCATCCCGATATCCCACGGCTCGGCAATCAGCTTCACCGCAGAGAGAACCGGGTCGTGTTTAATCGCTTCAAACAGCGGCGCATCCTGACGAAATTCCGGCGTACGCCCCATGATGGTGGCTAAATCGAAACGAAAACCATCAACATGGCAGACATCCACCCAAAAACGCAGGCACTGGCGGGCGTACTCTACGCCACCCGGATGACTGAGATTGAGCGTGTTTCCACACCCCGTCCAGTTGTGGTAATCGCCATCTTCCCTGATCCAATAATAGCTACGGTTGTCGATTCCGCGCAGGGAGAAGGTTGGGCCATCGAGGTCAATCTCCGCGCTATGGTTCAGCACAACGTCGAGAATCACTTCGATTCCGGCGCGATGCAGCGCTTTTATCGCATCGCGAAATTCATCCAGCGCGCGCTCCGGTGAGCTGGCGTAGCGTGGTTCGAGGGCAAACATGGCCATTGGGTTGTAGCCCCAATAATTGCTTAGCCCCATGCGTTGAAGACGCGGTTCGCTGGCAAAATGCGCCACCGGCATCAGTTCCAGCGCGGTAATGCCCAGCGTGTTGAAGTAGTTGATCATCACCGGGTGTGCGAGCGCTTTGTAGGTGCCGCGAATCTCCTGCGGGATACCCGGATGGCGATAGGTCAGCCCCTTCACATGCGCTTCGTAGATGACGGTTTTACCCCACGCTGTGCGTGGCGGCGCGTCATCTTCCCACTGATAGTCCAGCGCGGTCACCACCGATTTCGGCGCGATCGCGGCGCTGTCGCTGTTATCCGGCTGCTGATACCCGCCGTGAAGGCCCGGCTCATCTTTCAGCGTGCCATCAACCCGATAGCAGCACGGGTCGATAAGCAGTTTCGCCGGGTTAAAACGATGCCCCTGCGCAGGTTCCCACGGGCCGTGGACACGATAGCCATAACGCAGCCCTGGGCGCGCTTTTGCCAGGTAACCGTGCCAGATATCGCCGCTGCGCGCGGGAAGGTCGTAGCGCGACTCGTTACCCTGCGCATCGAACACGCAGAGTTCCACCCGTTCAGCGTGGGCAGAGAAGAGCGTGAAATTTACGCCCTTGCCGTCATAGCGTGCGCCTAACGGCGTGGGTGTACCTGCGGCGAGTACGGTCATTCCCCCTCCCGAACCAGCCAGATGGTCGACAGCGGCGGCAGCGTCAGGCTCAGGGAGTGCTCACGACCATGGCTGGCAATGTGATCGCTGTGTACGACGCCGCCATTTCCGGCGTTGCTGCCGTGATAGTGCGAGGAGTCGGTATTCAGCTCTTCACGCCAGCGGCCTGGCTGATTGATACCGAAACGATAATTGTGGCGCGGTACGGGCGTAAAGTTGCTGGCGACAATCAGTTCGTTGCCCTGCTTATCACGGCGCACAAAGATAAACACCGACCGCTCGTGGTCATCGACAACCAGCCATTCGAAACCGTACGGGTCGAAGTCGAGCTCGTGCAGTGCTTTATGGTGGCGATAAGTGTGGTTCAGGTCACGCACCAGACGCTGAACGCCGTGGTGCCAGTTGTCGCCGCCTTCCAGCAGATGCCAGTCGAGGCTGCCGTCATGGTTCCACTCACGCCCCTGCGCAAATTCGTTGCCCATAAACAGCAGCTTTTTGCCCGGGAACGCGAACAGCCAGCCGTAGTAGGCGCGCAGGTTGGCAAACTTCTGCCACGCATCGCCCGGCATACGGTCAAGAATTGATTTTTTACCGTGGACGACTTCATCATGCGACAACGGCAGCACGAAGTTTTCCGTATAGTTGTACAGCAGACCAAAGGTCATTTTGTCGTGATGATACTGACGATATACCGGGTCAAGCTTCATGTAATCGAGCGTGTCGTGCATCCAGCCCAGATTCCACTTATACCAGAAGCCCAGACCGCCGGAGTCCTGCGGGCGCGAAACGCCGGGAAAATCGGTCGACTCTTCCGCCATACTCACCGCGCCGGGTACCTGCTCGCCCAGCACGCGGTTGGTATTTCGCAGGAATTCAATCGCTTCGAGGTTTTCGCGGCCACCAAATTCATTGGGGATCCACTCACCTTCTTTACGGCTGTAATCGCGGTAAATCATGGAAGCCACCGCATCCACGCGCAGCGCGTCAATGCCGAAGCGTTCGACCCAGTAGAGCGCATTGCCCTGCAGGTAGTTGCTGACTTCGCGGCGGCCATAGTTGTAAATCAGGGTATTCCAGTCCTGATGGTAGCCTTCACGCGGGTCATCATGTTCGTAGAGTTTGGTGCCGTCGAATTCCGCCAGCGCGAAGTCATCCGACGGGAAGTGGCCAGGCACCCAGTCGAGAATCACGTTCAGGCCCGCAGCGTGTGCGGCATTGATAAAGTAGCGGAAATCTTCACGCGTACCGAAACGGCGGGTTGGCGCGTACAGCCCGGTCGGCTGATAACCCCAGCTACCGTCGAAGGGATGCTCGTTAACCGGCAGCAGTTCCAGATGGGTAAACCCCATCCATTTCGCGTAGGGCACCAACTGATCAGCCAGTTCGCGATAGCTCAGCCAGAAATTGTTATCCGTATGACGACGCCAGGAACCGAGATGCACTTCATAGATAGAAATCGGCGCATCGAAGCCATTCGCCTTCTTACGCTCTTCCGTCTGCACCACTTTGTCCGGCAGGCCGCAAATCAGCGATGCCGTTTCCGGGCGCATCTGAGCTTCAAAGGCGTAAGGATCGGCTTTGATGCGAAGCTGGCCGCGCGCGTCGATCATTTCAAATTTGTAGAGCTGACCGTTATGCGCGCCGGGCACAAACAGTTCCCATATACCGGTTTCTTTACGCAGACGCATTGGGTGACGACGGCCATCCCAGTAGTTAAACTGCCCGACCACAGAGACGCGGCGGGCGTTAGGCGCCCACACCGAGAACCGCGTGCCGGTAACGCCGTCCATTGTGTCGGCATGCGCGCCCAGCGTTTCGTACGGGCGCAGGTGCGTACCTTCAGACAACAGCCACGCGTCCATCTCCTGCAACAGCGGGCCGAAACGATACGGGTCATCGATCAGATTCTGCTGGCCGTGCCAAACCACCGCCAGTTGATAACGAAAAGGATTTTTACGTCGCGGCAGAACGCCGCAAAAGAAACCGCGCGAGTCTAAACACTCGAGCTTACCGACTTTACGCCCGGTTTTCGGTTCGATAACCCAGACATCAGTCGCATCAGGTAAAAGCGCCCGGACTTCCAGCCCTGCTTCGGTGCTATGCATCCCCAGAACGGAAAAAGGATCCGCAAAATGGCCAGCAATTAGCGCGTTAATCACGTCTCTATCAATACGATCGGACATGGTTCATCATCCTGTTATATGAGTGTCGTCTCGTTCCAGTCATGTGGACGACATTTTTGACCTGCACGGCGCAGCACAATGTGCTTCCTCTCTGCCCCGCCCAACCTTCAGCCAAGGTCGCAAAAATTTAACCTTGCTTACAGCATAGCCAACGCTTTATTGAACCTCTGAGAAAAATGAATACATTCGCGTTTACTCCTTGTAGTACGCAAAACCTATCAGATGTAAACAGGGGGGCATAAAGCCCCCCTGAGAATATTAAGCCAGCTGACGCAACATGCGGCGCAGCGGTTCTGCTGCCCCCCACAATAACTGGTCGCCAACCGTAAAGGCTGAGAGATACTCCGGCCCCATGTTTAGTTTACGCAGACGCCCAACCGGCGTGGTCAGCGTGCCGGTGACCGCCGCAGGAGTCAGCTCGCGCATGGTGATGTCGCGATCGTTCGGGATGACTTTCGCCCACGGGTTGTGAGCCGCCAGCAGCTCTTCAACGGTAGCGATAGAGATATCTTTTTTCAGCTTCAGCGTGAAAGCCTGGCTGTGACAGCGCAGCGCGCCGACACGGACACAAAGGCCATCAACCGGAATGGTGGACGCGGTAGCGAGGATTTTGTTGGTCTCAGCCTGGCCTTTCCACTCTTCACGGCTCTGGCCGTTATCAAGCTGTTTGTCGATCCACGGGATCAGACTGCCTGCCAGCGGAACGCCGAAGTTATCGACCGGCAGGTCGCCGCTGCGCGTCAACGCCGTAACTTTACGTTCGATATCGAGAATGGCGGAAGCCGGGTTCGCCAGTTCATCAGCGACGTGATTGTGCAGTAGCCCCATTTGAGTCAGCAGCTCACGCATATGACGCGCGCCGCCGCCGGAAGCTGCCTGATAGGTAGCAACGGACGCCCACTCTACAAGGTCATTCGCAAACAGGCCGCCTAAGGACATCAGCATCAGGCTGACGGTACAGTTGCCGCCCACAAAGGTTTTCACGCCGTTGTTCAGGCCATCGGTGATGACTTTCTGGTTAACCGGGTCAAGAATGATAATGGCGTCGTCTTTCATGCGCAGCGAAGAGGCCGCGTCAATCCAGTAGCCCTGCCAGCCGCTTTCACGAAGCTTTGGATAGATTTCGTTGGTATAATCGCCGCCCTGGCAGGTGACAATAATGTCCAGGGCCTTCAGCGCGTCAAGATCGTAAGCATCCTGCAGCGTACCACCGCTGGTGGTGCCAAAAGACGGCGCCGCCTGCCCAAGCTGGGAGGTGGAGAAGAAGACCGGGCGAATGGCGTCGAAATCTCGCTCTTCCACCATGCGTTGCATGAGTACAGAGCCGACCATTCCACGCCAGCCGATAAAACCAACATTTTTCATAACGTTTTTTTCCTGCAGAGATGTGCTGTTAATGTCACCAGATCCGGTGCGACATCCTTCACATTACAAAAAGCAGCCAAAGTCGCAAGTGAAATTAATCAATGATTGCGCAGCAATCAGAAATGCAACTTATTACCCCCATTTTGGGAGCCAACACGCGCCACTTCGGAAACCGTTCCATCGGTCACGTGTTAAGCAGAAAATCCGTAATAATTATCAGGGAATTTTGGTTATGAATGAAATCTTTTCTGCATCGGTTTTATTGATCCTGATTATGGATCCATTAGGAAACTTGCCGATTTTTATGTCGGTATTAAAACACACGGAACCCAGGCGCCGCAGGGCGATCATGATACGTGAGCTTTTAATCGCACTCCTCGTCATGCTGATTTTTCTGTTCGCGGGCGAGAAGATTTTGGCCTTTTTGAACCTGCGTGCCGAAACGGTTTCTATCTCTGGTGGCATCATTCTGTTTTTGATTGCCATTAAGATGATCTTTCCCAGCAGCTCCGAAAACAGTTCCGGTTTACCGGCGGGTGAAGAACCTTTTATTGTGCCGCTCGCCATCCCGCTGGTCGCCGGGCCGACGCTGTTGGCCACGCTCATGCTACTGTCGCATCAATATCCCAACAATATAAGCCACCTCGTTATCGCCCTGCTCATCGCCTGGGGCGGCACGGTGGCTATTCTGCTGCAATCATCGCTATTCTTACGCCTGCTGGGCGAGAAAGGCGTGAACGCGCTTGAGCGCCTGATGGGGCTGATTCTGGTGATGATGGCAACGCAGATGTTCCTGGATGGGATTCGGATGTGGATGAAGGGGTGAAGAGTTGACCCACTGACAATAAAAAACCCCGGAGCCATTGAGATGATTCCGGGGTTATATCCTTTCGCCTGATATCGAAGAACTGGCACCACGACAAGGTGGGAGAAGAACTCTCGATTGGCTGCCAGACAAGTTTAGCTATTCAGAACGTACGCATCAAGATATCTCCCTCCTTTCCAGGCGAAGGTGAGTGTCCCGATCTGGACATATGTAACCTGATTCTTCTTTGAAATAATGGGGAAAACTGTCAGAGTTCTCCATCATGCCCGAAAACTACGATTATGCTGAACCCACTCGCTTACTAAGTACGGTGCGCCTGAGCAGCTACAAATCCTCCTTTCAACCTCAAAATGATGCCCAGCTTTTCGGTGCCTATTGCTGGAATCTTGCTGTCGTCAGCGCGTTTTATCCATTGCTACAAATGGTCGAAGTTTGCCTGCGTAATACGCTTAATCAGGTAGCCGCTGCGAAGTATCAAAGACATGATCAGGCGTTATGGTTTTCGGTCATCCCAGCCTGGCAAGATCACGATTTCAGTGGTTGCGAAGGCAAAGCGGAACAAGTTCGTAAATTTTGCGACAATATCAAAATTGCGACGAAAAGCGCCAAACGAAATCTTGAAGGAAAAGGGATTACGAACCCCGCCCCCACGCTTGACCAGATTATCTCTCAGAGCGATTTCTCAACATGGGAATACCTTCTTGATAAGCATTTTTATGATGGCGCTGACAAACGCTTTCTGTGGCCTCATGAATTGACGAAGGCCTTTCGGAAACTCCCACGACTCTCGGGCAGCAAAAATCCGATGTTTCATCAACGCGATATCATTCGCAGAAGGATAGAAGAAGTGCGCGCCTTCAGGAACCGTATCTCCCATAACGAACCCGCCTGGCGGATGGGTGAGGTTAAAAACCGGCAGGATGTTATTGCAGGGCTGACTGAAAAACTGGAAAAGATTCTGGAACTGGTATTCTGGATCTCTCCAAAATTTAGAAAATATGTGGCAGATATCGGCGTAGAGTCTCGAGTTCGTCAGGTACTCAACATCCATGAACTCGATAGGTATATGCAGCTCTATAAACGTCAAAATATCAGACAATTAAGAGAATTAAGCGAACTTCTAACGTTCTCGAATAGCCAAAATTTACGTTGCTACTTCATGCTCGACGATACGCCAGGCATCCTTTCACCTTGTACAACGTCGCTCTTACAATAAAAAAGGGCTTCCATCAGGAAGCCCTTTCGCAATAACGTTCTGTACAACCTAGCTCAGCAGGGTAAACGCAATCATACCGACAATCGCGCCCACGGTACCGAGGATGGTTTCCATCATGGTCCAGGTTTTCAGTGTCTGTGCTTCGGTGGCATTCGTAAACTTACCGAATAACCAGAAACCGGCGTCGTTCACGTGGCTGACAACAATGGAGCCACCCGCGATACAGATAGACAATGCCGCCATCTGCGCGCCGTTGTAGTTCAGTTGTTCGATAACTGGCATCACCAGGCCAACCGCCGTTAAGCAGGCAACCGTTGCGGAACCCTGAATGATACGTACCGCAGCCGCCAGGATGAAGCAGGTCAGCGCAATCGGCAGACCCATACCGGTCAGTGCTTCGCCCAGTGCCGGGCCCACGCCAGAATCAACCAGAACCTGTTTGAACACACCGCCTGCACCGATAACCAGCAGGATAATGCCCGCAGGTTGCAGCGCGTGACCACAAATTTCCATCACTTTGTCTTTCGCCATGCCCTGGCGATACGCCAGACCATAAATGGCAACCAGGCACGCAATCAGAATTGCAGTGAAGGGGTGACCGATAAATTCAAACCATTCGTACGCGGTAGAACCTTCAGCAACAAAGCGTGCGGCGATGGTTTTCAGACCGACCAGCACCAGCGGCAGCAGGATCAGCGCCAGGCTGAAACCGAAGGATGGCATTTTGCCTTCGCCCAGGTGCGGCTCGGTGATGTCTTCCGGAATGCTCAGCTCAACGTAGCGGCTGATGAAGTTGCCCCACAGCGGGCCCGCAATGATCATGCCCGGGATTGCCGCGCACAGACCAATCAGAATCATCCAGCCGAAATCAGCGTGCATCTGGGACGCCAGCAGCATGGGCGCAGGCCCAGGCAGCAGGAACGCCGCCGCAGCAGCAACACCGGCGAACAGCGGGATCACCAGTTTCACCAGGTTAGTCCCGGTGTGACGCGCCATAGAGAACGCGACGCTAATCAGCAGCACAATCGCCACTTCGAAGAACAGCGGCAGCGCACAAATCAGACCGGCCAGGCCAATCGCGTAGTGTGCGCGATTATGGCCAAAGGATTTCAGCATTTTGACGGCAATCTGATCGACTGCGCCCGTTTCATGCAGAATTTTGCCGAACATCGCGCCCAGCGCGACCACGATAGCCAGGAAGCCCAGCGTACCGCCCATCCCTTTCTCCATGGTTTGCGCGATTTTAATCAGCGGCATCCCCGAGAAAAGACCTGCTCCAATAGAAACCACCATCAAAGCCAGGAAGGCGTGCATACGCGCCTTCATGACTAAAAACAACAGCAGCAGAACGGAGCCGACTGCTGTTAAAACCAGCGTTAAAGTTGTCACGCGTTACTGCCTTTGTTAATCACTTCAATAGTACTGTTGATAACGCCTTCCAGCGGCTGATCGATATCAACCACCAGCACATCGCGTTCATCAGCGCTCGGTTCCTGCAGCGTTTCGAACTGCGTCACCAGCATTTGCGTTTTGAAGAAGTGGCCTTTACGTGCTTTCAGACGGCTTTCGATCAGGTCGAAATCGCCTTTCAGGTACACGAAGGAGAGATTCGGGTTACCTTCACGCAGAATGTCGCGGTACGCTTTTTTCAGCGCAGAGCAAACAATCAGGGAAACTTTGTTAGTACGCTGCATCGCAAATGCGGCATCGTTCAGGGCCTGCAGCCACGGTTTGCGATCGTCGTCGTTCAGCGGTTCGCCGGAGGACATTTTGACGATGTTGCTACGCGGATGAAGGAAATCGCCATCAAGAAACGCGGCATTCAGTCGATGCGCCACTTCACTGGCGACTGCGGATTTACCACTGCCAGATACGCCCATCAGAACGTAGACATGGTGATCATGATTAGTCGTGCTCAAAGCGTCCTCCTGCTGGACACAAGAATTTGTTACGGGTAACTGTTATCGGTAACATTGTCATGCCGGGCCAGTGGAGAAGCAATCACCATTCGTGCCGGAAATGAATATGTGTGATCTAGTTCAAATTTGTCAGGGCTAAATTGAACCGCCCGGTGACAAAGTGAAACCTAAATCTAACATTTTAGGCGTAACTGCTTCACCTCGGATCCGTGCTAACAGGCGTTCCGCGCCGATGCGGCCCATGCGCTCACGCGGCGTCAGGACGCTTGCCAGGCGGGGCTCCATCACTTGCCCGATGTCATGGCCGTGGAAACCGGCGATGGCGATATCATCAGGGATACGCAATCCCAGACGTTGGCACTCAAAGGATGCGCCTACCGCAAGGTCATCGTTGGTACAGAAGATGCCGTCCAACTGCGGATATTCACGACGCGCCTGACGCATCAGCTCAATCCCCGACGAGTAGGACGACGACTGCTCGACCATCACGCTGTAAGGCACCAGCCCGGCATCGAGCATTGCCTGCTCGTAACCCTTCTGTTTGATGATAGTACGTTCATCGAGACGCGCGCCAAGATAGGCGATATGGCGATGGCCGCGCGCGATAATCGCCGCCGTCATCTGCCGCGCGGCTTCGAAGTTATCGAAACCGACCGCAATGTCGAGGCACGGCGATTTGCTGTCCATCAGCTCAACGACCGGAATGCCGGCGACTTCAATCATCTTCAGGGTACGCGGCGTGTGTGAACGTTCGGTGAGGATCAGGCCGTCAATATTCCACGACAGCATTGATTCCAGCCGCTCCTGCTCCAGTTCCGGCTTATAGCCGTAGTGGGCGAGCATCGTCTGATAACCATAGGCGTCGGTCACGCTTTCAATGCCACGCAGCACTTCAGCGAAGACCTGGTTAGTTAAGGAAGGAAGGAGTACCCCAACCGCGCGGCTGGTGGCATTGGAGAGGATATCAGGAGCACGATTAGGAATATAACCCAGTTCATCAAGGGCTTGTGCAATTTTACCTCGCAGTGCGACGGAGACCTGCTCCGGATTGCGTAAGAAACGGCTGACCGTCATTTTGGTCACGCCAACGCGATCGGCCACATCCTGAAGTACGGGTCTTTTCTTTTTCATCGTCCTGAGAGAAATAAAAGTGAAACATTCCCTCAGTTTACCACGGAGATAAGAGAACCTCCCCGGTTGATTGGGGAGGTTCTCTTATTTATTTACGCATGATTATACTGGCGGCAGATCAAAGAGCAGAATTTCGCTTTCACTGTCAGCATGAACAGAAATCGCCTGCTCATCCCAAATCGCCAGGCCATCACTGGTGGTGGCTTTGGTACCATTGATGGTGACGTTACCTTTTACCACCTGAATCCACACGCGACGGTCAGCAGCAATCTGATGCACCGACTGCTCATCTTTCGCCAGCGCCCAACGATACAGTTCCATATCCTGGTGCACTTTCAGCGAACCATCACGCGCATCCGGCGACAACACCAGTTGTTTACCCTGCTCGGCGTCGAAGCGGCGCTGTTCGTAGCGCGGCGTAATACCGGTTTCTTCTGGAATGATCCAGATTTGGTACAGGCGCAGACGGTCGGTGCTGCTTGGGTTGTACTCGGAGTGACGCACGCCGGTACCCGCACTCATAATCTGGAACTCACCCGCCGGAACCTGTTCTTTGTTACCCATGCTGTCCTGGTGCTCAACGGCACCTTCCAGAACATAGGTCAAAATTTCCATATCTTTGTGCGGGTGCGTACCGAACCCCTGACCTGCGTCAATCACGTCATCGTTGATCACGCGCAGTGCCGAGAAGCCCATAAAATTCGGGTCGTAATAGTTAGCAAACGAGAAGGTATGCCAGGAATCCAGCCAACCATGATTTGCATGACCACGTTCATTTGCTTTGCGTAAGAAAATCATTTGTTACCCCCTCATGTTTTCGATGGAGTAAGTGTGGCCCTAAACCGACCGAGATGATAGTGGGTGAAAATTGACTCCTCTATTCAAAAAATGTGAACAAGAATAGAGGAGTCTTAACATCTTATCTGGCGAAGGTGATTGTGGCAGGCGAGGCCTGCTCGAAGGCGCGTTGGAGGATCTCAAGGTTAGTCAGAACGTCAGATTCCTTGACGTAATTTGGCGCCCCCTGGGTGATGGTTTGATACAGCGCATCGTAGACGCGGCCATAGTCGCCGGTCTCCGGTTTTACCTCTTCTTTCACCGTCACGCCTTCATCGTTGACGTACTCCAGCTGGCCGATGGAGTCATCAGCCGCAAAGCCCGGCTCACCCGGCATGATATTGGCTTTCAGGCTGGTTTCCTGCTGGTCGATGCCGTATTTCAGGTACGAGCCTTTGGTGCCATGCACAATAAATTTCGGGTAATCGATTTTCACCAGATGGCTGGTTTTGACGATGGCCTTCAGATCCCCGTAAAAAAGCTGCGCTTCGAAGGTGTCGTCCGGGTTGGCTTTATTCCGCAGGCTGCGGATGTCGTACGCGACGTGATCCGGGCGGCCAAACAGAGAAATGATCTGGTCCATCGTATGCACGCCCAGGCCGTAAAACGCGCCGTCCTGCGGTAATCCCGGTTTGGTTTCCGCTACCGGACGGAAGTAGTCAAAGTGGCTTTCGATTTCCACAATGTCACCGAGCTTGCCGCTTTCAATCGCTTTTTTCGCGGTGAGGAAGCAGGAGTCAAAGCGACGGTTCTGATACGGCGTTACGGTCAGCCCTTTGCTTTTCGCCAGCGCAAACAGTCCTTTCGCTTCGGCAAGCGTGGGGGTGAACGGCTTTTCAACCAGCACGTTTTTCCCGGCTTCCAGCGCACGCTTTGCGTAATCAAAATGGCTATCAGCGTGGGTACACACGACCACCAGCTTCACTTCCGGGTCATTCAGCACTTCATCCAGATCGCTGGTGAAATGAATGTGAGAATACTGCGGATGCTGCTCTTCCGGCTTCGCGCTGCGACGATAGATATGCGCTACGTGCCAGCTATCTTTGCGGTTCAGAACATAGGGAAGATGATAGCGCGTGGTACTTTTACCAAAACCAATGAATGCACAGTGTAGGGCCATGATGTCGTCCTTTAAAGGTATCTGGTTACACCATAGCGCAAAGTGAAGAGAGACAAAATGAGGAAGTTTGGCGAAGAAATGGCACAAATGCCCGCGCAGCAACCGGAGCGTACTTAATGTACGTGAGGATGGCGAGCACAGCCCGGGAACAAAATGGCAAGTAAGCCAGGCTGGAACACACCCCAAAAAAAAGCCAGCACGAGGCTGGCTAAAGTAATACTGGAAGCAATGTGAGCAATGTCGTGCTTTCAGGTTCTCCCTCAGGGGTCTTCCTGAATGCAGGACAATAATAATCATTCTCATTCGCACTTGTCCAACACTTTTTGCAAAAAATGTCAGTTGACTCCGCTTTTAAAGTCAATGATGTTGAAAGGGATAATCACCCCACGGAGGAAACAAGGAATGAGTGAGATAGTAATACGCCACGCCGAACCGAAAGACTACGCTGCCATTCGGCAGATCCACGCCCAGCCGGAGGTGTATTACAACACGCTACAGGTTCCTCATCCTTCTGAGCAGATGTGGGAAACGCGGCTGGCCGACCAGCCCGGCATCAAACAGCTTGTCGCCTGCATTGACGACACCGTGGTCGGGCATCTGTGCATCGACGTGGCGCAACGCCCTCGCCGCAGTCACGTGGCTGATTTCGGCATTTGCGTTGATGCGCGCTGGCAAAACCGCGGCGTCGCCAGCGCCCTGATGCGCGAGATGATTGATATGTGCGACAACTGGCTGCGCGTGGAGCGTATTGAGCTTACGGTATTCGTCGATAACGCCCCGGCGGTTGCGGTGTATAAGAAGCACGGATTTGTAATTGAAGGCACCGGGAAGAAGTACGGGCTGCGCAACGGGGAATATGTGGATGCGTATTTTATGACGCGTGTGAAAGGAATGAGTGCGGCCTGATGCCCTCACCCCGGCCCTCTCCCACAGGGAGAGGGAGAATCGGTCCCCTTTCCCTTGAGGGAGAGGGTTAGGATGAGGGAGGCAAATTCAGTACCCCGCCGCCAAATCATCCACCGAGCGCGGGTCAGACGCGCCATACAGCGTGCCATCTGGCCCAACCATAATACTTTGCGTACTGCCCATCGCCTCTTTCAGCGCCACTTTCTGCCCCTTCTGCTCAAGCAACTTCAGCGTATCCGGGCTAAAGCCCTTCTCCACGCGCAGCTCATCCGGCAGCCACTGATGGTGGAATCGCGGCGCGTTAGTGGCTTCCGCAACATTCATCCCATAATCGATGGTATTTACCACCATTTGCAGCACCGTGGTGATAATCCTGCTGCCGCCAGGGCTGCCGGTAACCAGCCAGGTTTTGCCGTCTTTCACCACAATCGTTGGCGACATGGATGACAGCGGGCGCTTCTTCGGCCCTACCGCATTCGCATCACCGCCGACCAGGCCATAAACGTTCGGCACACCCGGCTTGGCTGAAAAATCATCCATCTGGTTATTCATCAGAATGCCACTGTTTCCGGCGACAATCCCGGTGCCAAAGGTGGTGTTCAGCGTATAAGTCACCGCCACCGCGTTACCGTCTTTATCCACCACCGAGAAATGGGTCGTTTGATTGCTCTCATAAGGCGCGAGCTTGCCGGGGCGAATTTCGCTGGACGGTTTCGCCTTATTGAGGTCAATCTGTTCGGCGAGCGATTTCGCATAGGCTTTACTGGTCAGCGCCTGCCAGGGCACCTTCACAAAATCCGGGTCACCAAGGTATTCCGAGCGATCCGCATAGGCATGTTTCTCCGCTTCCGCCATCACCTGCATGGCGTCGGCGCTGCCAAAACCATATTTATGCATGTCGAAATTTTCGAGGATGTTGAGGATTTGCACAATGTGGATCCCGCCAGAAGAAGGCGGCGGCATGGAGAAGACCTGATAACCGCGATAATCACCGCTGATTGGCGTGCGCTCTACCGCTTTATACTCTGCGAGATCCGCTTTGGTGATCAGCCCGCCGTGCTTGTGCATCTCGTCGGCAATCTGATCGGCGATAGCGCCTTTATAAAACGCATCAGGGCCATTTTCGGCAATCAGCTCCAGGCTTTTCGCCAGATCTTTTTGCACCAGTTTGTCGCCCTTTTTCAGCGGCTCGCCGTCTTTCCAGAAAATCGCTTTACTGTTTTCATGGTTGGGAATGACTTCACTGCCGTAGGTTTTGAGATCGTCTGCCAGCGCATCGTTCACCACAAAACCGTCGCGCGCCAGTTTGAACGCGGGCTGAATTACTTTGTTGAGCGGTAGCGTGCCGTACTTTTCCAGCGCCAGTGAGAAACCGGCTACCGTACCCGGCGTGCCGGAGGCCAGATGTGACGTCAGGGATTTTTTGCTGTCCGGGTTGCCGTGATCATCAAGGAACATATCACGCGTAGCCTGGGCGGGGGCCATTTCGCGAAAATCGATTGCTGTCGTGTTCCCGTCTTTGGTTCGCAGCAGCATAAATCCGCCACCGCCCAGGTTCCCGGCTTGCGGATGCGTGACCGCCAGCGCGTAACCCACCGCTACCGCCGCGTCAACGGCATTTCCGCCCTCTTTCAGGATTTGCACCCCGACCTGAGTGGCGAGCGCGTCCACCGATGCCACCATCCCCTGATGCGCGCGCACCGGGTGAAAAACATCTTCCTCTACGCCATAAGATACCGGTGGTGCTGCAGGCTCGGTCGTCGCTGCCGCCACGGCAAAACTCCCTCCCGCGGTTAGCGCGGCAATCGCCAGCCAACGCGCAAACGTCTGTTTCATCATCGTTGTTCTCCAGAATTGGGGTCACAGTTCCCGTTTAAGCCTGGTTCAAAACTCCTAAATAATCATCGTTATGGCGAAAACGAGGTAAACTTAAGTGATCCCTCAGAAGGGAGGAGAGACAATGAAACGATTACTGATTCTGGCGGCATGGCTTCCGTTTGCCGCTTTAGCACAGCCACTCAATACCACCAATAACCCCAATCTGCCGGATTACAAAATCCCGAGCCAGCAGCGGTTACAAACTCAGATGAAATCGCAGCAGGTGCAGCAGAAAGGGATGCTGAATCAACAGTTGCAGACACAAACGCGCGTTCAGCAGCAACAGCTTCAGACGCAGATGAATAACGACAGGCAGCGGATACAGCAGGCCCAGCCGGGGGAGCGAAACCCCGCAGGTCAGCAAATGCTCCCCAATACTAACGGCGGGATGCTGAACCAGAGCGGGGCATCAGGGAATAGCGATTCGCTGCTGAATAATCAGCAGCATATGTTGCCGCAGCGGCAGAATGGCGACATGCTGAATAACAATCCTGATCTGCCAGTGAAAACGAATCTGCCTTAAGGCTGGAAATCCGGGCCGATAACGTCAATGGCATCGGTACAGATGCAGTTCACGCCCCAGCGCAGCAATTGCGAAGCGCGCTGGGGTCTGTTCACCGTATACACCAGAATCTTCAGGCCAGCTTCACGCAGGGCATCCACGCGCGCTTCATCCAGCAGTTTGTGGTTGAGGTGAATCGAGACGCAGCCCAGCCGCGTGGTCAGTTCACGCCAGTCATCGCGCCATTCGTCCAGTAACAACCCGCGCGGCAATTCCGGTGCGGCCTGCTGTGCCGCTTCCAGCGCATCAATTTCAAACGACGAGAGCAGCGGCGGCGTCATATCCGTCCACAGTTCGCGCGCCGCCAGCGCCACCACTTTGCCGGTTAGCGGCCCGGTTCCGGTGGTCGGCTTGATTTCGATATTCGCCATCATGCCGTATTCGCGGCAACGTTCCGCCACCTGCGAAAGCAGCGGCAGCGGTTCACCTTTGAATTCACCGCTAAACCAGCTACCCGCGTCCACGCGCAGTAAATCGTGCCAGTTCAGATCGCCCGCCACGCCCCAGCCGTTGCTGGTGCGCTCAAGGTTATCGTCGTGCAACAGGAAAATTTCGCCGTCTTTCGACAACTTCACGTCGAACTCAATCATGGTATGACCGTATCGCGCCCCTACATCAATGGCCGCCAGGGTGTTTTCCGGAGCCAGTCTGCCGCCGCCACGATGAGCCGCAACGTGGGGATAAGGCCAGTTACTCATATTCTTTGTCCTGTTTCGCCATCAAAAAGATGCAAATGATTATCCGGCAGATGCAGCCACAGCGTGCTGCCCGCCGTTGGGCGTTCCTGATGAGACAGACGCACCACCAGCTTCTGTGCGCCCCAGCGACCATGCGCAAGGTTATCCGCGCCCAGCATCTCCAGGGTATCCATCACCAGCGGTATGCCGCCTTCCGCCTGCGAGCTTAACGCAATATGCTCCGGGCGGATACCGAGCGTCATTTTACGCCCGGCGTGCTGGCGAGAGTAGCCATTGAGCGGCAACAACAGGCCATCTTCCAGCTCAAAGTGCGTGCCTTCATTGGTGATGCGCCCGGCCAGCAGGTTCATCGCCGGGCTGCCGATAAAACTCGCCACAAACAGGCTGGCGGGTTTTTCATAGACTTCAACCGGTGTACCAATCTGTTCGGCGATGCCGCCATTCATCACCATCACCCGCTGGGCGAGCGTCATCGCCTCAACCTGATCATGCGTCACGTACAGCGAGGTGGTTTTCAGACGACGATGCAGTTGTTGCAGCTCAAGGCGCATCTGCACGCGCAGCTTGGCATCCAGGTTCGACAGCGGTTCATCGAACAGGAACACCGCCGGGTCACGCACAATTGCGCGTCCCATCGCCACACGTTGGCGCTGACCGCCGGAAAGCTCGCGCGGGCGGCGTTTAAGCAGCCCGTCCAGCTCCAGGATACGCGCCGCTTCTTTTACGCGATCCGCAATCTGCTGCTTACCCATGCCGCGAATTTTCAGCCCCCACGCCATATTCTCCTCCACGCTCATATGTGGGTAGAGGGCGTAGTTCTGGAACACCATCGCAATGCCGCGATCTTTCGGTTCCATTTCTGTCACGCGCTTGCCGTCAATCCAGATATCGCCGCTGGTCGCACGTTCAAGCCCGGCCACCATGCGCAGCAGCGTGGATTTCCCGCAGCCAGACGGCCCGACCATCACGATGAATTCCCCATCGGCCACGTCCAGCGTCAACGGTTTAATGACCTGGGTTTTACCATCCCAGCTTTTGGTTATTGCCTGTAATTTCAGTCCTGCCATCTTATTTCTCACTGTCGACTAAACCGCGCACAAAGGCACGCTGCATCACTAAAACAATCACCACGGGTGGGATAAGCGTTAATAACATCGCTGCCATCACCTGGTTCCATTGGGTTGTGCCTTCGCCGGTGGCGATCATGCCTTTGATACCCGCAACGGTGGTGCCGAGATCAACATCAGTGATGATCAGCAGCGGCCACAAATATTGGTTCCAGCCGTAGATGAAGGTGATCACGAAAAGCGCCGCCAGGTTGGTTTTTGACAGCGGGAAGACGATATCGCGGAAGAAACGCATCGGCGATGCGCCATCAATACGCGCGGCTTCCACCAGTTCATCCGGCAGCGTCATAAAGAACTGACGGAACAGGAACGTCGCGGTTGCCGACGCCATTAACGGCAGCGTCAGCCCGGCGTAGCTATCCAGCATCTTCAGATTGGCAATGACCTCTACCGTCGGGAAAATACGCACTTCAACCGGCAGCATCAGGGTGATAAAAATCATCCAGAAAAAGAGGTTACGCAGCGGAAAGCGGAACCAGACGATGGCAAAGGCAGAGAGCATCGAGACGGTGATTTTGCCCAGCGTAATGCTGAACGCCATCACAAAACTGTTAAGCATCATCCGCCAGAACGGTGCACTGTTCACGCCAACACCGTTCACCCAGATGTGGTGCATATTTTCCAGCAAATGCGTCCCCGGCAGCAGCGTCATCGGCGTCGCAAAGACCGCCTGATCATCCAGCGTCGCCGCCACAAAGGCGACATACAGCGGGAAGAGAATGACCGCAATTCCCAGAATCAACATCGTATGGCTGAATATCGTCAGCCCCGGACGGTTCTCAATCATTGGTAACGCACCTTACTTTCCACATAGCGGAACTGCACCACCGTCAGCACGATGACGAGGAACATCAGCACCACCGACTGCGCGGCGGAGGCCGAGAGATCCAGCCCGGTAAAACCTTCGCGGTAAATTTTATAAATCAGCGTGGTCGTCGCCTGCACCGGCCCGCCCGCCGTCGCGGCATCGATAACCGGGAAGGTGTCGAAGAAGGCGTAGACCAGGTTCACCACCAGCAGGAAGAAGCTCACCGGCGCAATCAGCGGCAGGGCGAGTTTGAAGAAGCGGCGAATCGGGCCGGCGCCATCAATCGCCGCCGCCTCAATCAGCGAACGCGGAATGGACTGCAGCGCAGCGTAGAAGAACAGGAAGTTGTAGCTGATTTGCTTCCAGACCGAGGCGAACACCACAAGGAACATCGCCTGACCGCTGTTTTGCGCATGGTTCCAGTCGTAGCCAAATTCGGCGAGGAAATGGGTAATCAACCCGCGTCCTGGGTTGAAGAGGAAAATCCACAGCACCGCTGCGACGGCAGGCGCGACGGCGTAAGGCAGCAGCATCAGCGTTTGATACAGACGACTGCCACGCACGATGTACTCCACCAACGCGGCAAAAATAAGCGAGATCACCAGACCGCTGACGGTCACCATGGTGCTGAATTTTATCGTCGTCCAGAAAGAATCGAGATAGTAGCTGTCCTGGAACAGCGTGACGAAGTTATCCAGGCCGACAAACTGGCTGGAAAACCCAAAGGGATCCACGCTTTGCAGCGAGTACCACAGCGCTTCGCCCGCAGGCCAGATAAAGAAAATAACGGTAATGACCAACTGCGGGGCAACCAGCAAATAGGGTAGCCAGCGCGAGCGGAACACCGGACGGGAAGATGACATAGTTGGACTCTTGGTTGAATTGCCCCTCACCCCGGCCCTCTCCCTGTGGGAGAGGGTGAGTATTCGCGCCGATCTGTTCCCTCTCCCTGAGGGAGAGGGTTGGGGTGAGAGGTAAAGTACGGGTTAAGACTTCGTCGATTTCTCAAAACGGCGCAGCAGCTGATTTCCACGCTCGACGGCAGAGTCCAGCGCCTGCTGAGGCGTTTTCTTACCGGTCCACACGCTTTCCAGCTCTTCATCGACAATGACGCGGATCTGCGGCATGTTGCCCAGACGCAGCCCCTTGGTGAACGGCAGCGGCGGCTTGTTCAGCATCTGGCGCGTCGCGGTGTCGGCCCCCGGGTTCTTGTCGTAGTAACCCTGCTCGCGGGTCAGGTCATACGCCGCAGTGGTGATCGGCAGATAACCGGTTTTCTGATGCCACTCGGCGGCGTTTTCCGGCTTCGCCAGGAATTCGAGGAATTTCGCCACGCCGGTGTAGGTTTCTTTATCTTTACCCTGCATCACCCACAAGCTTGCTCCGCCGATAATGGCGTTCTGCGGCGCGCCTTTGGCGTCTGCATCGTATGGCATCATGCCCACACCGTAATTGAATTTGGCGTACTGACGGATGTTCGCCAGCGAGCCGGAAGAGGCGGTGGTCATCGCGCAATCACCGTTATAGAACTTCTCGGTCGATTCATCTTTACGACCTACGTAGCTGAAATCACCCTTCTTGTTCATCTCCTGCAACAGCGCGATGTGTTTCACCTGTTCCGGTTTGTTGAATTCCAGTACCGCATCAGTGCCGTCAAAACCGTTGTTTTTGCTGGCAAACGGCAGGCCGTTCCAGGCGCTGAAGTTTTCCAGTTGGATCCACCCCTGCCAGCCGCTGGCGTAGCCACACTTCATCCCCGCCGCTTTCAGTTTTTCGGTATAGGCCGCTAAGTCCTGCCAGGTTTTCGGCGGTTGTTCTGGGTCAAGTCCGGCTTTTTTGAAGGCGTCTTTGTTGTAGTAGAGAACAGGCGTGGAGCTGTTAAACGGCTGAGAAAGGAGATGCCCGGTTTTCGCATCAGAGTAATAACCGGAAATCGTCGGCACAAACTGCGACTCATCAAAGTTAATTCCGGCGTCTTTAAACACCTCATACACCGGTTTAATGGCTTTCGACGCCATCATCGTGGCGGTGCCGACTTCATACACCTGCAAAATCGCCGGGGCATTTCCGGTACGGAACGCGGCAATCCCCGCGCTCAGGTTCTGTTCGTAGTTGCCCTTGTAGATAGGCACAATTTTGTAATCCGGGTTGGCGGCATTAAAACGCTGCGCCAGAGAATCAACTTCTTTACCCAACTCCCCTTCCATCGAATGCCAGAACGGAATATTAGTCACTGCCAGTGCCTGGCCAACAAATACCAGACTGAGCGCCAATCCTGAGGCTGTATGTCGTAACAGTTTCATTGATTATCTCTCTTGTTGTTTCGAATGCGCGATTTCACGCGTTTTATGCTCGCGGGGGTAACATGACATGCTCGAATTACAGAAAAATAACGTTTTTATTACAAAAAAAAGATAGTCAGGCGTCAGGGGGATGGCAAGACGATGACGCTGCGGTGACAGGAAAATGGGAGGTGGGGCACGTATAGGTACGATTCAGGCACAATAAAGCCGGGTGGCGACGTCGCCTTACCCGGCCTGATGAGTATTGAAATTGTAGGCCCGGTAAGCGCAGCGCCATCGGGCATGTGCGTTAACCGCCCAAATACGCGCTTCTCACTGCTTCGTTCGCCAGCAGCGCGTCGCCAGTATCTTCGAGCACCACATGGCCGTTTTCGAGCACGTAGCCGCGGTCAGCGAGCTTCAGTGCCTGGTTGGCGTTCTGCTCGACGAGGAAGATGGTCATCCCCTGCTCGCGCAGTTGTTCGATGGTGTCGAAGATCTGCTGAATGATGATCGGCGCCAGGCCGAGCGAAGGCTCATCCAGCAGCAACAGGCGCGGGTTGCTCATCAGCGCACGACCTATCGCCAGCATCTGTTGCTCACCGCCGGACATGGTACCCGCACGTTGAATACGGCGCTCATGCAGACGCGGGAAGAGGTCGTACACCCACTTAATACGCTCATGGAACTGATCGCGTTCGGCAAAGAAGCCGCCCATCGCCAGGTTCTCTTCTACCGTCATACGCGAGAAGACACGCCGCCCTTCCGGGACAATCGCTACCGCTTCGTGCATGATTTTCGCCGTCTGCCAGTCGGTAATGTCTTTATCATCAAAGACAATACGCCCGCTGGTGGCGCGCGGATCGCCGCACAGCGTGCCGAGCAGCGTGGTTTTCCCCGCGCCGTTGGCACCAATCAGGGTGACGATTTCGCCCTGGTTGATATGCAGACTCACCTCATGTAGCGCCTGGATCTTGCCGTAGTGGGCATTAACCTTGTCAAAAGACAACATGACTTTTTCCATTTTATGCCTCACCAAGATATGCGCGGATGACGTCCGGGTTGTTACGAATTTGCTCCGGCGTACCGTTCGCCAGCGGTGTGCCCTGATTCACAACATAAATGCGATCGGAAATGCCCATCACCAGCTTCATATCATGCTCAATCAACAGAATGGTGGTGTTGTGCGCGTTACGCAGTTCGGCAATCAGCTCGTCCAGCTCTTTGGTTTCTTTTGGGTTGAGGCCCGCAGCAGGCTCATCAAGCATCAAAATTTCCGGCTGCGTGACCATGCAGCGAGCGATCTCCAGACGACGCTGGTCACCGTACGCAAGATTGCTCGCCTGACGGTTAGCGTGTTCCAGCAGGCCAATACGCTCAAGCCAGGTCGCGGCGCGATCGAGCGCTTCGCTCTGGGCGCGGCGGAATGACGGGGTTTTCAGCAGGCCGGAAAAAACGCCGGTTTTCAGTTGTTGATGCTGTGCCACCAGCAGGTTTTCAATCACCGTCATTTCACGGAACAGACGCACGTGCTGGAAGGTACGCACCACGCCCATACGGGCGATTTGCTGGCCGGGCAGCCCTTCCAGGTGCTGGTCGCGCAGCATGATGGTGCCGCCCGTCGGTTTGTAGAAACCGGTCAGGCAGTTAAAGACCGTGGTTTTCCCCGCGCCGTTCGGGCCAATCAGGGAGACAATCTCCTGCGGATGCAGCTCCAGATTGACGTTATTGACCGCCAGCAGGCCGCCAAAACGCATCATCAGGCCGCTCACGGATAATAATGGCTGACTCATGCCTGCTCTCCTTTCGCTTTCCCGTTTTTCAACTTCATCTGTACACGGGTCATCGGCAGCAAGCCCTGCGGACGCCAGATCATCATCAGCACCATCAAACCACCCAGCATTAACATGCTGTATTCGTTAAAGTCACGCATCAGTTCGCGCGAAACCACCAGCAGGATAGCCGCAAGAATAACGGCAAACTGCGAGCCCATCCCGCCCAGTACCACAATCGCCAGCACAAAAGCGGATTCGGCAAAAGTGAACGATTCCGGGCTGACGAACCCCTGACGTGCGGCAAACAGCGTACCGGCAAAACCAGCGAACGCGGCGCTGATAGTGAAAGCCGTCAGCTTGATGCGCGTTGGGCTCAGGCCCAGCGAGCGGCAGGCGATTTCATCTTCACGCAGCGCTTCCCACGCGCGGCCCAGCGGCATGCGCAGCAGACGGTTAATCACGAACAGCGAGAGCACCACCAGCAGCAGCGCCACCAGATAGAGCCAGATCACGCGGTCGGACGGGTCATACTTGACGCCAAAGAAGTTGCTGAAGGTATCCCAGCCACCTTCACGCGCGGTACGGCTGAACTCCAGGCCGAAGAAGGTCGGTTTAGGGATTTGGCTGATCCCGTTCGGGCCGCCGGTTACTTCGGTATTGTTGAGCAGCAGAATACGGACGATTTCCCCAAAACCTAAGGTGACAATCGCCAGATAGTCGCCGCGCAGGCGCAGTACCGGGAAACCGAGCAGGAAGCCCGCCGCCGCAGAAACCAGCCCCGCCAGCGGTAAACACGTCCAGAAACCGAGGCCGTAATAGTGGTTCAGCAGCGCAAAGGTGTACGCACCGATGGCATAAAAACCGCCATAGCCCAGCACCAGCAGGCCAGAGAGGCCAACAACCACGTTCAGTCCGAGACCGAGAATGATATAAATCATGGTCAGGGTGGCGATATCGACCGTACCGCGCGACACCATAAACGGCCATGCCACGGCAATCACCAGCAGCGCCACGAGGAACAGTTTCTGTTTAACGGTGGAGCCATCAATCGCTGGCAGAACAAACTTCGGCCCGGAGACGTTTTTCAGGGTGCTCTGGAAAACAGGACGTAGCAACTGGAAGAAGAAGACCACCGCCGTGCCGATGTATACCCACTGCCAGCGAATATCCGCCGCCGAGCCCACCACCAGTTTGGTGCCATCCAGCTGTAACTGAACGCCCATAAAGACGCCCGCCAGAATAAAGAACATGACGGCAGAGAGCAGCGCCATTGCGAAATGCATCGGTTTCATACTTTCTCTACCTCCGGGCGACCCAGAATACCGGTCGGCATCACCAGCAGCACCAGAATCAGCAGGGCGAACGACACCACATCTTTGTATTCCGTACTCAAATAAGCAGAAGAGAGCGCCTCGGCGATACCGAGGATCAGCCCGCCAATCATCGCCCCAGGAATGCTGCCGATACCACCCAGCACCGCCGCGGTGAAGGCTTTCATCCCGGCCATAAAGCCGATGTACGGGTTAATCACACCGTAGAACTGGCCGAGCAGCACGCCCGCAACCGCCGCCATTGCCGCACCAATCACGAAGGTGAGTGCAATCACGCGGTCGGTGTTGATACCGAGCAAACTAGCCATTTTCAGATCTTCCGAACAGGCGCGGCAGGCACGGCCCATGCGGGAATAGCGGATAAACAGCGTCAGCGCCAGCATAGAAATAAAGGTCACAATCCAGATAACCAGCTGCATGGTAGTGATGCTGGCCGAGAAGCTTTCGCTACTGCCAACAACCCACTGGCCATTGAACAGGCTAGGCAGCGCGACATCGCGCGAGCCTTCTGTCAGGCTGACGTAGTTTTGCAGGAAGATGGACATCCCAATCGCGGAGATCAGCGCGATCAGGCGCTTGGAGTTACGCACCGGGCGATACGCCACCCGCTCAATACTCCAGCCGTAGGCGCTGGCGATAATAATCGCGCCAATAAACCCAGCGGCAACCAGCAGCCAGCTGGTATCAATACCCATCATCATCAGGGCAGCGATGATCATAAAGGAGACATAGCTACCGATCATGTACACCTCGCCGTGGGCGAAGTTAATCATGCCGATAATGCCGTAAACCATGGTGTAACCGATGGCGATCAGTGCATAGGTGCTTCCCAGCGTAACGCCGTTAAACATCTGCTGCATGAAATAGAGAAACTGCTCTGACATAGAATGACCTTTTTCAACCCCTCCGGGTGTTGCGCCCGGAGGGTGGGATGACAGTTACTTCGCCGGGGTTGATGAGCCGTCGGCGTGCCACTGGAAGACACCAAACTCAAATCCCTTCAGATCGCCTTTTTCATCCCATTTCAGCGGCCCAATCACGGTGTTCGCACCGTTTGCTTTCAAATCTTTTACCAGCGCCAGCGGCTCTTCGCTGCCGGTACGCTCCATTGCGGTTGCCAGAGACTGCACCGCCGCGTAGGTGATCCACACATACGGGCCGCTCGGATCTTTCTTCTGCGCCTTCAGTGCATCCACAATCGCTTTGTTGGCCGGTTCCTGGTCATAGCGTTTCGGCATCGTGACCAGCATGCCTTCCCCGGCATCGCCCGCGATGTTAGAGAGTGATGCGTTACCCACACCTTCCGGCCCCATAAACTGGGTTTTCAGGCCGACGGAACGCGCCTGGCGCAGCATCTGCCCCATTTCCGGGTAGTAGCCGCCGAAGTAAACGAAATCGATATTCTCTTTTTTCAGGCGCGCGATCAGCGCCGAGAAATCTTTCTCACCGGCGGTAATCCCGTCGAAGAAGACGATATTGGCTTTACCCGCTTTCAGGCCATCCTGCACAGAACGCGCCAGGCCTTCACCGTACTGCTGCTTGTCGTGGATGATAGCGATACGCTGCGGTTTCACTTTCTCCAGAATATATTTCGCGGCGGTCGGGCCCTGAGAAGAGTCGAGACCGGCGGTACGCATGATGTGCTGATAGCCGCGCTGCGTCAGCTCCGGGTTGGTAGCGCCCGGCGTGATCATCAGAATACCTTCATCTTCATAGATGTCGGAAGCGGGCTGAGTGGAAGAAGAGCAGAGGTGACCGATAACGTACTGAATGCCGTCGTTGACGATTTTGTTAGCCACAGCGACGGCCTGTTTTGGATCGCACGCGTCGTCATACTCTACGCCAACCAGTTTGTTGCCTTTAATACCGCCTTTGGCGTTGATGTCTTTAATGGCCTGACGCGCGCCGTTGAACTCCATGTCGCCCCACTGGGCCACCGGGCCAGACATCGCGCCGACCACGGCCACTTTAATATCCTCTGCCATCGCAACATGCGACATGGCCAGTGCGAGCAACCCTGCGATCGCTGTTTTCGCATTCGGTCTCATTTTTATGAATCCCCACTCGTGACGTGATTTATTTATTTTGTAGTTTTATGGTTAAAACGCACTTGTTCTTTTTTTAAACAACGCTATTTTTACCAGTCTCTTTAATGGTTTAGCGCGGTTTTTTGGCTAATACCAGACTAAAATCTCTATTTTTCAGTCTATTAAGCAGAGATAATATTCTGTATTTCTGTCGAGATAAACAAAAAAAGTCCTGAATTCAGCATAAAATAACGGTACATAAGGCGGAATAAATCACTACTTTTTAGGGTAAAACACTGCCTATTTCTCAATCCATATTGAATAAAACTGCCTTTATCTGGCTAAAAAAATTAATCAGCTAATGAATGGATAAAAAACAGAATCGCCCTGAGAGGAAAATTAGGTACACTCAGTTACCCGTTTTGGCAGGATTTTTTCGAATGAAACTGACCATCATCCGCTTACAGCACTTCAGCGACCAGGATCGTCTCGATCTGGCAAAAATATGGCCGGAGTACGACATCAGCACGCTCACCCTTGATGATAACCACCGTATTTATGCGGCTCGCTTTAACGAGCGTCTGCTCGGTGCCGTGCGCGTCACGCTCGAAGGTACCCAGGCGACGCTCGACTCACTCCGCGTGCGCGAAATCACCCGCCGTCGCGGCGTGGGGCAATATCTGCTGGAAGAAACGCTTGCGGATAACGCGCAGGCATCCAGCTGGTGGATGGCGGATATCGGCGTGGAAGACCGCGGCGCAATGGCGGCGTTTATGCAGGCGCTGGGCTTTACGGCACAGGCGGATGGGTGGGAGAAGCGGTAAACAGTTTTTCAATTGATTGGGTAGGATAAAACAGCGCCCGACGATTCTCGCGAACCAGCGGGATAAAGCCCAGCGAAAGATAAAAAGCATGGGCTTTATCATTCAGCGCTTCTACAAATAGGCCATAAATACCCACGGCCTGTGAGGCCTGATGCACCACTTTCATGGCATGTGTCACCAGCAGCGAACCCCATCCTTCTCCCTGAAGCGATTTATCCACCGCCAGTCGACCCAACGTAACACTTGGGATATTGCGATAAGGTATTTTCTTTTGCCCTGATTTGGAAGGCAGCGCTATGCGCTCAAAACAGCTTCCGGACAAGGTGTAATAACCCAACACCACATTACCCCTTCTGAGCACGTAACCACGTAAAACTTTTCCGTCATGCTGGCGGCGAAGATGCTCTTTTAAAAAGAGATTCAACGACGCTTCGCCGCAATCAAACTGACGCCAGTCATACTCCACGTCATCCTGGAGAATCTCAATAATCAGGTCTTGCACGCTTTACTCCATGTCCAGAAGACGTCTCGCCGCGCGTTTCAGTTTTTCATTTGGCTCCGGAGGGTTATCAAGCGCATCCATCACGCGTTTCCAGGAGTCTTCATTCAATACAATACGTCGATGCTCCTCAATAACAGCCGCAGCTCTTTCCGAGGCGCTGTTCAGCATAAACTGAGTAATGGACTGGTTGGTGATCGCTGCGGCTTCCTCAATCATCGTTTTATCGTCATCACTCAATCGGAGATCGATTCGCTGTTTTTTTAGTGCTGGCATAACAGCCTCTTGGTTTTCAACTTCAATTTGTACGGCAGAATACCGTACAAGTAACTATACGCCAGTTAACAACGCTGGCAATAGTTGTCGTAAAAACCAGCAAAAAAAAGCCCCGGTTCAAAACCGAGGCTCACTATTCAAGTAAGAACCTTATTTGGCGTCAGTCGCCGTACCGTTGGCATGCCAGTCAAACACACCAAACTCAAAGCCTTTCAGATCGCCCTTTTCATCCCATGACAGCGGCCCCATCACGGTTTCTACGGAGTTCGCTTTCAGGTATTTTGCGATTTCCGCCGGGTCTTCAGACTGATTCAGGCCCGCCTGCAGCGATTGCAGCGCAGCATAGGTTGTCCACACGAACGCGCCGCTCGGATCCTGTTTCTTCGCTTTAATCGCATCCACAATCGGTTTGTTCGCCGGAACCTGATCGTAGTTCTTCGGCTTGGTCACTAACAGACCTTCCGCAGAATCGCCTGCGATGTTAGACAGTGAAACGTTCGCCACGCCTTCTGGCCCCATAAACTGAGTTTTCAGACCCGCCGCGCGAGACTGACGCAGGATCTGCCCCATCTCCGGGTGATAGCCGCCAAAGTAAACGAAGTCGATATTCTCCTTCTTCAGGCGCGCTACCAGCGTTGAGAAGTCTTTCTCACCAGCGGTAATACCGTCAAAGAAGACCACGTTAGCGTTGCCTTTCTTCAGGTTGTCCTGAACGGCACGCGCCAGACCTTCACCGTACTGCTGCTTATCGTGCACGATAGCAATACGCTGCGGCTTCACTTTATCGAGAATGTATTTCGCCGCAGTTGGGCCCTGATCAGAGTCCAGGCCAGTGGTGCGCAGCAGCAGGTGGTAACCGCGGGAGGTCAGCTCCGGGGCGGTTGCCGCCGGCGTGATCATCAGAATGCCTTCATCTTCATAGATATCAGAAGCGGGCTGGGTCGAAGAGGAGCAAAGGTGGCCGATAACATATTTGATGCCATCGTTAACCACTTTGTTCGCGACCGCGACCGCTTGTTTCGGGTCACAGGCATCATCATATTTTACGATTTGCAGCTTATTCCCCTTGATGCCGCCTTTGGCGTTGATATCCGCAACCGCCTGCTCAGCACCGGTAAACTCCTGGTCGCCGTACTGCGCAACCGGGCCAGACATCGCGCCCACGACCGCGACTTTAATATTCTCTGCGAAAGCCATGTTACTGAACGCCAGCGCAATACATCCTGCCAGTAACGCTTTACCCTTCATGTTCATCCTGAGGTTCCCCATTGTTATGGTGATTGTATTTGTTGTGATGTTGTTGTTCGACACGTTATTCTGCTTTTATCTATAAGATAAGCATATGATAGTAGTGATAACCGATGCATGCGGTGTCATAGCAGCATAGTCTGCTAAAAACATACCCCATTTTTCGGATTTTGAAACGAGAAATTTGGAAGGGATGTAACAGATTTATGACATTCTCTGCGCCGAAAGCGATTGCCGGATGGCGCTTCGCTTATCCGGCCTACCTGAGAATGTGCACGATAAAAAAACAAAAACCCCCGGACTTGCATCCAGGGGTTATCAGGTACTGCTTAACGCGTTGCGCGGTTACGCTTCAATCGCGGCGCGCAGTTTTTTCATCGCGTTCTTTTCCAGCTGACGCACACGTTCAGCGGAAACGCCGTAACGATCGGCCAGTTCCTGCAGCGTCGACTTGTTGTCTTCGTCCAGCCAGCGTGCGCGGATAATGTCCTGGCTACGTTCGTCCAGACCCATCATCGCGTCAGTCAGCTTGTTGGCCGCCTGCTCTTCCCAGTTATCGTCTTCAATGCCGTCGGCAAAGTTAGACGTTTTATCCTGAAGGTAAAGCACTGGTGCCATCGGTTGGCTGTCGGACTCGTCGTCGGAAGACATGTCAAAGGTCATGTCCTGCGCCGCCATACGGGATTCCATTTCACGGACATCTTTGCTGGATACGCCCAGTTCGCGCGCGACCATCTCGACTTCATCCTGGTTAAACCAGCCCAGACGCTGCTTGGTTTTACGCAGGTTAAAGAACAGCTTACGCTGTGCTTTGGTCGTGGCGACTTTCACGATACGCCAGTTACGCAGCACGTATTCATGAATTTCCGCTTTGATCCAGTGTACGGCGAAAGAGACCAGACGCACGCCCACTTCAGGGTTGAAGCGACGAACGGCTTTCATCAGGCCGATATTACCTTCCTGAATTAAGTCCGCCTGCGGCAGGCCATAGCCCGAGTAGTTACGAGCGATATGAACAACAAAGCGCAGGTGAGACAGGATCAGCGTTTTAGCTGCTTCCAGATCGCCCTGGTAATGCAGCTTTTCAGCGAGCGCCCGCTCTTCATCAGCCGTCAACATCGGCCATGCGTTCGCAGCCCGGATGTACGACTCCAGGTTACCAACAGGGGCTAAAGCTAAATTTTGCATTTCTTTGGTCATTCAATCCTCTCAATCAATATCGTCTGGCCGTTGAGCAACAACCGTGCCAGAGCTTTTGAGCAACGAGATTATCATTCACTCTTTTATCAGACAGTGATTTTATCCACAAGTTCAATGCAACACTGTGAATAGATTACGCACAAAATGTGACACTCGATAAGCGAGGGCAGGGGAAAGGTAAGAGTGGAACGTATCCCCTGCTAACGGGAACTCGTAGCAGGGGAAGAGTATAACAGAACTTTATTACTCGGGAGTAAATCGACGTAAATGTTGTGCGGTGGCAAGCCATGCCGCAATCCAGCCGATCATCGAGCAAACCAGCAGCAGCAACAGGCACTCATCGAACGATAAGCCACTGAGTTCAAACTGAGTTCCGAAAACGCGCGCCACATCCGTCACCGCAGAAGAGAGCCGCATCACCAAAATTTCTGACAGAATCAGTGAAAGAAATGCACCGGAAAAACCGAGCAGCGCGCCACCATAAAGGAACGGACGCAGGATGAAACCATCCGTTGCGCCAATCAGTTTCTGCACGTTGATGGTATCGCGACGGGCAAAGATGCTCAGACGCACGCTGTTACCGATGACGAGGAATACTGCCGCCACCATCAGCACGCCGATCATGGCCGATACGCGGCCCACCAGCCCGGTCAGCGACGCCAGGCGCGCAAACCAGCTATCATCCATGCGCACTTCGTCTACGCCATCAACCTGCGCCACACGGTCACGCAGGGTATTGAGCGAGTCAGTGCCCTGAAAATCGAGTTTAGGGATAACCACCGCTACCGCAGGCAACGGGTTCTCTTCCAGCATATCCAGCGCCCCGCCGAAGCCTGACCAGTTGCGGAATTCGCCCAGCGCTTCTTCGCGGGAAAGGTAATTGACCTTCTCAACGCCCTGCTCCGCCTGAAGCTGCGCCACCACGCGCGCCGCCGCGTCGTCATCCAACGTTTTTTGCAGATAGACCGTAATCTGCGGTGACGGATAATATTGTGACGCCGCCGTATTCACGTTCTTGTAAACCATGTAACACACGCTCGGTAGAGTCAGGGAGATGGCGATCACCATCACCGTCAGGAACGTGGCGAACGGCTTACTTTTCAGATCCTGTAATGCGCCCTGCCAGGCATAACGCACCTGCTCGTTGAACACATTGGTTTTGCGGTTAGCGGGTTTCGGTGCGGCTTTAGGGCGTTTTGGCGCATTACGTCCACCGCCTCCTTTCCCCACCGATTGACGAATACGATCCAGTCGGCCGCCAAACTGGCGGATGTGATTCATTGCTTCGCGTTTATTCACCCGTGTGGCCTCCATGCAAATGGCCGTCGCTCAGCGTCAGCATGCGGTAAGCGCGGCTGGAGATGAGCCCCAGGTCGTGGGTCGCCATCAGAACCGTGACGCCAACGCGGTTAAACTCTTCGAACAGACGCAAAATGCCTTCCGACAGCGCGTTATCCAGGTTACCCGTTGGTTCATCCGCCAGCAGTACGGCAGGCTTGTTCACCACCGCACGGGCGATACCCACGCGCTGCTGCTCACCGCCGGAAAGTTGAATCGGGAAGTTTTTCGCTTTGTCGAGCAGCCCGACTTTATCCAGTGCCGCCGAGACGCGACGGCGGATATCATCATAGCTTGCCCCGGCAATAATCAGCGGGATCGCCACGTTATCAAACACGGTGCGGTCCATCAGCAAATGGTGATCCTGGAAAATCATGCCGATCTGGCGACGCAGGAACGGCACCTCACGGTTTTTCAGGCGGCTGATATCATGCCCGCTGAAGTAGATTTTCCCGGCGCTGGGCCGTTCAATCCCACAGATAAGCTTCAGCAGGGTACTTTTCCCTGCGCCGGAATGGCCGGTCAGGAATGCCATCTCGCCTGGTTGCATATGGAAGGTCACTCCCTGCAACGCTTGTCTCCCGCCGAGATAGGCTTTGCTGACGTGTTCAAAGCGAATCATTGTTAGTCCTCTCGGGCAAAAAGTGCCTCAATAAAATCGCCCGCTTTAAACGGACGCAAGTCCTCGATACGTTCGCCGACGCCGATATAGCGAATCGGAATACCGAACTGGTCAGCCACAGAGAAGATAACCCCACCCTTCGCCGTACCGTCCAGTTTGGTGAGCGTAATTCCCGTCAGGCCAACGGCTTCATGGAACAGTTTGGCCTGGCTAATCGCGTTCTGACCGGTGCTGGCGTCAATGGTCAGCATCACTTCATGCGGCGCTTCAACGTCGAGTTTTTTCATGACGCGGACGATTTTCTTCAGCTCTTCCATCAGGTGCGATTTGTTCTGCAAACGCCCTGCGGTATCAGCGATGAGGACGTCAATATTACGCGCCTTCGCCGCCTGAATAGCATCGAAAATCACCGATGCGGAGTCTGCGCCCGTGTGCTGCGCGACCACCGGAATATTGTTACGCTGGCCCCACACCTGGAGCTGCTCCACCGCCGCCGCGCGGAAGGTATCACCCGCCGCCAGCATCACCGATTTGCCCTGCTGCTCGAACTGACGCGCCAGCTTACCTATAGTGGTGGTTTTACCCACGCCGTTGACGCCAACCATCAGAATGACGAACGGGGTTTTGCCTTCAATATTAAGCGGTTCATCCACTTTTGCGAGAATATCGCCCATTTCATCTTTCAGCAGGCCATACAGAGCTTCGGCATCGCGAAGCTGTTTGCGGCTGGCGCTTTCGGTCAGGCTGCTGATAATTTTACGGGTGGTTTCCACGCCGACGTCGGCAATCAGGAGCTGTTCTTCCAGCTCTTCAAACAGATCATCGTCGATTTTCTTGCCACGGAACAGGCTGATAAATCCGGAACCAAGATTTTCTTTTGTTTTCAGCAGGCTGCGCTTCAGTCGCGCGAAGAAACCTTCTTTGGTCGGCTTTTCTTGCTCCTGCTGCTCAGGCTGTTCCTGCGGCTCTTCAACGGTTTCGTCGTCGATAGCGTTTTCGGCGGCATCCGCCGCGGCCAGTGCCTGTGTTTCGAGCTCTTCATCGCTCATCACCGGCTCGTCTTCGACAACTGGCTCTACGGCAGCAGGCTCTTCAGCCGCCGCCGCTTCTACGGCAGGTTCTTCAGCAACAGGCGCTTCAACGACAGGTTCTTCCGCCGGCTCAACAACCACAACCTCTTCAATAACCGGTTCGGCCTCCTGAACAGGCTCAATCACCTCTTCAATGAGAACTGCTTCCGGCTGTACTTCAGGTTCAGCGATCTCTTCCGCGATCTCTTCCGGCAGCGGCAGCTCTTCGTGTTCAATTACCGCTTCTGGCGTGACTTCAGGTTCAATCACCTCAACGGGCTGCGGCTTTTCGCTTTCCACAACCTCTTCGGTCACCTCAACCACCTCAGCGGCGAACGCTTCGCTCTCCTGCTGAGTGTGTTCACCAGACGCCTCGACAACCGCCGCATCGTCCTGCGCAGGCTGCGTTTCTACCGCTGCCTGTTCTTCGATTTTTTGTTCAGATTCAACGTCCTGCTGCTGTTCTTTTTGCCCAAAGCCCAGCCAGGAAAAAAAGCCACGTTTCTTCTCTTTTGCCATTTGCGACTTAACTCCTCGCGGTTTATTTATGGCGCTGTTTCGCCATAACAGGGGCGAAAGCTAAAATAATGATGAAATTAGTCGGTTAGTCTACCACTTAACGCGGCGCGCATCACCGCCTGCGGATTAAGGTTTCGCCGAAGTAAGCAGATCGTTAGAATAGCAGGCCAAAAGAGCGACCTGAGCAAGAAAATGAAGAAACCAACCTCTGCGGGCAGCGGCCAGATCCGAATTATCGGCGGCCAGTGGCGTGGCCGAAAATTACCGGTTCCGGACAGCCCCGGCCTGCGCCCCACCACCGATCGCGTGCGTGAAACCCTGTTTAACTGGCTCGCGCCGTCAATGGTCGATGCCCGGTGTCTGGACTGCTTCGCCGGAAGCGGCGCACTCGGGCTGGAAGCGCTCTCGCGTTATGCCGCGGGCGCAACACTGCTGGAAATGGACAAACAGGTCGCCCAGCAGTTGCAGAAAAATCTCGCCACGCTGAAGGCGAATCAGGGCAAGGTCGTGAATACGAACACGCTCTCATTCCTCAACCAGCCGGGCACGCCGCATGATATCGTTTTTGTCGATCCGCCGTTCCGTAAAGGGCTGCTCGCTGAAACGCTCGCCCTGCTGGAAAATAACGGCTGGCTGGCTGACGATGCGCTTATCTATGTTGAAAGCGAAGTGGAAAATGGCCTGCCCGCGGTACCGGTAAGCTGGGACCTGCACCGTGAAAAAGTCGCCGGTCAGGTGGCTTATCGCCTGTACCATCGTGAAGCACAAGGGGAAAAAGATGCTGATTAATCTGGGTCGGTTACTGATGCTGTGCGTGTGGGCGTTTTTAGTGCTCAATCTTTTCCAGCCGTTTCCGCGCCCGCTGAATATTTTCGTCAACGTCGCGCTGGTATTTATGGTGCTGATGCATGGTATGCAAATGGCGTTGTTGCAGTCCACCATCCCGAAAGATGGCCCGCAGATGACCAAAGCAGAGAAGGTGCGCATCTTCCTGTTTGGCGTTTTCGAGTTGCTGGTGTGGCAGAAAAAAATCACGCCGAAGAAGAAGTAATGTGCGGTTTTTGCCGGATGGCGGTGACGCTTATCCGGCAACATGCATCACTGCACTTCCTTATCCGCCTCAAACGCCACAAACCGCGAACCTTTGTAGCTCAGCACGCCTTTGTCGCCCACCGTCAGCGCATGATACTGCGCGTCGTCGAGGCGAAAATGCATCTCCAGCCCGCCCTGCTCCGGCTTAAAGCTCACGTCATAGCGCATTGAACTGCCCGCCGGGATTTCCGTTTGCTGACGCGAGCGGCGATCGTTAAGCACTTTTTCCCGCTTATTGCTGACCGTAACGCGCTTTTGCATCAGTGGTGCAGCCTCGTTTTCCTGCTTTTCCCGCCGCTGCTGTACATAGCGAAACGATGCGGCAATCACAATAATTGCGACCACGACGACAAAAAATAACGGCATCTTACTCATCATCACATCTCATAGGAATTTACGGAATTCGGGCGTTACGGCATGTAAGGCGATTGTCATTAGGCGCTCATGAACACTACACTGAAGACCAAGACTACGCGTGTAATACCTAATTAATGATAACAGGGACTTAATATGCTTTGGTCGTTTATTGCTGTCTGCTTATCCGCATGGCTTTATGTCGATGCATCTTACCGTGGCCCGGCCTGGCAGCGCTGGGTGTTTAAACCGGTTACGCTCATTCTTCTTCTGTTTCTCGCCTGGCAAGCCCCGATGTTTGAGGCGGTTGGCTATCTGGTCGTCGCGGGGCTTTGCGCCTCACTGATCGGTGACGCGCTCACACTGCTGCCACGCCAGCGCCTGCTCTATGCCATCGGCGCATTCTTCCTGTCGCATCTGCTTTATACCATTTGGTTTGCCAGCCAAATGACGCTCAGCATTTTCTGGCCGCTACCGCTGGTACTGCTGGTGATTGGCGCGCTGCTGCTGGCGGTTATCTGGAGCAAACTGGAGGAGCTGCGCATTCCGATCGCCACCTTTATCGCCATGACGCTGGTGATGGTCTGGCTGGCGGGTGAACTGTGGTTCCTGCGCCCGACCAGCCCCGCGCTTTCGGGCTTCGTGGGGGCTGCACTGCTGTTGCTGGGGAATATCGTCTGGCTGGTTAGCCACTATCGCTATCGCTTCCGCGCCGATAACGCCATTTCGTCGGCCTGCTACTTCGCCGGGCACTTTTTAATCGTCCGCGCCCTCTATATGTAAAATGGCTCTTGACTCTGGAGTCGACTCCAGAGTGTATGCTGCGTTTAATGAAACAACGATCATTAACCGGAGGATACCATGTCGACTCCAGAGACGAAGCCCGCCAAAGCGCCGCAGTTTTCCTCACTGAAGTTTACCCCTGCGCCTGCCAAAACGGACGACTGCTGCTGCGACGGCGAGTGCGCGCCGACCGTTGCCGACAGCCTGGCTGATGCCCGCTATAGCTGGCTTGTCGACGGCATGGACTGCGCCGCTTGCGCCCGCAAAGTCGAAACAGCGGTAAATCAGATCCCCGGCGTTAAACAGGTTAAAGTCCTGTTCGCCACCGAAAAGCTGCTGGTTGATGCCGACGACGACATTCGCGACCAGGTCGAACGCGCGGTCACTGCCGCCGGGTACACCCTGCGCAATGCAAACACGCCTAAAGCGGAAGAAGCCCCTTCCCGTCTGCGCGAGAATCTACCGCTCATTTTGCTAACGCTGCTGATGGCGATCAGCTGGGGGCTGGAGCATTTCAACCATCCGCTCGGCAATGCCGCGTTTATCGCGACGACGCTGGTCGGCCTCTATCCGGTGGCGCGTCAGGCATTACGCCTGATCAAAAGCGGTAGCTGGTTTGCCATCGAAACGCTGATGAGCGTCGCGGCGATTGGCGCGCTGTTCATTGGCGCAACGGCGGAAGCGGCGATGGTATTACTGCTGTTTTTAATCGGCGAGCGACTCGAAGGCTGGGCGGCAACCCGCGCACGTCAGGGCGTGAGCGCGCTGATGGCGCTAAAGCCCGACACCGCCGTGCGCGTACGTGGCGATCGGCGTGAAACCGTCGCGCAGCAGGATTTACGCCCAGGCGATGTGATTGAAGTGGCGGCGGGCGGGCGCTTACCTGCCGACGGTACACTGATCTCACCCTTTGCCAGCTTTGATGAAAGCGCCTTAACCGGTGAATCTATTCCGGTGGAACACAGTGCGGGCGAGCGCGTCAGCGCCGGGGCCACCAGCGTCGACCGCCTGGTGCAAATCACCGTCACCTCACAGCCTGGCGACAGCGCTATCGACCGCATTCTGCGTTTAATTGAAGAAGCGGAAGAGCGCCGTGCGCCGATTGAGCGCTTTATTGACCGTTTCAGCCGCATCTATACCCCGGCGATTATGGTCGTGGCGCTGCTGGTTGCGCTGGTGCCGCCGCTGGCATTTTCCGCGCCGTGGCTGGAGTGGATCTACAAAGGTCTGACGTTACTGCTGATTGGCTGCCCGTGCGCGCTGGTAATTTCAACGCCGGCGGCGATAACCTCCGGCCTGGCAACCGCCGCACGCTATGGCGCACTGATTAAAGGCGGCGCGGCGCTGGAACAACTAGGCCGCGTGCAGCAGGTGGCGTTCGATAAAACCGGCACCCTGACCGTCGGCAAGCCGCAAGTGACATCCGTTGTCGCTGTGGCGGAGCTCGACGAAAACAGTCTACTGGCGCTGGCCGCCGCCGTAGAGCAAGGCTCAACGCACCCGCTGGCGCAGGCCATTGTTCGCGAGGCGCAACAGCGCCAGCTAACGTTGCCCGCAGCCGACAACCAGCGCACGCTGGCGGGTTCAGGTATCGAGGCGGACGTTAATGGGCAACGCATTCTGATTTGCGCGGCGGGTAAATTCGCGGCGGATGCCCATCAGATGCCGATCGAAGAACTGGAAAAAGCCGGTAACACGGTGGTACTGGTGACCCGTGGAGAGGCTCTGCTGGGCATACTGGCACTGCGCGATACGCTGCGTGATGACGCGCGCGAAGCCATCGACACCCTGCACACACTGGGCATTCAGGGCATTATTCTGACTGGCGATAACCCGCGTGCGGCAGCGGCTATCGCGGGCGAACTGGGGCTCGATTTCCGCGCCGGGCTGCTGCCGGCGGATAAAGTCACCGAGGTCACAGCGTTAAATGCGAAAGCGCCGCTGGCGATGGTCGGCGATGGTATTAACGACGCGCCAGCCATGAAGGCGTCTACTATTGGGATTGCGATGGGTAGCGGCAGTGATGTGGCGCTGGAAACCGCCGATGCCGCCCTGACGCACAACCGCTTAACCGGGCTGGCGCAAATGCTGCGTCTGGCGCGCGCTACGCACGCCAATGTGCGGCAGAACATTGCCATCGCGTTAGGGTTGAAAGGCATTTTCCTCGTCACCACTCTGCTCGGTCTTACCGGGCTGTGGCTGGCGGTACTGGCGGATACCGGGGCAACGGTGCTGGTCACGCTGAACGCGCTGCGGTTGTTGCGGATGAAGCTGCGGTGAGGAGGTTTGCCGGATGCGGCTGCGCCTTCTCCGGCCTACGAAAACATGCAGCGTCAATGAATGCGGTGCCGGGGTTAGCCGGATGCGGCTGCGCCTTATCCGGCCTACGGTAAGATTGCGGCGTGCCAATACATTTGTAGGCCGGATAAGCGAAGCGCATCCGGCAACAACGCGCACAAAACTCACATCCCCAATACCCCCGGCAACCATAACGATATCGCCGGAACGTAGGTCACCAGCGCCAGCACCATCAACAACATGCCGTAAAACGGCAACATTGCTTTCACCACGCTCTCAATTTTCTGCTTACTCACCGCGCTGGCGACAAACAACACCGAGCCCACCGGCGGGGTAATCAGGCCAATTCCCAGATTCACCATCATGATCATGCCAAAATGTACCGGGTCGATGCCCAGCGCATTGGTCACCGGTAACAGCACCGGCGTCAGGATCAGGATAATCGGCGCCATATCCATCAGCGTACCAATCAGTAACAGCATAATGTTCAGATACATCAAAATGACGTACTTGTTATCAGACAGCGACGTAAAGAACCCGGTGATGCGCACCGGAAGCTGCATATAGGTCATCACCGCGCCAAATGCGGCGGCAAAACCAATCAAAATCATCACGATACTGACCGTTTTCACCGTCCGGCACATCAGCTTCGGCAGCTCGCTCCACTTATAATCACGGTAGATAAACATGGTCACGAAGAACGCCCACAAGCAGGCGACCGCCGCCGATTCGGTGGCGGTAAAAATCCCCGAGAGAATACCGCCGAGAATAATGACCACCGTCATCAGCCCCCACAGCGCATCGACAAAAATCTTCACCGCCTGCTTAAACGGGATGCGCTCCCCTTTCGGATAACCGCGCTTATGGGCAAAACCGAGACACAGGATCATCAGGCACAACCCCAGCAATAGGCCTGGTAGCACGCCCGCAATAAACAACGACGCAATAGAAACCGTGCCACCCGCTGCCAGCGAGTAAATCACCGAGTTATGGCTGGGCGGGATCAAAATCGCCTGCACTGAACCGCTCGCCGTCACCGCCGCCGCGTATTCGCGCGGGTAACCTTTTTTTTCCATCTCCGGGATCATCACGCTGCCGATAGACGCCGTATCCGCCACCGATGAACCGGAAATCGCGCCGAAAAAGGTCGAGGCGACAATGTTCACCAGCGATAGCCCACCGCGAATAAAGCCTACGAACAGATAGGCGAAATTGACCAGCCGCCGGGCGATGCCCCCCTCGGCCATGATCGCCCCCGCCAGAATAAAGAACGGGATCGCCAGCAGGGTAAACTTGTTCACCCCGCTGGTTATCTGAATCATCAGCGCCTCCAGCGGCAGGTCAATCCACAGCGCGCCGGCAACGGCACTTAAGCCCACCGCGAACGCGACGGGCATCCCCACGGCCAACAGAATGGCGAGGGTGAAAAGCAAAATAAACGCATCCATCTTTCACCTCATTAACCGTGGTTACCGATGAGCACCACCGGGCGGTGTTCCTGCGAACCGAACAGCAGGCGCTCAATCACGAACAGAATCAGCACAGCGGAACCCACCGGCAGCGGCAGATAGCTCTCGCCGGAGGTCATCACCGGGAATTCCGCAACGGGCTGCTCCCACAACTCGACGCAGAGCCAGAAGCTGTACCAGAACATCAGGACGGTCACCAACAGCATCAGTAAGTCCACCAGCCGCGCCGCCGCTTTTTGCAGCGCTGCGGGCAAGCGGTCGGTGAGCATATTGACCGCGATATGCGACCCGGCCCGATAGCCCACCGCCGCGCCGATAAAGGTGAAGGTCACCATGCAGATAATGGCAATCGGCTCCGGCCAGGATTCGCCCCGGTTAAGCACATAGCGAGAAAAAATCCCCACCGGAATGACTATCGTCATCAGCAGCAGTGACAACCCGGCGACCCACATCGCCAGCATATAGAGCCGGTCCATTGCGCGCGAAAAATGCTCTGACATAACGCCTCCGCTACTGGACATCAGCAATGGCTTTCATCAGATCCTGATGCTTTTCGCCATAGGCTTTTCGCACCGGTTCCGTGGCCTGAACAAAGAAGGTTTTGTCGATTTCGTGGAACTGCACGCCGCCCGCTTTCATCTTCGCCAGCGCCTGGTCGTTGTAGGCTTTCCACAGTTCACGCTGCTCCAGCTGCGCTTCATGGGCCAGGGTGATGATTTTTTGCTGATCGTCCGGGCTCAGTTTGTCCCACTTCACTTTCGAGTAGAGCAGCATTTCCGGGGTAATAAAGTGGCCGCTCAGGGTGTAGTTTTTGGCGACGGGCAGATAGTTATGGGCAATAAACGTCGGCGGGTTATTCTCCGCGCCGTCAATCACGCCCGTTTGCAGGCCGCTGTAAACCTCGCTCACGCCCATCGCCACCGAGTTCGCGCCCATATCTTTGAGTGTCGCCAGCGCAACCGGGCTGCCCTGCACGCGAATTTTCATCCCCTTGAGATCTTCCGCCTTCAGCACCGGCTCTTTAGTGATGAGATTACGCGTACCGGAATCCATCCAGCCGAGGAAGACCAGCCGCGATTTCGGATTGTTAGTGAGCTTGTCGCCAATCTGCTTACCGATCTCGCCGTCAATCACCTTATGCATATGATCTTCATCGCGAAAAACGTAGGGCAGCGTGAAGACTTCGATATCCGGCAAAATCGCCGCGACCGGGGCCATCGATACGCGGATCATGTCGATCGCCCCCATCTGCGCCTGCTCGATCATCTGCTTCTCATCGCCCAGCACGCCGCCGGGAAAGACTTTAATCTCCAGCTTGTCACCGGTTTGCTGTTTGAGTTTCTCCCCCATATGCTGCACCGCCACCACGTTCGGGTAGCCCTCAGGGTGAACGTCTGCGGCCTTGATCACCTGCGCCGAGGCGTAAGAGGTAAACAGGAAGGCAGCGGAGGAAAGGCACAAAGCGGCCACGAATGGCTTAACAGTCATCTTCATCGGTCGGCTCCAGCGGTATTGTTGCGGTAAGAGATAAAACGTTGTTTTAGTTTTCCGCTTAAAAACTAGACGGGAAGCGCGAGGTGGGCGGTGAGATAACTCACAAAAGAAACAATTTCGAAACGCGATTTTAACGATGTGATAACGATATTTCAGGGCAGATCACAGAATCTGCCCTGACAAAACTAGTGGCTTTTACGCAGCAGGTAGCGATACGGCAGGGTGTCGGTCTCTTTAGCAATCAGTTCATGTTCCATGAACGTACAGAAGCCGGGAATATCGCGGGTGGTTGCCGGGTCGTCGGCAATAATCAGCAGCGTTTCGCCCACGGGCATCGTGCGCACGGTTTTGCGCACCATCATCACCGGCTCCGGGCAACGAAGGCCAAGGGCATCTAAAGTATGGTTTGGGCTGGCGAACAGATCGGTCATTGTGGTCTCACCGTAGAAAAATCGGGCTTAGTTTACGCCGTGATTTCTGTGACGCAAGTCAGGTTAACGATTGCGTGAAAAACAACCATTGCAATGATGCGCGGAAGCAGTATCATTCGCTCCCTTATCGCGCAGGTAACGATAAGAATACGAACAGTTTTATTGGGTTCCCTCACCCCAATCACTAAAAAGGTACAATATGACTCCCTTTACATCCGTACAGCGCAAGCACGCGCTGGTTTGGCTATCGCTATTCCATTTGCTGGTTATCATATCCAGTAACTATCTGGTGCAGCTGCCGGTTTCTGTTTTTGGCTTCCACACCACCTGGGGCGCGTTCAGCTTTCCGTTTATTTTCCTTGCGACTGACCTCACCGTGCGCATTTTTGGCGCGCCGCTGGCTCGACGCATCGTTTTCGCAGTCATGCTCCCCGCACTGATGGTCTCCTACGCTATCTCATCACTTTTCTATATGGGTGAGTGGCAGGGGTTTGGCGCACTGGCGAGTTTCAACCTTTTTGTCGCTCGTATCGCCGCCGCCAGCTTTATGGCCTATGCACTGGGGCAAATCCTCGACGTGCATGTCTTTAACCGCCTGCGTCAAAGCCGACACTGGTGGCTCGCGCCGACGGCCTCGACGCTGTTCGGCAATATCAGCGACACGCTGGCCTTCTTCTTCATCGCCTTCTGGCGCAGCACTGACCCGTTTATGGCACAGCACTGGGTGGAAATCGCGCTGGTCGATTACTGCTTTAAAGTGCTGATCAGCATCATTTTCTTCCTGCCGATGTACGGCGTGCTGCTGAATATGCTGATGAAACGCCTGGCAGACAAATCCGATTTGTCAGCAATGCAGCCAGGTTAAAGGTTCGTTTTCCGAGTTGTGATAAGATGGGTGAATGAGCCGTTAATGGCCGTTTATCGAAAGGAAGAAGTCAATGCGCAAATTGGTGAAATACGTTGGTATTGGCCTGCTGGTTGCCGGGCTGGCAGCCTGTGACAACAGCGATACCAAAGCTCCGGCACAGGGTGCGGCGGCAGAGAGCAACGCCTCCGGGCAGCCGATTAACCTGCTGGATGGCAAGCTGAGCTTCTCATTACCCGCGGATATGACCGACCAGAGCGGGAAGATGGGCACCCAGAGCAACAACATGCACGTTTACTCTGATGCGACCGGGCAGAAAGCCGTGATCGTTATCGTGGGCGACAACACCGATGAAGACCTCGGCGTGATGGCGAAACGTCTGGAAGAGCAACAGCGCAGCCGCGACCCACAGCTGCAGGTTGTGACCAATAAATCCATCGAGGTGAAAGGCCACACGCTGCAACAACTGGACAGCATTATTTCTGCCAAAGGCCAGACTGCATACTCTTCCGTTATCCTCGGCAAAATTGACGGCAAGCTACTGACCATGCAGGTTACCCTGCCGGCAGACAATCAGCAGCAGGCGCAAACTGCCGCTGAAAACATCATTAACACTATCGTTATCAACTAATTAGTCTGATGATGACGCGGCCTTCGGTTGTTCAACCGGAGGCCTTTTTTTTAGCCGCCATCCCAGTAGCAGCGCAATCGCCACCAGCCCGGCGGCAGCAAGATAAATCGTCGACACGCCCATCCACGCCATCATCAGCCCGGCGAGCGGCCCGGTAATCCCGAGCGATAAATCCATAAACACCGTGTAGGTTGCCAGCGCGGAACCCTGATTTTGCGGCGGTACGGCCTTCACTGCCACCACACCCAGCGCCGGGAAGACCAGCGAGAAGCCTGCTCCCGCCAGGAAGGTGCCGATTTTCGCTATCAGTGGCGTATCAGCGATTCCGACCAACAGAAGGCCGATAATCTCAACCGAAAAACAGATCATGGCTACGTTCAGCCCGCCCAGACGGTTGATCCCGTTGGGGAACAGCAGGCGCGTGCCAACGAATGCGCAGCTAAAGAGCGTGAGCGCGAAGGCTGCGCCGTCCCAGCCTTTGGCGTCATAAAACAGCGTAATGAAGGTCGCGATAACGCCGAAGCCCGCCGAGGCCAGCGCCAGCGCCATGCCGTAGGGCCAGACGCGCCCGAGCACCGCGCGAAACGACATCACCTTGCCCTTCGCCGCTTTCACTTCCGCACGCGGCAGTGCACAAATCACTGCCAGCGCAGCAACCGTCATAATCACCAGCGCCAGACCGTGCAGGCCGCCGTACTGGTAACAGAGCACGCCGAGTGGCGCGCCCATCGCCATCGCTCCGTAAGTTACGATGCCGTTCCAGGAAATGACCCGCCCAATATGCAGCGAGCCGACCACACCGACACCCCACAGCGTGGAGCCCGTCCCGGCAAAGCTCTGGCCAATCCCCAGAATCACCCGTCCCAGGCACAGCAGCACCAGGCTTACCATCGGCCAACTACCGCCCATCGCCGCCAGCAAATAACTCAGGCCGCTAAGAAAACAGCCGCACAGACCAAACACCACGATTTTCTTCGGCCCCAGTTGGTCGGCAAAGCGCCCGGCATGCGGACGACTTAACAGTGTGGCGAAGTATTGCAGGCTGATAACCAGACCCGCCCAGAAGGCGCTAAACCCCATGACATCATGGACATAGCCCGGCAGCACCGCGAGTGGCAGGCCGATGGTAAGATAGCTGGCGAAGTTGAAAATAACGACGGAAACGATGCGTAAATTGAGGCGAAAACCGCTGAGTTGTGCCCCATCTGCGGTGTCTGGCATGACAAACATCCGAATTTTAAAACGATGTTTTCATTATTGCATGCGCTGAAATTGAAGTCGCGCTTTTGCACCGCGCACTTTCAGATAATAAGCCTGCCGCTTCGCACTACACTTAAGTGCGAACGATCAAAAGGAATTCGATATGACCTCCCCACAGCCTGATAAAGCGGGCCTGCATATTTTACTCAAACTCGCCGCCCTGGTGGTGATCCTGGCCGGTATTCATGCCGCCGCCGATATCATCGTCCAGTTGCTGCTGGCGCTCTTTTTCGCCATTGTGCTTAACCCGCTGGTGACGTGGTTTTTGCGAAGGGGATTCTCGCGTGCGCTGGCCATCACCATTGTGATGATAGTGATGCTCTTCTTCCTTACGGCGCTGATGGCCGTCCTCGCCTCGTCGATCAATGACTTCATTGCCCTGATGCCGAGTTACAACAAAGAGCTCACCCGTAAGTTTATCGAGTTACAGGAGATGCTGCCGTTTCTGCATCTGCACATCTCGCCGGAAAGATTACTCCAGCGAATGGATTCCGATAAGGTGATGACCCTGGCGACGGCCTTAATGACCCAGTTATCCGGGGCGATGACCAGCATCGTGCTGCTGATCATGACCGTGGTATTCATGCTTTTCGAAGCCCGCCACGTCCCTTACAAAATGCGGTTTGCTCTCGTCAACCCGCAGGTACATATCGCCGGGCTCCACCGTGCGTTAAAAGGGGTATCCCATTATCTGGCGCTCAAAACATTTATCAGCGTGATGACCGGCGTGATTGTCTGGCTCGGCCTGTTGCTGCTCGATGTGCAATTCGCGCTGATGTGGGGCGTGCTGGCGTTTTTGCTGAACTACATTCCCAACATTGGCTCGGTGATTTCTGCCATTCCGCCGATGATTCAGGCACTGCTGTTTAATGGCTATTACGAATGTTTAATGGTCGGTGCGCTGTTCCTGGTGGTGCACATGGTGCTGGGCAATATTCTGGAGCCACGCGTGATGGGGCATCGTCTGGGGATGTCGACGCTGGTGGTGTTCTTGTCGTTGCTGATATGGGGATGGCTGCTGGGGCCGGTGGGCATGTTGCTGTCGGTGCCGCTGACCAGTGTCTGTAAAATCTGGATGGAAACCACAAAAGGCGGGAGCAAACTGGCGATACTGCTTGGCCCGGGGCGGCCCAAAAGCCGCCTGCCGGGCTAGTCTTTAGCGCAGGTTTGCCGGGAAATCTTTCGGCAGTTCACTGGCGGCACAGGCGATGACGCTGTCATCGTCCGGGCCGCAGTCGCGTACAAAGGTAATGGTCGCGAACTCATCAATCACTTCGGTCGGATAGGCCGGGCCGGCATCACGATACGAATTCATCAGCGGAATATGATCGTTCTGGAAGCAGACGGTTTTTTCCGGGTTGTTCATGATCCAACGCGGGAAGAAGATGGTGCCGTGGAACAGTTTGTCGCCCAGGTTAACAATCAGGCTGACGTCAGTACCGGTCGGTTCAGTCCATGAAATTTTGTAGATGCTTTCCCCGACACGCACGATGTATGCCTGCTGATCTTTCACCCAACGATTCCCTACCAGACCGCTGTGAATGCGGTAATCAAGGGTATTGGCGTTTTTGACGTAAATTTCGTAGTTCCAGCCGTTATCGTAGGTATAAACCAGATGTTTACCGATAAAACCGCTTAAGTCATGTTTATCAAAGCTGCTCATAATTCGTTCTCCTCTTTTCGATGGAGTTATCTTATTGCTTTAAAATATGAATGAATAACGCTATGTTTGAATGAAATTCATCTAAATTTTAAATCAATCATGCATAAAACAACGCTTGAGCAGTGGGCGCTCCTCGAAAAAGTAGTTGAATCAGGCAGCTTTGCCAAAGCCGCAGAAGAGACCAACCGTAGCCAGTCATCGGTAAGCTATAACTTGTCGTTGTTGCAGGAACGATTAGGCGTCGCGCTACTGGCACCAGAAGGCCGCCGTGCGGTACTGACACCCGCCGGGGAACTGTTACTCAGTCAGGTGAAACCGCTACTGAAAGCCTTCGCCTGGGTCGAAACCCGTGCCGCCACGCTACGCGACGGCATGCGCACGCGACTGGATTTAGTGGTGGACAGCATCTTCCCGCGCAAGCGGCTGTTTGCGATCCTGCGCGAGTTTCAGCAGGCGTACCCGAAAACGCAGGTGCGTTTGACGGAAGTGCTGGAGAACAGCACTAACAGCGATGCCGTTCAGGCAGAAGCGGATGTGATGGTGCTGACGCGACGTCAGGATATTACCGGGCGTGGCGAATGGTTGATGAATATCGATTTCATCGCCGTCGCGCATCGCGATCACCCGCTGTTTCACCAGGATGCCCCGTTCAGCGATGAGATGCTGCGTAACTGGCCGCTCATTCGTATTGCCGACCATGACAGCACACGCCAGCCGGGCAACGATGCGTGGACGTTCTCGACAATTGATGCAGCGATTGATGCGGTGATGTATCAGGTAGGCTACGGCTGGTTGCCGGAAGAGCGTATTCAGCGCCTGCTGGAACAAGGCGTATTGAAGCCTTTACCATTGCATCACGGCGCGCGACGCGCCACGCCGCTGCATTTGATCGTGAAGCAGGATCTCGCCCCGCTGGATGAGCAGGTTGAGACGCTGTTGCGGCTGTTTAGCGAAGGGTAGGGAAACGTGGTGCAGGGAAATGCCGGATGCGGCTACGCCTTATCCGGCCTACGAATGCATTGACGATACTCGCCATCCGGCAACCCCAGGCTACGCCATCGTCGCAATCGTCTTCCTGAAACGCAGCAGGGCAATCATAAAGAACACCCCACCAATCGCCAGCAGCGTGACAAACTGCGGCCAGACAATCTCAAACCCGGCACCGCGATAGAGAATCGCCTGCGCCAGGCTGACAAAATGGGTCGTCGGCATCGACAACATTATGTCCTGTACCATTTGCGGCATACTTTCACGCGGCGTCGAACCGCCAGAGAGCATCTGCAGCGGCAACAGCACCAGAATCATCAACAGCCCCAGTTGCGGCATCGAGCGCGCCACCGTACCCATGAAAATCCCGATAGACGTGGTGGCAAACAGACTTAACGCCACGCCGAGCATAAACAGCGGGATCGATCCTTCAATCGGCACGCCCAGCACACCCTGCACCATCAGCACCAGCGACAATCCGGACACTACCAGCACCACCAGCCCCATCGACCAGATCTTGGCCATCATGATTTCAAACGGCGTAATTGGCATCACCAGCAAATGCTCAACGGTGCCGTGCTCGCGTTCGCGGATAAGCGCCGAGCCTGTCAGCACAATCGCCAGCATGGTGATATTGTTGATAATCGCCATCACTCCGCCGAACCACGCAGGTTCAAGGTTCGGGTTAAAACGCATCCGCGTTTCCAGCGCCACCAGCGGCTCGCTGTTATCACGGTAGCGCGCGACAAAACTGTTCACCTCGCCGTTGATAATGCTCTGGATGTAGCTGTTGCCGGTAAACGCCTGGCTCATACGCGTGGCATCAACGTTCACCTGAATATCCGGCTGACGCCCGGCCAGCACATCACGCTGAAAATTGGGCGGTATATTCACCGCGAAGGTATAGCGCCCGGCATCCAGCCCGGCGTCCATTTCATCGGCGGTGATCATCTCCGGCGGCAGGAACCACGGGCGGTAGAAGCTGTTCACTATACGGTTAGAAAGCTGCGACTGGTCCATATCCGCAATAGCAATCGGCGCGAGATGCAGCGATCCCGGCGTGACCGTCGCCGACGAGTAAACCGACAGCGTAAACGCAAACACAATCAACGCCAGCATCGCTTTATCGCCCAGCAGGCTGCGCAGTTCCTTGATGCCCAGGTTATAAATATTGCGTAATCGGCGCATCATCCCTCCTGTTTCTTCAGCAGCAGCACGCTCAGGCCAATCACCAGCGGCACGGCAATCAGCAGCGGAATGAACAGCGGCCAGAGATCGCCCAGATCCAGCGCCTTCGAAAACGTCCCACGCGCGATGGTCAGGAAATGGCTGGTCGGGTAGATCTCGCCGATCCACCGCCCCGGCCCTTCGAGCGACGCCACAGGATCGATCATCCCGGAGAACTGCGTCGCCGGGATAAGCGTAATGATCGAGGTGCCAAAAATGGCGGCGATCTGGCTTTTCATAAAGGTGGAAATCAGCAGCCCCATGCCGGTGGCGATGGTGACATACAGCAGCGCTGCCAGCGTCAGGGTGAGGAAACTGCCTTTGTGTTCAACGCCAAACACAAACACCGACAACGCACATAGCAGGAAGAAGTTGAGCATCCCCAGCGCGATGTAGGGCAACTGTTTACCAAGCAGGAATTCGCTCCGTGTCGTCGGCGTAACGTACAAGTTGATGATCGACCCCAGCTCTTTTTCACGCACCACGCTTAACGCGCTGAGCATGGAGGGGATCATCATCAGCAGCAGCGGAATAACCGCAGGCACAATCGCCGGAAGGCTTTTTACATCCGGGTTATAGCGATAGCGGGTTTCGATGGTCATCAGGCCGTTCTGCGCATTTGACGTCGGCTGGCGACTGGCGACGTCCTGAAGCCAGGTCTGGTGCATCGCCTGCACGTAACCCTGCACCGTTTCCGCGCGGCTCGGCATCGCACCATCCACCCAGACGCCGATTTTCACCGGCGTACCGCGCGCAATATCACGGCCAAAGTTGGGCGGAATTTCAATCGCCACCGCCACGTCGCCTGCCCGCATTCGTTTATCCAGCTCGTCATAGCTGGTGAGCGGCGGCTGTTCGATAAAATAGCGCGAACCAGCAAGATTAAGCGTCCATTCCTGGCTGCTCATGGTTTGATCGCGATCGAGCACCGCGAAGCGCAGGTTTTCGACGTCCATGCTGATGCCGTAACCCATGATCAGCATCAGAATTACCGTACCGAGCATCGCCAGCGTAGAACGTACCGGATCGCGGCGCAATTCCAGCGCTTCCCGGCGGCTGTAGCTGAACAGACGGCGCAGGCTGAAGCCCTGACGCGGCGGCGTTGGTGCTTCATGCATCACCGGGATGTCATCTGGCGGCGTCACCGCCTGCGCAGGACCGGACGCTTCCTGAAGCCAGGCGATAAATGCCTCTTCCAGATTCGCCGCGCCACGGCGCTCAACCAGTTCCTGCGGCGTGCCGCTGGCCAGCACTTTGCCCGCGTGCATCAGCGACATGCGGTCACAGCGCTCCGCTTCGTTCATAAAGTGGGTGGAGATGAAAATAGTGACTTTATCCTGCCGCGACAAATCAACCATCAGTTGCCAGAACATATCGCGGGCTACCGGGTCAACGCCGGAGGTCGGTTCATCAAGAATGAGCATTTCCGGGCGATGGATCACCGCTACCGCTAGCGACAATCGCTGGCGGATCCCCAGCGGCAGCGAGGCAGGAAGCGCATCCTCGACGTCGGCAAGCATGAAGCGATCGCTCATTTCCGCGACGCGCTGCGGGATCTCCGCTTCGGGAATATGAAACAAGCGGGCGTGAAGCTCCAGGTTTTGCCGCACGGTGAGTTCACTGTAAAGGGAGAACGCCTGCGACATATACCCCACGCGGCGGCGGGTTTCGATATCGTTCGGGTCGACGGGCTGGCCGAACAGCCAGGCTTCGCCTTCGCTGGCAGGCAGCAGACCTGTCAGCATCTTCATGGTGGTTGATTTACCGCAGCCGTTGGAGCCGAGAAAACCAAAAATCTCGCCGCGCGGAATACGAAAGTTCACATGATCGACCGCGACAAAATCGCCGAAACGCATGGTGAGATCACGCGCTTCAATGGCGATTTCCGCATTTTCTGCCTGATACGGCGGAATGACGACCGGTTTATGCGCCTGCCGCTGCGCCTCTGGCAACAGGGCGATAAAGGCTTGCTCCAGCGTCTCGCTGTCGGTTTTATCCCGCAGTTGCTGCGCGCTGCCCGTCGCCATCACTTCGCCGTCGTTCATCGCCACCAGCCAGTCGAAACGCTCCGCCTCTTCCATATAGGCGGTCGCGACCAGCACGCTCATGTTGCTTTGTCGTTCGCGGATGCTGTCGATCAGATCCCAGAACTGCGCGCGTGAAAGCGGGTCAACGCCGGTCGTCGGTTCATCGAGGATCAGCAATTCCGGGTCGTGGATCAACGCGCAGCACAGCCCCAGCTTTTGCTTCATCCCACCAGAAAGCTTCCCGGCGGGGCGATCGCGGAACGGGGCCAGCCCGGTGCTGTTCAGCAGTTCGGTGATCCGCGCCTCACGCTCCGCTTTGTTGTGGCCAAACAGTCGCGCGAAGAAGTCGACGTTTTCATACACCGACAGCGTGTGATAGAGGTTTTTGCCCAGCCCCTGCGGCATCCAGGCGATACGCGGGCAGACATCGCGGCGGTGCGCCGCATCGCGCATATCGCCGCCGAGCACAATCACCTTGCCCTGCTCAATGACCCGCGCACCGGAAATCAGCGACAGCAGGCTCGATTTCCCGACGCCATCCGGGCCAATCAGGCCGACCATACAGCGTGAGGGAATGCTCAGCGTAATGTTCTTTAACGCCACCGTCGCGCCGTAACGCTGGCCGACGCCTTCGAGCTGCGCGACAGCGGGCCTTACCTGCCCGGTCATTGCGGCAGCCTCACCACCAGGTCATCCGGCCAGGGCTTCTGTTCATCCAGACGCACCCACGCCATGCCCGGCAGCCCGGTTTTTACATACTCAAGATGCTGTTGCAGCAGCTCTTGTGGAATGCGCGCTTTCACGCGGAACATCAGCTTCAGCCGCTCATCGCGGGTTTCCACGGTTTTTGGCGTGAACTGGGCGACGCTCGCCACAAAACTGATGGTGGCCGGAACGCGTAAATCGGGTGCGGCATCGAGCACCAGACGCGCTTCACCACCAATCTTCAGCAAACCTGCCTGCTCGGTCGGCAGGAAAAAGGTCATATAAACATCGCTGAGATCGACCATATTGAGCACTCTGCCGCCCGCCGCCAGCACTTCGCCCGGCTCGGCGACACGATATTGCACGCGCCCGTCGCGCGGGGCTTTTAGCTCGCTGTCGTCGATATCGGCCTGAATGCGCCGCTCGGTGGCCTGCGCTGCCTCGACGCGCGTTTGCGCCTGAATGATATTGGTGCGCGCTGCTTCAATCGCCGCATTGGACGCCGAAACCTGTGCCTTTGCCGACTCCAGCGCCGCACGCGCGCTCTCTGCCGCCGCGCGATCGTCATCTAATTGTTGCGCTGAGACCGCGCCGCGCGTCGACAGCGTCTGTGAACGGGTATGCCGTTTAGAGACGGATGCCAGCTCGGCATCACGCTGCTTCACCACCGCCTGTGCCGCACGCATCTCGCTCTGGCGCTGCTCCAGCAAGGCTCGTGCAGCCGCGACCGCGCTTTCCGCTTCTTTGATTTGCGCAATAGCTTCGTGGCGTTGCTCCTGAAGCACGCGGGTGTCCATCTTCGCCAGCACGTCGCCCTGACGCACAAACTGCCCTTCCGACACCAGTATGGTGTCGATGCGTCCGGCTATTTTAGTGGCGATATCCACTTCCGTGGCCTCGATTCTGCCATTGCTGGCCGCGAAACCCTCCGGTACGCCCGCGGGTCGTAACATCCACCACGCCACGGCGGCCACCACCACCACGATGCCAATAATCCACCACGTCAAATGACGCTTAATGTTGTCCATACTCGACCCGCCATAATCCCTGTTACCAAACCACGCGTGTCACAAAGCGCGCCGAACAAGCGTTCAGCGACGATTCCCCTCCGGGATAAGAGGGAAAGAAGAGAGAGAGCCAGACAGTGTACAGGCGTCGGGATGACGCTCACCGTGAAGGAGAGTGCTGGATGAAGGTGTTGCGAAATCGGGTAGTAATGTTGTCATCATCAGCGTTCCTGGCCGTAAATGAAACACGCGTACTCATTGATAGTGTCAATGTGATAGTAACACCTGGTTTTTGTATGTCTATTGTGTAAATGAAATGAGTTTAACCTCAACAAATTATAAACAGGCACAACTATTAATATTGTTAACTATTTTAATAATGGCTATTCTGCCGACTCAATTTAATGATCTCGTTATGGCGAGGCTCCTGTACAAAAATAAGTTATCGCCCTGTTGGTATCGAGAGAGACCGCTCAGGGAAATACAGGCATCCATCGAATCAAGGTGTTGCCAAGATAACTTCTGCCAAAATGCTTTTGGTCAGATACGTTGTACAGTGCTAAATCCAGGACGTAGGGATCTGCTTTGCTAATCCTGTCTTGTTCGCCCCTATGAGAACTTTTCTATAGGGTAATTTTATGTCCTCCATTCAATATGATGCTATCCACAATGGCTTAACGGCTTTCCAGGGTGATGCGATCGCACAATATATGCGTACTGATTTTATGACGCTACCCGACCATCTTTGCGTGGGCGAAGCGCGCGACCGCTTTATTTCTCAACTCTCTCTTCAGGATATACCAGGACAACTTTTTGTTGTCGCCGATAAAACGCTACGCGGCGTACTCTCAATTAAAAAGCTCCTTCAGGAAAAAGATTTAAAGCTTCCGATTAATCATCTAATGGACAATTGCTTGCTCCGCGTGAAGCCTGATGCAGAACGCGCTGACGTTGTGGCTATGCTGGCACAGCGCGAGCTGGATGTTATTCCCGTCGTCGATAAAGGCGAGCTTGTCGGCTGTCTGACGATGAAAGAGATTGTGCATTTGCAGGAAGACGACGTTACCGAGGATGCTCAATTACAGGGAGCCACGCTTCCTTTAGAAAAACCCTATCTTGATATGACGCCATGGGCGTTATGGAAAAAACGTTCTGTTTGGCTGCTATTACTATTTGTCGCTGAAGCCTATACCAGCAGTGTGCTTCAACATTTTGAGGAGTCGCTGGAGTCTGCTATCGCACTGGCGTTTTTCATACCTTTGTTGATAGGTACAGGAGGAAACAGTGGTACCCAAATTACCTCAACGCTTGTACGCGCGATGGCCCTTGGTGAGGTGCGTTTACGTGACATGGGGCAAGTCATTCGTAAAGAGGTGACCACCTCATTCATGATTGCGCTGACATTGGGTCTTGCGGGCTGTTTCCGAGCCTGGATGATGGGGATTGGCATCGAAATTACCATGATCGTTAGCCTAACGTTAGTTTGCATAACGCTTTGGAGCGCAATTGTGTCCTCAGTCATTCCAATGGTGCTTAAGCGGATTGGCATCGATCCCGCCGTTGTATCTGCGCCCTTTATTGCAACGCTGATTGATGGCACAGGTCTTATTATCTACTTTAAAATCGCCCAGTATTTTCTTGGGTTGAATTAATCATTATCCGGCAGCCTGGCTGCCGGCTTTGCAAGCACGAACAGGTGATAAGAGCACCTATTTGCCTGTAGCACTCTCCCCCAGCGCCTGCGCGCACGCCCAGGCGCTCGACCAGGCCCACTGGAAGTTATAACCGCCCAGCCAGCCGGTGACATCCATCACTTCACCAATGAAATACAGCCCCGGCACCTTGCGCGCTTCCATGGTTCGGGAAGAGAGTTCGTTGGTATCCACGCCGCCCAGCGTGACTTCCGCCGTGCGATACCCTTCCGTACCGTTCGGTTGCACACGCCATTCGGTCAACGTTTCCACCAACGTTTGCTGATCGCGCACATTAAGCTGTTTCAGCGTGACATCCGGAATCTGCCCCAGTTGCTGCAAACACTCCACCAGGCGTTTCGGCAGATGCATCGCCAGCGTGTTTTTCAGGCTCTGATTCGGGTGTTCCGCGCGCTGCGTATCAAGGAATTCGGCCAGGTCGATATCCGGCAGCAGGTTGATGGTGACGAACTCCCCTGGCTGCCAGTAGCTGGAAATCTGCAATACCGCCGGGCCGGAGAGGCCACGATGGGTAAACAGCAGGCTTTCACGAAAAACGGTGCCGTCTTGCGCGCTAATCACAGAGGGAACGGAAACACCTGAAATGGTTTGGGAAACATCCAGCATTGGTTTATGCAGCGTGAATGGCACCAGCCCCGCGCGGGTTGGTAGAACCTTCAGGCCAAATTGTTCGGCAATTTTGTAACCAAATGGCGATGCGCCAAGGCCCGGCATCGACAATCCGCCGCTGGCAATCACCAGTTTTTGTGTGGTGACCGTTTCGCCGTTGAGTTGCAGGCTAAAGCCTGCTTCATCACGCTCAACGCTCAATACTTCGCTGCGCAGGCGCATCGTAACGTTGCCTTTTGCACATTCATCCACCAGCAGCTTCACAATTTGCTCGGCGGAATCATCACAGAAAAGTTGCCCCAGCGTCTTCTCATGCCAGGCGATGCCGTGTTTTCCAACCAGGTCGATGAAATCCCATTGGGTGTAGCGCGCCAGTGCGGATTTGCAAAAATGCGGGTTTTGGCTGAGATATGCCGCGGGTTCGACATAAAGATTAGTAAAGTTGCAGCGGCCACCGCCGGACATCAAAATCTTACGCCCCGGCTTCTTACCGTTATCCAACAACAGCACGCGCAGGCCCGCCTGCCCGGCCTGCGCGGCACAAAACATTCCTGCGGCACCGGCCCCAATTACAATGGCATCAAACCTTTCCACGCACTATCCTCAACTTAGAGATTGTCGGGAATTGTAAATTTTTCACGCATGTCGTACCAGTGAAATATAAGACAATCCTGCATATCCGTTTGAAAATTCTTAAAAAATCATTTTCACTGCTTATACAAAGATGGGGAAATATCAAAAAAAGTCTATATTTCACTTTGCCCGCGCTGCCAAAGTCCATGATAATGCCGCGCGTTCATGTCCTCAAAATGGCGTAACGTACTATGTTACATTTGTTCGCAGGTCTGGATTTACATACCGGGCTTTTGTTGGTACTTGCTCTGATTTTTGTTCTGTTCTACGAAGCGATTAACGGCTTCCATGACACAGCAAACGCAGTGGCAACCGTGATTTATACTCGCGCTATGCGATCGCAGCTTGCGGTTGCCATGGCGGCTATCTTTAACTTCCTCGGCGTTCTGCTGGGCGGTCTGAGTGTAGCTTATGCCATCGTGCATATGTTACCGACAGATCTCCTGCTTAATGTCAGTTCGGCGCACGGCCTCGCCATGGTCTTCTCCATGTTGTTGGCTGCGATTATCTGGAACCTCGGCACCTGGTATTTTGGTCTGCCGGCGTCCAGTTCCCACACGCTGATTGGCGCGATTATCGGTATTGGTTTAACCAATGCGCTGATGACCGGCACATCGGTGGTGGATGCGCTTAACATTCCGAAAGTACTGAATATTTTCGGCTCCCTCATCGTGTCACCGATTGTCGGCCTGGTCTTCGCAGGTGGTCTGGTGTTCCTGCTGCGTCGCTACTGGAGCGGTACGAAAAAACGTGCGCGTATCCACCTGACGCCGGCAGAGCGTGAAAAGAAAGACGGTAAGAAAAAGCCGCCATTCTGGACGCGTATCGCCCTGATCATCTCGGCTATCGGCGTCGCGTTCTCTCATGGCGCGAACGACGGTCAGAAAGGCATTGGTCTTATCATGCTGGTACTGATTGGCGTGGCTCCGGCAGGTTTCGTGGTCAACATGAACGCGTCGGGCTACGAAATCACCCGTACCCGTGATGCTATCAATAACGTTGAAGTCTTCTATCAGCAGCATCCTGCGCTACTGAAAAAAGTCACCGGCGTTGACCAGATTATTCCTGAGCCTGACACCGCTATCACGCCGTCTGGCGAGCTGCACTGTCATCCGGCCAACTCTCTCTACGCGTTAACCCGCGTGAAGAACATGCTGGCGGATATCGAGACCTACGACAAACTGAGCGTTGAGCAGCGTAGCCAACTGCGTCGCATCATGCTGTGTATCTCTGATACCACCGATAAAGTCGCTAAGCTGCCGGAAGTGAGCGCTGACGATCAGCGTCTGCTGAAGAAACTGAAAGGCGACATGCTCAACACCATTGAGTACGCACCGGTCTGGATCATCATGGCCGTCGCGCTGGCGCTGGGTTGCGGTACGATGATTGGCTGGCGTCGCGTGGCAACCACCATCGGTGAGAAAATCGGTAAGAAAGGCATGACCTACGCACAGGGTATGGCGGCGCAGATGACCTCTGCAGTATCCATCGGCCTGGCGAGTTATACCGGGATGCCGGTTTCCACCACCCACGTGCTCTCCTCCTCTGTGGCGGGGACGATGATTGTGGATGGCGGCGGTCTGCAACGGAAAACCGTGACCAACATTCTGATGGCCTGGGTCTTCACACTGCCGGCGTCGATTCTGCTGTCGGGCGGGTTGTACTGGCTGTCGCTGATGATTATCTAATCATCAGGCAGACAAAAAAGACGGGTCAGGAAACTGGCCCGTCTTTTTTTATGTGGAAAGATTAATGCCAAAGAGCCAGTGCAATCAGGCTCACCACCACTAATCCACACAACGAACTGGTCAAAATGAACTGGCGGCGCACGCGTTCACAGCGGCGAATAAACTCGTCGTCATGATGATCGCGATAACGCTGACCGTAAATGTACCAAACCAGCCTTACCTGCTTGCTGGGTTGACCATGTGAGGTAAAAAACCCACCACCATCAACATATTGATAGAGCAAGGGATCGCAACCACGCAGTACCACTAGCAATGCACGTAACGACGAGAAATAGCGTGCCATATTTACCACACAGACGACACACAGGGCCCAAAACAGCGCGATTGTGCTGATCATACCTCCTCCCCGGCGACCCGCCCAAAGGAGATACCTCCCGGGCTACCGCACCCCAATTACCCATAGCTCCAGACAGCTCAGTGAAAAAGGTGAGAATCCGATCACGTTTATTTGTCCGACCGGCTCATTAAATAGTGTAGGAGATTAGTGAAATTTTTTACCACAACCTTAAGCGTTATCAATAGGTGTCTTTAGATAAATTTGTTTAACAAATTGGTGATCGCGTCGCATTGACGCGCAGACCCGGTCGCTATAATGTAGAAATATCTTCTACAATGAGGTCTTTAAGATTATTACAAGGCCTGATTAGCATCCACGGATGCGGCAGATTTTAGGCAGGGCTAAACCCCCGCGCAATCGACATGCAGGACGCGGGCGACTTCACGCCCATTGGTCATCGACAACTTTATGGAAGGAGTAACACCATGGCTTACAAACACATTCTTATCGCGGTAGACCTTTCACCAGAGAGTAAAGTGCTGGTTGAGAAAGCCGTATCTATGGCACGCCCATACAACGCGAAAGTTTCCCTGATTCATGTTGATGTGAATTACTCCGATCTCTATACCGGCCTTATCGATGTGAATCTGGGCGATATGCAAAAACGCATTTCGGAAGAGACTCACCATGCGCTGACTGAGCTGTCCACCAATGCGGGTTACCCGATTACCGAAACCCTGAGCGGCAGCGGCGATCTGGGCCAGGTGCTGGTCGACGCCATTAAGAAATACGATATGGACCTGGTGGTTTGCGGCCATCATCAGGACTTCTGGAGCAAGCTGATGTCTTCTGCACGTCAGTTGATCAACACCGTTCACGTGGATATGTTGATTGTTCCACTGCGCGATGAAGAAGAGGAGTAATCGCTTCCCGCGCATAATGACAACGCCCGCTTTTGCGGGCGTTTTTTTTCAGTACGCAAACCTGATAAGCGCAGCGCCATCAGGCTATTCGCTTACGCTTTGCGCGCGGCAATCCAGTCCTGAACTTCGATAACAAATTCATCCGGCGCTTTGCGGTACATCTTGCGGGCAAGGTCGAGGATCGTGTGCTGAGCCAGCGCCTCTTCCATACGCTGTTGCGCCATATCCATTACCGAACGCACGCCGCAGATACCTTCACACGCCCACGCTGGCGGCTGTTCCTCAAACACGGCCAGCCGCTGGCGAATTTCACGGCATTCAAAGATGCGTTTTTCACCGTCGATGGCAATAGCCACGTCTTTCACCGTGATATGCTCCGCCGGTTTCGCCAGCTGAAAACCGCCGCCCTTTCCTTCAATGCTACGCACCAGACCGGCTTTTGACAGGCGAGTGAAGATTTTGGCGAGGTAGTCATAGGGCACGCTTTGTAACTCCGCAATTTCGCGCACGCTCATGTCGCGGGCATCGCCCTTACTGTCTACCATGCACATCAGGCTATGAATGCCGTACTCAACCCCGGAACTGTAAAATGCCATGTTGTAATCTCAGCCAATATAACTCTGAGTTATTGTAGCTTTTCTGCCCTCTGCAATCCAGACGCCCTCGCGACACCCTATCAAAAAGAAGAAATAAATAGCGATTAATCAACGCCATAAACATGAAATCGCTACAGCGCTCTTTTTTCGCATTGCTTTTTCAAACTACGACCAATAGAATCCGAGTAAATTAATCGGAGTTAACAGAGTGAATAAGCAATGCGTAAACAAATTCTGATCGTCGGTGCCGGCTTTGCCGGTATGTGGGCGGCCCTGAGCGCGGCACGTCTGGCAGACAAAAACAACGGCCAGGCAATTGATATTACAGTGATTGCTCCGCAGCCAGAGCTACGTGTTCGCCCGCGTTTTTATGAAAGCCACGTGGAAACGCTGGTTTCCCCACTGATGCCGCTCTTCGACGCCACCGGTGTAACATTTCTGCGTGGCACCGTATCGGATATCCACACCGACTCACGTAGCGTGAGCTGGAAAGATGCCAACGGCGAATCCCACCAGCATGGCTACGATCGCCTGATTCTGGCGAGCGGGAGTCACGTAAACCGTTCATTTATCTCAGGTGTCGCAGAGCATGCGTTCGATCTCGATCAGTTAGAGAGCGCAGCCGTTTTAGAAAAACATCTGCAATCCCTGGCGAAGAAACCGGAAAGCGAGGCACGTAACACCGTCGTTGTCTGCGGCGGCGGGTTTACCGGTATTGAAATGGCGATGGAATTACCAGGCCGTCTGCGCGACATTCTTGGCTCAAATGCTAAGACCAGAGTAGTCGTAGTTGAGCGCGGCCCACAGCCTGGTTCACGTTACAGTGAAGAACTGCGTAATGTGGTTATTGATGCCTCCAACGAACTGGGCGTCGAATGGAGGGTGAATGCAGAGGTGGAATCAGTAGATGCCACAGGCGTCACGCTGAAAGACGGGCAGCGAATTGCCTCTTCAACCGTTATCTGGACCGTGGGCGTCCAGGCAAGCGACCTGACAGCACAGATTGATGCGCCTCGCGATCGTCAGGGGCGTCTGCATGTGGATGCGAATCTTCAGGTTGTCGGCCATAAAGAGATTTTCGCCACCGGCGACGTGGCTTATGCGGCAACGGATGACAAAGGCAACCACGCATTGATGACCTGCCAGCACGCGATTCTGCTGGGCAAGTTCGCCGGGAATAATGCTGCAGCCAGTCTGCTGGGTGTGGAGCCGTCACCCTATCGCCAGGAGATGTACGTCACCTGTCTGGATCTCGGCGCATGGGGCGCGGTGTATACCGAAGGTTGGGATCAGCAGGTAAAACTGACGCGCGAAGAAGCGAAGAAGTTGAAGGTGTCGATCGTCAGTGAGCTGATTTACCCACCGAAAGCAGAGAGAACAGCGGCGTTTGAGATGGCGGATCCGTACGCGCCGTTTGTGTAGGGGCCCTCACCCCGGCCCTCTCCCACAGGGAGAGGGAGAAAACCGCACAAGCTTAACCCTTGGCACAATCGGTTCCCTCTCCCTGTGGGAGAGGGTTAGGGTGAGGGGCATCAGGCCGCACCGCCCCTACTCCGCCGTCCCCGCATAAATATCAAACCGATGCCCTTTGGTGACCACCGCGTTCGTTGTTGCCACATCCGCGAGCGGCGGTGCGTAGTCTGGCCGTTTCACCACCACCCGTTTCGTCGCCAGCAAGCGTGCGGGTTCCAGCAATCCATCCGCGTCCAAATCCGGCCCCACCAGCGACTGAAACACGCGCATCTCTTTCTTCACCAGCGCGCTTTTCTGCTTATGCGGGAACATCGGGTCAAGGTACACCACCTGCGGGCGCGGCGTGATATCCGCAAGCGTCGTCAGGCTGGAAGCGTGGATCAACTGCAAGCGCTCCTGCAACCAGCCGCCGATTTCCGGGTCGGCATAGCCGCGCGCCAGGCCATCGTCGAGCAGCGCCGCCACGACCGGGTTGCGTTCCAGCATTCGGACATGGCAGCCCACCGAGGCCAGAACAAACGCATCGCGCCCCAGCCCCGCCGTGGCGTCAACCACGTCCGGTAAATAGCTGCCCTTAATGCCCACCGCTTTCGCTACCGCTTCACCGCGACCGCCGCCAAATTTGCGGCGGTGTGCCATCGCCCCGCCAACAAAATCCACGAAGATACCGCCAAGCTTAGGCTCATCACGTTTGCGCAGTTCCAGATGCTCTGGCGTTAACACCAGCGCCATCAGGTTGTCTTCATCGTGCTCCAGCCCCCAGCGGGCGGCAAGAACAGATAAGGCGCCGTCTCCGGCGCCCGTTTCATCAAGTAAACAGATTTTCACTGACTGATTAGCCTTTGATCCCGTAGTGCTCCAGCATCGCATCAAGCTGCGGTTCACGGCCACGGAAGCGTTTGAACAGTGCCATGGGCTCCTCAGAACCGCCGCGCGTCAGGATGTTATCGAGGAACGACTGCCCGGTATCGCGGTTGAAAATCCCCTCTTCTTCGAAGCGGGAGAACGCATCCGCCGCCAGCACATCGGCCCACAGATAGCTGTAGTAACCCGCCGCATAACCGCCAGCAAAGATATGGCTGAAAGCATGCGGGAAGCGGCCCCATGATGGCCCCGGTACCACAGCGACCTGTTTCTTGATTTCTGCCAGGGTTTCGAGGATTTTCGCGCCCTGTTCCGGGTTAAATTCCGCATGCAGACGGAAGTCGAACAGGCCGAATTCCAGCTGACGCAGGATAAACAGCGCCGCCTGGTAGTTTTTCGCCGCCAGCATTTTATCCAGCAGTTCCTTCGGCAACGGTTCGCCGGTTTCATAGTGACCAGAGATAAACGCCAGCGCGTCCGGCTCCCAGCACCAGTTTTCCATGAACTGGCTCGGCAGTTCGACCGCATCCCACGGTACGCCGTTGATCCCGGAAACGCCCGCGGTTTCGATGCGGGTCAGCATGTGATGCAGGCCGTGACCGAATTCGTGGAACAGGGTGATCACTTCATCATGCGTAAACAGCGCCGGTTTGCCGTTAACCGGACGGTTGAAGTTACAGGTCAGATAGGCGACCGGTTTTTGCAGCGAGCCATCGAGCTTGCGCATCTGACCAACGCAGTCGTCCATCCACGCTCCGCCGCGTTTGTGTTCACGTGCGTACAGGTCAAGGTAGAAGCTACCGCGCAGTTCGTTGTTTTCGTCATACAGCTCGAAGAAGCGCACTTCCGGGCTCCAGACGTCAACATCGTTGCGCTCTTTGGCGGTGATACCGTAAATGCGTTTCACCACTTCAAACAGGCCGTTAACGGCTTTGTTTTCCGGGAAGTACGGGCGCAGTTGCTCGTCGCTGATGCTGTAGAGGTGCTGTTTCTGTTTTTCGCTGTAGTACGCGATATCCCACGGTTGCAACTCATCGACGCCAAATTCCGCTTTCGCGAAGGCACGCAGTTGCGCCAGCTCTTTTTCACCCTGCGGACGCGCACGTTTGGCGAGATCGGTTAAGAATTCCAGCACCTGCTGCGGGTTTTCCGCCATTTTGGTGGCGAGAGATTTAGAAGCATAACTTTCGAAGCCCAGCAGTTGCGCCAGTTCGTGACGCAGGGCGAGGATTTCCGCCATCACCGGGCTATTATCCCATTTACCGGCATTCGGGCCTTGATCGGAGGCGCGGGTGCTGTAGGCGCGATACATCTCTTCACGCAGGGCCTGGTTGTCGCAGTAGGTCATCACCGGGAGATAGCTTGGGATATCCAGCGTCAGCAGATAGCCATCCAGCTCTTTGGCTTCGGCCTGAGCTTTGGCGGCGGCCAGCGCGCTTTCCGGCATACCGGAGAGCTCCGCTTCGTCGCTTACCTGCTTCGTCCAGCCCATGGTGGCATCCAGCACATTGTTGCTGTAGATGTTGCCCAGTTCAGACAGTCGCGTCGCAATTTCGCCGTAGCGCTGCTGTTTCTCTTTCGGCAGTCCGATACCGGACAGCTCGAAATCGCGCAGTGCGTTATCGACCGCTTTTTTCTGTGCGGTAGAGAGCGTGGCGTAGTTATCGCCGTCGCGCAGGTCGCGATACGCTTTGTACAGCCCTTCATGCTGACCGACCCAGGTGCTGTATTCCGACAGCAACGGCAGGGTTTGCTCGTAAGCCTCACGCAGTTCCGGGCTGTTTTTAACCGAGTTCAGGTGGCTGACCGGCGAGAAAATACGCCCCAGCACATCGTCCACTTCCGCCAGCGGCTGGCATAAGTTTTCCCAGGAGTACGGTGCGCCCTGTGCTACCACACGTTCCACATTTTCACGACAGTCGTTCAGCGCTTTGGTGACAGCGGGAACAACATGCTCAGGTTTGATGGCGGAAAACGGCGGCAGTTCGAAGGGAGTCAGTAATGGATTCGTCATATGCACAGTCCTGGTTAAAAAGGGGGAACAAACGCTCAAGCGCGTAGCGTCGCCTTCCGGCGCGTAATGTATGTAGCATGGGGTTAAGTGTAGTGAATTTCAATGATAAGCGTTGCGCTTTCGCGGCGGCGGCGACTTTTCGGTATACTGTTCGAAGAGACTTTTTTGTTGCCCGGTAACGGGCCCATGTTTTACTTAGCGGAACCCCTTTACCCATGCTCAGTTATCGCCACAGCTTTCACGCTGGCAACCACGCCGACGTCCTTAAACACACCGTTCAGAGCCTGATCATCGAATCACTGAAAGAGAAAGAGAAACCGTTTCTCTATCTGGACACCCATGCGGGCGCAGGCCGTTACCAGTTAAGCAGCGAGCATGCCGAGCGTACCGGTGAGTATCTGGAAGGTATCGCCCGTATCTGGCAGCAGGACGATCTGCCTGCCGAACTGGAGCCGTACATCAGCGTGGTACAGCACTTTAACCGCAGCGGTCAGTTGCGCTACTACCCAGGCTCACCGCTGATTGCGCGTCAGTTACTGCGTGAACAAGACAGCCTGATGATGACCGAACTGCACCCAAGCGATTTCCCGCTGCTGCGTTCCGAGTTCCAGAAAGACGATCGTGCGCGCGTGGAGAAAGCCGACGGTTATCAGCAACTCAAATCCAAACTGCCGCCGGTTTCTCGTCGTGGGCTGATCCTCATCGACCCGCCGTATGAAATTAAAACCGATTACCAGGCAGTCGTGACGGGTATTCACGAAGGCTATAAACGCTTTGCGACAGGCACCTATGCGTTGTGGTATCCGGTCGTCCTGCGTGCGCAAATCAAACGCATGATCAAAGACCTCGAAGCCACCGGCATCCGTAAAATTCTGCAAATCGAGCTGGCGGTGCGCCCGGACAGCGACCAGCGCGGTATGACCGCGTCCGGTATGATTGTTATCAACCCGCCGTGGAAGCTGGAACAGCAGATGAACGCCGTGCTGCCGTGGCTGCACAGCAAGCTGGTGCCGAACGGTATCGGCCATACCACGGTAAACTGGATCGTACCTGAGTAATTGCAGACATAGCCAGAACCTATCAGTTTCAGGTATACAATCGCGGATCTTTGGCGCTGGGCGCAGAGCCCTCGCCTGACAATGAACAGGAAGGAGCGGTCATGACCAAACATTACGACTATATCGCTATTGGCGGCGGCAGCGGCGGCATCGCCTCGATTAACCGTGCGGCGATGTACGGCCAGAAGTGCGCGCTGATTGAAGCCAAAGAGCTGGGCGGCACCTGCGTTAACGTCGGTTGCGTGCCGAAAAAAGTGATGTGGCATGCCGCGCAAATCCGCGAAGCCATCCATATGTATGGCCCGGATTACGGTTTTGATACCACCATCAATGACTTCGACTGGAACAAGCTGATTGCGAGCCGTACCGCCTACATCGACCGTATTCATACATCGTATGACAATGGCCTGGCGAAAAACAAAGTCGATGTGATCAAAGGCTTTGCCCGCTTTGTTGATGCGAAAACCGTGGAAGTGAACGGGGAAACGATCACCGCCGATCATATCCTGATCGCCACCGGCGGTCGCCCAAGTCATCCGGATATTCCGGGCGTGGAATACGGTATCGATTCCGACGGTTTCTTCGCGCTGCCAGCACTGCCGAAACGCGTCGCCGTTGTCGGTGCGGGCTACATTGCTGTGGAACTGGCAGGCGTGATTAACGGACTGGGCGCAGAAACGCATCTGTTTGTGCGTAAACACGCGCCCCTGCGTACCTTCGATCCGCTGATTACCGAGACGCTGGTTGAAGTGATGAACGCGGAAGGCCCGACGCTGCATACCCAGGCGGTGCCAAAAGCGGTGGTGAAAAACGCCGATGGTAGCCTGACGATTGAACTGGAAGATGGCCGCAGCCAGACAGTAGATTGCCTGATTTGGGCAATTGGCCGTGAACCGGCAACTGACAATTTCAACCTGGCGGCAACGGGCGTGAAAACCAACGATAAAGGCTATATCGTGGTTGATAAATTCCAGAACACCAATGTTCCGGGGATTTATGCGGTCGGTGATAACACCGGTGCCGTTGAGCTGACGCCGGTTGCGGTCGCGGCGGGCCGTCGTCTTTCAGAACGTCTGTTTAATAACAAACCGGAAGAGCATCTGGATTACAGCAATATCCCGACCGTGGTCTTCAGCCACCCGCCCATCGGCACCGTCGGTTTAACCGAACCGCAGGCGCGTGAGCAGTATGGCGACGACGCCGTGAAGATCTATAAGTCCTCCTTCACCGCGATGTATACCGCCGTTACTTCGCACCGCCAGCCGTGCCGTATGAAGCTGGTTTGTGTTGGCCCGGAAGAGAAAATTGTCGGTATTCACGGCATCGGTTTTGGTATGGATGAAATGCTGCAAGGTTTCGCCGTGGCGCTGAAAATGGGCGCAACCAAAAAAGATTTCGATAATACCGTGGCAATTCACCCGACAGCGGCGGAAGAGTTTGTTACCATGCGTTAATATATGACGCGCAATCCCCTACATGGCAACATGTAGGGGATATCTGACTCTCTCGTTCATTCTCTGTGGGTTTATGAAGAATAAGAAAACTAAATTATTTTCAGGCTTTATTATTGTTCTTATTTGTATTTTCTCTTTCTATTACTACATCACAAATTACCCACAAATAGATAACTACCACGTCACGATCGACGCTAAACCGATCTCAGATTTAGAGGGAGGATTATCCGGCCTGACCTGGAATAAAGACACGCAAACACTATTCGCCGTCACCGATGCGCCCTCTTTAATTCTGGAACTCAGCACGGATGGAAAGGTGCTGCGCCGCATCAAAACGGATAAACCCGCTGACCTTGAGGCGATTGAATACATCGGCAATCAACGCTTCTACCTTTCCAAAGAAAAGAGCGGCACGCTGGCTATTATCACCATTAATAACGATACGCAAAAAGTGGATATCAGCCATGCCGAAACTTATCGTCCGGCAGTTCAGGTCGAAAAACAAAACAGCGGCGTGGAAGGATTAGCCTGGAAACCCGAACTGTCTCGCATGGTGACCGCCCAAGAGAAAAAACCCGTCCGTATTTTTAATATCCTCGATAACGAAGGGGCATTCAAAACAGACAAAAGCCCACTCAATGAATTAATGCTCTCCTGGTATGTGCGCGATATCTCCGGAATGGATTTTGATGGTTCAACGTCTAACCTCTATATTCTCTCCGATATTTCGCAAAAAGTCGTTATGGTCGACCGCGAGCATAAGCTGAGATTTATGTCGCTGACGGCAGGGCATTACGGCCTCTCGCGTGATATACCTCAGCCGGAAGGTATCGCCACCGATGGCACAGGTAACCTCTATATCGTGAGCGAGCCGAATCTGTTTTATAAATTCAGCCCACGTTAAAACCCGTTACAATCGATTGTTCTGAAAATCCCGGCACTGATAAAATCCGGGATTTCATTTTTTTATTGTTTTTCAAAAACCTGAAAAAATCCCAATCTTCCCCCCCTCAAAAAAGTGTGATCTTCCGCACGCTTTGTTCACCCGTAACCGAAGCGAATGTCTACGCTTTATAGGTGGCCGGATAAAACCGGGATGTAAAACGACGCTCACCGGAGGTGACCTGCGCTATGTTCAACCAGAAAATACGTCACGAAGAGTCCGAAGCCTTAGCCATTGAAGTCGAGCTGTGCTACGAGGCGGATCCGTACGAATTAAAACTGGATGAAATGCTCGATGCCGAACCGGAACCGGAAGTCATTGAGGGGCTACCCGCCTCCGATGCCCTGACCCCAGCCGATCGTTATCTGGAACTGTTCGAAAACGTTCAGCGCGCGCGCATTTTTAGCGATAGCAAAACGTTTCCTGACTGCGCGCCGAAAAAAGATCCGCTGGATATTCTCATCCACTATCGCCGCATCAAGCGCAAACCTGGTTTTGACCTGCGCCGCTTTGTGGAAGAGAACTTCTGGCCACCGGAACTGCGCGACAGCGAGTACGTTTCGGATCCGGAAAAAACGCTGAAAGAGCACATCGACACGCTCTGGCCGGTGCTTACCCGCGAGCCGCAGGATCATATTCCCGGTTCATCGCTGCTGGCGTTGCCACAGTCCTATATCGTGCCCGGCGGGCGGTTTACCGAAACCTACTACTGGGACTCCTACTTCACCATGCTGGGGCTGGCGGAAAGTGGCCGGGAAGACCTGCTGAAATGCATGGCCGATAATTTTGCGTGGATGATTGAGCGCTACGGGCATATTCCTAACGGCAACCGTACCTACTATCTTAGCCGCTCGCAGCCACCGGTCTTTGCACTGATGGTCGAGCTGTTTGAAGAGGATGGCGTGCGCGGTGCGAAACGTTATCTTGACCATTTGAAGATGGAGTACAGCTTCTGGATGGATGGCGCGGAATCACTCATTCCTAACCAGGCTTACCGCCATGTCGTGCGCATGCCGGATGGCTCGCTGCTCAACCGTTACTGGGATGATCGCGACACGCCGCGCGATGAGTCGTGGATTGAGGATGTCGAAACGGCGCAGCATTCAGGCCGACCGCCGAATGAGGTGTATCGCGACCTGCGCGCCGGGGCGGCATCCGGTTGGGACTACTCCTCGCGCTGGCTGCGTGATACCTCGCGGCTGGCGAGTATCCGGACGACCCAATTTATTCCCATCGATTTGAATGCCTTTTTGTTCAAACTGGAAAACACCATCGCCAATCTTTCCGGTTTGAAGGGCGATAAAGAGACGCAGGCGCTGTTTAAGCAGAAAGCCAGTGCACGCCGCGCGGCGGTGACGCGTTATCTGTGGGATGAAGAAAATGGCCTGTTCCGTGACTACGACTGGCGTCGCGAACAACAGGCGCTGTTCTCTGCCGCCAGCGTCGTGCCATTGTATGTCGGTATGGCGACACATGAGCAGGCAGACCGGCTGGCGCTTGCCGTCCGCGCCCGGTTGCTGACACCACGCGGTATTCTGGCGACGGAATATGAAAGCGGCGAGCAGTGGGATTATCCGAACGGCTGGGCACCGCTACAGTGGATGGCGATTCAGGGGTTCAAACTCTACGGCCACGACGTGCTGGGCAACGAAATCGCCCACAACTGGCTGGAGACGGTGAATCATTTCTATCGCGACCATCATAAGCTGATTGAGAAGTATCACATCGCCGAAGGTACACCGCGCGAAGGGGGCGGCGGGGAGTATCCGTTGCAGGATGGTTTCGGCTGGACCAACGGCGTGGTGCGCCGTTTGATTGGTTTGTATGGTGAGCCTTAACAGAAGCCGGGGGCGCTGCGCTTGCCCGGCCTACAACGGATCAATACTCGCTATTTAATCACCGCATAAATCTCGCGCTGCACGTCCAGCCATCGTTTATTGTGTGTCGTCGGCTCGGCCTTCACGCGTTGCCGGGCGTTATCCACCTCCCGCCGTTGACGTTCAACCACGGCGGGGCGGGTGCAAAACGCCTGCAAAAGATCTCTTCTGGCGGACGTGAGCGCCTCACCGCCCGCCAGCGCGTGGCTCAGGGTGGTGATAAAGCGCCGACACGGTTTTGGCTCGTCCATTTGCAGGCGGTAACGCAACAGCAAAGCAATCACTTCATCATGCTGTGCTGACAGCGCCTGCTCCGTCCAGGCGAGCTGCCACGCCATTCCGCCGCGCATAAAGAGCCGCACAACATCACCATCGTTACGATCGATAGCCGACCGTAATCCATTGATATCCCAATTAATACCGCGATTCGCCAGTTGTTCTCGCGGCGACTCTCGCGACGGCGCTTCAATGCCCGGCGCAGGCGTTGTCGATGCGCTGGCCGTTGGCGCGGCAGGCGACGTATTGAGCATCCAGATGCCCCCAACAACCATCGCCAGTACCATCAGGCCCACGGCGGCCCACAGCCCTGAAGAGATTAATTTATCCCGAGCCTCCACCGTGCGGGCTGATTTTTTACGAATACGTTCAATTGACTCATGGATAGGCTGATCATCCGCACTGTTAAGCCGGGCAAACTCACGCTCTTCATCCCAGAAATGCTGCACCTCGTTGCCGTCCGTCGCCATCAGACTGGCGGGATTCACCAACGTTCTGCCCTGCTCAAACGCACGCTGAATCGGCGTCGCAATCTGGCGAGCGTAAATATCCAGCAGCAAAAATGCGGTGGATGACACGGTACGCTGGCTGACCACCGCCCTGCGCATCTGGCGGATATCGTCAAGGAAAGCATGCAGTGTTAAACGCGGATCCGCATGGAAGGTAAGCAGGGTCGCGCTATGAAAAAGCGAAGCGTAGTGGCGCGAAAACTCTTTTTTATCCACCACCAGCAGCGCCAGCTCGCTAAACTGCATGCCACTGAGAATATCGCCCTCTTTGCTGCGCGAGAGCCAGCGCCGCACGCAGTCCGCGCCAAACTGCAGCTTGAGGTGATTGTGCAAACGGGTGGTATCCGGCCAGGCCTGACGAATAAGCGCGGTCAGCATCAGTTGGATCATGCGCAACTGCCGCAGCGCCAGGGCTTCCAGTTGCTCGGCATCCGCATCAGAGTCGCTCTCAAAGACCAGCAGCGGCTGACGGCGGCGCATCAGCTCCAGCGCAGCCACCATGCGCGCCGCCGCAATCAGCTGATCCTCCGTGATGGATTGCCCGCGCTCATATTGCGGTACCAGTTTCTGTAAATGGCGAAGTTGCAGAGTGAACTCGCTCAGCTCAGCATCATTGAGGTTCAGCTTTTTCGCCACACTCGCCCAGCCGCCCAGATTCAGCCGAGCCTGATCCAGTTGTTCCAGAAACCAGCGAGGATCCTTACCTTCCCCGACACGCATATCGAGCAGGTTAAGGATCTCCACTGACGCCTGACGGATCACGCCCAGACAATGTTCAAATAATTGATGCGATGGAGTTGGCATCATCCACATCCTTAACCCACAGTGGGAAATAACCCGAAGATTAGTAAGGTTTATTTTTGTTTTTTTGCTGATACAACATATACGAAACCTTCAAAATTAAAAGGCCGCGGCGCCGTCACAGATGCGAAAGTCGATCCCTCTCACGACATTCCGCAAACGATTGGCCTGTCTTTCTATTGTTGCAGCGAATTTTACGATTGAGGGGAAATATTCTCGCCTCCTACCCGATTGAACCAGGCCATCTGGCGAATAGGCGCGCGTCATCGCATCCTCTACACTCGCTAACCATCTGAGTGAGGAAGAAAAATGCCAAATACAGCCCTGCGTCTCAGCCCAGAAGGGTTAGCGTTTATTAAAAAATGTCAGGGATTTTCTGCCGAGCCCTACCAGGATGAGTGTCATCTGTGGGTCGTGGGTTATGGTCATTTGATTCAGGGAAGCGAGGCGTTCGATATGCCGCTTAGCCAGCAGCAGGCCGATGTGTTATTGCAATGGGATATTCACGTCTGTCAACGCGTACTGGCACACGAAATACAGGTGCCCCTTCTCCAGTCTCAATACGATGCGTTGCTATCGCTGGCGCTCAGTGTGGGGCCAGAGAGGTTTGCCGCCTCCGCTATCGTGCGCTACATCAATCAGCAACAGTTCGCGAAAGCACTTGCGGTATGGCGAGCCGAAACAGAGCTTAACGGGGTGAAAAGCAACGGCCTGAACAGACAACGTCAGGCCGAATGTGCCTTATTCCGAGCAGATCTGGGACGGGAATTCGTGTGCGCCGAATAACATCGCCGCCTGAGTACGATTTTTCACATCCAGACGTCGGTACAGTGATTCCAGATGCGCTTTCACCGTACCTGCGCTGATATTCAATGCCCGACTGATCTCCTTATTCGACTCGCCATTAGCCAGCAGTTCCAGAATTTCACGCTGGCGATGGCTGAGCTGATCGAGACCACGCTTCTCGTTTTCGTAATTAAACATCCAACCGCCGGGAAGACACATTAACCCACACGCGGCGCTATTGATCGCCTGCACAAACGTTTCGACACTTTCATGGCGCGGCACAATAGCCTGAACATTCCATGCAAGCGACTCTTTGAGCCACGCTTGCTGACAATCACTCGCTACAATCACCGTGTGTGATAACGGAAATTGCTGTGCTTTTTCCTGCAATAACCAACTGCAAAACGATTTATCCATGTCGCCATCCAGAATAAGTAATGACTCTGGATATTCCAGCAACCGTCGCCACAGTTCATCAGCCTGACTGACGGCGTAAATATCTACTTCAGGAATATTTTCCTGCAAACTGATTTTCATTCCATGAATAAATATTGACTGCCTGTCAAACATGATTACCTGCATACTGATTCCTCATCAGAAAAATGAACCCTACACATTGAGGGGTGAAGGGTATTACTTGCGGAGGTAAATAAGAACTCGCTGTTTGGCCTGGGCTATTTTACTGATGAAAATAAAAATAAAAACATTTTTGTTATGAATGATTTGGAGTCCTGGGGAGAGATTACTTATTCACATTATTTATTACATTCTATTTAAGGAAATCCTGAATATAATTTTCAGCGGAATAAATATTAATTTTGCGAAGAATAGCGCGATGGCGAAAATAAAGGAAAGGTGATGGAAAGAGGCGAGTGTTACAAGGTGTGAAATAGCACGCGTTGTTGGGTTCCCCCCTCACCCCAGCCCTCTCCCACAGGGAGAGGGAGAAAACCGACGCAGTTCTGTAAGCTATGCACAATCAGTCCCCTCTCCCTGTGGGAGAGGGTTAGGGTGAGGGGGTACTACAAAAACATTCCCCCAGACACTTCCACCCGCTGCGCATTCATCCAGCCAAGTTTATCGCTTAGCAGCGCGGCAATCGCGTCACCAATGTCATCTGGCACGCCCACGCGCCCCAGCGCGGTTTGCGAGGCAATATACTGATTCATCTGTTCATTATCCCGCACGCTGCCGCCGCCAAAATCGGTTTCTATCGCCCCTGGCGCAATCACATTCACCGAAATGCCGCGCTCGCCCAGCTCTTTCGCCTGATAGCGCGTCAGCACTTCCATCGCCCCCTTCATGGCGGCATAGGCGGCAAAGCCCGGAAGCGCGAAACGTGCCAGCCCCGTCGAAACGTTCAGGATGCGTCCGCCGTTTTTTATCAGCGGCAACAGATGCTGAGTCAGGAAAAACGGCCCCTTAAACTGAATGTTCAATAATTCATCAAACTGTGCTTCCGTGGTCTCGGCAAACGGTACATTGATCCCGATTCCAGCATTGTTCACTAAATAATCAAACGTGTCGCGCTGCCACGTCTCTTTCAGCGCCTGTGTAACCTGCTGCGTAAAATCGCCAAACGTGCTGATATCACTAACATTCAACTGTAATGCCACCGCTTTCACGCCTATTTGCTGAAGTTCTTCTACCACATCCTGTGACGCCTGCTGCTGGCTATTCCAGGTAAAGATAATATCTGTTCCCTGAGCCGCCAGCTTTAATACGGCATTTTTGCCCAGTCCACGGCTGCCGCCAGTCACTAATGCGATACGTTGCATCATGAGAAACCTCATTTCAGTGGGTATGTTCGTTGAGAACAAGCTTATTAGGTGATAAAAGAACAATAAATATTGCTGATTACGCTTCACTGTCTCATTTAAAACAACAATAAGGGTTAGGGATGGATAAAATTCATGCAATGCAACTGTTCATCCGCGTGGCGGAACTGGAGAGTTTCTCCCGCGCCGCCGATACCCTCGGCCTTCCTAAAGGTAGCGTATCGCGCCAGATTCAGGCGCTGGAAAACCAGCTTGGCTGTCGTTTGCTGCACCGCACCACGCGGCGTGTTCACCTGACGCAGGACGGTATGGTCTACTATGAACGCGCCAAAGATCTGCTCAGCAATCTTGAAGAGCTCGACAGCATGTTCCAGAGCGACCCCAGCAGCGTCAGCGGGCGCTTGCGCGTCGATATGCCCGTAGCCGTCGCGCAAAATGTGGTCATTCCCCGGCTGCCCGCGTTTTTGCAGCACTACCCCGGCATTGAGCTGGAGCTAAGCAGCAGCGATCGCCTGGTGGATGTCATTCGTGAAGGGTTCGACTGCGTGGTACGCGTAGGCCATCTTAAGGATTCAGGATTAATCGCCAGGCCGCTCGGCAAGCTGACGGTGGTAAACTGCGCCAGCCCGGATTATCTGGCCCGATTCGGCTATCCAGAATCGCTGGATGAGCTCGAGGATCATGCGGTGGTGCATTACGCCACCAGCCTCGGTGTGCGCCCACAGGGGTTTGAGGTGCTGGTGGATAAAACCACGCGCTGGGTGAAAACCGGTGGTGTACTGACGGTCAACAGCACCGAAACCTATCACGCCGCCTGCCTTGCCGGGCTGGGGATTATTCAGGTGCCGCGCGTTGGCGTGCGGGAGGCGCTGCGCAGCGGTAAGCTCATCGAAATTTTGCCACAGTATCGCGCGGAGCCGATGCCGGTCTCGTTGATTTATCCCCATCGCCGCAACCTGTCACGCCGGGTGCATCTGTTTATGGAATGGCTAACTGAGGTGATGAAAGCGTACGTTGATTAGCAGAGTCTATAATTTAGTGATAGTAAACAAGAGAAAAGGAAAACCGACCTGATGACGCCGGAAAATGACGTAAAACGTCCTACTCAGGAACTGGAGCACGACCCCATCAAACCCATCGATACCGAAATGCATCGGGCTCCAGAGGAGCCAGGAAAAGCCACGCAAGCGCTGAACAAAGTCACACATACCGCGCAGAAAATTCAGCAGCAGCCGATCATCGCCCACCTGCTCCGCGCCGCCGAGCGCTTTAACGATCGTCTGGGCAATCAGTTTGGCGCGGCAATCACCTACTTTTCGTTCCTGTCGATGATTCCGATTCTGATGGTGTCGTTTGCTGCTGGCGGTTTTATTCTCGCTTCGCACCCGACGCTGTTGCAGGACATCTTCGATAAAATTCTGACTAACGTGAGCGATCCGACGCTTGCCGCCACGCTAAAAAGCACGATCAATACCGCCGTCCAGCAGCGTACCACCGTCGGTTTAGTCGGCCTTGCAGTGGCGCTCTACTCAGGCGTGAACTGGATGGGTAACCTGCGTGAGGCCATCCGCGCGCAATCGCGTGATGTCTGGGAGCGCACCCCGCAGGATCAGGAAAAAATCTGGGTTAAATACCTGCGCGATTTTGTCTCGCTGATTGGCCTGCTGGTTGCGCTGATTGTCACCCTGTCGATTACCTCGGTTTCTGGCTCGGCACAGCAGATGATCATTTCAGCCCTCTACCTCGACAGCATTGAGTGGCTGAAACCGGCCTGGCGGTTGATTGGCCTGGCGATTTCCATTTTCGCCAACTATCTGCTCTTCTTCTGGATCTTCTGGCGGCTGCCGCGTCATCGCCCACGTAAAAAAGCCCTGATTCGCGGCACGTTCATTGCGGCTATTGGCTTTGAGGTGATTAAAATCATCATGACCTGGACACTGCCTGCACTGGTGAAATCCCCGTCCGGCGCGGCGTTCGGTTCGGTTCTGGGTCTGATGGCGTTCTTCTACTTCTTCGCGCGCTTAACCCTGTTTTGCGCCGCATGGATTGCCACCGCGCAGTACAAAGATGACCCGCGCATGCCGGGCAAGACGCATCGTTAATGCGCTATCGGGCTGAATGAAAATGCAAAATTTCAGCCCGATTCATCATTTCAGCAGATAAATCCAGTTAGTAACTTTTTTTTAACCAAAATCCAGTTTTATCCACTAACGTGTAATTTCTGTGAAGCATTTCATAGAAGCGATTTCGCTGGCTTAAAAACTATCCACTTTTTGCCGTTTTTCCACGCTTCCGCCCGGTCTGTTACAGATTGAAATGTCGATTTTGCTATGTCTAATATGGCCGTTCGTTCGCTATAAAATAAGAAAAGACTATGCAAGCTACCGCCACAACACTCGATAACGAACAAGACATCGCACCGGTTAACTCACGTAATAAAGTCGTCGTCGCTTCACTCATCGGCACCGCCATCGAGTTCTTCGATTTCTATATTTACGCCACCGCCGCAGTGATTGTTTTCCCACACATCTTCTTCCCGCAGGGCGACCCTGCCGCAGCCACGCTTCAGTCGCTGGCGACCTTTGCCATCGCCTTCGTCGCGCGTCCGATTGGCTCTGCGCTGTTCGGCCACTTTGGCGATCGCGTTGGGCGTAAAGTGACGTTAGTGGCCTCGTTATTGACGATGGGGATTTCCACGGTGGTGATCGGCCTGCTGCCGGGCTACGAGACTATCGGCATTCTGGCACCGATGCTGCTGGCGCTGGCGCGTTTTGGCCAGGGGCTGGGGTTGGGCGGTGAATGGGGCGGCGCGGCGCTGCTGGCAACGGAGAACGCCCCGCCGCGTAAGCGCGCGCTGTACGGTTCCTTCCCGCAACTGGGCGCGCCTATCGGCTTCTTCTTTGCCAACGGCACCTTCCTGCTGCTCTCCTGGCTGTTAACCGACGAGCAATTCATGAGTTGGGGTTGGCGCGTGCCGTTTATTTTCTCTGCGGTGCTGGTCATTATCGGTCTGTACGTCCGCGTGTCGCTGCATGAAACGCCGGTGTTCGCCAAAGTCGCCGCCGCGAAAAAACAGGTAAAAGTGCCGATGGGCACGCTGTTGACGAAGCACGTGCGCGTGACGGTTCTCGGCACCTTTATCATGCTGGCGACCTATACGCTGTTTTATATCATGACCGTTTACTCCATGAGTTACAGCACCGCCGCTGCGCCGAACGGTTTAGGGCTGCCGCGCAATGAAGTGCTGTGGATGCTGATGCTGGCGGTGATTGGTTTTGGCGTGATGGTGCCGATTGCCGGGCTGCTGGCCGATCGTTTTGGCCGCCGTTCCAGCATGATTGTCATTACCTCGCTGATTATTCTGTTCGCGCTGTTCTTCTTCCAGCCACTGCTCGGCTCCGGCGAGCCGTCGCTGATTATGCTGTTCCTGTTTATTGGCCTGAGCCTGATGGGGCTGACGTTTGGCCCAATGGGCGCACTGCTGCCGGAGCTGTTCCCGACGGAAGTGCGTTATACGGGGGCGTCGTTCTCTTATAACGTCTCGTCGATTCTTGGCGCGTCGGTTGCGCCGTACATCGCAGCCTGGTTACAGGGCAGCTACGGGTTGTACTACGTAGGCGTGTATCTGGCAGCGATGGCGGCGTTGACGCTGATTGCGCTGCTGCTGACCCATGAGACGAAGCATCAGGCGTTGTAAAACGTCCCCTCACCCCGCCCTCACCCACAAGGAGAGGGCGAAAATCGCACGATCTGTCCCCTCTCCCTGTGGGAGAGGGTTAGGGTGAGGGCATCAGCGCGCACCGTCCAGCATCAATGCTTCATCTGCGACAAAATCGTCTGGCACTGATTCACCTCCCCTTCTGACGGCGAAATCAACGCCAGCAGCGCCGCCGCCGGTGTGACGAGCGTTGCCAGCGCCGCCGCCACCGCACCGCGTGCAATCAGCGGCCCGGCTTTCACGCCTGCCTGCGGGTTCTTAAAGCTGCCGCGCACATACAGCGGCGAGCGCAGGGTAATGATGCGAATCCCCTTACTTTCCGGGTCAATCGTCAAATCGAGCTGCTCTGAAGCGAAACTGGCGGTGCCGGTCACGTTAATCAGCGCGTTTTCCGTATCAAAGGCAAAAATCTGCGGACGCGCTACGCCGTTGACAATATCGAGGTTTGCCGCCGCACAGTTCACCCGCACTTCATCATCGCCAAAAATCTGCCCAACGATAAAGTTGCCCACGTTCAGACCAACAATCTCCATTAAGTTACGGCTGATAAGCCCATCGTTCATCAGCAGCTTCAGGTTACCGTTGCTGTTACCCAGCAGCGCCGCCACGGAATTCCCGGTACCGCGGAACTGCGCATCGCCGTTCATCTCACCGAGCGTTTTCTGCATCAGTTCCACGTTGGGCATCAGCTCTTTCAGCTTCAGACGACGTGCCTGAATATCCGCCTGACCACGCATCGGTTTACGGTCGCCCTCCAGATGGATATTGCCGCTGATCGTGCCGCCCGCGAGCCCAAGTTTGATAGGCTGCAGTCGCAAATCGGCATTTTTGAGGATGATGTGCGTCGACAAATCGCTAATCGGCAACGTGCTGCCATGCTCAATACGGCGCCCTTTAAAACGCACATCCGCATCCATCACGTCCCATTTGTCGGTTTCGAAGCGGTCGTAAGGCAACACTTTGTTGGCAGGCTGGACTGTAGCTTCCCCTTTACGTGCTTCAGCGCTTTTCGCTTTTTGCGCACCTTTCCCGGAGTCCACGCCAATCAGCGGGCCTAAATCCGCCAGCCGAAGCTGACGCGATTCCAGATCGCCTTCCAGTTTCGGGCGCGGTTTCCCGGTGGTATAGGTCAGCGAGCCATGGATATCGCTGTCGCCAATACGACCATTGAATTTGCGATAGTCAAAGACGGACGACTTTTCGCTATCAATTTTCGCCACCAGCCGACCATCCGTTTCAAACGGCGGGGTGTCAGGCAGAAGTACGCCCGTGAGATCGTAGAGATCGCTCAGGGAGTCACCGGAGAATTTAAGCTGCAGATCGACACCGCCCATCTTCATCGGATCGTTGATCGCGCCAACAAACGCCACTCGTGTATTACCGGATCGGAAATCGGCCTGTACCGGGAAAGGTTGCCCTTCACCGCGCAACGCCAGCATGCCGCCAATCTTACCCGTGCCGGTAAGCGGTTCGCCGCGATAGCGCCCCTGCGCTTTCAGGCCGAAAACATAATCCCCGGCCTTCGTGTTATCGCCCTTTCCTTTACTGCCGGTGACTTCACTGAACGGCAGCGGTTTGCCGAGCGGATCGACCAGGATCTCAATATCTGCCTTGCTCACTTTGTCATCCACGGTAATGCGCCCGCGATCGAACAAAATATTATCCAGACGGAATGACCACGCCGATGGCTGGGCGTTTTTCTCATCCTTGCCGTCACCGATATTGAAAGTCCAGTTATTGTTTTTTTCCGAGAGGCGAATCAGGCGCGCGTCCGGCTGTTCCAGCTTAATCCACGGTAGCCAGACCGTTTTGGTCAACAGCGCCAGCGGCGCAAGCGTAGCTTCTACGCGCGGAAGGTGCACCATGGTGACGTCCGGGATATCCGGCGGGTTGCCGAGCATGATGTCTTCAGCATGCACGTGCGGCCAGGGGATCCAGCTTCGCCAGCCGGTCTCCTGCTTCTGACGCTCCCACACCACGCCAAGATCGCCGCGAATGGCGAAGGGCCGGTGCAGTTCTGTGGAGACTTTTTCGTTGATGGTTGGCTTCAGCCGGTTCCAGTCGAAGGTCGCAATAATTATCACCAGCAGGATAATCAGGGCCACTAATACCCCTGCGGTGATGGCAATCGCTTTGCTTAATTTCGTCACGCTCGCTCCTTTCATGAAATTCCTCACCTCTCATAAAGATAGCTGAGGGAGAAGAGAGCGGCGTAAATCAGGAAAATGCTATTACCACATCGTCGAGCGTCTTCATGGGAACCGGGCGGGAAAGAAAGTAACCTTGTGCTGCAAAGGCGGGCGATTCCTGTACGTCCTGCCACTCTTCCTGAGTTTCCACGCCTTCCACTATCACACCGCGGCAGTAGCGGTTCATCAACTGTAAGAGCATGGTGAAGAGATTGCGCCCCTCGGGCGTTTTGCGCAGCATGATAAACAGATCGCGGGCGACTTTGATGTAGTCGTAGCGCACTTCACTGAGCGATGAGAAGTTTGCCATGCCCGTGCCAAAATCATCGAGCCACAGCGGGCCAAACTCGCAAATGGACGCATACGACGATTCCTGCGGCAGACGCGTATGCTCAACTAATTCGAAACGCAGCCAGTCGAGCGGCTCAATCATGTCTTTTAACGCCTGATCCTGCTGCATCGCCATCAGCGTGGGGCCGTCCACGTTGACCGACGCCAGGATGTGGTTCTGCGCGAAGAATTCCTGCTTCAGCATCAGCATGTGCAACTGCTCTTTTAGGACGGCGATACGCTGGCTGACCGGCACTTCAGAGAAATAGCGGTCGGGCGCAATGCGTTGAGAGGGATGGTTGGGATGCGTCACGACCGTCAGCACTTCAATCGCCATCAGGCGGCCTTCAGTGGTATAGATGGGCTGGTAAGTGTAGGCGCGTTCACACTCCAGCCAGTCGTGCTGTGCCTGCAGATTCGCGAGACCTGGCTCAGGAATGCTCAACTGCGGGATGACCGGCGTTAACTTCATTTCAGCTTCCTGTTGCAATGAGGGATCGAATGGAACTCGTCAACAGGTTATCGGCGGGTTAAAGGAGAACTTTATGTGCAAAAATTTGCGCTAACACGCGCTAGCTCAAAAAAATAATGGAACGATGTTTTAATATAGTTGACCACTAAAACAGCGCAGCGCACACTAGCGCTAATATTCCGATTCAGATCAGGTTCACGACTATGTCTAAAAAAATTGCCGTGATTGGCGAATGCATGATTGAGCTGTCCGAGAAGGGCGCAGACGTTACCCGCGGCTTTGGCGGCGACACTTTAAACACATCAGTGTATATCGCACGCCAGGTTGATTCTGCTGCGCTGCGCGTCGACTACGTCACCGCACTGGGCACCGATACGTTCAGCCAGCAGATGCTGGATGCCTGGCAAGCAGAAAACGTCGGTACCGGGCTGATTCAGCGTATGAGCAACCGCATGCCAGGCCTCTACTACATCGAAACCGACGACACCGGCGAGCGTACGTTCTACTACTGGCGTAACGAAGCCGCGGCAAAATTCTGGCTGGAAAGCGATGAGGCCGCCGCCGTTTGCGAAGAGCTGGCGACCTACGACTACCTCTACCTGAGCGGGATCAGCCTGGCGATTTTAAGCCCGACCAGCCGTGAAAAATTGCTCTCTCTGTTGCGCGAATGCCGCGCCAACGGCGGGAAAGTCATTTTCGACAACAACTACCGTCCGCGCCTGTGGGCCAGCAAAGAAGAAACCCAGCAGGTTTACCAGCAGATGCTGGAATGCACCGACATCGCCTTCCTGACGCTGGACGACGAAGACGCGCTGTGGGGCGAGAAGCCGGTTGAAGACGTCATTGCGCGTACCCACGCGGCAGGCGTGCAGGAAGTGGTGGTGAAACGCGGCGCAGACTCCTGTCTGGTAGCGATTGCAGGCCAGAACGTGGTTGATGTTCCTGCGGTGAAACTGCCGAAAGAGAAAGTTGTGGATACCACCGCAGCGGGCGATTCTTTCAGTGCGGGTTACCTGGCGGTACGTCTGACCGGTGGCGATGCGGTCGCGGCGGCACAACGTGGTCACCTGACCGCCAGCACCGTGATTCAGCATCGCGGCGCGATTATTCCGCGCGAGGCGATGCCGGCTTAAGGGCAAGCCCCTCACCCCGCCCTCTCCCTGAGGGAGAGGGAGAAAAACCGCACACCCTTAACCTTTGGCACAATCGGTCCCCTCTCCCTCTGGGAGAGGGTTAGGGTGAGGGTTGTGTTACTGCCCCGGCGGAATATCCGACACTTCCTGGTGCACGTCATCCCCGCTTACCGGTTCTGCCGCCACAGGCGCTGCCATCACGTTATCCCAGGTCGCCTTCAGTTCCTTCATGTTATGCTCTGGCTCACCGGCCGGCTGCTGCAAAATCAGCGCCATATCCTGCGACAGCTGGCTGCGCAGATCCTGATTCACCATATCGAGTGTTAACGTATCAAGGAAGTTCTGGCGCAGTTGCTGATACTGCTCTGGCGCGATATCCACGACCTGATTTTGCAACGAACGCATACGCTGGCTCATCAGCACATCGGTGTCGGTGCGCGCGTAAGTCGCGAACAGTTTTTGCAGCTCCAGTTTTTTCTGCGCCACCAGCGCGTCGAATTCTTCAACCGGCAAACCCTTTTCGCGGACTTCCGCCAGCTCCTTCGCCACCACGCCGAGATTGCCGTCGAGCTTATCGCCCGGAGAATCCAGGTTGATAGAACACTGCGCACGCAGATACAGCACCCGGCAATCAAAGCCTAACGCAATATCTTTCGCGTTGTTTTTGCTCAGTTTCTGCTGAACATGCCAGAACAGCGCTTCACGCGCGAGATCCGCACGCCAGTAGCGCAGCATAGCCGCAGATTCGCGAATCGGTTGCCATGGGGTATCCCACATCAGCGACAGGCGATCCTGGGTGACGTTTTTGGTCATGATGCTGACGGCTTCCGGGCGTAGCGGCGAAAGCGTCGGTACCGCCGCTGGCGTTTCACGTTTGCCCTTCAATTCGCCGAAGGTTTTGTTGATTTGCTCTGCAACCGTGCGGCTGTCAACGTTCCCCACCACAATCAGGGTCATCGCATCCGGGGTGTACCATTTCTGGTAGAACGCTTTCACCTGTTCCGCATCCACCGGACGCTTCAGCGGTTCTGCCGGGTCGTGACCCAGCATGGTTGAACCTTTCAGACGATAGCGCCACCAGCCGTCTTTGGTATCCTGCGGCCAGGTTGCAACCATATCCTGCGTATTCAGCGCATGTTCAATAGTTTGAGGCGTAATCGACACGCTGTTGCCCGCGCTGGCAAGCCAGGCGAGAGACTCTTTCAGTAAGTCTGTGCGGTTATTCGGCAGGCTTAAATTAAAGTGGGTGTAATCATAAGAAACGATCGCGGGCGGCAGCGGCCGTTTCGGGTCGATGCCCTGCTGCCACAGTGAGCGCGCCTGCATCGGTTGTAAGCTTCCGCTTTGCGTCAGCGCAATGCGGGGAATGAGATGGCTGTAGCCGGTTTGTTGCGCGCTTTCAGAGAGCGAGCCGATATTCACCACCAGCCGGATTTCAACGCGATCGCTGGGACGCTGAGGCGTGGAAAGCACCTGCCACTGAAAACCATTAGCCAGGGTACCCTGTTGCCAGGCGGGATCGGGCTGTAGCGCCTCTGCCTGCACATAACCCGCTGTCGCCATCATCAGCAAACTGCCAGCTAAGAGTCGAATTTTTGTGCCCTGCATGTGAACCCCTGATGAACGTTCCTGGTTACAAAGGCAATCCACACGTCGTGGTTGCCGAAAAGAATGTCGTAAACACGTCTGTTTGACCACACGATCGTCAAAACGTCACATCGCTACGAAAAATAATGTCTTACGATAGCATGACGTCGCTGCATGCAATAATGCAACGCCGCCTAATTATGCGCAGGAGCCCGCACTCCAGCAAGGGAGCGCGAGCATAAGATGAGGATTTAAGAGGATAATTCGTGCGGTTTGTTGGCTGGCGTACGATTATTCAGCACATCATCCAGTTGTTGCTGGTCGAGCTGCTTAACGCGTTTTGCCACCACAATGGTTGCCACGCCGTTACCAATCAGGTTAGTCAACGCGCGCGCTTCCGACATAAAGCGGTCGATACCCAGAATCAGCGCCAGGCCGGCTACCGGTAAATGCCCCACGGCGGAAATGGTTGCCGCCAGCACGATAAACCCGCTTCCGGTGACACCCGCCGCCCCTTTGGAGGAGAGCAACAGCACCACCAGCAGGGTGATTTGATGGAAGATATCCATGTGGCTGTTGGTCGCCTGGGCGATAAACACCGCCGCCATCGTCAGGTAAATTGAGGTGCCGTCGAGGTTAAACGAGTATCCCGTCGGTATTACCAGCCCCACCACCGATTTCTTACAACCCAGTTTCTCCATCTTGTCCAGCATACGCGGCAGCGCCGATTCGGAGGACGATGTCCCCAGCACAATCAGCAGCTCTTCACGGATGTAGCGGATAAATTTGAAGATGCTAAAGCCGGTCGCCCTGGCGATAGAACCCAGTACCACCACCACGAACAGAATACAGGTGATGTAGAAGCAGATGATCAACTGACCGAGTTGCACCAGCGTGCCCACGCCGTACTTACCGATGGTGAAGGCCATGGCCCCGAAAGCCCCAATGGGTGCCAGGCGCATAATCATGTTGATGATGCCGAAGATAACCTGCGAGAAGCTCTCGATAACGTTAAAAATCAGCTGGCCCTTGCTGCCCAGACGATGTAGCGCAAAACCAAACAGCACCGCAAACAGCAGCACCTGCAGAATGTTACCGCTGGCGAACGCGCCAATCACGCTGGAAGGAATGATATCCAGGATAAAGGCGACGATGCCCTGATCCTTCGCCTGCTCGGCATACACCGCAACCGCCCCTGCATCCAGGCTTGCCGGATCAACGTTCATGCCCGCACCGGGTTGCACCAGGTTTACTATAATCAGGCCGATTATCAGCGCAATGGTACTGACCACTTCGAAGTAGAGTAGCGCCACCGCACCGGTGCGCCCTACCGCCTTCATGCTTTCCATCCCGGCAATACCGGTCACGACGGTACAAAAGATGACAGGCGCGATGATCATTTTAATCAGCTTAACGAACGCATCGCCAAGCGGTTTCATTTGCGCGCCTAACTCAGGGTAGTAGTGTCCCAACAGCACACCGATGACGATGGCGGTCAGAACCTGCACGTAGAGGCTTTTGAAGAAAGAGGTTTTCATAGGATGTCCTTAAGATAAAACCACAAACCAGGTAGGGGATTACCCAACTTGTGACCTCAAAATAACACCCACGAAACATTACGGAAATATATATAGCCTTATTTGCAACTGAATTGTTAAAAAACTTGAGCTGACTCGCACAACTGCGCAATCATTTTCAATCGGGTTTCACCGCCGCATCCGGCAGGTAGTCCTGCTCAAAACTTTCCGGTGATACCGCACGCGCGAACAGGAAGCCCTGCAACACATCCACTTTCGCTTCTTTCAGCCACGCATATTGTTCCTGCGTCTCTACGCCTTCCGCCACCAGGCGCAAATTCAGGCTACGCGCGAGTTGAATAATCGCCGCCACCATACTGGCATCTTCCGGCAGGGTATCCACAAACAGCTTGTCGATTTTGAGGATATCCACCGGCAGCGACTTCATATGCTGAAGCTGCTGGAGCCCCGCATAGCCCATGCCGAAATCATCCAGCGCGATACGCACGCCAGCATTGCGCAACGGGCGCAGAATCGCTACAGCGGCTTTGGGATCGTCAATGCTGCGGCTTTCAGTCACTTCCAGCACCAGCGTGCCCGGTGCAATGCGGTAGCGTTCGAGCAGCGCCAGCATGTCCGGCACCATGTTGTGATGCATCAGTTGCAGAGCAGAGAGATTGACCGACAGCGGCAGCATGATGCCGCGCTTCTGCCACGCGGAGAGCAGGCGACACGCCTCTTCCAGCACCCAATGGCCGACGGTCACCATCAGCCCGCAGGATTCAATGGTGTCGATCAGGTCGTTTGGCAACTCCCAATCGCCATTCCCCTGCTGCTGGCGCAGCAACACTTCCGCGCTGCACACCTTGCCGGTCTCGGTATCGATTTGCGGCTGTAACCAGACAGCAAACTGATGGTGTTCCAGCGCCGAGAGAATATCGCTCTCCTGGGTCAGGCGTTTTTGCGCTTTTTCCATCTGCTCCGGGTTAAAAAACTCAATCTGATTTTTACCCTTACGGCGCGCGCTAAAGGCCGCCGAAATCGCGCGACGATAGAGTTGCTCGGCGCTCAGTCCACCTTCAAACATGGCGATACCGACGCTTGCGGTTGGGCGCAGTTGAATACCCTGCAACGGCAAACGCTCATTCATGACAGTGAGTACTTGCTGACCTAATGTGATGGCGTGCCACGGCTCGGTGACACCTTCGGCCAGAATGGCGAAGTCATAGGCGCTGATCTGCGCCAGCACCATGCGCGGCGAAATCACCTGTTTCAGCTTCTCAACCAGGGTCAGCAGCAGCATTTCGCGCTGCTCTTCTTTCAATACGCCTGCCGTGTCCTGCAAGGTCTCGCACGCCACCATCAACAGCGCGGTGGTTTTCTGCTGGCTGACGGTTCGCTCAAGCAACGCCAGTAAGAAGGCTTTGTTGGGTAACTCGGAAACCGGGAAACGCGTCGCACGGCTGCAAAGCTCATCATACTGGCGCAAAGCGAGCTGCTGATGGCGGTTGTAGCTGCGCACCATTTTGCCAATTTCATCGTCGTGATGCAGACGCGGCAGCGCGAGCTGATGCCCCACGCGCTCTTCCGGCGAGAGGTCGTTCAGTTCATTGGCAATCGCGCGCAGCGGACGCACAATCAGGCGGTTAATACTCCACGTCAGCGCCACGGTGAGGATCAGCACTAAAAGTAAGTAAGCAGTCACTAACGTAGCAAGGGCGCTCATTACAAATTTGTACATGCGGTATGAATCGGACTGAAGCACCAGATAAGCCAGCGGCTGTGGATTTGCCGGGCGTTCCAGCGAATAGAGCGGCAGCGAAATTTGCACCGGTAGCTCAAAAATACGGGTGATCATCACCGGAACCGGGCGTTCCGGGATAAAGCTCATGCGCAGCGCCTGAAACTGGTTAGGCAACACCACATCGGCCCGGCTCACAATGCCGGAGGGCTGAATGCGGCCAAGAATGGTTTCCGCTTCCGGGATATCGGCCTTGAGAATAGCCGCCGAGAGCGGCTGGCGAACAGAACGGGCGATGCTTTCAAGTTGCGTGGCCGTGTTATAGCGGTTCTGCTGCACAAAGTGAAAAAGCAGAATGAAACAAAAGACAAACACGAACACCATGGTTACGCCTGCAACCATTGCCATTTGTTTGATAGTAAGTGAACGGCTGACGCGCAAAAGAATTCTCCACTAAAAACTTAACGCACTGCCCGTCATGAGGATAACGAGGTCGATGACAAAGTCAAAAGGTGACCAAAAAGGAACAGGCCGACAAAACGACGATCCGCAACAGAAAACGCAAAAGCCTACTGTGCAGATATCAGATGCGCAACAAAACAGGACAAAGCCCGCGATAACGTAACAAAATATTATGCTTCGCGGGCCGATTATACGCTAAGAGAATGGATTTCGTGACAGTTGCCGGTTAATTTCAGCGATTAAAATCACCAGTCAGCATAAGGAACCAGTGGCTGAGGCGGCATATCCAGATCGCCCTGCCAGCCTGCCGCTGAGTAACGCACATACAGCAACGCATGGCTTGGGGTGTAATCCTTCGCTTCCTGAATATCCACCGCCGCGCCAACAAACCAGTTTGAGGTCACCCGACGTTCGACCAGCGCACGCGCGGTGTAACCGAAGCCCTGACTGCTGCCGCCACTGCTGCTATCCTGGCTGGCGTTTTCCCGCCAGTCGGGCGGGATCAGATTCATCAGCGGATAGCTGGCCTGAGACTTGGTGCGCGAATGCGACCACGATACCGAACCGCCGAGCTCCCACGACCAGTTCTCCGTGCGCTGACGCCAGGTCACCGGCACGGCAAACGACACATACTCTTGCGGGCTGTAGTATCCCCCCTGACCGAGGGTATAGCCGCTCAGATCCTTCTGATAATGCCAAATCATGTTATTCAGGCCGACCGTCACCCGGCGATTATTTTCATTAATCACCTTGTAGTAGTAACCGGTCATCCAGCGCACGCGCCAGTTATCGTCAACGTTCTTGCCGGTTAACTGATCCGCGCCCAGCGACGCCCATACACCGTTGGCTTCGCCTTTGTCATAACTCAGGCTGAGCACGCCACCGTCGGCGCGTACCCCGCCCCATTTCTTGCCGGTGTGTCCCTCTTTGCTGTTATCCTGCTGGCCACCAAAGGCCAGCAGCGAACTGGAGATCGGGCGACGGTGACCTTCGAGAGTGTAACCAATCGGACCCGCTTTGCTGCTGTAGCTCAGGCCGCCGACCACATCGACCACGTTAAAGCCCATCGGCGTGGTACCGATATCGCCGCTCCAGGTGTCGTTTTTCCAGCCCACCGCTACGCTGACGCCGTTATCGCTTGCGCTCGCGCCACCGCGACAGGCGTGATCTTTAATGCCACAGGTACCCCAGTCCGGTGCGTAGCTGCCATCACTTTTACGCGAGAAGCTGCCAACGTTCATGTTCACCCAGTCGGAGCGGAAGAACATCCGCCCGTCTGAGAGCGGCGCATCCACCTGAAGCATGGTGGTATGTGCTTTCAGGGCTGAATACCCGCCCGTGCCGCTGGAGCCCCAGTAATCATGTTCCAGTGTCACGTTGAGATCTTGCTGGCGATAGAGATCGGCTGCGTCACTTCGTACGCCGCGCTTAAGCCAGTCATCGCTGGCATCGTTGCGCGTCAGGCGGGTGAAGGTGTCGTTATCCTGCGGTCGCGTCGGCGTAATACCGGTGGCGACCATCGTGTCTTTATAGGTTTCCAGCGCCTGCTGCGGATTGCCGTCCTGCGCCTGAAAACGTGCCGCATCGCGTAGCACCAGCGCGCTGTCCATTGACGGCGGCTGAGATTTCGCCTGCTGTGCCAACGTGTTAAAGGTATTACGCGCTTTTTCGTTTTCACCGAGGCCAGACTGCACCAGCGCAATACGCCGCTGCATACCCATCGATGGCGCTTCGCCCGTAGTGGAGAGTTGTGCCAGTTGCGCACGCGCGGCGGCTTTATCGCCCTGCGCTAAATAAAGCTCGGCCAGCCCCAGTCGCGCATCGTCATTCTGCGGCTCTTTGCTCAGCACCTCGTTGTAGAGCGCGATAGCCTGCGGCGCATCGCCGCGCTGCTCTGCCCAGTCGGCGAGGGTCAACGTGATTCGCGTAGATGCGGGTTGTTTGCGCAGAAGCGCAATCGCCTGTTTCTCCTGACCGGCGTCACGCAGCCGGTTCGCCTCCTGCATCGTCTTCGCAACGTGCAGGCGGTCTGAGAGCTCCTGAATATTGCTGTTCCACTGACTGCGTGGCAGCGTACCTAAATGGGAAATGGCGGCAGCATCACGGTCGGTGCTGGAGAGATACAGGCTGTAGGCATACACCTGATCCGGGTCTTTGGCTTGCTTCTGCGCCAGATTGCGCATCAGCGAATCGGCTTCACCGCGCTTGCCCGCGCTGTCGAGGTCTTTCGCCAGACGATAGGTTATCCAGACGCTGTCCGGGTTGAGCGCCAGACGCTGACGCTGAACCTCGGCGGCCTGCGCCCACTGGCCCTGGCTCTCAAGCGTTTCCGCCTGCTGTTCAAGGCGATCGTTAGTCAGGCCGCGTTCAATATCATCAATGCTGCGACGCTGTGCGGCGGGTAACGACTGAATGTAAGCGGTCGCTTTCTCGGGAGACTGCGCCCGGTATACATTCGCCAGGCCACGCACGGCGAGATTGTTATCTCTGTCCATGCGCAGGGTTTGTTTATAGTAGCCTTCCGCCGTCGGGTAATCCTTCCGTGCGGCAGCGACGTCGCCCAACCCAAGAATCGCATAGCTGTCGCTGTTATCCACCCGCTGTGCCTGCTGGTAATACGTTTGCGCCTGCGCCGGATTGTTTGCCTTCAACGCCGCATCGCCCTGCTGAATCAACAGCCAGTAGCGGTTGGTTTTCAGCAGGCTATCCCACTTGCTGCGGCTGGTGTTTTGCGGGTCGAGGGCAATCGCTTTTTGCAGTTGCGCTACCGCACGCGCGCGGTCGCCTTTCTGTGAATAGGCTTCGCCGAGCGTACCGATAGCGTCGGCATCTTTGTTGTTTGTTGCTACAGCGCGTTGCAAATCCGCAATGGCAGACGCGGCATTGCCTGACGCCAGCGCGGCAGCGGCTTCGCTCTTCGCGCGAACGGTAGGATCAGACAGGGTTTTCTGTTGTTCAGCCAGCAAGCCACGGGCGTCATCCGCCTGCTCGCCGGTAGTGAAAATTTGCAGGAAACGCTGAAGCGATTGCACGCTCGCCTGGCTCGGTGGCTGATCTTTAATGGCATTGAACCAGACATCGCCCGCTTCATTGCGCCCGTTGGAGGATTTCGCCATCTGTTCCAGCACGGCAAACGCGTCGTCGCGACGGTTATCCGCCAGCAACGTGCGCGCCAGAGTGGATTGCAGCGTGACGTTGCCCGGCATCTGCTTATTCAGCGCCTGCAGACGTGCCAGCGCATTATTGTGGCGCGCCGGAATTTTCAGCGCCGTCGTCCAGTACTCAACCGCATAGTCACCGTCCGGCGGCGGGCCGTTAAACGCTTTCTCATAGGCCGCGATGGCTTCATCGGCATGGCCGGTAGTCGCCAGCAGACGCGCCTGTTGCAGCGCCTGGCGACCTTCCGCCGAATTCAACAAAAGCTCTGTACGCGAGGCGTTGTATTCCGTTGAATTGGGTGCCAGCGTTTTCAGCCGCTCAAGTTGTTTCTGCGCCCCGGCGGTATCGCCCTGACGCAGCATGTAACGCAATCGCGCGGCGAGAACCTGCGGATTATTTGGGTCAATCAGCTCCAGGCGATACAGCGACTGCTGCACAATATCTTCGCGCTTGCTGGCTTCCCCCAAACGTACCTGATTGAGCAGTTGTTCCTGCGCGGAAGGCGCGGCATAACTCGCCGGAGCCAGCGTAATACCTAACGAGAAAGTGAGTAAACTTAGTGTGAACTTGCGCATTCCTGGCCCCAGTCAGGTAGTAATTCACCGCGGGCGCTGAAGCGAAAACGGTGTTGGTCCCAGCCCTGGCCAAAGAGGGTCAGGACATAGCTGTAATAGGCGTCTGCGCCAGGGAAGTTGTCGGCCACGCGCTGGCGCTGAACGGCCTGCGCATCGCGATCCTGTAGGAACGGCAGCAGTGAGGCAGAAAAGCCTACCGGGCCATTGCCGGTCACGTTGCCAGTGAGGGTGTCGACTTTTTCCGGCGGAACGCCTTCGCGGGCGGTCTGCGCCGCCATCGCTTTAAATCGGGTTAACAGACGGGCTTTTTGCGGGTCGCTGTTGTGCATCATGCCCACCCACAAATAGACGCGGATGGCGTCATAACCGCCCACCAGTGGCGTTTTGCTCTGCTTCTGCCAGCCCTTGCCTTTCTCGTAATTCACCCAGTCGGGCGAATAACCTTTCGTGGCCGTTTCCATCAGCAGACGCTGGTTGGTTTCACGCAGCGTCGTCCACGGCGCGCCAAAGCGGGTGAAATAACTTGCCAGTTGCGGCGGGAGGTAGCTTGGGTTAAAACGCCAGCTATTCGCTTCGGCAAAACCAATTTTGCCCGGCAGCAGCATCGAGCCCAGCCCCGGCACGTTCACCACCTCTTCACGGGCAATGCGCGAGAGTAACGCTTTCCCGGTTTCGGTATAGTTCGCGTTCTTCCACAGGCGGCCTGCTTCCAGCAGCGACCAGGCGATCCAGACGTCAGAATCGGACGCGGAGTTGGTATCCAGCACCGTCCAGGTGTTGTCCTCTTTCTTGCCCCACAGCCAGGCGGGCAGCGTGCTTTTCAGGTCACCCTGCGCCAGGTTGTTCTGCGTCCAGTCGAACAGTTTGCCGAACGTTTCGCGATCGTTAGCCGCCAGCGCGAAGAACAATGCGTAGCTCTGCCCTTCGGAAGTGGTAATTTTGCGCGCATCGCTCGGGTCGATGACGCGCCCTTCAGCACTGACATAGTCTTTTTTGAACTGATCCCAGGCAGGCCAGTTACAGGCCGCCCGGGCCTGTATCATTGTGCCCAGCGCTAACAGCAAAACTATCCAGCGTACGCTTTTCATCACGGCTTACTCGTCTTCAGGATCCAGTCGACGGCGGCTGATAATGCGCAGCAGTCGCCACAGTACCCACGCCAGCAATACGATGCTGATAGCGGCAAACAGCGCCAGCAGAATCGGATGGTTAGAGAGGGCAAACCACAGGCGCTCAAACCATGGCAGGTGACCGACGTAATACACATCGCCCACGCGCAGGCTGCTTACGCCCGATTCGCGAATCACCGACACCGAACCAAACATCGCCGCGCGCTTGCCGCTGTCGTTCAGTGCGCCGTTCAGCAGTTCATAACCGCGCGGGCTGTCCGCCAGTAGCGCAACCACACTGCGTTGATCGTTATACGGCGACTGGAAACCGACTATCGCCGCCATCGGGCCGGAGGAGGTGACGTCCGTCTGCACGTTCGGCTTACGTTCGTTTTCATCAAGATAGATGCTCGGCAGGTCATGATGACGCAGCGGCGTTTTCACCCAGCTCTTCGTGGCGTCGACCAGCAGGTCAATCTGCTTGTCGTTTTTCAGTTTTTGCGGAATAGAGCCAATCAGCAGCAGGTCGGTATCTTTGCCCTGAATGTCGCTGCCCTCATCGGCGAGCGTGACGTTCATCGCCGGGAAGCCGGTCTGTGCGCCCATCTCACCCACGGTATTCAACAGCGTGGTCACCTGTTCAACGGTCGGGTTTTTCGGCATCACCACGGTGGTGTCAGAGAGATCCGCCATACGGCTGAACGGGAAGCCCGCGTTGGCAAACGCGCGCAGGTCAGGCATCGCCAGGAAGTGATAGTAGTTGGAGAAGTCGATCGTCGAGTCATCGCCAATCACTACATGGTTCTGCACCGGCTGGAAGGTAATACAGTTATCAATCGAGCCGCCCGGCATCGGGTTCATATACTGGAAGTCGAAGCGCAGCTGGTTCATTGCGCCCAGGCGCAGCGCCGGAATGGTCACTTCGTTTTTACCGTCAACTAACCCCTGCAATACTGGCAGACGCAGCAGCAGACTACTCACTTCCTGGGTGCTGTTAAGGTTAAACGACTGCAGGAACTGATCGTTCAGGCTGATATCCATTCGCGAACTGTCTTTCACCGCAGGCATGGTAAAGCGATATTTGAGGTCCATATCGATACCATTGCTGCGCAGCAGGTAGAGATCCGGCGGCAGATTCAGCGCCACGTTAATGGACGCCGGTTCCAGCCCGGTGGATTGCAGTTGTTGCTCATAGGTTTTCAGCTCACCAAACGTCACCGGACGATCGGTACGCACCCAGTTCGGCGCATCGTACGGCACACGTGCCAGCAACGGTTTCACATCATCCACCACCACGCTGTCGCCACGGAACAAGATATTGCCCTGAGCAATGCCTTTCGCGGCCATCAGCAGGTCTTTATCATCGCGACCCATGATCACCAGCAGCTTGACGTAAGGATCGTTGGGATGGTTGATCATCTCGATCGTCGGAGCTTTCACCGGCGGATGATCGCGCAGGAAATCAGGGCGCTTGTCGTTGGTGGCAAAGACAATGGCATTTTTATCCGGCAGCGTGTTGTAGCTGACCGGGAAGTTTTGCCCACGCCAGCCCGCACGCGAACCAAACCACGAGGCGACAATCCCCGCCGCCTGCTGCTGTTGCAGATCCGGCGTCGCCGCAAAAACGATCGGCAACGTTAAGGGGCGGTTATCGCGAGAATCAAAGAATGGAACCGGGAAGTGCGACAGATCGTTACGCACATTCAGCGCCTGATAGGTTAAATCCAGCGAACTGTTACGGCCCACGTCCAGCCAGACGGTGGTGTTGGCCGGGTTTTCACAGACGTCACGGTAGTGGCCGACAAACTCCAGACGCACGCGGTTAAAGTCGGTGATATAGAGCGGGTCGATAGGAATTTGCGCGCTGACCTTTTTCCCCAATTGCTCTTTGGTGACCGGCAGCACGTCCATCAGCTCTTCATTCAGATACACCTTCAGTTGCGACAATACCGGCTGAAGCGATGGCGATGGCGTATAGGTGAGATTCAGCAAGGCTTTCGACACGACTTCGTCGCTGCGCATACCAAATTCAATAGAGCCATTAGGATTCGCGCCGCGCAGCACCATGCTGCCCGGCGGCGGCGCAATTTGCGCGAAGGTGAGTTTAACATCGCGCGATGGCACGCTTTCCACCACCACGGGTGAAGCATCAGACGGCGCAGCAGCAGGCGTCGTCGCGCTCTCCTGAGCAGGCGGCATGACCGGCGTTGCGGTCGTCGGTTCAGACCAGGTTGTCGCAGGCAGCAAGCTGCCCATTCCCATCGCCACTGCACAAATCCAGGAGAGTTTTCTTTTCATCGTGTAATCATCATTATTGTTGAGCCATAACCGGCTGTGAGTGCGGCTGCACAGCTTCACGCTCAGGGCGACGCGGGACAAAAGAAGCCACCCAGGCCACCAGCGAAGTGAGCGTACGGAAAATTACTTTTGCAAACGGAGGGGCGAATTCCGCCAGATGGCGATAGCCCCGGAAACCGAGCTTGAGAATATCCAGCAGGCTTTCCAGTGGTTTATCTTCCGGATAGCTGTCCTGCCAGAGCGCCCAGGTATCGGCACGCGCGAAGGTACATTGAACAAAATCGATATGCTGACGGGTGGTCATCGGTAACAGTTTGAGACCAACTTCGCTACCAATCACGCGCACCACTTGCGTCGGGAAGACGTACTCCTGCTGGCCACGCTTGAGCAGCAGATTCACTTTCTGCTCTTCGAGCACCTGTGCGTCGCCGTTAATTTTGATCCCCACGCCGCCATCGGAGAAGTCATGCACCGTACAGGAGAAGAGATGACCGTCTTCGCGGGCAATTGCGCCAGGCATTTTGATCTCTACGCGATGCGAGCGGCGAACCTGTTTACTTTCCACCGAAACGGCCACCGCGCCGCCGAGGATAATCAGGTTGTAGAAGACCCATATCAGGCTGACCCAGACCGTGAGAATTTCATCTTCCGGGCCGTACATAAAGCGCCAGATACCAAACGCCACGCCCACAAGGTTGAGTAAAACAAGATAGATGTATGGCCGGGAAATCACCCAGTCGACATACTCCTCTTTCACCAGCCCGCCTTTCGCCGTGACGTTGAATTTGCCTTTGTGCGGGTTAATCAACGCTACCAGCGTTGGCGGCGCGATATACCACGCCAGTACCGTTTCGTAGATTTCGCTCCAGAAGGAGTGGCGGTATTTGCCCTGAATCTTCGAGTTGGTCAGGCTGGCGTGGATCATGTGCGGCAGTACAAACAGCGCGATCATCAGCGCCGGAGCGTAGATGATGTAGGCGTGCAGCAACAGGAAAGCGAGCGGTGCGGTGAGGAAGATAAGCCTCGGCACGCCGGACAAGAAGTGGAACATGGCGTTGACGTAACAGAGCCGCTGCGCGAATTTTAACCCTTTGCCAAACAAGGGGTTATCCAGGCGGAAGATTTGCACCATTCCGCGCGCCCAACGAATACGTTGGCCGATATGCGCGGATAGACTCTCCGTCGCCAACCCCGCCGCCTGTGGAAGACGCATATACGCAGAGGTGTAGCCCAGACGGTGTAAACGCAACGAGGTGTGCGCATCTTCCGTCACCGTTTCCACGGCGATGCCGCCAATTTCATCGAGCGGTTTACGGCGAATGACGGCACAGGAACCGCAGAAGAAGGTCGCATCCCACATGTCGTTACCATCCTGCACCAGGCCATAGAACAGCGTGCCTTCGTTCGGCGTTTTACGAAAACGACCCAGGTTACGTTCAAACGGATCGGGCGAGAAGAAGTGGTGCGGCGTCTGCATCATCGCCAGCTTTTTATCCTTCAGGAACCAGCCCATGGTCATTTGCAGGAACGAGCGCGTTGGCACGTGGTCGCAGTCAAAAATCGACACGAATTCGCCTTTCGCCAGCTTCAGCGCATTGTTGATGTTCCCGGCTTTCGCATGCTCATGGGTGCTACGCGCCACATACTCGACGCCGACATCTTTCGCAAACTGACGAAACTCAGGGCGGTTACCGTCATCCAGTATCCAGATTGACACTTTATCCTTCGGCCAGTCGATACCCAGCGACGCGTAGACCGTGTTCTTCACCACGTTGAGGTCTTCGTTGTAGGTCGGCACAAAGATATCGACCGTTGGCCACTGGTTCATATCTTTTGGCAGCGGAACGGGCTGGCGGTTGAGCGGCCAGACAACCTGGAAATACCCCAGAACCAGCACAATCCACGCGTAGGTTTCAGCGAACAGCAGAATGAGGCCACACACCAGGCTCACCGGATCGTTCCAGTTCAGCGTCGAGGTGTAGCGCCACCAGATATAGCGGCAGGACACGGTGAGCGACAGTACAATCAGCATCAATGCCGAGAAGCGCCCTGGGATGCGTCTGACCAGCAGCGCCACGCCCCACAGCAACATTAAAAAGATGAACTGAGACAGTGGATTAAAGGGTTGGGTGATACAGATGAGCGCCAGCGCGAGCGACAGCGTCACCACCACGCCCAACACGATACGGCGGATTTTAGGGTTGATGTGCGCCAGCTCTTTGTGGCTATCGAGATGCCCGGTTCGCGCGTTGACCTTCGCCGGAATCGCCTCGACCCACTGATGATAGCGCCCCATCACGCCCTGCACCGCCGCAAGCGATCGCCAGCCAGGACGCTTCGCCGGCTCAGGCCGCTTTGTCGCCAGCAGCCACACGCTTTGCAGCAGATAGCGTAGCGGGTCGAGCGGACGCGGACGCTCAGCATCAATATGGGGATAAAGCTCATCCTGGCGGGCGATCAGCCGCTGCCAGTTCGCCTGTTCAAGCGGAATAAACGCCCACACCAGTACCACCCAAAAGCAGCCCAGCGACGCGCTAAAACGAGATGCGCCCGCGCGCCGGTAGCCCTGATAACGTGCATGAAGGCGCGCATAGGCTTCCGGGGCAAACAGCCAGGCGCTCAGGCGAATCATGATGCCGACTCCTCTGGAGCACGAACACCGGCGTAATGCAGCAAACACCAGCTCGCCAGCGTCAGGATCTCTTCCGCTGCCAGCGAGTCATGGCGATATTCGCCCAGCGGTTGTTTCGCCGCCATACACTCGGCCATCGCTTCATCGCGATGGACGGCAATCGGCAGCAGGCGACGTTGGGTTTGCAGCCATACCTGATACAGATCTTCCTGAAGCTGGCTGCCGACGCGCAGGTCGTTAATCAGGATATGGGCATTTACCGGCAGCGCCTGCTGATGCAGGCGCACGTGACAGTTGGTGTCGGGCTGGACAATCATCAGTGTATGGTGGCAGGCCGCCATCAGAGATTGCGTCCACGGATAAAAGCCGTGCGGCAGGTCGAGGAGGATCCAGCGATACTCTCCTTTACGCTCGAGCGCTTCGGCAATGGCGGTGATTTCAGCAAGTTGATCTGCCAGCGACAACACGTTTTCACGCTCGCCCGGCGTCAGCGTGCCAAACGGCAAAACATCGATTAGCGAGGTGTAACGCATCCCGGCGTCGCGCCAGTCTTCACCGTCAAGCACCGCGCGCGCCCAGCCGCCTTTATGGGCTATCTCGTCATTAAATGACAGGCGCAGCAAATTGTCGGGGCAGGCGTCAATCACCAGCACCGATTCGCCAAGTAGTTGTAATGACCAGGCTAGCGCCGCCGTAACGGAAGTGGTCCCCACTCCGCCACGCAAGCCCTGTAATCCCAGAATGGCCATTATGGCTTCCTTATTTTTGTTCGACTATTTGATCTGCAAACTCAGCCAGCAAAGGCCAACGCTTAAAAGCTGCGGCGAGTTGTTCGCGCTGAGAAATATCGGTGTAATCAATATCTGGCAAAGAAAATGCCCGGCTCAACGCCAGGAAGTCATTCTGAAATGTATAACCGAGCGTCGAATCTGACGAAGTCATGGGTTCATTATCCGGCATTTTTGTCGATCCCTATGGAATAAACCAGGAACTACGCTACGGTGCTAAGCAAGCTTTTCCTGAAATTCGTTTACATGCTAAATCTGATGTTATTTAATTTCAATCTTAGGTTTATTCTACTGCTTTCGCTAGTAAACTGATATGCAGGCAAATCCGCAAAAAGAAGGACACGATGAACCCCATATTTTCTATTGGTATTCAGTCATTATGGGACGAAGTCAGTCACGTGCCGACCGGTGGCGTTTGGTGGGTTAATACCGATCGCCATGAAGACGCTGTCAGCCTGCTAAACCAAACCCTTGCCGCGCAACAAAAAGAGGCGCGGGTCGCGGTGGTATGCATGGGTTCAGATCCAAAGAAAATCATAAGGTTAGAAGAAGACCGCGGGCCTCAAAAAATAGATCTTTTTTCCATGCAGGAAAATGAAAGTAGTCTATACTTTATGCGCCGCGATTTACTCTGCTCTCTCGATCCTACAAATTTCCTGATTGTGGTTTTATGCAGCAATAATGCATGGAAAAATATTCCTCCAGAAAAATTTCATGATTGGCTTCGTAAATCCAATAAGTGGGTTAAATACCATTGTTGCACCCTTCTGATTCTCAGCCCCGGAAACAATTCTGATGCGCAAACCTCGCGTTTGTTAAGTGAGTACGGTTCACTTGCCGGTCTGGCAAGTTTACGTTATCAGGGCGATGGGCTGCTTTTTGACATTGCTTTTTGGGCGAATGAAAAAGGCGTAAGCGCCCGTCAGCAGCTTCTCGTTAGGCAACATGATAACGGCCTGGAATTAGTTCAGGAAGAACTGGCAAATGTTCAGCCGCGCACGGATGAAAAGGAAGTGTTCAGCAATATCGCCTTTCTGGAAGGCGCTCCGCCCCTTTCTGAACACTGGACGGTATTCGATACCAATGACGCCGTCTTTAATGCCGCGCGCAGCGCACAGGCCGCGACGATTATTTTCGTTATGGGCCAGAACAGCCAGATTGAACAGCTCGCGCGATATATTCACACGCTACGGCGTCAGCGCGGTACGGCAATTAAAATCGTGGTGCGTGAAAGCGTGCCCAGTCTGCGCGCCACCGATGAGCGTCTACTGCTAAGCTGCGGTGCAAACCTGGTTATCTCGCACAGTTCGGCGCTTTCGCGCTGCCTGACGTTAATTGAAAGCGTGCAAAATCAGCAATTCAGCCGCCGCGTGCCTGAAGATTTGGCTACGCTGTTTAGTAATACCGAACCATTGAAGCTCAAAGGCTACCAGAAGTGGGATGTGTTCTGCGAGGCGGTGCAAAAAATCGTCAACAATCCGCTGCTCCCAGCCGATGGTAAAGGCGTGCTCGTCGCGCTGCGTCCGGCACCGGGCTTACGTGTTGAACAAGCGCTGACCCTGTGCCGCCCGCACCGTATGGGGGATATTGCTACCATTGCGGATAAGCGGCTGATGATCTTTTTATCCTTTTGTCGGGTCAACGATCTTGATATCGCCCTGAACCATATTTTCCCACTGCCAACGGGCGACATTTTTTCTAACCGGGTAATTTGGTTTGAAGATAAGCAAATCGCGGCAGAACTGGTGAATATGCAGGACGTGAAACCGGAAAGCTGGACGAAACCGCTGCCAGTGACCACCCAGCCGGGCAAAATTATCAACGCCACGCACGATGGCCGACACTGGCGCCGTTATCCGGAACCGCATCGTTTATCCACCGATACGGGAGAACAACCAACATGATGTCGATAAGCGATATTATTCAGTTAGTTGTCTTGTGCGCGCTGCTCTTCTTCCCGCTGGGATATTTGACACGCCACTATCAACGCCGCATCGAAAACGCCTTCCGGCTGATGTTCTTTAAACCGCGTTATGTTAAACCTGCTGGCGTCCTGCGCCGGGGTTCAAGTTCCAGAGCGAAAACAGAAAAATGACCCAATCAACCCAAACCGCCACGGCCTCATCGCCACTCTGGCAATACTGGCGCGGCTTGTCCGGCTGGAACTTCTATTTCCTGGTAAAATTTGGCCTGCTGTGGGCCGGTTACCTCAATTTTCACGCCATGCAGAACCTGGTGTTTATGGCGTTTCTGCTGTTTCCACTGCCCAATCGCCGTCTGCATAAGTGGCGCAACTGGATTGCCATTCCGATAGGCTTTGCCCTCTTCTGGCATGATACATGGCTGCCTGGTCCGGAAAGTATTATGAGCCAGGGCTCGCAAATTGCGGGCTTCAGCGCGGACTATATGTGGGATCTGGTCACCCGCTTTATCAACTGGCAGATGGTTGGCGCCTTCTTTGTGCTGCTGGTCGCCTGGCTGTTCTTAACCCAGTGGATCCGCGTGACGGTGTTTGTGGTCGCGGCGATGGTCTGGCTGAATCTGATTACGCTGGTTGGCCCTTCCTTTAGCCTGTTCCCCGGCGGTCAGCCGACCAATACCGTCACCACCACCGGCGGCACGGCTGCCGCGACGGTCGCTACGGCGGGCAATACGCCGGTTGTGGGTGATATTCCGGCGCAAACCGCACCGCCGACTTCCGCCAATCTTAATGCCTGGCTGAGCAGTTTCTATCAATCGGAAGAAAAGCGCTCGACCAAATTCCCCGATGCGTTGCCTGCCGATGCCCAGCCTTTTGAACTGCTGGTGATCAACATCTGCTCGCTCTCGAACGCCGATATTGAAGCGGCTGGTCTGATGCAGCACCCGCTGTGGTCGCACTTTGATATTCGCTTTACTAACTTCAACTCAGCCACGTCCTATAGCGGCCCGGCGGCGATTCGTCTGCTGCGCGCCAGTTGCGGTCAAGCGTCGCATACCAATCTGTATCAGCCCGCCGGTAATCAGTGCTACCTGTTCGATAACCTGAGCAAACTGGGCTTCGCGCAGCAACTGATGCTGGATCACAACGGCGTCTTCGGTGGCTTCCTGAAAGAGATACGTGATAACGGGGGTGTGCAAAGCCCGTTGATGGATCAAAGCAAACTGCCGATTAACCTGCTCTCGTTCGACGGCTCACCGGTATATGACGACCTTGCCGTCCTGAAACGCTGGCAGGAGTCGGAAGGCCAGGGCGCGGAAAAACGTACCGCAACCTTCTTCAACATTCTGCCGCTCCACGACGGTAACCACTATCAGGGCCAGAGCAAAACAGCCGATTACAAAGCGCGTGCGCAGAAGCTGTTTGACGAGCTGGATACCTTCTTTACCGAGCTGGAAAAATCGGGGCGTAAAGTGATGGTGGTTGTGGTGCCGGAACACGGCGCGGCGCTGCAGGGCGATAAAATGCAGGTTTCTGGCCTGCGCGATATTCCTAGCCCGTCTATTACGCATGTTCCCGCCGCGGTGAAATTCTTCGGTATGAAAGCACCGCATCAGGGCGCGCCGATCGTTATCGATCAGCCGAGCAGCTACCTTGCGGTCTCGGAACTGGTTGCCCGCGCCGTTGACGGTAAGATGTTTAATGAAGATAGCGTGGACTGGCAGGCCTACACCAACAGCCTGCCGCAAACGGCGCCGGTCTCCGAGAACTCCAACGCCGTGGTGATGCAGTACCAGGGTAAACCGTACGTTCGCCTGAACGGTGGCGACTGGGTGCCGTATCCGCAGTAAGCAAAAAAGGCCGCAGGATGTTACCCCTGCGGCCCGATTCGGGCGCGCGTTGCCATCTCGACAGCCTGACGCCCGCCTGCATATTATCTCCGGTTACGCCACCCGCTCACGATTGCGGTGGTGATAATCCCCACCAGAATCGGCGCTGCCAGATCGTGCCAGAAGATCACACAGAGTTGTGCGAACGTCATATAGCCGCCTTGCTTGAAATGACAACAGTTCGCGGCTATTCTTGAATTGTCTAGAGTCAAGATTAGCCCCCGTTATGTTGTCAGGTTAAACCTCTCAACGCGCGGGGGTTTTCTCTTTCCAGCAACCAATGCCGCCGGGGATCAAGCCCCCGCAACATTGCGCCTGACCGGGCGAACCCGGCCTGGCGTCGATACTACGCTTTTCTGTTTATTCCCTTCACCAGGCAATCTCGCAATATGCGCACTGCCTTCCAGACCTTATAACGCCTTTTCAGGGTTTTCATCCTGGTCTACGGCGAAGCACGCAACCAATTGACCACCATACTCTTTTAGCTGCGGCGCAAGTTGGGTACATGGCCCAAAGCGACGACGGCAGCGGGCGTTGAAGGCACAGCCCGGCGGCGGATTCAGCGGGCTTGGCAGTTCGCCGGTGAGTTTAATACGCTCACGGCGATCGTCCGGATTCAGACGTGGTGTCGCCGATAGCAGCGCCTGGGTGTACGGGTGACGCGGGTTATTGAAGATCTGGTCTTTCGTTCCCTTCTCCACGCAGCGCCCCAGATACATCACCATCACTTCATCGGCAATGTGCTCGACCACGGACAGATCGTGCGAGATAAACACATAAGACAGCCCCAGCTCCTGCTGCAAATCCATCATCAGGTTGAGCACCTGCGCGCGCACCGAGACGTCCAGCGCGGAAACTGGTTCATCGGCAATCACCACGTCCGGATCGAGCATCAGACCACGGGCGATGGCGATACGCTGACGCTGGCCGCCGGAGAACATATGCGGATAACGGTCATAGTGTTCCGTTTTCAGGCCCACTTTCGCCATCATCGCCAGCGCTTTTTCACGGCGTTCAGCTTTGCTAAGTGAGGTGTTAATCAGCAGCGGCTCTTCCAGAATCTGTCCCACTTTTTTACGCGGGTTCAGAGAGCCGTAAGGATTCTGGAAGACTATTTGAATTTTCTGCCGACGCAGCTTCTGCGCATGCGGGTCATGTTTCAGCAGATCCTGGCCCTGATAAGACAGCGCCCCGCCGGTGGGGGTTTCAATCATCGTCAGCAGACGGCCCAGCGTTGATTTGCCACAGCCAGATTCGCCCACCACCGCCAGCGTTTTACCGCGTTCAAGCGTAAACGACACGCCATCCAGCGCTTTCACCAGGCGCTCAGGGGCAAACAACCCTTTCTTCACCGGGTAGTATTTTTTCAGATCGGTTGCCTGCAACAGCGGTTGCAGAGCGGCCTCTTGCGTACTCATCGTGTAGGCCTCCCGGCATCATCGAGTGGGTAGTGACATTTGGACTGACGCGCGCCATCCAGCAGGTTCAGATCCGGCTCTTCAGTGCGGCATTTATCCGTGGCATACGGGCAGCGCGGATTCAGCAGACAACCGTTCGGGCGGTCATATTTGCCCGGAACCACGCCCGGCAATGAGGCCAGACGCGCTTTGTCCTGGGCAAACTCCGGCAGCGCGCGCAGCAGCGCCTGAGTGTATGGATGACGCGGCGCGCGGAAAATATCGCGCGCCGCCCCGGTTTCCACCACCTGGCCGGCATACATCACGATAATTTTATGCGCCGCTTCCGCCACCAGCGCCAAATCGTGGGTGATCAGGATCAGCGCCATATTCTCTTTCTGCTGCAACTCCAGCAGCAGTTCGATGATCTGCGCCTGAATGGTCACGTCGAGCGCCGTCGTCGGTTCATCGGCAATCAGCAGTTTTGGCCGGCAAGCAATCGCCATGGCGATCATCACGCGCTGACTCATCCCGCCGGAAAGCTGATGCGGATAGACATCCAGCCGCGAGGCCGGATCGGGAATACCGACCTGATTCAGCAGGTCAATCGCCCGCTGGCGACGCGTTTTCTTATTGCCGCCCTGATGCACCTTAATCGCTTCCATTATCTGGAAACCGACGGTGTAGCACGGGTTAAGACTGGTCATCGGGTCCTGGAAGATCATCGCCACTTCGGCGCCCACCAGGTTACGACGCTCTTTTTCCGAAATACGCTGCAAATCCTGGCCGTTGAACGCCAGGCTCTCCGCCATGACACGGCCCGGATAATCAATCAGCCCCATGATCGCCAGCGAACTGACCGATTTACCGGAACCCGACTCGCCAACAATCCCCACAACTTCACCCTGATCCACACTATAACTGACGCGGTCCACGGCGCGAAACGGTGTGCCTTCGTCGCCGAAGTGCACCGATAATTTATCTACATGTAATAACGCCATCTCGAACCTCTTACTGCTTCAGTTTGGGATCGAGCGCGTCACGCAGACCGTCACCCATCAGGTTAAATGCCAGCACCGTCAGCAGGATCGCCAGACCCGGGAAGGTCACGACCCACCAGGCGCTTTGCGCGAACTGCAACACATCGGAGAGCATGGTGCCCCACTCCGGTGTTGGCGGCTGCGCCCCCATGCCGAGGAAGCCAAGGGCGGCCATATCGAGAATGGCGTTAGAGAAGCCGAGCGACGCCTGAACAATCAGCGGCGCAAGGCAGTTCGGGAAGATATTGACGAACATCTGGCGCATCGCCCCCGCCCCCGCCACGCGAGACGCGGTGACGTAGTCGCGATTGACTTCCACCAGTACGGCGGCGCGCGTCAAACGGACATAGTGCGGTAGCGCAACAAAGGTCAGCGCCAGCGCGGCGTTACCGATAGAGGGGCCGAAAATCGCCACCAGAACCAGCGCGAGCAGCAGGCTCGGCAGCGCCAGCATGATATCGACCACGCGCATAATGACGTTATCCACCAGGCCGCCGAAGTAGCCCGCCACCAGCCCGAGGACAATCCCCAGCACCAGCGACAGCACGACCACCAGACAACCCACCAGCAGCGATAAACGCGCACCGTACATCAGACGCGACATCACATCACGGCCTACGTCATCAGTCCCCAGCAAATGCGCCCAGCTTCCGCCTTCCTGCCACACAGGCGGGGCGAGTAAGGAATCACGGAACTGATCCGCCGGGTTATAAGGCGCTATCCAGTTAGCGAAAATCGCAATAAACAGCACAATGACCACGTAAATCAGGCCAACCACCGCACCTTTGTTACGTTTAAAGTAGTGCCAGAACTCCTGCATCGGCGTCATTGGCACCGGTGCGGACACCGTTTTATTTTCAGTGACTTGTGACATGATGGCCCCTTACTTCTTATGCCGGATACGCGGGTTCACCACGCCATAGAGAAGATCAACCAGCAGGTTGACCAGGATTATCATCGTCGCTACCAGCAGCACGCCGCCCTGTACCACCGGATAATCACGGCGCTGTAACGCGTCAATCAACCAGCGGCCAAGGCCCGGCCAGGAGAAGATGGTTTCTGTCAGGATCGCGCCTGCCAGCAGCGTACCGACCTGCAGGCCGATAACGGTCACCACCGGCAGCATGGCGTTACGCAACGCGTGTACGATGATAACTCGCATGCGGGTCAGCCCTTTGGCGCGTGCGGTGCGGATATAATCTTCACCCAGCACTTCCAGCATGGAGGAGCGCGTCATACGTACAATCACCGCCAGCGGGATGGTACCCAGCACGATGGCGGGCAAAATCATGTGCGCCACCGCGTCGATAAAGTTACCCTCTTCGCCCCAAATGGCGGTATCAATCAGCATGAAACCGGTCAACGGGTTCGAGTCATCAAGGAACACCATGTCGCTCACACGCCCGGAGACCGGCGTCAGGTTCCAGTGCACCGAAACCAGCATGATCAGCATCATGCCCCACCAGAAAATAGGCATGGAATAGCCGGTCAGCGCCAGGCCAACGGCGGTGTGATCGAAGATAGAGCCGCGTTTTACCGCAGCCAGCACGCCCACCGGGATACCCACGGCGACGGCGAACATCATGGCGCAGATGCCGAGTTCCAGCGTTGCTTTAAAACGCGGCACAAACTCGTCCCACACCGGAAGACGGCTTTTCAGTGAGATCCCTAAATCACCATGCATGACGCCCCAGATATAGTGGAGATACTGCTGCCACATCGGCTTATCAAGGCCGAGCGCGGCCAACAGTTCGGCATGGCGTTCAGGGGAGATGCCACGCTCGCCCGCCATAATCATCACCGGGTCGCCGGGGATCATATGGACAAACGCAAACGTGAGAAGGGTAATACCGATAAACGTGGGGATGACGAGCCCCAAACGTCGGAGAATAAACTGCAACATAACCCGGATTCTCTCTAGTGACACGCAGCCTGGAACTGGGTGTCTGTATTGCTCACAAATGTAAATACCCGCCCCCTCAGGGCACAGGAGAGGCTAAAGGTGACACCAGGCCACCCTCACCCCGCCCTCACCCCTGAGGGAGAGGGGGAACATCGTTATTATTCGATAGAGACGTTGTCGAAGTGGTGTTTGCCCAACGGATCAACCACATAGCCTTTGACTTCTTTACGCACCGGCTCGTACACGGTGGAGTGAGCAATGATCAGCGCTGGCGCCTGGTCGTGCATCACTACCTGAGCTTGTTTGTAGAGTTCAATACGCTTGTTGTGATCGTCGGTCGCGCGTGCCGGTTGAATCAGGTCTTCAAACGGCTTGTAGCACCATTTTGAGTAGTTGGAGCCTTGCTCTGACGCTGCGCAGCTAAACAGGGTTGCGAAGAAGTTATCCGGATCCCCGTTATCACCGGTCCAGCCCATCATTACCGTCTGGTGTTCACCGGCTTTCGCGCGTTTCAGGTACTCACCCCATTCGTAGGTGACGATGTTGGCTTTCACGCCCACTTTGGCCCAGTCGGCCTGGATCATCTCCGCCATACGGCGTGCGTTCGGGTTATACGGACGCTGAACCGGCATCGCCCACAGATCGATGGTGAAACCGTCCGCGTGACCCGCTTCTTTCAGCAGCGCTTTCGCTTTTTCAGGATCGTAGCTGTAGTCTTTAACGTCATCGTTATAGCCCCACATGGTTGGCGGGATCAGGTTTTTCGCGGCCACGCCAGCGCCCTGATAAACGGCTTTGATGATCGCTTCTTTGTTCACCGCGTAGGTCAGCGCCTGGCGAACTTTCACATCATCGAGCGGTTTTTTCTGCACGTTGTAGGAGAGATAGCCCACGTTCAGGCCCGCCTGCTCGTGCAGGGTAATATTTTTATCCTGCTTCATGCGCGCGATGTCTGCCGGGTTCGGGTACGGCATCACCTGGCATTCGTTCTTCTGCAGCTTGGCGTAACGCACGGAAGCGTCAGGCGTGATGGAGAAGACCAGACGGTCGATCTTCGGCTTGGTGCCCCAGTAGCCCGGGAAGGCTTTATAGAGAATACGAGAGTCTTTCTGGTACTGCTGCAGCTGGAATGGCCCGGTACCGATTGGGTTCAGGTCAACTTTGTCCGGCGTACCGGCTTTCAGCATGTTGTCAGCATATTCTTTTGACAGAATAGAGGCGAAGTCCATTGCCAGGTCGGCGAGGAACGGCGCTTCCGGACGAGTCAGCACGAATTGAACCGTGTGGTCATCGACTTTTTTCACTTCGCTAATCAGCTCCGGCAGGCCCATGCCTTCGAAGTATTCATAGCTGCCACCAGAAATTTTATGGTACGGGTTCTGATCGTTTTTCTGACGATCGAATGAGAACACCACGTCATCGGCGTTGAAGTCACGCGTTGGTTTGAAATCTTTGCTGTCCTGCCACTTCACACCATTACGCAGGTGGAAGGTGTAGGTTTTGCCATCTTCGCTGACTTCCCACTTTTCAGCGAGCCCAGGAATGACTTCAGTGGTGCCGGTTTTGAACTCCACCAGACGGTTATAGATTGGCACCGAGCTGGCGTCGTAGGTGGTTCCCGAGGTAAAGAGCTGTGGGTTAAAGCCTTCCGGCGAGCCTTCAGAACAATAAACCAGGGTTTTAGCCTGTACGCCCGCTGCGACGGTCATCGCCACCAGGCTGAGACCAAGCTTCAGCATCCCTGACTTCTTCAAGGAAATACTCATTATTCTGCTCCAGGTTATGTGTGTTGTGTTGTTGTTATTCCGCCAGCCTTTATTTGTTTTTTAACCGGTCTGGTCGGTGGTGCCCGAAGGCGTTACAGGGGATGGAGATTCCTTTCAGGTGAGCGTGTGAGTTGCAGCGCAGATCCTCCCTGAAATGCCCCTCGTGCCCTACAATCTGTCAACAGAATGTGAAAACGTCAATACACTCATCCGGGATTTACAACAAGGGTGAGAATTGACAGGCAAAGATTAAAAAAACTCCAGAGCGGTATTTTCAGCAGAGAAATTTATGCTACTCGCGACAAGCCAGAGTTTTGTTCTTGATAATTCCAGGTGGTCAGTGATTAACGTTTAATCACATTATGAAAAAATAATGACAGAATGGTGATTATCTGAGCGATAAATACCGCGAACGTTAAAACGCACAGGGGAAAATGCTGAGGTTATCCATAAGCAACGAAAAAAAAGATCTGACTATGTATAAAAAAAAGCAATGGAATAGGTCACAAAATGGAGAGGTCGCGATGATTCAGATGCGTAAAGGGCCTTATGTGTGATCGTCGCACGCTGTTGCCCTCACCCCAGCCCTCTCCCACAGGGAGAGGGAGAAAACCAGCGCCAAACGTAAACCTCGTACGATCGGCCCCCTCTCCCTCAGGGAGAGGGAGAAAACCAGCGCTAAACGTAAACCTAGTACGATCGGCCCTCTCCCTCAGGGAGAGAGAAAACCAGCGCTAAACATAAACCTGCGGGCGATCGGCCCCCTCTCCCTCAGGGAGAGAGAAAACCAGCGCCAAACGTAAACCTGCGGGCGATCAGTCCCATCTCCCTCAGGGAGAGAGAAAACCAGTGCTAAACGTAAACCTCGTACGATCGGCCCCCTCTCCCTCAGGGAGAGAGAAAACCAGCGCTAAACGTAAACCTGCGTGAGATCGGTCCCCTCTCCCTCAGGGAGAGAGAAAACCAGCGCTAAACGTCAACCTGCGGGCGATCGGTCCCCTCTCCCTCAGGGAGAGGGTTAGGGTGAGGGTTGTCTTCAAACACCAGACGCAAAAAAGCCCGCTCAAAGAGCGGGCTTTTCAAATTTGGTCGGTGATAGAGGATTCGAACCTCCGACCCCTTCGTCCCGAACGAAGTGCGCTACCAGGCTGCGCCAATCACCGAATGCGGGGCGCATCTTACTGCTGCGATGCATCCCCGTCAATCCCTTACCTTAAAAAAGCCATTCGTTCGGCGATAAACTCGCCATCGCGGTTAATTGGTGGCTTTCTTGCTGGCATCCGGGATGTGACACCAGTTGTTATTCTCGTTAATCCCGCCGTTTGGCGAGGTGTAACCGAGGCATCCCATAATCGTGTCGTACAGCTCAACATGACGGCGCGGCTGCTTCATATCCGCTTCCTTCTTCAACTGCGCAAACGCCGCAGCATTAGACGGATTCTCCAGATATTTATCCGACATCCACACCATCATCGGCACGCGGAACTGCTCCGGTGGGGCCATATGGCGCGGCGTACCGTGCAGGTGCTCGCGCTCTTCAATCGACTCACCGTGGTCAGAGGCGTAGAACACAATCGCTTTCTTATCGCGCACCTGATCGATAATGGTATCGATAAAGTGATCGACATAGGTGATGGAGTTATCAAACGAGTTAATCATCAGGTCTTTTGGACACTTACGATCGACGGCATAGCACTCCGGCCCCCACTTCGCGAACGCGCGCGGGTAACGCTGGGTGTAGTTGTAGTGCGACCCTTTGGTGTGCAGCACAATCAGGTGTTTACCCTGCGGGTTATCATCCAGCGAGCGCTGAACTTCGCTCGACAGCAGCATGTCATCCACGGCTTTACCGCGGTTGCGCGGCTCTGCGGCGATCTGCTCACGGTAAGCGATATTATCCGCCATCGTATTGGTGTAGAACCACATCTCGCTCTGCATCGCATAGAGGTCAGAACTGAAGCCTAACTGCTTAAGCACCGCAAACACGTTCTGCTCTTTCAGCGTGCGCTGCGGGTTATCTTCCGCCCCGCCCTCACGCACAAACATGCAGCGAAGCGACAGCTTCGTCGCGGTGTCACAGGAGTAACCGCGGTACATCACGAGGTTCTTCTCTTTAGAGAGTTTTGGCGTGGTGTCGCGCTCATAACCCAGCATCCCCATATGATCCCAACGGGTGGTTTCCCCGATGATAAAAATCACGTAGGTATCGTCGAGGTTTTGCGTCGGCGTATAGGTAAATTTCTTCGCCGGGTTCATCAGGGATTTGTTATCTGATGATTCATCTACCTGTGCAAACGCGTAAAGCCCCAGTGCAGAAAGCCAGTTGGACGGCAGATAGGAGTTAGCCAGTACACCGCCGTAGCTCGGCATATCCACGCCCGCAATACGGTCATCGCGTTTCTGGCGCGTATCCAGAAAACGTACCGGCCCCCAGACCATCAGACCCGCCAACAGAACCACCAGCACGCTGCGCCAGCGCAGTGCCGGCGTGCGAATCTGACGCCACAGCGTCATGTTGCTGCCGTTGAACCAGATAAGGAACAGCGGAATGGCGCTTATCAGCACCACCGAGACAACCAGCGTCCAGCCAACCACTTCTTTCGACAGATCGATATCCGTCGTCATAACCGACGCGACAATACCGTAGCCAATCATGACGTTCATGGTGGTCATGTAATAACACGCGCCAGCGGAAATCAGAACCAGCAACGACGCCAGTACCTGCCAGACGCGTCTGCCGAGCAACGACAGAATACGCAGGAGGAAAAAGCAGATCAGAACGGCGGCAACCATTTCAACGATAGCCGCGACGCCTTTCCAGAAAGTGAGTTCCTGAGCGTAACCTTCAAAGCGACGAAGGAACACGGAAGCATTCATAAACAGACCGATGTAAACGGCCAGCAGCCAGCACAGCGTCTGCTGAGACATCGTTTTAATATATCGCATGCAAATAACCCTGAAAAAAGGGAAAAAACAGATCCAGCGCTAAACCATCCAGGTTGGCGCATCAGGCAATTGTGCGGGAGTAATAGAGTCCATTCAGAACGCGCGCGGCTAAGTAGACCACAGTAAGAGGGAAAAGTGGCAATGATGTGCATTTTCGCTACAGATATTTACAAAAAAGCAAGTGTGGAAGTGGACAAATGAGGGATTAAAAACAGCAAAAGAGGAGCCATCGCTCCTCTTTTTTCGGACTGGCAATCAGTGAGCGTGTATCTGGCGCAGCGTTGGCTGGACCGGTTGACGAATCGTCGTGGACAGTGCCAGCGAGATAATCAGCAGAGCGAAGATGACGCAGAAGGTCACGTAGAAGCCGCCGAACAGCGAGGCAATCAACGAACCGCAGATGCTGCCGATACCAAAGCCTAAGTAAATCACACCGTAGTTTTTCGCCAGATTGTTCAGGCCGAAGAACTCACTCACCAGCGACGGGAACACAGTGATGGTGCCACCAAAGTTAAAGGCGACGCAGGCAATTGCCGCGAAGAAAGTGGTCGCGTTGAGCGGAGCGAAGAGCAGCGCAGCCATACCCACCAGCGAAATGACCTGACCGATAGTAATGACACGGATACGGGAGATTTTATCGGACAGGATACCGAGCACCAGACGGCCACTCAGGTTAGCGATTGAGATAATGGTTACCGCATTCGCCGCCGTCGCGATATCCAGATGCACCATGCCCTGGGCAATATCTTTCGCCACGCCAATCACATACAGGCCACTCATGCAGGCCGTCAGGAACATCACCGCCAGCATCCAGTATTGCGGTTTACGCATGGACTGCGCCAGGGTGAAGTCGTTTTCAACCACGCCGTTAACGCTTTTTACTTCCTGCTGCGGCGCATCCGTCATCAGCATCGCGCCAAAGACAATCATCACCAGCACAATCGCGCCCCAAATCATAAAGGTTTTTTCCAGGCCGACGGTTTCCAGCAGGTGACTGTCAATGAATTTAAAACCGAGGCTACCTAAACCGTAAGAACCGATGGCAAACGCGGAAATCAGCCCCTTACGTTCCGGGAACCATTTCACACAGTTGGAGAGCGTCAGCAGATAGCCCGCGCCGTCGGCGAGGCCAACCAGCACGCCCGCGCTCAGCCACAGCATCATCAGGCTGTTAGAGTGCGCCGTCAGGAAGAAACCGACGCCAAGTAAAATCCCGGAGGCCATAGTGACGCGTTTTACGCCAAAACGCTCCTGTAATTTCCCGGCCACGGAAGAAGAAAGCGCGAGGCCGAGACTTAATAAACCGAAGGAGAAAGCGACCTGGCTGACCGGCGCATCCAGCTTGCTGGAGAGCGAGCTGTTAAACAGACTCCAGGTGTAAACTGACCCCAGAGCAAACTGGGTAATGATAGTGCCGATAAGCGTCAGCCAGCGAGTATGGTTTTGAGTTGCAGCGTTCATAATGAAGATGCCTTCTTGAATTAACTGCGGCTACGATAACGAAACCCGCGTATTCCATGGGGGAAAAAGGCATGAAGTGCGTCAAGGACGGAATGAAATGCACTGAGAGGGGAATGAATGGCATTGCGTGCAGCTTACGCCCGATGGCGCGGCCAGGCCCGTGCCATCAGACAATGTTAAAAGCGTGCGCTAACGCCCATCGTATAGAGGTAGTTAGAACCCGTGGTCATGTTGTCTGCCTGCGAGAGAGCCGCATACGCAGCAACGTGTTGATTAAGCAACATATCCGCACCCAGCGTGACATCGACCCAATTACCTTCCTGATTGGTACCCGGCATGCGATTAAGGCCAGACTGGGCTTTCCACTGGTTTTCGCCATACTGCTGGTTATAGCTCACCTGCGCCCACGGATGCACGCCCCACCAGGAGCGGGAATCCACGCGCCAGCCCAGCGTACTGATACTGGCATGCCACATAGGATCGGTATAACTGCCAATATCGCCCGCCTCATTAAACACTGCGCCAGGCGTGCCGTCATAACTCCACACGGCCACGGGCCCGGTCGTAATACCTGCCGTCAGCGGCATATTCCAGCCGACGCTCATTGATTTGGTTGCATCCAGCGGCGTCTCGTCCGGCATGGTTATCGCAAGCCCAGGCCCATCGCTGGCGGCCTTGATACGCTCCGCCAGAATATCGTCATAACGCGGTTGGTGATCGCTATCCCATGTATAACGTTCAGCGGTACGACTTTCTGTGTCAGTCACGATATATTCTTGCTGCCAGGCGTGTGCCTTAGCCGCAAATAATAAGTAAAAAAAGACAGGCGCAGTCAAAACGGCTGGTCGAAAGCCAGTGCATTTCTTATCAATCATTTAAGCGACTCCAGAAAAGAGCCGAACCCGGCGATATTGTTATGTTTTTAGGGGGTGTGTATCCCTGTATTAAATATTGTCTTTTTATTTCTGGCGTCAAGCATGATTTGCAGGTTTTATTATCAGATCAGGGCCATGAAACAGGAGAAGGGTATGCAGCGTTGTGGTTGGGTCAGTCAGGATCCGCTCTATATCGACTATCACGACAAGGAGTGGGGTGTTGCGCAGAGAGACGGGCAGCAGCTGTTTGAAATGATTTGCCTTGAAGGCCAGCAGGCCGGGCTGTCGTGGATAACGGTGCTTAAGAAACGGGAAAACTACCGTCATGCTTTCCACCATTTCGACCCGCGCAAAGTGGCGGCCATGACGGAAGAAGACGTTGAGCGACTGGTGCTGGACGCGGGAATTATCCGCCATCGAGGGAAAATTCAGGCCATTATTGGCAACGCGCGCGCCTGGTTGGCGATGGAAGAAAACGGTGAACCGTTTGTCGATTTCGTCTGGTCATTCGTGGATAACACGCCCGTTGTTACCCAGGCGGCAGAGCTGTCCGGCATTCCCACCTCGACGACCGCGTCCGACGCCTTATCAAAAGCGCTGAAAAAACGTGGCTTTAAGTTTGTCGGCACCACGATTTGCTACTCCTTCATGCAGGCGTGCGGCCTGGTTAACGATCACGTGACGGGCTGTTTCTGCCATCCCGGAGGCCAGCATGATCCGCAAGTGGACAGCTAAATCCCTCGACCCGGTGCTGACGCTGTGGCTGGAAAGCACCACCTTCGCCCATCCTTTTATTGATGAGCTGTACTGGCATGACAGCCTCGCGCTGGTACGCGACGTTTACCTTCCGGCGGCACAAACCTGGGTGTGGGAAGAAAATGACACGCTGCTGGGATTCATCAGCGTAATGGATAACCAGTTTGTCGGGGCGTTGTTCGTGGCCCCGCAGGCATTACATCGCGGCATTGGCAGCGCGCTGCTCAACGAGGTTAAGCAGCGCTATCCGATGTTAAGCCTGGAGGTGTACCAGAAAAATGGCCGCGCGGTGAATTTCTACCATGCGCTCGGCTTTCGCATTGAAGACGGCGCATGGCAGGAGGAGACCAAACATCCCACCTGGATTATGCGTTGGCAGGCGGATCAAACGCCGTTATCGTAAGCGCCGGGCCGCGGTATTTCTCTACCCACGCCAGCGCCGTATTCCCCGCACAACCATTCCCCAGCTTCGAGCTGGGGAGGTCTTTGGTCAGTACGTTGACCGCACCGTTTTTACAGATGCCTCCGGCCTGAAGATCAAGATCCGGCCACGCGCCTTCATGCAGGCAAATCACGCCAGGCTTAATGCCGTCGCTCACCACCGCGCCCGCCAGTACCTGCCCGCGATGATTCCACACGCGCACCAGATCACCATCCTGAATATTTCGTGCACGTGCATCCTGCGGATGCAGGGTAAGCGGTTCCCGCCCCGCGACCGCATACCGCTCGCGAAGGGAGGTGTGGTTGAGCTGGCTGTGCAGACGATGGGCCGGATGCGCGGAAAGCAACTGCAACTGCTGCGGCTCGGCATTGCCGTGCCATTCGTCCGGCGCCAGCCACATTGGATGCGGCGGGCAATCGGCATAATTAAAGCTGGCGATGCGCTCGGAATAAATCTCGATTTTCCCGCTCGGCGTTTTCAACGGATTAGCCTGCGGATCGGCGCGGAAGGCCGCGAAACGCACAAACTGAGCGTTTTGTTCGCTGGTCGGCATTTCGATAAGTTGATTCGCCTGCCAGAACTCCGCAAACGGCGGCAGCGTCACCTGCTGGCTGGCGCCCCGTTCTGAGGCGATCTGATAAAATGTTTCCAGCCATTGCAGGTCGCTTTTGCCTTCGGTAAAACGCTCGCGCCCGCCCGTTTCCCAGCGCTCGCTCAGCTCAGCGAATACCTCAAAATCATCGCGCGCTTCACCCTGCGGCATCACCACGCGCTTCATTGGCACCAGGTGTTGATTACTGTAATCACCGGTCATGGTGAGATCGTTGCGCTCGAAGGATGTGGTGGCAGGCAGCACGATATCCGCATGACGCGCCGCCGCCGTCCAGTTGCACTCGGAAATCACCACCAGTTCCGGGCGCTGCCAGGCGCGAATTAAGCGGTTGGTGTCCTGATGATGCGTAAAGTTGGCCCCACCCGCCCACCAGACGAAACGGATATCCGGGAAGTGTCTGTCCATGCCGTTGTGTTGATACGGTGCGCCAGGGTTTTCCAGTGCCTCGACAATTCGCGCGACGGGGATTTTATCGACCGTATCCGCTCCGCCTTTTACCGCGCCCTGCATCGACGCCAGCACCGCGGCGCGGCGCGTCGGGTTGCCGCCGTTGGCGAAGTGATAGGAGAGGCCAAAGCCCCCGCCCGGCGTACCGATTTGACCGAGCATGGCGGCGAGCGTCACCACCATCCAGTGCTTTTGTTCGCCAAACTGTTGACGCTGCATGCCCCAGCCCGCCATTAACATGGTGGTGTTTTCGTGGAAAAGTTTCGCCAGTTCACGGATTTTAGCTGCACTGACACCACATATGGCTGATGCCCATTCAGCCGTTTTCGGCAGACCGTCACTGTTGCCCAGCAGATACGCTTCAAACCGGGCATAACCGGTCGTACAACGCTGCAGGAATTCCACATCATGCCAGTCGTTTTCCACCAGCGTATGGGCAATGCCGAGCATCATCGCCACGTCCGTCCCCATATGCGGCGCGATCCACTCCATCGTCTCACCAAAGAAATCGACCGTCTCCGAACGCATCGGATCGATGCAGATCAGGCGTTTGCCGCTGTTGCGCAGTTGTTCAAAGTAAGGAATGCCTTGCTCATCCGAAGCGTTCCAGGCAATTTTCAGCGTATTCAGCGGGTTGGCGCTCCACAGCACCACCACGTCCGTATGCTCCAGCACCAGCGGCCAGCTGGTTTGCTGCTGATACACTTCGTTGCCGCCAACCACGTGCGGCATGATGGCCTGCGCCGCGCCGGTCGAGTAATCCCCGAGATGACCGGTATAACCGCCCGCCAGGCTCATATAACGCTGTAACAGCGTCGCCGCTTTATGAAGAACGCCATTGGAGCGCCAGCCGTAGGAACCCGCAAAAATCGAGGACGGGCCATACGTTTCGCGAATACGTTTGTGCTGCGCGTGTATGAGATCCAGCGCTTCGTCCCAGCTTACCCGCACGAATTCGTCCTGCCCACGCACACCCTGCGGCGACGCTGGTGAGGCCAGATAACCTTTGCGCACCATCGGGTAACGCACTCGCGTTTTACTGTGCACCTGATCGCGCACAGCGCTTTGCAAAGAGTTCACAAACGTGGTTTTAAGCGCCCCGCGCGAGGAAAAAACGGTTTCACCGTCGGTTTCGACGAGCATGGGCCCCCAGTGGGCGGCAGTTAAGATCGTGTGCGTTTTCGCTGTATTAGCCAAAGCGTGCTCCTGAGCGTTCGATGCAGGTGTTGTGGCGATAGATTAACCATCACTCATTATTTTTTACATAAATCGGAGTTATAGAGGGAATTTTCCGCTTCTTTCCACGTCATAATCAACCGTCACGGTCGCCGTGGCAAAGAATAAAAAAGGATTAAGGAACTGAGATGAAAAAAAGCGTACTGATGATTGCTGCCGTTGTGAGCGGAGCTCTGGCAGTTTCTGGCTGCACCACTAACCCTTACACCGGTGAGCGCGAAGCGGGCAAATCCGGCATTGGCGCCGGTATCGGCTCTCTGGTTGGTGCCGGTGTTGGCGCACTCTCTTCGTCGAAGAAAGATCGCGGCAAAGGCGCGTTGATTGGTGCGGCAGCGGGTGCGGCTCTTGGCGGCGGCGTCGGTTACTACATGGACGTGCAGGAAGCTAAACTGCGCGACAAAATGCAGGGAACGGGCGTGAGTGTGACGCGAAATGGCGACAACATTGTGTTAAACATGCCGAACAATGTCACCTTCGACAGCAGCAGCGCGACGCTGAAACCGGCGGGCGCGAATACCCTGACCGGCGTCGCGATGGTGCTGAAAGAGTATGAAAAAACCGCGGTGAACGTGGTCGGTTACACCGACAGCACCGGCGGGCAGGATCTGAACATGCGCCTGTCTCAGCAGCGTGCGGATTCCGTCGCCAGCTCGCTGATTACGCAGGGCGTGGCGGCAACGCGCATCCGCACCAGCGGGATGGGCCCGGCGAATCCAATTGCCAGCAACAGCACCGAAGCGGGCAAAGCGCAGAACCGTCGCGTTGAAATCACGTTAAGCCCTCTCCAGTAATACTCCGGCCCGGTAACACCTCGTTTACCGGGCAAATCACTTGCTTAGCCAGATTTTCGCGCTAAGGTGTTCTCACTTTGCAAAGAGAGGCTCCCTATGGCGAAATCAACACGCCCGACAATCAGCGACGTCGCAAAAGCAGCGAAAACCGGCAAAACCAGCATCTCCCGTTATCTTAACGGTGAGAAGCATCTGCTTTCCGATGCGCTTCTGGCGCGTATTGAAAACGCCATCGCCGAACTCGATTATCGCCCCAGCCTGATGGCGCGCAGCCTGAAGCGTGGCCGCACCCGCCTGATTGGTCTGATTATCGCCGATATCACCAACCCCTACTCGGTTAACGTGTTAAGCGGTATTGAGGCCGCCTGCCGCGAGAAAGGGTTCACTCCGCTGGTGTGTAACACCAACAACGAGGTTGATCAGGAGCAACATTATCTCGACCTGCTGCGCAGTTATCAGGTGGAAGGGATTGTGGTCAATGCCGTCGGGATGCGCGAAGAGGCGCTCAATCGCCTGCAACAATCCTCACTGCCGATGGTTCTGATTGACCGTAAAATTCCCGATTTCGCCTGCGATGTGGTGGGGCTCGATAATACCCAGGCAGCAACAACCGCCACCGAACATCTCATTGACCAGGGTTTCGAAGCCCTGCTGTTTCTCAGCGAACCGCTGGGCACCGTCAACACCCGCCGCGAACGTCTGGCGGCGTTTAATGCCACCCTGGCGCGCTACCCAGGCGTGCTGGCCGAAAATGCGGAAGTGCCGCTGGCTGAGAATGCACTGCTGGATAATACTCTGCGCCAGTTTCACACCCGCTATCGCGGCATGCGCAAAGCAATTATCTCCGCTAACGGCGCGCTCACGTTACAGGTTGCCCGCTCGCTCAAACGCATCGGTTTGAACTGGGGCAGCGATATTGGACTGCTGGGTTTCGATGAACTGGAATGGGCAGAACTGGCGGGTGTCGGCATCACCACCCTCAAACAGCCCACCTGGCAGATTGGTTTTGCGGCGGTCGAACAGGTCGTGCGCCGCATCGAAGGCGGCAGCACCGCCATCCATGAACAGGTTTTCTCTGGTGAACTGATTATCAGGGGATCAACCTCCCGTTAACGATCCTTCGTGATGACGATCATAAATTCAACATCCTGAGCTTTTCTTTGGAACCGGTTCCATCTAGCGTATTAACTATACGATGACGCTGGAGTTCCCCATGAAAAGACAAATTATCGTGGTTACCGCCGCTTACGGACATGACCAGGTCCGCGCCGCGGGTGGCCAGGCGGCGATGCTGCCGATAATCGCGAAAGCCGGGGCGGACGGTGTTGAAATCCGCCGCGAGATGTTTAATGACGCCGAGCTAAACGCCCTGCCAGAACTGGCATGCGCGATTGAAGCGCAGAAATTACTGGCCTGCTATTCCGCCCCTGAACCGCTGTTTCTTGCCGATGGCACGCTTAACCCACACCTTCCCGCCCTGCTCGAAGAAGCTCGCACGCTGAACGCCCTGTGGCTGAAAGTCTCCCTCGGCCATTTCGAGCGCAAAGCGCCGCTCGAAACCCTGCGTACCTGGCTGGAGGTCAGCGGCATGGCGCTGGTGGTAGAAAACGACCAGACCGAATGCGGCCAGTTGCCGCCGATGCAGCGCTTCAAAGCCGCCTGCCGTGTACTCAACCTACCCGTGCGCCTGACCTTTGATATGGGTAACTGGCTATGGGTTGGAAACTGCCCGCAGGAAGCTGCCCAGCAACTGGCGCCTTCGGTGTGCTACATCCACGTTAAAGCGGCGACACCACATCATGACAGCTTCCGCGCCGTACCACCTGACCCCATTAATACCGACTGGCTGGACGTACTGCGCGCCCTGCCCGCCGATGCGCCGCGTGGAATTGAGTTTCCGCTGGAAGGCAACGACCTGACCGCAGTAACCCGTCGCTATGTCGAACTGTTACGCGAGGATTAAGCAATGCATAAGCAACTGGATGTCATCACCATCGGTGAAGCCATGGCGATGTTTGTGGCAACACAAACGGGCGATCTCAGTGAGGTGGAGCAGTTTATCAAACGTGTCGCCGGGGCTGAGCTCAACGTGGCAACCGGGCTGGCGCGTCTGGGCCTGAATGTCGGCTGGGTCAGCCGCGTCGGGAACGACAGCTTCGGCCAGTTTGTCATCAATAGTCTGAAAAAAGAGGGAATTGATGCGACGGGCGTTACCTGTGATGCACGTTTCGCAACCGGCTTTCAGGTGAAATCTAAAGTTGAAAATGGAACCGATCCCATCGTGGAGTATTTCCGTAAAAACTCAGCGGCCAGCCATCTTTCGCTTGAGGACTTCAACGATAACTATTTCGCCAGCGCACGCCATCTACACTTAAGCGGCGTGGCAGCAGCGCTTTCTGACTCGTCCTACGCCCTGCTCGACCATACGGCCCAAACAATGAAAGCCCAGGGCAAAACAATTTCATTCGACCCGAACCTGCGCCCGGTGCTGTGGAAAAGCGAGGCGGAGATGGTGGAAAAACTTAATCACCTGGCGTTCCAGGCCGATTGGGTTTTACCCGGTTTGAAGGAGGGCATGATTCTGACCGGCGAACAAACGCCGGAAGCTATCGCCGATTTCTATCTGGCTCGCGGTGTAAAAGCGGTGGTGCTGAAAACTGGGGCGGACGGCGCCTGGTATAAAACCGCAGATGGAGAAAAAGGCTGCGTCGCGCCGGTGAAAGTCGACAAGGTGGTCGATACGGTGGGCGCGGGCGATGGCTTCGCCGTCGGGGTAATCAGCGCCCTGCTGGAAGGACGCTCGTTGCATGATGCGGTAACCCGCGGGAATAAGATTGGCGCACTGGCCATTCAGGTTCAGGGCGACAGCGAAGGATTACCGACGCGTGAGGCGTTGGGGGTGTAGTGCATTTCCCTCTCCCTCAAGAGAGAGGGGACAGATTGTGCAGATTATTGGTTTTCCCCCTCTCCCTGTGGGAGAGGGCCGGGGTGAGGGCTCCCGCGCGCACCTTTCCCGAATAACACTCTGACCCTACAACTACAGAGGCAGGACTATGAATAGCTCAACCAATGCAGCCAAACGCTGGTGGTACATCATGCCAATCGTGTTTATCACGTACAGCCTGGCGTACCTCGACCGCGCAAACTTCAGCTTCGCTTCCGCCGCAGGCATTAACGAAGATTTAGGCATCACTAAAGGGATCTCCTCCCTGCTGGGCGCCCTCTTCTTCCTCGGCTACTTCTTCTTTCAGATCCCCGGCGCGATGTATGCGGAACGCCGCAGCGTGCGCAAACTGATTTTCGTCTGCCTGATCCTGTGGGGAGCCTGTGCCTCACTCACCGGGATGGTCAACAATATTCCAATGCTTGCCGCCATTCGCTTTATCCTCGGCGTCGTGGAGGCAGCGGTAATGCCCGCAATGCTGATTTACATCAGCAACTGGTTCACCAAATCCGAACGTTCGCGCGCCAATACTTTCCTGATCCTCGGTAACCCGGTGACGGTGCTGTGGATGTCGGTGGTTTCGGGCTACCTGATTCAGGCGCTCGGCTGGCGTGAAATGTTTATTATTGAAGGCTTCCCGGCCATCATCTGGGCATTCTGCTGGTGGGTGCTGGTAAAAGATAAACCGGCGCAGGTAGGCTGGTTGTCTGAATCCGAAAAAACGGCCTTGCAGGCCGAGCTCGATAAAGAGCAGCAGGGCATTAAAGCCGTGCGTAACTACGGCGAAGCGTTCCGTTCACGCAACGTGATTCTGCTGTGCATGCAGTATTTCGCCTGGAGCATCGGCGTGTACGGTTTCGTACTGTGGCTGCCGTCGATTATTCGCAGCGGTGGCGCAAACCTTGGGATGGTAGAAGTGGGCTGGCTCTCTTCGGTGCCGTATCTGGCCGCAACAACCGCGATGATTCTGGTCTCCTGGGCTTCCGATAAAATGCAGAACCGTAAACTGTTTGTCTGGCCGCTGTTGCTGATTGCCGGTTTCGCCTTCATCGGTTCCTGGGCAGTGGGTGCCAACCACTTCTGGATCTCCTATACCCTGCTGGTTGTCGCCGGTGCTGCGATGTACGCGCCGTATGGCCCGTTCTTCGCCATCATCCCGGAAATGCTGCCGCGCAACGTCGCAGGCGGTGCGATGGCATTAATCAACAGTATGGGCGCACTGGGCTCATTCTTTGGCTCCTGGTTCGTCGGCTACCTTAACGGCGCGACCGGTTCGCCGTCTGCCTCTTACATTTTCATGGGGGTGGCGCTTTTCGCCTCGGTATGGCTTACTTTGATTGTTAAGCCTGCTAAGAATCAACAACTTCCCGTTGGCGCACGCCACGCTTAAATCACACTTACGGAGAGTCGCATGAAGCCGTCCATTATTCTCTACAAGGCACTGCCTGACGATCTACTGCATCGCCTGGAAGCCCACTTTACCGTTACGCAGGTGCCAAACCTGCGCCCGGAAACCGTCCAACAGCACGCAGAGGTGTTTGCTAACGCCGTCGGCCTGCTGGGCTCCAGCGAAGCCGTTAACGAAGCGCTGCTGGAGAAAATGCCGAAGCTGCGCGCGACCTCGACCGTCTCCGTAGGATATGACAACTTTGATGTTGAAGCCCTGAACGCGCGTAACATTCTGCTGATGCATACGCCAACCGTTCTGACGGAAACCGTCGCCGATACGGTGATGGCGCTGGTGCTCAGCACCGCGCGTCGGGTGGTGGAAGTCACCGACCGTGTAAAAGCGGGCGAGTGGAAAAAAAGCATCGGGCCGGATTGGTTCGGTACCGATGTGCACCATAAAACGCTGGGCATTGTAGGGATGGGGCGCATCGGCATGGCGCTGGCTCAGCGCGCGCACTGCGGATTCGGCATGCCGATTCTGTATAACGCGCGCCGCCAGCATCCGCAGGCCGAAGAGCGTTTCAGCGCGCGTTATTGTGACCTCGACACGCTGTTGCAGGAATCCGATTTCGTGTGTCTGATCCTGCCGCTCACCGACGAAACGCATCATCTTTTCGGTAAAGAACAGTTCGCGAAAATGAAATCCTCCGCCATCTTTATTAACGCAGGGCGTGGCCCAGTAGTGGACGAGCAGGCGCTGATTGCCGCGCTGCAGGCGGGTGAAATCCACGCTGCCGGGCTGGATGTATTCGAGAAGGAACCGCTGCCGGTCAGCTCACCGCTGCTGACGCTGCCGAACGTTGTTGCGCTGCCGCATATCGGTTCTGCGACGCATGAGACGCGCTTTAACATGGCGGCCTGCGCGGTGGATAACCTGATTGATGCGTTGCAGGGGAAGGTTGAGAAGAACTGCGTTAATCCGCAGGTAATAGGGAAATAAATCGAATAAGGCGGGGATTACCCGCCTTATTTTGTCGGATGGCGGTCTAAATTAAAACGCCATCTAACATGCCGTCACTTCGTCGCTTCAACCGCTGCGTTCCAGGCCTGAGTAAATGCCTGATGCTGGGAAGCCAGTGGGCCAATCAGCGAGTTATACTGACTCGCCTGCTGTGAGGTCGGGAACTGAATACCGTTCGCCACGAAGCTCACCTGCTCGCCCTGCTGCGCGACAAAATCCCCGACCTGAACCAGCTGCTGCGTGAAGATTTGCGCCGCCGGGATCAACGGCTGCATTGCATTTGCAGGCGCCGTCACCACTTTGCTGTATACCTGGTCAAAGACCGGCTTCAGGTCATCCGCCTGTTTCAGCGCCGCATGTGCCGCATCGGCCTGCATCTTCGCATTTTCCAGTTGTTGGCTCAGCACGCCCAGCGAACCGTTCGCCTGACGCAGCGGCTCGCGCTGAGTCATATAATCCTGCGGTACGCGAATGGCGTTAACGCTATCGACAACCGGGCGCAGACCCGCATCCATCGCCTGGCTCACCTGCTGCGAATAGCCGTAAATGACGGCGTAATCGGAGACAAAAGGACCAAACTGTTTTTTCTGGTCAGCGGTCAGCGTTGGCAGACGTTCACCCCCACGCATCACTGTATTTTGCAGGAAATCGACAAACGCTTTGCGCTGGTCGCCTTCTTTATCAAAACACCCACTCAGGCTAACAACCATCAATAACGCCGCAACAGGCGCAAACCAGCGAGAGCAGGACTTTCCTGTCGCCATTTTATTACTCCTTCAGCCAAAAAAAGCGCAAACAGGCACCCGCGTGCCCGACGCTGACAAGGATAGTCCAGCAGCGCGTTGCAGGATACCTTTTCCTGACAAAGTTATGGCAGGAAATTGCCGTGTGGAAAGGGATAAAACATGGATGTTAATACATTGTTGCACGCATCACATTTATGACCACAACCTTTATGCGAAAAATCATGATTAATCTATTGTTTTAAAATGATTTTAAACTCAGCGTGCGATTACCTCCCCCTGAGCAGTACGATAATCGCACACTTCCTGATTTCCCCTGCATTGTCGCCGCAAACGTAAAGTGTTTTGATGAATTGAACGATTACCGGAAATAGGTTCGATAATCGCACAACTTCATGGGGGAGAACGCCTCTCCCGCTGTTTTCAGGAACTGCCACATGACGAAAACAACCACGGATATTCAGGCTTTTATCAACGATCATCCCTTTTCTAAATACCAGTGGATGATCCTCGCATTATGCTTTGTTACCGTCGCCATGGACGGTTTCGATACCGCAATTATTGGCTTTATCGCTTCTGACCTGGTGCAGGAATGGGGTGTGCAGAAAGCGGATCTCGGGCCGGTGATGAGCGCCGCGCTGGTTGGCCTGGCAGTTGGAGCCTTAACGGCAGGCCCGATGGCGGATCGCATTGGCCGCAAGAAAGTGCTGGTGCTGTCGATTCTGGTTTTTGGCGGCTTTAGCCTGGTCACCGCGTTTGCCACCAACCTCACCCAGCTTACGCTGCTGCGTTTCCTGACCGGGCTGGGCCTGGGTGCGGCGATGCCCAATGCCGCCACCCTGATGAGCGAATATGCGCCAGAGCGTCGTCGCGCACTGCTGGTGAATCTGATGTTTGTGGGCTTCCCGATCGGCTCGTCGATGGGCGGGTTTATCTCAGCGTGGCTTATTCCTCACTACGGCTGGCAGAGCGTACTGATCCTCGGCGGCGTCATGCCGCTGGCGCTGGCGGTGCTGCTGATTTTCCTGCTGCCGGAATCTGCACGTTATATGGTGGTCAAAAACCAGCCTCAGCACAAAATCGCCACCATCCTCAAACGTATCGCCCCGGTAGCGGATAACGCGAGTTTTGTCTTGCAGGAAGCCGGGCAGGTAAAAGAGAAATCGGCGCTGGGGGTGATTTTCTCGCCTCGCTATGCCGTCGGCACGGTGATGCTGTGTCTGACCTACTTTATGGGCCTGCTGATTTTCTATTTACTGACCAGTTGGCTGCCGCTGTTAATCCGCGAAACCGGCGCTTCGTTGAGCCAGGCATCCATTATCACCGCCCTCTTCCCCTTAGGCGGTGGTATTGGCGTGCTCATCCTGGGTGCCCTGATGGACAAACTCAACCCGAATAAGGTGGTGGCGGTAGGCTACGTACTGACCGGCGTTTTTGTCTGCCTTGTTGGGTTCTCAACCAACAGCCTGGTGCTGATGGGCGTAATGGTCTTTATTGCCGGTACCATCATGAACGGCGCGCAATCCTCGATGCCGGCTCTCGCGGCGGGTTTCTACCCGACACAAGGGCGTGCAACGGGCGTGGCGTGGATGTTGGGTCTGGGCCGTTTCGGCGGCATTCTGGGTGCATTCAGTGGGGCGTTCCTGATGCAGGCGGAACTCTCCTTCCAGACCATTTTCACGCTGCTGGCGGTTCCTGCCCTGGTGTCTGCTCTGGCGCTGCTGGTAAAACACCTGGTCAGCCAGCGGCAGACGCTGAAGCGCGAAGCGGAAACACCTGCATTAAACAACAATACGCAGAAAGCCTGAGTTAGCGAGCCGACGGTTCAGCCGTCGGTTTTAGCGATTTTTTACAAAAATATACCTGGCGGCGCTAGCCTTGATTTATGGGCAATTTTTGCGCTATTTGCGCTGTGTGGAAAACGATCCTACGAATAATCACTTACGCAACCAACTTTTGTTCGGATTTCCCGACTATTCTTAACAGGCTGTACCTATTCACGATCACGCTGTGTGTATATAGGAGTTATCAATGGAAGAAAAAGATCCAACATTTGAACTGCTGAGCAGTCTGGAACAGATTGTCTTCAAAGATGCATCATCAGTGATTACCCTGACACCTAAGCCCTCCATCTTTACCGAGTTCGAAGAGCTTCGCAAAAGCACCGGTTTGCAGATGACAGAGTTTGCTAAAGCAATGGGCGTAAGTGTTTCCACGGTACAGGAATGGGAGTCCAGAAGGCTGAAGCCTTCAGTTACCGAACTTAAATTGCTACGTCTGATTCAGGCTGACCAACAAATTGTTAACAGCTAACCACCTGAAAAAGAGATGTTTATTAATTATTTAACGGCCCTTTTTCAGGGCCGTTTTATGTTTTTATCAGATAACGTTTGCGTTTAGGGGCAGAAGTATGCGTTAATAGCTTCACGGTTTGACGCACAGACCACAAAGCAGTTGAGTAAAGCAGTTCCCTTCAAGGTTATCCATTGGTACCCCTCGTAGCGACATTTCCTTTACGCTTTAAATTCTGTAAAGCATGCCATATTGCCGTAAGGCTCACTTAATTTATAAAGGTAATTTCTATGTCCGGTAAAATGACTGGTATCGTAAAATGGTTCAACGCTGATAAAGGTTTCGGCTTCATCACTCCTGACGATGGTTCTAAAGACGTGTTCGTACACTTCTCTGCTATCCAGAACGATGGTTACAAATCTCTGGACGAAGGTCAGAAAGTGTCCTTCACCATCGAAAGCGGCGCTAAAGGCCCGGCAGCTGGCAACGTAACTTCCCTGTAAGTTCAAGCCACTCAGTATTCGAATCCCTGCCCTCGGGCGGGGATTTTTTTTGCCTGTGATATAGCGTCGAAGCGTTAAGATATATTTGCAGCATAAATAAAAGGGTGCATTGAAAATGCATCGCACCGTAAGAATGGCGGAGATTTCTCCCCGCCAGATACTCTTACTTTTTATTGCCACAGGCTAAAAATGCCGCCAACTCGTTATTTCCCTGTTTGATATGCAATTCACACAGTGAATCTCTCACCATCCAGGTAAATAATAAAAGCGTGAAACAAACCACGACCAAGCCAAATAATACATATTTTTGCGGCATTCCCAGCCTCCGGTGTTGATTTCCAACAAGCAAGAGGCTACCTTTATGGTGTTCATGCATAGAGGGGCCTCACTTTGATTTATAGTCAGGTGGGGCTTTTCTCTGTCTGCCTTTCGGTGATACCTGAGACACACAGTCTCAAGCACCCGTTTCTATTCTAGCAACAACCGCTATTTCAAAAGAATTGATGTTTTCTGAAAAGAATCTTCCAGATAGAGCGGAAGGGTTCTTTTTATAAAAGGGTGCATTGAAAATGCATCGCACTGTGAGAATGGCGGAGATCTCTCCCCGCCAGATACTCTTACTTTTTATTGCCACAGGCTAAAAATGCCGCCAGCTCGTTATTTCCCTGTTTGATATGCAATTCACACAGTGAATCTCTCACCATCCAGGTAAATAATAAAAGCGTGAAACAAACCACGACCAAGCCAAATAAAACATATTTTTGCGGCATCCCCAGCCTCCGGTGTTGATTTCCAACAAGCAAGAGGCTACCTTTATGGTGTCTATGCATAGAGGGGCCTCACTTTGATTTATAGTCAGGTGGGGCTTTTCTCTGTCTGCCTTTCAGTGATACCTGAGACAAACAGTCTCAAGCACCCGTTGCTATTCTAGCAACAACCGCTATTTCAAAAGAATTGATGTTTTCTGAAAAGAATCTTCCAGATAGAGCGGAGGGTTCTTTTTATAAAAGGGTGCATTGAAAATGCATCGCACCGTGAGAATGGCGGAGATCTCTCCCCGCCAGATACTCTTACTTTTTATTGTCACAGGCTAAAAATGCCGCCAGCTCGTTATTTCCCTGTTTGATATGCAATTCACACAGTGAATCTCTCACCATCCAGGTAAATAATAAAAGTGTGAAACAAACCACGACCAAGCCAAATAATACATATTTTTGCGGCATTCCCAGCCTCCGGTGTTGATTTCCAACAAGCAAGAGGCTACCTTTATGGTGTTGATGCATAGAGGGGCCTCACTTTGATTTATAGTCAGGTGGGGCTTTTCTCTGTCTGCCTTTCGGTGATACCTGAGACAAACAGTCTCAAGCACCCGCTTTTATTCTAGCAAACAAGGTCATCGCAAAAGAATTAATGCAATCCGAAAAAATTTTCGATAAATAAATACATTAACAGGTTTGTATTAATAAACTCATTATTACGCGTCTATTTAAACCCATAAAAAAAACCTGCCAGATGGCAGGTTTTTTTCGACACTAAACTTACTGCAGCAGCGAAATATCCGCAACCTGCAGGAACAGTTCACGCAGCTTCGACAGCATGGTCAGTCGGTTGATGCGCAGTTCTTTGTCATCCACCATCACCATCACTTTGTCGAAGAAAGCATCGACGGGTTCACGCAATTCAGCCAGCTCAACCAGCGCTTCCTGATAACGCCCTTCGGCGAAAGCCGGTGCCAGTTTGTCACGCAGCACGACTACCTGCATTGCCAGCGCAATTTCTTCTGGCTCTTTCAGGGTCGCCGCGTTTACGCGGTCATTCAGCACTTCATCGGTTTTCGCCAGGATGTTAGACACACGCTTGTTGGCCGCAGCCAGTGCAGACGCCGCTTCCAGGGTACGGAAGTGAGAGACTGCTTTCATACGCGCATCGAAATCTGCCGGACGAGTCGGACGACGCGCCAGCACGGCCTGGATGGTGTCAACGGTGTAACCGGCATCCTGGTACCAGGCGCGGAAGCGCCCCAGCATAAAGTCGATAACGTCATCAACCACGTTGACGTTAGTCAGCTTATCACCATACAGGCGCGCCGCTTCTTCGGTCAGGGTTTGCAGATCAAGATTGAGGTTCTTCTCAACGATAATACGCAGCACGCCGAGTGCCGCACGACGCAGCGCAAACGGGTCTTTGTCGCCTTTAGGATGCTGGCCAATACCAAAGATACCCGCCAGGGTGTCCATCTTGTCAGCAATCGCCAGTGCGCAGGCTACCGGGTTAGAAGGCAGGTCATCACCGGCAAAGCGCGGCTGATACTGCTCGTTCAGTGCCACGGCAACATCTTCCGCTTCGCCATCGTGACGTGCGTAGTGCATACCCATTACGCCCTGAGTGTCGGTGAACTCAAAGACCATGTTGGTCATCAGGTCGCACTTAGACAGCAGGCCCGCACGGGTAGCGTGATTCACATCCGCGCCAATTTGTTCGGCAATCCAGCCAGCCAGCGCCTGGATACGGTCAGTTTTGTCACGCAGCGTACCCAACTGTTGCTGGAACAGCACGGTTTGCAGGCGCGGCAGGTTATCTTCCAGACGTTTTTTGCGGTCGGTATTGAAGAAGAACTCGGCATCAGCCAGACGCGGACGAACCACTTTCTCGTTGCCGGAGATAATCTGCTGCGGATCTTTGGACTCGATGTTGGAAACGAAGATAAAGTTCGGCAGCAGTTTGCCGTCGTTCGCATACACCGGGAAGTACTTCTGGTCACCTTTCATGGTGTAAACCAGCGCTTCGGATGGAACGGCGAGGAATTTCTCTTCGAATTTCGCGGTCAGCACAACCGGCCACTCCACCAGCGAGGTCACTTCCTCAACCAGACTGTCGCTAAGATCAGCCTTACCGCCAATTTTACGCGCCGCTTCTTCGGCATCCGCTTTAATCTTCGCTTTACGCTCAGCGTAATCGGCGATGACTTTCCCACGCTCACGCAGAATTTCCGGATACTGATCGGCATTGTCGATAGTGAATTCCGGCTCGCCCATAAAGCGGTGGCCGCGAATTACGCGATCGGACTGAATACCCAGAATGGTTGCCGGAATGACTTTATCGCCCAGCAGCAGGGTCACGGTGTGAACCGGACGCACGAAGTGTACGTCGGACGCGCCCCAGCGCATCAGTTTCGGAATCGGCAGTTTCGAAAGCGACGTCGCGACCATATTCGGCACCAGCGCTTCAGTGCTTTCGCCTTTCACGTGAGCGCGATAGAGCAGCCATTCGCCTTTGTCGGTAGTCAGACGTTCAGCCTGGTCTACGGTGATCCCGCAGCCACGCGCCCAACCTTCTGCCGCTTTGCTCGGTTTGCCTTCGGCGTCGAAAGCCTGAGCTATCGCCGGGCCGCGTTTTTCAACTTCGCGATCGGCCTGAGCTTCCGCCAGGTTAGCAACCTTCAGCGCCAGACGACGCGGGGCAGCAAACCATTCAACGTTGCCGTGTGCGAGGCCGGCGTTATCCAGCTCCGCAGTGAAATTCGCAGCGAAGGACTCAGCCAGGCTGCGCAGTGCTTTTGGTGGCAGCTCTTCAGTGCCGATTTCCACCAGAAAAGTTTTTTCAGACATGGCCGCCTCTTACTTGTCTTTGTTGCACATCGGGAAGCCGAGGGCTTCACGGGAAGCATAATAAGCTTCTGCCACTGCTTTGGTCAGGGTACGAATGCGCAGAATGTAGCGCTGACGCTCGGTGACGGAGATGGCTTTACGCGCATCCAGCAGGTTGAAGCTGTGGGCGGCTTTCAGAATACGCTCGTAGGCTGGCAGCGGCAGCGGATTTTCCAGCGCCAGCAGCTGCTGCGCTTCTTTCTCGTACTGCTCGAAGCAGGTGAACAGGAAGTCCACATCCGCGTATTCGAAGTTGTAAGTGGACTGCTCCACTTCGTTCTGATGGAAGACGTCACCGTAGGTGGTTTTACCCAGCGGGCCGTCGCTCCAGACCAGGTCGTAAACGCTGTCTACGCCCTGAATGTACATAGCCAGACGTTCCAGACCGTAGGTGATCTCGCCGGTAACCGGTTTACATTCCAGGCCGCCAACCTGCTGGAAGTAAGTGAACTGCGTCACTTCCATGCCGTTCAACCACACTTCCCAGCCCAGCCCCCAGGCGCCCAGCGTCGGGTTTTCCCAGTTATCTTCCACGAAACGGATGTCGTGGATGGTCGGGTCCATTCCCAGCTCTTTCAGGGAACCGAGGTACAGCTCCTGAATGTTGTCCGGCGATGGCTTGATGACCACCTGGAACTGATAATAGTGCTGTAAACGGTTCGGGTTTTCGCCGTAACGGCCATCGGTCGGACGACGGGAAGGCTGCACATAAGCAGTTGCCATCGGCTCTGGCCCCAGCGCGCGCAGGCAGGTCATTGGGTGAGAGGTTCCCGCGCCAACTTCCATGTCCAATGGTTGAACAATGGTGCAGCCCTGGCGAGCCCAGTAATCCTGTAAGGTCAGGATCAAGCCCTGGAAGGTCCTGGTATCAAACTTTTGCATATTATTTCGTGCTGGATACGTGTGGATTTAAAGGAAGGGATCAGTATACCCGCTGGATGGAAGATATACAGTATGAAAGCGGCCTGTTTAGGGAAAATAGAGGAAACAGGCCGACTTTTGGTGCCATATTGCTGCGCTTAACGCATCGATAAGTGCAAAAAATCACCATTTACATCAAAAGAGCAGACAAAACCTTCATTGCGGGCAGTATAGCCGCGTAATTCATAGCTGCCCTGAAAACGCTCAAAGCCCGTGACGTCAATTTTCTGCGCCGCGGTGTTATAGCGCTCTGCCGCCCGTTCTTTGCATAAATTTTCCATTCCCAGCGAGCGCGCAGGGTTCGCTTTCGCATTTTGCGCTTTCATCGGCGCCACGGGTTCAGACGCGGCGCATCCCGCCAGTAATATCCCCATTAGCAGGGGAAGAAGTCGCTTCATCATCATTTTTCATTACCGCCTTACGATCGGGCTGTTATTTTAGTGGGTAGTCACTGCTGTGATGGCATTCTGCGAATCACACCACAACACGACAAGTGTGGGGTGAAAAACTCAGAATAATCCAGTCAAATAGCCTAATAAAAATCGAGTCACACTTTGTTTGAAAGGAGAAACCTGCCCCAATGCAGCCCAAAATAAACTGGATTGATAACCTACGCGGAATAGCCTGCCTGATGGTAGTGATGATCCATACGACAACCTGGTACATTACCAACGCGCACAGTATCAGCCCGGTGAACTGGGATATTGCGAATGTTCTCAACTCGGCTTCACGCGTAAGCGTGCCGCTGTTCTTCATGATTTCCGGCTATCTGTTTTTCGGCCCGCGCAGCGCTCAGCCGCGCCATTTTCTGCGGATTGCGTTGTGCCTGCTGTTTTACAGCGCGGTGGCGCTTATCTATATCGCGGCTTTCACACATATTAATATCGAAGGGTCGCTTAAGAATATCCTGCAGAAGCCTGTTTTCTATCACCTGTGGTTTTTCTTCGCCATTATCGTGATTTACCTGGTCTCACCGCTGATTGAGGTGAAAGCAATTAGCGGCAAAATGCTGTTGGCGTTGATGGTGGTGATTGGCATTATCGCTAATCCCAACACGGTGACGCTGAAAACCGACGGTATTGAATGGCTGCCGGTGAATCTCTATATCAACGGTGACACCTTCTACTACCTGATTTACGGCCTGCTGGGGCGCGCCATCGGCATGATGGAGACGCAAAAACGCGGATTAAGCTGGCTGTGTGGCATCGGTTTTGTACTGGCAGTGGTGGTGATTTCGCGCGGCACGCTGCACGAACTGAGCTGGCGCGGCAACTTTGCCGACACCTGGTATCTCTATTGTGGGCCGATGGTGTTTATCTGCGCGGCGACGCTGTTTGTGGTGGTAAAAAACGGTCTCAACGACCGCGTATTGCCGGGATTAGCGCTAATTTCACGCCATTCACTCGGCATTTACGGTTTCCACGCGCTGATTATTCACGCCCTGCGCAGTAGCGGCGCAGACATGAAAAGCTGGCCACTGCTCGATATCGTGTGGGTTTTCTGCGCCACGATTGCGGGGAGTCTGTTACTGTCAATGCTGGTACAACGCGTGGATAGTAAACGGTTTGTCAGCTAGCGCCAGCGCGCCGCACCGTATGTCGCGGCAAACCAGGCGATAATGCAAAGCCCCTTTTCCGTGAGGCTAAGGGGCAAATTCCAGACACCTACCAGCATTAACCCCGTTGCCAGCAGCAACACAAATCGACACAGCCCGGCGAAACGCCCTTCGTCCTTCTCTTTTCCGGTTAACCGCTGGTACGTTAGTACGGTGAATACACCAAGAACCAACACAGCCAGAAAATAGCCTTTATCCGTCAACTGCGGGCAGTCTCCCCACAAACAGACCACATAGAGAATAACTCCCGCACATAACAGACCCTGCGGGGCATTGAGTGCTAACTTCATGGCGATCTCCTTATCCATAGCAAACGCATTATGAACGGAAACCGCAGCGCAACATTAGAGCAACACGAAATTTCCAGCAAATTCGGAATTCATCAATTCTGGCAGGAGATCCGCCCCCTCACGGGGCGGAGAACATCAGGACATCAGCGGCAGAAGTTGCTGATAGAGTTGACGGAAGGTTTCGCGGCGCGGCACATAGTGCGCATGGCGCTGTGCGTCCGGGTAGTGCGCCTGCTCAAGCGGTAACTGCGGCAGCAGGTCAGCAAATGGTTTATCGTGGCGAATCGCCAGTTGCGCCAGACGCGCCGCGCCCAGCGCCGGGCCAACATCACCGCCGGTGCGGTAATCCAGTTGCTGACCGCTGATATCCGCCAGCATCTGGCGCCAGTAAGCGCTACGCGCGCCACCGCCAATCAGGGTCACACTTTTCGGTGTGACGCCGCAGGCGTGAACCACATCCATACCGTCGGCCAGCGCAAAACCCACGCCTTCCAGCACCGCACGCGCCAGTTCCGCCGGGCCGTGCTGATGCGTCAGACCAAAGAAAACGCCCTTAGCCTGCGGATTATTGTGCGGCGTACGCTCACCGGAAAGATACGGCAGGAACCACACCGGCCCGGCACGCTCATCGGCGGATTGCGCCGCGTTAATCAGCGTCGGTACACTCTCCAGACCGGTGAGTTTTGCCGCCCAGTCGAGGCACGACGCGGCACTCAGCATCACCGACATTAAATGCCAGCGCCCCGGCAGCGCATGACAGAAGCTGTGCACCGCGCTTTCTGGCTTGCTGAGGAAACCTTCGCTTACCGCAAAGTAAACACCTGACGTACCGAGCGAGAGCATCGCCTGCCCGGCATCCGCCATGCCTACGCCGACCGCGCCCGCCGCGTTGTCACCGCCGCCCGCAACCACCGGCACCGCTGGCATATTCCACGCCTGCGCGACAGATGGCAGCAGCGTGCCGGTAATATCACAGCCTTCAAACAGCGCAGGCATGTTGTCACGGCTCAGCCCACAGGCCGCGAGCATCGTGTCGCTCCAGTCGCGTTTTGCCACGTCCATCCACATCGTGCCCGCCGCGTCAGACATGTCGCTGGCGAATTCACCGGTAATACGCAGGCGCAAATAATCTTTTGGCAGCAGGACTTTATCGACCTGAGCAAAAATCTCCGGCTCGTGGCGCTTCACCCACAACAGTTTCGGCGCGGTAAAGCCGGGCATCATCAGGTTGCCGGTAATCTGGCGGGAATTTTTCACGGCCTCTTCCAGCAACTGGCACTCTTGCGCGCAGCGGCCATCGTTCCACAGAATTGCCGGTCGAAGTACGCGCTGCTGCTTGTCGAGAAGGGTTGCGCCGTGCATCTGCCCGGCAATGCCTAACGCTTTAACATCCTGTAGGCTGTGCTGTTGCGCGAGCGCTTTAATCGCGCGATCGGTCGCCAGCCACCACTGCTCCGGATCCTGTTCAGACCACAGCGGATGCGGGCGCGAAACGGTGAGTTTTTCCGTTTGCGAGGCGACAACGTCTCCTGCCTCATTGAGCAGGATAGCTTTGACGCCGGAAGTACCCAGATCAATCCCAATATACATAGCGATCGTTCCTTACAAAAAGCCCGGTTTCGCTCACGCTTACCGGGCCTGCATAATCAGGCCGGACGAAAAATCGCCCGGCGGCTTCCATTATTTGTCGAACAGGTAATGATTCACCAGGTTTTCCAGCAGTTCCTGATGACCGCTCTGATGCTGCGGTGCCAGTTGATGCTGCTCGGCATATTTTGCCAGTTCCTGCAGCGACATCTGCCCTTTCAGGATTTGCTGACCCAGTTCACCGTTCCAGCCCGCGTAACGTTTGGCCACACGTTTATCCAGCTCGCCGCCTTCAATCATACGCGCCGCCACCTTCAGCGACAGCGCCATGGTGTCCATCGCGCCAATATGGCCGTAGAACAGGTCATATTTATCGGTGCTCTGACGGCGAACTTTCGCGTCAAAGTTCAGGCCGCCGGTGGTGAAACCGCCCGCCTTGAGAATTTCGTACATCACCAGCGCATTCTCTTCCACACTGTTCGGGAACTGGTCGGTATCCCAGCCCAGCTGCGCATCGCCGCGGTTGGCGTCAACGGAACCAAACAGACCCAACGCAATTGCGGTAGCGATTTCATGGTGGAAAGAGTGACCTGCCAGCGTCGCATGGTTCGCTTCGATGTTCAGTTTAATCTCTTTTTCCAGGCCGAACTGTTTGAGGAAGCCATAAACGGTCGATGCATCGTAATCATATTGATGCTTGGTCGGTTCCTGCGGTTTCGGTTCGATAAGCAGAGTGCCCTGGAAGCCAATTTTATGTTTGTGCTCAACCACCATCTGCATGAAGCGGCCAATCTGCTCGCGTTCCTGACGCAGGTCGGTGTTCAGCAGGGATTCGTAGCCTTCACGGCCTCCCCACAGCACGTAGTTCTCGCCGCCCAGTTTGTGGGTCGCGTTCATGGCGGTGAAGACCTGAGTCGCCGCCCAGCTAAAGACTTCCGGGTCTGGGTTCGTTGCGGCACCTGCGCCGTAGCGTGGGTTAGTAAAGCAGTTCGCCGTACCCCACAGCAGCTTCACACCGCTCTGCTGCTGTTTTTCGGCCAGCACGTCTACCATCTGCGCGAAGTTGTTCAGGTACTCTTTTAGCGACGCGCCTTCCGGTGACACATCCACGTCGTGGAAGCAGTAATAAGGTACGTTCAGCTTATGGAAGAATTCAAATGCGACATCCGCTTTGCGTTTCGCCAGTGCAATGGCTTCGCCCGGTTGCTGCCACGGGCGGTCGAATGCGCCCACGCCAAACATATCTGCGCCATTCCAGCAGAAGGTGTGCCAGTAGCAGGCGGCGAAGCGCAGGTGATCTTCCATCCGTTTACCCAGCACCAGTTCGTCAGGGTTGTAGTGACGGAAAGCCAGCGGGTTTTCCGTTTTCGGGCCTTCGAAACGAACACGATCCAGTTGGTCGAAATAAGCTTGCATAATGAACTCCATAATCAGATACGCGGCGAGGAATAATTCGTTATCTAATACTGAGTTCAGATTTTCTGTTCCTCAATTACGTTATTTCACACTGCGATTAAGAGAATCCACAAACGTGCGCTGGCTCTCAAAATAAAACCGCTCGCAAAATTTATGTAAATTTCTCTTAGGCGATATATAAAACTCGATCAAGCTCATAAATTGACAATTAAACCAAATATCGTAATGGGAAGATAAAAATCTGTAATTGCCAGCACCGCGTTCTATGTTAAAAATTTGCTGCGTGTTAAGTCGTGCTTGTTTCTTTTATCGCCAATCTCATTACCTACCCTACAAAAGGCATTACGACTATGAAAATCAAGAACCTTTGCCTCACGCTCTGCGCATCCCTTCTGCTTACCAGCATGGCGAGCAGCGCAAAAGAAGTCAAAATCGGTATGGCCATCGACGATCTGCGTCTTGAGCGCTGGCAGAAAGACCGCGATATTTTTGTTAATAAAGCAGAATCGTTAGGCGCCAAAGTATTTGTACAATCGGCCAATGGAAACGAAGAAACCCAGATGTCGCAGATTGAGAATATGATCAACCGTGGCGTCGATGTTCTGGTGATTATTCCTTACAACGGTCAGGTACTCAGTAACGTTATTAAAGAAGCCAAACAGGAAGGGATTAAAGTTCTGGCTTACGATCGCATGATCAATAACGCTGATATCGATTTCTATATCTCTTTCGATAATGAAAAAGTGGGCGAAATGCAGGCCCAGAGTCTGGTCAATCAGGTGCCACAAGGTAACTATTTCCTGATGGGCGGCTCACCGGTGGATAATAACGCCAAACTGTTCCGCGCGGGCCAGATGAAAGTCTTAAAACCGTATATCGACAGCGGCAAAATTAAAGTCGTGGGCGATCAGTGGGCTGACGGCTGGTTACCGGAAAACGCGCTGAAAATTATGGAAAACGCCCTCACTGCCAATAATAACAAAATTGATGCTGTAGTGGCCTCAAACGATGCGACCGCCGGCGGTGCGATTCAGGCACTGAGTGCACAGGGGCTGGCGGGCAAAGTCGCTATCTCCGGGCAGGATGCTGACCTTGCGGGCGTGAAGCGCATTATGGCTGGTACGCAAACCATGACGGTGTATAAACCGATCACCACGCTCGCGACTACCGCCGCTGAAATCGCCGTTGAACTCGGCAACGATCAACAACCGAAATCTGACGCCACGCTGAATAATGGCCTGAAAGATGTGCCATCTCGCCTGCTGACGCCAATTGAAGTGAATAAGACCAATATTGATCAGACCGTCATTAAAGACGGGTTCCATAAGAAGAGCGAACTTTAATTCCCCTGCCCCGGCAACGGGGCAGTCGTTCTCGTTCGGCCTGAATGATCGGCTTACGTGGAGCAGCTATGTCTTATTTACTTGAAATGAAAAATATCACCAAAACCTTTGGCACGGTGAAAGCGGTGGATAACGTCAGCCTGCGTTTAAACCCTGGCGAGGTGGTATCGCTGTGCGGTGAAAATGGCTCCGGAAAATCGACGCTCATGAAAGTTCTGTGCGGTATATACCCACACGGCAGCTACGACGGCGAGATTATTTTTGCCGGGGAAAGGCTTACCCCGACGCATATTCGCGATACCGAACGCAAAGGCATCGCCATTATTCACCAGGAGCTGGCGCTGGTGAAACACCTTACGGTACTGGAGAATATTTTCCTTGGGGCAGAAATCAGCCGTCACGGCATTCTCGACTACGACGCCATGACCCTGCGCTGCGAAAAATTACTCGCCCAGGTCAGTCTGGCGATTTCACCCGACACCCGCGTGGGCGATTTAGGGCTGGGACAACAGCAACTGGTCGAAATTGCCAAGGCGCTGAATAAACAGGTTCGCCTGCTGATCCTCGACGAGCCGACCGCCTCGCTCACCGAGCAGGAAACTGCCGTGCTGCTGGATATCATCCGCGACCTTCAGCACCACGGCATTGCCTGCATCTATATTTCACACAAGCTCAATGAAGTGAAGGCTATCTCCGACACCATTTGCGTGATCCGCGATGGTCAGCACATCGGCACGCGCGACGCCAGCAGCATGAGCGAGGACGACATCATCACCATGATGGTAGGCCGCGAACTGACGGCGCTCTATCCCAACGAACCGCACACTACCGGTGACGAGATCCTACGCGTGGAGCACCTCACGGCGTGGCATCCGGTTAACCGCCACATCAAGCGGGTAAACGATATCTCTTTCAGCCTCCGGCGCGGTGAAATTCTCGGGATTGCCGGTCTGGTCGGTGCCGGACGTACCGAAGCGGTTCAGTGCCTGTTTGGCGTCTGGCGCGGGCGCTGGGAGGGGAAAATCTTTCTGGATGGCAAACCCGTAACCATTAACACCTGCCAGCAGGCGATTGCCCACGGTATTGCGATGGTGCCGGAAGATCGCAAAAAAGACGGCATCGTGCCGGTAATGGCGGTTGGTAAAAATATGACGCTGGCGGCGCTCGATCAGTTCAGCGGTGCGCTAAGCAGCCTTGATGACGCCCGCGAGCAGCAATGTATTTTACAGTCGCTGCAACGACTTAAAGTCAAAACTTCTTCCCCGGAACTGGCGATTGGCCGTCTCAGCGGCGGTAATCAACAGAAAGCAATTCTGGCACGCTGCCTGTTGCTGAATCCGCGCATTCTGATCCTCGACGAACCGACGCGCGGTATCGACATTGGCGCGAAATATGAAATCTACAAATTGATCAACCAACTGGTGCAACAGGGGATCGCCGTCATTGTTATCTCTTCCGAACTGCCGGAAGTACTGGGTCTGAGCGACCGGGTGCTGGTCATGCACGAAGGGAAACTGAAAGCAGACCTGGTGAACCACAACCTGACGCAGGAAAAAGTGATGGAAGCCGCATTAAGGAGCGAACGTCATGTCGAAAAACAACCCGTCTGAAATCAAGCTGGCGGTGCCGACGTCGGCCCCCACATTTAGCCTGAAGTCGCTGAACTTACAGGTTTTCGTGATGATCGCAGCGATTGTGGTGATCATGCTGTTCTTCACCTGGACGACCGAAGGTGCGTACCTCAGCGCCCGTAACGTCTCTAACCTGCTGCGCCAAACAGCCATCACCGGCATTCTGGCGGTGGGGATGGTGTTCGTGATTATCTCCGCGGAAATCGACCTCTCTGTCGGTTCGATGATGGGGCTGCTCGGTGGTGTCGCGGCGATTTTCGACGTCTGGCTCGGTTGGCCGTTACCGCTGACCATTATCGTGACGCTGGCGATGGGGCTGGTACTCGGCGCATGGAACGGTTGGTGGGTTGCCTATCGGAAAGTACCGTCGTTTATCGTCACCCTCGCCGGGATGCTGGCGTTCCGCGGTATTCTGATTGGCATCACTAACGGTACCACCGTGTCGCCTACCAGCGCTGCGATGTCGCAAATTGGCCAAAGCTACCTGCCTGATGGCATTGGCTTCTCCTTCGGGGCGATTGGCCTGATGGCATTTATTGTCTGGCAGTGGCGCGGGCGCATGCGTCGCCAGAATCTTGGGCTCGCCACACCAGCCTCTACCGGCGTGGTTGGGCGTCAGGCGCTGACGGCGATAATTGTACTGGGTGCTATCTGGCTGTTGAATGACTATCGCGGCGTGCCAACGCCGGTTCTGCTGCTGACGCTGCTGCTGTTGGGCGGAATGTTTATGGCCACGCGTACGGCGTTTGGACGTCGCATTTACGCCATCGGCGGTAACATCGAAGCCGCGCGCCTGTCGGGGATTAATGTCGAGCGCACCAAGCTTGCTGTCTTCGCCATCAACGGCCTGATGGTGGCCATTGCCGGGTTAATCCTCAGCTCGCGTCTTGGCGCGGGTTCACCGTCAGCAGGCAACATCGCCGAGCTGGACGCGATCGCCGCCTGCGTGATTGGCGGCACCAGCCTGGCGGGGGGCGTGGGTAGCGTTGCCGGGGCGGTTATGGGCGCGTTTATCATGGCGTCGCTGGATAATGGAATGAGCATGATGGACGTGCCCACTTTCTGGCAATATATCGTTAAGGGCGCCATTTTGCTGCTGGCAGTCTGGATGGATTCGGCCACCAAACGCCGCGCTTGATACGATGTAATAATGACAATACCGGCCATTAGGCCGGTATTGTCATTCATGATTCACCAGGGAAATTGAACCATGTTTGAAAAGCGTCACCGTATTACCCTGTTATTCAACGCGAATAAGGCCTATGACCGGCAGGTGGTCGAAGGGGTTGGCGAGTATTTACAGGCGTCGCAGTCGGAGTGGGATATTTTCATTGAGGAAGATTTCCGCGCGCGTATCGAAAACATCAAAGAGTGGCTCGGTGACGGCGTGATTGCCGATTATGACGACCCCCACATCGAAGCGTTACTGGCCGACGTGAAAGTGCCCATTGTCGGCGTGGGCGGCTCCTATCATCGCCCTGAGCAGTATCCGCCCGTCCATTACATCGCCACCGATAACTATGCGCTGGTCGAAACTGCTTTCCTGCACCTAAAAGAAAAAGGCGTGCACCGTTTTGCGTTCTACGGCTTACCAGGCTCCAGCGGCAAACGCTGGGCGGTTGAGCGCGAATATGCCTTCAGCCAGATTGTGGCTAAAGAGAAATATCGCGGCGTGATTTATCAGGGGCAAGAGACCGCACCAGAGAACTGGCAACACGCGCAGAACCGTCTGGCAGACTGGCTGCAAACCCTGCCGCCGCAAACCGGCATTATCGCCGTGACCGACGCCCGCGCGCGCCATATTCTGCAAGCCTGCGAACACCTGCATATTCCGGTGCCGGAGAAGCTGTGCGTCATTGGTATCGATAATGAAGAGCTGACCCGCTATCTTTCACGAGTGGCGCTGTCATCTGTTGCGCAGGGCGCGCGACAGATGGGGTATCAGGCCGCCAAACTGCTGCACCGCCTGCTGGACAACGAGGAATTACCGCTACAGCGCCTGCTGGTGCCCCCGATGCGCGTCATTGAACGGCGCTCGACCGACTACCGCTCGCTGAACGACCCGGCAGTGATCCAGGCGATGCATTACATCCGCAACAATGCCTGTAAGGGCATTAAAGTGGAGCAGGTGCTCGATTCTGTCGGCATTTCACGATCGAACCTTGAGAAACGCTTTAAAGAAGAAGTGGGCGAAACCATTCATGCGGTGATCCACAGCGAAAAACTGGAGAAAGCACGAAGTCTGCTGATCTCCACCTCGCTGTCGATTAACGAAATTTCGCAAATGTGCGGCTACCCTTCCCTGCAATATTTCTATTCGGTGTTTAAAAAAGAGTACGACACCACGCCGAAAGAGTACCGCGAACAACACAGCGAAGCACGGTTGTAGCCGCTTTAATGCCGGATGGCGCAACGCGCGTCCGGCTTACTTCCATGCCATCTCGCCGGTATTGACCTTTGCGCTCAGTTCCAGCGAACTCTCATCAGCGAGATCCGGATACGCCTTTTTCATCACCTTGATAACACCTGCAGAATCTTTCTGGCTGTTCAGCGCCAGCTCAAATTTCTGCAGATAATCAAGGGTAAAGGTGATGGCTTTCGCCCCGGATGGCAGCTTGCCGAGGTAATGGCCGGGGATCACCGTTTGCGGCTGTTCAGCCTGCATCGCTTTCAGCACGCTGCGCCATTCATTACGGCGCGTCACGGTCTGTGTATCAGCGCTCCAGATATGAATACCGGACGCCACGCCGGTGCCGCCAAGCATCGCCTTATTCGACGGGATCCAAACGTAGGCGGCATAGCTTTCCGGATGTTTGATTTCGACCGCTTCGCCATCAATGGTGAAACGCATGTCGTGTAGCGGTTTTGGCGTATACAGCTGATGCGGCGCATCCGCTTTAAGTTGTGGCCCCCAGTAGGCCAGCTTCGCATCACGCGTAGCCTCAATGTGAGAGACCACCGCTGGCGTCGCAACGATCTCTACATTCGGGAAGGCTTTCACTATCGGCTCAAGGCCAAAATAGAAATCAGGATCACCCGAGGTAATCACAATGCGCGAGAGTTTTTTACCGCTTTCACGAATCATGGCGACCAGCTTTTCACCGTCTTTCACGCTGAACTGGGCATCAAACAATACAGCTTCCGAGGGGCCATAGACCAGCGTTGACGAGACCGGGAAAACGGCATTTTCCTGAGGGTTGTAGGTCTTCATCGTCAGCGGGGCGGCAAAAGTCGTGCTGCTGATAACAAGGGCGGCGATGGCGGTGAATGCACGTTTCATGATGAACCTGATGTTGTTATGTGTGAGGCCGTCCATTTTACGGATTTCACCACCTGTCAGAATTCCCGAAAACCGATATGCTTGGTTTCATAAAACGATCAGCTGGAGCCGTTCATGGACAGAGTCACCGCCGCACGCGTATTTAATCGCATCTGCGAACTGGGCAGTCTGAGCGCCGCATCGCGCGCGCTGGGAATTTCGCGCCCCATGGTCAGCCGCTATCTGGAACAGATGGAACAGTGGGCGGGCGCGCGCTTGATTCATCGCACTTCGCGCCGTCTGACACTGACGCCTGCGGGCGAAGAGATATTGCTCAAGACGCGCCATCTGATTCAGCTGGCGCAGGAAATTGAGCTGCGTAACCAGCAAAATGAACCCTCTGGCGTGCTGCGCGTTGCCTGTGCGCACCTCACGGCCACCTGCATCATTGGGCCGATTGTCACCGAATTTCTGACGCGTTATCCGGCACTACGTCTGGAACTGGATGTGAATAACCATCCGGTGAACCTGGTGAGCGAGCGCATTGATGTGGCCGTGCGCATCACCAATAACCCAGAGCCCGGTACGATTGCCCGTCGCCTGGGCGAGTGCCGCTCAGTGCTTTGCGCCTCGCCGGGTTACCTGGCACACCACGGCACGCCGCTAACGCCTGCCGATCTCGCCCATCATAACTGCCTGCACTACAGCCGTTTCGCCGGGCAGAGTTGGCACTTTACGACTTCCGAAGGAACAGCGGTGTCGGTCGATATCAGCGGCAATTTCAGCGCCACGATTTCAACAGTGTTACTGGATGCCGCCGTGGCAGGCTGCGGGATAGCGATGGTACCGGAAATGGAAGCCAGAGACGCCCTGGCGAAAGGAAGTGTGGTTCCGCTGCTGGCGGAGAATGAACCGGCCAGGCTGGGAATTTATGGTATGTATTTGTCGCGGGAGTATCAGCCTGGAGGATTAAGGCCGTTTCTGGATATGCTGGAGAATGCGTTGTTAGAGGCGTAAAAAAGGGAGCTTTCGCTCCCCGAGACTGATGACAAACGCAACATTGCCTGATGCGCTGCGCTTATCAGGCCTACAAGGGTTCTGCAATATATTGAATTTGCACTATTTTGTAGGCCGGATAAGGCGTTTTTGCCGCATCCGGCAAGAATAAAGCGCACTTTGTCAGCAATCTGAGGGAGCTTACGCTCCCTTTAGCATTCCAGATGAGGATTACATATGCGCCGCAATCAGACGCTGGTTATCCTGGTACATCGCGAACAGATAGTTGTTGTAGCTCGAACCTTTGGTGGAGTATCCCTTCAGCTTATGAATCATTGCGCTGGCGGTCACTTCCTGGTCCGCCTTACGCAACTGCGCGCGAGACTTACGGAATGACGAGTATGCCGGATGGGTATTCAGGTTCATCGCGTAGGCCTGGACAGACGCTTTGACAGAATCAAAGTGCGAGTAGCCATTCACTTTACCGGAACCATTTTTACACTTGCCGGAACCACACTTCATCCCGAACAGATTGTTGTTGGCGCGCGCCAGTTTTGACGTCCCCCAACCACTTTCTGCCGCAGCCATGGTGGCAACCATGCTGCCCGGAATGATGTCGACGCGTTCAAGCAGTGAATTCCACGGCACCTTGCGGGTATTACCGTTCCACTTCACCTTGTAACGCGTAGTGATATCTTTCAAACGCGCACGCTCAGACGGCGACCAGCGGCCTTCGTACTGTTTTGAAATCAACCAGTTACGATCGGCAGTGATTGCTGCATTTTGGCTTGTAATATAAGGCATTACCGTCCGGAGAAACGCTCTTTTCCTTGGGGTTCCGGAAGGGTATTTTCGCAAATCAGGAAGTGAACTGCTCTTTACACTATTGCGAGAATACTCTTGTTTACTGCTAACCTTAGTACTACTAACCTTTTTAACTGAGGCTTTATGATGCTCTGTTACTGTGTGAGTCTTCGCTAACACCCCACCAGAAAAAATCATGGTGAGTAACATAAGTATCGCTGCCCCATATCGTCGAATGGGAGTCGATATCATTAGGTCTCCTGGTCGGATTTATGCATTCCAACACCTTATTTTTGTCTCGAAATTGAGAGTTGAATCTCAAATCATACCAAAAATAGCCCGCCTGCGCACCTTGCTGAATAGTCTTAGTCCTAAACAATGGCACAACTTTGCCATGGGCAAAAACCATAGTCCTAATAGTAATCATTAGAAATGATACGGTTATCGCACTTTTTACTGAATTTTGACGCCCGTCACTCACCCCTTTTTATCCTCCCCCTGAGGGGATGAGGCCTGCACCGCGAATTGCTGCCACACTGTTGAAAAAAACCGCGACAGGACCCGACATGAAACTCGCTGTGCTTGTACCGCTACTGCTTCCGACTTACGCCTTCGCCGCCTGGACAGTGAATGACTTCCCGGCATTTGCCCCTGAAGGTACCGGTAAATTCGTCAGTCAAAAAACACTCGCGAAGAGTACTCGCCCTCTGACATTAAATTTTGACCAACAGTGCTGGCAGCCTGCCGCAGGTATTAAGCTTAATCAGATGCTCTCACTGGAGCCCTGCAAGGGCGATGCGCCCCAGTGGCGCATCTTCCGTGACGGCAATTATCAACTGGAGATAGACACCCGCTCCGGCACGCCGACGCTGTCGATTTCAGTTCAAAGTGCAGCTCAGAGCAGTAGCGCACAGGCCGCGATTCGCCAGTGTCCGCGCTGGGATGGCAAACCGTTAACCCTTGACGTCAGCCACACCTTCGCCGAAGGCAGTAACGTGCGGGATTTCTACAGCGGCCAAACGGTGCAGGTAAAACAGGGAAAAATCACTCTGCAGCCAGCACCAGAAAGCAATGGCCTGTTGCTTCTGGAAAGCGCAGACACCACCAAACCTGCCCCCTTTAGCTGGCATAACGCCACGGTCTATTTCGTACTGACCGACCGTTTTGTTAACGGTGACCCGAGTAACGACAACAGCTATGGTCGTCGCAAAGATGGCATGCAGGAGATAGGCACTTTCCACGGCGGTGATCTGAAAGGGCTCACCAGCAAGCTCGATTACCTGCAACAGTTGGGCGTAAACGCGCTGTGGATTAGCTCCCCACTGGAGCAAATTCACGGCTGGGTGGGGGGTGGCACGAAAGGTGATTTCCCCCACTACGCGTATCATGGCTACTACACCCAGGACTGGACAAAACTCGACGCCAATATGGGTGACGAAAACGATCTACGAAATCTGGTAGACGGTGCACACCAGCGCGGCATGCGGATTCTGTTTGACGTGGTGATGAACCACACGGGCTATGCCACGCTCGCCGATATGCAGCAGTTCCAGTTTGGCGCGCTGTATCTGGAAGGTAACGATATCGAAAAAACGCTCGGCAAGAACTGGACAGACTGGACGCCGGGCCCGGGTCAAACCTGGCATAGTTTTAACGATTACATCAACTTCAGCGATAAAGCCGCATGGGAAAAATGGTGGGGGAAAGGTTGGATCCGCACCGATATCGGCGACTACGACAGCCCCGGTTTTGACGATCTCACCATGTCGCTGGCTTTCCTGCCAGATTTGAAAACCGAATCCACCGCCGCCGTGGGTCTGCCCAATTTCTATGTCCATAAGCCCGATACGCAGGCCAAAGCGCTAGACGGCTTCACGCCGCGCGATTACCTCACCCACTGGCTGAGCCAATGGGTACGCGATTACGGCATCGACGGTTTCCGCGTGGACACCGCCAAGCACGTGGAGATGGCGGGCTGGCAGCAACTGAAGACGCAATCCAGCCAGGCGCTGGCAGAATGGAAAAAAGCGAACCCGGACAAAGCGCTGGATAACGCCCCCTTCTGGATGACCGGCGAAGCCTGGGGCCACGGCGTGATGGAGAGCGACTATTACCGCCACGGCTTCGACGCGATGATTAACTTCGATTATCAGGATCAGGCGGCGAAGGCGGCAGATTGCCTGGCGAATATCGACCTCACCTGGCAACAGATGGCCGACAAATTACAGTCGTTTAATGTGCTGAGCTATCTTTCATCGCATGACACCCGCCTGTTCCGCGAGAAAGGTAACAACGCCGCCGAGCTTTTGCTGCTGGCCCCCGGTGCGGTGCAAATCTTCTATGGCGACGAGTCGAATCGTCCGTTTGGCCCAACCGGCTCTGACCCGCTTCAGGGTACGCGCTCAGAGATGAACTGGCAGGATATCAGCGGGAAATCTGCCGTAAGCGTCGCGCACTGGCAGCGTTTAGGCCAGTTCCGCGCTCGCCATCCGGCGGTGGGTGCGGGTACACAAACGACGCTGACGCTCCCGCAGGGCTATGGATTCGTGCGGCAAAACGGTGACGATAAAGTGATGATTATCTGGGCCGGGAATCGCTAAAATCCGCTATTCGGCCCGTTCTCCCCAGAGCGGGCCACCACAACATAAAGCTCCATATACGTAGATATTCGTAGCCGGTTATTCCGACACGCCTGACGTTAAGCCATTTGCACCGCGTGGACGGTGGCGTTATGGTGAGCCTCTTTACAGCAATGGCAGTTGATGATCCGCGATGAAATTTTCACTTTTCGGCGATAAATTCGCCCGCCATTCAGGCATTACGCGCCTGATGGAAGACCTGAACGATGGCCTGCGCACACCAGGCGCAATCATGCTCGGCGGCGGTAACCCCGCGCAAATCCCCCAGATGAATGCGTACTTCAACAACCTGTTGGCGGATATGCTTGAAAGCGGTAAAGCCACGGATGCGCTATGTAATTACGACGGTCCTCAGGGGAAAAGTGAACTACTCTCGGCGCTGGCCGAAATGCTGCGCGAAGAATTAGGTTGGGATATTGAACCGCAGAATATTGCACTGACAAACGGCAGCCAGAGCGCGTTTTTCTACTTGTTCAATCTCTTCGCCGGTCGCCGCGCTGACGGCACCACCCGCAAGGTGCTGTTCCCGTTGACGCCGGAGTATATTGGCTATGCCGATTCCGGCCTGGAAGATGAGCTGTTCGTCTCTACGCGCCCGAATATCGAGCTGCTGCCAGACGGCCAGTTTAAATATCACGTCGATTTTGACCGCCTGCCGATTAATGAAGAGACGGGGATGATTTGCGTCTCGCGCCCAACCAACCCAACCGGCAACGTCATCACCGACGAAGAAGTGCTGCGTCTGGACGCGCTGGCGAATCAACACGGCATCCCGCTGGTGATTGATAACGCCTACGGTCTGCCGTTCCCGGGCATTATCTTCAGCGAAGCACGCCCACTGTGGAACCCGAACATTGTGCTGTGCATGAGCCTCTCCAAACTGGGCCTGCCGGGCAGTCGCTGCGGGATCATCATCGCCAACGAAGAAATCATCACCGCCATCAGCAACATGAACGGCATCATCAGCCTTGCGCCAGGCGGAATGGGCCCGGCGATGATGTGTGAAATGATTAAACGTCGCGATCTCCTCAAGCTGTCAGAAACGGTTATCAAACCGTTCTACTATCAGCGCGTTCAGGAAACGATCGCCATTATTCGCCGCTATTTGCCGGAAGAACGCTGCCTGATCCACAAACCAGAAGGCGCAATCTTCCTCTGGCTGTGGTTTAAAGATTTACCGATCACCACCGAACTGCTCTATCAGCGCCTGAAAAAACGCGGCGTGTTGATGGTGCCTGGCGACTACTTCTTCCCGGGGCTGGAAAAACCGTGGCCGCATACGCATCAGTGCATGCGCATGAACTACGTGCCGGAGCCAGATAAAATTGAAGCTGGTGTGAAAATTCTGGCGGAAGAAGTGGAACGCGCGTGGCAGGAAAGTAACTGCATCTGACCCGTAACGGGCCTGCTCCAGTGCAGGCCCCGTTAACCATCAGATAAATGCCGAATTCACCTTTATTCGGCTTGTGTCCACACAGCGCAATGCCGATGTCGGACACGCCTCAACACACGCTGGCCCCTGCGCGCGATGCTGACATAAATCGCACTTAATCGCCTGGGGCCGCGCATTCTGCACGACGACACGCATCGCGCCAAACGGGCACGCCACCATGCAGCTCTTACAACCAATGCAGCGCTGCTGTTCAACGGAAATGTACTCTTTTTCGCGGCGAATCGCCCCTGTTGGGCACACGTTCATGCATGGCGCATCTTCACATTGATGGCACGCCACGGCAGAGGAGAACGTATCGCCTTTCACCACCTGAATGCGGGGAAAGAAGGCCTCACGTGATACCGCCGCGCAATCCTGCTGCGCCTGATGTGATACCACACAGGCCACTTCGCAGGTACGGCAACCGATGCACTTGCGCGCATCCGCAACAATAAACGGGTTCATTCTCCACTCCATCCGGGGCTCAAGGCTTAAGAGTGCCAGAGCGGATGGCAGGTACGCTTTGATCCCACGCGGGAAAGGCGTGTTTTTTGTCAGACGCCAGAGAGAGTCTGGCGGTATGCCTGAAACGCTAGCTGCGAACGCTAAAACCGAGTTCGTTAGAGATAGCCAGCGCTGTTTCACGCAGCGGCTTCAGCAGGTTTTTCTCGCCGACCTGTTTGAGGCGCGACGTCGAAAGTGAAATCGAGATGGCATAAGGCACGCGGCCATGAATATCAAACACCGGCACCGCAATACAGGACACGCCTAACTCATTCTCTTCCCGATCCATCGCCATGCTGCTTTCACGAATTTGCGCCAGCTCATCGTACATCGCCGGCAGGCCGGTAATGGTATTGCGGGTCAGCGGCTGGATTTGTTCCTTGTGGCTTTCCCAGTAGCTTTCGACGTAATCCGCATGGCCAAACGCCATGTAAATTTTGCCCATCGCGGAGCAGTAGAGCGGCATATGCTGGCCGATATAGGCACGTGTACGCAGCATGCCGGTGGTCGGTTCCAGCTTATAAATCAAAATCGCATGATCGTCTTCACGGCTGGAGAAGTTCACCGTTTCGCCCGTCGCAAGGTTCAGCGCCTCAAGATGCGGCGCGGCAACGTGAATGATATTGAGCGATGAGAGCGCTTTTTGCCCGACGGCGATAAATTTAGTGGTCAGCCGATAGCTTCCGGCGGCGGGTGCGGGAGTGACATAGCCGCAGGACTGCAAACCTTGCAGCAGGCGGTGAACGGTACTCTTGTTTAACCCAGCCAGCTCAGACAAATGCGCCAGCGGGCAACCGTTGGGGTAGTTACTTAAGATTTCAATCAACATCAACCCACGAAACAGGCTCTGACTTCCTGCTGGCCGCTCTTTTTCTGACGTCATCTCACTCTCTTTATCGCTCATGCCGCTGCTCCCGTTTTTCACGCGCTCTGATGGTAGCGCAAAGTGTGGTTCAGTTCACGATCTGGACAGAAATTTTGTAATCGATTGATTTTACTTCGTTTTGAAAAATATGGAACGGATTGCTTTGTTAAAAAACGATCGCTATATTTGAAATCAGATTTCGCAATGTGAAATATGCAGATCAACAAGCACCCAAAAAAGCTTCCAAACGGCTGCTTGCGCTGATGAAAAATCGAGCAAGATGTACTGGAGATGACGTATGTTAGTTAGCTTTGCAGACCTGAAAAACGAGTTCACCCGCGTCCTGCTGGCGCGTGGCGTCGCGGCAGATACGGCAGAAGCCTGTGCCGACATGTTCGCCCGCACCACCGAGTCAGGCGTCTATTCACACGGCGTAAACCGCTTCCCGCGCTTTATCCAACAACTGGAAAACGGCGACATCATTCCCGACGCCTTACCTGAGCGCATTACCAGCCTTGGCGCGATTGAGCAGTGGGACGCACAGCGTTCTATCGGCAACCTGACGGCGAAAAAGATGATGGATCGCGCCATTGAACTGGCTTCCGATCACGGTATTGGGTTGGTTGCGGTGCGTAACGCCAACCACTGGATGCGCGGCGGCAGCTACGGCTGGCAGGCGGCGGAGAAAGGCTACATTGGCATTTGCTGGACAAACTCCATCGCGGTGATGCCCTCCTGGGGCGCGAAAGCGTGCAACATCGGCACCAACCCGCTGATTGTCGCCATTCCTTCCACGCCGATCACCATGGTGGATATGTCGATGTCGATGTTCTCTTACGGCATGCTGGAAGTGAACCGCCTGGCGGGTCGCCAGCTACCGGTCGATGGCGGCTTTGACGACGAAGGCAATCTCACCAAAGAACCGGGCGTGATTGAGAAAAACCGCCGCATTCTGCCGATGGGTTACTGGAAAGGTTCCGGCCTCTCTATCGTGCTGGATATGATTGCCACCCTGCTCTCTAACGGCGCATCCGTTGCCGAAGTCACCGAAGACAACAGCGACGAATACGGTATCTCGCAGATTTTCATCGCTATTGAAGTCGACAAACTGATCGACGGCGAAACCCGCGACGCCAAGCTGCAACGCATCATGGATTACGTCACCCACGCCGAACGCGCGGATGAAAACGTCGCCATTCGCCTGCCGGGCCATGAATTTACCCGACTGCTGGAAGAAAACCGCCGCAACGGCATTACCGTTGACGACAGCGTGTGGGCGAAAATTAAAGCCCTGTAAGGAGATGCGCCATGATTTTTGGTCATATTTCTCAGCCTAATCCCTGCCGGCTTCCGGCAGCGATTGAAACCGCACTCGATTTTCTGCGCACGACCGATTTCAGCCAGCTTTCACCAGGCGTTGTGGAAATCGACGGCAAAACGATTTTTGCGCAGGTCATTGATTTAACCACGCGCGAACACCATGAAAATCGCCCTGAAGTACATCGGCGCTATCTGGATATTCAGTTTCTGGCATGGGGAGAAGAGAAAATCGGTATTGCCATCGACACCGGCAATAATGAGGTAAGCGAAGAACTTCTTGAACAGCGCGATATTATTTTCTATCACCATAGCGAAAACGAATCGTTTATTGAAATGGTTCCTGGAAGCTACGCCATATTTTTCCCGCAAGATGTTCATCGCCCGGCATGTAATAAAAACCGGGCAACGCCAATAAGGAAAATCGTGGTTAAAGTCGCGGTGTCGGCACTGAATTAACGAACTCAATTTTCAGGAGCGAAAAATGAAGACTCATAACGCCGGTTATATTATCGGCGCGTATCCCTGCGCGCCGTCATTCCACCAGCAAAGTGAAGAGCAGGAAGCTGAATTCTGGAAGCTGCTTGCCGACACGCCGCATTTTCGCGGGCTGGAACAACCGTGCCTGGAAAATCTCCATCCTTTTGGCGATGAATGGTTGTTAAAACACACGCCCGGTGAATGGAAAATCGTGGTCACCGCCGTCATGGAAACCATGCGCCGCCGAGGGGGAAACGGTGCCTTTGGCCTGGCCTCTGCCGATGAAGAGCAGCGCCAGCAGTGCGTGGCATATTATCGCCATCTGCTCAATAAAATTACTGCGGTCAATAAGGCGCACTCCGGCAAAGTTATCGCGCTGGAAATGCAGGCCGCACCGCAGGCAGGAAACGGGAATGTCCAACAGGCTACAGACGCTTTTGCCCGCTCAATCAACGAGATTACAGCCTGGGACTGGCCGTGCGAACTGGTGCTGGAACATTGCGATGCGATGACTTCCGCTGCACCGCGTAAAGGCTTTCTGCCGCTGGAAAACGTGCTGGATGTCCTCGCCGATCGCGACGTGGGCGTTTGTATCAACTGGGCGCGTTCCGCCATTGAGGGCCGCAACACCACATTACCGCTTGAACATACGCTAAAGGCCAAACAGGCCGGGAAACTGCGCGCGCTGATGTTCTCCGGCACCACATTACAAGGTGAATATGGAGAATGGCAGGATCTGCATGCGCCGTTTGCGCCCTTCTGCCCGGACAGTTTAATGACTGCGGAACACGCCAAATCACTCTTTAATGCGGCGGGGCCTGCAACCTTACAATTTTCCGGTATCAAATTACTGGAAATTAATGCTAATGCCTCCGTTAACCACCGCGTAGAAATACTGCGCGACGGCATAAGCCAGTTACAGAAAATCTAATAATAAAAACATTTATCCTCTTTATGAGAACCTTATTATGAATAATTCATCATCTGTACCTACAGTAATACCACACCAGCGCTGGCTCAGAATTATTCCACCGATTCTGATCGCCTGTATTATTTCCTATATGGACCGCGTTAATATCGCCTTTGCTATGCCAGGCGGTATGGACGAAGAGCTCGGTATTTCCGCCACCATGGCGGGGCTGGCGGGCGGTATATTCTTTATTGGTTATCTCTTTTTGCAGGTTCCCGGTGGCAAAATTGCCGTTCACGGTAGCGGCAAGAAATTTATCGGCTGGTCGCTGGTCGCCTGGGCAGTGATTTCCGTCCTCACGGGCGTGATCACCAACCAGTATCAATTACTGGTTCTGCGTTTCTTACTCGGTGTGGCAGAAGGCGGCATGTTGCCGGTGGTGCTCACCATGATCAGTAACTGGTTCCCGGATGCCGAGCGGGGGCGTGCGAACGCGATTGTTATTATGTTCGTTCCCATTGCCGGGATTGTTACGGCCCCGCTTTCGGGCTGGATCATCACGGCACTCGACTGGCGCTGGCTGTTTATCATTGAAGGTCTGCTCTCTATCGTCGTGTTGGTATTGTGGTCGCTGACCATCTATGACCGTCCGCAGGAAGCGCGCTGGATTAGCGAAGCCGAGAAAAACTGGCTGGTGAAAACGCTGGCCGCAGAGCAGCAGGCGATTGCCGGTAAAGAAGTCCGCAATGCATCACTGAGCGCGGTGCTTTCCGATAAAACCATGTGGCAGCTTATCGCGCTCAACTTCTTCTATCAGACCGGTATTTATGGCTACACCCTGTGGCTGCCAACCATTCTCAAAGAGTTAACCCACTCCAGTATGGGTCAGGTAGGGATGCTGGCGATTCTGCCTTATGTCGGCGCGATTGCCGGGATGTTCCTTTTCTCCTCGCTGTCGGACAAAACCGGCAAACGCAAGCTGTTCGTCTCTTTGCCGCTGATCGGTTTCGCGCTCTGCATGTTCCTTTCTGTCGCCCTGAAAGAGAACGTCTGGCTGGCCTATGCCGCTCTGGTGGGCTGTGGTTTCTTCCTGCAATCCGCAGCGGGTGTGTTCTGGACCATTCCGGCACGCCTGTTCAGCGCGGAAATGGCCGGTGGCGCGCGCGGCGTGATTAACGCCCTTGGCAACCTCGGCGGCTTCTGCGGCCCCTATGCAGTCGGCGTGCTGATTACCCTCTACAGCAAAGACGCTGGCGTGTACTGCCTGGCGGTATCTCTGGCACTGGCGGCCATTATGGCCCTGCTGCTGCCAGCGAAATGTGATGCCGGCGCAGCACCTACAAAAGCCGTCACACCACACAAACACGCAGCATAAGAAATTCGCCCGGTAGGCTCTGCTTGCCGGGCGCGTCAGCACACGGGAAAGAATGATGAGTGATAAAGAAACCTTCTGGCTGGGTATCGATTGTGGCGGTACTTATCTTAAAGCCGGGTTGTATAACCGCCAGGGAGAGGAGTTCCGCGTGGAGCGCCAGTCGCTGCAGACGCTCAGCCCAAAACCGGGTTATGCCGAGCGGGATATGTCGTCGCTGTGGCAGGCCTGCGCCGATACTCTGCGAAAGCTGATGCAAAACAGCGGCATCAGCCCCCATCAGGTGCAAGGCGTAGGCATTTCCGCTCAGGGTAAGGGGCTGTTTCCTCTTGATAAAAACGATGAACCGCTCGGTAATGCAATTCTGTCGTCCGATCGCCGGGCATTGGAGATTGTCCGTCAGTGGCAGCAGGATGGCATCCCGGAAAAACTCTACCCGCACACCCGCCAGACCTTATGGACCGGTCACCCCGTTTCGCTGCTGCGCTGGCTAAAGGAGAACGAGCCGCAGCGTTATGCGCAAATCGGCTGCGTGATGATGGGCCACGATTTTCTGCGCTGGTGCCTCACCGGTGTGAAAGGCGCGGAAGAGAGCAATATCTCTGAATCCAATCTCTACAACATGGACAGCGGGCGCTACGATCCACAACTCACGCGCTGGCTGGGTATCAGCGAAATTGACGACGCGCTTCCTCCTGTCGTCGGCTCGGCAGAAATATGCGGGGAAATCACCCCTCAGGCGGCCGCTATTACCGGTCTGGCGGCGGGAACCCCCGTTGTCGGCGGATTGTTTGACGTGGTTTCCACCGCACTCTGCGCGGGCCTTGAAGATGAGCACACGCTTAACGCCGTGATGGGCACCTGGGCGGTGACCAGCGGTGTCACTCAAGGGTTACGCAACCATGAAGCGCATCCTTATGTTTATGGCCGCTATGTGAATGACGGCGAATACATCGTTCACGAAGCCAGCCCCACGTCATCCGGCAATCTGGAATGGCTCACCGCACAATGGGGCGATATCTCCTTTGATGAGATAAACCAGTCCGTTGCCAGCCTGCCAAAAGCGGGAAGTGACCTTTTTTTCCTGCCTTTTCTCTACGGCAGCAACGCCGGGCTGGAGATGACCAGCGGCTTTTACGGCATGCAGTCACTACATACTCGCGCGCACTTACTTCAGGCCGTTTACGAAGGTGTGGTGTTCTGCCACATGACCCATCTCAACCGGATGCGCGAACGCTTCTCAGACGTTCACGCCCTGCGCGTCACCGGCGGCCCGGCCCACTCCGATGTATGGATGCAAATGCTCGCCGACGTCAGCGGCCTGACGGTCGAACTGCCGCAGGTGGAAGAGACCGGCTGTTATGGCGCTGCGCTGGCCGCGCAGGTGGGAACAGGCCTTTTCGTCGATTTCCACGCCGCGCAACACGCCCGTCAGCTCACCCTCCGCACGCTGAAGCCCGACGCCGCCGCACACGCAGCCTATCAAAAAAAATATCAGCACTATCAATTTCTTATTGAAGCCCTTCAGGGCTTCCATGCCCGCATTAAGGAGTACAACGCATGAGCATCCCTCTGTTACAACTGGCGCTCGACCACACCAGCCTTCAGGCCGCCCAGCGCGATGTCGCGCTGCTGCGCGACCATGTGGATATCGTCGAAGCCGGAACCATACTCTGCCTGACCGAAGGCCTGAATGCCGTTCGCGCGCTGCGCGAGCAATGCCCCGATAAAATCATTGTTGCCGACTGGAAGGTCGCGGACGCCGGTGAAACGCTGGCACAGCAGGCATTCAACGCGGGTGCAAACTGGATGACCATTATTTGCGCCGCCCCGCTGGCGACCGTCATTAAAGGTCATGAGGTGGCGCAACAACACAACGCCGACATTCAGATTGAGCTGTTCGGCAACTGGACGCTCGACGATGCTCGCGCCTGGTACGCCGCCGGTATCCGTCAGGCTATCTATCATCGCGGGCGCGATGCGCAGGCCAGCGGGCAACAGTGGGGAGAAGCTGATCTGTCGCGCATGAAAGCACTCTCCGATATCGGGCTGGAACTCTCCATCACCGGTGGCGTAACACCTGCTGACCTACCGCTATTTAAAGAGATCAACGCCAAAGCCTTTATTGCCGGGCGAGCGCTGGCTGGCGCAGCGAACCCCGCACAGGTCGCGGCAGAGTTCCACGCGCAGATCCACGCCATCTGGGGAGAGAAATAATGCGTCGTCACCCGTTAGGTATTTATGAGAAAGCGCTGGCGAAAGATCTCAGCTGGCCTGAACGCCTGGTGCTGGCTAAAAGCTGCGGCTTTGATTTTGTCGAGATGTCCGTCGATGAAACCGATGAACGCCTGTCCCGCCTCGACTGGAGCACCGCACAACGCGCCTCGCTGGTCGAAGCGATGCTGGAAACCGGCGTCGCGATCCCGTCGATGTGTCTGTCTGCACACCGCCGTTTTCCGTTTGGCAGCCGCGATGAAAACGTGCGCGAACGTGCGCGCGAGATCATGAGTAAAGCCATCAAGCTGGCACGCGACCTCGGCATTCGTACCATCCAGCTCGCCGGTTATGACGTTTATTACGAAGAGCACGACGAAGGCACGCAGCAACGTTTCGCTGAAGGGTTGGCGTGGGCGGTTGAACAAGCCGCTGCCGCACAGGTCATGCTGGCGGTGGAGATCATGGACACCGCATTTATGAACTCCATCAGCAAGTGGAAGAAATGGGATGAGATGCTCTCTTCACCTTGGTTCAGCGTCTATCCGGACGTCGGTAACCTGAGCGCCTGGGGCAACGACGTGCCCGCCGAGCTGGCGTTAGGCATTGACCGCATCGCCGCTATCCACCTGAAAGATACGCAGCCGGTTACCGAGCAAAGCCCAGGCCAGTTCCGCGACGTGCCGTTTGGCGAAGGGTGCGTGGATTTTGTCGGCGTCTTTAACACCTTACAAAAACTCAACTATCGCGGCGCCTTCCTGATTGAGATGTGGACGGAAAAAGCCAAAGAACCGGTGCTGGAAATTATTCAGGCGCGCCGCTGGATTGAAGCGCGCATGCAGGAAGGAGGATTCACATGTTAGAGCAATTGAAAGCAGAAGTGCTGGCAGCAAATCTGGCGCTGCCTGCGCATCACCTGGTGACCTTCACATGGGGCAACGTCAGCGCCGTGGATGAAAGCCGTAAACGGATGGTGATTAAGCCTTCCGGCGTTGAATACGATGTGATGAGTACGCAGGATATGGTGGTGGTGGATATCGCCACCGGTCAGGTCGTTGACGGGAGTAAAAAACCCTCTTCCGACACACCAACGCATCTGGCGCTCTATCGCCGTTACCCGGAAATCGGCGGCATTGTACATACCCACTCGCGCCATGCCACGATCTGGTCGCAGGCCGGGCTGGATCTCCCCGCGTGGGGCACCACGCACGCCGACTATTTTTACGGTGCCATCCCCTGCACGCGGCTGATGACTGACGATGAAATCAACGGCGAATACGAATATCAGACCGGTGAAGTCATCATCAAAACCTTCGAGGAACGCGAGCTGAATCCAATGCAGGTTCCGGCCGTACTGGTGCATTCTCACGGCCCGTTCGCCTGGGGAAAAAACGCCGCCGATGCCGTTCACAATGCCGTGGTTCTGGAAGAGTGCGCCTATATGGGGCTGTTCTCTCGTCAGCTCGCCCCCCAGTTGCCGGAAATGCAAAATACGCTGCTTGATAAGCATTATCTGCGTAAGCATGGGGCGAAGGCCTATTACGGGCAGTAAGCTCTTTAGCCAGAGTTAATATGCTCCTTACAATACCGCCGCTTCCACGCGGCGGGTGTCAGGCCGGTATGTTTGCGAAATATCTGGCGAAAATAGCCAGGGTCGTTGAAGCCACACTGCTCGGCAACTTCTTTGAGCGATCGGGCATTGTTGCTCAGGAGTTTCTCCGCCGCGCGTACCCGCTGACGATGAATGGCCTCGGTCAGCGTCAGATGGAAAACGCGCCGATAAATTCGCCCGAGATAATCCGCATTACAGTGTAATTCCCTCGCCAGCACCGAGGTTGAGAGCATAAGGTGAAAGCGTGTGCGAATCAGTTGCTGCGCTTTCCACGCCAGCGACGTACTTTCTTCATCCTGCGTTTCCCCTGCCTGACTGCTAAATGCAATATGCTGCAAAATCAGCAGCGCAATCAACTCCAGCGATCCGCTACGCTCAATGCGCTCCTGCTCATGCAGGAACTGGCGAAACAGAGAAATAATATATTGTGGGTCTCGTGACGTTACTTGTTGAGGAATGTTTAACGTGGAATCACTTGCAGGCAGTTGATCAGAGGCGTTAACTTCAAAATGCAGCCAGTAAAATTTTAAATCCGCCGGAAAGTCCTCAACACCAACGTGCCTGCGCCCCGGCCATAACAATAAACTGTCACCCGCCACAACGTTAAAGATACAATTGTCTTCCTGAATCGTTAATGTCCCTTTTTCAACAAAAATAATTTCCCAGGAATTTAGCCTACGCGCGGGATGACGGCCAACGCCGCGGGAGATAAATAACCCGCCATTTTGTACTTTAATCGGAAGCGTCATGGATAAATTGAGCATAAATATTAAATATCTCGCTAAATCTCAGCAAATAATCGCCCTTCATTATTGATTATTAATAAAAAATAATTGTCTCGCTCGATCCGCTTCACACTTTTACGTTAAAGTCGGAATCGTCATCTTTTTATACTTCTTTGTTGCCTTGTTGCCCTTTCTATTCCAGGCAAAAGTAAAAAGGTCATAAAACAAAACAATATCTCCACATTGCGAGGAGTTACCGATGACCTCTACCCCTATAACAACCAGTGACGTTGCGCAACGTGCGCTGGACGATAAATTATCGATTCGAGAAAAAATAGGCTACGGCCTTGGCGATGCTGGCGGAACGATTATTACCTGCCTGATCATGAACTTTTTAACCTTCTTCTATACCGATATTTTTGGTCTGACACCGGCGCTGGTCGGTACACTATTTATTGCGTTACGTATTTTCGACGCGATTTCCGATCCCATCATGGGCGTGCTGGCTGACCGCACGCAGAGCCGCTGGGGACGTTTTCGCCCCTGGCAGCTATGGATAGCGCTGCCTATCGGGATTATTGGCATCCTGACCTTTACCGTGCCCGATGCCAGTATGGGCGTCAAAATCGCCTGGGCTTTCGGCACCTATCTGCTGCTTTCCGTAAGCTACACCGCCATCAACGTGCCCTATTGCGCGCTGATCAACACCATGACCACGCGCCACAGTGAAGTGATTTCATGTCAGTCCTGGCGCTTTGTGCTTTGCGGCGTGGCGGGTTTTCTGGTCTCGGTTGGCCTGCCGTGGATGGTAGCCGAATTTGGACAGGGGAATGCGGCACAGGGCTGGCAGTTGGGCGTAGGTGTACTGTGCGCCATCGCGGTAGTGATGTTCCTTTGCTGTTTCTTCTGGGTTCGTGAACGCGTTTCGCTGGACATGATGGGGAAATTTACCCTACGTCAGCATATTGCCGGGCTGCGTAAAAATGACCAGTTACTGCTGATGCTGCTGATGTCTTTCCTGCTGATCAACGTATTCAACATCCGCGGCGGCGGTTATATGTATTTCATCACCTATGTGTTGCAGGGAAGCACGGCCTATACCTCGCTGTTTTTCACGATGGTGACGTTTGCCTCCATTCTGGGCTCCATCGTTGTAAATCCTCTCTCGCGTCGTATTGATACGGTAAAACTCTACTACTACACCAATCTGGTGCTGGCGGCGTTGGCGGTTGGCATGTGGTTCTTACCCGCAGGCCCGTCTTATCAGTCACTGTGGCTGGCGGTGATCCTGGGGAATGGCATCATCCTCGGCTTCACGCTGCCACTGCATTTCTCGCTGATGGCCTTCTCCGATGACTATGGTGAATGGAAAACCGGCGTGCGTTCCTCCGGGATGAACTTCGCGTTCAATCTCTTCTTTATCAAACTGGCCTGGGCATCCAGCGCCGGAATTATCAGCCTGGTCTTTATCTTTGTCGCCTACCAGCCGGGGGCAGGAAACCAAACGGCTACATCGTTACAGGGAATTACTGCAATGGAGACGCTGCTCCCCGCGCTCTTCCACTTGCTTCTGGCGCTCACGGTTCGCGTGTGCAAGCTCAACAATCCGATGATGGCGCGCATCTCTACCGACCTGCGCGTCCGCCATGTTCAGTCTTAAGGAGTCTGTTATGTCCGTGAAGGAAGTCGACCTGCACCATCTGAAAGTGAACGATCCGTTTCTGGGTCAGTATCAGCAACTGGTGCGCGATGTGGTTATCCCTTATCAATGGGATGCCCTCAATGACCGCATCGATGAAGCGGAACCCAGCCACGCCATAGAGAACTTCCGCATCGCGGCAGGCCAGCAATCAGGGGAGTTTTACGGCATGGTATTCCAGGATAGCGATGTGGCGAAATGGCTGGAAGCCGTCGCCTGGTCGCTGTGCCAGAAGCCGGACGCAGCGCTTGAGAAAACGGCGGATGAAGTCATTGAGTTAGTGGCTGCAGCGCAGTGCGAAGATGGCTATCTGAACACCTATTTTACGGTGAAAGCACCGGGCGAGCGCTGGACGAATCTGGCGGAATGCCATGAACTCTACTGCGCCGGACACATGATTGAAGCGGGCGTCGCCTTTTTCCAGGCAACAGGTAAACGGCGTCTGCTTGAGGTGGTTTGTCGGCTGGCCGATCATATCGATGCGGTCTTTGGGCCAGGTGAGAACCAGCTACAGGGTTATCCAGGCCACCCGGAAATTGAACTGGCGTTGATGCGGCTTTATGACGTTACCGAGGAGCCTCGTTATCTGAAACTGGTGCGCTACTTCGTAGAAGAGCGGGGAAAACAACCGCATTTTTACGATATTGAGTACGAAAAACGTGGCAAAACATCCTACTGGCATACTTACGGCCCGGCATGGATGGTGAAGGATAAAGCCTATAGCCAGGCGCATCAGCCCATTGCTGAACAGCCGAAGGCAATCGGTCATGCGGTGCGTTTTGTGTACCTGATGACGGGCGTCGCACACCTTGCGCGTTTAAGCCGCGATGAAGGCAAACGTCAGGACTGCCTGCGCCTGTGGAACAATATGGCCCAGCGACAGTTGTACATCACGGGCGGCATTGGTTCGCAAAGCAGCGGAGAAGCCTTTAGCAGTGACTATGACCTGCCGAATGACACGGTCTACGCGGAAAGCTGCGCCTCAATTGGGTTGATGATGTTCGCCCGCCGAATGCTGGAAATGGAAGCCGACAGCCAATATGCCGATGTCATGGAGCGCGCACTTTACAATACCGTACTCGGCGGAATGGCGCTGGATGGCAAGCATTTCTTCTACGTTAACCCGTTGGAAGTATATCCAAAGTCACTGAACTTTAACCATATTTATGACCACGTAAAACCTGTTCGTCAGCGCTGGTTTGGCTGTGCCTGCTGCCCGCCCAATATCGCCCGCGTGCTGACCTCGATCGGTCACTATATCTATACGCCACGCGACGAAGCGTTGTACATCAACCTCTACATTGGCAATAGCGTGGAGATCCCTGTTGGCAATGAAACACTTCGCTTAACCATTAGCGGCAACTATCCGTGGCAGGAGCAGGTGAAAATCATCATCGATTCGTCAACGCCGGTTCAGCATACTCTGGCGCTACGCCTGCCGGACTGGTGCGTAAACCCGCAGGTGACGCTTAATGGCGCTGCCGCCGAGGGAACCGTGATGAAGGGGTATTGGCATCTTTCTCGACGCTGGCAAGAAGGTGATACCCTCGAACTCACACTCCCAATGCCCATCCGCCGCGTCTACGGTAACCCACTGCTGCGGCACGTGGCGGGTAAAGTGGCCGTACAACGTGGGCCGCTGGTCTATTGCCTTGAACAGGCCGATAACGGCGAGGAGCTGCATAATGTGTGGCTACCAAAAGAGGCTGAATTTACCGCGTTTGAAGGTAAGGGGCTGTTCAGCCATAAAGTGCTCATTCAGGCACCTGGCTTTAAACAGTCGAGTGTCGACCCGCAGCAGCAGCCTTTATGGCATTATGATGCTTCCCCCGCAACCCGACAGGCGCAAACACTCACCTTTATACCCTGGTTTTGCTGGGCAAATCGTGGTGAAGGAGAGATGCGTATCTGGGTAAACGAAGAGAAATAAACGATGCCATTCACCCGGCAGCACAACAGATGCTTGCCGGGTCAGCCTCATTTCCTCATGATATAATCACACCACTTTACCTTCCCATGAGAAAATAAAAATGAGCAAGGACAGCAGCACCGATGTCACCCTGAAGCGCATCAAACCGTCATCCATCTATCGGCTGATGCTGATAGGCCTGGGTATTCCATTGCAGATTTTTGCAGTGGTATGCGGTGTGATGGGGATCTTTGGCGCCGATATGGTGAAATGGAACGATCAGCCGGTACATGGCATTCTCGCGCTTCCTGCCGCGATATTCAGCGCCCTGTTCGTTACCGTTCTCTTTACCGCATTCCTGGGTTCCGTCACTTGCCTGGGGCTGTGGATCTACAGCCGTTTCCGCCCGCTTGAGGTGAAAACGCTGGATTAACCCGGCAACACTCGCCGTGCAGCTTCAGCCAGAAACGCGCTTCTGTTGGCATAGTCAGGATTGTTACGAACAAACGAGTCAATCTTTTGCAGAAGCCGTTTCGGCATAGTGATGTTAATCCGCTCGGCTCTGCCCTCAAACTGATTCATATTGATGTCGACGAGCAACCATTGCCCGCCGGTATAGTTTTGTGGATCACAAGCCAAATGCGTCTCCACAGAACCCGGTAAGGGCAATTCTTTATTGAGCTCACAAAGCGCTTCAAAATGCGCAACCAACGCCCCTCGCGCATCCTGAAAAGTGTCATCAAGAGAATCCCCCGCGAAATAACAACCCGGTACATCAGGGAAAAAACCACTGCTGCTGCCATCGGGGTCGGTGTGTATATAAGCCGGATAGAACATAAAAACTCCTGGTGATTTACATTTTAATCCCGGCCTGGCGGCAAATCTGGGCCAGGGTTCCCGGTTTAATATCTTTGCGAGGATGCGGTACAGTAACCAGTCCCGCTCGGCTGGGATGATGAAACTGCTTATGGCTTCCCCGGGTACGAACATGTACCCGGCCGTGCTGTTTCAGGATTGCAATAACCTCCGCGCTCTTCACATCCTTGCCCTTTTTTAATTATACACACAATACACACCACACCTACGTCCTCCATCACAATATCGCCGCGCTAAACGTGATGCAGCCAGGAGATTTTGCTTCAGGAAAGTGGCTCGAAAAGAAAAACAGGGAAGCGTGTAATAGGCAGCTTAGAATGCGAATCTCTTCGCAAAACACAGTATTAACCCGGCAACACTCGCCGGGTTAAAACACTTATCAGAAATGCCAGCTCGCGCCGGTCAGGAAGGTAAAACTGTCTTCACGATCGACCATCGGGCTGTTTTTGATGTCATCCGGCAGCACGCTGTACATCGCGCTCGCCTGTAAAATGATGTTCTTCGTTAACGGGTATTTTGCGCCGACGCCCAGGTATGGCGTCCAGCTGTCGTCAGGAGAATATGACGAGAGCCCGCTACGGTGCGATTCCCCGGCAGAGATACCATAGTAGTAGTCGTTAAAGCTTTTATCGTAATAGAGGACGCCCGCGGAAGGCGTGAGCGTCAGCTTACCGAGCGGCATCACGCGGAAGAGCGACATCTCGGCTACCCAGCCATCGCTGTTATCCAGAATATCGGTCGCGGCAGAGACCTTCAGGCTGCCCCATTTTTCGTGGTGATACCACGCGGCCCCCGCCATCGCGGTACTGTCACGCTTATCCAGGTGACGCATTGCATGATCGTCGTTATCCGAAGGAGAAAACTCCAGCGGCATCCATGACGCGGTGATACTGATTTCATCCTTTTCACTCTTTGAAAGGATGTAACCTAAGGTTGTCTGGCGAATATATAAAGATTCACCTTCATAACTGATTAGCGGCACGACATGAGTATTTTCATTATAACCGCGGTACGGTGATTCGTTATATACCGCCCCCGCACCAATAGATAATTCAGACGCTGTTGCAGTTGTCATAAACGACAAAGCAATCAGCGCCGTAGCATTGCGCGTATTTAACATTCCCGGCTGTCCATTTTAAAATAGGAAAAATAAAGCGCGAGAATAATAATGTTTACAAATTCATCAATGCAACGCGCATATTTATATAGTAATATATAAAATCATATATATATCAGGTCTAGCGATGAATAATTTACACCTTAAGCCCCGGGAACTGAAGATTATCTCGGTCATCGCGGCCAGTGAAAATATCAGCCACGCTGCGACAATTCTTGGCATCGCACAGGCAAATGTCAGTAAGTATCTTGCTGATTTCGAATCAAAAGTAGGGCTTAAAGTTTTTGACCGTTCCCCCCGAAAACTGACCCTGACGCCTTTCGGCACGGCCTTACTTCCCTTCATCAATGACATGCTCGATAGACACGAGCAGCTTAATAATTTCATTGCTGACTATAAGCATGAGAAACGTGGCCGGGTGACTGTGTACGCCCCCACCGGGATAGTCGCTTATCTGGCAAAAAATGTCATTGCCAACATTATGGATATTGGTGAGATTACCTTTTCACTAAAAACATACAATCTGGAACCGAAAGCGTTTTATGATGGTGTGGAGTTCCCGGATGATTGCGATGTGTTAATTACTTATGCGCAACCCAAAGATGAGTCATTAGTCGCCAGTTTTATTACGAAATATTCGGTCACCGCGTTTGCCAGCCCCAACTATCTTAATAAACATCCGATTCATGGCCCGGAAGAACTGGCTCAGCATTCATGTATTTTGATTGATTCGATGATGATGGGTGATTCGAATATCTGGCGATTTAGCACCGGAGAAAATAAATCCGCCGTCGACTATCGGGTAAAAGGCAATTACGTTTGCGATAATACGCAATCTGCGCTGGAGCTGGCGCGTAACGATCTCGGTATCGTTTTTGCGCCCAAAGAGAGCGTCAGAAACGATATTCAGGCGGGTACGTTGGTAGCCTGTTTCCCTGACCAGCAGGAGTGGTGGTTAGATCTGGTGGCTATCTTCCGCAAGCGCGAATATCAGCCCTGGCGGGTGCAGTTTATTCTGGATGCTATGCTCAGTGAAATACGCAAGCAGCTTGCTGTGACACGCCTGTTGCCGTCACAGCAACTTCCTGCAAACGATAATTAGTGGTCGAGATAAAGGTAATGTACCCAGCTGGTCATACGCAGCAGTACTTTACGCATCACCGACACATGGCTGAAGTGGTCGGAATAGACCGCTGCCTGCGCGTAAATACCGTCGGGTAGCGCGCTGAGGTCAGCATTTTCGTCCAGCTCAATTGTCGCAATCACCCCTTCCGAACCCGGCGTCGTATTCAGCGACTGCAAGACGCCCGTGGATTGATACGTTCCGCCGGGAACTGCCGGACTGATGGCCGCCAGTTTGCCGCTGAAAACCTGACCCGGTAGCGCATTGAACACCACTTCGGCTTCGTCGCCAGGTGCCAGCCTCAGCAGAGAGTTCTGACGGAACTGGGCAATAATCTGCCGTTTCTGGTCAGGAATAAAGACCATCACCGGGCGCAGCGGCAGCGCGGCGGCGTAGGTTCCCGGTCGAATCAGAACCTGCGTGATGTAGCCGTCGCTGGGGGCGCGAACGACCGTCTGATCCAGGTTGAATTGCGCTTCCGCAAGCTGTGCTTTCAGGCTGGCGATTTGCGAATGTTCGCCCAGCACCATGCTGTCCAGCTCGCTCTGGATCTGTTTCTGTTCTGCCGCCAATGACTTCACCGAAGCTTCCTGCGCCAGATAATTTTGCCGCGCCGCGTCAATATCGCGTTCAGAGAACGGGTTCACTTTGGCCTGGCTGCCCTGAAGATAGCGCTGGTAATCTTTCGCCAGCTTGTCACGCGTCGCTTTCGCCTGCTGCGTGTTGGCCATCATCTCATCAAGCTGTGCCACCAGCGCCTGCTGTTTATGCTCCGCCGTCACAATATCGGCCTTCAGGCGGTCTACACGCGCCTGATAGCGGGTAGGATCAAGCTTAAATAACACCTCGCCTTTTTTAATCAGGGTATTTTTCTTGCCCGTGACCTCCGTTACCACCCCGGTAACCAGCGGAACAACCGGAATAGACACCACCGCTTTTTGCGCTTTAAAGGTATAAGGATGGTTATAATTCATAAGCAGAATTAAACCGCTAACAATAAATATACCGCCCAATGCCGCCGTTGGAATAGTCCATTTATTAACGGGAATTTTGAATATCTTAAACAGTGCCCACGCGAAAGCCACGTAGGTCAGAATAATCAGTAAATCCATAAATATTACTCCGCTGAGGAAGCCTTCGCCTCAGCCAGTTGTTTCTCCAGCCCAGCCACGCGTTCCTGAAGCTGGATAAGCGACGCATCCGGGGTTTGCATTCCCCAGCCGCGCTCAGGTCGATATAACGTTGCCCAAATCCACAGGAAAGGCCAGATAACATGCAGCGTAAAAAGACTCACCCAGCCCGCAACGTGAATGGCGTCAGCGTGGGGGTGATTGCGTTTCTTCGCAATCAGATAAGGAATATCATGTAAGATGATAATCCCATAGAAGATGACCAGGAATACAAATATTAGGACGCCCAGCGCGAAATAATTAAGAAACATAAATCCTCAGAGATTAAAATAAATAATCGGGGGATGGGAAATAGTAGAGGAATTTTTAGATATCAGGCAAACATCTAATTTATATAATGCCATATGGGTTTCGATATACAGCAAGCCCGGCGGGGAAACACCGCCGGGCCGTTAAAACAGGATAATCAGAACAGACCGAGCGGTTTGTCCGAATAGCTTACCAACAGGCATTTAGTTTGCTGATAGTGCTCCAGCATCATCTTGTGGGTCTCGCGGCCAATGCCCGACTGCTTATAGCCGCCAAATGCCGCGTGCGCCGGGTAAGCGTGATAGCAGTTGGTCCAGACGCGCCCGGCCTGAATACCGCGCCCCATTTTGTAAGCCAGATTACCATTGCGACTCCAGACGCCCGCGCCGAGACCATACTGAGTATCGTTAGCTAGCGCCAGCGCTTCTTCGGTGGTTTTAAAGGTGGTAACCGCCAGCACCGGGCCGAAGATCTCCTCCTGGAAAACACGCATGCTGTTCTGGCCAAACAGAATCGTCGGCTCGAGGTAATAGCCGTAGTGAAGCTCACCCTCAAGGCGTTTGCGTCGCCCACCGGTCAGCACGTCCGCGCCCTCTTTCTTGCCGATGTCGATGTAGTTGAGGATGGTCTCCATCTGCCCGTGCGACACCTGCGCGCCCATCTGCGTTACGCTGTCCAGTGGGTTACCGCTACGGATGCTTTCCACCCGGCGAATCGCCCGCTCCATAAAGCGATCGTAGATAGATTCATGTACCAGCGCGCGGCTTGGGCAGGTACACACTTCCCCCTGGTTAAACGCAAAGAGCGCGAAACCTTCCAGCGCTTTATCAAAGAAGGCGTCCTCTTCATCCATCACATCAGCAAAGAAGATATTCGGTGATTTACCGCCCAGCTCCAGCGTGACCGGAATGATGTTCTGCGTCGCGTACTGCATGATTTGCTGGCCGACTTCGGTGGAGCCGGTGAACGCAACTTTGGCGATGCGTTTAGACGTTGCCAGATATTCGCCTATTTCCCCGCCCGCGCCGTTCACCACGTTAATCACACCAGGCGGCAGTAAGTCACCGATGATTTCCATCAGCAGCAGCACCGACAACGGCGTTAATCGCGCCGGTTTCAGGACGATGCAGTTACCTGCGGCCAGCGCCGGGGCCATTTTCCAGCTCGCCATCAGCAGCGGGAAGTTCCATGGGATGATTTGCGCGACCACGCCCAGCGGTTCATGGAAGTGATACGCTACAGTGTCTTTATCCACTTCGCTGATGCCACCCTCCTGCGCGCGAATACACGACGCAAAGTAGCGGAAATGGTCAATCGCCAGCGGCACATCGGCTGCGCTGGTTTCGCGGATCGGTTTACCGTTATCCCAGGTTTCCGCCGTTGCCAGCAGATCGAGGTTTTGCTCCATGCGATCGGCAATTTTCAGCAAGATCCCCGCCCGATCCTGCACGGACATTTGTGCCCATTTATCTTTGGCTTTATGCGCGGCATCTAATGCCAGGTCGATATCACGTTTGCCGGATGAGGCGACTTCACAAAGCAGTTGCCCGGTTACCGGCGTCAAATTCTGGTAATACTCGCCGTCGACGGGTGCAACCCAGTCGCCGCCGATAAAGTTGTCATAGCGAGGTTTAAGCTTAAGAGGAAAACCATACTCGCCCGGTTGAATGCGGGCTGAAGGGGGATTGTTTGTCATCGCCGTCTCTCCTTGCTGTTGCAGTCCTTCAAGGGTAGACGCGGCTGGCGTTTTTTTCGCCAGCCGTACATAGGTTTACGACAACGGTCACGAATTACATTGCAGCGCGGTAAATCGCCATAATTTCGTCGTGAGTTGCCTGAATCGGGTTAGTGAAACCACAGGCATCTTTCAGGGCGTTAGTCGCCAGAACCGGGATATCTTCTTCTTTCACGTTCAGGTCACGAAGGCCCGCCGGGATGTTGACGTCACGCGCCAGTTTGCAGATGGCGTCGATACACGCTTTTGCACCCTGCTCATCGTTCAGACCCGCAACATCGATGTTCATCGCCTGTGCGCAATCACGCAAACGCGCAGCCGCCACTTTACTGTTGAACGCCTGTACGTGCGGCAGCAGAACCGCGTTGCAGACACCGTGCGGCAGGTCGTAGAAACCGCCAAGCTGGTGCGCCATCGCGTGAACATAGCCCAGCGAGGCGTTGTTAAATGCCATACCGGCCAGGAACTGCGCGTAAGCCATTGCTTCACGGGCTTGTGCATTCGCGCCATCGGCGACGGCAACGCTCAGGTTTTCGGCAATCATGGTGATCGCTTTCAGCGCGCAGGCGTCAGTAATTGGAGTAGCCGCGATAGATACGTAGGCTTCGATAGCATGAGTCAACGCATCCATCCCGGTGGCAGCGGTCAGCGATTTTGGCATGCCGGTCATCAGGGAAGAGTCATTCACGGACAGAATGGGCGTTACGTGTTTATCGACGATCGCCATTTTAATATGACGCGCTTCGTCGGTAATGATGCAGAAACGGGTCATTTCAGACGCGGTGCCTGCGGTGGTATTAATCGCAATCATCGGCAACTGCGGTTTAGCCGAGCGGTCAACGCCTTCGTAATCGCTAATTTGCCCGCCGTTAGACGCCACCAGCGCAATACCTTTCGCGCAGTCGTGTGGAGAACCACCGCCCAGCGAAATGACGCAGTCGCAGTTGTTTTCTTTGAGAATTGCCAGGCCCGCATTTACGTTCGCTGTAGTCGGGTTCGGCTGTACGCCATCATAAATCACGCTGAAAATATCACGCTCAGCCAGGCCCTTCTGCACGTCACCCGCCATGCCCAATTTATTCAGAATGGCATCCGTCACAATTAATGCGCGGCGATAACCGTAGTCGCGCATTGTATCCATTGCACCATTTAATGAATCAGCGCCAATAACATTCACTGAAGGAATATAAAAAGTGGATGCTGCCATGATCGTTCCTTAATTAATGGGAAATTGGCGGCTAGGGTAAGGTAAGGGTTAAACAAAAAATATGATCCATATTCTATTTTTGAAATGGAAAAAATATCGGATGCGTTTTTTCTGCGCATCCGATATTAATCAATATGATTTTTGTATTAATTCATTTAATATTTAAATTAATCGTTACGTTTATTTTCAGGAAAAAGTAGCGCATCGCGTAATAAATGGTCATTTCCCCGACGACGGGTAAAACCGATACGATTAAAATATTCCAGTATTTGAATTGCTAACTTACGGCCCACGTTCAGCTTATCGCGGAAATCTGCAGCGCAGGTTGAACCCTTTTCCTGATCCAGTTCGCGGATCATACTCGCGAAGGTGACGATACGATCGTTACGGTAATAACGATCTTTGACGATCGCCGTAATCATCCCCTGCTGCGCTGCCTGCCGGAGCACCGCGCGCATCAATTGTTCATCGGTTCCGGTTTGCTGGGCTAAATCGCGCACCCACCAGGGTTCATCAGCAAACAGTGGCGCTGCTTTTTGCCATACCACATCCTGTTCATCGGTAAACCCGGCTTTGTGATCCGGTAGATGCAGCCAACCGTGATGGCTGGCTACCACGCCGCTTTCACGCATCTGCTCAATCAGCGTCAGCACCAGCGCTTCATCTTCCATTGGCAGCGCGATGCGGCGCAGGCGCTCACGGCCCGGCCCCGGTTCATCTTTGTGTTGTTCGTGGTAGGTCGCCAGCGCATCCAGCAGTTTACGCTGCCAGCGTGCGGCAAGCGGCGCATCCAGCAGTGCGCTCCCGGCCAGAATATAGCCCGGCTGGTTAATCAGTTGCTGTAGTCCCTGCTCGCTCAACTGCCGTGCCCAGGCAAAATCAGTGAGCTGTACCGCATCGCGTTGCAGATGAACAGATAACGCCTGAGCATCGTTTTCAGCGGTAGCCAGTTCGGCAATCCACGCCAGATATTCGGCTTTACGCTTCCCGCGACGCGGTGAATTGAGCGTCACCACGCGCGCGCCCGCAAGGGTAAGACGCGCTGAAATATCGCGCAGCACCAGACGGTCGTTGTCGGCCAGATACAGTGGCGTATCCAGTACCAGTTCCGCCAGATTGTTCTCCAGTAGCGAGACGCGCCCGGTGATATGGCTGGCGGCATGGTGAATATGCAGCGGCTGCCATTGGGTGAGCGGCACATGGCTGTGCAACTCGACAATAACCCGCTCAACGGGCGCGGGCGGTTCCTGCGATAGCAGCCAGTCGCCGCGATTCAATTCTTCTTTCTGCGCATCGCCGACGATATTTAGCGCAATACGTTGCCCGCCGTGCGCCTGTTCGGTCGCCTGGTTTTGCGCGTGGATACCACGCACGCGCATCGGTTTATCGACGCCCGTCAGCCACAACGTATCGCCCACATTTACGTCACCGGAAAGCGCCGTCCCGGTGACCACCAGTCCGGCCCCTTTCACTGTGAATGCGCGGTCAATCGCCAGACGGAAGCGCTGGTTTTCCGGATTCACACGCTCCGGTAGTTGCAGCAGATGCGCGCGCAATTCATCAATGCCCAGCCCTGCGGTGGCGGCGGTTTCGAACAGCGTGGCATCGTCAAAACCGTATTCACGCAATACCGAGTCTATCTCGTGACGCACTTCCACCACGCGCGCCGCATCGACGCGATCGGTTTTCGTTAGCGCCACCGTCAGCGTCGGCTTGCCGGTCAGTTGCAGGATCGCCAGATGTTCGCGCGTTTGCGCCATTACACCGTCGTCACAAGCCACCACCAGCAGGGCATGATCGATACCCCCCACGCCCGCCAGCATGTTAGAGAGAAATTTCTCGTGCCCCGGCACATCAATAAACCCGAGCACCCGCCCATCGGGCTGCGGCCAGTAGGCGTAGCCCAGGTCGATGGTCATCCCGCGTGATTTCTCTTCCGGCAGGCGGTCGGCGTTAACGCCGGTAATCGCCTGCAGCAGCGTGGTTTTGCCGTGGTCAACGTGCCCGGCGGTGGCAATAATCATTTCAGCAACATCTCCAGAAAACGTGATTCATCCTCAAGACAGCGCAGGTCGAGCCATAATCGCCCGTCGTAAATGCGCCCGATAACCGGCACCGGCAGACTGCGCCAGCGGTTAGCCAGTGTTTCAAGGCGGCTACCGCGCCCGTCTTTAGGGGTAAAGGTGATGGCGGCACTCGGCAGGCGATCGACGGGCAAGGAGCCACTGCCGATTTGTGAGGCACATTCCATCACCGTAACAGAAAATTCGTCACCATAGCGCTGCGTAAGCGGTTCACGCAGACGTTCGGCCTGCGCGTGGATTTCATCCGCGCGGCGGTTAAGCAGACGCAGTGTCGGCAGGTCGCTGGCGAGGCGTTCAGGATGCAGATAGAGGCGCAGTGTCGCTTCCAGCGCCGCCAGCGTCATTTTATCGGCACGCAGCGCGCGCTTGAGCGGATGCTGCTGTAGCTGGGCAATCATCGCTTTCTTACCGACGATAATCCCCGCCTGTGGGCCGCCCAGCAGTTTATCGCCGGAGAAACTCACCAGGCTGACGCCTGCGGCAATCATCTCCTGCGGCATCGGTTCTTTCGGCAGGCCGTACTGGCTTAAATCGACCAGCGAACCACTGCCTAAATCCGCCACCACCGGGATATCCAGCTCGCGGCCAATTTCAGCCAGCTCGGCTTCTTCTACGGTCTTAGTGAAGCCTTCAATGCTGTAGTTGCTGGTATGCACCTTCATCAGCAATCCGGTGTTTTCATTCACCGCCTGACGATAATCTTTGGCATGCGTGCGGTTGGTGGTGCCGACCTCATGCAGCTCGCAACCCGCCTGACGCATCACGTCCGGGATGCGGAACGCGCCGCCAATTTCCACCAGCTCGCCGCGTGAGACGACGACTTCTTTGCCGCTCGCCGTGGCCGCCAACATCAGCAATACGGCAGCCGCGTTATTGTTAACGATACAGGCATCCTCTGCGCCCGTCAGGCGGCAGAGCAAATCCGCCAGTGCGCGATCGCGATGACCGCGCCCGGCACCGTCGAGGTCATATTCCAGCGTCACCGGGTCGCGCATCACCTGCGTCACCGCGGCAATGGCGGCTTCCGCCTGCTGGGCACGCCCAAGATTAGTGTGCAGCACCGTACCGGTCAGGTTAATGACCGGGCGGATCGCGCTTTGCGTATCCGCGACAAAACGACGCGTCACTTCCCCTGCCCAGTCGTCACTCCAGCCTGGAAGCTCGCCGGTATCGCGGATCGCCTGACGCGCTTCATCCTGAAGCTGGCGGAGTTGTTCCACCACCTGCGAATGGCCGTGGTTTTCCAGAAGGGAAGCAAAGGCGGCATCGCGCAGTAAGCGGTCGGTCGCAGGAAGCTGGCTGTACAGTGAGCGAGTATCGGTAGTCATGAGTTGGCCTGACGGTTAACGATTTTCCCCCCTCCCGACGGGAGAGGGAGTCCATAGTGAGGAGGGATTGTACAGCGTACGACCATGAAGTGTTATAGCGCGTAATCAAGCCTTTGGCGGTTCCGTCCGGGCAAAACTTTCGCGCTGGAACAACGTTTCCACCAGTTTGACCAGATTGGGCCGGTCAACGCACCAGCCCGGCGCAATGCGGCGGAAGTTAAGATAGCTAATGGCGCAGGCGATGGCGATCGTCGCCAGATTTAACGTATCGGTGCTGAACGTGCCCTCTTTCAGATGCGTTTCCAGGGCGTCCAGGCTGCGGCTGATTTTCTCGCGCTGGCGCAGGCACTCCGCTTCCGACTGCTGTGCTGGCGGGCGGGCCAGTTCACGCACCGCCACCAGCCCGGCATCCATAATGCCGTCGGCGAGTGCTTCTAATTGACGTACTTTAAGGCGCGCAAGCGGGTCAGACGGCAGCATCTGCGGCTCAACATTCAGCAGTTCGATGTACTCGGCAATAATCGGTGAGTCAAACCAACACTCACCGTCGTCAGTCATTAATGCCGGCACCTTGCCCAGCGGATTGTACTGCGCCACGCCATTTTCCAGGTTATAGGGCAGTTCATTGATAAATTCGAAAGAAATGCCCTTTTCCAGCAATAAGATAGAGATTTTGCGTACGAAAGGGCTGGTATAGCTGCCGATGAGTTTCATGCCATGTCCTTTTTGCCAACGAAAGGGTAAGTATGGCCCAGCCACTGGCAAAAAGATGCTTTTAACATCAATGATCGAGGTAAAGATAGTGCATCCAGCTTGTCATTCTGAGCAGCACTTTGCGCATTATTGACAGGTGCTCAAAGTGATCGGAATAGACCGCCACCTGAGCGTAAATGCCATCTGGTAGCGCGTCCACCTCCCCCTCAGGCTGGAGCTCGATCAGAGCCATTACGCCATCGGTGCCGGGGACAATATTGAGCGACTGCAGCGTACCCTGCGCCTGATAAGAACCGCCGGGCACAACGGGCAGAATGCTGGTCAACTTTCCGCTAAACACCTGACCCGGCAGCGCATTAAAGACCACTTCCGCTTCATCGCCGGGTTTTAATCGCAACAGGGAGTTTTGTCTGAACTGAGCCACAATCTGGCGTTTTTGCTCCGGCACGAACACCATGACCGGGCGCAGCGGTAGCGCGGCGGCATAAGTGCCGGGGCGGATCAGCACCTGGGTAGCGAAACCGTCACTGGGTGCGCGGATAATGGTCTGATCGAGGTTAAATTTGGCTTCCGTAAGCTGCGCGCGCAGGCTGGCAACCTGAGACTGGTCGCCGTTCACCACGCTATCCAGTTGGCTTTTAATTTGCGATTGATCGGCAATCGACGCTTTAACTAATGCATCCTGCGCCAGATAGTTTTGTCGGGCGTTGTCGATATCGCTTTCTGAAAACGGATTTACCCGCGCCTTACTTCCCTGCAAATATCGCTGATAATCTTTATACAGACGATCGCGTTCTGCCGAAACGCGCGTGGTATTTGCCAGCGCTTCATCCAGTTGTCCTTTCAAGACCTGCGTATTGTGCACCGCCGTGACTAAATCAGCCTGAAGTCGGTCAACGCGCGCCTGGTAGCGTGTCGGGTCTATTTTAAACAGCACCTCGCCTTTTTTAATTAGCTGGTTATGTTTATTTGTCACCTCACTCACCACGCCGGTCACCTGAGGAGTAATCGGAATAGAGATAACCGCCTTCTGCGCCTGAAAGGTATAGGGGTGGTTATAGTTCATCCCTAATATCAGCGCACCGACAATAAATACCCCGCCTAATACGGCGGTAGGCACCGTCCATTTATTTACCGGGATCCTGAATATCTTAAAAATCGCCCATGCCAGCGCGACGTAGGTCAATATAATTAGCAGATCCATGATGGCTATTCCCCTGAAGGCGTTTGCATTTTTTTCAGTTGTTTTTCAAGCTCTTCAACGCGTTGCCGCAGCGCATCTTCACCTTCATGCGCGGGAGGGTGTTGCATTCCCCAGCCGCGATCGGGGCGATAAAGCGTCGCCCAGATCCACAGAAACGGCCAGAGAACGTGTAAGGTAAAAAGACTCACCCAGCCCGCGACATGAATCGCATCGGCGTGGGGATGATTGCGTGCCTTCGCAATCATGTAGGGAATATCGTGAATAATAATAATGCCGTAAAAGATAACCAGGAAAACAAAGATCAGAATGCCAAGCGCAAAGTAATTCAGGAACATAGCCGTAACCTCAAATTCACGCTGTCGATAGTGAGCACGCTATACAATTTAAAGCGTAGACGGTGTCTACTTTGAACATAATCGGCAATTAATCGTTCTGCCATAATCCTCATTCATTATTCTTTTTTGTGTGATGTTACTCAGTTACAGAGGGTGCTCATCACAGCAGCAGAACTTGCCACGGATCACATCTTGTTTTGGCGACCTGAAAATATCTTGTGAACTCAATCACAAAAAACAAACAAACCATCAAGAGCAAAATGTGATTAACATCACATTTACATGTGTTCTGCGGTGCTTTTTCCTGCTGTGTTGTTTTTTTACACAGTGGTTTTGTGATGGTGATCACTCAAAATCATCAGGTACATCCTATATTTGTGTGATCTAAGTCACATGAAGACCCGCTATCTGGACAGCTTAACGATTCAGTGCCAGATTTCGCATCATCAACCAGGGTTCGGCTACTACCTCTGCCGCCAATTAACAATAAACTTCAGGTGTTCAACCTGCGGGCAAACAGAAACAAGGGGTGTTTTATGTCATCCGATATCAAGATCAAGGTGCAAAGCTTTGGTCGCTTCCTCAGCAACATGGTGATGCCAAATATCGGCGCGTTTATCGCGTGGGGTATTATCACCGCGTTATTTATTCCAACAGGGTGGTTGCCGAACGAAACGCTGGCGAAGCTGGTTGGCCCGATGATCACCTATCTGCTGCCGCTGCTCATCGGTTATACCGGTGGTAAGCTGATCGGCGGCGAACGTGGCGGCGTGGTCGGTGCGATTACCACCATGGGTGTTATCGTCGGTGCAGATATGCCGATGTTCCTGGGCTCCATGATTGCAGGCCCGTTGGGCGGCTACTGCATCAAGAAATTCGACGCCTGGGTAGATGGTAAAATCAAATCCGGTTTTGAGATGCTGGTGAATAACTTCTCCGCTGGCATCATCGGTATGATCCTCGCTATTCTGGCCTTTATGGGCATCGGCCCGGCGGTTGAAGTGCTGTCCAAGCTGCTGGCGGCTGGCGTTAACTTCATGGTTGTACACGACATGCTGCCGCTGGCATCTGTTTTTGTAGAACCGGCTAAAATCCTGTTCCTGAACAACGCCATTAACCACGGTATCTTCTCGCCGCTGGGTATTCAGCAGTCTCATGATCTCGGCAAATCGATCTTCTTCCTGATTGAAGCCAACCCGGGCCCGGGGATGGGTGTTCTGCTGGCGTACATGTTCTTCGGTCGCGGCAGTGCTAAACAGTCTGCGGGCGGCGCGGCAATCATCCACTTCCTGGGCGGTATTCACGAAATCTACTTCCCGTATGTGCTGATGAACCCACGTCTGATTATTGCCGTTATTCTGGGCGGTATGACTGGCGTGTTCACCCTGACCATCCTGAACGGCGGTCTGGTTTCTCCGGCTTCCCCTGGCTCCATCCTGGCCGTACTGGCGATGACGCCAAAAGGCGCATACTTCGCCAACATCGCGGCTATCGTTGCGGCAATGGCGGTCTCCTTCATCGTTTCTGCCATCCTGCTGAAAACCAGCAAAGTGAAAGAAGAAGATGACATCGAAGCGGCAACCCGTCGTATGAATGACATGAAAGCTGAATCCAAAGGCGGTACTCCGCTGGCGGCGGGCGACGTCACCAACGACCTGAGCCACGTGCGTAAAATCATCGTTGCCTGTGATGCCGGTATGGGTTCCAGCGCAATGGGGGCGGGCGTGCTGCGTAAGAAAGTGCAGGATGCGGGCCTGAGCAACATCTCTGTGACCAACTGCGCAATTAACAACCTGCCGCCGGATGTTGACCTGGTCATCACTCACCGCGACCTGACCGAACGCGCAATGCGTCAGGTACCGCAGGCGCAGCATATTTCGCTGACTAACTTCCTCGACAGCGGCCTGTATACCAATCTGACCGAACGTCTGGTTGCGGCACAGCGTCACACTGACAACGAAGTGAAGGTGAAGGACAGCCTGAAAGACAGCTTTGACGACACCAGCGCCAACCTGTTTAAACTCGGCGCGGAAAACATCTTTTTGGGCTGCAAGGCGGCCACGAAAGAAGACGCGATTCGCTTCGCTGGTGAGCAACTGGTGAAAGGCGGCTATGTAGAGCCAGAGTATGTGCAGGCGATGCTGGATCGTGAAAAACTGACGCCAACTTACCTGGGCGAGTCCATCGCGGTACCGCACGGCACTATTGAAGCCAAAGATCGTGTGCTGAAAACCGGCATCGTGTTCTGTCAGTATCCGGAAGGCGTGCGCTTCGGCGAAGACGAGGATGACATTGCCCGTCTGGTGATTGGTATCGCCGCTCGCAACAACGAGCACATCCAGGTGATTACCGGCCTGACCAACGCGCTGGATGACGAATCCGTCATCGAACGTCTGGCCAGCACCACCAGCGTAGAAGAAGTTCTGGCGCTGTTGCAGAAGTAAGGCTCTATTCCCTCTCCCATTGGGAGAGGGTTAGGGTGAGGGAAAAGCCTCACCCCAGCCCTCTCGGGTCAAAAACATTAATGAAGGTTAATACTATGAAAGCATTACATTTTGGCGCAGGTAATATTGGACGTGGCTTTATCGGCAAACTGTTGGCCGACGCAGGCATTACATTGACGTTCGCCGATGTAAACCAGGTCGTTCTGGATGCCCTGAATGCCCGTCATAGCTATCAGGTTCACGTTGTGGGTGAAAATGAGCAGGTTGATACCGTTTCTGGCGTTAACGCGGTCAGCAGCATTGGTGACGACGTTATCGACCTGATTGCCCAGGTTGACCTAATTACCACCGCCGTGGGCCCGGTTGTACTTGAACGGATTGCACCGGCTATCGCCAAAGGTCTCGCGAAACGCAAAGCGCAGGGCGTCAATACCCCGCTGAACATTATTGCCTGTGAAAACATGGTGCGCGGCACCAGCCAGTTGAAAGGCCACGTAATGGCCGCCGTTGCCGAAGACGAAAAAGCCTGGGTGGAAGCGAACGTCGGTTTCGTGGATTCCGCCGTTGACCGTATCGTGCCGCCGTCTGCCTCTGCAACCAATGACCCGCTGGAAGTGACCGTTGAAACCTTCAGCGAGTGGATCGTCGATAAAACCCAGTTCAAAGGCACGCTGCCGAACATTCCGGGCATGGAATTAACCGATAACCTGATGGCATTTGTCGAACGTAAACTCTTCACGCTGAACACAGGTCATGCTATAACCGCCTACCTCGGCAAAATGACCGGGCATCAAACTATCCGCGACGCGATTCTCGATGAGAAAATCCGCGCGGTAGTAAAAGGCGCGATGGAAGAGAGCGGCGCGGTGCTGATCAAACGCTACGGTTTTGATGCGCAAAAACATGCCGCATACATTCAGAAAATCCTCGGTCGTTTTGAAAACCCGTATCTGAAAGATGACGTTGAGCGTGTAGGCCGTCAGCCGCTGCGTAAACTGAGCGCGGGCGACCGTCTGATTAAACCGCTGCTGGGCACGCTGGAGTACGGTTTGCCGCACGTTAACCTGGTGAAAGGTATCGCCGCAGCGATGCATTTCCGCAGTGAAGACGATCCGCAGGCGCAGGAACTGGCCGCGCTGATTGATGAAAAAGGCCCGCAGGCCGCGCTGGCGCAGATCTCTGGTCTGGACGCAAACAGCGACGTGGTGAAAGCCGCCGTCGCCCTCTATAACGCCAGCAAATGATGCAAGACCCGGCGCAGGCTATCCTGCGCCTGAATACTAGATTGTCAGATATGCAGGCAATAATGGAAGAAACACAGGCTTTTGAAAACCGTGTGCTTGAGCGTCTGAATGCTGGCAAAACCGTCAGAAGCTTCTTGATTGCCGCCGTCGAGCTACTGACCGAGGCGGTCAATATTCTGGTGCTTCAGGTGTTCCGCAAAGACGATTATGCGGTGAAATACGCCGTCGAACCGCTGCTGGACGGTAGCGGCCCGCTGGGCGATCTTTCGGTCCGGCTCAAGCTTATCTATGGGCTGGGCGTGATTAGCCGTCATGAGTATGAAGATGCGGAGCTGCTGATGGCACTGCGTGAAGAGCTGAACCATGACGGCAGCGAATATGCCTTCACGGATGATGAAATTCTTGGGCCGCTGGGTGAGCTGCACTGCGTCTCTGCCCTGCCGCCCGCGCCGCTTTTTGACGATAGCGATGCCGACCTGCTGGCAATGCAAAAACAGCGCTATCAACAGGTCGTTCGCTCAACGATGGTACTTTCTCTGACCGAGCTGATTTCCCGAATCAGCTTGAAAAAAGCCTTTCAGAAATAACACCGTCAAACTTCTTTCGCCTGGTTTTCGACCGGCTGATAAAGTTTGCGGTAGTGTTCTAATCGCTCCAGAAACATCGCCGCTTTCTCTTCCGGGATCTCTTCCGGTACGTGACTCAGGCGAGGTGATTTCTTCAGATACTCCATAAATGCCTGACTGGACGCCATAAAATCGACGGCTTTGTCGATGACTAGTGGTACGTTTTCGCCAAGTTTGCCCATAACGTAGTCCTCCTCATGATTCCTCTCTTCAGAATGGACAATTAAGGGCGATCCGTTTGAGGAAAATGTGCGGATTCTCGTGACGGCATGCTAAAAAAGAGATCTGCATAACCATTTCTCTTAAATTACAATAAATTCATGGGATTACTAATAATACGCTGGTAAATAAGTACAGATGTAATAAGACTATTTTATATAATTCGCTATCGGTTATGATCGCTGTCGCGCATACTATGCGCTATTACGTCATTTTTTTATCAGATATCCGCAAATGAAAGAAATCGAAAAAAACGAAATCAAACGCCTGAGCGACCGTCTGGACGCGATCCGTCATCAACAGGCTGAACTGTCGCTGGTTGAAGGCGCCGAGAAATACGCCGAGCTGGAAACCGAAAAAGAGAAGCTGGAAGTTGAAATCGCGCGTCTGCGCGAAGTGCACAGCCAGAAACTGAGCAAAGAAGCGCAGAAACTGATGAAGATGCCTTTCCAGCGTGCCATCACCAAAAAAGAGCAGGCCGACATGGGCAAGCTGAAGAAAAGCGTGCGTGGGCTGGTCGTGGTTCACCCCATGACCGCGTTGGGTCGCGAGATGGGTCTCGAAGTGATGACCGGTTACGCCAAAACTGCGTTCTGATCGATACAGATGATATCCGGTGGTGCTTCGCTTACCGTGCCTGGCTGACAGGTCATTACCGTTGGCCGGATAAGCGTAGCGCCATCCGGCAATTCTTTTCTCCTCACCCAATTGGCCCAACCAATTCTGTTATTTCCTTCCAGTGGTTCACAATCTCGCTATTTATTCATACAATATCGTTGCTAGAACATAACAATTAGTTAACCATTCATTGTCATTATCCCTACACCATCATATTGGAAGGGCCACTTTTACATAAACTGTGATGCCGAGATGAGCGCAGACTCACCGCAAAGCAGGGTATTGGCCCCCAGGAGACCTGCACAATGAGCCTCTGGCAACAAAACTATGACCCGGCCAATAACATCTGGTTGTCGAGCCTGATAGCATCGCTACCGATCCTCTTTTTCTTCTTCGCGCTGATTAAGCTCAAGCTGAAAGGCTATATCGCCGCCAGTTGGACCGTCGCCATCGCGCTCGCCGTCGCCCTGCTGTTCTACAAAATGCCGGTGGATAACGCGCTGGCGTCGGTGGTCTACGGCTTCTTCTATGGCCTGTGGCCGATTGCATGGATTATTATCGCCGCCGTTTTCGTCTACAAAATTTCGGTGAAAACCGGGCAGTTCGACATCATCCGATCATCAATACTGTCCATTACACCCGACCAACGTTTGCAGATGCTGATCGTCGGTTTCTCCTTCGGTGCCTTCCTGGAAGGCGCGGCTGGGTTTGGCGCACCGGTGGCGATTACCGCCGCGCTGCTGGTTGGCTTAGGCTTTAACCCGCTGTATGCCGCGGGCCTGTGCCTGATCGTTAACACGGCACCAGTAGCCTTTGGCGCGATGGGCATTCCAATTCTGGTCGCCGGACAGGTCACCGGCCTGGATAGTTTTGAAATCGGCCAGATGGTAGGCCGTCAGCTTCCGTTCCTGACCATTATCGTGCTGTTCTGGATCATGGCGATTATGGACGGCTGGCGTGGGATTAAAGAGACCTGGCCTGCGGTAATGGTTGCTGGCGGTTCGTTTGCGATTGCTCAGTACCTCAGCTCTAACTTTATTGGCCCGGAACTGCCGGACATTATCTCTTCGCTGGTTTCTCTGGTCTGCCTGACGCTGTTCCTGAAACGCTGGCAGCCGGTACGTATTTTCCGTTTTGGCGATATGGGCGCGTCCCAGGTTGACCAGACGCTGGCGCGCACCAACTATACCGCCGGGCAGATTGTTCGCGCCTGGTCGCCGTTCCTGTTCCTGACCGCCACCGTTACGCTGTGGAGTATTCCGCCGTTTAAAGCGCTTTTCGCGCCGGGCGGTGCAATGTATGAATTCGTGATTAATATTCCGGTTCCGTACCTCGACAAGCTGGTTGCCCGTATGCCACCGGTGGTAAGCGAAGCCACGGCCTACGCGGCGGTCTATAAATTCGACTGGCTGTCGGCTACGGGTACAGCGATTCTGTTCGCAGCACTGCTGTCTATTGTCTGGCTGCGCATGAAGCCGAAAGACGCTATCAGCACTTTCGGTACCACGCTCAAAGAACTGGCGCTGCCGATTTACTCCATCGGGATGGTGCTGGCGTTCGCGTTTATCTCGAACTACTCCGGACTGTCATCGACGCTGGCGCTGGCATTAGCGCATACCGGTCATGCGTTTACCTTCTTCTCACCGTTCCTCGGCTGGCTGGGCGTATTCCTGACCGGTTCAGATACCTCATCAAACGCGCTGTTTGCCGCATTGCAAGCCACCGCTGCACAGCAGATTGGCGTCTCTGACGTGCTGCTGGTTGCCGCCAACACCACCGGCGGCGTGACCGGCAAGATGATTTCGCCGCAGTCTATCGCCATCGCCTGTGCGGCGGTGGGTCTGGTGGGCAAAGAGTCGGATCTGTTCCGCTTTACCGTGAAACACAGCCTGATATTCACCTGCATGGTGGGCGTAATTACCACGCTTCAGGCCTATGTCTTAACCTGGATGATCCCATGATAGTGATGCCCAGACGCCTGTCCGACGAGATTGCCTCTCGCGTACGGGCGCTGATTGAAGAACAACAGCTGGAAGCGGGCATGAAGTTGCCCGCCGAACGCCAGTTAGCCGCTCAGCTTGGCGTGTCGCGCAATTCCCTGCGAGAAGCGCTGGCGACGCTGGTCAGTGAAGGCGTGCTGCTCAGCCGTCGCGGCGGCGGCACGTTTGTGCGCTGGCCACATGAAGCGTGGTCAGAGCAAAATATCGTTCAGCCGCTGAAAACGCTGCTGGCCGATGACCCGGATTACAGCTTCGACATTCTGGAAGCGCGCCACGCCATTGAAGGCAGCACCGCCTGGCACGCCGCCATGCGCGCAACGGAGGCCGACAAAGAGAAAATCACCCTCTGCTTTGAAGCAACACTCAGTGAAGACCCGGATCTCGCCTCGCAGGCCGATGTCCGTTTTCATCTGGCCATTGCCGAAGCCTCACATAACGTCGTGCTGCTGCAAACCATGCGAGGTTTCTTCGATTTGCTGCAATCCTCAGTGAAGCAAAGCCGCCAGCGCATGTATCTGGTACCACCGGTCTTTGCCCGCCTGACCGAACAACATCAGGCCATTCTCGATGCCATTGTGGCCGGTGACGCCGAAGGTGCGCGCCAGGCGATGATGGCCCATTTAGGTTTCGTCCACACCACCATTAAACGTTTTGATGAAGATCTGGCTCGCCAGGCACGCATCACCCGCCTGCCCGACGACCACGCTGAAAATTCCAGGGAGAAAAAAGCATGATTATTTCAGCCGCGAGTGACTACCGTGCCGCCGCCGAGCGCATTCTGCCGCCGTTCCTGTTCCACTACATCGATGGCGGCGCGTATGCGGAATACACCCTGCGCCGCAACGTGGAAGATTTATCTCAGGTGGCACTGCGCCAGCGTGTGCTGAAGAACATGGCCGATCTCAGCCTGGAAACCACGCTGTTTAAGGAAAAGCTCTCCATGCCGGTCGCCCTTGCGCCGGTTGGCCTGTGCGGTATGTATGCCCGTCGCGGCGAAGTGCAGGCCGCGGCGGCGGCCGATGCTCACGGTATCCCGTTTACGCTCTCGACCGTCTCCGTCTGCCCCATAGAAGAGGTCGCGCCAACCATCAAACGCCCGATGTGGTTCCAGCTGTACGTGCTGCGCGACCGGGGTTTTATGCGTAATGCGCTGGAACGCGCAAAAGCGGCGGGTTGCTCCACGCTGGTCTTTACGGTTGATATGCCGACACCGGGCGCGCGTTACCGTGATGCCCATTCTGGCATGAGCGGCCCAAATGCCGCGATGCGTCGCTACTGGCAGGCGGTCACGCATCCGCAATGGGCGTGGGATGTCGGCCTGAACGGTCGTCCGCACGATCTGGGTAATATCTCCGCCTACCTCGGCAAACCAACCGGACTGGAAGATTACATCGGCTGGCTGGCGAACAACTTCGATCCGTCGATTTCGTGGAAAGACCTGGAGTGGATCCGTGAATTCTGGGATGGCCCGATGGTGATCAAAGGGATCCTCGATCCGGAAGATGCGCGCGATGCGGTGCGCTTTGGCGCGGACGGCATTGTGGTCTCCAACCACGGTGGTCGACAGCTGGATGGCGTGCTTTCTTCTGCCCGCGCGCTGCCGGCAATTGCCGATGCGGTGAAAGGCGATATCGCGATTCTGGCTGACAGCGGTATTCGCAACGGGCTGGATGTGGTGCGCATGATTGCGCTGGGCGCAGATACCGTTCTGCTGGGCCGTGCGTATCTTTATGCGTTGGCAACGGCGGGTCAGGCGGGCGTGGCGAATCTGCTTAGCCTGATTGAAAAAGAGATGAAGGTGGCGATGACGCTGACCGGCGCGAAAACGATTGGTGAAATCAGCCGCGATTCACTGGTGCAGGAGCTGGGTAAAACCTTGCCAGCAGCACTGGCCCCGCTGGCGAAGGGGAATGCGGCGTAGGAGGCTTACCCCTCACCCCGGCCCTCTCCCACAGGGAGAGGGAGAAAACCCACACCGTGCACGATTTGTCCCCTCTCCCTCAGGGAGAAAACCCTCACCATGCACGACCTGTCCCCTCTCCCTCAGGGAGAAAACCCTCACCATGCACGACCTGTCCCCTCTCCCTCAGGGAGAGGGTTAGGGTGAGGGTGACGTTATTTTCTGCTATCCTGCCCACCGCATTTAAGGGGGCAGCATGCTTAACATCGTTTTATTCGAACCAGAAATCCCGCCAAATACTGGCAATATCATCCGCCTTTGCGCCAACACGGGCTTTCGTCTGCACATCATCGAACCGATGGGGTTTACCTGGGACGATAAGCGTCTGCGCCGCGCGGGACTGGATTATCACGAATTTACTGCCGTCACGCGTTATCAAAACTACGACGCGTTTTTTGAGGCAGAGAAACCCCAGCGACTGTTTGCTCTGACTACCAAAGGCACGCCCGCGCACAGTGCGGTGAGCTACCAGGATGGCGACTATCTGATGTTTGGCCCGGAAACGCGCGGCCTGCCAGCGTCTATTCTGGATGCCCTGCCGCCGGAACAAAAAATTCGTATTCCGATGATGCCGGACAGCCGCAGCATGAACCTGTCAAATGCGGTGTCGGTGGTGGTGTATGAAGCGTGGCGCCAGCTGGGATATCCGGGCGCCATTTTACGAAGTTAAATTAAATCCCGTCGCCATACTCAAACGTATGGTGAATGCCGTTGAAGTGTTGATCCATATCCATCGACGGCTTATCGCTGTCTGGCTTGCCGACAATACGTGCCGGTACGCCAGCAGCGGTCGTGTGCGGCGGCACGGGTTGCAGAACCACAGAGCCTGCACCAATTTTCGCGCCGCGTCCGACTTCAATATTACCGAGGATTTTCGCGCCCGCGCCAATCATCACGCCTTCGCGGATTTTCGGGTGACGATCGCCGCTGGTTTTACCGGTACCCCCCAGGGTGACCGATTGCAGAATCGAGACGTCGTTCTCAATCACCGCCGTTTCACCCACGACGATGCCGGTGGCGTGGTCGAGCATGATGCCACGGCCAATTTTCGCGGCCGGGTGGATGTCAACCTGGAACGTCACAGAGACCTGATTTTGCAGGAAGATTGCCAGCGCACGTCGCCCCTGCAACCACAGCCAGTGGCCGATACGGTAAGCCTGCAATGCGTGAAAGCCTTTCAGGTAAAGCAGCGGCGTGGAGTATTTATCTACCGCCGGGTCACGCGTGCGCACCGCCTGAATGTCACAGGCTGCAGACGCGATCATTTCCGGGTCAGCCGCGTAGGCTTCTTCCACCACTTCGCGAATGGCGATGGCAGGCATAATCGGTGATGCCAGCTTGTTAGCTAACATGTAGCTAAGAGCGCTGCCGAGATTTTCATGCTTGAGTAGCGTCGCGTGATAAAAGCTGGCCAGCATCGGCTCACAATCGGCCAGTGCCCGGGCTTCGGCTTTAATGTTGTTCCAGACAATCTCCAGTTCTTCACACGACATTGCTTACTCCAGACGATAATGAATGACCGGCCAGTTCTGTGCCAGCCGGGTCATTTGAGGTGACAAAGGTTTCCTGTATTTACTTGCCGCTGCGTTCGTCCTTGCGAGCACGACCCAATAACGTCAATGCTGCCTCGCGCGCGCTTTTTCCGCAATACAATACCTGATAAATTTCCTCGGTTATTGGCATTTCGACACCCACACGGTGTGCCAATTCGCGAACTTCCTTAGTATTACGGTAACCTTCGACCACCTGGCCGATTTTATCCTGCGCATCCTGAACGTCTGCACCTTGCCCCAGCGCCATGCCGAAACGACGGTTACGCGACTGGTTGTCGGTACAGGTCAGCACCAGATCGCCTAACCCGGCCATTCCCATAAAGGTGACCGGATCAGCGCCCAGCGCCGCGCCCAGACGTGACATTTCCGTCAGGCCACGGGTGATCAGCGCCGTACGGGCATTCGCGCCAAAACCGATGCCGTCCGAGATCCCCGCGCCAATAGCGATGACGTTTTTCACCGCCCCGCCCAGCTGCACACCGATAAAATCAGGGTTGCTGTAAACGCGGAAACTTTTGCCACAGTGCAGCAGTTGCTGCAGGTCGTCGGCAAATACCGGGTCGGTTGATGCCAAAGAAATTGCAGTCGGCAAGCCTGCTGCCAGTTCTTTCGCAAACGTTGGGCCGGAGATCACCGCCAGCGGAATATCATCGCCAAGGGCTTCTCGCGCCACGTCCTGCAACAGACGCCCCGTTTCCGCTTCCAGCCCTTTCGTCGCCCACACCACGCGCGCATCACTGCGCATCAGCGGTTTCATCTGACGCAGTACCTGCCCGAATACATGGCTTGGCACAACGACCAGAATATTGCGGCTGGCGGCCAGCGCCGTCGCGAGATCGCTTTCGAGATGCAGAGAATCCGGGAAGGGAACATCGGGAAGAAACGCCACGTTGCAGCGGTCACGCTGTAACGTCGCGATATGTTCGGGGTCGTGGCCCCAGAGTACGACCTGGTGGCCGTTTCTTGCCAGCGTGATGGCAAGAGCGGTGCCGTACGAGCCGGCACCGATCACAGTCATTGAAGCATTAAGTGCGTTCATCAGGCATCCTGATGTTGTTCTGCACCTTCACCGGACTGCTGCTGCAAGTAGTTCATGAACAGCGCATCAAAGTTAACCGGCGCAAGGTTCAGCTGCGGGAAAGTCCCACGGGAAACCAGACTGGTGATGCATTCACGCGCATACGGGAACAGGATATTCGGGCAGTAAGCACCCAGGCAGTGCGCCATCTGAGTACCTTCGATACCTTCGATGGAGAAAATACCACCCTGCTGAACTTCACACAGGAAGCCCGTTTCTTCGCCCAGCGTCGCCGTTACGGTGACACGCAGCACCACTTCAAACACGCCTTCCGCCAGTTGGTTGGAAGCCGTATCAAGATCAAGTTTAACCTCTGGTTGCCAATCTTTCTGGAAAACGTGCGGTGCATTTGGCGCTTCGAAAGATACGTCCTTGGTGTAGATACGCTGGATCTGGAAATTCATTTCGGTGTTGTTTTGCTCAGACATGTGTAAAAACCCTTTCGTGTTGTCCTTAAAATACGCGTTATTCTTCAAGCCGATACGTGTCGGCATGACGCTCACGCAAATGCGTTATCACAGCAGGGGATCAAGTCCACCACGTGCATCAAGCGCATACAAGTCATCACAGCCGCCAATGTGCTGTGCATCAATAAAAATCTGCGGAACCGTCGTGCGGCCACTGCGCTTAATCATCTCTTCGCGTTTTTCCGCGTCGCCATCGATCGGCAGCTCATGGAAGGTAACGCCTTTGCTGCTCAGCAATGCTTTCGCGCGATGGCAAAACGGGCAGGTCGCTTTGGTATAGATTTCGATAGTAGCCATGACAATTCTCCTTACTTACCGCGAACTAAAGGAAGATTTTCGCCGCTCCAGCCTGCAATACCTTCTTTCAGCACATAAACCTGTTCAAAACCCGCTTTAATCAGCGCGTTTGCGGATTCCTGTGCCTGCATGCCAGAACCGTCGGTGACGATCACCGGCTTATTCTTGTGCTTGTCTAGCTCACCCACGTTGTTGGCTTTCACTTCCGCCGGCAGCAGGTTGATGGAGCCTGCGATGTGGCCTTTACGGAAATCATCGCGCTGACGCAGGTCGACAACCACCGCGTCTTCTTTGTTGATAAGACGCGTAGCTTCACCACGGGTAATCACTTTAACTTTAGACGCCAGGCCTTTAAACGTGGTGAACAATACAGCCACCAGTAAGGCGATCCATGCGATGCTCAGCACAGGGTGACGGCTAACAAATTGCATAATTTCTTGCATGGGGGGTAACGACTCCCGACTTAATGATTAAAAAACCAGGGAAGGAGTATACCTGTGCAGTGGAGCAAATACAGCCAGGCCGCGCGATGTAATCTATTTTCTGCGGCGTACTCCGGAAAAAATGCCACAAAAGCGCCCTTTCATTGCTTAATCCTTCCCCTTTTTTTGATCTTCAGTGGCTGTTTGATCGATTCAGCTGTAGTAAAATTACGCAAAATTTTTTATCTCCTTCGAGCATGAGGTTGTCGCAATGTCGGTTTCTAAAAAACCTATGGTACTGGTAATCCTTGATGGCTACGGTTATCGCGAAGAACACCAGGATAACGCTATCTTCAGCGCAAAAACCCCTGTCATGGACGCCCTGTGGGCCAAACGTCCACACACTCTGATCGACGCATCCGGTCTGGAAGTTGGCCTGCCTGATCGTCAGATGGGCAACTCCGAAGTGGGTCACGTGAACCTGGGCGCGGGCCGTATCGTGTATCAGGATCTGACCCGTCTCGACGTGGAAATTAAAGATCGCGCATTCTTCGCGAACCCGGTGCTGTGCGGCGCGGTTGATAAAGCCGCGAAAGCAGGCAAAGCCGTGCACATTATGGGTCTGCTCTCTGCGGGCGGTGTTCATAGCCACGAAGATCACATTATGGCGATGGTTGAACTGGCTGCCGAACGCGGTGCGGAAAAAATCTATCTGCACGCATTCCTCGATGGCCGCGACACGCCGCCACGCAGCGCTGAAGGCTCGCTGAAAAAATTCGAAGACAAATTTGCCGCCCTGGGTAAAGGCCGCGTAGCGTCTATCATTGGCCGTTACTACGCTATGGATCGCGACAACCGTTGGGATCGCGTTGAACAAGCCTACAACCTGATGACCCTGGCCAAAGGCGAGTTCCAGTTTGACACAGCGGTAGAAGGCCTGCAGGCGGCCTACGCACGTGACGAAAACGATGAGTTCGTGAAAGCGACCGTTATCCGCGCAGCAGGCCAGGCCGATTCTGCAATGGAAGACGGCGATGCGCTGATTTTCATGAACTTCCGTGCTGACCGCGCGCGTGAAATCACCCGCGCATTCGTAAACGCTGATTTCGACGGTTTCAAACGTCAGAAAGAAGTGAAACTGGGCGACTTTATCCAGCTGACCGAATACGCAGCCGACATCAAAGCACCGTGCGCTTACCCGCCGGCGTCTCTGGCAAATACCTTCGGCGAGTGGATGGCGAAAAACGATAAAACTCAGTTGCGTATCTCCGAAACCGAGAAATACGCACACGTCACCTTCTTCTTTAACGGCGGTGTAGAAGAACCGTTCAAAGGTGAAGACCGCATTCTGATCAACTCCCCGAAAGTCGCAACCTACGATCTGCAACCGGAAATGAGCTCCGAAGAGCTGACCGAAAAACTGGTCGCGGCAATCAAGAGCGGTAAATACGACACCATCATCTGTAACTACCCGAACGGCGACATGGTCGGCCACACCGGCGTGATGGATGCGGCAATTAAAGCCGTTGAAGCGCTGGATAATTGTGTCGATCAAGTTGCGAAAGCGGTTGAATCCGTTGGCGGCCAGTTGCTTATCACCGCAGACCACGGTAACGCTGAACAGATGCGTGACCCGGCGACTGGGCAGGCGCATACAGCCCATACCAACCTGCCGGTTCCGCTGATCTACGTTGGCGAGAAAAATCTGAAAGCAGTCGACGGCGGCAAGCTTTCCGATATCGCACCAACTATGTTGGCGCTGATGGGCATGGAAATCCCGCAAGAGATGACTGGTAAGCCGCTGTTCATCGTGGAATAATCCCTCCCCATGAGGGGAAAGGCGATATTTGTACTTAAAGGGGCCGCGGTTACACTGCGGTCCATCTTATACGCCAGCGCACTCAGCGCTGGCGTATTGCTGTGCGCGTCATCTGCCCACGCCGATGACCGCTCACAGTTGCAATCAATTCAGGCCGATATTGCCGCCAAAGAGCGCGCAGTACGCCAACAGCAACAGCAACGTTCCTCTCTGCTCGCCCAGTTGAAAGCGCAGGATCAGGCCATCGCCGCCGCCGCGCGTCAGCTTCGCGAAACGCAAACCACCCTGACACAGCTTAATAAGCAAATCGACGAAATGAACGCCTCGATTGCTAAACTGGAAGCGCAGCGCGCCACCCAGGAGCGCAATCTTGCCGCCCAACTCGACGCCGCGTTCCGTCAGGGTGAACATACTGGTATTCAGCTTATTCTCAGCGGCGAAGAGAGCCAGCGCGGTCAGCGCTTACAGGCTTACTTTGGCTACCTCAATCAGGCGCGCCAGGAGACCATCGCCGAGCTGAAACAGACGCGCGAGCAGGTTACCGCGCAGAAAGCCGAGCTGGAAGAGAAACAAAGCCAGCAACAAACGTTGCTGTATGAACAAAAAGCGCAGCAGGCGAAACTTGAGCAGGCGCGCAGCGAGCGTCAGAAAACGATCGCCGGGCTGGAATCCTCTATCCAGAAAGGTCAGCAGCAGTTAAATGAACTGCGTGCTAACGAGTCTCGTTTACGTAACAGCATCGCCCGCGCCGCGGCGGCGGCCAAAGCGCGCGCCGAACGTGAAGCCCGTGAAGCCGATGCGGTTCGCAACCGTCAGAAAGAAGCCACCAGCAAAGGCAAAACGTACAAACCAACTGAAAGCGAACGCTCGCTGATGTCGCGCACGGGTGGCCTTGGCGCACCGCGTGGCCAGGCATTCTGGCCGGTTCGCGGCACCACGCTGCACCGTTACGGCGAACAGTTGCAGGGTGAGCTGCGCTGGAAAGGGATGGTTATCAGTGCCTCTGAAGGCACTGAAGTGAAAGCCATCGCCGATGGCCGTGTGATCCTCGCTGACTGGTTGCAGGGCTACGGTTTGGTCGTGGTGGTGGAACACGGGAAAGGCGATATGAGTCTTTACGGCTATAATCAGAGTGCGCTGGTCAGCGTAGGTACGCAGGTTCGCGCCGGACAGCCGATTGCGCTGGTTGGTAACAGCGGAGGTCAGGGTCGACCGTCGCTCTATTTCGAAATTCGCCGCCAGGGTCAGGCGGTCAATCCACTACCGTGGTTGGGAAGATAAGTTTGCTTCAATTTCGCAGGATCCTTCTTCTTGGCGCCCTCACCTTAGCGGCGCCTGTCTTTGCGGGGAAGCTGGCGATTGTCATTGATGATTTTGGCTATCGTCCGCATAACGAAAACCAGGTGCTGGCAATGCCGTCAGCCGTCTCCGTCGCCGTTCTCCCTAATGCGCCACATGCCCATGAAATGGCGACTAAAGCGCATAATAGCGGGCATGAAGTGCTCATCCATTTGCCAATGGCGCCGCTTAGCAAGCAGCCGCTGGAAAGAGACACCCTGCGCCCGGAAATGAGCAGTGATGAAATCGAGCGCATTATTCGCGAAGCGGTAAACAAAGTGCCGTATGCCGTGGGCTTGAACAACCACATGGGCAGCGCGATGACCTCCAGCCTGTTCGGTATGCAGAAAGTGATGCAGGCGCTGAGCCGCTATAACCTCTATTTCCTCGATAGCATGACGATTGGCAACAGCCAGGCGATGCGCGCCGCCAGCGGCACGGGCGTGAAGGTGATTAAACGCAAAGTGTTCCTCGACGATACGCAGAACGAAGCCGATATCCGCCGTCAGTTTAACCGGGCGGTTGAGCTGGCACGCCGTAATGGTTCGGCGATTGCGATTGGGCATCCACACCCGACCACAGTTCGCGTGTTACAGCAGATGCTGCCCACGTTGCCGTCCGATATCACCCTGGTACGCCCGAGCAGCCTGCTGAATGAACCGCAGGTGGATACCTCGACGCCAAACGCGACGCCACCGAAAGGCACAACACCAGACGCACCGCGTAATCCGTTCCGCGGCGTGAAGCTGTGTAAAACGAAGAAAGCACCAGAACCGGTTTACGCCACCCAGTTCTTTACCGTAATGGCGGACAGCATCAGCAACAGCAGCGTGATGCAGTACCTGCGCTTACAGTGGCAGGGTTGGGATAAGCCGTAACCTGCGAAAATGCCCGGTGGCGCTTCGCTTACCGGGCCTACAGATCTCGCTGAACATTAACGCAGGCTAAGCGCCTTACGAGCCAGCCTGCGGCTCGCCAGTCCGCGATCCTGCCAGCTGTATAACCGCACCGACCACAGCAGCACCTGATACGCCATCTTCGGGCTACGAACATTCGCCACCATCCGTTTATACATCCCGGACGCAAATATCTCGGCGATCATCATTTTACGCGTAATCACATCCCGCTCTTTACGCACCGCATGACAAACACGTAATGCTTCATAGGTTATTTGCTGATAAAACTCGGGATACATCTTAATTTTATCCGCATAATCACGATTTAATTTATCCAGCAGACGGGTAATTTTAATGTAATGACGTTGATAGGAAAGGTTTTTACGTCCGGTACGTTTTTTACGGCTCACCGAAACATCATGCAGAAAATATTTATACAAAGATTCTTCGGTATATCGCGCGCGCGTGGCGTTATACATAAATTCCGTCGACCAGAGAATATCCTGGTGATGTAATCCCGGTACAAATTTGAGATTACATTGCTTAATTAATTCATGACGATAAACGCCCATCCAGACCACGTGCGTCCAGCGGCGGCTGGCTAACGCCATACGCAGCCACTCCGGGCCGCTCATTACACCGGTTGAGCGTATACGCTCCTGCGGAATGGATTGCCAGGTTTTGCCCGTCTCGCGTTCGCACCAATCAGCATTACACTGGGCGACGTCGAGATTATCCTGCAACGCCATGGTCATCAGCGTTTCATACATTTGCGGATAGGTAATATCATCGGCATCCACAAACGCGATGTACTCACCGTGTGCCAGCTCCAGACCGCGATTTCGGGCAACCGATGCCCCGGCGTTGGCCTGGTGCACCAAACGAACCTGCGGGTAATTCTCGGCATAATACGTTGCGATATCGACAGAATTATCCGTAGAGCCGTCATTCACAATGATAATTTCCAGCGCCGTCCAGGTTTGCGCCAGCAGAGATTCCATACAGGCTTTAAATGCATCGCCTGCGTTATAAAGAGGGATAATGACACTGAGTGTCCCTGGGCTATTCATCTTTTTCATTACCTGATCACCTTAACGTGTAGGTTACGTTTTATCCTTCACACCTTAAGAATGAATTAAGGGCGAAAGATATTTCGGCGTCATTCCTTCGATCCGGCGAAGTTTATTTTTATAAACAGAAGGTAGCGTGCAGCAGAGAGATTTGTAATGAAATAAGACTAACGCCCGAATACGAAACATTTATGACAATGACAAAGCTTTACATATATCAGGCGATTTTAAGATTAGCTTCAGGAAATACGCCTCATGCCTGAAGAGACATGAGGCGATGAGCCTTAATCCCAGCTCAGAACGACTTTACCAGACTGGCCCGAACGCATCGCGTCGAAGCCTTTCTGGAAATCATCAATGCCGAAGTGGTGGGTGATAATCGGCGTTAAATCGAGACCAGACTGAATCAGCGCCGCCATCTTGTACCAGGTTTCAAACATTTCGCGGCCATAAATCCCTTTGATAAACAGCCCTTTGAAGATGACCTTAGTCCAGTCGATCGACATATCAGATGGCGGAATACCCAGCATCGCAATACGCCCGCCGTGGTTCATGGTGTCGAGCATGGTGCGGAAGGCCGCTGGCGCGCCGGACATCTCCAGACCGACATCAAACCCTTCGGTCATACCCAGTTCAGCCATCACGTCAGTCAGGTTCTCTTTCGCGACGTTTACCGCACGGGTGACGCCCATTTTACGCGCCAGGTCGAGACGGTATTCATTCACATCAGTGATAACGACATTGCGTGCGCCCACGTGTTTGGCGACCGCCGCTGCCATCACGCCAATCGGGCCTGCGCCGGACACCAGTACATCTTCACCGACCAGGTCGAATGAGAGCGCCGTGTGTACCGCGTTGCCGAACGGGTCAAAAATAGAGGCTAAATCATCGGAGATATTATCCGGGATTTTGAAGGCGTTGAACGCCGGGATCACCAGATATTCTGCAAAACAGCCTGGGCGATTCACGCCCACGCCAATGGTGTTGCGGCACAGGTGCGTGCGCCCGCCACGGCAGTTACGACAGTGACCGCAGGTGATATGGCCTTCACCGGAGACGCGATCGCCGATTTTAAAGCCTTTTACTTCCTGGCCGATGCCGACGACTTCGCCGACATACTCATGACCCACCACCATCGGCACCGGGATGGTTTTCTGCGACCATTCATCCCAGTTATAGATGTGTACATCCGTACCGCAAATCGCCGTTTTACGGATTTTAATCAGCAGATCGTTATGGCCCACGTCCGGTTTCGGCACGTCGGTCATCCAGATCCCCTCTTCCGCTTTCAGTTTCGACAACGCTTTCATCTGGCTTCCTCAGGCAATCACGCCCAGTTGTTTACCAATGCGGATAAAGGCTTCCACCGCACGTTCGATTTGTTCAGGGGAGTGTGCCGCCGACATCTGGGTGCGAATACGCGCCTGACCCTTTGGCACCACCGGATAGAAGAAACCGGTCACGTAGATCCCCTCTTTTTGCAGCAAGCGCGCAAACTCCTGCGCCACCACCGCATCGCCCAACATCACCGGGATAATCGCGTGATCGGCACCCGCCAGGGTGAAACCTGCGGCACTCATTTTTTCGCGGAACAGGCGGGCGTTAGCCCACAGGCGATCGCGCAGTTCAGCGCCGCTGGCGACCATTTCCAGCACTTTGATAGACGCAGAGACAATCGCTGGAGCCAGCGAGTTGGAGAACAGATACGGGCGGGAGCGCTGGCGCAGCCACTCAACCACTTCTTTACGCGCCGCGGTGTAACCACCGGATGCGCCGCCGAGCGCTTTGCCGAGCGTGCCGGTGATGATGTCCACGCGGCCCATTACGTCGCAATATTCGTGGGAACCACGACCGTTTTCACCGACAAAACCGACGGCGTGGGAGTCATCGACCATCACCAGCGCGTCGTACTTGTCTGCCAGATCGCAGACACCTTTCAGGTTGGCAATCACGCCGTCCATTGAGAATACGCCGTCGGTGGCGATCAGCACGTGGCGCGCCCCGGCGTCACGCGCCTCTTTCAGACGTGCTTCCAGTTCCTGCATGTCATTGTTGGCGTAGCGGAAGCGCTTCGCTTTACACAGGCGCACACCGTCAATAATGGATGCATGGTTCAGGGCGTCGGAGATAATCGCATCTTCCGGGCCGAGCAGCGTTTCAAACAGGCCGCCATTGGCATCAAAGCAGGAGGAATAGAGAATCGCGTCTTCCATACCGAGGAATTCCGCCAGTTTCTGCTCCAGCACTTTGTGGTTATCCTGGGTGCCGCAGATAAAGCGCACGGACGCCATACCAAAACCGTGGCTGTCGAGGCCTGCTTTCGCGGCGGTAATCAGCGCCGGATGGTTCGCCAGCCCAAGGTAGTTATTGGCGCAGAAGTTGATCACGTGGCTGCCATCACCCACAGTGATATCTGCCTGCTGCGCAGACGTGATAATACGTTCTTCTTTAAACAACCCTTCCGCGCGGGCGGTATCCAGGTCACCGGCTAACTGTTTGTAAAAATCACCACGCATTGCAACTCTCCAGATTCGGCAAATGTCGGCACATATTACCTAAAGCTATACGTATGTACGAGATGACGCAGCACCAGTTACATTTTTTGTAGCATAAATCACGCGTCACACGGGGCTTTGATGGCGAAAGGCTGAAGGCGGGTCGATGTGATGTTATGATAAGAGTCATTAGCGCCCTGGATTGTCCAGGGTACTCACATTTCAAAGGTTACAGTTATGATCATCGTTACCGGCGGCGCTGGCTTTATCGGCAGCAACATCGTTAAAGCGCTCAATGACAAAGGCATCACCGACATTCTGGTGGTAGATAACCTGAAAGACGGCACCAAGTTCGTAAACCTGGTCGACCTGAATATCGCCGACTACATGGATAAAGAAGATTTTCTGATCCAGATTATGGCGGGTGAAGAGTTCGGTGAAATCGAAGCGATCTTCCACGAAGGCGCCTGCTCCTCTACCACCGAGTGGGACGGCAAGTACATGATGGATAACAACTATCAGTACTCCAAAGAGCTGCTGCACTACTGCCTGGAGCGCGAAATTCCGTTCCTGTACGCCTCTTCCGCAGCCACCTACGGCGGTCGCACCAGTGACTTCATCGAATCCCGCGAATATGAGAAACCGCTGAACGTTTACGGCTACTCGAAGTTCCTGTTCGACGAATATGTCCGTCAGATCCTGCCAGAAGCGAACTCACCGATTGTCGGCTTCCGTTACTTCAACGTCTACGGCCCGCGTGAAGGTCACAAAGGCAGCATGGCGAGCGTGGCCTTCCACCTCAACACCCAGTTAAACAACGGCGAAAGCCCGAAACTGTTCGAAGGCAGCGATGGCTTCAAACGCGATTTCGTCTATGTGGGCGATGTGGCAGATGTGAACCTGTGGTTCTGGGAAAACGGTGTATCCGGCATCTACAACCTGGGTACCGGTCGCGCGGAATCCTTCCAGGCCGTAGCGGATGCTGCGCTGGCATATCACAAAAAAGGCACGCTGGAATACATTCCGTTCCCGGAAAAACTAAAAGGCCGCTATCAGGCATTTACTCAGGCTGACCTGACAAACCTGCGCGCTGCTGGCTACGACAAGCCATTCAAAACCGTCGCCGAAGGCGTGGCGGAATATATGGCCTGGTTGAACCGCGACAGCGATACCCATTCACAAAATTAATCGAGCGGTATCAAGGCGGCAACCAAGTGAATCTCCGGGAGCTTACAAAAGTAAGTGACCGGAGTGAACGCGGGCAGCCAACGCAGAGACAGCTTGAAGGATGAAGTGAATGAATATTTTGGTGATTGGCCCGTCTTGGGTAGGCGACATGATGATGTCGCAAAGTCTCTATCGCACGCTCAAGGCGCGCTATCCCCAGGCTATCATTGACGTGATGGCACCCGCGTGGTGCCGTCCGCTTTTAGCACGAATGCCGGAAGTCAACGACGCGATCCCAATGCCGCTCGGCCACGGGGCGTTAGCGCTGGGTGAACGTCGCAGACTGGGTCACAGCCTGCGTGAGCGCCGCTATGACCGTGCGTACGTGCTGCCTAATTCGTTTAAATCGGCACTGGTTCCCTTCTTTGCCGGTATTCCACTGCGGACAGGCTGGCGTGGCGAAATGCGTTACGGCCTGCTCAATGACGCCCGCGTGCTGGATAAAGACGCCTGGCCGCTGATGGTCGAGCGTTATGTGGCGCTGGCCTTTGATAAAGGCGTGATGCGCTGCGCGAAAGATTTGCCGCAGCCGCTGCTGTGGCCGCAGTTGCATGTTGCCGAAGGCGAGAAATCGCAGATGTGCAACACGTTCAACATCTCCTCTGAACGCCCGATAATTGGCTTCTGCCCTGGCGCGGAGTTCGGCCCCGCAAAGCGCTGGCCGCACTACCATTACGCTGAACTGGCGAAGCAACTGATTGACGAAGGCTATCAAATCACACTGTTTGGCTCTGCGAAAGATCATGAAGCTGGCAATGAAATTCTCGCCGCGCTGAGTACCGAACAGCAGGCATGGTGCCGCAACCTGGCCGGAGAAACGCAACTGGAACAGGCGGTCGTCCTGATTGCCGCCTGCAAAGCGATAGTCACTAACGACTCCGGTCTAATGCACGTCGCCGCGGCCCTGGATCGCCCGCTGGTCGCCCTTTACGGCCCCAGCAGCCCGGACTTCACCCCGCCGCTGTCGAACAAAGCACGCGTCATCCGCCTGATTACCGGCTACCACAAAGTGCGCAAAGGCGATGCCGCGGAAGGCTACCATCAAAGCCTGATAGACATCACGCCTGCCCGCGTGCTGGAAGAGCTAAACGCCCTGCTGCTGGACGAGGAAGCCTGACGGATGCGGGTATTGATCGTTAAAACATCTTCCATGGGTGATGTATTACATACGTTACCTGCGTTAACTGACGCTATGCAGGCATTTCCGGGCATTCGTTTTGACTGGGTGGTTGAAGAGGGGTTCGCACAGATCCCTTCGTGGCACGAAGCCGTTGAGCGCGTTATCCCGGTGGCGATTCGTCGTTGGCGCAAAGCGTGGTTCTCTGCACCGATTAAAGCCGAGCGTAAGGCTTTTCGCGAGACGCTTCAGGCCGTGAAATACGATGCCGTGATAGATGCGCAGGGGCTGGTGAAAAGTGCAGCCCTCGTCACGCGTCTGGCCCATGGCATTAAGCACGGCATGGACTGGCAAACGGCCCGCGAACCGCTGGCAAGCCTGTTCTACAACCGTCGCCATCACATCGCCAAACAGCAACACGCCGTTGAACGCACGCGCGAACTGTTTGCAAAAAGTCTGGGTTATGCAAAACCTCAGACACAGGGCGACTATGCGATTGCACGTCACTTCCTGACGCAAACCGCTGCGGAGCCTTACGTCGTATTCCTTCATGCCACCACGCGTGATGACAAACACTGGCCGGAAACGCACTGGCGAGCGTTAATTGGCTTGCTGAAAGAGAGTGGGCTAAAGGTGAAATTGCCGTGGGGCGCGCCGCACGAAGAAGCACGCGCGAAGCGATTAGCGGAAGGATTTGATTATGTGGAGGTTCTGCCGCGCCTGAGCCTGGAAGCCATCGCACATGTGCTGGCTGGCGCAAACTATGTTGTCTCGGTGGACACGGGGCTTAGCCATCTTACGGCGGCGCTGGATCGACCGAATATTACGTTGTATGGCCCAACGGATCCTGGGTTAATTGGTGGTTATGGGAAGAACCAGGTAGCGTGCTGCTCTACCGATCGTGATTTAGCGCATCTGACTGCAAACGCCGTATGGCATGAGATCTCAGCCCTTAAATAAAGGACCTGTATGTTAGCCTCTACAACCGTACCAGGCTTGAAGGGTTATACCCAAAAAACCGCTTCCATTCTGGAAATTATCACTTTTGCGCTCTGTGCTGTGACATTACTGACCGCGCTAATAAATAATAACTTAAGTATGAAGTTATTTAATATTTCCGGTGTGCTGGCCATACTCACCTTAATCATCAGAGGAAAAACGGCCTCGCTAACAGGTAAAGCCTGCATCCTTCCGGCCACAATCCTGCTGATCGGTATCGTAGATGTTATCTGGTATTCCATGTTCAAGGTGGATAACTCACCTTTTCGGGCCACGTATCACAGCTATCTGAATACCGCGAAAATATTCCTGTTCGGAACATTTATTGTTCTGCTGGCATCGACCTCAAAATTTAAAGCAAAGAAGAATGCGCTGCTTTATCTCTTTTACGCGGTGTCATTCATTATTTTTGGCTATGCCGCATGGCTTAAATTTAATGCCGGTATGGCGCGAATTGATTTCGGCATCGGCACGGCAACAGGCGCGGCCTACTCCATCATGCTAATTGGCATTATCAGCGCAATATCTATTCTCTACGTAGAGAAAAGCCATCCTCTGCTGTTCCTGCTTAATACTGCCGCCGTCTTCACCGCACTTATCTTCACGCAGACTCGCTCTGCAGTGCTGCTGTTTCCGGTTATATGTGCCATTACGCTGGTGCTCTACTTTAGTAAGGCGCCCAAAAAGCTCTTTTTATCGGTCATTACGTTCCTTGCTTTATTAGTTGTCCTGAGCTTCATCTTCAGCAAGCCGATTTCTCAACGCTATGAAAGTGCGATGCGCGATATTGAGAAATACCAGACTAAAAACAACAGCCAGTCTTCATTAGGCGCACGCCTGGCGATGTATCAGGTCGGATTTGATATTTTTGAAGATGCGCCGTTGGCCTGGCGAAGCGCTGAAGAACGTGCGCAGAGCGCGAAGGCCATAGTGGCCAAGGATAAATCACTGATGGGGATAATGCCCTACCTCAATGTACATCTACACAATGAATTCATTGAGGCAGGGTCGTTAAAAGGGCTGGCAGGAGTGTTGTCTACGCTACTGTTCTATGCCGGGTTATTCTACGCCGTCTATTACTACCGTTCGCTCGGTCTGTTTACGTTTACTCTGGCTATAATAGGCCTGGGATTAAGCGATGTACTGGTCTGGTCGCGAAGTGTGCCAATCATTATTATCTGCGGCATCACGGTGCTGCTCTTCTTCCAGAGCCAGCGAGAACTCCCCGCAAAGCTGGAATCATAAAACTATAAAAAAAGTGAGCCATTAAGGCTCACTTTTTTAATGGAATAATCGTTTTAAGGCATCGAGCAATACTGTCTCTTCAATATCACATGCGCTACAAGTTGGCGATATTACCTGTTGCGCCCGTAGATTATTCGGCGCCCAAATAATCGGTGATGGATAATCTTCACGCCTCGCTTTCGGGTAGAAGGCCAGTGTTGGCCTGTCATACGCTGAAGCAATATGAACCAGTGCAGTATCTACGGAGATAACGTACTGGCAATATTTTGTCAGCGCGACGGCATGGATGAAATCTTTAAACGGCAGTGTTTCGATATTCTTAACCGGAATCAGCGGGAGATCTTTTGGATGCCCCGTATAGATAATTCGCAGCTCCGGATGATTCTCTTTTAACCAGCTATCGATAAGCTCAATTTGATGATTCGACATCCGACAAATTTTCTTCGCCCCGATGGGATTGACTATCACCACCTTTGTATCACCGACAAATTCTTGTAATTGCTGTTCAACGTCAGTGGGAAGCGGCAAATCATAGCGCTCATCATATTGAACGCCTTCGCCAAACAGATGCTCACAAATCACGCGCGTACGTGTCGCCATGTGCTCCGTTAACTGCTCATCATGCGGATGATAGCTGGAGTAGTAGCGTTTGTACCACTTATCGAAACCAAGGATATAGTGATGTCTTAACCCGGACAGAAGCAGCGCATGGCCAAAGCTGGGCTGTGTTTCAAAAGGATCTAACACTACATCGAATTGATGCTTGGCAAGCTCTCTACGAAGCTTCAGAACCTCTGAAATACTATTTGAATCCTTGATAAAGAAGTGAGAAATACCTGGATTGGCTTTCAAAAAAGCATGCCCAATACCGCAGGAGATTATAGACAACTTTATACCCCGTTCGGCCAGTGCCCGATATAAGGCACTTAAGACAATCAGATCACCGAGCTTACTATTATCATGAATCAGCAAACAGCTTTTGATGGAGTTTGCAGGTAAAAGTTTCACACCTTTATGGCTAAAAAGAAAAGAGAGAAAGTTGATTTTAATTTTATTAATTAATAATCTTTTTTTCTTGTGAAATGTTCCAAGGCGCATCTTTTTTACCAGCACATGGTGTTATTGATGAAACTATTCGATACGGCTTTTATGCATGAACACGCGCATCATCAGATGTGAATTTTTTTTTAGCACCCACGATCTTTTTTGGCGTAGCATCAGCCAGTTCTGAAGCTTCGATAAAAGGGATAATGTCGTAACTGATTGCCGTATCATCAGACAGATTATAGATCCGCATATCAGGCACATTGCGGCTCATAAACTTAAAGAACGGCAATATCTTATGCAGATCTTTGCTCAGTTCAGAAGGCATCGGATTATTGCTTTCATCGTAAAAACGCTGACAGGTACCGGTAAGATCGAGTCCTGAGCACACAATCCGCGAATAGCACAACGAGTAAGCAATCTGAATCGCGGTATAAGCAACGGTATGGCACGAGCAGTAGCCAATCGCAATGTCCTTACAAAAACCGACAAGACGCCCTCTCTTCGAGAAGGGTACCTTAATCAGTAAATTGCGGTACAAACGCCTCAGCACTGCGAGCTTAACTTTTTTGGCAAATCCGCCTTTCTCACGCTTATAAAACGCTTTGAGAATATAGCATTTTTCGCGGAGATATTTTTTATCTTCTTCTGAGGCCTCTTCATAAACATCCGTATTCACGATAGTAACGCGGCTACCGCGGCTGAAACGATAGAAATCGTCTCGGCGTTGATGCAAAAAACGCGCATCCGTCAAAATATAGATAAATGGCGTGATATTGTGACTGAGTAAATAATCCGCGGATCCATTCACCGTGATGACATCTTTACTTTCCAGTACAGAAAGTGGCGTCTTCTTTGATGTTGGGCCTGACAGAAAAATGATCGCATCATCCGATGTTTTCTGCTCAATCAGGCTCTGAACATCAGCATGTGTAATATATTTAATGTGTTTCATAAAAAACCTGTAGAGATAGGCTACTTTTCGCCGGCAAATGCAGCAAACTTTAAACTACGATGAACTCCACAAAAACGTATATAGCATATACAATTAAATCCAGCATTTATCTATAATATGTTATGTATAGCATTATCTACACTATCTATATTTCTAAAAAGTAGCGATACATATAATATTTAAATGATTTACCGAGCTTCCTTCCCTTTAAGCCTTCTAATGAAATTACGAAATTTTTTCTTAAAAATCAGACGATAATAACCCGCATCTTTAACCTCATTAATGATACCATAATGACGTTCAAGATCGATGCGGTCCTTAGCCATACGCATCGCAGACGGTGATTTACCAGACAAGTCGATAATCCTGACTACGCCATTTTCAATGATAAAGTTGCCTTTATGCGGATCGCCAGAAACCATGCCGTGCTGATGTAAACCGGAAATTGACGCCTTAATTTTTTGTTTGAGTTCATCGTCTATTTCAGGAATATCAACCAGTTCAACACCTTCAATATACTCAATCAGCATGATGTAGTAATGTGCAAAACGTAACGTTTTCTTCTCCGCTAACAGATAGAAATCGTTAACTGAATCCAGGCCTTCTTTTCTGACGCGCTCGGTTTGCTCGAACAGTTTCTCGTAGTAGTCGCCCTTCACCATTGCTTTGAGGAAACGTTCATTCTGCTTAACTTTTGGTGCAAAAATTTTTAAGATCATTTTCCCGTACTGGGTATCGATCAATAAAACTTTAGTGTCCTCAATATTACGGAATACTTTTATAATTTTGATATTGTAGGATAAAAAATCGTTAAACACATCGATGTATTTTTCACCATCTGACTTCGTGAAAACGACATAATCGTTAATGTGATGTTTAATACTCATAATAAACCAAAAGTTAATAAATTATTCAGCGAATGGAATGTTTTCTCAGCAAATAGGACACACCAGCAACAAACCCGGAGTAATATTTGTGTTGAACGAGCAGATGTTTGTAGCGCTTTTTCAATTCAACGATAGTCTGCGCATCGCGAGGAGGTTGGTCTTTCCAGGGCGATACAGCCAGTGCCTGCAAGTAATAACGAACAGAGGGATAAACAGCCCACTTATGCCACGGTTTGGTGACACCGGTATAATGGATGAGTACCGTTTCATCAAATATAGTTTCTTTATACTTTTGATGTGTTCGGTCTTTTAACTCGCTTTTTATTGTATAAATAGTATTAAATTTTCGCGGGAGGAACTTTATTTTACCTTTAAGTAAGATATTTAATACATCCTGATCAGGATATTTATAGACAATATCATTGTGATTTTCATGCGTCAGCATTGCCAGAATTCGGTGGGTTAAATCATTTTTCACCCACTCCTTCAGGTTGGCATAAACTACGCCAGAGTTGAAATAGTTTCCCTGAAGCTCAGGGTCTTTCAATCTATCGATCACTTTCTTCTGCATTGAATCAACATCTTTCACAACCGCAGCGATCTTTCCATTAAGATCGCAGGTTGCTAACTCATCCAGACGTCCTTTACAGAACACATCGGCGTCCAGATAAAGCAGCTTATCCAGTTTATTACTAAAGAGTTCGAATGCAAATAGTCGAAAGTACATGGCCCGAGACCAGACTTTAGTACGTGGCAGGCAGTCCAGTCGTTCCGCATTAATCAAGTATAGACTTATTTTAAGCTTATACTTTTTAGCTAACGCTTCAATATTGGCGAGGAAAGAGGAATTATATTCATCAGCAACAATATGATAATTGATATCAATACTGTTATTGATGACCACAGACGTAATAGAAATCCCCACCCAGTCAAGGTAGTTTCTGTCTACGCCATACGCGATATTTAACGCATCATTATCATCATGAGTATTTGTTCTATCATCAAAAACCTTATACTCAGATATTTCAATTACAGGAAGTGAGTTCACAGCATCACCTATATATATTTTATTTTGTGATTTTCTTTTTAAAATAAAGAACGTAACTCAAAATACCTTTAATAAATTGCTTTTGATGCAGCTGATGCTTGGCACAGTATCGGTATTGAGCCGCCGTTTTAGGCGTCAATAGTGCATCATCCTGCCATGGTGAATGTTTTTTGGCATTCAGGAAGCAGGCTGAAACCGGGTAATCTCCCCAGAGGTGCCACGGTTTCGTTGGGCCGATGTAATGGATAAACACAGTCTTATCATTCACCGGCCTGACAACGGATTTCTTCAGTTCATAGTTGAGACTGTACTGGGTATTAAACTTCGGATCGATAAAGCGCGCTTTTCCCACCAACAGCATGTTCAGGACATCCTGATCAAGGTGCGTTATCTTGCGGGTAACTTCCGGGTCGCGCAGCATTTCAATGGCTTTCTTCGAAATTTCTTCGGTATTCCATGCGGCGATATTAATGAGCAGGAAACCGGCATTGAAGTAACCCTCTGCCAGGCCCGGTGTCGACAGCGTTTCCGCGCGTTTTGTCCACCATGCGGTATTGCCTTCCATCACCACTGCCGCAATCTCATTATCGGTAAAGCGAAGATCAATGAGTTCCTGAACGCTTCCTTTACAGCCGATATCCGCATCCAGATAAAGCACTTTATCGCTTTTACCTGCAAAATAATCGGCGATGATGAAACGGAAGTACGTCGCGTAACTCCAGTTTTTAGTGCTGGGTAAGGACTTGAGCGTATCGCAATTCACCAGATAGATAACAATACGAGCCTGATACTGTTTCGCAAGCGCGGCAAATTTCTCTCGCACGCTGTCGGTCAGAAAATCAGTAAAAACGTGGAACGCCAGGCGATTATTGCGATTAGCAAACAGGATCGATGCTATTGAAATACCGCAGCCGTACAGGAAATTCTTATCAATCCCGTAAGCAATATCGAACGCGCCACTCTCTGAATCAGGCAGATAATTATAGTCATTGACTGAGAGAATGACGTCTCTCTCATCAAAGTAAGTCTGGTTCATTAATCACTCTTTCTCATCAATACGATGAATCAACGTTTCGCAATAGTGTTATCTGGCTTTTCACTAACCGTCAGGCATGCAGAAAAATCGTAGGCTAGTTTTTCGTCTTGCGAAACAAATAAATAACTCAGGGCTACAGATGCTTTCTTACAGTCCGCTCTCTGATACGTTCGGCTTTTGCTGCCGCCTGAACCATCAGATTTTTCTCGTCATGCAGAATATCTCGCAGCGGCTTCGCAAAATAAACCTTCAAAAAGCGGAAGATATCTCGCTGGGTCAATCCAATATTCATCGATGAAAAATAGAGCCCAATCAGGTCTTTATCACGCCAGCGCAGCGGTACCTGACTGCGCATTTGCGCGCGATGCAGGTCGATAACCGAAATCTTCAGATTCTCTTCATTGCCATCAAACGGCAGATGCAGCAGAAAGTGACAGATATAACAGTCGCGATGGTTAATCCCCGCGAGGTGCATCTTTCTTACCATTGTCGCGACACGGTTGATGATCATCCGTTTTACGCGCGGCTGCGGCGGATTGTTGACCCAATCTGCACAGTAATCTTCCAGACTGATCGTCGGGGTCAGATCTTCGGTGATGATAAACGACACTTTGCGCACAGGGTTCAGACCTTTTTCGCCGTAACCCACGCCGCACATAGTATCTACGCCGACATCGCGCAATTTATGGATCGCGTTCCACTCTCTGTCTGCACCGAGCACCGGCATACGCAGCGAAAGCAGATTTTTCACCACTTCTTTCATCGCGGTGCCGCGGTGCCACTTCAGGAAGTAGCTTTTCCCGGCCAGTTCAAAACGCAGCGTACGACGCGTTTCCAGCTCTCTGAAAACTTCCCCCTGCAGCTTTTTCACCTCTTCAAACGGATCTTTTCCGCGCCAGAGGGTCGCAAGAGGTTCTTTCAACTCAACCATGGACATCACCAATTATGATATCAGCCGCCTTCTCAGGCAGGCTGTAGAGATCCTGCGTATCCGCATAATGGCGGGCATTTTCGGCCCACGCCTGACGGAGTTGCGGATTCGTCAATGCATTACGTAGCGCATCATTAAGCGCTGACTGCTTCCAGGGCTCGCCCAGCACCTCGCCGCAGTTTGCCGCCGCGATGTAGTGCGCATAGCCGCAAACTTCACTTACCAACACCGGCAGGCCGCCGGTAATCGCTTCGAGCAGCACTATCCCGGCTGCTTCCTGATAAGCTGGATGCAGTAACACATCGGCGGCGGCCATCAGTTCAGAGACGTCATTACGCCCCGAGAAAAAGTGGACGTTCTCACGCACGCCACGCTTCGTGGCCAGCGCTTCAAATCGACCGGGTTTATCCTGCCCGACCACATAAAGCGTGGTTTTGCAGCGAAGGGCATCCGGTAGCGCCGCCAGTGCTTCAATCGAGCGGTCCACACCTTTTCGGCTGAAATCGGAACCGACCTGAAGCAACAAGAAATCGTGTTCACCAATGCCGTTTTTCGCGCGATACACTGTGCGAGCATCAGGAATTTGCTGACTATATTTGCGATCCGGGTAAATCCCCGGCGGCAAAATATGGAAGCGCTCAGGCTCGGTTTGATAATGCTTCTGGAAATCGGCGATCTGCTTATTCGTCAGCATCAGTAACTGTGTGGATTTGCCTTTCTCAAACGTAGCGCGTTCAAACGCCGCGTAGTGACGATAACGAGCGGTCAGTCGATAGAAAAAACCTTTCTCCTGCGCCACTTTCTCGGCATAACAAACGTCGGCGGCGTAATAAACATCCAGACCCGGCATTTTATTGAAACCAATAATACGATCCGCAGGATGCGCTTTCAGATGCGCCTGCACCCACGCGTAATACTCGGCGTTACGCCCGTGATTGGTTCGCGATTTCACCGGAACGGTAATCAATTCAAACTCAGCCGGGCAGTCTCCCTGCCAGGATTGCGTATAAACGCGCACGTGATGACCGCGCGCGGCAACGGTTTGTGCAATGCGCAAAAAATCGCGCTGCAGGCCACCGAACGGAAAATATTTATAGAGACAGAAGGCGACAATCATAGCGCCTCTCCCGACGGCAACATTTTCTCCGTTGCCGCAATCACATCGGCGGCAGGAATAACGGACATGTACTTTTTATTGCGATCGAGCTGCGAGCGCGGCGGCATCGCCTGATAATTCCCGGCCCAGAACTGAATAATATTTTCCGTCCAGGGGCGCCAGAAAACATGGTCGGTCGCGCCAAACAGACAAATCACCGGCGTTTTTACCGCAGCGGCAATGTGACCGGGTGCCGAATCGACGCCAATAAACAGTACGGCGTGGTCGATTAACGCGCCCAGTTCAGGAAAGCGCGTTTTTCCCGCAAGCCCCGTCACCGGGCGAGATTTACACTGCACGGCGATATCTTCCACACAAGCGAGATCCTCCGCGCTGGGCCCGGAGGTCAGCACGACCTGATAACCACGCTGCTGGAGCGAATCGATGACCTGCGCGAATTTATCGTTATCCCAGCACTTGAACGGTTGGCGTGCGGTCGGTTGAATAACGACATAGTTGTCACCCACGCCGAAAGCATCCAGTTGCTGCCGCATACGCTCCCAATGTTCCGGCGCGTAGGGCATGGATGTTTCCTGACAGATTTGAGTTAACCCCAGCGGCGCCAGCGCAGAGAGATTGCGTAGCACGCAGTGTTCGCCCTGAAACGGCGCAAGGTGGGTAAAACTTTTTTTCCAGAATGCCGACTGGCGATGGGCAAAATCCTGTGAGATTTTGACTTTAGCGTTCAACAAACGCACCAGCACCGCAATCATCCACTGATCGGTCAGATTGACAATCAGGTCATACTGATTCGCCCGCAGGGTTTTCACCAATCCGTAAAAATTCGCTATTTTCGCGGTTGCCGCTGTGCCTTTATTACTGATGCCATATAACGCATTGATTTGCGGATTTTCCGAAATAATGGGGATCGTATCCTGATACAGCAGCATATCGATTTTCGCATCAGGGTAATTACGTTTCAGCGTGCTGATAACTGGCGTAGTCAGCAACATATCCCCATGAAAACGCATTTTAATAACCAGAATTCGGGTGAACGTTTTTTCCACAAGCGGCTCTTTATGATGATAATAACCAGTCGAAATTGAAAAAAAGGCACGCTACCGCCCCAGGCTCACAGTTACCTGAATACTGACGTCGTGCTCTAATTGCGGCTTAGTGTATCACTTATTCCTAAGCAAACCGAATTGAATATTTTTTAACCTCAATTAAGTATATTCTTTTTTAAAACAATGAGTAATATGCTTACGCAACGGGTTTACTTTAAGAGTAAGACCCTTGAGCCACGCCTCAACAACCTCAATTAATCATATAAAAAAGCAAATATAGTTTAACGTTTAATGGTGCAAAGCCCTTTTTCCCGCTAAATCAGCTCAAATCGGCAAAAATGATGGTAAAGGTTGGGCTAAATACTTAGAATCCTCAGCACATTCCTAAGCCAGCTGCGTACTATGCTCCAATTGCTCTACACATCTCTCCTCTACCTTATTCAGCCTTTGATCTGGATACGGCTTTGGGTGCGTGGACGTAAAGCGCCGGCATATCGCAAACGCTGGGGTGAGCGCTACGGTTTTTATCGTAAGCCACTGATGCCGGGCGGCATTATGCTGCACTCGGTTTCCGTCGGTGAAACTCTGGCGGCCATTCCGCTGGTGCGCGCGCTCCGCCATCGCTATCCCGACCTGCCGATTACTGTGACCACCATGACGCCCACAGGCTCTGAGCGCGTCCTTTCCGCCTTCGGCAGTGACGTACAGCACGTCTATCTTCCTTACGATCTCCCGGACGCCATCAGTCGTTTTCTCGATAAAGTCGACCCCAAGCTGGTGCTGATTATGGAGACCGAGCTGTGGCCGAACCTTATTGCCGCGCTGCATAAACGTAAAATCCCGCTGGTGATTGCTAACGCACGTCTTTCTGCGCGCTCCGCAGCGGGTTATGCCAGGCTCGGCAAGTTTGTACAGACGCTGCTACGCCGCATCACGCTAATTGCCGCGCAAAACGAAGAAGACGGCGAACGGTTTATCGCGCTGGGTGCGAAACGCAATCAACTTTCCGTAACCGGTAGCCTGAAATTTGATATCTCCGTCACGCCACAACTGGCGACAAAGGCTATTACCCTGCGCCGCCAGTGGGCGCCGCATCGCCCGGTATGGATTGCCACCAGTACGCACGAAGGCGAAGAGAGCATCATGCTGGAAACACATCAGCAGTTGCTAAAAACCTTCCCCGACCTGCTGTTGATTCTGGTCCCGCGCCATCCGGAACGTTTCCCGGACACCATCAATCTGGTACGCCAGGCAGGTTTAAGCTTTATTACTCGCTCCTCTGGTGAAGTTCCCTCGGCGGGCACCCAGGTTGTCGTGGGCGACACAATGGGCGAACTGATGCTGCTTTACGGTATTGCGGATCTCGCTTTTGTGGGCGGTTCGCTGGTTGAGCGTGGTGGTCATAACCCGCTGGAAGCGGCGGCGCACGCCATTCCGGTGCTTATGGGGCCGCATACCTTCAACTTTAAAGACATCTGCGCGCGTCTCGATCAGGCCAGCGGCCTGATTACGGTGACCGACGCTGCGTCGCTGGCGAAAGAGATCTCCTCTTTACTGACCGACGAAGATTATCGTAACTTCTACGGTCGACACGCAGTTGAAGTGCTCTATCAAAACCAGGGCGCGCTACAGCGCATGCTGCAACTGCTGGAACCTTATCTGCCACCCAGAGCGCACTGAGGCTGTCATGCAAAAACGGGCGATTTATCCAGGCACGTTCGATCCCATTACTAACGGACATATCGATATCATTACCCGCGCGAGCAAAATGTTCGATCGGGTGATTCTGGCGATTGCCGCCAGCCCCAGCAAGAAACCGATGTTTGATCTCAATGAACGCGTCGCGCTGGCCCAGCAGGCGATTGCGCATCTGGATAACGTGGAAGTTGTCGGTTTTAGCGATTTAATGGCCAACTTTGCGCGCGATAGGCAGGCCACTATTTTGATTCGCGGCCTGCGCGCGGTGGCCGATTTCGAATATGAAATGCAGCTGGCGCACATGAACCGTCACCTGATGCCGGAGCTGGAAAGCGTTTTCCTGATGCCGTCAAAAGAGTGGTCGTTTATCTCCTCTTCTTTAGTCAAAGAGGTAGCGCGCCATCAGGGTGATGTCACCGACTTTTTGCCGCCTAACGTCCATCAGGCGTTAATGGAAAAGCTCAAATAGGTGTTTGCCGGATGGCGTCATCCGGCTCGCAGACCGCTCATTTCTGACACTGACGACAATAGAACGTCGCGCGCTGCGCGTGTTTGGTGGCAATAATCGGCGTACCACATACCCGGCAAGGCTCGCCCTTGCGACCGTACACCTGTAGCTCCTGGGCAAAGTAGCCCGGCTTACCGTCGCTTTGCAGGAAGTCTTTCAGCGTCGTTCCACCCTGCTCAATAGAGCGAAGCAAGACCGCCTTAATGGTACTTACCAGCAGCGCGCACTCCTGCGGCGACAGCGAGGACGCGAGTCGATCAGGATGAATCCCCGCCGCAAACAGCGATTCACTGGCATAAATATTCCCAACCCCAACGACCAGCTTGTTATCCATCAGCCAGGGCTTAATCGCTGTTTTCTTTTTCGCGCACTTCTGTTGCAGATACTCTGCGCTGAATTCGTCACTCAGCGGCTCAGGGCCGAGATGCGCCAGCACATTGTGACCTTCCAGCTCTTTAGCCCACAGCCAGGCACCAAAACGACGCGGGTCCGTATATCGCAGCACTTTGCCGTTACTCATCACCAGATCGACATGGTCGTGCTTTTCTGCCGGAAGTTCTTCCGTCAATATGCGCAGACTTCCCGACATGCCAAGGTGGATGATAATCCAGCCATCCGGCAGCTCCAGCAGCAGATATTTGGCGCGACGTTGAACGCTGAGGACGGGTTTGTCGCTCAGACGGTGGATTTCATCGGAGACGGGCCAGCGCAGGCGTCCGTTGCGGATGATCGCATACTGGATGGTGGCGCCAACCAGATGCGGTTCAATGCCGCGGCGGCTGGTTTCAACTTCGGGTAATTCAGGCATAACGTCTCCGACTGTTTAACTGATGTCTTCAATATGGGGACGGCCAGAAAACAAAAAACCCCGCCGGAGCGAGGTTTTTCGTGACATCGAATCTAAAATTATTTGATTTTAGCTTCTTTGTACAGAACGTGCTGACGGACAACTGGATCGAATTTTTTCAGTTCCAGTTTTTCCGGCTTAGTACGTTTGTTCTTCGTAGTGGTATAGAAGTGACCAGTACCAGCAGAAGAAACCAGCTTGATTTTCTCACGAATACCTTTAGCCATGATTTATTTCCTCTAAGTACTTAGTACTTTTCGCCACGGGCACGCAGTTCAGCCAGAACTGTATCGATGCCTTTTTTATCGATTACACGCATACCTTTAGCAGATACGCGCAGGGTGACAAAACGCTTCTCGCTCTCAACCCAGAAACGGTGAGAGTGCAGGTTCGGCAGGAAACGGCGTTTAGTCGCGTTCAGTGCGTGGGAACGGTTGTTACCGGTCACCGGACGCTTGCCAGTAACTTGGCAGACTCGGGACATGTCTATTCTCCAAAAATCAAATTAGCTCGAGCTTCGTATGGGGTATCGGCGCCTCGTCAGGCTTTACAGCCCGGTCATCGCATAGTTCTAAGTGAACTCTCGATTGCCAGGCCCAAATGCCAAACCCGAGATTCTCAAAGGTGGCGTAGTATACGCTGACCCGGCGTTATGCTCAAGTCCCGAACAGACAAAGATCCCGGTGGATCGCGTAATTATCGGCTAAATCCAGCCGCGTTCGGCAAAAGAGACATACTCACCTCGCCCAATAACAAGGTGGTCAAGGACGCGTATATCCATGAATTGGCATGATTTTACCACCCTTTCAGTGATAAGTCTGTCTGATTTACTGGGTTCAGCACTGCCTGAAGGATGATTATGCGCCAGGATCACCGCGGCCGCGTTCACTTTGATGGCTTCTCGTACAATTTCGCGCGGATGCACCTCCACGTGGCTAAGTGTGCCGGCAAAAAGCCGGCTGTGTTTCAGCACCCTGTTCTGGTTATCGAGAAAGATCACGATAAAGATCTCGCGCATTTCATCACTGAGCTGGCTTTGCAAAAATTCACGGGTCATCTCCGGGCTGAGTAACGCATTCTTCGCCAGCACCCGCAGGCTGAAATAGCGCCGCGCCAGCTCGGCAATACCTTTTAGCTGCGCGCACTTCGCCAGCCCCATACCATATTGCTCGGTGATGTCTTGCTCTGAAGCCGAAAGCAGCCCATACAGCGAGCCGAAGTGATGCAGTAAATCACGCGACCAGGTCATGACGTCTTTGTCCCGCGTGCCGGTGCGCAAAAACAGCGCTAACAATTCCACATCTGACAGCGATTCGATGCCCATTTTCTGCATTTTTTCGCGCGGCATCAGCGCATCTGAGCTATCCATAACGGCTCCTCCCTGACAATATTCGCCATCCTGCCACAGCAATGCACGACCTGCGCGGGTCACTTTTTACTCTTGCGTAGCCCCTCGCAAAGTGGATACTCCCTAACCGCACGACCCCGAAAATATTGTGATAAAATCCCACTTTCAGATGAACTCGACAGGAAAGAATCATGATGAGCCTGGCCGGAAAAAAAATTGTTCTCGGCGTGAGCGGCGGTATCGCGGCCTATAAAGCCCCCGAACTGGTGCGCCGTCTGCGCGACCGTGGTGCCGAGGTGCGCGTTGCCATGACCGAGGCGGCGAAAGCTTTCATCACCCCGCTGAGCCTGCAAGCCGTCTCCGGATATCCGGTTTCCGACAGTCTCCTCGACCCGGCGGCAGAAGCAGCAATGGGCCACATTGAGCTGGGTAAGTGGGCGGATCTCGTGATTCTCGCCCCTGCCACGGCAGACCTCATCGCTCGCGTAGCGGCCGGTATGGCTAACGATTTGGTATCCACCATTTGCCTGGCGACGCCATCGCCGGTTGCCGTGGTGCCTGCGATGAATCAGCAGATGTATCGTGCGGCGGCCACGCAGCATAATCTTTCAGTGCTGGCCTCTCGCGACTTGCTTATCTGGGGCCCGGATAGCGGAAGCCAGGCCTGCGGCGATATCGGGCCGGGCCGCATGCTCGACCCGTTAACCATCGTTGATATGGCTGCGGCGCATTTCTCGCCTGTCAAAGATCTGCAACATCTGAACATCATGATTACGGCTGGCCCCACCCGCGAGCCGTTAGATCCCGTTCGCTATATCAGCAATCACAGCTCCGGCAAGATGGGCTTTGCGATTGCTGAGGCTGCCGCACAGCGCGGCGCGAATGTCACTCTGGTGAGCGGCCCGGTTTCGCTCGCGACGCCTGCCTTCGTACAGCGCATTGACGTGACAACCGCGCAGGAGATGAATGCCGCCGTTCAGGCTGGCGCGCAAAAGCAGCATATTTTCATTGGCTGTGCCGCCGTCGCGGATTATCGTGCCTCCGTGATTGCCGAGGAAAAAATTAAAAAACAGGACACACAGGGCGATGAATTCACTATCAAAATGGTGAAAAACCCGGACATCGTAGCAGGCGTTGCCGCGCTAAAAACGCACCGCCCTTACGTCGTCGGATTTGCCGCCGAAACAAATAATGTGGAAGAATATGCGCGGCAAAAACGCGCCCGCAAAAACCTCGATCTGATCTGCGCTAACGATGTATCACAGGCAAATCAAGGCTTTAATAGCGATAACAATGCATTACACCTTTTCTGGCAGGACGGCGATAAACGCTTACCGTTAAGCAGCAAAGCGCTGCTGGGCCAACTTTTACTGAACGAGATCGTTACCCGTTATGATGAAAAAAATCGACGTTAAGATTCTGGACCCGCGTATTGGTCAGGAATTCCCGCTGCCAACTTATGCCACACCTGGCTCTGCCGGGCTGGATCTGCGTGCCTGCCTTGATAGCGCTATTGTGCTGGAACCGGGCCAAACGACACTGCTGCCAACCGGGCTGGCGATTCACATCGCTGATCCCTCTCTGGCGGCGATGATGCTGCCGCGCTCGGGTCTGGGCCACAAACACGGTATCGTTCTGGGCAACCTGGTCGGCCTTATTGATTCTGATTATCAGGGGCAACTGATGGTTTCTATCTGGAACCGTGGGCAAACCACCTTCACCATCGAACCGGGTGAACGTGTCGCACAAATGATTATTGTGCCGGTCGTACAGGCCGAGTTTAATCTGGTTGAAGATTTCGATGCCACCGAACGTGGCGAAGGCGGCTTCGGCCACTCCGGGCGTCAGTAACCGGTTCTGTCTCTGCCCGGCTTGATGCGGGGCGGAGACATTTGAACGCATCCCACAGCGTCATAATGCAATAACATCACTGCAAATTTGGATTTGCGGTCACTGTGTGGATGTCTGCCTGACGAGCATTTATTTTCAGGGGTATTTTAGAACATGGCAGAAAAGCAAACTGCGAAACGGAATCGTCGCGAAGAAATACTTCAATCTCTGGCGCTGATGCTTGAATCCAGTGATGGTAGCCAACGCATTACTACGGCAAAGCTGGCGGCTTCTGTGGGCGTTTCCGAAGCCGCGCTCTATCGACACTTTCCCAGCAAAACACGCATGTTCGATAGCCTTATCGAGTTTATCGAAGATAGCCTGATTACCCGCATCAACCTGATTTTAAAAGATGAAAAGGACACTACCGCGCGTCTGCGCCTGATTGTTCTGCTTATTCTCGGGTTTGGTGAACGTAATCCGGGCCTGACGCGTATTCTTACCGGTCACGCGCTAATGTTCGAACAGGATCGCCTGCAGGGGCGTATCAACCAGCTTTTCGAACGCATTGAAGCCCAGTTGCGCCAGGTACTGCGCGAGCGGAAAATGCGTGAAGGTGAAGGCTACGAGACGGATGAAACCCTGCTGGCAAGTCAGCTGCTCGCCTTCTGTGAAGGAATGCTCTCTCGTTTTGTCCGCAGCGAATTCAAATATCGCCCTACCGACGATTTTGACGCCCGCTGGCCGCTCATGGCCACGCAGCTTCGCTAACGTGTTTCAGGCAGAGCAATCTGCCTTATCATTTGCTGCACGTCACGCAGCGCCCTCCTGAATGCCCGGTCATCCGGGTTAACCTGTAGCAGCCAGGCGATTTTCCCCTGCAAACGCTGAAGGTAACACAGCGCCGATTCTGTCGATTTTCCGCTGTGACTCAGATGAGCCGCAACGCCAAATTTCAGACAATAGTGCACTTCCTGGCGCAACAATCGGCGTTGTTCCCGGGAAATGTGCAGCTTTTCGTTCACCACGATCCCCGTCACCGTCTGTTGTTTATATGCTGGTATCAATGCAGTTTTTCGTTTATTCAGCCGCAGCCCCAGTTCAGCCAGCAGCGCCGCCGCTTTATTACGCACCTGCCGGGCGGAAAATTCGCCGGAAAAAGTCATATCGTCGCAATAGCGGGTATAAACAATATGCCGCTCCTGACACCAGCGGCCCATCCGTTCATCAAAACGCCGCATGACCAGGTTAGAAATCGCCGGCGAGGTGGCCGCCCCCTGCGGTAACGCATCGCGATAACAACAAAGGTGGGTCAGCATCGTCACCACAGCGTTGGGTAATGTGGTCTGGCGGAAAACCCGCCACACCAGTAACCCACTGATATTGTCAAAAAAGCCTTCAATATCGAGCTTCAGAATCTGCGATTGAGAAAGGTGAGGCCGCGCGTTGTGAACCACGGTACTACCAGGGCGATAGGCCGTTGCAAAGGGTGAAACAGGGAAATGAGAGAGGACGTTCCTGAGGATATTGCGCTGCACCGTTTTCAACAAATAATCAGGCGCCAGGATCTGTCGCTCACCGCCGTCGCGCTTTGACAACACGATAGTCCGGTAATGCTTCGATGTGCTGTTGCTGAGTGCATACAGCCGGCGTATCTCTTCGTTCGCGCTCCAGCCCGGAGAGCTAAATAAGTCCAGCGCCAGAAGGCAAACCCGGGTCGCATCCATTCAACGCTCCACATCGCTGAGAAAAGTGGGTGCCAACAGCGGCGATACTCGAAAACCATCCCGAAGGCGTGGAAATGTACTTCGCGCGACAGCGCGCGCACGTGAAACGTGCCGAGGTACAATGGAACGACTTTGGGTATATGAGTGAACTGCGGGCGTGAAGTCGGCGACTCGCCGACCCTTCTGGATAACTCCAGAAACGCTATCGCCACTGCTGACACAGAAAGCATAACATGGGCATGACGGGGAAAACTATTCGGCATATCACGCTGCGGGCGGAACCCGCAGCGTAATGAATCAGACGCCGTAAGCTTCGCGATAGGCGCGAACGGCGGCAAGATGCTCCGCCATTTCTGGTTTTTCTTCCAGATAGGCAATCAGGTCTTTCAGGGTGATGATGGAGATAACTTTGCAACCGTAGTCGCGCTCCACTTCCTGAATCGCAGAAATCTCGCCACGGCCACGCTCCTGACGATCGAGAGAGATCAGTACGCCAGCCAGTGTCGCGCCGTTAGCCTGGATGATTTCCATTGATTCGCGGATCGCCGTGCCTGCGGTGATCACATCATCCACCAGCATCACGCGACCCTGAAGTGGGCTACCCACCAGGCTACCGCCCTCACCATGGTCTTTCGCTTCTTTACGATTGAAGCAGTACGGTAGATCGCGGTCATGATGCTCCGCCAGCGCGACCGCGGTGGTGGTGGCAATCGGAATACCCTTGTAGGCCGGGCCAAACAGCAGGTCGAACTCGATCGCGGAATCGACCAGCGCTTCGGCGTAGAAGCGGCCTAACAACGCCAGATCGCGCCCGGTATTAAACAGCCCGGCGTTGAAGAAATAGGGGCTCTTGCGCCCGGATTTCAGCGTAAATTCGCCAAACTTCAGTACCTGCTTGCTAAGCGCAAATTCAATAAACTGGCGCTGATACGGTTTCATGGATTCGCTCCTTACTTACTTTTCTACGGACAAAAAAAAGGCGACTCATCAGTCGCCTTAAAAATCAGTTTTCCAACGCCGCCTTCTGCGTCGCTACAATGGATTCGATACCCCCTCGGGCCAACGCCAGCAAGGTGAGTAGCTCTTCGTGGCTGAACGGCTCGCCTTCTGCGGTGCCCTGCACCTCAATCATGCGGCCATCTTCCATCATCACCACGTTCATGTCGGTTTCTGCCGCCGAATCTTCAACGTACTCGAGGTCACAACGCGCTTCACCATCGACAATGCCAACGGAAACCGCGGCCACCATACCTTTCATTGGGTTGGTTTTCAGTTTGCCGGCAGCAACCAGTTTGTTCAGCGCATCGGCCAATGCCACGCAGGCACCGGTGATAGATGCAGTACGGGTGCCGCCATCGGCCTGAATCACGTCACAGTCGAGGGTGATGGTGAACTCGCCCAGCGCTTTCAGATCAACCGCCGCGCGCAGCGCACGTGCAATCAGGCGCTGAATTTCCATGGTACGACCGCCCTGCTTGCCCTTCGCCGCTTCGCGTGCGTTACGGGTGTGGGTGGCGCGGGGTAACATGCCATATTCTGCGGTGATCCAACCCTGGCCCTGACCTTTCAGAAAACGTGGCACGCTCTCTTCTACAGAGGCAGTGCACAGGACTTTGGTTTCACCGAATTCGACGAGCACGGAGCCTTCAGCGTGTTTTGTATAATTACGGGTCAGGGTGACGGGACGCACCTGGTTAGCGCTACGGCCTGCTGGACGCATGATAAAATCTCCGGCTTGAAACGAATGTGGCTGCGCATTATACGGACTTCCGGCGGTTATTCCTATCCTGGCAGGTGAGTGATAGCTATAATCCCTCCATCACTCCTTTAAAAACAGGAACGTCTATGATCCGCAGTATGACCGCCTACGCCCGCCATGAAATCAAGGGCCAATGGGGCAGTGCCTCCTGGGAACTGCGCTCAGTGAACCAGCGTTATCTCGAAACCTATTTCCGTCTGCCTGAGCAGTTCCGCAGCCTGGAGCCGGTAGTCCGCGAGCGTCTGCGCACGCGTCTGACGCGCGGTAAAGTCGAATGCACCCTGCGTTTTGAGCCTGATGCCAGCGCACAGGGCGAGCTGATCCTCAACGAGAAACTGGCGAAACAGCTGGTTAACGCGGCAAACTGGGTCAAAATGCAGAGCGACGAAGGCGAGATTAATCCGGTCGATATTCTGCGCTGGCCGGGCGTGATGGCAGCACAGGAACAGGATCTGGACGCCATTACCACTGAAATTCTTTCGGCGCTGGATAAAGCTCTGGATTCCTTCATCATCGCTCGCGAAACGGAAGGTCAGGCGCTTAAAGCACTGATCGAGCAGCGCCTTGAAGGCGTCAGCAATGAAGTCACCAAAGTGCGTGCGCATATGCCGGAAATTCTGCAATGGCAGCGTGAACGCCTGGTTGCCAAACTGGAAGATGCCGAAGTTCAGCTGGAAAATAACCGCCTCGAACAAGAACTGGTGCTAATGGCGCAGCGCATCGACGTTGCCGAAGAGCTCGACCGTCTTGAAGCGCACGTTAAAGAAACCTATAACATCCTGAAGAAGAAAGAGGCCGTTGGTCGTCGTCTCGACTTTATGATGCAGGAATTTAACCGCGAGTCGAATACTCTGGCATCGAAATCCATCAATGCCGATGTGACAAATTCTGCTATCGAACTTAAAGTTTTGATTGAGCAGATGCGCGAACAGATCCAGAACATCGAGTAATCGGTTCTTCGTTGGCCCACCTCATGTGGGCCACTTTAGTTTTTCTAAGTTAAAATTCGTTTTTGAAAATGCTTCAACCCCGTTAACCCTCAGCCAAACAAAATTCCGCCATTACTTTTTCTAAGCCAAATCCCTTCACCTTAGAAAATCTCAATCGTGACGCCGCGCACAAATCGTTACCCTTCCGCCATCGATTTCGGGAGCTCATATGTTATTGCATGTTCTTTACCTTATCGGCATTACCGCCGAAGCCATGACCGGCGCGCTGGCTGCCGGGCGTCGACGTATGGATACCTTTGGGGTCATTATCATCGCGACCGCCACAGCGCTTGGCGGCGGTTCGGTGCGTGATATCCTGCTAGGCCACTATCCGCTGGGCTGGGTGAAGCACCCGGAATACGTGATTATCGTGGCAACAGCGGCAGTGTTGACGACTATTGTGGCCCCGGTCATGCCCTATTTGCGTAAGGTGTTTCTGGTGCTGGATGCGCTGGGCCTGGTGGTATTTTCCATCATCGGCGCGCAAATCGCGCTGGACATGGGCGAAGGCCCGGTCATCGCGACCATTGCTGCCGTCGTCACCGGCGTCTTTGGCGGCGTGCTGCGCGATATGTTCTGTAAGCGCATTCCCCTGGTGTTTCAGAAAGAACTTTACGCGGGCGTGTCGTTTTCCGCCGCCGTGCTCTATGTTGCCCTGCAGCACTATGTTAGCAACCAGGACGTCGTGGTGATCGCCACCCTGCTGTTTGGCTTCACAGCCCGCCTGCTGGCGCTGCGTTTGAAGCTGGGCCTGCCGGTGTTTTATTACAAGCACAACGCGCACTGAGTTTAAAATCCGGGGATTTTCTGGCTGGCAAGCCACTGCGCCAGCCGGGAAATGTCCGGATGATGTACCGCCTCCACCATCTGCTGCGCGCGCAGGTTTCCCATACCTGGAAAGCGTTGCCAGTCCTGAGCGCTTCTCGACGCCAACGTATCCCAGCGGTTATCCGCCAGCGCCCCCAGCGCCGCTTTGCTCAGCGGTAAGCCAAACGCCGTCACCCAGCGTTTGAACGGTTGCTGGCGTACCAGGTTGAATTGATGCCATAACTGCGTCGCACGGGAGGGTGTAATACCTGGCGTGCGGCGCAGTTGTTCCGGCGTCAGTGCCAGCCATGAGAAAAGATGTTCGAAAGATTGTGCCTGATGCAGCGTCTGCCAGCCCGCGCGGCCCAGTCCATCAATATCAAAAACCGCCTTCGAACTCAGCCATTCCAGCCGCGCCATAAACTGCTCTTCGCAGCCGGGCGTAGCGTAAAAGCAGGTGAGCGCATTGTATTTCTGCAAAGGCAGCGTGGGTTTGATACGCTGCGTACTGCGCCATACCACGCTATCAATACGTGGGATCCCCTGTCCGGCCAGGCTGACCAGCACCTGATCGCCCTCGGCGATATCCAGTGTTTGCCAGCGTGCGACTGAACCGATATTCACCCGCTGAACCTGTTTATCATCCAGCTTCACCGGCACAAGCTGGGCGACGACGGCAATCTTTCCTGTACGCCCCACCGTGAAGCTTACGTTTTTTACCTCAGCCACCTGTGCTGCCGGAACATATTTCCAGGCGACAACCCAACTGCCCTGCGTGGGTAGCCAGTGTTTCCCTTCTGGCTCATCGGCTGAGCGAACCACCACGCCATCGGTCACGAACGGCAGCGGCGAGGTAAACCAGCGGTCGCGCCAGCTCGCAATATCTTCAACCCGCATCACCGGTTTCGTGTAACGCTGCGCCAGCGGAAAGCCAGCCTGGCTCAGCAAGGCCAGCCGCTCTTCCATATGCTGCGGCCCATCAGGCCACGCCCAGATAAACACGCCAAGATTCGCCAGCGTTTTACTTTCACTTCGTTGCATCAGGGCACCGGCGACCTTAGCGCGGGCATTCACGCCCCCCATCTGCTTTTGAATATGGTCGTTGCGCTGCAGGAAAATCTCCCCCTGCAGCACACTTTCCGCCAGCCTGCCTGTGACGGTTTTGGGAATATCCGGGATGTGCCGCGCTTTCTCGGTCCAGTCTTCCCCTTTTAGCCCATCGCCACGGCTGATGACCTGCAGCAAGCGTCCCTGGTGATAAACCAGCGTCACCGCGACGCCATCGACCTTAGGCTGTACCCAGAGATTGTTTTTCCCTGCCATCCACTGACTGAACGCTTGCGCATCTGCCAGCTTCTGTACGCCTGTATGGGCAACCGGATGCATAGTGCCGGAAATCTGCCCCGGTGGCGTGCTCTCAGCCTCTTCGGTATAGCCAAAGCAGCGCTGCCACTGCGTCAATCGCGCTGAGAGCTGATCGTAAACGCCGTCGTTCACCTCGCTCGCGCCCTGCCGCCAGTAATCATCATTCCAGCGTGCAATTTGCATCGTAAGCTGCGCAACTTCTTGTTTCGCACGAGCAGGAGCCCAGGCAGGGCAAGTTGCCTGAGCCCCCGTTACGGTCGCGATTAACAGCAGCAGTATCCTTTTCACTTTCGCCCCTCCTTTTGCACTGTAAAGGCGTTGTACCGCCAGGCAAAAAAGATTGCGAATGCCTCATGCGAATTCTCCGAGGAGGCTTCCAGGGAAATTGATTTGTTGCAGCAACAGGTAAGGAAATCAGGAAAGTGGCACGCAAAATGAAAGAAACCAGCGCAAAAAGTGTGACAAAGACTACGTCACGATGCGCCGACGTGTATAATAAGCCCGTATGTAGAACTTCATTGCTGGCAACATACACAAATACTCATGGCTCAAGGCACGCTTTATATTGTTTCTGCCCCCAGTGGCGCAGGTAAATCCAGCCTGATTCAGGCTTTATTGAAAACCCAACCGTTATACGACACTCAGGTTTCTGTTTCGCATACCACGCGCGCGCCGCGTCCGGGTGAAGTGCACGGTGAACATTATTACTTTGTGAATCATGACGAATTCAAAAACATGATTAGCAGAGACGCGTTTCTTGAACATGCGGAAGTGTTTGGTAATTACTACGGCACTTCGCGTGAAACCATTGAGCAAGTGCTGGCAACGGGCGTCGATGTTTTCCTTGATATCGACTGGCAGGGCGCGCAGCAAATTCGCAGCAAAATGCCGCACGCGCGCAGTATTTTTATCCTGCCGCCGTCCAAAATTGAACTGGATCGCCGCCTGCGTGGCCGCGGTCAGGACAGCGAAGAGGTGATCACCAAACGAATGGCGCAGGCAGTTGCAGAAATGAGCCATTATGCGGAATATGATTACCTGATCGTGAACGACGATTTCGATACCGCTTTAGGCGATCTGAAAACGATTATCCGTGCTGAACGTCTGCGCATGAGCCGCCAAAAGCAGCGACATGACGCTTTAATCAGCAAACTATTGGCAGACTGAACCCACTTTCAGTATCATGCCCAGTCATTTCTTCACCTGTGGAGCATTAAAGTATGGCACGCGTAACTGTTCAGGACGCTGTAGAGAAAATTGGTAACCGTTTTGACCTGGTACTGGTCGCCGCGCGTCGCGCTCGTCAGATGCAAGTAGGCGGAAAGGATCCGCTGGTACCGGAAGAAAACGATAAAACCACAGTAATCGCACTGCGCGAAATCGAAGAAGGTCTGATCAACAACCAGATCCTCGACGTGCGCGAGCGCCAGGAACAGCAAGAGCAGGAAGCCGCTGAATTACAGGCCGTTACCGCTATTGCTGAAGGTCGTCGTTAATTACAGAGCGGGTCGCCCTTGTATCTGTTTGAAAGCCTGAATCAGCTGATTCAAAACTACCTGCCGGAAGATCAAATCAAACGTCTGCGGCAGGCGTACCTCGTTGCACGTGACGCTCACGAGGGCCAGACACGTTCAAGCGGTGAACCCTACATCACGCACCCGGTGGCGGTTGCCTGCATTCTGGCCGAGATGAAACTCGACTATGAAACGCTAATGGCGGCGCTGCTGCATGACGTGATTGAAGATACCCCTGCCACCTACCAGGATATGGAACAGCTTTTTGGTAAAAGCGTCGCCGAACTGGTAGAGGGGGTGTCGAAACTTGATAAACTCAAGTTCCGCGATAAGAAAGAGGCGCAGGCCGAAAACTTTCGCAAGATGATTATGGCGATGGTGCAGGATATCCGCGTCATTCTCATCAAACTCGCTGACCGTACCCACAACATGCGTACGCTGGGCTCACTTCGCCCGGACAAACGTCGCCGCATCGCCCGTGAAACCCTCGAAATCTACAGCCCGCTGGCACACCGTTTAGGTATCCATCACATCAAAACCGAACTCGAAGAGCTGGGTTTTGAGGCGCTGTATCCCAACCGTTACCGCGTGATCAAAGAAGTGGTGAAAGCCGCGCGCGGCAACCGTAAAGAGATGATCCAAAAAATCCTCTCAGAAATCGAAGGGCGTTTGCAGGAAGCGGGAATACCGTGCCGCGTCAGTGGTCGCGAGAAACATCTTTATTCGATTTACTGCAAAATGGTGCTCAAAGAGCAGCGTTTTCACTCGATCATGGATATCTACGCTTTCCGCGTGATCGTCAATGATTCCGATACCTGTTATCGCGTGCTCGGCCAGATGCACAGCCTGTATAAGCCGCGTCCAGGTCGCGTGAAAGACTACATCGCCATTCCAAAAGCGAACGGCTATCAATCTTTGCACACCTCAATGATTGGCCCACACGGTGTGCCGGTTGAGGTTCAGATCCGTACCGAAGATATGGATCAAATGGCAGAGATGGGTGTTGCCGCGCACTGGGCTTATAAAGAGCATGGCGAAACCAGCACTACCGCGCAAATCCGCGCCCAGCGCTGGATGCAGAGCCTGCTGGAGCTGCAACAGAGTGCCGGTAGCTCGTTTGAATTTATCGAGAGCGTTAAATCCGATCTCTTCCCGGATGAGATTTACGTTTTCACACCGGAAGGGCGTATTGTCGAATTGCCTGCCGGTGCAACGCCTGTCGACTTTGCGTACGCGGTGCATACCGATATCGGTCATGCCTGCGTGGGCGCACGCGTCGACCGTCAGCCTTACCCGCTGTCGCAGCCGCTCTCCAGCGGCCAAACCGTTGAAATCATTACCGCGCCGGGCGCTCGCCCAAATGCCGCTTGGCTCAACTTTGTCGTCAGCTCGAAAGCGCGCGCCAAAATTCGCCAGTTGCTGAAAAACCTCAAGCGTGATGATTCCGTAAGTCTGGGTCGTCGCCTGCTCAACCACGCGTTGGGTGGCAGCCGTAAGCTCGCGGAGATTCCGCCAGAGCATATCCAGCGCGAACTGGATCGCATGAAACTCACCTCACTTGACGATCTGCTGGCTGAAATCGGCCTCGGCAACGCCATGAGCGTGGTAGTGGCGAAAAACCTGCAACAGGGCGAAGCGACACCTTCCGCGCCGGGCGCCTCCGGCCATGCGCATCTGCCTATTAAAGGCGCGGATGGCGTGCTGATCACCTTCGCAAAATGCTGCCGTCCCATTCCGGGCGACCCGATTATCGCTCACGTCAGCCCAGGCAAAGGTCTGGTTATCCACCATGAATCCTGTCGTAACATCCGTGGCTATCAGAAAGAGCCCGAGAAGTTTATGGCGGTTGAGTGGGACAAAGAGACTGAGCAGGAATTTATCACCGAAATTAAGGTTGATATGTTCAATCATCAGGGGGCACTGGCCAACCTGACGGCGGCAATCAATACGGCGACGTCCAATATTCAGAGCCTGAATACTGAAGAGAAAGATGGCCGCGTTTACAGCGCCTTCATCCGCCTGACGGCGCGCGACCGCGTACATCTGGCGAATATCATGCGCAAAATCCGCGTGATGCCGGACGTCATTAAAGTCACCCGTAACCGAAACTAGTTTTATGAATGCACAGCGTTATGCGCGAATTTGCGAGATGCTTGCCAGACGGCAGCCTGATCTGACCGTCTGTATGGAGCAGGTCCACAAACCCCATAACGTTTCTGCGATCATTCGTACCGCAGATGCTGTTGGCGTACATGAAGTGCACGCCGTCTGGCCGGGTAGCCGCATGCGCACCATGGCCTCTGCAGCGGCGGGCAGCAACAGTTGGGTGCAGGTAAAAACGCACCCGACGATTGGCGAGGCCGTTTCGCATCTTAAAGGGCGCGGCATGCAGGTTCTGGCGACCCATCTTTCTGATAAAGCCGTTGATTTTCGCGAAATCGATTATACCCGCCCGACCTGTATTTTAATGGGTCAGGAGAAAACCGGCATCACTCAGGAAGCGTTAGCACTCGCAGACCAGGATATTATTATTCCGATGATCGGGATGGTGCAGTCGCTCAACGTCTCCGTGGCCTCGGCGCTCATTCTGTATGAAGCACAGCGCCAGCGGCAGAACGCCGGTATGTATCAGCGAGAAAACAGTATGCTGCCGGACGACGAACAACAGCGCCTGCTGTTTGAAGGCGGTTATCCGGTGCTGGCAAATGTCGCGAAGCGCAAAGGCCTCCCCTACCCGCACGTCAACGATCGCGGTGAGATCGAAGCCGACGAGACCTGGTGGGCCACCATGCAGGCCACGAGGTAATCCATGCAAGGTCGCCTGTTAGATGCTGTTCCACTCAGTTCGCTAACGGGTGTTGGCGCAGCGCAAAGTCAGAAGCTCGCCAAAATTGGCCTGCACACGGTGCAGGACTTACTGCTTCACCTGCCGTTGCGCTACGAAGACCGCACTCAACTCTATCCTATTGGCGAACTACTGCCCGGTATCTATGCCACGGTAGAAGGCGAAGTTCTCAACTCAAACATTACGTTCGGCGGCCGCCGAATGATGACCTGCCAGATTAGCGACGGCACGGGCATCCTCACCATGCGCTTTTTCAACTTCAACGCGGCAATGAAAAACAGCCTTGCAACCGGGCGTCGCGTGCTGGCCTACGGTGAAGCGAAGCGCGGTAAATTTGGCGCGGAGATGATCCACCCGGAATATCGCGTGCAGGGCGATTTGAGCGCACCGGAATTGCAGGAGACGCTCACGCCGGTTTATCCAACCACCGAAGGCATTAAGCAGGCGACGCTGCGCAAGCTAACCGACCAGGCGTTGGATCTCCTCGATACCTGCGCCATTGCCGAGCTACTGCCGCCAGAATTGGCCTCCGGCATGATGAGCCTGCCGGAAGCGCTGCGCACCTTGCATCGCCCACCGCCATCGCTACAACTCAGCGACCTGGAAACCGGCAAGCATCCGGCCCAGCGACGCTTAATTCTGGAAGAGTTACTCGCCCATAACCTGAGCATGCTGGCGCTCCGCGCCGGGGCGCAACGCTACCATGCCCTGCCGCTGAGTGCACAGGGTGAGCTAGAAAATCAGTTTCTCGATTCGCTGCCGTTCGAACCCACCGGGGCGCAAACCCGCGTGGTGGCTGAAATTGAACGCGATATGGCCCTCGACGTGCCGATGATGCGTCTGGTGCAGGGCGATGTGGGCTCAGGCAAAACGCTGGTCGCCGCGCTGGCAGCATTGAGGGCGATTGCCCACGGCAAGCAGGTGGCGCTGATGGCACCAACCGAACTGCTTGCCGAGCAGCACGCCAATAACTTCCGCAACTGGTTTGAACCGCTCGGTATCGAAGTGGGCTGGCTCGCCGGGAAACAGAAAGGCAAAGCGCGTCAGGCGCAGCAGGAAGCCATTGCCAGCGGCCAGGTACAGATGATTGTCGGCACCCATGCCATTTTCCAGGAGCAGGTGCAGTTTAACGGCCTCGCCCTGGTGATTATCGATGAACAGCACCGCTTTGGCGTCCACCAGCGTCTTGCGCTGTGGGAGAAAGGCCAACAGCAGGGCTTCCATCCGCATCAGCTAATTATGACCGCGACGCCAATTCCACGAACGCTGGCGATGACTGCCTATGCCGATCTCGATACCTCGGTGATCGACGAACTGCCGCCAGGCCGCACGCCGGTCACAACCGTCGCGATTCCGGACACGCGCCGCAGCGATATCATTAATCGTGTGCGTCACGCCTGCACCGAAGAGGGACGTCAGGCTTATTGGGTCTGTACGCTGATTGAAGAGTCGGAGCTGCTGGAAGCGCAGGCGGCAGAAGCCACGTGGGAAGAGTTAAAGCTGGCGCTGCCGGAACTGAACGTCGGCCTCGTTCACGGGCGTATGAAACCTGCAGAAAAACAGGCGGTAATGCAATCCTTCAAGCAAGGCGAACTGCATCTGCTGATTGCCACCACGGTAATTGAAGTGGGCGTCGATGTGCCCAACGCCAGTCTGATGATTATTGAAAACCCGGAGCGCCTGGGTCTTGCGCAACTGCACCAGCTTCGTGGCCGCGTGGGCCGTGGCGCAGTGGCTTCTCACTGTGTACTGCTCTACAAATCGCCGCTTTCCAAAACGGCGCAGATGCGTCTACAGGTGCTGCGCGACAGCAACGACGGCTTTGTAATTGCACAAAAAGACCTCGAAATTCGTGGCCCCGGCGAACTGCTCGGTACGCGCCAGACGGGTAATGCTGAATTCAAAGTGGCAGATTTATTGCGCGATCAGGCGATGATCCCCGAAGTTCAGCGCATCGCCCGCCACGTTCATGAACGTTATCCACAACAGGCCACCGCGCTGATTGAACGCTGGATGCCAGAGACCGAACGTTATTCCAACGCGTAGCGAACACACGACTCAAGCGCTTTCGCTGCGTGCCATTCATTTACTAACGAGTTTGCTATGAGACGAGAACTGGCTATCGAATTTTCGCGCGTCACGGAAGCGGCGGCGCTGGCAGGTTACAAATGGCTGGGCCGGGGCGATAAAAATGTCGCGGATGGCGCGGCAGTAAATGCGATGCGCATCATGCTCAACAAGGTCAACATTGATGGCACCATCGTGATCGGCGAGGGCGAAATTGATGAAGCGCCGATGCTCTACATCGGCGAAAACGTCGGCACAGGCAAAGGCGACGCGGTAGATATCGCCGTCGATCCGATTGAAGGCACCCGTATGACCGCGATGGGCCAGGCAAACGCGCTGGCAGTGCTGGCGGTAGGCGATAAAGGCTGCTTCCTGAACGCGCCGGATATGTACATGGAAAAGCTGATTGTCGGGCCGGGCGCAAAAGGTGTTATCGACCTCAACAAGTCGCTGGAAGAAAACTTGCGCAATATCGCAAGCGCATTGAATAAGCCTTTTGAAGCGCTGACGGTCACCATTCTGGCGAAACCACGCCACGATGTGGTGATTGCCGAGTTGCAAAAACTGGGCGTGCGCGTGTTCGCCATTCCTGATGGTGATGTCGCGGCGTCCATTCTGACCTGTATGCCGGACAGCGAAGTTGATGTTCTTTACGGTATCGGCGGCGCACCGGAAGGCGTGGTCTCTGCGGCAGTGATCCGCGCGCTGGATGGCGATATGCATGGCCGCCTGCTGGCGCGTCATCACGTCAAAGGCGATAGCGAAGAGAATCGCCGTATTGGTGAGGACGAACTGCGCCGTTGTCATGAGATGGGTATCGAAGCCGGGAAAGTGCTGACACTGGATGATATGGCGCGCAGCGATAACGTTATCTTCTCCGCCACCGGGATCACCAAAGGCGACCTGCTGGACGGCATCAGCCGCAAAGGCAATATCGCCACCACCGAAACGCTGCTGATTCGCGGAAAATCACGCACCATTCGCCGCATTCAGTCGATTCATTATCTCGATCGCAAAGACCCTGAGATCCAGAATCATATCCTGTAAATCATTTGTTCAATTGAGCTTTCCGGCCCCGCGGGGCTGGAAATCTTCTCCTGACACAGCGAAGATAGGGTAACAACGCGCAGAGGAGACGATCATGGCCGATTGGGTAACAGGTAAAGTCACAAAGGTGCATTTCTGGACCGATGCACTGTTTAGCCTCACCGTTCACGCCCCCGTTAATCCCTTCACCGCCGGGCAGTTCGCCAAGCTGGGTCTGGATGTTGACGGCGAGCGCGTGCAGCGCGCGTACTCCTACGTTAACGCCCCCAGCAATCCCGATCTTGAGTTCTATCTGGTCACTGTACCGGAGGGAAAACTGAGCCCGCGCCTCGCCGCACTGAAGCCGGGTGATGATGTGCAGATTGTCAGCGAAGCGGCTGGGTTCTTTGTGCTGAACGAAGTGCCGGACTGCGAAACCCTGTGGATGCTGGCGACCGGCACGGCGATTGGCCCGTATCTGTCGATTTTGCAGGAAGGGAAAGATTTAGAGCGTTTTAAGAATATCGTACTGGTTCACGCCGCGCGCTTTGCCGCAGACCTAAGTTATTTGCCGTTGATGCAGGAACTGGAGAAACGCTACGAAGGGAAGTTGCGCATTAAAACCGTTGTCAGCCGCGAAACGGTGGCGGATTCCCTGACCGGACGCGTGCCCGCACTGATCGAAAGTGGTGCGCTGGAAGAGGCGGTTGGCCTGCCAATGAACGCCGAAACCAGCCACGTGATGCTGTGCGGAAATCCGCAGATGGTGCGCGATACCCAGCAGTTGCTGAAAGATACCCGCCAGATGACCAAACATCTGCGCCGCCGCCCTGGCCATATGACGGCGGAACATTACTGGTAATCAGCGGTATTTCACGTCCTGCGTGTCTTTACCGTACTTGTTTTCCCCCTGGGTGCCGACAAACGCGCCCAGGTCAATGAGCATCATCACGATAATCAGCGTCGGAATAAATCGCCCCACGCCCCACTGCCAGACGCCCGGCAGCATCGCCCAGTTACCCGCCAGGAGCATCCACGCCAGCACCATCAGCAAAGCCCAGATGCCTGATTTACCGCGATCGTGCAGACGTTTTACCGTGACCGCCGCCGTTGGCCACAGCAGGCAAACCAGGATAAACGCCGCAGTCTGGATACTGAGCATTTTACCGCCGGCAAGCGTAAACAGAATCACCATCGCCAGCAGCCAGATCCCCATCCAGATCCAGAAATCGCGGCGACCAATGCGGCCCTTAATTGAAAACAACCATTGCTGTAGGGTCATGTCTGATTCCTTATTCTCATCATGCGGCGTAGTGTACCCTGAAACGCGCTCTTTTTGACAAGCGAGGCCGTTCCCGTTTTAATCGTCTGCTGGAGAATAGGAGAGCGACAAACATGAAGAAGTGGATCTCTGTGTGTCTTGCAGGCGTCATCGCCCTGAGCGCTGGCCGCTTCGCGTTTGCCGTTGAGTCGCCGGATACCACCGCGCCCTATTTACTCTCCGGCGCGCCGACGTTCGATCTCTCCATCAGCCAGTTTCGCGAAAGGTTTAATATCGATAACCCGTCGCTGCCCCTCAGTGAGTTCCGCTCGATTTCTTCCAGTCGCGACAAGATGAACCTGACGCGCGCAGCGAGCAAAATTAACGAGAATCTGTATGCGTCCACCGCGCTCGAACGCGGAACGCTGAAAATCAAGTCGATGCAGATAACCTGGCTGCCCATTCCGGGCCCTGAACAAAAAGCGGCGAAAGCGAAAGCGCTGGAGTACATGACGGCGCTGCTGCGTCTGTTCACCCCCACGCTCACCAAAGCGCAAAGCCAGCAGAAACTGCAAAAGCTGCTTACACAGGGCAAAGGAAAGCATTACTTCACCACCAGCGAGGGCGCAATTCGTTATGTTGTCGCAGATAATGGCGAAAAAGGGCTGACCTTCGCTGTTGAACCGATTAAGCTGGCGCTATCTGAAAATCTTGAAGTAGGCGAATAAATGATAAAAAGCAAAGCCTTCAGGATGAACACTCTCTATACTGATTCACAGACCATGCCGCCCACTCGGGCGGCCATATTCCTTAATTCGCTAACAAGCGTGGAGAATTAAAATGCGACATCCATTAGTGATGGGTAACTGGAAACTGAACGGCAGCCGCCACATGGTTCACGAACTGCTTTCTAACCTGCGTAAAGAACTGGCAGGTGTTGCAGGCTGCGACGTAGCGATCGCGCCGCCGGAACTGTACATCGATATGGCGAAACGTGAAGCTGAAGGCAGCCACATCATGCTGGGCGCGCAGAACGTTGACCTGAACCTGTCTGGCGCGTTCACCGGTGAAACGTCTGCTGCCATGCTGAAAGACATTGGCGCACAGTACATCATTATCGGTCACTCTGAGCGTCGTACTTACCACAAAGAGTCTGACGAACTGATCGCGAAAAAATTCGCTGTGCTGAAAGAGCAAGGTCTGACTCCGGTTCTGTGCATCGGTGAAACCGAAGCAGAAAACGAAGCGGGCAAAACGGAAGAAGTGTGCGCACGTCAGATCGATGCAGTCCTGAAAACTCAGGGCGCTGCGGCATTTGAAGGCGTCGTTATCGCTTACGAACCCGTATGGGCAATCGGTACTGGCAAATCCGCTACTCCGGCTCAGGCTCAGGCTGTTCACAAATTCATTCGTGACCACATTGCTAAAGCTGACGCGAAAATCGCTGAACAGGTCATCATCCAGTACGGCGGTTCCGTTAACGCTGGCAACGCAGCAGAACTGTTCACCCAGCCGGACATCGACGGCGCGCTGGTTGGCGGTGCATCCCTGAAAGCAGACGCTTTCGCGGTAATCGTTAAAGCAGCAGAAGCGGCTAAACAGGCTTAATGTTGTAATCCCCTCACCCTAACCCTCTCCCGCAAGGAGAGGGAACCGCCCAGCGCGGTTTTCGGTGAGGGCAACAACTCACAACTTCCCCAACACCTGATACCAAAGATAATCCAGCGGCAACAGCAGCAGATAACTCGCCGCCGCCAGCGCCAGACACAGCATCATCCCCGCTCTTGCAGGCACTTTTCCTAACGCCATCGCCACCACAATCGGCGACGCCTGATACGGCAGCAGCGGCGTTGAATACCCCAGCACCTGAATCATGATAACGCTCAACAGCGGGAAGTTTGTCGCCTCGGCAAAACTTTGCGCAAAGGTAGTGTAGAGTGCCGGCACACCGTTGGCGGTCATGATGAAGTTGAGCGCAGTCGTGATCCCTGTCAGCGCGACAAAGCTGGTGAACGGGCGTTCAGGGTCAAGCGGCATCACGCGTAGCAGCGCTTCGCCTACCGCATCGCCAATCCCCGTCTGGGTGACGGTGATAGCCAGCCCCAGAATACCTGCCACATAGATACAGGTGCGAATATTCACCCCTGCCGAAAACTCTTCGCCGTTGATAAACCCGACGCGCGGCAGCAACGTTACGCACGCCGCCGCCAGCCCCGTCCACGCCGGGCCGATGCCATGCCAGCTCTCCGTTACCCACAGAGTTAACACTATCGCCAGCAGCCAGGCCAGGCGCTTCTCTGCCGCGCTCATAGGCGGCGCCGCCTGTACCGATTTCGGCGGCTGCGGTTTTCCGGGGAATAGCCAGCAAATCAGCCCGATAAGCAGTGCGCCTTTCAACCAGCCGAGCACCGGCGTATGCAGCAACAGATAGGGTAGATAGTTCAGATGAATGCCCCACGCGCCTTCCGCCGCGCCGCTCATCACCAGGTTGGGCACGTTGGCGGGCAGAATGGTCGCAGAAAGCTGGAATGTGCCGAAACCAACCGCCAGCGCCAGTCCGTACCAGGGACGCGTGCCCTCTTTAATACCCGCACGAGTGGCCATCGCCGCGACAATCGGCATCAGTAGCGCGATTCGCCCCATATTGGATGGCATCACAAATGCCAGCGCATAGCTCAGCAGCACCACGCTCGCCACCATGCGCAGCCACGAATCAGTGAGCCTTGCCGAGAGCGCCCTCGCGGCCCGGTCGGCAAGCCCCGTTTTGCGGATCGCCACACCAAGTACAAAACCACTGAAGACCAGCCAGAAAGCCGATGACGCAAAACCGCCGAAAATCACCTCCGGCGGGGCGATTTTTGCCGCCATCGCAACGGTGAAGAATAAAAGCGCGGTGATAAATTCAGGCAGCAGAGAAGTCGCCCAGAGGATGATGGTGATGCCCACAATCAGCGATGGAAGGAACAGAGGGTGTGAAAACCAGAGCGCCATACCTGACTCCTGTCGTTTTTTTCAGCAAGCATACGACGACAGGTGGGCCAGGTAAACGCCAGAACGGGTAGGGTTACTTCAGAATATCACATTGATGATCCTGAATTTCCTCGGCAGACGCGCGGTTCAGCGCCAATAAATTACGCTGCGTCGCCAGAAGAACAAAGCTTTCGTCGCTCAAACGTACCATCGCCAGCGCATAGCTTCCCATATGGTCGCGCGCTTCTGGAACCTCTTCCGCCAGCATCATAAACGGGCTGGTTTTCACCATTTCACTTTCAGTGACCCGACGCGCCAGATATTCATTGCCACGCAGGCCTCCCGGCAACGGCAGCCAGCGAGTACTGATTTTCGCCATATTGGTATCCAGCTGATGACGAACATCCGTGCGCAGGCAGGAGATGTGAATGTGGAAGTGATTTTGCGTCCGTCCGCTCCGTGAGTTAATCGCCAGTGATACGGCGCTATCCGGGATCTCTTTGCCATATTTCTGGCTCATAAAGCTGCGCGCCTGCCAGGCCAGCCAGAAAAAGTTTGGCGTATAAGGCTCCAGCAGCATCGGGCTTTCCGTGCCGTTGATACGGTAAGTGGGCATGAGAAGATATTGCAGCGGGCCGTTGCGATCCTTGAACACCACGTATCCGGCATCCGGTTTCACATCGGCACACGGCGCGGGCTGCTGGTGTTGTAACTGATTTGGAAGAAATTGTTCGAGAACGATGTTACGCAGCGCATTCGGGTTTCCGGCCCATTTCCACCAGGCCGCGCCTGCGGCGAGAGCAATGACGATTATCGCCAGAATAAGATAGCCAGCTTTTTTCATTGTGCGTTCCCTGTATTTCGATGACTGGCAAGGGTACCGCATAATCGTGACAAATAAAAAAGCCCGGTATAATTACCGGGCCATCTTCATTCAACCGCGATTAACGTTTGCTAATCTGGTCAAAGGTACCGCCGTTAGAGAAGTGTGTCTGCTGTGCTTTCGTCCAACCGCCAAACTCTTCGTCGATAGTGAACAACTTCAGTTTCGGGAACGCGCTTTCATATTTTTTCGCCACTTCCGGATCGCGTGGACGATAGAAGTTTTTCGCCGCGATCTCCTGACCCTCTGGCGAGTAGAGGTACTTCAGATAGGCTTCTGCCACTTCTTTAGTGCCTTTTTTCTCAACCACTTTGTCGACCACAGAAACGGTTGGCTCTGCCAGAATCGACTCACTCGGCGTGACGATTTCGAATTTATCTTTACCCAGCTCATTTGCCGCCAGCAGCGCTTCGTTCTCCCACGCAATCAGCACATCGCCAATGCCGCGCTCAACGAAGGTATTCGTTGCGCCACGCGCGCCGGAATCGAGCACTTCAACGTTTTTGAACAGTGATTTGACGAATTCCTGGGCTTTGGCCTGGTCTCCATTATTGTGGTGCAACGCATAACCCCATGCAGCAAGGTAGTTCCAGCGTGCGCCGCCAGAGCTTTTCGGGTTCGGGGTGATGACAGACACACCCGGTTTCACCAGGTCGTTCCAGTCATGAATTTGTTTTGGATTGCCTTTACGTACCAGGAAAACGATGGTGGAGGTGTACGGCGCGGAGTTATCCGGCAGGCGTTTAATCCAGTTTTTATCGATGCGGCCACGCTCTGCGATCGCGTCAACGTCATAGGCCAGCGCCAACGTCACCACGTCAGCTTCGATACCGTTGATAACCGATGTCGCCTGTTTACCGGAACCGCCATGGGACTGACGAATCACCACGTTATCACCCGTTTCTTTTTTCCAGTGCGCGCTGAAGGCTTTATTGTACTGATCGTACAGTTCGCGCGTCGGATCGTAAGAAACGTTAAGTAATTGAATATCCTTAGCCAGTACGCTGGTGGAAGCCAGCAAAAGAGTTAAACCCACGCCCCACTTGTTCATCGCCCGCTCTCTTATGTTGTGTCGTTGATAAGGCTAGCGTGCCAGAAAGCAAATTGAACATTAAAGAATAAAAAAAGATTGATTATGTGATTTTGAAATATACGGAGGGGAGATAACGCAAAGAGAAGTCGCTGCCTTCCTGGCATAACGCCCGATGAAGGCAGCAAACTCAGAGGAAGATTACACTTCTTCCATACGGCCCAGCAGCGCCTGCAGACGATCCTGCCAGCCATTCTGCTGTTCTTTCAGCTGGTTGTTTTCGCGTTCCAGCTCTTCACGGCTGTGCTGTGCAGACTGAACGTCCTGCGCCAGCGCGTTATTCTTCTCTTTCAGTTCTTCGATTTCCATCTGCAACAGGGTGATGGTATCAATCGCCTGCTGAACTTTTGCTTCCAGTTTCTCAAATACTTCTAATGACATCGTCATACCTCTCCTGATCTTGCAAGGCGTTGATATCGTCCCGGGAACCCGGCGACGCCTTAACGAAAATATGCGCACTTCTGACCTTCGATTGTATGGAGCCCCGCTCCCCCTGTCCAGCGCCAGGGCACGTAGATTGCGGTTTGCAACAATTTTCAGTCTAGACCTGGAGCTTTCGGCGCATTTACCCCTTATTTGTTAACACGAGAAGTGAATGAAATGATTCAGCTCTCTTTTTTTAGTTCCGTAAAGAGACACAATCTGGCGCGAAATCGCTCATTTTATGACGTAGTACACACATTTTGATTTCGATATTTCTCGTTTATGTTCGTTAACGATAAATTAACACGATGCCTACATGGCAGCGTGGGTGTCTTCGACCACCACGACACAATAACTAGTAAACTGTCTTCAGGAACCGATTATGAGCCAAACTTCAACCCTAAAAGGCCAGTGCATTGCAGAGTTTCTTGGTACCGGGCTGTTGATCTTTTTCGGCGTAGGATGTGTTGCGGCATTAAAAGTCGCAGGGGCCAGCTTTGGTCAGTGGGAAATCAGTATTATCTGGGGTCTGGGCGTGGCGATGGCCATCTACCTGACCGCAGGGGTTTCCGGCGCACATCTTAACCCGGCGGTCACCGTTGCGCTGTGGCTGTTCGCCTGTTTCGAACGCCGTAAAGTGGTCCCTTTCATCCTTTCTCAGTTTGCCGGCGCGTTTTGCGCAGCGGCGTTGGTTTACGGGCTTTATTACAACCTGTTCTACGATTACGAATTAACCCATCATATGGTGCGCGGCAGCGTAGAAAGTCTTGATCTTGCTGGAATATTCTCCACTTACCCGAACCCACATATCAATTTTGTGCAGGCCTTCGCGGTAGAAATGGTGATAACCGCTATCCTGATGGGCGTCATCATGGCGCTGGGCGATGATGGCAACGGCATTCCACGCGGGCCGCTGGCACCGCTGCTGATTGGCCTGTTGATCGCCGTTATTGGTGCATCCATGGGGCCGCTGACCGGCTTTGCGATGAACCCGGCACGTGATATTGGGCCAAAAACGTTCGCCTGGCTGGCGGGCTGGGGCGACGTCGCCTTCACGGGCGGCAAAGATATTCCTTATTTCGTGGTGCCGATGTTCGCACCCGTGGTGGGCGCGGCGCTGGGTGCATTCAGCTATCGCAAACTGATTGGCCGCCATTTGCCGTGTGATACCTGTGTGGTTGAAGAAAAAGACACCACCTCCGGTAGCGCTCAACACAATGCTTCGCTGTAATCTGACTATGGAACACGCATTATGACTGACAAAAAATATATCGTTGCGCTCGACCAGGGCACTACCAGTTCCCGCGCCGTGGTAATGGATCACGACGCCAATATCATCAGTGTTTCACAGCGCGAATTTGAACAAATTTATCCGAAGCCAGGCTGGGTCGAGCACGACCCGATGGAAATCTGGGCAACCCAGAGCTCCACGCTGGTTGAAGTACTGGCGAAAGCCGATATCAATTCCGATCAGATTGCCGCGATTGGTATCACCAACCAGCGCGAAACCACCGTGGTGTGGGAACGCGAAACCGGAAAACCGATTTATAACGCCATTGTCTGGCAATGCCGCCGTACCGCCGATATCTGCGAACAATTGAAACGCGACGGTATGGAAGAGTATGTGCGTAAAGCTACCGGCCTGGTGGTTGACCCGTACTTCTCCGGCACCAAAGTGAAGTGGATCCTCGACCACGTAGAGGGTTCCCGCGAGCGCGCCCGCCGTGGTGAACTGCTGTTCGGTACCGTCGACACCTGGCTTATCTGGAAAATGACCCAGGGGCGCGTGCACGTCACCGATTACACCAACGCCTCACGTACCATGCTGTTCAACATCAATGAACTGGACTGGGACGACAAAATGCTCGAGGTGCTCGACATCCCGCGCGCTATGCTGCCGGAAGTGCGCAAATCCTCCGAAGTATATGGCCAGACCAACATCGGTGGGAAAGGCGGCACGCGTATTCCGATCGCCGGGATCGCAGGCGATCAGCAGGCGGCGCTTTTCGGTCAGCTGTGCGTGAAGGAAGGGATGGCGAAAAACACCTACGGCACCGGCTGCTTTATGCTGATGAACACCGGCGAAAAAGCGGTGAAATCGGAGCATGGCCTGCTGACCACCATTGCCTGTGGCCCGCGCGGTGAAGTGAACTATGCGCTGGAAGGCGCGGTGTTTATGGCTGGTGCCTCTATTCAGTGGCTGCGTGATGAAATGAAACTCATCAGCGACGCGTTCGACTCTGAGTATTTCGCCACCAAAGTGAAAGATACCAACGGTGTGTATGTGGTTCCGGCGTTTACCGGCCTTGGAGCCCCCTACTGGGATCCGTATGCGCGCGGCGCGATTTTCGGCCTGACGCGCGGCGTCAACTCGAATCACATTATTCGCGCCACGCTGGAATCCATTGCATATCAAACGCGCGACGTGCTGGAAGCGATGCAAGCTGACTCCGGCATTCGTCTGCACGCCCTGCGCGTGGATGGCGGCGCGGTTGCCAATAATTTCCTGATGCAGTTCCAGTCAGACATTCTGGGTACCCGTGTAGAGCGCCCGGAAGTCCGCGAAGTGACCGCGTTAGGTGCTGCGTATCTCGCGGGCCTGGCAGTAGGCTTCTGGCAGAATCTGGATGAATTGCAGGAGAAAGCGGTAATTGAGCGTGAATTCCGCCCGGGCATCGAAACGACCGAGCGTAATTATCGTTACAGCGGCTGGAAAAAAGCGGTGAAACGCGCGCTGGCGTGGGAAGATCACGACGAGTAAAAAACGATGGCGGGGGCGCTTCGCTTGCCCGCCCTACAAAGAATTGCGATCGATGTAGGGCGGGCAAGCGAAGCGCCCCCGCCACATTCCCCGCACTGATTAGCCAAACATCGGTAACATCAGATAGAGCTTAATCACCAGCGCATTGACGATATCAAGGAAGAACGCTCCCACCATTGGTACCACCAGGAACGCCGTATGCGACGGGCCGAAACGTTCGGTAATCGCCTGCATATTAGCAATCGCCGTTGGCGTCGCCCCCAGGCCAAAGCCGCAGTGACCTGCTGCCAGCACCGCCGCATCGTAGTTTTTACCCATCATCCGGTAGGTGACGAACATCGCGTACAGCGCCATCGCCAGCGTCTGTGCCCCCAGAATCGCCAACATCGGTAGCGCTAATGAAGCCAACTCCCACAGTTTGAGGCTCATTAAGGCCATCGCCAGGAAGAGTGACAGGCTGACGTTGCCAAGCACCGACACCGCACGTTCAAAGACACGATAAAACCCGACCAGCGCGAGGCCGTTACTCAGGATAACGCCAATAAACAGCACGCACACAAAGGTTGGCAATTCAAACATGGTGCCGGTCAGCAGTTGCGCAACGACTCGCCCGACCGTCAGACAAATCGCAATCAATGCGATGGTTTCAATCAACACCAACGAGGTGATAACGCGCCCAACGTCCGGCTTTTCAAACGCCGTCGGCACTTCCTGATCCTCTGGTGTACCGTCCGGCGAGGAAGAGTGTTTGACCAGATAACGCGCCACGGGCCCGCCAATCAGGCCACCCAGCACCAGGCCAAATGTTGCGCAAGCCATCGCGACTTCCGTTGCGCTGGTAAAACCGTAGCGTTCGGTAAACAGTTTGCCCCACGCCGCCCCGGTACCATGCCCGCCAGAGAGCGTAATCGAGCCTGCCAGTAAGCCCATTAGCGGATCCAGCCCCAGCATTTTCGCCATGCCAATGCCGATGGCGTTCTGCATCAGCAGCAGCCCCACCACCACTATCAGAAAGGTGCCTAATACTTTTCCGCCCGCTCGCAGACTGGAGAGGTTGGCGTTCAGACCAATGGTGGCGAAGAAGGCCAGCATCAGCGGGTCTTTCAGACTCATATCGAAGTCGATTTCCCAACCCATGCTTTTTTTCAGCACCAGCAGAGCCAGCGCCACCAGCAGCCCACCGGCGACCGGTTCTGGAATGGTATATTTTTTAAAGAAGGGGACGGAGTGAACCAGTTTGCGCCCTAACAGCAGCACCATAGTCGCCGCGACCAGCGTAGATAACGTATCGAGATGAAACATATTTGAAGCTCCTTACCTGACGCATGATTCATTCATACGCGACGTATTTCCTGTGTCGTTGAGATCTCATCGTAAGATCAGGGAGCAGATTGTAATCAATAAATGCGCAAAAATGACAGAAAAAGGTTAATCACGCCGATAAATCATTTATGTAATGAATAATTGATAAAAATTAAGATCCGGTATTTTTTTAACGCCTTCCCAAAGCAACCGTTTGCTTTTACCCACCAGTCCGATAAAATCGCCACTTTTCCACCACGAGATCGCCTCTGATGTCCGCCAACACCCTTGAGTCAGAAAATGCGCAACCGGTTGCGCACACTCAAAACAGCGAATTGATTTACCGCTTAGAAGACCGCCCGCCGCTGCCACAAACCCTCTTTGCCGCACTGCAACACTTGCTGGCGATGTTTGTTGCGGTGATCACGCCTGCCCTGCTGATTTGTCAGGCGCTGGGTCTGCCGGCAGCGGATACTCAGCACATTATCAGTATGTCGCTCTTCGCTTCCGGTGTGGCGTCCATCATTCAGATTAAAGCCTGGGGGCCGGTGGGTTCGGGTCTATTGTCTATTCAGGGCACCAGCTTTAACTTTGTTGCGCCGCTGATTATGGGCGGTACCGCGCTGAAAACCGGTGGTGCCGATGTGCCGACGATGATGGCGGCGCTGTTTGGTACGCTGATGCTGGCGAGTTGTACAGAAATGGTGCTTTCGCGCGTGCTGCATCTGGCGCGTCGTATTATCACGCCGCTGGTTTCCGGCGTGGTGGTCATGATTATCGGGCTGTCACTGATTCAGGTTGGCCTGACATCCATTGGCGGCGGTTATGCGGCGATGAGCAACAACACCTTTGGCGCGCCAAAAAATCTGCTGCTGGCGGGTATCGTACTGGTACTGATTATTCTGCTTAACCGCCAGCGCAACCCGTACCTGCGCATTGCATCGCTGGTCATTGCCATGGCGGCAGGTTATCTGATGGCCTGGTTCCTCGGCATGCTGCCAGAAAATACCGCGCCGACCAACACCGACCTGTTGATGATCCCAACCCCGCTGTACTATGGCCTGGGCATCGACTGGAACCTGCTGCTGCCGCTGATGCTGGTCTTTATGATCACCTCACTGGAAACAATTGGTGATATTACGGCGACTTCTGACGTCTCTGAGCAACCGGTCTCCGGCCCGGTATACATGAAGCGCCTGAAAGGCGGCGTGCTGGCTAATGGCCTGAACTCGTTTGTCTCTGCGGTGTTCAACACCTTCCCGAACTCCTGCTTTGGTCAGAACAATGGCGTAATTCAGTTGACCGGCGTTGCCAGCCGCTACGTTGGCTTTGTCGTTGCGCTGATGTTGATCGTGCTGGGTCTGTTCCCGGCGGTAAGCGGTTTTGTGCAGCACATTCCTGAGCCGGTTCTGGGCGGCGCAACGCTGGTGATGTTCGGCACCATCGCCGCATCCGGCGTGCGTATTGTTTCCCGCGAACCGCTGAATCGCCGCGCAATTCTGATTATTGCCCTTTCACTGGCCATCGGCCTGGGCGTTTCCCAGCAGCCGCAAATCCTTCAGTTTGCGCCGGACTGGCTGAAAAACCTGCTCTCCTCTGGTATCGCCGCTGGCGGTATCACCGCGATTGTTCTGAATCTGGTCTTCCCGCCAGAGAAAGAGTAATCCGCTTTGCCGGATGGCGGTGACGTCATCCGGCATTATCCCCACACGCTGACACCGAATTTCACCCTTCTTACCTTGAGCATTGCGCATAATTCGTGCATAACTGCCTTATGTGCCCTTCTCAGGATGGAAGATCATGAAATTTATTGGAAAGCTGATTCTCTGGCTTCTCGTTGCACTGCTGCTGGTCATTCTCGCCTTCTACTTCCTGCTGCAAACCCGCTGGGGCGCGCGTGAAGTCAGTCAGTGGCTCACGGAAAACACCGATTACCAGGTGACGTTCGATGCGATGGATCACCGTTTCTCATCGCCTTCCCATCTCTTGTTCAGAAATGTGACCTTCGGGCGCGATGGCAAACCCGCGACGCTGGTCGCTAAAGCTGTCGACATCGGCCTGAGCACCCGCCAGGTGACCGACCCGCTACACGTTAACACTATCCTGCTGCAAGACGGGACGTTAAATCTCTCGCCATCTAACGCGCCGCTTCCCTTTGCCGCCGATCGCCTGCAGCTCAATAACATGGCTTTCAACAGCCCGGAAACCGGCTGGGAATTAAGTGCGCAACGAGTTAACGGCAGCATTGCGCCATGGACGCCGGAAGCGGGCAACGTACTGGGCAAGAAAACGCATCTACAGGTGAATGCCGGTTCCCTGACGCTCAATGGCGTACCCACCAGCAACGCCGTTATCGAAGGGGATATTGACAACGGTGTAGTGACGCTCACCAGCCTTGGCGCGGAGGTCGCTCGCGGCTCGCTGGCTGGCGATGCCCGCCGCAACGCCGACGGAAGCTGGGTGGTGGATAATCTGCGCCTGAACGATATTCGTCTGCAAAGTGATAAAACATTGGTCGATTTCTTCGCCCCGCTCAGTACCGTTCCGTCGCTGCAAATTGGCCGCCTTGAGGTGGTGGATGCCCGTTTACAGGGGCCGGACTGGGCGGTGACGGACCTCGATATGAATGTGCGCAACCTGACCCTAAGCCAGGGGGGCTGGCAAAGTACGGACGGCAAAATCACCCTCAACGCCAGCGAGTTTATCTATGGCTCGTTGCATCTGCTGGACCCCATTTTCAACGGCGAGCTCTCAGACCAGGGCATCGCCCTGCGTCAGTTCACAACCCGCTGGGAAGGCAGCACGGTGCGAACGTCCGGTTTCTGGTTGCGCAACGGGCAGGCGCTGACGCTGGATGATGCGTCTGTTGTCGGCCTTGAATACACGTTACCCAATAACTGGAAACAGTTGTGGATGGACGCATTGCCAGAGTGGCTCAACAGCGTGACCCTGAAGAAATTCACCGCCAGCCGCAATCTGGTTATCGATATCGACCCAGCTTTCCCATGGCAGATTACGGCACTGGAAGGCAGCGCCACCAATCTTCAGCTGGTGAAAAATCGCCTGTGGGGCGTATGGGGCGGAAATGTGCAACTCAACGCGGCGGCGGCGACGTTTAATCGCGTAGACGTCAATCGTCCGAGCCTCGCGCTGTCGGCAAACGCCTCGACGGTGAATATCAGCGAACTTGCAGCATACACAGAGAAAGGCAGGCTCAACGCCACCGCCACGGTTTCTCAATTGCCGCAACGGCAGGTGAACGTCAGCCTCGACGCACGCGGCGTGCCGCTGAATACGTTGCAGGCCTGGGGATGGCCAGCACTGCCCATCAGCGGCGACGGTAACCTTCAGCTCACCGCCACCGGGGCAGTGCAGGCAGACGCACCGCTCAAGCCCACGGTAAACGGGCAACTGAGCGCGGTGAATATGGCGAAAGAGCAGGTGACGCAGGTGATGCGGGGTGGGGTGGTTTCACCCTCACCCCAGCCCTCTCCCTGAGGGAGAGGGTGAAAACCGGCGCAGGTCTTAACGTTATGCTCTATCCGTTCCCTCTCCCTCAGGGAGAGGGTTAGGGTGAGGGTGCCCCCTCATAGATGAATCACTGTCTCACCCCCTTCCGCTTTCACCACCACACCCAACTCACTTCCCGCATGTGCGCCGCCCTTAATACCGCTAATTTGCTGCACATTGCGCAGGCACAGCGTCCAGTCACGCGCGTTGCCTTCACCGGTCACCGTGATGGTATTACCCACCCGTACCGCTTTCAGGGTGAATGCGGCTGAACCATCCGTCGCCGGAACGGTGCAAATCGCTTCCCGGCCATCATCCAGACAGAAGAGCTGGAATTTAGTGCCTTCATGCCACGCGTAGTTTGGTTTCTGGCTGTTGTTGCCCAGTGCCAGCAGGGTGTTGTCGCGAACGTATACCGGCAGGCTCAGGAAGTCGTGCTGCTGTTTATGCCAGCGGCTGCCCTGTACTTCATCGTTGTGCCACAGGTGCGTCCAGCGGCCTTCCGGCAGGTAGAACTGCACATCGCCCACTTCCGAGAACACCGGCGCCACCATAACGGAGTCGCCGAGCATATACTGGCGGTCGAGGTAGTCGCATGCCGGGTCGTTCGGGAACTCCAGCATCATTGCGCGCAGCATCGGCGTACCCTGCTCGTGCGCCAGCGCCGCCTGACGATAGAGGTACGGCATCATGCGGCACTTCATTTCGGTGAAGAAGCGCACCACGTCGCAGGACTCTTCATCGTACGCCCACGGTACACGGTAGGATTTGCTGCCGTGCAGGCGGCTATGGCTTGAGAAGAGACCGAATGCGCACCAGCGTTTGTAGACATCCGCCGGGGCGGTGTTTTCGAAGCCGCCAATATCGTGGCTCCAGAAGCCGAAGCCAGAGAGACCGATCGACAGGCCGCCGCGCAGGCTTTCTGCCATCGATTCATAGTTGGCATAGCAGTCACCGCCCCAGTGAACCGGAAACTGTTGCGCGCCCACGGACGCGGAACGGGCAAACAGTACCGCCTCTTCCTCGCCCACCGTGTCTTTCAACACATTCCACACCAGTTCGTTGTAGATAAAGGCGTAGTGGTTATGCATTTTCTGCGGATCGGAACCGTCGAACCACTGAACGTCCGTCGGAATACGTTCGCCGAAGTCGGTTTTGAAGCAATCGACGCCGATATCCACCAGGCCTTTCAGCTTGTCGGCGTACCACTGGCAAGCATCCGGGTTGGTGAAGTCGTAAATCGCCAGGCCAGGCTGCCATTTATCCCACTGCCACAGGGAACCGTCCGGGCGTTTAAGCAGATAGCCCTTCTCTTTCAGCTCCTTGAAGATCGGTGATTTTTGGCCGATGTACGGGTTAATCCACACACAGACCTTCAGCCCTTTCTCTTTCAGGCGTTGAATCATGCCTTTCGGGTCAGGGAAGGTCACCGGATCCCACTCGAAATCACACCACTGGAAAGCTTTCATCCAGAAGCAGTCAAAGTGGAAAACGTGCAGCGGCAGGTTGCGCTCAGCCATACCGTCGATAAAGCTGTTCACGGTCGCTTCATCGTAGTTAGTGGTGAACGACGTGGTAAGCCACAGGCCGAACGACCATGCTGGCGGCAACGCCGGGCGACCGGTGAACCGGGTATAGCGATTGAGCACCTCTTTAGGTGTTGGGCCGTCGATAACGAAATATTCCAGATATTCGCCTTCCACGCTGAACTGCACTTTAGAGACTTTTTCGGAGCCGATTTCGAACGAGACGTTTTCCGGGTGATTCACCAGCACGCCGTAACCGCGATTGGTAATGTAGAACGGAATGTTTTTATAGGACTGCTCAGTACTGGTACCGCCGTCGCGGTTCCAGGTATCCACCGTCTGACCGTTACGCACCAGCGCGGTAAAACGCTCGCCCAGGCCATAAACCGTTTCACCTACGCCCAGATCCAGACGCTCGAACAGGTAGTTTTTACCGGTATTGCTATCCTGCACGTAGCCATTGTTTTTCACCTGAGAACCGGTAATACGTACGCCGTTACGCAGGAAATCGAGCGACCAGAATTCCCCTTTAGTGACGCGCACGCTCAGGTTGCCGCTTTTCAGTTCAGCGAAATCGGTGGTGTTTTGCATCTCGACTTTCACATCTTTCAGGACGTTCAGCGGATAGTGCGGGCCGTTGTTTAACGCGCCCTGGAAGTGCTCGATACGCACACCCACCACGCCTTCCTGCGGGGCGAAAAAGCGCAGCGTAAACATCGGAGTATCCAGTTGCCAGGTACGCTCACGTACATCGCGCGGCGCGGCATAAACCACCATCTCATTGCCATGCTGCTCGACATCGAACACCTGGATGGGGTGGATAAGATTGAGCCCCGGTTGGATCAGCCAGTTTCCATCACTGATTTTCATAGTTCGTCCTCTTAACTCTGTAATGATTTTGATTCGGGTACATGTTCAAATTCTTGTTGATTGCGACGTGCGCCCTGCGCCAGCTCGCCCAAAATTTTCAGCAAGAACGGCGTTTTCAGGGTGTAGTAGCGTTTCGCAATGATGGCGCTCAGCAGATAGCAAATCGCAGGGACGAGAGTAAACAGCGCGATAATGATGCTGATGGTGGTGCTGTTCTGCACTTTCGCAGCCGCATCGTAGCCCCCACCCGCCAGCATCCAGCCAATCATCGCGCCGCCTAACGCCAGGCCCAGCTTGAGCACGAACAGCGTGCCTGCAAAACTGATACCGGTAAGGCGTTTACCGTTGCACCACTCACCGTAGTCGACGGTGTCGGACATCATCACCCACTGAATCGGCGTGACCAGTTGGTGCAACACGCCAATCACGAAAATAAAGCCGAACATCAGTACGTTGGCATTCATGGGGACAAAGAACATCGCCAGGCTCAGACCCGCCAGAACGGCATTAGTCCACCAGAAGACGCTCACTTTGCATTTCCAGTCAGTGAGCGGTTTAGCCATTGCGGAGCCAATCAGGTTACCGACGCAATAGGTGGTCAGGAAGGCGGTAAACAGCGCCGGAGAGCCCATAATCCAGGTGACGTAATACATCATTGCGCCACCGCGCACACAGACGGCAAGAATATTCAGAATGGTAAGCAAGCCGACGATGCGCCACTGATCGTTCTGCCAGATATCGCGCAGATCTTCACGCATGCCAGTAGTGCTTGGTGGCACCTGAATACGTTCTTTGGTGGTGAAGAAACAGAACGCCAGCATCAGGAACGCAACCGCCGACAGAACGGCAATGCCGCCCTGGAAACCGAGGGCTTTATCCTCGCCGCCGATTAAATTCACCAGCGGCATCATCAGCACGGTAGAGAGCATGCCGCCCGCCGTCGCCAGCACAAAGCGCCAGGATTGCAGCGAGATACGCTGTGTCGGGTCGTTAGTGATCACGCCGCCCAGCGCGCAGTAAGGGATATTGACCACGGTATAGAGTAGGGTCAGCAGCGTATACGTTACGGCGGCGTAAATCATTTTGCCGTTCAGGCTGAGGTCTGGCGTGCTGTATGCCAGCACACACACCACGCCGAACGGCAGCGCGCCAAACAACACCCACGGACGGAACTTACCCCAGCGGCTACGCGTACGGTCAGCCAGCAGGCCCATACAGGGGTCGGAAATAGCATCCAGCACACGCGCCAGCAGAAACATTGTGCCGACAAAACCGGCAGGAATACCGAAAATATCGGTGTAAAAAAACATCATGTACAACATGACGTTATCAAAAATGATATGGCTGGCGGCGTCGCCCATGCCATAGCCAATCTTCTCTTTGACGGATAAAACTTCGCTCTTCATGCCGAAATCCTTCTTGGGCCGACTCCACGCTGGTACCGGTTACTGTTTTTGTAAACCATCCGTTCGCTAAGATGAATTCCGATATCTCGTTATCAAATTACGTTTCTTAATTTCTGTGATCGGTGTAGGACTAGAGAATGTGTCGAAGTGTAACTTGCGGATTTTATGGGATTTTGTACTGTGGCGAAGATTCACTGGCGGGAGATGTGCCAAATGAATCCAAAAAAGGTGCATTAAAAGATGTGGTAAATGCCTGAAAGTAGCTATAATGCGCCCCGCCTCCATGTAGCAATCGAGGCGCGGAAGATCGTCATCTCCGGTGAGGTGGCTGGACTTCAAATCCAGTTGGGGCCGCCAGCGGTCCCGGGCAGGTTCGACTCCTGTGATCTTCCGCCAGTTTGCTCCCCTTTTGTCCTGAAGTATCACCCACCTCTCGCCCCCAATCACCCTTGCCCTTAGCGACACGATAATTATTCGAACGATCACCGCGCTAAAATGAAGGCAAAAAAAAAGCCCTCCCGGCAGGGAAGGCCATTTTATTACGTCGGGCTGTACGCCCTTCGGTAATCCACGCGGATTAGTAGAGCATTTTCGCGCAGTCTAACCAGTCACCTTTGAACGGACGCTTCATGTTTTCGATAGCGTCGATGATGTCGTGGTGAACCAATTTTTCGTTCTGAATGCCGACGCAACGGCCACCAAAGCCCTGCAGCAGCAGTTCAATGGCATACGCCCCCATGCGGGAAGCCAGAATACGGTCATAAGGCACCGGGGAGCCGCCGCGCTGGATGTGGCCCAGTACGGTTGCGCGGGTTTCACGACCCGTTTCTTTCTCAATGAAGTGCGCCAGCTCATCGATATCACACATATGTTCGGTAATCGCCACGATAGCGTGTTTTTTACCTTTCGCGATACCGGCTTTGATTTCTGCAACCAGGTCGTCACGGTTAAATTCAACTTCCGGCAGAACCACGAATTCACAACCACCAGCAATCGCTGCCGCCAGGGTCAGGTCGCCGCAGTAACGACCCATCACTTCAACAACGGAGATACGCTGGTGCGAAGAAGAGGTGTCACGCAGACGGTCAATCGCTTCAACCACGGTGCTCAGTGCGGTGAAGAAACCGATGGTGTAGTCAGTGCCTTTGATATCGTTGTCGATGGTGCCCGGCAGGCCGATGCACGGGAAGCCCATTTCGGTCAGACGCATGGCACCCATGTAGGAGCCGTCACCGCCGATAACGACCAGCGCATCCAGACCGCGTTTTTTCATGTTTTCGATAGCCACAGCGCGGATATTCTCATCACGGAATTCCGGGAAACGCGCTGAACCGAGGAAGGTACCGCCACGGTTGATCATATCGGAGACGCTGTAACGGTCGAGCTGAACCATACGGTCTTCATACAGACCAAGGTAACCGTCATAGATACCAAATACTTCCAGACCTTCCGTTAACGCAGCGCGCACAACACCACGAATGGCAGCGTTCATACCCGGCGCATCACCGCCGCTTGTCAACACACCGATTTTCTTAATCATGACTACCTCTGAACTTAGGAATGCTAATAATTAATTCTTCTGCCCGAAGCGCTCCCTGTAGGGAGAGAACGACCTTATTACAGATAGTATATCAAGTGCTTCGTGCTGAATTGATTCAGGTCAGGCCAAATGGCGGTTATTTGAACAAAAAATGCCGATCGACCCCACACTTTTACAACGACTTACGAAAGTTCAAACGCTCCTGCCACCATCCGGGACAACTGAGCACGGATCCTGGTGAATAATCACATCGGATCCCGGGAAACGACGCAAAATAGCCTGCTCCACCTGTTCAGCAATCACATGTGCCTGAACTAAGGGTAGGTTATCTTCCATTTCCAGATGGATCTGAATAAAGCGGGTCGGCCCTGACTGCCGCGTTCTGAGATCGTGTGCACCGCTTACCCCGGGCCAGGCGGTCACGATGTCGATAATTTCCTGACGTTCTCCGTCGGGTAATGCGCGATCCAGCAAAGACTGAACCGCCTCATAACCCATACGTAATGCGCTATATAAAATATAGATGCCAATTCCTAATGCAAACAGCGCATCTGCGCGATGCCAACCGTACCAGGAAAGCCCCAGCGCGACTAAAATTGCACCGTTCATCATAACATCAGACTGATAATGAAGCATATCCGCCCTTACCGCCTGACTTTGCGTTTTACGAACCACCCAACGCTGGAATGAGACCAGCAACAGCGTACTTACCAGCGCAACAACGGTCACCAGCACACCAATGCCCGGTTTATTCATTTCCTGCGGCTGTGCCAGATGCTGGATGCCGGTTAAGAAAAGAAACAGTGCTGAACCGGAAATAAACATGCTCTGCGCCAGTGCCGCCAGCGATTCTGCTTTACCGTGGCCGAAGGTGTGCTCATCGTCGGCGGGTTGCAGCGAATAACGCACCACCCACAGATTGGTCAGCGATGCCGCAATATCCACCAGCGAATCCACCAGGGCCGCCAGAATACTGACGGAACCGGTGTACCACCACGCAAAAATTTTGATCAAAAGTAACACAGAGGCCATCACCGTCGCGGCAAGCGCTGCGCGGCTGATGAGCTGGCCATATGATTGATTCATAAACGCTCCTGCCATTCATTCTGCGGCTAGTATAGCGGAGGCGGTGGCAAAAATTGGGCAAAAAAAACCCCCACATCATGTGGGGGAAGACAGGGATGGTGTCTATGGCAAGGAAAAACAGGGTTTGTTACTGGTTGCTACGGGTACTACTAAATAACATTGTCGTTGGGTTTTTCTGCATCCCGGCAACCTCACGCAACTGATCCATACGTTGCTTGTGTTTCTCATTTAAAGCCGCTTGCTGCTCTGGCGTAAGGAGGCGATACATCTGGTTGCGCACTTTCGCCATTTCGACCTGGCGGGCAACCTGCTCCTGCGCCATTTTTTCTGCCTGAGCGCGTACCGCGGCTTCATCAAATTTTTCTGCTGTAATGAGACGATGCATCGTCTCTACTTCGCTAACATTAACGGGCGGCTGGTCATGCCGGGCTCGTTGCATCAGATCTCGCATCTGCTGACGTTGATGTTCGGTTAAACTTATGCCGTCAAACATATGACCCTGACTGCTACGCTGCGTACTACCCTCAGCGGGGTGCCAGTTAACGCTGGTGACGACTTCAGCTGCCTGGCTAGTAGCACTTAGCGCCAGTGTTGAGGCCATGACGGCAGCGATAACATTGCGCATCACTTGCTCCCAAAAACTTTTGTGTCGCGATTCAACGAGAGAGAGTTTACGATTCAGGCTGCAAACATGCGTCAGGGGGTGTAAAACAACGTAAAGTCATGGATTAGCGGGCCTTGATGACGTAATTTCTGCCTCGGAGGTATTTAAAATATGAATAAAATTTTATTAGTTGATGATGACCGCGAGCTTACTTCCTTGTTAAAGGAGTTGCTCGACATGGAAGGGTTCAACGTTCTGGTAGCCCATGACGGTGAACAGGCGCTGGCACTTCTGGACGACAGCATCGACCTGCTTTTGCTCGATGTGATGATGCCGAAGAAAAACGGTATCGACACGCTTAAAGAGCTTCGTCAGACACACCAGACCCCCGTTATTATGCTTACCGCGCGCGGAAGCGAGCTGGATCGCGTTCTGGGCCTTGAACTGGGCGCAGATGACTACTTGCCTAAGCCGTTCAACGATCGCGAACTGGTTGCGCGTATACGTGCGATTCTGCGTCGTTCGCACTGGAGCGAACAGCAACAAAACAGCGACGTTGGTTCACCAACCGTTGAAGTCGATTCCCTGAGCCTGAATCCGGGGCGCCAGGAAGCCAGCTTTGATGGGCAGGTTCTTGAACTGACCGGCACGGAATTCACCCTGCTTTACCTGCTGGCACAGCACCTCGGCCAGGTGGTTTCTCGTGAACACCTTAGTCAGGAAGTGCTGGGCAAGCGCTTAACTCCGTTCGACCGCGCTATCGATATGCACATCTCCAATCTGCGCCGCAAACTGCCAGAGCGTAAAGATGGGCATCCGTGGTTTAAAACCCTGCGTGGTCGCGGTTATCTGATGGTATCCGCTTCATGATAGGAAGTTTGACCGCACGCATCTTCGCCATTTTCTGGTTAACACTGGCGCTGGTGCTGATGCTGGTTCTGATGCTACCGAAGCTCGATTCTCGTCAGATGACCGAGCTGCTGGACAGCGAGCAGCGCCAGGGGATGATGATCGAGCAGCATGTTGAGGAAGAGTTAGCGGCAGACCCACCGAATGATTTGATGTGGTGGCGTCGCCTTTTCCGTGCCATTGATAAGTGGGCACCGCCGGGTCAACGTCTTCTGCTGGTGACCAGCGAAGGCCGCGTGATCGGCGCAGAACGCAGCGAAATGCAGATCATTCGCAACTTTATCGGCCAATCGGATAACTCAGATCACCCGCAGAAGAAAAAATATGGCCGCGTTGAGCTGGTCGGCCCGTTCTCTATCCGCGATGGGGAAGATAATTACCAGTTATACCTGATTCGACCGGCCAGCAGTTCACAGTCAGATTTTATCAACCTGCTGTTTGACCGCCCGTTATTGCTGCTTATCGTGACGATGTTAGTCAGTTCCCCACTGCTGTTATGGCTGGCGTGGAGCCTGGCGAAACCGGCGCGTAAGTTGAAGAATGCAGCCGATGAAGTTGCCCAGGGGAATTTGCGTCAGCACCCTGAACTGGAAGCCGGGCCACAGGAGTTTTTAGCCGCAGGTACCAGCTTTAACCAGATGGTGACGGCGCTGGAACGCATGATGACGTCGCAGCAACGCCTGCTTTCTGATATCTCCCACGAGTTGCGCACGCCGTTAACGCGTTTGCAGTTGGGCACCGCATTATTGCGTCGCCGCAGCGGCGAGAGCAAAGAGCTGGAGCGTATTGAAACCGAAGCGCAGCGTCTGGACAGCATGATCAACGATCTGCTGGTGATGTCGCGTAATCAGGCGAATAACGCGCTGGTCAGCGAGACGATGAAAGCGAATCAGCTGTGGGGAGAAGTGCTGGATAACGCGGCGTTTGAAGCAGAGCAGATGGGCAAATCCTTCAGCATCGATTACCCGCCGGGCCCGTGGCCGCTGTACGGTAACCCGAATGCGCTGGAAAGCGCGCTGGAAAATATCGTACGCAATGCTCTGCGTTACTCGCATACCAAAATCGCCGTGGCGTTTGCAGTCGATAAAGATGGTATCACCGTAAACGTTGACGATGATGGCCCGGGTGTCAGCCCGGAGGACAGAGAGCAAATCTTCCGTCCGTTCTATCGCACCGATGAAGCCCGCGACCGTGAATCCGGCGGCACCGGTCTTGGCCTGGCGATTGTTGAAGCCGCTATCCAGCAGCATCGTGGCTGGGTGAAGGCCGATGACAGCCCGCTCGGTGGGTTGCGGTTAACGATTTGGTTGCCGTTGTATAAGCGGACATAGGGATGAGGGCCCCCTCACCCTAACCCTCTCCCGCAGGGAGAGGGAACCGGCCCAGTTTTCCCCCTCTCCCTGTGGGAGAGGGCCGGGGTGAGGGCATCAAACCGCATAGTAACCCTACTTCCCCCACAATCTGCGCGAATTATCCTCAATTTTGCCGCTAAGTACCCGCTTCTGCATGGTTCTTGTCCAGCTTGTTGACAGCCCCGCAGCCGACATCAACCGATGATACTGCTCTTCATCAAACGGCATATGCCACGCAATCGCTGCCGCTTCATGCACGGAAACGTCGCTTAGCCGCGAAACCAGCTCCAGCGGTGCATCGCTCGACACCGGCCCCGGTGCGACTACGCGATACAACCAGCCTACTTTTGCCCGGCTTTGCATCTGCGAGGACATATCGGCAATGCCAAAATGGTAGTTCAGCTTAAAGCAGGGTGAACGCGGCTGGCTGATTTGAATCAACGCCTCGCCCCAGCGGAAGATATCGCCGATGAAAGCCTCTTTTTCGGTTAAACCGTGAGTGGAAAGATTTTCGCCAAACGCAGGCGCATAGAAGAGATCGGCCTGGTCTGGAAATTCGCGCATCCACTCTGCGTAGTGTTCGCGGGGATAGTGGCACAGCGCGCGCTCAGGCCCGCCATGGATTTTTTTCTCTGCCTGCTCATCGCCCACCAGCCCCAGCTCAGTCAGCGTCAGCTCGCCGTCTACCTGCACTTTGGCAATCGCACTCGGGCGGCTGCCGTCGTAGTCGCGGATCGTGCCAATAAAAACCTCAACCGGATAATGCATTTCGTCACCCTGCTCCTCGGAATCACTGCTTAAAGGCTCGCTGGTTGCAGGGGGAAATTCAATCTTTTCCTTAAAATCAGGACAAAAAAAAGCCCCTGAAGGCAAACCTTCAGGGGCTTACTATGAGCTCAGAACTTATTTTTTAGCCGCGAAACGTGCAGCAGCTTCGTCCCAGTTCACCACGTTCCAGAACTCTTTGATGTAGTCCGGGCGGCGGTTCTGGAATTTCAGATAGTAAGCGTGTTCCCAAACGTCCAGGCCCACGATCGGGAAGCCGGAAGCGCCAGAGATAGCTTCACCCATCAGCGGGGAGTCCTGGTTAGCGGTAGAAACCACAGCCAGTTTGTCGCCTTTCAGCACCAGCCATGCCCAACCGGAACCGAAACGGGTCGCCGCCGCTTTTTCGAATTCTTCTTTGAATTTGTCAACGGAACCGAAATCGCGCTCGATAGCCGCTTTCAGGTCACCCTGCAGGGTGGTGCCTTTTTTCAGGCCTTTCCAGAACAGGCTGTGGTTCGCGTGGCCGCCGGCGTTGTTGCGCAGGAAGGTTCTTTTTTCAGCCGGGATCTGGTCCAGTTTGGTGATCAGTTCTTCCGCAGACAGGGAAGCGAACTCCGGCAGGCTTTCCAGCGCGGTATTCGCGTTATTCACGTAGGTCTGGTGGTGTTTAGTGTGATGGATTTCCATCGTCTGCTTATCGAAGTGCGGTTCCAGAGCATCGTATGCATAAGGCAGTGATGGCAGGGTATAGCTCATAATCTTCTCCATTATTGTCGGGCGGCAAAGTGTTAACGCCGCGTAAGCAGTTGGTTCATTATAGTTAATTAAATGATATTGAAAATGATTATCAATGCCGTAGTTTTTATAAGGTTATAACATTTTGTTATGTGCCTGATTTTACGGGGCTTATAGCGCAGAAAAGCATTGCCTATCAATGAAAAAGGCACAACCGCCTCGCTTTCTGCACAGAATGTAAAAGTGTGAAGCCACTCACTACGACATTGCTCTGGTGGTCATTTTTTGATTCACCGTGGCAATTAACGGAAGGTTATTAAATCGCATACTTTTTAAGCTCAACGAGTTGGCAGGACGCCTGAACCAACAATAAACCGTTGAGGAAACAATAATGAATAATGCGATTATGATGGGCATTTTCTGGCATTTGATAGGCGCAGCCAGTGCAGCCTGTTTCTATGCCCCCTTCAAGAAGGTCAAACACTGGTCCTGGGAGACGATGTGGTCCGTTGGCGGCACCGTATCGTGGCTTATTCTTCCCTGGACAATCAGTGCCCTGCTATTACCCAATTTCTGGGCCTACTACGGCTCGTTTAGTGCCTCAACCCTGATGCCGGTCTTTCTCTTCGGCGCGATGTGGGGGATTGGCAATATCAACTATGGTCTGACGATGCGCTATCTCGGCATGTCAATGGGCATCGGGATTGCGATTGGCATTACGCTGATTGTCGGCACGCTAATGACGCCGATTCTGAACGGTAGCTTTGATGTACTGATCAACACCAAAGGTGGCCGTATGACGCTGCTCGGCGTGCTGGTTGCGCTGATTGGCGTAGGCATCGTCACGCGCGCAGGCCAGTTGAAAGAGCGCAACATGGGCATTAAAGCGGAAGACTTTAACCTCAAGAAAGGACTGGTACTGGCGGTAATGTGCGGCATCTTCTCAGCGGGGATGTCATTCGCGATGAGCGCCGCAAAACCGATGCACGAAGCCGCTGCCGCGCTGGGCGTCGATCCTCTTTACGTCGCGTTGCCAAGCTACGTCGTTATCATGGGCGGCGGCGCGCTGATTAACCTCGGCTTCTGCTTCATTCGTCTGGCAAAAGTGAAAACCTTGTCGGTAAAAGCTGACTTCTCGCTGGCAAAACCGCTGATCATCACCAACGTATTACTCTCTGCGTTGGGCGGCCTGATGTGGTATTTGCAGTTCTTCTTCTACGCCTGGGGCCACGCCAAAATCCCGGCGCAGTATGAATACATCAGTTGGATGCTGCACATGAGCTTCTACGTGCTTTGCGGCGGTCTGGTTGGGCTGGTGCTGAAAGAGTGGAGCAACGCAGGTCGCCGTCCGGTCGGCGTTCTGAGTGTCGGCTGCGTGGTGATTATCATCGCGGCGAATATTGTTGGGCTGGGTATGGCGAGTTAATCAGGCAACCACTCCGTTACGATGACGCCACTGACCTGGCGTCATCCCCACCTCGCGGTTAAACACTACCGAAAAGTAGTTGCTGTCTTCAAAGCCACACTGCATCGCCACCTCACCGATCATCAAATCTGTATGCTGCAATAAATACTGCGCGTGGCAGATGCGCAGCTGACGCAGATAGTGATTCACGGTCATGCCAGTTTGCTGACGGAATTGCTGGCGCAACGCGCGTTCGCTACACCCTTCCTGCGAACAAAAGCGATCCAGCGAGAAAGGCCGGTTTAGGCTTCCGGCAAGCGCACTCAGCAAGCGGTCGAGCAACGCCTCGCTTTGCGTCGCTTCCAGATTATCCGTGGCGTAGCGATAACGTTTGAAAGAGACCACCAGTTGCGCAAAAAGCAGCTCGGCCATTTCATTCGCCAGCGGTTCATCTTTGCGGCTTTCATGTTCCAGTTGGGTAATGATTTGCCGCGTCTGGGTCATACCGTTACTGCCCATCCGCCAGTGCGGTGTCCAGGCGCTACCGTTCAGGCCGGGTAAGTAGCTTTGCCAGTCCAGATTAAGCTTCAGTCGCTCAGGGCAGTAGATAATATTTTGTAAAACCAGATCGTTAACGGAAGCGTAGGAGTGTTTATCTTCCGCGCGAATGTAGAAGAGATCGCCGCGCGTAATGCGATAAGGGCGATCGTTGAGCATGTGCAGGCCGTTCCCGCGCCAGACCAGTACCAGCTCGCAAAACTCATGGGTGTGCTCGGCAAAGACGTTTTGCGGATAACGATCGGCCACCGCCACCGCCTGCCCGGGGCGGGCAAAGAATTCCTCTTTTCGCAGAACTAAGTGACCCGACACTGCCATCCCTCACGACTTATAACGCACCATTGTCGCAGTTCTACGTTGCGAAAACGTTGATAGCCGCCGCGTTACTGCAAGGTGGCATCGCGCCCCTGGCGAATATCGCGCGGTGACCAGTCGAATTCCCGACGAAACAGAGTAGAGAAATGATTGCTGTCGCCAAAGCCACAGCGATAGGCAATATCCGTCACGCTTTCGTCGCTATGGCGCAGCAGATGGCGGGCCTTAATCAAACGCAGCCGATTCAGATAACGCTGCGGCGTCAGGCCCGTCGAGTGTTTAAGCTGGCGGTGGAGCGTACGCAGCGACAGCGAAAACTGCTCCGCCAGCGCTTCCCAGCAGACATCTTCTGCAAAATGTTCTTCCAGCCAGGCCATTAACTGGTTCAGCCGTGCGTCACTATCCATCCCGCCTGCAACCTGCGTCCCACGACGCAGAAGCACCAGCAGTTGCATAAAGAGAATTTCGCGATTGGCGAGCGTTGCCGCGTCCATGCTGTCATCCACCTGCGCCATTTGTTCGAGGATAAAACGCACCTGTTGCAGCGTGCTCTGGCTCACGCGCCAGTGGGAGGGGTAATTCCCTTCCGTTTCCTGCGGCAATAATTGATCGAGCCCGGAAAGAAACTGGAACGCCTCCGGTGAACGATAGAGAACATTGGTCAGGCAAAGGTTATCGGTGTGCTCATAAAGGTGGCGATCCGTATCGCGAACAAAACAGACAGTGCCACCACAAATGGTATACGGCTGGCCGTTAAATACGTGAATACCGGTTCCCTGTTCAACGATCACAATTTCATGAAAATCATGATGATGCTCAGGAAAAGCGGGCTGCGGAAGTCGCGGTTCAATCGCCACAGGTAAACGACCTGAACGGAAAAAATCCACACTGTGCAATACGGTCATAACGCCCCCACTAAATGAGAAAAGTTATCAGGATAGTAATCGGGGGTGGCTGACCTCACCTTAAAATTTCGACAGTAAAGAGCGCAAATCCAGTCGTTTTTTCAAGAAATACTGGGAAAGATTGGGAATTGCGGAGAGCGTCACACCCACGAAATACGGGGGGATTAGCGGAAATTGTGACCTCTCTCACGTCTACCTTTGCTTTCTTGCCAGCCGCCCATTTTGCTGTCAGTGATGAGAAGGTCACACTCGCACGCGCTTCATAGACTGGGTCCAATGACATTAAGAAGGACTCCAGCCATGACTCTTCGCCATTGTGTGGCCGTCGATTTGGGGGCATCCAGCGGTCGCGTGATGCTCGCCCGCTACGACAATAAACAACACACGCTCTCGCTGCACGAGATCCACCGTTTTGTGAACTGCCTGCAAAAGCAGGATGGGTTTGATACCTGGGATATCGACGGGCTTGAAGCGGAAATTCGCATCGGCCTGAACAAAGTTTGCGAGCAGGGCATCCTGATCGACAGCATCGGTATCGACACCTGGGGCGTGGATTACGTGCTGCTTAACCGCGACGGTCAGCGCGTTGGCCTGCCGGTCTCGTATCGGGACAACCGCACCGACGGCGTGATGGCGCGGGCGATTGAACAGCTCGGTAAAGCGCAAATCTATCGCCGCAGCGGCATTCAGTTCCTGCCGTTTAATACGCTCTATCAGCTACGCGCATTGGTAGAACAACAGCCAGAAGTTGCCGCTGAGGTCGCACATGCCCTGCTGATCCCCGATTACTTCAGCTATCGCCTCACCGGCAACATGAACTGGGAATATACCAACGCGACCACCACGCAGTTGGTCAATATTCAGACCGATAACTGGGATGAAGACCTGCTTAACTGGACCGGCGCATCGCCTAAATGGTTCGGTACGCCAACGCACCCTGGCAACGTGATCGGTCACTGGATTTGCCCGATGGGCAACAAAATCCCGGTGGTGGCCGTCGCGAGCCATGATACGGCAAGCGCTGTCATTGCTTCACCGCTGGCGAACAAAGACGCCGCTTATCTCTCTTCCGGCACCTGGTCGTTGATGGGCTTTGAAAGCACCACGCCGTATACCAGCGAATATGCACTGGCAGCCAACATCACGAATGAAGGCGGCGCGGAAGGGCGTTACCGCGTGCTGAAAAACATCATGGGGCTGTGGCTGCTTCAGCGTGTGATTAAAGAGCAGAACATCACTGACCTGCCCGCACTGATTGCCGAAACGGAAAAACTCGGCGCCTGCCGTTTCCTGATCAACCCCAATGACGACCGTTTTATTAACCCGGACAACATGAGCGCGGAAATCCAGGCTGCCTGCCGCGAAACCGCACAGCCGGTGCCGCAGCGCCCTGCCGAACTCGCGCGCTGTATTTTCGACAGCCTTGCCCTGCTTTACGCCGACATTCTGAACGAACTGGCGCAACTGCGCGGCAAACCGTTCAGCCAGCTACACGTCGTTGGCGGCGGTTGCCAGAACCACTTACTCAACCAGCTTTGTGCCGACGCCTGCGGTGTGACAGTGGTGGCGGGCCCAATTGAGGCCTCCACGCTCGGCAATATCGGCGTACAGCTGATGACGCTCGAAGAGCTGGGCACCGTAGATGATTTCCGTCAGGTGGTGACCGGTAACTATGGCCTGACCACCTTTACCCCTAACTCTGAACATGAAATTGCCCGCTACGTTGCGCAGTTTCAGCAAAAACGACTGACAAAGGAGCTTTGCGCATGACCACTCAACTTGAACAAGCCTGGGAACTGGCGAAACAGCGTTATTCCGCCATTGGCATCGACGTCGAAGAGACCCTGCGTCAGCTCGATCGCCTGCCGGTATCCATGCACTGCTGGCAGGGCGATGATGTCGCCGGTTTTGAAAACCCGGAAGGTAGCCTGACCGGCGGGATTCAGGCAACAGGGAATTACCCTGGCAAAGCACGCAACGCGACAGAATTACGTGCCGATCTGGAGCAGGCGCTGAGCCTGATCCCGGGGCCAAAACGCCTGAATCTGCATGCGATCTATCTCGAATCCGAAACCCCGGTTTCCCGCGACCAGATTAAACCGGAACACTTTAAAAACTGGGTAGAGTGGGCGAAAGCGAATCAACTGGGACTCGATTTTAACCCATCCTGCTTCTCGCACCCGCTGAGCGCTGACGGTTTCACGCTCTCTCATCCGGATGCGAAAATTCGTCAGTTCTGGATTGACCACTGCAAGGCCAGCCGCCGCATCTCCGCTTACTTCGGTGAGCAACTGGGCACACCATCGGTGATGAATATCTGGATCCCGGACGGCATGAAAGACATCACCGTCGACCGTCTGGCACCGCGTCAGCGTCTGATGAACGCGCTGGATGAAGTGATTAGCGAAAAACTGGATCCGGCGCACCACATCGATGCGGTTGAAAGCAAACTGTTTGGTATTGGCGCGGAAAGTTACACCGTGGGCTCTAACGAATTCTATATGGGCTACGCCGCCAGCCGTCAGACCGCGCTGTGTCTGGATGCAGGCCACTTCCACCCGACGGAAGTGATCTCCGACAAAATCTCCTCCGCCATGCTTTACGTGCCGCGTCTGCTGCTGCACGTCAGCCGCCCGGTGCGCTGGGACAGCGACCACGTGGTGCTGCTGGATGACGAAACCCAGGCTATCGCGAGCGAAATCGTGCGCAACGATTTGTTCGACCGCGTACACATCGGCCTCGACTTCTTCGATGCTTCCATCAACCGCATCGCGGCGTGGGTTATCGGTACCCGCAACATGAAGAAAGCCCTGCTGCGCGCCCTGCTGGAGCCCGTCGATGAGCTACGCAAACTGGAAGCGGAAGGCGATTACACCGCACGCCTGGCGCTGCTGGAAGAGCAGAAATCCCTGCCGTGGCAGGCGGTGTGGGAAATGTATTGCCAGCGCCACGATACGCCAGCGGGCAGCCAGTGGCTGGAAAACGTGCGCGCGTATGAGAAAGAGATTTTGAGCAAACGCGGGTAAACAACCCTCACCCCGGCCCTCTCCCTGAGGGAGAGGGTGAAAACCAAACAGTCCCCTCTTCCTGAGCGAGAGGGTGAATACCGAAACCGGACAATCCCCTCTCCCTCAGGGAGAGGGTTAGGGTGAGGGGTAAACCCCGCACCGCCTGAACAGGAACTCGAATACTATGCAATCCATCACTCAATCCTGGTTCGTCCAGGGCATGATCAAAGCCACCTCTGACGCCTGGCTGAAAGGCTGGGACGAACGTAACGGCGGCAACCTGACGCTGCGTCTGGACGATGCCGATATCGCCCCTTACGAGGCTGATTTCCACAAAGAACCGCGCTATATCGCGCTCAGCCAACCGATGCCGCTGCTGGCGAACACGCCATTTATCGTCACCGGTTCCGGTAAGTTCTTCCGCAATGTTCAGCTCGATCCAGCCGCCAATATTGGCGTGGTGAAAGTGGACAGCGACGGTGCGGGCTATCACATCCTGTGGGGCTTAACCCATGAGGCAGTGCCGACGTCTGAATTACCGGCTCACTTCCTGTCACACTGCGAGCGCATCAAAGCGACCAACGGCAAAGATCGCGTGATCATGCATTGCCACGCCACCAACCTGATCGCCCTGACCTACGTGCTGGAAAACCGCACCGACGTGATCACCCGCCAGTTGTGGGAAGGTAGCACCGAATGTCTGGTGGTATTCCCGGACGGCGTGGGCATTCTGCCGTGGATGGTGCCGGGCACGGACGAAATCGGCCAGGCGACTGCCGTCGAAATGCAGAAACACTCGCTGGTGCTGTGGCCGTTCCACGGTGTATTCGGCAGTGGGCCGACGCTGGACGAGGCGTTTGGTTTGATCGATACCGCCGAGAAATCCGCAGAAGTGCTGGTGAAGGTCTATTCCATGGGCGGCATGAAACAGACCATCACGCGTGAAGAACTGATTGCGCTTGGCAAACGCTTTGGCGTCACCCCGCTCGCCAGCGCGCTCGCGCTCTAACCTATCCGCTCACGCCCGGCGACAGTGGCTGCCGCCGGACATAGGGCTTTTAATTTAAGGAGAAATAGCATGAGCTTTATGTTGGCGCTTCCCAAAATCAGCCTGCACGGTGCGGGCGCGATTGCCGATATGGTCAACCTGGTCGCTGGCAAACAGTGGGGCAAAGCGCTGGTGGTCACCGACGGGCAACTGGTAAAGCTGGGTCTGCTGGATAGCCTGTTTACCGCACTTGATGCGCAGAATATGTCTTACCATCTTTTCGATGAAGTGTTCCCTAATCCCACCGAAGAGCTGGTGCAAAAAGGCTTTGCGGCATATCAGGACGCGAGCTGCGATTTTATCATCGCCTTTGGCGGCGGCAGCCCTATCGATACCGCCAAAGCGATCAAAATTTTGACCGCCAACCCTGGCCCGTCTACCGCCTACTCAGGCGTGGGAAAAGTCAAAAATGCGGGCGTGCCTCTGGTTGCCATTAATACTACCGCAGGCACCGCCGCCGAGATGACCAGCAACGCCGTGATCATCGACACCGCGCGCCAGGTGAAAGAAGTCATTATCGATTCCAATATTATCCCGGATATCGCCGTAGATGACGCCAGCGTGATGCTGGACATTCCCGCGTCCGTCACCGCCGCCACCGGTATGGATGCCCTGACCCACGCGATTGAAGCTTACGTTTCCGTTGGCGCGCATCCGTTGACTGACGCCAACGCACTGGAAGCCATTCGTCTGATCACTCTGTGGCTGCCGAAAGCGGTCGATGATGGTCATAACCTGGAAGCCCGCGAGCAGATGGCGTTTGGTCAGTATCTGGCGGGGATGGCGTTTAACAGTGCGGGGCTCGGCCTGGTGCATGCGCTGGCACATCAGCCGGGCGCAACGCACAATCTGCCGCACGGCGTATGCAATGCCATCCTGCTGCCGATCATCGAAAACTTTAACCGCCCGAACGCCGTCGCGCGTTTTGCACGCGTCGCGCAGGCAATGGGTGTTGAAACCCGCGGGATGAGTGACGAAGCAGCCAGCATGGAAGCTATCAACGCCATTCGTAAACTGAGCGCGCGTGTTGGCATTCCGGAAGGTTTCAGCAAGCTGGGCGTTACCAAAGCGGATATCGAAGGCTGGCTGGACAAAGCGCTGGCTGACCCTTGCGCCCCATGTAACCCGCGCACCGCCAGCCGTGATGAGGTGCGCGAACTGTATCTGGAGGCATTATGATCCGCAAAGCTTTTGTGATGCAGGTGCATGCCGACGCACACGAAGAGTATCAGCGCCGTCATAATCCTATCTGGCCGGAACTGGAAGCGACGCTGAAATCCCACGGTGCGCACCATTACGCCATTTATCTCGATAAAGCGCGTAACCTGCTTTTCGCGACTGTTGAGATTGAATCGGAAGAGCGCTGGAACGCGGTGGCAAACACCGATGTATGTCAGCGTTGGTGGAAATATATGACCGAGGTAATGCCAGCTAATCCGGATAACAGCCCGGTAAGCACAGAATTGAAAGAGGTATTCTATCTCGATTAATTGTTCACTCTCATAAAAAAGCCTGCAATGCAGGCTTTTTTTATGTATGCGGATTTGAACAAAGATTAGAAATAATATTTAAAGCGAACGCGTGCGCCGTAACGATCGTCGTTTTCGGTGTAGCCGTCAGCATTACTATTATCGCTATTGATCATTGAGTAATATGCGCCGAGATAAACGTTGAAGTTTTTCATATTCATCACATTCGGAATCAAATAAGACGCGTGAATAGTGTGAATATCGTAGGTACCTTCGTTATAAATCCAGTCGTCATCATCGTGTTTAATCAGGCCAGCATAATCATCGATGGTGTTATGCGCATAAACGTAACCCAACTCAAAGTTTCTCCACAGGGCGTTAACCGCCGCAGTGAAATCTTTTTCGTTGTTGGCATCCAGGTATGCGGTGTTCAGGTTAACCACAATGCCATTTTCTGGATCGGTTTTTTGACCGTTCCAGGTCATGGTTAAGCCATAGCCGGTACGGTCAGACTGGTCGATAATCTCGCCATTTTTTCCTTCATAACCATATGCGCCATCAACAACGTTGGATTCCATCGCCGCAGAAACCGTAAATTCATCCTGGGTATAAGCGACAACCGGACGCATATAGATAACGTTTTTCTGTTGCACCATCTCACGGCCATGGTAGGAATGTTTCCCATCATTTTCGCTATACAGAGACGTACCATCTTCAAACAGGGTGTTAAGCTCGAAGTACCAGTTATCAAGCTGTTTACTCATCAGGAAGTTACCACCGGCATCAGAACGACCGCGACCTTCTTTCATCATATAGATATAACCGCTACCGTCGTCGTACAGATCATTGGCGGTGTTGCCTGAATGCTCAACAAAGGTATCCTGATTGAGGGGGAACATATCGTAGGCTTCGAAACGGCCAACTTTAATTTTCCAGTCGTCCTGACGGCCAAAGAAGAATACCGCATCATCGATATTGACCACGCCTTCCATATCACCCAAAGGCTGAGCCGAGAAGCCAGCATAGTAACCATCACCTAACTGGCGAGTACCGTCAAAGCCAAGCAGAATACGGCCATTCAGGTTCCACTGTTCGTTGGAGTCGTCTGGCTTAAAATTACCGTTAGTTGCCGCCAACACGCCGTGCTTACTTTCAGCATCCATGTTGAATTCCACGTCGCCGTAGAATTTGATGTCGCCATACCCTGTCAACGTCAGCGTTGGTTTAGACGCATTTTTTGCCGTCTCTTCCGCAGGCTGCTGCCCATTTACAGGAGTATTTCCCTGAGCGGCCTTGATTTCTTTAATTTCAGCGGCCTGCTGTACCTGTAGCTGCTGAACTTTATTTTCTGCCTGCGTCGCACGGTTTTCGGCCGCTTCAAGACGGTTTTCCAACATCTCCAGACGCTGTTCCAGCGTCATAGAATGGGTTTTTGCTACACCTGCATTTGCCACCAACAACAGCCCAATGGCGATAGATAATGTTGTTTTCTTCATTATTCGCTTTCCTTGAGATAACTAATAATTAGCAAAGCTCTGCGCGATTTTATTCATCTATTTTATATCACAGTGATGAATATTCTTTTATTAGAGTCCCGGACGCGAAATAACGTAACTACATCAATTCTTTTGATTAGGCCTTCCACGTCTCAAGAGCTAATAAATATTAGTCAAATAGTTCCTTAAGTAAACGCAAAGAACGTTGAGATCGTGAGCGAGATAACACTGAAAACAAATTTAAATAAGCGAGTGATTATTAATATTTCCTAAATTTATTAATTTTAAAATTCAATAAATAACTCATATAAATAAAATGAATTATTATTTTACTATAATAGGTGAAATATATAATTGTGCGCACAGACGTACGCACGACGAGTTAATTTTGCTCGGCGACCAGAATCGCCAGGGTATCAGGTTCCAGCGCTTTGAAGATATGTTCCTGATTGCCGGGGTAACAGATGTAATCGCCAGCGCTTAACTCTTCCGCAGCGTCCGTTAGCCCCACCAGCGCACGCCCTTGCGTCACAATGATATGTTCGACCGAACCGACAGGATGGGGTTGCGAGATACGATCGGCGCCCGGCTGCGTCGTCAGCAGGTAAATATCGCGACGCGCGCCCGGTGGGCAGGTCGCCAACAGCGTCGCCTGATAGTTCGCCTGCTCTGCCAGCACTTTCACTCCTTCGCCCCGACGAATGACCTGCGTTTTCTGCACCTGTGGTTCCAGCAGGCGGCTGAAGGGGATATCCAGCGCCACGCAGAGCGACCACAGCGTTTCCAGGCTAGGATTACCATTCCCTGCTTCGAGCTGGGAGAGCGTCGATTTCGCAATGCCGGCACGGCGAGCGATTTCCGCCAAAGACAGCCCTGTTCTCATACGCTCGCGTACCAGACTCTTTGCGATCACGCTGATTGGCTGCGTCATAATGCCACTTCCTTATCCTATTGATCGAACGGATTGATTATCTTGAAAAGCCCCTTCGTTGCGTTCATTATAATGGAAACTCGTTCGATATAGCCAACAATCATGTTTAAAAAACATTTCGGTTGCCTGAAAAGCGACACCTTAAAAGCCATATTCCTGGTCTGTCTTGCCGTCGGGATCGTCGCGGTTTCCTACGGCTCATTGGCAATGGCATACGGTTTTCCGCTATGGGTGCCGCTCATTCTTTCACTCACCGTACTGGCGGGCGCATCTGAATTTATGTTTATCGGCATTGTTGCCAGCGGCGGTAACCCACTTGCAGCAGCCGTGGCGGGATTGTTGGTCAACGCACGTCATTTCCCGTTCGGTATCACCGTACGCGATCTGGTGGGTAAACGCATACTGAGCTTTCTCGGCTGCCACATTATGAATGATGAAAGCGTCGTTTTCGGCCTGTCACAGCCGACACCAGAACAGCGTAAAGCCGCGTTCTGGCTATGCGGGCTGGGCGTCGCTTTCGTTTGGCCGGCAGGAACGTTGCTGGGCGCGGGCGTCGGAAAACTGCTTCCCTCTCCGGAGACTATCGGCCTGGATGCTGTTTTCCCGGCCATTCTGCTGGCGTTAGTGCTTCCGGCACTGAAGAAAAGTAAAACGTCGCTTATTCGCGCATCCAGCGGAGCAGCCATATCACTGGCTTCCGTACCTTTCGCGCCGGTCGGCTTACCCGTCCTGCTCTCAATGCTCGGCTTACTGGCGAGGAAAAAATAATGGGTGACACCACGCTGATTATTCTTGGGATCGCTCTACTTTCTGCGGGCACCTATTTAATGCGCCTGGGCGGTGCGAAGCTGGGTGGACGATTGCAGTTCTCTGAGCGTTCTCAGGCATTGTTATCCGATGCCGCAACCACGTTGTTATTTGCCGTGGCGCTGGCGACGACCTTTTATGAAGGTGAACATTTTGCCGGTCTGGCACGCGTTCTGGGTGTGGGATTTGCGGTATTTCTGGCGTGGCGAAAGTGCCCGTTAATCGTGGTGATTTTCGCGGCGGCGATCGTCACGGGGTTGCTGCGGTTGGCGGGAATACATTAAAAAAAAGCGCCCCGAGGGCGCTCTTTCGACAATAACGTTGGCTTATTTATTCAGTTCGGCGGTCATGTGCACGCGGTTACCGGTAAAAGCCTGAGTAATTTTGTAAGACGATGCGCCAGCCTGTTCAGCTTTTGCGGCGATTTTTGCTTCAGCGCCGTCGAGTGTGGAAGCCGTTGCGGTAACAGTCTGTGCAGCGAAAGAACCAAAAGAAGCAGACAGAGCGATAACAGCGACAAAAGTTTTGATGCTTTTCATGATATAAACCCTTTCACTTAGTTGTTTGAGTAAGGCACCGTGCCTTGATGTGATAAATGATAGGTCGATTCATCACCAACTGAAAGCGGAAGGATTTGCCAGTCTTAGTCAAAATTTTTGATTAATAATTATTCACCCATTAATCGCTGCGGATGCGTATAAATCGTCGCTCTGCCCGGTTTGCAAAAACCCACCAGCGTCAGGTTGCAGCGTTCGGCCACTTCCACAGCAAGCGTCGTCGCGGCAGAGACGGCGAACAGGATCTCGACGCCACACATGGCGGATTTCTGCACCATCTCATAGCTGGCGCGGCTGGAAACCAGTGCGGCGCCATGCTGCCAACGATCGCCCTCTTTCGCACGATGGCCCAGCAGTTTATCCAGCGCCACATGACGTCCCACATCTTCATGCCCGCCAATCAACTCACCTGAAGGCATAACCCAGGCCGCAGCGTGCGTACAGCCGGTTTCGCGGCCTACGGGCTGCACATCATTTAAATGTCTGAGCGCATGATCGAGATGAGAAAGGTCGAACGTCTGCGTAAAAGGCAGCGGCTTGATGGGTTTACCGATATCGTTGAGCTGCTCAACGCCGCAGACACCGCAGCCGGTACGCCCGGCCAGCGCGCGGCGACGTTCTTTAAGGCCCATAAAACGGCGGCTGGAGAGATCGATTTGCACTTCCAGGCCGTTGCAGGCCTGAGTGACTTCGATTCCAAAAATTTCACGCGGGTGCTCAATAATGCCTTCTGAAAGCGAAAACCCGATGGCGAAAGCTTCCAGATCTTTCGGTGTCGCCATCATCACGACGTGAGAGATGCCGTTGTAGACCAGGGCAACGGGAATTTCTTCAGCAAGAATATCCTGAGTGGGTTGCATAATCTGTGGCCTTCTGAAGACAGAACGCTCGACGGCACCGATAAGCTGCGACGATGGTTTGACTTCATCTTTAACATTAAACACGGCAATTACTCTGAACAACGACGGAAAAGGAGAGGCGTCTATTCCATCACATCCGGAGGGAATCAGGGCTTATTATGGATCAAGTTTCTGGTGCAATAACACTCAATCTTCAGTTTCGCTCATCCTTTCTTAGCAAAAACGCCGTGAAAAAATAATTACCACCAATGAGTTAACCACGTTAAACGCATGGTATTTTTTGCACGCAATTCGCTTTAAATGCGATCAACATCACAATTCAATGTTAATGCGCGCAAATTCTGTTCACTCGCCGTTAACCGCATTGGAACAAGCCTACCGAAATTGTGGTATTCTGAGTCAACGCCCTCCAGGAGCTGAGGACGCTAACTATTCAGCATCTTTGCGGCGCACGCGGCGAAGAAAAATTACAAGCAATGACAATGTCGAAACAAGGAGCGAACCATGCAGGTCAGCAGAAGGCAGTTCTTTAAGATCTGCGCTGGCGGTATGGCAGGCACCACGGCAGCAGCGCTGGGATTTGCCCCCAGCGTTGCACTGGCGGAAACGCGGCAATATAAGCTGCTGCGCACCCGTGAAACCCGTAACACCTGCACATATTGTTCCGTCGGCTGTGGGCTGTTGATGTACAGCCTCGGCGATGGCGCAAAAAACGCTAAAGCGTCCATTTTCCATATCGAAGGTGACCCGGATCATCCGGTAAACCGTGGTGCGCTCTGCCCGAAAGGCGCAGGCCTGGTGGATTTCATCCACTCCGAAAGCCGCCTGAAATTCCCGGAATATCGCGCGCCAGGCTCCGATAAATGGCAGAAAATTAGCTGGGATGAGGCATTTGACCGCATCGCGAAGCTGATGAAAGAAGACCGCGACGCCAACTACGTTGCGCAGAACGCCGAAGGCGTGACCGTTAACCGCTGGCTCTCCACCGGGATGCTGTGTGCATCCGCGTCGAGCAACGAAACCGGCTATTTAACACAAAAATTCTCCCGCGCGCTGGGTATGCTCGCGGTCGACAACCAGGCGCGTGTCTGACACGGACCAACGGTAGCAAGTCTTGCTCCAACATTTGGTCGCGGTGCGATGACCAACCACTGGGTCGACATCAAGAACGCCAACCTGATCGTGGTGATGGGCGGTAACGCCGCTGAAGCTCACCCTGTAGGGTTCCGCTGGGCGATGGAAGCGAAAATTCACAACGGCGCGAAGCTGATTGTGATCGATCCTCGTTTCACGCGTACAGCGTCGGTGGCCGACTTCTATGCGCCGATCCGTTCCGGTACTGACATTACGTTCCTGTCGGGCGTGATGCTGTACCTGCTGAACAATGAAAAATTCAACCGCGAATACACCGAAGCCTATACCAACGCCAGCCTGATCGTGCGTGAAGATTTTGGCTTTGAAGATGGCCTGTTCACTGGCTACGACGCGGAAAAACGCAAGTACGATAAAACCAGCTGGAACTATGAGCTGGATGAAAACGGCTTCGCCAAACGTGATACCACCCTGCAACACCCTCGTTGCGTGTGGAACCTGCTGAAAACGCACGTTTCCCGCTATACGCCGGACGTGGTTGAGCAGATTTGCGGTACGCCGAAAGCCGACTTCCTGAAAGTGTGTGAGTACATCGCAGAGACCAGCGCGCATGATAAAACCGCGTCGTTCCTGTATGCCCTTGGCTGGACACAGCACTCCATCGGCGCGCAGAACATCCGCACCATGGCGATGATCCAGTTGCTACTCGGCAATATGGGCATGGCAGGCGGCGGCGTGAACGCCCTGCGCGGTCACTCCAACATTCAGGGGCTAACCGACCTTGGCCTGCTGTCACAAAGCCTGCCGGGCTACATGACGCTGCCAAGCGAGAAACAAACCGACCTGCAAACCTACCTTGCCGCCAACACGCCGAAACCGCTGCTGGAAGGTCAGGTGAACTACTGGGGCAACTACCCGAAATTCTTCGTCTCGATGATGAAAGCCTTCTTTGGCGACAAAGCGACGAAAGAGAACGACTGGGGCTTCGACCTGCTGCCTAAGTGGGACAAAGGCTACGACGTTCTGCAATATTTCGAGATGATGAACCAGGGTCTGGTGAACGGTTATATCTGCCAGGGCTTCAACCCGGTGGCGTCGTTCCCGAACAAAAATAAAGTGGTCGCGTCACTGTCGAAACTGAAGTTCCTGGTGACCATCGATCCGCTCAATACTGAGACGTCCACCTTCTGGCAGAACCACGGTGAGTCGAACGATGTCGATCCGTCGAAGATTCAGACTGAAGTGTTCCGCCTGCCATCGACCTGCTTCGCGGAAGAGAACGGCTCGATCGTCAACTCTGGTCGCTGGTTGCAGTGGCACTGGAAAGGCGCGGACGGCCCGGGCGAATCCATCACCGATGGCGAAATCCTTGCCGGTATTTTCCTGCGCTTACGCAAGATGTATGCCGAACAGGGCGGCGCGAACCCGGAACAGGTGCTGAGCATGACGTGGAACTACTCCACGCCGCACGAGCCGAAGTCCGAAGAAGTGGCGATGGAAAGCAACGGTAAAGCGCTGGCCGATATTATCGACCCGGCAACCGGTGCGGTGCTGGTGAAAAAAGGCCAGCAGCTCAGCACGTTTGCGCATCTGCGCGATGACGGCACCACCTCAAGCGGTTGCTGGATCTTCGCCGGAAGCTGGACGCCGGAAGGCAACCAGATGGCAAATCGTGATAACGCCGATCCGTCAGGCCTCGGTAATACGCTGGGATGGGCATGGGCGTGGCCGCTCAACCGCCGCATTCTGTATAACCGTGCCTCCGCCGACCCGCAGGGGAATCCGTGGGATCCAAAACGCCAGATTCTGAAATGGGATGGCGCGAAATGGGGCGGGATGGATATTCCTGACTACAGTGCCGCCGCACCTGGCAGCAACGTTGGGCCGTTCATCATGCAGCCGGAAGGGATGGGTCGCCTGTTTGCCCTCGATAAGATGGCAGAAGGTCCGTTCCCGGAACACTACGAACCGTTTGAAACGCCGCTGGGGACTAACCCGCTGCACCCGAACGTTATTTCCAACCCTGCCGCCCGTATCTTTAAAGGCGATGCAGAAGCGCTGGGTAAAGCCGATAAGTTCCCGTATGTGGGTACCACTTATCGCCTGACCGAGCACTTCCACTACTGGACCAAGCATGCGCTGCTCAATGCCATCGCACAGCCGGAACAGTTCGTGGAGATTGGCGAGAAGCTGGCGAATAAACTCGGCATTGCCCATGGCGATACCGTGAAGGTTTCCTCCAACCGTGGCTACATCAAGGCCAAGGCGGTAGTGACCAAACGTATTCGCACGCTGAAAGCGGACGGGAAAGATATCGATACCATCGGTATTCCAATCCACTGGGGCTACGAAGGGGTTGCGAAGAAAGGCTTTATCGCCAATACGTTAACGCCATTCGTCGGTGATGCGAACACGCAGACGCCGGAGTTTAAGTCCTTCCTCGTAAACGTGGAAAAGGTGTAACGGAGACGACCTATGGCTTATCAATCGCAAGATATTATCCGTCGTTCCGCGACTAACGGTTTCACCCCCGCGCCTCAGGCGCGGGACCACCAGCAGGAAGTGGCGAAGCTTATCGACGTGACCACCTGCATCGGCTGTAAAGCTTGTCAGGTGGCGTGCTCAGAGTGGAACGACATCCGTGATGAGATCGGCAGTAACGTTGGGGTGTACGACAACCCGGCGGATCTGACCGCCAAATCCTGGACAGTGATGCGCTTCTCGGAAGTGGAGCAGAACGACAAACTGGAATGGCTTATCCGCAAAGACGGCTGTATGCACTGCGCGGATCCGGGCTGCCTGAAGGCGTGCCCGGCGGAAGGCGCTATCATTCAGTATGCCAACGGCATCGTCGACTTCCAGTCTGAACAGTGTATTGGCTGCGGCTACTGCATCGCGGGCTGCCCGTTCAACGTGCCGCGACTGAACCCGGAAGACAACCGCGTCTACAAATGTACGCTGTGCGTTGACCGCGTGAACGTCGGGCAGGAACCGGCCTGTGTGAAAACCTGCCCAACCGGCGCTATCCACTTTGGTTCCAAAGAGGATATGAAAACGCTGGCGGGCGAACGCGTCGCCGAGCTGAAAACCCGTGGTTATGACAACGCTGGCCTGTACGATCCGGCAGGCGTTGGCGGTACACACGTGATGTACGTGCTGCACCACGCCGACAAGCCGAATCTGTACCACGGCCTGCCGGAAAACCCGGAAATCAGCGCCACGGTGAAATTCTGGAAAGGTATCTGGAAACCGCTGGCGGCGGTCGGTTTTGCCGCAACGTTTGCAGCGAGCATCTTCCACTACGTCGGTGTCGGCCCGAACCGTGCGGAAGAGGAAGAAGACAATCTGCATGAAGAGAAAGACGAGGTGCGCAAATGAAACGACGTGACACCATCGTGCGCTACACCGCGCCGGAACGTATCAACCACTGGGTCACCGCCTTCTGTTTCATCCTGGCGGCGGTGAGCGGGCTGGGGTTCTTTTTCCCCTCCTTCAACTGGCTGATGCAAATTATGGGGACTCCGCAACTGGCGCGTATTCTGCACCCGTTTGTGGGCGTCATCATGTTTGCCTCGTTTATCATCATGTTTTTCCGTTACTGGCACCACAATCTAATCAATCGGGATGATATCTTTTGGGCGAAGAATATTCGTAAGATCGTCGTCAACGAGGAAGTGGGTGACACCGGGCGTTATAACTTCGGCCAGAAATGCGTATTCTGGGCGGCGATTATCTTCCTGGTCCTGCTGCTGGTAAGCGGTGTGATTATCTGGCGTCCGTACTTTGCGCCTGCTTTCTCAATCCCGGTGATCCGATTTGCGTTAATGCTGCATTCATTTGCCGCAGTAGCGTTAATTGTGGTTATCATGGTGCATATCTACGCCGCCCTCTGGGTGAAAGGCACCATTACCGCGATGGTGGAAGGATGGGTTACCCGTACGTGGGCGAAGAAACATCACCCGCGCTGGTACCGTGAAGTCCGCCAGAAACAGGAAAAGTCATCTGAATGAGTATTCGCATAATCCCGCAAGATGAGCTGGGTTCGAGCGAGAAACGCACGGCGGAGTATATTCCGCCGTTGTTATTCCCCAGACTCAAGAACCTCTACAACCGCCGCGCCGATCGTTTGCGCGAGCTGGCCGAGAACAATCCGCTGGGTGATTACCTGCGCTTCGCGGCGCTGATTGCCCACGCGCAGGAAGTGGTGCTGTACGACCATCCGTTACAGATGGATCTTACCGCGCGCATTAAAGAAGCGAACGACCAGGGCAAGCCGCCGCTGGATATTCACGTTCTGCCGCGCGATAAGCACTGGCATACCCTGCTTCGCTCAATGATTGCTGAGCTGAAACCGGAAATGACCGGGCCCGCATTAGCGGTGATCGAGAATCTGGAAAAAACGTCTGAGCAAGAACTGGAGCAGATGGCCAGCGCGCTGTTTGCATCTGACTTTGCGTCCGTGAGCAGCGATAAAGCGCCATTCATCTGGGCGGCGTTGTCGCTCTATTGGGCGCAAATGGCCAGCCTGATCCCCGGTAAAGCCCGTGCAGAATATGGCGAACAGCGCCAATACTGCCCGGTATGCGGCTCAATGCCGGTCTCCAGCGTGGTGCAAATTGGCACGACGCAGGGCCTGCGTTATCTGCACTGCAATCTGTGTGAAACCGAGTGGCACGTGGTGCGCGTGAAATGCAGCAACTGCGAGCAGAGCCGCGATTTGCACTACTGGTCTCTTGATAACGAACAGGCGGCGATCAAAGCGGAAAGCTGCGGCGACTGCGGCACTTACCTGAAGATTCTGTATCAGGAAAAAGACCCGAAAGTGGAAGCCGTCGCCGACGACCTCGCCTCACTGGTACTGGATGCGCGTATGGAGCAAGAAGGGTTCGCCCGCAGCTCTATTAACCCGTTCCTGTTCCCGGGAGAGGGGGAGTAAACTTTCTGCATTATCGGGCGGCGAAAGTCGCCCGATTTCGGACCATCACGAAACTCCTGTACAGGCGGCACAATACCGCTTTCACATGAGTTCTGAATGCCTCTGTTTTCTGCTTGCCATATCTTTCACTTCCTTATCGACTCAGCGCCTGAATAACATGCTGTGGATCGTTAGCAATCGCACGCAGCAATGCTTTCGCGGGCCCGGTAGGCGAACGGCGACCTTGTTCCCAGTTACGCAGAGTATCTACACTGACGGATATCAGTTCAGCAAACTTAGATTGAGATAAACCAGATGCATGACGAATCTCTTTAATTTTAAGCGAATCAATGTGAAAAACCCTGGAAGGTTTACGCTCACCAGCAACAATCTCATTCATCTGAGCCATGCTTTGGGCTAACCGCTCAAACAACGCTTTATCCATCTACCACCTCGCATTTAACATTCGCAGCATCGCCTTTTCCTGGGCGGTAAGATCATCTTTAATTCCTTTTTTATAGATTAGGAGGAATCGGATCTCACTTTCTGAAGCGCGATAATAGTAAATAACGCGCACGCCGCCCCGCTTTCCTGTTCGCTCCGCTACCCACCGAATTTTTCGCAAACCGCCCGTTTCTGGAATGATGTCGCCATGATGAGGATTTAATGTAAGAAAAATCTGGAGACGACCGTATTCATCGTCATTCAATAGCTTTTGAACATCTTCAGTAAAAAAATCCGTTTCGATGAAGATCATAATAATACGCCATTGGCTTAGAGTAACAACCATTTAATGTACGCCATTGACGTACACCATTCATTGAATAGCCTACCGCCCTGGAACCAGCAAAACCACATTCCCGCGCTCACTATTTCCCTTCTGCGAGCCGCTTTCCAAAATTCATACTTATCGCCTTCCCCCTCTTCCCATCAGCGAAAAGCCAGCGTATAAAACTGTACATTCATACAGCAAAAAGGATTTCAACATGGTGCTGGAAAAAGGTATCGCTGAGCAGGTTGAGGCGTTTATTGCCGCGGGCCGCCCGTCTGCTCGACAGCAGAGTATTGATGACCGGAGGGCGGGCTATCTCGCCAGTACGGCCCTGGCGGGTGAAACAGAGTCATTCGTCTCTATCCAAACCATTGAGCTGGAAGCGATGACGTTTCGTGTCTATTCACCACTACAAAGCCCGGCCCATCTCCCGACGGTTATTTACTACCACGGCGGCTGTTTTATCAGCGGTGGCTTTGCAACTCACGATAATCAACTGCGCCAGTTGGCGGTGCTTGGTGGATGCCGGGTGATTGCCGTTCAGTATCGGTTAGCGCCTGAGTACACCTTTCCCGCTGCGCATGATGACGCACAGCGGGGAGCGGAGCTGGTGTGGGAACATGCCGGGTTATTTGGCATTGATAAAGACCGCGTTACCCTTGCTGGCGACAGCGCTGGCGGGCATCTGGCGCTGGTCACGGCGCTGAGACTTAAAGCAGCCGGTAGCTGGCGACCCAGGCAGCTTATCCTGATTTATCCCATGGTGGATGCAACAGCGCACTTCGAAAGCTATGTTCGCAACGGAAAGGATTACATCATCACCCGCGATACGTTGCTTAGCGGCTATGAAATCTATCTACCGGGAGTGGATCGGCGCCATCCGGAGGCCAGCCCGCTGTGGCGAGACGATTTCGGCGGCCTGCCGCCCGTGCATATCATCACGGCGGAATTTGATCCGCTGTGTGATGAAGGAAAAGCGCTGTACCAGCGAATGACGGAACAGGGCGTGGTGTGCACCTGTCAGCAGTATCTTGGGGTGATTCATGGCTTTTTCCAGTTGGGTGGGGTAAGTCGTGCCGCGAGGGATGCGGTAAGGGATGTGGCGTATCGTGTGGGGAGGTAATTCCCTGTCATGTTTATCAGTGCTATCTTGTGTTAATAGATAACACAACAGGATATGAGTATGCCCAGAACGACCAGTATTACCATTGGCGACCAACTTGACCATTTCATTACCAAAATGATTGAGAGCGGCCGTTACGGCTCCACCAGCGAGGTGGTTCGATCCGCGCTACGCCTGCTTGAAGAGCAAGAGTTACGAAATGTTCAACTTCGCGAGGCGTTGGAAGAGGGACTCAATAGCGGTGAGAGTTCACTCACGCTAGGTGAAATAGCAGCAAGGAAGAAACGCGATTTAAATGTATAAACTTTCAAATCGAGCAGCTGACGACTTTGGTTCAATCTATGAATACACATGGCGTCAGTTTGGTTGCGAACAAGCAGACAAATATACCCACGAGCTGGATCTGTTTCTTAACTTGCTGGCAAAAAATCCCAAGGCTGGGCGCGATGTCTCCGAAATTATTAATGGGGTTCGTCGGCATGACTATCGCTTACATGCAATCTTTTACCGACAGTCGGATGTTGGCATTTTCATCATCCGCATACTGCATCAAAAAATGAACCCCTTTCTCCATCTGAGCGAGTAGCTACTCCTCCTCATTCCCCCCTTCTTCATACGCACCAAACGGCTTCGCGGGAAGCACAATGAAAGTCCCGTCAAACACGGCTCCGAGTTTGTCATCACCGGACAGCTCCACCAGCAACTGCACGCGCGCTTTACGGCCTCGCGCTAATCGGTCCAGATCGCCGCTCAGTGAACCGAGATCGGCCACCGCCTGCGGTTTGCCGCTGATGGGATGGCTGTAACGGATATGCGCATCGGCAAGGATGATAGTGCCGCCCAGGTGTCGTTCACGCAGCATCAGCCAGATAAGGCCCCAACCGGTAAGCGTTGCCAGCGAAAACAAGCTTCCGGCAAACAGTGTATGGTGCGGATTTTGATTGCCCGTCTCCGGCATGGTGGTGATAAATTTCTGCCCGGTATACTGCTGAATGCGCACGCCCATTTTTTCACTGAGGGGGATATGCTCATACCAGGCTTGCTGAAGCTGCCCACACCAGTCGCCGCGATGCAGAATGTCATCCAGCGAAGCCACCGGTTTGATCATCAGAAAATGGCGAATGGGCGTAGTGGTGGGTGTAGTGATTTCGCCCTGATTCACAAACCCCAGCTTGGCAAAGAACTCAACCGCATCTTCACGCGCGCTACAGGTTACGCGCTTCACACCTTCCTGACGTGCGACGGACTCCAGCGTCATCGCCATCAGCGTGCCGAGGCCCTTATCCTGCACGGACGGATGCACCGCCATAAAACGAATCGAGGCTTCAAAATCAGCATTGATGTAGAGCCGCCCGATCGCGACCAGATTGCCCTCTTCATCCACTACCATTTGGTGGTGAGCCATCGCATCCCAGGCGTCACGCTCAGAACCTTTCGGCTGATGAAGGGGTTTACGCAACATCTCCCAGCGGAACTGATAGTAGCGGTCTAACTCTTCTTCCGTTTGCGGCACTCGAAGGTGATACATAGCAGCACTCTCTTTTGTCGCCCGTAACCTCACTGGAAGTTGGTTCATACCTGTAACCAGAAGGTAACGGGGCCATCATTGACCAGCGAAACCTGCATATCGGCAGCGAATCGCCCGGTTTGGGTGTTCATCTCTTGCTGGCGACAACGCTCAACGAAGTATTCATACAGCGCTTCCGCTCTCTGCGGCTCTGCGCCTTTAGAGAAGCTCGGACGCATACCGCGTTCGGTATCGGCCGCCAGCGTAAACTGCGACACCACCAGCACGCTTCCGCCCGCCTGCTGCACGTTGAGATTCATCTTGCCTTCCGCATCACTGAAGATGCGATAACCCAGCACACGCTCGCACAGGCGGTTGGCTTTTTGTTCGTCGTCATCCTTTTCGACACCTAATAACACTAAAAGTCCAGGCCCGATTTCGCCCGTCACTTCATCCGCCACGGTGACGCTGGCCCGGGTTACGCGTTGAATCAATGCAATCATGGTTGGTCTGCTTCTTGTTGTTCTGTTTTAAGTTTTCGGTATTCCCCGAGAGTGACAGTTATTTCCGCCCCAAGCAAGACGATACACCAGGTCCAGTAGACCCAGACAAACAGGATAGGCACAACGGCGAGCACGCCGTAAATTAGCTGATAGGAAGGGAACGCGGTGATATATAACGCAAACGCTTTTTTGCCAAGCTCGTAAAGCACTGCCGCCACCAGCGCACCGATAACCGCATCGCGGTTCGGCACACGCGTCGTCGGTACCACGCTATAGAGCAGCCAGAAGGAGATCCACGATAACAGCAGCGGAAAGATTCGCAGTGCGTTATCCACCGCGCTATTGAACTCGCTCGCCCAACGCAACGATAGCAGGTATGAGCTAATCACCAGACTAGCCCCTGCCAGCAATGGCCCAAGCGTAAGGATCATCCAGTAAATCGCAAACGAATAGACCTTTGGCCGCACGCGCTTGCTGCGCCAGATGGTATTCAGCGCGCTATCAATGGAGTACATCAGCAGCAGCGCCGTGACAATCAGCCCGCAGGCCCCGACCGCTGTCATACGGTTGGAATTGGCGACAAACTGCTCAATGTAGCGCTGAATAACGTCACCGGTAGCCGGAATAAAATTGGCGAAAATAAAGTGCCGAATCTGAACGCTGACTTCGGAAAACATTGGAAAAGCGGCGAACAACGCAAACACGACGGCCACCAGCGGTACCAGTGAGAGCAACGACACATAGGCCAGATTCCCGGCCAGCGTCGTCATATTATCTTCGTCAATACGCCGCCAGAGGAACTTCCCCCACGCCACCAGTGACCGGGTATGGTGAATCGTTTTTTGATGAACGGTTTTTAACATAACTGCTTCGTAAAATAGCGAGGTATTGTCTCTTTCCCCGTTACCAGGATAGAGGTGATCCCCAATTGATTGGCTCCCTCTATATTATCGGCATTATCATCAAAAAAGACCGTATCAGCGGCAGAAAAACCTTCTGCTTCAAGCACCCGCTGGTAGATACGCGCTTCCGGTTTACGCATCCCCATCTCTTGCGACAGATAAACATGGTCCGCCGCGGCGTGAATTTCCGGGTATTCATCCGGCCAGAACGTGGTATGCAGCCGGTTGGTATTAGAGAGAACCACCACGCGATGCCCCTGCTCGCGCAGTTTATGCATGATCTCAATCACCTCCGGGCGCAGCGAAACAAAAATCGCCTGCCAGCCATGGGAGAACTGCTCATAGCTCAACGGTAAATCCATTTCATGGCAAATCGCCTGTGCAAAAGCTTCGTCAGTGATTTCACCGCGTTCGTGCTGATGAAAAGCCTCGCCCATGGTGAAACTCTGCTTGAGCGTGGCCAACGGCACACGGGTCAGATCGCTCCACGCGCCAAAAACGCGGTTGAAGTCGATATCGACAATCACATTACCTAAATCAAAGATATAGAGCATTTTTGCCTCCTTTCTCGCCGTGGAAAATTAACTGTAGCGGGAAAGGAGTAGTTTGACTATGGCGTATACAGGATAAGTGTGAGGCCATTATCCTAAAAAATAATGAACATTCAGCGTGTAATCACGCCTCTATCAGAGACAGTAGCCCTTGCCTTCAAAAGGGGATTATAAATGCGCTTGCCGTGACGTGAAGGCAAAAAAAAAACCTGCCATCGCTGGCAGGTTTTTCATGCGTGGAAGAGGAGAATTACTCTTCTTTCGCACCGCGCATTGCACGTTTACGGTCGTTCTCAGTCAGGTGACGTTTACGGATACGGACGGAAGTTGGGGTAACTTCTACCAGTTCGTCGTCATCGATGAACTCAAGCGCCTGTTCCAGCGTCATTTTAACCGGCGGAACCAGAACCGTTGCTTCGTCAGTACCAGACGCACGCATGTTGGTCAGTTTCTTACCGGTCAGGCAGTTTACAGTCAGGTCGTTAGAACGACTGTGAATACCGATGATCTGACCTTCATAAACTTCTGCACCGTGACCCAGGAACAGCTTACCGCGGTCCTGCAGGCTGAACAGTGCGAATGCAACCGCTTTACCCTGACCATTGGAAATCAGTACGCCGTTCTGGCGCTGACCCACATCACCCGGACGAACATCGTCGTAGTGGCTGAAGGTGGAGTACAGCAGACCGGTACCAGAAGTCATGGTCATGAATTCTGAACGGAAACCGATAAGGCCTCGGCTTGGGATCACGTAGTCGAGACGTACGCGGCCTTTGCCATCTGGATTCATGTTTTTCAGGTCGCCTTTACGCTCACCCAGAGCCTGCATTACAGAACCCTGATGTTGCTCTTCAACGTCCAGCGTTACGTTCTCGAACGGCTCTTGTTTACGGCCATCGATTTCGCGGAAGATAACTTTCGGACGGGAAACCGCCATTTCGAAACCTTCACGACGCATGTTTTCGATCAGAACAGACAGGTGCAGTTCACCACGACCAGACACGCGGAATGCGTCAGCATCCGGCGTTTCTTCGACGCGTAGCGCCACGTTGTGAACCAGTTCTTTGTTCAGACGATCAAGGATCTGGCGAGACGTGACGTATTTACCTTCTTTACCGCAGAACGGAGAGGTGTTGACGCAGAAGAACATAGAAACGGTCGGTTCATCAACGGACAGGGCCGGCAGCGCTTCCACATTTTGCGTGTCGCAAATGGTGTCAGAGATGTTCAGCTCACCCAGACCGGTGATCGCAATGATGTCACCCGCTTCAGCGATATCGCTGTCGATACGCTCCAGACCCAGGTGAGTCAGAACTTTACCGACTTTACCGTTACGGGTTTTACCTTCGCTATCGATGATGGTGACTTGCTGGTTCGGTTTGATTTTACCGCGTTTGATACGGCCGATACCGATAACACCAACATAGCTGTTGTAGTCCAGCTGGGAGATCTGCATCTGCAGAGGGCCGTCGAGATCGACGTCCGGTGCAGGAACATGGTCAACAATCGCCTGATACAGCGGGGTCATGTCTTCTGCCATGTCTTCGTGATCCAGACCCGCGATACCGTTCAGCGCAGAGGCGTAAACGATCGGGAAGTCCAGCTGTTCGTCGGTCGCATCCAGGTTAACGAACAGGTCGAATACCTGGTCAACAACCCAGTCAGGACGCGCGCCAGGACGGTCAACTTTGTTGATAACAACAATAGGTTTCAGGCCATAGGCAAAGGCTTTCTTGGTCACGAAGCGCGTCTGCGGCATCGGGCCGTCAAATGCGTCAACGACCAGCAGCACGGAGTCTACCATGGACATTACACGTTCAACTTCACCACCGAAGTCGGCGTGCCCTGGGGTATCAACGATGTTGATACGGTAGTCATTCCATTTGATAGCGGTGTTTTTCGCGAGGATGGTAATCCCACGCTCTTTCTCCAAATCGTTGGAGTCCATCACACGCTCTTGAGTTTCGGCACGTGCATCAAACGTACCGGATTGCTGCAGCAGCTTATCAACCAGGGTAGTTTTACCATGGTCAACGTGCGCGATGATGGCGATGTTACGCAAATTTTCGATCACAACTTTGCCTCGGGCATTAGAAATAGCGCGTTATTGTACACGGATTAATCGCAGTACAAAACAGGATCACAAACATCCTCCGCAAACAAGTATTGCAGAGTTCCTTTGTGATCGCTTTCACGGAGCGAAAAAAGGGCACCTTAACGCAAATTGCACCAATATGGTGCTTTATGTTCACATACAAGCACTATACTGGTGCAATGACACCATCGTGGTGCAGCCCTTTTGCACTATGATGCGCATGATAGCGCCTTTTGGGGGTAATTTAAAAGTTGGCACAGATTTCGCTTTATATATTTCAGGGCAACAACGCCACTTTTAAGAAGTGTTTGAAGACCTCGTTACCACGACGACAATGACAAATCCGGGAGATGTAAAGTATGTCCGCTGAACACGTTTTGACGATGCTGAATGAGCACGAAGTGAAGTTTGTCGATCTGCGCTTCACCGATACCAAAGGTAAAGAACAGCACGTCACTATCCCTTCCCATCAGGTTAATGCTGAATTCTTTGAAGAAGGCAAAATGTTTGACGGCTCCTCTATCGGCGGCTGGAAAGGCATTAACGAATCTGACATGGTTCTGATGCCGGACGCATCTACCGCACTCATTGACCCGTTCTACGAAGAACCGACACTGATTATCCGCTGCGATATCCTGGAACCAGGTACCCTGCAGGGCTATGACCGTGACCCGCGCTCCATCGCGAAACGCGCGGAAGAATACCTGCGCTCTACTGGCATCGCCGACACCGTACTGTTCGGGCCAGAACCAGAATTCTTCCTGTTCGATGACATCCGCTTCGGCGCATCCATTTCCGGTTCTCACGTGGCTATCGACGATATCGAAGGCGCGTGGAACTCTTCCACCAAATACGAAGGTGGTAACAAAGGTCACCGTCCAGGCGTGAAAGGTGGTTACTTCCCGGTTCCGCCGGTCGATTCCTCTCAGGACATCCGTTCTACCATGTGTATGATCATGGAAGAAATGGGCCTGGTTGTTGAAGCTCACCACCACGAAGTGGCAACGGCGGGCCAGAACGAAATCGCCACCCGCTTCAACACCATGACCAAAAAAGCGGACGAAATTCAGATCTACAAATATGTGGTTCACAACGTTGCGCACCGTTTCGGTAAAACCGCGACCTTCATGCCAAAACCAATGTTTGGCGATAACGGCTCCGGTATGCACTGCCACATGTCTCTGTCCAAGAACGGCGTAAACCTGTTCTCTGGCGACAAATATGCAGGTCTGTCTGAGCAGGCGCTGCACTACATCGGCGGTGTTATTAAACACGCGAAAGCGATCAACGCCCTGGCGAACCCGACGACCAACTCCTACAAACGTCTGGTTCCGGGTTATGAAGCGCCGGTTATGCTGGCTTACTCTGCGCGTAACCGTTCCGCATCCATCCGTATTCCGGTTGTTACCAGCCCGAAAGCGCGTCGTATCGAAGTGCGCTTCCCGGACCCGGCAGCTAACCCGTACCTGTGCTTCGCAGCACTGCTGATGGCTGGCCTTGACGGTATCAAGAATAAAATCCATCCGGGCGAAGCAATGGACAAAAACCTGTATGACCTGCCGCCGGAAGAAGCGAAAGAGATCCCACAGGTTGCTGGTTCTCTGGAAGAAGCACTGAAAGAACTGGATCTGGACCGCGAGTTCCTGAAAGCCGGTGGTGTGTTCACTGACGAATCCATCGATGCTTACATCGCGCTGCGCCGTGAAGAAGATGACCGCGTACGTATGACGCCGCACCCGGTAGAGTTCGAGCTGTACTACAGCGTTTAATTTACGTTAGTCATTCTCCGCCCACTTCTTGTCGCCGCTTGGCGGCAAGAACAAGCTGAGTAAGTTGTTGCCGTGGAACGTTTAGCCCATCTCTGGATGGGCTTTTTTCTCCACGAAAACGCGTAGTTAGCGCCTTTTTCCCGTCCATCCAGCTATAATGCACTAAAACAGTGCAATCAAAGGAGACTGCTAAATGGCAACCGGCGCGCTGCCCGATGCTGGGCAGATCCTCAATTCTTTAATTAATAGCATTCTGCTGGTCGATGATGACCTGGCGGTGCATTACGCTAATCCTGCGGCGCAGCAACTGCTGGCGCAAAGCTCACGAAAACTGTTCGGTACGCCATTACCGGAACTGCTGAGCTATTTCTCATTAAATACCGGTTTGATGCAGGAGAGCCTGCAAACGGGCCAGGGCTTCACGGATAACGAAGTGACGCTGGTGATCGACGGACGCTCGCATATCCTCTCTCTGACGGCCCAGCGGCTGCCTGACGGCTTTATTTTGCTGGAGATGGCCCCGATGGATAATCAACGTCGTCTGAGCCAGGAGCAGCTCCAGCATGCGCAGCAGATTGCGGCGCGCGATTTAGTCCGTGGCTTAGCCCATGAGATAAAAAACCCACTCGGTGGCTTACGCGGCGCGGCGCAGCTTTTAAGCAGAGCACTGCCCGACCCGTCGCTCACTGAATACACCAAGATGATCATTGAGCAGGCCGATCGCCTGCGCAACCTGGTCGATCGTCTGCTGGGGCCGCAACAGCCGGGGATGCACGTAACCGAAAGTATCCACAAAGTGGCCGAACGCGTCTTTTCGCTGGTGTCGATGGAGCTGCCGGATAACGTGCGGCTGGTGCGTGATTACGACCCGAGTTTGCCGGAGTTACCGCACGATCCCGACCAGATTGAACAAGTATTACTGAATATTGTTCGCAATGCGTTGCAGGCGTTAGGGCCAGAAGGCGGCGAAATCATTCTGCGCACGCGCACCGCATTCCAGCTAACGCTGCACGGTGAGCGCTATCGCCTGGCGGCACGCATTGACGTTGAAGATAACGGGCCGGGTATTCCGTCCCATTTACAGGACACGCTGTTCTATCCAATGGTGAGTGGCCGCGAAGGCGGCACCGGGCTGGGTTTATCTATCGCCCGCAGCCTGATCGATCAGCATTCCGGCAAAATTGAATTTACCAGTTGGCCAGGCCATACCGAGTTTTCGGTTTACCTGCCAATTCGAAAATAAGGTGTGTTTATGCAACGAGGGATAGTCTGGGTCGTAGATGACGATAGCTCCATCCGTTGGGTGCTTGAACGCGCACTCACCGGGGCGGGCTTAAGCTGTACCACATTTGAGAGCGGCAACGAGGTGCTGGACGCACTCACCACCAAAACGCCGGACGTGCTGCTGTCGGATATTCGTATGCCTGGCATGGACGGCCTTGCGCTGCTCAAGCAGATTAAACAGCGCCATCCGATGCTCCCGGTCATCATAATGACCGCCCATTCGGATCTGGATGCCGCCGTTAGCGCGTATCAGCAGGGTGCATTTGATTATCTGCCTAAACCGTTTGATATCGATGAGGCTGTAGCGCTGGTTGAACGTGCCATCAGCCACTATCAGGAACAACAGCAGCCGCGCGACGTGCCCGCATTCGGGCCTACTGCCGATATTATCGGTGAAGCACCGGCGATGCAGGACGTCTTTCGCATTATCGGGCGACTCTCCCGGTCATCAATAAGCGTGCTGATTAACGGCGAATCCGGTACCGGTAAAGAGCTCGTCGCGCATGCGCTGCATCGCCACAGCCCACGCGCGAAAGCGCCGTTTATCGCTCTGAATATGGCGGCGATACCGAAAGATTTAATTGAATCTGAACTCTTTGGCCACGAGAAAGGCGCCTTTACGGGCGCGAACACCGTCCGTCAGGGACGTTTTGAGCAAGCTGACGGCGGCACGCTGTTTCTCGACGAAATTGGCGACATGCCCAACGATGTACAAACACGTCTGCTGCGCGTGCTAGCCGATGGGCAGTTTTATCGCGTCGGCGGCTATGCGCCGGTAAAAGTGGATGTGCGCATCATCGCGGCGACCCACCAGAACCTGGAATTGCGCGTACAGGAGGGGAAATTCCGCGAGGATTTGTTCCACCGCCTGAACGTGATTCGCGTGCACCTGCCGCCGCTGCGCGAGCGTCGGGAAGATATTCCGCGCCTGGCGCGCCACTTCCTGCAAATTGCCGCACGCGAACTGGGCGTAGAAGTCAAACTGCTGCATCCGGAAACCGAGGCGGCACTGACGCGTCTGGCGTGGCCGGGCAACGTGCGCCAGCTGGAAAATACCTGCCGCTGGCTGACGGTGATGGCCGCAGGCCAGGAAGTGTTGATTCAGGATCTGCCGAGCGAACTGTTTGAAACCACCGTTCCGGATGGTACGACCCACACGCAGCCGGATAACTGGGCGACGCTGCTGGCGCAGTGGGCCGATCGCGCGTTGCGATCCGGTCATCAAAATCTGTTATCGGAAGCACAGCCGGAAATGGAGCGTACGCTGCTGACAACCGCTCTGCGTCATACTCAAGGGCATAAACAGGAAGCCGCGCGTTTGCTGGGTTGGGGACGTAATACCCTGACGCGGAAGCTGAAAGAGCTGGGGATGGAGTAGCGCAGCGTTGCGCCGGATGGCGCTTCGCTTATCGGGCCTACAAACAACGAGGCGTTGTAGGCCCGGTAATAGCTTAAATCACGCGTGAGAACTGCTGCATCCGCGCTTTCTGCCGCAGATAAGCATCGAAGCACATGCAGATATTACGAATCAACAGACGACCTTTTGGCGTCACCTGGATTCCTTTTTCATCCACATCCACCAGCCCATCTTTCGCCAGCGGCGCCAACAGTTTTAAATCTTCTGCAAAATAGTCAGCAAAATTCAAATCCCACTGCTGCTCAACCGCGGCGTAATCCAGGCGAAAATTACAAATCAGCGCTTTAATCACATCACGACGAATGCAGTCATCGCGCGTTAAAGCAATCCCACGCCACAGCGCATCGCCGCGTTCATCGACCTGCTGATAGTAGAGCTTCAGCTCTTTCTGGTTCTGGGCGTAGCAGTCGCCAATCATACTGATGGCGGATACACCCATACCGAGCAGATCGGTATCGCCCTGCGTGGTGTAGCCCTGGAAGTTACGATGCAACACACCTTCACGCTGAGCAACGGCCAGCTCGTTATCCGGGCGGGCAAAGTGATCCATGCCGATAAACTGGTAACCGGCGTCAGTGAGCGACGCGATCGTTTCCTGCAGGATATCCAGCTTCTGCTGAGCAGTCGGTAAATCTGCATCTTTAATTTTACGCTGCGCGGCAAACAGCGTCGGCAGGTGCGCGTAGTTGAAGACGCTCAGGCGATCCGGGTTCAGTTCCGCCACGCGTTTAAGCGTAAAGGCAAAGCTTTCCGGCGTCTGTTTTGGCAGGCCGTAGATCAGGTCAATGTTGGTTGAGGTGAAGCCAATCTCGCGGGCGTGATTCAGCAGTGCAAAGATAAACGCTTCGTCCTGCTCGCGGTTCACCAGACGCTGAACCTCTTTGTTGAAGTCCTGCACGCCCATGCTCAGGCGGTTAAAGCCTTCGGCACGCAGATGGTCGATCACGTCCAGTTCGATTTCACGCGGATCAACTTCAATAGAGATCTCAGCGTCAGCGGCAAAATGGAAGTTCTCACGCAGCAGCGTCATCAGGCGCGTAATTTGCGCTTTGTTCAGATAGGTTGGCGTGCCGCCGCCCCAGTGCAACTGGGTGACATTGCGCCCGGTGAACAACGGTGCGCGATGGCGAATTTCCTGCTCCAGCGCGTCGAGATACTGGTCAGCTTTATGCTGCTGGCGTGTGACAATTTTATTGCAGCCGCAGAAATAGCAGAGTTTGTGGCAGAACGGGATATGCACGTACAGCGACAGCGGCCGCTCAGGATATCGCGCAACCGCATTCAGAAATTCGCTCTCGCCAAACGCGTCGGAAAACTCCAGCGCGGTGGGATACGAAGTGTAACGTGGCCCGGAATAGTTATATTTCTGGATCAGGGCCAGATCCCAGTCGATTAACTGCACAGACATGCTTACTCCTTCCAGTGACGTCGCTAACGACGACGGCGTGCCGGCCTGGCTCCTTGTTGAGCCATTAGCCGGTTGCGCAGCCGTTTTTGACGCCGCGACAACCGTTGTAGTTTAACGAATAACCACACCAGATAACATATAACCAGAAGGGTTATACACGTCACCATTCACATTGCCTCTGTGTTGGCTGCGTGCTTTCGCCCCCGTCACGTACTTTTGTACGCTCCTTGGGACTCACTCGCTTGCCGCCTGGACGCACTGTGAATGCTTTTGTGTCTATAAGCAGGGCCGGGAAACCAACTGCGTGCAAACGTTAGTTTCCGCCCTTAAGCAGACGCATCATGTCTTCCTTGCCCTCTTCTTCCTCTTCTTCTTCGTCATCGTCGTAGGAGAGGCCAAGCTGCTGCATCAGTTCGTCGATTCTGTCCAGTTTGGCATCGACCCAGCTTTGCTCTTCAGCATTCAGTTTTCCGCCTTCTTCCAGGCGCTCCAGCAGCGCATCCAAACGCTCATCCGTTTCTAACTGCTCCAGCTCAGCCTGCGGTGAAAGCATAGGTTTCTCACTTTTTGGTTTTTGCTGACGAGGGGTTGTCTGCGCAGCGGTAACGCCCAGCTGAACAGGTTTTTTACTGCCAATACGGGGATCTTTTTCCTGACCTTTTTGGCTTGCGCGACCCGATTCACCGCCACCATTTGCACGGCTGCCCGGCGTATGGCCACGATGCTTCTTCTGGCGCTTACGATCGCGCGCTTCCTGGTCCAGTTCTTCACGGGTTTTGCGGCGCGTTTTGGCACGCGGTGCAGATGTTGGTTTTTTCATGGTGTTGTCTTATGGCCGTTTTATTCAGTATAGAATTGAGGCGGAATCTAGCAGAATACCAACAAAGAAAAAAGGCGACAGAGTAATCTGTCGCCTTTTTCTGACTCTCCACCCTCAACGGGCGCTACATTCCATGTTAGCTACCGACACACCCTGTCTTTCCTTTAGCCTGGAACAATCCCTGTACTGCTCCATTTCCTTTCGCTACGTCTCCGGACGTTTGTCATCCTGACAATCCTAAGTCTTCGCCTCCTGGCGCTCCTGACCCTCATCCTGAGTTAGAAATCCTTCCGGCGTCCTCGCCAATGAGTGATACTTTACCTTGTTGAGCTAAACTAACAAGCAGCGAAACGGCACATAAATATAAAATCAGAGTTTTCCCCAACATTAACTCTATGATTTATCTATTTTTAGCGATTTTTTCTTCTCAAACTTCTCTGAAAATTCGCATAGGGACTATGGGCAATATCTCACAAACTGTAGGGGTTTTGCTTACATCCTGTAGACTCGCTGAGGAAAATCAGCCTTTTTTTACCGATCGGGTATAATCGCCAGCATTGCCCGATTTAACGGAGACGACCGTTTTGATTAACCTGAATTATCAACTGACGCATTTTGTGACCAGTGCGCCAGATATCCGCCATTTACCTTCTGATACCGGAATCGAAGTGGCATTTGCAGGCCGCTCCAACGCCGGGAAGTCCAGCGCACTCAATACGCTGACGAACCAGAAAAGTCTGGCCCGTACCTCCAAGACACCTGGCCGTACGCAGCTGATTAACCTGTTTGAAGTGGCTGACGGTAAACGTTTGGTCGACTTACCGGGCTATGGTTACGCAGAAGTGCCGGAGGAGATGAAAATCAAATGGCAGCGTGCGCTGGGTGAGTACCTGGAAAAACGTCTGTGTCTGAAGGGGATTGTGATCCTCATGGACATCCGCCATCCGCTGAAAGATCTTGATCAACAGATGATTCAGTGGGCCGTAGACAGTGAGATTGAGGTGCTGGTGTTGCTGACCAAAGCCGATAAACTTGCCAGCGGCGCACGAAAAGCACAGATCAATATGGTGCGCGAAGCTGTGCTCGCCTTTAACGGTGATGTGCAGGTTGAAGCGTTTTCATCACTGAAAAAACAGGGTGTAGATAAGCTGCGTCAGAAGCTGGACACCTGGTTTAGTGAGATCCCGCCGGAAGTGGCGGCTGAAGAAGCTGAAGAGTAATCATTCTGCCGTCGGGCGCCATTGCCCGACCCTGATTTCACGCAAAGCTGCCATCCGGCGGCTTTTCTTTTGCCCAATAAAAAACGCCCCGGTCATTACTGACCGGGGCGGCTAAAATATTCAGCCAAATCCGATTACGTGAAGTAAAAGGTCTGAAAGATAGAACATCTTACCTCTGTACCCTACGCGACTAACTCTACTCTTTTTTTTTGGTCACAGAAAGCACTTTTTGTAGTTTTTTTTCACTTATTACATAGCGAATTCTAATGTTCATCACAAAACGCTATAAGTTATGTTGCTTACTTACCAAAAAAGCGCTTAGTCGCCGAACGGTTAGTGCGCCTGATCCCAGTTTTCGCCACTGCCTACTTCCACCAGCAAAGGCACATCCAGTTTGGTGCTATTTTCCATCAGTTCATGGATTTTCTTCGACACGGCATCCACATCATCTTTGTGCACTTCAAACACCAGCTCATCGTGCACCTGCATAATCATGCGCACGCGCGGTTTTTCGCTTTCAAGCCAGGCATCCACAGCAATCATCGCTCGTTTGATGATATCTGCGGCAGTGCCCTGCATCGGAGCGTTGATTGCGGCGCGTTCAGCTCCGGCACGACGCGCGCCGTTGCTGGATTTGATGTCCGGGAGGTAAAGCCGACGACCATCCAGCGTTTCAACATAACCCTGATCTTTCGCCTGAGCACGGGTGCGCTCCATATACTCCATCACTCCGGGATAGCGCTCAAAGTAGAGATCCATGTACTTCTGCGACTCTTTACGCGGGATATTGAGCTGGCGAGAGAGGCCAAAAGCGCTCATGCCGTAGATTAAACCGAAGTTAATCGCCTTCGCGCTGCGACGCTGTTCGCTACTGACGCTCTCTAATGGCAGGCCAAAGACTTCCGCCGCCGTCGCACGGTGGATATCTTTCCCTTCGGCAAATGCCGTCAGCAGGCCTTTATCACGCGACAGATGCGCCATAATGCGCAGTTCGATTTGTGAGTAGTCCGCAGAGACAATCACGTAATCTTTCGGCGCGATAAATGCCTGTCGTATGCGACGCCCTTCATCATTACGTACAGGAATGTTTTGCAGGTTGGGATCCGTCGAGGAGAGACGCCCCGTTGCGGTGACAGCCTGGTGATAGGAGGTATGCACGCGCCCGGTTTTCGGGTTGATCATCAACGGCAGTTTGTCGGTGTAAGTGGACTTCAGCTTCGCCAGGCCACGATATTCGAGAATAACTTTTGGCAGCGGATAATCCAGCGCCAACTCCTCAAGCACTTCTTCTGACGTAGACGGCGCGCCGCCCGGGGTTTTCTTCAGCGGTTTAATCCCCTGTTTTTCAAAAAGAATCGTTTGCAGTTGCTTCGGTGAGGAGAGGTTAAACTCTTCACCGGCGACCTCAAAGGCCTTCTGTTCCAGCTCCACCAGCCGTTTCGCAATCTCCTGTGAATGTGCATGCAGCACTGCCGGATCAATCTTGACGCCGTTGCGTTCCACACGCGACAGCACCGGCACCAGCGGCATTTCGATATTTTCGAAGACGCTCAGCGGCCCTTTCTCCTTTTGCAGCTTCGGCCACATTTTCAGATGCAGCTGCAGCGTGACGTCAGCGTCTTCCGCCGCATAACGGCCCGCTTCTTCCAGTGCAATCTGGTTAAAGGTGAGCTGCTTTTTGCCTTTGCCGGCGATCTCCTCAAAGGTAATCGTTTTGTGCTTCAGCCAGCGCTCAGAAAGGCTGTCCATATCGTGGCGGCCCGCAACGCTATCCAGCGTGTAGGATTCCAGCATGGTGTCATATGCAATCCCGCGCAGCTCAATGCCATAGTTCGCAAGGATCCCGCGGTCATATTTGAGGTTCTGCCCGACTTTCAGGCATTTTTCATCTTCCAGCACCGGTTTGAGCAGTTCCAGCGCGCGTTCGCGGGAAATCTGTTCTGGCGCGTCAAGATAATCGTGCGCGACAGGCACATACGCGGCAACGCCGGGTTCAGCTGCGAACGACAGGCCAACCATATTGGCAGAGACATTATCAAGGCTGTCCGTTTCCGTATCGAAAGCAAACAGAGGCGCTTTTTTCAGTTTCTCAATCCATTCAACTAACGTCGCTTCATCCAGGATCGTGACATAGTTATCGGCGCTCAGGGTGGCGTTGGTTTCGACGTCTTCCTCCACCACGATAGTGTCCGCAGGTTTGTCAGCGGATTTCGTCGGCTTCGCGCCTTTCGCCTGTAACCATTTTCCTGACTCAACATCGCTTATCCAGCGTTTGAACTCATATTTTTTGAATAGAGCCAGCAGCTCTTCAGCCGCAGGTGCCTGCACTTCCAGCTGTTCGCAGGTCAGCTCCAGCTCAACGTCGGTTTTGATGGTCGCGAGTTTGTAAGAGAGATAGGCCACCTCTTTATTTTGCTCAAGCTTTGCGGCCATCGTTTTCGCGCCACGGAAGCTCAGCCCGGCGATTTTATCCGGCTCGGCATAAAGGGTATCCAGCCCCCCCAGCCCCTGAAGCAGCGCCTGGGCTGTTTTTTCGCCCACACCCGGCACGCCCGGAATATTATCCGAGGAGTCGCCCATCAGCGCGAGGAAGTCAATGATGAGTTCCGGCGGCACACCGTACTTGGTCACCACCTCTTCCGGGCCAAGAATGGTATTCGTCATGGTGTTAATCAGGGTAATACCCGGCGTGACCAGTTGCGCCATATCTTTATCGCCGGTGCTGATCAACACCGGGCGACCCGCCGCTTCCGCTTCGCGCGCCAGCGTGCCGATCACATCATCCGCTTCGACGCCCGATACGGCCATCAGCGGGAGCCCCATGGCTTTCACCATTGCATGCAGCGGCTCGATCTGCGCACGCAGATCATCAGGCATTGGTGGGCGGTGAGATTTGTAATCCTCAAACAGTTCGTCACGGAAGGTTTTACCCTTCGCATCAAACACCACAACAGCGTGTGTCGGCTGATATTGCAGCAACAGGCTGCGCAGCATATTCAGCACGCCATACATCGCGCCGGTCGGTTCGCCTGCGCCATTGGTCAACGGTGGGAAAGCATGATACGCCCTGTAAAGATACGAGGAGCCATCAACGAGGATAAGGGGATTTTCGGGGATCTGAACCATAATTTCCGTGCCTGTTTATCAGATTATGGTTAAAGGATGCCACAGACAGCATGAAAACATGAGTTTTTCGCCCCATTTACGCGAAAAGATTTGCAGATCTTCTGGATCACTCGCAAAACAAATCTGTGGATAACTTTGTGCATAGTTTTATGATGCTAATAACGTGTGATCTTTTGCATTTATGAAAATCATTAATAACCTATATTTTTCAGTTGCTTGAAAATAGATCTGCCGTGAAAAACACGCGGTGGTGACAATTTATCCTGTGTGGATATAAGCAGAGGTTATTTTTCTGTTCTGGTAAGACCCATCATTTGGTGTGTTTTCTGATAAAATCAGCCTCTTGTGCGTTTTGCCTGCGCGCGTTAAATGACTAACTATCTGAATAAACTAATTATGTCGAGATTTCTCGCGGCGATAACGCTTCCCATAAGTATCGCGCTTACTATTTTACTGACCATATTGTGTTCGGTGCCGATCATCATCGCCGGGCTTGTTAAGCTCATTTTGCCCATCCCGGCAATCTGGCGCTCTGTCTCCGTTTTTTGCAATTTCATGATGTACTGCTGGTGCGAAGGCCTGGCAGCACTGCTGCATCTCAACCCGCATCTGAAGTGGGAAATTGAGGGGCTGGAAAAGCTGAACAAAAAGAACTGGTATCTGCTTATCTGTAATCACCACAGCTGGGCCGACATCGTGGTGCTGTGCGTGATTTTCCGTAAGCACATCCCGATGAATAAGTATTTCCTGAAGCAGCAACTGGCCTGGGTTCCCTTTATCGGTCTGGCCTGTTGGGCGCTGGATATGCCATTTATGCGCCGCTATTCGCACAGCTACCTCATCCGCCATCCGGAACGTCGCGGCAAAGATGTTGAAACCACGCGCCGCTCCTGCGAGAAATTTCGTACGCATCCCACCACTATCGTGAATTTTGTCGAAGGATCGCGCTTTACCGAAGAGAAACGCCGTCAAACCCGCTCGCCGTATAAAAATCTTCTGCCGCCAAAAGCGGCTGGTATTGCGATGGCGCTGAGCGTACTGGGCGCGCAGTTTGATAAATTGCTCGACGTCACGCTGTGTTACCCGGAAAACAACGACAGCCCGTTTTTTGACATGCTGAGCGGCAAGCTGACGCGCATTGTGGTACGCGTGAATCTGTTGCCGGTGGCCGAAGAGTTACACGGTGATTATGTTTCAGATAAAAACTTTAAGCGCCGTTTCCAGCAGTGGCTGAATACCCTGTGGGAAGAGAAAGATACGCTGCTGACATCGCTAATTACGCCGCACCCGCAGAAGAAATAATGTCTTTATCTCGCCTCCTGAATAACAGGAGGCGAGATAATCAGCTTATTGCAGGAAACGACCGCCCCGCGCCATAAACTCTTCCGCCGTCATCTCTTTGCCATTAAAGACAACGTTGCCCTGCTGATATTCGAAATCAAGCTTCGCCGCTTTTTCGTCCACGCTGATGAGATCCATCATTTTGCCAAGCGTCGTGAAGTTGTTAACGTCTTTCTCTGCTTGTTTTTGTGCGGAGGCATCATCCTTACCTTCTGCTAGCTTAACTTGCTTAGCGGTATAGGTGATAACATCCACAGGCAGCATGACGTTTGCCGTGATGGTTTTGACATTCTGGTCTACGGATTCGGTTAAGGACCCAGGCGTGAATTTTGCTTTAACCGGATCGGCAATGGCGATATTAACATTAGCCGTCATTTCGCCTTTGTCATTTTTCCAGCTAATCGGGAGTTTGATGACTGGCTCACTTTTCTGGATGTTGGCGATATACTTCGTGAGCAGTTTCAAACTGACCTCACCCATCGCGTCTTCATCTTTACCTAGAGCAGGATTCGCCACGATAGCCTTACTCAGTTCCGCGTTGTAATTAGTGAACAACTCGCGAACCGCAACAGGATCGAGATTCTCTAACACCAGAGCAATTTTACCGCTTCCCAGATTCTGTTTTCCACGAATCAAATCCTTGATGGCATACTCCTGAGTATAGTTAATGTGCTTTTTATCACTGGATAATGCCAAAGCGCCTGTTCCGGTGAAGGTATTAATCTGTATTAAATCTTTGCCCCTGGAGTTTACTCGTATATTATTCAGTGATACATCAGCATGGCCAACAGTGATATTATCATCAACTTTATTACCCGTTGAAGTAATAGTCATGGAGTCTGAATAAATTTTCACATCATTACTATCCTGGCTAATAACAATGTTTTTTAACTGCCCATTAATCTGTGCATCCGTGAGCAGTGAATTTTCGCCTGAGACATTAAATTCACCGCCGTCAAAAGCAAACGTGGTTTTGGTATCGGAATAAGATGCTGGCGCGACAACAACCTGGGTCGCGATAGATTTATCATAAGTTGCACGAATATTTGCATCAATTGGCGAGTGTCCTTTGGCCGCATCAAAGAGGGGTTTGGTGATCTCACCGTTAACCAGCGACACCTTCATTGCTGCCATTGCCGGGGCCAGACTACCTTTCGCCAGCGAGGAAAGCGGGAAAGGGCCATGGTCAACATCAACGTCAAACGCAACGTTTTGCCCGGCTTTGATGCCGCTGGCTTCGGCACCATGTTCAAATGTCAGCACCACCTGAAAATGAGAACTCAGCAAGCCGCTGGTGAATTCCTTGTAACTTAATGTCATCCCCGTTTTTGATGACTTCGCTTTACTGGCCTGATTAAATGAAGAGACAAAATCAGCAACTTTCGGTTCGATCTGTTTACCGGTATACCATGCGCTCCCCATCCAACATACACCTAAAGCCACTACCACGCCCGCCGCCACGACACTCTTTTTCATAACAATCATCCCTAATTAATGTGTGCGGGCATTATATAAAAGAATATCTGGGGGCTGTATATTTATCAGGCGAAAAAGCGAATTATCAGAATGTGTTTATTTAGCAGATAAAAAAAGGCCCGCAATAATTTGCGAGCCATATATATTATTAATTAAACTTATTTTTTCTCAATAAGTTGTTTTACGGTGTCCGCATACTGTTGAACAAAGATTTCCATGTTGCTGGCATCCATACCCTGTGGATTCAGCTGATATTTACCGTTAACAAACATTGCCGGCACACCCTGCAATTGCAGGTCAGCGGCCGCTTTTTCCTGCTGTGCTACCAGGGATTTCACGACAAAGCTGTTCCATGCAGCATCGTACTCTTCGCCTTTCACGCCAGCATCGACGAAGACCTTGCGAATATCAGCGACGTTCTGGACAGTCTGTTTTTTCTGAATGGCCTCGAACATCGGCGCAGTGATTTTATCTTCCACGCCCAGCGCCATCGCTACCGCCCACGCCTGAGTCAGATCTTTGCCCAATGGGCCCAGGAACTCAACGTGGTATTTGGTCATTTTGGTGCCTTCCGGCAGTTTCTGTTTCACGGTATCGGAAACATGCAGCACTTCTTCAAACTGATAGCAGTGCGGGCAGTAGAACGAGAAGAACTCCAGCACCTGCGGCTCGCCGGCAACCGGTTTATCGAGGGTGGTGTATTGTTTGCCGTCGGTAATCTGAGCAGCGGAAGCGCTGAATGCCAGAATCATACCTGCCAGCGCAAGCCAAATCTTTTTCATAACGAATTCTCTCCTGAATATGTCAAATTAATACATTGGCGTTAACTGAAGAGGGGGTTCCTGCAGAACCTTCACCTGCTCAATAAATATCGAAATCTGCCGCAGCCAGAAATCTTCCCCGGTAAGCCAGGGGAAATTCTGAGGAAACGCAGGGTCATCCCAGCGCCTGATAATCCACGCCAGATAATAAACCAATCGCATCGCGCGTAAAGGTTCAATCAGGGCTAATTCATCCAGATTGAAATTGCTGAACTCCTCGTAGGCTTCAACAATCATTTCCATCTGCATCCGCTGCTCGGCACGATCGCCATTCAGCAACATCCACAGATCCTGTACCGCGGGGCCGGTACGCGCATCATCCAAATCAACAAACAACGGCCCATCACGCCAGAGAATATTCCCGGCATGGCAATCTCCGTGCAGGCGCAGCGTGTTAGAGCGGCCATGCCACTGTGCCATCACGGCATCAATAAGATCGTCGGTCGCTCTCAGAAAACGTTCTTTCAACGCGGCGGGGACCAGAGCGGAATGTTCAAAAATGGCGCGTGGCTCAATAAGATACTCTTTCACGCCAATTTCCGGGCGGGCGACAAAGCGAGACTTACGGCCGGTTTGGTGCAAACGACCCAGATAACGCCCAACCCACTCCATTTGATCCAGATTATCGGATTCAAACTGGCGGCCACCCAGGCTTGGGAAGACGGCGAAGTAAAATCCCTGATGGGTCAGCAACGTTTGGTTGTTGAAAGCGATGGGGGCGGCTACAGGCACTTCATCATTAAGAAGTTCCTGGGCGAAGAGATGCTCTTCCAGGATTTGGTCAGCCGACCAGCGTTCGGGACGATAGAACTTCACCACCATACGGCGGCGATCTTCATCCTGAAATTGATAAACCCGGTTTTCATAGCTGTTTAACGGGGTAAGGCCAGAATCCACCCGAATACCCTGATCGAATAACGCATCGATAATGGTATCCGGGTGCAATGTCTGAAAAGTGAAAGCCTTGTCGTTCATCCTGCCAATCCGACTAACTATACGAAGAGTTCAGGATATCATTTCGTAGCGCTTTCAGTGGCTGTGCTTACAACCTTTTACTCTTTAATCACACCACGCGCGCGTAACAGCGCGGTTTTAAAATCTTCTTCATAATCTTTCTGAATCCCGGGAATCACAGCATCTTTTGCCGAGTCACGCATTTTCAGGTGATAGATCAGAATATCATCCGTTAAATCCGCCAGTTCCCCCTCATAACCTGACTCTTTCGCCAGTTTCTGCAAAAATTGCATCAGGTTCAGTTCCGGCTCTTTCTGCCAGGCTGGCTGGAGGAGTTCAATAACTTCATTCAGACGTTTACATTTCATGGTCGTGCTCCTTACTCTTGATTAACACACGGTAGCAGGGTCAAACCCACAATAAAAGAGGCGATATAGTGAATATAACGGGTGTCGTGCTGGCAGGCGGTAGAGCGTCAAGAATGGGTGGGCAGGATAAGGGATTGATGGCGCTGCATGGGAAACCGCTGTGGAAACATGTGGCGGATCGTTTACAGCCACAGGTGAATGGCATGGCGATCAGCGCTAATCGCAATATTGCGGTGTATCAGGCCAGCGGTTTTCCCGTTTATCAGGATACGTTTACCGACTTTCCGGGGCCGCTTGCCGGAATGGCCTCCGTGATCAGGCAAGCCGGCGGCGAATGGTTCCTTTTCTGCCCATGTGATACACCGTTTATTCCGGCCCATCTGGCTGAACGACTGCAATCACAGCGTAATGAAGCACCGGTTGTGTGGGTTCATGATGGCGATCGCGATCATCCGGCAATTGCGTTGGTTCATCGTCGAATAGCGACCGATATCGAAGCCTACCTTGCGCGCGGCGATCGCCGGGTGATGGTATTTATGCGCGAAGCCGGCGGGCATGCGGTAGATTTTAGCGATTGCCAGGGCGCATTCAGTAACGTGAATACGCTGGAAGATTTGACCTGGTTTGAGGCTCGCCCATGATTCCCTTATTAGCGATAGCGGCATGGAGTGGGACCGGTAAAACAACGCTACTGAAGCAACTGATCCCCATGCTATGTCAGCGCGGAATACGACCTGGGCTTATAAAGCATACGCACCACAATATGGATGTCGATAAGCCGGGCAAAGATAGCTATGAGTTGCGTAAAGCAGGTGCGGCGCAGACGCTGGTTGCCAGCACGCAGCGTTGGGCGCTGATGACCGAGACGCCAGAGGAAGAGGAACTGGATCTCCCATTCCTGGCGAGCAGAATGGATGCCTCGAAGCTGGATTTAATTCTGGTGGAGGGCTTTAAGCATGAGGAGATCGCGAAGATTGTCTTGTTTCGCCAAGATGCCGGGCATAATCCAGAAGAGCTGGTGATCGATGCGCATGTTATTGCTGTCGCCAGTGATATTCCGCTCAGTGTGGATGTGCCGTTACTGGATATTAATGACGTTGAGGGAATAGCGGATTTTGTGGTGCGATGGATGCGGATGATGTGATTTATGCGCGCTGTGGTGCCCGGTGGCGCGGAGCTTACCTGGCCTGCGGGTTCGTGCCATTCGGCGGGGATTGTTCTTTTGCAGTCCGGATAAGGCAAAGCCGCAGCCGGCGTTTTTTTCGTACCAGCGCAAAAAGGCCATCCTTTCGGATGGCCTTCTGCTTAATTTGATGCCTGGCAGTTCCCTACTCTCGCATGGGGAGACCCCACACTACCATCGGCGCTACGGCGTTTCACTTCTGAGTTCGGCATGGGGTCAGGTGGGACCACCGCGCTGTTGCCGCCAGGCAAATTCTGTGCTCTGTCCTGTGTCTTTTGTGTTGATACTGCGTTGGCTGCATTCGCGAAAGTCAGTCACATACCTCAGTATGCTCCTTCCTTCTCTTCATTTGCCGCCTTGTCTCAGCGCAAAATCCTTCGGACTCTGAATCTGAGCTGAAAATCGTCTCTCTTCGCCAAAACATCTTCGGCGTTGTAAGGTTAAGCCTCACGGTTCATTAGTACTGGTTAGCTCAATGCATCGCTGCACTTACACACCCAGCCTATCAACGTCGTCGTCTTCAACGTTCCTTCAGGAGACTTAAAGTCTCAGGGAGAACTCATCTCGGGGCAAGTTTCGTGCTTAGATGCTTTCAGCACTTATCTCTTCCGCATGTAGCTACCGGGCAATGCCATTGGCATGACAACCCGAACACCAGTGATGCGTCCACTCCGGTCCTCTCGTACTAGGAGCAGCCCCCCTCAATTCTCCAGCGCCCACGGCAGATAGGGACCGAACTGTCTCACGACGTTCTAAACCCAGCTCGCGTACCACTTTAAATGGCGAACAGCCATACCCTTGGGACCTACTTCAGCCCCAGGATGTGATGAGCCGACATCGAGGTGCCAAACACCGCCGTCGATATGAACTCTTGGGCGGTATCAGCCTGTTATCCCCGGAGTACCTTTTATCCGTTGAGCGATGGCCCTTCCATTCAGAACCACCGGATCACTATGACCTGCTTTCGCACCTGCTCGCGCCGTCACGCTCGCAGTCAAGCTAGCTTATGCCATTGCACTAACCTCCTGATGTCCGACCAGGATTAGCTAACCTTCGTGCTCCTCCGTTACTCTTTGGGAGGAGACCGCCCCAGTCAAACTACCCACCAGACACTGTCCGCAACCCGGATTACGGGTCTACGTTAGAACATCAAACATTAAAGGGTGGTATTTCAAGGTTGGCTCCATGCAGACTGGCGTCCACACTTCAAAGCCTCCCACCTATCCTACACATCAAGGCTCAATGTTCAGTGTCAAGCTATAGTAAAGGTTCACGGGGTCTTTCCGTCTTGCCGCGGGTACACTGCATCTTCACAGCGAGTTCAATTTCACTGAGTCTCGGGTGGAGACAGCCTGGCCATCATTACGCCATTCGTGCAGGTCGGAACTTACCCGACAAGGAATTTCGCTACCTTAGGACCGTTATAGTTACGGCCGCCGTTTACCGGGGCTTCGATCAAGAGCTTCGCCTTACAGCTAACCCCATCAATTAACCTTCCGGCACCGGGCAGGCGTCACACCGTATACGTCCACTTTCGTGTTTGCACAGTGCTGTGTTTTTAATAAACAGTTGCAGCCAGCTGGTATCTTCGACTGATTTCAGCTCCACGGGTAAACCGCTTCACCTACATATCAGCGTGCCTTCTCCCGAAGTTACGGCACCATTTTGCCTAGTTCCTTCACCCGAGTTCTCTCAAGCGCCTTGGTATTCTCTACCTGACCACCTGTGTCGGTTTGGGGTACGATTCGATGTTACCTATAGCTTAGAGGCTTTTCCTGGAAGCAGGGCATTTGTCACTTCAGCACCGTAGTGCCTCGTCATCACGTCTCAGTCTTAAAGCAAACCGGATTTACCTGGTCTGCAAACCTACACGCTTAAACCGGGACAACCGTCGCCCGGCCAACATAGCCTTCTCCGTCCCCCCTTCGCAGTAACACCAAGTACAGGAATATTAACCTGTTTCCCATCGACTACGCCTTTCGGCCTCGCCTTAGGGGTCGACTCACCCTGCCCCGATTAACGTTGGACAGGAACCCTTGGTCTTCCGGCGTGCGGGTTTTTCACCCGCATTATCGTTACTTATGTCAGCATTCGCACTTCTGATACCTCCAGCATGCCTCACGACACACCTTCAACGGCTTACAGAACGCTCCCCTACCCAACAACACTTAGTGTCGCTGCCGCAGCTTCGGTGCACAGTTTAGCCCCGTTACATCTTCCGCGCAGGCCGACTCGACCAGTGAGCTATTACGCTTTCTTTAAATGATGGCTGCTTCTAAGCCAACATCCTGGCTGTCTGAGCCTTCCCACATCGTTTCCCACTTAACTGTGACTTTGGGACCTTAGCTGGCGGTCTGGGTTGTTTCCCTCTTCACGACGGACGTTAGCACCCGCCGTGTGTCTCCCGTGATAACATTCTTCGGTATTCGCAGTTTGCATCGGGTTGGTAAGTCGGGATGACCCCCTAGCCGAAACAGTGCTCTACCCCCGAAGATGAGTTCACGAGGCGCTACCTAAATAGCTTTCGGGGAGAACCAGCTATCTCCCGGTTTGATTGGCCTTTCACCCCCAGCCACAAGTCATCCGCTAATTTTTCAACATTAGTCGGTTCGGTCCTCCAGTTAGTGTTACCCAACCTTCAACCTGCCCATGGCTAGATCACCGGGTTTCGGGTCTATACCCTGCAACTTAACGCCCAGTTAAGACTCGGTTTCCCTTCGGCTCCCCTATTCGGTTAACCTTGCTACAGAATATAAGTCGCTGACCCATTATACAAAAGGTACGCAGTCACCTAACAAGTAGGCTCCCACTGCTTGTACGTACACGGTTTCAGGTTCTTTTTCACTCCCCTCGCCGGGGTTCTTTTCGCCTTTCCCTCACGGTACTGGTTCACTATCGGTCAGTCAGGAGTATTTAGCCTTGGAGGATGGTCCCCCCATATTCAGACAGGATACCACGTGTCCCGCCCTACTCTTCGAGTTCACAGCATATGCATTTTGGTGTACGGGACTATCACCCTGTACCGTCGGACTTTCCAGACCGTTCCACTAACACACATGCTGATTCAGACTCTGGGCTGCTCCCCGTTCGCTCGCCGCTACTGGGGGAATCTCGGTTGATTTCTTTTCCTCGGGGTACTTAGATGTTTCAGTTCCCCCGGTTCGCTTCATTACGCTATGTATTCACGTAATGATAGTGTGTCGAAACACACTGGGTTTCCCCATTCGGAAATCGCCGGTTATAACGGTTCATATCACCTTACCGACGCTTATCGCAGATTAGCACGTCCTTCATCGCCTCTGACTGCCAGGGCATCCACCGTGTACGCTTAGTCGCTTAACCTCACAACCCGAAGATGTTTCGTAAAACACCACCGTGTTGCGAAAATTTGAGAGACTCGAACACACCTAAAAGTGTGTCGTTTCAATTTTCAGCTTGATCCAGATTTTTAAAGAGCAAATATCTCAAACAAGACTTTACAGTCTGTTTTGAGATATTACGGTCGGCGACTTTCACTCACACATACCAGCAAGTGGCGTCCCCTAGGGGATTCGAACCCCTGTTACCGCCGTGAAAGGGCGGTGTCCTGGGCCTCTAGACGAAGGGGACACTGAAGTCTCAATCGCAAGACGCCTTGCTATTTACTTTTCATCAGACAATCTGTGTGGACACTTCAAGGAACGGTTCTTTAAGGTAAGGAGGTGATCCAACCGCAGGTTCCCCTACGGTTACCTTGTTACGACTTCACCCCAGTCATGAATCACAAAGTGGTAAGCGCCCTCCCGAAGGTTAAGCTACCTACTTCTTTTGCAACCCACTCCCATGGTGTGACGGGCGGTGTGTACAAGGCCCGGGAACGTATTCACCGTAGCATTCTGATCTACGATTACTAGCGATTCCGACTTCATGGAGTCGAGTTGCAGACTCCAATCCGGACTACGACATACTTTATGAGGTCCGCTTGCTCTCGCGAGGTCGCTTCTCTTTGTATATGCCATTGTAGCACGTGTGTAGCCCTGGTCGTAAGGGCCATGATGACTTGACGTCATCCCCACCTTCCTCCAGTTTATCACTGGCAGTCTCCTTTGAGTTCCCGGCCTAACCGCTGGCAACAAAGGATAAGGGTTGCGCTCGTTGCGGGACTTAACCCAACATTTCACAACACGAGCTGACGACAGCCATGCAGCACCTGTCTCACAGTTCCCGAAGGCACCAAAGCATCTCTGCTAAGTTCTGTGGATGTCAAGACCAGGTAAGGTTCTTCGCGTTGCATCGAATTAAACCACATGCTCCACCGCTTGTGCGGGCCCCCGTCAATTCATTTGAGTTTTAACCTTGCGGCCGTACTCCCCAGGCGGTCGACTTAACGCGTTAGCTCCGGAAGCCACGCCTCAAGGGCACAACCTCCAAGTCGACATCGTTTACAGCGTGGACTACCAGGGTATCTAATCCTGTTTGCTCCCCACGCTTTCGCACCTGAGCGTCAGTCTTCGTCCAGGGGGCCGCCTTCGCCACCGGTATTCCTCCAGATCTCTACGCATTTCACCGCTACACCTGGAATTCTACCCCCCTCTACGAGACTCAAGCTTGCCAGTTTCAAATGCAGTTCCCAGGTTGAGCCCGGGGATTTCACATCTGACTTAACAAACCGCCTGCGTGCGCTTTACGCCCAGTAATTCCGATTAACGCTTGCACCCTCCGTATTACCGCGGCTGCTGGCACGGAGTTAGCCGGTGCTTCTTCTGCGAGTAACGTCAATTGCTGTGGTTATTAACCACAACACCTTCCTCCTCGCTGAAAGTACTTTACAACCCGAAGGCCTTCTTCATACACGCGGCATGGCTGCATCAGGCTTGCGCCCATTGTGCAATATTCCCCACTGCTGCCTCCCGTAGGAGTCTGGACCGTGTCTCAGTTCCAGTGTGGCTGGTCATCCTCTCAGACCAGCTAGGGATCGTCGCCTAGGTGAGCCATTACCCCACCTACTAGCTAATCCCATCTGGGCACATCCGATGGCAAGAGGCCCGAAGGTCCCCCTCTTTGGTCTTGCGACGTTATGCGGTATTAGCTACCGTTTCCAGTAGTTATCCCCCTCCATCAGGCAGTTTCCCAGACATTACTCACCCGTCCGCCACTCGTCAGCAAAGCAGCAAGCTGCTTTCTGTTACCGTTCGACTTGCATGTGTTAGGCCTGCCGCCAGCGTTCAATCTGAGCCATGATCAAACTCTTCAATTTAAGTTTGATGCTCGTGAATTAAACTTCGTAATGAATTACGTGTTCACTCAGAGACTTGGTATTCATTTATCGTCTTGCGACGTTAAGAATCCGTATCATTGAGTGCCCACACAGATTGTCTGATAAATTGTTAAAGAGCAGTGCAACGCGGCGTGAAGCTCACCGTTGCGAGGTGCGCATAATACGCTTTCCTCCTTCAGAGTCAAGCGCTTATTTTCGCTTTTCTCTGGCGGCGTTCCCGAAGGAAGCCTGTTAACCCGGTGGCCTGGAAGCCGTTGTTCCGTGTCAGTGGAGGCGCATTATAGGGAGTTATTTCTGACAGACAAGAGGTTATTAAAAAAAAATGACAGTTCGTACTTTTTTTCACCATTACGCATGGTAATACGCCATAAAATGCACTCTTTGCCGTTTTTGCAGCCGATTTTTATCCGTGAATGGCATACTAGAAACAATAACAAGATACAGGACACCTTTTATGTCTTTAAGCGCACAGCAATTAGCAGCTCAAAAAAACATCTCGTGGGTATTAGCGGAGAAGTTAGCTCAGAAAATCCTCAAAGGTGAATATCCTCCGGAAAGTATTCTGCCGGGTGAAATGGAATTGGGTGAGATCTTTGGCGTCAGCCGTACCGCCGTACGTGAAGCGGTTAAAACCCTTTCCGCGAAAGGGATGCTTTTGCCGCGCCCGCGCATAGGCACTCGTGTCATGCCACAATCGCACTGGAACTTTCTCGATACTGAGCTGCTTGCCTGGTGGCTGACGGAAGATAATTTTCAGGAAGTGATGAAACACTTTCTGGTACTCCGTCACAGCCTTGAGCCACAGGCATGCTCGCTGGCCGCCGTATTAGGCACCGCAGAGCAAAAAGCGGAGCTCAATACACTAATGAAGGAGATGGCGATTCTGAAAAAGAACTTCGATCGCCAACGCTGGGTTGATGTAGATACCGCCTGGCACGAACATATCTACGAAATGACGGCGAACCCGTTCCTGATCTCTTTCGCTAAACTCTTCCATTCGGTGTATCACACCTACTTTACGTCAATTACGCAGGATGAAGTGATTGAACTGGAAAAGCATCAGGCAATTGTTAACGCCATTCAGGAAAGTGATAGCCAAAAAGCGTTTATTGCCTGCCAGGCGCTCTTAAGCGCGCCACATATTCGACCAGGAGTATAAGAGCATCGCATGATTAAGAAAAAAGCGCGGAGTATGGCCGGACTGCCGTGGATAGCCGCCATGGCATTTTTTATGCAGGCCCTGGATGCGACGATCCTTAATACCGCACTCCCCGCCATCGCGCACAGCCTAAACCGTTCACCGCTCGCCATGCAGTCTGCCATTATCAGTTACACTCTGACAGTCGCCATGCTGATCCCGGTAAGTGGCTGGTTGGCCGACCGCTTCGGTACTCGCCGCATCTTTATGATTGCCGTAACGCTTTTCACGCTAGGTTCGTTAGCCTGCGCCCTCTCAACATCATTACTTGAGCTGGTTATCTTCCGCGTTATTCAGGGTATCGGCGGGGCGATGATGATGCCCGTCGCACGCCTGGCACTACTGCGCGCATATCCACGTAGCGAACTCCTGCCGGTGCTTAACTTCGTCACCATGCCGGGTTTGGTGGGGCCAATTCTAGGCCCGGTACTCGGCGGCGTGCTGGTCACGTGGGCCAGCTGGCACTGGATTTTCCTGATTAATATTCCAATTGGGATTACCGGCCTTATCTATGCCCGCAAATACATGCCCAACTTCACCACGCCGAAGCGAAGCTTTGATATGTCCGGATTTCTGCTGTTTGGCCTGAGCCTCGTGCTGTTCTCCAGCGGGATGGAGCTGTTCGGCGAACGCATTGTGGCAAGCTGGATAGCTTTCGCGATTATCGGCATCAGTATTCTGCTGTTGCTGGCTTATATTCGCCACGCCCGTCGTCATCCCTCACCGCTTATCTCGCTGTCGCTCTTTAAGACGCGCACTTTTTCCGTCGGGATTGCCGGAAACCTGGCCACGCGTTTGGGCACCGGCTGCGTGCCGTTCCTGATGCCGCTGATGTTGCAGGTCGGTTTTGGCTACCCCGCGTTAATCGCGGGTTGCATGATGGCCCCGACCGCGCTCGGGTCTATTCTGGCAAAATCAACGGTGACGCAGGTGCTGCGCTGGCTGGGCTACAGGAAAACGCTGGTGGGGATTACACTGTTTATTGGCGTGATGATTGCGCAATTCTCGCTGCAATCGCCCTCAATGCCGATATGGATGTTGATCCTGCCGCTGTTTGTGCTCGGGATGGCAATGTCGACGCAGTTTACGTCGATGAACACCATTACGCTCGCTGATCTGACGGATGAGAACGCCAGCAGCGGCAACAGTATGCTGGCCGTCACGCAGCAGCTTTCGATCAGTTTAGGGGTGGCGATCAGCGCCGCCGTGCTAAGGGTGTATCAGGGAATGGAAGGCTCAAACACCATCGAGCAATTCCACTACACCTTTATTACGATGGGTGGGATAACGGTAGTGTCAGCATTAATGTTTATGCTGCTGAAACCGAAAGATGGCCGCAACCTGATCAAGGAGCGGCACAAAGCTTAAACAGAGCCGCGAACCACCAGCTCGGGCGTCAGCTGCACGCGCTGCTGTTTCTGTCCGGGCTGGGCCATACGGTGGATCAATACATCAATCGCCAGTTCGCCCAGTTCATCTTTGGGCTGATGAATGGTCGTGAGCGGTGGCGTCATGTAGCGCGCCAGTTCAATATCGTCATAACCAATCACCGCCATATCCTGTGGAATGCGCAACCCGGCCTGATAAAGCGCCTGATACGCCCCTACCGCCATCGCGTCATTTCCGACAAATACCGCCTGCGGTAACTCAGGCAATGCCAGAAGTTGCTGCATAGCGTCAAAACCACCGCCGAATTCAAAGTTACTGGTTATCACATATCCGTCAGGAACGGGAAGCCCCGCATGCTGCATAGCTGAGCGATATCCTTCCAGACGCAGACGCGCCGGCGTTTTATCCAGCGGCCCGGCGATACAGGCGATGCGAGTGTGGCCCTGTTCGATGAGATAACGTGTTGCCATGTCACCGCCCAGCAAAGAGTTATCCTGTATCAGATCGCTGTCACCATCGAACGGCGCCCAGTCCATCATCACCGTCGGAATGGACGGATAACGCTGCATAATCTCCTGCGATGGCTGATGCGTTTCGGTGCATAACAGCAATAACCCATCAACGCGTTTTTGCATTAGCGTCTCCAGGTTGCGGTTCATTCGCTGCTCGTCGCCTTCGGTATTGCACAGTACCAGGCTGTAACCGCGCTCAAAACAACTGCGCTCTACGCCCCGCACCAGCTCCGAATAGAATGGATTGGTACTGGCCGTGATCAGCATGCCGATAGTGCGGGTTTGATTCAGTTTGAGGCTTCGCGCTATCGCGGATGGCGCGTAGTTCAGGCTTTTGATGGCCGCATCAACTTTTTCAGTGATCGCTTCACTGACGTAGCGGTCTTTATTAATGACGTGAGAAACGGTAGAGGTTGAAACGCCCGCAACGCGAGCGACATCTTTCATGGTAGCCAAACATTACCTCTGCTGATTCAGAAATTCGTCGATCTCTTCACGCCAGGGAACGGAAGGCTGCGCGCCTTTACGGGTGACGGCAATGGCCGCCGCCGCGTGCGCAAACCGGATCGCCTCGTTCAGTGTTTTATCTTCCAGCAGTGCAGTGATCAGCGCACCGTTAAAGGTATCTCCGGCGGCGATGGTATCAATAGCCTGCACTTTAAAGCCCGGCACGCGTTGACCTTCACCCTTGACGCTTGCCCACACGCCACGGCTGCCCAGGGTGATGATAACGGTATCAATGCCTTTGCTGTGCAACGCCTGTGCCGCTTTCGCCGCATCGTCATCGTTTTCCACGCGGATGCCGGTTAACTTTTCAGCTTCCGTTTCATTCGGCGTGATAATGTCCACCAGCGCCAGCAGTTCATCAGACAGCTCACGCGCCGGGGCGGGATTTAAAATCACCTGCGTCTGGTGCTGATGGGCAATTTTAGCTGCCAGCATGACGCTTTCCAGCGGTGATTCCAGCTGCATCAGCAGTGCATCCGCCTGTGCAATACGCGTTTTCTGTGCTTCAACCAATGCAGGCGACAGTGCCGCATTTGCGCCCGCATGAATACCAATGACGTTTTCGCCTTCGCCGTTAACGAAAATCAGCGCCACGCCGGTCGATTCCCCCGCAATAACGCTTACCGGTGCCACGTCGATGCGATCGTTGGCCAGCTGTTGACGCACGCGTTCGCCAATATCATCTTCACCTGTACAGGCAATAAACGCGATATTCGCGCCGCTGCGCCCGGCAGCCACCGCCTGGTTGGCACCTTTGCCGCCAAAAGCGACCTGATACTGGTTGCCGGTGACGGTTTCACCCGGCGTCGGGAAAGAGTCAAGATTAAGGATGTGATCGGCATTGATGCTGCCAAGAACGACGAGTTTGCCTGCGGTTTTCATTTCAGCGTGTCCGATAAGTGCGCCACCCGTTGCCGGGTGGCGCGTGCCCTGCTTTTCTTTATAGTTTGTCCCTCAAGCCTTTTGTGGCCCGATGGTGACTTATTGCTTAATGACCAGTTTCAGGTCAACCGGATATTTAGCCTGAACTTTCTCACCTTTCAGGACCTTATCCGCAGTTTCAACGCCTTTTGCGCCGATCTGCTCTGGCAACTGAGCAATAGTCGCTGCCAGTTTGCCATCATTTACTGCTTTTTCGCCATCTGGCGTGCCGTCAAACCCGACAACCATCACATCGGATTTACCTGCAGTTTGCAGCGCACGCAGTGCACCCAGCGCCATTTCGTCGTTCTGAGCAAATACGGCCTGTACATCCGGATGCGCCGTCAGCAGGTTCTGCATGACGTTCAGCCCCTTAGTGCGGTCGAAATCAGCCGGTTGGCTCGCCAGCACGTTAAATTTGTGCGCGGCCACGGCCTGCTGGAAACCTTCACCACGCTCGCGCGCGGCAGAGGTTCCGGCGATACCCTGTAATTCAATCACTTTGGCGCCTTCACCGGCTTTCTTCGCAATGTAATCACCGGCGATTTTTCCGCCCAGCACGTTATCAGACGCGATATGGCTGACCACTTCACCTTTGGACGCTACGCGGTCGAGGGTGATTACCGGAATTTTAGATTGGTTAGCCATTTTGATGGCGTTACCCACGGCGTCGGAATCCGTCGGGTTGACCAGCAGAATTTTCGCACCGCGCACGGTGAGATCCTGCACGTTCGCCAGCTCTTTCGCCGGGTTGTTCTGCGAATCCAGCACGACCAGGTTGTAGCCCAGTTTGTCGGCTTCTTTCTGCGCGCCATCCTTCAGCGATACGAAGAACGGGTTATTCAGGGTAGAGATGACCAGCGCGATGGTGTCTTTCGCCATCGCGTTTGCGCTGACGGTGGCGCTCAGCGCAACAGCAGAAACCAGGGTAGCCAGTTTTTTCATATTCATAGTTAAGATGTCCTGTAGAGTCGTGAGTTACTGCTTTTTGTTGTCTACCAGCACCGCCAGCAAAATCACCACTGCTTTAACGATCATCTGGTAATAGGAAGAAACGCCGAGCAAATTCAAACCATTATTCAGGAAACCGAGAATCAGTGCGCCGATCAGCGTCCCAACAATGCGACCTTTACCGCCCGCAAGGCTGGTGCCGCCCAACACAACCGCTGCGATAGCATCCAGCTCGTAGCCCGTGCCTGCTGTCGGCTGTGCAGAAGAGAGACGCGCCACTTCGATAACGCCCGCCAGCGACGCCAGCAAACCGCACAACGCGTAGACGATGATTTTGATTTTATTGACGCTGATCCCGGAAAGACGCGTTGCTGCTTCGTTACCGCCCAGCGCATAGATATAGCGACCAAGACGCGTATGGTGCAGCATGTACCAGGCCGCCAGGAAGACAATCGCCATGATCCACACCGGCGTCGGGATGCCCAGCGGGCGGCCAATCCCGAACCAGCCGAACAGATCGGCGTTATCCGTAAAGCCGGTATTCACCGGACTGCCGTTGGTGTACACCATGGTCACCCCGCGCAGCAGAAGCATCATCACCAGCGTGGCGATGAACGCCTGAACGCGGCCTTTCGCGACAATCACCCCGGTCACCGCGCCGATTGCGCCACCGAGCGCCAGCGCGGCAGCTACCGCCACCAGCGCATTGACTTCAAGGCCGACAATCGAGGCTGCGACAGCACCGGTTAACGCCAGCAGGGAGCCGACGGACAGGTCGATCCCGGAGGTTAAAATCACCAGCGTCATCCCCACCGCCATAATGGCGTTGACGGATGTCTGTTGCAGGATGTTGAACAGGTTATTGACGGTAAAAAAGTTGGGGCTCATGGTCGAGACGATGGCAATCAGCACCAGCAGCGCGATCAGCGATTTTTGCTCCATCAGCCATGCTTTGGTGAAATAACGGCGACCAGCGACAGCCTGGTTTGTCATCTTCTTTACTCCTGATTCACACGGTTAAGCTTGCCCACAGCGGCAGCCATTAATACTTCCTGGGTGGCCTGCTCGCGTGTAAATTCACCGCCGAGATGCCCTTCATGCATCACAATAATGCGATCGCTCATCCCCAGAACTTCCGGCATCTCGGAGGAGACCAGAATAATGCTCAGACCATCGGCCTTGAACTGGTTGATAAGCTGATAAATCTCTTTCTTCGCGCCAACATCTACGCCACGCGTAGGTTCGTCGAGGATCAGCACTTTCGGGCGCGTCATCAGGCCACGCGCGATAGCCACTTTCTGCTGATTGCCACCGGAGAGCAGGCCGATGGCCTGTTCCATTGATGGCGTTTTGACGTTAAACAGACGGATAAAATCGCTCACCGCCTGCTGTTCATCTTTATGCTTCAGGCTGCCGCCCGCGTGGCTGAAGTAGCGCAGCGCCGTCAGCGACATATTCTCTTTTACCGACATGCCGAGTACTAAACCGTCACGCTTGCGGTCTTCAGAGATATAGACGATGCCGTTCGCCAGACCATCCTGCGGTGAACGCGCCACCACTTCGTGGCCGTCGAGCGTGACATATCCACTGCTGCGCGGCAGCGCGCCGTACAGCACTTTCATCAACTCCGTGCGTCCGGCCCCCATCAGGCCCGCAACGCCAAGAATTTCACCTTTGCGCAGCGTGAAGGAGACATTTTCAACGCCCGAGCCACACAGGTTATCGACCTTCAGGCGGATCTCACCCGGCGCTTTATCAAGGCGCGGATATTGATCTTCGAGCTTACGGCCTACCATCATTTCGATCAGCGAATCTTCTGTTAGCGAGGAAACTTCCCGCTCGGCGATAAACTGCCCATCGCGGAATACGGTCACGTCATCGCAAATCTCGAAGATTTCTTTCATGCGGTGGGAGATATAGACAATGCCGCGCCCCTGCGATTTCAGCTCGCGAATGACGCGGAACAGGGATTCGGTTTCGGTATCAGTCAGCGCATCGGTCGGTTCATCCATCACGATGACTTTCGACTCAAAGCTCAGTACCTTGGCAATTTCCACCATCTGCTGGTCGCCGATGGAGAGCTCGCCCACCAGCCGGTCACTTTTAAAGCGCAGGTTGAGTTTTGCCAGCAGCACGTCTGCTTCGGCATACATCTTCTTCCAGTCGATTTTGCCAAAGCGATTCACAAACTCGCGGCCCAGGAAGATGTTTTCCGCAATGGTGAGCTGCGGGATCAGGTTCAGCTCCTGGTGGATAATGCCAATCCCGGCCTCCTGCGATGCTTTCGGCCCGCTGAAGGTCGTTTCTTTGCCCAACCATAACAACGAACCGGCATCGCGAGAGTAGATACCGGTCAGCACTTTCATCATCGTGGATTTACCGGCGCCGTTTTCGCCCACCAGCGCCATCACACGGCCCGCATAAACATTTAACGCCGCGCCAGAGAGGGCTTTCACGCCCGGGAAGGATTTATCGATACCTTTTAATTGCAGTAATGCGTCCATGTTGGCCTCAGAAGGTGACGCCAGCACAGAGAATAATGTTCGCATACGGGGAACACTCCCCGCTGCGAATCACCGCCTGACTGTCTGCGGTTTGTTTTTTAAACTGCTCATGGGTGGTGTAACGAATTTCTATGGTATTTCCCTGGTGTTGTTGCAGTTGCCCGATGAATTTGAGCAACGTTTCGTGGAGTTGCGGATTATGTTGTTTAATCTCCGAGGCGAGAATGGCGGCCTCAACCTGCATTTCACGGGTCACCACGTCCAGCACCTGCATAAAGGTGGGAACGCCCTGGGTTAATGCCATATCGATACGCGTTGTACTGCGTGGGATGGGTAAACCTGCATCACACACCACCAGCGTATCGGTATGCCCCAGGCGGGAGATAACCGATGAGATCTCAGAATTAAGTACCGTGCCTTTCTTCATTTTCTTGCTCCACTAGCGAAACGTTTCGCTGTTGTAAGTTTAATCTTAAGAGTGAGCAGAAAACCAACATGACGTAACAGAATTGTGATCGTCGTCGAAACGTTTCGCTCGCGATGTAAAAAGTGAAGAGTAGAAAGAGAAACGCCGGGAGGTGATAAACCTTCCCGGCGTTTTGACTGGCGTTAAATCTCGACCTGGGTACCCAGTTCGATTACCCGGTTCGGTGGGATTTCAAACTGATCCGGCGCGCGCAGGGCGTTTCGCTGCAGCAGCAGATAAAGCTTACCGCGCAGGCGCAAATACCACGGGCGTTTACCGACAATCAGCGATTCATGCGACATAAAGAACGAGGTTTCCATCATTCGACAGCTTAACCCTTCAAGGCCGCAACGGTGGAAGACCTCTTCCACATTCGGCGTTTCGCGCCAGCCATAGCTGGCAACCACCCGCCAGAAGGTCGGCGAAAGCTGTTCAATCTGCACACGACGCACGTTGTGGACGTAAGGCGCATCTTCCGTGCGCAGCGTCAGTAAGATCACACGCTCATGCAGCACCTTGTTGTGCTTGAGGTTGTGCATCATGGCAAATGGAATCACGTTCAGCGCGCGCGACATATATACCGCGGTGCCCGGAACGCGAACCGGCGGTGATTTCTCCAGCGAGGCGATCATCGCTTCCAGAGAGTTGCCGTGCTCATGCATACGACGCAGCAGACGGAAGCGCTCGCTTTTCCAGGTCGTCATCACGATAAACATCACCGTACCGAGGCTCAGCGGCAGCCAGCCGCCGGAGACGATTTTATCGAGGTTCGCCGAGAACAGCGGAATATCGATACACAGGAAGGCGACCAGAATGAACGCCACAAGGAACTTATTCCAGTGCCAGTTTTTACGCGCCACGGTGGTCGACAGAATCGAGGTCAGCACCATAGTGCCGGTCACCGCAATACCGTATGCCGCCGCCAGATTACTGGAGTGCTCGAAGTTGATAATCACAATCACCACGGAGAAATAGAGCAGCCAGTTGATGAACGGGATGTAAATCTGCCCGGACTCCATCTCGGAGGTGTGGATGATGCGCATCGGAGAGAGATACCCCAGACGCACCGCCTGGCGAGTCAGAGAGAAGACACCGGAAATAACCGCCTGCGAGGCGATAACCGTCGCCAGCGCCGCCAGAATCAGCAGCGGGATCAACGCCCATTCTGGCGCGAGCAGGAAGAACGGGTTCTTAATCGCTTCCGGATGCTTCAAAAGCAGCGCGCCCTGACCAAAGTAGTTCAGCGTCAAAGACGGCAGCACCACAGAGAACCAGGCTAAACGAATCGGGAATTTACCGAAGTGGCCCATATCCGCATACAGCGCTTCTACCCCGGTAATGGAGAGGACAACCGCCCCCAGCGCCACAAACGACACCATCTTATATTCAAGGAAGAAGTGTACCGCCCAAACTGGATTGAGCGCCTGAAGGACTTCCGGGTTTCCGATAATGCTACGCACGCCCAGCACCGCCAGAATCAGGAACCACGCCAGCATAATCGGGGCGAAGAGTTTGCCCACCATGCCGGTACCGTGCTTCTGAATCATAAACAGCAGCGTCAGCACCAGGATTGAGAGCGGCACTATCCAGCTATCAAGCTGCGGCGCGACAATTTCCAGGCCTTCAATGGCCGACATCACCGAAATCGCAGGCGTAATGACCACTTCCCCATAGAAGAAGCTGCCGCCAATCAATCCGATTATCACCAGGAACGAGGTGGTTTTAGCCGACGTGTTGCGTCCCGCCAAAGACATTAGCGTCAGGATCCCCCCCTCACCGGCGTTATCTGCGCGCATGACGAAGGTCAGGTACTTAATGGATACAACAAAGATCAGCAGCCAGAAGATTAATGACAGAAAGCCAAAAACCGCGTCACGTTCAACGCCAAAACCAAACTGCCCGGACAAACATTCTCGAAGAGTATAAAGAGGGCTGGTGCCGATATCGCCGTATACCACCCCAATGGCAGCGAGGGTTATCGCCGACAAAGATTGCTTCTTATCAGTGCTCATAGACTAGTCTTTCGTTTGTAAAACAAATGAGTGCCTGGTCCCTTGGCCCACGAAAAGCGCACAGTATGCACGATTAATCGCAAAATCGTACCCTTATGTGAATTCATATTAACCTGGCGCAAAGAAAATGAAGCGCTTCTTCAGCCTATTATCCTCGTCCATGAAACGTCTATACTCGCTCAGTTAGCCGTATGTTCGGCGAAAGGATGCAACTCAATTATGGCCCAATCACATTTATTAGCAGAAAGAATTTCGCGCCTGAGTAGCGCGCTTGAGAAAGGGCTGTATGAACGCAGTCACGCTATCCGCCTGTGCCTGCTGGCGGCGCTCAGCGGCGAGAGCGTGTTTTTGCTTGGCCCGCCAGGTATCGCCAAGAGCCTGATTGCGCGACGCATTAAGTTCGCGTTTCAACACGCGCGCGCCTTTGAATATCTGATGACCCGCTTCTCCACGCCGGAAGAAGTATTTGGCCCACTTTCCATCCAGGCGTTAAAAGATGAAGGGCGCTATGAGCGTCTGACCGCAGGCTATTTACCGGAAGCGGAAATTGTCTTTCTTGATGAGATCTGGAAAGCTGGCCCGGCGATACTGAACACCCTGCTGACCGCAATCAACGAACGCCATTTCCGCAACGGCGCGACGGTCGAGAAAATCCCGATGCGCCTGCTGGTGGCCGCATCGAACGAACTCCCTGAAGCAGAAAGCAGCCTTGAAGCGCTGTATGACCGCATGCTCATTCGCCTGTGGCTCGACAAAGTGCAGGAAAAAGGCAACTTCCGTTCCATGCTCGTAAACCAGCAGGATGAGAATGAAAACCCGGTAGCACCAGGCCTTCAGGTTACCGATGAAGAGTTCTTCCAGTGGCAAAAAGACATAGGCCAGGTCAAACTGACGGATGCCGTTTTTGAACTGATCTTCACCCTGCGCCAGCAGCTTGATACGCTGCCAAATGCGCCCTACGTCTCCGACCGTCGCTGGAAGAAAGCGATTCGCCTGTTGCAGGCCTGCGCATTCTTCAGTGGGCGCGACGCCATTGCGCCTATCGATCTTATTTTGCTTAAAGAGTGCCTGTGGCATGACGCGCAAAGCCGCAATTTAATGCAACAGCAGCTTGAAATATTGATGACCGGACACGCCTGGCAACAGCAATCCATGCTGAATCGCCTGAGCGCCATTACTCAGCATCGTTTGCAGCTTCAGCAGCAGGAAAGTGACAAAACCGCGCTCAAAGTGAACCGACTGGGTGGTATGTTCAGCCGTAAACCGCACTATGAGCTTCCACCTGAAGTACAAAGCCCGACGGTCACGTTACTGCTGCAAAAACCGCTGAAATTGCACGATATCGACGTTATTCACATCACCTTCGAGCGTCAGGTGCTGGCGCACTGGCTGGAGAAAGGCGGCGAAATCCGCGGTAAACTCAATGGCATAGGTTTTGCGCAGACGCTGAATATGGAAGTGGATAACGCGCAGCATCTGGTCGTGCGTGATATCAGTTTGCAGGGCTCACGCCTGGCGTTGCCGGGAACAGAAAGCCAACAGAACATGCCTGCCGAAATCAAACAGCAGCTCGACGAACTGGCGGAAGAGTGGCATCGACAGCATCTCAGTTTTAACGATCAGCAAAAATGCCTGTTCATTCATAGCGACTGGCTGGCACAGATCGAAGCCAGCCTGCAGGATGTCGCGGCGCAGATCAAACAGGCCCAGCAATGCTGACGATCGATACGCTCAATGTGATGCTGGCGGTCAGCGAAGAGGGATTGATCGAAGAGACGATCATCGCCCTGCTGGCGTCACCACAGCTATCGGCATTCTTTAAGAAATTCCCGCGCCTGAAAAGCGCCATTACGGAAGACCTGCCCCGCTGGCGTGAAAACCTGAAAAGCACGCTTAAAGGCACGCATGTGCCGCCAGAGCTGGAAGAAGAAGTGCTCTGTTATCAGCAATGTCAGACCTTCTCCACACAGCAAATCAATGCGCAGCTGCCGCAGATCCTGGCGTTGCTGAGAAAGGTGCGCTCACCCTACGCCGAGCAGGCGCAGCAACTGGCGACGCATAATCCCACCTTTACCCCGGCGCTGCATACGCTATTTCTGCAACGCTGGCGGCTGAGCCTGGTGGTACAGGCGACATCACTTAACCAGCAGTTACTGGAAGGCGAACGGGAACAGTTGCTGAGCGAAGTTCAGGAGCGCATGACCTTAAGCGGCCAGCTGGAGCCAGTGCTGGTGGAGAACGAAAACGCCGCCGGTCGCCTGTGGGATATGAGCGCCGGGCAGCTAAAGCGCGGTGATTATCAGTTGATCGTGAAATATGGCGATTTCCTCAGTCAGCAGCCGGAACTGATGCAACTGGCCGATCAACTGGGGCGATCGCGCGAAGCAAAATCGGTGCCCAAAAAAGATGCGCCGATGGAAACCTTCCGCACGCTGGTGCGCGAACCGTCGACGGTGCCAGAGCAGGTCGACGGCATTCAACAGAGCGATGACATTCTGCGTCTGTTGCCGCCGGAACTCGCTACGCTCGGCATTACCGAGCTGGAGTATGAGTTTTACCGGCGGCTGGTGGAGAAACAGCTTCTCACCTACCGACTGCACGGAGACGCGTGGCATGAGAAAATCACCGAACGCCCGGTGGTACATCAGGATGTAGACGAACAACCACGCGGGCCGTTTATCGTCTGCGTAGATACCTCAGGCTCAATGGGCGGCTTTAACGAGCAGTGCGCGAAAGCCTTTTGTCTTGCGATGATGCGTGTGGCGCTGGCGGATAACCGCCGCTGCTTCATTATGTTGTTTTCCAGCGAAGTGGTGCGCTACGAACTGACCGGCCCGCAGGGGATCGAACAGGCAATCCGTTTCCTGAGCCAGCGTTTTCGCGGCGGCACTGATATGGCGAGTTGTTTTCGCGCCATCGTCGAACGACTGGAAAATCCGGCCTGGCAGGATGCCGATGCGGTGGTGATTTCAGACTTTATTGCCCAGCGGCTGCCGGATGAGGTGGTGAATAAGGTAGGGGAGTTACAGCGAAAACATCAGCACCGTTTTCACGCGGTGGCGATGTCTGCGCATGGCAAACCCGGCATCATGCGCATCTTTGACCACATCTGGCGCTTTGATACCGGGTTGCGTAGCCGCCTGCTCAGACGCTGGCGGCGGTAAATCTTACAGCAGGGAAGAGACGCCTTCACGAACCTGCGCTGGCCATACGCCGCACTGAACCTGCCCAATGTGGGAGAGTTGCAGCAGCAGCATGGTCAGGCGTGACTGACCAATCCCGCCACCGATGGTCTGCGGCATTTCACCGCGCAGCAGCGCCTGGTGCCACTCCAGTTGCAGACGCTCTTCGTCGCCGGTCAACTGTAACTGGTGTTGCAGCGCTTTTGCATCAACGCGGATCCCCATAGAAGAGAGCTCGAACGCATCTTCCAGAATGGGGTTCCACACCAGGATATCGCCGTTCAGGCCCGCCAGACCGGATTCCACCTGCGTGCTCCAGTCATCATAATCCGGCGCACGGACGTCGTGGCGCTGCCCATCAGAGAGCTTACCACCGATCCCAATCAGGAAGACGGCACCCAGTTCTTTGGCAATCGCACGTTCACGACCTTTCGCGTCGAGATCCGGATAACGGCTTAACAGTGTCTGGCTGTGCACAAAGTGGATCTGTTCTGGCAGGAACGGTGCCAGGCCAAACTCTTTGCTTACTGCCGCTTCCGTTTCTTTAATTCCAGCCCAAATCGCCTTCACGGTACTTTCCAGGGTACCGAGATGGCGCTCGCCATCTCCCATCACACGTTCCCAGTCCCACTGGTCAACGTAAACGGAGTGGATTGGCGAAAGGCGGTCTTCATCGGGGCGAAGGGCTTTCATGTGCGTGTAGAGCCCTTCGCCCGCGCTGAAGTCGTGCTGCCCCAGGGTTTGACGTTTCCACTTAGCCAGAGAGTGCACCACTTCAAACTGGGCCTCTGGCAGCGCTTTCACTTTTACCTGTACCGCTTTTTCGCAACCAGAAAGGTTGTCCTGCGTCCCGTCCCCTACGCGGCTCAGCAGCGGTGCCTGGACTTCAATCAGGCCCAACTTTTCTTCTAGCTGACGTGAGAAAAAGGATTTTACGAAACTAATCTGGCGTTGTTTTGCGATGTAAGCGGTTTTCATTTTTTATTACTCCTGCGTCCTGTTGGTTATGATTAAGCAACAGAATGAGGGTCATATTCAATAATCAACAGATAAAAAGGCGAGTTCACTTTTGATTCGTTAAAAACAGGCGCTAAAATAGAAAGAATCATCATTCTTCATAAGAAAAAGCTATGGAAAATTATCAGATCGACAATCTGGACCGCGGCATCCTTGACGCCTTAATGGCGAATGCGCGTACCGCCTATGCGGAATTAGCCAAACAGTTCGGCGTCAGCCCTGGCACCATTCACGTTCGCGTCGAAAAAATGAAGCAAGCGGGCATAATCACCGGCGCGCGGGTTGACGTCAGCCCAAAACAGCTTGGATACGACGTCGGGTGCTTTATCGGCATTATATTGAAGAGCGCGAAAGACTATCCGTCCGCACTGGCGCGGCTGGAAAGCCTGGATGAAGTTACCGAGGCGTACTACACCACCGGGCATTACAGCATCTTTATTAAAGTGATGTGCCGTTCGATCGACGCGTTGCAGCACGTACTTATCAACAAGATCCAAACAATTGATGAAATTCAGTCCACCGAAACACTGATCGTCCTGCAGAACCCGATCATGCGTACCATCAAGCCGTGATCGGCTTTTTTAATCCCGCACTTTTCCACAGGTAGATCCCAGACGGTTCACAGCGTACAATACGCCACTCTTAATAAAGGTGGCGGTTATGGCAGATATCACACTCATCAGCGGAAGCACACTTGGCAGCGCCGAGTATGTGGCGGAACATCTGGCTGAAAAGCTGGAAGACGCAGGTTTTTCGACCCAAACGCTGCATGGTCCTTTATTAGAGGATCTCTCTGCGTCGGGTATCTGGCTGATTATCAGCTCTACGCACGGTGCCGGTGACATTCCCGACAACCTGCAGCCCTTTTATAACGATCTTCGGGAACAGAAACCCGACCTTTCACAGGTACGCTTCGGTTCAATCGGCATTGGCAGCCGTGAATACGACACCTTCTGCGGTGCTATCGATAAATTAGACACCGAATTGACCGCCTGCGGTGCGAAACAGGTCGGTGAAACGCTCAAGATTAATGTCCTTGAACATGACATTCCTGAAGATCCCGCGGAAATTTGGGTCGGATCCTGGGCAGATCGGCTCAGAGATTTGTAAAGATCCAACTTTATTCTGTGGATAAACCTGGTCAAAACCTTGGATCAACCGGTAGTTATCCAAAGAACAACGGCTGGTTAGTTTTTGAGTTGTGTATAACTCCCCGTTTTGATCCCAGCTTATACGGAACAGGATCACCGATCATTCACAGATAGTGATCCTTCTTAAGCTTTTGATCTTAAATACAGGATCGCACTTATCCACAGAGACTGGCGATCCTAATAAGAGATCACAATAGAACAGATCTCTAAATAAAAAGATCTTCTTTTAAATAGCAAAGATCCAGACGCTTTCTCGATCGACTAAAGTTGAGTAGAATCCACGCCCGGACTTCAATCCATCATCAAACCGCGTAATGCGAGGCAGACCACCATGTTTTATCAGGATCCTTTTGACGTCATCATCATTGGCGGGGGTCATGCAGGCACTGAGGCCGCGATGGCCGCAGCGCGAATGGGTCAGCAGACCCTGCTTTTGACACACAATATCGACACTCTGGGGCAAATGAGCTGCAACCCGGCGATTGGCGGCATTGGGAAAGGACACCTGGTAAAAGAAGTGGATGCACTGGGCGGCCTGATGGCCACCGCGATCGACCATGCAGGCATCCAGTTTAGGATACTAAACGCGAGCAAAGGGCCGGCGGTACGCGCTACCCGAGCTCAGGCAGACCGCGTGCTCTATCGCCAGGCCGTACGTACCGCGCTGGAGAACCAACCGAACCTGATGATCTTCCAGCAGGCGGTTGAAGATCTGATTGTGGAAAACGATCGCGTGGTCGGCGCAGTTACCCAGATGGGGCTGAAATTCCGTGCCAAAGCGGTTGTGCTGACTGTCGGGACTTTCCTCGACGGCAAAATTCATATCGGGCTGGATAACTACAGCGGTGGCCGTGCCGGCGATCCGCCATCCATTCCGCTCTCGCGTCGCCTGCGTGAACTGCCGCTGCGCGTGAGCCGTCTGAAAACGGGCACCCCGCCGCGTATCGACGCGCGCACAATCGACTTCAGCGTGCTGGCACAACAGCATGGCGACAATCCAATGCCGGTCTTCTCGTTCCTCGGCGATGCGTCCCAGCATCCACGCCAGGTGCCGTGCTATGTCACGCACACTAACGAGAAAACCCACGACGTGATCCGCAATAACCTCGATCGCAGCCCAATGTATGCGGGCGTGATTGAAGGTATTGGCCCACGTTACTGCCCGTCTATCGAAGACAAAGTCATGCGCTTCGCCGACCGAAATCAGCACCAGATCTTCCTGGAGCCGGAAGGGCTGACCTCCAACGAAATTTACCCGAACGGTATCTCCACCAGCCTGCCGTTTGATGTGCAGATGCAAATCGTCCGCTCAATGCAGGGGATGGAAAATGCGAAGATCGTTCGTCCGGGTTATGCCATTGAATATGACTTCTTCGATCCGCGTGACCTGAAACCGACGCTGGAAAGCAAATTTATCCACGGTCTGTTCTTTGCCGGCCAGATCAACGGCACCACCGGTTACGAAGAAGCCGCCGCACAGGGTCTGCTTGCCGGTCTGAACGCCGCCCGTTTTTCTGCGGAGAAAGAGGGCTGGGCGCCGCGTCGCGATCAAGCCTACCTTGGCGTACTGGTTGACGATCTCTGCACGCTGGGTACCAAAGAACCGTACCGTATGTTCACTTCTCGCGCGGAATATCGCCTGATGCTTCGCGAAGACAATGCCGATCTGCGTCTGACCGAAGCTGGCCGTGAACTGGGTCTGGTGGATGACGTGCGTTGGGCGCGCTTCAACGAGAAGCTGGAGAACATTGAGCGTGAACGGCAGCGTCTGAAAACGACCTGGGTTGCACCATCCTCTGAGTCTGCAGGCGAAGTGAATACTCACCTGAGTGCGCCTCTGTCACGTGAAGCCAGCGGCGAAGATCTCCTCCGTCGCCCGGAAATGACCTACGAACAGTTAACTGCATTGACACCATTCGCGCCAGCGCTGGACGATGCTCAGGCCGCTGAACAGGTTGAGATTCAGGTGAAATACGAAGGTTACATCGCGCGTCAGCAGGATGAGATTGAAAAACAGCAGCGTAACGAAAATACGCTGTTGCCTGCGACGCTCGATTACCGTCAGGTTAACGGTCTTTCCAACGAAGTGATCGCCAAACTGAACGACCATAAACCGGTTTCAATTGGTCAGGCGTCACGAATTTCCGGGATTACCCCTGCCGCCATCTCAATTTTGCTGGTTTGGCTGAAAAAACAAGGTATGCTGCGCCGCAGCGCGTAATAACGGTTTTGGGCGACGGCGTTTTGCTTGCCGCCCTACAAATTCGTCAGCCGGATAAGGTTAAGCCAACATCCGGCAAATTATCCCCAACAGGTATCTTTCGTGATTAACAAACTCTCTCGTCTGCTGGATGAAGCAGGTATTTCGCTCACCGATCACCAGAAAAGTCAGCTGGTGGCCTATGTCGATATGCTGAACAAATGGAACAAAGCGTACAACCTGACGTCCGTACGCGATCCTAACGAGATGTTAATTCGACATATTCTGGACAGCATCGTGGTTGCGCCGCATTTGCATGGTCAACGTTTTATCGATGTCGGAACGGGCCCGGGGTTGCCAGGCGTCCCACTCTCTATCGTTCGCCCTGAATCGCATTTCACATTGCTCGACAGCCTGGGTAAGCGCATACGTTTCCTGCGCCAGGTGCAGCATGAGCTGAAGCTTGAGAACATCACGCCGGTGCAAAGCCGTGTGGAAGAATTCCCTGCGGAGCCCCCGTTTGATGGCGTCATCAGCCGTGCGTTTGCGTCACTGACAGACATGGTGAGCTGGTGTAAGCACTTACCAGCGGAGAATGGCCGCTTCTACGCCCTGAAAGGGCAGAGGCCAGATGATGAGATCAGTCAGTTACCGACTGAATTTTCCGTAGAAAACATTGTTGAACTGCGCGTTCCACACCTCGAAGGCGAACGCCATCTGGTGACAATTAGAGCAAACAAAAGTTAACTTTTATCAAAAAATGTCGGAAAAAACTGACCCTGATTTTGTTAAAAAGAAGCGACAAAAGCGGTGGAACATTCAGTTACATTTAACGACATTTTAACTGCGGGATATCTGAAATTTAACGTGGCTCTTTTTGTTAACCAATAAAATAGTCAACGTGGAAAATATCAGGGTCCTAGCAGTCGATTTGCTGAATGAAACGCTGATGTTAATTTATTATTATAAATGTCAATAAGCTGTTTTTAAGGTGTGTGTGTCATTTTTGAAAAGAGTTGTCTCTAATTGCCTTTAAGATCAAAACGCTGGCAAGTTATGAATTGAGGCTAATCTTATGAGTGCATCATCAAAAATGTTTATTATGTGATCTAGTGCACGCTTTATAGTCAGTGTTTTCGCGGTATTTGCACTTTTGTTCGATCGTTCACACTTTCACAAAAATCGCGAAAATAGAGGTGAGGAAAAATATTTAAACATTTATTCACCTTTTTGCTACTTATTGTTTGAAATCACGAGGCGTCACCGTATAATTTGACCGCTTTTTGATGCTTGACTCTGAGCCTTAAAGAACGTTTTATACGACACGCGGCATACCTCAAAGGGAGCAGGAGTAATAACGTGATGTCATTGTCGCTCGTGAGTCGTAACGTTGCTCGTAAGCTTCTGTTCATTCAGCTCCTGGCAGTAATAGCAAGTGGACTGCTGTTCAGCCTCAAAGACCCCTTCTGGGGCATTTCCTCCGCGTGCGGAGGTATGGCAGTATTCCTGCCTAACATGTTGTTTATGATTTTTGCCTGGCGCCACCAGGTACATACACCGGCTAAGGGCCGAGTTGCCTGGACGTTCGCGTTTGGCGAAGCGTTCAAGGTGTTGGCGATGCTGGTGTTACTGATCGTGGCGTTGGCGGTTTTGAAGGCGGTGTTCTTACCGCTAATCGTGACATGGATTTTGGTGCTGGTGGTTCAGATACTGGCACCCGCTGTAATTAACAACAAAGGGTAAAAGGCATCATGGCTTCTGAAAATATGACGCCGCAGGATTACATAGGTCACCACCTGAATAACCTTCAGCTGGACCTGCGTACATTCTCGCTGGTAGATCCGCATAACCCCCCAGCCACCTTCTGGACGCTCAATATTGACTCCATGTTCTTCTCGGTGGTGCTGGGTCTGTTGTTCCTGCTTATGTTCCGTAGCGTTGCTAAACGAGCAACCAGCGGCGTACCAGGCAAATTTCAGACCGCGATTGAGCTGGTAATCGGCTTCGTTCATGGCAGTGTCAAAGACATGTACCATGGCAAAAGCAAGCTCATCGCTCCTCTGGCTCTGACGATTTTCGTCTGGGTCTTCCTGATGAACCTGATGGACCTTCTGCCTATCGACCTGCTGCCGTATATTGCTGAGCATATACTGGGCCTGCCGGCGCTGCGCGTGGTGCCGTCTGCGGATGTGAACATTACCCTGTCTATGGCACTGGGCGTGTTCATCCTGATTCTGTTCTACAGCATCAAAATGAAAGGCATCGGCGGCTTCACGAAAGAGTTGACGCTGCAGCCGTTCAATCACTGGGCTTTCATTCCTGTCAACTTAATCCTTGAAGGGGTCAGCCTGCTGTCCAAACCGGTTTCTCTCGGTCTGCGACTGTTCGGTAACATGTATGCCGGTGAGCTGATTTTCATTCTGATTGCTGGTCTGTTGCCGTGGTGGTCACAGTGGATTCTGAATGTGCCGTGGGCCATTTTCCACATCCTGATCATTACGCTGCAAGCCTTCATCTTCATGGTTCTGACGATCGTCTATCTGTCGATGGCGTCTGAAGAGCATTAATTTACCAACACTACTACGTTTTAACTGAAACAAACTGGAGACTGTCATGGAAAACCTGAATATGGATCTGCTGTACATGGCTGCCGCTGTGATGATGGGTCTGGCGGCAATCGGTGCTGCGATCGGTATCGGCATCCTCGGGGGCAAATTCCTGGAAGGCGCAGCGCGTCAACCGGATCTGATTCCACTGCTGCGTACTCAGTTCTTTATCGTTATGGGTCTGGTGGATGCTATCCCAATGATCGCTGTAGGTCTGGGTCTGTACGTGATGTTTGCTGTCGCGTAGTAAGCGTTGCTTGAATTAGAAAGCAATATCAGAACGTTAACTAGATAAGAGGCATTGTGCTGTGAATCTTAACGCAACAATCCTCGGCCAGGCCATCGCGTTTGTCCTGTTTGTTCTGTTCTGCATGAAGTACGTATGGCCGCCGTTAATGGCAGCCATCGAAAAACGTCAAAAAGAGATTGCTGACGGTCTTGCTTCTGCTGAACGAGCTAAAAAGGATTTGGACCTTGCACAGGCCAACGCGACCGACCAGCTGAAAAAAGCGAAAGCGGAAGCCCAGGTTATCATCGAGCAGGCGAACAAACGTCGCGCCCAGATCCTGGACGAAGTGAAAGCTGAAGCAGAACAGGAACGTACTAAAATCGTGGCGCAGGCTCAGGCGGAAATCGACGCTGAGCGTAAACGTGCTCGCGAAGAACTGCGTAAGCAAGTTGCTATCCTGGCTGTTGCTGGCGCCGAGAAGATCATCGAACGTTCCGTGGATGAAGCTGCTAACAGCGACATCGTGGACAAACTTGTCGCTGAACTGTAAGGAGGGAGGGGCTGATGTCTGAATTTGTTACTGTAGCTCGCCCCTACGCCAAAGCAGCTTTTGACTTTGCCGTCGAACACAACAGTGTAGAGCGCTGGCAGGACATGCTGGCGTTTACCGCTGAAGTGACGAAAAACGAACAAATGGCAGAGCTTCTGTCTGGCGCGATGGCGCCGGAAACGCTCGCTAAGTCGTTTATCGCCGTCTGTGGTGAGCAACTGGACGAAAACGGCCAGAACCTGATTAAGGTTATGGCTGAAAATGGTCGTCTGCGTGTGCTCCCGGATGTTCTTGAGCAGTTTATTCATTTACGTGCCGCCAGCGAGGCGGTTGCCGAAGTCGAAGTGACTTCAGCGACAGCACTGAGTGAAGAACAGCTTGCGAAAATCAGCACAGCGATGGAAAAACGTCTGTCACGCAAAGTGAAGCTGAATTGCAATATCGATAAGTCTGTAATGGCAGGCATTATCATCCGCTCGGGTGATATGGTCATTGATGGTAGCGTACGCGGCCGTCTTGAACGCCTTGCAGACGTCTTGCAGTCTTAAGGGGACTGGAGCATGCAACTGAATTCCACCGAAATCAGCGAACTGATCAAGCAGCGCATTGCTCAGTTCAGTGTTGTGAGTGAAGCTCACAACGAAGGTACTATTGTTTCTGTAAGCGACGGTGTTATCCGCATCCACGGCCTGGCCGATTGTATGCAGGGTGAAATGATTTCCCTGCCGGGTAACCGTTACGCTATCGCACTGAACCTGGAGCGCGACTCCGTTGGTGCAGTGGTTATGGGTCCGTATGCTGACCTTGCCGAAGGCATGAAAGTTAAGTGTACTGGTCGTATCCTGGAAGTTCCGGTTGGCCGTGGCCTGCTGGGTCGTGTGGTTAACACCCTGGGTGCGCCAATCGACGGTAAAGGTGCGCTGGATAACGACGGCTTCTCCGCTGTTGAAGCTATCGCGCCGGGCGTTATCGAACGTCAGTCCGTTGATCAGCCAGTACAGACTGGTTATAAGTCCGTTGATGCCATGATCCCAATCGGTCGTGGTCAGCGTGAACTGATCATCGGTGACCGTCAGACCGGTAAAACTGCGCTGGCAATCGATGCCATCATCAACCAGCGTGATTCCGGTATCAAATGTGTCTACGTGGCTATCGGCCAGAAAGCGTCCACCATTTCTAACGTGGTACGTAAGCTGGAAGAACACGGCGCGCTGGCTAACACCATCGTTGTTGTGGCAACCGCGTCTGAATCCGCTGCACTGCAATACCTGGCGCCGTATGCCGGTTGCGCAATGGGCGAATACTTCCGTGACCGTGGTGAAGATGCGCTGATCATTTATGATGACCTGTCTAAACAGGCTGTCGCATACCGTCAGATCTCCCTGCTGCTCCGTCGTCCGCCAGGACGTGAAGCATTCCCGGGCGACGTATTCTATCTCCACTCCCGTCTGCTGGAGCGTGCTGCGCGTGTTAACGCCGAATACGTTGAAGCCTTCACCAAAGGTGAAGTGAAAGGGAAAACCGGTTCTCTGACCGCTCTGCCGATTATCGAAACCCAGGCGGGTGACGTTTCTGCGTTCGTTCCGACCAACGTAATTTCCATTACCGATGGTCAGATCTTCCTGGAAACCAACCTGTTTAACGCCGGTATTCGTCCTGCGGTTAACCCGGGTATCTCCGTATCCCGTGTAGGTGGTGCAGCGCAGACCAAGATCATGAAAAAACTGTCCGGTGGTATCCGTACCGCACTGGCGCAGTATCGTGAACTGGCGGCGTTCTCTCAGTTTGCATCCGACCTTGACGATGCAACCCGTAAGCAGCTTGACCACGGTCAGAAAGTGACCGAACTGCTGAAACAGAAACAGTATGCGCCGATGTCTGTTGCGCAGCAGTCTCTGGTTCTGTTCGCAGCAGAACGTGGTTACCTGGCAGATGTTGAATTGTCGAAAATCGGTAGCTTCGAAGCCGCTCTGCTGGCTTACGTCGACCGTGATCACGCTCCACTGATGCAAGAGATCAACCAGTCCGGTGGCTATAACGACGAAATCGAAGGCAAGCTGAAAGGCATCCTCGATTCCTTCAAAGCAACCCAATCCTGGTAACGTCTGGTGGCCTGCCTTAAGGCAGGCCGCAAGGCATTGAGGAGAAGCTCATGGCCGGCGCAAAAGAGATACGTAGTAAGATCGCAAGCGTCCAGAACACGCAGAAGATCACTAAAGCGATGGAAATGGTCGCCGCTTCCAAAATGCGTAAATCGCAGGAACGTATGGCGGCCAGCCGTCCTTATGCAGAAACCATGCGCAAAGTGATTGGTCACCTTGCAAACGGTAATCTGGAATATAAGCACCCGTACCTGGAAGAACGCGACGTTAAACGCGTGGGCTACCTGGTGGTGTCGACAGACCGTGGTCTGTGTGGTGGCTTGAACATTAACCTGTTCAAAAAAATTCTGGCGGAAATGAAAGGTTGGTCTGATAAAGGCGTTCAGTGCGATATCGCAATGATCGGCTCTAAAGGCGTCTCTTTCTTCAATTCCGTTGGCGGCAACATCGTCGCGCAGGTCACTGGCATGGGGGATAACCCTTCCCTGTCCGAACTGATCGGCCCGGTAAAAGTGATGTTGCAGGCTTACGATGAAGGCCGTCTGGACAAGCTTTATATTGTAAACAACAAATTTATCAACACCATGTCTCAGGTTCCTACCATCACTCAGCTGCTGCCGCTGCCTGCGTCAGAAGATGAGGATCTGAAGCGTAAATCCTGGGATTACCTGTATGAACCCGATCCGAAAGCGCTGCTGGATACTCTCCTGCGCCGCTACGTAGAGTCTCAGGTTTATCAAGGTGTTGTAGAAAACCTGGCCAGCGAGCAGGCCGCACGTATGGTGGCGATGAAAGCCGCGACCGACAATGGCGGCAGCCTGATCAAAGAGCTGCAGTTGGTATACAACAAAGCTCGTCAGGCCAGCATTACTCAGGAACTCACCGAGATTGTCGGTGGTGCATCCGCGGTATAACCAGGTTAATTCGTAGAGGATTCAAGATGGCTACTGGAAAAATTGTCCAGGTAATCGGCGCCGTAGTTGACGTCGAATTCCCTCAGGATGCCGTACCGCGCGTGTACGAAGCTCTTGAGGTACAGAATGGTAATGAAGTGCTGGTGCTGGAAGTTCAGCAGCAGCTCGGCGGCGGTATCGTGCGTACCATCGCAATGGGTTCTTCTGACGGCCTGCGCCGTGGTCTGGATGTAAAAGACCTCGAGCACCCGATCGAAGTCCCGGTAGGTAAAGCAACACTGGGTCGTATCATGAACGTACTGGGTCAACCGGTCGACATGAAAGGCGACATCGGTGAAGAAGAGCGTTGGGCTATCCACCGCGCAGCACCGTCCTATGAAGAGCTGTCAAACTCTCAGGAACTGCTGGAAACCGGTATCAAAGTAATCGACCTGATGTGTCCGTTCGCTAAGGGCGGTAAAGTCGGTCTGTTCGGTGGTGCGGGTGTAGGTAAAACTGTAAACATGATGGAGCTCATTCGTAACATCGCGATCGAGCACTCCGGTTACTCTGTGTTTGCGGGCGTAGGTGAACGTACTCGTGAGGGTAACGACTTCTACCACGAAATGACCGAATCCAACGTTATCGATAAAGTATCCCTGGTGTATGGCCAGATGAACGAGCCGCCGGGAAACCGTCTGCGCGTTGCACTGACCGGCCTGACCATGGCTGAGAAATTCCGTGACGAAGGCCGTGACGTACTGCTGTTCGTCGATAACATCTATCGTTATACCCTGGCCGGTACGGAAGTATCCGCACTGCTGGGTCGTATGCCTTCAGCGGTAGGTTATCAGCCGACTCTGGCGGAAGAGATGGGTGTTCTTCAGGAACGTATCACCTCCACCAAAACCGGTTCTATCACCTCCGTACAGGCGGTATACGTACCTGCGGATGACTTGACTGACCCATCCCCAGCAACCACCTTTGCGCACTTAGACGCAACCGTGGTACTGAGCCGTCAGATCGCGTCTCTGGGTATCTACCCGGCCGTTGACCCGCTGGACTCCACCAGCCGTCAGCTGGATCCGCTGGTTGTTGGTCAGGAACACTATGACACTGCGCGTGGCGTTCAGTCCATCCTGCAGCGTTATCAGGAACTGAAAGACATCATCGCCATCCTGGGTATGGATGAACTGTCTGAAGAAGATAAACTGGTGGTAGCACGCGCACGTAAAATTCAGCGCTTCCTGTCCCAGCCGTTCTTCGTAGCGGAAGTATTCACCGGTTCTCCGGGTAAATACGTTTCCCTGAAAGACACCATCCGTGGCTTTAAAGGCATCATGGACGGCGAATACGATCACCTGCCAGAGCAGGCGTTCTACATGGTCGGTTCCATCGACGAAGCCGTGGAAAAAGCCAAAAAACTTTAACGCCTTAATCGGAGGGTGATATGGCAATGACTTACCACCTGGACGTCGTCAGCGCAGAGCAACAAATGTTCTCTGGTCTGGTCGAGAAAATCCAGGTAACGGGTAGCGAAGGTGAACTGGGTATTTACCCGGGTCACGCCCCGCTGCTCACCGCCATTAAGCCTGGTATGATCCGCATCGTGAAACAGCACGGTCATGAAGAGTTTATCTACCTGTCTGGCGGCATTCTTGAAGTGCAGCCAGGTAGTACGACCGTTCTGGCTGATACCGCCATTCGTGGCCAGGATCTCGACGAAGCGCGAGCCCTGGAAGCGAAACGCAAAGCGGAAGAGCACATCAAGAGCTCTCACGGCGACGTGGATTACGCTCAGGCGTCTGCGGAACTGGCCAAAGCGATCGCGCAGCTGCGCGTTATCGAGCTGACCAAAAAAGCGATGTAACACCGGCTTGAAAAGTCAAAAAGCCAGTCTGGTTTCCAGGCTGGCTTTTTTTATGATTTGTATCTGTCACATACAAAATATTTATTAATATTCAAAAAGTTAGCCAATACCCTTCACGCAGATTGTCTCTCAGTTGACGCAGTGCTATTTTGTCCATCATGTAACTATTACAGCTGTAACTATATGAGGGATCATTAGCATGTCATTTAAACCTTTATTTGAAGGCCCGCAATCTGCTCACCAGGCCGATCGCGCCACGTTTATACGCCAAACCTATATTCACCTTGCCATTTCAGTGCTGGGCTTTATTTTGCTGAGCGCGGTATTTATGAACCAGGGCGTGGGCGAGATGATGCTGGCAAAACTGGCGGCGGGCGGTCGCTACGGTTGGCTGGTTGTACTGGGCGCTTTTATGCTAGTGGGCATGCTGGCGACACGTCTCGCCGATAATGTAGAATCCGAAAATACCCAGCAGATTGGCCTTGGAATTTACGTACTCGCCGAAGCGTTAATCTTCGCGCCGTTGCTCACTGTTGCAAGATTCGTTAACCCGGACATCATCCCTGCCGCGGCGATTACCACAGTGCTGCTGGTATGCGGCCTGACGTTTACCGCGTTCACCACGCGTAAAGACTTTTCGTTTTTGCGTTCATTTTTAAATATGGCTGGCTTTATCGCCCTCGGCGCTATTGTAGCGAGCGTGATGCTCGGTTTTTCGCTCGGGATTTGGTTCAGTGCCGGGATGGTACTGTTATGTGCAGGGTTTATTCTCTATAACACTTCTAACATTATTCATCACTATCCAACCAATCGTCCTGCAGGCGCGGCGCTACACCTGTTTGCGTCCATCGCCACAATGTTCTGGTATGTGCTGCGTCTGTTTATGTCGCGTAACTGAGTTTGTGCGGTGAATCTTGCTTATGCAGGTTTTACCGCGCTGTTTTAATTTGCCTGAAACTGAAAAGCGGTTTTGATATTTTGTGATGAGCATCACAAAAATGTTGATCGATTAAAAAATGAAGCGTAGACTTATTTTTGTGAGTTGAGTCACAAAAAATATCTTTCTACAAAGGTGCTATCATGAAACTGATCAACAAAATCATCGCTCTTTTCAGCTCTATGAATGTCTCTTTCGGTACTATCAACCACTAAGGTTGGAAGTCTGAAAAACGTGTTTGCTGTGTTTCGTTTCGCGCTGTACCGCTAACTAAAACCACAACACATGCGGTGTGAACGAGAACCAAACGAAAAAGGTCGCCCGATGGCGACCTTTTTGTTTATGCACTGCCTTAGTTTTTAGTCAGGAAATCCCCGGTCTTAAAGCTGCCGTCCGCGTTGCGCTCCAGCGGCTGCGGCAGATCCAGCGAGAGATACTCGTTGCTGTTGACGCTTTTCCCATCAGTGATAAAGATGTTACTGGCATCCATATTCCCCACCACCGCATCATCATATTTTCCGGGCGTCGTACGCAGCGAAAGGTTGTCAGTGAAGATACCTTGCGTTGACGCATCGCCGTAGGGGCTCGGGCGGAAGATGAAGTTGAAACGCTGATTGTCGACGGCAACGTTGTTCACCACCACCAGCTTGCCCGGGTTAAAGTTATCGGTGAAACCATCAAGGTGGTTGCCAATCGCAATGCTGTTGCGGATCTCGTGTGCGACCGGCTGCCCTTCACCACCCAGTTTAAAGCCGTTACTGGTGTTATTACGGGCGATGGAATTTTCAATCACCACCACGCCGTTGGCACCATCTTCGATTTTGTTGAACAGATCGTAGCCGTCATCAATGTTGTCGTGTGAATAGCATCCCTCCAGCCGGTTGCCTTCCCCCACGCGCATCTTCACTGCAAAACCATCGGCATTGATCTTGCCAGGATCTTCATTGCTGAATGATTCCGAATTCACCACCCGGTTGTAGCTGGCCCACAGTGGGCGACCCAGTTTATCCGGCGAGGAGATCTGAATCCCGGTATCGTCGTTGTGATAGGCCACTACGTTCTCAATCAGATTATGGCTACCCTGAATACGCAAACTCTTATCGGTAATATCGATACCGTTGAGATGCCAGTAGTTCGCGTCCAGCAGCATACCGTGGATCACCGCTTTACCGCTGGTTGTCAGCGTTTTCGGCTTATCTTTCAGGCCGCTGGCGCTGAGCGGAATATCCGTTTTGGGATAGCTTCCTGCCGCGAGTATCATTTTTCCGCCAGGCGGCAGCAGACTAATGGCCGTATTGAGATCCAACGGCGAGGCTTGCGTACCTTTCCCCTCTGCTTTTCCGTCTGGCGCGACATACAACGTGTTGCCCGTGATTGTCGTGATGAGTTGTACGTCCATGCTCTGGGTTACCGGCTTGCCGTTTGTGGGCGTCCAGCTAATCTGAAAATTATTGTTCTCCTGAAGGTGAACAGGCAGGGTAAACATCTCGCCGGCCTTCACCGCTTTATCAAGCCCGATCACCACTTCGTTATGGCGCACGGTAAAGTTTCCGTCACCGTTGGCGCGCGCCTGTAGGGTGTAATCTTTGCTCAGGCTTTTATCAGCGGAAGCAATCTGCATCACCGGCGGCCAGTTTTTCGCCACAAAAGGTGCCGATGCTACGGTTTGCGCGGGAGAGGTGACAAGAGAAGCATCGCTGATGGTGATTTTCGCATTGCGTGAGGCAAAGAAGCCGACGTAATAATGTTGCTTATCCTGTACCGAAATAAGATCGGCGCGCGGTAGTTTTTCGCTGACCCATTCTTCGCTACCCGCAGGCGCCCAGGCGGTAATGAAACCGTCGTTGGTACGCTCAAGCTTGAGGCGGAAGGTCGGCGTCTTTTGCAGATCAACTTCTTCTTTATAGCTCACCTTATTTATCGCTGACCCGGCATTTCCCCAGGGTTGGGTGATGCCTTCGCGTGCGATAGCTTGTAGTTTCACGCGGTGAGCATCTTTTTTGTCCTGCGTCATGATGGCATTCATCACCATGTTGGCCGCAGCCGGGAACTCCTCGTAGCCCTCTTTCAGCGGCTCCTGGCGCGGAGTACCAATCACATCGCGCACGAGTAACCCCGCGCCCTCCTGCGCCGCCGGTTTGGCACCGTTTTCCGGGCCAAACTGATCGACGGTCACTGTGGCTTTCAGCACAAAGTTTTCATCTGTGGGAAGTTGGGTGTAGAAGAACGTCAGACCATCATGAGAGTTAGCAATCTTGCCGCCACGGCTTTCGATTGTTACCGGTTTGCTCAAATCCGCCGTGCTGTCAGGACTGAGCGTTTTCCCCGCGATGGTGACGTTGTTTACGCCAACCTTTTCCGGCAGAACGTTAGAAGAGAAATTAACATCGGTCGATTGCCCAAAGGCAATCGCTTTCCAGATTGGTGCATCTGCGGCCAGTGCCGGTAGGGTGATAACGGCGCTGCACAGGGTTAAAGCCAGAGGTAATTTGTTTTTCATATTATGTTCCTGAATGGTTTCCCGCTGCGATTATCATAAAAATGAAATACTGTTTCTTTTTTATGCGTCACAAAATCGCTCAAATAAAACGCTGTTTTATTTCTAATTAATCTTTATTCAGGAGGCAAAAGAAGAGACTAAGCAGGGGCATAGCGCGTAATTCGGCGTTCTGGCTAAACTTTTACAAGACAAAACGTTTTATGATGGTCGAAAATGGGCCTGGAAAGGCGCGTAACAACAGACGGTTGACCGTTTTAACAGCAGACCATTTCATGATGAAAAATATGTAGAAATTTCAAGGTGAAATGGGGTTTACTTCCTACTTAATTTACAGACAGGATGCATATGTCTAACAGTACAATGAGCGTCGTGATCCTTGCCGCTGGCAAAGGCACCCGCATGTATTCCGAACTTCCAAAAGTGCTGCACACCCTGGCAGGAAAGCCAATGGTGCAACACGTCATTGATGCTGCCAATAAATTAGGCGCAGCGCAGGTTCATCTGGTGTATGGCCACGGCGGCGAACTGCTCAAAAAGACGCTCACCGACGGCAATCTGAACTGGGTACTTCAGGCTGAGCAACTCGGTACGGGTCATGCCATGCAGCAGGCCGCGCCGTTCTTTGCTGATGATGAAGACATCATGATGCTGTATGGCGATGTGCCGCTGATCTCCGTCGAGACGCTGCAACGCCTGCGTGATGCGAAACCGCAGGGCGGCATTGGCCTGCTGACCGTCAAGCTCGACGATCCTACCGGCTATGGCCGCATCACCCGCGAAAACGGCAAAGTGACCGGCATTGTTGAGCATAAAGATGCCAGCGATGAACAGCGTCAGATTCAGGAAATTAACACCGGCATTCTGATTGCCAGCGGTGCGGATATGAAGCGTTGGCTGTCGAAGCTGAATAACAACAATGCGCAGGGTGAGTTCTATATCACTGACATTATCGCGATGGCGTACCAGGAAGGGCGTGAAATTGCCGCAGTGCATCCTGACCGCCTGAGCGAAGTAGAAGGCGTCAACAACCGCCTGCAACTCTCGCGCCTTGAACGCGTTTACCAGTCTGAGCAGGCTGAAAAACTGCTGCTGGCGGGCGTAATGCTGCGCGATCCGGCGCGTTTTGATCTCCGTGGCTCCCTGTCTCATGGGCGCGATGTGGAAATTGACGCTAACGTTATTCTGGAAGGCGACGTTACGCTGGGCAACCGCGTGAAAATTGGCGCGGGCTGCGTGATTAAAAACGCGGTGATTGGCGATGATTGTGAAATCAGCCCGTACAGTGTGGTGGAAGATGCGCGTCTTGACGCTGCCTGCACTATCGGCCCATTCGCCCGTCTGCGTCCTGGCGCGGAACTGCTGGAAGGCGCGCACGTCGGTAACTTCGTTGAAATGAAAAAAGCGCGTCTGGGTAAAGGCTCGAAAGCCGGTCATCTGACCTACCTGGGCGATGCGGAAATTGGCGACAACGTGAATATCGGCGCAGGCACCATCACCTGTAACTACGATGGTGCGAACAAATTCAAAACTATCATCGGGAATGATGTGTTTGTGGGTTCCGACACACAGCTGGTGGCGCCGGTGACCGTGGGTAATGGTGTCACTATCGCCGCCGGTACCACTGTCACGCGCAATGTTGCTGATAACGAACTGGTTTTAAGCCGTGTACCGCAAGTCCATAAACAGGGCTGGCAGCGTCCGGTGAAGAAGAAGTAAATTTCGTGGCGGGATAACCCCGCCCCAAAAGGTATTTATCCAATTTGTAGGCCTGATAAGGCGAAGCCGCCATCAGGCAGACAGGAGATGAGGGGATAAAATAATCCTCCGCTCAAATTGCTGTATCTATAAAAATAACCCCACTCTCTACAAAGGCTCGGGGCGCCCGAAAATACGGGCATACAGGTTGACCGACAACGACTGGCATATCGCCAAAATCGGAATTAAAAAACTATGTGTGGAATTGTAGGCGCAGTCGCGCAACGTGATGTAGCTGAGATCCTTCTCGAAGGTTTACGTCGTCTGGAATACCGTGGTTATGACTCCGCGGGTCTGGCGGTCGTTGATGAAAAGGGCAATATGACCCGTCTGCGTCGTCTGGGTAAAGTCCAGATGCTCTCTCAGGCGGCGGAAGAACACCCGCTTCACGGCGGCACCGGTATTGCTCACACCCGTTGGGCAACGCACGGCGAACCCTCAGAAACCAACGCGCATCCGCATGTTTCTGAACACATTGTGGTGGTGCATAACGGCATCATCGAAAACCACGAACCGCTGCGCGAAATGTTGCAGGGCCGTGGCTATACCTTCGTGTCCGAAACGGATACCGAAGTGATCGCCCACCTGGTGCACTGGGAAATGGAACAGGGCGGCACACTGCGTGAAGCTGTGCTGCGCGCGATCCCACAACTGCGTGGCGCGTATGGCACCGTCATTATGGATACCCGCAATCCGGAAACCCTGCTGGCCGCGCGTTCGGGTAGCCCGCTGGTTATCGGCCTTGGCATGGGTGAAAACTTTATCGCCTCTGACCAGCTGGCGCTGCTGCCGGTTACTCGTCGCTTTATCTTCCTCGAAGAGGGCGATATCGCGGAAGTGACCCGCCGCGCGGTAACCGTGTTTGATAAATCTGGCGCAGAAGTAAAACGTCAGGATATTGAATCCAATCTCCAGTATGACGCAGGCGATAAAGGTATTTACCGCCACTACATGCAGAAAGAGATTTACGAGCAGCCGAACGCCATCAAAAACACTCTGACCGGTCGTATCAGCCATGGCCAGGTGGATTTAAGCGAACTGGGCCCGAACGCCGACGAACTGCTGTCGAAAGTCGAGCATATCCAGATCATCGCCTGCGGGACGTCCTACAACTCCGGTATGGTTTCTCGCTACTGGTTTGAATCGCTGGCGGGCGTACCGTGTGACGTGGAAATCGCCTCTGAATTCCGCTATCGCAAATCCGCGGTGCGTCGTAACAGCCTGATGATCACCCTGTCTCAGTCTGGCGAAACGGCAGATACCCTCGCGGGCCTGCGTCTGTCGAAAGAGCTGGGTTACCTCGGTTCTCTGGCAATCTGTAACGTACCGGGCTCTTCGCTGGTACGTGAATCCGATCTGTCGATGATGACCAATGCGGGGACTGAAATCGGTGTAGCGTCCACCAAAGCGTTCACGACGCAGTTGACCGTTCTGCTGATGCTGGTGGCAAAACTGGCAAACCTGAAAGGTCTGGATGCCTCTATCGAGCACGACATCGTTCATGGCCTGCAGGCGCTGCCGAGCCGTATCGAGCAGATGCTGTCGCAGGATAAACGCATTGAAGCGCTGGCAGAAGATTTCTCTGACAAGCATCACGCATTGTTCCTCGGTCGTGGCGATCAGTATCCGATCGCGCTGGAAGGCGCGCTGAAGCTGAAAGAGATCTCCTACATTCACGCAGAAGCTTACGCTGCAGGCGAGCTGAAACACGGCCCGCTGGCGCTGATTGACGCGGATATGCCGGTTATCGTGGTTGCACCGAACAACGAACTGCTGGAAAAACTGAAATCCAACATTGAAGAAGTTCGCGCGCGCGGCGGCCAGCTGTATGTCTTCGCCGACCAGGATGCCGCCTTCACCAACAGCGACAATATGCACATCATCGAGATGCCGCACGTTGAAGAGGTGATTGCGCCAATCTTCTACACCGTGCCGCTGCAGTTGCTGGCGTACCACGTCGCGCTGATCAAAGGCACCGACGTTGACCAGCCGCGTAACCTGGCGAAATCGGTCACTGTAGAGTAATCGCACCAGACTCCACCTTCGGGTGGAGTTTTTTTTACGCCAATCCCCGCCTGAGATTTATGACAATCTGTCATTTTCAGCTATGGTTTCTGATGTCATAAAAAGAAAATATTGCTGAAATCAGAAATTCGCAACTACGAATAAGTTATTGAAACTTACGGTTTTTATATCCATATTATCGATAAGCACCTCCTTGTCATAAAACTGTCATATTCCATACATATAACTGTCACCTGTTTGTCCTATTTTGCTCATCGTAGCCATTAAACAATGCTTTATGAATCCTTCCAGGAGACATTATGAAAGTTATGCGTACCACCGTCGCCACTGTTGTCGCCGCGACCTTATCGATGAGTGCTTTCTCTGTATTCGCAGCAGCAAGCCTGACAGGCGCTGGTGCAACATTCCCGGCACCGGTGTATGCCAAATGGGCTGACACCTACCAGAAAGAGACCGGTAATAAGGTGAACTACCAGGGCATCGGTTCTTCTGGCGGCGTAAAACAAATTACCGCTAACACCGTGGATTTCGGCGCATCGGATGCTCCGCTGTCTGACGAAAAACTGGCGCAGGAAGGCCTGTTCCAGTTCCCGACCGTTATCGGCGGTGTGGTTCTGGCTGTAAACATTCCGGGTCTGAAATCTGGCGAACTGGTGCTGGACGGTAAAACCCTGGGTGACATCTACCTGGGTAAAATCAAGAAGTGGGATGACGAAGCCATCACCAAACTGAACCCGGGCGTGAAACTGCCATCGCAGAATATCGCTGTGGTACGCCGTGCGGATGGTTCCGGTACTTCCTTCGTCTTCACCAGTTACCTGGCGAAAGTGAACGAAGAGTGGAAATCCAAAGTGGGTGCAGGCTCTACCGTAAACTGGCCGACTGGCCTCGGCGGTAAAGGCAACGACGGAATTGCAGCGTTTGTGCAGCGTCTGCCGGGGGCGATTGGTTATGTTGAATACGCTTACGCGAAACAGAATAACCTGGCCTACACCAAAATTGTTTCCGCTGACGGTAAACCGGTAAGCCCGACCGAAGAGAGTTTCTCTAACGCTGCCAAAGGCGTCGACTGGAGCAAATCCTTCGCGCAGGATCTGACGAACCAGAAAGGTGACGATGTGTGGCCGATTACCTCCACCACCTTCATCCTGGTGCACAAAGAGCAGAAAAAACCTGAGCAGGGCGTCGAAGTGCTGAAGTTCTTCGACTGGGCTTACAAAAACGGCGCGAAACAGGCTAACGACCTGGATTACGCTTCACTGCCGGATAGCGTTGTTGAGCAGGTTCGTGCCGCATGGAAGACCAGCGTGAAAGACAGCAGCGGTAAAGCGCTGTACTAACGGGAAATATTGACGAAAATGGCGGGTGGCGCTGCGCTTACCCGCCCTACGGTTCACACTGTAGGCCCGATAAGCGTTTACGCTATCGGGCAACTTCGTAAAACGCGTTTAACGGAAAGAGTGATTTATGGCTGCAACCAAGCCTGCTTTTAACCCACCGGGTAAAAAGGGTGACATGATCTTCAGCGCGCTGGTAAAACTGGCAGCGCTGATTGTGCTATTGATGTTGGGCGGCATTATCGTGTCCCTGATCATCTCCTCCTGGCCGAGCATCGAAAAATTCGGCTTCTCATTCCTGTGGACCAAAGAGTGGGATGCGCCGAACGATATTTACGGTGCGCTGGTTCCCATTTACGGAACCCTTGTAACCTCCATTATCGCGCTGCTGATCGCCGTTCCGGTGAGTTTCGGCATCGCCCTGTTCCTGACGGAACTGGCCCCCAACTGGCTGCGTCGCCCGTTAGGTATCGCCATTGAACTGCTGGCGGCTATCCCGAGTATCGTTTACGGCATGTGGGGCCTGTTTATCTTCGCCCCGCTGTTCGCGACGTACTTCCAGGAGCCGGTTGGCAACGTTCTCTCCAACATCCCGTTTGTGGGTGCACTGTTCTCCGGCCCGGCCTTTGGTATCGGGATTCTGGCGGCAGGCGTGATCCTCGCCATCATGATCATCCCGTACATCGCGGCAGTCATGCGCGATGTGTTCGAACAAACGCCGGTAATGATGAAAGAATCCGCTTACGGCATCGGCTGCACCACCTGGGAAGTTATCTGGCGCATTGTGCTTCCGTTCACCAAAAATGGCGTCATCGGCGGCATCATGCTGGGCCTTGGCCGCGCGCTGGGTGAAACCATGGCGGTGACCTTTATCATCGGTAACACTTACCAGCTCGACAGCGCCTCGCTGTATATGCCGGGCAACAGTATCACCTCGGCGCTGGCAAACGAATTCGCGGAAGCGGAATCCGGGCTGCATGTTGCGGCGCTGATGGAACTGGGTCTGATCCTGTTTGTGATTACCTTTATCGTGCTGGCGGCGTCTAAATTCATGGTGATGCGTCTGGCGAAAAACGAGGGGGCGCGTTAATGGCTACGCTCGATATGCAAAACACCGCGGCCCTGGCGGAATCTCGCCGCAAAATGCAGGCGCGTCGCCGCCTGAAGAACCGCATCGCACTCACGCTTTCCATGGCGACGATGGCGTTCGGTCTGTTCTGGTTGGTGTGGATCCTGATGTCCACCATTACTCGCGGTATCGACGGAATGTCGCTGGCGCTGTTCACCGAAATGACACCGCCGCCAAACACGGCGGGTGGTGGTCTGGCGAACGCCCTGGCAGGCAGTGGTTTGCTGATCCTGTGGGCGACGGTATTTGGTACGCCGCTCGGCATCATGGCGGGGATTTATCTCGCGGAATATGGCCGTAAATCGTGGCTCGCAGAAGTGATTCGTTTTATTAACGATATCCTGCTTTCCGCACCGTCGATTGTCGTGGGTCTGTTCGTCTATACCATCGTGGTGGCGCAAATGCAGCATTTCTCCGGCTGGGCCGGGGTGATTGCGCTGGCGCTGTTGCAGGTGCCAATCGTTATTCGTACCACCGAAAACATGCTCAAACTGGTGCCCGATAGCCTGCGCGAAGCGGCTTACGCGCTGGGTACGCCGAAATGGAAGATGATCTCGGCGATTACGCTGAAGGCGTCCGTTTCGGGGATCATGACCGGTATCCTGCTGGCGATTGCTCGTATCGCGGGCGAAACCGCACCGCTGCTGTTTACCGCGCTCTCGAATCAGTTCTGGAGCACCGACATGATGCAGCCGATCGCCAACCTTCCGGTCACCATATTTAAATTTGCGATGAGCCCGTTTGCCGAGTGGCAGCAACTGGCCTGGGCCGGGGTACTGATTATTACCCTGTGCGTACTGCTACTGAATATTCTGGCGCGCGTGATTTTCGCGAAGAAGAAACACGGTTAATTTTTGCGGCGTGGCGGATGCCGCGTCGGATGAGGAAAAGAGTGAGATGAGTATGGTCAATACTGCCCCGGGTAAAATTCAGGTTCGTGATTTGAACTTCTACTACGGTAAATTCCATGCCCTGAAGAACATTAACCTGGATATCGCCAAAAACCAGGTAACGGCATTTATCGGGCCGTCCGGCTGCGGGAAATCCACGCTGCTGCGTACCTTCAACAAAATGTTCGCGCTCTACCCTGAGCAGCGTGCGGAAGGGGAAATTCTGCTCGATGGTGACAACATCCTGACCAATACCCAGGATATCGCGCTGTTGCGTGCGAAAGTGGGCATGGTGTTTCAGAAACCGACGCCGTTCCCGATGTCAATTTATGACAACATCGCCTTTGGTGTGCGTCTGTTTGAAAAGCTCTCGCGCACCGACATGGACGAGCGCGTGCAGTGGGCGTTGACCAAGGCCGCATTATGGAACGAAACCAAAGATAAACTGCATCAGAGCGGGTACTCTCTCTCCGGTGGTCAGCAGCAGCGTCTGTGCATCGCGCGCGGCATCGCGATTCGCCCGGAAGTGCTGTTGCTTGATGAACCGTGCTCCGCGCTTGACCCCATCTCCACCGGGCGTATTGAAGAGCTGATCACCGAACTGAAACAGGATTACACCGTCGTTATCGTGACCCACAACATGCAGCAGGCTGCGCGTTGCTCGGATCACACGGCGTTTATGTACCTGGGCGAGCTGATTGAGTTCAGCGACACGGATGCACTGTTCACCCGCCCGGCGAAGAAACAGACTGAAGATTACATTACTGGCCGCTACGGTTGATTTGGAGTTAACCATGGACAACCTCAATCTTAATAAACACATTTCCGGCCAGTTCAACGCTGAACTGGAAAGTATCCGCACCCAGGTGATGACCATGGGCGGCATGGTCGAGCAGCAGCTCTCCGACGCGATTACCGCGATGCACAATCAGGACAGCGATCTGGCCAAACGCGTAGTGGAAGGCGACAAACAGGTCAATATGATGGAAGTCGCTATCGATGAAGCGTGCGTGCGCATTATCGCCAAACGCCAGCCGACGGCGAGCGACCTGCGCCTGGTGATGGCGATTATCAAAACTATCGCCGAGCTGGAGCGTATAGGTGACGTTGCGGATAAAATCTGCCGCACGGCGCTGGAGAAGTTCTCTTCTCAGCACCAGCCGCTGCTGGTGAGCCTGGAATCGCTGGGCCGCCACACGGTACAGATGCTGCATGACGTGCTGGATGCCTTCGCACGTATGGATCTCGACGAAGCGGTGCGTATCTACCGCGAAGATAAGAAAGTCGATCAGGAATATGAAGGCATCGTGCGTCAACTGATGACGTATATGATGGAAGATCCGCGCACTATCCCGAGCGTATTAACGGCGCTGTTCTGCGCGCGCTCTATCGAGCGTATCGGTGACCGCTGCCAGAATATCTGCGAATACATCTTCTACTTCGTGAAAGGGCAGGATTTCCGTCACGTGGGCGGCAATGAACTGGATAAGCTGCTGGCAGGGAAGGATCCGAAAGAGTAACCAGCAAAGCGCGCGATCGGTTCCCTCTCCCTGAGGGAGAGGGTTAGGGTGAGGGGAAACATCACCTCACGATATCCCACCCGCGCGCCTTCCACAGCGCTGGCAACTGTGCCAGATCGGTAAAGGTCGTGACTTTCGGGTGGTTAATCGGCTTGTTATGCGGGTCGGCGCAGAAGTAGAACACCTCCATTCCCGCATCAATTCCCGACTGCGCGCCAGCGGAAGAGTCGTCCACCAGAATGCAGTTCTCCACGTTGACGTTCATCGCCTTCGCCGCGTGGAACATCAGCGCCGGGTCTGGCTTCCAGCGCTGGATGTCGTAGCCGCTGAACAGTTTTTCCGGGAAATGGTGCAACATCTGAAGTTTGCCCAATGAGTGCTGCATTTTGCTGACCGGCCCGTTAGAAACCACGCACATCGGCACTTTCATGGCATTCAGCAGCGTATCTGCCCCGGCGATTATCTCAAGTTCCGAGTCGAACAGGCGTGCGACCTCTGCGCGATAAACCGGTTCCAGATCTGCGCGGGCGAGATTCACCCCGTGCTCTGCGTTAATGATGTCGATGATCTCGTAGAGTTTCACGCCTTTAAAACGTTTAAAGATCTCTTCGAGATCAAGCGTAATGCCAAACACTTTGAACATATGGACATACGCGCGAGAACAAATCACTTCGCTGTCGACCAGCGTGCCGTCACAGTCGAAAAATACTGCTTCAATCCCGGACATATCATTCCCTTAATAACAAGTTTAACGTTTTCGTACTGCTGAATTGAGAGACGCAATCGTTGCCGTATAAGCAAAACAGATGAAAAAAAGTATCTCGCAACCGCGCCTATTGTCGCATTTTGGTATAGGATAGCGACGAATTTTCCTTCCTTTCTGCGGAAATAGATGATGAGCCAACAACAAACTACCCCGGCTTCCGGTCAGGGTATGCTGGAACGCGTGTTCAAATTGCGCGAACACGGCACAACGGCACGTACTGAAGTGATTGCCGGTTTCACCACTTTCCTGACGATGGTCTACATCGTTTTTGTAAACCCACAAATTCTCGGCGTGGCGGGCATGGACACCAGCGCGGTGTTTGTCACCACCTGCCTGATTGCTGCGCTGGGCAGCATCCTGATGGGCGTTTTCGCGAACCTGCCGGTGGCGCTGGCACCTGCGATGGGCCTCAACGCCTTCTTCGCCTTTGTCGTGGTACAGGCAATGGGCCTGCCGTGGCAGGTGGGCATGGGCGCAATCTTCTGGGGCGCAATCGGCCTGCTGTTGCTGACTATCTTCCGCGTGCGTTACTGGATGATTGCCAATATCCCGGTTAGCCTGCGCGTGGGTATCACCAGCGGTATCGGTCTGTTCATCGGTATGATGGGCCTGAAAAACGCGGGCGTCATCGTAGCGAACTCCGAAACGCTGGTGGCGATTGGCAACCTGACCTCTCACAGCGTACTGCTGGGTGTGCTGGGCTTCTTCATTATCGCCATCCTGGCATCGCGCAACATTCATGCTGCCGTACTGGTCTCCATCGTCGTAACCACGCTGCTGGGCTGGATGCTGGGCGACGTGCATTACAACGGTATCGTTTCTGCGCCGCCGAGCGTCATGACGGTTGTCGGTCACGTTGACCTGGCGGGTTCGTTTAACCTGGGCCTGGCGGGCGTGATTTTCTCCTTCATGCTGGTGAACCTGTTCGACTCCTCCGGTACGCTGATTGGCGTGACCGATAAAGCAGGGCTGACCGACGAAAAAGGCAAATTCCCGCGCATGAAACAAGCGCTGTATGTGGACAGCATCTCGTCCGTCGCCGGTTCCTTTATTGGCACCTCGTCCGTCACCGCGTATATCGAATCCTCTTCCGGTGTTTCCGTCGGTGGCCGTACCGGCCTGACGGCGGTCGTTGTGGGTCTGCTGTTCCTGCTGGTTATCTTCTTGTCTCCGCTGGCCGGAATGGTACCGGGCTATGCGGCTGCAGGTGCGCTGATTTACGTTGGCGTGCTGATGACCTCAAGCCTGGCGCGCGTGAAGTGGGAAGACCTGACCGAATCTGTACCGGCGTTCATCACCGCCGTGATGATGCCGTTCAGCTTCTCCATTACCGAAGGTATTGCGCTGGGCTTTATTTCCTACTGCGTGATGAAAATCGGTACCGGCCGTTTCCGCGATCTCAGCCCGTGCGTGATTATCGTTGCGCTGCTGTTCGTGCTGAAGATTGTGTTTATTGACGGGCATTAATGCCCTCACCCTAACCCTCTCCCTCTGGGAGAGGGGATGGTGTGGTGTTCTCCCTCTCCCAGTGGGAGAGGGCCGGGGTGAGGGGAAATGTTCTACGCCTTAACCCGCAAAATATACTCGCCAAATGCGGTCAACTGACCGGTCAGATGATCCAGCGTGCCTTGCTCAATCACTTCACCCAACTGTGGGTCGACTTTGTTCTGAATCACGCCGCCCATAAACTCCGGCTTGTTCATCACCATTGCATCAAGGAAGACCAGAATCTGACGCAGGTGATACTGGCAGCGTGCGCCGCCAATCGCGCCCATAGAGCTGGTCTGAATCAGCACTGGCTTACCGGCCAGCGGCTGTTCTGGCAGGCGTGACAGCCAGTCGATAGCATTTTTCAGCCCACCCGGCACGGAGTAGTTATATTCCGGCGTCACAATCACCACGCCATCCGCCTGACGAATCTGCTCCGCCAGCGCTAATACGCTTTGCGGAAAACCCTCTTCCTGCTGAACATCGGCGTCATACAGCGGGATATCGCCAATCGACGGCAGCGGAGCAACATCCATACCCGCGGGCGCAATTTTCGGCAGGGTGCGCGCAACCATACCGTTAAATGAACCTTTGCGCAGGCTTCCCAGTAACGTAACAACTTTCAACGCTTCGGACATGATTACTCCTGTTTATCTACTGGCCAACGACGGCCAGGCTAATTGAGTATAAGAGCCTTATCAGCCGACAGGCTGGTGAATCGCATCAGACGAGCGTCTTCGGCATTCGCGCGCGTTTGTGCGTCAGGCAGGCTCTGCCAGCCGTGCTTACCGTCATATTGCCAGATTTTGAGCTTCTCAATGGCGGGCGTCGCGGCGAGTGACCAGACCAGCACATCTTCCGCATCGCTCAGCGCTTCCAGCTGTGCCAGACGGGCCGATCGTAAACGTCCCGAACCCGGTAACAACTGGAGCAGTTCAGGCTTATCGTGATGAATTTCACCGGTGAGTTTAAGAATGCTATGGCGGAGAGTCAGCAACTGAACCTGTGCTTCATTGGCGTCATTTTGATTTTTAATCCACAGCTTCTCATTGCTGGTGAAGCCGTCACTTTCTGGATTCTGTGCCCGGGAAAGTGAGTAGGCAGAACGCTGTAGTTCAATATCGAGCCCGCATTTTCCTTCGGTGGTCAGCGCGACGCCGACAATATTTCCGGTGTAGGCCAGCGAAAAATCGGGAAGGTTGGGGTCACGAAAAACCGGCCTGCCATCAGGCTGATTGATGATTTCTGGCAATTCGCTAATGCCGTAGAGCATGAACACCAGCTCCGCGAGCAGGGCGCGTGATGCCAGAAAGCGTGTTCGTCGATGTGATGGTAACTCGCGGGCCGCATTATGGCAGGCTGTCGACAGCCTGACCGAGAGCATATGCCCGTCGTTCAGTATCCCTCTTGCAAAATGTATCGCCATTTTTCGCTCCGTGATTAATGGTCCGTTAATAAATTCCACCCTTATATTATCGGTGAAACGTATACGTTTTAATGCGGAAGCGCAGACATTGAAAGGGTCAGGAGAGGACTTTTACAATTTCTTAGTCGTAACAGTTAAATATGTCGCAAAAATGACATAAACAAGCAGGATCATTTAATATCCTGATATAACGATTTTATGGTCTCCTTTAGCCAGACGAGCTTCGGATTGTGGCTATTACGCTTGTGCCACAGAAGCGTAAAAGGCACCCTCATCTTCTCGCGCAGGCTCACCTCAAAGGGCAGTGGACGGGCAACCAGCGGTAGATGATGCTGCTGGTTATAGTGCTGACAGTAAAGCGGTGCGGTAGCGATCAGCGAATGATCCGGTTGGGCGGCCATAAAGAGCGATTGTTCGAATCCCGGCAGGCTTAGGGCGATAGTGCGTTCGCGCCCCAGCTCCTGTAACACGTTATCCAGCGCCCAGGTGTCACTCTGTTCCCAGCAGATGCTGATGTGCGGATAACGCAGGAAAGTCTCCAGGTTCCACTCTTCGCGCAGCGCCGGATGATCCTCGCGCAGCCAGACCCATGGAAGATCGGTAAACAGCACCTCAAAGTCGATCGACAGCGGCAGGGCGCTAAGCAGTTCTCGTGAGCGCGGGTGGGTTTCGCGGCCGGTAAATCCGATATCGACCTCGCCACGCGTGATGGCATCCAGCGAGTCGTAATCCCAGTTACGCACTTTTATCGACGCCTGCGGGTAGCGCTGATAAATCTGCTGCGACAGCGAATTAAATTTCAGCATCATCAGCGGCGACTCGGCCGCCAGCTCAAATTTCAGCCCGCCCGGCGTCTCATTATGCGGCTTATCAAGAATTTGCTTCCCCATCTGCATCCAGTCCGCCAGATCCTGCTCAATGCTTACCATCAGTGGCGTCGGCGTCAGCCCTAGTGGCGTATTGATAAACAGCGGGTCGTCAAACCAGGTGCGCAGCTTCGCCAAAGACTTACTGACCGCCGATGGCGTCACACTCATCCGCTTCGCTGCTTTGGTTACGCTACGCTCCTGCGCCAGCAGTTGCAGGCATAACAGCAGGTTAAGATCGAGGCTGGTGATGGATTTCTTCATGGCGATGCGCGGTCCTGTTGGGCGTGACGGCGAGAATCAGCAATAGACTCAATATGCTACAGGCAATCAGAATCCCGATCAGCATATTCAGCGCATTGAGGCCGAGCACCGCCGCCAGCCAAATCCACAGCGAAGATCCACAGACCTGAGCAATGCCCAGTACCGAACTGGCGACGCCCGCGCGCAGGGCGAACGGGCCGAGTGCCTGGCTCATTGCCACGCCAAACCCGACCGAGAACCCTGCGCAAATCAGCGTAATGCCAAACAGCGTAACAGCATGGGTTGACGCAAGAATGAGCACCACGCCTGCCGCCAGAAACAGACACTGCGAGGTCATCATCAGCGTGCGCGGCTTAAAGAGACTCAACGCAAACGGCGTCGAGAACGAGACGGCCATGCTTACGCCCGCCGTTAATGCCATGGTGGTGGCATACTCACCGCGCGCAAAGCCCATCATCTCCATCAACAGCACCGGTGACGTATTCACAAAGGTGAGGATCACCGAGACGCTAAGCGTAGTGATGGCCAGGCGGCTGAGGAAGAATCGGTCGAGCAGCGATTCGGGTGAGGGCGCAGAGTGTGTGGTGGCATTGTGTTGTTTATCGGGCCGCGTCTCTTTCAGCACCAGCAGTGAGAGCAGGAACACCACTACGCCCATGGTCAACATGGTCCAGAACAGGCTCTGCCATGGATAGCTGAGCATGATCAGATGTCCCACCACGGGCGCCAGTACGGGCACAATGCAGGTGATACCGTTCAGCAACGACAGCACTTTGGCACGCCGCTGTTCATCCAGCGTATCGCGCAGAATCGCGAAGGCTACAACATAGCAGTTCCCCGCTCCAAACCCTTGTATAAAACGGCCAATCAGAAACAACGAACTCTCCTGCGCCAGCGCGCATAGCGCAGAGGCCAGAATAAACGTCACCGCGCCAAACAGTGCTACAGGCCGGCGCCCTGAGCGATCGGCGGCGCGTCCGGCAAACAGCATCGCGGTCGCCATACCGGCCAGATAAACTGAGAAGGCAATATGCAGCTGCGCCTCGCTGGCGTTGAGATCGACGGCAATACGCGGTAAACCCACCAGATACATATCGATACCAGCAGGATAAAGCAAAACAAGGGCGAAACTACACAGGAGATAGCGGGCCATAGCGTCCTCACAATAAGCGTGGCGCTCAGGATACGGGGAGGGCGAATGGCTGGCGAGTTGCCATTTGGACAAGTGTGATTTCCTGTGAGGAAATCACACTTCAGGGGCAGTGATACCAAACGCCCGGTGGCGCTGCGCTTATCCGGCCTACGGGGTTTCCCCGTAGGCTGGATAAGGCATTTACGCCGCCATCCGGCGATGGGCACCAAAGCCTGCCGAAAACAATACAGAAGCTGGAAAATCGAGCTAACGCGTTAATCCATCAGCGATACCTTTCTTTAAACATGGCTATAGGCACATCCAAGGAACAAAAGCTAAATAGCTGATGGAACCACGCTTAAAACCATCACATTATGAGGATTTAGAGGAATTCAGCTTTTATTGCAGATGTTCCTGCAATGGCAATAGTTTTTGCCAATGAATCGTGGCTCCTGAATTACTGTGTGGACGATTTTATGCAGTCACCTACCCGGGCAGGGATATACCCACACGTATAATGACCTGTCCTCCGGTATCGGTTCGGTAGTGCTGGTTTCTCCTCCTGGTAAGTGAATTTCTGACATCTGTTTGAGTGTCAGCCTGTTTGTTGCAGTGGATTTGCAGGCAGTAGCTGGGTTGAAGCTGATCTGCGCGCTGGCGTCACTTTCAGCAGGAAGTACGGACGCAAAGCCTTTGGCAATGCCGTCCGACTTCTCTACAGCGTTCTGTCTGTCGCTACGCTTGCAACAGGGTAGCGATAAAGGATGTGGTCACCTGTATCGAGACAGGAGGTCAGTTTCAGACCACGCTTCGTTCCCTGGTTGACCGGGGGCTGACCGCCAAAGGCGCTTCTTACAGGTCGCAGTTCGTCTTAGAACAGGAAGCTTTTAGGGGTACTGCTATGAGTTGGGGATAGGGTAAATCTGGGGGAGGGGGAAAGCTGCGGGAAATTGTTTGTGGGATTTGAAAGTTTTTTTATCAGTTAAATCAATAGGTAATGGTTTCGTGGCCAGGCAGTATGACTCAAGCTTGAAGTAAATATGTTATCACTAAGGACTATATTTCATGGGGGGAAATACGGAGGGAGAGGTATAACCTTATTGTTAAGTATCAGTGATACATTCCGTGGATTTTTGTGTAATACCAATGGGTTTTATTTGATGGAAAAGAAACATTCAATAACGGTTTTTTCCTTTGTATGCGAGTCTTGGGGGATGCTATATGAAACTATTAATGTTATTGGGGGATAAGTATTGATTATATTTTGTATATAAACGATATATTGTGATTTGATTTTTGATTAAATAATTTATATTAAATTTTGATGAAATCCTTATGTAAATGGTGTATAATATGAAAACTTTTTATAATGGGTGTGTCGAAATTGTGAGATAAAAAATGGCTAGTGCAAATCAGCTTAAGTTGCTAATAAAAAGTCATCTTAATAAAGATGATAGAAAATTTCTGACTACTGTATTACAGATTGCTGCGCACGAAGCTAAAATTGGACATACTAACTTTGCTGATGAATTAAGATCATTAGTTGAAAAAGCAAAGCTTTCTGATATTGATGAAAATAATTATCCTAAAATATTTTCGTCAAGTACAGCTGTAATGACACACACCTCGACGGAACTTTTTACTGTTAGTCATCCGACCGTTTCGCTTAGAGATATAATTCTTTCAGAATCAATTAGAAATAAAATAATTAGATTTTTAGATGAAAATAAAAATTCAATAAAAATTAGACAGCACGGTTTAATTCCAAGGAGACATGTAATGCTTTTTGGACCTCCGGGAACAGGAAAGACAATGACTGCTTCTGTTATTGCACATGAGCTATCATTCCCTCTTTTCACTGTAAGAATGGATTCATTAATAACAAAATTTATGGGAGAAACCTCTGCTAAGCTAAGAAGTATATTTGATTATATCTCACAACATAGAGGCGTCTACCTTTTTGATGAGTTTGACACAATCGGATCTAAAAGGAGTATGATCAATGACGTAGGTGAGATAAGACGCGTTCTTAATACTTTTTTACAGCTTTTAGATGAGCATCGAACAGATAGTTTAATTATTACCGCGACGAATCATAAAGAGATTCTTGATAGTGCTCTTTATAGAAGATTTGATGATGTTATTGAATATCAACTCCCTGTAGAACATAGTTTAGAAGAGCTGATTAGGAATAAGTTTATTTCCTATGAGTTAAAACTAACCTCACTTAATGAGGTAGTTAAATCAGCGGAAGGTCTTAGCTATGCTGAGATTTCAAAAGCGTGTGATGATTCTATAAAACATGCAATTATTCACAATAAAAAGGTTGTATCGCAGGAATCATTAATGCATATGCTTGTGGAAAGAAAATCATTCCATTAATTATCCTACACATGGTGCCTTATGAAGGAACATATAAAGCTTTCGTTAAAACAGAAACTGTATGATTTTTCTCCTGTATTGCCGGTCCCTCGCAAGAAGATAAAGCCAGTTAATCGGAATGCACATTTTGCAAAAATACGAGAAGAGCTAGGTAATGCGCTAATAAAAGCAAACAATTCTCTATTGAATATACCCCAAACTCCATCATTTGAACCACCTAAAAACATAGTATTAACATTTAAAGAAAATAAAGATATTGATGAACGACTTGTGATCAAAAGTTTGGATTCACATGGTATGACGCTATTATCTGTAAATAAAATAGATGATAGATATATTGCAAATGTCTCTGTACCTCAGAATAGAATAGAGAAATTAAAAGAACTAGTAGAAGATTATGGAAATAAAACCCAAGGAAAATATGACCTGCTCCCCGTTGATTAGTACACCCCGATGTTAGTAATGTCTTCATAAGCCACATGAGGACATCCCCATGAAGAAGCGTTTTTCCGATGAACAGATCATCAGTATTCTCCGCGAAGCCGAAGCTGGGGTACCCGCCCGTGAACTCTGCCGCAAGCATGCCATTTCCGATGCCACGTTTTACATCTGGCGTAAGAAGTATGGCGGTATGGAGGTGCCTGAAGTTAAGCGCCTGAAGTCGCTTGAGGAAGAGAACGCCAGACTCAAGAAGCTGCTTGCCGAAGCCATGCTGGATAAAGAGGCGCTTCAGGTGGCTCTTGGGCGAAAGTACTGACGACAGACCAGAAGCGGGAAGCCGTGATGTTGATGTGTGATGCGACCGGTCTGTCGCAACGTCGTGCCTGCAGGCTTACAGGTTTATCCCTGTCGACCTGCCGCTATGAGGCTCACCGTCCGGCTGCTGATGCGCATTTATCAGGGCGCATCACTGAGCTGGCACTGGAGCGCAGGCGTTTTGGCTACCGTCGTATTTGGCAGTTGCTGCGCCGTGAAGGGCTTCATGTTAATCATAAGCGCGTGTACCGGCTTTATCACCTCAGTGGCCTGGGCGTAAAACGCAGAAGACGTCGTAAAGGGCTGGCAACAGAACGTCTGCCGCTGCTCCGTCCGGCGGCGCCCAATCTGACCTGGTCGATGGATTTCGTCATGGACGCACTTTCCACCGGTCGCAGGATCAAGTGTCTTACCTGCGTCGATGATTTCACAAAGGAATGCCTGACGGTCACTGTTGCCTTTGGGATTTCAGGCGTTCAGGTCACGCGTATTCTGGACAGCATTGCACTGTTTCGAGGCTATCCGGCGACGATAAGAACTGACCAGGGGCCGGAGTTCACTTGCCGTGCACTGGATCAATGGGCCTTTGAGCATGGTGTTGAGTTGCGCTTAATCCAGCCGGGCAAGCCAACGCAGAACGGATTTATTGAGAGCTTTAACGGACGATTTCGCGATGAATGTTTGAATGAGCACTGGTTCAGCGATATCGTTCATGCCAGGAAAATTATTAATGACTGGCGGCAGGATTATAACGAATGCCGCCCGCACTCCACGCTGAATTATCAGACACCGTCTGAATTTGCAGCGGGCTGGAGAAAGGGTCATTCTGAGAATGAAGATTCCGACGTTACTAACTGAGTGTTGTATCTAATCGTGGGGGCAGGTCAAATATAATACACCGAAAAATAAATCACTGATTGAATCAATATCTGAAATTGATTATGGAGATATAAGTTCTTTATGGCTTTCTGAAAAGTCGTTGCCTTTAAATAAAGATTTAATTATAAATACTGAGATTTGGCTAGATATTTCAAGCATAGATTCAGATGTCTTAGAAGAGAAAATTCAAAATATTGCAACAACGTTAAACATAACAATAATGAACGGGCGGATTGTTTTCAGAGATAGATTGGTTAAGATTGTTTGTGCGTCTATAAATCAATTACAGCTTCTGCAAACAATGCTCCAACAAATAGCAGAAATTAGACCAGCAAATACGGTTAGTGTTGATTTCCTTGATTTAAAACCGATACAGCAATTTAAATGGACTCAAGATATTACATATACGCTTTCTGATAGCCAGATTCCCGTATGTATTTTAGATACCGGTGTAACTTATACTCATCCCCTTTTACAACAGTTCACGAATTCTAAATGCGTTATTTCTGCAGAGCCACATTGGAACCCTGATGATCAAAAAGGTCATGGTACGGGTATTGCTGGATTAGTTGTTCTTGGTGATCTAAAACATACATTACAATCATCTAATGTAGAAATAACAGCAAAAATTGAATCAGTTAAAATACTACCAGATGTAGGGTATAATGATCCTAAGCTTTATGGTTCTATAACTACAGATGCGGTTTATAGCATTGAGTCAATTGAACCGTCTAACAATAGAATTTATACGATGGCTGTAACATCAGAATATAGTCTAAGAGGAATACCGAGTAGTTGGTCAGCAAAAATAGATGAGCTTTCTTCTGGTACACCTGACGATGAATCTAGGCGATTATTCGTTATTTCAGCTGGTAATATGGAACCGCAATATATATCTGACTACCCTAATTCAAACATAACATCCTCAATTGAAGATCCTGCCAACTCTTACAATGCACTTACTATTGGATATTGGGCTAGTGAGAATAATATTCGTACTCCTGGATATGTACCTGTTGCTAAACTTACAGATTTAGGGCCCACAACTACAACATCTCTACGATGGTTAAGAAATTCACCAATAAAACCGGATGTAATTTTTGAAGGCGGTAATTATGGTTTTGATACAACCTATAATTTCCCTGCAGACTTAGAGGAACTTAGTCTTACAACAACTTCCAATCAAAGTAATTCTGGAATTTATTTTACAAAATTTGCAGAGACAAGTGCAGCGACAGCATTAGCTTCAGGGTTTATATCTAAAATATGGAGTAAATACCCTAACTATTGGCCTGAAACAATTCGTGCATTGATTGTTCATAGTGCAGAGTGGCCACAGGAGATTTATAATAGATTTTCGCCTTATAAAAACAAGCAAGATGTTGAAAATTTATTAAGAGCTGCAGGCTATGGTTACCCAAATTTGGTAAAAGCTATTTCAAGTGGTAATAAATCTGTTAATATGATTGTTGAGGATCAGCTACAGCCATATACTGAAGATGGGAAGCTTAATAAAATGGCACTCTATACATTACCATGGCCAGAAGATGTATTACTTCAGTTGGCTAGTGAGGATGTAAAGTTGAGGGTAACATTGTCATATTTTATTGAGCCAAACCCAGGGGAAAGAGGATGGCAGAACAAATATAAATATAGCTCATATGGATTGAGGTTTGATTTCAATAGTGCTGGTGAGGATTCTCAAGAGTTTGTATATCGGATAAATAAAAAATATAGAGATGAGATTGATGATGTTGATTCAGGAAATAGTGATTCAAACCAATGGTTTTTAGGGCAAAAATTACGGAGTAAAGGTTCAATTCACAGTGATGTTTGGTCTGGGACTGCTGCAGAACTCGCAGATAAAAAATATATTGCAATATTCCCTGTTAGCGGGTGGTGGAAAGAGTTAAAAAAAGAGAAGCGGCAATCTAGTATTGCTAGGTTTTCCTTGTTAATTTCAATTGAGACACCCTCAAATAATATTGAGATACAGAATAGAATTGAGCAGTTGATATCAATTGATACAAGTGTAACAAATTCAATAGGAATTTAAATCCCGAAACCAATCCCTTATCAAAGTATAAGGGATTGGTTTTAAAAATATTCATGTGAGCAATTTTCATGATGAGTTTTTTTGTATTCCAATTTATCTATTTATCTCATAAGCCTTCCCAAACTTACCGATAACCACCTTCCGCCCCTCCTCAATCTGCGCATCAACAAAGTCCGCCCATGACTGAAGCATCTCCCGGCGCTGATTCAGGTACTCTGCACGGTTGTAGACACCGTGAACGCCGCCGATCTTATGCGCCAGGCATTTCTCCACCCAGTCTGAGTTGTAGCCTTGCTCATGTAGCAATGTGCTGGCAGTACGCCGGAAGTCATGAATAACAAAATCCCTGACGTTCAGATCCAGCGTACGCACCGCGCAGTTAAGCGTTGTTTTGGAGATCGGGCGTCGGTGGTCGTTTCGGCTGGGGAAGACGTAAGGGGAATCTCCGGCTAGAAATTTTAGCTCTTCGCACATCGCCAGCGCCTGCTTTGACAGCGGAACAATATGCGGGTTATCCATCTTCATTCTTTCGCCGGGGATACGCCATTCCAGCGCGTTGAAGTTAACTTCACTCCATGTCGCTTCAATCATCTCCGATTTACGCACCATGCAGATGATCAGCAGGTGCAGGGCCAGCTTGTGGCGTCGGTTCATGTTAGAGGTGTAGATCCCCTGTAACAGGATGCCGATCTCTTCTGCGGTTAGCGCCACGTCGCGGCTTGTTGCTTGTGCGATATAACGGGCCTCGATAGCTGCTGCCGGGTTGTTGAAGATGATTCCCCTGGAAATCGCATAGGCCAGCATGCGTTTAAGCACGTTGCGCGTCAGTAGCGCGACGTGATCCGAACCTCGTTGTTTGATGCGGTCGAGCACGACCTGAATGTGGGCAGTTGTGAGTTCTTCGAGTTCCAGCTTCCCGATGATGGGAATAATGTCCTTCTCGATAATACGAGTGATGTTGCGCGGATCGCGGTTACTTTTTTCAACGATATCGGTCAGCCAGCGTTTGGCGAATGTTTGACTGTCGTTGGGTCTTTCTGTTTAAGCTTTTCTTCCTGCTTTTTCTGCGCGGGATTGATGCCATGGGCAACCATTGAGCGACACTTTTCACGCCAAAGCCGTGCTTCTGCAAGTGAGAAAGCCGGGTATTCGCCCAGCGTGATCTTTTGCAATTTGTTGTCAAAGCGGTAGCGGAAACGCCAGATTTTTCGTCCGGTGGGAAGAACTTCAATCACCAGTCCGTCATGATCGGCAAGTTGCCAGGGGTGGTTTCTGGGAGCAAGTGTGCGCAGTTTGTATCTGAAAGTGCCATATCTCACCTCCACAATGTGTCCATGAGAAGGCAGAGTTGAGCGTTTTTTGTGTCCATTTGATGTGATTTTTAGATCAAAAAACAAACAATGACACACGGGGAATTTAAAGATGGGCACAATTCAGGACACAAAAATCGCGGGTGAATCCGCACGACTATGGACGAGTACGGAAAGTAAAAACCCGCATTAACAGGCGGTTAATGCGGGTTAGTGAACGTTCATGGACGAAGATGGGCTAAAACTTACTTACCAATACAGAAACTCGAGAAAATCCGCCCCAGCAAATCATCGGAGGTGAATTCCCCGGTAATCTCGCTCAGGGCCTGCTGTGCGAGGCGTAGTTCTTCTGCCAGCAGTTCACCCGCCCATGCACCCAACAGTTGCGCCTTGCCCTGCTGAAGGTGCTCTGCGGCCTGTTCCAGCGCCTGCAGGTGGCGACGACGCGCCAGGAAACCGCCTTCCATATTGGTTTCAAAGCCCATACTCTCTTTGAGATGATTGCGCAGCACTTCCACGCCATCGCCGGTACGTGCGGAAAGACGAACCAGTGAGTGACCATTCACCTCACTCAGCCCCTGCGGTTCGCCGGTAATGTCTGCTTTGTTTCGTACTACGGTAATCGGTAGATTCGCTGGCAGACGGGCGATAAAGTCTGGCCAGATTGCTGCCGGGTCAACGGCGTCGGTGGTGGTGCCATCGACCATGAACAGCACGCGGTCGGCCTGTTCGATTTCCTGCCAGGCGCGCTCAATACCGATGCGCTCCACTTCATCACTGGCTTCTCGCAGGCCAGCAGTATCAATGATATGCAATGGCATGCCATCGATATGAATATGTTCGCGCAGTACGTCGCGTGTGGTGCCCGCGATATCGGTGACGATAGCGGCTTCACGCCCTGCCAGCGCGTTCAGCAGGCTCGATTTCCCGGCATTGGGACGCCCGGCAATCACCACTTTCATCCCTTCACGCAGCAGGCTGCCCTGACGCGCTTCGGCACGCACGGCGTCGAGATCGGTCATCACATTGTTCAGTTGCGCTTCGATTTTACCGTCGGAGAGAAAATCAATTTCTTCATCCGGGAAGTCGATGGCGGCTTCGACGTAGATGCGCAGGTGAGTGAGCGCTTCCACTAAGTGATTTACGCGAGCGGAAAACGCTCCCTGCAACGAGTTCAGCGCGGAACGCGCCGCCTGTTCTGAGCTGGCGTCGATCAGATCGGCAATCGCTTCTGCCTGCGCTAAATCAAGCTTGTCGTTAAGGAACGCACGCTCCGAGAATTCCCCCGGCTTCGCGATACGTACGCCCGGAAGGGTCAGAATTCGCTTGAGCAGCAGATCCAGAATCACCGGGCCGCCGTGGCCTTGCAGTTCAAGCACGTCTTCACCGGTAAAAGAGTTCGGGCCAGGGAACCACAGGGCGATGCCCTGATCGAGCGCGGTACCGTCGACATCTTTGAATGGCAGATAGTCGGCGTAGCGAGGTTTTGGCAGTTTGCCCAGCACGGCTTCAGCCACCTCACGCGCCTTCAGGCCAGAGATGCGCAGAATGCCCACACCACCGCGTCCCGGTGGGGTAGCCTGGGCGATGATCGTGTCGTTTTGGCTCATGATATGTCTCGTTCAATACAAATAAAAAAAGGCGGTCATGAGACCGCCCTATCATTATTGTTCCGATTGCCGGGTGGCGCTACGCTTACCCGGCCTACACCGAATCAGGAGCTTTTCTTCTCGCGGCTATGCAGGCCACGTTTCTCCAGACCACGGTAAATCAGTTGCTGCTGAATAATGGTCACCAGGTTGCTGACGATATAGTACAGCACCAGACCTGACGGGAACCACAGGAAGAACACCGTGAAGATGACCGGCATAAAGGTCATGATCTTCTGCTGCATCGGGTCGGTTACGGTGGTCGGCGACATCTTCTGAATGAAGAACATCGTTACGCCCATCAGAATCGGCAGGATGTAGTACGGGTCCTGTGCGGACAAGTCGTGGATCCAGAGTGCGAACGGCGCATGACGCAGTTCAACGGAGCCCATCAGCATGTAGTACAGCGCAAGGAAGATTGGCATCTGGATCAGCAGCGGGAAGCAGCCGCCCAGCGGGTTAACCTTCTCGGCTTTGTACAGAGCCATCATCTCCTGGCTCTGACGCTGTTTGTCATCACCCAGACGCTCACGCATCGCCTGAATCTTCGGCTGCAGCATACGCATCTTCGCCATGGAGGTGTACTGCGCTTTAGTCAGCGGGTACATGATGCCACGAACGATGAAGGTGATAACGATGATGGAGAAGCCCCAGTTACCCAGGAAGCTGTGGATCCATTTCAGCAGTTTGAACAACGGCTGAGAGATGAACCACAACCAACCATAATCAACGGTCAGATCCAGGTGCGGCGCAACGGCTGCCATTTTATCCTGAATTTCCGGGCCAACCCACAGGGTGCTGCCCAGCGTACCGGTTTGACCCGGCTGAATCAGCACTGGCTGAGATTTGTAGCCGATTGCTGCAACGCCATTACCGAGGTTAGCGGTATAGAAGTTGTTGGAGCCATCGTTACGCGGAACCCATGCTGTTGCAAAGTACTGTTGCAGCATCGCCACCCAACCGCCTTTGGAGCTGACGTTCAGGTTTTCGTTATCTGCAATGGTATCGAATTTGTATTTTTCATACTTCGCGTCAGGCGTGGAGTACGCGGCGCCGCGGAAGGTGTGCAGCGCAAAGTTGCTGCTGCCCGTATCGCGGTGAGAGGGCAGATTGATGGACTGCTTAAGCTGACCAAAGGTGGACAACTCTAACGGTTTCTCGCTGCTGTTCTGCACGCTGTAGCCCACATTCACCGCATACTCGCCCTTTTTCAGGGTGAAGGTTTTGGTGAAGGTGTTACCCGCTTTATCGGTATAGGTCATCGGGATAACCAGTTCGTTCTGACCATCGGCCATTACGAAAGTATCGCTGGTGACGTTATACAGCGGACGATCGCCATTTGCCGGGTTATCCGGGCCATCACGACCGGTCAGGCCGCTCTGTGCCTGATAGATAAACTGCGGCGTCGTTTCCAGTAACTGGAACGGCTCAGAAGATTTGAGTTCTTTCGGGTAAGCCAACAGGAGTGCCTGCTCAACATCACCACCACGGGTGTTGATGGTCAGCTCGAGCACATCGGTTTTCACCGTAATCAGTTTCCCCTGGCCACTGGCCGGTACGCCCTGGTCGGCGGCGCTACCCGCTGCGGTGGTCGTAGTCTGCGTGGTCTGCTGCTGAGGTTGAGGATTTTTATCCTGCTCCCAAGCCTGCCAGATCATGAAAGACACGAACAACAAAGCGATGATGAGAAGATTGCGTTGCGAATCCATCGTTAGTGTTCTCTGGTATTAAAAGGTCCGGGGGGGACGGGGTCGTCTCCACCTGGGTGTAAAGGGTGGCATTTTAATACGCGTTTCACTGTCAACCAACTGCCTTTTATCACTCCAAACCTGCGCAATGCCTCAATTCCGTATTGTGAACAGGTAGGAGTGAAACGGCAATGCGGCCCGAGTAGCGGACTAATCAGGCGTTGATAGACCCGAATGAGGGCTATCAGGAGCCGTGAGCCAGGCGACAATGGCGGCGCCATAATTTTTCCAACGCTTCCGAAAGAGCACGGTTATCGAGGTCTGCAACCCCCTTCTTCGCCACCACCACGAAATCCATAGACGGGAGTTCATGTTGACGTAAACGGAAGCTTTCACGCGTCAGACGTTTAATCCGATTGCGTTCATGCGCACGTTTAACATTTTTCTTGGCGACTGTAAGACCGATACGGGGATGCCCCAGCGAATTTTGGCGGCCGAGGATGGTGATTTGCGGCGTGCCAGCCCGTTGTGGCTGCTGGAAGACGAATGTGAAATGAGTGGGAGTTAACAAACGTAACTCCCTGGGAAATGCTAGCTTAACCACTCAGGGGTTAGCTTTATTACTTGGAAACGGTCAGACGAGCGCGGCCTTTAGCACGACGACGTGCCAGAACCTGACGACCATTTTTAGTAGCCATACGAGCACGGAAGCCGTGAGAACGGTTGCGCTTCAGTACAGACGGTTGAAAAGTGCGTTTCATGGCGATTTCTACCTAAACTTGAATAAATTCAATGGCTTTATTGGATATCCGCCCGAAAATCGAACGATGGACACCGAAGCCATGGGTGATTAAAGAGGCCGGATTGTAATAATTGTACACTCCGGAGTCAATTCTCTTTCCTTATTTACCGCGCAATTCACCACGTTTTTTTGTAGCGATTAGCACGGAAAATGAGCAACATCTGACGCCTGTTGGCACGTAGCATGCGCTGGGTCGGGGATTATACGGCCTGACCATTAAAGCGCAAGGATCATCCAGGATCTTTGTTAGATCATTTAAGCAAAAAATTGTCGTTACTCATTAATTTTTCCAATATGCGGCGTAAATCCCCCCTCCTTCTCTTGCGGATCGTTTACACTTAGCCGGTCTCGATCCTTCCTGTGGATAAATCGGGAAGAATCTGTGAGAAACAGAAGATCTCTGGCTCAGTTTAGGCTATGATCCGCGGTCCTGATCGGATCCACGGATCCTGAACCGGGAAAACACACTGAACGCTTCCGGTGTTTCTGGTTGCGGTACTGCCCACGGGCAGCCCGAGGTGTTTTGTGGAAAACCGCAAAGAGCGGTTCGCACGTCACCCTTGTGCATTGGGTCTTTTCGACGTGTGCCAATAATCACGAACTTTTTAATCTTATACACAGCACTATTCAGGCTGCATCTGCGGCTACTGAGTGAGTCCCCGACAGTTTATGTCAGGCAGGTTCATCAACAGCACCCTGACAGGGTCGCCTGAACGATGATGTGTATCGACTTTTTTCGAGTGGAGTCCGCCGTGTCACTTTCGCTTTGGCAGCAGTGTCTTGCCCGATTGCAGGATGAGTTACCAGCCACAGAATTCAGCATGTGGATCCGCCCGTTGCAGGCGGAACTGAGCGATAACACGCTGGCCCTGTACGCGCCAAATCGTTTTGTGCTTGATTGGGTAAGAGATAAATACCTGAATAATATCAACGGGCTGCTTAATGATTTTTGCGGTTCAGATGCGCCACAACTGCGTTTTGAAGTGGGTACCAAACCGGTCACCCATACCCTTAGAGAAACCGCGAACGTGGCGATCCCTGCCCAGGCGGCGCAGGTTCATACGCCACGCGCGGCACCCGCTCCTCGTCAGGGGTGGGATAACGTCCCGGCACCGGCAGAACACGCTTACCGTTCCAACGTCAATGTGAAGCATACCTTCGATAACTTCGTTGAAGGTAAGTCGAACCAACTGGCGCGTGCGGCGGCACGTCAGGTAGCGGACAACCCTGGCGGCGCGTATAACCCACTGTTTCTATACGGCGGCACGGGGCTCGGTAAAACGCACTTATTGCATGCGGTTGGTAACGGCATTATCGCCCGTAAACCGAATGCCAAAGTGGTGTATATGCACTCTGAGCGTTTTGTGCAGGACATGGTAAAAGCTCTGCAAAACAACGCCATTGAAGAGTTCAAACGCTACTATCGCTCCGTCGATGCCCTTCTTATCGATGACATTCAGTTCTTTGCCAATAAAGAACGATCCCAGGAAGAGTTTTTCCACACCTTTAACGCCCTGTTGGAAGGTAATCAACAGATCATCCTGACGTCGGATCGCTATCCAAAAGAGATCAACGGCGTGGAAGATCGTCTGAAATCCCGCTTCGGCTGGGGCCTGACGGTGGCGATTGAGCCGCCGGAACTGGAAACCCGCGTGGCCATTCTGATGAAAAAGGCCGACGAGAACGACATTCGTCTGCCGGGTGAGGTGGCGTTCTTTATTGCCAAGCGTCTACGCTCTAACGTGCGTGAGCTGGAAGGGGCACTGAACCGTGTGATTGCCAACGCCAACTTTACGGGCCGGGCGATCACTATCGACTTCGTTCGCGAAGCGCTGCGCGATTTGCTCGCGTTGCAGGAAAAACTGGTCACTATCGACAATATTCAGAAGACGGTGGCCGAGTACTACAAAATTAAGGTGGCGGATCTGCTCTCCAAACGGCGTTCCCGTTCGGTGGCGCGTCCGCGTCAAATGGCGATGGCGCTGGCTAAAGAGCTGACCAACCACAGTCTGCCGGAAATTGGCGACGCATTTGGTGGTCGTGACCATACTACCGTGCTTCATGCCTGCCGCAAGATTGAGCAGTTGCGTGAAGAGAGCCACGATATCAAAGAAGATTTTTCAAATTTAATCAGAACATTATCGTCGTGACGCTATGAAATTTACCGTAGAACGTGAACATTTATTAAAACCGCTACAACAGGTGAGTGGCCCGTTAGGTGGCCGCCCGACGCTGCCTATTCTCGGAAACCTGTTGTTGCAGGTGGCTGACGGTACGCTGTCATTGACCGGTACCGATTTAGAAATGGAGATGGTCGCTCGCGTGGCGCTGGTGCAGACGCACGAGCCCGGCGCAACCACCGTCCCGGCGCGTAAATTCTTCGATATTTGCCGTGGTCTGCCGGAAGGCGCAGAGATAGCCGTACAACTGGAAGGCGACCGTATGCTGGTGCGTTCTGGCCGTAGCCGCTTCTCGCTTTCCACGCTGCCTGCTGCCGATTTCCCGAATCTGGACGACTGGCAGAGCGAGGTGGAATTCACCCTGCCGCAGGCGACCATGAAGCGTCTGATTGAAGCAACCCAGTTCTCGATGGCGCATCAGGATGTCCGCTATTACTTAAACGGCATGCTGTTCGAAACCGAAGGTGAAGAGCTGCGCACCGTAGCGACCGACGGTCACCGTCTGGCGGTGTGCTCTATGCCGGTCGGCGAATCGCTGCCAAACCATTCGGTGATCGTGCCGCGTAAAGGCGTGATTGAACTGATGCGTATGCTCGATGGTGGTGATAACCCGCTGCGCGTGCAGATTGGCAGTAATAATATCCGCGCGCATGTCGGCGATTTTATCTTCACTTCCAAGCTGGTTGATGGCCGTTTCCCGGATTATCGCCGCGTATTGCCGAAGAATCCGGACAAACATCTGGATGCCGGTTGCGACATTCTCAAGCAAGCGTTCGCGCGTGCGGCCATTCTTTCCAACGAAAAATTCCGCGGCGTGCGTCTGTTTGTCAGCGAAAATCAGCTGAAAATCACCGCCAACAACCCGGAACAGGAAGAAGCGGAAGAGATTCTGGACGTCAACTATTCCGGTACCGAGATGGAAATTGGCTTTAACGTCAGTTACGTCCTCGATGTGCTCAATGCGCTGAAATGTGAAAACGTGCGAATTTTGCTGACGGACTCCGTTTCCAGCGTTCAGATTGAAGATGCTGCCAGCCAAAGTGCGGCCTACGTTGTCATGCCAATGAGACTGTAATGTCGCTCACCCGCTTGTTGATCCGCGACTTTCGCAACATCGAAAGCGCGGATCTCGCCTTATCCCCTGGCTTTAATTTCCTGGTTGGCGCAAACGGCAGTGGCAAAACCAGCGTGCTGGAAGCCATCTATACGCTCGGCCATGGCCGGGCGTTTCGCAGTTTGCAGATTGGCCGCGTGATCCGCCATGAGCAGGACGCGTTCGTGCTGCACGGGCGTTTGCAGGGCGAAGAGCGCGAAATCGCGATTGGCCTGACGAAAGACAAACTTGGCGACAGCAAAGTGCGCATCGACGGCACCGACGGTCACAAGGTGGCGGAGCTGGCGCTGCTGATGCCCATGCAACTCATCACGCCTGAGGGGTTTACTTTACTCAACGGCGGCCCCAAATACAGAAGAGCATTCCTTGACTGGGGATGCTTCCACAACGAAGCCGGGTTCTTTACCGCCTGGAGCAACCTCAAGCGCCTGCTGAAGCAGCGCAACGCCGCGCTACGCCAGGTCAGCCGCTATGAGCAGCTACGGCCCTGGGATAAAGAATTGATTCCCCTGGCGGAACAAATCAGCCGCTGGCGTGCCGAATACAGCACCGGTATCGCCGAGGATATGGCGGATACCTGCAAACAGTTTTTACCGGAGTTCTCCCTCACCTTCTCTTTCCAGCGCGGCTGGGAAAAAGAGACGGATTATGCCGAGGTGCTGGAGCGGAACTTCGAGCGTGACAGAATGCTGACTTACACCGCGCACGGCCCGCATAAAGCCGATTTTCGCATACGCGCCGACGGCGCGCCGGTGGAAGACACCCTGTCGCGCGGGCAGCTTAAGCTGCTGATGTGCGCACTGCGCCTGGCACAAGGCGAGTTCCTGACCCGCGAAAGCGGTCGGCGCTGCCTGTACCTGATAGATGATTTTGCCTCGGAACTTGATGACGCGCGTCGCGGGCTATTAGCCAGCCGCTTAAAAGCCACGCAATCACAGGTTTTCGTCAGCGCGATTAGCGCTGAACACGTTATGGACATGTCGGATGAAAATTCGAAGATGTTTACCGTGGAAAAGGGTAAAATAACGGATTAACCCAAGTTTAAATGAGCGAGAAACGTTGATGTCGAATTCTTATGACTCCTCCAGTATCAAAGTCCTGAAAGGGCTGGATGCGGTGCGTAAGCGCCCGGGTATGTATATCGGCGACACGGATGACGGCACCGGTCTGCACCACATGGTATTCGAGGTTGTGGATAACGCTATCGACGAAGCGCTCGCAGGGTACTGTAAAGACATCGTTGTCACCATCCATAGCGATAACTCCGTATCCGTACAGGATGATGGCCGTGGTATCCCAACCGGTATTCACCCGGAAGAGGGCGTGTCTGCCGCCGAAGTTATCATGACCGTTCTGCACGCAGGCGGTAAATTCGATGATAACTCCTATAAAGTCTCCGGCGGCCTGCACGGCGTAGGTGTTTCCGTGGTGAACGCCCTGTCGCAGAAACTGGAACTGGTTATCCAGCGCGATAACAAAGTTCACCGTCAGATTTACGCGCACGGCGTACCAGAAGCTCCCCTTGCCGTCACCGGCGAAACCGAAAAAACCGGTACCATGGTTCGCTTCTGGCCGAGCCTTGAAACCTTTACTAACGTCACCGAATTTGAGTATGACATCCTGGCGAAACGCCTGCGCGAACTGTCATTCCTCAACTCCGGCGTTTCTATTCGCCTGAAAGACAAGCGTGACGGCAAAGAAGACCACTTCCACTACGAAGGCGGCATCAAGGCGTTTGTTGAGTACCTCAACAAAAACAAAACGCCTATTCACCCGAATATCTTCTATTTCTCCACTGAAAAAGACGGTATCGGTGTTGAAGTTGCGCTGCAGTGGAACGATGGCTTCCAGGAAAACATCTACTGCTTTACCAACAACATTCCGCAGCGTGACGGCGGTACGCACCTGGCAGGTTTCCGTGCGGCGATGACTCGTACCCTGAACGCCTACATGGACAAAGAAGGCTACAGCAAAAAAGCCAAAGTCAGCGCGACCGGCGACGATGCGCGCGAAGGCCTGATTGCGGTGGTTTCCGTAAAAGTACCGGATCCGAAATTCTCCTCTCAGACCAAAGACAAACTGGTTTCTTCTGAGGTGAAATCGGCGGTTGAACAGCAGATGAACGAACTGCTGAGCGAATACCTGCTGGAAAACCCGTCTGACGCGAAAATCGTGGTTGGCAAAATTATCGATGCCGCGCGTGCGCGTGAAGCGGCGCGTCGTGCCCGTGAAATGACGCGTCGTAAAGGTGCGCTTGATTTAGCTGGTCTGCCGGGCAAACTGGCCGACTGCCAGGAGCGCGACCCGGCGCACTCCGAACTGTACCTGGTGGAAGGGGACTCCGCGGGCGGCTCTGCAAAACAGGGGCGTAACCGTAAGAATCAGGCGATCCTGCCGCTGAAAGGTAAAATCCTCAACGTTGAGAAGGCGCGCTTCGATAAAATGCTCTCTTCTCAGGAAGTTGCCACGCTTATCACCGCGCTCGGCTGCGGCATTGGTCGTGACGAATACAACCCGGATAAACTGCGCTATCACAGCATCATCATCATGACCGATGCGGATGTCGATGGTTCGCACATCCGTACGCTGCTGCTGACCTTCTTCTACCGTCAGATGCCAGAAATTGTTGAACGTGGCCACGTCTATATCGCGCAGCCGCCGCTCTACAAAGTGAAGAAAGGCAAGCAGGAACAGTACATCAAAGACGATGAAGCGATGGATCAGTATCAGATTTCCATCGCCCTGGACGGCGCGACGCTGCACACCAACGCGCACGCACCGGCACTGGCTGGCGAAGCGCTGGAAAAACTGGTTTCTGAATACAACGCCACGCAGAAAATGATTGGCCGCATGGAGCGTCGTTTCCCGAAAGCGATGTTAAAAGAGCTGGTTTATCAACCGACGCTGAACGAAGGCGATCTCTCTAACGAACAGACTGTGACCCGTTGGGTGAATGCGCTGATTACCGAGCTGAACGAAAACGAACAGCACGGCAGCCTGTGGAAGTTTGATGTGCGCCATAACAGCGAACTGAACCACTTTGAGCCGATTGTCCGCGTTCGCACGCACGGCGTTGATACCGATTATCCGCTGGATCACGAGTTCGTGGTTGGGCCGGAATACCGCCGTATCTGCACGCTGGGTGAGAAACTGCGCGGTCTGGTGGAAGAAGATGCGTTTATTGAACGTGGCGAACGCCGTCAGCCAGTTGCCAGCTTCGAGCAGGCGCTGGAATGGCTGGTGAAAGAGTCTCGTCGAGGACTTGCGATTCAGCGCTATAAAGGTTTGGGCGAGATGAACCCGGAACAGCTGTGGGAAACCACCATGGATCCGGAAAGCCGTCGCATGCTGCGCGTCACCGTGAAAGATGCGATCGCCGCTGACCAGCTGTTCACCACCCTGATGGGTGATGCCGTTGAACCGCGTCGCGCGTTTATCGAAGAGAACGCCCTGAAAGCGGCAAATATCGATATCTAAGCCGTTGGCAATCGCTTGGTGGCGCTGCGCTTACCGGGCCTACAGATAACATTGGTAGGCCGGATAAGGCGATAGCCGCATCCGGCAAACAATGCCGACACGAAACGCCTGAATTTATTCAGGCGTTTTTTTTGCTGCGAAAACCACCCCCTGCTTTTTCATCTGCTGGTGGAGTCCCTCAATCGAAATATCCGCCACCGCGCATTCCGCGTCCACCGCCAGTGAAGCCGCAATACCTGCAGCCTGACCCAGTGCAAAACAGGTCGGCATCACACGCGCGGAAGAGAGTGCGACATGGCTTGCCGATAGCGAACGTCCGGCAACTAACAGACCTTTGATGTTTTGTGGCACCAGACAGCGATAGGGAATGTCGTAACTATCAATCTTTCGCTCATGGCAGGCTTTTTCGCCCAGAGGGCTATGAATATCAATTTCATAATTCGTTTGCGCGATGACATCTTCAAAGCGACGCGCGTTGAGCAGATCGTCTTCTGTGAGCGTGTACCTTCCACAGATACGATGACTTTCGCGAACGCCCGTTTCGGCGGCGATATGCGACAAAATATAGTTTTCAAAGCCATTACGTTGCAAATAGTAGGCAACGGAAAATACCTGCTTTAGCCCCTCAACTTCCGCGTGGCTGCTGTCGGCAATCAACGCGCCGTTGCCTTTTACGCGCGTCATATTGACGATAAGCGTACCGTCAGGCTTTAACTCCCATAACAAGCGACGGCCCTGGGGAAGATCGGCCACGGTTTCATAGTGATAACATCCGTCAGGCAATTCTGCCTGTACCGGGCTACCGGTATTCTGCATCTGGAACATCAGGGTCATCGGCTGTGTTAAACCATCTTCATCGCGGCCGGTTTTATAAGGCGCGCCGGCGGCAATGGCGACTTCCGCATTCCCGGTGCAATCAATCACTACGCGGCCTTTTAGCGTTTTCAAGCCTTCCCGTGTTTTCACCACCACCCCTGTTACCGCACAGCCCACCATTAGCGGGGTGATGAAATCGGTGTGATAAAGCAACTGAATATTTTCCCGCTCGATCATCCTGTTCAAATGGTAGCGTAACAGCAAAGGATTGAACTGAATTTTGAGGTTTTCAGGCTGTGCATTTTGCAGTAAAAAATCGGGACGAATAGCGGCAATAATTTCGCGATAAATTCCGGTCAGATTACCAATCGTCATAAATATACTGACTGTACCGAGGGTCGCCATTCCGCCCGGTTGCCCGGAACGTTCAACCAGAATGACACTCGCGCCGCTACGGGCCGCAGAAATCGCTGCGGCGACGCCTGCGGGGCCGGCGCCGACGACGATAACGTCAGCCTGGGCATAATAAGGTGCCTCAAGCATAATGTGCGTTGTTTCTGACATCTTTTATCCTTACGCCGTCTCAACGACGCTATCAAAGGCATCGCGATACTCGCTTACGCGCATGCCAAAAATAATATGGAATTCATCGGGAGCGGGATGTGTCACGCCCAGCGCATCAGTGATGGTTTTCATTCCGCTCATATCAACCAACAGCGGGTCGTTAATTTTGATACGCAACCGTGAAATACAGTTGTTAATCTCCTTAATATTTACCTTACCGCCCAGTTTTCTCAGAATCTCTTTAGCAACCTCCTCGGTAGACGTATTTTGGCGCAAGAGTGTTGATGCACGAATTTCAAGCTCTTTTATCGCATCGGTATCGTCAGTCCCTTCGCGGCCCGGTGTGGGAATATTGAATTTCTCGATATACCATTTAAAGGTAAAGAGGTAGATAAAGAACAGTGCAATGCCGAGAAGAACAATCGGTATCCAGGTCGATTTGTGTCCCTGTAATATGCCGTTGAAGAGAATTTCGATTAATGTACTGCCGCCAAGATAAGAGGTATGTGTTACATCGAGAATTGCAAAAGAGAGCCCTTGCAAAGTACAGTCGATTAAAAATAATGGCGGTGCGAGAAACATATACATAAACGTAAATGGCTCGACGACGCCCGCAAATATTGCAGCGACGGCAGCGGAAATTGCGACTGTTTTTACGCGCTGGCGATCTTTTGCCGCCAGCCAGATACCGATTAGCGCGCCGGGAATACCAAATACTTTACCCGGTGTATCTCCCTGACCGAGCCATAGCCGGGTTATCTGATGGATATTCTCGTTAAAATCCGCAGTCGCCAGCGCTGCAACGGTGATGGCTTTTGTGCCAACGTACGTCTGTCCACCAATCTCAAGCGTTCCGCCGACCGGCGTGTAGTGCACCAGCGAATACCAGACATGCTGTAACCCGGTTGGCAACAGCAGTTTTTCAATAAAACCGAATACAAATGAACCGACCACTCCGGCTTTCGCCAGTGCTGAAGCCGCGTAATATAAACCATCACCAACCCACGGCCAGACAAAGGGAATAAGTAAACCAATGACTAATCCGCTCAGGCCGGAAAGTATAGGCGGAAGGTGCCGACCCTGATAAAACCCAAAGATTAACGGCAGCTTACGTGTACTGTTGTGATTCGTTATCGCCGCAGACAGCGCGCCGATCATAATACCGCCCAGCACACCGGTATCCACGGTTTGGATGCCCAGTACGACGTTTTGCATTGCCTGGCGCATCGCCATAGTTTGAGAAATTGCCAGCACATTATTTTGTGCATTTACGGCCACATCCGGTTTCAACAGCATTCCGGCTGCATTAAGCATTAATCCGGAAAAAACCAGCATAAAGATGTAGCCAATAAGTGCTGAAAGTGCGGCGGTTTCTTTCTTGCCTTTTTCCGCCATACCAATCGCGATAGAAAGGCAAAATATCAGCGGCATATAAGCAATAATCACCATCCCGGTTTGGGTCAGAAGGTTAGCGATAAATATAATGCCCGATGATTGTAGTAAGGGGAGATCGGCAGCGAAGTGGGGGTTTTTGAGTACCGCGCCTATTGATAATAATAATGCAAAGCAGCTCATTACTGCGACGGCAGGAATAAATGAGCGACCGAGCGCAGAGAAATAGTCCTGTAATTTCGCTCTCATGGGGTGATCCATTATTTGAGTGGTTAATATATGGCTGGCTATCTCATTTCTTATCTAAATAATATTTTTAAAATGGATGTCTTTCGCGTGCTAATATTTATTAGTCAAGAGTATCAACGCTGTCATTTATCGTAAAAGGGAACGTTCCCTTATTTCGTGGACGATCACAAAATTCGCATCAGACCGATTATCGACAATTGCCCGGCACAGTGCGCTCGCTGACCTATACTTCCTTCATCACATATTCACCACTAAAAGGAGTGGAAAATGGGGCTTTTTGATGAAGTCGTCGGCTCGTTTCTTAACGGCGACGCCGGGAAGTATCAGGCTATCCTGAACTGGGTGAACGAGCAGGGCGGAATTCAGGCGCTGCTGCAAAAACTGCAAAACGGTGGGCTGGGAGACATTCTGTCGTCGTGGATCAGCAATCAGCACAGCAACCAGCCGGTGAGTGGTGATCAGCTTGAATCAGCTCTGGGCACGCCAGCGGTTTCCGATCTCGGCCAAAAACTGGGCATCGATACCGGTTCCGCGTCGACTATGCTGGCAGAATATCTGCCGAAAATCATTGATGCGCTCTCGCCGCAGGGGGAAGTTGACCCGAAGGCGCATAACGATTTACTCAGCGCAGGAATGGATCTGCTGAAAAGTGGCAAACTTTTCGGCTAATCTCGCAACAAAAGGGGAGCTCGCCGGGTGCGTTGCATCCCCGTTTTAACCCGTCACGGCTGCTGTTTTTTGAGCGGAATCGCGTTAGCATGAGGAAGGACTCATCTAACCTGGGGTATTCATGGCTATCAAACTTATTGCAATCGACATGGACGGAACCTTGCTGTTGCCGGACCATACCATCTCTCCAGCGGTCAAAAAAGCGATCGCCGACGCCCGTGCGCGTGGCGTTAATGTGGTGCTGACCACGGGCCGTCCATACGCAGGCGTGCACAGCTACCTGAAAGAGCTGCACATGGAACAGCCGGGCGATTACTGCATCACCTACAACGGTGCGCTGGTGCAGAAAGCGGGCGATGGCAGTACTGTCGCGCAAACCGCGCTGGGCTATGATGACTACCGCTACCTGGAGCAACTCGCGCGTGACGTGGGCTCGCATTTCCACGCCCTCGATCGCAATACGCTTTATACTGCCAACCGCGACATCAGCTATTACACGGTGCATGAATCCTACGTTGCCACTATTCCGCTGGTCTTCTGTGAAGCCGAAAAAATGGATCCGGCGACGCAGTTCCTGAAAGTGATGATGATTGATGAGCCTGCCATCCTGGATAAAGCTATTGCTAAAATTCCGGCGGAAGTGAAAGAGAAGTACACCGTGCTGAAAAGTGCGCCGTACTTCCTCGAAATCCTCGATAAACGCGTCAATAAAGGCACTGGCGTGAAATCGCTGGCCGACGCGCTGGGTATCAAACCCGAAGAGATCATGGCGATTGGCGATCAGGAAAACGACATCGCAATGATTGAATTCGCAGGCGTTGGCGTGGCGATGGATAACGCCATTCCGTCAGTGAAGGAAGCAGCGAATTTTGTCACCAAATCTAACCTTGAAGATGGCGTGGCGTATGCCATTGAGAAGTTTGCGCTGAATTAATTTCGTACGCGAATATCGCTGATACGGCTGCGCATAATGGCCTTTCGCAAGCGCGGCTGTGTCAGAATTCTGGCTTTGATGATTTTTCCCAGCAGTTTCAGGCGCAGGCTGAACGTCGCGCGCGTATAGGCGCGGTTGGCGTCTTCACGTTGCCCCTGTAGAACCTGACTGAGCAACTCCGCACTATCCAGCGCATAACTGATCCCCTCCAGCGAACTGGCGCTGATAAATCCCGCCGCTTCGCCAATCAGAAATGCATTCTCGTTGCCGCACACAAAATCTCCCCAGCGCGAGGGAAACAGCACCGTACATTTCTCGCTTTTCACGGGTTCGCCGAAATGAAAGGCAAAATCTGTCATCTTCGCTTTCAGCGCCTCAAAGCGTGCCTGACCGTCTTTCATCGGATAAGCACCGCCAAAGATAAAATAGCCGTCTTTACTGATGCTCCACGAATAGCAATCCGTCACCGTGTTATCAAAAATGCAGGCGTAAAACGGCACGGCGTGCGCTTCAACGAACCACTGCTGGATGGCCACGTATTTGCGGATCTGGTGTTCGGGGTAAAGATGGCGGCGCACCAGAGAATTGGCCCCGTCAGCACCGACCAGATAGCGGGCGGTAATGTGCTGTTCCAGGCCGTCAGCCTGAAACGAAATGTGCCACTCGTCATCTTCGCGCCATACCTTTCGGCACAGTGTGTCGTGATGAACGGTCACCACGTCGGGAATTAACGATTTCATCCATAAATCAAACGCATGGCGATTAATATTGATATAGCTGCGCGGGTAATTGCGGGTGAGTCCGGCGGCCACATCGACGGTTTTAACGCTGAAAATCTGTGGGTTGGCGATCACCTTAACGGGAAGGGTAATACCGTCGCGAATAAACGCCCGTTGTGCATCCGGTGCCAGCAGGCCGCCGCAAGGTTTGGTGAAACCTTCGCTGCCGCACTGACGTTTTTTATCCAGCGCAATCACGCGCATTTTGCCTGCTAACTGGCGCGCCAGCGCCGAACCTGCGGGGCCTAAGCCGATAATCGCCACGTCGAAATGTGCCATTTTGCTGCTCGCCGTTGTTGAGATGGCGTTACGCTAAAGCCTGAAAGTGAAGTCCTTGTGAAGTATGATGACACAAATTGTCTCGTATCAGGACTGCGTAATGAAACAGGTCACCTTTGCCCCGCGACATCATCAACTTACCAACATCAATACCTGGACCCCGGACAGCCAGTGGCTGGTCTTTGATGTTCGCCCTTCCGGCGCGTCGTTTACCGGCGAGACGATTGAGCGCGTAAACATCCGTACCGGCGAGCTCGACGTGATTTACCGCGCCACGCAGGGCGCGCACGTTGGCGTGGTGACTGTTCATCCTCAGCGCGAGAAATATGTGTTTATCCATGGCCCGGAGAACCCGGATGCCGGCTGGCAGTACGATTTTCACCATCGCCGTGGTGTGATCGCTGAAAACGGTACGACCACCAATCTGGATGCAATGGATATCACCGCGCCTTATACGCCTGGCGCGCTGCGTGGCGGGAGTCACGTGCATGTGTTTAGCCCTAACGGTGAGAATGTCAGCTTTACCTATAACGACCACGTGATGCACGAATACAACCCGGCGCATGACCTGCGCAACGTTGGCGTTGCCGTACCATTTGGCCCGGTCAACGTTACTGCTCAGCATCCGCGTGAATACAGCGGTAGCCACTGGTGCGTGCTGGTGAGTAAAACCACGCCTGCGCCAAAGCCGGGGAGTGACGAGATCAATCGCGCCTATGAAGAGGGCTGGGTGGGGAATGAGACGCTGGCGTTTATTGGCGATACGCTGTCGGTGAAGGGCGAGAAAGTGCCTGAGCTGTTTATTGTCGCGCTGCCTAAAACCGCCCAGGGCTGGAAGCTGGCGGGTGATGCGCCGCTGGCTGGAACGGAAACCACGCTACCCGCACCGCCCGCAGGCGTGGTGCAGCGTCGTTTAACCTTCACGCATCAACGGGCGTACCCGGGGCTTGTGAATGTGCCGCGTCACTGGGTGCGCTGCAACCCACAGGGCACGGAAATCGCGGTGCTGATGCGCGATACAAACGGTGTGGTTCAGCTGTGGCTGGTATCGCCAGAAGGCGGAGAGCCGCGCCAGCTTACCCATGTAGAAAGTGACATTCAGTCGGCGTTTAACTGGCATCCGTCGGGAAATGCGCTGGGCTTTGTGCTGGAAAATAGAATCGCGATAGCCGATGCGGCGAGCGGGAGCGTGCGCTTTTTGACAACCGATCACGGTAACCCGCCGTCTGCCGATGCCGTCGTTTTCTCACCCGATGGCCATTACATAGCCTGGATGGAAGAGACGGCGGGCTTCCGTCAGCTGTGGATAACCGAAACCGGCCTCTGAATTACGGCGAAGGCATCGGCGCTGGCGGAATAACCGAGTTCGTCGCCAGCGTCTCCTGCTCGCTCTTTTCAACACGTGAACGCACGGAGTTATCGGTGCGGAACATGTCCCACGGCAGCAGCAGGGTATCCATCACCGCTGTGAATGGCATATCAAGCGCCACCAGCGATTTGGTTCCCCAGTTGTTGTCCTCATCGCCGAGCATGGTCGCGCTTGCTCGCGTGCCCGGATACGTACCCTCTTTGCCACCCGTATGCGACATCACGCTTGAGCAGCCGCCTACTAACATCATCCCACTGAACAGAGCCAGCTTAAGCAGATTATTTTTTATCATGATTTAATCATCGTATCGGAGCCGGGAGGGCTCATCTGTACGGGTTATAGCCACCCGTCGCGAAAATGGATAGTCCTGGCTTCCCGCTCTGTGGCGGCTGTCGCACTTTAACCAATAGTGCTCTACCCCAGTCTATGCCTTCAGCACGAAAGTGCAAAAAAAGTAAGACCCGCGCCCTTGAAAATCGTTCCTCAGAACACATTTTAAGAGTGTAGCCCAATGAGGAGCACGCCTGATGGGTGCTTCGGGTATCACCGCCTGTCCATGATGGAAGGCCGTAAAATTCTCGCTGATTTCAGGAGCTATTGATTATGCGTAACTTTGATTTATCCCCGCTATACCGTTCTGCTATTGGTTTTGACCGTCTGTTCAATCTGTTAGAAAACAATCAAACCCAGAGTAACGGCGGCTACCCTCCGTACAACGTTGAGCTGGTAGACGAAAACCATTACCGCATTGCCATTGCCGTTGCCGGTTTTGCTGAAAGTGAACTGGAAATTACCGCCCAGGACAACATGCTGGTGGTGAAAGGCGCTCATGCGGCCGAGCAGAAAGAGCGTACCTACCTCTATCAGGGGATCGCCGAGCGCAACTTTGAACGCAAGTTCCAGTTAGCGGAAAACATCCACGTGCGTGGCGCAAACCTGGTGAATGGCCTGCTCTATATCGAGCTGGAGCGCGTAATTCCTGAAGCGAATAAACCGCGCCGCATCGAAATCAACTAATTCCATGAGCCGCTACGGCGGCTCTGATTACCCAGGCTTGCCGTCAGGGAGCCTTATGCGAATCTTCATGATCCGCAGGACTTTACTCGCTTCTTAGAAGGAGAATGTATTATGCGTAACTACGATTTATCCCCACTGCTGCGTCAATGGATCGGTTTTGACAAAATGGCTAACGCGTTGCAAAACGCCGGTGAAAGCCAGAGCTTCCCGCCCTATAACATCGAAAAAAGCGACGATAACCACTATCGCATTACCCTTGCGCTGGCCGGTTTCCGTCAGGAAGATCTGGATATTCAACTGGAAGGCACGCGCCTGACCGTGAAAGGCACGCCGCAACCGCAGGAAAAAGAGACCAAATGGCTACACCAGGGGCTGGTCACCCAGGCGTTCAGCCTGAGTTTCACGCTGGCTGAAAATATGGAAGTGGCTGGCGCAACCTTCACTAACGGCTTGTTGCATATCGATTTGACCCGCAACGTGCCGGAAGATGTTGCCCCGCAGCGGATCGCCATCAGCGAGCGCCCGGCGTTGAATAGCTAGCAATGGATTGAATAGGCGTGATTTTGTAGGCCGGATCAGGCGTTCACGCCGCATCCGGCAACCACAACGCGCACGTTGCCCGCAATCTAAAGCCTCGTCTACATGACGGGGCTTTTTTACGTCTGCTAAAAATCCAAAGTAATTGTGCGCAAATCCCCATACAACCCTCTGCATTTCTGCGAGAATCCCCACTACAGGTAATGTTATTCACAGGGAAAATTGTATGAGTGATATAGCAATGACCGTCAGTGTGCTTGCTCTGGTTGCCGTCGTCGGCCTCTGGATAGGCAACGTCAAGATCCGCGGGATTGGCCTCGGTATTGGTGGCGTGCTGTTTGGCGGGATAATCGTAGGACACTTTGTCGAAATGGCAGGCGTCGAGCTTAGCGGCCCGATGCTGCATTTTATTCAGGAATTCGGCCTGATCCTCTTTGTCTACACCATCGGGATTCAGGTGGGGCCGGGCTTCTTTGCTTCATTACGCGTCTCCGGGCTTCGACTTAATCTCTTCGCCATTTTGATTGTGCTGCTGGGCGGCGTGGTCACCACGCTGTTGCATAAAATCTTCGATATCCCGCTGCCTGTCGTATTGGGGATATTCTCCGGCGCGGTCACCAACACGCCAGCGCTGGGCGCAGGTCAGCAAATTTTGCGCGATCTTGGCGTACCCTTTGATGTGGTCGATCAAATGGGTATGAGCTACGCGATGGCTTATCCTTTCGGCATCTGCGGTATTCTCCTTACCATGTGGCTGCTGCGTCTGTTCTTCCGCATTAACGTTGAGAAAGAAGCCCGACGCTTTGATAAACAAGCGGGGAACAGTCACGAAAATCTGCAAACCATCAACATCTGCGTCGAAAACCCAAACCTGCACAGCATGGCGATTCAGGATGTCCCCATTCTCAACAGTGATAAAATTATCTGCTCGCGTCTGAAACGGGGCGACGTCCTGATGGTGCCGTCGCCCGCCACGCTCATTGAGCAGGGTGATTTGCTCCATCTGGTGGGGCGACGGGCCGACCTGCACGATGCACAACTGGTGATCGGTAAAGAGGTTGAAACCTCTCTCTCCACGCGCGGTACGGACATGAAAGTCGAGCGCATCGTGGTCACCAACGAGAAGGTGCTCGGCAAGCGAATCCGCGATTTGCACTACAAACAGCGCTATGACGTGGTTATCTCGCGCCTCAACCGCGCGGGCGTGGAACTGGTCGCCAGCAGCCACGCGACGCTGCAATTTGGTGACATCCTCAATCTGGTGGGGCGTCCGGCGGCGATTGACGCCGTGGCGGCTGAGCTGGGCAACGCGCAGCAAAAACTGCAACAGGTACAGATGCTACCGGTCTTTATCGGTATCGGCCTGGGTGTGTTGTTGGGCTCCGTGCCGCTGTTCATCCCCGGTTTCCCGGTGGCGTTAAAACTGGGCCTGGCCGGCGGGCCGCTGATTATGGCGCTGATCCTCGGACGTATCGGCAGCATCGGGAAGCTCTACTGGTTTATGCCGCCGAGCGCCAACCTGGCGCTGCGTGAACTGGGGATCGTGCTGTTTTTATCGGTGGTTGGCCTGAAATCGGGTGGTGATTTTGTCGATACGCTGGTACACGGCGACGGGCTGAGCTGGATTGGCTACGGCATTTTCATTACCGCAATACCGCTTATTACCGTGGGTATTCTGGCGCGTATCTTTGCGCGCATGAACTACCTGACCCTGTGCGGCATGCTGGCTGGCTCGATGACCGATCCACCCGCGCTGGCTTTCGCCAACAACCTGCACGCCACCAGCGGCGCGGCTGCACTCTCTTACGCTACCGTGTATCCGCTGGTCATGTTCCTGCGCATCATCACCCCGCAGCTACTGGCGGTACTATTCTGGGGAATGGGTTAACGGGCTATTATCGGTGTGGACGCGCCGCAAATGGTAGTCCACCTGATATTCACTGGCATTACGGAACATCACCGAATAATTGAGAAACTCGCCGCTGTCGCTGTAGGAAAGAGAAGTAATACGCAGCAGCGGCGTCTGTTCCGGCACATTCATCGACTGCGCCAGTTGCCTGTCTGCCAGCACGGGTGACAGGCTTTCATAATTCCCACTGATGGTGATGCCGCACTCCTTCTCGATGTAATCAAACTTTGACCCCTCCAGGTGCCCCAGCGAAAGCGTACGAAACAATTTTACCGGCATGTAGCTGTCTTCCAGCATTAACGGTTTTCCATCTACATACCGCACGCGGCGTGAAAAGTAGATCCGCTCATTAATCTGGATGCGCAACTGGCTGGCGATGGCCGGTGGGGCTGGCATCACTTCAAATACCAGTACCTTGCTTATCACCTCTTTCCCCTGCTGGCGCAGCACTTCCGCCAGCCCGGTGAGGTTGGTGGTCTCATGATGAACATCTTTGCGCGCCACATAGGTTCCGCTGCCGTGGCGGCGGATAACCAATCCCCATGCAATCAACATATCCACCGCTTTGCGAATGGTCATTCGCGCAACGCCAAATTCCTGGGCGAGAATCTTCTCAGCCGGAAGCGGGCTTCCCACGTTGTAATCGGAAGAGTTGAGCCGTAAACGCAGTTTGTCAGCGATAGATTTGTAGATCACCAGTAGACCTCTGTTTTAGGGTAAGCGGTTAGAATCGAACCTCTGTTTCTAATTATTAATTCATATATATCAATAAGATAAAGCATATTCTCTCCGTGAATCTCAGCATGAAAATTCATGTTGTCTATTTTTCTATGAAAAAGTAGACAACATCGGCGCAATTAAAACCATGAAAGGGATCACGAATCGAACCGGCGCGGCATGTTGTCTGTCCGGCAAATTCCTATTCTCGAAGCAGGCTGATAGAGAAGATAAATAAAGCCACTCACCCTACAAGTTGTTAAATGAGGATTACCAAATGCTCAGTCAAATACAACGCTTTGGCGGCGCCATGTTTACCCCGGTATTGCTGTTTCCTTTTGCCGGGATCGTGGTGGGTATCGCCATTATGTTACGTAACCCGATGTTTGTCGGCGAAGCACTTACGGCTCCCGATAATTTATTTGCTCAGATTGTTCATATTCTTGAAGAAGGCGGCTGGACCGTATTTCGTAACATGCCGCTTATTTTCGCCGTTGGCTTACCGATTGGCCTGGCAAAACAGGCGCAGGGCCGAGCCTGTCTGGCGGTGCTGGTGAGTTTCCTCACCTGGAACTACTTTATTAACGCGATGGGAATGACCTGGGGCCACTTTTTTGGCGTCGATTTTTCCGTCGATCCTACCGCCGGAAGTGGCCTGACAATGATCGCCGGAATAAAAACGCTCGACACCAGTATTATTGGCGCGATCGTTATTTCCGGTATCGTTACTGCGCTGCATAACCGTTATTTTGATAAACCGCTGCCAGTATTTCTCGGTATTTTCCAGGGATCATCATTTGTTGTCATTGTCGCTTTCCTGGCGATGATCCCCTGCGCCTGGTTAACGCTACTTGGCTGGCCCAAAGTGCAATTAGGCATTGAATCACTGCAGGCATTTTTACGCTCTGCCGGGGCGCTGGGGGTATGGATTTATATTTTCCTGGAACGTATTTTGATTCCGACCGGTTTACATCACTTCGTTTATGGCCCGTTCATCTTTGGCCCGGCGGTGGTGGAAAGCGGCATTCAGGTTTACTGGGCGCAGCATTTACAGGAGTTCAGCCAAAGCACTGAACCGCTGAAAGCGCTGTTCCCGGAAGGGGGGTTCGCCCTGCACGGTAACTCGAAAGTCTTTGGCTCCGTGGGCATTGCGCTGGCTCTCTACTTCACCGCCGCGCCGGAAAACCGCGTCAAAGTCGCCGGTTTGCTGATTCCCGCCACGCTAACAGCGATGCTGGTGGGTATCACTGAACCGCTGGAGTTCACCTTCCTGTTTATCTCGCCGCTGCTGTTCGCCGTACACGCCGTGCTGGCCGCGACGATGGCAACGGTGATGTATATGTGCGGTGTCGTTGGCAACTTCGGCGGTGGCCTTTTGGATCAGTTCCTGCCGCAAAACTGGATACCCATGTTTCACAACCATGCGTCGATGATGTTTATCCAGATTGGCGTTGGTGTGTGCTTTACCGCGCTCTACTTCGTCATCTTCCGTACTCTGATCCTGCGCTTTAACCTGAAAACGCCGGGTCGTGAAGAAAGCGAAATCAAACTCTACAGCAAAGCCGATTACCAGGCCGCACGCGGCAAAACCAGCGCCGCTGGCGCACCGGATACCAAACTGGGCCAGGCTGCCGGATTCCTGCAAGCATTGGGCGGCGCGGCAAACATTGAAAGTATCAATAACTGCGCCACCCGACTGCGCATAGCCCTGAAAGACATGGCGCATACGCAGAGTGACGAGATCTTTAAAGCGCTGGGCGCTCACGGCGTCGTGCGCCGTGGCAACGGAATTCAGGTGATTGTTGGCCTGCATGTTCCTCAGGTTCGCGACCAGCTTGAAACCCTAATGAAAGAATCTTTCCCGACCGAACAATCCACCATGACGGAGGCAGTATCATGAAAAAATTCTCAGTTGTTATCGCAGGCGGCGGCAGCACATTTACTCCCGGTATCGTCCTGATGTTGCTGGCAAACCAGGATCGTTTCCCACTGCGTTCACTGAAATTTTACGACAACGACGGGGCGCGTCAGGAAGTGATCGCTGAGGCCTGCAAAATCGTCCTCAAAGAGCAGGCACCGGATATCGAGTTCAGCTACACCACCGATCCGGAAACGGCTTTTACCGATGTCGATTTTGTGATGGCGCACATCCGTGTCGGTAAATACCCAATGCGTGAAAAAGATGAAAAAATTCCGCTACGCCACGGTGTGCTCGGCCAGGAAACCTGCGGGCCCGGTGGGATTGCCTACGGCATGCGCTCCATCGGCGGTGTGCTGGAACTGGTGGATTACATGGAGAAATACTCGCCGAACGCCTGGATGCTGAACTACTCCAACCCGGCGGCAATTGTAGCGGAAGCGACCCGCCGTTTGCGCCCGAATGCCAAAATCCTCAACATTTGCGATATGCCGATCGGTATTGAAGGGCGCATGGCGCAAATTGTGGGTCTGCAGGATCGCAAACAGATGCGCGTACGTTATTACGGCCTGAACCACTTCGGTTGGTGGACTTCTATCGAGGATCTGCAAGGTAACGATCTGATGCCGAAATTACGCGAATATGTGGCAAAACACGGCTATGTACCGCCTTCTAACGACCCGCATACGGAAGCCAGCTGGAACGATACCTTTGCCAAGGCGAAAGATGTGCAGGCCCTCGACCCGCAAACCCTGCCCAACACGTACCTGAAGTATTACCTGTTTCCGGACTATGTGGTGGCCCACTCCAATCCGGAACGTACGCGCGCCAATGAGGTGATGGATCACCGCGAGAAACACGTCTTCAGCGCCTGCCGGGCGATTATCGAAGCGGGTAACGCCTCTGCGGGCGAACTGGAAATCGATGAACATGCCTCTTACATCGTCGATCTGGCGGCGGCGATTGCCTTCAACACCCAGGAGCGCATGCTATTGATTGTGCCGAACAATGGTGCCATTCCTAACTTTGATGCCGACGCGATGGTCGAAATTCCGTGCCTGGTGGGCCACAACGGGCCAGAGCCGCTGACCGTAGGTGAAATCCCGCACTTCCAGAAAGGGATGATGGGCCAGCAGGTGATGGTCGAAAAACTGGTGGTAGACGCCTGGGAAGAGCGTTCATATCAGAAACTGTGGCAGGCGATTACGCTGTCGAAAACCGTGCCGAGCGCGTCGGTGGCGAAGGCGATTCTCGATGATTTGGTAGAAGCGAATAAAGAGTACTGGCCGGAACTGAATTAACCGTCAGGGTCGGCGTCCTGTGGGCGCTGACCCTGATGTTTTAACACCGCCGATGGCGCGTAGCCAAACTTCTGTTTAAATGCCTTGCTGAAATGAAAGGCATCAAAAAAATTCAGCATATCTGCCACATTGCCCACCGAATTTCCCTCCTGCTTTAACAATGACAGCGCGAGATCTAACCGGGCGTCCAGATAATACTCATTGGGCGTTTTACCGGTGTAACGAAGGAAAAGACGGCGTAGCCAGGCCTCGCTGCAGGGGATAAATTGTGCCATTTCGTAAACTGACCAGCGCTTTTGTGGGCTGGCATGCAAAGCCGTAATTAACTTTTCCACCTGATTTCTCTGCGGATCCTTTTTCTCATTTTGGGAAATAAGATAAATCCATTGATATATGATTTTTGTGAGATACGCAACGGCGAGATTATGTTGCATTACATTATTACTGGTAATTAAATCTGACACCTCATTTAATTCAGCGTTAAAGATTTCTCCGTTATAAATAATGCCTTTTTGTAATATCGGAATTTCCATTACGCTGGTGGGGATAAACTCCATCCAGTACTGTTCCCAGAGTAAACCGTCGCAATGGTAAGACTGGATGTCGGTTGGCTTTAAAAAGATAATGCAGTTACCATTAAGTGTGATCAGGTTATTGTTTTTGAGGACTATTTTACCGCACCCCTGCACCGTGTAGACGGCTACCCATGAGTTCGCGATGAGCGGTTTTTTCTTATCCCGAGGCCAGAATACCTGATAACGCTCATCGGCAAAGGTATGCCAAAGAGAGAGTAAAGAAATTCCGCTGGAGATCACATTTTCGTTAATCAGTAGCGGGATATTAAAAGGGGTTTCGTTTTTTACATGCGCAACGCTCTTTTTTCCATTCATTTTAATCACTCGCCGGGGAATTATGCTCACAACCTGGTGTGAACGTTATCAGAAAACGTTAAGGCCAGGGAAGCGATGTATTTATTTTTAAAAATCTATGCCTGTAGACCAGCGATATTTCGTCACTAATCCGCTGGGGTTAGATTATCATTCAGGGCAAAAAAATGAATATTCAGCAAATTGTGAGTTTTATCGGATTTACACTGCTGGTGGCCGTGATCACATGGTGGAAAGTCCGCAAGACGGACACGGGCTCTCAGCAGGGTTATTTTTTGGCTGGTCGCTCGCTCAAAGCACCGGTGATTGCAGCGTCGCTGATGCTCACCAATCTGTCGACTGAGCAACTGGTTGGGCTTTCCGGCCAGGCCTACAAAAGTGGAATGTCGGTGATGGGGTGGGAAGTCACCTCGGCGGTGACATTAATCTTCCTCGCGCTTATTTTCCTGCCGCGTTATCTGCAACGCGGCATTGCGACGATCCCGGATTTTCTTGAAGAACGTTACGACAAAACGACCCGTATTATTATCGATTTTTGTTTTCTCATTGCGACAGGGATCTGCTTCTTACCCATCATTCTGTACTCGGGAGCATTAGCGTTTAATAGCATGTTCCATGTCAGCGAAACGTTCGGTATTTCACATAGCGCCGCCATCTGGATATTGGTTACGGTACTGGGATTATCCGGCATTTTGTATGCGGTTGTGGGTGGAATGCGCGCGATCGCCGTCGCAGATGTGATTAACGGCATCGGTTTGGTTATCGGCGGCCTGCTGGTTCCCTTTTTTGGTCTGATGGTGATGGGGGAGGGGAGCTTTACTGCGGGTCTTAGTAAACTGACAACCGATCATAGCGAAATGCTTAACTCTGTCGGCAGTAACACGGATCCTCTCCCTATTGGCGCGGCATTCACTGGCCTTATTCTGGTGAATACCTTCTACTGGTGCACGAATCAGGGCATCGTTCAACGCACGCTGGCGTCCAAAAGTTTGGCGGAAGGGCAAAAGGGCGCGCTCCTGACGGCGGTACTGAAAATGCTTGATCCATTGATTCTGGTGCTGCCTGGCGTGATTGCATTTCACCTCTTCCAGGATTTGCCAAAAGCCGATATGGCTTATCCGGCTCTGGTTAACAGGGTTATGCCGCTACCGCTGATTGGCTTCTTTAGTGCGGTGTTATTTGGCGCCATTATCAGCGCGTTTTGTGGCTTTCTGAATAGCGCTTCAACGCTCTTTAGTATGGGGATCTATCGTCGAATTATTAATGAGCACGCGACGCCAGACAGGCTGGTCGTGGTTGGGCGTCGTTTCGGTTTTATTGTGGCCGTGGTCTCTATTTTGGTTGCGCCGTGGATAGCGAATGCACCGCAGGGTCTATACAGCTGGATGAAGCAGCTCAACGGAATTTATAACGTTCCATTAGTCACCATCATCATCATGGGTTTTTTCTTCCCCCGCATCCCTGCGCTGGCAGCGAAGGTCGCGATGGGGTTGGGTATCGTCAGCTATATCACCATCAATTACCTGGTGAAATTCGATTTCCACTTTCTCTATGTGCTGGCCTGCACCTTCTGTATCAACGTTGTCGTCATGCTGATTATTGGCGCCATTAAGCCTCGGGCAACGCCGTTTAAGTTTCACGACGCTTTTGCGGTGGACATGAAACCGTGGAAAAACGCGAAGATTGCCTCGGTGGGGGTTTTGTTCGCGATGATAGGTGTCTATACCGGCCTCGCTCAATTTGGCGGATACCCTACTCGCTGGATTGCCATCATGAGCTATTGCATCACTGCACTGGTCGTTATCTACCTGATTTTTGACAGCTTACGCAGCCGTAAAACGTCCACTTACGCAAAGGACTCCCTATGAAACGCCCCAATTTTCTCTTCATCATGACGGATACCCAGGCCACCAACATGGTGGGCTGCTATAGCGGAAAGGCGCTCAACACCCAGCATATCGACCAGCTTGCCAGCGAAGGGCTACGTTTCAACTCAGCCTATACCTGCTCGCCTGTATGTACGCCGGCGCGTGCCGGGCTGTTTACCGGAATTTATGCGAATCAGTCTGGCCCGTGGACGAACAACGTCGCGCCGGGGAAAAATATCTCCACCATGGGGCGTTATTTTCAGGATGCCGGCTATCACACCTGCTATATCGGCAAGTGGCATCTTGATGGACACGACTATTTCGGTACCGGCGTATGCCCGCCAGAGTGGGATCCGCAATACTGGTATGACGGCGCTAACTACCTTGCGGAACTGACCGATGAGGAAATTGGTCTGTGGCGAAATGGCCTGAATAGCGTTGAAGATTTACAGAATCACCAGATTGACGAAACCTTCACCTGGGCCCATCGCATCAGCAACCGGGCGGTGGATTTTCTGCAACAACCGCAACGGGACGATGAACCGTTTCTGATGGTGGTCTCCTATGATGAACCTCATCACCCTTTCACCTGCCCCGTTGAGTATCTGGAGAAGTATCAGGATTTTTATTACGACCTTGGGCTGAAAGCGCATGATGATCTCGCCAATAAACCTGAACACCATCGCCTGTGGGCGCAGGCCATGCCTTCTCCAGTAGATAACAGCGGGTTGTACCATCATCCGATGTACTTTGCCTGCAATGATTTTGTCGATGATCAGATTGGGCGCGTTATTAACGCATTAACCCCTGAGCAGCGTGAAAATACGTGGATTATCTACACTTCCGATCACGGTGAAATGATGGGCGCACATAAACTGATCAGTAAAGGGGCGGCGATGTACGATGATATCACGCGTATTCCGCTGATTATTCGTGCCCCCCAGGGCCGCGCTGCGCAAGTCGATATGCCGGTCAGCCATATTGACCTGTTGCCCACGATGATGGCGTTGGCAGGCATCGAGAAGCCCGATATTTTGCCGGGAGAAAATATACTTAAGGTCACATCGCCACGCGGCGTGATGGTCGAATTCAACCGCTACGAAATTGAACACGACAGTTTCGGCGGATTTATTCCGGTGCGCTGCTGGGTGACAGAGCGCTTTAAACTGGTGCTTAATCTCTTTACCAGCGACGAATTGTACGATCGCGTGAACGATCCGGATGAGCTTAACAACTTGATCAATCGCGCGGAATTTGCCGATATAAGAGATAAACTTCACGACGACTTGCTGGATTATATGGATAAAATCCGCGATCCGTTCCGTACTTATCAGTGGAGCCTGCGCCCCTGGCGCAACGATGCGACGCCGCGCTGGATGGGGGCATTCCGCCCGCGCCCGGAAGACGGCTATTCACCGGTAGTACGAGATTACGACACCGGGTTGCCTACTCAGGGCGTTAAAGTGGAAGAGAAAAAGCAGAAGTTTTGATGACCGATTAAGCCCAACGACAAGGAGCCGCAATGAAAATTTCCCGCCTCGGAGAAGCCCCGGATTACCGTTTCTCACTGGCGAATGAACGTACTTTTCTGGCGTGGATTCGTACATCGCTGGGCTTTCTGGCGGCAGGCGTCGGCCTTGATCAGTTGGCGCCTGATTTCGCGACGCCTATCATCCGCGAGCTGTTGGCTCTGCTGTTATGTCTTTTCGCCGGTGGGTTGGCGATTTATGGCTACCTGCGTTGGCTGCGTAACGAAAAAGCGATGCGGCTGAAAGAGGATCTGCCTTATACCCCTAGCCTGTTGATCATCAGCGTCATTTTACTCATTGTCGCCGTCATTGTGATGGGGCTGGTTCTGTATGCCGGCTAATCGAAAAGCACGCCGGGAACGTGACCCCGGCCTGCAGCCTGAACGTACCTCGCTCGCCTGGTTCCGCACCCTGTTAGGCTATGCCGCGCTGATGCTGCTGGCGATTAAGCATAACTGGCATCAGGCCGGGAGTTTGTTCTGGATCTCACTTGGCATACTGGCAATAGCGGCGTTAGTTCTTTGGCGATATACTCGAAACCGCATTTTAATGGACGTTGCGCAAAATGATTTTGCGCAACCCCGCGTGGTGCGCGACAAATTTTTCATCGCGCTTGCGGTTCTCTCACTGGCGTTGCTGTTTGCTGCCACGCATCTGCGTCAGGTGGGGTTATTGATAAAGGATTATCTATGACAGGCTGCCAGGTCATGGTCAAACCGGCCAGTTCTCGCTGTAATCTGCGCTGCAGATACTGCTTCTATATTGAAAAACCGCAACAGAGCGTAATGGATGACGAAACGCTTGAGGCGTTTATTCGTCAACATATCGACGCGCAACCGGGTGATGAGGTGCTGTTTGCCTGGCAGGGCGGCGAACCTACGCTCTGTGGTATTGATTACTTTGAACGCGTTGTCGCGCTGCAGCAGCGCTATGGGAATGGCAAGCGAATCGCTAACGCCTTCCAGACCAACGGGATTCTCCTTAACGATGCGTGGTGCCAGTTTTTCCGCGAACATAACTGGCTGGTAGGCATCTCTATCGATGGCCCCGCACCGTTGCATGATGCCTTCCGCGTGAGCAATAGCGGCAAGCCGACCCATCATAAAGTTGTCGATGCTATCCAGCTTTTAACCGCCCATCGCGTTGAGTTCAACCTGCTGGTGGTCGTCAACAGTCTCAACAGCCAGCATCCGCAGGCGCTTTATCACTACTTACGTACACTCGGCACGCCGTTTATCCAGTTCATCCCTCTGGTTGAGCAGGATGAAAACGGTGATTTAAGCGCAGAATCGGTGAGCGCAGAACGCTGGGGCGAGTTTCTGACGCGCGTCTTTTCCGTCTGGGTAAGAGAAGATATTGGCCGCGTTTACGTACAACTCTTTGATTCCACGCTGGGTGTCTGGTGTGGCTATCCCGCACAGATGTGCGCGCAAAGTGAGCGGTGTGGTCACGCCTTCGCGCTGGAGTCTAATGGCGATTTATATCAGTGCGATCACTATGTTTATCCGGCGTATCGGCTGGGAAATATTCACGAGCAACCGCTTAAGGTACTTAACGCACAGCCAGAGGTCGCCGCGTTTGGCGCGAACAAACAGCGTGCGCTTAACGATGCTTGCCGACAATGCCCGGTGCTGCGCCTGTGTCAGGGCGATTGCCCAAAACATCGTCTGCATGCAGGCAAAAGCGCGTTATGCGCAGGCTATCGCCATTTCTTCACGCATACCGCGCCACACATGAAAATTATGCGCGATCTGCTGAAGCACCACCGCTCGCCCGTTGAACTGATGGTGATGCTTCAACATAGCTAAGGTTTAATGCCCTTTCGCCAGATACTGCGCCATCTCTGCTTCCGGCACCATGCCGCCGCCCGTCGCCCATACCAGATGGGTGGCGTGCTTCAGTTGTTCGGCGCTGAAACCGTGCATTTGCTGATACGCGGTGGACGCGCAAACGCGCTGCGGCCCGGCCATGCCCGCCAGCGCCGAGGGCTCCAGGCGGATATTCTCTTCCTGCGCCAGCCAGCCCAGCATGTCGTACATCGTTTGATCGTCGAGCGTATAAAGCCCGTCGAGCAAGCGTTCCATCGCGCGGCCTACGAAACCGGATGCGCGGCCAACCGCCAGCCCGTCTGCCGCCGTCAGGTTATCAATGCCAATGTCCTGAACGGAAATCGCATCGTGCAGGCCGGTGTGCACGCCCAGCAGCATGCACGGCGAGTGCGTGGGCTCAGCAAAGAAGCAGTGCACGTTATCGCCGAAAGCCAGCTTCAGACCAAAGGCCACGCCGCCAGGGCCGCCGCCCACGCCGCAAGGCAGATAGACAAACAGCGGATGCTCGGCATCGACAACGCGCCCCTGCTGAGTAAACTGCGCTTTCAGGCGCTGCCCGGCGACGGCATAGCCGAGGAACAGCGTGCGTGAGTTTTCATCGTCGATAAAGAAGCAGTTCGGGTCTGACTCCGCCGCTTTGCGCCCCTGTTCAACCGCCACGCCATAATCTTCTTCGTACTCGACCACCGTTACGCCATGGCTACGCAGCTTCGCTTTTTTCCAGGCGCGGGCGTCGGCGGACATATGCACGGTAACCTTAAAACCGATGCGGGCGCTCATGATACCGATCGACAACCCCAGATTGCCGGTTGAGCCCACCGCAATGCTGTACTGGCTGAAGAACTGTTTGAACTCCGGTGAGAGTAAAACGCTGTAGTCGTCTTCGGTGCTCAGCAGGCCGGCTTCCAGCGCCAGTTTTTCCGCATGCGTCAGCACTTCATAGATGCCACCACGGGCTTTAATCGAACCAGAAATCGGCAAATGGCTGTCTTTTTTGAGCAGGAGTTCACCGCTCATTTTCTGGCCAAATTGCTGTTCCAGACGCTGTTGCATGGCGGGGATCGCCACCACGTCAGATTCAATAATCCCGCCGGTTGCGGCCGTTTCCGGAAACGCTTTTGCCAGATAGGGTGCGAAACGTGTCAGACGGTCGTGAGCGGCCTTAACGTCTTGTTCCGTCAGGCCAACATAGGGTAAACCTTCCGCAAGAGACGTGGTGCCGGGGTTAAACCAGGTGGTCTCTTTGAGCGCGACCAGGTCGTCCACTAAAGGATATTGAGCGATGAGTTTTTGAATGTTTTCCATAGTACGTCTCTTTGCGCTTAGATGATAAAGGAAAGCAGGAATGTGCATGCCAGTGCAACGACGGAGGCAATAAATGTCGCCGTTGTATAGTATTTGAACGTTTCGTTAAGGGTCGCGCCGCAATACTGTTTCACCAGCCAGAAGAGGGAATCGGTGACGATCGTGCAGCCAATTGCGCCAGAACCAATAGCAATGGCGATGATCTCCGGGCTCACGTTCGGGTAAAGCGGCAGCATCGGGGCGACAATCGCCGTTGCGCCCATCATCGCCACCGTGGCGGAACCGACCGCCGCATGCAGAATCAACGCCACCAGCCACGCCAGCAGAATCGGGTGCATATGCATGTTGGAGAGGATAAGCGCCAGCGTATCGGCCAGGCCGCTGCTTTTGAGGATAGCGTTGAACGCCCCGCCCGCACCGATAATCAGCAGAATGTTGGCGATAGAACCGAAACCGTTCTCCGTGTGGGTCAGCAGGGTGCTCATGCCGATATGTTGACGCAGGCCAAGGATGTAATAGGCTACAAACACGGCGATGAACATGGCGGTAATCGGGTTGCCGATAAATTCCAGCAGCGTGTAAAGCGTACTGCCTTTTTCCATGTTTAACTCAGCGACGGTTTTTACCAGCATCAGGCCAATTGGCAGCAGAACGGTAAACAGCGTTGCGCCAAGTGACGGCAGTGTTTTTTCGTCGCGGACTTCAAGGTCGGAAAACTCGGCCGGTACGGCCTTAAAGGGCAGACGATTACCGAGGAATTTCAGGTACAGCGGGCCGCCGATAAGCGAGGCCATCAGCCCAACCAGCAGGCCGTAGACGATAACTGTACCCAGATCCGCGCCCAATTTATTCGCCACAAACAGCGCAGCCGGGTGCGGCGGCACTACGCAGTGAACGGCCATCAATGCGGTACACAGCGGAATCGCCAGCTTTAACAGCGACGTATTGGTTTTTTTGGCGATGGAAAACGCCAGTGGGATCAGCAGCACGACACCCACTTCCACGAACAGCGTAATCCCGCAAATCAGCCCCACCAGCACCATAATGACGTCAGCAGAGAGCCAGCGGCAGCGCTGAAGCGTCAGCCCAATGCGTTCTGCCGCACCAGAGACTTCCATCATTTTGCCCAGAATGGTGCCCAGGCCGATAACGGCGGCCAGGAAGCCCAGCGTGCCGCCAATCCCGCTTTCCACGGCATTCACCATATCCAGCGGGCCCATGCCCATCATCGCGCCCACGAAGAAGCTGGCTAACAGCAGCGCCAGAAACGGGTGGAATTTAAACTTCACGATGGTCAAAACGATCAACACGATGCTTATCAGCAGCGTGCTCACAACCCATATTTGAGAGTGCATATCTCACCTTGCCCTGTGATTAACCTGCCCCTATTGGACAGAAAATGGACATGGCCTGACAAACGATGTATTTGGCCTTTCACATGAGCCAGATTGAATCAAGGTGGTGATTTATGTCGAATAATGAGGCTAAATTGCGAGATGGTTCACTTTGGTTCACCCTTGCGCTGATTTTTGCAGCCTGTTTTTTTACACTGATAAGCATTGTTTGGGTTTAATGAGGTGGTTATGGATCCCTTGCGCGATGTGCGAAACCGGCTGCTGAACGGCTGGCAGTTATCGAAGCTTTACACTTTTGAGGTTGCGGCGAGGCATCAGTCTTTTGCGCTGGCGGCAGATGAGCTGTCGCTGAGTCCCAGCGCCGTCAGTCACCGCATTAACCAACTGGAAGAGGAACTGGGCATTCAGTTGTTTGTCCGTTCGCACCGTAAGGTTGAATTGACGCATGAAGGTAAACGGGTGTTCTGGGCGCTGAAATCGTCGCTGGATACGCTGAATCAGGAGATTCTGGACATCAAAAACCAGGAGCTCTCCGGCACGCTGACGGTTTATTCGCGTCCGTCCATTGCACAGTGCTGGCTGGTACCTGCGTTGGGGGATTTCACTCGCCGTTATCCATCGATTTCGCTGACTATGCTCACCGGGAATGACAACGTTAATTTACAGCGGGCGGGCATCGACCTGGCGATTTACTTCGATGATGCGCCGTCGACGCAGCTCACGCATCATTTTTTGATGGATGAAGAAATTTTGCCGGTGTGTAGCCCCGACTACGCACGGCGTTTTGATCTGAATGGACGGCTGATAAATCTGCCGCATTGCACATTGCTGCACGACAGGCAGGCGTGGAGCAACGACTCGGGCACCGATGAATGGCACAGCTGGGCGCAGCATTTTGCAGTGAATCTGCCGACATCATCGGGCATTGGCTTCGATCGTTCCGATTTAGCGGTGATTGCTGCCATGAATCATATTGGCGTGGCGATGGGGCGCAAAAGGCTGGTACAAAAACGCCTCGACAGCGGGGAGCTAGTGGCTCCCTTCGGCGACATGACGCTGAAATGTCATCAGCACTATTATGTCACCACGCTGCCTGGCCGTCAGTGGCCGAAAATCGAGGCGTTTATTGGCTGGTTGCAGGAGCAGGCGGCCTACACCGGCTGCTGATGTTGATGAAAGCGTGAAGCCAGCGGTAGCCAACAGAGGAAAATCAGCAGGCCCATCAGCGTCATTAACAGACCGAGGCTGGCCTGACCGGTTTGCGGCATCATCGCGGAAAGCCACGCTAACACGCCGGAACCAATGTTCTGCAAGCCGCCGACCAGCGCACCCGCAGTACCGGCGAGGAACGGGAAGGGCTCCATTGCACCGCTGGTCGCCAGCGGGAAAAGCATCCCCGCGCCGAAGAAGAAGAGAGCGGCAGGCACCAGCAGCGTCCAGACGGTCATTACGCCGAACAGGCCCGGTATCCACATCATCAGCCCCGCGACCAGGCAACTCATCACCGACTGCCACATCAGCGTTGAAAAACGTTTATTCGGACGCCCGGCAAACCAGGCGCCAAAGAATGCCGCCGGGATCGGCAGAATAAACAGAATACTCACCACCATGCTGTTCAGGCCAAGCACCGCGCCCATCAGCACGCCAGAGCAGGCTTCAAACACCGCAATGCCCGCCAGCCCGCCAATCAGCATCAGCAGATAGCAGTTGAACGCGCCGCTGCCAAAAAGCGTTTTATAGTTGCTGATAAGCCGCGTTTTCGGTGCACCAGCAGGGCGCGTTTCTGGCATCCAGCGCGCCATGCTGAAGGTGACAATCACGCACAGGGTCAGCAGGAAGCCGTAGCACGCACGCCAGTTCCAGGCCGTATCAAGCAGCCCGCCAATCAGTGGCGCGAGCAGAGGGCTCACCAGAATCCCCATATTCAACAGGCTGTTAGCGTGGCGAAGCTGGCTGCCTTCGTACAGGTCACGCGGCAGAGTACGCGCCATTACGCCGCCCACGCCGGTGCCCATTCCCTGTAACGCGCTGGCGGCAATCAGCACCGTCAGATCGCTGGTGGACATGGCGACAACCGTCGCCAGCATAAAAATCGACATCCCAACCAGGATCACCGGACGACGCCCGACGCGGTCAGATAGTGGGCCATAGAAGAGCTGCGAAACGCCATAGGTCAGCAGATAGGCTGCCATGACGCTTTGCACCGCGCCCTCGCGAACGTTGAGATCGCGTGCCATATCAGCAATTGCAGGAATATATATGGTTTGCGCCATCTGTCCGACGGCAACCAGCAACACCAGCATCAGTAAGATAGTGACGTTTCTTTGGCTTTTCATTTCTCTGATATTTTATAAAAAAAGAAAATATAAGAATAAGCTGCTGCTTATTACCCTAAATGCGGGTGGAATCTACCATATCAAGATGACAATTTAACCATCATATATGTGAATGATTTGTAGCGGCCAGGCAGGATTTATAGACGCTGACGGCAACTAATCTTGCCAGTCTCTACATGGCTCTGGAGTGTGATCGCGCAGACATTTTTACGCAGATGAATTTTTTTCCGTTGCCAGCATCCAAAACCTGTGTTTGTATAAATTCACTTGATGAATTGATAAACAGGCCCCTAATGACTCCTTCCATGATGACGTCGACCCTACTAAAAACCGCGCTACCAGCCGCGGTGGTCGTCGTGCGTGTGGTGGTGGTCGTCGGCAATGCGCCGTAGGGTCCGGATCAACACACGATTCCAAAACCCCGCCGGCGCAAACCGGGCGGGGTTTTTCGTTTAATGACCCTCCCCGGAAAGTCGGCTCAGAATAAAAGGACTGGAGCATGGCAAGTTCGGGCACAACATCACAGACCAGACGCTTTACCGGCGCAGAACTGATCGTCCATCTGCTGGAACGTCAGGGGATCACCATGGTGACCGGCATTCCCGGCGGCACCGTGCTGCCGCTGTATGATGCATTAAGCCAAAGTAAGCAGATACGCCATATACTCGCGCGTCACGAGCAGGGCGCGGGATTTATTGCGCAGGGCATGGCGCGCACGGCGGGGAAACCGGCGGTGTGCATGGCCTGTAGCGGGCCGGGTGCCACCAACCTGGTGACCGCCATCGCCGACGCGCGTCTCGACTCGATTCCGTTAGTGTGTATCACAGGCCAGGTGGCCTCCTCATTAATCGGCACCGATGCGTTCCAGGAAGTCGATACCTACGGCATTTCTATCCCCATCACCAAACACAACTATTTAGTTCGCAACATCACGGAATTACCGCAGGTTATCGCGGATGCCTTCCGCATTGCGCAGTCTGGCCGCCCAGGCCCGGTGTGGATAGACATTCCTAAGGATGTGCAGACCGCTGAAATCGAACTGAGTGAACTGCCAGAGCCCGGCGACCGTGCGCCAACGCCTGAATTCAGCGCCGAGAGCGTGCGTGAAGCCGCCGCAATGATCAATGCCGCGCAGCGTCCGGTACTGTATCTGGGGGGCGGGGTAATCAATGCGCCTGAACGCGTACGCGAGCTGGCTGAGAAAGCGAATTTGCCGACCACCATGACCCTGATGGCGTTGGGCATGCTGCCAAAAGCGCACCCGCTGTCATTAGGTATGCTGGGGATGCACGGTGCGCGCAGCACCAACTTTATTCTGCAACAGTCTGATTTATTGATTGTTTTAGGTGCACGTTTTGATGACCGGGCAACGGGGAAAGTGGCTGAGTTCTGCCCGAACGCGAAGATTATTCATGTTGATATCGATCGCGCCGAGCTGGGGAAAATCAAGCAAGCCCACGTAGCCATTCAGGCCGATGTTGATGATGTTCTGGCGCAACTGTTACCGCAGATTGACGCACAGCCGCGTAACGAATGGCGCGGGAAAGTCGCTGAACTACAACAGGAATTCCCGTGTGCCATCCCACAAGCGACCGATCCGTTAAGCCATTATGGCCTGATCAACGCCGTTGCCGCCTGCGTGAACGACGACGCGATTATCGCCACCGACGTAGGCCAGCACCAGATGTGGACTGCCCAGGCGTACCCGCTCAATCGCCCGCGTCAGTGGCTGACTTCCGGCGGCCTGGGCACAATGGGCTTCGGCTTGCCTGCGGCGGTTGGTGCAGCGCTGGCGAATCCGGATCGCAAAGTACTGTGCTTTTCTGGCGATGGCAGTTTGATGATGAACATTCAGGAGATGGCGACGGCGGCGGAAAATCAGCTGGATGTGAAAATCATTCTGATGAATAACGAAGCGCTGGGCCTTGTTCATCAACAGCAGAGCCTGTTCTACAAACAGGGCGTGTTCGCGGCGACCTATCCGGGGATGATCAACTTTATGCAAATTGCCGCTGGTTTCGGCCTGGCAACCTGCGACTTAAACAGCGAAACCGATCCGCAGGGCGCGCTGCAGGCAATTATTAACCGACCGGGCCCGGCGCTGATCCACGTGCGTATCGACCCGCAGGAAAAAGTGTATCCAATGGTACCGCCGGGCGCGGCGAATACTGAAATGGTGGGGGAATAAGCCATGCAAAACACAGCACACGATAACGTCATTCTTGAACTCACCGTTCGCAACCACCCGGGCGTCATGACCCACGTCTGCGGCCTGTTTGCCCGTCGCGCGTTTAACGTCGAAGGCATCCTTTGCCTACCGATTCAGGACAGCGATCAAAGCCATATCTGGCTACTGGTCAACGATGACCAGCGGCTTGAGCAGATGATGAGTCAGATAGACAAGCTGGAGGACGTGGTGAAAGTGCAGCGTAACCAGTCTGACCCGACGATGTTTAATAAGATTGCGGTGTTTTTTCAGTAACTCATCTGACAGTCGACAGCGCTGAAATACGCTTTATGATGTCGGGGTTGAACGACATTGTGAGGGCACATGATCTGGATAATGCTGGCGACGCTGGTGGTCGTGTTTGTGGTGGGTTTTCGGGTGATGACATCCGGCCCACGCCGGGCGATTCGTCGTTTGAGTGAACGCATGGGCATTACGCCGATGCCGATAGAATCGATGATCGATCAACTGGGGAAGGTGCCCGGTAACGAGTATCTGCACTATCTTGAGCGCCCGAACGAAGCGCATTTGCAGAATGCCGCGCAGATGCTGCTGATTTGGCAGGTGTTTATTGTCGACAGCAGTGACGAGAGCATGCATCGCTGGCATCGCCTGCTGCAAAAATCGCGTCTGGCGGCGCCGATTACCGATGCACAGGTTCGGCTGGCGTTAGGGTTTATGCGTGAGCTGGAACCCAATGCCGGGGAACTGAACGCGTTTCAGATTCGTTACAACGCGTTATTCCACGATGAAGATGGGGTTCGGTGGCTGCATTGATGCGCCGCGAGAGATGAAATCCGTGCGGTTTTCTCCCTCTCCCTGTGGGAGAGGGCCGGGGTGAGGGCATCAGCGCGCACAATTCCTCACAATCCCCCATACTCCCCCCAAATAGTTGTCAAAACGTTAAATACGTCACACTCAGGATGTTACACTGCGCAACTTTCCCGCACGATAACCAATGCCTGGTGACTTAATGACTGAACCGTACACTTCCTCACAACCGAAAGACGCTGTCGTGCGACCGAACTGGTCGGCGGTTTTTGCGGTGGCTTTTTGCGTGGCCTGCCTGATAACCGTTGAGTTTTTGCCCGTCAGCTTGCTGACGCCCATGGCGCAGGATCTGGGCATCTCTGAGGGCCTGGCGGGGCAGTCGGTCACCATGACCGCGTTTGTGGCGATGTTCTCCAGCCTGTTTATCACTCACATCATTGGTCGCACCGATCGCCGCTACGTGGTGATGATGTTTGCGGTACTGCTGACACTCTCCTGCCTGCTGGTGTCGTTTGCCAATAGTTTTGCTCTGTTGCTGCTGGGGCGCGCCTGCCTGGGTCTGGCGCTGGGCGGTTTCTGGGCGATGTCGGCGTCATTGACGATTCGCCTGGTGCCAATGCGCGTGGTGCCAAAAGCGCTGTCGGTGATTTTTGGCGCAGTGTCGATAGCCCTGGTGATCGCCGCTCCGCTCGGCAGTTTCCTCGGCGGAATAATTGGCTGGCGAAATGTGTTTAACGGCGCGGCGTTAATGGGCGCGCTGTGCATAGTGTGGGTGATTAAAGCGCTGCCCTCGCTGCCTGGCGAAGCGGCGCATCAGCAGCAAAACATGTTCAGCCTGATGAAGCGCCCCGGCGTGCTGGCGGGCATGAGCGCCATTTTTTTGGTGTTCGTCGCCCAGTTCTCTTTCTTCACCTATATACGCCCGGTCTATACCACGCTGGCAGGCTTTAGCGTGGATGGCCTGACGCTGGTGCTGTTGAGCTTTGGCATTGCCAGCTTTGTCGGTACCTCGCTCTCTTCTGCCGTTCTGAAACGCTCGGTAAAAGGCACGCTGGCCTGCGCGCCCTTTGTCCTGATGCTCAGCGCGCTGGCGCTGATTTTCTGGGGGAATTCGCCGGTTGTCGCGTCTGCGGTAGCGATTATTTGGGGCTTCGCCTTCGCGATGGTGCCGGTCGGTTGGTCAACGTGGATCACCCGCTCGCTCTCCGATCAGGCAGAAAAAGCGGGATCTATTCAGGTGGCGGTGATCCAGTTCGCTAACACCTGCGGGGCGGCGCTGGGCGGCGTCGCGCTGGACCATTTCGGCGTGCTGTCACCGCTGGCGATTTCCGCCTGCCTGATGCTGCTGACGGCCACGCTGGTGGCGACGAAGGTGAAAGTGAATTAAGGAGAATGGCCGGAGGGTGGTGCGCGTATCCGGCCTTCATTATCGGGAAATCACTCCGCTTTTGGACACTGTACCTGCTTCACGGCGGCGGCGTAGCGCTCGGCATCATTACGTTCCAGCGCCAGCGTCGCTTCCCGCACGCGCAGACGATTCTCTTCCGTCGCCAGCACCAGATTCGCAAATTGATCGTCCGACACCGCGCCCGCCGGGGCACAGTTCTTCTTCACGTCCTCAATCACTTGCCGCTTTTGCTGCTCAAACTTAAGCCCTTCCATCGGCGAGTCGGCATATGCCGCGCCGGAGGCAGCCAGACAGGCCGCCAGAGAAAATAGCACCGGTATCATTTTCATGCTCATATCCTTATCGGGAATTCATTCCCCTTAACTATATGTGTTGCTGGCGAATAGGGACAATTTAGTGACGCTCAACCGGCGTACTGCGACGGCGAGAATCCAGCGAAATCAGGACAACCGAGGAGAGGATCAGCAACGTGCCCAGCCAGTCCGGCAGGGTGAAGGTGATGCCCAGCAGAAGCAGCGACAGGAATGCGCTACTCAGTGGTTCGGCACAACTCAGAATGCTGGCTCGCGGACCGCCAATCATCTGCGCGCCTTTCAGATAGAGGCTAAAGGTCAGCGAGGTGCCAATCACCACCAGATAGAAGAATGCCAGCACCACGTTGCCGGAAAGCGTAAAGCTCTCGCCCTGGCCTGCGTAGAACGGCAGCAGCACCGCGCCGCCGATGAGCATGCTCCAGCCGACAATCGGTAGCGTGCCATAACGCGCAATCAGCTGTGACGGGTACGTGGTGTAGAACGCCGCCGTAAAGGCAGAGACAATCCCCCAGAACAGCGCGCCGCCGGAGATAGACAGTGATGTCGGGTTTCCGTGGGTGACCAGCAAAAACGTACCGATTAATGAGGTGCCGATAGCGGCAAACACCAGCATGCCGGGGCGGGATTTACGCACCAGCGAGAACCACGCCACGATGATCGTCGGGGCCAGGAATTGCAGCACTGTCGCGGTGGCGGCGTTGGATTTTTCGATGGTCATCAGAAATGACAGTTGCACCGTCAGGGCGCCTACCAGGGTGAAGAACAGCAGGCTAAGCGCGTCTTTACGGTTTTTCATAATGCGGAAGATGCGGTCGCCATGTACGAAAGAGAGTGTCAGCAGAATCAGTCCCGCGAATAGCAGGCGCGTCATAGTTAAAAACTGCGAGGACATCTGGCTTTGTTCCATGATGTACTGCGCGCATACCCCTGAACTGCCCCACAGCACGGCGGCGATAAGGACGTTCATCATCCCTCTTCTGGTGGATCCCATGTTGTTGTTCTCGTCTTTATTTTTATCAGACGAGAATCATAGCATGCGGAAATAGAAGCCCCCAGCGCTGGCCGGGGGCGGGAGGATTAACTGAGGTCGACGTTTTTACTGCCGAACAGCCAGGTGAGCAGGAAGCCGAAGAAGTACGCCACGGCAAGACCCGCCGCATACACCGCCATTCCGGCGTAGATACCGCTGTTGGAGGTCATCAGCGGCAACGCTACCAGCCCCGACGGGCCAAATACGGTGTTCAAACCGACGGGCAGGCCCATCCACGCCACCAGGCCGATGAAGAAGCCGCCGCACGCGCCGCCAAAACAGGCGGTGATGAAGGGCTTCATGCGTGGCAGCGTGACGCCGTAGATCAACGGTTCGCCGACACCCAGCAGACCGGGAATTATCGCCCCTTTAATCTGGGTACGCAGCAGTGCGCCCTGCTTCGCGCGGAAGTAAAGCGCCAGCGCCGCGCCGACCTGACCTGCGCCCGCCATCGACAAAATGGTGAACAACGAGTTGAAGCCCTGGGCATCCATCAGCGCGAAGTACACCGGCACGAAACCCTGATGCACGCCAAACATGACCGCCAGCAGGAACAACCCGGCCAGCACCGCAGAGCCGAACGGGTTGCCGTTGAGATGCAGGAACAGCCAGGACATACCGGTGAACAGGTAACCGCCGAGCGGCATAATCACCACAAAGGTGACCGCGCCCATAATCAGCAGCGTAATCGCGGAGGTGAGGATCATATCAAGGTTGGCGGGCATGATGCTGCGTACCCGCCGTTCCACCCATGCGCCCAGAATCGCCGCGATCAGCACGCCAATAATGTTGCCGCGCGGGTCGATATCGTGACCGAAGAACTGCGTGATGCCGGAATAAAACCCAACTGTCGCTTCCGGGTTATAGCCCAGCACAAACAGCGAGGCGATAATCGCGCCGTTTACGCCCGAACCGCCGAACGCTTTTTGCGTGTTGTAGCCAATGAGGATACTCAGGAAGGTGAACATTCCCTTGCTAAAAATCTTCATATAGCCGATCACTTCCACCAGCGTGGCGTTCGGATGGGCGCTTTTCAACACGAACATCTGTTCCGCCAGCGTGGCAAAGCCAAGCAGCAGGCCCACGGCAATAAACCCAGGGATTAACGGGGTGAAAATGGTGGCGAACTTCGCCAAAAACTTCTGAATTCCGCTGGTTTGCTTCTCTTTTAGCGCTTTTTTCTTTTCGCTGGCAACGTCAGCCAATGACGGTTCCGCCGTGGGCGAATCTTCCAGCAGCGCATTCATCATCTCGGCAGCGGTTTGTGCTCTGCCGGGGCCGAGGATTATCTGGAACTGCTCTTCGCTGACCACTACGCCCAGCACACCGTCCACCAGACGAATGTTGCCAATATCAGCCAGTTCTTCATTGCGTAGCGTTAAGCGCAGTCGGGTCATACAGTTCCCGGCCTGAACGACGTTTCCGGCTCCCCCCACCAGGGAGAGGAGACGGGCTATCATCTCTTTATTTATTTTCGCCATTCAATCTGTTCTCCAGGCCGTTTAGCCTTGCTGTAACGCCTTGCGGATATAGCCGTTGTTATCGGCCAGCAGCGTAGTGGCCTCGTCAGCGCTGAGGTTTGCCAGCACCATCACGATGGCGGTTTTGCAGTGGCGATGGCAGGCGTTTAGCGCATTGACGGCGGTTTCGCGGTCACACTCGGTTGCTTCCATCACGATGGACACCTGGCGCTCAATCAGCTTGGCGTTAGTGGCTTCCACATCGACCATCAGGTTGCTGTAGACCTTGCCGCTGCGAATCATCGCGCCGGTGGTAATCATGTTCAGCACCAGTTTCTGCGCGGTACCTGCTTTCAGGCGGGTTGAGCCGGTCACCACTTCCGGGCCGACAACCGGGGTAATGGCGATATCGGCCAGCTGCGCCATGTCACCGTGCGGGTTGCAGGTAATGGTTGCGACCAGAGCGCCCACGCTTTTGGCGTAGTTCATCGCGCCAATGACGTACGGCGTGCGGCCGCTGGCGGCGATTCCGACCAGCACATCATTGGCCGTAAAGTTCAGTGCTTTCAGATCTTCCGCACCCTGAGCAACGTTATCTTCTGAGTTCTCAACGGCGCTGAGAATCGCTTTATGGCCGCCAGCAATCAGGCCAACGACCTGTTCCGGGCGGGTGCCAAATGTCGGTGGGCATTCGCTGGCATCAAGAATACCGAGACGGCCAGAGGTGCCTGCACCGCTGTAAATCAGGCGACCACCTTTCTGGAAGGCCGCCGCGACGGCGTCAACCAGTTGGGCAATCTGCGGCAGATAAGGTGTGATTGCGTGAGCAACCAGCTGATCTTCGCGGTTGATTACCGCCAGCATCTCTTCGGTGGAGAGGGTGTCAATATTGGTACTGTTGGCGTTGCGGCGCTCGGTCAGCAGTTTGCTCAGGTCGATACTCATAGTGGCCTCGTCTTCGTCAGTGGCGGTCAGTATAAGGAATTTTTTATTCCTTTCGTGTGAAGGGTATCACGATTAAAGCCTGGCGAATAAGAGGGGGTGCAGATGGGTAGTGACTTACTGCGGTAATAAATTTGGAATATTTTATTACCGCAGTGAATTTTACCGGACTTTGCAGAGAGAAAAGAAGAGCGCGATGGCGTAGGAAATTGCCATGGCGAGAGTCATTTTGAGCATGGTTTCGCCACCCAGACCGGCAAGCGGAGCAGCAATGCCGCCGCAGACAAACATCAGCGTGCCCATCAACGCCGAGGCTGTGCCCGATTGTTCGCTGCTGACCGCGCTCATCGCTTCAGAACCGGATACCGTACTGATCCCACTCATAAACGAGACGGTAAAGAACAGGCCAACCAGCGCAGGAATAGCAAGATGCAGCCAGGCCAGTAGCAGCGTAATGCCTGCGCAGGCGACCGCCAGCAGCAATCCACGACGTAACAGCACTTCGGCAGCCACGCGGTGAGAAAGCTTCGAGAAAATCAGCGCGGCGATAATCAGGCCAATGCCGTTCAGGCCGAACAGCAGGCTAAACTGCATGGCGCTCATGCTGTACTCGCTCTGAATCACGAACGATGAGGAGCCGATGTATGAAAACAGCCCGGCCATCATAAAGGCCTGAATCAGGCAGTAGCGCAGGAAGCGGCGGTTTTTCAGCAGCGGCGTGTTGCGCGTTTCCTGGCTGACGGTGGTACTTTTGGCCGGTAACGTTTCGTGCAGTACCCACTGGCTTAACAGCAGCAGAACAACGCCGATGCCGGCCATACACCAGAAGAGAATACGCCAGTTAAATGCGGTGATGATGTAGCCGCCGATCACTGGCGAAATCACCGGCGCAATACCGTTGACGGTCATCAGCAGGGCGAAAAATTGCGTCAGCATCGCACCCTGATAACGGTCACGGGCGATGGAGCGCGACAATACAGAACCGCCCGCTCCGGCGAAGCCTTGCAAGAAGCGCCAGCCAATCAGCAGGTGAATATCTAGGGTCATCGCACACATCGCGGAAGAGAAGATAAACAGCAGCAGTGAGAGTGCCAGTGGCTTTTTGCGGCCAATACGGTCGCTTAACGGGCCGAAGAACAACTGGCCGAGACCGAGACCGATTAGCGCAGCAGTCAGTGAAAGCTGCGTTTGTGTGCCGGTTGCGCGAAGCTGGTCGGTGATTTCCGGCAATGCGGGCAGGTAAAAGTCAGTACAGAGTGGGCCGATGGCGGTCAGCAGGCCCAGCGTCAGCACCCATGAGGGGGCGATGCGCGACATAGAAGCTCCTTTTTATGATTGTGGGGGGCTGTTTACCCCCTCACCCTAACCCTCTCTCTCAGGGAGAGGGGACCGATTGTGCACGGTGTTACTTTTCTCCCTCTCCCTCAGGGAGAGGGCGGGGTGAGGGTGGCCCCACCCCCCAGCGACTGCCACAACGTAATGCGGTTATCCAGCTCGGTCTGTTGCAGCGCAATCAACGACTGCTGCGCCGACCACAATGTACGTTGGGCGGTCAGCACCGTCAGGTAATCGCTGCTTCCCGCCTGGTAACGTTTCATCGCGATATCCAGCGTCTGCTGTTCGGCGGCAACATACTGGCGCTGGGCGTCCAGCTCTTCACTCAACGTCTGGCGACGCGCAAGCACATCGGCGACATCTTTAAACGCGCTCTGAATCGTTTTCTCATAGGTCGCAATTAACCCTTTTTTCTCCGCTTCCGCATAGCGAAGCTGCGCCATGTTGCTGCCGCCGGTAAACAGTGGCAGGGTGATGGACGGCGCAAACGACCACACTTTCATGCCATGACTGAACAGTGAAGAGAGCGAATCGCTGCCTACGCCCGCGCTTGCGGTCAGTGAAATTGTCGGGAAGAAATTCGCCCGCGCCGCACCGATATTGGCATTAGCGCTCAGCAGGTTATGTTCAGCTTCCTGAATATCCGGGCGGTTGAGTAGCAAGGAGGAGGAAACGCCCGCCGGTACCAGCGTAATCGTGTTATCGCCTAAACTCTCCAGCGTGCCCGGCAGCAGGGCATCCGGCACCGTTTGCCCGGCCAGCAGGTTGATGGCATTTTTATCCTGCATCACCAGCGTCTGATAACTGGCAACGCTGGCGCGCGCCTGCTGATACACGCTCATCGCGGAACTGACATCCGTCGCGGCGGCAGTGCCGACGTCCATCTGGCGTTTCACTATCTTCAGCGAATCTGCCGCGCTGTTCATCGTCTGCTGCGCCAGCGCCAGATTACTGTTATCGGCGGCCAGCGTTACCCACGCGGTGGTGAGTTCGGAAATCATGGTAAGACGCGTGTTCTGTGCGGTGTATTCGCTGGCAAGCCAGGTTTCCCGCGCGGCGCGGGAAAGACTCTGGTTGCGACCAAAAAGATCCAGCTCAAAGCTGGATACCGCGCCATCGGCCTGTGTCGAGGTCGCCACGCCGTTCGCCAGCGTACGGCTACGGCTGCCGCTTAATTCCGCATCCACCGTCGGGAACAGCGAGGCGCGGGTTTCGCCATACTGAGCCCGCGCGGCATCGATATCAGCAATCGCTTTTTGTACATCGCGGTTGCTGTTCAGTGCCATGCTCACCACTTTGTTCAGGCGGGCATCTTTCACTACCTGCTGCCAGTTACCGATCACTGCCGTCGCCTGGCCCTGCGTGCCTGGCAGCGTTGCCGGGACGGGCGCGTCGGGGCGTTGATAGTTTGGATCGAGTGACACACAGCCGACGCTCAGGAAGGCAATAAATAAAACAGAGAGACGAAACATAACTTACCCCTGACGGCGTTTACCGGCGAACAGGCGTTTCACCAGCACAAAGAATAATGGAACAAAGAAAATCGCCAGCAGCGTTGCGGTCAACGTACCGCCGATAATCCCGGTGCCGATGGCAATACGGCTGTTCGCGCCAGCCCCGGTGGCAATGGCCAGCGGCGTTACCCCGGCGACGAACGCCAGCGAGGTCATGATGATCGGGCGCAAACGCGTTTGTGCCGCTCGCAGCGCGGCACGCGAAAGGGAATAGCCCTCGTTAACTGCCGCTTCGGCAAACTCGACAATCAAAATGGCGTTCTTCGATGACAGCCCGATAGTGGTCAGCAGTGCCACCTGGAAGTAAACGTCGTTACTTAAGCCGCGCATCCATGCCGCCAGCGCTGCACCCAGCAGGCCGAGTGGGATAACCATGATGACCGAAATCGGCACCGACCAGCTCTCATACAATGCAGCCAGGCACAGGAATACCACCAGAATGGAGATGGCATACAGACTCAGCGCCTGACCACTCGCCAGTTTTTCCTGCAATGACAACCCGCTCCAGGCCCAGGTGGAACCCGCAGGCAGATTGTTGGCCAGCGTTTCCATGGTGGTCATCGCTGTACCGGAACTGGAACCAGTGGCATTTTCGCCCTGAATTTCATAGGCGGCGGCACCGTTGTAACGCACCAGGCTTTCCGGGCCGTATTCCCAGCGTGTGGTGGCGAAAGCGGAGAACGGCGTCATGCTGTCATCGCTGCCGCGCACGAACCATTTACCCAGATCGGATGGCGCCGAGCGGGAATCACTCTCGCCCTGGATATAGACTTTTTTCACGCGACCGCGGTCGATAAAGTCATTCACATACGTGCCGCCCCAGGCGCTGGAAAGCGTCGAGGTGACATCGCTTAAAGACAGGCCCAGCGATACCGCTTTGTTGTTGTCGATATCAACCTGCAACTGTGGCGTTTGTGGCATATCGTTAGCGCGAACGGCGTGCAGCGTAGCGTCCTGATTGGCTTTGCCGATCAGTTCCTCACGCATCTTCAGCAGTTCCGCGCGATCGGTGCCGCCGCTCGCCATCAGTTCGAAGGTAAAACCGTTACTCTGGCCCAGACCATCCACCGACGGCGGTGTCATGGCGAAAAGCGTTGCATCACGTATCGTCCCCAGTTGCTGAGTGGCGCGCAGAGCAATGGCCTGGGCGGTGTTTTCCGCACCCTTACGTTCGGACCAGTTTTTCAGCGAGACGAAGGCCATCCCGGCGTTCTGCCCGCTGCCGCTGAAGCTGAAACCATTAATGGTGAAGATAACGTTGGTGTTGTCTTTCTCGTTATTGAGGAACCAGTCGGAGACCTGCTTACTCACTTCAGCGGTGCGTGAATTGGTTGCGCCCGCAGGCAGCGTGTACTGCACCATGACTTCGCCCTGATCCTCGGTAGGCAGGAAGCTGCCAGGCAGTTTCCACATCGCCAGCGCCATGCCGCCACAAATCACCAGGTACACCACCATCACCCGCCCGGAGCGGCCTAGCGTGTTGAGCACTTTGTGTTTGTATTTGCGTTCGGTCGAACCATAGAAGCGGTTAAATGCCCCGAAGAAGCCTTTTTTATGTGGCGGAGTGTGACGCAAAATCGAGCCGCAAAGCGCAGGCGTTAGGGTCAACGCCACCACCACCGAGAGCATCATCGCCGAAATAATGGTGACCGAGAACTGACGATAAATTACCCCGGTTGAACCGCCAAAGAAGGCCATTGGCAGGAATACCGCCGAGAGCACCAGCGCGATGGCAACCAGCGCCCCGGAGATTTCACCCATCGATTTTTCCGTGGCTTCGCGGGCGGGGAGCCCTTCGTCGCGCATTATTCGCTCGACGTTTTCCACCACCACGATGGCGTCATCCACCAGAAGCCCGATGGCGAGCACCATCGCAAACAGCGTCAGGGTGTTGATGGAGTAACCGAACAGCGCCAGCACGCCAAAGGTACCGAGCAGAACGACGGGCACTGCCAGCGCCGGAATCAGCGTCGCGCGGATGTTTTGCAGGAACAGATACATCACGCAGACCACGAGGATAATGGCTTCGAACAGCGTTTGTACCACGTCCTCGACGGAGATTTTAATAAACTCGGTGCTGTCTTTCGGGTACGCAACGTCATAGCCCTGCGGCATATTGCGCTTGTACTCGTTGATTTTCTCTTTCACCAGCGTGGCGGTACTCAGGGCGTTTGCGCCCGGCGCCAGCATCACCGCCATCCCGGCTGCCGGGTGACCGTTCAGTTTGGCAACGGCGGTGTAGTCCTCACTGCCCATTTCCACGCGCGCCACGTCGCCGATGCGCACCACTGCGCCGTTAGACTGGCTTTTGACGATAATATTTTTGAACTGATCGACCGTTTGCAGGCGCGACTGTGCGCGCACGGTGGCGGTCAGTTGCTGCGTATCCGGTGACGGTAATGCACCGATTTTACCGGCGGAAACCTGCACGTTCTGCGCTTCAATCGCCGTCTGCACATCCGATGGCATCAGGGAGTAGGACGCTAGTTTCGCCGGGTCCATCCAGATGCGCATCGCGTATTCCGCACCGAACACCTGCAGGCTACCCACGCCGTTGAGACGGGCCATCGGGTCCTGCATATTGCTCACCAGCCAGTCGGCGATATCCGAGCTGCTGGCTTTATCGGTTTTATCGTAAACACCCATAATGAGCAGGAAGTTGCTCTGGGATTTCACCACCGTTACGCCCGCCTGCTGAACCTCGCTTGGCAGGCGTGATTCCGCCTGCTGCACTTTGTTCTGTACCTGAACTTGTGCGGTATCCGGGTCGGTTCCCTGCTCGAAAGTCACGTTAATGCTTACCGAGCCATCGGAACTGCTGGTGGAGGTGAAATAAAGCAGGTTATCCAGCCCGGTAAGTTGCTGTTCGATAACCTGGGTCACGCTGTTCTCCAGCGTTTGTGCCGATGCACCGGTATAGGTGGCAGAGATTTTAATCGACGGCGGCGCAACGTCCGGGTACTGCGCGACCGGCAGCGTTTTGATAGCCAGCATCCCCGCCAGCATAATCAGAATAGCGATAACCCAGGCAAAGACCGGGCGACGCACGAAGAAGCTGGAAAACATCAGGCGTTTCCTCCGTTAGTTTTCACTTCAACGGGTTTTACCTGTTGTCCGGACGTCACTTTTGCGGAGCCTTCGACAATCAATTTATCGCCCGCTTTCAGGCCGTCTAGCACCAGCCATTTATCGCCATAGGTGTCGCCGGTTTCCAGCTCACGTTGTTCCACTTTGTTATCCGCGCTGACCACAAGAGCTGTGGCTACGCCCTTCGCATCGCGGGTAACGCCCTGCTGCGGAGCGAGGATCGCATCGTTCATGATGCCTTCATCCACTTTGGCGCGGACAAACATCCCGGGCAGAAGCTGCTGTTTCGGGTTCGGGAATACAGCGCGCAGAGTGACAGAACCGGTCGACTCATCGACTGCCACTTCGGTCAGCGCCAGACGGCCTTTCTCACTGTAGGTTGAGCCATCTTCCAGAATCAGCGCCACATTCATGGTGTCGCTGTTGGTGGCAAGTGATTGTTTGCGCAGGCGCAGAAGATCGACGCTTGAGCGGGTGAGGTCAACGTACATGGTATCGAGGCCGCGAATGGTCGCCAGTGCGGTGGTTTGCTCGGCAGAGACCAGCGCGCCCGGCGTCACGGAAGAAATACCAATACGCCCGGCAATCGGCGCGGTAATGGTGGTCCAGTTCAGATTGATACGTGCACTCTCCAGCGCCGCTTTTTTCGACTCAACGCTGGCTTTGTCCTGCGCGCAGGTTGATGCCGCGTCGTCCGCATCCTGGCGCGACACACCGTTCTCTTTCACCAGTTGCGCATAACGTTGCGCTTTTGAGCAATCCGCGGTCACCAGCGCCTGCGCCTGTTTCAGCGCGGCGGCGGCTTCGTTGTACGCGGCGCGGAAACTGTCGGGCTCAATCTGATACAGCGCCTGCCCGGCTTTAACGTTATCGCCTTCATTAAAAAGCCGTTTCTGGATGATGCCGGTGACCTGCGGACGCACTTCGGCGCTCATTGCAGCGGCAGTACGCCCGGTCAGCTCGCTGACCACGGAAACGGGTTGGCTTTTTAATGTGACGACACCGACTTCCTGCTCCGGACGCTGAGGCGCTGATGTTTGCGCATTATCGCATCCGCTCAGGAGAAATAATGCGGCAAGTGTGGTTGTGATGTATTTCATCTTTTTTCTCAAGGTGAATGACGTCCTCCTCGCAAATAGATTGCGAGGATTTAAGGGTGAACGAATCCGCATCGCCGGTTACCCGGAAATGATAAAAAAGGGGAAGTTAATTTCCCCGCTAATTACAGGATTAAATTACTTAGCAGTGATAAGCATATTTATAATTTCCTGATAGATTTTTTCTAACGGTTTCGGGTCAACTTTTTGTGGCGTTAACCGACGATAAATTGAGCCTTCCATCATCACAGCAATCAATTCAACACAGCAGCGCACACGCTCGGCACTGAGATGAGGATGCTGTTTTTGCAGATTGGCGCAGGCATTGTTGAACATGCGTTCGTCCGCTTCGGCAAGCCAGACGGCGACCTGCGGATTGCGCGTGGCTTCAGCAGACATTTCCAGCATTAACGCATCGTCATCTTCGCTCAGCGTGACGCGGTAGGCGAGCAGATGCGGGATCAGGGTGGTGTGCGTTTTCCCTTCCATCTCGGCAATGCGGTAGTCGATGATGCGGCGGATAAGTTCTTCAATAATGGCGTCTTTATTGGCGAAGTAGCGGTAGATTTGCCCGACACTGAGCTTCGCTTCCGTGGCGATTTGCGACATGCTGGCCGCGTGGAAACCACTGTTGCGAAAGCAGCGGCGTGCGGCGGCAATGATGTCGTCTTGCCGTGCTTTCTGTCGGGCTTCCAGTTTGCTGGTCATGCATTTCTCCACGTTTTGAAACAATGAGAACGATCGTTCTCATTTTGGCTCATTATACGTCGATAATGACCAATGGAAAGTATTTTCTGGCACTGTTTTTTTTCTGTCTGTTTCGTACAAAAAATAATGGAGGAAAAAAGAAGATTTTGTGAATTTAACGGGGGTAAGAATAAAAATAATGGAGGAAATAGGGTTTATGTAATTAAAAAAGTTATTACATAGATAGGGCATCATAAGAATATTAATTGGGTGCGGGAGTTGCCCTCACCCTAACCCTCTCCCACAGGAGAGGGAACCGATCGCATGCGTGTTAATGTTCTGTGCTGGTTTTCTCCCTCTCCCTGTGGGAGAGGGCCGGGATGAGGGCGCACACTACTCATGCCGTGTTTTCAACGGCGCTTCCTTCAGTAACCACGACAGCACAAACGCCAGCACCATAATGCACGCTGCCATAATAAATGCCGCGTGGATGGCCGAGCCAAAGGCATCCAGATAATCCGTGCGCACCGCATCGGGAAGATGATGGATGGTGGCCGGGTTCATATTGCGCGGCACTTCCGCACCTTCCGGCAGCAGACGCGTCAGGTTTGACTGCAATACGGAGGTAAACACCGCGCCAAACAGCGCCACGCCAATGGAGCCGCCAATCGAGCGGAACAGCGTCACGCCGGAAGTGGCTACGCCGTATAGATTCGGCGCGACGGTGTTCTGTACCGCCAGCACCAGCACCTGCATCACCAGCCCTAACCCCATCCCCAGCACGCCGGTAAAAAGATAAAGATGCCAGGTCGGGGAGGTAATGGTAATGCGCGTCAGCAATACCATGCCCAACGTGCCCAGCAGCGTGCCGAGGATCGGGAACAGGCGATACTTCCCGGTGCGGCTGATAATGCGCCCGCTAATGATGGAGGTCAGCAGCAGCCCGCCCATCAGCGGAATCAACTGCAAGCCCGCCTGCGTCGGCGTCGCCTCTTTGACCACCTGTAAATAGAGCGGCAGGAACGTCACCGAGCCAAACAGCGACATGCCGATGATAAAGCCAATCAAGCTGCACAGCAGGAAGCTGCGGTTGCGGAACAGCGAAAGGGGAATAATCGGCTCCCACGCCAGCCGCTCTTCATAGATAAACCCGGCAATGCCCACCAGGCCAAAGGCGAGAATGCACCACAGCTGCGGGTCGCTCCACGGGCGAACTGTGCCGCCTTCGGTGGTGAATAAAATGATGCATACCAGCGCCATGGTCAGATAAATCGCGCCCAGCCAGTCAATCTCATGCTGGTTACGCTTGGTGTTGGCGTGGAAGACCGCGCCGATCACCAAAAGGGCGAACAGCCCCAGCGGGATGTTGATGTAGAAAATCCAGCGCCATGACGCGTGCTGAACGATAAAGCCGCCAATTAGCGGGCCAATAACTGTCGCCAGGCCGAACACGCCGCCAAATAAACCCTGATAACGTCCGCGTTCGGCGGGGGGAATGACATCCGCTACCGCTGCCATGCTGATCACCATCAGCCCGCCGCCGCCAAGCCCCTGAAGGGCGCGCATCAGAACCAGTTGCGTCATATTCTGCGCTAAACCACACAGTGCGGAACCGACCAGAAACAGCACGATAGCAACCTGGAGAACCCGCTTACGGCCAAACAGATCGCCAAATTTTCCGTACAATGGCACCACAATTGTGGAGGTCAGAATGTACGCCGTGACGACCCAGGAGAGTTTATCCAGCCCGCCCAGCTCGCCAACAATGGTTGGCAGCGCGGTCGAGACAATCGTCTGATCGAGCGCGGAGAGCAGCATCACCAGCAGCAATGCGCTGAACAGCAGGCGGATAGAAGGCGCGCCCGCTTGTGATGATGACGTTTGTTGAGTCACGGTATCGGACTCCATAGTGTGCTCATTTGAAATTAATTAACTGTATAATTAATATTTATGGAAGATGCTCCACCGGTCAAGAGATCACCTATTTATGACGGCACAAAAAGACAACGGAAAAAGCCTAAAAGTACGTAAGCCGGGCCGCCCGCGCGGCAGTAAACCGAGCGGCGATAACCGCGAGCATCTGCTTGATATTGCGCTGCGGCTCTTTTCGCAGCAGGGCATCGGCCATACATCATTGAATGCGATCGCCCGCGAGGCTGGCGTGACGCCCGCCATGCTGCATTACTATTTCAATTCGCGAGAACAATTGCTGGATGTGGTGATTGAAGAGCGTTTCTTGCCGCTGTGTAGTGAGATCACGGCGATTTTTGCCGCGCATCCTGATGATCCGGTTACCGCGTTGACTGAAATGGTTAAGACCCTCGCGGAGCTTGCCGCACGCTACGAATGGTTTGCGCCATTGTGGATGCAGGAGGTGATTGGTGAAATGCCGGTGCTGCGCCAGCATCTTAACGCGCGTTTTGGCGAGGAGCGTTATCAGCAGACGCTGGCCTCCGTGAAACGCTGGCAGCAGGAAGGGAAAATAAACCCACATCTGACAGCGGAATTACTGTTTACGTCTTTATTAAGTTTGGTGTTAGTGCCTTTTTCACGCATGCGTAACGATGAACGCCTCGCTCTGCTGACGACGGACATCATCGTGAATAATGCCCTGGCCGTGATGCAGCAAGGGATTGGCCCGGACCGCAAGGGCTGATGTTGCCGCGAATTTTTGTTCTCTGTGGGGCAATTTCTGGCGTTTATGAACAAAAACGCAATAGTCATTTGCCCTAATCACCGTTTATCCCGCTTTCACACCGCCGTATTCTTGTCGCTATCGAGTTGCCGAACGCAACGTTATATGCCGAACACAGGATACCTATTATGAAAACCCTCACTCAGATTGCAGCTGCTTCTCTCCTCTCCGTTATGGCCTTTGGCGCATCCGCACAAAGCGTCACGGCAACCGCTTCGACCCTCGACTCTGCGGAAGCGGCGATTGCGCAGAAAGCGAAAGAGATGAATGCCTCTCAGTACAAAATCACCAGCGCCCACATGGGCAACCGCGTCACCATGAGCGCTGAACTCTACAAATAAGCGTGCGGCAAGACGGTTTTCCAAAAAAACATGAGAACCGCCTGTTTATTACCCTCACCAGGAGATGATGATGTTATTTGAAAACTATGCACTGAATGCCGTCGCGCTGAAAAACCGAATTGTTATGCCACCGATGACCCGCTCACGTGCCGGGGCGGGCGATGTCGCCACTGATATGATGGCGGAATATTACGCTCAGCGCGCCAGCGCCGGGCTGATCATTAGCGAAGGCACGCAGATAAGCCAGCAGGGCCAGGGTTATGCCTGGACGCCGGGAATGTACACTGAATCACAGATTGCAGGCTGGAAAAAAGTCACTGATGCCGTACATCAGGCAGGCGGCAAAATTTTCGCGCAGCTGTGGCACGTTGGCCGTGTGTCGCATACCACGCTTCAGCCGGGCCACGGCGCACCGGTTTCCTCTTCAGCTATTCAGGCGGAAGGCGTGAAGGTGTTTGTGGATGTGAAAGGCGGCGGCCCGGAGAGTGGCGTAGGCGAGATGCTGCAACATACGATGCCGCGTGCTCTGACTCTTGAAGAGATCCCCGCTATCGTCAATGACTATGCACAGGCCGCGCGTAACGCGATTGCCGCAGGTTTTGACGGTATCGAACTGCATGGCGCGAACGGTTATCTTATTAACCAGTTTATTGATTCGCAGGCTAACCTGCGCGATGACGAATACGGCGGTACGCTGCAAAATCGTCTGCGCTTTATGAAAGAGGTGGTCACCGCCGTGTCGAACGCGATTGGTAAAGAGCGCGTCGGTATTCGTCTGGCGCCATTGACCACCCTGATGGGTTCTCGCGACGATACGCCGGAAGCGACCTATCTGGCGGCGGCCAGCGTGCTGAACGATCTCGGCATTGCCTATATTCATATTGCCGAAGCAGACTGGGAAGATGCGCCGGTGATGCCTGCGGCTTTTAAAGAGGCGTTGCGTTTGATTTTCCGCGGTACGCTGATTTACTCCGGTAAATACACCAAAGCGCGTGCGGAAGAGGCGCTGCAAAACGGCTGGGCGGATTTGATCGGCTTTGGTCGTCCGTTTATCGCTAATCCAGACTTGCCGTATCGTTTACAGAACGATCTGCTCCTGAACCAGCCAGTGAAAGAGCAGTTCTTTGGCGGCGGAAAAGCGGGATATATCGATTATCCGCAAGCGAAGTAAAACAGGCTGCCGGGTCTCGCATCATGCGGGCCCGGCACTGCGCGTTACCAGAACTTAACGGCCAGGCTTAGAATAAAGACAAAGCCGACAATGGCAACCGTCCAGCAAAATGCCAACATATGGGCTTCATGTTTTTGTTGTTTTAATACTGCTTCGTTTTCCATTTTCTTTTCCTTGCTCACATCGTGTAGGGGCAGAGGCGCCCCATATTACCGTGGGACGTTCATTCCTCCCGGTACTCCGTGCGTCAGAACCACCTGCCAGAGCTGAATATTTCTGGCCCTGAAAGCACCGGCGCAGGCTTTCAGATAGTAGGTGAACATCCGTTTAAAACGTGCTGAATAGACATCGTCTAATTGGCCCCATGAATCCTGGAATCGCTGTTCCCAGGCCATCAGGGTTTTATCGTAGTCAGAGCCAAAATTGTGCAGGTCTTCAATCACAAAGAAGGGCTCACAGGCGGAAGAAAGTTGTGAAACCGACGGCAGGCAACCGTTCGGGAAGATGTATTTATCGATCCACGGGTCGACGTTCAGGTCGCTTTGATTGGAACCGATGGTGTGGAGCAGGAAGATGCCGTCTTCCGCCAGATTTTTATTGGCCACGGTGAAGTAGGTTTTATAGTTTTTCGGCCCGACGTGCTCAAACATCCCCACCGAGACAATGCGGTCAAATTTGCTGTCGAGGTCGCGATAGTCCTGCAACAGGATCTCCACGTCCAGCCCTTCACAGCGCTGCTGGGCAAGTTTCTGTTGCTCAGCGGAGATGGTGACGCCTGTGACTTTCACGCCGTAGTTTTCCGCCGCATAAGCCGCCAGCCCGCCCCAGCCGCAGCCGATATCCAGCAGGGTCATGCCTTTTTGCAGATTGAGTTTGCGGCAGATAAGCTCCAGCTTGTTTTGCTGTGCTTCAAGCAGATTGCTGGCGTCACGCCAGTAGCCGCAGGAGTATTGCATGTACGGGTCGAGCATCAGGGTGAAGAGGTCGTTGCCGAGGTCGTAATGTTCTTTCCCGACAATCCACGCCCGTTTTTTCGATTGCAGGTTGATGATCTTCGCGCTCACCACGTGCATCAAATCTTTCAGGTTGTGTTTAATCTGCGACTCAATATCAATTTTCAGCAGGCGGGAGATAAACTCATCGAGCTGTTCACACTCCCACCAGCCATCCATATAGCTCTCGCCCAGGCCGAGTGAGCCCTGCTGAAGAACGCGTTTGTAGAAGTGTTTGTTTTTGACCTGAATGTCGAAAGGACGTTTGCCGTTGATTTCAATATCTGCGCGTTGCAGTAAGTCACGGCAGATGCGATACCACTGATTGCCGCCATCGGGCATGATTAGTTTTTTGTTCATCGTTTGTGCGCCTGAGCGAGAATCTATTTGTCATACAAATGTGCTAAGGGCAGGTTATACCCTTGATGAATATTCGTAAAGTGAATCTCGTCAATGGTAGGGATGCGTAAAAGGAATGGGAGGGTGGTGCGCACTGATGCCCTCACCCCGGCCCTCTCCCACAGGGAGAGGGAGAAAACCGCAGACACCTAACCTTTGGCACCATCGGTTCCCTCTCCCTTGAGGGAGAGGGTTAGGGTGAGGGAGGGAGGTGAGCACTGATGCCCTCACCCCGGCCCTCTCCCACAGGGAGAGGGAGAAAAAACGCAGACACCTAACCTTTGGCACCATCGGTTCCCTCTCCCACAGGGAGAGGGAGAAAACCGCAGACACTTAACCTTTGGCACCATCGATTCCCTCTCCCTTGAGGGAGAGGGTTAGGGTGAGGGGGAGAGGTGCGCACTGATGCCTTCACTCCGGCCCTCTCCCACAGGGAGAGGGAGAAAACCGCAGACACTTAACCTTTGGCACCATCGGTTCCCTCTCCCTTGAGGGAGAGGGTTAGGGTGAGGGGGAAAAGTCGGGTAGGCCGGATAAGCGAAGCGCATCCGGCGTAATATCAGAAGTCGTACTGCAACGTCAGACGGTTCTGCCAGAAGTCTTTCTCATACAGCGGAGAAGTCTGCACGCCGACAAAATCGCTCAGGCTCAGACCTTTCAGCGCACCCTGGAAGTTCCAGATGAAGTAAACCAGATACTCGGACTGGCGCAGGCTGCCGGTATTCACCGTCGGCGTCAAATCCATCCACGAATAGCGTGCGCCCAGCGTCAGGTTCTCGTTCGCATTCCAGTTTACGTTAGTGGCATACGCATCGCCGCTGCCCAGATCCTGGGTGCTGGTGAAGTACGGTTGCGCGAAATACGGGCCCGATGAACTGTTATGCGCATACGGCGTTACCAGTGAACCATAGCCGTAGCTGTTGCCGCTGGAGGCGATATGGTCGTAACCCGCCGCCCATGAGAGCGCTGGCGTGAAGTTCAGCGACAGTTGCGCGCCGTAAGAACGGTTATCCACCTCGCCCGCCAGCGCTTTGCCTTCGCTGGTGCCACGAATGTATTGCAGCGCCACATCCGGCGTGAACAGCGCCTGCTGCCACTGGAGATGACCTTCGGTGTAGAAGATGTTGGAGAAATCGGCGTAGCTTTCGTACCACATCTGGCCGGTCAGCTTTTTGTCATCCCACATCATGTGGCGACCCGCGCCAACAGCCCACATGCCATCGGTCTCTTCGGTGACTTCGGTGTACGCGGTGGTGCGTTTGACCTGATCGCTGCCCCAGCCCTTATAACGCCAGATTTTGGTCGCGCGCAGGAAGTCGTCGCCGCTGCCGTACTGCATATCCAGCGCCTGATAAAGAATCGGGGTAATACGCCAGTCATAGTCGCCGACAAACGGCAGATCCAGACGCTGGTTGCCGCCGGTGATGCGGAAATCGCCATAGCGCCAGTTGAGATACGCTTCGCCAATATTGGTCTGGTTTTCACCGATGTCGCTAATCACGCGTTCTTCCGGCGGATGGTTAATGCCGCGCAGGAACAGACCGCTGACCCCCACGTTGAAGCCGTACATTGGCGCGGTTTCGTACTTCAGGAAGCCGCCGTAGCTGATGGTGTCCTGGTTAAAACCTTTGGCGAAATAGGCGTTGTGGGTGGTGTAGTAAAGAGACCGTACGCTGCCGCTAACTTTACCGCAGCTGAATACATCGCTCAGGCTGCTGACGTTACCGTCGGCGTCGAAACACTCGCTGTCGGACTTAAAGGAGAGAGCCGCTTCCGCGCTGGCGGGAAGCGCCAGGGCTGCAAGCGTGACCAGGGCGGTGAGACCACCGGTTAATCGTGATGGTTTAACTGCACCTGCTGCCCGACACATCTTCATGCTAATACCTTGTAAACAGAGATAAAAAAAGAAAAGTGTGCGAGTATCGCCCCCCGTAGTTCGCCACACTCGCGGGTGGAGAGACCCCGGATAGACGTACTAAACGTATGGGCGGTTTCGCACAGGGCTGCGATTATCATCATCGAAAGGGGTGTGATCCAGATCTAAACGCAAACGTTTGCTTTCTTTTTGTGGGCATTAATGCTGAACCAGTGATTCAAGTTGAATTATTTATGATGCTAATTATTAAACGGCAGGTATTTCATCTACATATTGATTTGGTGAATGGTCGATAGTACTTATTTTACCGTTTGGCTTAAACCGCACCGATTGGATAGTTTTCAGGCGCTTCCCGCGCGTAAACGCGCGGGAAGTCGGTCATCAAAAATAATAGCCGATGTTGACGTTGGTGCGGAAATACCATTTTCCACTGCCTTCCGACTGCGTGCTGGTCCAGCCCGTGGCGTTAAGCGCGCCGCCCCACGGGTTAACATTTTTCGCCCAGCTCAGGTCGACCCAGAACATCACCGGTAGCGCGAAGACCTGCACCCCGACGGTGTTCATCTGGGAATCGCGCCAGTCACTTTTGTCTTTCCATAACACGCTGTAATCGTTATAGAACCGTAGTTTCGATACCGCGCCCCATTTGACGTCCACATCGCGTGCCACGTTAAGCGACGCGGTGGTGGCTTTTGCCGGAATTAAATACGACGGTGTCAGGCCGTTGCCCCCCATCAGAATCGTATCATCGCTTACGCCCGCCGGATTTTTCGGATCGTATTGGTAACGGATCACCTGCGAGGAGAGCTGCCAGGGCCCGTTCTGCACAGTTCCGTGCAGGCCTGCAGCCCAGAAAGTGCCATCATCATCGGTCTCGCGATTGTGTAATCGCGCCAGCGCCAGCGAACCCCCCAGCTCATTGTTCCAGTCGCCGCCGTGGAATGTTCGCGCCAGCCGCACGTTCACCTGATCGCGTTTTTCATTACGCTGCTGATGCTGGCTGGGATAATTAGTATTTTTTAAGCGATCATAATCCCCGACATCTGGCGCATAGCGCAGGTTCTCAGGCTCCATCCACGGGAAATAAGCCACATCCAGCGACCAGTTATTATCGTGATATTGGTAATTAACCCCGCTACCCGCATTGACGCCAAAACCTAAATAAAAGGGAATGCCGTATGACCAGCCAAATTGTGGATAGGGCTCCAGGCCAAAAGGCTTGCCGGGAATGCCAAGCTGTACGCTATTATTCTGATCAAATCGATACCCCACATAGGCGCGGTCAACCGCATATTTATGGTGATCCTGGAACCAGAATCCGGCATCAAAGAAATAGTTATTATAAAAACCGCTGCTGTCGATACGGAATGTATCAAAACGCAGATGCGGCGGGTCACGATAATTACTGCCTTTCCAGTCTTCATAGCGATAATTAGCCCGCAACGCCCCGCCAATATCCAGCCCGGCGCTGCTGTCCGCGCTGCGCCAGCCTATATGCGGGAAGGGCTTGCCGCCTTCCGCCCGCGCGGACGCAGCGGTACATGCGCCCAGCAGCAGCGCGAAAAATTGTTTACGCATAGCTCACCTCTCATGTCATATTCAATAAGCAATAGATCGCCGCCGCGGATAAAAATCAGCGAAAATTAATTGATGGCGTTTCGCCAGTGAAACGGAAATTAATATTTATGGTTTTGTTTCAAATATGAAACTCAGTTTATTATTTGATATAAGGAAAATCGCACGCGAAGGGAGGATCGTCAAGGTATAAAACTTGAGCTATAACGCAATATTATTAAATGGTTCGATGAGTATTGAAGTTAGTTAGTATTAATAGGGCGTTTATCTCATATATGAGACAGAATGAGTTATGCAACGAGGTTTTTGTTTTTGGAAATAATAAAGGGGAAATATATCCCCTTTATTTTGTATGAATTATTTACTCGATATCCAGCGGATCTTCAGAAAGGATAATGCCGGTGTTATCAGCATAGAGATGGTCGCCGGAGAAGAACGTCACGCCGCCGAAATTGACGCGCACATCGCTTTCGCCAATGCCTTCGCCAGCGGCGCCAACCGGAATGGCGGCAATGGCCTGAATGCCGATATCCAGCTCTTCAAGGTCATCGACCTGACGCACGGCTCCATAAACCACAATGCCTTCCCATTCGTTCTGGGTGGCGATACGCGCCAGTTCCGCATCGATCAGCGCGCGACGTACAGAGCCGCCGCCGTCAATCAGCAGAATGCGGCCACGGCCATTCTGTTCGAGCAGATCATACAGCAACCCGTTATCCTCGAAACATTTCACGGTGGTGATTTGCCCACCAAACGACAACCGCCCGCCAAAGTTGGAGAACAGGGGTTCCACGACGTTGACATCTTCCTGATAGATGTCGCAAAGCTCGGAAGTATCGTATTTCATAGGATTAACACTCAGTTGCTGCGAGTGTTTTCAGTATATCGCGCTCTGTGCACTGTTGGCAAAATCATCAATTGTTAATTGATATTTGTCAGTTAAGCCAGCGCCTTACTCAGGATAATCCCAACGATAAACAGGACGTTAGTGAGCAGCGCGCCTTTGACCGTACGTTCAAGCATCGGCCGCATCGCGACAGGTTCACGCTGCGTCATCACGTAGCGCGCCTGTTTGAACAGCAACGGCGTGGCGAGAATAAACAGCCAGCCCCACACGCTTTGCAGCGAAATCAGGTTAAACAGCGCCAGGCACACCAGCGTGCCGCCAAGCAGGCAGGCGTGATAGCGACGCGCGCCAACCGGGCCTAAACGTACCGCAAGGGTGTTTTTGCCGTTTTCACGATCGCTGTCGATATCGCGCAGATTATTGATATTCAATACTGCCGTTGCCAGCAGCCCGCACGCCGTAGCAGGAAGGATGAGCGTGATGCTCAGCATATGCGCCTGTAAATACCAACTGCCGATAACGCTCAGCCAGCCGAAGAAAATAAGAACAGAAATATCACCCAAACCGATATATCCGTACGGACGAGTGCCTACGGTATAAGTGATTGCGGCGACAATGGAGAGCAACCCCAGCACCAGAAAACCGATAAAGTCGCCGATGTTTTGGTACGCCGCAAACAGCAGCCCCAGACCAGAAAGACAAATGAGCGCGACGGTAATCATCAGCGCGCGTTTCATTTGCGGCTGGGTGATGGCACCTTTTTGCATGCCGCGCAGCGGCCCAATGCGATCGGGTTTATCGCTGCCCTTCACCGCATCGCCATAGTCGTTCGCGAGGTTGGAGAGGATTTGCAGCAGGCCCGCAGTAACCAGCGACAGCACCGCCACAGTTGCATCGAAGTGCCCTTGCCACCAGGCGAGCGTAATGCCCACAAGAATAGAGGCGAAGGCCAGAGGTAACGTTTTAGGGCGCAGGCTTTCAAGCCAGGCCTGGGTGCGGCTGATTTCAGTCATAGTGATTTTTTGCCAATAAAAATGGGGCTTTTCAGCCCCATCAACAGTGATGAAAATGCATTGAACGCGATTATAGGATAAAACGGCTCAGATCTTCATCTGCAACCAGCGCATCCAGGTGTTTGCTCACGTATTCCGCATCAATTGTGATGCTTTGACCATTTAAATCACTGGCGTCATAGGAAATATCTTCCATTAAACGCTCCAGAACCGTGTGCAGACGACGCGCACCGATGTTCTCGGTGGTTTCGTTGACCTGCCACGCGGCTTCGGCAATTCGCTTAATACCGGATTCGGTAAACTCAATGTTCACGCCTTCGGTCGCCATCAGCGCTTTATACTGAACGGTAACGGACGCATTCGGTTCGGTCAGAATGCGTTCGAAGTCGCTGGTGGTCAGCGCCTGCAGCTCAACGCGAATCGGCAGACGACCCTGCAGTTCCGGGATCAGGTCAGACGGTTTTGCCACCTGGAATGCACCAGAGGCGATAAACAGAATGTGATCGGTTTTCACCATACCGTGCTTGGTGGACACGGTGCAGCCTTCAACCAGCGGCAGCAGGTCACGCTGTACGCCTTCACGGGAAACGTCCGGGCCGGAGGATTCGCCGCGCTTACAGATTTTGTCGATTTCGTCGATGAACACGATACCGTGCTGCTCAACCGCATCAATGGCATCCTGTTTCAGCTCTTCCGGGTTCACCAGTTTTGCCGCTTCTTCTTCAATCAACAGCTTCATCGCATCTTTGATTTTCAGCTTACGCGGTTTCTGCTTCTGCCCGCCCAGGTTCTGGAACATGGACTGCAACTGGCTGGTCATCTCTTCCATTCCCGGAGGCGCCATGATTTCAACGCCCATCGGTGCGGCAGCGAGATCGATCTCAATCTCTTTGTCGTCCAGTTGGCCTTCACGCAGTTTCTTGCGGAATGCCTGACGCGCGGCAGACGGTTCAGCCTGCTGCTCCGCCTGGCCCCAGTTATTTTTGGCCGGTGGGATCAGCACGTCGAGGATACGCTCTTCCGCCATCTCTTCCGCGCGGTAGCGGTTTTTCTCGATGGACTGCACGCGCACCATTTTGATGGCGGAATCGGTCAGATCGCGGATGATGGAATCCACTTCTTTACCGACATAGCCCACTTCGGTGAACTTGGTCGCTTCAACTTTGATGAACGGCGCGTTAGCCAGCTTGGCCAGGCGACGGGCGATTTCGGTTTTACCGACACCGGTCGGGCCGATCATCAGAATGTTTTTTGGGGTCACTTCGTGACGCAGCTCTTCATCAAGCTGCATACGACGCCAGCGGTTACGTAAGGCGATCGCAACGGAGCGTTTGGCCGCGTCCTGACCAATAATGTGTTTGTTCAGTTCGCTGACAATTTCGCGTGGGGTCATTTCAGACATGGTCAATCCTTACGCTTTAGACGGTAATTCTTCAATGGTGTGGAAGTGGTTGGTGTAGATGCAGATATCACCTGCAATATCCAACGCTTTCTCAGCAATGTCGCGCGCGCCCAGTTCGGTGTTTTCCAGTAGGGCACGGGCTGCGGCCTGGGCGTATGGGCCGCCAGAACCGATAGCAATCAGGTCATTTTCCGGCTGAACGACGTCGCCGTTCCCGGTAATGATGAGGGATGCGGTTTCATCCGCGACGGCAAGCAGGGCTTCCAGCTTGCGCAGCATACGGTCGGTACGCCAGTCTTTCGCCAGCTCAACGGCGGCTTTCACCAGGTGGCCCTGGTGCATCTCAAGCTTACGTTCGAACAGCTCGAACAGGGTGAAGGCATCAGCGGTGCCGCCAGCAAAACCGGCAATCACTTTGTCGTTGTACAGGCGACGGACTTTCTTCACGTTGCCTTTCATCACGGTATTGCCAAGCGTAGCCTGTCCATCACCGGCGATTACGACGTGGCCGTTACGGCGAACACTTACTATTGTTGTCACGAGCAGACCCCTTGTTGCAAATACGGAATAGGGGCCCCGCAAGCTTTGCGGGGCAGAATGTCATTATAGATGGGGGGTATTTCGGGGGTTTCAACCCCCGGAAGCGAGTCTTATGCAGTTTCCGTGACCGGCCATTTTCAGGCGGTTGAGGGTGCCGTCGGCATTATCTTTACCTTTGATAGGCCCGATGACGACGCGGTTCCAGCCGTTGTTGGTGGTGATGCGTGAATCAAACCCTTCAAATGCCAGCTGTGCACGCACGGTTTCGGCCTGCTCTGCACCTTTAAACGAACCACACTGTACCATCCAGCGGCGCTCGTCTTTTTTCTCGGTTGCCTTAGGTGGCGTGGTTTCACGCGTTACCGGCGCAGCGGCCTGCTGTTTAGGCGCTGACGTCGTGGTGTGCGCAGGCGTTTGTAGCAGATCCTGATACGGCTGCTGATTAGTGGCGGCCGCTTTCGGCTGCTGCGTCTGACGCGGCGGCTGCTGTGTGGTTTGTGCCTGGCGCGCAGGTTGTTGTGTTTGTTGCTGCGCACGCGGCTGCTGCACAGGCTGCGTTTGTGCCCATTGCTGCTGCTGTTGCGCTTGCTGTGCCTGCTGCGCTAAACGCTGACGTTGTAGCGTTTGTTGACGTTGTTCCGGCGTTTGCTCGTTCCACGGCACTTCCGTCAGTTGCGTCGGCTGCTGGCGCATATCTGCCTGCATTTGCGCAAGCAACTGGCGCTGTTCGTCGGTCAACTGATTCGGATTCATGACTTCCCCGCCTGCAGACGGTTCCGTTGGCGCACGCACGCCTGGCTGGCGGCTTTCCAGTTCTTTAATGTAGCGCCAGCGCTCTTCCGGTTTCGGCGGTAGACCATTCCCTGTCATCTGACGGCTTTGCAGCGTTTCAGAATCTTCTTTTTTATGATGGGTAATAAAGTACAAACCACCGATAAAGGCGACCACCACCGCGGCGGCAATGGCCACCATCGCCGGTGATACCGCCGGGAAGCTACTTTGATTTTTCCGCGAACTCCGTGAGGTGCTCTTTTTGCGCCGCGAAGGAGCCTGTTGGCTGCGGCGTACATAATCTCGTTGTGCCACTATCGTTTCGCTGTATTTATTCGTTCGTGAACCCGACATGTTACTTAAGCGACGAGGCTTTGACCAGACAAGCAAGTCCTAAAGCCCCACACTTTTATGTCATATTTTTTGAGTGCTGCCGCGAATCACCAGTTCACAGTCCAGCAAACGCGAACCGCTGTCGACATATTGTCCACTGAGCTGATTCAGTAACAGCAGCATCGCTTCGCGGCCAATGTCGAAACGTGGCTGAGAAACGGTGGTGAGCGGCGGGTCGCAGAACTCCGCGAGCGAGATATTATCAAAGCCGATAATCGACAGGTCGTCCGGAATTTTCAGACCGTGACGTTTGGCGCAGGAGAGCGCGCCAAGTGCCATAATGTCGCTATGGCAGAAGACCGCGGTCGGCGGTTGCGGCAACGCCAGAAGCTGCTCAAGCGCTTTCGCGCCTGCTTCGTAGGTAAAATTGCCGCGCGTGATATACGCTGGATCGACGGTGATACCGCTGCGGCGCAGTGCCTGTACGTACCCTTGTAAGCGGTAGTGGCACAGCGGCATCTCTTCCGGCCCGGCGATACACGCAATGCGCTTATGCCCCAGTTCGTGCAGGTAGTTTACGGCATCAAACGCGGCGGTGAGGTTGTCAATATGTACCGTCGGCAGCCCCAGCTCCGGGGCGAATTCGTTGGCCATCACCATCGGCGGCAGATTCCGCTGCTCTTCAATGCTGGCATCAAACGGTAACTGTGAACCCAGCAGCAACATTCCGTCGATCTGCTTGGTAATGATTAAATCGATGAAGGTTTTTTCCTGCTGATTCTGATGCGCGCAGTCGCCTATCAGCACCAGATAACCCTGCGAGGCGGCGGTGACTTCGATACCGCGGATCACTTCGCTAAAGAACGGGTCGCAGATATCCGGCACGATGACCAGAATGGTGCGGGATTCATTACGTTTCATGTTACGCCCCTGCACCTGCGGGAGGTAACCGACTTCCAGTGCGGCCTGCTCAACGCGAGCTCTCGTTGCCTGCGAGACCTTCTCGGGATTCATTAATGCGCGTGATACGGTTGCCGTAGAGACTTTCGCCTGTAAAGCAACGTCTTTCATGGTTGCGGCCACAACCGGTTTTTTAGCCTTCACCTGATTTCTCCTCGCTGACTGGCGCAGACACGTCCCCTGTGTCTGACATCAGACACACTTTTATCAGATAGTTAATCCGATCTGTTACAGAATTTTCATAAAAAGTGTGACGATTGTTAGATTCCTCGATCTTGCTCGCAACCTGAGACTTAACCTTCTATCGGGTCAACGTCCAGAACCCACTTCACTTTGCGTGCTTCCGGTAGCGTATTGATGAGGGCCAGCGCGCCGTTGACGATATGTTGCAGGCGTACACGGGAAGGGTGTTGCAGCAAAATTTGCCAGCGATAACGCCCGCCGCGTTTCGGTGCGAGGGCGGGAACCGGGCCGAGAACCCACAGTTTGTCATCCGCCAGCGGGCTGGCCTGCAACAGATTGCGCAGTTGTTGCAGGAAGACCGGCGCCTGCTGGTTATTGTGATCTTCTGCGCGAATCAGCACGTGACTGGTCCACGGTGGAAGCTGCATGGTCTGACGTTCAGCCAGCGCCTGCTCGGCAAAGGCGTCGTAGCCTTTATAGAGCAGCGTTTGCAACAGGGGGTGATCCGGATGGTGCGTTTGTAAAACCACTTCCCCCTGTTTCCCGGCACGGCCAGCTCGCCCGGAAACCTGGGTGTAAAGTTGGGCAAAACGTTCCGCTGAGCGGAAATCTGCCGAGAAAAGCGCGCCATCGACATCAAGCAGGGCAACCAGCGTAACGTCCGGGAAGTGGTGGCCTTTTGCCAGCATCTGGGTGCCAATCAGAATACGCGCGCCGCCGCGATGCACTTCCGCCAGATATTGCTCCAGCGCGCCTTTGCGGCTGGTTGTGTCGCGGTCAATACGGGATAGCGGTACGCCGGGAAAGAGCGGAGCCAGCACCTGCTCCAGTTGCTCTGTTCCCAGCCCGACCGGTACCAGGTGTGTTGAGCCGCAGGAAGGACACTGACGCGGGATCGGACGCTGGCTGTCGCAATGGTGGCAGCGTAAATGATGTTGCGATTGGTGAAGCGTATAGTAGCTGTCGCAGCGCGGACATTCGGCTATCCAGCCGCAGTCGTGGCATAACAATGTAGGCGCAAAACCACGACGGTTGAGGAACAGGATCACCTGATTATCCGCCTGCAAATGCTGACGCATGCGGTTGATGAGCGCCGGAGACAGGCCCGCCTGCAACTGCTGACCTTTTAAATCAAGCACGTGCTGCATAGCTGGCCGCGCATTCCCGGCGCGGCGCGTCAGGCGCAGCATATGATATTTATGCTGGCGCACGTTGAGCAGCGTTTCCAGCGCGGGCGTTGCCGAGCCGAGAATGATCGGGATTTGCTCGCTGTGCGCGCGCCAGACAGCCAGGTCGCGGGCATGATAGCGCCAGCCTTCCTGCTGCTTATAAGAGCTGTCGTGCTCTTCATCGATAACAATCACGCCGAGGTTTTTAAACGGCGTGAACAGTGATGAGCGTGTGCCGATAACGATCGCCGCTTCGCCGCTTTTGGCTTTCAGCCAGGCGTTCAGACGCTCGCTGTCGTTAAGCCCGGAGTGCAGCACTTCTACGGGCGCGTTAAAACGTTCACGAAAGCGGGCGATAGTCTGCGGCGTCAGGCCGATTTCCGGCACCATCACCAGCGCCTGTTTACCCTGCGCCAGCACGTTTTCCAGCACGCTGAGGTACACTTCCGTTTTACCGGAACCCGTCACGCCTGCCAGCAACCATGCTGAAAAACGATCGGATGCGCTATGGATCGCGCCCACGGCGGTAGCCTGTTCGGTATTCAGACGCAGTCGTTCGCCAATGGCGGAGTAGCCTTCGCGCCAGTCGTTCAGCGCGGGCGCTTCGCTCGCCAGCTCACTTAAACCTTTGCTGCGCAGCGACTGCAACGCCGCTTCGGTAAATTCCAGTTCAGTGACCTGATGACGCCAGATTTTTCCCTGACGCAGCGCGGCCAGCGCCTGTTGCTGTTTTGGCGAGCGCTTCAGGCTGTTGATATCCACCGCCTGACCCTGTTCCGTTGCAAACCAGTACCACAGTGGCGCGTGGCTGGCCGGTTTCCCCTGGCGCAGCAGAATCGGCAGCGCATGGAACAACACATCGCCAATCGGGTGATGATAGTAATCCGCTGCCCACAGCAGCAATCGCCATACCGAAGTGGTAAATACCGGTTCGCTGTCGAGCACTTCGACGATCGGCTTCAGTTCATCCAACGGCAGTTCGCTTTTTTCGCTGACCGACACCACCATGCCAACACGCTCCTGTTTGCCGAACGGCACGCGCACGCGACATCCCGCTTTGGCGCTCAGGCCTTCAGGCAGCAGATAGTCAAACGTACGCGGTAGCGGAACGGGCAGGGCGACGTGGGCAACAGGCATTTTTTCTTCCTGGACTTGAAAAGGAGCGGGTTAGTATACACATTGTACTCAGGTGAAGAACGGATCAGTTTGCATACCCTGTTCAGATTCTGTATGATCCGCCGCCTTTGATGCAGAAAAAATGCGTCGAAAGCCGAGAAGTTTACTATCAACATCGCGTGGTGTCTGGCGTTAGGGCTGGAAGAGCGACGCGGCCTTAACTGAGGTTTCCCATGAAAAAAGGTATTCACCCGAATTACGTAGAAATTACTGCAACTTGTTCTTGCGGTAATGTTATCAAGACTCACTCCACTGCGGGTCATGATCTGAACCTGGACGTTTGTGGCGCATGCCACCCGTTCTACACTGGTAAGCAGCGTGACGTTGCTACCGGTGGCCGTGTTGACCGCTTCAACAAGCGTTTCAGCATCCCGGGCAGCAAATAAGTTTTGCTTCTCAGAAAAAGGCGCCGAAAGGTGCCTTTTTTGTGTCTGAAATTCTTTAACGCACCACATTCATTACGCTTCCCACCGTCAATTTTAAAGTCGGTTCAATTTCTTTCCCCGCACTTTGTAATCCTTTTTCTGTCCACTTATTACAGTATTTAAAATCCAATAGCGTCCATTCGTGGCATAAAAGGGAACTGATGAGCAGTGGAACGAGAATTGACGTTAAGAGATTATGGTAAGCCAAGATAAGCAAAAAGAACATTATTAGATCCTTTCGCTTATGATAGTATTGGGTGTTTATATGGCTTTGAATTACGTTTATGACGAATATCAATCACCATCAGTTATTTGATTTTTCCGGCAGACCTATTTCGACTGTTTCAAGAGACCTGAGCATATAGGGGGTAAAATCAATTTCCTTTCCGTTTCCTTCGTCAATCATTGATCCTGAGCCACAGAATGCTGAATAGCTCTCGTTTTGTATCAGGCAGAACGAGAGATTTTTTTTCACCCCTTTCTTTTTTTCCTGTAGGGGAATATTACGGTCGATAACTGCATAACCATGACCATTCACTGACTGAATATTATGCAGAACTATAGGCTGTAATTCGCTCAGGCTTTTAATGCCATAAACCTCCAGAGAACGCAGAGTTTCTTCTCTATTACGATTATATTTTTTCTTCTTCCACAGACCTGATTTTTTATCAAAATAGATCTTTTCAGAAAGCGATCTTCCTGGACCATATCCGTCTCTTATGACGTCAACAGGAAATAGGCAAAGCCATGGCCCTGATGGTGGATATCTTTTATGCTCAGGTGGGTAGAATAATTTTAATGAAATAGTTCCACAGCTAGCCGTGTCCGCCAGATAGTTACCTCGATGTAATGTTAGCTGGTCAAAAGGCTGCTCATTGAGTTTGTCTGGAGTGGCTATCTCCTGCGTTATTTTTCCAATGGAAAAAAACGGGATTGCCACTAACAGTAATAATGTTTTCATCACTCTCTCCTTAGCTGGTCTGATTCGGGTTTTTCGTCGACAGGGATGTTATTGCTATCCGGAAATAACTGCTCGGTGAGGATGGCTATTGCGCTACCGTATACGCAGCAGCGCTCATCAAAACCATTCAGTCCCTGATATTGTTCGTTATCGATCTGACTGGGTAAATTAACGGCGGCGCTGGCCTGCCAGAAAGCCTGGCTACGATAGTAAATCTTTATTCCGCCACCCCGTGTATTGACGCTGCATCGCTCCAGTACATGTTCGTTATCGGCGTAGGGTGACATACCTCTTTCCAACCAGTAAAAACCAGCGCTACTGGCGGCCTCATGACTGTTATTGCTGACATTATTTCTCCACCGGATAATATTTTCAGGGACGTTGTTTTCAATATCAGATAGGTGATTGTCGGTATAACGAATGTGCCGGCGTGAATACAGGCGATTATATTCATTTATCAGGGCGTTCTTGATATTTTCAGGGCAGGTTCGTCCCCTGAAGCTGAAATAATCGAAATAATTTACAGGACTGGTAAGCTGTAACAGGCCGCGCCCGTACCACGGGTAATACCAGATGTTGTAGCGTCGAATGACCTGACGTGTGCGAGGGTCTGTTTCCGTATAACGGTATCCTTCCTCCATCGTTCCGAGCCAGCCCGTTTCCTGAATACCATTCCCCAAGAAACAGGCAATGCGCAGTGGGGTGGTTATCAGGTGTTTCTGCAGTGTCCTATTTATGTGCGTACGGATGTTTTCCGCGACACTGCCGGTGCCGTCCTGGTAGGTGATGGCCTCCCAACGGTAATCATTCCGACCGGCCATTCTTAACGCGTTCTGGGGAACAAGCTGCTTCAGCTCTGACTTGCTGAGCCAGTTGCATTTGCGGAAATGGGTGATGAAGGCCACCGGGTGGAAATGCCATAATCGGCCGATGCCCTGTTCACCTGTGGCAAAACACAGCGCTGACGCATGACTTTTCAGTCGTTCATAGCCCTCTTCAGACATGGCTGGGGCATCATCAGAGCCTGTTTTGAGCCAGGCATAACGCTGGTCAAAGGTAGCAGCATTCCACTCCAGCGTGAAATGACACACCAGACGGCTGCCCAGGTCGTTGAGACTCCCGCTTTTCTTTATCCCGGCGATAAGAGGGGAATTACACTGGCTGTTATTGTCCGTGTCATCGTCCACCATATGCCAGCCCGTCCAGTGCGGGAAGTCGGCATCGCTGAATTTTTTGACGTCTGAAGAAGCCAGGTTGACCATACCCGTTCCGCCAGGGAAGTTGACGGTACGCCACAGCGGGGCATCAGCAGGCGTCAGGGTTTCATGTTCAGAACTAATGACCCGGCCGAAGCGGAGTAGTTCGAGCCCAGCCGACGGATTCTGCGGGTACAGTCGACGGGCGGTCCGAGACAGATTGTATTCATACTTTCCTGATGAATTCCGGTTGTTATCAAGAGGGTTAGCATCAGAATTGATCAGCGGCTCCCCCACCGTGTCGAAAAGTGCTTCCGCGGTGGTATTTTGTCTGCGGGTGACCATCATACAGTCGCCTTTTTCGAAGGTCATGCTGACGAAGAGTGGTTCGGCACTGATATGAACGGCATTCAGAGGGTTCGTGTCCGGTGAGGCCGCGTCAGGCACTGATGCGTAAAAGTGTGTTCCGGGAGGTATATAAAAATGGATATCGCCGTAAAGGGTATCGGTTCTGCCATCATGAGTGATATCTAGTTCGGGGGTAGTGCGTCCGGTCAGTTTCAGCATGTTTTCGTTGTCACAGAACACCTGAAAATGAAAGGCATTAGTTTCGCTAACCATACCACACTGCCCGATGCGGTCCTTGCGCCAGACTCTTGCTCCATCCTTAATTGCCGGGTCCAGCCGGTCCATGAGATGCATGTACAGGGAGTAATACACGACACTGCAGTTTTCACCAATTTCGGTCTGATGCTTCAGCAGCACATACCCGTCATCGGTTTTGCCATCATAATTCAGCGGGAAAGTATCGCGTTTGTCTGTGGAGGATGGAGAACGAAAAGAAACAACTTCCCCATCTGCAATCGCGCGGACATACTCAATGCGGTCGGTGTGGAGAACATGCACCCCTCCGTGCCATGATGCGCGCCGATTGAGCGGGAAATCTCGGTTTATATCCACGGGCATCATTCTGTTGACCCATGACGGGTCATCTTCTCCTGCGTTCCGGGGACGGACAAACGGCGGACTGATTATCATGCTGACTCCCTGTCTGATTTGTAGAATTAATAATAAAAGTGCAGTATTGTTTTCATCATCAATTAGCTTGAAAACAGCGGCCGCTCTTTGGCTACTGTGGTGAGTTGTGGCGCATCGAAAATGGCCTGAGGTGAAACCACCGTTTCCTCAAGCGGAATGTTTTTCCCGTAACGTTCTTTGAGTTTCTCCTGAACTAGCGGGTTATTAAGATCGAACTCTTTCAGTTTTTACTGTTCACCCACGCGCATTCCTGGTGCGTTCTGATAAACCTTCCACACCACTTCAGAGCAGTACTGGCGGTCATCGCTCCAGGAAAAGGCCAGATCGTAAGGTTTACCGAGATACCGCTTTGCGGTTTGTGCCAGATTTTGTTTTTGCTGTGTAGACAGCCTGCCATCCACGCCACGCACGATATATTTCCCGTCTTTTCAGTGCCTTATACTTTTTTGCAGCGGCGTATAGATAACCGGACCAACGGCCTCGAAGACATACGGTTTTGTCTCGCGGATAACAATCATGCCGGTGTGGTTATAGCCAGAATGGGTGGCCAACTGAATGGCTTTACTTGGAGAAGATTGAGACATTTGAAAGATGATGTCGCCGGTTTGCGGCTCCCAGGCATAAGCCGGATAAGCCAGAACCAGGTCTGGTGCCAGTAAACAGAGTTTCATGGCACAACCTCCGTGTTATCACATTAAAAAGCGCGGCTCGTACTCCGTGAGCCGCGCTCCCTGAATCAGTACTCCCACGTCTCCGGGTCAATCCCCAGTTCACGCATGATCACCTTGGCCTCTTCCGGGATTTCATCGCTGCGCTCTTTACGCAGGTCTTCATCGTTAGGCAGCGGCTGCCCGGTGAATGCATGCAGGAACGCTTCACACAGCAGTTCGCTGTTGGTGGCGTGACGCAGGTTGTTCACCTGACGACGCGTGCGTTCATCGGTGAGGATCTTTAACACCTTCAGAGGAATGGAAACCGTAATTTTTTTTACTTGCTCACTCTTCTTACCGTGCTCAGCGTATGGGCTGATATATTCGCCGCTCCATTCAGCCATGAGATACCTTAATCCTCTTCGTCATTAATAAAAGGCCGGACTATAGCCTGACCATAATCGCGCATAGTTTACCGTAGTGACGCGTCCCTGACACGATATGAGCCGTCGCAGTTGTGCGCTAATGCATATAATTTTAACGGCTATTCGTCTTTTGCTCAATCTATACGCAAAGAAGTTTAGATGTCCAGATGTATTGACGTCTATTATAACTATGTTTACTCTGGTGCCTGACATTTCACCGACTAAGTCAGGAACGAATCATAATGACCCGTAAACAAGCCACCATCGCAGTGCGCAGCGGTTTAAATGACGACGAACAGTATGGCTGCGTAGTCCCGCCGATTCATCTTTCCAGTACCTATAATTTCACCGGTTTTAATGAGCCGCGCGCTCATGACTATTCTCGTCGCGGCAACCCAACGCGTGATGTGGTGCAGCGAGCGCTGGCCGAGCTGGAAGGTGGCGCGGGTGCGGTGATGACCAATACGGGCATGTCGGCGATTCATCTGGTGACAACCGTATTCCTGAAGCCGGGCGACCTGCTGGTGGCGCCGCACGATTGCTATGGCGGCAGCTATCGTCTGTTCGACAGCCTGGCAAAACGCGGCTGTTATCGCGTGAAGTTTGTCGATCAGGGCAACGAGCAGGCGCTGCGTGCGGCGCTGGAAGAAAAACCGAAACTGGTGCTGGTCGAAAGTCCGAGTAATCCGCTGTTACGCGTGGTGGATATCGCGAAAATATGTGGCCTGGCGCGCGAAGTCGGCGCGGTCAGCGTGGTGGATAACACCTTCTTAAGCCCGGCGCTGCAAAATCCGCTGGCATTGGGCGCGGATCTGGTGTTGCATTCATGTACTAAATATTTGAACGGCCACTCTGATGTGGTTGCCGGCGTTGTGATTGCGAAAGATCCGGAGACGGTGACGGAGCTGGCATGGTGGGCGAACAATATCGGTGTGACCGGTAGCGCCTTCGACAGCTACTTACTGCTGCGCGGTTTGCGCACGCTGTCGCCGCGCATGGAAGTCGCGCAACGCAATGCGTACGCGATTGTCGATTTCCTGAAAAATCAGCCGCTGGTGAAAAAACTGTATCATCCTTCTTTGCCGGAAAATCAGGGCCACGAAATTGCCGCCCGCCAGCAGAAAGGATTTGGCGCGATGCTCAGCTTTGAACTGGACGGCGACGAGCAAACGCTGCGCCGCTTCCTGAGCGGATTGTCGTTGTTTACGCTGGCGGAATCGCTGGGCGGGGTTGAGAGTTTAATCTCCCACGCCGCTACGATGACCCACGCGGGCATGGCGCCGGAAGCGCGCGCCGCCGCCGGGATTTCTGAGACGCTGTTGCGTATCTCAACCGGTATTGAAGATAGTGAAGACTTAATTGCCGATCTGGAAAATGGCTTCCGGGTTGCAGCCGAGGGATAAAAATGAGTGTGATTGCGCAGGCAGGGACGAACGAACGTCAACTGCATAAATTTGGTGGGAGTAGTCTGGCGGATGTGAAGTGTTACCTGCGTGTTGCCGGGATTATGGCGGAGTATTCTCAGCCAGGCGATATGATGGTCGTTTCCGCAGCCGGTAGCACCACTAACCAGTTGATTAGCTGGCTGAAGCTCAGCCAGAGCGATCGTCTTTCTGCGCATCAGGTTCAACAGACGCTGCGTCGTTATCAGTCAGAGTTGATTAGCGGCCTGCTGCCCGCTGAGATTGCCGACGGCTTGATTAGCGCATTCATTCATGACCTCGAACGTTTAGCCGTATTGCTGGATAGCGGCGTCACCGATGCTGTGTATGCGGAAGTCGTGGGCCACGGTGAAGTGTGGTCTGCTCGACTGATGGCGGCCGTGCTGCAACAGCAGGGGCTGGATGCGGCGTGGCTCGACGCGCGTGAATTCCTGCGTGCTGAGCGTTCCGCCCAACCGCAGGTTGATGAAGGCCTTTCTTATCCGTTACTGCAACAGCTCATGGCGCAGCATCCGGGAAAACGCCTGGTCGTCACCGGGTTTATCAGCCGCAACAACGCGGGGGAAACCGTGCTGTTGGGGCGTAACGGTTCTGACTACTCTGCGACGCAAATCGGTGCGCTGGCGGGCGTGTCTCGCGTGACCATCTGGAGCGACGTTGCCGGGGTATACAGCGCCGACCCGCGTAAAGTGAAAGATGCCTGCCTGCTGCCGTTGCTGCGCCTCGATGAAGCCAGCGAACTGGCGCGTCTTGCCGCGCCGGTGCTGCACGCGCGTACCTTACAGCCGGTTTCCGGCAGCGATATCGACCTGCAACTGCGCTGTAGCTATACGCCAGATCAGGGCTCTACGCGTATTGAACGTGTGCTGGCCTCCGGGACGGGCGCGCGTATTGTCACCAGCCATGATGACGTCTGCCTGATTGAATTCCGCGTGCCAGCCAGCCAGGACTTTAAGCTGGCGCATAAAGATATTGACCAGTTACTGAAACGTGCGGGTATTCGTCCACTGGCTGTCGGCGTTCATAACGACCGTCAGTTACTGCAATTCTGCTACACCTCCGAGGTGGCGGATAGTGCATTAAAAATTCTAGATGAAGCCGGATTACCGGGCGAGCTGCGTTTACGCCAGGGCTTGGCGCTGGTGGCGATTGTGGGCGCGGGCGTCACCCGTAACCCGCTGCACTGCCACCGTTTCTGGCAACAACTGAAAGGTCAGCCAGTCGAGTTTACCTGGCAATCGGAAGAGGGCATTAGCCTGGTCGCCGTGCTGCGTACCGGCCCCACTGAAAGCCTGATTCAGGGCCTGCATCAGTCCGTCTTCCGCGCAGAAAAACGCATCGGCCTGGTGCTGTTCGGCAAAGGTAATATTGGTTCCCGCTGGCTGGAACTGTTTGCCCGCGAGCAAAGTACGCTCTCGGCGCGAACCGGGTTTGAATTCACGCTGGCAGGCGTCGTGGATAGCCGCCGCAGCCTGCTGAGTTATGAAGGGCTGGACGCCAGCCGCGCGCTGGCATTCTTCGAGGATGAAGCGGTCGAACAGGATGAAGAGTCACTGTTCCTGTGGATGCGCGCGCACCCGTATGATGATTTGGTGGTGCTGGATGTCACTGCCAGCCCGCAGCTGGCTGACCAGTATCTCGATTTCGCCAGCCACGGTTTTCACGTTATCAGCGCCAACAAACTGGCCGGAGCAAGCAGCAGCCACAACTATCGCCAGATCCACGACGCGTTCGAAAAAACCGGGCGTCACTGGTTGTATAACGCCACTGTTGGTGCCGGCCTGCCGGTCAATCATACCGTGCGCGACCTGATCGACAGCGGCGACAGCATCCTGTCTATCAGCGGGATTTTCTCCGGCACGCTTTCGTGGCTGTTCCTGCAGTTCGACGGTACCGTGCCGTTCACCGAACTGGTGGATCAGGCCTGGCAGCAGGGCTTAACGGAACCCGACCCGCGTGACGACCTTTCCGGGAAAGATGTAATGCGTAAGCTGGTGATTCTGGCACGCGAGGCAGGCTACGACATCGAACCGGATCAGGTTCGCGTGGAGTCATTGGTGCCGCCGCACTGTGAAGATGGCTCGATCGACCACTTCTTTGAAAACGGTGATGAGCTCAACGATCAGATGCTGCAACGTTTCGAGGCCGCGCAGGAGATGGGCCTGGTGCTGCGCTATGTGGCGCGTTTCGACGCCAACGGCAAAGCGCGCGTCGGCGTGGAAGCAGTGCGCCCGGAACACCCACTGGCGGCACTGTTGCCGTGCGATAACGTCTTTGCCATTGAAAGCCGCTGGTATCGCGATAACCCGCTGGTGATTCGTGGGCCAGGCGCAGGGCGCGATGTCACCGCCGGGGCGATTCAGTCGGACATCAACCGGCTGGCGCAGTTATTGTAGGCATTGCCATTCGGCGTTATTGCTGAGCGGCAAAGACCTCTTTTGCCGCAAACAAGCCGTTCAGCGCCGCCGGGAAACCGGCGTAAACCGCCATCTGCATGATCACTTCAGTAATTTCTTCCTGCGTTAACCCAACATGAAGCGCCGCCGCAATATGCACTTTCAACTGTGGCGATGCGTTTCCTAATGCGGTCAATGCTGCAACGGTGGCAATTTCGCGACTGCGTAAATCCAGACCGGGGCGGGAATAGATATCACCGAAAGGAAATTCAATCAGGTAACGGGCAAAGTCTGGAGCAATATCTTGCAGACTTTCGACCACTGCATTGCCTCCTTTGCCATCCACTTTCTGCAGCATGTCCTGGCCGGTAATAAAGCGTTCTGAATGCATGGGTAAATCCTCGTTTATCTAAGATATGATGCGAGAATAGGCCGCCGAAAGCGGTTTGGATAATACCGTTTCAGTGATACCTTTTCGGTATGACCAACGCACAAATCCACACTCTCGATATTCGCCTGCTACGCTACTTTGCCGTGGTGGCGGAAGAGAACAACATGAGCCGGGCCGCGCAGCGGCTTTTTATGTCCCAGCCGCCGCTCAGCCGTCATATTCGCCAGCTTGAAGAACGCCTGGGAGTGACGCTATTTGTGCGTCATACCCGTGGGCTGACGTTGACGAATGATGGTGCGCGTGTACTGGAGATCGTGCGTCCGCTACTGGCGTTACAGGAAAAAACCTACAGTTCCCTTGCGAAACTCGGCAAGGCAGACGGGCAGCGGTTGCGCATCGGGCTAACCACGGCGTTTGAACAGGGCGTTTTTACGACGTTAGAAACCCGGCTACGTGCGCAGGCGACGACGCTACGTATCGCGCGGCACAGTTCTCTTGAGCTGGTGCGTCAGGTGCGAAGAGGGAAACTGGATGCAGCACTGGTGGCATTGCCGCTTGAGTGTGGCGAATTATCCGTTACGCCGCTTTCCTGGCACGATCCGCTGATTGCCGCCCTACCCGCCATATGGCCTGAGGCAGAATCGGCTTCGCTCACGCTATGTTCTTTAAATTCCCGGCCTTTATTCTGGTTTAAGCGAGATCGTAACCCGGCCTTTTTTGATTACACCCGGCAGCGGTTTCAAAAAGAAGGCTATGCTCCTTTTTGTATCGAAGAGCCTCTCGAACATGATGTATTGCTTGCCCGAATCGCAAATGGAGACGGCCTGAGCCTGCTTCCGGCATCTTTCGCCGCCATTCAGCGGCAGGGCGTCGTTTTTCGTTCATTATCAGGTGAGCATCTGTTTGTTAAAGCTGGTGTGGTTGTGCTGCCAGAGAATCAGCCCAAATTTGAGTGGTTGCTTACGCTTGTGAGAAATGACTTTATCGTCACGGAGTAAGATGAATTTTTTTCATCTTCTCTGAATATTCCTCACCGTTTGCGCGGATCTTTCTATTGACCTTCCCCAACTTTTCCTTCATCTTTACATCTAGACGTCTAAACGTATAGCAGTTCACAACACAACAAATAATGACATGCGATTGATGAGGTAAGGTATGAGCTTTTTTCACGCCAACCAGCGGGAAGCCCTGAATCAGAGTCTGGCCGAAGTCCAGGGGCACATTCATGTATCGTTCGAATTTTTCCCGCCGCGCACCAGTGAAATGGAGCAAACCTTGTGGAACTCTATCGATCGCCTGAGTAGTCTCAAACCGAAGTTCGTTTCCGTGACCTATGGCGCGAACTCTGGTGAGCGTGACCGCACGCACAGCATCATTAAAGGCATTAAAGATCGTACCGGCCTTGAAGCCGCGCCGCATCTCACCTGCATTGACGCCAGCCGCGATGAACTGCGTGCCATCGCCCAGGATTACTGGAACAACGGTATTCGCCATATCGTCGCCCTGCGTGGCGACCTGCCGCCGGGCAGCGGTAAGCCAGATATGTATGCGGCAGACCTGGTCGGCTTGCTGAAGGAAGTGGGCGATTTTGATATCTCTGTCGCTGCTTACCCGGAAGTGCACCCGGAAGCGAAAAGCGCGCAGGCGGATCTGCTCAACCTGAAACGTAAAGTCGATGCGGGTGCCAACCGCGCGATTACCCAATTCTTCTTCGACGTGGAAAGCTACCTGCGTTTTCGTGACCGCTGCGTTTCTGCGGGTATCGATGTCGAAATTATTCCCGGTATCCTGCCTGTTTCGAACTTCAAACAGGCGAAGAAATTTGCTGACATGACCAATGTGCGCATCCCGCACTGGATGTCGACGATGTTTGAAGGACTGGATGACGACGCGGAGACGCGTAAACTGGTTGGCGCATCCATCGCCATGGATATGGTCAAGATTTTAAGCCGGGAAGGGGTAAAAGATTTTCATTTTTATACACTTAACCGCGCAGAGATGAGCTACGCCATTTGCCATACGCTGGGTGTCAGACCCGCGCTATAGTCGAAAAAGCCCTCGCATGAGGGCTTTTTTGCGTCTACTTTGATCTACATCCCCGTAACCAAAAATATAAAAGTTTCCAACTATCGAATCTGTGGATTATTTCAATTATAACTTAACACTGATGCTGTATATCGTAACGGTAACATTGTAGAGGGAGCATATTGATGAGTACGTCAGACGATATCGAGAACAAAACGTCCGCGGGTAAGTGTCCTTTCCATCAGGGCGGTCATGATCAGAGCGCAGGTGCAGGGACGACCAGCCAGGATTGGTGGCCAAAACAGCTTCGCGTGGATCTTCTGAATCAACATTCCAACCGTTCTAACCCACTTGGGGAAGACTTCGACTACCGTAAAGAATTCAGCAAACTGGATTACTTTGCCCTGAAAGGCGATCTACGTGCGCTGCTGAGCGAATCTCAGCCGTGGTGGCCTGCCGACTGGGGTAGCTATACCGGTTTGTTTATCCGTATGGCGTGGCACGGCGCAGGTACTTATCGCTCCGTTGACGGACGTGGTGGTGCGGGCCGCGGTCAGCAACGTTTTGCACCGCTGAACTCCTGGCCGGATAACGTGAGCCTGGACAAAGCGCGTCGCCTGCTGTGGCCAATCAAGCAGAAATATGGCCAGAAAATTTCCTGGGCTGACCTGTTCATCCTTGCGGGTAACGTGGCGCTGGAAAACTCCGGCTTCCGTACCTTTGGCTTTGGTGCCGGTCGTGAAGACGTCTGGGAACCGGATCTCGACGTAAACTGGGGTGATGAGAAAGCCTGGCTGGCTCACCGTGACCCGGAAGAGCTGGCGAAACGTCCGTTAGCGGCTACCGAAATGGGGCTGATCTACGTGAACCCGGAAGGCCCGAACGCCAGCGGTGAACCGCTTTCTGCGGCCGCGGCGATTCGTGCGACCTTCGGCAATATGGGCATGAACGACGAAGAGACTGTGGCGTTGATCGCCGGTGGTCACACCCTCGGTAAAACCCACGGCGCAGGCCCGGCAACTCACGTTGGCCCGGACCCGGAAGCCGCACCGATTGAAAACCAGGGCCTCGGCTGGAAGAGCGACTTTGGTACTGGCGTTGGTAAAGATGCGATCACCTCCGGTCTGGAAGTGGTGTGGACGCAGACTCCTACTCAGTGGAGCAATTACTTCTTCGAGAACCTGTTCAAATACGAGTGGGTACAGACTCGCAGCCCGGCTGGTGCAATCCAGTTTGAAGCGGTAGATGCGCCGGAAATTATTCCGGATCCGTTTGACCCGTCGAAAAAACGTAAGCCGACCATGCTGGTTACCGACCTGACGCTGCGTTTTGATCCGGACTTCGAAAAAATCTGCCGTCGTTTCCTGAACGACCCGCAGGCGTTTAATGAAGCGTTCGCACGTGCCTGGTACAAACTGACCCACCGTGATATGGGGCCGAAAGCACGTTACATCGGGCCGGAAGTGCCGAAGGAAGATCTGATTTGGCAGGATCCGCTGCCACAGCCGACCTATCACCCGACGGAAGAAGACATTCTGAGCCTGAAAGCAGAAATCGCTGACTCCGGGCTGACCGTGAGCGAGCTGGTTTCTGTTGCGTGGGCGTCTGCCTCCACTTTCCGTGGTGGTGACAAACGCGGCGGGGCGAACGGTGCGCGTCTGGCGCTGAACCCGCAACGCGACTGGGCGGTGAACGCTACAGCAGCACGCGTGTTGCCAGCGCTGGAGAAAATCCAGCAGGCATCCGGAAAAGCGTCACTGGCCGATATTATCGTACTGGCGGGCGTTGTAGGGGTTGAGAAAGCCGCGAGCGCCGCGGGCGTCAGCATTCATGTTCCGTTCACGCCGGGCCGCGTAGACGCGCGCCAGGATCAGACCGACATCGAGATGTTCGAGCTGCTCAAACCGATCGCCGATGGTTTCCGTAACTATCGCGGCGAACCGGGCGCGGCAACCACCGAATCTCTGCTGATCGACAAAGCTCAGCAACTGACCCTGACCGCGCCGGAACTGACGGTGCTGGTGGGCGGTATGCGCGTTCTGGGCGCAAACTTCGACGGCAGCAAGCATGGCGTCTTTACCGACCGTCCGGGCGTGCTCAGCAATGATTTCTTCGCGAATCTGCTGGATATGCGTACCGAATGGAAAGCGACCGACGACACCAGCGAACTGTTCGAAGGCCGCGATCGCCTGAGTGGCGAAGTGAAATACACCGCCACCCGCGCGGATCTGGTATTCGGCTCTCACGCAGTACTGCGTGCGCTGGCCGAAGTGTACGCCAGCAGCGATGCGCACGTGAAGTTTGTGAAAGACTTCGTGGCGGCATGGGTGAAAGTGATGGAACTCGACCGTTTCGACCTGCAGTAATGTGAATCGCTACTGAAACAAAAATCCCCGCACATGCGGGGATTTTTATAGGTATTTAGCCGTTATTCCCACTCATGCAAAAAACGCTGACCGTACTGGTCGGCAACCAGCAGCGCGGCGTAAACGCGATCCGGGTCAGCACCGCCAGGCATGTTATGAATAGTTTCACCTTCCGCACAGGAGGCTTCAGCCACTTTGCGCATTTTTGCCGGGATATCTTCTTTAATATCCAGTTGCGCGAGGGTAATCGGCAGGCCAACGGAATGGCACAGGGCGGCGACAGTTTCGATCTCTTCCACTGAGGCGTTTTCCAGCACCAGCTGCGTGAGTGTTCCGAACGCCACTTTTTCACCGTGGTAGTAGTGATGCGCATCCGGAATTGCTGTCAGACCGTTGTGAATAGCGTGCGCAGCCGCCAGGCCGCCACTTTCAAAACCGACGCCGCTCAGGTAGGTGTTGGCTTCAATCACGCGTTCCAGCGCTGGGGTGACGACGTGTTGCTCTGCCGCCAGCATCGCTTTTTCGCCTTCTTCAATCAACGTGTTGTAGCACAGTTCAGCCAGCGCCAGCGCGGCCTGCGTGCATTTACCACCTGCCATGGTGGTAGCGCCGCTGCGTGAACAGGCGCGGGCTTCAAACCAGGTCGCCAGCGCATCGCCGATCCCGGCGGCCAGCAGACGAGCCGGTGCGCCCGCCACGATTTTGGTATCGACAATGACCACGTTCGGGTTGTGCGGCAGCATCAGGTAACGGTCGAATTCGCCGTCATCGGTGTAGATGACAGATAGCGCGCTGCATGGCGCATCGGTCGAGGCGATGGTCGGCGCAATAGCGACCGGAAGCGACATAAAGTGCGCCAGCGCTTTGGCGGTATCGAGCGTTTTACCGCCGCCGATGCCCAGCACAGCGCCACATTGCGCTTTTTCGGCTACGCCGCGTAAGCGGTTGATTTCGTTTTGGGAACATTCGCCGCCAAACGGGGCGATTTCCAGCGCCAGGCCCGCCTCTTGGAAGCTTTTTTCCAGCGCAGCCTGGGCGAAGCCTAAGACAAATTTGTCACCGACAACCAGCCAGCGTTCCGCCATCGGTTTCAGGTAGTCGCCCAGACGGGTAATGACATCGGCGCCCTGGATGTATTTACCAGGTGATTGAATAATGCGATCCATACTCTATTTCCCTCACAGGTTGATATGACCAAATGCGTTATTCCAGTCCTGCTCAAACTTCTCTATTGCCGACTCTACCGCAGGGGTGTTGATCATTTGTTGCGCTACATCTAAAGGAAGGGTGATTGCTTCACATCCTGCCAGTAAACAGTCCAGCGCCTGACGCGGGGTTTTAAAGCTTGCCGCCAACACTTTGCTGTTGGGGGCGTGCAGTTCCAGCAGCGTTTGCAGTTCCTGCACCATGCGAATTCCGTCGCCGCCCTGGGCATCGACGCGATTCACATAGGGTGCAACATATTTCGCGCCGGCCAGCGCCGCCATTAACCCCTGCGAGGCGCTGTAGACGGCGGTGCCGAGTGTAGGAATGCCTTCTTTCTTCAGCAACTTGATAGCCGCGAGTCCTTCAGCGGTGACCGGGATTTTGACCACAATGCCGGGAACGGCGTTGCTCAGGCGTTTCGCTTCCGCCACCATACCCGCCGCATCACGGCTCATGGTCTGGGCGAATAAAATGCCTTCCGGGCCGACCGCCTTTTGCAGGCGCGGCAGCACATCCCAGATGGATTCCTTGCTGGCCGCGACAATGCTCGGGTTGGTGGTGACACCCGCCAGCGGGAAAATACGCGCCAGACGTTCAACTTCCGCGACATTTGCGGTATCCAGATACAGTTCCATTATTCGTCCTCTTACAGTTCCAGTTCGTGTTGCAGCAGGCTGGCGATGGCATCGGCAGATGCCGCGTTCACCAGCGCGTTACGGAATTCTTCATGCATAATGCGGCGCGCCAGGCGGGAGAAAATCCGCATATGCTGGTCGCCTGCGGCGTGTTTGTTGAGCGTCAGCATAATGATGAATTGCGCTTCGTCGTCTCCCCAGCGTACCGGCGCAGGGAGTCGCGCAACGCTGATGGTTGATTGCTCAATATGTTCTGATTTGCTGTGCGGAATGGCGAAGCTGAAGCCCAGCCCGGTCGAAAACACCGCTTCCCGCGCCCAGAGATCGGCTTCCAGCTTGCGCGGGTAACGACAACGCCCAGCCAGCAGCAGGTTGTCGGTCATCCCTTTGATCACTTCTTCTTTGCTCTGCCAGTCGTTATCCAGCGAGATACAGGAGGTGGCGATCAGCGGCGCGTCCTGCTGGCTCATGCGGAATTGCGCCAGCAAATGCTCCACTTCCAGCGAAGTGCGGCAGGCCATCGCCTGATTGAGCAACTGGCGGCAGGCGCGGCTGTCGAGCTGCGCCAGACGCGCTTTGGTCGCCGGAATCGACGGCGCGCTCATGCTCAGTTCATCCAGCCCCAGGCCAACCAGCAGCGGTAAAACAGAGCCTTTCGCGCCCAGTTCGCCGCACAGGCCAATCCATTTCCCCTGGCGATGCACCGCCTGCACGGCGTAATCCAGAGCACGCAGGAAGGCCGGGTTCAGGCTGTTGTAATGACGGGTGACTTTGGCGTTATCGCGGTCTACTGCCAGCAGATACTGGGTTAAGTCGTTGCTGCCGATGCTGAAGAAATCGATCTCTTCGCAGCACTGATCGATGATGAACATTACCGATGGCACTTCCAGCATGATGCCCAGCGGAATACGCTCATCAAACGGAATATGTTCATTGCGCAGTTGCTGTTTGGCTTCCGCGAGCTTCTCTTTGACCCATAAGATCTCTTCCATCGAGGAGATCATCGGGATCATGATTTTCAGCTTGCCGTGCGCCGAGGCGCGCAGGATCGAACGCAACTGGGTGGTGAACAGCGCCGCATACTCTTCATAAATACGCACCGCGCGATAGCCGAGGAACGGGTTGTTTTCAGCCGGAATATTGAGGTAATCCACCGGCTTATCGCCGCCAATATCCATGGTGCGCACGATTATACTGCGGCCATTGGCAGAACTGAGTGCCTGGCAGAAAATGTTATACAGCTCGTCTTCGCCCGGTGCGCTGGCACGATCCATATAGAGCATTTCGGTGCGGAACAGGCCAACGCCTTCCGCACCGTTGCCGAAGGCGGCCTGCGCTTCTACCGAATGGGCGATGTTAGCGGCAACTTCAATGCGTAAGCCGTCGGCGGTGCGCGCTTCCTGGCTCAGCCAGACGCTTTGTTGCTGGCGCAGTTGTTCCTGTAGCCACGCTTCCTGCTGGTAGTAGCGCGTCACGGCGGAATCTGGCGCAACGACTACCGCACCCGCGTTGCCGTCCAGGTAAATCTGTTGCCCCTGCCAGGCATTGAGCGCGTCAATATCCACACCGACCAGCGTCGGAATATTAAAAGAACGTGCCAGAATCACCGTGTGTGAGGTGGTGCCGCCACTTTGTAGCAGCAGACCTTTGAGCAGGGTTTTATCCAGTTCGAGGAACTGGCTGGGGGTGAGTTCTTCCGCCATGCAGATGGTCGGCTGAGTCAGCTTGCCCGGTGCCGGGAAACGTTGTTCGCCATATATTTGCTGTAACAGTTGATAGCCGACGTCACGCACGTCCAGCGCACGCTCTTGTAAATAGCTGCTGCTGGAGCGGGCGAATTCATCACAAAAATGGTTGGCGCTGCGAACAATCGCGTCGGCGCAGCTCAGTCCATCGTTTACGCCAGCCAGCAGATGCTGGCGCAGGGAGGTATCGGTGGCGAGCGAACGATGGGCTTCCAGAATCGCGCTGGCGGTGGTGTCGCTGTCCAGCAGGTGCAGTTCGAGCATTTTGGTCAGCCGCGCCAGGCCGCTGTCCAGCGCCTGCTGCTCCTCTTCCACGCTGCGCGCAGTGGGTAACTCCCCCAAACGATTTAAATCGAGCGAGGCCAGACGCGTTAAAACGCCGCCTGCACTACCGCTACAGACGGGCTGCGCGCGAAACAGCGTCGGGTTGAGATGGGTGAGCGATTCCGGCAGCGGAGCCTGTTCAATCGTGGCCGCCTGCACCAGCGGCGCATCGCACAGGGGAAATTCTTCACGGATCCAGCGGGAGAGATGCTGCCAGGCGGCCTGTTCATCCTCGCCGGTAATCAGCAACTGGCAGGCGTCGTTCACCAGGGTGTCGGTGCCAATCAGCGCCAGCGCGCTTTTGGCGTTGCCTTTGCGGTCGGTGCGCAGGTTGTGCCATTCAATGGTACTGGTGAAGGCGTTGCACTGCGTTTCAACATGGCTGGCAGGGCGCGCATGGACGCCGTTCGGTAATTCACAGACAAACTCTATAACCTGAGCCATCACTTTATCTCCCAAATCATTCAATATGGGGAACAGGATGGAGACTTGGACGCGGCACGGCTATCTGACAAATCTGCCAAAAACTGGATAAATGTAATATCCAGCGTAAAGTGAGAGTTCCTTCACAAGTTCCCATCTGGTGGGCAGTAGCTATGCGCCGTGAACTTTTGAGTCCGATCGCATTTTTCTGATGCGATCACAATTGTCCAGTAAATGCCCCTTTTATCCACTGTCTGTCACTTCGTCAATTACCTATCGTTTCCACAACCTCGTTATGGATATGGGCGCGTAACGCCCGGGAGCAACTGATGAAAGAGTTGGTGCAGATTCTCAAAAACACCCGTCAGCATTTAATGACCGGGGTGTCGCACATGATCCCGTTTGTTGTGGCAGGCGGGATCCTGCTGGCGGTTTCCGTGATGTTATACGGCAAGGGCGCGGTGCCGGATGCCGCCACCGATCCGAATCTCAAAAAGTTGTTTGATATTGGCGTGGCCGGTCTGACGTTGATGGTGCCGTTTCTGGCGGCGTACATCGGTTATTCCATTGCTGAACGCTCCGCGCTGGCACCCTGCGCAATTGGCGCCTGGGTAGGCAACAGTTTTGGCGCGGGCTTCTTCGGTGCGCTGATTGCCGGGATTATCGGTGGGATCGTGGTCTATTACCTGAAAAAGATCCCCGTACATAAGGTACTGCGCTCGGTGATGCCGATCTTCGTGATCCCGATTATTGGTACGTTGATCACCGCAGGCGTGATGATGTGGGGCCTGGGCGAGCCGGTCGGCGCGCTCACGGTGGGCCTGACGCACTGGTTACAAGGTATGCAGCAGGGCAGCATTGTGGTGCTGGCGGTGATTATGGGCCTGATGCTGGCATTTGATATGGGCGGCCCGGTGAATAAGGTGGCCTATGCGTTCATGCTGATCTGCGTCTCGCAGGGCGTGTATACGGTGGTGGCGATTGCCGCCGTCGGGATATGCGTGCCGCCGCTGGGGCTGGGCCTCGCAACGCTGATTAATCGTAAAAACTACAGTAGCGAAGAGCGCGAAGCAGGGAAAGCGGCGCTGGTGATGGGCTGTGTGGGCGTGACGGAAGGGGCGATTCCCTTTGCGGCGGCTGACCCGCTGCGCGTGATCCCGTCCATTATGGTGGGCTCCGTTTGCGGTGCGGTGACGGCAGCGCTGATGGGCGCTCAGTGCTACGCCGGGTGGGGCGGGCTGATTGTTCTGCCGGTGGTGGAAGGCAAGCTCGGCTACATTGCGGCGATTGTCGTCGGCGCGGTGGTGACGGCGGTGTGCGTGAATATCCTGAAAAGCCTGGCGCGCAAGAATGCAAAACCGGTCGCGGAGAAAGAAGACGACCTGGATCTGGATTTCGAAATTAACTGATTGAAGAGGTAACTATTATGACCATGATTATCGCGGTAACCGCTTGTCCGTCTGGCGTCGCACATACTTACATGGCGGCGGAAGCGCTGGAAAGCGCGGCGAAAGCCAAAGGCTGGGACGTGAAGGTTGAAACGCAGGGTTCCATTGGCCTCGAAAATGAACTGACGGCAAGCGACGTTGCCGCCGCAGATATCGTGATTCTGACCAAAGATATCGGCATCAAGTTTGAAGAGCGTTTTGCCGGGAAGACCATCGTGCGGGTTAATATTAGCGATGCGGTAAAACGTGCCGATGCGATTATGGGCAAAATTGAAGCGCATCTTGCACAAACGGTGTAAGCGCGAATACCGGGCTGGCGGGGAGACTCGCCAGCGTGCATGAAACCCGAAGCAGGAGAAGACGATGACGGTATCCCACGCAAGACGATTAGTCGCAGTCACCGCCTGCGTGAGCGGCGTGGCGCATACTTATATGGCCGCCGAGCGGCTGGAAAAGTTGTGCCAGCAGGAAAAATGGAGCATCAAGATTGAAACCCAGGGCGCGCTGGGAATTGAAAATGCACTTACCGCAGAGGATATTGAGCACGCTGACGCGGTGCTGCTCATCACCGATATCGAGCTGAGCGGGGCAGAGCGTTTTACCCACTGTCGCTATGTGCAGTCGGGTATTTATGCGTTTCTGCGCGAACCGCAGAAAGTGATGAGCGCGGTGCGTAAACTGCTCTGTGCACCGCAGCACACGCATATTATTCTGGAGTAGTTTTCTTTTCCGTGAGCTGACTGTGGTACTGGCGACGGTACTCTGACGGCGAGCGTTCGGTATTTTTGCGAAATAAGCGGCAGAAGTAGTTACTGTCGACAAAGCCGCAGGCGTGCGCAATCTCTTTCACCTTCAGGTCGTAACCCTTCAGCAGCATTCTGGCGTGCTCCAGCCGCGTATGATTCAGATATTCGTTAAATCCCACCGCACCGGTTTTCTGAAACAGATGTGAGAGATAGTTGGGCGAGATATAAAACGCCTGTGCGACCGATTCGCGGGTGAGCGGAGAAGCGTAATGTTCGTCGATATAGTCGCGAATGGCGTCGAAAAGTGCCTGACTGCGCGAAGCCGTTTGAATTTGGCTGCCCAGCAAATCACAGCAGTGGCTCAACAGGCTGGCGACAATCAACCGTGCGGTATGTTGTTCCTGCGGCTGCATCTGCATTTCATGCAGCGTTTGCAGGAGAAACGAACCGATGCGCGGCCCACGCCGGGCGACGTGCTGGCGATGGAGACTGTGCGAATGGCTGCCGTCCCAGTGCACCAGGCTAAAGCCGAGCTGTTGCTTGCCAAACAGAATGCTGAGGGTGGTCACCGGCGTTTGCCATTGCGGGAAGTTCCAGCCACCGGCGGGCACAAACAGGACATCATGACGCTGCATGCGCGTGGACGCGCCAGCGTCGCTAAACTCGCCCTCCAGCACAATTTCCAGACGCGGGAAATCGACCTGATACGCCAGTTCAGGTGCCGGGCTGGTGCTGCTGGCAAAGTGAATTTTTTGCAGTTCAGCCGGATTATTGATTAGCCGGGTGAGCAGTTGCGTGATGTCGTGATGCATAGGATCCCTTCTCTGTTGCATTGCTCGCAACATTAACGGGATGCGAAAAAAAAGGCCACTCCTGAATGGAGCGGCCTCAAAGATTGCAGACAACGTGCGCTTTGTTTTGCCGGATGCGGCCTACATTCAATATCTTGCAGAAAACCTGTAGGCCTGATAAGCGGAGCGCATCAGGCAATTCTCACTGATTACCCTGGAGCTCTCCGTAAGGCAGTGAATCGTAATCTTTTAAGCCGTTTTTCTTGTACGGGTTGCCAATCCAGCGCGTCATTGGTGTGAACTGCGGGCTGGTGATGGAACGCGTCGCGTCATAGCCGTCATAACTCAGCCCGGCTAAGTCGGACCAGGTATGAATCAACTCTGAACTGCTGTACTTGCGGTTAACATCCTGTGAGAAATCACGCGGATGCGCCGCTTGCCATTTATCAGACGTCCACAGCATAAACGGTACGGTATACATGTGACGCGTCGGCGCTAGCTCATTACGCCCCTGAATGTTATGTGGTGGCGTGTCATACACTTCTTCACCGTGATCGGAGAAGTAGAGCAGGAATCCGTTCGGGTTCGTCGCTTTATACTCGTTGATCAGGCTGGCGACTACGTGGTCGTTGTACAGGTTCGCGTTATCGTAAGCGTTGTATTCGTCCTGCTGTTCCTGCGATAAGCCGGCTGGCAGGTGGTCGGTTTTGCCGTCAAACTTGCCCCATTTCTCCGGGTAGCGATACTCATATTTGATATGCGTACCCAGCAGGTGAACGATGATCAATTTCTTCGGTGCCGGGTCAGCCATCACTTCTTTAAAGGGGGCCAGCACGTTGGTGTCGTATTCGCGTGCGCTCTGCGTACGCTGCTGGTTCATATAGAACTGTTTGTCCGTTTGCTTCGAGAACACCGTCAGCATGGTGTTACGTTCAGTCATCGTCTGCTGGTTAGTTATCCAGAACGTTTTGTACCCCGCCTGCTTCATCATGTTCATTAATGACGGTTTAGTCAGGTAGAGGTCCGGGTTTTTCTCGTTCGCAAAGGTCAGCGCCTGTTGCAGGATTTCGATGGTGTAAGGGCGAGACGTGACGACGTCGTTGAAGACGGTCAGATTCTTGTCGTTCTTATGCAGGGCATCGAGTTCCGGCGTGGTTTCACGCGGGTAGCCATACAGGCTCATACGGCCACGTTGGGTCGATTCACCAATCACCAGCACCAGCGTGCGCGGCGCATCGCCGGAGCTGTCTTTCAAATTCGCCAGCGGCGGTAATGCGTTATTCGCGTTTAACAGTTTGTTCAGGCTGTTTAATTGCTGGCGATATTGATAGTAGCCAGTAATAAACTGCCACGGCGCGGCGGGCTCCATGCGGGAAGCCATACCGTTCAGCGTTTTTTCCAGCGGTTTATCACCGACAACGCTTCCAGCCACAATAGGATTAAGAATTAACCCATACAGCAGCGCAAAAGAAATCAGCCAGCGGCTCAGGTGTGGGATATAAACAGGCTTCAGTCTCGACCACAGGAAAATCGCCACCGCGGTATACGCCACCGCCGTCAGAACAATCTTCAGACTGAAATACTGGCTCATGTATTCGCTGGCTTCATTGGCGTTCGATTCGAACATAATGAACAGCACGCTTTGCGAGAATTCCTGCCCGTAGATGACGAAGTAGCACAGCGTCGCCAGCGAGGCTGCCCACAGCACTATCCCAATAACGGCGGCAATAATGCGTGTTTTACCTGGGAACAGAAAAATAGGGATCAGCCACAGCGAGCTGAATAAGAGAGAGTCACGAAATCCGTTCGTACCGCTATAGCCGGTTAAAAGAATAATGGCCTGCAGCAGGGTGGAGAAAAACCAAAAGTAGAGCAGCGCCCAACCAAGGGCCTTCCAGCTAAACTTAGTTTCAGCCGGGGTAGTTGTGGAGAGCATAAATTAAGCCTGTCAGAATTCGTGGCGCCAACCGTAACAATATTTTATTAAGTGAACCTTAAGGTGCACTCCAGCAGTTATTGTTGCGGCAGTAAAAAATCACGTTTAGCAAATGGGTAGACAGGGCGAAGATGAAAAGGTTTTGCGGTGAAACTAAAAAATAAATGCGCTTAACTCGGTGTGAGCCAGCGCACTTATTCCATTGAGACTTAACTTAAATTGATTAGCCGGTGTTACGCATACCTGCTGCAACGCCTGCGATAGTCACCATCAGCGCCTGCTCAACGTTAGGATCCGGCTCTTTGCCTTCTTCTTCCGCCAGACGTGAACGGTGCAGCAGCTCGGCCTGGAGTACGTTTAGCGGGTCGGTATAGATGTTACGCAGCTGAATAGACTCGGCGATCCACGGCAGGTCGGCCATCAAATGCGCGTCGTTGGCAATCGCCAGCACCACTTTGATATCGGCTTCCAGCAAGGTGCGGAGTTCTTCACCGAGACCCCACAGCTCCTTTTTCACCAGACGCTGATCGTAGTATTCCGCCAGCCAGAGATCCGCTTTTGCGAACACCATTTCCAGCATACCCAGACGGGTGGAGAAGAACGGCCAGTCGCGACACATGGCTTCAAGCTGGCTCTGTTTGCCATCTTCCACCACTTTTTGCAGCGCCGCACCCGCGCCCAGCCAGGCGGGCAGCATCAGACGGTTCTGCGTCCAAGCGAAGATCCACGGAATGGCACGCAGGGATTCTACTCCGCCGGTTGGGCGACGTTTTGCCGGACGTGAACCGAGCGGCAGTTTGCCCAGCTCCTGTTCCGGCGTCGCGGAGCGGAAGTAAGGCACGAAATCTTTGTTTTCACGCACGTAGCCGCGGTACATCTCGCAGGAGATATCGGACAGCTCGTCCATGATGCCGCGCCACTCCTCTTTCGGCTCCGGCGGCGGTAACAGGTTCGCTTCCAGAATCGCACTGGTATACAGCGACAGGCTGCTGACGGTGACTTCCGGCAGGCCGTATTTGAAGCGAATCATCTCGCCTTGTTCGGTCACGCGCAGGCCGCCTTTTAAGCTTCCCGGCGGTTGAGAGAGCAGTGCCGCATGGGCTGGCGCGCCGCCACGGCCAATCGAGCCGCCGCGACCGTGGAACAGGGTGAGTTCGATACCGGCTTTTTCGCAGGTTTTGATCAGCGCGTCCTGTGCCTGGTACTGCGCCCAGGAGGCGGCCATGACGCCCGCGTCTTTCGCGGAGTCGGAATAGCCAATCATCACCATCTGTTTGCCCTGAATAAAGCCGCGATACCAGTCGATATTCAGCAACTGGGTCATGACATCGTTCGAGTTGTTCAGATCATCAAGGGTTTCAAACAGCGGCGCCACCGGCAGCGCGAAGGTAATACCCGCTTCTTTGAGCAGAAGATGCACGGCCAGCACGTCGGAAGGCGTTTTCGCCATTGAGATGACATAGGCGGCGACCGAGCCAACCGGCGCATCGACAATCGCTTTACAGGTATTGAGGACTTCGCGCGTTTCGTTGCTCGGCTCCCAGCTACGCGGCAGCAGCGGGCGCTTGGAATTCAGTTCACGGATCAGGAACGCCTGTTTGTCGGCTTCTGACCAGCTTTCATAGTCGCCGATACCGAGATAACGAGTCAGCTCGCCGAGCGCTTCAGTGTGGCGAGTGCTCTCCTGACGGACGTCAATACGTACCAGTGGTACGCCGAAACACTTCACGCGGCGCAGGGTGTCGAGCAGTTCGCCGTTAGCGATAATGCCCATTCCACAGGCTTGCAGGGATTTATAGCAGGCGTAAAGCGGATCCCACAGTTGTTCGTTCTGGCTGATTAAACCCGCCGGTTTCGGCAGACGCTGGCCTTTCAGGCGCGCTTCCAGCCAGGATTGGGTGGCCATTAACTGGCTGCGAATGTTTTTCAGCAGATAGCGGTACGGCTCCTGAGCGCCTTCTTCGCCTACCAGGGCGCGCAGCTCATCGGTGCACTCGACCATCGACAGTTCGGAGATCAGCAACTGAATATCTTTCAGGAACAGGTCGGTCGCTTTCCAGCGGCTCAGCAGCAGGACGTGACGGGTAATTTCAGCGGTAACGTTCGGGTTGCCGTCACGGTCGCCGCCCATCCAGGAGGTAAAGCGAACGGGCACGAAGTCGACTGGCAGGCGGTAGTTCAGATTCTCTTCAAGCTGTTCGTTAAGCTCGCGGAGGTAATTGGGCACGCCTTCCCACAGGCTGTTTTCCACCACGGCGAAGCCCCATTTGGCTTCATCCACCGGGCTTGGGCGGTGCTTACGGATTTCATCCGTGTGCCAGGACTGAGCAATCAGCTGGCGCAGGCGGCGCATCAACTGGTTACGCTCGTAGTCGGCGATATCTTTGTTATCCAGTTGCTTCAGGCAGCCGTTGATTTCGCCCATTTTGTGGATCAGCGTGCGGCGCGTGATTTCGGTCGGGTGAGCGGTCAGAACCAGCTCCAGCGACAGCGATTCGACGGCTTTTTTAATGGTGGCTTCGGTGAGATTGGGTTGGTCTTTGAGTTTACGCAGCGTACGCGCAATCACTTCCGGGTTGCTCGCGGCTTCACCTTTCGGCGAGATGCTGTGATATTGCTCGGCGGTATTCGCCAGGTTCAGAAACTGGCTGAAGGCTCGTGCCACCGGCAGCAGTTCATCATTGGAGAGGTTTTGCAGCGTTGTCAGCAGTTCCTGACGGTCGGCTTCGTTGCCAGCACGCGAGGATTTCGACAATTTACGGATAGTTTCTACACGGTCAAGAATGTTCTCACCAAGCGCATCCCTGATGGTATCGCCTAGCACTTTACCGAGCATACTGACATTACTACGCAACGCGGAATATTGTTCGTTCATGTTAACCCAGACACCCCATCTCATTTTATTTTGTTATACCCCAGGCTTCGGAACGCAAAGCCAGGATAAGCAACCTCCTTTATAAAGCCACGTAAAAACCCCCACGTCAATTGCTGCGAAATCGCTTCAGCAATCGAGTAAATCACGGCAATTTACGAAATTTAATTCGCATCGTGTCAGATAAGAAATGCTTATGGAAATAGGGGGCGCAGGTGCCCTCACCCCGCCCCTCTCCCACAGGGAGAGGGAGAAAATCGGGTCTCTCTCCCTTGAGAGAGGGTTAGGGTGAGGGGACATATCAATGCCAGCAGAAGTGATGCACAACCTGGGTAATCAATTCGCGCGTCGGCTTAATAAAGCGCGTTTCCAGATATTCATCCGGCTGGTGGGCCTGATTGATAGAGCCGGGTCCGAGTACCAGCGTCGGGCACAACGTTTGTATGAACGGCGCTTCGGTACAGTAGTTCACCACCTCGGTTTGTGCACCGAGCAGTTTTTCGACGACCTGAACTAACTGGTGGTCTGGCGGGCATTCGTAACCCGGGATCGGCGGATGCAGTTCTGAGACGGTCAATCGACCAGGCCACTGAGCGCTCACCGGTTCCAGCGCTTCATCCAGCAACCCATTGAGATCGTTCAGCGTCATACCCGGCAATGGGCGAATATCCATATGCAGTTCACAGCAGGCGCAGATACGGTTCGATGCATCGCCGCCGTGAATGGCACCGAGGTTGAGCGTCGGGTAAGGCACGGTAAACGCCTCGTAGTGATAGCGCTCTTTCAATGCGTCCCGCAGTTGCATCACGCGGCCAATCGCGTCATGCATGATTTCAATGGCGTTGACGCCGCGCGCCGGGTCGCTGGAGTGGCCTGACTGCCCCATTACGCGAATGGCGCTGGAGATGTGGCCTTTATGCGCGCGCACAGGCTGTAATGATGTTGGTTCGCCGATGATGGCACAGTCCGGGCGCAGAGCAGTGGTTTCGGCAAAGTAGCGCGCGCCAGCCATACTGGTCTCTTCATCGGCGGTCGCCAGAATGTAGAGCGGCTTTTTCAGCGTTGATACGTCCACATCGCGCAGAGCATCGAGGATGAAGGCGAAGAAGCCTTTCATGTCAGCGGTGCCCAGGCCGTAGAGTTTGTTTTCATGCTCGGTCAGGGTGAAGGGATCGCGCGTCCAGCGGCCATCGTCGAACGGCACGGTATCCGTGTGACCGGCAAGCAGCAGGCCGCCTGCGCCGTTTCCGGTGCTGGCCAGCATATTGAATTTATTGCGCGTGCCAGGAACCGGTTGGATCTCAACGTTAAAGCCTAACGAGGCAAACCAGTCGCCGAGCAGAGTGATTAAAGACGCATTACTTTGATCAAGCGCTTCTTCGGTCGCGCTGATGGAAGGTGTGGCGATCAATGCACGGTAAATCTCGATAAATGGCGGTAAATTGTTTTTCATTGTTGACACACCTCAGGTCGTGATAGTATCAATATTCATGCAATATTTATGAATAAAAATACAATATCGTTGAGCATTAGAAAACCCTTAAACCATAAGGTAAAAGGCAAAAGACGCTCAACAGGGTGAGGAAGATAAGCATTCTTCCCAGGCATATGACGTAAGAAGGTGAACAGCCCCGATGTTGAATACGCTGATTGTAGGTGCCAGTGGGTATGCTGGCGCAGAGCTTGTGACCTATGTAAATCGCCATCCGCATATGAACATAACCGCTTTGACGGTCTCAGCGCAAAGCAATGATGCAGGAAAGTTAATCTCTGACCTGCATCCTCAGCTGAAGGGCATTGTGGATTTGCCATTGCAGCCGATGTCGGATATCAGTGAATTCAGCGCCGGTGTGGATGTGGTTTTCCTCGCCACTGCGCACGAAGTCAGCCACGACCTGGCACCGCAGTTTCTGGACGCTGGTTGCGTGGTGTTTGACCTCTCCGGAGCGTTTCGCGTCAACAACGCGCCTTTCTACGAAAAATATTACGGCTTCACCCATCAGCATCCTGAATTACTTGAGCAGGCGGTGTATGGCCTTGCCGAATGGTGCGGGGACGCGCTGAAAGAGACCAACCTGATCGCCGTGCCGGGTTGCTACCCGACGGCAGCGCAGCTTTCGCTTAAACCGCTGATTGATGCCGATCTGCTGGATCTCACTCAATGGCCAGTGATCGACGCCACCAGTGGCGTGAGCGGTGCCGGGCGTAAAGCGGCGCTCTCTAACAGTTTCTGTGAGGTGAGCCTGCAACCGTATGGCGTGTTTAACCATCGCCATCATCCGGAAATTTCAACCCACCTGGGGGCGCGGGTGATTTTTACCCCGCACCTGGGTAACTTTAAACGCGGCATCCTTGAAACCATCACCTGCCGCCTGAAACCGGGCGTGAATGCCGAACAGGTGGCGGCGACCTACCAGCAGGCGTATGCCCACAAACCGCTGGTGCGTCTGTATGACAAAGGCGTTCCGGCGCTGAAAAACGTGGTCGGTTTACCGTTCTGCGATATCGGTTTTGCCGTGCAGGACCAGCACCTGATTGTGGTGGCCGCGGAAGATAACCTGTTAAAAGGCGCCGCGGCGCAAGCCATCCAGTGCGCCAATATCCGTTTCGGCTTCGCCGAGACGCAGTCTCTTCTTTAAGGTGTGATGACGATGAATCCATTAATTATCAAATTAGGCGGCGTGTTGCTGGATAGCGAAGAAGCGCTGGAGCGTCTGTTTACTGCGCTGGTGAATTATCGTGAGTCACATCAGCGCCCGTTAGTGATTGTGCATGGCGGTGGCTGCGTGGTGGATGAGCTGATGAAGCAGCTTAACCTGCCGGTGAAAAAGAAAAATGGCCTGCGCGTGACGCCTGCTGACCAGATAGACATCATCACCGGCGCGCTGGCGGGTACGGCCAACAAAACGCTACTGGCGTGGGCAAAGAAACATGATATCGCCTCTGTAGGCCTGTTCCTGGGCGATGGCGATAGCGTCAACGTGACCAAACTCGATGAAGAACTGGGCCACGTTGGCCTGGCGATGCCGGGTTCGCCAAAACTCATTAACCTGCTGCTGGACGGCGGCTTCCTGCCGGTTGTCAGTTCAATTGGCGTGACGGCTGAAGGTGAGCTGATGAACGTCAATGCCGACCAGGCCGCTACAGCGCTGGCGTCGACGCTGGGCGCGGATCTGATTCTGCTTTCTGACGTGAGCGGCATTCTTGACGGTAAAGGTCAGCGTATCGCCGAGATGACGGCGGAAAAAGCAGAGCAACTGATCGAACAGGGCATTATTACCGATGGCATGATTGTGAAAGTGAATGCGGCGCTGGATGCCGCGCGTACGCTGGGTCGCCCGGTGGATATCGCATCATGGCGTCATGCGGAGCAACTGTCGGCGCTGTTCAACGGCACGCCGATTGGCACGCGGATTCTGGCTTAATATTTTCCCTCACCCTAACCCTCTCCCACAGGGAGAGGGGATTGTTCGGTGCGTGAGGGTAGCTTTCAGGCAACATTAAACGAATTTTAAGGAAACGAGTTATGGCACTTTGGGGCGGGCGTTTTACTCAGGCAGCGGATCAACGGTTCAAACAGTTCAACGACTCTTTGCGCTTCGACTATCGCCTGGCGGAACAGGATATTACTGGCTCTGTCGCCTGGTCTAAAGCGCTGGTTACGGTCGGCGTGTTGACTGCTGAAGAGCAGCAGCAACTGGAAGAGGCGCTGAACGTGCTGCTGGAAGAGGTCCGTGCGAACCCGCAGCAAATTCTGCAAAGCGATGCCGAAGACATCCATAGCTGGGTGGAAGGTAAGCTCATCGATAAAGTCGGGCAACTGGGCAAAAAACTGCATACCGGGCGCAGCCGTAACGATCAGGTGGCGACCGATCTGAAACTGTGGTGCAAAGATACCGTTGCGGAGTTGCTGTCGGCTAACCGTCAGTTGCAGAGCGCGCTGGTGGAAACCGCGCAGCAGAATCAGGATGCCGTGATGCCGGGTTACACGCACTTACAGCGTGCGCAGCCGGTGACTTTTGCTCACTGGTGTCTGGCCTATGTTGAAATGCTGGCGCGTGATGAAAGCCGTCTGCAGGATGCAGTAAAACGCCTCGATGTCAGCCCGCTGGGTAGCGGTGCGCTGGCGGGTACGGCTTACGAAATCGATCGTGAACAACTGGCTGGCTGGTTAGGTTTTGCCTCTGCAACGCGCAACAGTCTGGACAGCGTTTCTGACCGCGACCACGTGCTGGAACTGCTGTCCAATGCCTCAATCGGCATGGTGCATTTATCGCGCTTTGCTGAAGATTTGATCTTCTTTAACTCCGGCGAAGCGAATTTCGTCGAACTGTCTGACCGTGTGACCTCGGGGTCTTCCCTGATGCCGCAGAAGAAAAATCCGGATGCGCTGGAGCTGATTCGCGGTAAGTGTGGCCGCGTGCAGGGCGCGTTGACCGGCATGATGATGACGCTGAAAGGTCTGCCGCTGGCGTATAACAAAGATATGCAGGAAGACAAAGAGGGCCTGTTCGACGCGCTCGACACCTGGCTGGACTGCCTGCATATGGCGGCGCTGGTGCTGGACGGTATTCAGGTGAAACGCCCGCGTTGCCAGGAAGCGGCGCAGCAGGGTTACGCCAACGCGACAGAACTGGCGGATTATCTGGTTGCTAAAGGCGTGCCGTTCCGTGAAGCGCACCATATCGTCGGTGAAGCGGTGGTCGAAGCGATTAAACAGGGCAAACCGCTGGAAGCGCTGGCGCTGGCGGATCTGCATAAATTCAGCAGCGTGATCGGCGTTGATGTATATCCGATCTTGTCCCTGCAATCGTGCCTGGATAAACGTGCGGCGAAAGGCGGGGTGTCACCGAAGCAGGTGGCGCAGGCGATTAGCGATGCGAAACAGCGTTTGATTTAACGAGAATCCTCCCTCACCCCAGCCCCTCTCCCATCGGGAGAGGGGCTAGTCCGTGTAACCTTTTGCTCGATCGGTTCCCTCTCCCTGTGGGAGAGGGCTAGGGTGAGGGGTTACGCCCAAAAAAAATGCGGACCTGAGGGTCCGCAAACGTTCACGTTGGCTTTAGTTATTTCGAGTTTGAGAGAAACTCTGCGAAACATCACGGTGACTTCAAGGGTTAAGGAGGTACCGTTCCGTTTCTGTGTTGCATTATTGAACAGAAAGCTTGATAGGGATAATCGTTCGTTGCTATTCTATCTATCGCCGCGAACTATCGTGGCAATGGAGGATGAATAATGAATATTCGTGATCTTGAATACCTGGTCGCGTTAGCCGAACACCGGCATTTCCGTCGGGCGGCAGACTCGTGCCATGTCAGTCAGCCAACGCTGAGTGGGCAGATCCGCAAGCTGGAAGATGAGCTGGGCGTGATGTTGCTGGAACGCACCAGCCGTAAAGTGCTTTTCACCCAGGCAGGCTTGCTGCTGGTGGATCAGGCGCGCACGGTGCTGCGTGAGGTCAAAGTGCTCAAGGAAATGGCAAGCCAGCAGGGAGAGACCATGTCCGGTCCGCTGCATATCGGTTTGATTCCGACGGTTGGGCCGTACCTGCTGCCGCACATTATCCCAATGCTTCACCAGACTTTCCCAAAACTCGAAATGTACCTGCATGAAGCGCAAACGCATCAACTGCTGGCACAGCTCGACAGCGGTAAGCTGGATTGCGCCATTCTGGCGCTGGTGAAAGAGAGCGAGGCGTTTATCGAAGTGCCTCTGTTTGATGAGCCAATGATGCTGGCGATCTATGAAGATCACCCGTGGGCCGAACGCGATCGCGTGCCGATGTCCGATCTGGCGGGGGAAAAACTGCTGATGCTGGAAGATGGTCACTGTCTGCGTGACCAGGCGCTCGGGTTCTGTTTTGAAGCGGGCGCTGATGAAGATACGCATTTCCGGGCAACCAGCCTCGAAACGCTGCGTAATATGGTGGCGGCAGGCAGCGGTATTACGCTGTTACCGGCACTGGCTGTGCCGCAGGAACGTCGCCGTGATGGCGTGATCTATCTGCCGTGCATTAAGCCAGAACCTCGCCGCACCGTGGGCCTTGTTTATCGTCCGGGATCACCCCTGCGCAGTCGCTATGAGCAACTGGCAGAGGCTATTCGTGGCACGATGGAAGGTCACTTCGACGAGAAAGCGTTACCAAAGGCGGTTTAAACCATTAAGCGCCGCTACCCGATAGGCTTCGGCCATGGTCGGGTAGTTAAAGGTGGTGTTAACAAAGTACTCGATAGTGTTACCGCCGCCTTTTTGCTCCATGATTGCCTGGCCGATGTGAATAATCTCCGCCGCGCGTTCGCCAAAGCAGTGAATACCCAGAATCTCTTTCGTCTCCCGGTGGAACAGAATTTTCAGCGTTCCCACGTTCATGCCGACTATCTGCGCGCGCGCCAGGTGTTTAAACTGTGCCCGACCCACTTCATACGGTACTTTCATCGCCGTCAGTTGCTGTTCGGTTTTGCCCACAGAACTGATTTCCGGAATGGTGTAAATCCCGGTTGGAATGTCTTCAACCAGGTGCGCCGTCGCTTCGCCTTTTACCATCGCGTGCGCGGCAATGCGACCCTGATCGTAAGCAGCAGACGCCAGGCTCGGATAACCAATCACGTCGCCCACCGCGTAAATGTGCGGCAGGGCCGTCTGGTACATGCTGTTCACTTTTAACTGACCGCGGCTGTCACACTGCAGGCCGATGTTCTCCAGCGCCAGCGAATCAGTATTCCCGGTGCGTCCATTGGCATACAGCAGGCAGTCAGCTTTCAATTTCTTGCCGGATTTCAGGTGCATGATGACACCGTCGTCCAGACCTTCAATTTTCTCGTACTCTTCGTTGTGGCGAATGACCACACCGCTGTTCCAGAAATGATAAGAGAGCGAGTCCGACATCTCCTGGTCGAGGAACGCCAGCAGACGGTCACGGGTGTTGATCAAATCAACTTTGACGTCCATTCCACGGAAAATGGAGGCATACTCACAGCCAATTACCCCCGCGCCGTAGATAATGACGTGGCGAGGTTCGTGATGCAGGCTGAGGATTGAGTCGCTGTCGTAAATGCGCGGATGGCTGAAGTCGACGTCGGCGGGGCGGTAGGGGCGCGAGCCGCAGGCGATAACGAATTTTTCCGCCGTCAGCGTTTCGACCGAGCCGTCCGGGCACTCCAGCGCCAGCGTATGTTCGTCAACGAAATGCGCGTTGCCCTGCAAAATTTCGCAGTGATTACGCTCATAAAAGCCCTGACGCATGCGAGTCTGCTGATTAATCACGCTGTCAGCATGGTTCAGAATGTCGGCGAAAGAGGAGCGGAGAAGTCGGGTGTGGTCGCTGTAAAGGGGGTTCTGGTTGAATTCAATAATGCGGCTAACGGCATGACGAAGTGCTTTTGAGGGGATGGTGCCCCAGTGGGTACATCCGCCGCCGACATTATGATAACGCTCAATAACGGCGACACGCGCTCCCTGTTTCACCAGACCCATCGCAGCGCCTTCGCCGCCGGGGCCGGAACCAATTACTATTGCATCATAATCGTAGGAATTTGGCATGGTAAGGCTTACCTGTTCTTATACATAAAAGCAACAGAATCATAACATCTTCACTGTGATAACCCAATTATCATTGTGCTTTTTTCATGCAAAAGAGCATAAATCGCCCGTAAACAATCATTCACAAAGCAGTGTAAGTCGATTAGTTTTAATCTCTGGTATAGTGCCAACAAGGCATTTGGAAGGATTCAATCATCGTGATGGGCGTTAGAGCGCAACAAAAAGAAAAAACCAGGCGTTCGCTGGTGGAAGCAGCATTTAGTCAACTGAGTGCTGAGCGAAGCTTTGCCAGCCTGAGTCTGCGTGAAGTGGCTCGCGAAGCGGGCATTGCGCCAACCTCTTTTTACCGACATTTTCGTGACGTCGATGAATTGGGGCTGACGATGGTGGACGAAAGCGGCCTGATGCTGCGTCAGTTGATGCGTCAGGCGCGTCAGCGTATCGCCAAAGGCGGCAGCGTGATCCGTACTTCCGTGTCGACATTTATGGAGTTCATTGGGAATAACCCTAACGCTTTTCGCCTGCTTTTGCGCGAACGTTCCGGTACGTCTGCGGCGTTTCGTGCTGCGGTCGCGCGTGAAATTCAGCACTTCATCGCGGAACTTGCCGACTATCTGGAAATCGAAAACCATATGCCACGCGCCTTTACCGAGGCACAGGCAGAAGCGATGGTGACGATTGTCTTTAGCGCAGGCGCAGAAGCGTTAGATGTCACGCCGGAACAGCGCCGCCAGCTGGAAGAACGACTGGTGCTGCAATTGCGCATGATCTCGAAAGGCGCGTATTACTGGTATCGTCGCGAACAGGAAAAAACGACACATCATTCCGAATAAGGTGGAAGACGAGCAATGAAACAGTCAGGACAAGATAAAGGAACGCTGTTGCTGGCGCTGATCGCTGGCTTATCAATTAACGGAACTTTTGCGGCGCTGTTTAGCTCCATTGTGCCGTTCTCTGTATTCCCAATTATTGCGCTGGTGCTGACGGTGTACTGTCTGCATCAGCGGTATCAGAATCGCACGATGCCGGTGGGGTTGCCTGGCCTGGCTGCGGCCTGCTTTATTTTGGGCGTGCTGTTATACAGCACCGTGGTGCGCGCGGAATATCCGGATATCGGCTCTAACTTCCTGCCAGCGGTGCTGTCGGTGATTCTGGTTTTCTGGATTGGCGTGAAAATGCGAAATCGGAAACACGAGGTTGCTGAATAACATGTGTTGTTTGCCGGATAAAGCGCTTACGCCGCCTCCGGCAAGACAAGGGTATTATTTCTTCGTTAGCAGAACGCCGCACTCCATATGGTGCGTATACGGGAACTGATCAAACAGCGCCAGACGTTCTACATTGTGCGTCTGGCCTAACGTTTCCAGGTTCTGACAGAGGGTTTCCGGGTTGCAGGAGATGTACAGAATACGCGGATACGCCTGCACCATTTTCTCGGTTTCGCTGTCCAGCCCGCTGCGCGGCGGATCGACGAAAATCGTTTCACACTGATAACTTTTTAAATCAATGCCCTGCAAACGGTTAAATTCCCGCACGCCGTTCATCGCCTGGGTAAACTCTTCCGCCGACATGCGAATAATCTGCACGTTATCAATGTGGTTTGCCGCAATGTTGTATTGCGCGGCGGCGACGGACGGCTTGGCAATTTCGGTGGCCAGCACCCGGTCAAAGTTGCGCGCCAGCGCCAGCGAGAAGTTACCGTTCCCGCAGTAGAGCTCCAGCAAATCACCCGTAGAATTTTTCGTGGCGTTGAGCGCCCACTCCAGCATTTGCACGTTCATTGCCGCGTTCGGCTGGGTAAAGCTGTTTTCCACCTGACGGTAGATCATCTCTTTCCCGGCTACCGGCAGGCGTTCGTCGATATAGTCTTGATCCAGCGCGATTTTCGTTTTCGTCGCGCGGCCGATGATATGGACGTTCAGGTTCTGCGCGCGCAGGGCGTCGCGCAGCGCTTGCGCCTCGGCACGCCACGCGTCGTCGAGCTTTTTATGGTACAGCAGAGAAACGATCGCCTGATTGCTTTGCGTAGACAGGTAATCAATCTGGAACAGCTTGTGGCGCAGCGTGTGGTTATTACGCACGCCGTCCAGCATGGCGGTCATCAGCGTATTGATGAGCTCACTGGCCGCCGGGAAAGAATCCACGCGGATGCGGCTTTTGGTCTGCTGATCAAAAATGATGTGGTACAGGTCGTCACCCTCATGCCAGATACGAAATTCCGCACGCATGCGGTAATGACTGACTGGCGAGCGAAACACCTCCGGAACCGGCGCATTGAACGGGGCCATCATCGTTTGCAGACGGACCACTTTCTCGGCCAGCTGCGCTTCGTATTGCTCGGTAGGAAGGTGTTCGGGGGTCATGATGCATCCTGAATAATAAAAGTACGCGGGGATTGTAGGGCCTGCTCAGGGGATGTCCAGCGATTGATGTTCTTCGAAATCGTAATAGCAGTCTGGACATCTATATGTAACTAAATGTAGCATCCGGGTTCCGGTCCTGTGAGTTAAAAGGGAATCCAGTGAAAATCTGGGGCTGACGCGCAGCGGTAAGGAGTGGTGGGATGAACGCATTTTGCAGACACTGCCTGAAAAGGTGGGAAGTCCTCATCCGGTAAACGCCCCCAAGCCCGAAGACCTGCCGGGTGACGTCGCACTGGGTTTTCATCATCGCGGGCTATTGATGAAACCGGCGGCATCCTTATTCTATTGTGGATGCTTTAACAATGATTAAAAAAACTTCGCTGATGACGGCGTTATCCGTCTCGGCTTTTTCCGTTTGGGCGCAGGACAGCACTACAGACACGCTCGTCGTAACAGCCAGTCGTTTCCAGCAGCCGGTCAATACCGTTCTCGCGCCGATGGATGTCGTCACCCGAGATGACATCGACCGCTGGCAGGCCAAAAATCTTAATGATGTGATGCGTCGTCTGCCGGGCGTCGATATCGCACAATATGGCGGGATGGGGCAGAGTTCTTCGCTCTTTATCCGCGGCACTGAAACCAGGCAGGTTTTGGTGCTGGTCGATGGCATTCCGATGACCCGCCCTGGTATCTCTAATAACCCCGACCTTAACCAGATTCCGCTTTCGTTAGTTCAGCGCGTAGAGTACATCCGTGGGCCGCGCTCGGCGATTTATGGTTCCGGTGCGATGGGGGGGGTTATCAACATCATTACCCACTCTGACGAGGAACAATCGAAAATTTCCGCCAGCATGGGCTCTAAAGGCTACCAACAATATGATGGCACATTGCGTCAGCGCTTTGGCGATACGGTAGCGACGGTGGCGGGCTCTTATGAAACCACCAAAGGATTTGATGTGCAGCCGGGCTCGACCTGGAACCACGATAACGATCGCGATGGCTTCCGCAATAAAACCTTCTGGGGAAGCCTGGAGCATAAATTCAACGATAGCTTCGATGGCTTCTTCCGTGGCCACAGCTATACCAATAATGTGGATTACGACCTGGGAAGCCCACCGTACTCACCAGCATACAGTGCGGATGAAGAGCAACTGTATAACCAGACCTGGGATACCGGCCTGCGATTCCATTCCGGAATCTACTCTTCGGAGCTTATCGCCAGCTATCAGAAGGTGAAGGACTATAACTACAGTAGTATTTATGGTCGTTATAAAGACGGCACAGCGCTTGACCGCATGACCCAACGTAACCTCCAGTGGGGGAACAACCTGATTGTCGGACATGGCTCGGTAAGTGCCGGGGTGGACTGGCAGCAACAGCGTTTGACTTCGTCGGATACGGCGATATCTGATACCTATAAGCGCGACAATACCGGGCTTTATCTCACCGGGCAGCAGCAGTTTGGTGACGTGACGCTGGAAGCATCGGGCCGTGAAGATCACGATGAGCAGTTTGGCTGGCACGGTACCTGGCAAACGGCGGCGGGCTGGCAGTTCGTCGAGAACTATAAAGTGACGTTATCGTACGGTACTGGTTTCCTGGCGCCATCGTTAGGTCAGCAGTTTGGTTCGACACGCTTTGGTATTAGTTCGAATCCGGACCTGAAACCGGAAGAATCGAAACAGTGGGAAGCGGGGCTGGAAGGTTTGACCGGGCCGCTGGACTGGCGTTTGTCAGCGTATCACTACAAGATTTCTAATCTGATTACCTACTATTCCGATCCGGTTACCTATGACGGAGAGTACGCTAACATTAACTCGGCGACCATTAAGGGTGTGGAGTGGACCGGTAGTTTTGATACGGGGATCGTTAATCATCGTGTGACGCTGCAATATATGGATCCGCGTAACGACGAGAATGATGAAGTGCTGGCGCGCCGCTCTAAGCGTCAGGCGAAATATCAGCTTGACTGGACAATGTTTGATGTGGCTATGGATGTGTCGTGGCAGTACTACGGTCGCCGCTACGATAACAACACGTCGCAATACAATCCGAAACAGCAGGTTTTACCGAGCTACAGCACGGTTGATGTTTCCGCGTCATATCCAGTCACCTCACAGCTCACAGTTCGTGGTAAAATAGCCAACCTGTTCGATAAAGATTACGAGACAGTTTATGGCTACCAAACTGCAGGACGGGAATACACCTTGTCTGGCAGCTACACCTTCTGAACCACGGCCTACCGTACTGGTGTTTGACTCCGGTGTCGGTGGGTTGTCGGTCTATGATGAGGTCCGTCAACTTTTGCCGGACCTTCATTACATCTACACCTTCGATAACGTTGCCTTTCCTTATGGGGAAAAAAGCGAAGCGTTCATTGTTGAGCGCGTGGTTGAGATTGTGACCGCCGTTCAGCAACGTTATCCGCTCTCCCTGGCGATTATCGCCTGCAACACTGCAAGCACCGTTTCATTGCCGGCCCTGCGTGAGAAGTTTGCCTTCCCGGTGGTCGGTGTGGTGCCGGCCATTAAGCCGGCGGCGCGTTTATCGGCGAACCGTATTGTCGGCTTGCTGGCAACGCGTGGCACGGTGAAGCGTTCTTATACGCATGAACTCATCGCTCGTTTTGCCAATGAATGCAAAATCGAAATGCTGGGTTCGGCAGAGCTGGTGGAGCTGGCGGAAGCGAAACTGCATGGCGATCCGGTTTCACTGGATGAGCTGCGTCGTATTCTGCGCCCGTGGCTGCGGATGCAGGAGCCGCCGGATACGGTTGTGCTCGGTTGTACGCATTTCCCGCTGCTGCGTGATGAACTGCTGCAGGTGCTCCCGGAAGGCACGCGGATGATCGATTCCGGCGCGGCGATTGCGCGTCGCACGGCCTGGCTGCTGGAGCATGAAGCGCCAGATGCGAAATCGACGGAAGAGAATAAAGCGTTTTGTATGGCACTGACCGACGAAACTGTACGACTTTTACCCGTCTTACAGCGTTACGGCTTCGAAACGCTTGAAAAACTGCCAGTTTAAACCGGTTTTGCTCAAAAAAGAGACGGTTGAAAAGTTTTTTTTAAACAGGGGTTGTCAACGTCTCAGAACTCCCTATAATGCGCCTCCACTGACACGGAACAACGGCACGCAAGCCGCCGGGTCAGCGAGGTTCTTAAGAGAACTTCAGCAGAGAAAAGTGAAATAAAACTTGACTCTGTAGCGGGATGGCTTAATATGCACACCCCGCGCCGCTGAGAAAAAGCGAAGCGGCACTGCTCTTTAACAATTTATCAGACAATCTGTGTGGGCACTCAATGATACGGATTCTTAACGTCGCAAGACGATAAATGAATACCAAGTCTCTGAGTGAACACGTAATTCATTACGAAGTTTAATTCACGAGCATCAAACTTAAATTGAAGAGTTTGATCATGGCTCAGATTGAACGCTGGCGGCAGGCCTAACACATGCAAGTCGAACGGTAACAGGAAGCAGCTTGCTGCTTTGCTGACGAGTGGCGGACGGGTGAGTAATGTCTGGGAAACTGCCTGATGGAGGGGATAACTACTGGAAACGGTAGCTAATACCGCATAACGTCGCAAGACCAAAGAGGGGGACCTTCGGGCCTCTTGCCATCGGATGTGCCCAGATGGGATTAGCTAGTAGGTGGGGTAATGGCTCACCTAGGCGACGATCCCTAGCTGGTCTGAGAGGATGACCAGCCACACTGGAACTGAGACACGGTCCAGACTCCTACGGGAGGCAGCAGTGGGGAATATTGCACAATGGGCGCAAGCCTGATGCAGCCATGCCGCGTGTATGAAGAAGGCCTTCGGGTTGTAAAGTACTTTCAGCGAGGAGGAAGGTGTTGTGGTTAATAACCGCAGCAATTGACGTTACTCGCAGAAGAAGCACCGGCTAACTCCGTGCCAGCAGCCGCGGTAATACGGAGGGTGCAAGCGTTAATCGGAATTACTGGGCGTAAAGCGCACGCAGGCGGTTTGTTAAGTCAGATGTGAAATCCCCGGGCTCAACCTGGGAACTGCATTTGAAACTGGCAAGCTTGAGTCTCGTAGAGGGGGGTAGAATTCCAGGTGTAGCGGTGAAATGCGTAGAGATCTGGAGGAATACCGGTGGCGAAGGCGGCCCCCTGGACGAAGACTGACGCTCAGGTGCGAAAGCGTGGGGAGCAAACAGGATTAGATACCCTGGTAGTCCACGCTGTAAACGATGTCGACTTGGAGGTTGTGCCCTTGAGGCGTGGCTTCCGGAGCTAACGCGTTAAGTCGACCGCCTGGGGAGTACGGCCGCAAGGTTAAAACTCAAATGAATTGACGGGGGCCCGCACAAGCGGTGGAGCATGTGGTTTAATTCGATGCAACGCGAAGAACCTTACCTGGTCTTGACATCCACAGAACTTAGCAGAGATGCTTTGGTGCCTTCGGGAACTGTGAGACAGGTGCTGCATGGCTGTCGTCAGCTCGTGTTGTGAAATGTTGGGTTAAGTCCCGCAACGAGCGCAACCCTTATCCTTTGTTGCCAGCGATTCGGTCGGGAACTCAAAGGAGACTGCCAGTGATAAACTGGAGGAAGGTGGGGATGACGTCAAGTCATCATGGCCCTTACGACCAGGGCTACACACGTGCTACAATGGCATATACAAAGAGAAGCGACCTCGCGAGAGCAAGCGGACCTCATAAAGTATGTCGTAGTCCGGATTGAGTCTGCAACTCGACTCCATGAAGTCGGAATCGCTAGTAATCGTAGATCAGAATGCTACGGTGAATACGTTCCCGGGCCTTGTACACACCGCCCGTCACACCATGGGAGTGGGTTGCAAAAGAAGTAGGTAGCTTAACCTTCGGGAGGGCGCTTACCACTTTGTGATTCATGACTGGGGTGAAGTCGTAACAAGGTAACCGTAGGGGAACCTGCGGTTGGATCACCTCCTTACCTTAAAGAACCGTTCCTTGAAGTGCTCACACAGATTGTCTGATGAAAATTAGCAGTAAAAAATCTCTGCAGGCTTGTAGCTCAGGTGGTTAGAGCGCACCCCTGATAAGGGTGAGGTCGGTGGTTCAAGTCCACTCAGGCCTACCAAATTCGTTCTGATACTGCGTTGCGGAATGACTCGCATACTTCAGTATGCTTCGCCATCCCACGCCTTGTCTCAAAACGAATTCCGGTTACAGAGATTGACCTACGATGGGGCTATAGCTCAGCTGGGAGAGCGCCTGCTTTGCACGCAGGAGGTCTGCGGTTCGATCCCGCATAGCTCCACCATCTTTACTGCAAAAACCAAGAAAACTTCAGAGTGTACCTGAAAAGGTTCACTGCGAAGTTTTGCTCTTTAAAAATCTGGATCAAGCTGAAAATTGAAACGACACACTGTTAAGTGTGTTCGAGTCTCTCAAATTTTCGCAACACGGTGGTGTTTTACGAAACATCTTCGGGTTGTGAGGTTAAGCGACTAAGCGTACACGGTGGATGCCCTGGCAGTCAGAGGCGATGAAGGACGTGCTAATCTGCGATAAGCGTCGGTAAGGTGATATGAACCGTTATAACCGGCGATTTCCGAATGGGGAAACCCAGTGTGTTTCGACACACTATCATTACGTGAATACATAGCGTAATGAAGCGAACCGGGGGAACTGAAACATCTAAGTACCCCGAGGAAAAGAAATCAACCGAGATTCCCCCAGTAGCGGCGAGCGAACGGGGAGCAGCCCAGAGTCTGAATCAGCATGTGTGTTAGTGGAACGGTCTGGAAAGTCCGACGGTACAGGGTGATAGTCCCGTACACCAAAATGCATATGCTGTGAACTCGAAGAGTAGGGCGGGACACGTGGTATCCTGTCTGAATATGGGGGGACCATCCTCCAAGGCTAAATACTCCTGACTGACCGATAGTGAACCAGTACCGTGAGGGAAAGGCGAAAAGAACCCCGGCGAGGGGAGTGAAAAAGAACCTGAAACCGTGTACGTACAAGCAGTGGGAGCCTACTTGTTAGGTGACTGCGTACCTTTTGTATAATGGGTCAGCGACTTATATTCTGTAGCAAGGTTAACCGAATAGGGGAGCCGAAGGGAAACCGAGTCTTAACTGGGCGTTAAGTTGCAGGGTATAGACCCGAAACCCGGTGATCTAGCCATGGGCAGGTTGAAGGTTGGGTAACACTAACTGGAGGACCGAACCGACTAATGTTGAAAAATTAGCGGATGACTTGTGGCTGGGGGTGAAAGGCCAATCAAACCGGGAGATAGCTGGTTCTCCCCGAAAGCTATTTAGGTAGCGCCTCGTGAACTCATCTTCGGGGGTAGAGCACTGTTTCGGCTAGGGGGTCATCCCGACTTACCAACCCGATGCAAACTGCGAATACCGAAGAATGTTATCACGGGAGACACACGGCGGGTGCTAACGTCCGTCGTGAAGAGGGAAACAACCCAGACCGCCAGCTAAGGTCCCAAAGTCACAGTTAAGTGGGAAACGATGTGGGAAGGCTCAGACAGCCAGGATGTTGGCTTAGAAGCAGCCATCATTTAAAGAAAGCGTAATAGCTCACTGGTCGAGTCGGCCTGCGCGGAAGATGTAACGGGGCTAAACTGTGCACCGAAGCTGCGGCAGCGACACTAAGTGTTGTTGGGTAGGGGAGCGTTCTGTAAGCCGTTGAAGGTGTGTCGTGAGGCATGCTGGAGGTATCAGAAGTGCGAATGCTGACATAAGTAACGATAATGCGGGTGAAAAACCCGCACGCCGGAAGACCAAGGGTTCCTGTCCAACGTTAATCGGGGCAGGGTGAGTCGACCCCTAAGGCGAGGCCGAAAGGCGTAGTCGATGGGAAACAGGTTAATATTCCTGTACTTGGTGTTACTGCGAAGGGGGGACGGAGAAGGCTATGTTGGCCGGGCGACGGTTGTCCCGGTTTAAGCGTGTAGGTTTGCAGACCAGGTAAATCCGGTCTGCTTCAAGACTGAGACGTGATGACGAGGCACTACGGTGCTGAAGTGACAAATGCCCTGCTTCCAGGAAAAGCCTCTAAGCATCAGGTAACATCGAATCGTACCCCAAACCGACACAGGTGGTCAGGTAGAGAATACCAAGGCGCTTGAGAGAACTCGGGTGAAGGAACTAGGCAAAATGGTGCCGTAACTTCGGGAGAAGGCACGCTGATATGTAGGTGAAGTGATTTACTCATGGAGCTGAAATCAGTCGAAGATACCAGCTGGCTGCAACTGTTTATTAAAAACACAGCACTGTGCAAACACGAAAGTGGACGTATACGGTGTGACGCCTGCCCGGTGCCGGAAGGTTAATTGATGGGGTTAGCTGTAAGGCGAAGCTCTTGATCGAAGCCCCGGTAAACGGCGGCCGTAACTATAACGGTCCTAAGGTAGCGAAATTCCTTGTCGGGTAAGTTCCGACCTGCACGAATGGCGTAATGATGGCCAGGCTGTCTCCACCCGAGACTCAGTGAAATTGAACTCGCTGTGAAGATGCAGTGTACCCGCGGCAAGACGGAAAGACCCCGTGAACCTTTACTATAGCTTGACACTGAACATTGAGCCTTGATGTGTAGGATAGGTGGGAGGCTTTGAAGTGTGGACGCCAGTCTGCATGGAGCCAACCTTGAAATACCACCCTTTAATGTTTGATGTTCTAACGTAGACCCGTAATCCGGGTTGCGGACAGTGTCTGGTGGGTAGTTTGACTGGGGCGGTCTCCTCCCAAAGAGTAACGGAGGAGCACGAAGGTTAGCTAATCCTGGTCGGACATCAGGAGGTTAGTGCAATGGCATAAGCTAGCTTGACTGCGAGCGTGACGGCGCAAGCAGGTGCGAAAGCAGGTCATAGTGATCCGGTGGTTCTGAATGGAAGGGCCATCGCTCAACGGATAAAAGGTACTCCGGGGATAACAGGCTGATACCGCCCAAGAGTTCATATCGACGGCGGTGTTTGGCACCTCGATGTCGGCTCATCACATCCTGGGGCTGAAGTAGGTCCCAAGGGTATGGCTGTTCGCCATTTAAAGTGGTACGCGAGCTGGGTTTAGAACGTCGTGAGACAGTTCGGTCCCTATCTGCCGTGGGCGCTGGAGAATTGAGGGGGCTGCTCCTAGTACGAGAGGACCGGAGTGGACGCATCACTGGTGTTCGGGTTGTCATGCCAATGGCATTGCCCGGTAGCTACATGCGGAAGAGATAAGTGCTGAAAGCATCTAAGCACGAAACTTGCCCCGAGATGAGTTCTCCCTGAGACTTTAAGTCTCCTGAAGGAACGTTGAAGACGACGACGTTGATAGGCTGGGTGTGTAAGTGCAGCGATGCATTGAGCTAACCAGTACTAATGAACCGTGAGGCTTAACCTTACAACGCCGAAGGTGTTTTGGCGAAGAGACATCGAGAAGTAAGCCTGATAACAGATTAGATTAACCGGCAATAAGCGGGTTAATACAACAGAATTTGCCTGGCGGCAGTAGCGCGGTGGTCCCACCTGACCCCATGCCGAACTCAGAAGTGAAACGCCGTAGCGCCGATGGTAGTGTGGGGTCTCCCCATGCGAGAGTAGGGAACTGCCAGGCATCAAATTAAGAAGTATGGCACTGACCTTTGAGGCAGTTCGCTACTCGATAAGAGAGTAGGACAAAAGCGAAAGCTTTTGAACGTTGCGAAGCAACGGCCCAAAGGGTGAATCACAAAGTGATTCATAAACTGCCAGGCATCAAATTGCAGTAAACCGGGATGAAAATCCGGGTAGTGACAAAGAAATTCGGTGGAGCGGTAGTTCAGTCGGTTAGAATACCTGCCTGTCACGCAGGGGGTCGCGGGTTCGAGTCCCGTCCGTTCCGCCACTTATTAAAAAATTAAGCCTGCTTCATTAGCAGGCTTAATGATAAGAAACTTTAGGGGCGTAGCTCAGTTGGTAGAGCACCGGTCTCCAAAACCGGGTGTCGCGAGTTCGAGTCTCTCCGCCCCTGCCATATATAATCCTTTGCTGATGCAAAGGATTTTTTTTTGCCTGAAACTCAGCGAAGTGACATCTCGCGATCCCACTCCTTTCTTTAAAACATACCTAAATCAAAACGTTATTTTTCAGAATATCGCGTATTTGCGCTTGTTTATCGCTGTTCTGTAACCAAATGGCGTATAACGGGCGAGAAAGCGTCGCGCTATCCGCAACCGTATGTAGCCCACCTTTCTCTTTTGCCCACGCGGTAGGTAACCAGGTGCAACCTTTCAGCGGCTCCAGTTGCTGTCTTGCCAAATCAGCTGAACTGGTGGTCAATAGCGGAACGTCATCGTGCGCGATCAGGCCAGCTTCATGTTGCTGAAAATCCGGGCCCCATTCCAAACGCAAATAGTTGAGCTCTGCTTTCTCACTGAAGGGCGATGCACAGAAAAGCGCGAGTGTGAAGTTTCCCAATAGCTGGCTACTAAATTCATCCATCTTGGGGGCTTCTGTCGTGATGAGCAGATCAAGTTGCCGCTCATGAAGTTGTTTTACCAGCGACTGACGCTGGGCAATGCGTGCCTCAAATTGAAGATTATCAAACGATTGATAGAGTCTCCCGAGCCAGCTATTTAGCATGCATTCCCACAGAGACGCGCTGGCACCTATTGAGAATTCATTGTGCCGCGAGGTATGGGCGACCTCTTTTCGCGCCGCCTGCCAGGTATTCATCAGCGTTTCTGCATAGGGCAGAAGTTTTTCGCCTGCGGCGGTCAGACGAATATTGTTGCGATGTCGGGTGAAGAGATTGACGCCCAACTGATTTTCCAACTGACGGATGCGAAAACTAACCGCAGATTGCGTCAAATAGAGGGCTTCCGCAGCGCGCCCGAAGTGACGAGTTCTGCTCACTTCGAGGAAAGTTTTTAGCAATTCCGTATCCACAGCTTTCTCCGCAAAATTATTTGTCGTAATGATTTAAATCTTTTGTTTTACACTCTGTCAAGCGTAACTAATACTCCGCGCCATAAATAGCTCGGCCAAAGAATTAGGAGCGTGTAGGATGGCGGAAAGCTTTACGACGACTAATCGTTTTTTCGACAATAAAAATTATCCACGCGGGTTCTCTCGTCATGGTGATTTCACCATCAAAGAGGCTCAACTGCTTGAACGTTGTGGCTATGCCTTTAACGAACTCGATCTCGGTAAACGTGAACCGGCTACCGATGAAGAGAAGCAGTTTGTTGCGGTGTGCCGTGGCGAGCGTGAGCCAGCGACCGAAGCTGAACGCGTATGGAACAAATATGTGACGCGTATTAAACGTCCTAAACGTTTTCACACGCTGTCTGGTGGGAAGCCGCAGGTGGAAGGCGCTGAAGACTACACTGAAAGCGACGACTAACAGGAAAGGGGCTTCGGCCCCTTTTTTAATGCAGCAGCTTTTGCAGATGAATCAACACCCGATCAATACCCCGATAACTCAGCGCTTCCTGTAAATGATGACGCGCAATCGTGTCTACCCCTTCAAGATCGGCAATCGTTCGCGATACTTTCAATAAGCGCTGCCAGGCGCGTATTGATAACCCCAGCGTGGTGAGCGTTTGCTCCAGCCATAGCGCATCTTCATCACACAGCGCACAGAAACGACGAATATCACTACTACCAAGCCTGGCGTTAAGCTGTCCCTGCCGATGATACTGACGCGCCTGGGCTTCGATTACACGCGCCTGCACGTAATGGCTGTTTTCTTCCTCATGACGCGCCTGACTCAATATTCCTGGTGGAGGCAACGGTATCTCAAGGGAAAGATCAAAACGGTCCAGAAACGGACCCGATAGACGCCCCAGATAACGCAGCGTCTGCTCTGGCGTACAGCGATTGTGATTTCCCTGATAATGCCCGGTAGGGCTTGGATTCATAGCTGCAATCAATTGAAAGCGCGCCGGATAGGTAATTTTCGCCCTTGTTCGCGAAATATGAATCTGCCCCGACTCAATAGGTTCGCGCAGGGCATCCAGTACCCGCCGTTCAAACTCCGGAAGCTCATCGAGAAACAGAACACCGTTATGCGCCAGTGAGATCTCGCCTGGCCCCGGAATAGATCCGCCACCCACCATGGCGGTTAACGATGCGCTGTGATGTGGAGCCCGAAAAGGGCGTTGACGCCACTGCTTCTGTACGTTGCTGGCATTCTCCAGACTAATAATTGCCGCCGTTTCCAGCGCCTCCTGATCGTTAAGCGGAGGCAGCAGACCGCGCAGTCGAGAGGCGAGCATCGTTTTACCGGTTCCCGGTGGGCCAATGAGCAAAAGATTGTGGCCACCCGCAGCGGTAACCTCCAGCGCACGTTTTCCCTGGTGTTGGCCGATGACGTCACTTAAGTCCTCGCAGAGCAGAGGCATTGGCGTTGTATCAGGTTGCGCCGTGCGTAGTTCGTGTTTTCCTTCAAGAAAGGCGCACACCTCCTGCAAATGGCTGGCGATATAGCATTCACTGCCACCCAGTAAGCCAACCTGCGCAGCATCATCTTCGGCTACCACAATCTGCCGACCGGCTTTATCCGCCTCAATTGCTGCTGAAATCGCGCCGGGAATGCCGCGTAGTGCACCTGTAAGCGCAAGTTCGCCCACAAACTCGTATTGACCCAGCTTCTGTGGATTGAGCTGCTCAGAGGCCGCCAGAAGCGCGAGAGCGATAGGTAAATCATATCGCCCCCCTTCCTTCGGCAGATCGGCCGGTGCCAGGTTAACCGTGATTTTCTTAGCCGGATACTCATAACCGCTGTTGATAATTGCGCTACGAACGCGGTCGCGCGCTTCTTTTACGGTCGTTTCCGGCAGGCCCACCATGGTGAGGCCTGGCAACCCCTGACTAATGTGAACTTCAACGGTAATGAGCGGGGCGGTGACGCCAAGCGCCGCGCGCGTGTAGACAACGGATAGTGACATAATGCCTCCTGATGTGCGGCATTATGCGCGCCCTTTTTATATGAATAACTAGCGAGTTTTTACTTTTACGGCGACGATTCAAACATATCGCCACTGTTTCAAGAGATTTCAATAAAATCAGAATGCGTCTCGCATTTCCCGCAGCCCGACCATTCCCGCAGGCGCAAGAGGATTGAAAATGCTCAACAGGTGAAAAAAATTCAATTCATATTTTTTTTCATATAAAACAATTATCTTGCACAAGATCTGCAGCATGATGCATATCACAGTAATAAAAAAAACTTGTGCTGTTCTAAACGTCTGTGGTAACTCTGTAGGCATTCCTTCGAACAAGATGCAAGAATAGACAACAATGAAAGCCCTTCTACGAGTGATTAGCCTGGTCGTGATTAGCGTGGTGGTGATTATTATCCCACCGTGCGGGGCTGCACTTGGACGAGGAAAGGCTTAGAAATCAAGCCTTAACGAACTAAGACCCCCGCACCGAAAGGTCCGGGGGTTTTTTTATGACTTAAAAACAATAGCGAGGAGCAGATTATGAGTTGTAGCACAAAATCCTGTTTCTCCCGATCTACGGCGGGGAACTAACTATGAATGGGGCACAATGGGTAGTACATGCGTTGCGGGCACAAGGAGTCGAGACAGTTTTCGGTTATCCAGGTGGCGCAATTATGCCGGTTTACGATGCATTGTATGACGGCGGCGTGGAGCACCTTTTGTGTCGACACGAGCAGGGTGCGGCGATGGCGGCAATTGGTTATGCACGTGCCACCGGTAAAACCGGCGTCTGCATCGCGACATCGGGCCCTGGTGCCACCAACCTGATAACTGGCCTCGCTGATGCCCTGCTGGATTCTGTTCCGGTTGTGGCGATCACCGGCCAGGTGGCTTCTCCGTTCATCGGAACGGATGCGTTTCAGGAAGTGGACGTTCTCGGTTTATCACTTTCCTGCACCAAACATAGTTTCCTGGTGCAGTCGCTGGAAGAGTTGCCGCGCGTGATGGCAGAAGCATTCCAGGTGGCAAACTCAGGCCGTCCGGGCCCCGTTCTGGTTGATATTCCGAAAGATATTCAGGTGGCGCAGGGCGATCTGGAACCGCACTTTTCCACCGTCGCCAGCGAAGACGCCTTCCCACACGCCGACGCTGATGTCGCTCGCCAGATGCTGGCGCAGGCGCACAAGCCGATGCTGTATGTGGGCGGCGGCGTTGGGATGGCACAGGCGGTTCCTGCGTTACGCGAATTTATCGCCGTTACCCAGATGCCAGCGACTTGCACGTTGAAAGGCCTCGGCGCGGTTGATGCCGATTATCCGTATTACCTCGGTATGTTGGGGATGCACGGCACCAAAGCCGCGAACCTGGCGGTGCAGGAGTGTGACCTGCTGATCGCCGTTGGCGCGCGCTTTGATGATCGCGTGACTGGCAAGCTGAACACCTTCGCACCGCACGCCAAAGTGATTCACATGGATATCGACCCGGCGGAAATGAACAAACTGCGTCAGGCACACGTTGCCCTGCAGGGTGACCTCAATGCCTTACTGCCCGCGTTGCAACAATCTCTGTCGATTGATGGGTGGCGTCAGCACATTGCAGAACTGCGTGCCGAGCACGCCTGGCGTTACGATCACCCTGGCGAGGCTATCTATGCGCCGTTGCTGCTCAAACAACTTTCTGACCGCAAGCCTGCCGATAGCGTTGTCACTACCGATGTGGGTCAGCACCAGATGTGGTCTGCACAACACATGACCTACACCCGCCCGGAAAACTTTATCACTTCCAGCGGCTTAGGCACCATGGGCTTCGGCCTGCCGGCTGCGGTTGGCGCGCAGGTTGCCCGTCCGAACGACACGGTTATCTGTATCTCTGGCGATGGTTCTTTCATGATGAACGTTCAAGAGTTGGGCACCGTGAAGCGTAAGCAGCTGCCGCTGAAAATTGTTCTGCTGGATAACCAGCGTTTAGGCATGGTTCGCCAGTGGCAGCAGTTGTTCTTTCAGGAACGCTACAGCGAAACCACGCTTACCGATAACCCTGATTTTCTTACGCTGGCCAGTGCCTTTGGCATCCCTGGCCAGCACATCACCCGTAAAGACCAGGTTGAAGCGGCACTCGACACCCTGCTGGCAAGCGAAGGCCCGTACCTGCTTCATGTCTCAATAGACGAACTTGAGAACGTCTGGCCATTGGTACCGCCCGGTGCCAGTAATGCAGAAATGCTGGAGAAATTATCATGATGCAACATCAGCTCGCCGTGCAGGCTCGCTTCAATCCGGAAACGCTGGAACGTGTGTTACGTGTGGTTCGCCATCGTGGTTTTCAAATTTGCGCCATGAATATGGAAGCGGCCACCGATGCACAGAATATAAATATCGAATTGACCGTTGCCAGTCCCCGCCCGGTCGAATTACTGTTTAGCCAGTTAAGTAAACTGGTGGACGTTGCTTCTGTCGCCGTCCATCAGTGCCAGACAACATCACAACAAATTAGCGCCTGAGCGCAAAAGGAAGAAAAATGACGACGAAAAAAGCTGATTACATTTGGTTCAATGGTGAGATGGTTCCATGGGGTGAGGCGAAAGTTCACGTGATGTCCCATGCGTTGCACTACGGTACTTCCGTCTTCGAAGGTATCCGTTGCTACGACTCTCACAAAGGGCCAGTGGTGTTCCGCCATCGCGAACACATGCAGCGTCTGCATGACTCAGCCAAAATTTATCGCTTCCCGGTCTCTCAGAGCGTTGATGAATTAATGGAAGCCTGCCGCGCGGTGATCCGCAAAAACAATCTGACCAGCGCTTATATTCGTCCGCTGGTCTTTGTTGGCGACGTCGGTATGGGTGTGAACCCGCCGGATGGCTACAAAACTGACGTGATTATTGCCGCGTTCCCGTGGGGCGCATATCTGGGCGCAGAAGCGTTGGACCAGGGTATTGATGCGATGGTCTCTTCCTGGAACCGCGTTGCGCCGAACACCATCCCGACCGCTGCGAAAGCGGGTGGCAACTATCTCTCTTCCCTGTTGGTGGGGAGCGAAGCGCGTCGCCACGGTTATCAGGAAGGCATCGCGCTGGACGTAAATGGCTATATCTCTGAGGGCGCGGGCGAAAACCTGTTTGAAGTGAAGGATGGCATCCTGTTCACGCCGCCGTTCACCTCTTCCGCGCTGCCGGGTATCACCCGTGATGCCATTATCAAGCTGGCGAAAGATCTCGATATCGACGTTCGCGAGCAGGTGCTGTCGCGCGAATCTCTGTACCTGGCGGATGAAGTATTCATGTCTGGTACAGCAGCGGAAATCACGCCTGTACGCAGCGTCGACGGTATCCAGGTAGGCGCAGGCCGCTGTGGCCCGGTTACCAAACGTATTCAGCAAGCATTCTTTGGCCTCTTCACCGGTGAAACCGAGGATAAATGGGGCTGGTTGGATCAGGTTAATAACTAACAAAGAAAGGGGACGGCACGCACCGTCCCTTTTATTAGACAGACACTGGGAGTAAATAAAGCATGCCTAAGTATCGTTCCGCTACCACCACCCATGGCCGTAATATGGCGGGTGCCCGCGCACTGTGGCGCGCCACCGGGATGACAGACGCCGATTTCGGTAAGCCGATTATTGCGGTTGTAAACTCGTTTACCCAGTTCGTGCCGGGCCACGTACACCTGCGCGATCTCGGTAAACTGGTTGCTGAACAGATTGAAGCGGCAGGCGGCGTCGCCAAAGAGTTCAACACCATTGCGGTGGATGACGGTATCGCCATGGGCCACGGGGGCATGCTTTATTCACTGCCGTCTCGCGAGCTGATCGCTGACTCCGTTGAATATATGGTGAACGCCCACTGCGCCGATGCGATGGTCTGTATCTCCAACTGCGACAAAATCACCCCAGGGATGCTGATGGCTTCCCTGCGCCTGAACATCCCGGTCATCTTTGTTTCCGGCGGCCCGATGGAAGCAGGGAAAACCAAGCTTTCCGATCAGATAATTAAACTCGATCTGGTTGATGCGATGATTCAGGGGGCAGATCCGAAAGTTTCTGATTCCCAAAGCGATCAGGTTGAACGTTCCGCCTGCCCAACCTGCGGCTCCTGTTCCGGGATGTTCACCGCCAACTCCATGAACTGCCTGACCGAAGCGCTGGGCCTGTCTCAGCCGGGCAACGGCTCACTGCTGGCAACCCACGCCGATCGTAAGCAGCTGTTTCTCAATGCCGGTAAACGCATTGTTGAACTGACTAAACGCTATTACGAGCAGGAAGATGCATCCGCACTGCCGCGCAATATTGCCAGTAAAGCAGCGTTTGAAAACGCCATGACGCTGGACATCGCGATGGGTGGCTCAACTAACACCGTTCTCCACCTGCTGGCGGCAGCACAGGAAGCGGAAATCGACTTCACCATGAGTGATATCGATAAACTTTCCCGCAAGGTACCGCAGCTGTGTAAAGTCGCGCCGAGTACCCAGAAATACCATATGGAAGATGTGCACCGGGCAGGTGGCGTTCTGGGGATTCTGGGTGAGCTCGATCGCGCTAACTTATTGAATCGCGATGTGAAAAACGTGCTGGGCCTGACGTTGCCGCAAACCCTTGAGCAGTATGACATTGTTGTTACCCAGGATGACGCGGTAAAAAATATGTTCCGCGCCGGCCCTGCAGGCATTCGTACCACTCAGGCATTCTCGCAGGATTGCCGCTGGGATACGCTGGACGACGATCGCGCAAACGGCTGTATCCGCTCGCTGGAACACGCCTACAGCAAAGACGGTGGCCTTGCGGTGCTTTACGGTAACTTCGCGGAAAACGGCTGCATCGTGAAAACGGCGGGCGTGGATGACAGCATCCTCAAATTCACCGGCCCGGCGAAAGTGTACGAAAGCCAGGACGACGCGGTAGAAGCGATTCTTGGTGGTAAAGTTGTCGCAGGGGATGTTGTAGTGATCCGCTATGAAGGCCCGAAAGGCGGCCCTGGGATGCAGGAAATGCTCTATCCAACCAGCTTCCTGAAATCGATGGGCCTCGGCAAAGCCTGTGCGCTGATCACCGATGGACGCTTCTCCGGCGGCACCTCTGGCCTTTCCATCGGTCACGTCTCACCGGAAGCGGCCAGCGGCGGCAGCATTGGCCTGATTGAAGACGGCGACCTGATTGCCATCGACATTCCGAACCGAGGTATTCAGTTGCAGGTAAGCGATGCCGAACTGGCGGCGCGTCGTGAAGCGCAGGAAGCTCGCGGCGATAAAGCCTGGACGCCGAAAAACCGTGAACGTCAGGTCTCCTTTGCGCTGCGCGCTTACGCCAGCCTGGCGACCAGCGCCGATAAAGGCGCGGTGCGCGATAAATCGAAACTGGGGGGTTAATGATGGCAGACTCACAACCCCTGTCCGGCGCCCCGGAAGGCGCCGAATATTTAAGAGCGGTGCTACGCGCGCCGGTTTACGAAGCGGCGCAGGTTACGCCGCTACAGAAAATGGAAAAGCTGTCGTCGCGCCTTAATAACGTCATTCTGGTGAAGCGCGAAGACCGCCAGCCGGTGCACAGCTTCAAGCTGCGCGGTGCATACGCGATGATGGCGGGGCTGACGGAAGAACAAAAAGCGCACGGCGTGATCACCGCCTCTGCGGGTAATCATGCGCAGGGCGTCGCGTTTTCCTCCGCGCGGCTAGGCGTGAAGGCGCTCATCGTCATGCCAACCGCCACCGCTGATATTAAAGTGGATGCGGTACGCGGCTTCGGCGGTGAAGTGCTGCTCCATGGCGCGAACTTCGATGAAGCGAAAGCCAAAGCGATTGAATTGTCTCAGCAGCAGGGCTTCACCTGGGTGCCGCCGTTCGATCATCCAATGGTGATCGCCGGGCAGGGCACGCTGGCGCTGGAATTGCTCCAGCAGGACGCCCATCTCGACCGCGTATTTGTGCCGGTCGGCGGCGGTGGTCTGGCGGCGGGTGTCGCGGTGCTGATCAAACAACTGATGCCGCAAATAAAAGTGATCGCGGTCGAAGCGGAAGACTCCGCTTGCCTGAAAGCGGCGTTGGATGCTGGGCATCCCGTAGACCTGCCTCGCGTGGGGCTGTTCGCTGAAGGTGTCGCGGTAAAACGTATCGGCGATGAGACCTTCCGTCTGTGTCAGGAGTATCTCGACGACATCATCACCGTTGATAGCGATGCCATCTGCGCGGCGATGAAAGACCTGTTCGAAGATGTGCGTGCAGTGGCGGAACCCTCCGGTGCGCTGGCGCTGGCGGGAATGAAAAAATATATCGCCCAGCACAACATTCATGGCGAACGGCTGGCGCATATTCTTTCCGGTGCTAACGTGAACTTCCACGGCCTGCGTTATGTCTCGGAACGCTGCGAACTGGGCGAACAGCGTGAAGCATTGCTGGCGGTGACCATCCCGGAAGAGAAGGGTAGCTTCCTCAAATTCTGCCAGTTGCTTGGCGGGCGTTCAGTCACCGAGTTCAACTACCGCTTTGCCGATGCGAAAAACGCCTGCATCTTTGTCGGCGTGCGTTTAAGTCGCGGCCTCGAAGAGCGCAAAGAGATTTTGCAGATGCTCAACGATGGTGGCTACAGCGTGGTCGATCTTTCCGACGACGAAATGGCGAAGCTACACGTGCGCTATATGGTCGGCGGACGTCCATCGCATCCGTTGCAGGAGCGCCTCTACAGCTTCGAATTCCCGGAATCACCGGGTGCGCTGCTGCGCTTCCTCAACACGCTGGGTACGCACTGGAATATCTCATTGTTCCACTATCGCAGTCATGGCACCGACTACGGGCGTGTACTGGCAGCGTTCGAGCTTGGCGATCATGAACCGGATTTCGAAACCCGGCTGAATGAGCTGGGCTACGATTGCCATGACGAAACCAATAACCCGGCGTTCAGGTTCTTTTTGGCGGGTTAATTGAGTTGGTGGCCGGAAGTCAGGTCCGTTTCCGGTCATTTTTCAAATTCGCATAGACGTCTTATTGGTTGGTGCAATAATTCTCAGGCTGTCATGGAGAGGCTAAAGCTGGTGAACCCGGCATAAATGTCAAATGCTCAAAGTGTTATTAATCAGGGAAGTTGAGATGAAATTTGCATCAGTTATTTTTATGCTAACTTTTTTGCTTAGCGGTTGCGGTAGTATTATCTCGAGGGTGGCGGGGGAGCGTTACACTTATTATCATGGCACACAGTTCGATGCAGAGAGTGTTAATTTCGATAAGCCTCTTTCGCTTACTTTATTGCTGGATTTACCATTTTCTCTTGTCGCTGACACCCTGCTTGTTCCGGTTGATTTAATTTATTCACCATACTGCGGTATGCTTGCCGCCCACGATCCCGCTTATCCAAAACCGGGATGTGGGCAATAATAAACTCGCGGAAGAATCATTTGACTAAACTACGGGCATAGTTATCCAGCTTCTCCGACTCATAAAAGCTCATACACTGCTCCATTATGTTATTCGCATCCTTTGCGCTATCGGGATATAGCGCAAGGGTGAGGGTGCCGAATCCCTTCGTCTCTTTGGCGACAAATTTCCGGAAAGTATTCCACTTGCCAGCATTATCTAAAGCATACCTTTCAGGCAGAAATGAACGGTCATGAGCGGGAGCAGAAAAGGATTCAGCTGGCGTACGTTCACGGTAATGAGACGTTAAACACTCCTTCAAGGCCAGATGCTTCACATCCTGAACGGTGATTCCTTTCGGTTTGGCTTGTGCGCTGCAACTTACCGCTAAAACCAGAGATACTATCCATATTTTTGTTTTCATTACATTTTCCTCAGTTAGTCAGGCAAGTTCTTCCAGAACGCCTCAATCAGCGGCTCATGCAGCCGCTTTTTTTGTACGCAAACGCCCAGCTCGAACGGTGTTTTCTCATCGCTGCGCTCCAGAATCATTACGCGGTTGCGCACCGGCTCCGGACTGTTTTCCAGCACCACTTCTGGCAGCAGCGCCACGCCGCAGCCGAGCGCCACCATCGACACCATTGCTTCATGCCCACCGACCGTGGCGTAAATCATCGGGTTACTGATTTTGTTACGTCGAAACCACAACTCAATGCGGCGGCGCACCGGCCCTTGATCGGCCATGATAAACGGCACCGTTGACCAGTCGGGCTTTTCGACTGATACCTGATTACGCACCGGACAGGGCAGCGCAGGCGCGATCAACACCACCGCCAGATTCTCCAGCATCGAAAACGCCACCGCGCCGGGCAAGGTTTCCGGTTTCCCGGCAATCGCCAGATCTGCTTCGCCCGTGACCACCTTTTCCATTGCATCGGCCGCATCGCCGGTGGTGAGTTTAATCTCTACGGAAGGGTGTTCCGCGCGGAAGCGATCGAGAATCGGTGGCAGATGGCTGTAAGCGGCGGTTACCGAACAGAAGATATGTAACTCGCCCGAGAGCGACGGCCCCTGCTGGTCAATAGTGTGGCGCAGTTGCTGATACTGCAACAAGGTTTGCTGGGCGAAAACGCGTAGCTCTTCCCCCGCTTCGGTCAGTGTCACCGTACGGTTATCTCGTACAAAAAGCGCCTGACCGAGATCGTCTTCCAGGCGCTGAATCTGCCGGGAAAGCGTAGACGGACTGACGTGCATCGCCCGCGCGCTGCGGCCAAAATGGCGGCTTTCGGCCAGATGCAGGAAGGTTTTCAGATCGCGTAAATCCACAGGCGTTACCCTCGATTTTGACGTTGCAGAAATTGCAATGTGACGTTGTGAATATATCAATTTCCGCAATAAATTTCCTGTTGTAATGTGGTGACATTCTCGCTCAACAGCGAACCGAACAATAAGAAGCACAACATCACGAGGAATCACCATGGCTAACTACTTCAATACACTGAACCTGCGCCAGCAACTGGCACAGCTGGGCAAATGTCGCTTTATGGGCCGCGACGAATTCGCTGACGGCGCGAGCTACCTTCAGGGTAAAAAAGTAGTCATCGTCGGCTGTGGCGCACAGGGTCTGAACCAGGGCCTGAACATGCGTGATTCCGGTCTGGACATCTCTTATGCCCTGCGTAAAGAAGCGATCGCTGAGAAGCGCGCGTCCTGGCGTAAAGCGACCGACAACGGTTTCAAAGTGGGCACTTACGAAGAGTTGATCCCGCAGGCGGATCTGGTGGTTAACCTGACGCCGGACAAGCAGCACTCCGACGTGGTGCGTTCCGTTCAGCCGCTGATGAAAGACGGCGCGGCGCTGGGCTACTCTCACGGTTTTAACATCGTAGAAGTGGGTGAGCAGATCCGTAAAGACATCACCGTAGTGATGGTTGCGCCGAAATGCCCGGGCACCGAAGTGCGTGAAGAGTACAAACGTGGGTTCGGCGTACCGACGCTGATCGCCGTTCACCCGGAAAACGATCCGAAAGGCGAAGGCATGGCGATTGCTAAAGCCTGGGCTGCTGCAACCGGCGGTCACCGTGCAGGTGTGCTGGAATCTTCATTCGTTGCGGAAGTGAAATCTGACCTGATGGGCGAGCAAACCATCCTCTGCGGTATGTTGCAGGCCGGTTCTCTGCTGTGCTTTGACAAGCTGGTGGAAGAAGGCACCGACCCGGCTTATGCCGAAAAGCTGATTCAGTTCGGCTGGGAAACCATCACCGAAGCCCTGAAGCAGGGCGGTATCACCCTGATGATGGACAGGCTCTCTAACCCGGCGAAACTGCGTGCTTACGCACTGTCAGAGCAACTGAAAGAGATCATGGCGCCGCTGTTCCAGAAGCATATGGATGACATCATCTCCGGCGAATTCTCCTCCGGCATGATGGCAGACTGGGCCAACGATGATAAGAAACTGCTGACCTGGCGTGAAGAGACCGGTAAAACCGCGTTCGAAACCGCGCCGCAGTATGAAGGTAAAATCAGCGAGCAGGAGTACTTCGATAAAGGCGTACTGATGATCGCAATGGTAAAAGCAGGCGTTGAGCTGGCGTTTGAAACTATGGTTGATTCCGGCATCATCGAAGAATCTGCATACTATGAATCACTGCACGAACTGCCGCTGATTGCCAACACCATCGCCCGTAAGCGTCTGTACGAAATGAACGTGGTTATCTCTGATACCGCTGAATACGGTAACTATCTGTTCTCTTACGCTTGTGTGCCGCTGCTGAAATCGTTCATGACTGAAATCCAACCGGGCGATCTGGGCAAAGCGATTGCCGAAGGTGCTGTTGATAACGCACAACTTCGCGATGTGAACGAAGCGATTCGTAGCCATGCGATTGAGAAAGTCGGGCAGAAACTGCGTGGCTATATGACGGATATGAAACGTATTGCGGTTGCGGGATAACTGAGCGCTGATGCCCTCACCCCGACCCTCTCCCACAGGGAGAGGGTGAAAACCGCACACATTTAACTTTTTCACCATCCGTTCCCTCTCCCAGCGGGAGAGGGTTAGGGTGAGGGGCCTCAGTTACGGTACAACACCTTAATGATGTGATAACCGAACTGGGTGTGCAGCGGGCCAGTCGGCTCCAGCACCGGGCAGGAGAACACCACTTTATCGAACGCCGGAACCATCTGCCCCTGGCGGAATTCCCCTAAATCGCCACCGCGTTTGCCTGATGGGCAAATGGAGTGTTTCTTCGCCAGCTTGCCAAAGTCGGCGCCGTTTTTAATCTGCTCCAGAAGATCCAGAGCGGTTTTCTCATCTTTAACCAGGATATGCAGTGCTGCTGCTGTTTTTGCCATGATATGCGCCTTCGAAAGGGGTCAATAAGGCTGGCGATTTTAGCATGCGTTATCGGCGATATAACACCTTGATGATGTGATAGCCAAATTTGGTTTTCACCGGCCCGTAGGGTTTCAACAATGGACAACTGAAGACGGCATCATCGAACGGTTTTACCATCATGCCTTGTTTGAATTCCCCTAAATCGCCGCCATTGCGCCCGGATGGGCAGCTCGAATAGCGTTTTGCCAGATGGTCGAAGCTGACGCCACGATCCAGTTTGGCGAGGATCTCGAGGGCGAGTTTTTCTGTTTTGACCAGAATATGCAGGGCTGCGGCGCTCTTTGCCATGGCGGGTTTCTCATCGTGTTGTACTGTTCAACACTTTACCATTCGGCGGGTAAATCTCTGCGCAACTTTCTGCTACAATCCTCCCCCCGTTCGAAGATTGAGCAATACTCCTATGCGTCTAAACCCCGGCCAACAACACGCTGTCGAATTCGTTACCGGCCCCTGCCTGGTGCTGGCGGGCGCGGGTTCCGGTAAGACTCGCGTGATCACCAATAAAATCGCCCATCTGATCCACCAGTGTGGTTACCAGGCGCGACACATTGCCGCAGTTACCTTTACCAATAAAGCGGCGCGTGAGATGAAAGAGCGTGTCGCGCAGACGCTTGGGCGCAAAGAAGCACGCGGCCTGATGATTTCGACCTTCCATACCTTGGGGCTGGATATCATCAAGCGCGAATATGCTGCTCTCGGGATGAAATCCAACTTCTCTCTCTTTGACGATACGGATCAGGTGGCCTTGCTCAAGGATCTGACCGAGGGGCTGATCGAAGACGATAAAGTGCAGCTGCAACAGCTGATCTCGACGATCTCTAACTGGAAAAACGATCTGAAATCGCCTGCACAAGCGGCAGCGAGCGCGAAAGGCGAGCGGGATCGTATTTTTGCCCATTGCTATGGCCTGTACGATGCGCACATGAAAGCGTGCAATGTCCTCGACTTCGATGACCTGATTTTGCTGCCGACGCTGCTACTGCAACGTAATGAAGAGGTGCGCGAGCGCTGGCAGAACAAGATTCGCTACTTGCTGGTGGATGAATATCAGGACACCAACACCAGCCAGTATGAACTGGTGAAGTTGCTGGTGGGGCAACGGGCGCGTTTTACTGTAGTGGGTGATGATGATCAGTCGATTTACTCCTGGCGCGGCGCGCGTCCGCAAAACCTGGTGTTGTTGAGTCAGGATTTCCCGGCCCTTCAGGTTATTAAGCTTGAGCAGAATTACCGTTCCTCGGGGCGCATCCTGAAAGCGGCGAATATCCTGATCGCCAATAACCCGCACGTTTTTGAAAAACGTCTCTTTTCTGAGCTGGGCTACGGGAAAGAGCTTAAGGTGCTGAGCGCCAACAATGAAGAACACGAAGCCGAGCGCGTGACCGGTGAGCTGATCGCCCATCACTTCGTGAACAAAACGCAGTATAAGGATTACGCGATTCTTTATCGCGGTAACCATCAGTCGCGAGTGTTCGAAAAATTCCTGATGCAGAACCGCATCCCTTACAAAATTTCCGGCGGCACGTCGTTTTTCTCGCGTCCGGAAATTAAAGACCTACTGGCATATCTGCGCGTGCTGACCAACCCGGACGACGATAGCGCGTTCCTGCGTATCGTCAACACGCCGAAGCGTGAAATCGGCGCGGCGACGATGCAAAAGCTGGGCGAGTGGGCGATGACCCGCAACAAAAGCCTGTTTGCCGCCAGCTTTGATATGGGCCTGACGCAAACGCTCACCGGGCGTGGGTACGAATCTCTCACCCGATTCACCCACTGGCTTAGCGAAGTGCAGCGTCTGTCCGAACGTGAACCCGTTGCGGCAGTGCGCGATCTGATTCATGGCATTGATTACGAGTCCTGGCTGTTTGAAACCTCCGCCAGCCCGAAAGCCGCCGAGATGCGGATGAAAAACGTCAACACGCTGTTTGGCTGGATGACGGAAATGCTCGAAGGCAGTGAAATCGACGAACCGATGACCCTGACGCAGGTGGTTACCCGCTTTACCCTGCGCGATATGATGGAACGGGGGGAAAGCGAGGAGGAGCTGGATCAGGTGCAATTGATGACGCTGCACGCGTCCAAAGGCCTGGAGTTCCCGTATGTGTTCCTGGTGGGGATGGAAGAGGGGTTATTGCCGCACCAGAGCAGCATCGATGAAGATAATGTCGATGAAGAGCGCCGTCTGGCCTACGTCGGCATTACCCGTGCGCAGAAGGAGCTAATCTTCACGCTGTGCAAAGAGCGCCGGCAGTACGGCGAACTGGTGCGCCCGGAGCCAAGCCGCTTTTTACTGGAACTTCCGCAGGATGATTTACAGTGGGAGCAGGAGCGGAAGGTGGTGAGCGCCGAAGAGCGAATGCAGAAAGGGCAGAGCCATCTGGCGAATCTGAAAGCGATGATGGCGGCAAAACGCGGCCAATAAAACAGTGCCGGGGAGCGGCCTCGCCTTACCCGGCCTGATAGAGCAAAAATTCTCTGAAGGTCGGATAAGCGAAGCGCCATCCGACATGCGCTTTTTTACTGCACGATCAACGGCCAGTGCACATAACTCTGCCACTGACATTCTTGATCAACAATCTCTTTACCCAGCGGATGATGCGCCAGCCAGCCCTCAGGCAGTTTCAACGTTAATGCCTCTTCGTTGGCTGTAATCGTGATTTGCGGCAAAAGATCGTCACGGCGGCGGTTGGCAAAGATAATCGCCAGGCGTAGCAGGCGACACAGATGCTCGGCCACGCGTGGCGGCACCGCATTTTGCTGATGCAGTGAAGAGAGATCGATGGCGTTAGTTTGGTTAAGCAGCAGTGTTGCCAGCAGTTTTTTCTGCGCGGGCGTAAAGCCTGGCAAATCAAGATTACGTACAAGATACGCCGCATGTGCTGGCGCTTGTTTGAAATCGACGCTCAAACCAATTTCATGAAGATGGCACGCGCTTAGCAGCAGTTCGCGGCTTAATGGCTCAATATCCCACTGTTTTTCAACCTGATCGGCAAAGTGAGACGCCAGTTGTGACACGCGTGCTGCCTGTTCGGTATCAACAATAAACCGGCGCTGTACATTGCGCAGCGTGCGGCTGCGGATGTCTTCGTCAACTGCCAGATGGAGCATACCGTAAACCAGGCCTTCGCGCAGGGCGCCACCGGCCAGCGTCATGCACTGGATATTCAGCTCAGTGAAAATGGCGATCAAAATCGCCAGACCGCTCGGGAACACTAACGCGCGTTCCAGCGTCAGGCCTTCGATTTCCAGCTCTTCCAGACGTCCACACTGAATCGCGCGCTGTTTTAACTGCTGAAGTTTGGCAAGCGTAATGCGCTCGTCCATCCCCTGCGCCATCATGATTTCCTGCAACGCCTGAACTGTGCCGGATGCCCCGACGCAGACTTTCCAGCCATGCGCGCGCAGCTCATCAGCGACCGGACGCAGCACATCACGCGCGGCTTTCTCCGCTTCGTCGAAGTTTTCCTGCGCCAGATTACGATCGGTAAAGAAACGCTCCAGCCAGGTGACACAGCCCATCGACAGGCTGAACAGTGAGGTAGTTTGCGCCCCTTTTCCCGTGACCAGCTCGGTACTGGCTCCGCCGATATCCACGACCAGACGACGATCGTCGCCGCCCGTAGTGTGCGCAACACCCTGATAAATCAGGCGCGCTTCTTCTTCACCGCGAATGACCTGCACCGGGCAGCCAAGAATCTCCTGCGCTTTATCGAGGAAATCTTGCGCATTCACAGCCAGACGAAGTGTTGCGGTCGCGACGACACGAATTTGCGGTTGGGGAATATCCTGTAAACGTTCGGCAAACAGGCGCAGGCATTGCCACCCGCGCTCCATCGCTTCTACCGATAGGATATTATCGCCGCTTAACCCCGCAGCCAGACGGACTTTGCGCTTGATGCGCGTCAGCGTCTGAATACTTCCAGCCACCTCACGAACAACCAGCATATGGAAACTATTGGAACCAAGGTCTATAGCTGCATACAGCGAGGTGGAACTGGGCATATTCTTTTAACCTGAACGACGACGATTACGTGGCGCGCCAGAACGGCGTGGACCATTGCCCTGACGCACACGCGTCAGACGTAACGGTTTCGGCAGATCGGTTAACAGCGCATCGGGATTGTACTTACTAACCGGAATGGAGTGACCGATATAGGTCTCAATCGCCGGCAGATTCAGCGCGTACTCTTCACAGGCGAGGCTGATAGAGTGACCGCGTGCGCCCGCGCGGCCGGTACGGCCAATACGGTGAACGTAGTCTTCACAGTCGTCCGGAAGATCGTAGTTAAAGACGTGCGTAACGGCAGGAATATGCAGACCGCGCGCGGCAACGTCAGTCGCAACCAGAATATCGAGGTCGCCACGGGTAAATTCTTCGAGAATACGCAGACGTTTTTTCTGCGCCACGTCGCCGGTCAGCAGACCTACGCGATGGCCATCTGCCGCCAGGCTACCCCAGATATCTTCGCAACGGTGCTTGGTGTTGGCGAAGATAATGGTGCGATCTGGCCACTCTTCTTCTAACAGCGTTTGCAGTAAGCGCATTTTTTCTTCGTTAGACGGATAGAAGAGCTCTTCTTTAATACGATGGCCCGTTTTCTGCTCAGGCTCGACTTCAACGTATTCGGCGTTGTTCATCTGTTCGAACGCCAGTTCGCGAACACGGTAAGAAAGGGTGGCAGAGAACAGCATGTTCAGGCGCTGGTTTGCCGGCGGCATACGACGGAACAGCCAGCGGATATCTTTAATGAAGCCCAGATCGTACATGCGATCGGCTTCGTCCAGCACAACAACCTGAATTGCCGCGAGATTAATATGGTTTTGCTTCGCGTAATCGATCAGACGGCCAGTGGTACCGATAAGAATATCGACGCCGCTTTCCAGCACTTTCAGCTGTTTATCGTAGCCGTCGCCGCCGTAAGCCAGCCCCAGTTTCAGACCCGTTGCCTGAGCCAGCGGCTCGGCATCGGCGTGAATCTGCACGGCGAGCTCACGCGTCGGCGCCATGATCAGCGCGCGCGGTTGGTTCACCTGGCGGTCAGCAATTGCCGGGTGAGAAAGAAGATAATGAAACGTTGACGTCAGGAACGCCATCGTTTTCCCGGTACCGGTTTGCGCCTGCCCGGCAACGTCACGACCCGCCAGCGTCAGCGGGAGTGCGAGAGCCTGAATGGGCGTACAATTATGAAACCCTTTAGTTTCAAGGGCTTCAATCACCTTCGGGTGCAGGGCGAAGTCGGAAAACTTCTGTTCTGTTAAATGTGTTTTGCTCATAGTGTGGTAGAATATCAGCTTACTATTGCATTAAGAAAGCGTATCCGGTGAAATAACGTCAACCTTTGTTGGCGAAAGTAGAATCAACACGCCGTTGATTAATGCTACACAACACATCAGGCTTATTCCTGTGGAGTTATATATGAGCGATAAAATTATTCACCTGACTGACGACAGTTTTGACACGGACGTACTCAAAGCTGACGGGCTGACACTCGTCGATTTCTGGGCAGAGTGGTGTGGTCCGTGCAAAATGATCGCCCCGATTCTGGATGAAATCGCTGACGAGTATCAGGGTAAACTGACCGTTGCTAAACTGAACATCGATCAGAACCCGGGCACTGCGCCGAAGTATGGCATTCGTGGTATCCCGACCCTGCTGCTGTTCAAAAACGGCGAAGTGGCTGCAACCAAAGTGGGCGCACTGTCCAAAGGTCAGCTGAAAGAGTTCCTCGACGCTAACCTGGCGTAAGAGATCCTTATACGGGCGTGCAGTGGTCCTAAAATAGACAGGACTCTGGACGCCCGGCTTCAGTCGTGCTAAGTTAACTTTGACTTCGTTTTAAACATATCTTTGTTTGAATCTTGTTCGACCCGATACTTCCCGTTGGTACAACGCGTGAAGTTGACAGATTCCTGGCTTGTCACTCTTTCCGTCTTGTCGTTTCAGCTCTGCGTACGCTCTTGTTACCAGACCGCGAACAGACATGAGTCGATGGCCGTAAACAGGCATGGATGACCCTGCCATACCATTCACAACATTAAGTTCGAGAATTACCCCGAGTTTAAGAACCCACACCATTATGAATCTTACCGAATTAAAGAATACGCCGGTTTCTGAGCTGATCACTCTCGGCGAAAATATGGGGCTGGAAAACCAGGCCCGTATGCGCAAGCAGGACATTATTTTTGCCATCCTGAAGCAGCACGCAAAGAGTGGCGAAGATATCTTTGGTGATGGCGTACTGGAGATATTGCAGGATGGATTTGGTTTCCTCCGCTCTGCAGACAGCTCCTACCTCGCCGGTCCTGATGACATCTACGTTTCCCCCAGCCAAATCCGCCGTTTCAACCTCCGCACAGGTGATACCATCTCTGGTAAGATTCGTCCTCCGAAAGAGGGTGAGCGTTACTTTGCGCTGTTGAAAGTTAACGAAGTTAACTACGATAAGCCGGAAAACTCGCGCAACAAGATCCTGTTCGAGAACTTGACCCCGCTGCACGCAAACTCTCGTCTGCGTATGGAACGTGGTAACGGTTCTACCGAAGACTTAACCGCACGCGTGCTGGATCTGGCCTCGCCAATTGGCCGTGGTCAGCGTGGCCTGATTGTGGCACCGCCGAAAGCCGGTAAAACCATGCTGCTGCAGAACATTGCGCAGAGCATCGCCTACAACCACCCGGACTGCGTACTGATGGTACTGCTGATTGACGAACGTCCGGAAGAAGTGACCGAGATGCAGCGACTGGTGAAAGGTGAAGTTGTCGCTTCTACCTTTGACGAACCGGCATCTCGCCACGTTCAGGTTGCGGAAATGGTTATCGAGAAGGCGAAACGCCTGGTTGAGCACAAGAAAGACGTTATCATTTTGCTCGACTCCATCACCCGTTTGGCGCGTGCCTACAACACCGTCGTCCCGGCTTCCGGTAAAGTGTTGACCGGTGGTGTGGACGCCAACGCCCTGCACCGCCCGAAACGCTTCTTCGGTGCCGCGCGTAACGTGGAAGAGGGCGGCAGCCTGACCATCATCGCCACGGCGCTGATCGATACCGGTTCCAAAATGGACGAAGTTATCTACGAAGAGTTTAAAGGTACAGGCAACATGGAACTGCACCTCTCTCGTAAGATTGCTGAAAAACGCGTCTTCCCGGCTATCGACTACAACCGTTCCGGTACCCGTAAAGAAGAGCTGCTCACCACTCAGGAAGAGCTGCAGAAAATGTGGATCCTGCGCAAAATCATTCACCCGATGGGCGAAATCGATGCGATGGAATTCCTCATCAATAAGCTGGCGATGACCAAAACCAACGACGACTTCTTCGACATGATGAAACGTTCGTAAACATCGTTGAGTAGAAAAACGCCACGCTTTGCGTGGCGTTTTTATTTTGTGGTTCCATACTGTCAATCAATAACAAATTTATCACTGATAGTTATCCTTTACGGCGTCAGGATTGCTTTGTTCGTAGAATTGGTTGTAAATCAGTCAATTTTCGGCAAATCTCATCCGACTTCCTCTTCTGATGAAGGCGTATCGTGGGTATACTTTCGCTATTAATATTCTCTGCGAGTTTATATTGTGAGTTTGCTTACCGTTGGTGCTGATCTGATCAGTATTTTTCTGTTCACGACCTTGTTCCTCTTCTTTGCGCGTAAAGCAGCAAAAAAAGTGGGTTTGGTGGACAAACCTAACTACCGTAAGCGCCACCAGGGTTTAATCCCTCTGGTTGGTGGGATTTCTGTGTATGCAGGGATCTGCTTCACCTTCGGTATCGTGGATTACTACATCCCTCACGCTGAACTCTACCTGGCCTGCGCCGGCGTTCTGGTATTTATCGGTGCGCTGGACGACCGTTTTGATATCAGTGTGAAAATTCGCGCCACGATTCAGGCGCTGATTGGCATTGTGATGATGGTGGTGGGCAAACTCTATCTTAGCAGCCTGGGCTATATCTTCGGTTCCTGGGAACTGGTGCTGGGGCCGTTCGGTTTCTTCCTCACGCTGTTCGCCGTATGGGCCGCTATCAACGCCTTTAATATGGTGGATGGCATTGATGGGCTGCTGGGTGGGCTCTCCTGCGTTTCCTTTGCGGCGATGGGACTGATTCTGTGGTTTGACGGTCAGACCAGCCTGGCAATGTGGTGCTTTGCGATGATTGCCGCCATTCTGCCGTATATCATGCTTAACCTTGGTATCCTTGGCCGCCGTTATAAAGTCTTTATGGGCGATGCGGGCAGTACGCTTATCGGCTTCACCGTTATCTGGATCCTGCTGGAAACCACGCAGGGTCAGCGCCATCCTATCAGCCCGGTTACCGCCTTGTGGATTATCGCTATCCCGCTGATGGACATGGTGGCCATCATGTATCGTCGTCTGCGCAAAGGAATGAGCCCCTTCTCACCAGACCGTCAGCATATTCATCACCTGATCATGCGCGCCGGTTTTACTTCCCGTCAGGCATTTGTACTCATTACGCTTGCCGCTGCGCTTCTGGCCTCAATCGGCGTGGCTGCCGAGTATACGCATTTCGTCCCGGAATGGGCCATGCTCATATTATTTTTGGTCGCTTTTTTCCTGTATGGTTATTGCATCAAAAGAGCGTGGAAAGTGGCGCGTTTTATCAAGCGCGTGAAGCGAAGAATGCGCCGCAACAGTGGCAAAACACAAAACTTAACCAAGTAATACTGGGGATGTAATGACTCAACCATTACCGAAAGCACAATCGCAGAGTGCTGAGAATGAACTGGATATTCGCGGTCTGTTTCGCACGTTATGGTCGGGAAAACGTTGGATTATTGGCTTTGCGGTTCTCTTTGCCGTCATCGTCCTGATTTATACCTTTTTTGCCCGTCAGGAGTGGAGCGCGACGGCGATTACCGATCGTCCTACGGTAAACATGCTGGGTGGCTACTACTCCCAACAGCAATTCCTGCGTAATCTGGATGCGAAGGCGAGCCCGGCGGGCACTATCCAGCCTTCAGTAATGGATGAGGCGTACAAAGAGTTCATTATGCAACTCGCCTCCTGGGATACGCGCCGCGATTTCTGGTCGCAGACCGATTATTACAAGCAGCGTATGGTAGGCAATTCTCGCGCCGATGCGGCATTGCTTGATGAGCTTATCAACGACATTCAGTTTATGCCGGGTGACGTGCTTAAAAGTGTCAGCGACAGCGTGAAGCTGACGGCGGAAACCGCGCCGGACGCCAACAACCTCTTGCGCCAGTATGTCGCATTCGCCAGCCAGCGTGCGGCGGGTCATCTTAACGATGAGCTTAAAGGTGCCTGGGCTGCGCGGACTATTCAGATGAAAGCGCAGGTGAAACGCCAGGAAGAAGTGGCGCAGACCATCTTTAATCGCCGCATTCACAGTGTCGAGTCTGCACTGAAAGTCGCGGAGCAACACAATATTTCCCGCAGCGAAACCGACGTTCCCGCCGAAGAGCTGCCGGATTCCGAACTGTTTATGCTGGGCCGCCCGATGTTACAGGCGCGTCTGGAAAACCTTCAGGCCAGCGGGCCGACCTACGATCTGGAGTACGATCAGGGTCGCGCTATGCTCAACACGCTCAATGTTGGGCCAACACTCGACCCGCGCTTTCAGACATATCGTTATTTGCGTACGCCAGAAGAACCTGTAAAACGCACCAGTCCACGCCGCGCATTCCTGATGGCGATGTGGGGTATCGTGGGTGCGCTGGTCGGTGCGGGTGTTGCGCTGACGCGTCGTCGCGTCCAGTAACAGCATCGTCTTAATGAAAGGCGATGGGCCTGTCTCATCCAATCGAAGAGAATCGATGTGAAAGTACTGACTGTATTTGGTACGCGTCCGGAGGCGATCAAGATGGCGCCTTTGGTTCATGCGCTGGCAAGAGATCCTCATTTTGAGGCCAAGGTCTGTGTCACCGCACAGCATCGAGAGATGCTCGATCAGGTGCTAAATCTTTTCTCTATTGTCCCTGATTACGACCTCAACATTATGAGTCCGGGTCAGGGGCTGACGGAAATTACCTGTCGAATCCTTGAAGGATTAAAGCCGGTTCTGGAATCATTCAAACCGGATGTCGTGCTGGTGCACGGCGACACCACCACCACCGCAGCCGCGAGTCTGGCCGCGTTCTATCAACGTATCCCAGTCGGTCACGTAGAAGCCGGGTTGCGTACGGGTAACCTCTACTCCCCGTGGCCGGAAGAAGCCAACCGTACTTTGACCGGGCATCTGGCCATGTATCACTTCGCGCCGACGGAAACGTCGCGCCAGAATCTGCTGAAAGAGAACATTGCCGACACGCGTATTTTTGTCACCGGTAATACGGTTATCGATGCGCTGTTTTGGGTGCGCGATCGCGTGCTGAACAACGAAACGCTGCGTAATGAACTCTCCCGGCGCTATCCTTTCTTAGCGAACGGTAAAAAGATGATTCTGGTTACCGGTCACCGCCGCGAAAGTTTTGGCCGCGGGTTTGAACATATTTGCCACGCGCTGGCTGAAATCGCGGCCACCCATCCGGATGTGCAAATTGTCTACCCAGTGCATCTCAACCCGAACGTTAGCGAGCCGGTGAACCGCATCCTGGGGCATGTGAAAAACGTCATTCTGATTGAGCCGCAGGATTATCTGCCTTTCGTCTGGTTGATGAATCACGCCTGGTTGATTCTCACCGATTCCGGTGGAATTCAGGAGGAAGCACCATCACTGGGCAAACCGGTGCTGGTGATGCGTGACGCCACCGAGCGCCCGGAAGCGATTGACGCGGGGACGGTACGCCTGGTGGGCACCGACAGCCGCCGGATTGTCGACGAAGTGTCGCGCCTGTTGCACGATGAAAACGAATATCAGGCGATGAGCCGGGCACATAACCCGTATGGTGACGGCCAGGCATGCGAACGTATCTTATCAGCCCTTAAAAATAATCAGGTAACGCTATGAGTTTCTCAACCATCTCGGTAATTGGTCTTGGTTATATTGGCCTCCCTACTGCGGCGGCCTTTGCATCCCGGCAAAAAGAGGTCGTCGGTGTGGATATCAACCAGCACGCGGTTGATACAATTAACCGTGGCGAAATTCATATCGTTGAGCCAGACCTCGACAGCGTTGTGAAGACAGCGGTAAGCGCGGGACATCTGCGTGCGACCACCACGCCAGTTGAAGCCGATGCCTACCTGATTGCGGTACCGACGCCGTTTAAAGGCGATCATGAACCGGATATGATCTTTGTTGAAGCGGCGGCGAAGTCGATTGCGCCAGTGCTGAAAAAAGGCGCGCTGGTGATACTTGAGTCGACCTCGCCGGTAGGCGCGACGGAGCAAATGGCCGCGTGGCTGGCCGATCTTCGCCCGGATCTCACCTTCCCGCAGCAGGCTGGCGAAAAATCGGATATCAATATCGCGTATTGCCCGGAGCGCGTATTGCCAGGGCAGGTGATGGTTGAGCTTATCAAAAATGACCGCGTGATTGGTGGTATGACGCCGGTGTGCTCCGCGCGTGCCAGCGAGTTGTATAACATTTTTCTTGAAGGCGAATGTGTAGTCACTAACGCTCGCACGGCAGAAATGTGCAAGTTGACGGAAAACAGCTTCCGCGACGTAAACATCGCCTTTGCTAACGAATTGTCGCTGATTTGCGCCGATCAGGGGATCAACGTCTGGGAGCTGATTCGTCTGGCGAATCGTCACCCGCGCGTAAACATCCTCCAACCGGGCCCTGGTGTGGGCGGTCACTGCATCGCTGTCGATCCGTGGTTTATCGTGGCGCAGAACCCGCAGCAGGCGCGCTTGATTCGCACCGCTCGCGAAGTGAACGATCACAAACCGTTCTGGGTGATTGATCAGGTTAAAGCCAACGTGGCGGATTGCCTGGCGGCGACCAACAAACGTGCCAGCGAACTGAAAATTGCCTGTTTTGGCCTGGCATTCAAACCGAATATTGATGACCTGCGTGAAAGCCCGGCCATGGAAATCGCCGAACTGATTGCCCAATGGCACGCCGGTGAAACGCTGGTCGTTGAACCGAATATTCATCAGTTGCCGAAAAAACTCGACGGGCTATGCACGCTGGTTTCTACCGACGATGCGCTGGCTCAGGCAGACGTGATCGTCATGCTGGTCGATCACAATGAATTTAAAGCCATCGCCGCCAGGAACGTCACTCAGTCGTTTATCGTCGATGCGAAAGGGGTGTGGCGTTGAAACGAATTCTGGTCACTGGCGGGGCCGGTTTTATCGGCTCGGCGGTTGTTCGTCATATCATTGAACAGACGGCAGATTCTGTTGTGGTGGTCGATAAGCTCACTTACGCGGGGAACCTCGCGTCGTTGGCCCCCGTCGCGGACAGCGAGCGTTTTGCGTTTGAGCAGGTTGATATCTGTGACAGCGCGGCGCTCACGCGCGTCTTTGGCGAATACCAGCCGGATGTGGTGATGCATCTGGCGGCGGAAAGCCATGTCGACCGCTCTATTGACGGCCCGGCGGCTTTTATCGAAACCAATATTGTTGGTACCTACACGTTGCTGGAAGCGGCGAGAAGCTACTGGAACACGCTGGCTGATGAGAAGAAATCCGCATTTCGCTTCCATCATATCTCGACCGATGAAGTGTATGGCGATCTGCATTCCGCCGATGATTTCTTTACCGAAACCACGCCCTACGCGCCCAGCAGCCCTTACTCCGCGTCGAAGGCAAGCAGCGACCATCTGGTGCGCGCATGGCTGCGTACCTATGGCCTGCCAACGCTCATTACGAACTGCTCGAACAACTATGGCCCGTACCACTTCCCGGAAAAACTGATTCCGTTGATGATCCTCAATGCGTTGGCGGGGAAATCGCTTCCGGTTTATGGCAATGGTCAGCAGATCCGCGACTGGCTGTATGTGGATGACCACGCGCGCGCGCTGTATCGGGTAGCGACAAAAGGTGCCGTTGGCGAAACCTACAATATTGGCGGCCATAACGAACGTAAAAACCTTGAGGTGGTCGAGACTATTTGTGCCCTGCTTGAAGAGCTGGTGCCGCACAAGCCGCAGGGCGTTGCACACTATCGCGATCTCATCACTTATGTTGCTGACCGTCCGGGGCACGACCTGCGTTATGCAATCGATGCATCGAAAATCGAACGTGAACTGGGCTGGGTGCCTGAAGAGACGTTCGAAAGCGGAATGCGCAAAACCGTGCAATGGTATCTTGCCAACGAAACCTGGTGGAAACAGGTGCAGGACGGCAGCTATCAGGGCGAACGTTTAGGTCTGAAGGGTTAACCCGGAGGAGAAAACGGATGAAAGGTATTATCCTGGCAGGCGGGTCCGGTACTCGCCTGCATCCTATTACGCGCGGCGTATCGAAACAGCTACTGCCCGTTTATGATAAGCCGATGATCTACTATCCGCTGTCAGTGCTGATGCTGGCGGGGATCCGCGACATTCTGATCATTACCACGCCTGAAGATAAAGGCTATTTCCAGCGCCTGCTGGGCGATGGTAGCGAGTTCGGTATTCATCTCGAGTATGCAGAACAGCCGAGCCCGGATGGGCTGGCGCAGGCGTTTATCATTGGCGAAACGTTCCTCAACGGCGAACCTTCTTGCCTGGTGTTGGGCGATAACATCTTCTTTGGTCAGGGCTTTAGCCCGAAATTACGCAGTGTCGCCACAAGAACCGAAGGCGCAACGGTCTTTGGCTATCAGGTGATGGACCCGGAACGCTTTGGCGTCGTGGAATTTGACGACAACTTTCGCGCGGTTTCGCTGGAAGAAAAACCTAAGCAGCCAAAATCCAACTGGGCGGTAACCGGCCTCTATTTCTATGACAGCAATGTGGTGGAGTACGCGAAACGGGTAAAACCTTCCGAACGCGGTGAACTGGAGATTACCTCTATCAACCAGATGTACCTGGAAGAGGGAAAACTCACCGTCGAGCTGCTGGGGCGTGGCTTTGCCTGGCTTGATACCGGTACGCACGACAGCCTGATCGAAGCGAGTATGTTTGTGCAGACAGTGGAAAAACGCCAGGGGTTCAAAATTGCCTGCCTGGAAGAGATCGCCTGGCGTAACGGCTGGCTTGATGACGAAGGCGTTAAGCGCGCCGCCGCTCAGCTCGCCAAAACCGGCTACGGCCAATATCTGCTGGAGTTGCTCCGTGCCCGTCCGCGCCAATATTGAGCCGCTGAACTGGGAAAACCAGTTCTTCGGCATCAACAGCGCGAAGGTTTGTTTTGACGAACAGGCCGAACCGTTGACGCCGGAAGCACTCAACGGCTGGTCGCGCGTGCAGGCTAAAATCGCCGCTCATCAGACAGATCGGCTGGATGCATTACAACAGCTGGGTTTTCAATTGGTGGAAGGCGAGGTCGATTTGGCGCTGACGGTTAAAGCCGTTGCCCATTCATCTGCCGGGGTGGCGACGGTTGACGATATTCCGCAACTGCGACAGCTTGCCGCACAGGCATTCGCGCAAAGCCGTTTTCGCGCGCCGTGGTATGCCATCGACGCCAGCGGGCGGTTTTACGCGCAGTGGATTGAAAACGCGGTAAAAGGCGCGTTCGACGATCAATGTCTGGTTTTCCGCCACGATGACGGCACGATCCGCGCATTTGTTTCGCTACGTAAATTGAACGCCAGTGAGGCGCGTATTGGCCTGCTGGCCGGGCGCGGCGCGGGCGCAGAATTAATGCAGGCAGCACTATACTGGGCGCAGACGCGCGGCCTGTCGACGCTGCGGGTTGCGACGCAAATCGGCAATACCGCAGCACTGAAACGCTACATTCAAAGCGGGGCGAATATTGTCAGCACCGCATACTGGTTATACAGGTGACACCATGATTCCATTTAACGCCCCGCCGGTGGTGGGAACCGAACTCGACTATATGCAATCCGCGATGGGCAGCGGCAAACTGTGCGGCGATGGGGGTTTTACCCGCCGCTGCCAGCAGTGGATGGAGCAGCATTTTGGCAGCGCGAAAGTGCTGCTGACGCCGTCCTGCACCGCATCGCTGGAGATGGCGGCGCTGCTGCTGGATATCCAGCCGGGCGACGAAGTTATCATGCCCAGCTACACCTTCGTTTCTACCGCCAACGCGTTTGTCCTGCGCGGAGCCAAAATTGTCTTCGTGGATGTGCGTAAAGACACCATGAATATCGATGAAACGCTGATCGAAGCAGCAATCACCGATAAAACCCGCGCGATTGTGCCGGTGCATTACGCAGGCGTGGCCTGTGAAATGGACACCATTATGGCCATCGCGAAAAAGCATAATCTGTTTGTCGTTGAAGACGCTGCACAGGGCGTGATGTCGACCTATAAAGGCCGCGCGCTGGGATCTATCGGTCATATTGGCTGCTTTAGCTTCCATGAAACCAAAAACTACACCGCAGGCGGAGAAGGCGGCGCGACGTTAATCAACGATAAAGCGCTGGTGGAACGTGCGGAGATCATCCGCGAGAAAGGCACCAACCGCAGCCAGTTTTTCCGCGGCCTGGTAGACAAATACACCTGGCGTGATATCGGCTCGAGCTACCTGATGTCCGATCTCCAGGCGGCCTATTTGTGGGCACAGCTGGAAGCGGCGGAACGTATTAACCAACAGCGCCTGGCGCTATGGCAAACCTACTATGACGCGTTGCAACCGCTGGCGAAATCCGGGCGTATTGAACTGCCGTCGGTGCCGGAAAACTGCGGTCACAATGCGCACATGTTCTATATCAAACTGCGTGATAATGACGATCGCAGCAAGCTTATCGCTTTCCTGAAAGAAGCCGAAATTCTGGCGGTCTTCCACTACATTCCGCTGCATACCTGTCCGGCAGGTGAGAAGTTTGGCGAATTCCATGGGGAAGATCGCTTCACCACCCAGGAAAGCGAGCGTTTGCTCCGTCTGCCGCTGTTCTACAATCTGGCGGCGGTCAATCAGCGCACGGTGATCAATACGCTGCTGAACTACTTCGCCTGATATGTCACTGGCTAAAGCTTCCGTGTGGACCGCCGCGTCCACGCTGGTAAAAATTGGTGTTGGCCTGCTGGTGGTCAAACTGCTGGCGGTCTCATTCGGGCCGTCGGGCGTGGGGCAGGCGGGTAACTTCCGTCAGCTGGTCACTGTATTAGGCGTGCTGGCGGGCGCGGGGATTTTTAACGGCGTTACTAAATTTGTTGCCCAGCATCATGACGACCCGACACAACTGCGTAAAGTGGTCGGTACCTCGTCGGCGATGGTGTTGGGGTTCTCCACGCTACTCGCTCTCGTTTTCCTGCTGGCTGCAGCACCTGTCAGCCAGGCGCTGTTTGGTCATACGGAATATCAGGGGCTGGTGCGTCTGGTTGCGCTGGTACAGATGGGCATCGCGTGGGCAAACCTGCTGCTGGCATTGATGAAAGGCTTTCGCGATGCGGCGGGCAATGCGCTCTCCCTGATTGCCGGGAGTTTTATTGGTGTTGTTGCCTATTACGCCTGTTATCTCTTTGGTGGATATCAGGGCGCGCTGCTCGGCCTGGCGCTGGTTCCGGCGCTGATCGTTATCCCGGCGGCGGTCATGTTGACGCGTCGCGGCACCATTCCGTGGGGATACCTGAAGCCGCGGTGGGACACGTGGCTTGCCGGTCAATTAGGCAAATTCACCCTGATGGCGCTCATCACCTCGGTTACGCTTCCCGTGGCGTATGTGATGATGCGAAACCTGATGGCGGCGCATTATAGCTGGAATGAAGTGGGGATTTGGCAGGGGGTAAGCAGTATATCCGATGCTTACCTGCAATTTATTACGGCGTCTTTTAGCGTCTATTTGCTGCCTACGTTATCGCGATTGACAGGAAAATCGGAGATTACCCGTGAAATCCTCCGATCCCTTAAGTTTGTCTTACCCGCCGTCGCGGCGGCGAGTTTTACCGTTTGGATATTGCGCGATTTCGCTATCTGGCTGCTCTTCTCCGCGAAGTTTGCCGCTATGCGCGACCTGTTTGCGTGGCAGTTGGTGGGCGATGTGCTGAAAGTCGGCGCTTACGTATTTGGTTATCTGGTGATTGCCAAAGCGTCGCTGCGCCTGTATATCCTTGCGGAAATCAGCCAGTTTACGCTGCTTACTGCGTTTTCACACTGGCTGATACCGGCGCATGGCGCGCTGGGCGCGGCACAAGCCTATATGGCAACCTACATTTTTTATTTCGCCCTTTGTTGCGGCGCGTTTTTAATCTGGCGTAAACGGCTATGACAGCACTGATACATGTTCTGGGATCGGATATCCCTCACCACAACCAGACCGTACTCCGCTTCTTTTCTGAAGAACTGGCAGGCACCAGCGAACATGCGCGCCAGTTTATGGTGGTGAGTCGTGACGAAAGCCTGGTGGCGACATACACCGCTCTGGCCATCGAGTGCTACCCCGATAAAGCGACGCTGGCAAAAGCGGTGGTCGCGCGGGCGAAGGCATCACGCGCGCAGCATTTCTTTTTCCACGGCCAGTTCAATACGGGCCTGTGGCTGGCGCTGCTGAGTGGCGGTATCAAACCTGCGCAGTTTAACTGGCACATTTGGGGGGCGGATCTCTACGAAGTCTCTCAGGGGCTGAAGTTCCGTCTGTTCTATCCGCTGCGCCGCATGGCACAGGCGCGGGTGGGATGTGTATTCGCCACGCGCGGCGATCTCAGCTATTTTGCTCGTATACACCCTCGCGTACACGGTGAACTGCTTTACTTCCCGACACGCATGGATCCGGCGTTAAATACGCTGGCACCGGGCGCGCCGCGTAGCGGGAAACTCACCATTCTGGTAGGGAACTCCGGCGATCGCAGTAACGAGCATATCGCCGCGTTAAAAGCGGTACATCAGCAGTTTGGCGACACGGTCACGGTAATTGTGCCGATGGGCTATCCGGCCAATAACGACGCGTACATTAATGAGGTGCGTGCCGCCGGGCTGGCGCTGTTTAGCGAAATGAATCTGCAAATTCTCAGCGAAAAGCTGGAATTTGACGACTATCTGGCGTTATTACGCCGCTGCGACCTGGGCTATTTTATTTTTGCCCGCCAGCAGGGCATTGGCACGCTGTGTCTGTTGATTCAGGCGGGTGTACCCTGCGTGCTCAATCGGCAGAATCCCTTCTGGCAGGATATGACTGAGCAGCACATCCCGGTTCTGTTTACGGAAGACGCGCTGGATGAAGCGGTTGTGCGTGAGGCCCAGCGTCAACTGGCGCTGGTGGATAAAAGCGCGATTACTTTCTTCCGTCCGAACTATCTGGGGCCCTGGCATCGTGCCCTGCGTTTAGCCGCCGGAGAGCCGACATGACGGAAATGCAATTCACTGGCCTGTTTGTGGTGTGGCTGCTGTCGTCACTGTTTATCGGCACGCTCACCTGGTTTGAGTTTCGTCGGGTGCGTTTTAACTTCAACGTTTTCTTCTCGTTGCTGTTTCTACTCACGTTCTTCTTCGGCTTCCCGCTCACCTGTACGCTGGTGTTCCGCTTTGACGTGGGCGTTGCGCCGCCGGAAGTTCTGCTGCAAACGCTGCTGGCCTCGGTCTGTTTCTACGCCGTGTACTACGTGAGTTATAAAACGCGCCTGCGTCCGGCGTCGTCCGGCGTACCGCGCAGGCCGCTGTTCACCATGAACCGGGTAGAGACTAACCTGACGTGGATCCTGCTGATGGGGCTGGCGCTACTGACGGTTGGCATCTTCTTTATGCATAACGGCTTCCTGCTGTTTAAGCTGCGCTCGTACAGCCAGATTTTCTCCAGCGAAGTGTCCGGCGTAGCACTGAAGCGTTTCTTCTACTTCTTTATTCCGGCGATGCTGGTGGTGTACTTCCTGCGTCCTGGCTGGAAAGCGTGGATCTTCTTCCTGCTCAGCACCGTGGCATTTGGTTTACTGACCTACGCCATTGTCGGCGGCACGCGCGCCAACATTATTATCGCCTTCGCCATCTTCCTGTTTATTGGCATTATTCGCGGCTGGATCTCGTTGTGGATGCTGGTGGCGGCGGGCGTGATGGGGATTGTCGGCATGTTCTGGCTGGCGCTGAAGCGCTATGGCATGAACGTGAGTGGCGACGAAGCGTTCTACACGTTCCTTTATCTGACGCGTGATACTTTCTCGCCGTGGGAAAACCTGGCGCTGCTGTTGCAGAACTACGACAAAATTGATTTCCAGGGGCTGGCGCCGATTGCGCGCGACTTCTATGTCTTCATTCCAACCTGGCTGTGGCCAGACCGTCCCGGCGTTGTGCTCAATACCGCCAACTACTTCACCTGGGAAGTGCTGAATAACCACTCCGGGCTGGCAATTTCCCCGACGCTGATTGGTTCGCTGGTGGTGATGGGCGGCGTGTGGTTTATCCCACTGGGCGCGGTGGTGGTGGGGCTTATCATTAAGTGGTTCGACTGGCTCTACATGCTGGGTAATGAAGAGACCAACCGCTATAAAGCGGCCATTCTGCACAGTTTCTGTTTTGGCGCTATCTTCAATATGATCGTGCTGGCGAGGGAAGGACTGGATTCATTTGTTTCGCGCGTGGTCTTTTTCCTGGTTGTTTTTGGCCTCTGTTTACTGGTGGCAAAACTGTTGTACTGGCTGTTTGAAAGCGCGGGGCTGGTTCACCAGCGATTTAAACAGCTTAAGCATGTTTGAAAAGGATACTCATGACTGATTCACATACCGCGCCAACCTACGAGCTGCGCGGTCTGAAGCTTGTCGGCTGGCGCAACATGCAGCATGCGCTGGACTTTCTTTATGCCGATGGGCAGCTCAAAAGCGGCACGCTGGTGGCGATTAACGCCGAGAAAATGCTGACGGCGGAAGATAACGCCGACGTCCGCACGCTTATTAACGCGGCGGAATATAAGTACGCCGATGGCATCAGCGTGGTGCGCTCGGTACGCAAAAAATACCCGCAGGCGGACGTCTCGCGCGTGGCCGGAGCCGATCTCTGGGAAGCCTTAATGGAACGGGCGGGCAGAGAGGGTACGCCAGTCTTTCTGGTGGGGGGGAAACCGGAAGTGATGGCCCAAACGGAAGCGAAGCTCCGTCAGCAGTGGAATGTGAATCTGGTCGGCACGCAGGACGGCTATTTTAAACCGGAACAACGGCAGGCGCTGTTTGAGCGCATTCGCGACAGCGGGGCGAAAATTGTCACCGTCGCTATGGGCTCGCCTAAGCAGGAGATCCTGATGCGTGACTGCCGTGAAATCTATCCGGATGCGCTCTATATGGGCGTGGGTGGCACCTACGATGTCTTTACCGGCCACGTGAAGCGCGCGCCGAAGTTCTGGCAGAATCTGGGGCTGGAGTGGCTTTACCGTCTGCTTTCACAGCCGAGCCGCATTACCCGCCAGCTCCGCCTGTTGCGCTATCTGCGCTGGCACTACACCAATCAGCTGTAATCCTTTCCTGAAAATGTGAATGATTGCGCAATATTTGCGCGATTCATTCGCATATTTAATACTTTGTTTGCCATTTATCAAAAATTGTTAAACCATTCGCACCCTTGATGGAAAATCCGTCTGTTTTTTGATATCCCCCTACCTGTAAGCGTTATGCGTTTTACACATAAAAATAACCGGCAATGACCGGAAATCATGCAAACACAAGAGGATTTATGGCAGAGAAAAAACCGGAGCTCCAGCGCGGTCTGGAAGCCCGTCACATTGAATTAATCGCCCTTGGCGGCACCATTGGTGTCGGCTTGTTCATGGGTGCTGCAAGTACACTTAAGTGGGCTGGTCCGTCAGTACTGCTGGCCTACATTTTGGCTGGGGTATTTGTCTTCTTCATTATGCGTTCAATGGGCGAAATGCTGTTTATCGAGCCGGTCACCGGGTCGTTCGCCGTTTACGCGCACCGCTATATGAGCCCGTTCTTTGGCTATCTCACCGCGTGGTCCTACTGGTTTATGTGGATGGCGGTGGGGATCTCGGAAATTACCGCCATTGGTGTCTATGTACAGTTCTGGTTCCCGGAGATGGCGCAGTGGATACCGGCGTTGATTGCCGTCGGGCTGGTGGCGCTGGCGAACCTGGCGGCGGTGCGCCTGTACGGTGAAATTGAGTTCTGGTTCGCGATGATTAAAGTCACCACCATCATAGTGATGATTGTGATTGGCCTCGGCGTGATCTTCTTCGGCTTCGGTAACGGCGGCCACTCGATTGGTTTTGAAAACCTCACGGCACACGGCGGCTTCTTTGCGGGTGGCTGGAAAGGCTTCCTGACGGCGCTCTGTATCGTGGTCGCCTCCTATCAGGGCGTTGAATTAATCGGCATGACCGCAGGTGAAGCGAAAAACCCGCAGGTCACCCTGCGCAGCGCGGTAGGTAAGGTGCTGTGGCGTATCCTGATTTTCTATGTCGGTGCGATCTTTGTCATTGTCACCATCTTCCCATGGAATGAAATCGGCACTAACGGCAGCCCGTTTGTCCTGACTTTCGCCAAAATTGGTATTACGGCCGCGGCGGGAATTATTAACTTTGTAGTACTGACGGCGGCACTTTCCGGCTGTAACAGCGGGATGTACAGCTGTGGCCGTATGCTTTACGCGCTGGCGAAGAACCGTCAGCTTCCTGCGGCGATGGCGAAAGTTTCGCGCAGCGGTGTTCCGGCGGCGGGGGTTGCGCTCTCTATTGTGATTCTGCTGATTGGCTCCTGCCTCAACTACATCATTCCAAACCCGCAGCGCGTGTTTGTTTATGTGTATAGCGCCAGCGTTCTGCCGGGCATGGTACCGTGGTTTGTGATTCTGATTAGCCAGATTCGCTTCCGTCGCGCGCACAAAGAAGCGATTGCCAGCCATCCGTTCCGCTCGCTGCTCTTCCCGTGGGCCAACTATTTAACGATGGCGTTCCTGGTTTGTGTGCTGATCGGCATGGGAATTAACGAAGATACCCGCATGTCGCTGTTTGTCGGGATCCTCTTTTTAGTGGCCGTTACCCTGGTTTATAAAGTTTTTGGCCTGAATCGGGGAGTGGATCTGCAAAAAGTGGAGAAATAAGCGACAAAACGCACAAACCCTGAGCAAACGATAATTTTCTTTAAAAAGGCACTAGACAGCGGGGTGGGAAGTCCGTATTATCCGACCCCGCAACGGCGCTAAGCGCCCGTAGCTCAGCTGGATAGAGCGCTGCCCTCCGGAGGCAGAGGTCTCAGGTTCGAATCCTGTCGGGCGCACCATTTACCCGGTGCTGGAGCTGCGGTGGTTTTGATAACCGCGTAAAAGATTTGCAGTGGTGGCTATAGCTCAGTTGGTAGAGCCCTGGATTGTGATTCCAGTTGTCGTGGGTTCGAATCCCATTAGCCACCCCATTATTTAAAAGTTGTGACAATGCGAAGGTGGCGGAATTGGTAGACGCGCTAGCTTCAGGTGTTAGTGTTCTTACGGACGTGGGGGTTCAAGTCCCCCCCCTCGCACCACGACTTTAAAGATTGAACTAAAAATTCAAAAAGCAGTATTTCGGCGAGTAGCGCAGCTTGGTAGCGCAACTGGTTTGGGACCAGTGGGTCGGAGGTTCGAATCCTCTCTCGCCGACCAATTTTGAACCCCGCTTCGGCGGGGTTTTTTGTTTTCTGCGCATCGCGCACATTTCTGAATTTCCCGCCATTCGCAAAAAACGCCCCTTTCGCAAATCTGCATATCACTATGATGGCGGATTCTGATGCTTAAGGATGGCGACGATGTCACACCAGATCCCAATCCGCGCGTTTCATGCGATGGCGAAACCCAGCGGATCCGAATGCAACCTCAACTGTACTTACTGTTTCTACCTGGAAAAGCAGGCGCTTTATTCCGACGCTGGTACGTGCTCGCGGATGAACGATGCGACGCTGGATGCTTACATCAAAAACTATATTGCTGCCGTTGAAGGGCAGGCTGAGGTGGCGTTTACCTGGCAAGGAGGTGAGCCGACGTTGCTGGGGCTAGACTTTTACCGGCGTGCAGTGGCATTACAGGCGAAATATGGCGCGGGTCGGCGCATCAGTAACAGTTTTCAAACCAACGGCGTGCTGCTGGATGATGAGTGGTGTACCTTTTTCCTGGAGCATCACTTTTTAATCGGCCTGTCGCTGGATGGCCCGGCAGATATTCACAATGCATATCGCCTGACCAAAGGCGGAAAGCCGACGCACAAGCTGGTGATGCGCGCACTGTCGTTACTCCAAAAACACGGCGTTGACTACAACGTGCTGGCCTGCGTAAACCGGCAAAGCGCGCTGGAACCGCGAAAAGTGTATGATTTTCTCTGCGAGGCTGGGGTGCAGTTTATCCAGTTTATTCCGGTGGTTGAGCGACAAGCCGGAACGTGGGAAGCCAAAGCAGGCCTTTCTTTGCATGGGCCCGGAAGCGAAAGCGCGGCAGAGGGGGTCACGGAATGGTCAGTCCGTCCGAGAGCGTACGGTGAATTCCTGACGGCGGTGTTCGAACGCTGGATCCAGCGCGATGTTGGCACTGTCTTTGTAATGAACATTGAATGGGCATTCGCTAACTTTGTCGGCGCGCCAGGCGCGGTTTGTCATCATCAGCCCACCTGCGGACGCTCGGTGGTGGTGGAGCATAACGGCGATGTTTACGCTTGCGATCACTACGTTTACCCGAAATATCATCTCGGCAATCTTCATCACCACACCTTTGCAGATATGATTGATGTTCCCGCTCAGCAGCAGTTTGGGCAGGATAAATATGCGCGCCTGCCATTGGCCTGCAAGCAGTGCGACGTATTAAAAGCGTGCTGGGGGGGTTGTCCCAGGCATCGCTTTATGCCCGGAAATGACGGCGATATAAACTATCTCTGCGAGGGATTCCGTCACTACTTCCGCCATTTACCACCCTATCTGAAAGCGATGCGCGACCTGATCGCCAGCGGCCGCCCGGCCAGCGATATCATGAAGGCGCATCTGATTTTTCCGCAAAAATAAAAAAGCCCGCTGATGATCGGCGGGCTTGTGTCCATGCGTTACAGTTTGATCTGCACTTTAGGTGGATACTTCTTCAGAATCTCCATGTAGGCATGCGCTTCTGTTTGCAGCGGCACACCCATCGGGATATGACGCACCCCGATAGAATCAGACTCCTGTGGATCGGTGTAGAGGTTAAAGACCATTGAGCCGGCGGTTGGCATCACGGCGCCGGTGAAACCGCCCTGATAACCACTTTGTGTAAAGGCATACGGCTGTTGGATGACCATATGGTACTTGAACTCATCCATACGAACCGCCGCCAACTGACCATTCAGGAAATAGTGCTCGGCCTTACGATTAGACTGACCATTGTCGCCTACGAAGAACGAGGTCTGGTCTACGCCATCGATAAAGGTGGTCTTCGGTACCAGTTTCGCCACTTCCGCGCCCGGATGCCCGGCCAGATCCAGCGTGGTCGGGAACAGGTCGGCGAGATCGACAATGCCATCAGATTTACGCGGCTGAATCATTCCTTTCCAGTAAACAAACGTTGGTACGCGCACGCCGCCTTCCCAGGTTGATCCTTTAGAGCCGCGGAACGGCGTACGACCATGCGGCGGCACTTCCGCTTCCGGGCCGTTATCGGAGGTGAAAACAATCAGCGTATTCTCGAGCTGACCGGTTTTTTCCAGCGTTTTATACAGATTGGCGAAGATATCATTCATCTCAACCATGCAATCGCTGTAGGAGGTGCGCGCCGGAGAACTGCCCGCGTATTTCGCATTCGGGTAGTTATCGAAGTGGCAACCGCGCGTACCGTAGTAGAGGAAGAATGGTTTATCGCTCTTCGCCATCTTATTGATAAAGTCGACGCCGTATTTCATCCAGCGCTGATCGAGATCTTCCATATACTTCGGCGTGATATCGGCAACGGCTTCCTGCTTACCACCGCGTACGGCGTGAACATCATCCTTGCTGAACGGCAGTTTTTTGATGTATTCCGAACGTGCCGGGCTGAGTGCCACTTCCGGGTTAACGTTCACGTCACGCCACTCGGTGTACATATCCGATACCGAATTAAAGCCGCGGAAATCGTCAAAGCCGACATTCTGCGGCTGCGAGCCTTCATTTTCGCCCATGTGCCATTTACCGATGGCCTGCGTCACGTAGCCCTGATCGTGCAACAGTTGCGGTAGCGTGGTGAGCCCTTCCAGCCCGCCAGGCATGCCATACATCGGTGGCATCAGAATGCCATGGTGAACGGAATACTGCCCGGTCAGAATAGTGGCGCGGGTTGGAGAAGAACTTGGCTGCGAATAGGCAGAAGTGAGAATTAACCCCTGGCTGGCGACGGCGTCAATATCTGGCGTTGGGTTGCCCACCGCCACACCGCCGCCGTTAAAGCCGACGTCCATCCAGCCGACATCATCCAGCAGGAAAATCACCACGTTCGGTTTCTTACCGGTTTTTTTCTGCAATTCAGCCAGTTTCTGCTGAGTTTGTTTGTCCTGCGCCGGATGCTGCATAACCGGCATCATGTTATCGGCAATTTTGGTTGCCGGGGTAACCAGGTACTGGTTAGGATGATCGTATCCCGCAAAGCCTTTACGCGCGGTGGCGGAAGCTGTTGTATCCGCAGCGTAGGCCAGGACAGGAAGGGCTGCAGCCATCGCGACAACAAGCAATTTTGGTGAAAAAGAAAAGTCCATTATTAATGCTCCGTTTTCATATCTTCCACATGAAGGAGTAATTTCGCAGTGAGGCGCATAAATATAAATTTCTGTAGAGATAAAAGATCATGCGCTTCATCATCCTACTCTCCAGACGTATGATTTGTAAGATAATGGAATGGCATCTCTTTGATTATTATTGCGGTTTTTAATTTTTTGCGAATGATTTATTTATATTTCATATGAATTCAATTATTAAATATACCCATAATTATATTTTTAATGAATGGGCGTTTATTATTTATTCTCCAAATGAATTTATAAAATAAATATCATGTTATTTGATTGGGGTAGAAAAGAAATACAATTTTTGTACAGAAAAATCCCATTCCTTCAGAAAGGGGATGATTTTGTGTCAAAGTGTGTGCAATAATGCGCGCCGTAGATGCTCATTCCATCTCTTATGCTCGCCTTCTGGCCTCATAAACTCAGGAATGACGCAGAGCCGTTTACGGTGCTTATCGTCCGATGACAGATGTCGCTCAGGCCTCATCAGACACCATGGACATAACGTTGAGTGAAGCACCCATTGTTGTCATAAAGACCTGTTTTAACGCCTGCTCCTGTGAGCAGGCGTTTTTTTATGGCTAAAAAAGGGGGCCGATTGGCCCCCTGAAGCAGTGATTATTGCGGTGGATTATTTTGCAAGGTAAGCATCAATCCATCGCGGCGCATCGCCGCAGCCTCTTCCGGCCTTTTCAGACGGTCGAGGGTGTCGGCAAGCCAGGCATAGTCGAAGGCATCGGGGCGCTGTTTAAGCGCGGCGCGGAAAGCGATGCTCGCTTCCTGCCACTCGCCGTGTTTCATCAGCGATTGGCCCAGCGTGCTCCAGAGCAGTGGACGATCGCCAACGCTCTTAATCTGCTGGCGCAGCATTTTTTCCAGTTGTTCCGGATTATTGGTGCGCAGACGCGGGATCAACAACACCAGACGATCGTCATACTGGCGTTTCAGCCCGTCGATGATGATTTGCTGCGCCGTGTCATGGTCGTCACACTCAATTAAGTGCTCCGCCATGGCTACCTGAAGCGGCACTTCGTGGCGCGTTTTACGGCTCTGGTTTTTCCACCAGTTGCGTAACCCTTCGCTTCCTTCGTCGGCACGGGCTTTATCCATCAGGCCAATCCACGCCTGTTGCTCCAGCGCGGCACGATGGGCTTCATCACCCACGTTGGCTTTCGCCATGGAAGGGATGATATCCAGCAGGGAGCTCCATGCGCCGGTGCGGATGTAAGCCTGCTCGGCAAGACGTAGCACTTCCGGATGACGCGGAGTAATTTCCAGCAGCTTATCGACGCCGTGGCGTGCCGCGTGATCTTCATTGCGCGCAAGCTGTAAACGCACGCGGGTGATTTCAACCGGAATCAAATCATTGCCGGCATTCTCTTCTGCGCGTTGCAGATGCTGATTGGCGCGTGCCTCATCACCGCGCTGTTGGGCGGCTTCGGCGGCCAACAGATAGTTCACCACCGGCTGTTCGGCGTGATCGGCATTTTTCGCCATCAGCTTCTCAACCTGCTGGTAATCGCCTTCTGCCAGTTTGAGCAGCGCCTGTTCCGTTTGCTTACGCGCGCGGCGGCGTTTGCGGCCTACGAACCAGCCGCGCGTATGCGCACCGGTGCGGAAGATGCGACGCAGCACCCATTCCAGGGCAAACAGCACCACCATGATGAGGATCATAATGATCACTAACCCGGTGACGCTGGTTTCGACATTGTAGTTATCCGTCTGGATCAGCACGTAACCCTGGTGCCCGGCGAGCATCGGGCCGACGACGATCCCGGCGATCAGCAGTGCGAAGAGTAATAAAACTTTCAACATGTTTACTCTCCTTGAGGCGCGGCAGGGGCAGGCGTTTCAGCCGGGGCGGCCGCAGCGGGCTGCGCCATCAGATTACGCACGCGCGTCTGCATCAGCTTTTCCAGAATCGGCTGGCTTTGCAGCGTTTCCGGCACGTTCATGGTGATGCTCTGCTGGCTCAGTTTATCAACGTCATCAAGGAAGCTTTTGGTGGTGGCATCGTCGGTGTCGTAGTAGGCGCGAACCCACGTCGACACGTTATCCAGCGCCTGTTTGTAAGTCTCTTCCTGATGACGCGGTACAGCCTGTGCGGCAACCAGCAAGCGCGAGCGAATATTTTCCCGCAGATAGATATCCTGATTCGGTGCTAACAGCGGAACGGCGGTCTCATCGCGGCGACGAATGGTGATAAAGCTATCCATAAAGTTCTGCCAGCTTTTTTGCAGATTCACGCGCCACTCGCCAATAGAACTGGAGAGCTCATCGCTATCGGCATCCATCGGGGAATCATCGGTGTTGTTATCCGCCAGACGCAGGTTATCCACTTGATTCGCCAACTGATTTACTTTCAGGATGATGCCATCGTAGTCCACCTGAGAAACCGCGCCCAGGCTTGCGATATCTTCAGTGATGGCGCGACGGGCGCTAATCAGGCTCGGGTCATTCATGTCGGCCAGACTGGCGTCGGCGCTTTTCAACAGCGCGGCGGCGGTGGTGACATCCTGATCGCTCCACAACTTGCGGCCAGCCAGCTTCACGAGGAAGTCAGACTGCGCCAGTAGCCAGGTTTTGGCATCGGTACCGGAAATGGCCGCCACTTTTTGCTGCACTTCATCGAGCTGTTTCGCCAGCGCATCGCGTTGATTCTGCGCCTCGGCAAGCTGTGCGGCCTGTTGTTTCAGCAGGGCATCGAATTGTGTTTTCTGATCGTCCTGCGCTTTTTGTAGTGTAACCAGTTGATTTGCCAGCGTGTCGTTGGCGGTGGTTTGATTTACGGCCTGCTGTTTTCCCCAGCCATACAGCCCCACGCCTGCCGCCAGCGCAATCGCGATCGCCACGCCGCTCAGCACCAGGCTGGTTTTCGCGCCGCCGGATTTCTTTTCGGCGTTCGTGGATTTTTGTGCTTCTGGCTGTGGCGTGGTCTCCACGGCCTCCCTGGTCTCTTCAACCACGGCGGAGTTTTCTTTTTGATCCGTCATTATGGCTTCCAGTTTTGAAGTTATTGTAGTGCGCGCAGCAGCGCATCGTTGTCAGCGCTATCGGCAACCTGAATTTCCTGCCAGCCCAGCTCCCGGGCCAGTTGTGCAAGACGCTCACTGACAACCAACAAACGGCAGCGCAGCAGCCAGTGCTCGCGATACCATTGCGGAATGAGTGCCCAAAGTTGATGTAACATTTCCCCGCTGGTGACGACGAGGGTCGACACCTCACGTTTTTGCCAGCGCATGGCTTCTGCCGCGCCATCATAATGGACAGCGCTGCGTTGATAACATTCACAGAATGTGACTTCAGCGCCGCGTGCGGCCAGCGTTTCGCCTAACAGTTCACGCCCGCCATTGCCGCGTAAGATGAGCGCTTTCTTACCCGCAATATTTTGTAATTCAGGTAATTGTAGCAAGACTTCACTGATTTCCCGATCCAAAGGATACCGTACCTGGCGACCGCTCACCTGATGCAACGCCAGCGCTGTGCTGCGCCCAATGGCGAAACAAGCCGCTTGCTGCGGCCAATGCTGGCCCTGCTGTTGCAGATGAGCGTGAGCATAGGACACAGCGTGCGGCGATAGCGCGAAGAGCAAATCGTCGGGGCGCAAAGCGTCCAGGGCAGGAGAGAGTGCCGCAAGTTCGCGACCGGGGGTGATTTCAATCAGCGGAAAGCTCCAGGCCACTCGCCCCAGTGTGCGCAGACGGCTCACTAATTCTTCTCCTTTTGGAGACGGGCGGGTGACCAGGATACTCATTCGGGCTTCTCTCCGTTGTAGACGGCGGTGAGGATTTCGCGCGCACCGTTGTTCAACAGCTCTTCAGCGAGCTCAACGCCCAGCCGTTCAGCATCTTCAGGCTTGCCGCGTCGTTCGCCGCGCACCATCTGTGAACCATCCGGCGCGCCAACCAGCGCGCGTAGCCACAGTTCACCGTTGTTGAGCTCGGCATAGCTGCCAATGGGTACCTGACAGCCGCCTTCCAGACGCGTGTTCATGGCGCGTTCCGCCAGTACGCGCGTGGCCGTTTGCGCATCGTTAAGCGGAGCCAGTAGCGTCCGCGTGTAGTCATCATCCAGGCGACATTCGATGCCGACGGCACCCTGGCCGACAGCCGGTAATGATTGCTCAGGCGGCATCGCCTGTCGAATGCGAGCGTCAAGTTTCAGACGTTTCAGACCGGCGACGGCCAGAATAATGGCGTCGTAATCGCCATTATCCAGTTTACCAAGACGCGTTCCGACGTTGCCGCGCAGAGAACGAATCTCTAAATCGGGGCGATATTCCGCAATCTGGCACTGGCGACGCAGGCTGGAGGTGCCGACGATGCTGCCTGCCGGTAAATCGTCCAGCGAAGCATAGCGGTTGGAGACAAACGCATCGCGCGGATCTTCGCGCTCACAAATGGTCGCCAGACCCAGGCCTTCAGGGAAATCGACGGGAACATCTTTCATGGAGTGAACGGCGATATCGGCCCGGTTTTCCAGCAATGCCAGCTCAAGCTCTTTTACAAACAGCCCTTTACCGCCCACTTTTGCCAGCGGGGTATCCAGGATCACATCGCCGCGTGTCACCAGCGGCACGAGTTCAACCGTCAGCCCCGGATGACAGGCCATCAGGCGGTCTTTAACATAGTGTGCCTGCCAAAGTGCAAGAGGACTTTGGCGTGTGGCAATTCTCAAAACTTTGTCTAACATGCTTGTTACCGTCATTGTCGTCCACGGCCCATCCTAACATTGTTGCTTTAATGATGTTAGTTTTCACGGTGTTTGGGTAATGTCTGGCTGGCCCGTATTTTCTGGAAGTTTCCAATATAGACCTAAACGTATTGTGGAATTTACAGATAACAAACGGTGCTACACTTGTATGTAGTGCAACTTTCTTTACGGTCAACCAGCAAGGTGTTAAATTGATCACGTTTTAAACCATTTGTTCGTCCGCACCACCATAATCATAAGGACGGACGACAAAGGCGACGATTCTTGTTGAAATTCTAAAAACCTCCGTACTTCCCTTTACGGGCGCTACGCCAGGTTTTGAACATCAGGCGATATGTCTTGTACCTCTATATTGAGACACTGAAACAGAGACTGGATGCCATCAATCAACTGCGTGTGGATCGCGCGCTTGCTGCCATGGGCCCTGCTTTCCAGCAGGTATACAGTCTACTGCCGACATTATTACATTATCATCACCCACTGATGCCGGGTTACCTCGACGGTAACGTTCCCAAAGGCATTTGCCTCTACACGCCTGATGAAACCCAACGCCACTACCTCGACGAACTTGAACTGCACCGTGGTATGCCGCCGCAAGCCTCGCCAAAAGGCGAGTTGCCAATAACTGGCGTCTACTCGATGGGCAGTACCTCGTCCGTTGGGCAAAGCTGCTCTTCTGACCTCGATATCTGGGTTTGTCACCAGTCCTGGCTCGATAACGACGAACGTCAACTTCTGCAACGTAAATGCAGTCTGCTGGAAAGCTGGGCCGCCTCGCTGGGCGTGGAAGTCAGCTTCTTCCTGATCGACGAAAACCGCTTCCGTCATAACGAAAGTGGTAGCCTGGGCGGCGAAGACTGCGGCTCCACGCAGCACATCTTGCTGCTGGATGAATTTTATCGCACCGCCGTGCGCCTCGCGGGGAAACGTATTCTGTGGAATATGGTGCCGTGCGAAGAAGAAGAGCATTACGACGACTACGTCATGACGCTCTATGCGCAGGGCGTGCTGACGCCGAACGAGTGGCTCGACCTTGGCGGGTTGAGTTCGCTGTCGGCGGAAGAGTACTTTGGCGCCAGCCTGTGGCAACTGTATAAGAGTATCGACTCACCGTACAAAGCGGTGTTGAAAACCCTGCTGCTGGAAGCCTACTCCTGGGAATACCCCAATACGCGCCTGCTGGCGAAAGATATCAAACAGCGCCTGCACGATGGCGAGATCGTTTCATTTGGTCTCGACTCCTACTGCATGATGCTGGAACGCGTGACCGACTACCTCAAAGCGATCGACGACGAAACGCGTCTGGATCTGGTGCGCCGCTGCTTCTACCTCAAAGTTTGCGAAAAGCTGAGCCGCGAACGCGCGTGCGTTGGCTGGCGCCGTGAAGTGGTGAGCCAACTGGTGAAAGAGTGGGGCTGGGACGAAGAGCGTCTGGCTAAACTGGATAACCGGGCGAACTGGAAGATCGATCAGGTGCGCGAGGCGCATAACGAATTGCTCGATGCCATGATGCAGAGCTACCGTAACCTGATCCGCTTCGCGCGTCGCAACAACCTGAGCGTCTCTGCCAGCCCGCAGGACATCGGTGTGCTGACCCGTAAGCTGTACGCGGCGTTTGAAGCGCTGCCGGGCAAAGTGACGCTGGTTAACCCGCAGATTTCACCGGATCTCTCCGAGCCGAACCTGACCTTTATCCACGTGCCGCCGGGCCGTGCCAACCGTACCGGTTGGTATCTCTACAACCGCGCGCCGAATATGGAAGCCATCGTCAGCCATCAGCCGCTTGAATATAACCGCTATCTTAATAAGCTGGTGGCGTGGGCCTGGTTTAACGGCCTGCTGACCTCACGTACCCGCCTGTTTATTAAGGGCAACGGTATTGTCGACCTCGCAAAACTGCAGGAGATGGTGGCAGATGTTTCCCATCACTTCCCGCTGCGTCTGCCTGCGCCGACGCCAAAAGCGCTTTACAGCCCGTGTGAAATTCGCCATCTGGCGATTATCGTTAACCTCGAATATGACCCGACGGCGGCTTTCCGCAATCAGGTTGTCCATTTCGACTTCCGTAAGCTCGATGTCTTCAGCTTTGGTGAAGAACAAAACTGCCTCGTCGGCAGCGTCGACCTGCTGTATCGCAACTCGTGGAACGAGGTGCGTACGCTGCACTTCAACGGCGAGCAGGCGATGATTGAAGCGCTGAAAACGATTCTCGGCAAAATGCACCAGGACGCCGCCCCGCCGGATAGCGTGGAAGTGTTCTGTTATAGCCAGCATCTGCGTGGCCTGATTCGTACCCGCGTCCAGCAGTTGGTTTCTGAATGTATCGACCTGCGTCTCTCCAGCACACGCCAGGAAACCGGGCGCTTCAAAGCGTTGCGCGTCTCCGGCCAGACCTGGGGTCTTTTCTTCGAACGCCTGAACGTCTCGGTGCAGAAGCTGGAAAACGCCATCGAATTCTATGGTGCCATCTCGCACAATAAACTGCATGGTTTGTCGGTGCAGGTTGAGACTAACCACGTCAAACTGCCGCAGGTGGTGGATGGTTTTGCCAGCGAAGGGATTATTCAGTTCTTCTTTGAAGATTCCGGCGAAGAGCAGGGCTTTAACATCTATATTCTGGATGAATCCAACCGCGCGGAAGTGTATCACCACTGCGAAGGCAGCAAAGAGGAGCTGGTGCGCGACGTCAGCCGCTTCTACTCCTCCTCGCACGATCGCTTTACCTACGGCTCAAGCTTTATCAACTTCAACCTGCCGCAGTTCTATCAGATTGTGAAAGTTGATGGCCGCGCGCAGGTTATTCCTTACCGCAGCCAGGCGATTGGCACACTCCCACCGAGTAACCAGGATAACGACGCCCCGTTGTTGCAGCAGTATTTTTCGTAAGTCAGTGATGGAAGGCCGGATAAGGCAAAGCCGCATCCGGCAATAAACCTTAGCGGAAGCTCACCGTCTCGCCTGCCTGCTGTGTGGCAGCCTGTTCCAGCAAATCCCAGAAGGTTTCGCCGCTGCGATCGCAAACCCACTCATCGCCTTTCAGGTCAAAATGGTAGCCGCCCTGCTTAGTTGCCAGCCATACCTGGTGCAGGGGTTCCTGACGGTTGATAATGATTTTACTGCCGTTCTCAAAACTGATGGTCAGCACGCCGCCGTTGATTTCACAGTCGATATCGCTGTCGCCGTCCCAGTCATCCAGACGCTCTTCGATGGTCATCCAGAGTGTGTCGGCAAGGCGATGAAATTCACTGTCGTTCATTGTTGTTTCCCGTTATTGAGTGATGATGGCAGTATACCGTGAAACAAAACACGTTGCAGTCGGGTGCTAAACGCTTGCTTTTACGCCTTCTCCTGCGATGATAGAAAGCAGAAAGTCTTGAACTACAGGTACCCTGGAATGAAGAACATTTTCCGACCGCTGGCCGTGTTGGCTGTGCTGTTTAGCCTTACCGGTTGCGGCCTTAAAGGCCCGCTCTATTTCCCACCGGCTGATAAAACGGCGCCGACGCCGACCAAGCCCGTGGATAGCCAGATCCAAACGGATTCGCCGGATCGTAACGATCGCGGTGATGACGGCGGCCCGACGCAGGTTAACTATTGATATCACCGTTCTGTTCCGCGTAACTGGAGTAGATAATGCAGTTCTCTAAAATGCATGGCCTTGGCAACGATTTTATGGTCGTCGACGCGGTGACGCAGAATGTGTTTTTTTCGCCGGAATTGATTCGTCGTCTGGCGGACAGGCATCTGGGCGTCGGCTTCGACCAACTGCTGGTCGTCGAGCCGCCCTACGATCCCGATCTTGATTTCCACTATCGCATCTTCAATGCCGACGGCAGCGAAGTGTCGCAATGTGGCAACGGGGCGCGCTGTTTTGCGCGTTTCGTGCGTCTGAAAGGCCTGACCAATAAACGTGACATTCGCGTCAGCACCGCCAACGGACGTATGGTATTGAGCGTGACGGACGACGATCTGGTTCGCGTGAATATGGGCGAGCCGAATTTCGAACCTTCGCAGGTGCCGTTCCGCGCCAACAAAGCGGAAAAGACCTATATTATGCGAGCAGCCGAGCAGACAGTATTGTGCGGCGTGGTCTCGATGGGTAACCCGCACTGCGTGATTCAGGTCGATGATGTTGAAACGGCGGCGGTTGAGTCGCTGGGCCCGGTGATGGAAAGCCACGATCGCTTTCCTGAACGCGCCAACATCGGTTTTATGCAGGTGGTTAAACGCGATCACATCCGTTTGCGCGTCTATGAGCGCGGCGCGGGTGAGACGCAGGCTTGCGGCAGCGGCGCTTGTGCGGCGGTGGCTGTGGGTATCCAGCAGGGGCTACTGGACGAAGAGGTTCGCGTGGAGTTACCGGGCGGACGCCTGGATATCGCCTGGAGAGGCCCGGGTCAACCGTTGTATATGACTGGCCCGGCGGCACATGTCTATGACGGATTTATTCACTTATGAAACACGTCGGGGAAGAACAGCAGGAAGCATTAAGCGCGCTCGACGATCGCGCTGTCGTGGATTATCTGTTGCAACATCCTGAATTCTTTATACGAAACGCCGCGGTCGTGGAACAGATGCGTGTTCCGCACCCGGTGCGCGGTACTGTGTCGCTGGTTGAGTGGCATATGGCGCGCGCGCGTCATCATATTCACACACTTGAAGAGAACATGGCGCTGCTGATGGAGCAGGCGACGGCCAATGAAGGGCTGTTCTACCGTTTGCTGCATTTGCAAAATCGCCTGGCGAGCGCGGAAAGCCTGGACGATTTGCTGCTACGTTTCCACCGTTGGGCGCGCGATCTGGGCCTGGCGGGGGCCTCTATCCGTCTCTTCGCCGATCGCTGGCGTCTGGGCGCACCGTCGAAATACACCCAACTGGTGCTGTCACGCCAGGCGTTTGAACCGCTGCGTATTCAGCGTCTTGGTCAGGAGCGCCACTATCTGGGCACGCTGAACGGCCCTGAACTGCTGGTGGTGCTGCCGGAAGCGAAAGCCGTTGGCTCGGTGGCGATGTCGATGATGGGCAGCGACGCTGACCTCGGCGTAATTCTGTTTACCAGCCGCGATGCACATCACTATGAAGCCGGGCAGGGTACGCAGCTACTGCAGGAAGTGGCGCTGATGCTGCCAGGCCTGCTGGAGCGCTGGATTGAGCGCGCATGAATGACGAACTTCTCTCTGCGGCGGTAGCGCGTTTCCTGCGTTATCTCGGCGTCGAGCGCCAGCTCAGCCCGATTACGCTTCTCAATTATCAGCGTCAGCTTGATGCCATCATTGAACTGGCCCAGCAGATGGGCCTGACGCGCTGGCAACAATGTGATGCTGCGATGGTGCGCAGTTTTGCCACCCGCAGTCGCCGAAAAGGGCTGGGGGCGGCAAGCCTGGCGTTACGCTTATCGGCGTTGCGCAGCTTTTTTGACTGGATGGTGAGCCAGGGCGAACTGCCCGCCAATCCGGCAAAAGGGATCTCCGCACCAAAAGCCCCACGTCATCTGCCGAAAAATATCGACGTCGATGACGTCAATCGCCTGCTGGATATCGATATTAACGATCCGCTGGCGGTTCGCGACCGCGCGATGCTGGAAGTCATGTACGGCGCGGGCTTGCGTCTTTCCGAACTGGTGAATCTGGACATCAAACATCTCGATCTCGACACCGGTGAAGTGTGGGTGATGGGCAAAGGCAGCAAAGAGCGCCGCCTGCCCATTGGCCGTAATGCGGTGGCGTGGATTGAACACTGGCTCGATTTACGCGGGCTGTTTGGTAGCGACGATGACGCGCTGTTTCTTTCAAAACTGGGGAAACGTATCTCGGCGCGCAACGTGCAAAAACGGTTTGCCGAGTGGGGCATTAAGCAGGGGCTGAACAGCCATGTGCATCCGCACAAGCTGCGCCACTCATTCGCCACCCACATGCTGGAGTCGAGCGGCGATCTGCGCGGTGTGCAGGAGCTGTTGGGGCACGCCAATCTCTCGACCACCCAAATTTATACCCATCTTGATTTTCAACACCTCGCCTCGGTGTACGATGCCGCGCATCCACGCGCTAAACGGGGGAAATAATGCGTTTTTACCGACCACTGGGCCACATCGCCGCACTGACGTTTGACCTGGACGACACCCTTTATGACAACCATCCGGTGATTGATCGCACCCAGCAGGAATCGCTGGCGTTTGTGCGCAGCTATCATCCGGCGCTGCGCCATTTCGAAAACCGCGATCTACAGCAACTTCGCGACGCGCTGCGCAACGCGGAGCCGGAAATTTATCACGATGTGACCGAGTGGCGCCGCCGCGCGCTGGAGCTGGGGATGCTGAACGCAGGCTTAACCGCGCAGGAAGCGGCGATTGGCGCTAACGCGGCGATGGCCAATTTCGCGCAATGGCGCAGCCGAATTGATGTTCCGCAGGAAACGCACGATACGCTGGCAAAACTTGCGGAAAAATGGCCGCTGGTGGCGATTACCAATGGTAATGCCCAGCCAGAATTATTCGGCCTGAACGACTATTTTAAGTTTGTACTACGTGCCGGGCCAGATGGCCGCTCAAAGCCATTTTCCGATATGTATCACCGGGCTGCTGAAAAACTGGATGTGCCGCATAACGCTATTCTGCACGTGGGCGATGACCTGACGACGGATGTTGCGGGGGCGATTCGCAGTGGATTACAGGCATGCTGGATCAAACCTCGGAATGCAGACCTGATGCAGGTGGCTGACAGCCGTTTACTGCCGCATATCGAAATTTCCCGGTTGGCATCGCTGACCTCGCTGATATAATCCTCAATAGTTCTGTATAAAATTCCAGGGTTTTGGCGGATGGCGCTAGGCGTATCCGCCCTACGGTAACGTAGGCCCGGTAAGCGAAGCGCCACCGGGCATTTCGCTGTTTATCTATTCTTAACGCGGCGGTGCCATCAATGGACGTTTCTTACCTGCTCGACAGCCTTAATGACAAACAGCGCGAAGCCGTCGCCGCTTCGCGCACCAACATGCTGGTGCTGGCTGGGGCGGGCAGTGGTAAGACGCGCGTACTGGTTCACCGTATCGCCTGGCTGATGACCGTGGAAAACTGCTCGCCGTACTCCATTATGGCGGTGACGTTTACCAACAAAGCGGCGGCGGAGATGCGTCACCGTATCGGGCAACTGATGGGCACCACCCAGGGCGGCATGTGGGTCGGCACCTTCCACGGGCTGGCGCACCGCTTACTGCGCGCACATCATCTGGATGCCAATCTGCCGCAGGATTTCCAAATCCTTGATAGTGAAGACCAACTGCGCCTGCTGAAACGTCTGATCAAAGCCATGAATCTCGACGAGAAGCAGTGGCCGCCGCGCCAGGCGATGTGGTACATCAACAGCCAGAAAGACGAAGGGCTGCGTCCGCACCACATTCAGAGCTACGGCAACCCGGTTGAACAAACCTGGCAGAAGGTTTATCAGGCCTATCAGGAAGCATGCGACCGCGCGGGGCTGGTTGATTTCGCCGAGCTACTGCTGCGCGCGCATGAACTGTGGCTTAACAAGCCGCATATCCTTCAGCACTATCGCGAGCGCTTTACCAATATCCTGGTGGACGAATTCCAGGATACCAACAACATTCAATACGCGTGGATCCGCCTGCTGGCAGGCGACACCGGTAAAGTAATGATTGTGGGTGATGACGACCAGTCAATCTACGGCTGGCGCGGTGCGCAGGTGGAAAACATCCAGCGCTTCCTCAACGATTTCCCCGGTGCGGAAACTATCCGTCTGGAACAGAACTACCGTTCAACCAGTAATATTCTGAGCGCAGCGAACGCCCTGATTGAGAACAACAACGGGCGCTTAGGTAAAAAACTGTGGACCGACGGTGCGGATGGCGAGCCGATTTCGCTCTATTGCGCCTTCAACGAACTCGACGAAGCGCGTTTCGTGGTTAACCGCATCAAAACCTGGCAGGACAACGGCGGCGCGCTGGATCAATGCGCCATTCTCTATCGCAGCAACGCCCAGTCGCGCGTGCTGGAAGAGGCGTTACTGCAGGCAAGTATGCCGTACCGTATTTACGGCGGTATGCGATTCTTCGAGCGTCAGGAAATTAAAGATGCGCTCTCATATCTGCGCCTGATCGCCAACCGCAACGATGACGCGGCGTTTGAACGCGTGGTGAACACGCCGACGCGCGGCATCGGCGACCGTACGCTGGACGTTGTGCGCCAGACTTCGCGCGATCGCCAGCTTACGCTGTGGCAGTCGTGCCGCGAGCTGTTGCAGGAAAAAGCGCTGGCAGGACGCGCGGCGAGCGCGTTGCAGCGCTTTATGGAACTGATTGACGCGCTGGCCCAGGAAACGGCGGATATGCCGTTGCACGTGCAGACAGACCGCGTGGTGAAAGACTCCGGCCTGCGCATGATGTACGAGCAGGAAAAGGGCGAGAAGGGCCAGACGCGAATCGAAAACTTAGACGAACTGGTGACGGCGACGCGCCAGTTCGCGTACAACGAAGAAGACGAAGATTTAATGCCGTTGCAGGCGTTCCTGTCTCATGCCGCGCTGGAAGCGGGCGAGGGGCAGGCGGATACCTGGCAGGACGCGGTGCAGTTGATGACGCTGCACTCGGCGAAAGGTCTGGAATTCCCGCAGGTGTTTATCGTCGGTATGGAAGAGGGCATGTTCCCGAGCCAGATGTCGCTGGAAGAAGGCGGGCGTCTGGAAGAAGAACGCCGTCTGGCCTACGTTGGCGTGACGCGTGCGATGCAGAAACTGACGCTGACTTATGCCGAAACGCGCCGCTTGTACGGGAAAGAGGTGTATCACCGTCCGTCGCGCTTTATCGGCGAGCTGCCGGAAAACTGTGTGGAAGAGGTGCGCCTGCGCGCCACCGTTAGCCGTCCGGTGAGCCATCAGCGCATGGGGACGCCGATTTCGGAAAACGACACCGGTTATAAACTCGGCCAGCGCGTACGTCACGCTAAGTTTGGCGAAGGCACCATTGTTAATCTGGAAGGCAGCGGCGAGCACAGCCGCTTGCAGGTGGCGTTCCAGGGGCAGGGGATCAAATGGCTGGTTGCGGCGTATGCAAAGCTGGAAACTGTCTAACTATCCGAAAGATATCGTTATTTTTTGAGAGTCTGCTAGCCTTACAGTGAATGAGGTAAATCTTACCATTTAGCATTCCGTTGCGTGTTGACGCGGTTTTTTTGCTGGCGTAACATGCGCGCACGATTACGCTAAGAGGACAAATGCCTTGGACACACCCAGTAGATGCTGGCTCACTCTCCTGTCATTCAGGAACAACTCCTAAGGCTATCCTCTTATGCTGATAGCCTTAGCGGTTGTCGGCGACTCGTGTCATTTCCCCGTCGCAATGAGTCAGGCTGTTTAATGGTCTGAAACCCAATTTGTTTCTGTGTGCCCACCGGCTGTCCGATAATTTTTTGCATTGGGAGTCCCGGTCATGCTGAGCGCATTTCAACTGGAAAAAAATCGTTTAACGCGTCTTGAAGCGGACGAAATCAGCCATCTCGCCAGTTCGGTGTGGGTTGATTTAGTCGAACCCGACGATGAAGAACGAAACCGTGTGCAAAAGGAATTGGGCCAGAACCTGGCCACGCGCCCTGAACTGGAAGACATCGAAGCATCCGCGCGTTTCTTTGAAGACGAAGACGGTTTACATATTCACTCCTTCTTCTTTTACGAAGATGCGGACGATCACGCAGGTAACTCCACCGTGGCATTTACCATCCGCGAAGGGCGACTCTTCACCCTGCGTGAGCGCGAATTGCCGGCGTTTCGTCTTTACCGTATGCGTGCGCGAAACCAGGCGATGGTGGACGGTAACGCCTATGAGCTTCTGCTCGATCTGTTTGAAACCAAGATTGAACAGCTGGCGGATGAAATCGAAAACATCTACAGCGATCTGGAAAAGCTGAGTCGCGTCATCATGGAAGGCCATCAGGGCGATGAATATGACGAGGCGTTGTCCACGCTGGCAGAGCTGGAAGATATTGGCTGGAAGGTGCGCTTGTGTCTGATGGATACCCAGCGCGCGCTTAACTTCCTGGTGCGTAAAGCGCGTTTACCGGCGGTGCAGCTGGAACAGGCGCGCGAGATCCTGCGAGATATCGAATCTCTGCTGCCACACAATGAATCACTGTTCCAGAAGGTCAACTTCCTGATGCAGGCGGCGATGGGCTTTATCAACATCGAGCAGAACCGCATCATCAAGATCTTCTCGGTGGTCTCCGTGGTCTTCCTGCCGCCGACGCTGGTGGCCTCCAGCTACGGGATGAACTTCGAGTTTATGCCGGAACTGAAGTGGAGCTTCGGCTACCCTGGTGCGATTATCTTTATGATGCTCGCCGGGCTGGCACCGTATCTGTACTTTAAACGGAAGAACTGGCTATAAGTCTGTTGCCGGATGGCGTTGCGCCATCCGGCACACGGTTAGCCCCGACGTCCCCGGCGCTGCGTATACACCGCATCCATAATAAAGATCGCCAGTGCCACCCAGATAAACGCAAACGTCACCATTTTATCGGCGCCTGGTGTTTCGCCGTAGAAGGTCACCGCCAGGATAAACATCAGCGTTGGGCCGATATACTGGAAGAAGCCCAGCGTCGATAAGCGTAAACGGGTTGCAGCACCGGTGAAACACAGTAGCGGGATGGTGGTGACTACGCCCGCGGCAATCAGCAGCAGGTTCAGCGACCAGCTGTTGCTCCCCATATGACTGGTCGCGCTGTCGGCAATGCCAAACAGATAAATTGCCGCGATCGGCAGTAGCCACAGGGTTTCAAATAGCATGCCGGTTTGCGCATCGACGGCGATTTTTTTACGTACCAGGCCATAAAACGCGAAGCTAAACGCCAGGCCGAGCGCAATTATTGGCAGCGAGCCAAATGTCCACAGCTGCACCAACACGCCGCAGGCGGCGAGAGCCACAGCTAACCACTGCATCCGGCGGAAGCGCTCGCCGAGGAACAACATCCCCAGCAGAATATTCACCAGCGGGTTAATGAAGTAGCCCAGGCTTGCTTCCAGCATGTGGTGGTTATTCACCGACCAGATAAACAGCAGCCAGTTACCGCCGATCAGCACGGCGGAGAGCGCCAGCATGACGATTTTCTTCGGCGTTTGCAGCAGCGCTTTCACTGTTGACCACTGACGGCTGATGCTGATGAGCGCCACCATGAAGAAGAAGGACCAGATCACGCGGTGCGTCAGGATTTCATCGGCGGGAACATAGTAGATAAGCTTGAAGTACGCCGGAGCGATACCCCAAATAAAATAGGCGGCGAGAGCGAGAAGCACGCCCTGCCGCGTCTGTTTGGCATCCATCGGAGTCATCCGTTACAAAAAAGTAAACTGATTTTACCCGATTTTACTGTTTATCCCACCATATATGTGGCGGTTGCGCTGGCGATGTGAACCTGCTCTTCGTTGTGCAGCTCCACGCGGGCGACGGCAACTTTATTGCCCGCCCGCAAAAGGGTGCTGGTGGCGGTGAAGCGATTGCCGCGCCCTGGACGTAAATAGTCGACGCGTAAATCGATAGTGCCCATCCGTGAAAGCCGCTGACGGAGCTCTTCTTCGTTGATGGTGTCATGGCGAGTTAACGTGCTGCCTACGCAGACCAGACCTGCCGCGACATCCAGCGCTGAGGCGATCACGCCGCCGTGGAGAATGCTTTGCGCCCAGTTTCCTACCATCATTGGCTGGTTATTAAAATTGAGTTTGGCGAAGTCTTTTTCATAACGTTCCAGCTCCAGGCCAAGCGCCCGGTTGAACGGCATATGGTAAACAAAGATTTCACCGACCAGCTTGAGCGCGGCATCGGCAGTGAGTTCAGCAGACATAACAACCCTTTCAATCGTTAATAAAATGTTGATTTTATGCCTATGAAATGTTGTTTTCTATATTAGGAATGGATTACTGAGCATTAAATGCTTAAGTATGTAAAATGAGAGACATTCACATATTCAACATAACAATTTATCAGTTCAGGAGAACATGACTGATGCAGCTCACCCGGAGTTGGTTATTGGCGGCAGTGCTGCCTGTTTCAGCGTTCGCGCAGGAAGCGACAATTAAATCGGTTCACGACACGCCTGCTGTAAAAGGCAGTATCATGGCTAACCTGTTGCAGGAGCATGATAATCCTTTCACGCTCTATCCTTATGAAAGCAACTACCTGCTTTACACCTGGACCAGCGATCTCAATAAAGAAGCGATCAGTTCCTACGATTGGGCCGAGCACGCGCGCAAAGATGAAGTGAAGTTTCAGCTCAGCCTGGCCTTCCCGTTATGGCGCGGCATTCTGGGTGATAATTCGGTGCTGGGCGCGTCGTATACCCAGCGATCCTGGTGGCAATTGTCGAACAGCGGCGAATCGTCGCCGTTCCGCGAAACCAACTATGAACCGCAGTTATTTCTTGGATTTGCCACCGATTATTCCTGGGCTGGCTGGACGTTGCGCGATGTTGAGTTTGGTTTTAACCATGACTCAAACGGTCGCTCAGATCCAACTTCCCGCAGCTGGAACCGTCTTTACACGCGCCTGATGGCGCAGAACGGCAACTGGCTGGTGGAAGTGAAACCCTGGTATGTAGTGGGAAATTCCAACGATAATCCCGATATCACCAAATATATGGGCTACTATCGTCTGAAAATCGGTTATCAACTAGGTGATGCGGTATTGAGCGCGCAGGGCCAGTATAACTGGAACACCGGCTACGGCGGCGCAGAAGTGGGCGTCAGCTATCCTATCAGTAAGCACGTTCGCCTTTATACCCAGGTTTACAGTGGCTACGGCGAATCGTTGATTGACTACAATTTCAATCAAACGCGCGTGGGCGTGGGTGTCATGCTTAACGATCTGTTTTAACAACGGCTTTCCTTCGACGTTGCGAGCATGGCCGAAGGAATTCGTCTAAAACGTTGCAGTTTAGAACGCAGGCGCTGAAAATAGCGCCTGTTTTAATTTTTCGGTTAACGGAGTCAATGTGGCACAGGCGGAAGTATTAAATCAGGAATCGCTGGCTAAACAGGTTTTGCAGGAAACCTTTGGCTATCAGCAATTCCGCCCGGGCCAGGAAACCATCATTGATACCGTGCTGGAAGGCCGAGATTGCCTGGTGGTGATGCCGACAGGCGGCGGCAAGTCGCTCTGTTATCAGATTCCGGCGCTGGTGCTGAATGGCCTGACGGTGGTGGTATCGCCGCTGATCTCGTTGATGAAAGACCAGGTCGATCAATTGATCGCCAACGGCGTGGCGGCGGCCTGCATCAACTCAACGCAAAGCCGCGAGCAGCAGCAGGAAGTGATGGCGGGTTGCCGTACAGGCCAGATTCGCTTGCTCTATATCGCGCCTGAACGCCTGATGCTGGATAACTTCCTTGAGCATCTCGCCCACTGGAACCCGGTGATGCTGGCGGTTGATGAGGCGCACTGTATTTCCCAGTGGGGCCATGATTTCCGCCCGGAATACGCCGCGTTAGGTCAGCTTCGTCAGCGCTTCCCGGCGTTGCCGTTTATGGCGCTCACCGCGACGGCGGATGACACGACGCGCCGTGATATTGTTCGCCTGCTGGGGCTGAACGACCCGCTTATTCAAATCAGCAGCTTCGACCGTCCCAACATTCGCTATATGCTGATGGAGAAGTTCAAACCGCTCGATCAGTTAATGCGTTACGTGCAGGAGCAACGCGGCAAGTCCGGCATTATTTACTGCAACAGCCGTGCGAAAGTAGAAGACACCGCCGCGCGCCTGCAAAGCCGTGGCATCAGTGCAGGGGCGTATCACGCCGGGCTGGATAACGCCGTGCGGGCGGACGTGCAGGAGAAATTCCAGCGCGATGACCTGCAAATCGTGGTCGCGACTGTCGCGTTCGGGATGGGTATCAACAAACCCAACGTGCGCTTTGTGGTGCACTTCGACATCCCGCGTAATATCGAATCTTATTATCAGGAAACGGGCCGCGCCGGGCGTGATGGCCTGCCTGCGGAAGCGATGCTGTTTTACGATCCGGCGGATATGGCGTGGCTACGTCGTTGCCTTGAAGAGAAACCTGCCGGGCCCCTGCAGGATATCGAACGCCATAAGCTCAACGCGATGGGCGCCTTTGCCGAGGCGCAGACCTGCCGCCGTCTGGTACTGCTGAACTACTTTGGCGAGGGACGTCAGGAGCCGTGTGGTAACTGCGATATTTGCCTCGACCCGCCAAAGCAGTACGACGGGTTGAATGACGCGCAGATTGCGCTCTCAACGATTTATCGTGTGAATCAGCGCTTCGGGATGGGGTACGTGGTGGAAGTGATTCGCGGCGCTAACAATCAGCGTATTCGCGAGTTTGGCCATGACAAGCTCAAGGTCTACGGCATGGGGCGTGAAAAGAGCCATGAGCACTGGGTGAGCGTGATTCGCCAGTTGATTCATATGGGCTTTGCGACGCAGAACATCGCCCAGCACTCCGCTCTGCAACTGACTGATGCCGCACGTCCGATTGTTCGTGGAGAGATTCCGCTGATGCTGGCGGTGCCGCGTATTGTCGCCCTGAAACCGCGCGTGATGCAGAAAGCCGCGGTGGGTAATTATGACCGTAAACTGTTTTCGAAACTGCGCAAGCTGCGTAAAGCGATTGCCGACGAAGAGAACATCCCGCCTTACGTGGTCTTCAACGATGCCACGTTGATTGAAATGGCAGAGCAAATGCCGGTTTCCGCCAGCGAAATGCTCAGCGTCAACGGCGTAGGAATGCGTAAACTGGAACGCTTTGGGAAAGAGTTTATGGCGCTGATCCGCGCACATGTCGATGGCGACGATGATGAGTAGTCAACCGCGCTAAAAAGTGCCAATATAGTTACTCACTGAATTATTCCCCGCGAGTACGTTATGTTAACTCTGTTTCTGACAGTGGCGCTGGTGCATATCATTGCGTTGATGAGCCCGGGCCCGGACTTCTTTTTCGTGTCGCAGACCGCGATCAGCCGCTCCCGTAAAGAAGCGATGATGGGCGTACTCGGCATTACCTGTGGCGTGATGGTGTGGGCGGGCGTGGCGCTGCTCGGCCTGAACCTGATCATCGAAAAAATGGCCTGGTTGCACACGATTATTATGGTCGGTGGCGGCTTGTACCTGTGCTGGATGGGTTACCAGATGCTGCGCAGTGCGCTGAAGAAAGAGAACCACGCGGCACCGGAACCGCAGGTTGAACTGGCAAAAAGTGGCCGCAGCTTTATGAAAGGCCTGTTGACTAACCTGGCAAACCCGAAAGCGATTATCTATTTTGGGTCTGTGTTTTCATTGTTCGTTGGCGACAGCGTGGGCGCGGATGCGCGCTGGGGCATTTTCCTGATGATTATCCTCGAAACCCTTGCCTGGTTTGCCGTCGTCGCGAGCCTGTTTGCATTGCCAGCCATGCGTCGCGGATATCAGAAAGCCGCGAAGTGGATCGACGGCTTTGCCGGTACGCTTTTCGCGGGCTTCGGTATTCATTTGATTATTTCGCGCTAAGCCGTTGACCCACTCCGAACGCATCGGGGTGGGTAGCCGTCTTAGTGCTGAAGCTGCTTTAGGTCATCCTGCGAAAGGCCGGTCATTTCCATGATGGTCTGAAAATCAAAGCCGCGTTGTAGCATGGCTTTCGCGACGTCGATAAGGGCAATCTGCTTACCTTCTTTACGCCCTTCCCGTCTTCCATCATTCAATAATTTCTCCGCCAGAGTCATCAGTTCCTCTCCATGTTGCGGCACGCGCTGTGCCAGCCCATACAGTAATGTTTGAACGTCTTTTTCTTCACCTGCCAGCATCATGTATTTTACCAGGGTGCGGATTTGTTGTCCGCTCATCTGCTCTAACGTCAATAGCTGCGCCAGTTTATCCAGCAACGTCGCCATGTCGCGCTGGCGGATATGCTTCTGAACCAGCGTCAGAGCAGCCATGCTTCGGTGCTGCATGATTTCGTCATCAGGGATCAGCGTGATATCGACCAGTGGAAATGCATGAAGATAGAGCTCGCGCGCGGTGTCCGGATCCGGAAAAGCATCGAGCCAGTTCATTGACCAGGGGTAAGGGCTGCGCTTGCCCTGATAAAACAGAATCGGGATCACCAGCGGCAGGGTTTTGTTCCCGGCTTCCAGATGACGCTGCATGGTGGCAATGGCATAGCGCAGCAAACGAAATGCCATATTCTCATCCGGTGAGCTTTGGTGCTCAATCAGAACATATACATACCCACTTCCCTTACTGGTTTCCACCGAATAGAGAACGTCGTTGTAATACTGGCGGAGATTCTCTTCTACAAAACTGCTGGCTTCCAGGTGGAGAGTGTCAAGTCGGCAGAGTTTTACCAGCGCAGGCGGCAGATGAATTTCGATAAAGTCGCGAGCCGTTTCTGGTCGGGATAAGAATGCCTTAAAGACTGCATCATGAGGAGTGGTTGCATCCGCCATTTTCATCGTCCATGTGTGAAATCTGGCGGCATTCTGGCACCGGGGAGGCGGAGGTAATAGCGCTAAAAAAAAGTTTCAGCGCAGGTTCCGAGCCTCCTCGAACGCAGGAGTTAACGTCTTTTCTCGTTCACTAAAATTTGCGTGCACCCTTCCATTTCACGCATGTCTCGCCGACGCCAGTAGCGCGCCAACCAGCATAAACAACGAACCAAAGACTTTGTTCAGCGCCTTCATTTGGCGTGGGCCTTTAATCCAGCTTGCGATTCGTTGAGCGAGGGTGGCATAGCCAATCATCACAATAATATCGACCACAATGGTGGTGATGCCGAGCACCACATACTGCATCACCTGTGGCTGATGGGGCACGATAAACTGCGGGAACAGCGCAGCCAGGAAGACGATGCTTTTGGGGTTGGTAAGATTAACAAACACCGCGCGTCGATAGAGCTTTGAGCGTGACTGGGATTGCGCGAGGGTGTTGAGGTCAATCGCCCCTGCCGCGCGCCACTGTTGGATGCCAAGCCAGATTAGATAGGCCGCGCCCGCCCATTTCAGCACTTCGAAAGCGAGCACGGAACGGGAGAACAGCGTCCCCAGACCCACGCCAACCAGCACAATATGAATGGCAAGCCCGGTCTGTAACCCGGCGATGGACGCGACCGCGCCGCGATAACCGTGGCTGATGGATGTGGTCATGGTGTTGATAGCGCCGGAGCCTGGCGAAAGGCTGAGAATTATGGATGTCAGCAGGTAGGCGAACCACCACTCAAAGGTCATGAGAATCTCCCTGATTATCTGTTTTTATGCCACAATACGCTATTGTATGAGTGTTGTGTCAGGCCTCACAAAAAAACGATTTTCAGCGGTTAGCAGGGGTGGAAGCCCGATGTTTCAGCAGCAAAAGGACTGGGAAACAAGAGAAAACGCGTTTGCCGCGTTTGCGATGGGGCCGCTGACGGATTTCTGGCGTCAGCGTGAAGAAGCGGAATTTCGCGGCGTGGATAACGTTGCGGTGCGCTTCGTGCGTTTTTGCTCTGCGCATCACGATCGCGTGGTGGTCATTTGCCCAGGCCGTATCGAAAGTTACGTGAAGTATGCCGAACTGGCCTACGACCTCTTCCACAGTGGGTTTGATGTATTGATTATCGACCACCGTGGGCAGGGGCGTTCAGGCCGGATGCTGTCGGATACCCATCGCGGTCATGTGGTAAAATTCAGCGACTACGTTGATGATTTGGCGGCATTCTGGGAACAGGAAGTCGCGCCGGGTCACTGGCGTAAGCGGTTTATTCTCGCGCACTCGATGGGTGGCGCGATAGCCACGCTTTTTTTGCAGCGTTATCCGCATCAGTGTGACGCACTCGCGCTTTGTGCGCCGATGTTCGGTATTATCATGCGCCTGCCTGAATGGATGGTGCGTCATATTCTCGATTGGGCTGAGGGCCATCAGCGTCTTCGGGAAGGATATGCTATCGGCACCGGGCGCTGGCGAGCGCTGCCGTTTAGCATTAACGTTCTGACGCACAGCCGTCAGCGTTATCGGCGTAACCTGCGTTTTTATGCGGATGAACCACGTCTGCGCGTGGGCGGGCCAACGTATCACTGGGTCCGTGAAGGGATCATTGCCGGTGAGCAGATCATCGCCGGTGCCTCCAACGATACGTTGCCAACGCTTATCATTCAGGCGGAAGAAGAGCGCGTAGTAGATAACCGCATGCATGACCGTTATTGTGAACTTCGCGCAATGGCGGGGCATCCCTGTGATGGGGATAAACCGCTTGTCATACAGGGCGCGTACCATGAGATCCTTTTTGAAAAGGACGCCATGCGCTCGGTCGCACTCAATGCTATCGTCGATTTTTTCTATCGACATACTTAAACCGGCATTTATGCCGCCAGGCTTAAAGGTAGAATTCTCTTATGTACCAGGTTGTTGCATCTGATTTAGATGGCACGCTCCTCGCTCCCGACCACCGCTTAACGCCGTATGCGAAAGAGACACTGAAATTATTGACCCAAAAGGGGCTGAATTTCGTGTTTGCGACGGGGCGTCATCATATCGACGTAGGGCAGATCCGCGATAATCTCGGGATTGAGGCCTACATGATCACCTCTAATGGCGCGCGCGTGCACGATACCAACGGTAATCTGCTGTTTGCTCACAATCTCGATCGTGATATTGCCGCCGATCTCTTTGGCGTGATGCACAGCAGCCCCGATATCATTACCAATGTTTATCGCGACGACGAGTGGTTTATGAACCGCCATCGCCCGGAAGAGATGCGCTTTTTCAAAGAAGCGGTGTTCAACTATCAGCTCTTTGAGCCGGGCCTGCTGGAGCCGGAAGGCGTCAGCAAAGTCTTCTTTACCAGCAATAACCATGAAGTCTTGTTGCCACTTGAGCAGGCGATTAACGCGCGCTGGGGCGATCGCGTGAACGTCAGTTTCTCCACGCTGACTTGTCTGGAAGTCATGGCGGGTGGAGTTTCCAAAGGTCACGCGCTGGAAGCCGTTGCGAAGAAACTGGGCTATAGCCTGCAAGACTGTATCGCCTTTGGCGACGGCATGAACGATGCCGAAATGCTGTCGATGGCGGGCAAAGGCTGCATCATGGCCGGCGCGCATCAGCGCCTGAAAGATTTGCATCCGGAACTGGAAGTGATTGGATCGAACGCGGATGACGCGGTGCCGCACTACCTGCGTAAGCTCTATCTTGATTAAAAAAATGACGACTGAGTATTTATTGCTCAGTCGTCAACCATTCTCTTCGCTACAATGCGTGTTCATCTTCCTGAGAGACATTCATTGTGGCGCTACTCATTATTACCACTCTTCTGTGGGCCTTCTCTTTTAGCTTTTACGGCGAGTATCTGGCCGGGCACGTCGACAGCTATTTTGCCGTGCTGGTGCGCGTTGGCCTGGCAGCACTCGTCTTTCTGCCGTTTCTGCGTACCCGTGGCAACAGCCTGAAAACGGTCGGCCTGTATATGCTGGTGGGTGCGATGCAGCTTGGCGTGATGTATATGCTAAGTTTCCGCGCGTATCTCTACCTGACGGTGTCCGAACTGTTGCTATTCACCGTGCTGACGCCGCTCTATATCACCCTGATTTATGACCTGATGAGCAAGCGTCGCCTGCGCTGGGGCTATGCGTTTAGCGCCTTGCTGGCAGTGATTGGCGCGGGGATTATCCGCTACGATCAGGTAACCTCGCACTTCTGGACGGGCTTGTTGCTGGTGCAGCTCTCCAATATCACCTTCGCGATGGGTATGGTGGGCTACAAACGTCTGATGGAAACCCGCCCGATGCCGCAGCATAACGCTTTTGCGTGGTTCTATCTTGGCGCGTTTTTGGTGGCGATTGTGGCGTGGTCGCTGTTGGGCAACGCTCAGAAGATGCCTGAAACCACGCTGCAATGGGGCATTCTGGTCTTTCTTGGCGTGGTGGCTTCCGGGATTGGCTACTTTATGTGGAACTACGGTGCCACGCAGGTGGATGCCGGAACGCTGGGTATTATGAACAATATGCATGTGCCGGCGGGGCTGCTGGTTAACCTGGCTATCTGGCATCAACAGCCGCACTGGCCGACATTCATTACAGGCGCGCTGGTGATCCTGGCGTCGCTGTGGGTGCATCGAAAGTGGGTCGCTCCGCGCTCTTCACGAACGGAAGATGATCGCACGCGTGGTTCCGCGCTGAACGAATAAACGCCTCCGTCACCGGCTGACGCTGCTCGCCATCGCGCACGGCGGCGTACAGTCGGCTCCACAAACCTTCACCCAGGGGTTTGGTGACCATCAGACCCTGGCGCTCAAAACTCTCCACCACCCAATGCGGCAGCGCGGCAATCCCCATGCGAGCGGCAACCATCTGAATCAACAATAACGTGTTATCGACGCTTTTCAGTGACGGGCTGATGCCCGCCGGTTGCAGGAAGTGACGCCAGATATCCAGGCGTGAGCGCTGCACCGGATAAATCAGCAGCGTTTCGCTGGCGAGATCGTCCGGCGTAATGCGCGTTTTTGCCGCCAGTGGATGGTCAGGCGCGATCACCAGACGCACCTCGTAATCAAACATCGGCGAATAGTGCAGCCCGCTGCGCGGCAGAATATCGGACGTCATGACCAGATCCAGCTCGCCCTGCTGCAGCGAAGGCTGCGGGTCAAATGTGACGCCGGATTTAAAATCCATCTCAACCTGCGGCCAGTTTTTATGGAAGTTTTCCAGTGCAGGCGTCAGCCATTGAATGCAGCTATGACACTCAATGGCAATGCGCAGGCGTGTCTGCTGTGGCTCGTTACAGGCCTGAAGTGCCTGGCTGATTTGCGGCAGCACCTGGTTTGCCAACTGGAGCAGGATCTCGCCCTGCGGCGTAAAGCGCAGCGGCTGGCTCTTACGTACAAATAGCCGAAAGCCAAGGCGCTGTTCCAGATCGCTGAACTGGTGGGAAAGGGCGGATTGAGTCTGATGCAGCGTGGCCGCCGCAGCGGCGAGCGACCCGCAGTTCCGCAACGCTTGTAGCGTCTTCAGATGTTTAACTTCGATCATGAAAGTCCTTCACTTCGGCATGAACAATTTGCGCTTGAGGAATATACAGTAACCGCCAATTATGGATGTGTAAACATCTGGACGGCTAAATCATGAAAATTCCATAAGGGGCATACCATGACCATTCTTAATCACATCCTCGGTTTCCCTCGCGTTGGCCTGCGTCGCGAGCTGAAAAAAGCGCAAGAAAGCTACTGGGCGGGGAAGTCGACTCAGGAAGAACTGCTGTCGGTTGGGCGTGAACTGCGCGCGCGTCACTGGGATCAGCAAAAACAGGCTGGTATCGACCTGCTGCCGGTGGGCGATTTCGCCTGGTACGACCATGTTCTGACGACCAGCCTGATGCTGGGTAACGTTCCGGCTCGTCATCAGAACAGCGATGGATCGGTGGATATCGATACCTTATTCCGCATTGGTCGCGGCCGCGCACCGACCGGTGAACCGGCGGCGGCAGCGGAAATGACCAAATGGTTTAACACCAACTACCATTACCTGGTGCCAGAGTTCGCCAAAGGCCAGCAGTTCAAGCTGACCTGGACACAACTGCTGGAAGAAGTGGACGAAGCGCTGGCGCTGGGCCATAACGTGAAGCCCGTGCTGCTGGGCCCGGTAACCTATCTATGGTTGGGTAAAGTCAAAGGTGAGCAGTTCGATCGTCTGAGTTTGCTGAACGACCTTCTGCCTGTTTATCAACAGGTGCTCAGTGAGCTGGCAAAACGCGGCATCGAGTGGGTGCAGATTGATGAGCCGGCACTGGTGCTGGAACTCCCGCAGGCGTGGCTAGAGGCTTATCAACCTGCTTTTGATGCCCTTCAGGGGGCGGTAAAATTGCTGCTGACCACCTATTTTGAAGGCGTCACGCCTAATCTGAATACCATTACTACTCTGCCGATCCAGGGCCTGCATGTTGACCTGGTTCATGGCAAAGATGATGTTGTCGAACTGCATAAGCGCTTGCCTGCCGACTGGCTGCTTTCCGCCGGGTTGATTAACGGACGTAACGTCTGGCGCGCCGATCTTACGGAAAAATATGCACAAATTTGCGAGATTGTCGGTAAACGTGAACTCTGGGTTGCCTCTTCCTGCTCGCTGCTGCATAGCCCTATCGATCTGAGCGTGGAAACGCGTCTGGATGCGGAGGTGAAAAGCTGGTTTGCTTTCGCTCTGCAAAAATGTGAAGAGCTGGCGCTGCTGCGCGATGCGCTTAATAGCGGTGATACGTCTGCGCTGGCAGCGTGGAGTGCCCCGATCCAGGCTCGTCGTCACTCGACCCGCGTGCATAATGCGGCGGTGGAACAACGCCTGGCGGCGATTACCGCGCAGGATAGCCAGCGTGCAAATGCGTATGATGTGCGGGCGCAAGCCCAGCGTGCGCGTTTTAATCTCCCGGCCTGGCCGACCACCACGATTGGTTCCTTCCCGCAAACCACGGAAATTCGCACTCTGCGCCTGGATTTCAAAAAGGGGAATCTCGACGCTAACCACTACCGCACGGGGATTGCAGAACAGATTAAACAGGCCATTGTTGAGCAGGAACGTTTAGGGCTTGATGTGCTGGTTCACGGTGAAGCCGAGCGTAACGACATGGTGGAATACTTCGGCGAACACCTGGACGGCTTTGTGTTTACGCAAAACGGCTGGGTACAGAGCTACGGTTCCCGCTGCGTGAAACCGCCAATTGTCATTGGTGACGTTAGTCGCCCGGAAGCCATTACCGTTGAATGGGCGAAGTATGCGCAGTCACTGACCGACAAACCGGTAAAAGGGATGCTGACGGGGCCGGTGACGATTCTCTGCTGGTCCTTCCCGCGTGAAGACGTGAGTCGTGAAACTATCGCCAAACAGATTGCGCTGGCGCTGCGTGATGAAGTCGCGGATCTGGAAGCGGCAGGTATCGGTATCATTCAGATCGACGAACCCGCGCTGCGCGAAGGTTTACCACTACGCCGTAGTGACTGGGACGCATACCTCCAGTGGGGCGTGGAAGCTTTCCGTATCAACGCGGCTGTGGCGAAAGATGACACGCAAATCCACACTCACATGTGTTACTGCGAGTTCAACGACATCATGGATTCAATTGCCGCGCTGGACGCCGACGTCATTACCATCGAAACCTCGCGCTCTGATATGGAACTGCTGGAGTCGTTTGAAGAGTTTGATTACCCAAACGAAATCGGGCCGGGGGTGTATGACATTCACTCGCCTAACGTGCCGAGCGTGGCGTGGATTGAAGCGCTGCTGAAGAAAGCCGAACAGCGCATTCCGGCGGAACGCTTGTGGGTGAATCCGGACTGTGGCCTGAAAACCCGCGGCTGGCCAGAGACCCGTGCGGCGCTGGCGAATATGGTGCAGGCGGCGCAGAATCTGCGTCAGGGGTAGAATGTTGAGGCCCGGTAAGCGAATGCATTACCGGGCAAAACGCTTATTTCTTGCCGCCATATTGCGCAAACCACGCCAGCATGCGCTGCCAGCCATCTTTCGCCGATTCTTCATGATAGCTCGGTCGATAATCCGCATTGAACGCGTGCCCGGCATCCGGATAGACAATAATTTCCGCTTTGGCATTCGCAGCGCGCAATGCCTGGCGCATGGTTTCCACCGTTTCAACCGGGATCCCGGTATCCTGACCGCCATAAAGACCGAGTACCGGTGCATTCAGGTCAACGGCGACATCGACCGGTTGTTTCGGGGAATTCAGTGACTTATCACCGACCAGACGACCATACCAGGCGACGGCAGCTTTCAACTGCGGATTGTGCGCCGCGTACAACCACGCGATGCGTCCGCCCCAGCAGAAGCCGGTGATTAACAGGCGGCTGGCGTCGCCGCCGTTGCGTGCCGCCCAGTTGGCGACGTGGTCGAGGTCTGCCAGTACCTGCGCATCAGGCACTTTACTGACCAGATTGTTAAACAGCGTCGGAATATCGGCGTAATCGTTAGGATCGCCCTGACGGAAATAGAGCTCCGGCGCAACGGCAAGATAACCTTCCTTTGCCAGACGACGGCAGATATCACGGATGTGTTCATGGACGCCAAAAATCTCCTGCACTACGATTACCACCGGAAGCGGGCCATCGCTCTGTTTTGGCCGCGCGTGGTAAGCGGGTAGCAGATCGCCCTGAGAGGGGATCGATGTTTCGCCAGCGGTAATTTCTTCCTCTGACGTGCGAACAGCGGTCGTCGCGTGAGGTGATGCTGCAGGTGCAAAACCAGGTTGGTTGTTGGTGGTCATGGCATTCTCCGTACCTTTAAATGAGCCTTTAGCGCTTCTTTAATATAGACAAATCACAGTGCCTGAATACGGGCGATTTTTGTGCAACAACGAAAGATATAACTTGTTAATGTGATGTGAATCACTTTTTGCATGGAATCTGCTGCAATAATTTTGATTGCTGGTGATGTCGGTCACGAAATATTGTCTTCGTCTTCTGTAAAGTGGCTTTTTGCTTCTTCTGACAAACCCGATCCACAGAGGAGTTTTCTATGTCTAAGTCTGATGTTTTTCATCTCGGCCTCACCAAAAACGATTTACAAGGGGCTACGCTCGCGATCGTCCCTGGCGACCCGGAGCGTGTGGAAAAGATCGCCGCGCTGATGGAAAAGCCGGTCAAACTGGCATCTCACCGCGAATTTACCTCCTGGCGTGCTGAACTTGATGGCAAGCCGGTCATTGTCTGCTCCACCGGTATCGGCGGCCCGTCCACCTCTATCGCTGTGGAAGAACTGGCTCAACTGGGCATTCGTACTTTCCTGCGCGTGGGCACAACAGGTGCTATCCAGCCAAATATCAATGTTGGTGATGTGCTGGTCACCACCGCATCCGTTCGTCTGGACGGCGCGAGCCTGCACTTTGCGCCGATGGAATATCCGGCTGTGGCTGATTTTGATTGCACCACCGCGCTGGTGGCGGCAGCGAAAGAGATTGGCGCAACCACGCATGTGGGCGTAACCGCATCCTCCGATACCTTCTACCCGGGACAGGAACGTTACGATACCTTCTCCGGCCGCGTGGTAAGCCGCTTCAAAGGCTCCATGGAAGAGTGGCAGTCAATGGGCGTGATGAACTACGAAATGGAATCAGCAACCCTGTTAACCATGTGTTCCAGCCAGGGGCTGCGCGCAGGGATGGTTGCGGGCGTGATTGTGAACCGTACTCAGCAGGAGATCCCGAACGCTGAGACGATGAAACAAACCGAAAGCCACGCGGTGAAAATCGTGGTGGAAGCGGCACGCCGCCTGCTGTAAACCTTCTTCTCTTCTTAAAGGCCGACACGTTCGGCCTTTTTCATTTTGCGTACCTCCTCGCAGGAAAAACCTTTCCAACTGGACATCTATACAGCACAATTCTATTTTTGCCGTAAGACGTTCATGCAGGGGGCATTGTGGATATCGCCATTCTTATCTATTTTCTGGTTGCACTGGCGGGCGTTGCGCTGGGCTGGCTGGCCGCGAGCTATCGCGTGGCGCAGCAGCGGGCGGAGCAACTGGCCGAAGAGCGCGATATTTACGGCGAACTGAGCGCCGCGAAACAGCAGTTGGCGCAGAACGCGCACTGGCGCGAGGAGTGCGAGCTGCTGAATAATGAACTGCGTAGCCTGCGTGAAATCAACACCTCGCTGGAAGCTGATTTACGGGAAGTGACCACGCGGCTGGAAGCCACGCAGCATCATGCGGAAGACAAAATTCGCCAGATGATCAACAGCGAGCAGCGCCTGAGCGAGCAGTTTGAAAACCTGGCAAACCGTATTTTTGAGCACAGTAATCGCCGGGTGGATGAGCAAAACCGTCAAAGCCTGAACAGTTTACTCACACCGCTACGCGAGCAGCTTGATGGTTTTCGCCGGCAGGTGCAGGACAGTTTTGGCCAGGAAGCAAAAGAGCGCCACACGCTGGCCCATGAAATTCGTAATCTGCAACAGCTGAATGAACAGATGACGCGTGAAGCCGTCAACCTGACGCGCGCGTTAAAAGGCGACAATAAAACGCAGGGTAACTGGGGCGAAGTGGTGCTGACGCGTGTGCTGGAAGCGTCTGGCTTGCGTGAAGGTTACGAGTACGAAACGCAGGTGAGTATCGAAACCGATACTCGCGCCCGCATGCAGCCGGACGTCATTGTTCGCCTGCCCCAGGGGAAAGATGTGGTCGTCGATGCCAAAATGACGCTGGTGGCTTATGAGCGCTATTTCAATGCCGAAGATGATTACACGCGTGAACTGGCGCTACAGGAGCATATCGCGGCGGTGCGAAACCATATTCGCCTGCTGGGGCGCAAAGATTATCAGCAGCTTCCGGGGCTGCGCTCGCTGGATTATGTCCTGATGTTTATCCCCGTTGAACCCGCCTTTTTGCTGGCATTAGACAGACAGCCCGAACTGATCAATGAAGCATTAAAAAATAACATTATGCTGGTAAGTCCTACTACTTTATTGGTAGCGCTGCGCACTATTGCCAATCTCTGGCGCTACGAGCACCAGAGTCGCAACGCGCAGCAAATCGCCGAACGGGCCAGCCGTCTGTATGACAAGATGCGCCTGTTCATTGATGATATGACTGCTATCGGGCAGAGCCTGGATAAAGCGCAGGACAACTATCGTCAGGCGATGAAGAAACTCTCCTCCGGGCGCGGAAACTTGCTGGCACAAACGGAAGCTTTCCGTCACCTCGGTGTTGAGGTGAAACGCGAGATTAATCCGGATTTAGTCGAGCAGGCTACGGCGCAGGATGATGAGTTTCGTTTGCGGCAAGGGGGTGATTCTAGCGATGACGATCCTCTGGCCGTGGAAAACGGTTAACCCTGTTTGAGGGAGTGTGACGGGGTTGAATCGTAGGGCAATTGCGCCCAATCTGTTACACTCCATGAACATTTTCTTTATAAGCAGGCTTAGAGATGGCTGAGGAATCACAAGACACGACGCACTTTGGCTTTAAGACAATCGCCAAATCCCAGAAGGAAGACATGGTCGCCCACGTTTTCCACTCTGTCGCCGCAAAATACGATGTGATGAACGACTTGATGTCGTTTGGTATTCACCGTTTATGGAAGCGTTTTACCATTGACTGTAGCGGCGTTCGTCGTGGGCAAACCGTCCTCGATTTGGCAGGCGGTACGGGCGATTTAACGGCGAAATTCTCTCGCATGGTGGGTGAAACCGGTCGCGTCGTGCTGGCTGATATCAACGACTCTATGCTGAAAATGGGGCGCGAAAAGCTGCGCAACCATGGCGTAATCGGCAATGTGGAATATGTTCAGGCGAATGCCGAGGCGCTGCCGTTCCCGGATAACACCTTCGACTGCATCACTATCTCTTTTGGCCTGCGTAATGTCACCGACAAAGAGAAAGCGCTGCGCTCAATGTATCGCGTCCTGAAACCGGGTGGCCGACTGCTGGTGCTCGAGTTCTCTAAGCCGATTATCGAACCGCTGAGCAAAGCCTACGATGCATACTCTTTCCACATTCTGCCGCGCATTGGTGAAATGGTGGCGAATGATGCAGATAGCTACCGCTATCTGGCGGAATCCATCCGTATGCACCCCGATCAGGAAACCCTGAAAGCGATGATGCAGGAAGCCGGAATGGACAACGTTGAGTACTTCAACCTGACCGCAGGCATCGTGGCGCTGCATCGTGGTTATAAGTTCTGACAGGAGGGCCAGATGCCTTTAAAACCCTTAGTGACGGCCGGCGTCGAAACGGCACTGAACACTTTTCTGTGGCGTGAGCGGGCGCTGAAACCTGCCCGGCAGCGCCTGGTGGGGAAAGTGTTGCGCGTTGAACTTAAAGAGTTCTCTTCGCCACTGGTGCTGGTGTTTAGCGAGCGGCAGGTCGATGTGCTGGGGGCGTGGGAAGGCGAGGCCGACTGTACTGTCGCGACGCGTATCGGCGTCCTGCCGCAACTGCGTAATCGTCAGCAACTCACGGCGCTTATCCGCAACGGTGACCTGGAAGTGCAGGGCGATATCCAGGTCGTGCAAAACCTTGTCGCACTCGCTGACCTGGCCGAGTTTGACCCGGCAGAACTGCTGGCACCCTATACCGGCGATATCGCCGCCGAAAGCGTCAGTAAAGTTCTGCGCGGCGGCGCGAAGTTTCTGCAGCAGAGCTTTGCACGCCAGCAGCACTACGTGGCGGAGGCCGTCACCGAAGAGTGGCGACTGGCACCCGGCGCGCTGGAGTTAGCCTGGTTTGCGGAAGAGACAATGGCTGTAGAACGTGCCGTTGAAGCGCTGACGAAGCGGCTGGAAAAACTGGAGGGGAAATGACGCCAGGAGAATTACGGCGCCTGTATTTTATCATCCACACCTTTTTGAGTTACGGGCTTGATGAGCTCATTCCCAAAATGCGCATCACCCTGCCGCTGCGAATCTGGCGTCGGATGTTGTTCTGGATGCCGAATCGCCACAAAAACCGCCCGCTGGGTGAACGCATGCGTCTGGCATTGCAGGAGCTGGGCCCGGTCTGGATCAAGCTCGGTCAGATGCTCTCTACCCGCCGTGATCTTTTCCCACCGCATATTGCCGACCAGCTCAGTATGTTGCAGGACCGCGTTGCCCCGTTTGACGGGGTGCAGGCGCAAAAACTGATGGAAAAAGCGATGGGGGATATCCCTATCGAAAGCTGGTTTGATGATTTCGATATTAATCCGCTGGCGTCCGCGTCGATTGCCCAGGTGCATACCGCGCGCCTCAAAGAGAACGGCAAAGAAGTGGTGATCAAAGTCATTCGCCCGGATATTCTGCCGGTTATCAAAGCGGATATGAAACTTATCTACCGTCTGGCGCGCTGGGTACCACGCCTGCTGCCGGATGGTCGGCGCCTGCGCCCGGTTGAAGTGGTGCGCGACTATGAAAAAACGCTGATTGATGAGCTGAATTTGCTGCGCGAAGCGGCGAACGCCATTCAGCTGCGCCGCAATTTCGAAGATAGCCCGATGCTGTATGTACCGGAAGTCTATTCCGATTATTGCAGCGAAAACATGATGGTGATGGAGCGCATCTATGGCATTCCGGTGTCGGATACCGAAGCGTTACTGAAGCAAAATACCAACATGAAACTGCTGGCCGAGCGTGGCGTGCAGGTCTTCTTCACCCAGGTATTCCGCGACAGCTTCTTCCACGCGGACATGCACCCGGGCAATATTTTTGTCAGCTATGAGCACCCGGAAGATCCCCAATATATCGGCATCGACTGCGGGATTGTTGGCTCATTGAATAAAGAAGATAAGCGCTATCTGGCGGAGAACTTCATCGCCTTCTTTAACCGCGATTACCGCAAGGTAGCGGAGCTACACGTTGATTCGGGCTGGGTTCCGCCAGATACAAATGTTGAAGACTTTGAGTTTGCGATTCGTACCGTGTGCGAACCTATCTTCGAGAAACCGCTGGCGGAAATCTCCTTCGGGCATGTGTTGCTAAACTTATTTAACACCGCGCGCCGTTTTAACATGGAAGTGCAGCCACAGCTTGTGCTGCTGCAAAAAACGCTGCTTTACGTGGAAGGCGTGGGGCGACAGCTCTATCCGCAGCTCGATTTATGGCAAACGGCGAAGCCGTTCCTTGAATCCTGGCTGAAAGATCAGATAGGCATTCCGGCTTTAGTACGCGCGCTGAAAGCCAAAGCACCGTTCTGGATCGAAAAAATGCCCGAATTACCGGAACTGGTGTACGACAGTTTGCGCCAGAGCAAACATTTACAGAGCAGTTTGGATAAGCTTGCCGGCGACATCACCGTGCATCGTACTCGTCAGGGTCAGTCACGGTATCTCTTTGGTATAGGTGCTGTTTTATTATTGAGCGGTACACTACTGTTAATAAATCGCCCGGAATGGGGCTTCATGCCTGCATGGCTCATGGGCGCAGGGCTGGTGGTATGGTTTGCCGGCTGGCGTAAAACGCGCTGAATTTTGCATCGCTATCACAAGGGCGCATAACGTATAATGCGTCAATGGTTATTTCATCATCTATCACAGAGGAAGATGTATGGGTGGTATTAGTATTTGGCAGTTGCTGATTATCGTCGTTATCGTGGTTCTGCTTTTCGGGACTAAAAAGCTGAGCTCACTGGGATCTGATTTGGGCGCGTCCATCAAGGGCTTTAAGAAAGCCATGGGTGATGAAGACGACAAGAAAGATAAATCGACTCAGGATGCGGATTTCACTGCAAAATCAATTACTGACAAGCAGGAAGACGCGAAGAAAGACGAAGCGAAACGCCACGACAACGAGCAGGTGTAATTCGTGTTTGATATTGGTTTCAGTGAACTGCTGCTGGTATTCGTGATTGGCCTTGTCGTATTAGGGCCAAAACGTCTGCCGGTCGCGGTTAAAACGGTTGTTGGCTGGATTCGCGCGTTGCGCTCGCTGGCGACAACCGTGCAAAACGAGCTGACCCAGGAGCTTAAACTCCAGGAATTTCAGGACAGCCTGAAAAAAGTGGAGAAAGCGAGCCTGGATACCCTTTCGCCAGAGCTGAAGGCGTCAATGGACGAACTGCGTGAAGCGGCGGAATCCATGAAGCGCTCTTACTCCATCCACGATCCTGAAAAGGCGAGTGATGAAGCTAACACTATCCATAACCCGATAGTGAAGGACAGCGAGGAGCAGCGCGCCGGGGTTACCCCGTCGACGGCCGAACATCAGGCCAGCACCGACGAGCAGGTTCCATCCCCCGCTGAAACCCACACGCCAGAAGCGGCGGCGGTCGGCGACTCTGAAAAAGAGAAAAAAACCGCTTCCGTTCCTGATTCATCCCCTGCATCAAGTGATAAATCGTAAACATGGGCGTAGAAGATACTCAACCGCTGGTGTCGCATCTGATTGAACTGCGTAAGCGTCTGCTTAACAGTATCATGGCGGTGTTCATCATTTTTCTGGCGTTAGTCTATTTCGCCAACGATATCTATCAACTGGTCTCTGCGCCGCTGATCCGGCAGATGCCCGTTGGGGCGACGATGATTGCAACCGATGTCGCCTCACCGTTCTTTACCCCCATCAAGCTGACCTTCATGGTGTCGATTATCCTGTCGGCACCGGTGATTCTTTATCAGGTGTGGGCCTTTGTTGCGCCAGCGCTGTATAAGCATGAACGCCGTTTGGTGGTGCCGCTGCTGGTTTCCAGTACGGTACTGTTTTACACCGGTATGGCCTTCGCCTATTTCGTGGTGTTCCCTCTGGCGTTTGGCTTCCTGACGCATGCCGCGCCTGCGGGCGTGCTGGTCTCGACCGACATTAAGAGTTACCTCGATTTTGTGATGTCGCTGTTCATCGCTTTTGGGGTTTCCTTCGAAGTGCCGGTGGCGATTGTGCTGCTCTGCTGGGTCGGTGTGACCACCCCGGAAGATCTGCGCAAAAAACGGCCTTACGTACTGGTTGGCGCGTTCGTTATTGGTATGCTGCTGACCCCGCCGGATGTCTTCTCACAAACGCTGCTGGCGATACCGATGTACTGTTTGTTTGAGGTTGGCGTGTTCTTCGCCCGCTTCTATACCGGCAAGCGAGCGACGCGTGACGAAGACGCGGAAGCTGAAGCTGAAGCCGATAAAAACGAAGAATAATATCACCGCCCGTCAGGGCGGTTTTCGTATGGAGCCGAGATGTTTGATATTGGCGTAAACCTTACCAGCTCGCAGTTTTCCCACGATCGTGACGATGTGATTGCCCGCGCCAAGGCCGCAGGTGTTAGCGGGATGTTGCTTACTGGCACTAATCGACATGAGAGCGAAGAAGCCCAGCGGCTCGCACAGCGCTTTGCCGGTTGCTGGTCCACCGCGGGTGTACATCCGCACGATAGCAGCAGCTGGAACGCGGAAGTGGAAGCGAGCATCCGTAAACTGGCGCAGCAGCCGGAAGTGGTGGCGATTGGCGAATGCGGGCTGGACTTCAACCGTAATTTCTCTACTCCTGCGGAGCAGGAAGCAGCGTTCAGCGCGCAACTCGCCCTGGCAGCGGAACTGTCGATGCCGGTCTTTATGCACTGTCGCGATGCCCATGCGCGTTTTCTGGCGTTGCTCGACCCGTGGCTGGATAAGCTGCCGGGCGGAGTATTGCACTGCTTCACCGGCACGCGCGAAGAGATGCAGGCCTGCATCGATCGCGGCCTGTATATCGGCATTACCGGTTGGGTTTGCGATGAGCGTCGCGGGCTGGAACTGCGTGAGCTGCTGCCGTTTATTCCTGCAGACAGGCTGATGATTGAAACTGACGCGCCTTACCTTCTGCCTCGTGACCTGTCGCCAAAACCGAAATCACGACGTAACGAGCCCGCCTTCATGGCGCACATCCTGACGCAAATTGCCCACTGGCGCGGCGAAGAGGCGCAGTGGCTGGAACACGTCACAGACAATAACGTTAAAGCACTGTTTAATATTGCGTTTTAGTTGCTGTCGGTTTTGCGAAAATCGGTGTTCTTCACGCTTTGCATGACCTGCTTGTTGAGCAGATTGAGCAGCAACATCGAGCGGGCTTCGCCGTCGGGCTCAGAGAAAATCGCCTGCAGACCTTCGAACGCGCCCTCGGTGATCACCACGCGGTCACCGGGGAACGGGGTGCTGGGGTCGGTAACGCCTTCCGGTTTGTACACTGAAAGCTGATGAATAACGCTGGAAGGGACTGTGGCCGGATGCATGCCAAAACGCACAAAATGGCTGACGCCGCGGGTCGCGTTAATAGTAGTGGTATGAATCACTTCCGGATCAAATTCAACAAACAGGTAGTTGGGGAAAAGCGGTTCACTGACTGAAGTGCGCTTACCGCGTACGATTTTCTCCAGGGTGATCATTGGCGTCAGGCAACTCACCGCCTGCCGTTCGAGATGTTCCTGAGCGCGCTGAAGTTGACCGCGTTTGCAGTACAGTAAATACCAGGCTTGCATAATGACTCTTTTCCACAATGTAGCGTGCAAGCATAACAAAAGTGTGATGCGATCGCGATGATAACTAACAGCGATAAGTCGAGCGTATTGGTTCACGTGATTTTAACAAAAATACAGCATCACAGCCTCATTCGCCGTATAATGAGGCGCTTACCAGGAGGCCATTAATTTCCCCATGAAATACCACGATCTACGCGACTTTCTGACATTGCTGGAGCAACAGGGCGAACTGAAACGTATTACGTTACCTGTTGACCCCCATCTGGAAATCACCGAAATTGCCGATCGCACCCTGCGTGCTGGCGGCCCGGCATTGCTGTTTGAGAACCCAACGGGTTACGACATGCCGGTGCTGTGTAATCTGTTCGGTACGCCAAGGCGCGTGGCGATGGGAATGGGGCAGGAAGATGTCAGCGCACTGCGCGAAGTGGGGAAACTGCTGGCCTTCCTGAAGGAGCCTGAACCACCGAAAGGGTTCCGCGATCTCTTTGATAAGCTCCCTCATTTCAAGCAAGTGCTTAACATGCCAACTAAGCGTCTGCGTGGCGCGCCCTGTCAGCAAAAAATTATCTCCGGCGATGACGTTGATTTATCGCGCATCCCGGTGATGACCTGCTGGCCAGAAGATGCGGCACCGTTAATCACCTGGGGGCTGACGGTTACACGCGGCCCGCACAAAGAGCGGCAGAACCTGGGCATTTATCGCCAGCAGGTGATCGGCAAAAATAAACTGATTATGCGCTGGCTATCGCATCGCGGCGGCGCGCTCGATTTTCAGGAGTGGTGTGCGGCGCATCCGGGCGAGCGATTCCCGGTATCCGTGGCGCTGGGCGCCGATCCTGCGACGATTCTGGGTGCGGTTACACCGGTGCCGGATACCCTATCGGAATACGCGTTCGCGGGTTTGTTGCGCGGTACCAAAACCGAAGTGGTGAAGTGCGTATCCAACGATCTGGAAGTGCCAGCCAGCGCGGAAATCGTGCTGGAAGGGTACATCGAAATCGGTGAGATGGCACCGGAAGGGCCCTATGGTGACCACACCGGTTACTACAACGAAGTGGATAACTTCCCGGTGTTTACCGTCACGCATATTACCCAGCGCGATGATGCAATTTATCACTCGACCTACACAGGTCGTCCGCCTGATGAACCGGCGGTGCTGGGGGTTGCGTTAAACGAAGTTTTCGTACCGATTCTGCAAAAGCAGTTCCCGGAAATTGTCGACTTTTACCTGCCGCCTGAAGGATGTTCTTATCGTCTGGCGGTTGTTACGATGAAAAAACAGTACGCCGGGCACGCGAAACGGGTGATGATGGGCGTATGGTCGTTTTTACGCCAGTTTATGTACACCAAGTTTGTTATCGTCTGCGATGACGATGTGAATGCGCGTGACTGGAATGACGTTATCTGGGCGATTACCACCCGTATGGACCCCGCGCGGGATACGGTACTGGTCGAAAATACGCCAATAGATTATCTGGATTTTGCCTCGCCGGTTTCCGGTCTGGGGTCAAAAATGGGGCTGGATGCCACCAATAAATGGCCAGGAGAAACCCAACGTGAATGGGGGCGTCCGATCAAAAAAGATCCGGCGGTTACGGCGCGTATCGACGCTATCTGGGATGAGCTGGCCATTTTTAGCGACAGCAAACGCGATTAACGCGGCTGTTCTGCCTGTTCAGGCACTGACGATTGGGGCAGTATTCCGACCCTGAAATGACTATAAGATCCGACAGAGGGAGCGCATGACAATTTTAAGCTGTAAAGTGACCTCGGTAGATGCCATCACCGACACTGTATATCGCGTCCGTTTAGTACCCGAAGCCCCATTCTCGTTCCAGGCGGGTCAGTATTTAATGGTCGTAATGGATGAGCGCGATAAACGCCCGTTCTCCATGGCCTCTACGCCGGATCAGCAGGACTATATCGAACTGCATATTGGTGCATCGGAGCTGAATTTATACGCGATGGCGGTAATGGATCGCATTCTGAAGGATCGCGAAATTGTCGTTGATATTCCTCATGGCGAAGCCTGGCTGCGCGATGATGAAGAACGGCCGCTGATTTTAATCGCGGGCGGTACGGGCTTCTCCTACGTGCGCTCTATTCTGCTGACTGCGCTGAAGCGTAACCCTAACCGTGATGTCACCATTTACTGGGGCGGCCGTGAAGAGAAACACCTGTACGATCTGGCCGAGCTGGAAGCGTTAACGGTGAATCATCCGAAGCTGAATGTTATTCCGGTTGTTGAGCAGCCTGATGATGAGTGGCGTGGACGCTCCGGTACCGTGCTGACGGCGGTCTTACAGGATTACGGTACGCTGGCGGAGCATGATATCTATATTGCAGGCCGTTTTGAAATGGCGAAAATCGCTCGTGACCTGTTCTGCAACGAACGTCAGGCGCGTGAAGACCGCCTGTTTGGCGATGCGTTTGCGTTTATTTAAGCAATAAAAAACCCGCCCCTGACAGGCGGGAAGAACGGCAACTAACCTATTTATTCGTAGGCCGTAGCCCGGCCTACAAGCACTTATACGCGTTCAAATACGGTCGCAATCCCCTGACCCAATCCAATACACATTGTCGCCAGACCGAACTGGGCGTCTTTGCGTTCCATCAGATTCAGCAACGTGGTACTGATTCGCGCGCCGGAGCAACCTAACGGGTGGCCCAAAGCGATCGCACCGCCGTTGAGGTTGATCTTCTCGTCGATTTGCTCCATCAGCCCCAGATCTTTAATACATGGCAGGATCTGCGCGGCAAACGCTTCGTTCATTTCGAACAGGTCGATGTCGCTTACTGACAGGCCGGCTTTTTTCAGCGCCAGCTTCGACGCCGGAACCGGGCCATAGCCCATGATAGACGGATCGCAGCCGACAACCGCCATCGAGCGTATACGCGCGCGCGGCGTGAAGCCCAGTTCGCGGGCGCGGCTTTCGCTCATGACCAGCATGGCGGAAGCGCCATCGGAAAGCGCAGAAGACGAACCAGCGGTGACCGTGCCGGTGACCGGGTCGAATGCTGGTTTCAGCGTCGCGAGTGCTTCAACCGTAGTTTCCGGGCGAATCACCTCATCGTAGTTAAATTGTTTCAGAACGCCGTCGGCATCGTGACCACCGGTCGGGACGATCTCATTTTTGAACGCGCCGGACTGGGTTGCGGCCCAGGCACGGGCGTGAGAGCGGGCGGCAAAGGCGTCCTGCATCTCACGGCTGATGCCGTGCATCCGCGCCAGCATTTCGGCGGTTAAGCCCATCATGCCTGCCGCTTTGGCGACGTTCCGGCTTAAGCCGGGGTGAAAATCGACGCCGTGGCTCATCGGTACATGGCCCATGTGCTCTACGCCGCCAATCAGACATGCATGCGCATCACCGGTCATGATCATACGTGCGGCGTCGTGCAGCGCCTGCATTGATGAGCCACACAGGCGGTTAACGGTGTTTGCAGGCACCGAGTGCGGTACTTCCGCCAGCAGGGCGGCGTTGCGCGCAATGTTAAAACCCTGCTCCAGCGTTTGTTGCACGCATCCCCAGTAAATATCATCAAGAGACGCCGCTTCGAGCGCCGGGTTGCGTGACAGCAGACTGCGCATCAGATGCGCGGAGAGATCTTCCGCGCGTACGTGACGGAATGCGCCGCCCTTTGAACGGCCCATCGGGGTACGAATTGCATCGACAATGACAACCTGTTCCATTGTGACTCCTTAAGCCGTTTTCAGTGTGCCAACCGGACGGGCGGGCTCCACTGCGGGATAATACGGTTCGTTATGACGCGCTTTATTGCGCAGACCTTCCGGCACGTCATACAACGGGCCGAGGTGCTGATACTGCTGCGCCATATCGAGATATTTTGCGCTACCTAACGTATCCAGCCAGCGGAATGCGCCGCCGTGGAATGGAGGGAAGCCCAGGCCGTAGACCAGCGCCATATCGGCTTCTGCCGGGCTGGCAATAATGCCTTCCTCCAGACAGCGCACCACTTCGTTGACCATCGGGATCATCATGCGGGCGATAATCTCTTCGTCGCTGAAGTCGCGTTTGGGTTGAGAAACATCGGCCAGCAGGCTGTCGGTTTGCGCATCTTCTTCTTTTTTCGGTTTGCCTTTGCTGTCTTCTTTGTAGCGCCAGAAGCCAAGGCCATTTTTTTGCCCGAATCGATTGGCTTCAAACAGAGCATCGATCGCATCGCGATAATCCTTCTGCATGCGCTGCGGGAAGCCTGCCGCCATCACTGCCTGTGCGTGATGAGCAGTGTCGATACCGACCACGTCCAGCAGATACGCCGGGCCCATCGGCCAGCCGAACTGTTTCTCCATCACTTTGTCGACTTTGCGGAAATCCGCACCGTCGCGAAGCAACTGGCTGAAACCGGCAAAGTAGGGGAACAGCACGCGGTTAACGAAGAAGCCGGGGCAGTCGTTAACCACGATCGGCGTTTTACCCATCTGGCTGGCCCAGGAAACCACTTTGGCGATGGTTTGCTCGCTGGTCTTTTTACCGCGAATGATCTCAACCAGTGGCATGCGGTGCACCGGATTGAAGAAGTGCATGCCGCAGAAGTTTTCCGGACGCTCCAGCGCGTCAGCCAGCTCGCTGATAGGAATTGTCGATGTGTTGGAGGCCAGAACAGCATCCGGGCGGACTTTTTGCTCGGTTTCTGCCAGCACCGTTTTTTTCACTTTCGGATTTTCAACAACCGCTTCTACGACCACGTCTACACGGTCGAACCCGGCGTAATCCAGCGTGGGCTGAATAGTGGAAATGACGCCTGCCAGCTTCAGACCATCAATTTTGCCGCGCTCCAGTTGCTTATTCAGCAGTTTGCTGGCTTCTGTCATGCCAAGCGTCAGCGATTTCTCGTTGATATCCTTCATGATGACCGGCACGCCTTTCCAGGCGGACTGATACGCGATACCGCCGCCCATAATACCCGCGCCCAGAACGGCGGCGTGTTTTGGCGCATCGGTGGTTTTGGCGAGTTTTTTCGCCAGACCTTTTACGTATTGATCGTTCAGGAAGATACCAACCAACGCGCGTGCTTCGTTGGTGTGCGCCAGCGGGACAAAGCTTTGGTTTTCCAGCTTCAGCGCGTCATCGCGCCCCAGACGGGCAGCGGCTTCAATGGTTTTCACCGCCGTAATCGGCGCCGGATAGTGTTTACCCGCCGTCTGCATCACCATGCCTTTGGCAATAGTGAAGCTCATGGTGGCTTCCACTTTACTGAGCTTCAGCGGTTCCAGCTTCGGACGACGCTTCGCGCGCCAGTCGAGATCGCCATTTATCGCCTGACGTAATACGGCCAGCGCGCCGTCGATCAGTTTCTCTTGTTTAACAACGCCATCCACCAGGCCGATTTTCAGTGCTTGTTCAGCGCCAACATCTTTCCCGGCGGCGATGATTTCCAGCGCGCTGTCGGCACCCAGCAGGCGTGGCATGCGCACGGAACCGCCAAAACCAGGCATGATCCCCAGTTTGGTTTCTGGCAGGCCGATGCGCAGGTCTGGCGTCGCTAAACGGTAATCGGTCGCCAGTACACACTCACACCCGCCACCCAGCGCGTAGCCATTTACGGCGGCGATGGTCGGAACCGGTAAATCTTCCAGACGGTTGAAGACGCTGTTGGCGAAATGCAGCCATTCGCTGAGCTGTTCTTCCGGCACCAGGAATAGCGAGAGGAATTCGGTAATGTCTGCGCCGACGATAAACGCCGCTTTTTCAGAGCGCAGCAGCAGCCCTTTCAGCTCTTTTTGTTTTTCGAGGACATCGAGCGCGTGACCGAGGCTGGCTACGGTCGCCGTATCTAATTTATTCACCGAGCCGGGGGCGTCGAACACCAGTTCGACAATGCCATCTTCCAGCCAGTTGAGGTACAGGGTATCGCCTTTGTAGAGCATGTCAGTCTCCTGAATCCAGCAGTGTAATCTGGTCGTACCAGATGAGGCTGAGTGTGGTTTTTATGTTAATAAAATGCAAATTACTCTTTAAATATTTGCTGGGGAGATCACGACTGGTGGAGATCACGCAGGTTCGGTGAGGTGTGCTAAGATGCGAAAACTTGAGGGCAAAAATGTACAAGGACTAAAAATGGAATCACTGGCTGCACTCTACAAAAATCATATCGCCACCCTGCAGGAACGCGCGCGTAACGCGCTCGACCGCTTCAAGCTGGACGCGCTGTTAATTCATTCTGGCGAACTGATGAATGTGTTCCTCGATGACCATGCGTATCCGTTCAAGGTCAACCCGCAGTTTAAGGCCTGGGTGCCCGTAACGCAGGTACCGAACTGCTGGCTGCTGGTGGATGGCGTCAATAAACCGAAGCTGTGGTTCTACTTGCCGGTGGATTACTGGCACAACGTTGAGCCGTTGCCGACCTCCTTCTGGACAGAGGAAGTTGAGGTGATTGCACTGCCGAAAGCGGACGGTATTGGTAGCCAACTGCCAGCGGCTCGCGGAAATATTGGCTATATCGGTCCGGTTCCGGAGCGCGCGATTGGCCTGGGTATTGCAGCCGACAAGATCAACCCGAAAGGGGTGATTGATTATCTGCACTACTATCGTGCTTATAAAACAGATTACGAACTGGCCTGTATGCGCGAAGCGCAGAAAACGGCAGTTAACGGTCACCGCGCAGCGGAAGAAGCTTTCCGTTCCGGGATGAGCGAGTTCGACATCAACCAGGCGTACCTGACGGCGACCGGCCATCGCGATACGGATGTACCGTATGGCAACATCGTGGCGCTGAATGAACACGCTTCTGTATTGCACTACACCAAACTGGATCACCGCGTGCCGTCTGAAGTGCGTAGCTTCCTGCTGGACGCTGGCGCGGAATACAACGGTTATGCCGCTGACCTCACCCGTACCTGGTCGGCAAACAGCGACAATGATTTCGCCCATCTGATCAAAGACGTGAACGACGAGCAACTGGCGCTGATCGCCACTATGAAAGCGGGCGTCAGCTATGTGGATTACCACATCCAGTTCCATCAGCGCATCGCAAAAATCTTGCTTAAACATCAGATCCTTACCGACATGAGCGAAGAGGCGATGGTTGAAAACGACCTGACCGGGCCGTTTATGCCACACGGTATTGGCCACCCGCTGGGATTACAGGTTCATGATGTCGCGGGCTTTATGCAGGATGACACTGGCACGCACCTGGCTGCGCCGTCGAAATATCCGTACCTGCGCTGCACCCGCGTGTTGCAGCCGCGCATGGTGCTGACCATCGAGCCGGGAATTTACTTCATCGAATCTCTGCTGGCGCCGTGGCGCGAAGGGCAGTTCAGCAAGCACTTCAACTGGCAGAAAATTGACGCGCTGAAACCGTTCGGTGGGATTCGTATCGAAGATAACGTCGTGATCCACGAGAATAACGTTGAGAACATGACGCGCGATCTGAAACTGGCGTAATGGAAAGTTGGCCGATACCGGCGTCGCCGGTCACGTTTACTGAAGAGATCAAAAAGAGCCGTTTTATCACCCTGCTGGCGCATACCGACGGGGTAGAAGCGGCGAAAGCGTTTGTTGAATCGGTGAGGGCAGAACATCCTGATGCTCGCCACCATTGTGTCGCCTGGGTTGCCGGGCGGCCCGATGATTCACAGCAGCTTGGCTTTTCAGATGACGGTGAACCAGCGGGAACGGCGGGTAAGCCCATGCTGGCGCAGCTTATGGGAAGCGGCGTTGGCGAAATTACCGCCGTGGTGGTTCGCTACTACGGCGGCGTGCTGTTGGGAACGGGGGGCCTGGTGAAAGCCTATGGCGGTGGTGTCCAGCAGGCGCTAAATCAACTCACAACACAAATCAAAACGCCATTAACCGAATATACTCTGTTGTGTGAATACGGTCAGTTGTCGGGGATAGAAACGCTGCTGGGGCAATTCTCTGGCGTCATTGTTACCAGTGATTATCAGGCATCGGTACAGCTACGCGTGGCGCTCCCACAAGCGAAAGTGGATGCTTTTACAGCAAAACTGGCTGATTTTAGCCGTGGTTCATTGCAATTGTTTGCGATTGAAGAATAATCCCCCTCCTTACTTTTATACCAAAGGAAGCGCCAGAGATGCATTTTCGTGCCATAACCCGAATTGTCGGACTTCTGGTCATCTTATTTTCGGGAACCATGATCCTTCCCGGCCTGGTGGCATTGATTTACCGCGATGGCGCCGGGCGGGCATTTACCCAAACCTTTTTTGTCGCGCTGGTGATTGGCTCATTACTGTGGTGGCCGAACCGCCGCGAGAAGGGCGAACTTAAATCGCGCGAGGGGTTTTTGATTGTGGTTCTGTTCTGGACCGTGCTGGGCAGCGTGGGTGCGCTTCCTTTTATTTTCTCTGAGCAGCCAAACCTCACGATAACCGATGCTTTTTTTGAATCCTTTTCCGGGCTGACGACGACCGGCGCGACGACACTGGTGGGCCTTGATTCACTTCCGCATGCGATTCTCTTTTATCGACAGATGCTGCAGTGGTTCGGCGGTATGGGGATCATCGTATTAGCCGTGGCGATTCTGCCTATCCTCGGCGTCGGGGGGATGCAGCTTTATCGTGCTGAGATGCCGGGGCCGCTGAAGGATAACAAGATGCGACCGCGTATTGCGGAAACGGCAAAAACCCTGTGGCTCATCTATGTGCTGTTGACCGTCGCTTGTGCGCTGGCGCTGTGGTTTGCGGGTATGCCGGCGTTCGACGCCATCGGTCACAGCTTCGCGACTATCGCGATTGGCGGCTTCTCGACGCATGACGCCAGCGTGGGCTATTTTGACAGCCCAACGATCAACACCATTATTGCTATCTTCTTACTGATCTCCGGGTGTAACTATGGCCTGCACTTCTCGTTACTGAGTGGGCGGAGCCTGAAGGTTTACTGGCGCGATCCGGAATTCAGAATGTTTATTGGCGTGCAATTGACGCTGGTCTTTATCTGTACGCTGGTGCTCTTTTTCCATAACGTTTACAGCTCGGCGCTGACGACGCTAAACCAGGCTTTCTTCCAGGTTGTGTCAATGGCGACGACGGCGGGCTTTACGACGGACAGTATCGCGCGCTGGCCACTCTTCCTGCCGGTGCTGTTACTCTGTTCCGCGTTTATCGGCGGCTGCGCCGGGTCGACGGGCGGGGGGCTGAAGGTGATTCGAATCCTGCTGCTGTTCAAGCAGGGGAACCGTGAACTGAAACGTCTGGTGCATCCGAACGCGGTGTACAGCATCAAGCTTGGCAACCGTGCGCTGCCGGAACGTATTCTCGAAGCGGTATGGGGATTCTTCTCTGCGTATGCGCTGGTGTTCATTATCAGTATGTTGGCGATTATCGCGACTGGCGTGGATGACTTCTCCGCGTTTGCCTCGGTAGTGGCAACGCTGAATAACCTTGGGCCTGGGCTTGGGGTGGTGGCGGATAACTTTGCCAGTATGAACCCGGTGGCGAAGTGGATCCTGATTGCGAACATGCTGTTTGGTCGTCTGGAAGTCTTTACGTTGCTGGTATTGTTTACCCCAACTTTCTGGCGCGAATAAGTGGAGCTTGCGTTGAAAACATTAATCCTCTTCTCTACCCGTGATGGTCAGACGCGTGAAATTGCCGCCTACCTCTCTTCTGAGCTTAAAGAGCTGGGCGTTGATTCAGAACTGGTGAATCTGAACCGTACTCAGGACATTGAGTGGGAACAGTATGATCGCGTCGTGGTGGGGGCGTCGATTCGCTATGGGCACTTCCATTCTGCGGTCGATCGTTTTGTGAAAAAGCATGCCGCGCAGATGCAGGCATTACCGAGTGCTTTCTTCTCGGTGAACCTGGTAGCGCGTAAACCTGAGAAACGCTCGCCGCAGACCAATAACTACACGCGTAAGTTTCTGTTGGCCTCGCCGTGGCAGCCAGATGCCTGCGCCGTTTTCGCCGGTGCGCTGCGTTACCCGCGTTATCGTTGGTATGACCGTTTTATGATCCGCCTGATTATGAAGATGACCGGCGGTGAAACGGATACCCGTAAAGAAGTGGTTTATACGGACTGGCAGCAGGTCGCTCATTTCGCTCGCGAAATTGCACATATTCCGCGCAAATAGCGTGCGAAGGGAGCGTATTGCCTGGAAAATGAGCTAACGAAAAGTTTTTTGTATTTTATGCTTGCGGGATCTCAATTACTCCCTATAATGCGCTCCCACTGACACGGCAACAGCCGCTTCGGTTGAAGAGAAAAATCCTGAAAATCAGGGTTGACTCTGAAAGAGGAAAGCGTATTATGCGCACCTCGCAACGGTGAGCTTCATGCCGCGTTGCACTGCTCTTTAACAATTTATCAGACAATCTGTGTGGGCACTCAACGATACGGATTCTTAACGTCGCAAGACGATAAATGAATACCAAGTCTCTGAGTGAACACGTAATTCATTACGAAGTTTAATTCACGAGCATCAAACTTAAATTGAAGAGTTTGATCATGGCTCAGATTGAACGCTGGCGGCAGGCCTAACACATGCAAGTCGAACGGTAACAGGAATCAGCTTGCTGATTCGCTGACGAGTGGCGGACGGGTGAGTAATGTCTGGGAAACTGCCTGATGGAGGGGATAACTACTGGAAACGGTAGCTAATACCGCATAACGTCGCAAGACCAAAGAGGGGGACCTTCGGGCCTCTTGCCATCGGATGTGCCCAGATGGGATTAGCTAGTAGGTGAGGTAATGGCTCACCTAGGCGACGATCCCTAGCTGGTCTGAGAGGATGACCAGCCACACTGGAACTGAGACACGGTCCAGACTCCTACGGGAGGCAGCAGTGGGGAATATTGCACAATGGGCGCAAGCCTGATGCAGCCATGCCGCGTGTATGAAGAAGGCCTTCGGGTTGTAAAGTACTTTCAGCGAGGAGGAAGGTGTTGTGGTTAATAACCACAGCAATTGACGTTACTCGCAGAAGAAGCACCGGCTAACTCCGTGCCAGCAGCCGCGGTAATACGGAGGGTGCAAGCGTTAATCGGAATTACTGGGCGTAAAGCGCACGCAGGCGGTTTGTTAAGTCAGATGTGAAATCCCCGGGCTCAACCTGGGAACTGCATTTGAAACTGGCAAGCTTGAGTCTCGTAGAGGGGGGTAGAATTCCAGGTGTAGCGGTGAAATGCGTAGAGATCTGGAGGAATACCGGTGGCGAAGGCGGCCCCCTGGACGAAGACTGACGCTCAGGTGCGAAAGCGTGGGGAGCAAACAGGATTAGATACCCTGGTAGTCCACGCTGTAAACGATGTCGACTTGGAGGTTGTGCCCTTGAGGCGTGGCTTCCGGAGCTAACGCGTTAAGTCGACCGCCTGGGGAGTACGGCCGCAAGGTTAAAACTCAAATGAATTGACGGGGGCCCGCACAAGCGGTGGAGCATGTGGTTTAATTCGATGCAACGCGAAGAACCTTACCTGGTCTTGACATCCACAGAACTTAGCAGAGATGCTTTGGTGCCTTCGGGAACTGTGAGACAGGTGCTGCATGGCTGTCGTCAGCTCGTGTTGTGAAATGTTGGGTTAAGTCCCGCAACGAGCGCAACCCTTATCCTTTGTTGCCAGCGATTCGGTCGGGAACTCAAAGGAGACTGCCAGTGATAAACTGGAGGAAGGTGGGGATGACGTCAAGTCATCATGGCCCTTACGACCAGGGCTACACACGTGCTACAATGGCATATACAAAGAGAAGCGACCTCGCGAGAGCAAGCGGACCTCATAAAGTATGTCGTAGTCCGGATTGAGTCTGCAACTCGACTCCATGAAGTCGGAATCGCTAGTAATCGTAGATCAGAATGCTACGGTGAATACGTTCCCGGGCCTTGTACACACCGCCCGTCACACCATGGGAGTGGGTTGCAAAAGAAGTAGGTAGCTTAACCTTCGGGAGGGCGCTTACCACTTTGTGATTCATGACTGGGGTGAAGTCGTAACAAGGTAACCGTAGGGGAACCTGCGGTTGGATCACCTCCTTACCTTAAAGAACCGTTCCTTGAAGTGCTCACACAGATTGTCTGATGAAAAGTAAATAGCAAGGCGTCTTGCGATTGAGACTTCAGTGTCCCCTTCGTCTAGAGGCCCAGGACACCGCCCTTTCACGGCGGTAACAGGGGTTCGAATCCCCTAGGGGACGCCACTTGCTGGTATGTGTGAGTGAAAGTCGCCGACCGTAATATCTCAAAACAGACTGTAAAGTCTTGTTTGAGATATTTGCTCTTTAAAAATCTGGATCAAGCTGAAAATTGAAACGACACACGTTAAGTGTGTTCGAGTCTCTCAAATTTTCGCAACACGGTGGTGTTTTACGAAACATCTTCGGGTTGTGAGGTTAAGCGACTAAGCGTACACGGTGGATGCCCTGGCAGTCAGAGGCGATGAAGGACGTGCTAATCTGCGATAAGCGTCGGTAAGGTGATATGAACCGTTATAACCGGCGATTTCCGAATGGGGAAACCCAGTGTGTTTCGACACACTATCATTACGTGAATACATAGCGTAATGAAGCGAACCGGGGGAACTGAAACATCTAAGTACCCCGAGGAAAAGAAATCAACCGAGATTCCCCCAGTAGCGGCGAGCGAACGGGGAGCAGCCCAGAGTCTGAATCAGCATGTGTGTTAGTGGAACGGTCTGGAAAGTCCGACGGTACAGGGTGATAGTCCCGTACACCAAAATGCATATGCTGTGAACTCGAAGAGTAGGGCGGGACACGTGGTATCCTGTCTGAATATGGGGGGACCATCCTCCAAGGCTAAATACTCCTGACTGACCGATAGTGAACCAGTACCGTGAGGGAAAGGCGAAAAGAACCCCGGCGAGGGGAGTGAAAAAGAACCTGAAACCGTGTACGTACAAGCAGTGGGAGCCTACTTGTTAGGTGACTGCGTACCTTTTGTATAATGGGTCAGCGACTTATATTCTGTAGCAAGGTTAACCGAATAGGGGAGCCGAAGGGAAACCGAGTCTTAACTGGGCGTTAAGTTGCAGGGTATAGACCCGAAACCCGGTGATCTCAGCCATGGGCAGGTTGAAGGTTGGGTAACACTAACTGGAGGACCGAACCGACTAATGTTGAAAAATTAGCGGATGACTTGTGGCTGGGGGTGAAAGGCCAATCAAACCGGGAGATAGCTGGTTCTCCCCGAAAGCTATTTAGGTAGCGCCTCGTGAACTCATCTTCGGGGGTAGAGCACTGTTTCGGCTAGGGGGTCATCCCGACTTACCAACCCGATGCAAACTGCGAATACCGAAGAATGTTATCACGGGAGACACACGGCGGGTGCTAACGTCCGTCGTGAAGAGGGAAACAACCCAGACCGCCAGCTAAGGTCCCAAAGTCACAGTTAAGTGGGAAACGATGTGGGAAGGCTCAGACAGCCAGGATGTTGGCTTAGAAGCAGCCATCATTTAAAGAAAGCGTAATAGCTCACTGGTCGAGTCGGCCTGCGCGGAAGATGTAACGGGGCTAAACTGTGCACCGAAGCTGCGGCAGCGACACTAAGTGTTGTTGGGTAGGGGAGCGTTCTGTAAGCCGTTGAAGGTGTGTCGTGAGGCATGCTGGAGGTATCAGAAGTGCGAATGCTGACATAAGTAACGATAATGCGGGTGAAAAACCCGCACGCCGGAAGACCAAGGGTTCCTGTCCAACGTTAATCGGGGCAGGGTGAGTCGACCCCTAAGGCGAGGCCGAAAGGCGTAGTCGATGGGAAACAGGTTAATATTCCTGTACTTGGTGTTACTGCGAAGGGGGGACGGAGAAGGCTATGTTGGCCGGGCGACGGTTGTCCCGGTTTAATCGTGTAGGTTTGCAGACCAGGTAAATCCGGTTTGCTTCAGGACTGAGACGTGATGACGAGGCACTACGGTGCTGAAGTGACAAATGCCCTGCTTCCAGGAAAAGCCTCTAAGCATCAGGTAACATCGAATCGTACCCCAAACCGACACAGGTGGTCAGGTAGAGAATACCAAGGCGCTTGAGAGAACTCGGGTGAAGGAACTAGGCAAAATGGTGCCGTAACTTCGGGAGAAGGCACGCTGATATGTAGGTGAAGCGGTTTACCCGTGGAGCTGAAATCAGTCGAAGATACCAGCTGGCTGCAACTGTTTATTAAAAACACAGCACTGTGCAAACACGAAAGTGGACGTATACGGTGTGACGCCTGCCCGGTGCCGGAAGGTTAATTGATGGGGTTAGCTGTAAGGCGAAGCTCTTGATCGAAGCCCCGGTAAACGGCGGCCGTAACTATAACGGTCCTAAGGTAGCGAAATTCCTTGTCGGGTAAGTTCCGACCTGCACGAATGGCGTAATGATGGCCAGGCTGTCTCCACCCGAGACTCAGTGAAATTGAACTCGCTGTGAAGATGCAGTGTACCCGCGGCAAGACGGAAAGACCCCGTGAACCTTTACTATAGCTTGACACTGAACATTGAGCCTTGATGTGTAGGATAGGTGGGAGGCTTTGAAGTGTGGACGCCAGTCTGCATGGAGCCAACCTTGAAATACCACCCTTTAATGTTTGATGTTCTAACGTAGACCCGTAATCCGGGTTGCGGACAGTGTCTGGTGGGTAGTTTGACTGGGGCGGTCTCCTCCCAAAGAGTAACGGAGGAGCACGAAGGTTAGCTAATCCTGGTCGGACATCAGGAGGTTAGTGCAATGGCATAAGCTAGCTTGACTGCGAGCGTGACGGCGCGAGCAGGTGCGAAAGCAGGTCATAGTGATCCGGTGGTTCTGAATGGAAGGGCCATCGCTCAACGGATAAAAGGTACTCCGGGGATAACAGGCTGATACCGCCCAAGAGTTCATATCGACGGCGGTGTTTGGCACCTCGATGTCGGCTCATCACATCCTGGGGCTGAAGTAGGTCCCAAGGGTATGGCTGTTCGCCATTTAAAGTGGTACGCGAGCTGGGTTTAGAACGTCGTGAGACAGTTCGGTCCCTATCTGCCGTGGGCGCTGGAGAATTGAGGGGGCTGCTCCTAGTACGAGAGGACCGGAGTGGACGCATCACTGGTGTTCGGGTTGTCATGCCAATGGCATTGCCCGGTAGCTACATGCGGAAGAGATAAGTGCTGAAAGCATCTAAGCACGAAACTTGCCCCGAGATGAGTTCTCCCTGAGACTTTAAGTCTCCTGAAGGAACGTTGAAGACGACGACGTTGATAGGCTGGGTGTGTAAGTGCAGCGATGCATTGAGCTAACCAGTACTAATGAACCGTGAGGCTTAACCTTACAACGCCGAAGATGTTTTGGCGAAGAGACATCGAGAAGTAAGCTTGACACAGATTACATTAACCGGCAATAAGCGGGTTAATACAACAGAATTTGCCTGGCGGCACTAGCGCGGTGGTCCCACCTGACCCCATGCCGAACTCAGAAGTGAAACGCCGTAGCGCCGATGGTAGTGTGGGGTCTCCCCATGCGAGAGTAGGGAACTGCCAGGCATCAAATTAAGAAGTATGGCACTGACCTTTGAGGCAGTTCGCTACTTGATAAGAGAGTAGGACAAAAGCGAAAGCTTTTGAACGTTGCGAAGCAACGGCCCAAAGGGTGAATCACAAAGTGATTCATAAACTGCCAGGCATCAAATTTAGTGTGCTGATATGGCTCAGTTGGTAGAGCGCACCCTTGGTAAGGGTGAGGTCCCCAGTTCGACTCTGGGTATCAGCACCAGTTTTTTCGGTTAAAGTTCGGCAGATTTAGAAAAGAATTTGTCTGGCGGCAGTAGCGCGGTGGTCCCACCTGACCCCATGCCGAACTCAGAAGTGAAACGCCGTAGCGCCGATGGTAGTGTGGGGTCTCCCCATGCGAGAGTAGGGAACTGCCAGACATCAAATAAAGCAAAAAGGCCATCCTCAGGGATGGCCTTTTTGCGCTGGTGCGAAAAAAACGCCGGCTGCGGCTTTGCCATATCCGGCCTGCAAAAGAACAATCCCCGCCGAAGGATACGAACCCGCAGGCCTGGTAAGCGCAGCGCCATCGGGCGATACCACGCGCACAATCCCCTCATATACGGTAAACTAGCGACGTTTTTGCATCAGGAAAGCAGCTATGAACCATTCCCTAAGACCCTGGAACACCTTCGGCATTGAACATCATGCGAAGCACATTGTATGCGCGGAAAACGAACAACAATTACTGAGCGCCTGGCAGCATGCGATTGCAGAAAGTCTGCCAGTTCTTATTCTGGGTGAAGGAAGCAACGTTCTCTTCCTGGAGGATTACGCCGGAACCGTCATCGTTAACCGGATTAAAGGTATCAATGTCACCGAGTCAACAGACGCGTGGCATCTCCATGTCGGGGCAGGTGAAAACTGGCATCAGTTAGTTCGTTATACGCTGGATAACAACATGCCGGGTCTGGAAAACCTGGCGCTGATCCCTGGTTGCGCCGGTTCATCACCTATTCAGAATATCGGTGCCTATGGCGTCGAGATTAAGCAGGTCTGTGAATTTGTCGACTGTGTCGAACTTGCCACGGGCAAACACCTGCGTTTAACAGCTACAGAGTGTCGCTTTGGTTATCGTGACAGCATCTTTAAACACGAATATCAGGATAAATACGCCATCCTGGCCGTGGGTTTCCGCTTAGCAAAAGCCTGGAAGCCCGTCCTGACGTATGGCGATCTGACGTGCCTGGATCCACAAACCGTTACGCCACGTGATGTCTTTGATTCCGTATGTCATATGCGAATGACGAAACTCCCGGATCCCAAAGTCAACGGTAACGCGGGAAGCTTCTTTAAGAACCCGGTCGTAGAGCGCGAGCATGCTGAAATATTGCTGGCTTCATTCCCTAACGCGCCGCATTACCCACAAGCTGACGGAACCGTAAAACTGGCGGCGGGCTGGCTTATCGACCAGTGCCAGTTGAAAGGCTATGTTTACGGTGGCGCGGCGGTACATCAGCAGCAGGCGTTGGTACTCATCAATCAGGATCATGCGACCAGTGATGATGTGGTTGCGCTGGCTCACCACGTGCGAACGCAGGTCGGCAAGAAATTTAATATTTGGCTGGAGCCTGAAGTGCGATTTATGGGGCCAACTGGTGAAGTAAATGCGGTAGAGGTCATTGCATGAAGGACAACACGATTCCCTTAACGCTGATTGCCATCCTGTCTGACGGTGAATTCCATTCCGGCGAACAGCTGGGCGAAAAGCTGGGCATGAGTCGCGCGGCGATTAATAAACATATCCAGACCTTGCGCGATTGGGGCGTCGATGTGTTTACCGTTCCTGGCAAAGGATATAGCCTGCCAGAGCCTATTCAGTTGCTGGAAGAAGAACGCATTCGCCAGCAAATTGAATATGGCAACGTAGCGGTCTTACCGGTTATTGATTCCACCAACCAGTATTTGCTCGATCGCATTCACGAGCTGCATTCCGGTGATGCCTGCGTGGCAGAGTATCAAACGGCAGGCCGCGGTCGCCGTGGTCGTAAATGGTTCTCTCCATTCGGGGCGAATCTCTATCTATCGATGTACTGGCGGCTTGAGCAGGGGCCTGCGGCGGCAATTGGCTTGAGTCTGGTAATTGGCATTGTGATGGCCGAAGTATTGCAAAGCCTGGGTGCCGATCAGGTGCGCGTAAAGTGGCCGAATGACCTGTACCTCAATGATCGCAAACTTGCCGGGATTCTGGTGGAATTAACCGGAAAAACGGGTGATGCAGCGCAAATTGTGATTGGTGCGGGAATTAACCTCGTTATGCGTCACGTTGAAAATGATGTGATCAATCAAGGCTGGATCAACCTTCAGGAAGCGGGGATCTCCATCGATCGTAATACGCTTGCCGTCCGTCTGATTAAAGAGCTGCGTGAATCACTTCGTCTATTTGAACAGGAAGGGCTGACACCATATCTGGCTCGCTGGAAAAAACTCGATAACTTTATTGATCGCCCGGTGAAGTTAATTATTGGCGATAAAGAAATCTTTGGTGTTTCTCGCGGTATTGATTCTCAGGGGGCATTATTGCTTGAGCAGGATGGGGTGATAAAACCCTGGGTCGGCGGCGAAATATCGTTGCGTAGCGCTGAATGAAAAAAGGGAGCCTCGGCTCCCTTTTCTATAAAAATTTATTTTCGCAGGCGGACTTGCTCAACCGAGTGATTAGCGCTTTTGGTTAAAATCAGGCTGGCACGCTCACGTGTAGGTAATATATTTTCCTTGAGATTCACAAGGTTAATTTCATTCCACAAGTTAGTCGCCACGTTTATCGCTTCATCTTTCGAAAGTTGTGCATAGTTGTGGAAATAAGAATCCGGGTCGGTAAATGCGCCCTCGCGGAATTTCAGGAATCGGTTGATATACCATGATTGAAGTAGTTTTTCCGGCGCATCAACATATATTGAGAAGTCGACAAAATCGGAAACAAATACATGATGTGGGTCGTGTGGATAATCCATCCCGCTTTGCAGAACATTTAACCCTTCAAGAATTAAAATATCCGGATGCGTCACCGTTTTATCGCCGTCAGGGATGACATCATAAATCAGATGCGAATAGACAGGCGCCGTCACGTCAGGTACCCCAGATTTCAGATCTGAAACGAATTTAACCAGACGATGCATATCATAAGACTGTGGGAAGCCTTTCTTCTTCATCAGTCCACGCTCTTTCAGCACCTCATTAGGGTGCAGGAAGCCATCGGTGGTAATTAGCTCAACGCGACGGTGTTCAGGCCAACGACTCAGTAACGCCTGCAAAACGCGCGCAGTCGTGCTTTTCCCCACGGCGACGCTACCAGCAATACTAATGATATAAGGAATACGTTGCCCGTTGGTGCCCAGGAACTGTTCCAGCACAGCCTGGCGACGCAGGTTAGAGCTGATATAGAAGTTGAGCAAACGCGATAAAGGCAAATAGATCTCGGCGACCTCTTCCAGCGACAGATCTTCGTTGATACCTTTCAACCGCTTGATTTCCCCTTCAGTCAGGGTCATTGGTACGGAATCACGAAGCGCAGCCCACTGGCTACGATTAAACTGTAGGTAAGGTGTCATTAACGTTTGCTCTTTTTTTCTCATAAGCATGTTCTGACCGCCGCCTTGACGTACACACGACGCATCAACATTCAGTTAATCAGGACAATGGGCAGGAGGTTAACACCAGATGGAAGAGAATAAGAAGAAAAAATCAAAATGAGTGATGCTTTCGTGCACAAACGCAACACATCATGGCTCTCCTCGAAAGTGTTATACATACTCCATGGCGCAGCCAATACCTGGTACGGTAGATAACACGGTAAACGTCCTTTAAGTGCTGCGTTAAAAACATCCATTTTCTGCTCTGATATTCGCCAGCTTGCCGTGTTTTTACGCAGTTGCGCACAAAATATGAGCAAGAGAACATTTTATGCAAATTTTTAGTTGCATGCAGGCGCAGGTCTCCCTAGAATGCGCGCTACTTGATGCCGACTTAGCTCAGTAGGTAGAGCAACTGACTTGTAATCAGTAGGTCACCAGTTCGATTCCGGTAGTCGGCACCATCAAGTGCCTGGTGGGGTTCCCGAGCGGCCAAAGGGAGCAGACTGTAAATCTGCCGTCATCGACTTCGAAGGTTCGAATCCTTCCCCCACCACCATCTTCGGTTACGCGAAAGCGCAACCTGAGTCGGAAGCTGTATCCACCGGCTCAAACAGGAGAGTGTTCTTCTCCTTAAACAGAAAGAACTGGGTAGCCGAGTTTCAGGATGCGGGCATCGTATAATGGCTATTACCTCAGCCTTCCAAGCTGATGATGCGGGTTCGATTCCCGCTGCCCGCTCCAGACGTGCTGATATGGCTCAGTTGGTAGAGCGCACCCTTGGTAAGGGTGAGGTCCCCAGTTCGACTCTGGGTATCAGCACCACTTCACTTCTCCTTCCCGTTTCTCTCTGTTTACTTTTAAATGCATTCAACAAGTCGGGCGTGTTGCCTGGTTGATGTGGTGATATCACCGATTTATCCGTGTCTTAGAGGGACAATCGATGTCTAAAGAAAAGTTTGAACGTACAAAACCGCACGTTAACGTCGGTACTATCGGCCACGTTGACCATGGTAAAACAACGCTGACCGCTGCCATCACTACCGTACTGGCTAAAACCTACGGCGGTGCTGCTCGCGCATTCGATCAGATCGATAACGCGCCGGAAGAAAAAGCTCGTGGTATCACCATCAACACTTCTCACGTTGAATATGACACCCCGACTCGCCACTACGCGCACGTAGACTGCCCGGGCCACGCCGACTATGTTAAAAACATGATCACCGGTGCTGCGCAGATGGACGGCGCGATCCTGGTTGTTGCTGCGACTGACGGCCCGATGCCGCAGACTCGTGAGCACATCCTGCTGGGTCGTCAGGTAGGCGTTCCGTACATCATCGTGTTCCTGAACAAATGCGACATGGTTGATGACGAAGAGCTGCTGGAACTGGTAGAAATGGAAGTTCGTGAACTTCTGTCTCAGTACGATTTCCCGGGCGACGACACGCCGATCGTTCGTGGTTCTGCTCTGAAAGCGCTGGAAGGCGAAGCAGAGTGGGAAGCGAAAATCATCGAACTGGCTGGCTTCCTGGATTCTTACATCCCGGAACCAGAGCGTGCGATTGACAAGCCGTTCCTGCTGCCGATCGAAGACGTATTCTCCATCTCCGGTCGTGGTACCGTTGTTACCGGTCGTGTAGAACGCGGTATCATCAAAGTTGGTGAAGAAGTTGAAATCGTTGGTATCAAAGAGACTGCTAAGTCTACCTGTACTGGCGTTGAAATGTTCCGCAAACTGCTGGACGAAGGCCGTGCGGGTGAGAACGTTGGTGTTCTGCTGCGTGGTATCAAACGTGAAGAAATCGAACGTGGTCAGGTACTGGCTAAGCCGGGTTCCATCAAGCCGCACACCAAATTCGAATCTGAAGTTTATATCCTGTCCAAAGATGAAGGCGGCCGTCATACTCCGTTCTTCAAAGGCTACCGTCCGCAGTTCTACTTCCGTACAACTGACGTGACGGGCACCATCGAACTGCCGGAAGGCGTAGAGATGGTAATGCCGGGCGACAACATCAAAATGGTTGTTACCCTGATCCACCCGATCGCGATGGACGACGGTCTGCGTTTCGCAATCCGTGAAGGCGGCCGTACCGTTGGCGCGGGCGTTGTTGCTAAAGTAATGAGCTAATTGCTGATAACATTTGACGCAATGCGCAATAAAAGGGCATCATTTGATGCCCTTTTTGTACGCTTTCGAAGCAGAACCTGGCTCATCAGTGATTTTATTTGTCATAATCATTGCTGAGACAGGCTCTGAAGAGGGCGTTAGTCCGAAACTTACTTTCGGTTTGGATCGCCTCGCACCCGCGGGGTGAAAATGTTTGTAGAATTCTTCTGACAGGTTGGTTTATGAGTGCGAATACCGAAGCTCAAGGGAGCGGGCGCGGCCTGGAAGCGATGAAGTGGGTTGTGGTTGCGGTGCTGCTGATTGTAGCTATCGTCGGCAACTATCTTTATCGTGACATGATGCTGCCATTGCGCGCGCTGGCCGTAGTAATTCTTATTGCTGCAGCGGGTGGTGTCGCGCTGTTAACGACAAAAGGAAAAGCGACCGTTGCGTTTGCACGTGAAGCGCGTACTGAAGTTCGCAAGGTTATCTGGCCGACTCGCCAGGAAACACTGCATACTACGCTTATCGTTGCTGCGGTAACCGCGGTAATGTCGCTGATCCTGTGGGGACTGGATGGTATTCTGGTTCGCCTGGTCTCTTTTATCACTGGCCTGAGGTTCTAAGATGTCTGAAGCACCTAAAAAGCGCTGGTACGTCGTTCAGGCGTTTTCCGGTTTTGAAGGCCGCGTAGCCACGTCGCTGCGTGAGCACATCAAATTACACAACATGGAAGAGCTGTTTGGCGAAGTCATGGTTCCGACTGAAGAAGTCGTTGAAATCCGTGGCGGCCAGCGTCGCAAAAGCGAGCGCAAATTCTTCCCAGGTTACGTTCTGGTCCAGATGGTCATGAACGATGCGAGCTGGCACCTGGTGCGTAGCGTGCCACGCGTAATGGGCTTCATCGGCGGTACTTCTGACCGTCCGGCCCCGATCAGCGACAAAGAAGTCGATGCGATTATGAACCGCCTGCAGCAGGTTGGTGATAAGCCGCGTCCGAAAACGTTGTTTGAACCGGGTGAAATGGTTCGCGTTAACGATGGTCCGTTCGCTGACTTTAACGGCGTCGTTGAAGAAGTGGATTATGAGAAGTCTCGCCTGAAAGTTTCTGTTTCTATCTTCGGTCGTGCGACCCCGGTAGAACTGGACTTTGCACAGGTTGAAAAAGCGTAATACAGCGATCAAAAAAGCAGCGATTTAATCGTTGCATGAGGCGCGAAATTGGCATACAATTTCGCGCCTTTTGTTTTTATGGGCACTGCCCGTAAGACGATATACATCACGGGGAGCCTCATCGAGGCGCTATTACCCAATTAGAGGAAATTGCAATGGCTAAGAAAGTACAAGCCTACGTTAAGCTGCAGGTTGCAGCTGGTATGGCAAACCCGAGTCCGCCGGTTGGTCCAGCACTGGGTCAGCAGGGTGTGAACATCATGGAATTCTGCAAAGCGTTCAACGCAAAAACTGATTCCATCGAAAAAGGTCTGCCGATTCCGGTTGTTATCACCGTTTACGCTGACCGTTCTTTCACCTTCATCACCAAGACTCCGCCGGCTGCAGTTCTGCTGAAAAAAGCTGCTGGTATTAAGTCTGGTTCCGGTAAGCCGAACAAAGAGAAAGTAGGTAAAATTTCTCGCGCTCAGCTGCAGGAAATCGCGCAGACCAAAGCTGCCGACATGACTGGCGCCGACATTGAAGCGATGACTCGCTCCATTGAAGGTACTGCACGTTCCATGGGCCTGGTAGTGGAGGACTAAGAAATGGCTAAACTGACCAAGCGTATGCGCGTGATCCGTGAAAAAGTTGATGCAACTAAACAGTACGACATCAACGAAGCTATTGCTCTGCTGAAAGAGCTGGCCACTGCTAAATTCAACGAAAGCGTTGACGTTGCTGTTAACCTCGGCATCGACGCTCGTAAATCTGACCAGAACGTACGTGGTGCAACTGTACTGCCGCACGGTACTGGCCGTTCCGTTCGCGTAGCCGTATTTACCCAGGGCGCAAACGCTGAAGCTGCTAAAGCTGCAGGCGCTGAACTGGTAGGTATGGAAGATCTGGCTGACCAGATCAAAAAAGGCGAAATGAACTTCGACGTTGTTATTGCTTCCCCGGATGCAATGCGCGTTGTTGGCCAGCTGGGTCAGGTTCTGGGCCCGCGTGGCCTGATGCCAAACCCGAAAGTAGGTACTGTAACGCCGAACGTTGCTGAAGCGGTTAAGAACGCTAAAGCAGGCCAGATCCGTTACCGTAACGACAAAAACGGCATCATCCACACCACCATCGGTAAAGTGGACTTTGACGCTGACAAACTGAAAGAAAACCTGGAAGCTCTGCTGGTTGCGCTGAAAAAAGCAAAACCAACTCAGGCGAAAGGCGTGTACATCAAGAAAGTTAGCATCTCCACCACCATGGGTGCAGGTGTTGCAGTTGATCAGGCTGGCCTGAGCGCTGCTGCAAACTAATGCCTTTACGTGGGCGGTGATTTTGTCTACAATCTTACCCCCCACGTTTGCTAACAAAAGTTAGCGGCTAAAAGATTTGTTCGTTGGAGCCTGGCCTATCCAGGCCTCCGTCGAAGACCGCAGGAGTTTCGCAAGAAACTTAATCCCCTGCGTAGACGGTGACAGAACGCTAAGATTATTTTTTAAAGTACTCTTTGGCTTGTTTCTGCTCACCGTATTTAAGACGCTCTATCCGTTTGGAAGAGTGAAGTGAGTTCCAGGGCATGAGCCCTGGCAAACATCCAGGAGCAAAGCTAATGGCTTTAAATCTTCAAGACAAACAAGCGATTGTTGCTGAAGTCAGCGAAGTAGCCAAAGGCGCGCTGTCTGCAGTAGTTGCGGATTCCCGCGGCGTAACTGTAGACAAAATGACCGAACTGCGTAAAGCAGGTCGCGAAGCCGGCGTATACATGCGTGTTGTTCGTAACACCCTGCTGCGTCGTGCTGTTGAAGGTACTGCATTTGAGTGCCTGAAAGACGCGTTCGTTGGTCCGACCCTGATTGCATACTCTATGGAACACCCGGGCGCTGCTGCTCGTCTGTTCAAAGAGTTCGCGAAAGCGAATGCAAAATTTGAGGTCAAAGCTGCAGCCTTTGAAGGTGAGTTGATCCCGGCATCGCAAATCGATCGCCTGGCAACCCTGCCGACCTACGAAGAAGCAATTGCACGCCTGATGGCAACCATGAAAGAAGCTTCGGCTGGCAAACTGGTTCGCACTCTGGCTGCTGTTCGCGATGCGAAAGAAGCTGCTTAATCGCAGTTATCTTTATCAAGCACTCGCTTACGTATAAACTTATTCTGATTTTCAGGAACAATTTAAATGTCTATCACTAAAGATCAAATCATTGAAGCAGTTGCAGCTATGTCTGTAATGGACGTTGTAGAACTGATCTCTGCAATGGAAGAAAAATTCGGTGTTTCCGCTGCTGCTGCTGTAGCTGTAGCTGCTGGCCCGGCTGAAGCTGCTGAAGAAAAAACTGAATTCGACGTAATTCTGAAAGCTGCTGGCGCTAACAAAGTTGCTGTTATCAAAGCAGTACGTGGCGCAACTGGCCTGGGTCTGAAAGAAGCGAAAGACCTGGTTGAATCTGCTCCGGCCGCTCTGAAAGAAGGCGTGAGCAAAGACGACGCAGAAGCACTGAAAAAATCTCTGGAAGAAGCTGGCGCTGAAGTTGAAGTTAAATAAGCCAACCCTTCCGGTTGCAGCCTGAGTAATTAGGCTGATGGCTGGTGACTTTTTAGTCACCAGCCTTTTTGCGCTGTAAGGCGCCAGTAGCGTTTCACACTGTTTGACTACTGGTTGTCCTGACAATGCTTGTTTCTATCGACGACTTAATATACTGCGACAGGGTGCTCGCTCTGTGTAAATCGCAACGAAATGATTTAAGCGTGATAGCAACAAGCATTGCGGAAAGTATCCATTTTCCGGTCAACAAAATAGTGTTGCACAAACTGCCTTTCAATTGGGCAGATGGGTCGACTTGTCAGCGAGCTGAGGAACCCTAATGGTTTACTCCTATACCGAGAAAAAACGTATTCGTAAGGATTTTGGTAAACGTCCACAAGTACTGGATGTGCCTTATCTCCTTTCTATCCAGCTTGACTCGTTTCAGAAGTTCATCGAGCAAGATCCTGAAGGGCAGTATGGTCTGGAAGCCGCCTTCCGTTCCGTATTCCCGATTCAGAGCTACAGCGGTAATTCCGAGCTGCAATACGTCAGCTACCGCCTTGGCGAACCGGTGTTTGACGTCCAGGAATGTCAGATCCGTGGCGTGACCTATTCCGCACCGCTGCGCGTAAAACTGCGTCTGGTGATCTACGAGCGCGAAGCGCCGGAAGGCACCGTTAAGGACATTAAAGAACAAGAAGTCTACATGGGCGAAATTCCGCTCATGACTGACAATGGTACCTTTGTTATCAACGGTACTGAGCGTGTTATCGTTTCTCAGCTGCACCGTAGTCCGGGCGTCTTCTTTGACTCCGACAAAGGTAAAACCCACTCTTCGGGTAAAGTGCTGTATAACGCGCGCATCATTCCTTACCGTGGTTCCTGGCTGGACTTCGAATTCGATCCGAAGGACAACCTGTTCGTACGTATCGACCGTCGCCGTAAATTGCCTGCGACCATCATTCTGCGTGCCCTGAACTACACCACTGAGCAGATCCTTGACCTGTTCTTTGAAAAAGTTGTTTTCGAAATTCGCGACAACAAGCTGCAGATGGAACTGGTGCCGGAACGCCTGCGTGGTGAAACCGCATCCTTTGACATCGAAGCCAACGGCAAAGTGTATGTTGAAAAAGGCCGCCGTATTACTGCGCGCCACATTCGCCAGCTGGAAAAAGACGATATCAAACATATCGAAGTTCCGGTTGAGTACATTGCTGGCAAAGTTGCGTCTAAAGACTACGTTGACGAATCTACTGGCGAGCTGATCTGCCCGGCTAACATGGAGCTGAGCCTGGATCTGCTGGCTAAGCTGAGCCAGTCTGGCCACAAACGTATCGAAACGCTGTTCACCAACGATCTGGATCACGGCCCGTACATCTCTGAGACTGTACGCGTCGACCCAACCAACGATCGTCTGAGCGCGCTGGTAGAAATCTACCGCATGATGCGCCCGGGTGAGCCGCCGACTCGTGAAGCAGCTGAAAGCCTGTTTGAGAACCTGTTCTTCTCCGAAGACCGTTATGACCTGTCTGCGGTCGGTCGTATGAAGTTCAACCGTTCTCTGCTGCGTGACGAAATCGAAGGTTCCGGTATCCTGAGCAAAGAAGACATCATCGAAGTGATGAAAAAGCTCATTGATATCCGTAACGGTAAAGGCGAAGTCGATGATATCGACCACCTCGGTAACCGTCGTATCCGTTCCGTTGGCGAAATGGCGGAAAACCAGTTCCGCGTTGGCCTGGTACGTGTAGAGCGTGCGGTGAAAGAGCGTCTGTCTCTGGGCGATCTGGATACCCTGATGCCTCAGGATATGATCAACGCCAAACCGATTTCTGCAGCAGTGAAAGAGTTCTTCGGTTCCAGCCAGCTGTCTCAGTTTATGGACCAGAACAACCCACTGTCTGAGATTACGCACAAACGTCGTATCTCCGCACTCGGCCCAGGCGGTCTGACCCGTGAACGCGCAGGCTTCGAAGTTCGAGACGTACACCCGACTCACTACGGTCGCGTATGTCCAATCGAAACGCCTGAAGGTCCGAACATCGGTCTGATCAACTCCCTATCCGTGTACGCACAGACTAACGAATATGGCTTCCTTGAGACGCCGTATCGTAAAGTGACCGACGGTGTAGTAACTGATGAAATTCACTACCTGTCTGCTATCGAAGAAGGCAACTACGTTATTGCTCAGGCGAACTCCAACCTGGACGATGAAGGCCACTTCGTAGAAGACCTGGTAACTTGCCGTAGCAAAGGCGAATCCAGCTTGTTCAGCCGCGACCAGGTTGACTACATGGACGTATCCACCCAGCAGGTGGTATCCGTCGGTGCGTCCCTGATCCCGTTCCTGGAACACGATGACGCCAACCGTGCATTGATGGGTGCGAACATGCAACGTCAGGCGGTTCCGACCCTGCGCTCTGATAAGCCGCTGGTTGGTACCGGTATGGAACGTGCTGTTGCCGTTGACTCCGGTGTTACTGCAGTTGCTAAGCGTGGCGGTACCGTTCAGTACGTGGATGCTTCCCGTATCGTTATCAAAGTTAACGAAGACGAGATGTACCCGGGCGAAGCAGGTATCGACATCTATAACCTGACCAAATACACCCGTTCTAACCAGAACACCTGTATCAACCAGATGCCTTGCGTATCTCTGGGTGAGCCGGTTGATCGTGGTGATGTGCTGGCTGATGGCCCGTCTACCGACCTCGGTGAACTGGCGCTGGGTCAGAACATGCGCGTGGCATTCATGCCATGGAACGGTTACAACTTCGAAGACTCCATCCTCGTCTCCGAGCGTGTTGTTCAGGAAGACCGTTTCACCACTATCCACATTCAGGAACTGGCATGTGTGTCCCGTGACACCAAGCTGGGGCCGGAAGAGATCACCGCTGACATCCCGAACGTGGGTGAAGCTGCGCTCTCTAAACTGGATGAATCCGGTATCGTATACATCGGTGCAGAAGTGACCGGTGGCGACATTCTGGTTGGTAAGGTTACGCCAAAAGGTGAAACCCAACTGACCCCAGAAGAGAAGCTGCTGCGTGCAATCTTCGGTGAGAAAGCGTCTGACGTTAAAGACTCTTCTCTGCGTGTACCGAACAGTGTGTCGGGTACCGTTATCGACGTTCAGGTCTTTACTCGCGATGGCGTGGAAAAAGACAAACGTGCGCTGGAAATCGAAGAAATGCAGCTCAAACAGGCGAAGAAAGACCTGTCTGAAGAACTGCAGATCCTCGAAGCTGGCCTGTTTAGCCGTATCTACGCTGTGTTGGTTGCCGGTGGCGTTGAAGCTGAGAAGCTCGACAAACTGCCTCGCGATCGCTGGCTGGAACTCGGCCTGACCGACGAAGAGAAACAAAATCAGCTGGAACAGCTGGCTGAGCAGTATGACGAACTGAAACACGAGTTCGAGAAAAAACTCGAAGCGAAACGCCGTAAAATCACTCAAGGCGACGATCTGGCACCGGGCGTGCTGAAAATCGTCAAGGTATACCTGGCCGTTAAACGCCGTATCCAGCCTGGTGACAAAATGGCAGGTCGTCACGGTAACAAGGGTGTAATTTCTAAGATCAACCCGATCGAAGATATGCCGCACGATGCTAACGGTACGCCGGTAGATATCGTACTGAACCCGCTGGGCGTACCGTCTCGTATGAACATCGGTCAGATCCTTGAAACCCACCTGGGTATGGCTGCGAAAGGTATCGGCGATAAGATCAACGCCATGCTGAAACAGCAGCAGGAAGTCGCGAAACTGCGCGAATTCATCCAGCGTGCGTACGATCTGGGCGCTGACGTTCGTCAGAAAGTTGACCTGAACACCTTCAGCGATGAAGAAGTTCTGCGTCTGGCTGAGAACCTGCGTAAAGGTATGCCGATCGCAACGCCGGTCTTCGATGGTGCGAAAGAGTCTGAAATCAAAGAGCTGTTGCAGCTGGGTGGCTTGCCGACTTCCGGTCAGATCACACTGTTCGACGGCCGTACGGGTGAGCAGTTCGAGCGTCAGGTAACCGTCGGTTACATGTACATGCTGAAACTGAACCACCTGGTTGATGACAAAATGCACGCGCGTTCTACTGGTTCTTACAGCCTGGTTACTCAGCAGCCGCTGGGTGGTAAGGCGCAGTTCGGTGGTCAGCGCTTCGGGGAGATGGAAGTGTGGGCGCTGGAAGCATATGGCGCGGCATACACCCTGCAGGAAATGCTCACCGTTAAGTCTGATGACGTGAATGGCCGTACGAAGATGTATAAAAACATCGTAGACGGTAACCATCAGATGGAACCGGGCATGCCGGAATCCTTCAACGTACTGTTGAAAGAGATCCGTTCGCTGGGTATCAACATCGAGCTGGAAGACGAGTAACTCTCGCTCAAACAGGTCACTGGTGCTGGCGTAACAGCCAGCACCAGATTGTGCTAACTCCGACGGGAGCAAATCCGTGAAAGATTTATTAAAGTTTCTGAAAGCGCAGACTAAAACCGAAGAGTTTGATGCGATCAAAATTGCTCTGGCCTCGCCAGACATGATCCGTTCATGGTCTTTCGGTGAAGTTAAAAAGCCGGAAACCATTAACTACCGTACGTTCAAACCTGAGCGTGACGGCCTTTTCTGCGCCCGTATCTTTGGGCCGGTAAAAGACTACGAGTGCCTGTGCGGTAAGTACAAGCGCCTGAAACACCGTGGTGTGATCTGTGAGAAGTGCGGCGTTGAAGTGACCCAGACCAAAGTACGCCGTGAGCGTATGGGCCACATCGAGCTGGCGTCTCCGACTGCGCACATCTGGTTCCTGAAATCTCTGCCGTCCCGTATCGGCCTGCTGCTCGATATGCCGCTGCGTGATATCGAACGTGTTCTGTACTTCGAATCCTATGTGGTTATCGAAGGCGGTATGACGAACCTGGAACGTAACCAGATTCTGACCGAAGAACAGTATCTGGACGCGCTGGAAGAGTTCGGTGACGAATTCGACGCGAAGATGGGTGCGGAAGCTATTCAGGCCCTGCTGAAAAGCATGGATCTGGAGCAAGAGTGTGAAACTCTGCGTGAAGAGCTGAACGAAACCAACTCCGAAACCAAGCGTAAAAAGCTGACCAAGCGTATTAAACTGCTGGAAGCGTTCGTTCAGTCTGGTAACAAACCAGAGTGGATGATCCTGACCGTTCTGCCGGTACTGCCGCCAGATCTGCGTCCGCTGGTTCCGCTGGATGGTGGTCGTTTCGCGACTTCTGACCTGAACGATCTGTATCGTCGCGTCATTAACCGTAACAACCGTCTGAAACGTCTGCTGGATCTGGCCGCGCCGGACATTATCGTACGCAACGAAAAACGTATGCTGCAGGAAGCGGTTGATGCCCTGCTGGATAACGGTCGTCGCGGTCGTGCGATCACCGGTTCTAACAAACGTCCTCTGAAATCTTTGGCCGACATGATCAAAGGTAAGCAGGGTCGTTTCCGTCAGAACCTGCTCGGTAAGCGTGTTGACTACTCCGGTCGTTCTGTAATCACCGTAGGCCCATACCTGCGTCTGCATCAGTGCGGTCTGCCGAAGAAAATGGCGCTGGAGCTGTTCAAACCGTTCATCTACGGCAAGCTGGAGCTGCGTGGTCTTGCTACCACCATCAAAGCTGCGAAGAAAATGGTTGAGCGCGAAGAAGCTGTCGTTTGGGATATCCTGGACGAAGTTATCCGCGAACACCCGGTTATGCTGAACCGTGCACCAACACTGCACCGTCTGGGTATCCAGGCATTCGAACCGGTTCTGATCGAAGGTAAAGCAATTCAGCTGCACCCGCTGGTTTGTGCGGCATATAACGCCGACTTCGATGGTGACCAGATGGCTGTTCACGTACCGCTGACGCTGGAAGCCCAGCTGGAAGCGCGTGCGCTGATGATGTCTACCAACAACATTCTGTCACCTGCGAACGGCGAGCCAATCATCGTTCCGTCTCAGGACGTTGTATTGGGTCTGTACTACATGACCCGTGACTGTGTTAACGCCAAAGGCGAAGGCATGGTGCTGACTGGCCCGAAAGAAGCAGAGCGTATTTATCGCGCTGGCCTGGCCTCTCTGCATGCGCGCGTTAAAGTGCGTATCACCGAATATGAAAAAGATGAAAACGGCGAGTTCGTTGCTAAAACCAGCCTGAAAGACACGACCATTGGCCGTGCCATTCTGTGGATGATCGTACCTAAAGGTCTGCCGTTCAGCATCGTGAACCAGGCACTGGGTAAGAAAGCTATCTCCAAAATGCTGAACACCTGCTACCGTATTCTGGGCCTGAAACCGACCGTTATTTTTGCAGACCAGACGATGTACACCGGCTTTGCTTATGCAGCGCGTTCAGGTGCATCCGTTGGTATCGATGACATGGTCATCCCAGAGAAAAAATACGAGATTATCAGCGAAGCGGAAGCCGAAGTTGCTGAGATCCAGGAACAGTTCCAGTCTGGTCTGGTAACCGCGGGCGAACGCTATAACAAAGTTATCGATATCTGGGCTGCGGCGAACGATCGTGTATCCAAAGCGATGATGGATAACCTGCAAACTGAAACCGTGATTAACCGTGACGGTCAGGAAGAGCAGCAGGTTTCCTTCAACAGCATCTACATGATGGCCGACTCCGGTGCACGTGGTTCTGCGGCACAGATTCGTCAGCTGGCGGGTATGCGTGGTCTGATGGCTAAGCCAGATGGCTCCATCATCGAAACGCCAATCACCGCGAACTTCCGTGAAGGTCTGAACGTACTCCAGTACTTCATCTCAACTCACGGTGCGCGTAAAGGTCTGGCGGATACCGCACTGAAGACAGCGAACTCCGGTTACCTGACTCGTCGTCTGGTCGACGTGGCGCAGGACCTGGTGGTTACTGAAGACGATTGTGGCACGCTGGAAGGCATCACCATGACCCCGGTTATCGAGGGTGGTGACGTTAAAGAGCCGCTGCGCGATCGCGTACTGGGTCGTGTAACCGCTGAAGACGTTCTGAAGCCGGGTACCGCGGACATTCTGGTTCCACGTAACACGCTGTTGCACGAGCACTGGTGTGATCTGCTGGAAGAGAACTCCGTTGACTCCGTCAAAGTGCGTTCTGTTGTATCCTGTGACACCGACTTTGGTGTATGTGCGCACTGCTACGGTCGTGACCTGGCGCGTGGCCACATCATCAACAAAGGTGAAGCTATCGGCGTTATCGCGGCACAGTCCATCGGTGAGCCGGGTACACAGCTGACCATGCGTACGTTCCACATCGGTGGTGCGGCATCGCGTGCGGCTGCTGAATCCAGCATCCAGGTGAAAAACAAAGGTAGCATCAAGCTCAGCAACGCGAAATCGGTTGTGAACTCCAGCGGTAAACTGGTTATCACTTCTCGTAACACCGAGCTGAAACTGATCGACGAATTCGGTCGTACCAAAGAAAGCTATAAAGTGCCTTACGGTTCTGTTATGGCGAAAGGTGATGGCGAACAGGTTGCCGGCGGCGAAACCGTTGCAAACTGGGATCCACACACCATGCCAGTTATCACCGAAGTAAGCGGTTTTGTTCGCTTCACTGACATGATCGACGGCCAGACCATTACTCGTCAAACTGATGAGTTGACCGGTCTGTCTTCTCTGGTGGTTCTGGATTCAGCTGAACGTACTACCGGTGGTAAAGATCTGCGTCCGGCACTGAAAATCGTTGATGCTCAGGGTAACGACGTTCTGATCCCTGGCACCGATATGCCTGCGCAGTACTTCCTGCCGGGTAAAGCGATTGTTCAGCTGGAAGATGGCATCCAGATCAGTTCTGGTGACACCCTGGCCCGTGTTCCGCAGGAATCTGGCGGTACCAAGGATATTACCGGTGGTCTGCCACGCGTTGCGGATCTGTTCGAAGCTCGTCGTCCGAAAGAGCCGGCAATCCTGGCTGAAATCAGCGGCATCATTTCCTTCGGTAAAGAAACCAAAGGTAAACGTCGTCTGGTTATCACCCCGGTAGACGGTAGCGAACCGTACGAAGAGATGATTCCGAAATGGCGTCAGCTCAACGTGTTCGAAGGTGAACGTGTAGAACGTGGTGACGTGGTTTCCGACGGTCCGGAAGCACCGCATGACATTCTGCGTCTGCGTGGTGTTCATGCTGTGACTCGTTACATCGTTAACGAAGTCCAGGACGTATACCGTCTGCAGGGCGTTAAGATTAACGATAAACACATCGAAGTTATCGTTCGTCAGATGCTGCGTAAAGCCACCATCGAAAACGCAGGTAGCTCCGACTTCCTGGAAGGCGAACAGGTTGAATACTCTCGCGTTAAGATCGCTAACCGCGAACTGGAAGCGAACGGCAAAGTGGGCGCAACGTTCTCCCGCGATCTGCTGGGTATCACCAAAGCGTCTCTGGCAACCGAGTCCTTTATCTCTGCGGCATCGTTCCAGGAGACCACTCGTGTCCTGACCGAAGCAGCCGTTGCGGGCAAACGCGACGAACTGCGTGGCCTGAAAGAGAACGTTATCGTAGGTCGTCTGATCCCGGCGGGTACCGGTTATGCGTACCACCAGGATCGTATTCGCCGCCGTGCAGCAGGTGAAGTACCTGCTACTCAGCAGGTGAGTGCGGAAGAAGCATCTGCCAGCCTTGCAGAACTGCTGAACGCAGGCCTGGGCGGTTCCGATAACGAGTAATCGTTAAGGTAGCGCTTAAAAAGCCAGTCGGGTTCCCGGCTGGCTTTTTTTATATCTGTCAAAAATCAATGGCTAAAAATTCTACGCATATCAAAAAACCACATTTATAAAGTGGATATAGTCAAAGCATCTTAGTAATCAAATAAATGATTTTTACACCCGGCACCGTCGTGTCGGGCGGGTTTTGTTGCCCTGAAAAAGTCGAAGGAGGAAAGGTAAAACAATAATCAGTGCACGACAAAATAGCGGATATTAACGGACAGGATTTGGGGGATGCATGGAATTTGCTATACAACTCATTATCATCTTAATTTGTTTATTCTACGGCGCACGGAAAGGCGGTATTGCGCTGGGCCTCCTGGGCGGCATCGGACTGGTTATTCTGGTCTTTGTTTTTCATCTTCAGCCAGGAAAACCGCCTGTCGATGTGATGCTGGTGATTATTGCTGTGGTGGCCGCTTCGGCAACGCTTCAGGCATCTGGCGGCTTAGATGTGATGCTGCAAATTGCCGAAAAACTTCTGCGACGTAATCCAAAGTATGTCTCTATTGTTGCGCCTTTCGTGACCTGCACGCTAACCATTCTCTGTGGTACCGGACATGTGGTGTATACCATTTTGCCGATCATCTACGATGTGGCGATCAAAAATAATATCAGGCCTGAACGTCCAATGGCGGCAAGTTCTATCGGCGCGCAGATGGGCATTATAGCCAGCCCGGTCTCCGTTGCCGTGGTCTCATTAGTGGCGATGCTTGGTAATTTCACCTTTAACGGTAAGCATCTTGAATTCCTCGATCTGTTATCCATTACCATTCCCTCAACGCTGCTTGGCATTCTGGCGATTGGTATTTTTAGCTGGTTCCGCGGGAAGGATTTAGATAAAGACCCGACCTTCCAGGCGTTTATTGCCGTACCGGAAAACCGTCACTATGTGTACGGCGATACGGCGACGTTGTTGGATAAAAAACTGCCCACCAGTAACTGGGTAGCGATGTGGATCTTCCTGGCATCCATTGCGGTTGTGGCACTACTGGGGGCGTTCTCTGAACTTCGCCCGGCCTTTGACGGCAAGCCATTGTCGATGGTGCTGGTCATCCAGATGTTTATGCTGCTTTCCGGTGCGCTGATTATCATCATCACCAAAACCAATCCGGCGTCGATTTCCAAAAATGAAGTCTTCCGTTCCGGGATGATTGCGATTGTTGCGGTGTACGGTATCGCCTGGATGGCGGAGACCATGTTCGGTGCACACATGTCTGAAATTAAGGGCGTGTTAGGCGAAATGGTGAAAGAGTACCCATGGGCCTATGCAATTGTGCTGCTGCTGGTCTCGAAATTCGTGAACTCTCAGGCGGCAGCGCTGGCGGCGATTGTTCCTGTTGCACTGGCGATTGGCGTGGATCCCGCGTATATCGTGGCCTCAGCGCCTGCCTGCTACGGTTATTATATTTTGCCAACCTATCCCAGCGACCTGGCGGCAATTCAGTTCGACCGTTCAGGTACCACGCATATTGGTCGCTTCGTGATTAACCACAGCTTTATTCTGCCGGGCTTAATTGGCGTGAGTGTCTCGTGCGTATTTGGCTGGGTATTCGCCGGGCTGTACGGTTTTCTGTAATAAAAAAGCAGGTGCCGTAAGGCACCTGCTCTAATGCGTCTGATTAGGCGGTGCGACGATAGAGTTCGATCATATCCGTCGCTAAATCCTGAATCACCATAGCGTTCATCAGATGATCCTGAGAGTGAACGGTGATCAAGTTAACCGGTAATTTACCGGTGCCTTCATCCAGACCAATAAGCTGTGTCTGAATGGTATGTGCATGCTTCACGTAGTCGTGTGACTCCGCCATCGCTTTTTCTGAACCGGCGAAATCGCCTTTGCGTGCCAGCTGTAACGCGGTTAATGCGGCACTACGTGCTGCGCCAGCGTTAACCAGCAGCTCCATAATGGTGGTTTCCAAATCTTCCATGCCAGCTTACTCCATCAGTTTGAGGGCTTTTTCCAGAACGGCATCACCTTTCATCATGCCGTAATCCATCATGTCGATAACCGCCACTTTTTTGCCCAGCGGATCGGCCTGCGCCTGCAGCTTAGCTTGCTCATACTTGACCTGAGGGCCAAGCAGAATGATGTCGGCTTCATTAAGATTGTCTTTGAATTCCGCGACCGGCACAGCTTTGATGGAAACCTCAATACCTTTCTTCTGAGCCGCGTCTTTCATACGTTGAACCAGCATACTGGTGGACATACCTGCAGCACAGCATAAAACGATGTTCTTCATAATTCGCCCTCATGTTCCTTGATGTCACATCTTTATCGCGGGAGAGAGGGTTCAACAACTGCTTTGCGGCGATTGTGTGTAAGCCATCACAAAGAAAGGCTGAAAAAACTGAAACCGGTTACATTTTTGCTGGTGGGGTAAAAAAAGCCCACGGCTGTGGGCTTATTCAGAGGGAGGGAGATCAGGACACGGTCGTGCGCAAAATCCGGTTTTTCCCCTGCTGCTTTGCTTTATACAGCGCTTCGTCAACGCTAACAATCAACTGCTCCAGCGATTCCATATTCCATTCGCCCAGCCCACCGCTGAAGGTCACGGTGAGCCCCTCTTCACGCCACGTACGTTGAGCGACTTTCTCACGCCAGTTTTCCAGCAGAGTGCGAGCGGAATCAATATGCGTTGCCGGGAAGATAACGGCAAACTCCTCGCCACCATAGCGATAAATCGAAATCTCATGCGGTTGCAGAATCTGTAACCCTTCGCGTGCGACGTTACGCAGTACAATATCGCCGTTAAGGTGCCCCCAGGTATCATTGATTGATTTGAAATTATCAACATCGACCAGTGCCAGTGCGAACGGTTGGTGATCGTTCATCAAGGCGGCAATGTCTCTATCAAAGGCCCGACGATTTTTACAGCCGGTCAGTGCATCGATCGTTGCCTGGCGAACGTAGGCCATTTCTCGCTCTTTATTGGTTTCAATGGCTTTGCTTAACATCGCTTCAAGCCTTGGCGCGCGGTTAACATCGCCGGTTTTGATGGCATTGATGATGTTCATTAACACGGAACGCGAGGCGTGGCGCAAATAGAGACCGAAGACGATGATGACAAAGGCGGCTACAGCAAATCCCCAGGCCACAATTACCGTCTCGTGATGGGCGAGGTCGGCGAGCGTACGGTCAGACACTTTGTAAATGACGAACCAGTCCGGGTTAGTGAATGAGTAATAGTAGAGCCAGGTTTTGCTCTTCCCGTCGTGTATTTCCCCTTCCGCGTTGGTCATTTGGTCCATCAGTTTTTCAGGCACCATATTACTGAACAGGCGGGTGGTATCCGGGTGAAGCACCGCCTTACCATTACGATTAACCACAAAAAATTCCCCGCTGACCGGCGATTGCATTTGTCGCAGGGTGTAGCTCATTGACGGTAAATCCAGATGAAATGCCAGTGTTCCTTTCAATTTTCCATCCGGAGAAACGACAGGCTTGGCCATCGTGATGGTGGTTTCGCGGGTAAAGAAATCGGTATACGGCTGCGTGTATCGAGAAAACAGCCCGGAATCGCCCTGAGCGCGGAACCAGGGGCGTTTGGTGGCATCAAACTCACTGCTGTCAGATGACGCCATCACCTGCGGGACGCGCAAATAATTCCCATGAGGATCGGCGACAGAAATAGACGTTACTGTTGGCATTAGCGCCAGCAGATGCATCATGAGCTCGGTGCCTTTCTCCGGATCGCGATTGACGACATTGTCCAGCTGTTCATTGTTCGATAAAAACGCCGTCGCGCGGCTTAAAATATAATCATCTTCGCGCAGGATAGATTCCATGTAATTCACCGCCATATTGTGGGTGAAGTTACGATTGATATGGTGGTAATCCTCAATGATATCTTTACGCTGATTAAGCATCACCAGGGTTGCAATGACCAGAAAGCTCAAAAGGATACCAGCGAAACTGATGATTATCGGTGTAGTAAACGACAGTTTCCTGCTATGAGTACTCATAACGTTTTCTTCGTTCCAGAAGGTGAATGGCAAAAGTATAAGGGGCCAGGAGGTGTTGTGCGGCGATATAAAAAACTTATGCTTTCCTTATTGTTTATAGGGTAATCAAATCAGAGACGCAAAAATAGTTGCCGATTATCTTAAAAGCGTAGGGGAGGCAGGGCGGAAGAGGAAGGAAGAGCCGCCCTGGTCAACATCCTGCTGACGAGGGCTAGCGTATTCCGCCACGTGCTATTCAACAACGCGCAAAGTGAGGCTCTGCGAGGCTCTTCGCAGAGAAAATCATGCCCTTACATCACTCTCTTCAGGGTTGCGAGGCGCGTCCCAGCCAGCCGTCCCAGTCTTTCCACACCGGCTGTAAACCACGCTCGCGCAGGGCATCCGCCACGGCTTCCGGCCTGCGTGCATCGTGTGGAGAAAATTGCTCCAGTTCAGGATGATCGTCCGCATAACCGCCCGGCTGCGTTTTGGAAAAAGCGCTCACATTGTTAATTGCCAGCGGGATCACGTTGTCGCGGAACCACGGCGATTCACGGGTGGAGAGCGACAGCTCAATGTCCGGCGAGAAAAGGCGAAACGCGCAGATCACCTGCACCAGTTGCTTTTCATCCATCAATGACGCTGGCTCAATACCGCCCGCGCAGGGGCGTAGGCGCGGGAAGGAGATCGAGTAGCGGCTTTGCCAGTAGTGGTGCTGAAGCCACAGCAAATGCTCGGCCACCATAAAGCAATCCACCCGCCAGCTGTCTGACAGACCAATCAGCGCGCCGAGGCCAATTTTATCAATACCCGCCTGGCCCAGGCGATCCGGCGTATCCAGCCGCCAGAAGAAATCCTGCTTTTTGCCTTTCAGATGATGATGGGCGTACTGCGCCTCGTGGTAGGTTTCCTGATAAACCATTACCCCGTCCAGCCCCAGCGTTTTCAGTTCAGCGTACTCTTCGGTTGAGAGCGGCTGCACCTCCATCTGTAGCGATGAAAACTGGCTGCGTATGGCGGGAAGATGGCGGCGAAAATAATCCATCCCGACTTTACTCTGATGCTCGCCGGTTACCAGCAGCAGGTGCTCGAAATTCATTGCGCGGATAGCCGCACATTCACGGGCGATTTCGGCCTCATCCAACGTCTTACGCTTGATGCGGTTGCTCATGGAAAAACCGCAGTAGGTACAGTCGTTGGCGCACAGGTTCGAAAGATACAGCGGCACGTAAAAACTGACGGTGTTGCCGAAGCGCTGGCGGGTAAGTTGTTGCGCCCGTTGCGCCAGGGGTTCGAGATAATCGGCAGCAGCAGGTGAGAGCAGCGCCATCATATCGTCACGCGTAAGATGGCGGGCGGCCAGCGCGCGTTCAACGTCGGCCGCGGTTTTACTGCTGATTTTCAGGCGCAGATCGTCCCAGTTGAGTTCACGCCAGCGATCGCTGAAGGTGTTCATGCGCTGGCCTCCAGGAAACCGGTTAATGGGCTGGTGGCGACAGCGTGCGCGCGTCGTGCACCCGGAACGGCCTGTCGGGCCAGGATACCGGCATCAACCGCCATACGAAACGCGTGCGCCATCATCACAGGATCATCGGCGACGGCAATGGCAGTATTCACCAGCACCGCGTCGGCGCCCATCTCCAGTGCCTGTGCTGCGTGGCTTGGTACGCCAATTCCCGCATCGACCACCACCGGTACATTTGCCTGAGCGATGATAATCTCTAACATCGCGCGGGTTTCCAGCCCCTGATTCGAACCGATCGGCGCACCCAGCGGCATCACGGCGGCACAACCCACTTCTTCAAGACGCTTACACAGCACCGGGTCTGCGCCACAGTACGGCAACACCACAAAACCTTCCTTGACCAGCAATTCAGCGGCTTTCAGGGTTTCGATAGGATCGGGCAACAGCCAGCGTGCGTCGGGATGAATTTCCAGTTTCAGCCAGTTTGTGCCCAGCGCTTCCCGGGCTAATTGCGCGGCGAAGACCGCTTCTTCCGCCGTTTTTGCGCCGGAGGTATTCGGCAGCAGCGTCACGCCCGCTTCACGCAGCGGTTCCAGAATGGCATCGTTATTCTGGCGTAAATCGACGCGCTTCATTGCCAGCGTGACAAGCTGGCTGCCCGATGCGCGAATGGCATCGACCATCACCTTTGATGATGCAAATTTTCCGGTACCCGTAAATAAATGGGAATCAAAGTTTTTATCGGCAATGCGTAACATGTCAGCCCCCGGCTATAACCTGAAAAAGCAGGATTCGATCGCCGTCCTGCACAATGTGATGTTCCCAACGCTCGCGCGGCAGGATTTGTTGATTGAGCGCCAGCGCGACGCCCGGCTTTAACTGTTCAAGCTGCGTGAGCAGGGCAGTGACGGAGAGCCCTTCAGCGCACGGCATCGGTTCATCATTAAAGTGAATCTGCATGGCGACCTCCGCAAACCGGGCAGTCCACCGCGCGATGCAGCGCCAGGTTTCGCCACTGGTGCGCGCGTGCGTCAAACAGGCGCAGGGTATTGCCGGTGGGCATGCCGCTTAATAGCTTGATAGCTTCCAGCGCCTGCAGTGTACCCATGACTCCCACTACCGGGCCGACTACGCCCGCCGTTCGGCAGTTGCGTTCCGGTTCGGCATCGTCAGGCCACAAGCAACGGTAACAACCTTGCGTCCACGGCGGCGTCAGTACCATCATCTGCCCGCCAAATCCCACCGCGCTGGCGGTAATCAGCGCCGTGTTCTGCGCCACACAGGCCGCGTTTATTGCCTGGCGCGTCGCCATGTTATCGGTGCAATCGAGCACCAGATCCGCATCCTGCACCGCCTGTCTGAGCGTGTCGCCCGCCAGCCGCTGCGAAAGTGTGACGAGGGTAATATCCGGGTTCAATTCCGCCAGCCGCGCACGCGTGGCCTCTGCTTTTGGACGGGCGATGTCGTGCGTGGAAAAGGCAATCTGACGATGCAGATTACTCAGGTGTACTTCGTCGTCATCGGCCAGCACCAGCGTGCCGACGCCCGCACCGGCAAGATACAACGCCGCAGGCGCGCCTAAGCCGCCCAGCCCGACGATAAGCACCCGGCTGGCGAGCAGTTTTTGCTGGCCCTCCACGGCGATATCTTCCAAGAGCATCTGGCGGCTGTAGCGCATAAAATCGCGATCATTCATCGCCCACTCCTGCCAGAGCCAGCAGTTTCGCGGTGGCGTCGCGCCAGTCTGCGGCCTGCGTAATCGCGCTCACGACAGCGATGCTGCCAACGCCTGTCGCCAGTACCGCCGGGGCGCGTTCAAGGCTAATGCCGCCAATGGCAACGGTGGGATAATCGTCCAGGCGTTTAATATGCGCGGCGAGCTGTTCCAGTCCCTGCGGCGCGGAGGGCATCTGCTTGGTTTGCGTTGCGAACACGTGACCCAGCGCGATATAAGAAGGCTGTGCCGCCAGCGCCATGTCGATTTCCATATCATCGTGGGTCGATACACCAAGGCGTAAATTGGCCGCGCGAATCGCCTTGAGATCGGTGGTTTCCAGGTCTTCCTGCCCCAGATGCACACCATAAGCCTGGTGTTTAATCGCCAGACGCCAGTAGTCGTTGATAAACAGACGCGCGTGATAACGACGACCGAGTTCAATCGCGGCAACCACATCAGCCTCTACCTCGTCGTCGCGTTTGTCTTTGATACGCAACTGGATCGTGCGTACGCCCGCTTCCAGCAAACGCGCAATCCACTCCACGCTATCGACAACCGGGTAGAGTCCTAAACGGAAAGGAACCGGGGGAAAATGGGGCTGATACATTATAAGTTCTCCTGAGGGATATAGAGTTCGCCACCCCGGGCGCGAAACTGACCGGACATTTCGTTCATCCCGGCCTCTGCGGCCTGTTTCGCCGCGTAATCGCGCACTTCCTGGGTGATTTTCATGGAGCAGAATTTGGGCCCGCACATTGAGCAGAAATGGGCAACTTTGCCTGACTCCTGCGGCAATGTTTCATCGTGATACGCGCGGGCGGTGAAAGGGTCGAGCGCCAGGTTGAACTGATCTTCCCAGCGGAATTCAAAGCGTGCTTTCGACATGGCGTTATCGCGAATCTGCGCGCCGGGGTGGCCCTTAGCCAGGTCGGCTGCGTGGGCGGCAATCTTGTAGGTAATAAGGCCTTGCTTCACATCTTCTTTGTTAGGCAGGCCGAGGTGCTCTTTTGGTGTGACGTAGCACAGCATCGCGCAGCCGAACCAGCCAATCATTGCTGCACCAATCCCGGAGGTAAAATGGTCGTAGCCTGGCGCAATATCGGTGGTGAGTGGCCCCAGAGTGTAAAACGGCGCTTCGTGGCAGTGCTCCAGTTCCTCGGTCATATTGCGACGAATCATCTGCATTGGCACGTGGCCCGGGCCTTCAATCATCACCTGCACGTCATACTCCCAGGCAATTTTGGTCAGCTCGCCCAACGTGTGCAGCTCCGCGAACTGTGCTTCATCGTTGGCGTCCTGAATAGAACCGGGGCGCAGGCCGTCGCCCAGTGACAGCGACACATCATAGGCGGCGCAGATTTCACAGATTTCGCGGAAGTGTTGATAAAGGAAGTTTTCCTGATGATGTGAGAGGCACCATTTCGCCATAATCGAGCCACCGCGCGACACAATACCGGTCAGGCGTTTTGCGGTCATCGGCACGTAACGCAGCAGCACACCCGCGTGGATGGTGAAGTAGTCGACCCCTTGCTCGGCCTGTTCCAGCAACGTATCGCGGAAGGCTTCCCAGCTCAGATCTTCTGCGATCCCGTTAACCTTCTCCAGCGCCTGGTAGATCGGTACGGTGCCAATCGGTACCGGGCTGTTACGCAGGATCCACTCGCGTGTTTCGTGGATATAGCGGCCCGTGGAGAGGTCCATCACCGTGTCGGCGCCCCAACGGGTTGCCCACACCAGTTTTTCCACCTCTTCTTCGATGGAAGAGGTGACGGCCGAGTTACCGATATTGGCGTTCACCTTCACCAGAAAGTTGCGCCCGATAATCATCGGTTCTGATTCCGGATGGTTAATATTCGCCGGGATAATCGCCCGACCTGCCGCCACCTCGGCACGGACAAACTCAGGTGTGATATTTTGCGGTAGCAGTGTGTCGAAACTTTGCCCTGGATGCTGCTGGCGCAACACTCCGCTACGAATACGCTCGCGCCCCATATTTTCGCGCAGGGCGATAAATTCCATCTCCGGGGTGATTACCCCCCGACGAGCATAATGGAGTTGAGTGACGCGCTTACCGGGGCGTGCGCGTTTTGGCGTCAGCAAACCGGTGAAGCGCAGTTCGTCGAGGAATTCATCCGCGAGGCGGGCCTGAGTATACGCGGAGCTGCGCGTTGTTAAGGTTTCGCTATCGGCGCGCGCGTCAATCCATGGTTGGCGCAGTTTTGCCAGGCCCTGGCGGACATCAATTTTTTCTGCCGGGTCGCCATAGGGGCCTGAGGTGTCATACACCGGAATCGCTTCGTTCTCTTCGTACTGCGGATTATCCTCAGTGCCGCCGATTAATGTGGGGCTAAGCTGAATTTCGCGCATTGGCACGCGTACGCCAGGCTGGGTACCTGCGAGATAAATACGGTGTGAGTGAGGGAAAGCGGTGCCTTCCAGAGTATCAATAAAGCGTTGAGCCTGTTCGCGTTGTTCGCGGCGAGTGAGTGTTGTAGTAGACATAGCGCATACCAGGTAAAAAGGATATGGCTTGTCAGACGACGGATGGAGTAATGGATGCACAGCGCCCGTGAAGGCAGAGGCATAATGCTGAATTACTCTTGTTCCCTTCGCAGGTATTAGCCTGATCAGGTTCCGCGGATCCCGAATTAACGGTCTCAGCCTGTGTTTTCACACGTGGCACTCCGACAAGATGTAGCCCCACAAATGAGGCGATGAATGTAAACTACGCGTTAATGCGTAAAATCTCAAGCGGGACGTTTGATCCCGGCGTTATTGTGCATCGCATCCAGTACGAGCATGATGAGCTTATCTTCGAGCACAAAACGTGCCTCCAGCGCTTCACCGATATCCGACAATGCTTGTTGAAATTCAAAACAATTATCGTGATCGATGGCTGTCTCCAGGCTCGAGTCGTAGTAGTCCATAATCTGCTGGGTATTGGCTTCCAGCTTTGGCCAGATTTTGGTGGCCGTTAAAAGCGCGGCGTCGCCTTCCAATTTATGCAAAATGCGTTCATAAATACTGAAGTGGCAGGAGGAGAGGTAGTCCACCAGTCGCTGACAAAAATCATCCAGTGCTTTTTCATTCAGCCGTATAAACGATTCTTTGCCAGGCTTAATACCAATCAGGTTGGAATAGGCGATAAGCAATTGCTTGCGAATGTTTAGCCAGCGGTCGACCAGTTTGTTACTGCCTCCAACATGCTCCGTCAGGCTTTCGAGCTGGTTTAACATGTGATTGACTCCGCACAAGTGGGTTTAAAGACTGCGCACTAAGATGTAACGATAATGTAAATAACATGCCAGTGAAGCAAAGGTAGTGCAATAGATATGGATCGTATAATTGAAAAATTAGACATCGGCTGGTGGGTCGTCAGCCATGAACAAAAATTGTGGTTGCCGGGCGGAGAATTACCCTGGGGTGAAGCGGGGAATTTCGATCTTGCGGGCCAACGTGCGCTGTTGATTGGGGAGTGGCAAGGCTCACCGGTGTGGCTGATTCAGCAACAGCGCCGCCATGATATGGGCTCGCTGCGGCAAATTCTCGACCAGGACGTGGGGTTGTTCCAGCTCGCCGGGCGTGGTGTACAACTGGCGGAGTTTTACCGCTCACATAAATTCTGCGGCTATTGCGGGCATACGATGCACCCCAGCAAAACTGAATGGGCGATGCTCTGCGACCACTGCCGTCAACGTTATTATCCGCAAATCGCACCCTGCATTATCGTTGCCATCCGTCGCGATGACACCATTCTGCTGGCACAACATACGCGTCATCGCAACGGCGTGCACACCGTGCTGGCCGGGTTCGTCGAAGTGGGCGAAACGCTGGAACAGGCCGTCGCGCGCGAAGTTATGGAAGAGAGCAGTATAAAAATCAAAAACCTGCGTTATGTTACCTCCCAACCGTGGCCGTTCCCGCAATCACTGATGACCGCATTTATGGCCGAGTATGACAGCGGCGAGATCGTGATCGACCCCAAAGAGCTGCTGGAAGCCAACTGGTATCGCTATGACGATTTACCGTTACTGCCGCCGCCGGGAACCGTTGCACGTCGACTCATTGAAGATACTGTCGCACTCTGCCGGGCAGAGTATGAGTGACACTCATGTTACACTGGCGTGAAAGAGCTCAAGGAATGGAAAAATGACCGAACTGAAAAACGATCGTTACCTGCGTGCGCTGCTGCGTCAGCCTGTGGATGTCACCCCTGTCTGGATGATGCGCCAGGCGGGCCGCTATTTACCGGAATATAAAGCCACTCGCGCCCAGGCCGGGGATTTTATGTCCCTGTGCAAAAACGCTGAGCTGGCTTGCGAAGTGACGCTTCAGCCGCTGCGCCGTTACCCGCTGGATGCAGCCATTCTGTTCTCCGATATTCTGACCATCCCGGATGCAATGGGTCTCGGCCTCTATTTTGAAGCGGGCGAAGGCCCACGCTTCACCTCGCCGATCGCCAGCAAAGCGGATGTTGATAAGCTGCCGATTCCGGATCCGGAAGGCGAACTGGGTTACGTGATGAACGCGGTGCGCACGATTCGCCGCGAACTAAAGGGCGAAGTGCCGCTGATTGGTTTCTCCGGCAGCCCCTGGACGCTGGCAACCTACATGGTCGAAGGCGGCAGCAGCAAAGCGTTTACCGTGATCAAAAAGATGATGTATGCCGAACCGCAAACGCTGCATCTGCTGCTCGATAAGCTGGCGCAAAGCGTCAGCCTCTATCTGAATGCACAGATTAAAGCTGGCGCGCAGTCGGTGATGATTTTCGACACCTGGGGAGGCGTGCTCACCGGTCGCGATTATCAGCAATTCTCGCTCTACTACATGCATAAAATCGTCGATGGCCTGCTGCGTGAAAACGATGGACGTCGTGTACCGGTCACGCTGTTTACCAAAGGCGGCGGCCAGTGGCTGGAAGCGATGGCGGAAACTGGCTGTGATGCGTTGGGTCTTGACTGGACAACCGATATCGCCGATGCGCGTCGCCGCGTGGGCCACAAAGTTGCGCTGCAGGGCAATATGGATCCATCCATGCTCTACGCGCAGCCTGCGCGCATCGAAGAAGAAGTGGCGTCCATTCTGGCGGGCTTCGGCAAGGGTGAAGGCCATGTGTTTAACCTCGGTCACGGCATCCATCAGGATGTGCCGCCGGAACACGCCGGGGCGTTTGTCGAGGCAGTACATCGTCTCTCTGTACCTTATCATCAGTAAGGAGTGGTTATGGATCTCGCGTCACTACGCGCTCAACAAATCGAACTTGCTTCCTCGGTGATCCGTGAGGATCGCCTGGATAAGGATCCCCCGGATCTGATCGCCGGTGCTGACGTGGGTTTTGAGCAGGGCGGTGACGTGACGCGAGCGGCGATGGTGCTGTTGAAGTATCCATCGCTTGAGCTGGTGGAGTATCAGGTGGCGCGCATTGCGACCACCATGCCTTACATACCCGGCTTCCTGTCCTTTCGCGAATACCCGGCGCTGCTGGCGGTGTGGGAAAAGCTGTCGCAAAAACCGGATTTAGTATTTGTCGATGGTCACGGTATCTCGCATCCGCGTCGTTTGGGGGTTGCCAGCCATTTTGGCTTGCTGGTGGACGTGCCGACGATAGGGGTGGCGAAAAAACGTCTCTGCGGCACATTCGAGCCGCTCGACAGCGAACCCGGCGCGTTATCCCCGCTGATGGATAAAGGCGAGCAACTGGCGTGGGTGTGGCGCAGCAAAGCGCGCTGTAATCCGTTGTTTATCGCGACGGGGCACCGCGTCAGCACTGATAGCGCACTCGCGTGGGTGCAACGCTGTATGAAAGGCTATCGATTGCCGGAGCCTACACGCTGGGCAGACGCTGTCGCCTCTGAACGCGCCGCCTTTGTGCGTCTTACAGCAAAATAACCACAATTCAGGTAAACTGCGGCTAATTTCCGCATTTGAGAACTCATCATGTTACAAAACCCGATTCACCTGCGTCTGGAGAAGCTGGAAAGCTGGCAACACGTCACGTTTATGGCCTGCCTGTGCGAACGCATGTACCCGAACTACGCCATGTTCTGTAAAGAGTCTGCGTTTGGCGACCCGCACGTTTATCGTCGTATTCTGGATCTCATCTGGGAAACGCTGACGGTAAAAGATGCCAAAGTGAATTTCGACAGCCAGCTCGAAAAGCTGGAAGAAGCGATCCCGGCGGCGGATGATTTCGACATGTATGGCGTTTATCCGGCGATTGATGCCTGTGTTGCATTGAGTGAACTGGTGCATTCTCGTTTAAGCGGTGAAACCCTGGAACACGCTATTGAAGTCAGTAAGAGTTCTATCACCACCGTGGCAATGCTGGAGATGACTCAGGCTGGTCGTGAAATGACCGATGAAGAGCTCAAAGAGAACCCGGCGGTGGAACAGGAATGGGATATTCAGTGGGAAATTTTCCGAGTTTTAGCCGACTGTGAAGAACGTGATGTTGAACTGATAAAAGGCCTGCGCGCAGACCTCAAAGAGGCTGGTGAGAGCAATATTGGTATAAATTTTAAGCAATGAGACAACAAAACGTGATTTACCGCCTGAATTGTCGTGCCTGAAGGCTTCCCTTCCGCCCCCCGTCTGGTCTACATTTGGGGGGCGAAAAAAAGTGGCTATCGGTGCGTGTATGCAGGAGAGTGCTTTTCTGGCATTTTCGTCGCACTCGATGCTTAGCAAGCGATAAACACATTGTAAGGATAACTTATGAACAAGACTCAACTGATTGATGTAATTGCAGACAAAGCAGAACTGTCCAAAACCCAGGCTAAAGCTGCTCTGGAATCCACTCTGGCTGCTATTACTGAGTCTCTGAAAGAAGGCGATGCTGTACAACTGGTTGGTTTCGGTACCTTCAAAGTGAACCACCGCGCTGAGCGTACTGGCCGCAATCCGCAGACCGGTAAAGAAATCAAAATCGCCGCAGCTAACGTGCCGGCATTTGTTTCTGGCAAAGCACTGAAAGACGCAGTTAAGTAAGACCGCGTGGCAGTGAACAGTTTTAGCGAAGGGGTGGTTTCACCCCTTTTGTCTATCTGGCGCTCTGTGACGGCGTTAGGTGGCATACTGTTGCTTTCTGCCTGTAGCCATAACAGCGCGTTGCCGCCGTTTACCGCTAGCGGCTATGCTGACGATCAGGGTGCAGTACGCATCTGGCGCAAAGATTCCGGCGGAGAAACCCATCTTCTCGCCGTTTCCAGCCCGTGGCACAATGGGGCCACTACAACCAGCGAATATCGCTGGCAGGGCGATCAGCTCTCGCTGATTGAACTGAATATATACAGTAAGCCTTCCGAACATATTCGTGCCCGTTTTGACAGCCGTGGTGAACTGAGCTTCATGCAGCGGGAAGTTGACGGACAGAAGCAGCAGCTCTCCAGCGACCAGGTAGCGCTTTACCGCTATCGCGCTGAGCAAATCCACCAGACCAGCGACGCATTGCGTCAGGGGCGCGTTGTACTGCGTCAGGGGCGCTGGCATGCGGATCACAGCGTAACGACCTGCGAAGGTGAGGTGGTGAAGCCTGACCTCGATAGCCGCGCGTTGGCGCATGTTGAAAACCGTCAGCGTCGTTCATCGGTAGAGGTGAGTATTGCCTGGCTGGAATCGCCAGAAGGGACGCAACTGTTGCTGGTTGCTAACCAGGACTACTGTACCTGGCAGCCAACAGAAAAGAATTTTTAAGCCTTTCGCTTAAGAGCTGGTGGCTTGGCCCGGTGTATCACCGGGCATCTGGGATCGTTAGTTACTCGCCTCGCTCGCGCGCAATTGCCCGATAACCAATATCAGTACGGCTAAAGCTACCGTCCCAGTGAATATCGTTCAACAGTGTGTAGGCGCGTTTCTGGGCTTCCTCAACGGTATGTCCCAGCGCCGTCACGCACAGCACGCGCCCGCCGCTGGTCACCACCTGCTCGTCATCTGCCAGTTTTGTACCCGCATGGAACACTTTACCGCCTTCCACTTCTTCCAGCGGCAGACCGTGGATCACGTCACCGGTGCGGTAATCACCTGGATAACCGCCCGCTGCCATCACTACGCCAAGCGAGGCGCGTTCATCCCACTCGGATGTTTTCTCGTCCAGCTTGCCTTCACAGGCCGCCAGGCAGAGTTCAACCAGGTCGGACTTCATGCGCAGCATAATCGGCTGGGTTTCCGGATCGCCAAAGCGGCAGTTGAATTCGATAACCTTCGGATTGCCCTGTTTATCGATCATCAGGCCTGCGTAGAGAAAGCCAGTGTAGGTATTACCTTCCGCCGCCATGCCTTTCACGGTTGGCCAGATGATACGTTCCATGGTGCGCTGATGAACCTCATCGGTCACCACCGGCGCAGGAGAGTAAGCGCCCATTCCGCCGGTGTTCGGCCCGGTATCTTTATCGCCTACACGTTTGTGATCCTGACTGGTGGCCATCGGCAGCACATGCTCGCCGTCCACCATCACGATAAAGCTCGCTTCTTCGCCGTCGAGAAACTCTTCGATAACAATGCGATGACCCGCGTCGCCAAAAGCGTTGCCTGCCAGCATATCGTGAACAGCCGCTTCCGCTTCTTCCAGCGTCATCGCCACGATCACGCCTTTACCCGCTGCCAGACCGTCAGCTTTAATGACGATCGGCGCGCCTTTCTCACGCAGATACGCCAGTGCAGGTTCTACCTCGGTGAAGTTCTGGTATTCCGCCGTGGGGATCTTATGGCGGGCCAGGAAATCTTTGGTAAACGCTTTAGAACCTTCCAGCTGCGCGGCACCTGCCGTTGGGCCGAAGATTTTCAGCCCGGCGGCGCGGAAGGTATCCACTACACCTTTCACCAGCGGCGCTTCCGGGCCGACAATGGTCAGATCTACCTTTTCGTTTTGCGCGAAGTCCAGCAGCGCCGGGATATCGGTCACGCCGATAGCGACGTTTTGCAGCGCAGGCTCCAGCGCCGTTCCCGCATTACCCGGTGCGACAAATACGGTCTCAACCAGCGGCGACTGCGCCGCTTTCCAGGCCAGCGCGTGCTCGCGCCCGCCGTTACCAATCACTAATACTTTCATTTGTCGCTCCATTAATGGCGGAAGTGGCGCATGTCGGTAAAGAGCATCGCAATACCGTGCTCGTCAGCAGCGGCAATCACTTCGTCGTCACGGATTGAACCGCCAGGCTGAATAACGCAGGTCACGCCTGCAGCGGCGGCAGCATCAATACCGTCGCGGAACGGGAAGAATGCATCGGAAGCCATTGACGAACCTTTCACTTCCAGACCTTCATCGGCAGCTTTAATACCGGCGATTTTGGCGGAGTACACGCGGCTCATCTGGCCTGCACCAATACCGATAGTCATATTGCCTTTGGCATAGACGATAGCGTTGGATTTCACGAACTTCGCCACTTTCCAGCAGAACAGCGCATCACGCAGTTCCTGCTCGGTCGGCTGACGTTTGGTGACGACGCGCAGTTCTTCTGCACCGACCATCCCCAGGTCACGATCCTGAACCAGCAAGCCGCCATTCACACGTTTGAAATCGAGGCCTGGAACACGTTCGGCCCACTGACCACAGGTCAGAACGCGCACGTTCTGTTTGGCGGCAGTGATTTTCAGGGCATCTTCGCTGGCGGACGGCGCAATGATCACTTCGACAAACTGACGAGAAATGATGGCCTGTGCGGTTTCGGCATCCAGCTCGCGGTTAAAGGCTATAATGCCGCCGAATGCGGAAGTCGGATCGGTTTTATACGCACGATCGTAAGCATCAAGAAGGGAATTACCGATAGCTACGCCGCAAGGGTTAGCGTGTTTCACAATCACACAGGCCGGTTCGGCGAACTCTTTCACGCACTCCAGCGCCGCATCGGTATCGGCGATGTTGTTGTAGGAAAGGGCTTTACCCTGAACCTGGGTTGCGGTGGCAACAGAGGCTTCTTTCACATTCTCTTCTATATAGAAGGCAGCCTGCTGGTGGCTGTTTTCGCCATAGCGCATATCCTGCTTCTTAATGAAGTTCAGATTCAGCGTGCGTGGGAAGCGACCGGCGGCGTCTTTACTTTCGCCGTGATAGGCCGGAACCATGCTGCCGAAGTAGTTGGCAATCATACTGTCGTAGGCGGCGGTGTGTTCGAAAGCTTTGATGGCGAGATCGAAACGGGTAGCAAGCAGAAGCGAACCTTCGTTAGCATCCATCTCTTTAATAATGGCGTCGTAGTCGCTGCTCTTCACCACGATGGCAACATCTTTATGGTTCTTCGCTGCGGAGCGCACCATCGTCGGGCCGCCGATATCGATGTTCTCAACTGCATCTTCCAGCGAGCAGCCTTCACGGGCAACGGTCTGGGCGAACGGATACAGGTTAACGACCACCATATCGATAGGCTCAATGTGGTGCTGTTCCATGATGGCATCATCCTGGCCGCGACGCCCCAGAATACCGCCGTGTACTTTTGGATGCAGAGTTTTTACGCGTCCATCCATCATTTCCGGGAAACCGGTGTAATCGGAAACTTCGGTCACCGGCAAACCTTTATCTGCTAACAGGCGCGCTGTGCCACCGGTAGAGAGCAGCGCCACACCACGTGCGGAGAGTGCCTGGGCGAATTCAACGATACCGGCCTTGTCAGAGACACTGAGCAGGGCGCGGCGGACTGGACGACGTTGTTGCATGGTAAATCCCCTGGATTTGACTATTACAGAGAGCGTTAGCTGAATTTTTCGCAAAAAACTCAGCTAACGCCCCTTACGGGGCATCCTTGTTTTGCGGTCGCATTGTAACGAAAACGTTTGCGCAACGCTCGCGAATTTTTCTTTTTCATTCAGGTTGTCCGATTTTCGTCATCTCCATCTCCCTTAGAAAGAAAAAAGATCGGCAGTTCTGTGGGTAACTCTGTGTATAAAAGGGTATAAGGCGGGGTTTTGCTGTGAATTTCAGCAGTCAGTAAAATTACTGCATATTTAGGGTTGCAGCCTCATGAGAACTCCCTATAATGCGCTCCCACTGACACGGCAACAGCCGCTTCGGTTGAAGAGAAAAATCCTGAAAATCAGGGTTGACTCTGAAAGAGGAAAGCGTAATATACGCCACCTCGCGACAGTTCGCTAAAGCGCGTCGCAACTGCTCTTTAACAATTTATCAGACAATCTGTGTGGGCACTCAATGATACGGATTCTTAACGTCGCAAGACGATAAATGAATACCAAGTCTCTGAGTGAACACGTAATTCATTACGAAGTTTAATTCACGAGCATCAAACTTAAATTGAAGAGTTTGATCATGGCTCAGATTGAACGCTGGCGGCAGGCCTAACACATGCAAGTCGAACGGTAACAGGAAGCAGCTTGCTGCTTTGCTGACGAGTGGCGGACGGGTGAGTAATGTCTGGGAAACTGCCTGATGGAGGGGATAACTACTGGAAACGGTAGCTAATACCGCATAACGTCGCAAGACCAAAGAGGGGGACCTTCGGGCCTCTTGCCATCGGATGTGCCCAGATGGGATTAGCTAGTAGGTGGGGTAATGGCTCACCTAGGCGACGATCCCTAGCTGGTCTGAGAGGATGACCAGCCACACTGGAACTGAGACACGGTCCAGACTCCTACGGGAGGCAGCAGTGGGGAATATTGCACAATGGGCGCAAGCCTGATGCAGCCATGCCGCGTGTATGAAGAAGGCCTTCGGGTTGTAAAGTACTTTCAGCGAGGAGGAAGGTGTTGTGGTTAATAACCACAGCAATTGACGTTACTCGCAGAAGAAGCACCGGCTAACTCCGTGCCAGCAGCCGCGGTAATACGGAGGGTGCAAGCGTTAATCGGAATTACTGGGCGTAAAGCGCACGCAGGCGGTTTGTTAAGTCAGATGTGAAATCCCCGGGCTCAACCTGGGAACTGCATTTGAAACTGGCAAGCTTGAGTCTCGTAGAGGGGGGTAGAATTCCAGGTGTAGCGGTGAAATGCGTAGAGATCTGGAGGAATACCGGTGGCGAAGGCGGCCCCCTGGACGAAGACTGACGCTCAGGTGCGAAAGCGTGGGGAGCAAACAGGATTAGATACCCTGGTAGTCCACGCTGTAAACGATGTCGACTTGGAGGTTGTGCCCTTGAGGCGTGGCTTCCGGAGCTAACGCGTTAAGTCGACCGCCTGGGGAGTACGGCCGCAAGGTTAAAACTCAAATGAATTGACGGGGGCCCGCACAAGCGGTGGAGCATGTGGTTTAATTCGATGCAACGCGAAGAACCTTACCTGGTCTTGACATCCACAGAACTTAGCAGAGATGCTTTGGTGCCTTCGGGAACTGTGAGACAGGTGCTGCATGGCTGTCGTCAGCTCGTGTTGTGAAATGTTGGGTTAAGTCCCGCAACGAGCGCAACCCTTATCCTTTGTTGCCAGCGGTTAGGCCGGGAACTCAAAGGAGACTGCCAGTGATAAACTGGAGGAAGGTGGGGATGACGTCAAGTCATCATGGCCCTTACGACCAGGGCTACACACGTGCTACAATGGCATATACAAAGAGAAGCGACCTCGCGAGAGCAAGCGGACCTCATAAAGTATGTCGTAGTCCGGATTGAGTCTGCAACTCGACTCCATGAAGTCGGAATCGCTAGTAATCGTAGATCAGAATGCTACGGTGAATACGTTCCCGGGCCTTGTACACACCGCCCGTCACACCATGGGAGTGGGTTGCAAAAGAAGTAGGTAGCTTAACCTTCGGGAGGGCGCTTACCACTTTGTGATTCATGACTGGGGTGAAGTCGTAACAAGGTAACCGTAGGGGAACCTGCGGTTGGATCACCTCCTTACCTTAAAGAACCGTTCCTTGAAGTGCTCACACAGATTGTCTGATGAAAATTAGCAGTAAAAAATCTCTGCAGGCTTGTAGCTCAGGTGGTTAGAGCGCACCCCTGATAAGGGTGAGGTCGGTGGTTCAAGTCCACTCAGGCCTACCAAATTCGTTCTGATACTGCGTTGCGGAATGACTCGCATACTTCAGTATGCTTCGCCATCCCACGCCTTGTCTCAAAACGAATTACGGTTACAGAGATTGACCTACGATGGGGCTATAGCTCAGCTGGGAGAGCGCCTGCTTTGCACGCAGGAGGTCTGCGGTTCGATCCCGCATAGCTCCACCATCTTTACTGCAAAAACCAAGAAAACTTCAGAGTGTACCTGAAAAGGTTCACTGCGAAGTTTTGCTCTTTAAAAATCTGGATCAAGCTGAAAATTGAAACACTGAATAGTCGAAAGATTATTCGTGAGTCTCTCAAATTTTCGCAACGCGAAGTGAAACATCTTCGGGTTGTGAGGTTAAGCGACTAAGCGTACACGGTGGATGCCCTGGCAGTCAGAGGCGATGAAGGACGTGCTAATCTGCGATAAGCGTCGGTAAGGTGATATGAACCGTTATAACCGGCGATTTCCGAATGGGGAAACCCAGTGTGATTCGTCACACTATCATTACGTGAATACATAGCGTAATGAAGCGAACCGGGGGAACTGAAACATCTAAGTACCCCGAGGAAAAGAAATCAACCGAGATTCCCCCAGTAGCGGCGAGCGAACGGGGAGCAGCCCAGAGTCTGAATCAGCATGTGTGTTAGTGGAACGGTCTGGAAAGTCCGACGGTACAGGGTGATAGTCCCGTACACCAAAATGCATATGCTGTGAACTCGAAGAGTAGGGCGGGACACGTGGTATCCTGTCTGAATATGGGGGGACCATCCTCCAAGGCTAAATACTCCTGACTGACCGATAGTGAACCAGTACCGTGAGGGAAAGGCGAAAAGAACCCCGGCGAGGGAGTGAAAAAGAACCTGAAACCGTGTACGTACAAGCAGTGGGAGCCTACTTGTTAGGTGACTGCGTACCTTTTGTATAATGGGTCAGCGACTTATATTCTGTAGCAAGGTTAACCGAATAGGGGAGCCGAAGGGAAACCGAGTCTTAACTGGGCGTTAAGTTGCAGGGTATAGACCCGAAACCCGGTGATCTAGCCATGGGCAGGTTGAAGGTTGGGTAACACTAACTGGAGGACCGAACCGACTAATGTTGAAAAATTAGCGGATGACTTGTGGCTGGGGGTGAAAGGCCAATCAAACCGGGAGATAGCTGGTTCTCCCCGAAAGCTATTTAGGTAGCGCCTCGTGAACTCATCTTCGGGGGTAGAGCACTGTTTCGGCTAGGGGGTCATCCCGACTTACCAACCCGATGCAAACTGCGAATACCGAAGAATGTTATCACGGGAGACACACGGCGGGTGCTAACGTCCGTCGTGAAGAGGGAAACAACCCAGACCGCCAGCTAAGGTCCCAAAGTCACAGTTAAGTGGGAAACGATGTGGGAAGGCTCAGACAGCCAGGATGTTGGCTTAGAAGCAGCCATCATTTAAAGAAAGCGTAATAGCTCACTGGTCGAGTCGGCCTGCGCGGAAGATGTAACGGGGCTAAACTGTGCACCGAAGCTGCGGCAGCGACACTAAGTGTTGTTGGGTAGGGGAGCGTTCTGTAAGCCGTTGAAGGTGTGTCGTGAGGCATGCTGGAGGTATCAGAAGTGCGAATGCTGACATAAGTAACGATAATGCGGGTGAAAAACCCGCACGCCGGAAGACCAAGGGTTCCTGTCCAACGTTAATCGGGGCAGGGTGAGTCGACCCCTAAGGCGAGGCCGAAAGGCGTAGTCGATGGGAAACAGGTTAATATTCCTGTACTTGGTGTTACTGCGAAGGGGGGACGGAGAAGGCTATGTTGGCCGGGCGACGGTTGTCCCGGTTTAAGCGTGTAGGTTTGCAGACCAGGTAAATCCGGTTTGCTTTAAGACTGAGACGTGATGACGAGGCACTACGGTGCTGAAGTGACAAATGCCCTGCTTCCAGGAAAAGCCTCTAAGCTATAGGTAACATCGAATCGTACCCCAAACCGACACAGGTGGTCAGGTAGAGAATACCAAGGCGCTTGAGAGAACTCGGGTGAAGGAACTAGGCAAAATGGTGCCGTAACTTCGGGAGAAGGCACGCTGATATGTAGGTGAAGCGGTTTACCCGTGGAGCTGAAATCAGTCGAAGATACCAGCTGGCTGCAACTGTTTATTAAAAACACAGCACTGTGCAAACACGAAAGTGGACGTATACGGTGTGACGCCTGCCCGGTGCCGGAAGGTTAATTGATGGGGTTAGCCGCAAGGCGAAGCTCTTGATCGAAGCCCCGGTAAACGGCGGCCGTAACTATAACGGTCCTAAGGTAGCGAAATTCCTTGTCGGGTAAGTTCCGACCTGCACGAATGGCGTAATGATGGCCAGGCTGTCTCCACCCGAGACTCAGTGAAATTGAACTCGCTGTGAAGATGCAGTGTACCCGCGGCAAGACGGAAAGACCCCGTGAACCTTTACTATAGCTTGACACTGAACATTGAGCCTTGATGTGTAGGATAGGTGGGAGGCTTTGAAGTGTGGACGCCAGTCTGCATGGAGCCAACCTTGAAATACCACCCTTTAATGTTTGATGTTCTAACGTAGACCCGTGATCCGGGTTGCGGACAGTGTCTGGTGGGTAGTTTGACTGGGGCGGTCTCCTCCCAAAGAGTAACGGAGGAGCACGAAGGTTAGCTAATCCTGGTCGGACATCAGGAGGTTAGTGCAATGGCATAAGCTAGCTTGACTGCGAGCGTGACGGCGCGAGCAGGTGCGAAAGCAGGTCATAGTGATCCGGTGGTTCTGAATGGAAGGGCCATCGCTCAACGGATAAAAGGTACTCCGGGGATAACAGGCTGATACCGCCCAAGAGTTCATATCGACGGCGGTGTTTGGCACCTCGATGTCGGCTCATCACATCCTGGGGCTGAAGTAGGTCCCAAGGGTATGGCTGTTCGCCATTTAAAGTGGTACGCGAGCTGGGTTTAGAACGTCGTGAGACAGTTCGGTCCCTATTCTGCCGTGGGCGCTGGAGAATTGAGGGGGCTGCTCCTAGTACGAGAGGACCGGAGTGGACGCATCACTGGTGTTCGGGTTGTCATGCCAATGGCATTGCCCGGTAGCTACATGCGGAAGAGATAAGTGCTGAAAGCATCTAAGCACGAAACTTGCCCCGAGATGAGTTCTCCCTGAGACTTTAAGTCTCCTGAAGGAACGTTGAAGACGACGACGTTGATAGGCTGGGTGTGTAAGTGCAGCGATGCATTGAGCTAACCAGTACTAATGAACCGTGAGGCTTAACCTTACAACGCCGAAGATGTTTTGGCGAAGAGACATCGAGAAGTAAGCTTGACACAGATTACATTAACCGGCAATAAGCGGGTTAATACAACAGAATTTGCCTGGCGGCACTAGCGCGGTGGTCCCACCTGACCCCATGCCGAACTCAGAAGTGAAACGCCGTAGCGCCGATGGTAGTGTGGGGTCTCCCCATGCGAGAGTAGGGAACTGCCAGGCATCAAATTAAGCAGAAGGCCATCCGAAAGGATGGCCTTTTTGCGCTGGTGCGAAAAAAACGCCGGATGCGGCTTTGCCTTATCCGGCCTACACATACGCCAGGTTCAACAACGGATACGGCTTCCCAAGATCGTCCACCTCGCTGCGTCCTGTCACCCTAAACCCCATCTTCTTATAAAATCCAACCGCCTGCACGTTCTGCTCATTCACATTAGTTGTTAACTTCGGGGCCTGGGAAAGCGCATGTTCCACCAACAAACGGCCAACCCCCATACCACGCGCATCAGGATCCACAAACAATGCATCCATATGCTGCCCGCTCAACAACATAAAACCGACCGGCTCATCCCGCACATTTGCTGCAACCCAAAGCGGTGCTTCCGGTAAAAATGAGCGTACCAGCCTCTCTAGCTCAGCCCGATACTCAGCAGATAAAAAGTGGTGTGTGGCATCGACAGAACGGCACCAGACAGCAACCAGCTTCTCTCCCTCATCATGGCGGGAACGACGAATACTAATAACCATAAATGCTCCTTTTATTTATTCTTATATTCTACGGTAATGTTGTCGGTGAAACTTTCTCACCTTTCACATGCAGACTCGACATTTCCCCTATTCCTGGTTATTGTCAGCTATCTGGATGTCTAAACGTTTATACGTATGTTGTGAGGTAATAAGGTTATGCCGATTCGGGTACAGGACGAGCTACCAGCCGTCAATTTCTTGCGTGATGAAAATGTGTTTGTCATGACCGCATCACGTGCAACAGGTCAGGAAATCCGTCCACTTAAGGTCTTGATTCTCAACCTGATGCCGAAGAAAATCGAAACGGAAAACCAGTTCCTCCGTCTTCTCTCTAACTCGCCGTTGCAGGTGGATATCCAACTGTTACGCATCGACGCGCGGGAATCACGCAATACCCCTGCCGAGCACCTGAATACCTTCTACTGCAATTTCGACGATATTCGCGACCAGAACTTCGATGGCCTGATTGTCACCGGTGCGCCGCTGGGGTTAGTTGAGTTTAACGACGTTGCCTACTGGCCGCAGATAAAACAGGTATTAGAGTGGGCGAAAGATCATGTCACTTCCACGCTGTTTGTCTGTTGGGCCGTCCAGGCCGCGCTGAACATTCTTTATGGCATTCCAAAACAGACCCGCAGCGACAAACTCTCTGGCGTCTATGAGCACCACATTCTCCAGCCGCATGCGTTGCTCACGCGCGGGTTTGATGACAGTTTCCTGGCTCCCCACTCACGCTACGCCGATTTCCCGGCGGCGCTGATTCGTGACTATACCGACCTCGATATTCTGGCGGAAACAGACGGTGGAGATGCTTATCTGTTTGCCAGCAAAGACAAGCGTATCGCATTTGTGACGGGTCACCCTGAGTACGATGCGAATACGCTGGCAGGTGAATTTTTCCGCGACGTGGAGGCCGGTCTCAACCCGGTAGTGCCGCACAATTACTTCCCGAAGAACGACCCGCAGAACACTCCGCGTGCTACCTGGCGAAGCCACGGTAATTTGCTGTTTGCCAACTGGCTCAACTATTACGTCTACCAAATCACGCCATACGATCTGCGGAATATGAATCCCACACTGGACTGATCGTCTACCTCTCTCGATCCTAAAGCGTTTCAGCACTCTTCCTCAGGCACCTTCGGGTGCCTTTTTTATTTCCGAAAAGCACCTCAATCATTTAAAAAATTTTAATTTCATTGTAATCATAAGGTTATGTGTTATTTAATTTAAAAATGGAAATCGTTTTTGATTTTTATTAAATCCTGGATAGTCTTAAAAGTGTTGAATGAAAACTATGCAGCGATCGTCCGCTCACCCCAGGGGGATCGATCGCAATACATAATGAGGATCAGCACAATGACACAACAGGCAACAACGGCGGATGAACTGGCGTTTACCGAACCTTTTACCGGGCAGGAGCAGCAGATCTTAACGGCAGACGCCGTCGAATTTCTCAGTGAACTGGTCGCGCGCTTTACGCCGAAGCGCAATAAATTGTTGGCTGCGCGTATTCAGCAACAGCAGGATATCGATGACGGTAAGTTGCCTGATTTTATTTCGGAAACTGCTTCCATTCGTAACGGTGACTGGAAAATCCGCGGTATCCCCGAAGACTTACAGGATCGCCGCGTAGAGATCACCGGCCCCGTTGAACGTAAAATGGTGATTAATGCCCTGAACGCCAACGTAAAAGTCTTTATGGCGGATTTCGAAGATTCGCTGGCACCGGACTGGAACAAAGTGATTGATGGGCAAATCAACCTGCGTGATGCCGTGAACGGCACCATCAGCTACACCAATGAAGCCGGGAAAATCTACCAGCTGAAACCCAATCCCGCGCTGCTGATTTGTCGCGTGCGTGGCCTGCATTTACCAGAAAAACACGTTACCTGGCGCGGTGAAGCTATTCCGGGCAGTTTGTTTGATTTCGCACTCTACTTTTTCCACAACTACAAAGCGTTGCTGGCGAAAGGCAGCGGCCCCTATTTCTACCTGCCCAAAACCCAGGCGTGGCAGGAAGCGGCCTGGTGGAGTGACGTCTTCAGTTATACCGAAGATCGCTTCGACCTGCCGCGCGGCACCATCAAAGCCACACTGCTGATTGAAACGCTGCCCGCTGTCTTCCAGATGGATGAAATTCTGCACGCACTGCGCGATCACATTGTCGGCCTCAACTGTGGCCGCTGGGATTACATCTTTAGCTACATCAAAACCCTGAAGAATCACCCGGACCGCGTATTGCCCGATCGCCAGGTCGTGACGATGGACAAACCGTTCCTTAGCGCTTATTCGCGCCTGCTGATCAAAACCTGCCACAAACGCGGCGCGTTCGCGATGGGCGGTATGGCGGCGTTTATCCCGAGCAAAGATGCTGAGCGGAATACCCAGGTGCTCAACAAAGTCAAAGCGGATAAATCCCTGGAAGCCAACAACGGCCATGACGGCACATGGGTGGCGCATCCGGGCCTGGCGGACACCGCGATGGCGGTATTCAACGATGTGCTTGGTGAGCATAAAAACCAGTTATTTGTGACCCGTAATGACGATGCCCCGATCACCACCGAACAGCTGCTGGCCCCTTGTGACGGTGAACGTACCGAAGAGGGGATGCGCGCCAACATTCGCGTCGCGGTGCAGTACATTGAAGCGTGGATCTCTGGCAACGGCTGCGTCCCTATTTACGGCTTGATGGAAGATGCGGCGACAGCGGAGATCTCCCGTACCTCCATCTGGCAATGGATCCACCATGAGAAAACCCTGAGCAACGGCAAAGCCGTCACCAAAGCCCTGTTCCGCCAGATGCTGGCCGAAGAGTTGTTGGTGATTCAGGAAGAACTGGGTGAGCACCGCTTCAGCAGCGGACGCTTCGACGATGCCGCGCGCCTGATGGAGCAGATCACCACCTCTGACGACCTTATCGACTTCCTGACTCTGCCAGGCTACCGCCTGTTAGCGTAAATCCACCACATAACAATATGGAGCATCTGCACATGAAAACCCGTACACAACAAATTGAAGAATTACAGAAAGAGTGGACTCAACCGCGCTGGGAAGGCATTCGCCGCCCCTACAGCGCCGAGGAAGTGGTGAAATTACGCGGCTCGGTTAACCCGGAGTGTACGCTGGCGCAACTGGGCGCGGCGAAGATGTGGCGGCTGCTGCATGGCGAATCAAAGAAAGGTTACGTCAACAGCCTCGGTGCGTTGACCGGCGGTCAGGCGTTGCAGCAGGCGAAAGCGGGTATTGAAGCTATCTATCTTTCCGGCTGGCAGGTCGCGGCTGACGCGAACCTGGCGTCAAGCATGTATCCGGATCAATCCCTTTATCCAGCCAACTCGGTTCCTGCGGTAGTCGATCGGATCAACAACACCTTCCGCCGCGCGGATCAGATCCAGTGGTCGTCCGGTATCGAACCGAACGATCCACGTTATACCGACTATTTCCTGCCGATCGTTGCTGATGCGGAGGCCGGTTTTGGCGGTGTGCTTAATGCGTATGAACTGATGAAATCGATGATTGAAGCCGGTGCAGCGGCAGTTCACTTCGAAGATCAGCTCGCGTCGGTGAAGAAGTGCGGTCATATGGGCGGGAAAGTGCTGGTTCCGACACAGGAAGCCATCCAGAAACTGGTTGCGGCGCGTCTGGCCGCCGATGTCATGGGCGTACCTACGCTGGTGATTGCGCGTACGGATGCCGATGCGGCAGATCTGATCACCTCTGATTGCGATGCTTACGACAGCGAATTTATTACTGGCGAACGCACCTGCGAGGGCTTCTTCCGCACGCGTGCTGGGATTGAACAGGCGATTAGCCGTGGCCTGGCATATGCACCCTATGCTGACCTGGTGTGGTGCGAAACCTCCACGCCAGATCTCGACCTCGCGCGCCGTTTTGCTGAGGCGATTCACACTAAGTATCCTGGCAAACTGCTGGCCTACAACTGCTCGCCGTCATTCAACTGGCAGAAAAATCTGGACGATCAAACCATCGCCAGCTTCCAGCAGCAGCTGTCGGATATGGGCTACAAGTACCAGTTTATTACCCTGGCGGGCATTCACAGCATGTGGTTCAACATGTTCGACCTGGCGCGCTCATACGCGCAGGGTGAAGGTATGAAGCATTATGTTGAGAAAGTGCAACAGCCTGAGTTTGAAGCGGGCAAACAGGGCTACACCTTCGTTTCTCATCAGCAGGAAGTGGGGACGGGCTACTTCGATAAAGTGACGACCATTATTCAGGGCGGCACTTCCTCGGTAACCGCGTTGACCGGTTCAACGGAAGAATCTCAGTTCTGATCCAGATGCCCGGTGGCGTCTTGCTAACCGGGTGCACACCGTTCTGTAGGCCGGACAAGCGTCAGTGGCATCCGGCATTACCGCGCACCGAACGAGGTCGATTATGCCGCGTGGCCTGGAATTACTGATTGCCCAAACTATTTTGCAAGGCTTTGACGCCCAATACGGGCGTTTCCTGGAAGTGACCTCCGGCGCGCAGCAGCGTTTCGAACAGGCCGACTGGCACGCTGTGCAGAAGGCGATGAAAAGCCGTATTCATCTTTATGATCATCACGTTGGCCTGGTGGTTGAGCAGTTGCGCTGCATCACCGATGGTAAAGGCGCGGATGCCGATTTTTTATTGCGTGTGAAGGAGCACTACACCGCGCTTCTCCCCGATTACCCTCGCTTTGAAATCGCGGAGAGTTTTTTTAACTCGGTCTATTGCCGGTTATTCGATCACCGCTCGCTCACACCGGAGCGGCTTTTTATTTTCAGCTCTCAGCCAGAACGCCGTTTCCGTACCATTCCACGTCCACTGGCGAAGGATTTCTTTCCCGAACACGGCTGGGGGATGTTGCTCAATCGCCTGCTTACGGATCTGCCATTACGCTTGCCGTGGCAGAATAAACAGCGTGATATCAATTACATCATTGCGCATCTAAGCGAAACCGTTGGCCAGGCGATGCTTCAACAATCGCATCTGCAGGTAGCGAACGAACTGTTTTATCGCAATAAAGCGGCGTGGCTGGTTGGCAAGCTGGTGACCCCCTCTGCCACGTTGCCCTTTTTAGTGCCTATTCATCGCACGGATGAAGGGGAGCTGTTTGTCGACACCTGCCTGACAACCGCGACGGAAGCGAGCATTGTCTTCGGCTTCGCTCGCTCCTATTTTATGGTTTATGCGCCACTGCCCGCGGCGATGGTGGAGTGGTTGCGTGAGATTCTGCCCGGCAAATCCACGGCGGAACTGTATATGGCGATTGGCTGCCAGAAGCATGCAAAAACCGAAAGTTACCGTGAATATCTGCACTATATCGCCAGCACCGATGAGCAATTTATTGAGGCGCCGGGCATTCGTGGCATGGTCATGCTGGTGTTTACGTTGCCAGGTTACGATCGCGTCTTTAAGGTCATCAAAGACAAATTTGCCCCGCAAAAAGAGATGAACGCCGCCCACGTTCGCGCATGCTACCAACTGGTAAAAGAACACGATCGCGTCGGGCGGATGGCCGACACTCAGGAGTTTGAAAACTTTGTGCTGGAGAAACGGCAAATCTCGCCTGCGCTGATGGCGCTCTTGCAGCAAGAAGCGCCGGAGAAAATCACCGAACAGGGTGATCACATCATTATTAGTCATCTCTATATCGAACGGCGTATGGTGCCACTCAATATCTGGCTCGAGCAATCCGAGGGACAGCAATTGCGCGATGCAATTGAAGAGTACGGCAACGCCATTCGCCAGCTCGCCGCCGCCAATATTTTCCCCGGTGATATGCTGTTTAAAAACTTTGGCGTCACGCGTCATGGCCGCGTGGTGTTCTACGATTATGATGAAATTTGCTACATGACTGAAGTGAATTTCCGCGATATCCCGCCACCGCGCTACCCGGAAGACGAGTTCGCCAGCGAACCCTGGTACAGCGTCTCGCCCGGCGATGTTTTTCCGGAAGAGTTTCGCCACTGGCTCTGCGCCGACCCGCGCATCGGCCCGCTGTTTGAAGAGATGCATGCCGACCTGTTCAGCGCCGACTACTGGCGCGGCCTACAGACGCGTATCAAAAATGGTCATGTGGAAGATGTCTACGCCTACCGTCGTCGCCAGCGATTTAGCGTGCGTTATGACACCGATCGTAGGCTGGATAAGGCGCTTGCGCCGCCATCCGGCGTTGTGCCCCGATCAGCCTGATGGCGCTTTGCTTATCAGGCCTGCAAGGATTCTGCAATATATTGAATTATAACTATTTTGTAGGATGGATAATGCGTTTACGCCGCATCCGGCAAGAACAAAGCGCACTATATCAGCAATCTGCAATGCCCCATCAGCGATGGGGTATGTATGTTATCGAATCCCACCATACGCCAGCGTCACTTCCTTCGCCGCCTTGATCACCATTGCGCCAAACTCGGTTACCCGGTCGTCGGTAATGCGTGATATCGGCCCGGATATGGAGATTGCCGCAAACGGCTCGCGGTGCTCGTCATAAATGCAGGACGCCACGCAGCGCAGCCCCAGCGCGTGCTCTTCATCATCAAACGAATACCCACGCTTGCGCGTTTGGGCGAGGTCTTCTTTCAGATGTACTGGCGACACCAGCGTCGCATGGGTATAGGCGTGCAGCCCTTTACGGTGCAATAAGCTGGTAACTTGCTCTTCGCTCAGTTGCGATAAAAATGCTTTACCCGCACCGGAGGCGTGCATTGGCAGTTTGCCGCCAATGGGTGCAGACATGCGCATTAACTGCGTGCACTGGACCTGGTCGATAATAATGGCCTGATGGTCGCTTTGATCCAGCACCGCCAGGTTGACCGTCTCGCCGGAGTCTTCCATCAGTTTACGCAGGATAGGGTGGACAATCGCCAGCAAATTACGGCTCTGCAAAAAGCTGCTACCGACGATAAATGCATGCGCGCCCACCGCCCAGTGCCCCAGCTCGCCCACCTGACGGACGAAACCCTGCTGTTGCATGGTGGTCAGCAAACGGTGAGTGGTGGAATTGGGCAGCCCGGCCTGTTGGGCGAGTTCGGTCAGCGCGACGCTACCGTTTGATTCGGCGATCCATTCCAGTAATTTCAGCCCGCGCGTTAAAGACTGAACCTGGCCACTCGGTGGAGCGGCGGCTGCGGCGGGTTTTCTTCCGCGCTTTGCGGGAACGGTGGCAACCATAGCGAACTCCTGTTTCTGTATCGTGGAAATCATTTTCGTTTTATTTGATTATAATGCAATCGCCAGAGTTACTGATCCGATGAGTCATGGTGAACTTGTCTCATGTAGCGCGTTGTTCTCTTTTCCACCATCAGGGTTTATGCCAGTATGGTCTATTGCCGTTTTTTTATCTGGGTTTGGTTGAGCGTGGTCGGGAGTGCGTGTGAGCAGCAAAGTTGAACAATTACGTCAGCAGTTAAATGATCGAATTCTGGTTCTGGACGGGGGCATGGGCACCATGATCCAGAGCTATCGCCTGAGCGAAGCGGATTTTCGCGGCGCACGTTTTGCCGACTGGCCATGCGACCTCAAAGGCAACAATGACCTGCTGGTGTTGAGCAAGCCGGAGGTGATCTCCGCCATCCATGATGCCTACTTCGCAGCGGGCGCGGATATCATTGAAACCAACACCTTTAACTCCACGACCATCGCCATGGCGGATTACCAGATGGAATCCCTGTCGGCAGAAATCAACTTCGCAGCGGCCAAACTGGCGCGCGCCTGCGCTGATGAGTGGAGCGCACGCACGCCGGAAAAACCGCGCTACGTGGCCGGTGTTCTTGGCCCCACCAACCGCACGGCGTCCATCTCTCCAGACGTCAACGACCCGGCATTCCGCAATATCACTTTCGATGGGCTGGTGGTTGCCTACCGGGAATCGACGAAAGCGCTGGTGGAAGGCGGCGCAGACCTGATTCTGATTGAAACTGTCTTCGACACCCTCAACGCCAAGGCCGCAATTTTTGCGGTAAAAGAAGAGTTTGAAGCCCTGGGCGTTGACCTGCCAATCATGATCTCCGGCACCATCACTGATGCTTCCGGGCGTACGCTCTCCGGGCAAACGACGGAAGCGTTTTATAACTCCCTGCGTCATGCTGAAGCCCTGACCTTTGGCCTGAACTGTGCGCTGGGGCCGGATGAACTGCGCCAGTACGTACAGGAACTGTCGCGTATTGCGGAATGCTACGTCACCGCGCACCCGAACGCCGGGCTGCCGAACGCCTTTGGTGAATACGATCTTGATGCCGACACGATGGCAAAACAGATTCGCGAATGGGCGGAAGCGGGCTTCCTCAATATTGTCGGCGGTTGCTGCGGCACCACGCCAGAGCACATTGCTGCGATGAGCCGCGCCGTTGCCGGGCTGCCACCGCGCAAGCTGCCTGAACTGCCCGTCGCCTGCCGCTTGTCTGGCCTGGAGCCGCTAAATATTGGCGACGACAGCTTGTTTGTGAACGTCGGTGAACGCACCAACGTCACCGGTTCCGCTAAGTTCAAACGCCTGATTAAAGAAGAAAAATACAGCGAAGCGCTGGATGTGGCGCGTCAGCAGGTGGAAAGCGGCGCACAGATCATTGATATCAACATGGATGAGGGGATGCTTGATGCCGAAGCGGCGATGGTGCGTTTCCTCAACCTGATTGCCGGCGAGCCGGATATCGCTCGCGTACCGATTATGATCGACTCCTCGAAATGGGAGGTCATTGAAAAAGGCCTGAAATGTATTCAGGGCAAAGGCATTGTTAACTCTATCTCGATGAAAGAGGGCGTGGACACCTTCATTCACCACGCCAAACTGCTGCGTCGCTACGGCGCGGCGGTGGTGGTAATGGCCTTTGATGAACAAGGTCAGGCCGACACCCGCGCACGTAAAATCGAGATTTGCCGCCGGGCGTACAAAATTCTCACCGAGGAGGTCGGATTCCCGCCGGAAGATATCATCTTCGACCCGAACATCTTCGCGGTGGCGACCGGGATTGAAGAGCACAATAACTATGCGCAGGACTTTATCGGCGCCTGTGAAGATATTAAACGCGAGCTGCCGCATGCATTGATTTCTGGCGGTGTCTCTAACGTCTCGTTCTCGTTCCGTGGCAATGACCCGGTGCGTGAAGCTATCCACGCGGTATTCCTCTACTACGCCATCCGCAACGGCATGGATATGGGGATTGTGAACGCCGGCCAACTGGCAATTTACGACGACTTGCCGGCTGAACTGCGCGACGCGGTGGAGGATGTGATCCTCAACCGTCGCGACGATGGCACTGAGCGTTTGCTGGATCTTGCCGAGAAATATCGCGGCAGCAAAACCGACGACACGGCCAATGCCCAGCAGGCCGAGTGGCGTTCGTGGGACGTCAATAAACGCCTTGAATACTCGCTGGTGAAAGGCATCACGGAATTTATCGAGCTGGATACAGAAGAAGCGCGTCAGCAGGCCGCTCGCCCGATTGAAGTGATTGAAGGCCCGTTAATGGACGGCATGAATGTGGTCGGCGATCTCTTTGGCGAGGGCAAAATGTTCCTGCCGCAGGTGGTGAAATCGGCGCGCGTCATGAAACAAGCGGTGGCGTATCTCGAACCATACATTGAAGCCAGCAAAGAGAAAGGCTCCAGCAACGGTAAGATGGTGATCGCGACCGTAAAAGGTGACGTTCATGATATCGGCAAAAATATCGTCGGCGTGGTGTTGCAGTGCAACAACTACGAAATCATCGACCTGGGCGTGATGGTGCCCGCCGACAAAATTCTGAAAACCGCCAAAGAAGTGAATGCGGACCTGATTGGCCTCTCCGGCTTAATCACCCCGTCGCTCGACGAAATGGTTAACGTGGCGAAAGAGATGGAGCGTCAGGGCTTCACCATTCCACTGCTGATTGGCGGTGCGACGACCTCAAAAGCGCACACGGCGGTGAAAATCGAGCAGAACTACAGCGGCCCGACGGTGTATGTGCAGAACGCCTCGCGCACCGTTGGCGTGGTTGCGGCGCTGCTTTCCGACACCCAACGTGACGACTTCGTCGCCCGCACGCGTAAAGAGTACGAGACCGTGCGTATCCAGCACGGGCGTAAGAAACCGCGTACGCCGCCGGTGACCTTGCAGGCCGCGCGTGAAAACGATCTGGCATTTGACTGGGCGAGCTATACGCCGCCGGTCGCTCATCGGCTCGGCGTACAGGAAGTGGAAGCCAGTATCGAAACGCTGCGCAACTACATCGACTGGACACCGTTCTTTATGACCTGGTCGCTTGCCGGGAAATATCCGCGCATTCTTGAAGACGAAGTCGTTGGCGAAGAGGCGCAGCGCCTGTTTAAAGATGCTAATGAGTTACTCGACAAACTGAGCGCCGAAAAAACGCTGAATCCGCGCGGTGTGGTCGGCTTGTTCCCGGCAAACCGTGTGGGCGACGATATCGAAATCTACCGTGACGAAACGCGTACGCACGTGCTCACCGTCAGCCGTCATTTACGTCAGCAGACCGAGAAAGTGGGCTTTGCGAACTACTGTCTTTCCGACTTTGTCGCACCAAAACTGAGTGGTAAAGAAGACTATATCGGCGCATTCGCCGTGACCGGTGGGCTGGAAGAAGATGCGCTGGCGGATGCTTTCGAAGCGCAGCACGATGATTACAATAAAATCATGGTGAAAGCGATTGCGGATCGCCTGGCGGAAGCCTTTGCCGAATATCTTCATGAGCGCGTGCGTAAAGTTTACTGGGGTTATGCGCCAAACGAGAACCTCAGCAACGAAGAACTGATCCGCGAAAACTACCAGGGCATTCGCCCGGCGCCCGGCTATCCTGCTTGCCCGGAACACACGGAGAAGGGCACCATCTGGAAACTGCTGGACGTCGAAAAACACACCGGCATGAAGCTGACGGAATCGTTCGCCATGTGGCCGGGTGCTTCGGTTTCCGGCTGGTATTTCAGCCACCCGGACAGCAAGTACTACGCGGTCGCGCAAATTCAGCGTGACCAGGTGGAAGATTACGCCCGCCGCAAAGGAATGAGTGTAGAGGAAGTCGAACGCTGGCTGGCGCCGAATCTGGGGTACGACGCGGATTAACGTCACTTTTCCTTACAACAAACAAGGCGCTCAATGAGCGCCTTGTCTCTTTATTGTGCGTAAACCCTTATACTTAAGGAAGGCTCTGCCGATTTTGCCCGGTGGCGCTGCGCTTGCCGGGCCTACACGGTTCGCAGCCGGATTCACGGCTTGCCTGTAGGCCGGATAAGCGCAGCGCCATCCGGCAGAACCGCGCAGATAGCCTCAGGAAAACAATAACGATAAGGAGAACCCCATTCTGTGTTAACGCTGTTACACCTGCTTTCCGCTGTCGCCCTGCTGGTTTGGGGCACCCACATTGTCCGCACGGGCGTGATGCGCGTCTTCGGCGCGCGCCTGCGTACCGTCCTCAGCCGCAGTGTTGAAAAGAAACCGCTCGCCTTCTGCGCGGGCATTGGCGTTACTGCGCTGGTACAGAGCAGTAACGCCACGACCATGCTGGTGACCTCTTTCGTCGCCCAGGACCTGGTCGCCCTGACGCCCGCTCTGGTGATTGTGTTGGGGGCCGACGTGGGGACCGCGCTGATGGCGCGTATCCTCACCTTCGATCTATCCTGGTTATCGCCGCTGCTGATTTTTATTGGCGTCATTTTTTTCCTTGGCCGCAAACAGTCTCGTGCCGGGCAACTGGGGCGTGTCGGGATTGGCCTCGGCCTGATTTTGCTGGCGCTGGAACTCATCGTCCAGGCCGTCACGCCGATCACCCAGGCCAACGGCGTACAGGTGATTTTTGCCTCGCTCACCGGCGACATCATGCTGGATGCTTTGATTGGTGCGATGTTCGCCATCATCAGTTATTCGAGCCTGGCCGCCGTGCTGCTGACTGCCACGCTGACTACGGCGGGGATTATTTCCTTCCCGGTGGCGCTGTGCCTGGTGATTGGCGCTAACCTTGGTTCCGGATTGCTGGCGATGCTTAATAACAGTGCCGCCAACGCTGCCGCTCGCCGCGTGGCGCTGGGCAGTTTACTGTTCAAGCTGGTGGGCAGTTTGATAATCCTGCCATTCGTCCGCGTTCTGGCGGATACGCTGCACAAACTGCCGCTGCCGGAATCGGAACTGGTTATCTATTTCCACGTCTTCTACAACCTGATTCGCTGCGTGGTGATGATCCCCTTCGCCGAGCCGATGGCGCGTTTCTGCAAACGGATGATCCGCGATGAACCTGAACTGGATGCACGCCTGAAGCCAAAGCATCTCGATACCACTGCACTCGACACGCCAACGCTGGCGTTGGCCAATGCCGCGCGTGAAGCGCTGCGTATCGGTGATGCGATGGAATTAATGCTGGAAGGGCTGAAAAAGGTGATGCACGGCGAGCCGCGTGAAGAGAAAGAGCTGCGCAAGCTGGCCGACGACATCAACGTGCTTTATACCGCCATCAAGCTCTATCTGGCACGCATGCCGAAGGATGAACTGGCGGAAGAGGAATCCCGACGCTGGGCGGAAATCATCGAGATGTCACTCAACCTGGAGCAGGCATCAGATATCGTGGAACGTATGGGCAGTGAGATTGCCGATAAATCACTGGCAGCCCGCCGCGCGTTCTCGGTGGAAGGGCTGAAAGAGCTGGATGCGCTTTACGACCAACTGCTGAGCAATCTGCAACTGGCTATGTCGGTGTTCTTCTCCGGTGACATCACCAGCGCCCGCCGCCTGCGTCGCAGTAAGCACCGTTTCCGCATACTGAATCGCCGTTACTCGCACGCGCACGTCGATCGTCTGCACCAGCAGAACGTACAGAGTATTGAAACCAGCTCGCTGCACCTTGGGCTTCTGGGCGATATGCAGCGTCTCAACTCGCTATTTTGTTCAGTGGCTTACAGCGTGCTGGAGCAGCCGGACGAAGACGACGAGCGGGATGATTATTAGTGCGTTTTGATGCCGGATACGGGCAGCGCATCCGGCAAAGGTCTTTACAGGTGGTGTCCTGCTTCCAGCGGCACCGCCTCTTCCCCGGCTTTAAACAGATAGTTGGTATTTGGCCCGCCAAGCGTCGCCACTTCACCGCTTACCTGAATCCAGTTACCCTCCGGCAAACCAATCACCGTCAGTTCCGGCGCGGCAACCAGCAGTTCGCGGATGCGCTGTTCGCGCGTTTCACCCTGGTGCCCTTCCGGCAGTGCATTGGTGAAGTGCGGGTTAATTTGCAGCGGGAACAGCCCCAGCGCATCAAATCCTTGCGGATCGACAATCGGCATATCATTGGTGGTACGAATCGTTGGGCAGGCCAGGTTCGAGCCTGCGCTCCAGCCGATGTAGAGCGCGCCGCGCTTCACCACATCAACAATCGGTGCCAGCAGCCCGCGTTCGCGGCTCTCTTTCAGTAACTGGAAGGTATTCCCGCCGCCGACAATCACCAGGTCCGCATTTTCAATGGCCGAAATCGGATCAGCAGCACGATGAATACCGACGACCGACACGCCCATCGGCTCAAACACCGCCGCCGTTTTTGCCGTGTAGGCGTCCCATGTTTGCGTCACGCCCGCGAAGGGAATAAAGACCGCCGAACGGCGACCGTTCAGCGCGCCACGAATCAGCGGTAGCGCATGTTCCAGCCAGGCTTTACCCGGCAGCGTCGAGTTACTTAACAGCAGCAGTTCCATTTTTTCTCCAGACAATCAGGGAATTAAGGGGATTGATAACTATGCTATCACGGCAGGTGATAAGACTCGCAGACGGGGTTCACGGAGTTCAGGAAGAAGCGTGCAAGTTGCAGGGTAATCTGTCAGCAGTGTTAATCGAAGCGCTGCTGGAGCCATTTCGCGATTTTCAACGTGCGCTTTATTCATGCCGGATGCGGCGTGAACGCCTTATCCGGCCTACAAACGCGTGCAAATTCAATATAGTGAAGGAACTCGTAGGCCTGATAAGCGTAGCGCATCAGGCGATGTTGCGTATGTCATCAGTCTGAGCGCCAGTTAAGGCGCTCCTGCCGCTCACCCCTCTCGCGCAAATCTTGCCGCTTCAGTTGTTGCGATAAATTCCCAGCTCGCGGGCGATTTGCGCCTGAGTCATATCCTGCTCGTAATAGAGTTGGGCAATCTTCACAATCAAACGGATATCGTCACTGTTTTCCATCGCCGCCTCCTGATTTTGCACATTTGTGCAAATATGCTTTTTAACCGCTTGATCTGATATAACCCCATCACGCTGGCCTTTAAAAGCGATTTTTCACTCTTTACTCGGGCTGAAATGGCGCTTTCTCTTGCACATTTGTTTCTGTTCGTCGCGGTCATCAGCACAGGTGTGCAGGTATTCGTAATAGATTGATTATCTTGATTTTGACCATGCAAAATTGCAGCGGGTTTGTGGCGACACTTTTGTGATAAAAGGTGTGGTAGATCACATTTAATTTCGACGTTGCTGCATAACCCTGTTTTTCCTCGCTAAGAGGTAAGGTATATTCCGCGTTTTAGAGGAGAACCTATGCTGCCCGACTCATCCATCCGTTTAAATAAATACATCAGCGAAAGCGGAATTTGCTCTCGACGCGAAGCCGATCGCTATATCGAACAAGGTAACGTTTTCCTGAACGGTAAACGCGCCACCATTGGCGATCAGGTGAAGCCTGGCGACGTTGTAAAAGTAAACGGTCAGTTGATTGAGCCACGCGAGGCAGAAGATCTGGTGCTGATCGCGCTGAATAAACCTGTGGGCATTGTCAGCACGACAGAAGATAGCGAGCGCGATAACATCGTCGATTTCGTCAACCACAGCAAGCGCGTCTTCCCGATTGGCCGCCTGGATAAAGATTCTCAGGGGCTGATTTTCCTCACCAACCACGGCGATCTGGTCAATAAGATCCTGCGTGCCGGGAACGATCACGAAAAAGAGTATCTGGTCACGGTGGATAAACCGGTGACGGATGAGTTCGTGAACGGTATGGCGGCAGGCGTACCGATTCTTGGCACGGTGACGAAGAAGTGCAAAGTAAAAAAAGAAGCACCGTTTGTGTTTCGCATCACGCTGGTACAGGGGTTGAATCGTCAGATTCGTCGCATGTGTGAGCACTTTGGCTACGAAGTGAAGAAGCTGGAACGTACGCGCATTATGAACGTCAGCCTGAGCGGTATCCCACTCGGTGAATGGCGTGATTTAACCGATGATGAATTGATTGATCTGTTTAAGCTGATTGAAAACTCTTCCTCAGAAGCGAAGCCAAAAGCAAAGGCCAAACCGAAAACGGCGGGTATCAAACGTCCGGTGGTGAAGATAGAAAAAACGGCTGAAAAAGCGAGCCGCCCGGCGTCCAACGGTAAGCGTTTTACCTCGCCGGGGCGTAAAAAAAAGGGGCGTTAATCAGCGCCTGCCGCGCGTTGGCGTATTCGCCGACCAGGAAAATGATGCTTCCGCATCCGGTTTATAAGCCTGCTTTTTCTTCAACTGGCGGGCTTTCTTCGCTTCAGCTTCGCGCTCAACCATCAGCTTATCGATATATTCCTTTTTGACGCTGTTCGTTTCAGCATTGGTCAACACGCGGCCATGTGCGATACGCGCACGGTCAAGCAGCGTTTTCAGTTCACGCTGCTCGCGTTCGGTCATCTCTTTTTGGGTAATGCGGGGGAGTGCCATGGTGGTGCCCTCAGTTGGCCAGAGGCTCCAGTGTACGGGAATACCCATCGGGCGGATAGCGTTGCTTGCCGGGCAATATTATATTGCCCGGCATGTAATCATCCCTCTTTCACCGCATCCCGAGCCTTCTCATCAAGCGGCTTCCCGGACCAGTAACCCGCCAGCAGCGAGCCGGAAAGATTGTGCCACACGGAGAACAGGGCGCCGGGCAGCGCCGCGAGCGGGCCGAAGTAGATTTTACCCAGAGCAGCCGCGAGGCCGGAGTTTTGCATCCCCACTTCAATGGCCAGCGTGCGACAGGTGGACTCATCAAAGCCAAACAGTTTCCCACCCCAGTAGCCGCCGAGCAGGCCAATCGTGTTATGCAGAATAACGGCGATAATCACCACAAAACCGACCGATGCAATGTGCGAAGCTGAACCGGCCACCACGGCGCTGATAATTGCCAGAATACACACCATTGAAAACGCAGGAAGAAAAGGCTCTACGGCTTTCACCACCCGTGGGAAGAGATGATGCACAATCAGCCCCAGGCCAATAGGGATCACCACAATTTGCAGAATGCTCAGCAGCATGCCCATCACGTCGACCTGAATATGCGCATCGACGTACAGACGGGTGAGTAATGGCGTGGCAATCACCCCAACCAGCGTAGAAACAGAGGAAATGGTGACTGATAGCGCGACGTCGCCTTTCGCCAGGTAAATCATCACGTTGGATGCAGTACCGCTCGCCACGCTGCCAACCAGCACCATGCCAGCAGAGAGTTCCGGCGGCATCTTAAACAGCAGCGCCAGCAGCCACGCGGCGAGAGGCATCACCAGATAGTGCAGGAAAATCCCCGCCGCAACCGGTGCCGGGCGTGAAAGTACGCGTTTAAAGTCGTCCACTTTGAGATGTACACCCATGCCGAACATAATCAGCATTAGCAAAGTGGGAACCCACGGGCCGATGGCGGTAAAGGTGGGAGGCGTGTAATAAGCGATAACGGAGAGCAGCAGCGCCCATAACGGGAACAGCCGGGTCAGAACAGCGAGCATGGTGTATTCCTTGCGATAGTGTTGTGTTTGCGTTTTTTATAAAAATGGCCGGGATCGAGCCCGGCCAGAGGTATTGTTTATCGCGTGGAAGGATATTATTCAAACAAATTATGATGCAGTTTCTGCACAACCTGTTCGGCTTCGCTACCGGGTACCAGGAAGCACAGGTTATGGCTGGAAGCACCGTAGCAAATCATGCGGATATTGAACGGTTCCATCACGCCGAACACCTCTTTACCTACGCCGCAGGCTTTAGAGAGGTCGTTACCAATCAGCGCGACCAGCGCGAGATTCTCTTCCACTTCGACGCGGCACAGTTCGGAAAGCTCCATCAGCAGCGACTGCGTCAGTAAGGTATCGCCGGTGGAGGTTGAACCAGTGGTATCCAGCGTTAACGCCACGCTCACTTCCGAGGTGGTGATCAAATCCACCGAAATATTATGACGCGCCAGAATGCCGAAAACTTCCGCCAGGAAACCGCGCGAGTGCAGCATATTGAGGCTATGCAGGGTCACCAGCGTTTGTTTACGACGCAGAGCCAATGCGCGGAACAGCGGCGGGTTTTGGGTTTTATTGCACACCAGCGTGCCGCCCGCTTTCGGATCTTTGCTTGAGCCAACAAACACCGGGATATCGCTGCGCACGGCAGGCAGCAGCGTGGCAGGGTGTAACACTTTCGCGCCGAAGGTCGCCATTTCGGCGGCTTCTTCAAAAGCGATTTCATCAATGCGTTTTGCCGTCGGGACAACGCGCGGGTCGGTGGTATAGATGCCCGGCACATCCGTCCAGATATCGACACGGGTTGCGTGCAGCGCTTCACCCAGCAGTGCCGCAGTGTAGTCGCTGCCGCCACGCCCCAGTGTGGTGGTGCGGCCTTTGGCTTCGCTGCCGATAAAGCCCTGCGTGATGACCATACCTTCAGCAAGACGCGGGGCCAGTTGCTGGGTTGCCAGCTCGGCCAGCGCCGCAACGTCCGGTTCGGCACGGCCAAAGCGGTCGCTCGTGCGCATCACTTTACGCACGTCAAACCACTGCGCCTGCACATCGCGCTGGCGCAGCACTTCAACGAACAGCAAGGTCGACATCAGCTCGCCGTGGCTGACCAGTTCATCAGTCAGCGCGGTTGAGGTGGCCAGAGAAGCCGCTTCCGCAAGCGTGGTGATATTTTCCAGCAGGCGTTCCACTTCTTCACGAATGACGTTTGGGTTCGCCAGGCGCTCCAGAATCGAGAACTGTATTTTGCGAATAGCATCCAGTTTGGCGAAGCGTTCGGTGGCTTCCAGCCCTTCGGCCAGCGCAACCAGCAGGTTGGTCACGCCTGCGGAGGCGGAGAGCACCACTAAACGAACATTAGGGTCAGAGAGAACCACGTCCGCGCTGCGGTTCATGGCATCAAAATCGGCTACGCTGGTGCCGCCAAATTTGGCGACGACAAAATCTGTCATTGTGTACTGCCTCGTGTCAGGGGTTCCTTTTTTCAGCCTTGGCACAAGGGAAGAGCGGTATACAGGGGGACGCAGAAACTACGATTTCCCCAGAAGTGCTCCACCTTGCGAAACGCCGGACTGCCAACGTTTCTGGTGACAACCCAGGGGATTCAGCCCCTGTAGCCGATAGCGAACGTGACCAGGCGTTCAGCCACCTCGGCGTTGCTCCCCCTCACGTATCTTTCGCGGACTGGCTCCTGAAATACGATTACCTGGGCAACGCGCCTCTTCTGGCCTGCGCCATGCGCAGGTAGTGCCTTTATAAATAAAGGCTTAAGCCACCCCTGTCAACGATGGGGTTATGCGGATTTTTCATGCAAAAAGGGGTGTCAGAAAAATCGCTTATGACAGCTATACTTTTTGCGTCTTCATGCCTTGTTTGTTGCCTGTAACACTAAAACGATCACAAATTTTTGTAACAGGCGCTACAATCGAGGGCAGTAACGATTCTCAAATCAGAAGGGTATTGCTAATGAAAAATATCAACCCAACGCAGACCGCTGCGTGGCAGGCACTACAGAAACACTTCGATGAAATGAAAGATGTCACTATTGCCGAGCTGTTTGCCAAAGATAGCGACCGTTTCAGCAAGTTTTCCGCTACGTTTGACGATCTGATGCTGGTGGATTTCTCTAAAAACCGCATCACGGAAGAAACCCTGAGCAAACTGCAGGATCTGGCGAAAGAGACCGATCTGAGCGGCGCGATTAAGTCGATGTTCTCCGGTGAGAAGATTAACCGTACCGAAGATCGCGCCGTGCTGCACGTGGCGCTGCGTAACCGCAGCAATACCCCGATTATCGTTGACGGCAAAGACGTGATGCCGGAAGTGAATGCCGTGCTGGATAAAATGAAAGGCTTCTCTGAAGCCATCATCTCCGGTAGCTGGAAAGGGTATACCGGTAAAGCGATCACTGATGTGGTCAACATCGGTATCGGTGGTTCTGACCTCGGCCCGTTCATGGTGACCGAAGCACTGCGTCCGTACAAAAATCATCTGAATATGCACTTTGTGTCTAACGTCGATGGTACTCACATCGCGGAAGTGCTGAAAACCGTTAACCCGGAAACCACGCTGTTCCTGGTGGCGTCCAAAACCTTCACCACGCAAGAAACCATGACCAACGCCCACAGCGCGCGCGACTGGTTCCTGGAAACCGCGGGCGATCAAAAACACGTGGCGAAACACTTCGCAGCGCTCTCCACCAACGCTAAAGCGGTGGGTGAATTTGGTATTGATACCGCCAACATGTTCGAATTCTGGGACTGGGTCGGTGGACGTTACTCGCTGTGGTCAGCTATCGGTCTGTCTATTATTCTCTCCGTGGGCTTCGACAACTTTGTTGAACTGCTCTCCGGCGCACACGCGATGGACAAACACTTCTCCACCACACCTGCGGAGAAAAACCTGCCGGTTCTGCTGGCGCTGATCGGCATCTGGTACAACAACTTCTTCGGCGCGGAAACTGAAGCGATTCTGCCGTATGACCAGTATATGCACCGTTTCGCGGCATACTTCCAGCAGGGCAACATGGAGTCCAATGGTAAGTATGTTGACCGCAACGGCAATAAAGTGGCGCATCAAACTGGCCCAATCATCTGGGGCGAGCCGGGTACCAACGGTCAGCATGCGTTCTATCAGCTGATTCACCAGGGCACCAAAATGGTTCCTTGTGACTTCATCGCACCGGCGATTACCCACAACCCACTTTCCGATCACCATCAGAAACTGCTGTCTAACTTCTTCGCTCAGACCGAAGCGCTGGCATTCGGCAAATCTCGCGAAGTGGTTGAACAGGAATATCGCGATCAGGGTAAAGATCCGGCTACGCTGGAACACGTTGTGCCGTTCAAAGTGTTCGAAGGCAACCGCCCGACCAACTCCATCCTGCTGCGCGAAATCACGCCGTTCAGCCTGGGCGCGTTGATTGCGCTGTATGAGCACAAAATCTTTACTCAGGGCGCTATCCTGAACATCTTCACCTTCGATCAGTGGGGCGTTGAGCTGGGTAAACAGCTGGCAAACCGTATTCTGCCGGAACTGAAAGATGGTAGCGAAATTAGCAGCCACGACAGCTCTACCAACGGCCTGATTAACCGTTATAAATCCTGGCGTGCATAAGTCGTCTTAATCTGAAAATGCCGGCGTAATAGCCGGCATTTTTTTATCGGATAAATCTCCTTGTCCGTGATCTCAGCTGAAAATTACCGATGAGCATATTCCTAAAACATAAATAGACCTGAATTAAATAAGGTCTTATTTTAGGAAAATACGTAGGTTGATAATAACAAGGTTTATCATAACTTTATGATTTAACGTGATTTATAACCAATAAATAATACTTATTTTTTTATTTTTTCTCATTTTCTTAAAATCTGAGCCCCTCTTCCCTTAACGCTAATTCCCGGTATTGAGTTGTGTATACTCGATGACGCCTGAATATTTCAGGTATACCCGCTTATTTTCAGGTTGTATGTGCGTGAGCCACGCATGTATTACATGCTGACTTTCATTCTGCAACCCGGAATTCCCAGGGTATGTACCTCCATTTATTCAATGAAGGGAAATTGTTATGAAGAAAATCCTCTATGGCATTTTTGCCATATCTGCGTTTGCGGCGGCATCCGCGTCAGCGGCACCGGTGGAAACCGGTGATGCGGCGGGCTCTGCGGCGACGTCTGTCTCCGCGGGGAGTTCTACCGCGACCAGCGCCAGCACCGTGAGTTCTGCGGTGGGTGTCGCGCTGGCAGCGACAGGTGGCGGTGATGGCTCCAATACCGGAACCACGACCACCACAACAACCAGTACCCAGTAATACGGGTGCGTTTACCCATAACCACACTTCGGTGTGGTTATTTTGCCCCTCGGAGAAACGTCGTGAAGCGACTTGCCATTATCACTCTTTGCCTGCTGCTTCAGGCGTGTTCATCCAGCACAAAAGGGCTGGGAAAATCGTTATGGGATAGCCTGTTCGGCACGCCCGGCGTGCAACTCACCGCGGACGATATCCAGAATATGCCCTATGCCAGCCAGTACATTCAGCTTAATAACGGCCCGCAGATTTTTGTGGCGCTGGCTTACTCGGAAAACGGTCAGCACAAGTGGGTCACCCAGGATCAGGCCACGCTGGTCACGCAGCATGGTCGTATCGTCAAAACGCAACTGGCGGGCGATAACCTGCTGGATGTCAATAACCTCGCCAGCGATCCGCTAGCCAAACCTAATCAGGTGGTGGATGGCGCAAGCTGGACGCGCACGATGGGCTGGACTGAACATCGCCAGGTGCGCTACGCCACCGCGCATTCCACCTTCCAATGGGGCGAGCGCGAAACGCTGACGTTAGCCGGCAGCGAGACATCGGTTCGCGTGCTTGAGGAAACGGTGACCACCGAACAAACGACCTGGCGCAACCGCTTTTGGATAGATGACGAAGGCCAGATTCGACAATCAGAACAATACCTTGGGGCGGGCTATTTCCCGGTGAAAACGACCCTGATCAAGGCCGCAAAACAATGAAAAAAATCACGTTAGTTGCAGGACTTTTTTGTGCCATGACGGGTGGCGCATTCGCAGCAGGCACCGTAGATGTTCATCGTGAAGGTGAGGCAAAAATGCTCACGTTGACCAATGCTGAACATCTGGCGGATCTCGTCGCACAGCCGCGCCTCGCCGGAAGCTGGTGGCGCGGCGCGGTGATTGCCGAACAGCAGGCGACCACGGTTGCTGAAAAACAACATCAGGCATTGCTCACCGCGTTAAGCCGCGCGGCGATGGAGTCGAGTGGAAGCGATGCCGCCGCCATTAACGCCTTACGCCAGCAGCTTCAGGCTATCAACGTCACGGGGCGGCAGTTTGTCTCTTTGGACCCGGATGAAGTTCGCATAGGCGAAGGGAAAAATCCTCCGCTTCAGGGGAAATACAGCCTGTGGGTGGGCAATGAACCCTCGACAATTACGCTTTTCGGTTTGATCAATCGCCCCGGCAAAGTGGCGTTTACGCCCGGGCGCGATGTCGCCAGCTACCTCAAAGAGGTTGATCGCCTGAGCGGCGGCGAGCGCAGCTACGCGTGGGTAATTTACCCCGATGGCCGCACGCTGAAAGCGCCTATCGCCTACTGGAACCGACGTCATATTGAGCCGATGCCCGGCAGCATCGTGTTTGTTGGCTTTGCCGATTCACTGTGGACGAAGAAATACGATGAACTCAACGTCGCTATTCTTCGCTCCCTGTCGCAGCGGATACCTGATTAATGAAGAAAAAATACCTCTACAGCCTGCTTGCGTTGGGCGTTAGCGCCGCATGCCATGCCGAAACGTATCCGGCACCCGTTGGCCCTTCGCAGTCTGATTTCGGCGGCGTCGGCCTGCTGCAAACGCCTACCGCGCGAATGGCGCGGGAAGGGGAAATCAGCCTTAACTATCGCGATAACGATCAATATCGCTACTACTCTGCTTCTGTGCAGCTTTTTCCCTGGCTGGAAACTACGCTACGTTATACCGACGTGCGCACCAAACAATACAGCAGCGTTGACGCGTTCTCGGGCGATCAAACCTATAAAGATAAAGCCTTCGACCTGAAGCTGCGCCTGTGGGAAGAGAGCTACTGGATGCCGCAGGTGTCGGTTGGTGCGCGTGATATCGGCGGTACCGGGCTGTTTGACTCGGAGTACATCGTTGCCAACAAAGCCTGGGGGCCATTCGACTTCTCGCTGGGGCTTGGCTGGGGTTATCTCGGCACCAGCGGCAACGCGACCAACCCGTTCTGCTCCTACAGCGATAAATATTGCCACCGCGATAACAGCTACCGCGAAGCGGGCTCGATGGACAGCAGCCAGATGTTTCGCGGCCCGGCGTCGTTTTTTGGCGGGGTAGAATATCAAACGCCCTGGCAGCCGCTGCGCTTGAAACTTGAGTATGAAGGTAATAACTATCAGCAGGATTTCGCCGGAAAACTGGACCAGAAAAGCAAGTTTAACGTCGGCGCTATTTATCGGGTTGCGGATTGGGCCGACGTTAACCTGAGCTACGAGCGCGGGAATACGGTGATGTTCGGCTTCACTCTGCGCACCAACTTCAACGACCTGCGTCCGTCCTATAACGACAACGCGCGACCGACATATCGTCCGCAGCCGCAGGACGCGATTCTGCAACATTCGGTGGTCGCGAATCAGCTTACCCTGCTGAAATATAACGCCGGATTTGCCGATCCAAAGATTCAAACTAAAGGCGATACGCTCTACGTCACCGGTGAGCAGGTAAAATATCGCGACTCGCGCGAAGGCATTGAGCGCGCCAACCGCATTATCATGAACGATCTGCCGGAGGGCATTCGCACTATCCGCATCACCGAAAATCGCCTCAACATGCCGCAGGTGACCACGGAAACTAACGTCGCCAGCCTGCAGCGTCACCTGGAGGGTGAACCGCTCGGCCATGAAACGCCGCTGGAGCAGAAACGTGTCACGCCGATTGTGCCGGAAACCACCGAGCAGGGCTGGTATATCGACAAATCGAGCTTCGATTTCCATATCGATCCGGTACTGAGTCAGTCGGTCGGCGGGCCGGAAAGTTTCTACATGTATCAGTTGGGCGTGATGGGCACGGCGGACTGGTGGGTGACCGACCACCTGCTGACCAGCGGCAGCCTGTTTGCCAACATCGCCAACAACTACGATAAGTTTAACTACACCAATCCGCCGAGCGACTCAAAACTGCCGCGCGTGCGTACCCACGTGCGTGAATATGTTGAGAATAACGTCTATGTGAATAACCTGCAGGCCAACTATTTCCAGTATCTGGGGAATAATTTCTACGGCCAGGTTTATGGTGGTTACCTGGAAACCATGTTCGGGGGCGCAGGTGTTGAAGCGCTTTATCGCCCGGTAGACAGCAACTGGGCGGTGGGTATCGACGCCAACTATGTGAAACAGCGTGACTGGCGCAGCGCGCAGGACATGATGAAATTCACCGACTACAGCGTGAAGACCGGGCATCTCACCGCCTACTGGACGCCGCCGTTTGCCCAGGACGTGCTGGTGAAAGCCAGCGTCGGTCAGTATCTGGCGGGCGATAAGGGCGGCACGCTCGACATCTCTAAACACTTCGACAGCGGCGTCGTGGTCGGGGGCTACGCCACCATTACCAACGTTTCCGGCGATGAGTATGGGGAAGGGGAGTTCACCAAAGGCGTGTATGTCTCGGTGCCGTTGGATCTCTTCTCCTCCGGCGCGACGCGCAGCCGTGCCGCGGTGAACTGGGTACCGTTAACCCGCGATGGCGGCCAGAAGCTGGGGCGCAAGTTTGATTTGTATGGGATTACCAGTGATAAGAGTATGAATTTCCGGTAATTGTGCGGTCTGTGTGCCGGATGGCGGCGGAAATGCCTTATCCGGCCTACGGGGATTTGAAGGTGCGATGCAACGTTTTGACGCGTTCTGTAGGCCGGATAAGACGGAGCCGCATCCGGCATTGCTCATGTAAAAAATGTAGATCCAGATCACATTTTTGCGTTATACAAGAGACTCAGCCTGCACAGGAGATGCCACCATGACATCACTCCCCCGTCCACGTGTCGAGTTTATCTCGACGATCTTACAGACTGTTCTCAACCTTGGGCTACTCTGCCTTGGCATGATACTGGTCATCTTTCTCGGCAAAGAGACGCTGCACTTAGCCGATGTGCTTTTTGCACCTGAGCGCACCAGCAAATACGAGCTGGTGGAAGGTCTGGTGGTTTATTTCCTCTATTTCGAATTTATCGCACTGATCGTGAAGTACTTTCAGTCCGGTTTTCACTTTCCGTTGCGCTACTTTATCTATATCGGGATCACCGCGATTGTGCGTTTGATCATCGTCGATCACACCTCGCCGCTCGACGTGTTGATCTACTCCGGGGCGATCCTGTTGCTGGTGATCACGCTTTGGTTGTGTAATTCCAAACGTCTGAAACGCGAATAAGCCTAATGGGATAAGCTCAAAAAAAATGGCGCTCCGAAGAGCGCCAAACAACAGTCACAAGTTAAATCGAGGATTGCAGTGGCTTTTCCCGTTTCCGGGAGGGTAGAACGAGGGTATTAACCTTTCACACCGCCTGCCGTCAGGCCATTGACAAGCCAGCGCTGCGCCAGCAGGAACACGACGGTAATTGGTATGGCGGAGAGTACGGCTGCCGCAGCAAAGTCACCCCACAGGTAGTTTTGCGGGTTAAGATATTGCTGCATACCAACCGCCAGGGTGTAGCTGTCCACATCACGCAGCAGCAGTGACGCGACCGGAACTTCGGTGATGGCAGCGATAAACGACAGAATAAATACCACCGCCAGAATCGGTACGGAGAGCGGCAGCAGTACCAGGCGGAAGGCCTGCCACGGTGTTGCGCCATCCAGCGCCGCTGCTTCTTCCAGCGAGCTATCGATGGTTTCGAAGTAGCCTTTAATCGTCCAGACGTGCAGTGCAATACCGCCTAAGTAAGCGAAGATTACGCCGCCGTGGGTGTTCAGACCGATAAACGGAATGTACTGGCCGAGACGGTCAAACAACGCGTACAACGCCACCAGAGAGAGCACTGCCGGGAACATCTGGAAAATCAGCATCCCTTTCAGCAGGGTCGCTTTACCCGGGAAACGCATACGGGCGAAGGCGTAAGCACAGGTTGTGGAAAGGGTGACGATGCCAATCGCGGTGATGCCCGCAATTTTTACCGAGTTCCACAACCACAGCAGAACCGGGAAGGGTGGCGGGGTGACGCGGCCATCAGCGTGTTCTACGCTAAAGCCCAGCGCCAGCCGCCAGTGCTCCCAGGAGATTTTTTCCGGGATCAGGCTCCCGGTGGCGAAGTTACCTTCGCGCAGTGAAATTGCGATAACCATCAGCAGCGGAAACATGATTGCCGCGATGAAGATCAGGAGTAACAGGTGCGTGGTGAATAAACGCAGTTTCTGAGATTTCGGTTGTACCATAGCCATTGTCGTTATCTCCCTTAATCAAACTTCATTCGCGTGGCTTTCAGGTTCACAATCGCCAGCGCACCCACCAACAGGAAGATAAGCGTAGCAATCGCCGCCGCGAGGCCGAAGTCCTGCCCACCGCCGCCTTCGAACGCGATACGGTAGGTATAGCTCACCAGCAGGTCGGTATAACCGGCAGGCGTCGTGGTGCCGAGTCGGTCCGGGCCGCCGTTAGTCAACAGTTGAATCAGAACGAAGTTGTTAAAGTTAAAGGCGAAGCTTGCGATCATCAGCGGCGTCAGCGGCTTAATCAGCAGCGGCAGCGTAATCTTGAAGAAGTTCTGGAACGGGCCTGCGCCATCCATTGCCGAGGCTTCATACAGGTCGTCCGGAATGGCTTTCAGCAGGCCCATGCACAGGATCATCATGTAGGGGTAACCAAGCCAGGTGTTAACGATGATAATCATCGAACGTGCGGTGGTTGGGTCGCTGAACCAGGCCGGTTTGATCCCGAACAGGGCGCTCAGCATCATGTTGATTTCACCAAAGCTCTGGTTGAACAAGCCCTTGAAAATCAGAATCGAGATAAAGGAAGGCACGGCGTAGGGCAGAATCAGCAGCACGCGGTAAATCGCTTTGCCTTTCAGGGCTTCCCACTGCACCAGGCACGCCAGTACCATGCCGACGGCAACGGTCAGGATGACGGTCAGTACGGAGAAGACAATCGTCCAGATGAAAATCGCGAAGAACGGCTTCTGAATCCCTTCGTCGGTGAAGACGCGGGTGAAGTTATCCCAGCCGATGGTCACGGTGTAGCCTGGGCTCAGTTTTTCGCCGGTCAGGTTCCCCGCCGCATCCACAGCCTGATAAAAGCCGGCATCGTTGTTTGGCAGGTACTTCACGCCGGTTTGGTTGTTGGTCAGCTCGTCGTTGGCACCCAGCGTGTACAGCGCGCGGGTACCGGAGAACTGACGCAGCGAACTCATCACCACTTTGCTTTCGTCTGGCAGAACAGCCGTTAACTGGTTCAGCGCCTGACGATTTTGGGTGATCACGCGCAGCGCCGCACGCTCGCCTTCCGGCAGGGCGTCAGTCTCTTTCAGTGTAATTTTTTGCTCGCCGCCAAATTTAAAGGCGTCGGAGAGGTAATTCTTGCCACTTTCACCGTCAGTCAGTGCCAGTTGCCACTCATCACCTGCCGGGAAAAGCGTGAAGTTGTAAGACTTACCCGCCTGATAAGAGCGGTCCATCAGCACCTGCTGTGCACGTTCAAAGGTGAGCTGGTTGGTGCTGCTGTAGTTGGTGAAGGCGATGGCGATGGTACAAATCAGGGGGAACAGAACGAACAGTCCCATCCCGGCCATGCCCGGATAAACATAGCGCCAGGCGTAGGTTTTACGGTTGGCGAAAATATAGAGGCCAGCTGAGCTTAAAATCAGCGTCATGATGGCGAACAGGTACTCCCCTTGTGCGTACATTAAAACTACAAGGTAACCCACCAGCAGGCCCAGCAGACCGATCGCTGACCACTTCAGCGCGTCACTTTGCCACCAATGTTTCTTTTTAATGACATCCATGGGGATCTTCCTCTACAACGATTGATCTTTTCTCCCTCTCCTGGGGGAGAGGGCCGGGGTGAGGGCGAACTTTTAACACAACCCTCACCCTAACCCTCTCCCTGAGGGAGAGGGGATAAAAGCATTACTTAGTGATACGGCCCTGCGCGTCTTTCAGTGCAGCATCGACAGTCTGACGACCGCTTGCGGCGTTGATGACTGCGGTGCGAACGGCATACCAGAAGGCGGACATCTGCGGGATGTTCGGCATGATTTCGCCTTTCTGGGCGTTATCCATGGTGGCCGCGATGCGTGGATCTTTCGCCAGCTCATCCTGGAAGGATTTCAGCGCGACGGCGCCCAGCGGTTTGTCCTTGTTCACTTCATCCAGACCCTGATCGGTCAGCAGGTAGTTTTCGAGGAACTCTTTCGCCAGCTCTTTGTTCGGGCTTGCGGCGTTGATACCGGCACTCAGCACACCGACGAACGGTTTAGACGGCTTGCCTTTAAAGGTCGGCAGCAGCGTTACGCCATAGTTGACCTTGCTCTTATCGATGTTGGACCATGCCCACGGGCCGTTGATGGTCATCGCGGTATCGCCTTTGTTAAAGGCCGCTTCAGCGATGGAGTAATCGGTATCCGCGTTCATGTGTTTGTTTTTAATCAGGTCAACCAGGAAAGTCAGACCCGCTTTCGCGCCAGCGCTATCTACGCCGACATCTTTCACGTCATATTTGCCGTTTTCAAACTTGAACGCATAACCACCGTCAGCAGCAATCAGCGGCCAGGTGAAGTACGGTTCTTGCAGGTTGAACATCAGGGCGCTCTTACCTTTCGCCTTCAGCTCTTTATCCAGCGCAGGAATTTCTTCCCAGGTTTTCGGCGGGTTCGGTACGAGGTCTTTGTTGTAGATCAGGGAGAGCGCTTCAACCGCAATCGGGTACGCGATCAGTTTGCCGTTATAGCGAACAGCGTCCCAGGTGAACGGATAGAGTTTGTCCTGGAAGGCTTTGTCCGGGCTGATTTCAGCCAGCAGGCCAGACTGTGCGTAGCCGCCGAAACGGTCATGCGCCCAGAAGATGATGTCCGGGCCGTCACCGGTTGCCGCAACCTGCGGGAATTTTTCTTCCAGTTTATCCGGGTGTTCAACGGTGACTTTAATGCCAGTGTCTTTCTCGAATTTCTTACCTACCTCGGCGAGACCGTTATAGCCTTTATCGCCGTTGATCCAGATAACCAGTTTTCCTTCTTCGATTTTCGCGAGGGCTGAGGCGGAAAACATCATCGTGGTCAGAGCAGACAGCGCGAGGATGCGAGCGCCAGTTTTAATTTTCATATATCCCGTCCTTTTTGGTGATGTACTCGTGGATACACAGAGGTGGTTTTTACAGGGATGAGTCTCCTTTTTTAGCAACCTCTTTCCATCCTCCCTTCCTCTACGCCCCGGGGGGTGTTTATGTGATCTCTGTTACATAAATCAGAGTTATGAGCCCTGGCGCACATAAAAAACGCCCCGATTTTGCAGGCCAGCTCACGATTTTCCCTGTCGCCCCTAACCCCCGGTGGCAGAACGCGTTTTCTCATCCTCCCGCCTCCTCCCCCATAAAAAACAAGGGGGGTGGAGGATTCGCGACAACAAGGGATACCCCATAGTTCAATCCATCTTGAATGTTTCTGATAGTGACGGGTTGTAACAAGGGAGAAGGCGATGGCAAACGTACAACTGCGAAATGTAACGAAAGCCTGGGGCGACGTGGTGGTATCGAAAGATATCAACCTGGATATCCAGGAAGGGGAGTTCGTGGTGTTTGTTGGGCCGTCGGGCTGTGGCAAATCTACACTGCTTCGCATGATCGCCGGGCTTGAGACGATTACCAGCGGCGACCTCTATATCGGGGAAACCCGGATGAACGACATCCCGCCTGCGGAGCGCGGTGTGGGCATGGTGTTCCAGTCTTATGCGTTGTATCCGCATCTCTCTGTTGCCGAAAACATGTCCTTCGGCCTGAAACTGGCTGGCGCGAAAAAAGAGGTCATTAACCAGCGCGTCAATCAGGTTGCCGAAGTATTGCAACTGGCACACCTGTTAGAGCGCAAACCGAAAGCGCTTTCCGGTGGTCAGCGTCAGCGTGTGGCGATTGGCCGTACGCTGGTGGCGGAGCCGAATGTGTTCCTGCTTGATGAACCGCTTTCCAACCTGGATGCCGCATTGCGCGTGCAGATGCGTATTGAAATTTCCCGCCTGCACAAACGTCTGGGCCGCACGATGATTTACGTCACCCACGATCAGGTCGAAGCGATGACGCTCGCCGACAAGATTGTGGTGCTCGATGCAGGCCGTGTCGCGCAGGTCGGTAAACCGCTTGAACTCTATCACTACCCGGCCGACCGCTTCGTCGCGGGCTTTATCGGCTCGCCGAAAATGAACTTCCTGCCAGTGAAGGTCACGGCAACGGCGATTGACCAGGTGCAGGTTGAGCTGCCAAACCGTCAACAGGTTTGGCTGCCGGTAGAAAGTAACAATGTCCAGGTCGGTGCCAATATGTCACTGGGTATTCGCCCTGAACATCTGCTGCCCAGCGACATCGCTGATGTCACCCTGGAAGGCGAAGTCCACGTAGTGGAACAGCTCGGTCACGAAACGCAAATTCATATCCAGATCCCCGCCATCCATCAGAACCTGGTCTATCGCCAGAATGATGTGGTGTTAGTAGAAGAGGGAGCCACATTCGCTATTGGCTTGCCACCAGAGCGCTGCCACCTGTTCCGTGAGGATGGCACCGCATGTCGTCGGTTGCATAAAGAGCCCGGCGTTTGATTCCCATAACAAAGGCACAAAACCCGGCTACAAGGGTTCGTGTTTCAAAGAAAAGCAATGATCTCAGGAGATAGAATGATGATTACTCTGCGCAAACTTCCCCTGGCAGTCGCCGTCGCGGCAGGCGTTATGTCTGCTCAGGCGCTGGCAGTCGATTTCCACGGCTACGCGCGTTCTGGTATTGGCTGGACAGGCAGCGGTGGTGAACAACAGTGCTTCCAGGCAACCGGCGCACAAAGTAAGTACCGTCTTGGTAACGAATGTGAAACCTATGCGGAACTGAAGCTGGGCCAGGAAGTGTGGAAAGAAGGTGATAAGAGCTTCTACTTTGACACCAACGTGGCGTACTCCGTTGCTCAACAGAATGACTGGGAAGGTACTGACCCCGCGTTCCGTGAAGCCAACGTTCAGGGTAAAAACCTGATTGACTGGCTGCCAGGCTCTACCATCTGGGCCGGTAAGCGTTTCTATCAGCGTCATGACGTGCACATGATCGACTTCTACTACTGGGATATTTCAGGCCCTGGTGCGGGTATCGAAAACGTCGATCTGGGCTTCGGTAAACTGTCTCTGGCAGCTACCCGTTCTCAGGAAGCCGGCGGTTCTTATGCGTTCAGCACACAGAACATTTACGACCGTACTAAAGACACAGCAAACGATGTATTCGACGTACGTTTAGCGGGTCTGGAAACCAACCCGGACGGCGTGCTGGAATTAGGTGTTGACTACGGTCGCGCCAATACCACTGATGGCTACAGCCTTGCCGACGGCGCATCGAAAGATGGCTGGATGTTCACCGCTGAACACACACAGAGCATGCTGAAAGGCTACAACAAATTTGTGGTTCAGTACGCGACAGACGCAATGACCACTCATGGTAAAGGTGTGAACCAGGGCTCTTACGGCTCTTCTTCCTTCACCGTAACTAACCCGGATGGCACGAAGACCAATTACGCGAATAACGTCATCAATAACAACGGTAACATGTGGCGTATCCTGGACCACGGCGCAATTTCTTTGGGCGACAAGTGGGATCTGATGTACGTCGGTATGTTCCAGAAAACCGATCTGGATAGCGACCTGGGTACTGACTGGTGGACCGTAGGTGTTCGTCCAATGTACAAATGGACGCCTATCATGAGCACCTTGCTGGAAGTTGGCTACGACAACGTGAAATCTCAGCAGACTGGCGATCGCAACAACCAGTACAAAATCACCCTGGCGCAGCAATGGCAGGCGGGTGACAGCATTTGGTCTCGTCCGGCTATCCGTGTCTTCGCAACCTATGCGAAGTGGGATGAAAAATGGGGTTACATCAAAGATGGTGACTCTGTAAGCCGCTTTGCTGCTGCGTCTAACTCTGGCATCAACACAACCAGCCGTGGCGACAACGATGAGTGGTCCTTCGGTGCACAGATGGAAATCTGGTGGTAATCGTCGATTAACCCAATGTAATGCCTAAAAGAGGGGCGTAAGCCCCTCTCTCTTTAAGCGCAGCGCGCTATTGCCTGGCGAGCGCTGAGCTCTGTATCTGAGGTAATAACAATGAAAATGAAGAAAAGTCTCGTCGCTCTCAGCCTCTGCGCAGGCCTTCTGGCAAGCGTACCGGCAGTCACCTTTGCAGATGTAAACTATGTGCCACAGAACACTTCTGCCGCACCAACGATTCCCACCGCTGCGTTACAGCAACTGACCTGGACGCCGGTGGATCAATCTAAAGTTCAGACCACCACGCTTTCCACGGGGGGCCAGAGCCTGAATGCGCCTGGCATCAGCGGCCCGGTTGCGGCCTACAGCGTGCCGGCCAACATAGGCGAACTCACCCTTACACTCAGCAGTGAAGTGAATAAACAAACCAGCGTATTTGCGCCGAACGTTCTGATTCTTGATCAGAACATGACGCCATCGGCGTTCTTCCCGTCAAGCTATTTCACCTATCAGGAGCCGGGCGTGATGAGCGCTGACCGTCTTGAAGGCGTAATGCGTCTGACGCCTGCGCTGGGTCAGCAGAAACTGTACGTGCTGGTGTTCACGACCGAAAAAGACCTGCAACAAACCACCAAATTACTGGATCCGGCTAAGTCCTACGCGAAAGGCGTGGGTAACGCGATTCCCGATATCCCGGATCCGATTGCCCGTCATATCACCGATGGCACGCTGAAACTGAAGGTAAAAACAAACAGCACTTCCAGCGTCCTGGTTGGCCCGCTGTTTGGCTCTTCAGGCCCGGCACCTGTCACGGTGGGTAACACTGCTGCACCGGCTTACACAGCTCCTGCCGCCGCAGCCGTCGCACCTGCGCCAGCACCGGTGAAGAAAAGTGAACCGATGCTGAATGACACCGAATCTTACTTCAACAAAGCCATTAAACAGGCGGTTGCGAGTGGTGATGTAGATAAAGCGTTGAAACTGCTGGATGAAGCTGAGCGCCTCGGCTCTACCTCTGCGAGATCCACCTTTATCAGCGCTGTAAAAGGCAAGGGGTAATAACATCCCCACAGCGCTGATGTTTAGGCTATGCCTTTCGGTGCGCCCCTCGGGGCGCACTTTTTTTTCAGTTGTGCACCATGCTGTTGCATAACTGTTGCGCCAATGATCGTATTTAGCCATTACTGCACTCCCGCCCGCCACAATCTGCGATACAATAGCGTCACTTTATGTACAGGAGAGTCAGGCATGACGCATCCCGCACTGACGCAACTGCGTGCGCTAAACTATTTTGACGCCATTCCCTCGCTCGACGCTGAACAACTCGACTGGCTGCTGCTGGAAGATTCCATGACCAAACGTTTCGAACAATATGGTGTGGTCAGCGTCACACTGATTGACGAAGGGTTTGTCACCCGCGATGCTATAGCGGAAGAGTTACCGTTGTTGCCCGACGAGCAACGCTACTGGCTACGAGAAATATTGCTGTGTGTGGACGGCGAGCCCTGGCTTGCCGGGCGCACCGTGGTACCCGAATCGACGCTGAGCGGCCCCGAACTGGCGCTGCAACAGCTTGGTAAGACGCCGCTGGGTCGTTACCTGTTTACGTCTTCCATGCTCACGCGTGATTTTATTGAGATAGGTTGCCATGCAGACCTCTGGGGGCGTCGTTCCCGCCTCCGGTTGAGTGGGAAACCGCTGCTCCTGACAGAGCTGTTTCTGCCTGCATCGCCGTTGTACTAAGAGGAAGAGAAAATGGAGTGGAGTCTGACGCAGAATAAGCTGCTGGCATTTCATCGCCTGATGCGCACCGACAAGCCGATTGGTGCCTTGCTGCTGCTGTGGCCGACCTTATGGGCGTTATGGGTTGCCGCGCCCGGCGTACCACCGTTGTGGATTCTGGCGGTGTTTGTCGCGGGCGTCTGGCTGATGCGCGCCGCTGGTTGCGTGGTGAATGACTATGCTGACCGCAAATTTGATGGTCATGTAAAACGTACCGCCAATCGCCCGTTACCGAGCGGTGCGGTGACGGAAAAAGAGGCGCGGACACTGTTTGCCGTGCTGGTTCTTCTGTCGTTCCTGCTGGTGCTGACGCTCAATACCATGACCATTCTGCTTTCGGTCGCGGGACTGGCGCTGGCGTGGGTTTATCCGTTTATGAAGCGCTATACCCATCTGCCGCAGGTGGTGCTGGGTGCCGCGTTCGGCTGGTCAATTCCGATGGCATTTGCCGCCGTCAGTGAATCATTGCCGCTGAGCTGCTGGTTGATGCTACTGGCAAACATCCTGTGGGCGGTGGCGTATGACACGCAGTATGCGATGGTTGACCGTGACGATGACGTGAAAATCGGCGTGAAATCGACGGCGATTCTGTTTGGTCAGTACGACCGCTTAATTATCGGTATTTTGCAGATTGGCGTGCTGGTATTGATGGCGGCGATTGGCTATCTGAACGGGCTTAACTGGGAGTTCTACTGGTCTATTTTCATTGCGGGCGCGCTGTTTGCGTACCAGCAGAAGCTGATTCAACACCGGGAACGCGCGGCCTGTTTCCAGGCATTTATGAACAATAACTACGTTGGGCTGGTGCTGTTTATCGGTCTGGCGATGAGTTACTGGCACTTCTAAAAGCGAAAAAGCCGGATTTTCATCCGGCTTTTTTATGGCGGGGGCGCTACGCTTGCCCGCCCTACAAGCTCCGAACCCGTAGGCCTGATAAGCGAAGCGCATCAGGCGTCTTTCGGCGCCGGTTCTTCGTCCTGCGTCACACTCTCAATCGTCAAACGCACGTCTGAGGTGATCAGGTTCGCCATCATCTGGTAAACCTTCATCGTCTCTTCCGGCTCGGCGTCGCCGCTGTCGCTGATATAGCCTTCATCACGCAGCGTCAGCACCAGCGATGAGAACACCGCTTTATCAAAGAACTCCGGCGAGTTAATACCGTGCAGCACCGACAGACGTTGCGCCACGGTACGGCTCTCTTTCTCCAGCGTACTGCGGTTCATCGATGGGTTCGCGCTCAGCAGCCAGAACGTAATGGCATAGCGTTGCAGCGTTTCACGTGCGCCTGCGGCCAGCAGTTGCAGAGTGCGGGAGTGCGACGGATTAATATGCAGCTCATCGCCCTGACGGGTGATCAGCGCCTGGCGCTCCATCTCGTCAACCAGCGTATCAATCACCGACGCCAGCTCTGCTTTTTCCCAGCGCAGGAACAGCTCGGCCTTCAGCATCGGGTAGAGCACTTCAACCATGTTCTGCACATCCGCGCGAGAAACATGGCGATGCTGGGTCATGATGGTCGCCAGCAGAGACGGCATGATCAGCATATGGGCGATATTGTTACGATAGTAGGTCATCAACACCGCCTGTTCGCGCGGCAGAATGATGATATCGCCGATGGTATCTTTCTCGACTTCGAACTTGTTCATCTGCAGCGCGTGGTCGATAAGCTCGCCTGCCGTCACGTTTGGCGTGGTGGCGTCCGGCGAATACGGTGCGTTGCGCAGCAGCGACAGGTAGCAATCCAACTGTTGAGTTAACTGTTCGCGGGTCAGTGAACGCTGACGAGACGCCAGCAGCGCAGTACAGCACAGGTTCATGGCGTTCGCCGCGCCTGCGTTGTTGATGCGCACCATCAGTTCGGCGGCGATACCGTTAACCGTCGGCGTCAGCCATGCCGGACGAATGGCTTCGATAGGATCGATAGACTCGCGCCACTCCGGTACGTGATGGTTCAGGTAGTTCATCAGCGGAATCGGCTCGCCGAAGTTAACGTAGCCCTGGCCCAGGTTACGCAGTTTGCTCAAGCCCTTGAGCATCTGCGGAAGACTCTCTTTCTCTTTGGTCGCGCCACGCAGTTCTTTTGCATACGTACCGACTTCCATCACGTGCTCGTAACCGATGTAAATCGGCACCAGCGTGATAGGACGTGTGCCGCCGCGCAGCATCGCCTGAATGGTCATCGACAGTGTACCGGTTTTCGGATCGAGCAAACGACCGGTACGGGAACGCCCGCCTTCCACAAAGTATTCAACAGAATAACCCCGGCTGAACAGCTCGCCGAGATACTCGCGGAACACGGTGGAGTAGAGTTTGTTGCCCTTAAAGGTACGGCGAATAAAGAATGCGCCCAGACGACGGAAAATCGGGCCGGCTGGCCAGAAATTCAGGTTGATACCGGCGGCAATATGCGGCGGCACCAGCCCCTGGTGATACAACACATAGGAGAGCAGCAGGTAGTCCATATGGCTACGGTGACACGGCACATACACAATCTCGTGGCCGTCGTGCGCCAGCTGGCGAACGCGCTCGGCGTTGTGCACGTTAATCCCCTGATAAAGCCGGTTCCAGGTGAAGCCCAGAATGCGGTCAGTCAGGCGAATCATCTCGTAGGAGAAGTTGGCGGCAATCTCTTCCATCAGCGCGATGGCGTTCTGCTGCGCTTTCTCATGGGAGATTTTTTTGCTGCGTGCTTCGTCTTCAACCGCTTTGGCAATCGCGCGCGAAGCGAGCAGCTTATTGAAGAGATCCTGACGTGCCGGCAGTCGCGGGCCTACCGCCGCCAGACGCTGGCGAGCGAAGTGCATACGCGCCACGCGCGCCAGTTTTTGCGCGATAATTTTATCGGTACCGTGTTCATCGGCCATACGGCGCAACGAGACGGACGGCGAGAAGCGCACAAAGCTGTCACGGCCCAGCCAGGAGACGGCGAAGAATTTCTGGATGCCGTTTAGCATGCGCAGCGGCGGGTTCACCTCGCCTTTTTCACGCCCCGGACGACGACCAAACATCACCGATACCGGCACCATCTGCACGTCCAGATTCGGATTGCTGCGATGCAGATCGAGATAGTCGTGGAACAGCTTGATAGACTCTTCTTTCGGCGTGTAATAGGTGAACACGCGCGGGCCGCCATGGATGAACACATAGCGGGGCAATAGGGTGCCGTCGATCTCCAGCGGCTCAAGCGGGTCGGGGAGATCGTGCGCCAGGCACTGGGCGCGCAAGGTCAGTAAGTCGGCCTTCGAGTTATAAGGCAGGACGTACATGATCGGGCGCGAGGTATCGAGCCCCAATTCCTGGGCAGGCTCTGCCGGAATAGACTTGCTTTTTACCAGTATGCTTAATGGTAAATTCAGTAATTTGTAGTAAATTCGTGGCCAACCGGACATAAACGATGTAAAGCCTCTGGTTAATCATGCAAATGCGCGGCAAGAATATCAGAAAGTCAGCAGGATTTCTGTTCTACCGCCGATAACAGCTACTGTCATTGATGCGTATAACGCTAAAAGGTTCTATTTAATGGCCAATAATACCACTGGACTCACCCGAATTATCAAAGCGGCTGGTTATTCCTGGAAAGGTTTTCGCGCAGCGTGGATAAACGAAGCTGCGTTCCGCCAGGAAGGGGTCGCCTCGGTTGTGGCCATTATCATCGCGTGTTGGCTGGACGTTGACGCCATTACCCGCGTCTTGCTGATAAGCTCCGTCCTTCTGGTGATGATAGTGGAAATTCTCAATAGTGCGCTGGAAGCGGTGGTCGACCGCATTGGTTCGGAGTATCACGAACTCTCCGGGCGGGCAAAAGACATGGGCTCTGCGGCGGTATTGCTGGCGATTTTCGTCGCGGTGATGACCTGGGCCGTACTGCTGTGGTCGCATTTCCACTGAGCCTCGCATAATCTGCGAAAACTCCTGTATTTTGTGCGTTTTGCGGTTCCAAAATAGCCGTTAACTGTATATACTCACAGCATAACTGTATATACACCCAGGGGGCGGAATGAAAGCGTTAACGACCAGGCAGCAAGAGGTGTTTGATCTCATCCGAGATCATATCGGCCAAACGGGCATGCCGCCGACACGTGCGGAAATTGCTCAGCGCCTGGGGTTCCGTTCCCCGAATGCGGCGGAAGAGCATCTGAAAGCACTGGCGCGTAAAGGCGTCATAGAAATTGTTTCGGGCGCATCGCGCGGTATTCGCCTGCTGGTGGAAGAAGAAACCGGCCTGCCGCTGATTGGCCGCGTTGCCGCCGGTGAGCCGTTGCTGGCGCAGCAGCACATTGAAGGTCACTATCAGGTCGATCCTTCGCTGTTTAAACCCAATGCTGACTTCCTGCTGCGTGTTAGCGGCATGTCGATGAAAGACATCGGTATTATGGACGGCGATCTGCTCGCGGTGCATAAAACCCAGGACGTGCGTAACGGTCAGGTGGTTGTTGCGCGTATCGACGAAGAAGTGACCGTAAAACGCCTGAAAAAACAGGGCAACGTCGTCGAACTGCTGCCGGAAAACAGCGAGTTTTCCCCGATTGTCGTCGATCTTCGCCGTCAGAACTTCTCCATTGAAGGGCTGGCCGTTGGCGTGATCCGCAACGGCGAATGGCTGTAATCCTCTCCCGATAACAACGGCGCACCATGCGCCGTTGTTCGTTCTCTTTTCTGTTCAGGTTCGTAAGCATGTCGCTCTTCACGGCTGCCGACAAGGCATTATGGCGTCTCGCCCTTCCCATGATTTTCTCCAATATCACGGTTCCCCTGCTGGGTCTTGTGGATACGGCGGTGATTGGTCATCTGGATAGCGCGGTCTATCTCGGCGGCGTGGCGATTGGCGCAACGGCGACCAGCTTCCTGTTTATGCTGCTGCTCTTTTTACGCATGAGCACCACGGGCTTAACCGCGCAGGCCTTCGGCGCGAAAGATCCCCTCCGGCTTGCCCGTGCGCTGGTGCAACCGCTGTTGCTGGCGTTAGGCGCTGGTCTGCTCATCGTGGTGTTTAAAGGGCCGCTTATCAATCTGGCGCTCACCATTGTTGGCGGGAGCGATGCAGTGCTCGAGCAGGCGCGGCGCTTCCTTGAAATTCGCTGGTTAAGCGCGCCCGCCTCGCTGGCGAACCTGGTGCTGCTGGGGTGGCTGCTCGGCGTTCAGTACGCGCGTGCGCCGGTGATTTTGCTGATCGTCGGCAACGTCCTGAACATTGTCCTCGACCTGTGGCTGGTGATGGGCCTGCATATGAACGTGCAGGGGGCGGCGCTGGCGACGGTGATTGCCGAATATGCCACGATGATCATTGGCCTGCTGATGGCGCGTAAGGTGCTGGTGCTGCGCGGGATTACCTCTGACATGCTGAAGACGGCCTGGCGCGGAAATATGCGCAGCCTGCTGGCGCTCAATCGCGACATTATGCTGCGCTCGCTATTACTTCAGCTCTGTTTTGGCGCATTGACCGTATTCGGTGCGCGGCTGGGCAGCGATGTGGTGGCGGTCAATGCGGTGCTAATGACCATGCTCACCTTCACCGCCTACGCGCTGGATGGCTTTGCCTATGCGGTGGAAGCGCACTCCGGGCAGGCTTACGGCGCGCGTGATGACAGTCAGTTGCAACAGGTCTGGCACGCGGCCTGCCGCCAGGCGGGGATTGTTGCACTGGTTTTTGCGCTGGTGTACGCGCTGGCGGGCAGTCATATCGTGGCGATGCTGACGTCGCTGCCGTCGTTGCAGCAGCTCGCCGATCGCTATGTGCTCTGGCAGGCCATATTGCCGGTAATTGGTGTCTGGTGCTACCTGCTGGACGGCATGTTTATCGGCGCAACACGCGGCGCGGAAATGCGTAACAGTATGGCCGTTGCCGCCGCCGGGTTCGCCCTAACGCTGCTGACGGTGCCGGTATTAGGCAATCACGGTTTATGGCTGGCGCTGGCGGTGTTCCTTGCACTGCGTGGCCTGTCGCTGGCGGTTATCTGGCGTCGCCACTGGCAAAAAGGCACCTGGTTCTCTTCGCAGACATAACGGCGAGGATGGTTAAAGATTCTGAATAGTGAATCGTCAGCGATATCCTCTTCTACACTTATTATCACGTTCAGCAGAAATGAACGCCGAAGGACGAAGTGATATCTCATCCATGATCGAATGATAAGGAGCTGATGATGAACAAAGACGAACTCAGCGGTAACTGGAAACAGTTCAAAGGTAAAGCGAAAGAGAAATGGGGCAAACTGACCGACGATGACATGACCGTTATCGAAGGCCGACGCGATCAGCTGGTCGGTAAAATCCAGGAACGTTATGGATATGCCAAAGACCAGGCAGAGAAAGAAGTGAGCGATTGGGAAACCCATAACGACTACCGTTGGTAGTCTCGCTGACGGCGTAACGCTTAACTCCCCTCAATAAGCGTATCCTGCCCGCTGGTACAAGGACGTGCCAACCCTCGTATTACCGTGCCTTTTTCTTGATCTGAATCGTGTGGTCGTGGTGGCAATGTTCTTGTGAACTGCATGCCTCTACTTCCACACATTCTGCGCACAGACCGTGCGCTTCAATCACATTATGGCGTAGCGCAAAGCCCATTCGTGCTGCGACCATATGCATAATATCTTCCACGCCTTCCGCACACTCTTCCTTCACCACACCACAGCGATCGCAAATAAACATCGCCGATGTATGCGTCGGTTGATCAAAAAGATGGCACAGCACATAGCTGTTGGTGGATTCCACCTTATGGACAAAGCCCTGCTCGAGTAAAAATTCCAGTGCGCGATAAACGGTAGGCGGCTTGGCCTGCGGCTCTTTCACGCGTAACAGATCGAGAAGATCGTATGCGCTGATCGCACCCTGTTGCAGGCTCAGCAGACGTAGCACTTCCAGACGCTGTGGAGTCAGGCGCACGCCGCGCTGCGCACACAGCTTTTCAGCCTGCGCCAACATATCTTGCGAAGTGGTCTTATCCATTATGCGTCCTCGCGCTACGGGGGAAATAGACCTCTACTTTACCATGTTATGGCAAAAACACCGAGTGCCTGAATAATCGCCAACCTGAGGTAAATCCTAAACCGCGTCATTTAGCCGGTCTGAACGGCATAAATGCTGGGAAGCGCTGTGTCGCTCATCTATAAATAGGAAGGGTAAATTAATAATAACGATAGGGCGAAAAGCCTGTTATATCCTGTTTTTTCACACGTAATTCCGCTTTTTCACAGCAATCGTTCTCCCTTATGCGTTATTCGCATGGGGGCATTTTCACCTGCAAATAAACGGTAAGACTGTGAAAAAAAACATTAAATATTCGCTTATTCCTTTGACGGCGTCTTTATTTATGGCAAATCAGGCGCATGCGGCTAATACCTGGTCAGAAGCGCGAAATGATGCGATGGGGGGTACCGGCGTTGCGTCGGCACATTACGGTAGCGGCGTACTGATTAACCCGGCGCTGTTGGCGAAAGCCAAACCGGACGATGACATTACGGTGATTCTTCCTGCCGTGGGCGCGCAAATTACGGATAAAGACAATCTCCAGGATGAAATCGACGATATTAATGACAAAGTTAATAACTATCGCGGCGTGCTTAACGATCTAACCTTGCAGGATATTTTGCTGGATCCTCAGGGTACGTTAGGGCAGTTTCAGGGGGCGGCGGGCGATCTGGCGAGCGAGCTGGACTACCTCAAGGGCAAAACCGCGCGCGCCAGCGGAGGAGCAGGGATTGCCGTCAGTATTCCAAACGACGTGCTCTCGGTGGCGTTTGTCACTAAAGCCTACGCGCATGGGCGGGTGAGCTCTGCAATCGATCAGGGCGATATCGACTATCTGCGGGGGATTGAACGCAGCCAGGTGACGGCGATCGCTGAGGCCGGGAAAGCGGTGGTGGGGGGCTCGGATGAAATCACCAAACACCTCAATTCTACCGCATCGGGCCGGGTGGCGATTGTCTCTGACTACGGCGTCGCGGTGGCGCGGCAGTTTGAGCTGGGCGATGTGCCCGTTTCGGTCGGCATCACGCCAAAGCTGCAAAAAACCTGGCTCTATAACTACACCACCTCCATCTACAACTACGATAGCAGCGACTGGAACAGCAGCCGCTATCGCAACGATGATACCGGCTTCAACGTCGATGCCGGTGTTGCGGCAGACTTTGGCGAGAACTGGACGGTGGGGGTGAGCGGGCAAAATCTGATCTCCCGTGATATCGATACCAAAGATGTCTTTATCACTAACGGCGAAACGGGCGTGACAACCAACTATAAAGATACCTACCAGATCCGCCCGCTGGTGACTGCTGGGGTGGCGTGGCATAACGATTTGCTGACGGTGAGTGCCGATAGCGACCTGACCGAAACGAAGGGATTTAAAAGCGAGGATAACTCGCAGTATGTTGGCGTCGGGGCGGAAGTTCGCCCGCTTGACTGGCTCGCCGTACGTGCCGGTTATCGTGCGGACGTGAAGAATAATGACAGTAATGTTTTCACCGGCGGTGTCGGTTTTGCGCCGTTTAACCGCGTGCATGTCGATCTGATGGGGTTGGTGGGGGAAGATGAAACCTGGGGGGCGGGTGCGCAGTTAAGCGTCACGTTCTGAGCCTTTTGCCGGATGCGCTACGCTTATCCGGCCTACCACGTGTATGCCGTTTGTTGGCCCGGCAAGCGAAGCGCCCCGGGCATCCAGCCGCACCTTAGCCACCGTAGGCCCGGCAAGCGCAGCGCCCCGGGCATCCAGCCGCACCTTAGCCACCGTAGGCCCGGCAAGCGAAGCGCCCCGGGCAATTCACCGTCTCATTGCCAATGCGCCATCGCAACCTTGCCTCACGGCTTTTTCTTTGTGCTATAGTAGCGCCCCTTTTTCAGAATGCTTAATAAATCGCCATGCCAGAATCTTCGTCCACCGTTTTCCCTGCACACCGTTTCTCCATCGCGCCGATGCTCGACTGGACCGATAGACACTGCCGCTACTTCCTGCGCCAGTTGTCGCGCCACACGCTGCTGTACACGGAAATGGTCACCACCGGGGCGATTATTCACGGTAAGGGTGACTATCTGGCTTATAACGACGAAGAGCACCCGGTTGCATTACAACTTGGCGGTAGCGATCCGGCGGCGCTGGCACAGTGTGCGAAACTGGCGGAAGAGCGCGGTTATGACGAGATTAACCTCAACGTCGGCTGCCCGTCCGATCGCGTGCAAAATGGCATGTTCGGCGCCTGCCTGATGGGTAATGCCCAACTGGTCGCCGACTGCGTGAAAGCGATGCGTGATGTGGTATCTATTCCTGTGACGGTTAAAACGCGTATCGGCATTGACGATCAGGATAGCTACGAATTTCTCTGCGACTTTATCAATACTGTTGCCGGGCGCGGCGAGTGCGAGATGTTTATCATCCACGCGCGTAAAGCCTGGCTTTCAGGCCTCAGCCCGAAAGAGAACCGTGAGATCCCGCCGCTGGACTATCCGCGCGTGTATCAACTCAAACGTGACTTCCCGCATCTAACCATGTCGATCAACGGCGGCATTAAATCGCTGGAAGAGGCGAAAACCCATCTGGAACATATGGATGGCGTTATGGTCGGGCGTGAGGCGTACCAGAATCCTGGCATCCTGGCGACAGTCGATCGCGAAATCTTTGGTGTCGAAGGCGCGGATGCAGACCCGGTTGCGGTGGTGCGCGCGATGTACCCCTACATCGAACGCGAACTGAGTAACGGCACCTATCTGGGACACGTGACCCGTCATATGCTGGGTCTGTTCCAGGGCATTCCGGGCGCGCGCCAGTGGCGTCGCTACCTGAGCGAGAACGCCCATAAAGCCGGGGCGGATATTAACGTGCTGGAGCATGCGCTGAAGCTGGTTGCCGATAAACGTTAATATTTCACTAAATCCTGGTCAAATTCACCACGCCCGGCACAATGTTGCCGGGCTTTTTTATGGAATATCAATACGTTAAATTTGGCATGATTCTTGTAAAAGCACAGACAGAGAATGACGATATCTTTGGGAGAGAGCCATGTTTGAGCTACTGTTTGTAATTGGATTTTTTGTGATGCTGCTGGTAACGGGCGTTTCACTACTGGGCATTATTGCCGCGCTTTTCGTCGCCACGGCGCTGATGTTTGTGGGCGGCTTATTCGCGCTGATGTTTAAATTACTGCCCTGGTTGCTGCTGGCGGTTGCGGTCGTGTGGGTGATTCGGGCGATTAAAATGCCAAAGATTCCCGAGTATCGTAGGGAGTATCGTAGTAATAACCGTTGGCGTTACTAAGGTATTGAGGCGTTCGTCACACAATAGAAATTTTGCATAAAACGGCGTAGGTTTCGCGTAATAAATCTGTCACTATTGCGCGGTTAACGAATTCATCGAGCTGTACCCTACATACAGCCGAACTAAAAAAAGTAAGGGCTTCCCAGGTGGAAGCCCTAAGCTTTTCTAGGGGATCAGCAAGCTCGAACCCTGCGTCGCACGGCTCTCAAGTACCTCATGCGCATGCTTCGCATCCGTCAGCGCGAACTTCTGATTTTCCGCTACATCGACTTTAATCACTCCGCTGGCAATCAACGAGAACAGCTCGTTACTCGCTTCCTGCAACTCTTCGCGCGTTGTCACATAGCCATAAAGGGAAGGGCGGGTCACATACAGCGAACCTTTCTGGTTGAGAATCCCCAGATTCACGCCTGTCACTGGCCCGGAAGAATTACCGAAACTCACCATCAACCCGCGACGTTGCAGACAATCCAGCGACGCTTCCCAGGTATCTTTTCCGACCGAGTCATACACCACGCGCACTTTCTTACCGCCAGTGATCTCCTTCAGACGTTCGACGATATTCTCATCGCGATAATTAATTACCTGCCATGCACCGGCCTCCAGCGCACGCTTGCCTTTTTCTGCGCTGCCGACGGTACCGATTAGCTTCGCGCCCAGCGCTTTCGCCCACTGACAGGCAATCAGCCCTACACCGCCCGCAGCGGCATGGAACAGGAACGGCTCGTCCGGTTGAATTTCATAGGTTTTACGCAGCAGATAGAACACCGTTAATCCCTTCAGGAACGAGGCCGCCGCCTGCTCAAAGGAAATGGCATCCGGTAAAATCGCAACCTTATCTTCTGCCACGTTATGCACTGCGCTGTATGCACCCAGAGCAGATTGGGCGTAGACCACGCGATCGCCTGGTTTAACGTGCTTCACATCGCTGCCGACTTTACTCACCACGCCAGCCGCTTCAGTACCCAGGCTGCTGGGCAGCGACGGCGGCGGATAAAGCCCGCTGCGGATATAGGTATCGATATAGTTAATGCCGATAGCTTTGTTCTCGACCTGTACTTCATGACTGGCCGGATCGGCGGGGGTGAACGAGACGGCTTTCAGTACTTCTGGCCCGCCATGCTTGTCAAATTCGATGCGTGTTGCCATGCTTCCTCCTGAACAATGTGGTAATCTTTTGCCTCTTTCTTTCTTTAAACCTTTAAACCTTTATCTCGGTAACTCCATTCACTATGGCAGCAAATAAACCCTTCAACAAACAACAGACTGAAGCGCGTGAGCGTGACCCTCAGGTCGCCGGGCTGAAAGTGCCGCCGCACTCGATTGAAGCGGAACAGTCGGTGTTGGGCGGTTTGATGCTGGATAACGAACGCTGGGACGACGTTGCCGAGCGTGTCGTATCTGATGATTTTTATACCCGTCCGCACCGCCATATCTTTACCGAAATGGGGCGTTTACAGGAAACAGGCAGCCCGATCGACCTGATTACGCTCGCGGAATCGCTGGAGCGTCAGGGGCAGCTTGATAGCGTCGGCGGTTTTGCTTACCTGGCAGAATTGTCAAAAAATACGCCAAGTGCGGCGAACATTAGCGCTTATGCTGATATCGTCCGCGAACGCGCCGTTGTCCGTGAAATGATCTCGGTAGCGAATGAGATCGCCGAGGCCGGGTTTGATCCTCAGGGGCGTACCAGCGAAGATTTGTTGGATCTCGCGGAATCCCGCGTCTTTAAAATCGCGGAAAGCCGCGCCAATAAAGATGAAGGCCCGAAAAATATCGCCGATGTGCTGGACGCCACCGTCGCGCGTATCGAGCAACTTTTCCAGCAGCCGCACGATGGTGTAACCGGCGTAAACACCGGCTATGACGATCTCAATAAGAAAACTGCGGGCTTGCAGCCGTCAGATTTGATTATCGTCGCCGCGCGTCCTTCGATGGGTAAAACGACATTTGCAATGAACCTCGTCGAAAATGCGGCGATGTTGCAGGATAAACCGGTATTAATCTTCTCGCTGGAGATGCCATCGGAACAGATTATGATGCGTTCTCTGGCGTCGTTGTCGCGCGTTGATCAGACCAAAATCCGTACCGGTCAGTTGGATGATGAAGATTGGGCGCGTATTTCCGGCACGATGGGCATTCTGCTTGAGAAGCGTAACATCTACATCGATGACTCCTCCGGCCTGACGCCGACAGAAGTGCGCTCTCGTGCGCGACGTATTGCTCGTGAGCATGGCGGTATCGGCCTTATCATGATCGACTACCTTCAACTGATGCGTGTACCGTCGCTTTCGGACAACCGTACGCTGGAAATCGCGGAAATCTCCCGCTCGCTCAAAGCGTTAGCGAAAGAATTACATGTGCCAGTGGTGGCGCTGTCGCAGCTTAACCGCTCACTGGAACAACGTGCCGATAAGCGCCCGGTCAACTCCGACCTGCGTGAATCTGGCTCAATCGAACAGGATGCCGACTTAATCATGTTTATCTACCGTGATGAGGTTTATCACGAAAACAGCGACTTAAAAGGCATTGCCGAGATTATTATCGGTAAGCAGCGTAACGGCCCGATCGGTACCGTGCGACTTACCTTTAACGGTCAATGGTCGCGTTTCGATAACTACGCGGGCCCGCAGTACGACGACGAATAACAATATTGATTCAGGTAACTCAAGCAAACACTTTTCAAGGAACACAAATGCAAGCGGCAACTGTAGTGATTAACCGCCGCGCTCTGCGACACAATCTGCAACGTCTGCGTGAACTGGCGCCTGCCAGCAAACTGGTTGCGGTGGTGAAAGCGAACGCCTACGGACACGGTCTTCTGGAGACCGCGCGAACGCTCCCCGATGCCGACGCCTTTGGCGTCGCACGTCTGGAAGAGGCCCTGCGGTTGCGCGAGGGCGGCATTACCCAGCCCATCTTACTGCTGGAAGGCTTCTTCAACGCCACCGATCTACCGGTTATCGCTGAACAGCAGCTTCATACCGCCGTGCATAACATGGAACAGCTGGAAGCGCTGGAAACTGCGCAGCTCAGCCGTCCGGTGACGGTATGGATGAAACTGGATACGGGCATGCACCGTCTCGGCGTGCGTCCGGAAGCGGCGGACGCGTTTTATCAACGTCTGAGCCAGTGCAAGAACGTCAGCCAGCCAGTCAACATCGTCAGCCACTTTGCGCGTGCCGATGAACCCGAGTGCGGTGCGACGGAAAAACAGCTCGATATCTTCAACACTTTCTGCGAAGGCAAGCCGGGGAAACGCTCTATCGCGGCATCCGGCGGCATTTTGCTGTGGCCACAGTCGCATTTCGACTGGGCGCGCCCAGGCATCATTCTCTACGGTGTATCGCCGCTGGAACAAAAGCCCTGGGGGCCGGATTTCGGTTTCCAGCCGGTGATGTCGTTGACCTCCAGCCTGATTGCCGTGCGCGAGCATAAAGCGGGTGAGCCGGTCGGCTACGGCGGTACCTGGGTCAGCGAGCGCGATACGCGCCTGGGCGTGGTGGCGATGGGCTACGGCGATGGTTACCCACGCGCTGCGCCGTCCGGCACCCCGGTGCTGGTTAATGGCCGTGAAGTGCCGATTGTTGGGCGCGTGGCGATGGATATGATCTGCGTTGACCTGGGGCCAGAAGCGCAGGATAAAGCGGGCGACCCTGTGGTGATGTGGGGCGAAGGACTCCCCGTTGAACGCATCGCGGAAATCACAAAAGTGAGTGCTTACGAACTTATTACACGTCTGACGTCGCGCGTGGCGATGAAGTACATCGACTGATTTTGTGGTGCCGGATGCGCTGACGCTTATCCGGCCTACAAATCGTGCTTTCACCCAGGACGGATAAGACGCAAGTCGCATCCGACAATGTTCCTGACAACATCCTCTCGATCTTCTTCCGCTTCCGGTTTATTGTGTTATTACCTGCCTTCTGTAAACCTGGAGAACCACCTCGTGTTTCAAAAAGTTGACGCCTACGCTGGCGACCCCATTCTCTCGCTGATGGAGCGTTTCAAAGAAGATCCGCGCAGCGACAAAGTGAACCTGAGTATCGGCCTGTACTATAACGAAGAGGGCATCATTCCCCAGCTTCAGGCCGTTGCTGAGGCCGAAAAGCGCCTTGCTGCTGAACCGCATAGCGCCTCGCTTTACCTGCCGATGGAAGGGCTGAATAGCTACCGTCAGGCCATTGCGCCGCTGCTGTTTGGTGCTGACCACCCGGTGTTGGCTGAGAAACGCGTCGCCACCATTCAGACACTGGGCGGCTCCGGAGCGCTGAAAGTGGGTGCAGATTTCCTCAAACGCTACTTCCCAAATTCCGGCGTCTGGGTCAGCGATCCGACCTGGGAAAACCACGTCGCCATCTTTGAAGGCGCGGGTTTTACCGTCAAAACGTATCCATGGTTTGACCCTGAGACCAACGGCGTGCGTTTTGACGCGTTGCTGGAAACCCTTAATGCGCTGCCTGCACAAAGCATCGTGCTGCTGCATCCGTGCTGCCACAACCCAACCGGCGCTGACCTGACTAACAGCCAGTGGGATGCGGTGACGGAAGTGCTGAAGGCGCGCAACCTGATCCCGTTCCTTGATATCGCCTATCAGGGCTTTGGCGGCGGCATGGAGCAGGATGCGTATGCCATCCGTACGATTGCAGCGGCGGGCTTGCCAGTGCTGGTGAGCAACTCATTTTCAAAAATTTTCTCGTTGTATGGTGAGCGTATCGGCGGCTTGTCCGTGGTCTGTGAAGATGCGGACGCCGCAGGACGTGTGCTGGGCCAGTTGAAAGCGACGGTACGCCGCAACTACTCCAGCCCGCCGACAACCGGCGCACAGCTTGTCTCTACCGTGTTGAATGACGACGCGCTGAAAGCCTCGTGGCTTGCGGAGGTAGAGGCTATGCGCACACGTATTCTGGATATGCGTCAGACGTTGGTGAACGTACTGAAAGAGGCGATGCCGCAGGGGAATTTCGATTACCTTCTTAAGCAACGCGGTATGTTCAGCTATACCGGCCTGAGCGCTGCGCAGGTTGATCGTCTGCGTGACGAGTTCGGCGTCTATCTGATCGCCAGCGGGCGTATGTGCGTTGCCGGGCTAAACTCCCGTAACGTGCACCGCGTTGCGCAGGCATTTGCGGCAGTAATGTAAGCAAGTGCTCACTCTTCGCGCGGCAACGCTGCTGCGCGAAGCGTCCCCTCTGTAAAAATGTGATCCCTTATCCTTTTTCCAGGATAAATCCTGGAAAATCCTTTCTTTCACTCCCTGTAACCGTTAAGGTCTTTCTAATTTTTTGAAGCATCACTCACTTTAAAACAAAAACAAGACGACGATTTAGGGAAAACTATGCGCAAGATCACACAGGCGCTGAGCGCCGTTTGTTTGTTGTTCGCGTTAAATAACACGGTTACCGCTCACGCTTCATCACCTTCTCCGCTTTATCCGGGTACGGATGTCGCTAAACTGGCCGAACAGGCTCCCATCCACTGGGTATCAGTGGCGCAAATTGAAAACAGCCTGATGAATCATCCACCGATGGCGGTGGGTTTTGATATCGATGATACGGTGCTGTTTTCCAGCCCCGGCTTCTGGCGCGGGCAGAAAACCTGGTCTCCGGGCAGCGAAGAGTATCTGAAGAATCCGGCGTTCTGGGAAAAAATGAACAATGGCTGGGATGAGTTCAGCATTCCAAAAGAAGTGGCGCGTTCACTGATTGCGATGCACGTGAAGCGCGGCGACAGCATCTATTTCATTACCGGGCGTAGCGAAACCAAAACGGAAACGGTCTCCAAAACGTTGCAGGACTATTTCCTGATCCCGGCGACCAGCATGAATCCGGTCATTTTCGCCGGTGACAAACCGGGCCAGAATACTAAAACGCAGTGGCTGAAAGAGAAGGGCGTAAAGGTCTTCTACGGCGATTCGGATAACGATATCTCGGCAGCGCGTGAAGCGGGTGCGCGCGGTATCCGCGTGTTGCGCGCCTCAAACTCCACCTATCGACCGCTGCCGCAGGCGGGTAAGTACAACGAAGAAGTGATTGTTAATTCCGAGTACTAAACGCCCAGCAGATAAATGATGCTTTTTTAGTCAAAAAACAGACGCCGGAAGGTTTCACCTTTCGGCGTCTTGTTGCACACTGAGGTGATGACGTTTGGCACACCGTGGCTCGTGAGACTAAGAGGTATAATATGACCAGTTCGGATCTTTTGGTGTACTGCATGGCGAAGAGTGGCGCAGAACAAAGCGTGCACAGCGACTGGAAAGCGACGCAGATTAAGGTCGCGGATGTGCTTTTCGCGATGGTTAAAGAGGTGGAGGAGCGCCCGGCAGTGTCGTTGAAAACCAGCCCGGAGCTGGCAGAACTGCTGCGTCAGCAGCACAGCGATGTGCGCCCCAGCCGTCATCTTAATAAAGCACACTGGAGCACGGTTTACCTCGACGGCACGTTGCCGGATTCGCAAATTTACTATCTGGTGGATGCCTCGTATCAGCAGGCAATCACGCTGCTGCCGGAACAAACCCGGCAGCAGCTAGCGAAATGACTACTTCAGCATCGGTTTAAGGAAGCGGGCCGTATGTGAGGCTTCACATTCGGCGACGGTTTCCGGTGTGCCAGAGACGAGTATTTCCCCGCCGCCGCTACCACCTTCCGGGCCGAGGTCAACAATCCAGTCGGCGGTTTTGATCACATCAAGGTTGTGCTCAATCACCACGATGGTGTTGCCCTGGTCGCGCAACTGGTGCAGGACTTCCAGCAGTTGCTGGATATCCGCGAAGTGCAGGCCGGTAGTCGGTTCATCAAGAATGTACAGGGTCTGCCCGGTGCCGCGTTTAGAGAGCTCACGCGCCAGTTTAACGCGCTGGGCTTCACCACCTGATAGCGTCGTCGCCGCCTGGCCGAGACGAATGTAGGTCAGGCCTACGTCCATCAGCGTTTGTAGCTTACGCGCTAGCGCCGGTACGGCATCAAAGAATTCACGTGCTTCTTCGATAGTCATATCCAGTACTTCGTGGATGGTTTTGCCTTTGTATTTAATCTCCAGCGTTTCGCGGTTATAGCGTTTGCCTTTGCACTGGTCGCACGGCACATAGATATCCGGCAGGAAGTGCATCTCAACTTTGATCACGCCATCGCCCTGACAGGCCTCACAGCGACCGCCGCGCACGTTAAAGCTGAAACGCCCTGGCGTATACCCGCGCGCGCGCGATTCCGGCACGCCCGCGAACAACTCACGCACAGGCGTGAAGACGCCGGTGTAAGTCGCCGGGTTAGAGCGCGGCGTACGGCCAATCGGGCTTTGGTCGATATCGATGACTTTGTCGAAATGCTCAAGCCCCTGAACGTCACGATACGGCGCCGGTTCGGCGATAGTCGCGCCGTTAAGCTGGCGCTGGGCGATCGGGAACAGCGTGTCGTTAATCAACGTTGATTTCCCGGAGCCGGATACCCCGGTAATACAGGTGAACAGACCAACCGGTAGCGTCAGAGTGACATCTTTCAGGTTGTTACCGCGCGCACCGCTCAGCTTCAGGACTTTTTCCGGATTGGCTGGTACACGTTTTTTCGGCACGTCGATTTTACGTTTGCCACTCATGAACTGGCCGGTTAACGACTCCGGTACTGCCATGATGTCGTCCAGCGTCCCTTCCGCGACAACCTGACCGCCGTGGACACCTGCGCCCGGCCCGATGTCGATAACGTGGTCAGCGGCGCGAATGGCGTCTTCGTCGTGTTCGACCACGATCACTGTGTTACCGAGGTTACGCAGGTGAATCAATGTGCCGAGCAGACGTTCGTTATCACGCTGGTGCAGGCCGATGGACGGTTCATCCAGCACGTACATCACGCCAACCAGCCCGGCACCAATCTGGCTTGCCAGACGGATACGCTGGGCTTCACCGCCGGAAAGCGTTTCCGCCGAGCGGGAGAGCGTCAGGTAGTTCAGACCAACGTTGACCAGAAACTTCAGGCGATCGCCAATCTCTTTCAGCACTTTCTCGGCGATTTTTGCGCGCTGGCCGGAAAGTTTCAGGTTGTTGAAGAAGTCCATCGCATGGCCGATGCTCATGTCGGAGATGGTCGGCAGCGGGGTATTTTCAACATACACGTGACGCGCTTCGCGACGCAGACGCGTACCTTCACAGCTGGCGCACGGACGATTGCTGATAAATTTCGCCAGTTCTTCGCGTACCGCGCTGGATTCCGTCTCTTTATAACGGCGCTCCATGTTATGCAGCACGCCTTCAAACGGATGGCGGCGCACGGAGGTATCGCCGCGATCGTTCATATATTTGAATTCGATGGATTCTTTACCGGAACCGTACAGCACCACTTTCTGCACTGACGCGTTCAGGCTGCCCCACGGGGCTTCAACGTCGAAATCATAGTGCTCCGCCAGTGAGCGCAGCATCTGGAAATAGTAGAAGTTACGGCGATCCCAACCGCGAATCGCGCCACCCGCCAGCGACAGCTCCGGGTTCTGGATGATGCGATCCGGATCGAAATATTGCTGTACGCCCAGGCCGTCACAGGTTGGGCACGCGCCCGCCGGGTTGTTGAACGAGAACAGACGCGGTTCCAGCTCGCTCATGCTGTAGCCGCAAATCGGGCAGGCGAAGTTGGCGGAGAAGAGCAGTTCGTCCGCTTTCGGGTCATCCATATCGGAGACGATCGCCGTGCCGCCGGAAAGCTCCAGTGCGGTTTCAAATGACTCGGCCAGACGCTGCGCCAGGTCTTCACGCACCTTGAAGCGGTCTATAACCACTTCAATGGTGTGTTTCTTTTGCAGCTCCAGCGTCGGCGGATCGGACAGGTCACACACTTCGCCATCAATACGTGCGCGGATATAACCCTGGCTTGCCAGGTTTTCCAGCGTTTTGGTGTGCTCGCCTTTACGCTCTTTAATGATAGGCGCCAGCAGCATCAGGCGTTTGCCTTCCGGCTGTGTTAGCACGTTGTCGACCATCTGGCTCACGGTTTGCGCTGCCAGCGGCACGTCGTGATCGGGGCAGCGCGGCTCGCCTACGCGGGCATACAGCAGACGCAGGTAGTCGTGAATTTCGGTAATGGTCCCGACCGTGGAACGCGGGTTGTGGGAGGTCGACTTCTGCTCAATAGAGATTGCAGGCGACAGCCCTTCAATATGATCGACATCCGGCTTCTCCATCAGCGACAGGAACTGGCGCGCATACGCAGAAAGCGATTCGACGTAGCGACGCTGCCCCTCGGCGTAAAGGGTGTCGAAAGCCAGTGAAGATTTGCCAGACCCCGACAGCCCGGTAACGACAATCAGTTTGTCGCGCGGGATGATGAGGTTGATATTTTTGAGATTGTGGGTGCGGGCGCCCCGAACTTCGATCTTATCCATTTACCTTTCCCGGTAGAGACTCGGCTTGCCAGATTTGTTTGAAGGACAAACGGCGGAAACGGCTAATTATGACACAATTCACCCTGAATGAATATACAGTAGTGGAATGTGCATTCCATATAACAGTGTAAGATATTCAACGCCAATGAGTTTTATGGAATGGGCCTCGCATGCTATCAAAACACCGCTTTGTAATGCTACAATCGCGCGTTTACACTATTTATAACCGTATTCAGTAACGCATCAGGAGAGACAATCATGGCCAGCAGAGGCGTAAACAAGGTGATTCTCGTCGGTAATCTGGGCCAGGACCCGGAAGTACGCTACATGCCGAATGGTGGCGCAGTTGCCAACATTACGCTGGCTACTTCCGAATCCTGGCGTGATAAAGCGACCGGTGAAATGAAAGAGCAGACCGAATGGCACCGTGTTGTGCTGTTCGGCAAACTCGCGGAAGTTGCGGGTGAATACCTGCGTAAAGGCTCTCAGGTTTATATTGAAGGCCAGCTGCGTACCCGTAAATGGACCGATCAGTCCGGCGTTGAAAAATACACCACCGAAGTGGTTGTAAACGTTGGCGGCACCATGCAGATGTTGGGTGGCCGTCAGGGCGGCGGCGCACCGGCAGGTGGTCAGGGTCAGCAGCAGGGCGGTTGGGGTCAGCCTCAGCAACCGCAGGGCGGCAACCAGTTCAGCGGCGGCGCGCAGTCTCGTCCGCAGCAGCAACAGTCCGCACCGGCACCGTCTAACGAACCGCCAATGGATTTCGACGACGATATCCCGTTCTGATTTTCAGACATAAAAAAACCTGCGAAAGCAGGTTTTTTTATGAATACGATTTTATCAGGTCAACACCATCGGCCATTCTGGCGGTGTCTGGCTCATCACTTCCACCATCACCTCTTTGATGTTATTGCAGATAGTTGCAATATCCACCATCGTAATCCCCAGCAACCCCGTTGCGAACCAGCAGGCAGACGCCACGCCCAGAACGCTACAAATCACCGCGAGACCCGCGTAATCGGCTTTACGTAAGCGAATTTTCAGCGTACTGGCAAGGAACATTAAAACGGCGCTAAACAGCGGCCAGCGTAACAGCACGACACCTGTAGAGATGGAAACCATGAGACCTTATCCTCAGAGATAAACGGTATGCCCTGACAGCGCGGCGTTCTCACGAAGGTGCGGTTCACTCTGGCTATCGACAGGCATTCACAAATGATATGAAACGCTGTTTTTGTTTCACTCTATAATGTGAACTATATCACAATTGCTGTTTTATTCACCAGAGGTAAACACAGCAAATTGCGCCATTTATCGCTGACAATAGTTACATAAGAGAAGGGATGGATGTAACTTTCTGTTTTATCTGTAGGCCGGATGCACGTAAGCGTCATCCGGCGCGGTGTTCATGCTGACAGACGGTGGCGATAGTCGCTCGGTGTGCGGTCGAATTCGCGGCGGAAGACACGTGAGAAGGTCTGCTGGGAAACATATCCCAGATCCATCGCAATATCGAAAATCGGTCGTTGCGTGTTACGCAACTCCTGCGCTGCCAATAACAGACGACGTTGACGAATGTAGTCGCCCAGCGTTTGATGCATCTCGGTGCGGAACATCCGTTGCAGGTACCACTTTGAGTAGCCGGATTTTTTCGCCACAACATCAATGTTCAGTGGTTGATCGATATGTTCATCTATCCATTCGATAAGCGTTTGAATAATTTCCCGATGGGACATAAGGCTCTCCCCGTTGTCTATTTTTGCTTCAACTTTTGTCTTGCTGGCGAGTATAATTCCTCAAGTTAACTTGAGGTAAAGCAGAAAATGGAAAAAAAACCAACGCGCATTAAAACGCTGCTCACGCCGGGCGAAGTCGCCAGACGTACCGGGGTTGCCGTCTCCGCTTTGCACTTCTATGAGAGCAAAGGGCTTATTCGCAGCCAGCGCAATGCGGGCAACCAGCGGCGATACAAACGTGATGTGCTGCGCTATGTGGCAATCATTAAAATCGCTCAGCGTTTGGGCATCCCGCTTGCCACGATCGGCGAGTCGCTGGGCGTGGTGCCGGAAGGGCATACGCTGGGGCAAAAAGACTGGAAACGCCTGACCACCCAGTGGCGTCAGGAGCTGGATAAACGTATTCACTCGATGGAAGCACTGCGCGACCAGCTTGATGGCTGCATCGGTTGCGGCTGTATGTCGCTGCGTGACTGCCCGCTGCGTAACCCTGGCGATAAGCTGGGGGAAGAGGGCACCGGCGCACGCCTGCTGGAAGACGATTAAAAAACGAAAGCGCCACAACTGGGCGCTTTCGTATGTTCCGGTCTTTGTCTTTCGCTCTATCCCACTGGTTCATGGGAGGGTTTCCCCCGACATCAGCATCCCTCGGTCGAGCTACGGGTTGGAGGTTCCGGTTTGTGCTGACACTTTAAGTCTACCTCTCCTCCCCCTGTTCGCCAGTTGAATTGACGTTTTTTTCGCCGCAATTTTTACTGGGATCGCCGTCTGTTCCTATAGTTAATTTGAACAAACCTGCGGAGAAAACCATGTTAACCGTCCATCATCTGAATCAATCCCGCTCGCAGCGCGTGCTCTGGGCACTGGAAGAATTAAACCTGCCTTACCAGATTGTCCGCTATCAGCGCGGTGCCGATATGCTGGCACCCGATTCCCTGAAAAAAATCCATCCGCTGGGTAAATCGCCGATTGTTGAGAACGACGGCCACGTTATCGCTGAATCCGGGGCGATTCTTGAGTATCTGCAAGAAATCGGCGATCCCGAAAGCCGCTTTAAACCGCAGGATATTGACGGAAAATTGCAGTATCGCTTCTGGCTGCACTATGCCGAAGGCTCGTTAATGTCGCTCATGATGATCAAACTGGTTTTGCAGATGCTGGGCAAATCTCCGGTGCCGTTGGGGTTGCGCACGGTGGGCAAAGTGCTGGGAACGGGCGTTCAGAAAGCCTGGCTGAATAATCAGTTAGCCACGCATGCCGGGTTTATCGAAGCACATCTTGCGAAGTCGACGTGGTTTGCGGGAGAGAGCCTGAGCATGGCAGACATTCAGATGAGTTTTCCGCTGTTTGCGTTGCTATCTCGTGGCGGAATATCGTCTCTGCCTAATATCACCGCGTGGAAAGAACGCGTGGAAGCGCGTCCGGCCTGGCAACAGGCAATTGAAAAGGGCGGCCCCTTTTCGCTACCCGGTGAGTAGCGCCCGATTTGCAACGAAATTGTTGTTGAATTGCGCATCAACGATAACGTTTGCGCATAGGTTGGTGATTTCTTCATCGTCTTAAGCGAAATTTAGCGAAATGGCATAAACATCAGTTGAAAATGGTGGCATAAAAACCAGATAATCGTTTGCCTTAAAATTCTGACGCCTTCTGCTGGCTTTTTTAACGTTTTATGCTTCGTCAAGTTGCCGAAAGGTGCTCAGGAAATGCCTATGCTGCATCCGTAGCGTAGGTGGTAACGCTCAACCGTTTTGTATGCGCGGAGTTAAACGTTTGCTTTTTTGCGGCTCCCCTTTGCCGCGAGGTTTAAGCACAAGGAGATGACGTTTAGCTGGCAGTGGATTGTCCACCACGTGTACGGACGAATGATAAAAATTTTCAGGGGATGTTTTCTATGTCTACGCCTTCAGCGCGTACCGGCGGTTCACTCGACGCCTGGTTTAAAATTTCTGCTCGTGGTAGCTCCGTTCGTCAGGAGATTGTCGCCGGTCTGACTACCTTCCTGGCGATGGTCTATTCCGTCATCGTCGTGCCGGGGATGCTCGGCAAAGCGGGCTTCCCGCCGGCAGCGGTCTTCGTGGCTACCTGTCTGGTAGCCGGTGTCGGCTCCATCGTGATGGGCCTGTGGGCGAACCTGCCGTTGGCTATTGGTTGTGCTATCTCGCTGACTGCGTTCACTGCCTTCAGTCTGGTGCTGGGGCAGCAAATCAGTATTCCGGTTGCGCTGGGCGCGGTCTTCCTGATGGGTGTTCTGTTCACCATTATTTCTGCGACGGGCATCCGTAGCTGGATTTTGCGCAATTTGCCGCAGGGCATCGCGCACGGCACGGGTATTGGTATCGGCCTGTTCCTGCTACTGATTGCGGCAAACGGCGTCGGTCTGGTTATCAAGAATCCGCTGGATGGCTTGCCGGTTGCGCTGGGGCATTTTGCCAGCTTCCCGGTGATTATGTCGCTGATCGGTCTGGCGATGATTATCGGCCTCGAAAAACTGAAAGTGCCGGGCGGCATTCTGCTGACCATCATCGGTGTGTCGATTGTCGGCCTGATTTTTGACCCGAATGTGCACTTCTCTGGTTTCTTCGCTATGCCTTCTCTGAGCGATGAACACGGTAACTCCCTGATTGGTAGCCTCGATATTATGGGGGCACTGAATCCGATCGTGCTGCCAAGCGTGCTGGCGCTGGTCATGACCGCGGTGTTCGACGCTACCGGTACCATTCGTGCCGTAGCCGGTCAGGCTAACCTGCTGGATAAAGATGGGCAGATTATCAACGGCGGCAAAGCGCTGACCACGGACTCCCTGAGCAGCGTGTTCTCCGCGTTTGTTGGCGCAGCGCCAGCGGCGGTGTATATCGAATCTGCGGCCGGTACGGCGGCGGGCGGCAAAACGGGCTTAACGGCGATAACCGTTGGCGTTCTGTTCCTGCTGATCCTGTTCCTCTCTCCGCTCTCTTACCTGGTTCCGGCCTACGCCACCGCTCCGGCGCTGATGTATGTCGGTCTGCTGATGCTGAGCAATGTGGCGCGCATCGATTTCAACGACTTTGTTGATGCAATGTCTGGCCTGATTACCGCCGTTTTCATCGTACTGACCTGTAACATCGTGACCGGCATTATGATTGGTTTCGCGACGCTGGTGGTTGGCCGCGTGGTATCGGGCGAATGGCGTAAGCTGAACATTGGCACTATCGTGATAGCGGTGGCGCTGGTGGCGTTTTATGCGGGTGGCTGGGCGATTTAATGCCTTGGTAGAGTGGATAAGGCTCTAGCCACCATATAGAAAAATGCGGGGCACGAAAGTGCCCCGCATTTTATTGCAATTTACTTACTTTAGATATTCCCTTCTGAAACGCCAGGCACCTGACTCGTTCTTAAATAATTCATAGCATTATGTTGAGCCTTTATGAAATCTGATTTGTGCAGATTAAGCGGCAATATCACATTCGACATGTTAACCCCTATGTAAACTGCGCCTGGATAGAATGCGCGGGAAGAGCTTCAAGCCAGGCGGTAGCGTGCGTGGGATTAATCAGGGAGGTTACATGTCATCAGAAGGCTTACGTTTCACCCTGGCGGTGTACGACATCGTGGAGATGGCAACGGCGGTGGTGAGCTTTCGCCTGTACCAGCATCACTGCACGCCGTTCATCCTGAATGTGGATATCGCCAGCGGGCTGTTCGACCTGACGGCGGAGGATTTTCTGAAGAAGAACGCGATGCTGACGGTCTGGCAGGGTGATATTGCGCAGCGTTACGTCAGCGGTATCGTCACGGAAGTCCTGCTTGGTGAGAACAACGGGTGGCAGATGCGCTATTCCCTGAGCATCAGCCCGCCGCTGTGGCGCGCAGGCTTACGGCAGAATTTCCGAATCTTCCAGCAGTAGGACATCCAGACGATATCAGCCCAGCTTCTAAATGAGAACGGGGTGACGGCGTGGATGCCGCTGTTCTATGAAGACCATCCGGCGCGGGAGTTCTGCGTGCAGTACGGGGAGAGCAACCTCGCAATACCGTGCGTGGGTCAGGAGGTGATAGGGGACTTCCTCAACGGCGACCCGGACCAGCCCGTCGGCACGGGACGTACCTACCATGAAGATAACCGTCCCCGGGTGATTTACCGGGAACGAAGACGCAGATGACCATCCGCTCGAAAACGTACAAGGGCAGCGACTTTAACGAGCTGCGCTTGGAGGACGCCACCAATAATGAGCAGGTGTATATCCATGCGCAGAAGAACATGAACACGGAGGTGCTTAACGACCGGACAACGGACGTGAAGCATGATCATACGGAGACCATCGGTAACGACCAGAAGATAACGGTGGTGAAGGGGCAGACGGTTCAGGTCGGCACCAAAAAAGAAGGCGGCCACGACCAGCGTATCACGGTACGTAATGACCAGACACTGAAGGTGACGAACGACAGGATGGTGAGCGTGAGCCATGATGACGGTCTGTACGTAAAAATGACCGAAAGGTGACGGTGGAAGGGAAGCAGGAGCACAAAACGACGGGGAACCACGTCAGCCTGGTGGAGGGGAAGCACAGCCTGGAGGTGAAGGGCGACCTGGCGAGGAAGATTACCGGTGCGCTGGGAATGAAGGTCCGGGATGAAATCGTACTGGAGAGCGGCGGTAAAATCACCCTGAAGGTGGGCGGCTCGTTTGTGGTCATCCATTCAGGCTGAGTGGACATCGTCGGGCCGAAAATCAATCTGAATAGCGGCGGTAGTCCGGGAACGCCGGTGCCGACGCTACAACCGGCGGTTCTGAAAGCGCTGGCAGATACGGGGGATGGAAGTACGGGAAGTGAAGGCACTGAGCCGCCACGGAAAAATGTCCAGGACACCTTCAAGCCCCCACTACAGGAGCCTGTACCACCACAACGGCTGGGAAGATTCTCACGATAAGGACTGAACATGAAAATAAGTTACCCCATCAGGGATACAGACGGAAAAGAGTTCGACTCACTGGACAAGATAATGCAGCTAATTGACGCAGAAACGCACGGAACATGGCTGCTGGGTGGAAACCAATTGTGGCACGGCGGCATACATATCAGCGACGTATCGAACCCCTTCTCTTCCCTGAATCCGGATGCGCTGAATACCGGAGAGCCGGTTCCTCTGCAGTTTATGGCCGACGGCACGATTGCAGCGTACCGGATAAATAATGATTACCTGAAAGGCCCCTACAAAGGGCAGCAACTCCGGTACAGCAGCACATTTGTTCTGGTGAAATCATTGTGCCAGCCTGACCCGCAAAAAGAAGAAAGCTGGCTGGAGTTCTACAGCCTGTATATGCATCTGGCCCCGGTGAAAGATTATCCGGCGTCTCCCTGCTATAAAGTGAAAGCCGGACACAGCGGTATACTGTTGCGTAAATATATCAACGGGCAAAACGGACTTCCAGAGGGTCAGGAGAGCGGGGATTATGTAACATACCAGGCTCCACCAAAAACCAGCAAAAAACTAAACGCAGGGGAGCGGTTTGTCTCATCGCGAACCGGGCGTTTTTACGTAACGAAGAACAATCAGACAGATTTGATGACATTCGGTCTGGTTCGCCTGCTGAACGGTGAAACGACGGAAAATGAGCAGTACTGGGTGACGCTGGACCCGGCGTTAATGGAGCAGGACGGTGAAATACAGGCGCTGATGCCAGCGTGGATGCTGAAGGCGAAGGTAAAAGGGGAATTTGACCGGGTGCAACTGGGGGGAGAAACGGCAGAATGGCAGGTCAGCGCCGGAACACCGGTCGGATTTATGGGATGTGAGGAATACCCCGGCGAAGGCGGCGGTCAGGTTGAGCGTGAGTGGTTTGTTCATCTTGAGGTGCTGAGTGCTGATGCCAGAATGCCGACATTTTTATCCAACCCGGCGGATGTTAAAGGGGAAAAACGAACAGTAATGGCCCCGAAAGGCAAAATGCTCTACGCCCGTCAGTCTGCGTCAGAACAGGAGACCTTTACTGCAACCGCAGCTACGCTGGGCGCGCAGTGTGTGCTTCCACGTGAAACGACAACACCGGCCATGGATGAATCGCAACAGTGGTGGTTTAACATCAGCGGAAGCGGCTGGCTACCACAGAAGGATGTTGAAGAGGTCGGGCAGTACGATTTACTGAAGCTGGGTTTTCAGCCACTGGAAGAGAACAGCAGTGGTGATATGACGTACAGCCCCTATGAAGGTTGGGTACCGGAAGCATTTGGTTCAATAAGCCGTGCCGCAGAGCAGGGAGATGAATGGCTGTACGAGCAGGTGCCGCCCTATTACCGTCAGCTGATGGCTGAAATGGATAAGGACGGTGACGGAAAAGTGACGGAAGAAGAAATCCGGCAGGCGCTGGTCGTGCGTGAACCACTGGTGAGGAATGTGGTCAATCATCTGACAGTCAGACACCACAGCGAATGGTATGGCGGGCGCTCAACGGGGCGGTGGGAAGGATTTTATAAAGACCTGGATACCGATGAAGTGGCATATTGTGAGAAGTGGCAGACAGATCTGGAGTGGATGAGAGAAGTGCCGCCATTCAGTGCTGATAGCCCGGTGTGGCATTTTCATCCGGTGGTGTTTTTGGACATGATGAAGCTTTCAGATAATGTTGTGACATATGAAAAATTGAAAAGAGTTTTTCCGCAAGCTTTGGATGAAGATATAAACATTGTGGTTAAAGAATTAAGAGGAAACCTTGTTACATTTAAACTAGACACACCAATAAGATTGAGGCATTTTTTCTCTCAAATAAAAGGTGAAGTAGGTGAACAAATGAAAGCGAAAACAGAAAGTTTTCAGTTCTCTCCTTCTACGTTAAGAGCATTTAGTTCTTATTATCGAGCGCATTCACCAGAATCTGAAGAGGATGGCTATGAGAAAAATTCAGCAGGAGTTTTTATCCGCCGAGCTAATGAACAGGCTATTGGGCGAAAACACTATCTGAGACTGAATGGTAACAGGCAAGATCATCCCGATGATGGTTATAATTTTAGAGGTAGAGGGTTAATTCAAATAACAGGATATGAAAAATATAACAGATTCTCTACAGAGTATAACCTTTATTGGTCAAGTACAGCTCCTGATACCGTCAATCATCCTGAAAAAATTAATGAGATGCCTTACGCTATTCGTAGTGCTCTATGGTTTTGGGTAAAATATAAACCTTATAATGCTGATACAGGGGGAGGTTATGATGATGTTGAAAATGTCACAAGAGCTGTGAATGGAGGTAGTATGGGGCTTACAGAGCGAAAAGAGGCTTATCGTCTGTGCGAACAGGTATTTTCATGAAAATATTATTATTATTGTTTATTTTCTCATTTTATTCCTATGGCAGTGAATGTGATTTTAATGAAACTCTTTTGGCATCATGTGCTTTTCCGGGAGGAAGGCGCGTAGCTGTATTTTGTGCAAACAATTTTAAAAATGAGTCTCGATATTTTTTAAAAAATGTTGATATTGTTGAGCTTGAAGTTAAATTCAACGATAAAAATAAATTAAAAAGATGGTTGGATTTAGGTACATACACAACTTACATAGGTTTTAATAAAGGATATTACTCATATCTTATTGGTATTCCTGAGGAAAAGCCAGATGCTGTAGCATTTTTTGACATTAAGAAGAATGGAAGAGTTATCAGTACTAAAAAATGTTCCGCCAACTCATTTGGTGAAAAAAAAATTAAGAATAATAGTATTGATGATGTGTTAGATGGAGTTGTAAGAGACAATGGGTTCAAATTTCCTTAAATGATTAATAGATATTATAACAAAGCTGAACATGAAAATTAGTTATCCCTTAAAGGATACAGACGGAAAAGAGTTCGACTCACTGGACAAGATAATGCGGCTTATTGACGCAGAAGCGAACGGAACCTGGTTGCTGGGCGGAAACCAATACAGAAGAAAAAAGGACCACCGCTATATCTAATGGAAATACACAGCAAGGTGATGGTTATAAATATCGTGGCCGTGGTTGTGTCCATTTGACGTGGAAGAATAACTACCTGAAAGCAAAAGAAAAATTTGGAATAGATTTTGTAAATAATCCAGAACTTGCTGGTGATTTTCAATATTCAGTGCCAATTATGGTCTGGGGGGATGGAAGAAGGGATTTTTACAGGTAAGAAAATTTCCATGTATATTAACAGTGATAAAATTGAATATGAAAACGCGCGGAAGGTTATTAATGGAAGTTATCAGAAGAAATTAATAGCTTCTTTTGCGGAGAAGTTTCAATCTATTCTAGAAAAAACATCAACTGCCCCTAAGGATTTTTAACTTGATCAGATATACGTTTATATTTTTGATAACGTTAATTTATAGTTACGCTACTACATGTGCCGGTAAAGAAATCATCTATGGATATGATAAATTTAATAATGAGATCTATGCACAATTTGGTCATGAAATAAAAAAAATGAAATTTATAATTGATTATGAAAATAATCCTTCTTATTCATTTGATTTTTTTTCTGGCGCCCCAGCAATAGTTTCCGATGGACGTTCATTGCATGATTTTACTGCATATGCAACATTAGAATATAAAGACAATCAATTCCATATTGATTGTCTTTATTACAATGTAAAAAGTAAGAAAAATGGTATTTTGATAAAGGAAGGCATGTGCGGGCTAAACACTCCTGTGCCACAAAATTATGCTGAATATATAGAGGGAAAAATAACTGACATTGAAAATAATATAGACTCATATGATACATCATTAATTCTTAATGGGAAGGTTAAACATATCTCAATAATAATTTATCGTGACGTAGATAATGTGTTTTATCAAGTCTATGATAGCAAACAGTCATTTTTAAATGACAAATATACTATTTTGCATATGAATAATAGTAGGGGGTGTGAAGTTTACGTTGGTAATCCATGGTGGGTAACTGATGCAACAATACCCTTGCAATTCAATATAATGACCGAGGATTCGAAGAATGGGAAGATTACCATAACTAACTCATCACCAAAATATTCAGATAGAGATATGTGTTCTTTATATCCGGCTATAAGTGTTAAACTTAGTAAGGCTTTTTTATATGATTCGTCATTGAAAATGAAAAAAGCATATTTAATTAAAAATTATAAGGTTAATCTTATATCAATTAGTGATGATGGTAAATGGTGTCGTATTGAGTATATTAATCAAAAAAATAAAAGTGTTTACGGGAACATGCAATGTACCAATTTAAATTTATGATTAATTCTGTAAGTTGATATCCTGTGCTGGATAGGAGCGCGAATACTGTGATACATATTAAGTGAGATCTTGCATTTAGCTTATTATTTCGGTTGTAAGTTAACAACTGAAACCATTAGGGTTCGAGCAGAAGGACAGCACATGAATATTAAAAATTCACTGAATTATATTCCTATAAATCCTGACTGTCGTCAGAAAGGGAAAATAAAGCATAAATGATCAGATATTTTATCTCTTATTATATGCGCTATCATTGCCGGTTCTGATGAATTGGTGGGTATTGAAGCTTTGTTGCAGGAACGGATACATTGGCTAAAAAAGGCAGGTCAGCGCCGGAACACCGGTCGGATTTATGGGATGTGAGGAATACCCTGGCGAAGGCGGCGGTCAGGTTGAGCGTGAGTGGTTTGTTCATCTTGAGGTGCTGAGTGCTGATGCCAGAATGCCGACATTTTTATCCAACCCGGCGGATGTTAAAGGGGAAAAACGAACAGTAATGGCCCCGAAAGGCAAAATGCTCTACGCCCGTCAGTCTGCGTCAGAACAGGAGACCTTTACTGCAACCGCAGCTACGCTGGGCGCGCAGTGTGTGCTTCCACGTGAAACGACAACACCGGCCATGGATGAATCGCAACAGTGGTGGTTTAACATCAGCGGAAGCGGCTGGCTACCACAGAAGGATGTTGAAGAGGTCGGGCAGTATGATTTACTGAAGCTGGGTTTTCAGCCGCTGGAAGAGAACAGCAGTGGCGATATGACGTACAGCCCCTATGAAGGATGGGTACCGGAAGCATTTGGTTCAATAAGCCGTGCCGCAGAGCAGGGAGATGAATGGCTGTACGAGCAGGTTCCGCCCTATTACCGTCAGCTGATGGCTGAAATGGATAAGGACGGTAACGGAAAAGTGACGGAAGAAGAAATCCGGCAGGCGCTGGTCGTGCGTGAACCACTGGTGAGGAATGTGGTCAATCATCTGACGGTCAAGCATCATAGCGAATGGTACGGCGGGCGCTCAACGGGTCGGTGGGAAGAATTTTATAAAGATCTGGACACCGATGAAGTGGCGTACTGCGAGAAGTGGCAGACAGACATGGAGTGGATGAGAGAGGTGTCGCCATTCAATAGTGATAACCCGGTATGGCATTTTCATCCGGTTGTGTTTTTGGACACTATTAATTCAAAATCTGTGTGTGCTTGCAACAGAGATATAACATTAGATGAATTAAAAAAAGTTGTTCCTACAGTAAGTGAAAATCTTCTTAAAAGTTATCTCTCCGATATAAATGCAGGGTTTATTCGGTTTGGTATGACCACTTGTAGAGAAAAAGCCCATTTTCTTGCGCAAATTATTCACGAGAGCGGTTACTTTAGATATACGAAAGAAATTAATGGCGAATCAGCCTCATATAGCCCGTGGTATGGCCGTGGCTTAATACAAGTTACAGGGGAAAGGAATTACACCGCCTATGGGGAATATATTAATGAGGACGTAACATCTTCAGATTCTGCAAGAGATAAACTCATATCCTCCCCACATTGCGTATTATCTGCATTTTGGTATTTCAATATATTTAAAAAAATAAATGAAGATGCAAAAAATAATGATTTTAATGAAATTACAGCAAAGATTAATGGAGGGTATAATCATTATGATGAACGGTTGTCGCTATTTAATAAATTGGTTCCTTCACTTGCTGCCGAGCATTTAAATCAGAAAGAAGTGAATGACGCTTTTTTGTTTGATGATAGTGGCGTATATGATAATAAAGTATATGCCTTGGGATGGGGAATATGGCATGATCCCGATAGCTCTCGAAGAGGTACCATCAAGAGTATCGAAGAAGCATTAAAAGGTTATAGAAGGGCGAAAGAATTAATTGACCTGCATCCGTTTCCCCAAGAAGGTCGTGAGGGTGAAAAAAAGTTTATGGAATAGGAAAAAGGAATATATCTACATTTGTAGAGAGACGAATAACTGAATTGGAGTAATTAATATGAAAGTTAACTCATTGGTTTTGCTTTTTTTGGTGCCTTTTTGTTTATTGGCTAAACAACAAACTACGGTAGGCTGTTTTAGCTCTGGGAAAACAAATTTAAAGTTTGTTGAAATATCGTCTGGTGATATTTTTTTAGGCTATGTGATTTATGAGAAATCCTCAAAATTCATACCTCTTGCGTTTATAAATAAATTGGAAGTGACTTTTGATGACAGGCCTTCTGAATTTAATTATGCATGGAGTGAGGTTATAAATGGCAAGGTTAATGGGTTGTATGCTGTTTCCACGCAGGGTGCAAGATTTAATTGGTTTTATTATAAATCAATGAGTGGGAAAATAACTGAATTTGAAGAAAATATTGAGGCATATAATAATGATGGTACTGATTGCAAATGGTCTGGGTGACCATTGTGCAGTTTTTTATGAAATGGATGTAGTGTTATTAAAATAATGATGCGACTAGATTTAATTTGTTTATTTTTAATTTAAATGTTTAATGATTTTAAGTTAGACATGAACGACTGACTGGAAAGAGGGATATTGTATCAGGGCAGGATCGTGGTGTGCCGTAGGCACAAAGATGCAAAACGGGACGTTTTGCATGTAATAAGCATAAGCTTGTAAAGAGATGGTGGCAGGCCCACCAAGATCTGTTGTCGGAAGTCGGTCCCAAACAACCCCGTTAGCTATGGCGAAGATCCATGGTAATAAATGCTGGAGTAGGATCAAACAAGAATTGTTCACATGTTAGGTATAGTGGGATGACTAAATCCCGACCTGTATTAAAGCGTCGTCAGGCCACTGCGCCATCAATATCGGAGGTCAAGAAGTGATATGATGAGCGCTTCTCCTTAAGTTAGCCTGCGGCATACTTTTAGTGATGGCATGGGAGAAACTACCAGTTAGTTATATGATCTAGAAGTTGAGCACCGCGCTAAGCTTCTGTTAACCAGCCATCGCTGGGCACGTTACTCGTACGACTGAGCGGCAATAACTGGACCCCGAAAGCAACGATTTCCTCAAGGTTGTGTCAGCGCGACAGCTGTTAACGATTTTTCGCATTTTTTTACCGGTCAATTTTTCATTTTAAGGATCGTCTCGTTTCCTTTTGCGTTACTCTGGTATGCGTATGATACAGAGGCATGACGCTTCATATTTTACGTTTTAGATAATAAGACAACGCTGCAAACAGGGATCGCATGGAAATATTCTTCACCATACTCATCATGACCCTCGTGGTCTCGCTCTCCGGGGTTGTAACCCGTGTCTTGCCATTTCAGGTGCCGCTGCCGCTGATGCAGATTGCCATCGGTGCGCTGCTGGCGTGGCCGACTTTTGGCCTTCACGTGGAGTTTGACCCGGAGCTGTTCCTCGTTCTGTTCATTCCGCCGCTGCTGTTCGCCGATGGCTGGAAAACGCCGACCCGTGAATTCCTGGAGCACGGTCGCGAAATCCTCGGCCTCGCCCTTGCGCTGGTTCTGGTGACGGTGGTTGGCATCGGTTTCCTGATTTACTGGCTGGTGCCGGGCATCCCACTGATTCCCGCATTCGCCCTGGCGGCGGTACTGTCGCCAACCGATGCGGTTGCGCTCTCCGGGATTGTGGGTGAAGGGCGCATTCCGAAGAAAATCATGGGTATTTTGCAGGGTGAAGCGTTGATGAACGACGCTTCGGGCCTGGTCTCGCTGAAGTTTGCCGTGGCAGTTGCCATGGGCACAATGGTCTTTACCGTTGGCGGCGCGACGCTTGAATTTCTGAAAGTCGCCATCGGCGGCATCCTGGCCGGTTTTGTGGTCAGTTGGCTGTATGGTCGCTCGCTGCGCTTCCTCAGCCGTTGGGGCGGCGATGAACCGGCAACGCAAATCGTGCTGCTGTTCCTGTTGCCGTTCGCGTCGTATCTGATTGCGGAACACGTCGGTGTTTCCGGCATTCTGGCGGCGGTCGCTGCGGGGATGACCATCACCCGTTCCGGCGTGATGCGAACCGCGCCGCTGGCGATGCGTCTGCGTGCCAACAGTACCTGGGCGATGCTGGAGTTCGTGTTTAACGGCATGGTGTTCCTGCTGTTGGGCCTGCAATTACCGGGTATTCTCGAAACGTCGCTGGTGGCTGCAGAAGCGGATCCAAACGTTGAAATCTGGATGCTGTTTACCGACATCCTGCTGATTTACGCGGCGCTGATGCTGGTGCGCTTTGGCTGGCTGTGGACGATGCAGCGCTTCAGCCAACGCTTCCTGAAGAAAAAACCGATGGAGTTTGGCAGTTGGTCAACGCGCGAACTGGCGATTGCTTCCTTCGCCGGGGTGCGCGGGGCGATCACCCTTGCCGGTGTGCTCTCTATTCCGCTGCTGCTGCCTGATGGCAACGTCTTCCCGGCACGCTATGAGCTGGTATTCCTGTCGGCGGGCGTCATTCTCTTCTCGCTGTTTGTCGGCGTCATTATGCTGCCGATTCTGCTGCGCCACATTGAAGTTCGTGATCTACCGCAGCAGCAAAAAGAGGAGCGTCTGGCCCGTTCTGCAACGGCAGAAGTGGCGATTGTCGCGATTCAGAAGATGGAAGAACGACTGGCGGCAGATACGCAGGAGAACATTGATAACCAGTTGCTGACGGAAGTCAGTTCCCGCGTGATTGGTAATTTGCGTCGCCGCGCCGATGGGCGTAACGACGTGGAAACCTCAATGCTGGAAGAGCAGCTGGAGCGTCGTTTCCGCCTGGCGGCGCTGCGTTCAGAGCGCGGGGAGTTGTATCACCTGCGTGCGACGCGGCAGATCAGTAACGAGACGTTGCAGAAATTGCTGCACGACCTTGATTTGCTGGAAGCGCTGTTGATTGAGGGTGAGTAATTCTCCCCCTCATCCTCACCCTCTCCCACAGGGAGAGGGATCCGATCGCAGAAGATTACATATTGGTGCCGGTTTTCTCCCTCTCCCTGTGGGAGAGGGCCGGGGTGAGGGGGACGAGCCTACTTCGGTAACCAAAACCCTTCACAGCACTTCAGCCACGCCTGGGCGCTGTGCGACAAATAAACCCCCTCCCGCCAAATCATGCCCAGCTGCCAGTGGAGTTCGCTCTCAAGCGGTAGCCAGCGCAGCGTTTTCGCATCCAGCCTTTCGCAAATCGGCTCCGGTAAAATCGCCACGCCGACGCCTGCCTGCACCATCGCCGCGAGGAAATCCCATTGGCCGCTGCGCACCGCGATACGCGGCTTCACGTTGTGTTGATTAAACAGATGCATCAACTGACGACTTAAGGCGAAATCTTCGTTATAGATAAGCAAAGGATGCGCCGCGAGCTGCTCGGGGGAAACTGATGTCTGTTCCAGCCACTCGCCGGAACGGGGAACCAGCACGCAAAGCGGATGGCTGAATAGCGGCAACGTCGCAAGGCCACTCTCTTCTTCCACCGGTAGCGCGGTCATGGCTAAATCAAGCTCGCCGTTCATCACCGCCTGCTGTACCGTCAGCCCGCCGAATTCGGACACTTTGAGTTCTACGCCGGGGTAACGCTGGCGAAACAGGCTGATGGGCCCGGCCATCATCATGCCGACCATTGGCGGGATGCCGAGGCGCAACTGGCCTTTATTGAGATGGTTGATATCGGTCAGTTCGGCTTCCAGTTGGCGAAATTCATCAAGGATCACCAGCCCGCGTTCAAATACTACCTGCCCGGTATCGGTGAGCAGCAATTTGCGCCCGTCGCGGATGAGCAGGGTGCTGTTGAGTTCATCTTCCAGATTTTTCAGCATCTTGCTGATAGTTGGCTGCGTGACGAAAAGTTTCTCCGCCGCGCGGGTAAAGCTTTGCTGACGTACCACTTCAACGAAATAGCGCAGCGTTCTGATGTCCATGATTATGCCTCGAAACTATACCTGCGATGAGTTTAATTCATTTCTGCCATCCTCGTGCGCTCACTATACTGTGCGCCTCTGATTTTTTCCGGACACTTCTTTCATGGCTGAGGCCTTAGGGCGCGTGATGCCCTCCGTTTTGCAACGTCTTCAGGTGCCGGTGCAGGTCATTCTGTACGCCGGGCTGTTTGTTTTTGCTGAATATCTGGTGAACTGGCTGAATCTGCCGCTGCCCGCCAACCTGGTGGGGATGGTGCTGATGCTGGCGCTGATTGTCTGTCGTATTGTGCCGCTGAAGTGGGTACGTGCGGGCTCGCGCTGGCTGCTGGCGGAAATGCTGCTCTTCTTCGTGCCCGCCGTCGTGGCAGTGGTGAATTACGCGCAACTGCTGATGGTCGATGGCTGGCGTATTTTTCTGGTGATTGCGCTCAGTACCATGATGGTGCTCGGCGCGACCGCCTGGGTGGTGGATAAAGTCTATCGCTACGAACTGAAGCGGATGCGCCATGAGTAACTTTCAACTGAGCGTGCTGTGTCTTGCGATTACGCTGGTGCTCTATTTCGCCAATAAACGTCTCTATCGCCGCTTTCGCAAATTGCCGCTGATGCCGCTGGTGTTAACGCCGGTTCTGCTGGTGCTGATGCTGGTGTTCGGCCACATCTCCTATCAAAACTATATGGGCGAAGCGCACTGGCTGCTGTGGCTGCTGGGCCCGGCGACCATCGCGTTTGCCGTGCCGGTGTACGACAATCTGGCGATCATCAAGCGTCACTGGATGTCACTCTCTGCCGGGGTGATTACCGCAACGGTGGTGGCGGTGACCAGTTCCGTCTGGCTGGCACGGCTGTTTACGTTGCCGGATGAGATTCAGCGCAGCCTGGCAGTGCGCTCTGTCACGACACCCTTTGCGCTGGCGGCGGCCAAACCCCTTGGCGGGCAGCCTGATTTGGTCGCGCTGTTCGTCGTGGTGACCGGCGTCTTTGGCATGGCGATTGGCGATGTGCTTTTTTTACGCCTGTCTATTCAGGAAGGGATGGCGAAAGGCGCAGGATTTGGCGCTGCGTCACACGGCGCCGGAACCGCACGCTCCTACGAGCTCGGCCCGCAGGAAGGCGTGGTGGCAAGCCTGGTGATGATGCTGTCAGGCGTGGTGATGGTGCTGGTTGCGCCGCTGGTGGGCTGGGTGATGTTCTGATTTTGTAATGAAGAAGCCCGCACGAGGCGGGCTTCGGTAATGACAGGGTGCTCAGAGGATAACCGAACACATAAAGAGTGGCGGGGATTGCTCCCCGCCGATGCTCTTACTCGGATTCGTAAGCCGTGAAAACAGCAACTTCAGTCTGGCTGGTTCGGAAATGAACCTCACAGAGATCCTTTCTCATTATCAGCGCCGCCAGTAAGGCGGTAATACAGATGATGATTAGGGCGACAAGCATCGCCTTATGCTGCTTCATGGCTCTCTTCTCCTTGACCTTTCGGTCTGTAAGAGGCAGTCTATATGTGTGTGGCATATAGTAAGCCTCGGGTTGATTGAAAAATCACTCGGGGCTTTTCTCTATCTGCCGTCCTGCAAATGCCTGAGACAGATAGCCTCAAGCACCCACACGCATTCTACTCCCTGCGCCTTTGTTTTCTCGATTGATGAAATCCGAATTTTCACCTCTGTTTCTGTTGTGACCATCCCTCTCAGCAAGACTTAAGCTTTGCCATCCCGGGCGTGTTTCATCAGACGTGAAACCAGGTCAAACTCCCGGAAATTGACCGGGCGCTGCTGCAGCATCGAAATATTCCCGGCAATCCCGGTGAGAATCGACATCGCCCCGGCACGGTGGTCGGCGGCGCGTTGCAGCGGGTCGTTGCCCGGCACACCGAAAAGATCCGCCAGCATCGCGTTATCGCCACCACCGTGGCCGCCTTCGCCAAGGGTGAAATCCGCTTTCCACGGTTCGGCAAACATCGGGAAGACGGTGATATCACACTGCTCCAGACTCCCTTCGTTTTCACGCTCGCCGCCTGCATTAACGTAGGATTTCTCGATAATTTTCATCTCCAGACGCCCTTCGGTGCCGTTGAACACCACGTTCAGCCCTTCCCACGGCAAGTAAGCGTTCAGGGAGTAGGTGAGCTGCACCTGATTCTGGTATTTCACCAGCACCGACAGGGTGTCTTCGATGGTAATCCCATCGCTAAAGACGCTCTGATCGCGGAAATAGTTATCTTCATGTTCGGCGTCCAGATAGAGCGCTTTAAGCTGCGGGTTTTCCGCCATTTCCAGCGCAAACGGATCATTTTTCGCTTCCGCGTAGCCGTGAGTGCGTGGATAGAACTGTGTCACGCCGCGTTTTTCGGCGTTCTCTTTGCCGTAGAATTGCAGGCTGCCTTCGGCATAAACGCGTTCCGGGTAGCTCGCCAGCCAGAAGTTCATCAGATCGAAATGGTGAGTGGATTTATGCACCAGCAGGCCGCCGCTGTTACGTTTTTCCCGATGCCAGCGACGGAAATAATCTGCCCCGTGCTCGGTATTGAGCAGCCACTCGAAGTGCACCGATGTGACCTGACCAATCACCCCCTGCATCAGCAGCTCGCGTATCTTGCTGTGATGCGGCGCGTAGCGATAGTTGAACGCCACGCGCACGGTATGCCCGGTTTCTTCGATGGCATCCAGAATGCGCAGGGCTCGCTTCTCATCGATGGTCATCGGTTTTTCGGTGATCACATCACAGCCCGCATGCAGCGCCCGCACAATATAATCATCATGGGTGCGATCCATGGTCGTGACGATAATACTATCCGGGCGGGTTTCGCGGATCATCTCTTCAAACTGCGCGGCTTTCCAGGTGGAAACGGGCGCGGCACCTTCCTTTTGCAGCAGCGTATTAGCGTAATTCATACGCGTCTGATTGGTATCGCAAAAGGCCACCAGTTTGGCATTCTCGCGCCATTGACCGCCGATAGCCGAAATATATAAACCTGCACGTCCTCCCGTGCCGACCAGCGCATATTTTTTCATTGTGTCCTCGATTATGATAAACGACAAAATAACGGCAGGATGTCGCGATGAAACGTATTCCCCACCAGTTGATGGAACTGAATAGCACCTTTATCTGGCACTGGCCCTGGTTTATTCAGGGTGTGCAGAGTGCGAAACAGCATGGTTTCACCGGGATAATCCTGCACCAACAGGAACTGCTTTCTATTCTGGCTACGCCCTCGCCATTGAGTCAGAAACTGAATGTCGAGAACCTTATTCATCAGCAAAATTACGCGCTGCTGTATTTAAAACGCGTTGACCGTTATCTGGCCGACAATAATTTATCTTTTTGGCTTCAGGGCGAAGCCGCGCCGACGGATGACATTATTAAGCGCAAATTTCCCGAGATGGCATTCGATGAAAAAAGCGCGCCCGATTTCTGGCCGCAGTTTTATGCGGCAATCATGCATCCGTTATTACAGGCGTTGCCGCATCTGAGCGGTTTAATTCTTAGCCTGACAACGCCCGCGTTTCAGACCTCCGGCTGGCAGCGCAGCCTGCATTCCGTCTGGAGCCTGCTACGCGGGCAGGGCAAAAAGCTGGTACTGCGTGACTTTATCGATGACAGCTGGCCGCGCCAGCAGCTCTCGAGCATTCTCGCGACGCTGCCGGGCGATGTGCGCGCCTCCATCAAAGCCACCGAGCTGGATTACCACCCCGGCTTCGCCAACCATCCCAATATCGCCACGCTGCCCGGCCACAATAAGTGGATCGAGTTTGACCTCTTCGGCACCGGCTACGGCTGGACGGCGCTGCCGTGCTATCTCGCTGATGAAATCAGCGGTCGCCTGAGCTGGGCGCTGAGCGTGGCGGAAAATGAAGTGGAAGCCATCACTTCCCGCGTCAGCTGGCAGTGGCTGCCCGATAGCCGGGTGATGGACTCTGTCAACGCCATCAATCTGCTTGGTCTGTCGGCGGCGAATCAACTTCAGGAGGGCGCGCTTACCACCTTCGAACGCTGGACTGAGCAGCAACAGCTTCGTTTCCGTTCCGTACAGGATAAACAGCGTCTCGCCGCCCTGCTGCATACCAGCTATGACTGGCTGTGCAAAACGCCCAACCTGCTGGGGCGGCGTATGCACTATCAAAGCCAAATCCCCGAAAGCCTCGCCCAGGCGCAGCAGTTGCTGCACATGGATACCCGCAGCGCCAACTGGATGCAGGCTTACCAGCCGCTGATGCCCACCGACGATCCGTCGCTTGGTAATGAGCAGCGCGAGCTGATCGCCCTTGAGAAAGAGACCGCCTGCTTCCTCGCCGCCAACGCTGTGCAAAGTCTGCGGGCGCTCATGCCGCGCATCACCTGCCCGAACAATACGCTGGAACAACTTCTTGCCGCCTGGCGTAACGCCGAGGTCTACAGCCAGATGTTTTCTCGCGTCGCTGCCAGCGTGACGCTGCTCACCTGGCACGATCATTACGGTAGTGAGCCTTCCGCCAGCGTACTTGCGGAACAGCAGAACGCGCTGCTGCGTTATGCCGATACGCTCGACCGCTGGCTGGACACGCCGCCCGCAGGCAGCCCGCTGTTTTTGTCGATGTTGCTGAACCCGGCGCGTTTGAGCCGTTTTGCTGACAGTTTGTCGATGGGGTAAGAATAGGGAGCGGCTCGCGAAAAGTCGTCTGTGGGAAGGATGAAGAAGAGCGGAGAAGTGTAGAAGGGGTAAATAGTGTGATAGAGATAGCGAATTGATGAAAATCAATGTGATGCAGATCGTTTTTTAACAGCTACAAAGCGTGATTTCAGTCACCAGACGGGCGTGAAAATGTGATTTTTGAACAACACGAAAATCAGTGGGATATGCTGGACGATCGCAAAGGCCCATCGAATCAGTTCTCTCTATGTAAAAGGTCTTGATAAATTCCGCTCAAAATCCCGCCGGGAGCAAACTCTTTTTTAATCCACAGTGTTACCTGTCCGGTGGCGGAGTGGCGCGTCGCCAGCAGCATACGAGAATCCTGACGTGGGTTGTGGATTTGTCGGGTGACCAGCAGTGATTGTTCTGCTGCTTTACGCACCATGTAGTCAGGTAAAAAACCGATTCCAGCGCCGAGGATCTGGCACTGGCATTTGGTGTTGAAATCGGGCACCAGCACCGATTCCTGACCGTGCAGCAGCCAGCCTACCTTCTTATTGATGGTATGCGCGGTATCTTCCACCATGATATTGGGATAAAGGCGTAGCTGACTTTCGGCGATGGGCTCCGGCATAAAGGCCAGGGGATGATCGGGGGCGATGGCGAAAACCCAACGAATCGCGCCAATTTCGGTGTAATCAATGCCGCCGCCGTCGAGCAGGGTATCCGGCGCGCCGATAGCAATGCTGGCCTGGTTATTGATCATCGCATCCCAGACGCCGTTATACACTTCCGTGGTGACGGTAATCTGGCAAGTGGGAAATTGCTTTTTCAACACCTGAAGCAAGCGGGCGGTATGTTCCGGTGTATAAAGCAACTGGTTGATACAAATGCGAATTCTTGTCTCTATTCCCTGGGCGATGGTATCAATACTGCGGCGAATGGCGTGAAAGTCATTGAGCAGATCGCTCGCTTTACGCAGAAAGTAGCGCCCGGATTCCGTCAGTTCTATGCTGCGGGTATTACGGGTAAACAGCACCACATCAAGGCCGGTTTCCATCCTGCGAATCGTGTAGCTGATGGCGGAAGTCGTCAGCCCTAACTCCTCCGCCGCTTTACTAAAGCTGCCGTAACGTGCGGCGGTGGTAAACGCCAGCAGGTTTTCTTCCGTAAAAATTGAGTTCATTTTCCTGCTCCGGTTACCGCATTATGCTCCTGTTTTACTGTAGTGATTCTCAGGGCAAAGTGACAATCACTTTTGAATAACTTTTAAAACTGATTACACCTTCTCTTTTGAGGTGGCTTCACTCAGCCTGCGCCCGGTATATTCCGAGATGAGTCCGATGCCGTTCCCGACGATAAAACCGGACAGCGCAACGGCCCAGTTAAGCCCGGTGGCGAAAAAAAGCGTCATGCCAAGAAAGCCGCCGGGAATAAACGAGGTCAGCCAGAAGCGCCCCTGCCAGACGATCGCCGCTGAGAAAGGAATAGTCATTATCACGCCAGCCAACCACGGCGAAAGCCCGGACGTGGTGGCTAACCAGCCCGTCGCCAGCGCGGCCAGAGAAGCCCATACCGCCCCGGAGACGTTAACGAACAGGCTTTTCGTAAATCCGGCTTTTCCGCCGCCAGCCGCATAGAAACTACAAAACGAGACAAAACCCGTTGTGCCTAATAACTCCCAACCTGGCGTCATTCCGACCCTGGAGGCCACCATTTGCCAGAGCCCTGCGCAAATACCGACGGTGATACCTGTTGCGGTGAGTCCGTTCATGGTGCCCCCCAATATCATGTTTTATGAATGTGTTGGTTTCGTTTCGGAACTATATCGAAATAAAACCCGGTTGAGTTAAGGGGTATAGAGGTAAAGGAACAAACAGTGTCTTAACGCACACTCTGCCTCCATTGTTGAATTACTTTCAATAATAAGGCGTGTTATGGCGAATTAAATTTAACCGCCTTCTTTTCCTGAAATTTCATTGCTATCCTCGATTTATGGATCAAACAGCCACATCATCAGCAGGGGGAATATTTATGACCACGAATAATTTGGCGAGTGAGTTTTTGCTGGCAGCCCAACATGGAAATGTTGATGCGCTCAGAAACTGTTTGCGGCAGGGTGTTGATGTTAATACACGTAATAGAACGAAGCAAACCGCCATTATTCTTGCGAGCCTGAATAAACATTATGACTGCGTGCAAATATTAATAGATGCAGGTGCAGATATTAATATGCAGGATAACATCTGTGCTAATCCTTTTCTGCTGAGTTGCCTGAATAATGATTTAACGCTTTTGAATTTAATTCTGCCCGCCAATCCCGATCTCAACCGTTTAACGCGTTTTGGCGGCGTGGGGCTGACGCCCGCCTGCGAAAAAGGCCATATCAATATTGTACGCGAATTATTAACCCGCACAGATATTAACGTTAATCAGACCAATTATGTTGGCTGGACGCCGCTGCTGGAAGCTATTGTGCTTAATGATGGCGGTGAAACGCAGCAGGCAATTGTACGTCTTTTACTGCAACACGGTGCCAGCCCGCATATGACCGATAAATACGGTAAAACGCCACTCGAACTGGCGCGCGAAAAAGGTTTTTCTGAAATTGCCGAACTGCTGATTGCGGCGGGTGCATAACGAAGGAGAATCGCCATTAACACACCACCATTCCGGTGTGTGCAGGCGCTAACGGCAGATGCAGGTTTTCTGGCCGAACGGGGTTCAGGGCAGATTGCACAGGTATTTAATCGGGCGGTTAATCTCTGGCTTCCTGCCCGGCGGCGATGGTTGACACTGCTGAGTGAAAGCTGTGATAACGCCCCAAATAGCTGTAGGTTAGCGCTCACTCACTTTGATGCTTCATTCCAGCCTGGCCAGTCGATTGAGTTGCATCATCATGGCGTCATGGTTGCTGATAAACTGAAAATTGATACGCTGTCATGCCGCTGCTGGCAGCCGCCTGATTTAACGCTAAGTCGCGAACGTTTTCGCCAGATTCCGTGGCTTAAATTGCGCGATATAATTTTGCAGCAACTACAAAAGCATGACACGCTTTTTCTGGGAGGCGGAAATAACCCTTTTTATCAGGCGATATCTGAGCAATTGCAGCGTAACCGGGAAATACTATTTAAGGCGCTACGTGGTAATTTAAATATCACGTCCGCCGTTACACAGATGATCGGTTTGGGCATCGGGCTTACGCCGTCTTCCGATGATTATCTGGTGGGAATGAGTGCAATTCTCTTTATTCCTGGTCACCCGGCAGCGCATCTGCGTGATGAATTTATATCGGCCCTGGCGTGTGCCGGAAAAAATACAACAAGCCTGAGTGCCACGACGCTCGAGGCGGCATTCGATTATCGTTATCGTGAAAATATTTATGCGTTTATTGCCAGCCTGATTAATGACCCCAGGCAATTATCGGAAAAGAACATCGCGGATATTAAAAGTATTGGCTCCAGTTCCGGCTGCGACATGCTGTTTGGCATGGCCGATGGTTGTGCGCTGAGCCAAACCTACGGAGGGAATTATGTCAGTTAAAATAGTCATTAAACCGAATACTTATTTTGATTCTGTCTCGCTGATGTCCATCTCCACGCGCGCAAATAAACTCGACGGCGTCGAGCAGGCATTTGTGGCGATGGCGACGGAAATGAACAAAGGCGTGCTGAAGAATTTAGGACTGCTGACGCCGGAGCTGGAACAGGCGAAAAACGGCGACCTGATGATTGTCATCAACGGCAAAACAGGCGCGGACAACGAGCAGTTGCTGGCTGAGATTGAAGAACTGTTCAATACCAAAGCGCAAAGTGGCTCGCATGAAGCGCGCTATGCCACTATTGCCAGCGCCAAAAAGCATATTCCGGCAAGTAACCTGGCGGTGATTTCCGTTAACGGTCTGTTTGCCGCCCGCGAAGCGCGTCAGGCGCTGCAAAACGACCTCAATGTGATGCTGTTTTCTGATAACGTCTCAGTTGAAGATGAACTGGCGCTCAAGCAACTGGCCCACGAAAAAGGGCTGCTGATGATGGGGCCTGACTGCGGCACGGCGATTATTAACGGCGCGGCGCTCTGCTTTGGTAACGCCGTGCGTCGCGGCAACATCGGTATAGTTGGTGCATCTGGCACCGGTAGCCAGGAACTGAGTGTCCGCATTCATGACTTTGGCGGCGGCGTTTCACAACTGGTTGGCACCGGGGGGCGCGACCTGAGTGAGAAAATTGGCGGCCTGATGATGCTCGATGCCATCGGCATGTTAGAAAACGATCCACAAACGGAAATCATCGCCTTAATTTCTAAACCGCCCGCGCCTGCGGTGGCCCGCAAAGTGCTGGAACGTGCGCGCGCCTGCCTCAAACCGGTGGTGGTTTGCTTCCTCGGTCGTGGCGAAACATCCGCTGATGAGCCGGGGCTACAGTTTGCCCGCGGCACCAAAGAAGCGGCGCTGAAAGCGGTGCTGCTCTCCGGCGTGAAACAAGAAACGCTCGACCTGCATTCGCTTAACCGGTCGTTGATTGCGGACGTGCGTACTCGCCTACAACCCCAGCAAAAATACATCCGTGGCCTGTTCTGCGGCGGCACGCTGTGTGACGAAACAATGTTCGCGGTGATGGAAAAACACGGCGATGTCTACAGCAATATCCAGCCCGATCCTGAATTCCGCCTGAAAGATATCAACCGCAGCATCAAACACACCTTCCTCGACTTTGGCGATGACGATTTTACCAACGGCAAGCCGCACCCAATGATTGACCCGACCAATCGCATCAGCCGCTTGCTCGAAGAAGCGCGCGATCCGGAAGTGGCGGTGATCGTGATGGATTTCGTGCTCGGATTTGGATCGCATGAAGATCCGGTCGGTTCCACCATCGACGCGATCAAAGAAGCGAAAGCGATCGCCGCTGCCGAAGGCCGTGAATTGATCATTCTCGCCTATGTGCTGGGCACCGATCTTGATACGCCATCGTTAGCACAACAGAGCCAGATGTTGCTTGATGCCGGCGTGATTCTGGCCAGCAGCAGCACCAATACCGGATTGCTGGCGCGTGAATTTATCTGCAAAGGGGAGGAAGCCTGATGAGCCCGTCACTGTTTAGCCAACCGTTGAACGTTATTAACGTCGGTATTGCCATGTTTAGCGATGACCTGAAAAAGCAGCATGTTGAAGTGACCCAGCTCGACTGGACGCCGCCGGGGCAGGGCAATATGCAGGTGGTGCAGGCGCTGGACAACATTACCGCTTCGCCGCTGGCAGATAAAGTCGCCGCCGCTAACCAGCAGGCGCTGGAGCGCATTATCCAGTCGCATCCGGTTTTGATTGGCTTTGATCAGGCGATTAACGTGGTGCCAGGCATGACGCCGAAAACCATTCTTCACGCCGGGCCGCCGGTCACCTGGGACAAAATGTGTGGCGCGATGAAAGGCGCGGTCACCGGGGCGCTGGTGTTTGAAGGGCTGGCGAAAGATCTCGACGAAGCGGCTGAACTGGCGGCCTCCGGAGAGATTACTTTCTCGCCGTGCCACGAACATGACTGCGTGGGGTCTATGGCGGGCGTCACCTCGGCCTCGATGTTTATGCACATCGTGAAAAACAAAACCTACGGCAACCTCGCGTATACCAACATGAGCGAGCAGATGGCGAAGATTTTGCGCATGGGCGCCAACGACCAGAGCGTGATTGACCGTCTCAAGTGGATGCGCGATGTGCAGGGGCCCATGCTGCGCGACGCGATGAAAATTATCGGTGAAATCGATCTGCGCTTAATGCTGGCGCAGGCGCTGCATATGGGCGATGAGTGCCATAACCGCAACAACGCCGGAACGACGCTGCTGATTCAGGCGCTGACGCCGGGGATTATTCAGGCCGGTTATTCCGTTGAGCAGCAGCGCGAAGTGTTTGAGTTTGTCGCCAGCAGCGACTACTTCTCTGGCCCGACGTGGATGGCGATGTGTAAAGCGGCGATGGATGCGGCGCACGGCATCGAATACAGCACCGTGGTGACCACCATGGCGCGTAACGGCGTCGAGTTCGGCCTGCGAGTCAGCGGCCTGCCGGGGCAGTGGTTTACCGGCCCGGCACAGCAGGTGATTGGCCCGATGTTTGCCGGGTATAAGCCTGAAGATTCGGGGCTGGATATCGGTGACAGCGCCATCACCGAAACCTACGGCATTGGTGGATTTGCCATGGCGACCGCGCCCGCCATCGTCGCGCTGGTGGGCGGTACGGTGGAGGAAGCTATCGATTTCTCCCGCCAGATGCGGGAAATCACCCTCGGTGAAAACCCCAACGTCACCATTCCGCTGCTCGGTTTTATGGGCGTGCCGTCGGCAATCGACATTACCCGCGTGGGTAGCAGCGGCATTCTGCCGGTGATCAACACCGCCATCGCGCATAAAGATGCGGGCGTCGGCATGATTGGTGCGGGCATCGTGCATCCACCATTCGCCTGCTTCGAGAAAGCCATTCTTGGCTGGTGCGAACGTTACGGCGTCTGACTGAGATGTTCATGCCGGAGGCGGCGTGAACGCCTTATCCGGCCTACAAATGGCACGAGAATTTGTAGGCCTGATAAGACGCGCGAGCGTCGCATCAGGCATTTTTCACCATTGCCGGATAGCAACAGAATCTGTAGGCCTGATAAGCGTAGCGCATCAGGCAGTCTGACGTTGGTCATAACCCCATCACCCTCTGTCGCGGACATAACAATATGAAAGAGCTTGTGGTCGTTGCCATTGGTGGCAACAGCATTATCAAAGATAACGCCAGTCAGTCGATTGAGCATCAGGCGGAGGCGGTGAAAGCCGTCGCCGATACGGTGCTGGAAATGCTGGCTTCCGATTACGACATTGTGCTGACCCACGGTAACGGGCCACAGGTCGGGCTGGATTTACGCCGCGCGGAGATTGCTCACGAGCGCGAAGGGCTGCCCTTAACGCCACTGGCGAACTGCGTGGCGGATACGCAAGGTGGTATTGGCTACCTGATCCAACAGGCGCTGAACAACCGGCTGGCCCGTCACGGCGAGAAAAAAGCCGTCACCGTGGTGACTCAGGTCGAAGTGGATAAAAACGATCCTGGATTTGCTCATCCCACCAAGCCCATCGGTGCATTCTTTAGTGAAACCCAGCGTGACGAATTACAAGAGGCAAATCCTGACTGGCATTTTGTTGAAGATGCCGGACGGGGCTATCGCCGGGTTGTTGCCTCGCCGGAACCCAAACGTATTGTCGAAGCACCCGCCATTAAGGCGCTGATCCAACAGGGCTTTGTGGTGATTGGCGCGGGAGGCGGTGGCATTCCCGTGGTGCGTACAGAAGCAGGCGATTACCAAAGCGTGGACGCGGTTATCGACAAAGATCTCTCCACTGCGCTGCTGGCGCGCGAAATTCACGCCGACATTTTAGTGATCACCACCGGCGTGGAAAAAGTGTGTATTCACTTTGGCAAGCCGCAGCAGCAGGCGCTGGATCGGGTGGATATTGCCACCATGACCCGCTATATGCAGGAAGGGCATTTCCCGCCTGGCAGCATGTTGCCAAAAATCATCGCCAGCCTGACGTTCCTGGAACAGGGCGGCAAAGAAGTGATTATCACCACGCCGGAATGCCTGCCAGCGGCACTGCGCGGCGAAACGGGCACCCATATTATTAAAACCTAAGGACGTAAGATGAAAGAAAATAATAGCCGCCGTGAGTTTCTGAGCCAGAGCGGTAAGATGGTCACCGCCGCTGCGCTGTTTGGTACGTCTGTGCCGCTTGCCCATGCGGCGGTCTCTGGCACCACCCACTGCGAAGCGAATAACACCATGAAAATCACTGACCCGCACTACTATCTCGACAACGTGCTGCTGGAAACCGGTTTTGATTATGAAAACGGTGTGGCAGTGCAGACCCGTACGGCGCGCCAGACCGTGGAAATTCAGAACGGCAAAATTGTTGCCCTGCGCGAGAACAAGCAGCATCCGGACGCCACGCTGCCGCACTATGACGCAGGTGGTAAGTTGATGCTGCCCACTACCCGCGATATGCATATTCATCTCGACAAAACCTTTTACGGCGGGCCGTGGCGCTCGCTCAATCGCCCGGCGGGCACCACCATTCAGGACATGATCGCGCTCGAGCAGAAAATGCTGCCGGAACTGCAACCGTACACGCAGGAGCGGGCGGAAAAACTGATCGATCTCTTGCAGTCGAAAGGCACCACCATTGCCCGCAGCCACTGCAATATCGAACCGGTTTCCGGCCTGAAAAATCTGCAAAACCTGCAGGCGGTGCTGGCGCGGCGTCAGGCGGGCTTCGAGTGTGAAATTGTCGCCTTCCCGCAGCACGGTTTGCTGCTGTCGAAATCGGAACCCTTAATGCGCGAAGCGATGCAGGCGGGGGCGCATTACGTCGGTGGGCTGGATCCCACCAGCGTCGATGGCGCGATGGAAAAATCCCTCGACACCATGTTCCAGATTGCGCTGGATTACGACAAAGGCGTCGATATACACCTGCACGAAACCACGCCAGCGGGCGTGGCGGCCATCAATTATATGGTTGAAACCGTAGAGAAAACGCCGCAACTGAAAGGCAAGCTGACCATCAGCCACGCTTTTGCGCTGGCAACGCTCAACGCGCAACAGGTGGATGAACTGGCGCACCGCATGGTGGCGCAGCAAATTTCTATCGCCTCGACGGTGCCGATTGGCACGTTGCATATGCCGCTCAAACAGTTGCACGACAAAGGCGTGAAAGTGATGACCGGCACTGACAGCGTTATCGACCACTGGTCGCCTTACGGCCTGGGTGACATGCTGGAAAAAGCCAATCTGTATGCGCAGCTCTATATTCGCCCTAACGAACAAAATTTGTCCCGTTCGCTGTTTTTAGCTACCGGTGATGTGTTGCCACTCAATGAAAAGGGCGAGCGTGTCTGGCCAAAAGCCCAGGATGACGCCAGCTTTGTGCTGGTGGACGCCTCCTGTTCCGCCGAGGCGGTCGCGCGTATTTCACCGCGCACGGCGACGTTCCATAAAGGGCAACTGGTGTGGGGGAGTGTGGTGTAGGATGCGGGTTTCCCCGGCCTTGCGACCGGGGAATCTACTGTTAATGCGCACGCCCCTGCTCGACGCCGAGGCCGGTTTGTGAGCGGATAAACTGAGCGCGGAACTGTTCCCGCTCAAGATTACCCTCAGCAGAGTTGTCGGTTGCCGAGAAGAACCAAATCCCCAGGAATGCCACGGTGATGGAGAACAGCGCCGGGTATTCGTAAGGGAAGATAGCTTTTTCGTGGCCGAGGATCTGCACCCAAATGGTTGGGCCGAGGATCATCAGCACCACCGCGGTTAGCAGGCCCAGCCATCCGCCCATCATGGCACCACGGGTAGTCAGTTTTGACCAGTACATGGAGAGCAGGATGATGGGGAAGTTGCAGCTCGCGGCAATGGCAAATGCCAGGCCGACCATGAAAGCGATGTTCTGGTTTTCAAACAGCACGCCCAGCACGATAGCAATCACGCCCAACACCAAGACGGTGATCTTCGATACCCGCAGTTCATCACGCTCGGTTGCGCCTTTACGGAAGACGTTAGCGTAAAGGTCATGTGAGACCGCAGAAGCACCTGCCAGGGTCAGCCCGGCAACCACCGCCAGAATGGTGGCGAAGGCCACAGCGGAGATAAAGCCGAGGAACAGGTTACCGCCGACCGCATTTGCCAGGTGAACCGCCGCCATGTTGTTACCGCCGATCAGCGCGCCAGCCGCATCTTTATAGACCGGGTTCGCCCCCACCAGCATGATAGCGCCAAAGCCGATGATAAAGGTCAGGATGTAGAAGTACCCCATAAAGCCGGTGGCGTAGAATACGCTTTTACGCGCTTCGCGGGCATCGCTAACCGTGAAGAAGCGCATCAGAATATGTGGCAGCCCCGCTGTTCCGAACATCAGGCCAAGGCCCAACGACAGCGCGGAAATCGGATCTTTCACCAGCCCGCCAGGGCTCATGATGGCTTCACCTTTCGGGTGAACCGCCATGGCTTCAGTGAACAGGTTATTGAAGCTGAAGCCCACGTGTTTCATCACCATAAAGGCCATAAAGCTCGCGCCAAACAGCAGCAGCACGGCTTTGATAATCTGTACCCATGTGGTGGCGAGCATGCCGCCAAACAGCACGTACATCATCATCAACACGCCCACCAGCACGACCGCGATGTGGTAGTTCAGTCCGAACAGCAGCTCAATCAGTTTACCCGCACCAACCATCTGGGCGATGAGGTACAGCGCAACTACCACCAGCGAGCCACAGGCGGAAAGAATACGAATGGGCCCCTGCTTCAGGCGATAGGAGGCCACATCGGCAAAGGTATAGCGGCCCAGGTTACGCAGACGTTCGGCAATCAGGAACAGAATGATGGGCCAGCCTACCAGGAAGCCCAGCGAGTAAATCAGCCCGTCGTAGCCAGAGGTAAAGACCAGTGCGGAAATTCCCAGGAATGAGGCGGCAGACATATAATCGCCCGCAATCGCCAGGCCGTTCTGGAAACCGGTGATGTTGCCGCCAGCGGTGTAGTAGTCATTACGCGAACGTACGCGTTTAGAGGCCCAGTAGGTAATCCCAAGCGTAAACACGACGAAAATTAAAAACATAATAATCGCCTGCCAGTTGGTTGGCTGGCGTTGTACGGCACCGCTGATAGCATCGGCTGCGTTAGCGGCGAAGGGTAGTGTGGCGGCAAGCGCCGTCAGGACTCGCTTCATGATGCTTTTACCTCGTGCAGTACCGCGTTGTTAAGACGATCGAACTCACCGTTCGCGCGCCAGATATAAATACCGGTCAGAACAAAGGAGATAAGAATCACGCCCACGCCAATCGGAATCCCCCGGGTAACGCTGGTTCCCGCATGCAGCGGCGTACCCAGCCAGCCAGGCGCGAAGGCAATCAGAAGAATAAAGCTGATGTAAACTGCCAGCATGATAATCGACAGAATGGTGGCAAACCGTTGCCGTTTTTCGACTAACTCCCTGAAACGCGCACTGTCTTCTATCCGCTGATAAATGGTGTCATTCATCACAGAGTCTCCAGAGGTAGGGTTGGGATGTTTTAATTCCCTCTCCCTTAAGGGAGAGGGTTAGGGTGAGGGGGAAAGGTGCCCATGACGGCCCTCACCCCGCCCCTCTCCCACGGGGAGAGGGAGAAAGGCTAAGTTATGAAGGCATGGTGATCGCCTGCTTCTCTTCGAGCAGTTTGTCTACCACGCCCGGATCGGCGAGCGTTGAGGTGTCGCCGAGGTTACTGGTATCACCCGCAGCAATTTTGCGCAGAATACGGCGCATGATTTTGCCCGAACGCGTTTTTGGCAGCGAATCCGTCCAGTGCAGCACGTCCGGCGTCGCCAGCGGGCCAATCTCTTTACGCACCCAGTTACGCACTTCGGTGTACAGCGCCGGCGTCGGCTCTTCACCATGATTCAGCGTCACGTAGGCATAAATCGCCTGGCCTTTAATGTTGTGTGGAATGCCGACCACTGCCGCTTCTGCGACTTTCGGATGCGACACCAACGCCGATTCGATTTCTGCCGTACCCAGACGGTGGCCGGAGACGTTCAGTACGTCATCAACGCGCCCCGTAATCCAGTAATAACCCTCTTCGTCGCGACGCGCGCCGTCACCGCTGAAATACATATTTTTGAAGGTGGAGAAGTAGGTCTGCTCAAAGCGCTCGTGATCGCCAAACAGCGTACGCGCCTGTCCCGGCCAGGAATCGGTGATCACCAGATTGCCTTCGGTTGCGCCTTCCTGCGGATTCCCTTCGTTATCCACCAGCGCAGGCTGTACGCCGAAGAACGGACGGCTGGCGGAACCGGCTTTCAGTTCAGTCGCGCCGGGTAGCGGGGTGATCATGAAGCCACCGGTTTCTGTCTGCCACCAGGTGTCGATCACCGGGCATTTCTCTTTGCCGATTTTCTTCCAGTACCACTCCCACGCTTCCGGGTTAATCGGCTCGCCGACGGAACCGAGAATGCGCAGGGAAGAGCGGTCGGTACCTTCAATCGCCTTATCGCCTTCCGCCATCAGGGCGCGGATCGCCGTTGGCGCAGTATAGAGAATGTTAACTTTGTGTTTATCGACGACCTGACACATACGCGCCGGGGTCGGTGAGTTTGGCACGCCTTCGAACATCAACGTAGTCGCCCCGCAGGCCAGCGGCCCGTAAAGCAGGTAGCTGTGGCCGGTAACCCAGCCCACATCCGCGGTACACCAGTAGATGTCGCCCGGATGGTAATCAAACGCATATTTGAACGTCGTTGCCGCATAAACCAGATAACCGCCGGTAGTGTGCAGCACGCCTTTGGGTTTGCCGGTTGAACCGGAGGTATAGAGGATAAACAGCGGGTCTTCGGCGTTCATCTCTTCTGGCTGGTGCTGGTCGTCGGCTTTTTCGATCAGGTCGCGCCACCACAGGTCGCGGCTTTCATGCCAGTCAATCTTGCCGCCGGTGCGCTTCAGCACCACCACGTTTTCAATGGTTTTGACGTTCGGGTTTTTCAGCGCGTCATCGACGTTTTTCTTCAGCGGGATCCCGCGCCCGGCGCGCACGCCTTCGTCAGCGGTGATCACCAGGCGTGAACTGGAGTCGATAATACGCCCGGCCACCGCTTCCGGTGAGAAGCCGCCGAAGATAACCGAGTGCACTGCACCAATGCGGGCGCATGCCAGCATGGCGACTGCGGCTTCCGGCACCATTGGCATGTAAATCGCGACCACATCGCCTTTCTTAATGCCCAGCGAAAGCAGGACGTTAGCGAAGCGGCAGACGTCGCGATGTAGCTCTTTATAGGTGATATTTTTGCTCTGGCTGGCGTCGTCGCCTTCCCAGATAATGGCGGTCTGGTCGCCGCGCGCGTGCAGATGTCGGTCGAGGCAGTTCGCCGCCAGGTTCAGGGTGCCATCTTCATACCATTTGATGGAGATGTTGCCCGGCGCAAACGAGGTGTTCTTAACCCTGGTATACGGTTTCATCCAGTCGAGAATTTTGCCTTCTTCTCCCCAGAATGCGTCAGGGTCGGAGATAGAGAGCTGGTATCTCTGCTGGTATTGCTCCGGGTTGATCAGGCAACGATCTGCAATGTTCGCAGGAATGGTGTGTTTATGTATTTGGCTCATGCTTTTTTTCTCCTTGTAAGATGTTAATAATATGTCGCCAAAAAGTTAATTGTAGGGGTATTGCGAGCTTTGTTTACTATTTGGGCGGCAGATCACGCATTATTAGAATTGTTCAAATAATGTGCATTCGATTCTTTGAAGGGAAATAATTGCCAGGAGTTATTTATGAAAATTGTGTCAAAAAAATATTATTTATAACAAAAACTTATAATAGTTTATTGGTAGAAATTAATGAGAATATGCATGTTTGAAGTGAAAAGCCCTGTTCTTAAAGGGTTGCGCAAGATACCGTCCAGATGATACTGATACTGCGCGTTAAAAAACCCCATAAACAAACGCAACACAAATCATCCCTTTCAAGTAGATGTCATTCCCTTTTGGAATGATAGCTTTCATTGAGGAAGTCTGTTGTTATGAAAAAAACGAGAATCAGCCTCGCCTGGCAGATTTTGATTGCCCTTATTCTGGGCATCCTGCTGGGTAGTTACCTGCATTATCATAGTGATAGCCGTGAATGGCTGATTGCTAACCTCTTATCACCGGCGGGTGATATCTTTATCCATCTGATTAAAATGATTGTCGTACCGATTGTGATTTCCACGCTTATCGTGGGGATTGCGGGCGTGGGCGATGCCAAACAGCTTGGCCGTATTGGCGCAAAAACCATTATCTATTTCGAAGTGATCACCACGGTGGCGATTATCCTCGGGATTACGCTTGCCAACGTCTTCCAACCGGGCGCGGGCATTGATATGTCGCAACTGGCGACGGTGGATATTTCGAAATACCAAAGCACCACGGCGGATGTACAGAGCCATGCGCATGGCCTGATGGGCACCATTCTTTCACTGGTGCCGACCAATATCATCGCGTCGATGGCGAAGGGCGATATGTTGCCAATCATCTTCTTCTCGGTGCTGTTTGGTCTGGGTCTTTCCTCTCTTCCTGCAACGCATCGTGAACCGCTGGTTACCGTTTTCCGTTCTATCTCCGAAACCATGTTTAAAGTGACCCATATGGTGATGCGTTATGCACCGGTGGGGGTCTTCGCGCTGATCTCGGTGACGGTGGCAAACTTTGGTTTCGCTTCACTGTGGCCGCTGGCGAAGCTGGTGATTCTTGTTTATGCCGCGATCCTGTTCTTCGCGCTGGTGGTGCTGGGTGCGGTTGCACGCATGTGTAAACTGAGCATCTGGACGCTGATCTTCATCCTTAAAGATGAACTGATTCTGGCTTACTCTACGGCGAGTTCCGAGAGCGTGTTGCCGCGTATTATCGAGAAGATGGAGGCCTATGGGGCGCCGCCGGCAATCACCAGCTTCGTGGTGCCGACTGGCTACTCCTTCAACCTGGATGGTTCAACGCTGTACCAGAGTATTGCGGCGATCTTTATCGCGCAGCTTTACGGCATTGAGCTTTCCATCTGGCAGGAAATTATTCTGGTGCTGACGCTGATGGTAACCTCGAAAGGGATTGCTGGCGTACCGGGCGTATCGTTTGTGGTACTGCTGGCAACGCTTGGCAGCGTGGGTATTCCGCTGGAAGGACTGGCGTTTATCGCCGGCGTTGACCGTATCCTCGACATGGCGCGTACCGCACTGAACGTGGTGGGTAATGCCCTGGCGGTGCTGGTTATCGCCAAGTGGGAACACAAATTTGACCGCAAAAAAGCGCTGGCGTATGAACGCGATGTGCTCGGTAAATTTGATAAGAAAGCGAATATGTAACGTTTGCCAATAAAAAAACGGGGATGATTTTCATCCCCGTTTTTGTTGGTTTGCCCCCTCACCCTAACCCTCTCCCAAAGGGAGAGGGAACCGATGGTGCACGTACTTAAATACAGCGCCGGTTTTCACCCTCTCCCTTTGGGAGAGGGCCGGGGTGAGGGGGGCTCCCCATCATTAACCCAACGCGCTTTCGCGCAGACGGGCTTTCAGCTTGTCGTATTCCTGAATCACATACTGCTCTGCCGCCTGTTGATCCGCAATCGGCTCAACGTTGACCGCGCAGTACTTATATTCTGGCGTCTTGGTAATCGGGCTTAAGTTTTCACTCACCAGCTCGTTACACGCGCCAATCCACCACTGGTAGGTCATATACACCGCGCCTTTGTTCGGGCGATCGCTCACCTGAGCACGGGTAATGATTTTCCCTTTGCGTGAATTGACCCATACCAGCGCTTCATCTTCAATGCCGAGGCGTGCCGCATCAGCCGTGTTGATTTGCGCGTAGCCTGGTTCATCCGCCAGCGCGGCCAGTGCCGCACAGTTACCGGTCATTGAACGGCAGGAGTAGTGCCCAACTTCACGCACCGTCGACAGTACCATTGGATACTCGTCAGTCAGTTTGTCGATAGGCGCAACCCAGTCGCAGGTGAAGAACTGCGCCAGACCATTTGGTGTGTCGAACTTCTCTTTAAAGAGATACGACGTTCCCTGGTCGGCGTCAGATTCATCGCGGCACGGCCACATGACATATCCCAGCTCGCCCATTTTTTCATAGGTTGCACCAAGGAAGTCCGGGCAAAGATGACGCAACTCATCCCAGATTTCCTGGGTGTTGTTGTAGTGCATCGGATAGCCCATGCGGGTGGCGATTTCACTGATAATCTGCCAGTCGGTTTTCAGGTCCCATTTCGGCTCAACGGCCTTGAAGAAACGCTGGAAGCCACGGTCAGCCGCGGTGTAAACCCCTTCGTGCTCACCCCAGGAGGTGGATGGCAGAATGACGTCAGCCGCCGAGGCGGTTTTGGTCATAAAGATGTCCTGCACAATCACCAGTTCCAGCTCATCGAACGCTTTACGCACGGCAGAGAGTTCAGCGTCAGTCTGGAGCGGATCTTCACCCATAATGTAGGCTGCGCGCACTTCACCGTGTGCGACGCGGTGCGGCAGCTCACTGATGCGATAACCGGTGTGTTCCGGCAGGCTCTCAACACCCCAGGCTTTGGCGAATTTCTCGCGGTTTTCCGGGAATTTGACGTACTGATAGCCCGGATAAGTATCCGGCAGTGCGCCCATATCGCACGCGCCCTGTACGTTGTTCTGACCGCGAACCGGGTTTACGCCGACGCTTGGTTTCCCAAGGTTGCCGGTCAGCATCGCCAGGCTGGTCAGAGAACGCACGGTTTCCACGCCCTGATAGAACTGAGTCACGCCCATGCCCCACAGGATCGCCGCGCTTTTCGCGGAAGCATACATGCGGGCGCACTGGCGAATTTCCTGCGCGCTCACGCCGGTAATGTCCTCGACGGACTCCGGTGTATAGCCTTCAACAATTTTACGGTACTCTTCGAAGCCCTCGGTACGACCCGCAACGAACGCCTGGTCATACAGATTTTCTTCGATAATGACATGCCCGATGGCATTGAGCAGCGCGATGTTCGAGCCGTTTTTCAATGCGATGTGCATATCAGCAATACGTGCAGTTTCAATTTTGCGCGGATCGCAGACGATAATTTTTGCCCCATTGCGTTTGGCGTTAATCACGTGATTCGCCACAATCGGGTGTGAATCTGCCGGGTTATACCCGAAGATGAACACGAGATCCGTGTTATCAATTTCTGTGATGGCATTACTCATTGCGCCATTACCGACCGACTGGTGCAGACCTGCAACCGATGGGCCGTGTCAGACACGTGCGCAGCAATCGACGTTATTGGTACCAATAACGGCGCGCGCAAATTTTTGCATCACATAGTTGGTTTCATTACCGGTGCCACGCGAGGAGCCGGTCGTTTGAATGGCGTCTGGGCCATATTTTGCTTTGATCGCGCTCAGGCGGTCAGCAACGTAATTCAGGGCTTCGTCCCAGGAGACGGCTTCCAGCTTGCCGCCGCGCTGGCGACGGATCATTGGGCTTTTCAGGCGCGGAGTCAGGATCTGGGTATCATTGATAAAATCCCAGCCGTAATAACCCTTCAGGCACAGCGTGCCCTGGTTGGTTTTCCCCATCGCCGCTTCAGCCTTAACGACTTTCCCGTTATCGACCACCAGGTTGATTTTGCAACCTGAGGCGCAATACGGGCAAACCGTGACGACTTTTTTCATCGGTCTTGCTCCAGTTTCAATCAGCGCGGACGCGCATAACGACCTCATTATGCAGGTTCTATGCCATGTTTTTATTGTGGGTATCCACGGATATTACGGGGATTTTTTAGACAAAACCCTGACGAAAAACAGTCTGTCGTCAGTTTTGACGTGTCGAAGAGGCGCCGCGTGACGGGGCACGCGGCGTGAGGGTTACTTTTGGTGAATGGCCTGATAGCCGCCGCCCAGCGATTTAATGAGCTGGATGTTCTCAATGATCCGATGGGTGTCGAGCATCATCAACGACATCTGTTCTGCCAGCACCGGAAGTTGCGCTTCGGTTGCCTGCAAGCGGCTGCCAAGGCCTTGCTTGTAGGCGGCTTGTGCGGCGGCCTGGGTATAACGCGCGGCGTCGACGCGTTCGGTCTGCATCACGCGCTGGTCGTTGAGTGTTTGCAGGCGCGAGCCGTTAATCGCCACATCACGAACCGCGTTGAGCACCGACTGGTTGTAGCGCTCAATCAGCATGTTGCTGCTGGCGCGCGTGCTCGCCAGATTAGCGTTCAGACGCCCACCGTCAAACAGCGGCAGACGCAGGCCGGGGATGAAGTTAATCTGCTTGCTCGGGCTTTTGAACATATCCTCAAGGTGGATGGCGTCGAAGCCGAAGAAGGCTTTGATATCGAAGCTCGGATAGAAGAGGGCGCGTGCGGCATCGACCTGACTTAGCGAGGCTTGTACATACCAGCGCATAGCCTGAAGATCCGGGCGACGAGCGAGCAGTTCATAGGAGAGCGACGATGGCAGCCCGGTATCAACCTGCGGCAGCGCCACCGGTTTGATGTCCGGCATATCGGTCGCACCGATGATGGCGCGCAACGATTCCCGCGTCTCTTTGATTTGCCCTTTTACTGCGGCGATTTGTTTTTCCACCGCCAGTAACTGCGCGCGCGCGCCGTGCCACGGTACTTTCGCCTCCAGCCCCTGCTTCACTTTGCTTTGATGGGCCAGCACCGCGTAATCAATCACATCACGCGTCTGCTCCAGCAAATCAAGCATCTGGTAGTTAGCCTGCTGGCTGTAATAAAGCTGGGCGACGCCGGTGGTCAGCGACAGTTCGACGGCGGCGGTTTCCGCCAGCGCCGCGTTTTTCGCGCCAATGGCGGCTTCCACGGCTGAACGATGTACGCCCCACAAATCGGGATCAAACCCGGCGACTACGCCGACGGTCGCTTCCGTATAGTAAGGGCCGTCCATCCCTAAACGCGGCGCATCCATGGCGTAGGGGCTCAGAAAGCCACTGGCCGAAACGCGCTGACGGTTCAGCATACCCAGCGCCGCCATTTGCAACCGTGAACCGGCTTCCAGCAGTTCAGCCTGCGATTGCGCTTTCTCTTCGTGCTGCTTTGCTTCGGCCAGCGTATGCGAACCGGCAAGGGTTTTAGCGATCAGCGCATCCAGTTGCGGATCGTGAAATTGCTTCCACCATTGCGCTTGTGGCCAGCCCTGGCTTGCCAGATGAATGTCGTCGGCGAGCTTAATTTGCTCGGGGGCGATCTGCGGGCTCGGCGTGCCATCTTTGCGGATCAACGCGCAGCCTGAGAGCAGCGTGGTGGTGCCGAGCAGGCTGCAAATCAGCAAGCGGGAAAAATGTCGGGTCATTGTGGCATAGCTCCTTGCGCCCGCGCGGCCTCTGGGGGCGGCGGGTTGCTCCAGTCGGGTAAAAGAGTGATGTGCTGCGCGGTCGGGTTGGCGTGCGCAGCCGGGCTCAATGTGGGGGTGGCGCTACAGTTCTGCGGCAGCCCGCTGGCGTAGGCGTCCAGCGCATCAGCGAGTGCGGCGGCGTAGTGTGCGTCGGGTTGTTTATCCCAGGTATTGAGGATTTCACGCCCCTGACGGATCACCGCCTGGCTGTGGCTGATTAACCGTTCACGTTCATCGACAGGAAGATGACGCTCAAGCGCCACGCGTTCGCACATCTCTTCACTGGCGTTTAACGCTGCGTGGCAGCCGATGCGCAATTGCAGGTAACCGCTGAGCGCCGCGCCACCCTGGGTATGTGGCAGACGCATCGCTTTGGCGATCATTGCCAGCGCGCCCGCCAGCTTCTGGGGCAGTGCGCGGGCTTCGCTTTCGGGCCAGATAAAGGTGTAGATCACCGCAGAGACGGCGGTGCCAATCAGGATCCCAATGGCACGGTCGCGGATTTCTACCAGGTCATAGGTGGGGCCAAACACGTTCTCCAGCGTGGCGAGGGCAAAGGTGACGACCATTTGCGTGCCGATGTAAGAGGAGCGTTCGGAACTGGTCGCCAGCCATGCGCCAAGCAGGAAAATCGGCGCCAGCACGCACAGCAGCTCAACAATATTGTCGAGCCATGGCATGACCAGCAGGGTAAACAGCAGCGCCAGAATCGCGCCGAGAAACGCACCGCCGAAACGCAGCCCCATCTTCTGATAAGAGGAGCCGATACTGGGATTCGCCACGATCACGCAGGTGAGCATGCAGGTGTGGATGCCTTCCCAGTCGACGCCGGAATAAAAGACATAACACACCATGCAGGCCAGTAGCGTTTTCAGGGCATAGCGGATGTAGACCGGATTCGTCCAGGCATCGGCGGCCATCGACGGCTGTTTTACGGCAGGCGCAGGCGGGGTGTCCGGGGCCATTTTGCCAAGCTGACTCACTGCCTGACACACGCCCGCCAGACCGCAACGCTGCGCGGCGGCAAGCTGCTGTTCGTCTGGTTGCCAGTCTCCGCGCCACGCATCACCGACGCGAATGGCCGCACACAGCGCATTCATTTCTGTGGCCAGTGTAGCCAGCAACGCCTGCACCGCCGGATCATGCGCCCAGGCGGCGGTATCAAAGCGGTTAAGCGTCGTGCGCAGGTAAGTTACAGTTGCCACGCAGGTTTGCCACCAGGCGCAATGGTTTTTCCACTCGACGTCGTCCGCCATGCAGAAAACGTTCAGTTTTTGCAGCGCCAGCGCGTCGCGCTCAAGCTGTTTGTCACTGACCGGTAAATCAGGCTGCGTTAAGCGTGTGGCGGCTTCTTGCAAATGTGCGCAAAGCCCGCTGCGCATCTGGCTAATCGCCCTCGCCGGGAACCACAGCACGCCCATCAACACCATCAGCAGCGTCGGGTAAAGCCCGACCACGATGCACCATAACGTCAGGCGCAGTACAATTTCCGGGTAATCAAGCATCCCCGGAAAAGTTTGCCCGTAAATCGCCACAATCGCCACGGCGAAGAACACCAGCCCCAGCTTATGGGTACGCATCAGGAACATACAGCCAATAAGGATCAGACTGGCAATGACCATACGCACCAGCGGATAGCCGTAAGACCATTTATAAATCAGGAACAGGCTGCCGATTTCCAGCACCGTGGCGACCAGAAAGAGAATCGCCACAAATTTGGTGTAGAAAGCGTTGGACTGGATGCCGTAAAACAGCACCGCCAGCGAGATCGCCACAAAGGGGATCTCGAAGGTCATGGAGATGAGCACCACCAGTAAGCAGCCCGCCCAGAGCTGCATTGTCTGCGGGAAGCGACCCGGGCGCTGTTCACTGAGCTCTGCATGAAAGAAACCCAGCAGTTTAACCAGTGGGAGCGGCAGATAATCAAGCGCCTTCATCATTGCGGCTCAAGGTTAGCAACCGCTGATGCGCCGATGCGGAACATCTCTTCGTCCGGATTCTCGACCAAAATTTTCACCGGAAAACGTTGGGCGACGCGAACCCAGTTAATGGAGCGGGACACGCGCGGCAGGCCACCGAGCACCATGCCGCCGTCGTCCGGCATTACACCGTAGCCGATAGAATCGACCTTGCCGGAAAATGTTTTGCCGGAGTCACTCATCAGGCGAAGGGTGGCGGGAGTACCACTGTGGATGTTTTTCAGCTCGGTTTCACGGAAATTGGCGATCACGTACCAGTGGTGAGTATCAATCAGGGTGAAAACCGGTTTCATGGCTGATGCGAACTGACCGACGCTGGTTTTCAGCGCCACCACACGACCATCAAACGGCGCGCGCACGGTCGCCATTTCCAGATGCAGCTCGGTGAGTGCGATATCCGCCCGCACCACATCGCGCTGGGCTTCCAGCGCATCGACGCCGCTAACCGCGCTGGCGGCCTGTTTTGCCTGTTCGAGGATAGCATTGAGATCGGCTTCTGCGGCACGTTGCGCTGTCCGGGCCCGGTCAACGTCTTCAGCGGAAACAAAGCCCTGCGCCAGCAGCGGCTCGGTGCGATTCAGCGTTTTGGTCGCCTGGGCGGCGGCGGCGCGCGCTTTCGCGACCGCCGCTTCTACTGAATCAGCGCCGTGTTGTTGGGCATTAACACTGCGCTGCATCAGCATAATTTGTTTGTCGAGCGCTTCAAGTGAGGCTTTGGCTTTCGCCAGGTTGGCTTCATAAGTGCGGGGATCGATGCGCATTAACACATCGCCTTTCTTAACCCGTTGGTTATCGTGCACGGCCATGTCGACAATGCGGCCGCTGACTTCCGGCACGACATCAATGGTGTCTGCATAAACATAGGCATCATTTGTGGAGGGCGCGCTGTCCAGGCGCCAGATGACATAAACCATAACGACAATAGCCGCCATCACCAGAATCAGGGCAGGCGCCTTTTTATTGGTCGGTTTTTTGGGCGTACTTTCCATGTGTGCGTCTCAATAGAATTAGAAGAAGGCCAGCCATAACAGCATGGAGAAAAGGGCGAATAGCGCGGTATAGGCCAGCCCTGGGTAGCCCAGATGCGGCGTGCTGTTCGTGCGAATAAGAATGCGGCGGACGATAAGCGTCAGGATGACGCCGCCAATAATGCAAAAAAGCCAGCCAGGGTAATACGCGCCTATCACCGGTATCGCGGGTGAAAAGGTGCAGCCCGACAGCAAAAACAGGGGAAGCAGAAGCAGCTTGCCTGAAAAAGAAAAAAACCTACCCATGTTTTATTTTCCTGGATAATAAATGGAGCTATTAATATTCCTGTTAATTTTGAATAAAAGTCGCCCGGTTGAACTGAAAAGTATAATCAGCGCGAACACGGCAAAATTGATTTAACTTGCGGAATTGATTATCCGGCCAGTGAATAATTCGAGTGCCCCGGCATAAGCCGGGGCGCGTTTATCACGTTTTCAAAATGATTAATTCGGCGTGACAATATTTGTCCACAGCTCGAATTTATCCATGCAAGAAATAATTTCATTTAATTTATTAGCGTTGCCAATAATTTTCACTTTCTTCGCTTTCACCAGATCGGCCATTTTTGCCTGACCCACCAGTACGTCGTGCAGATCGCTACGGCTCATATAGAACGACGCATCAACTTTCGGTTGCAGGGTTTTACGGTAGTTCAGTACGCTGTTTTCCAACGATAAATTCATATTATCGTTATTGGAGAAATTAAAGTTCAGGCTTATGTTTTTACCTGCGGCTTTCTCGCTATCCAGACGTACTGCCAGGTAATCCAGCAGCATCTCGACGGTCATGCCTTTAATGGTGTCGGAAGAGGCAGTGCTGGCGTGTTCGAATTTTTTCACGCCTTCACGCAGCTCTTTTGCGCCGGTCAGGTAGAAACCGCGCCAGGTGGCGGATTCAGCCTGATAGCCGAGCTGTTCGAAGGTGTCGGCCTGCAGATTTTTCGCAACCTGGTCGCCCGGATCGGCTGCAATCACCTGTTTCAGCAGTTCAGATGCCCAGCGGTAGTCGCCCTCGTTGTAGGCTTCACGTGCGAGGTTGATAGCATGTGCAGAGCCGCCCAGCGCTTTAACGTAGCGTTTACCCATATCCACCTGACCATACGGATTCAGGTTCGCCGGGTTACCATCGTAGTAGCCGAGGTAGAAGTTATACACCGCGCGGGCATTATGACTGACAGAACCATAGTAGCCACGGCTGGCCCAGTTTTTATCCAGCGTTTCCGGCAGATGAATCATATTGCCGATTTCATTCATGGTGTAACCCTGATTCGCTAAATGCAGCGTCTGGTCATGAATGTACTTGATGGTGTCACGATATTTGCCAATGTAATCATTGATGTGCTGATTTCCCCACACCGGCCAGGTGTGCGGCATAAACAGTACTTCGGCCTGCGAGCCCCATTTATCCAGCGTTTCGTTCAGATAATCAGTCCACTTCGCGGTATCACGGGTTTTCGCGCCGCGCAGGGTGTAGAAGTTATGCAGGGTGTGGGTGCTGTTTTCCGCTGTACACAGGGCTTTCAGCGCCGGAATGTAGAGGTGCATTTCAGACGGCGCTTCGCTGCCTGGTGCCATCAGGAATTCGAAATCCAGACCGTCGATCGTGAGTTTTTCACCGGTTTTGGTGACGGAGTGCGTCGGAGCAATAATGCTCGGGTCGCCGGTGGCGAGCGTTACGCCGAGGCCGTTGCCGATATTACCCTGGGCATTATGCGGCAGCAGCAGCCCATAAGAGTACAGCGCGCGGCGGCTCATGATATTCCCCGCCAGCACGTTTTCGCTGATCGCCTCCTCCATAAAGCCTTCCGGGGCGATGATCTGCACTTTGCCAGCTTTCACATCGGCTTCAGAAACAATCCCTTTTACACCGCCATAGTGGTCTGCGTGGCTATGGGTATAAATAACCGCCACAATCGGCTTCTGCGGGCGGTGTTTGAAATAGAGATCGAGACTGGCTTTGGCGGAGTTGGGGGTCACCAGCGGGTCGATGACGATAATGCCGGTATCGCCTTCAATAAAGGTGATGTTGGAAATATCCTGGCTGCGCACCTGGTACATGCGGTCAGTCACTTTAAACAGCCCGGAGATGCCATTGACCTGTGCCTGACGCCACAGGCTTGGGTTGATGGTGTCCGGTGCTGGCGCATTAATATCAAACTGGTAATCCAGCGCACGATAATAAACTTTACCGTCCGGTGTTCTTAATTTCCCTTCATCAAGCAATGGCGCGATAAAGCCACGCTGGGCGTCTTCAAAATCCTGGCGATTGTTAAATGGGAGGGATTGCTGATATTGCTGATTGACGGATTTCGTAAATGTACTGGCGTCTTTAGCGGTTTCTGCCGCACCCACCGATTGGCTCATTAGTGCCATAATGGCGGTCAGCGCCAGGCAGGTTTTGGTTAATTTGAATGTTCCATTCATAAAATATCTAATCTCCATTTAATTATTTGTGAAATAAATAATAAGAAAGGTGAAATGGAGAACATTATAATAATAACTTTTTGCTGTGGATATTTCGGTTGTGATCGAATTAACTATTATCGTTAGGTTATTGTGCTATTCAAATTTGAGAATACTCCGCTGTTTTACTTTCTAACGTTTCATTAACGTCATCTCACTCTGGTTGTGTGAGACTTTCCTGATGAAACGTTACCTTACCGTCTTGTTGTTTGTGCTGATGAGCCCGCTTGCGCATGCTGATGTGATTGATGATGCGATAGGCAACATTCAACAGGCGATTAATGATGCTTACAATCCTTCCAGCGACCGCGCCAGCGATGATGACGATCGTGATTACGACGATGGGCGTTATCGGAACGATAACAGCCGCCAGCAATATGACGACCGTCGCCGCCAACTGGAGGATCGACGCCGGCAACTTGATGACCGCCAGCGCCAGCTTGATCAGGAACGCCGGCAGTTAGAGGATGAGCGGCAGAGGCTGGAAGATGAGTATGAGCGGTGAGGGGAGTAGGTGCTGGCATGGCCCCTCACCCTAACCCTCTCCCACAGGGAGAGGGAACCGACTGCGCCTTTTCTCCCTCTCCCTGTGGGAGAGGGCCGGGGTGAGGGCATCAGCGCGCACATGACCAACCCCATCACTCCACCCTAATCACCATCCCATCAAACCCGGACTCAAACCCCGGCGGAAGCGCGTTCTCCATCAGCCACGCATCAAACTGGTGACTGATATGCGTCAGAATCACCCGTGGCGAGCGGATAACCTCATTCAGCGCCAGTACGCTATTTAAATCACAGTGATTACGCGGCGCATCCGCGCGCGGTGGGTGGCTACAATCAATCACCATCACCTGCGGATGATTATTAAGTAAAAATTTCACCGTTTTTTCCGGTAGCCCTGCGGTATCAGACAGCCACGCCACCCGGCTGTGCGCCGTTTCCAGCAAGTAACCGAAAGTGAGTTTTGAATGGTTGAGCGGCAACGGCGTCACCTGCAATCCCTGCAAATCGAACACCACAAACGGCTCCACCGTGTGGCTGAAATCAAGCAGGCCCGGATGTTTAAACAGATCGTCGCAGCCCTGTTCATCCGGCGGGCCGTAGACCGGGATCGTGTCGCCCACGCCCCAGCGTAGCGGGAACAGCCCCTGCACGTGATCCATATGATAGTGCGTCAGCAAAAACTGTCGGAACGATCCGGGCGACCAGCGATCGGTGAGATCGTGTAGCCCGGCGTCGATCAGGGTGATCGCGTCGTTAAACTTCACCACGCCGCTGCACGGCTGACGGCGATACTGCGGCGAGCGTCTCGCTCGGGCGCACGCCGCGCACGCGCAGCCCCATGCGGGAACGCCCTGTGCGCCGCCGGTGCCGGTGAGCGTGAGGGTCAGGCTCATGTTACAGCGCCTTGGTGAAGCGGAAGTGGCTCTGCTCGTAGCCTTCGCGCAGATAGAAACGATGCGCGTCGTGGCGCTTCACGTTGGTGGAAAGCTCGGTCATTTCGGCCCCGGCCTGGCGGGCTTCTTCTTCCGCCCACGCCAGCAACTTGCTACCAACGTTCAAACCGCGCGCCTGCGGCATCACTACCAGTTCCTGAATTTCGCCGATCCAGTTGACATGATGCAGATGAAACTGCAAATGCAGGCCGATCATGCCGATAACTTCGCCATCCAGCAGCGCCAGATGGTAGCGCATGTTTGGGTCGCGCAGGTTGGCGTTAAAGCCCACGCGAAACGCGTGATGGTCAAACTCCGCCTGTTTTAGCTCACATATCAATGCGTAAACCGCGTCGGTATCGTACTGCGTGGCTGGGCGAAGCTCACAAACAGGCATGGTGTTTCTCCTTCTGATGAATCAGCGTCAGCAGCGTGTCGACCGACTGGCGCAGGCTGCCGTCATTGTTGAGCGTATGGCAATCCTGTGGAGTATAGCGGGCGGCGCGCGCCAGACGGGCGTTAATTTCACTGGCGTTTTCTCGGCCACGCTTTTCCAGGCGCTGGCGCAGGATCTCCGGTGACACCTGTAAACAGATAGGCAGCAGGGCCGATTCATAGCGTGCCCGCGCCTGCGGCAGGTGCGCGCGCGAGCCGTTAACCACCACGTCGAACCCGGCGTGTAGCCAAAGGTCGATCTCCAGCCCGATACCGTAATAGTAGCTGTTAGCATGCCAGCTCAACGCGAAGAGTTGCTGCCCCGCGCGGGCAAAAAACTCCTGCTCGCTCAGGGCTATATGATTTTCACTTCCGGCGCTGGCGTCACGCGTGATGTAGCGATGCGCCACTAGTAGCTGCGTCTGTTCCCGCAGACGGAGTTCCGCCAGCAGACTGTCTTTCCCGGAGCCGGATGGCCCCATCAACCAAATCAGTTTTCCCATCTTCAGAACACCCTTTTCCCCTGACGCCAGACGTGGTCGATGTGAATGTGGTTGCCTTTGCGATGCGCCAGCACCAGGTCGGCGCGTTTACCCTCGCCAATCACCCCGCGATCCTGAAGATTCAGTGCCTGCGCCGGGTTTTTGGTTACCAGTTTCACCGCTTGCGGCAGCGTAAAGCGGTTGCTCTCGTCATCGGCGACGCGGAACGCCGCATCCAGCAGGCTGGCGGGGTAATAGTCGGAAGAGAGGATATCCAGCAGGCCAAGCTGCGCCAGTTCACTTGCCGCCACGTTGCCGGAGTGCGAACCGCCGCGCACAATATTCGGCGCGCCCATCAGCACGTTCATGCCATGCTTGCGTGAGGCTTCTGCCGCTTCGAACGTGGTGGGAAATTCGGCGATTACGCTGCCAAGCTGGTGGGATTCGGCGACGTGGGCGTGCGTGGCGTCATCGTGGCTGGCGAGCGCAATCTGGCGTGCGCGGCAGATCGCGGCAATGGTTTCGCGATTCGGCTGCGACCAGCGTGCGGCGAGCGCCAGCTGTTCCTCTTCGTACTGCTGCATCTGCGCATCGGTGAGCGAGTATTTGCCCTGATAATATTCGCGATACTTCTCGCGGTTGGCGAACTGGCGCTGGCCAGGGGAGTGATCCATCAGCGACACCAGCGTCACCGGTTCGCGCTGCACCAGTTTTTCAAACAGCGGCAGCGTGGTGTGGTGCGGCAGTTCGCAGCGCAGATGCAGGCGGTGTTCGGCGCGGTTGACGCCGCGTTTCTGCGTCTCTTCGATAGCGTTGATCATCTTCTCCAGATTCTCCAGCCGATCGCCGCCATCGCGCACGTCGCCAATCGCCACGGCATCCAGCACGGTGGTGATGCCGCTTGCCACCATCAGTGCGTCGTGGCTGCTCATCGCCGAGTGGGCGGGCCAGTCCACTTTTGGGCGCGGGGTGAAGAATTTATCCAGGTTATCCGTATGCAGCTCAATCAGCCCCGGCAGCAGCCAGCCACCTTCGCCGTCCATCGCTTCTGGCAGGCGGCTCCGGCTTTCGGCAAAGGCGCGGATTTCGCCGTCCTGTACCTCCAGCGAGCCGTGTACTACCTCGTTTTCCAGCACCAGCTTAATGTTATTGATAATCATGAAGAGGCTCCCATTGGGTGGAGGCGGTCGGCGACGTCGTTGCGCACGGCTTCGTCATGGAAGATACCGACGATGGCCGCGCCGCGGGCTTTGGCTTCGCGGATCAGTTCGATTACGGCGGCGCTGTTTTTGGCGTCCAGCGAGGCGGTAGGTTCGTCGAGCAGCAGAATGGGGTAATCGACGATAAAGCCGCGAGCGATGTTGACGCGCTGCTGTTCGCCGCCGGAGAAGGTCGATGGCGCAAGGTGCCACAGGCGTTCCGGCACGTTCAGGCGAGTGAGCAGACGCGCGGCTTTAGCGGCGCAGGCTTCACGCGGTACGCCGGTATCGAGCAGCGGCTGCATCACCACTTCCAGCGCCGAAATGCGCGGGATGACGCGCAGAAACTGGCTCACCCAGCCGACGGTGGTTTTGCGAATTTCCACCACTTTGCGCGCTGGCGCGGTGACCAGGTCTACCCATTCGTCGCCGTGTTTGATCTGGATCTGCCCTTCGTCGGGCAGATAGTTGGCGTACAGCGAGCGCAGCAGGGTTGATTTGCCGCTGCCGGAGTGACCGTGGAGCACCACGCATTCGCCTGCGTTGACGGTGAGCGAGGCGCGTTGTAAGACGGGCAGGCGCACGCCGTTTTGCTGGTGCAAAATGAAGGTTTTACTGACGTTTTGTACGTTAATCATTTTTCGCCTCGTGGTTCGCATATTGGGGATCGGCGCACGCATTGCCCCCTCACCCTAACCCTCTCCCTCGAGGGAGAGGGGACCGATTGTGCGCGGTGTTAAATTCGGCGCGTTCTTCTCCCTCTCCCTTGAGGGAGAGGGGGCCGATTGTGCGCGGTGTTAAATTCGGCACGTTCTTCTCCCTCTCCCCTCCGGGAGAGGGCCGGGGTGAGGGGAGCAGCGCGCACATTGCCCCCTCACCCTAACCCTCTCCCTTGAGGGAGAGGGGATCGATTATGCGCGGTGTTAAATTCGGCACGTTCTTCTCCCTCTCCCTGCGGGAGAGGGCCGGGGTGAGGGGAGCAGCGCGCAAGGTGTTGCAACTCAATTCTGCAAAACCGATGACACCAGCAACTGGGTATACGGATGATGTGGATCATCGAGCACGCGGTCGGTTAACCCACTCTCCACCACCTGACCCTGTTTCATCACCAGCAACCGATCCGCCAGCAGGCGGGCGACGCCCAGATCATGGGTGACGATCACCACCGCCAGGTTCAGCTCCACCACCAGGCCGCGCAGCAGGTCGAGCAGGCGCGCCTGCACCGACACATCCAGCCCGCCCGTTGGCTCATCCATAAACACCAGCTTCGGATGCGTCACCAGATTGCGGGCGATCTGCAAACGTTGCTGCATGCCGCCGGAAAAGGTGGTCGGCAGGTCATCGATACGGTTAGCCGGAATTTCCACCTCTTCCAGCCACTTCTGCGCGGTAGCGCGAATGTCGCCGTAATGACGCGCCCCGGTTGCCATCAGGCGTTCGCCGATATTGCCGCCTGCTGACACCTGACGGCGCAGGCCGTCGAGCGGATGCTGATGCACCACGCCCCATTCGGTGCGCAGCAGGCGACGACGGTCGGCCTCGCTCATTGCGTACAACGAACGGTTCTGGTAGTGAATTTCCCCCTGCTGCGGCGTCAGGCGAGCGGAAATCGATTTCAGCAGCGTGGTCTTCCCGGAACCGGACTCCCCGACAATGCCGAGTACTTCCCCCGGCCATAAATCAAAAGAGACATCGCTAAAGCCTTTGCCGGGTGCGTAAAGGTGGGTCAGGTTATTGACCGAAAGTAACGGTTGATTCATTGGCTTTTCGCCTCGCTCTGTTGGCGGCAGTAATCGGTATCGGAGCAGACAAACATGCGGTTTCCGGCGTCATCCAGCACCACTTCGTCGAGATAGCTGTGGGTTGATCCGCAAATCGCGCAGGGTTCATCCCACTGCTGAACGGTGAACGGGTGATCGTCAAAATCGAGGCTTTCCACGCGGGTAAACGGCGGCACGGCATAAATACGCTTCTCGCGCCCCGCGCCAAACAGTTGCAGGGCGGGCATCATGTCCATTTTCGGGTTATCGAATTTCGGGATGGGCGACGGGTCCATCACGTAGCGATCGTTTACCTTCACCGGATAGGCATATGTGGTGGCGATATGACCGAAGCGGGCGATATCTTCATACAGTTTCACCTGCATGATGCCGTACTCCTCCAGCGCGTGCATGGTGCGGGTTTCCGTCTCACGCGGCTCGATAAAGCGCAACGGTTCCGGGATCGGCACCTGAAAGATAATGATCTGATCTTCCGTCAGCGGTGTTTCGGGAATGCGGTGACGTGTCTGGATAAGCGTCGCATCGTCCGTGCGCTCGGTGGTATTCACCCCGGTCACGCGCTTAAAGAAGTTGCGGATCGACACGGCATTGGTGGTGTCGTCCGCGCCCTGGTCAATCACCTTCAGCACGTCGCTCTCGCCAATCACGCTGGCGGTTAGCTGAATGCCGCCGGTTCCCCAGCCGTAAGGCATCGGCATCTCGCGCCCGCCAAACGGTACCTGATAACCGGGGATCGCTACCGCTTTTAAGATGGCGCGGCGGATCATGCGTTTGGTCTGCTCGTCGAGGTACGCAAAGTTGTAGCCGCTCAGATTAGCCATGGTTCTGCTCCTGTTGCAGACGTTTGAGTAGCTCCAGTTCGGCCTGGAAATCGACGTAGTGCGGGAGTTTGAGGTGCGAGACAAAGCCTGCGGCTTCGACGTTGTCGGCATGCGCCAGCACAAACTCTTCATCCTGCGCCGGGCCTGTGGGGTACTCGCCGTACTCCGGCGCTTGCAGAGCGCGGTCGACCAGCGCCATCGCCATCGCTTTGCGCTCGCTCATGCCGAACACCAGCCCGTAGCCGCGCGTGAAGTGCGGCGGTTCATCCGGCGGGTCGATAAAACCGTTGACCATTTCACACTCGGTCATCAGCAGTTCACCGACGTTCACCGCAAATCCCAGCTCTTCCGGCACAATAGAGACGTCGATATAGCCACTGCGAATTTCGCCTGCGAACGGGTGATTGCGCCCGTAACCACGCTGGGTGGAGTAGGCCAACGCCAGCAAATAGCCCTCGTCGCCGCGCATTAACTGCTGCAAACGGGAGGAGCGTGAGCAGGGGTAAACCGGTGGCGTGCGGGTGATGTCATCCGGCTGAGCGCCATTATCCTCTTCAAACTTCGCCAGCCCCTGACGCGCCAGCAGGCTGAAGACGTGCGGCGACGGTTGCTGTTCGCTGTCGGCGGTGGTCAGCGTCGGCGCTTCGCCATTCGCCAGCAGGGTGAAATCGAGCAGGCGATGGGTGTAGTCGTAGGTTGGGCCAAGCAGCTGGCCACCGGGAATATCTTTATATACCGCCGAAATACGGCGTTCGAGACGCATCTCCGTGGTGTCGAGCGGCTCGCTCACCGCCAGCTTCGCCAGCGTCGTGCGGTAGGCGCGCAGCAGGAAAATCGCTTCAACGTTATCGCCGCTGGCCTGTTTCAGCGCCAGTGCCGCCAGTTCGCGGTCGGCAATACCACCTTCGGTCATCACGCGATCCACCGCGAGGTTAAGCTGCTGTTCAATCTGGGCGACGCTCAGTTCAGGCAAATCAGTATCGCCCCGGCGTCGGCTCTCTTGCAGGGCGTGGGCGGCGTCGATCGCCTTTTCGCCCCCTTTCACGGCAACGTACATCAGCACACCTCCACATGAGTGGTTCGTGGGATAGCCAGCAGGCGCTCGCCGCAGGTCAGAATCAGGTCGATGCCGAGCGGGAACGGATGTGGGCGCTCGGTGAGTTCGTGCAGAATGCACGCCGGTAGCTGCGGGGCGATCATCCGTTCTTCGGCAATACCCGCGCCGGTGAGGCGCAGCATGCGTCCACCGCTCAGGCTGGCGACCTGTAAAATCAGCATCGCGCCCGATTCCGGCGCAACGGCGGTGCCGGTGGAAAGGGCGTTGAGCTGCTCGGGGGTAATCGCTTCATCCGTCACCGCGAAGGTCGCCTGTTCCGGTTGATTGACCAGCGGCGCGTTGGTATGAAAACGCAGGCTCTGGCTGACGATATCGTTACTTACTTGCGCGGAAAGCCACACCGGCGTGTCGTTATCGGCCAGCGTCAGCAACACGCTGGTGGTGGCGATATTCAGCGGCTGCCAGCCGCGCTTGAGTTGATGCAGGGCGACGATTACGCCCGGCTCGCTCATCGCCTTTAACAGGCGACGAAAACTGTGCTGGGCATCCTGCACGGGAAGCATAAAAGCGGTTTCCAGGGTCATGCGTTGTCTCCGCGAACCATCGTAAAGAAGTCGACCCGGCTGGCGTTCACTTCGGCCTGGCGTGCGGCAATGCGTGCCATACGGTCAGCGTCCAGCGGGGCAATAAGCGTTTCTGATAAGTTTTGAAAGTGGCGAGATTGCTGCATCAGCGCGTCAATCAGCGCGCAGCGTTCGGCGTGCTGTTTATCACGCCCCAGCACCCAGCTGTAGCCGAGCGTGCCGTCAGTCAGGCGTACGGCGGCGCGGGTGAGCGTGGCGTCGCCGGCAAAAAAACGTTCGCCGTTGCCGCCCATCCGCGCCTGAATCTGCACCAGGCCCGTTTCGGCGGCGCGGATAACGTCATAGTCGGCGGTGATGTTCAGCGCCTTGAGGCGCGTTGCCAGTTCAGCCGGTTGGCTGTGCGCCAGTACGGACATCCAGTGCTGGCGGGTCGCGGTATCTGCGTGCATTCAGTGCTCCATAGTGAATTCAATCATGTCGGCGCGGGTCAGGCTGACGGAGTACTCCGCCGGGCTGCTTTCACCGTCACGGTGGTTAAGGGTGCGCACGCACAGCAGCGGCGACAGATTCGGGATTTCAAGGCGCTGGCACTCTTTGGCCTGGGCGCGGCGGGCGCTGATCCGCGTCTGGCTGCGGCGCAGCGCAATCCCCGTTTGCTCGCGCAGAAAATCGTGCAGCGAGCCGCTGTCGAAGCGTTGCAGCGTCGGCCAGAGCGTGAGGTCTGCGAAGTAGTGGTCAATCAAACAGAGCGCGACGCCGTTGACCCGGCGCAGGGTGCGCAGGTGGATAACGTTCTCGCCTTCGGTGATCCCCAGCGCGTCAGCGACGTGACCAGACGCGGGGCGCAGCACCGATAGCAGTTTTTCGCTGGTTGGGTGGCTACCCTGGTCCAGCAGGTTCTGGCTGAAACGCGCCTGGGCATTGAGCGGGTAATCGAACGGGCGCATCAGCACCAGCACGCCGACGCCCTGACGGCGCTGTACCCAGCCTTTCTCCACCAGTTGGTCGATGGCGCGGCGCAGGGTGTGACGGTTTACCTCAAAGCGCGCCGCCAGTTGCTGCTCAGCGGGGAGATAGTCGCCGCAGCGGTAGTGTTGACGAAGCTCCTGCTCAAGTTTTGCGGCTATCTCCTGATAGCGTGTTGGGTAGCTGGTCGGATGTGTAGACAAGTGCATAGCTTTCAATGCCTCGCTAATCAGATAAAGTGCTTACGCAACCGTTGAGAGAGGAAATCCAGCAGGCTGACCGTGACGATAATCAGCACCATCAGGGCGCAGGTTTGCTGGAACTGGAAACCGCGAATCGCTTCCCACAGGGTGACACCAATTCCGCCCGCGCCGACCATGCCGACGACGGTGGCGGAACGCACGTTGGATTCGAAGCGATAGAGGGAATAGGAAATCAGCAGCGGCATCACCTGTGGCAGCACGCCGTAGAGGATCTCTTCCAGTTTATTGGCACCAGTGGCGCGAATGCCTTCCACCGGGCCGGGTTCAATGGCTTCCACCGCTTCGGAAAGCAGTTTGGAGAGCACACCGGTGGTGTGGATAAACAACGCCAGCACGCCAGCGAACGGGCCGAGGCCGACAGCGACCACGAACAGCATGGCGAAGACCATTTCATTAATGGCACGGCAGGCATCCATCAGGCGGCGAATGGGCTGGTACACCCACCACGGCACCAGGTTTTCGGCGCTCATCAGGCCGAAGGGGATGGAAAGCACCACCGCCAGCGCGGTGCCCCAGACGGCGATTTGCAGCGTGACGGCCATTTCGGAGAGGTAATCCTGCCACTGGCTGAAATCGGGCGGGAAGAAGTCGGCGGCGAAAGTCGCCATGTTGCCGCCGTCTTTAATCAGCGTGAGCGGGGCCATTTCCGCGCCTTGCCACGAGATGACCAGCACGGCAAGAACAACGGCCCAACTGAAGAGCGAGAACCAGCTGCGCTTGGGTGAGGCGAGGGTGATGGTTTGCATGTTTGGCTCCGTTTAATGTTTTCTCCCTCTCCCTTTGGGAGAGGGCCGGGGTGAGGGCATCAGCGTGCGCATTTCCCCCTCACCCTAACCCTCTCCCTCAAGGGAGAGGGGACCGATCGCGTTCGTTGCTAAATGTGGTACCGGTTTTCTCCCTCTCCCTGTGGGAGAGGGCCGGGGTGAGGGCATCAGCGTGCACATTTCCCCCTCACCCTAACCCTCTCCCTCAAGGGAGAGGGGACCGATCGCGTTCGTTGCTAAATGTGGTACCGGTTTTCGCCCTTTCCCTGTGGGAGAGGGCCGGGGTGAGGGCATCAGCGTGCGCATTTCCCCCTCACCCTAACCCTCTCCCTCAAGGGAGAGGGGACCGATCGCGTTCGTTGCTAAATGTGGTGCCGGTTTTCTCCCTCTCCCTGTGGGAGAGGGCCGGGGTGAGGGCATCAGCGTGCACATTTTCCCCCTCACCCTAACCCTCTCCCTCAAGGGAGAGGGGGCCGATTGAGCACATTACTGCACCGCTTTACTCACCGAACTCATCGCGCTTAACGCGTTGTTCAGGCGGTCTAAATCATCCAGTTGCGCCTGAATCTCGGTGGTTTTCGCCAGTTTGTCCTGCTCATTCAGCCCTTTATTGCCTTTCACGCCCTGCATCTCTTTAAACAGCGCGAGCTGGCGAATCGGTACCAGTTGCAGGTCGCTGGACGCGCGGAACGGTGCCCAGCCCAGACGTTCCAGTACGGCTTTCTCTTCCGGCGTTTTGCCGTAGTTCATAAAGAAGTCGTAGATCTTGTCTTTGGTGGTTTCGGAAAGATTTTTGCGCCAGACGATCGGATCGCCCGGGATCAGCGGCGACTTCCAGATCACCTTCAGCTCTTTCAGCTTGTCCGGTGCGGAGGTTTTTAGCTTGTCGAGGTTTTCAGTGTTGTTGGTAGCGACATCCACCTGCTTATTGGCGACGGCCAGCGCGTTGGTTTCATGCCCGGCGTTCACCGTGCGCTTGAAGTCGCTGGCGGAGATATTGTTTTTAGCGAAGACGTAGTAACCGGGGACGAGGAAGCCAGAGGTGGAGTTAGGATCGCCATTGCCGAAGGTGAGATCTTTACGCTTCGCCAGCAGATCGTTCAGATTGTTGATCGGGCTGTCTTTGTTGACGATCAGCACGCTCCAGTAACCCGGCGATCCATCCGCCGCGACCGTCTGGGCGAAGACCTGGCCGTTGGCGCGATCCACTGCTTCCATTGCCGACAGGTTGCCGTACCAGGCGATATCCACTTTGTTGAAACGCATTCCCTGGATAATGCCCGCGTAGTCCGGGGCAAAGAAGGCGTTTACCTTCACGCCCAGCTTCTTCTCCATATCCTGCAAGAACGGCGTCCATTGCGGTTTCAGGTTTTGCTGTGATTCCGTTGAAATAATGCCGAAATTCAGCGCCTTTTCCTGCTCTTCGGCGTGCGCCGGGGTTAACAGGGTGCTGAGGCTGAACATGCTGGTGAAGGCCAGCGAGGCAATGATCTTCGCGTTCATTCGTTTTCCTCAATGATGGGGATGTCAGGCAGCTTTCGCGTTTTCTTCGACGCGGTTGATGCTGCGGTAGAGATGGTCAAAACGTTCGTTATCAAACTGTTGGCTGCTGCCGTCATAGAAAACATGCCCCTGACGCAGGGCGATGATGCGTTCGCAGTAGCGCAGGGCGTAATCCACCTGGTGCAGCGTGACGACCACGGTGATGCCGTCGTTCTGGTTGATGTCGCGCAGGGTGTCCATCACGATGCGGGCTGATTCCGGATCCAGCGAGGCGATCGGTTCGTCTGCCAGAATCACTTTCGCCTGCTGCATCAGCGCACGGGCAATCGCCACACGCTGCTGCTGGCCACCGGAGAGCGTGGAAACGCGCTGATGGGCAAAGTGCACCATGCCTACGCGGGTCAGCGCCTGTAGCGCCCGCTGTTTCTGCTCGCGGGTAAACCAGCTAAAACAGGTGCGCCAGAACGGCGTGCTGCCGAGCGCGCCAATCAGCACGTTCTCCAGTACGCTCAGGCGATTCACCAGATTGAATTGTTGAAAGATGTAGCCGGTATGGGCGCGGCTTTTGCGGATATCGCGCGCCAGACGGCCATTTTGCTGGACGGTGCGGCCCAGCAGTTTAACGCGACATTCCGGCTTTTTATCGCCGACAACCAGGCCGCTTAAGTGACGTAAAAGGGTGGATTTGCCGGAACCCGACGGCCCAAGCAGAGCCACCATTTCACCGTGATGAATGTTCAGATCAACCGCGTGCAGCGCCTGATGCTGATGAAAGGTTTTGCTCAGTTGTTCGACGCGGATAATCGTTTGCATGCTGGAGCCTCCCTAAAAAAGTGGCTCCATCGTGGCGAATTATTGTGACAGTTGGGTTAAGCGTGGGTGACGCGAAGATGAAGAGTTATGGTGAAAATGATGACAGCGGGAGGACGCGCCTCCCGCAGAGTTATCCGCCAGGCTGTTTGACGACGTTGATCATCCAGGGCAGGCCGTAGCGATCGGTGACTTTGCCGAAACCGTGCGCCCAGAATGTTTCCTGCCAGGCCATCTCAATCTGGCCTTCTGCGCCCAGGCTATCGAACCAGCGTTTTCCTTCGTTGACGTCCTGAGTATCCAGCACCAGCGTAAAGCCGCTGTAACCGGTATTTCCGCTTTGCGCGCCGTCGCTCATCATGATGTCGCTTCCTGCGATTTTCAGGTTGGCGTGGGCGATGGCGTTTTCAGGGTAGGTCTGGCCGGAGGGGCAGCCGTCGCTGCTTTCCTGCGCATCTTTCGGCATTTCGCCAAAGGTGATTTTGTAGAGCAGTTCCGCACCCAGCGTCTGTTGATAGTAGGCGATGGCATCGGCGCAGTTTCCGGCGAAAGCAATATAGGGACTTAACGGCATAATCGTTACCTCAGGTAAGAAGAGCCCATTAAGTGTAGTTCGAATTTTGTACAGATGAGGGGGCGGGAGGTTGTAGGCCTGATAAGACGCGTTAGCGTCGCATCAGGCATTTGGCACGGTTGCCGGATGCGGCGCGTGCGCCTTATCCGGCCTACCGATTGCGTGCCAACAGATAAAATCAGTTCTTTTTAACGAACTCAGATTTCAACTTCATCGGGCCGAATCCGTCGATTTTGCAATCGATGTTGTGGTCACCTTCCACCAGGCGAATGTTTTTCACTTTGGTGCCGATCTTCAGCATCGAAGAGCTGCCTTTGACTTTCAGATCTTTCACCACGGTGACGCTGTCGCCGTCGGCCAGCAGGTTGCCGTTAGCATCTTTCACAATCAGCTCATCGCTATCCTGTGCGGGTTCAGCGTCGTTCCATTCGTGGGCGCATTCCGGGCAGATGTACATGCCGTTATCTTCGTAAGTGTATTCGGAATTGCATTTCGGGCAGTGGGGTAATGACATGGGGATTTCCTCAAAAGTGCGAAAGGGCAATAAGCCCCTAAAAACCGGCATAATGCCGCAAACAGTCGCTAATGATAGCGCAAAACCACACTTTTGTCGGCGTTATTCCTGAAGGGGGAACAGAACCCCCTCCGAAGAGGGGGCGGGGGATGTTAGTGGTGAGCAGCCTGAGAGACACTGGCGGTGGCAGGGCTCTCCGTTGCGGGCACTTTTCCGAAACGTTTGGCATACAACGCGGTGATAATAGGTACCAGAATCGCGGTGACGATGACGCTTGCTGCTACCAGCGCGGTGGCTGAGGCGGCAACCGGGGCAAACGACGGGTTAATCTGGGCGATAATCACCGGGTTAGCGACTGCCGCTCCCGCTGCGGAGGAGGCCGCGACGCCCGCGGTACCATTACCGCCACCAATTACGCGGTCAGCAATAATCAGTGGGATACCGGTGATGATGATGACAGCAACACCCAGCGCAATACCCAGCAGGCCGGTGTCCATAATCACGTTCAGGTTGATGGTGTTACCCAGCGCGAAACCGAAGAACGGAATCAGTACCGGCGTGGCTTTGCTGAAGAAGGCGCGCAGGTCGTGGTCCAGGTTACCGAGCGTAAAGCCAATCAGGAATGGCAGCACCGCGCCGATGAAGTGGTGAGGCTCGAAAGAGGCCAGACCGGCAGAACCGAGAATAACCATGGTCATCAGCGGGCCAGATTCTAAAGACATCAGCACAAATGCGCCGGATTCTTCTTTCGTACCATATTGATTCATCAGGCTGGCATATAAGCCGCCGTTGGTCATATCCATGGCGGAAACGATGGCCAGCACGGAGAGCCCCGCGAAGAAGCCGGTCTGGATACCGTTCTCCGGAATAAACATGGCTGCAATCAGCGCTACAATCCAGGCGACGCCAATTTTGGTCAGCACCAGCGTGCCGGATTTACGTAAAACCGTTCCGGTTGCGCGTAAATCGATTGAAGCGCCGATACAGAAGAACCAGACAGCCAGAATCGGCACCGTGCCGCCAATCATGCCTTTTGTGAATGAACCAAAGTATTCGCCGGTGTTAGGCGCAAAAGTGTTTAATACGGCACCCAGCAGTAAAGGGATCAGCATCATCCCGCCAGGGATTCTTTCCATTGTGGCTTTAATTTTCATATTGCATCCTCGCTTCTCATCTGAACAACGACGGAAGAGGTTAAGAATAATAATTTCAACCAGTTACCCGAATCAGTCCTTTCGGGTATCTCTGTCCATGCGGCCGGAACGCGGTGGGTACAACGAGGAAGACATTCTTCCTGAAAAGCCCCGTGGTGCTGTTCCTGAAACTATGATGCATTTGGTGGAATTATGATTCAATCAAAATAAAACAGTGTTTTAGTTATATCGATCACATATTTTGACGAAATCTAACCTACTGCGGAGTGCGCAAATTTTGCTGTGAAAACTTTGTGAATTTATATGATGAGATTTATCTTGCGAAAATAATAAAGCGGGTAATTGTTTCTCGGGTTATTTGACATTTTTGAGTGTGTTTTTGGTAACACACTGCGTCAGCGCGTTGACGCAAAAAACCATTAAGATTGAACTTATTTACGAATTTCGACTCAACTTAACAACAGCGTGCATTTATTTGCGAAGTTGATCACAAATTTAAACGCTGGTAGGGTAAAAGGCCTGAGTCCAGACCGGAACCAACATTCCGGGGATTTTTTAACCACCTGTATTTTGCCTGTACAGGCGTCAACAGGTTTGATTGCACCGGGAGCGATCGCCACGTCATGACGTGTAAAGCGACGCTGTCATCCCCAAATGCGCTCCCGCGCAAGGGGCGCGCTAGCAGTACAAGCAAACCTGCTACGCTTGATTAACAGGAGTCTGCATTTTCCCGACTCCTCCGTACACCATGCGAACAGTGCGCTGTTCGACTCCACAGGGTGTGCGTTAACGGCGACAGTAAACGAGGAATACCCATGCTTCGAAGGAAAAAAGTTAAGCCGATCACGCTACGTGATGTCACGATTATCGATGATGCCAAGCTCCGTAAAGCCATCACCGCGGCCTCGCTTGGTAATGCTATGGAATGGTTCGACTTTGGTGTGTATGGCTTTGTGGCCTACGCCTTAGGTAAAGTCTTCTTCCCGGGCGCCGACCCCAGCGTGCAGATGATTGCCGCGCTGGCGACGTTCTCCGTACCGTTTTTAATTCGCCCGCTGGGTGGATTGTTCTTCGGAATGCTCGGCGATAAATATGGACGTCAGAAAATTCTGGCGATCACCATCGTTATTATGTCGATCAGTACGTTCTGTATTGGTTTGATACCCTCGTATGCCTCTATCGGTATTTGGGCTCCTATCCTGCTGTTACTGTGTAAAATGGCGCAGGGCTTCTCGGTGGGTGGCGAATATACCGGGGCATCCATCTTCGTTGCGGAGTATTCACCTGACCGTAAACGCGGCTTTATGGGCAGTTGGCTAGATTTCGGTTCTATCGCAGGCTTCGTACTGGGTGCGGGCGTGGTCGTGCTGATTTCCACCGTGGTCGGTGAGGAAAACTTCCTTGAATGGGGCTGGCGTATTCCGTTCTTTATCGCGCTGCCGTTAGGGATTATTGGCCTCTATCTGCGCCATGCGCTGGAAGAGACGCCAGCGTTCCAGCAGCACGTTGATAAACTTGAGCAGGGTGACCGTCAGGGTTTACAGGACGGGCCAAAAGTTTCCTTTAAAGAAATTGCCACGAAACACTGGCGTAGCCTGCTGGCGTGTATTGGTTTGGTTATCGCAACCAACGTCACCTATTACATGCTGTTGACCTATATGCCGAGCTACCTGTCGCATAACCTGCACTATTCGGAAGATCATGGCGTGCTGATTATTATCGCCATCATGATTGGTATGCTGTTTGTGCAGCCGGTGATGGGCCTGTTGAGTGACCGTTTTGGTCGTCGTCCGTTCGTCATTATTGGTAGCGTGGCGCTGCTGGTGTTTGCGATACCGGCCTTTATTCTGATTAACAGCAACGTGATTGGCTTGATTTTCGCCGGCCTGCTGTTACTGGCGGTGATCCTGAACTGCTTTACCGGCGTGATGGCATCGACGCTGCCGGCGATGTTCCCAACGCATATTCGCTACAGTGCGCTGGCTGCGGCGTTTAACATCTCCGTACTGATTGCCGGTCTGACGCCGACGCTGGCGGCCTGGTTGGTGGAAACCTCGCAGAACCTGATGATGCCGGCTTACTATCTGATGGTGATTGCGGTGATCGGCCTGATTACTGGCCTTACCATGAAAGAAACGGCCAACCGTCCGCTGAAAGGTGCGACGCCTGCCGCATCGGATATCGAAGAAGCGCGAGAAATTCTGCAGGAGCATCACGATAACATCGAGCATAAAATCGAAGATATCGATGCCGAAATCGCGACGCTTCAGGAGCAACGTACGCGGTTGGTGCAGCAGCATCCAAAAATTAACGAGTAATCGTGAGTTGACAATCGAGCCGGGTAGACGCAAGTCTTACCCGGTTTTTTTTTGGAAACATTCAACAAAAATTGCTATTTGACCTTTTTCTTTTTCTAGCGAAGCATTCATGTTTTAGATATATTTCGGGTGATTTATTGGATATGAAAATTATTTTAAGTGGATAAGGTTATATTTATTGTTCAGGGACTAAAAAAATACAATTCACTTTGCCCGAATAGCTAAACTCCCCGATAATGCGCCGGTTCATTATTTTAATATGGCGCAATTATATATATGCTAAATTTATTTATGGGCTTGGATATATACACCGGGCTTTTATTATTGCTTGCTCTGGCATTCGTCCTGTTCTATGAAGCGATTAATGGCTTCCACGATACGGCAAACGCGGTGGCGACGGTTATCTACACGCGCGCCATGAACCCACGGCTGGCGGTGGTTATGGCCGCAGCGTTCAACTTTTTTGGTGTACTGTTGGGCGGCCTTAGCGTGGCCTACGCCATTGTGCATATGCTACCGACGGATTTGCTGCTGAATATGGGGTCTTCGCATGGGCTGGCAATGGTCTTTTCGATGCTGCTGGCGGCAATTATCTGGAACCTGGGAACCTGGTTTTTCGGCTTGCCGGCGTCCAGCTCGCATACTTTGATTGGCGCGATTATCGGCATTGGACTTACCAACGCGATAATGAATGGCAACTCTGTGGTTGACGCATTAAATCTGCGCGAAGTGACGAAAATCTTCACCTCTTTAATTGTGTCGCCGATTGTGGGCCTGGTGCTGGCGGGCGGGCTGATTTTTTTACTGCGCCGTTTCTGGAGCGGCACCAAAAAACGCGCCCGTATCCACCGTTCGCCCGAAGAACGTAAAAAGAAAGGTGGCCTGAGAAAACCCCCGTTCTGGACACGAACCTCGTTGATCGTTTCGGCGGCGGGCGTGGCGTTTTCCCACGGTGCGAACGATGGTCAAAAAGGAATTGGTCTGGTGATGCTGGTGCTCGTCGGGATCGCGCCTGCCGGTTTTGTGGTCAACATGAACGCATCAGGATACGAAATTGCCCGTACCCGCGATGCCATCAACAACTTTGAGGTGTTCCTTGAGCAACGTCCGGCGCTGTTGAAAGCCATCACCACAACGGAGCAACCGGTGGCGACTGCACAGACAGCTGATAGGCAATCTGGCGCGTTTCACTGCCATCCGGCGAATACGATGGAGACTTTCGATCGTGTGAAAACCTTGCTCGCAGGTAATATAACTCACTACAGCGCGTTAGATGCGAGTCAGCGTAGTCAGTTACGCCGCATTATGCTCTGCATCTCCGATACCGCAGAAAAAGCGGCGAAGTCAGAAGGTGTGAATCCTAACGATCAGCAGATGTTGAAAAAACTGCGAAGCGACATTCTGAGCACGATTGAGTATGCGCCTGTCTGGATAATCATGGCCGTAGCGCTGGCGCTGGGTATCGGCACGATGATTGGTTGGCAACGTGTGGCGATGACCATTGGTGAGAAAATTGGCAAGAAAGGGATGACCTACGCCCAGGGGATGTCCGCCCAAATTACAGCGGCCATGTCTATCGGTCTGGCGAGCTACATCGGGATGCCCGTTTCCACCACCCATGTGCTCTCTTCCGCTGTCGCAGGCACCATGCTGGTGGATGGTGGCGGCTTACAGCGTAAAACGGTGACCAGTATTTTGATGGCGTGGATCTTCACGCTGCCAGCCGCCATCTTTTTATCCGGGGCGCTGTACTGGATTGCGCTGCAGCTTATCTGAGTGACACCCCTTAAGCCCGGTGATATACCGGGCTTAACAGGGTAATCAGCCCTGTGACAACGGCGTATACCCCCGGCGCTCCATAAAGCGCATCACCGCGTTTTCCGCGTCGTTCAGCACCTCATCCAGTGGTTTATTCGCATCGATATCAACCCGTTCGGCGCCGTTAAATGTGAGCTGCGGGGTAATCGCTATCTTCCGTGCCAGCGATTCTCGCTTATGATCGGGTTTCCGCGCACAGGCTACCTCAAGATCAACGTTCAGTTTAATGACTAAATCCGGTTTATGGCTGGCCATCCAGTGGAAGGCCTTGCGTTCACATTCAGCCAGCCATGAAACAAAACGGCTACCGGTCACATTGGGCGGAAAAACGGTACCGTCGTAAGCGCCGGGGATCTGCGCCTGAGGGTAGCGATCGGTTAACACGATTAATCCTTTTTTATGGCATGCCAGCATATGGCGAAAACGGAGCAGGCGGCGTACAACAAAAGCGGTAATTACCAGCGCGGGAAGCGGGCCGGGTAATTTTTTCGCCGTTTTCACCTGGTTGCGTTCTATGGTTTTATGCAGTGATTTACCCATTAAGGGGAGTTTGGTCACGGCACGACCAACGTTGCCAGCCTGTTTTCCCAGATGAACCTGTTCTGCAGGGCCATATTTTTTTAAGGTGGTAATCAGACGTTCACAGACAGTGGATTTACCGGAGCCGTCACTGCCAATAACGGCAATAACCGGCGGTGTTATTGACTGCATAAATAAATTCCTTATTTAATATATTCATATTAAATATTGTTTTGATAAATGTATTTAAGCGTGACGATAGTTTATCGCATGCTGACATTTAATTATTGTCACGACAATGCCGAAAAGATATTCTGAGCACAATGCCAGTAATATACAATCATTTCTTTAATAATGGATTTTCCATGAGCCAATATAATATTCAAAAGGTTAATCCACCTTTTGTCAGAGTGATTGCCATTGTCGGTTGTGATGGTTCCGGTAAATCAACACTGGCTTCGGCGCTGGTTGAAAAGCTTGCCGTAAACCTGCCTACGCAATTACTTTATCTTGGGCAATCCTCCGGGCGTATTGGCGAATGGATTACGCAGCTGCCGATTATCGGTGCGCCGTTTGGCCGGTATTTACGTGCCAAAGCCGCCAGGGTTCATGACTATCCTTCCTTACCGCCGGGCAACGTTAGCGCGCTGGTTATCTTTTTACTCTCCTGCTGGCGGGGCTGGAAGTTTCGCAAAATGCTGCGCAAAAGCCAGCAAGGTTATGTATTGATAACCGACCGCTACCCGCAGGTGGAAGTGCCCGGTTTTCGTTTTGATGGCCCGCAACTGGCAAAGACGCAAGGCGGTAACGGCTGGGTGTGTCTGCTCAGAAAAAAAGAACTGAAATTATATCGCTGGATGGCTTCTTATATCCCTGTGTTATTGATTCGCCTCGCGATTGATGAGCAAACGGCCTTCAGCCGCAAGCCCGATCATTCACTGGCGGCGCTGCATGAGAAAACTACCGTGATCCCTACACTCAATTTTAACAATGCGCCCATTCTTGAGCTGGATGGACGCCAGCCAGCGGATGCCGTCCTCGCTGAATCATTACGTTCGATTCAATCCGCGCTTTCCTGATTGCCGCAATCTGATTGTGACGAATTCAAGAGTGAACACCATGGAAACAACCAACCTCACCCCGGCCACAGTGCCTCAGACCGAATCTATTTCTGGTCTGATTGCGGTGGTGGGCTGCGATGGCACCGGTAAATCAACCCTGACCACGGATCTGGTGAAACAGCTACAAATGCAGTGGGTTACTGAGCGTCGGTATCTGGGGCTGCTTTCAGGAGAAGATGGCGACAAAATCAAAAAGTTACCGCTGATTGGTGTTTGGCTTGAGCGGCGACTGGCCGCGAAGTCGTCGAAGACGCAGAGCATGAAAAACCGATCGCCAGCGCTTTGGGCCGCGTTGATTATGTTCGCCTTTTCGCTTCGTCGGCGAGTGAAGTTACGCAGGGTTCAGCAACTGACGCAACGTGGCGTGCTGGTGGTGAGCGACCGCTTCCCCCAGGCAGAAATCTCCGGCTTTTATTACGATGGGCCGGGTATCGGCATTGAGCGCGCGACGGGGAAAATAAAGCAGCGACTGGCAGCGCGCGAGACGTTGCTATATCAGAACATGGCGCGCTATCAACCAGATTTAATTATTCGACTGATGATTGATGTCGAGACAGCGTTTTCGCGAAAGCCCGATCATGATTATGAAGAGCTGCGGGATAAAATCGACGTGATGTCGAGAATTCACTACAACGGTTCACGCATTATAGAGCTGGATGCGCGCGCACCTTATGCCGAGGTGCTGAAAAAAGCATTGTCGGCAGCCTCTGAGGTGGCTGCGATTTCAAAACGCCAGCGTGTGGCGAATTAATATGAACGGCTGCTAATAAAGCATTTAATTAAATTATGAATGCAAAGTATTTAATTCTTTGTTGAATATTAGAGCCTGACGGACTGTTATTATTACAATGAAAAATTGGTTTTCTGATGGCGCGTTCCGCACCATTATTCGCAATAGTGCGTATTTAGGCTCCAGTAATGTGGTGAGCGCTCTGCTGGGGTTGCTGGCACTCTCTTGTGCCGGTAAGGGCATGACGCCGGCGATGTTTGGCGTGCTGGTGGTTGTGCAGTCTTACGCCAAATCCATCAGCGATTTCATCAAGTTTCAGACCTGGCAATTGGTGGTTCAGTACGGCACGCCCGCACTGGAAAATAATAACCCGCAGCAGTTTCGTGATGTGGTGTCGTTTTCCTTCGGTCTGGATATCGCCAGCGGGGCTGTTGCTATTGTTGGTGGCATGGCGCTGCTGCCATTTCTCTCTCATTCCATGGGGCTGGATGCGCAAAGCTTCTGGTTAGCCATGCTTTATTGCACGTTGATTCCCTCGATGGCGTCATCCACGCCGACCGGCATTTTGCGAGCGGTCGACCGATTTGATCTGATTGCTATTCAGCAGGCGACAAAGCCTTTTCTGCGCGCGTTGGGTAGCGTAATTGCGTATTACGGTGATTTTGGTTTCGCCGGATTTGTGATTACCTGGTACGCCTCGAATCTGGTCGGCGGCACAATGTACTGGTGGTTTGCCGCCCGCGAACTGCGGCGCCGCCATATTCATGGTGCACTGCGTCCCCGGTTGTTTGAATCCGCGCGACGGATACCTGGCGCCTGGGGGTTCGTTTGGTCAACCAACATCGCGCACTCCATCTGGGCGGCCCGCAACTCATGCAGCACCGTGCTGGTAGGCGTAGTGCTGGGGCCAGCGGCGGCGGGGTTGTTTAAAATTGCCATGACTTTCTTTGATGCGGCGGGTACGCCTGCCAGCTTGCTGAGCAAAAGTTTTTATCCGGAAGTGATGCGCCTTGACCCACGCACAAAGCGTCCGTGGATGCTGGGCATTCGTTCTGCGCTGCTGGCCGGCGGGATTGGCATTTTGGTCGCGCTGCTGGTGATTGTGGTCGGCAAACCGCTTATCTCGCTGGTGTTCGGTGTGAAATACCTTGAAGCGTACGACTTAATTCAGGTCATGCTGGCGGCCATAGTGATTTCGATGGTGGGCTTCCCGCAGGAGTCGCTGCTGCTCATGGCGGGTAAACAGCGTGCTTTTCTCGTCGCCCAAACGTTCGCCTCTGCAGGTTACCTGATTTTGCTGATCGCCCTATCGCATATTTTCGGCGTGATGGGCGCGGCGTTCGCTTATTTCTTTGGTCAATGTCTCGACGTCCTGTTTTCGCTGGCGCCGACGCTACGGGCCTATTTTCAGCGTCATTTACTGGTCTTTAAAGGATCGACGGAGGGCGGAAAGTGATGGATAAACGTTTTGCACCTGAAGTGACCCGGCGCCTGTTTACGGCGGTAGAAGAGGACGATTACGTGGATGCGCAGGTCAGCCTGCCGCCGGTGATTGATTTACACTGCACGCCGGAAATCATTCAGGACAACTATGCATTGTGTCTGCAATTCTGGGAAGAGGGGGTAACGCGCCAGGATTTGCTCGATCTGACGTTGAAACAGGCAAGCGGTGTTGAACTCTCTGCAGCAGAACGCCTGCAGTACAAATATATGCGTGCGCGCTATAAGCATCTGCGTTTCGCCCAAAGGCTGTATCTGCAAAAACACCAGGCCGGTTTCCTGTTTGGCAAAACGACGGTCTATCTTGGGCGCTTTCAGGATGGATTTCGTAATCAAAAGAAGGATGTCATTGGCTTTTACGGCAGGCTGCTACGGGTGTATTTGAGCTCGCCGGTATGGGGGCTGGTGCGCTACCGCTTGCGCCATAGCACGCTGGCGAGCGTTGACAATTTTGTCGCCTGTCGCCGATCGCAAATGCAGACGCTAAAGACAATCATCGCTCGACCAAAGCTCACTGGGCGCGAATTCCATGACGTGCGAAAAATCATCAGCCAGCAGGTTTCGTTTTACGACACTCTGCGGTCGATTGACCCGGATAACCGCGAAGCATGTCAGGTTTCCCGCTTTTTGGCCGCCATCAACGGGCTGATGGGCGATAAGCATGATGAGATGGTGGCCGACGACATGGAAAATCGTCTGGCCTATGAGACGCCCGTGGCGCTGGACGAGGACATCCGCCAGCGCTTAGAACTGCTTCTGGCGCGCTTTCCGCTGTAAAAGGACGCTCAATACGATGATGGATAATCGATGGAGAGGCACATGCGCCATTATGCTGTTGATAACACTATTGAGTCTTCCCGGCCTGGCGGCGGCGCACAATTTTGTCGTGGGTAAGGCCGTTTCGCCAATCGCCATTAGTGACGGCGGCGAGCTGCAGCTAAATGACGACGATAGCATTGGTTATGACCCCTGGAACAGCGCGCAACTGGTGGGGAAAGTGCGCATAGTGCAGTACATCGCAGGGCGGAAATCGGCGAAAAAGAAGAATTCACTGCTGATTAAAGCCGTCGAGAAAGCGCACTTTCCTGGCGATGTGTTTCAGCCTACCACCATTGTGAATACCGATGATGTCATCTTCGGCACCGGCTATTTCGTGCGTGAGAAGATTGAGAAAAATAAGCGCCGATATGCCTGGGCGCAGTTTGTCATCGACGGCGGCGGCGTGGGGCGCAATAGCTGGCAGCTTCCGCAAGAGAGTTCCACCATTTTTGTCCTCAACCATCAGGGGCAAATCGTGTGGGCCAAAGACGGCGGCCTGACGGGAAAAGAGGTCAGCGAGGTGATTAAGCTGCTATGGGTGCTCATTTCTGAAAAAGAAAGGTCTGCGGCTAAACATGAAACTGATTGAGCGCTACATCATAGGGGGAACCTGTCGCCTGATGCTGATTATGGTCGGTTTTTTGATCTTCATTTTTACCTGCTACTGCGCACAACGTTATCTCACCGAAGCCGCTAACGGCACGCTGGCGCTGGAAGTGGTGTTGAGCGTGGTGTTCTATAAGGTACTGATTGCACTTGAGATGCTGCTGCCCGTCGCGCTGTATGTGTCGGTGGGCGTGACGCTGGGTCAGTTGTATACCGATTCGGAAATCACCGCCATGTCTGCCGCTGGCGCCAGCCCACTGCGTCTGTATAAAGCGGTTGTGTTTTTGGCTATCCCGTTGAGTATTCTGGTGATGTTGCTCTCTGTGTACGGTAGACCGTGGGCGTATGCGCAAATCTATCTGTTAGAACAGGAATCGCAGTCGGAGCTGGACGTTCGCCATTTGCAGGCGAAAAAATTCAACGTCAATGATAACGGCCGGATGATCATGGCCGAGATGATTCATCCTAAGTCGAATCATTTGAATGAAGCGCTGATTTACACCTCGGCAGCCGGAAAAACCAGTCTGTTCCGCGCGCAATCTATTGATGTGATCGACCCTTCCCCTCTGACGCCAACGGTGATGCTACACGCCGGAACGGCCTATACGCTCGACCAGGAGGGCAGCGACGATAACGAGCAAATTTACCGTAATCTTGAATTGCACCTCAATCCGCTGACGCAGCGGGTGGAAATTAAACGTAAAGCCAAACCGGCTGAGACGCTGTCGGTTTCCAGCGATCCGGCTGACCATGCGGAGCTACAGTGGCGAAAAAGCCGCGGCATCACCGCACTGTTGATGGCGATGTTGGCTATTCCATTAAGCCGCGTAAAACCCCGGCAAGGGCGCTTTGCCACGTTAATCCCGCTGACACTGATGTTCGTCGCGATTTTTTACGGCGGCAATGTTTGCCGAACGCTGGTGGCGAATGGCGCGATACCCCTGACGCCCGGCGTTTGGCTGGTGCCGGTTCTTATGCTTTTCGGCATGCTAGTGCTGATGGCGCGCGACTTCTCCTGGCGACAGACTTTTTTCCGATGACGTTATTGAGCCGATACCTGATGCGTTACCTCTTCACCGGTTTTGCGGCGGCGGCGGGACTGCTGCTGCCGTTGTTCAGTACTTTTAATCTGATCAACGAACTGGATGATGTCAGCCCTGGCGGCTATCACTGGACGCAGGCGATGCTGGTGGTGTTGATGACGCTCCCGCGCTGCCTTATCGATCTTGGGCCCTTCATCGCGCTGCTCGGCGGAATTGTCGGGTTGGGGCTGCTGTCGAAAAGCAGTGAGCTGACGGCCATTCGCAGTAGCGGTTTTTCCGTTTTCAGGATTGCAATGGTGGCCCTGTGCGCGGGCGTGATATGGGCGGTATCGCTGGGGGCGATTGATGAGTGGGTGGCCTCGCCTTTACAGCAGCGGGCGCTGCAAATGAGAAATGTGTCGATGGCCGCCGGGAACGGTATCGATATGACCGGGAATGTGTTGTGGGCTCGTCGCGATAATACGTTTATGACCGTGAAATCACTGAACGAGCAGGGGCAGCCTATGGGGGTGGAGATTTTTCACTATCGCGACGACCTCTCACTTGCGTTCTACATCTATGCCCGGAAAGCGACCATTGTGAAAGGCGATAAGTGGGTGCTTCAGGACGTGCGTAAAAAACAGTGGCATGAGGGCAGGGAAACGATTGAAAGCAAAGCAAGTTTACCGTGGAACGCCTTTTTCACCCATATGGGTCTGGACGTGCTCTCGTTGCCGGGAAATACCTTTTCCATTCGTCAGCTTAATCATTACATTGCCTATCTCAAGCAGACATACCAGCCCAGCATGGAGTACCAACTGGCGCTCTGGCAAAAGCTGGGGCGGCCAGTTTTAACGTTGGCAATGATCTTACTGGCGATTCCGTTTGCCTTTGTTACGCCGCGCTCGTCAGGGCTCGGCAGCCGCTTAGCCATGGGCGGTATTCTGGGGCTGCTGCTCTACATCAGTTATCAAATTATGGTTAATCTGGGATTATTGTTCGCCCTCAATGCGCCGTTAACTGCGCTGGCGTTGCCGACGGCCTGCGTGATTGTGGCGATACTCCTGGTGCGGAGATACGATCTGGTGCGGTGAGTGAGTCAGCCATGCGTCGTGATATGCGCATGGCTGAACTTGTTTCAGGACTTCAGCGCGGAGAAGGCCTGAATAATGGCATCGATCTCTTCATCGCTGTGCGCAGCGTTTATGCTACAGCGCAGCAAAGTGATTCCTGCTGGTGCAGCGGGTGGTAAAATCAGGTTCACATAAACGCCGGCTGTAATGAGTTCACGCCAGATCTTCAGACCTTCCTCTTTCGACCCGATAATCACCGGCACAACCGGGCTGATATGCGAACCGAGCTGATAGCCCAGTTTTTCCAACCCTTCATACAGACGATGCGCGTTATCCCACAATTTTTGCCGCAGCGCGGGCTGGGTGGCAATGGTGTGCAGAGAGGATCGCACGGAGGCGATGCTGGAAGGCGATGGCGAGGCGGTGAAAATATAGGGGCGGCTGCCATAGCGCAGCACTTCCATCTCTTTACCACCGACGGCGAAGCCGCCGATAGATGCGAGACTTTTACTGAAGGTGCCGACGATGATATCAACATCCTGCTCAACGCCGACCGCTTCAGCCAGCCCCCGCCCATGTAGCCCCATCACGCCAAAAGAGTGCGCTTCATCCACGATCAAAAAGCCGCCCAGACGGCGCTTAATATCGACAATCTCTGCCAGCGGCGCCACATCGCCGAGCATGCTGTAAATGCCTTCGACGATGATTATGGCGTCACGCGCACGCTCGCCCAAACGCACCATTCGGCGTTCGAGATCTTTCGCGTCATTGTGGCGGAAGCGAATAATCTCTGCGCCGCCCAGAGTACAGGCATCGTAAATGCTGGCATGACTGTCGGCGTCCAGCAGCACCACTGCGTTGTGGTCTGCCAGTGCGCTAATGACGCCGAGATTAGCCGTATAGCCGGTAGAAAAGACAATTGCGCTGGGACGATCGAAGAATTGCGCCAGTTCCTGCTCTAACGCAAGGTGCGGGCCGTAGCTGCCGTTCGCCATGCGCGACCCGGTGGTGCCGGTACCCTGCGCGGCTAACGCCGCCTGGCCCAGGGCGATGGCGTCGGCATTGAAGGTCAAGCCGAGATAGTTGTTGGTTCCCGCCAGAATGACCCGTTGTGTGCCAATGCGCCCCTGTGTGGCGGAATACACTTCGTCAATGCAGGTGCCAAAGGGGGTTATGCCGGAGGTGGAAAACTGCTCGCGCTCGCTGGCGAGACGTGAAAACTTATCATAAAGACTCATTGCGGTTCTCCAGCAGGGGAATTAAAGCATCACGCAATTGCACAGGGGTTCTGACATCCAGCAAGATATTGATAGGAATGGAAATATCGAATTCGTCTTCTAACTCCATCAATAAATCCATCACCTTTATCGACTCCAGGCCCAGATCGTTGACGAGATCACTGTCAGGCTTAATTTCCCGTCCATTTTCGATCATCTCCCGCAAGCAGGAGAGAATGTAATCCATCACTCTTTCACGATTTACCATAGAAATGTTGCCACACCTGTTATGTAGATAATCAAAATAGCCTGTTGTGTATTGCATGCGTCAGGCTAATCCCTGGAGACCAGTTAAAATCGTCGACGGCCTTTTTGATGTTTACCGACCAGTCCGGATGTGTGAGTTCGCATATTTTTGACCGGGTGAGCATCGGTTCTTTTCCTGTCAGCAGGCTGAGCCGCGTGTTGATATCCGCCATCATTTGCAGCAGATACCGGGGAACAGGTATTAATCTGACTGGCCCCTGACGCGCAGTGGCGCCGATGTTCTGAAGATCCTTCCAGCTATAACTCCCGGTGCCGTCGCCTAATTCGTAGGTATGTGCCTGCGGGGTTTCACTGGATAACCACTGCGTAACGGCCTGTGCCAGGTCGATCGCATGAATAAAAGAGAGCTTTGTGTCCGCCGCGCTGAGCTGGGGAAGAACCCCGCGTAACAGCCAGTTGAAGAGCGGTTTGAGTTCTTTGTCACCCGAGCCGTAAACGGCTGTGGGGCGGAAAACGCCCAGTGAGATCCCGGAGGACATTGCCGCTAATTTCTGTTCTGCCATATATTTCGAATTGGCGTACCAGGAGAGTTGAGGATGCCGCGCGGCCAGGGAAGAGATAAACAGAAATCGCTCGCAGTATCCGCCTTCTTTGGCGGCCTGCAGCAGACGCAGACTGCCCATCACATTACACTGGGTAAAAACATCCTCATTATGCCCACGTACCTGACCTGCGCCATGAACAAGGTATCGCGCGCCTTTTACCAGTTCCGCGAGAGAGTTCCTGTCTTCCAGTGAACCCTGGATCCAGGTGAGATGATGGCTTGAGTCATTACGCGGAACGCGGGTTAAGGCTCGAACCGTAAAACCGCGGGAAAGCAGACTGGCAAGAATATGCCTGCCAATAAAACCCGTTCCCCCCGTTACCGCGACCGTATGCGTCATTGCACTAAACCTGCCACCGGAGTTTGCGGCGAGCCAATGGTTTCGCCGAACGGACTTCGATAACGTCGTTTAGCCTCAGCGCGCGCGGGTTTACCGGACGAGGTGCGCGGAATGCTGTGCGGAGGAACAAATTCGATATCCGCCATCACGCCGAATTCACTTTGAATGCGTGCCATAAGCGCATGCAGCGTTTGCTGGCGCTGCTCTTCTGAGTTGATACGGCACTGAATCTGCAAGACAATCCGCTCTTGTGCGGTGACAAACGCAATCGCGTTGCCTGCATGAATGCCCAACTCTTTTTCCGCGACGTATTCAATGTCCTGTGGCCAGATATTTCGACCATGAATAATAATCAGATCTTTAATTCGCCCGGTGACGTAAAGATCGCCATCCAGCAGATAACCCAGATCGCCGGTATCCAACCAGCCGGTTGACTGAATTTCCTGTTGTGAGGCCATGTCCTGGAAATAACCGCTCATCAGGCTCGGCCCGGAAATACAGATATGACCGATTTCCCGCTCGGCCAGAGGTATACCCAGTTCATTGCGGATTTCAATGGCATGCCCTGGAAGGGCCTTGCCGCAGTTAGCGAAGGTGGAAATGGCGCGTGTTTGGGCGGTGGGCGCAACGGCTTTGCCTTGGCGCTCAAGAATATCACGGTCGATTTCATTGACTTGCAGCCCAGCGGCTTCAGCGGAGAAGCTCACCGCCAGCGCATTTTCGGCCAGACCATAGCAGGGCATAAAGGCGGAAGAGTCAAACTGCGCCTGACGAAAGCGTTCGCCGAACTCGGTTAACTGCTGCGCAGGAATAGGTTCTGCGCCAATGCCCGCCACACGCCAGCAGGAGAGATCGAGCTCGGCCAGATCGCGATCGTTGACGCGACGCAGGCACAGGTCATAGCCGAAAGGTGGCGCAACCGAGACCGTGCAGCGGTTTTGGTTGATTAGCTTTAGCCACTGGAGCGGGCGCATGGCAAAATCCTGCGTGCGCAGATAATCGACAGAGCGCTGCGTCGCGACCGGCGTTAATAGAAAGCCGACTAACCCCATATCATGATAGAAAGGCAGCCAGGAAACGCAACGATCGCTTGCGCGTAATTTTATCCCATCGTGGCTAATGACGCGTAAATTCGCCATTACCTCTCGGTGCGTAATAATAACACCGCGCGGGAAGCGGGTGCTGCCAGAGGTATATTGAAGGTAAGCAATATCATCGGGAGACGGCAGCGGGAGTTCCCCCTCTTTTTCTGCCAGCGCATTAAAGTCGGCATGGCTTAAAATATGAAGCGTGGCGTTATCTGTATTTTCTACATCAATAAGTGAGAGCCATTCATCACTGCTAATAATTGCGGCGGGTTTACAACTGGCCAATAAACCCTGAAGTTTGGTAGTGTAGGCGTCACGTTGCCCTACGCCCATTGGAATGGCGAGCGGAACAGCAACCAAACCGGCGTACTGACAAGCAAAAAAGGCTTCAACGAACCCGGCGCTGGTTTCGGCAATAAGCGCGACGCGCTCGCCCTTACCAATGTTCAGCGACAGCAATCGCCGTGCGCCAGCTCTCGCGCGTTGTTGCAGCTGGTGGTATTTCAGTGTGCTCTCAAGCTGGAGGCGCCGATCGTAGAAATACATACCGGCGCAACTCAGGGCTGCATAGTCCAACGCTTCCACCAGAGTGGGGAAGTCCGCATAGCGCATCGGCAGAGTCAGTGTTGGGTTATTGTCGGACATATACACCATGAATAATATTTAATTAAAAAGTTACAGGATAATTCGGCGAGGCTAATATAGTTTATATTGTTATGAAAGGTAAAGTTTAGAGTGGTCTTTATTTTGGTGGCTTGAATAATATATTCATTACATAGGGTTTGTTGCGTTTATTTATTATTTTTATCAATTGATAAGCGATTTTGTTGGCATTTATTGTAAATCTAAAATACGGGCTGTTTAGTAACCTGAGATGCTCTTTTTAAATTATTCATTGCTGTTATTTTTTAAAATATATAATGCAGGTTGTTTATGATTAGCGTTGAAAAAGTGGTGAGTAAGCGCGAACGCCAGGATTTTATCTCTTTTCCATCTTCACTTTATGGCGACGATCCCGCCTGGATTCCGCCTCTGATGATTGAACGTAAAGAGCACCTTTCTGAGAAGAACCCGGGCACGGAGCATATCCGCTGGCAGGCGTGGGTTGCACGAAAAAATGGCGCGCTGGTGGGGCGAATCACCGCGCAAATCGACACGCTGCACCGCGAGCGCTACGGCGATGACAGCGGACATATCGGGATGATTGATGCAATTGATGATGCGGACGTTTTCAGCGCGTTATTTTTGGCCGCGGAGGCATGGTTACGCGCGGAAGGGGCGCGAAAAATTACCGGCCCTTTTAGCCTGAACATCAATCAGGAGAGCGGCTTACTGATTGACGGATTTGATACGCCGCCTTTGGTGATGATGCCGCACGGTAAACCCTGGTATGGCTCGCGTGTAGAGCAACAGGGATATACCAAAGGCATTGATTTATTGGCCTATTGGATGAAACGTACTGATTTAATGTTTTCGCCCTCGCTTACGCGTCTGATGGATCAGGTACGCAAAAAGGTGACGATTCGCCGCATTAATCGCAAACGCTTTGCCGAAGAGATGCAAATATTGCGCGAGGTATTTAACTCCGGCTGGCAACATAACTGGGGGTTTGTCCCCTTCACCGAGCGTGAATTCGCCACGATGGGCGATCAACTGAAGTTTCTGGTGCCTGATGACATGATCTACATTGCGGAGATTGAGTCGACGCCCTGCGGCTTTATCGTGGGCATGCCCAATATTAATGAAGCGATTACCGATTTAAACGGTAGTTTGTTGCCGTTCGGTTGGGCGAAGCTGCTGTGGCGCTTAAAAGTGAGCGGTGTACGCACGGTGCGCGTGCCGCTGATGGGCATTTGCAAAGAGCATCAGTTTAGCCGGATTGGCCCGGTGATTGCGCTGTTGTTGATTGAAGCGCTGCGCGAGCCGTTTGCGAAGCGGCGCATCGATGCGCTGGAGATGTCCTGGATTCTGGAAACCAATACGGGAATGCGGACGATCCTTGAGAAAATTGGTGCTGCGCCTTATAAACGTTATCGGCTGTATGAGAAGGATTTAGGTGGGCAATTGCGCTGAATTGCGCCTGATGGCGCTGCGCTTATCAGGCCGACAAGATCACGTAGGCCGGATAAGGCAGTACGCCGCATCCGGCATTACGGTTTACACGATTACCGCTCGCGGAAGGCTTCCGCCCGGGCACGCAGAATCGGTTTTAACAGGTAAGCCAGAATGGTTTTTCGGCCCGTTATGATGTCCACCGAGGCGACCATTCCGGGGATGATTACCAGTGGTTTTTCATCGCTACCGAGGTGATTCTTCTTGGTGCGCAGGCGCACAATGTAGAAACTTTTCCCGTCTTTATCGGCCACCGTATCCGGGCTTATCTGTTCAAGCGTGGCTTTCAGGCCGCCATAGATGGTGTAGTCATAGGCGGTGAATTTCACCATCGCTTCCTGGCCGGGGTGCAGGAACGCAATATCTTGTGGGCGAATTTTAGTTTCAATCAGCAGAGTGTCATCCAGCGGGACGATTTCCACCAGGTCGCTACCCGGCTGGATAACCCCGCCGATGGTGTTGACCATCAACTGCTGCACGACACCGCGAACGGGTGAGGTCACCAGCGTACGGTTAACCCTGTCTTCAATCGCCTTACCGGAAGCCTGCGTTTTGCTGAGATCGGTGCGCGCTTCGTTAAGCTGGGAGAGCGCTTCGCTGCGATAACGATCGCGCGTTTCGCCAATCTTGTTTTCGATTTCCTTAATGGCGGCTTCCGCGCGAGGGATAGCCAGGGTGAGTGATTCCAGTTGGCCGCGCGTGTCGACTTCCGAGCGTCGCAGGCGCAGGATTTCCACCTTCGAAATCGCCCCTCTGGCAACCAACGGCTCCGACATACTGATTTCCTGTTGCAGCAGGCCAAGACTACGGCGGGTCTGGCTGGCTTTCGCCTGATAGTCCAGGAGTTCCTGTTTCTTCTGCACCAGTTGTTCATTCAGCCCGCTAATTTCGCTATGGATCCGCTGTCTGACGCTGGTGAAAAGTTGCATTTCACCATTGGCGATATCCGGCGATTTCTGTGTGATTTCCGGCGACAGTTCCAGCGTTTCTTTATCGGCAAGTTGTGCGGTAAGACGCTGAATGCGCGCTTCCAGCGCCAGACGGTCAGCTTCAGACTCCCCGGCGTTTGAGCGAAAACGCGTATCGTCCAGACGCAGCAGTGGTGCGCCTGCCTTCACGATTTCGCCTTCATGCACAAACACTTCCGAGACAATACCGCCTTCCAGGTTCTGCACTTTTTGCAGACGCGAAGACGGAATGGCGCGGCCATCGCCACGCGTGACTTCATCGATATCGGCCAGCGCAGCCCAGGTCAGCATGACCGCAAAGAATGCCAGAATCGCCCACAGGGTGATGCGCACCACGCGCGGGGAGTCATCGAGCAGCGCTTTATTGACTTCATTTGCAGTGAGTGTGCTTGCACTTTTATCGCCAAAAAGCCATTTTGTTAGACTCTTCAATAGGTTAGCGGTTCGCATGGATTTGCCCCTTCCTTAGTGCATTCATGACGCTTTCTTTAGGGCCGTCGGCAATGATTTTGCCGTTATCGAGAATAATCAAACGATCTACCAGCGACAGGAGCGATGCCCGGTGAGTAACCAGCAGCAACGTTTTGTTGCTGACGATGGGCGCAAGCGCTTTTTTGATCAAATCTTCGCTGGTGTTGTCCATTGAGCTGGTGGGTTCATCCATTAACAGGATGGGCGGGTCAAGCAGTAAGGCCCGGGCAAGTGCGACGGCCTGGCGTTGCCCGCCAGATAAATTCATTCCTCGTTCGCCCACCTGCATGTTGTAGCCAGAGGGGTGGCGACGAGCAAACTCATGCACGCCAGCCAGAGTGGCAGCACGAAGCATCGTCTCTTCATCAACATATCCCGCGCCACTTAGCAGGTTATCACGCAGTGTGCCGCTGAACAGGTGAATATCCTGCGGCGCATAACCAATATTGTGGCGAACATCGTTAATGTCGAGCTGGCGTGAATCAATACCATCAATAAGGATTGTCCCACCTTCAGGCTGATAAAAACCAACCAATAGTTTGGCCAGCGAGCTTTTACCTGAACCGCTACGCCCGATAATCCCCACTTTTTCCCCGGGCGTAATTTGTAGCGAGATGCCATTTAGCGAAACATATTGGTTTTGCGGATAACGGAAAACCACATCACGAAATTCTATCGCGCCAGAGAGCGTTTCGCGCTTCAACGGTACTTCATCACTTTCAACTTCTTGTTCCAGATCCATCATTCGATCGATGGTGGCTTTGGTCATCCGGGCGCGTTGATAGCGGGTGATCAAGCCACAAAGCTGGCCGATAGGCATCATTGCCCGGCGATTTAACAGGTAACAGGCGATTAAGCCCCCCATACTCAGGTTGCCAGCAATGATGCTATATACGCCGGCCACAATCAGGACGACGCCTCCAAACTGCTGGATCCAGGTGGTGAAATTGACCGCTATATAGGACAGCGATTTTACGCGAAGCTCCAGCTTACTGAGCTGGCTGATGATTTGTTCCCACTGGTACTGGCGTTCGCTTTGGGCATTGTTGACTTTGATTGCATCGAGCCCGGTGACGGTTTCAACCAGCATGGCTTGCCGTTCGGTTGAGAGGCGATAAGTTTTATGTACCTCAGCCAACAAGGGCTTCTGAATCATCCAGTTAACCAGTAATGCGATGGGGTAACAAAGAAGAGGAACGACGGCCAGCGGGCCGCCGATAATCGCAATGACCAGCAATATCAGTAAGGTAAAAGGCAGGTCAATGAGAGCGGTAAGCGTTAACGAAGACAGGAAATCCCTCACGGATTGATATTCCTGAAAGTTCTGCGTAAATCCCCCTACTCTTGCGGGGCGTTGCTTCATTTTCATCCCCAACAAACGCTCAAAGAGCGCTGCGGAAACAATCAGATCGGTCTTCTTACCCGCCAGATCGAGGCAGATTCCCCGCAATATCTTGAGAATCAGATCAAAAATAAACGCGATGGAGATGCCAATGGCCAGTACCCAAAGCGTGGCCGTCGCCTGATTTGGGACGACGCGATCGTAGACGTTCATCACAAAGAGCGGGGTCGCAATCGCGATGATATTGATGATAAAACTGGCGACGATGGAATCAAGGTAGAGGAATTTCGACAGTTTTAGCGTGTCTTTAAACCAGTTTTTGGTTTTCGGGATATCCGCTGTTGGCTGGCTGTCAAACTCATGCTCCGGCTGAAGAAAAATCACTTTCCCACTGTAGGTTTCAGCCAGTTTTTCCATGTCGAGCACCACTTCACCGCCTTCCGTTTCCGTCGGAAGCAGCCGGGCCCGATGTTGTTCATCCCAGCCAATCAAGACTGCCGCCTGCTCATTTTTCAGCAGCAGTATGGCGGGGAGAGACATGGCCGAGATCTTATCCAGCGGGCGATGCAGTACACGGGCTTTAAGCCCTGCGCGTTGTGCAGCACGCGGAAAAACACTTTGCGTGAGTAAGTTTGCCTGCAAGGGAAGGCCCGCCGTTAAGACGTTACGGCTGGTAATGATGTTGTGCAGTTTACAAACGATTATCAGCGAATCGAGCAAAGGATCGTCATGACTTTGACGCGGGTCGTCTCTGAGAGAATCCTCAGCAGTGGTGATCACAGGATCAAATGAATCAGGAGATGCGGCCATATTCAGACCCTCAAATTCCAGCGAAAATTCGCTAAGGCGCAAAGAAAATAGGGGCCAGTCCATCTGGAACAGATGAATTAGCCCGTGAGCCTAATATCACTTATTTCAGTTCAGGCAGATTGACATGAGCCGTTTGCTGCTCTTCTTCTGGCTGGGCCGCAGAAGGGGCCTGAATCTTGAGCTGTTTCAGCAGATCGCCAATTCGTGCGTTGATACGGTACGTTGTGAACATCTCAACGAATTGCATTTCGACGTAGCGGCGCTGAGCTGTGAAAACTTCGTTTTCACTGTCCAGCATATCCAGCAGGCTGCGTTCGCCAATACTAAATTGTTCCTGGTAGGCTGTGCGTACGATGGCGCTGCGTTCAGCGTAATCTTTTGCGATAGGTACCTGTTTCTTCGCATTTTCCCATGCGTTCCATGAGAGGCGTAACTCCTCATCTAACTGACGAAGCGCGTTGCGTTTGACATCCTGGGCTTCCTGCATTTTGTAAGCGTAGGAAGAGAGTTGTGCCTTGTCGCTGCCGCCATTGAATAAGTTATAACGCATCCTGACCATCGCCTGCCATTCCTGATCGTGGCCGCGCGTACCGTCGACGTTATTATCCATACGACGGCCAACATCAACGTCCACACTGGGATAGAAGCGGGATTTCGCCGCTTCATACTGTTGGCGAGTGGCTTCAACATCGGAATCAGCCTGCTTCAGAAGGGGGCTGTTCTCGAGCATCAGTTTACGCGCTTCGACCTGTGAGGCGGGGATCTGAGTCATAACCGGGAGTGACAGATCCGTTGCCTCTTTGCCCACAACGCTATAGTAATTGGCTTGCGCATCCTGCAGGTTGGTCTGTTCAGTGAGCAAATTATTCTGTGCTTGAGCGAGACGAGCCTGGGCCTGCTCGAAGTCTGCCGTTCGGCCCACGCCTTGTTCAGTACGAAGGCGAATCTGGTCAAAAACACGTTCATGATTTTTAAGATTTTCTTCGGCCAGTTGCACCATCTTTTGTCGCATTAATACATCCAGATATGTCTGGATAGCGTTTAGGGCAGTCACCTCGCTGGTGTTCATCACCGCGTGCGCCCGGGAATTTACGGTTGCCTGTTGCCTGGCAACTTCGCTGGTGGTGGCAAACCCATTAAAGAGATTCTGGCTCAGATTTATGCTGGATTCACTCCGGTGTAGATCGCGGCGATGATCGTTTGCTGCGCGCGTAGTGGCGTTATCTGTTTGTTCCCATCCTGTTCCTGCGGTGAGGTCAAGGGTGGGCAGATATCCCCCTTTCGCTGCGCGTAAATCTTGATCCGCGGAATAACGACTGTTGACTGAAGCACTGACCTGCGGATGCCACAGTAAACTGTCTTTCACCGCCTGTTCAAGTGTCGCTGCGCTAACGTTCTGCGCGAAAAGCAGTGGTAGAGAAAGAGTGGTTAATACGCGAATCGATTTATGCATGATGATGTCCTTTCATTATGTTCTGTTCCCTTGCTGGTGAGTTGGCCCACCAGAGGTAATGTCGTGAGACAAATGTAATGCGTTCAGAAGCTATGTAATTCAAAATATTCGACTTTGCCGCTCGAAGAGCGCAGATCGATGCAATGCGCACCCTTGCAGGGTGCGCATTTATCTCACCTGTCAGGACTCCGATTCTGGCTTCGCAATTAAGTGATCGACCTGTGATTCGTCAGAGATAGCCCAGACATCGCTGTTCTCAGCATCACCACCTTCGGCTGGTACATGCTGTACCTGCTGGCTATCGACCCGAGCGAGTTCTTCTGGCGTTTGAATAAGATCGCTAAGGTTTTGATTTCCTTCATTGTGAAGCAGGTCGTTGAAGTTTAAAGGTTCCTCCTGGCTCAACACTCCCTGCTCAGTTTCCAGCGGTTGTGTCGCGGCGGGGTCAGTATCCATTGTGGTTTTTCCCATCCCCGTTTCGCTTTGGTCTCCCAGAAGCGTCTGCAGCGAATCTGTTTCGCTGTCTGGTGTGAGCTGCGCGGTATCATACAAGACTGAGTCGAGGCTAAGCTGCGATGTATCAATGAGTAAGTTATCTTCATTGACTTCCTGCGGATCGTCTTCAGCATTTGCCTGCAAACTTGGATCGGTATTCTCAGTACTTTCGTCATGGGAGGATGACTGCGTTGACACGTCGCTTTCATCGGTTGATGAAACAGGCATGTCGGCAGAGTGCATGTCGATGCCCTCTGCTTCGCTGTCGTAAGCCATGCCTTCGTCACCATCAAAGATAAATTCGCTTTGATGATCGCCATCAATAGTGGTTTCCACATTCATGGTGATATCACCCAGATCTTGCTGGCCATCCGGCACCGTTACGGTCATCGTGCCTTTGTAGCCCGAAGTGCCGTCAGGGAAGGTGAGGGTATAAACGCCATTTTCATAGGTGACGGTTACAGAACCGGAAGGATCGCCACTGGTAAATGTTGCCCCTTCAGGAAGGCCCTCAAGGGTAACCTGCGTTAGCGATTCTGCGTCATCAGGGCTATCAAGCTGAATATCCAGCGTAAATTTCAGCGTCCAGGTCGCTTCGGTGTCGCCAGGATATGGGGAAAGACCGTCGCCATAGATGATGCCTTCAATATGGTTGGACGCAGGACTGCCCAGGATCATATTCCCGCTCTCTTTCCCATAGACGGCAATCGCGGTGAGTTCGTTCAGGTGACCATTGTTGGGGTCGCTGGCTTCTACCCTATAATCTTCTCCGGCACCCACCAGGAAGATGTAGTCCTTGTAACCCTCCCCACTGGTAATTTTATTACCCTGAACCTTCGAGACATCACTGTTGTTGTTAACGTCCAGAACAAAGATGTCACTGTAGTTTTCGCCTGCTTTGTCCGAACTGGCATTGCTCTTGTCGTAATAGACAATTTGGTTATTCGGATCGCTACAGGTGGGCGGTGTATCCCCTGGTGAGATCCAGACGCGTACGTTATCGCCAATAGCGACTATTTTCCCCTCAACCACATCGAACCCGAGTCCGCTGGGATCTTTGCTGCCGCCATTCACTTCAAGAAACTTGTCATCCGAAGGTTCGCCTGGATTTTCCTGCGGTGCGCCTGGCGTGACGTTTACGGTTAAGCGGTAGTCGGTGTCAGTGTCCGTATCGGTATCAGTGTCCGTATCGGTGTCGGTGTCCGTATCGGTGTCGGTATCCGTATCGGTGTCGGTATCGGTATCCGTATCGGTGTCGGTATCGGTATCGGTATCGGTATCTGTATCGGTGTCCGTATCGGTGTCCGTATCGGTGTCAGTGTCCGTATCGGTGTCCGTGTCTGTATCGGTGTCAGTGTCCGTATCGGTGTCTGTGTCCGTGTCGGTATCGGTGTCCGTGTCTGTATCGGTGTCCGTGTCTGTATCGGTGTCAGTGTCCGTATCGGTGTCCGTGTCGGTATCGGTGTCAGTGTCGGTATCGGTGTCAGTGTCTGTATCGGTGTCAGTGTCCGTATCGGTGTCGGTATCCGTATCGGTATCGGTATCCGTATCGGTATCGGTGTCCGTATCGGTATCGGTGTCCGTATCGGTGTCGGTATCGGTATCGGTGTCCGTATCGGTATCCGTATCCGTATCCGTATCGGTGTCAGTGTCCGTATCGGTGTCAGTGTCCGTGTCGGTATCGGTGTCCGTATCGGTGTCCGTGTCCGTATCGGTGTCAGTGTCCGTATCGGTGTCAGTGTCCGTATCGGTGTCGGTATCCGTATCGGTGTCGGTATCGGTGTCGGTGTCCGTATCGGTGTCTGTGTCCGTATCAGTGTCCGTATCGGTGTCCGTGTCTGTATCGGTGTCAGTGTCCGTATCGGTGTCGATATCCGTATCGGTGTCGGTATCCGTATCGGTATCGGTGTCCGTATCGGTATCGGTGTCCGTATCGGTATCCGTATCCGTATCGGTGTCTGTGTCCGTATCGGTATCAGTGTCCGTATCGGTGTCCGTATCGGTGTCAGTATCGGTATCGGTATCGGTATCGGTGTCCGTGTCTGTATCGGTGTCAGTATCCGTATCGGTATCGGTATCCGTATCGAGAATAGTCAGTTCTTCTTCAATTTCAGTATCAGGAAAGTTCAACCCATCCGTAGGGTATCCCGCAGTGGGATCGAGTATTTCTCCAGTAAGATCAAGAACGACATGCGTATGTGCGCCTCCAGCACCCGGCGTTCCGCTCTCAGCAACGGCCTGTGGCCCTGCCGCGGTTGCTTCAAGAGTTTGTGTTGGATCCATGCCATCGGCAATTGCCTGTTGGATTGCAGCAATGTCACTTGTCGTATCTTCTGCAGGAATGAAAGGGGTGGCGTTTGCGGTATTCCAATGGCTATCTCTGCCCAGATCGAGCGTTTTTCCATTCGGTAGAGTTATTGAAACTGCCCCGGTAGTGCTGGTTTCAATTTGCTCACCAGACAGGATTTTATCGCCCTCCACCAATAAACGCTTGCTTCCATCAGGGGAGATAGCGAAGGCTTGCCCGACTAACGCTTTTATTATTCCAACTACATCGCTCATAATACATTCCTCTTAATCTTACGTGAACGTTTCCATTTGTTCATGGCGGTGTGTTTTTAAATTAAAATATCTCCATGATTTTTATCGCTGTTTGTCTTGTTTCGATGCTTATCATCTCATATAAATTTCTTTGAGCTACTCGTTAGAGTTCGTCAAGTAAGACGATGGATTAATTGAACCCGGTTTGTAGTAATAAAATAATACGCAAAACATGTCGTTTCTTTGATTTTAATGTCGTTTTCTTAAGAAATTTCTGTAAAGAGATTTCCTGTCAGCGCACTGTTGTTTCGCAAACTTATGTTATTTGATTGTAGTAATCTGAAATGAAATTTCAATGAAAAGTTGTCTGTTGGTTGTTTATCTGTATCTCAATGAAAAAATAAGATTTTTTATCTTTGTGGCTATGCTCGCAAGGTGTGTTTCATTGATGAAGATTATTGTTTGAATCTAATTATAAAGTGAATCTTATGTGTGAGAGGTATCGTACTAAAAATAATATTCGTATAGTTAATGCATTTTCCCTGGTTTTATCATTCATTAATATTAAATGATGCTTAACGCATTTAGGAACGTTTTAATGATGTTTAAAGATTAATAGAGTGCTAAAGGTCGGTATTATCGATAGCATCAATAATACCGACCCTTTCATTATGAATCTTGATCGGGTTGAGCAATAAGGTGGCCGAGCTGTTCAGCCTCATTACTCGTCCAGACATCAGTTTGTCCTCCGCTCTCCGCCGGAACATGCTGCACGTCGTCAGGTTGGGAGTGGGGCGTTGCCTGATTATCGGTTTTAATTAAAGAACTCAGATCGTTGTGTTCATCGTCATGCACAATGTCACTGAGATTGACAGTATTTATCGGGTTCGTCTCACTTCCAGTTGTTTGATTCAATATCCCCATACCACCTGTTAAGGCAGAACCATGATCATCATCGGCCGATTCTGCATGGTGGAGTGCGTTGTCGATATCACCGAGAAGCATGTTGAGGGATGCCTCCGGCTCTGTGCTAGCCTGAGCGTTGATAGGCTCGCTACCGTCCAGCTTGCTAAGCTCAAGCGTATCGTTATCAATCAGTAACCCCATATCTTCATGATTATAATCGGTATTATTATCCTGGCGATCGTTATTCTCGTCCGTTTTTTCTGAAGCCCGGTGAGTATTTTCCTCAGAAAACAGATGCTCGGATGCGAAGGTTGCCGTGTGATCGCTGGCATGTTCCTCTGATTGCGTCTCGGGATGGTGCTGCTCATGTGCGTCTCCATCCGCGGTTAGCGTGTTCGTTGAATGATCATCTGAGAGCTCGCTTCCCTCATTACCGTTAATGGGAAGGGTATGCTCCCCACTGTTAGCGTCAATTTCACCAGAGTGATGCTCTTCACCTTCAACTTTAGTCGCGACATCAAGTTTAATATTACTCATGTCTGACAACTGCTCTGTTAATGAGAGTGTCAGTTTGGCGTCCAGGGTTGATCCCTCAACATCAATCCTGATGACACCATCATCATTGACGAGATAGTTTTTCCCGTCGTAATTGAGAGTCGTATCAGGTGGTAAGCCGGATAGCGTGATTGAAGTGATATGATCGCCTTCGTTAGCATCCAGATGAGCATCGATGTTGAGTTCATATTGCCAGGTTTTATGCATATCAGGATTGTTCGGGTCGAGCCCTTCTTTGCTGCCTGATATAACATCCGTGATCCGGTTGCTTCCGCTGTATCCTTTACCATCCACTGTAACGTTAATGCTTTCAAAATAGTTGATACTTTGGTTAACGTTCGCCGAACCGTACGATGAACTCCAGTTATCGGAACCGGCGACAAAAATGTAGTCATGTGCGGTACTGGTAGCGGATTCCCGGTTACCATTGACTGCATTCATTGCATGTTGCGTATTATCGCTTTGGGTATAGGTGCTCTGGCTATGTAAAACAAACACATCCGTCTTACCTACATGCCCATCCACATTACCCTGGGTGTAAACCTTGATATTTGCCTGGGGGATATCGCTGGAAACATACTTCCCGACATCTCCAGCAGATACCCAGATGATGACATTCTCGCCGACTGCAACGATGTTGCCATTTTCATCCACATCAAAGCCATTACCACTCGGATCCTTACTGCCACCATTAACTTCAGTGGTGTGAGAGGACTCAGTAGCCGTGAACGTTACATTGAGAGTGTGATTGTCATTGATATCGGTGTCGGTGTCGGAGTCCGTATCCGAATCGGTGTCTGTGTCGGTATCCGTGTCGGTATCCGTGTCAGTATCGGTATCAGTATCAGTATCAGTATCCGCATCCGTATCGGTGTCCGTGTCGGTATCGGTATCAGTGTCCGTGTCGGTATCGGTATCAGTGTCCGTGTCGGTATCGGTATCAGTGTCCGTGTCGGTATCGGTATCGGTATCGGTATCGGTATCGGTATCGGTATCAGTGTCCGTGTCGGTATCCATATCGGTGTCCATATCAGTGTCCGAATCCGTGTCGGTATCCGTATCGGTGTCTGTGTCAGTATCGCTGTCCGTATCGGTATCGCTGTCCGTATCGGTATCAGTGTCCGTGTCGGTATCCGTATCGGTATCGCTGTCCGTATCGGTATCCGTATCAGTGTCCGTATCGGTATCCGTATCGGTATCGGTATCAGTGTCCGTGTCGGTATCGGTGTCTGTATCCGTATCTGAATCGGTGTCTGTATCTGTGTCCGTATCGGTGTCGGTATCCGAATCGGTGTCGGTGTCCGTATCCAAATCCGTATCGAGGATCGTTAATTCTTCCTCAATATTCGAATCAGGGAACGCCAAACCCTCTGTAGGATAACCCGCGCCGGGATCGATGATTTCGCCTGTTAAATCGAGAACAACATGAGTATGGGCTCCGCCAGATCCCGGTGAGCCAGGCTCTATGGCTGTCTGAGGGCCCGCCGCGGTGGCTTCGAGAAGCTGAGTTGGATCCTGCCCGTCCTCAATAGCCTGCTGAATCGCTGCGATATCTGTGGTTGTTGTGTCAGGAAGAACGCCTGAAGTCATCCCGTTGCTATCCCAGTGACTATCGCGGCCGAGATCGAGCGTTTTACCATTCGGCAGAATGACTGATACCGCCCCAGTTGCGCTGGTTTCTATCTGCTCTCCCGCCATAATTTGGTCACCTTCCACCAGTAAGCGTCTGCTTCCATCAGATGAAATAGCAAATGCTTGCCCAACGATCGCTTTAATTATGCCGGCTACTTCGCTCATGTATTGCCCCTTTTCGTAAGAATACCTTCCATCGCACTTAATGTCTTTGCCGCGGATAGCACACTGATTTATCCCGTGTTTCAGTAAAATTTATATTTGATGTTAAATGATAACTGACTGATTTTGCTATTTAATATGGCTTTGCAAATTATCCTGTAATCATATATCGGTTGAACTTAATATAAATAGAAAAAATGTTCTTTGATTTAAATGTGGTTTTAATTGGATGTACTCGTTAAAAAATCTTATCTAAGAAGATTATTACTGCTCTAATTTAACGAGTAGTGAGTGCGTAATAATACGTAATTCTTTATCAAATTAACTGTTCGTCATCATCCTGAATTAAACCTTCCAGGCCACTTAGCCTTTGGCGAGCTTGAGCACGACTAAGGAGCTTACTTTGTGCTGCTGGCGGTAAATCAGTAATACTAATTATCCCTTTGCTCATAAGGACCTCAATCAGGTCTTCAAGTACGCGAACCATGTCGAGATCACTTTGCTGCAGTTGTTGCAATGTGGCTGCACGAAGCGTATTCATTTTAAGCCATTCGGCAATTTCTGCGGTGGTTTCCTCATATTGCTCCGTTGATTCCCGGAACGGAGAAGACTCAACGCGCAAAATTTTTCCGTCACTATCCCGTTCGATGAAATGCATAGATACACTCCTGATTGTTATTGAGTAAGGGTACTGGCGTCGCTAAAGTAACGACCCATCGCACCATACAGGCCAATATTTTCAAGTACGGCGAGCTCTCCGTCCGTTTCAACTCGCTCCGCAATGAGTGGCAGATTTATCTGGCGTGTGGCCCAGTATATGGCTTCGATGAAAAGCTTTTTATCTTCTTCATGATCAATATTACGGATGTAACCGCCGTCGACTTTAATCCACGCAAGCCCCCACTGTGGCAAGTTACCAATCAGATTGAAGCGGCCACCGAAGTGTTGAATGCCCAGGCGGCAACCCAATACGTTTAGTTTTTGTACCAGAATGCTCACCAGATCAGGATCCGGGAGTTCATTTTCATCCAGTTCCAGCGTCAGCCTGCCCGCAAGGTGGCGCGCATTTTTTAGCGGTTGTAGCAGGGCATTCATACTGGTTTCGTCAGCAACACTTTCACCACTGATGCTGAGTGCCAGGGGCTGAGTGGTTGCCTCCATTGCTTTTAATGTCTGTTTCAACATCACAATATCCATGCGACGGCTCAATGCAAGGCGATGGATCCATGGCATAAACCGACCCGCAGGAATAATCTCGCCATCTTCAGCTTTGATTCGGGCAAGTATTTTTTGGTGCAGGATAATATTCTTTCTGTCGCATTGATAAACGGGTTGGGAGAAAAGCTCAAACGCGTCATTTTGCAGCACTTGTTCCAGACGGTGATGCCAACGATGGCGATCGTCGTCGTTTTCTACATTGCCAGACATCTGAATATTGGCAAAAAAGCGCATTTCCGTTTCTGCCATTGCTAACGCCTGATCCGCCTGTAAGAGTACCGCCTGCGGCGTATCGCCAACAGTAAACGCCACTTGAGAGAAGTGCGCGACAGGCGTGACATCACTCATGCCCGTTTCGTAGAGTGATTTTAATTGCGTGTTGAGGGTTGCCATCAGGTTTTCCATCTCCTGGGGCAAAATAGCGGGCGTGATAATAGCAAATTCACCGCCGCGCACGCGGGCAAGAAATCCTTCTCCATGAAGGAAACGTTTCTGAAGCTGATGAAGGGTATCGGCGATAGCTTGCAATAATTGATCTGTCCTGGCGCCACCAAGACGTTGGTTAAGCCCAGTCAAATCTTGCACGCGTAATAAAATCAGATGACCTTCTGCGTGCTCGTCATCGCTGAGGCGAGATTGCAACTGAATATCAAAGGCGCGGCGGTTATTTAGCCCGGTCAGGCTATCATTATAAGCTTCTTCTCGAAGCTTTTCAGTTCGCGACGCCTGTTCGCTAAACAGCGCCTTAAGCTGGTTCACCATCATATTTGTTGCTTCCACCACGCGGCGTAGTTCTGGCGTTTTGGGGCGGGCTGGAAGGTTAAGAAATTCCCGACGGCTGATTGCCATCGCTTGTTCAACGATATAGTTAAGTGGACGCAAACTGCGGCGCAACATAAACATTGCCCCCAGTACGCACAGTACACTGCAAACGCTGAGCAGAATAAAACTGGCGATGAGGCTATCCCACAGGCGTGTCAGGGCGAACATGGGATGGCTAATGACTTCCACTCGTGCCACCTGCGACCAGCCACGCATCACTGTAGCCTCTCCTTGCCCTGGATTTAGCCTGACCAGATGCACAAACCAATCAGGGACACTGGCGTTTTGCGGCATGTTTTCTCTTTCGATAAGCGGCTTTCCGCTTTTGATATCCACAACCCGTATACGATAAAAGTAGCCGCTATCGAAGATTGAGTTCACCATCAACTCCGTCATGACCGGGTCGTCTATGTTCGCAGTCAACGAAAGCCCCAGCGCAGTGGCGCTGTCCTGAGCGTGGGCACTCAGTTGGTTATGATACTGCTCGCGCGAGCTTTCCAGCGTGACATAAAAGCTGCCGCAAAAGATGACCAGCGTGAACAGACAAATACCAATGAGTAGCTGTTTATAGAGAGACATGGCTACTTCCTATTCATTAATTACAAATCCTTCTGCACACATTTTGGTGAGAAGATCCTGCCAACGAGAAAGTTTTTTACTGTCGCCAACGCGTTTGTTTCCACCTGCCTGAGGCACCCATAATCCCTGTCCATTAAAGGAATAGACCGGGAGAAGGTCATTACGCTGGGTTGCCGGAAGAATTGCCGTTTTCAGATTATCCAGAATCAGCGGGGTGGCATCGGGCGTAGCGTACCAGGCCAGAACCATATGCGCCTGATTTAACTGCAAGGCTTTAACATAAGTGATTCGTAACTGACTGGCCGGAACGCCCATTTCACGCAGTGTAAAATATTTGGCCAGCGCGTAGTCTTCGCAATCTCCTGCTCCTTTGCGCAAGAGTTCGATTGGCGTGGCCCAGTAATCCTGTTGCTTCCAGACAGCAATATCATCGCGAAAGCGTATGCGACTGTTAAAAAAATGATTAACGCGATTCAGTTTATCTTTTACGTCACCCGGTGATGCGCTTTTCACCAGCAGAGCCCAATCATTGATATTACGTTGCGTCGCAGGTGTCGTCGGCCCATACAAACGTTGGGTTCGGGCATTGATAGTGTCGAAATCCCATCCGGCGAGCAGTCCTGGTGCAATGGCAAGCAACAGCACCAGAACACAGCATAACCACCGTTTCCGGAAAGAATATTGCGCTACATTCGCTATGGGCCCGTTCATTTCTCCGCTTTACCGTAAAAGGTTATGCTCTGAGGCCATGCTTTTTGCGCCAATATTTGCGATACGCAACGTAGCCTGAAAGATAGTGTCCGACATCGTCAATTCTGACATGCATTCGATGATGCCGAATGAAAAAGCTGCCTTTTATACGATCCGGTTTTTTGAAAAACATCGCAATTTCTGGCCAGAAAAAACCATTTGCCAGGTAGCGCGCGCGCGCTTCAAGCGCCACCTTAAATTTGCCGATGTCGAAACCGTCAAGTAATTGTTTATGCTCTGAGTTCGCGAGCCGGTCGATCATCCGCTCTGCCGCCATCATCAATTCCAGTAGGGTTGGATAGGTCGTCACCCTGTTAATAACGAAATCAAGATGATCGCGAACGTTATCCAGACCAAATTTATAGTAACGCGCTAATGGGCGATAAAGGGTAAGTTCATTGACGCCGTAGCCCATCCAGTGATCGTGCGCTTGCCAGTGTTTCTGAGCGATAAAATGATCCATCGCCCTCTCAACAATGGCCAGCCAGCGAGGCTCATGGGTTAGCCCATATAGACGCATTAACGCAAAAGTGGCTTCTCCATCATAGTAAATGGTTCTGTGTTCGGCCTTAAGGGAGAGATCGTGCGCATTATAGACATGGTTAAATCCCCCCGTTTCTGCAATTTGCATGTAACTGATGCCGTTCGCCAGTCGCTGCATTTGCGGTAAATAACGCTTATCTCCCGAGACGTCAGTATATTTAGCAAAAGCGAGAATACTGACAGCATTCCCACCCAGTTTGATTTCGTTTCCTTCATCGATCAGAAAATCGGCATGACTTCCATCGGGTAGCGTTCGGGTCTGAATCAACTCGGTAGACAAATAGGCTAACGCACGCTCTACCGTACGAAACTGTTCTGGATCCCGCGTCACTTCCCATCCTTCGAGCAGCGCGTAGGTTGATCCTGCATGGCGAACGGTGTTGTAGCCTTTGATGGGTTTATCGAAACAGGGATGCCATCCGTACTGGTATCGGCCTGTCTCAAGCGCCTGACGTTGAAGGTAATCAGCAGAAGAAAATATCATCGGATCGAGTTCATCCTGCCAATGTGGCAGTTTTCGATAACCGGAACGTTTACCCTGGGGCTCGATGGGATAGGCCTGCTCGCCATCGGTAAACAAGCTACGCGTGGTGAAACGCCAGAGCAGTTGCTCAGAATGTGCAGGCCATTGCAGCTCATAACCAAATTTCTTACGGGAAAAACTCGCCAGATTGATAGGATTGGGCGTCGCAACCCCCTCCGTCTGTTGATACAACAAAACGTTAGCGAGGATTTCCTGTTCCAGCATGGCGTGCTGAAAGCGATAATCGAAACTCAGGCCAAAGCGGAAATAATTGCGTTTCGTTTTGCTCAGTTTCGCCTGCAGGGCTGCCCAGGTTAGCGTTTCGATCTTATCGACGATGTCCACCCGTAGCCAAATCGGTGTAGTTGCCTGGGTATCTTGCCAATCCTGCAATGCCAAAATCCCTTTGAGCCAGGCTTTGTCCAGTGTATCTGCCTGTACACATAGCGTGTGGGCGCGTTCTTTACCGTTACAAACACTGAGAAAAAGTACACACTCCGGGAAGGGGGCTGGGTGAGCCGGCACATTCAGCCGATCGAGTTCGCTTCGCGCCTGGCTAATCAAATGGTTGAGAGACATCGTATTAATCTCACCGTGCGTTAAAAAAAGATCATAAATAAAGTTTCTGGCTTCCTGCGACAATAAGGGGTTGCCAGGTAAAGCCTGAAGCGTTTCTTTTGTCTGGATGAACAAGCGCCGTGGAGCGGATACACCACGTTTGATCATGTTGGTGTATCGATTTAAATAAAGGGCAAGGATATTATGCTTTTCATCTATGTTCAGATGCGGTTGTGCCATGACAAAATCGTAGGCTGAAAGGTATATCATTACCGCTTCTTTAGGACTGGTACCCTTAGCGGCTAAAGAAATATCATCAGCTTCATTAATGAAATAATACTTTTTACGATTTCCCAGGATGGCGATATTGCGGGCTACGCAATACATCTTCATCATGAACCAATTATCTTCTCTGATATGTATCTGTTCAGGGAAACGGATATGATTCTTCTTTATCAAATCTGTTTTGAGAAGTTTTCCAAATACGGTTAATGAACGATAAAGCTTTGTCTGAATGAAGGTCAGACCCTTTATGCTCTGTTCATAATGAAAGGCAGAATAGCTGATAGCACGCCGGCTACCCTCCGCTCTGAAATAGGGCATGCATACCATATCAATGGTAGTATCGGTTTGCGCAAAGCCAAGTGCATCTGAAAGTGTATGAGGGGTAATATAATCATCAGAGTCGATGAATAATGTCCATCTGCCAGTTGCGACTTCCAGACCATGGTTTCTTGGCATGGCGGCGCCCCCTGAATTCACGTTCCTTTTAAGGATGATAATGTTGGGAAAGTCGCAAACATAACGCAGAAGAACATTGTAGCTTTCATCCGTTGAGCAATCATCTATTAAGATGAGTTCTATATTATATTTTTCGTAGTCTGATTGCTTTAGCTTAGTTAAACAACGCGCGATCGCTTCCGCTCGATTGTAGACAGGAATAATAATTGAAACTTCTGGCTGCTGAGATGTTTCTCTCTTTATTATATCTTGAGTAAAGTCGGATGATCCTCCCGGCAACATGATATTCTCCCTCATATCAACATTTATTCATTTCCATCCCGGAAGACTTTAATCTCTCATGGTTCTGGAGAGAAAGCTATTTTTCTTACGAATATTGACTCTAAGTGATGCGCAGCTCACGAAGCGCATATGACGCATGCGGCTGTTGCACCAGGCGATGTTAATTGGATGAAAGGCGTCCTCGCATCCATCATACCGTAGTAAAACCAGAGCGGTAGTATCGCAGTCGCCTGATGGTTTGCTCGCAGCACATGTGTAGATACCTGAAAGGCTCTCTTACTATATAGAGTAGGTAGAAGTATGAGGAGAAGACTGGCATTTGATTTTATCGGGTAATAAGGAGAAAGGGCCGATTATCCGGTCAGGGAAACTGGCAATATCGTGTTGATTAAGTCTTTTTGTGGATAACTCTGTTGATAAATAGGTATAACATCGTCTTTTGCTGTGGATTTCGTCAGTCAGTAAAATTAGCGCAAATTAGGGGTTGCAGGCTCGGTATAACTCCCTATAATGCGCTCCCACTGACACGGAACAACGGCTTCCAGGCCACCGGGTTAGCAGGCTTCCTTCGGGAACGCCGCCAGAGAAAAGCGAAAATAAGCGCTTGACTCTGAAGGAGGAAGGCGTATTATGCGCACCTCGCAACGGTGAGCTTCATGCCGCGTTGCACTGCTCTTTAACAATTTATCAGACAATCTGTGTGGGCACTCAATGATACGGATTCTTAACGTCGCAAGACGATAAATGAATACCAAGTCTCTGAGTGAACACGTAATTCATTACGAAGTTTAATTCAAGAGCATCAAACTTAAATTGAAGAGTTTGATCATGGCTCAGATTGAACGCTGGCGGCAGGCCTAACACATGCAAGTCGAACGGTAACAGGAATCAGCTTGCTGATTCGCTGACGAGTGGCGGACGGGTGAGTAATGTCTGGGAAGCTGCCTGATGGAGGGGGATAACTACTGGAAACGGTAGCTAATACCGCATAACGTCGCAAGACCAAAGAGGGGGACCTTCGGGCCTCTTGCCATCGGATGTGCCCAGATGGGATTAGCTAGTAGGTGGGGTAATGGCTCACCTAGGCGACGATCCCTAGCTGGTCTGAGAGGATGACCAGCCACACTGGAACTGAGACACGGTCCAGACTCCTACGGGAGGCAGCAGTGGGGAATATTGCACAATGGGCGCAAGCCTGATGCAGCCATGCCGCGTGTATGAAGAAGGCCTTCGGGTTGTAAAGTACTTTCAGCGAGGAGGAAGGTGTTGTGGTTAATAACCGCAGCAATTGACGTTACTCGCAGAAGAAGCACCGGCTAACTCCGTGCCAGCAGCCGCGGTAATACGGAGGGTGCAAGCGTTAATCGGAATTACTGGGCGTAAAGCGCACGCAGGCGGTTTGTTAAGTCAGATGTGAAATCCCCGGGCTCAACCTGGGAACTGCATTTGAAACTGGCAAGCTTGAGTCTCGTAGAGGGGGGTAGAATTCCAGGTGTAGCGGTGAAATGCGTAGAGATCTGGAGGAATACCGGTGGCGAAGGCGGCCCCCTGGACGAAGACTGACGCTCAGGTGCGAAAGCGTGGGGAGCAAACAGGATTAGATACCCTGGTAGTCCACGCTGTAAACGATGTCGACTTGGAGGTTGTGCCCTTGAGGCGTGGCTTCCGGAGCTAACGCGTTAAGTCGACCGCCTGGGGAGTACGGCCGCAAGGTTAAAACTCAAATGAATTGACGGGGGCCCGCACAAGCGGTGGAGCATGTGGTTTAATTCGATGCAACGCGAAGAACCTTACCTGGTCTTGACATCCACAGAACTTAGCAGAGATGCTTTGGTGCCTTCGGGAACTGTGAGACAGGTGCTGCATGGCTGTCGTCAGCTCGTGTTGTGAAATGTTGGGTTAAGTCCCGCAACGAGCGCAACCCTTATCCTTTGTTGCCAGCGATTCGGTCGGGAACTCAAAGGAGACTGCCAGTGATAAACTGGAGGAAGGTGGGGATGACGTCAAGTCATCATGGCCCTTACGACCAGGGCTACACACGTGCTACAATGGCATATACAAAGAGAAGCGACCTCGCGAGAGCAAGCGGACCTCATAAAGTATGTCGTAGTCCGGATTGAGTCTGCAACTCGACTCCATGAAGTCGGAATCGCTAGTAATCGTAGATCAGAATGCTACGGTGAATACGTTCCCGGGCCTTGTACACACCGCCCGTCACACCATGGGAGTGGGTTGCAAAAGAAGTAGGTAGCTTAACCTTCGGGAGGGCGCTTACCACTTTGTGATTCATGACTGGGGTGAAGTCGTAACAAGGTAACCGTAGGGGAACCTGCGGTTGGATCACCTCCTTACCTTAAAGAACCGTTCCTTGAAGTGCTCACACAGATTGTCTGATGAAAAGTAAATAGCAAGGCGTCTTGCGATTGAGACTTCAGTGTCCCCTTCGTCTAGAGGCCCAGGACACCGCCCTTTCACGGCGGTAACAGGGGTTCGAATCCCCTAGGGGACGCCACTTGCTGGTATGTGTGAGTGAAAGTCGCCGACCGTAATATCTCAAAACAGACTGTAAAGTCTTGTTTGAGATATTTGCTCTTTAAAAATCTGGATCAAGCTGAAAATTGAAACGACACACTGTTAAGTGTGTTCGAGTCTCTCAAATTTTCGCAACACGGTGGTGTTTTACGAAACATCTTCGGGTTGTGAGGTTAAGCGACTAAGCGTACACGGTGGATGCCCTGGCAGTCAGAGGCGATGAAGGACGTGCTAATCTGCGATAAGCGTCGGTAAGGTGATATGAACCGTTATAACCGGCGATTTCCGAATGGGGAAACCCAGTGTGATTCGTCACACTATCATTACGTGAATACATAGCGTAATGAAGCGAACCGGGGGAACTGAAACATCTAAGTACCCCGAGGAAAAGAAATCAACCGAGATTCCCCCAGTAGCGGCGAGCGAACGGGGAGCAGCCCAGAGTCTGAATCAGCATGTGTGTTAGTGGAACGGTCTGGAAAGTCCGACGGTACAGGGTGATAGTCCCGTACACCAAAATGCATATGCTGTGAACTCGAAGAGTAGGGCGGGACACGTGGTATCCTGTCTGAATATGGGGGGACCATCCTCCAAGGCTAAATACTCCTGACTGACCGATAGTGAACCAGTACCGTGAGGGAAAGGCGAAAAGAACCCCGGCGAGGGGAGTGAAAAAGAACCTGAAACCGTGTACGTACAAGCAGTGGGAGCCTACTTGTTAGGTGACTGCGTACCTTTTGTATAATGGGTCAGCGACTTATATTCTGTAGCAAGGTTAACCGAATAGGGGAGCCGAAGGGAAACCGAGTCTTAACTGGGCGTTAAGTTGCAGGGTATAGACCCGAAACCCGGTGATCTAGCCATGGGCAGGTTGAAGGTTGGGTAACACTAACTGGAGGACCGAACCGACTAATGTTGAAAAATTAGCGGATGACTTGTGGCTGGGGGTGAAAGGCCAATCAAACCGGGAGATAGCTGGTTCTCCCCGAAAGCTATTTAGGTAGCGCCTCGTGAATTCATCTTCGGGGGTAGAGCACTGTTTCGGCTAGGGGGTCATCCCGACTTACCAACCCGATGCAAACTGCGAATACCGAAGAATGTTATCACGGGAGACACACGGCGGGTGCTAACGTCCGTCGTGAAGAGGGAAACAACCCAGACCGCCAGCTAAGGTCCCAAAGTCACAGTTAAGTGGGAAACGATGTGGGAAGGCTCAGACAGCCAGGATGTTGGCTTAGAAGCAGCCATCATTTAAAGAAAGCGTAATAGCTCACTGGTCGAGTCGGCCTGCGCGGAAGATGTAACGGGGCTAAACTGTGCACCGAAGCTGCGGCAGCGACACTAAGTGTTGTTGGGTAGGGGAGCGTTCTGTAAGCCGTTGAAGGTGTGTCGTGAGGCATGCTGGAGGTATCAGAAGTGCGAATGCTGACATAAGTAACGATAATGCGGGTGAAAAACCCGCACGCCGGAAGACCAAGGGTTCCTGTCCAACGTTAATCGGGGCAGGGTGAGTCGACCCCTAAGGCGAGGCCGAAAGGCGTAGTCGATGGGAAACAGGTTAATATTCCTGTACTTGGTGTTACTGCGAAGGGGGGACGGAGAAGGCTATGTTGGCCGGGCGACGGTTGTCCCGGTTTAAGCGTGTAGGTTTGCAGACCAGGTAAATCCGGTTTGCTTCAGGACTGAGACGTGATGACGAGGCACTACGGTGCTGAAGTGACAAATGCCCTGCTTCCAGGAAAAGCCTCTAAGCATCAGGTAACATCGAATCGTACCCCAAACCGACACAGGTGGTCAGGTAGAGAATACCAAGGCGCTTGAGAGAACTCGGGTGAAGGAACTAGGCAAAATGGTGCCGTAACTTCGGGAGAAGGCACGCTGATATGTAGGTGAAGCGGTTTACCCGTGGAGCTGAAATCAGTCGAAGATACCAGCTGGCTGCAACTGTTTATTAAAAACACAGCACTGTGCAAACACGAAAGTGGACGTATACGGTGTGACGCCTGCCCGGTGCCGGAAGGTTAATTGATGGGGTTAGCCGCAAGGCGAAGCTCTTGATCGAAGCCCCGGTAAACGGCGGCCGTAACTATAACGGTCCTAAGGTAGCGAAATTCCTTGTCGGGTAAGTTCCGACCTGCACGAATGGCGTAATGATGGCCAGGCTGTCTCCACCCGAGACTCAGTGAAATTGAACTCGCTGTGAAGATGCAGTGTACCCGCGGCAAGACGGAAAGACCCCGTGAACCTTTACTATAGCTTGACACTGAACATTGAGCCTTGATGTGTAGGATAGGTGGGAGGCTTTGAAGTGTGGACGCCAGTCTGCATGGAGCCAACCTTGAAATACCACCCTTTAATGTTTGATGTTCTAACGTAGACCCGTGATCCGGGTTGCGGACAGTGTCTGGTGGGTAGTTTGACTGGGGCGGTCTCCTCCCAAAGAGTAACGGAGGAGCACGAAGGTTAGCTAATCCTGGTCGGACATCAGGAGGTTAGTGCAATGGCATAAGCTAGCTTGACTGCGAGCGTGACGGCGCGAGCAGGTGCGAAAGCAGGTCATAGTGATCCGGTGGTTCTGAATGGAAGGGCCATCGCTCAACGGATAAAAGGTACTCCGGGGATAACAGGCTGATACCGCCCAAGAGTTCATATCGACGGCGGTGTTTGGCACCTCGATGTCGGCTCATCACATCCTGGGGCTGAAGTAGGTCCCAAGGGTATGGCTGTTCGCCATTTAAAGTGGTACGCGAGCTGGGTTTAGAACGTCGTGAGACAGTTCGGTCCCTATCTGCCGTGGGCGCTGGAGAATTGAGGGGGCTGCTCCTAGTACGAGAGGACCGGAGTGGACGCATCACTGGTGTTCGGGTTGTCATGCCAATGGCATTGCCCGGTAGCTACATGCGGAAGAGATAAGTGCTGAAAGCATCTAAGCACGAAACTTGCCCCGAGATGAGTTCTCCCTGAGACTTTAAGTCTCCTGAAGGAACGTTGAAGACGACGACGTTGATAGGCTGGGTGTGTAAGTGCAGCGATGCATTGAGCTAACCAGTACTAATGAACCGTGAGGCTTAACCTTACAACGCCGAAGATGTTTTGGCGAAGAGACAGACATCATTTTCAGCCTGATAACAGATTACATTAACCGGCAATAAGCGGGTTAATACAACAGAATTTGCCTGGCGGCAGTAGCGCGGTGGTCCCACCTGACCCCATGCCGAACTCAGAAGTGAAACGCCGTAGCGCCGATGGTAGTGTGGGGTCTCCCCATGCGAGAGTAGGGAACTGCCAGGCATCAAATAAAGCAGAAGGCCATCCGCAGGGATGGCCTTTTTGCGCTGGTGCGAAGAAAAAAGTGCCGGATGCGGCGGCGCCTTATCCGGTCTGCAAAAGAACAATTCCCCGCCGAAGGATACGGCTCTGCAGGCCCGGTAAACTCCGCGCCACCGGGCAATACCGCGCGCACAACGCCTCTCTGGCACTCTCTGAACGATACCTGCCCTGATACGACATCTAAAGATAAAAACGCTTCTCGTGGATTACAGCGATGATTTAAAAACGAAAAAGAAGTGAAAAAGGCAGAATGGAATACCAACCCCAGAAAAGCAAAAACCCAGCCATAGGCTGGGTTCTTTAAATAGTGGTGCCCGGACTCGGAATCGAACCAAGGACACGGGGATTTTCAATCCCCTGCTCTACCGACTGAGCTATCCGGGCAACGGGGCGCATTAAACCGTAAAGGGCCGTTGGCGTCAACGGGTTTCAGCAAAATAAGTGACAAAAACGCGTTAACTGCATGCTTTTCGTGCAAAACGCCCGAAAAGAGTACACTCAGGTCAATGCACCGCCCTGACGACACTGCGCAAAGCGTAGAATGTCTTCAGCCAGACGATGCGCCGTATCGACATCCACCTGGCTACGATTTACCAGCATTCGGCTCAGGCAGCCTTCCAGTACCAGTTCCATCTGTTTTGCCACCATTGCCGGGTCATCGACTTCCAGTTGAGTGAGCAGGTCGTGGCTAAACGTGTAGGCCGCTTGTTTCTGTTGATCCGCCAGTTGATGGATTGGATGGTCCGGGTCTGGATAAAAGGTACAGGCGGCGATAAAAAGGCAGCCAGGATAACGCTGATTGCTAACGCAGTCCGTCAGCGCGTTATAGCGTGCCAGCAGCTTTTGCTCAGCAGTCAATTCATCATCGAGCATCAGCTGACGACGCCAGATATCCACTTGCTGGCTAAGATAACGTAGCGCGTCATATAGCAGAGCTTCACTATCCGGCCAATAACGCCTTAGTTCATCCAGTGGACGATCGACACGTTCGGCAACCATCTCAAGCGTAGTGCTGGCTATCCCTCTGATCTCAAGTAAGTGGAGGGCTTCTCCCAGGACATCTTCACGTTGCACGGTGTTCTCCTTCGTTCCCAACGGTTTTTCCCGTCTAAAGTGTTGTCTACGGTTGGCGATCGCGCAAATGCGCGTTGAATGCCGCAGCATCCATAAATCCGGTTACCCGTTGTGTCGGCTGTTCCTGCCCCTCTTTATTGAAAAAGAGAATAGTAGGCAGGCCCAGTACGTTTAAATGCTTCAGTAGCGCGGCATTCTGCGCGTTGTTAGCCGTCACATCCGCCTGCAACAGTACGGTATTGCTTAACGCCTGTTGAACCTGTGAATCGCTAAAAGTGTACTTCTCAAACTCTTTGCAGGCTACGCACCACTCGGCGTAAAGATCTAGCATGACTGGCTGACCTTTGGCTCTCGCCAGCGCCTGGGTGAGTTCATCGACGCTGCTTATCTGAGTAAAGTTCAGATGAGGGCGATCCTGCGTGGCTTGCGTGTTGCCGAAGGCCCAGTCCTGTAACGGACGCACGCTGATTAATGCGGCAGCGAGCAGGACAATCTGCCCAAGCCGCATCCACGGCTTTTGCGCACCAAGGCTGGTGATAAACGCCCAGCCAAAGAATGCGACGCCGAGCAGTGACCATAACCGCAGGCCCCACGTCTCGCCAATAACCCGTTCCAGCAGGAAAACCGGCAATGCGAGGATCACAAAGCCAAACGCCGTTTTGACATGCGCCATCCACGGTCCGCTTTTCGGCAACAGGCGATTGCCAAAGACAGTAACCAGAATCAGTGGCAGACCCATCCCCAGTGCGTACAGATAAAGTATGCCGCCACCTAACAGCAAATTACCACTTTGCGCAATGTAGAGCAGGATGGCACTCAGCGGTGCGGTAGTACATGGAGAGCAGATCAGCCCGGCAATCGCGCCCATTGCGAAAACGCCGCCCAGAGACCCGCCCTGCTGGCGATTGCTCATCAACGTTAATCGCGTTTGTAGGGACGACGGTAGTTGCAGCGAGAACGCGCCAAACATCGATAGCGCCAGCAGGATAAACACCGCAGAGAGTCCAATGAGCACGTACGGATGCTGCAGCGCAGCCTGGAACTGCATGCCGGCGGCGGCGACAACCAATCCGAGCGCGGTATAGGTGAGCGCCATCCCCTGGACGTAGATAAACGCCAGCAGCAGCGCACGCGCCGTGGAGAGCCGCTGTTTACCGCCCAGCACGATCCCCGAAATAAGCGGATACATCGGCAGCACACAGGGCGTGAAGGCTATGCCTATGCCGATGAGCAGCGCCCAGAGCGCGGAGAAGGGTAAATCCGCGCTGGCGGGCACAGAGGTTTCGATCGGCGCGGTGGTTGCCACAACCGCACTCAGGGGAACGGTTCGGGTTTCGGGCGGATAGCAGAATCCCGCGTCAGCACAGCCCTGATACGTTACCGTCAGGGTCGCGCCCTGCGACGCCTGGTTAATCGTCACCGGTACGGTTAGCTGCTGACGATAAATCTCACTTTTGCCGTAGAATTCATCTTCATGCCACTGTCCGGCGGGCAGCACCAGCGGCGATGTTTGCGCCTGATTAGGGACGACCTTAATTTGCTGGCGGTAAAGGTAGTATCCCTCTTTAACCTGCCAGGTAAGATTGAGATCCTGTTGGTTCTGCTGAAAATCGAAAGCGAACGCCTGGTCCGCCGGAACAAAGTTAGAGCGGCCGGGCGCGTCGAACAGACCGGCAAAGGCGGATGTGCTGCACAGCAGCAGGATCAGCGTAAGGATGCGTTGAGCCATGAGAGATAATCGCTGTCTCCGTGAGTAACGGGTAAAACCAATAATTCCGGGGTCTGATACGGGTGATGAGACTTCAGGCAATCGAGCAGCGCCTGCTGATGTGTGAGGTCAGTTTTCAGTACCATCTGCACTTCGTACTCCTGCTCCAGCTTTCCTTCCCAGTAATAGAGCGACGTCGCGCCGGGAATGATTGTCGCGCAGGCGGCCAGTTTTTCCGCCAGCACTTTGGCGGCGAGATCCTGGGCAGTCGCTTCATCCGGGGCAGTACAGAGAACAACAACAGCGTCGGTAGTGCTCATCATCAACCTCGTATCGGTGAAAGAGGCAACTATAGCACGGTGTGGTGTGGGGGAGGCGCGAAACGGGCCGCATAGCGGCCCGGGTTTAAGGTTTTTTACTTACAGCATGATCCCGCCGAAGATGAAACCTAAGATGACGCACAGGGCGATGGCAATAACGCCAGGCACCAGGAAGGCGTGGTTAAAGACGTATTTGCCGATACGCGTTGAACCAGTATCATCCATTTCAACCGCCGCAAGCAGGGTTGGGTAGGTTGGCAGAACGAACAGCGCAGAAACCGCAGCAAAAGAGGCAATCGCTGTCAGCGGGGTAACACCCAGCATCAACGCGGCAGGCATCAGGGCTTTGGTGGTTGCCGCCTGGGAGTAGAGCAGGGTAGCGGCAAAGAACAGCACGACAGCCAGCAGCCATGGGTAGTTGTGCAGCAGATCACCCGCTACTTCCTGAATATCAGTGATATGCGCTTTCACGAAAGTATCACCCAGCCAGGCCACGCCCAGTACGCAGACACAGGCGCTCATACCGGATTTAAAGGTGCTGGCGTTGAGGATCTCGCCCGTATCAATTTTGCAGGTAAAGCAAATCAGCGTCGCGATAGTCAGCATGAAGACCACAATCGCTTCGTTACGCGGCAGTACCGGGTTCTGAATCAGGCCAACCGTGTCGCTGATGGCGGTAGCGTAGAACATTACCGCGACGATACCGATCAGGAACAGCAGCACAGAGCGTTTCGCGTGCGGTTTCAGTTTGAAGACCTGGCTTCCGCGCAGTTTCACTTCACCTTTAGCCAGACGCTCCTGATAAACCGGATCGTCTTTCAGTTCGCAGCCCAGGAAGTTACACACGCAGGCGGTGAGCATAACGGCAATCAGCGTGACGGGTATACAGATAGCCAGCAGCGTCAGATAGCTTACGCCCATCGGTTCCAGGATACCGGCGAAGAAAACCACCGCCGCGGAAATCGGTGATGCGGTGATCGCAATCTGTGAGGCGACAACGGCGATAGAGAGCGGACGAGACGGACGAATACCCTGCTCTTTCGCAACCTCGGTGATAACCGGCAGCGTGGAGAACGCGGTGTGCCCGGTCCCGGCCAGAATGGTCATAAACCAGGTGACCAGCGGAGCCAGAAAGGTGATGTACTTCGGATGACGGCGCAGCATACGCTCCGCCAGACTGACGAGGTAATCCATCCCCCCGGCAACCTGCATGGCGGCGATAGCCGCGATAACCGCCATGATGATTTCAATGACATCGAACGGAATTGCTCCTGGGTTAATTTGAAATAAAAGGGTGAGGATAAGAACGCCGAAGCCACCGGCAAAACCAATGCCGATACCGCCGAGCCTTGCTCCGAGATAAATCGCAAGCAGGACAATAACGAGCTCTGCACCAAACATATTAGCCTTCCTTGTGTTTACAAGTTGATATTAGAATGTTGTAGGTTGGTAAATCATAAAAAGCAAAAAGGGCATGTCATTGCTGACATGCCCTTTGTATCTTAACCGCTACTGTTACTGTTCGCTTTCATCTGTATAGCGTTTCGCTTTGTAGGCCGGGTGCATCAGGTTCTGTGCCGAGAAGATATCGTCCAGCTCAGCTTCTGTGAGCAAGCCGCGCTCCAGAACGACTTCACGTACGCTCTTACCGGTTTCAGCGCAAATCTTACCGACGATGTCGCCGTTATGGTGGCCGATGAACGGGTTCAGGTAGGTCACAATCCCGATAGAGTTGTAGACGTAACCTTCGCAAACCGCTTTGTTAGCGGTGATACCATCAACGCATTTTTCCAGCAGGTTGTAGCAAGCGTTGGTCAGAATGTGGATAGACTCAAACATTGCCTGACCAATCACTGGTTCCATCACGTTCAGCTGTAACTGACCCGCTTCGGAAGCCATGGTTACTGTGGTGTCGTTACCAATGACTTTGAAGCACACCTGATTAACCACTTCTGGCACAACCGGGTTAACTTTCGCTGGCATGATAGACGAGCCAGCCTGCAGTTCCGGCAGATTGATTTCATTCAGGCCAGCACGCGGGCCAGAAGAGAGCAAGCGCAAGTCGTTACAGATTTTGGACATCTTCACAGCCAGACGCTTCAGTGAGCTGTGAACCATCACATAAGCGCCGCAGTCAGACGTCGCTTCAATCAGGTCTTCCGCCGGAACCACCGCCAGGTTGCTGACTTCCGCCAGTTTCTGCACTGCCAGCTGCTGATAGCCATCCGGGGTGTTCAGGCGCGTACCAATAGCCGTTGCGCCGAGGTTAACTTCCAGCAGTAATTCCGCGGTGCGCAGCAGGTTTTTGGTTTCTTCATTAAGAAGCACGTTGAACGCGTGGAATTCCTGGCCGAGGGTCATCGGCACCGCATCCTGCAACTGGGTACGACCCATTTTCAGGATGTCCTGGAACTCAACCGCTTTACGCTGGAAGCCTTCGCCCAACTGATGAATCGCATCCACCAGTTTTACAATTGAGGTGTACACCGCGATGCGGAAACCGGTCGGGTAAGCATCGTTAGTGGACTGACATTTGTTAACATGATCGTTCGGATTCAGATACTGATATTCGCCTTTCTGATGTCCCATCAGTTCAAGGCCAATGTTCGCCAACACTTCGTTGGTGTTCATGTTAACGGATGTGCCCGCGCCGCCCTGGTAGACGTCAATCGGGAATTGATCCATGCATTTGCCGTTGTTCAGGACTTCATCACACGCCGCAATAATCGCGTTAGCAACGCCTTTTGGAATGGTCTGGAGTTCTTTGTTTGCCAGCGCAGCGGCTTTCTTCACCATCACCATACCGCGAACAAACTCTGGGATATCACTGATTTTACTGTTGCTGATATAGAAGTTTTCAATCGCTCTCAGAGTGTGAACGCCATAGTACGCGTCCGCAGGGACTTCCCTTGTACCTAACAGGTCTTCTTCGATACGAATGTTGTTTAGCATGTGAACCTTCTTTTGCAATCTGCCAATGAATTCACCAAATACGCAGAATTTACGAGGTTATGCGTATTTTCTGGCCGACGATTATGTCCTTAATCGACCCGGTGCCCGTGATCATATGCTGATGATAGCGAATTACAGTAATCTTGATCACTTATTACGAGGCGATTCTCATAAGATTTATTGATTTGTGAAATGGGTCACCGCTTGACCATTGTTGACAAAAATTTCTCGGCTGTCTGATTGAAAAATGACAGGCCGCCACCATTTACACTGGGTGACAGCAGCAAAATTTATACGTGAAGGCGAAAGCCTTCACGATTAACAGGAGAAGCCAGTGCGCTGGATACCGCTTATTGCTATTTTTCTTTATGTTTACATAGAGATATCGATTTTTATTCAGGTCGCCCATGTCTTTGGCGTCCTGCTCACATTAGTTTTAGTCATCTTTACTTCCGTGATTGGTATGTCGCTGGTGCGTAACCAGGGCTTCAAGAATTTCGTGCTGATGCAGCAGAAAATGGAAGCGGGAGAAAGTCCGGCGGCGGAGATGGTGAAAAGCGTTTCGCTGATTCTGGCGGGTTTACTGCTTTTGCTGCCGGGTTTCTTCACCGACTTCCTCGGCCTGCTGCTTCTGCTGCCGCCGGTGCAGAAACATCTGACCATGAAACTGTTACCGCATCTGCACTTTTCGCGCATGCCGGGCGGCGGGTTCAGCGCCAGCAACGATGGCGGGCAGACGTTTGATGGTGAATATCAACGTAAAGATGAAGAACGCGACCGTCTGGATCATAAAGACGATCGCTAAATGTGAGTGGAATGGCGCGGTTTACGCGCCATTACTTTTTGGCAGGAATAGCCAGAATACCGCCAGCATCACCACCGCATACAAGCCCTTCCATCCCACCATTGCCAGCAAAACGACGCAAAGCAGTGTCCCTATCGCCGCCAGCGCCTTATAGCGCCCCTTCAGCAATCGGCACCCGGCAAGCATGCACAGTAAATAGATAACAATGAAGATACCGTTGGCGTAGACGATAAGCGCATCAAGGTTGATATCGAGCCAGAAAATCGCCAGCGTGCTGATCACGCAGCAGCCTAATACAGCATTCAGCGCATTTACCGGGAGCTGTTTTTTCGACAGGCGGGAAAGGGGGCTCTGCGGTTTACTTTGCGCCTGCGTCCACACCAGACGCGCGAAGCTTTGAATATAAATGTTGAGACTGGCAAAGCAGGCGAGGTAGCCGATAACGCATGCAACCCACAATGCCTGAACGCCAAAGAGTTGCACTACGATGGTGGGTAGCGAGGCGGCAGCGGCCAGCTCGCTGTTATAGGCATTGAAGTGTAACACCACGACCGTACAGGCCCAGTAAACAGTACCGGCGAGCAGCAGGCCAATCATCAGCGCGCGGGGGAAATCGCGCTCCGGATTTTTGAATTCAGAGGCCAGATGGGCGAATGCCTCCAGGCCGACGAAGCACCAGAACATCACCGAGAGCGCCGAAAACAAATGGTTGGGTGCAATCTGCGTTACGGGGGGGAAGGGGATTTCGCTCAGGCGAATATCGCCAAACCACCAGATGGCGGCAATGAGTGCCACGATGAGTACTGCAACCAGCGTTTGCAGGTTGGCGCTGGAGCTTGCCCCGCGCGAGCCCAGCCACCAGACAATTGCTAGCGTGCCAATCTCCGCCAGCAACAACTGGCTGTCGTGCCAGCCAAACAGCGCCTGGCCGAATCCGGTGGCGATGTGTAATGCCGCCGGGAGACCGACGGGGATCACCGAAAGAAATAGCCAGCCGGTCACGCGTGCCAGGCGAGGGCCGAACGCCATGTCAACAAAGTGAGCCACCCCGCCCGCGCTGGGAAAGTGACGGCCCAGAATGGCGAAAACAATGGCGACGGGAAAGACAAGGATTATCAGAACGGGCCAGGCCCACAGGCTATCGCCCCCGGCAACGAGCGCCGCCAACGCAGGTACCGCAAAGACACCGGTACCCAGCAATGAAGTTGAAAGTAAACCCACACCCTGAGCCAACCCCAGCTCTTGTTTCAGACCACTCATGACCGCGTCCCGGCATTGGTAAAGAAATGAATAGTAACACAACCCTTATTGGCTGAAACGCAAGCGATTTACCCTGTTTTTCGCTGGGGTACACCGTTTCGCTGCGATCGCAATTTTTTCTGAAATTTTTTTCGACCTCCCCCTTGAAGGGGGGATGGCCCATCCCCATCTCTCTGGTCACTAGCCGGAAAACCGATTGCGGCCCGGCGTCACCCATAACTGATAAAGACTTTCTCAAAGGAGAGCTATCAATGAGTATTCGTCCGTTACATGATCGTGTGATCGTCAAACGTAAAGAAGTTGAAACGAAATCTGCTGGCGGCATCGTTCTGACCGGTTCTGCAGCAGCAAAATCAACTCGTGGCGAAATCATCGCTGTCGGTAAGGGTCGCATCCTGGAAAACGGGACTGTGCAGCCGCTGGACGTTAAAGTTGGTGACATCGTTATTTTCAACGATGGCTACGGTGTGAGATCTGAGAAGATCGACAATGAAGAAGTGTTGATCATGTCCGAAAGCGACATTCTGGCAATTGTTGAAGCGTAATCCGCGAACGACACTGAACATACGAATTTAAGGAATAAAGATAATGGCAGCTAAAGACGTAAAATTCGGTAACGACGCTCGTGTGAAAATGCTGCGCGGCGTAAACGTACTGGCAGACGCAGTTAAAGTAACCCTGGGCCCGAAAGGCCGTAACGTGGTTCTGGACAAATCTTTCGGTGCGCCGACCATCACTAAAGATGGTGTTTCCGTCGCGCGTGAAATCGAGCTGGAAGACAAATTCGAAAACATGGGCGCGCAGATGGTGAAAGAAGTTGCCTCTAAAGCGAACGACGCTGCAGGCGACGGTACCACCACCGCGACCGTACTGGCTCAGTCCATCATCACTGAAGGCCTGAAAGCTGTTGCTGCGGGTATGAACCCGATGGATCTGAAACGTGGTATCGACAAAGCGGTTCAGGCTGCTGTTGAAGAGCTGAAAGCGCTCTCCGTACCGTGCTCTGACTCCAAAGCTATCGCTCAGGTAGGTACCATCTCCGCTAACTCCGACGAAACCGTAGGTAAACTGATCGCTGAAGCGATGGATAAAGTCGGTAAAGAAGGCGTGATCACCGTTGAAGACGGTACCGGTCTGGAAGATGAGTTGGACGTCGTTGAAGGTATGCAGTTTGACCGTGGCTACCTGTCTCCGTACTTCATCAACAAACCGGACACCGGTGCTGTTGAACTGGAAAGCCCGTTCATCCTGCTGGCTGACAAAAAAATCTCCAACATCCGCGAAATGCTGCCAGTTCTGGAAGCAGTTGCGAAAGCAGGCAAACCGCTGGTTATCATCGCTGAAGATGTTGAAGGCGAAGCGCTGGCTACGCTTGTGGTTAACACCATGCGCGGCATCGTGAAAGTGGCTGCGGTGAAAGCACCGGGCTTCGGCGACCGTCGTAAAGCTATGCTGCAGGACATCGCAACCCTGACTGGCGGTACCGTTATCTCTGAAGAGATCGGTATGGAGCTGGAAAAAACGACCCTGGAAGATCTGGGTCAGGCGAAACGCGTTGTTATCAACAAAGACACCACCACCATCATCGATGGCGTGGGTGAAGAGTCTGCGATCCAGGGCCGTGTTGCTCAGATCCGCAAACAGATCGAAGAAGCAACCTCTGACTACGATCGTGAAAAACTGCAGGAACGCGTTGCTAAACTGGCAGGTGGCGTTGCAGTGATCAAAGTGGGCGCTGCTACTGAAGTTGAAATGAAAGAGAAGAAAGCACGCGTTGACGATGCCCTGCACGCGACCCGTGCGGCGGTAGAAGAAGGCGTGGTGGCTGGTGGTGGTGTGGCGCTGGTTCGCGTTGCAGCGAAACTGGCTGGCCTGACTGCTCAGAACGAAGACCAGAACGTGGGTATCAAAGTTGCGCTGCGCGCAATGGAAGCTCCGCTGCGTCAAATCGTGACCAACGCCGGTGAAGAACCGTCTGTTGTTGCTAACGCGGTTAAAGCGGGTGAAGGTAACTACGGTTACAACGCCGCAACTGAAGAATACGGTAACATGATCGACTTCGGTATCCTGGACCCAACCAAAGTAACTCGTTCTGCTCTGCAGTACGCGGCATCCGTTGCGGGCCTGATGATCACCACCGAGTGCATGGTAACCGACCTGCCGAAAGGCGACGCGCCTGATTTAGGTGCTGCTGGCGGTATGGGCGGCATGGGTGGTATGGGCGGCATGATGTAATCGTGCGCTATACCCCATAGCAACAAAGAAACCCCTGGTCAGAAATGACCGGGGGTTTTTCTTTTGGTCATCTTTTTAGTATAAGGTTTACACACGGACGACATGCGTCCAGCTCATTGATTGTGGGGAATAACATGCAGGTAAAATATTTAGCAGGGATCGTTGGCGCCACGCTGCTGTTAGCTGGCTGTAGTTCCAGCAACGAATTAAGTGCGGGTGGGCAGAATGTTCGCTTCGTTGAAGATAAGCCGGGCGCAGAATGCCAACTGTTAGGTACTGCAACAGGTAAGCAAGGAAACTGGCTTTCTGGGCAGATGGGTGAAGAGGGCGGCTCAATGCGCGGTGCGGCGAATGCGTTACGTAACCACGCGGCAGAGATGGGCGGCAACGTGATTTACGGTGTCAGCAGCCCCACTCAAGGCATGCTTTCAAGCTTTGTGCCTACCGACACCGAAATGAACGGTCAGGTTTATAAGTGCCCAAACTAATTATTCAGGGGCGCTAAGTGCCGGATGGCGACATATCGCCGCCATCCTGTGCCATCAGGCTGGCGTTTTTACCGACTGAACGCGTAAATGATACAGCGCGCGTAAGCACTGTTCCTGCGTCAGCTGCTGCCCGTTATTCGCGTTCAACGTTCTGACATACACCTGACACGGCGTGCCGGCCAGCTTTTTCAGTCGTGGGCTGAAATCGAGTAAGCGGCGAGAAATGGCCTGCGCTTCTTTGCTGCCCGACGGGGTACGCGTTTTGACAATGCTACCGCTGAAGCACTCTTTACCCGCTTTATCGGTAAAGCGATAAAGTACCGCCAGATAATGACTGAACAAATCGTGTTTCCATTGCGCCTGATCGTAGAAATCATATTCCAGACTGCCTTTTTCCTGACAATCGGCATCATAGAGTGGCAGAAAATCGAGCAGGGATGAAATACGCAGTGCCAGCTCTTTCATACCGGCATTATTAATAGAATGAATAATTGCTTTAACCAGAAGATCAATTTGCAATGCATTAATGGTTAATTCGACGTTATCACCACTGTGTAACTTCAAGGCGATCGTTAAATCATCTTTGCCATTGTGCGTTAATTCCAGACCATCGATGCGGTAATTCACATCGGCATGACGAAGTTCGTCTTCCTGAAGCGCCGGTACGCTTTCCAGCATCTTTTTGGCGGTTTTATCACGCGCTTTCTCATACTTCTGCCGATCATCGCCTTGCAGCTGATGTAGCGCCGCGAGACGGCTTTCCAGGGCGATGAAGAGGTCTCTGAGTACCAGCGCAGGGAAAAAGAAGAGGGATTCCTTGTTTTTTGGCTCTTTGATTTTTAAGGCCAATGCGACGAATGCATTTCCCTGACGAATAACACCAGTATTAACACCCTTAATATTTAATGCCATATTGGTTCTCCATAACCATATATCTTGTAAATAATTTGCCAGAAAATATAGATATATATTATTAATTGAGGCTATATCAGATGGGGAGGTAAAATATCACAGCTGTTACTGATGTCCAGATAATCTCAGTCGGGCAACTATTATTAATTAACTATATCGATAGTGAATAATATTGCCCTCATAATAGAGGGCAGATAAATTATTGCTGACGAAGCTGAAGGTCCAATGGCGTTTTGCTAGGCTCGCCGCCGATTTCACGCGCCAGTTTTGGCACCATATAACCGGAAATCAGTGTCAGAAGTTCGCGCATAATATGACGTGCTTCGTCATCGCTCACCAGGAAGTGGGCTGCGCCCTGCACTTTATCGAGAACGTGAAGGTAGTAAGGCATCACGCCCGCATCAAAAAGCGCGTTACTGAGGTCAGCAAGCGTTTGAGCATGATTGTTCACGCCGCGTAGCAGCACGCTCTGGTTTAATAGCGTCACGCCTGCCTGACGTAAACGCCCCATTGCGGCACGAAACGCATCGTCTATCTCTCTGGCATGGTTGATGTGATTCACCAGCAGGATTTGCAACCTACTTTGCGCAAAACGCGTAACCAGCTCATCGGTGATGCGTGCCGGAATAACAATGGGCAAGCGACTATGAATGCGCAGACGTTTTACATGCGGGAGAGCTTCCAGGTGTGTTATCAGCCACGCCAGTTCATGGTCTTTCGCCATTAGCGGGTCGCCGCCGGAGAAAATAATTTCGTCCAGCTCAGGATGCTGCGCAATGTAGTCGAGCGCGGCCTGCCAGTTGCGCTTGTTGCCCTGGTTTTCCGCATACGGGAAGTGACGACGGAAGCAGTAACGGCAGTTCACCGCACAGCCGCCCTTGACCAGTAACAACGCACGATTGTGGTATTTATGCAGGAGCCCTGGTACCACGCTGTGCTGCTCTTCCAGCGGATCGGTCGAGAAACCGGGCGCGGTGACAAACTCGTCCTGCGCGGTTAAAACCTGACGCAATAACGGGTCATTTGGGTTACCTTTTTCCATCCGGGCGATAAACGCGCGGGGAACGCGAAGCGGGAAAAGACGTTTCGCTTCTCTTCCTGCGAGCAATTTTTCATCAGCGTCTACATTTAAAAGACGTAATAGTTCATCCGGATCGGTCACAACATCGGCAAGTTGCGATAACCAATCTTCTCTGGATGGGGTATTTAGGGTTACAATATGCGCCATTTTGTGGCTTAGCTACCATTTCACAATTTCAGAGGGCCTTATGGCGACTTACTATAGCAACGATTTTCGTGCTGGTCTTAAAATCATGCTGGATGGCGAACCGTACGCGGTTGAATCCAGTGAATTCGTTAAACCAGGTAAAGGCCAGGCGTTTGCTCGCGTTAAACTGCGCCGCCTGCTGACCGGCACCCGTGTAGAGAAAACCTTCAAGTCTACTGACTCCGCTGAAGGTGCTGACGTTGTCGATATGAACCTGACTTACCTGTACAACGACGGTGAGTTCTGGCACTTCATGAACAACGAAACCTTCGAACAGCTGTCTGCTGATGCAAAAGCGATTGGCGACAACGCAAAATGGCTGCTGGACCAGGCTGAATGCATCGTGACCCTGTGGAACGGCCAGCCTATCTCCGTGACCCCGCCGAACTTCGTTGAACTGGAAATCATTGAAACCGATCCAGGTCTGAAAGGCGACACCGCAGGCACTGGCGGCAAGCCGGCGACCCTGTCCACTGGCGCAGTGGTTAAAGTTCCGCTGTTCGTTCAGATTGGCGAAGTGATCAAAGTGGATACCCGCTCTGGCGAATATGTATCCCGCGTGAAGTAATCCATGTTATAAATGGATGAATGAGGGCGCAGCACCGCGCTGCGCCTGATGATTTCAGGCAAGGATGATGACACGTACCGTTAAAACACTTCTACTGTTGATTGTCACTGGCACCCTGCTTAGCGGATGCAACACCGCGCGTGGCGTTGGTGAAGATATCAAAGATCTTGGCAGCATCATCTCTCACGCCGCCAGCTAACCTTCATAATTCTTAAATCGTTCTCCTTTTCCGTCGAAGCGCGGGAATTTGTCTATGCTTAACAGGCTACATGCATAAAACATTGACCATTAAAGGACGACATGATGATTAAGAAAACAATTGCAGCGTTTTTTACCGTGGTAGTGCTTTCATCTGTACTGACGGCGTGTAATACAACGCGCGGCGTTGGCGAAGATATTTCTGATGGTGGCAATGCGATTTCCGGTGCGGCCACTAAAGCTCAGCAGTAATTTGCACTCCTGAGCGGTACGGTGATGACCTCACCGTACCGCTCTTCCTGTTTGATCCTCGCGTTATCGATTGATAAAATATCCGCTCATTATCGCCTTGCGGGACGACCCGTAAGCGCCTCTTTTTCATCGGGGACGGCCCCATTTCTCTGGAGCCTGTTATGTCCTGGATTATTCTTCTTATCGCGGGTTTACTCGAAGTGGTGTGGGCGGTTGGCCTGAAATACACGCATGGCTTCAGCCGCCTGACGCCAAGCGTTATCACCATTGCGGCAATGATTGTCAGTATGGCGTTGCTATCGTGGGCGATGAAAAGCCTGCCGGTCGGTACGGCTTATGCGGTCTGGACGGGTATCGGCGCTGTGGGGGCTGCCATTACCGGTATTCTCCTGCTGGGTGAATCGGCAAGCCCCATGCGTCTGGCGAGCCTGGGGCTGATTGTTGCTGGCATTATCGGTTTGAAACTCAGCACCCATTAATGGGGCTGTTTCACCCAAATTAGCTTACTGACATCAAAACCTTGCCGGGTTGCGACGGCCAGCATTTGCTGTTTCATCTCATCAGAAATGGTCGGTGTGCGTGAGAGTATCCACAGATAGTCGCGATCCGGCCCGCAAACCAACGCGTGGCGATACTCTTTATCGAGTGCAATCACGTTATAGCCGCCATAGAAGGGGCCGAAGAACGATACCTTCAGGGCCGCACGATTTGGATCGCCCGTAAAATAGGCTTTCCCCTCCGTTTTCTGCCACATTGCCCGATCCGGGTTATAGCCTTTATTCGTCACATTCAGGCCGCCGTCATCACGCAGACGATAGGTTGCGGTGACCTGTTCCAGCCCGCGTTCAAATCGGTGATCAAATCGGGCAATCTCGTACCATGTGCCGAGATAGCGAGTTGCATCAAATGGAGTTACGACAGTAACGCCTTTCGGCGGTGTCGGGGAGCTGCAGGCAACCACCAAAAATGCGGCGGTGACGGCGGCGACAACGGGCAGGATGCGCATAGGAGTTTCCTTACTGGTTTTTTGTTAAGTGTAGATGACAGCAGGAAAATCGAGAGAGAATGGCCTGCTGAAACAGGCCAAAAATCACTTATTGCAGCGAATTCAGAATTTGATACGCAGCGGCTACACGTGCAGGGTTAGGGTAATTCTTGTTTGCCAGCATCACAATGCCGAGTTCTTTCTGCGGAACAAAAGCGACGTAGCTGCCAAATCCGCCGGTTGCACCGGTTTTATGCACCCATGATGCGCTTACGGCAGGTACAGGCGGCGTGACGGCTTTTGCAGGCAGAGCGGCGAGGGCGATTTTACTGTCGCTGCCGTTAATTATGGTGTCAGGGTTTACCGGCCAGTTCAGCATTTCCCAACCTAATCCCTGATACATATCGCCAATCTGCCAGTAGCGCGACTGCGCAAGCGTAATGCCCTGCTGCAGAGTCTTCTCGCTGATTTTGCTGGTGTCCATATTGAACTGCACCCAGCGGGCCATGTCCTGAATAGTGGATTTTACGCCATAAGCTTCGGCGTCCAGTTGACCAGGCGAGACATGCACGGCTTTCCCGTCGCGATAACCCCAGGCGTAGTGCTTCTGTTCGGCGGGCGGCACGGTTATCCACGTATGCGTGAGCTTGAGCGGCTGCAACACGCGCTCGGTCATGGCCTTCTCAAAGCTCTGACCGGACGGTTTCACCGCCATCGCGCCAAAAAGCCCAATGCTGGCGTTAGCGTATAAGCGATGCGTCCCCGGTGCCCATTCAGGTTGCCAGTTTTGGTAGTAGCGGCGTAGTTCAGTATCGGTAGTCACGTCTTCCGGCACCTGTAACGGTAATCCACCTGCGGTGTAAGTTGCGAGATGCAGCAGCGTAATGCCCTGCCACTGCTTACCGGTCAATTCCGGCCAGTACTTTGTTGCCGGATCATTCAGACTAATTTCCCCACGCGCAATCGCGTCGCCGCCCAGGACGCCGGTGAAGGTTTTACTGACTGACCCCAGCTCGAACAGCGTCTGTTGCGTGACGGGCTGCTTTTTCGCAACGTCAGCATCGCCCCAGGTAAAATAATACGGCGTGCCCTGATAGATGACCGCGACGGCCATGCCGGGAATAGCCTGCTCTTTCATGAGTGGTGTAATGGCGCGATTAACGATTTCCGTTATCTGTTGTTCAGTGTGGGGGGCGGCAAGTGCAGTACACGATGCGCCGAGCAGCAGCGCGCAGAGAGACGTTTTAAACATGACCAGGCTTCCATACAAAACGGCCCGCCAGTGGCGGGCCGGATTAACATTAGATTTTCATCAGATAGTGACGATACCAATCAGCGTCACAACCGTCAGAATAGCAGCCAGGCCGTAGAAAACCCACTTTCCGCTTGGAACGTGAATTTTCAGATCGTGCATCGCGTGGTGAATACGGTGTAAACCGCACCACAGCGGCAGCACAATCATCAGGAACAGAAACGCACGGCCAATAAAGCTCTGTGCAAAGGCCAGCACACGCTCATAGCTCAGCGCATCGCCCGGGAACAGCCCCAGCGGAAGCATGATACCAACCAGCAGGACAATCACCGGCGCGACGATCGCGCCCCACATTCCACCTGCGCCAAACAGGCCCCAGAATACCGGTTCGTCAGAACGTTTTGGATTTGGATTAATCACCCTGGCCTCCTTACCAGAACAGTGCCACAAACAGCACGACCACGGTGACGAGAGCCGTCACCACCCAGAGCCCTTTGATAATGGGCTCTGGCCCCATTTTTGCGTCTTTTACAATAATATTGGCGGCTTTCGGCGCTAGTTCAAACCAGGTTTTGGTATGCAGCAGCGCGCCCGCGAGGGTGATCAGATTCAGAATCACCACAATCGGGTTTTGCAGGAAACTGACAAAGTTTGCCCAGGACTCAGGCCCATGCTTCAGCGAAAAAAGGCCGCAAATCAGCAAAATGCTGAACCAGACAACGGTTACCGCCGTTCCTTCACGCAGCATATAGAAGCGATAAAACGGCAGATTTTTCCACCAGGTGGACGGCATTGGCCGCACATAGGGTTTGCGTTTAGTCGTCATGATGCACTCCTTAGCGTGGTTTCAGGGTAGCGATAAGAAAGTCTTTCGAGCTTTCCACTTTACCCTGCTGAATGGCCGCTGCCGGGTCGACGTGTTTCGGGCACACTTCGGAGCAGTAACCGACGAAGGTACAGGTCCAGACGCCATTCTGGCCGTTCAGCTGCGTCATACGTTCTTTCTTCCCATGATCGCGGCTGTCTTCGTTATAGCGATGGGCGAGCGTAATCGCCGCCGGGCCGATAAACTCAGGATTCAGACCAAACTGCGGGCAGGCTGCGTAGCACAGGCCACAGTTAATGCAGCCAGAGAACTGATGATACTTCGCCATCTGCGCCGGTGTCTGGTTATTCGGGCCCTGATCCGGCGTACGCGAGTTGCCGATGATGTATGGCTTAATGGCTTCCAGACTTTCGATAAAGTGCGTCATATCGACGATCAGATCGCGCTCGATCGGGAAATTGCCCAGCGCCTCAACCTTAATGCCTTTCGTGTAATCGCGCAGGAAGGTCTTACAGGCCAGCTTCGGCACTTTATTGACCATCATGCCGCAGGAACCACAAATCGCCATACGGCAGGACCAGCGATAGCTCAAATCGGGCGCCAGGTTATCTTTGATGTAGCCCAACGCATCCAATAGCGAAGTGGTTTCATCATAAGGCACTTCATAAAATTCGCTGTGCGGCGCGGAGTCCACTTCCGGGTTATAGCGCACCACTTCGATTTTCAGGTTATGCATCTCAGCCATTCGCTTTCTCCTTTTTATCGGCTGCTTCAGCTTCGCCACCGTAGACACGCTTGGCTGGCGGCAACGTGGTGATTTTCACATCGCTGTAGTCCAGACGCGTGGTGCCGTCGGCATCGCGGAAAGCAAGCGTATGCTTGAGGAAGTTGACGTCATCGCGCTCGGTGCAGCCTTCGTCCAGACGCTGGTGCGCGCCGCGGGACTCTTTACGCGCCATGGCCGAGTGCGCCATACATTCGGCGACATTCAAACCGTGGCCCAGCTCAATGGTGTAGAGCAGGTCAGTATTGAACACGCTGGAGGTATCGGTGATACGTACGCGTTTGAAGCGTTCCTGCAGCTCGGCCAGCTTATCGATGGTTTTCTGCATCAATTCCGGCGTACGGTAGATACCGCAGCCTTCTTCCATCGACAGACCCATTTCGTCGCGGATCTTCGACCAGTTTTCGCTACCTTCCTGATTAACCAGCGCTTTCAGGCGGCTTTCGACGTCAGCAACCTGAGCGTCCAGCGCGGCGTTGTTGGCTTCGCCTGCGGTTGCGGCGCGTTCCATTGCCTGTTCGCCCGCCATGCGACCAAAGACCACCAGTTCAGCCAGCGAGTTGGAACCCAGACGGTTTGCGCCATGCAGGCCGACAGAGGAGCATTCGCCCACCGCAAACAGCCCTTTGATGCGGGTTTCACACTGCTGATCGGTTTCGATACCGCCCATGGTGTAGTGCGCGGTCGGACGCACCGGAATCGGCTCTTTCACCGGATCGACGCCCACGTACGCTTTCGCCAGTTCGCAGATGAACGGCAGGCGTTCCAGTAGTTTTTTCTCGCCCAGATGACGCAGGTCGAGATAAACCACATCGCCGCGCGGCGTGGAGATAGTGTTGCCTTTACGCCACTCGTGCCAGAAGGCCTGAGAAACTTTGTCGCGCGGACCCAGTTCCATATATTTGTTTTTCGGCTCGCCCAGCGGGGTTTCCGGGCCCATACCGTAATCCTGCAGATAACGGTAGCCGTTTTTGTTGACCAGAATACCGCCTTCACCACGGCAGCCTTCGGTCATCAGGATGCCTGAACCCGGCAGGCCGGTTGGGTGATACTGAACGAATTCCATATCACGCAGCGGAATGCCATGGCTCAGCGCCATACCCATGCCGTCGCCGGTGACGATGCCACCGTTGGTGTTGTAGCGATAGACGCGGCCCGCGCCGCCGGTCGCCATCACCACCGCGTTGGCGCGAATCTGCACCAGCGTACCTTCCATCATATTCATCGCGACCAGGCCGCGGGCGTGGCCATCATCGACCAGAATATCGAGGACGAAATGTTCATCAAAGCGTTGAATTTGCGGGAATTGCAAAGAGGTCTGGAAGAGGGTGTGAAGCATGTGGAAGCCGGTCTTATCGGCGGCGAACCACGTACGTTCAATTTTCATTCCCCCGAAGCGGCGCACGTTCACGCTGCCGTCCGGACGACGGCTCCACGGACAGCCCCATTGCTCAAGCTGGGTCATCTCTGTCGGGCAGTGATGGACGAAGTAGTCCACGACATCCTGTTCACAGAGCCAGTCCCCGCCGGCGACGGTGTCGTGAAAATGGTATTCAAAGCTATCGTGATCCTGTGCGACGGCTGCGGAACCGCCTTCAGCCGCAACGGTGTGGCTGCGCATCGGATAAACTTTTGAGATTAAAGCTATTTTGGCGTTTGGATTAGCTTGCGCCGCGGCGATGGCTGCTCGTAGACCAGCTCCGCCAGCACCTATAATGGCAAGATCGGCTTGAAAGGTTTGCACGACATTCCTCCAGATTATTGTTATTCCGCACTCGCTCTAAGCAAAAGGTAGTTCACCTGATTACGACTCGCTATGGCGGAAACGTTTCCACTGCTCCTTTATGGGTAAAGCAGTATACCCGTAGAAATCTGAGGGAAATTTGATGTGTTCGATTATTTTTGAGTCTGATAGCCCCGAATCATCACTAATTATGATTAATTTAATTACTAAACTACCCCTTGCTACTCCCTTGCGCCGACTGACCACGCTAATAATTTCCGCACAAAATTTGTCTCGTTGACAGGTTACGAGTAGACTTCGTGCCCTTGTTTGAATCTGGAGAAAAAACCATGAGCGAGACGGCAACCTGGCAGCCGAGCGCATCCATCCCTAACCTGTTAAAACGCGCGGCTGTGATGACGGAAATTCGTCGTTTCTTTGCTGACCGCGGCGTGCTTGAGGTGGAAACGCCCTGTATGAGCCAGGCTACGGTAACTGATGTCCATCTGGTGCCGTTTGAGACTCGCTTTGTGGGCCCGGGGCATTCTCAGGGCGTGAATCTCTATCTGATGACCAGCCCGGAATACCACATGAAGCGTCTTCTGGCGGCAGGTTGTGGCCCGGTTTTCCAGTTGTGCAGAAGCTTCCGTAATGAAGAAATGGGGCGTCACCACAACCCGGAATTCACCATGCTGGAGTGGTACCGTCCGCATTTTGATATGTACCGACTCATCAACGAGGTGGATGATTTGCTGCAACAGGTACTGGAGTGCCAGCCGGCGGAAAGCCTCTCTTATCAACAGGCATTCCAGCGCCATCTGGAAATTGACCCGCTTTCTGCCGATAAAACGCTGCTGCGTGAGGTGGCTGCAAAATTGGATCTCAGCAACGTTGCCGATGCAGAAGAAGACCGGGATACCCTGTTACAACTGCTGTTTGCCTTCGGCGTAGAGCCGCACATCGGGAAAGATCGTCCGACTTTTGTTTACCACTTCCCGGCAAGCCAGGCGTCTCTGGCGCAAATCAGCGCTGAAGATCACCGTGTGGCGGAACGTTTCGAGGTCTACTTCAAAGGTATGGAGCTGGCGAACGGTTTCCATGAACTGACCGACGCGCGTGAACAGCAGCAGCGTTTCGAGCAGGATAACCGTAAGCGCGCCGCGCGCGGTCTGCCGCAGCAGCCTATCGATCAGAACCTGCTGGATGCGTTAGCCGCTGGTCTGCCTGATTGTTCTGGCGTAGCGTTGGGTGTCGATCGTCTGGTGATGCTGGCGCTGGACGCGGAGAAAATTGCCGACGTTATCGCCTTTACGGTCGATCGCGCCTGATATCTCTGCGCGGCTATCCCGGTAAAACATAGCCGCGCATTATTGAATTAGCTTGTTGTATTCATCCTGTTTAGTTAATGTAACTAACGCCGCTCTTTTTTACAGACTTTCCTTCGTTATCCGCCAATATTGTCACAATAATAATCTGGTTTTTTGCTACTATCCGCGCTTTCTTCCCTGCCAGTCGGCGTGGGATAACGTGATTTGCGTTATGACTCTTTTTGGAACGGCAAGATGAACCAGTCTCTAAAAAAGATGAGCCTCACCGGGCTTATTCTGATGATCTTTACGTCGGTGTTTGGCTTTGCCAATAGCCCGTCGGCATTCTATTTAATGGGCTACAGCGCCGCGCCTTTTTATATTCTCTCGGCACTCTTCTTCTTTATTCCTTTTGCACTCATGATGGCGGAAATGGGCTCGGCGTACCGCAAGGAAGAGGGCGGTATTTACTCGTGGATGAATAACAGCGTAGGGCCACGCTTCGCCTTTATTGGTACCTTTATGTGGTTCTCGTCCTATGTGGTCTGGATGGTCAGTACTGCGGCGAAAGTGTGGGTGCCATTTTCCACCTTCATGTGCGGCTCGGATCAAACTCAGGTGTGGGCTTTCGCTGGCCTGACGCCTACACAAGCTGTCGGCATTTTGGCGGTATGCTGGATGTTACTGGTGACGTTTGTTGCCTCCCGCGGGATCAATAAAATCGCCAAAATAACTGCCGTTGGTGGGATTTCAGTGATGTGCCTGAACCTGGTGCTGTTGGTCGTGAGTATCATCATTCTGGCGCTAAATGGCGGAAACTTTGCCGAACCGATTAACTTCGTCGCCTCGCCGAACCCCGGCTACCAGTCTGGTCTGGCGATGCTGTCTTTTGTGGTCTTTGCCATCTTTGCCTACGGCGGTATCGAAGCCGTCGGTGGGCTGGTGGATAAAACCGAAAACCCGGAGAAGAACTTCGCAAAAGGCATTATCTTCGCGGCGATTGTTATCTCTATCGGCTACGCGCTGGCGATCGTTCTGTGGGGCGTGAGCACCAACTGGCAGGCGGTGTTGAGTAATCGTGCTACCAACCTTGGTAATATTACCTATGTGCTGATGCATAGCCTGGGCGAAACGCTCGGGCATGCGCTGGGGTTAACCCCAGAGGCGACTACTTCGCTTGGAATAGGGTTTGCGCGCATTACTGGCCTGTCGATGTTCCTCGCGTATACCGGTGCGTTCTTCACCCTGATCTACTCGCCGCTGAAAGCCATCGTGCAGGGCACACCAAAAGCACTGTGGCCGACCTCCATCACGCGTCTGAACGCGAGCGGTATGCCGGAAACCGCAATGTGGGCGCAGTGTGGTCTGGTCTGTCTGTTTATCCTGCTGGTATCGTTTGGCGGTGATACGGCTTCCGCGTTCTATAACAAACTGACGCTGATGGCGAACGTCTCGATGACCCTGCCGTATCTCTTCCTTGCTCTGGCATTCCCGTTCTTCAAAGCGAAAACCGATCTGGAAAGACCGTTTGTTATCTTTAAAACGCGTGCTTCTGCACTGGTCGCCACCGTAGTCGTGGTGTTGATCGTGTCGTTTGCCAACATCTTCACCGTTATCCAACCGGTGATTGAAGCGAATGACTGGAGCAGTGCTCTGTGGATGGTTGGCGGGCCGATCTTCTTCTCGCTGATGGCGATGGGGATTTATGAGAACTATCGTCGCCGGACGGCGAATGCGCCTGAGTTGGCAATGGAGTAATCGAAAGGCTCGGTAGGCCTGATAAGCGAAGCGCCATCAGGCAATGGCGGGGAGCGTGATGCTGGCCCGCCCTACCGATCTCTTAAGCGACCTACAAACTTCCGGCCTTACGTCCACGTCCCGCGGACGTTAATGTTCTTCCCGCCGGTGTTTTCGTGCCACCCAGGCTTTCCAGACGCATCTGGAACGGTGGGAACGGCATATCGATGCCGTGCTCGCGGAAGCCCGCCAGAATCAACTGATGGATTTCGTGGCGTAACGGCATACGGTGCCCCATCTCCGCTGCGTAAATACGCAGTTCAAAGATTTGAATCCCTTGCTGCAGGTCGACCAGGAAGGCTTCCGGGGCCGGGTTATCAATTACCAGCGAGCAGCGCTGTGCCGCCGTCAGCAGAATCTGCGTCACCTCTTCACTGTCGGCATCCGACGGCGCAGGAATACTCAACACCACGCGGGTAACCGAATCCGACAGCGACCAGTTGATGAACTGCTCGGTGATAAAGGCCTTGTTCGGCACGATAATCTCTTTGCGGTCCCAGTCGCTGATGGTGGTGGCGCGAGTGTTGATCTTGGTGACGCTTCCGGTCAAATCACGAATAGTGACCGTATCGCCGATACGAATGGGTTTCTCAAACAGGATGATCAGGCCGGAAATAAAGTTGGCGAAAATTTCCTGTAACCCGAAACCAAGTCCGACACCGAGCGCGGCAACCAGCCACTGTAATTTCGACCACTCAATACCAATCATCGAGAAGCCAATCAGCCCGCCAAACAGCATCAGCAGGTACTTGGTGATGGTGGTGATCGCGTAGCCGGTGCCCGGCGTCAGGTTGAGGTGCTGCAGTAGCGCCAGCTCGAGGAGTGCGGGCAGATTTCGCACCAGTTGCGTAGTGATGATAAACACCAGAATCGCAATCAACACCGCCCCGAGCGTAATGGGTTCAATACTTTCCACGCCCTGCACGGTCGAGGAGACATCCCATAGCGAGATATTTTCCAGGAAGCCGAAAGCGGAGTGAATTTCAGACCACAGCACAATCACCGAAACCAGCGCGATGAGCATCAGAATTGAGCGTACCAGCCGCAGCGACTGTGCGCTGATGGTGTCGAGATCGACTTCACTCACCTCGGCTTCCACCGAGCCTTCAAGACTGGTCGGGTGCGTCTCTTCTTCACCTCGGGCACGGTTTGCCAGCATCTCTGCGCGTCGATGTTTGGCACGGTCGAACGCCAGACGACGACGCTGAATCAGCATCCAGCGGCGAATAACGTGGTAAATCACCAGCAACAGGAACCAGATAGCGACCGAGGTTTCCAGACGCGCCAGCAAGGCCTGTGATGTTGCCAGATAACCGACGGCTGCCGCTAAAATAGCAACCATTGGCGCACCGGAAAGCAGATTCCATAGCAGGCGGTTAACCATGTTATCGCCGTCGCCCTCTTTATCGAGCCAGAGGGGAATACCGGCGCGTTTCAGGCTGAGCGTGACCACCGCCAGCGCGCCACATATCAGGATGAAGCACAGCCTGCCTAATGAGGCGGAAAACTCGCGATCGTTGAGATTATCGAACATGATCAGCGCCATAATCAGCGGCACAATAAGCCCGATACTCATCAGATAGTAGCGCATCGCCCGAAGTACGCGGTTACGGGGCCAGCCGAAGTGCACGATGAACAGACCATTCGGGCGGGCAAAGGCGGCGCAGATCATCACCACCCACAGCAACGGCACGGTGGCGGTTACGCCATCACCAATCGCCACGGCAAGCGGGTAAGGCCAGGCCTCCTGAAGGCCATAGCCAAGCGTCGCCCACAGGACGGGCAGGGGAGAAGCGACCAGAATCGACCAGAAAACGGTACGCATGGTCAGCCAGAAATGATCCTGGGTGACCTTACCGACGCGTGCGCTGGAACGCTCCAGAAAACGGGTAAAGTGTTTGCGCGAACTGATACTGAAGCCCACCAGAATCAACGCCGCAAAGAGCGGTAGCAGCGTCTGCTTGCTGGTGAGCATCATCGCAGTGGCTTTACCTAGCTGGCTGAAGGTATCCAGCGAGATTAAGCGGCGCAGATCCTGCACCACTTCCAGCGGCCAACTGAAATCCATTGGCCGCACGTCTGAGGTCCAGAACAGATAGCGGTGGGTGGCTTCATTCACCTCTTTTAACGCGTCTTCCAGTTGGCTGTTGGAAACTTTCAGCTTGGTGAGCTCCAGAATCAGCGTGTCGCCGCCTTGCAACAGCGAGTTCAGCAATTCACGCTGGGTACGAAGCTGCGCTTCAAGAATGCGATTCTGCTCGGCGGTTAGCGGCTTGCCATCGGCCTGCTGAATTTGGCGCAGTTGCGGCTGCTTATTGAGTAAATCTTCATAGCGCAGGCGATGTACGCGCAGCTGCGCCATTTCAGTATCAAGCTGCTGGGGTTTGGGCATTTCCGGCAGGCGAGCAACCTGTGCACGTAACGCTTCGCCCAACAGATTAGAGGAACCCAGCCATTGCGACTGTTCACGCAGTGTGTTCAGCGCCTGACGAACCTGTAACGTTTGGCTGGTGGCCTGACGCTGCTGCGATGCGACCAAATCCATACGCTGCGCCTGCTGATTCAGCGCCTGAGAAAGCTCACGGTTAACTTTGAACTGATTAACAATACCGACGGGGAGGTTAGCGCTGTTTTCGGCAAGCAGTTCGGTGCTTTCCAGCGCCCGTTCGGCTTCGCGCTGGCGCTGGCTGTTGAGCTGATTGCGCAGCGCCTGAAGATACGCATCCAGCTGTTCGCCCTGTTTCTGCGCCAGTTCTGAACGCATACGCGACAGCTCCTGGCGATTATTCGCCGAAAGCTGCGCCAGTTCCAGTTCATCAACCAGCGCCTTCAGGCGTGCTGAATCGGCCTGTAACGCCAGGTTTTGCGCCTGCGCCTGTGGTGTGTTGGCCGTTTGCGCGCCGACGCGACGTTCCACTTCATTCAACTGGTGACGGGCATCGGTTTGCTGTTGCGGCAGCTGATTCAGAGAGTCAGCGATTTCCCGTGCGCGTTCCTGTTCCTGTTGCGCCAGGCGGCTTTTTTCCAGTAACTGGCTGCTGACCTGAAGGATTTCCTGGCTTAACGCATCAGCGCTCATGCCTTCCGGAACCTCGCGCGGCTCTTCGCGCAGGTTATTCAGTTGGGAACGTAATGTTTGGGAAAGTTTAGGAAAGTTGTCGATCACATGCTGATACTGCGTAGCGCGCTCAAGAGAGCCTTTGCGCTCCTCAAGCGCGTTCAGCGCACCTTGCAAGGTTTCAACGGTTTCAGGCTGGGCAGGTTTGGCGGATTTAGCCTGCTCCAGCTCCTGAGCTATTTGTTTACTGTCGGGGGCCGTCGCTGCGTACGCCCCCAGGCTGAGGCACCAGGCCATCAGGAAAGTGATAATCAGGCGCACGTCAGAACCCTTTTTTGAATTTAGCTTTCGTCTTTCTTATCGTCGACCAGTGGGCTGGCTTCAATTTCAGCCGCCACTTCTTCTTCCGGCAGGACTTCCGGCTCTGGAATTACCACGGCTTCGGTTGAGACTGCCAGCGGCTGGCCCAGTTTGGTCACCGAAAGGCTTTTCAGCTCTTCAATCAGCTGGACTTTGCCTGGCGCGAAGAGGTTGATGACAGTGGAACCCAGTTTGAAGCGCCCCATCTCCTGGCCTTTCAGCAGGGCAACGGAGCCTTCGTTATCGCCCGCCGGCCAGGTCCAGCGTTTGATAACGCCTTCACGCGGCGGCGTGATCGTACCTGCCCATACGGTTTCGATACTGCCAACGATGGTCGCGCCGACCAGAATCTGCGCCATCGGGCCAAATTCGGTGTCGAACAGGCAGATAACACGCTCGTTACGGGCAAACAGGTTAGGTACGTTCTGCGCGGTTAAATGGTTTACTGAGAAGAGATCGCCCGGGACGTAGATCATCTCGCGGAGAATACCGTTGCACGGCATATGGACGCGGTGATAGTCACGCGGCGACAGGTAAGTCGTGGCGAAAGTCCCGTTGCGGAAAAGATCGGCCATCAGGTAGTTGCCTGCCAGCAGTGCTTCCAGCGAATAGTCGTGACCTTTGGCCTGCAAAATTTTGTCTTCTTCGATACGGCCTAACTGGCTAATAACACCGTCGGCAGGCATCACCAGCACGTTCGGGTCGGTATTCAGCGGGCGCACATCGTCACGCAGCGGCCGCACAAAGAAATCGTTGAAGGTGCGATAGCTGGCGGTATCTGGTTTCTGCGCCTCTTGCATATCGACCTTGTAGTATTTCACAAACAGATCGATAACCAGTTTGGTCAGCCATCCTGCTCGCTTGCTCGCACCCCAGCCTGCGAGGCGGGTAAGCCACAGTTTAGGCAGAATGTATTGCAGTGAAAGTTTAAGATCGTTTAACAAAGTAGCCTCCAGGCCATGATGTGTCGTTCCTGAACCCGCATTATGCGCGGGCCCCAAAAGAAAAGGTGGCGATTTTAACGACGCACGCGATAAATGTCAGTCGCTAAAGCATAATTCTCAGTTATCACCATCAGAAAAGTTTTTACGCGTTTTTACCTGCGACATACTTTCCAGGATGCGGTGATAATTTTCGAATCGCGTCTCGGCAATTTTACCTTCTTCAACGGCTTCGCGGATGGCGCAACCGGGATCGGTGTCATGCTTGCAGTCGCGGTATTTGCACAAACCCAAATAATCATGGAATTCGACAAAGCCGTTGGTGATTTGTTCCGGCTCAAGGTGCCACAGACCAAATTCTCGAACGCCCGGAGAATCAATCACATCGCCGCCATGCGGAAAATGATACAGACGTGCGGCGGTCGTGGTGTGCTGGCCTAAACCGGAGTTATCGGAAACATCGTTGGTCAGGATCCGCTCTTCGTTGAGCCCCAGCAACGCATTCAGCAGACTTGATTTCCCGACGCCAGACTGCCCGGCAAAAATACTGATGCGGTCGGTCAGCGCTTCTTCCAGCGGTTTCAAGCCATCCTGTGTATGGCTGGAAACCATCAGCACGCGATAGCCAATGTTGCGGTAGATATCCATCTGCTCATTCACGAAAGCCATACTTTCGTCGTCCAGCAGATCGATTTTGTTCAGCACGATGATCGGCTCGACGTCCAGTGTTTCGCAGGCGACGAGATAACGGTCGATAATATTCAGCGACAGTTCCGGCAGAATGGCAGAGACGATAACGATTTGATCGATGTTAGCGGCGATCGGTTTGACGCCATCGTAAAAGTCCGGGCGCGTGAGTACTGAGGTTCGCTCATGTACCGCTTCGACGATCCCTTTGACGTTTACGCCTTCGGCTGCCGCTTTACCCGGACGCCAGACAACGCGATCGCCGGTTACCAGCGAACGAATGGTGCGGCGAATGTTGCAGCGGTGCGTCTCGCCGTCGGCGGATTCAACGTCAGCATGCATGCCAAAACGGCTGATTACGGTGCCTTCAGCGGTTTCACCAAACAGATTGTCATCGTAGTCGGGCTTCTCCGCAGTCGTTTTAAGACGGCGCTGGTGGTTAGCCGACACGCGACGCTGCTGACCTTTGGAGAGTTTATTTTTACTCAATCGTACAGACTCCTGGTCGCCCATAATGGGCAAAAGATCTATGATACACGCTATTTTAGATGAATATAGTCACGCGATAAGGGTGGAAAATAACATGAGTGCAGATGAAAACAACCTGATTTGGATCGATCTGGAGATGACCGGTCTCGATCCCGAGCGCGATCGCATCATTGAAATCGCAACCCTGGTGACTGACGCGAATCTGAACATTCTGGCGGAAGGCCCGACCATTGCGGTGCATCAGTCAGATGAACAACTGGCGCTGATGGATGAGTGGAACGTGCGCACGCATACCGGTAGTGGGCTGGTCGATCGCGTGAAAGCCAGCACCATTGACGACCGCGCGGCGGAGCTGGCTACACTTGAATTCCTCAAGCAGTGGGTTCCGGAAGGAAAATCGCCGATTTGCGGTAACAGCATCGGCCAGGACCGTCGTTTCCTGTTTAAGTATATGCCGGAACTGGAATCCTACTTCCATTATCGTTATCTGGATGTGAGCACGCTCAAAGAGCTGGCGCGTCGCTGGAAGCCGGAAATTCTGGACGGTTTTAAGAAGCAGGGTACGCACCAGGCGATGGATGATATTCGTGAGTCGGTGGCTGAACTGGCGTACTACCGTGAGAACTTTATTAAGCTCTGATTCTCGTCTTTGCCGGATGGCGCTTGCCATTCGGCGTAAAAAGCACCAGGATGATGAATTATTCGGCACTTGAACACTATTTCAAAAAAAACGCTTGAGAGGGGGTTGCAGCAAAAAGGATTTCTCGTATAATGCGCCTCCCGTAACGACAGAGAAATCGTTGTTACGACAGCAACAAATTTGCGGGAATAGCTCAGTTGGTAGAGCACGACCTTGCCAAGGTCGGGGTCGCGAGTTCGAGTCTCGTTTCCCGCTCCAAAATTTGAAAGATGCTTTCTAAGCATGCACCACCCAAGCGGGAATAGCTCAGTTGGTAGAGCACGACCTTGCCAAGGTCGGGGTCGCGAGTTCGAGTCTCGTTTCCCGCTCCAAAATTTGAAAAGTGCTTTCTAAGCACGCACCACCCAAGCGGGAATAGCTCAGTTGGTAGAGCACGACCTTGCCAAGGTCGGGGTCGCGAGTTCGAGTCTCGTTTCCCGCTCCAAATTTTCTTTCTGATTCGTTAAAACCACAGTGAAGTCGATTTGCTGAGGTGATTTTTCGTTTCTGAAATACTCTTGTAAACAGAGTTATCCACAGACCAGGACACTTTTACGGGAAGGTAGAATTCTTCGAACGGTGAACGGTATCTTTGTATCCCATTGAACATTATGGGAAAAATAATATTTCAAAATGTTATTTTGATCACTTGACCTCTCTGTGTGCTTTGAATCCCTTTGCTTTTTTATTTTTATTCACAGCCTGTGAATGTTTTACGCGTCACGCGGTAATCCCTTCTCAACCACTCTCACCAGCCGCTGTTTCTTGGGTAACTGCACCTCGACCACGCAGGCATTTCGCTTCTCAATTTGCTGCGCAATCGCCCATTCTATGTGTTCATCGAGAAGTGGGTGCTCACCTCGGCGCGTCTCAAGCGCCTCAATAACGGCCTTACTCCACGGTGCATTGCCCAGGGCAACGGCGATATTACGCAGCCAGCGCAAATGGCCGATACGACGAATGGGCGAACCTTCGGTCAGTTTCAGGAACCTCGCTTCATCCCAGGCAAAGAGTTCAATCAATTCTGGGGCATGTAGTGCCTTGCGCGGGCTGAAGTCAGCTTCGTCTGTCAGTTGTGAAAAACGATTCCACGGACAAATGAGCTGGCAATCGTCGCAGCCGTAGATACGGTTGCCCATCAGTGGACGAAATTCCTCCGGGATAGCGCCTTCCAGCTCAATAGTGAGATAGGAGATACAGCGACGTGCGTCGACGGTGTAAGGCTCCACGATGGCGCCGGTCGGACAAATAGTCATACAGGCTACGCAGCGCCCACACTCTTCGACCACCGGTTTATCGATGGGCAGCGGCAGATCGATCAGTAACTCGCCGAGGAAAAAGAACGATCCGGCGTCACGGCTAAGGATAAGTGAGTGCTTACCTGTCCAGCCAATCCCGGCTTTTTCGGCTAACGGTCGCTCCAGAATAGGCGCAGAATCGACAAAAGGTCTAAAATTCAGCGAGACGCACTGTTCCTGAATCAACTCGCCCAGCTTTTTGAGGCGATTACGCAGCAGCTTATGATAATCGCGTCCAAGCGCGTAGCGGCTGATATAACCGAGTTCGGGATTTTTCAGGGTGCTGGCAAAGGCTGCATTGGCGGGCAGATAGTTCATTCGCACGCTGATCACGCGCAACGTGCCGGGCAGAAGCTCATGAGGGCGGGCACGCATCATGCCGTGGCGGGCCATCCACTCCATCTCGCCGTGGTACTGTTTGTCCAGCCATGCCTGTAATTTTGGCTCGGAGGCGCTGAGATCGGTATCGGTGATACCTACCTGCTGAAAGCCCAGTTCAGTGCCCCATTGTTTGATTTGTTGCGCTAACTGATTGAGATCGAGGGGCTGTGACATGACGGACCATACATTGACGAGAAACTCTGCAAGTATACCACACTCCGTATGGGCTGCGGATGACCTGCGTCGCGCAGAGAAAGAGGCGGCAGACAGTCTTGGCATGACGTTGTTTGAACTGATGCTACGCGCGGGTGACGCTGCGTTTACGTTGGCGCGTGAAATATACCCGACAACTTCACACTGGTTGATTCTCTGCGGCCATGGCAACAATGGCGGTGATGGCTACGTGGTGGCGCGTCTGGCGCAGGCGGCGGGCATCAATGTCACGCTGCTGGCGCAAGAGAGCGATAAACCGCTGCCGGAAGAGGCCCATGCTGCGCGCGAGGCCTGGCTGAATGCGGGCGGGGTGATTCACTCGCCGCAAACCGTGTGGCCGGAAGAGACTGACCTTATCATCGACGCGCTACTCGGCACGGGTTTACAGAGCGCGCCGCGCGAGAATATCGCCCGCCTGATTGAACTGGCGAATCTACATTCCGCACCCATTTTCGCTCTCGATATTCCCTCTGGCCTGAACGCGCAAACCGGCACCGCGCCCGGTGCGGTGATCCACGCCGCGCATACCCTCACGTTTATTGCCCTCAAGCCGGGCTTATTAACCGGCAAGGCGCGAGATGTGGTCGGGCGTTTGCATCATCATGCGCTGGGGCTGGAACGCTGGCTGGAAGCACAGACGACGGATATCTATCGTGCCGACGTGTCACAACTCACCGCGTGGTTCCCGCCGCGTCGCCCGACGTCGCATAAAGGTGACCATGGCAAACTGGTGATTATCGGCGGCGATCACGGTACCGCTGGCGCGATACGCATGACAGGAGAAGCCGCACTGCGCGCGGGAGCTGGACTAGTGCGAGTGCTTACTCGCATTGAAAACGTTGCGCCGATTATTACCGCCAGACCGGAGCTGATGGTGCATGAACTGACGCCCGATATTCTGGATGAAAGTTTGCAATGGGCGGATGCGGTGGTCATTGGCCCCGGCCTCGGACAAAGCGCGTGGGGAAAACAGGCGCTGCGTAAAGTAGAAAACGTCTGTAAACCGATGCTGTGGGACGCCGATGCGCTGAACCTGCTGGCAATCAATCCCGATAAACGTCACAATCGCGTGTTAACCCCGCATCCTGGCGAAGCCGCGCGGTTACTGAACTGTCGCGTAACAGAAATTGAAGCCGATCGCTTACTTTCTGCTCAGCGTCTGGTAAAACGGTATGGCGGTGTTGTGGTGCTGAAAGGCGCGGGCACGGTGGTGGCCTGCGAAGCGGGGGCGATAACGCTGATCGACGCCGGAAATGCGGGGATGGCCAGTGGCGGCATGGGCGATGTGCTCTCCGGTATCATTGGCGCATTGCTGGGGCAGGCCTTCTCGCTTTATGATGCTGCCTGCGCGGGCTGTGTCGCGCACGGTGCGGCGGCGGATGAACTCGCGGCGCGCTTCGGTACCCGCGGTATGCTGGCCACCGATCTCTTTTCCACGCTACGGCGTGTTGTTAACCCGGATGTGATTGACGTAGACCATGATTAATCGAGTGATTCCCTTACCCGACGAGCAGGCGACCTTAGACCTCGGCGACCGCGTGGCGAAAGCCTGCGACGGCGCGACGGTTATCTATCTGTACGGCGATCTCGGCGCCGGTAAAACCACCTTCAGCCGTGGCTTCCTGCAAGCGCTGGGACACCGCGGCAACGTCAAAAGCCCAACTTATACCCTGGTCGAGCCGTATACCCTCGATAAACTGATGGTTTACCATTTCGATCTGTACCGCCTTGCCGATCCCGAGGAGCTCGAATTTATGGGGATCCGCGATTATTTCTCTAACGATTCCATCTGCCTGGTGGAATGGCCGCAGCAGGGTGCGGGTGTACTGCCTGAACCGGATATCGAAATACACTTAGATTACCAGGCGCAAGGGCGTGAGGCGCGCATAACCGCTGTCTCCTCATTGGGTGAGTCTCTGCTGGCGCGGTTTGCCGGTTAATTTTAGGGATCACGGGATGATTTTACGCGCAAAAGGTTGGCTGGCTGCGGCGCTGATGGTGTTCAGCGTTGGCGCATCGGCGGCAACATTATCCGATATTCAGGTTTCTAATGGCGATCAGCAGGCGCGCATTACCTTCAGTTTTATGGGCGATCCTGAATACGCATTTAGCCAGGATGGCCCGCGCAGCGTAGCGCTTGATATCAAACAAACGGGCGTGATTCAGGGGCTGCCGCTGCGGTTTAGCGGCGATAACCTGGTGAAAGCTATACGTTCCGGCACGCCTAAAGATGACCAGTCGTTACGTCTGGTGGTCGATCTGACGCAAAAGGGTAAAACCCAGGCGGTGAAAAAGCAGAACGGGGCAAGCTATACGGTAGTTTTCACCATCAATGCGGACGTTCCGCCGCCGCCGCCACCGCCTCCTGCACCGGTGATCGCTAAACGAGTTGACGCGCCGGTGGTAACGCCTGCACCTGCGCCGCGTCCGGTAGAACCAGCGCGTAATCCGTTTAAAACGCAAAACGATCGCATCACCGCGGTGACCAATACCGATACGGCGATTTCACGCCCGGCCAGCCGCACGCGCGTTGCTTCGGGCGACAAAGTGATTATTGCCATTGATGCGGGGCATGGTGGTCAGGACCCCGGCGCTATCGGCCCTGGTGGCACTCGTGAGAAGAACGTGACGATTTCCATTGCCCGTAAACTGCGCGCATTGCTTAACGACGACCCGATGTTTAAAGGTGTCCTCACTCGCGATGGCGATTACTTTATTTCGGTGATGGGCCGTTCAGATGTGGCGCGTAAACAAAACGCCCACTTCCTGGTGTCGATTCACGCCGATGCCGCACCGAGCCGTTCAGCAAGCGGTGCATCCGTTTGGGTGCTCTCTAACCGTCGCGCCAACAGCGAAATGGCCGGCTGGCTGGAGCAGCACGAGAAACAATCCGAGCTACTGGGCGGCGCGGGCGATGTGCTGGCAAACAGTCAGGCTGACCCGTATCTGAGCCAAGCGGTGCTGGATTTACAGTTCGGCCATTCTCAACGCGTAGGCTATGACGTCGCGACCAATGTGATAAGCCAGCTACAGCGTGTGGGCAATATCCACAAACGTCGCCCGGAACATGCCAGCCTTGGCGTACTGCGCTCGCCGGATATTCCGTCGATTCTGGTCGAGACCGGCTTTATCAGTAATACATCGGAAGAACGCCTGCTGGCCAGCGACGACTACCAGCAGAAACTGGCGGAAGCGATTTACAACGGGCTGCGTAACTATTTCCAGGCGCATCCGATCCAGTCTGGCCCACGAGAAGATCAGGCTCAGACGGCCAGCGCTAATGCTTCAACCGGAACGTTGATTAACTAAGGAGTCTTCATGCCGATTCGGGTTCTGCCGCCGCAGCTTGCGAACCAGATTGCCGCTGGCGAGGTGGTAGAGCGACCTGCGTCGGTGGTGAAAGAACTGGTGGAAAACAGCCTCGATGCGGGTGCAACCCGCATTGATATTGATATCGAACGCGGCGGTGCAAAACTTATCCGTATTCGCGATAACGGCTGCGGCATCAAAAAGGACGAGCTGGCGCTGGCGCTGGCTCGTCACGCCACCAGTAAAATTGCCTCGCTTGACGATCTTGAAGCCATTATCAGCCTCGGCTTTCGCGGCGAAGCGCTGGCAAGTATCAGTTCCGTCGCCCGTTTAACGCTTACTTCCCGCACGGCGGAACAGCCGGAAGCCTGGCAGGCTTACGCGGAAGGACGCGACCAGGACGTGACGGTGAAACCCGCCGCGCATCCGGTCGGCACCACGCTGGAAGTGCTGGATCTCTTCTACAACACTCCGGCACGGCGCAAGTTTATGCGCACCGAAAAAACCGAATTTAATCATATTGATGAAATCATTCGCCGCATCGCGCTGGCACGTTTTGATGTGGCGATTACCCTCAATCATAACGGCAAGATGATCCGTCAGTATCGCGCGGTGACGCAGGGCGCACCGCGCGAACGTCGGCTGGGCGCGATTTGCGGTACCGCGTTTCTTGAGCACGCGCTGGCAATTGAGTGGCAGCATGGCGATTTAACCCTGCACGGCTGGGTTGCGGATCCAAACCACACAACCCCGGCGTTAGCCGAAACTCAGTACTGCTACGTAAATGGCCGCATGATGCGCGACCGTCTGATTAATCACGCGATTCGCCAGGCTTGCGAGGATAAACTGGGTGCCGATCAGCAGCCCGCGTTTGTGCTTTATCTGGAAATCGATCCGCATCAGGTGGATGTAAACGTGCATCCGGCGAAACATGAAGTACGTTTCCATCAGTCGCGGCTGGTACATGACTTTATCTATCAGGGCGTGCTGAGCGTCCTGCAACAGCAAATGGAATCGCCGTTACCGTTGGATGAAGATGAGGACGAGCTCGCGCCGCGTCCGATCGCTGAAAACCGTGCAGCGGCGGGGCGCAATCAATTTGCCGAGCCGGCGGCAGCGCGTGAGCCTGAGCCCCCACGCTTCAACGCACCGTCTTCCGGTGTAAGTACACGCGGTGGCGCAAGCTGGCCGAATGCGCAGCCGGGATACCAAAAGCAGCAGGGCGCGCTCTATCGCCAGTTGCTGGATACGCCGAAAGCCCCGGAGAAATCACAGCCACCGACGTCAGATTCCCTGGCAGGACACAGCCAGAGCTTTGGCCGTGTCTTAACCATCGTGCCGCCGTGCTATGCACTGCTGGAGCGTGGCGGAAAACTCAGCCTGCTGGCGCTGCCCGTGGCGGAACGCTGGCTGCGTCTGGCGCAGCTCACGCCCGGTGAAACGCCGATTTGCGCGCAGCCGCTGTTGATTCCGTTGCGACTGAAAGCGAGTGATGTTGAGAGCAAGGCGTTGCAAACGGCACAGGCGCAACTTGCTTTGTTAGGCATTGATATTCTGGCAGAAGGGCAGCACGTGACCGTTCGCGCCGTGCCTTTACCCTTACGCCAACAAAATTTACAAAACTTGATTCCTGAACTGATAGGCTATCTGGTGCAACAAAGTCAGGTTGAGGCGGGTGATATTGCCCAGTGGCTGGCCCGTAACCTGGCGAGCGAGCATGTTCAATGGAACATGTCTCAGGCTATCGCGATGCTGGCGGATGTTGAACGACTCTGCCCACAGCTGGTCAAAGCACCTCCAGGTGGTCTGTTACAACCTGTTGATTTAGATTCTGCGATGAACGCCCTGAGAAATGAGTGACGTGACCGAGGCTCGCCTGCCAAAGGCAATTTTTTTAATGGGGCCAACCGCTTCCGGTAAAACGGCGTTGGCTATCGAATTACGTAAAGTTTTACCTGTAGAGTTGATTAGTGTTGATTCTGCCCTCATTTATCGAGGGATGGATATCGGGACGGCCAAGCCGGATGCGCAGGAACTGTCAGCCGCGCCGCACCGATTGTTAGACATTCTCGACCCGGCACAGGCGTACTCTGCCGCGGATTTCCGCCGCGATGCGCTGGCCGAAATGGCTGAGATTACCGCTGCAGGGCGAATTCCGCTTCTGGTTGGCGGAACGATGTTGTATTTCAAGGCGCTGCTGGAAGGATTGTCGCCGTTACCGTCGGCAGATCCCGAGGTCAGAGCGCGAATTGAGCAACAGGCCGCAGAGCTGGGGTGGACAGCGCTGCATGAGCAACTGAAGTCAATTGACCCGGTTGCCGCCGCGCGAATTCATCCAAATGATCCGCAAAGACTTTCCCGGGCACTGGAAGTTTTTTTCATTTCGGGTAAAACTTTAACGGAACTGACGCAAACGTCAGGAGACGCTCTGCCCTACAAGGTGCATCAGTTCGCCATCGCCCCGGCGAGCCGTGAACTGCTCCATCAGCGCATTGAGCAGCGTTTTCATCAGATGTTAGCTTCAGGTTTTGAAGCAGAAGTGCGGGCGCTTTTTGCCCGTGGAGATTTGCATACGGATATGCCTTCCGTTCGTTGTGTTGGATATCGCCAGATGTGGTCATACCTTGAAGGCGAAATCTCGTACGATGAAATGGTTTATCGAGGAGTTTGCGCCACGAGACAGTTAGCCAAGCGCCAGGTGACCTGGTTGCGCGGTTGGGATGGAGTTCACTGGTTAGATAGCGAACAACCTGAACAGGCGTTCAACGAAGTAATACAGGTAGTTGGTGATTGTGTAGACTGAATGTGTACAATTGAACCGTATTCGTGCGCAATTTTAAGGACCTGTGGGTTCTAAGTACAAATAAGCATATAAGGAAAAGAGAGAATGGCTAAGGGGCAATCTTTACAAGACCCGTTCCTGAACGCACTACGTCGGGAGCGTGTTCCGGTTTCTATTTATTTGGTGAATGGTATTAAGCTGCAAGGTCAAATTGAGTCTTTCGACCAGTTCGTGATCCTGTTGAAAAACACGGTCAGCCAGATGGTTTATAAGCACGCAATTTCTACTGTTGTCCCGTCCCGTCCGGTATCTCATCACAGCAATAACGCTGGCGGCGGCACCAGCAGTAACTACCATCACGGTAGCAACGCGCAGGGTTCTTCCACTGCGCCGCAAGACAGCGACGACACAGAATAAGTTATCGCTGTTTCCCGGTCGGGGAGCCTGGTTTACCCGGTTCCCCGCTGGTATTTTATGAGGAATTACGCTTGTTTGACCGTTATGATGCCGGTGAGCAGGCGGTGCTGGTACACATCTATTTTTCGCAAGACAAAGATATGGAAGATCTCCAGGAGTTTGAATCTCTGGTCTCTTCCGCCGGTGTCGAAGCAATGCAGGTGATTACTGGTAGCCGTAAAGCACCGCACCCAAAGTATTTTGTTGGTGAAGGTAAGGCTGTCGAAATTGCGGAAGCCGTAAAAGCGACAGGGGCTTCTGTCGTACTCTTTGACCATGCACTGAGCCCAGCCCAGGAACGTAACCTGGAGCAGCTGTGTGAATGCAGGGTGATCGACCGTACCGGTCTGATATTAGATATTTTCGCCCAACGTGCGCGTACTCATGAGGGTAAGTTGCAGGTTGAGCTGGCGCAGTTGCGCCATCTGGCGACGCGCCTGGTGCGTGGCTGGACCCACCTTGAACGGCAGAAAGGCGGGATTGGTTTACGCGGCCCGGGTGAAACCCAGCTTGAAACCGACCGTCGTTTACTGCGTAACCGTATTATGCAAATCCTCTCGCGGCTTGAAAAAGTGGAAAAGCAGCGTGAGCAGGGACGTCGTTCCCGAACTAAAGCTGATGTCCCGACGGTATCGCTGGTGGGTTACACCAACGCCGGGAAATCGACGCTGTTTAACCAGATAACCGAAGCGAAGGTTTACGCGGCAGACCAACTGTTTGCAACGCTGGACCCAACGCTGCGCCGTATTGATGTTGCTGACGTTGGCGAGACGGTGCTGGCGGATACGGTAGGCTTTATTCGCCACCTGCCGCACGATCTGGTGGCGGCGTTTAAAGCGACATTGCAGGAAACCCGTCAGGCGACGCTGCTGCTTCATGTTATTGACGCAGTCGATGTTCGCGTGCAGGAAAATATCGAGGCCGTGAATACAGTGCTGGAGGAGATTGACTCGCTTGAGATCCCGACGCTGTTGGTCATGAATAAAATCGATGTGCTGGACGATTTCGAACCGCGCATCGATCGTGATGAAGAAAATAAACCTGTCCGGGTCTGGCTTTCCGCGCAGACCGGGGCGGGTGTACCACTGCTTTTCCAGGCTTTAACCGAACGGCTTTCCGGGGAAGTAGCGCAGCATACTCTGCGTCTACCGCCGGAGGAAGGGCGTTTAAGAAGCCGGTTTTATCAGCTTCAGGCGATAGAAAAAGAGTGGATGGAGGAAGACGGCAGTGTCAGTCTGCAAGTTCGCATGCCGATTGTTGACTGGCGTCGCCTCTGTAAACAAGAACCGGCGTTGACCGATTACGTGGTCTAGCCGGCAGTTTGCCTGGAGCATGGAGTCATTTCGCCTGTCCCCTGCCGTCGCAAGACATTGGGGATCACCGCATAACAAATATGGAGCACATACATGGCGTGGAATCAGCCCGGTAATAACGGACAAGACCGCGACCCGTGGGGAAGCAGCAAACCTGGCGGCAACTCTGAGGGAAATGGAAACAAAGGTGGTCGCGAACAGGGGCCGCCCGATCTGGATGATATCTTCCGTAAGCTGAGCAAAAAGCTCGGTGGCCTCGGCGGCGGTAAGAGCGGTTCTGGCGGCGGTACAACCCAGGGGCCTCGTGCGCCAATGGGGGGGCGCATCGTCGGTATTGCAGCGGCAGCCGTTGTCATTATCTGGGCAGCCAGCGGATTCTATACCATTAAAGAAGCCGAACGTGGCGTGGTCACGCGTTTTGGTAAGTTCAGCCATCTGGTTGAGCCGGGCCTGAACTGGAAACCGACGTTTATCGATGAAGTCACGCCGGTGAACGTGGAGGCCGTGCGTGAACTGGCCGCTTCCGGCGTGATGCTGACCTCTGACGAAAACGTGGTGCGCGTTGAGATGAACGTGCAGTACCGCGTGACCGATCCGCAGCGCTATCTGTTTAGCGTCACCAGCGCGGACGACAGTCTGCGTCAGGCGACCGACAGCGCCCTGCGTGGTGTCATCGGTAAATACACCATGGACCGCATCCTGACCGAAGGTCGTACCGTTATTCGTAGCGATACCCAGCGCGAGCTGGAAGAAACCATTCGTCCGTACAACATGGGTATCACCCTGCTGGACGTCAACTTCCAGGCCGCTCGTCCGCCGGAAGAGGTGAAGTCTTCCTTCGATGATGCGATTGCCGCGCGTGAAAACGAGCAGCAATACATTCGTGAAGCGGAAGCCTACACCAACGAAGTTCAGCCGCGTGCGAACGGTCAGGCTCAACGTATTCTGGAAGAGGCCCGCGCCTATAAGACGCAGACCGTTCTGGAAGCCCAGGGTGAAGTGGCTCGTTTTGCCAAGATCCTGCCGGAGTATAAAGCCGCTCCGCAGATCACCCGTGAGCGTCTCTACATCGAGACCATGGAAAAAGTGCTGAGCCATACGCGTAAAGTGCTGGTTAACGATAATAAAGGTGGCAACCTGATGGTTCTGCCGCTCGACCAGATGCTGAAAGGCGGAAATGCTTCCGGTGCAAAGAGCGATAACAGCGGGGCCAACAACCTGCTGCGTCTGCCGCCGGCGTCTTCCTCCAGCAACAGCGGAGCGAGCAACACATCGTCCACCAGTCAGGGCGACATTATGGACCAACGCCGCGCTAACGCGCAGCGTAACGACTACCAGCGTCAGGGGGAATAACGATGCGTAAGTCAGTTATCGCGATTATCATCATCGTGCTGGTAGTGCTGTACACCTCTATCTTCGTCGTTAAAGAAGGTGAGCGTGGGATCAAGTTCCAGTTCAGCAGCGTCGTGCGCGACAGCGACAAAAAACCGTTAATCTATGAACCGGGTCTGCACTTTAAAGTCCCGTTTATTCAGTCGGTTAAAATGCTGGACGCGCGTATTCAGACCATGGACAACCAGGCCGATCGCTTTGTGACCAAAGAGAAAAAAGACCTGATCGTTGACTCCTATATCAAATGGCGCATCAGCGATTTCAGCCGCTACTTCCTGGCAACGGGCGGTGGTGACGTTTCTCAGGCAGAAGTGCTGCTGAAACGTAAGTTCTCTGACCGTCTGCGTTCTGAAATTGGTCGTCTGGATGTAAAAGACATCGTCACTGATTCCCGTGGTCGTCTGACCCTGGAAGTGCGTGATGCGCTGAACTCCGGTTCTGCGGGTACTGAAGACGAAGTGGAAACGCCAGCCGCGGATAACGCGATTGCCGAAGCCGCTGAGCGCGTTACCGCTGAAACCAACGGTAAAGTGCCGGTCATCAACCCGAACAGTATGGCGGCATTGGGTATCGAAGTGGTCGATGTGCGTATTAAGCAGATTAACCTGCCGACTGAAGTGTCCGAAGCGATTTACAACCGTATGCGCGCCGAGCGTGAAGCGGTTGCCCGTCGCCACCGTTCACAAGGTCAGGAAGAGGCTGAAAAACTGCGCGCAGCGGCTGACTATGAAGTCACCAAAACGCTGGCAGAAGCTGAGCGTCAGGGGCGTATCCTGCGCGGTGAAGGTGATGCCGAAGCGGCTAAACTGTTTGCTGATGCATTCAGTCAGGATCCGGACTTCTACGCCTTTATCCGTAGTCTGCGTGCCTATGAAAGCAGCTTCCAGAGCAATCAGGACGTGATGGTTCTGAGCCCGGACAGCGATTTCTTCCGCTACATGAAAACGCCGAACGCAACGGCGCGTTAATCGCCCCAGGCGTTAGTGCTTAAAAACCACCGCATCTTCGGATGCCGGTGGTTTTCTTTTATAAGGACGAAAAATGAATTCCACTATCTGGCTCGCGCTGGCGTTAGTTTTGGTGCTGGAAGGGCTGGGCCCAATGCTTTATCCGAAGGCCTGGCGCAAAATGATCGCGACGATGACCCAATTACCCGATACGATGTTGCGCCGATTTGGCGGCGGTCTTGTGGTTGCAGGGATTGTGATCTACTACATGTTGACGAAAACGATTAGCTGAACAAAAAGCGGCCTTTTCAGCATCATTTTGAATATAAAAAGTGCTGTATATCTGAAAAAGCGATGGTAGAATCCATTTTTAAGCAAACGGTGATTTTGAAAAATGGGTAACAACGTCGTCGTACTGGGCACCCAATGGGGTGACGAAGGTAAAGGGAAGATCGTCGATCTCCTGACAGAACGGGCTAAATATGTTGTACGCTACCAGGGCGGTCACAACGCAGGCCATACTCTCGTAATCAACGGTGAAAAAACCGTCCTCCATCTTATTCCATCAGGTATTCTTCGCGAAAACGTCACCAGCATCATCGGTAACGGCGTAGTGCTGTCGCCTGCCGCGCTGATGAAAGAGATGAAAGAACTGGAAGACCGTGGTATCCCGGTTCGTGAACGTCTGCTGCTCTCCGAAGCATGTCCGCTGATCCTCGATTATCACGTTGCGCTGGATAACGCACGTGAGAAAGCGCGTGGCGCGAAAGCGATCGGCACCACCGGTCGTGGTATCGGCCCGGCTTACGAAGATAAAGTCGCGCGTCGTGGTCTGCGTGTTGGCGATCTGTTCGACAAAGCAACCTTCGCTGAAAAACTGAAAGATGTGATGGAATATCACAACTTCCAGCTGGTGAATTACTACAAAGTCGACGCAGTTGACTACCAGAAAGTGCTGGATGATGTGATGGCGGTTGCCGACATCCTGACCGGTATGGTTGTTGATGTGTCTGACCTGCTGGACCAGGCGCGCAAACGTGGCGATTTCGTCATGTTCGAAGGCGCGCAGGGTACGCTGCTGGATATCGACCACGGTACCTATCCGTACGTAACCTCTTCCAACACCACTGCGGGTGGCGTGGCGACCGGCTCCGGCCTGGGCCCGCGTTATGTTGACTACGTACTGGGTATCATCAAAGCTTACTCCACTCGCGTGGGTGCGGGGCCGTTCCCGACTGAACTGTTTGATGACACCGGCGAGTTCCTGTGCAAACAGGGTAACGAATACGGTGCAACCACCGGTCGTCGTCGTCGTACCGGTTGGCTGGATACCGTCGCGGTTCGCCGTGCGGTGCAGATCAACTCCCTGTCTGGCTTCTGCCTGACCAAACTGGACGTACTGGACGGCCTGAAAGAGGTTAAACTCTGCGTGGCTTACCGTATGCCGGATGGCCGCGAAGTGACCACCACTCCGCTGGCAGCGGACGACTGGGAAGGCATCGAACCGATTTACGAAACCATGCCTGGCTGGTCTGAATCCACTTTCGGTGTGAAAGAGCGTAGCGGCCTGCCACAGGCAGCGCTGAACTACATCAAGCGTATCGAAGAAGTAACCGGTGTGCCGATTGATATTATCTCAACTGGCCCAGACCGTACCGAAACCATGATTCTGCGCGACCCGTTCGACGCATAATTGATGGAACTGCCCGGTAACGAGAGTCGCCGGGCCTGTAGGCCGGATAACGCGCATTACGCTGTATCCGGCTTAATATCTTGCAAGATCCGCGCTTTTTTCCTTCCCGCACCGAAAAAATTAGCGACCTGACTGGTGGCTGGTTTATCATCAATATAAATATCCGAAATTATTCTTCCCGAGTTCCTGTTCCCCTGAGGTTGATGTGCAGTTAACAAGCTTTACCGATTATGGATTACGCGCCCTGATTTATATGGCGTCGTTGCCGGATGGCAAGATGACCAGTATCTCTGAAGTGACAGAGGTCTATGGTGTGTCACGTAACCATATGGTGAAAATCATCAACCAGCTCAGCCGCGCGGGCTACGTGACGGCAGTGCGGGGGAAAAATGGCGGGATCCGGCTGGGCAAGCCGGCGGAGACGATTCGCGTAGGCGACGTTGTCCGCGAACTGGAACCTCTCTCGCTGGTGAATTGCAGCAGTGAGTTCTGCCACATCACGCCGGCCTGTCGATTGAAACAGGCGCTTTCTCAAGCCGTGCAAAGTTTTCTCAAGGAACTGGATCACTACACACTGGCCGATTTGGTTGAAGAGAATCAACCGCTTTATAAATTATTGTTGGTGGAGTAAAGACTATCGCCGACAACGATGACAACGGAGGAACCGATATGTCACAAGACCCTTTCCTGGACCGCGAAGCTGAAAAATACGCCAATCCTATCCCGAGCCGGGAATTTATCCTCGATCATTTAACAAAACGTGAAAAACCTGCCAATCGTGAAGAGCTGGCGGTTGAACTGAACATTGAAGGCGAAGAGCAGATAGAAGCGCTTCGCCGTCGCCTGCGCGCCATGGAGCGTGACGGGCAACTCGTCTTTACTCGTCGCCAGTGCTATGCGCTGCCGGAACGTCTTGATCTGCTGAAGGGCATGGTTATCGGTCATCGCGATGGCTATGGCTTCCTGCGTGTAGAGGGCCGTAAAGACGACCTGTATCTTTCCAGTGAGCAGATGAAAGTCTGCATGCACGGCGATCAGGTGCTGGCACAACCGCTGGGCGCGGATCGTAAAGGCCGCCGCGAAGCGCGCATTGTGCGTGTGCTGGAGCCAAGAACCGGGCAAATCGTAGGCCGCTACTTCACCGATGCAGGCGTCGGTTTTGTCGTGCCGGACGACAGTCGTCTGAGCTTTGATATTCTCATCCCGCCAGAAGCGGTGATGGGCGCGCGTATGGGCTTTGTGGTGGTGGTCGAACTGACCCAGCGCCCGACTCGCCGCACTAAAGCTATCGGTAAAATTGTCGAGGTGCTTGGCGATAACATGGGTACAGGCATGGCCGTTGACATGGCGCTGCGTACCCATGAAATTCCTTACGTCTGGCCGCCAGCGGTAGAAGCACAGGTTGCCGGGCTGAAAGAGCAGGTACCGGAAGAGGCGAAAATTGGCCGCGTGGATCTACGTGATTTGCCGCTGGTAACCATCGACGGTGAAGACGCGCGTGACTTCGACGATGCGGTTTACTGCGAGAAAAAACGCGGTGGCGGCTGGCGTCTGTGGGTTGCGATTGCTGACGTAAGCTATTACGTCCGTCCGCCAACTCCGCTGGACAAAGAAGCACGTAATCGCGGTACGTCCGTTTACTTCCCCTCGCAGGTTGTTCCTATGCTGCCGGAAGTGCTCTCTAACGGCCTGTGCTCGCTGAACCCGCAGGTTGACCGCCTGTGTATGGTCTGTGAAATGACCGTCTCATCGAAAGGCCGCTTAACGGGTTATAAATTCTATGAAGCGGTGATGAGCTCACATGCACGTCTGACCTATACCAAGGTGTGGCACATGCTGCAGGGCGATCAGGATCTGCGTGAGCAATATGCGCCGCTGGTTAAGCATATTGAAGAGCTGCATAACCTCTATAAAGTGCTGGACCAGGCGCGTGCTGAACGTGGTGGTATCTCATTCGAAAGTGAAGAAGCGAAGTTTATCTTCAATGCTGAACGTCGCATCGAACGTATTGAGCAGACGCAGCGTAATGACGCGCACAAACTGATCGAAGAGTGCATGATTCTGGCGAACATCTCGGCGGCACGTTTCGTTGAGAAAGCGAAAGAACCGGCGTTGTTCCGTATTCATGATAAGCCAACGACTGAAGCCATCACCGCATTCCGTTCCGTTCTGTCGGAGCTGGGTCTGGAACTGCCGGGTGGCAATAAGCCGGAGCCGCGCGATTACGCCGAGCTGCTGGAATCCGTCGCCGACCGTCCTGACGCGGAAATGCTGCAAACCATGCTGCTGCGTTCGATGAAACAAGCGATTTACGACCCGGAAAACCGGGGCCACTTTGGCCTGGCGTTGCAGTCGTACGCGCACTTTACCTCGCCGATTCGTCGTTATCCTGACCTGTCGTTGCACCGCGCCATCAAGTATCTGCTGGCAAAAGAGCAGGGCCATAAAGGCAACACCACGGAAACCGGCGGCTATCACTACTCAATGGAAGAGATGCTGCAACTGGGTCAGCACTGTTCTATGGCCGAGCGCCGCGCCGATGAAGCCACCCGTGACGTCGCTGACTGGCTGAAGTGTGACTTCATGCAGGATCAGGTGGGCAACGTCTTTAAAGGCGTGATTGCCAGCGTGACCGGCTTCGGTTTCTTTGTCCGTCTTGATGAGCTGTTCATCGATGGGCTAGTCCACGTTTCATCGCTGGATAACGATTACTACCGCTTCGACCAGATTGGTCAGCGTTTAATTGGTGAATCTGGCGGGCAAACTTATCGTCTGGGCGACCGCGTAGAGGTTCGTGTGGAAGCCGTCAACATGGACGAGCGTAAAATTGACTTCTCGTTGATTTCCAGCGAACGTGCGCCGCGTAACGTCGGTAAAACTGAACGCGAAAAAGCGAAGAAAGGCGCGGGAAATAAAAACGGTAGTCGTCGTCGCCAGGTTGGCAAGAAAGTGAATTTCGAGCCAGACAGCGTTTTCCGCAGTGAGAAGAAACAGAAGCCGAAAGCCGCGAAGAAAGAGGCGAGAAAAGCGAAAAAACCGTCTGCCAAAACGCAGAAAATTGCTGCCGCAACCAAAGCGAAGCGCGCGGCGAAGAAGAAAGTGGCGGAGTAAAACCCGCCCCCTCACCCTAACCCTCTCCCGCAGGGAGAGGGAACCGATCGAGCCGATGTTTGGTCCGGCACCGGTTTTCTCCCTCTCCCTTAGGGAGAGGGCGGGGTGAGGGTGACCTGATAACAACGTTAACAACGAGTCCATCAATGAGTGAAATGATTTACGGTATCCACGCAGTCCAGGCCCTGCTGGAGCGCGCTCCTGAACGTTTTCAGGAAGTCTTTATTTTAAAAGGCCGCGAAGATAAACGTTTGTTGCCGCTGATCCACGCGCTGGAAGCGCAGGGCGTGGTTATCCAGTTGGCGAACCGCCAGTACCTGGATGAGAAAAGCGAAGGTGCCGTGCATCAGGGCATTATTGCGCGCGTGAAGCCGGGTCGTCAGTATCAGGAAAACGATCTGCCGGATCTGCTCGCTTCGCTGGAAAATCCGTTCCTGCTGATCCTCGACGGCGTTACCGATCCGCACAACCTTGGCGCCTGCCTGCGTAGCGCCGATGCGGCGGGTGTACACGCGGTGATTGTCCCGCGCGATCGCTCCGCGCAGCTTAACGCGACCGCGAAAAAAGTGGCTTGCGGTGCCGCAGAGAGCGTGCCGCTGATCCGCGTCACCAACCTGGCGCGCACCATGCGTCTGTTGCAGGAAGAGAACATCTGGATCGTTGGTACCGCCGGCGAAGCCGATCATACGCTTTATCAGAGCAAAATGACCGGTCGCATGGCGCTGGTAATGGGGGCTGAAGGCGAAGGTATGCGCCGTCTGACTCGTGAACACTGCGACGAACTGATCAGCATCCCAATGGCGGGCAGCGTCTCCTCGCTGAACGTCTCCGTGGCGACAGGTATCTGCCTGTTTGAAGCGGTACGCCAGCGCGGTTAATGCGTCGTGCGTTGAAATCAAGCCATCCCACGGGATGGCTTTTTTGTGACCGCAATCCAGCGCCAAATGCTCACCTCTGTCCATACTTAAGGCACTGCCACTTGACGGAGGGAGACATATGTCCTGGCAAACGCACACCGTTTTTAATCAGCCTGGCCCGTTAAATAACAGCAATCTGTTTTTATCCGATGGCGCCCTGCGCGAGGCAGTGGTACGCGAAGGCGCAGGCTGGGATAGCGACCTGCTGGCGAGTATTGGCCAGCAACTCGGTACCGCCGAATCGCTTGAGCTGGGGCGGCTCGCCAACACCAATCCCCCTGAACTGCTGCGTTACGACGCCACCGGCACACGCCTTGACGATGTGCGCTTTCATCCCGCCTGGCATCTGCTGATGCAGGGGTTGTGCGCCAACCGGGTACACAACCTGCCGTGGGAAGAGGATGCGCGTGCAGGTTCGTTCGTTGCCCGCGCCGCGCGTTTTATGTTGCATGCACAGGTGGAAGCCGGAACGCTGTGCCCGATTACCATGACATTTGCTGCTACTCCCTTGCTGCAACAGGCGCTGCCAGGCGAGTTTAAAGCGTGGCTTACGCCGCTGCTGAGCGATCGCTACGATCCACATTTGTTGCCCGGCGATCAAAAACGCGGTTTGCTGATTGGTATGGGAATGACGGAGAAGCAGGGCGGTTCAGACGTGTTGAGCAATACCACCCGCGCGGAGCGCCTGGCGGATGGCAGCTATCGGCTGGTGGGGCACAAATGGTTTTTCTCGGTGCCGCAAAGTGATGCGCATCTGGTGCTGGCGCAGGCAAAAGGCGGGCTTTCCTGCTTCTTTATGCCGCGCTTATTACCTGATGGGCAACGCAACGCTATTCGTATCGAACGCCTGAAAGACAAACTCGGCAATCGTTCTAACGCCAGCAGTGAAGTTGAATTTCAGGACGCCATCGGCTGGCGTGTGGGGGAAGAGGGCGAGGGCGTGCGGCAGATTTTGCGCATGGGCGGCCTGACGCGTTTTGATTGCGCCCTGGGCAGCCACAGTATGATGCGTCGGTCGCTGTCGGTTGCGCTTTATCATGCGTTCCAGCGACAGGCATTCGGCAAGAATCTGGTCGATTTACCGCTAATGCGCCAGGTGTTGGGGCGGATGGCATTACAGATTGAAGGTCAAACCGCGTTTCTGTTTCGCCTTGCTGGCGCATGGGGACGGCAATCGCATGAAGCCGAACGGCTATGGGCGCGGCTGTTTACGCCAACAGCGAAGTTCGCCATTTGCAAATCGGGCATGCCGTTTGTCGCTGAGGCAATGGAAGTGCTGGGTGGATCCGGGTACTGCGAAGAGAGCGAGCTTCCGCGTCTTTATCGTGAAATGCCGGTTAATAGTATCTGGGAAGGCTCTGGAAATATCATGTGCCTGGACGTGCTGCGCGTGCTGACCAGGCAGCCGGATGCGCTGGAACTGCTGGCAGAGATGTGCGGCGAGGTGAAAGGCCAGGATCGCCACTACGATCGCCAGTGGCGGCAGTTACAACAGCGTTTACGCAAGCCGTCGGAAGCGCAGGGGCGCGAAATAGCGATGCAGATTTATCTTTTGGGGACGGGCGCACAAATGCTGAAATATGCGTCACCACCGATGGCGCAGGCCTGGTGTCGAATGATGCTGGATACACGTGGTGGCGTGTTGCTTAACGAGCAGGTTATCAGTGATGTGCTGTTGAGGGCGACAGGGGGCGTGTGAGGAAAAAAATGATGTCGTGGAAGAGCGGCTTTCTGCCTGTTACTCTTCCACGCGTTTTATTGTCTCAGGCATAGATAATCGCCTGTGCTCGCCAGTTGTCCGGTTGCTGCTCTTCGTACATCTGAACAATGCGATACCAGGAAGCACCTTGTTCATCCGCTTTCTGGGCAATGGCATCTTCGACATCTTGCTGACTACCGGAAATATTATTTACGGAAATCAACCCGATTTCATTCAGCCCGGTTACACAATCTGCGCTGGCAAATTCAGCCGACTGCGCCGCGCTGGTATTGGCACCGCCAGAAAAGAGCAGGGTAGATAAGGTAAGAGATCGTTTCATCGTCAGCTCCATATACAAAACCCCGTAGGGCAGTCCATAGCAGACGTCAGGGCATTTTTTCATCCGCTCCTTCGAATGAATCGTTGTTGACGCCATATTGCATCAGGGAAACGTGAATAAGGTACAAACCTGCGTAAATTTGATTCAACAATGTTGTTCATTATTTACGGTAAAGGATGGCTTGCGAATACCACTGCCCCGGAACCACCGTGCTGTCATCAATCATAATGATGACGTAGTAATCCGCTTTGGCCGCGGTCGCTTTGGCTTTCAGCGCGGCTTCGACATCCATTGGCGAGCCATATATCATGACGCTGATGGTGCCCATCCGCTGTAAACCTTCCGTCTGATTACGACGTATTTCTTGTGGAGTATCCGTTGCCGCCGGAGGAGCCACAGGCTTACCTTCCAGAATGCTGCAACTGCTCAACAATAACGCCAGTAACAGAGGTATAAAGCGACGCATAACCATATCCCGTTTCCTGATATTCACAGTGTAGTGGTATAAGGAAATTCCCATTAGGGGAATGTTCCCGATTTGTTATCTCAAGCGCTATTTTCGAATGAAAATCTCACGAAAGTGCAACTTGGTTCTCAATGTTAAAAATCAGACAAAGGATCATCTGCTAAAACCCCACTGCTTTGCCTGATATTCAGTATGCCGGAAGGAGGCAACCGATGATTGAACTGGAAATGCGTCTGCTCGCGGGGAATGAAATCCTGCATGCGTTCCCGAAGGGGTTCGCTGAACAACCGCTACCCTGCATTGTGTTTTATCATGGATTTACCTCTTCACACATGGTTTACAGCTATTTTGCCGTCGCGCTGGCGCAGGCTGGTTTTCGCGTGGTGATGCCGTGCGCGGCAGAGCATGGGGGGCGCTTTAATGGTGACGAAAACCAACGGTTACAGCACTTCTGGCAGATCCTGCTGCAAAACTTTCACGAGTTTCCGGCATTGCAGGAAGCGCTATACCGTGAACGACTGGTGAGTGAGGGGCGTCTGGCGGTGGCGGGAGCATCAATGGGCGGAATGACGGCGCTGGGTATCATGACGCATCATCCTGAGCTTAAATGTGTCGCCAGTCTGATGGGGTCGGGCTATTTCAGTTCGCTTTCCACAACCCTATTCCCCCCCGCTGAAGCGCAGCGTGCTGGCCTTGCGCCGCTGCTGGCCGAGTGGGATGTCAGCCAGCAGCTCGCCCGCGTAGCAGACAGGCCGCTGCTGCTCTGGCACGGAGATGCTGACGATGTCGTGCCGCCTGATGAAACATTTCGTCTGCAGCAGGCGTTGAGGCGTGAACAACTGGACGCTAATCTGACCTGTGTCTGGCAAGCTGGCGTCCGTCATCGTATTACGCCAGAAGCCTTAACCAGCGCCGTGGATTTCTTTACGCGCCATCTCTAAACACGCAGAACCTGCACACCTTGTGCTTCCAGCGCTTTAAGAATATCCGGGTCAGCCTGCTTGCCGGTGATCACCATATCGATTTCATCGGCGCGGCTGAACAGCATGCCGGCACGCTCGCCGATTTTGCTGCTATCAACCAGCACGGCGAGTTTACCGACAACATTCAGCATCTTTTGCTCAGCCATCGCGGTGAGCATATCCGTTTTATATAACCCTTCTGCGGTGAGACCTTTGCCGCTGGTGAACATCCAGTGGCCCGCGTAGAGACTGTTTTCGCTGCCCTGCGGGCTGAGCGTAATGGCGTGGCTGCGGTTGTACTGCCCGCCCATGATGATCACGCTGTCATGTTCCTGCTCGATCAGGTAATTCGCCAGTGGCAGATAGTTAGTGATGATTTGCACCGGTTTGCCGCAGATTTCCTGCCCCAGTAAAAATGCGGTAGAACCGCAGTTAATCACCACGCTTTCACCGGGCATCACCAGTTGTGACGCGGCTCTGGCAATTCGCACTTTCTCGTCGTGATTCAGCGCCTGATGAATATTCATCGGTGACCAGCGTGGACGCGGCTGATTGATGGCTTCGGCGCCATTGCGCACTTTTTTCAGTTTGCCGCTTTCATCAAGCTTATTGATGTCCCGGCGTGCGGTGGCGGGTGAAATCCCCAGTCGGGTCATCACCTGTTCCACGGTGACAAAGCCTGTCTGCGCCAGCAGCTCGAGTAATATTTGATGCCTTTGCGCTTCCGTCATGAGCTAATCCGATAAAAAATGATGAGCAAAGATGATATTTGAAATGTCACGAAAATACTATGTCGGGAGAGAACCGGATAGTCTCTATCCGGCAAAGAAAAGTGTTGCATGCCGGATACATGAAGCGTATCCGGCAGAACAAAAGCTTACAGGAACGATTTGAACGGCAGATCTGGTTCAATGGTGAAGCAGTCGTCGAAACCACGCGGATAGTGGTATTCGAAGTTGTCTTTATCCAGCGGCCAGGTAAATTTACCGCCTACCTGCCAGATAAACGGCTTGAAGCCATATTTCAGACGATCTTTTTTCATCTCCCACAGTACGCGGATCTCTTGTGGATCGGCCTGGAAGTTTGACCAGATATCGTGGTGGAACGGGATAACGACTTTCGCATTCAGCGCTTCGCCCATACGCAGCATATCGGCGCTGGTCATTTTGTCCGTAATACCGCGTGGGTTCTCTCCATAGGAGCCTAAAGCCACATCGATCTGATACTCGTTTCCATGCTTCGCATAGTAGTTAGAGTAGTGGGAATCGCCGCTGTGATACAGGGAGCCGCCCGGCGTTTTGAACAGGTAGTTCACCGCGCGATCGTCCATGCCATCCGGCAGGACGCCAGCTGCTTTTTGATCGGCAGGCAGGGTAATCAGTGCAGTACGGTCAAATGCGTCAAGCGCATGAATTTCGATATCTTTTACTTTCACCACGTCGCCTGGTTTGACCACGATGCAACGCTCTTTCGGTACGCCCCAGCCAATCCATAAATCCACGCAGGTTTTCGGCCCGATAAACGGCACATCATCAGCGCAATTCTGCATCACGGCGGCGGCGACGTTTACATCAATATGATCGTTGTGATCGTGCGTGGCCAGTACGGCGTCGATCTGACGAATAGCAAACGGATCAAGAACAAACGGCGTGGTGCGCAGGTTAGGCTGGAGTTTTTTTACGCCCGCCATGCGCTGCATCTGGTGACCCTGTTTCATCAGCGGATTGCCGTGGCTTTGTTTACCGGTGCCACACCAGAAATCGACGCAGACATTGGTATTACCTTCTGATTTCAACCAGATACCGGTGCAGCCCAGCCACCACATCGCAAATGTTCCCGGCGCTACTTTCTCCTGCTCAATTTCTTCGTTCAACCAGCAGCCCCATTCAGGGAAAGTGCTCAAAATCCAGGATTCACGTGTGATGGTTTCTACTTTACTCATGATTTATCCCTCTTAAATATTCAAAATACGTCATGCCGTGATTTGTTGTGATTGATAATGACGTGATTTTCTCAGGAATGCAATGGCTGTTTTTGTGCACTTTTGTATGAATATTTGACGAGATAAGACTTTTGTAACTTGATGAATCAAAGTGCGTTATTTTTAATTCATTGATTATGAAAGGATATATCCTGAGTGCTTTACCGTGCGTGAAAAGCACACTGTTTGTATGATTATTATTGCGGCGTAAGTCACATTTAATCAAATTGAATCTTGTTGTGATTATTTTTGATTATTAGAGTGTGCGAACTAACAGACGGACGTGCGCTGACCGCAGCGCCTTCATTTTCGGAGAGCGTTATGGATATCCTCTACAACATCTTTACCGTGTTTTTTAATCAGGTCATGACCAATGCCCCACTGCTGTTGGGTATCGTGACCTGTCTGGGTTACATCCTGCTGCGTAAAAGCGTCAGTGTAATTATCAAAGGCACTATCAAAACGATTATCGGTTTTATGCTGCTTCAGGCTGGTTCCGGCATTCTGACCAGCACCTTCAAACCGGTGGTGGCGAAAATGTCGGAGGTTTACGGCATTAATGGCGCAATTTCAGATACTTATGCGTCAATGATGGCGACCATCGACCGCATGGGCGATGCCTATAGCTGGGTGGGTTACGCCGTGCTGTTAGCGCTGGCGCTGAACATCAGTTACGTGCTGCTGCGTCGCATTACCGGTATTCGTACCATCATGCTCACCGGTCACATCATGTTCCAGCAGGCGGGACTGATTGCCGTTACGCTGTTTATCTTCGGCTACTCCATGTGGACGACCATTATCTGCACCGCGATCATGGTTTCGCTCTACTGGGGCATTACCTCCAACATGATGTACAAGCCGACGCAAATCGTCACCGATGGTTGCGGTTTCTCCATCGGACACCAGCAACAGTTTGCCGCGTGGATTGCTTATAAAGTCGCACCATTCCTTGGCAAAAAAGAGGAGAGCGTTGAAGACCTCAAACTGCCTGGCTGGCTGAACATTTTCCACGACAACATCGTCTCCACGGCGATTGTGATGACTATCTTCTTTGGCGCCATTCTGCTCTCCTTCGGTATCGACACCGTACAGGCAATGGCTGGCAAGGTGCACTGGACAGTCTACATCCTGCAAACCGGTTTCTCTTTTGCGGTAGCGATTTTCATCATCACTCAGGGCGTGCGCATGTTTGTGGCGGAACTCTCTGAAGCGTTTAACGGTATCTCCCAGCGCCTGATCCCGGGGGCGGTTCTGGCGATTGACTGCGCCGCTATCTATAGCTTCGCGCCAAACGCTGTGGTCTGGGGCTTTATGTGGGGCACCATCGGTCAGCTGATTGCGGTTGGCATCCTGGTCGCCTGCGGCTCTTCGATCCTGATTATTCCTGGCTTTATCCCGATGTTCTTCTCCAACGCCACCATCGGCGTGTTCGCTAACCACTTCGGCGGCTGGCGTGCGGCGCTGAAGATTTGTCTGGTGATGGGGATGATTGAAATCTTTGGCTGTGTCTGGGCGGTGAAACTCACCGGTATGAGCGCCTGGATGGGCATGGCCGACTGGTCAATTCTGGCACCGCCGATGATGCAGGGCTTCTTCTCCATCGGTATCGCCTTTATGGCCGTCATCATTGTAATTGCACTGGTTTATATGTTCTTCGCGGGCCGCGCGCTGCGTGCTGAAGAAGATGCAGAAAAACAATTGGCAGAACAGTCTGCTTAATAAGGAGTTTTGATTATGACCGTACGTATTCTGGCTGTGTGTGGCAACGGACAAGGTAGTTCCATGATCATGAAGATGAAAGTGGACCAGTTTTTAACCCAGTCGAACATCGACCACACGGTAAATAGCTGCGCGGTTGGCGAGTACAAAAGTGAACTGAACGGCGCGGATATCATCATCGCATCAACGCACATTGCGGGCGAGATCTCCGTCACTGGCAACAAATATGTGGTTGGCGTGCGCAACATGCTCTCTCCGGCTGACTTTGGCCCGAAATTGCTGGAAGTGATCAAAGAACATTTCCCGCAGGACGTGAAGTAAGGACGCGCCATGAAATTACGTGATTCGCTGGCGGAAAATAAATCTATCCGTCTTCAGGCCGAAGCTGAAACCTGGCAGGACGCGGTGAAAATCGGCGTTGATCTGCTGGTGGCGGCGGATGTTGTCGAGCCGCGTTACTACCAGGCGATTCTGGATGCGGTTGAACAGCACGGCCCGTACTTTGTGCTCGCGCCAGGCCTGGCAATGCCGCACGGACGCCCTGAAGAGGGCGTTAAGAAAACCGGCTTTGCACTGGTGACGCTGAAAAAACCGCTGGAGTTCAACCACGAAGATAACGACCCGGTGGATATCCTCATCACCATGGCGGCCGTCGATGCCAACACTCACCAGGAAGTGGGCATCATGCAAATCGTCAACCTGTTTGAAGATGAAGAGAATTTCGACCGTTTACGCGCCTGCCGTACCGAGCAGGAAGTACTGGATCTCATTGACCGCACCAACGCGGCTGCTTAAGAAGGAATTGAAGATGTCATTACCCATGTTGCAAGTCGCGCTGGACAACCAGACTATGGACAGCGCCTACGAAACCACTCGCCTGATTGCCGAAGAAGTCGACATTATCGAAGTCGGCACCATTCTGTGTGTGGGCGAAGGTGTACGTGCGGTTCGCGATCTGAAAGCACTCTACCCGCACAAAATCGTGCTGGCTGACGCCAAAATCGCCGATGCGGGAAAAATTCTTTCTCGTATGTGCTTCGAAGCTAACGCTGACTGGGTGACCGTGATTTGCTGTGCGGATATCAACACCGCCAAAGGTGCGCTGGACGTGGCGAAAGAGTTTAACGGTGACGTGCAGATCGAACTGACTGGCTACTGGACCTGGGAACAGGCGCAGCAGTGGCGTGACGCAGGCATTGGGCAGGTGGTTTATCACCGCAGCCGTGACGCGCAGGCCGCAGGCGTGGCGTGGGGCGAAGCGGATATAACCGCGATTAAACGCCTTTCCGACATGGGCTTCAAAGTAACCGTCACCGGTGGCCTGGCGCTGGAAGATCTGCCGCTGTTCAAAGGCATTCCCATTCATGTCTTTATCGCTGGCCGTAGCATCCGTGATGCCGCCTCTCCGGTTGAAGCCGCGCGTCAGTTCAAACGTTCCATCGCCCAACTGTGGGGCTAAGGAGCGGATATGTTGTCCAAACAAATCCCGCTTGGCATCTATGAAAAAGCGCTCCCCGCCGGGGAGTGCTGGCTGGAACGCCTGCAACTGGCAAAAACGTTGGGCTTCGACTTTGTCGAGATGTCAGTCGATGAAACTGACGAGCGTCTGTCGCGCCTCGACTGGAGCCGCGAGCAGCGTCTGGCGCTGGTGAATGCAATTGTTGAAACCGGCGTGCGCGTGCCGTCTATGTGTCTTTCTGCCCATCGTCGTTTCCCGCTGGGCAGCGAAGATGACGCGGTGCGGGCGCAGGGGCTGGAGATTATGCGTAAAGCTATCCAGTTTGCCCAGGATGTCGGCATTCGCGTGATCCAACTGGCGGGCTACGACGTTTACTACCAGGAAGCCAATAACGAAACGCGTCGTCGTTTTCGTGATGGCCTGAAAGAGAGCGTTGAGATGGCGAGCCGCGCGCAGGTGACGCTGGCGATGGAGATCATGGATTATCCGTTGATGAACTCCATCAGCAAGGCGCTGGGCTACGCGCACTATCTCAACAATCCGTGGTTCCAGCTTTATCCGGACATTGGCAACCTGTCGGCGTGGGATAACGACGTACAGATGGAATTGCAGGCCGGAATCGGGCACATCGTCGCGGTGCATGTGAAAGACACCAAACCGGGCGTCTTCAAAAACGTGCCGTTTGGTGAAGGTATAGTGGATTTCGAACGTTGCTTCGAAACGCTCAAACAGAGTGGTTATTGCGGGCCTTACCTGATTGAGATGTGGAGCGAAACGGCGGAAGACCCAGCGGCGGAAGTGGCGAAAGCGCGTGATTGGGTGAAAGCGCGCATGGCGAAAGCGGGCATGGTGGAGGCGGCATAATGCAAAAGCTCAAACAGCAAGTTTTTGAAGCCAACATGGATCTGCCGCGTTACGGGCTGGTGACCTTTACCTGGGGTAACGTCAGCGCCATCGACCGCGAACGTGGGCTGGTGGTGATCAAGCCCAGCGGCGTCGCCTACGAAACCATGCAAGCGGCCGATATGGTGGTGGTCGATATGAGCGGCAAGGTCGTAGACGGTCAGTATCGTCCGTCTTCCGACACCGCGACGCATCTCGAACTCTACCGTCGTTACCCGTCGCTTGGCGGCATTGTTCATACCCACTCCACGCATGCCACCGCATGGGCGCAGGCGGGGCTGGCAATTCCGGCGCTAGGCACCACGCACGCTGACTACTTCTTTGGCGATATCCCGTGTACGCGTGGATTAAGCGAAGAAGAAGTGCAGGGTGAGTATGAACTGAACACCGGCAAAGTGATTATCGAAACGCTGGGTGACGCCGAGCCGCTGCATACGCCGGGGATTGTGGTGTACCAGCACGGGCCATTCGCCTGGGGTAAAGACGCTCACGACGCGGTGCATAACGCGGTAGTGATGGAAGAAGTGGCGAAGATGGCGTGGATTGCGCGCGGTATTAACCCGCAGCTGAATCCCATCGACGGCTACCTTATGAATAAACACTTCATGCGGAAGCATGGCCCCAACGCCTATTACGGGCAGAAGTAACTAAGCGCCCCGTCGTTGAGTCTCCTCAGGGATGTCATCGGTCAGGCGACGGGGCCTTTTTTTAGTAATAAAGCGGCCTGCCAGGGATAAAAGACAGACCCTTATTCGTCTTTGTATATGGAATATTGCGGGGTTTCTATGGCGCTTAAAGGACTTTTTGTGAGAACCGATCCTGATCGTCGTCGCTATGGTGTGGCGACCTTTGTTGGATTCGCCGCAGGTATCATGTCGGCCTTTGTGAAGTGGGGGGCAGAAGTCCCTTTGCCACCGCGTACTTTTTCTGGCGGTCGGGATGAATTTAATCCGCCTTATATATTCTTACGAGATTATATGGGCATTGATCCTACTCAAACAGTCTATACCTTCTCTGAACATGTGATTAATCCTGTGATGGTAACGCACATTATTTTTTCGCTTGTTTTTGCGATTGGATATTGCGTTGTTGCAGAGTGCTTCCCAAAAGTGAAGCTCTGGCAGGGCGTCCTTGCCGGGTTAATCGTGACGGTTGCCGTGCATGGGATATTTTGCCCAGTATTAAATCTGACGCCACCGTTAACGGAACTACCAATCGATGAGTATGTTTCTGAAATATTGGGGCATGTTTTTTGGTTTTGGGTCATTGAGCTGATAAGACGTGATTTACGTAATCGCATAACGCATGAGCCTGACCCAGAGGTTGCGTTACCGTAAAATGTAAAATGCAGTTGTTCGGACAAACCGGACAACTGCATTTTCTGGCATATCACTGGTGCTTAACGATAAATATCGGCACTGGCATGTATCACGCCATTACTCCCCGGCTCATGCATTAATATCGGGCGGAAATATGTCGCGCCCTGAGCGTCGCTCTCTTCATTCAGCGCGAGCTCGGCCTCGCTGACCGTCGCGAGATTATGGTTGATATAAATGACCCCTAAGCTCTGCACATCGTCCATATTGCGAGCCTGGCGGGCGTCGATTTTGATGGCGGCGGAGACGTTTGCACTTAGAAACAGCGCCGCGAGAATGGCAATGGTGATGTTTTTCATCCTGTACGCTCCACTTCAGCACTGACGTTACGGTAACTTCGCTCCTCTCAAAACGGTTATTCTCTGATTAAAGTGTAATCGTTTCTTGTCGTGCAAATCGTGACCATTTTTGATGGGGTTGTTCAAAAAAGCAGCGTGTCTGATGCTGTTTGATTCTAAATCATCGCCTTAGACCCGCTTTACGCTTTGTGCGAATTATTTGTGCAATCACCTTGAGTTTCACAGGCCGTACAAGTATTATGACGCGTCAATTTTTCAGCCGCCCTTTAACACGTTCCTTGCCTCCATGGGCCGCGGCTGACCCAGACAGGAGGCTGAATAATCCGTAAGGAGCAATTCGATGCGTCATTACGAAATCGTTTTTATGGTCCATCCTGACCAGAGCGAACAGGTTCCGGGCATGATCGAGCGCTACACTGGTGCAATCACTGCAGCAGAAGGTACGATCCACCGTCTGGAAGACTGGGGCCGCCGTCAGCTGGCTTATCCGATCAACAAACTGCACAAAGCTCACTACGTTCTGCTGAACGTTGAAGCGCCGCAGGAAGCGATCGATGAGCTGGAAACTAACTTCCGCTTCAACGATGCCGTTATCCGCAGCATGGTTATGCGTACCAAACACGCTGTTACCGAAGCATCTCCGATGGTTAAAGCGAAAGACGAGCGTCGTGAACGTCGCGATGATTTCGCAAACGAAACCGCAGATGATGCTGAAGCTGGGGATTCTGAAGAGTAATTTCTGATGACCAACCGTCTGGCGCTGTCCGGCACCGTGTGCAGGGCTCCCCTTCGAAAGGTCAGTCCATCAGGAATTCCTCACTGCCAGTTCGTGCTTGAGCATCGTTCTGTGCAAGAGGAAGCCGGTTTTCACCGGCAGGCGTGGTGCCAAATGCCCGTTATTATTAGCGGACACGAAAACCAGGCCATTACTCACAGTATAACGGTCGGTAGCGCAGTCACCGTTCAGGGTTTTATCTCTTGCCACAAAGCAAAGAATGGCCTGACAAAAATGGTTCTGCATGCCGAGCAGATTGAATTGATAGATTCTGGAGACTAGCCATATGGCACGTTATTTCCGTCGTCGCAAGTTCTGCCGTTTCACCGCGGAAGGCGTTCAAGAGATCGACTATAAAGATATCGCTACGCTGAAAAACTACATCACCGAAAGCGGTAAGATTGTCCCAAGCCGTATCACCGGTACCCGTGCAAAATACCAGCGTCAGCTGGCTCGCGCTATCAAACGCGCTCGCTACCTGTCCCTGCTGCCGTACACTGATCGTCATCAGTAATCGGTCACGGTCCATTAATACGACTTTGAGAGGATAAGGTAATGCAAGTTATTCTGCTTGATAAAGTAGCAAACCTGGGTAGCCTGGGTGATCAGGTTAACGTTAAAGCGGGCTATGCTCGTAACTTCCTGGTACCACAGGGTAAAGCTGTTCCTGCTACCAAGAAAAACGTTGAGTTCTTCGAAGCACGCCGTGCTGAACTGGAAGCTAAACTGGCTGACGTTCTGGCTGCTGCTAACGCACGCGCTGAAGCAATCAACGCACTGGGCACCGTTACCATCGCGTCTAAATCTGGCGACGAAGGTAAACTGTTCGGTTCCATCGGTACTCGCGACATCGCTGATGCAGTTTCTGCTGCTGGCGTTGCTGTTGCTAAGAGCGAAGTTCGTCTGCCGAACGGCGTTCTGCGTACCACTGGTGAGCACGAAGTTGACTTCCAGGTTCACAGCGAAGTATTCGCTAAACTGGTTGTAAACGTTGTTGCTGAGTAATTAATTACTCATCACCACGACAAGACGCCGGCCCTGTGCCGGCGTTTTGCTTTTTATCGCCCCGCGTTAATGCTGGTATGGTAGCTATTTCTCATACAATCCATGATAATAAATGAAACGTTATTTTAACTCTGGTGTATGGAATGGAAACTGCCTGCCCGGCTCCTGTCTTTGCCCGTAAACATGTTGCATATGCCTGCGCAACGCTATGTTGCCTGTTATGGGGAAGTTCTTACCCTGCCATCAAAAACGGTTATGAACTCTTTCACATCGCGACTGACGACATTCCGTCGAAAATTGTCTTTGCTGGCTATCGGTTCCTGTTTGCCGGGCTGGTATTGCTGCTTTTCGCGCTGGCACAGCGTAAACCTATCGCACGCCTGAGCGGTCGCCAGTTCGGTCAGCTCACGCTGCTGGGGCTCACGCAAACCTCGATTCAGTACGCCTTCTTCTACATCGGACTTGCGTTTACTACCGGTGTGAAAGGCTCAATCATGAATGCGACAGGCACTTTCTTTAGCGTGCTGCTGGCGCACTTTATCTACCAGAATGACCGCCTGAGTTATAACAAAACCATCGGCTGCGTGCTGGGCTTTATCGGCGTGATGCTGGTGAATTTCAACCACTCGCTGGCGGATTTCAGCTTTGTCTGGCAGGGCGATGGTTTTGTCGTCCTGGCCGCCTTTATCCTGTCGGCGGCTACGCTCTATGGTAAGCGTATCTCACAAACGGTCGACCCGACGGTGATGACGGGCTGGCAACTGGCAATCGGTGGTGGCGCGTTAGTCGTGGGCGGCTATCTTACGGGCGGCCATCTGGCGATTGAGAGCACAACGGCGCTGGCTATTCTCGCCTATCTGGTGTTCCTCTCCTCCGTCGCTTTCGCCCTATGGAGCGTGATTCTCAAATACAACCGCGTCAGCATGATTGCACCGTTTAACTTTGTCATTCCGGTTGCGGGGACGGTGCTTTCGGCTATTTTCCTCGGCGAAAATATTCTTGAAGTGAAATACGCCGTGGCTCTGGTGTTGGTGTGTTCGGGGATTTGGTGGGTAAATAAAGTCAGCAAGAAATAAGGTCAGCCCGATGATGCCGTTATCATCGGGCGAGTAAATTACCGCGCGCGAATAAAACTGCCGTTCGGCTGGCGAGTAAACAGCACTTGTCCATTTCCGGTATCAATGGTTAGCCCCGTTACGACACCGCTGGCGTTCTGGCGAATTTGTACCATCTGACCGTTTTGTAGATTACTCAGCGGCTTGCCTGCACCCTCCACCTGTGCCATTGCGTAAACATCCGTTGCCGGAAGATTATGGTCGCGGAACAGTTGCGCCAGCGTTTTACCCGATTCTACCCGATAGGATCGCCATTGTTGGTCGATGCCCTGATTCTCCTGGAACGGCTGCGTTTGCGGCTGGCTCTGCGCCTGTGGCTGCTCTTGCTCCTGCGGCTGTTCTTCAGGAATGGGTTCCGGTTCAACGGGGGCAACCAGACCGGGATCGTTGCTCGGCGTCACCAGTTGCGTTTGCATTGGCGCGTTATCGGGCTGTGGGCGTGATTGTGACTGCACATCGAGCTGCGCAGTGCGGCTTACCGGATCGGGCGTAGTGTCGTCGTTGGACGGCAGCAGAAAGCCGATGACCACCGCCAGCGCTGCAATAATAATGCCACGGCGGTGCATGGTCGGTAGCGGATCCATGATGCGAAGATTATCCGGCGCATGCCAAATCTTCACCAGCGTAGGTTTCAACTCAAATCGCCCGGGCATGGTTTTCCTCCTGCTCCGCGTCTTTTATTATCCTCGTCACGAGTATAGCTGGCTAACTGCCTGAACGGCGAGGCAAAGCGCGCTTTCGCAACACATCCTAAGGCAAGATCATTCTCTCAGCCTATTGTTTCTTTTTCCCCGCGATTTGTCATCTTTCCTGACACAAAGTTTACCGTACAGAGCATGGCTGTTATGCTGCCCGCTACTTTATACCCGAAGAAAGGAAAGACAATGGCCACCCCGACTTTTGACACCATCGAAGCACAGGCAAGCTACGGCATCGGCCTGCAGGTAGGACAGCAACTGAGCGAGTCCGGTTTGCAGGGTCTGCTGCCGGAAGCACTGGTTGCCGGCATCGCCGACGCGCTGGAAGGCAAACAGCCTGCCGTGCCGGTTGAAGCGGTACACCGTGCGCTGCGTGAAATCCACGAACGTGCTGATGCGGTGCGTAAAGAACGTTTTGCGGCGATGGCGGCAGACGGTGTGAAATACCTGGAAGAAAACCGTGAGAAAGAGGGCGTAAACAGCACCGAATCGGGTCTGCAGTTCCGTGTTCTGACTCAGGGTGAAGGTGCAATTCCGGCGCGCACCGATCACGTTCGCGTGCATTACACCGGTAAACTGATCGACGGAACCGTATTTGACAGCTCCGTTGCCCGCGGCGAACCGGCTGAATTCCCGGTTAATGGCGTCATCGCAGGCTGGATCGAAGCGCTGACCCTGATGCCGGTTGGCTCCAAATGGGAACTGACTATTCCTCATAACCTGGCCTACGGCGAACGCGGCGCTGGCGCGTCCATCCCGCCGTTCAGCACCCTGGTCTTTGAAGTCGAGCTGCTGGAAATCCTGTAAGCTTCTGTCATCCCCTCTCCTTATGGTGAGGGGATGATTAAAATCAGTGGTTAATCCTTAAGTTAGACATTTGCTGGCGTTTTATCTTGCAAATACATCTATTGCGTGTATTTTTGTGACGTGTTTCCCATAGTTGGAGTGATATAACACTCACTTTTAACATATAATTAACATTATATTCAAATCATAGTATTCATCCCGCCGATTCTTACCTAATATCGAGTCATCCTATTATGGGATCGTCTCATTAGATGAAATAAAGGCCACAAGAGCCTGCACAACACAGACAGAACCAACAGGAAGAAAATCACATGGTAGATCAGATAAAAGTCGCAGCCGACGAAGAACAGGCTCCGGCCGAACAATCGCTGCGGCGAAACCTTACTAACCGGCATATTCAGCTTATTGCAATTGGTGGCGCAATTGGTACCGGGCTGTTTATGGGTTCCGGAAAAACCATTAGCCTTGCCGGCCCATCGATTATTTTTGTTTATATGATAATCGGCTTCATGCTCTTCTTCGTGATGCGTGCGATGGGCGAACTGCTTTTATCCAACCTCGAATATAAATCTTTCAGCGACTTCGCCGCCGACCTGCTTGGCCCATGGGCGGGCTATTTCACCGGCTGGACTTACTGGTTCTGTTGGGTGGTCACCGGCATGGCCGACGTTGTGGCGATAACCGCCTATGCGCAGTTCTGGTTCCCTGGGCTGTCGGATTGGGTCGCGTCGCTCGCCGTTGTTGTGCTGCTTCTGAGCCTGAACCTCGCTACCGTGAAGATGTTCGGTGAGATGGAGTTCTGGTTTGCGATGATCAAAATCGTCGCCATCGTGGGGCTAATTGTTGTGGGCCTGGTGATGGTGCTGATGCACTTCCAGTCGCCAAACGGCACCGAAGCTTCCTTTGCACACCTTTGGAATGACGGTGGCTGGTTCCCGAAAGGCATTAGCGGCTTCTTCGCTGGCTTCCAGATAGCGGTCTTCGCCTTCGTGGGGATCGAACTGGTGGGGACAACGGCTGCGGAAACGAAAGATCCGGAAAAATCCCTGCCGCGTGCGATCAACTCGATTCCGATTCGTATCATCATGTTCTACGTCTTTGCGCTGATCATCATCATGTCGGTCACCCCGTGGAGTTCTGTGGTGCCTGAGAAGAGCCCGTTCGTTGAACTGTTTGTGCTGGTCGGTCTACCGGCCGCGGCAAGTATCATCAACTTTGTGGTGCTGACATCAGCGGCATCTTCCGCAAACAGTGGCGTGTTCTCAACCAGCCGTATGCTGTTCGGCCTGGCACAGGACGGGGTAGCGCCGAAAGCGTTCGCTAAGCTCTCTAAACGCGCGGTACCGGCGAAAGGGCTGACCTTCTCCTGTATCTGCCTGCTGGGCGGCGTGGTGCTGCTGTATGTGAACCCAAGCGTGATCGCGGCGTTTACCATGATCACCACCGTCTCTGCGATCCTGTTTATGTTCGTGTGGACGATTATTCTGTGTTCTTACCTGGTCTACCGCAAACAGCGTCCGCATCTGCACGAGAAATCGATCTATAAGATGCCGCTGGGTAAAGTAATGTGCTGGGTCTGCATGGCGTTCTTTGCGTTCGTAATCGTTCTGCTGACGCTGGAAACCGATACCCGTCAGGCGCTGATCGTCACCCCGCTGTGGTTCGTGATTCTGGGGCTGGGCTGGATGTTCCTGAGAAAGAAAGCCATCGCTAAATAAGCGGATGGAAAATGTTAAAAAGGTGCTTAACGGCACCTTTTTTTATGCCCGTCTAAACGTATTCCGAAAATTATATTTGGCTGTATAAATAAACAGTGTTTTGCGCGGCGAGGGGTATGATTGCTGGCGGGTGCCTGAGGCTTTCTGACTTCAGGCTACTGCGGAGGTCGGAGAGAGGAGGCCCCAGGAAGATGTTAACTATCAACCTGAGGCTGACTACCCGACCCTAACAATCGGATAGTAGCCTCTTCTTCGCATGGAGGCAACGCGATGCTGACAAAATACGCCCTTGTGGCAATCATAGTGCTCTGTTTTACGGTGCTGGGATTGGCGTTAATGATGGGAGGTTCGCTCTGCGAATTGAGCGTCAAGGAGCGCGGTATTGAGTTTAAGGCTGTTCTCGCTTGCGAAACGAAGAAATAGCCGTTATGCGGGGAGCAATCCCCGCATAGTCGGATCCGATTCCTGGGAGAGGAACCTAAGGCACCTTTTTTATTCACCCGCCAGCGCGCGCGGGAACAGCACGTTGTTTTCGAGGCTGATGTGTTCCATCAGATCGTCGATCATTTCATTGATGCCGTTATACATCGCTTTCCAGGTGGTGCAGGCTTCGGGTGGAATGGTGACATTATTGGTGGTGTGCTTAATCACTTCCAGCAGTTCACCCGCTTCATCGTGCTCGCTTTCCATTACGCTGATGGGCCCCATCGCCTGGCTGCCCATGCCCTGTTTGATCATCGGGAACAGAATCTGCTCCTCTTTCATCATGTGGCTGGAGAGCTCCTGATGCAGCATCGTCAGATATTTAGCCAGCCCTTTTGGCACGTTTGGTTTATCGGCGTGTACGCGTTCAACTTTGGTGGCCTGTAAAATCAGTTCCGGCAGTTGTTCACGGTGGCGATCGTGGTAGCGTGGAATAATGTAATCGATGATTTCACCCAGCGGAGCGGTACGCCAGTCCTTCTCAATCGGCTGCTCAGCCAGTTTTGCCAGCTCAGATTCAATCACTTCAACGTCGAGTTCTTTGCGAGCCGCAGCGCGAGCCAGGGTTTGCTTACCGCCGCAGCAGTAGTCCATATCGTATTTACGAAACAGCGCGGATGCGCGTGGGATGGAGAGCGCCAGCTCACCTAAAGGTTGGTCGCGAAAGGCCATGGTCGTTACCTCGTCATCGATAATATAAGATGCATTTTAAATGCATCTTTATGGCGAAGATATACCCCTTTGGGGGTGTTTCGTAAGATGCGCGATCACATATTTTTTGCCTCTTTGCTCAGCTCCCGCAGCGCTGGCTTAACGGGCTTTGCCCGTACCGCAATCACCACGCCCAGCACCAGCAAGGCAATGCCGCTCAGGGTCAGCAGCGGCGGTACGTTCTGGCGAAGTATGAAGGTATAAAGCAACCCGGCCAGCGTCTCGAACACGATAAGCGGCCCAAGGATCACTGTAGGTAAACGCTGGCTGGCGATATTCCAGCACAGCGCGCCCACCCATGAGCAGAGTACGGCGATGGCAATCATCAGTGTGATAAAAACGAGCGGACGTGGGCCAAACGGCAGCGGAAAACCTTCAGGCTGGGTGCTCAGCCAGCTGCAGGCGGCAACATAACCCAGCAGCGACACCGGCAGTGTCACCAGCGCCTGTGCGGTGGCCCACATCATCGGATGTTTATCCGGGTTTTCGCGCAGCCAGCGCGCGTTACGCAGGGCATACCACGCCCAACACACAACCGAGACTAACGCCAGCGCGATACCCGATGCGTAGCGTATCCAGTTAAAGTCCTGCAAGCCGTGGCTTAACTCGGCGATATTCACGCACGCCAGACCAATACCAATACAGATAAGCGCCGGAGCCAGTTTTGACCAGGCGAGTTTGCCGTCGCGCTGGCTATAAAGAAGATTAGCGAAAACGGGAATGACGACGGGCAAGGTACCGATGATCATTGTTGTTACGGGCGCGCCGGTGCGCTGAATGGCGCCTGCCAGACACACGTAGTAAATCAGATTCCCCATCATGGTCAGCGCCAGTGCGGTAAACCAGTCGCGCCGGTTGAGCAGTTTTAACCGCGCGCGGCCCAGCCATGCCAGCGGTAAGGCGATAAGCCCCAGCGCCAGATAACGCCCGGTCGATTGCAGCACCGCAGGATATTCCGGCACGATCAACGGCCCGACAAAAATTAACCCCCACATTAATCCCGCCAGCAGAGCGTACAGCACACCACTAATCATTTTTACATCCACATTGACCACTGTTTGCCACAGTGTAGGCGGGCGCAGGGCGGGAATATTGTACAGGATTGCGCATTAGCGCCGGGAAACCTGTTTCTGGTAGCGCACCGGGGTAATCCCATACCGACGGGTAAAGGCGCGGGTGAGATGCGACTGGTCGGTTAATCCGGTTGCTGCAGCCACTTCCGCAGCAGGCATACCGTGGGTCAGAAACGCTTTTGCGCGCCACAGGCGGATCGCCATCAGCATTTGATGCGGAGTGACGTGGAAATGCGCTTTAAACTGGCGCTGAAAATGATACGGGCTTAGCGCCACGACTTGCGCCAGTTCGTCGAGTGTCACGGGCTGCATGTAGTTATCGTGCAGATAGTCGCGAACCTGGTCGAAGCGATGGCTGGCTTCCGCGTTCTGCGGCGCGTGGTGGGCGAAGGGGCGGAAGGTATCAATAAGATCGAGCAGAACGCCTTGTTGGGCCAGCGGATCGCGGGTATGCCACAACTGATATATCTGCTGGCCGATAAGCTGCGAGCGCTGCGGGTCATGGCGCAACACATCGCTAAACCACCAGTGACGAACGCCGGTGATCTCTTCAAGCTGCGTCGGGTCGAGGTAAATCATGCGATAACGCCAGCCGTCGGCAGTTTCCGCCTCACCCGTATGGAGTTCGTCGGGGTTCATGGTGACAATCGAGTTCACCGACGCGACATACTGGCTGCCGCGATAGCGAAAACGCTCCGCGCCCTGCTCAATAGTACCGATGCCGAAGGCTTCATGCGTATGTGGTTCGAAAGCGTAGCGGGAGATATGCGCGTGATACAACTCAACCCCCGGCACCTGTGCCAGGTGCCGGAAGTTGGCGCTATCTTTTTCGTCTGTGAAGTGGTCAGGTACGCCCTGCACGGCTTGGCTCCTCCGGTATCATCTCTTCATTATCGAAGATGACCCGGAAGGGCGCTATAAAATTTAACCCATGAGTAACCTTCACAGGATGTTTTTGACGCTCTCAGCAAGCGTGGTGGTCGGGCGGCCAATCAGTTTGCTCAGCGTTTTGCTGTCATCAAACAGACCACCTTTCGATGCGCCCGTATCGGAATCCGCCAACATGTCCGCCAGGCCAGCCGGCAGCCCGACGCCTTTCAGCGCAGCAGCGAAATCGGCTTCGCTCAGGTTCTGGTAGGTCACCGGTTTGCCGCTCTGTTTGGTCAACTCTGCCGCTAACTGCGTCAGCGTCCAGGCGCTGTCGCCTGCCAGTTCATACACCTTGCCTTCGTGATCGGCTTCGCTAATGACACGCGCAGCGGCGGCTGCATAATCGGCACGTGTCGCTGACGCAATTTTGCCGTCGCCCGCCGCGCCAATAAATACACCGTGTTCCAGCGCTGCCGGGGCGCTGGCGAGATAATTCTCGGTGTACCAGCCGTTGCGAAGTAGGGTGTATGCGATGCCGGAATCGGCCAGCATTTTCTCTGTTGCAACATGTTCCTCGGCGAGGCCGAGCGGTGATTTATCTGCGTGCAGCAGGCTGGTATAAGCGATAAATTTCACGCCCGCAGCCTTAGCGGCATTTATGACATTGCGGTGCTGGGTCGCACGCTGACCGACTTCGCTGGAAGAGATCAGTAGTAGTTTCTCCACACCCTGAAGGGCTGACTTCAGCGCGACCGTATCGCCGTAGTCGCCCTGGCGAACGTTAATACCTTGTTCGGTCAGCGCCTGCGCTTTTGCCGGGTTACGCACAATCGCCACAATAGTGCTGGCGGGAACGGTTTTCAGTAAGGATTCGATAACATGGTGGCCCAGTTGGCCGGTAGCGCCGGTAATTGCGATCATGGGGAGTCTCCGTCTGTTTGTCTTGTGTTTGATTACGCTAACACCAAAGCTTACTTTTAGTAAGTACGCACAAAAAGGTAAGTATGAAATGAGTCAGGTGAGCCTGTCGCAGCAGCTTAAAGAGGGAAATCTCTTCGCCGAGCATTGCCCGTCGCGTGATGTGTTGAAACATGTCACCAGCCGCTGGGGCGTATTGATTCTGGTGGCGCTTCGCGAAGGTACGCATCGCTTTAGCGATTTGCGCCGCAAAATGGGCGGGGTGAGTGAAAAGATGCTCGCCCAGTCGTTACAGGCGCTGGAGCAGGATGGTTTCCTCAACCGTGTTTCTTATCCGGTGGTACCGCCGCATGTGGAGTATAGCCTCACGCCGCTGGGCGAGCAGGTAAGCGAGAAGGTCGCCGCGCTGGCCGACTGGATTGAACTGAATTTGCCAGAGGTGCTGGCTGGGCGGGATGAGCGTGTGGGCTGATGCCCCTCACCCCGGCCCTCTCCCACAGGGAGAGGGAGAAAACTGGCGCAGAACGTTAATACCGCACTATCGGTTCCCTCTCCCTGTGGGAGAGGATTAGGGTGAGGGACATTACTTCCTCAAATCCACCTGATAAACCGCAAACCCGATATCATCGGTCGCCACCTGTTTCATCGGGTACTGTGCCTTCTCTTTAATAAACGCCGCTGCTTTCTCAGATGGCGAGGTTTCAAAGCGGATATCCAGCGCGGCCTTGCTGGCAATCGGCGCTAAGCGCCAGTTGTTATCCGCTGCCGGGTGAATGGCACCCGCGCGTTTCGATTCGGCACTTATCCAACTGGCCAGTACGGAGCGGTTCTCGTCCGGCGAGGCAAACGCGATATGTCCGTCGCCCGTGCCCGCGAACTTCCCGCCGTAGGCACGGTAGTTATTGGTCACCACCAGGAACGTTGCGTTCGGGTCGATCGGCTTCCCGTTAAATTTCAAATCCTTCACGCGTTCCGCTTTTGGGTTCACCGTCTGACATTCGCCATCGTAGCGTGCCGGTTGGCTGACATCAATTTGATACGTCACACCGTCAATAACGTCAAAGTTATAGGTGCGGAAGCCATCCCAGTTGATGAGCGACTGCGGTTTCGTGCTGGTTGGGTCAATCTGGTTAAACTGTCCGGCGGAACACTCCAGCCACTCCTTAACCTCTTTACCGCTGGCTTTCACCACGACCAATGTGTTCGGATAGAGATACAGATCGGCGGCGTTACGGAATGTCAGTTGACCTTTCTCGACCTCGACATAGCTCGCCGGGTCGTTCTTACGTCCACCGGCTTTAAACGGCGCGGCGGCGGAAAGCACCGGCAGTTTTGCCAGATCCGGATCGCCCTGAATATAATGCTCGACGTAGGCTTTCTGCGCCATATTGACGACCTGTACGGTCGGGTCGTCCTGCACCAGCGACAGGAAACTGTACATATTGTCGGACGATTTTCCGATAGGCTTGCTGACAAACTCGCGTGTGGCGTCGTGATCCGCTTTTAAAATGTCAACCAGCTTATTGTCTTCCGCTGCCAGCGATTTTTTCGCCGCCGTATCGTAGATGGGGCGTGCTTCCGCTTTCGACGACGTCACCTGCCACTTGCCGCTGTCGTTATTCAGCACCAGATCGACAACGCCCAGATGGTCGCCCCACATCCCCGGCATCACCGCAGGTACACCGTTCAGCGTCCCTTTACCAAGGTCGACGCCTTTGATATCTGCAAAATCTTTCCCCGGAAAAACGGCGTGCGCGTGGCCAAACATAATCGCATCGACGCCCGGCACTTCACTCAGGTAGTAAACGGAGTTCTCGGCCATCGCCTGATACGGGTCGGCTGAAAGCCCGGAGTGAGCAATTACTACCACCACATCCGCGCCGTTTTTACGCATCTCTGGCACATAGCGGCGGGCGGTTTCAGTGATGTCGTTAACCGTCACTTTGCCGTCAAGGTTGGCTTTATCCCAGGTCATGATTTGCGGCGGGACAAAACCGATATAGCCGATACGCAGCGTATGTGTTGCGCCGTCGTTATCTTTCACCGTGGTTTCTTTTATCAAATAAGGAGTAAAAAGCGGCTTCTTGCTCTTAACATCGATGATATTGGCGTTAATGTACGGAAATTTTGCACCGGCGATGGCCTTATGCAGGAAGTCCAGCCCATAGTTAAACTCATGGTTCCCCAGGTTTCCCACCACGTAATCGAGCGTGTTCATCGCCTTATAAACCGGATGGATATCCCCGGCTTTTAAGCCTTTTGCTGCCGCATAATCACCCATTGGGCTACCCTGAATGACATCGCCGTTATCAACCAGCACGCTATTTACTGCTTCCGCGCGGGCGGCGTTGATCAGGCTGGCCGTGCGGACCAGTCCGAATTTCTCTGTCGCAGAATCTTTGTAATAGTCGAAATCCATCATATTGCTGTGCAAATCAGTGGTTTCCATAATGCGGAGATCGACCGTGGCGGCATTGACGCTGGCGGCAATCAGCGTGGCCAGGAGCGTTGCGCTAAACTTAATCATCGGGAGGCGTCCTTTTCAGATCCAGGGCACATAAGAAAATGTATGTACATTCTATTGCTTACGAGAATGTGAATCATGCCAGAAAAGGATGAGCGGAAACCGGCAACGCTTCACAGATATCCTGACCCGGCGGTGCCGATGGGCATGGCGCAATGCGTGACGATGCGATATAAATAAAACAACGAGTTAACACCACTGTAATTTTAACGAGGTGGAGAATGTTAGAACAAGTATGTCAGCTTGCACGGAACGCGGGCGATGCCATTATGCAGGTTTATGATGGAGCGCTACCGATGGACGTTGCCAGCAAGAAAGACGATTCTCCCGTCACGGCAGCGGATATTGCAGCGCACCATGTGATTGTTAACGGCCTCAAGGCGCTGGCGCCTGACATTCCGATTTTGTCGGAAGAGGACCCGCCGGGCTGGGATGTGCGTCAGCACTGGCAGCGTTACTGGCTGGTGGATCCACTGGATGGCACTAAAGAATTTATTAAGCGCAACGGCGAATTCACCGTCAATATCGCCCTGATTGAGCACGGTAAGCCGGTGCTGGGCGTGGTGTACGCGCCGGTCACGAAGGTGATGTACAGCGCAGCGGAAGGCAAAGCGTGGAAAGACGAATGCGGCGTGCGTAAGCAAATTCACGCCCGCGATGCCCGCCCGCCGCTGGTAGTGATCAGCCGCTCACACAGTAACGATCCGGAACTCGCGGAATATTTACAACAACTGGGTGAGCATCAGACCACCTCTATCGGCTCCTCGCTCAAGTTCTGCCTGGTGGCGGAAGGGCAGGCACAGCTTTACCCACGCTTTGGGCCGACCTGTGTCTGGGATACCGCAGCAGGGCACGCGGTGGCCGTTGCTGCCGGGGCGCGGGTTCATGACTGGCAGGGGAAAACCCTTGACTACACGCCACGTGAATCCTTCCTCAACCCCGGCTTCCGCGTCGCTATTTTTTAAGTAATTTATGCAGCAGGGTCACCACCTGCTGCACTTCGTCCTGGGATAAGGCCCCATCTTTCGCCCACTGTACGCGGCCATCTTTATCCAGTACCGCAATGGCTGAACTCTCTTCTTCCAGTTGCCAGGCTTTCTTCACCACGCCGTTGCTGTCGACCACAATCTGCGACCACGGGAAGAGCTTTTTATTGCTCTCCAGACTGTTACGCACAAACATGCCAGTGCCCGGAATGGCATCGTCGGTATTAACAATGGTGGTAGTTTGATAACGATCATGGGGTAATTTCGCCGCTTTAATGGCTTCTATCAGCCCGGCATTCTTCTCTTTGGCAGAGGTGCGCCCGGCAATATGTTGCACCACTCGCACTTTTCCAGGAAGCTGCGCGCTATTCCAGTTTTTGTAGCTAAACTTATCATTGTCGAGCATCAATTCACCGCGATCGGCAACGCCTACCGCAGGTACGCGTTCCCCCTCTTTAAACGCGTGAGCGGACGCCATCAACGGCATTAACAGGCATGAAATGGCCAACAGAGAACGTAAGGTCATGGTGTGTCCTTCTTTTTATGCAGGTGATCCGACCACTTGGCCGATGCTTTTAAGCATAAGTGCTATTGATATGTTTTTCCCGCAAGGTTAGTGCCACTTTGTGGGGGAACGCACATAACCGCAGTAAATCGAAGGCTTATACTGTATTCATCGTATAGCTGAAAAGAAAATTCTCAATTATTGTAATAAAAAGGTAAATAAAGCTCCCTATACTAGGGTAGCTCTGTGGTTATGGACTATAGTTAACGGGTATTTAACATTGCGCCCCGGAGCGTTGAACCAAATTTGGAATCAACAAGGGCGTTATACTCGCAGGAGATAAGAATGAAAATTTTCCAACGCTACAACCCGCTTCAGGTGGCAAAGTACGTAAAAATCCTGTTCCGTGGACGGTTGTACATCAAGGACGTTGGTGCTTTTGAGTTTGATAAGGGGAAAATTTTGCTCCCCAAGATTAAGGACAAGCAGCACTATTCTGTGATGTCCGAGGTCAACCGCCACGTTATGCGTCTGCAAACCGAGATGGCATAACGGCAGCTAGCGGCAGAAAAGCAAACGGCTCCCAATGGGAGCCGTTGATGTTTTCAGAGACGTGTTTAAGCCGCTGTACCTTTCTCTTCGATTTCAGCCTGTTTTGGCACTAACACCGTCGGCTTATTATCGATTCGCGTGACCAGCAACTGGTCGATGCGGTAGTTATCAATATCCACCACCTCGAACTTGTAGCCGGAGAACTTCACTGCATCGGTGCGTTTCGGGATTTTACGCAGCATAAACATCATGAAGCCGCCGATGGTTTCGTAGTTGCCAGACTGCGGGAAGTCGTCGATATCCAGCACGCGCATCACGTCGTCAATCGGCGTGCCGCCGTCGATGAGCCATGAGTTTTCATCGCGCGCCACGATCTGCTCTTCCAGACCCTGGCCGACCAGGTCGCCCATCAGGGTGGTCATCACGTCGTTCAGAGTGATGATACCCACCACCAGCGCGTATTCGTTCATGATAACCGCGAAGTCTTCACCCGCCGTTTTAAAGCTTTCCAGCGCTTCAGAAAGGGTAAGCGTGTCCGGCACAATCAGGGTATTGCGGATCTGCACGCCGCTGTTCAGCGCCATACTCTGGTTTGCCAGCACGCGGTTCAGCAGATCTTTCGAATCGACATAACCAATGATGTGGTCGATATCTTCGTTACACACCAGGAACTTAGAGTGCGGATGCTCGGCCACTTTGTTTTTCAGGCTCTGCTCATCTTCATGCAGGTCAAACCAAATCACGTTCTCGCGCGACGTCATGGAAGAGGGCACAGTACGTGATTCCAGCTCAAACACGTTTTCAATCAGTTCGTGTTCTTGTTTACGCAGCACACCCGCCAGCGCGCCTGCTTCCACCACGGCATAAATGTCATCAGAGGTGATGTCATCTTTACGCACCATCGGCAGTTTAAAGATACGGAAGATGACGTTAGCGAGGCCGTTGAAGAACCAGACCAGCGGACGGAAGACCAGAAGACAGAAGCGCATCGGGTTGATGATGCGCAAAGCCACGGCTTCTGGCGAAATCATACCGATGCGCTTCGGCGTCAGGTCGGCGAACAGAATAAACAGGCCGGTCACCAGCGAGAAGGAAAGGATAAAGCTCAGCTGCTCGGCGAGCTCAGGAGACATGTAATTTAAAAACAGGCTGTGGAACGCCGGTGAGAATGCCGCATCGCCCACGATACCGCCGAGAATGGCGACCGCGTTAAGGCCAATTTGCACCACGGTGAAGAACATACCGGGGTTTTCCTGCATTTTCAGGATGCGTTGCGCATTCACATTGCCTTCATCGGCCAGCAGCTTGAGTTTGATTTTACGGGAGGCAGCCAGCGAGATCTCAGATATCGAGAAAAAGGCGCTGACGGCAATCAGGCAAAGTATTACTAAAATACTGTTTAACATATCTTATCCGACCGTTAAGGCCAGATCCTCGGAAGGGAAGTTGAACGTCGTGTGGAATACACTAAAAACCGGCCCGAAGGCACTGGACCGGCGAATTCGCAGCTAGTATAGCGTAAAAGAGTGTAAATTCGCCAGTGGGCGAGTTTTGCTTAACGGGGAAGGTCTATCCAGCGGCGCTGCGCCGAGGATTGATAAAGGGCGTTGACCATTTGCAGCGAGACCGCCGCATCGTGAATATCGGCCCCACCGTACTGCGTCGGGTCGAGGAGTGCCGCGTAGAAATCGTTGATGGCCTGGCGGTGGCTATCGCCCCAGTAGCGTTTAACGTTGCCGTGCGGCAGTTCATCGTTAATGAGTGCCGTGCGTTGTTCATCAACGACCTGCCAGAGTGTATTGCTTTCCAACTGGAGAAAACCGCGCTCAAAATGGATCTCCAGCGCCAGCGGGGAATCGGTGGTGTAGCAGTTGGTGGCGTAGAAAATGCCGCGCGCGCCGTTGTTAAACGCCATCGTTGCCATCGCTGAATCTTCGGTTTCGATAAGCGATTCAAGCAGGCTCGTTTCCACCACGCCCTTAATGCGCCGCACGCCGCCAGCAAACCACTGCATCAAATCCAGCGTATGAATCGCCTGATTAATTAACAGGCTGCCGCCTTCCGTGGCCCAGCGGCCACGCCATGGGCTGTCGTTATAGTACGCGCCGTGGCGATGCCAGGTGAGGTTCGCTTTGATGCTCAACATGTTGCCAAGCGTTCGATCCTGAATAATCTGGCGGATGCGCTGGCTGGTGGGGTTTAGGCGATTCTGGTAGCAGACCGCAAGCTGCGTATCGGCACGCTCGACGGCAGCCTGGATCTGCGCCAGTTCACTCCCATTCATGACGACAGGCTTTTCACTAAAAACGTGTTTGCCCGCCGCCAGTGCGGCGATGATCATCTCCCGGTGCAGGTGATGGGGTGTACAGATGTGCACCACATCGACCTTCGCATCGGCCAGCAGGTCGCGGTAGTCGGCGTAAAAGCGGCAATGATACTTTTCTGCCAACGCCCGGCCCTTGTCGACATCCGTATCAACAAGTGCGTACAGCCGGGCTTGCGGATGCTGGCGTATCGGCTCTGCATGACAACCGTGAATAGCGCCAGCGCCGATGATCGCGGCATGAATGGGTTCCATAATGCCTCCATTAGGCCTGTGCATTGGCCAGCATTTGCGCCTTCACGCACAGCTCGGCGGCTTTAAACGTGTGTTCCTGGGTCATGGCATTTTCGGTGCGGTTCAGGCAATCGAGAATCAACTGGCCGAAGTAGGGGAAGCCCACTTTACCCGCCACCGGATAGCGGAATTCGCCCTCTTTGTTGACCAGATAAACCACATCCTGCTCCTGACGGGTAATATCGACATACTTGCGAATTTCGATATAGCCGTCGGTGCCCAGCAACGTCAGGCGACCGTCGCCCCAGCTTGAAAGGCCGTCTGGCGTAAACCAGTCGCAGCGGAAATAGCCGGTTGCACCGTTATCGCCCGCCAGCATCGCGTCGCCGAAATCTTCAAACAGCGGATACTGCGGATGATTGACGTTGCGCACCTGGCTTGCCACCACGCGCGCGTTGCGGTTGCCGGTATAAAAGAGGAATTGCTCAATCTGGTGGCTACCGATATCGCACAGAATGCCGCCGAATAGCGCTTTATCGTAGAACCATTCCGGGCGGCCTTCGCCTTCGCGATGCGGCCCAACGCCCAGCGTTTGCATTACGCGGCCAATCGCCCCTTGTTCCACCAGTTGCCCGGCGAAGACGGCGCTTTCAACGTGCAGACGCTCGCTGTAATAGACCGCGTATTTACGCCCGGTTTCCCGCACTTTGCGTTTTGCCTGTTCCAGTTGTGCCAGGGTGGTCAGCGGCGCTTTATCGGTGAAATAATCTTTGCCTGCATCCATCACTTTCAGGCCCAGCGGGCAGCGCTCGCAAGGCACGGCAGCACCTGCAACCAACTGCACGCTGGCGTCGTTAAGAATGGTTTCCAGAGCGTCAGCCACCTTCACCTGCGGATACTGCTCGACAAATTTTGCCACTTTAGCCGGGTCGGGATCGTACACCCACTTCAGCGTTGCGCCTGCTTCAATCAGGCCGTTACACATGCCGTAGATGTGGCCGTGGTCCAGCGCGGCGGCGGCAATGATAAATTCGCCCGGTGCAACGACCGGCTGCGGTTTGCCCACCGGGGCGTAGTTCATACCGTCTTTGATGCTCATTGTTGTGTTCCTTTATGGCTGCGGTGCAGGGCTTTCCCCTCACCCTAACCCTCTCCCACAGGGAGAGGGGACCGGTTTTCTCCCTCTCCCTGTGGGAGAGGGCCGGGGTGAGGGCTTACCAGGTTCCGGACGCGTCCAGGGTTTTACTCTCGACGTTTTTATCCACTGACGTTGCAATGCGCTCATCTAAAAGCTGTTTGAACAACGCTTCATCCAGCGGCAGGTCGACCCAATTGTCCGTCCAGGTGGAAAGGTGCATTGCGTTTGAGAGCGTCAGGCCGCGAATCCCTTCCTGACCCGGTGCCAGTAGCGGTGTGCCGTGCAGTACGGCGGCGGCGAAATTGGCGGTGATCACATGATGATCGCTACATTCCGGTGCCACCGGAATGGTGACCTCCCAGCACTCCGGTTCGCCAAAGCCGTTTTGCCAACGGGCGTTGAATTCCGTTTCCGATTCGCGCAGACGCCAGAAGTGCAGCTTGCCCTCTTCAACCACTACTTTGCCGCGATCGCCAGCGATCTCCAGGCGGTTAGTGCCGGGGGCTTCCGCCGTGGTGGTGATAAACACGCCCGTCGCGCCGTTGGCGTACTCCGCGTAGGCGGTGACTTCGTTTTCGACTTCAATCTGGCGATGTTTGCCGAACTGGCAGAACGCGCGCACGCGGACGGGCATACCGACCAGCCATTGCCAGAGGTCGAGCTGGTGCGGATCCTGGTTGAGCAGCACGCCGCCGCCTTCGCCTTTCCAGGTGGCGCGCCAGCCGCCGGAGTTGTAGTAGCTTTGCGAGCGATACCAGTTGGTGATTATCCAGTTAGAACGGCGAATTTCGCCCAGTTCGCCGCTGTCGATCAGATCTTTCACTTTCTGATACAGCGGGTTAGGGCGTTGGTTGAACATCATGCCGAACACCACGTTACAGCCGCGCGCGAATTCATTCATCTCGCGTACCTGCGCGGTGTAGACGCCAGCCGGTTTTTCGCACAGCGTATGAATGCCCTGGCGCATCGCCATCATCGACAAGCGCGGATGCTCGTAGTGCGGCGTAGAGACAATCACCGCGTCAATCAGCCCGCTTTGCAGCATCTCCTGCGCATCGCTAAACAGCGCGATCTCTTCGCCCACTAACGCGCGAAGGGTCGCGTGTTTTTCAGGATTGTTATCGCACACCGCCGTCAGGCAGGCCTCTTTGACCGTTCCCGCCAGCAGATAGCGGGCGTGAACTGTACCGATATTCCCCACACCAATAATGCCAAACCGTACTTTCTTCATGCTGTACCTTGCGTCGTAAAAAGGGGTGATGTCTGCAACATAGGAAAGGTGAAACGGGGCGACAAACGGATTTTGTGAGAATGCTCGCAGGGAAAGCAGGAATATGGGCGAAAGGGTAAAAAAAGGTTTTAAAATCAGCTTACTGGTTCTGCAAATATTTGCAGAATTTGATTGCGAGTGAGATCACATCATGTCCGGAAAGCTGAAAATGAAGCAGATCGCCACCCAAACGGGCTACTCCATCAGCACCGTTTCGCGGGTGCTGAGCGGAAAATCGTACACCAGCGAAAAAGCACGCGCGGCGATAGTGAAATGCGCGCGGCGTTTAGGCGTGCTGGAAGAGATGGCGAGCGGGCGTTTGCTGATTAACGGCATCGCCGTGTTTGCGCCGGCGCGTACGTTTACCGCCAACGGCGACACTTTTTATCAGGAAGTGACCAAAGGCATTGCTGACGCAGTGGCCCCGCATGATGTCTATCTCTCCTGGTGCGGGCTCGAGGAGCGGCAGGCGGACATTCGCCTGTTTCTCGATAAGACCGGCAGTAAGCACATCAACGCGATCATTATTATCGGCACCGACGACCCCACAATCTTTAAGCTCGCCGCCAGTCTGAATAAACCCTGCGTGCTGATTAACTCGCATGACAAAGAGATGGCGCTCGATGCGGTGTCGCCGGATCACCACGCCATTGGTTACAGCGCGCTCCGTCATCTGTTTGAGAACGGGCATCGGCGCGTCTTATCGCTCACCTGCCTGCGGCGCGAAACGCTCTATACGCGTCTGGAAGGGATAAAACAGGCTTATCGCGACTACCATGTTCCGTTTGATCCAGAGCAGTCTCTGATTGTGACGGAAGGATTTTCCGCGCACGAAGCGGAACAGGCGCTGGATGGCTGGCTGAGTTGTCACCCACGCGATCGCTGGCCGGAAGCGATTTTCCCCGGAAGTTCAGGGATGGCGGTGGGCGTGCAGCGGGTGCTGACGCGTCATGGCCTGCGTGTACCGCAGGATATATCGTTAATGACCACCGATTTTGGCTGGCACCTGAAAAACGCCTCGGTGACGGGCGTCGAAGTGCCGTGCCGTGAGCTCGGGATTGAGGCCGTTCATCTGCTGCAAACCCGCCTGAACCGCCCGCAGGCACCCATCTTTAACCTGCTGTTGCAGGGGAAAATGCGCGAAGCGGGCAGCGTGGTCAGCGCCACGCGGCATACAGCCCGTGTGGCGATGTTTTCGTAACGTTACGCCTGCTGAGGCGGGAGACAGACACCAATTCCGCCGATACCGCAGTACCCGTACGGGTTTTTGTGCAGATACTGCTGGTGGTCATCTTCTGCATAGTAGAATGGTTTGGCGGCGGCGATTTCCGTGGTAATGCGACGATTGTCGCCCGCGCTTTTCATTGCGGCCTGGAAGCGTTCGGCGCTGGCGTGCGCTTCACGCTCCTGCTCCGGCGTCAGCACATAAATCGCGGAGCGATACTGCGTACCGTGGTCGTTCCCCTGCTGCATACCCTGCGCCGGGTCGTGATTTTCCCAGAATACCTGCAATAGCTGCGCATAGCTGATAACGGACGGATCATAGACCACGCGTACCGCCTCGGCGTGCCCGGTCAGCCCGGAGCAGACTTCGCGGTAGGTCGGATTGGGGGTGTAACCGCCGCTGTAGCCAGCCGCTGTGCTGTACACGCCAGGAAGCTGCCAGAACAGGCGCTCGACGCCCCAGAAGCATCCCATCGCGAATATGGCCACTTCCATGCCATCCGGAATATTCGTCATCGAGTGACCGTTAACGGCGTGTAACGTATCTACAGGCATCGGGGTGTTGCGTCCGGGAAGCGCATCCGATTGAGACACAAGGTGATTTTTCTCAAATAAGCTCATAGGACGGTCTCCTGATTACGGGATGAGCGGTTAAGGTTGTAACCAGGCGTGAGTTTTAACACAATAAACACGCCGAATACGTCTAGATTTAAACATAAGAATAATTTGGGGTGTTGTCTCTTTTTCAACCCGAGAATGTTTAGGGTTATTAAAAACAGAGCGCCATACGTATGAGCAGGGAATCAGTTGATACGTATCCGACGCCGTTATTGCCGTGGAAAGGCTTTCGTTTCCATCAGGGGTGGAAACAGGATATTCAGGAGAAAATGTGCGACAAATCCGCCAGTTATGTGTGGTCGGTTTACTGCTGACCAGCGGTGTTGCCAGTGCAGCGAATATACGTTTGCAGGTTGAAGGACTTTCAGGGCAACTGGAAAAAAACGTTCGAGCGCAGCTCTCGACGATTCAGGGTGATGAGGTCACGCCAGATCGCCGTTTTCGCGCGCGCGTCGATGACGCCATCCGTGAAGGCTTAAAAGCCCTCGGTTATTACGAACCGACTATCGATTTTGAACTTAAGCCGCCGCCGGCAAAAGGGCGTCAGGTGTTGCTGGCGAAAGTCACGCCGGGCGAACCGGTGCGCATTGGTGGCACCGACGTGATTCTGCGCGGCGGTGCGCGTACCGATAAAGATTATCTCGCGCTGCTGAAAACGCGTCCGGCGATAGGCACTATTCTCGATCACAGCGATTACGACGATTTCAAAAAAGGCTTAACCAGCGTTGCGCTGCGTCGCGGCTATTTTGATAGCGAATTCAAAAAGAGCCAGCTCGGTATCGCGCTCGATCGTCATCAGGCGTTCTGGGATATCGATTATGACAGCGGCGAGCGCTATCGCTTCGGCCCGGTCACCTTTGAAGGCTCGCAGATTCGTGAAGAGTATCTGCAAAACCTCGTGCCGTTTAAGCAGGGCGATTATTACCAGTCCAGTGACCTGGCAGAGCTGAACCGCCGCCTCTCGGCAACCGGCTGGTTTAAATCGGTGGTGGTCGCGCCAGAATTCGAAAAATCACGCAAAACGAAAGTGTTACCGCTGCATGGCGTGGTGTCGCCGCGCAGTGAAAACACCATCGAAACCGGTATTGGTTATTCGACGGACGTCGGGCCGCGCGTGAAGGCCACGTGGAAAAAACCGTGGATCAACTCCTATGGGCATAGCCTGACGACCAGCGCCAGCGTCTCATCGCCTGAGCAGATCCTCGATTTCAGCTACAAGATGCCGCTCCTGAAGAACCCGCTTGAACAGTATTATCTGGTGCAAGGGGGCTTTAAGCGCACCGACCTGAACGATACGGAAGCCGACTCCACCACGCTTGCACTCTCGCGCTACTGGGATCTTTCCAGTGGCTGGCAGCGGGCGATTAACCTGCGCTGGAGCTTCGACCACTTTACCCAGGGTAACGTCACCAACACCACCATGCTGCTGTACCCGGGGGTGATGATCAGCCGTACCCGCTCGCGCGGCGGCCTGATGCCGACGTGGGGCGATTCCCAACGTTACTCTATCGACTACTCCAACACCGCCTGGGGCTCAGACGTCGACTTCAGCGTCTGGCAGGCGCAAAACGTCTGGATTCGAACTTTATACGACAAACACCGCTTTGTGATGCGCGGCAACCTCGGCTGGATTGAAACGGGCGACTTTGACAAAGTACCACCGGACTTGCGTTTCTTCGCCGGGGGCGACCGCAGTATTCGTGGCTATAAATACAAGTCAATCTCGCCGGAATACGATGACGGCAAGCTGAAAGGGGCCTCGAAACTGGCGACGGGCTCGGTTGAGTACCAGTACAACGTCACCGGTAAATGGTGGGGCGCGGTCTTCATGGATGGCGGTGAAGCGGTGAGCGATATCCGCCGCAGCGACTGGAAAACCGGCGCGGGTGTAGGTGTTCGTTGGCAGTCGCCCGTTGGCCCGGTCAAGCTCGACGTTGCCGCGCCGCTGGGCGATAAAGACGAGCACGGTTTACAGTTCTACATCGGTCTGGGGCCTGAATTATGAGTTTATGGAAGAAGATAAGCCTCGGCGTACTGATTTTTATCGTGCTGCTTATCGGGGCGGTGGTGTTCCTGATTGGCACCACCAAAGGTTTGCATCTGTTATTCAACGCGGCGAACCGCTGGGTGCCGGGGCTGGAAATCGGCCAGGTGACCGGCGGCTGGCGCGATCTGACGCTGAAAAATGTGCGCTACACCCAGCCGGGTGTGGCGGTGAATGCGGGTGAGTTCCACCTGGCGGTGAAAACCGAATGCCTGTGGAGCAGCAGCCTGTGCGTGGATGATATTGCCCTGCGTGACGTCAACGTCGCCATCGACAGCAGCAAAATGCCGCCGTCCTCCCCGGCGGCAGAAGAGGAAGAGAGCGGCCCGCTGAATCTCTCTACGCCGTACCCCATTACGCTTAGCCGCGTGTCGCTCAACAATGTGAATATCAAAATCGACGACACTACCGTGTCGGTGATGGATTTCATGACCGGGCTGAACTGGCAGGAGAAAAACCTGACGCTGACGCCAACCACGCTGCAAGGGCTGCTGATCGCTTTGCCGAAAGTGGCGGATGTGGCGCAGAAAGAGGTGGTTGAACCGAAGATAGAGAACCCGCAGCCGCAAGAGAAACCGCTCGGCGAGACGATGAAAGATCTCTTCTCGAAACCAGTGCTGCCGGAGATGACCGATGTGCATCTGCCGCTCAATCTGAATATTGAATCTTTCAGCGGCGAACAGTTACGCGTAACCGGTGATACGGATCTGACCGTGTACAAGATGCTGCTGAAGGTCAGCAGCATCGACGGTAACATGAAGCTGGATACGCTGGATATCGACTCCAGTCAGGGAACGGTGAATGCCACCGGCACCGCGCAGCTGACCAACGACTGGCCGGTGGATATCACCCTCAACAGTACGCTCAATATCGACCCGTTGAAGGGCGAGAAAATCAAGCTCAAGCTGGGCGGTGATGTGCGTAAGCAACTGGAGCTGGGCGTGAATCTCTCTGGCCCGGTCGATATGTCACTGCGCGCGCAAACGCAACTGGCTGAAGCCGGATTGCCGCTGAATCTCGAAGTTAACAGCAAACAGCTCTACTGGCCGTTTACCGGCGAGAAGCAGTTCCAGGCTGACGATCTGAAACTGAAACTCAGCGGTAAGATGACCGACTACACCCTGTCGTTCGCGACGGCGGTGAAAGGTCAGGGCGTGCCGCCTGCCAACATTAAGCTGGATGCGAAAGGCAACGAACTTCAGGTCAACCTCGACAAACTCACCGTGGCGGCGCTGGAGGGCACCACCGAGCTGAAAGCTCTGCTCGACTGGCAGCAGGCGATCAGCTGGCGCGGTGAGCTGGCATTGCACGGCATCAACACGGCAAAAGAGGTGCCGGATTGGCCGTCGAAGCTGGATGGCCTGATCAAAACTCAGGGCAGCCTGTACGGCGGTACCTGGCAGATGGATGTGCCGTCGCTGAAAATCACCGGCAACGTGAAACAGAACAAAGTAAACGTTGATGGCTCCCTGAAGGGCAACAGCTACATGCAGTGGACCATTCCAGGCCTGCATCTTGAACTGGGGCGCAACAGTGCGGACGTGAAAGGTGAGTTGGGCGTTAAAGATCTCAATCTCGACGCCACTATTGATGCACCTAATCTGGATAACGCCTTGCCGGGGCTGGGCGGTACGGCGAAAGGCCTGGTGAAAGTGCGCGGCACGGTGGAAGCGCCGCAGTTGCTAGCGGATATCACCGCGCGCGGCCTGCGCTGGCAGGAGCTGACTGTCGGTCAGGTACGCGTGGAAGGCGATGTGAAATCCACCGACCAGATTGCGGGCAATCTTGATGTGCGTGTGGAGCGCATTGCGCAGCCTGGCGTGGATATCCGCCTGGTGGATCTCAGTGCCAAAGGTAGCGAGAAACAGCACACGCTGAATCTGCGCATCAACGGTGAACCGGTCTCCGGGCAACTGGCGCTGGCGGGCAGTTTTGATCGCAAAGAAGAGCGCTGGAAAGGCGCGCTGAGCGACACCCGTTTCCAGACACCGGTCGGCCCGTGGTCGCTGTCTCGCGCGATCGCGCTTGATTACCGTAACAAAGAGCAGAAAATCAGCGTGGGCCCGCACTGCTGGATTAACCCGAACGCTGAGCTCTGCGTGCCGCAGACCATCGATGCCGGAGCAACGGGCCGTGCACAGGTGAACCTCAACCGTTTCGACCTGGCGATGCTCAAACCGTTTATGCCGGAAGAGACGCAGGCCAGCGGCGTGTTTAGCGGTAACGCTGACGTGAGCTGGGACACCACAAAAGAGGGCTTGCCGCAGGGTAAAGTGACGCTTAATGGCCGCAACGTGAAGGTCACGCAAATCGTGAACGACGCACCGCTGCCGGTGGCATTTGACACGCTTAATCTCAATGCAGACCTGCACAACAACCGCGCCGAGCTGGGTTGGATGATTCGCCTGACCAATAACGGGCAGCTTGATGGTCAGGTACAGGTCACCGATCCGCAGGGGCGGCGTAATCTGGGCGGCAACGTCAACATCCGCAACTTCTCGCTGGCGATGATTAACCCTATCTTCGCAAAAGGCGAGAAAGCGGCAGGGACGCTGAACGCCAACCTGCGTCTCGGTGGCGACGTTCAGGGGCCGCAGCTATTTGGGCAAATGCAACTGAACGGTGTCGATCTCGACGCTAACTTCATGCCGTTCGACATGCAGCCGAGCCAGATTGCGATGAACTTCAACGGCACGCGCTCGACCCTGCAAGGGGAAGTGGTGACGCAGCAGGGACGCATTAGCCTGAGCGGCAACGCCGACTGGACGCAGATCGACAACTGGCGCGCCAGCGTGGCGGCGAAAGGGAGCCGGGTACGCATTACCGTGCCGCCGATGGTGCGTCTCGATGTCTCGCCGGATGTAGTATTTAACGCCACGCCGAGCCTGTTTACGCTCGACGGCAGCGTTGATGTGCCGTGGGCGCGCATTGTGGTACACGACGTACCGGAAAGCGCAGTGGGTGTCTCCAGCGATGAAGTGATGCTCAACGACCAGCTACAGCCGGAAAACCCGAAAACTGCGTCGATCCCGATCAACAGTAACCTGACCATTCACGTCGGCAACAACGTGCGTCTGGATGCGTTTGGCCTGAAAGCGCGACTCACCGGCGACCTGAAAGTGGCGCAGGATAAACAGGGGCTCGGCCTGAACGGGCAAATTAACATTCCAGAAGGGCGCTTCCACGCCTACGGCCAGGATTTGATTGTGCGTAAAGGCGAGCTGCTCTTCTCCGGCCCGCCTGACCAGCCGCTGCTGAACATCGAAGCCATCCGTAACCCGGATGCTACCGAAGATGATGTGACGGCAGGTATTCGCGTCACCGGCCCGGCAGACCAGCCGAAAGCCGAAGTCTTCTCCGACCCGGCGATGTCGCAACAAATGGCGCTCTCTTACCTGGTTCGTGGACAGGGGCTGGACAGCGATCAGAGCGACAGTGCCGCGATGACATCCATGCTTATTGGCCTGGGGGTTGCACAAAGTGGTCAGGTTGTGGGTAAAATCGGCGAGACATTTGGCGTAAGCAATCTGGCGCTGGACACGCAAGGGGTGGGCGACTCATCCCAGGTCGTGGTCAGCGGCTACGTACTGCCGGGTCTGCAGGTGAAATATGGTGTAGGGATCTTTGACTCCTTAGCGACACTCACGTTACGCTATCGCCTGATGCCTAAGCTATATCTGGAAGCGGTGTCTGGTATCGACCAGGCGCTTGATTTGCTCTATCAGTTTGAGTTTTAGCAATGCGAATATTTGTATACGGCAGTTTGCGGCGTAAACAAGGCAACAGCCACTGGATGACCAACGCCCAGTTGCTGGGCCAGCACAGCGTAGACGATTATCAACTGTACAGCCTGGGCCACTATCCAGGCGCCGTGCCGGGAACGGGCACAGTACACGGTGAAGTTTACCGGGTTGATGCGGCGACGATGGCTGAACTTGACGAGCTACGCACTAAAGCGGGTGAATATGCTCGTCACCTTATCCAAACGCCATACGGTAGTGCCTGGATGTACGTCTATCAGCGCCCGGTTGATGGGCTACCGCTGATAGAAAGCGGAGACTGGTTAGACAAAGACCAGTATTAATCCTTATAACGCCACCTTCGGGTGGCGTTGTTTTTTGTGCGCTGCAGCGTGCTTATTCTGCAACGCATCTTCGTTTTCTCTTCACTCACATGACTCTTTCCAGATTAATAAAAACGCGAGAAAGCGTGCTGGCGCGTTTGATACAGAAAAGGCAAACTCGTCGGGAACCTACTGAGTTATACTTTGTATAACTTCAGGAGGCGATATGCATGTAACCATCAAGAAATGGGGAAACAGTATGGGGATGGTCATTCCAGGCACCGTCGTCAAAGAGCTGAATCTGTCTGCCGGGCAGAACATGGAGGTCAATGTGAAAGAAAACCAAATTATCCTGACACCGCTAAAGCGGCACTATTCATTAGACGCTTTGCTGGCCGAATGCGACATCAATGCGCCTGCGCCAGGCGAAGATGACATTTGGGGTAAGAACGCTCCGCAAGGCGATGAAGCATGGTAAAAAGCACGGAATTTTCACGTGGAGATATCGTGCTGGTGGGCTTTGATCCCGCGAGCGGGCACGAACAAAAAGGTGTGGGGCGCCCAGCGCTCGTGCTTTCCGTCAGCGCCTTTAACCGGTTCGGGATGGTGCTGGTAGCACCCATTACGCAGGGGGGAAACTATGCGCGTTATGCCGGATTTACCGTTCCGTTGGGCTGCAAAAAGGGAGACGTTAGTGGTGTTGTGCTGGTTAATCAGTTTCGCATGATGGACTTACGCGCGCGCGGTGCGAAGAAAATGGGTGAGGCGAGCGCGGAAGTTATGGAGGATGTGTTACTTCGGGCGCAGGCGATTCTGGATTAGGCGGACTACGCGGTGATGCCTTCGGGCATAAAAAACACCGCCGAAGCGGTGTGAGAGTGATGACGAATGCAACATTGCCTGATGCGCTACGCTTATCAGGCCTACAATATTTCTGCAATTTATTGAATTTGCACTACTTTGTAGGCCGGATAAGGCGTTAGCCGCATCCGGCAATGCTGATACTCAGACATAAAAAAACACCGCCGAAGCGGTGTCTTTTATCGCGCAAAAAGAAAGCTTATTTCTTCGCACGCTCGAAGGAAGCAATGATTTCCGCTTTAGCCGCTTCAGCATTGTCCCAACCGTCAACTTTAACCCATTTGCCTTTTTCGAGGTCTTTGTAGTGCTCGAAGAAGTGGGTGATCTGCGCTTTCAGCAGTTCCGGCAGGTCGTTCACATCTTTGATGTGATCGTATTCTTTGCTCAGTTTGGTGTGCGGAACCGCAACCAGTTTGGCATCTTCGCCAGACTCGTCGGTCATTTTCAGCACGCCAACCGGACGGCAGCGAATCACAGAACCCGGCTGCAGCGGGTACGGCGTCGGAACCAGTACGTCAACCGGATCGCCGTCCAAAGACAGGGTGTGGTTGATGTAACCGTAGTTGCACGGATAGAACATCGCAGTGGACATGAAGCGGTCAACGAACAGTGCGCCGCTCTCTTTGTCGACTTCGTATTTGATAGGATCCGCGTTCGCCGGGATCTCGATAACGACGTAGATATCTTCCGGCAGATCTTTACCCGCAGGGACGTTGAGTAAGCTCATGTCTGTTTCCTTTAAAATGTATGGCAAACAAGTGGCGGGTATTATAGCCAACTCATCGCGAAAGTCTTGACCTGTTTTATCTCTTCTCTCATCCAGAGCGCCTTTTTCAGTGCCTTCCGATAGCTCTAAAATCCATAAAGTTAGCCGCATCCTGAATAAAATTGTGAAACCGTTTACATTGTCGTATTGATAGTCCCCAAATCGTACGAAAATTCTGCAATATCAATCATTGTCCTATCCCTGATTCCTCCTCAGCTCTTGCTAATACTGACAATTAACATTGTATTCACTTTCTTGAATTGTGATGTAACGCATTCTGTTACATTTGGGATTGTCTATAGTTTGTTCGCAGGCGTGTTTTTCACCAACAATAACCCTACGAGGATAACTTTATGTGGAAGCGCTTACTTCTTGTCACAGCAGTTTCCGCAGCCATGTCGTCTATGGTCATGGCTGCCCCTTTAACAGTGGGATTTTCGCAGGTCGGTTCTGAATCCGGCTGGCGCGCAGCGGAAACCAACGTTGCGAAGAGTGAAGCGCAGAAACGCGGTATCACCCTTAAAATCGCCGATGGTCAGCAGAAACAAGAGAATCAAATCAAAGCGGTACGCTCATTCATCGCCCAGGGTGTGGATGCCATCTTCATTGCGCCAGTGGTCGCAACAGGCTGGGAACCGGTGTTAAAAGAAGCGAAAGACGCGCAAATCCCGGTCTTCCTGCTTGATCGCTCGATTGATGTGAAAGACAAATCACTCTACATGACGACCGTCACGGCAAATAACGTACTCGAAGGGCAGTTGATTGGGGAATGGCTTACTAAAACTGTCGACGGCAAGCCATGTAACGTTGTTGAGCTGCAAGGCACAGTGGGCGCAAGCGTGGCGATTGACCGTAAGAAAGGCTTTGCAGAAGCCATCGCCAAAGCGCCAAACATCAAAATTATCCGTTCTCAATCCGGTGACTTTACCCGCAGCAAGGGTAAAGAGGTGATGGAGAGCTTCATCAAGGCCGAGAACAACGGCAAGAACATATGCATGGTTTACGCGCATAACGATGACATGGTGATCGGCGCGATTCAGGCGATTAAAGAAGCGGGGCTGAAACCGGGCAAAGATATCCTCACCGGCTCAATCGACGGCGTGCCGGATATCTATAAAGCGATGATTGCCGGGGAAGCAAACGCCAGTGTTGAACTGACGCCAAACATGGCCGGCCCGGCGTTTGATGCGCTGGAGAAATTCAAAAAAGACGGCACCCTGCCGGAAAAAGTCACCGTCACCAAATCAACGCTTTACCTGCCGGATACGGCGAAAGAAGAGTTAGAGAAGAAGAAAAATATGGGGTATTGAGTTTGGCCCCTCACCCCGGCCCTCTCCCACAGGGAGAAAACAAAAGCAGAACCTAACCATCCTCGCTATCCGTCCCCTCTCCCTGCGGGAGAGGGTTAGGGTGAGGGGAAAAACGGGACAGAATCTTACCATTTGCACAATCCATCCCCTCTCCCTGTGGGAGAGGGTTAGGGTGAGGGGGAAACCATGAGCACCAACCAACACCAGGAAATCCTCCGCACTGAAGGATTAAGCAAATTCTTCCCCGGCGTCAAAGCGCTGGATAACGTTGATTTCAGCCTGCGGCGCGGCGAAATAATGGCGCTGCTCGGCGAAAATGGTGCGGGGAAATCGACGCTCATCAAAGCCTTAACCGGCGTTTACCATGCCGATCGCGGCACAATCTGGCTGGATGGCATCACCATCTCGCCCAAAAACACCGCCCACGCCCAGCAGCTGGGTATCGGCACTGTGTATCAGGAAGTGAACCTGCTGCCCAATATGTCAGTGGCGGATAATCTTTTTATTGGCCGCGAGCCGAAACGCTTCGGTTTTCTGCGCCGTAAAGAGATGGAAAAGCGTGCCACCGCGCTGATGGAATCTTACGGATTTTCGCTGGATGTCCGCGAGCCGCTCAACCGCTTTTCCGTGGCGATGCAGCAAATCGTGGCGATTTGCCGTGCTATCGATCTCTCTGCCAAAGTGCTGATCCTTGATGAGCCCACCGCCAGCCTCGACACCAAAGAAGTGGAGATGCTGTTCACCCTGATGCGACAACTGCGCGATCAGGGCGTCAGCCTGATCTTCGTCACCCACTTTCTCGATCAGGTGTACGCGGTGAGCGATCGCATTACCGTGCTGCGCAACGGCGCGTTTGTGGGCTGCCGGGAAACCCGCGAATTGCCGCAAATCGATCTGGTAAAAATGATGCTTGGCCGCGAACTGGATACTCACGCCTTACATCGCGCAGGCCGCACATTGTTAAGCGACAAACCGATCGCCGCATTTGAAGGTTTCGGCAAAAAGGGCACCATCGAACCGTTCGATCTCCAGGTGCGCCCCGGAGAGATCGTCGGGCTGGCCGGATTACTCGGTTCCGGGCGAACCGAAACGGCGGAGGTGATCTTCGGCATCAAACCCGCTGACAGCGGCAGCGCGACGATCAAAGGTAAACGCCAAACCCTGCGATCGCCGCATCAGGCGTCCTGCCTGGGGATCGGCTTCTGCCCGGAAGATCGCAAAACCGACGGCATTATTGCCGCCGCGTCGGTGCGGGAAAACATCATTCTGGCGCTTCAGGCGCAGCGCGGCTGGCTGAGACCCATTCCACGCAAAGAACAAAACGAGATTGCCGAGCGCTTTATCCGCCAGCTCGGCATTCGCACACCGAGCGCTGAACAGCCGATCGAATTTCTCTCTGGCGGCAACCAGCAAAAAGTCCTGCTCTCACGCTGGCTGCTGACGCGCCCGCAGTTCCTGATCCTCGACGAACCCACGCGCGGGATCGACGTCGGCGCGCATGCAGAGATCATCCGCCTGATCGAAACCCTGTGCGCTGATGGGCTGGCGCTGCTGGTGATTTCATCTGAACTGGAAGAACTGGTGGGTTATGCCGACCGGGTAATCATCATGCGCGATCGCCGACAGGTGGCGGAGATCCCGCTCGATAAGCTCTCCGTTCCGGCCATTATGAATGCTATTGCGGCATAAGGAGTAAACCGTGATGCCACAATCTTTACCCCAGGCTGGCCAGCCCAAACGCCGCTTTAAATGGCCGACGGGAACGCCACAAATTATTGCGCTTATCCTGGTGCTGCTGGTTGATAGCCTCGTCTCGCCACACTTCTTACAGGTGGTGTTGCAGGATGGACGCCTGTTTGGCAGCCCGATTGATATCCTCAATCGCGCCGCTCCCGTTGCGCTACTGGCGATCGGTATGACGCTGGTGATTGCGACGGGTGGGATCGACCTATCAGTGGGGGCGGTGATGGCGATTGCCGGGGCGACGGCGGCCTCGATGACCGTTGCCGGGCACAGCCTGCCGATTGTGCTGCTCGCAGCGCTTGCCTCGGGGGCGCTGGCGGGGCTGTGGAACGGTATCCTGGTCGCCATCCTTAAAATTCAGCCCTTTGTGGCGACGTTAATTTTGATGGTCGCCGGGCGTGGCGTCGCGCAACTGATCACTACCGGGCAGATTGTCACCTTTGATTCACCGCATCTGGCGTGGCTGGGCAGCGGCTCGCTGCTGTTGTTCCCGACGCCGGTAATTATCGCGCTGGTGACATTGCTGATTTTCTGGCTGTTTACCCGCAAAACGGCGCTGGGCATGTTTATCGAAGCGGTGGGTATTAACATCCGTGCGGCGAAAAATGCCGGGGTAAACACGCGCATTGTGGTGATGCTGACCTACGTCCTGAGTGGCGTGTGCGCAGCCATCGCCGGGGTGATTGTGGCGGCGGATATTCGCGGTGCGGATGCCAATAACGCCGGGCTCTGGCTGGAGCTGGACGCCATTCTGGCGGTGGTGATTGGCGGCGGATCGCTGATGGGCGGGCGTTTTAACCTGTTGCTGTCGGTGGTGGGGGCGCTGATTATTCAGGGGATGAACACCGGAATTTTGCTCTCGGGTTTCCCGCCGGAGCTCAACCAGGTAGTCAAAGCGGTGGTGGTGCTGTGTGTGCTGATTGTTCAGTCACCGCGCTTTATTAGTTTACTGAAGGGGATGCGCGGCCATGATAAAACGTAATTTACCGCTGATGATCACGCTCGGCGTTTTCATCCTCGGTTATCTCTACTGCCTGACCCAGTTTCCCGGCTTCGCCTCGACGCGGGTCATTTGCAATATTCTCACTGATAATGCCTTTCTGGGGATCATTGCGGTCGGCATGACGTTTGTGATCCTTTCCGGGGGGATCGATCTCTCGGTCGGGTCGGTGATCGCCTTTACCGGCGTATTCCTCGCCAAAGCGATCGGCTTCTGGGGGATCTCACCGCTGCTGGCTTTCCCGCTGGTGCTGGTGATGGGCTGTGCGTTTGGTGCATTTATGGGGCTGCTGATTGATGCGCTGAAAATCCCGGCGTTCATCATTACGCTTGCGGGGATGTTCTTCCTGCGCGGCGTCAGTTATCTGGTCTCTGAAGAGTCGATTCCGATTAACCATCCCGTTTATGACACACTTTCAAGCCTCGCGTGGGTGATCCCCGGCGGCGGGCGCTTAAGCGCGATGGGGCTGTTGATGCTGATGGTGGTGGTGGTCGGAATTTTTCTCGCCCATCGCACGCGATTTGGTAATCAGGTTTATGCCATCGGCGGCAGCGCAACGTCAGCAAACCTGATGGGCATTTCCACCCGCAGTACAACGATCCGCATCTATATGCTTTCAACCGGGCTGGCGACGCTGGCGGGTATTGTCTTCTCAATCTACACCCAGGCGGGCTATGCGTTGGCGGGCGTCGGTGTAGAGCTGGACGCGATTGCGTCGGTTGTCATCGGTGGCACGCTGTTAAGCGGCGGAGTTGGAACTGTGCTCGGCACCCTGTTTGGCGTGGGGATTCAGGGCTTGATTCAGACCTACATCAACTTTGACGGTACGCTCAGTTCATGGTGGACGAAAATCGCCATCGGCATTCTGTTGTTTGTCTTTATCGCGCTGCAACGTGCGCTGACCGTGCTGTGGGAGAATCGGCAGAATGCGCCAGTGACAAGGGTGGCGACGAAGCTATAAAAAAAGGGAGCGAGGCTCCCTTTTCATTTTTTGGCGAATTTACGCGTCAGGGAACTCACGGATAAAACGTTCTACATCGTCGACCATATGGTCGTTACCGACGAAGAATGAACGACGCTGGTGCAGGGTTTCCGGCACGATATCCAGAATACGATTCACGCCGTCGCTGGCTTTGCCACCCGCTTGCTCCGCAAGGAATGCCATCGGATTGCACTCATACAGCAGACGCAGTTTCCCTTCCGGGTGGCTGGCGGTGCTTGGGTAGAGGTAAATGCCGCCTTTCAGCAGATTGCGATGGAAGTCCGCCACCAGAGAACCGATGTAGCGCGATGTGTACGGGCGCTGCGTAGATTTATCTTCTTCCTGGCAGAACTTAATGTACTTTTTCACGCCAGCCGGGAAACGAATGTAGTTACCTTCGTTAATGGAGTAAGTTTTGCCTTTTTGCGGGAAGCGCATGCGCTCCTGGCTCAGGCAGAACACGCCCAGTGATGGGTCGTAGGTGAAGGCATGGACGCCGCAACCGGTGGTGTAAACCAGCATGGTTGAGGAGCCATAAACCACGTAACCGGCAGCGACCTGCTTGTTACCCGGTTGCAGGAAATCTTCTTCAGTGACCGGCGTACCGACAGGGGTCACGCGGCGATAGATAGAGAAAATCGTCCCGACAGAGACGTTCACATCGATGTTGGAGGAGCCGTCCAGTGGATCCATCAACACAACATATTTCGCGTGTTCACACCCTTCAAAGACCACAATCTCGTCTTCTTCTTCGGATGCGATGCCAGCGACGATATCGCGGGCGCGCAGTGCGGCTTTCAGTTTTTCGTTGGCGAACAGATCGAGTTTTTGCTGCACCTCGCCCTGAACATTTTCAGCACCGCTGGCACCCAGGATATCAACCAGACCTGCTTTGTTGATATCGCGGTGGATGATTTTGGCACCTAACTTTATTGCCGACAGCAGAGCGGTAAGCTCACCGGTCGCATGAGAAAACTCATGCTGTTTCTCGACAATAAATTCACCTAACGTTTTCATAACACTTTCCCTGCAGTTAATGTGGAGTAAAGCGACTGCAACAATCTTAACAAAGAATAAAAAGAATGCGCACAGGTGAATCGCGCCAGCAAAGTACGGAATATCCTGAAATGCATTTCTCTGCTGGCGAACATGTGGGTAAAATGTGCGGTAGATAAAAGAAGGATAGTGACGTATGCGCATTCATATTTTGGGAATTTGTGGCACTTTCATGGGCGGACTGGCAATGTTGGCTCGCTCCCTCGGCCATGAAGTAACGGGCTCGGATGCGAATGTGTATCCGCCAATGAGCACGCTGCTTGAGAACCAGGGCATTGATTTAATTCAGGGATACGACGCCAGCCAGCTCGACCCGCAGCCGGATCTGGTGATCATCGGTAACGCCATGACGCGCGGGAATCCGTGTGTTGAAGCGGTGCTGGAAAAGAACATTCCGTACATGTCCGGCCCGCAATGGCTACATGATTTCGTCCTGCGCGACCGCTGGGTGCTGGCCGTTGCCGGTACGCACGGGAAAACCACCACGGCCGGCATGGCGACCTGGATCCTCGACGCGTGCGGCTACAAGCCGGGCTTTGTGATCGGCGGTGTGCCGGGCAACTTCGACGTTTCCGCGCGTCTGGGTGACAGCCCGTTCTTTGTGATTGAAGCGGATGAATACGACTGCGCCTTCTTCGATAAGCGTTCTAAATTCGTGCATTACTGCCCGCGCACGCTGATCCTCAACAACCTTGAGTTCGATCACGCGGACATCTTTGACGACCTGAAAGCGATTCAGAAACAGTTCCATCACCTGGTGCGCATCGTACCGGGGCAGGGGCGCATTATCTGGCCGGAAAACGACATCAATCTGAAACAGACGATGGCGATGGGTTGCTGGAGCGAGCAGGAACTGGTGGGCGAACAGGGCCACTGGCAGGCGAAAAAACTGAATGCTGATGCCTCCGAGTGGGAAGTGCTGCTCGATGGCGACGTTGTCGGTCAGGTGAAATGGGGCCTGGTGGGCGAGCACAACATGCACAATGGCCTGATGGCGATTGCTGCCGCGCGTCACGTCGGCGTTACGCCTGCGGATGCGGCGAACGCGCTGGGTTCGTTCATCAACGCCCGTCGCCGCCTTGAACTGCGTGGTGAAGCCAACGGCGTGAGCGTTTACGATGACTTCGCGCACCACCCGACAGCCATCCTCGCCACGCTTCAGGCGCTGCGCGGTAAAGTCGGCGGCACAGCACGCATTCTGGCGGTACTCGAACCCCGTTCCAACACCATGAAAATGGGCGTCTGCAAAGACGATCTCGCCCCGTCGCTGGGCCGCGCGGATGAAGTTTTCCTGCTTCAGCCGCAGCACATTCCGTGGCAGGTGGCCGAAGTGGCGGAAGCCTGCGTGCAGCCTGCGCACTGGAGCGCCGACGTCGATACGCTGGTAGACATGGTGCTGAAAACCGCGCATCCGGGCGATCACATTCTGGTGATGAGCAACGGCGGCTTTGGTGGTATCCACCAGAAACTGCTGGACGGCCTGGCGAAAAAAGCGGAACAGCAACAACAGTAACCTCACTCAGGTCAGGTTTCTGCGCAGCCAACCGGGAAACCGGTTGGCTTTTTTATTGGCAAATTTCTGCGGAGGACGTGGATGCTTTCGGCACATAAACTCACTTCAACAGACTCGGCGCTTTTTGCGCGCGTCGATGCGCTCTACGTGCAGGCTTTTCCGTGGCATGAACAGCGCGAACCTGCGGCGAAAGCGCAGGCACTTAACGACCCGCGCTATGCGCTGGAAGCGTGGTTTGACGATGAACAATTTGTGGGGATGAGCGGTAGCTGGCGGCTGGGAGAGATGCTTTATATTGAGCATCTGGCGGTTGATAGCGCGTTACGTTCAAAAGGTTACGGCAAGATTTTGCTGGCTGAACTTTTGACCCGCGCCCCGTTAACGGTGCTGGAGATCGACCCGCTTACCACGGAGGTTGCTCATCGGCGGCTGCGGTTTTATCAATCAATGGGTTTTGTCGCGAACCCGTGGGCGCACGCGCACCCGACGTATCATCAGGGGATTGCCGACCATGAGCTGGTGGTGCTGAGTTACCTGCAGGGGATCGATGCGACGGGGTATCAGCGGTTTAAGGAGGGGTTGTGCGGAGTGGTGATGGGGCTGAAACAACCCTCACCCTAACCCTCTCCCTGAGGGAGAGGGAACAGTCCGCACCTGTTTTCTCCCTCTCCCTGCGGGAGAGGGCCGGGGTGAGGGGAAACAAACCTGCTCCCGCCTTACCCTTCGTTCTCTGCCAGTTCGCGCAGATACTGGAAAATCAGACGCGAAGACTTCGGCGGCTTATTCCCTTCTTTCTCTTTCTTCGCGTTGCGGATCAGTGAACGCAGTTGCTGACGGTCAGCATTCGGCCACAGATTCAGGACTTCATCCATCGCTTCGTCACCGTTATCAATCAGACGATCGCGCAGTTGTTCCAGTTTATGGAACAGGGCAACCTGCTGATTGTGGCGGTTTTTCAGCTTATCCAGTGCCTGGCGAATCGGCTCGACGTCGCGGCTACGTAACATTTTACCGATCAGCTGCATCTGGCGGCGGCGACCTTCTTTCTTGATGCGCTGCGCCAGTTCAATGGCGGCACGCAGGTCATCATCGAGCGGGATTTTATCCAGCGCGTTTTTACCCAGGTCTACGATCTCACCGCCAAGCTGCTTCAGCTCTTCGGCATCACGTTTAATTTCACTCTTGCTGACCCAGATAATTTCATCATCTTCGTCCTCGATATCATCACCGGGCACGTCGTCGAGCCAGTCTTCGGGCTGCTTTGTCATTTCAGGCTCCTTAAAAAAGAGGCTAATACTAACAGCTTGGGCGCACACTGAGAAAGGGTTCTCTGTTAGACTTCAGGTAACTTTACCTAACATTATGGCATTGGCGATGAAAGTAATCACACAAGTTGCAGAACAGCGTATTGCGCTGGAAAAAGCTGTCTCCACCGCACTGGAACTGGCATCAGGCAAATCAGATGGTGCTGAAGTCGCGGTGAGTAAGACCACGGGCATTGGCGTCAGCACCCGTTATGGTGAAGTGGAAAACGTTGAATTTAATAGTGATGGTGCGCTTGGCATCACCGTCTATCACCAGAATCGTAAGGGCAGCGCGTCCTCAACCGATCTCAGTCCGGACGCCATCGCGCGAACGGTTCAGGCGGCGCTGGATATTGCGCGCTATACCTCACCAGATCCGTGCGCGGGCGTTGCGGATAAAGATCTGCTGGCCTTCGATGCGCCGGATCTCGACCTGTTCCATCCGGCTGAAGTGACGCCGGATGAAGCCATTGAATACGCCGCCCGTGCGGAACAGGCGTCGCTGAAGGCTGACAAACGCATCACCAATACCGAAGGCGGCAGCTTTAACAGCCACTACGGTATCAAAGTGTTTGGTAACAGCCACGGCATGCTGCAAAGCTATTGCTCGACGCGCCACTCGCTCTCCAGCTGTGTGATAGCCGAAGCCGACGGTGATATGGAACGCGATTACGCTTATACCATTGGCCGTGCGTTGGGCGATCTGCAAACGCCGGAAGCCGTTGGTGAAGAGTGTGCCCGCCGCACGCTGGCACGTCTGTCGCCGCGTAAACTCTCTACCATGAAAGCGCCGGTGATTTTCGCCAACGAAGTGGCAACCGGTCTGTTTGGACATCTGGTCGGTGCGATTGCCGGTGGTTCGGTGTATCGCAAATCGACCTTCCTGCTCGATTCTCTCGGTAAGCAGATTCTGCCGGAGTGGCTCACCATTGAAGAACACCCGCACCTGCTGAAAGGGCTGGCCTCCACGCCATTCGATAGTGAAGGTGTGCGCACTGAGCGCCGCGACATCATCAAGGATGGCGTGCTGATGCAGTGGCTGCTGACGAATTACTCTGCGCGTAAGCTGGGCCTGAAGAGCACCGGTCACGCGGGCGGCATCCACAACTGGCGCATCGCCGGTCGCGGCCTGAGTTTTGAAAAGTTGCTTAAAGAGATGGGGACAGGTCTTGTCGTCACGGAATTGATGGGACAAGGTGTCAGCGGTATTACCGGCGACTATTCTCGCGGTGCATCCGGTTTCTGGGTCGAAAATGGCGAGATCCAGTATCCGGTCAGTGAGATTACGATCGCAGGAAATCTGAAAGATATGTGGCGTAATATCGTCACGATTGCTGACGATATCGAAACGCGCAGCAATATCCAGTGTGGCTCCGTGCTTCTGCCGGAGATGAAAATCGCCGGGCAATAACGCCCGGTTTTTACGGACGCGCCCTGCCGCGTCTGATTGCTTAATAATAAAAAAGGAAGTGAGCAATGCGTAAAAAACTCTTAGCAATGTTGGCCGTATCCTCTCTTGCGTTGGGCGCGGCAGCACCTGCGTTCGCCGATCTCGAAGAGGATATGGATACGCTGGCGAAAAACCTCAAAGTGGTGGAGAGCACTTCGGATGCGACTGAGCTGAAAGCGGCGCTCACCGAAATGCGTACCGCCGCGCTGGACGCCCAGAAAGAGACCCCGCCGAAGCTGGAAAGCAAAGCGGCTGATAGCGCCGAGATGAAAGATTATCGTCACGGCTTTGATGTCCTGGTCGGGCAAATTGATGGCGCGCTGAAGCTGGTGAATGAAGGCAAAGTGCAGGAAGCCAAAGCGGCGGCGGAAGACTTTAAAGCCACGCGCAACGAAAACCACAAGAAGTTTCGTTAATTCCAGGGAGGCGGTGATATCACCGCCTTTTTTATTTTTGTTGTTCTCTGATATTATATATTCTAAATTTTCAATCTATTCTTTGAGCTTATTAATCGGAATATTACATATAATGGAATATATAATTATTATTGCTGTTTTTTTGGTAATGCTAAGTGCGTTGCTGAATAAAAAGAAACCGCGCAAGTCATTCAAATCTTCAGCTAAATCTGAAAACCAACTCGATATTGTCGCCCGTAGTGACTTCCACAAAAGTAAACTGATGAACAAAGAGGAGTATGGCCTCTTTGTTCGCCTGGAGCCGCTGCTAAAGGCTAACCGACCGGGCTATCGACTTTTTACGCAGGTCAGTATGGGGGAAATTATTAGTTCCCCGAATAAAAGCGCCTATTTCTGCGTCAATAATAAACGCGTCGACTTTGTTATTATTTCGCCCTATGGCGATCCGCTCGTGGTCATTGAGTATCAGGGGAGTGGCCATTATCAGGGAAATGCCATTCAGCGCGATGCGGTAAAAAAGGAAGCCTGCCGAAAAGCGGGGGTGGCTTTTATTGAGCTTACTGATAAATACAGCGACAGGGATTTGGATAATATTATTTTGCAAATTCCAAAATAGCGCTCGTTTTTATGCCGGATGCGCTTCGCTTATCCGGCCTACAAATCACTGCCCTCGTAGGCCGGATAAGCGAAGCGCATCCGGCAATGACACCGCACATAAGCAAACCTTATCCACCTCACAATTTTGCACAAATCCACCACACGTTTTCCCCCATTAAATTTCCATTTCAGGACATATTCGCGTGATGAATATCACGCTTTTCCGCCGATAAATCGTTAAAACCGCAAATTTTGTGGCACAGATCACTGGCCTCCTTCGCCTTTCCACTTTGAAGTGGAAAACAACTCGCTACAAACCTGCAACGCGCATCGTTACTTTGAACCCAGAGCCATTAACGGGGTAAGACGAGTGATGAATGCAGCGGTAGTGAACAATGATGTGGAACCGGCAGCGCAAACAGAACAGCTTGCCGACACCATGCTGAAGCAGGTTTTCGCCCTGTTACGCAGCCACAACATTATCCCCAACGACGTACAGGAACAGATGCTGACTTCCCACCTGCGCGCAATGGCGCATCGGTCTGTGACCGGTGAGCCACTGCCAGAGGTAGATGCCAGCCTGTTCGACGAAATTTCACCAGAATCAATGCAACTTGCCCGCGAAGTGGTCGCGCAGTTTGGCAATCTTCCTGACGAAGAGTCCTGGCTGCTTTCCGTTCACTTCGAAGTCGCAAAAGAAAACCTTTAAGGAGCAAAACATGGAACAGATTACCGTTGTGATTGGCGATCGTTTAGGCAAAGGCCAGAAAGTGGCCGCAGGCGTTGAGAAAGCCGGTGGTCGTGCGGTTGTTGTCCCGGGCGTGGCGGCAGATATGAAGTTGGGCGATGTCATGAAAGCGGAAAACGCCACTTTTGGTATCTCTTTCTGCGGCAGCGGCGGTGCAGGTGCAATCACCGCCCAGACCAAATATGGCTACAAAGCCAAATACGGCATGCGCTCTGTTGATGAAGGCGTCACCGCGATTAATGAAGGCTGCAACGTGCTGGGCTTCGGTTTTATGGATAAAGAAGAGCTGGGCGAGCGTCTGGTACAGGCGTGGCAGAAGAAGTACGGCGCGTGAGTATGAAACAACAATTCACCAAAACGGTGAGAGTCAAAGGGAAAGGCGACGCCAAAGCGCGCGCCTTTGCCGATGCGCTAAACCATGTCCAGGCCGCGGTGATGAAAGATACACCGCACATCTTACTGCGTATTGAGCCACAGGATGTGCAGGTTGTTCATGCGTATGAAGCGGTGCGCAAAGAAGCGTTCTTATTCTTCTTTTTGCGCCGGGAACGACGCACCTACAGCGTGGAGCTGGACGTGACCGTCAACGTGACCGCCATCAATCTCGACAACGTGGATTTCGTCACGCAGAGCTAAATCACACAGAAGGGCAGACTGATGTTCTTAATTATATTAATAAAATCGCTCATTATCGGCGGCCTGGTTGGCGTCGGTGTAGGGGCCGGTGCTGCACGCATGTTCCATGCGCCTACCACGCAAGGTATGGGCGCGTTTCGTACGTTGGGGGAGCTGAACTCCTGTGAAGGCGACCCGGCGTCACACTTCTCCTTTGGCCTTGGCTTCTTCTTTAACGCCTGGGCCTCTTCCGTTGCAGCAGGTTCATTTACCCAGGACGTTGACCACCGCATCATCCCGAACTGGGGCGCGGCGGCACTGATGATCAAAAACCGTAACGTTGGCGAGACGCTGCACGATCCGAAGAAAATGGCGATTGCCTGTGGCGTGATCGGCATGCTGGTTGTCACCTTCCTCAACTTAACCGCCTCCTCAGTACCCGAATCACTCCAGGTGACCGCTGTGAAGGTACTGGTTCCGGCAGCGAACCTGCTGGTGAATACGGTGATGCCGGTTATCTTCTGGCTGGCGGCGATCGACGCGGGTAAAAAATCCGGCTTCTGGGCCACCGTCTTTGGCGGCGCGGCGCAGATGATCATGGGGAACGCCGTGCCGGGTCTGGTGCTGGGTATTCTGATTGGTAAAGGTGTTGAAGAGAGCGGCTGGAACCGCATCACCAAAGTGATGATGAGCGCCATCGTGGTGCTGTTTGTCCTGAGCGCCTTCTTCCGCGGCTTCGATATGAAGATGATCGAATCCTTCCATCTGACCGTGCCGAACTGGCTCGATCTGATCCACAACTCGCTCAGCGGCAAATAACGGGAGCCTCGAAATGGAACAGAATAAAGGTTTTTGGTATGCCGACTGGTCGTTCCCGATCTTTGTTGGTCTGCTCTCCTCCGGCGTGTTCGCCGGGACGCACATGTACTACCTCTACGGTATTGGCGCATTTAACGAAGTGGCGTTTGTCTCCATGCTGCGCGCCGGGATTGATACCGGTGCTTACGGCGCGGTGGCGGCGTTTGGCGCAAGCTTCCTGTTTGCCCGCATCATCGAAGGCTCGCTGGTGGGGATTCTGGACATCGGCGGCGCGATCCAAACCGGCGTCGGCCTCGGCGTTCCGGCGCTGCTGCTGGGCGCGGGCATCATGTTCCCGGTGACCAACTTTATCGCTTCACTGATTACCGGCCTGGTGATTGGCCTGGCGATTGGTTACGTCATTATTCTGGCGCGTAAGTTCACCATTAATCAGAGCGACTCGACCTACGGGGCCGACGTGATGATGGGCGCAGGTAACGCCTCTGGCCGCTTCCTTGGCCCATTGATTATTCTCAGCGCGATGACCGCCTCCATTCCAATCGGTATCGGTTCCCTGCTTGGCGCGCTGCTTTTCTACCTCTGGCAAAAGCCGATTACCGGCGGTGCGATTCTGGGTGCAATGTTGTTTGGTGCACTGTTCCCAATCGCGATTAGCTAACTCCCCGCGGGCGTGAAAACGCCCGCTCTCTCAGGAGAATGAGATGTTTGATTTACTCCTGCGCGGTGCGCGCCTCGTCGACGATATCCTGACCGATATCGCCATTCAGGATGGCTTAATCCACGCGCTGGGTGACCTGACGTCACCCGCAAAGAAAACCATTGATCTGCACGGCAACTACTACGTCAGCGCGGGCTGGATTGACTCCCACGTTCACTGCTACCCGAAATCACCGATTTATCACGACGAACCCGATAGCGTAGGCATCGCCACTGGCGTGACGACCGTTATCGATGCCGGTAGCACCGGGGCAGATGACGTGGATGAATTCTATGAACTCACTCGCCAGGCGGCGACTGACGTTTACGCGCTGCTGAATATCTCGCGCGTCGGGCTGATTGCCCAGAACGAGCTGGCCAATATGGCCAATATCGACGCCGACGCGGTACACCAGGCGGTGAAACGCCACCCTGATTTTATCGTCGGGCTGAAGGCACGGATGAGCAGCAGTGTCGTGGGTGAAAACGGCATCACGCCGCTGGAACATGCGAAAGCGATGCAGAAAGCCAACGGCGATTTGCCGCTGATGGTGCATATCGGCAACAACCCGCCGAACCTGGATGAGATTGCCGACCTGCTGAGTGCTGGCGACATCATTACCCACTGCTACAACGGCAAACCGAACCGCATCCTGACGCCGGAAGGCGAACTGCGCGCATCGATTACGCGTGCGCTCAAGCGTGGCGTTCGTCTCGATGTCGGCCACGGTACCGCCAGCTTTAGCTTTGAGGTGGCGAAACGCGCCATCGAGATGGGCATTCTGCCGCACACCATCAGTTCCGATATCTACTGCCGTAACCGCATCGACGGCCCGGTACGTTCGCTGGCGCTGGTGATGTCCAAATTCCTCGCCATTGGCCTGTCGCTGCCGCAGGTGATTGCCTGCGTGACCACGCATGCCGCTGAAGGGCTGCGCTTGACCCGCAAAGGTCGCCTGGCGCCGGGGATGGACGCGGATCTGACGATCTTCACCGTGAAAGATCAACCGATGAGCCTAACCGATGCGGAAAACGTTTCGCTTCAGGCTGACAAAATTCTGGTGCCGCTGGCTGCCGTTCGTGCAGGCAAGGGCTATATGACCGAACAAGGGAGTGCAGAAAATGCCTTCGATTTTTGAGAAATACAATTTAAAGCAAGTGATTAACACCTCTGGCCGCATGACCGCGCTGGGTGTTTCAACCCCGCGCCCGGAAGTGGTACAGGCCGCGATGGACGGCATGAACCAGTATTTCGAGATGAAAGACCTGGTCAATAAAACCGGCGAGTACATTGCTAATTTGCTGGATGTGGAAGGGGCGACGGTGGTCTCCTGTGCGTCGGCAGGCATTGCGCAGTCCGTGGCGGCGGTGCTCGTTAAAGACAGCGACTGGCTGCTGGAAAACCTGCACGTCACGCCAATTGAGAACAACGAAATCGTCCTGCCCAAAGGTCATAACGTCAACTTCGGTGCGCCGGTGGGCACCATGGTTGCGCTGGGCGGCGGCAAGCTGGTGGAAGCAGGCTACGCTAACGAATGTTCCGCAGCACAGCTGGCGGCGGCAATTACCCCGCGCACGGCGGCTATCCTGTATATCAAATCTCACCACTGCGTGCAGAAAAGCATGCTCAGCGTTGAGCAGGCGGTTGTTGTCGCTCGCAAACACAATCTACCGTTGATCGTCGATGCGGCGGCGGAAGAAGACCTGCAGTGCTACTACCGTTCGGGTGCAGACCTGGTCATTTACAGCGGCGCGAAAGCCATCGAAGGGCCAACCAGCGGGCTGGTGATCGGCAAAACCCAGTATGTCGAGTGGGTAAAACGCCAGTCAGCGGGCATTGGCCGCGCGATGAAAGTGGGTAAAGAGGGCATTCTCGGCCTGACTTGCGCCATTGAACATTACCTTACCGCAACGAAAGAGAGCGGTGCTGAAATGGTGGCGAAGATGACGCCGTTTATCGACGCACTGAATACGCTCAACGGTGTATCCGCGCGCGTAGTCTGGGATAGCGCCGGGCGTGACATCGCGCGTACCGAAATTAAATTCGACGAAGCCGTTACCGGTATTGGCACAGGCGAGCTGGTTGATGCGCTCAAGCAGGGGCAGTACGCCATCTACTTCCGTGGCTACAAAGCCAACGAAGGCATTATCGAAGCCGACGTGCGCAGTGTTGACCAGGCGCAACTGGATATTGTTGCCCGCCGTATTGCTGAAGTGATTAAACAGGAGATTAACGCATGAAACTGACCCCAAACTTTTACCGTGACCGCGTCTGCCTGAACGTTCTGGCGGGTAGCAAAGAGAACGCCAGCGAGATTTATGAAGCGGCGGAAGGTCATGTGCTGGTGGGCGTGCTCTCCAAAAATTACCCGGACGTGGCCAGTGCCGTAGCGGATATGCGTGATTACGCGGCGCGGATTGATAATGCGCTCTCCGTTGGCCTGGGCGCGGGCGACCCGAATCAGTCGGCAATGGTCAGCGCCATCTCCGCTGAAGTGCAGCCGCAGCACGTCAACCAGGTCTTCACCGGTGTCGGAACCAGCCGTGCGCTGCTAGGGCAAAATGACACCGTAGTGAACGGTCTGGTCTCGCCAACCGGCACGCCGGGCATGGTGAAAATATCCACCGGGCCGCTGAGCAGCACCGCACCGGATGGCATCGTGCCGGTTGAAACGGCGATCGCTCTGCTGAAAGATATGGGCGGCAGCTCAATCAAATACTTCCCGATGGGCGGCCTGAAGTGCCGTGATGAGTATAAAGCGGTGGCAGAAGCCTGCGCGCGTCATGACTTCTGGCTGGAACCAACGGGGGGGATCGATCTGGAGAACTTCAGCGAGATCCTGCAAATTGCCCTCGATGCTGGCGTAAGCAAAATCATCCCGCACATCTACAGTTCTATTATTGATAAAGCCAGCGGCAATACTCGCCCGAACGACGTGCGCGCGCTGCTGGAGATGACGAAGGCGTTAGTGAAGTAATAAGGGCCCCCTCACCCCGGCCCTCTCCCGCAGGGAGAGGGTGAAAATCAGCGCAGGTCTTTCACATTTGCACTGTCGGTTCCCTCTCCCTGTGGGTGAGGGTTAGGGTGAGGGGGGAACTCATCACACCATTCCCAAGGAGCCACCATGCACCCATCCCGCCACCTGCTTGTCGCTTCACTTTCTCTGCTTGCTACAACCGCCATCGCGCAGACGCAATACGCGTGGGTGGGCACCTACAACCCCAACGGTGAAGGCGTTTACCGCTTAACCCTCGACAGCAAAACCGGGGCGTTAAGCGATAAAACCCTGGTCAGCACGCTGCCCAACGCCGCGCAGCTTACCGTCTCTGCCGATGGCAAAACCCTGTATGTCGCGAGCGAAGAAGAGAAGGGCGTGGTGCAGGCGCTGCGGGTGGATGAGAAGGGCGCTCTCCATAAGCTGAATCAGGTTTCATCTGGCGGCGCGGGCCCGGTATATCTCTCATTGACGCCTGGCGGAAAACATCTGCTGGTGGCGAATTACGTCAGCGGTTCCGTGGCGATGTTGCCGGTGAAAGCTGATGGCAGTCTGGCGGAGGCCAGCGATTTTCATCAGGATGCGGGTGATCCTGGCGCCGCGAAACCGGCGGCTGCGGTCAAAGGCAGTTTTGCCGCCAGCGATCATAACGGCCCGCATGCCCACATGATCGCCGCCGATCCCAGCGGGAAATATGTTTTTTCTACCGATCTGGGCCTCGATCGGATCTACCAGTATCGTCTGGATGAAAAGAACGGCACGTTGATCCCCAACACGCCGCCGTTCATCAATGCGTCGTCACCGGGCGCGGGGCCGCGTCATTTTGTGTTTACAGCAAAAGGTGATGGGCTTTTTGTGATCAACGAAGAGTCTTCTACGCTGACGCATTACCACCTGGATGCAGCAACCGGGCAACTCCAGGAAGGGAAAACGGTGTCATCGCTGCCGAAAGCGTATCAGGGAACCAGCTTCGCCGCCGGGCTGGCAATCAGCGCTGACGGAAAACAGCTCTATGTTGCCAATCGTCTGCACAACAGTATTGCTCACTTCACGGTTATGAATGATGGCTCATTGATTCATAATGATAATATATGGACGCGAGGCGACTACCCGCGCAGCCTGACGCTGGATAGCGAGGGCCGCTGGCTGTACGTAATGAATCAGCGCAGCGATAACATCACCCGTTTTCGCGTCGCGCCTGACGATGGCACGCTGACATTTGTCCCTGAATACACATCGGTCGGCAGCCCATCGCAGATGGTGATTTCGTTTAACCCCTGAGGCGTAATAAGGAAACTGACGTGCGATTCCCCAACCAACGTTTAGCCCAACTGTTCAATTTACTGCAAAACGAAGTTTTGCCGCAGGATGAGCTGGCTGCACGATTGTCCGTTTCCACCCGTACTGTTCGCGCCGATATCTCGGCGCTTAATGCCTTACTGGAGAGCTATGGCGCGCAGTTTACGCTGACGCGCGGCAGCGGTTATCAGCTCAATATCAGTGACCCCAATCGTTACCAAAAACTGGAAGAGAGCGCGCCGAGTACGCTGCGTATTCCACGTACCGCCAGCGAGCGCGAACATTCGCTGGCGGTGCGCTTTCTTACGTCCGCATTTTCTCTCAAGCTGGAAGATCTGGCGGATGAGTGGTTTGTCAGCCGCGCCACGCTGCAAAACGACATGATCGCCGTACGCGAGCGTTTTCAGCGTTATCAGTTGACGCTCGAGACGCGTCCGCGTCACGGCATGAAGCTGTTTGGCAGTGAAGTCTCTATTCGCGCCTGCCTGACGGATATCCTCTGGGAACTGCCGCAGCAGGAAGGGTTTAATGCGCAACTGATGGCGGAAGCGCTCAATGCGGGGGCCATCACCTCGCTTACCGCGACGTTGCAGGAAACGCTCACTCGCTATGCGATTCGCCTGACCGACGAAGGTGAACGCTTCATTCGTCTTTACTGCGCGGTGGCGGTACGCCGCATCAGTGAAGGATTCCCGCTGGCAGAATTTGCGGCAGAAGAAGAGGTATCGCAGAACGTGCGCGACGCGGCGCGGGATATTGCCGCAGCAATTCAGGCGCTTGCCGGTAAACCGCTGGCCGACTCTGAAAAAGCCTGGCTGTGCGTGCATATTTCCGCACGTCAGACGCAGCAGGTTTCGCCAAGCGCTATCAGCGCCGACGACGCCGAAGCGTTGGTGGACTATATCCTCAGCTACATCAACAGCCACTATAACTATAACCTGCAAAACGACGACCAGTTGCATGCGGATCTGCTCACCCATATTAAAACCATGATCACCCGCGTGCGCTATCAAATCATGATTCCTAACCCGTTGCTGGATAACATCAAACAGCACTACCCGATGGCGTGGGATATGACCCTGGCGGCGGTATCGAGCTGGGGAAAATACACGCCGTACACCATCAGTGAAAACGAAGTTGGGTTCCTGGTACTGCACATCGGCGTAGGGCTGGAGCGGCACTACAACATTGGCTATCAGCGCCAGCCGCGCGTCTTGCTGGTGTGCGACACCAGTACGGCGATGGTGCGCATGATTGAAGCGGTGCTGCAGCGTAAATATCCGCAGATTGACGTGACCGATGTGCTTTCGCTGCGTGATTACGAACAGCGGGAAAGCATCAGTGAAGACTTCGTTATCTCGACCGCGCGCATCAATGAAAAAGATAAACCGGTAGTCACGATTGCGCCGTTCCCGACCGAGTTCCAGCTTGAACAGATCGGCAAACTGGTGCTGGTAGACCGCACCCGCCCGTGGATGCTGAACAAATATTTCGATGCGGCACATTTTCGCATTATCGACGGCGATATCGACCAACAGACCTTATTTAGCGAACTTTGCGCTCAGCTTCATGATGAAGGCTTTGTTGACGCCGAGTTCCACGCTTCAGTTGTAGAACGTGAAGCCATCGTCAGCACCATGCTCGGCGACGGCATCGCGCTGCCTCACGCCCTGGGATTGCTGGCACAAAAAACAGTGGTCTACACGGTGCTGGCGCCGCAGGGAATTGCATGGGGCGAGGAAACCGCGCACGTCATCTTCCTGCTTGCGATCAGCAAACGCGAGTATGAAGAGGCGATGGCGATCTACGATATTTTCGTCACCTTCCTGCGCGAACGCGCAATGGCGCGGCTGTGCAGCTGCCGGGATTTCGAGGATTTCAAGACAGTGGCAATGGAGTGTGTGAGTCGGTTTTGAAGAGGGGCGGGCGACGCCCCTTGTTTAACGCAGGTGGTGCACTACCTGATTGCTGCTGCCGCGCCAGATAAGGGCCGGGTCTTTTAAATCCTGCACAAATTTACCGTCGACCAGCACGTTGATGAGATCGACTACTTCCATTTGCGCAGCGTTCAGTTCGTCCAGCTTGTAGCCGGTCCACACCCAGATATCTTTCCCCTGACATTCCGTGTGTATACGTTTAACCAGTTTGAGAATTTCCGGTACGTTTTGCGGATGCAATGGGTCGCCGCCGGAGAGTGAAATCCCCTGACGTTTCACGCGTGTGTCGTTGAGATCGGCGATAATACGGTCGGCCATTTCAGTCGTGAACGGCATGCCGGAATTCACGCGCCAGGTGCTTTTGTTATAACAGCCCGGGCATTCATGTACGCAGCCCGCCACAAACAGCGTGCAGCGCGTGCCGGGGCCATTGACGATATCGACAGGGTAGTACTGATGGTAATTCATGGTTTTTCTTATTGAGTATGGTGCGGGTTGTGGCTCTCACCCTAACCCTCTCCCGCAGGGAGAGGGGACCGACCGGGCAGATCATAGAGGTCGTCGTGGTTTTCTCCCTCTCCCTTGGGGAGAGGGACGGGGTGAGGGGCAGCCGTTTAACCGATCTGCCCGTTGCCGAGGTGTTTCACGCGGCGTTTCACTTCTTCCTGCTTACCGGCGTTAAACGGACGCGCATCCGGGCTGCCTAAATAGCCGCACACGCGGCGGGTGACCGACACGCGGGACGCGTCGTGGTTGCCGCATTTCGGGCAGGTAAAGCCTTTGCTGGTACACTCGAACTCACCGGTAAAGCCGCACTCATAGCATTCATCAATCGGCGTGTTGGTGCCGTAGTACGGCACGTGCTGGTAGCTGTAATCCCAGACGTCTTCCAGCGCTTTCAGGTTGTGCTGAATGTTTGGGTACTCGCCGTAGCAAATGAAACCGCCGTTCGCCAGCGGCGGATACGGGGCTTCAAAGTCGATTTTGTCGTACGGGTTAACTTTTTTCTCCACGTCCAGGTGGAAGCTGTTGGTGTAGTAACCTTTATCGGTCACGCCCGGTACCACGCCGAATTCGGCAGTATCAAGGCGGCAGAAGCGGTCACACAGGTTTTCACTTGGTGTGCTGTAGAGGCTGAAACCGTAGCCGGTTTCCTCTTTCCACTGGTCAACGGCCTGGCGCAGACGTTCAACAATGGCAGTGCCTTTGGCGCGCAGTGCTTCATTGTCATAAACGTGTTGATTACCAAACAGCGCGTTGATGGTTTCGTGAATACCGATGTAGCCCAGCGAGATAGACGCACGACCGTTTTTGAAGATTTCAGAGACGTCATCGTCAGCCTGCAAACGCACGCCGCATGCGCCTTCCATATACAAGATTGGGGCCACGCGCGCTTTCACGCCTTCCAGACGCGCGATGCGGGTCATCAGCGCTTTACGTGCCAGCACCAGACGTTCGTCCAGCAGTTTCCAGAACGCGTCTTCATTGCCTTTCGCTTCCAGCGCGATGCGCGGCAGGTTCAGGCTGATCACGCCAAGGTTATTACGGCCATCGTGGATCTGCTCGCCGTTTTCGTTTTCCCACACGCCGAGGAAGCTGCGGCAACCCATTGGCGTTTTGAACGAACCGGTGACTTTCACAACCTGGTCGTAGTTGAGGATGTCCGGGTACATGCGCTTGCTCGCGCATTCCAGCGCCAGCTGTTTGATGTCGTAGTTGGCATCGCCCGGTTTGTGGTTCAGGCCGTCGCGGATGGCGAACACCAGTTTCGGGAACACGGCGGTTTTACGGTTTTTGCCGAGGCCCGCAATGCGATTACGCAGAATGGACTGCTGAATCAGGCGTGATTCCCAACTGGTGCCGAGACCAAAACCGAAGGTGACGAACGGCGTTTGGCCGTTGGCGGTATGCAGCGTATTGACTTCATATTCCAGCGACTGGAAGGCGTCGTAGCACTCTTTCTCGGTGCGGGAGTGCGCGTAGCCTTCGGCGTCCGGAATCTGCCACTCTTCAGCGGTCTGACGATGTTTATTGAAGCTGGCGGTCACGAACGGGGCCAGAACTTCATCGATACGGTTAATGGTGGTGCCGCCATAAATGTGGCTGGCCACCTGCGCGATAATCTGCGCGGTAACGGCCGTCGCGGTAGAGATGGATTTCGGCGGCTCGATTTCCGCGTTACCCATTTTAAAGCCCTGCGTTAGCATTCCTTTCAGATCGATCAACATGCAGTTGAACATCGGGAAGAACGGGGAGTAATCAAGGTCGTGATAGTGGATAACGCCGCGTTCGTGCGCCATCACCACGTCGTGCGGCAGCAGGTGCTGACGGGCGTAGTGCTTCGCGACGATACCGGCCAGCAGGTCACGCTGGGTAGGGATCACTTTACTGTCTTTATTGGCGTTTTCATTGAGCAGCGCCGAGTTGGTTTGCTCAACCAGACCGCGAATTTCCTGGTTCAGACGGCCACGCTTTTCACGCTGGCTATCGCGGTCATGGCGATATTCGATATAGGCGCGCGCCAGCTGCTTATACGGGCCAGACATCAGCTGGTTTTCAACCGCGGTCTGGATCTCGTTGATATCAACCTGGCTACGGCCTTGCATCTGCTCGCTTACGATTGCCGCGACGGTGGCGCAATAGTCTGCGTCATCGACTCCCGCTGCTTTAGCGGCACGCAGGATAGCTTCCTGGATGCGCTCTGATTTGAACGGCACTTTACAGCCATCGCGTTTCATCACATGCGGTGTCATGATCACTCCATTATAAAAACAGGTTATCCACAGAACTGAAGTCGGGGCGGGGGCGAGATTTACAAAGCCTGCCCGCGTGTTAGCGCTTCTCCAGTCAAATTTATCCACATCTCACCCCCTTTCTTCATTGGAAGGGTATGGTGATATTGTAGACGATAAACCCAATATGTTGGGTCGGCGAGCATTCTAAGGTCTATATATAGTGATTTGCATCAAACAAGTTTGCGATTTTATTGATGTAGGACAAAGTAAAAATCGAAGCGTACAGATGGCGGGCGCTACGGCTAATGTAAATATTGCAGTGCTGAGTTTTGCTTAAAAATTCAACAAAAACAGTAGGATTTGTCGGGAGCCGGCGACCGGGAGTCGCCGGTTGAGAGGGTTAATTTTGTAGCCACCAGACCGCTTCAAAAGGCCGTAGCGTCATTTCAGACGGTGCACTTGCCACTTCGTCATAGTTGCTGATTAATGCCGTCCATTCGCCGTGAGCGGCGTCTGGCTGCCAGTGTTGAAGTTCTGCGCTAAGGTTGGCGACAACCAGCAGCGTTTGCCCCTTCCATTGACGGCGATAGCACCACAAAGCGGGGTGATCGGGCAGAAGATCCTGATAATCACCCCACGTCAGAATCGGCGTGGTTTTACGTAACGCGATCAATTGCTGATAGGTGTAGAACACCGAACTCGGATCGCTCAGCGCTCTATCGACGTTGATCGCTTCATAGTTGTCGCACAGGGCGATCCACGGTGTGCCGGTGGTGAACCCGCCGTGCGCGTCGCCATTCCATTGCATCGGTGTGCGGCTGTTATCGCGTGATTTACTGGCGAGGATCGCCAGTAAGGTTTGCGCATCCTGGCCCTGCGCTAAGCGCTCGGCGAACATATTGTGGCTTTCCACGTCGCGATAATCGGTGATCTGCGTGAAATGCGGGTTGGTCATGCCAATCTCTTCGCCCTGATAAACATAAGGCGTGCCCTGCATACCGTGCAGCACCATGGCCAGCATTTTGGCGGCGGGCAAGCGATACTCGCCTTCATCGCCAAAGCGCGAAACAATGCGCGGCTGATCGTGGTTACACCAGAACAGCGCATTCCAGGCGCGATTATGCATGCCCTGCTGCCAGTGGCTGAACAGTGCTTTCAGGGCGACGTAGTCCGGCTTCGCCAGCGTCCATTTTTCGCCGCCGGGATAATCGACTTTCAGGTGGTGGAAGTTAAAGGTCATCGAGAGCTCACGCCCATCCAGCGCGGCGTACTGCTGGCAGTTTTCCAGCGAGGTTGACGACATCTCGCCGACGGTCATTAACTCGCGCGGCGTAAAGACATCACGGCTCATCTCCTGCAAAAACTCATGGGCACGCGGGCCATCCGTATAGAAACGACGACCATCGCCGTCCGGGTCAGAAGGGAAAGCCTGATCTTTTGAAATCAGGTTCACTACATCGAGACGCAGGCCGTCGACGCCGCGATCGGCCCAGAACTCGCACACTTTTTTCAGCTCGGCGCGCACAGCCGGGTTTTCCCAGTTGAGATCCGCCTGCTCCGGCGCAAACAGGTGCAGATAATATTGCTCGCTCTCCGCGTGCCACTGCCAGGCGTTGCCGCCAAATTTCGAGCGCCAGTTGTTGGGCGGGATGCCCGGTTCGCCGTCACGCCAGATGTAGAATTCGCGGTATGGGCTCGCTTTATTCAACGATTCGCGGAACCAGGCGTGCTGCGTTGAGGAGTGGTTGAGCACCATATCCAGCACGATGCGAATACCGCGCGCTTTCGCCTCGGCCACCAGTTCATCGAAATCGTCCAGTGTGCCGTAGGCCGGATCGATGGCGGTGTAGTTCGCCACATCGTAGCCGTTATCGACCTGCGGTGAGACATAGAAAGGGGTCAGCCAGATGGCGTCAACGCCCAGTTTTTTCAGATAGTCGAGGCGGTAGGTTACGCCGCGTAGATCACCGGTGCCGCTGCCGGTCGTGTCCTGAAAACTCTTCGGATAAATTTGATAAATAACGCCGTTCTGCCACCAGTGGGGAAGAATATTCATAGTGCTGTCCTGAAATGCGAAGGGGCGCAAGGGCGCCCCAAAGTGAAAACATTAAACAATCTGCAAGGTGCCCTGACGGTGTTTACGCTGGTAAACCACCGAGGTGAGAATGATTGGAATAACAATGGCAATTAGCATTGCCAGGCTATAGACCTGCCAGTAGGTTGGCTGGATGGAAAGAATGCCCGGCAGGCCGCCGACGCCAATTCCGTTTGCCATGACGCCGCTCAGGCCGCACAGCAGACCCGCGAGGCCGGAACCGACCATGGCGCACAGCATCGGGAAACGATACTTCAGGTTGATGCCGTACATGGCCGGTTCGGTTACGCCGAGGAAAGCGGAGATGGCGGCAGGTACGGAAATTTCACGCTCGTTCTGTTTACGGCTGCAAATAATGATCCCCACGACCGCCGAAGCCTGCGCAATGTTAGAGAGCGCAATCAGCGGCCACACCGGCGTGCCGCCCATGCTCTGAATCATCTGCATGTCGATGGCAAGCGTCGTCTGATGAACGCCGGTGATCACCAGCGGCGCGTACAGGAAGCCGAACAGCGCAGCGCCAACCGGTGCGAAGCTGCCGGTCATCAGGTGACGCACAGCAAAGGCGACGCCGTCGCCAATCATGCGGCCAAACGGGCCGATAAAGGCGTGAGCAAGGAAGACCGCCAGAATCAGCGAGCAGACCGGCACAATCACCAGATAGAGGTAATCCGGCACGATGCGCTTCATGCGCGTTTCAATATAGCCGAGCGCCAGGCCCGCCAGCAGCGCCGGGATCACCTGCGCCTGATAGCCGACTTTCGCAATGGTAAAAAGGCCGAAGTTCCACACTTCCGGCACCTGTTGACCCAGAAGGTAGGCGTTCATCAACTGCGGGGAGACCAGCGTAACGCCGAGTACGATACCCAGAATCGGCGTACCGCCCATTTTGCGTACCGCCGACCAGCAGATACCCACCGGTAAATAGAAGAAGATGGCCTCGCCAATCAGCCATAAGAAATCGTAGATGCTTTGCAGCGACGGGTACATTTGCGCCAGCGTCTGACCGTTACTCATCGGCAGATCGCCGATTACGTTGCGGAAACCGAGGATCAAACCCCCGCTAATCAGCGCCGGCAGCAGCGGGAAGAAGATCTCCGCGAAGTGCGAGATCATCCGTTCATGCCACTTCATGTTCTGGCGCGCCGCCAGTTTGGCCTGCTCTTTATCTGCCGCCGCCTGGCCGGTTGAGGCGATTAGCGCGCTGTAGTAATCGCCGACTTCGGTACCGATGACGACCTGAAATTGACCGGCATTGGTGAAGCAGCCTTTCACCATCGGCAGTTCTTCGATGGCTTTCGGATCGGCTTTTGCCGGGTTGTTGAGGACAAAGCGTAAGCGGGTAATGCAGTGGCTGACGGTAGCGATGTTATCGCGCCCGCCGACCAGCTCGATAAGTTTATCGATGTTCTGCTGATTTATTTTACTCATTATGAAAACCTCAGTGCCGAGGAGAGATATTGTGTTGATGACCTGAGCAGTAGCCTATCCGTTAACCGATTTTTGGAAAATGGGAACGTTCCCGAAACGCAGCGAGGATCACATAATTTACGCGTTCAGGCTTAGATGAGGTTGGCGGGAATAATAATTTGACGCGGTTCGGCGCGTCCGGTTATCTGGCCTATCAGCTGTTCTGCCGCCTGGCGTCCTGCGTCGGCATAACCGGGATCGACGGTGATTATTTCCGGGTGCAGAAACTTCATCAGCGGCGTATTACCGACGCTGGCAAGCTGCACGGAATCCATGCGTTCCTGCTGGAAATATTTGCTCGCGCCCAGCGCCAGCGTATCGGTGGCGCACAGCAGGGCGGTGGTGTCCGGCGTCATCACTTTGCTGGCGTATTCAAAACCCTGCTTCATGGCGAGACCGGGCAGCGCGGAGACTGGGTTCAGTTTGTGTTTTTTACAGAAAGCGAGATAGGCATCGTGGCGGCGTTTGCCGGTGGTGACGTCGCTGTGGGGCACGCCCAGATAGCTAATATGACGATGCCCCTGGTCGTAGAGGCGCTGCATTAAGATGCTGATGGCGCCTTTGTCGTCATAACATACGGAGGCGAAACCTTTCGCGTCGCGCGCCACCATCACCAGCGACGACTGCCAGTTCGCCAGCATGGTTTCATTGACGCCGGTAAAGCCGAACAGCACCACGCCGTCGATGTTACGTCGCTTCAGCATGCCCAGGTGCTCTTCTACTTTCTCGGGTGAGAACTGGCTTTCCATCATGATGGGGTCGTAACCCTGCTCATAAAAGGCGGGCAGCATGGTCTGTACCGCCAGGTTTTCGGAAAGTGAATCAAGGCGCGTGACGATAATGGCGACCACTTTATCGCTCTGCCCACGCATAGCGCGCGCGGAGCGGGAAGGAGAGAAACCGTGTTGATTCATCACCGCTTCAACACGTTCACGGGTACGATCGCTGACGCCGCTTTCATTATTCAACACGCGGGAGACGGTCGATTTCCCCACTCCGCTCAGGCGTGCAATATCTTTAATGGTCAGCCGGTTCTGCATCTCGTTTCCCGTGTTAATAAAATGTTATTTCAGACTCAGTGTTTCATCCTACGCAAACAATGTGCAATGAGCAAAGTCTGGTTTACGTTCGGTTTAGTTGCCGGGAGGTATTATACCGCCCGAACCGTCACAAACATTATGGTTTTATACCTATAATGTGCGGCATATTTCATCATTCATCTTACCGGAGGCCGTATGGATCCCGATCCCACCCCTCTCCCACACGGGAGCGTAATTTTCCGGTAAGTCAGTTTTCGCTGCCTTACCGAGCACGTGAGGCAGTGACATCCCTGATGTCCCTGTAGAAAAATTAAGTGCCTGACAGGCAAGAATTTGTTGCGCCTGTCAGCCGAGCTGCGTCCGTATTTTACGGATGCGGGGGACGTTTTATGCTGAAAAATATGACCCGGCAGCTGCTTGCACAGCTTAGCCGCCACCTGCCACGCCGTTTAGTCCAGCGTGACCCGATGCCGGATGGCAAAAATCTCACTGGCGTACCGATGCCGGATTCTCTGAGTCAGCACTGCCTGAAAGTGGCAATGATGGAGGAAGAAGCCGTCTGGCATGCGTTTGACAGCCATCCTGAAGGGCTCAACGAGGCCGAAGTCGCGGCAAAACGCGAGCAATACGGCGATAACCAGATCCCGGCGCAGAAGCCCGCGCCGTGGTGGGTTCATCTGTGGAGCTGCTACCGCAATCCGTTCAACCTGCTGCTGACGGTGCTCGGCATCGTGTCCTACTCGACGGAAGATCTTTTCGCCGCTGGCGTGATTGCGCTGATGGTGGCGATTTCCACACTGCTTAACTTTGTGCAGGAAGCCCGCTCCACCAAAGCCGCCGACGCATTAAAAGCGATGGTGAGCAACACCGCTACCGTGCTGCGGGTGGTGAATATTCAGGGCGAAAGCCGCTGGTGTGAAATACCGCTCGACCAGCTTGTTCCGGGCGATATTGTCAAACTGTCGGCGGGCGACATGATCCCTGCAGACCTGCGTGTTGTGCAGGCGCGCGACCTTTTTGTGGCCCAGGCATCGCTCACCGGTGAATCTCTGCCGGTTGAGAAAGTCGCGCGCAGCCGTGACCCACAACAGGCGAACCCGCTTGAGTGCGATACCCTCTGCTTTATGGGCACCACGGTGGTGAGCGGCTCGGCGCAGGCCATCGTCACGGCGACGGGCGGCCACACCTGGTTTGGTCAACTGGCCGGGCGCGTCAGCGAGCAGGAGAGTGAGCCGAATGCGTTCCAGAAAGGCATCAGCCGCGTCAGTATGCTTCTGATCCGCTTTATGCTGGTGATGACGCCAATCGTGCTGTTGATCAACGGTTATACCAAAGGCGACTGGTGGGAAGCGGCGCTGTTTGCGCTGTCGGTTGCCGTCGGCTTAACACCGGAAATGCTGCCGATGATCGTCACTTCGACGCTAGCGCGCGGGGCGGTGAAGCTCTCAAAACAGAAAGTTATTGTGAAGCACCTTGATGCGATTCAGAACTTTGGCGCGATGGATATCCTTTGCACCGATAAAACCGGAACGCTGACGCAGGATAAAATCGTACTGGAAAATCACACTGATATTTCCGGGAAGGCCAGCGAGCGTGTGCTGCATACCGCCTGGCTTAACAGCCACTATCAGACCGGCCTGAAAAATCTGCTGGATACCGCCGTGCTGGAAGGTGTGGATGAAAACGCCGCACGTGCGCTTTCCGGGCAGTGGCAGAAAGTGGATGAAATTCCATTTGATTTCGAGCGTCGCCGGATGTCGGTCGTGGTGAGCGAACGCCCGTCCGTGCACAAACTGATCTGCAAAGGCGCGTTGCAGGAGATCCTCAACGTCTCAACGCAGGTGCGTCATAACGGCGAAATCGTTCCGCTGGATGAAACCATGCTGCGCCGCATTAAACGCGTCACCGACACGCTGAACCGTCAGGGGCTGCGCGTGGTGGCAGTGGCAAGCAAATATCTGCCCGCGCGTGTGGGTGACTACCAGCGTATTGATGAATCCGACCTGATTCTCGAAGGTTACATCGCATTCCTCGACCCGCCGAAAGAGACGACGGCACCGGCGCTGAAAGCGCTGAAAGCGAGCGGTATCACCGTGAAAATTCTCACTGGCGACAGCGAGCTGGTGGCGGCGAAAGTGTGCCATGAAGTCGGACTTGAAGTCGGCGATGTGGTGGTGGGGAGCGATATCGAGACATTAACGGACGATGAACTGGCGGCACTGGCGCTGCGTACCACGCTGTTTGCGCGCCTGACGCCGATGCATAAAGAGCGCATCGTAACGCTGCTGCGCCGCGAAGGGCATGTCGTGGGCTTTATGGGCGATGGCATTAACGACGCGCCTGCGCTGCGTGCGGCGGACATCGGTATTTCTGTCGATGGTGCGGTGGATATCGCTCGCGAAGCTGCCGACATCATCCTGCTGGAAAAAAGCCTAATGGTGCTGGAAGAGGGGGTTATCGAAGGCCGCCGGACGTTTGCCAACATGTTGAAATACATCAAGATGACGGCCAGCTCTAACTTCGGTAACGTCTTCAGCGTACTGGTGGCGAGCGCATTCCTGCCGTTCCTGCCGATGTTGCCGTTACATCTGTTGATTCAGAACCTGCTGTACGATGTATCCCAGGTCGCGATCCCGTTTGATAACGTTGACGACGAGCAGATCCAGAAACCACAGCGCTGGCAGCCGGCTGAACTGGGGCGCTTTATGATCTTCTTCGGGCCGATCAGCTCCATCTTCGACATTCTGACTTTCTGCGTGATGTGGTTTGTCTTCCACGCCAACGTGCCGGAAGCGCAGACCCTGTTCCAGTCCGGCTGGTTTGTCGTGGGGTTACTGTCGCAGACGCTGATTGTGCATATGATCCGTACGCGCCGTATACCGTTCATCCAGAGCCGCGCCGCATGGCCGCTGATTATCATGACGTTGGTAGTGATGGTCGTCGGTATCGCGCTGCCGTTCTCGCCGCTGGCAGGGTATCTGCAGTTGCAGGCGTTGCCGCTCTCTTACTTCCCGTGGCTGGTGGCAATTCTGGCGGGGTATATGACGCTGACGCAGATGGTGAAAGGGTTCTTTAGCCGTCGGTATGGTTGGCAGTAAAGAAGTGCCGGGTGGCGTAAGCTTACCCGGCCTACGCGTCATATGGCGTAGGCCTGATAAGCGTAGCGCCATCAGGCGCTTGCCGCGTCGCGATTAGCGACGTACCGCAATCGCTTCAATTTCAATCTTCACATCTTTCGGCAGACGCGCCACTTCCACACAAGAACGTGCCGGGAAGGTCGCGTTGTGCTCGGTGAAGAACGCTTCATACGTGGCGTTAACGGTCGCGAAGTCATTCAGATCTTTCACGAAAACGGTCGTTTTCACGATATCGCCTACTTTCAGGCCTGCAGATTCAACGATCGCTTTTACGTTATCCAGCGACTGACGTGCCTGTGCGGCTACATCTGCCGGCACTTCTCCGGTTTTCGGATTCACCGGGATTTGGCCGGAGGTGATGATCATGCTACCCAGATCAACGCCCTGAACGTAAGGTCCGATAGCGGCTGGTGCATTTTCCGTCGCGAGTACTTTGCTCATGTTTTCTCCAGAATTACAGCGTTAAGAATGTTCCCGGCCATTATAGCAGCCGGGATTTCATTACCAACCTCAATTAGTTGGCCAGCACCACATAATGGGAAAACTCTTTTTCGCAGTATTTACATTTGAGCGCGATGTCATCTGCGCGTTTTTTCACTGCAAAGCTGGATGATACCGGTTCGGCGTGGCTAATGCAGTTGCTGTTCGGGCAAACCAGTACGTTATCAATACGTTCCGGCAAGCTTGGGCGTGATTTCCCAACCACTTCGTACTCTTCAATACGGTTAACTGTCGCCTGCGGTGCATAGAGCGAAAGCTGATTAACCTGTTCATCAGTCAGGAACGTATTTTCGATTTTAATCAGGTCTTTGCGGCCCATCTCTCCGGAAGGCAGGTTCAGGCCGATAGTGATGCGCTGGTCTGTCTCGGTCAGCTTGAACAGGGTCAGCAGCTTAAAGCCCACCTGTGCCGGGATATGGTCGATTACCGTGCCACGTTTAATGGCTTCTACCTGAAGTTTATTATCGTGTGTCATAGTCATTTCCCCTTACAGATCCAGGTCGCGAGTCAGAACCAGTGCCAGTAACGCCTGGCGTGCGAAGATGCCGTTGCCAGCTTGCTGGAAGTACCAGGCGTGCGGCGTTTTATCGACATCCGTGGTGATTTCATCAATACGCGGCAGCGGGTGTAGCACTTTCATATTGTTGCGGGCGCCTTCGAGGTCGGCGGCGCGCAGCACGAACTGTGCCTTCACGTTGGCGTATTCCGACGGATCCAGCCGCTCTTTCTGTACGCGCGTCATATAAAGGATATCCACTTCCGCCATCACTTCCTCTATGGAGGAGTGCAGGCTCCAGGCAATCCCTTTCTCGTCCAACATATCCAGAATGTACTGCGGCATCGCCAGCGCGTCCGGGGCGATAAAGTAGAAGCGGTTGCCGTTAAATTTCGCCAGCGCCTGGGTCAGGGAGTGAACGGTACGGCCATATTTCAGGTCGCCGACCATCGCCACGTTGAGATTTTCCAGGCGGCCCTGCGTTTCCTGAATGGTGAAGAGGTCGAGCAGCGTTTGCGTCGGGTGCTGGTTGGCGCCATCACCGGCGTTTAACACCGGAATGCCGCCGGAGAACTCGGTCGCCAGACGCGACGCGCCTTCCTGCGGATGGCGCATTACAATGGCGTCGACGTAGGTGCTAATCACCGAAATGGTATCCGCCAGCGTTTCACCTTTTTTACCCAACGAGGTGTTGTTGCTATCGGAGAAACCGACCACGCTCGCGCCCAGACGATGCATTGAGGTTTCAAACGACAAGCGGGTACGGGTCGACGCCTCGAAGAAACAGCTGGCAATCACTTTGTGCTTCAGCAGTTCCGGTTGCGGGTTTGCTTTCAGCTTTGCAGCGGTAGCCAGTACCAGTTCCAGATCGTCGCGACTCAGGTCGTTAATGGAAATGATATGTTTTTGATACAGCGGATTAGCCATGTTTTTCTCCTGACGCCTGCGCAAAAAAAAAGCCCCTTAAATAAGGGGCTTCGAGAATGAGTGAGCAACGGAAGAAAACGGCAGGCCAGCGTCTGTTTTCAGACGCGGTAAGACGCGATGTCGTACACACTGAACCATAATTCCTCCCGGCAAACGGGACGGGATTATACGCAGGTCTGTTTTTGACGCAAGAGATTAATGCACACTTTATCCATGGGAAACGATTGTTGATGCATGAATATTCATTAATGACGATGACTTCAGGACACTTTGTAAGCGTATACCCCGGTATTGATGGCGTCTCCATTCTGCGCAGTAGCGTGCAATGATTGTTCCAGTCCTGTTTTTAGCTCTCTGAGCTGAGCGAAGTAAGGACTGCCATCTTCGTGATGTGCCAGGCATTGTGCAATTTTCGTAAAGACGAACTGTTTGTCCTCAGACCGTAACTCCTCTTCTGCAATTATGGACAGAAAGATAATGGCTTCGCCTGTCTCAATAAAACCGTATTTCCTTAATAAGGTAATCAATTCATTTCGTTGCATATCATCGCGCGTCCGTATTGGGGGCACGTGTCCTGTACTCCCGTATCTACTTTATATTGAATAGTTTCTTTTGTTGACTATTTCACGTGTTCTTACGATGTAATGAGCGTGAATCCTTCATTTATAGGTTCCATATATAAAAATTAGCATTCTTGTCAACATTGCTACAGTGTGAGTTAATGAGCTATAGAAATGTATTATGAATTAATCATTTTCGTCCTAATATTAAGAATTTTCCAAATTTGGTGCGAGATATTAATTAATTGCTACCTAATTTTTATAATGATAGTTCTGATGTTAGTTATCCGTGTTGCAAATAAAAATACCCCTTGCTAGAATATCTCGTGGTTTCTGTAGGGTTTTTTGATAAAAACCACTGATGGTGTTTTTGCATTTTATCTCTATTAACCTGACCATGTTTTTCTAACGGAAGAAGTAAATGCCTTACTTTATAGATTGAGATGCCACAGTAGTTGGCAAGCTCTCTTGTAGATAGTCCCTCAGCGCTATGCTTTTTTAATAAATGCAGAATGAACTCTTGCTCTGGAGCTTTTACAACAGCATGGCTTGTAACGCCCATTTCCGTTGCTAATACCCGCAGACTACTGAGAAACGCGTTGTGACTTTTCTTTAAAACTTCTGAGTCACAGGAGTGCAATGCTAATTTCATCTGGCGATACCCCGTGTTCTTGAAGACGTAATCAGTATGCTTCCGGGCGGCGTTGGTAGCAACATTAGCCTTGGATGATGGTAAAAACAGCGTTTTTATCTAAAATTTACACTGAATTTAACAATAGATTCTACTTATCAGTGGCGATGGTTGAGCACCGTAGTGATGGAGATAAGAATGAGGTTCGACATAGAGGGATTTGTTACATTTGATACAGAAGACGCCTCACTTGTAAACCTGTTGACTGGAGATAGCATTGAGTTATCTCAAACCTCCAATCGATTATTGAAAGAACTGTTATTTCATCGTGGTGACATTCTGTCGCGTGGAGAGATTTTTCAATCCGTTTTTGATAGATATGGTGCCAGAGCGTCAAATAGTAATCTAAATCAGTATATCTCAACACTGCGTAAAGGATTGAGTGAGCTGGGGATTGAGAAAGATGTCATTATAACCGTTCCCAGAGTAGGTTTTAGAATCTCTGATACCGTCCACATTACCAGCGACAGCGAGTATCAAACGCCGATTTATGAAAATGTAAATCTGGAAGATAAAAAATTTAAATATGGCTATTCATTTTATTTAATCCTTTTTAAGGTGTTTTTTTTAATGATAGCTCTTGCTTCTTTGATGATCATAGCCATAGAAAAAGTTACGCCAGATTTGTTTTTACAAAAAATCGTACAGGATAAATGTGTCGTCTACATGCCATCATCACAGACGCTGGACGAACTGTCGAATGAGTTCGGCATGACACATCAGTTTGACTGCACGACGGCTAAAGAACTGCACATCTATAAGCAAACCGTGAACAGTCGCTTAGGTATTAACAGACAGCTTCTTATCATTGAATGTGATATCAATAAAAATAAATGCATGAGTTACTATGTCAGAGAAAAGAAAAATGCTTAATAAAATAGCACTGTTAATTCTTGTCATTACTATTATCTCAGTATGTGCCTTTATCAGTTATGATTCATCAACTTCTTTTTCTTGTGAGTCAGAATTCTCTATTGTTCAGAGTATCAACAATGAAGATGTTCATTCTGAGGGGATCATCTCATTAGAAATGACAAGAAGTAATATTTTTATCAGTATTGATGGTTTGTTAACGTACAATGATAATAAGTATATAATATCGCGAAAACTAAAAGCGGATTATAAAAGGGCAAATAATGGTTTACATTGGTATAAATTATCTAAAATAAAGCAATCACGTGATGATTCAGATAACATAAACGAGAATATTGCTAACGACTTATTGTTTGGAACGCGTTCTAAAGATAAGATTACAGCAGAAAAGATTGTAGAGGATAAGATTATTTATCTTAACAAGCTAAATAATAACCTATTATTGATTGGTAATCATACATTTCCGCAATATGGGTGTAAACGGCAATAGCCAGTGTAGCGCTCACCTCATTCTTGCCTGATGTCAGGTAGATGTTCTAAAAGACTATGAAAATAAATTTAATAGAAACATTGAGTTGCGTTTCAAGGATAGTGGATTTAATTCATCCAAAATTGAATCTACATCATGTCAGAACGGCCTTCATCGCATGGAATTTGGCCCGTGAAGCGTACTTTTCACCTGCGCAGTGTCGTAAAACTCTACTGGCTGCGTTGCTGCATGATATTGGTGGGTTAAACGAAGAATCACGGCTTGAGCCACTAAGTTATTGTGATAATGAACTCAATAATCATGCGCTTATTGGTGGGGAGCTTCTTGCTGGTATTCCACTTCTTAACCCCCTTAGCGATATTGTTCGCTATCACCATACACATTGGGATAATGGTAAAGGAAAGATGATCGATGCTGACTACGTTCCAGAAGAAAGCCATGTCATCTACCTTGCCGATCGTATTGATGTTTTATTAGCGAACTATCGTAGCGAAAATATTTCGACTATGCGTGAGGTGCTCACCGAAATTATACTGGATGGTTCACACACTCTTTATAAACCAGAGTATGTACAGGCATTCAGGAAGATGGCGAAGAGGGATCATTTTTGGGCGGTGATGCAATCAACCCGCTATCAGGATTATATTCAGGAGATCCCTCGAATTTATAATGATTCCCTCTCTCTTCATAATTTTCGCGATATCTCAAGCCTCCTGGCGTTTGTTATTGATGAATTTAGTCAGGAAAATGTTCAGCATTCACTGATGGTTGGGCGTATTTCAGGCTACCTGGCAAATGAAATTGGCATTGCGCCGGAACAGTGCCTGAAGGTCGAGATAGCAGGGCTGTTACACAACATCAGGAGCCTGGACCGCTATGCAAAACCTGATTCACACGATGTCGAGGAACAAACCTGGCAGGCGTTGGCGCCTATTGAAGGTATGGGTGAGATTGCTGATTGGTGCCGTTTACTCCATGTATCGGTCAGAGAAAAACCCTATCCTTTCGAAGCCGATATTTTGCTGGCCAGCCATAGCTTAGCGACGTTGCTGGGTAAGGCGTCTTCTCTGATGTTGTTTCAGGATCAAATCACGACCATAGCGGATATACCACCCGTGCTGGCGCATTTGGCTCGTCAGCGAAGTGCGGCTCTGATGCAAATTGCGCAGGAATCAGCGAAGGAACGGCGGGAACTGGTTACGCGGATTGCGCAACTTAATAAAGCATTAAACCGCGAGAAGCGTTAATTCTCGCGGTTCTGGCTGTCAGGCTGACAGGCCTCCATCCAGGATGAGCGTTTGGCCAGTCATATAGCGACTTTCTTCACCTGTCAGAAAGGCGACGGCCTGCGCCACCTCCTGTGGGTGCCCGAGTCGGCGTAGCGGTATGTTTTGCCGCAATGCTTTGAGCTTTTGTTCGGGTATGGCCTGAATCATGTCACTTTCAATCAACCCTGGTGCAAGACAGTTTACCCGAATACCGAAACGCCCCACTTCTCGTGCCAGCGAACGCGCCAGACCCATCATTGCCGCTTTGCTGGCTGCATAAGCAGTTTGACCACTATTACCCATCACGGCGCTGACTGACGACATCAGAACCAGTGAACCGTGTCCTTCAGTCATCATGACTGGCAGCAATTGATGATTCCAGTTAACGATAGAAATCAGATTATTATCCATAATCTCGCGCCACTCATTCGCAGTCTGGTGAATGTGAAGTGCGTCTTTGGTCATCCCAGCGTTATGAACAATGGCTGAGGGTGCGCCAAAATCTGCAAGCAGCCGCGCGGCGAGGGTAGAGACCTCGGCCTCGTCGCTGCCATCACAGCAAAATCCTCTCACCCATGTTGAGGTATTGAGGGCCTGCGCTTTCAGCATTGTGTGGTTAATCGAGTCCTCATTTCTCCCTGTGAAGACAATGTTCCAGCGTGATTGCAGGTGTGTCACCAACGCCTGACCAATTCCGCGGCTACCGCCGGTGATAAGCATCCATTTTTGAGTCATATCAGGCCGCCATTTCCTGCGCGATATGCTGGCACAGTTCGTCGAGTGTCATGAGCGGGTTTTGAATAAATGTTTCCGGGCGTAGCGTGACGTCAAATTCCCGTTTTGCCAGAACCATTAGCTCAACGTAGTCAAGGCTGTCCAGTTCAAGCTCCGCCAGTGTGGTGTCTGGCTTGAATGTCCCTGACTCCAGATCTTTAGCGTCGCAAATCATGTCACTCACTTTGTTGTAAATCAGATCATATTGACTCATAGCTTTTTTCCTTCTTATTGCAGATTAAGTGTGAGGGCCGATTTTTAAGGTAATCGCGCTCCAGATACCTTTGTCCTGATAACGTGTACTGGCCGCAATGCGGACGATTGCACCCAGAGAGATGTCACCAACGACTAACGCGTCGTGCGTAAGTATTGTTAAGGTCTCCGTAGGGATGTCAGGTGACCATTGAGCAAAAAGATGTGCATCAAAGACGGTTTCCTGATGGGTTTGCACGACGGGGTAGCGTGTAAATATGCCTTCCAGCGTGGTTCCGGTAGGAAGAAGCGGAGATATCACCTTCTGGCGCAATAGAGAATCATCATGCAATACGTGACGAAAAAGCAGGGCGTCAAGGTAATGCCACTGCTGTGCATTGGGTAACAGGGGGGCGAACGCCTGCTGTAATGTGTATTGCGCTGACTGACTTAACACCGTACTGCCCGCCATCCTGGATGTGGGGAGCGCCATTGCGGGGGTAAGCTGACAGGTTATCGCCGGGTGCGCATCGGCCAAATCAATAACCGTGGCGGCGTTCGTTTTACTGTTATCGCGCTGGAGTGCGTAGCGCGTGTCGCACCACAGCGGTTTACGCAGACGTACTGCGCACTTCACAAAGGGCAGTGGATGGTAACCTGAAGCCATAAATTGCTTCACATCGAGCAGTGCCCGCATCCCATGCACGCTGAGGTTTTCTCCGCCTCGCTTTTCGACCCACTGTTTATCGAAATGAATCGGGTTGAAGTCGCCGGAAAATGCGGCCCACTGCCAGGCATCCTGAAGGCTGTACCGGAGAAGCATTATGCGTGTTTCTCCAGAATCAGCGCCGCATTGGCGCCCCCAAAACCAAAGCTCAGATTCAGGGTGCGCGTTACGCTGCCCTTGCGGTGGCCTTCCGCGATATAGTCGAGATCACAATTCGCATCGGGTTTGGTCAGGTTGGCTGTCGCAGGCATGATCCCGGAGGCGATCGCCTGTAGGCAAATAATGCTCTCGAAGCTTCCCGCTGCCGCAATTAAGTGACCGGACCAGGATTTAGTACTGGAGATCGGTGTGGTGTAAGCCGCCTGACCTAGCGCCAGCTTCAACGCGTCTGTTTCATTGAGATCGTTAAGGGGGGTTGATGTGCCATGCGCGTTGATATAGTCCACGGCCTCGGGAGGAAGTCCGGCCTGTTTCAGCGCATGTGTAATGGTTGCCACGCGTGCCAGGCAATCTTCGGCGGGCGAGGTGAAATCATACGCATCGGAGAAGTTGGCATATCCCGTGATTTCGCCAAGTATATTGGCGCCTCTTGCCAGCGCGCTTTCGCGCTCTTCCAGGCAAAGTACGGCTGCACCCTCAGAAAGTACAAACCCATTACGCAAAAGGCTAAACGGGCAACTTGCCCGACGGGGATCGTCTGTTTCTTTACTCAGTGCACCCAGCACATCAATATTCCATATCGCACAGTCGCTGGTGAGTGATTCACCCGCGCCTGCCAGCATCATTTGTGTTTTACCGCGACGAATTATCTCGAATGCATCGCCAATAGCCATCGTGCCAGTGGCACAGGCGGCAACGACGGTATTTTGATAACCGCGCAAATTCCAGTACTGACTGCAGGCCGCTGTTGCCGCATTTGGCATGGAAAAGAAGCAGTTAAAGGGCGAGGTTACGCCTGTTTTTTCAAACTCACCCGCCGCATGATAGCTTTCGTCAAGACCCGCCCAGCCCGTCCCCATGATGACGCCACAGGCAAGAGGATCATAAAACGCCTCCGGCTGAAGGCCGGCAAATGCCATGTCTATCGCCTGACGTGCTGCCCCCAGCGTCAGGCGAGCAAAACGTGGAAGACGGCGACGGATCGCCGCCGGAACGCCTCTCAGATCCGGTTCGTTATCAATTAGCCCGAGAAAATGCGTATTGATGTTTAGCGCGGTTTTATCGATATAGCGATAGCCTAAACGGTTCGCCATAATGGCCTGCCAGCTCTCCTGAGCCGTTGCGCCGAGCGGCGTGATGGCGCCGTAACCGGTGACGACGACGCGCTTGAGTTCGTTATTCAACTTCATGATTTTCCATCCTGTTTTTGCGTTTCACCGCCTCCCTGTGCCAGCCAGAATTGCAGCGTGGCATAGAGATAATCGTATTGGGTTTGCGCCAGCGTATTCTCCAGTGTCAGCAGATCATCCTGAGCGTTTAGTAGCGTCTGAAAGTCCACCGCGCCGGCCTGGTAGCGGCTTTGCGTAAGCGCTAACCGCCGCTGGCTGATCGCCAGTGATTGATGTAAACGAGTACGTTGCTCCTCCGCACTTACGCGCTGCTCCATCGCGTTGTCGACTTCCGAAAGTGCGGTATAGGCCGTGCTGCGAAACGAGATAGCGGCTTGTTTCACCTGCAGGTTGGCCTGTTGAATAGTGAGCTGTGTGGTATTCCACTGAATAAAGGGCAGCGCCAGCGAGCTTCCGATGGTGCGAATGGGGTCGCGAAACCATTGATGGAAAACCTGACTGCCCGCGCTCAGAGATGCCTCAAGTGATAGCGAAGGATAAAAGCCCAAACGTGATGCATCGTAACCAGCCAGCGCCGCGCGAAGTCGAGACTCCGCGGCCTGAATATCGGGACGACGCGCAATAACCTGCAACGGCACGCGTTGTGCAACCGGTACTTGCTGATGTGTGTCCAGAGACTGAGCCTCATCGGTATGTTGCTCTGCCGGGCGGTTGAGCAGCAGCGCGAGGGCATTGCGTGCGTTTTCACGCTGTTGTTCCAGGGTTCGCAATTGGTTCTGACGGCTTATCAGCGTTTGTTGCGATTGCAGAAGATCCAGTTGGCCCACTTTTCCGGCATTAAACCAGGACGTTACCTGCTCGACAGTTTGCCTGGAAATTGTGATTCCCGCTTTCTGATTACTGATCTGTTGGTTGTACAGCGCGATACTCCAGTAGAGTTGCGCCGTTGTGCCGATTGTTGAAAGGACGGTTGCGTCATAATCCTGCTGACTGGCGACGGCTTTCCATACGCTTTGCTCACGCGTGCGTGCCAGTTTTCCCCACAGATCAATCTCATAGCTCAGCGATAACCCGCTACTGTAACTCTCCTGTGAGGCCTGACCGTTGCGTAGAGATTTGCTGTTGCTGACCGAATTGGTCAGAGAAACCTCCGGCGTCAGGTTGGTCTGGGTTAGCCCTGCGGCGACCCGGGCTTGCTGAAGTGTGATCGCGGCGGCAGCCAGATCGTTATTACTTTCCAGTACCTGATTAATGATGCGAGACATTCTCGGATCGTTAAAACCCTGCCACCATTGCGCAGAGGAGGGCTGATGCGTTTTTGCATCCTGCGGGGCGTTCTTCTGCCATTGCACAGGCAGCGACAGCAGGGGGCGCTGATAATCGCTACGGGTGAATTGCCCGCAGCCGTTAAGTAACAAAAAAAGGGGCAGTAAGTAGAGCGTTTTCATTCGCGGGCTAATGCCTCGGTTGGGTTGAGTCGGGCTGCTCTACGCGCGGGAAAATAGCCAAATGTCAGGCCAATCAGAGCAGAAAAACCACATGCCATGACTACCGGCGAGGCGGTGAAAACCATGGAAAATTCATCGGTGAACAGAGAGAACAACGAGCCGAAAAGCCATGATCCCAGCACCCCGGTTATGCCGCCGAGGGTACAAATCATGACGGCCTCTATCAGAAACTGATTCATGATGTCTGAAGGGCGCGCGCCAACGGATAAACGAATGCCTATCTCATGTGTTCGTTCCGTGACCGAAACAAGCATGATGTTCATCACTCCAACTCCGCCAACCAACAGAGAAATGGCGGCAATCGCGGTGATTAATAACGACATGGAGTCGGAGGTTTTTTGTAATGCGCTGGCGAGCTGATCGTCGGTCTGGGTGAAGAAATCTTTTTTACCATGCTCGCGCAACAGCAAGCGTTCCGTTCGGGAGGCGGCTTCCTGTGGCGTTAACGTATCGGCGAAACGCAGCGTTATGGCTTCTAACGGTTTTTCACCGGTAATGCGCTGTTGCAGAGCGGTATAAGGGATCCAGGCCGACATGAAACCGCCAACCACTTTAGGGCCGGGTTTACTGGCGACACCGATAATTCGCCAGGGGGCGCCAGCAACCTGGACTATCTGCCCTAAAGGATCGTCCCCTTCGGGGAAGAGAGTGTCCCGACCCGTCTCATCAATCACCAGAACCGGTTCACCTTCCGCGACGTCACGCCGCGTAAATCCATTGCCTTGCACGAAGCGTAATCCCTGTAAGGCAAAGTAGTCCTGAGAGACCCCTGAAAACATCGTCGATGAGTCATAGCCTTTGCGCACGATGATATTCATGCTGCTGACAAGGGGGGATACGCCGATGACCCAGGGTTGTTTTTGTAGTGTGTGAATATCGTCCTGAGAAAGCGCCCTCTCCATTTCCGGGCGTTTTTCACCCCATCCGGTACCGGGACGAATCTCGAGTGTGGTTGTTCCAAGCTTACCTATTTCACTCATGATTGCCTGACGTGCGCCTTCGCCGACGGCCATTGAAGACACAACGGAGGAGATGCCGATGATGATCCCCAGCATAGAGAGAAATGCACGCAGCCGATGGCCCAGCAATGAGCGCCATGCCATGCGAATGGACTCGTAAAGACTACGACCTAATGAGGCGCGACCATTGTCGCGTTCGGGTGACGATGGGCATGCCGGAGCACCGTTTTTCGTTCGGGTATGTCGCGTGTCAGCGACGATCTTTCCGTCGCTAATTTCAACGATCCGCTGCGCCTGTCGAGCGATCTTAAGATCGTGAGTGACAATAATGACGGTATGCCCGGTCGCATGCAGTTGGTGGAGAACATCCATCAGCGCTTTGCCGCTCACGCTATCGAGCGCGCCAGTGGGTTCATCCGCGAGAATTACTTTCGCGCCATTGATCAGGGCCCGGCAGATACTCACGCGCTGTTGCTGGCCACCCGAAAGCTGAGCAGGACGATGATGTAGCCGGTTACCAAGCCCCAGTTTTTCAGCCAGTTCCTGCGTACGAGTAATCCGTTCCTCTTCGGGCATTGCGGTGTAAAGCGCGGGAATGGCGATGTTCTCTTGCGCGGTCAAATAAGGCATCAGGTGATAGCGCTGGAAAATAAAACCCAAATAGCGGCTACGCAGCTCGGCAAGCAGCGCGCTGTCTGCATCGTGAACCGGGGTTCCTGCGATGTAGACCTCGCCCGTCGTCGGCTTATCGAGGCAACCAATGATATTCATCAGCGTCGATTTCCCTGAGCCCGATGCGCCCACAATCGCCACCATCTCACCTTGTTCGATAGAGAGCGATACCGCATTCAGAACGCGGATTTTCTGTGTTCCGGCAGTGAATTCGCGGGAGACACGATGCAGTTCAATGATGGGTTGCATGTGTTATCCCCGGGCCATTTCCTGTTGAACAATGACCTGGTCGCCCGCGTTCAGACCTTCCAGAACTTCGGCATACTGACGGTCATTGATGCCGATACGAACGGTGGTTTCGTGACGTTTGCCATCCTTCAGCACGGAGACTTTGTAATGATCGGCATTGAGGGCATGACCCAGGGCGGCAATCGGAATACGTGAGACGTTTTTTGCTTGTGCTACGCGGACGAATACCTGGGCCGTCATGGATGTTTTCAGCTCGCGCTGCGTGTTAGCGACATCAAAAGCGCCAATGTAGTACACCGCGCTGGTTTGTTGAGTACTTGCGCTACTGCTGGTGCTCTGATCTTCCAGCGCTTCCTTTGGCGCGGGTTGCACGCTGCCCATTTCGCCGTGATAGCGTTTATCCGGATTTGCAATGACATAGAACCAGAGTGGCTGTCCGGCATGGATTTTCTGGATATCCGCTTCGGAAATTCGCGTTTCGACACGCATGTGGTCCAGTTCCGCAAGAACCAGAATAGTCGGGGCCGTTTGTGAAGAGACGATAGTTTGCCCTTCGCGGGTGACAATACCCAGAACCTCGCCGTCAATAGGGGCGAGGATCCGCGTATACCCCAGGTTGGCGCTGGCGGTTTTTACCGCCATCTCGGCCTGGACGATCTGCGCGTTATTCACATCAACCTGCTGCAACTGAGCGTCATACTGCGCTTTTGCCTGCTCATAGTCGCTGCGAACTGCCGAGCCATCACGCAGCATCCTGCGTTGTCTGTCATACTCCAGGCGATACTGCGTGAGGGTGGCCTGAGAAGAGAGCTTCTGGGCTTTTGCGCTGGCTAACTGCGCTTGTGCATTGTTGAGATCGGACTCCTGCAACGTTGGATCAATCTCCGCAAGCAACTGGCCCTTTTTCACTCGTTCGCCCTGGCGCACATAAAGCTTGCGGAGCTGGCCGTTGACCTGCGCCCCGACATTAACCTGGAGTGCAGGTTTGAGAGTGCCGGTCACCAGCACAACTTTTTCGATATCGCCTTTGTCGATTTTTTCAACCTGCCATGTTTCCTGGGGCGAAGGCGTAGCGAGATAAAACATGGCGAAAGCAAAAGCGAGGATCGTGCCTGTGCCGACACAAAGCATGATTTTTCGAGTGCGGGCGGTCACTGCGCGCCAGATGTTCATGTATTTATTTCTCTGTTAACGTGCTGGAGGGAGTACGAGGCGCGATTTGGGTGAGCTGCCCCGCGTTGAGCCGATAAATATGCTGAAATTCCGCCAGCAGCGGCTCACTGTGGGTGACGACAATCAGTGACTTACCGGTTGTGCGGCAATGGTGATGGATGGCTTTCATCACAATGCTGGCGGTGGCGTCATCAAGGTTGGCTGTGGGCTCGTCCAGCAACAATAGGGGTCTTGCGCTATAAAGCGCTCTGGCGAGTAACAAGCGCTGGCGTTGTCCCAAAGAAAGCGCTGCGTGACTTTCGCGAATCAACGCATCAATCCCCCCCGGGAGCTGCTGTACGACGTCGTTCAGCGCCAGCGATTCCAGCAGAGCCTCAATACGACTACGGTCGCGCTCGCGGTACTGGCTATCAAACAGCGTAATGTTTTCTCTAACGGAGGCATTAAACAGAATATCTTCCTGGCTTTGCAGACAGACCCATTGCGCCAGCAGTTGACGGGGGACGGGGTGGTTGTGCGTACAGCACGTTCCTTCTTGCGGTGAAAACAGCCCGGCTATCAGCCTCAGAAGCGTACTTTTACCCGCCCCGGACTCGCCAATAATGGCGATGTGTTCACCCGCAGGTAAGGAGAGCGAAAGGGATTTCAGGATCGCTATGTCCGGATCGTAGGCGTAGGTGATATCGGTAAAATGCAAATCAGGCGTGCCGTCTGTCGGCTGTTGTAATTCGGCTTCAGGCATCGCGTCGTTAACGGTTTGTGCAAACAGGCTATGGGCGCGGGTATCAATAATATGAAGCTGAGATTTTTGAATAATCGAGAAGAAAATCCGCGTCACGTAAGAGGTGAAAATTTGTCGCAGGAAGCTATAAGCAAAGAAATCGCCCAGTGAGATCAGTTTGCTGTGCACCATCGGCAGTACTACCAGCATAAACACCACCATCTCAAGGCTTCCGGTGAGCTGATACAGCCCTTCCTTCACTTGCTGGTAGATCTTCTGACGCTGCAGGCAGGAAAAGAGATCGTGGCTATACCACGCAAACAGCGCTTTACGGTGACTTTCCAGCCCCGCGCTCTTGATGGTGAGTACGCCCTGCAATGTTTCCATAAAGAAGTCATTGAGTGCGGCACTTTTCAGTTGTAATTGCTGGGTATACCAGCGGTCGCGCAAGACCGCCCAGACGCTAATTAGCCCCATTACGGTAACGCCAACGGCAGAAATGGCGGCCAGAATAGGGGCAATCCAGAACATAATACCGATGGCAATCGTGCAGATGATCCAGTCAGAGCGCAGCGCGTTATCCAGCTCTATTTTTTGCAGCAGCCCGCCTTGCCAGGCGGTAAAGCGGCTGAAAATTTCCCCCGGCGCACGCTTTTCAAAAAAGCGTAGAGGGTTGCTGAGTAAACGCGCAAATCCCTTGCTGCCGTTGACCAGAACGAAACGTTTGATGACACGTTCGCTAATCACCCTTACCGCTAACGCCATAAGCGTGGAAACAATGAATGCGACAATAAACCAGCCGTATGCGAAGGTGCTATTCTCCGTGCTGGAAAAGGCCTGATTGATTGCATTGCTGACCATGGTTGGCATCAGGAACAGCGTTAAAGAGACCAGAAACGTCAGGATCATCAGGCGATAAATGCCAGGTACGGTAGACGTTTCCTGGAAGCTCATGGCACGCGGTGCGGTGCGGGTGTCTGTTGAAAGGGGTAAAACTGGCCCGGCAAACTGACTATTATCAGAGTCGACAATCAGCGCATAGCCGCTGATTTCCTGTTTTAGTGCGCTAAAAGGCAGCCATTGCTCGCCTACCGCAGGATTCATCACGCAAACCTGATGCCCTTTACGCCATGCCAGTAGCACATAGTGGCTTGCGCCATAGTGCAGGATGGCGGGCAGAGGAAGCTCGTCCAGCTCATGATGTTCGAAGAGAACAGGCGTTGTCGCAATTCCCAGGCGCCCCATAATAGACATCAACGTATTTAACGACGTGCCGTGATCGGAAGCGGGGAAAAGCGTACGCAGTGTTTCCAGAGAGACGTTTCGCCCCTGTGTTTGCGCCAGCATTGCCGCACAGGCAAGCCCACATTCGTTGGTCTCTTCCTGAAAAATAAGCGTGGGGATCGTGTTTTTCATTATTATGTTTAGTGATTGATAAAATAGAGAGAATGGCTATGCCAAAGCAGCCATTCATGGGGATGTTCTTGCAGAGTCTGTTCAATGACACGCGGCAAAACGCGGGCGGTATCGCCAGCATTCACCGGTGGATGAATATGGATCTGCAAAGTGCTCTCGTAAGAGAGGTGATAGAACACAACCTGAGCTGACATCGCCCCGGCAAGACGAACAATACCGTTATGCAGACGCGCTGCGCGACCAAACAGGTGGCAGGGTAATTTTGCGCTCAGTGCACCTTCGGCCTGTGACGTGTAATCGGGGGAAATATCGGGAAACAGAATCATGTTCTGCTCACCCTTTACTACGTCGGCCAGCAAAGCGGTCAGGCCTGACGCCAGGGCTTTACTGTCCTGATGGATTGAGTAGTAGGAGAGGGCAATTCCACCCATCTCACGTGCCTGCTGGTCATAAAGTTCTGCGCTTGAAGAGACAATAACGCCAGCCTTTTCCGGCGTTACGCTGGCACCGACCATTGCAGCTAATACATCGGATACGCAATGCAGCGGTGCAAGAATAACCGGGATCCGCTTTTGATGGAGAGGTGCGACAACCGCGTCGAGTTCGCTGGCACAGCGGGCAATTTGCTGGCGAACGGCACTGTTTTGCCCCCATGTTGCCGCTTCTTCCAGTAATCGACGGCGCACGGCAATCCAGGCAGCGTTAATATGGCCATTTTTACCCGTCAGGCAACGGTAGTTTTCTGTGGCCACCGCGCGTTGATGGCGAAATGGACGTCCGATTAGGCCGAATGCACACAATACGCGTGCGATACCTGTCAGAACTAAAATCGGACAATGGCGCATGAGCTTACGCAAAAGAAATACACCGACATTGGAAAAGGGACGGCGTATTGAGTGTAAATATTCAGCGCTATTTCTAACGCTGAATACACCCCAGATAATCAGAAAGCGGATCACTGTGATTATTTATCCTTTTCGAGCAACTGCATCATGCGTTGTGCGAACTCCGGGAAATCACGGTCCTGAGCGACAACATAGCGTTTATTGATAATGAACATGGGCGTAGCGTTGATGTTATAAAATTTAGTGATCTCAGCCATTTCCTGAAGACGTTGTTTTACCGCGGTACTGTCATTCGCATGTTTATAGTCAGAAAGGCTGATGTTATTTTTTTTCAGCCAGTCTTTCAGCGCTTTTTCATTTGAGATGTTAATACCACGCGTAATCACGGCGTTATATGCGCTATCACGCATTTTTTCCTCAATGCCCATTTCTTCAAGCGTGGCGAAAACAGAGGCAAAGGCTGCCAGTCCATTGCTGTCATCAGCAATATGAATAGACTTGAATTTATATCCTGCGGGCAGACCTTTGGCAAAATTAGAGAGGTTTTCTTCGTTCGCAGCACAATAGTGGCAGCCATAAGACATGACTTCGATAATGCTGTTCTCTTCTGTTATTGGACTGTCCGCTACCTGAGCTGCACTTATCTCACGAAACGGTAATGTTTGATTGTCGTCCGACTTAAATGTGTTAAATACAAACAGGTGATAACATAATACCGTCATCAATGATGAAATAATAATCAAGAATAGAGAATAACCAATGATGCTAATGCGTTTGTAACGGTAAGTCATATCAGCCTCGCAGTTAACTAGCAAAATACACAGAGGGGAATCCCCTCTGTGTATCGTGTTACCGTTCAGAAATTAACGGTTTGGTACACCGCCACATTTGCTGGAATCAGCATTTTGTACAGTGGTGGTGGAACCGTGTTTGTCGGTGCACGTTGTGATCAGTTTGCAGGAGGTCACCCCGCCTACAGTCACGTTCTCATAGGTGCTTTCGCAAGTTTTGCAGCAACCGCCAACAATTTTTGCAGCTTCGATAGAGTTAATTTTTTTCATCTGTAATTTCCTTACATTAGGTTTAATTTATGCAATCACTTGCACTGACATACCAGTGAATTAATGCACCGGTAAATTCTTTATCATCGCACGCTAGGGTAAAGGCGTAGGCGCGACAAGAACTTTAAATGCATTAAATAATGCAATGTTGTTCTCTATTTTTAACTTTTTCATTAAATGACGCTTGATGAGACTTAATCGACGTATATCAACGCTGACTTCATGAGCTATCTGGGAAAGTGACTTTCCTTTGAAAATTTCCTCTATCAGCCACAATTCATCACTGGAAATAATTCTGCTCGTGTTATCATTCCGCAGTTCTTTTCGAATGTATTTGGTCAATGTGTCACTAAAGCAATTGTTTTCATGTTGACTGTTTAATAAATCCTTGAAGAAAGTCGTGATGCTTTTTATAGACTCACTTTTCAATAACCAGTTTGCATTCGGCAGCAAAGAGTAGAGTGCAAAAAAGAACGGTAAACTGCTTTTATTTAGCAAGATAACCAATTTTTTATGCCTTTCCTGATAATGCTTTTTCAATGTGCTCAATACCGTAAAACGATCTGACGGTAAACTGTCCAGGTCGCAAAGGATCCAGTTGATGTGTTTATCATTGTTCACATCTTCCAGTACATTAACCAGCTGTGAAAAACTATCAGAGCAGGAAATAGCGCTTTGCTCATCAATGAAATCACTCAGTACCGTTTTCATTCCTTCTGTGAAAAAGACATTCTTGTCGTAAAGGAAATATTGATGCATCATTCCCAAAATCCTTTCAGGCGCAATTACTGATAATTCAACGTATAGTTTGCTGTGGCGGTAAAGGGCCCGGTGGTGAGCGTGCCCCCGGATAACGCATCCGGTTCACCTTCGACAAAGGCTAAAAAATTAAGCTGCAGCGCAGTGTCGGTAATTGCCGTCGCGTTGGTCGGTACATCCAACTGAATTGGCGTTTGATCGCTTTCCAGCAACCCGATACCGATTCCCCCGGCATTACCAGGCGTGACCGCTTTTATCGCTAATCGATCGGTCATATTGCTGTTTTCCGTTCCGCTGAATGTCACGGTAACGGCGTTAAAAACGCCGGGATTGCAGTTTTGTAATTTAATGGAAAACGGTACCGGAGTACTTTTGCCAGTGGCATAGAGTGATTTTGTGGAGATTTCACCAAAATCCACCGGTACACGCTCCGATTCAGGAGCAATACTGCACGGGTAGGCGACAACGACCCCTTTGAAACTCAGGTCTCCACCAATCAGCTCCCCCATGGCCAGCACTGAAAAAGAAGGGGAGAAAGCCAGCATTGCCACTGCGCTTATGATTAACTTTCGCATCATTCCTCCTACTGGAACTCGGCGACGACAGTCGCTGATGAGTGGAATTCCCCTTCAGGAATCACGGAGGTGCTGCTTTTAGCAATCGGCGCGGCAATAAGATTCCAATCGCCCTCGTTGTTGGAGAAACCCGGTACGTTGTAAAACGTGTTCGGTGCAACGGCATTGCCGGATGTGTCCTTAAGCGAAATACCCAATTCCGAGCGATCGACCGATCCTGTTGTGCTCAGGTATTTCCCGTCGTCAAAGGCGGGGTCTGCTTGTTGGATCCCGAGTTTGATATTAAGCGCACCTGAGGAGAAACTGCCGCCTTCACATTTCACGTGAATAGGAACGTTTTGGCTGTAATTGGAACCATTAAGCATGTTACCGGTTCCCGGTATGGTGCCAAAATCGACTACAATTGGCGTCCCCTGATTGACCGTGCATTTATCTGGTACGGTTATGACGCCAGACGCGATGGTAATCTGAGACAGCGCCGTTTGGCCCATCGCACCTGCACCCAGACGTCCATATAAGCGTGCAATCTCCGCGCCCTGTAGGTTAACGCCGTTGATAATCGGTTTGGTTATCATAAACGTCACACGGCCTTTTGCGCCCGACGTAAAGCTGTTCGCCAGAACCGTGGAAGGGGGAGTGCAATTGTTCTGAAACGCATTATTGGAAATGGCGCTAAACGGAACGGTTTTGTACTCCCGGAGTTCCCCGCCGATATAGATCTCAATTTTGACATCCATATAGTCGTTTAGCTTCAGATAACCCGCGCTGCTACCTGATTGCGTCAGTGTCGCTTCCGACATGTAGTAAACCGGCTGGTTTGTCATCGACTGGCTGCAATACGCCCTTCCCTGGAACATGCCATCAAGATCGAATTCATTGGGGATTGTCACTCCGGCCTGGTTAGAGGTGATGTCCTGATTTTCAACATTAATCAGGTATTGATATGTGCCGTTGACCGGAACAATTTCGCCATCCAGCGCCGCTTGGGCGGTAAAAGACATGATCGCCAGTGCCAGGCCGCTACAACACGGAAAAGAAGCCGCGAACTTCATCATAAGTACTCCATTTTCAGACGAATCAAACCGCGGAAATCCCCGGCGGTAACGCGGGTTGTTGTTGCTTCCAGTGCGGCCATAAAGGTCAATTCGCTATCGCCCGTTTTTACCAGATAGGGACGCTCCGTCTGATTGAGTTCGAGCGGTTTCCCATCCACATCAAGCAGTCGAATGCCTGCGCCACGCGTGCTGCCTTCAGTGTGTAATAATTGACTGTTGGTGCCGTCGGACTCGCCAATAAATGTCAGTTGAACCGCTTGTTCGCCCGTGGTCCAGGCTCGCCAGTTGTTGGCGGTGGTTTTAGACGCGACGCTTCCCCGCACCATCGACGCCCCTTTAAGACAATCTTTTAAATAGACTTTTATCAGTACCGGTTGGCTGCGATCGCCTGCCTGGTGGAAACGGCGCGCGCTAATTTCACCTATCTCAACATCCTGAATTCGGCTCTTCATTGCCATCACACAAGGTGAAGCGAAAACGGAGCCATGGAACCGGACAATGCCGCTATCTTCACCGCTATGATCCTGATCGTTATGCTGAGGCAACAACGGCGTACTTGCCCAGGCATTTGCCGCGATGCTTAAGGTCAGAAGCGCAATTAAGGAATATCGATTTCGCATTGCCAGTTTCCTTTTGTGTTAATCCTGTTGAGCTGCGGGTAACGCTTTACAGGTACTGCCATCGCAACGGTATTTCAGCTCGGGATGGCCGCCGTAGTCATTCACGTACATCATTGAAAACTCACCGACACCCGCATCCGTAATGGCAAATTGCTGGCTTGATTTCGGTGCGATCATAATTCCCGGGAAACGGGTAATTTTCTGACCCGCTTTAGAAAGTCCGATGACGGTGACGTAATAAGGCGTCGGGTTCTGTGCCGTCATTTGTGCGCCGTTTTTCTGGAACGTCACCTGGTCTTGCCAGATTTCACTCTTGCTTTTGGGAATGATTGCCGCCGGTCGATAAAACAGCTTGATGCGTGATTGCATAGCCAGTTGCAGCACGTTAGGTTTATCCGGCTTAGGTGGAATTTCCCGAACGTTGAGATAAAAAAGGCTCTCTCTGTCCTGCGGCAGTTTTTCTACCCCATCGGTTTTGGTGACGCGGGCAATCCCTTTCTGTCCACCATTGATACGCTGCAAAGGGGGGAGCACAACCAGCGGAGAGGTGATCCGGTTGCCTTTTTCATCTTCTACCCATGACTGCGCCAGAAAAGGAATGTCCGGGCTGGTATTGGATAAATTTGCGCTCGCTGAAGCGTCTTTTTCGGTAATGATGACGCGTGTGCGATCAAGTGAGACGCCAGCCTGCGCGTAGCTGCTGAGAACGCCCAGCATCATGCCTGCTATCCAGCGGCCATTATTTCTTTTCATGCTCATTTTTAGCCTTTTATAACAATGAGATAACTTTATTTAAGCGTTTTAGCGGCACGGCAGCAGTGCGCCTGATAGCGTGCTGTTGCTGCCGGACAATGCCGGTATGCTGACCTTGCACTGATCCTTACCGCCCCAATTCACACGCAGTGTTTCATCCGGGTTAACGCCCGCCAGCCAGGCTTTTCCATCTTCCAGCACCATCGCAACGCTGACGCCATCGGCGTTATAGACTTCTGCGCCAAATGGCGGAGTGCTGTTATCGGCAAGTCGAATATTCCCCATCATTTTCATCCCCTTCGCCATACCAAAGGCCTGATAACCAATTGCACCTTCCGTAAGCGTGGTCGTACTGATGGCTTTTGAGGGTTCGATATCGCTATCCATCGCATCGACGTCCACACGCGTGTCAAAGCTGTTGTAGCTCACGACGTCCGGTACCACGGCGATACCAAAGAGGTTGGTACGCGCTTTTTGGCCGTTGAGCGGGACGCCAGCGATACCATTGGTGTCGACCATCATGCGGGCCGTATTAAGCGTTGCGCCGCTGTTATGCATGGCTGCGCCGTGACGTGTTGCCGTAAATCCGCCGCGCAACGTGGTGCTCAGCGCCATGTAATGGCCTTGCTGATAGCTGGCGTTCGTATTGATTTCTGCAAGTTGTGAACGATGCTGGTAGTAGCCATCAACGTTGGCATATCCGCTTTGGCTGGCACCGGCACGAACGCGCCATAAATTGTTGTAATCGCTGTTATCGGTGTAGGACGCCATGGGGCTGGTTTTGCCGTTATTGCTTTGAATATCCAGACCCGCCCATTTGTTGTCGCCAATCGGTACCGATAGCGAGAACGCGATGGAGTCATCACGGCGGCCCTGGTAATCCGTACGATAGGCGGAGAGGTTGGCACTGATACCGCTTATCTCGCCAATGCGGAAAGAACGGCCAACGGATACGCCGTAACGATCCTGACTTCTCTTATCCCAATAGTTTTGGTGGGTATAGGTCAGAAACAGCGTGGTCGATTTCCCGGCTTCTCCTGCCCAGAATGTTTTATTACCGGTGATGGTATAGATCTCTTTTTCACGCCCCAGATTGTCAAAACCCTGATAGCGATCGTCCAGATACTGGGCCATTGAGCGGAAGTTTTCTTCAGAGAAGCGATAGCCTGCAAAGGTGATAGCACTGTTGTATTCATCAAATGTTTTGGCGTAGCTCAGTTTCCATGACGTGCCCTTTAAGCGTTGTCCATCACGCTGACGGCTCCAGGATTCTGTTGCGTCGACGGAAATGGCACCCAGTATGCTCAGGTCACGACCAATACCCACAGAGGATGCGGTGTACTCTTCGCCGGATGTTTGTAAGCCACCATACAGCGACCATGCATTACTTATCCCCCAGGAAAAATCACCTGAGACAAAAGATGGCCCCTGAAACTTATGGTTATAGCGCGATGGCGTCCCGCCAGAGATGTTGTAGCGAACGTAGCCTGGGCGGGTCAGATACGGGATGTTGGCCGTGTTAACCTGAAATGACGAGACAGAGCCATCCTGTTCTTCAACGCGCACGTCCAGTGTCCCGCGCACGGAACTGCGGAGATCCTGAATGTTAAACGGCCCTGCCGGAACGGTCGTTTCGTAAATGACACGGCCACTTTGGCTAACGGTCACTCGGGCACTGCTTTTGGCTATTCCGTGTATTTCAGGTGCATAGCCTTGTAGTGCTGGCGGCAGCATGCGCTCGTCACTGGCAAGGTTGGCCCCGGTAAAGCGCAGCGTGTCAAAAACCTGGGAGTTGAGATAGATTTCGCCGACGGTAAGCTTCGCGGCCATCGTTGGTAGCGGACGATAGGCATAAAACTGATTCCAGTCGAAATCAAACTGATGATTGCTGTTTGAGTAGTTAGTCTGGTATTCGCCGCGTATGCGCCATGCCCCGACGTTGACGCCGGCCTGACCATAACCCGATACCGAGTTGTAGTTTTCACTGCCATCAAACTGGCGAGTCAGCTGTCCGCTCAGGCTGTAGTCGAAAATTGCGCCGGCAATGCCCTGGTCCCAGCGCTCTGGCGGAGTCCAGTTTGGATCGTTATATTTCATCCATGCCTGTGGGACGGTGATATCCAGTACCCCGGCATAGTTAGTTAATTTTGCGCCAGCCAGACTTTGCAGTGAATAGCAATTCTCGTAGACCTGTTTAACCTGCAGCAGCGCGTCCTCTTTTAACGCCAGTTTGGCCAGCAGATCGCCACTGATGCAGGGCTGACTGCTCTTGCCTTCAGATACGGCAACGTACTGGATCTTTTCTTGCCCGACAGGTTGGCTGTTTATACGGATATCGAGCAGGTAGGTTCCTGGCGTAACGTAGTTGTCAGTAGAGAAGCGCGTGAGATCAACATGCGAACGATCGGCCGCATCCAGGACGTCGGTATTAAATTCAACGCTGTCGTCTGCATATCCGGTGGAGCAATAGCAGAACATAATCACCTTGATAGCAATTATCGATATTCTTGTTTTTAATTTTACCGACATGATTTTCGTCCTGAATAAACCATTGAAATACGAAGTATCCCGCTACGGATTAATCACGAATTAGTTGTAATCAATGAAAAAACGCGCTGTAGCATAAAATTCACCCGTTTTAATATGTTGTTTTACGGGAATAAGTGATGCTGTAAATTTCAAAATATTATCTTCATCGCTCAATTCGTATCCTGGTGATGGCTTCCCCAATGTGAGAATTTCACCATACTGATCGCGTAAACGAATACCTACGCCATCTGCGTCACCGTTGGTGAGCAGGGCAGTGGGATCGCTTGCAGAGGTATCACCAATGAACGTCACATTGGCAAAGGGATACTGATTCTCCGCATTCCCTTTTATTACAATGGAGCATCCCATCAATTGAACAAAAAAGGGATGAGTCAAAATACCCTCTTCGTTCATATTCAACGAATGGGCAGAAATATCGCCAAATTCAATCCCAATATCGCGACTGTTAGGGTTGATACTGCAGGCAGCCTCAATGAGTTCGCCGTTCATTGCCAATTTCCCTGGGGTCATTGTTGAGGCCTGAGTGAATGAGGCACTCAGTAGCGCACATGACACAAACGGTAATAAGAGCGATTGACTTATTTTCATGTGGCTCCCCTGTCAGTGTTATCCGCGGATAGTGCGGGGAATGCTCCCCGCACTATGCCCTTCCTTGTGATTACTGGTAATCGATCTGGAAGTTAACGGTGGACTGGAAAGCACCCGCAGTAACGGTGTTCGCGTCGTTGTCAGCTTTCAGATAGGCCACGAAAGGAATCGTGTTAGTACCGTCTACCAGTTGAACTGCGCTGGTACCCTGGCCCCAAACAACATCCTGGCTTGCGCTGTCACGCAGACCAATACCTGCGCCAGAAGCGGTGCCGGAAGTGAAGGCCGCCAGCGTATCGTCAGACGGGTTGATGGTGGTCGGGGTGTAGGAAACCACTGCGCTGGTTGCGACAGTCGTATCGCAATCCTGCAGTTCAATATTTTTCTGCACATTACCGGCACGAGCACCGTTAGCCAGCGCAGATACTGGAATCTGACCGAAATCAACGCTTACCGGGCTTGAATTAGCAGCCAGGCCACAAGCGGTATTTACCAACTCACCCTGAAATTCAATCTGACCATTGGTGGTGTCAGCTAGTACAGACATGGAGCTCATTGCAGCAGTGAACGCTACAGCCATAGCGACTTTATTCATTTTCATAACAACATCCTCGTTATACTCGTACCCTAATTAATAGAGTGCTTGATCCTCCGAAATTAATCGGCGATAGCTTCAAAGCACTTTGTTTGTTCCAATAAAGTCCCTGGCAATAATTAAAGAAACTTAATTCTTTGGTTCAATTAATGCCCCTCCTTGGAACTGCTGAGGATACTAGCAAAAATTATTTTTGCGTAAAAGCATCACAAACTGTATGCATTAAGTGCGAATTTAAATTCCGTTATTTTTATTTGCATCGGTTTATATCTCGCGAGAGTTAAGGAAAAATCTTAAATCACGTCACTTGCAGTGGCGAATGCTGGAGGAATCAATTCAATACCCGCAATGAAAAATTGCTGTATATCGAATATTCTTATTTTTTTATTAGATGGGAAAAGGCATGTTTTATGTTTTGCGTGGTATCGCTTTTCTATTAGATAACAAGTTTAACATTAATGAAACATATTGTCGTCGATCATAGTTCCGCTGATGCGCCGGAAAAAGTAGTGGTATGGCAGCCAGAATTCTCGTATAACAAATGAAAATGAAACGATGTTTTAATTGAGGTATTACCATGATTGTTGGCAACATCCATAATGTGCAGCCGTGGCTGCCGGAAGCCCTGCGCCAGGCGATCGCGCATGTTAAAGCTGAAGTGACTGATGCCACCGCGTTGGGCAAACATCCCATCGACGGCGACCGCGCCTTTTATCTGGTAGCGGAAGATATGACCGAGCCGTGTGAACAGCGCCGTGCCGAGTATCACGCGCGTTATCTGGATATCCAGATTTTGGTGAAAGGGCAAGAAGGTATGACCTTCAGCACGCTGCCCGCGGGCGCGCCGGAGACCGACTGGCTGGCGGATAAAGACATCGCTTTCCTGCCGGAAGGAAATGAAGAGAAAACGGTCGTTCTGAACGAAGGCGATTTCGTGGTCTTCTATCCGGGTGAAGTGCATAAGCCGCTGTGTGCGGTCGGGACGCCAGCGAAAGTACGCAAAATTGTTGTGAAGATGCTGGTCGAGTAAAGCTCTTCTCCGGCCTACATGCTTCGCGCACCCAGGCCGGAGAGATATTCTCTTACTGGCTTAACGTCGCCACCATCACCGCTTTGATAGTGTGCATGCGGTTTTCGGCCTGGTCGAAAACGATGCTTGCCGGGGATTCAAATACCTTGTCGGTGACTTCCATCCCACCGTACAGCCCATACTCTTCGGCCATTTTTTGGCCGAGCGTGGTCTGATCGTCATGGAACGCAGGCAGGCAATGGAGGAATTTCACCTGCGGGTTGCCGGTGAGCGCCATCATTTGGCTATTCACCTGATAATCACGCAGCAGCGCAATGCGTTCCGCCCATTTCTCTTTGGCTTCGCCCATTGATACCCACACGTCGGTGTAGATAAAGTCAGCGCCCTTCACACCCGCCGCAATATCTTCGGTGAGGGTAATGTTACCGCCATTCTTCAGCGCCAGCGCTTTACATTCGGTCACCAGGCTCTCTTCCGGCCAGCATTCCTGTGGGGCAACCAGACGCAGATCAAGCCCGGTCAACGCGGCAGCTTCCAGCATCGAATTGCCCATGTTGTTACGCGCGTCACCTGCATAAACCAGCGTCATCTCATTGAAGGCTTTACCCGGTAAATGCTCCTGCATGGTAAGCAAATCAGCCAACAATTGTGTTGGATGAAATTCGTTGGTCAAGCCGTTCCACACCGGTACGCCCGCGTATTGCGCCAGCGTCTCAACAATCTCCTGGCCGTAGCCGCGATACTGAATACCGTCATACATCCGGCCCAGCACGCGAGCGGTGTCTTTAATCGATTCTTTGTGGCCAATCTGGCTGCCACTTGGGCCGAGATAGGTCACGCGAGCGCCCTGATCGTATGCGGCAACTTCGAAAGAGCATCGTGTGCGGGTCGAGTCTTTTTCGAAGATGAGCGCGATGTTTTTACCGGTCAGTTTTTGCGTCTCTTTGCCGCTTTTTTTATCGGCTTTCAGTTGGGCGGCGAGTTGTAGCAGGGTGTTTAACTCAGCAGGGGTAAAATCGAGTAATTTTAAAAAATGCTTTTGATAAAAATTCGACATCTTGTCCTCGCATGGCTAGTGCCATCTATTGAATTAAAATTCAATTTATATGTATGAATATTCAATTGCAACCCCGGTACACAAATCTTTCTCGTAAAGGTGGAGGCAATGCTTGCGGTATGTGACAATAAGAGTAACGCCACATTACGAGGAACGAGCCATGGCAAACCCGGAATTACTGGAAGAGCAGCGTGAAGAGACGCGCCTGATCATTGAAGAACTGCTGGAAGACGGCAGCGATCCTGATGCGCTGTATACCATTGAACACCACCTCTCTGCCGATGACTTCGACGCGCTGGAGAAGTTCGCGGTTGAAGCCTTCAAAATGGGCTACGAAGTGACCGAACCGGAAGAGCTGGAAGTGGAAGAGGGCGACACCGTCATCTGCTGCGATATCCTCAGCGAATCCGCGCTGAATGCCGATCTCATCGACGCACAGGTTGAGCAACTGATGACGCTGGCTGAGAAATTTGAAGTCGAATATGACGGTTGGGGCACTTACTACGAAGATCCTAACGGCGAAGAAGGCGACGACGAAGATGACGTCGACGAAGATGATGATGGTGTACGTCACTAAGCATCACTCTCCCACGGCAGCGCCTGCTGCCGTGGGGCAAGGATAAAGCATGGATTACCCGCACATACTCTCCCCCGTTCTTACTTTCCTTCACTGCGCTACCCCACAGGCCTGGCTTGATAAAGCCCGTGACCCGGCGAATTTGCCGCTTTTGTTAACCGACCATTTGGTGTGCGAGTTGAAAGCGGCGCAAACGGCTATGCTGCTGGTGCGTAAATATGTCGCCGATAAACAGGGCGCAGACGCGCTACTGGCGTGGCTACAACCGTATGAAGCGTTTGCGTTTCGCGATGGGCCGGAGCCGGATTTTGTCGCGCTACATAAACAAATAGGCAAAAGCGTAATGCCGCAGACCGACGATCCGTGGGGGCAGGCACTGATCGACAGCATGGTGCTGTTGATCAAAGAGGAGTTGCATCACTTCTGGCAGGTCCGCGAAGCGATGGCCGCGCGTCAGATCCCTTATGTCAAGATCACCGCCAGCCGCTACGCGAAAGGCATGCTCAAGGAGGTGCGTACGCACGAGCCGCTGACGCTGATTGATAAACTGATTTGCGGAGCCTATATCGAAGCGCGTTCCTGCGAGCGTTTTGCCGCGCTGGCGCCGTACCTCGATGAGCCATTGCAGAAGTTTTATCTCTCACTGCTGCGCTCTGAAGCCCGCCATTATCAGGATTATCTGGCGCTGGCGCAGCAGGTATCGAAAACGGATATTACCCCGCGCGTGCGCTTCTTCGGTGAAGTGGAAGCGGCATTAATTAGCACGCCGGATGACGAGTTTCGTTTTCATAGCGGCGTGCCGATGTGAATCGAACGCATTAAAGCGCTTTCAGCATCCGCACTTCACAATCCACGTGGCCGGTGCAGCCCAACGGTTCGCTGATATGCTCGAAGCCTAAGTGCTCATACAAACCAATGGCTTCGCGCAGAAACTCGGTGGTTTCGAGATAGCAGTGCCTGAAACCCTGTTCACGCGCGTGATCGAGCGCCATCAGCGCTAACTTCTTCGCCAGCCCCTGACCGCGCACAGAAGAAAGAAAATACATCTTCTGCAATTCGCAGATATCCGGTTCGCTACAGCCTAACGGTGCAACGCCACCGCCGCCAACCACCTGACCATCTTGCTCAACCACCCAATACGCGGCACCAGGCTGGCTGTAAACCTCATACAGCTCGTCCAGATTCGGATCGGCAACGGTATAGCCTTTGTCGGCGGTCAGGCCATATTCAGCGGAGACCTGGCGAATAACGCTGGCAATAGCGGGATTATCGTCAGCGGTGAGCGGGCGCAGCGTGGCGGCGACCGGGGATATAACACTCATAGCGAAACTCGAAATAATTTGTGACGGAGATATGCAGTTAATAACACCGCAGGGCGGGTGAGTGCAAGCGAGGATAATTCAGGAAGGAAAATTGGGTGCGTGCCTGAGTGGAGGCCGGATACGCAATGCGGCATCCGGCAACTAAACAGGCACAACCTCAGGGCATTACAGCGCGGCGATGACCGCCTGCTGTTCAATCAGCTTGGCTTTCGCTTCAGCGTAACCGTCCAGCTTCTCACGCTCTTTGGCGATCACTGCTTCCGGCGCACGCGCCACAAAGCCTTCGTTAGACAGTTTGCTTTCGATGCGGCTGATTTCACCTTCGATTTTCGCCACTTCTTTCGCCAGACGCGCCAGCTCATCTTCTTTGTTGATAAGGCCAGCCATCGGGATCAGCAGCTCAGCGCCGTCGATGATTTTGGTTACCGATACCGGGCCTTTTTCATCGGCTGGCAGCACGGTGATGCTCTCCAGACGCGCCAGGTTCAGCAGGAAGCTACGGTTATCGTTTACACGACGCTCCGCATCTTTACTGCAACCGCGCAGCAGCAGTTCCAGCGGTTTGCCTGGGGCGATGTTCATTTCTGCACGGATGTTACGTACAGCGACGATCGCCTGTTTCAGCCACTCGGTATCGGCCAGTGCCGCTTCATCCACCTGAGACGCATCGAATTCCGGGAACGGCTGCAGCATGATGGTATCGGCGGTGATACCGCAAATCACTTTCACACGCTGCCAGATGGTTTCGGTGATAAACGGAATGATCGGATGCGCGAGGCGCAGCAGACCTTCCAGCACGGTCACCAGCGTATGGCGAGTACCACGCAGTTCCGCTTCAGAGCCCCCGGTCATCACCGGCTTGGTCAGCTCCAGATACCAGTCGCAGAACTGGTTCCAGGTGAATTCATAGAGAATGCCCGCAGCGATATCGAAGCGGTAGCTATCCAGCGCTTCACGGTACGCTTTCACGGTCTGGTTGAATTCCGCCAGAATCCAGCGGTCTGCCAGCGACAGCGTCATTTCGCCGCCGTTGAAGCCGCAATCCTGATCTTCGGTGTTCATCAGCACAAAGCGGCTAGCGTTCCACAGCTTGTTACAGAAGTTACGGTAACCTTCCAGGCGTTTCATGTCCCAGTTGATATCGCGACCGGTAGACGCCAGCGCCGCCAGGGTGAAGCGCAGGGCGTCAGTGCCGTGCGGCTCGATGCCGTTCGGGAACTGTTTCTCGGTACGCTTGCGGATTTTCTCCGCCATCTGTGGCTGCATCATGTTGCCGGTGCGTTTCTCCAGCAGGTCTGCCAGCGAAATTCCGTCAACCATATCCAGTGGGTCAATTACGTTACCCTTGGATTTGGACATCTTCTGGCCTTCGTCATCACGAATCAGGCCGGTCATGTAAACGGTGTGGAACGGTACCTGCGGCTTGCCATTTTCATCTTTAATGAAGTGCATGGTCATCATGATCATGCGGGCAATCCAGAAGAAGATGATGTCGAAGCCGGACACCATCACGCTGGTTGGGTGGAACTGACGCAGGGCGTCGGTGTTTTCCGGCCAGCCGAGGGTGGAGAAAGTCCACAGCGCGGAAGAGAACCAGGTATCAAGAACGTCTTCGTCCTGACGCAGGGCGACGTCGGCGCCGAGGTTGTTTTCCTGACGCACTTCTTCTTCGGTGCGGCCAACGTAGACGTTACCTTCGTTGTCGTACCATGCCGGGATACGGTGACCCCACCACAGTTGGCGAGAGATACACCAGTCCTGAATATCGCGCATCCAGGAGAAGTACATGTTTTCGTACTGCTTCGGCACAAACTGAATGTCGCCGTTTTCAACCGCTTCAACTGCCGGTTTCGCCAGTACATCGGCACGTACATACCACTGATCGGTCAGCATCGGTTCGATAACCACGCCGCCACGGTCGCCGTAAGGCACGGTCAGATCGTGCGGTTTAATCTCTTCCAGCAGGCCGAGGGCATCAACGGCGGCAACGATCGCTTTACGCGCGGCAAAACGTTCCAGTTTCTGGAACTCTGCCGGGATCTCATTGGAGTAAACGTCAGATTCGTTACCTTTGGTGTCGTACACTTCCGCCGTTTCGCGAATGTCACCATCAAAGGTCAGAATGTTAATCATCGGCAGTTGATGACGACGACCGACTTCATAGTCGTTGAAATCATGCGCCGGCGTGATTTTCACGCAGCCGGTGCCTTTTTCCATGTCGGCGTGTTCGTCGCCCACGATCGGAATGCGGCGGTTAACCAGCGGCAGGACAACGAATTTACCGATCAGATCTTTATAACGCGGATCTTCCGGGTTCACGGCCACGCCGGTATCGCCCAGCACGGTTTCCGGGCGGGTGGTGGCGACAACCAGATAATCTTTACCGTCTGCGGTTTTCGCGCCGTCGGCCAGCGGATAGCGGATGTGCCACATTGAGCCTTTTGACTCGCGGTTTTCCACTTCCAGGTCAGAGATGGCGGTACGCAGTTTCGGATCCCAGTTTACCAGGCGCTTGCCACGGTAAATCAGGTCTTCTTTGTAGAGGCGTACGAAGACTTCTTTCACGGCATTGGAAAGCCCTTCGTCCATGGTGAAGCGCTCGCGCTCCCAGTCCACAGAGTTGCCAAGACGGCGCATCTGACGGGTAATGGTGCCGCCGGATTCCGCTTTCCACTGCCAGATTTTGTCGATGAACGCATCGCGTCCATAGTCGTGACGGGTTTTACCTTCTTCAGCGGCAATTTTGCGCTCAACCACCATCTGGGTGGCGATACCGGCATGGTCGGTCCCCGCCTGCCAGAGGGTGTTTTTACCCTGCATGCGCTGGTAGCGAATCATGGTATCCATGATGGTTTGCTGGAAGGCGTGACCCATATGCAAACTGCCGGTGACGTTCGGCGGCGGGATCATGATGCAGAAACTTTCCTGGCTTTCATCGCCATTCGGTTTGAAATAGCCCTGCTTTTCCCAGTGCTCGTAAAGCGGCTGTTCGATATCTTGTGGGTTGTATGTCTTTTCCATTATTTCCAGGTTGCCGTGTTCAGGTTGAAACCAGCCACGCGGTAAGCTTTGTATCGTTCGCGCGCCAGTTGTTTAAGCGAATCTTCGTAAGGAACGAAGTCTATCACTTCTGTGAAAGCGGTGGCAAAATCTGCGAAATTGAGTCGCAGACTGATCAGTATATCGCGCGGGCTACTGTTACGCTTTTGCGGCCAGGCAATTTCGACCGGCGCACCACCGCGTGGGCCTTCGCCCGCGAGATTATGCGGCACAAAACTCTCCGCCGGGCGCGCCCATAGCGCTTCATCCAGGCGAATGGCCTGCTGCTCATCTTCACAGGCAATCAGCACGCGCTTACCACTGCGCCAACGTTCTGCGGCAACATCGCACACCAGTTGCTCGACGGCGCTCAAGCCATCGACGGTGGTTTCGTTGTCCAGAAGATAGAACGTCGCATTCTTCATATATGGGGCTTCTTGTGGTGGATTTAAATGTGTTGGACCCCTCACCCTAACCCTCTCCCTCAGGGAGAGGGGACTGACAGTGCAAAGTTCAAAGACCTGCTCTGGTTTTCTCCCTCTCCCTAAGGGAGAGGGCGGGGTGAGGGTGTTTCCCTTAAAGCCTTAATTTACTCTTCGCCGTTAAACCCGGCGCGATTAAGCAGGAACTGCGACAGCAGCGCTACCGGGCGGCCCGTGGCGCCTTTGGCTTTACCGGAGCGCCATGCGGTACCCGCGATATCCAGGTGAGCCCAGTTGTACTTACGCGTAAAGCGCGACAGGAAGCAGCCCGCGGTAATCGCGCCGCCAGGACGGCCACCGATGTTTGCCATATCGGCAAAGTTCGACTCCAGTTGATCCTGGAACTCATCGGCCAGCGGCAGACGCCATGCGCGATCGCCCGCCTGCTCAGACGCGCCAATCAGCTCGTGCGCCAGCGGATTGTGGTTCGACATCAGGCCCGTGATGTGATGGCCCAGTGCAATCACGCACGCGCCGGTCAGCGTCGCCACATCGATAACTGCTTCCGGCTCGAAACGCTCAACGTAGGTTAACACGTCGCACAGTACCAGACGGCCTTCGGCGTCGGTGTTCAGCACTTCGACCGTTTGACCGGACATCGTCGTCAGCACGTCGCCCGGGCGATATGCGCGCCCGCCCGGCATGTTTTCACAGCCTGCCAGCACGCCAACCACGTTAATCGGCAACTGAAGTTCCGCTACCATGCGCATTACGCCATAGACTGCCGCCGCGCCGCACATGTCGTACTTCATCTCGTCCATGCCTTCGGCAGGCTTGATGGAGATACCGCCGGAATCGAAGGTCAGGCCTTTGCCGACCAGTACGATCGGGCGGGCATCTTCGGAGGTGTTACCTTTATACTCAATCACCGACATCAGCGATTCGTTCTGCGAACCGTGGCCGACTGCCAGATACGAATGCATACCCAGCTCTTTCATCTGCTGCTCGCCAATCACGCGGGTTACCACGTTCTTGCTGTAGCTGTCTGCCAACTGGCGCGCCTGCGATGCGAGGTACGCGGCGTTACAGATGTTTGGCGGCATATTGCCAAGATCTTTCGCGGCTTTAATCCCGGCGGCAATGGCCAGGCCGTGCTGAATCGCACGTTCACCGCTGGTCAGTTCACGGCGGGTTGGCACGTTGAAGACCATTTTACGCAGCGGACGGCGCGGCTCAGTTTTATTCGTTTTCAGCTGATCGAAGCTGTACAGCGTCTCTTTTGCCGTTTCTACGGCCTGACGCACTTTCCAGTAGTTGTTGCGGCCCTTAACGTGCAGCTCGGTCAGGAAGCAAACGGCTTCCATCGACCCGGTATCATTCAGGGTGTTGATGGTTTTCTGAATGACCTGCTTATACTGACGCTCATCAAGCTCGCGTTCTTTACCGCAGCCAATCAGCAGAATGCGCTCTGACAGCACGTTCGGAACGTGGTGCAGCAACAGCGTCTGGCCAGGTTTACCTTCCAGTTCGCCGCGACGCAGCAGGGCGCTGATATAGCCGTCGCTGATTTTATCGAGCTGTTCGGCAATCGGGGAAAGACGGCGCGGTTCAAAAACGCCGACCACGATGCAGGCGCTCCGCTGTTTTTCCGGGCTACCGCTTTTTACACTGAACTCCATGGACTACGCTCCTGAATCTTAAAGACAACGGCGGTGGCTACAGTTAGAATTGCAAGCTTTCGTAACTCATTTCCGCTGTTGCGGTGACTTCGTGTTAATCTTAACGTTATTACGGTGTTGGCACGTCAGAAGCAAGTCCTGAAACGTGAAACCGCTGAGTCATCTAATCTTAGCGATGTTTTCGACGACTCAAGAGAATAAATGACGTTTAAGCCATGAAACAAGCTATTTTCCTGCAATAAGACGGGTTTTTACGGGCGTATTTATAGTGATAATCATAAGATATCTGGTGCGGGAGACGCTTAAAAGCCAGCTTGCGATCCTCTTCATCCTGCTTCTGATCTTCTTTTGTCAGAAACTGGTGAGGATCCTCGGCGCGGCGGTAGACGGCGAGATCCCGACAAACCTGGTGCTCTCATTGCTGGGGCTGGGCGTGCCTGAAATGGCGCAATTGATCCTCCCCCTGAGCCTGTTCCTTGGCTTATTGATGACGCTGGGCAAACTCTACACCGAAAGTGAAATTACGGTGATGCATGCCTGCGGCCTCAGTAAAGCCGTGCTGATTAAAGCCGCCATGGTACTGGCGCTGTTCACCAGTATTATCGCGGCAGTGAATGTCATGTGGGCAGGGCCGTGGTCCTCTCGCCACCAGGATGAAGTGCTGGCGGAAGCGAAAGCCAACCCAGGCCTTGCGGCGCTGGCGGCGGGTCAGTTTCAGCAGGCGACGGACGGCAACTCGGTGCTGTTTATTGAAAGCGTCGATGGTAGCAGTTTTAAAGATGTGTTTCTTGCGCAGTTGCGCCCGAAAGGTAACGCGCGTCCTTCCGTTGTAGTGGCCGATTCCGGCCATCTCTCGCAGTTGAAAGATGGTTCTCAGGTGGTGACCTTAAACGAAGGTACCCGCTTTGAAGGTACCGCGATGCTGCGTGATTTCCGCATTACCGATTTTAAAGATTACCAGGCGATTGTCGGTCATCAGGCGGTGACGCTGGATCCGAACGACACCGATCAAATGGACATGCGCACCCTGTGGAACACCAACAATGACCGCGCGCGCGCTGAATTCCACTGGCGTATCACGCTCGTGCTGACGGTGGCTATAATGGCGCTGATGGTGGTTCCGCTGAGCGTGGTCAATCCGCGTCAGGGCCGTGTGCTGTCGATGCTGCCGGCGATGCTGCTGTATCTGGTTTTCTTCCTGCTGCAAACCTCGCTCAAATCAAATGGCGGCAAAGGCAAGCTCGACCCGGCAATCTGGATGTGGGTGGTGAACCTCTCCTATCTGGCGCTGGCGATCGTGTTGAACCTGTGGGATACCATCCCGATGCGTCGCTTCCGTGCGCGTTTCTCGGCTAAAGGAGCGGTGTGATGCAGCCATTTGGTGTTCTTGACCGCTATATCGGTAAAACCATCTTTACCACCATCATGATGACGCTGTTCATGCTGGTGTCGCTCTCCGGCATCATTAAGTTTGTCGACCAGCTTAAAAAAGCCGGGCAGGGGAACTACGATGCGCTGGGCGCCGGGGTGTATACCCTGCTCAGCATGCCAAAAGATATCCAAATCTTCTTCCCGATGGCGGCCCTGCTGGGGGCGCTGTTAGGTCTGGGGATGCTGGCGCAGCGCAGTGAACTGGTGGTGATGCAGGCTTCCGGCTTTACGCGTATGCAGGTGGCGTTGTCCGTAATGAAAACGGCGATTCCGCTGGTACTGCTGACCATGGCGATGGGCGAATGGGTTGCTCCGCAGGGCGAGCAGATGGCGCGTAACTACCGTGCGCAGGCGATGTATGGTGGTTCGTTGCTCTCAACCCAACAGGGGATGTGGGCGAAAGATGGCCATAACTTTGTTTATATCGAACGGGTGAAAGGTAACGACGAACTGGGTGGGGTAAGCATTTACTCCTTCAACCCGGAGAAACGTCTGCAGTCCGTTCGCTACGCGGCCTCCGCGAAATTTGATCCGGAAAACAAGGTGTGGCGTTTGTCGCAGGTGGATGAATCTAATCTGACGGACAGCAAGCAAATCACTGGCGCGCAAACCGTAAGCGGCACCTGGAAAACCAACCTCACGCCTGACAAACTTGGCGTGGTGGCGTTAGACCCGGATGCGCTTTCCATCAGCGGCCTGCACAACTATGTGAAGTACCTGAAGTCGAGTGGCCAGGATTCCGGCCGTTATCAGCTTAATATGTGGAGCAAAGTCTTCCAGCCGCTCTCAGTGGCGGTCATGATGCTGATGGCGCTGTCGTTCATCTTCGGCCCGCTGCGTAGCGTGCCGATGGGTGTGCGTGTCGTCACCGGTATCAGCTTTGGTTTTGTGTTCTATGTACTTGACCAAATCTTCGGCCCGTTGACGCTGGTTTACGGCATCCCGCCAGTGATTGGCGCGCTGCTGCCCAGCGCCAGCTTCTTCGTGATTAGCCTCTGGCTGATGATGCGAAAAGCATAACGTTTTGAAAAAGGGAGCGAAAGCTCCCTTGTTGTTTCCGGCTAACCTGTTGCTCTGAACCGTCCCCTCTCCCTGCGGGAGAGGGCCAGGGTGAGGGGAACAGACCGCACAACCCCTTACCGCCGTCTTCCCCCGAGCAAACTCCCCAGCATCCCACGCACAATCTGGTTGGTCACCTGGCGCACCGCGCTTTTCGCCGCTGTTTGCACGATGCCATCTTTCTTGCCGCCGCGCGGCCCGGTGGTGCCGAACAAAATATCCTTCAGCCCGCCAAGAATACCGTCATCGACTTCAACCGCTTTGCCTTTGGCTGCTGGGGCGTTGGCCTTTTCGGTGCTCGCCTGTACGTCTTTTTGCAACATTTCGAATGCAGACTCGCGATCGACCGCATCTTCATATTTCCCGTACAACGGCGAGTTGTTGATCAGCCCGTTACGCTCATCGTCGGTAACCGGCCCCATACGTGAGCATGGCGCAATTACCATCGCGCGTTCGACCACCGACGGGCTGCCTTTGGCATCCAGGAACGAGATTAACGCCTCGCCGGTACCCAATTCCTGAATCGCTTTTTCTGTATCAAACGCCGGATTCGCGCGCATGGTTTGCGCCGCCGTTTTCACCGCTTTCTGATCTTTTGGCGTAAAGGCACGCAGCGCATGCTGCACGCGGTTGCCCAACTGGCCGAGCACCGCATCCGGAATATCCGACGGGTTTTGCGACACAAAATAGACGCCCACGCCTTTTGAACGAATCAGGCGGATCACCTGCTCGATTTTATCCAGCAGCACCTGCGGTGCATCGTTGAACAGCAGGTGCGCTTCATCAAAGAAGAACACCAGTTTCGGTTTCTCAAGATCGCCTGCTTCCGGTAGCTGTTCATAAAGCTCGGAGAGCATCCACAGCAGGCTGGCTGCGTAGAGTTTCGGCATCTGATAGAGCTTCTCGGCGCTGAGGATGTTAATGATGCCTTTACCGTTGTTGTCGGTGCGCATCCAGTCTTTGATATCCAGCATCGGCTCGCCAAAGAAATGCTCGGCACCTTGCTGCTCCAGCGTCAGCAGCCCGCGCTGAATCGCCCCCACCGACGCGCTACTGATATTGCCGTACTGATTCTGGAATGACTTCGCGTTATCACCGATGTATTGGGTAATGGCGCGCAGATCTTTAAAGTCCAGCAGCAGTAAGCCCTGGTCGTCGGCGATGCGGAAGATAATGTTCAGCACGCCGGTCTGCACTTCGTTAAGATTCAGCAGACGTGCCAGCAGCAGCGGGCCGAGATCTGACACTGTCGCGCGCAACGGGTGGCCTTTCTCGGCGAAGATATCCCATACTACCACCGGATTTGCGTGCGGCTCCCAGTCTGTGACGCCAATCTTGCTCAGGCGCTCCTGAAGCTTTTTTGATGCCTGGCCTGCCTGCGCAACGCCCGTCAGGTCACCTTTTACATCCGCCATAAACACCGGCACGCCAATCTCTGAGAACGACTCCGCCATCTTTTGCAGGGTGACGGTCTTCCCGGTACCGGTCGCACCGGTGATTAGCCCGTGACGATTCGCCATTCCCGGCAACAGATGCAGCTCTTTATCCTGCGTGCGTGCAATTAGCAAAGGTGCGCTCATTTAATTTTTCCTCCATTTATCTGCGTCGAGTATAGGCAAATTGCCAGCAAAAGGCGGCAGGAAATTCTGAGCTTTGCGGCGCTTTATCCAGCGCGAACTATGCTTTGCATACGGTTTGCATTTTTTTGGAAGGTTATGTCCAGATTCTTTTATGACGATCGCAAACAGCTGGTCAACGATGCGATTGAAGGTTTAGTGTTATCCGCACCGCACGGCAACCTGATGCGGCTCGATATTGACCCGGCGATTCGGATTGTCGCGCGCAGCGACTGGGATAAAAGCCGGGTAGCGGTGATTTCCGGCGGGGGGGCCGGGCATGAGCCCGCCCATGCAGGGTTCGTTGGAAAAGGCATGCTGACGGCGGCGGTATGCGGTGATTTATTCGCCTCGCCCAGCGTCGATGCAGTACTTAACGCCATTGTGGCGGTGACGGGTGACCGGGGTTGCCTCTTAATCGTCAAAAACTATACCGGGGATCGCCTTAACTTCGGCCTGGCGGCGGAGAAAGCCAAACGCTACGGTCTGAAGGTCGAGATGGTGATTGTCGCCGATGATATCGCGCTGCCGGACAACAAACAGCCGCGTGGCATCGCAGGCACCGCGCTGGTGCATAAAATTGCGGGCTACGCGGCCGAGCACGGTAAATCGCTTAGTGAAGTACGTGACATCGCGCAACAGGCAAGCGACAACGTCTTCAGCCTGGGCGTGGCGATGGAGAACTGCAACCTGCCGGGCAGCGACGACGCGCAAGGGCGCATTAAACCGGGGCAAGTGGAACTGGGACTGGGTATTCACGGTGAACCGGGCGCATCGGTGGTCGAAAGCCACAACAGTAAAGCGCTGATCGACATGCTGGTTAAGCCACTCAAAGCGCAGGTTGGCGATGCACGGGTGGCGGTGCTTATCAACAACCTCGGCGGCGTCTCGGCGCTGGAGATGGCACTGCTCGCCAAAGAGCTGGCGCACTCGGCATTACAGGAACAGATTGCCTGGCTGATTGGCCCGGCGCCGCTGGTGAGTTCGCTGGATATGAAAGGCTTCTCGCTTTCGGTATTAAAACTGACACCGGATTTTGAACGCGCCTTACAGGCGGATGTGGAAACGGTAGGCTGGTTAAAACCGGTCGCCTTCGCACCGGTAAAAACCGTCAAACACAGCAAAGTGTACGATGACCTGGACATTCGGCCGTCCGATAACCCGACGGTTGCCGCACGAGTAAGTCAGATAGTTCAAACGCTTATCCAACTGGAGAACCGTCTGAACGCGCTGGATGCTAAAGTCGGCGACGGCGACACCGGCTCCACCTTTGCGCTGGGCGCGCGTGACATCGCTGATCTGCTCGACAAGGGCGAACTGCCGCTTAACAACAGCGCGCAACTGCTGCAACTGGTAGGCGATCGGCTTGCTACGGTGATGGGCGGTTCCAGTGGCGTGCTGATGTCCATCTTCTTTACCGCTGCCGGGCAATCCCTCCAGCGTGGCGACGCGCTGGCGGATGCGCTATTGAAAGGGCTGGCGCAGATGAAACAGTACGGCGGAGCCGATCTCGGCGACCGCACGCTTATCGACGCCCTGCAACCGGCGCTGGAGGCCTTGCGTGACAAAGATCTGCCTGCCGCCGCTCATGCCGCAAAAGTCGGGGCCGAGAAAACCGCGTCCATGCAAAAAGCAGGCGCGGGGCGAGCGTCGTACGTCAACAGCCAGAACCTCGCAGGTGTGACCGACCCGGGCGCTGTGGCGGTGGCAGACGTGTTTGCCGCACTGGCAAAAGGCTAAACGAGAGAACCGGCGGCAAAGCCGCCGGAATGGCATCAAAAATCAGCCTTCAGCACCACACGGTAACGGGCTTTCCCGTCGCGCAAATGCTGCAACGCATCGTTAATCTTCGACATGGGGAACAGTTCGGTCGTAGGCGTCACGCCGCTACGCCCGGCAAACTTCATCAACTTACGCAGTTCGGCCGGGTTACCCGTTGCCGACCCGGAGATACTGCGGTCGCCGCCAATCAGCGTAAAGGCGGGCACCTGCAGCGGTTTCAGCACCGCACCAACCGTATGGAAGTTACCGCCAGAGGCCAGCGCTTCGAAGTACGGCTGCCAGTCGAGGTCAACGCTTACGGTATTGATAATCAAATCGAACTGGCCAGCCAGCGCTTTCAGCGCTTCCGGATCGCGGCTGTTCACCACGTTATCGGCGCCCATCGCGCGCACTTCCTGCTCTTTCGATGGATTGGAGCTGAATGCCGTCACGTCCGCACCCATCGCGCGCAGCAGTTTGATAGCAATGTGCCCAAGCCCGCCAATACCGATAACCCCAACGCGGCTGGTGGCCGTCACGTGATGCATCAGCAACGGTTTAAAGACGGTGATACCGCCGCACAGCAGCGGGCCTGCGGTTTCGATATCGATGTTCTCCGGTAGCGGGATCACCCACTGCCAGTCTGCGCGCAGCTTATCGGCAAAGCCACCGCGATTCAGAATGGTCGGCAGCGACCCTTCCGTACAGTTGATCTGATTGCCGCTGATACAGGCATCGCAATGCCCACAGCTGCGCGCCGTCCAGCCAATGCCCACGCGCTGGCCCACTTTCAGGCCTTTATTCTGCGCAGCGCTACCCAGCGCCACCACATGACCAATCACCTCATGACCCGCAACCAGCGGATACTGGGACATACCCCATTCGTTATCGATCATCGACAAATCGGAATGGCAGACCCCGCAGTAATCAACCTGAACTTCCACATCTTCCGGCAGAAGTTCCCCCGCGTCGTACTCCCAAAATTCCAGAGTATCGCCCGCATTTTTCGCGGCGTAGCTTTTGATGATGGACATCGTACTTCCCTCACTATGGTGTTGAACTGACAGTGTAGAGCAAGCGGCAGGGCGGTGCTTAGCGGAATGCGCCAGGAAAATGGTTTGGTGAAGGGCAAAGAGTGTGACCCGGTTCAGGGAACGCTGATTTTTTCAACACTTAGCGCGCAGAACGCGCGGTGCCGCTTGCAAGGTGGCGTGCGACAGGTATAATCCACTCGTTTTCCGCATACCCTTCAGTGCCGAAGTGGCGAAATCGGTAGACGCAGTTGATTCAAAATCAACCGTAGAAATACGTGCCGGTTCGAGTCCGGCCTTCGGCACCATCGGAACATCAATAGACGTCAACGGACGTCTTTTTTTGTGCCTGAAATCCAGTATTTACCCATCATTCCCGCTATATTAACTCTCTTAAGGTCAATCGACTTCAACGTACATCTACCAACAGATGTTGGTACAGATGATGGTATTTCCGGTTCGATAATGCTTGTACCAACAGGGAGGGGATAAGCATGGCTCTAACAGACATCAAAGTCAGAACAGCCAAGCCAACGGATAAGCAATACAAACTGACCGATGGCAATGGTATGCATCTTCTCGTCCACCCAAATGGTTCAAGATACTGGCGTCTGCAGTACCGCTATGGCGGAAAGCAAAAGATGCTGGCTTTAGGTGTTTACCCTGACGTATCTCTTGCAGATGCCAGAGCTCGTCGCGATGACGCTCGTAAGCTTTTAGCAAACGGCATCGATCCGGGAGATAAAAAGAAAAATGATAAGATTGAGCAGGAGGAAGCACGTACTTTTGAGCAGCTTGCTATTGAGTGGCATGCCACAAATAAAAAGTGGTCGGAAGAACATAGTCGACGAGTGCTTAAAAGCCTAGAGGACAATCTCTTCCCTGCCATAGGTAAGCGGAATATTGCCGAACTAAAAACGCGCGACCTTTTAGCGCCCATCAAAGCTGTTGAGTTGTCTGGGCGTCTTGAAGTGGCTTCCCGTCTACAGCAGCGCACCACGGCAATTATGCGCTACGCCGTACAAAGTGGTTTGCTGGACTACAACCCCGCGCAGGAGATGGCTGGCGCTGTTGCTTCAAGTAACAGGCAGCATCGGCCTGCTCTGCAGTTGAAGCGAATCCCTGAGCTTCTGAAGCGCATTGATAGCTATACCGGAAGACCCCTTACTAGGCTTGCCGTCGAACTCACGCTCTTGGTATTCATTCGTTCAAGTGAACTACGCTTTGCCCGTTGGTCTGAGATCGATTTCGAAACATCAATGTGGACAATACCTGCAGAGCGCGAAGCTATTGAAGGAGTAAAGCATTCACAGCGTGGTTCAAAAATGCGTACGCCTCATCTGGTGCCGCTTTCTCATCAAGCTTTAGCGATTCTTAAAGATGTGTACAAACTTAGTGGTGATCGCGATTTTGTTTTCATCGGCGATCATGACCATCGCAAACCGATGAGTGAAAACACGGTGAACAAGGCGCTGCGCGTTATGGGTTATGACACGAAGGTAGAGGTTTGTGGGCACGGTTTCAGGACAATGGCCTGTAGTTCATTGATCGAGTCTGGATTGTGGTCGAGGGATGCAGTGGAAAGGCAGATGAGCCATATGGAACGTAACTCAGTACGCGCAGCTTACATTCATAAGGCCGAACATCTTGATGAACGGCGACTGATGCTGCAGTGGTGGGCTGATTTTTTGGATGCGAATAGGGAAAGCGAAGTTAGCCCTTATGACTTTGGCAAGTAGTCTAATTCCTGATGCTTGCTATGTTCGAATTTGAAAAGCCGGCTTGAACTATAACCCATACTTTTTTATAACTGTATTATTCTGGCGACTCAGAGGTGCACTATGAAAACTTTCGATACTCAACTTGCGATGAGCATTGTATCGCACTCAACGGGAGGTTTTAGTTATGACACACTCGCTAGGGCATTGATTTCTAAAGATAAAAACGAAAATTCTGACGTCCTTCTTGAGTCATGTCGAAATTTTTGTCTCTCTCTTGAGGAAAAAGGTATTCTGAGGCGATGCCAAAGATGTTCTCATTCTCAAGATGAGTATTTCGAGTATATTCCTCACTAACATCAGTCCCTGAAAATTTTTTCAGGGACTGATTACTCCGTTCTTGTCATCCCCTTTTTTCTCCTGTAGCTTGTGTAACACGATTCTGGGGGGCGATTGTGAGCAACATCAACTTAATAACCACATGTACAAACGGCAAACACTACGGTAGTAGGGATATATTGAGTCTGAGTCAATTTTCATCAGGCCGAACCCCTTCAAATGTGCTCGTGAATTCTTGGTGCAATGCTCTGAATGAAGCTATTTCTACATATGCAACTGTATGTGCAGAGGATCTTTATAAAGGTGGGCACTGGGCGACAGCTAAAGCCATCTTAGATGATTATCCTATTGATTTATGGATTATTTCTGCTGGTTTAGGACTCCTTCACCACAAAGACAATGTTGTACCTTATAAAGCGACCTTTGCTGTTGGATATGACGAATCAATACCATTGTATTCTCAAGAATATGTAGGGAAAAGTTTTCATAGAACATGGTGGAAAGAAATAACCAATAGATCTATTTTTAAATCTAAGCATCCTACATCTATTGTAGAATTAATGAAAAAAAGAAAAAGAGACTATTATATTATCTGTGGCTCTCCAGATTATATTAATGCAATTGAACTAGATATCATTAATGGTCTTGAGTATCTAGTTGATGCGAAAAAACAACTGCTTATTATAACTTCCAAAAAAATCAATGGTAGGTTAACTACATACCTTTTCAAAACCAACCAAAATATGGTTCAGTGGCTGAGATGCAATATGCTCATGCTTAATATCAGTGTGGCAAAATACATTGTGAAGGAATTTACGTCAAAACAACTCAATGATTTAAATGAGTTATCTCAAAAGTTAATAGAAGAACTCAAGGAGTTACCTGAGCGTGAAGTGAAAAAAGGAATTCGTCGTAGTCCGGAGGAAGTTAAGTCTTTCATTTTAAAGATTATGGAAAAAAATCCTGGTATCAGTGCAACACACGCGTTGCGTGAATTTCGTGACTCGGGAAATTCATTTGAGGAAAAACGTTTTCGGGCTGAGTTTATGGCCCTGAGAGAGGCTAAACCTTAATGCTACTTGCCTGGGTTTCATGGTAGAATCCCCCGTTTTTTGAGGCTTTGCAGTGGCGTCACAGGAGAGTAAGTTGTCGAAGCTAAAGTATTTTTTCCCTGATAGTCAGGATTTTATCGATCCCAGTTTCGACTTCTTCCGCGAAACGCGTAACGAACATCGCGTGCGTCAACGTGACGATCAGTATCCGCATGAGGTTTTTCCTCATCCTTACGATGGTATGCTGGTTTCTAAAGCTGTAGTTGATGGTCTTGGCGGCGGCGAAAGCAAATATACTCGTGCCCAGCGTTTGCGTTACTTTCGAAATGGAATGAAGCACTTTTTCCGTCTGCCGGAAAATATGGAAACTATGGGTGATTGCGGAGCCTTCACCTATGTTAATCAGGACGTCCCGCCATACCGTGTGGAAGAGGTGATTGAGTTTTACGAAACTTCCCGCTTTAACCATGGCGTTTCTCTCGATCATATCGTTTTTGGCTATGAAAAACCTGGTGAGGTATTCAGTGGCGAAGTATTGACTGAGTGTCGCCGACGCCAGGATATCACGCTGACCTTGGCTCAAGAGTTTTTAAATAAGTCTCAAAAGTCCTGTTTCACCCCCTTTGGCGTTGCACATGGATGGAGCAAAACCTCCTACCGTCAGTCTGTAGAGGCCCTGCTGGCCATGGGATACAAAAATATCACTATGGGGGGGATGGTGCCGTTGAAAACGGCGCAGATCCTAGAGACTCTCGAAGAGATTAAGCCGTTGCTGAAAAGTGATACGCGTGTTCACTTGCTTGGTATTGCCCGTCCAGAGAGTTTCTCCGACTTTATCAAGTTTGGTGTGACCAGTATTGACTCGACTACACCGCTTCAGCAGGCCTTCAAAGATCGAAAAAACAACTATCATACGCTTGATGGCCCGGCCTATACCGCTGTGCGTGTCCCTCAGTTTGATGCGAATCCAAGTTTGAGTCGCAAAATTAAATCTGGCGTGATTGATCAGGATATTGCACGGCATCTGGAAAAGGATGCCATGAATGCCCTGTTCGAATACGATAAAGGGGCTTTGTCCCTTGAGAAGGCTCTTGATACAGTCCTGGCTTATGAACGTCTGCATTCGGGTGAAAAAGAGGCCGACAAAATTCGTGCGGATTATGAACGTACGCTAGGAGAACGACCCTGGAAACAATGCCAGTGCAATATTTGCCAGGCCATCGGTATCAATGTCATCATTTTCCGCGGAGCAGAACGTAACCGTCGCCGCGGTTTCCATAATATTCAGGTGTTGTACAACCGTTTACAGCACACATTGTCATTACGCTCAGAGGAACTGTCATGAGTGAATATCGTGTTCCTGCCCTGCGAATCCGACAGGGTGAGGAGAGGCAACTCTATAGCCTTGCGATAGAAGGTAAACAGATCAGCAAAATTGCAGCGATTTCGCGTATTCGTCGCGGCGAAGAGAGTTTGGTTGGTTATCAGCGTCCAGAAGTACGTAACCATATTCGCGAAATTCAGCGCTACATTGAGAGTGCAAATCCGATGATACCAAACCCGGTGATTATCGCTTTTGATAAGCGTGTGCGTTTTGAACCGCTTACAGATAATGACGACATGGGACATCTGGTAATACCTTTCTCCGAAGATAAGGATTTTGAGAAGCCAGGTTTTATTGTGGATGGTCAACAACGTACTGCTGCTTTGCGGGATGCAGAAATCAATTCGTTTATGATGCCGGTCTCCGCTTTTATCGCTAATGACGCGGAAGAACAGCGTGAACAGTTCATGCTGGTTAACTCCACAAAACCGTTGCCCAAAACGTTGTTATACGAACTGGCACCGCATACCCACGGTCGTTTGCCATCCGATCTGCAAATGCGTAAGTTTCCTTCACTGCTGACTCAACGACTGAACTTCGGCGAAGGTTCACTTGCAGGGCGTATCAAAACGGCGACCAATCCTGATGGGGTTATTGCTGACAACTCGATGATCAAAATGATCGATGCCAGTCTTCGCGAGGGAGCATTGTATCGCTTCCGTGACCCGGCGACAGGGTTGGGGGATGAAGGGAAGATGGTGAAATTGCTGAATAACTTCTGGTCGGCTGTGGAAACTGTGTTTACTGATGACTGGGATAAAAAGCCTCGCTATTCCCGCTTGTTACATGGCGTTGGTATTCTTGCGCTTGGCAGCTTGATGGATGAAATCGATCAGGTCCATCAGGACTATAAAGGTGAACCTGGCTGGACTGAGATCCCTTCCTACACTCGTTTTGTCGAAGAGCTAAACCGAATAAAGCCGCTTTGTGCATGGAGCAGTGGCGTGTGGAACTTCGGCACAGATATTGATGGTCAGCCTATCGTCCGTAAATGGAACGAACTGCAAAATCTTTCAAAAGATATATCTTTGGTTACTGACTATTTGGTAACTAGCTATATGAAAACTGTCAATGCAGATATCAAATAAGGGTGACAACCCAATTGGCATTAGAAGTATCGAGTGCTGATTATCGACGTGGGGGCTGCAGATATGGTGCAGAAGTTCAAATTCTGTGCAAGCGCCAGACAGCCCCCATGCTTTCATTCTTATCATCAAACGCTGACCTTGTTACGATATATGTTCGTAACTCATGAAAAATCGAAATTTTTTTTTGAAATTTAGTCATTTCACGAGTTTTGAAATCCGGTAAATAAGTCATAGGCCGCCCCGGATTACCCACCAATCCCCCTAAAAGTCATAGTAGACTAGTAACCGTGATCCCCCTCCTTGACAATCATCTTTACGGGTTGCAGTGTATGACATTGACCTTGTATTCAGTGATATTATACGTATAAAAAATCACCATTAATCAAAGGCTTTTAAAATCACTGTTACGCACAGCAAATTTATGGATGGATATATGCCCCTTGAAGCTGGCGACCTCGTTGACTCGCCTTATGGAATCGGCAAAGTTATTCGCATTAACAATAATGATGCTCTAATTAAGTATTTCGATTCTCCCGTAAATTATGAAGGCATAGAGCAAACTGTCGAAGTAAAACACCTAAAAAAAGCCGAACTCCACGCGGAAAGTCTGGTTTATCGCTACGACTACGAGGTTGCACACTGGCAGATTGCACGTGTTGTTGGTGCTGTGCCTGGAGGGGTGCGTTTGCATTTTCCTAACAAGCAGCAGGAAGATGTCAGCTTAAATGATATCTTTGTGCGCTGGGATCGCCCTATCAGCGATGCTGCGGCCCTTCTGGCCGAGCGCATTACCTATACCCCCTTCTGGCAAGATGCCCGTCTAGCTTATCAGCATCAGATGCTGAAACAACGCAACGCTTGTGCTGGGATTACCTCTTCGCTGTCGTCCAGTATTGAACTCGAACCTTACCAGTTGGCCGTCGCGCGTCGGGTGTTATCTGACCCTATTCAACGCTATCTGTTGGCTGATGAAGTCGGCCTCGGGAAAACCATCGAAGCTGGGCTGATCGTGCGTCAACACGTCACGGAAAATCCGCTCACCCACTGCGTGGTGATTGTGGCGCCTGGAGTTCTGCACCGGCAGTGGCAGCAGGAACTTTCTGCACGTTTTCACCTGGAGGAACTGCTTAATAAGTCGATCCATATCATTGATATGGCCGCCTTCAGCACAGCGGACCCCCTGTCGTTCCGCCCCGATATGCTGGTGATTGACGAAGCTCATCAGGTCGGTGCCTGGGCATGGGATGCAGAGTACGAGCAGCGCTACGCTAGTGTGAACTACTTGGCGCAACAAAGTGAAAAATTGCTATTACTATCAGCGACGCCCGTAACTGGCAATGAAAAGAACTTCCTGGCCATGCTGCATCTGCTGGATGCTAAAAATTACCCACTGACTGACACTGGCTTACAGAAATTTCAGCAGCGTATCCAGCAGCGCGAAGAAATAGGTTCACTGTTCTACGCGTTTAACTGTGATAACGACAACATGACGCTGGAAGAGAACCTGGAAGCGTTGACTAGGATGTTTCCTGAGGATGAAGTACTAAACGGGATGGCTTCACAGTTGCTTCCCCATTTAGATATGATGCAACCGCTGCGGAGTGAGGCGCGTGATCTGCTGATCAATAAAATCCGCCACTACATTGGTAACCGTTACCGTCTGCACCACCGCCTGCTACGCAACCGCCGTAGCAACCCCGCCATTAGTGTCCTGATGCCTGGCTTGTCCGGCCTATCACTAAAAAAATATGCCACGACGAACGCCAGCAACGACATGATGATCGCCTGGCGCGAATCGGCAATAATGATGCACCCACAAGACCCCACGTTGGCGGCAATTTATCAGTTACTGTTTGAAGCCGCTATCGCTACGCCGGAACTACTGGCCCGGCTTGCAAACTATCGCTTACAGCAGGAGTCACTTGGTGCCGTGCAGGGCTTTCTCTATAGTGATTCACAGCTTGCGCTGTTGCAGCATCCGCTGTTTGATGGCGAGAAGGAGATCCTGCTTGAGCTGATAGACCGCTGCAAAATGGAGTGTGACAGCAAGCGCCAGCGCTTAATTGATGTATTGGAAAAACTTCTGGATAGTAACGTCAGAGAACTCCCTTATATTGTGGTGTTCTGTGACCAGCCATGGGTAGCCGACCAGGTATTTACCGACCTGATGATACCATTTATTGGCAAAATCCAGCGCCATAACCCCGACAAAGAAGTGCGCTTTGGCAAGGGAAGCAAATGCCAGATCTTAGTGTGCGATCGCCGGGCTGAAGAAGGTGTCAATCTGCACGGCGGGCGCAAGATTGCGCTGCATTACGACTTGTTGCTGTCGCCTAACCGTATGGAACAGCGTCTTGGCCGCTTGAATCGCTACTGCGCGACTGAGAGTGCGACTACTATCCTCAGCATGGCGCTGGTGAGTGAAGCAGAGGGTCTGCAAAATCAGTGGCTGACTATTCTCAATGAAGTGTTCGATGTCTTCGAAGAGTCGATTGCAAGCCTACAATACTTGATTGATGAGGAATTACAGCGGCTTATTTCCAATCTTTACCCGCTGGGTGAAGAGAGCATGATGCAACTCAGTGCGCGTCTGGCTGGTGAAGATGGCCGCCTTACGGTGGAAAAGCAGCGCATCGAAATGCAGGAAGTCCTGCTGCAAATTGATGGCGATATCATCGAAGCCAGAGAGTATGCCGATGCACTGGCGGATATAGATGAGAATGAAGATGAATTCCGCCGCTGCGCTCGTAATCTGATAGGTAATGTACTGAAATTCGATTTTATTCCAGATGAGAAAGATCCATCGATATTCCGCTATCGCTTCAACCCTGGTGATAGAGGGACGGGCACCTTAGTCAGTCCACAGCGCCTACAAAAACACTGCCTGCTGGGCTTTGATCTCAACCAATCTAGCGGAAGTTCGCCCATGACTTGGCCGCTTAGCTACTACCGGGCTGATACCTCTCAGGGTAAAATCCGCCCGGCTCGCTTGGGTGAACCTTTCCATGATGCCATCCTTCAAATGCTGGATTTTGAAGAACGCGGTGTTGCTAGCGCGATTATCCGCATCACACCAGGCATGGGCGATGAAAATATTTTTTTCCGCTACGATTTTCTGATTGAAGCTGATGTCAATACACCAGCACTGCAACGACTGGCCGACCATCTGATGCCTCCTGAAACCATTACCTTGTGGCTGGACCAGGCCGGCGAGCAGGTCACCAACGCAGAGGTGTTGATGATACTTAATGAAGACTATAAACCGAAGGATAAGGGCGGACGCCACCTAAATCTCAATGAGGAACGCTGGGCGCAGATCTCCCATTGCATCAGCGCTAAAGATTGGCGCACCTGGTGTAACGATAGCTATAGCATAGCCCAGCGCCTGGCGGTGGAACAGTTCGCCACACAACAGGCTCTCAGCCTGAGCCGACTGGAACATTATCTAAGCAGCGCCGCGCTGCATCATGCTAACCGGCAGGAGACAGGGCAGACGCTGCGCCAGGGTATTGCACAGGCGAAAATGACCTGCCTGGCGACGCGTGCCTTAATCATTGCATCAGAAGCTATATTGGATGAGGACTCATAAACCGGATGAATCTGGCGCAACTGATTGATAATGATTTTATTTCATCAAGGTTGAGTGAGTGCCTGCTGCCAGAGGCGACTGCCGGACACCTCGACCGCCGGGCGTTGATCCGTGACTGGCTGTACCGGGAAAAACATGCCCACCACAACGATAACGAACTGACCGTCCCTGATGACAGCCACCCTGGCTGGCCAAGACAGGAGGAGTGGGAAGCCAGCGGTATTAACTGTCAACGACTAGGTCAGACCTTTCTGCTCAGCGCTGGCCCTGCTTGGTGTCCGCAGTGGCTGGAGCAGGGAAACGGCATGCCTTTTCTCGCCAGCGATCAGCACCAATTCTGCCGCCAGGACACTCGAGTACCGATGGACTATGTCCTGCGCCGTTACTTCAAGAAGGACAACTATATCAGCTATCAGGCACCGGGCCAGCGCGATGCGGTACGCCGGGCTCTGTTCGCCCCACCAGGCAGTACGCTATTGGTCAATTTGCCCACTGGCACCGGGAAAACACTGGTAGCGCAAGCATTAGCTCTGACAGTCTCAGCTCCCGGGGCACTTTGTGTACTGATCGCCCCGACCACGGCGCTGGTGTTGGAGCTGGCTAGCCGTTTCCGGAAGTTACTGATTGAAGCAGGGAACAAAGCAGAATCTGTCACCGGCTGGTATAGCGGCTTACCGGCGCAGGATAAATATGATACGTACATGCGTATCCGTGTGGGTGAGCAGCGGCTGATCGTCACCTCTCCTGAAGCGACCTGCAGTTCCCTGCAGTTCGCCTTATTTGAAGCAGCAAAACAGGGAGGGCTGAGGCATGTTATTGTTGATGAAGCGCATATTGTCGCCAGCTGGGGGAACGACTTTCGCCCGCATTTCCAGCAACTTGGTGGCTTAATTCGCGGGCTGAAGCGCGTCAGCCGTGAAGCGAATCTTACACCGTGCTCAACACTGCTGATGAGTGCGACTATCACCGAAGCCAGTCGTAAAATCCTGCGCGATACCTTCGATCAGGAGATGAGCGAAGTCCATGCCTGCCATCTGCGCCCGGAACCTGCTTACTGGTGTTATCGGGCAAAAGACCACAGCGACAAACGGGATAAGGTGCTGCAATCGCTGGCTCATGCGCCACGCCCGCTGATCCTCTACGTGACACGACCGAAAGAAGCTGAAGAGTGGGCGCAACAGTTGCGTTTGCAGGGGTATCAGCGTTTGGCAACATTTACCGGTGATACGCCGAGTGAAGTACGCCGAAGCCTGCTGGAAAAATGGGATAAAAACCAGCTGGATATCATGATTGCGACCTCAGCATTTGGCGTAGGTATGGATAAAAACGACGTGCGCACAGTGATCCATGCCACAGTGCCGGAAAACATGGACCGCTTCTACCAGGAAGTGGGACGTGGTGGACGCGATGGCTATGCCTGCACCTCACTGCTAATTTACAATCATCAGGATGTCAAACAGGCAGAACATCTGTCCTCACAAAAGTTGATTGGTCTTGAGTTGGGCCTGGAACGCTGGAAAAAGTTATGGGGCAGTGCCGAATCGGTGGGCGACAACCTGTATCGTATTGATATAGAGAGGATCCATAGCGGCCTTAATTTCCGCAGCAAACAAAATAAATTATGGAACTTGCGTACCGTACTGATGATGGTGCGTGCAGGAGTGCTGGAACTGGATGCCGATCTACAAAACCCGCCAGACAAAAAAGACTTTGCCGATGTTAATCGCTACGAAGCGGCAAAAGAGCAAATCATCCGACAGAACGGAAACTCACTGGTAGTACGCATCCTGCGTAGTCACCACACCGGAGAAGAAATGTGGAAAACACATATTATCCCCTCCCGTGAAGAGACGCTGCAAGCTGCAAGGGCTAACCATAATGCATTAATCAACTGGCTGCATACGCCACTGAGCAAACCGCTGTGCGAGGCACTTGTGGATCTCTACTCGATGGCGGAATTTATTCCGGGTCACGCCTGTGGTGGTTGCCCTGCCTGTCGCGATAAGCAGGCGCTTACTAATAATTACCTGAGTCCACCTCCGCTGTTGCTTAACCCGCCAGCGTCGGTGGCACAGCAGGCGTTAAGCCGCTGGCAGGCGCTCAGCGGCCTATCTTACTCCAGTTGCTTTATCACCTATCAGCCAGTCAACGACGATGAGTGGGAACGTGAGAACTGGTATCACCGTGTCGCGACGCTATTGGTGCAACTGCATCTTAGAGGCATTGTCCAGCGCGTCTGGGCAGATCCTGCCTTGTTGCATAGTATATTTAGCGCCATTCCGCGCGGTGAGCGCCTGATCTTGTTGAGTGACGAATTGCCTGCACGTGATGAGCCAGCGCCGGATAACGATGTAATGGCCGAGTTGGCAGAGTTGGTACTTCCCACTCAAGAGTCCTGCGCCAATGGTTACCTGCCGCCTTTCAATCCAGCACCATTACAACTGACGCTGATCCCGCATGATATGCCCGATCCTCACCATCCTGGCGGGGCGCATTACGTTCTTCTCGATAATCACAATTGGATCACCATCGAACAACTTCAAAGGAAACTAGACAGTGTCGATTATCAATAATGCCCATGGTGGCAGCCAGTATGCCGTGCTGGCCGCATTTTATCAGGTGCTGAAAGCCAGCCCGAAGAACCAACTACCGCGTGAAAAGCTGATGGCGCTCTGTGCACCGGAAACATTGCAAACCGGCGACTCACAAAATGCACGTGGTAAAGCGTCTCAGGAATTAAGAGCATGGCTGGACTTGGGGTTACTGACGGAAGAAAAAGTAGAAGAGACAACACAAATCAGTTTCAACGCGAACTATTTCAGCACAAAAAGTATGCCGCTGCGCCAGGCTGCGCGCCGCTGTTTACAGGCTCAGGAAAATAACAGTGACCTGAGTTCACGCGATGAACGCGCCGTCGACCTTACCCTTTTGGCTGCGTTGCTGCTGGCGCTGGATGTCTATCAGAACGCAGAAATCAAATCGGGCAACCTTGAAGTGCTGGTGAACACGTTTATACCTGATTTTCGTATCAACAGTAATGAAATTGCTGTCGTTCCGGGGTATCTCAGTTGGCTGGGCTTTGCTCAACAACTCACTCGCGACAGTTACGCCATTGACCCCACCGATTCTATTCGTGAAGAGTTACCGTTCCTTATGCGTGTTGGCGAACAACTTTCCATCGGCGAAGTGCTGCAACGTCTTAATCGGGCGCTCCCGGTGCTAGATGGTGGCAGTTATCGCCAGCAGGTCGAGGAGCGTATCAGTCTGTATGGCTGGCACTCTCTTAGCCCTAACCGCCTTTCCACCTCGCTGTCGCGTGCGCTGCTGCGGCTTCAGCTTTCCGGAGTAATCAACATGAAGGCTGAGTCTGACGCCAGCGGCGCAATGCAGTTAACCGGCCGGAACGGCAGCGTGCTGCGTACCGTAACCCATCTGACCTTAAATGATGTGGGAGTCCACTAATGCCACAACTACAGAGCTACTGGCCCAGCGAGCAGAACGTTACTGCCTGCATCCTAACCGAGGCTGAGTCACTGGCTGACAGCCAGTTGCTGGCGGTGCATGAATCGATGCGTCTCGACCGCATTGAGTTTCAAAGTGGTAAGGTCACGCAGGTGGGAGAGGGGGCGTTGCTGGACTTTCTGCTTGAACATAACCGCCCGCTGCCGCTAATTGGCGCTTCTGGCGTGGGGAAATCCCACTTGGTACGCTGGGTTCATGCTCAGCTCAAACGTCGTGAAGATCATGCGAAATACCACATTATCCGCATCCCCAAAAATGCTTCTCTGCCACGTGTACTTGCCGCCATTCTGGAAGGTCTTGACGGCGAGGAGTATCAGAGTATTCGTGAAAAGGTTAACGGAGTTGGAAAGCAATTAATCCCCGAAAACGTTGCCGAACATATTGCTCTTAAATTGCGTCAAGCGCTAAACGCAGCATATACAGATGCCATTGAAGAGCTTCGCCAAGAAAAAATGGGAAAAATTCAGCTGGAAGAAAGCAGAAAAAAGCAGCTGGAAGAAATTCAACAACACGCAGCATCATCCCGACTGCCCGCGCTGTTTTTTGACAGCGTGATGACGCAGTATTTCACTGCTCCTGGCGCCTGTCTTCACAATATAGCGCAGCGCTTCTGCCAGGGAGCTAATGACGACAGTATTGCCAACTTGCGGTATGAAATGTCTGCGGAAGACTTCACCTTCAACGGACTGGACTTCAGGCAGGTTTCACCAACAGTGCTTCCCTACCTGCGCAACCAACAGTTGCTTACCAGTGATGAAAAAAAGCAAGCAGCGGCTCGCGTTGTCAACGTGGTGCGCAGCCAGGCGTTAGAAGACACCTTCGTCGAACTATTTAGCTTTAACCGGGCCAATTTCCAGGATCTGATGCGTATGATCCGCCGACAGCTGCTGGCAGAAGGTCGCGACCTGATCCTTCTTGTGGAAGATCTTACCGCCACCTCGGCGATTGAAGATGTCCTGATCGCCTGTCTGATAGAGGAAGATGAGTACGACGGCAAAAAGGTTTTATGTACTCTAAGATCGATTATTGCGGTTACTGAGGGTCACGATAGCTTTAAGCGCCTACGTAATACACTAGGCACCCGCGCCCGCTACGAATGGGTGATCCAGCAGCATGCCAGCGAAAACGATGTCGCACTGAAAAAACGCGTTATTGACTTTTGCGGCCGCTATCTCAACGCTGCCCGTCACGGCGCTGCTGCTCTGGAAACTTATCACCTCCAGCAGGACGCGCAGTGTTATCAGGAGATTCCTGTATGGCAGGATCAGGAGGTGCTGGAGAACGAATCTGCTGCGCCAGCGCTGGCCAGTTTTGGCAGCACTAGCATTGGTCATCCGCTGTTTCCCTTCAACCCAGCAGCCATTGGGCAGTTGGTAGAACGACACTGCAAAGTTAAAGAACAAGGCCTTGTGTTTATCCCGCGTAATATTTTGCATGAAATTTTGCGCGAACCACTGAAAAAGTATCGCCAGAATTATCTGGACGGGCAGTTCCCGCCATCACAATTTGCTGAGATTGTATGTAACCCGGCATTACAGCAGAGGGTACGCCTGGAAGGCCTCAGCCAGCCTGAGCGGATTAATTCACTGCTGGCTGTTTGGGGGGGAAATAGTACAAACCTGGCAGGTCTTACGCCCGCTATCTGTAAAGAGTTTGGTCTGCCGGATGCGGCAGTACTGTTGGGGGGCGGTGGAACGCCACCGGAACCAGCACCGGAACCAGTACCGGAACCTGTACCAGTACCGGAATCAGTACCGGCACCACCATCACCACTTGATGAATGGAAACTCGTGCTGGATAAATGGCACCAGAGCAAGACGCTCGAGCAAACCAGAGCCCGCGACATTCGTAAGTGGCTCCTGGAAGCGCTGAATGCCCGTATCGACTGGTCAACTGAGCTTATCCAGACCTCTCTCATGGCCAGCTCAGCAAAAACTCAGGGTAGGATCCACTTGCCCGGCGTGCTTGTAGGGAATCAGTCACATCCGCTGGTGAAGCTTGAAGATACTCCTGAGTTGCGTAGCGCCTGTCTGGCGATGGCGCACTTCAACCATTATCAGAGTTGGGATTATGACGGCAGTGAGATCGACTACGCCGCCTTTCATAGTTTCATGGATTGCATTGAGCACGAAGTAAAACTCAAGGTGTTGCAGGAAGAACGCGATGAGCTTTCTAGTATCATTAACGATCTGCAGTTAAGTGGTTCATTCCTTGGGTTGGATGGATTATCAGCATCCCATCCGACCACGCTGGTGCAGGCACTGTTAACGGAACCGCAAGTCGCAAACAGCAACCATCCACTGCTGGATGAGTTCTTAACCCAAGCGCGCGACACCGTGATTGATGAGCATCTGAAACGTCGCGAGCGTTTAATCGCGCTTACGGCGGCGAAAAAACCGGGTGCTCAGCCGTATGCTATTAACGGCTTAATGCTGGTGGAGGCGTCTAAGAAACAACTGCCAGACGCTGGCAAACAACCGGGCAAGATCCATGAAGTCAAAAGTAAGCTCGGTGGCTACCGCACCCTGCTATTGAAGACCCAAGAGAGCATCACTGAACGCCTGAGCGACGGCAACAGCGCCAGCCTGGCAGCGGTGAACCTCTGCGACACCATGAAGGAGATAGTCGAACTGGCGAATAGCGCGGACGTCGCCCGTCCAATGGGTGAAACTGTACCGGTACTGCTGAAGTTGCTGAAGAACTGGAAAGATCCAGAGCTGAAAAAACTGATCAGACAACTGGAAAAACTGACGTTGCCAGCCGATAACTCGCACATGTTGATGAGAGAGATCCTTGCCATCAATGGCGAGCAGTTTGAGGCGTTTCGACAGTTATTAGAGACTTGGGGCAAGTTCGAAGACGCCACCGACAAGTATGTGCAACAGCGTATAAGCGATAAGGGCGGAGACCAAGTTGAGGATGCAGAAAACCAAGTTACAGATACCCTGGCAAACCTGGCTGAACAGTTAACGCTGCTGGAGGCGGACTTATCATGAGTGAAGTAAACATCAATGACGTGGTAACTCCCGTAGCCAGCGTACCGGAAGAACGCGGTGTTTTTGCACGGCGCAGCGGTGATTTTAAAGCACGCCTTCAACGCTACCAACAAATGGAGAAAGCTCAGGATATCCGCGATAACCTGCTGCGGATAGCAAAAAAAATCGATACTCCGACTCAAACACTAGCACAGGCCCTCTGTAGCTATAGGGTGTTAAGGCAGGTCCACGACGATGAAACGGGTAAGCCGATTGTTGGTCCGTTTGACCGTGCGACTTTCGGCAATCCACAAATCCTGCTGACGGCCTTTTGCCAGCAGTACGCGACGCATAAACATGATGTTGAGCAAGAGGGTGAACTTGCCCTGCTTACTCAAGAAATTAGGCGCTTAGCCAGCGAACTCAGCACGCACACCACCGCGGCGTGGGTTAACTATATTCGCGGATTAAAAGCGCAGTGGGAAGTGGATCAGAGACTGTTCAGTAACTTGGCGCATCAGGAAGGACAACGAAAAGTACAACAGCACTACAGTGATCTCGTGGAAAAGTTCACCAGCAGTAGCCGGGGGCTGCCGAAAACCATTGAAGAATTTGATACGGTGAGAGACCTGCATGAGAAACTCTGCCAGCAACGCGGAGCACTTAAGCTGGATGTGCCAGAAGAGGTCAATCTCTTCCTCAAAGCCGTAGCCGGGCAAGGTGCCACGCTCGATATGTTGACGCCTAATGTACTCAGTTGGCTGACGGAAGAAGACGACCCGACGCGCTATCGCATAAGACGCCTGTAAGGAGCCGTAGTTTCAATGGAACAGATTATTCGCGCAGTACTTGATGGGCTGGAGTCGCAGGAGGCGGTACTCCTCACTTGGGGTAACACACAAGGTTTTTTCACTGAGACCGAGCTCCGTAATACTATTTCTCAGGTCTTACAGAACCACCCGCTCGAGGCCAACGGCCTAACTAGTTTTGGCATAGCGAAAGTTATGATCGATCGTGGATTGCTACTGCGTCACCAGCAAAATGGTGTTTCGGTGTTTCGTACTCGCATGGCGGAGGCAGTGCGCCTTTACAGCCAGTTGCGCCAGATGTTTCCTAAGCACGGCCTTAATAATAACTGGCGTACCGCATCGACGTTGGTGTCCGACTATCGCTTCTTACGCCGCCAACGCAAATACCCGAAGCGTAACCAACAGGCTGCTGAAGTTTTGCAGCAACTTGATGAAATAACTGGTTTTACCTCTACGCACCGCCAGTTACTGTCGGCCCTGCTCAGCCATTCGAGCGGAATGTACAACCTCGCCTACTTTCAACAAGAAGCCTGCAAAAACGTACTGCGCGGATTGCAGCAGAGCCAGCACCGCTCGACTGCTACCATTGTCTGCGCCGGAACTGGGACTGGTAAAACTTTGGCGTTCTATCTGCCTGCTCTGACCTTTATCGGCAGTGAACTGGTCGCCAAAAGAAAAGATGCGGTAAAGGCGCTAGCAATTTACCCTCGCAATGAACTGCTGAAAGATCAGTTTATCGAAACGCTGCGTCAGGTACGTAAACTGAACGGTTTGCTGGAAGAAAAAGGCGTGCGCAAAGTACGTATCGCCGCTCTTTTCGGCATGGTGCCGCTAGATAAAGACGCGATTTATCGTGACTACATGAAAACGGCTTGGAGCCGGCATCGTGACGGCATGTCCTGCCAGTATATTCCCTGCCCGACGGATAGCTGTCGTGGCAAAATGGTCTGGCGCACCGCTGATCTTGAAAACAGCTTTGAACGTCTGCATTGCGATAGCTGTACGCAGACCATCGAGCCTGATGAAGTGATCCTGACGCGTAAGCGTATGAAGATCGAACTGCCAGATATTTTGTTTACCAGCACCGAAATGCTGAATAAGCAGATGGGCAACCCGTTTCTGGCATCGCTGTTTGGCATCGGCAAAAATGTCGTCCCGCCATCGATGATGCTGCTTGATGAGGTGCATACCTATTCCGGCGTCAGCGGTGCACAGAACGGCATGCTGATCCGCCGCTGGCGGCATCTGTCCGGTGCTACACCGCACTTTGTTGGACTGTCCGCAACGTTGGAGCAGGCGACGCGCTTTATGGCTTCGTTAACCGGGTTGGAAGAGTACCTAGTGGCGGAAGTTAGTCCGATCGAAGACGATATGGAGACAGAGGGCGCGGAGTATATGCTGGCTCTACGTGGCGACCCGGCGTCCCGCTCTAGCCTTTTGTCCACCACCATTCAGGCCTCCATGCTAACCAGGCGTATGCTCGACAACGCCGCAGTGCCGGTCAGCAACGGTATGTACGGCACGCGCAGTTTTGTATTTACAGATGATATTGACGTCATTAACCGCCTCTATTTCCAGCTACTAGATGCCGAGGGTCGTTACTCGAATGGCAATATCAATGCCAAAAAAGAACCGCTGGCGATGCTGCGCGGCGATGCGCCAAATGAAGAGAAATTTACCTTTGGTCAGCAATGGCCGTTGGCTAAAATGATTGGCCATACACTCGATTCTGCTGACCGCAGCAACGTTAAGCGCACCTCTTCGCAGGATGCTGGCGTCGACCATGCTGCGGATCTGATTGTCGCTACCGCGTCACTTGAGGTCGGATTTAACGACCCGAACGTCGGTGCCGTTATCCAGCATAAAGCCCCGCGCGATAATGCCCAATTCCTGCAGCGTAAAGGGCGTGCTGGACGTCAACGAACCATGCGCCCGTGGACCGTGGTTGTGCTGTCCGACTATGGCCGTGATCGCATGGCATTTCAGTGCTACGAAAACCTGTTTGAGCCGGTACTAAAGGCGCGCCAACTGCCGGTCGGCAACAGTTACGTACTGCGTATGCAGGCGGCCTTTGCCACTATGGACTGGCTCTCCAGCCGTAACGAGTATCTTAATCAGTGTAATCGTGGTATCTGGGATGACCTATCCGTCCCGCAGGACAAAGGTAAGCCATCTGAAGCTCAGTCAAAGCTGGCCGATCTGATTGAAGACCTTCTGAACAGCCAGAAAACCCAGCAGGAGTTTAACTCATGGTTGGCTGAAGCACTGGGGATTAAGGACGAAAAACTGCTGCAGTCATTGCTGTGGCAACCCCCACGCGCGATTATGACCGCGTTTCTTCCTACGGTACTTAGAAGACTGCGCTCCAACTGGTCGCGCCTTGGCACTGAGCAGGCCGATAACTGCCGCAAAAGCACGCCGATGCCTGATTTTATACCGTCCGCGTTGTTTAACGACCTCTGCCTGCCGGAGTTACAGATTAACCTGCTAGGTGAAGTCGGTCAGGAACCCGATGCGCACAGCATGCCGATTTTGCAGGGGATGAAAGATTTTGCCCCGGGGCGTATCAGCAAGCGCTTTGCCATCAAAAACATTCGCGAATGCCACTGGCTAGTGCCGAAAAAACTCGAGCTGAAAGATGGTTCGCATCCATTCCCGATTGATGATTACTGCCCGCCAGACAAACGGGAGTCCATGCCCGATTGTCACATTACCACTCGCACTGGCATGCAGGTTATCCCTTGCTTCCGCGCCTGGGAAGTGACTGCCAGCACGCCACCAGATGACCTTAAACTGAGTGAAACCTCAAACGCGTTTCTTAACTGGCACAGCGAGATCCGTCCACCTCAGAACGGCATCCCTGCGGAAGTGCCATCCAACAATGCCTGGCAGGATATTTTCCAGCAGGTGGAGTTTTACAGCCACCAGCAGCACTGTCCGATCGAAGCCGTGCGCTTTGCCACCGGATCACGTGCCAATATTAAATTCAGCGACCAGCGTGAAGACCTGCAGATTGACTTCAAATTTGAACACCAAGGCGAACCCGCTGCGTTTGGCTTCTCGCTGTGGGTAGATGCGATAAAATTCCAGTGTCGGTTACCTAATTTTGATCTCGCTAGCATCAGCAACAACCGTGAACTGGTGGCCGGATTGCGCACAGCGCGCTTCCTGTATGAAGTCAGCCACGACGAGGCAATCAGTGTTAATACTTTCCTCGGCGGTTGGCTGGCAGAAACTGTCCTGGCAGGTATTGGCAGCGAAGCAGTATTGAAAAACTGCACCCCGGAGCAGGCGTTCCGCGCAATGGAACACAACAGCGCAGGGATCGCCTTGATTGACGTTCCTGCTCGAATCTTCCAGACGTTGTATGATGTGCAGACCGGTGAAGAGATAGAGCAGGATCTACAGCAAAGCTTGCGTGAACTGTTGTCCCAAGCTCCGGTGATGGCAAGAATTGCCGACTGGGTGGAACTGCTGTGGCAACCGCTGGATAACACCTGGTTGGAGTGGTTGACCCTCAACTTCACCAACACACTGGGTGCGGCGCTGCTGCAAACCGCTATGCAGTTGTGCCCAGATGCCGACGACAACGACCTAATCCTTGACCTCAACGGTGGGCCGGTGCGCACTGCGCTGCTCGCGCCTGACCAGCGCGAAATCTGGCTGTCGGAAACCACCGTGGGCGGTGGCGGTATCATTGAGAAGATCCAACAGATTTACCGTGAAGATCCGCGCAGTTTCTTCGAGTTGCTAGACTTTAACCTCAGTCCAGGCGACTACGAAACAATGGACAATAATGTCTGGCACCTGCTGCAAACCATGGTAAACCCGACATCATCCCTGCCTGCGTGTATGAACGAAATGCGCCTTGCCAACGATCATGCCAGCCAGGTTCAGGCGCAGCGCAACTTGCTGGGAGAATTGCAGCGCAGCGGCTTTATGACCAGCCACAGCTTCCTGTCGGCGATCAACACCCGCCTATTACGGCCGGGGACCGATGCCAGCAGCGATGTCTTTTTACTGCAACTGCAACAGGATTGGCGACAGCAGGAGCAGCGACTGGGTATTGAACTACCACAGCGTGTCTATGCCTTTACCTGTAGTCAGTCCAGCGCGCTTGACCAGCAACTACAACAAGCTAGCCAAGGGCAGCACAACTTGGAGAGTTGGCGTTTAAATACCTGTAATGGCCTACTGTGGCCACGTGGCCATACCATTCGTGATAGCTGGCTAACTTGGTACAACCCTTACAGCTTTGCCGGGCCAACCGAGCGCCTCCTGCTGGCCCATGTGGTGCAGCACAGTTGTGCTCAGGTGACGCTCAGCCAACCAGACTGGATGCAGCAGTGTCACCAGCATCTGGAAAATAATGGTAAATGCGAGTTACTAGCCGAACCGGGCGATGCAATAAATGAGGCCATCGCTACTCTTTTAGTCACCCCAGTAGAAATGTATGGGTTGTTCTTCTACCCGCGCGTCAGTGCCCTGCGCCGCCACAACAATGACACCTTCGCCATGATTGAAATTCCGGAGGCGATCCAATGAATACCCGTCGTATCTTTAAATCCAGAACCTCACGCCAGAGTGAAGTTCTTGATGTACTCAGCTCCTTGTTGGTAGCGGAGATCGCTCAGCCCAGCGCGGAATTGTGGATAGTCTCGCCGTGGATCACCGACCTCGACCTGCTGGATAATCGCACCGGCCGTTTCGACTACCTCGAACCAGCCTGGGGACAGCGTCAGGTGCAGACCTCAGAACTGCTGGCGCGTGCGGTAGCCAACGGCGGTACGCTTAAAGTGATGACCAACGAGACCCAGCATAATGCACGCTTTATCCGCCAGTTAACCGAACGCGTCGCCAACTACGGCATGCTGGATAACCTGTACATTGGCCAGAAAGAGGTACTGCATACCAAAGGGTTCCTCGGAGATCATTTCTTCCTAAGCGGTTCAATGAATCTGACGATCGGCGGGATCGTGATCAATGATGAACAGATTAACTTGACCACAGACAAAACCGCCATCGTGCAGGCGTTGTTAGCATTTAACGACTTTTACCAACCGGCACAGGGAGGTGTGCAATGAACAGCGCTGATAGCGAAAAGTTCCTGCGAGCCTTTTTCCATAGAGAAAACAATATTATCTCTTGGGAAAAAATCGCGGGTGGCCTGCTAGAAGCATCAACCCAACAGCGGTTGACCCCCTGGCTTAACGATGTCCGCAACGGATGCTTCCCGGTGATCCTGCCGCGTGTAGTAAAGGGCAGTAACGATAAAGTGACTTGGTATGCAATGGCCGATGAGGAACGAGACTATGCGGAGTTGCGCGAGTTATTAGACGCGCACGTCGGCACCTCGTGGTCTGACTTTAACCGCCAGCGCACGATGCTGGATCCGAGCGACCCGGTGGAAAAAGCGTTGATAGACCACTATAGCGATAGAGTATACAAATTTAGCTCGCTTTCTCAGTCGAGGATCCCGGAGATTTTCAATGGCATTGAGCGCTTGCGCCAACAACTCGCCAGCCGCCCGATTCACCAGCTCATACTTTTACGCCCGCGTGGCCGTATTCTGCGTGACGTCCGTGCCGCCTTGCGTCGACGTGATGTGCCGCAGACTCGCCTCTATCTGCAGGAACTACGTGAAGCTGGTGGCATAGGCCATATTAACGAACTGTTTATCGAACTGCGCTGCATGGCTCTGGAAGGTGATGCCAAAAGCCTGCTAGATTCGACTCAGTTGCGACAGGTCTTGGATATGCCGCACCCGTTGGTGTTGGCTGAAGAAGTGATGACGGTTTTCTATCAGCAGTTTCTGCTGAAGTATGAGCAGTTGAGCGACCTCGCAGCCCAACGACAAGCATTTAATATTTTGCTGGTGAAGAACGTACCGCGCCTGTTCCAAGTGACGCAGGGTATAAACACGCCATCGGCGATCAAAAATATCCTACTGTGGTTACTTTCTGACACACAAAGTGATCCTGCAAGACTGAGGGAACAGGCACAACAAGTGGTTGCCGGTATGAAGGGGGCAACAGACGATGACCGGCACTGGATCCGCCGGTTGCTGGAAGCATTCCCGGCCGTTGCTGTGGCCTCGCTACCGGTGGCGAGCACCGATGAATTGCTTGCCAGAGCCGATGAATATCCTGAAAGCGTTCTGAAAGAATTACTGTTACTACCGGTCAGTGCTCGCGGTGCAGCTATTGCTTTGCAATGTGCTTGGGTCATAGGCAGTGCAGAAGCTGCTGTGAAGGCTGTAAGCTATCTGCAACAACTGGCTCAACAAGAGCGCGACTTGTTACTGGCGAAACCGGCCTTCCAGCGTTATTACACTGCCTTACAGTTGATGCTGCCATCCAAACGAACAGAACATGATACTGCAGGTATCAATAACTGGCAGGACTGGTTGAAGGAAGTCTTAAATAACCCTCGATGGTCGGGGGCGATAGAAGCGGTAGAACAGGCCTGCGGCCAATGGAACGCAGCGGCTTTCCAGCCCGAGGCATTTGTTTCGTTGCTGGATAAAACCAACAACTGCGCCAGCATGGTGTTGCGCGATGCCATTCCAGTACTGCTCGAGTGGCTGGATAACCATCAAACAAGTGCTTCCTGGCAGTCTGTCCGGTTAGCATTGCTGCAACAATTGGCGCTGGACGACAATAGTTCTCGCGAAGATATCTTTACTGCCTGTGATCTAACACGCGGTTATTTAGAGGGCGATAGTAATGCGCACGATTACCGCGAACTAATAGAAAACCTGCAGATGATGATCGAGAGTTCAGGTACCACCAGCGCTAGCGCCTGGCTGGATTTGCTGGAACTGTTCTTGGTCTACCCAACTGCTGACCAACTTGCCAGAGAACAATTATTCAATCTGGTACTCAACATGTTTTACCGCAACCCAGCCCGCTATAGTAAATTGCAGTGGAACCTATTGGCTCAGTTTGCTGGTGAGTGCGGACTTGTCTGTGAAATTCCCCCACAAATTTTAGAGGAAAGTGGGGAGAAAAATGATGAGGTTCGTGTCGGATCAACATTGAATGACAAGGTAGTGGGCATTTATACATTGACTGAGTCGGTAGCACAGCGTGTGAAAAAACAACTACTAGCCGATTATCCTCAGGCCGATATTCGCCTCAACAACGATAAAGGCGGCTCAACCATGCTGCGTTCATTGGCTAGAGAAGCGGATGTATTTATTTTTGCTTGGCTTAGTTCTAAACATTCTGCTTATTACGCGATAAAGGAAGAGCGAGGGGATAAACCATTATTGCAACCTTCTGGAAAAGGCAGTACGAGTATGCTGGACTGCATACGTAGTTATCTTAAATTGTAGTAAAGGTAAAAAACTTAGCTGTAACCTATAACGTCACAGCTAAGTTCAATCTCGGGCTATTCACCCCGATACACGCAACCCGCACTACAGGTTTCTTTCACCATGACAGCACTCAGAATTGGCAACTGTGTTTTAACCTGACTCCATATCCATTTGGCGAGTACTTCGCTGGTTGGGTTTTCCAAGCCAGGGATGTCGTTGAGATAGTAGTGGTCCAGGCGATCTAGCGTCGGCTTGAAAATGGCCTTGAGTTCAGCGAAATCAATAATCCAACCTGTGTGTTTATCAACTTCACCAGTTATCTCAAGGCGCACGACAAAAGAGTGTCCGTGTAAGCGGCCGCATTTATGGCCTTTAGGAACATTGGGAAGACGGTGTGCGGCTTCAAATGTGAAATCTTTGTATAACGTAGTTTTCATGGTGACCTCATTTTTTGTTATACAGTAACAATAAGAAGCAAGATTTCCTAGCATTTAAGAATGAGCATTAGCACGCTTGTGTATTCCGACCCAAACCGGATTGTTTTCGATTGTGAGCCTCTTTGCAGGATGAGCATGCAACTCAATTGGACGTTATCGCTAGTCACAGCCTTACATCGACTAATATCACCGCTTCGTACGTAAGTTTAAAGATTGGCGGCAAAAAAGAGCTTCAGCATTCTCATGACGCTATTTCAGTTGGATAACTGAAATCTCCACTACGACAACTCAGGCTGTAACTAACTGGTCTCGCATGGTGCGCAGAGCCAGACGGCTTTACTGACCCTGAGGATAGCATTGGGGAGGAAGTGCTGTAGCCGTCTGGCTAATTGCCTTTCACCCGAATCAGGATTTACATACGGGCAGTGCTGTCGCCCGTTCTCTGTTAGATCGCCGTGCCAGTGTGTAAACCACGGGCGTTCGGTGATGTATTCAGGATGGTATTGCGGCTTACTGCCGCAGAAGTGGCAGGTGTAGCTGTCGTAAGGGTGAAGCTGTCCAGTGGTTGCTCCCGTGAGACGCTTATTAGCGTCAAGCGCAATAAAACATTTGGCGTAAATCGTCATAGTATTGGTCCTGTGCCATGCGACACGCAGGCGTAAGCCGTCCCGAGGAGGGCAGCAGTGCGGGTCATACGACTGGTTGATTTAAATTAGGGGGAGATGTGATTGCGTTCGACAGGTTACTGACGGGACTGCGCTATGCGTTGCTGTAGCCAGGCTTCCACTTCGCTTTCAAGCCAGCGGGAGCTGCGACCCAGTTTGATTGGCTTCGGGAATAGACCATCTTTAATTAGCTTGTAAAACCATTTGTCCGTAAGCCCTGTAAGCTTCGTGATGAACCGCATATCCACCAACTGGTCATCAAGCAAAGAAATTTGTTCTGTCATGTTGCTGTCTTCCATTGTGGGATAATCCTGAGCTGGCGGTTGATTGCTCGTTACCACCAGCCCTTCCACATCAATGGATTGATACGTAAAAAAGTGCAGAACGCGAGTTACACCGTGCGAGGACGCCCCAGTCCGCTGGGTGGCGGTACCTCGCTGGCTCCGTAATGATAATGACCGTGCTTTTGCTCTTCTTTGGCAAGGTAGCTGATGATGTAGCGCAGGTTATCGATGGCTTCGGTATCATCATAGTTCACTGGCTTATCAATACTGACTTCATAAGTGGGTTTGTATTCGCAGCGGTTGTAATAGCCTTCTCGTTGCGTTACTTCCCGCCATATTGTTCCGACTCTCTCAGCTATTGGGTAGGTAGCCTGGTTAAGGTGCCTGTCGAGATAGAACACGATATGAGCATGGCAGCCGTGGCCTACAGAGCTCTCCAGTACCCAGAAATATCCTGACAGATTTGTGTGCTGCAGGGTGCGTTCAACCAGCATGCGCACCTCTCGCTCGGTTTCATTCCATGAATGACGTTTATAGCGCTCTGTACCTTTCTGATAGAACAGGTCGAGTCTGAGTGCCTGTATTCGGGAGTATCGGTTCAGTAGCTGATTCAGGTGGTCATTGATCAGAGACAGTAGAAACCAGTTCATCGTGTATCTGGAATTAAAAGGGTAAGGAGTGTGCATTGATTTATCCTTTGTCAGGTGGAGTACAAAGGATTGGGATGAGATGTAATTTTTAAGAGAAGCGGGGATACAGCAGATACAGGGAGCTGTGTATCCGGGGCAATACAGGCAGGGTTGCTTGTTGGGGGAAGGAGCTGTGAACAGGGCGGTATAGAAACAGGGAGTGCCCCTTAATTATACTAAAAACCCAAATATTCATATCAGCTGTTTGAGGATTCTAATGAGGTGAACAGAGGAGATTCGTAGAGTAAAAACTACAGGAATAATGCAGTAAAACGTCAAAGTAATATCACAATAAAATCAGTAGGATATCAGTAGTAAATCAGTTATTCCTCAGCCTGTGACCCGTCTCTCTCCACATAAAAGATGCTCATGCTAATCTGTGTTCAGGAGCCAGAATTAGAGGGAAGAGACGATGTTGCATTACGATATGATCCGCTACGAGATAATGTATCTAAAAATGCTTGGTGCGCTTTCCAACACTGATTACTCCTTACAGTGGAGTACTTATGATTCGCCGGATCAGTTTCGACGTTTAATCTCTGAGATCCTTGAACGGCATTTCTTGGGCGATCAGGACAGGATCAAAGTTGGCCGGAAAACTCTTAAAGAATGGGCTGAGTTGCTACTGATTGATAAAGATTATTTTGATTGTTTCAAAGGTACACCAAGAGCATTGTGGTTTGCTCACCATTATATTTTTGAATACCCAGTATTATCTGCAGGGCTGACGCTTGGTGGGTTGGGGAATGACCTCGGTTGTTCAGGAAGATTTAATTCTCTTTTAATGGATAATAATATCTTCACAAATCTTGATTTCCCTAATTTGAATATCGACCTGGACGATATCGATTGGGACCTGATAACCAATCCAAAGGCCACAGCCTCGAAAAAACCGAAACGTGTTTTCTCACGATTTTATCTGAACGCGGGAGCAAGTACCGATCTGTACAACCCCACCCCGGTAACTGAGCGTGAACTCATCAATGGTGTGATGAGATACATTGATGAAGCTCCATGCTCACTTGGAGATAAGATCTCTTATTTCAAAAAACTGCACGAGCGCTGGCTTGAGCAATATGATTTTTTTCTGACAGATTTTGACTGGATGTCACGTCATGATGAAATTCAGTTAGTCTATCTCTGGGACTATCTCAAAGGAAAAGAACGAATAGCGGGCTATCTTCGCCCTTATAATACGTCCATGCGTTATGACATGATTATTGCGGCTATGGATGTGTGGAACGTCCAACCTGAAGAGAAGCTGGAGTTTATTGAGAAGATGAAACATGCCTGGCAAGCATCAAAATCTTATCGGCGATCTGCTAAATAGCGTTGTGATCTCAGTGGTTTCTTCGTCTGATTTCTCATTGTAGTGATGAATCTGAGTCGACCCTTTGAGTCGATCTAGGGTCCTCTCACTATCTCCTCCTTGTCCCGTTAAGTACAGAGCACATAGTCGAGGTATGAAAATTAGAACGTTTACTTCTGGCTCGAAGCGTGCAAGCTAGCTGATCTGAAGGTCCGCTCTGAGCGAACAGCGGACATTAATAACCTAAGAGTCATAGAGTTCTTGAAACTTATCCCTCCGGGTATGAAAGCTGGCGTGATACTTAAATAGGCAGAATAATTTATCTGCAAAACTCAGAAAACATCTGTTTATGAATAGGAAAAAGGAGAGCAACAACCCTCCTTTTATTTTTTAACTTCACTATAATTTAAATACCAGTCCCTTAGGCGCATCGTATAACGTAGATATTTTTACTTCAGCTTTAAAACCTTTTTCCTTAATTGCCAATAAGTATGCTTGCCTTAAATTTTTCTCCATTCTTGGATCAAAGAGAATCGAATCTAACAGTTCGCCTGGATTAATTGTAAATTGGAAAATATCACTATTAACTGCATTGTCATCACCAGAATAAATTAAACGAACTTCGTTTTCGTGTTCAAATTCCACACGTTTATATAAAAGTGATTCAGCAATACCTGAACCATCAGTATCTAATAAATTAACTGACATGAGCTTTTCTAGAAGATTGATTTCTGGAAGATAAGAAACCTTGCCTATAAAACACTTTAAATTATGGTGCGTTGGTTCTGCTGTTTGAAGTGCAGTTAATAATTTCCTTGGTGTGGTTGAAACTCTTACACCATCTTTATCATGGGAATATATCCGCCACATTGCATCAGTTTCACTATGAAATGTCCAGCATTGACCATAAACAGAATCTTTTGCGGAGAATGTGCCTGTTTCCCCATCAGAAGTTTCGATTGTACTATTTAATAAGGCATTCTCGAATGGATCATCCCACTTTATTGGTCTTACTAAAGTTAATTTTTTTTCTTCAAGCAATTGAAGAAAACGATGTATTGGCATAATTCTATAAATAGGTTCATCCAACAATTCATCTGTTAAATTGATATGATTGTTATAGCTCATTGAAATTGACCTTTAGTTCTGTTGGTTAGTATGTTATACAATTAAAAATACAGAGAGAATCTTTTAGAAAAAAACTTAAGGACGTATTCCCACTAATGCAATTGAACTGAGTTTCATAACTGCTTAATGTCTGGAGGCCAGATTAATCACTAAACTCAATAATAAATATAACATTATGCAATGTTTGTTGTTTTCTTTATTTTAATATCTTCATAAGAAAGTTCGATTCCCAATTCTTTGAAAACACCATTAATAATATCATTGTCGTTTTCACTGGTGTTTAAATTCACATCATTTATAATATTTCGCATTGTGTTAAGCATGCAAGAACCAGTGTGTAAGTAACGTTTGTAGTCATCAATCAATTCATCAATCGCAGTGTTTTCAATATTAATTACTTTAATGCTCTTGATGTAATCATTGATTGCTTCAATTTGGACAAAGAAAGATTTAATTGAATTTCTTTGTTTTTCATTAAACTCTCCAAATGAAAACTCCATAGCTTGACCAATGAAGTAGATCTGTGTGCACCTCGGAGCGTATCTACGTATATCACCTTGCTCTGGGTTGCCGATTTTCATTTTTTTTGCATCTTTCAATGCCTTACCCATTTTTTTTAGGTTTTTTTTCAATATTTTTATTTCATCTTCAATTTCTAAACTGAAGTTATTCTTTACCCTTTTCGCTTTCCTTTTGTCTTTAAGATACTCTACTAAAGGCACAGCAAAAATACCTAACGCAAATGTAATCAATGGTATGATATTTTTCAACGAATCAGAAGTGACTGCCATTTCTTAAGTTTCATCCCAAACAATGTTGCTCTCACAGGCCTGTATGTTACACCCTTTCAAACGCTATGTCCGCTCTTGGCACAAAGCGAACATTCCTTGACGTCCTGTCAGGGAAACCCACCTGGACGTTCAGGTGATTCTGTCGATTATAGTCATAAAATAGCCGCCCCGGAGGGACGGCTATAAACTCGCCAGTAAACAAGCTGATTTTACCGCTTACGCGGTTCTGTCGTTGCGGTGTTCGCTGACCCACTGCGCCTTTACAGTTTATCGCTTATGAATCCATGAGCCTTAAATGTCCTGACAAAATCCTCATAGCGCGCAATCATCACCCCCGATGTTTCACGCACATTTTGCTGATGAAAGCGGAAGTTTGCCTCCGATTCAACACTCTTACTCTTCCAGTCATGGGGAAGGCTTAGCATCACTGGCTTTCTGTTCGGGTAATCAACACTCATAAACGGTAGCGTACTATCTACATATGCGGTCATAGCGTCCAAAAAAGCGTCTTTCGCACCATTCACTTCAGTATTGAATAACCGATACTTTTCACCGCTAAATTTTTCAGCTTTTTCAATGTTTAAGCAAACATCTTGCCGTATACCGCTCAGGTAGCTCTGCTCAACCCATTGAGTAGTATCCTCATAAGGCAGCAATTCAAGGATCTGGTCGATGATCTTCAGATCATGTTCATCTTGCTTTTTTTTTACAGGGTCCTCAGCAGATTCATTGGATGTGTGGTAAACGTTGGTGGTCTGATTAATATCCCGCCCGGCCTGGTTCACATCACCCTCGGTTTTCTTTGCCTTCTGTTTAATGTTGTTTTGCTGTCTGATTCTATATGTAACACCGCCCCCAATACCAAACAGTGCCAGTACGCCGACTAATAAGCTAAGATAAGTAGCTGCGTCTGCACCAAAATGTGCATTAAGCCATTCAGTCATTTGAACTATGTCCTTACAGTGTGAGTAAGGATTATAATAACAGAGCTAACTTGTGCAGAAACGAAAAAAGGCAGGGGAGGTAACCCCCCTGCCTTTAATCAAGTTCCTCCATCCCTTACGGGCGTCCGGTCAGTTGCTTTATGGCAACCAGACCAGCTAGCATTATCTGCATCACCAGTAAGACTGTTGTTAGCGTTATCACTTCGACGTCTCCTCTTCCAGGAGAGCGCCACACGTAGTAAGTGCTTTTGGTTCTACCCGCCCCCCTCACTCCGCATACCATTAGTTAGCAGGTACAAGCAGTACTCTTTTGTGTGGTAAGCAAACAGGACAGCACTGGACTGACGCCTTGAGCTTTAATATTTCCTTCCGATCCATACAACTAGGTCTGTTAAAAGCCCCTAGGACGAACTCTACAGAGATGGCTATGGTGCAGGTTTCGGCTATAGGGCTCTTTGATGTAATCGAGGGTCATAACGTTGGCAATGTCTGCTCCTGGCACGAAGCGGATCTCGTTTAGTCCTGGGCTACACAAGGTCCTTTGTGTATTAATCTAAAATTCAAAATAATTTCAGATAGATATTATCTCTGTGAATCCCCGCTTTCCTGACTGGAACTCGGGGTTTTTTATTTTTCACGCTGAGACTACTGTATGAATAAACCTGACGGCCTTCAGGCCCTTGAACAACCGCTCGCGTCGCTTCCGCACACGCTTCGCCAGCTTATTCTTGAACGTATCCAGAACCTGACCCATTACGAGCCGGTAATTGGCATCATGGGCAAAAGTGGTACAGGTAAATCCTCTCTTTGCAACGAACTTTTCCGGGGTGAGGTGTCCCCGGTGAGTGATGTGAACGCCTGTACTCGCGACGTACTGCGCTTCCGGTTGCGCAGCGGTCTTCACAGTCTGGTGATTGTCGATTTACCGGGGGTTGGTGAAAACGGGCGGCGGGATCAAGAATACCGTGCCCTGTACCGTCGAATCCTGCCGGAACTGGATCTGGTGTTGTGGGTCATTAAGGCCGATGATCGGGCACTAACCGTGGACGAGCAGTCCTGGCACGGTGTGATGCAACCTTACAGGCAAAAGGTACTGTTTGTGATTAACCAGGCCGACAAAATCGAACCCTGTCATGAATGGGATACCCTCACCAGCAAACCTTCAACACACCAACAGGGAAATCTTAAAGCGAAGCAGGCTGCGATTATGGCGATGTTTAAACCGCATCATCCGGTCTGTGCGGTGTCCGCCAGCACTGGATGGGGCATTGAGGATATGGTGGCAACCATGATGCGCTGTCTGCCTGACCGCGCCACCAGTCCGGTGGTGACACAACTGCACGGGAGACTCTGCACAGAGCCGGTAAAGTCGCAGGCCCGTGACAGTTTCGGTGACGCTGTGGGTTGTGTTTTCGATACGGCTGAGTCATCGTCATTCCTGCCTGCGCCACTGAAAACGGTGATTCGAACCGTGCGGGAAGCCGTGGTAACCGTTGCCCGTGCCGTCTGGGACTGGATTTTCTTATGACAAACCGCTTATGGCGGACACTCCCTGTCCTTGCTGCGCTCAATTAATGAGCAACTAACCCATCGATTAGGCGCAAAGCCGCATCATGGCTGAAATCCACATACTGAAAAAATACGCCTTCCCATGTCCATACCCTGTCCGGCCCCTTCGTTACACTAATCACTTAATTTTCAGCCTGTTAACAGGATGGAGAAAATCTAATGTCCCAGACTGAGCGTCGCCATGAGCGGCTGGCGGTTCGGCTGTCCCTCATTATCAGTCGCCTTGTTGCTGGCGAAACACTGGATATGGGCCTTCTTGCAGCAGAGTTTGGTGTATCGATCCGCACCCTCCGCCGGGATTTTCGTGAGCGACTGATGTACCTGGATCTGGAATATCGCGACGGCACCTGTCGTCTGCTCTCTGGTAGCCATCAACGCGAACTGGCTGTACTGACTTTTGCTCGTCAGTCAGGCGTGGAGGCCCTGTTTCCTGACATGGATAACCACATGGTCAGTTCCCTGTTAAGTGGACCCGGTGAGTCTCCTTGTCTCATATGGGCAGAGTCAGAGTCATTGTCGCCACCCAGGCCAGGCATATTTACACGCCTTGTAAGGGCCATATCAGAGCGTCGTCGCGTGACGCTGCTGGCTGAAGGTTGTCGTTGCTCAAGGCTTGCACCATACCGCCTCGTACTCTGCGGCGGGCACTGGTATCTGACTGGAGAGCACCATCATCGAGTGGCGGTGTTTCCGCTGAATGATATCCATGCAGTTACCTTGCACCCGGAACTGTTCGTGCCCAACCTTCAGATTCGCAACGTTCTCACCGAACCGGAATTCCTCAGAGCTCTTCCCCATTTTCACGTTTTTCACTCACTGCTCGCCAGAACCGGCGACGGTCTTTTACCTCATAAGGAATCATGATGAAGAAAATACTGACTACAACGGCGCTGGCCGTCAGTCTCTGCGCAGGCGCTACCTTTCCGGCGTCTGCTGAAACTGTCGTGGGTACCGTCAAATTCTGGCAGTACATGCAGGCGGATGGCTGGAAATCAGCAGATGGCATGGACAACGACGCGCTGAACAATACGCTCTATCAGGCCAGTGTGATTGGCAATTATCCCTGGACCAGGCAATTCCTGCTGCGTCAGCGTGGTGGCGGTGTATATTTTCTCGCCGATAAGAAAACGCATACCGTGCGCAAGCTGAATCTGAAACCTGCCAGCGGTTATTACTCCGATCTGACCTCGGTCTATCAGAGTGAAGACCAGGGGAAAGGGTGTTACTTCACTATCATCGACACCCAGTATCAGCTGGGGCTGGCTGATGTACCTCACAGCAACCAGGTGCTTGCCGCATTCCCGGAAAACTGTGTCAACAAACAGCAGCAAGCTGCCCTGGCGGCGAAGCGTTCTGCCTCAGAGCAGAAACTGCAGCAGTGGGTAGCTCAACAGAGTCTGGCAGAGTTGTGCCGGAGCACCGGCAATTGCTGAAGCCAAGGAACGGACGATTAATAAGGAATCTGCACCATGAAGAAATTGTATAGACCTGTTCTCACTGTTTTGATGGTTATCGGTGCCATGGGGGTTTCTGGCTGCGACCGCAAGGAAGATGCGGGTGTGAAAACGATAGCAAGTTTTAAGGACCTGACTCCGCCACCGTTCAGCAAGGTTGTCTCGCATAAATCCGATATTGCCCAGGAATGGGTAAAGAAGGATGCTTTCGGCACACCGCAATATACGGTGATGAAAACCAACCAGTCGCCGGAAGGCTGTGAGTCAGGCAATTATTACTACATTGCGGATATGCAGCAGAAAACGGTGCAGCCTCTGATTGCTGCCCTGTGTCTTGCGGACAATATCACCCTGAGCTTCCGGATTGAAACCGACAGCTACACGGGTGAAAAATCGGTGGTGTATTCGCACGATGGCAAGGAAATGGGGAAACTCTATCTGCCGGAGAATCAGGAGAAAAATCCATGAAGAAGCTGAAAGGCGTTATTTCAGTTTTCGCTCTGAGCCTTTGTTTGCTTTCACCGGCTCAGGCCGAAGAACAGCGTTACATCAGCATCCGCAACACAGACATGGTCTGGGTGCCGGGCAATGTCTGTGTGTGGCAGTTTCGCCTGGACAACGGCGGCAGTGGTGAGGGGTTTGGGCCTCTGACGCTCTCCCTACGTCTGAAAGACAAAGGGGGAAACACGCTGGTTAAGGGGAATATGGCGGTGGCTGCATTTGGTGAGAGCGATGCGACTCGCTCTCAGGAAGCCTCGCTGGAGAACGAATGCGTGGAAAACGTCAGCTCTGTCGAAATCATGAAGGCAACGGAAGAGCGTAATGGTTACCAGATTGACCTGCCACTGTCTGTTTTCGACCCGCAGTATTACCAACCGCTGCAAGTCACGGTTGTCGGAGGTAAGGCGTCTTAGCCAATTCTTTACCCGTTTGATTCAGCCCCTGTCGCTTATGCCACAGGGGCTTTTTGTTTTAAGGAGCCTGTATGCCTGAACTCACTGAACTACCAGAGGGACCGTTTTCGCGCCAGCAGGCAGAGGCGGTTGCGGCTCAATATTCCAACATTGCTATAGAGGACGACCAGGGTACGCATTTCCGTCTGGTTATCCGTCATGAGCGTTGCATGGTTTGGCGAGCCTGGAACTTTGAGCCGGATGCCGGTTACTGGCTGAACCGGTATATCACTCGTTATGGCATCCGCAAATTTCCTGCATAACCACCACCAGCACATCACCGATACAAACAAAGTCAGGGCACACCTCTTTCGGGAAGTGTGGCCTTTTGTCTTTTTACCCACTGCATAAGGAGTTACCCATGCGATTAGCCAGCCGCTTTGGCCGTATAAACCAGATACGACGTGACCGGCCTCTAACCTACGAAGAGCTGATGAGTCATGTCCCCAGCGTGTTCGGGAGTGACAAACATGAATCTCGTTCAGACAGGTACACCTACATCCCGACCATCACCATCCTCGAAAGCCTGCAGAGTGAAGGCTTTGAGCCGTTCTTTGCCTGCCAGACAAAAGTTCGCGACCAGAGCAGGCGGGAGCACACCAAGCACATGCTTCGACTGCGTCGCGACGGGCAACTGACCGGGCATCAGGTGCCGGAAATCATTCTACTTAACAGCCATGACGGCTCATCAAGCAACCAGATGCTGCCGGGGCTGTTTCGTGGCGTCTGTACCAACGGCCTGGTCTGCGGCCAGTCATTCGGAGAAGTGCGGGTACCGCATAAAGGTAATGTCGCCGAGAAGGTGATTGAAGGGGCTTACGAAGTGCTCGGTGTCTTTGACCGAGTGGATGAGAAACGCGATGCAATGCAGTCACTGGCGTTGCCAGCACCAGCCCGTCACGCACTGGCGAATGCCGCGCTGAAATATCGCTTTGGCGAAGACCACCAGCCGGTCACGGTATCGCAGCTGCTGACTCCGCGTCGTCGGGAGGACTACGGCGATGACCTGTGGACTGTCTACCAGCGCGTGCAGGAGAACCTGATGAAAGGAGGTCTGTCAGGGCGAACCGCACAGGGGAAAAGCAGCCGCACCCGTGCCGTTACCGGCATTGACGGCGATGTGAAGCTCAATCGCGCCCTGTGGGTTATGGCAGAAAACATGCTCGAATTTTTCGGGCGTTAAACAACAGTTCCGGTATAAGGAGATAGTTTAATGAATACAAAAAATCATCAGTTCGAGGAGCATACCGTAATTACTGCCTCAGCGGTCCCTGACGAGTTACGCATTGGCTTCTGGCCACAGCACTTTGGCACCATCCCGCAATGGATAACGCTTGAGCCCCAAATCTTTGTCTGGATGGATCGGCTGTGTTCCGATTACCAAGGTGGTATCTGGCGCTTTTCGACACTCAGCAACCGCGGCGCTTTTATGGCTCCCGAGTCAGATCACGATGAGAAGTGGACATTGTTCAACAGCATGAACGGCAATGGCGCAGAGCTTACCAGTGAAGCTGCAGGGATGGTCGCCTGTCTGATGACTTACAATCACCACGCCTGTCGCACCGAGTGTGACGCGATGACTGAGCACTATTATCGCTTACGCGACTACGTGCTGAACCATCCAGAGTGCAGCGCCATTATGCATCTCATCGACTGAGGGATACCGAACATGAATACCGCATTATCCCCGCTGTCATCTCAGCCTGAACTCTTTCCACTGGCGGTTATGACCCAGCATGGTTGTTTGCTCCCCGCGACCTCCGGATTAACCCCCTATGCCCAACGCACCATTCGCCGGGCTATCAATCTGCTGGATAAATATCTGCGCCACCCCGGTATATCCTTTACCTCCAGTACTGCTGCCCGTGACTGGCTTCGGTTACATCTGGCAGGACAAGAACGGGAAGTGTTTATGGTGCTCTATCTCGATAACCAGCATCGTTTACTGGAGAGTGAAACGCTATTTGCCGGTTCGATTAACCATGTGCAAGTCCATCCCCGTGAGGTAGTGAAATCAGCGCTTCGCTTCAATGCTGCAGCTGTCGTACTGGCGCATAACCATCCATCCGGTGACCCGGAGCCCAGCCAATGCGACCGCAACATTACGGGCAGGCTTAAAGAAGCGCTGGCACTGGTTGATGTGAACACGCTCGATCATCTGGTCATCGGTTCAGAGGGCATTGTGTCGTTCGCAGAGCGAGGCTGGATATGAAAATCATCAGCAAACGCCAGGCAATGACCCTGTACCGGCAACATCCTGGATCCCGACTGTTTCGCTTCAGTACGGGCAAATATAAATGGTCAGGTAGTATCTGCCATTATGCTGGCCGCGAGGTGGAGGACATACGCGGCGTTCTGGCCGTGTTTGCTGAACGTTGTCAGGACCGCAATGGCCCCTATGTCATTCTTCGAAGCGTTACTCTCAATTAATCCTTCACTTTAATCAGGAATAATAATGAACAATCACTCAGAATCCGGTGCCATACTTGAGAATTCCCCCTGCCAGCAGTGGGGGCTAAAGAGTACGATCACACCCTGTTTTGGAGCTCGGCTGGTGCAAGAAGGCGACCGCCTGCATTTTCTCGCTGACCGCGCCGGGTTTAACGGTGCTTTCAGTGACGAGCATGCGTTGCGCCTCGACCAGGCCTTTCCGTTAATACTCAAGCAGCTGGAGCTGATGCTCACCAGCGGAGAGCTCAACCCTAGGCACCCGCACAGCGTCACGCTTTACCACAACGGACTCACCTGCGAAGCCGACACACTCGGCTCCTGTGGCTATGTCTTCATTGCTATCTATCCTGAGCATACTGAGCCGCAGTAACTCACCGCTTATCCCCTTAACTTCATAGAGTAAACCTCATGCAAACCATATCATCACACCCGACACGGGCGGCTCAGCCCTGCCTGTCACCCGTTGAAATCTGGCAGTTGCTGCTGACTCATCTGTTATCGCAGCACTATGGCCTGACGCTGAATGACACACCGTTCAGTGATGAAGCCACCATCCAGGAACATATTGATGCAGGAATATCGCTTAGCGATGCGGTAAACTTTCTTGTCGAAAAATATGAACTGGTAAGAATTGACTGCGATGGTTGCTCTGTCATGGAGAAGTCACCGTTTATCACCAGTATCGATATTCTACGTGCCCGGAAAGCCTCCGGTCTGATGAAACGCAACAGTCACAAAACTGTTACCAGGGTAACGGCAGGTCAACATCAGGAGCTATAAGCTATGGGCAGTCAATTAATGTTGATATCGACAACATTGATACAATGCTGTCCAATGTAGGGAAAGCTAACAGTAACCAGATGATGAGGAGTTCGCGAAGGCTAAAGCCAGCTTCTCATCTTTATCTGTATCATTTACTCATAGGGGGATTTTGTTCAGTTGGCTTTGCCCTGATTCGAGTCCCGAATCCAATGAATTAATGTGTTGGTATCTGCGTTGGTACACATAAAATTAGTTTGTTTTTATTGGTTTTAATTCAAGGAGTTAATTTTAATGTGCGAGTCCGGCCTTCGCCCCATAATCCTCAAAAACCATACTCCTATGCCGCTCCAGATACTCCAGCGATTTCTCCGGATACGGACTTATCCTCCCCGGCAAATTAAGCGCCTTATACGTTTCATAATCCAGCCGATTGCTGACAATAACATCATCCTGGTTGACAAAAGAGCCCCCATCAAACAACACATCAATATGCGCAGCCAACATGATCCCATCAAACGGATCCTGTCTCTCCGTAGATGTCGCCACAGCCAGTCCACGTTTTAATATGTCTTGCGTGCAGTGAAGGTTGAAATGCGAAGTGAGTGACCGAAGAAGCGGGGTAGAGATTCAGGCACCCTGAACGGAACTGGCCTTGGCCCCAGGAGGGCATTAATCAGCCGTTGACGTGTTGTGGCTTCCTGAGAGGCATCTTTTTCTTAAAGCGCGAGATCGCGCTGAATAATCGTAAATTTGCTGGAAGATTCAGGCATTTTATTCGCGCTAAATCCAGCTCTATCATTAACACCTGTTGATGCTTCGCAGGAATAAATGTGCGGGCGACACCAGAGGCCAGCGTATCGAAAAAAGAGGATATTATTTCAGAAATGCGTAGCTGGGGTTATCGAACCCATCAGAAACCTCAAACGCTTTAAGCTTTGACTTTTTCGGTTCACGGGAACCCTGTGAAGAGTACCGCTTTGCATTCCTGAGCATCTAAAAAACTATCGTGACGCAAACGCCAGAAAGGCATATCGATGGCATAGCCGATACGTTTCGGCTCAGAGCGCTTCAACAGTCCTCGAAGGTTCGGCTTCACCTCACTGGCATAATCAAATCAGCAACCATGCCCTTTTTGTTCTGTGAGAGGGCATAAAGCAGCAGCGGTTTGTTTAACGTGATGTCATCGCCATATTTGGCAGTTTCGATTGTCAGAAATTTGCGGATGAAGAACTGGGCTTCAGGCATTACTTACAATGATGCGCGTAAACCAGGCACGATCAAGAGCATGTATCCGCATATCCGTTATGTTGTTTAGCGTTGTGTAACTTTGAAACTCATATTTTAAGCATTCAGGTTCTTTATCTGAATATTTTTCTTATCCACCGTAATCTCTTCACTCAATTTTAGCTCCGAAAACGCACGGTTCAGGCTGGATATCGAGACACCCAGTAGTGTTGCCATCTCTTTAAATGTTATCGGTAGCGATATATGATTGGCTGAAAAACCATACCACGCGTAACGCTGCGAAATTAACTTCAGATATTCTCTCACCTTCGTTTGAGCATCCTGACTGACTAAAACGGAAATCATTTTCTGCTGTTCAGCAATCTCGAAGGAAAGCATTTCGGTCACATAGTTGATGAAATTTTCGGTTATCTGGCTGAGATCATAAAGTCGATTACATTCTAGCAGACAAAGTTGGATATCGGTTGCTGCAACAGCGTGATAGTGATAAGCAGGCGTATACAAATCTTCAGTACCAATCACCTGGCCCGGTGTTTTGACATTCACTATGTTTCCGTGAGGATCGTAGATTTTTACTGTACCAGCTCGTAACGCCATCAAGTGCGTCATGGTGTCTCCGCAACGGTAAAGATACTCACCTTTTTTTAACTCTTTTTTTCTTTGCAGGCTTTGGGTAAATAAAGCTACACAATTATCAAAGAGATAATCCTTGCACATCTTCCCAAAACAACATTTTTCGCATGTGACACATTGAGATGTACTGGCCATTTTATAACGTCCTTACTCCAACTTTTATTTTTTTTTGCAGGTGATTCGTTTAAAGATTGAGAAGGCAAGTATATCGCAAAGTCCTAAATGATTTTTCCTAAAAGCGCATGATTACTTGCACAAACATCAGACGTAAATAACTGCTCGTGGTACTGTCGTAATTTGTAACATTTCAAGTTATAGAAGATGCATGTTGCTATTTGGTTAATGTAATTTTTCTAGCATGTATAATTTTGACTTCAAAATTCATACTAAAATGGATGGGATAATGTCATATGAAGTGATTATCATTAAAAACACCTTAATAATTCAAAGAAGTCACTTCGGCTAAAAATGCTTTTTGTAGTGTTATATTCTTTGTTTTTCATAAAAAACAAAATATAAATCTATAATGTCGTGAATAAAAGGAGTTTTTTATAAGCATAATATTTTAAATTCTTTTAATTTTTTCTTAAATTTTTCTGTGTTCACATAATGCCTATCCACTCCGAGTGATTAAGCAATCATCCGTACGTTGGAAAAACGGTAATTGCATCTGATAAGGCACGTGTAGGGATGTGCTGTATTAGGTGAATCTCAAACAAATGAATGGCAGGAATAAGTATGTTCAAGAAAAGTCTGGTGGCAGCCTCTATTATGGTTTTATCCGGTAGCGTATTTGCTGCAACTGATGAAGGTGTTGCAGGTGGTACTATTACTTTTAACGGTACCGTTACTGATACGACATGTAACGTCACTACCAATAATGGTTCTGACTTTACCGTAAACCTTGCTCCGATTACTACTACCGATCTGGGTACTGCTGTAGGTGTTGTAACTGCGGGTGCTAAAGAATTCACGATGGCGGTTTCTGGTTGTACGGGTTATGCAGCTGACACGGATACTTTGAAAGTTAGTTTCACCAGCAGCAATGTTTCTGATGATGAAAAATATCTGACCAACTATAGCGGTACTGCTGAAGGCGTGGGTATTGCATTAACAAAAGATGGTTCTACTCAGGTTAATTTTAACGAGGCACTGGATACCGGCTTAACCGCGGCGGATGTTTCCGGTAGCACCAGCACTTCTGATATCACTTATTACGCTAACTACTATAACTACGGCGGCGCTACAACCTCTACGGGTAGTGTTGTGACTGCTGCAACTTATACCTTTAGTTACGAGTAAGAAATAGCAACCGGGGCTGTTGCAGCCCCGTTTTTTTTGCAAGAAAGGCATCATGAAAAAGTTAATGTTTTTATTATCCGCACTGGCTGTGTCCTTTGCGGGTAATGCAAGCGTCGTTATTAATGCGACGCGCGTGATTTATCCGGCACAATCGAAATATGTCAATGTGCAGCTTGTTAACCGCAGTAAAACTACGCATCTGGTTCAGTCGTGGATCGATACCGGAAACCCGTCGGCGGCGCCAGAAACGATTAAAACGCCTTTTAGCCTGACACCACCGGTAGTCAAAATGGCGGCGAATGAGGGGCAAGCCCTGAAGCTTTCGGTTATCAATAGCAGCGCGCTGCCAAACGATAAAGAGAGCGTGTACTGGCTCAATGTTCTGGATGTTCCACCGGTGCCGGAAGGCGCGAAAGAGGGTGAGAACTATCTGCAGGTAGCATTACGCAGTCGCATCAAATTGCTGTATCGCCCAGAGGGATTATCTGAACCGGGTAACGATACGCTGAAAAAAGTCAGCGTGAGCCAACAATCCGGCAGTACCTGCCTGAAAAATGATTCACCTTACTACATTACGATTACGGAAATAATTAACTGGCACGGTGGCGATCTTAAGAAAAAGACTACTGAGAAGAATTTGCTAAGCAATGCGGCCTTTATTGCACCTTTCAGTTGCACCCAGGTTGCCGGCAATATTAAGCCCGCGGGAAGCTACCGCGCGGCATGGATTGATGATTACGGTTCAAAGCGTTATGTCGTGATGAATTGAACCCTTTACCAGATTTCCTGGGTCATAGAGCATGAAATGTAAAAAAATTCTCCGTCGAGGATTATTAGTTAATTCCATATGGGCAGCACTGTACGTAGGCTGCACTTTTGCTGAAGATTTTAACAATAGTTTATTGGTCGGTAATTCAGCAAATATGGACTGGAACAATAAAGCTGTTATTATGACACCAGGAGAATATGATTTTGATGTCTATATCAATGATGACTGGAAAGGGAAGTTTGCATTTCTTGTCGAAAATGACAACGAAGGTACGCTGAAGATCAAAACTTCTGATGCACGAATGTTAGATATCCGTGATCTAGCGTCGGTTTTGACAAGTGAACAGGGTACGTACATCAATGTAGATAAATTACTGCACGGCGGATCTCATTCACTCAAGCCGGGTGAAATGCGCGTTAATCTTGAAGTGCCGCAGGCCTATGTGACGCGCACCGAAAGAAACTGGGTATCACCGGAAAAATGGGATACCGGCATCAATGGTGTTTATACCAATTACAACCTGAGTTATTACAATTTCCGCGGTAAAACGACGGGTTACACCGATTCGGATAACGTCTATTTGTCGCTGAATAGTGGGCTGAATCTTTTGGGCTGGCATTTTATTGATAACTCCAGTTACAGTCGCTCAAGTTCGGGAGAAGCAGGTAAATGGCGTAATTCAACGCGCTATATTGAGCGACCTTTTGCCGCTATTAGCGCTATTGTGCGATTTGGCGATGCCTATACGTCTTCAGAATATTTTGACAGCGTTCGTTTTCGCGGTCTGACAGTAAATAAAAGCCAACAGATGTTGCCGGATAGTCAACGTGTATATATGCCGGTTGTGACAGGTGTCGCCAGCAGTTCTGCTGTGGTCCGCGTGCTACAGGACGGAAACGTCATCTATCAGATTGCCGTGCCACCCGGCCCATTTGCTATTCGCGATCTAATGCCTACCGGTTCACGTAATGAACTGCATGTGGAGGTGAAAAATAGCGGTGGTCAGGTTGAAACGTTTATTGTGCCATTTTCATCAATGCCTGGCATGTTGCGCCCTGGCACCAGCGACTATCGTTTTAGTATGGGTGAAGTGAACATGCGCGATTCGAATGATAATTCGAAATTTGTGCAATATAGCTATACCTATGGGGTGAACAATTATACGTCTGTTTTCGCAGGCTTAACGCTCAATAATGATTATAAATCGTGGTTAGCGGGGAGTACGGTTTCACTACCTTATGTTGGATCATTCTCAGGAACAATGGAGCAAGCACGCTACCAACTGCCCGGTATGGATAACCAGAGTGGGGAGAAATACTCCGTTTCCTGGAGTAAGTACTTTGAGACCCGGACTAACGTTACGCTAGCCTCATATTATTATCGTACCCAGGACTACGCTTCTTTTAGTGACTACATCGCGACAAAGGAAAATCTTGACCAATATGGCTACACCAGTACCACGCGTAACAGTAAACAGGCTTTTAGCGCCTCGGTCTCTCAAACGTTGCCGGGTGATTTTGGCAAGTTAACACTTACTGGTTACTGGCGTGATTACTGGAACAACCAGCGCAGCAACCGTCAGTACAACCTGACGTACAGCAATAACTATAAAGACATTACTTATAGCCTCTCCTTACGCCGAACGGAGTACACCCAGAGCTATTACGATACAGATTACGATGGCGATGAAGTAAGTCATCTGAGAAAGAACAAAAGCGCAGACGAGAGCATTTATTTCTCGCTGACCGTACCAATGAGTATCTTCGATACGCGCACAACAATTTCTTCGCGTACGACTGTTGAGAAAGGAAAATATGCTTCGTCTGACATCAGCCTGAGTGGTGAAATGAAAGATGTAAGCTATAGCATGGTGTTAACCAACGACAACGATGCCAGATCTCGTTCAGCGGATATCTATGCTTCCTGGGATAATAGTTACAGTAGTCTGAGTGCTGGTATGACCGAGGCGACGGACTACCGTCAACTTAGCCTGGGGGCTAGCGGTAATATTCTAGTGTGGCCATCAGGGATTCTTGCATCGGGTACCACGGGGCGTAACTTCGTTATTATCGATGCCCCGGGGCTCAGCAATGCGGTGGTCAACGGGAATACGGCAGTCAGAACCAATGCAAAAGGACAGGCATTATCAACCAGTGCGGTGGCATATCGTCAAAATCACTATCGTCTGGATCCCGATGGCACGCAGGATAGTAGTGTAGACTTATTAGGCAATATCGAATATATAGCGCCTTACGAGGGCAGTATTACGTATCTGAAGTATAAAACAGATACGCGTAAAACCTTTACCCTTAATATTATGCGACCGGGAAATGAAGCATTACCTTTTGGTGCAGCAGTGACGGATCAGGGCGGTAATTTGCTGGGATATGTTTCACAAGGCAGTCAGGTGTATCTGAAGGCGGATACATTGCCAGAAATACTGAAAGTGAATATTAGTAGTAAAAAGCATAAACAGTTCTGCACGGTGGAAGCTCCGTCGGAGACGCGCGTTAATCCGTGTCGATAATCACCATCGCGTGATATTGTTAAGCAATGAGTTAAGTTAGCAGAATTATGTCACAGAGATACTTTATTGATTCAGATAATGCCTTTCTTTCGCTGGCTATTCAGAGCATCCTTGATGAACTGGAGCCTGAAAGTGTGGCTGGGCAGAAACACGGAGAGCAGATATTAGTGCTCTCAGAGAAAAAACGCATTCAGGATATCCTCGCAGGCAGGGAACGCCGTCTTGAGGATTATGAATTAATTATTTGCTCTGAACCTTATTATTCACTTTGTAGACAGTATTTTGGGAAAGTGACTAAGAAAATAATAAGTTTAGATAACGGTATTCAGTCGCTAAAAAACGCTATCCTTGATTATTATAAAGATCGTGAACAAACATTGTCTTTATATGATATGAGTCACTTGCTGACATTAACACAAGATGAGCGTAGGACGATTGCTGATTATATCTCGCAACATGACTATCGGCAAATGGCAAGAAATCACGTCAGTGATGTGAAAACAATTTCGCGTTATAAGCGGGCTGCAATGTCAAAGTTGGGCTATCGTAGTAATATGGAGTTGTGGTTAGCCTTAAACTTTTTGTTCTATCTGGAGGTTATAACTCTTATTAATACGGAAAGGAAGGACGGGAATTGTCATTGCCTTATCATCGCCAGATACAAAACAAGGCCTGTTGCTTTTAATACTACTTTTTAATAGAACTGTTTAATGAAAACTTCTGTACAAGATTGTTTGAATCTTATCAATGTGGTTATCGAGCCGCTTTTTAGCGATCTGGCTTTACATTTACGTCAGAGTTCATTCATTGCATTTTATATTGCACGTAACCTGAAGCTATCTGAGAATCAGGTAAAGGATGTTTTTATTTCAGCAAGTATGCACGACCTTGGTCTTTTACTGAAGAATACACATCAAGATCGCTTAATTGCTGCTGATGTTCTTGATGGCCATTATCTTAATGGATTAGAAGTACAGCAAGAAATTGCGATGTTGAATCGTATCAGTAATACCCTATACGTTCAAAAAAATGATTGCACACTTGTCAGTGATATCGTTTATTTTTCTGATATCTTTGAGCTCTATCTTCGAGACCAGGATAAAGACTATATTTCCTATTCAGAGATGTTGGTTGATGATTTTTTTGCAGTGCATTCAGAATTCCGCCAGGAAATTGTGGATGCGATGAAACGTCTCGCCCAGGATGATGTTTTCTGGCTGCGGCTTGAATCAAGTAATATGCATAAGGTTTTACAGCGGATCAGTCCTTTGCGAGACTCTTATGTTACGCTGGAAGATCTTAAAGATATCTGTTTGATTCTGGCGCGTATTGTGGATATTCACAGTAGTTTTACCGTGACGCATAGCACCAGCGTCAGTCGTGTTGCAGAAAAAATTGCCGGTCTGATGTCTTTCTCGGAAGAGCAGCAACAAAAGATTGGCATAGCCGGCTATTTGCATGATATTGGCAAGGTTTATATTCCTTCTGAAGTGCTGAATAAAGAAGGACAACTGACGCGTAAAGAGCGCGGATTGATGAAAAAACACAGTTATAAAACGCTGGAAATGTTAAGTCATATCAAATCGTTGGGAGAGATTACTCCGTGGGCGGCAAATCATCATGAAAGGCTGGATGGTTCAGGATATCCGTTCGGGATTCATGGCGATGAGTTGGATGCCGAGTCGCGTATAATCGCGGTGGCGGATGTGTTTACTGCCTTAACGGAAGATCGCCCGTACCGTAAAGGAATGTCGTTGACGCAAGCGATGGATATTCTAGAGGTGGAGGCAGAACAGCTAAAACTGGACAAGTTGATTGTAAATATTGTCAAGCGTAACATTGAAATTATTTTTGACTGTGTCGGGCAGATAAAACCTAAATGATTTACTATGTTATTTATGACAATTTTATTTATTTACGTGCGTAATTTGACACTATGAAATATCGTATCGCTGAAAAAATCATATTTGATACCGAATCTGAATGGATTGTGTGCAGAGACGGCGATACCGTGCTGATAGAGAAAAAACTTACCAAAACCGCTGCTCAGATCCTTTCTATCTTGCTGGCCAATCATGGCGAGCTGGTCGAGCGAGATTATCTCTTAAGTGAGGTATGGGAGACGCGGGGTCATCATGGTTCTAACTCATCACTTAATCAGTACATCAGTATTTTAAGAAAGGCATTATTTGAGCTCGGTGTACCTAAAGAGTGCATCGTCTCTGAACCTAAAAAAGGGTTTATATTCTCCAGGGCCGTTACTGTTGGTGAGGTTTTTTCACAAGAACAAAATGTATGTGATGTCGAGGGGCAAAGTGAAATATTGCCTCCTTCGCTGATTCCAGACTCAATAGAAGGCGTATTATCATCGAGAAATAAGTTGCGATATTACCGCTGCAATATGATAAATATTGTACTATGGATGTTGCTAATTATCACTGTAATAGCATGTTTATTTGAATTCCATAAATTATTGGCTGAGAAACGAATGCCTGAATCAGTACAGTTATTTTCAATAAATAAATGCAGGGTCTACTCAGATAGTGGAAAATATATATCCTATCAACCCGTGATGAAAAAGATAATTTACGATATTCATTCAGATATTGATAAACAATGCGCGTCAGACAATATAATTATATTTGTTAAAGTTCAGCCAAGTATTTTCTTTGGACATGCGGGGCGAGTGTTCGTCGCGCTGTGCGCAGGGAGAGCGGACGGCGATGAGTTAACATATTGTGAAAATAACTACCGATATAATTATTATCAACGGCAGGAGTGATAATGACTATGCGCTTGATATCCATTCTATTGCTGGCAATAAGTATAGTTGTGTTAGCTGTTTTAATGGTAATGCGTTTGCCCGGCTCGGACTATTTTAGTGCAACTTGTCGGGCTTTTATGGATTATCACGGTGTTGCTGGTAATGATGGGTTTAACTTTAAGGGAGATATCTCTTTTTTCTTTAATGATAATAAAACAGGGAGGTACTATATATCGGGGAGTATGAATGATAATGATGGCGAGTATTCCATCTCTCGTCTTGTTACTTTTAAATATCAATACAAAGGAGGCGAAGAGTATATCTTTTCACCTGTCTCAGTTGAGAAATCTGTCCATGATGATATTTCTGATAAAATCTATGACAGATTAAAGAGAATGTTGCCGCTAACGCAAAATGTCTCAATTAATATGAGTAGAAATGAAAACTATCTCTTGTTTAGTAATGCGGTGAGCCCGCTTTTTATCTGTGTAAGCCTGTAGGTATCTAAAGTCTACGGGTATTTTTAATATTATGAGGATAAGTTAATAACACTTATAGTTTTATTATGCTTAAACATTTTTTGCGTTTTACGGCAGTATTCTTCTTCGTGAGTCTGCTTAGCTCCCAGCTTGCATCAGCATCCTGCGGTATCCTTTTAGGGAGTGTTAAACACTCTGATAAGTCGATAAATCTTTCCACGGCCTTTACTGCCTCGACTGTCTATACCGTGAGTTACACCACTAGTTGGTCAGGTTCAATAACCTGTACACTTGGGCTTGGTCTTGATTCTGTCTACTTTTTTTCTGCTTTTGGCAGTAAACCTGTTTATTTAAACTATACGAGTGTTGATGGTACGGAGGATTATTGGATTAAAGTTACGGATGAAATAACCGGGACGACCAAAACTACCGTAAGTGGTATTGCCGGAATACACAGCCTGAGCAGTTATCAAACGCAATATACGTTAACTTTTGAATATTTGAGTGAGAAACCGGCCGGTGTTACTGATTATACGAAAACCAGTACTTCTGGTTCAATTAATATTTTTCCGGCTATTGTCAGCGACAGCGCAGCAAGTACTACTTATTGCACCAGTGTCCTGTGGTGTCAAAGCCAAAGCTATGCGGATAATGTATGGGATTATATGATGAATGACACTACATCATGGTCTTCTTCTCGTTATCTGGGTTATGAAAAAATATCAATTAATTTTGAGCCCCAACAAACCACGTGTAACCTCACCCATGATTTGACCATTAAATTACCTCCAGCCACCCTGGATACGCTACAGAACAATGGCGAAGCGCCAGGAATCAATTTCCGTTTGCCTATTAGTTGTAAAGATGCGCTTGGCGATAACTTTTCAACTCGTGATATCAGTGGATGGTTATCCAGCTCCGATATCCTTAACGATGCGACGACAGGAACCGTGCTGGTTAATGAAGACTCCGAAGCTGGCGGTGTTGGGATTTCTGTACGCTCATCCTCTGCAGGCAGCGATATTATCTTTTCCAGTGATAGTTCGAAACAAAGTGCTAGCGAAATCTTCAGCGTAAAGAAAGACGACTCCGTTGAATCTGCTTTTAATGTCAGTTTGTATGCGTATTATAAAGTCTATGATTCTGCGCAACTTACAACAGGGCCCGTCGTGGCGACGGCCCAATTGATGTTAGGTTATGATTAATACTCTCTTCGCTATTCTCTGAAGTGAAAGGAGCATGTTATCTGTATGTTGAATTTAGTTTAATATACAGATAATAAAACCTTTACGGTTGCTATAAAAAAGCGCTTTTGGAAATTTTGCAAATATATTTTATATTTTGTCAATGATTTTATTGTTTTTCCTGCTGTAATAATTATGATGCTCTTCGGTCAACAAAGTCCAGGAGTATCACAATGATTAATAGAACACGACTGTTAAGTGCCATATTATTTTTTGTGAGTGCCATTTCTTCAGCGCATGAAATTAAATTTTCAGGTAGTGTAGTCGATAACTCCATTTCTGCACGTAATGTCTGTTTGCACTATGCGGTTCATCAGGGGGCAGAGCGAACCTGTCGTAGTGAGTCTGGCACTGAAATTATCAGTACAATTAAAAATACTCTGGTGCAATATAAAGGGAAGATTGCGTATGCCAGAATTGTGACGATAAATTATAAGTAATACTGCTTTTAATCATATCCAAACATAATCTGTGCTGTCGCAATAATATCACCTGCTGATAATGCGGCAGTATTGTACACTTTATAATAAGCATTCAGAGAAATATAGTTTACTTTTTCAATATCATCGCCCGCCTTTAGTTCCAGCAACGTGGTTGCATTATTTGCTGAAGACCCCGAACTGATGACAATATCTTGCCCGGTGGTTAGACTTTTTAATGATATGCCCACGCCGCCAGCTGTCGAATCATCGTTGATAAGAACGGTTCCGGATGTTGCATCATTCAGGAGATCATGGCTCGATAGCCAGGCACTGATATGACGTGTCGATGTGGTGCCTGCTAACGCATCGGAACACTCAATGGGTAAACGGAATGTTGTACCGGTATCTTCACCATTACGAGCCAAACGATCCAGCGATGCAGCAGGTAATTTAACGGTCATGTCATGGGTCAGATTGCAAGTTGTCTGGTTAGGTGCAAACTGTATGCTGAGCTTTTCATAGGCGATATAACGGCTGGTTGACCATGATTCCGTATCATTAATCATGTAATCCCAGACATTCTCACCATAAGTCGAGCACTTATTGCCCCATATATTGCAGTCGTATGTATTGCTGCCATCACCGTGACCACTCATGACTGCTGGAATCACCGAAAGAACGCCGCTGGTTGTACTTTTAGTCATATTGCTGACGCCAGAAGGCGCACTGGCTAGCAATTCAAAATTCAAAGTGTATTGCGTTTGATAGCTTGCGATAGAATGCTTTCCTGCAATACCGTTAACTTTTTGTTTTGTGTCACCAGTAATCGATGCGGTGGTTTTAATCCAGTACTCTTCCTGGCCATCACCGGATGTAAAATGCAGATATACCGGGCTGTTATTAAACCCCGTAAAAAAGAATACATTGTCGAGGCCAATTCCGTAGGTACACGACATTTTCCCAGACCAGTTGGTACTGTAGGTGATTGAGTATGTCGAAGATTGGGCAAAAACTTTTGATAAATTGAGAGATTTATCAGATTCTGCGACCCGTGTTTTGGAAAATAATCCACTAGATACATCACACGTATTACTTAACACTCCCCGGCTTTCTTTATCCGCAGAGGCATTGATGGGGCTACTGAAGAGAACAAACATAAAGGCCAAAAGACCCCGCATTATACTTCTGCGAATTACTTCCATAACAATAAGATGCCCTCAAAAAACGTCAGAGAAAATGATTAGCTATATAACTAGTTTAGTTGTGTAATTTATTTAATTCATGTTCTCATCTTTTTGCTACGTGGCAAAGTATAAAAATGAAGCGCTTATTTATTTTCGGATTTTACTAATTAAAGTTAGCTTTTATTTATATTTGTAAAAGAGAAGACGATGTGGAGTACCGCCTTCCCTGGCGCATTCAGTTCAGCAGCCCCAGCCCACGCTTCACCTCATCAAGCGTCGTCTGCGTCACCGCCCGCGCCCGCTCACTCCCTTCACGCAGTATCGCCATTAATGCGCCTTTATCCTGAATAAACGTGTTCCTCCGCTCGCGCATTGGCGCAATTAACTCCTGCAAACAGATTTCGAGTTCGTGCTTGCAAGCACGATCGCCCAGCCCGCCCTGTTGGTAGTGCGCTTTCATCGCCGTCACTTTCGCCGGGTCAGGATGAAACGCATCCAAATAAGTAAAGACCACATTCCCCTCCACACAGCCCGGATCGCTTACCCGGAGGTGGTTCGGGTCGGTGTACATTGCGCAAACGGCGCGGTGAATGTCTTCCTCGCTGGCTGAAAGCGTTAACGTATTCCCCAGCGACTTCGACATCTTGGCGTTACCGTCGATGCCCGGCAGGCGGCTGGTCTGGCTGAGCATCGCCTGGCAATGGCGCAGCACTGGTGTGCTCAGCAGGCTATTCATCTTGTGGACGATCTCATTGGTCTGCTCAATCATCGGGAGTTGATCATCGCCCACTGGCACCAGTCCGGCCTTAAAGGCGGTAATGTCCGCCGCCTGGCTGATGGGGTAGACCATAAATCCGACCGGCAACGACCGGCCGAATCCTTTCTGAGCAATCTCATTTTTGACCGTTGGATTGCGCTCAACGCGCGCGACGGTCACGATGTTCATATACAGCACGGTAAGTTCCGCCAGTGCGGGGAGGGCGGATTGCAGGCAAATTGTCGTGAGGTGGGGGTCGATACCTGCGGCCAGGTAGTCGGCCAGCACTTCCGGAATATTATCGTGGATTTTCTGCGGGTTACTGCCGTTATCCGTTAACCCCTGAAGGTCGGCAATCAACACAAATTGTTGATGGTCGTGCTGCAATGCAACGCGCTGGCGTAGCGAACCGACGTAATGACCTAAATGCAGCGGGCCGGTTGGGCGGTCGCCAGTAAGAATGGTGGATTGGTTCATGTGAAGCTCCTTTGGCTTAATTAGCCGAAAGGCGCCCCTGAAATGATATAGCCGCCTTTCGGCGGCTATAAAAATGGGATGAGAGGATCCGTGCCGCCTTTAGAAAGGCAGCCACCAACGGGTATGACGTGAGGTGGAGACGACGGTACGGTTCATGGCTTCATCCTGTCACTATCTATCAGGAAGGTCAATATATTGTACCTCTCCGATGCTGTTCGTAGCCGCTCCACCAACTTGCTGAGCGCTAATGGATAACCTTACTCAACAATACATAAGCGGCGACGAACTTGAGAAAAAGCGCCTTATCATAACCAGCATGATTGGATGGTTATTTCCCGCGTTTCAGGAACAAGCTGATGAGAAAAGCACTGCGTAATACTCTCCGGGTTCCGATTCTGCTGGCCCTCTCGGTGGGCGTTTTATTCCTCCTGCTTCCCATTCAGGAGAGCGAATCGGCGACGGAGTGCCGTCGTAGCCTGACCCGGCAGGCAAAAAATCTGGTGCAGGAGGATTACCTGAAGAGCCGTTTCCCTTACTGGCAGATTGAAAAGAAAATGCTGGGTACGCTGACGCCCAATTTAAGCTTTGGCAAAGTGACAATTGAAAATGACGCTTACCACGTGCCGTTTACCGCCGTGGGGCCAAATGCCACGCTTGCGCGTGTCGGGATTATCGACTGTGAACTCCAGGAGATTGATTACGCGTTCGCGTCCTGATCCATCGCCCGGTGTACGGCCTCTCCAAGCTGTTCCATCACCAGCCGATGCTTCTCGGTGGTGGGCAGGGCACAGTTGATGCGCAGGCAGTTGCGGTATTTTCCTGACGCGGAAAACAGCGAACCCGGCGCCACCTGAATCTTCAGGCGACACAACTGTTTGGCGACGCAGACCATATCCACCACTTCCGGTAGCTCGACCCACAGCATATAGCCGCCGAGCGGGCGGGTAACGCAAATCCCGCAGGGAAAATACTGGCGCAGCCAGCAGGTATAGGTTTCCATATTGTTCTGATAAATCTGCCGCATGCGCCGGACGTGGCGGTGATAGTGACCCTCGCGCACAAAGGTCGCCACCGCAAGCTGCGTGGCGGGTGGCGTGGTGCCACTCGATGCGTACTTCATATGCATCACGCGGTCACGATAGCGGCCCGGTACAATCCAGCCGACCCGCAGACCCGGCGCCACGGTTTTGGTAAACGAGCTGCACATCAGTACGCGGCCATCAATATCGAACGAATGGATAGTGCGCGGGCGCGGATACTCCATTGCCAGCTCGCCGTAGATATCATCCTCAAAAATCACAATATCGTGGCGCTGCGCCAGTGCCAGCACCGCGCGTTTACGTGCTTCCGGCATGATAAACCCGAGCGGGTTATTGCAGTTGGGTACCAGAATCACGCCTTTAATCGGCCACTGTTCCAGCGCCAGCTCCAGCGCTTCGATGCTGATACCGCTTTCGGGATCGGTCGGGATTTCAATCGCTTTAATGCCAAAGCCGCGTAGTAACTGCATGGTGCCGTAAAAGGTGGGGGATTCCACGGCGACGATATCGCCCGGTTTACATACCGCCAGCAGGGCAATCGACAGCCCGCTGTGACACCCGCTGGTAATAACGATATCGTCGGCGGTCACGGTTGACCCGCCATCCAGCATCAGGCGCGCCACCTGTTCGCGCAGCTCGCGTCGTCCGGCCAGCTCATCGTAGCTCAGAATTTCCGTGGGATGGTGCTGCACCACGCGGCTCATCTCGCGCCACAGCGGTTTCAGGCTGGGCTGGGTGACGTCCGGCGACCCGCCGCCAAAGAGAATAATGTCTTTATCGCGACGCGCCTCCAGCATCTCCAGCACCTGATCCCACTGGGTAACCTCCACCGGACGCTGCACCGGGCGGCTCATTGCCGGCACCGGCGGTTGCGCTTTCCGCGTCGCCACGAAATAGCCCGAGCGCGGCTGCGGCGTGATTAGCCGCAGCGTTTCCAGCGTCTGGTACGCCTGCTGAACGGTGCTGATGCTGACGCCGTGCTCCTGACTCAGCGTGCGCACCGAGGGAAGCTTTTCGCCCGCGCGATACAGCCCCTGCTCAATACGTTCCGCCAGAAGATTAGCCAGATGTTGATAACGCGTCATGCTGTATTCCTCAGTATCACCATACAGATCGCAAGACCAGTACAGATAGGGATGGAAATCGCCGTGCAGATCCCGTTTTAGACCATCTGTATGTTAAAGAAAAGTAATTTTTGAATCTGTATTGCGAGGGTATTTTTTGGCGAAGATAAAGCCTCTGGCAACGCGTGGAGGTGCGATATGGAATTTTACGAAAACCGTTCAAAAAGGCCGTTTATCGGGTTGGTATGGCTGTGGCAGGCGCTACGTAAATGGTACGACCGCGAGCGCACGCGCCGTGTGCTCGACAGGATGACCGATGCGCAGCTGAAGGATGTGGGGCTGAGCAGGGATGATTATCGGTGAGGGTATCACCCCCTCACCCCGGCCCTCTCCCGCAGGGAGAGGGAGAAAACCTGCTCAGTTCTGTAAGACACGCACAATCCATCCCCTCTCCCCAAGGGGAGAGGGTCAGGGTGAGGGGAAAGCCACCCGAACTCAACCACCGGCACAATCCATCCCCTCTCCCCAGGGGGAGAGGGTCAGGGTGAGGGGAAAGCCACCCGAACTTAGCCACTGGCACAATCCATCCCCTCTCCCTTGAGGGAGAGGGTCAGGGTGACGGGAAAGCCACCCGAACTCAACCACCGGCACAATCCATCCCCTCTCCCCAAGGGGAGAGGGTCAGGGTGAGGGGAAAGCCACCCGAACTTAACCACTGGCACAATCCATTCCCTCTCCCCAGGGGAGAGGGTCAGGGTGAGGGGGAAAACCCCGCACCATCCCGCCAACTATCCCCCACTGTTTTTCACATTCAATGCTATCGATTCCACTGTTTCTTGATACTTACCATGATAAGTATTATCTTCCTCAATGTAATCACTGAGGAGTTCGCCATGACTGAAGATGAATTGTTTGCCCGCAGGCCGATGGGGATGCGGATGGCGATGGTTGTTCGCCAGTGGCGGGGCATCATCGATCGGGCGATCACCGATACCGGGTTAACGCAATCAAGCTGGACGGTGCTGATGCAGCTTCAGCAACTGGGCGACAATGTGTCAGTCAGCGAACTGGCGGAAGTGCAGGGCATTGAGCTGCCACCGCTGATGCGCACACTGACGCTGCTGGAACAGCAAGGTTATCTGCTGCGCACGGTGTCGCCCTATGACAAGCGCATTCGTCTGCTGACGCTCACGCCGGAAGGTCGGGCGGTGCTGCAACGGCTGACGCGAGTGATTGAAGATCTCCAGACCCGCGTCTCCGAAAACATCCCGCCGGAACAGATCGCTCTGTTCAGCGAAACCCTGAATCACATTGCCTGCAATTTGCGGATGCTCCGCGAAGAAAATAATAAAACTGAATAACACCATGATGACGCCAGAACAGAAATTTGCCCGCTGGGTAAGGGTCAGTATTGCCTCTTTCCTGCTTATGTTTGTCTATTTTATCATCGCCGATATCTGGATCCCGCTCACCCCGGATTCCACGGTGATGCGTGTAGTGACGCCCGTTTCATCACGCGTTTCAGGCTATGTTGCAAAGGTCTATGTGCACAATAATAGCCAGGTGAAGAAGGGCGATCTGCTGTATGAACTCGACCCGACGCCGTTTATAAATAAGGTGGAAGCCGCGCAGATAGCACTGGAACAGGCGAAACTGAGCAACCAGCAGCTGGATGCGCAGATTGCCGCCGCGCAGGCGAATCTGAAAACCGCGCAGCTCACCGCCCGCAACGATCGCGTGACCTACGATCGTTATCAGCGTTTAAGCACGATGCAGAACGTTTCGCAGTCGGATCTCGATAAGGTGCGTACCACCTGGCAAACCAGCGAGCAGTCAGTGAGCGCACTTAACGCGTCTATTCATAACCTGCAAATTCAGCGCGGTGAGCGCGATAATCATCGCAACGTCACCATCCAGAAATACCAGAATGCGCTGGAAGAGGCGCAGCTTAATCTTGGCTGGACAAAAATCCGCGCCGAAGAGGATGGTACAGTCAGTAATCTGCAATTAAGTCCTGGCCTGTTTGCCAACGCCGGTACGGCGGTCATGGCGGTCGTGAACGATCATACGGACATCGTCGCCGATTTCCGCGAAAAAAGCCTGCGTCACACCAAAACCGGCACCGATGCGGCGGTCGTGTTTGATGCCTTGCCGGGTAAAGTGTTTAGCGCAAAAGTGACCAGCAGCGACGCCGGGATTTTAGCTGGCCAGGAAGCGGTAAACGGCCAGCTTTCCCAGCCCGATACCTCCACGCGTTGGGTGCGTGACGCCCAGCGTATGCGCATCCACGTGGCGCTCGACGAACCGCTTGAGCAAACATTGCCGACCGGGGCTCGCGCCACCGTTCAGCTCTATAACAGCGATGGACCGTTCGCCCGCTTTTTCTCCGGGGCGCAAATCCATCTTGTGAGCCTGTTGCACTATGTCTATTAAAACACTCGCTCAGGTCTTCACGCCGCACGGCAATATCGTTTACACGGCGAATGATTTTCGCCAGACGTTGCGCACCGTGTTCACCGGCATGACGGCGCTGAGTATCTCGACATTTTTCGATACGCAGTACGGGGTGTTTTTTGTCGTCTTCCCCATTCTGCTGGTATCGCTGGTACCGGTCTTTAACGGCCATATCGCCCGACAGTTTTTGCTTAGCGCAGTGCTGAACTGCATCGAAATGGTGATTATCGTCGGCTATTTAATTGAATGGCCGCTGATCATGACCATTGTCGTTTTCGGCATGTATGTGATGCGTTTCCGTTTCATGAGCAAGGGGCCGCTGTTCCTGTTCGGCTCGATGGGCGTGGTGTGCCAAAGCGTCATGCTCAATTTTATGAGCTACCCGACCACCAACTGGCATACGCTGCTGTTCTCCAATATGGAGGCCAGCGTGATGGCGGTGGCGCTGAGCGCCCTGTTCCACTATCTCATTCCCGATGTTGAACCGCGTAAGCCGCCGCCGCTGATTGAAAAAGACGCCGCGCGCGTGCGCCATGAATCGCTGCTCTCAGGCACTGTGGCAACGATGCTGTTTATCGTCTTTCAGATAAGCGATTTGCAGGATTCATTGTCGGCGCTGATGGCGGGGATCTTAATTCTCTTCCCGATGCACTATCGCGGCTCCGTGGTCAGTTCCCTGTGGCGCGTGGTCGGCGTGGTACTTTCGTGTCTGTACATTCTGGTGGTACAGCTGATTTTGTACGATCACAGCAGCCACATGATTCTGATGATGCCGCTGATCGGGCTGGGCCTGGCATTCAGTGCGCGAATGCACGTGATGGAAAAAGTGGGGGCTGGCGTCGGTTTTGCCAGCATCACCACCATCGGCATTATGTTCGGCCAGAACCTTCAGCCGGATCAGGATCTGGTCTTCAGTGATATGTACCGTGTGACGTCTGTAACCGTTTCGTTATTAGGGACGCTCACCATGGTATTTCTGGTGCACCGTATTTTGAACTGCTTCCAGGCAACGCGTTTTATTGTGAAGTAGCGCACTTCCTGTCTCAGACGTTGCCGCGCGTTTGTGCTTAGAATAGCTCCCCCCGTAATGGATGGAGAAGGACGATGTGGCAAACGCGCGCGCTGGAACTCAATAATCAGGAGTTCTGGAACTGGGATAAAGCCTGTGAATTAGTGAAGTGGGCCATCAATCACCACTTCAATACGGTGATTGTCGGCCAGGCTAATTTGTTCGATAAGCTGGTCTCGCCAAAAGGCTACACGCCGCATCAATACAACGATGGCCTTTCCAGCCATCAGCGCGCCCGCTGTGTTTACCTCAACCGCCTTGCCGGTTTCTGCCAGCAGCATGGCCTGAAATTTTATCTGCAGGCTAAAGAGCTTAGCTTCCCCGTTGACCTGTTGGCGGCGCACCCTGAACTGCTGAATAAAAAAGGTGGTGTGCATTTCGACGCGGAGTTCTGGTGTCGCTATCTGGCAGACAAAATGACGCTGCTGTGCCAGCGCATTCCGCACATCAGCGGCCTGCTGGTGGCGCTCTCTAACACCGATGGCTTGCTGCCAATTTCGCGCCCTAACTGGGAACTGACCGGGCACGACGATCCTTCCCCGCATATCGATCCGCGCAGTTTATCGCTTTATAGCCAGTGCTTCAGCGCAATGGCGCGGGCGGTGATGCGCGAAGATAAGCATCTGGTGCTGCGTGCGTTCCCGGCGGGCAACCACGATATCAGCAACGTTCTGGAAGCCATCAGCACGTTACCGGAAGCCGTTTCTGTCTCGATTAAAATCACCCCGGAACGTTTCTGGCCCAACTTTCCCAATAACCCGGCGCTGCAATCGGTACAAAACCGCGACGTGTGGGTCGATCTCGATCTGGTCGGTGAAGAAGTGGGTTGGGGGATTTTCCCGTTTCCGCGCATCGACGAGTTGCAGGGGCGTTTGTTGTGGTGTCGGGGGAATCCGGCGATTCGCGGCGCGGTGTGCAAAGCCAGCTGGGAAGGCGTGGATAACCACTGGATTATGGGCACGTTGAGTGAGTGCAACCTCGTCGCCTGTAGTCAGTTGCTGGCGCACCCGGAAAAGGCCGTGACCCGCACCTCGCTGATGATGCATTGGCTGGATGAATCTTACGGTTGGCGTCCAGATGACGAGACGTTCACTGAATTTCAAACGCTGTTAGAGCAAGCCGGGCAGGTTCTCTATCACGCCATTTATGTACGCGACCACGTTTTCCATCGCCACAGCCAGGTGCCGGAAAGCTACGGTCAGGGCGTCTGGAGCCTTTACGGCCAGCTCAACCGCAACCACTGGCTGCCGGGCTCTGAGCGGGATATTGCCTTCACCCCCCATGATGTCGCGACCGCCGGGCGTAATTTGTCGTTGATTGCCAAAGAAAAAGATGAAGCCTGGCAGGAGGCGCAAACGCTGCAAACCGAGGCGATTGCGTTTGCGCAGCGCGCGGCGTTCCCACACGCACTGGCTCGCCGCTGGCAGGAGGAGTGGCAGGGTTTTGCCCTCTATTGCCAGCTGTTTATGCATGCGCAAAAGGCCTTTTTCACCCTGCATTACGCCACGGTGGTGGAGAATAACTGGAGCATGCGCGAGATTTGCCAGGTGAATATTCAGGAGCTTTACCGCTGCGCCGTTGAAATGGACACCTTTTGCGCGAAGCATCCCGACGCATCGCCAGGCATGCACGTTATCTTTGACGCATCTCGCGTGCGGGCACTGGCAGACAGCCTGCATCATCAGCTGACTCAGCTAAAAGCGTGATTTAAATCACATCGAAAAGCGACGGATCGCGGAATAAATGCGATCCACGCCGTTTTCGCCCCCTACGGCAAACAGCAAAATGTGATGAAAGTCTCATTGCTTTCCCTGCTCATCGCGGGATTGTGAATCTCCGGGCAGATCCATAAAACCTCGCGTTCACTCACATAGCTCCAACGGCCCTGAATCCTGATGATACGGCGCTAACACAAGCGTAGTGAGTGAGGAGAGAACATGAGGCTGGCAGCGGGTGACGCAGTCATGCGTTTTGCAGTTTCAGCGCCGCTTAATGAGCGATTTGCTGAATTTTACACGGGGGAAACCCTTGATGCGTCAACAGGGTATGTGGTGATGGAGGATGCCGTGCCGGAACAGACCTCATTCTGCCGTCGCGTATTTTGCGAGACCACCGCCCAGCGCGCCGTGCCGCTTACCCGCGCGTTGCCTGCCAGCTATACCGTACAGGCGGACGAAAGCGGAACGGTTCACTTCTCGCTGTTTAAACCGGTCGCCACACACAGCCAGCGCTGGCTGTACGTCAACCTTCATGCCGATCAATCAGGTGAGTACGCATTTCAACTGGCGACGTGCGGCGGTGTGCGTATTTGGGTTAACGGCGCAGAATCCGCCCGCTTTACGCCTTTTACCCGCAACAGGCTGCAAATTTGCCAGGTTAACTTGCCACTCAAGCAAGGCGAGAACTCGCTGCTTATTCATCTTGAAGAACTTTGCGAGCGTGAAACGCAGTTTGTGCTGCGCATGATTTATCAGGGCAAGAAGCCGATCGACGCGCGCCTTGATGAACAGGATGACGCGCTCCCGTTGTACCAACGCGCTACCGCCGAACCGACCGAAGACGAAGGCGACGCATTGCTGGCAATGCTCAGGCAGGGGAACGCAGGCGAGCAGGCGCAAGCGCTGCTGGTACACCTGTTACAGCGGGTCAGCGCCAGGGAAGAGGGCTCAAGTTCCGCGCTTATTTCGCTGTTGTGGGTCTGGCATGACTATCACGGTGACATTTTTGCGCCGGTGCTGTGGCGTCGTGTGCGCTCAGCGATATTAGGTTATCGCTACTGGTTTGACGAACTGGGTAACGACGTCATGTGGTTTACCAGTGCAAACAACGCCTTAAGCTTTCACACCGCGCAGTATCTCGCCGGGCAGATGTTCCGCGATGAACGCTTCACCGCTTCTGGCCGACTCGGGCGCGAACAGCAGGCGATCGCCGCGCAGCGCCTGGCGTACTGGTCGGTAAACGTCGCCCCGCAGGATGGCGCTTATCCCAGCCTGCGCGCACTGTCGCAACTGGCGGACGACGCCGGGCTTCGCGCTCGCGCGCAGCGTCTGCTCACCAGCGATCTTTCTCTAACGTCCTCACACGCAGGAGCTGCATGATGCGCCACGCTGAATTACATCAAATTCTGGAACAGGTCGTGCAGGGCTTCTGTCGCCTGAAAAATATTGGCGAAGTGAGCAGTGGCGACGGGTTTGCCATCCACTTTGAAGAGTGGGAATGGGAGGTGGGCGTTGGCCTTTACGGCTTCTGGCAGTATGCGTTATCGCAGAAGGATGCCGGGTTGCAGCAGTCGATTCTCGCCTGGTATGAAGGACAACTGGCGAAAGGGCTGCCCACGGTACAAATCAACACTACCGCGCCGATGATTGCGCTCTCGCTGGTGGCTGGGCACACGCGCCGCGAGGAGCTGTTGAAGGTCGTCAACGACTGGGCAGATTCGCTGCTGCAAACGCTGCCAAAAACGGAAGAGGGCGGTTTTCAGCACGTCGTCAAAGAGCAGCCAAACACCGGGCATCTGTGGGATGACACCCTGTTTATGACCTGCCTGTTCCTCGGCTCGGCGGGTGTGGTTCTTAAACGAAAAGACTTGATCGACGAAGCGTCGTATCAGTTTCTGCTGCATACCCGCTATCTCAGCGAACCGGCCAGCGGACTGTGGTATCACGGCTGGACGTTCGTCGGTCAGCATCACTTCTCGGGCGCGTTCTGGGCGCGGGGGAATGCGTGGATCACCGTGGCGATCCCGGAATTTATCGCTCTGCTCGGCGACAGCCTGGACGCCAGCGTGAAGCGTTATCTTTCGCAGGTCGTGGCGCGGCAGGTGAAAACCCTGTGCCAGATGCAGGCTGAAAACGGCATGTGGCACACGCTGGTGGACGATCCGCTCTCGCCGCAAGAATCGTCCGCCACAGCGGGGATCGCCTACGGCATGTTACGCGGCGTGCGGATGGGGATTCTGGACGCTGACGTTGCCGATTCGGCGCTGCGGGCATGGGACGCGTTGCGCGATCGCATTGATGAACGCGGGATTGTGCTGGAAGCCTCGAAAGGAACGATGGTGGGGCCGGATCTGCAATATTACTGTGATATTGCAATGGCCCCGGTGCCGTACGCGCAGGCGCTGATGATGCTGCTGTTGCTGGAGTTACAGCAGGGGGAGTGGCTGGCCTAATTGTGCCTGATTTTGCCGGATGCGACTGCGCCTTATCCGGCCTACACGGAGGCAATCTGTAGGTCGGATTAGGCGCTAGCCGCATCCGACATCGCCGCCTAAATAAGCGCAGGTATCTGCGACAACAGCCACAATACCAGCCCGATCGTCCCACCGACCAGCGTCCCGTTGATACGAATAAATTGCAGATCTTTCCCGATGTTGAGCTCGATCTGCCGTGACATATCGCGCGCATCCCAGCTCTTTACCGTGTCGCTAATATGGCGGGTGAGGAACGCGGAGAACTCCGGTGCCACGCGCATCGCCGCCTGTTCCAGATGGTTGTTGAGCGACTCGCGAAGTGCGGCGTCGTGAATTAACGTCTCGCCAAACCATTGCCCCGCTTCGGCGATCCGCGTTTTCACCCGTGAATCGTCAGAGGTCATATCGTCCTTAATCCACTGACGATAATCGGCCCAAATCTGCCCCAGATAGCGGTTAAACGCCTCATCGTTTTTCAGATAGCTTTTAATGTTCTCCGCTTTGGCTTCCATTTCCGGTGACGTTTTCAGGTTCTCAATAAAGCGGAAAATCACCCGATCAAACGCCTGGCGGATCTGATGATGGCGATTCTCGGTAATATCGTCGAGCACCGAGTCCACCGCATCGGCAACCAGATCTGCCCCCTGATCGCCCAGCCACTCTGTTGGCAGGATCCGCGCTTTGATCGGATGCTCCTGCTCCATCCAGTGTACGATTATCTGTGCTATCACATCGCGCGTGCTCTCCTTACGCAGCAGCGCAATCAACTGCGCCACCAGAGAATCAAGCAGCTTCTGATGGCGATTATCTTTGGTCATGCTCTCAAGGATCACCGCGCTGGTTTGGGTAAGATCGACCTTATCAATCGCCTTATGCACCGCGCGTTTCAGCAGCCCCTGTACCCGTGAATCATCGGTGAGCTCGATAAAACCGCTCATCACCTTCACCAGGTTTTGCCCCACCCGCGCGGCGTTCTCCGGTTGGCTGAACCAGTTGCCGATGAGCAATGCCGGTTCATGACGGCGGATAAGGGCCACCAGCGATGGCGTGTCGAGGAATTTTTCCTGCACGAACTGCCCGAGGTTGTCGCCGATTCTGTCCTTATTACGCGGGATAATCGCCGTATGCTGCGAAATAAACGGCAGCGGCACGCGACGAAACAGCGCCACCACCGCAAACCAGTCTGCCAGCGCGCCGACCATCGCCGCTTCGGAGATAGCCTTTAACGCGCTGACCCACGGCGAAGGCGGCAGCATCAGCGTTGTGATAAAAATGGCTGCGGCAATCAGCAGCAGCGACAGCGCCAGCAGCTTGGCGCGTTTGAGTTCAGTCTGTTTTTCCATAGAGGTAAGCATATAGCCTGACGGCAAGAACGTCATGTTAGCGGCTGAAGTGGCTTGTGAATTTACGAGACGCCTTCCGGGTAAATGTCCTCGTTGCAGGCGATGAAAAACTTTTTGCGAGGTGTTACGTAGAGACTGACATTGCCAGGTGAAGCCGCTTCAGACCTGCGTTAGAGTCCCGACACTTTCACAACAGGCAAGGGACAGCCATGGCAAAAAATAGCAGTACGACGCCGCATGATGCGGTGTTCAAACAGTTTCTTCATCAGCCTGATACAGCGCGGGACTTCCTCGACATTCATCTGCCCGCGCCGTTGCGCAATCTGTGCGACCTGAATACGCTCAAACTGGAATCCGAAAGCTTCATCGAAGAGGATTTACATAAGTGCTACTCCGATGTGCTGTGGTCAGTACAAACCCAGGATGGGCAGGGATACATTTATGTCGTCATCGAACATCAAAGTTCCCCTGATGAATTGATGGCATTTCGCTTATTGCGTTACACGGTTTCCGCGATACAGCGGCACCTTGAAGCGGGGCATAAAACGCTACCGCTGGTAGTGCCGATGCTCTTTTATCATGGCGAAAAAAGTCCGTATCCGTACCCCATGTGCTGGCTCGATCTCTTCCCCCATCCCGATGTGGCGAAAGCGCTCTATACCACTGATTTCCCGCTGGTTGATATCACCGTTACCGACGATGACAAGATTATGCAGCACCGCCGTATTGCGCTACTGGAGCTTATCCAGAAGCATATTCGCCAGCGGGATCTCACTGTGCTGGTGGAGCAACTGGTTGCACTTTTGGCATTGGGATACACTAGCGACACTCAGGTGAAAACGCTGTTTAACTATATTTTCCAGTACGGCGGAGCGGCTCGCGCCAGCGCGTTTTTTCGCGAAATGGCGGAACGCTCGCCAAAGCATAAGGAGGAGCTGATGACGCTTGCTGAGAAGTTACATGAAGAGGGAAAAGTTGAGGGTTTACAGATAGGCCGCCAGGAAGGTCGACAAGAGGGACGTCGCGATGAAGCGTTAAGAATTGCCCGGTCTATGCTGGCGAATGGGTTTGATCGCCACGCGGTGATGAAAATCACCGGCTTGTCAGCAGAAGATTTGCAGGCCGCCGCACACTAATTACGATTATGCCGAATGGGGGGAATCTCTGTTCGGCATCCTTCTTTTTTCTTAAAATCACGCCCTATTTCCTCAGAACACTCCGTTTCTCCTCCTGACCCAGATATCTCAACTACCCTTAATACTTTGAATGGCATTTTTGACTGCTTTCATCACTTAACCAGGAGCGAGATATGGCCTATCAGACAGTAAATCCTGCTAATAACCAACTGATTAAAGAGTACACCCCACACAGCGACAAGGATATTGAGGCCGCGCTGCAAAAAGCCGATGCGCTTTATCACTCTGAGTGGGCGAAGGGTGACATCAGTCAGCGTCTGCCCGTTTTGCATAAGCTGGCCGATCTTATCGACAGTCGCGTCGAGGAACTGGCCAAAATCGCCAGTCAGGAGATGGGCAAGCTTATCGAACAGAGCCGTGGCGAAGTAAAACTGTGCGCGCAGATCGCCCGCTATTATGCGGACAACGCGAAGCAGTTCCTTGCCCCCGTTCCGTATAAAACCGAGTTTGGCGACGCATGGGTCGAGCACCATCCGATTGGCGTGATCATGGCGGTTGAGCCGTGGAACTTCCCGTACTACCAGTTAATGCGCGTACTGGCTCCAAACCTGGCCGCCGGTAACCCGGTGCTGGCAAAACATGCGAGTATCGTGCCGCACTGTGCAGAGACCTTTGCGCATCTGGTGCGTGAAGCGGGCGCGCCGGACGGCGCATGGACCAATCTGTTTATTTCCTCCGATCAGGTGGCGAACATCATCGCCGATCCGCGCGTTCAGGGCGCGGCGCTCACCGGTTCTGAAAAAGCGGGTAGCGTGGTCGCCGCGCAGGCCGCGAAGCACATCAAAAAATCGACCCTCGAACTGGGCGGGAACGATGTGTTCGTGGTGCTGGACGACGCCGACCTCAACAAAGCGGTGAAAATTGGCGTACAGGCGCGGCTCAACAATGCCGGGCAGGTCTGCACCGCAGCAAAACGCTTTATTCTGCATGAGAAAATCGCCGACAAATTCCTTAGCGCATTCACCGACGCGTTCAGCAAAGTGAAGGTCGGCGATCAGATGGATGCCTCAACCCAGCTTGGCCCACTGTCGTCAAAAGACGCACTGGAGACGCTGACCAAACAGGTTGATAACGCGGTGAAAAACGGCGCGAAGCTGCACTTTGGCGGCAAGCCGCTGGAGAGCAAAGGCAACTTCTTCGAGCCGACGATTCTGACCCACATCACCCGCGACAACCCGGCCTATTTCGAAGAGTTCTTCGGTCCGGTGGCGCAGATTTATGTGGTGAAGGATGACGACGCGGCGGTGAAACTTGCCAATGACTCCCACTACGGCCTCGGCGGCGCGGTATTCACTCAGGATATTGAACGCGCCAAACGCATGGCCTCGCGGATTGAAACCGGGATGGTCTATATCAACTGGCTGACCGACACCGCCGCAGAACTGCCGTTTGGCGGCGTGAAGCGCTCCGGGTTCGGGCGCGAGCTGTCGGATCTGGGGATTAAAGAGTTTGTGAACCAGAAGCTGGTGGTGGTGAAGAAATAATTGATTGCTCCCTTCCCATTGGGAGGGGAGCTTGAGTATTACAACCTCGATTATCAAAATTTAATCTTATCTATCATGTTTTCGATATACTTTTCCGGTTTCATCTGGGTATTTGATTCTATCTCATGATATTTTTCTTTTTTTATTTTTAGACTAACAATTTCCTCGTCGTTGTTTATAAAAGGTGAAATGACGAAGGATATAAAAAATATCATAATCCACGGCTTGTGTTTAGGTCTTGCTTTGATAAAACTAGGGGTTTTAAGAAAAATAGTTGAAATGCTAATTAGTAGTAAAAATACTAAAGCAAGAAATGAAAAATTAATTGCATAAGTCTTATAGTATTCACCCCTTCCAAAATGAAAAAGCGTGCACCAAGTTACAAAGCAAAACAATGAGGTTCCAGTCATTACGAAAAAAGCTGGAGAGCATAGTTGTTCAATTTTTAAGTGTAAATCAGATAGTGCTTTATTTACAGGTTCATTAACTTTAGCCTGTTTAGAAAAAACCAAGGTTGTAACAAGTGCATATTCTATAAATAAAATAAAAGAAACTGGCTGGATTGATAAAAAACTTATTTCAGTAGAGTAAAATATATCTAGTTGTAAATAGTATGGGAGTGACTCGTTAATTTCCATTAATGCTGCGCAAAAAAAACCAATAGTAAGATAAAATATATAACTATCAAATTTTAGTGGAATGTATTCTTTTATTTGATTAAACATGCCTAAAATCCTTGTAGTGGTATTGAATGCTATAATGACAGGTTTGTACCTGCCATTATGTATGTTTCTTATTTTCTGACGCCCGCAATCACCCCAATAAATTCCTGCACCTGCTTTTGTTTTCGTGCCGACAGCTTGCACACCTTGCGCAGCGACTGCATCAGTTCGCTCTCTTCGGGGGCGGGCGATTGAGCGGTGAGGACGATGCAGCCATCCATCACTTTGACATCAACGGGCGTGCTGGTGGCAAAACCGGCGGCTTCCAGCCACTGACCTTTCAGAGTGAGCGCCGGAATATGTGTGTGATCCGGGTAGCGGCTCGCATAACCGACGGTGACATGACGGTTATTTGCCGGAGAGACTTCTGGTTCGAACGGTTGTGCAATAGAATGCGTGTCAATCATGGTTACTATTCTCCATAAATAGTGATTGTGATGAGCGATGCGGGTGTGTTGGCGCACACCCGCACCGCGCTAAATACCTGGATATATCATCAGTAAATATGGGGAAAGTCCAGCTAAAAATAGAATAAAATGGGCAGTTTCTGGAAGGATTTAAATATATTTGCGGGAGTTATGATTTGCGTGAAATAATAAAAGCGCACCGAAAAGGTGCGCCAGAAAATAATGTTCAGGATTTTTTACGTGAGGCTTTTTTACCCCCGCTGGCTGCGCGTTCAGCTTTGATTTTCTCCAGCAACGCGGCGGCGCTGTTTTCTCCGCTGATTAAATCCGGATTTTCGGCCCGCCATTGGGCGGTGAGTTCACCACGGAACGCTTTTGCCAGAATGGATTGCGTCAGGTTGTTGACGCGGGCTAAGGCGTTGTTGACCTGCTTTTCTATGGCGTCGGCGTAGGCGAAGAGCTGCTCGACGCGGCGAACGATTTCGTGTTGTTCAGAGAGTGAGTATAAAGGTACCATTATTGATGAAATTTTAGAAATACTTAGTGTATAGAGTCCTGCTCCAGATGTGGCGCGATTAATAATTTCTGCCTTACCTTGCGCAGACATTAAATAGAAAAGAAGAAACCTTGGAGAAATTTTTTCTCTATTTGCCCTAACTTTTATTAAATGGTTTTGATGTACGCACTCTTTAATTTCATCACGCCATAGTGCGGCTCGACCAATTTGATCAAGACTACCATTGCCTTCAACTATTAATAAATCTTCATACTCTAATGATACACGATTCAGTTCTTTTTGTTGAACTCCAATTTCGGAAATATCTTCTAATCTCAATTCATTTTCATAGACATTTGCCACACGCAAATATGGGACTTTAAACTCAAAATTATTACGTTTCGAGTTTTTTGTAAGACCACCAATCACTTGGGCTATTTGACTAATATTGACATAATTAATTGGGGGAGTATTTGTAAATTTCCCACTTACAGCCGCAGCCAATACCGCCTGACGAAAACGTTTCAGGATTTGTGGGAGTTGCTCAAGACGTGCTTTGGTGCTGTCTACCTGCGCCAGCAGCGTATCGAGTTTTTCAACGATGACTTTTTGCTCGGCAATTGGCGCTAAACTAACAGGTAGTTTTCGCATATTCGCTTGTGTAAGTTTAAGCCTGGTCCCGCCGTTTACGTAATCATGATAATCGAATTGGTTAAGATAATGGCATAAATACTTGTTATGGCTTAGTCCAGAGATAGCTCTTATTACATGAGCATGATTATTCACCCACGTTTTACCATATAGCATGTAAGCCTTATTTTTGTGCCCATCAAAAAAAGGAACACCATCTTCACCTAATGCAACAAGTTCTTCATCAAAAATATAATCATCAATTTTACCGACTTCACCGGTAGCGCCGAAATAGGGATAAAGTTCATTTTCTTTTTTTCCTTCAATGCGTGATTGTCTCTCTGAATTATTAACCGGGACACGCATTGAGTCTAAAATATCCACGATATTTTCTAATTGAGTTTTAACCCACCCCTCCGGCAATTTCTCCGCACTCATTCCTTCACCCCACCAAACGCTTCTTCCAGCAACTGACGCTGCGCATCCGCCTCATCGCTCGCTCCCAGTTCACGCATCAGTGCATCCAGTTCAGACAGCGCCTGTACCAGTTCGCCCATCGCTTCTGCCGCTAATACATCCGGCTCTGGCAGACTGTCGGCATCAATACTGTCTTTATCTTTCAGCCAGGAGATATCCAGAGAATCAGATTTCGCGGTGCGGATCCACTCGCGGCTGAACTTGCGCCAGCGGCTGGTGGCCAGATGCTGATCGGTGTTTTTGTTCTCTTCGCTGTCAGCAATTTCACTTTTTTCCGCGTCGAATTCCCAGTCACCTTCGCTACGCGGGCTTAAACCGTGCGGGTCTTCGCCATACACGCGCTCAAACGGCTGCAAATGCTCGTCGGTAAACGGCGTGCGTTTACCAAAGCTCGGCATATTGGTACGCAGGTCATACACCCACACGTCATCGGTGCAGTTCTTATCCTGATTCGGGTTCGCCACCGTCCCTTTGGTAAAGAACAGCACGTTGGTCTTCACGCCCTGAGCGTAAAAAATACCGGTCGGCAGACGCAGAATGGTGTGCAGATGACACTTATCCATCAGGTCACGACGAATGTCGGTGCCTTTGCCACCTTCAAACAGCACGTTATCCGGCACCACCACCGCCGCACGACCGCCGGGGTGCAGCGTTTCGATAATATGCTGCATAAAGCACAACTGTTTGTTGCTGGTCGGGTGGACAAAGGTGCGGGTAATGTTGGTGCCTGCGGCGCTGCCAAACGGCGGGTTAGTGGCGACAATATGCGCCTTTGGCAGGTTTTCACCGTCGCTACCCAGGGTGTTGCCCAGACGGATTGCGCCGCCGTGGTCGAGGTTGCCTTCAATATCGTGCAGCAGGCAGTTCATCAGCGCCAGACGACGGGTGCCGGGCACCAGTTCGAGGCCGATAAAGGCGCGGTGGATCTGGAAATCCTGCGTGTCGCCATCAAGGTCGTCCAGATCATTGGTCTGCGACTTAACGTAGCGGTCGGCTTCAATCAAAAAGCCCGCTGTACCTGCTGCCGGGTCCTGTACCACTTCACGCGGCTGCGGTTTCAGCAGATGAATAATGGTTTTAATCAGCGGACGCGGGGTGAAGTATTGGCCCGCGCCAGACTTGGTTTCGTTCGCGTTTTTCTGCAACAGCCCTTCGTACATATCGCCGAAGTCATCGCGCGACTTACCATGCGCACCGTTGTACCAGTCCAGCGAATCCATATTTGTGACCAGTTCGGTCAACTGTTTTGGCTGGGTAATGGTGGTGTTGACGTTCTGGAACACCGCCTGCACCAGCTTTTGATTGTCGGCGCCCAGATGTACCAGCAGGTTACGGTAGAACTGCAACTGCTCCTGGCCGATGCGGGATTTCAGGTCATCCCAGCGGTAGCCTTCCGGCAGGTAGTCCGCTTCCTGTCCGGTCTCTTTACACATTTTCAAAAACAGCAGCGAGGCGAGTTCATTGACGTAGTTTTGATAGGAAACGCCGCCATCGCGCAGGTTATCGCAGAGCTTCCACAGCTTCGCGACCAGATCGTTATTGTTCATTGGGAGTTCCGTAAATTAAGCAGCGGCCCAAATTTATCGGGCCGCAGAAGAAGAAATTGCCGGGAATGATACCGTGTCAGGCGAGCTCGTCCCAGATGTAATCGCTGAATTTGCCCAGCAGGGTATCGAGATTATCGTCAAAGGTTCTTTGCAGCATCGTCTTCCCGCCGCGACGGTGGAAGTTGCCGGTTTTGAAGACATCGTCGTCGAGCACCACTTTCTCTTTCAGCGCCTGCGCCAAACGATCGAGCCAGCTTAATTGCTCGCTGCTCCAGTCGTTTTCGCCCTTGATGCGTGTCAGCGCGTGATCGACACGTTCCTCAAACGGTTTCAGCGCATCGCCTACCGCAGCGCGGCGAATATGTCCAATCAGCCGGGCGGCGATATCTTCATTGCGCGTCTCTTTCCACGCTTTGCGCAGGGAAGATTCCTCAAAGTGCTGGCGGTCAAACCACTCCTGTAGCTCGACCAGCCCTTTACGGGTGAGATCGCGCGGGCGATTGATCACCGCCTGCAATGCCGGTTGTGAGTTCGGGGAACGTTGCACCAGCGAGTCAAAGGCTTCGAGGAAATCCTGCGGCGTGTCGTAATCACCGTACAGCGATTTTACGCTCACCACTTCATCGTCGATATCGAGGAAGATCGGCGCATCATTCAGGTTGTTGATGTCGGTTTTCAGCTTTTCCAGACGGGCAATAAAGCCAGGCAGTTTATTAAAGACTTCGGCGCTCCAGTGCGGCCCTTTTTCCCGTAGGCGCGAGGCGAAGCCGTTAAAGTTCACCCCCGCCGCGTCCTGGCATAGCTCATCCAGACGACGCACCTGTTTATCTATCGTTTCGCTGCGGTCACGGTTAAACGTGGCCAGGCCGATGATGCGCTGGAGCTTCGCCACCAGTTGTTCATGGCTGTGCTCGGCAAAACTGCGGCCATCCGCTTCGGTAATTTTATAGGTTTCTGAATCGGTAATTTCGTTGACCAGCGTTTGCAGTTCCACCTTCGGGCGCACCACCACCGGACGCATGGTGTCGACGCTCTCCAGCGTGCTGTAGATATCGACACAGTCGAAAATCTTAAAGCTGGTTTTATTCACGTCCGGGCACAAGCGCGTGGCGCGGCCTTTCATCTGCTCGTACAGAATACGGCTGCGTACTTTACGCAGGAACACGATATTACAGATCGACGGAATATCGACGCCGGTTGTCAGCAGGTCGACGGTTACCACGATATTGGGCAGCCGCTCTTTATTGAAACGGGTGATCATGGTCTGCACTTTGCGTGCGTCTTTATCGGCATCACCGGTGATCTTGATTATCGCGTCGTGCTCCAGTTGCGGATACTTTTTCTTGAACGCGGTACGCAACTCTTCCACCACCATATCGGCATGGGCATTGGTGACGCAGAAGACCAGCGTTTTTTGTGAACCGGTCGGGTCAAGGTAGTTGGTGAGTTCGTTACAGACGGCGCGGTTAAACGCCGGGATCACCAGGCCACGGTTAAAGTCGGCGACTTCAAAATCCTGATCGTCTTCCAGGGTGTCGTTGATCACTTCCCCCTGCGGGCTGATGCGCTCTACCTGCTCGCCTTTGGAGAGGTAAACCCCTTCTTGGGCGTTGCGGGTGGTGATCTGAATCGGCGGATCCTGGTCGATCAGAAAACCGTCGATAACCGCGGTCCGGTAGGTATAACGGTAAATCGGCTCGCCGAAAATCTGCACCGTATGCAGCGCCGGGGTGGCGGTGAGGGCGATTTTTACCGCATCGAAGTGATCGAGAATGCGACGGTAGGCAGAAACGTAATCCAGCTGGCTGCGGAACTGCAGTTCGCCTTCGGTCTGCTCTTTATCGAGAATATAGCCGCGATGTGCTTCATCGACGACGATACAGTCGTAACGGGCCACCGGCATCGGTTCATCTGATTGCAGGGTGCGTTTCACCAGCGACTGTACGGTGGCAACGTGAATTTTGGTGCTGTCTTCCGGGAATTTATCCGTCAGCCCTTTAATGTCGAAAATGCTGTTGAAGGTGTCGCCGTTAATACGCGTATCTTCAAACGCGCCCAGTGCCTGTTCGCCAAGAGAGCGGCGGTCGACAAGGAAGAGAATGCGTTTAAAACGCTGGGACTGGATCAGGCGGAACATCATGGCAATTGCGGTGCGGGTTTTACCGGTACCGGTTGCCATCGCCAGCAGGATCTCTTGTTGCCCCTTGACGATTGCCTTTTCAACCGCGCGGACGGCATCTTCCTGATAATAACGCAGGCCCAGCTCGCTCATGCCAGGGTTATCGGCAAACCATTGATTCTTTTTTTGCGGTTCACTGCCGAGCATTTCCAGCAGCTCTTCCGGGCGATGCCACTCGGGTAAGGCTTTCGACATATTGCGGGTATCACGCACGTCACGATACCAGATGCCGCTTTTGGTCTTCATCGCTGCGCGGTATTCGCGCCCGTTGGTCGAGTAGCAGAAGGGGATTTTAAACCGTTGTTTGCCGCTGGTGTCCTGCCAGCTGATTTCATACTCCGGCACCGCTTCATGCACTTGATCCGGTGAGTAGTGCTCAAGCAAGGTTTCCCGCAGGAAGCCATTATCGAAGCATTTACTGTAGCGATACGACTCATTGAGCTTGCCGGGAACGTCGATATTTTTACGTTTCGCTTCTACCACCGCGATGGGTTTGAGGCCGACAAACAACACATAATCCGCAAAGCCCTGATTACCCGTTTCATCTTTCCCGGTCGGCCATTCGGCAATGGCTTTATTGACGCCGGGTTCAGGGCGTGCGCCTTTGGAGAAGCGCAGGGTTTTGCTGTCGGCCTGCCAGCCCGCTTTACGCAGTTGGGCGTCGATCAGGAAGCGGCTCTCTTCTTCGCTAAGGTTAAGCGTGCGCTTAATGGCCTGATCGGTAATTTCTTTGTGGTAAGCCTTACGTTCCTGTTCGGTCTGTTTGGCCAGTTCCGCGTTCTTCTCGGCGAGCTGTGCTTCCAGCGCCGCAAGGCGGGCCTGGGTTTGCGCTTCGGTTTCCTGCTGTTTGCCTTCCAGAATGGCGATATAGCCGTTCAGAGCAACCAGCTTCTGCTGCTGTGTTTCGACTTCCGCCTGAGTCTGCGCTTTTTCTCGCGCCTGCTGTTCAAGCTGTTGTTTTAGCGTCAGCACTTCCTGGTGATAGAGGTTTTCACCACGTTCCGGCAACACAAACACCGGCACCGGGAAGTCATAATCTTTGGTGACCAGACGGTAGTACCAGACAGCCAGGCGGAAGCCTAGCCGCAGGCACATCTGGGCATCGTCGAGATCGTTATGATATTCGTGCACCGCCTGGTTACCAATGCGGCGTAATTTGTGGAATACAGAGAGGATGGAGTCATCAACGAAGGCGATTTTGCCGAGTTCGCGCAGGAGATCGCTTTGAGTCTCGCAGGGCGAGATGTCCAGCAACAGGCCGAGGTGCTTGGCTGTTGCTTCGCCAAACATACGCATTTTAATCAGCGTTGTGTTGGGATCATCCGGGTAGTTATTTTCCGCCGCACAGGCGATGGCATAAGTGAAGTCGTTGACGCCCTTCAGGAACTCAAAGTTAGAATTATTCATCAATATATTAATCCATCGCTGCGCGGGATTACCCTAAGAGGTTAAGGGATATAAAATACCCTCATCTTAGTCTTCTGCTTCCGCTCAGGCAATAACCTGATTTTGTATCAAATGGCTAATTTATAAGGTATTGCGCCTGTGCTGAATGCTGTAAAATTCCGCCAGCGATATTCTCCAGCCTACAAGGATGAGTAATGACTGTTCCAACATATGACAAGTTTATTGAACCGGTGATTCGTTACCTGGCGACAAAACCGGAAGGAGCTGCTGCCCGCGATGTACATGAAGCGGCTGCGGATGCTTTACAGCTTGATGATATCCAGCGAGCGAAAGTTATTGCCAGTGGGCAGCTTGTTTATAAAAACCGGGCAGGGTGGGCGCACGATCGTTTAAAACGCGCCGGGTTGTCTCAGAGTTTATCCCGCGGAAAGTGGTGTTTAACCCCTGCTGGTTTTAACTGGATAGCCTCTCATCCCCATAAGATGACGGAGCAGGAAGCTAATCATCTGGCCTTTGATTTCATGAATGTGAAATTGAAATCACAATCGGATGCGGTTGATTTGGATCCCCGACCTGAAGTTTTAAATCGTGAAGAGCTGGAGAAAAGTAGCCCTGATGATCGGCTGGATCAGGCGTTAAAAGAGCTCCGGGATGCCGTTGCTGAAGAGGTTTTGGAGAACTTATTGCAAGTTTCGCCTTCCCGTTTTGAAGTCATTGTCCTCGATGTATTACACCGTCTTGGCTACGGCGGACATCGTGACGATTTACAACGTGTCGGAGGCACGGGAGATGGCGGTATTGATGGCGTAATTTCTCTTGATAAACTGGGACTGGAGAAAGTTTATGTTCAGGCGAAACGTTGGCAGAACACCGTAGGCAGGCCAGAATTACAGGCGTTTTATGGTGCTCTTGCTGGACAAAAGGCAAAGCGTGGGGTGTTTATTACCACATCCGGATTTACCGCTCACGCCCGAGATTTTGCCCAGTCCGTCGAGGGAATGGTGCTGGTGGACGGGGAACGTCTGGTGCATCTGATGATTGAAAACGAAGTCGGTGTTTCGTCACGATTGTTGAAAGTGCCAAAACTGGACATGGATTATTTTGAGTAAAATGCAGGGCCGGATAACGTTTTGCTCTTTATCCGGCCCATACCTTACTTCCTCAACCCCGCAAACGCCGCCCGAATCTCTTCTTCCGGCAACTGAATCCCAATAAACACCAACTGACTGCGCGGCGTTTCATCGCCCCACGGCCTGTCCCAGTCGGCGCTGTAGAGGCGTTGTACGCCCTGGAACAGCAGGCGGTTCGGTTCGCCGTCGATCCACAGCATCCCTTTGTAGCGCAGCAGTTTATCGGCGAATTGCAACAGCAGGTTTTCCATCACGCGCGACACTTCGCTGATATCGACCGGGTAATCCAGTTCCACCACAATCGACGACACATCATTCTGCTTATCCGCCATAAAGTGGAAGCGCGGTTTGCTCGCCAGCACGTTCTCCTCCAGCATAAAGCCGCTGGTGTTGAAGAGTTGATCGAGATTGATATCACCGTGGACGACGGTGTAAATCGGCGCGCGGGCGTTGATGCGCGCCAGACGTTCGCGCAGCTTCTCGGTGTCGCCTGCGACGTCGGTTTTGGTCAGCAGGATGCGGTCGGCGTAGCCAATCTGTGACTGGGCGATAGTGAACTGGTTCATCTGCTCGTCGGCGTGAACCGCATCCACCAGCGCAATCACGCCGTCCAGCAGGTAGCGCTCGCACAGGACGTCATGAGAGAAAAAGGTCTGAATAATCGGGCCGGGGTCGGCCATGCCGGTGCACTCAATCACCAGGCGGTCGAATTCAATTTCACCGCGATCGCGGCTGTCGAGCAGGTCGAGCAGGGCGTCTTCCAGTTCATTAGCGCGGGAGCAGCAGATGCAGCCGTTGGTGAGGGTTTTGATTTGCGTGGCGCGGTCGCCTATTAGCTGGGTATCAACAGAAACTTCGCCGAACTCGTTTTCAATGACGGCGATTTTGAAGCCGTGCTGTTCGTTGAGGATATGACGCAGCAGGGTAGTTTTGCCCGCGCCAAGAAAACCGGTAAGTAGGGTAACTGCAATCGGGGTCATGTTCTCTCCTTCTAACAGCAGCGCATGCCGCCTTTTCCGTCTCCACCGTAGCGCGCCTGTTGCCGCTCGCGGAAGAACTCTTCGTAGGTCATGTACGGCTTGTCCGGATGCGTGGCTTTCATGTGTTCGACATAGTTGTCGTAGTCCGGGATGCCGATCAGCATCTTCGCCGCCTGACCGAGGTATTTTTTCGCCTGACCTAAGTTACCAAACATTGTGCTATCCAGATATACACGTCATCCTTCAAGCTGCCTCTGCGTTGGCTGCGCTCGTTCACCCCAGTCACGTACTTATGTACGCTCCTGGGGATTCACTCCCTTGCCGCGTGACTCGGCTTACAGCCTCGCCCCTTCGGGGCCAGCGCAAGCGCTGTTCAAAACGCTAACCGCGTTTTGTGATGCAACTTGAATGATTTGTGTGTATGAATAAAGCCCGGCGAGTCATCTCTGACGGGCCGGGGAGTGCGTTTTCCCTCACCCCGGCCCTCTCCCAAAGGGAGAGGGAGGGTTTGGCAAATTAATGGTGTGAAGAAGTCTTCACGCCGCCTTCCGGCACAGGAACATAAGGTGTTTCTTTGTCGGAGCGTTCTTCGTTATTACGCACCTGCATCCAGGTTTTGAAACCGTAGAAGATGATGCTGTACACCACCACCAGGAACAGAATACTCAGGCCTGCGTTGGTGTAGTTGTTGATAACGATGTGGTTCATGTTGGCGATTTGCTGCGCCGTTAGTTCACCACCTGCTGCAATTTTCGCTTTGTACTGGCTCGCCATGTAGAAGAAGCCTTCCATCTGCGGGTTGGTGCTGAACAGTTTCAGACCCAGCGCCCAGGTGGTGCAGACCAGCAGCCAGAATGCCGGGATGATGGTGACCCAGACATATTTGCTGCGTTTCATCTTCACGAGGATAACGGTGCCGAGAACCAGCGCCACAGCGGCCAGCATCTGGTTAGAGATACCAAACAGCGGCCACAGGCTCTTCACGCCGCCCAGCGGGTCGACAACGCCCTGATACAGCAGGTAGCCCCACAGGCCTACGCAACCTGCGGTCGCCACAACACCTGCTACCAGAGAATCGGTTTTCTTCAGGAACGGAATGAAGTTGCCCAGCAAGTCCTGCAGCATGAAGCGGCCCGCACGGGTACCGGCGTCCAGCGCGGTGAGGATGAACAGCGCTTCAAACAGAATACCGAAGTGGTACCAGAAGCCCATGTCCGCCCACGGCAGCACTTTGTGGAACACGTGTGCGATACCGACTGCCAGAGTTGGCGCGCCACCGGCACGGTTCAGAACAGACGGTTCACCGATGTCTTTCGCGGTTTGCAGGATCTCTTCCGGCGAAATCACGAAGCCCCAGGAACTGACCGTTGCCGCTGCGTGAATGGTCACTTCTTTCAGCTGCGCCGCAATCATGGCCGCGTTTTCACCGCCCATTTCGTGCAGGTTCGGCATGGTGATGCCAAGGCCCGCAGGCGGGGTGTTCATTGCAAAGTAGAGACCCGGTTCGATGATGGATGCTGCAACCAGCGCCATAATCGCCACGAAGGACTCCATCAGCATTGCGCCATAACCGATGAAACGCGCGTCGGTTTCACAGGCCAGCAGCTTCGGCGTGGTGCCGGAGGAGATCAGCGCATGGAAGCCAGACACCGCACCACAAGCGATGGTGATAAACAGGAACGGGAACAGCGCACCTTTCCACAGCGGGCCGGTACCGTCGATATACTGGGTCACGGCTGGCATTTTCAGATCCGGGTTGAGGATCACGATGCCGATTGCCAGGCCAACGATAACGCCGATTTTCAGGAAGGTGGCGAGGTAGTCGCGCGGTGCCAGAATCAACCAAACCGGCAGCAGAGCGGAGATAAAGGCATAACCGATCAGCGTGAAGGTGATGGTGGTGTCTTTAAAGGTCAGCGCCGGGCCCCAGTACGGGTCGTGGGCGATGACGCCACCGAACCAGATAGAGGCAACCAGTAACACAATACCGATAACGGAGACTTCTCCCACGCGGCCCGGGCGAATAAAGCGCATGTAGATACCCATAAACAGCGCAATCGGTACGGTCGAGCAAACGGTGAACACACCCCACGGGCTTTCGGCCAGGGCTTTCACCACGATCAGCGCCAGCACCGCCAGGATGATAATCATAATCAGGAAGCAGCCGAACAGGGCGATAGAGCCCGGCACGCGGCCCATCTCTTCTTTGACCATCTCACCCAGCGAAGAACCGTTACGGCGCGTGGAGATAAACAGCACCATAAAGTCCTGCACCGCACCGGCAAGCACCACGCCCGCCAGCAGCCACAGGGTACCTGGCAGGTAACCCATCTGGGCGGCCAGCACCGGCCCAACCAGCGGGCCCGCACCGGCGATCGCGGCGAAGTGGTGGCCGAACAGTACGTAGCGGTTGGTCGGCACGTAGTTCAGGCCATCGTTGTTAATGACCGCCGGCGTTGCACGCGTAGGGTCGAGTTTCATCACCTTCTGGGCGATGTAGAGGCTGTAGTAGCGATAGGCCACCAGATAAACAGAAACCGCCGCGACCACGATCCACAGGGCGCTAACGTGTTCCCCCCGACGTAATGCCACAACGGACAGGCAAAACGCGCCGATGATTCCAAGAATCACCCAGGGTATGTGCTTGAATAACTTTTTGGTATCCATAGTAAAACCTGGTTTTTTAAGATTAATAATGAGCCGAAGCTGTATGGGTTTTGTGTTTAATGAGTGAGGAGGTATGACTGCTATGCTGATGAGCATCTTGCCAGAGATTCACGCGCGTAAAGTTGGGTAAAGTCGTGAGTGGTTGTATGGGGCGTTAAGCGGTTGTGTGTGGAGGTGAGCGGTTGGGTAAGAAGTGAGCGGGTGGGGAATATGTGATTGAGATCACAGTGTAAATTTTACACCACCACCCTCACCCCGCCCTCTCCCTGAGGGAGAGGGAGAAAACAGCGCAGGACTCAAACCAGGGTGCGGTCGGTTCCCTCTCCCTCAGGGAGAGGGTTAGGGTGAGGGTGGTGGTTTTACACTGCCGCCTCTATCTCCATCATCACCGGATGAAAACGGCGCTTAAAGTAAATCAGCCCGTGTCCTTCCTCGCTGAGAATGATGTTCTTAATCTCGACCAGATACACCAGATGCGTACCGATGGTCTGCACCTGGCTTATCTCGCCCTCCAGGCTTGCCAGCGCACCTTTGAGCACCGGTTGCGCCAGCGGCCCTTTTTGCCAGCAGGAGAGGGTAAAGCGCTCTTCCATCGCCATCCCTGTCATCCCGGCGAAGTGGCGCGCCATCAGCTCCTGCTCGTGGTTAAGCACGTTAATACACAACTTACCATTGCTCTGAAATACCGGGTTCATGGCGCTGTTGGCGTTGATACACACCATCACCGATGGCGGCGTATCGGTTACCGAGCACACCGCGGTGGCGGTGATCCCGCAGCGGCCCGCCTCGCCTTCGGTGGTGACAATATTCACCGCCGCCGACAGGCTGGACATAGCATCGCGAAAGCGTAAACGTTGTTCATCTACTTGCATGGTGGTCTCCCGCTGCGTTACTTCAGCAGCTTGTCTAACATGTTGATATCAGCGTTGTTGTGCAGGTGCGGCACGGTCCAGCCGTGTTGGTCGTACTCGGAAAGGCAGCGATCAACCATCGCCATCATTTTGTCCATGTTGCCGGAGGTCTGCGCCTGACGCAGACATTGCAGGCGGATCTCATCCTGGCTGCCGGAATAGTTGATCTCATACAGCTCATGACGCCCGCCGAACTCGCTGCCGATCGCATCCCACATCAGTTTGAGGATCTTGATGCGCTGGACGTGATCCATACCATTTGAGCCGCGTACGTATTTCGCCAGATACTGGTCGATCTGCGGATTATTCAGATCGCGCGCGCTCGATGGCAGGTAGATCAGCCCGCTGGTGACGTTACGCTCGATGATGTTTTTGATCTTCGCGTAGGCCATCGGCGCCATAACGCGGTAGGTTTGCAGGGCCGCGTGATCCGGCAGATACGCGCCGTTGACCCACGGTGTTGCTTCCGAACACATCGAATCACTCAGCGCCCAGAAGGTGTTGCGCCAGGCCACCACTTCACCGAGATCCGCCTGCACGCCACGGAACTCCAGCGTGCCGGTACATTCGAGTGATTTTTTCAGCAGCGCGGTAATAAAGTCGAGCTTCACCGCCAGGCGCACACAGGCCTGCAACGGATACATACGGGCGAAGCCGCCTTCCATTGTCCAGCGACGGCAGCGATCGAAATCACGGTAGATCAGCACGTTCTCCCACGGGATCAGCACGTTATCCATCACCAGGATCGCATCGTTCTCATCGAAGCGGCTGGAGAGCGGGTAGTCGTACGGGGAGCCGGTTGCACCTGCGACCATTTCATAGGACGCGCGGGAGATAAGCTTCACACCATCGGCATCCATCGGCGCGACGAACATCAGCGCGAAGTCCGGGTTTTCGCCCATCACCTGTGCCGATCCGAAGCCGATCATGTTGTAGTGGGTCAGCGCGGAGTTGGTGGCAACCACTTTTGCGCCGCTGACCACGATCCCAGCATCGGTCTCTTTTTCCAGCTTGATGTAAACGTCTTTCACTTGATCGGTCGGTAAATGGCGATCGATCGGCGGGTTAACGATAGCGTGGTTGAAGTACAGGCCGGTTTCCTGAATGCGGGTGTACCAGTTGCGGGCGTTCTGCTCGAACTGGCCGTAGAAGCCCGGGTTGGCGCCCAGCGCGCAGCCGAAAGCGGCTTTGTAATCCGGCGTGCGGCCCATCCAACCGTAGCTCAGGCGTGACCACTCGGCGATGGCGTCGCGCTGCTGGCGCAGATCGTCCGGGCTTTTCGCCACGCGGAAGAATTTGTGGGTGTAGCCACCGCTGCCGGTGTCGGTGTTCCAGCACAGGGAATCCTGCATTTCCGGTTTGTGCAGCGCATCGTAGAGTTGCGCGACGGATGCCGCCGCGTTACGGAACGCAGGATGAGTGGTGACATCTTTCACACGCTCGCCGTAGATGTATATTTCACGGCCATCCTGCAAACTCTTCAGGTACTCTTCACCGGTAAACGGACGCTGGGTACTGGCGCGGAAATCTTCAGGTTTCATAGTCAGACTCTCTTTTTGTAATCGGATGGAAAGCCAACGCCAATGGGCGTAACTGGTCTTAATGTTAAATTTGTGTTTTGTTTTTGTTGTTTAATTGAAGCGGTTAGACCGGTATTCGTGAAGAGACTTTTGGGTCAATGACGGGTACTTTTCGGGGAGGTGAGGGTTTTGTGATCGGGCCCTCACCCTGGCCCTCTCCCGCAGGGAGAGGGGAGCGATTGTGCCCAATGTGAATGTGAGTGCGCTTTTCACCCTCTCCCTGCGGGAGAGGGTCGGGGTGAGGGGAAAACCCTTACGATACCGGCACTTTCCTTGCCCGGTAAACGCTTGGCGAGCACCCAACTAATCTGTTGAAAAACCGGGCAAAGTACGCCGGATCTTTAAACCCCAGTTGCCAGGCGATGTTATTCACTGCGCTGTCAGAGAACAGCAGTAATCGCTTCGCCTCACGCAGCTGCCTGTCGAAAATCAGCCGTTTCGGCGGGCGGTTGGCGAAACGGCGGCAGATATCGGTGAGCCGGGATTCGGTGATGTGCAGCTCGCTGGCGTAATCCGGCACCGTCCAGTGCTGGTGGAAGTGGCTGTCTATCATCAGGTTAAAGCGCTGGAACAGTTTTAGCTCGCCGCGCATACCGCTGGCGGCGTGGTCATCGAGCCTTGCGTTACGCAGCAGCAGGGTAAACACCGCCTGGGCAAGCAGCGTCAGCGTATGTTCCCGTCCCGGCAGTTGCTCAACTGACTCTCGCTCAATGAGCCGCCAGTAATGTTCCAGCGCCGCCAGTTCATCCGGTTTATCCGCCAGTGATAAGCAGATCCCCGGCAGACCGAAGGTTTCCCGCGTGCCGGGATAAAGCACCTCCAGCAGCGGCCAGATTAAATCCTCATGCACTGTTAACACATGCCCGTCAGCGTCCGATTCGGTGATAAACGCGTGCGGCACCGACGGTGGCGTCAGCACAAACAGCGGCGCTTCTACTGAGTAGCGATGATCGTCAAGCTGAAGTTCGATCTGCCCGGTCAGCAGGAAATGCATCTGGAAATAGTGTTCGTGGCGATGGGCCTGCATATCGCGGCCAAAAAAGGCCGCCATCCGTGCAAAGGACTGATAATGCACATCATCCGTACCCAGACTTTCATCGTATTCGGTGCTGATGTCGATGTTGTAAATCGGGTTCTCACACATGCCTGCTCCTTACGGCGTGGCGCGCGGGCGAGAGGATTTCATCGGAATCGCCCAGATGATGGCTGCCCCGATAACCAGCAACGTTGCCACAAACCACAGGCCGCTGTTAAAGCTGCCGGTCACATCTTTCAGCCAGCCGATCATAAACGGACTGAGCGCCGATCCAATATTGCCGGTGGCGTTGATCACCGCGATACCGACCGCTCTGGCACGAAGGCTGATTGATTGATCCGGGGTAGTCCAGAAAATGGCCATGGCGCTGAACGATCCGGTTGAGGCCATCACGATCCCCAAAAGTTGGATCAGACTGTGATCGGTAGCGGACGCCAGCAGCCAGCCCACGGCGGCGAACAGATACGGCAGGGCGGTATGATGTTTACGTTCCTGGTGTTTGTCAGAATGCCGGCTCCAGTAGATCATCCCAAGAATGGTACAAATCTGCGGTACGGCGGCGAGCAGGCCGATAGTGATGTTGCTACTGGCCTGGTTAAAGCTTTGCAGGATCTGCGGCGTCCAGATGCTGATGGCGCTTAAGGTGTTGGTCAGGCAGAAGTAGGCGAGGGTATACATCAACACAATCGGCGTGAAAATCTCGCGCCACAGGCTGCGCTGCTGTGCGGCGTGGTGGCTGATTGCGCCTTCCGGCTGAACCAGGGTCAGGCGATCGTTATCCATCATCTGCTGAAGGTTTTTCTTATCATCAGCGGTCAGCCATTTGGCTTTGTCCGGGGAATCATCAAGATAGAACCACACCATGATACCCAACAGCAGTGAGGGGAAGCCTTCCAGCAGGAACAGCCACTGCCAGCCTTTCAGCGCCATCACACCGTCCAGGGCCAGAATATAACCGGAGACGATGGAACCGAGCGCGGTTGTTACCGGCATTGCCACCATAAACAACGCGTTCGCGCGGGCGCGGAAATAGGCCGGGAACCAGTAAGTGAGATAAAGCAGAATGCCCGGCAGAAAGCCGGCTTCGGTAATGCCGACCAGAATACGCAGCACATAAAGGCTGGTGGGGCCGGTGGCGAACATCGTCGCAGTGGAGGCGATGCCCCACAGCACCATAATGGTGGCGATCCAACGGCGCGCACCGACAATCCCCAGCATGATGTTGCTCGGAATGCCGAAAATTACGTAGGCGGCGTAAAACAGCGTCGTGGCGAGGCCGAACATGGTGGCGCTCAGGCCGAGATCGCGCCCCATCGTTAGCCCGGCAAAACCGATGTTGATGCGGTCAAGAAACGAAAAGATAAACAGCACAAACAGAAAGACGATCAGGCGGCGAAAGAGTTTGTTGATGACCGCCTGCTGGCCTGCCGTCAGCGATTTATGCGCGTCCGCGGGGTTTGGCAGTGCAGATGATGTGTCGCTCATGGCTATTCCTCTAAGGGGATTTTTGTAGGGTACGACAACGGTTCTTGCCGGATGCGGCGTTGCCTTATCCGGCCTACGGTTTGGTGTTGCTGTTTGCCGGATGCGGCGTTGCCTTATCCGGCCTACGGTTTGGTGTTGCTGTTTGTCGGATGCGGCGTAAACGCCTTATCCGGCCTACGATTTGGTGCGGTTGTAGGCCGGATAAGCGCAGCGCATCCGGCGTCAATACACGCCGGGCTTAATGGCTGTGGCCTGCGCGCCAAACCGGGCGGCGAGCGCTTCGGCGGCGCGGGCGAGCAGGGTGGTGTCGACGCCGACGGCGACAAACAGCGCGCCTAATTCCAGATAGCGTTTCGCCAGTGGCTCATTGGCGATTAAGATCCCCGGCGCTTTGCCCGCTTCGCGGATCTGTACGATCGCCTGCTCAATCGCGGCTTGCACTTCCGGATGCTGAGGATTACCGGCATAACCCATATCGGCGCTCAGATCCGCCGGGCCGATGAATACGCCATCCACCCCTTCCACATCCAGGATCTGTGGCAGGTTTTTCATTGCTTCACGGGTTTCGATCTGCACCAGCACGCACATCTCATCGTTGGCTTTTTGCAGATAATCCGGAATACGGTTCCAGCGCGAGGCGCGTGCCAGTGCGCTTCCTACGCCGCGAATACCGGCTGGCGGGTAACGCGTGGCACGAACCGCTTCACGGGCTTCATCAGCGTTTTGCACCATCGGCACCAGCAACGTTTGCGTGCCAACATCCAGCAGTTGCTTAATCTGCACCGGATCATTCCATGACGGACGCACCACCGGCTGGCTGGGGTAGGGCGCAATCGCCTGAAGCTGAGTGAGCACGGTTTGCACAGTGTTTGGCGCATGCTCACCGTCAATCAACAACCAGTCGAATCCCGCCCCTGCCAGCAGTTCGGCGCTGTAGCTGCTGCTCAACCCCAGCCATAAACCGATTTGTGGACGACCCGCTTTCAGCGCCGCTTTAAAGGTGTTTTCCATGATTCTCTCCTTAAACAAAACGGCAGCTAATGGAACCCATGTTGCCGTAGTCAACGTGGAAGGTGTCGCCCTTGCGCGCCGGAACCGGGCGGGTGAACGATCCGCCGAGAATGATTTGCCCGGCTTCCAGTTGCACGTCATACGGTGCGAGTTTGTTCGCCAGCCAGGCCACGCCGTTTGCCGGATGATTCAGCACGCCAGCGGCGACGCCGGTTTCTTCAATCACGCCATTGCGGTAAAGCAGAGCGGAGATCCAACGCAAATCCAACTCATCGGGCTTAATGGGACGACCGCCGAGGATCACCCCGGCATTGGCGGCGTTATCGGAAATGGTGTCGAACACTTTGCGCGGGCGCTGAGTTTCCGGATCGATGTTGTGACAGCGGGCGTCGATCAGCTCCAGCGCCGGGATCACATAGTCCGTCGCGTTGTAGACGTCGAACAGAGTACAGTTCGGCCCGCGCAATGGTTTTGCCAGCACAAAAGCCAGCTCCACTTCGATGCGCGGCACGATAAAGCGATCGGTCGGGATATCGCTGCCATCGTGGAAGAACATGTCATCCAGCAACGCGCCGTAGTCTGGCTCGCTTATCTGCGAGCTGGCCTGCATCGCTTTCGAGGTCAGGCCAATTTTGTGACCTTTGAGCGTGCGACCTTCGGCGATCTTCAGGCGAACCCATTCGCGCTGTACGGCGTAGGCATCTTCGATGGTGATCTCCGGGTAGTCGAGGGAGATCGCGCGGATCTGTTCACGCTGTTTTTCTGCCTGATCCAGACGCTGGGCGATCAGGGTGTGAGTTTGTTTGTCGAACATGGCGATATCCTGTGGCATTGCCGGATGCGGCTGTGCCTTATCCGGCCTACGGTTCGGTGCTGTCTTTTGCCGGAGGGCAACCTGCACCTTACTTAAACAACGCGTGCACGTTGTTTTGTTTAAAATTCAGTACCGGATGAAGCTCTTCAATCTCAAACGACAGTGCCAGCAGGCGGCTCTCCATCAGGGCGGCAAAGTGCGTTTTAATCAGTTCAAACAGCATTTCGCCGACTTCCTGACGGCTTTCCAGGCTGCGCCCCGCACCGATTTTCAACGTCATATGTACGAAGGCGTAATCGCGCTGCCCGTCGGCCATCTGCCAGGTATCGACCCAGTGCACGCGGCTGCGAATGCCTGCCAGCGGGAAGATGCCCGTGGCGGCCAGCGCCGGATTCACTTTGGCAAACAGCCCCGGCAGGTCAGCTTCTTCGCGGATGTTGTCACTGCATTCAACGATAAAGTGCGGCATAAAACGTCCTTACGCGGGAAGCGGGAAAACAGCATTAACCTGGCCGGTGCCGGAGCTTGGGAACAGTTCGGTGATAAATTCGACTTTGCCGTCGTATTTATCCCAGCCGAGCATCCCCAGCAGCATCACCGTGTCGTGCATGTTGCCTTCGCCGTAGCAGTAGTTGGCGTACTCCGGCAGCATGCTGCAAAACTCTTTGAACTGTCCTTCGCGCCACAGCTTTACTACGCGCTCGTCCATCTGGCGGTCGAACTCGCGGGTGTAGCTGTTCATGCCTTCCTCGGCGCGCTGGTCGTCAATAAAGCGGTGCGACAACGAACCGCTGGCAAGTACCGCTACGGTGCCGTCGTACTGTTCGATTGCTTTCAGAATCGCTTCGCCCAGCTTGCGGCTGTCGGCAAAGTCATGAACCGTGCAGAAAGCGGAAATGGAAACCACTTTGAAGTGCTTGTCTTCATTCATGTAGCGCATGGGCACCAGCGTGCCGTACTCCAGTTTCAGGCTGGGGATGTTGTGCGCTTTCGCCCGCACGCCGAGTTTCAGTGCTTCATCGGCGATAAGTTGCCCCAGTGCCGGGTTGCCTTCGTAGTTGTAGGTCATGTCGCGGATAAAGTGCGGCAGTTCGTTACTGGTATAGACGCCTTCGAAATGATCCGCACAGTTGATGTGATAAGCGCTGTTCACCAGCCAGTGGGTATCGAAAACGATAATGGTATCGACGCCCATTTCCCGGCAGCGCTTGCTGATCTCTTTATGACCGTCGATCGCTCCCTGGCGGCAGCCGTGGTTTTTCCCTGACAGTTCAGAGAGATACATCGACGGTACGTGCGTGATTTTTGCTGCTAATGCGAGCTTGCCCATATCAGACTCCCCATTTCGGAATTGGATGGTCGCCCATGGAAATGCAGACGTTCTTCATTTCCGCGAACACCTCAAAGCTGTACTCACCGCCTTCGCGCCCGGTTCCGGAGGCTTTCACACCGCCAAACGGCTGGCGCAGGTCGCGGACGTTCTGGGTGTTGACGAATACCATGCCCGCTTCGATACCGCGTGCCAGGCGCAGCACTTTGCTGACATCCTGCGTCCAGATGTACGATGCGAGGCCATACTCCACGTCATTCGCCAGGCGTAAGCCTTCGGCTTCATCTTTAAACGGCAGCAGGCAGGCGACAGGCCCAAAAATCTCTTCCTGGGCGACGCGCATGCGGTTATCGACATCCGCCAGCACCGTTGGGCGCAGGAAGTTGCCGCCTTTCAGATGCGCAGGCAGGTCGGACGGTTTATCCGGGCCGCCCGCCAGCAGGGTGGCGCCTTCTTCAATGCCGAGGCGGATATAGCCGGAGACTTTTTCCCAGTGCTGCTGGCTGATAAGCGCCCCAACCTGGGTATTCGGATCGGTCGGATCGCCCACGCGCAGACGATTCGCGCGTTCGGCAAAACGTTTTACGAATTCCGGGTAGATGCTCTGTTGAATAAAGATGCGTGAACCGGCGGTGCAGCGTTCGCCGTTGATTGAGAAGATGGTGAACAGGGCGGCGTCCAGCGCGCGTTCAATATCGGCATCTTCAAAAATCAGCACCGGCGATTTACCGCCCAGCTCCATAGAGTATTTTTTCAGCCCGGCGTTTTTCATGATGTTGCGCCCGGTGGCGGTGCCGCCGGTGAACGACACGGCACGCACGTCATGATGACGCACCAGCGCATCGCCTGCGGTGGCGCCGTAACCCTGCACCACGTTCAGCACGCCGGCCGGAATACCGGCTTCCAGCGCCAGTTCACCCAGACGATCGGCAGTCAGCGGAGAGAGTTCAGACATCTTCAGCACCGCGGTATTGCCCAGCGCCAGACACGGTGCAACCTTCCAGGTGGCGGTCATAAACGGCACGTTCCACGGTGAAACCAGCGCACACACGCCCACCGGCTGCACCAGCGTGTAGTTGAGCATCTTGTCATCGACCGGGTAGGTCTTGCCGTTCATCTGTTGGCACACTTCGGCGAAAAATTCGAAATTGTGGGATGCGCGCGGGATCAGCACGTTTTTGGTTTGATGAATAGGCAGACCGGTGTCCGCGGTTTCCATCGCGGCGATCTCCGGCACGTTTTGGTCAATAAGATCGCCCAAACGGCGCATCAGGCGCGCGCGCTCTTTCATCGGCAGATTGGCCCATTTCGGAAACGCCTCTTTCGCCGCCGCTACCGCCTGGTTTACCTCCGCTTCACCGCCGGAGGCAACATCTGCCAGCACCTCACCGGTTGCCGGGTTGGTGGTCTGGAAGTAGTCGCTGCCAGCCACGTTTTTGCCGTTGATCCAATGGTTTATCTTTTTCATTTTGCAGTCTCCTCACTGACAATTCGGTTCACCAGACGCCCCACGCCTTCCACTTCCACCACCACTTCATCGCCGGGCACCACGTCGGACAAGCCTTTCGGTGTGCCGGTGGCGATCATGTCGCCAGGATTGAGGGTCATAAATTCGCTCAGATAAGCGATCAGGAAGGGTACGCTGAAGATCAGATCGGCAGTTGTGCCTTGCTGGCGTAACTCGCCGTTGACGTAGGTGCGCAGGGTCAGGTTATGCGGATCGGGAATGGCGTCTTTCGGTACGATGGTTGAAAGCATCGGCGTCAGTCCGTCACGGCTTTTTACCCGCAGGTTCGGGCGATAGTAGTTTTCCAGGTAGTCGCGGATGGCGTAGTCGTTACACACGGTGTAGCCCGCGACATAATCCATAGCATCGGCTTCGCTGACGTTACGCGCCTGCTTGCCGATCACCACCACCAGTTCCGCTTCGTAGTGCATGTACTCGATGTTGTTCGGGCGCACGGACGTCTGGTTGTCGCCCGTGAGAGTATTTGGCGCTTTCAGGAATACCAGTGGCTCTTCCGGTGGCTTAAATTCCAGTTCGCTGGCGTGATCGGCATAGTTCAGGCCAAGGGCAAACAGCGTGCCGTGTGGATGCGGCAGCGTTGGGAAGGTTTTGCGTGTGGTCACTTCACGTTCGTTGACTACCGGGTTTTCCAGCGCCGGGAAACCTTCCGCCAGAATGCGCACCTGGTCGCCGGGTTGAATCGCCACACGATTATGTGGCGTGCCAAGCAGGATGGCGTCGCCAGGGCTCAGCGTGGCGAATTCGCTCAGGGCGCTCAGCAACTGCGCGGCGTTGCGTTGTAAGTCGGCGGTATTCCAGTGATCCGCTTCGCGCCCGTTGATTTCGGTAATAATTGTCAGGTTATCGACATCTTTCAGCGCCACCGTTTCGCCTATCGGGCAGAAGCCATCGCGGCATTTGGCTTTGATCGCCGGGCGATAAAAGCTCTCTTCCGGCAGGCTGACGTCATTCGCCAGCGCATAGCCCGCGATGTACTCTGCGGCGTCTTCTTCGCGCACTTTTGTTGCCGTTTTACCGACAATCAGCGCCACGGTTGCGCCGCTTTGTACCGTTTCGCCTTGCGGGAATGGAATGGGTTCTCCCGCATGAATCACGGTGTTACGCGGTTTGATAAACCAGACGGCGGTTTTGGGCGGTGTCTTATAGGGGGCTTGTTGGAACGCGTTGTGCCAGGCGTCAATCTGGCTGCGGTGGTTCAGGGCGACGGCGAAGACGGTGCCTTTCATTGACCTCTCCTCAGGGCTGATTCGGTGAGCTACATTTTCATTAATATGTTAATGATCTCTTTTATTCCTGATCGTGCCGTTTGGCAAAAATAAGTGAAATATTTGTGATGCCTTTAACAAAATATTTACACTGATATTTATTTAATTCATAAGAAACAAACATTTAAAGTTATATGGTGATTTTTGGCTGGCTATAGCACAAAGAAACCGGTTGCCGAACAACGCCGCGTTTGCTAATTGTTTCGTTATTAATGATTTTTTTGAGTACCGTGGGGAAGAATGATGCACGAATCTTTGACTATCGCACTGTTGCAGGCACGCGAAGCGGCGATGAGCTACTTTCGTCCCATCGTTAAGCAGCATAATTTGACCGAGCAACAGTGGCGTATCGTGCGTATTCTGGCCGAGAATCCGTCGATGGATTTTCACGACCTGGCATTTCGCGCCTGCATTTTGCGCCCAAGCCTGACCGGTATTTTGACGCGTATGGAACGCGATGGTCTGGTGCTGCGCTTAAAGCCGGTTAACGATCAGCGCAAGTTATTCGTGTCATTGACCAAAGAGGGGCAGGCGCTTTACGCACGCGCGCAAACGCAGGTGGAAGAAGCCTATCGGCTGATTGAAAATGAGTTTACGCCAGAGAAAATGCAGCAGCTTACCGCGCTGCTGGGGGAGTTTATCGCACTGGGAAGTTTGCGCCAGAGCGAAAATAGGGACGATAAAAACTAGCTCGCGCAGAGTAAAAGCGGCGAGTAGAAATTACCGATAATGATGGCGTGTTCCGGCGTTCGCTGAATGCTGAGTAAGCGCTTCTGACCGAGAAGAATACCGGCAGTGTACGCTTCGAAAATTTTATCCGGCACGCGATCGTGGCTAAATCGTTCGATGTTCTGAATGTGAATTTCATACAGGCTATCGTGCAGATTACGCCAACTGAAATTCTCCTGTCGCGAGACGGTATGCATTTTCGCGTTCGCCATCAGGTTGCCGGTCATGATGAAATAGCCGCTGCCGTCCGGGTTGAAATGCATGACCACCTGGCCGTCGAAATTGAAGGGATTATTGTCGCGGCTTTCCTTGAAGTTGAGTTGCCCGAGGCAGTTAAAGGCCAGCGGTTTGGGCTTATTTAGCCACCATAACGTTGCGGCGACCAGCGCGATGTTAATGAGAAGAAAGGCTATTATCTGAAGGGTACGGGACTTCATCGGTCACCACTCATAAAAGTAATTGGTGCTACAGGTGCTGGTACTTTGGCTTGAGCGCGAACACTGAGAAAGCACCAGTCGGCCCTTATCCCCATAAAACAGCGTGTTCTGAATATGCACATAGAATACGGAGTTTTCCAGGCACGATAAGCCGCTGTTTTCTTTGATTTGGCGAGTGAGCGCCACGGCCTGTTTTTGAAAAACATCCGCAATGGGCGTGAAGGTATACACCGGGCAGCCGTCAATCTGGGTCAGTAAATAGCGGGCAGTCACTAGCGGTGACTGTTTTTGCGAGAGATAACTGCCGCAAATGGCCGCAACCACCATCGTCGCGATGCACAACCAAATGGCTAATTTGGGGCGGGAGCGAGGCGCACGCATCGGCACGGGAAGCGCGGGCGCGCTTTCACGGCTGAGGGGGTGCACACTTATCTCGGCATTCAGCATAAAACCTGTTTTCGGTACGGTGATGATAAACGAGGTGCCGGGCATCATACCGTCCAGCAATTTACGCAAGATGCTAATGTATTGATTTAGCGAGTTATTAGAACCCGTCAGACCCCGCTCGTCCCACACGTCTTGCAGAAATTTTTCGCGATCGACCACCATACCATGATGGGCGATTAATAAACTGAAGATATGATTCGCGGTACTGGTCAGCACCTGTCGCTCGTCGTTCTCCTCTCCCTTCAGGGAGAGCGAACCCTCTTCATTGTCATAGATGAGCGCATCAGCGAGCAGATATTTCATATGCGGTAAGAGCATCCGGAATCAAGAAAGCCAAAAGCAAAGTGCTTTTATATTAGCTGAAATTATAGGTCGTTACGTTACCTATAACATTGATCCCAGCGATGATCACCGCGTCTGCATTAGTTGTAGAGAGCCTGGCGTTCCATCAGGTTCATTTTGCGGTTGAATTCGACCAGGGTATCGCAGTGGAATTTATCCATCGCATTGCGCTTGTGGGTATAAATTGTTTTCGGCGATTTATTGAGAATTTGCGCAATGCGCACCAGCGTGAAGCCCTGGCGAATCAAGGAACAGACGCGCGCTTCAGAGCGGGTGAGCTGTTTATCGCGGCGGCGGCGGCTAAAAGTCGGGTTTTTCAACTGTTCTTTTAACTCACTCATTTCCAGTCGATCGGAAAGAATGTTCACCCTGTCATCCGGTAACATCACGCTCAGGGTGTCAATCTGCTCGCTTTCCGTAAAGACCAGCCACTTTTGGACAATTGGAGTGGCGTAGATTTCCTGGCACAGCAAACGCTGCTGGCTGTCGCTGGCCTCTTTAATCCACTTAATATCGGCGGCCGGTTTTCCCTGTTGATGCATCAGGTTTTTCACACCTACCCAGAAGAAATAATTGTTACTCAGAACCCGAACCTGATAGCGGGGTTCTGCAAGAGTTAATGCGGTCATCGTCAATTTCACACCCGTTCTGGCCGCGATGGCATTATCGCTGGCTCGGAGAAGAATGAGAAAAAGCCTACCTTGCAGGGGGCGTTTAAAGATATTTATAAATACATTTGGTGTTTATATGGTGATTTGCTCTAATTTATAAGTGTTGTATATGTTTTTCATCTGTTTGGCGTGTGTGCTTGTGCCATTGTTGTTAATTGAAAATTAAGATACGGTTAACTAACCCTGCCGTCTCTGGTCAACGTTATCGGAGATGAAAATCATAAAGGAGCGTTTCATGGAAACAGTAAACCTCTCTGTCGATGAGGCTTACGCGCTGGCGTATCACGCGCTTAGCAGTAATGGATTCAGTGAACAACATGCGGCGGTGATTGCGAAAAACGTCACTGCCGGTGAGCGTGATGGTTGTGCATCACACGGTCTGTGGCGTTTGCTCGGTATTGTCGACACGTTGCGCAAAGGAAAAGTGTCCGCCGATGCGCTGCCCACGGTGGTGTCTCAGGCCCCGGCGATTGTGAAAGCGGATGCGCATGGTGCGTATTCGCTGCTGGCATTTGAGCAAGCGCTGCCGCTGTTGATCGAGAAAACGCGGCAATGTGGCATTGCGGCGCTGGCGATCAACCGCTGCGTCCACTTCTCCGCGTTGTTTGCCGACGTAGAACCGCTGACCGACGCCGGGCTGGTGGCGCTGGCGACGACGCCGAGCCACGCCTGGGTTGCACCGGCGGGTGGCACTCAGCCACTTTTTGGTACCAACCCGATAGCCTTTGGCTGGCCGCGGGGCGATAAGCATCCGTTTATTTTTGATATGGCGACCAGCGCGGCGGCGCGTGGGGAAATTCAACTGCATCATCGTGCCGGGAAAGCGATCCCTGAAGGCTGGGGCATCGACAGCGACGGCAATGCCACTACCGACCCGCAGGCGGTGCTGGATGGGGCGATGCTCACCTTTGGCGGGCACAAAGGTTCAGCGCTGGCGGCCATGGTTGAGTTGCTCGCCGGGCCGTTGATTGGCGATATGACCAGCGCGGAGTCTCTGGCGTGGGATAACGGCGCAGGTGGTCTGCCGTACGGCGGCGAATTGATTCTGGCGCTCGACCCGACGCGCTTCCTCGGCGAGGATGCCAGTGCGCATCTGGCGCGGGCAGAAACATTATTTAGCGGCATGCAGGCGCAGGGCGCTCGGTTACCGGGCGAGCGTCGTTATCAGTCACGCCTGAAGAGTGAAAAGCAGGGCGTAGTTATCACACAGTCGCTTTACGATGATATCCGTGCGTTAAGCGCCTGATGCGCTTCGCTTATCAGGCCTACGCGCGGGTCAAACATAGCGCCAAACCGTAGGCCGGATAAGGCGTAGCCGCATCCGGCAATTCAGGGTTGCACCTTTTCTTAAAGTTTTCTCTTTCCAGGCCGAAAACCGTAATTCGCCAGGAGGAAGAGAAAGCATGTTAAAACGTATCAAGATCGTGACCAGCTTAGTGCTGGTTTTGGTGTTATTTGGACTCTTACAACTCACATCGGGCGGGCTGTTCTTCAACGCGCTCAAAAACGACAAGGAAAACTTTACCGTTCTACAAACCATTCGCCAGCAGCAGTCTGGCCTCAACGGCAGCTGGGTGGCTTTGCTGCAAACCCGTAACACCCTGAACCGCGCCGGGATCCGCTACATGATGGATCAAAACAATATCGGCAGTGGCGCTACGGTGGCGGAATTGATGCAGGTCGCGCAGAAATCGCTGAGCGATGCGGAAAAGCGTTGGGCCGAGTACGAAGCGATGCCGCGTGACCCGCGTCAGAGTGAGTCGGCAGCGCTGGAAATCAAACGCAACTATGACATCTACCACGGTGCGCTGGCGGAGCTGATTCAGCTGCTGGGCGCGGGGAAAATCAACGACTTCTTTGACCAGCCTACCCAGGGCTATCAGGATAGATTCGAGCAGGCTTATGTTGATTATCTGCAACAGAACGATCGTTTATACGATCTGGCTGTCGCCGATAACACTCGTTCATACGATCAGGCGATGTGGATCTTAGCCGGCGTCATGATTGCCGTACTGCTGGCGATCGCGATTGTCTGGTTTGGCATCCGTAAAACCCTGATCCTGCCGCTGCAAAGTCTGATTGAAAGTATTCGCCATATTGCCGGAGGCGATCTTGTTCGTCCTATTGATGTGGAAGGGCGCAACGAAATGGGGCAACTGGCCAGTACGTTGCGTCATATGCAGGGTGAACTGGTGCGTACCGTCGGTGAAGTGCGTAACGGCGCGGACGCGATTTATAGCGGCGCGAGCGAGATTGCGATGGGCAATAACGATCTCTCTTCCCGTACTGAACAGCAGGCCGCTTCGCTGGAAGAAACCGCTGCCAGCATGGAAGAGCTGACCGCAACCGTTAAGCAGAACGCCGAGAACGCACGTCAGGCGAGCAACCTCGCACTGAGCGCGTCGGAAACGGCGCAGAAGGGCGGGAAAGTGGTGGATAACGTGGTGCAAACCATGCGTGATATCACCGCCAGTTCGCAGAAGATTGCCGATATTATCAGCGTAATTGACGGCATTGCTTTCCAGACCAACATTCTTGCGCTGAACGCCGCGGTAGAAGCGGCGCGTGCAGGCGAGCAGGGACGTGGTTTTGCGGTAGTCGCGGGGGAAGTGCGTAATCTGGCCCAGCGTAGCGCGCAGGCAGCCCGCGAAATTAAGAGCCTGATTGAAGACTCGGTTAGCCGTGTTGATTTAGGTTCGACGCTGGTGGAAAGCGCCGGTGAAACCATGGGTGAGATTGTGAATGCGGTGACCCGCGTGACCGATATTATGGGCGAGATTGCGTCTGCGTCTGATGAGCAGAGCAGGGGCATCGACCAGGTCGGGCTGGCGGTGTCGGAGATGGATCGTGTCACCCAGCAGAACGCCTCGCTGGTGGAAGAATCCGCCGCTGCGGCTGCCGCGCTGGAAGAACAGGCCAGCAGACTGACTCAGGCGGTAGCCGTGTTCCATATCCAGCAGGAAAAAGCACTTCAGGAGAAACCGGAAGAGCGCGTTGTGGCAATGAAGCCAGTGCAACGTAAGGCTGCGGCGACGGATGCCGGGGAGAATTGGGAGACGTTTTAAGGCCCTCACCCTAACCCTCTCCCACAGGGAGAGGGAACCGATCGAGCACGTTGCTGAATTTCCTGCGTTTTTCACCCTCTCCCTGTGGGAGAGGGCGGGGTGAGGGAACCGATTGTACCAGTGGTCAGGTATATGCGGTTTTCACCCTCTCCCTGTGGGAGAGGGCCGGGGTGAGGGAACCGATTGTGCCAGTGGTGAGGTGCGTGCGGTTTTCTCCCTCTCCCTATGGGAGAGGGCGGGGTGGGGGAACCGATTGTGCCAGTGGTCAGGTATATGCGGTTTTCACCCTCTCCCTGTGGGAGAGGGCCGGGGTGAGGGGATTACCCCTGCGCCTCAACCACCTTAATCTCTACCATTCCAATCCCTAACTGACGTGGGGAATGGCCGAGGATATTCCCTTCGTTCGTAGACTCAGGCGCTGGTGGAACAATCACCAGCGTGCTGGCCTGCGTCGGGTTATCGAAGTGCAGCGTCGTCGTGGTCACGTCGTGTCCCAGCGTCAGCGTTTGCTCGCTATTACCGACGCGCACCGGGATTGGTTTATCGGCATTCTGCCCAAAGGCTTTTGCGGTGATCACCAGGTCAAATTTCTTCGGCAGAGGGTGCTGATACTCAATCTTCACCTGGTTGCCCAACTGGGCATTAGACCAGCGTCCCCAGCTTTCCGGACGTGAAATGCCACTAAACTGCTTCACCTCTTCCGGCGCGCCAGCGACGTTGAAAATGAAGCTGTCGGCTTTGTAGCGAATATCGTTATCCACCACTTTTAGAGTGTCGACGTTGCCGTTATAGCGCGTCATGTCGATCACGGTATCTTTGAATGCCGTTTTGCCTTTCCACTGCGCTTTATCGACATGCTGGACTTTTTGTTCGCCACCGAGCTGCCCCTGAGAGACGCACCAGTCGGTGGAGAGCGCGAATTCCGGTGCCCAAAGCTGGCCCATCTTGTAGCAGCGGTCAATCCAGACGAAGTTATCGCGCGGAGCGAAATCGGCTAACTGATAACGCAGCGGTGCGGAGTACTCGCTTTCTGGCAGCGGTTCGACGCGTTTTTCCGACACGCGCAGCAGCAGCGGCAGACGGAAATGGCTACCGGAGAACGCAATCATGTTTTTCTGCGTATCGATGGTGAACTCTTTCATCTCTTTCGGGAAATTCCACAGACGGATGATGTCGGGTTTCCACGCCAGCACTTTCTCTTTCATATTGAGGAAAATGGTCGACAGCGATTCGCCCGAGAGGCTGCTGCGCCCAAGGCCGATGAAGTTATCACCGCCCAGAATATCGAGCACCGTTGCACCGTTATCCATAGTGTTACGCTTTTGCGCCATCACTTCCTGCTGAGGCTTGTCGCCGCGCAGGATGAAGAACAGGTTATTGCGATCCTGCTTATTGAGGTAATCCCAGGCGGTGTTTTTCATCGCCAGATGATCGGAGGAGACCACGATCACCGTGTTTTTAAAGTACGGCGAGGCTTTGATTCGGTTAATAAATTCCGCAATATTCTGCTGGCTACAGGTGACGGCGCTGAAGGACTGATTCGCCTTGCCGCCAATTTCATAGCGTTTACGCGAGCAACTGCGCGAGATAAAACCATCCGGATGGTGCGTGTCGACGGTCAGAGTGAACAGAGAGAAACGCTTACCCTCTTTAGAGAGCGTTTCGAATTTTTTCCATGCTTCGTCCAGCACCGTGTCATCGTAGAAGCCCCAGTCGTTGCGGTAGTTCGGGTCGTCAACGGTGGCCTTCAGCTCTTCGGAGCCGTAGAGGTTGTCAAAGCCGTGCGACTTCAGGAAGACATCTTTCCCGGCGAAGCGCAGGTTCGCGCCCTGGACAAAATAGTTTTCATAGCCTGAGTTCTTCAGGATATCGCCGAGGCAGATATTTTGCGGGAAGAAACTGGAGAGCGACGCGGACGCGTTGCCTTCAAACGGGGCGAACAGCGGAATACCGCATTGTGACGCGACCATTCCGGCAATGGTGTAGTCGGTGCCCGGTAACTGCATGGTGTGGCTGAAATCGATGCTGTCGTCTTTCAGCGCGCCAAGCTCCGGTGCGAGATCCGGGAACGCCTGGTTATCAAAATAGGTGCGCTCAAGGCTTTCACCGTAGATGTAGACGAGGTTCAGCTTTGGCTGCGGAATACTTTTGGCGGGCTCTTTGTAGTAAATAGAGAAATCAGGATCGCCGTCGCGTGATTGAGATTTTACCAGTTCGCTAATCTGGCGAAACGCCGGGCTGGCATCAACGGAACCCACCGCCAGCACCAGCGCCAGCAGGCTGTAACCAAAATGGTGTGGGTGATGGCGGCGGCGACGCAGCAGCCAGCCGAGCGTGCCGAATATGGCCACCAGCCCTAACACCAGGCCGATGCCTGGCAGGATATATTTGCTGACGCCCGCGCCGGTCAGGCTGTTGGTGAGTGTGTAAAGTACGGCGTCGTTGATGCCGTCGCCGGTGAAATAGTCGCTGGCATAGAGCGTAATGTTGAGTACGACAAAAAATCCCAAAACAATCAGCGTAGCGGCGAACCACCACGTATTGCGGCCTGCCTTCAGGGCATAAATCGCCACGGAGGCAAGAAAAAGAGCAAGGGAGAGCAACTCTGACACTACGTATCCTCAACAGCGCCAGTTTTCTGGCCAGACATTTATTGAACAGCATAATGTAATCATGCGGTCGTATAGCTGCAATTCTAGCGTCATCAAAGTGTGCTGTTGTTCAGAATTGGTTTATAAATAGCCGACTTTATCGCCGAAGAAGGGAACTTTTATGCATGAGGGGTAAGAGAGATGTCGCAGCGCGCGGAGAAGCGAATGGGCGTTTATCCGCGCGCTCAGTGGGATCAGGAGAGGAAATTCACACCCTGTTTCAGCACCAGATCGCAGGCTTTGGCTTTCACTTTTTTACCCAGCTCGCTATTACCCAGGCTTTCAAGATTCAGCTGCTGCCCATCTTTTGCATTCAGCAGACCCTGGATGCCGTCCATGTAGCTGGTGTCTTTTTTCTGCTCAGCGGCAGTGTCCAGCCCCAGTTTATCCAGCACCTGAGATTTAATGTTGTCGACGTTGGCAACAGAAGTGATTTTCTCTTTTGCACAGTAACCCATAATGCCCGCGGCATTATTCATGGTGCTGGAGCTGAGAGACTGCGAGCCGCCATTGAGCAGGCTGGTTAATGAGGAGAGCGATGTGCCGCTCTGCTGGCTGCTGCTCTGGCCGCCCAACTGGCTGGCTGCGCTGCTCAGGGTGTCGGTCAGGGAACTGGCGTTGGCCGCAGTGGCGAAGAAGGCGCCTGCGAGGATAGCGCCGCAAAACAGGGATTTGGTCGTTTTCATGAGAAGCACTCTATTCATGCAATGAATGTATTAGGCCGCCAGTATACTCCCTGTCGGCACTAAGATTTATCTCAATACTCTTTGCCGGTGACCCGGCTGCGATAGCTGTCCCAGTTGAAGATCACCCACAGACTGTTGCCGAGACGCATACGATCCATTACGCGCTCTCCGAGTAGCTTATTCATCTCATCCATATTGCTGTTGGTGAGCATCCCGGTAGGGCGTTTAGAAGATGAACGACGATCGACAATCTGATTAATGATCACCTTCTCGTAGCGCGACTCCGTTTGCACGCCGATTTCGTCGATCACCAGCAGGTCGACCTGGCTGAGATCGTTTAGCAGTTGCTCTTCGCTGGTTTCCCGATTGCTGAAAGTATCTTTCATGGCCGACATAATGTCGGCAACGGTGATGATCAGCACCGATTTCCCGCGAAGGAGTAGTTCATTGCAGATGGCCGCCGCCAGGTGGTTTTTCCCGGTGCCAGGCTTGCCGGAAAAGATAAAACTGGCGATGTTGCCATCGAACTCTTCCACGTACTGACGCGCTTTTGACAGCGCGTTCATCTGGCCTTCGTTTTCCACGCGATAATTATCGAACGAACAGTTCTGGTGCAGTGGGCGAATGCCCGAACGGTTAAACGTGCGCTGCATTTTCATGGCGCGGTTTTCCCGCTCCAGCGCGGCGGCGCGGATTTTTCCCTGCTCTTTTTGCCAGGCCAGCAGCTCTTCACCGGTCGTGAAGGCGGGCTTGACGTTCGCCGGCATCATCTTTTGCAGGCGTTGCATTAAATCGCCAACGTTTTTCATGCTCATCCTCTGAAACCAGGGGGAATATGATTATCGGGTTCGGATACGCTGTTCAGGTCGCGCTTCGGCTGGCCGTTATTGTTCGCACGGCCCATTTGTACGCTGCGCGCCAGTTTTTGCTGCCACTGTACGTGATGGAACACTTTCCCTTCTGCCTGCCAGTAAGCGACAAATGAAGCCAGTTCTTCTGGGGTGACTGGCTCACTAAGGGCAATACCCCAGAGTGCGGAAAGCCGCAAAAATTCAGCATCCGGTTGCCAGCCGGTATACATGGCAAATTTGCCCATCGGCACGGCGATAGGGGCGGGCGCTGGCTCTTCAAAGAACTGCGTATCCAGCGCCACGTCGCTGCCTGGACGGGCAAGCTTTTCTTCCAACGCTAACAATTGTGCCAGCCGTTCCGGCGTGATGGCGTAGAACGCGGGCGCATTGTTAGCAAATACGGCCAGTGCACCACCTTCTGTTTTAGCAAGAATGGCAGCAGGATCGGCGACAAAGGCGTCAATACCAATCACGTTCGGCGTCAAAATACGAGAAGACATAACACTATCTCAATACAGAAAAACACAGGAAGGCTGCGAAATAGCCGCAGGTTAATGGGCATATAGTAGCACAGAGCATGAAAGGGACGGCAGCCTTAATCCCGCGCTGCCGTTGTGCTGAGAATTAGACCCGCGGGCGTTTGCGATACAGCCACAGGCCAGGGATCGACAGGCCGATAGAGAGCGCGCCAACAATCGATGATGCCTTAAGAAAGTTGCTGATGAGCGCAATCATCATCTCTTCGGTATAACCTAAGTGGCTGATTTTTACTGCGGAAATCATAGCTGTATAGGCTGATATACCGGGGAACATGGGGATGACGGCGGCGACGGTAAAGATCTTCGGGTGCGCGAGGTACCAGCGTGACCAACGAATGCCAATGCTACCGACCAGAATCGCGGCGAGGAACGTTGCCCACTCAATGTTAAACCCGGCGGTCATCATCACAAAGCGCGAGCTATGGCCGATCGCGCCCAACAGCCCACACCACGGCAACGCCCGGTGCGGCACGTTGAAAACCATCGCAAAACCCACTGCCGGAATGGACGAAAGAAGGATGTCCTGAACCAGCGCCAGCATAAAATCGATTACACCCATCCGCGCAGCCCCCATAAGGTCATGGCCATCACCACGCCCACGCAGGTGGCAAGCGTCAGCAGGCTGGCGATCGCCCACCGCGCCAGCCCGGTGTTGATGTGACCTTTAAACATGTCGGCGACGGCGTTAATGAGCGGAAAACCCGGCACCAGCAGCAGGACGCTGGCTGCCATTGCCACGGTTGAGGTTTGGCTGAAAGCAGGCATGCGCAACAGCAGGCCAGAGACAGTGGTCGCGGCGAAAGCGGTAATACAGAAATTGATTTGCGGGTGCATTGCGCGGTGGGTGAGAACCTGGCGAATATACATCGCGATAGTACTGGCGCAGAGCGTGACGAATGCACCATCCCAGCCGCCGTTATTGAGTTTACAGAAACAGGCGCAGGAAAGGCCTACCATTGTCACCACGAGCCAGCGCGGGTAGCGCAGGGGCTTGATTTGCGTGAAGCGTTTGGCGACATCCCGCGCATCCAGCAGTTTATGCTCTGCCATGATAACGATGTGTTGGATCTCCGTCACCATATGCATATTGATGCCGCGATCGGCGTTTTTGCGTGTCGATGTAATGCATTGCCCATCTTTGATGGTTGATAAAACAATGGCATTCGGTGAAATGGCGATTTCGACGCTGTCCATTCCCAGCGCGCGCCCTAAGCGTGAAGCCAGCTCATCAACCAGCGCGCTTTCCGCGCCGTGCTGAAGCAGAAAAAGGCCGCACTGAATACAGAGCCGCGTAATGCCTCGCTGGGTGTGGTGATCAATTTCCGTGGTCATCCTGCATCCTCGGTACAACTGCCTGATGAGTTACTTTTACCCGAAGCGTCGCGGGTGGGAGTCCGTGTCGGATCAAATAATGTGCAAAAAGGCGTCGGTGTTTTGGCGTGGGTCATAACTTGATGCTCGCCACACTTTCTGAAAATTGTCGAAAAGTGCAGCTTTTGAACAGGTTTTTCCCTTCTTTTCCCACGCCCCCTTATCAAAAATGCATGAATAAACTTTATGCAAACATAAAACAAACAAATTATTAACTTATCCGACGTGAGGCGACCCTATGAAGACACAGGTAGTGATTATTGGCGCGGGGCCTTCCGGGCTGCTGTTGGGGCAGTTGCTGCATAACGCGGGCATTCAGACCCTGATTCTGGAGAGACAGACGCCGGACTACGTGCTGGGGCGGATCCGGGCCGGTATTCTGGAAAGTGGCACAGTTGGCCTGCTGCGCGAAGCGGGAGTGGCAAAACGGATGGATGCGGAAGGGCTGGTGCATCACGGGGTGGAGTTTTTGTTTAACGGCAAACGCATTCCGGTACCGCTGAGTGAGCTGACCGGCGGCAAGAGCGTGATGGTTTACGGACAAACCGAAGTGACGCGTGACCTGATGGAGGCCCGGCAGTCCAGTGGCGCGCCGGCTATTTATGGTGTGAGCGATGTACGTATCGATGACATCAAAAGTGACAGCCCAACAGTCACCTTTAACAAAGGCGGTGAAATCTGCCGCGTGTCCTGCGATTTCGTCGCCGGATGCGATGGCTTTCACGGCGTTTCGCGGCAAACCATTCCGCGTGAGATTTTGCGGGAATACGAAAGCGTCTGGCCGTTCGGCTGGTTAGGGATGCTGGCCGATACGCCGCCGGTGAATCCGGAGCTGATATACGCCCATCACGAACGCGGGTTCGTTCTTTGTAGTCAGCGCTCACTAACTCGTAGCCGTTACTATTTACAGGTACCGCTAACGGAGAAAGTCGAGCTGTGGTCTGATGAACGCTTCTGGCAGGAGCTGAAATGTCGTCTGCCTGAGGATCTTAGTCAGAAGTTAGTGACTGGTCACTCACTTGAGAAGAGTATCGCGCCGCTGCGCAGTTATGTGGTGGAACCGATGCAGTATGGCCGCCTGTTCCTGGTGGGCGATGCGGCGCATATCGTTCCGCCGACGGGGGCGAAAGGATTAAATCTGGCGGCGTCGGACGTCAATTATCTGTGGCGGATCCTGTGCCAGTATTATCAACACGGACGGGCCGACCTGCTGGATCGCTACTCGCAGTTGGCGCTTAATCGTGTCTGGAAGGGGGAGCGGTTTAGCTGGTTTATGACCCATCTGCTACACGATTTTCAGGATAAGAGTGAATTCGATAAAAAGATGCAGGAAGCGGATCGTCAATATTATCTGGGTTCACGCGCTGGCCTGACCACGATTGCAGAGAACTATGTCGGTCTGCCCTATGAGGCGGTCGAGTCATTATAATTTTCCGCCTCTTACTTTTATCAATTAAAGGTGAGGGGCGCATTAGTGCTTTTAATCAATTCAAAAATATAATACTACATAAATGAGTTATATAATTAACAAATGTTTTAATTATAACTTACGCGCAGATTCATTTTTTCTAATTGCATTTGGATTACCATTTTATAAACAATGTGACATATTATATCGGTTAACCTTTTGCCGTGACGCCCCTTATTTAAATATATCAATTTGATCTCATTTATCAGGGCAAGAAAAGGTAATTAAGGAACAAGGATGAACAGGTTCTTTTTTTTTAACAGCACACCTTTACCGGTGAGCGTAAAAAGAATCGTCGATTGGATGCGGAGGTTTTATGTTACAAGGATACTGTAAGTTCGGCGTCATTATCAGTAAAATACCGGTGATGCAGTCCGGGTTGAGTGCGATAATGACCACGCATTTCCCCAATTATGAGCTGAACGTTTGTCACTCTCTGGAGGAGCTTACGCTGCTCCAGCTTCGTCGGGCTGACCTGGTGTTGGTCGATCTCTCTGGCGATATTCATCAGCCGCGCAACGTGTGCGAGCAATTCTACTCTCTACTGTCGCAATACCGTGATATTCACTGGGTTTTTCTCGTCAGTCGCCCTCATTATTCCCTTGCCATTGAATTTTTGATGCGTCCGGAAAGCACTCTGTTATCTGACTCTGAGCCTGTTGAACGTGTCGTCATGGCGATTCGCCAGGGAGGCGCTTCCGCCGAGCGCATCAGTCAAACCCTGTTGGTGCCAGATTACGATGCTATTCATGAGGAAAATGAAAAAATGGTGATGCTGACGCTGTCGGAACGTAAAGTTTTACGTCTGCTGGCGAAGGGCTGGGGAATTAACCAAATCGCCACGCTGTTGAAAAAGAGCAATAAAACAATCAGCGCACAGAAGAACAGCGCTATGCGCCGTTTATCGTTACGCAGCAATGCTGAAATGTACGCGTGGATCAACAGCACTCAGGGAATGAAGGAACTCAATCTCTTCTCAGCATATGGAGAACCGGCAGAATGGAAAAACATCACGGAAAGCAGCATGTCGCTATAGTCGAACCCTGCGTGATGGCGGAAGTCGGCCTGCGTCATTTGCTCGCCGCGTCTTCCCGAAGCCCCTATGTATTTCATTTTTTCCGGTCGGTTGATGCGCTTAGAGAATCCATGCTAAGCGACGACTATTTTGCGGTAATCTGTTGTCTGTCAGGTACGCGTGAATTACGCCTTGAAAGCCTGCTGATTCAGGATGAAATAGCGAACAGCAGATCAGAAATTATCCGTATCATTCTGGCCGGCGATCGGCAAGAAGTGGAACTGATTAAGCAGCTTTCGCCAACGCTGCTGAACGGCGTGGTAAGCAAAGCGGAATCGCTCACCAGGCTGAAGAACACTATCCTTGAAATTTTGCGCAGCGGCGGGACGCAGCAGCTCGCGCAGGATGAAAGCGATATCACCGTGCATCACCGCTTTTTAAGCCCGACTGAACGGGCCATTTTACGCTATATGACCTGCGGTTATTCCTTAACGGATATCGCTGAACGGCTTGAGCGGAATATTAAAACGATTCGCGCGCATAAATTTAATGCGATGGCGAAGCTGGGCGTCAATTCTGATATCGGGTTACTTAGCGCGGCGGACTTATTGATGTCATTGCCCGATCGCGAAGGCTTATCCGGCGACCTTTCCTATTTTGTATAGCTGAAAGCCGGAGCGGATGCGTCAGCTCCGGTATCTGAGGCTTACAAACACACATCGACCCAGGTGGCGCCGGTCAGTTGCGCAATGCGTTCGGGGGATATCCGTACGGCGCTGTGCGTGGACCCAGCGGCGGGCAGTACTTCCGCATACTGCTGCAATGAGACATCACAATAAACGGCGAGCGGGTTTTCCAGGCCAAACGGGCAGACGCCACCAACCGGGTGGCCAGTCAACGTTACCACTTCATCGCTACTCAGCATGCGAGCTTTGGCACCAAAGGTTGTTTTCAACTTTTTGTTATCCAGGCGGGCATCACCTTTTGCCACGATCAAAATAACCTGCTCTTTGACCTTCAGCGACAGCGTTTTGGCTATCTGGCCGGCTTCCACCTGATGGGCAGCGGCGGCAAGGGCGACGGTGGCGGTGCTTTGCCCTGATTCAATAATCTCAATATCGGGGGCGTGTTCGGCGAAGAATTGCCGCACAGATTGCAGGCTCATTAGACTCTCCTGAAAAATTGTGGCGTTCAATCTGTCATAAGCCCTGGATGCTGTAAATATTTGCTGTGAGGGAATCGGATAAAACCGCGTTTTCTGGATCTCCTTCACAATCACTGCAACCGGTTACAGTAACCGGTTGCAGTTCTGCAGAGAGGGGATTAAAACTGTGAGTGTCACTTATGCTGTACCCAATAATAAGAGCCCTGTACGACGTGTCGCGTAACACGCGTTTGTATAGCGGCAAAATCGTTGTTGCTGTGCTTACGTCTCAAGCCTGTCAGGAGGGCTGCTATGTCTGCTGGTCACACTGCGTTTAATTTAATTTTCCGGTTCGTGGAAAACTACGTCAGCCCCATTGCCGGGCGTATTTCCTCGCAACGTCACGTAATGGCTATTCGTGACGGCTTTATCTCTGCCATGCCGTTTATGATTGTTGGCTCGTTTTTACTTGTCTTCGCTTATCCGCCATTTTCGCCCGATACCACCTGGGGCTTTGCCCGCGCGTGGTTAGATTTAGCAAAAGAATTTGAAGGTCGCATTCTGACGCCGTTCGATATGACCATGGGCATTATGTCCATCTATATCTGTGCGGCAATTTCTTATAACCTTGGCAAACATTACGAAAAATCCCACCAGCTTGATCCATTTATGTGCGCCATGTTGTCTATTATGGCGTTCCTGCTGGTTGCTGCGCCGAAAACCAATGGCACGCTGCCGGTGGATAGCCTCGGCGGAACCGGGATTTTCACCGCCATTCTGGTGGCGATTTACTGCGTTGAGCTGATGCGCTTTTTGAAAGCGCACAACATCGGTATTCGTTTGCCGGATCAGGTGCCGCCGATGATCAAAAACTCCTTTGATCTGCTCATTCCGGTGCTGGTGGTGGTACTGACGCTTTACCCGCTCAGCCTGCTGATCCAGGGACAGTTTGGCATGCTGATCCCGCAGGCGATTATGTCGCTGTTTAAACCGCTGGTTTCGGCGGCTGACTCCCTGCCAGCGATTCTGTTAGCGGTGTTGATTGGTCATCTGCTGTGGTTTGCAGGTATTCATGGGGCGGCGATTGTCTCCGGGATGCTGCAGATGTTCTGGCTGACCAACCTTGGTCTGAACCAAACCGCGCTGGCGCAGGGCGCGCCGTTACCGCACATCTTTATGGAAGCGTTCTGGACTTTCTTCATCGTTATTGGCGGCTCAGGGGCGACTATGGGGCTGGTGTTCTGCTACCTGCGTAGCCGTTCAGCACATTTGCGTTCGATAGGTCGTCTGAGCGCGGTACCAAGCCTGTTTAACATCAACGAACCGGTGATTTTTGGTACGCCAATCGTGATGAACCCGGTGTTCTTTATTCCGTTTCTACTGGCGCCGATGGTAAACGCCGTGCTGGCGTGGGCAGCCATGAAGCTGGATCTCATTGGCCGCGTTATCTCGGTTGTTCCGTGGACGGCTCCGGCACCGATTGGCGGCGCATGGGCGTTAGGCTGGGATTTCCGCGCGGCGATTCTGGTCGTACTGCTGGCGTGTGTGTCCGCCATCATCTACTACCCCTTCTTCAAGGTATATGAGAAACAGCTGTTGGCGCAGGAAGCGGAAGAAGCGCAGCGTGCGGCGGAAGAGAGCCAGCAGGTTGCGTAACGACTGAGTCGGGGTTGTTGCCGGGTGGCGCTACGCTTACCCGGCCTACCGGTTATCTTACATATTTCGCTGGCCTGATAAGCGAAGCGCTATCAGGCATTTCGCGTTCGATTATTTCAGCGTGCAGTCACCGCATTGCTGCACATCCGGCAGGCGGTAACGCTGACAGCAGGTACGGCGAACCAGCAAGCCCTCACGTGGCACGACGGTGCGCCACAGCGGGTTATCCTGGCCGCAGGAAAGGGTTTTCGCAAAGAATAATTGTTGGCGCAGGTTGTTGACCTGTTCTTCACCCAGCACGGTTTTCATCTCACCCAGATACCAGTTAATCAGATAGCCGGTGTTGCTCCAGATAAGTTTTCCGTTAATGTCGCCCGTGGCTTCCAGAGCTTCAACAACCGGGATCAACGCCTGTTTAATCAGTGTTTCCATACGATGCGAGCCTGAAGACTGGCTGGCGCGCGTATCTTCCTGTACATCGACCCAGAAACAGGCTGCACGTCCCGTTTCATGGAATTCGACGTGGAAATGCTCCGGCGAGAGGTCAAGCGCGGCATCTTCTGTCAGCAACGCCAGCATCAGCGGCGGCACCATCAGGCCGATATACCATTGCGCCCACAACGAGATCAGCGGCTTATTCTCCCGCGTCATGGTCGGCTGGTTACGATAGATATGATCGGAATAGAGCGCCAGCAGCGAACTGAGCTCGGTGGGCCGCATCCACTCCGCCAGGGTTTTGGCTTGTGCGGAGTGAGGCTCATCGAGTTTAAAGCATTCCAGCATATGCGGGCGCTGTTCGGCGATTTTGTCGCGCACGGATTCAGCCAGCGTTCGCTTACGAGTTGGAAGCGGCGCTCGCCAGATAATATCCTCAGCAATCGGTGCGGAACGGTAAGCCATAGAATTCGCTGGATACAAATCTAAATGATAATGATTGCCAATCCTAGCTATAGATAAAACCGAGCGCAAGGAATTTTATGTTTCTTACGCTCGGGGTGTGAGGTTAGTGCTGGGGAATGGCGTCGCTGGTCAGTATATGGTTGCGGCCCAGTCGCTTGGCTTCGTAGAGGGCTTTATCCGCATTTTCCAGTGCCTTATCAATTTCTTCGCCTTCAAGTGGGGCAATGCCAATACTGATAGTGACATTGGTCGCCACGCTGGCGTTCAGGATGTGCGGAATTTTCAGATCGTACACTTTCTGGCGGATGCGCTCTGCCGCGCGTTGAGCGCTATCGGCATTGCTGTTTGCCAGCAGGACAACGAACTCTTCGCCGCCGAAGCGAGTCACGATATCGCGTGAGCGCACGGCATCACGCACCGCAGCGGAAACCTGAATCAGCGCCTGATCGCCCATCATATGACCATAGTGATCGTTATAGGCCTTGAAATGGTCGATATCCAGAAGCAGGACATGATGACCTTCCGGCGCCAACGACATCAACGTGGCGAAGCGGTGCTGGAAGCCCCGGCGGTTATACAGTCCCGTTAAGGGGTCAAGCATACTTAAATCATTCAGCGTTTCCCGCTCTGCCAGCAGCTTGTGCATCAGACTCTGGGCAAAGGCATCGTTACGCTTTTCAATCAAATGCTGGATACTGATGCCGACGATCGGCAAGGCCAGGCAGAATGCCATTCTTAACCATTGTTCGTGGTCGCTGAAAAGCAGGCAGATAATAAATACCGGCAGCGAGTGCAGCAGAAACGCGACAATATTATTCGAAAAGGCGATGGTGCCGATGAACAAAACATTAAGCAGGACAACCGTTAAAAATGTCATTTCGGTCGGATACGTGCCGGGCATTTTTATCACGATGTGCCAGGCCCATAAACAGCCGAAAATAACTGAAATAACAGGAAGAAAGATCTTTCGCTCTGCATTCAGCCAGTGCCAGAGTAACAGCACGCTACTTACGCCCAAAATTAACGAGAGGGGAATCGTAAACGCATGAACTTTATAGATAGGATTCAATAGCGAAAATAGTGACGACACCAGATTAAGAAAAAGGAAAAGCCTCAGCGTGAGCTGATACTTTTTGCTGTGCAGAGACCGCCAGGATTGTACTGTCATAAGAGATCGTTATTAATCTTCTGGTAATTAAAGAAAGGTCGCCAGCTGTGAACAAAACAAAATAAAACATGCAAGAAGTGCACGCAAACCCCAGGAATTAAGAGGGGGAAGTTTACGGTCGCACAATTTATCACCTTACAACCGTCGTGTCATTATTCGTAAGCGAAACTTATCATTTCACGAGGTTCTCAAATGATAAAAATTATCATATGATATTGGTTATCATTATCGATTTAAGAGATGAAACCATGTTGATGAGAACGTTAGGCAGTGGGTGGGGCGTGCTGATCTCGGGGATGGCGACCTTTGCTCTTGGTCTGCCAGGGCTTTCGATGGACGCGTGGCGCGGAATTATCACCGTCGGCATGCTGCTGACCTGCGTGATGATCTGGCATCGACAATGGCGCCATTACGTCTTGCTGCCGTCGTGCGTAGCACTGATAAGCGGTTTGATGCTGATTGTGATGAACGTTAAATAAGGGAGTAAAGAAGAAGGAACTGCAGGATGGGAACGAGGACTGGTGCGAGGGGGGGGACTTGAACCCCCACGTCCGTAAGGACACTAACACCTGAAGCTAGCGCGTCTACCAATTCCGCCACCTTCGCACAGATATCTCGTTGTTTATATCGCCCTCGTGGTGCGAGGGGGGGGACTTGAACCCCCACGTCCGTAAGAACACTAACACCTGAAGCTAGCGCGTCTACCAATTCCGCCACCTTCGCACAGTGCGAGCGATATAACGTGGTTTATGGTGCGAGGGGGGGGACTTGAACCCCCACGTCCGTAAGGACACTAACACCTGAAGCTAGCGCGTCTACCAATTCCGCCACCTTCGCATACCATCGATACCCTAAAAAGTATCGTTACCACGGAGGCGCATTCTAGAGATTTTCAGCTTGACGTCAATAGTTAATTATTGGATGTCGCGCGATTGCTGCAAAAAACGGCGATTATGCTGCGCCTGATGCGCTGCGCTTATCAGGCCTACGGGATTGGTAGGCCGGATAAGGCGGTTCGCCGCATCCGGCAAAGGGTCAGCTTAGGCTTTCTTCGCCTGGCGGGTCATGATGGCGCGATACACCTTGAAGCGGCCGGTCTGCGCGATAACTTCGTGGAAACCAAAGGTGTCGTCGAGTATCGCCGGATACGGCAGGAAGGCGTTCGCCACAATGCGCAGTTCACCACCACTGTTCAGATGACGCACGGCGCTACGAATCAACGTTTGCGCGGCATCGAGGCTGGTTTGCAGGCCATCGTGGAACGGCGGGTTGGAGATAATCATATCGAAGCGGCCTTTCACTTCAGAGAAGACGTTGCTGGCAAACACATCGCCCTCAAAGCCATTGGCCGCAAGCGTTGCGCGGCTGGCTTCGACCGCAGGTGCGCTGACGTCGCACAGAGATAAACGTACTTTGGGGGAATGGCTGGCAAGCGTCGCGGCTAACACGCCCGCGCCGCAACCGACATCCAGCACTTTACCTTTGGTATGCGGCGTCAGGGTGGAGAGCAACAGTTGGCTACCCACGTCCAGCCCATCACGGCTAAATACGCCCGGCAGCGTTTTGATGGTCAGTCCGTCGAGCTGATATTCGCCCCACTGTTTTTCCACATCAAAGGTGGTCTGTTTTTCCAGACGACCATGATACAGGCCGCAGCGACGGGCGCTGTCGACCTTATTCAGCGGCGCGTAATCCGCCAGCATTTGTTCGGCGCTGCGCACGCCGCTGCGGTTTTCCCCAACCACAAAAATATCAGTCCCAATCGGCAGCAGCGACAGAATATTCATCAGCTGGAACTGGGCTTCCGGCTTGTTCTTCGGCCAGTAATAGATAAACGTGTCGCAGTCAGCGACATCTGACGCCTCGGCCACCAGGCTGTAGCGCACGTTCTCGCCCATCTGCGGGGCCAGCGCCTGCCAGTGGTGGAATTGCTGGGTATGCGCGCGGCTGAATGCCGTGTCGAGGCGGGCAGGCAGGTCATCCTGCAAATCTCCGGCAAACAGAATACGGCTTTGTTCGAAATCATCACTGTGGCGCAGCAAGACTTCACTTGCCGGGGTAAAAGCAGACATGAAAAGCTCCTTCGTTAAACGTGGCGGCGATTATACACTGTTGTTTACGCGCGAGCGCGTAATTGGCGCACTTTCGCTGAGTTTGCTATATTTGCGCCCTTGATAGACAGGAGCGTTTTACATGACTTCCCGGCGAGACTGGCAATTACAACAGTTGGGCATCACCCAGTGGTCACTTAGGCGCCCGGCGGCGCTGCAGGGAGAGATCGCGATTTCGCTCCCTGAGCACATCCAACTTGTGATGGTTGCTGATGATCTGCCGTTGCTGACGGAACCGCTAATTATCGATGTACTACGCGCGTTGCAGCTTACGCCAGACCGCGTCCTGCAACTTACGCCTGAAAAAGTGGCAATGCTACCGCAGGGAAAACGCTGCAACTGCTGGCGTCTTGGCAATGATGAGCCCGTCTCGCTGGAAGGGGCTCAGGTCTCAACGCCTGCCTTTAACGAATTAAAAGCCAGCGCGCCAGCACGCGCCGCGCTTTGGCAACAAATTTGCGCACATGAACACGATTTCTACCCTCAGCACGACCGATCTCCCCGCAGCCTGGCAGATTGAGAAACGCGCCCACGCTTTTCCGTGGAGTGAAAAAACCTTTGCCAGTAACCAGGGTGAACGTTATCTGAATCTGAAGTTAACCGTTGGCGATGAGCTGGCTGCTTTCGCTATCACTCAGGTGGTGCTGGACGAAGCGACGCTATTTAATATTGCCGTCGATCCCGCTTATCAACGTCGCGGGCTGGGGCGTGAGTTACTTGAACACGTCATTGATGAAGTCGAAAAGCGGGGCGTCGCGACGCTATGGCTGGAAGTGCGCGCCTCGAATGCGCCTGCCATTGCGCTCTATGAAAGCTTAGGTTTTAACGAAGCGACGATTCGCCGCAATTACTACCCGACAGTTGACGGGCATGAAGATGCGATAGTGATGGCATTACCCTTAAGCATGTAAGTAAAACAAGGTGATACGATGAAGTGGGACTGGATTTTCTTTGACGCCGATGAAACGTTGTTTACGTTTGATTCTTTCAGCGGCTTACAGCGGATGTTTCTCGACTATAGCGTGACCTTTACCGCCGAAGATTTTCAGGACTACCAGGCCGTGAATAAGCCGTTGTGGGTGGATTACCAGAATGGGGCGATCACCTCGTTACAGCTTCAGCGTCAGCGCTTTGTTGGCTGGGGTGAGCAGCTAAACGTGCCGCCGGAAGAGTTGAACGACGCGTTTATGAATGCGATGGCTGAAATCTGTGCACCGTTGCCGGGCGCGGCATCGCTTATCAGCGCGCTGGAAGGCAAGGTAAAAATGGGGATCATCACCAATGGCTTTACGTCGTTGCAGCAGATTCGCCTTGAGCGCACCGGTTTTCGCGATCACTTTGATTTACTGATTATTTCTGAAGAGGTTGGCGTCGCTAAACCTGACCGTCGCATTTTCGATTACGCGCGGGAGTTAGCCGGGAACCCGGATCCTTCACGCATATTAATGGTCGGTGATACCGCCGCGTCGGATATTCTCGGCGGCATGAACGCAGGCTGGTCGACCTGCTGGCTGAATGCGCACCAGCAGCCGCTGCCGGAAGGTATTAAACCCGACTATACCGTTTCGTCATTAAGCGAACTGGAGTTACTCCTGTGTAAACAGTGATTGCCTGTCCCCCTTTGATGGGTAAAATAGCCGCAATTTTTCGTATTTAACGTGCGCAGCGCTTTGCTGCGCCTGGAAAGAAGATCCCATTATGACGTTGTCTCCTTATTTGCAAGAGGTGGCGAAGCGCCGCACTTTTGCCATTATTTCCCACCCGGATGCCGGTAAAACAACAATTACCGAAAAGGTTCTCCTGTTCGGACAGGCGATCCAGACTGCGGGTACGGTAAAAGGCCGTGGCTCCAGCCAGCACGCGAAATCTGACTGGATGGAGATGGAAAAACAGCGTGGTATCTCAATCACCACGTCCGTGATGCAGTTCCCGTATCACGATTGCCTGGTAAACCTGCTGGACACCCCGGGGCACGAAGACTTCTCGGAAGATACCTACCGTACCCTGACGGCGGTCGACTGCTGTTTGATGGTCATCGATGCCGCGAAAGGTGTAGAAGATCGTACCCGTAAGTTGATGGAAGTGACCCGTCTGCGCGATACGCCGATCCTCACTTTTATGAACAAACTCGACCGTGACATCCGCGATCCTATGGAACTGCTGGATGAAGTGGAAAACGAGCTCAAAATTGGCTGTGCGCCAATTACCTGGCCTATCGGCTGCGGCAAGCTGTTCAAAGGTGTTTACCATCTCTATAAAGATGAAACCTATCTTTATCAGACCGGTAAAGGTCACACCATTCAGGACGTGCGCATCGTTAAGGGATTGAATAACCCGGAACTTGACGCCGCTGTTGGTGAAGATCTGGCGCAGCAGTTGCGCGATGAGCTGGAACTGGTACAGGGGGCCTCGAACGAGTTCGATAAGGATCTGTTCCTGGCCGGTGAAATCACGCCGGTATTCTTCGGGACAGCGCTGGGTAACTTCGGTGTGGATCACATGCTGGATGGCCTGGTGGAGTGGGCGCCAGCGCCGATGCCGCGTAAAACTGACACTCGCGAAGTGGTTGCTGCGGAAGAGAAATTCTCTGGCTTCGTCTTCAAGATTCAGGCCAACATGGACCCGAAACACCGTGACCGCGTGGCGTTTATGCGCGTCGTTTCTGGTAAATATGAGAAGGGTATGAAGCTGCGCCAGGTGCGTATTGGTAAAGACGTGGTCATTTCCGACGCGCTGACCTTTATGGCGGGCGACCGTTCTCACGTAGAGGAAGCCTATCCGGGCGACATCATCGGTCTGCATAATCACGGTACGATCCAGATCGGCGACACCTTTACCCAGGGTGAAATGATGAAGTTCACTGGCATTCCGAACTTCGCGCCGGAACTGTTCCGTCGTATTCGCCTGCGCGATCCGCTGAAGCAGAAACAGCTGCTTAAAGGGCTGGTACAGCTTTCCGAAGAGGGGGCGGTGCAGGTGTTCCGTCCGATTGCCAACAACGACTTGATCGTGGGGGCGGTCGGCGTACTGCAGTTCGACGTAGTTGTGGCGCGTTTGAAAAGCGAATACAACGTTGAAGCGATTTACGAATCGGTAAACGTCGCGACCGCCCGCTGGGTGGAAGGCAAAGACGTCAAGAAATTCGAAGAATTTAAACGGAAGAACGAAGTTCAACTGGCGCTGGATGGCGGCGATAACCTGACCTATATCGCACCAACCATGGTTAACCTGAACCTGACACAGGAACGTTACCCTGATGTCGAGTTCCGTAAAACTCGCGAGCATTAATCCCCCCGGAAGCACGGCCAGCGCCGTGCTTCCGCATTTTTAGCCTCTCTTTTTTCCGCTGCGGAAAGTTCTTAATTGCACCCCCATCTCATCCGTTTTGCTGGTTTTTTAGTCAATTGCACCTGCAAGCTGCCGAGAGTGTTCTATATTTAACAGAGTGATGAGCGAGTTGCTGGTTTAATGCACTTTGTTATTTATGAATCTTAGCGCATTAACCCATCAAATATACTCATCGCGGTATTAATAACCTCAAACGGGACGGATGTCGTCCTCAGCAGCATAACGGCCACTGTGTCGGGTGCTCAAAAACCGGGCAATACAAGGAGAAATAATGATGACTAAGATGAAAATGGGAAAAACGTTGCTGGCCGTCATTCTGGGCTCTGCGGTGATGAGCGGTTCTGCAATGGCTGAAAGCAATGCGGCCTCTGAAGCAGGACAGAAAGTTGACAGTTCGATGAATAAAGTCGGCAACTTTATGGATGACAGCGCTATCACGGCGAAAGTGAAAGCGGCGCTGGTCGATCATGATGCGATTAAAAGTACCGATATTTCGGTGAAAACTGAAAATAAAGTGGTGATCTTAAGCGGTACAGTCGACAACCAGTCTCAATCCGATCAGGCGACTTCCCTGGCGAAAGGGGTTGAGGGCGTGAGCAGTGTCGAAAACAAATTGACCATCCGTGAAGGTAAAGCCGACAGCATGAAGGGTTACGCGGGTGATGCGGCTACGACCAGTGAAGTGAAGGCCAAACTGCTGGCTGATGACATCGTACCGTCACGCAAAGTTAAAGTTGAAACCACCGATGGCGTTGTGACGCTGACCGGTACGGTTGACTCCAAAGCGCAGGTGGAACGCGCTGAAAGTATCGCCAAAGCCATTGACGGCGTGAAAAGCGTAGAAAACGACCTGAAAACGCCGTAAGGAACGTTCAGGAAAATATTGATGCACTTTTAATTTTTTAATATCGCTGGTGTCGCCTGAGTGCGTTGAGAAGCGGTGACATTAACTATGGTAAAGGAGAATCGTATGTTTCGTTGGGGCATTATCTTTCTGGTTATCGCGTTAATTGCCGCTGCACTGGGCTTTGGTGGGTTAGCAGGTACCGCAGCAGGTGCGGCGAAAATCGTGTTTATCGTCGGTATCATCCTGTTCCTGGTCAGCCTGTTTATGGGCCGCAGACGTCCGTAGCGTCTGATACAGACAATTTACAAAGCCAGTCTTCGGACTGGCTTTTGTCGTTTATGCGCCGTTGTCAGGTGCGGCGTACCGCCTTATCCGGCCTACAAAACCGTAAACCAAATGGGTTACACTGAAACGCCGCACGTTGCCGGAGAAAACCGCATGACCTTCCGTTTTATCGACACCCATTGTCACTTTGATTTCCCGCCGTTCACCGATGATGAAACGGCAAGCCTGGCGCAGGCCGCGCAGGCGGGCGTCGAAAAAATTATCGTTCCAGCGACCGAGGCGTCGCGTTTTGATAAGGTACTGTCGCTGGCTTCCCAACATGCACCGCTTTATGCCGCGCTGGGTCTGCATCCTATTGTTATTGAGCAGCATGATGACGCCAGCCTGGCGGCACTGGAGACGGCGCTGGCCGCAATGCCGGAAAAACTGATTGCCGTTGGCGAGATAGGTCTCGACCTCTATCGTGACGAGCCGCAATTTGACCGCCAGCAGCGATTACTGGACGCGCAGCTTCAGCTGGCGAAGCAATATGATTTACCGGTTATTCTTCATTCCCGTCGCACCCATGACAAACTGGCGATGCATCTAAAACGCCATGCGCTGCCACGAACCGGCGTGGTGCATGGCTTTTCCGGTAGCCTGCAGCAGGCGCAGCGATTTGTTGAGCTGGGATACAAGATTGGCGTCGGCGGAACGATCACTTATCCGCGAGCCAGCAAAACACGCGCGGTGATGGCTCAACTTCCCCTCAGCGCACTCCTACTGGAAACCGATGCGCCGGATATGCCGTTAAACGGCTATCAGGGCCAGCCCAACCGCCCGGAGCGCGTGGCGCAGGTCTTTACTGAACTTTGTGCGCTACGTGATGAATCTCCTGAAGATATTGCCGAAACATTATGGCTCAACAGTCACCAGCTATTCTTCTCATTTATGAATAAGTGATGTGATTGGGGTCTCATAATTAACTTTTGCTCGCTGAGTCTTGCGTAAAATATGTGATGTCGCGCGAGAAGGATAGTGACGGAACGTTATAATCGTGGCGCGTTAAGTCGCTCTTTTTTTCAACGTTTCAATACACAGGGACTCTGTATGCAAATCCTCATGGGACTCATCGGCATGGTGGTGCTGCTGGCCATTGCCTTACTTCTCTCCAACAACCGTCGAGCGATAAATCTCCGAACCGTACTGGGTGCCTGGCTGATTCAGGTGGGTATTGGCGCGCTTATCCTCTATGTTCCCGCTGGCCGCAAGGTGCTGCTGGCGATGTCTGAAGGCGTGGCGAACGTCATCGCTTACGGTAACGAAGGTATCGGCTTCCTGTTCGGTGGGCTGGTATCCGATAAAATGTTTGAAGTCTTCGGCGGTGGCGGTTTTGTTTTCGCGCTGCGGGTGCTGCCGGTTATCGTCTTCTTCTCGTCGCTGATTGCCGTGCTTTACTACCTCGGCATTATGCAGTTTGTGATCCGTATTCTGGGCGGCGCGTTGCGTGCGGTGCTGAAAACCTCGCGGACGGAATCACTCTCCGCGACGGCGAATATTTTCGTTGGGCAAACGGAAGCGCCGCTGGTGGTACGTCCCTATATCGCGACCATGACCCGCTCTGAACTGTTCGCGGTAATGTGTGGCGGACTGGCGTCGGTGGCGGGTTCAGTACTGGCAGGTTATGCGCAGATGGGCGTGCCGCTGGAGTATCTGATCGCCGCGTCGTTCATGGCGGCGCCGGGTGGACTGCTGTTTGCGAAAATCATTGTGCCGGAGACGGAAAAACCGCACGACTCGCCGAACCTGGAAGCCGAAACGGATAACCCGGATGCCCCGGCGAACGTGCTGGATGCCGCAGCGTCCGGAGCTGCATCGGGTATGCAACTGGCATTGAACGTGGGCGCAATGCTGCTGGCGTTTATCGCCCTGATTGCCCTGTTGAACGGTATGCTTTCCGGGATTGGCGGTTGGTTTAACCATCCGGAACTCTCGCTGCAAATGATTCTTGGCTGGGTCTTCTCGCCGCTGGCGTGGGTTATTGGCGTGCCGTGGAGCGAAGCGACGGTAGCGGGGTCGTTTATCGGCCAGAAGCTCATCATCAACGAATTTGTGGCTTACATGAACTTTGGCGAATATCTGAAGCCGGATGCCGAGGTTACGGCGGCAGGTTTACAGGTCATCTCAAGCCATACCAAAGCGATTATCTCCTTTGCTTTGTGCGGCTTTGCTAACCTGTCGTCGATTGCCATTCTGATCGGCGGACTGGGCGGTATGGCGCCCAACCGCCGTCAGGATATCGCCCAGCTTGGCCTGCGCGCGGTGGCGGCAGGGACGCTCTCCAACCTGATGAGCGCCACCATCGCAGGGGTATTCCTCGCCCTATAAGTATAGTGCCGGAGGGATAATACGTGTTATCCCTCTGGCCCGCAGCGCCTGCGCCAACTTCTCAATATCGTCTGGCCCGGCACTACGCCACGTTTTCGCCTCACCGTACACGCCATGGGCGTGAAATGCATTCAGCCGCACCGGTATCTCCCCCAGTTCGCGAATGAATTCGCTGAGTGCTTCTATTTCCTTGAGATAGTCACTCTGTTCCGGAATAACCAGCAATCGTAATTCCGCCAGTAAGCCACGTTCAGCCAGCCAGCGGATGCTTGCTTTAATGCGCTGATTGCTTCGCCCGGTCAGCGACAGATGCGTTTTCTCCCCCCAGGCTTTTAAATCCACCATCACGCCGTCGCAAACCGCGTGGAGTTTCTCCCAGCCAGCCGTGGAGAGCTCGCCGTTGCTGTCGACCAGGCAGGATAGATGACGCAGGGCCGGCGATTGGCGCAGCTGTTCAAACAGCGCACAGACGAACGGTAACTGCGTGGTGGCCTCGCCGCCGCTGACGGTAATGCCTTCGACAAACGGCGCGGCACGGGTAATCTGCTGAAGAATGTGTTCCATGCTCCAGAGCTGGGCCATTGGCGTTGCCTGCTGCGGGCACATCTGCATACAGGTGTCGCACTGCTGACAGGCGTCCTCCTGCCAGTAAACGCGTCCAGCCTGTATGGAAAGCGCATCGTGCGGGCAGTGCAGCACGCATTCGCCACAATCGTTACAACGGCCCATCGTCCAGGGGTTATGACAGTTTTTGCAGCGTAAATTACACCCCTGCAGGAACAAGGCCAGGCGGCTCCCCGGCCCATCCACGCACGAGAAGGGGATGATTTTACTGACTAAAGCGCATCTGCTGTTCATGGCTGACCACTCGCGGTTGGCGTTCCAGAATGCGGGTATTGCGCGCGGCTTCTTCGCCCAGCCAGGTGGTATTGGTGCGCGAACCGTCGGCACGGTACTTTTCCAGATCCGACAAACGCACCATGTAGCCCGTCACGCGCACCAGATCGTTGCCGCTGACGTTAGCACTGAACTCGCGCATGCCGACCTTGAACGCGCCGAGACAAAGCTGCATCACCGCCTGCGGATTGCGTTTTACCGTTTCATCGAGCGTCAAAATATCGCTGATGCCCGCCGGATAATGTGCGTGATGCGGCGCAACCGCCAGCAGATGACTGACCGGATCGGGTTCATCGCCGTAAGGAAGACGCGCGCCCGGCGTGGTGCCGATATCGGCGCTGATCCCCGATTGCGCATGCAGCAGCGCGCGCTGCTGCCAGCCGTAACGCACAGGTGTGTTCGCCACAAAAGCTGCGAGTTGTTCACTAATACGGTAGCCCAACGCGTTGGCCTGCGGATCTTTACCGTAGCGGGCGCTAAGCCCCTCTTTCTCGCACAGAATGTTGACCGCTTCCGCCAGAGAATAGATGCCAAACATCGGTACAAAACGATCGGGATCGATCAGGCCTTCTGCCACCAGGAAGCTATGATCAAAGAAGTGCGATTGCTCATAAAGGAAGGCGCAGCGAGCGTCGATGATGTCAATTTGCTGCTGACAGTAGTACGGCAACATGTGGGTGAAAAAATCGTCCGTGGAGTGACTGCGTCTGGCGACTTCCTGCAAATTGAGGCGCACCAGCGTACTGCCGCCGCCCGCCATCGGCAGGCTGTTATAACAGCTCACAATGCCATACTGGCCTTTTGTGAAAATATTATCATTTATCGGGCCGTTGGCGATGTGGGGTTTACTGCACTCACAGATATTTTTGCTGACTTCCAGCAGCAGATCGTCTGAGGTAATGTCAGGGTCGTAGATAAAGGTGAGATTCGGTGCGACCTGCTTTAATTCTGCATCTGCACGCAGAATAGCGCGCGTGATTGGCGTATCGGCAGGGCCAATATTCACATGTGTGAAGGCGTCAGGAAGCGTGCGATCGAGGTAGCGCCAGAAACGTTTTATTCGGCTATCGATTTCTTCTTGTGTTAGAATTCTAACATATGGCATCAATAGCGCATCGAGATGCCCGAGGAATACCGGCATGGCGGTCACGGAAGGCACATGGTGATACAGAATGGTGAGCAAAGAGAGCGCATCATCCAGATCCTCAGCGCCTTCCAGCTCCAGCCATTCTGAACCGTTTGCCAGAAATCGCGCGTAGTCAGGCAGTACGTAACGCGGTTTGTAGGGGGCATGGCCTTCGAACATATCGCAGATCACGCCCTCCGTCAGTGCGGCTTGCGCAGCGGGCGGCAGCGTCGGATAAGGCAATGCGTTTTCTGCTTCCAGCGCCAGAAAATGGCGTTTCTGTTCCGGGCTTAACACTGGGCTGGTGACAATTTGCTGGCACTGTTGCAGCACCGATGAAGGGGTAGATGTTGGCATGGTGTGTTCCTCAGGCGAGAGATGGGCGAAGTGTAGGAAAAAGCGCGTCGCGATCTTTTGATCCCATACGGCGATCCGCGTGTTTTCTTGCGCTGAGAGGATGAGAAATTTGATTAATGTCTCATTATGGTTATGCAAACCTAATGGTGTTTTTCATTAACTGTGATGAGTGTCGAAGTGTGAGTGCGGGTCGGTGTTACAATAGTCACATACCCGCAAGGTAAAATTCTACGTCGGAGAACAAAATGACTGATTTAACGGCAAGCAGCCTGCGTGCATTGAAACTGATGGATCTGACCACCCTGAATGAAGACGACACCGACGCGAAAGTGATTGCGCTGTGTCATCAGGCGAAAACCCCGGTCGGTAACACCGCAGCGGTCTGCATCTACCCGCGTTTTATCCCGATTGCGCGCAAAACCCTGAACGAGCAGGGCACGCCGGATATTCGCATCGCCACCGTCACTAACTTCCCGCACGGTAACGACGATATTGATATCGCGCTGGCGGAAACCCGCGCAGCAATCGCCTACGGTGCTGACGAAGTTGACGTGGTCTTCCCGTACCGCGCACTGATTGCCGGTAACGAGCAGGTGGGCTTCGACCTGGTGAAAGCCTGTAAAGACGCGTGTGCTGCGGCGAACGTGCTGCTGAAAGTGATCATCGAAACCGGTGAACTGAAAGAAGAAGCGCTGATTCGCAAAGCCTCTGAAATCTCCATCAAAGCGGGTGCGGATTTCATCAAAACCTCTACCGGTAAAGTGCCGGTGAACGCCACCCCGGAAAGCGCGCGCATCATGATGGAAGTGATCCGTGATATGGGCGTGTCCAAAACGGTGGGCTTCAAACCGGCGGGCGGCGTACGCAGCGCAGAAGACGCACAGCAGTTCCTGGCGATTGCCGACGAACTGTTTGGTGCAGACTGGGCGGATTCCCGCCACTACCGTTTCGGCGCATCCAGCCTGCTGGCGAGCCTGCTGAAAGCACTCGGCCATGGCGACGGTAAAAGCGCAAGCAGCTACTAAGTAAGATGCTTTGCGCCTGATGCGCTGCGCTTATCAGGCCTACAAGACATAACTCTCCGTAGGCCGGATAAGGCGTAGCCGTATCCGGCAAAAACCGCCTTCAAACTCTTTTCCTCAGGGAGGTTACCTTGTTTCTCGCACAAGAAATCATTCGTAAAAAACGCGATGGTCACGCATTAAGCGACGAAGAGATTCGCTTCTTTATCAATGGCATTCGCGACAACACCATTTCAGAAGGGCAAATTGCCGCTCTGGCGATGACCATTTTCTTCCATGATATGGCGATTGAAGAGCGTGTCTCACTGACCATGGCCATGCGTGATTCAGGAACCGTTCTGGACTGGAAAAGCCTTAACCTTAACGGGCCGATTGTCGATAAACACTCTACCGGCGGCGTGGGCGATGTCACTTCGCTGATGCTGGGGCCGATGGTTGCCGCATGTGGCGGCTATATTCCGATGATCTCCGGGCGCGGCCTGGGCCACACCGGCGGTACGCTGGACAAACTGGAAGCGATCCCCGGGTTTGATATCTTCCCGAGCGATGACCGTTTCCGTGAAATTATTAAAGACGTGGGTGTGGCGATTATTGGGCAGACCAGCTCGCTCGCACCGGCGGATAAACGTTTTTACGCCACCCGCGACATTACCGCGACGGTGGATTCCATCCCGCTCATCACCGCGTCTATCCTTGCCAAAAAACTGGCTGAAGGTATCGATGCGTTGGTAATGGATGTGAAAGTGGGCAGCGGCGCATTTATGCCGACCTACGAACTTTCTCAGGCGCTGGCCGAAGCGATTGTTGGCGTGGCCAACGGCGCAGGCGTGCGCACGACCGCGCTGCTGACGGACATGAACCAGGTGCTGGCTTCCAGCGCGGGTAACGCTGTCGAAGTACGCGAAGCGGTGCAGTTCCTGACCGGCGAATACCGCAATCCGCGCCTGTTCGACGTCACCATGGCGCTGTGCGTGGAAATGCTGATTTCCGGCAAGCTTGCCAAAGACGATGCTGAAGCGCGCGCCAAATTGCAGGCGGTGCTGGATAACGGCAAAGCGGCAGAGGTATTTGGCCGTATGGTCGCGGCACAAAAAGGCCCGACCGATTTTGTCGAAAACTATGCGAAATACCTGCCGACCGCGATGCTCAGCAAAGCGGTATATGCTGATACCGAAGGCTTTGTCGGCGCGATGGACACTCGCGCGCTCGGCATGGCGGTGGTGGCGATGGGCGGCGGACGCCGTCAGGCTTCCGATACGCTTGATTACAGCGTCGGCCTGACCGACATGATTCGTCTGGGTGACAGCGTTGACGGGCAGCGTCCGCTGGCGGTCATTCACGCGAAAGATGAAAATAGCTGGCAGGAAGCGGCGAAAGCCGTCAAAGCGGCCATTCGCCTTGACGACAAAGCGCCAGAAATTACACCGACAGTCTATCGTCGAATCACTGAATAGCGATATACTGATCTGATCGCTTTTTTGCAGCGCAAGATGTATGGAGAACAAGATGAAACGTGCATTTATTATGGTGCTGGACTCCTTTGGTATCGGCGCAACTGAAGATGCCGACCGCTTTGGCGACGTCGGCGCAGACACTATGGGCCATATCGCAGAAGCCTGCGCCAAAGGTGAGGCTGATAATGGCCGTAAAGGCCCACTGAACCTGCCTAACCTGACCCGTCTGGGTCTGGTGAAAGCGCACGAGGGTTCTACCGGTAAAATCGCCGCGGGTATGGACGGCAATGCCGAAGTCGTTGGCGCGTACGCGTGGGCGCATGAACTCTCTTCCGGTAAAGACACCCCTTCCGGTCACTGGGAAATCGCTGGCGTGCCGGTTCTGTTCGACTGGGGCTACTTCAGCGACCACGAAAACAGTTTCCCACAGGAATTACTGGATAAACTGGTAAAACGCGCGAACCTGCCGGGTTACCTGGGTAACTGCCACTCTTCCGGTACCGTGATTCTGGATCAACTGGGCGAAGAGCATATGAAAACCGGTAAGCCGATTTTCTATACTTCTGCCGACTCCGTATTCCAGATAGCCTGCCACGAAGAGACTTTTGGTCTGGATAAACTTTACGAGCTGTGCGAAATCGCCCGTGAAGAGTTGACCGAAGGCGGCTACAACATTGGCCGCGTGATTGCGCGTCCGTTTATCGGCGATAAAGCTGGAAACTTCCAGCGTACCGGCAACCGTCACGACCTGGCTGTCGAACCGCCAGCGCCGACCGTGTTGCAGAAACTGGTTGATGAGAAAGACGGACACGTGGTTTCCGTGGGTAAAATCGCGGATATCTACGCAAACTGCGGTATCACTAAAAAAGTGAAAGCCACCGGGCTGGACGCGCTGTTTGACGCGACCATTAAAGAGATGAAAGAAGCGGGTGATAAGACCATTGTCTTCACCAACTTCGTTGATTTCGACTCCTCCTGGGGGCACCGTCGCGATATCGCCGGTTACGCTGCGGGTCTTGAACTGTTCGACCGCCGTCTGCCGGAACTGATGGAGCTGGTGGGAGAAGATGACATTCTGATCCTGACCGCTGACCACGGCTGTGACCCAAGCTGGCAGGGCACCGATCATACCCGTGAGCACATCCCGGTACTGGTTTATGGCCCGAAAGTGAAACCGGGCTCGCTCGGCCACCGCGAAACCTTCGCGGATATCGGCCAGACGCTGGCGAAATACTTCGGTACTTCCGATATGGAATATGGCAAAGCCATGTTCTGATAAAGGTGCGGCCTGATGCCCTCACCCCGGCCCTCTCCCACAGGGAGAGGGTGAAAACAAATTGATAAGGATAAAACGATGGCTACCCCACACATTAACGCAGAAATGGGCGATTTCGCTGACGTAGTTTTGATGCCAGGCGACCCGCTGCGTGCGAAGCACATTGCTGAAACTTTCCTCGAAGACGTGCGTGAAGTGAACAACGTTCGCGGCATGCTGGGCTTCACTGGTACCTACAAGGGCCGCAAAATCTCTGTAATGGGTCACGGCATGGGTATCCCGTCCTGCTCCATCTACACCAAAGAGCTGATCACCGATTTCGGCGTGAAGAAAATCATTCGCGTGGGTTCCTGCGGCGCGGTGCGCCCGGACGTAAAACTGCGCGACGTGGTTATCGGCATGGGCGCGTGCACTGACTCTAAAGTAAACCGTCTGCGCTTCAAAGATCATGACTTTGCGGCGATTGCTGACTTCGGTATGGTGCGTAACGCAGTTGACGCAGCGAAAGCGCTGGGCGTCGATGCGCGCGTGGGTAACATCTTCTCCGCAGACCTGTTCTACACGCCAGACCCGCAAATGTTCGACGTGATGGAAAAATACGGCATTCTGGGCGTTGAGATGGAAGCGGCGGGGATTTACGGCGTGGCAGCGGAATTTGGCGCGAAAGCGCTGACCATCTGCACCGTGTCTGACCATATCCGCACTCACGAGCAGACCACTGCCGCTGAACGTCAAACCACGTTCAACGACATGATTAAAATCGCACTGGAATCTGTACTGCTGGGCGACCAGGAGTAAGTTCGTTACCCCTCACCCTAACCCTCTCCCTCAAGGGAGAGGGGACCGATCGTGCATGCAGTTTTCTCCCTCTCCCTGAGGGAGAGGGCCGGGGTGAGGGGAAATTATCGCACCGCCCCCGCAATCCACGCGGATAATTCCCTTAGCTCTTTCTCCTGCTCCGGGAAATCGCCCAATAGGGCCTCACACTCCTGTTGCAACACATCCGCCCGGTACAAACATCCCTGCAAACGCGCGGCCAGCGCTTCCAGCGGCGCAGGATTCAAACTGTCGGTAAAGACCTGCGTCCGGGTGATATGCCCCTTCTCAACGTCGAAATGCAGCTCTACGCCGCCCCAGGTGAAGCGTTCGTCCAGCAGATGGGTAAACGCCGGGGCCTGGCCGAAATTCCACTCCCAACTGCTCTGGCGCGCGAACGTTTCGGCGAAGTTGGGCAGGTCTGGCGTTTTATCCGGCGAGATAATCTCCGCCTCTACACGTTCGCCATAATGGGCGAAAAACGCTTCCGTCACCGCCGTGCAAATCTGCTCATGCGTGATGCCCGGTAACAGCTCCACCAGATTCGCCACCCGCCCGCGTACGGAGGTAATTCCCTTCGCCTGAAGTTTCTTCTTATCCGGGTTGAGGTAGTTCGCCAGACGACTGAGATCGGCGTTGAGCAGTAGCGTACCGTGGTGGAAGCCGCGATCTTTGGTCTCACGGTAGGCCGAACCTGACACCTTGCGATCGCCCTGGGGCGTTTTCACAATGAGGTCGTTACGTCCGGAGGCTTCCGCCACCGCACCCAGCGAATTCAAGGCGTCCAGCACAATGCGGGTTGAGACGGATTTATCGTACTCCGGCTTACCCGCCATAAACGTAAAACAGGTATTGCCGAGGTCATGGAACACGGCGCCGCCGCCGCTACTGCGACGCGCCAGGCGCACGTTGTCCTCTTCCATGCGCCGGGTATTACACTCTTTCCACGGGTTTTGCGCACGGCCTATGACCACGGTATCGGCGTTACGCCAGAGGAACAACACGCGCTGTGTGGCGGGCATCTGACGGAAAATACACTCTTCAACCGCCAGGTTAAACCAGGGGTCGTATGAGTCTGAGAGGAGCAGGCGTAAAGTGGCCATATTGAGTTTCCTTTCTACTCTTTTTTCTCTTCTTCCTCTTCCTGTACCGGTTTATTGGCGGTGAGAAGGAAGGGCGATTGTTGCCAGCGGGTGCGTTTGCCTTGCAGCAGAGTGCGCGTCAGCACCACGCCAATGGCAAGCGACAGTAATAGCATCAGGCGCAGAATATTGGTCGTGTTATCAACCTGTTTGGCTTCGGTTGGTAGCGTATGGGTGTCCAGCGTCAGACGTAAATATCCCAGTGGGCCATTTTTGCCCTGAATGGGTTCGACGATTTGCTGATTGAAATAGCCGCCCGCTTTTTTGCCATCCAGCGCCAGACGGTCGCGCAGTTCGACGCTCTCGCCGGCGCGGGCGATCATGTCGCCTTTTTCATCATACACCCCGGCGTCGAGGATGCGGCTTTCAGCGGTGAGTTGCGTGAGCAACTGGCGGACTTTTTTCTCATCCGGCGTCTCGCTGCGTACCAGTGGTGCCAGGTTTAGCGCCACCTGACGGGCAAGCGTGCGGGCCAGTTCTTCAAGCTGCGGATTACGCTGCTGCTGGTGTTGTTGACTGAACCATGATGCCCCTTGCATCAATGCCACCAGAAGTGCGAGGCATATCAGGACAATCACGGCGCGATGCAGTCTGAATTTCAGTTTTGCGCGTACCATATTCCACCTTTGAAAATTTGCAGCTTAATGTTGCCAGAAGCGCTGGTTACAAGGTAGCCTCATGCGTTATTTTCCTGGCCTTAATGAAGTGGAGTGGAGCTGTAATGCCGAACAGTTTGACCTGGTGCGACCTGCCTGAAGATGTCTCCTTGTGGCCTGGGTTGCCGCTTTCTTTAAGTGGCGATGAAGTGATGCCACTGGATTATCACGCCGGGCGCAGCGGCTGGTTGCTCTACGGCCGTGGGCTGGATAAACGCCAGTTAACCTCTTATCAGCGCAAACTGGGCGCGGCAATGGTGATTGTTGCAGCCTGGTGTGTGGAAGATTATCAGGTTATTCGTCTGGCCGGGTCATTAACGCCGCGCGCGACCAAACTGGCGCACGACGCCGGGCTGGATGTGGCACCGCTGGGGAAAATCCCACACCTGCGTACGCCAGGATTACTGGTCATGGATATGGACTCAACAGCCATCCAGATCGAGTGCATTGATGAAATCGCCAAACTGGCGGGGACGGGCGAGCTGGTTTCGGAAGTGACCGAGCGTGCGATGCGTGGTGAACTCGACTTCGCCGCCAGCCTGCGCCAGCGTGTTGCCACGCTGAAGGGCGCAGATGCCAATATTCTGCGTCAGGTGCGCGACGACCTGCCGTTAATGCCGGGCTTAACCCAACTGGTGCTGAAGCTGGAATCGCTGGGCTGGAAAGTGGCGATTGCCTCCGGCGGTTTTACCTTCTTCGCGGAGTATCTGCGCGATAAGCTGCGCCTGACCGCCGCGGTTGCCAACGAACTGGGCATTATGGATGGCGTGCTGACGGGGGAAGTGGTGGGCGATATTGTTGATGCGAAATATAAAGCCAATACACTACAGCGCCTTGCTGAGCAGTATGACATCCCGAAAGAGCAGACCGTCGCCATTGGCGATGGCGCGAACGATCTACCGATGATCAAAGCGGCGGGGCTGGGCATTGCCTATCACGCCAAGCCGAAAGTTAATGAACAGACGGAAGTCACCATCCGTCACGCTGATCTGATTGGGGTGCTGTGCATTCTGACGGGCAGCCTGAATCAGGAATAAGAGGTAAAACGTGGCGAAAGCTCCAAAACGCGCATTTGTTTGTAATGAATGTGGTGCGGATTACCCGCGCTGGCAGGGGCAGTGCAGCGCCTGCCATGCCTGGAACACCATCACCGAAGTGCGCGTTGCTGCTTCGCCTACCGTGGCGCGTAATGAACGTCTGAGCGGTTATGCGGGCAGCGCTGGCGTGTCGAAAGTGCAGAAACTGTCGGATATTAGTCTGGAAGAGTTGCCGCGCTTCTCGACCGGTTTTAAAGAGTTTGACCGCGTACTGGGCGGTGGCGTCGTGCCGGGTAGTGCGATTCTTATCGGCGGTAACCCTGGCGCGGGGAAATCGACACTGCTGCTGCAAACCTTGTGCAAGCTTGCCGAGCAGATGAAAACCCTGTACGTCACCGGGGAAGAATCTTTGCAGCAGGTGGCGATGCGCGCGCATCGTCTTGGCCTGCCGACAGCGAATCTCAATATGCTCTCGGAAACCAGCATCGAACAGATTTGTATGATCGCCGAGGAAGAGCAGCCGAAGCTGATGGTTATCGACTCCATCCAGGTGATGCACATGGCGGATATTCAGTCTTCGCCGGGCAGCGTGGCGCAGGTGCGCGAAACGGCTGCTTATTTGACGCGCTTTGCCAAAACGCGCGGTGTGGCGATTGTGATGGTCGGCCATGTGACCAAAGATGGTTCACTGGCGGGCCCGAAGGTGCTGGAACACTGTATCGACTGCTCGGTGCTGCTGGACGGCGATGCTGATTCGCGCTTTCGCACCCTACGCAGCCATAAAAACCGTTTTGGTGCGGTGAATGAACTGGGCGTGTTCGCGATGACCGAGCAGGGGCTGCGTGAAGTCAGCAACCCGTCAGCTATTTTCCTGAGCCGTGGCGATGAAGTGACCTCCGGCAGTTCAGTGATGGTGGTGTGGGAGGGTACGCGTCCGCTGCTGGTTGAGATTCAGGCGCTGGTGGATCACTCTATGATGGCAAACCCGCGTCGCGTTGCGGTCGGGCTGGAGCAGAACCGTCTGGCGATTCTGCTGGCGGTGCTGCATCGTCACGGTGGTTTGCAGATGGCGGATCAGGACGTGTTCGTTAACGTGGTCGGCGGCGTGAAGGTCACTGAAACCAGTGCCGACCTGGCGCTGCTGTTGGCGATGGTCTCCAGCCTGCGTGACAGGCCGCTGCCTCAGGATCTCGTGGTGTTTGGTGAAGTTGGGCTTGCCGGGGAAATTCGCCCGGTACCGAGCGGCCAGGAACGTATTTCCGAGGCCGCCAAACATGGCTTCCGCCGCGCGATTGTGCCAGCCGCGAACGTGCCCAAAAAATCGCCCGAAGGCATGCAGGTGTTCGGTGTGAAAAAACTCGCGGATGCGCTAAACGTCTTTGACGACTTATAATTAACCCCGCGCCGATGCCGGATGCGGCGTAAACGCCTTATCCGGCCTACCAGATTGTAGGCCTGATAAGCGCAGCGCATCAGGCGCAGTTCAGCGCCGATGCCGGATTGTAGGCCTGATAAGCGCAGCGCATCAGGCGCAGTTCAGCGCCGTTGCCAAATTCGTAGGCCTGATAAGCGCAGCGCATCAGGCGCAGTTCAGCAATGATGCCGGATGCGGCATACAATTGTTTTACCATCGTTTATCCCCATCAGCAGGAGGCTCTTGTGTCATCGTTTGACTATCTTAAAACCGCGATCCGTCAGAAAGGTTGCACGCTACAGCAAGTAGCTGACGCCAGCGGCATGACCAAGGGCTATCTTAGTCAGTTATTGAACGCCAAAATCAAAAGCCCAAGCGCGCAGAAACTCGAAGCATTGCATCGCTTTTTAGGCCTGGAATTTCCGCGTCTGCAAAAGACCGTTGGCGTGGTCTTCGGCAAGTTTTACCCACTGCATACCGGCCACATTTACCTGATTCAGCGCGCCTGTAGCCAGGTGGACGAGCTCCATATCATCATGGGTTACGATGATGTGCGCGACCGCACGTTGTTTGAGCAAAGCGCGATGTCGCAACAGCCTACCGTCCCGGATCGCCTGCGCTGGTTGCTGCAAACCTTTAAATACCAGAAAAATATTCGCATCCACGCCTTCAATGAAGAAGGCATGGAACCATACCCGCACGGCTGGGATGTCTGGAGCCGCGGCATGAAAGCCTTTATGGAAGAGAAGGGCATTCAACCGGACGTTATCTACACCTCCGAAGAGCTGGACGCGCCGCAGTACATTGAACATCTCGGCATCAAAACCGTGCTTGTCGATCCGAAGCGAACCTTCATGAACATCAGCGGCGGGCAGATTCGTGAGAACCCGTTCCGCTACTGGGAATACATCCCGACCGAAGTGAAGCCGTTCTTTGTGCGTACGGTGGCGATTCTTGGCGGCGAATCGAGCGGTAAATCAACGCTGGTAAACAAGCTCGCCAACATCTTTAATACCTCCAGCGCCTGGGAGTATGGCCGAGATTATGTCTTCTCGCATCTGGGCGGTGATGAGATGGCGCTGCAATATTCCGATTACGACAAAATTGCGCTCGGTCATGCACAGTACATTGATTTTGCAGTGAAATACGCCAATAAAGTGACGTTTATCGATACCGATTTTGTCAGTACCCAGGCGTTCTGCAAAAAATATGAAGGCCGCGAGCATCCCTTTGTGCAGGCGATGATCGACGAATACCGTTTCGACCTCGTCATCTTGCTGGAGAACAACACGCCGTGGATCAACGATGGATTGCGCAGCCTCGGCAGCTCTGTTGATCGCAAAGAGTTTCAGTCGCTGCTGGTATCGATGCTCAAAGAGAACAACATTGAGTTCGTGCATGTGGAAGAGGCAGACTACGATGCACGCTTCCTGCGCTGCGTGGAGTTGGTGAAGCAACTGATGGGTGAAGCGGGATAAGCTTAAAAGAATGCCGGGCGTAAGCCCGGCATGGATGATTTACTTCGCAATACGTTTGTACTTGATACGCTTCGGCTCCAGCGCATCAGCGCCCAGCGTGCGTTTCTTATACTCTTCGTATTCGGTAAAGTTACCTTCGAAGAATTCCACTTTACCCTCATCCTGGTAATCCAGAATGTGCGTCGCGATACGGTCAAGGAACCAACGGTCGTGCGAGATAACCATCGCGCAGCCCGGGAATTCCAGCAGGGCGTTTTCCAGCGCGCGCAGGGTTTCGATATCCAGGTCGTTGGTCGGTTCATCGAGCAGCAGGACGTTGCCGCCTACCTGCAACAGTTTTGCCAGGTGCAGACGACCGCGCTCACCGCCGGACAGCTCGCCCACACGTTTCCCCTGGTCAACGCCTTTAAAGTTAAAGCGACCAACGTAGGCGCGGCTTGGCATCTCGGTGTTGCCGATCTTCATGATATCCAGCCCGCCGGAAACTTCTTCCCACACGGTTTTGCTGTTATCCATTGCGTCACGGAACTGATCTACCGACGCCAGTTTGACGGTATCACCAAGAGTGATCGTACCGCTGTCAGGTTGTTCCTGGCCTGACATCATACGGAACAGGGTGGATTTACCCGCGCCGTTCGGGCCGATGATACCGACAATCGCGCCTTTCGGTACGGAGAAGGTCAGGTCGTCAATCAGTACGCGATCGCCGTAGGATTTACGCAGATTGCTGACTTCCACCACTTTATCCCCCAGACGTGCGCCTGGCGGAATAAACAGTTCGTTGGTTTCGTTACGTTTCTGGTACTCAACGTTGTTAAGCTCTTCGAAACGGGCCAGACGCGCTTTGCCTTTAGACTGACGGCCTTTCGCGCCCTGACGTACCCACTCCAGCTCTTTCTCGATAGACTTACGACGCGCCGCTTCCTGAGAAGCTTCCTGCGCCAGACGCTGATCTTTCTGCTCCAGCCAGGAGGAGTAGTTACCTTCCCACGGAATACCTTCGCCGCGGTCAAGTTCCAGAATCCAACCGGCAACGTTGTCGAGGAAGTAACGGTCGTGGGTAATCGCCACAACGGTGCCTTCGAAGTCGTGCAGGAAGCGTTCCAGCCACGCGACGGATTCGGCATCCAGGTGGTTAGTCGGTTCGTCGAGCAACAGCATGTCTGGTTTTTCCAGCAGCAGACGGCACAGCGCGACGCGGCGACGTTCACCACCGGACAGGTTGGCGATTTTGGCATCCCAGTCCGGCAGACGCAGCGCATCAGCGGCGCGTTCCAGTTGGACGTTCAGGTTATGGCCATCGTGCGCCTGAATGATTTCTTCAAACTTGCCCTGCTGAGCGGCGAGCTTATCGAAGTCGGCATCCGGTTCGGCATATTTGGCGTAGACTTCGTCCAGGCCTTTCAGCGCATTAACCACTTCAGCAACCGCTTCTTCAACGGATTCACGAACGGTATGTTCCGGGTTTAACTGAGGTTCCTGCGGCAGGTAACCAATCTTCAGGCCTGGCTGCGGGCGAGCTTCACCTTCGATATCGGTATCGATACCCGCCATGATGCGCAGCAGGGTCGATTTACCGGCGCCATTCAGGCCCAGGACACCGATTTTTGCGCCAGGGAAGAAGCTCAGTGAGATGTTTTTCAGAATATGACGTTTCGGCGGAACCACTTTGCCGACACGATGCATGGTATAAACGAATTGAGCCACGTTGGACTTCGCCTCTTTTATTTTGATGGTAAGTATACAAAGCCGAAGTGTAGCCTTTTTCGTTCGTTAATCCCAGCGAGGCGGTAAACGCGATAAAAGCGTAAAAATGTGTCCAGAACGTGGCGCGTTGCCTCATGTGTGGTTAGCATGAAATAGATATCTTATACGCGGCATGAAGCTGCAACATGTGATTGATTAGAGGAAGATCGTGTGAAAAAAGCCAAACCGATGGCGTGGCGCGTGTTAGCGGCCAGTGTTTGCCTGTTGTCACTTAACAACCTGGCTCACGCGGATTCACTGGACGAACAGCGCAGTCGCTATTCGCAGATTAAGCAGGCCTGGGATAACCGACAGATGGACGTCGTGGGCCAGTTGATGCCAACGTTGCGGGAATACCCGCTTTATCCTTACCTGGAATATCGCCAGATCGCCGGCGATTTGATGAACACACCCGCCGTTACCGTCACCAATTTTGTGCGTGATAACCCGACGCTGCCGCCTGCGCGTACGCTCAAAAACCGCTTTGTGAATGAACTGGCGCGACGCGAAGACTGGCGCGGCCTGCTGGCCTTCAGCCCGGATAAACCCGGCACCACCGAAGCGCAGTGTAACTATTACTACGCCAAATATAATGTTGGCGAAACCCAGCAGGCCTGGGACGGTGCGAAAGCGCTCTGGCTGACGGGTAAAAGCCAGCCCAACGCCTGCGACAAACTGTTCAGCGCCTGGCGTTCGTCCGGCACGCAGGATCCGCTCGCGTATCTCGAACGTATTCGACTGGCGATGAACGCGGGTAATACCTCGTTGGTCAAAGCGCTGGCCTCGCAGATGCCGGCAGATTATCAAACGATTTCGCAGGCGGTGACCGACCTTGCGAACAATCCCAACAACGTGCTGACCTTCGCGCGCACCACGGGCGCAACCGATTTTACCCGCTCGGTGGCGGCGGTGGCGTTTACCAGCGTTGCGCGTCAGGATGCGGAAAACGCGCGACTGATGATCCCATCGCTGGTGCAGGCTCAGCAGCTTAATGACGATCAAACCCAGGAACTGCGCGATATCGTCGCCTGGCGTTTGATGGGCACTGACGTTACCTCCGAGCAGGAAAAATGGCGCGACGACGCCATTATGCGTTCCCAGTCAACGTCGCTGATTGAGCGTCGGGTTCGTATGGCGCTGGGGACGGGCGATCGCCGTGGGCTGAATACGTGGCTGGCGCGTCTGCCGATGGATGCCAAAGAGAAAGACGAGTGGCGTTACTGGCAGGCCGACCTGTTGATGGAGCGCGGGCGCGATGACGAAGCGAAAGAGATCTTAAAATCCTTAATGACTCAGCGTGGTTTCTACCCGATGGTGGCGGCACAGCGTCTGGGCGAGGATTATACCCTGCGTATTGAAGGCCCACAGGGCACGGTTTCGCCGTTGCTGGTGAATGGCCCGGAAATGGCGCGCGTGCGTGAACTGATGTACTGGGATATGGATAACACCGCGCGCAGCGAGTGGGCGAACCTGGTCAGCAGCCGCACGAAGAACGAGCAGGCCCAGCTGGCGCGCTACGCGTTTGATCAGCGCTGGTGGGATCTCAGCGTGCAGGCGACCATCGCCGGCAAGCTGTGGGATAATTTGCAAGAGCGCTTCCCGCCTGCCTATAACGATCTCTTTGTGCGTTACACCGCCGGTAAAGACATTCCGCAAAGCTATGCGATGGCGATTGCACGCCAGGAAAGCGCCTGGAACCCGAAAGTGAAATCGCCGGTAGGGGCGAGCGGCCTGATGCAAATCATGCCGGGTACGGCGACGCACACGGTGCAGATGTTTAATATCCCGGGCTACAGCAACCAGAATCAGCTGCTGGATCCGGAAACCAACATCAATATCGGTACCAGCTATCTGCAATACGTTTACCAGCAGTTTGGCAACAACCGCATCTTCTCTTCCGCTGCGTACAACGCCGGCCCGGGGCGCGTGCGCACCTGGCTTGGCAACAGCGCCGGGCGAATCGATCCGGTTGCGTTTGTTGAGAGCATTCCGTTCTCGGAAACGCGCGGTTATGTGAAGAACGTGCTGGCTTATGACGCGTACTATCGTCACTTTATGGGTGAAAAAGAGGCGATCTTTAGCGACAGCGAGTGGCAACGTCGTTACTGATCCGCAGTGACTATGTTATGCTGTACTCGTTGAAGAGTACATACAGCGGATGGCCCTGTGCCATCCGCCATAACATGGCGGCATACTATGACCCAACAATCACCTTATTCAGCCTCCGTCGCGGAACAGCGGCATCAGGAGTGGCTTCGCTTTGTTGAACTGCTTCGTCTGGCCTATACCGATGAGCACGCACTGCCTTTACTCGACCTGATCATGACGCCGGACGAGCGCGAAGCGCTGGGCACGCGCGTGCGTATTATTGAAGAACTGCTGCGCGGTGAGATGAGCCAGCGTGAGCTGAAGTCGGAGTTAGGCGCGGGCATCGCCACCATCACTCGCGGTTCGAACAGCCTGAAATCCGCTCCGGCCGAACTGCGTCAATGGCTGGAGCAGACGTTGCCGAAAACGGTGAACAACGCCTGATGGCGCTGCGCTTATCAGGCCTACTTGATCCGTACCCTCGGGCAAACTTACGTGCGTTGCCCGTAAATCGCGTTATGGAACGGGCTTAACGCTAACACCACCGCCTGATGATAAACGCTGCTGCGCGTCAGGGTACCTTTGGTGAACACGCCGATAGCGCCTTCTTTGCGGCCAATTTTATCGATCCCGGTGTAGTGCGACATCACCGGGCCGAGTTCTTCCCCTTCACGTACTTTTTCCAGAATCACTTCCGGCAGGGGTAAGGTGGCGGAACGCGCTTCACCGCGAAGCTCTGCATTTTCAATGACCACCCAACTGAAGGTACTGCCTTCATCAATACCCGCTTCAATCGCCACCCAAAAATCGGCATTCGGACGCAGGGCGCGCGCATTCTCGACGCGATTTCGTGCGCCAGCACGCGTTTCTTCACTGCCAATCGGCTGTTCAGGCACGCCAGTGTCGACGGAGATAGCGTCAATATGGCAGGATCCTTCACCGTAGATCAGCTCAAATGCAGCAAGAATTGCCTGAATTTTGGCAGGATTGGTGGTAGCTGTGACAACATTGTGCATAATCAGAACAACTCATAAGATTTAACATCACCGCAGTATACGGAAGAAAGACATGTTACAGGTATACCTTGTTCGCCATGGCGAAACGCAGTGGAACGCCGAACGGCGTATTCAGGGCCAGTCTGATAGTCCACTTACCCAGAAAGGTGAGGATCAGGCAAAGCAAGTGGGCGATCGCGTTCGCTCTCTGGGGATCACCCATATCATCACCAGCGATCTGGGGCGTACCCGTCGTACTGCGGAGATCATCGCCGATGCCTGCGGATGCGAAGTGATCGCTGACCCGCGTCTGCGTGAGCTGAATATGGGCGTGCTGGAACAGCGCCATATCGACACGTTAACGGCGGAAGAAGAGGCGTGGCGTCGTCAACTGGTCAACGGTACGCCGAATGGCCGTATCCCGGAAGGAGAGTCGATGCAGGAGCTGAGCGAGCGTATGCACAGCGCGCTGCAAAGCTGTCTGGAACTGCCGCCGGGAAGCCGCCCGCTGCTGGTCAGCCACGGTATCGCACTGGGTTGTCTGGTGAGCACCATTCTCGGCCTGCCCGCGTATGCGGAGCGCCGTTTGCGCCTGCGTAACTGCTCGATTTCGCGTATTGACCATCAGCAGAGCGCCTGGCTGGCGTCGGGATGGGTGGTGGAAACCGCAGGCGACGTCTCACATCTGGACGCCCCTGCGTTAGACGAACTGCAGCGTTAACGACGAATTGGGATCAGGTATTCGCAGCGCAACTGAATTGGCGGCTCCTGGTCCCGCGCTTCATCCTGCGGGAAGAAGCGCTCAATATCCAGCCCCTTACGACGCGTCAGGTTGAGCATGGGCATGCAGGTGCCATAAAGCGTAAGGATAAATTCCTGTAGCCCGGTCCCCAAACCTTCATACGTGAACATCACATACTCGCCGCCTTCCAGCGTCACCGGATGCGAATTGTTCAGGTGGCCGTTAGCCATATCTGGCGTAACCGCCGTGGTGTAAAACACCTCCTGCTCATCGTCTTTTTCCAGGCTCGGACGCGGCTCATGCAGGCCGTAAAGCGTTGGCGGGATCGACGGCGAATTGCCCAGAAACTCCTGCCAGAACTGCACGCGCATTTGCTGACGGAACTCGGAAATCTCTTCCAGTTTGCAGGTATAGCTTTGCGTCACCCCAACCAGCGGAGTGGCTGGCAGCGTCACAAACTCATACGGCGGCATGGTGAATTCCCCCAGGCGCAGCGGTGGACGCATGCCGAAAGAGCTCCAGTCCGGCGAGCGGCGATAAAGTGCGGGCGTCAGGGCAAACTGTTTTTTAAACGCGCGGGTAAAGGTTTGCTGCGAATCGAAGCGATACTGCAGCGCAATGTCTAAAATAGGGCGAGCGGTCAGGCGTAGCGCGACAGCAGATTTCGACAGACGCCGCGCACGGATGTAAGCGCCAATGGCATGACCGGTGACATCTTTGAACATCCGCTGCAAATGCCACTTGGAATAGCCCGCTTTTGCCGCAACATTATCAAGCGACAGGGGTTGATCCAGATGACCTTCAAGCCATACAAGGAGATCGCGAATAATCCCAGCCTGATCCATATAATGTCCTCGTCCTTAAAATTATAGGTGCCTGATACTAAGGTAGCGGATAATAGCATTTTTTGATGTTTTAGCATTCAGTGTTTTTTTTGTGCATTCATGCGCTTTTACATTGGGTTGCGGCGTATTATTTGTAAAGGTGTGATCTTTCAATACGTTATATCTGAAATGTTGAATAATCACTCAATCGAATCGTCAGGAATGGTAACAATATGAAATACAAGAAGTTAGTGGCGGGCCTGGTACTGAGTGTCTGCGGTTTTAGCGCACATGCGGAACAAATTGGCTCGGTCGATACCGTTTTCAAAATGTTTGGCCCGGACCACAAAATCGTGGTTGAAGCCTTTGACGATCCCGATATCACCAACGTCACCTGCTACATCAGTCGGGCAAAAACCGGGGGCATTAAGGGGGGATTGGGGCTGGCGGAAGATACCTCTGATGCTGCGATCTCCTGCCAGCAGGTGGGCCCGATCGAACTCTCCGATAAGATCAAAAACGGGAAATCGCAGGGTGAAGTGGTATTCCAGAAACGGACTTCTTTAGTCTTTAAAAAGCTGCAGGTTGTCCGTTTCTACGACAGCAAGCGTAATGCGCTGGTGTATCTCACTTATTCCGATAAAGTGGTCGATGGTTCGCCGAAAAATGCCATTAGCGCGGTGCCGATTATGCCGTGGGGCAAATAACAAGGAACGTGTATGCAACAACCGCTGATATGGCTGGTGGAAGATGAGATAAGCATCGCGGATACGCTTATCTACATGCTCCAGCAGGAGGGATTTACCGTCAGGGCGTTTGAGCGCGGCCTGCCTGCGCTGGAAGAGGCGCGGCACTCCTTGCCTGATCTGGCTATTCTCGATGTTGGCTTGCCGGATATCAGCGGTTTTGAATTGTGCCGCCAGCTGCTGGCACGCCACGCGGCGTTGCCGGTGCTGTTTCTCACCGCGCGCAGCGATGAAGTGGACAAACTGCTGGGGCTGGAAATCGGCGCGGATGACTACGTGGCCAAGCCGTTTTCGCCGCGTGAAGTCTGCGCCCGCGTGCGCACGATCCTGCGTCGTCTGCAAAAGTTTTCTGCACCGCCTGCGCAGGTTCGTGTCGGAGATTTCCTGCTCGATGAACCCGCCGCGCAGGTGAGCTGGTGCGGCCAGCCGTTAATGCTTACGCGCTATGAGTTTCTGCTGCTGAAAACGCTGATTCTGTCGCCGGGGCGCGTGTATTCGCGCCAGCAACTGATGGATATCGTCTGGGGCGATGCGGCGGAAAGCTTCGATCGCACCGTCGATACGCATATCAAAACCCTGCGCGCTAAACTGCGCGTGATTGACCCATCACGGCAGCCTATCAATACCCATCGTGGTCTCGGCTACAGTCTGGTGAAAGCCTGATGCGCATCGGCATGCGCGTACTGCTGGGCTACTTTTTGATTGTGGCGGTGGCGGGCTGGTTTGTGTTGTCGATCTTCGTGCAGGAGATCAAACCCGGCGTGAGGCGCGCAACGGAAGGGACGCTGATTGACACCGCCACGCTGCTGGCGGCGCTGGCGCGTGACGACATGCTGGCGGGTAACCCGGCGCAGGGCAAACTGGCGCAGGCTTTTCGTCAACTGAGCACGCAGCCGTTCCGCGCCAATATCAGCGGTATCCATAAAGTTCGCAATGAGTATCACGTCTACATGACCGATGCGCAGGGGCGGGTGGTCTTTGACTCGGCCAACATTGCCGTCGGGCAGGACTACTCTCGCTGGAATGACGTTTGGCTCACGCTGCGTGGGGAATACGGCGCGCGCAGCACTGCGCAGGATCCCCGCGATCCTGAAAGTACGGTGATGTACGTCGCCGCGCCGATTGTTGATGAGGGTAAGATCATCGGCGTACTCAGCGTTGGCAAACCTAACGCCGCCATCGCGCCGGTGATTAAGCGTAGCGAGCGTCGCATGCTGTGGGCGGCAGGCGCGCTGCTGGGCATTGCGTTGCTGATTGGCGGCGGCGTGATTCTGTGGATCAACCGTTCTATCGGTAAGCTGGTGCACTATGCCGACTCGGTCACGCATGAACAACCGGTCCCGTTACCGGAACTGGGCAGCAGTGAACTGCGCAAGCTGGCGCAGGCGCTGGAAAGTATGCGCCTGAAGCTGGAAGGCAAAAATTATATCGAGCAGTACGTTTATGCCCTCACGCACGAGCTTAAAAGCCCGCTGGCGGCGATTCGCGGTGCGGCGGAGATCTTACGCGAAGGGCCGCCGCCGGAGGTTGTGGCGCGCTTTACAGACAATATTCTTCAGCAGAATGCACGCATGCAGGTGCTGGTGGAAACGTTGTTGCGCCAGGCTCGGCTGGAGAATCGCCAGGAAATTACGCTCGCCCCGGTGTCTGTGGCAACAATATTCAACCAGCTACAGGAATCACGTAGCGTCACGTTGGCGGCGAAACAAATTGCGCTGCATGTCGAACCTACTACCCTGAGCGTGGCGGCGGATGAAGCCCTGCTGATGCAGGCGATGGGCAATCTGCTGGATAACGCGATCGATTTTACGCCTGAGGAGGGCTGTATCACTCTTTGCGCCGAGACGCAGGGCGACAGCGTGATGCTGAAGGTGATCGACACAGGCTGTGGTATTCCCGAGTTTGCTCTGTCGCGCATCTTCGAGCGTTTTTATTCGCTGCCGCGCGCCAGTGGCCACAAAAGCAGCGGCCTGGGGCTGGCATTTGTCAGCGAAGTCGCGCGCCTGCATCACGGCGACGCCCGATTACATAACCGCGAGCAGGGCGGTGTGGAAGCTACGCTCACACTTCACCGGCACTTCACATAACTTCAAATTCACCGCACATAGCCCGTTTACTCTGCTGCCATTGCAAAGGAGAAGGTTATGTCGAAATCAAAATCACCGCTGGTTGTAAAAACCGTTACCCTGATAGGCACAATGCTGGTGCTGTTCATTCCGCTGATGGTTATCAGGGGATTGATTGTTGAGCGTGCCGATTACCGTGGCGAAGTGGAAGAAGCGATTAGCCGGAGCACCAGCGGCCCGCAGAAGTTGGTCGGGCCGCTGATCGCGATTCCGGTGACGGAAATGTATACCACGCTGGAAAATAACCACGAAGTCTCACAAAAGCGCACGTTTATTCATTTCTGGCTGCCGGAGTCGTTAATGGTTGAGGGCAATCAGAACGTCGAACCGCGTAAAGTGGGTATATATGAAGGGCAGGTGTGGAAAACGGACGTCAACATTAAGGCCGAGTTTGATACTTCGCGGCTGGAGAGTCTCAATCACGCCAATATTACATTAGGGAAACCGTTTATGGTGATGGCTGTGGGCGATACGCGTGGCATTGGCGTGGTGAATGCGCCAGGCCTGGAAGGAACGCCGCTGCAGGTTGAGCCCGGCACCGGAATTTCCGGGGAGCCGCAGGGGCTGCATGTTCAGTTGCCGGATTTCCCGTTCACACCGAAGAAATTTAACCTCGACTTCTCGTTGGTTCTGAGTGGCACGGGCAATTTTTCTGTCGTTCCTCTTGGGCGGAACAGCGAACTGGTGCTTAATAGCAACTGGCCGCATCCGAACTTTATCGGCGATTTCCTGCCCGTGAAACGGGAAGTCAGCCCCACCGGTTTTCAGGCGCGTTGGCAAAGCAGCTGGTTTGCCAATAATCTGGGGGAGCAGTTCGCCGATGCCGACAAATTTGCCTCACCGGATCTGCCTTCGTTTAACGTTGCCGTCGCAACGCCCGCCGATCACTATCAACTGACCGATCGTGCCACCAAATATGCGCTTTTGCTGATTGCCCTGACCTTTACGGCCTTCTTCGTCTTTGAAATGCTTACCGGGCGGCGCATGCATCCAATACAGTATCTGCTGGTAGGACTGTCGCTGGTGATGTTCTACTTTTTGCTGCTGGCGTTGTCGGAGCACATCGGCTTTACCACGGCATGGGTAGCCGCGAGCCTGGTCGGGGCGTTAATGAATGGTGTCTATTTGCAGGCAGTGCTGAAAAGCTGGCGTAGCAGCCTGTTATTTACGCTGGCGTTGCTGGTTCTTGATGGTGTGATGTGTGCGCTGTTGCGTTCAGAGGAAAGTTCGTTGCTGCTGGGAACGGGCGTACTGCTGATGGCATTGTGCGGCGTGATGTTCCTGACGCGCAATCTGGACTGGTACGCGCTGGGGTCGCCAAAAGCGGCAGGGCTGCGGGAGAGTGATGAGCTGCGAATCTGGAAATAAGCCTTTGCAGGCCCGGTAAGCGAAACATCACCGGGCTGCTTCTGGATAACCCACAAAAACGAAAACGGCGCTTAACGCGCCGTTTTTAATTATTCCTGCAGTTCGCCGCAGAAGCGGTAACCTTCACCATGAATGGTGGCAATGATTTCCGGCGTGTCCGGCGTAGATTCGAAATGCTTACGAATACGACGAATGGTCACGTCAACGGTGCGGTCATGCGGCTTCAGCTCGCGACCGGTCATTTTCTTCAGCAGTTCAGCACGAGACTGAATTTTGCCAGGGTTTTCGCAGAAGTGCAGCATCGCGCGGAATTCGCTACGCGGCAGCTTATACTGCTCACCGTTAGGGCTCACCAGAGAACGGCTGTTGATGTCCAGTTCCCAACCGTTGAACTTGTAGCTTTCCACGCTGCGACGTTCCTCGCTAACGGTACCCAGGTTCATGGTACGAGAAAGCAGGTTACGTGCACGGATGGTCAGTTCACGCGGGTTGAACGGTTTAGTGATGTAATCGTCAGCACCGATTTCCAGGCCGAGGATTTTGTCGACTTCATTGTCGCGCCCGGTCAGGAACATCAGCGCTACGTTTGCTTGCTCGCGCAGTTCGCGTGCCAGCAGAAGGCCGTTTTTCCCTGGCAGGTTGATATCCATGATCACCAGGTTGATATCATTTTCAGAGAGGATCTGATGCATTTCCGCGCCATCGGTCGCTTCGAAAACATCGTAGCCTTCTGCTTCGAAAATACTTTTTAACGTGTTGCGTGTTACCAACTCGTCTTCAACGATAAGAATGTGCGGGGTCTGCATGTTTGCTACCTAAATTGCCAACTAAATCGAAACAGGAAGTACAAAAGTCCCTGACCTGCCTGATGCATGTCGTAAATTAACATCACCGGCGTAACATGACTAAAGTACGTAATTGCGTTCTTGATGCACTTTCCATCAACGTCAACAACATCATTAGCTTGGTCGTGGGTACTTTCCCTCTGGACCCGACAGTGTCAAAAACGGTTGTCATCCTAACCATTTTAACAGCAACATAACAGGCTAAGAGGGGCCAGACAGCCAATAAACCTACGCTTCGTTGACATATATCAAGTTCAATTGTAGCACGTTAACAGTTTGGTGAAATCATCGCTGCTAAATGCTAACGCTTATCACATTTTTTCCACAACTCAATTAGTTGCGTAGATTAACTGATAAAGGCGTTGAATCCAATGATGATGATCTAAAAGGCACGAAAATAGTATTTATAAACATGAGGATATATAAGCTCTGTTAACATTAAAACACATAGTTTCCATCATGAATAGTTTAGTATCTTTTATATGTTATGAAACATCATTTCAGTGATTTTTGTTGCAATTATGTAAATTCGCGCTGCGCAATATGTTGAACTACATCACATTTTTGCCGCATCACCCGTCAGAAAGAGAACTTTAAATGCGCTTATCGATAGTGCTGGTTTCACCAGCAAGAGCTGAAAATATCGGCGCCGCCGCAAGAGCCATGAAAACCATGGGGTTTAGCGACCTGCGCATCGTGGATAGCGAGGCCCACCTTGAGCCCGCAACCCGCTGGGTCGCACATGGATCTGGCGATATCATTGATAACATCACCTGCTACTCCACTCTTGCCGATGCGCTGCATAATGTTGATTTTACTGTCGCTACGACCGCGCGTAGCCGGGCAAAGTTCCATTACTACGCCACGCCGCAGGAACTTTTGCCGATGCTTGCGGAAAAAGCGCAGTGGATGGGACACGCCGCGCTGGTGTTTGGCCGCGAAGATTCCGGGCTGACCAACGATGAACTGGCGCTGGCTGACGTGTTGACTGGCGTGCCGATGGTAGCCGATTACCCATCGCTGAACCTCGGCCAGGCGGTGATGGTGTACTGTTATCAGCTCTCTTCTCTGTTGCAGCATGCGCCGCAACCGGTCGCCCCCGGAGGTGAAAACCAGCTGCAGGCATTACGTGCGAGAATCACCGCGCTGCTGTCTCAACTTGAGGTCGCCGATGATGTAAAACTGGCTGACTGGCTGCAACAGCGGATCGGCTTACTTGAACAGCGCGATACGGCAATGTTGCATCGTTTGCTGCACGATATTGAAAAAAAACTCACAGAGTAAAATCCTGTTAGTTTTTTGTTTTTTAGCGTGACGGTCTATATTGTTGCGGAAGTGTTGGGCTATAAAGTTAGAAATTCCCGCCTCAATGGCGGGATGTGAAGTGGTTGCGAAACGTGACGAACTTAAAAATTCGTTGACTTAAGCGGTCAGATACTTTAACCAATATAGATACAGCGCACAGACAGCGTAAAAATAACAGAGCACACAACATCCATGATTCGCATCAGCATGATTATCACCATGACAACCACCACTATTACCACAGGTAACGGTGCGGGCTGACGCGTACAGGAAACACAGAAAAAAGCCCGCACCTAAACAGTGCGGGCTTTTTTTTCGACCAAAGGTAACGAGGTAACAACCATGCGAGTCTTGAAGTTCGGCGGTACATCAGTGGCAAATGCAGAGCGTTTTCTGCGTGTTGCCGATATCCTGGAGAGTAATGCCAGACAGGGGCAGGTTGCGACCGTGCTCTCTGCCCCGGCGAAAATCACTAACCACCTGGTGGCGATGATTGAGAAAACCATCGGCGGGGTGGATGCCCTCTCCAATATCGACGATGCCGAACGCATTTTTTCCGAACTTCTTCAGGGGCTTGCTGCGGCCCAGCCAGGATTCCCGCTGGCTGAACTGAAACAAACGGTCGACAGCGAATTTGCCCAAATCAAACATATTCTGCATGGTATCAGCCTGCTGGGTCAGTGCCCGGATGGCGTTAACGCCGGGCTCATTTGCCGGGGCGAGAAACTCTCTATCGCCATCATGGCGGGGCTGCTGCGTGCTCGCGGCCACAACGTGACGGTTATCGATCCGGTCGAAAAGCTGCTGGCGACCGGCCATTACCTTGAATCTACCGTGGATATCGCCGAATCCACTCGTCGCATTGCGGCAAGTCAAATCCCATCTGACCACATGATCCTGATGGCCGGGTTCACCGCAGGTAATGAGAAGGGGGAACTGGTTGTACTGGGGCGTAATGGCTCCGATTATTCGGCTGCCGTACTCGCTGCCTGTCTGCGTGCCGACTGTTGTGAGATCTGGACTGATGTCGATGGCGTGTATACCTGCGACCCGAGACAGGTACCCGACGCTCGCCTGCTGAAGAGTATGTCGTATCAGGAGGCCATGGAGCTCTCCTACTTCGGCGCGAAAGTCCTTCACCCCCGTACCATTGCCCCCATCGCTCAATTCCAGATCCCTTGCCTGATTAAAAACACCGGAAACCCACAAGCGCCAGGTACACTCATTGGTGGCAGCAGTAGCGAAGATGATTTGCCGGTGAAAGGGATCTCTAACCTTAATAACATGGCGATGTTCAGCGTCTCCGGCCCGGGTATGAAGGGCATGGTGGGCATGGCGGCGCGCGTGTTCGCGACCATGTCGCGTGCGGGCATCTCCGTGGTTCTTATTACCCAATCCTCCTCCGAATACAGCATCAGTTTCTGTGTGCCACAAAGCGACTGTGCGCGGGCGAAGAAAGCGATGGAAGATGAATTCTACCTGGAGCTGAAAGAAGGGCTACTGGAGCCGCTGGCGATCATGGAACGGCTGGCGATTATCTCCGTGGTTGGTGATGGAATGCGCACCCTGCGTGGGATCTCGGCGAAGTTCTTTGCCGCGCTGGCGCGTGCCAATATCAACATTGTGGCGATTGCTCAGGGCTCGTCTGAGCGCTCTATTTCTGTGGTGGTCAGCAACGATGACGCGACAACCGGCGTTCGCGTTACGCACCAGATGCTGTTCAACACCGATCAGGTGATTGAAGTGTTTGTGGTGGGCGTCGGCGGCGTCGGCGGGGCGCTGCTGGAACAAATCAAGCGCCAGCAGGCGTGGCTGAAAAACAAACATATCGACCTGCGTGTGTGCGGCGTGGCGAATTCAAAAGCGCTGCTCACCAGTGTGCACGGCCTGAATCTTGAAAACTGGCAAGCGGAACTGGCGGAAGCAAAAGAGCCGTTTAACCTTGGCCGCCTGATTCGCCTGGTGAAAGAGTACCACTTGCTTAACCCGGTGATTGTTGACTGTACCTCCAGCCAGGCTGTTGCCGATCAGTATGCTGACTTCCTGCGCGAAGGCTTCCACGTGGTCACGCCGAACAAAAAGGCGAACACCTCGTCGATGGATTACTATCACCAGTTGCGTCACGCGGCAGAGAAATCGCGCCGCAAATTCCTCTATGACACTAACGTCGGCGCGGGCCTGCCGGTGATTGAAAACCTGCAAAACCTGCTTAATGCGGGTGATGAGCTGCAACGCTTCTCAGGCATTCTTTCCGGCTCCCTGTCGTTTATCTTCGGCAAGCTGGACGAAGGCATGAGTTTCTCTGAAGCGACGAAAGTGGCGCGCGAAATGGGTTATACCGAACCGGACCCGCGTGATGACCTCTCAGGGATGGACGTGGCACGTAAGCTACTTATTTTAGCCCGCGAAACCGGACGTAGCCTTGAATTGAGTGATATGGTGGTGGAGTCGGTGCTGCCAGAAAGCTTTGATGCTTCAGGTGACACCGAAAGCTTTATGGCCCGCCTGCCGCAGCTCGACGACGTGTTTTCCGCCCGTGTGGCGAAAGCGCGTGATGAAGGCAAAGTGCTGCGCTACGTCGGTAACATCGATGAAGACGGCGTGTGTCGCGTGAAGATTGACGCTGTTGATGGCAACGATCCGCTCTATAAAGTCAAAAACGGCGAGAACGCGCTGGCGTTTTACAGCCACTATTATCAACCGCTGCCGCTGGTGCTACGCGGCTACGGTGCGGGGAACGACGTCACGGCCGCCGGGGTGTTCGCTGACCTGTTACGTACCCTGTCATGGAAGTTAGGAGTTTAAGATGGTCAAAGTATATGCCCCGGCTTCCAGTGCCAACATGAGCGTCGGGTTCGATGTATTAGGCGCGGCGGTGACGCCCGTCGACGGAAGCCTGTTGGGTGATAACGTGTCGGTAGACGCGGCGGAAAGCTTCAGCCTGCGTAATGTTGGACGCTTTGCCGATAAATTACCGACTGAGCCAAAAGAGAATATTGTTTATCAGTGCTGGGAACGTTACTGCCAGGAAATCGGGAAAACCGTTCCGGTGGCGATGACGCTTGAAAAAAACATGCCGATTGGCTCCGGGCTGGGTTCCAGCGCCTGTTCCGTAGTGGCAGCGCTGGTGGCGCTGAATGAATTTTGCGGCAAGCCGCTGGAGGAAAGCCGCATGCTGGCCCTGATGGGCGAGATGGAAGGGCGCATTTCCGGCAGCGTGCACTACGACAACGTTGCGCCGTGCTATCTGGGCGGCATGCAGTTGATGATTGAAGAGAACGGCATCATCAGCCAGCAGGTTCCGGGGTTTGATGAATGGTTGTGGGTGCTGGCGTATCCCGGCATCAAAGTGTCGACGGCGGAAGCGCGGGCGATTCTGCCAGCCCAGTATCGCCGTCAGGACTGTATTGCGCATGGCCGCCATCTGGCCGGCTTTATTCATGCCTGTTATTCCCGTCAGCCTTTGCTGGCGGCGAAATTGATGAAAGATGTGATTGCCGAACCGTATCGCACTAAGCTGCTGCCTGGCTTTAGCCAGGCACGTCAGGCGGTGGCGGAAATTGGTGCACTCGCTTGCGGTATTTCCGGTTCCGGGCCGACCTTGTTCGCCCTGTGTGATAAGCCGGACACGGCGCAGCGCGTGGCCGACTGGCTGGGCAAACATTATCTGCAAAATCAGGAAGGCTTCGTTCATATTTGCCGGCTGGACACGGCGGGCGCACGAGTAGTGGGATAACCGATGAAACTCTATAACTTAAAAGATCACAACGAGCAGGTCAGCTTCGCGCAGGCCATCACCCAGGGCCTGGGCAAGAATCAGGGGCTGTTTTTTCCGCACGACCTGCCGGAGTTCAACCTCACCGAGGTGGATGAGATGCTGGAAATGGACTTCGTGCCGCGAAGCGCGAAAATCCTCTCCGCGTTCATCGGCGATGAAATCCCTCAGGAGCTGCTGGAAGAGCGCGTTCGCGCCGCTTTTGCTTTCCCGGCACCCGTAAGCCAGGTGCAGGAAGACGTCGGTTGTCTGGAGCTCTTCCATGGCCCGACCCTGGCATTCAAAGACTTTGGCGGTCGCTTTATGGCGCAGATGCTGACCCATATCAGCGGCGACAAACCGGTCACCATCCTGACGGCGACGTCTGGTGATACCGGCGCGGCGGTGGCCCACGCGTTTTATGGCCTGCCGAACGTACGCGTGGTTATCCTTTACCCGCGTGGCAAAATCAGCCCGTTGCAGGAAAAACTGTTCTGTACCCTGGGTGGCAACATTGAAACAGTCGCAATCGACGGCGATTTTGATGCCTGCCAGGCGCTGGTGAAACAGGCATTTGATGACGAAGAGCTGAAAGCGGCGCTGGGGCTTAACTCGGCTAACTCGATCAACATCAGCCGCCTGCTGGCGCAGATTTGCTACTACTTTGAAGCCGTGGCGCAACTGCCGCAGGAAGCCCGTAACCAACTGGTGGTCTCGGTGCCAAGCGGTAACTTCGGTGACCTGACCGCAGGCCTGCTGGCGAAATCCCTTGGCCTGCCGGTGAAACGCTTTATCGCCGCCACTAACGTCAATGACACCGTACCGCGCTTCCTGCAACAGGGCGAGTGGGCGCCGAAAGCGACGCAGGCGACGCTGTCTAACGCCATGGACGTCAGCCAGCCGAACAACTGGCCGCGTGTGGAAGAGTTGTTCCGCCGTAAAATCTGGCGTCTGAACGAGCTGGGTTACGCCGCAGTGGATGATGAAACCACCCAAGCCACCATGCGCGAACTGCGCGAGCTGGGGTATCTGTCTGAACCTCACGCGGCGGTGGCTTACCGCGCGCTGCGCGATCAGCTCAACCCAGGCGAATATGGTCTGTTCCTCGGCACGGCGCATCCGGCGAAGTTTAAAGAGAGTGTGGAAGAGATTCTGCAGGAAACGCTGCCGCTGCCGAAAGCGCTGGCAGACCGCGCCGACCTGCCGCTGCTCTCCCACAATCTGCCGGCGGATTTCGCCGCGCTGCGCCAGTTGATGATGAGCAAGGCGTAATCTGCAGGTGTCCTCTCCTGATTGCCCGTGAAGCGGGCAATTATGGAGAGAATGTGGAAGGAAAAAGCAGGAAAAACGCAGAAATTACCAATAGATGCGGGCGATCGCAGAATAGGATTGCGGAGAATAACAACCGTCGTCCTATAAGGTTATTCTTATCGCATGGCCCAGAAGGGGAATGATGAATGAGGAATTACCTATGTCGAAGTTGAAACCTGTGATCATTGCACTCTCTATGATGCTGGCGGCTCCGGCGATGGTTCATGCAGCAGAAATCACCCTGGTGCCTTCCGTGAAGCTCCAGATTGGCGACCGTGATAATAACGGTAATTACTGGGATGGCGCCCACTGGCGCGACCGCGATTACTGGAATAACCACTATGAGTGGCGCGATAATCGCTGGCATGCGCATAAGCCACCAAAGCCGCATCATGATAATCGTGATAAGAACAAACATTACGATAAACATGGCGGCCCCGGTAATCACGGTGGTAAAAATGATTATCGCCCTGGTCAGGGGAACGGGCATCGTTAACATTGTTACGGCGCGGTATTTACCGCGCCGTTTTGTTTATGCCTGCTCGTGACGTTTGAACACCAGCTCATCCGGAGCGGATGACGTCTCGTCAAAGAAATACCCTTCGCTATTAAACGTCGACAGCTGTTCTGGCTTCGTCAGGCGATTCTCAATAATAAAGCGACTCATCAACCCGCGCGCTTTCTTGGCATAGAAGCTAATGACTTTGAACTTGCCGTTTTTCTCATCGAGGAAGACCGGCTTGATGATGCGGCCCTTCAGCGCCTTCGGTTTAACGGATTTGAAATACTCATCGGATGCCAGGTTCACGACGATGTCATCGCCTTGTGCTGCCAGCGCCGCGTTCAGTTTCTCCGTGATGATGTCGCCCCAGAACTGGTAGAGATCTTTGCCGCGTGCGTTTTCCAGACGGATACCCATTTCAAGGCGGTAAGGCTGCATTAAGTCCAGCGGGCGCAAAACGCCGTACAGGCCCGAAAGCATGCGCAGATGCTGCTGGGCAAAGTCAAAATCCGCCTCGCTAAACGTTTCCGCCTGCAAGCCTGTGTAGACGTCGCCCTTAAAGGCCAGAATCGCCTGACGGGCGTTGTCCGGGGTGAAATCAGGCTGCCAGTCGTGGAAGCGGGTCGCGTTGAGATCCGCCAGCTTGTCACTAATGCCCATCAACTTTTTGATTTGCGGCGCGGAAAGTTTCCGCGCTTCGCGAATCAGCTGTTGAGAGTGATCCAGCAGCTCGGGCTGGGTGTAGCGTGTGGTCGCCAGCTCGCTTTGATAATCGAGCGTCTTCGCGGGGGAGATCAGAATCAGCATATCCAGTCCTTACTAAAAATTTCACTCAACTTTAACAAAAAAAGCGGGTGAGCGGATCGATTGCTGTGATTGCCGCGCTATTCACGCGGCGGTTCATCCCACGCGCCAGGGGCCAGTTGCTGTTCGATATCGGGATAATAGCGGGCATTAAACACCGGGCGAACGCCAAGTTTACGCTGGCGCAGGTAGTCGCGGGCGATGATGCGTACCACCGGTGAGAGCAGTAACAGGGCGGTCAGGTTAGTGATTGCCATTAGCGCCATAATGATATCCGCGAGTTGCCATACCACCGGCAGGCTGAGCAAACTGCCCACCAATACCATTGCCAGGGTAATCATACGCAGAATCCAGATACTTACACGATTATGCAGGTTCAAAAAGGCTAAATTATTTTTTGCATACAGGTAGTTGGCGGTGATAGAGGTTAATGCGAACAGCGTCATAATGAACGCGACAAAGCCAGCGCCCCAGCTTCCTACCAGCACGTTCATCGACTGCTGAATCAGATGAATTCCGCTATGTGTGACAATCTCAGTATCATGCCCTGACAGCAGAACCACCATTGCGCTGGCGGTGCAGATAATAATGGTATCGATGAATACGCCAATCATTTGCACAATACCTTGTGCAGCCGGATGAGGAGGCCAGGAGGCTGCCGCGGCAGCAATATTAGGGGTGGAGCCCATTCCGGCTTCATTGGAAAACATGCCACGTTGAAAACCGTTGGTTAACGCCTGACTCACAGTGTAACCGACCGCCCCGGCTCCCGCTTCCTGCCAGCCAAACGCGCTGCGAATGATCATTTCAATAATGGCCGGGATTTCAACGATATGCCAAAGACTAATAAGCAGACTGGCACAAACCCAGAGGAGCGCCATGACCGGGGCGAGCCATTGCATGACGCGTGCGAGTTGCTGCAAACTGCGGGTAATTAACACTAATATGACCAGCCCACCAACGATGCCACTGAGCAGTTTCGGCGTATCAAAGGCAAACTCCAGTGCGCGCGCCATCGAGTTTGCCTGTACCGTGTTGAAAATCAGGCCATAGGCGAGCAGCAGGAAAACGGAAAACACGACGCCCATCCAGCGCATTCCCAGACCGCGCGCCATATACCATGCGGGGCCACCGCGAAAATGGCCGTTGGTATCTTTCTCTTTATAAAGCTGTGCCAGCGACGACTCCGCAAAGCTGCTCGCCATCCCGACGAAGGCCGATACCCACATCCAGAATACCGCGCCCGGGCCGCCAACGGTGATGGCAATCGCAACACCGGCAAGATTTCCGCTACCCACTCGTGCGGCAAGGCTGACGCACAGTACCTGGAAAGAGGTGAGCCCGCCTGCCTGGGGCGTCAGACTCCCAAGCAGGCTGCGCCAAAATTTGCGTATATAGCGAAACTGGACGTAACCGGTACGCCAGGTAAACCAGACTCCGCATCCGAGGAGCAGGTAAATCATCACGGAACCCCAAAGGATTTCGCCGATAAAAGATAGGAAATCAGGCATTAAACGTCCTCTTGTTTATGCCGAAACAGGGGCTCGATGTGCAAAATAACCGCGAAAAGCACGATTCGATTCAGCCCGTGTAAGCGTTACCAATTAAAGGGCAAACCGTTGCCAGCCCTGAATGTTGAATGAATCAGTTTATCATACTCTGCCCTCTTGGGGCTCCGGCAGTTGCGCTCAAAGTGGGGCGTGATATCATCGAAGAAGACCGGTTACATCCCCCTAACAGCTGTTTAAAGAGAAACACTATCATGACGGACAAATTGACATCTCTACGTCAGTACACAACCGTAGTGGCTGACACCGGAGACATCGCGGCGATGAAGCTGTATCAGCCTCAGGATGCGACGACTAACCCTTCTCTGATTCTGGGCGCCGCTCAGATCCCTGAGTATCGTAAACTGATCGACGAAGCGATTGCCTGGGCGCGTAGCCAGAGTAGCGATCGTGCGCAGCAGGTTGTCGATGCCACCGATAAGCTGGCCGTAAACATTGGCCTGGAAATTCTGAAACTGGTCCCTGGCCGTATCTCCACCGAAGTGGATGCGCGTCTTTCTTATGACACCGACGCGTCTATCGCTAAAGCGAAACGCCTGATCAAACTGTACAACGATGCGGGTATCAGCAATGACCGTATCCTGATCAAACTGGCGTCCACCTGGCAGGGCATTCGTGCCGCTGAGCAGCTGGAAAAAGACGGTATCAACTGTAACCTGACGCTGCTGTTCTCCTTCGCACAGGCGCGCGCGTGTGCTGAAGCAGGCGTTTACCTGATCTCTCCGTTCGTGGGACGCATCCTTGACTGGTATAAATCCAATACCGACAAGAAAGAGTATGCACCGGCAGAAGATCCGGGCGTGGTTTCCGTAAGCGAAATCTACGAATATTACAAACAGCACGGCTATGAAACGGTCGTGATGGGCGCAAGCTTCCGTAATATCGGCGAAATCCTGGAACTGGCTGGCTGTGACCGCCTGACTATCGCTCCGGCACTGCTGAAAGAGCTGTCTGAAAGCGAAGGCGCTATCGAGCGTAAACTGGCCTACACCGGCGAAGTGAAAGCGCGTCCGGCGCGTATCACCGAGTCTGAGTTCCTGTGGCAGCACAACCAGGATCCGATGGCCGTTGATAAACTGGCGGAAGGTATCCGTAAGTTTGCAATCGACCAGGAAAAACTGGAAAAAATGATCGGCGACCTGCTGTAATTCAGTCTTAGGTTCCGCACAAATAACCCGCGCTTCGTTGTGAAGGCGGGTTATTTTTTTATCTGTGTCATGCGATCGCCCGTTATTCCCGTGTATCATTTCGCTTAACAGTACATGTTTGAACGGAATGACTATGAACACTTTACGTATCGGCCTGGTATCCATCTCTGACCGCGCCTCCAGCGGCGTTTATCAGGATAAAGGTATCCCGGCGCTCGAAGCGTGGCTGAGCAAAGCGCTGACCACCCCTTTTGAACTCCAGACGCGCCTTATCCCCGATGAGCAGCCGATCATTGAGCAAACCCTGTGCGAGCTGGTGGATGAAATGAGTTGTCACCTGGTGTTGACGACGGGGGGGACGGGCCCGGCGCGTCGCGATGTGACGCCGGATGCCACGCTGGCAATTGCCGACCGTGTGATGCCGGGCTTTGGTGAACAGATGCGCCAGGTGAGCCTGCACTTCGTGCCGACCGCTATCCTCTCCCGCCAGGTTGGGGTGATCCGCAAACAGGCGTTAATCCTTAATCTGCCGGGTCAGCCGAAAGCGATTGAAGAAACGCTGGAAGGCGTTAAAGACGCGGAAGGTAAGGTGTTGGTCAACGGTATTTTTGCCAGTGTGCCCTACTGCGTGCAGTTGCTGGAAGGGCCGTATATTGAAACCGACAGTCAGGTGGTAGCAGCTTTTCGCCCGAAAAGCGCGCGCCGCGAAACGAACGCCTGAAAGTAACGCATTCCTGAGATAACCTTCCGCCCCGCTGGAGTGGAAAATTCCTTACGGTATATTAACTTTTAGTTTACATATGCCGTAAGGGGCGAAGGTTTCATGTCACACTATGCACGACCTCTCAATCGACAGGATTACAAAACCCTGACGCTCGCTGCCCTTGGTGGGGCGCTTGAGTTTTACGATTTCATCATTTTCGTCTTCTTCGCGGCCGTCATTGGCGAGCTTTTCTTTCCGGCGGATATCCCAGAATGGCTACGCCAGGTGCAAACCTTTGGCATCTTCGCGGCGGGTTATCTGGCGCGCCCGTTAGGTGGCATTGTGATGGCGCACTTCGGCGATATCGTCGGGCGTAAGAAGATGTTTACCCTGAGTATTCTGCTGATGGCCGTGCCGACGCTGGCGATCGGCCTGCTGCCAACCTATGCCAGCGCCGGACTTGTGGCCCCGCTGCTTCTGCTATTAATGCGCATTCTCCAGGGCGCGGCTATTGGTGGCGAAGTCCCGGGTGCATGGGTGTTTGTCGCAGAACACGTGCCTGCTCGCCGAATTGGTATCGCCTGCGGAACGCTGACGGCAGGGCTAACGGTTGGCATTCTGCTGGGTTCCGTGGTGGCAACGTTAATTAACACTAGCATGACAGCGCAAACAATTCATGAAGGTGGCTGGCGAATTCCGTTCCTGCTGGGCGGTGCATTTGGCCTCGTGGCCATGTACCTGCGGCGTTGGTTGCAGGAAACGCCTATTTTTCTCGAAATGCAGCAGCGCAAGGCTCTGGCACAGGAGTTGCCCGTGAAGGCCGTGGTGGTTCGTCACCGAAAGGCGGTGGTGATCTCAATGCTGCTGACCTGGCTGCTCTCCGCTGGAATAGTGGTCGTGATCCTGATGTCGCCGGTCTGGCTGCAAAAGCACTATGGCTTTGCGCCTGCGCTGACGCTTCAGGCTAACAGTCTGGCGACGGTAATGCTTTGCGTAGGTTGTCTGCTTGCCGGGCTGGCGGTGGATAAATGGGGAGCCAGCCGTACCTTTATCCCAGGCAGCCTGCTGCTGGGGCTCTCCAGTTGGGTTTTCTACCATTTTGCCGGGCTCAGCGCGCAGCATCTGTTTGTGCTTTATGGGCTGGTCGGCTTGTGCGTCGGCGTGGTCGGCGCGGTGCCTTACGTCATGGTGCGCGCGTTTCCCCCGGCGGTGCGTTTTAGCGGGATCTCCTTTTCTTATAACGTTTCGTACGCCATTTTTGGTGGCCTGACGCCTGTGGTGGTGACGTTGCTGATGACTGTCTCGCCGCTGGCTCCGGCATGGTACGTACTGGCATTGTCGTTACTGGGGTTGGTGCTGGGCATCGCGCTGCGCCAGGATGGTCAACGGGCGCAGGAAGAGGGGAATTACGAGCAGGCTTCCAGATTAGATACGCATTCCTGACAAGTGCGCGCGGCGGGTGGATACTGCGCCGCGAATCAGCTTAACAGGAGAACACGATGACAGGGAAAGTCTCCACTGGGCCGCACGATGCGTTTTTTCGCCAGGTGATGACGCAGCCCGATGCGGCGCGCGATTTTTTGGATATACATCTTCCGCGAGATTTACGCACGATGTGTGACTTAAGCACACTTCAGTTGGAGTCCGGTAACTTCATTGAAGATGACTTGCGCGCCCGCTATTCCGATGTGCTGTGGTCGGTGCAGATGAACCAGCAACAAGGTTACCTCTACGCGCTGATTGAGCATCAAAGTAAACCGGATAAACAGATGACCCAACGGCTGATGCGTTACTCGCTGGCGGCGATGCAGCGGCATATTGAAGCGGGTCATGAAACGTTGCCGGTGGTTGTCCCCATTCTTTTTTACCACGGCGCGACGCGGCCCTACCCCTACTCAATGTGCTGGTTTGATGCATTTTCAGATGCTGAGCTGGCAAAACGGGTCTACACGGCTCCCTTTCCGTTAGTTGATATTACCGAAGTCCCGGATGACGCTATCCTTACCCATCGGCGCATCGCGATCCTTGAGTTCCTGCAAAAGCATATCCGCCAGCGCGATCTGATGGCCTTGACGGCATCGCTGGTCAAGCTTTTGCAGGCGGGATACACTTCGGACAGTCAGCTGAGAACGGCGCTGACGTATATCCTACAGGTCGGTTTCACCGAAGATAAAAACGCATTTATTCGCGAGCTGGCGAAAGGCGTATCGCAACAGGGAGAGGTTATCATGACATTGGCTGAGGAACTGAGGCAGGAAGGTCTGGTGCAGGGGCTTGAACAAGGGATTGAGCAAGGTCTGGAAAAAGGCCGCGAAGAAGCCACCTTTAGAATCGCTCAAGCAATGATCGCGAGCGGTCTCGATCGGTTACAGGTTTTACAGTTGACTGGATTATCGGAAGAGAAACTGGAAACGCTGGCGCACTAACGCCCGATATTGCTCCTGCCCGCGGGCAGGAGCAACAACAATTAGTGAGATTCACCAATCGGCAGTACGGTGCGGCCAAACTGTTCGTTCAGCACTTCACCCATCGCCAGATAGATGGCGCTGGCACCGCAGACCAGGCCAATCCAGCCTGCAACATGGACGATGCTTTCGTTATCCACCAGGTGGCCGATTGCCAGCAGGGCAAACAGCACGGTCAGGCTCAGGAAGACGAACTGCAACGCGCGCGCGCCTTTGAGCGTACCGAAGAACATGAACAGTGTGAAGACGCCCCACAGGCCCAGGTACACACCCAGGAAATGGGCGTTAGCCGCGTCAGCCAGGCCCATTTTCGGCAGCAGCAGAATCGCAACCAGCGTCAGCCAGAAAGAACCGTAAGAGGTAAAGGCGGTTAAACCGAAGGTATTGCCTTTCTTAAATTCCAGCAGGCCAGCAAAAATTTGCGCGATACCGCCGTAAAAAATGCCCATCGCCAGGATGATGCCATCCATCGGGAAAAGCCCAATATTGTGCAGGTTCAGCAAAATAGTGGTCATGCCGAAACCCATCAGACCCAGCGGAGCCGGATTAGCCAACTTAGTGTTGCCCATAATTCCTCAAAAAAATCATCATTAAATGGTGAAATAATTTTCCCGCGCAACAATACAGGCAGCGGGGCGCGGCATAATAATCAGGCGAAGTGTGGCTGTCTATGATCTGATCAGGGGAAAATGAAATATTTCCCCCTTTTATCATTGATGCGCGTTTAAACGCGCGTTTTCGACGACTCGCCGCAGACAGGCGATACGCAATACGGCGGGGATCGTCACCCGATAAGCGCTGCCGCTCATGGCTTTCACACCGTTGACGGCCGCGCCAACCGGGCCGCCAAGCCCCGCACCGCGCATCATGCCATGACCAATCACGCTGACAGCGGCGTGGGTGCGCAAAATATGGCCGAGTTGATCCCCGAGCAAGTGTGAAACCCCGTGTGCCAGCTTCGGGGAGTGGATAAGCTGGGGTAATACCGTTTCAAGCTCATGAACCCGGCATTCAACAGCTTCCAGAAAACGACCCTTCTGCGCATCGGTCATTTTTTTCCAGCAACGGCGAATAAAATGTGCCAGCAGTTCATGCTCTATTTCCCATGTGGACATCGTTTTGTCCGCTTTCAAACTCAACCGCTTTGCGACGTCGATAAGGATTGCGCGATACAGCTTCCCGTGCCCGCGAAATTTATTGGCGATACTGTCTCCGCCAAAATGCTGAAGTTCACCGGCGATCAACTGCCAGTTTTGCCGGTGTCGTGCCGGATGACCGTCCATCGCCATAAAGAGTTCGTTATGTAACAGGCTGCTGGATAAACGGCGTTTACCTTTTTCATTGTGGGTGAGCAGCCGGGCGAAACTTTCCAGTTGCTCCTCACTACAGTGCTGAAGAAACTGCAGGTCGTCATCGTTAAGATAGGGGACGTTCATAAATTACTGACTATTTAGTATGTGGATGACAGGCGAAGTTAGTCATCGCCGATAATTTTCAGCGTCGCCATATCGGAGGAGTTCACCGTATGGCCGGAGAAGGTGATTTTTGACACGCAGCGTTTGTTGTCATTGTCGCTGTTTATGTTGATCCACTCCGTGGTAATACCTTCCTTCAGTTCTGATGGCACCGATAAGCTCTGGCTGGCGCTTCTGGCCGCTTTAAAGTAGACCGAGGCACCGCTAAGCTGCGCATCACCGTGGTCGACGGTAATCTGGATACGTTTCACAACCCGGCACACGGGCAATTTAAGCGTCAGATCGTTGGTTTCGTTACGGGGAAGTGCCACCACGCCCAGCAGTTTGTGATCGTTGGCATGGGCCACGTTGACCAGCAGCAGGCTCAACAACAGGCTGGCGGAGGCATGAGTGAATGGCGTCATGATTATCCTTGGCATGAAAAGGGGGTTATGCCCCGGAGGATAATCATTTCACTCAGCCGGTGTTGCGCTTTTAGTGCCGGTTTCGTTTTTATTATCAATCGTTTAGTGAATGTATTTTGTTTGATTCATTCATTCTACAAATGAAGTGTCGAAAACTTTGCTTTCGGTCTATCGCGTTTTTCTCTGCCCGGTGTTTAGCAATACAAAAAAATTTTTATCTTTCCCCCTTGATGGATGCGGTTACGACCCCATCTTGTAGTCAACCGCAGTGGTGAGTCTGAAAAAAAACGATTCAGGGTAGTTGAAACGGCACGTTTCGCCCTTATTACAGATTCACAACCACATGTTGACCGAATTTTTAGTGGAGACGTTTAGATGGGTAAAATTATTGGTATCGACCTGGGTACTACCAACTCTTGTGTAGCGATTATGGATGGCACTACTGCACGTGTGCTGGAGAACGCCGAGGGCGATCGCACCACACCTTCTATCATTGCTTATACCCAGGATGGTGAAACTCTGGTTGGTCAGCCGGCTAAACGTCAGGCAGTGACAAACCCGCAAAACACCCTGTTTGCGATTAAACGCCTGATTGGCCGCCGCTTCCAGGACGAAGAAGTTCAGCGTGACGTTTCTATCATGCCGTACAAAATCGTTGCCGCAGACAATGGCGACGCATGGCTGGATGTGAAAGGCACCAAAACTGCACCGCCGCAGATCTCTGCTGAAGTGCTGAAAAAAATGAAGAAAACGGCTGAAGATTACCTGGGCGAACCGGTAACGGAAGCGGTTATCACCGTACCTGCATACTTCAACGATGCTCAGCGTCAGGCGACCAAAGATGCTGGCCGTATCGCAGGTCTGGAAGTCAAGCGTATCATCAACGAACCAACCGCTGCAGCGCTGGCTTACGGTCTGGATAAAGAAGTTGGCAACCGTACTATCGCGGTTTACGACCTGGGTGGTGGTACCTTCGATATCTCTATTATCGAAATCGACGAAGTTGACGGCGAAAAAACCTTCGAAGTTCTGGCAACCAACGGTGATACCCACCTGGGTGGTGAAGACTTCGATACCCGTCTGATCAACTACCTCGTTGACGAGTTTAAGAAAGATCAGGGCATTGACCTGCGTAACGACCCGCTGGCCATGCAGCGCCTGAAAGAAGCGGCAGAAAAAGCGAAAATCGAGCTTTCTTCCGCTCAGCAGACCGACGTGAACCTGCCGTACATCACCGCAGACGCGACCGGTCCGAAACACATGAACATTAAAGTGACGCGTGCGAAACTGGAAAGTCTGGTTGAAGATCTGGTTAACCGTTCTATCGACCCGCTGAAAGTCGCACTGCAGGACGCTGGCCTGTCCGTATCTGATATCAACGAGGTTATCCTCGTGGGTGGTCAGACACGTATGCCAATGGTTCAGAAAAAAGTTGCTGAATTCTTTGGTAAAGAGCCGCGTAAAGACGTGAACCCGGATGAAGCAGTAGCAATTGGTGCTGCGGTTCAGGGTGGTGTACTGACCGGTGAAGTGAAAGACGTACTGCTGCTGGACGTTACCCCGCTTTCTCTGGGTATCGAAACCATGGGCGGCGTAATGACGGCGCTGATCAACAAAAACACCACTATCCCGACGAAACACAGCCAGGTGTTCTCTACCGCTGAAGACAACCAGTCTGCGGTAACCATCCATGTGTTGCAGGGTGAACGTAAACGTGCGTCTGATAACAAATCTCTGGGTCAGTTTAACCTGGATGGTATTAACCCGGCACCGCGCGGCATGCCGCAGATCGAAGTGACCTTCGATATCGATGCTGACGGTATCCTGCACGTTTCCGCGAAAGACAAAAACAGCGGTAAAGAGCAGAAAATTACCATTAAGGCTTCTTCCGGCTTGAACGAAGAAGAGATTCAGAAAATGGTTCAGGAAGCTGAAGCGAACGCCGAATCTGACCGTAAGTTCGAAGAACTGGTTCAGACGCGTAACCAGGGCGACCATCTGCTGCACAGCACCCGTAAGCAGGTTGAAGAAGCAGGCGAACAGCTGCCGGCTGATGACAAAACCGCTATCGAGTCTGCACTGACCGCGCTGGAAACGTCGCTGAAAGGCGAAGACAAAGCCGATATCGAAGCGAAAATGCAGGCGCTGGCGCAGGTTTCTCAGAAACTGATGGAAATCGCACAGCAACAGCACGCTCAGCAGCAGGCAGGTGCAGCAGGTGCTGACGCTTCCGCGAACAATGCTAAAGATGACGACGTTGTCGACGCAGAGTTCGAAGAAGTAAAAGATAAAAAATAATCGCCCTTTGATTGGGTAATTACTGACACGGGCGAAGAGGGTTTCCTCTCCGCCCGTTCATGCATGTTAGGGGCAGATAAAAAACAATGGCAAAGCAAGACTATTATGAGATTTTGGGCGTTTCCAAAACAGCGGAAGAGCGTGAAATCAAAAAGGCGTACAAGCGCCTGGCCATGAAATATCACCCAGACCGCAACCAGGGTGATAAAGAGGCCGAAGCCAAATTTAAAGAAATTAAAGAGGCTTACGAAATCCTGACCGACGCGCAGAAGCGCGCGGCCTACGACCAGTACGGTCATGCTGCTTTTGAACAAGGCGGTATGGGCGGTGGCGGCGGCTTTGGCGGCGGCGCTGATTTCAGTGATATCTTTGGTGACGTATTTGGCGATATCTTCGGCGGCGGTCGTGGCCGTCAGCGTGCTTCACGCGGTGCCGACCTACGCTACAACATGGAATTGACTCTTGAAGAAGCGGTCCGTGGTGTCACCAAAGAGATCCGCATCCCGACACTGGAAGAGTGCGATGTCTGCCACGGCAGCGGTGCCAAAGCCGGTACCCAGCCGCAAACTTGCCCAACCTGTCATGGTGCAGGCCAGGTGCAGATGCGTCAGGGCTTCTTCGCCGTACAGCAGACCTGTCCTCACTGTCAGGGGCGCGGTACGCTTATCAAAGATCCGTGCAATAAATGCCATGGTCATGGTCGCGTTGAGAAGACCAAAACCCTGTCGGTTAAAATCCCGGCGGGTGTGGATACCGGCGACCGCATTCGTCTTTCCGGCGAAGGTGAAGCAGGTGAGCACGGCGCACCGGCAGGCGATCTGTACGTTCAGGTACAGGTAAAACAGCATGCCATCTTCGAGCGTGAAGGTAACAACCTGTATTGCGAAGTGCCGATTAACTTCGCCATGGCGGCTCTGGGCGGCGAAATCGAAGTGCCGACGCTCGACGGTCGCGTAAACCTGAAAGTGCCTGGTGAAACTCAGACTGGCAAGCTGTTCCGCATGCGTGGGAAAGGGGTGAAATCCGTCCGAGGTGGCGCGCAGGGCGACCTGCTCTGCCGCGTGGTGGTGGAGACGCCGGTTGGCCTGAACGACAAGCAGAAACAGTTGCTGAAAGAGTTGCAGGAAAGTTTTGGTGGCCCGACGGGTGAGAAAAACAGCCCGCGCTCTAAAAGCTTCTTCGATGGCGTGAAAAAGTTCTTTGATGATCTGACGCGCTAACCTTCTGCCTAAGCAGTAAAACCTGAAACCCCGTGCCTGCATGGGGTTTTTTTCTTTCGGCCAACTGAATAAGCTGCCGCACCCCGCAAAAATCATTTCGTAAAAACTGAGTTATAATCCAGTTATAAACTGATTTTGCCGATCTTTCTTTCGCGATACCCTAGTTTAATCGATGAATAAGCAGTAAAAGAGAGAGTAAAAGTGAAACATTTACAGCGTTTCTTTCACAGTGATGCTTCTGGCGGGATTATCCTGATTATCGCGGCAAGCCTCGCCATGCTTCTGGCTAACATGGGCGCGACCAGCGCTCTCTACCATGCTTTCCTGGATACGCCGGTCCAGTTGAAAGTGGGCGCGCTTGAAATCAATAAAAACATGCTGCTGTGGATCAACGATGCGTTGATGGCGGTCTTCTTCCTGCTGATTGGCCTTGAGGTCAAGCGCGAGATGGTTGAAGGCGCGCTGGCGACGCGTCGGCAGGCGATATTCCCGGTGGTGGCTGCACTGGGTGGCATGGTGGTGCCAGCGCTGGTCTATCTGGCGTTCAACTTCCAGGATCCAATCGCCAGCAGCGGTTGGGCTATTCCGGCGGCGACGGATATTGCGTTTGCCTTAGGTGTGCTGGCGCTACTCGGTAGCCGCGTGCCAGCGTCGTTAAAAATCTTCCTGATGGCGCTGGCGATTATTGATGATCTGGGCGCGATCGTCATTATTGCGCTGTTTTATACCCATGATTTGTCGCTGTTGTCCCTGGCGGTTGCGGCAGCGGCCATTGCGGTGCTGGCGATTCTCAACGTCAGTGGTGTGCGCCGCACCGGGCTCTATATTCTGGTGGGCGTGATCCTCTGGACGGCTGTGCTGAAATCGGGCGTGCACGCCACGCTTGCCGGGGTGATTGTCGGCTTCTTTATTCCGCTGAAAACGGAAAACGGTAAATCACCGGCTAAACAGCTGGAACATGTGCTTCACCCCTGGGTGGCGTTTATGATTCTGCCACTGTTCGCCTTTGCTAATGCGGGCGTATCTCTCCAGGGCGTGACGCTGGAAGGACTGACCTCGCTGTTGCCGCTGGGCATCATTGCGGGTCTGTTTATCGGTAAGCCGCTGGGGATTTCACTCTTCTGCTGGCTGGCCCTGAAATTTAAGCTGGCGCGTCTGCCGGAAGGGGCGAATTTCTCGCAAATTATGGCAGTCGGTTTGCTGTGCGGTATTGGTTTTACCATGTCTATCTTTATTGCCAGCCTGGCGTTTGGCGCGGTCGATCCAGAGCTGATTATCTGGGCGAAACTGGGCATTCTGCTGGGGTCACTGCTGTCGGCGGTGGTGGGATACAGTTTGTTGCGTATGCATCTCAAACCTGAGCAGGCATAATTAGTGTGAATGATATGCCGGATGGCGGCTACGCTAATCCGGCCTACCGAAGCGTGTAGGTCGGATTCGGGTCAGTGCCATCCGATATGATGACGAATTCAGGGAGGAAACCGCAGGTGTCGCACATTAACTACAACCATCTCTATTACTTCTGGCACGTCTATAAAGAGGGCTCGGTCGTCGGCGCGGCAGAGGCGCTGTATCTGACACCGCAGACTATCACCGGGCAGATCAAAGCGCTCGAAGAACGTTTACAGGGCAAGCTTTTCAAACGCAAAGGGCGCGGTATTGAGCCCAGTGAACTGGGTGAACTGGTGTTTCGCTACGCCGACAAGATGTTCACCCTGAGCCAGGAGATGCTCGATATCATCAACTACCGCAAAGAGTCAAACCTGCTGTTCGATGTGGGCGTGGCGGATGCGTTGTCTAAACGGCTGGTGAGTGGGGTGCTGGACGCGGCCGTTGTGGAAGATGAACAAATTCACCTGCGTTGTTTTGAATCGACGCACGAGATGCTGCTGGAGCAGCTCAGCCAGCACAAGCTGGATATGATTATTTCCGATTGTCCAATCGACTCCACCCAGCAGGAAGGGCTGTTTTCGGTGAAGATTGGCGAATGTGGCGTCAGTTTCTGGTGCATGAACCCGCCGCCGGAGAAACCGTTTCCTGCCTGCCTGGAAGAGCGTCGTTTGTTAATACCAGGCCGCCGCTCAATGCTCGGGCGCAAACTGTTGAACTGGTTCAACACTCAGGGCCTGAAAGTTGAAATTCTCGGTGAGTTTGACGATGCCGCATTAATGAAAGCGTTTGGCTCAGCGCACAACGCGATTTTCGTGGCACCGACGCTTTACGGGCACGATTTCTTTGCTGATGAGAGCATTATTGAGATTGGCAGGATGGAAAGCGTGATGGAGGAGTACCATGCCATATTTGCTGAGCGAATGATTCAGCATCCGGCGGTGCAACGTATTTGTAACCGGGACTATTCCGCGCTGTTTGCGCTTGCACAATAAAACACAGACGTAAAAAAACCCGCACGAGGCGGGTTTTTTCAACAAAGCGATAACAAGCGGGCGATTAAGCCAGTTTGTTGATCTGAGCGGTCAGGTTTGCTTTATGACGCGCAGCTTTGTTTTTGTGGATCAGACCTTTAGCAGCCTGACGGTCCACGATCGGTTGCATTTCGTTAAATGCTTTAACTGCAGCAGCTTTGTCGCCAGCTTCGATTGCTGCGTATACTTTCTTGATGAAAGTACGCATCATAGAGCGACGGCTTGCGTTGTGCTTGCGAGCCTTTTCAGACTGAACGGCGCGCTTCTTAGCTGATTTGATATTAGCCAAGGTCCAACTCCCAAATGTGTTCTATATGGACAATTCAAAGGCCGAGGAATATGCCCGTTTAGCCTTCTTTTGTCAATGGATTTGTGCAAATAAGCGCCGTTAATGTATCAACGCTTCATTACGTATTGATGGCGCAGGATTCTACCAGCTTGTGGTCGATGAATACAGCCTTTCCGGCATAAAATTCGCACGACCGGCACAGATTTTCTTGCCTTTTATCGTGATGCTGATGAAATCATTGTCTCTTTCCCTGTACAAGGTGCAATCGCCGGTTAACGTCGACTGCTGTACAAGGTATACTTTGGCGATTTTCACTCTTTTGAGCCAGACATGAAGCTGATACGCGGCATACATAATCTCAGTCAGGCCCCACACGGGTGTGTGCTGACCATTGGAAATTTCGACGGTGTGCATCGTGGCCACCAGGCGTTGCTACAGGGTCTGCGTGCCGAAGGGCGTGCGCGTAATCTGCCTGTCGTGGTGATGATTTTCGAACCGCAGCCGCTGGAGCTGTTTGCGGGCGATAAGTCCCCCGCACGTCTGACGCGTCTGCGTGAAAAGCTGCGCTATCTGGCCGAGAGCGGCGTCGATTATGTCGTCTGTCTGCGTTTTGATCGTCGCTTTGCCGCGCTGAGCGCACAGGACTTTATCCGCGACCTGCTGGTGAAGCGTTTAGGTGTCCAGTTTTTAGCGGTGGGTGATGATTTCCGCTTTGGCGCTGGTCGGCAGGGTGATTTCTTGTTATTACAGAAGGCGGGCGCTGAGTTCGGCTTTGATGTCACCAGTACACAAACCTTCTGTGAAGGTGGCGTACGTATCAGCAGCACCGCCGTGCGCCAGGCGCTGGCGGATGACCAGCTCGAACTGGCTGAAAATTTATTGGGGCATCCTTTTACTATCTCCGGGCGCGTGGTGCACGGCGATGAGTTGGGGCGCACCATTGGTTTCCCGACGGCGAATTTACCGCTGCGCCGTCAGGTCTCCCCGGTTAAAGGGGTCTATGCGGTAGAAGTGACGGGGCTTGGCGACAAATCTTATACAGGTGTCGCCAATATCGGTACCCGCCCAACGGTTGCGGGCGTGCGTCAGCAACTGGAAGTGCATCTGTTGGACGTTGTAATGGACCTCTACGGTCGCCATATAGACGTTATCCTGCGTAAAAAAATACGCAATGAGCAGCGATTTGCATCGCTGGATGAGCTAAAAGCGCAAATCGCGCGTGACGAATTAACGGCCCGCGAATTTTTTGGGCTTTCAAAACCGGCTTAATGCCTGAATACGTTTAAATACGGAATCGAGAATCTAATGAGTGACTATAAATCTACCCTGAATTTGCCGGAAACAGGGTTCCCGATGCGCGGCGATCTCGCCAAGCGCGAACCGGGAATGCTGGCGCGTTGGACCGAAGATGACCTGTACGGCATCATTCGTGCCGCGAAAAAGGGCAAAAAAACCTTCATTCTGCATGATGGCCCTCCTTATGCGAATGGCAGCATTCATATTGGTCACTCTGTAAACAAGATTCTCAAAGACATTATTATTAAGTCCAAAGGTCTGGCGGGTTACGACTCTCCGTACGTACCGGGCTGGGACTGCCATGGCCTGCCAATTGAACTGAAAGTCGAACAAGAGTTCGGTAAACCGGGCGAGAAGTTCACCGCCGCTGAGTTCCGCGCGAAATGCCGTGAATACGCTGCAGGCCAGGTGGATGGTCAACGTAAAGACTTTATCCGTTTGGGCGTGCTGGGCGACTGGCAGCATCCGTACCTGACCATGGATTTCAAAACCGAAGCCAACATTATTCGTGCGCTCGGTAAAATCATCCACAACGGCCACATGCTGAAAGGCGCGAAGCCGGTTCACTGGTGCGTCGACTGTCGTTCCGCGCTGGCTGAAGCGGAAGTGGAATACTATGACAAAACCTCTCCGTCCATCGACGTGGCCTTCCACGCGGTTGACGCGGATGCGGTAAAAGCGAAATTCGGTGTTGCCAACGTCAACGGCCCGGTGTCTCTGGTTATCTGGACCACCACCCCGTGGACGCTGCCAGCAAACCGCGCCATCTCGCTCTCTAAAGAGTTCGACTATGCGCTGGTGCAGGTTGACGGCCAGGCCGTTATCGTGGCGAAAGATCTGCTCGATGGCGTAATGAAACGCATCGGCGCGGCGGATTACACCGTGCTGGGCACCGTAAACGGCGCTGAGCTTGAACTGATGCGCTTCCAGCATCCGTTCATGGGCTTCGACGTACCGGCGATTCTGGGTGACCACGTTACACTGGACGCGGGGACCGGTGCGGTGCATACCGCCGGTGGTCACGGCCCGGACGACTACACTATCAGCCAGAAATATGGTCTGGAAATCGCTAACCCGGTTGGCCCGGATGGCGCCTACCTGGCGGGTACGTACCCAGGTCTGGATGGTGTTAACGTCTTTAAAGCGAACGATAAAATCGTTGAACTGCTGCAAGAGAAAGGCGCACTGCTGCACGTTGAAAAAATGCAGCACAGCTACCCTTGCTGCTGGCGTCACAAAACGCCGATCATCTTCCGTGCGACCCCGCAGTGGTTCATCAGCATGGATCAGAAAGGCCTGCGTATTCAGTCGCTCAAAGAGATCGACCGCATCGAGCAGGATGGTCTGGCGAAAGAAAATCTGAGCGGTTGGATCCCGGCCTGGGGTAAAGCGCGCATCGAATCGATGGTTGCGAATCGCCCTGACTGGTGTATCTCCCGTCAGCGTACCTGGGGCGTACCGATGTCGCTGTTCGTGCATAAAGACACGGAAGAGCTGCACCCGCGTACCACTGAACTTATCGAAGAAGTGGCGAAATACGTTGAGAAAGACGGTATTCAGGCGTGGTGGGATCTCGACCCGCGTGACATCCTCGGCGATGACGCAGATAACTACGTGAAAGTGCCGGATACCCTGGACGTGTGGTTTGACTCCGGGTCAACCAGCTACTCCGTGGTTGACGCGCGTCCGGAATTTGGCGGCCATACGCCGGATATGTATCTGGAAGGTTCTGACCAGCATCGCGGTTGGTTCATGTCTTCCCTGATGATCTCCACGGCGATGAAAGGCAAAGCGCCTTACCGTCAGGTACTGACCCACGGCTTCACCGTCGATGGTCAGGGCCGTAAGATGTCTAAATCCATCGGTAACACTGTTTCTCCGCAGGACGTGATGAACAAGCTGGGCGCGGATATCCTGCGTCTGTGGGTGGCATCGACTGACTACACCGGCGAAATGGCCGTTTCTGACGAAATCCTGAAACGTGCTGCCGATAGCTATCGTCGTATCCGCAACACCGCGCGCTTCCTGCTGGCGAACCTGAATGGTTTCGATCCGGCGAAAGACATGGTGAAACCGGAAGAGATGGTGGTACTGGATCGCTGGGCGGTAGGCTGCGCGAAAGAAGCGCAGGAAGACATCCTGAAAGCGTACGAATCCTACGACTTCCACGAAGTGGTACAGCGTCTGATGCGTTTCTGCTCCGTTGAAATGGGCTCGTTCTATCTCGACATCATCAAAGACCGCCAGTACACCGCGAAAGCAGACAGCGTGGCGCGTCGTAGCTGCCAGACTGCGCTGTATCACATCGCCGAAGCGCTGGTGCGCTGGATGGCACCGATCATGTCCTTCACCGCAGATGAAATCTGGGGCTACCTGCCGGGCGATCGCGAGAAATACGTGTTCGCCGGGGAATGGTATGAAGGCCTGTTTGGTCTGGGCGAAACCGAAGCCATGAACGACGGCTTCTGGGACGTGCTGCTGCAGGTGCGTGGCGAAGTGAACAAAGTCATTGAACAGGCACGTGCGGATAAGAAAGTCGGCGGTTCTCTGGAAGCGGCAGTGACCCTGTACGCGGAACCTGAACTGGCGGCGAAACTGACTGCGCTGGGCGAAGAACTGCGATTTGTCCTGTTGACCTCCGGTGCGAACGTTGCGGAATATAGTGCCGCACCTGCTGATGCTCAGCAGAGCGAATTGCTCAAAGGGCTGAAAGTGTCCCTGAGCAAAGCCGAAGGTGAGAAATGCCCGCGCTGCTGGCATTACACCCAGGACGTCGGCAAGGTGGCGGAACACGCAGATATCTGTGGACGCTGTGTCAGCAACATCGCCGGTGATGGCGAAAAACGTAAGTTTGCCTGATGAGTAAATCGATGTGTTCAACAGGGCTACGCTGGCTGTGGCTGGTGGTAGTCGTGCTGATTATCGATCTGGGCAGCAAATTCCTGATCCTCCAGAACTTTGCTCTGGGGGATACGGTTTCGCTGTTCCCGTCGCTTAATCTGCATTATGCGCGTAACTATGGCGCGGCATTTAGCTTCCTCGCTGACAGCGGTGGCTGGCAGCGTTGGTTCTTTGCTGGCATCGCTATCGGTATCTGCGTGGCGCTGACGGTGCTGATGTACCGCTCAAAGGCGACCCAGAAGCTCAATAACATCGCCTATGCGCTGATTATTGGCGGCGCGCTGGGTAACCTGTTTGACCGCCTGTGGCACGGCTTCGTGGTCGATATGATCGACTTCTACGTCGGCGACTGGCACTTTGCCACCTTCAACCTGGCCGATAGCGCAATCTGCGTCGGTGCAGCGTTGATCGTGCTGGAAGGTTTCTTACCTTCCAAAGAGAAAAAAGCCGCATAAAAAAATGCCGGATGGCGCTGGCGCTTATCCGGCCTACAATATATTGCGAACCTTGTAGGCCCGGTAAGCGTAGTGCTACCGGGCAGACAGGCGGCGCCATTTTAAAGAGCAAACCTGCATGTCTGAATCTGTACAGAGCAACAGCGCCGTTCTGGTGCATTTCTCACTGAAACTCGATGACGGTTCTACCGCCGAATCGACCCGCAACAACGGCAAACCGGCGCTGTTCCGCCTGGGCGATGGCTCGCTCTCTGAAGGGCTGGAACAACATCTGCTGGGCCTGAAAGCGGGTGACAAAAAAGAATTTTCTCTGGAGCCGGATGCCGCGTTTGGCGTCTCGTCGCCAGACCTGATTCAGTACTTCTCCCGCCGTGAGTTTATGGATGCGGGCGAACCTGAAATCGGTGCAATCATGCTCTTTACCGCTATGGATGGCAGCGAGATGCCAGGCGTGATCCGTGAAATCAACGGCGACTCTATCACCGTTGATTTCAACCATCCGCTGGCCGACCATACCGTTCATTTTGATATTGAAGTACTGGAGATCGATCCGGTACTGGAGGCCTGAAATGCAGATCCTGTTGGCTAATCCGCGCGGTTTTTGCGCGGGTGTAGACCGCGCTATCAGCATTGTTGAAAACGCGCTGGCGATTTATGGCGCGCCAATCTACGTGCGTCATGAAGTGGTACACAACCGTTATGTGGTCGACAGCCTGCGCGAGCGCGGGGCGATTTTCATCGAACAGATCAGCGAAGTACCCGACGGCGCGATTCTGATTTTCTCCGCTCACGGCGTTTCTCAGGCTGTGCGCAACGAAGCGAAAAGTCGCGATCTGACCGTTTTCGACGCGACCTGCCCGCTGGTGACTAAAGTGCATATGGAAGTGGCTCGCGCCAGCCGTCGTGGTGAAGAGTCGATTCTGATTGGTCACGCCGGTCATCCGGAAGTCGAAGGCACGATGGGCCAGTACAGCAACCCGGAAGGGGGAATGTACCTGGTCGAATCGCCGGAAGATGTCTGGACACTGGAGGTTAAAAACGACGCAAAACTGTCGTTTATGACTCAGACGACGCTCTCTGTTGACGATACCTCTGACGTTATCGACGCGCTGCGTAAACGCTTCCCGAAAATCGTTGGCCCACGTAAAGATGATATCTGCTACGCCACCACTAACCGTCAGGAAGCCGTACGCTCGCTGGCCGAACAGGCTGACGTGGTGCTGGTCGTGGGGTCGAAAAACTCCTCGAACTCCAACCGCCTGGCGGAACTGGCACAGCGGATGGGCAAAGCGGCCTATCTGATTGATGACGCGACGGATATTCAGGAAGAGTGGGTGAAAGGCGCCGCCTGTGTCGGCGTGACCGCTGGCGCGTCTGCGCCGGATATCCTGGTGCAGAATGTGATTGCGCGCCTGCAAACCCTCGGGGGCGGCGAAGCCATCCCGCTGGAAGGGCGCGAAGAGAACATTGTTTTCGAAGTGCCGCGGGAACTGCGTGTGGATGTTCGTGAAGTCGAGTAAGTTATTCCCTTCATAAATATGACAAGATGCCAGACTTAATGTCTGGCATTTTTTTATGGAGGAAATATGCGCCTGCCGATTATTCTCGATACCGACCCTGGCATCGACGATGCCGCCGCCATTGCGGCTGCGTTGTTTGCCCCGGAACTGGATCTCCAGCTAATGACGACTGTGGCGGGCAACGTTTCCGTCGAAAAAACCACGCGTAACGCTCTCCAGTTGCTGCATTTCTGGGAGGCGAACGTTCCGCTGGCTCAGGGGGCGGCAACGCCGCTGGTGCGTCCGCTACGCGATGCGGCCTATGTGCACGGGCAGTCCGGTATGGAAGGTTACGACTTTACCGAACATCAGCGTCAACCGCTGGAGAAACCCGCTTTTATCGCCATTCGTGATGCGCTGATGCACTCACCGGAACCTGTCACACTGGTTGCCATCGGCCCACTCACCAATATCGCGCTGCTGCTTTCTCAATTCCCGGAGTGCAAATTCAATATCCGTCGCCTGGTGATTATGGGCGGCTCGGCGGGGCGCGGTAACTTCACGCCAAACGCCGAATTTAATATCGCCATCGACCCGGAAGCCGCTGCGCAAGTTTTCCAGAGTGGGCTGGAAATTGTGATGTGCGGTCTGGATGTGACTAACCAGGCGGTGCTAACGCCGGAATATCTGGCAACCCTTCCGGCGCTCAACAAAACCGGAAAAATGCTGCATTCGCTCTTCAGCCACTACCGCAGCGGCAGTATGCAAAGCGGCCTGCGCATGCACGATCTCTGTGCTATCGCCTGGCTGGTACGGCCGAAACTGTTCACTCTGAAACCCTGTTTTGTCGCCGTCGAGACTCAGGGAACCTACACCGCCGGAACCACTGTGGTGGATATTGAGGGACGACTTGGGCAACCTGCGAATGTGCAGGTTGCGCTGGGGCTGGATGTGGAAGGGTTCCGTGAGTGGGTAGCGGAGGTGTTGCGGCTGGCACCTTAATCGTCTTCTTATGCTATGAATAATTCTGTTGGGAAACGGAGATAATTTAGACACTTTCCATTTGAACGGTGGAAAAGTGTCAGGTTTACGCTTTAACCTTTCAGCTTTACCCATGATTCGTCCTTCCCGATGAATCATGGCTTTTACTGATATTCCCCTCTGTTTATCATTTAATTCTAATTATGGGCGTTTTCGGCTGGCGGCCTCCGGGCGGGCTGGTTACTCTGAGAACGGTTTACGCAAAATTAACAAAAGAGAATAGCTATGCATGATGCACAAATCCGTGTCGCCATTGCCGGGGCCGGGGGACGTATGGGGCGCCAGTTAATTCAGGCGGCGATGGCAATGGACGGCGTTCAGTTGGGCGCGGCGCTGGAGCGCGAAGGTTCCAGCCTGCTGGGTAGTGATGCGGGTGAGCTGGCGGGTGCGGGGAAAACCGGTGTGACCGTTCAGAGCAGCCTGGACGCGGTTAAAGATGATTTTGATGTCTTTATCGATTTTACCCGCCCGGAAGGCACGCTGACGCATTTGGCGTTCTGCCGTGAACACGGGAAAGGCATGGTTATCGGAACCACCGGTTTTGATGATGCCGGCAAGCAGGCGATTCGCGATGCCTCTCAGGATATCGCGATTGTCTTTGCCGCTAACTTCAGCGTTGGCGTGAACGTCATGCTGAAGCTGCTGGAGAAAGCCGCCAAAGTGATGGGCGACTATACCGACATCGAAATCATTGAAGCGCACCATCGTCATAAAGTGGACGCCCCATCAGGCACGGCGCTGGCAATGGGTGAGGCGATTGCGTCTGCGCTGGATAAAGATCTGAAAGAGTGTGCCGTATACAGCCGCGAAGGCTATACGGGCGAACGTGTGCCTGGCACGATCGGTTTTGCGACCGTACGTGCGGGCGATATCGTCGGCGAACATACGGCGATGTTCGCCGATATTGGCGAGCGCGTTGAGATTACGCATAAGGCCTCCAGCCGTATGACCTTTGCTAACGGGGCGGTGCGTTCGGCTTTGTGGCTTAAATCGAAGCAAAGTGGTCTTTTTGATATGCGTGATGTGCTTAATCTTAATGAATTATAGTATTTATTACCCATCGTGATGTGGTATTGCAGTCAGTAAGTTATTGATTGCATAGGGCGATATTTTATCGCCCTTTATTTTATCTATCTCATATGAATTAAGAGGTGAGAGGCTAAAAATATTCACTTATCTCTGTGATAATGGTTATTTAAATGTAAATTTTGACCATCTGGTCTACTTTTTCCCTGCCCTGTCCTGTTTTTAACATTCTTTCAGCCCCGCAAGCGTTTTCTGATGTGAGTTAGATGATCTTTTTGCCTGTTAAAAGCGCCAGTTAAAGCCAGTGGCGCAAAATAATAATAAAAAATGCCCTTTAAGGTAGACTTTTGTCTGGGCTCTCTCTAGAATGCCGCCGTTTGCCAGAAATTCAAAGGTAAGCAGATTTGCATTGATTTATGTCACTGTCGTGAATTAATATGCAAATAAAGTGAGTGAATATTCTCTGGAGGGTGTTTTGATTAAGTCAGCGCTATTGGTTCTGGAAGACGGAACCCAGTTTCACGGTCGGGCCATAGGGGCAACAGGTTCGGCGGTTGGGGAAGTCGTTTTCAATACTTCAATGACCGGTTATCAAGAAATCCTCACTGATCCTTCCTATTCCCGCCAAATCGTTACTCTTACTTATCCTCATATCGGCAATGTCGGCACCAATGCTGCTGACGAAGAGTCTTCTCAGGTTCATGCGCAGGGTCTGGTTATCCGCGACCTGCCGCTGATTGCCAGCAACTACCGCAATACTGAAGACCTCTCTTCCTACCTGAAGCGCCATAACATTGTGGCGATTGCCGATATCGATACGCGTAAGCTGACGCGTCTGCTGCGCGAGAAGGGTGCGCAGAACGGTTGCATCATCGCTGGGGATAACCTCGATGCGGCGCTGGCGCTGGAAAAAGCGCGTGCGTTCCCGGGCCTGAACGGAATGGACCTGGCGAAAGAAGTTACCACCCGCGAATCCTACAGCTGGACGCAGGGGAGCTGGACGCTGGCAGAAGAATTGCCGGAAGCGAAAAAAGAAGAAGAGCTGCCATTCCACGTCGTTGCCTACGATTTTGGCGCGAAACGCAATATTCTGCGCATGCTGGTTGACCGTGGCTGCCGCCTGACCATCGTACCGGCGCAAACTTCTGCGGAAGAGGTGCTGAAGATGAACCCGGACGGCGTGTTCCTTTCTAACGGCCCGGGCGACCCGGCTCCGTGCGATTACGCGATTACCGCGATTCAGAAATTCCTCGAAACCGACATTCCGGTATTCGGCATCTGCCTCGGCCATCAGTTACTGGCGCTGGCGAGCGGTGCGAAGACCATCAAGATGAAGTTCGGCCACCACGGCGGCAACCATCCGGTGAAAGATATCGATAAGAATGTGGTGATGATCACCGCACAGAACCACGGTTTTGCGGTGGATGAAGCGACGCTGCCTGAAAATCTGCGCGTGACGCATAAATCCCTGTTCGACGGCACCCTACAGGGGATTCATCGTACCGATAAGCCCGCGTTCAGTTTCCAGGGACACCCGGAAGCGAGCCCAGGCCCGCACGATGCTGCACCGCTGTTCGACCACTTTATCGAGCTTATCGAGCAATACCGTCAGTCCGCGAAATAATCAGGAGTTATAAGAGCCATGCCAAAACGTACAGACATAAAAAGTATCCTGATTCTGGGTGCGGGCCCGATTGTTATCGGCCAGGCGTGTGAGTTTGACTACTCTGGCGCGCAAGCCTGTAAAGCGCTGCGTGAAGAGGGTTACCGCGTCATTCTGGTGAACTCCAACCCGGCAACCATCATGACCGACCCGGAAATGGCGGATGCGACCTACATCGAGCCGATTCACTGGGAAGTGGTGCGCAAGATTATTGAGAAAGAGCGTCCGGATGCGGTGCTGCCGACCATGGGCGGCCAGACGGCGCTGAACTGCGCGCTGGAACTGGAGCGTCAGGGCGTGCTGGAAGAGTTCGGTGTCACCATGATTGGTGCGACCGCCGATGCGATTGATAAAGCAGAAGACCGCCGCCGTTTCGACGTGGCGATGAAGAAAATCGGCCTTGATACCGCACGTTCAGGTATCGCGCACACCATGGAAGAAGCGCTGGTGGTTGCCGCTGACGTTGGCTTCCCGTGCATTATTCGCCCTAGCTTCACGATGGGTGGCACCGGTGGCGGCATCGCTTATAACCGCGAAGAGTTCGAAGAAATCTGCGAACGCGGTCTGGATCTCTCCCCGACTAACGAGCTGCTGATTGATGAATCGCTGATCGGCTGGAAAGAGTACGAGATGGAAGTGGTGCGTGATAAAAACGACAACTGCATCATCGTCTGCTCCATCGAAAACTTTGATGCGATGGGCATCCACACCGGTGACTCCATCACCGTAGCACCAGCCCAGACGCTGACCGATAAAGAATACCAAATCATGCGTAACGCCTCGATGGCGGTACTGCGTGAAATCGGCGTGGAAACTGGCGGCTCCAACGTCCAGTTTGCGGTGAACCCGAAAAACGGTCGTCTGATTGTTATCGAAATGAACCCGCGTGTGTCTCGCTCCTCCGCGCTGGCTTCAAAAGCCACGGGGTTCCCGATTGCTAAAGTGGCGGCGAAACTGGCGGTAGGTTATACCCTCGACGAGCTGATGAACGACATCACCGGTGGCCGTACTCCGGCTTCCTTCGAACCGTCCATCGACTACGTGGTCACCAAAATTCCTCGCTTCAACTTTGAGAAATTCGCCGGTGCTAACGACCGTCTGACCACTCAGATGAAATCGGTTGGTGAAGTCATGGCGATTGGTCGCACGCAGCAGGAATCGCTGCAAAAAGCCTTGCGCGGCCTGGAAGTGGGCGCGACAGGTTTTGACCCGAAAGTCAGCCTCGATGACCCGGAAGCGCTGACCAAAATTCGCCGCGAGCTAAAAGACGCTGGCGCAGAGCGTATCTGGTATATCGCCGATGCGTTCCGTGCGGGCCTGTCTGTAGACGGTGTCTTCAATCTGACCAACATCGACCGCTGGTTCCTGGTGCAAATTGAAGAGCTGGTGCGCCTGGAAGAAAAAGTGGCGGAAGTCGGCATCAACGGCCTCGACGCGGACTTCCTGCGTCAGCTGAAACGCAAAGGCTTTGCCGACGCGCGTCTGGCTAAACTGGCGGGCGTGCGCGAAGCGGAAATCCGCAAGCTGCGTGACCAGTACAATCTGCACCCGGTCTACAAGCGTGTGGATACCTGCGCGGCAGAATTTGCCACCGACACCGCATACATGTATTCCACCTATGAAGAAGAGTGCGAATCCAACCCGTCCACCCGTGACAAAATCATGGTTCTCGGCGGCGGCCCGAACCGTATCGGTCAGGGTATCGAATTCGACTACTGCTGCGTACACGCCTCGCTGGCGCTGCGCGAAGACGGTTACGAGACCATCATGGTTAACTGTAACCCGGAAACTGTTTCTACCGACTACGACACTTCCGACCGTCTCTACTTCGAGCCGGTAACCCTGGAAGACGTGCTGGAAATCGTGCGTATCGAGAAGCCGAAGGGCGTTATCGTGCAGTACGGCGGTCAGACCCCGCTGAAACTGGCGCGCGCGCTGGAAGCGGCTGGTGTACCGGTTATCGGTACCAGCCCGGATGCTATCGACCGTGCGGAAGACCGTGAACGCTTCCAGCATGCGGTTGACCGTCTGAAACTGAAACAACCGGCAAACGCCACCGTTACCGCGATCGAAATGGCGGTGGAGAAAGCGAAAGAGATTGGTTACCCGCTGGTGGTGCGCCCGTCCTACGTTCTCGGTGGGCGCGCAATGGAAATCGTTTACGACGAAGCCGACCTGAAGCGCTACTTCCAGACCGCTGTCAGCGTATCTAACGACGCGCCGGTACTGCTCGACCGCTTCCTGGACGATGCGGTAGAAGTGGATGTGGACGCCATCTGCGACGGCGAAATGGTGCTGATTGGCGGCATCATGGAGCACATCGAGCAGGCGGGCGTGCACTCCGGTGACTCCGCCTGTTCTCTGCCAGCGTACACGCTGAGCCAGGAAATTCAGGATGTGATGCGCCAGCAGGTGCAGAAACTGGCCTTTGAACTGCAGGTTCGCGGTCTGATGAACGTCCAGTTTGCGGTGAAAGACAACGAAGTCTACCTGATTGAAGTTAACCCGCGTGCAGCGCGTACTGTACCGTTCGTCTCCAAAGCGACCGGTGTTCCGCTGGCGAAAGTGGCGGCACGCGTAATGGCAGGCAAAACGCTGGCCGAACAGGGCGTAACCAAAGAAATCATCCCGCCGTACTACTCCGTGAAAGAAGTGGTGCTGCCGTTCAACAAATTCCCGGGCGTTGATCCGCTGTTAGGGCCAGAGATGCGCTCTACCGGGGAAGTGATGGGCGTGGGCCGCACGTTCGCAGAAGCTTTTGCGAAAGCGCAACTGGGCAGTAACTCCACCATGAAGAAACAGGGCCGCGCACTGCTCTCCGTGCGCGAAGGCGACAAAGAACGTGTTGTCGACCTGGCGGCGAAACTGCTGAAGCATGGTTTTGAGCTGGACGCGACGCACGGCACGGCGATTGTGCTGGGCGAAGCGGGGATCAACCCACGTCTGGTGAACAAGGTGCATGAAGGTCGTCCGCACATTCAGGACCGTATCAAGAATGGCGAATACACCTACATCATCAACACTACTGCGGGTCGTCAGGCGATTGAAGACTCCAAGTTGATTCGCCGCAGCGCGTTGCAGTACAAGGTGCATTACGACACCACCCTGAACGGCGGTTTCGCAACCTCCATGGCGCTGAATGCGGATGCGAAAGAGAAAGTGATTTCGGTGCAGGAAATGCACGCGCAAATTACGAAGTAAGCGCATTTCTCGCGACGGTTTAAACGGTTCCTGAAAAGGAACCGTTTTTTTTCGCCTTCAGATCATTCCAGGTGCCTTAATCTCTTTTCAATGTAACAACCACGATTTAGATCACATCCCTAAACATTTAAGTCGCATACCATTTCACATAACCCTGATTTTAGTGTGGCTTAATGTTAGCAGGCCATAACAGATTTTTAATTCGTAAAAATGGTGTGAATATGAGTGAACAATGTGTTGGTAAGCCACTCTACTTGTTAATTGCCGAATGGATCATGGCAGAAGATCGTTGGGTAACCGCAAGAGAGATCTCCATTCATTTCGATATTGAACACAGCAAAGCGATTAATACACTTTCCTATATTCTCTCTGAGGTGGGAGAAATTAGCTGTGAAGTCAAAATGATCCCCAATAAGCTGGAGGGGCGAGGGTGTCAGTGCCAGCGGTTGGTAAAAGTGGTGGCTATTGATTCTCAGCTTTATGACCGAGTCAATCATCATGTGCGGGAAAAAATGGCTGGCGTGAGGAAAACGCCGCATATATCTGCGGTACCGCCAGCCGGGCTTAATCGTGAGCAAAAATGGCAAATGATGTTGTCTAAGAGTATGCGTCGATAAGACCGCATCGCCGGATGGTTTTGTGCCATCCGGCAACATCAGCGTTTCGGTTGTACCTCCGTCGTGCCTTTCAGGCGCGGTCGATTTTCTTCCTTTTCGGTTAACGGTTCGGTTAAGCGTAATCCTGCTATGCAGCGCGCCGCCAGATCCTGATATTCCTGCGTGTTGAGGCGCTTCCAGTGCATCTCTTCGTCAGTGACTTCTCGCAAAAAGCGTGCCGGAGAGCCGACCAGAATTTGCCGGGGCGTACCGATATAACCCGCTTTCACAAAGCTCATGGCGGCGACAATGCTCTCATCGCCAATCACTGCGCCGTCCATGATGACGCTGTTCATACCGACTAAAGCATCGCGGCCAATCACGCAGCCGTGAAGAATCGCGCCGTGGCCGATATGGCCGTTTTCGCGCACGATGGTGTCGGTATCACAGTAACCGTGCATGATGCAGCCATCCTGGAGGTTTGAACCGGCCTCAAGAATTAACCGCCCGTAATCGCCGCGCAGCGCAGCGTGCGGGCCGACGTAGACGCCCGCGCCGATAATGACGTCGCCAATCAGCACCGCGCTGGGGTGGACGTAAGCCTGTGGGTGAACGACGGGGATCAGGCCTTCAAAGGCGTATATGCTCATGTTGACTCCTGTGCCGGGAATTGCCGGATGGCGGCGTGAACGCCTTATCCGGCCTGCGAGGGCATTGCCGAATTAACGCCCCTTCCACACCGGTTCGCGTTTTTCAGCGAACGCTAATGGTCCTTCAATAGCATCTTCGGAATGCAGCACCGCCGGGTAATGTTTTAACGCACCGCTACGCATGAAACGGTAACCCTCTTCAACGGGCATTTCGCTGGTGGTGCGGTAAATCTCTTTCAACGCCGCCAGTGCCAGCGGGGCGCTTTGCACCAGTTGCTGAGCCAGTTCGCGGGCGCTTGCCATCAGTTCCGGTTGCGCTACCACGCGGTTCACGATGCCCCAACGTTGAGCTTCTTCCGCCGTCATGCGACGCCCGGTCATGACCATTTCGTTGAGGATTGCCGGAGGCAGATATTTCGGCAGACGCAACACGCCGCCGCTGTCCGGAACGATACCGAGTTTGGCTTCCGGAAGGGCAAAACTGGCGTTTTCCGCACACAGGATAAAATCAGCGGCCAGCGCCAGTTCGAAGCCACCGCCAAAGGCGTAGCCGTTCACGGCGGCAATAACCGGTTTATCAAGGTCAAAAATTTCGGTTAACCCGGCGAACCCGCCTGGGCCGAAATCGGCGTCTGGCGCTTCCCCCTCAGCGGCGGCTTTCAGATCCCATCCCGCAGAGAAAAATTTCTCGCCTGCGCCGGTAATAATGGCGACGCGCAGCGTCGGGTCATCGCGAAAATTAAGGAAAACTTCGCCCATTTCGAAACTGGTTTTCGCATCGATGGCATTGGCTTTTGGGCGATCCAGGGTTATTTCCAGAATCGCGCCGTTACGGGTCAGATGTAATGAATCACTCATGTTCCACTCCTTTTTCTGTTTTCTACGGGCAATAGCGGCCCCACAAAAACAGGTGCGTTTTTGTTTTCAGAGAATATTCAGCGGCATGACTGCCGCCAGCGTCGTTACTTCAGGTTCTTCTTAATTATTTTCCCTGAGCAGTTACGGGGCAGGTCGGTTCTGATCTCCATATAAGACGGCACTTTAAATTTCGCCATATGCGTTTCGCAGAAGCGGAAAAACTCTTCCTGACTTAAGGTTTCTCCTTCATTGAGTACGACAAAGGCTTTTATGGCTTCGTCGCGAATATCGTCTTTAATACCAATCACCACGATGTCCTGAATTTTGGGATGCGCAGCGATAATATTTTCCAGCTCGACGCAGGAGACGTTTTCACCCCCGCGTTTAATCATGTTGCAGCGGCGGTCAATAAAATAGAAAAAGCCTTCCTCGTCGTAGTAGCCGGAATCGCCGGTGTGTAGCCAGCCATCCGCCTGCAATGTGCTGGCGGTGGCATCCGGGCGCAGATAGTACTCTTTAAAGAGCGTCTTCCCCGGCTCGCCTTTAATGCAAATTTCACCGATTTCGCCCGGCGGCAATGGTCGGTTCTGGTCATCGCGAATTTCTGCCTGGTAGCAAAAACCGGGGCGGCCAATCGACGGCCAGCGACGTTTGTCACCGGGCCTGTCGCCAATAATGCCGACGATGGTTTCCGTCATGCCATATGAGGTGAGCAGCCGTACGCCAAATCGCTCGATAAACGCGTCTTTCTCCGCGACCGATAGATTCAGGTAATACATCACTTCGCGCAGGCGATGCTGACGGTCGGTCGGCGCAGGCGGCTGTACCATCAGCGTGCGGATCATCATCGGAATGCATTCCGTGACTGTAGCGCCGTAGTGACGAACCTGTCTCCAGAAGGCGCGGGCGCTGTATTTTTCAATCAGCACAAACGTCGCCCCGGCGGAAAAGGCCGCCATCGCCGCGGTACACTGGCAGTCGATGTGGAACGCGGGCATCACCGTCAGATAAACATCATCAGCGCGTAACGCACACTGCCACGAGGAGTAATAACCCGCAAAACGCAGGTTATAGTGGGTGATCACCACACCTTTAGGGCGCGACGTGGTGCCTGAGGTAAACAGAATTTCGGCGGTATCTTCCGGGCTTAACGGCGGCGCATAGCGTAGTGTGGCTGGCTGCTCTGCCTTAAGGCGCTGAAAATCAAACTCTTCGTCTTCACCATCTATCAGGCAGATCGTTTCCAGTTGGGTGGAATGCGCCGCGCGAATCTGGCGATACATCGGGTAAAAACGTGTGGAGGTCACCAGCAGGCGTGCCTGACAGTGATGCAGAATCCATGCGCTCTCTTCCTGTAACAGCCGAGCGTTAATTGGCACCATAATCGCGCCGATTTTGGCCAGCCCAAACCAGCAGAAAATAAACTCCGGGCAGTTATCGAGATGCAGGGCAACCTTGTCGCCTTTACGCACGCCCAGGGCGTGAAACAGGTTTGCCGTGCGCGTGATTTCCACATCGAGCGCTGCATAACTGAATTGCTGCACTTCGCCCGCGCAGGATTCCACTATCAGCGCCGTTTTCTCACCGTAAACTTCCGCCAGACAATCCCACATCTGCCGCACGTGTTGCCCGCCAACCATATCCATTGCGCATTCACCCACAAAATAGTCCTGGTGGTTAGCCGGGGGCCCGGCTAACGCATCCTGTTAATCCTCAACTTTGGCCAGCCCTTTGCCGACCAGCGCCTGAATATCGCTCTCGCTGTAGCCGATATTTTTCAGAATGGCGGCGGTGTCCATGCCGTGCGACGGCATTCCACGCCAGATTTTCCCTGGGTTGTTTTTAAATTTGGGCATTACGTTCGGGCCTTTGCAGGTGCGACCGTCCATGGTTTGCCATTCGGTGATGGATTCTCGAGCGACGTACTGTGGGTTGCCTTCCAGTTCAGGGATGGTCAGCACTTTGGCGCAGGCAATATGCAGTTCGGCAAAGCGAGCCTGGACCTCAGCGATGGTGTGCGCCGCCAACCATTCATCAAGCTTCTCTTCTACCAGTGGACCATAGGGACACTCAATGCGATGGATCAACTGTGTGCCTTCTGGTACTTCTGGCGTACCCAGAATGTGCGCGAGACCAATATCTTTAAAACATTCATTGATTTGAGTGATGCCTACTAACTCCATTACGATGTAGCCATCGGCGCATTTGTAAAGCCCGCAGCCGGCGTAATAGGGGTCTTTCCCTTTGGTCATGCGCGGGCAGATTTCACCCCCGTTGAAGTAGTCCATCATGAAGTACTGGCCCATACGGAGCATGACTTCGTACATTGCGATATCGATGCTTTCGCCTTTGCCCGTTTCGCGCACTTTATGCAGCGCCGCGAGGGCGGAGGTGGTGGCGGTCAACCCCGAGAAATAGTCTGCGGTGTAGGGGAACGCGGGCATGGGCTGGTCAACATCGCCGTTCTGAATCAGGTAGCCGCTAAAGGCCTGGGCGATGGTGTTATAGGCCGGAAGGTTGGTGTACTCCTCTGTTCCGTACTGGCCGAAGCCGGAAAGGTGGGCGATAACCAGTTTAGGGTTGTGCTGCCACAGAACTTCGTCGGTGATGCCGCGACGGGCAAATGCCGGGCCTTTGCTGGCTTCGATAAAGATATCGGTGGTTTCCATTAATTTCAGAAACGCTTCGCGGCCTACGTCTTTGAAAATATTGAGCGACAGCGCGCGCAGGTTGCGGCGTGAAAGCTGCGGGTAGTTCGGTTGCACGCGAATGGTGTCGGCCCAGGCGACGTTTTCAATCCAGATAACTTCTGCGCCCCATTCGGCAAACATCTGCCCGGCGAACGGCCCGGCAATTTCGATCCCCGAGAAGACAACCCGTAATCCGGCCAGAGGCCCGAATGTCGGCATAGGTAGGTGGTTCATAACATAGCTCCTGACAGATTTTGTAGGCCTGATAAGCGAAGCACATCAGGCATCGGTGCACGATTGCCGGATGCGGTGTAAACACCTTATCCGGCCTACGAAACGTGCCTTATCAACGATATTGTTTCAGCACGGCACGCCCCAGCGTCAGGATCTGCATTTCATCAGAGCCGCCGGAGACGCGGTCAACGCGCAGGTCACGCCAGAAACGGGTGATGCGGTGATTACCCGCGATACCTACGCCGCCCAGCACCTGCATAGCCGTATCGACAACCTCAAACGCGGCGTTGGCGCAGAAGTATTTGCACATCGCAGCATCACCAGAGGTGATTGTGCCGTTATCCGCTTTCCAGGCTGCTTCAAAGAGCATGTTTTTCATGGCGTTGAGTTTGATAGCCATGTGCGCGAACTTCTCCTGAATCAACTGGAAGCGGCCAATGGTTTCGCCAAACTGCACGCGCTGGTTAGCGTAACGAGCGGCGTCTTCAAAGGCGCACATCGCGGTGCCGTAGTTGGTCAGCGCCACCAGGAAGCGTTCGTGGTCAAACTCCTCTTTCACACGATTGAAGCCGTTGCCTTCGCGGCCAAACATGTCTTTTTCTTCCAGCTCAACGTCGTCGAAGGTCAGCTCGCAGCAGCTATCCATACGCAGGCCGAGTTTTTCCAGCTTGTTGATCTTGATGCCCGGTTTGCTCATGTCGACACACCATTCGGTGTAAATCGCTTTGTCCGGCGATGCCCCATCGCGCGCCATCACCACCACGTACGGGGTATACGCGCTACTGGTGATAAAACATTTGCTGCCGTTAAGGTAGACCTTGCCGTTTTTGCGGGTGTAGGTGGTTTTCAGGCTGCCGACGTCAGAGCCCGCGCCCGGTTCGGTAATCGCCGAGTTCCACATCTGTTTCCCGGTGCCCTGGAAGGCCATGATCTTGTCGATCTGCTCCTGGGTGCCTTCGCGCAGGAAGGTGTTGAAGCCGCCCGGCAATTGATAGAGCACGTAGGTTGGCGCGCCGAGGCGGCCCAGTTCCATCCATACCGCCGCGACGGTGACGAACCCAGCGTCCAGTCCACCGTGTTCTTCCGGCAGCAGCAGGCTGTCGATACCCATATCGGCCAGCGCTTTGACAAAACGTTCCGGGTAGACGCTGTCGCGATCGCACTCGGCGAAATAGGCTTCCCAGTTTTCACTCGCCATCAGTTCACGAATACCGGCGACAAACAATTCCTGCTCATCATTCAAATTGAAATCCATCTTCTAACCTCTTAATCGTGTTGGGTTTAATTAGTCTTTCCAGTGTTGCTTCGCGTCTTTGATAAAGGAGAGCGTCACCATGATGTTGACGAAGAACAGCGGGCAGCCGCCGGCGATAATCGCCGTTTGTATCGGTTTGAGGCCGCCGAGCGCCAGCAGGACAATACCGATAATGCCAACCAGGATTGACCAGCCGATACGCACCAGCAGCGGTGGCTCTTCGCCATCGCGCACTTCGCGACAGGTGGACATCGCCAGGGTGTAGGAGCAGGCGTTAATCAGCGTGACGGTGGCAATAAAGCAGAGGATGAAGAATCCCCACATGGTGGCGGTGCTGAGCGGTAACGCGGCCCAGGTTTCGATGATGGCGCGCGCCACGCCGTGTTGTTCAATCAGTTGCGGAATGTTGAGGATGTTTTTATCCATCAGCAGCAGGGTGTTGCTGCCAAGGACGGTCCACAAAATCCAGGTCGATGCGGTCAGGCCCAGTACCATACCGAAGCAGAGCTCACGCACGGTACGGCCACGGGAAATACGCGCGAGGAAGATACTCATCTGGATAGCGTAAATCACCCACCATGCCCAGTAGAACACCGTCCAGCCCTGCGGGAAGCCGCCTTTACCAATCGCGTCGGTATAGAACAGCATGCGCGGCAGATACATCAGCAGCATCCCGACGGAGTCGGTGAAGTAGTTCATGATGAAACTGGCGCCGCTGACGATAAACACCCAGCCCAGCATCAGGAAGCTTAAGTAGCTGCGCACGTCACTGGCGATCCTGACCCCTTTTTGCAGGCCGCAGGCGACGCAGATGGCGTTCAGGATAATCCAGCAGGTGATGATGATGGCGTCGAGTTGCAGCGTATGCGGAATGCCAAACAGCCACTGCATACACTCGGTGACCAGCGGTGTCGCCAGACCCAGGCTGGTGCCCATCGCGAAGATTAACGCCACCAGGTAGAAGTTATCGACGACGGTACCGAACAGACCTTTCGCGTGTTTTTCGCCAACCAGCGGCACCAGCGTGGAGCTGGGGCGAATCACGTCCATCTTGCGAACAAAGAAGAAGTAAGCAAACGCTACGGAGAGGAAGCTATAGGTTGCCCACGGCAGCGGGCCCCAGTGGAACAAGCTATACGCCAGGCCAATCTCTTTTGCCCCGGTCGAGTTAGGCGCAAGTGCGAACGGCGGTGTGGAGATGTAGTAGTAGATTTCGATGGAGCCCCAGAACAGCACGGCAGCTGACGTACAGGAGGCGAACATCATAAAAATCCAGCTCGCGGTGCTGAATTCCGGCGGTTCGTTACCGAGTTTCTTTTTGGCGTACGGGCCAAACACCAGCCAGAACCAACCAAACAGCATGACGACCATGTACCATTCAAATGCCCAACCCCAGACATTGGTGACATAGCTAAATACGGCATTAATAACGATGTTCGCTGCGTCGAGATCGCGAACGGTTAGCCAACAAAGTATTCCAACAATAATTAGCGGCGGGAAAAAAACCTTCGGCTCTATTCCTGACTTTCTCTTTTCATTTTTCATGAGTCAATTCCACTGTGAAGACTAAAATTATTTAGCGTTCCCGGTTGTTCCATTTTTTGTCTATTATTGTTAATAATTTATTAATAACTATTTAACCTCAAAGTGGCGTTAGAAAGTAATTCATAATGGGTATTCAAATTCGTGCGTTCTGTGATGGGTGTCACGCTTTGTTGGATGGGCTTTTTTGTCACCCGTTTTGTATTTATCTGTTAATTTTCAATAACTTGATTATGTATTTTTGACGATTTTAGGGTGTTAACTTTCAATATTGGTGATCCGTTAAACACTATTGAAATTTTTATCAATAAATACTTACCGTTCAATATTGTTGAGATAGATAACATTATTGAAAGTTGTATTTTTCAGCGTGTGACATTTTCAATATTGGTGATTATTGTTTTATTTCCGAATTAAAGTGCGTGATATCTATATTTACCACCGCCGATATGGACGATGATCCCTTCATGATTTCTGGAGATGCAATGAAGATAATTACTTGCTACAAGTGCGTGCCTGATGAACAGGATATTGCGATCAATAACGCTGATGGTTCATTAGATTTCAGCAAAGCAGATGCGAAGATTAGCCAGTACGATCTCAACGCCATCGAAGCCGCTTGCCAGTTAAAACAACAGGCCGCAGACGCTCAGGTGATTGCCATGAGCGTGGGCGGTAAGGCGCTGACCAACGTCAAAGGCCGCAAAGATGTGCTCTCTCGCGGGCCGGATGAACTGGTTGTGGTGATTGACGATCAATTCGAACGCGCGCTGCCGCAACACACCGCCGCCGCGCTGGCCGCCGCGGCACAGAAGTCCGGCTTTGATCTGATGCTGTGCGGTGACGGATCCTCTGACCTTTATGCGCAGCAGGTGAGCCTGCTGGTGGGCGAAACCCTGGGTATCCCGGCAGTGAACGGTGTCAGCAAGATCCTGTCACTGACCGACAACACGCTCACCGTTGAGCGCGAGCTGGAAGATGAAACCGAAACGCTGGCTATCCCGCTGCCGGCGGTCGTGGCTGTCTCAACCGATATCAATACCCCACAGATTCCTTCAATGAAAGCCATTCTGGGCGCGGCGAAAAAACCGGTTCAGGTGTGGTCGCCGGCGGATATTGGCTTCACCGCGCAGGAAAGCACCTCTTCGCAGCAGGTTGCCGCACCGAAACAGCGCGAGCGTCAGCGCATCATCATTGAAGGCGATGGCGAAGAACAGATAGCCAACTTTGTCGATCATCTGCGCAAAATCATTAACTAATAGGGGATGTTATGAGCAAGTTTTCCAGTGTCTGGGTATTCAGCGATACCCCTTCTCGCCTGCCGGAACTGATGAGTGGTGCACAGGTATTAGGCGAAAAAATCCATACGTTCACCCTCAGCGACGCGGACAGCGCGCTGGCGTTCCAGTTGGGTGCGAATCAGGTATGGCAACTGTGTGGCAAGCCGGACGATCGCATGATGGAAGATTATGCGGGCGTGATGGCCGACACCATCCGCCAGCAGGGCGCCAATGGTCTCGTGCTGTTGCCAAACAGCCGTCGCGGCAAATTGCTGGCGGCGAAACTCGGCTTCCGCTTGTCGGCGGCAGTCTCTAACGATGCCAGTGCGGTTGTGGCGCAAGAGGGTAGCGTTGCGATTAAACACATGGTGTATGGCGGCCTGGCGATTGGCGAAGAGACGATCCGCTCGCCGTTTGCGGTGATGACACTCAGTAGCGGAACGTTTGATGCCGTACAGCCGAATCCGTCTCTTAGCGGCGAGGCGCAGAAAGTTGAATGGCAAGCGCCTGCGGTGGCCATTACCCGCACGGCGACGAAGCCGCGTCAGAGCAGCAACGTCGACCTGGACAAAGCGCGTCTGGTGGTCAGCGTGGGTCGCGGTATCGGTAGCAAAGAGAATATCCCGCTTGCCGAGGCGCTGTGTCAGGCGATAGGCGCTGAGCTTGCTTGCTCACGTCCGGTGGCGGAAAACGAAAAATGGATGGAGCACGAGCGCTATGTTGGCATCTCCAACCTGATGCTGAAACCGGAGCTTTATCTGGCGGTCGGTATTTCCGGGCAGATCCAGCATATGGTTGGCGCGAACGGTGCGCAGACGATCTGTGCGATCAACAAAGATAAAAACGCGCCGATCTTCCAGTATGCCGACTACGGCATCGTGGGCGATCTGATGAAGATCCTGCCTGAGCTGACCCGCGCGTTAGCGCGCTAGCGCCTTTGTACAGGGCGTTTCGCGCCCTGTCTTCTGACTTCTGGAGTGGTTATGTCTGAAGATATCTTTGATGCCATTATCGTCGGCGCCGGGCTTGCGGGTTCGGTGGCGGCGCTGGTGCTGGCCCGTGAAGGCGCGGATGTGCTGGTTATCGAACGCGGTAACGCTGCGGGCGCGAAAAATGTCACCGGTGGGCGTATTTATGCCCATAGCCTGGAGCGCATCATTCCTGGCTTTGCCGACACCGCGCCCGTTGAGCGGCGCATCACCCATGAAAAACTCGCCTTTATGACCGAAAAAGGGGCGATGACCATGGACTATCTCAATGCCGACGAGGCGAGTGCGTCGCAGGTCTCTTATTCGGTACTGCGCAGTAAATTTGATGCCTGGCTGATGGCGCAGGCGGAAGAGGCGGGCGCGCAGCTGATCACCGGGATCCGCGTCGATAACGTTGTGCAGCGCGACGGTAAAGTGGTCGGTGTGGAAGCTGATGGCGATATTCTCGAAGCGAACGTGGTGATCCTTGCCGATGGCGTGAATTCGCTGCTGGCGGAAAAACTCGGTATGGCGAAGCGCGTGGATGCCGCCAACGTGGCCGTCGGGGTGAAAGAACTGATCGAACTGCCGAAATCGGTGATTGAAGATCGCTTCCAGCTTCAGGGCAACGAAGGCGCGGCCTGTCTGTTTGCCGGATCGCCGACCGATGGCCTGATGGGCGGCGGGTTCCTCTATACCAATGAAGACACGCTTTCGCTGGGTCTGGTCTGTGGCTTGCACCATCTGAAAGATGCAAAGAAATCGGTACCGCAGATGCTGGAAGATTTTAAACAGCACCCGGCGGTCGCACCGCTGATCGCGGGCGGAAAAATGGTGGAGTATTCAGCGCACGTGGTACCAGAAGCGGGCATGAATATGCAGCCGGAACTGATCGGTGACGGCGTATTAATCGCCGGTGACGCTGCCGGCATGTGCATGAACCTTGGCTTTACCATTCGTGGCATGGATCTGGCGGTGGCGGCGGGGGAAGCGGCGGCGAAAGCGGTGTTATCCGCGAAACACAATAATGACTTCAGCCGCAATGGCCTGGCTTCTTATCGCCAGCATCTGGACAACGGCCCGATGCGCGACATGCGCATGTATCAGCGCCTGCCCGCGTTCCTTGATAACCCACGTATGTTTACCCGTTACCCGGAAATGGTGGTGGGTGTGGCACGCGATCTGTTCACCATTGATGGCAGCGCGCCGGTACCGATGCGCAAGAAAATCCTTCAGCATGCGAAGAAAGTGGGCTTTATCAATCTGATGAAGGACGGCATTAAAGGAGTGACCGTACTATGACTTCCCCTGTGAACGTCGACGTCAAACTGGGCGTCAATAAATTCAATGTTGATGAAGAGAACCCGCACATCATTTTGAAAGCAGACCCCGATAAAGCGGCGCTGGAGGTGCTGGTAAAAGCCTGCCCCGCCGGGCTGTATAAAAAGCAGGATGACGGCAGCGTGCGGTTTGATTACGCCGGGTGTCTGGAGTGTGGAACCTGCCGCATTCTTGGCCTGGATACGGCGCTGGAAAAATGGGAATACCCGCGCGGCACATTTGGCGTGGAATTTCGCTATGGGTGAGGTTTGTGCCGGATGTATGAAAATCACGTATTTTTCCAGGCCGGATAAGGCGTAGCCGCCATCCGGCAAGGTAACCCACAGGACACCACCATGCCGCAGCCCAGAAACTTTGATGACATCAAATTCTCCTCTATTCACCGCAGAATTATGCTGTGGGGAAGCGGCGGGCCGTTTCTTGATGGGTACGTTCTGGTGATAATCGGCGTTGCGCTCGAGCAGCTCACGCCATTCCTGAAACTGGACGCAGAATGGATTGGCTTGCTGGGCGCGGCGACGCTGGCGGGGTTATTCGTCGGTACCACGCTGTTTGGCTACATTTCCGATAAGGTCGGACGGCGTAAAATGTTTCTGATCGATATCATCGCTATTGGGTTGATATCGGTTGCCACCATGTTTGTCTCCTCGCCCGTTGAGTTGCTGGTAATGCGCGTACTGATTGGCATTGTGATTGGCGCGGATTACCCTATCGCTACCTCCATGATCACCGAGTTTTCCAACACCCGTCAGCGTGCGTTCTCTATCGGTTTTATCGCCGCGATGTGGTATGTCGGCGCGACCTGTGCCAACCTGGTGGGATACTGTTTGTATGAGGTCGAAGGCGGCTGGCGCTGGATGCTCGGCAGCGCGTTTATTCCTTGCCTGATCATACTGATTGGCCGTTTCGACCTGCCGGAATCGCCGCGCTGGCTGCTGCGTAAGGGGCGGGTGGAAGAGTGCCAGCAGATGATGATCAAACTGTTTGGCGAGCCCGTGACCTTCGATGATGAACCGCCGAAAGAGACGCGCTTCCTGCAACTCTTCAATCGCCGTCACTTCCCCTTTGTACTGTTTGTCGCCGCCATCTGGACGTGCCAGGTGATCCCCATGTTCGCTATCTACACCTTCGGGCCGCAAATCGTTGGCCTGTTGGGCTGGGAGCAGGGCAGAAGTGCCGCACTCGGCAACGTGGTAATTAGTCTCTTCTTTATGCTGGGCTGCGTGCCGGCGATGTTCTGGCTTAACAGCGTCGGGCGGCGAATGCTGCTTATCGGCAGTTTTTTAATGATGACGCTGGCGCTGGCCTTACTCGGCGTGGTGTCTAATCTGGGGATTGGGCTGGTGGTGTTCGCGTTTGCGGTGTACGCGTTTTTCTCCGGCGGGCCGGGTATTTTGCAATGGCTCTATCCTAATGAGCTTTTCCCAACGGACATTCGCGCATCTGCCGTAGGGGTGATTATGTCGCTGAGTCGCGTGGGAACAATTATCTCGACCTGGGCGCTGCCAGTATTTATTGCCCGCTACGGGATTAATAATGTGATGCTGATTGGCGCGGGAATTTCCTTCGTTGGGCTGACCATTTCCGTGATGTTCGCACCTGAAACGCGGGGAATGTCGCTGACGCAGACGGCGAACATGACGATTCGCGGGAAGTCTGTTTCCTGAAAGAGACCTTAGGAGTGTTCTGGTTCTGTTATGTACTTCAGCACGTTAGTCTATAGTTAACAATTAATTGACATAAGACGTCTGAGAACAGGGAGAACATCATGCAAAAACGTATCGTAATCACCTCTATTTTAACTGCCGCAGCACTGTTCACCGTCGCGGGCTGTTCATCGAATCAGTCTGTGAAAACTACCGATGGCCGCACGATCGTAACTGACGGCAAGCCGCAGGTGGATGATGACACCGGACTGGTCTCTTATGAAAATGCTGAAACCGGCAAAACTGAGCAGATTAACCGTGACCAGGTTAAATCTATGAACGAGCTCAACAACTGATTTTGATTTGACGATGGGTGGCGGCGGCCACCCACGTGCCCACCGCACAACTCCCCCCTAATTGTTCTGTTAGCCAGGCTCCTGGCGGTCTACACTGTTGCTGTTACATAACAATAATGCAGTGATAACAGGCTAAACATGATTCTCATTATTTATGCGCATCCTTATCCGCAGCACTCGCATGCGAATAAGCGGATGCTTGATCAGGTAAGGACGCTGGACGACGTAGAGATTCGCTCGCTCTACAGCCTCTATCCAGATTTCAATATCGATATCGCCGCGGAGCAGGATGCACTGAGTCGCGCCGACCTCATCATCCTTCAACACCCCATGCAGTGGTACAGCATGCCGCCACTCCTTAAGCTATGGATGGACAAAGTGCTGTCGCACGGCTGGGCGTATGGTCATGGCGGAACCGCGCTGCACGGCAAAAGTATGCTCTGGGCGGTCACCACGGGTGGGGCGGAAAGCCATTTTGAGATTGGCTCCCACCCTGGGTTCGATGTGCTGGCGCAGCCGCTGGAAGCGACGGCGATTTACTGTGGCCTGAAATGGTTGCCGCCGTTTACGCTTCATAGCACCTTTATCTGTGACGAAGAAACGCTGCAGGCGAAGGCGCGTCACTACAAACAGCGTTTGCTGGCCTGGCAGGAGGATAATCGTGGATAACCATACTCTGATTCAGGCGCTGATTTATCTGGGCTCCGCGGCGCTGATTGTGCCGATTGCGGTTCGTCTCGGCCTGGGCTCGGTGCTGGGCTACTTGATTGCCGGCTGTATTATCGGCCCGTGGGGCTTCCGTCTGGTGACGGATGCCGAATCTATTCTGCACTTTGCGGAAATCGGCGTGGTGCTGATGCTGTTTGTCATCGGCCTTGAACTCGACCCGAAACGGTTGTGGAAACTGCGCGCCTCGGTCTTCGGCGGTGGCCTGCTGCAAATGGTGGTGTGCGGCGTGTTGATTGGCCTGTTCTGTATGTTCCTTGGCCTGCGCTGGCAGGTGGCGGAACTGATCGGCATGACGCTGGCGCTCTCATCAACGGCGATTGCCATGCAGGCGATGAACGAGCGTAACTTGACCGTCTCCCAGGTCGGGCGTAGCGCGTTTGCGGTGCTGCTGTTCCAGGATATCGCGGCAATCCCGCTGGTGGCGATGATTCCGCTACTGGCAACCAGCGGCGCATCCACCACGCTGGGCGCATTTGCGTTTTCTGCGCTTAAGGTTGCAGGGGCACTGGTGCTGGTTGTCCTGCTGGGGCGCTACGTCACGCGCCCGGTGCTGCGTTTTGTGGCGCGTTCCGGCCTGCGCGAAGTGTTCAGCGCCGTGGCGCTGTTCCTGGTCTTCGGCTTCGGTTTGCTGCTGGAAGAAGTGGGTTTGTCGATGGCGATGGGCGCGTTTCTGGCGGGTGTACTGCTGGCGAGTTCCGAGTATCGACACGCGCTGGAAAGCGATATTGAACCGTTCAAAGGCTTGCTGCTGGGGCTGTTCTTCATTGGCGTCGGCATGTCTATCGACTTTGGTACGCTTATCGATCATCCGCTGCGCATCATTACGCTGTTGTTTGGCTTCCTGATTATCAAATCGGTAATGTTGTGGCTTATCGCTAAACCCTTGCAGGTGCCGCGCTCGCAGCGTGCCTGGTTTGCGGTGCTGCTGGGGCAGGGGAGTGAATTCGCGTTCGTGGTCTTTGGCGCGGCGCAGATGGCGAACGTGCTGGATGCTGACTGGGCGAAAGCTCTGACGCTGGCGGTTGCCTTGTCGATGGCGGCGACGCCGATTCTGCTGGTACTGCTGACCCGTATGGAAGCACGTAAAAGCGGCGGTGAGCAGCGTGAAGCGGATCAGATTGATGAAGAGCAGCCGCGCGTAATTATTGCGGGCTTTGGTCGTTATGGTCAGATTACCGGTCGTCTGCTGCTCTCCAGCGGCGTGAAAATGGTGATCCTCGATCACGATCCAGACCACGTTGATACCCTGCGTAAATTCGACATGAAGGTCTTTTACGGCGATGCGACGCGCGTCGATATGCTGGAATCCGCCGGGGCCGCGAAAGCGGAAGTCCTGATTAACGCTATTGACGATCCGCAAACCAGCTTACAGTTGACTGAACTGGTGAAAGAGCACTTCCCGAACCTGACGATTATCGCCCGCGCACGCGACGTCGAGCATTACATTCAACTGCGTCAGGCCGGGGTGGAATCGCCGGAACGTGAAACCTTCGAAGGCGCGTTGAAATCGGGCCGCATGGCGCTGGAGTCGCTGGGGCTGGGTGCTTATGAGGCGCGTGAACGCGCTGATCTGTTCCGCCGCTTTAACACGCGTATGGTGGAAGAGATGGTGGAAATGGCTGAGAGCGATGCGTCGACGCGTGCGGCGGTGTTCAAACGCACCAGCGCGATGCTGACGGAAATCATCAATGAAGATCGCAATCATCTGTCGGTTATCCAGCGTCACGGCTGGCAGGGAACGGAAGAGGGCAAACACAGCGGCAACCCCGCGGATGAGCCTGAAGTGAAGCCGTCCGCCTGATAGTCAAAATGTGATGTTACGCAGGGTTTACGGCTAACTCGCTGTTTCTACTTACCTGTAATGCTGGCGGTCCACTTCACTCCCGTGGGCTCGCCAGCAATTCTGAAAATTTTCGTATTCTTTACTCTGCGCCCAGTCGACGAAAGATTATGCTTTCCGTATAGTGGCGACAATTTTTTTGTATCCGGGAAACACTCAATGATCAGTCTGATTGCTGCGCTAGCGGTAGATCGCGTCATCGGCATGGAAAACGCCATGCCCTGGAATCTCCCCGCCGATCTGGCGTGGTTTAAACGCAACACGCTTAACAAACCTGTCGTGATGGGTCGCCTGACCTGGGAATCGATCGGTCGCCCGCTGCCGGGCCGTAAAAACATCGTTATCAGCAGCCAGCCGGGTACTGACGATCGCGTCCAGTGGGTGAAATCGGTGGATGAAGCCATTGCCGCCTGCGGCGATGTCGAAGAAATTATGGTGATTGGCGGCGGTCGTATTTACGAGCAGTTCCTGCCGAAAGCGCACAAGCTGTATCTGACGCATATTGATGCGGAAGTGGAAGGCGACACGCACTTCCCGGATTACGATCCGGACCAGTGGGAATCCGTGTTTAGCGAATTCCACGACGCGGATGAGCAGAATTCGCATAGTTATTGTTTTGAGATTTTAGAGCGCCGATAGGGGCCCTCACCCCGGCCCTCTCCCACAGGGAGAGGGAGAAAATCGGTGCCGGGTTCAATATTGAGCAGAGACGTTTCCCTCTCCTTGTGGGAGAGGGTTAGGGTGAGGGGTCAGGACGCCACAGCCTCGCCCATTCTTGGATCGATATGTCGATTCGACGCCTGAGTGAAATACTGCTTATCTTCCCAGCGCAGGCAGGTTAAGTCCCCGCCCCAGCAACATCCCGTATCCAGTGCATAGACGCCTTCCGGCGTACCACGACCTTCCAGAGACGCCCAGTGGCCAAACACCACGCTGTACTCATCCGTGACCGGCCCGGGAATCGCAAACCAGGGTTTCAGCGGCGCAGGGGCGTTTTCCGGCGCTTCTTTGGTGTACATATCGAGTTGCCCGTTCGGGAAACAGTAGCGCATGCGGGTGAAGGCATTAGTGATAAACCGCAGACGCGCCAGGCCAGTTAACTGCGGCGACCAGTTATTCGGCATATCGCCATACATCGCATCGAGGAAGAAGGGATAGGAGTCGCTCGACAGCACGGCTTCAACGTCACGCGCGCACTGTTTCGCGGTTTCCATGTCCCATTGCGGCGTGAACCCGGCGTGAGCCATCACCAGTTTCTTCTCTTCATCTACCTGCATCAGTGGCTGGCGACGTAGCCAGTTGAGCAGGTCGTCAGCGTCTGGCGCTTCCAGCAGCGCGTTAAGACGGTCTTTGGGCTTATTGCGGCTGATCCCCGCAAACACCGCCAGCAGATGCAGGTCATGGTTGCCGAGAACAATACGTACGTTATCGCCCATCGATTTGACATAGCGCAGCACGTCCAGAGAGCCGGGGCCGCGCGCGACCAGATCGCCGGTCAGCCACAGCGTGTCTGTCCCTGGAGTAAACTCCACCTGATCGAGCAATGCGATCAACTCATCAAAGCAACCGTGAATGTCGCCAATAAGGTATGTAGCCATGTGTTTTTAATGGATTAGTGTCGGGACAAAGAGACGGAATACGGGAATGTCGATAGAGAACGGATTGCCGTCGATATCGACCATTTCATAGTGGCCCTGCATGGTGCCAAGCGGGGTTTCCAGTACCGCGCCGCTGGTGTACTGATATTCGTCACCGGGGGCGATATGCGGCTGGACGCCAACGACGCCCTCGCCTTGTACTTCGGTTTCACGGCCATGACCGTTGGTAATAAGCCAGTAACGACTCAGTAGCTGAACCTGAGTTCGCCCGAGGTTGCGGATGGTTACCGTGTAAGCGAAGACATAACGCTCTTCTTCCGGTAGAGACTGCGATTCAATGTAAACACTTTGAACCTGGACGCAAACTCGAGGCGAATCAATCATGGTCTAGCTCTCCTTCGGCGGCGCGTTCTCTGCCAGATAGTTGGCCATCTTGCAGTACTGCGCAACAGAGATATTTTCTGCCCGCATGGTCGGATCGACGCCCAGTTCTGTCAGAACTTCAACGCTGAACAGGTTGCCGAGACTGTTGCGGATCGTTTTACGACGCTGGTTAAACGCCTCTGTGGTGATGCGGCTCAGCACGCGAACGTCTTTCACCGGATACGGCATGGTGCTGTGCGGCACCAGACGCACGACGGCGGAATCGACTTTAGGCGGTGGCGTAAAGGCGCTCGGCGGCACTTCGAGTACCGGGATAACCTGGCAGTAATACTGCGCCATCACCGTTAAACGACCATACGCCTTGCTGTTCGGGCCTGCAACCAGACGGTTAACCACCTCTTTTTGCAACATGAAGTGCATGTCGGCGATCGCATTAGTATAGCTAAACAGATGGAACATCAGCGGCGTCGAGATGTTATACGGCAGGTTGCCGAAGACGCGTAGTGGCTGACCCAGTGTTTGTGAAAGCTCACCGAAATTCATGGTCATGGCATCCTGCTGATAAATGGTCAGCTTTGGCCCCAGGAACGGGTGGGTTTTCAGACGTGCGGCAAGGTCACGGTCAAGTTCGATGACGGTCAGTTCGTCAAGGCGTTCGCCAACCGGCTCAGTCAATGCGGCAAGACCCGGGCCGATTTCAACCATCGCCTGGCCTTTTTGCGGATTGATCGCCGAAACGATGCTGTCGATAACGAACTGATCGTTAAGGAAGTTTTGCCCGAAGCGTTTACGGGCTAAGTGGCCCTGGTGGACTCGATTATTCATTTAGAGTTAACAATCATTTTGATGGCGAGATTAAGCGCCGTAATAAAACTGCCGACCTCTGCTTTTCCGTGGCCTGCCAGTTCAAGGGCTGTGCCGTGGTCAACAGAGGTTCGAATAAAGGGTAAACCGAGGGTGATATTCACGCCACGGCCAAAGCCCTGGTATTTTAGCACGGGTAGGCCCTGATCGTGGTACATTGCGAGCACCGCGTCGGCATTATCAAGATACTTGGGCTGGAAAAGGGTATCGGCAGGCAGCGGCCCACTCAGATTCATGCCTTTCGCGCGCAGCGTATTCAGCACCGGGATAATGGTGTCTATCTCTTCCGTCCCCATATGACCGCCTTCTCCCGCATGCGGGTTGAGGCCGCACACCAGAATATGCGGATGGGCGATGCCAAATTTGGTTTGCAGGTCGTGATGCAAAATGGTGATCACTTCGTCGAGCAAGTCGACCGTGATTGCATCGCTCACGTCCTTTAATGGCAGGTGTGTCGTCGCCAGCGCCACACGCAGTTCTTCCGTCGCCAGCATCATCACCACTTTCGCCGCGTGCGAGCGCTCTTCAAAGAACTCCGTATGCCCGGTAAAAGGCACGCCCGCGTCGTTAATGATGCCCTTATGTACCGGCCCGGTAATCAAAGCGGCAAATTCACCACTCAGGCAGCCGTCACAGGCGCGTGCCAGCGTATCCACCACATAGTGACCATTCTGCACGTTAAGCTCGCCAGGCGTCACTGGCGCGCGTAGCGGCACAGAAAGCAGGGTGAGCGTACCGGCGCGTTGCGGTTGGGCGGATTCGTTAGGGGAGTAAGGCAGAAGAGAAAGCGGAAGGCCGAGAAGCGTGGCTCGCTCACTGAGGAGTGCGCCATCGGCGCACACCACCAGTTCAACGGGCCAATCGCGCTGGGCGAGCTGGATAACCAGATCCGGACCAATCCCGGCGGGTTCGCCGGGCGTGATCACCACACGATGGGTTGTCGTCATTAGTTGCTCAGAATTTTGACATAGGCGCTGGCGCGCTGTTCCTGCATCCAGGTTGCCGCTTCTTCAGAGAACTTACGGTTCATCAGCATGCGGTAGGCTTTGTCTTTCTGCGCGGCATCGGTGCGGTCAACCTTACGGGTGTCCAGCAATTCGATTAAGTGCCAGCCGAAAGAGGAGTGAACCGGAGCGCTCATCTGGCCTTTATTCAGTTTCATCAGCGCATCGCGGAATGCAGGATCGTACATATCCGGCGTTGCCCAACCTAAATCGCCGCCCTGGTTGGCAGAACCGGGATCCTGAGACAGCTCTTTTGCCGCTTTATCGAAGGTGGTTTTACCGCTACGAATATCGGCGGCAACCTGCTCAAGCTTCACGCGTGCCTGTTCGTCGGTCATGATGGGCGACGGTTTCAGCAGAATGTGGCGAGAGTGCACTTCGGTCACGGAGATGCTTTGAGAGCCGCCGCGCATATCGTTGATTTTCAGGATATGGAAGCCAACGCCGGAACGAATCGGGCCAACGATATCGCCTTTTTTGGCGGTAGTCAGCGCCTGAGCAAAGATGCCCGGCAGCTCCTGAATGCGCCCCCAACCCATTTGGCCGCCTTTCAGCGCCTGCTGGTCAGCAGAGTAGGAGATAGCGAGTTTGCCAAAATCCGCACCGCCGCGCGCCTGCTCAACGATGGATTCTGCCTGGCTTTGTGCTTCGTTCACCTGGTCAGAAGAGGGGTTTTCCGGCAGCGGGATCAGGATGTGACTCAGATTCAGTTCAGTGCTGGCATCGTTCTGGTCGCCAATCTGGCTTGCCAGCGCGTCCACTTCCTGCGGCAGGACGGAAACGCGACGACGCACTTCGTTGTTACGCACTTCAGAGATGATCATCTCTTTGCGGATCTGATCACGATAGGTGCTGTAGTTCAGCCCATCGTAAGCCAGACGGCTGCGCATCTGATCCGTTGTCATGTTGTTCTGCTTCGCGATGTTGGCGATAGCTTGATCCAACTGATCGTCAGAAATTTTGATGCCCATTTTCTGACCCATCTGCAACATGATCTGATCCATGATCAGACGTTCCAGAATCTGGTGGCGCAGAGTCGCGTCGTCCGGCAGTTGTTGTCCTGCCTGGCCGGCGTTGAGTTTGACGGATTGCATCAGACCGTTGACGTCGCTCTCAAGTACGACACCATTGTTTACGACGGCTGCTACTTTATCGACAACCTGCGGGGCGGCGAAACTGGTATTCGCGACTAACGCGATACCAAGAAGCAGCGTTTTCCAGTTCTTCATACTTTTTCCATTTCAATTAACAAACCGCTCGGCGGCTTAAGTTTCTGTCAGTGTCGTTACAGCGAGTTCTGGTACGGCAGAATATTCGAACGCAGCATTTGCTGGGTACCCAGACCATAGTTCGAACTCAATCCACGAAGCTCAATATTAAAGCCGATTACGTTATCGTATACGGCGTGATCTTTCGCCCCTTCGTTATCCCAGCCGTTCAGCTTACGTTCGTAGCCAACACGGATGGCATAGCAGCAGGAGTTATACTGCACACCCAGCATTTGATCGGCCGGTTTGTGGCTGTTGGTGTCGAAGTAGTACGCGCCAACAACAGACCAGCGATCGGCGATCGGCCAACTGGCTATACCGCCCACCTGAGAAATCCCGTTCTTATACTGCTCTGACGTCGAGTAGTTAGACGGTAATGTCGCCTGGATATATTCCGGGCTGGCATAACGGTAGCTCAGCTGGACTAAACGATCCTGGTCACGGCGATACTCAAGGGTAGTACTGCTGGTGGAGATGTTATCCAGACGTTTATCGTACTGGATGCCGCCACGCAGGCCCCAACGGTCGGTCAGACGTAAATAGGTGTCTCCCGCCCACACCAGTGAACCGGTGTTGTTATCATTTTGCCAGGTCGTTGTATCATCACCGGTACGAGACTCGGTGAAATAGTAGATTTGACCAATAGAAACGTTAAAACGTTCAACCGCAGACTCATCATAAACGCGAGATGTGAGACCGGTCGTCACCTGGTTGGCTGACGCAATGCGGTCAAGGCCGCCGTAGGTACGGTCACGGAACAGCCCGCTGTAGTCGGATTGCAGCAGCGATGAGTCGTAGTTGTAGATGTTGCTTTGATCGCGATATGGCACGTAGAGGTACTGTGCGCGCGGTTCCAGCGTCTGGGTATAACCCGCAGACCAGTCCATATCGCGCTCAAACACCATTTTGCCGTCGACTTTAAACTGCGGCATCACACGGTTAACCGAGTCATCGTACCGGGTGTTTTCAACGTTCTTTTGTTGATAATGAGTAGCTAACAGCTTCGCTTCGGTATTCAGGCTACCCCAACCGTTAGACAGCGGCAGGTTTATCGTCGGCTCAAGGTGCAGACGCGTCGCTTCCGGACGATCGCTGTTGGTGTTAACAAAATTCACCGCCTGACCGTAGATACGCGTATCGAACGGCCCCACATCGTTTTGATAGAAGTTTACATCCAGCTGCGGCTCGGCAGAGTAAGAGTTACTGTTGGTTCGGTCGAAGACCTGGAACTGTTTTGTCGACACGGTGGCGTCGAAGTTCTGCACCGCATAGCCAACGCTGAATTTTTGCGTCGCGTAGCCGTCGGTACTGGAGCCGTACTTGGAGTCAAAGTCGTTGAAATAGTTCGGGTCGCTGACTTTGGTGTAGTCGACGTTAAAGCGCCACACCTGATCCAGCACGCCGGCATGACGCCAGTAGAACATCCAGCGACGGCTGTTATCGTCATCCGGGTGCTCATCGCTGTAGACTTTATCCGACGGCAGATAGTCGAGTTCCATCAAACCCGCGCCCGCCTTGGTCAGATAGCGGAACTCGTTTTCCCACATGATGCCGCCACGTCGGTGCATATAGTGCGGCGTGATGGTCGCATCCATGTTCGGCGCGATGTTCCAGTAGTACGGCAAGTAGAACTCAAAGTAGTTCTTGGTGCTGTACCGGGCATTGGGGATCAGGAAGCCGGAACGACGCTTATCGCCGATCGGTAACTGTAAATAAGGGCTATAAAAAATCGGAACCGGGCCCACTTTAAAACGGGCGTTCCAGATTTCCGCAACTTCTTCTTCACGGTCCTGAATAACTTCAGAACCAACAACGCTCCAGGTATTGGAACCCGGCAGACATGACGTGAAGGTACCGTTTTCGAGAATGGTATAACGGTTTTCGCCGCGCTGTTTCATCAGATCCGCTGTTCCGCGGCCCTGGCGACCCACCATCTGGTAATCACCTTCCCAGACGTTGGTATCTTTGGTATTGAGATTCGACCAGGCTTTCGGACCTTTCAGGATCACCTGGTTATCGTCATAGTGTACATTACCGAGGGCATCAACCGTGCGCACGGGCGCAGTCTGGCCTTCAGGCTGTTTTTGATGAAGCTGAACTTCATCTGCCTGCAAGCGGCTATTTCCCTGGTTGATATCGACATTGCCCGTAAACACCGCGTTATCAGGGTAATTCCCTTTTGCGTGATCGGCGTTAATGGTGACAGGCAGATCGTTGGTCTCGCCTTTCACTAATGGACGGTCGTAGCTCGGCACGCCTAGCATACATTGCGAAGCGAGATCGGCAGCCATGCCCTGCTGGCTGTACAAGGCACTGGCAATCATCGTCGCCAGGAGGGTGGGAATACGTTTTTTCATACGTTGTATTTGTTGTTCCGTCATCTATAGCATTGCGGCTTGCAAACGGTCAGAGACTAACGTACTCAACGGCTTGACGCTAGTACTTATCCTGCCCGTCCCGGCCAGAGGTGTTAGGCACGGCATTGAATGACGGGTATGATAATGCATATTTTAGCCGCTGGCATGACGATTTGGGGAGTATATGCAGTATTGGGGTAAAGTGATTGGTGTGGCCATCGCCTTAATGATGGGTGGCGGGTTCTGGGGCGTCGTCCTCGGTTTACTCGTGGGACACATGTTTGATAAGGCGCGCAGCCGCCGGATGAACTGGTTTGCGAATCAACAGGAGCGTCAGTCCCTCTTCTTTTCCACCACCTTTGAAGTCATGGGCCACCTGACCAAATCGAAAGGGCGTGTTACGGAGGCGGATATTCATATCGCCAGCCTGTTGATGGACAGAATGAATCTGCACGGTGCATCGCGTACCGCAGCGCAGCAAGCGTTTCGTGTGGGCAAATCAGATAACTACCCGCTGCGCGAAAAAATGCGTCAGTTCCGTAGCGTCTGCTTTGGTCGTTTCGATCTGATTAGGATGTTTCTTGAAATTCAGATTCAGGCGGCATTTGCCGACGGTTCATTGCATCCAAATGAACGCGATGTGCTGTATGTGATTGCCGAAGAACTCGGGATTTCACGCGCGCAGTTCGATCAGTTCCTGCGCATGATGCAGGGCGGGGCGCAGTTTGGTGGCGGTTATCAGCAGCAATCTCAAGGCGCAGGCGGCTGGCAACAGGCGCAGCGTGGCCCGACGCTGGAAGATGCCTGTAATGTGCTCGGCGTGAAAAGTACTGACGATGCGACGACCATTAAACGTGCGTACCGCAAGCTGATGAGCGAACATCATCCGGATAAACTGGTGGCGAAAGGTTTACCGCCGGAAATGATGGAGATGGCGAAGCAAAAAGCGCAGGAAATTCAGAGTGCGTACGAGCTGATTAAGGAACAGAAAGGGTTTAAGTAAGATTGTGTGGTGGGCGCCCCTCACCCTAACCCTCTCCCACAGGGAGAGGGAACAGACGGTGCGGTTTTCTCCCTCTCCCTGCGGGAGAGGGCCGGGGTGAGGGCATCAGCCCGCAGAGGCCTCAAAAATCCACCGGCGCTTTAAACGTCATACTGTTGCCAAACGCCGGATGCGTAATCGTCAGCGTCTGTGCATGTAGCAACAGACGTGGAGCCATCGCCAGCGCTTCGGGTGTCGCGTAAAAGCGGTCGCCCAGAATGGGATGCCCTAACGCCAGCATATGCACGCGCAACTGGTGCGAGCGCCCGGTAATCGGCTTTAGCAACACGCGGGCGGTATTGTCGTCCGCGTACTCCAGCACTTCATACTCGGTCTGCGCCGCTTTGCCGGTTTCATAACACACCTTCTGCTTAGGCCGGTTCGGCCAGTCGCAAATCAGCGGTAAATCCACCAGACCCTCTTCCGGCTTCGGATGTCCCCAAACGCGCGCCACGTACTGCTTTTTCGGCTCGCGTTCGCGGAACTGACGTTTAAGCTCACGCTCAGCCGCTTTGGTCAGGGCCACCACAATGACGCCGCTGGTTGCCATATCCAGTCGATGGACGGATTCGGCCTGCGGATAGTCGCGCTGCACACGCAGCATCACGCTGTCTTTATGCTCTTCCTGACGGCCCGGCACGGACAACAAGCCGCTCGGCTTGTTGACCACCATAATGTGCTCGTCCTGATAGAGAATAACCAGCCACGGATCCTGCGGCGGATTGTAGTTTTCCATTCCCATAGCGGGCTCCTGTTACTGGTGCGTCACGACGATCAGGCGCAGCGCATCCAGACGCCAGGCAGCCTGTGACAGGCTTTCCATCACCTGCTGGCGGTTGCTTTCGATAGCGGAAAGCTCGTCATCACGAATGTTCGGGTTGACCGCTTTCAGGGCTTCAAGACGCGATAGTTCGGCACTCAGTTTTTCATCTGCTTCACTGCGCGCCGAATCAATCAGCGCCTGCGCGGCTTTGGCAATCTGGCCTTCGCCCAGTTGCAGAATCGCGTGAACGTCCTGCTGTACTGCATTGACCAGCTTGCTGCCCGTGTGGCGGTTTACCGCGCTAAGCTGACGGTTAAAGGTTTCAAACTCGACCTGAGCCGCCAGATTATTGCCGTTTTTATCCAGCAGCATGCGCACCGGCGTTGGCGGCAGGAAGCGGTTGAGCTGCAGTTGTTTCGGCGCATTGGCTTCCACGACGTAAATCAGTTCAACCAGCAGCGTTCCAACCGGCAGCGCTTTGTTTTTCAGCAGGGAAATGGTGCTGCTGCCCGTATCGCCGGAGAGGATCAGATCCAGACCATTATGAATAATCGGATGTTCCCAGGTCAGGAACTGCGCATCTTCGCGGGACAGCGCAATGTCACGCTCGAAGGTGACGGTGCAGCCATCTTCCGGCAGGCCCGGGAAATCCGGCACCAGCATGTGGTCGGATGGGGTCAGGACAATCAGGTTTTCCCCGCGATCGTCCTGGTTGATGCCCACGATATCAAACAGGTTCATGGCAAAGGCGATCAGGTTGGTATCGTCATCCTGCTCTTCAATGCTCTCGGCCAGCGCCTGCGCTTTCTCGCCGCCGTTGGAATGGATTTCCAGCAGACGGTCGCGGCCCTGTTCCAGCTGCGCTTTCAGCGCGTCATGCTGTTCGCGACAGGTTTTAATCAGCTCGTCAAAGCCGTCAGTGTTTTCCGGCGCGGCTAAGTAGTTGATCAACTGATCGTGCACGCTGTCATAGATGGTGCGGCCCGTCGGGCAGGTATGCTCGAACGCGTCCAGACCTTCATGGAACCAGCGCACCAGCACGGACTGCGCGGTGCGTTCCAGATACGGCACGTGGATCTGAATATCGTGCGCCTGACCAATACGGTCCAGACGACCAATACGCTGCTCCAGCAGATCCGGGTTGAACGGCAGGTCGAACATCACCAGATTGCTGGCAAACTGGAAGTTACGGCCTTCTGAACCGATTTCAGAGCACAGCAGCACCTGCGCGCCGCTGTCTTCTTCAGCAAACCAGGCCGCTGCGCGATCGCGTTCGATAATCGACATCCCTTCGTGGAACACGGCGGCGCGAATGCCTTCACGCTCGCGCAATACCTGTTCCAGTTGCAGCGCGGTGGCGGCTTTGGCGCAAATCACCAGCACTTTCTGTGAGCGGTGGCTGGTCAGGTAACCCATCAGCCATTCCACACGCGGATCGAAGTTCCACCAGGTGCCAGTATCCCCTTCAAATTCCTGATAAATCTGCTCCGGATAAAGCATATCGCGAGCGCGTTCTTCCGCACTTTTGCGCGCGCCCATAATGCCGGAGACTTTAATCGCGGTTTGATACTGTGTCGGCAACGGCAGTTTAATGGTGTGCAGCTCGCGTTTTGGGAAGCCCTTCACGCCGTTACGGGTGTTACGGAACAGCACGCGGCTGGTGCCGTGGCGATCCATCAGCATGCTGATCAGTTCCTGGCGCGCGGCTTCTGCACCGTCGCGGTCGCTGTTCGCCGTTTGCAGCAGGGCTTCGATATCCTGCTCGCCAATCAGTTCGCCCAGCGTGTTCAACTCGTCGTTGCTGAGTTTGTTGCCCGCCAGCAGTAGCGCGACCGCGTCGGCCACCGGGCGATAGTTTTTCTGTTCTTCGACAAACTGCTCAAAATCGTGGAAGCGGTTCGGGTCGAGCAGGCGCAGTCGGGCAAAGTGGCTCTCCATCCCCAGCTGTTCCGGCGTTGCGGTTAGCAACAGAACGCCCGGCACGCGTTCAGCCAGTTGTTCGATGCACTGATATTCACGGCTTGGCGCGTCTTCGCTCCACACCAGGTGATGCGCTTCATCGACCACCATGATGTCCCATTCGGCGTCGCACAGGTGCTCCAGGCGTTGCTTGTTGCGGCGCACGAAGTCCAGCGAGCAAATGACCAGTTGTTCGGTTTCAAACGGGTTATAGGCGTCGTGCTGCGCTTCGGCATAGCGCTCATCGTCAAACAGCGCAAAGCGCAGGTTGAAGCGGCGCAGCATCTCAACCAGCCACTGGTGCTGGAGGGTTTCCGGCACGATGATCAGCACGCGCTGAGCGGCGCCTGAAAGCAACTGTTGATGCAGGATCATCCCGGCTTCGATGGTTTTCCCCAAACCCACTTCATCGGCCAACAGCACGCGCGGTGCGTGGCGACGACCCACATCGTGGGCGATGTTGAGCTGGTGAGGGATCAGGCTGGTACGCTGCCCACGCAGGCCGCTGTAAGGCATGCGGTACTGCTCGCTCTGATATTTACGCGCACGGTAGCGCAGGGCAAAGCGATCCATACGGTCGATTTGCCCGGCAAACAGGCGATCTTGTGGTTTACTGAAAACCAGTTTGCTGTCGAGCAGTACTTCACGCAGCACCACATTGGCTTCTTCGGTATCCAGACGGGTGCCGACGTAGGCCAGCAGGCCTTTTTCTTCAATAACTTCATCAACGTGCAACTGCCAGCCATCATGGCTTGTGATCGTGTCGCCAGGATTGAACATCACGCGGGTCACGGGGGAGTCGCTACGAGCATACAGACGGTTCTCTCCGGTCGCCGGAAAGAGCAGGGTGACGGTGCGTGCATCCATTGCAACTACAGTACCAAGTCCCAGTTCGCTTTCTGTATCGCTGATCCAGCGTTGACCAAGTGTAAAAGGCATAAGTGTTCGGCTCTATCTCTTTGTAAATTGCAGGCAATACCCATCCACCGCCTGAAGGAGAGGCGGCGAATGAATGAGGTCCAGGAATGGAAAGGGCGCTATGGTACTGGATGGCGCGGCGTTAGTCACCTGTCAAAATAGCCCCAGTTGCCCCGTCACTATTGTAGCAAAATCGTCGTCGACAAAGGGGAGAATTCCTTCGGCGACTGGCGCTAATTGTTTCGTCAGATAGTGCTCGTAATCGAGCGGCGACTGTTGATAATCCCGCGGCTCCGGGCCGCTGGTAGTCCAGACATATTTGATGCTGCCGCGTTGCTGATATTGCAGCGGGCGGCCGAGGCGTGCGTTGTGTTCGTCCGCCAGACGCGCGGCGCGCACATGCGGCGGCACGTTGCGCTGATAGTCAGCCAGCGGACGGCGCAGGCGCTTGCGGTAGACCAGCTTACTGTCGAGTTTGCCCGACATCAGGTTATCGATGGTTTCAAGAATATAGTCGCGGTAAGGCTCGTTGCGGAAGATACGCAGATAGAGTTCCTGCTGGAACTGTTGTGCCAGCGGCGTCCAGTCGGTGCGCACTGTTTCAAGGCCCTTATAAAGCATTCTTTGTTCATTGCCTTCCTGAATCATACCTGCGTAGCGTTTTTTACTGCCCGTGTCGGCGCCGCGAATGGTTGGCATCAGGAAGCGACAAAAGTGAGTTTCAAACTCCAGCTCCAGCGCGCTGGTTAAGCCCGATTTTTGGAGCTCATCGGCCCACCACTGGTTAACAAACTCAACGAGATCGCGGCCAATTTTCGCCGCGGCGTTTTCATCATGTGCTTTTTTAAGCCACACAAAGGTCGAGTCCGTATCGCCGTAGATCACGTCGTAACCTTTGGACTCGATAAGTGCTTTGGTCTGGCGCATGATCGCGTGTCCGCGCATGGTGATCGACGACGCCAGGCGCGGATCGAAAAAGCGACAGGCGCTGGTGCCGAGCACGCCGTAAAACGCGTTCATGATGATCTTCAGCGCCTGCGAGAGCGGTTTGTTTTTATGCTGTTTGGCGTCATCGCGAGCGTGCCAGATTTGGCCGACGATCCCCGGCAAGCAGTGTTTTTCACGCGAGAACCAGGCACCGAGAAAACCTTCGGTGCTGTGTTTTGCATCCGGCTGATTCATACCTTCAACCAGCCCAACCGGGTCAATCAAAAATGAACGGATAATCGACGGATACAGGCTTTTGTAATCGAGCACCAGCACCGAATCGTACAAACCGGGGCGCGAGTCCATCACGTAGCCGCCGGGGCTCGCCTGTGGCGGTACTTCGCCTAAATTGGGCGCGACGTATCCCAGACGATGCATACGCGGAAAATAGAGGTGGCAGAAGGCGGCGACAGAACCACCGTGGCGGTCGACCGCCAGACCGTTGACGGTAGCGCGTTCCAGCAGGAACGGCATGATCTCCGTTTTGTGGAAGATTTGTGTCACCAGTTCGCAGTCTTTGAGGTTATATTTTGCCAGTGCGGGCTTATCTTCGGCGAAACGGCGGTCAATTTCGTCCATACGATCCCACGGATTATCAATCGCCTTACCTTCACCTAACAGCTCCTGCGCCACCGCTTCCAGTGAAAATGAAGAAAAGTTCCAGAACGCGGACTTCAGCGCTTCAATGCCGTCGAGAATCAGCCGCCCGTTAGCCTGGGCGAAGAAGACGCCATTCTTAAACCCGTGTTCGCGCCACTCCAGCTCGCTATTGCCACGCCCCAGCATCAGCGGAATACGGTAGCGCTCGGCGTGTTTTTGTAGGACGCGTAAATCGAACTGCACCACGTTCCAGCCGATAATCACATCCGGATCGTGCTGAGCGAACCAGGCATTCAGTTTTTCTAAAAGTTGCGGGCGGCTGGCGACATATTCCAGCTCAAAATCTATTTCCGAGGCTTCACCGTTGGCCGGGCCGAGCATGTAGACCACGCGCTGACCGCAACCTTCAATGCCGATGCAATACAGCTCGCCGTGGCGGGTCGTTTCGATATCGATAGAGGCCCACTTCAGCGTCGGGCGATAGGTGTCATGAGGTTTTAGCCGTGCATTCACCAGACCATGACCGCGCGCGTCGCCATCGAACCACACCGGTGCAGTGATAAAGCGTTCCATGAGATAGCGTTCCGGCGGGCGAATGTCGGCTTCATAAACGGTGATGCCGTTTTCGCGCAGCAGTTTATCGAGGCGCATCAACTGGCGATGAGAGCGGCAGTAGAGGCCAAATACCGGCTGGCGGTGAAAATCTTTTAAGGTGAGAGGAGCAAGGCGGGCATCGCGCTCACCCTGTAACAGGCGCTCCGTCTGCGCGCGTTGCGCTTCTGGAATAAAGGCAACCGACTCCTGCGGTGGCAGCGTCACGGCGAGCGGGCCGGCATCCGTCGCCAGCCAGAAGGTGACTTCTGTCCCCTGGGGAGTGTCCCGCCAGTGGCGGGTTAAGATAAAGCCAGCTTGCGCCTGCGCCACACGTGTTTCTCACCTGATGAATAAGCGCTGATTATAACCTGGTTTTATTGCTTTTAACTGGTTTTTTGTACAGGTGCGTTTTCAATAGGACTGAAATTTGCCCGGCTCGCTTTCGCAGAAAAACGCCACCTGCTCACACAGCGACTGGTATTCGGAAAAAATCACCCACTTTGTACCGTGCCCATATCCCAGAAACCAGGTGGTTTTCTTCCCTGCGTGGTCCGTGATCGCCAGATGGTATTTTTTATTCATCGGGTAAATATTAGGTGTGAGTTTTATGCTTTCAATGCTTGCCCACTGCCAGGTTTTATTATCAAGGGTGATGGCATCTGCATTGAGCACAATCTGTGACGGCGTTCTTGATTTTATCCAGTAAGAATAAAGAAATATTGCCAGGGCCAGTAGCAGCTCTGCAACCAGCGTCACGCCAAGCGCGCCTAAGGCCATGGAGAGAAACGGTACGCCGATAAACATTGAAAAAATCAGTAGAATCAGCAGGCTGACTGGGATGGTTGCCACAATAAAAAAGTTGTCTTCCAGCACAATACGAAAGATTAATTTTTTATTCAGAGAATATTTAATTTCAGGGGGCACGTTATTTATCCTGATTCATTCTTAATATGAATGAATGCTTATTTTTAAGGATGGATAAAATAGCGTGCCTTTAAATAAAGTTAAAGAGCGGTTTTAAGCAGAGTAAAAATAAAAGATGGTCTGATTACAGACCATCTTCGTATTACTGCCCGTAATACGCCTTCGCGCCATGCTTACGCAGATAGTGCTTATCCAAGAGCGTTTGCTGCATGTCCGGCAATTGCGGGGCAAGCTGGCGGCAGAAGATACCTATATAGGCCACTTCTTCCAGCACGATGGCGTTATGTACCGCGTCTTCCGCGTTTTTCCCCCACGCGAACGGGCCGTGGGAATGTACCAGCACGCCCGGCATTTGCGCGGCGTCGATGCCCTGTTTTTCAAAGGTTTCGACAATCACGTTACCGGTTTCCCATTCGTACTCGCCGTTGATTTCCGCATCGGTCATTTTGCGTGTGCAGGGAATGGTGCCATAGAAATAGTCTGCGTGAGTGGTGCCGGTCGCAGGTATGGCTTGCCCCGCCTGCGCCCAGATGGTGGCGTGACGGGAGTGGGTGTGCACTATGCCGCCGATGGTGGGAAATGCCTGGTAGAGCAGGCGATGCGTTGGGGTGTCGGAAGACGGTTTTTTGTTGCCTTCCACCACCTCGCCGGTGGCGATGCTGACCACTACCATATCGTCGGCGGTCATTACGCTGTAATCGACGCCGGAAGGTTTAATCACAAAAACACCTTTCTCCCGATCGACGGCGCTGACGTTGCCCCAGGTGAGGGTGACCAGGTTATGTTTTGGCAGCGCCAGGTTAGCGTCGAGCACCTGGCGTTTGAGATCTTCTAACATGTTGGCTCCTGATAGTGCCTTTTACCCTCACCCTAACCCTCTCCCTGAGGGAGAGGGGACAGACTGTGCGGGTGTGGGGAGAGGGCCGGGGTGAGAGTGTTAACGACGTAATCCGTAATAAACCTCGTTCCAGCGCAGCGCGTCTTTAAACGCGGGCAGGCGGGTGTCGTTGTCGATAACCGTAATCTCGATACCGTGCAGCTCAGCGAACTGGCGCATATCGTCCAGCGTCAGGGCGTGGCTGAACACGGTATGGTGCGCGCCGCCGCCGATGATCCACGCTTCGGAAGCAGTTTGCAGATCCGGCTGCGCTTTCCACAGGGCGTTGGCGACCGGCAATTTCGGCAGATCGTGCGGGGTTGCTACCGTTTCGATGGTGTTGACCAGCAGACGGAAACGATCGCCCAGATCCACCAGGCTTGCGACAATTGCCGGGCCGGTTTGGGTGTTGAAGATCAAACGAGCCGGATCGGCTTTGCCACCGATACCCAGCGGCTGCACATCGAGGATCGGTTTCTCTTCCACCGCGATCGACGGACAGACTTCCAGCATGTGCGAGCCGAGCACCAGGTCGTTGCCGTTGTCGAAGTGGTAGGTGTAATCCTCCATAAAGGAGGTGCCGCCCTGCAGACCGGTTGACATCACCTTCATGATGCGAAGCAGAGCGGCGGTTTTCCAGTCGCCTTCGCCCGCAAAGCCATAGCCCTGCTGCATCAGACGTTGTACCGCCAGGCCCGGAAGTTGTTTCAGGCCATGGAGATCTTCAAATGTGGTTGTGAAAGCATGGAACCCTCCCTCTTCGAGGAAGCGCTTCATCCCAAGCTCAATACGCGCGGCGTCCAGCACGTTCTGGCGTTTGTCGCCGTTGATTTGCGCGGCAGGTGTCAGGCGGTAGCTGCTTTCGTATTCGTCGACCAGTGCGTTGATATCGCCATCGCTCACCGCGTTGACCACCTGCACCAGGTCGCCCACCGCCCAGGTATTGACGGAGAAACCAAACTTAATTTGTGCCGCGACTTTATCGCCGTCGGTGACGGCCACTTCACGCATGTTGTCGCCAAAGCGGCACACTTTCAGGTGACGGGTATCTTGCTTAGAAACCGCCTGACGCATCCACGCACCGATACGTTCGTGCGCGTTTTTATCCTGCCAGTGACCGGTCACCACGCTGTGCTGCTGACGCATACGCGCGCCGATAAAGCCGAATTCACGGCCGCCGTGCGCGGTCTGGTTCAGGTTCATAAAGTCCATATCGATGCTGTCCCACGGCAGGGAGGCATTGAACTGGGTATGGAATTGCAGCAGCGGTTTGTTGAGGATGGTCAGGCCGTTGATCCACATTTTCGCCGGCGAGAAGGTGTGCAGCCACACCACCATGCCCGCACATTTGTCGTCGTAGTTGGCATCACGGCAAATCGCGGTGATCTCATCCGGGCGCGTGCCCAGCGGTTTCAGCACCAGTTTGCACGGTAGTTTTGCTTCCGCATTCAGGGCATTAACCACCTGTTCCGCGTGCTGTGTTACCTGGCGCAGTGCTTCCGGCCCGTAAAGGTGCTGGCTGCCAATTACAAACCAGACTTCATAATTATTAAAAATGGTCATCGTCGTATCCTTAATGAGTCAGCGCTGCTGTGGCGGACGGCGCGGTAGCCGATGGTGCAGCGACAGGGAGATAGTGTTGTTCGGCGCTCAGCGCCCATTGCTGGTAGCGCTGATAAAGCTCTTCAAAGCGCTGCGCCTGCTGTGGGCGTGGCTGGAGGGTGCTTTCGACGCGGCTGGCCATCAACGCCTGAGCGGCAGGAATATCGCGGTAAACACCCGCGGCGACGGCGGCGAAGATGGCGGCGCCCAGCGCGCAGCACTGGTCAGAAGCGACAATCTGCAACGGACGGTTGAGGACGTCGCAGCAGGCCTGCATGATGACGCGGTTTTTACGCGCGATGCCGCCCAGCGCCATCACGTTATTCACCGGGATACCCTGGCGGGTGAAGCACTCCATAATGGCGCGCGCGCCAAAGGCGGTGGCGGCAATTAGCCCGCCAAACAGCGCCGGTGCGTCGGTGGCCAGGTTCAGGTCGGTGATCACCCCCTTCAGACGCTGGTTAGCGTTTGGCGTACGGCGACCGTTAAACCAGTCCAGCACGACGGGTAAATGATCGAGAGACGGATTATTGGCCCAGGCTTCGGTCAGCGCAGGCAGCAACTGTTTCTGGCTCTCTTTAATCTGGGTTTTCAGTTCAGGATGCTGAGCGGCAAGTTGCTCCAGCGGCCAGCCCAGTACACGGCCAAACCACGCATAGATATCGCCAAACGCCGACTGGCCCGCTTCCATACCGATAAAATCAGGCACTACGCTGCCGTCAACCTGGCCGCAAATGCCTTTCACCGTGCGATCGCCTACGCTCTCTTTCTCCGCGACAAGGATGTCGCAGGTGGAGGTGCCGATGACTTTCACCAGCGCGTTAGGCTGTGCGCCCGCGCCGACGGCGCCCATATGGCAGTCAAATGCGCCTCCGGAAATCACTACTTTTTCAGATAACCCCAGACGCTGTGCCCATTCAGCGGTCAGCGTACCCACCGGAACGTCGGCGGTCAGGGTATCGGTAAAGAGCGGGCAGGGAAGATGCTGGTTGAGGATTGGGTCGAGTTCATCAAAGAATGACGCCGGTGGCAGGCCGCCCCAGCTTTCATGCCACAGGGATTTATGCCCGGCGCTACAGCGGCCACGGCGAATATCCTGCGGGCGCGTAGTGCCGGAAAGCAGCGCCGGAACCCAGTCACACAGCTCAATCCACGACGCGGCAGCCTGCGCGACTGCGCGGTCTTCGCGAGTGACGTGCAGGATTTTCGCCCAGAACCATTCGCTGGAGTAGATGCCGCCAATGTAGCGCGAGTAGTCTTCTTTGCCCGGCTGATGACACAGGCGAGTGATGGCTTCGGCTTCTTCCACGGCGGTGTGGTCTTTCCACAGCACGAACATGGCGTTCGGGTTTTCGGCGAACTCGTCGCGCAGCGCCAATACGTTGCCGTCGGCGTCAATTGGCGCAGGGGTTGAACCGGTGCTGTCAACGCCAATCCCGACCACGTCGGCCCGTTGGGCGTCGGTGAGCTGTGCCAGCACGCTTTTCAGCGCGGCTTCCATCGACTCCATGTAGTCGCGCGGGTGGTGGCGAAAACGGTTATTCGGGGCGTCGCAGAAGCGGCCCTCCTGCCAGCGCGGATACCATTCAACGCTGGTGGCGATCTCTTCGCCATTCGCGCACTCCACTGCCAGGGCTCGCACTGAGTCGCTGCCAAAATCGAGGCCAATTGCGATTGCCATCGTGTCACTCCATCGTAATAAAACAGGATGGGTTAACACTAGCGATCGCCCGGAAAAATCGTCAGGCAGGAACCGCTAATCTTATGGATAATTTTGCTGTCACATCCCAAAGTGTGACGCTGTGCAAATATTCAATGTGGACTTTTCTGCCGTCTTTATAGACACTTCTGTTACACGCCAGAAACCGTACGGTTCGCGGAATTGTTATCAAAATCGCGGCTTGTCGCGGGGTTAAATGTTTATCGTGAGCGGTGATGGTTTGCACAGGTTGCCGGGAGGGGTGAAAACATGAATATGGATAATTGGTTTCTTCACAACATGCGGAGAGCGAACTAAAAATGCCTGAATTGCAAAACGATCCCCTGCTGCCGGGTTACTCCTTTAACGCGCACCTGGTCGCCGGGCTGACGCCGATTGATGCCGGCGGCTATCTCGATTTCTTTATCGACCGGCCGCTGGGCATGAAGGGATTTATCCTTAACCTGACGGTGAAAGGGGAAGGGGTGATTGAAAATCAGGGGCAACAGTTTATTTGTCGCGAAGGCGATATGCTGCTCTTTCCGCCAGGTGAAATTCATCACTACGGTCGTCATCCTGACGCCAGTGAATGGTATCACCAGTGGGTTTATTTTCGCCCCCGCGCTTACTGGCATGAATGGCTGAACTGGCCGACCATATTTGCGCAAACCGGTTTTTTCCGTCCGGATGAAACGCATCAGGCATCGATCTCCGCGCTGTTTGGGCAAATTATTGATGCCGGGCAGGGCGTCGGACGCTATTCAGAATTGCTGGCGATCAACCTGCTGGAACAGCTTCTGCTGCGACGGATGGAAGCCATTAATGAATCGCTGCATCCGCCGATGGATAACCGGGTACGCGATGCCTGCCAGTACATTAGCGATCACCTGGCCGATAGCCATTTTGATATCGCGAGCGTCGCCCAGCATGTGTGTTTGTCGCCGTCGCGCCTGTCACATCTGTTCCGTCAGCAGCTTGGTGTGAGCGTACTGAGCTGGCGCGAAGATCAACGCATCAGCCAGGCGAAGTTACTGCTCAGCACTACGCGTATGCCGATTGCTACCGTGGGGCGCAACGTTGGTTTTGAAGATCAGCTCTATTTTTCTCGCGTCTTTAAGAAATGTACTGGCGCCAGCCCGAGTGAATTCCGTGCGGGTTGTGAATAAAAAGTAAAGAAAAGGAAAGGCGGTGTGTCGGAAAGCGTCATTGCCAGTAAACTATTCAGACAATTGATGGCTTGACGAATGCGGGCGGGATCCCGAGAATCCCCGATTCGTTTTCAAACCGGGCACACTATGCAAGAACTGCTGGAACATTTTATTACCCAGTCAACCACTTACTCGCTGATTGCGGTGGGGCTGGTGGCTTTTCTGGAATCATTAGCGCTGGTCGGTCTGATTTTACCGGGAACGGTGATGATGGCGGGCCTGGGCGCACTGATTGGCAGCGGCGAGGTTAATTTCTGGCAGGCGTGGCTGGTCGGTATCGTCGGTTGTTTGCTGGGGGACTGGATCTCCTTCTGGCTCGGCTGGCGCTTTAAGAAGCCGCTGCATCGCTGGTCGTTTATGAAAAAGAACAAGGCGTTGCTCGATAAAACCGAGCACGCATTGCATCAGCACAGCATGTTCACCATTCTGGTCGGGCGCTTTGTCGGGCCAACGCGTCCGGTTGTACCGATGGTTGCCGGGATGCTTGACCTGCCGGTATCGAAGTTTATTCCGCCGAATATTATTGGTTGCCTGCTCTGGCCGCCGATTTACTTCCTGCCGGGAATTCTGGCGGGGGCCGCGATTGATATTCCTGCGGATATGCAGAGTGGCGGCTTTAAGTGGCTGCTGCTTGGTACGGCGCTGCTACTGTGGATTGCCGCGTGGTTGTGCTGGCGCCTATGGCGCAGTGGTAAAGCAGCAAAAGATCGTCTGACCGTTTACCTGCCGCGCCAGCGTTTATTGTGGGTAGCCCCGCTGATGCTCGGGGTGGGCGTCGTGGCGCTGGTGGCGGCTATACGTCATCCGTTGATGCCCGTTTACATCGATATTTTGCGTAAGGTGGTTGGCCTTTAGCGCAGTTTGCCGGATGGCGCAGCGATGCCGAGTAAATGCGATGCGCTGGCATGACCGCTTAATAATGCTGCGGTCTCGCCATCCCAGGCAATGCGCCCGTCGGCAACCACAATCGCACGCGGGGCAATCCGCGCCGCATCTTCCACGCTATGCGACACCATTAGCAGCGTGATTTGCTCGCGTTCGCATACCGTTTTCACCCGTTGCAGCATCTCCTGGCGCAGCGCCGGGTCGAGCGCGGAAAAAGGTTCATCCAGCAGCAAAATCGGCTGCTCACGCACCAGACAACGCGCCAGTGCGACACGCTGACGCTGGCCGCCAGAGAGTTCACCAGGCAGGCGCGCCAGCATCGACTCAAGCCCCATCTGCTGAGCGATAGCCTGCAATTTCTGCTTTTGCGCATCGTTCAGTTTCAGCGAGGGCGACATCCCCAGCCCGATGTTTTGCTGCACGCTCAGGTGGCTGAACAGGTTATTTTCCTGAAATAACATCGATACCGGGCGACGCGCGGGCGGCGTGCGGGTATGCATCTCGCCGTTAATCACAATTTCACCGCTGGCAGGCGTCAGAAAACCGGCAACCAGATTCAGCAGCGTACTTTTCCCCGCCCCGCTTGGCCCCAGTATGGCGATGAGCTCGCCCTGCGCCACGGAGAGACTAAAGCGCATCGGCAAATGCTGATAAAGCCAGGTCACATCATTGAGTTTTAGCATGGCGCCCCGGTAGTTTTTCAATCACGGTAAAAAGCAGGAAACAGAGCAGCAACAGCAGCAGGGCGGTCACCGCGCCATCCTGGCTGCGATAAGAGCCAATTTGCTGATAAAGATAAAACGGTAGCGTGCGGAAATCGTCATTGCCAAACAGCGCCACCACGCCGAAATCGCCAATCGACAGGACGCAGGCGAAAGCCAGCGCCTGAGCCAAAGGGCGTTTTAGCGCGCGCAGTTCCACTACCTTCAGGCGATTCAATCCGGTCAGCCCCAGCGACTCACACAGCGGTGTATAACGTGCGGTGATATCGCGCATCGGCGTTTCCAGCACTTTTAGCGCGTAGGGGATGGCCATCAGCGCATTGGCGAAAATCACGATGCCGTCGGCGGAATCGGGCAGCCCGATAGTGTTATTCAGCAGCAGGAAAAAGCCGGTCGCCAGCACAATCCCCGGCATGGCAAGAATCAACATGCCGCTCAGTTCGAGCGTCTGCCCGGCAAGCGGCGCGTTACGCGCACGCAGTTCGCGGCTGCTCCACAGCAGCATCATGGTCAGCACTACGCTGAGTACGCCAGCGGCGAGGGCGATGCGCAGCGAAGTCCACAGGGCCTGCCAGAGCGGTGGTTGTAGCAGGGCGTTGAGCATCGCCGGATTGACGCCATCGACCAGCACCGCCAGCAGCGGTGGCAGCATTAATAACAGGGCCAGCGTAATCAGCAGGCCATCGCTAAGACGGCTGTACAGACGATCGTCCGGGTCGCGCCAGCCCTGCATTTGCGTAGTACCGACGGCAATCGCCTTGCTCAGGCGCTGGCTAACCAGCACCAGCGTCAGGCAGCATGCCATCTGGATTAGCGCCAGCATCGCGGCTCGCGCGGGATCGTAATCAAAATTGAGCGCCTGATAGATGGCGAGTTCAATGGTGGTGGCTTTCGGCCCGCCGCCCAGTGAAAGCACGGTGGCGAAGCTTGCGAAGCAGAGCATAAAAATGAGCGCGCTGATGGGCAGAATTTGCCGGCGCAGCCACGGCCATTCAACGAAACGGAAGAAGTTAAAACCGCGCATCCCAAGCTGGGCGGCAAGCTGACGTTGTTCACCGGGGATTTGCTCAAGCGCCTGAAGCAGTAGGCGGGTCGCCATCGGCATATTGAAGAACACATGCGCCAGCAGTATGCCCTGCAATCCATAAGGCGAGAAATGCCACTCCAGCCCGAGTGATGCAAAAAGCTGCGCCAGCCAGCCCTGACGCCCGTAAACGCTAAGAATGCCGAATACCGCGACCAGAACGGGCAAAATCAGCGTCATGGCGCACAGGCGCAGCAAGGTTTCGCGGCCAGGGAAGCGACGGCGATAGAGCGCGCGGGCGAGGAAAATCCCGGGCACAACCGACAGTAGCGCAGAAAGAAACGCCTGCCAGAAGGAGAAACGCACGACATGCCAGAGATAACTGTCCGCCAGCAACGCGCGCCAGCTGGCATCCGGTGCGCTTAACCAGAGAGCGAGAAAGGCGGCCAGCGCCACGGCGACGATAAGCGTCGCCGCCGTCACGCCTGGCCAAATCCAGCCGGGAATTAGCGGCTGACGGCGCGTTGCCATGTCGCGATCCAGTTCTGACGCTGCGCGGCGACCTCCTGCGGGGTAAATTCCAGAGCCGTTTCTGGTTTAGCGAGCGACTCAAAGCCTGCGGGCAGCGTCACGTCAGCCACCGGATACATCCAGTTGCCCGTTGGGATAGCCTGCTGGAATGCCGGAGAGACCATAAATTTCAGGAACTTCTCGGCTAATTCAGGCTGTTTGCTGGCGGCGGTGCGCGCCGCCACTTCCACCTGCAAATAATGCCCCTCGGCGAATGCAGCCGCGGCGTAGTTATCTTTTTTCTCTTCGATAATGTGATACGCCGGAGAGGTGGTGTAGCTCAGCACCAGGTCACTTTCGCCTTTCAGGAACAAACCATAGGCTTCGCTCCACCCTTTGGTGACGGTGACAGTTTTCGCCGCCAGTTTTTGCCAGGCTTCGGCTGTTTTATCGCCATACACTTTTTGCATCCACAACAGCAGGCCAAGGCCCGGGGTGCTGGTGCGTGGATCCTGGTATATCACGCGCCATTTCTGGTCGCTTTCAACCAGCTCTTTCAGGCTTTTCGGCGGGTTCTTCAGTTTGTTTTTATCGTAAACGAAGGCGAAATAGCCGTAGTCGAAAGGAACAAAGGTGTCATCTTTCCAGCCCCCGGGCACGGTGACGGCGCTTGCCGGAACGCCACTTTTGGCGAACAGGTTTGTCTGGCTGGCGGCTTGCAGCAGATTGTTATCGAGCCCCAGCACCACGTCGGCTTTGCTCTTTTTCCCTTCCATGCGCAGGCGGTTAAGCAGCGAGACGCCATCTTCCAGTGCCACGAATTTCAGCTCGCAGTCACAGTCGGCTTCAAAGGCTTTTTTCACCACCGGGCCAGGGCCCCAGTCGGCGGCGAAGGAGTCATAGGTGTAAACCGTGAGCACCGGTTTGGCGAAAGCTGGCATGGCGAGAAGCGCCAGCAGCGGCAGACATTTTTTTAACACTTTGCACCTCAGTAAGCAGGTGGCAAAGGATTTTGAGTTGGCCTCAAATCCCTCCGCCGGCGTTATCCGGATCAGGTTCGACGGGTTTAATCTCAGCTCAGACACGTCATCCTGCGAGTGGCCTCGGCGTTGGCTGCGCTCCTTCACCCCAGTCACATAGTTATCTATGCTCCTGGGGATTCACTCGCTTGCCGCCTTGATGCCACTCACATGATTTAGTGTCTGTTTTTATGCACCCCGTTGAGTAGCTCGCTATTGTAATGATTACGTGAATAAATCAAAAGCGCTATGGATCCGGCGGGGCGAACCACGCGGATTTAAAGTCGAACCAGCCCAGGGTGTTCATGCGCACGCCGCGCATACTGCGTTGCCCCTGAATGCGCAACCAGTGGTGGATAAGCGGCACAATCGCCTGCTGCTCCAGCAACTGCTTGCACCAGGTGGGGAGATCCAGTTCGCCTGCATGCCACTGTCGAATATCTGCCTGCCAGTCGCGCGCGATGCAGCGCTGAAGCAGCGGCACTTCGCAGAGATGCGCAAACAGCGAAAAATCGAGCGGCAGGGTAAAGTTAGCGCTGTTCAGCCACACATCGCTGACCATTTCGCCGCTATGCCACTGTTCATAGTCCACTTCGTTAACTTCAAGTGTGACCTGATGTTCAGCCAGCAGCTGCGCCATGATGCGGGCAATGACTTTATGTTCGACGTGGTCGCGATAGAAACCGATGGTGATGCGCTCCAGCCCGGCGGGTTTTTCGTGGGTTTTACTGTGTGCGTGGTGCCAGCGCGGCAGCAGGCCGTAGGCCGGGAACCAGTACTGTTGGTACTGTTCGCTGGCGTGATAGAGCAGATTCGCCGGGGCCAGCACGTGGCTTAGCCACTGGCGTACGTGCTGATTCGCGCCGCGCGATGAGCGGGCGTCAAACAGCAGATAGTAGCAGCCCTCTTCAAGGCGGCTTTCGACGGCTTCTTCGCTCTGGGTCGTGCCCTGTAACGTCAGGCCGCAACTGAGATCTTCCGCAACGTCAGGTAATACCCAAACATTCACTTCATCTATTAATGCGCGAAAACCGAAATAGTCTTCGAAGGCGTGGATTTTGAGCTGATTCTGGTTATTGCGCACCACCGCGTAAGGGCCGGTGCCCACGGGCTGGCGGGAGAAATGCGGCATGGATGACCACTCGTGCGGCAGGATCATTGCCGGAGTATGGCCGAGCAGCCACGGCAGCCAGCGGTCTGCGTGGGAGAGATGGATATCCAGCGTCCATGCGGTGGGTGACACTATTTGAGTGATATGAGAATAGAGCGGCTGCGCGTTAATGCGTTCCAGCGAATGGATGATGTCTTCCATTTCCAGTTCGCGCCCATGATGGAAATGAATGCCGGGACGCAAATAAAAGCGCCAGTGCACAGGGGAAATTTCCTTCCAGTGGTGCGCAATATCGGCTTCCAGTTCCCCGTTTTCCTCATTTATGCGGGTCAGGGCGCTGAAAATTTGTCGCGCGATATGGGTTTCAGAGCGGCGCAACGCCGTGCCGGGCAACAAATTTTGCATCGGGCGATAGTAGAGCACACGCAAAATGTGCCGCCCCTGCCGGAAGCTGCGGCCCAGGTGGGAAACCAGCATCTGTCGCACCGTTGACTTGTCGCCAACCAGTTGCACCAGTTGGTCGATACGATCCTGCTCCAGCAGGTCTTCCGCCCGCTGCTGCTGAAGCGCCAGACCAGTATAAAGGAAGGTTAAACGCGAACGTTTACCCCGCCCGGCCTCGGCTTCCCAGGTCAGCCAGCCGCGCGCTTCCATGGTGTTTAACAGGGTTCGCATATGGCGACGCGAGCAACTCAGTAGCTCCGCCAGTTCGTTTAGCGTCGTTTCCTGCGCTTTGCCGTCGCAGCATTGCCACAGACGGATGAATTGTTGTTGCAGTCGACCAGAAGGCATAAAAGAGGAACTCCTGATAAAAACTCAGCAATTTATTAATCCCTATATTAAGCCAATAATCAATCTCGATGAAGCGGGGAGGTGAATATGAAGAGGTCAACCACAGGTCAGTTTTATCAACACTATTTTTACGCAACACGTCATGTTTCCTGGCTGGCCCGCCAGATGGCAGGGATGCGATTCATAATGCTTGATGATCTGATGCAGTGGGAGGTTACGCGCTCGACCTCTGAACACTAAATCGCCAAATCATGTGTGACTGAGTATTTGCCAGCAGGTATTATCTGCTGGCTTTTTTTATTTCTCGCGCGCTAAAGGATTTCTCATGCTCTGGATTATGACGATGGGACGACGTCTCAACGGTGTCTACGCGGCCTTTATGTTGGTGGCGTTTATGATGGGCGTGGCGGGGGCGCTGCAGGCGCCGACGCTGAGCCTGTTTCTTAGCCGGGAAGTCGGCGCTCAGCCATTTTGGGTGGGGCTGTTTTACACGGTCAACGCCATCGCCGGGATTCTGGTTAGCCTGTGGCTGGCGAAACGCTCCGACAGCCAGGGCGATCGTCGCAAGCTTATTATGTTCTGCTGCCTGATGGCGGTGGGGAATGCGCTGCTGTTTGCTTTTAATCGCCACTATTTAACGCTCATCACCTGCGGTGTATTGCTGGCTTCAATCGCTAACGCCGCGATGCCGCAGCTATTTGCGCTGGCGCGTGAATATGCCGACAGTTCGGCGCGGGAAGTGGTCATGTTCAGCTCGGTGATGCGTGCACAGCTTTCGCTGGCATGGGTCATTGGCCCGCCGCTGGCGTTTATGCTGGCGCTGAATTATGGCTTTACGATGATGTTCGCCATTGCCGCCGGGATTTTTGCCATCAGCCTGGCGATGATTGCGCTGATGCTGCCCTCGGTGGCGCGTATTGAACAGGCGGCGGACGTTGAAATCACCCAGGTGAGCGGCTGGAACGATCCTAACGTACGGATGCTGTTTATCGCGTCTACGCTGATGTGGACCTGTAATACCATGTATATCATCGATATGCCGCTGTGGATCAGCAGCGATCTCGGTCTGCCGGACAAGCTGGCGGGGATCCTGATGGGCACGGCCGCCGGGCTGGAAATTCCGGCGATGATCCTCGCGGGGTATTACGTCAAACGCTTTGGCAAGCGTCGTATGATGGTGACATCGGTGGCCTTTGGCGTGCTGTTTTATGTCGGGTTGATACTGTTCCACAGCGAAACGGCACTGCTGATTTTGCAACTGTTCAACGCGGTGTTTATCGGGATTGTCGCCGGGATTGGCATGCTGTGGTTCCAGGATCTGATGCCGGGGCGTGCGGGCTCGGCGACGACGCTCTTTACCAACAGTATTTCCACGGGCGTGATTCTGGCCGGGGTTATCCAGGGGGCCATTGCACAGAGTTTTGGTCATGCGATGGTGTATTGGGTAATTGCCGGAATTTCACTTGTCACGCTGTTTATGACCAGCCGGGTGAAGGACGTTTAAGAGGGTGCACTCTTTGGTTGCCGGATGCGCTGCGCTTATCCGGCCTACGAAGGTGGTACCTTGTAGGCCGGAAAAAGCGCTGCTGTGCTAGCGCATAAACGCCGGCTGCTTATTCTCATACGCCGAAATAGCGTCTTCGTGTTGCAGCGTCAGGCCGATGCTGTCCAGACCATTCAGCATGCAGTGGCGGCGGAAGTCATCAATCTTAAAGCTGTAAGATTTGTCGCCCGCTTTCACCACCTGCGCTTCCAGATCCACCTCAAAGGTGATGCCCGGATTTGCCTGTACCAGCGCGAACAGTTCATCAACTTCCGCATCGCTGAGCGTTACCGGCAGCAACTGGTTGTTAAAGCTGTTGCCGTAGAAGATATCAGCGAAGCTTGGGGCAATGACCACTTTAAAGCCATAATCGGTTAACGCCCACGGTGCATGCTCGCGCGAGGAGCCACAGCCAAAGTTTTCCCGCGCCAGCAGGATAGACGCGCCTTTATAAACCGGGAAGTTCAGCACGAATTCCGGGTTTGGCTGCTCGCCTTTATCGTCCAGGAAGCGCCAGTCGTTGAACAGATGCGCGCCAAAGCCGGTGCGCGTCACTTTCTGCAAAAACTGCTTAGGAATGATGGCGTCAGTATCGACGTTCGCCGCGTCCAGCGGAACCACCAGCCCGGTATGTTGGGTAAATTTCTCTGCCATGATGGTTTCCTTATTTCAGACTGCGAATATCGGCGAAGTGGCCGCTAACGGCGGCTGCCGCTGCCATTGCCGGGCTGACCAGATGCGTGCGGCCACCACGGCCCTGACGGCCTTCAAAGTTACGGTTGCTGGTGGATGCGCAGCGTTCGCCTGGGTTCAGGCGGTCGTTGTTCATCGCCAGACACATGGAGCAGCCCGGTAAGCGCCACTCAAAGCCTGCTTCGATAAAGATCTTATCCAGACCTTCCGCTTCCGCCTGCGCTTTCACCGGGCCGGAGCCTGGCACCACCAGCGCCTGTACGCCGGGTGCGACTTTACGCCCTTTGGCAATTTCTGCCGCCGCACGCAAATCTTCAATACGCGAGTTGGTACAGGATCCAATAAATACTTTATCGATCGCCACTTCCGTCAGCGGCACGCCAGATTTCAGACCCATATAGGCCAGCGCTTTTTCCGCTGAGGCGCGTTCAACCGGATCGGCAAACGAGGCCGGATCAGGGATATTGTCATTTACCGAGATCACCTGACCAGGGTTGGTGCCCCAGGTGACCTGCGGAGCGATCTCTTCTGCCTGCAAGGTGACGGTGGCGTCAAATTTCGCACCTTCATCCGTATGCAGGCTTTTCCAGTACGCGACAGCATCGTCGAAATCTTTCTCTTTCGGTGCGTGCAGGCGACCTTTCACGTAGTTGAAGGTGGTCTCATCCGGGGCGACCAGACCCGCTTTAGCGCCCATTTCAATCGCCATATTACACAGGGTCATGCGGCCTTCCATGCTCAGCGCACGGATGGCGTCACCACAGAATTCAACCACATATCCGGTACCACCGGCGCTGCCGGTTTTGCCGATAATCGCCAGCACGATATCTTTTGCGGTGATGCCCGGTGCGGCGGTGCCTTTCACTTCAATCTTCATGGTTTTGGCGCGGCCCTGTTTCAGGGTTTGCGTCGCCAGCACGTGTTCCACTTCGGAGGTGCCAATACCAAACGCCAGCGCGCCAAACGCGCCGTGGGTGGCCGTGTGGGAGTCGCCACAGACGATGGTCATGCCCGGCAGGGTGATCCCCTGTTCCGGCCCCATCACGTGCACGATGCCCTGATAGGGATGATTCAGGTCGTACAGCTCAACGCCGAACGCTTTACAGTTTTTAATCAGCTCCTGCATCTGGATGCGGGCCATCTCGCCGGAGGCATTGATATCTTTGGTTTGCGTCGAAACGTTATGATCCATAGTGGCGAAGGTTTTACCCGGCTGACGCACCGGGCGATTGTGCGCACGCAGGCCGTCAAACGCCTGCGGAGACGTCACTTCGTGCACCAGATGACGGTCGATGTACAGCAGCGGTGTTTCGCTGGGCGCTTCATAAACCACATGGGCATCGAACAATTTTTCATACAGCGTCTTTGCCATGATTACACCCCTTCAGCGATATAGCGGGCCACGATATCGCCCATTTCATCAGTACTGACTGCCGCGCCGCCGCGTGCTAAATCGCCGGTACGGATACCTTCTTCCAGTGCGCGGTTAATCGCGTTTTCAATGGCATCCGCCGCGTCGTTAGCATCCAGGCTGTAGCGCAGCAGCAGCGCCAGCGACAGGATCTGGGCAATCGGGTTGGCGATATTTTTCCCGGCGATATCCGGCGCAGAACCGCCCGCAGGTTCATACAGGCCAAAACCTTGCTCGTTCAGGCTGGCGGACGGAAGCATGCCCATCGAGCCGGTGATCATCGCGCATTCGTCAGAGAGAATGTCGCCGAACAGGTTGGAGCACAGCACCACGTCAAACTGCGACGGATCTTTAATCATCTGCATGGTGGCGTTGTCGATATACATGTGGTTCAGTTCCACATCCGCATATTCACGGCCAATTTCGGTAACGATCTCACGCCACAGAATGGAGGACTGCAACACGTTGGACTTATCAATTGAAGTCACTTTGTGACGGCGTTTACGCGCTGATTCAAACGCGATGCGCGCGATACGCTCGATTTCGAAACGGTGATACACCTCAGTATCAAACGCTTTTTCATACTGACCGCTGCCTTCGCGGCCTTTCGGCTGACCGAAGTAGATACCGCCGGTCAGTTCACGCACGCACAGAATGTCGAAACCGTTGGCGGCAATATCGGCGCGCAGCGGGCAAAACTCTTCCAGCCCCTGATACAGTTTTGCCGGACGCAGGTTGCTGAACAGTTTGAAATGCTTACGCAGCGGCAACAGTGCCCCGCGCTCAGGTTGATCGTTTGGCGGCAGGTGTTCCCATTTCGGGCCGCCTACGGAGCCAAACAGCACGGCGTCAGCCTGCTCGCAACCTTCCACGGTGGCTTTCGGCAGCGGTGTACCGTGATTATCAATCGCGATACCGCCCACGTCGTAGTGGCTGGTGGTGATGCGCATATCGAAACGCTGACGAATCGCTTCCAGTACTTTCAAAGCCTGTGTCATCACTTCCGGGCCAATACCGTCACCTGGTAACACAGCAATATGGTAATTCTTCGACATTACACGGTTTCCTTTTTGTTCTCTTTATTCTGAGCTTTGCGTTGTAACTCTTTTTCGACTTCAGCGGCGCGCCAGATGTTATTCAGCACGTGAACCATTGCTTTCGCGGAGGACTCAACGATATCCGTCGCCAGGCCGACACCGTGGAAGCGACGACCATTGTGGGTGACGACGATATCCACCTGGCCCAGCGCATCTTTGCCGTGGCCTTTGGCGCTCAAGCCGTATTTCACCAGTTCGATATCGTATTGCGTGATACGGTTAATCGCGTGGTAAATGGCGTCGACCGGGCCGTTGCCGTTGGCGGCTTCGGCTTTCACTTCATCACCGCACGCCAGCTTAACCGAGGCGGTGGCAATATCGCTGGAGCCTGACTGCACGCTGAAGTAGTCCAGCCGGAAATGCTCTGGCTCTTCCTGCTGCTTGTTGATGAACGCCAGCGCTTCCAGGTCGTAATCAAAGACCTGGCCTTTTTTGTCTGCCAGCTTCAGGAAGGCGTCGTACAGCTGATCCATGCTGTAGTCGGACTCTTTGTAGCCCATCTCGTCCATGCGGTGTTTCACTGCCGCACGTCCTGAGCGTGAGGTCAGGTTCAGTTGCACCTGATTCAGGCCGATGGATTCCGGGGTCATGATTTCGTAGTTTTCGCGGTTTTTCAGCACGCCGTCCTGGTGAATACCGGAGGAGTGGGCGAAGGCGCCGCTGCCGATGATCGCTTTGTTCGCCGGAATCGGCATATTGCAGATCTGGCTGACGGTCTGGCTGGTACGCCAGATTTCGTGGTGGTTGATGTTGGTGTGCAGATTCATGATGTCTTTGCGCACCTTAATCGCCATGATGACCTCTTCCAGCGAGCAGTTACCGGCACGTTCGCCGATACCGTTCATCGCGCCTTCGACCTGACGCGCGCCGGCGTGGACTGCGGCGATAGCGTTGCCAACGGCCAGACCTAAATCGTCATGGGTGTGAACGGAGATAATCGCTTTATCAATGTTCGGTACACGCTCATACAGGCCGGTAATAATGTTGCCGAACTCGAACGGCATGGTGTAGCCCACGGTGTCCGGGATATTAATGGTGGTGGCCCCAGCGTTAATTGCCGCTTCGACTACGCGCGCTAACTGGTCAATCGGGGTACGGCCAGCATCTTCACAAGAGAACTCGACGTCGTCGGTGTAGTTACGCGCACGTTTAACCATATAGACCGCGCGTTCAATCACCTCATCCAGCGTGCTGCGCAGCTTGGTGGCGATGTGCATTGGCGAGGTGGCGATAAAGGTATGAATACGAAATGCTTCCGCCACTTTCAGGGATTCGGCAGCCACGTCAATGTCGTGCTCAACACAGCGGGCTAATGCGCAGACGCGGCTATTTTTGATGCTACGCGCGATGGTCTGTACCGATTCGAAGTCGCCCGGTGAAGAGACCGGAAACCCGACTTCCATCACGTCGACGCCCATACGCTCAAGGGCAAAGGCAATCTGCAGTTTTTCTTTTACACTCAGGCTTGCCTGTAACGCCTGTTCGCCGTCACGTAAGGTGGTATCGAAGATAATGACTTGTTGGCTCATGTTTGAGGTCCTTAGTTCACTTGGGGCGCCTTGCTACGAGCGAAAAAAAACCCGCGCAACGGCGCGGGTTCTGATGCTTACTGGATGATGACTTAACGCTTAACGTCGTCCAGCAGTCTACCGCGCACAAAAGAGGCGTTTAGTAGTAGTAGACCGTTGAAACGAGTAGTGCGGATCATTGTCGTCATGCTCCAGATGAATTCGATATGCTTTTAGTGGTACTGGATATGATGATTGATGTCAACACCCGGTGGTTAAAAGCCTCTGCCAATGACCTTTTTGGTTGGGGGTTAAATTAGCTTATTGTGCTGACGAATGTCACAAATTCCAGAGGATCCTTTTTTTGACGGGTAATCATTTTTATATTTTGTCGCAAATAAAAATATTTGCTGCTAATTGCTTACGATGTTGTCACTGTCAGGGGGCTAACTTATCGCTCTGATTCAATGGCCTTTCTTGTTCTTAAACATTTTTATTGTGAATGTATCAGAAGGGAAATTGCTAAGAAAACGTTAAAGATTTTCAATGCGAAATATAACAGTTTAATAAAACTTAAAGTATCGTTAATTATTCGTGCTGTTGTTTATTTACCAAATCTATGGGTAAACTATTTGCAATTAGTTTCTTTGATGTGAATGCCATTATTGACCGGAGCAATCGGTGCCTCTCTGGCCTTTATGAATTCCTAATTTTATCAATTTCTCTTTTTTGGATCTTATATGCATGGTAAATCATATTGTCATAATATATTTCTGCGATTTTGCAAAGGGAGTTTAGCATGACAGTGGAGTCAGAAAGTGTAGTAATGAAACCGGAACAGCATAGCGGTAATCTTCATGAAAGCAGCAAACCTCAACTTAGAATGGTGGACCTCAATTTGCTGACCGTGTTTGACGCCGTCATGCAGGAACAAAATATTACTCGTGCCGCGCATATGCTGGGAATGTCGCAGCCCGCAGTCAGTAACGCAGTGGCGCGTTTGAAGGTAATGTTTAATGATGAGCTATTTGTGCGCTATGGTCGTGGTATTCAGCCGACCGCTCGTGCATTCCAGCTTTTCGGTTCTGTTCGCCAGGCCTTACAACTGGTGCAAAACGAACTGCCAGGATCGGGTTTTGAACCTGTTAGCAGCGAACGCGTCTTTAATCTTTGCGTATGTAGCCCACTGGATAACTATTTAACGTCGATTATTTTTAACCGCGTTGCAGAAATAGCGCCGAATATTCATTTAGTATTTAAGTCATCCTTAAACCAGAATACCGAACATCAGCTACGCTACCAGGAAATTGAATTCGTTCTGGGATATGAAGAGTTCCGTCGCCCGGAATTTGCCTGTGTACCGTTATTTAATGATGAGATGGTGCTGGTGGTCAGTAAAAAACATCCGCGCATTAATGGGCCGTTGACTGAAAATCTGGTTTACCAGGAAGAGCATGCCGTGGTAGCGCTGGATCGCTACGCGTCCTTTAGCCAGCCGTGGTATGACACGCCGGATAAACAAAGCCGTATTGCCTATCAGGGGATGGCGTTGATCAGCGTATTAAATGTGGTGTCGCAAACACATCTTGTCGCCATTGCACCGCGCTGGCTGGCAGAAGAGTTTTCCGAGAAACTGGCGCTGCAGGTTCTGCCGCTGCCAATGAAGGTAAATAGCCGTACGTGCTTCCTTTCCTGGCATGAGGCTGCTGGCAGAGACCGCGGTCATCAGTGGATGGAAGAATTACTGATTAATGTTTGTCGTCATCAGTAATCATGAACAATCACCGGATGCGAAAGCATCCGGTTTGTTTTGTATTGGATATAAAATCAAGAATTTTATTCTGTTGTTATTCGCGGCGATTTGTCTGCGAGCGTAAAAAAATGGAGGTTTTGCTACGAAACGCGTATTCCTCCGAGTATCTGCCAAACGCTTTTCTTATCGTTGAATGATTCCACCGCCTTTATTGTTATTTGCTCTCATTTCTGCTTTTTCCCCTTTAAGACTCCGTCGTTACGCCGATTGCCTGCCTGATGATGAGCGGTTATGTTGTTGGATTAGGGTAATGACATATGTCTGCGCGGTCAGTTGGCTGACCGTGCGGCATGATTGCGCGGAAATGAGTTCTGCCATCATCAAAATATCAGCCTGGAGGCAAACCATGGAGATGTTGTCTGGCGCCGAGATGGTCGTCCGGTCGTTAATCGATCAGGGCGTGAAGCAGGTCTTTGGCTATCCTGGGGGCGCGGTCCTCGATATCTACGATGCGCTACATACTGTTGGCGGAATCGATCATGTGCTGGTGCGCCATGAGCAGGCGGCGGTACATATGGCGGATGGTCTTGCGCGCGCGACCGGCGAAGTGGGTGTGGTGCTGGTGACATCCGGGCCAGGCGCAACCAACGCGATTACCGGTATTGCCACCGCATATATGGACTCTATCCCGCTGGTGGTGCTTTCCGGTCAGGTGGCGACCTCGCTGATTGGCTATGACGCTTTCCAGGAGTGCGACATGGTGGGGATCTCCCGCCCGGTGGTGAAACACAGCTTCCTGGTGAAGCAGACGGAAGATATTCCGGGTGTGCTGAAAAAAGCCTTCTGGCTGGCGGCCAGCGGCCGCCCTGGCCCGGTCGTCGTGGATCTGCCAAAAGATATTCTCAACCCGGCGAATAAGCTGCCATATCACTATCCTGATTCGGTCAGCATGCGCTCCTATAACCCGACGACCACCGGGCATAAAGGGCAAATCAAGCGCGCGCTGCAAACGCTGGTCGCGGCCAAAAAACCGGTGGTTTACGTTGGCGGCGGGGCGGTCAACGCCGGGTGTCATGAACAGTTACGCACGCTTATTGAAAAACTGAATCTGCCGGTGGCGTCATCGCTGATGGGGCTCGGCGCATTTCCCGCCACGCATCAGCAGGCGCTGGGGATGCTGGGCATGCACGGCACGTACGAAGCCAACATGACGATGCACAATTCCGATGTCATCTTCGCCGTTGGCGTGCGCTTTGACGATCGCACCACCAACAATCTGGCGAAGTACTGCCCGGATGCCACCGTGCTGCACATTGATATCGATCCGACGTCGATCTCGAAAACCGTCGCAGCGGATATTCCGATCGTTGGCGATGCGCGGCTGGTGCTGGAGCAGATGCTGGAACTGTTGGATCAAGAAGATGCGCAGCAGCCGCTGGATGAGATCCGCGACTGGTGGCAACAGATCGAACAGTGGCGCGCGCGTCACTGCCTGAGCTACGACAAAAACAGCGATCAAATCAAACCACAGGCGGTCATCGAAACGATCTGGCGTCTGACAGAAGGTGAGGCTTACGTCACCTCTGACGTGGGGCAGCATCAGATGTTCGCCGCACTCTATTATCCCTTTGCCAAACCGCGCCGTTGGATCAACTCCGGCGGTCTCGGCACGATGGGCTTTGGCCTGCCCGCCGCGCTGGGCGTGAAAATGGCGCTGCCGGACGAAACGGTCATCTGCGTGACCGGTGATGGCAGTATTCAGATGAATATTCAGGAACTCTCCACCGCCTTGCAGTACAACCTGCCGGTGCTGGTGCTGAACCTGAATAACGGTTACCTCGGCATGGTGAAGCAGTGGCAGGACATGATCTATTCCGGTCGCCACTCACAATCCTATATGCAATCGTTACCGGATTTCGTGCGTCTGGCGGAAGCCTATGGGCACGTGGGGATCCGCATTACGACGCCTGATGAGCTGGAAAGCAAACTCGCGCAGGCGCTGGAGCAGGTGCGCAGTAACCGTCTGGTGTTTGTCGATGTGGCGGTTGATGGCAGTGAGCATGTCTATCCGATGCATATTCGCGGTGGCGGAATGGACGAGATGTGGTTGAGTAAAACGGAGAGAACCTGATTATGCGCCGGATATTATCTGTATTACTGGAAAACGAATCGGGCGCGTTGTCGCGCGTGATTGGCCTTTTCTCCCAGCGTGGCTACAACATTGAGAGCCTGACCGTTGCGCCAACCGATGATCCAACGCTTTCACGCATGACCATTCAAACGGTCGGCGATGACAAAGCCATTGAGCAGATTGAAAAGCAACTGCACAAGCTTGTGGATGTGTTACGGGTGAATGAAATCGGCCAGGGCGCGTACGTTGAGCGTGAAATTATGCTGGTGAAAGTGCAGGCCAGCGGATATGGGCGCGACGAAGTGAAACGCAACACGGAAATCTTCCGCGGGCAGATTATCGACGTCACGCCCTCTATTTATACCGTTCAACTGGCGGGCACCAGCGACAAGCTGGATGCCTTCCTCGCGTCGCTGCGCGATGTCGCCAGAATCGTTGAAGTGGCGCGTTCCGGTGTCGTGGGGCTGTCGCGTGGCGATAAGATCATGCGTTAGTGCAGAACTCATCCGTTTTACGTAGCCCAGCGTCGTGTTGGGCTTTTTTTTGCGAAACGGGCAGTAACTGCGAACAAAAGCTATTGCCGCTGCCAGGATTCTGCGGTTAGATGTTATAAATTTTATTCCATAATTTAACAATGGTTATGGATTGTACAAGTTAAGCAAGGGGCAATTGTGAAACTGGATGAAATCGCCCGGCTTGCCGGTGTGTCACGAACCACCGCCAGCTATGTGATTAACGGAAAGGCCAAGCAGTATCGCGTCAGTGATAAAACAGTCGAAAAAGTGATGGCAGTCGTGCGCGAGCATAACTACCATCCTAACGCCGTCGCTGCCGGATTACGTGCGGGACGCACGCGTTCCATCGGGCTGGTTATTCCCGACCTGGAAAACACCAGCTACACCCGCATTGCGAACTATCTTGAACGCCAGGCGCGCCAGCGCGGGTATCAGTTGTTGATCGCCTGCTCTGAAGACCAGCCCGACAACGAGATGCGCTGTATTGAGCATCTGCTGCAACGTCAGGTCGATGCCATTATCGTTTCCACTTCTCTGCCGCCGGAACATCCTTTCTATCAGCGTTGGGCGAATGACTCATTCCCCATCGTCGCACTGGATCGCGCGCTGGATCGCGAACATTTCACCAGCGTTGTCGGGGCCGATCAGGACGATGCTGAAATGCTGGCGGAAGAGCTGCGCAAATTCCCGGCAGAAACGGTTCTCTATTTAGGCGCATTACCGGAACTCTCTGTCAGCTTCCTGCGTGAGCAGGGCTTCCGTACCGCGTGGAAAGATGACCCTCGCGAAGTGCACTATCTTTATGCCAATAGTTATGAACGCGAAGCCGCGGCGGCGCTGTTTGAAAAGTGGCTGGAAACCCATCCCATGCCGGATGCGCTGTTCACAACGTCATTTGCCTTGTTGCAGGGCGTGATGGATGTCACGCTGCGTCGCGAAGGGAAGCTGCCTTCGGAACTGGCGATTGCGACCTTTGGCGATAATGAACTGCTCGATTTCCTGCAATGCCCGGTGCTTGCTGTGGCGCAGCGTCATCGCGATGTCGCCGAACGCGTGCTGGAGATTGTTCTGGCAAGCCTTGATGAACCGCGTAAACCGAAGCCAGGTCTGAGCCGTATCCGTCGTAACCTCTACCGTCGGGGTAGCCTGAGCCGTCGTTAATCCTGCTGGCGATAGAGCCTTAATATGTCTTTATCGCCAGATCATTAGCTACCTTATATTATTCAGAATAATCCTCATTTTTTTAAGGTTCTTATTTCATTTACCGCATTATCCGTTTGATACGCCGTCGATTAAGTAAATAGAAAGTAAAATTAACTCGATTATGAATTATTTTGTTACATTCACATCTGTGAATGCTGAAATAACAGCCACTTCTTCAGACCGTGCTCCGCGCCGCGCCACACAAGCCTTTTAAATACCGATAACGGACATAACAAGGACTGTTAACGGGCATCAGAATGTCCTAAAATGCCGTCCGCGTCGCAAACTGACACTTTATATATTCTATTGACGATATTTAGTGACCTTAAAATGTTACGAATCTGTTGAGTTTTTTTCTTACACATATTCATGACGTTAATTTGCCTCGACAGTAGTACGGAATTTAATCGGGGCTATTAATGGCCGCAAACAGTGGGTTTTTAAGCTCCGTTGGCATAGATGCTGGCTTGACAAGCTTTTCCTCTGCTCCGTAAACTCCTTCAGGTGGGAATTTGTGGGTTAAAGTGGCGAGAAGGGGTGAAGCTGGCATGTTCCGGGGGGCAACGTTAGTTAATCTCGACAGCAAAGGGCGTTTAGCCGTCCCTACCCGGTATCGGGATACGCTGATTGAGAACGCTACCGGTCAAATGGTGTGCACCATTGACATCCATCACCCATGCCTGTTGCTTTACCCCCTGCCCGAATGGGAAATCATCGAGCAAAAACTCTCGCGTTTGTCGAGCATGAATCCCGCAGAGCGCCGCGTACAGCGGTTGTTGTTAGGGCATGCCAGCGAATGCCAAATGGATAACGCGGGGCGACTCTTGATCGCACCGGTTTTACGGCAACATGCCGGATTGACAAAAGAAGTGATGCTGGTCGGGCAGTTCAATAAGTTTGAACTGTGGGATGAAACGACCTGGTATCAACGGGTCAGGGAAGATATCGACGCTGAGCAAACCGCTTCAGACGCGCTTTCGGAACGGTTGCAGGATTTGTCCTTATAAAATGATGGAAACTTTTAAACATAAAACGGTACTGCTGGACGACGCCGTCAACGGCCTGAATATTCGTCCGGATGGTATCTACATTGATGGTACTTTTGGTCGCGGTGGCCATTCGCGTCTTATCCTCTCGCAGCTTGGCGAGCAGGGTCGACTGCTGGCTATCGATCGCGACCCGCAGGCTATTGCCGTCGCAAACACCATTGATGATCCTCGCTTCTCCATCATTCATGGGCCTTTCTCCGCGTTGGCTGATTATGTTAGTGAGCGCGAACTTACAGGCAAGATCGACGGTATTCTGCTCGATCTTGGTGTCTCATCACCGCAGCTTGACGATGCTGAGCGCGGCTTCTCTTTCATGCGCGACGGGCCGCTGGATATGCGCATGGATCCAACGCGTGGCCAGTCTGCCGCCGAGTGGCTGCAAACAGCGGACGAAGCGGATATCGCCTGGGTGATTAAAACCTACGGCGAAGAACGTTTCGGCAAGCGTATTGCTCGCGCCATCGTTGAACGTAACCGCATTGAACCCATGACCCGCACCAAAGAACTGGCGGAAGTGGTGGCGGCGGCGATGCCGGTGAAAGACAAATTCAAACATCCCGCGACCCGTACCTTCCAGGCGGTGCGCATCTGGGTAAACAGTGAACTGGAGGAGATAGAGCAGGCGCTAAAAGGCTCGCTCGACGTGCTGGCCCCGGGTGGGCGGCTGTCGATTATCAGTTTCCACTCGCTGGAAGACCGTATTGTGAAGCGCTTTATGCGCGAACAAAGCCGCGGTCCGCAGGTTCCGGCAGGGTTACCGATGACCGAAGAGCAACTCAGGAAACTGGGTGGCCGTCATTTGCGAGCATTAGGCAAGTTGATGCCGGGCGAAGAAGAAGTGGCTGAAAATCCACGTGCCCGTAGTTCAGTGCTGCGTATCGCAGAAAGGACGAACGCATGATCAGCAGAGTGACAGAAGCCCTAAGCAAAGTTAAGGGATCGATTGGAAGTAACGAGCGCCATGCCTTGCCTGGCGTCATCGGAGACGATCTTTTGCGGTTTGGGAAGCTGCCACTCTGCCTGTTCATTTGCATCATTGTTACGGCTGTCACCGTGGTGACGACGGCGCACCATACCCGTTTGTTAACCGCGCAGCGTGAGCAGCTGGTGCTGGAACGTGATGCGCTGGATATCGAATGGCGCAACCTGATTTTAGAAGAGAACGCCCTCGGCGATCATAGCCGGGTTGAGCGTATCGCCACGGAAAAGTTGCAAATGCAACATGTTGATCCGTCAAAAGAAAATATAGTTGTACAGAAATAAGGATTATCGCAACGCATGAAAGCAGCGGGAAAGACGCTTAAACCAAAACGTCAGGAAGAACAGGCCAACTTTATCAGTTGGCGTTTTGCGTTGCTGTGCGGCTGTATTCTGGTGGCTCTCGGCTTCCTGCTGGGACGTGTTGCCTGGTTGCAGATAATCAACCCGGATATGCTGGTGCGCCAGGGCGATATGCGCTCCCTGCGCGTTCAGGAAGTGTCAACTTCTCGCGGCATGATCACCGATCGTTCTGGCCGTCCGCTGGCGGTGAGCGTACCGGTAAAAGCGATTTGGGCCGACCCGAAAGAAGTGCATGATGCGGGTGGCGTGAGCGTGGGCGATCGCTGGAATGCGCTCTCCACCGCGCTGAATCTGCCGCTGGATCAACTGGCGAGCCGTATCAATGCTAACCCGAAAGGGCGCTTTATCTACCTTGCTCGCCAGGTTAACCCTGACATGGCGGACTACATCAAAAAACTCAAACTGCCGGGCATTCATCTGCGCGAAGAGTCGCGCCGTTACTATCCGTCAGGCGAAGTTACCTCTCATCTCATTGGCTTCACTAACGTCGATAGCCAGGGGATCGAAGGCGTCGAAAAGAGCTTTGATAAATGGCTGACCGGGCAACCGGGCGAACGTATCGTGCGTAAAGACCGCTACGGGCGCGTTATCGAGGATATCTCCTCAACGGATAGCCAGGCGGCGCACAACCTTGCGTTGAGTATCGATGAACGCTTACAGGCGCTGGTGTACCGCGAACTGAACAACGCCGTGGCGTTTAACAAAGCGGAATCGGGCAGTGCAGTGCTGGTGGATGTAAACACGGGCGAAGTGCTGGCGATGGCGAACAGCCCATCCTATAACCCGAACAACTTCTCCGGCACGGCTAAAGACACCATGCGTAACCGCGCCATTACCGACGTGTTTGAACCGGGTTCAACGGTTAAACCGATGGTGGTGATGACCGCCTTACAGCGTGGCGTGGTGCGCGAAAACACCGTGCTGAATACCATTCCTTACCGGATTAACGGCCACGAAATTAAAGACGTGGCGCGCTACAGCGAATTGACCCTGACCGGGGTACTACAGAAGTCGAGTAACGTCGGTGTTTCCAAGCTGGCGTTAGCGATGCCGTCCTCAGCGTTAGTAGAGACTTACTCACGTTTTGGATTGGGAAAAGCGACCAATTTGGGGTTGGTCGGAGAACGCAGTGGCTTATATCCTCAAAAACAACGGTGGTCTGACATAGAGAGGGCCACCTTCTCTTTCGGCTACGGGCTAATGGTAACGCCGTTACAGTTAGCGCGAGTCTACGCAACGATAGGCAGCTACGGGATTTACCGCCCGCTGTCGATAACCAAAGTTGACCCCCCGGTTCCTGGCGAACGTATTTTCCCGGAATCCATTGTACGTACCGTGGTTCACATGATGGAAAGCGTGGCGCTGCCTGGCGGCGGCGGCGTGAAAGCAGCGATCAAAGGCTATCGCATCGCCATCAAAACCGGTACGGCGAAAAAAGTGGGGCCAGACGGGCGTTACATCAACAAATATATTGCTTACACCGCGGGCGTTGCGCCAGCCAGCCAGCCGCGTTTCGCGCTGGTGGTGGTCATCAACGACCCGCAGGCAGGTAAATACTACGGCGGCGCCGTTTCCGCGCCGGTCTTCGGTGCCATCATGGGCGGCGTTCTGCGCACCATGAACATCGAGCCGGATGCGCTGGCAACGGGCGAAAAAAGTGAATTTGTGATTAATCAAGGCGAGGGAACAGGTGGCAGATCGTAATTTGCGCGACCTTCTCGCTCCATGGGTGCCAAATGCGCCGGAGCGAGCACTGCGAGAGATGACACTCGACAGCCGTGTGGCTGCATCGGGCGATCTCTTCGTAGCGGTGGTAGGTCATCAGGCGGACGGGCGTCGTTATATCCCGCAGGCAATTGCGCAAGGTGTAGCTGCCATTATAGCCGAGGCAAAAGATGAAGCGACCGATGGCGAAATCCGTGAAATGCACGGCGTCCCGGTTATCTACCTCAGCCAGTTAACGGAGCGTTTATCGGCTCTGGCCGGGCGCTTTTACCATGAACCCTCTGACCGTTTGCGCCTTGTGGGCGTGACCGGAACCAACGGTAAAACCACTACCACCCAACTTCTGGCGCAGTGGGGGCAATTGCTGGGCGAAACCAGCGCGGTGATGGGTACGGTCGGTAACGGCCTGCTGGGTAAAGTGATCCCAACAGAAAATACCACCGGTTCAGCGGTTGATGTTCAGCATGTACTCTCCGGCCTGGCAGACCAGGGCGCGACGCTTGCGGCAATGGAAGTCTCTTCCCACGGTCTGGTACAGCATCGTGTGGCGGCGTTGAAATTTGTGGCTTCTGTATTTACCAACCTGAGCCGCGATCACCTTGATTATCACGGTGATATGGAACATTACGAAGCGGCGAAATGGCTGCTCTACTCCACGCACCACTGCGGTCAGGCGATTGTTAACGCCGACGACGAAGTGGGCCGTCGCTGGCTGGCAAAACTGCCGGACGCGGTTGCGGTGTCGATGGAAGACCACATCAACCCGAATTGCCACGGGCGCTGGTTAAAAGCGACCGAGGTGAACTATCACGACAGCGGCGCAACCATCCGTTTCAGCTCAAGTTGGGGTAACGGTGAAATCGAAAGCCGTCTGATGGGCGCATTCAACGTCAGCAACCTGTTGCTGGCGCTGGCTACACTGCTGGCACTGGGTTATCCGCTGGCGGAACTGTTGAAAACCGCGTCCAGCCTGCAACCGGTTTGCGGGCGTATGGAAGTGTTTAGCGCGCCGGGTAAACCGACAGTCGTTGTTGATTACGCTCACACGCCGGATGCACTGGAAAAAGCGCTCGAAGCGGCGCGTCTGCACTGCGCTGGCAAGCTTTGGTGCGTCTTTGGCTGCGGTGGCGATCGTGATAAAGGCAAACGTCCGCTGATGGGCGCGATTGCCGAGCAGTTTGCGGATATCGCGGTCGTTACCGATGACAACCCGCGTACCGAAGAGCCGCGAGCCATCATCAACGACATTCTGGCGGGCATGCTTGATGCCGGCCACGCCAAAGTGGTGGAAGGACGTGCGCAAGCGGTCACTAACGCCATCATGCAGGCGAAGCCTGATGATCTGGTGTTGCTGGCCGGTAAAGGCCATGAAGATTATCAAATTGTCGGCACTCAACATCTCGACTATTCCGACCGTGTAACCGCAGCGCGTCTGCTGGGAGTGATCGCATGATTAGCGTAACGCTTAGCGAACTGGCAGGCATCCTGCACGGGGAACTGAACGGGTCTGACCTGCGTATCGACGATGTCACCACCGATACGCGTAAATTAACACCAGGCTGCCTGTTTGTGGCGCTGAAGGGCGAGCGTTTCGATGCCCACGATTTCGTTGAAAAAGCGAAAGAGGGTGGGGCGGGCGCGCTGTTAGTCAGCCGTAAACTGGATATCGACCTGCCGCAACTGGTGGTGAAAGATACCCGTCTGGCGTTTGGTGAACTGGCGGCATGGGTTCGCCAGCAGGTGCCAACGCGCGTTGTCGCGCTGACCGGCTCCTCCGGCAAAACGTCGGTAAAAGAGATGACCGCCGCCATTCTTAGCCAGTGCGGCAACACGCTGTATACCGCGGGCAACCTCAATAATGACATCGGTGTGCCGATGACATTGCTGCGCCTGACGAAAGAACACGAATACGCGGTGATTGAACTGGGGGCTAACCATCAGGGTGAAATCGCCTGGACGGTGAGCCTGACTCGCCCGGAAGCGGCGCTGGTGAACAACCTCGCGGCAGCACATTTAGAAGGGTTCGGTTCGCTGGCAGGTGTGGCGAAAGCCAAGGGTGAGATTTTCACCGGCCTACCGGTTAACGGCATCGCGATTCTGAATGCCGACAACAACGACTGGCTGAACTGGCAGTCGATTATTGGCTCGCGCAAAGTGTGGCGCTTTTCGCCGAATGCGGCGAACAGCGATTTCACGGCCACCAATATCCACGTCACCAGCCATGGCACAGAATTTACGCTGCAAACGCCAACCGGTGATGTCGACGTACTGCTGCCGCTGCCGGGTCGCCACAACATCGCCAACGCGCTGGCCGCCACGGCACTGGCGATGGCGGTAGGTGCAGACTTAAACGCGGTGAAAGCCGGGCTGGCGAAGCTGACTTCCGTTCCGGGGCGTCTGTTCCCCATTCACCTGAGCGACACCCAACTGCTGCTCGACGACTCCTACAACGCCAACGTCGGTTCGATGACCGCCGCGGTGCAGGTGCTCGAAGAGATGCCGGGTTATCGCGTGCTGGTGGTTGGCGATATGGCCGAACTGGGTGCGGAAAGCGAAGCGTGCCACATACAGGTTGGCGAAGCCGCGAAAACGGCGGGCATCGATAAAGTCTTAAGCGTTGGTGAATTAAGTCAGGCAATCAGTTCTGCCAGCGGCGTCGGCGAGCATTTCACCGACAAAGCAGCAGCCATTGCGCGCCTTAAAACGCTCATTAATGAACAGCAAACCCTCACCATTCTGGTGAAAGGATCACGTAGTGCCGCCATGGAAGAGGTAGTACGCGCATTACAGGAGAACGGGACATGTTAGTTTGGCTGGCCGAACATTTGGTCAAATATTATTCCGGCTTTAACGTCTTTTCCTATCTGACGTTTCGCGCCATTGTCAGCCTGCTGACCGCGCTGTTCATCTCATTGTGGATGGGCCCGCGCATGATCGCCCATTTGCAGAAACTCTCCTTCGGCCAGGTCGTGCGTAACGACGGCCCGGAATCGCACTTCAGTAAACGCGGCACGCCGACAATGGGTGGGATCATGATCCTCACCGCGATTGTGGTTTCCGTGCTGCTGTGGGCTTATCCGTCCAACCCGTACGTCTGGTGTGTGCTGGTGGTGCTGGTGGGCTACGGCATTATTGGTTTTGTCGATGACTATCGCAAAGTTGTCCGTAAAGACACTAAAGGCCTGATTGCGCGCTGGAAATATTTCTGGATGTCGGTGATTGCGCTGGGCGTAGCGTTCGCGCTGTATCTGGCCGGCAAAGATACTCCCGCCACCCAACTGGTGGTGCCGTTCTTTAAAGATGTGATGCCTCAGTTGGGGCTGTTCTACATTTTGCTGGCCTATTTCGTCGTGGTTGGCACCGGTAACGCGGTTAACCTGACGGATGGTCTGGATGGCTTAGCGATTATGCCAACCGTCTTTGTTGCCGGTGGTTTCGCGCTGGTGGCCTGGGCGACCGGTAACATGAACTTCGCTAACTATCTGCATATTCCTTATCTGCGGCATGCGGGGGAGTTGGTTATCGTCTGCACTGCGATTGTCGGGGCGGGGTTGGGCTTCCTGTGGTTTAACACCTATCCGGCGCAGGTCTTTATGGGCGACGTCGGTTCGCTGGCGCTGGGCGGCGCGCTGGGCATTATCGCCGTGCTGCTGCGTCAGGAATTCCTGCTGGTGATTATGGGCGGCGTGTTTGTGGTTGAAACGCTGTCGGTAATTTTGCAGGTCGGTTCCTTCAAGCTGCGCGGTCAGCGCATCTTCCGTATGGCACCGATTCATCACCACTATGAACTGAAAGGCTGGCCGGAACCGCGCGTTATTGTGCGCTTCTGGATTATTTCGCTGATGCTGGTCCTGATCGGCCTGGCTACGCTGAAGGTGCGTTAATCATGGCAGATTACCAGGGTAAAAATGTTGTCATTATCGGTCTTGGTTTGACCGGGCTCTCCTGCGTCGATTTCTTCATGGCGCGTGGCGTAACGCCGCGCGTGATGGATACGCGAGCCACTCCCCCTGGGCTGGATAAACTGCCGGAAGAGGTTGAGCGTTACGTTGGTAGTCTGAATGATGACTGGTTGCTGGCTGCGGATTTGATTGTCGCCAGCCCCGGCATCGCGCTGGCGCACCCGTCTCTGAGCGCAGCGGCTGACGCTGGCGTCGAGATAGTAGGTGATATCGAACTCTTCTGCCGTGAAGCGCAAGCGCCGATTGTGGCCATTACTGGTTCAAACGGCAAAAGTACCGTCACCACGCTGGTCGGCGAAATGGCGAAAGCGGCGGGCGTAAACGTCGGTGTTGGCGGCAATATTGGTTTGCCCGCACTGATGCTGCTTGACCCGGCGCGTGAACTTTATGTTCTGGAGCTTTCAAGCTTCCAACTGGAAACCACGTCCAGCCTGCAGGCTGCGGCGGCAACCATTCTTAACGTCACTGAAGATCATATGGACCGCTATCCGTTTGGCCTGCAGCAATATCGTGCTGCCAAACTGCGCGTCTATGAAAATGCCAAAACCTGCGTGGTGAACGCTGATGATGCGTTGACCATGCCGATTCGCGGCGCGGATGAGCGCTGCGTGAGCTTTGGCGTCGATGTCGGGGATTACCACCTGAATCGCCAGCAGGGTGAAACCTGGCTGCGTGTAAAAGGTGAAAAAGTTCTCAACGTCAAAGAGATGACCCTCACCGGCCAGCATAATTACAGTAATGCGCTGGCGGCATTGGCGCTGGCGGATGCTGTTGGCCTGCCGCGAGCCAGTAGCCTGAAGGCGTTGACCACCTTCGCTGGGCTGGCGCATCGTTTCCAGGTGGTGCTGAATCACAATGGCGTTCGCTGGATCAACGACTCAAAAGCGACCAATGTCGGCAGTACGGAAGCCGCGCTGAACGGCTTACACGTTGACGGCACGCTCTGGCTGCTGCTGGGGGGCGACGGGAAATCCGCTGATTTCAGCCCGCTGGCTCGCTACCTGACCGGGGATAATATTCGTCTTTACTGCTTTGGCCGCGACGGTAGCGAGCTTGCCGCGTTACGCCCGGAGATCGCCACCGAAACGGAGACGATGGAACAGGCCATGCGCGCCATTGCGCCGCAACTGAAAGCGGGGGATATGGTGCTGCTGTCACCGGCTTGCGCCAGCCTCGATCAGTTTAAAAGCTTTGAGCAACGCGGCGACGTGTTTGCACGACTGGCGAAGGAGTTAGGTTGATGCGTTTATCCCTCCCGCGCCTGAAAATGCCTCGCCTGCCAGGATTTTTCATCCTGGCGTGGGTATTTGCCGCGCTGAAAGGCTGGGTGATGGGCTCCCGGGCACAGGATAACGACAGTCTGGTGATGTACGATCGCACCCTGCTGTGGCTAACCTTCGGCCTGGCGGCGATCGGTTTCATTATGGTGACCTCGGCATCCATGCCGGTTGGTCAGCGTCTGGCGAACGATCCTTTCCTGTTCGCCAAACGTGATGGTCTCTACATCGTTCTGGCGTTTGCGCTGGCCATGATTACGTTACGCCTGCCGATGGAGTTCTGGCAGCGCTACAGCACCTCGATGCTGATTGCGTCTATCGTCATGCTGTTGATTGTTCTGGTCGTCGGTAGCTCGGTTAACGGGGCATCGCGCTGGATTGCCTTCGGCCCGCTGCGTATTCAGCCGGCGGAGTTCACCAAGTTGTCTCTGTTCTGCTACATCGCCAACTACCTGGTGCGTAAAGCCGACGAAGTACGTAACAACCTGCGCGGCTTCTTAAAGCCGATGGGCGTCATTTTCGTGCTGGCGATTTTACTGCTGGCACAGCCGGATCTCGGTACGGTCGTTGTACTGTTCGTCACGACGCTTGCGATGCTGTTCCTGGCTGGCGCGAAGCTGTGGCAGTTCATCGCCATTATTGGGATGGGGATTTCGGCAGTGGTTCTGCTGATCCTCGCCGAGCCATACCGTATTCGTCGTGTGACCTCGTTCTGGAACCCGTGGGAAGATCCGTTTGGTAGTGGTTACCAGCTTACCCAATCACTGATGGCTTTTGGTCGCGGTGAAATGTGGGGGCAGGGACTGGGCAACTCGGTGCAAAAACTGGAGTATCTGCCGGAAGCGCATACCGACTTCATCTTCGCCATTATCGGCGAGGAACTCGGTTATATCGGTGTGGTACTGGCGCTTTTAATGGTATTCTTCGTCGCTTTCCGCGCGATGTCCATTGGGCGTAAAGCGCTGGAACTCAACCAGCGATTCGCCGGTTTTCTGGCCTGCGCCATTGGCGTGTGGTTTAGCTTCCAGGCGCTGGTAAACGTCGGCGCGGCAGCCGGTATGCTGCCGACTAAAGGTCTGACACTGCCACTTATCAGTTACGGTGGTTCCAGTCTGCTGATTATGTCGACGGCAATTATGTTCTTGTTACGTATAGATTATGAAACACGTCTGGAAAAAGCCCAGGCGTTTACCCGAGGTTCCAGATGAGCGGTGAAACGAAGCGGTTAATGGTGATGGCAGGCGGTACCGGCGGGCATGTGTTCCCCGGGCTGGCGGTTGCGCACCATTTAATGGACCAGGGCTGGCAAGTACGCTGGCTGGGTACCGCTGATCGTATGGAAGCGGATCTCGTGCCGAAACACGGTATCGAAATCGACTTTATTCGTATTTCTGGCTTGCGTGGCAAAGGTGTAAAAGCGTTACTGCTCGCGCCGCTGCGCATCTTTAATGCCTGGCGTCAGGCGCGCGCCATCATGAAACGCTTTAAGCCAGATGTCGTATTGGGCATGGGGGGCTATGTTTCTGGCCCGGGCGGTCTGGCGGCGTGGTCGCTGGGGATTCCCGTCGTGCTGCATGAACAGAATGGCATTGCTGGCCTGACCAACAAATGGCTGGCGAAGATCGCGAAAACCGTGATGCAGGCGTTTCCCGGCGCATTTCCTGATGCGGAAGTGGTGGGAAACCCGGTTCGCGTCGATGTGCTGGCGCTGCCGCTGCCGGAGCAGCGTCTGGCGGGGCGCGAAGGCCCGGTACGTGTTCTGGTGGTTGGCGGCTCTCAGGGCGCGCGCATCCTGAATCAGACCATGCCACAGGTGGCGTCGAAGCTGGGCGAAACCATAACCATCTGGCATCAGAGCGGTAAAGGCGCGCAGCAAACCGTCGAGCAGGCATATGAAGAAGCGGGTGAGCCGCAGCATAAAGTTACCGAGTTTATCGATGATATGGCTGCTGCATATGCCTGGGCTGATGTGGTGGTGTGCCGTTCCGGCGCGCTGACCGTCAGCGAAATCGCGGCGGCAGGCCTGCCAGCTATCTTTGTGCCGTTCCAGCATAAAGACAGACAGCAGTACTGGAATGCGCTGCCGCTTGAACAAGCTGGTGCGGCGAAGATTTATGAGCAACCGCAGTTTACCGCTGAAGCGGTTGCCACCACGCTCGAACGATGGGACCGCAAAACGCTGCTGGAAATGGCAGAACGCGCACGCGCGGCGGCTATCCCGGATGCAACCGAGCGAGTAGCAAAAGCAGTAAGCCTGGCAGCTCAGGCTTAACCCTCGCGGCGCGCGTTGCGCTGCACGAATTTTAGAAGTCGATGGCGTTGAGAGAATGAATACACAACAACTGGCGAAACTGCGTTCCATAGTGCCCGAGATGCGTCGCGTCCGGCACATTCACTTTGTGGGTATCGGCGGTGCCGGTATGGGCGGTATCGCCGAAGTTCTGGCCAACGAAGGTTATCAGATCAGCGGTTCCGATTTGGCGCCGAACCCGGTCACGCAGCAGTTGTCGCAGCTGGGCGCCACAATCTACTTTAACCACCGCCCGGAAAACGTCCGCGATGCGAGCGTGGTTGTGGTCTCCACGGCAATTTCTGCTGATAACCCGGAAATTGTTGCTGCCCATGAAGCGCGTATTCCGGTGATTCGCCGCGCTGAAATGCTGGCTGAACTGATGCGTTTTCGTCACGGCATCGCCATTGCCGGGACACACGGTAAAACGACCACCACCGCGATGGTCTCCAGTATTTATGCGGAAGCCGGGCTGGACCCGACTTTCGTGAACGGCGGTCTGGTAAAAGCCGCAGGCGTGCATGCGCGTCTGGGCCACAGCCGTTACCTGATTGCGGAAGCGGATGAGAGCGATGCGTCGTTCCTGCATCTGCAACCGATGGTGGCGATTGTCACCAATATTGAAGCCGACCACATGGATACTTACCAGGGCGACTTCGAGAATTTGAAGCAGACGTTTATCAACTTCCTGCACAACCTGCCGTTTTACGGCCGTGCAGTGATGTGTGTGGATGATCCGGTGATCCGCGAGCTGCTGCCGCGTGTAGGCCGTCAAACCACCACTTACGGTTTTAGCGATGATGCAGATGTGCGCGTTGAAGATTATCAGCAGGTGGGGCCGCAAGGGCACTTCACGCTGGTGCGTCAGGATAAAGAAAACCTGCACGTCACGCTGAATGCGCCGGGTCGCCACAATGCGCTGAACGCCGCCGCCGCCGTTGCGGTTGCTACAGAAGAGGGCATTGATGACGATGCCATTCTGCGCGCGCTGGAAAGTTTCCAGGGCACAGGCCGCCGCTTCGATTTCCTCGGCGAATATCCGCTGGACGAGGTGAACGGCAAAGCGGGTACTGCGATGCTGGTAGATGACTACGGCCATCACCCGACGGAAGTGGATGCCACCATTAAAGCCGCGCGCGCGGGCTGGCCGGATAAAAATCTGGTGATGGTATTCCAGCCGCACCGTTATACCCGTACGCGCGACCTGTACGATGATTTTGCCAACGTGCTGACGCAGGTTGATGCGCTGCTGATGCTGGATGTGTATCCGGCTGGCGAAGCACCGATTCCGGGCGCGGACAGCCGCTCGCTGTGCCGTACGATTCGCGGTCGCGGTAAAGTTGATCCGATTCTGGTCTCCGACCCGGCTCAGGTCGCTGAAATGCTGGCACCAGTGCTGACGGGTAACGACTTAGTGCTGATTCAGGGCGCTGGAAATATCGGCAAAATCGCGCGTAACTTAGCTGAAATCAAACTCAAGCCGCAAACACAGGAGGAAGAGCGTCATGGCTGATAAAATCGCTGTCCTTCTGGGCGGCACCTCCGCAGAGCGTGAGGTTTCGCTGAACTCCGGGGCTGCCGTGCTGGCTGGCCTGCGTGAGGCGGGTGTCGATGCGCATCCGGTCGACCCGAAAGAGGTTGATGTTACCCAGCTGAAAAACATGGGTTTTCAGAAAGCGTTTATTGCACTTCATGGCCGAGGCGGGGAAGATGGCACGCTACAGGGTTTACTGGAACTGTTAAAGCTCCCCTATACCGGCAGCGGCGTGATGGCATCGGCCATTTCTATGGACAAACTGCGCAGCAAACTGCTGTGGCAGGGCGCGGGTTTACCGGTCGCGCCATGGGTGGCGATCACGCGAAAAGAATTTGAATTAGGGCTTAATGACCAAGTAAAACAGCAACTTACAGCGCTTGGATTGCCGCTCATCGTTAAGCCGAGCCGTGAAGGCTCAAGCGTTGGGATGTCAAAAGTTAACGAGAGTGGTGATTTGACCCAGGCGTTAACGCTGGCGTTTCAACATGATGAAGAAGTTCTGGTGGAGAAATGGCTCAGTGGCCCCGAATTCACCGTTGCGGTGCTCGGAGAAGAAATTTTACCGTCAATTCGCATCCAACCTGCCGGAACCTTCTATGATTATGATGCGAAGTATCTCTCTGATGAGACGAAGTATTTCTGTCCTGGTTGTGAAGATAACGCTCAGGAAGCGGCAATGCAGTCTTTGGTGTCAAAAGCATGGACTGTTCTTGGCTGCCATGGCTGGGGGCGAATTGACGTAATGCAGGACAGTGACGGGCAGCTTTATCTCCTTGAGGCAAATACCTCGCCGGGGATGACCAGCCATAGTCTGGTGCCGATGGCGGCGCGTCAGGCGGGAATGAGCTTCTCGCAACTGGTAGTACGAATTCTGGACCTGGCGGGGTGATATGTCGCAGGCTGCGCTGAATACGCGGAACCGTGAAGAAGAAGAGTACAATTCTTCGCGGCGCAATAATGGAACGCGTCTTGCAGGAATTATCTTCCTGCTGACGGTGTTGTTGACCGTGTTGATTAGCGGCTGGGTCGTGCTGGGCTGGATGGAAGATGCACAACGGTTGCCTATCTCGAAACTGGTGGTCACCGGCGAGCGGCACTACACGCGTAACGACGACATCCGCCAGTCTATTCTGGCGCTCGGGTCGCCAGGAACCTTTATGACCCAGGACGTGAACATCGTTCAGGGGCAAATTGAACGTCTGCCGTGGATTAAGCAGGCGAGCGTAAGAAAGCAGTGGCCAGACGAATTGAAGATTCATCTGGTTGAATATGTGCCGATTGCACGTTGGAATGATCAGCATATGGTGGATGCCGAAGGCAACTCCTTCAGCGTACCCGCCGATCGCGCCAACAAGCAGAGTTTGCCCATGCTGTATGGCCCTGAAGGCAGCGAAAGCGAGGTCTTGCAGGGATACCGCGACATGGGAGCCGTGCTGGCGAAAGGGAAGTTCACATTAAAAGTGGCGGCAATGACGGCGCGCCGTTCCTGGCAGTTGACGTTGGGCGATGGTATTAAGCTCAATCTGGGACGGGGCGACACCATGAAGCGGCTTGAGCGCTTTTTAGAACTGTATCCGGTTCTTCAGCAGCAGGCGCAAACAGAAGGTAATCGGATTAGCTACGTTGATTTGCGCTATGACTCAGGGGCGTCAGTAGGTTGGGAGCCTGCCCCTGTCGAAGAAACCAGTCAACAACAGAATCAGGCACAGGCAGAACAACAATGATCAAGGCGACGGACAGAAAACTGGTAGTTGGACTGGAGATTGGCACCGCGAAGGTTGCCGCTTTAGTAGGGGAAGTTCTGCCCGACGGCATGGTCAATATCATCGGCGTGGGCAGTTGCCCATCGCGAGGTATGGACAAAGGCGGGGTAAATGACCTCGAGTCGGTAGTGAAATGCGTTCAGCGCGCTATCGACCAGGCAGAATTGATGGCGGATTGCCAGATCTCCTCTGTATATCTGGCGCTTTCCGGCAAGCACATAAGCTGTCAAAATGAGATTGGCATGGTGCCTATCTCAGAAGAAGAAGTGACGCAGGAAGATGTCGAAAATGTGGTGCATACGGCGAAATCCGTTCGCGTCCGCGATGAGCACCGCGTTTTGCACGTTATTCCGCAGGAATACGCAATTGATTACCAGGAAGGGATCAAAAATCCGGTTGGCTTGTCTGGCGTGCGTATGCAGGCCAAAGTACATCTGATTACCTGCCACAACGACATGGCGAAAAACATCGTCAAAGCCGTAGAGCGTTGTGGCCTGAAAGTTGACCAGTTGATATTTGCCGGGCTGGCAGCCAGTTATTCGGTTCTGACGGAAGATGAACGTGAGCTGGGCGTCTGCGTGGTGGATATCGGTGGTGGTACAATGGACATCGCCGTATATACTGGCGGGGCGCTGCGCCACACCAAAGTGATCCCCTACGCCGGGAACGTGGTCACCAGCGATATCGCTTACGCCTTCGGTACACCGCCGAGCGATGCCGAAGCGATTAAAGTGCGCCACGGTTGTGCACTGGGCTCCATTGTGGGCAAAGATGAGAGCGTTGAAGTGCCGAGCGTGGGGGGGCGTCCGCCGCGCAGCCTGCAGCGCCAGACGTTGGCAGAGGTGATTGAGCCGCGCTACACCGAGCTGCTCAATCTGGTCAACGAAGAAATTTTGCAGTTACAGGAACAGCTTCGCCAGCAGGGTGTCAAACATCACCTCGCTGCGGGGATTGTACTCACCGGTGGCGCGGCGCAAATTGAAGGCCTGGCGGCCTGCGCGCAGCGCGTGTTCCATACGCAGGTACGTATCGGCGCACCGCTGAACATCACGGGGTTGACGGATTACGCCCAGGAGCCGTATTACTCAACGGCAGTGGGCCTGCTGCACTACGGGAAAGAGTCCCACTTGAGTGGTGAAGCAGAAGTAGACAAGCGCGTAACCGCATCGGTTGGTTCATGGATTAAGCGATTGAACAGCTGGCTGCGAAAAGAGTTTTAATTTTTTTAAGAGAGCGCAGAAAATTAGCGCTTTCAGGCGACAGGCACATACACGATCTCCTTCTGGCTGTGGTAGAGCGGTCTGATTGAGAAAGTGTATAAAACGGAGAGAGACTATGTTTGAACCTATGGAACTGACCAACGACGCGGTGATTAAAGTCATCGGCGTCGGTGGCGGCGGCGGTAATGCCGTAGAGCACATGGTGCGTGAGCGCATCGAAGGTGTTGAATTCTTCGCAGTGAATACCGACGCTCAGGCGTTACGTAAAACTGCGGTTGGCCAGACTATCCAGATTGGTAGCGGTATTACCAAAGGTCTGGGTGCGGGTGCAAACCCGGAAGTGGGCCGTAACGCTGCTGATGAAGACCGTGAAGCACTGCGCGCCGCATTGGATGGCGCGGACATGGTCTTTATTGCCGCAGGTATGGGCGGCGGCACCGGTACGGGTGCCGCGCCGGTTGTGGCTGAAGTGGCTAAAGATTTGGGTATCCTGACTGTTGCTGTCGTGACCAAGCCTTTCAATTTTGAAGGCAAGAAGCGTATGGCCTTCGCGGAGCAGGGTATCACTGAACTGTCCAAACACGTGGACTCCCTGATCACCATCCCGAACGACAAGCTGCTGAAAGTGCTGGGTCGCGGTATTTCTCTGCTTGACGCTTTCGGCGCGGCAAACGACGTACTGAAAGGCGCGGTGCAAGGTATCGCCGAGCTAATTACCCGTCCGGGTCTGATGAACGTCGACTTTGCTGATGTGCGTACTGTGATGTCAGAAATGGGCTATGCAATGATGGGCTCTGGTCTGGCAAGCGGTGAAGATCGTGCTGAAGAAGCGGCTGAAATGGCGATCTCTTCCCCGCTTCTGGAAGATATCGACCTGTCTGGCGCGCGCGGCGTGCTGGTCAACATCACTGCTGGCTTCGATCTGCGTCTGGATGAGTTCGAGACTGTCGGTAACACTATCCGTGCATTTGCCTCGGATAATGCGACCGTGGTTATCGGTACTTCCCTTGACCCGGATATGAACGACGAACTGCGCGTGACTGTTGTTGCAACCGGTATTGGTATGGACAAACGTCCGGAAATTACCCTGGTGACCAACAAGCAGACTCAGCAGCCGGTTATGGATCGCTACCAGCAGCACGGTATGACCCCGCTGACGCAGGAGCAGAAACCAGCCGCGAAAGTGGTTAACGACAATACGCCGCAGACCACGAAAGAACCGGATTACCTGGATATTCCGGCGTTTTTACGTAAGCAGGCTGATTAAGAATTAGCTCAAAGTTGGGAATCCCCGCTCTTTGTGCTAAACTGCCCGTCCGAATGTATAGTACACTTCGGTTGGATAGTTAATTTGGCGAGATTATACGATGATCAAACAAAGGACACTTAAACGTATCGTTCAGGCGACTGGCGTCGGTTTACACACCGGCAAGAAAGTCACACTGACGTTACGCCCTGCGCCGGCCAATACCGGGGTCATCTATCGTCGCACCGACTTGAATCCACCGGTAGATTTTCCGGCCGATGCCAAATCTGTGCGTGATACAATGCTCTGTACTTGTCTGGTGAATGAGCATGACGTGCGGATTTCTACCGTTGAGCACCTCAACGCCGCATTGGCGGGGCTGGGTATCGACAACATCATTGTTGAAGTCGATGCGCCAGAAATCCCAATTATGGACGGCAGTGCTGCACCGTTCGTTTATCTGCTGCTGGATGCCGGCATCGATGAATTGAACTGTGCGAAGAAATTTGTTCGCATCAAAGAGACTGTACGTGTCGAAGATGGCGACAAATGGGCTGAATTCAAACCGTACAATGGTTTTTCGTTGGATTTTACCATCGACTTTAACCATCCGGCGATTGATGCCAGTACCCAGCGCTATGCAATGAACTTCTCTGCCGACGCCTTTATGCGCCAGATTAGTCGTGCACGTACCTTCGGTTTCATGCGTGATATCGAATATCTGCAGTCCCGTGGCCTGTGCCTGGGCGGCAGCTTCGATTGTGCCATCGTTGTTGACGATTATCGCGTACTGAACGAAGACGGTCTGCGTTTTGAGGACGAATTCGTTCGTCACAAAATGCTGGATGCGATCGGTGACTTGTTCATGTGTGGTCACAACATTATTGGTGCATTTACCGCGTTTAAATCCGGTCATGCGCTGAATAATAAACTTCTGCAGGCAGTCCTGGCCAAACAGGAAGCCTGGGAATATGTGACCTTCGAAGACGACGCTGAATTGCCGCTGGCGTTCAAAGCACCGACAATGGTTCTGGCATAAGCCTGACCATTTCATAAATTCGACTGGCAACCTGGCACTCTCTCCGGTCAGGGAACCAGTCTTTTTTTATTTCTGCCTTTTCATTTCCCTTTCTTGTGCGATCGCTGTTTTCTTGCGCACTTTTCCGCTGCTCTTATCGTCATTGATGCTGCTGTAATCAGGCATTAATGGTAATATGCACGGCATCATTCAAGCTGCCTCCGCGTTGACTGCGCTTGTTCACCCATGTCACGTACTTATGTACGCTCCACGGGATTCACTCGCTTGTCGCCTTGATGCAACTTGAATGATTTTGTGCAATTCTGTGCGCGGAAAATAATAATCTCTGGGGTAGACATTACGTGAGTGGGTTACTGACGCGTTGGCGACAGTTAGGTAGACGCTATTTCTGGCCGCATCTCCTGTTGGGGATGGTTGCTGCCAGTTTCGGCCTGCCTGCGCTCGCAAATAACGCCGAGCCTGCTTCGCCTGCCCGCGAGACGTCCAGCAATCATAACCCTGCCACGAAAGTCAATTTCACGCAGTTAGCCCTGCTGGAAGCGAACCGTCGCCCATCGTTTAGCGTTGATTACTGGCATCAGCATGCCATCCGCACGGTCATTCGCCACCTCTCATTTGCGATGGCGCCACAGGCACTGCCCGTTGCAGAAGCCTCGTCCACCACGCCATTGCAGGCCGCCCAGCATCTTGCTTTGCTGGACACCCTTAATGCGTTACTCACGGTTGAAAGCAAGCCGCCGGCCATTGTGCGTCAGGCCGCTGCTGCGCCGTCAGTCGCGCCCGCTGCTTTTAGCATCTCCGCATGGGTAAGCCAGGTTCAGGGCATCCGCGCTGGGCCGCAACGCCTCGTCTGAAAATAGTCGTCTTTCTTTTATTTTCCTGACTCCGCAACGCGGGGCGTTTGAGATTTTATTATGCTAATCAATTTATTAACGAAAGTATTTGGTAGTCGTAACGATCGTACCCTGCGCCGTATGCGCAAAGCGGTCACTGCAATTAACGCGATGGAACCGGAGATGGAAAAACTCTCCGATGACGAGCTGAAAGGCAAAACCGCGGAATTCCGCGCACGCCTGGAAAAAGGTGCCAGCCTGGAAAGCCTGCTTCCGGAAGCATTTGCCGTTGTCCGTGAAGCCAGTAAACGCGTCTTCGGCATGCGTCACTTCGACGTACAGCTGCTGGGTGGTATGGTACTTAACGATCGTTGCATCGCAGAAATGCGTACCGGTGAAGGTAAAACCCTTACCGCGACCCTGCCGGCGTATCTGAATGCGCTGACCGGTAAAGGGGTTCACGTCGTAACCGTCAACGACTATCTGGCGCAACGTGACGCCGAAAACAACCGTCCGCTGTTCGAATTCCTCGGCATGACCGTGGGGATCAACATGTCTGGCCTGCCTGCACCCGCAAAACGTGAAGCGTATGCGGCAGATATTACTTACGGTACTAACAACGAATACGGGTTTGACTACCTGCGCGACAACATGGCGTTCAGCCCTGAAGAGCGCGTACAGCGTAAACTGCACTATGCGCTGGTGGATGAGGTCGACTCCATCCTGATCGATGAAGCGCGTACCCCGCTTATCATTTCCGGCCCGGCTGAAGACAGCTCGGAAATGTATAAGAAAATGAACAAAATTATCCCGCATCTGGTACGTCAGGACAAAGAAGACTCCGACACTTTCCAGGGCGAAGGCCACTTCTCTGTCGATGAGAAAGCGCGTCAGGTCAACCTGACCGAGCGCGGCCTGGTACTGATTGAAGAACTGCTGGTGAAAGAAGGCATCATGGACGAAGGCGAGTCGCTGTACTCTCCGGGCAACATCATGCTGATGCACCACGTGACTGCCGCACTGCGCGCGCATGTGCTGTTCACCCGTGACGTTGACTACATCGTCAAAGATGGCGAAGTCATCATCGTCGATGAACACACTGGCCGTACTATGCAGGGACGTCGTTGGTCTGATGGCCTGCATCAGGCTGTGGAAGCCAAAGAAGGCGTGGAGATCCAGAACGAGAACCAGACGCTGGCCTCCATCACCTTCCAGAACTACTTCCGTCTGTATGAAAAACTGGCCGGTATGACCGGTACCGCCGATACGGAAGCCTTCGAATTCAGCTCTATCTACAAGCTGGATACCGTGGTGGTGCCGACCAACCGTCCGATGATTCGTAAAGACATGCCGGACCTGGTCTACATGACCGAAGCGGAAAAAATTCAGGCGATCATTGCAGACATTAAAGAGCGTACGGCTAATGGTCAGCCCGTCCTGGTCGGGACAATCTCCATCGAGAAATCCGAAGTGGTGTCTAACGAGCTGGTGAAGGCGGGCATCAAACATAACGTTCTGAACGCCAAATTCCACGCCAACGAAGCGGCGATTGTTGCTCAGGCAGGTTATCCGGCGGCAGTGACTATCGCCACCAACATGGCGGGGCGTGGTACCGATATTATGCTCGGCGGTAGCTGGCAGGCTGAAGTTGCCGCGCTGGAAAACCCAACCGAAGAGCAAATTGCGCAGATTAAAGCTGACTGGCAGGTACGCCACGACGCGGTGCTGGCGGCAGGTGGTCTGCACATTATTGGTACCGAGCGTCATGAATCTCGCCGTATCGATAACCAGTTGCGTGGTCGTTCGGGCCGTCAGGGCGACGCCGGTTCCTCTCGCTTCTACCTGTCGATGGAAGATGCGCTGATGCGTATTTTTGCCTCCGACCGTGTGTCCGGCATGATGCGTAAACTGGGTATGAAAGAAGGCGAAGCCATTGAGCACCCATGGGTGACCAAAGCGATTGCCAACGCACAGCGTAAAGTGGAAAGCCGCAACTTCGATATTCGTAAACAGCTGCTGGAATACGATGACGTCGCCAACGACCAGCGTCGCGCCATCTACACCCAGCGTAATGAACTGCTGGATGTGAGCGATGTTAGTGAAACCATCAACAGCATCCGCGAAGACGTGTTTAAAGCAACCATCGACGCGCATATTCCGCCGCAGTCGCTGGAAGAGATGTGGGACGTGCCTGGGCTGCAGGAACGTCTGAAAAATGACTTTGACCTCGACCTGCCGATCTCTGAATGGCTGGATAAAGAGCCGGAACTGCACGAAGAAACGCTGCGTGAGCGTATTCTGCAGAACGCTATTGAAGTTTATCAGCGTAAAGAAGAAGTGGTTGGTGCTGAAATGATGCGTCACTTCGAAAAAGGCGTGATGCTGCAAACCCTCGACTCCCTGTGGAAAGAGCATCTGGCGGCGATGGACTACCTGCGTCAGGGTATTCACCTGCGTGGTTATGCGCAGAAAGATCCAAAGCAGGAGTACAAACGCGAATCCTTCTCTATGTTCGCGGCGATGCTGGAATCTCTGAAATATGAAGTGATCAGCACGCTCAGCAAAGTACAGGTTCGCATGCCGGAAGAAGTGGAAGAGATGGAACAGCAGCGTCGTGAAGAGGCCGAGCGCCTGGCACAGATGCAGCAGCTTAGCCACCAGGACGAAAACACTGCGGCTGCACAGGAACTGGCAGCACAAACGGGCGAGCGTAAAATTGGCCGTAACGATCCGTGCCCGTGTGGTTCCGGTAAAAAATACAAACAGTGCCATGGCCGTCTGAGCTAAGGTCTGATAAAAAAGTAAAAGGCGCAGAGATCTGCGCCTTTTTTTTGGATGAGACAATATGAAAATACTGCAAATCGCCGTCGGCATTATTCGCAACGACGCGGGAGAGATTTACATTACCCAACGCGCCGCTGATGCTCACATGGCAAATAAATGGGAATTTCCGGGTGGTAAAATTGAAGCGGGTGAAACAGCCGAAGAGGCGATGATCCGCGAGCTTGAGGAAGAAGTTGGCATTACCGCCAGCGAGCCGCAGCTGTTTGATAAGCTGGAGTACGCGTTCCCCGATCGCCATATTACATTGTGGTTCTGGCTGGTGGAAAACTGGCAGGGTGAGCCGTGGGGAAAAGAGGGGCAACCGGGACGATGGGTCGCGCAGAATGCGCTGATTGCCGATGAATTCCCCCCGGCGAATGCACCGGTTATCGAAAAATTAGTACAAACCCCGCAGGCCTGATAAGCGCAGCGCATCTGACATTGTGCATGTTAATTGTCGGATACGGCTTCGCCTTATCCGACCTACAGTTATGCGCGCAGAGTTACTGCGGGTTTTCACTCCAGTCGTCGCTATCGGATAAGTCACCTGCGCTTGGAATGCGTTTCTCTTCTGCCGCCCATTCTCCTAAATCAATCAGCTGGCAGCGCTTAGAGCAAAACGGACGGTACGGGCTTTGCTCGCCCCAGACTACAGGTTTCTGGCAGGTGGGGCAGTTAACGATAGTTTCTTCAGACATAGTGTCTCCTTAGCAACAAGCCAGTTCGAAATCCAGACGTTCAGGAATAACGCCATTCTCGCTATCCAGCGGCACAAAGCGGATGGCAAAGCGGCTCTTATGCCCGGAAATTTGCGGATAAAGCTGTGAGGAGAGATCCAACTGTAAGCGCAGCAGATCGGCATCTTCACCGTTATCCTGGTAGAAGCCATTAAGGCTGGTCTGCTTGCGAAAAGGTGCGGAATTACGAATCAGATCGAGGATCAGATCCAGCGCCTGATTCAGCGGTTCAAGGCTGTTAAGCCAGAGTTCTACCTGTGCGTCGCGCTGCTGCTGTGGCGCATGGAGCCACATGTGTAGCGTCGGCAGATCGAAACTGCAACAGCCGCCAGGAATGCTTAAACGCTGACGCACAAGGGCAATGAGGCGATCTTCACGCAGGAATTGGCCGATACGCGGGGCGGCCATCAGAATGCTGCCGCTGTTTTTCAATTGCTGACGCACTGCATCAATGCGGTTCTGGTCAACGCCCGGCACTTCACTCCAGGCCTGCAATTTACGTTGCTGGCGTTCCAGCTCTTTGAGCATCTCTGTGCGAACGTCGCCGCGTTCAAACACATCCAACAAGTCCCCTAAATTACGAAAAAAATGTAATGCGCTGGCGTGATCCGTGATGGGGAGTTGAGTACGAAGCTGCTGGTTAAGAAATTCAATACGCAGCCAGGTACGCATTTTTTCGTTCAGGGGGTGCTCAAAAAGGATGTGGGTGTGCATTAAGGTTTTTCCTGTGATACAGCCTGTGCCGCGAGCTCAAGATAGCGTGCGTGAAGGCGGGCAACATCCGAAGCGATGGCTTCTGGTGTGCCGTTGTTATCAATGACGTCATCAGCCACCGCAAGCCGCTGTTCGCGCGTCGCCTGGGCGGCAAGTATATGCTCAGCATGCTCCCGCGACACCTGGTCGCGCTGCATGGTACGAAGAATTTGCGTATCGCGTGTAACATCCACCACCAGCACGCGATCGGCGCGGGAAGCGAGATTGTTTTCCACCAGCAGGGGAACCACCCACAATACGTACGGCGAGGTGGCCTGCGCCATTTGCTGCTGGGTTTCTCGCTGAATAAGCGGGTGAAGCAGGGCGTTAAGCCAGGCTTTTTCATCAGGGTTAGCGAAGATTCTCTCGCGTAAGACGCGGCGGTTAAGTGCGCTATCCGGTGTCAGGGTTTGAGGGCCAAAGTGCTCCACAATGGCATCTAACGCCGGGGTTCCGGGTTCGACAACCTGACGGGCGAGGATATCGGCATCAATAACGTTAATTCCCAGGTGAGAAAATGCATCAGCGACGGTACTTTTGCCACTGCCAATGCCACCGGTTAACGCTACGGTATACGCCATTCCTGTGAATCCTGATGAGAATTGATTTGAAAAATCAATTGGTTAAAAACAAAACACTTCAGCGCCTTTTGGTGTGCGCTCATGTTCACCGAACTGATGGTAAATTTATAGGATTGTAGCGTAAAAAAAGTGAAAATCGCAGTCTTGCGAAGCCCTGATTAGTGCGTATGATAACGTTACTGGAGTTGTGCTCTTATAATTAATGCCATTAACCCCAGGAATCCGCACATGCGTATCGAAGAAGATCTGAAGTTAGGTTTCAAAGACGTTCTTATCCGCCCTAAACGCTCTACTCTTAAAAGCCGTTCCGATGTTGAACTGGAACGCGAATTCACCTTTAAACATTCTGGTCAACGCTGGTCAGGTGTGCCGGTTATTGCCGCGAATATGGATTCCGTGGGTACCTTTGCAATGGCAAAAGCGCTGGCGTCTTTCGATATTCTGACCGCAGTACATAAGCATTACAGCGTGGAAGACTGGAAAGTTTTCGCTCAGAACGAATCCGAAGATGTGCTGAAACATGTGATGGTGTCCACCGGCACGTCTGACGCCGATTTCGAAAAAACCAAACAGATTCTGGCGCTGCACCCGATGCTGAATTTCGTGTGCATCGACGTCGCAAACGGCTACTCCGAGCACTTCGTTCAGTTCGTTGCGAAAGCGCGTCAGGCCTGGCCAACCAAAACTATTTGTGCGGGTAACGTGGTCACCGGCGAGATGTGCGAAGAGCTGATTCTGTCCGGTGCGGATATCGTCAAAGTGGGTATTGGCCCGGGTTCTGTTTGCACCACGCGTGTAAAAACCGGCGTCGGTTATCCGCAGCTTTCCGCAGTCATTGAGTGCGCAGATGCAGCGCATGGCCTTGGCGGTCAAATCGTCAGCGATGGCGGTTGTACGGTTCCGGGCGACGTGGCGAAAGCGTTTGGCGGCGGCGCTGACTTCGTGATGCTCGGCGGTATGCTGGCAGGCCACGATGAGAGCGGCGGCACCGTGGTAGAAGAGAATGGAGAAAAATTCATGCTCTTCTACGGCATGAGCTCTGAATCTGCAATGAAGCGTCACGTTGGCGGCGTTGCGCAGTATCGCGCTGCGGAAGGGAAAACCGTTAAGTTGCCTCTGCGTGGCCCGGTAGATAATACCGCGCGCGATATTCTTGGCGGCCTGCGTTCAGCGTGCACCTACGTTGGGGCTTCTCGCCTGAAAGAGCTGACTAAACGCACTACCTTTATCCGCGTGCAGGAACAAGAGAACCGCGTGTTCAACAGCCTGTAATGCGTTGCGCTGGCGCTTCCCGCGCCAGCGCTTATCCCGCACCGCTAATTGCCTCTCCCAAATGAAATATCGGCAGATACATCGCCACCACCAGCGTGCCAATAATGGCGCCGGTCACCACCAGTAGCATGGGTTCCAGCAGTGATGTCAGATCTTCCGCTAGTTGATGCGTTTTCTCACTGTGATAGTCCGCCAGATTTTTCAGCATCTGATCCAGCGCGCCGGACGCTTCCCCGGTTCTTACCAGTTGAATACACAGTGGCGTGAAAACATGAACGTTTTCCATCGCCTGCCAGATGGGGCTTCCCTGCGATATGTCATGATGAAGTCTGCTAATGACGTCCCGCCAGAGCGGTTGAGTGACCGTTTCCCCGACGGTATCCAGCCCCTGTAAGAAGGCGATGCCCGCACTTTGCGTCAGTGAAAGTACGGTAAAAATGTGGCTCAGCATCTGCCCGCGCACCAGATTGCCCATCACCGGCAGAGAAAGCGCGACCTGCGCCTGAAACCGCTGCCAGCGGGGATTGGTTTTCAGTATTCTGCCGGGAAGAAAAGGCAGCGTCAGGAACAGCGCAATCCACCCGTAGTGCAGTTTAACGGCATCCGCCATGTTCATAACGACTTGCGTGAGCATGGGCAGCGGCGTATTAAAGGTGCGATAAATCGCCGTAAATTCCGGCAGCACAAATCCCAACATCGCCACTACCACAGCGATGGCCAGCAGCAAAATGATGCACGGATAGCGCAGCGCTTTTTTCACCTTCTGCGTAATAGCCTGTTGCGCTTTTTGCTGCTGCGCCAGTGCGCGACAGCAGATATCCAGCTTGCCCGTTACCTCCCCGGTGCGGATCATCGCCAGATAGAGCGGGGGAAAAGCTTCCGGCCACTGCCGCAATCCGTCGGAAAGCGAAACCCCTTCCGCCAACCGTTGAGAGAGCGTGCCGAGCAAGGCCTGCCACTGTGGTACAGGATGCTGACGAGCCAGCATTTCCAGCCCATCCGAGAGCGTGAGCCCGGCTTGCAGCAGTGTCGCCAGTTGCTCGATAATTTCGCAGCGCCAGTTTGTGCGCCAGTACGACGTCCTGAGGGTACAGCGGCGTAGCGCCAGCGCGGTAATACCCTGCTTCTGCAATAAAACCAGTGCCGCCGGGCGATTAGGTGCCCACAGCGTTCCATTCCTTTCTTCACCGTGATGCGACAGGCCGCGCCAGCGCCAGAAGTGATTAGCCGCCATGCGGAAGCCCCATCACGCGCAGTAACTCTTCCTGGGTTGTAAGCCCGCGCTCTACGGCCATACAACCGTTCTCAAACAGTGTTGTCATGCCCGCCAAACGCGCTTTCTGCACCAGTTCTTCGGTTCCGCGACCTGCGGCAATGGCGTGGCGCAGATCGGTGTTAAGCGGTAGGATCTCGAAGATCGCCGCACGCCCCAGATAACCGTGATAACAATGCTGGCAACCAGCCGCCTGCCAGTGCGGCAATGCGCGGGGCCAGAGCGCGCGGGGTAGCGGTGCTTCTACACCGTTTTTCTCCCGGCAGTGCGGGCACAGCTTACGTACCAACCGTTGGGCAACCACAAGCTGGAGCGCTGATGAGATCATCCAGCGCGCCACGCCCATTTGTTCCAGGCGCACCAGCGTTTCAACGGTGGAATTGGTGTGCAAGGTAGAAAGCACCAGGTGCCCGGTTTGCGCGGCTTTGATGGCAATTTCTGCCGTTTCACCGTCGCGAATCTCGCCCACCATCACAATATCCGGATCCTGGCGTAACAGGGCGCGCAGTACGCTCTGAAAGGTCAAACCGGCACGAGGATTAATTTGCGTTTGATTCAGCCCTTCGATGGGGATTTCAACGGGGTCTTCCACGCTGCAAATATTGATGTCGCTGCGATTACGTTGTTGCAGGGCACTATACAGTGTCACAGTTTTACCGCTGCCCGTCGGCCCGGTCACCAGGATAAGCCCCTGGGGTTGATTGAGCGCATCAGCAAACAGTGCCAGTTGATCGCCGCTCATACCGAGCTGATGGATATCCAGCGCCTGTTCAACATTGTGCAGCAGGCGCAGTACCACCTTTTCACCGTAACGACACGGCAGCGTGGCGATACGAAAAGAGACGGACTGACCGGCGAGCTCCACGGTAAATTGCCCGTCCTGGGGTAGGCGACGTTCGGCTATATCAAGATTGCCTAACACTTTCAGACGTGCAGTGAGCGTTGCCGCCAGCGAAAGCGGTAGCGTAGAAAACACATGCAGCACGCCATCAACGCGTAACCTGAGACGCAGGTGATGCTCACCCGGTTCAAAATGGATATCTGATGCGCGCTGCAGCAATGCCTGTTCCAGCGTGCGATTCAGCAGATCGACCGCGCTGCGAGAATCATCATTGGCGGCAGGCTGGCTGGCGGTTGCTGTAAGCTGTAAGTGCTTATCCATCCTCTCCTGACTCCAGCACTCGATATCGACGCGTTTTTGTGTCGCAAAACGCAGGGCGTCCATCAGTTCATCCGATGGCGCACCGACAACGGCAATACTTAACACGCTCTGATCGTTGCTAATCAACTGGGCGTGATGTTTTTTACACAGTGCGAGAAGCTGATCCTGTTTCATCGTCGCCTCCGGTTTACTGCGCATCGAAGCGGAAAACATCTTCGCAGGCCTGCTTAAGGGCGCTGTCGCTCTGAATGTTGCAAACGCGAGTCCAGCCGGTCACGCCGTTGGCGTTATCCCAGCCAGGCGTCATGGTGACCGACAGGCCGTTCAGGCTCTCCTGGCCGGTGAGAACAACCACGCCTTTGGCGATACTCATGCCAGAGACATAACGCGTGGTGGTGGGCGAGGGAATGCCGTTACTGCCGCCATCGCAACTGTTCAGCCCGCCGTGGTCGAGGGCGCACAGTTCAATGGCCGTGCGATAGGGGACGAAGGTTTGCAACATGTCGGTGAGCGCGGCTTTGCGCAGGTAGTTTTGGTACGCCGGGATCCCGATGGCGCTTAAGATGGCGATGATGCCGATCACCACCATCAGCTCGATAAGGGTAAATCCTTTTTGCTTTTCCATAATGCACTCCTGGTTGAGATGGCGGGAGTGTGTCAGAGCCGTGAAGCGGGTGCGAGGGGCAAAAATCAATTCAGGAAAGCGCGTTCCAGAGCGTTTTCATGCGTTGCAGAAGACGACATGAAAAATGGAAGGGGATGCGGAAAATGACTGGAGGGGATGTGCTTGTCCGGCCTGCACAGCGAGCAGGCCGGATTGCGGGAACTAACGGAAACGCATGGAGAGGTCTAACGCGCGGACGTGCTTGGTCAGTGCGCCAACGGAGATATAATCCACGCCGGTTTCGGCGAATTCGCGAATGGTGTCAAAGGTTACGTTGCCGGAGACTTCCAGTCGAGCCCGGCCATTAGTGATGGCGACAGCCTGGCGCATCAGTTCCGTGTCAAAGTTATCGAGCATGATGATATCGGCACCGGCTTTCAGCGCGTCTTCCAGCTCTTCCAGGTTTTCTACTTCCACTTCCACCGGCACATCCGGGTGCAGCCAGAAGGCTTTTTCCACCGCCTGACGCACGGAGCCAGAAGCGATGATATGGTTTTCTTTAATCAGGAACGCATCGGAAAGACCCAGACGGTGATTCGCGCCGCCGCCGCAAAGCACGGCGTATTTTAGCGCGGTGCGTAGGCCTGGCAGCGTTTTGCGGGTATCGAGTAATTGCGTTTTAGTGCCTTCCAGTAAATCGACATAGCGACGCACTTCACTGGCAACGCCCGAGAGGGTTTGCACGAAATTGAGCGCGGTGCGTTCACCGGTCAGCAGGACGCGGGAAGGGCCATCGATTTCAAACAGCGGCTGGTTGGCTTTCAGCAGGTCGCCATCGTCTACGTGCCACGTCAGCGTGACATCGTCGCCCGCCAGTTGAATAAATACCTCTTCAACCCAGCGCTTTCCGCAGAAGACGCCGTCTTCACGGGTGATCACTACCGCGTGAGAGCGCGTTTCTGCTGGCAGAAGTTGTGCGGTAATGTCGTTATTGGCATCCACTTCTCCGCCCAGATCTTCACGGAGCGCCTGTGCCACGGCGTTGGGAATGTCGAGATTGATACGTTCCAGAAGCGCGTCACGTCGGTGGTCTGGGTTGTAGCGGCGAGGCGGCATGATAAAACTCCAAATTGGTAACGATTCGAAAGGTTTAAACATGCTACTCTGAACCGAGAATCAGCACCACACATAAGGAGATCCAGCATGTTGTTAGATGAGGGATGGCTGGTGGGCGCGCGTCATGTACCGTCGCCACACTTTGACTGCCGCCCGGACGATGAAACCCCGTCATTGCTGGTTGTTCATAATATCAGTTTACCCCCTGGCGAATTTGGCGGCCCATGGATAGATGCGCTGTTTACCGGCACGCTCGACCCGAACGCCCATCCTTTTTTCGCCGAGATCTCCCATCTGCGCGTTTCTGCCCATTGTCTGATTCGCCGCGATGGGGAAATTGTGCAGTATGTTCCTTTCGATAAGCGCGCCTGGCACGCGGGGGTGTCCGAATACCAGGGCCGCGAGCGCTGTAATGATTTTTCGATTGGCATTGAGCTGGAAGGCACCGATACGCTGGCCTACACCGATGTGCAGTATCAGCAACTGGCGGCGTTAACCCAGGCGCTGATAACGATTTATCCGGCAATCGCCGATAATATGGCAGGACACTGTGATATCGCACCCGTGCGCAAAACCGATCCGGGCCCGGCGTTTGACTGGGCTCGTTTTCGCGCACTGGTCGCCCCTTCGTCAGATAAGGAGATGACATGACGCTGTTTACCACGTTGCTGGTACTGATTGCCGAGCGTTTATTCAAGCTCGGCGAGCACTGGCAGCTCGACCATCGGCTGGAAGTGTTGTTCCGCCGTATCAAACGCTTTTCCTTTGCTGCCACACTGCTGATGACGGCGGTAGCGATGGTGGTGGTGTTTTTAATTCAGCGCGCGCTCGACGGGCTGCTGTTTAACGTGCCGCTGCTGGTGTTCTGGATTTTACTCGGCCTGCTGTGCATTGGCGCAGGGCGCGTGCGGCTGCACTATCACGCATACCTGAAGGCGGCATCGCTCAATGATAGCCACGCGCGTGATGCGATGGCCTGCGAGTTGACGATGATCCACGGCGTGCCATCGGGATGCGATGAGCGCGAGTTTCTGCGCGAGCTGCAAAATGCGCTGATGTGGATTAACTACCGCTTCTACCTTGCCCCGCTGTTCTGGTTTGTTGTTGGCGGCCCGTGGGGGCCGGTGCTGCTGATGGGCTATTCGTTCCTGCGCGCGTGGCAGTCCTGGCTTGCGCGTTATCAGACGCCACATCATCGTTTGCAGTCAGGTATCGATGCCATTTTGCATATTGTGGACTGGATCCCGGTGCGGCTGGTGGGCGTGGTTTACGCGCTGCTTGGTCATGGTGAGAAGGCGCTGCCTGCGTGGTTTGCTTCGCTGGGCGATCGCCATACTTCGCAATACCAGGTGCTGACGCAACTGGCACAGTATTCGCTGGCGCGTGAGCCGCACGTTGACCGCGTTGAGACGCCAAAAGCGGCGGTATCGATGGCGAAGAAAACCTCGTTTGTGGTGGTGGTGATTATGGCGCTGCTGACCATTTATGGGACGTTGGTGTAAGGATTCATGGAGTGGTGCGGGTAGCGCCGGATGCGCTGACGCTTATCCGGCCTACGGGGGGATTTGTCTGCCCGGTATGCGCGAGCGCTCCCGGGCAACGGCTTAGATCGTATCCGCAGGCGGCACGCCGAAATCCGGCATGCCATCTTCCTGCCAGCGCACCAGTTTCAACCGCGTATGGCGATTCGGATCATATAACGGGTCGCCTTCAATCTCCGTGTAATTCCTCGCGTGATACACCAACACATCCTCGCCATCAGGCGTTTGGGTAAAGCTATTATGCCCGGGCCCGTACTGGCGGTTTTCATAACTGGTGGTGAACACCGGCTGCGGTGATTTATGCCAGTTTCCCGGCGTCGTCATATCGGCGTTAAAATCAATCCACAGCAGACCCATGCAGTAGTTTTCATCCGTAGCGCTGGCTGAGTAGCTGACAAAGAGCTTATCGCCATGCACCAGCACCGCGGGCCCTTCGTTGACCAGAAAACCCCGACACTCCCACTCGAACTCTGGTTTACTGAGCATCACCGGTTCACCTTTTATCGTCCACGGGTTTTCCAGTTCAGCCAGATAGATGTTGGAGTTTCCGGCAATCTCCGGCGATTTTTGCGCCCACAGATACCACTGTTTTCCCTGATGATGGAATGTGGTGGCGTCCAGGCTGAAGGTATCGAACGGGGTTTTTACCTGGCCCCGCTCAACCCATTCTCCGCTGAGTGGATCTGCATCATCGCATGTCAGCGCATACATCCGGTGCTGGAACATGCCCAGAGAGTCCAGCGCCTGCGTAGGTGCGGCGGCGAAGTAAATCACCCATTGACCGCCAATCTTATGCAGTTCCGGTGCCCAGATAAGCTCGCACATCGGGCCGCTTTCGGGTTTACGCCAGACAACAACCGGTTCGGCACTGCGCAGCCCGTCAAGGCTGGCGGCGCGGCGGATTTCCAGCCGGTCGTACTCCGGCACCGAGGCGATAAAGTAGTACGCTCCCTGATGCTGCAAAATGAAGGGATCGGCGCGTTGTTCAATAAAAGGATTGGGCCAGTGATTCATTATGCTTTCCTTACGTGCTCGGTGATTTTTTCTGCCTGGTATTCATTCAGTTCACGATAGTTTTCGCGACGTTTTTCCAGATCGGACTGAATCTGTTTCATCAGTTCACGGTCAACTTTCAGCATCCGCACAATTCCGGCGGTAATCAGATACCCGACGCCTGGAATGACGGTAAACAGCAGCATGATACCGTTGAGCGTAGTTTCGCTTTGCTGCTTCGCGCCTGCATCGTAGCCATACCAGGAGAGCAGGAAGCCCACCATTGCGCCTGCAATCGCCAGCCCGACCTTAAGGAAGAAGAGGTTACCGGAGAAGCTGATCCCGGTAATACGTTTACCGGTTTTCCACTCGCCGTAGTCATCGACGTCCGCCATCAGCGACCAGTGCAGCGGGGAAGGGATCTGGTGCAGGATATTGAGCAGGAAGTAGAGCACCACGATCATGACCGTCGCGTGCGGGTCGAAGAAGTAGAAGGCGATAGAGAAAATCGCCAGCGCGATGTTAGTCCAGAAGAAGACCTTGAGCTTACACCAGCGGTCGGTGAGCACCTTCGCCAGCATACTGCCGAACATCATCCCGACGACGCCGAGGCTGATAAACAGCGTGGCGAAATGTGTGCTTTGGCCCATCACCCAGGTCACGTAGTACATGGTTGCTGCCATGCGGATAAAGCCCGGACAGACGTTGCACAGCGTCAGCAGCAGGATACGTACCCACTGGTCGTTTTTCCACACATCTTTCAGGTCTTGTTTCAGCTCATCGTTGGTCTGCACAGCGGGTTTAACGCGCTCGCGCACCGTGGCAAAGCAGAACAGGAACATACACATGCCGATAAAGGCCAGCACGGTCATCGCCATCTGGTAGCCTTTAGCTTTATCACCACCGCCAAACCAGTCCACCATTGGAAGCAGGGTCAATGACAGCAGCAACGTGGCGATACCGACCAGCACGAAGCGATAAGACTGACAGGCGACACGCTCTTTTGGGTCATTGGTGATGACGCTACCCAACGAGCAGTAAGGAATATTGATGGCGGTATAGGTAATCGATAGCAAGAAGTAGGTCACAAAGGCATAGATAACTTTGCTGCTATAAGTCCATTCCGGCGTGGTAAACATCAGTACGCTGAATAACGCGTAGGGGAACGCCATCCACAGTAACCATGGACGAAATCGCCCATATTTACTGCGGGTACGGTCGGCGAGCGCCCCCATAATGGGATCGGTGACGGCATCAATGACGCGAACGGAAAGCAGCAGAACGCCGACCAGCGCCGGGGCGAGACCAAAAATATCAGTATAAAAATAGTTAACGAACAGCATGATAGCGCCGAAGATGATGTTACATCCGGCATCTCCCATGCCATAACCAATTTTCTCTTTGATTGATAACTTATTGTTATTCATTGCCGAAACTCCCTCTGACGGTATGGAGAGAATTATTGGCTGGTGGCCCGCGAAATGCGTTGCAGTATAACGGCGAGGATATGGACTAAATAGCTGAGCAGAGGAAAGTGTGAAGCGGGTAACAGAGTCGGCCCCTTCCACAGGGAAGGGGCCTGAGAAGCGATTAATGTGCCTTCACGGCCGTTTTCGCACCCTTCTGTTTCACCATAAAGCCGACGCCCAGAATGCAGATCCATACCGGGATCAGGTATACGGAAATCGCCATGCCCGGCGTCATCAGCATGATAACCAGCACTGCGACCATAAACAGCAGGCAAACCCAGTTGCCAAGCGGGTAGAACAGCGCCGGGAAGCGCGGTGTAACGCCCTGTTGCTGTTTCGCTTTGCGGAATTTCATGTGTGCAAGGCTAATCATCGCCCAGTTGATTACCAGCGCGGAGACCACCAGCGCCATCAGCAGGCCGAATGCAGATTCCGGTGCCAGGTAGTTGATCAGAACGCACAGCGCGGTCACCACGGCGGAAACCAGAATGGTATTGACCGGTACGCCGCGTTTATCAACGGAGAGCAGCGCTTTTGGCGCATTTCCCTGCTGGGCCAGGCCGAACAGCATGCGGCTGTTGCAGTAGACGCAACTGTTGTAAACGGAAAGCGCGGCAGTCAGAACCACAACGTTCAGTGCGTTAGCCACCAGGGTATCGCCCAGTTCGTGGAAGATCAGAACAAACGGGCTGACATCAGCGGTGACGCGCGTCCACGGCAGCAGAGAAAGCAGAACCGCCAGTGAACCCACATAGAAAATCAGAATACGGTAAATCACCTGGTTGGTGGCTTTTGGAATGCTTTGCTCCGGGTTATCGGCTTCTGCGGCGGTGATACCCACCAGCTCAAGCCCACCGAAGGAGAACATGATGATAGCCATCATCATTACCAGGCCTTGCATGCCGTGCGGCAGGAATCCGCCCTGTTCCCACAGGTTGCGAACCGTCGCCTGAGGGCCCGCGTTACCGCTGAAAAGCAACCAGCCGCCGAACAGGATCATCCCGACAACGGCAACCACTTTAATGATGGCGAACCAGAACTCCATTTCACCAAACACTTTTACATTGGTGAGGTTGATGGCGTTGATCAGAATAAAGAAGGCCGCAGCGGAAGCCCAGGTCGGGATTTCCGGATACCAGAACTGGATGTATTTACCGACCGCGGTGAGTTCCGCCATGGCAACCAGTACGTACAGTACCCAGTAGTTCCAGCCTGACGCGAAGCCGGCGAAGCTGCCCCAGTATTTATAAGCGAAGTGGCTGAATGACCCGGCTACCGGCTCTTCGACGACCATTTCACCCAACTGGCGCATGATCAGGAAGGCTATAAAGCCTGCAATGGCATAACCCAGAATAATGCCCGGACCGGCTGACTGGATAACGGAGGCACTGCCGAGAAACAGGCCGGTACCGATAGCTCCACCCAGCGCAATCAGCTGGATATGGCGGTTTTTGAGGCCGCGCTTCAGCTGGTCGCTGTGCTGTTGACCTTCCATCATGAAACCTCGTGTGTGGTTGTTATTTGTACGTGTGTAATCAAGGAATTCCGTTTCCTGTATTTTTATGTTTACGAAAGAGAGCTAACAAAAATGAGAGGAACTCTTTCGTCCTGGGAAGAATAGTGGTAAGCGCACTGAAATGCACCTGCTTTATGAATGGTTGATGACGGATTGAATAAAAAGAAACCAGTTGTAAGTGTAGCAGCCTGCCCCAGAAGTGGGTAAGCATGTACGTTTAATCAACAATAAATGCATAAATATTCAATTGTTGGTGAAGTGAAACGCTTCAGTTTGCGTAGTTTTCGTATATTTTTCGTTAATTGTACTTCCAACGTGGTAAAGACATTTTTTGTGCAAGGTTACAATTCTGAAACATCATTTCTGTAATGGTGTTAAAAAGTGCGTGGTTTACTGATTTCAATCAAAACCTGTATGGACAGAAGGTGAATACTTTGTTACTTTATCGCTACGAACTTGAAATTGGTAAGACCAATTGACTCCGGGCTAATGGCAGGTACAGGGAACTATGGCCTACAGCAAAATCCGCCAACCAAAACTTTCTGATGTGATTGAGCAGCAGTTGGAGTTTTTGATTCTTGAGGGGACGTTACGCCCCGGCGAAAAACTTCCACCTGAACGCGAACTGGCGAAACAGTTCGACGTATCCCGTCCCTCGCTGCGTGAGGCGATTCAACGTCTCGAAGCGAAAGGGTTACTGCTTCGTCGCCAGGGCGGCGGGACTTTTGTACAAAGCAGCCTGTGGCAGAGCTTCAGCGATCCGCTGGTTGAGCTTCTGTCCGACCACCCTGAATCCCAGTTTGATCTGCTTGAAACCCGTCACGCGCTTGAAGGTATCGCGGCCTATTACGCGGCACTGCGCAGCACTGATGAAGATCGCGAACGTATTCGTGAATTACATCAGGCCATCGAACGGGCTCAACAATCGGGCGACCTCGACGCGGAGTCGAGCGCCGTCGTCCAGTATCAAATCGCCGTGACCGAAGCCGCCCACAATGTGGTGCTGCTCCATTTGCTAAGGTGTATGGAGCCGATGTTGGCACAAAACGTTCGGCAGAACTTCGAGTTGCTGTATGCCCGTCGGGAGATGCTTCCGCAGGTCAGCAATCATCGCACCCGAATTTTCGAGGCGATTGTCGCCGGTGAGCCGGAGCAGGCGCGTGAAGCGTCGCATCGTCACCTGGCCTTTATTGAAGAGATTTTGCTGGACAGGAGTCGTGAACAGAGCCGTCGTGAACGCTCGTTACGTCGCCTGCAACAGCGCAAGGATTGAGTTTTTTCTGGCAGCGGTTTTACCAGAAGATGAGAAAAGCGCCATCAGGCGCACGGCAACTAAACACAGAACCTGTCTTATTGTGTTTTCTCATGAAAGCACAATGGGACAGGTTCCAGATAAATCAACGTACTAGATAGATAAGGAAAACCCCATGTCAGAACGTTTCCCAAATGACGTGGATCCGATCGAAACTCGCGACTGGTTACAGGCGATCGAATCGGTTATCCGTGAAGAAGGTGTTGAGCGCGCTCAGTATCTGATCGACCAGGTGCTGTCTGAAGCCCGTAAAGGCGGCGTTCAGGTAGCTGCTGGTGCAGGTGCTAGCGGTTATGTAAACACTATTGCCGTTGAAGACGAACCGGAATACCCGGGCGATCTGGATCTGGAACGTCGTATTCGCTCTGCTATCCGCTGGAACGCGATCATGACCGTTCTGCGCGCATCCAAAAAAGATCTGGAACTGGGCGGCCACATGGCATCCTTCCAGTCTTCCGCAACCTTCTACGAAGTGTGCTTCAACCACTTCTTCCGTGCACGCAACGAGCAGGATGGCGGCGATCTGGTTTACTTCCAGGGCCACATCTCTCCGGGCGTTTACGCACGTGCGTTCCTTGAAGGTCGCCTGACCGAAGAACAAATGAACAACTTCCGTCAGGAAGTTCACGGTAAGGGCTTGTCCTCTTACCCGCACCCGAAACTGATGCCGGAATTCTGGCAGTTCCCGACCGTATCAATGGGTCTGGGCCCAATCGGTGCGATCTACCAGGCTAAATTCCTGAAATATCTGGAACACCGTGGCCTGAAAGATACCTCTAAACAAACCGTTTACGCGTTCCTCGGCGATGGCGAGATGGACGAACCGGAATCCAAAGGTGCGATCACTATCGCCACCCGTGAAAAACTGGATAACCTGGTCTTCGTGATCAACTGTAACCTGCAGCGTCTGGATGGCCCGGTCACCGGTAACGGCAAGATCATCAACGAACTGGAAGGCATCTTCGGTGGTGCTGGCTGGAACGTTATCAAGGTTATCTGGGGTAGCCGTTGGGATGAGCTGCTGCGTAAAGACACCAGCGGTAAACTGATCCAACTGATGGAAGAAACCGTCGACGGCGATTATCAGACCTTCAAATCCAAAGATGGCGCGTACGTGCGTGAGCACTTCTTCGGTAAATATCCGGAAACCGCAGCCCTGGTTGCAGACTGGACTGATGAGCAGATCTGGGCACTGAACCGTGGTGGTCACGATCCGAAGAAAGTCTACGCTGCACTGAAAAAAGCGCAGGAAACCAAAGGCAAAGCAACGGTTATCCTGGCCCATACCATTAAAGGTTACGGCATGGGTGATACCGCGGAAGGTAAAAACATCGCTCACCAGGTTAAGAAAATGAACATGGACGGCGTGCGTTACATTCGCGACCGTTTCAATGTGCCGGTGACCGACGAGCAGGTTGAAAACCTCTCTTACCTGACCTTCCCGGAAGGTTCTCCAGAGCATACTTATCTGCACGCACAGCGTCAGAAACTGCACGGTTACCTGCCGAGCCGTCAGACCCACTTCTCTGAGAAGCTGGAACTGCCGACTCTGGAAGATTTCGCGCCGCTGCTGGAAGAGCAGAACAAAGAGATCTCTACCACTATCGCTTTCGTTCGTGCCCTGAACGTGATGCTGAAGAACAAGTCGATTAAAGATCGTCTGGTTCCAATCATTGCTGATGAAGCGCGTACTTTCGGTATGGAAGGTCTGTTCCGTCAGATTGGTATTTACAGCCCGAACGGCCAGCAGTACACCCCGCAGGACCGTGAGCAGGTTGCTTACTACAAAGAAGACGAGAAAGGTCAGATCCTGCAGGAAGGTATCAACGAACTGGGTGCTGGCGCATCCTGGCTGGCTGCTGCGACCTCTTATAGCACCAACAACCTGCCGATGATCCCGTTCTATATTTACTACTCCATGTTCGGGTTCCAGCGTATCGGTGACCTGTGCTGGCAGGCAGGCGACCAGCAGGCTCGCGGCTTCCTGATCGGTGGTACTTCTGGTCGTACGACCCTGAACGGTGAAGGTCTGCAGCACGAAGATGGTCACAGCCATATTCAGTCTCTGACTATCCCGAACTGTATCTCTTACGATCCGTCTTACGCGTACGAAGTTGCGGTCATCATGCATGATGGTCTGGAACGTATGTACGGTGAGAAACAAGAGAACGTTTACTACTACATCACCACGCTGAACGAAAACTACCACATGCCGGCAATGCCGGAAGGTGCTGAGGAAGGTATCCGTAAGGGTATCTACAAACTCGAAACCGTTGAAGGTAGCAAAGGTAAAGTTCAGCTGCTGGGCTCCGGTTCTATCCTGCGTCACGTTCGTGAAGCAGCACAGATCCTGGCGAAAGATTACGGCGTAGGTTCTGACGTTTATAGCGTAACGTCCTTCACTGAACTGGCGCGTGATGGTCAGGATTGTGAGCGTTGGAACATGCTGCACCCGATGGAAACCCCGCGCGTTCCGTACATCGCTCAGGTGATGAACGATGCTCCGGCTGTGGCTTCCACCGACTATATGAAACTGTTCGCTGAGCAGGTTCGTACTTATGTACCGGCTGATGACTACCGTGTACTGGGTACTGATGGCTTCGGTCGTTCCGACAGCCGTGAAAACCTGCGTCACCACTTCGAAGTTGATGCTTCCTATGTGGTTGTAGCGGCGCTGGGCGAACTGGCTAAACGTGGCGAAATCGATAAGAAAGTGGTTGCTGACGCAATTACCAAATTCAACATCGATGCAGAAAAAGTTAACCCGCGTCTGGCGTAAGAGGTAAAAGAATAATGGCTATCGAAATCAAAGTACCGGATATCGGGTCTGATGAAGTTGAAATCACCGAGATCCTGGTCAAAGTGGGCGACAAAGTTGAAGCTGAACAGTCGCTGATCACCGTAGAAGGCGATAAAGCCTCTATGGAAGTTCCGTCTCCGCAGGCTGGCGTGGTTAAAGAGATTAAAGTCTCTGTCGGCGACAAAACCGAGACCGGTAAACTGATCATGATTTTCGATTCCGCCGATGGTGCAGCTGACGCTGCACCTGCCAAGGCAGAAGAGAAGAAAGAAGCGGCTCCGGCAGCAGCACCTGCTGCGGCAGCGGCGAAAGACGTTCACGTACCGGATATCGGCGGCGACGAAGTTGAAGTCACTGAGATCATGGTTAAAGTGGGCGACACCATCGCGGCTGAACAGTCTCTGATCACCGTAGAAGGCGACAAAGCCTCTATGGAAGTACCGGCTCCGTTCGCGGGCGTGGTAAAAGAGATCAAAATCAATACCGGCGATAAAGTGTCTACTGGCTCGCTGATCATGGTCTTCGAAGTGGCGGGTGAAGCAAGCGCTGCGGCTCCGGCGAAAGCGGAAGCTGCACCGGCGGCGGCTGCTCCGGCTGCATCCGGCGCGAAAGATGTTAACGTACCAGATATCGGTGGCGACGAAGTTGAAGTTACCGAAGTGATGGTTAAAGTTGGCGACAAAATCGAAGCTGAACAGTCTCTGATCACCGTAGAAGGCGACAAAGCCTCTATGGAAGTGCCGGCTCCGTTCGCGGGCACCGTAAAAGAGATCAAAATCAGCACCGGCGATAAAGTGAAAACCGGCTCCCTGATTATGGTCTTCGAAGTGGAAGGCGCTGCGCCTGCCGCGGCTCCGGCTGCTGCACCGGCTCAGGCTGCTGCTCCGGCACCTGCGGCCGCTCCGGCTCCGGCAGCGAAAGCTGAAGGCAAGTCTGACTTCGCAGAAAATGACGCTTACGTCCACGCAACGCCGGTGATTCGTCGCCTGGCACGCGAATTCGGCGTGAACCTGGCGAAAGTGAAAGGTACGGGTCGTAAAGGCCGTATCCTGCGCGAAGACGTTCAGGCTTACGTGAAAGACGCGGTGAAACGTGCTGAGTCTGCACCGGCTGCTGCCACCGGCGGCGGTATCCCGGGCATGCTGCCTTGGCCGAAAGTGGACTTCAGCAAGTTTGGTGAAATCGAAGAAGTTGAACTGGGCCGTATCCAGAAAATCTCTGGTGCTAACCTGAGCCGTAACTGGGTGATGATCCCGCACGTTACGCACTTCGACAAAACCGATATCACCGATCTGGAAGCGTTCCGTAAACAGCAGAACGCTGAAGCTGAGAAGCGCAAACTGGATGTGAAATTCACCCCGGTTGTGTTCATCATGAAAGCGGTTGCCGCGGCTCTGGAACAGATGCCTCGCTTCAACAGCTCTCTGTCCGAAGATGGCCAGAAACTGACGCTGAAGAAATACATCAACATTGGTGTGGCGGTTGATACCCCGAACGGCCTGGTGGTTCCGGTCTTTAAAGACGTGAACAAGAAGAGCATCACCGAGCTGTCTCGCGAATTGACCACCATCTCCAAAAAAGCGCGTGATGGTAAGCTGACGGCTGGCGAAATGCAGGGCGGTTGCTTCACTATCTCCAGCATCGGCGGCCTGGGTACGACCCACTTCGCACCGATTGTTAACGCGCCGGAAGTGGCTATCCTCGGTGTCTCCAAATCGGCAATGGAGCCGGTCTGGAACGGGAAAGAGTTTGTACCGCGTCTGATGATGCCTATCTCTCTCTCCTTCGACCACCGCGTGATCGACGGTGCTGATGGTGCGCGCTTTATCACCATCATCAACAACACACTGTCTGACATTCGTCGCCTGGTGATGTAATCGAAAAAGCCGGCCTGACGGCCGGCTTTTTTCTGATAATCTCGTTGTCGTTTTGGGGTTATTAGCAACAAAGGACAAAATCGTTTGCCGTTTGTTGTTTCAAAATTGTTAACAATTTTGTAATATAAACGCGGATAGAACGTCCCGGTGGATATGGGCGACAAGAGTACCCAGGACCGCCGGAAATAATTAAGAGGTCATGATGAGTACTGAAATTAAAACTCAGGTCGTGGTACTTGGGGCGGGCCCGGCAGGCTACTCTGCTGCTTTCCGTTGCGCGGATTTAGGTCTGGAGACCGTCATCGTAGAACGTTACAGCACCCTCGGCGGTGTTTGTCTGAACGTCGGCTGTATCCCTTCTAAAGCACTGCTGCACGTAGCAAAAGTTATCGAAGAAGCCAAAGCACTGGCTGAGCACGGTATCGTCTTCGGCGAGCCGAAAACCGATATCGACAAGATTCGTACCTGGAAAGAAAAAGTTATCACCCAACTGACTGGCGGTCTGGCCGGTATGGCCAAAGGCCGTAAAGTGAAAGTGGTTAACGGTCTGGGTAAATTTACCGGGGCGAACACCCTGGAAGTGGAAGGCGAAAACGGCAAAACCGTCATCAACTTCGACAATGCAATCATCGCGGCGGGTTCCCGTCCAATCGAACTGCCGTTTATTCCTCATGAAGATCCGCGCGTGTGGGATTCCACCGATGCGCTGGAACTGAAAGAAGTACCGAAACGTCTGCTGGTTATGGGCGGTGGTATCATCGGTCTGGAAATGGGTACCGTGTACCACGCGCTGGGTTCAGAGATTGACGTGGTTGAAATGTTCGACCAGGTTATCCCGGCTGCCGACAAAGACGTGGTGAAAGTCTTCACTAAACGCATCAGCAAGAAATTCAACCTGATGCTGGAAACCAAAGTAACTGCCGTTGAAGCGAAAGAAGACGGTATTTACGTTTCCATGGAAGGCAAAAAAGCACCTTCTGAAGCACAGCGTTACGATGCCGTGCTGGTGGCAATCGGCCGAGTACCGAACGGTAAAAACCTCGACGCAGGCAAAGCAGGCGTGGAAGTGGACGACCGTGGCTTCATCCGCGTTGACAAACAGCTGCGCACTAACGTGCCGCACATCTTTGCTATCGGCGATATCGTCGGTCAGCCGATGCTGGCGCACAAAGGTGTTCATGAAGGCCACGTTGCCGCTGAAGTTATCGCAGGTAAGAAACACTACTTCGACCCGAAAGTTATCCCATCCATTGCCTACACTGAACCAGAAGTGGCATGGGTTGGCCTGACTGAGAAAGAAGCGAAAGAGAAAGGCATCAGCTACGAAACCGCCACCTTCCCGTGGGCAGCTTCTGGCCGTGCTATCGCTTCTGACTGCGCAGACGGTATGACCAAACTGATTTTCGACAAAGAATCTCACCGTGTTATCGGTGGTGCGATTGTCGGCACCAACGGCGGCGAGCTGCTGGGCGAAATCGGTCTGGCTATCGAGATGGGTTGCGACGCGGAAGATATCGCGCTGACCATCCATGCTCACCCGACGCTGCACGAATCTGTTGGCCTGGCCGCAGAAGTGTACGAAGGTAGCATCACCGACCTGCCAAACCCGAAAGCGAAGAAGAAGTAAGTTTCTGCGCGACGACGCCTGATGGCGCTTCGCTTATCCGGCCTACGATTAGGGAGGCCGAATAAGGCGTCAGCCGTCATCCGGTAAATAAAAAGCGGCTAACCAGCCGCTTTTTTTACACCTGTTACTCTTCCGGTTGCCACGGTGCCTGCGTGTCAAAACGGGTTATTGCCGCTACGTTCTTCGCCGTTTCCTCACCGAAGTCTGCCTGATAGACCCGATCGTCCTGGCTGACAATAAAGCTCATTACTCCAGTTTCGCCATACTCCACCGGCCAGGCTATCAGGGCAAAGCCGTCGGATTGATTACTGTCGATAATGCGAAAACGGTAGCCGTGATAACCTTCTCCCGGCATCACCGGGCTGAACGCTGGCCCCAGCGGGCTCGGTGCTTCGCCGGGCTGTATCGGCCAGTAAAGTCCGTCCTGCTGACCGGCGCTACTGATAAGCTTGCTGGCGTAACGCTGTTTTCTCAGATGGTAATCTTCCTGCGCATCAACGTAGGCGTGCATTGCACCAATCGCCGAAAGTTCGTTGCGCCCGATGGTGCGGGTAATGATTTCATCCTGCGCCGCCTGCATATCAAAATGCCAGCCCGCCTCGGTTTTGACGATCGGCAAGGGGAGCTGCCAGTTATCGGCACCGACATTGATATGCGCAGTATCGCCTTGTTGATCGATGCGATGGCTGATTTTCCAGTCACGTTCAAAACGGGCGACGGCTTCTGGGTCTGCGCCATCCGGCGGTAAAAATTGCCGCCAGTCATCGCCCAACAGCGCGGTAAGCTGTGGTTCATTGCGCGTGGTGACCGCATCGGCAAAAGCTGTTGCGGCGTCGAGGGGATGAGCAAACTGCTGCTGGGCAAAACTCACCAGGGGAAGCGAGAACAGCAGCGAGCTGAGAAAGATCTTTTTCATGATGTGCTCTCTTATCGACGGTGAAATTCACGGTGTTCAGCAGCCCGTTCACGAAGGGCTTCATGGTTGCTGTTACGCACAATGTTACGGCTCTGCTGCCCGCGCTGCGCCTGTTGCTGCCAGGAGGGCCCGCGACTTTCGTTGCCGCTAAAAACATTGTCATGTCGTGTATTCACATGCTGACGGACGTTTTCCTGACGTTGCTGGCGCTGTTCCGGTGTGGTAGCGCTACGCCGTTGCTGCACCGCTTCCTGCCGTTGCTGGCGCTGTTCTGGCGTACGACTATTGAGCCGCTGGTGTATTTGCGCTTTTGATGCTTCACGCTGCGTGGACGTGCGCGGCGTGTCGTAACCACGGTAGTTATCGCGTTGGGCAATGTGCTGTAGCTGTTTCGATGCCGCCTGACGCTGCGCATCTTTTTGCACAGCGGCGATCGGCTGAGACGGCGTTTTAATACCGCCTTCCGCCAGTTTATTCATCGCTGCCTGGCGTTGGCTGTCGCGGGTTACCGGCGTCTGGGTTGCGCTCAGGCCGCCCGATACGTTGGTTGGGTGAAACTGATTTGCCACGCTGTGATTGGGGTAGGGCACCTGATTACGGTACGCCGGGTTATGCTGCCAGCGCAGGGTTTGCCCATTCAAATTCTGCCCCGTGATGTGGTTGAAATTATTGACGTTAATGTTGATGTTATCGCCATTATGGTTATAACCATCCCGGTGATAATCATCATCGTCATGATGATGATGATGGTCGTCGTCATCGTCCCAGTCGATATTGCTGAATAGCGCGTAGGTGGTGGCGACGCCCAAACTGTAGCCAAAGCCTTTTACCAGACTGTTGGTAAACTCTTCGCCGGGAGACGGGGGAATATACACGGGCGGGTAGGCGGGTGTTGGCCAGGTGCCGTACACCGTTGACGGATTGTAGCTCGGCACGTACACCACCTGTGGGTCGGCAGGCTCGATTTTAATGATTGTTGACGATGACGGAGCCGATTTTTGCACGGTTGTTTGCGTGGCGGGCGCCGCAGTTGAGGCCGGGGCAACCGCCGCTTTCGGCACGCTGGTGACCGTTTGCTGTGGCGTCGACTTTAACGCGCCGGTTTGCTGCGCCAGGGCACGCAACTGCTGTACCGCATCCATCACATCCTGCGGCTGTGCCAGGAAGGCATTACCCAGATTTTCGACCCAAACCGGATCCTGCCCCATCATGGACATCAACGTTGGGAAGGCGACCAGCGATTTTACGCTCGCATCCCACGGTTGGTCAGACACGCCCTGAATCGCGGCGTCCCCCTGCAGCGAGGGATGATCCTTCGACCACTGAGCCGCCTGAACGACATTCGCCGGATAGGTGGCAGCCATCAAGACCTGTGACAGCAGGGCGTCAGGGTAAAGCGCAATCGGGGCGACCCATTGGTTAATTTGCGCGGGTGTGTAGGTGGTTTTCACCTCAGGAGCGGTTACCGGTGCTGGCGTGGTCACCGGTGCGGCAACGGCAGCCGCGGGCACGGACGCAGGTTCTTCCGGCGCGCGGCTTTTGACGTACAGCGTACCGGCTGCGGCAAGCAATCCCGCGCTGCATATCAGCGCGAGGACATGAGGCTTAAAGGGCAGGTTCATAGTTATACTCCCGATTTCGGAAGAAATCGTCTGATCGAAGCGCCTGCATTTGGCAGGGATAATGGAGCGTGAGTATAAAGAGACGATAGTTTAATTTTTGACTAATCTTGGGATAAATTGCGCCGATGAATAATCAAGGCAGGGAATTATGTGAGCAAACATTGCAGCTAAAAATTCCCCGTTTAAGGGAAGGGTACTGTTTATAGACCATCCTTAACGATTCAGCCAATATTTTATGTTGCTTTTTTGTAAACAGATTAACACCTCTCTAAAATCCTGCTATTCTGCCCATTGCGGTACCCGGCATACCCCCTACAAACTGCTGTCTCACAGGAGCGTGAAGAAGAGCCGACCGCATATGACAATGAGAGCGAGGAGATACCGTCGTGCTAAAAGAATACCGTGAGCACGTAGCTGAGCGTGCCGCTGAAGGGATTGTTGCAAAACCCCTGGACGCAACCCAAATGGCCGCGCTGGTTGAGCTGCTGAAGAACCCGCCTGCTGGCGAAGAAGAATTCCTGTTAGACCTGTTGATTAACCGTGTACCGCCGGGCGTTGATGAAGCTGCCTACGTCAAAGCCGGATTCCTTGCTGCTGTCGCCAAAGGCGAAGCGACTTCCCCGCTGATCACTCCTGAAAAAGCTATCGAACTGCTGGGCACCATGCAGGGCGGCTACAACATTCATCCGCTGATCGACGCGCTGGACGATGCGAAACTGGCACCGATTGCTGCCAAAGCGCTCTCTCACACCCTGCTGATGTTCGATAACTTCTACGATGTAGAAGAAAAAGCGAAAGCGGGCAACGCTTACGCGAAGCAGGTAATTCAATCCTGGGCTGATGCCGAATGGTTCCTGAGCCGTCCGCCGCTGGCTGAAAAAATTACCGTTACCGTCTTCAAGGTGACCGGTGAAACCAACACCGATGATCTTTCTCCGGCACCGGATGCCTGGTCGCGCCCGGATATCCCGCTGCACGCGCTGGCGATGCTGAAAAACGCCCGTGAAGGGATCGAACCCGATCAACCGGGCGTGGTGGGCCCGATCAAACAGATCGAAGCGTTGCAGGAAAAAGGTTTCCCGCTGGCTTATGTGGGTGATGTTGTCGGCACCGGTTCTTCACGTAAATCTGCGACCAACTCCGTGCTGTGGTTCATGGGTGACGATATCCCGTATGTACCGAACAAACGCGGCGGTGGCCTGGTTCTCGGCGGTAAAATCGCACCTATCTTCTTTAACACCATGGAAGATGCGGGCGCGCTGCCAATTGAAGTGGACGTTAATGACCTGAACATGGGCGACGTGATTGACGTTTACCCGTTCAAAGGCGAAGTGCGTAATCACGAAACCGGTGAACTGCTGGCAAGCTTTGAACTGAAAACCGACGTGCTGATTGATGAAGTGCGTGCCGGTGGTCGTATCCCGCTGATCATTGGTCGCGGCCTGACCACCAAAGCGCGTGAATCTCTCGGCCTGCCGCACAGCGATGTGTTCCGTCAGGCGAAAGACGTGGCGGAAAGCAACCGTGGTTACTCGCTGGCGCAGAAAATGGTTGGCCGTGCCTGCGGCGTGAAAGGCATTCGTCCGGGCGCGTACTGCGAACCGAAAATGACGTCTGTCGGCTCCCAGGACACCACTGGCCCAATGACCCGTGATGAACTGAAAGACCTGGCGTGTCTGGGCTTCTCTTCTGACCTGGTGATGCAGTCCTTCTGTCATACCGCGGCGTATCCGAAGCCGGTTGACGTCACGACCCACCACACCCTGCCTGACTTCATCATGAACCGTGGCGGTGTTTCTCTGCGTCCGGGCGATGGCGTAATCCACTCCTGGCTCAACCGTATGCTGTTGCCGGATACCGTCGGTACTGGCGGTGACTCCCATACCCGTTTCCCGATTGGTATCTCCTTCCCGGCGGGCTCGGGTCTGGTCGCGTTTGCTGCCGCCACCGGCGTGATGCCGCTGGATATGCCGGAATCCGTTCTGGTGCGCTTCAAAGGCAAAATGCAGCCGGGGATCACCCTGCGCGATCTGGTACACGCGATCCCGCTGTATGCGATCAAACAAGGCCTGCTGACCGTGGAGAAGAAAGGCAAGAAAAACATCTTCTCTGGCCGCATCCTGGAAATCGAAGGTCTGCCGGATCTGAAAGTCGAGCAAGCGTTTGAACTGACTGATGCGTCCGCTGAACGTTCTGCTGCCGGTTGTACCATCAAGCTGAACAAAGAGCCGATTATTGAGTATCTGAACTCCAACATCGTTCTGCTGAAGTGGATGATTGCTGAAGGTTACGGCGACCGCCGTACCCTGGAACGTCGTGTTCAGGGCATGGAAAAATGGCTGGCGAACCCTGAGCTGCTGGAAGGCGATGCGGATGCGGAATACGCGGCGGTGATCGACATCGATCTGGCGGATATCAAAGAGCCGATTCTGTGTGCGCCGAACGATCCGGATGACGCGCGTCTGCTCTCTGACGTTCAGGGCGAGAAGATCGACGAAGTGTTTATCGGTTCCTGCATGACCAACATCGGTCACTTCCGTGCCGCCGGTAAGCTGCTGGATGCGCATAAAGGCCAGCTGCCGACGCGCCTGTGGGTGGCGCCACCAACCCGTATGGATGCCGCGCAGTTGACGGAAGAGGGCTACTACAGCGTCTTCGGTAAGAGCGGTGCGCGTATCGAGATCCCGGGCTGTTCACTGTGCATGGGTAACCAGGCGCGTGTGGCAGACGGCGCGACGGTGGTGTCTACCTCGACCCGTAACTTCCCGAACCGTCTGGGTACTGGCGCGAACGTCTTCCTGGCTTCTGCGGAGCTGGCCGCCGTCGCGGCGCTGATTGGCAAATTGCCAACGCCGGACGAGTATCAAACCTATGTCGCACAGGTGGATAAAACCGCGGTCGATACTTACCGCTATCTGAACTTTGACCAGCTTTCTCAGTACACAGAGAAAGCGGACGGGGTGATTTTCCAGACTGCGGTTTAAGGTTTTAGTCTGCTGTGAAAAGCCACTTCTTTTACGAAGTGGCTTTTTTTTGCCGGATGACGGCTGCGTCTTATCCGGCCAACACGTTCTGCAATATCTTGTGTAGGCCGGATAAGGCGTTTCCGCCGCATCCGGCATGAACAACGCGCACTTTATCATCAATTTGGCCTGCTATTACAGGTGCTGTTTATTTTTTCCCACAACTCTTTTCCTGCATAGTGGCAACGACTTCTTTTGCTTTCCCTGATGCAATAAAATCGTGTAGTTTTTTTGCGTTGGAGTCATTTGGTGCTTTTTTGAGTTGGGTATCTAAAGTGTTGAGCGCTTTTTTATTTTTACCAGAAATAACGTAAGCCGTGGCTAATAAAATTGATGCTCTATTATTTCCTGTTTCCACAGATGCACTCAGATGCTCGATTGATTTATCAATTTGGCATGTATTTAATAGCAATATCCCATAGTAAAAATGGGCATCGGGATCATTGGGTTTCAATGACAGCATGTGTTCGTACTGTTTTTCGGCTGTGGCCCTGGCATCTGAAACTCCAATGCCATAGGCCATGTGGTTAACGAGGGCAGTTCGACCAAGTATTTGATAATTTGGGTTTGGCATCGTTCTGATGTAATTATTTAGCAGTTTCATCAGGACTTGAGTATCGCGGAGGGCGCGCTTTTGATCTTCAAGAGAATCAAATCGTGGTGACAATGGTGCAAAGCTATGTTTGTAGATATCTAAAAATACCTGGTCAAGATAACCAACATCGAATTGATATGTTTTTCCCGATTTTGTTTCCGTGACCGGCAGGATTTTTTTAAGGTCATAATGACCATAGGGTTCTGCAAGTGTCGATGTGGAAATAATTATAGTGAATACAAGAGTGAGTATCCCTTTGAAATATGAATGCATACATCCAATCTCCTTAATAATTTTAATCATCAACGAGATAATATTTTGAAAACGCAATATGAGTAAGATCTTTTGCCTACGATGTCTTTATCTGGACAAGGGGAGGAGTGCTCGGCAAAACAGAAAGTGACACGCAGTTATCAGGCTTCGCCTGGAGAAACGCGTGTGTTGTGGGGGGGCAACTTTATGACAGGTCAACAATCGATGCATCCGGCGCCATTATGCTCAGAAGTTGACCCATCGCCCCTCTTTCGCCTCCGAGAGGCACTTTATTTCCATTCCTTCAACCCGCTCCGCTTTTATTCTTCCTGGCGACTGCGATAATTACAGCATGGGTACAATGCAGCGCTGACGCATTGCCTTTGCAGAGGAAGACGATTATGGATTACGAATTTCTGCGCGACGTTACCGGAGGGGTAAAGGTGCGTATGTCGATGGGCCACGAAGTGGTCGGTCATTGGTTTAACGAAGAAGTCAAAGAGAATCTGGCGCTGTTGGATGAAGTCGAAGAGGCGGCGCGTGCGGTTAAAGGCAGCGAGCGCACCTGGCAGCGCGCGGGCCACGAATACACGCTGTGGCTGGACGGTGAAGAGGTAATGATCCGTGCAAATCAGCTTGAATTTACCGGCGACGAGATGGAAGAGGGGATGAACTACTACGACGAAGAGAGTTTATCCCTGTGCGGCGTCGAAGATTTTTTACAGGTAGTGGCGGCCTATCGCGATTTTCTGCAGCAGAGATAAGCATCGATCGGCTTCATCGCATAAAGGCCATCGTTGTCGGTGAAGTCGTTGCTTTCTCAGAGAGGAAAATCCTTAGCGATATGGCATCATGGTATCAGGACAAATGATTTCAGGATATTGAATGTGAAAGCGGTAACGCTCTACGACGTGGCAACTCATGCTGGCGTTTCCTATCAAACGGTCTCCAGAGTGGTGAATCAGGCCGAACACGTTTCCGCGAAAACGCGAGCGAAAGTTGAAGCCGCCATGAAGGAGCTGAATTACATTCCTAATCATGCCGCGCAGCAACTTGCGGGTAAACAGTCACCGCTGATTGGCGTTGCAACGATAAATCTGGCGCTGCATGCGCCGTCGCAGATTGTTGCGGCGATAAAATCACGCGCCGATCAGTCTGGTGCGAGTGTGGTTATTGCCATGGTTGAGTCTGGCGGTGTGGAAGCGTGTGAGAAGGCCGTGCATAACCTGCTGGCCCGACGCGTAACCGGCATTATCATTAATGTTCCGCTGGAGAATGACGATGCGCTGAGCGTTGCCCGTGCGGCCGGGAACGTGCCGGTGCTTTTTCTGGATGTCTCTGAGCGTACGCCGGTTAACAGTATTGTTTTCTCGCATGATGAGGGCGCGCGTCTGGGCGTGGAGCATCTTGTGGCGCATGGCCATCAACGTATCGCGTTATTCTCCGGCCCCACCTCGACCTCTGTGTCAGCTCGCCTGCGTCTGGCAAGCTGGCATGAGCATCTGGAGCGTCATCAGCTACAGCCTTTCGCCGTGCTTGAGGGAGACTGGAGCGCATTATCCGGGTTTCAACAGACGCAGCAGATGTTGCTTAATGGCATGATTCCCACGGCGATGTTAGTCGCCAACGATCAAATGGCGCTGGGCGTTATGCGTGCCATCACTGAACATGGCCTGCGCGTAGGAACGGATATCTCGGTCATTGGTTATGATGATACCGAGGACAGTTCTTGTTACATACCGCCCTTAACAACCATTCGTCAGGATTTTCCTGTTCTCGGGCGAGGAAGTGTCGACCGACTTTTAGCGATGTCCGCCGGCCATAGCGAATCCGGGAATCAGCTTTTGCCTGTTTCTCTCATCCAGCGCAAAACCGTACGCAGGCCCAACACCGAGAGCGTCTCGGGGGAAATGCTGGCCGAGTCGTTAATGCAGTTGGCGAGGCAGGTTTCACGTTTGTAATTCATCCCATCTCTTCCTCCGCTGGCGCAATTAATTTTGAGCCAGCTCACTAATTTCTGAGTACCTCCTTTACGTAAATTGTGGATTCGCGATATATGTACAAAAAATTGTGAGCGAGTAACATAACCCGTAAAGGATAACGCAATGACTTCAGAACAGGATTCACTGGCTGCCGTGCTGGCACGGCGGGACTGGGAGACGCCCGGTGTGACGCAACGTAACAGAATGGCGGCGCACCCGCCTTTTTGCAGTTGGCGATGTGTCGAGGGCGCTCAAAGAAACGAAAGGTCGGATCGGCTGGTAAGCCTGAATGGCGACTGGCAATTCTGCTGGTTCCCTTCGCCCGAGTCGGTACCGGAAAGCTGGTTGCAGGCGGATCTGCCTGATGCCGATACTGTTCCGGTGCCGTCTAACTGGCAAATGCTGGGCTATGATGCTCCCATTTATACCAATGTCACTTATCCGATCCCGGTAAACCCCCCTTATGTTCCTGACCAAAATGCCACTGGTTGTTATTCGCTCACATTTTGTGTGGATGATAAATGGTTAGCCGAGGGGCAAACGCGGGTTATTTTTGACGGTGTGAACTCCGCATTTCATTTATGGTGCAATGGGCACTGGGTCGGCTATGGACAGGACAGCCGGTTGCCGTCTGATTTTGACCTTACAGCATATTTGCAAGCGGGTGAAAACCGGCTGGCGGTTCTGGTGCTGCGCTGGAGCGACGGCACCTATCTTGAAGACCAGGATATGTGGCGGATGAGCGGCATTTTTCGCGACGTCTCCCTGTTACATAAACCGTCGCTGCAAATTGCGGATTTCCACCTCAATACCCATCTTAATAGTGAATACAATCGTGCGCGTCTCGAAGCGGAGGTTCGCATTGCTGGTTACGTCCAGCATGATGTGCAGATTGAACTGCATTTGTGGAAAGGGCAATCGCTTATCGGGCAGGTCAGCGCGCGACCAGGCAGCGCCCCCGTTGATGAGCGCGGTAACTATGCTGAACGTGCCACGCTCTGTTTGCCGGTTGAGCATCCCGCGTTATGGAGCGCGGAAACGCCTGAACTGTATCGGGCCGTCATTCAGTTGCGCACTGCCGATGGCGAATTAATCGAGGCGGAAGCCTGCGATGTAGGTTTTCGCGACATTCGTATTGAAAATGGGTTGTTACGGCTTAATGGCAAGCCGTTACTGATTCGCGGCACCAATCGCCATGAACATCATCCTCTGAACGGGCAGGTGATGGATCGTGAAACCATGATCCAGGATATTTTGTTATTGAAGCAAAATAACTTTAACGCCGTGCGCTGTTCGCACTATCCCAACCATCCATTGTGGTACACCTTGTGTGACCAGTATGGTTTGTACGTCGTGGATGAAGCCAATATCGAAACTCACGGTATGGTACCGATGAATCGATTAACTGATGACCCGGACTGGTTGCCCGCGATGAGCCAACGCGTAACGCGTATGGTGCAGCGCGATCGTAACCATCCCTGCATTATCATCTGGTCATTAGGGAATGAATCCGGACACGGAGTGAATCATGATGCGCTCTATCGTTGGCTGAAGTCTGAAGATCCCACCCGACCGGTTCAATATGAAGGGGGCGGCGCGGATACGGCGGCGACGGATATTATTTGCCCGATGTACAGCCGTGTCGATCAGGACCAGGCATTCGACGTCGCGCCGAAGTGGTCTATCAAAAAATGGCTTTCTCTGCCCGGCGAGCAGCGTCCACTTATCCTCTGCGAGTATGCGCACGCGATGGGCAATAGCTTTGGCGGCTTTGCTAAATACTGGCAGGCGTTTCGACAATATCCGCGCCTGCAAGGCGGATTCGTTTGGGACTGGGTGGATCAGTCATTAATTCAATATGACGAAGACGGAAAACCATGGTCAGCTTACGGTGGCGATTTTGGCGATACGCCGAACGATCGTCAGTTCTGTATGAATGGTCTGGTCTTTGCCGATCGCACGCCTCACCCGGCGCTTTATGAAGCAAAACACGCGCAACAGTTCTTCCAGTTCCACCTGTTGCCCGGTGATAAGCGCAGTATCGAAGTCGTGAGTGAATATCTGTTCCGCCACAGCGACAATGAAATCCTCCACTGGACGTTAAAGCGTGAGGGCAATGAACTTGCTCACGGGGAGGTGGTGCTGGATATCGCGCCGCAAGGGCGTCAGGTCATTACGCTGCCAGAGGTATCAATACCGCATGCGCCCGGACAGTTGTGGCTGACGGTACGCGTGGAGCAACCGCGCGCCACGGCATGGTCGGAGGCGGGGCATATCAGCGCATGGCAGCAGTGGGCGCTGGAAGAGTCATTGGCGGCGAACCGTCCTCCGCTCGCTGATGACGTGCCCACGCTTTCAGCCAATCAGAATGAATATGTCGTAACCGTTGGCGAAAAGCGGTGGCAATTCTGCCGCCAGCAGGGCTGGCTGACGCAGTTGTGGAAGGGTGATGAAAAACAGCTTCTCACACCGCTTACCGATCAGTTTACGCGGGCGCCGCTTGATAATGATATCGGGGTCAGTGAAGTGACGCGGATTGATCCCAATGCATGGGTGGAGCGCTGGAAAAAGGCTGGCCATTATCGTGCCGAGCCGGTGCTTTTAGCCTGTCAGGCCGATGCTCTCTCAGATGCAGTCCTGATAACCACAACACATGCCTGGCAATATCAGGAGGCCACACTGTTTATCAGCCGCAAAATCTACCGGATTGATGGCCACGGTAAAATGCAGATTGATATCAGCGTCGACGTTGCCAGTGGAACTCCCTACCCCGCACGCATTGGTCTGACATGCCAGCTTTCGCAGGTTGAGGACACCGTGAAATGGCTTGGACTGGGGCCGCATGAAAACTATCCGGATCGTTTAAGCAGCGCCTGTTTCGATAGCTGGGAGCTTCCGCTTGATGCTATGCATACGCCATATGTATTTCCAGGTGAAAACGGTCTGCGCTGCGGTACGCGGCAATTGCGTTATGGCACACATCAGTGGCGTGGCGACTTCCAGTTCAATATTGGTCGTTATAGCCAGAGGCAATTGATGGAAACAACCCATCGCCATTTGCTGCAGGAAGAAGCGGGAACCTGGCTTAATCTTGACGGCTTCCATATGGGGGTTGGTGGGGACGACTCCTGGAGTCCTTCCGTATCGCCAGAATTCCAACTAAGTGCGCGTCATTATTATTATCAGATCGTTTGGGAATAATAATGTGAAAATTTATTCGAGTTGAAGAATAAAATGAAAATTGGGCAGGTGTGAACCTGCCCACCTTAGTGCAAGGATTTTTTATGTATTATCTCAAGAATACCAACTTTTGGATGTTTGGCTTTTTCTTCTTTTTCTATTTCTTTATCATGGGCGCATATTTTCCCTTTTTTCCGATCTGGTTACATGATATCAACCACATCAGTAAGGGAGACACCGGGGTCATCTTTGCCTGTATCTCATTTTTCTCGCTATTGTTTCAACCGATTTTTGGTTTAATGTCGGATAAATTGGGTTTACGAAAACATCTGCTGTGGGTTATTACCGGGATGTTGGTTATGTTTGCCCCTTTCTTTATTTATGTTTTTGGGCCGTTATTACAGTTTAATATTTTACTTGGTTCTATTGTGGGCGGCATTTATCTTGGCTTTATTTATAATGCGGGTGCCCCAGCGATTGAAGCCTATATTGAAAAAGCGAGCAGGCGTAGCCATTTTGAGTTTGGTCGGGCGCGAATGTTTGGCTGTGTGGGCTGGGCGCTTTGTGCGTCGATTGTTGGCGTCATGTTCACAATCAATAATGAATTTGTTTTCTGGCTGGGTTCCGGGTGTGCAATTGTACTTGCGGTATTGCTCTATTTCTCTCGTACGGATGCCTCTTCTTCAGCAACGGTCGCCGATGCGGTTGGTGCGAACTCGTCAGCTTTTAGTGTTAAACTGGCTCTGGAGCTATTTAAACAGCCCAAATTGTGGTTTCTATCGCTGTATGTGGTCGGAGTATCCTGCACCTATGATGTGTTCGATCAACAGTTCGCCAATTTCTTCACCTCCTTTTTCGCAACCGGAGAGCAGGGCACGCGGGTCTTCGGCTACGTCACGACAATGGGAGAATTGCTCAACGCCTGTATTATGTTTTTCGCTCCACTAATCGTAAATCGAATTGGGGGGAAGAATGCTTTGCTGGTGGCGGGAATGATCATGTCTGTCCGTATTATTGGTTCTTCTTTCGCGACTAGCGCGGTTGAAGTTGTTATTCTTAAAACGCTGCATATGTTTGAAATCCCTTTCCTGATAGTTGGGTGCTTCAAATATATTACCAGCCAGTTTGAGGTGCGTTTTTCTGCCACTATTTATCTGGTTTGCTTCTGTTTTTTCAAACAGTTGGCGATGATGTTTATGTCGGTGCTGGCTGGTAATATGTATGAAAAAATAGGTTTCCAGGGGGCTTATTTAGTTTTAGGACTGATTGCGCTGGTCTTTACCCTTATCTCAACCGTAACGTTAAGCGGTGCCGGGCCACTGAGCATTGTGCGATCTTCGCAGACGAAAAGTATAAGTTGATACGCAGGAGGCGGAAATGACATTATCAATGAGACAGCGAATCAAAGAGGGAATGCTGTTTACTGATTTAACCGAGGGTTTACCGGAGGAGCGCCTGCGTGGGAAGGAGCTCATGTATGAATATAACCATACCCGTCCCTCAGAGGAAAACCGACGCAGAGAATTAATAGAGAGAATTTTTGCTAAAACGGGGGATAATGTCTGGATTGAACCACCAATGTATTTTTCTTACGGTAAGAATATTACGCTTGGTGAAAATTTTTATGCCAATTTCAATTTGACAATTGTCGACGATCATACGGTAACCATCGGTGATAACGTCATGATCGCGCCCAATGTAACCATTTCTGTTACCGGTCATCCTGTGCATTATGCCCTACGTACACATGGTGAAATGTTCTCTTTCCCTGTCACGATCGGTAATAATGTCTGGATTGGCAGCCATGTTGTCATTAATCCGGGCGTGACCATTGGCGATAATTCGGTCATCGGTGCGGGAAGTGTGGTGACAAAAGATATTCCTGCTAATGTTATCGCGGTTGGCGTGCCCTGCCGGGTTCTCAGGGAAATTACATCGCGTGATAAAGAGTATTACTATCACGACTTAAAAGCTGAGTCGTGACACTGTTTTCATCGTTGTAACAGAATCGGGGCATATTGCCCCGATTCAGTGTTACACCGTCGGTATATTGCGCGCGTAATAAATCTCGCGCATTTCTTTCCATAGCGCAGCGGTAATGTCTTTGCGCTCAATGTCGGTTAAATCTTCCGGTTTGGTGTGGAACATATAGTGTTTCAGGTCGAACTCTTTGAGCATCATCTTGGTGTGGAAGATGTTCTCCTGATACACATTCACATCCACCATGTCATACAGCGACTTCATGTCATCTGACATAAAGTTCTGAATCGAATTAATCTCATGATCGATAAAGTGTTTCATGCCGTTGATATCGCGGGTAAAACCGCGTACGCGATAATCAATGGTGACGATATCAGATTCAAGCTGGTGAATAAGGTAGTTCAACGCATTTAGCGGTGAAATGACGCCACAGGTCGAGACTTCGATATCCGCGCGGAAGGTACATAAACCGCTTTCCGGGTGACTTTCCGGGTAGGTGTGCACGCAGATGTGGCTCTTATCGAGATGCGCCACCACCGCTTCCGGTAGCGGGCCGGGATGTTCGGTTTTATCAATCAGCTTCGGGTCGACGGGTTCTTCGCTCACCAGAATGGTGACGCTCGCGCCCTGCGGTTCATAATCCTGGCGGGCGATATTGAGTATGTTCGCGCCGATGATGGAGCAGGTTTCTGACAGGATTTCGGTCAGACGATTGGCATTGTAGAGTTCATCGATATAGGCGATGTAACCATCGCGCTCTTCTGCGGTTTTTGCGTAACAGATATCGTAAATGCAAAAACTCAGGCTTTTGGTCAGGTTGTTAAAGCCGTGCAGCTTCAGTTTTTTCAATTTTCCTCACCCCCTTAGCGTCACTGTCCAGACAGTGCGTCATGTAGATATTGCGGCAGCGCGAACGCCGCGGTGTGAATAGCCGGGTTGTAGTAGCGACACGCAAGCTTCGCGGTATGGAAGCGCGCCTGAATTATCTCGGCTGATAAATGGCGCAGCGCCGGGTTATCGGTCGCCCAGGCGAAGGTCATAATGCCACCATAATAGGTGGGGATTGCCGCCTGATAGAAACTCACATCATCAAAGTAGTGGCTCAGTTTGCGATGGCTATCGAGCGCCTCGTCCTGCTGGAGGAAACAAACACCGTTTTGCGCGACGAAGATCCCGCCAGGGTTCAGGCAGCGTTTACAGCCTTCATAGAACGCCGAGGTGAAAAGGCTTTCGCCGGGGCCAATCGGGTCGGTACAGTCGGAGATAATCACGTCGAAGGTTTGCGACGTTTGATTGACGAAGTTCACGCCATCATCAATCACCAGCGTAAAGCGCGGATCGTCGTAGGCTCCGGCACTATGATTAGGAAGATACTGGCGGCAGAACGAAACCACGCCTGCATCGATTTCCACCATAGTGATGGTCTCGACGTTCTTATGTCGACTAACCTCACGCAGCATCGCACCATCACCGCCACCAATAATGAGCACATGTTTCGCGTGACCATGGGCCAGCAGCGGAACGTGGGTCATCATTTCATGATAGATAAATTCATCGCGTTCGGTGGTTTGTACCACGCCATCCAGCGCCATTACGCGGCCAAAGGCGGCGTTCTCGAAAATGATCAAATCCTGATGATCGGTTTTCTCATGGTAGAGCACGTTTTCCACCGCAAAATACTGACCAAACTGGTCATGCAGCGTTTCGTGCCACAGGGTGTTATCGGTCATCGTTTGAACCCTCCATTGTTAACACCTTTGAAACAGGCGCAACATAATAGCTAACAATGACCGTGGGCGCACGGTCGTTTTTTCAGCAGGAAGGTAGAGCGTGTTATTTCACGTAGGCGAGAAGGCTCAGGGAGTCGCGAGCCAGCGATTTGCATTTTTTCGCGGTTGGGATACCGATACCACTGAGATCGCGATAGCTGTCTTCGCCGAGCGATTTCATATCGAAGGTGTCGTAATTGCTGAGATCCCACTGATTTTGCTGGGCAAAGAAAACGAGGGCGCGACGAATCTGGCCATTAGGGAGATTTTGGTAACCACAGTCGTTTTTCAGGAACACAAACACCGCAGTGAGATCGGCCATGTCTTCTGCTTCAGACTCGCTTAATGCATAGCTGTGGCTGGACGCAGTCAACAAACATCCAAGCAGCATTGTACGGAAAAACGTCTTCATTTCTTCTACCTTACCTCGTCGAGATTCAACGTTAGCACACTTCCAGACGGTACGTAGAGCCTTTTTCGACGCTTCTTACTTGACCTTCCCGCAAGGGTAGGGTTTAAGCTCAAATATTCACCCGCAGCCAGCAAAAGGATGTAATGATGCACCGTCGTGAATTTCTGAAATTGAGCGCCGCCGTCAGCGTGGCGAGCGCGTTACCGCTCTGGAGTCGCGCCGTTTTCGCCGCCGATCGTCCTGCGCTTCCCATTCCCCCTTTGCTTGCCGCTGATGCGCGCAGCCAGGTGACGCTCACCGTCCAGGCAGGAAAAACGCAGTTTGGCGCTAAAACCGCTACGACATGGGGTTATAACGGCCACTTACTCGGCCCGGCACTTCAGTTGAAGAAGGGGAAACCCATCACCGTCAATATCCATAATCAACTGGCGCAAGAGACTACCGTTCACTGGCACGGGCTTGAGATCCCGGGGGAAGTCGACGGCGGCCCGCAGGGCATTATTCAACCAGGCGGTAAACGCACGGTCAGTTTCACGCCTGACCAACGTGCGGCGACCTGCTGGTTTCACCCACATCAGCATGGCAAAACGGGTCATCAGGTGGCGATGGGACTGGCGGGATTGGTCTTGATTGAAGATGACGATATTCGTCGCCTGATGCTGCCAAAACAGTGGGGCATTGATGATGTGCCGCTCATTATTCAGGACAAAAAATTTAACGCCGAGGGCGAAATTGATTATCAACTTGATGTAATGACTGCCGCTGTCGGTTGGTTTGGCGACACGCTGCTGGCCAACGGTGCTATCTACCCGCAGCACGCGGCACCGCGCGGCTGGCTGCGCTTGCGCCTGCTTAACGGTTGTAATGCGCGTTCCTTGACGATTGCTGCCAGCGATAATCGCCCGCTGTATGTGGTGGCAAGTGATGGCGGTTTGCTCCCGGAGCCGGTCAAAGTCACGGAATTGCCGATGCTGATGGGGGAGCGTTTTGAAGTGCTGGTTGAGACCCGCGACGGGAAACCGTTTGATATCGTGACGCTGCCGGTAACTCAGATGGGAATGGCCGTTGCGCCCTTCGATAAAGCGCATCCAGTTCTGCGCGTACAGCCCGTTACTATCAATGCATCGGGTGAATTACCGGATGTGCTCTCTTCACTGCCTGCTCTGCCCTCATTAGACGGCCTGACCGAACGCAGACTCCAGCTTTCTATGGATCCGATGCTCGATATGATGGGCATGCAGGCGCTGATGAAAAAGTATGGCGCGAGCGCGATGGGCAACATGCAGCACGGTGAGATGATGGGCCACGGTAATAGGGATCATGGCAACATGGGCCATATGAATCATGGCGGCGGGGGTTTTGACTTCCACAATGCTAACCGTATTAACGGCAAAGTGTTCGACATGAGCACGCCGATGTTTGCCGCCAGTAAGGGTCAGTATGAGCGCTGGTTTATCTCCGGCAAGGGCGACATGATGCTGCATCCGTTCCACATTCACGGTACACAGTTCCGGATTGTGTCGGAAAATGGCAAGCCGCCTGCGGCGCACCGCTCGGGATGGAAAGATACGGTTCGTGTGGAAGGGGATGTCAGTGAGGTGTTAGTGAAGTTCGATCATGAAGCGCCGAAAGAGCATGCCTATATGGCGCATTGTCATCTGCTGGAGCATGAGGATACGGGGATGATGCTTGGGTTTACGGTGTAAGAAATGCCCTCACCCTAACCCTCTCCCACAGGGAGAGGGAACCGATTGTGCTCAGGTTTTCTCCCTCTCCCTGTGGGAGAGGGGAACGGATTGTGCCCTGGTTTTCTCCCTCTCCCTGTGGGAGAGGGCCGGGGTGAGGGGAGGCAAATTACTTCACATCATCCGGCAGCGCATACGCGACAATATAGTCGCCCATCTTCGTACCAAACGAACCATGTCCGCCTGCGGAGATGACCACGAACTGCTTGCCATTCGCTTCATACGTCATCGGCGTCGCCTGACCACCTGCCGGTAAACGACCCTGCCACAGTTTTTCACCGTTGCTCATGTTATACGCGCGCAGATAGTTATCAGCGGTTGCCGCGATGAACAGAACGTTACCTGCAGTAGAGATTGGCCCGCCCAGCATCGGCATACCCATATTAAACGGCACAGGAACTGGCATCGGGAACGGCATGCTGTCCTGCGGGGTACCGATACGTTTTTTCCATACCACTTCGTTCGTTTTCAGATCCAGCGCGGAGATGTAACCCCAGGCTGGCTGTTTGCAAGGCAGACCAAACGGCGACAGGAACGGGTTCAGGGTAACGCCGAACGGCACGCCATACTGCGGCTGAATACCGGATTCGGTACCGCTACCTTTCGCGTCTTTCGGCGGCTCCATTGGGTTGCCAGGGCCACGTGGGATCAGTTTTGAGACAAACGGCAGTGCCATCGGGTTGGCAATCGCTACCTGACGGTTCGGGTCAACGGAGATACCGCCCCATTCGAACATCCCCAGGTTACCCGGGAATACCAGTGTGCCCTGCTCAGACGGCGGGGTGAAGATTCCTTCATAGCGCATCTGGTGGAACATCACGCGGCACACCAGTTGGTCGAACATGGTGGCGCCCCACATATCCGCACCGGTTAAATCTTTCTTCGGACGGAAGCTGAGATCCGAGAACGGCTGCGTTTTGGTGACGTAATCACCTTTCGCCGCGCCCTGCGGAACCGGTTTTTCCGGCGCCGGGACGACCAGCTCGCCGTTACGACGATCCAGAACGAAGATGTTACCCGTTTTCGCCGGCGCGTAAATAACCGGGACTTTCTGGCCTTTAACCGTAATATCCGCAAGCGTCGGCTGGGACGGCATATCCATATCCCACAGATCGTGGTGAACGGTCTGGTAACTCCACACCAGTTTCCCGGTAGTGGCATTGAGTGCCACGATAGAGCTGGCATAGCGTTCCTGCTCCGGTGTACGGTTGCCGCCCCAGATATCTGGGGTGGTCACGCCCATCGGCAGATAGACCAGATCCAGTTTCGCGTCATACGCTGCCGGTGCCCAGGAGTTCGGCGAGTTAAAGGTAAAGGTGTGTTCATCCGACGGAATGGCGTTCGGATCTTTCGCGCCCGGATCAAAAGCCCACAACAGCTTACCGGTGTTCACGTCGAAGCCACGAATAACGCCAGACGTTTCACGTGTCGAGAAGTTATCCGTCACCGAACCGGCAATGACGATGGTTTTATCGGTAATAATCGGCGGAGAAGTTGGTTCATACAGGCCCGGCGTAGTATCCGGCATGTTGGTCTGAAGATTAAGGATCCCTTTATTGGCAAAGGTCTCACACAGTTTGCCGGTTTCGGCGTTGAGGGCAAACAGACGACCATCGTTCACCGGTAAAATAATGCGACGCGGGCAGTCTGCCATGACATCGGGACTTGCCGTTTCGGCACGCGCTTCGTGGTAAGAAACACCACGGCAGGTGACGTGCTGGAAGCTCGGATTGGAGTTGAGTTGCGGATCAAAGTGCCATTTTTCTTTCCCGGTTGCCGCATCCAGCGCGAACAGACGCTGGTGGGCGGTACAAAGATAAAGCATGTTGCCGACTTTAATCGGTGTCACTTCATTGGTCAGCTCACCCGGATCGTCTTCGCGTTTAAGATCGCCAGTACGGAACACCCAGGCTTCTTTCAGCTTGTGGACGTTATCCGCGTTGATCTGCTTAAGCGGAGAGAAACGCTGGCCTTCCTGATTACGGCCATAAGCAGGCCAGTCTTGATCCGCCACGGTGGAAATCGGCTCGGCAGTTGTCGCTTCGGCGTTTAACGTACCGTTCACTTCCTGCGGGTCATTGAAGCCAGCCCAGGTCAGGATGCCGCCGCTAATCAGTAGCGCCACCACCAGCGCGGCAACGGCTCCGCTGGATGGGATAATCAGGCGACGCCAGACAAATGGCAAAATCAGCCAGATACCGAAGAAGACCAGAATATCGCTGCGCGGGGTCAGCGCCCAGAAGTCGAAGCCCACTTCCCAGACGCCCCAAATCATGGTCGCCAGCAGGAAAGCAGCATAAAGCCAAAGCGCCGCACGTTTGCTACGCCACAGCATCACCGCCACGGCCAGCATCACCAGGCCGGCGATAGGGTAGTACCAGGAGCCGCCAATCGCGACCAGCCAGCCTCCTCCGATGAGAAGATAGAGCCCACAGATAGCCGCAAAAACGGCCGTGAGCACCACGAGTAACCGTGGTTGTTGTGATTTTGTTTCTGCCATAGAGAATACTCGCGTCAGTTTGTTAATTATTGCTTTCAATTGATTATAGGATTTAACAACTGTGACGGGTATCACAAAATTTGCTTTATTATCCAATTCAGCGGAGAAATCGATTTGCTGGTATACTGACGCGCTTGCCGAACGATGCCTGCGCGTAGCGCCGGGATATCGATAGATTTACCTATAAAATCATATGGTTAGTTTTATGAAACATACTGTGGAAGTGATGATCCCGGAAGCGGAGATCAAAGCGCGTATCGCTGAATTGGGCCGTCAAATTACTGAGCACTACAAAGACAGTGGCAGTGAAATGGTGTTAGTGGGTTTGCTGCGTGGCTCATTTATGTTCATGGCTGACCTGTGCCGTGAAGTGCATGTCTCCCATGAAGTCGATTTTATGACGGCTTCCAGCTACGGCAGCGGTATGTCCACCACGCGTGACGTCAAAATCCTCAAAGATCTGGACGAAGACATTCGCGGTAAAGATGTGTTGATCGTGGAAGACATCATCGACTCCGGGAACACCCTGTCGAAAGTCCGTGAAATTCTTAGCCTGCGTGGGCCAAAATCATTGGCAATCTGTACGCTGCTGGATAAACCGTCCCGCCGCGAAGTCAACGTGCCGGTTGAGTACGTGGGCTTTGCCATTGAAGATGAATTTGTCGTGGGATACGGCATCGATTACGCACAGCGTTATCGCCATCTGCCATATGTCGGGAAAGTGGTTCTGCTGGACGAGTAATCGTCGTTTGGTGTCGGGTAGCGCTTCGTTCGTCCGACCTACCTATCTAAGCCGGGTGAGGCGATGCCGCCGCCCGGCTTTTTAACAGATGTTACTTGTGGTTGGCGTGTTTCAGCTTGAGGTTAGAAATCCCGTTGCGATAACGCTGCTCCAGGGTTTCACGGTTGGTTGCCGTCACATCAAGATCGCGCAGCAGGCCATCGTGAATGCCGTAGGCCCAGCCGTGAACGGTGACTTTCTGCCCACGTTTCCACGCTGACTGCATAATGGTAGAGTGACCCAGGTTATACACCTGCTCCATCACGTTCAGTTCGCAAAGCGTGTCCAGACGGCGCTCCTGCGGCATTTCACCGAGCAGAGAACTGTGTTTGAACCAGATATCGCGAATGTGCAGTAGCCAGTTGTTGATAAGGCCGAGCTCCGGGTTTTCAACCGCTGCCTGAACACCGCCGCAGCCATAGTGGCCGCAGATAATGATATGCTCAACTTCCAGCACATCCACAGCGTACTGAACCACGGAAAGACAGTTCAAATCGGTGTGAATGACCAGGTTGGCAACATTTCGGTGAACAAATAATTCGCCCGGCTCAAGACCGGTTAAACGTTCGGCGGGAACGCGGCTGTCGGAACATCCAATCCATAGAAAGCGCGGTTTCTGCGCTTGCGCCAGTTTCTCGAAAAATCCGGGGTCCTCTTCCACCAGCATTTTTGACCATAGTTCATTGTTGCTGATGAGTGTATCTATGTTTTTCATGGAGGTTAACGACCTGTAACCAAGTAAGTGCGTTGCGCTAATATAGGTCAACTCAACTTTTTTTAAAACCATACATTGAACGCAAGAATTCAAAAGAGATATTCAATGACCATTGCACTGGAACTAAAACAGCTCAAAAAAACCTATCCTGGGGGTGTCCAGGCACTGCGCGGAATCGATCTGCAAGTGGAAGCCGGAGACTTCTACGCGCTGCTCGGGCCGAACGGTGCGGGGAAATCAACCACGATTGGTATTATCAGCTCACTGGTGAATAAAACGTCCGGCTCTGTGAGCGTGTTTGGCTACGATCTGCAAAAAGATGTGGTGAACGCCAAACGCCAGCTTGGCCTCGTGCCGCAGGAGTTTAACTTCAACCCCTTTGAAACGGTGCAACAGATTGTGGTGCACCAGGCGGGCTACTACGGTGTTGAGCATAAAGATGCCATTGAACGCAGTGAAAAGTATTTAAAACAGCTCGATCTGTGGGAAAAACGCAACGAACGTGCGCGTATGTTATCGGGTGGGATGAAGCGTCGTTTGATGATTGCTCGCGCCTTGATGCACGAGCCAAAACTGCTGATTCTGGATGAACCCACCGCAGGCGTGGATATCGAACTTCGCCGCTCAATGTGGGGTTTTTTGAAGGATTTAAACGACAAAGGCACCACGATTATTCTCACCACTCACTACCTGGAAGAGGCGGAAATGTTGTGCCGCAACATTGGCATCATTCAGCACGGTTCGCTGGTGGAAAACACCTCGATGAAGAACCTGCTTTCAAAGCTTAAGTCGGAAACGTTCATTCTCGATTTAGCGCCGAAGAGCCCGCTGCCAACGCTTGATGGCTATCAGTATCGTCTTGTCGACACCTCAACTTTAGAAGTGGAAGTACTGCGTGAGCAGGGAATTAACAGCGTGTTCGCCCAGCTTAGCGCGCAGGGTATTCAGGTATTAAGTATGCGTAACAAAGCGAACCGACTGGAAGAGCTGTTTGTCTCGCTGGTCCATGAAAAACAAGGAGAGCAGGCATGATGCAGCTTTATTGGGTGGCCCTGAAAAGTATCTGGACCAAAGAGATCCACCGTTTCATGCGTATCTGGGTGCAAACGCTGGTGCCGCCGGTCATCACCATGACCCTCTACTTTATTATCTTCGGTAATCTGATTGGCTCACGTATCGGTGAAATGCATGGTTTCAGCTATATGCAGTTTATTGTGCCGGGGCTAATTATGATGTCTGTTATCACCAACGCCTACGCCAACGTTGCCTCTTCATTCTTTAGCGCTAAATTCCAGCGCAACATTGAAGAGTTGCTGGTCGCACCCGTACCGACGCATGTGATTATCGCCGGTTATGTTGGCGGTGGCGTGGCGCGCGGGTTATGTGTGGGCATTCTGGTGACGGCCATTTCCCTTTTCTTTGTGCCGTTCCAGGTGCATTCATGGGTATTTGTCGCGTTAACGCTTCTCCTGACGGCGGTGCTGTTCTCGCTGGCGGGCCTGCTCAACGCAGTTTTTGCGAAAACCTTTGATGATATCAGCCTGATTCCGACTTTCGTGTTGACACCGCTTACCTATCTCGGCGGGGTGTTCTATTCCCTGACGTTACTGCCGCCGTTCTGGCAGGGGCTGTCGCATCTGAACCCGATTGTCTACATGATAAGCGGCTTCCGCTATGGCTTCCTTGGCATTCACGATGTGCCGCTGGTCACCACCTTTGGCGTGCTGGTGATTTTCATCGTCGCCTTCTACCTGCTGTGCTGGTATCTCATCCAGCGCGGACGCGGCCTGCGTAGTTGATTCGCCACTCCCCCGGGTTTTCCCGGGGGAAAAATTAGAGCGTTATCACCGTTATTTCTCCTTATTCCCGCTACAGTATGCTTTTACCAGGGAGGTAAGTCGCTATGTTGGGTTGGGTAATCGCCTGTCATGACGATCGGGCAGAGGAATTGCTCGAACGTCTGGAGAAAAAATTTGGTTCGGTAGTCCAGTGCCGGGCGGTGAATTACTGGCGCGGAATGAGTTCCAATATGCTCAGCCGCATGATGTGCGACGCGTTACATCAGGCAGATTCCGGTGATGGTGTCATTTTTCTGACCGATAAAACCGGCGCAGCGCCTTATCGCGTTGCGGCTTTGATGAGCCATAAGCACGATCGTTGCGAAGTGATTTCGGGTATCGATTTTCCTTTACTCGCCCAGTACTATCCGCTGCGGGAAACGCTCAGCAGCGAGGATTTTCGTAATGCCATTGTTGATCGTGGCCCGGCGGGGGTCAGTAGCCTGTGGCATCAGCAACAAAAAAATCCGCCCTTCGTTCTGTTACATGACGCGTATAAATATTAACCGTATTCATTGATGTTGCTTTTGTTACAATAGCGGCAGTTTTTTGCTGCGGTTTTTATCCATGTTAATGCGCATTGTATTCATGCTGACGTTGCTGCTCTCCAACGGCGCGGCGGCAGCCCTGACGGCCCCGCAAGGGCTTCCTCCTCGTTATATGCAAACCACTGAAGATGCGGCAGTCTGGGCGCAGGTGGGCGATCGTGTTATCACGGTCGGCAATATTCGCGCAGGGCAAATCCTTGATGTGGTGCCTACGTCTGCGGAGTATTACGAATTTCGCTTCGGATTTGGCACCGGGTTTATCGATAAAGATCACCTTGAACCGGTACAGGGGCGACAGCGCGTTGAGGATGGACTGGGCGATTTACATCGGCCAACCAGTAACCAGAACCTGATAACCTGGAAAGATACACCGGTCTATAACGCGCCGGATGCTGGCAGCGCGCCGTTTGGTACGCTGGCGGAAAATCTGCGCTATCCTATTCTGAGCGCGCTAAAGGGGCGGCTGAATCAAACCTGGTATCAAATCCGCATTGGTAATCGGCTGGCCTACGTCAGTTCGCTGGATGCGCAGATGGATAACGGTATTCCGATGCTGACCTATCATCACATCCTGCGTGATGAAGAAAATACGCGCTTCCGTCACACCTCGACCACCACCTCGGTGCGCGCTTTCAGTAACCAGATGACCTGGTTGCGCGATCGGGGGTATGCCACCCTGAGCATGTATCAACTGGAAGGCTACGTGCGCAATAAAATGAACCTCCCGGCGCGGGCGGTGGTGATCACCTTTGATGATGGCCTGAAATCGGTCAGCCGTTATGCGTATCCGGTGCTGAAGCAGTACGGCTTCAAGGCAACGGCGTTTATTATCTCGTCGCGCATAAAAGCGCATCCGCAAAAGTGGGACCCGACATCACTGCAGTTTATGAGCATTTCAGAACTACGTGGTATTCAGGATGTATTTGATTTTCAGTCACATACCCACTTCCTGCATCGCGTCGATTATTCTCGTCATCCGATTCTACTGAGTCGCAGTTACCACAATATTCTGTTTGATTTTAAACGTTCACGTCGGGCACTGGCGCAGTTTAACCCGCATGTGCTCTATCTCTCTTACCCGTTTGGCGGCTATAACGCTGCGGCAGTGCAAGCGGCAAACGACGCGGGATTCCATCTGGCGGTCACGACGGTGAAAGGGAAGGTGAAGCCGGGGGACAATCCGTTCCTGTTGAAACGACTCTACATTTTAAGAACGGATTCACTGGAGACCATGTCGCGGCTGGTCAGCAACCAGCCGCAGGGGTAGAGGAATCAGGCAACCTGAACCGGAATGGCTTTTGCGGTGCGTTTCATCTCATTGTCGCCTTCAAAGTAAGCGACTTTCGGACGCCAGGTACGGGCTTCTTCATCTGGCATGGTGACGAAGCTTGCAATGATCACAATATCGCCCACTTCGGCGCAGTGTGCAGCCGCACCGTTCACCGAGATGATGCGAGAACCGCGCTCTGCCGCAATCGCGTAAGTGGAAAAGCGCTTACCATTAGTCACGTTCCAGATATCAATGGCTTCGTTTTCAAGAATACCGGCAGCGTCAAGGAAATCCTGGTCAATGGCGCAAGAACCTTCGTAGTGCAGGTCAGCCTGGGTCACTTTGACGCGATGGAGCTTACCTTGCAGCATAGTGCGAATCATAACTTCTACCTTTCTACCATAACGATAACAAAGCTGATGTGAATATCAGCTTCAGGAAATTCCTGGCAGTATTGCCCGATTTTGGTTGGGTGTCTACTCATCTGGTGTCGTTTCTTCGCACAGTTTGCGTACAGCTGCGAGAAACTGACGGTAACGAATGTATCTCTCTGATTTTTATCCCGAGTCGTCTCGAGGCGTTAACATTGCCTTGCTGACGTTGGGTTGCTGTTCCAGCGATACTGCGCGCACGGGATGAATGGCTAAGGCCGGGATAATGCAAAGAGTCGCCAACACGCCGCATGATGCGGTATTCAAACAGTTTTTGACGCACACCGATACGGCACGTGATTTTCTGGATATTCATTTGCCGCAGGACATTAAAGCGATTTGCGATCTCAGTACGCTCAAGCTGGAGTCCGGGAATTTTGTCGAAGAGAGTTTACAGGAGCAGTACTCTGACGTGCTTTACTCCGTATCGATGCAGGGGCATTCAGGCTATCTGCATATTCTGCTCGAACATCAAAGTACGCCGAGTAAGAAAATTGCCTTTCGGATGATGCGTTATGCCATTGCCGCCATGCAACGCCATCTTGAGGCGGGTTTTCAGCAGTTGCCGCTGGTGGTGCCTATCCTTTTCTATCAGGGGAAAACATCCCCTTATCCCTACTCAATGTGCTGGACGGATATGTTTGCCTCGCCGGAACTGGCTCGACGCCTTTATTGCGAGCCGTTCCCGCTGGTGGATGTCACCACCATTCCGGACGATGAAATTATGCAGCATCGCCGCGTGGCGATACTTGAACTGCTGCAAAAGCATATTCGCCAGCGCGATTTAATGAAAATGCTGGAGGATCTGGTCACCCTTTTAAGCGCGGAGTACACTAGCGAAAGTCAATTAATCACGCTGGTAAACTATATGCTATTGCGTGGTCATACTGACCAGCCGAAACTATTTTTCCGTGAACTGGGAAGGCGTTTGCCAAAGGAGAAGAAGATGGGAACTGTTGCTGAGTGGCTTGAAGAGCAGGGGATATTAAAGGGAATACAGCAAGGTATGCAACAGGGCGAAAGCAATGCCACGCAACGTGTTGCGGCACGCATGTTGAAAAGCGGCATGTCGCCAGAACTGGTTGCTGAGATGACTGACCTAACCCGCGAAGAAATCGATAAAATACCCGACTGGCGCTGACCGCTGTCAGCGCCAGTTTCGGTCAATCAGCCTAATTCGACAATTTTGTTGTCGATGAGGCGAGCCTGTCCGAGCCATGCGGCCATCAGGATCACCGCACGTTTGCTGCTGTCGGTCAGGTCGAGCAAAGTATCGGCATCGCGGATCTGAATGTCGTCGGCGCGGAAGCCTTTTTCATTCAGATCCTGCTCTGCGATGGCGATCATTTCCTGCTGATCGCGTTCACCGTTTTGCAGTTTTTCAGCCACGCTACTCAGCACTTTATATAAGCCTGGCGCGATCTTACGTTGATCCGCCGTCAGGTAACCGTTACGTGAGCTGAGCGCCAGGCCGTCTTTGGCGCGAATAATCGGCACGCCCACGATTTCAATATCGAAGCCCATATCGGCAACCATTTTGCGAATCAACGCCAGTTGCTGAAAATCTTTTTCGCCGAAGCAGGCGATATCCGGCTGAATCAGGTTAAAAAGCTTGCTGACGATAGTTGAAACGCCGCGGAAGTGCCCCGGTCGGCTGGCACCTTCGAGCATGGTTGAGAGACCCGGTACATCGACAAAAGTATGGTTCTCAGTGCCCTGCGGATAGATTTCCTGCACAGAAGGTGCGAAAACGAGATCGACTTTGCGCTTGTTCAGCTTCTCGCTGTCTTCCTGCAAGGTGCGCGGGTAGCGAGCCAGATCTTCCGGACGATCGAACTGCATCGGGTTAACGAAAATACTGACCACTACCACATCCGCACGTGATTTTGCTTCGTCGACCAGCTTCATGTGGCCATCGTGCAGGTTGCCCATGGTGGGCACCAGCGCCACGCGCTTGCCTTCCATACGCAGACGGCGGATATGCTGACGCAGCAGCGGCAGGGTTTCGATAATTAACACAACGTGACTCCTTAATGGAAACTGTGTTCTTCGCCCGGATAGACACCGGACTCCACTTCAGCCATATACTGCCGCACGGCAGCACGGATGTCGCCCGTTTCGGCGAGGAAATTTTTGGCGAATTTGGGGATATGGCCGCCGGTTATTCCGAATGCGTCGTGCATCACCAGAATTTGTCCATCGGTAACGTTACCTGCGCCAATACCGATAACCGGGATCGCCAGCGCTTCGGTAATGCGTTTCGCCAGCTCAACCGGCACACATTCCAGTACCAGCAGTTGCGCTCCCGCGGCTTCCAGGGCCAGCGCATCGCTCAGCAACCGATCGCCCGCATCGCCACGGCCCTGCACTTTATACCCGCCGAAAACGTTGACCGACTGCGGGGTTAAACCCAGATGACCACACACCGGTACGGCGCGCTCGGCCAGCATTTTGACCGTATCGGCAAGCCACGCGCCGCCTTCAATTTTGACCATGTTCGCGCCCGCGCGCATCACGATAGCCGAGTTTTCAAACGCGTGTTCCGGCGTGGCATAAGCCATAAACGGCAGATCGGCCAGCAGCAGGCAGTTTGGTGCACCGCGACGCACGGCGGCAGTGTGGTAGGCGATGTCTTCAACGGTTACGGGCAGCGTGGATTCGTGCCCCTGCACGGTCATGCCCAGCGAATCGCCGACCAACATCACGTTCAGCCCTTCATCAGCAAACAGTTTGGCGAAGCTGTAGTCGTAAGCGGTAATGGTGGCGAAGCGTTTTTTTTCTTGTTTGTATTTGTTCAGTAAGGAGATGGTGGTCGGTTTCATCATAACCCCTGTTAGCCATAAGTGTTATCGATAGGATTGGCGCATTGTAGGGGATGTGAGTGATGAGTGTTAGCCCTTTATGGTCAAAACCGGCAGGCTGACCTGCCGGTGGTTTCTCAGGGGTAGGTGATAGAGAACGTGGCGGTAGCTTTGAAGTCTCCCCCAACGATCTGTTGATTACCATCCTGCTTAAGTGTGGCGGTAAAGTTCATTACCTGACTCCCCGGTGTTCCGTCAGCGCCGGTGCCAATGATTCCGTTAGAGGCGTCGGCGGTATCGGCATAGGCTTTATAAACCGACGAGATATTATTAGGCTCAAGAATGGTTTCCGGGAAGTGTGAGTTAGTCGCCCCCTTAATTTCGACGCCAACCCCACGGGCATTATTCGTGGTGAGCGTGTTACCGAGCAGTGAAGGTGAAGTAGCAGGAGACGCCGTTGTCAACTTCACCTCAATATTGGTCACCCGATAGCAGTTTTGTAGATTAATGGAAAAGGGAACACTGTTTGCACCGTCAATAACCTCTTTGGGGCTATACTCGCCGAGGCTTACCGTATCCCCATTGGTAACGCTATTACCGCTAAGCGTGGCTGTTTGACAGGTTGGCGAACTTAACGTGATATTAGTAAGGTCGAATTTTTGAAAAATAGATTTTGAAAAAATTCCGTTCCCAGGCGAAAGGTTGGTCAGTTCATAGTGATAGGGGCCATTACTCAGAAGTTCAACGCTGCCAGTGGTGCCTGGATTGAACGTGTTGTCGTTATAAAACTCGATCTTAATGTCGCTGCCAAATCCACCGACGGAAACATAGGAGCCAACGGGAGCTTCACAAATTGTATGTTCTGGGATTAGCGCTAAAGATTGTTGTTCGCTATCCCCAACATAAATATCTACATCAGACGATACCTTCCAGGAGCTGACATTAGTCATATGCATTCTGAAATATAATCCAGTGATGTTGGTCTTAAATAATTTATGCCCTTCAGGCGCAGCAACAGGTGCGGGAACGAAATGGCTGGTGAGCGTAATGGGCGACATAGTGCCGCCCTGTGCGCAATACAGCACACCGGTTCCTCCTTTTTGAGAGGTATCAACTCTCCCCAAAGACAGTGTTATATTGCTCGATTGTAAATTGGCTGCCCTCGGGATCACAAGTTGGCTTGCACCACCGGAGGAAACGATATTGGTGGCATAGCCATCTCCAGTTGGGCCACCATTATCCGATGTTTTGTCACCATTCATATCCTTACTCCCGACGATAAGCGTATCGTTTGAGGCATTGGCACAATGGATATATCCCAATAACAGGATGAGTAAACCCCTTCGCCATTGTGTACTTCCTGAATGTTTTTTTATCTTATCCATTTTTTTCATCCTTGAGAAAACATCGATATAAAATATGCGGCGTTAATCATAATAGGCAGAGACAAAAACGCTGGTTTTAACGACGCCACTGCCAGCCGCTTGTGCGGGATCAACTTTTTGCATTCGTGCGTGAAAACGGTAGGTTGCATTGCTTAATTCGCCCGCACTGACGGGATAAATACTTTGAGAATGACCTTGTGCATCAAGGACGTTAAAAATATTTTGTGCATCCTGCGTTGATAAAATTACCACCCCGACGTTTTGTGCGCCGCTACTCTGTTGGTTAATAAAAACCTGCTGATTGGCGGGTGACAACGCTCCCGATACAGGTAAAAAATCAACCGTCAGATGGGATGGAGTTTTACCACTACTTTGTACACAGTTATTGACGGTGATACTGAAGGGGGCACCGCCTGAATAGAGTTGGTTCACATCAGTATTGCGCTCAAGGTCATTAAGAGTGACGGTTCCAAGGTTGATCTGACCGCCGTTACTGAATGAGATCTGACAACTGGTATTAATAATTGTGGCGGTCATATTTAAATCCGTTGTTGTCGCCACTGCGGTGAGCGAAAACAAGGATCCGGTGACAAGAGCGCAGAAATTAAGTTTCATCTTCAATTACTCATAAGTCACGGTGAAAACCGCGTGGGTGGAGAATTTGCCTGCGTTGACGTCCGCGAGCGTGCTGTTTGCGGCAATCACCATCCTGGCGCTTAACGGCCAGCGGGTAACATTCGCACCAGAGGCTTGTGACACATCGACGATAGTGGTTGGCGGTGTCTTGCAATGGAGTTGAAGAGCACCCGCCCCCTCAGGCTGATTCGTCGTCCATACTTCGGCAGACGCGCCGGTCGCCGCATCACTACCTGACAATGCGTTGCGATAGCCGCCTCCGGTGCTGGCGGAACCATCACAGCCGGTTTGCGGCGACAGCGTCACGCTGGCCTGATGCTTAACCAGCCCCTCACACTGAGAGAACACCAGACTGAAGCTTTTAGTTTTGCTTTTATTGGCCAGTTTATTGAGATACACATCACCCAGATCGATAGTCGTGGTGAGTTGATCTTGTGCATTATGTAATTCTGCAGTACAGGTACTTGCCGTGACGGTTGTCCTGGCGGTCAACGTCAATGAGTTTGGGCCAGCAAGGCTGCAACTTATATTGGTGGCGACAAACAAAAAAAATAGCGTAATTCGTTGATAAAACATGAACTATTTCCGTTAGTTATAATTAAAAACGAACGTGGCTTTGGCCTGAAAAGCCCCGGGACTGATATCGTTAGCCGCATTTAGCTGACGGATAATCCCGGTGAGTTCCATCCCTTGAGCGATTTCATCGGTTGTCCAGTCAACATAGGTGCTTCCATCAAGCGTGAAGCGCGAATTATCATCTTCGCCCCGGCGTTTAAAGCCGACGCCAATACCGCTCGCATCAGCCGAAGAAGCATTATCATTAATTAATAAGGTATTTGATTCCCCGCTACGGTTGCCGTTGATGGTCATCTTAATGCTCGAAATATCGTTATTGCAGTTGGTGGGCGTCACCTTAAAACTGGCCTCGGTAAGTGCGCTTTTCTGGGTGATATCTGCAACACCCATTGTCGGGAAATCGAGATAGTAATTACCGCTGGCAGCGTCGCCGCTGACCGCCGATCCGCTTAACGCGCTAACCCCCATTGCACAGGTTGTCTCTTTGACTGTGGCGGTGAAGTTCACCGTTAACTCCGTCGCCGATAAACATAAAGGTGCCTGTAGCGTTATCAACAACAGAGGCAGTCGTAAATTTACTTTCATGTGCTCTCCAGTCGTGTTAGTTCAATATGCAAGGCACGGCGTTCAACACGACGGTTTTACCTGCCATGGTCGGAGAAGACGGCACCTGGTAGTGAATACGACACTGTCGCTGACGGTTATTTTCCTGCCATGTCACAACCAACTCCCCTTGTTGTTCAATACCCCGGATGAAGGCCTGACTTCCCTGGCCTACGGAACCGAGCGAGAGCCCTTTACTGTCCGTAACATCGGCAGCAAACGGCACGGGCTTGTTATCGCTGCGTATCAGATTAAGGATGGCTGAACGACCGCTATCGGTATCAAAGTGACTGAAAACAACCGAGCCCTGCCGCGGGATAGCGACGGTACTGGTGCTTTTCAGCTCCACATCGTTATCCAGTTCCTCAACGTTGAGTGCGACGGTGTTCTCACGGTAAGGCGAGAGAGAGCTTGTAACTCCATAGCCAAAGCGATCGACCGTACTGTTGCCATAGTTAATGCTTGCGCCCTGTGCGCCTTCCGCATTGACCAGCGCCAGCGTGTCGGAGTCGGTAAAGCTGTCATTGGTAAAGGTCAGCCCATGCTGATGAAGAACAAAGCCGCCGTCAGTGCTTACGCCGTACTGGCGTGAGTGGTCGCTGCTGGCGGAGGCTGAACCTGATAATGTGCCCCATGGCGATTCGTAACTGACAAAGCTGCTAATGGTTTTGAGATCGTCGCTATCCTTCATGGTGCTATAGGCTGTGTTCACACTGTAGTTCCAGCGGTTGTCCTGGCTGTAACCAATTGCGCTGGCGTTATACTGCGAACTGCCCTTGAGATCGGTGTTAACGCTGGTGTTCAGCGTTCTGAACCCGCCTTGCTGGCTACTCCGACCCAGTAGCTTATCGAGCGGTATAGATAAACTCAGATAGACCGAATCGTCTTTATTGTTATCTTCATCGTAGGTGCGCTGCAGGCTGATGCTGTAGCTTGCCCAGCTAAAGGCGTTGCTATAGCCCAGTGCAAAGCTGCTTTGGGATTCACCGGTTACCCAATAGTCCGTCCAGGTACCGTTCAGATAAAACGATCCATAATCGCGATCGCCATTTTTGAGTGACTGGTTAAGGCTGACGCTAAACTGGTTTTTCATTCGGCCATAGCTACCGGGCCCCTGATAATCGCTGTCATAAGGATGGTTGGCCGAGTCGATAAGCGTGAGGGCATCATTAAGACCCAGATAGTTTTCGGTCGAGTAGCGATACGCCGCGATATTGAGCGAGGTTTCCGTTGGCGCGAAATATTTGTTCCACGAAATACGGTAGCTCTGGCCTTTATAGGTTTTGTCCTCCGGAATTTCGGTATGCGACTGGGTCACATCGAAAGAGAATGCCCCGATAGAGGTGTTCATACCCACACCCAGCAACCCAGCCCAATAACCGTTATCCGTCGCCTGCAAACCGGTATATCCGGTAAAGGTGTTCGTCAGGCCGTAGTAGTAAGTTCCCTGGATAAGATTAGGCTTATCTCTGAGATCATCTTTGTTGACCTCACCGGCGCTAAAGTCCCATTTCCCCACGCCAGGGCGCATCATTTGCATGACAGATGAGTAGGCCTGAGAAAAGGTTTTTTTCGACCCATCTGATTCGGTGATAGTGACTTCAAGATCGGCGCCGTAGCCGGCAGGCGTCAGGTCATCAATGGCAAATGGCCCCGGCGGAACGGTGGTTTCGTAAATCTTATAACCGTTCTGAGTGATGGTGACTTTGGCGTTGGAGTTCGCCACGCCGCGGATAACCGGTGCATAAGACGCGAGTGTCGGCGGCAACATTCGGCTTTCGCTGTATAAACGCACGCCGCGAATGCCGACAGAGTCAAAGGTTTCACCGGTAGTGTTGGTTTCACCCATCACTAACTGCGAGCGCAGTTTAGGAATATCGCGCTGCAGGTATTTATCTTGAAACTCGAAGCTGCCGCCTTTGTCTTTGTCCCAGGAATAGTTGCCGTGGGAGCGGAAGTGCCAGCCCCACAGGTTGATCCCGCCCATCAGGCCCGCGTAGCTGCTTTCTGTGGTTTGCCCGGTTGTTTCGCTTCGCCAGCCGTTCACCGTATAAGAGAGCATCGCCGCATTGATGCCTTCATCCCAAAGGGAAGGATCGACATAGTTGGCATAGGTTTTTTGCAGCCAGATTTGCGGAACGGCGATATCGAGCCGCTGATCGTTACTGTTGTAGGCCACGCTGGACTGAGGAATTGCCACGGCCAGGTTGAGGCAACTCTGTGCCGCCTGTTCACGTTTCTGAAAGATTGCGTTGTCCGCCAGATTATCAGGCACCCGGATGTGGAGTTGCAGTAAAGTATTTGGCGTTATACAGGCCTGGGCGCTTTTGCCTTTTTCGGTTTCGATAAAGTCCAGTTTCAGGCTGCTGGTGGCCTGTTCGTTAATGTAGACGCTGACATCATAGCGGCCAGGCAGCGCGGGGTTACCTTCACTGTAACGTGCAACATTGATGTTTCTCGCACCGGCACCCATCAAAAAAGTGTTGTCAAACTCAACAGTTTCTTCCGCTGCCAGGGCATTCTGCGCGCACGACATCAGCCCAGAGGCAATCAGACAGGCGAGGGGTGACAGACGAAGCTTTCTGTCGTTGGATGACCGTTTCATTTCCGCAATCCCTGCTTGGTTTTCTCTAAAGATCAAAGTTTGGTTTTACCATCAATCGCGCCGCCAAAATCATTGATGGCGGAGTACTCGACAACGGCATTCGACGGTGGGGTTGTAAGCCCTTTAACGGCCATTTCAGCACTGCTTTTGGGGGCGACCATGCTGGATTCAACCAGGTATTTTTTGCCGTTAACTGACACATTGACGCCGCTAAACGAAACATAAAATGGTGTGGGGTTGGTTGCTGATAGCAGCACTTTTCCAGCCGCGGAGTGCAAACGCCAGGTGAGCTGTTTTACCGCCTCAGGTGCGTTTCCACTTAGGCCCTCCGGGCGATAAAACAGTTTGATTCGCGTGCGAAAAGCGAGTTGAAGAATGTTTTTATCTTTCGCTTCGGCATCGCTCACTTTTGGCGGCACTTCCAGCGCATTAAACCAGAACACACTCTCCCGATCGGTGGGTAATGTTTGTGAGTTATTCCAGGCGATTTTTACCGTCTGGCCACGTTTGGCATCCACCCGGGAAACCGGTGGCGTGACGGTGAAAGGCACGGCGATGGTACTGGGATCGGCATTTTCGCTGCCTGTATCGATCCACGTTTGGACTAATAACGGACGTGAGCCTTTATTTTCCATGCGTAACGTCACGTCTTTTTGCGCGGCATTATAAATAATGCGGGTGCCTGAGAGCACAATGTCGGCGTGTGCGGATAAACTCGCCCCTGTCATAAGCAGAGCCAGGGTAAATTGACGCATCCTTGTCATAATGATGTCCTTTTATAATTGTGGCGTGCAGTAGAGCACCAGTGCACGCCAAAAACGTTTTACTGATAGGTAACGGTGTAAGCTGCGTTGGTTTTAACAAAACCGGCCGTCACAGCGGTCGCGCTATCTTCTTTTACGTAAGATGCTTTGAAGTTGTAAGTCGCTTTTTTGTTATCAAAGGCTTTAACTTTTACATCCGTAGAGTCGTTAATTTTTACCTGTTCAACGGTAGAGGCGTCTTTTAAATAATGAACCGCTACTGCAACACCGGTTGCCGCCTGGTTAACGGTGTGATCGTTATTCAGCGTTCCCTGGCTATTGCTGAAGAAAACGGAGCCCATACTTAAGTTCGCACTACCTGTAACGGTTGCTTTTGAGCAGTCGACGGTGATTGAGAAAGCTTCAGGTTTTGCACCCACAGCGCTGGCGCTTACGACGCCCGCGTTGGTCACTTCCGCGGTGGTTGCCGTTTGCAGGGTAATCTGACCATCCTGCGCGCCGCCATCAACGTGCAGGTCGCAGGTGTTGTCACTGACCAAACCGGCAAAGTCCAACTGACCGCCATCCAGCGCAAAAGCGGAACTGGTAAACAAGACTAATGCCGCAGCAATAGCACTTTTCTTTAACATGATAATGTCCTTATAAATAAATGAAGGTGAAAAACGTCACCTGAATTAATTATAAAAAAGATATTTTTTGATTAAAAATAAATGAGGTGAATTATAGGAGGGTTCCTTATTTATATATTCAAGTTGTGTATGCTTTATTTTCTTTTTTAGATTTTTTTTGGAAGTTTTAAGATGTTTCAGAAAGGGGGGCGCTGGTCGCGCCGGGTAGGTGATGGGGGGAAGTGGAGGTGAAAAGCAGCCTGGGTAGGCTATTTAAGCTATTAACCAAATGAGGTATATAATTTTTCTATTGGTTTTCATTTGTTGTTAAGCTTTCTTATATTATTTATGCAAAAGATGGTTGTGCATCTCTTTTAATAAAATTAAAAGCAGAAATAAGTATAATTCAAGGGTAAGGGCTGGTTTAAAATGATTCTCATGCAAGAATAACGAATTGAGGAAATGAATATCTTTAATGAGCGCTTTCTGCCTTTCACATCTTCATGACCATTGCGCCGGGCAACAGGTTTGCAAAGCGGTCAATCTGTCTCGTAATGTTTCACCGTCCGGAAACGCCAGTTCCGGCGCAATCTCAAACAGCGGCCACAGCATAAATCCACGATTTTTCATATCGTAGTGCGGAACTGTCAGACGCTCGGTGTGAATCACTGCATCGCCAAACAGCATGATATCGAGATCGAGTGTGCGTGGCCCCCAGCGTTCCGCTTTACGGACGCGGCCCTGCTGCAGTTCAATACGTTGAGTATGGTCGAGAAGCTCTTCAGGAGTAAGCGTGGTTTCCAGCGCCACAGCGGCGTTGAGGTAGTCTGGCTGATCCTGCGGCCCCAGCGGCGGGGTACGGTAAAAAGAGGAGAGCGCGACAATCCGGCTTTGTGGGATTTCACCCAGCGCCTGAATTGCCGCATTGACCTGCTCCAGCGGAGAGGCCAGATTGCTGCCGATTGCGATATACGCAAGGGTCATGCGTTGTTGCTCTCGCGACGCGGCGCGCGTTTACGCGGGCGACGGTGGCGACGGCGGGTATCCGGCTCGTCACCCAGATTGGTGAGCATATCTTTCTGTGCCGGCGGCGCGGCCACCTGAAACTCGCCCCACCATTGGGTAAGACGTTGCAGCTCGGTGTTGCGTTCCGCTTCGGCGCGCAGCGCCAGCAGATCGTAGGCAGCACGGAATTTTGGATGCTCCATTAACTTCCACGCGCGTTTGCCCTGACGGCGAGACATGCGCAGTTGTAGTTGCCAGATATCGCGAATCAGCGAGGTAATGCGTTTTGGAATGGCAAGCGATCGGCAGGCTTCATCCAGCACGTCGTTCATCGCCAGTGCGAAAGCATCATGATACGTCAGGCCGCTTTCCTGGGTAATTTTCTGCGCCATCTCCAGCAGTGGATACCAGAACATTGCCGCGAACAGGAATGCCGGGTTCACGCGCATATCGTTACGAATGCGGTTATCGGTGTTTTTAAAGACCTGGCTGATAATCCGTTCCATCGCGCTGTCGCCTTCTTCGGTGAAGTAGCGAGTGATGGTCGGGAAAAGCGGCTGGAACAGGTTGTATTCGCGCAGCAGCTTATAGGTATCGTAACCGTAGCCTGCCTGCAGCAGTTTCAGCGACTCTTCAAACAGGCGCGCTGGCGGGACGTCGTTGATCAGTGTCGCCAGACGAGGAATAGGTTCTGCGGTCTCTTCGCTGATGCGCATGCTCAATTTGGCGGCGAAACGCACGGCGCGCAGCATTCGCACCGGATCTTCGCGATAACGCGTTTCCGGGTCGCCAATCAGACGAATTACGCCTTCTTCGAGGTCCTGCATGCCGCCGACGTAATCACGCACGGTGAAATCGGCCACGCTGTAATACAGGCTGTTAATGGTGAAGTCACGGCGCTGGGCATCTTCTTCGATAGAGCCGAAGATATTATCGCGCAGCAGCATGCCGTTTTGCCCGCGCTGAGAGGTGGTTCGGTCAGATTGCGCCTCTTCGTGGTGCCCGCGGAAGGTGGCAACTTCTATAATTTCCGGGCCAAACATGACGTGGGCCAGACGGAAGCGACGACCGACCAGACGGCAGTTGCGGAACAGTTTGCGCACTTGTTCCGGCGTCGCGCTGGTGGTGACATCGAAATCTTTTGGTTTTTTGCCCAGCAGCAGGTCGCGAACGCCGCCGCCAACCAGGTAGGCTTCATAACCTGCCTTATTCAGACGATAGAGAACCTTCAGGGCGTTTTCGCTGATATCTTTGCGGGAAATAGCGTGCTGCTCGCGCGGAATGACCGTCATTTGAGGACGGGCGACGGCATTGGCTGCCTCGCTTTCCTCACGGCTTAGCACCTTGCGGCAAAAATTAGCGACTCGGGTAAAAATGGTACACCTCGGTAGTGTCAGTCTTATGGACTAAAAAAATAGCGGCTAATCATAGCTCAGCATCATGCATTTGAGAATGGCGGATTTACAATCGCCCTTCCGGCACGGTGTCAAGCGTCCAGTTATCTACAGCATTTTTCAGTAATTCGGCAAGCGTAAGATCCTGCCACGGTATCACAACGTCCTGCCCTAAAAAGCGTAGCGCCTGGGTTAATACGGGGCGAGGATCGCCTTGTGGCAAGGCAGGCGCATGATTTTGCTTGGAAAGTTTAGCGCCTTCTGCGTTGAGCGCCAGCGGAAGATGAATATAGCCGGGCTCGGGCCAGGCAAAATGACGATAGAGAGAAATCTGGCGCACCGTCGGTTCGATTAAGTCTGCGCCGCGGACAATTTCCGTTACGCCCTGGAAGTGGTCGTCGACCACGACAGCGAGATTATAGGCAAACAGACCATCACGGCGATGAATAATGAAATCTTCCTTTGCCAGACGCGGATCGGCGTGAATGATACCGCGCAGATTATCGTGGAATGCCAACACGGGCTCATTCTGACGAATACGCAGCGCGGCGTTTGCCGCACCAGGGGATAAATCCCGGCAGTGTCCATCATACATGCCGCCAATACTCTGAATGCGCGCGCGGGTGCAGGTGCAGTAATAGCTGAGCCCTTGCTGATGCAGCCAGGCCAGCGCCTCGCGATAAGCGTCATGACGTTGCGATTGCCACAGCACGTCACCATCCCACTCCAGTCCATAATGTTCCAGCTGGCGCAAAATTGTGGTTGCGGCACCGGGAACTTCACGAGGAGGGTCGATATCTTCAATGCGAACCAGCCAGCGACCCTGCAGAGCGCGAGCCTGGAGATAGCTGCCGAGTGCGGCGACCAGCGAACCAAAATGCAGCTCACCAGAGGGGGAGGGGGCAAATCGCCCGATGTAAGGTTGTGATGACATGATTGACTGATTATAGAAACGGCAAGGCGGGAATCGCTCCCGCCTTGAGAATAGTAATGATCATTGGCGCTTGATTAGCCAGCCATCTGTTTTTCGCGGATTTCCGCCAGCGTCTTGCAATCAATGCACAGATCGGCAGTTGGACGCGCTTCCAGACGACGGATGCCAATTTCGACACCGCACGATTCGCAGAAGCCAAAATCTTCGTCTTCTACTTTCTTCAGCGTTTTCTCGATCTTTTTAATCAGCTTACGCTCGCGATCGCGGTTACGCAGTTCGAGGCTGAACTCTTCTTCCTGGGCTGCACGGTCTACCGGATCCGGGAAGTTGGCCGCTTCATCCTGCATGTGTGTAACGGTGCGATCGACTTCATCCCGAAGTTGATTACGCCATGCTTCCAGAATACGACGGAAGTGTGCCAGCTGGGCTTCGTTCATATACTCTTCGCCCGGCTTCTCCTGGTACGGCTCCACCCCAGCGATGGCGAGAATACTCAGGGACGATGTTTTACGGTTTTGCCCTTCTTGCATGTTGCTTCTCCTTAACACGCACTATCGATCCCCGTGTTCGGGGGAAAAATCAGGCCGCTATAAATAGCAGATGCGATTCCGTATGGCAATTATCTAAACGTAACACTTGACAATGCTGTGAGGAAAAGCGTATTTGCGACGCAGCCCGAACACTAAATATCCAGATCACACCCGTGGTAACGTGACGGGCAACGGTGATCTCAGAGTGATGTTATTGGCAGAAAGTTCCGCTTTATAAGCCAGAATCTCCACCCCCCGTTTATGTGCTTCCGCTAATAATTGTGCGTATTGAGCATCAATATGGTGTGCAGGTGCGAAATATTCAATGGCTGAGTGTAAAACAGTGAACAATAACACCGCCCGATCGCCCGCTGCGACAACGCCCATCAGCTCGCGTAAATGCTTCTGCCCGCGCAAGGTCACTGCATCCGGGAAGTAACCGTACTCCTTTTCCGCCAGCGTGACCGATTTCACTTCAATATAGCATCGCGGGCGATCATCTGCCTGTAACATAAGGTCAATTCTGCTGCCCTCTGCACCATATTTCACTTCACTTTTCAGCGAACTATAGCCTGTAAGGGCTGGGATCGTTTCAGAGAGTATCGCCTCTTTGGCAAGCTGATTAGCGCGTTGGGTGTTCACACAAATGAATGCACCGTTTTGGGTTTGCGTAATTTCCCAAGTGTGCGGATATTTGCGTTTAGTATTTTCTGATGTGGAATACCACACGGTATCGCCAGGCGTAGCACAACCGGTCATCGCACCGGTATTTGGGCAATGAAGGGTGAGGGTTTCACCTTCCGGCGTGACCACATCGGCGAGGAACCGTTTATAGCGTTGAATCAGCGTGGCATGCTGGAGAGCGGGCGTAAAATCCATAAGGCGTCCTTGATTATTCTGAAAGTGTCCAGCGCTGGAGCGGGGTATAACGCGTTCGACCGTTAATGAAGTTCGACTCATAGAGCACAAACTCGCTCACCGGGATTTCCCAGTGAAATCCTGGCGCCGGAATTGGCACCGCATGCGCCGTATTGCGTAGCAGCGTTAAATGCGGGTGAAACGGCTGCGGGCTCTGATAACAGCCGCTGCGTGCCGCCTGAGCACGCAGCATATTAGCCAGCTGTAACATCCCGCGCGGCGGTTGACGGGTTCCCAGCCATACTACGCGTGAACGCAACCATTGGCCGGCATCGTCCAGGTGCAGGGTAAAGCCCGGCTGGCGGATGCGCCCCGCGAGTTTTGCCAGCGCGGCCTGCTTTTCAGCGCTCACTTCCCCCAGGAACGCCAGAGTGATGTGCATATTCGCCGCCGCCACCGGCCTTCCGGCATCATCCGGAAAGTTTTCCGCTCGCCAGCGCACAATCTGGCGCTGGATTTTGGTCGGGATCTCAATGGCGAAAAAGACTCTTTTCGACTCAGACATAGTGGGTACTCGGTAATGAATTGTGGCGATGCTACAATGTCCGCCTTTCAATGTTAACCCTTTGGAGCCAAACGTGTCGCAGTTGCCGGTCGCCGCTGTTCTTCCCGATCTTCTTTCTGCCCTGGCGAACGCGCCTGCCGTACTGCTTAACGCGCCGACGGGGGCGGGAAAATCGACGTGGCTACCGCTGCAAATTTTACGCGAAGGCAATATTAGCGGGCGGGTTATCCTGCTTGAGCCGCGCAGGCTGGCGGCGCGTAATGTCGCGCAGCGGCTGGCGGAACTGCTCGGTGAAAAGCCCGGTGAAACCGTTGGTTACCGGATGCGCGCGGAAACCTGCGTCGGGCCGGCTACGCGTCTTGAAGTGGTGACTGAAGGCATTCTGACGCGCATGATCCAGCACGATCCTGAACTGTCGGGCGTGGGGCTGGTGATCCTCGATGAGTTCCATGAGCGTAGTTTACAGGCGGACCTCGCGCTGGCATTGCTGCTCGACGTTCAGCAGGGGCTGCGTGACGACCTGAAGCTGCTGATTATGTCTGCCACGCTGGACAACGATAAGTTGCAGCGCTTGCTGCCTGATGCGCCGGTCATCATCTCCGAAGGGCGTGCGTTCCCGGTGGAACGTCGCTATCAGGCGCTGCCCGCCCACCAACGTTTTGATGAAGCTGTGGCTATCGCCACGGCGGAACTACTCCGCGCAGAGCCTGGCTCGCTGCTGCTGTTTTTACCCGGTGTGGGTGAAATCCAGCGTGTTCAGGAGCATCTGGCCTCGCGTATAGCGTCCGACGTTCTGCTTTGCCCGCTTTATGGCGCGTTGTCGCTTGGCGAGCAGCGTCAGGCTATTCTTCCTGCGCCTGTCGGCAAGCGTAAAGTCGTGCTCGCCACCAATATCGCTGAAACCAGTCTGACTATCGAAGGTATCCGTCTGGTGGTCGATTGCGCGCAGGAGCGGGTTGCGCGATTTGATGTGCGCTCCGGGTTGACCCGGCTGGTGACTCAACGTGTCAGCCAGGCATCGATGACCCAGCGCGCAGGCCGCGCAGGGCGACTGGAGCCCGGTATCTGTTTACATCTGCTGGGAAAAGAGCAGGCGGAACGCGCGGCGGCGCAAAGCGATGCGGAGATTCTGCAAAGCGATCTCTCTTCGCTTCAACTGGAGCTGTTGCAGTGGGGCTGCTATGACCCGCTGCAGTTAAACTGGCTGGATGCGCCACCGGCGGTCAATCTAGCTGCGGCAAGGCGCTTACTGACGCAGCTTCAGGCGCTGGACGGCGAACGTCTGACGGCACAGGGGCAGAAAATGGCGGCGCTGGGTAATGACCCGCGTCTGGCGGCAATGCTGATTGCCGCGAAAAGTGATGATGAGGCTGCCACGGCGGCCCGACTGGCGGCGATTCTGGAAGAGCCGCCGCGCGGTGCGGGTAGCGATCTGGGACACGCGTTTTCGCGCAATCAATCGAACTGGCAACAGCGTAGCCAGCAGTTGCTCAGGCGTTTGAACCGGCAGGGCGGAAAACCGGATAGCGACGCCATTCCCGCGTTGCTGGCGCAAGGTTTTCCTGACCGTATCGCCCGCCGACGCGGGCTGGATGGGCGCTATCAACTGGCGAACGGCATGGGTGCAATGCTCGATAGCGATGATGCGCTAAGCCGCCATGAGTGGCTGATTGTGCCGCTGCTGTTACAGGGCAATGCATCGCCCGATGCGCGTATTTTACAGGCTTACGCGCTGGATATAGACGTACTGGCGGCGCAGTGCCCGCAGTTAATTGAACAGTCCGATACCATCGAATGGGACGACGCGCAGGGTACGCTGAAAGCCTTGCGCCGTAGCCGCGTTGGGCAACTGACGATAAAAGTTCAGCCGCTGGCGAAACCGTCGGAAGACGAGCTGCATCAGGCGATGCTCAACGGTATTCGCGATAAAGGCTTAAACGTTCTGAACTGGACAGAAGACGCTGAGCAGCTACGCTTGCGTCTGCAATGCGCCGCGCGCTGGTTGCCGGAAGAAGCCTGGCCTTCAGTCGATGAGGCGTCGTTGCTGGCGGAGCTCGAAGCCTGGCTGCTGCCGCATATGAGTGGCGTGAAATCTCTACGAGCGCTGAAAAATGTCAATGTCAGGGAGGCATTACAGGCCTGGCTTCCGTGGTCATTACGACAACGTCTGGATAGTGAGCTACCAACTCATTACACTGTGCCCACCGGCAGCCGAATTGCAATTCGCTACGATGATGAAAACCCGCCTGCGCTGGCGGTGCGAATGCAGGAGGTGTTTGGTGAGGCGAGCACGCCAACTATCGCTCAGGGGCGGGTGCCGCTGGTGCTGGAGTTGCTCTCCCCGGCGCAGCGTCCTTTGCAGATTACGCGCGATTTAAGTGCGTTCTGGCAGGGGGCGTACCGGGAGGTGCAAAAAGAGATGAAAGGGCGCTATCCGAAACACGTCTGGCCGGACGACCCGGCGAACACCGCGCCGACGCGGCGGACGAAAAAGTATTCGTGAAAGGTTTTCCCCCTCTTCCTCAAGGGAGAGGGGACAGATTGTGCACATTGGTAAATTCAGTGCATGTTTTCCCCCTCTCCCTGTGGGAGAGGGCCGGGGTGAGGGCATCAGCGCGCACGTTTCCCCCTCACCCTAACCCTCTCCCTCAAGGGAGAGGGGACAGATTGTGCACGTTGGTAAATTCAGTGCATGTTTTCCCCCTCTCCCTGTGGGAGAGGGCCCGGGTGAGGGCATCAGCGCGCATGTTTCCCCCCTCACCCTAACCCTCTCCCTCAAGGGAGAGGGGACAGATTGTGCACGTTGGTAAATTCAGTGCATGTTTTCCCCCTCTCCCTGTGGGAGAGGGCCGGGGTGAGGGCATCAGCGCGCATGTTTCCCCCCTCACCCTAACCCTCTCCCTCAAGGGAGAGGGGACAGATTATGCACATTGGTAAATTCAGTGCATGTTTTCCCCCTCTCCCTGTGGGAGAGGGGATAGAACGAGCGAAATTTGAGAGATATCTTCTTCTGTTCCAAAACAGAAGAACTGAGAATCAGGCCTTTGCGCCTGAATGTTGCGGAGAGAAAGCATGGCGGGGAATGACCGCGAGCCGATTGGACGTAAAGGCAAGCCTGCGCGTCCGGCGAAACAAAAGGTGAGCCGTCGTCGCCTCAGAGATGAGGATTACGACGACGATTATGAGGATGACTATGAGGATGATGAGCCAATGCCACCACGTAAAGGAAAGGGCAAGGGCGGCAAGCCTCGTAGAAAACATGGCTGGTTCTGGCTGCTGGTGAAGCTGGCTATCGTTTTTGCTGTTCTGTTGGCGATTTACGGTGTCTATCTTGACCAGAAAATTCGCAGCCGTATTGATGGCAAAGTCTGGCAACTGCCGGCGGCGGTGTATGGCCGCATGGTTAACCTTGAGCCCGATATGCCCATCAGTAAGAAAGAGATGGTGCAACTGCTGACGGCAACACAGTACCGCCAGGTGACCGCGATGACGCGTCCAGGCGAATTTACCGTGCAGGCCAACAGTATTGAGATGATCCGCCGTCCGTTTGATTTCCCGGACAGTAAAGAAGGGCAGGTGCGCGCGCGTCTGACCTTTGATGGCGATCACCTCGAAACCATAGAGAACATGGAGAACAACCGTCAGTTCGGCTTCTTCCGTCTCGATCCGCGTCTGATCACCATGCTCTCTTCGCCAAACGGCGAACAGCGTCTCTTTGTGCCGCGCAGCGGTTTCCCGGATCTGCTGGTGGATACCCTGCTGGCGACCGAAGACCGTCACTTTTACGAGCATGATGGTGTAAGCCTCTACTCGATCGGTCGTGCGGTGCTGGCAAACCTGACGGCGGGCCGTACGGTGCAGGGGGCGAGTACGCTGACGCAGCAGTTGGTGAAAAACCTGTTCCTCTCCAGCGAACGCTCCTACTGGCGTAAAGCCAATGAAGCGTACATGGCTGTGCTGATGGATGCTCGTTACAGCAAGGATCGCATCCTTGAGCTGTATATGAACGAAGTGTACCTCGGCCAGAGCGGCGATAACGAAATTCGCGGTTTCCCGCTGGCGAGCCTGTACTACTTTGGTCGCCCGGTGGAAGAGCTGAGTCTCGATCAGCAGGCGTTGTTGGTCGGGATGGTGAAAGGCGCCTCTATCTACAACCCGTGGCGTAACCCGAAGTTGGCGCTGGAGCGTCGTAACCTGGTGTTGCGTTTACTGCAACAGCAGAACTTTATCGACCAGGAATTGTACGACATGCTCAGCGCCCGTCCTCTGGGTGTGCAGCCGCGCGGCGGGGTGATTTCACCGCAGCCTGCGTTCATGCAGATGGTGCGCCAGGAGCTGCAGGCAAAACTGGGCGATAAAGTGAAAGATCTCTCCGGTGTGAAGATCTTCACCACCTTCGACTCGGTGGCGCAGGATGCGGCAGAAAAAGCGGCGACGGAAGGTATTCCGGTACTGAAGAAACAGCGTAAGCTGAGCGATCTTGAAACGGCGATGGTGGTTGTCGATCGCTTCAGTGGCGAAGTTCGCGCGATGGTTGGGGGCGCAGAGCCACAGTTTGCCGGGTATAACCGCGCAATGCAGGCACGTCGTTCTATCGGCTCGCTGGCAAAACCGGCGACCTATCTGACCGCGTTAAGCCAGCCGAATCAGTATCGTCTGAACACCTGGATTGCCGATGCGCCGATTTCTCTGCGTCAGCCAAATGGTCAGGTGTGGTCGCCGCAGAACGATGACCGTCGCTTTAGCGGTCAGGTGATGCTGGTGGATGCACTGACGCGTTCGATGAACGTGCCGACGGTTAACCTTGGTATGGCGCTGGGCTTGCCGGCAATTACCGATACCTGGCAGAAACTGGGCGTGCCGAAAGATCAGCTGCATCCGGTTCCGGCGATGATCCTGGGCGCACTGAACCTGACGCCGATTGAAGTGGCACAGGCGTTCCAGACTATCTCCAGCGGCGGTAACCGCGCGACGCTCTCTGCATTACGTTCGGTGATCGCGGAAGATGGTACGGTGCTGTATCAAAGCTATCCGCAGGCCGAGCGTGCCGTTCCGGCGCAGGCGGCATACATGACGTTATGGACCATGCAGCAGGTTGTTCAGCGTGGTACCGGTCGTCAGCTGGGAGCGAAATATCCGGGCCTGCATCTGGCGGGTAAAACGGGTACCACCAACAACAACGTCGATACCTGGTTTGCCGGCATTGATGGCCGCGAAGTGGTGATCACCTGGGTCGGCCGTGATAACAACCAACCGACGAAACTGTACGGTGCAAGCGGTGCGATGTCGATTTACCAGCGCTATCTGGCGAACCAGTCGCCGATTCCGCTGGTGCTGACGCCGCCGGAAGATATTGTGGATATGGGCGTCGATTACAACGGAAACTTCGTGTGCTCTGGCGGCTCGCGTATGTTGCCGGTGTGGACGACTGACCCGGATGCACTCTGCCAGCAGGGTGAGATGATGCAGCAGCAACAGGAGCAGCAGTCGGGCAATCCGTTCGACCAGTCCTCTCAGCCGCAGCAACAGCAGCAACCACAAGAGCAACCGAAGAAAGAAGAGAAAGACGGCGACGGTGTCGCTGGTTGGATCAAGGATATGTTTGGCGGTAATTAATACCGTTAACGCGCAAAGCCCGCTGAGTAAAGCGGGCTTTTTTATGGGCGATTGTCAGAATCTCGTAATCACTAAAATCAATCTATTAACCCTCTGTTTTCATCTGGTTATTTCTTGAACCTTTAATCCACAACCACCCCTATATTGCTTGCTATATCGCCGCCGTTTGGCCTATTATTCGGCGGTTATAATAATAATTCTCGTTTACGTTATCATTCATCATTCCATCAGAGATATACCAATGGCGCATCTGAAAACTGCTCAGCCAAACCACTCGCTGCGTAAAATCGCAGTCGTAGTAGCCACAGCGGTTAGCGGCATGTCTGTCTATGCACAGGCGGCGGTTCAACCGAAAGAAGAAACTATCACCGTCACTGCGGCTCCTGTTTCCCAGGAAAGTGCGTGGGGGCCGGCTCCGACAATCGCGGCTAAGCACTCGGCAACTGCCACCAAGACCGACACGCCGATTGAGAAGACGCCACAGTCTGTTTCGGTAATTACACGTCAGGAAATGGATACTCGTCAGCCTACTACCGTGAAAGATGCAATGGCCTATACGCCGAGCGTTTTCTCAACCCGTGGTAGCTCTTCCACTTATGATGTTGTTTCTATTCGCGGATTTACTGCACCGACCACCGTAAACACCAACCAGTATCTGGACGGTATGAAACTTCAGGGTAATAACTATTCTGAAGTCTCGATGGACCCCTATTTCCTGGAACGCGTTGAAGTTATGCGCGGGCCAACCTCAGTGCTGTATGGCAACAGCAACCCAGGCGGCATCGTGAGCATGGTCAGCAAACGCCCGACCACCGAACCCCTGCGTGAAATTCAGTTTAAAATGGGCACAGATAACCTGTGGCAAACCGGCTTTGACTTCAGCGACGCGATCGACGATGCGGGCGTGTGGTCCTACCGTCTGACCGGTTTAGGCCGCAGCCAGGACACGCAGCAGGAGATGGCGAAATCAACCCGCTACGCGATTGCGCCTTCCTTCAGCTGGCGTCCGGATGATAAAACCGACTTCACTTTCCTGAGCAACTTCCAGAGCGATCCGGATGCGGGTTACTATGGCTGGTTGCCGCGCGAAGGTACGGTAGTTCCTTATGTTGATGCTAACGGTAACTCGCATAAGCTGCCGACCGATTTCAACGAAGGCGAGAAAGATAACAAGATGCAGCGTCGCCAGCAGATGGTGGGCTACAACTTCTCTCACGCGTTTAACGATACTTTCACCGTGCGCCAGAACCTGCGCTACGACCAGGTGAAAACGCTTTATAAAGCGGTGTACGGTTTTGGCTACGACGGCGCGGGTAAAATTAACCGCAACTACGTTCGTTCTGACGAAGCGCTGAATGCCTTTACCGTTGATACGCAGCTGCAATCCAACTTTGCCACCGGTGATGTTGACCATACGCTGCTAACGGGCGTCGACTATTCACGTATGCGTAATGACGTTGACGCGCTTTATGGTTCCGCCAGCCCGTTAGACATGAGCAACCCGCAGTATGGTAATGCGAATGTGTCCATCAACTTCCCATACGCGGTACTCAACCGTATGGAACAGACGGGCCTCTACGCACAGGATCAAATCGAGTGGGATAAGTGGGTGCTGACGCTGGGGGGGCGCTACGACTACGCGAAAACCTCAACTCTGACCCGTTCAAGCAATTCGTTAGCCGAGAAGAACGACCAGCAGTTCACCTGGCGTGGTGGCCTGAACTACCTGTTCGATAACGGTATTTCTCCGTACTTCAGCTACAGCGAATCTTTCGAGCCGACCTCTGGCTCAACGAAAGAAGGCACGCCGTTTGATCCGTCTCGCGGTAAGCAGTACGAAGCGGGCGTGAAGTATGTGCCTAATGACAGACCGATCGTGCTGACGGCGGCGCTGTACCAGTTGACGAAGAATAAAAACCTGACGGCGGATCCGAACGATCCAACCGGTCTGTACAGTGTACAGGCGGGTGAAATTCGCTCTCGCGGCGTGGAGCTGGAAGCAAAAGCGGCGCTGAACGCGAACATCAACCTGACGGCGGCCTACAGCTACACCGATGCAGAATATACGGAAGATACCATCTTCAAAGGTAAGCGTCCGGCGGAAGTTCCGCGTAACCAGGCTTCTCTGTGGACGGACTATACCTTCTACGATACCGTCCTGAGCGGGCTGACCTTCGGTGCGGGTGTTCGTTATACGGGCTCAACGGTGAGCTACTACAAAAACGATACCTCCACAGGCAAGAAAAACGATTCGTTCAACGTCGGTAGCTACACCGTGGCGGACGCGATGGTCAAATACGATCTGGCGCGTTTCGGCCTGCCGGGGTCGTCTGTTGCCGTGAACGTCAACAACCTGTTTGACCGTGAATATGTCTCCAGCTGTTATAGCGAATATGCATGCTACTGGGGTGCGGAACGTCAGGTTGTCGCGACGGCGACTTTCCGCTTCTAATCTCTCCTATCGGGCGCGGTTTATCCGCGCCCTTTGACAAGTTGACGGCTATGCAGGACATCACAACCCCTCCAGATACCACCTTTACACTCGATAACGTCTCGTTTCGGGTTCCTGGTCGCACGCTGCTTCATCCTCTCTCGCTCACCTTCCCGGTGGGAAAAGTGACTGGCCTTATCGGCCACAACGGCTCCGGTAAATCGACGCTTTTGAAAATGCTCGGTCGTCATCAGCCACCGTCGGAAGGCGAGATCCTGTTGGATGGTCAACCGCTCGATAGCTGGAACAGCAAAGCGTTTGCCCGTAAAGTCGCCTATCTGCCGCAGCAGTTGCCGCAGGCGGAAGGGATGACGGTGCGCGAACTGGTGGCGATTGGCCGCTATCCCTGGCACGGGGCGTTGGGGCGTTTTGGCGTTGCCGACCGCGAAAAAGTGGAAGAAGCCATTACCCTGGTTGGGTTAAAACCGCTGGCCAATCGGCTGGTGGATAGCCTCTCCGGCGGCGAACGTCAACGGGCGTGGATTGCCATGCTGGTGGCGCAGGACAGCCGTTGTTTGTTGCTGGATGAACCGACCTCCGCGCTGGATATCGCGCATCAGGTCGATGTATTGGCGCTGGTGCATCGCTTAAGCCAGCAGCGTGGGCTGACGGTTGTGGCCGTACTGCACGATATCAACATGGCCGCGCGCTACTGTGACTATTTAGTGGCGCTGCGCGGTGGCGAGATGATTGCTCAGGGCACGCCTGCCGAGCTGATGCGCAGCGAAACGCTGGAACATATTTACGGTATTCCGATGGGGATACTGCCACACCCGGCAGGTGCTGCGCCGGTAAGTTTTGTCTATTGATGGGTACCTCCTCTTTGATTAGCCGTCGACGTTTACTGACGGCGATGGCTCTCTCGCCGCTGCTCTGGCAGATGCGCCACGCGCAGGCGGCGACGGTCGATCCTCACCGTATTGTGGCGCTGGAGTGGCTCCCGGTTGAGCTGCTGCTGGCGCTGGGCGTCACGCCTTATGGTATTGCCGATATCCCAAACTATAAGCTGTGGGTGAATGAACCCGCACTGCCGGATTCGGTGATCGACGTTGGCCTGCGCACCGAACCCAACCTCGAACTGCTTACCCAAATGAAACCCTCGTTTCTGGTCTGGTCGGCGGGCTATGGCCCCTCAGCCGAGACGCTGGCGAAAATTGCGCCAGGGCGCGGCTTTGCCTTCAGCGATGGGAAAAAGCCACTGGCGCAGGCGCGTCACTCGCTTGTTGAAATGGCGCAACTTATTGGCCGCGAGCCGCAGGCGCAACAGCACCTGCGGGAATATGATGCCTTTGTTGAAAGCCTGAAGCCGCGTTTCACGATGCGCGGCGATCGCCCGTTATTGATGGTCACCCTGTTGGATGCGCGTCATATGCTGGTTTTCGGGCCGAACTGCCTGTTCCAGGAGATGCTCGATTCACTTGGCGTTAAAAATGCCTGGCAGGGCGAAACTAACTTCTGGGGCAGCGTGGCGGTGGGTATCGACCGACTGGCCGCCTACAAAGATGCGGATGTGCTCTGCTTTGACCACGGCAACGACCCGGAAATGCGTAAGCTGATGGCGACGCCGTTGTGGCAGGCCATGCCCTTTGTGCGGGCCCATCGTTTTCAGCGCGTACCGGCGGTCTGGTTCTACGGCGCGACGCTTTCGGCGATGCACTTTGGCCGCGTGCTGGATAACGCGCTGGGAGGCAAAGCGTGAGGAATAAAATCTCCCCGTTTGCTGCCCTGTTGCTGGCGTTGCTGTTTTTCGTCGCGTTGGCGTTAACCTGGTTTAACTTCAATGTCGCGCTGCCGCGTGGGCAGTGGTTGCAGGCGCTTCGTCAACCGAATATCGATTCTATCGACCAGATGTTGTTCCATTACAGCCTGGCGCCGCGTCTGGTGATTTCACTGCTGGTGGGCGCGGGGCTTGGGCTGGTCGGTGTCCTTTTCCAGCAGGTGTTGCGAAATCCACTGGCTGAACCGACGACGCTTGGCGTGGCGACCGGCGCGCAGTTAGGCATGACTGTCACCACGCTGTGGGCGATCCCTGGTGTGTTGGCCTCGCAGTTTGCCGCATTGGCCGGAGCCTGCATTGTGGGGGCGCTGGTGTTTGGCGTGGCGTGGGGTAAACGACTTTCCCCGGTGACGCTGATTCTGGCGGGGCTGGTGGTCAGCCTCTACTGCGGTGCCATCAACCAGCTTATGGTGATTTTCCATCATGACCAGCTACAAAGCATGTTCCTGTGGAGCACCGGCACGCTGACGCAAACTGACTGGAGTATCGTCGAACGCCTGTGGCCGCAGCTGCTGGGTGGGGTGATGCTCACGCTGTTGCTGCTGCGACCGCTGACGCTGATGGGGCTGGATGACGGCGTGGCCCGCAACCTGGGGCTGGCGTTATCGCTGGCGCGCCTGGCGGCGTTGACGCTGGCGATTGTCATCAGCGCTTTCCTCGTTAACGCGGTAGGCATTATCGGCTTCATCGGCCTGTTTGCGCCGCTGCTGGCGAAAATGCTCGGCGCGCGCCGCCTGCTGGCGCGATTGATGCTGGCGCCGCTGATTGGTGCGCTCATTCTCTGGCTTTCTGACCAAATTATTATCTGGCTCACTCGCGTATGGATGGAGGTCTCCACCGGCTCAGTCACCGCGCTGATAGGTGCGCCGCTACTGCTTTGGTTGCTACCGCGTCTGCGAAGCATGACCGCACCGTCGATGAATGCCAGCGATAATGTTGCTGAGGAGCGTTACCACGTGCCTGCGTGGGCCATCGCCGGGCTGGTTGTTCTGCTGGTGGCGATTTTTGCCGCGCTGGCGTTTGGCCGTGATGCCGGGGGCTGGCACTGGGCGAGCGGCACGCTACTGGATGAACTGCTGCAATGGCGCTGGCCGCGCGTGCTCTCTGCATTGATCGCCGGGATGATGCTGGCGGTGGCGGGCTGTATTATTCAGCGACTGACGGGCAATCCGATGGCAAGCCCGGAAGTCCTGGGGATTAGCTCCGGTGCCGCGTTTGGCGTGGTGCTGATGCTGTTTATCGTACCGGGTAATGCTTTTGGCTGGCTGCTGCCCGCGGGGAGCATCGGCGCGGCGGTCACGCTGCTGATTATTCTGATCGCCGCCGGACGCGGTGGCTTTTCGCCGCACCGCATGCTGCTCGCGGGGATGGCGCTCAGCACTGCCTTTACCATGTTGTTGATGATGTTGCAGGCGAGCGGCGATCCGCGCATGGCGCAGATCCTGACATGGATTTCGGGTTCAACCTATAACGCAACCGGGACGCAGGTGCTGCAATCGGCGCTGGTGATGGCGGTGCTATTCTTGCTGGTACCGTTGAGCCGCCGTTGGCTGACCATTCTGCCGCTCGGTGGAGATACCGCGCGGTCTGTGGGCATCGCTCTGACGCCTGCGCGAATTGCGCTGTTGTTGTTGGCAGCCAGCCTGACGGCAGCGGCCACGCTCACCATTGGCCCGCTGAGTTTTGTTGGCCTGATGGCGCCACATATTGCGCGCATGATGGGCTTTCGCCGCACAATGCCGCATATCGTGATGTCTACGCTGGTGGGGGGATTACTGCTGGTGTTCGCCGACTGGTGCGGGCGCATGATGATGTTCCCGTATCAGATCCCGGCAGGGTTGTTGTCGACCTTTATCGGTGCGCCGTACTTTATTTATTTGCTGAGAAAGCAGAGTCGTTAGAAAAGACCCTCACCCCGGCCCTCTCCCTGAGGGAGAGGGGGAAAACTAGCGCTGGTCGGTTCCCTCTCCCGATGGGAGAGGGTTAGGGTGAGGGGGGTTACAGCTGCGCAAACACCTTACGCGCCGCATCAATCGTCTTATTGATATCCTCCGGCGTGTGCGCCACGGACATAAAGCCCGCTTCAAACGCTGACGGCGCCAGGTAAATACCTTCGTCCAGCATCAGATGGAAGAAACGCTTGAAGCGCTCAACGTCGCACTTCAGGACATCCTGATAGCAGGTTACTGTTTTCGTGTCAGTGAAGAAAATCCCGAACATCCCGCCAACATGGTTAACCACCAGAGGAATGCCTGTCTCTTCAGCGGCTTCCAGCAAACCTTCTGCCAGTTGAGTGGTGAGTTCGTCTAAGGTTTCGTGAACGCCAGGTTGTGCCACCTGCGTCAGGCATGCGTAGCCTGCAGCCATCGCAATTGGGTTACCGGAAAGCGTACCTGCCTGATACACCGGGCCGGTTGGTGCTAGTGCGTCCATTACGTCCCGGCGTCCGCCGAATGCGCCCACTGGCATACCGCCGCCGATGATTTTGCCAAGGCAGGTCAGGTCTGGGACGACATTATAGTAAGACTGCGCACCCGCCAGGGCGACGCGGAAGCCGGTCATCACTTCATCGATGATCAACAGCGCGCCAAATTCATCGCACAGTGCGCGCAGGCCCGGCAGGAATTCCGGCAGCGGCGGCACACAGTTCATGTTGCCCGCGACCGGTTCCACGATGATGCAGGCGATCTCCTGAGGGAACTGCTCGAACGCCTCGCGCACGGAGGCGAGATCGTTATAGGTACAGGTCAGCGTGTGTTTGGCAAAATCTGCCGGGACGCCTGGGGAATTGGGCTGGCCGAGGGTCAGTGCACCTGAACCGGCTTTTACCAGCAGGTGGTCGGCGTGGCCGTGGTAGCAGCCTTCGAATTTGATGATTTTATCGCGGCCTGTGAAGCCACGCGCCAGGCGAATGGCGCTCATGGTTGCTTCCGTACCGGAATTCACCATGCGTACCATGTCCATGGTCGGCACCAGTTCGGTCACCAGTTCCGCCATTTTCACTTCCATTTCGGTTGGCGCACCGAAGCTCAGGCCTCGCTCGGCGGCTTCAATCACCGCGTTACGAATGGTCGGGTTGTTGTGTCCCAGCACCATCGGCCCCCAGGAACCAACGTAGTCCACATAGGCTTTGCCGTCCGCATCATACAGGTAAGCCCCATCCGCACGTTCGATAAACAGCGGTGTGCCACCTACGCCGGTGAAGGCGCGTACCGGTGAGTTGACGCCGCCGGGAATAAGTTTCCGCGCTGCGTTGTAGAGGTTTTCCGATTTGCTCATGAAACGGCTCCTGATTCGGGGGAGGAAAATGATTAACGGGCTATTCTAATTATTCCAGGAAGGTTATGAAAGTTTTGCCGAAATGAAACACCTGGCGATTCAGGGGAATTTTTACGCGACGAGGGGCGAGAGGCCCGCTAGAATGCCCCCTTCGGATTTGTATTACCAATTAATGATAAGCAGATGAAAGCAGATTCTTCCTCTTTTGAGTCACAGCAAGTCGCGCGCTTACGTCGTGGCGATACGATACGGCGGTTGTTGAACCGCGATAAAACGCCGTTAAAAATTTTGTTGATGGCCGCGCTGGTCGGCACCGTCGCGGGTTTCATTGGCGTGGCGTTCGAAAAAGCGGTGAATTGGGTGTCGAACCTCCGGATGGCGTCGATTGCCCACGTTGCTGATCACTGGTTTATCGTCTGGCCGCTGGCCTTTATTCTTTCTGGGCTGCTGGCGATGGTGGGCTACCTGTTGGTGAGGCGCTTTGCACCGGAGGCAGGCGGTTCGGGCATTCCTGAAATTGAGGGCGCGCTGGAAGAGTTGCGTCCGGTGCGCTGGTGGCGCGTGCTGCCAGTGAAATTTATCGGCGGGATGGGGACGCTTGGGGCCGGAATGGTACTCGGGCGCGAAGGGCCGACGGTACAAATCGGCGGTAACATCGGGCGCATGATTGGCGATATCTTCCGTATGCGCAGTGCCGAAGCCCGCCATACGCTATTAGCAACCGGCGCGGCGGCGGGGCTGTCGGCGGCGTTTAATGCCCCGCTGGCGGGCATTCTGTTCATCATTGAAGAGATGCGTTCGCAGTTTCGCTATAACCTGGTCTCTATTAAAGCGGTATTCACCGGCGTCATCATGTCGAGCATCGTGTTCCGCATCTTTAACGGCGAGACGCCGGTTATTGAGGTGGGCAAACTGACCAACGCGCCAGTGGACACACTGTGGCTTTATCTGGTGCTGGGGATGATTTTTGGCATCGTCGGCCCCATTTTTAATACGCTGGTGCTGAGAACGCAGGATATGTTTCAGCGCATTCACGGCGGCGAAATCAAAAAATGGGTGTTAATTGGGGGCCTGATAGGCGGCCTGTGCGGCGTGCTGGGGTTGATTGAACCTGCGGCGGCGGGCGGTGGTTTTAACCTGATTCCCATCGCGGCGGCAGGCAACTATAGCGTAGGTTTGCTGCTGTTTATCTTCGTCGCGCGCGTGCTGACCACGTTGCTGTGTTTTTCCTCCGGTGCGCCGGGTGGGATTTTCGCCCCGATGCTGGCGCTTGGCACGCTGCTGGGCACCGCGTTTGGTATGGCGGCCATGAATGTTTTTCCGGGCTACCATCTTGAAGCGGGCACGTTTGCTATCGCTGGTATGGGCGCATTGATGGCCGCGTCGGTGCGTGCGCCGCTGACCGGTATTGTGCTGGTGCTGGAGATGACCGACAATTATCAGCTCATTTTGCCAATGATTATTACCTGCTTAGGTGCCACGCTATTAGCGCAGTTCCTGGGTGGAAAGCCGCTCTACGCCACGATCCTGGCGCGAACGCTGGCGAAACAGGAAGCAGAGCAGGCGGCAAAAGCGCAGACAGCGGCAGGGCAGAATACTTGAACGAATTACCAGGGTATTAGATAATGACCAAAAGAATCGGGTTATTATTTGCCCAGATTACAGTATCAATGGGAGCAAAAAATGAGTGATGACGTAGCGCTGCCGCTGGAGTTTACCGACGCCGCAGCCTCTAAAGTAAAAAACCTGATTGCGGATGAAGACAATCCGAACCTGAAACTTCGTGTCTACATCACCGGTGGTGGTTGCAGCGGCTTCCAGTACGGCTTTACCTTTGACGATCAAATCAACGAAGGCGATATGACCATCGAAAAACAGGGCGTTGGCCTGGTCGTTGACCCGATGAGCCTGCAGTATCTGGTCGGCGGTTCTGTTGATTACACCGAAGGTCTGGAAGGTTCCCGTTTTATCGTGACCAACCCGAACGCGACCAGCACCTGCGGCTGCGGTTCTTCGTTCAGTATCTGATACTTGCCGGGCTATCCGGCAAAGAAAATAATACCGCTCAACAGAAGTGGTAAATATAAAAAGCCTGAATACCTTTGGTGTTCGGGCTTTGTTTTTATGGCTAATAACGCGGAATGTAACTTTTTAATATTAAAGGATTTAATTATGAAATGCGTTAAATTAGCGGCTATTTTGGCATTTACTTTGGCGGGTTCACACAGCGCAATGGCTCTGGATATTCAGCCCGGTGAATGGGTTACTGACCATAATGGTAAAACAAAAGTAACTTGTTACGACGCCACAGCAATTAAACATCTGAAAGAGATGAAAAAAGGCAAAAAAATTAAAGCAGGGAAATGTGTTACGGACATTAAGGACAATAGCAGTACGCATCAGAACACAGAGACCTACTGTAAGACACCCGACAAAGAGTTTTTGATTGCGATGGACATGACAAAAACGAGCGAAACCGAGGTGAAGATCAAGGTGAAGATGGATATTACTCTTGATGGTAAAACATCGAGCGCGGAAGAGGAAATGGTGCAAAAATTTGTTAGCGCACAATGCACTGCCCCATCGAAGTCAACGGCCAAATAATCATCCTTGTCTTTTAGGTTGATAGCGTACTCGACTTAATGCTGCTTATACCGTTCGATAGAAGCGGTAAATATAAAAAGTACCTGAGTGCTAACAGTGCTCAAGCGTGTTTAAAGGCTAATAACACGGAATGTAATTTTTTAATATTAAAGGACTTAATTATGAAGCGCGTTAAATTAGCGGCTATTTTTGCATTTACTCTCGCGGGTTCACAAAGCGCAATGGCTCTGGATATTCAGCCTGGTGAATGGGTCAGGGAAAGTACGGGGAAAACTACCCACGTATGCTATACGGAAAAAATGGTTGCACATTTGAAAAAAATTTCCCCAGGTAATGAAACCACCAGGGAAGGGTGTACGAATAAATATACTAAAAATACCGATACCTTACTGGTAAACGAAACCATCTGTTATAAGCAAGACACTAAAATGCACTCTGTGGTAGAGGAGAAAAAAATCAGCGATACCGAGGTCCGTATGAACATAAAAATGGATCTTGAGAGCGGCGGTAAGAAGTCGAGTTTTAGCACCGAAAGCGTGGAGAAGTTTGTCGGAAAAGAGTGCTCAGAAGCCTCGAAAGGGAAGGCGCAGAAATAATTGTCAGGCCCGATGGTGTTGCGCTATCGGGCTTAATCACATCATTTCCCCGGTTCATCCAGCGCAAAGGTCGGCAACTTCAGATGCCAGTGGATCGCCGCCAGACGAATCACCAGCGTCACTACCATGCCAATCATACTGGCGCTCTCCAGCGGAACGTTGAAGGTATAAAACGCCGTGGCGTGGACGATGCCGCCGATGATACAGGCGGTGGCATAAATTTCCGTTCGCAGGATCATCGGCACTTCGCGCGCCAGCACGTCGCGGATAATCCCGCCGCCGACGCCCGTGATCACCCCCATACAAACGGCGACCAGCGGCCCGGTTTCAGCAAGAAACGCTTTATTTACACCGATACCGACAAACACCGCGAGGCCGACGGCATCCAGCACCGGTAATACCCACTTTGGAAGGCGGCGTGGTTGACGCACCAGCACGATAGTGAGCATACAGGTGACCATCGCCACGACCAGATCGGTAGGATCTTTTACCCAAAAGACCGGGCCGTGATCGAGCGCCATATCGCGGATCGTTCCGCCACCGACGGCGGTGACTACGCCCAGCACCAGCACGCCAAACGGGTCCATACGCAGTTTACCGGCGAGCAGAACGCCGGAAACGGCAAAGACAATTGTGCCAAGAATATCCAGCCAGTAGACGAGCATATTCCGAATTAACCTATCAATTAACCTGCGCGAGGGCAGTACAGAGTTGTTTCGCGGCGAGGATAATACGTGGGCTTGCACGTTCAAACCAGTCGCTATTGAGAGGAATCACCGGGATTGTGAGCTGACTGCCCCAATACTGCTCGATTTTAGGAATTTGACTCGCACCGCCGGCGACCACAATCGCCTGTGGCTGGCGTGTAAGCACCTGCTCTCGGCTCACCTGAGGCCAGGGAACGCGGCTGTCGGCGAAGATGTTTTCACCCCCGCACATTTCCAGCACCTGATTCTGAATCGCGGCTTTGTTGCTGGTAAAGATAGGATTGAACCCGAACTGCAGAAATACCCGTTTTTTGGGCTGATTTGCATAGCGGGCTTTGAGTTCGGCGTAGTCGCGCAGCAACTGGCTTGCGGCCTGTTCCGCTTTTTCGGGGTGTGGGCTCCACTGGGCGATTTCGCGCAGCGTAGCGGCAATGCTTTCCACCGTATGGTTGTCTATCCACACGACTTTAATGCCCAGAGAGCTCAACTGGTTAACCTGTCGCTCGGCGTTCCCTTCACGCCAGGCAAGCACGACATCGGGCTTTAGCGCCACGATACGTTCCAGGTTAATTCCCTGCCATGAAGCGACCTGTTCAATATGCCTGGCCTCGTCAGGATAATCAGAGTAGCTGCTGACGCCAATCGGCGTGATCCCGGCGGCAAAAGCCAGTTCGGTATTGGCAGGGGAGAGAGTAATCACCCGCGGCGCGGCGCAAAGCCACGCCGGGGCAACCAGTGCGAGGGCAAGAAGCCCCGCAAGCCACGGCTTAACCACGCGCCAGCTTCTGCACCAGGGCTTCCACCATCAGGGTGGATTGTTTTGCCGCAACCGCCAGGAACTCATCAAAACTCAGGTGAGACTGCTGGTCAGCGACATCGGAGATGGCGCGAACCACCACGAACGGGACGTTAAAGTTGTGACAAACGTGCGCGATGGCGGTCGCTTCCATCTCAACGGCAACTGCCTGCGGGAAGTTGTGACGGATCTTCGCCAGGCCTACGGAGCCGTTGATGAAGGCGTCGCCGCTGACGATCAGGCCGCGTACCGCATTCAGATTTAATGCCTGAATGCACTCTTGCGCCGCAGAGATCAGTTTTTCGTCAGCTTTAAACCCTGCCGGGCAGCCTGGAAGCTGACCAAACTCGTAGCCGAACGCGGTTACGTCCGCGTCGTGATAGCGCGCTTCATCGGAAACGACGATATCGCCCACCTTCAGCGTCGGTGCCAGGCCGCCTGCAGAGCCGGTGTTGATAATCACGTCCGGCTGGCAACGTTCCAGCAGCAGGGTTGCGCCCATCGCGGCAGCGACTTTACCGATACCGGATTTCAGTAACGCGACATCCACCCCGTTAAGCTGACCCGTATAAATTTCACTTCCGCCGATGGAGAGCGTTTCACGGTTTTCGATTTTGTCACGCAGCAGCGTAACTTCTTCTTCCATTGCGCCAATGATGCCGATTTTCATAGATTTACTCGCGATATGCCCTATTTGGATGCATAGTCTACCATGGGGTTCAGGGGAAGCGCATTTCTCGCGATGGAGAGGCTATGGCAAAGATTGATTTTCGCAACAAAATTAACTGGGGTCGGCGCTACCGCTCGCCAGAAGGCTTCAGCTCTGAGCATGAAATTCTGCAAATATTCGAAAGCGATCGCGGGCGCATCATTAACTCCCCGGCGATTCGTCGTTTACAGCAGAAAACCCAGGTTTTTCCACTGGAGCGCAACGCTGCCGTGCGTACGCGCCTGACTCACTCACTGGAAGTGCAGCAGGTGGGGCGTTATATCGCGAAAGAAGTGCTCAGCCGTCTGAAAGAGAAAAAGCTGCTGGGGGCTTATGGGCTGGATGAGCTGACCGGGCCGTTCGAAAGCATCGTAGAGATGGCCTGCCTGATGCACGACATTGGTAACCCGCCGTTTGGTCATTTTGGCGAGGCGGCAATCAATGACTGGTTCCGCCAACGGCTGGTTCCGGCTGATGCCACCCAACAGCCGCTAAGCCACGATCGCTGCGTGGTTGCTACTTTGCGCTTACTGGAAGGCGATGAGACGCTGAATGATTTGCGGCGAAAGGTACGTCAGGATCTCTGTCATTTCGAAGGTAATGCGCAGGGGATTCGTATGGTGCATACGTTAATGCGCATGAATCTTACCTGGGCGCAGGTCGGTTGTATTTTAAAATATACTCGCCCCGCCTGGTGGGCCAGCGATGTGCCGGCAAGCCACAGCTATTTAATGAAAAAACCTGGCTATTATTTGGCCGAAGAGCACTATATTGCGCGCTTACGTAAAGAACTGGATTTAGCTCCTTACAATCGTTTTCCCTTAACCTGGATTATGGAAGCAGCGGATGATATCTCCTATTGTGTAGCAGATCTTGAGGATGCGGTGGAAAAACGTATCTTTAGCGTCGAGCAGCTTTATCAACATTTACATGATGCCTGGCCTGAACATGGTAAAGGTTCTTTGTTCGCGCAGGTGGTCGAAAATGCCTGGGATAAATCGCGATCCAATTCATTAAGTCGCAGTACTGTCGATCAGTTCTTTATGTATTTGCGCGTCAATACATTAAATAAGCTGGTGCCCTTCGCCGCCCAACGTTTTATTGATAATTTGCCAGAAATCTACCGCGGCGACTTTAATCATGCGCTGCTGGAAGATGAAAGCGATTATAGTCAGTTACTCGATCTTTATAAAAAAGTAGCTATAAAACATGTGTTTAGTCATTCTGATGTCGAGATGCTTGAGCTTCAGGGGTACCGGGTGATTAGCGGGTTGCTGGAAATCTATTCTCCCCTGTTGAAATTATCGCAAAGTGACTTCACGTTGTTGGTTGAGAAAGAGCGTATCGTTTCACTGCCGATAGAATCGCGCCTGTTCCAGAAACTCTCGCGTAACCATCGACTGGCGTATATCGAGGCCGTAAATAAAGTCGCGCGTGACGCAGCAGAATTCCCGGTGATGGAATACTATTATCGCTGTCGCCTGATTCAGGACTATATCAGTGGGATGACCGATCTCTACGCGTGGGATGAATATCGGCGTCTGATGGCGGTGGAATAACCACGAGTTTTGTAAAGATGAACAATAAATTTTTACTTTTTCCAGCGTGTTAAGCGCGGAACTTAGCGTTAGAAAATGACTCTGATAGTCACGTACACAGCAACTTTGCATAATCTGAAATTGAGATTGAAACACATGAAAAAAACCACGTTAGCAATGAGTGCACTGGCTCTTAGTTTAAGTTTGGCATTGTCTCCGTTGTCCGCTAGCGCGGCTGAGACGGCGTCATCCGCCACTACCGCACAGCAAATGCCAAGCCTGGCGCCAATGCTGGAAAAAGTGATGCCGTCCGTAGTCAGTATCAACGTTGAAGGCAGCACGACCGTGAATACCCCACGTATGGGGCGTAATTTCCAGCAGTTCTTTGGCGACAATTCACCGTTCTGCCAGGACGGCTCTCCGTTCCAGAACTCGCCATTCTGCCAGGGCGGTGGGCCTGATGGTGGACAGGGCGGTGGCCAGCAGCAGAAATTCCAGGCGCTGGGTTCGGGCGTCGTGATTGATGCGGCGAAGGGCTATGTTGTGACTAACAACCATGTCGTCGATAACGCGACGACCATTAAGGTGCAACTGAGCGATGGGCGTAAATTTGACGCCAAAATCGTCGGCAAAGATCCGCGCTCCGATATTGCGCTGATCCAGATTCAGGATCCGAAAAACCTGACGGCAATTAAGATGGCAGATTCCGACGCGCTGCGCGTGGGGGACTATACCGTCGCTATCGGTAACCCGTTCGGTCTGGGTGAAACCGTGACCTCCGGTATCGTTTCGGCGCTGGGTCGTAGCGGCCTGAACGTTGAAAACTATGAAAACTTTATCCAGACCGATGCGGCGATTAACCGCGGTAACTCCGGCGGCGCGCTGGTGAACCTGAACGGGGAACTGATCGGTATCAACACCGCGATTCTGGCACCTGACGGCGGCAACATTGGTATTGGTTTCGCTATCCCGAGCAATATGGTGAAAAACCTGACCTCGCAGATGGTGGAATTCGGCCAGGTGAAACGCGGCGAACTGGGTATCATGGGAACCGAGCTGAACTCCGAGCTGGCGAAAGCGATGAAAGTTGACGCTCAGCGCGGCGCATTCGTAAGCCAGGTAATGCCGAACTCTTCCGCAGCAAAAGCGGGGATTAAAGCGGGTGATGTGATCACCTCCCTGAACGGTAAACCAATCAGCAGCTTCGCGGCACTGCGCGCGCAGGTTGGCACCATGCCAATCGGCAGCAAAATCAGCCTTGGCCTGCTGCGCGACGGCAAACCGGTCACCGTGAGCCTGGAACTGCAACAGAGCAGCCAGAATCAGGTTGATTCCAGCTCCATCTTCAGCGGTATCGAAGGGGCGGAAATGAGCAATAAAGGCCAGGAAAAAGGCGTTGTGGTTAACACGGTGAAAGCCGGTTCCCCTGCGGCGCAGATTGGCCTGAAAAAAGGTGATGTCATTGTGGGGGCGAACCAGCAAGCGGTGAAAAATATCGCTGAGCTGCGCAAAATCCTCGACAGCAAACCGTCCGTCCTGGCGCTGAACATTCAGCGTGGTGATAGCTCTATCTACCTGTTGATGCAGTAATCCCCTCTGCCAACCCTTTCCCTTTTCGGGGAAAGGGTTTTCTTATTGTTCTGTGAAGCCTTCCACAACTCCATATTTCTCACCCAGGCTTTGTGCATTTGCACAGTGCGGCGGTTAGCCATCTTTCTTATGCTGTAACCTGCTCACAGGAGGATTACATGGCTGGCTGGCATCTTGATACCAAAATGGCGCAGGATATCGTGGCGCGAACCATGCGCATTATCGACACCAACATCAACGTCATGGACGCCCGTGGTCGCATCATCGGTAGCGGCGATCGCGAGCGTATTGGTGAATTGCACGAAGGGGCGCTGTTGGTGCTTTCTCAGGGCCGCGTGGTGGACATTGACGATGCGGTCGCCAGGCATCTGCACGGCGTGCGTCAGGGGATCAACTTGCCGCTGCGACTGGAGGGCGAGATTGTTGGCGTTATCGGCCTGACTGGCGAGCCGGAGACGCTGCGTAAATACGGCGAACTGGTTTGCATGACCGCCGAAATGATGCTCGAACAGTCACGTCTGATGCACCTGCTGGCGCAGGATAGCCGTCTGCGTGAAGAGCTGGTCATGAACCTGATTCAGGCGGAGGAGAATACGCCCGCGTTAACCGAATGGGCGCAACGTCTGGGTATCGACTTGAACCAGCCGCGCGTGGTGGCGGTGGTGGAAGTGGACAGCGGGCAGCTTGGCGTGGATAGCGCAATGGCCGAGCTTCAGCAGTTGCAAAATGCGCTAACGACGCCTGAGCGTAATAACCTGATCGCGATTGTTTCACTGACTGAAATGGTGGTGCTGAAACCGGCACTGAACTCGTTTGGCCGCTGGGATGCGGAAGATCACCGCAAACGCGTCGAGCAACTCATCACGCGGATGAAAGAGAACGGACAGCTGCGTTTTCGTGTTTCGCTGGGTAACTATTTCACCGGGCCGGGCAGCATTGCGCGTTCTTACCGCACGGCGCGCACTACTATGATGGTGGGAAAACAGCGCATGCCGGAAAGCCGCAGCTATTTTTATCAGGATCTGATGCTACCCGTGCTGCTCGATAGTCTGCGCGGTGGGTGGCAGGCCAATGAGCTGGCCCGCCCGTTAACGCGTCTAAAAGCGATGGATAATAATGGATTACTCAGACGAACCCTGACGGCGTGGTTTCGCCATAATGTGCAGCCACTGGCGACATCGAAGGCGCTGTTTATACACCGTAATACGCTGGAGTATCGTCTGAATCGTATCTCGGAATTAACGGGGCTGGATTTGAGTAATTTTGACGATAGGTTGTTGTTGTATGTGGCGTTGCAGCTCGATGAGCAGCCGTAGCGGAACCGCGAATCACCCTCACCCTGAGGGAGAGGGGAGCGACGGTGCCATGGGCTAAATGTGTGCGGTTTTCTCCCTCTCCCTGTGGGAGAGGGCCGGGGTGAGGGGCTATTTATTCCGCGTCAGTTTTTCCAGATCCGCTTCAATCTCGCTGATCTTATTGGTCACCACTGATTCCAGGTGACGCAGATCGTCCAGGATCTTACGCTTAAGATCCACCTCGGTGCGATCGCGCTGACAAATCTGATCCAGTTCATCAATCACATAGCGCAGGTTAGGGCTAATCTCCTGCACCTCTTTGTATCCCTGTCCAACGCCGTCGGCAGCAACGGTTTTGCGCTGGCGCGGATACTTAAACTTCACGCTTTTGGCGAAAAACTCACCCTTATCCTTCTGGAAGTAGATTTTCAGGATATCGTTGTTGGCTTCCTGCCGGAGGCTGTAACGATCGATTTCATCAGGATTGGTAATGCCCAAACTTTTCAGATTATCGTACATAGCGGTACCCTTGCTGTAATTTACCTATTGAATAATCAGTGAAAAAACCGTTTTCCGCCAGTTTGGAACGAAAAAAAAGCGGGGTAGCCCCCGCTTTAGCCTCTATCTTAATCGATAGTTCGCAGCAGTTCGTTGATGCCCACTTTGCCACGAGTTTTGGCGTCGACTTTCTTCACGATGACCGCGCAGTACAGGCTGTATTTGCCATCTTTTGATGGCAGGTTGCCGGAGACGACAACGGAGCCCGCCGGAACGCGGCCATAAAAGACTTCGCCGGTTTCGCGGTCGTAGATTTTGGTGCTCTGGCCCAGGTATACGCCCATGGAGATAACAGAGCCTTCTTCCACAATCACGCCTTCAACGACTTCAGAGCGAGCGCCGATGAAGCAGTTGTCTTCGATGATGGTTGGGTTAGCCTGCAGCGGTTCCAGTACGCCGCCGATGCCGACGCCGCCAGACAGGTGAACGTTTTTACCGATTTGCGCGCAGGAGCCAACGGTTGCCCAGGTGTCAACCATGGAACCTTCGTCAACGTATGCGCCGATGTTAACGTAGGACGGCATCAGCACGGTGTTGCGCGCGATATACGCACCCTGACGAACGGCCGCAGGTGGAACCACGCGGAAGCCTTCTTTCTGGAAGCGCGCTTCGTCGTAGTCAGCGAATTTCATCGGCACTTTATCGAAGTAGCGGCTTTCCGCACCATCGATAACCTGGTTATCGTTAATACGGAAAGAGAGCAGAACCGCTTTCTTCAACCACTGGTGAGTGACCCACTGGCCGTCAATTTTTTCAGCGACACGCAGCGCGCCGGAATCCAGTAATGAAATAACCTGGTTTACCGCTTCGCGGGTTACGGTGTCGACATTGTTTGGGGTAATGTCGGCGCGACGCTCGAAAGCGGACTCAATAACGTTCTGTAATTGCTGCATTGTTACTCTTTCCATCTGTGTAAAAAAAATGATTACCCTTTATCGTTTGGATTGAGGGCTGCTGTCAACCGTTGTTGTACCTCTAATTGCAGCGCATTATTAAGCGCACGCCGGTCGGCGGTGGCGATTATAAATAAATCTTCTACTCGTTCACCAATTGTCGTAATTCTGGCCCCGTGAAGAGAAATTCCGAGGTCGGCAAACACTTTCCCGACACGTGCCAATAGCCCTGGCTGATCGAGCGCAATCAGTTCGAGGAAAGATTTCCGGTCAGTATGCGTTGGCAGGAAATTCACCTCGGTATCGACGGAGAAGTGACGCAATTTTGCCGGCTGACGACGCGGCTGCGGTGCCTGCCAACTGCGTTGGGTAATGGCCTGTTCCAGCCCAAGACGAATAGCCTCATGGCGATCGGATGAGAGCGGGCTACCGTCGGGTTCCAGCACGATAAACGTATCCATTGCCATGCCGTCACGGGTGGTGAAAATCTGCGCGTCGTGCACGCTGAGGTTACGTCTGTCCAGCTCTGCACAGACCGCCGCAAAGAGGTAAGGGCGATCCGGGCTCCAGATGAAAATCTCGGTGCCGCCACGGGTGGCCTGCGGGCTTAACAGGATCATCGGTTCTGTGAGATCGTGCTGCAACAGGTGGCGGGCGTGCCAGGCAAGCTGATTTGGCGTGTGACGCACAAAGTAATTGGCGCGGCAGCGGTTCCAGATTTGATGCAGCTTCTCTTCGTCAATGTTATCCATGCGCAGCAGGGCCAGCGCCTGCATCTGGTGATGACGCACGCGTTCGCGCATATCCGGCGTGTTATCCATTCCCCGGCGCAGCTGTTTTTCGGTGGCGAAATAGAGTTCGCGCAACAGGCTTTGCTTCCAGCTGTTCCACAGGGTTTCATTGGTGGCACAAATATCAGCAACCGTCAGACACACCAGATAGCGCAGACGGTTTTCCGTTTGCACCAATTCAGCAAACTGTTTAATGACTTCCGGATCCTGAATATCACGCCGCTGAGCGGTGACGGACATTAGCAGATGATGGCGCACCAGCCAGGCAACCAGTTGCGTTTCGCGAGAATTCAGGCCGTGCAGTTCGGCAAACTTCAGCACGTCTTCCGCACCCAGAATGGAGTGATCCCCCCCGCGTCCTTTGGCGATATCGTGAAACAGTGCGGCTATCAGAATCAGTTCAGGATGGGTAAGACGCGGCCAGAGATCGACGCACAGCGGGTGGCGCGGGCGCGTCGCTTCTTCGGCAAAGCTTTCCAGTTTAAGCAGTACGCGAATGGTGTGTTCATCGACTGTGTAGGCGTGGAACAGGTCAAACTGCATTTGACCGACAATGTGCGACCACTGCGGCATATAGGCCCACAGCACGCTATGGCGATGCATCGGAAGCAGGCCGCGTTTCACTGCGCCGGGATGGCGCAGCATGCTGAGGAAAATCGAGCGGGCTTCCGGGATATAGCACAATGGCTGCGCCAGATGACGACGCGCATGGCGCAGGTGGCGCAGGGTTGTGGAGTAAATCCCGGTAATGGTGCTGTTGCGCACCATAATAAAGAACATGCGCAGAATCGCCTGCGGTTCGCGGATAAATAGCGTGTCATCGCGCAGGTCGATAAGCGTGCCGCGTAGCTGAAAATCATCGTCAATCGGGCGCGGTTTTTCATCTTCCGTCAGGGCGAGAATCGCCTCGTCAAAAAGCTGAAGCAGCATATGATTGAGCTCGCCGACGCGGCGCGTCACGCGGTAGAAATCCTTCATCATGTGTTCAACCGGCTGATTGCCTTCGCCGCCGTAGTTAAGGCGCTGGGCGACGCTAAGCTGGCGGTCGAACAGGAGGCGGTTGTCGTAGCGGTTGAGTTCAAGATGCAGGGCGAAACGGATTCGCCACAGCAGATGCAGACACTCATTGAGTTCGTTACGCTCGGCTTCGGTCAAAAAGCCAAAACCGACCATTTCATCCAGCGAGGTGGCGCCAAAGTGACGGCGAGCGACCCACTGTAAGGTGTGGATATCCCGCAGGCCGCCGGGGCTGCTTTTTATATCCGGCTCAAGATTATAGCTGGTGCCGTGATAGCGCTGGTGACGTGCGTTTTGCTCTTCCACTTTCGCCGGGAAGAATTTTTCTGACGGCCAGAAGCCTTCGCTGAAAATGTGTTTTTGCAGTTCCAGGAACAGGGCGACGTCGCCAATCAGCAGGCGTGATTCAATCAGATTGGTGGCGACGGTCAGATCTGAAAGACCTTCCAGCAGGCACTCTTCCAGCGTTCGTACGCTATGGCCCACTTCCAGCTTAAGATCCCAGAGTAGCGTTAATAGCTCGCCAATTTTCTGCGCCTGTTCATCGGGCAGTTTCTTACGGCTTAAAATCAGGAGATCGATGTCGGAAAGCGGATGTAATTCACCGCGTCCGTACCCGCCAACGGCAACCAGCGCGGCGTCTTCCACTTCACCAAAACCGTATTGAAGCCAGAGGCGCTGCAGGAGCTGGTCGATGAATTCGGTGCGCGCTTCGATGAGCTGTTCGGCGGAAATGCCGCTGTCAAAGGCTTCTCCCAGCCACCGCTGGAAAGCATCAAGATGGGCTTTGATGGTGGCAATGTTCAGCATATCCGCAGGCCAGGCACCGGGATTCTGCGGCTGATTGGGAAGGGTGGGGAGTGCGGTATTCGCGAGCTGTTCAGGAAGAGTTTTCATTGATGTTTGCGCCACCCATATAAAAAGCCGGATGACGGCGCAAGCGCCTTATCCGGCCTACTGGAGAGAGCAATTTGTAGGCCTGATAAGATGCGTTGGCATCGCCATCAGGCAAATCAATTATTCGTCGTGCGAGATAACCGCCGGGATGGTGTCATCCTTGCGCAGCGTCAGAATTTCGCAGCCGTTTGCGGTTACCACAATAGTATGCTCGTACTGAGCAGACAAGCTGCGGTCTTTGGTTTTTACCGTCCAGCCATCTTTCATCGTGCGGATGCGGTAATCACCGGCGTTCAGCATCGGTTCGATGGTGAAGGTCATGCCTTCTTTCAGTACCACGCCGCCGTCATCTGCATCATAGTGCAGTACCTGCGGTTCTTCGTGGAAGCCGCGACCGATACCGTGACCACAGTATTCGCGTACCACCGAGAAACCTTCTGCTTCCGCGTACTTCTGAATCGCCGCGCCGATGGTGCGCAGGCGGATGCCCGGTTTTACCATTTTGATGCCCAGATAGAGGCTTTCCTGGGTGACGCGGCACAGGCGCTCGCCCAAAATGGTTGGTTTGCCGACGATGAACATTTTTGAGGTGTCACCGTGGAACTCGTCTTTAATAACGGTTACATCGATGTTAACGATGTCGCCATCTTTCAGATGTTTAGCATCGTCGGGGATCCCGTGGCAGACCACTTCGTTAATAGAGATGCAGACTGATTTTGGATAACCGTGATAGCCGAGGCAGGCGGAGATCGCATGCTGGTGGTTGACGATCCAGTCATCGCAGATGCGATCCAGCTCGCCGGTGCTCACGCCCGGTTTGATGTGCTGCTCGATCATCTCCAGCACTTCGGCTGCCAGACGACCCGCGACGCGCATCTTTTCGATTTCTTCAGGTGTTTTAATAGAAATAGCCATGGAGTTTGTCCATCAGGGTCGAATTTATCGACAATAATTGTGTAAGTGCTATCAATGTTAACAGTCTGAAGCATCCACTACCAGATTGAGAATCAGTTACAGCATAGAGTGCCAACAATTATTGGTGTCTGCGGCGTATTTGTGGTATAAAGCGCGCCGGACTTCCGTTCCATTTGATATACACAGAATGGACTGAAGCGACAATCTCACTTTGTGTAACAACACACACGTATCGACACATGTTCCGGGGTGCCCTTCGGGGTCGGTAATATGGGATACGTGGAGGCATAACCCCAACTTAATCTATAGAGGTTTTAAATCATGGCAACTGTTTCCATGCGCGACATGCTCAAGGCTGGTGTTCACTTTGGTCACCAGACCCGTTACTGGAACCCGAAAATGAAGCCTTTCATCTTCGGCGCACGTAACAAAGTTCACATCATCAACCTTGAGAAAACTGTACCGATGTTCAACGAAGCGCTGGCTGAACTGAACAAGATCTCTGCTCGTAAAGGTAAAATCCTTTTCGTTGGTACTAAACGCGCTGCAAGCGAAGCGGTGAAAGAAGCTGCTAACAGCTGCGACCAGTTCTTCGTGAACCATCGCTGGCTGGGCGGTATGCTGACTAACTGGAAAACCGTTCGTCAGTCCATCAAACGTCTGAAAGACCTGGAAACTCAGTCTCAGGACGGTACTTTCGACAAGCTGACCAAGAAAGAAGCGCTGATGCGTACTCGTGAGCTTGAGAAACTGGAAAACAGCCTGGGCGGTATCAAAGACATGGGCGGCCTGCCGGACGCACTGTTCGTTATCGATGCTGACCACGAACACATCGCAATCAAAGAAGCGAACAACCTGGGTATTCCAGTGTTCTCTATCGTTGATACCAACTCCGATCCAGACGGCGTTGATTTCGTTATCCCGGGTAACGACGATGCAATCCGTGCTGTAACCCTGTACCTGAGCGCTGTAGCGGCTACCGTTCGTGAAGGCCGTTCTTCTGACCTGGCTTCCCAGGCTGAAGAAAGCTTCGTAGAAGCTGAGTAATAAGGCTTGATAACTCCCCCGAAAGTGTCCGAGTTGCAGTAACGAGTAATGTCTACGTGCTGCGGCTCATAACTGGAAGGGGAGAGCCCTTATAGACCAGGTAGTACACGTTTGGTTAGGGGGCCTGTTTATGGCCCCCTTTTTTCACTTTTATATCTGTGCGGATCAACGCCGGGCAGATCAAATCTTCCGAGGATTTTAGAATGGCTGAAATTACCGCATCCCTGGTAAAAGAGCTGCGTGAACGTACCGGCGCAGGCATGATGGATTGCAAAAAAGCACTGACTGAAGCTAATGGCGACATCGAGCTGGCAATCGAAAACATGCGTAAATCTGGCGCGATCAAAGCGGCTAAAAAAGCTGGCAACGTTGCTGCTGACGGCGTGATCAAAACCAAAATCGAAGGCAACTTCGGCGTGATTCTGGAAGTTAACTGCCAGACTGACTTCGTTGCTAAAGACGGTGGTTTCCAGGCGTTCGCAGACAAAGTTCTGGACGCAGCTGTTGCTGGTAAAGTAACTGACGTTGAAGTTCTGAAAGCACAGTTCGAAGAAGAGCGTGTTGCACTGGTTGCTAAAATCGGTGAAAACATCAACATCCGTCGCGTTGCAATCCTGGAAGGCGACGTTCTGGGTAGCTACCAGCACGGTGCGCGCATCGGTGTTCTGGTTGCGGCTAAAGGCGCTGATGAAGAGCTGGTTAAACACCTGGCGATGCACGTTGCTGCAAGCAAACCAGAATTCGTTAAACCAGAAGACGTGTCTGCTGAAGTGGTAGAGAAAGAATACCAGGTACAGCTGGACATCGCGATGCAGTCTGGTAAGCCGAAAGAAATCGCAGAGAAAATGGTTGAAGGCCGCATGAAGAAATTCACCGGCGAAGTTTCTCTGACTGGTCAGCCTTTCGTAATGGACCCGAGCAAAAACGTGGGCCAGCTGCTGAAAGAGCACAACGCTGACGTGACTGGCTTCATCCGCTTTGAAGTGGGCGAAGGCATCGAGAAAGTTGAAGCTGACTTCGCAGCAGAAGTTGCTGCAATGTCTAAACAGTCTTAATTGCACTGTTCGGAGCCGCCTCAGGGCGGCTCCTTTTTGTACCCGTCATGTGAAAATCAGCCAGCTCTTATAGGGGCAAATCGGCAGGAAGCGCATGATGTCACCTGATTTAAATCATCCCATTCGTGACACTCGCAGGAAAGAAAATGGCTACCAACGCAAAACCCGTCTACAAACGCATTCTGCTTAAACTGAGCGGCGAAGCATTGCAGGGGACTGAAGGTTTCGGTATTGACGCAAGCATCCTTGACCGTATGGCGCAAGAGATTAAAGAACTTGTTGAACTGGGCATTCAGGTTGGCGTAGTGATTGGCGGCGGTAACCTGTTCCGCGGTGCAGGTCTGGCGAAAGCGGGTATGAACCGCGTTGTGGGCGACCACATGGGCATGCTGGCCACGGTAATGAATGGCCTGGCAATGCGTGACGCACTGCATCGCGCCTATGTGAACGCTCGCCTGATGTCTGCCATTCCGCTGAACGGCGTGTGCGACAACTATAGCTGGGCAGAGGCGATTAGCCTGCTGCGCAACAACCGCGTGGTGATCCTCTCCGCAGGTACCGGTAACCCATTCTTCACAACTGATTCCGCAGCGTGTCTGCGCGGTATTGAAATTGAAGCCGACGTGGTACTGAAAGCGACTAAAGTCGACGGTGTGTTTACCGCTGACCCGGCGAAAGATCCTACGGCGACCATGTACGAACAGCTGACTTACAGCGAAGTACTGGATAAAGAACTGAAAGTCATGGATCTGGCGGCGTTTACGCTGGCTCGTGACCACAAATTGCCGATTCGCGTATTCAACATGAACAAACCTGGCGCGCTGCGTCGCGTGGTCATGGGCGAAAAAGAAGGCACTTTAATCACGGAATAATTTCCGTCGAGGCCAAATACGGGTAAGATTCCGCTTTAATCATGCGGGTCACATACCCGGTGGCATATTTTAAACAGGACTATACTTAGCGCATCTGTGCTACCGTCTGGTCTGACTGAGACAAGTTTTCAAGGATTCGTAACGTGATTAGCGATATCAGAAAAGATGCTGAAGTGCGCATGGACAAATGCGTAGAAGCGTTCAAAAACCAAATCAGCAAAATACGCACGGGTCGTGCTTCTCCCAGCCTGCTGGACGGCATCGTCGTTGAGTATTACGGCACCCCGACTCCGCTGCGTCAGCTGGCGAACGTCACTGTAGAAGATACCCGTACACTGAAAATCAACGTGTTCGACCGCTCTATGGGCCCGGCTGTTGAGAAAGCGATTATGGCGTCTGATCTTGGTCTGAACCCAAGCTCTGCAGGCACCGACATCCGCGTTCCGCTGCCGCCGTTGACTGAAGAGCGCCGTAAAGACCTGATCAAAGTGGTGCGTGGTGAAGCTGAGCAGGGACGTGTCTCTGTGCGTAACGTCCGTCGCGACGCGAACGACAAAGTGAAAGCGCTGCTGAAAGACAAAGAGATCAGCGAAGATGACGATCGCCGTTCTCAGGACGACGTGCAGAAACTGACCGATGCTGCTATCAAGAAAATTGACGCGGCGCTGGCAGAAAAAGAAGCGGAACTGATGCAGTTCTAATCTGCATTCGTTTGCAGGAAAAAAACGCCGTACAGGAAGCGTATCGCTTTGCTGGCGGCGTTTTGCATTTATACTCTTCACCCTTCAAGTCGCTAAGCTGGACCTTTCATGAAGCAAATAACCGTTCTTGGCTCAACGGGCTCAATTGGCTGTAGCACGCTGGATGTTGTGCGCCATAACGCTGACCATTTCTCCGTAGCCGCGCTGGTTGCCGGTAAAAACGTTGAACGCATGGTCGAGCAGTGTCTGGAGTTTTCCCCGCGTTTCGCGGTGATGGATGACGCCCATAGCGCCGAGGCGGTGAAAATCGCCCTGCGTGAACACGGCAGCCGCACCGACGTCATGTGTGGGCAACAGGCGGCGTGTGAAGTGGCCGCGCTGGATGACGTTGATCAGGTGATGGCCGCCATTGTTGGCGCGGCGGGTCTGGTACCGACACTTGCCGCGATTCATGCCGGCAAAACGGTTTTACTGGCGAACAAAGAGTCGCTGGTGACCTGCGGACGCCTGTTCCTGGAAGCGGTAAAAGCCAGCGGTGCGCAACTTTTACCTGTCGACAGCGAACATAACGCTATCTTTCAGAGTTTGCCGCAAACTTTTCAGCAAGACCTGGGGTACGCTGATCTCGGGCAGCATGGCGTTACGTCCATTCTGCTTACCGGGTCTGGTGGCCCGTTCCGTGAGACGCCAATCAGTGAACTGCGCGCAATGACGCCGGATCAGGCTTGTCGTCATCCGAACTGGTCGATGGGGCGCAAAATTTCCGTCGATTCGGCCACCATGATGAATAAAGGTCTCGAATACATTGAAGCCCGCTGGCTGTTCAACGCCTCTGCCGCACAAATGGAAGTGGTGATTCATCCGCAGTCGGTGATCCACTCGATGGTGCGCTATAAAGACGGTAGCGTCATTGCGCAACTGGGCGAGCCGGATATGCGCACGCCTATCGCCAATGCGATGGCCTGGCCGGGGCGTGCAGATTCCGGCGTTAAACCGCTCGATTTCTGCAAGCTGGGCGCACTGACGTTTAGCGAGCCGGATTACGATCGTTATCCTTGCCTTAAGCTGGCGATGGACGCGTTTGAACAGGGGCAGGCAGCGACCACCGCACTGAATGCGGCGAATGAAATTACCGTTGCCGCGTTCCTGGATTCGCAGATTCGCTTTACTGATATCGCGGCGGCGAACCTGGGTGTGCTCGATGCGATGTCGCTTGCGGAGCCGCAGTCCGTTGATGAGGTGCTGGCGATTGACGCGCGTGCGCGTGATGTGGCGCGAAAACAAGTGATGCGTTTCGCAAGCTGAGGATTATCAGCCTGGGAACTGTCATGGTATTTGTTAGCGTCTGGCTTCAGTGATATAGTCTGCGCCACCGATTGCGCCTCTATTTTCAGGGGCAATCGTGAAAGCCGTGCTTCAACACGGCTTTTTTGCGACAGAAATATCAGTATTCCGGGGTACCGCTCATTCCTTTTCATGGACTAAAAACGCGTTATGTTGTCTGCTAATCAACCAATCAGCGAAAATGTGCCTGCCCACGGGTGTCGCCATGTGGCTATCATCATGGACGGCAATGGTCGCTGGGCGAAGAGACAAGGGAAGATTCGCGCCTTTGGACATAAAGCCGGGGCGAAGTCTGTTCGCCGCGCCGTGTCGTATGCGGCGAATAATGGCATTGAAGCATTAACCCTTTATGCGTTCAGCAGTGAAAACTGGAACCGCCCCGAGCAAGAAGTTAGCGCATTGATGGAGCTTTTCGTGTGGGCGCTGGATAGCGAAGTCAAAAGCCTGCATCGCCACAATGTGCGGTTGCGTATCATCGGTGATACCAGCCGGTTTAACGCCCGCCTGCAGGAGCGCATCCGAAAGGCGGAAGCGATAACCGAAAATAATACCGGGCTGACGTTGAATATCGCCGCTAATTATGGTGGCCGTTGGGATATTATTCAGGGAGTTCAGCGATTGGCTGAACAGGTTCAGGAAGGGTTACTCCGTCCCGATCACATCAGTGAAGATCTGCTGAGTCAGCAAATCTGCATGCATGAACTGGCTCCCGTAGATTTAGTAATTAGGACAGGGGGAGAACATCGAATCAGTAATTTTCTTATCTGGCAAATCGCCTATGCTGAACTTTACTTTACCGATGTTCTTTGGCCCGATTTCGATGAACAAGACTTTGAGGGTGCGCTGCATGCTTTTGCGAATCGCGAGCGTCGTTTCGGCGGCACCGAGCCTGGTGGCGAAAAGGCCTGATGGGGGTAGCTTTTGCTGAAGTATCGCCTGATTTCTGCATTAATTTTAATACCCGTTGTTATTGCGGCGCTGTTTTTGCTGCCGCCAGTCGGGTTCGCCATTGTTACGCTGGTCGTCTGTATGCTGGCCGCGTGGGAATGGGGACAACTGAGCGGATTTAGCTCGCGTACGCAGCGGGTATGGCTGGCGGTACTTTGCGGCCTGTTGTTGGCGGTGATGCTCTTCTTGCTTCCTGAGTATCATCATAACCTTCATCAACCGGTTGTAGAGATTTCGCTGTGGGCCTCTCTGGCGTGGTGGGTTGTGGCGCTGGTACTGGTGTTGACCTATCCGGGTTCAGCGGCGTCATGGCGTCATTCAAAAACGCTGCGTCTGCTGTTTGGCCTGCTGACTATCGTGCCGTTCTTCTGGGGTATGGTCGCGTTACGCGCATGGCATTATGACGACAACCACTACAGCGGTGCGCTGTGGCTGCTGTATGTCATGATCCTCGTCTGGGGGGCGGATTCCGGTGCGTATATGTTTGGCAAGCTGTTTGGCAAGCATAAGCTGGCACCGAAGGTTTCTCCGGGGAAAACCTGGCAAGGATTTATCGGTGGCCTGATTACAGCCGCAGTCATTTCCTGGGCCTATGGATTGTGGGCAAATCTGGACGTAGCCCCCTCAACGCTATTAATATGCTCCATTGTCGCCGCGCTGGCTTCTGTGCTGGGCGATTTGACCGAGAGCATGTTTAAACGTGAAGCCGGTATCAAGGACAGTGGACATTTGATCCCCGGTCACGGCGGAATTCTGGACCGAATTGATAGCCTGACGGCGGCGGTTCCCGTATTCGCGTGCTTGCTGTTGTTAGTTTTCAGGACGATTTAACGGATGGGTCTATGCTGAGCATACTCTGGAATCTGGCGGCATTTATTGTTGCCCTGGGTGTATTGATCACCGTCCATGAATTTGGTCACTTCTGGGTTGCTCGCCGCTGTGGCGTTCGCGTGGAGCGTTTTTCTATTGGTTTTGGGAAATCGCTCTGGCGTCGCGTTGATAAACACGGCACCGAATTTGTTATCGCCCTTATCCCCCTGGGCGGTTACGTCAAAATGCTGGATGAGCGCGTCGAGCCGGTTGCGCCGGAGATGCGTCATTTCGCATTCAACAACAAAACGGTCGGCCAGCGTGCCGCCGTTATTGCTGCCGGCCCTGTCGCTAACTTCCTTTTTGCTATCTTCGCTTACTGGCTGATGTTTATCATTGGCGTTCCTGGCGTGCGTCCGGTTGTCGGTGAAATAACCCCCAATTCGATTGCGGCAGAAGCACAAATTGCACCAGGCACGGAACTAAAAGCCGTAGATGGTATCGAAACGCCTGATTGGGATGCAGTGCGTTTGGCGATGGTCGCGAAAATTGGCGACGAGCGTGCCACCCTCACTGTTGCTCCTTTCGGGAGTGAACAGCGTCAGGATAAAATCCTGAATTTGCAGCACTGGGCGTTCGAACCGGATAAAGAAGATCCTATCGCTTCACTCGGTATTCGTCCGCGCGGTGCGCAGATTGAACCTGTTCTCGCTGAGATTCAGGCCGACTCTGCTGCCAGCAAAGCCGGTTTGCAAGCTGGCGACAGGATCGTTAAAGTCGATGGTCAGCCGCTGGAAAACTGGATGATGTTTGTCACGCTGGTGCGTGATAACCCCGGTAAAGGACTGCGGTTAGATATCGAAAGACAGGGGAGTCCCTTGTCTTTGACGCTGATACCGGATACAAAACACGGTAACGGAAAGGCGGAAGGGTTTGCGGGTGTGGTACCAAAAGTTATCCCGCTACCTGACGAATACAAAACAGTGCGCCAGTATGGGCCGTTTAGCGCCATCGCTCAGGCCACGGATAAAACGTGGCAGTTGATGAAGCTGACGGTTAGCATGCTGGGCAAATTGATCACCGGTGACGTCAAACTGAACAACCTCAGTGGGCCGATTTCGATCGCTCAGGGGGCTGGGATGTCAGCGGAGTACGGGTTGATTTACTATCTGATGTTTCTTGCGCTCATCAGTGTGAATCTGGGTATTATCAACCTGTTCCCGCTCCCCGTGTTAGATGGGGGACATCTGCTGTTTTTGGCGATTGAAAAGCTGAAGGGCGGTCCGGTATCCGAGCGAGTTCAAGACTTTTGTTATCGCATTGGCTCAATACTGCTGGTGCTGTTAATGGGGCTTGCACTTTTCAATGATTTCTCTCGGTTATGAGAGTTAGTTAGGAAGAACGCATAATAACGATGGCGATGAAAAAGTTGCTTATAGCGTCGCTGCTGTTTAGCAGCGCGACCGTATACGGTGCTGACGGGTTCGTAGTGAAGGACATTCATTTCGAAGGCTTGCAGCGAGTCGCTGTTGGTGCGGCCCTCCTCAGTATGCCAGTACGTCCTGGTGATACCATAACTGATGACGATATCAGTAATACCATTCGCGCACTGTTTGCCACTGGCAACTTTGAGGACGTTCGCGTTCTGAGAGACGGCGATACGTTACTGGTTCAGGTCAAAGAGCGTCCAACGATTGCCAGCATCACCTTCTCCGGCAACAAGTCGGTGAAAGATGACATGCTGAAGCAGAACCTTGAAGCATCAGGCGTTCGGGTTGGTGAATCTCTTGACCGCACCACCCTTTCGGATATCGAAAAAGGGCTCGAAGACTTCTACTACAGCGTGGGTAAATACAGCGCAAGCGTTAAAGCCGTTGTCACCCCGCTGCCACGTAACCGTGTCGATCTGAAACTGGTCTTCCAGGAAGGCGTCTCCGCGCAAATCCAGCAGATCAACATCGTGGGCAACCACGCGTTCAGTACGGAAGATCTCATCTCAAACTTCCAGTTACGTGATGAAGTGCCATGGTGGAACGTCGTCGGCGATCGTAAATATCAGAAACAGAAACTGGCGGGCGATCTTGAAACCCTGCGCAGCTACTATCTGGATCGCGGTTACGCACGTTTCAACATCGACTCCACGCAGGTGAGCCTGACGCCAGATAAAAAAGGCATCTACATCACCGTTAACGTGACGGAAGGCGATCAATACAAACTCGATAGCGTGCAGGTGAGCGGTAACCTTGCTGGTCACTCCGCTGAAATCGAAGCGCTGACCAAAATCGAGCCGGGCGAGCTGTATAACGGCACCAAAGTGACCAAAATGGAAGATGACATTAAAAAGCTTCTGGGTCGCTATGGTTACGCTTATCCGCGCGTTCAGTCTCAGCCGGAAATCAACGATGCGGATAAAACCGTTAAGCTGCATGTGAACGTTGACGCGGGTAACCGTTTCTACGTGCGCAAAATCCGCTTTGAAGGTAACGACACCTCCAAAGATGCCGTTCTGCGTCGCGAAATGCGTCAGATGGAAGGGGCATGGCTGGGTAGCGATCTCGTTGACCAGGGTAAAGAGCGTCTGAACCGTCTGGGTTACTTCGAAACCGTCGATACCGACACCCAACGCGTACCGGGCAGCCCGGACCAGGTGGATGTGGTTTACAAGGTGAAAGAGCGTAACACCGGTAGCTTCAACTTCGGTATCGGTTACGGTACGGAAAGCGGCGTCAGCTTCCAGGTTGGCGTACAGCAGGATAACTGGTTAGGTACGGGCTACTCCGTGGGTATCAACGGCACCAAGAACGACTACCAGACTTATTCTGAGTTTTCTGTGACCAACCCGTACTTTACGGTCGATGGCGTGAGCCTCGGCGGTCGTATCTTCTACAATGACTTTAAAGCGGATGATGCAGACCTCTCCTCCTATACCAACAAAAGTTATGGTGTAGATGGCACGCTGGGCTTCCCGATCAACGAATACAACACGCTGCGTGCAGGTCTGGGCTATGTGCATAACGACCTGTCTAACATGCAGCCGCAGGTAGCGATGAACCGTTATCTGGATTCCATTGGTCAGAATGCCAGCAAAACGTCTGATGATAATAACTTCTCGGCGGATGACTTCACCTTCAACTATGGTTGGACGTATAACAAACTGGACCGCGGTTACTTCCCGACGGACGGTTCGCGCGTTAACCTGAACGGTAAGGTCACCATTCCGGGCTCTGATAACGAGTTCTATAAAGTCACGCTGGATACCGCGTCCTACTTCCCAATTGATGACGACCACAAATGGGTTGTTCTGGGTCGTACACGTTGGGGTTACGGTGATGGCCTGGGCGGTAAAGAACTGCCGTTCTATGAAAACTTCTATGCCGGTGGTTCCAGCACCGTACGTGGCTTCCAGTCGAACAACATCGGTCCTAAGGCGGCTTACTATGGCCCGGGCACCGATAACTGTGAAACCACCAAAGACGGTAAACCTGGTATCTGTAATTCAGATGATGCAGTCGGCGGGAACGCCATGGCTGTTGCCAGCATGGAACTGATTGTACCTACGCCGTTCGTGAGTGATAAATACGCGAACTCAATCCGTACGTCCGTCTTCTGGGATGCGGGTACCGTGTGGGATACAAACTGGAAAGACACTGCAGAGACGCGTGCCGCGGGGATCCCTGATTACAGCGATCCAAGCAACATCCGTATGTCTGCGGGTATCGCATTACAATGGATGTCCCCATTGGGGCCGTTGGTCTTCTCCTACGCCCAGCCGTTCAAGAAATACGATGGAGACAAAGCCGAGCAGTTCCAGTTTAACATTGGTAAAACCTGGTAATTGCTCACTTGCAAAGGAATGCAGTGCAGTGTAGTGACGCTGTATAGGCATAGCGTTAAGTGGCCTTCGGGCCACACAAAAAACGGTACCTTCGGGTACGCATGGGATGGTAAGGAGTTTTATTGTGAAAAAGTGGTTAGTAGCTGCAGGTTTAGGTTTAGCAATGGCTGCGTCTGCTCAGGCAGCAGATAAAATCGCAATTGTTAACATGGGCAACCTGTTCCAACAAGTTGCACAGAAAACCGGTGTTTCCAGCACGCTGGAAAATGAGTTCAAAGGCCGTGCCAGCGAACTCCAGCGTATGGAAGGCGACCTGCAGTCTAAAATGCAGCGTCTGCAGTCCATGAAAGCCGGTTCAGACCGCACCAAGCTGGAAAAAGACATCACTTCTCAGCGTCAGACTTTCGCACAGAAAGCTCAGGCATTTGAGCAGGATCGCCAGCGTCGTACCAACGAAGAGCGCGGCAAACTGGTTACCCGTATCCAGACTGCTGTGAAATCTGTTGCAAATAGCCAGAGCATCGACCTGGTTGTTGACGCTAACGCCGTTGCATTCAACAGCAGCGATGTGAAAGACATCACCGCTGATGTACTGAAACAGGTTAAATAAGTAATGCCTTCAATTCGACTGGCTGATCTCGCGCAGCAGTTGGATGCGGAATTACACGGTGATGGCGATATCGTCATCACCGCTGTCGCGTCCATGCAATCCGCGACCACAGGCCATATTACGTTCATGGTGAATCCTAAATACCGTGAGCACCTGGCCGCTTGCCAGGCCTCTGCCGTCGTCATGACCGCAGACGATCTTCCTTTTGCCAACAGCGCGGCGCTGGTAGTGAAAAATCCCTACCTGACTTACGCCCGTATGGCCCAAATTTTAGATACTACGCCGCAACCGGCGCAGGATATCGCTCCCAGCGCAGTCATTGACTCTACGGCGACGCTTGGCAAAAACGTCTCTATCGGCGCGAACGCGGTGATTGAATCTGATGTCGTGCTTGGCGATAACGTGGTGATTGGCGCTGGCTGTTTCGTCGGTAAAAAGACGAAAATCGGCGCAGGTTCACGTCTGTGGGCAAACGTAAGCATTTACCACGACATCGAGATCGGTGAGAATTGCCTTATCCAGTCCAGCACCGTGATCGGCGCGGATGGGTTTGGTTATGCCAACGATCGCGGTAACTGGGTTAAGATCCCACAATTAGGTCGCGTGATTATTGGCGACCGCGTGGAGATCGGTGCCTGTACCACCATTGACCGTGGCGCACTTGACGATACGGTGATCGGCAACGGTGTTATCATTGATAACCAGTGCCAGATTGCACATAACGTGGTGATTGGCGACAATACCGCCGTCGCCGGTGGCGTCATTATGGCCGGCAGCCTGAAAATTGGCCGTTACTGCATGATTGGCGGTGCCAGCGTCATTAATGGTCACATGGAAATTTGCGACAAGGTCACAGTAACCGGCATGGGCATGGTGATGCGCCCGATTACTGAGCCTGGCGTCTATTCTTCTGGTATTCCGCTTCAGCCGAATAAGGCGTGGCGTAAGACAGCAGCACTGGTGATGAATATTGATGATATGAGCAAGCGTCTGAAGGCTATAGAGCGCAAGATCAATCAACAAGACTAAACAGTCACCCACATTGGATTGTCGCCGAATTTATTGGGCTAAGCCCTGTGATGACGGAGCGACATTTATCGGCCTGTCGGCTTTCTGAAAATCCGGCAGGCCGTGTTATTATTGCCATTCAGTATATTTTGACAGGAAGAGTATTTTGACTACCGACACTCATACTCTGCACATTGAAGAGATTTTAGAGCTTCTGCCGCACCGTTACCCGTTCTTACTGGTTGATCGCGTGCTGGATTTTGAAGAAGGTCGTTTTCTGCGCGCAGTGAAAAACATTTCCGTAAATGAGCCGTTTTTCCAGGGGCACTTCCCTGGTAAGCCGATTTTACCTGGCGTGCTGATTCTGGAAGCGATGGCGCAGGCGACCGGTATTCTGGCGTTCAAAAGCGTGGGTAAACTGGAACCAGGCGAACTTTACTACTTCGCAGGTATCGACGAAGCGCGCTTCAAGCGCCCGGTGGTGCCTGGCGATCAGATGATTATGGAAGTCACCTTCGAGAAAACCCGTCGCGGCCTGACTCGCTTTAAAGGCGTTGCGCTGGTTGACGGCAAGGTTGTTTGCGAAGCGACTATGATGTGTGCGCGTAGCCGGGAGGCCTGATCCGTGATTGATAAAACCGCCTTTATCCATCCTACCGCCATTGTTGAAGACGGTGCCGTAATCGGTGCTAACGTTCACATTGGCCCGTTTTGTATTGTGGGGTCCAACGTCGAAATCGGCGAAGGTACCGTACTGAAGTCTCACGTTGTTGTTAACGGCATTACCAAAATTGGCCGTGATAACGAGATTTATCAGTTCGCCTCCATCGGTGAAGTGAACCAGGATCTGAAATACGCTGGGGAACCGACTCGCGTGGAGATTGGCGATCGCAACCGCATTCGCGAAAGCGTCACCATTCATCGTGGCACAGTACAGGGCGGTGGATTGACGAAGGTGGGTAGCGATAACCTGCTGATGATCAACGCGCACGTCGCGCATGATTGCCAGCTTGGCGATCGCTGTATCCTTGCCAACAACGCCACGTTGGCAGGCCACGTAACGCTCGACGACTATGTGATTATCGGCGGTATGACTGCAGTCCATCAGTTCTGCATTATTGGTGCACACGTGATGGTTGGCGGTTGTTCCGGCGTTGCGCAGGACGTTCCACCGTTCGTGATCGCGCAGGGCAACCATGCCACGCCGTTTGGGGTGAACATCGAAGGTCTGAAACGTCGCGGCTTTAGCCGTGAAGCGATTACTGCTATCCGTAATGCGTACAAAGCCTTGTACCGTAACGGTAAAACGCTGGATGAAGCGAAAGTAGAAATCGCTGAACTGGCTGAGCAGTATCCGGAAGTTAAAGCGTTCACGGAATTCTTCGCGCGTTCAACTCGCGGTTTGATTCGTTAATGACTGAGCAGCGTCCATTAACGATTGCCCTGGTCGCCGGAGAAACTTCCGGCGATATTCTTGGCGCTGGCCTGATCCGTGCCCTCAAGGCGCGGGTTCCCAATGCGCGGTTTGTCGGCGTTGCCGGCCCGCGTATGCAGGCAGAAGGCTGTGAAGCCTGGTATGAAATGGAAGAGCTGGCGGTGATGGGGATTGTCGAAGTCCTCGGACGTTTGCGTCGTCTGTTACATATTCGAGCCGATCTCACAAAGCGTTTTACTGACCTGCAACCCGATGTTTTCGTCGGCATTGATGCCCCAGATTTCAACATCACTCTTGAGGGGAACCTGAAGAAGCAGGGCATTAAAACCATTCACTATGTCAGCCCGTCCGTCTGGGCCTGGCGACAGAAACGCGTTTTCAAAATAGGCAGAGCCACCGATCTGGTGCTCGCATTTCTGCCTTTCGAAAAAGCGTTTTACGACAAATTTAATGTTCCCTGCCGCTTTATTGGCCACACCATGGCCGACGCCATGCCGCTGGATCCCGATAAAAACGCGGCGCGGGATGTGCTGGGTATTCCACATGATGCGCACTGTCTGGCCCTGCTGCCGGGTAGTCGTGGCGCGGAAGTGGAAATGCTCAGCGCTGATTTTCTGAAAACGGCGCAAATTCTGCGTCATCACTATCCGGATCTGGAAGTGGTGGTCCCGCTGGTGAATGCCAAACGCCGTGAACAGTTCGAACGTATTAAAGCCGAGATTGCGCCGGATCTGCATGTTCACCTGCTGGATGGCATGGGGCGTGAAGCGATGGTTGCCAGCGATGCGGCACTGCTGGCCTCAGGCACGGCGGCACTGGAATGCATGTTGGCAAAGTGCCCGATGGTGGTGGGTTATCGCATGAAACCGTTCACTTTCTGGCTCGCGGAAAGACTGGTTAAGACGGATTATGTGTCGCTGCCTAACCTGCTCGCCGGACGCGAACTGGTCAAAGAGCTGTTGCAGGATGAATGCCAACCGCAAGCGCTTGCCGATGCGTTGTTGCCGCTATTGGCGAATGGTAAAACCAGCCACGCGATGCACGACACTTTCCGCGAACTGCATATGCAAATCCGCTGTAATGCCGATGAGCAGGCAGCTGACGCGGTTCTGGAGTTAGCACGATGATTGAATTTGTTTATCCGCACACACACTTAGTGGCTGGTGTGGATGAAGTTGGCCGTGGCCCGTTGGTCGGCGCTGTGGTGACTGCGGCGGTGATCCTCGATCCCGCTCGCCCGATTGTAGGGCTGAATGATTCCAAAAAGCTGAGCGAAAAGCGCCGACTGGCGCTGTTTGATGAAATCAAAGAGAAAGCGCTCTGCTGGAGTCTGGGGCGCGCAGAACCCCATGAAATCGACGAACTGAACATTTTGCATGCCACGATGCTGGCGATGCAGCGCGCCGTTGCGGGCTTGAGCATCGCGCCGGAATATGTGCTGATAGATGGTAACCGTTGCCCTGCATTACCGATGCCCTCAATGGCGGTGGTGAAGGGGGACAGCCGCGTGGCGGAAATTAGCGCCGCGTCTATCATCGCGAAAGTGACGCGCGACGCCGAAATGGCTGCCCTTGATGGTATATTTCCGCAGTACGGCTTTGCCCAGCATAAAGGCTACCCAACCGCTTTCCATCTGGAAAAGCTGGCAGAATACGGTGCCACCGAGCACCACCGACGCAGTTTTGGCCCGGTCAAACGGGCGCTGGGTCTGGTATCCTGACTCTATCTACGCCCTCAGTAAGCAACGCGGGATCTAACAATGGCTGAACCACGTTTCGTACACCTTCGGGTGCACAGTGACTACTCCATGATCGATGGCCTGGCGAAAACGGCGCCGCTGGTGAAAAAGGCGGCGGCGTTAGGCCAGCCGGCACTGGCGATCACCGATTTCACCAACCTCTGTGGTCTGGTGAAGTTTTATGGTGCAGGCCATGGTGCGGGGATCAAACCGATCGTCGGTGCCGATTTCCATGTGCAGTGCGATCTGCTTGGCGATGAACTGACACAGCTCACCGTGCTGGCCGCCAATAATACGGGCTACCAGAACCTGACGCTGCTGATATCGCGCGCCTATCAGCGTGGCTATGGCGCTGCTGGCCCGTGGATCGATCGCGACTGGTTAGTCGAACTGAAAGAGGGGCTGATCCTGCTCTCCGGTGGTCGCATGGGCGACGTCGGGCGCTGCCTGCTGCGTGGCAATACGCAACTGGTGGAAGAGTGTGTTTCATTCTATGAAGAACACTTTCCGAACTGCTACTTCCTCGAACTTATTCGTACCGGTCGGCCGGATGAAGAACCTTATTTGCATGCTGCCGTTGCGCTGGCGGAAGCACGCGGTCTGCCAGTCGTTGCAACCAATGATGTCCGTTTCCTGGAAAGCGGTGACTTTGACGCCCACGAAATTCGCGTTGCCATCCACGATGGCTTTACGCTTGATGATCCGAAACGTCCGCGCAATTATTCGCCGCAGCAGTATATGCGCAGCGAAGAGGAGATGTGCGAGCTGTTTGCCGACATCCCGGAAGCGCTCGAAAATACCGTCGAAATAGCTAAACGTTGTAACGTCACGGTACGTCTGGGTGAATACTTCCTGCCGCAATTCCCGACCGGGAATATGAGCACCGAAGACTTCCTGATCGCTAAATCACATGAAGGCCTGGAAGAGCGTCTGGCGTTTCTGTTTCCGGATGAAGAAGAGCGTAAAAAGCGTCGGCCTCCGTATGACGAGCGTCTGGAAACGGAACTCAAAGTTATTAACCAGATGGGCTTCCCCGGTTACTTCTTGATCGTAATGGAATTTATCCAGTGGTCAAAAGATAACGGTGTGCCGGTTGGGCCAGGGCGTGGTTCCGGTGCGGGTTCTCTGGTGGCGTACGCGCTGAAAATTACCGACCTCGACCCGCTGGAATTTGACCTGCTGTTCGAACGTTTCCTTAACCCGGAACGTGTCTCAATGCCTGACTTCGACGTTGACTTCTGTATGGAGAAACGCGATCGGGTTATCGATCACGTAGCGGAGATGTACGGTCGTGACGCGGTATCGCAGATCATCACCTTCGGTACGATGGCGGCAAAAGCGGTTATTCGCGACGTAGGTCGCGTGCTCGGTCATCCCTACGGCTTCGTCGATCGCATTTCAAAACTGGTGCCACCCGATCCCGGGATGACGCTGGCGAAAGCCTTCGAAGCGGAACCTCAACTGCCGGAAATCTACGAAGCGGACGAGGAGGTCAGAGCGCTGATCGACATGGCGCGCAAGCTGGAAGGTGTTACCCGAAACGCCGGTAAGCACGCCGGTGGTGTGGTGATCTCGCCGACAAAAATCACCGATTTTGCGCCACTTTACTGTGATGAAGCGGGTCAGCACCCGGTTACCCAGTTCGATAAAAGTGACGTCGAATATGCGGGGCTGGTGAAGTTTGACTTCCTGGGGTTGCGAACCCTGACCATCATCAACTGGGCGCTGGAGATGATCAACGCCCGCCGCGAGAAAAATGGCGAGCCGCCGCTGGATATCGCCGCCATCCCGCTGGATGACAAAAAAAGCTTCGACATGCTGCAACGCTCGGAAACCACAGCGGTATTCCAGCTTGAATCGCGCGGCATGAAAGACCTGATTAAACGTCTGCAACCTGACTGCTTCGAAGATATGATTGCTCTCGTGGCCCTGTTCCGTCCGGGCCCGTTGCAATCCGGGATGGTAGATAACTTTATCGACCGTAAGCACGGTCGCGAAGAAATTTCCTATCCGGACGTTCAGTGGCAGCACGAATGCCTGAAACCGGTACTGGAGCCGACCTACGGCATTATCCTGTACCAGGAACAGGTGATGCAGATTGCCCAGGAGCTGTCCGGCTATACCCTCGGCGGCGCGGATATGCTGCGTCGTGCGATGGGTAAGAAAAAGCCCGAAGAGATGGCCAAGCAGCGCGGCGCGTTCGAAGAAGGTGCGAAAAAACGCGGTGTTGATGGCGAACTGGCGATGAAAATCTTTGACCTGGTGGAGAAATTCGCCGGTTACGGGTTTAACAAATCGCACTCCGCCGCCTATGCGCTGGTCTCCTACCAAACGCTTTGGCTAAAAGCGCACTATCCGGCAGAGTTTATGGCAGCGGTAATGACCGCGGATATGGACAACACCGAGAAGGTGGTCGGGCTGGTGGATGAGTGCTGGCGAATGGGGCTAAAAATCCTGCCGCCTGATATTAACTCCGGTTTATATCATTTCCACGTTAATGATGACGGGGAAATCGTGTATGGTATCGGCGCGATTAAAGGCGTGGGTGAAGGGCCGATTGAGGCTATCATCGAGGCGCGTAACAACGGCGGCTATTTCCGCGAACTGTTCGACCTGTGCGCGCGTACAGATACTAAAAAACTGAATCGTCGCGTGCTGGAAAAACTGATCATGTCCGGCGCGTTCGACCGGCTTGGCCCGCACCGTGCGGCGTTGATGAACTCGCTTGGCGATGCGCTGAAAGCCGCGGATCAACACGCGAAAGCGGAAGCTATCGGGCAGGCCGATATGTTTGGCGTGCTGGCGGAAGAGCCGGAACAGATTGAACAATCCTACGCCAACTGCCTGCCGTGGCCGGAACAGGTGGTGCTGGATGGTGAACGGGAAACGTTGGGTCTGTACCTGACGGGGCACCCGATAAACCAGTATTTAAAAGAAATTGAGCGCTATGTCGGAGGCTACAGGCTAAAAGACATGCATCCGACAGAACGTGGTAAAGTGACCACGGCTGCGGGGCTCGTCATTGCCGCGCGGGTAATGGTCACCAAGCGCGGCAATCGTATCGGCATCTGCACGCTGGATGACCGTTCCGGACGTCTCGAAGTGATGTTGTTTACCGAGGCGCTGGATAAATACCAGCATTTGCTGGAAAAAGACCGCATACTTATCGTCAGCGGACAGGTCAGCTTTGATGACTTCAGCGGCGGGCTTAAAATGATGGCCCGCGAAGTTATGGATATTGACGAAGCCCGGGAAAAATATGCTCGCGGGCTTGCTATCTCGCTGACGGACAGGCAAATTGATGACCAGCTTTTAAACCGACTCCGTCAGTCTCTGGAACCCCACCGCTCTGGGACAATTCCAGTACATCTCTACTATCAGAGGGCGGATGCACGTGCGCGATTGCGTTTCGGCGCAACGTGGCGTGTCTCTCCGAGCGATCGTTTACTCAACGATCTGCGTGGCCTTATTGGTTCGGAGCAGGTGGAACTGGAGTTTGACTAATACAGGAATACTATGAGTCTGAATTTCCTTGATTTTGAACAGCCGATCGCAGAGCTGGAAGCGAAAATCGATTCTCTGACTGCGGTTAGCCGTCAGGATGAGAAACTGGATATTAACATCGACGAGGAAGTGCATCGTCTGCGCGAAAAAAGCGTAGAGCTGACGCGCAAAATCTTTGCCGATCTCGGCGCATGGCAGGTAGCCCAACTGGCGCGCCATCCGCAGCGCCCGTACACCCTGGATTATGTCCGCCTGGCGTTTGATGAATTTGACGAACTGGCCGGCGACCGCGCTTATGCTGACGATAAAGCTATCGTGGGTGGGATCGCGCGTCTGGATGGACGTCCGGTGATGATCATTGGTCATCAGAAAGGCCGTGAAACCAAAGAGAAAATCCGTCGCAATTTCGGTATGCCAGCACCAGAAGGTTACCGTAAAGCCCTGCGTCTGATGGAGATGGCTGAGCGCTTCAAAATGCCTGTCATCACTTTCATCGACACTCCGGGGGCCTACCCGGGCGTGGGTGCGGAAGAGCGTGGTCAGTCTGAAGCAATTGCTCGCAACCTGCGTGAAATGTCACGTCTGAGCGTGCCGGTTATCTGTACCGTTATCGGTGAAGGTGGCTCCGGCGGCGCGCTGGCGATTGGCGTGGGTGATAAAGTGAATATGCTCCAGTACAGCACCTATTCGGTTATTTCGCCGGAAGGCTGTGCGTCTATTCTGTGGAAAAGCGCGGATAAAGCTCCGCTGGCCGCAGAAGCGATGGGCATCATTGCTCCGCGTCTGAAAGAGCTGAAGCTGATTGACTCTATCATTCCAGAACCGCTGGGTGGCGCCCACCGTAACCCGGAAGCAATGGCGGCATCGCTGAAAGCACAACTGCTGGAAGACCTGGCCGATCTCGATGTGCTGAGTACCGATGACCTTAAAAATCGTCGCTATCAGCGTCTGATGAGTTACGGCTACGCGTAAGCGTTCTTAAGATATTTGCTAAAAAGGGTCACATTGCGTGACCCTTTTTTTTATCTGCGATTCAGCTGGGCTATCATTAGCTAACATTTCCAGGAGGAGCGCATGAATATAATCGCCATAATGGGGCCGCACGGCGTCTACTACAAAGACGAGCCCATCAAGGAGCTGGAAAGCGCGCTACTCGCGCAGGGCTTCAAAATCATCTGGCCGCAAAACAGCGCTGACCTGCTGAAATTTATTGAGCATAACCCGCGTATCTGTGGCGTTATTTTCGACTGGGACGAATACAACGTTGACCTGTGTAGCGAGATCAATCAGCTAAACGAATATCTCCCCCTCTACGCCTTTATTAACACCCATTCGACGATGGACGTAAGCGTCCACGATTTGCGGATGGCGCTGTGGTTCTTTGAATATGCGCTGGGGCAGTCTGGTGATATCGCCACTCGCATCCGCCAGTACACGGATGAGTATCTGGATAACATTACGCCGCCGTTCACCAAAGCGTTGTTTACCTATGTTAACGAAGGTAAGTACACCTTCTGCACGCCAGGGCATATGGCGGGAACGGCGTATCAAAAAAGCCCGATTGGCTGCTTGTTCTATGACTTTTTTGGCGCTAATACGCTGAAGGCGGATGTCTCGATTTCCGTGACCGAGCTGGGTTCGCTGCTCGATCACACCGGCCCGCATCTGGAAGCGGAAGAGTATATTGCCCGTACCTTTGGCGCTGAACAGAGCTACATGGTGACCAACGGCACCTCGACGTCGAACAAAATTGTCGGCATGTACGCTGCGCCCGCGGGCAGTACGCTGTTGATTGACCGTAACTGCCATAAATCGCTCGCGCATTTGCTGATGATGAGCGATGTGGTGCCGCTGTGGCTGAAGCCGACCCGTAACGCGCTCGGTATTCTCGGCGGTATCCCTCGTCATGAATTTACCCGCGACAGCCTGCAACAGAAAGTTGATGCGACTAAAAATGCACAGTGGCCGGTACATGCGGTGATCACCAATTCCACCTACGATGGCCTTCTGTATAACACCAACTGGATCAAGCAAACGCTGGATGTGCCGTCAATTCATTTCGACTCTGCATGGGTACCGTATACTCACTTCCACCCGATTTATCAGGGCAAAAGCGGCATGAGCGGCGAGCGCGTACCGGGGAAAGTGTTCTTCGAAACGCAGTCGACGCATAAAATGCTGGCCGCACTGTCACAGGCTTCGCTTATTCACATCAAAGGCGACTACGATGAAGATACCTTCAACGAAGCTTTTATGATGCACACCTCGACATCGCCGAGTTACCCGATTGTCGCCTCGATTGAAACGGCGGCGGCGATGCTGCGCGGCAATCCAGGCAAGCGCCTGATTACCCGTTCAGTCGAGCGTGCGCTGCATTTCCGCAAAGAGGTTCAGCGACTGCGTGAAGAGTCGGACAGCTGGTTCTTTGACATCTGGCAGCCGGAGGAGATTGATGAAGCGGAATGCTGGCCAGTTTCGCCTGGCGCGGACTGGCATGGTTTTACCGACGCCGACAGTGACCATATGTTCCTCGACCCGGTCAAAGTGACCATCCTGACGCCGGGTATGGATGAGCAGGGTAACATGAGCGACGAAGGTATTCCTGCGGCGCTGGTGGCGAAATATCTCGATGAACACGGCGTGGTAGTGGAGAAAACCGGGCCCTATAATCTGCTATTCCTCTTCAGTATCGGTATCGATAAAACCCGTGCGATGGGCCTGCTACGCGGGCTGACGGAGTTCAAACGCGCCTACGATCTTAATCTGCGGGTAAAAAACATGCTGCCGGATCTCTACGCGGAAGATCCGGATTTCTACCGGAATATGCGCATACAGGATCTGGCACAGGGGATCCATAAACTGATCCGCCAGCACGATCTGCCGCGCTTGATGCTGCGCGCGTTCGACGTGCTGCCCGAAATGAAAATGACGCCGCATCAGGCATGGCAACGTCAGATCAAAGGCGATGTTGAAACGGTGGCGCTGGAAGAGGTGGTGGGGCGCGTTTCGGCCAATATGATCCTGCCTTATCCGCCGGGCGTGCCTTTGCTGATGCCGGGTGAGATGATCACCGAAGAGAGCCGCTCGGTGCTCGATTTCCTGCTGATGCTATGTTCTGTTGGACGTCACTATCCGGGCTTCGAGACGGATATACACGGCGCGAAGTGTGATGAGAACGGTGTTTACCGGGTTCGAGTCTTAAAAAATGGCGAAGGGGTTGCGCATTAAGCCCTGGCACAGGTAACGTGCTGAAAACGATAAAGGAGAATAAGAATGCTGGGTTTAAAACAGATTCACCATATTGCCATTATTGCGACCGATTACGCGAAGAGTAAGGCATTCTACTGCGACATTCTGGGGTTTACTCTGCAGAGCGAGTTTTATCGCGAAGAGCGCGATTCCTGGAAGGGCGATCTGGCGCTGAACGGGCAGTATGTGATTGAGCTGTTTTCATTTCCGTTCCCGCCCGCGCGTCCAAGCCGCCCGGAGGCCTGTGGACTGCGTCATCTGGCCTTCAGCGTTGAGGATATTGATGCGGCGGTCGCGCATTTGCAGACGCACGGCGTAACGTGCGAAGCGATTCGTGTTGATCCCTTTACGAATAAACGCTTTACCTTTTTTAATGACCCCGACGGCCTGCCGCTGGAACTGTATCAGCAGTAGGGCTTGCAACTCTGAGCCCGGCCCGGTAACGTGCCGGGCCAATCCTGGCCTTCTAATGACAACATCATGACGACGCCTGCATTTACTTTATCCCTTGAGCCTCACCGCCAGTTTCTGGTGGCCTTCAGCGGTGGCCTGGACTCCACGGTATTGCTGCATCAACTGGTATGCTGGCGGCAGGAAAATCCATCCGTCATGCTACGGGCAATCCATATTCACCACGGCCTGAGCCAGCACGCGGATGCCTGGGTTGCGCATTGCCAGCAGCAATGCACTGCGTGGAACGTCCCGTTACAGGTTGTGCGCGTGACGCTGGCCCAGGATGGGCTGGGGATTGAAGCGCAGGCCCGGCAGGCGCGGTATCAGGCGTTCAGTGAGGCGTTGCATGCAGGTGAGGCGTTGGTCACGGCGCAGCATCTGGACGATCAATGTGAAACCTTCCTGCTGGCGCTCAAGCGCGGAAGCGGCCCGGCGGGACTTTCCGCCATGCCTGCCCGCATGCCGTTTGCGAAGGGGCTTCTGCTTCGCCCTTTGCTGAATGCATCGCGCGCTTCACTGCTGGCGTGGGCGCAAGCGCACCAGCTCTCGTGGATTGAAGATGAGAGCAATCAGGACGATGCCTACGACCGGAATTTCCTGCGTCTGCGCGTTGTACCTGTGCTAAGCGAGCGCTGGCCTCATTTTGCGCAAGCCACTGCCCGCAGCGCGGCGCTTTGTGCCGAACAGGAGCAACTGCTGGATGAGCTGCTGGCCGGGGAACTGACCCGCCTGGTGACACCGGAAGGCGCGCTGAATCTGCCGCCGATGCTGGCCATGAGTGCCCCTAGGCGTGCCGCGCTGATACGCCGTTGGCTGGCGTTGCATCATGCCGCTATGCCATCGCGCGATATGCTGACGCGTATCTGGGAGGAAATTGTCGAAGCGCGAGAGGATGCGGCCCCGTGTCTGCGTCATGGCGATCATGAAATTCGTCGCTACCAGCAACAACTTTGGTGGGTAAAAACGATTGTATCGCCGGGGGATAAAACGTTTCTTTGGCCTGATATTATCCAGTGCCTGAATTTACCCGTCGGAAGTGTCCGTTTGGCCTCAGGCGGCGACATCCGTCCCCCTTATGAAAATGAAACTGTTTCTATCCGCTTTAAAGCCCCAGGCACGCTGCATATAGTGGGACGAAACGGGGGGCGCAAGCTGAAGAAAATCTGGCAGGAACTGGGCGTCCCGCCGTGGCAGCGCGACACCACGCCGCTGCTGTTTTATAACGATGTGTTGATAGCAGCGGCGGGGCGGTTTGTGACGCAGGATGGGGCGATAACGCCAGGAACTGGTTTACAGCTGGAATGGAAAAAAACGGGCAGCTAAGCTGCCCGTTGTTTACTCAGGATTCGCTCACCACGACGGTGCCGATTTGCGGATGGCTGAAGCTGGTAATGCGGTCGAGGCGCACTTCGCGGCTCTCTCCGCCGGCTTCAAGTACCAGATACTCTACGTTTTTACGCGAGAGCAGGTCGCTGGCTTTCGCTTGCAGCACTTCGCCATCTTTAAGTTCCAGCGTCAGCACGAGGTGATGCTGGCAGGCGAGCTCGAGATTGTCATAGTCATCACAATTGATAGGTTGATAGGTCTCATTCATTGACATAATCGCTCACCAGTAAGTTTGCCGCCGCATAGGCCGCTTTTTCCCTGATCGACTCTGAAAGGGCGCTATCCGCCGCAACTTCATTCAATACTTTCAGTACACAACCCAGCGCATCCGGGATGTACCCTAAATCTCCGCTGGCAATTTCCGCATAGCGTTGACGAATCAACTCACAATAATTGTCCACATGCCCTCCTGTCAGCATTCTGACTCAACCGTGGATGCAAGTTAAGCCTACGAAGATAAACTCTGTTTAGCAAGGTGACTATATCATACTCATTTAAGCATTATCAGCAGGATGAATGTCGGCTCCTGTAAATCACGACAGCCTTTTACCGTTGATTTCGTTACAATGAGCGCCATTTTTACAGGAGCTACTCTATGGCACTGAAAGCGACAATTTACAAGGCGGTGGTCAATGTGGCTGACATCGACCGCAACCAGTTTCTCGATGCGTCCCTGACGCTCGCACAGCATCCATCCGAAACGCAGGAGCGCATGATGCTGCGCTTGCTGGCGTGGATTAAATATGCCGATGAACGTCTCCAGTTTACTCGTGGCCTGAGCGCCGATGATGAGCCGGAAATCTGGCTGCGTAACGACCATCTGGGCATTGATTTGTGGATTGAACTCGGCCTGCCGGATGAGCGCCGTATTAAGAAAGCGTGCAGCCTGGCGAAGGAAGTGGCGCTGTTCACCTATAACAGCCGCGCCGCCGAAATCTGGTGGCAACAAAACCAGAGCAAACTGGCGTCATTCGACAAACTGAGCATCTGGTATCTGGATGATGAACAACTGGCGAAGCTCAGCGCCTTTGCCTCGCGCACCATGACGCTTCAGGCCACGTTGCAGGAAGGTGCGATTTGGTTATCGGATGCTCAGAATAATCTGGAAATTCATTTTACGCCGTGGCAGCAACCGGCATGATCGTTCTCTCACGCGCGGTCACTATCCCGGATGAAGAGATAACCATTACCGCTATCCGGGCGCAGGGGGCGGGGGGCCAGCACGTCAATAAGGCATCGACGGCAATCCATTTGCGCTTCGATATCCGCGCTTCCAGCCTGCCGGACTATTATAAAGAGAAGCTGCTGGCAGCCAGTCACCACTTAATTTCTGCCGACGGTGTGTTTATCATTAAAGCGCAGGAGTACCGCAGTCAGGAAATGAATCGCGAAGCGGCGATTGCGCGGCTGATTGCTGTCATTAAGGAATTAACGGCAGAACAAAAAAGTCGGCGTGCAACCCGACCTACGCGCGCATCCAAAGAGCGCAGGCTGAATGCCAAGGCGCAAAAATCGAATGTAAAAACATTGCGTGGCAAGGTGAATTACTAACGACTGCGGACGTAATAAGAAATCTAAGAGGGATTTGATGGTGAAAAAAGCAATATTGTCGATAGCTGCCGCCGGTATGCTGTTTGCACTGTTTGGGTGTAACAATCGTGCGGAAGTAGAAACGCTGGCCCCGGCGCAAATGGCTGAGTTGAAACCAATGCAACAAAGCTGGCGTGGCATTTTGCCTTGCGCCGATTGCGAAGGGATCGAAACTTCGCTGTTCCTTGCCAAAGACGGTACCTGGGTAATGAATGAACGCTATCAGGGCGTGACGAAAGAGCCGTCGTCGTTTGCCAGCTATGGTACCTGGGCGCGTACCGCCGGGAAGTTGGTTTTAACCGACAGTAAAGGCGAGAAGTCCTGGTATCGGGTGAAAGGGGATAACCTGGAAATGCTCGATCAGGAAGGTAATCCGATTGAGTCCACGCTCAACTATACGCTGGCACCAGTGAAGGCGAGCCTGCCGACGACGCCAATGGCGATGCGCGGGATGTATTTCTACATGGCGGATGCGGCAATCTTTACCGATTGCGCGACCGGCAAACAGATGGCGGTCGCCAGCAATGCGCAATTAGAACGTGATTACGCAGTCGCGCGCGGCACGGAAACCAAACCGGTGCTGCTGGTGGTGGAAGGGCACTTCACGCTGGAAGCCAACCCGGATACGGGCGAAATGGTGAAAACGTTACAACCGGACAGCAATACGAAGTTTATTCCGGGGAAAGATTGTAACTGATCCGGCCTGTAGGTCGGGTAAGTGCAGCACCACCCGACAAAAAAGCCTCGCGATTGCGAGGCTTTTTCATATCCCAACCCGACTTAGCCTTTGATGGCTTTCACCAGGAAATCGACGATATCGCCGGTTTTAATCAGCTGTTTCTCGCCGCTACGACGGTATTTGTATTCGATGTCGTCGTTGTCGAGGTTACGGTCGCCCAGCACGATGGTGTGCGGAATACCGATCAGTTCCATATCTGCGAACATCACGCCCGGACGCTCTTTACGGTCGTCCATCAGCACTTCGATACCCTGAGCACGCAGCTCTGCGTACAGCTTCTCAGCCAGTTCCTGCACGCGGTAGGATTTGTGCATGTTCATTGGCAGAATCGCCACCTGGAACGGAGCGATTGCTTCTGGCCACAGAATGCCACGATCGTCATAGTTTTGCTCAATAGCAGCGGCAACCACACGGGTAACCCCAATACCATAGCAACCCATGGTCAGGATCTGGTTACGGCCATCTTCGCCCTGTACAGAGGCTTTCATCGCTTCCGAGTACTTGGTACCCAACTGGAAGATGTGGCCGACTTCGATACCACGTTTAATCAACAGCGTACCTTTACCGTCCGGGCTCGGGTCGCCGGCAACCACGTTACGGATATCCGCAACTTCAGGCGTCGCGACATCGCGATCCCAGTTGATACCGAAGTAGTGTTTACCGTCGATGTTTGCGCCAGCGCCAAAGTCGCTCATCACAGCAACGGTGCGGTCAATAACCATCGGAATCGGCATGTTTACCGGGCCGAGAGAACCAGGGCCTGCTTTTACCACCGCGCGAATTTCTTCTTCGGTCGCGAAAGTCAGCGGGCTGGCAACCTGCGCCAGTTTTTCAGCTTTGACTTCGTTCAGCTCGTGGTCACCGCGTACCAGCAGCGCAACCAGCGGAGATTTGCTGCCTTCCGCCGCTTTCACCAGCAGTGTTTTGACGGTTTTTTCGATCGGCAGATTAAACTGCTCAACCAGCTCAGCGATGGTTTTTGCGTTCGGCGTATCAACCAGCGTCATTTCCTGAGTCGCAGCGGCGCGCGGTTCTTTCGGCGCAACGGCTTCGGCAAATTCGATGTTAGCGGCGTAATCAGATGAGTCAGAGAAGATCACGTCATCTTCGCCACTCTGTGCCAGCACCTGGAATTCGTGGGACGCGCTACCGCCGATAGAACCGGTATCAGCCTGCACAGCACGGAAATCCAGACCCATACGGCTGAAGATTTTGCTGTAAGCGGCGTACATGGCGTCGTAGGTTTCCTGCAGGGATTCCTGAGAAGTATGGAAAGAGTAGGCATCTTTCATCAGGAATTCACGGGAACGCATCACACCGAAACGCGGGCGAACTTCGTCACGGAATTTCGTCTGGATCTGGTAGAAGTTCAGCGGCAACTGTTTGTAAGAGCTGAGTTCATTGCGAATCAGGTCGGTGATGACTTCTTCGTGAGTTGGGCCGAGTACGAACGGACGATCGCCACGGTCTGCAATACGCAGCAGTTCCGGGCCATACTGTTCCCAACGACCACTCTCTTGCCATAGTTCAGATGGCTGAACTACCGGCATTAACACCTCGATAGCACCGGCGTTGTTCATCTCTTCACGCACGATGTTTTCGACTTTTTTCAGGACGCGCACGCCGGTCGGCAGCCAGGTGTATAACCCGGAGGCCAGCTTGCGGATCATCCCGGCGCGCAGCATCAGCTGGTGGCTGATAACCTCGGCGTCGGCAGGTGTCTCCTTCAGAGTGGAGAGCAGGTATTGGCTAGTACGCATGTTGTTACGGTTCCAGTTGGACGATCGAACAGGCTCAAATCAAGCCTGATGCAAAAAAAAAGTGATTTAGTTTACCAGCGAGAAGGGGATGTCAAAAGAGAGTGTAGTGAATTTACCTGGCCTCCAGCGCAAAGACTTCAAAGCCTGCGGGCGTTACGCGCCAGCGCACGTTGAAATCAAGTAGCCAAACGGCGTAAGTTTTCCCTTCTTCTTCATTTTTACGGTAGGCCGGACGCGGGTCTTGTGACAGCACTTCACGGATAAACTGCTGTAGCCGTGGATACCGTTTTTCCAGCAATAAAATCTGCTGCTGGACTTCGGTGGTAAACGCGATGTCGACAGCGGCCTGTGGCGCGTCCTGCGCATAGCTGGCGTTAGCCTCAGGCAGGGCTTCAGCAAACGGCAGATAGGGTTTGATATCCACCACCGGTGTGCCATCCACTAAATCCAGGCTACCCAGTTCCAGAATCACCTGGTCTTTGTGGGTGCGGATCCCTCGCAGTTCAACCAGCGACATGCCGATGGGATTCGGACGAAAGGTCGAACGCGTAGCGAAGACGCCCATGCGGGCATTGCCGCCCAGACGAGGAGGACGAACCGTGGGGCGCCAGCCGCCTTCCATCGTCTGATGGAAAACAAACAGCACCCACAAATGGCTGAACCCTTCCAGGCCGCGAACGGTATCGGCCTGGTTATAAGGCGCAATCAAGTGAAGTTCGCCGCCGCCGCTTTTCACGAGCCCTGGCTGGCGCGGCACAGCAAACTTCTCTTTATACGGTGAGCGGATAACACCTATCTGCTCGAACTGAAAGGTGCTCATTTCGCCGAGACGTTAAGCGCCGAACCGATACATACGGCTTGACGATAGCAGCCTGGCGTACCGCTGGTGACTTCGCAACTGTGCAGCAGAACCGCGTTCGCTTTCATTTTAGAGGCGTTGATCTGCATACGCTTGCGGGCAGTCGGGATATTTGGCGGAGAGTCCTGATTGGTTGCCTGGCAGGAATCGCCGGAGACTTCACCTAAATCGCGGAAAGGTTTACCGACCAAATCTTCCGCCTTGGTGTAGATTCTCACCGGCGTCGCGCGGACAGGTTTTGGTTTTACGGTTTCCGTTTTAGGCGTAGACGCGGTGCTTTGAACAGGTTCAACGGGAGATCTGTTTAGCATCGAACAGCCGCCTAACATCAGTGCTATTAAACAGATCGGTAAAGCACGCATAGTATTTCCTCGAATTATGATAGACCAGCGCTTATTGAATCAGGTGCTTGCAGAAATGACAAGACGGGCATGCGCCCGTCCTGAAAGATAGTGCTTAGCGAGGCTAACTTACCAGCCTTTTACCGCGCCACCGTTGAAGACTTTGTTGGCCGCTTCGTACACTTCGTCAGACTGGTAAGCCTGTACGAATTTTTTCACGTTTTCCGCGTCTTTGTTGTCTTCGCGAGTCACGATCAGGTTTACGTACGGGGAGTCTTTATCTTCAACAAAGATGCCGTCTTTCGCCGGGGTCAGACCAATCTGGCTGGCATAAGTGGTGTTGATGACCGCCAGCGCGATTTGCGCGTCATCCAGAGAACGCGGCAGCTGCGGCGCTTCCAGTTCAACGATCTTCAGATTTTTCGGGTTCTCGGTGATATCCAGAACGGTTGGCAGCAGGCCAATGCCGTCTTTCAGTTTGATCAGACCCACTTTTTGCAACAGCAGCAGGGTACGACCAAGGTTGGTTGGATCGTTAGGCACGGCAACCTGTGAACCCGGCTGCAGTTCATCCAGTGATTTGATTTTTTTCGAATAGCCCGCGATCGGGTAAACGAAAGTGGAGCCTACAGAAACCAGTTTGTAGCCGCGGTCTTTGATCTGCTGATCCAGATACGGTTTGTGCTGGAAGGCGTTTGCATCGATGTCGCCTTTGCTCAGCGCTTCATTAGGCAGTACGTAGTCGTTGAAGGTCACCAGTTCTACGTCCAGGCCGTATTTCTCTTTCGCTACTTTCTGGGCAACTTCAGCAACCTGCTGTTCCGCGCCGACAATCACGCCGACTTTGATGTGGTTGGGATCTTTCTCGTCCTGACCGCAACCCGCCAGTGCCAGAGTACCGATCAGAGCGCCGACCGCCGCAAAAGTTTTAAACTTAAACGCCATGTTATTTCCTTAACTCTTCGAGTTGTGTTGTCTATTACGTTATTTATGAGTCACAGTCCGAACGATGCGATCGCCAGATAGCTGAATTAAATAAACCAGAACGACCAGTAATACCAGTACTGTATTCATTACCGTCGCGTTATAACCGATATACCCGTACTGATAGCCAATCTGACCCAAACCACCTGCGCCAACGGCACCGCCCATCGCGGAATAGCCAACCAGCGTAATCAGGGTGATGGTGGCTGCATTCACCAGACCCGGCAGCGCTTCCGGCAGCAGGACTTTACGGACGATCTGCATCGGGGTGGCACCCATTGCGCGGGAGGCTTCAATCAGCCCGGTAGGGATTTCCAGCAGGGCGTTTTCCACCATACGGGCGATAAACGGTGCTGCACCGACGGTCAGGGGAACGATCGCAGCCTGCAAACCGATTGACGTTCCGACGATCACGCGGGTAAATGGAATCATCCATACCAGTAAGATAATAAAAGGAATAGAGCGGAAAATATTCACCAGTGCCGACAGAATGCGATACAGCTTGGCATTCTCAATAATTTGCCCCGGACGCGTAACGTAAAGCAGCACGCCCGCCGGTAAGCCAATTACAAAACCGAAAAAGCCGGACACAAAGGTCATCGCCAGCGTTTCCCAGACGCCACGCGCCAGTAACCACATCATTGGCTCAGACATAACCCAGTACCTCTACTTTTACATGGTGTTGTTGCAGCCAGGCAATGGCGGCTTGTGTATCGTTTTGTTCGCCGTGCATTTCGGTCAGCATGATGCCGAACTTCACGCCACCGGCATAATCCATCTGCGCGCTAATAATGTTGTTGTTAACGTTGAAGCGACGCGCGGTCTCGGAGAGCAGCGGCGCATCAACGGATTGACCGGTGAATTCCAGACGTAGCATCGGTACGCTGTCGGCGAATGGTTCGGCTTTGAGGCGCGCCTGATAGTCATCCGGGATGTCCAGATGCAGCGTAGACTGAATAAACTGTTGTGCCAGCGGGGTTTTCGGATGGGAGAAAACTTCGCTCACCGTATCCTGTTCAATCAGCTCACCGTTGCTGATGACGGCCACACAATCGCAGATACGTTTCACTACATCCATTTCGTGGGTGATGAGCAGGATCGTCAACCCAAGACGGCGGTTAATGTCTTTCAGCAGTTCGAGAATCGAACGGGTGGTTGCCGGGTCCAGCGCGCTGGTGGCTTCATCGCAAAGGAGTACTTTCGGGTTGCTTGCCAGTGCGCGCGCAATCGCAACGCGCTGTTTCTGACCACCGGAGAGATTTGCCGGGTAGCTGTCGTGTTTATCGCCAAGACCGACCAGATCCAGCAACTCCGTGACGCGACGTGTCACTTCCTCTTTCGGGGTGTTGTCCAGCTCCAGCGGTAATGCCACGTTACCAAAAACGGTACGGGAAGAGAGCAGGTTAAAATGCTGGAAGATCATACCAATTTGACGGCGTGCTTTGGTCAGCTCGCCCTCGGAAAGTGCAGTCAGCTCCTGCCCACCCACTTCAACGCTTCCCTGGGTTGGACGCTCAAGCAGGTTTACGCAGCGAATCAGCGTGCTTTTACCCGCGCCGGATGCGCCAATGACGCCGTAAATCTGCCCGGCAGGAACATGCAGGCTAACGTTGTTCAACGCCTGTATGGTGCGGTTCCCCTGCTGGAACACTTTGGTGATATTCGAAAGTTTAATCATTAGACTATTTATTATCGCTTATAGGTTTGCCGTGGCATTTTCTTCTGCCAGAAACGGTCGATAGCCGTCAACTGAACGGATGTTAAGGCATCCAGACGTCTAAATCAATCCGGCTTTGTACGATCAGCACTTTATTGCCCGTCGAAACATGAGATACTAACGTCACACGCCTTATTCAGGAGCAACACGGTGGCAAAGTCTGTACCCGCTATTTTTCTCGATCGTGATGGCACGATTAATGTCGATCATGGTTATGTCCATGAAATAGATGATTTTGAATTTATCGATGGCGTTATTGATGCCATGCGTAAATTAAAAGAGATGGGTTATGCGCTGGTGCTGGTGACTAACCAGTCCGGGATCGCGCGCGGCAAATTTACCGAAGCGCAGTTTGAAACCCTGACCGAGTGGATGGACTGGTCGCTTGCCGATCGCGGCGTTGACCTGGATGGCATCTATTATTGTCCGCACCACCCGCAGGGGACGGTAGAAGAGTATCGCCAGGTGTGTGATTGCCGTAAACCGCATCCGGGTATGTTCAAATCCGCCCAGGAGTATCTGCACATTGATATGGCTTCTTCTTATATGGTGGGCGATAAACTGGAAGACATGCAGGCTGCTGCGGCGGCAAATGTTGGCACCAAGGTTCTGGTTCGCACCGGAAAGCCGGTAACAGAGGAAGCGGAACAGGCGGCAGATATTGTGATTAACAGCCTTGCGGACCTGCCTGCGCTTGTTAAGCCGCATAACTAAGGCCGGTTAAAACGGCTTTTTGTGGATAACTCTGTGGGCAAGTGGGTATAAAGTGGGGTGTTGCTGTGGAATGCAGCAGTCAGTCATTTTTCTGTCATTTTTCTATTGCGGCCTTCAGAGAACTCCCTATAATGCGCCTCCATCGACACGGCGGATGTGAATCACTTCACACAAACAGCCGAGTTGGTTGAAGAGAAAAATCCTGAAAATCAGGGTTGACTCTGAGAGAGGAAAGCGTAATATACGCCACCTCGCGACAGTCCGCTAAAGCGCGTCGCAACTGCTCTTTAACAATTTATCAGACAATCTGTGTGGGCACTCAACGATACGGATTCTTAACGTCGCAAGACGATAAATGAATACCAAGTCTCTGAGTGAACACGTAATTCATTACGAAGTTTAATTCACGAGCATCAAACTTAAATTGAAGAGTTTGATCATGGCTCAGATTGAACGCTGGCGGCAGGCCTAACACATGCAAGTCGAACGGTAACAGAAAGCAGCTTGCTGCTTTGCTGACGAGTGGCGGACGGGTGAGTAATGTCTGGGAAACTGCCTGATGGAGGGGGATAACTACTGGAAACGGTAGCTAATACCGCATAATGTCGCAAGACCAAAGAGGGGGACCTTCGGGCCTCTTGCCATCGGATGTGCCCAGATGGGATTAGCTAGTAGGTGGGGTAATGGCTCACCTAGGCGACGATCCCTAGCTGGTCTGAGAGGATGACCAGCCACACTGGAACTGAGACACGGTCCAGACTCCTACGGGAGGCAGCAGTGGGGAATATTGCACAATGGGCGCAAGCCTGATGCAGCCATGCCGCGTGTATGAAGAAGGCCTTCGGGTTGTAAAGTACTTTCAGCGAGGAGGAAGGTGTTGTGGTTAATAACCACAGCAATTGACGTTACTCGCAGAAGAAGCACCGGCTAACTCCGTGCCAGCAGCCGCGGTAATACGGAGGGTGCAAGCGTTAATCGGAATTACTGGGCGTAAAGCGCACGCAGGCGGTTTGTTAAGTCAGATGTGAAATCCCCGGGCTCAACCTGGGAACTGCATTTGAAACTGGCAAGCTTGAGTCTCGTAGAGGGGGGTAGAATTCCAGGTGTAGCGGTGAAATGCGTAGAGATCTGGAGGAATACCGGTGGCGAAGGCGGCCCCCTGGACGAAGACTGACGCTCAGGTGCGAAAGCGTGGGGAGCAAACAGGATTAGATACCCTGGTAGTCCACGCTGTAAACGATGTCGACTTGGAGGTTGTGCCCTTGAGGCGTGGCTTCCGGAGCTAACGCGTTAAGTCGACCGCCTGGGGAGTACGGCCGCAAGGTTAAAACTCAAATGAATTGACGGGGGCCCGCACAAGCGGTGGAGCATGTGGTTTAATTCGATGCAACGCGAAGAACCTTACCTGGTCTTGACATCCACAGAACTTAGCAGAGATGCTTTGGTGCCTTCGGGAACTGTGAGACAGGTGCTGCATGGCTGTCGTCAGCTCGTGTTGTGAAATGTTGGGTTAAGTCCCGCAACGAGCGCAACCCTTATCCTTTGTTGCCAGCGGTTAGGCCGGGAACTCAAAGGAGACTGCCAGTGATAAACTGGAGGAAGGTGGGGATGACGTCAAGTCATCATGGCCCTTACGACCAGGGCTACACACGTGCTACAATGGCATATACAAAGAGAAGCGACCTCGCGAGAGCAAGCGGACCTCATAAAGTATGTCGTAGTCCGGATTGAGTCTGCAACTCGACTCCATGAAGTCGGAATCGCTAGTAATCGTAGATCAGAATGCTACGGTGAATACGTTCCCGGGCCTTGTACACACCGCCCGTCACACCATGGGAGTGGGTTGCAAAAGAAGTAGGTAGCTTAACCTTCGGGAGGGCGCTTACCACTTTGTGATTCATGACTGGGGTGAAGTCGTAACAAGGTAACCGTAGGGGAACCTGCGGTTGGATCACCTCCTTACCTTAAAGAACCGTTCCTTGAAGTGCTCACACAGATTGTCTGATGAAAATTAGCAGTAAAAAATCTCTGCAGGCTTGTAGCTCAGGTGGTTAGAGCGCACCCCTGATAAGGGTGAGGTCGGTGGTTCAAGTCCACTCAGGCCTACCAAATTCGTTCTGATACTGCGTTGCGGAATGACTCGCATACTTCAGTATGCTTCGCCATCCCACGCCTTGTCTCAAAACGAATTACGGTTACAGAGATTGACCTACGATGGGGCTATAGCTCAGCTGGGAGAGCGCCTGCTTTGCACGCAGGAGGTCTGCGGTTCGATCCCGCATAGCTCCACCATCTTTACTGCAAAAACCAAGAAAACTTCAGAGTGTACCTGAAAAGGTTCACTGCGAAGTTTTGCTCTTTAAAAATCTGGATCAAGCTGAAAATTGAAACACTGAATAGTCGAAAGATTATTCGTGAGTCTCTCAAATTTTCGCAACGCGAAGTGAAACATCTTCGGGTTGTGAGGTTAAGCGACTAAGCGTACACGGTGGATGCCCTGGCAGTCAGAGGCGATGAAGGACGTGCTAATCTGCGATAAGCGTCGGTAAGGTGATATGAACCGTTATAACCGGCGATTTCCGAATGGGGAAACCCAGTGTGATTCGTCACACTATCATTACGTGAATACATAGCGTAATGAAGCGAACCGGGGGAACTGAAACATCTAAGTACCCCGAGGAAAAGAAATCAACCGAGATTCCCCCAGTAGCGGCGAGCGAACGGGGAGCAGCCCAGAGTCTGAATCAGCATGTGTGTTAGTGGAACGGTCTGGAAAGTCCGACGGTACAGGGTGATAGTCCCGTACACCAAAATGCATATGCTGTGAACTCGAAGAGTAGGGCGGGACACGTGGTATCCTGTCTGAATATGGGGGGACCATCCTCCAAGGCTAAATACTCCTGACTGACCGATAGTGAACCAGTACCGTGAGGGAAAGGCGAAAAGAACCCCGGCGAGGGAGTGAAAAAGAACCTGAAACCGTGTACGTACAAGCAGTGGGAGCCTACTTGTTAGGTGACTGCGTACCTTTTGTATAATGGGTCAGCGACTTATATTCTGTAGCAAGGTTAACCGAATAGGGGAGCCGAAGGGAAACCGAGTCTTAACTGGGCGTTAAGTTGCAGGGTATAGACCCGAAACCCGGTGATCTAGCCATGGGCAGGTTGAAGGTTGGGTAACACTAACTGGAGGACCGAACCGACTAATGTTGAAAAATTAGCGGATGACTTGTGGCTGGGGGTGAAAGGCCAATCAAACCGGGAGATAGCTGGTTCTCCCCGAAAGCTATTTAGGTAGCGCCTCGTGAACTCATCTTCGGGGGTAGAGCACTGTTTCGGCTAGGGGGTCATCCCGACTTACCAACCCGATGCAAACTGCGAATACCGAAGAATGTTATCACGGGAGACACACGGCGGGTGCTAACGTCCGTCGTGAAGAGGGAAACAACCCAGACCGCCAGCTAAGGTCCCAAAGTCACAGTTAAGTGGGAAACGATGTGGGAAGGCTCAGACAGCCAGGATGTTGGCTTAGAAGCAGCCATCATTTAAAGAAAGCGTAATAGCTCACTGGTCGAGTCGGCCTGCGCGGAAGATGTAACGGGGCTAAACTGTGCACCGAAGCTGCGGCAGCGACACTAAGTGTTGTTGGGTAGGGGAGCGTTCTGTAAGCCGTTGAAGGTGTGTCGTGAGGCATGCTGGAGGTATCAGAAGTGCGAATGCTGACATAAGTAACGATAATGCGGGTGAAAAACCCGCACGCCGGAAGACCAAGGGTTCCTGTCCAACGTTAATCGGGGCAGGGTGAGTCGACCCCTAAGGCGAGGCCGAAAGGCGTAGTCGATGGGAAACAGGTTAATATTCCTGTACTTGGTGTTACTGCGAAGGGGGGACGGAGAAGGCTATGTTGGCCGGGCGACGGTTGTCCCGGTTTAAGCGTGTAGGTTTGCAGACCAGGTAAATCCGGTTTGCTTTAAGACTGAGACGTGATGACGAGGCACTACGGTGCTGAAGTGACAAATGCCCTGCTTCCAGGAAAAGCCTCTAAGCTATAGGTAACATCGAATCGTACCCCAAACCGACACAGGTGGTCAGGTAGAGAATACCAAGGCGCTTGAGAGAACTCGGGTGAAGGAACTAGGCAAAATGGTGCCGTAACTTCGGGAGAAGGCACGCTGATATGTAGGTGAAGCGGTTTACCCGTGGAGCTGAAATCAGTCGAAGATACCAGCTGGCTGCAACTGTTTATTAAAAACACAGCACTGTGCAAACACGAAAGTGGACGTATACGGTGTGACGCCTGCCCGGTGCCGGAAGGTTAATTGATGGGGTTAGCTGTAAGGCGAAGCTCTTGATCGAAGCCCCGGTAAACGGCGGCCGTAACTATAACGGTCCTAAGGTAGCGAAATTCCTTGTCGGGTAAGTTCCGACCTGCACGAATGGCGTAATGATGGCCAGGCTGTCTCCACCCGAGACTCAGTGAAATTGAACTCGCTGTGAAGATGCAGTGTACCCGCGGCAAGACGGAAAGACCCCGTGAACCTTTACTATAGCTTGACACTGAACATTGAGCCTTGATGTGTAGGATAGGTGGGAGGCTTTGAAGTGTGGACGCCAGTCTGCATGGAGCCAACCTTGAAATACCACCCTTTAATGTTTGATGTTCTAACGTAGACCCGTGATCCGGGTTGCGGACAGTGTCTGGTGGGTAGTTTGACTGGGGCGGTCTCCTCCCAAAGAGTAACGGAGGAGCACGAAGGTTAGCTAATCCTGGTCGGACATCAGGAGGTTAGTGCAATGGCATAAGCTAGCTTGACTGCGAGCGTGACGGCGCGAGCAGGTGCGAAAGCAGGTCATAGTGATCCGGTGGTTCTGAATGGAAGGGCCATCGCTCAACGGATAAAAGGTACTCCGGGGATAACAGGCTGATACCGCCCAAGAGTTCATATCGACGGCGGTGTTTGGCACCTCGATGTCGGCTCATCACATCCTGGGGCTGAAGTAGGTCCCAAGGGTATGGCTGTTCGCCATTTAAAGTGGTACGCGAGCTGGGTTTAGAACGTCGTGAGACAGTTCGGTCCCTATCTGCCGTGGGCGCTGGAGAATTGAGGGGGCTGCTCCTAGTACGAGAGGACCGGAGTGGACGCATCACTGGTGTTCGGGTTGTCATGCCAATGGCATTGCCCGGTAGCTACATGCGGAAGAGATAAGTGCTGAAAGCATCTAAGCACGAAACTTGCCCCGAGATGAGTTCTCCCTGAGACTTTAAGTCTCCTGAAGGAACGTTGAAGACGACGACGTTGATAGGCTGGGTGTGTAAGTGCAGCGATGCATTGAGCTAACCAGTACTAATGAACCGTGAGGCTTAACCTTACAACGCCGAAGATGTTTTGGCGAAGAGACATCGAGAAGTAAGCTTGATACAGATTACATCAGAACGCAGAAGCGGTCTGATAAAACAGAATTTGCCTGGCGGCAGTAGCGCGGTGGTCCCACCTGACCCCATGCCGAACTCAGAAGTGAAACGCCGTAGCGCCGATGGTAGTGTGGGGTCTCCCCATGCGAGAGTAGGGAACTGCCAGGCATCAAATAAAGCAGTAAGCCGGTCATAAAATCGGTGGTTGTAAAAGAAATTCGGTGGAGCGGTAGTTCAGTCGGTTAGAATACCTGCCTGTCACGCAGGGGGTCGCGGGTTCGAGTCCCGTCCGTTCCGCCACTTATTAAGAAGCCCTGAGTTAACGCTCAGGGTTTTTTTTCGTTTATTGACTGATTGTTGCGTTTTTAGCAAAAATCCTCTGCATTTTTCACTCTTTTTCTCTCCCATCCACATCGCCATAATCCTCTTTGCTATCAAAACAAAGGATTAAAGAGGAACACTATGTCTATCCCTGCATTTGGTCTTGGTACTTTCCGTCTGAAAGATGACGTGGTCATCGCTTCGGTAAAAACTGCGCTGGAACTTGGTTATCGTGCCGTCGATACTGCGCAAATCTACGATAACGAAGCCGCCGTGGGTCAGGCGATTGCTGAAAGCAACGTACCGCGTGAAGAGATCTTTATCACCACCAAGATCTGGACTGAGAATCTGAGCAAAGAGAAGCTTATCCCAAGCCTCAAAGAGAGCCTGAAAAAGCTGCGCACAGAATATGTCGATTTAACCCTGGTTCACTGGCCATCGCCAAACGATGCTGTTTCTGTCGACGAGTTCATGCACGCGTTGCTGGAAGCAAAAAAACAGGGCCTGACGCGGGAAATTGGTATCTCTAACTTTACGATCCCGCTGATGGAAAAAGCGATCGCTGCAGTTGGCGCCGAGAATATCGCGACCAATCAGGTTGAGCTTTCCCCGTACCTGCAAAACCGGAAAGTGGTGGACTGGGCGAGTGAGCACGGTATTCACATCACCTCGTATATGACCCTGGCTTATGGTAAAGCGCTGAAAGATGAAACTATTGTGCGTATTGCCGCAAAACATAATGCTACACCAGCACAGGTGATTCTGGCATGGGCGATGGGGGAGGGGTACTCGGTTATTCCTTCTTCTACCAAACGTGAAAACCTGGCAAGTAACCTGCTGGCGCTGGATCTGCAACTGGATGCCGAAGACAAAAAAGCGATCGCTGCACTGGATTGCAACGACCGCCTGGTCAGCCCGGACGGCCTGGCGCCGAACTGGGATTAACTCTCCTGCGTGCGGGCGGCAAAGCTGCCCGCATGTTCACTCAGGAAATCAATGAAGGCCCGGATCCGCGGGCTCACTGCTTTATCACTGTAATATACCGCGCTAAACGGCATCTCGACCGGCACGCGATGTTCGGCGAGCAACTCCACGAATTCTCCCCGCTCCAACTCCTTCATAATCATATAATCCGACAGACACGCAATTCCATTCCCGTTCAGGCAGAGCTGTTTAATGGTTTCTCCACTATTGGACGACAGCCCACTGGTAATTTCATGCAACTGACCATCGCAACAGGAGACCGGCCAGGTATTCAGCGTGGCTGGTTCAGTAAAGCCTAAACACAGATGATCCTTAAGTTCGGCAACGGTTTCCGGTTTGCCATGACGCGCGATGTAGTCCGGCGAGGCGACTATCTTACGATAACTGGTAAATAGCGGCCTGGCGCGCAGGCTGGAATCGCTTAACGCCCCCGCGCGAATGGCCACATCTACCTTTCTCTCAATCAGATTGATAAACGTCTCCGAGGAGACCAGAGAAAGCGTGATTTCCGGATAGCGTTCGCGAAAGGGCTTAATCAACGGCGTCAGAAAATTGAGTGTCACAGGCGTCGCGGCATCCACACGTAGCACCCCGCGCGGTACGCGGCGCGTCTCCATTACTTCGTCTTCAGCGGCCGCCATCTCCTGCAGAATTACCTGCACACGTCGGAAATAGCGCTCGCCTTCTTCTGTCAGGCTGAGCTGGCGCGTCGTTCGGTTGAGCAGGCCAACACCCAGCTTAGACTCGAGTTTTTTTACGGCCCGGCTGACCGCCGAGTTGGCCTGGCCAAGCTGCTCCGCCGCACGGCTGAAGCTGCCGCTCTCGACGACGGCAACGAAAATGGCAATTTCTTCTGAGGTAGCTTTCATTGTTGCACCTGATGCAAAATTCAATTGAGATTTTGATGGTTTTTGTTATTAAAACATCCCGGCATACTTCATGTCATCTTAATACTGAATGATGTGGAGTAAATTATGCCTCTGGCGTTACTTGCGTTGACTATCAGTGCTTTTGCGATAGGCACAACGGAATTTGTCATTGTTGGACTGGTGCCAACCATTGCTGAACAGTTATCTATCTCCCTGCCATCCGCCGGCCTGCTGGTGTCTATCTATGCATTGGGTGTTGCCATTGGCGCACCGGTTCTGACCGCGCTCACCGGTAAACTGCCGCGCAAACAGCTGTTGCTGGGGCTGATGGTGCTTTTTACCCTCGGTAACCTGCTGGCCTGGCAGGCGCCGGGTTATGCCACGTTGGTGTTGGCTCGCCTGATGACGGGCCTGGCGCATGGCGTATTCTTCTCAATTGGTTCCACGATCGCCACCAGTCTGGTGCCGAAAGAGAAAGCTGCATCTGCGATTGCTATTATGTTTGGCGGGCTCACGGTCGCGCTGGTTACCGGGGTACCGTTAGGCACGTTTATTGGTCAACACTTCGGTTGGCGTGAAACGTTCCTTGCGGTCTCCGCGCTGGGTGTGGTTGCCTTAATTGCCAGTGCGATTCTGGTGCCAAATAATATTCCCAGCCGTGCGCCAGCCAGTCTGCGTGAACAGGTTAAGGTGCTGACGCATCCACGTCTGCTGATGATTTATGCGGTAACTGCACTCGGCTACGGTGGCGTATTTACCGCGTTCACTTTCCTTGCGCCGATGATGCAGAACCTGGCTGGTTTTACACCAGGCGCGGTGAGTTGGATCCTGCTGGGATACGGCGTTTCCGTCGCAATTGGCAATATCTGGGGTGGTAAACTGGCTGATAAACATGGTGCGGTACCGGCGCTAAAATTTATCTTCGCTGCACTGATGGTTTTATTGTTGGTGTTTCAGTTCACCGCCTCGATTCAGTATGCTGCGCTGGCGACGGTGCTGGTGATGGGGATATTTGCTTTTGGCAACGTTCCGGGTCTGCAGGTCTATGTTGTACAGAAAGCTGAAGAGTATACGCCTTCAGCGGTTGATGTGGCGTCCGGCCTTAATATCGCAGCCTTTAACATTGGCATCGCGCTGGGCTCTGTTATCGGCGGCCAAACGGTGGAGCATTATGGCCTGGCGCAAACCCCATGGATTGGCGCAGTGATTGTTCTGGTGGCATTGTTGCTGATTGCCCTGAGCGGTCGTCTGGATAAGACAAATCGCCTGGTATTAGGCTAATATAAAACGAGTAAGCGCTTGCTTACAGAAGTTCACACAGCTTTATCGCGATTAGCGTTGAAACTGTGAGCAAAAATCCCTATAACTGAAGAACCATCCTGGTAACAGGTTGGTTCTTTGTTTATTGAGGTCAAAAAAAGAAAGTGCGAAAAAATACCTATGCTATGCGTTACATCGCCGGTCAACCAGCGGAGCGAATTTTGCCTCCGCCTGGGATGTATGCAGGTATGGGGCAGGCACTGCCCGCAGGTGCACCATTAAGTACTGAAGAAAATATTCGCGTTCTGGTGTGGAATATCTTCAAGCAGCAGCGTGCCGAATGGCTGTCGGTGCTGAAAAATTTTGGTAAAGATGCCCACCTGATGCTCCTTCAGGAAGCGCAAACGACGCCCGAGCTGGTGAAGTTTGCGACCACTAACTATTTAGCCGCGGATCAGGTTCCTGCATTCGTCCTGCCACAGCATCCCTCTGGTGTGATGACGCTTTCTTCTGCACAACCTGTTTATTGCTGCCCGCTGCGCGAGCGCGAACCTATTCTGCGCCTGGCAAAATCTGCGTTAGTAACCGTTTACCCACTTCCTGACTCGCGTCTGCTGATGGTGGTGAATATCCATGCGGTGAATTTCAGCCTTGGCGTCGATGTTTACAGTAAACAGCTCCTGCCGATTGGCGATCAGATCGCGCATCACAGTGGCCCGGTGATTATGGCCGGTGATTTTAATGCGTGGAGCCGTCCGCGCATGAATGCGCTCTACCGCTTTGCCCGCGAAATGTCGCTGCGCGAAGTCCGTTTTTCTGATGATCAGCGCCGTCGCGCGTTTGGTCGTCCGCTCGATTTTGTCTTCTACCGTGGTTTGAACGTGCACGACGCATCGGTTTTGGTGACGCGTGCTTCCGATCACAACCCGCTACTCGTCGAATTCAGTCCCGGCATACCTGTCAAATAGAGGTGCGTCAGGTCTGCCATGGGCAGACCTGATCCTTCAGTGCTGCCCTTAATTTCAAACACAACCAAGGACAGCACAATGACAACACATTCCCACCATGACAACGTTGAAAAGCAGTTCGGTTCTCAGGCGCAAGCCTATTTAACCAGTGCGGTACATGCATCTGGCCGTGATTTACAGCGTCTGAACGCTCGTCTGGCGGATTTCCCTGAGGCTCACCTGCTGGATTTAGGCTGCGGCGCGGGACACGCCAGTTTTGTCGCGGCGGGTGAAGTGGCGCAGGTCACGGCTTATGACTTATCCAGCCAGATGCTGGCGGTGGTCGCTCAGGCGGCGCGTGATAAGGGGCTGAATAATGTCTCAACACGTCAGGGATTTGCCGAATCGTTGCCTTTTGAGGATGCCAGTTTTGAGGTCGTGATTAGCCGCTATTCGGCGCACCACTGGCACGATGTGGGTCAGGCTCTGCGGGAAGTGAAGCGCGTGCTGAAGCCGGGCGGTACGCTGATTATTATGGATGTGATGTCACCCGGCCATCCGGTACGCGACATCTGGCTGCAAACGGTTGAAGCACTGCGTGATACCTCGCATGTTCGTAACTACTCCAGCGGCGAGTGGCTGGCGCTGACGACAGAAGCGGGGCTGGCGGTGGATAACCTGATTACCGACAGATTACCCCTGAATTTCGCGTCATGGGTTGAACGTATGCGCACGCCCGCGGCGTTGTGCGAGGCGATACGGCTCTATCAGGCGAGTGCGTCTGCAGAAGTAAAAACGTGGTATGCGTTACAGGAGGATGGCTCCTTTACCAGCGATACCATCATGTTTGAAGCGCATAAAGCACGCTAGATACAAAAAAGGCACCGGATAACGGTGCCTTTTTTCTTATTTGCCGATCAGGAATCGGGACGGTCGTTGTTCTTCACAAACAACGTCAGCTGATCGCCCGGTTTCAGGTTGTCAGTATCATCGTTCCAGCGCATCACATCTTTGATGTTTACGCCGTGACGTTTAGCAATACTGGACAGCGAGTCGCCTTTACGTACGCGATAGGTAATGCTATCGCTGTTTTTAGCAAGCTGCGCTGCGCTGTTGCCTGCGCCAACCGTTAAGCTCTGACCAATCTTCAGATTATTGCCGCGCAGGTTATTCCACTGTTTCAGGTCGCTCGCAGACACGCCGAGACGTGATGCGATACCTGACAGGGTGTCACCTGAGCGTACTTTATAGCTGCGGCTCTGCAATGGCGTATTGTCAGCAACCAGCGTTGGCTGGACTGCGGCAATATCACCTGATGCCAGCGATTCACGCAGCTGGTCAGCATGCTTTTGCGGCACCATCACGTACTTCGGGCCACTTGCGCCCAGCGTGGAGCCTTTTACGCCCGCGTTAAACGTCTTCAGCTTGTTGACTGAAATACCCGCCATATCGGCCAGCTGTTTCATGTCAACAGGGCTATCGAGACGTACTCGCGCCAGTGCACGGCTTTCATCTGGTGTTGGCAGTCGCACACCGTAACGTTTACTGTTTTTGAGAATATCGCTCAAAGCCAGCATTTTCGGTACGTAAAGCTTGGTTTCCTGAGGCAGCGGCAGCGACCAGAAATCGGTGGGTTTACCACGCGCTTTGTTCGCTTTCATTGCCTTCATTACACGGCCTTCACCGCTGTTGTACGCCGCCACGGTTAATAACCAGTCGCCGTCGAACATCTTGTTAAGACGCTGCATCATATCCAGCGCTGCTGTTGTGGAGGCAACAACATCGCGGCGTGCGTCGTAACTGCGGGTCTGTTTCAGACCGTAATTGCGCCCTGTGCTCGGAATGATCTGCCAAATGCCTGCGGCATTGGCGCCAGACGTTGCGTGCGGGTCAAAAGCGCTCTCCACTATGGGTAGTAATACCAGTTCCATAGGCATGTTACGTTTCTTAACTTGCCCGGCTATCCAGTACATATACGGCTCTGCCCGTAAAGTTACATCGTGGAGATAGCTCTTATTGCTTAAATACTTCTGTTTCTGTTCGCGAATCCGGGTATTTTCCGGAATTCCCATCTTTAGCTCGTCGCCAATGGAAGCCCACAAGTCCTGATCCTGCGCGTAGAATGTCCCATCGTCCATCCACCGCGCCTGACTTGCAAACTTACCCGCTTCTCCTTGACTAGCCGCAGAAAGGCTCTGTGCGTGCTGTTGGATATTGCCATCGTGCTTTGACGCCTGGCACCCCACCAGCAGGACAGAGGCGAGTAATATCGCTTTTGCCTTCATGTGTGTGTCAATAGTTGCTTAAAAGACGACCGATCATAACGGCGAACTTTTCAAAACGCAACCGCGAAGTATCAGAAGTTGTCTTTCTTTGCCCTTAACCATGCAAAACGCTCAGAAGGTTGTAGCAATTTTGTTTCTTTTGAAATTTCACTAATAAAATCAACATCATCTGTTCTTAGAAAAATATTATTACGACGCTCATTTTTCAGAGTAACGGGGAGTGTCTTTTGATTTTTAGCACGTAACTCCTTAACTTCTCGATAGTATTCATTTATGAACAAATCATGCGGTAGGATGCTCAGGGCAAACTTCATATTTGATAAAGTGTACTCATGTGCACAACAAATTAACGTATCGTCAGGAAGTGCGCTTATTTTCTTAAGTGATTGATACATTTGGGTTGCTGTGCCTTCAAAAAGCCGCCCGCAGCCACCGGAGAACATCGTGTCGCCGCAAAACAGATAAGGCATGTTAAAGAAACAGATATGTCCTAAAGTGTGACCTGGCGTGGCGATGATACAAAATTCATGTCCGAAAACGGACACTTTATCCCCCTCAGCGACCACCTTCGTCGTTCCCTTATCTTGCGTTTCGGCAGGGCCATAAACCTCAAGATATGGAAAGTGCTGGCGCAATTCTGCCACGCCGCCGACATGATCGGCATGGTGGTGCGTCAGGAAAATCGCTTCCGGTTGCCAGTTGTTTTCTTTAATTGCACGCAAAACCGGTGCGGCCTCGCCGGGATCGACAATCAGGCAGCGACCTGCGTCGTCGCTCAGAACCCAGATGTAGTTGTCCTGAAACGCGGGAATACTGTTAAGATTCATAAATTACCTCTTAAAACGAACGGAAGGTTGTGATGAAACCGGCAAGGATACCTCAAACAGTCGCAGCGCCCGGTCATTGGGCTGAAATGCCCTGGGGTGAGTATTATCGCGAGGCGCTGGAGCGTCAACTGAAACCCTGGCTTACGAAACTCTATGGTTTTCATTTGCTTAAAATTGGGAACCTGAGCGCAGAAATTAACACGGAAGCCTGTGCTATCTCACATCAGGTTAACGTCTCGCTGGCGGGCAACCCGATTCAGGTCAACGCCGACCCTCTCTATTTACCCTTTGCCGAGAAGTCGGTGGATGCCTGCCTGCTGGCGCATACGCTTCCCTGGTGTTCAGATCCGCATCGCATGTTGCGAGAAGCTGACCGCGTGCTGATTGATGATGGCTGGCTGATTATCACCAGCTTCAACCCTATCAGCCTGGTCGGCTTGCGAAAGTGGGTGCCCATGCTGCGCAACAAAATTCCCTACAACAGCCGCATGTTTACTCTGACGCGCCAGCTGGACTGGCTGGCACTGCTTAATTTTGAAGTATTGCATCAGGGAAGAGCGCAGGTTTTGCCCTGGACAAAGCAGGGCGGGAAACTGTTGAGTACGCATCTACCGGCGTTGGGCTGTGTGCAATATATTGTAGCGCGTAAACGGACGATTCCGCTGACGCTTAACCCGATGAAGCAGAATAAAGCGAAAAGCCGCATCCCACAGGCCGTGGGCGCGACGCGGCAATATAAAAAGCCAAACGCTTAAGCGTCTGGCTGGTATCCGGTATCTTCCTGGGTTGGAGAGGAGGCTGCCGCGCGTGCCAGTTCATCACAGCGTTCGTTCTCCGGATGCCCGGCGTGGCCTTTTACCCACATCCAGTGAATTTCATGCTGACCCAGTGCGGCATCCAGACGTTTCCACAGATCGACATTCTTAACAGGTTTTTTATCTGCGGTTTTCCAGCCGCGCTTCTTCCAGTTGTGGATCCACTGGGTGATCCCCTGACGCACGTACTGGCTGTCGGTGCTTAATACTACTGCACAGTGTTCTTTCAGCGCTTCAAGTGCGACAATCGCCGCCATCAGTTCCATACGGTTATTGGTTGTCAGATAATAGCCTTCGCTAAAGGTTTTCTCCTTCTGACGATAGCGTAAAATGGCGCCATAGCCGCCAGGCCCTGGATTACCGAGGCATGAACCATCGGTGAAAATTTCTACCTGTTTAAGCATCTCTGGTAGACTTCCTGTATTGAAATCGACACGTAAACGACAAGTCTGACATAAATGACCGATATGAGCACTGCAATTACACGACAGATCGTCCTCGATACGGAAACCACCGGTATGAACCAGATCGGGGCACACTACGAAGGGCATAAGATCATCGAGATCGGTGCCGTCGAGGTGATCAACCGTCGTCTGACCGGAAATAACTTCCACTTTTACCTCAAGCCCGATCGGCTGGTGGATCCTGAAGCGTTCGGCGTTCACGGGATTGCCGATGAGTTCCTGCTGGATAAGCCGACCTTTGGCGAGATTGCCGACGAGTTTATGGACTATATCCGTGGAGCGGAACTGGTCATCCATAACGCATCGTTCGATATCGGCTTTATGGACTACGAGTTCGGCAAGCTGAATCGCGGTATTCCGAAAACGGATACTTTCTGCAAAGTTACCGATAGCCTGGCGCTGGCGAGGAAGATGTTCCCCGGGAAGCGCAACAGCCTCGATGCGTTGTGCTCACGCTACGAAATCGATAACAGCAAACGTACACTCCACGGGGCTCTGCTCGATGCCCAGATTCTGGCCGATGTATATCTGCTGATGACCGGCGGCCAGACATCGATGGCTTTTTCGATGGAAGGGGAAGGGCAGCAGCAACGAAACGATGTTGGCATTCAGCGTGTAAACCGTGCGGGAAGCAAACTACGGGTTGTTTTTGCCTCCGATGAAGAGCTGGCGGCGCACGAATCCCGTCTCGATCTGGTTCAAAAGAAGGGTGGAAGCTGCCTCTGGCGAGCGTAAAACGCCTGTTTTTGCTGTGAAAATAGTCAGGTGGGCGATTTTTGCAGCAAACGATTCAAAACATCATAAAAAGCGTTGACGAGTTCGAGGGTAACCCGTAATATTCGCCTCGTTCCCAAGGGAACACAGCGGAGCGGTAGTTCAGTCGGTTAGAATACCTGCCTGTCACGCAGGGGGTCGCGGGTTCGAGTCCCGTCCGTTCCGCCACTATTCAAAAGGCCTGAATCAGCAATGATTCAGGCCTTTGTCGTTTTAGCTTATTATCGTCCGTTTTCGTTCCCCTCTTAAAAGCATCTATCTTATTCCATATCTTTAATAAAGCATTTCTTAAAACTATAGTTTAAAAACTAAAGACTGCTATTAGTTTAATTATATCTTTATTATGCAGATATAATTTTATAATCTGTACCAACGTTGGGATAGGGATTTAAGGTTAGGATGAAAATATTTTTGTCAGAAATGCTATTATTTTATCTTTGTCGTCATTATTATTGATCGGATGTATGTCTAAGTCATCTATTGATGCCAAAAAAACAGGAGTAGTGTCATCGAGATATGTTAATAATAAAGATTCAGGAACGTATTTAACGGATAAAGATATTTTTGGCAATGAAACTACCCTTGCTGTGTCTGAAGAAGATATCCAGGCTGCAGTAGAAGAAGATGTGTTTCGTGTTCCTCTTAATTCCCAGGTTATCCTGGTTCAGTCCGGTAGTCGTGCCCCAGAGTCGATTATGCAACAGGAAATGAACAAATATTATGTAGTAGCAACTTTCTCAGGGATCCCGGATAAACAGAAACCACTTGCCTGTAATAAAGATGAAAATAAAGATGGGGCAGTTGCTGAAAACATGAACTGGATGCAGGCACTGCGTTTTGTGGCTGCAAAAGGCCATCAGAAAGCGATCATTGTTTACCAGGATACGTTGCAGACAGGAAAATATGATTCGGCTTTGAAATTAACAGTATGGTCCGATTACAAAAATCAACAACTGACCGACGGTATCTCTCTTCGTTACCTGATACGTTTTACGCTGGTGGATGTAGCAACGGGTGAGTGGGCTACCTGGTCGCCGGTGAATTATGAATATAAAGTGATTTTCCCTCATGCCGATAAAAAGGATTCCGATAATGATAAAAAAGCAACCGCAGATGTTACCGAGCAACAGATTTACCAGCTTAAGCAAAAAACATATACCTCGATGGTGAAAGACCTGGTAAATCGTTATCAGTAACCAGTAATGTCTGCCGCCAATTATTATGGCGGCAGACATTGGTATGAAAATTTTTACGTAATCCAGTACATCTCTTTTTTGAGCCAGGCTTTATGTCCGTAAATATTAGGTGCGGGAGAGGTATTTTTAGAAACGATATCTACTGCTTGACTGATGGTCAGCATCAAATTGTTAACATTCCACTCCTTGCTATTTCGTCACTCCGGTATCAGTGGTTACTTCTTCCGGCAATGCATGATTTTTAAGTAACAACCAGCGGCTCAGCACACCCTCCATTCGCTCGTTAATTTGCTTTTCCAGCGTGTCAGTATTCCGTCCCTGCTCGCGAGTGTCCTGATATTGCGTCAGCAGGGACTCCAGAGGAGTTTCCTGGCTAAGCCCTCGTTCTGCCTGCCAGATAACATTTTTGATATACGACAGAGTGATTCCTTCCTTCTCACGCTGCATCACCAAATCAGCAAAAGCATGTAGATCCTGACGAGTCTGCGACCAGCCACGTAATTGTGGACTGCTTTGTGCGCGGGTTTTCAGGGTTTCATTCCACTGTGCGGTAGCCTGCTGCTGTTGCAGGCTTTCCGGCCAGCGGCTGTCAGCAACATGTATCATCTGCATCCCGGTTTCCAGCGGCTGTATCGGTGAGGTATCAAATAACTGTTGCAGTCTGCGCTCATAGTTTTCAAGTTCAGGTGAGCTCATCCACACTGTCGCGGCACCTTGAGCGGTGTCGTTAACCTGCGAGAGTTGTTGTTGCAACGGATATACCTGCCACCGCCAGAGTGCAGTGGCAACGGCCACAGAACAGAAAATGCCTGAGATAAATCCTTTTACCATGTTGCCTTGTTTTGTTCCCCTTTCTGGCGGAGTACTCTCTGCCAGACTGCGTACCTCAACTTTCATATCTGGCAGGTCGGGCAGTGGAGGCACAATTTCGTTCTGATTTGATGTCACGCTTTCCGGCGCATAAACCAGTGTTCTGACCGCAGTTTGCGTTGAAGTATCAGCTTTCTTCTGTTGTGGCTCAAACCGCTTACGCGTATTTTGTACAAAATAGAGCAAATTTTCGACGCGTGGTTGACGGTTCAACTCTACCTGCTGGAGTTTGTCACAGATAAGCTGCAATGCCCGTTCGGTGCGGTACAGCAAAGGCAGGTCTGTTTCCGCGAAAGATATCTGCTGGCGCAAAATATTGCCTGTACGGGTGTTGAGCCAGTCCAGCATTTCAGTACGGGCTGAACCGTTCTGCGGCCAGAATTTATCCCATTCATGACTTATCATTGCAGCCAGTAGTTCCATTCCTTCACAGAAACCAGCCAGCCCCTGTATGCGGGAGCGTGCCAGCGTATAGTACGTTGCGGTATGTAAATCCACGCCATTGGTCTTAAAAATCGTCAGCGCCAGCGATTCTACCAGTTTCCAGTTCGGATCTGGCTGCGACGGATGACTGGCCTTGTTAATTTCCTCCCGGATGGCGCTGAATTCTGGCAGGTCTCTCGGGTCTGCTCCTGTGCTAATGATCTGATTCATAAAACCCGCTCATCCCACAAACTGTATGCGCTTGTTCCGGCAGTGCAATGTTCCCAGCTAATTGATTCATAAGTAAATTCAACCGATTCCTCTGGTTGTCCTTCGCTATCATCAATGGTATGCGGAACATGAAGATGAATACTGGAAATTCTGGCGTTAATCAGTTTTAACTGATAATAACATTCATTCATACCAGTACGACTTGTACGATAGAAGCTGAAGTCACAGCTAAGACATTCGTTTTCAGATATGGCTTTGCCCAGTAAAGGTGATGACTTATCAACGGGTTTTATAATAGTAAGCATCTGATGATTGACATTCTGCTGGCGCGTCAACCCATGTGATAGCCCCATTACCATGATTTGATCACAGTGCGTTAACTGTGCTTTGTTACCGATCGAATCAAGAGAAGAGCATCCCGCTGAGATTAATCCTTGCATTTCCCCATTGAGGGTAAGATAGATAAGGTTTGCCATAATAAACTCCTTCAAATAGATGATTTTTTTGAAAATTCAGTTTTGGTCGCCATCTCCGGAAAAGTACTTTTCGGTAACCACCAGATGCTTAACACGGTGTTCAGTTGTTCGTTAATTTGCTTGTCCAGTGCATCGGTATTTTGTCCCGGCAGACTCAGTAAACGGGAGCGAGCCAGGAGGGAACAGGTAACAGTGTGAAAATCCACGCCATTGGCTATGAACCCCGGCAGGGCATCCGGAGCAGCATCAGCATTGATGGTGCGGAAATAATCGGGTGTGTTCATTTTAAATTCGCATCCGCAGGTGGCACAGGCGTAGTGGCATTATCTGATTCAGAATGGTATTTAATCTGTGCACACATTTTGGGAACCTTTACATAATAAACACCTGAAAATGGGCCTCCTTTACCACAAGAGTGATAGTCCGCAAGGGGAAAGAAAGAAATGTAAAGAGATAATGGCAAGGTAAGAAAGAAGGCAAGAACAACATACCCCCATATGATATTTATCATTTTCATCCATAGTTTCGCTAGTCGGAAAGACAGTGGATGGAATAAAAATAAAAATACCAATACATCAAAATACATCATCACAGGGAAGTATAATAAGATGAAAACATCCTTCCAACTGTAATAAATAGTATTTTCCCCTGTGAAAATGTCTATCATTGTACCGCCACAGGTGTTGGTGAAAAAAATCAGCGATCCGGTAAGCACTACAATAAAAAACAAACTTAAAAGAATGAGTTTCACTCTTTCTTTCAAAGTCATTTTCTTTTCGGCTACTTCCTGTCCTCGGATCATGGGATGTCCTTACCAGTAAGTATTCATTAAAGAAAGTGTAAATGGGTCGGTATATTTCATATTCCATTCCATGATATCCTGCTGGGCCTTAATTCCCTCCCTGACCACTGCAATTAATTTTTGAGATAAACCATATTCTTTATCAAGATAATCCAGTACACTGGTAATTCCGATGCCTATTACAATAGTGAGCATTATACCTGCTGCAATCGGGAGCGTAACAGCAAAACCAACAGACGCCATGCCAGCAACTATAGCTCCTCCAGCCATGACCAGAATCTTCGTCGCGAATATCGTAACAATGATTTTGGCAATGTCCATTGTTATATTGCCGATAAAGGCAGCTACATCATGTTCTGATTTGAATATGAGTTCCACTGCACGCCAGGCGAGTGAAAACCAGATACAAAATTTCGCACCATCCATGATGCCAGCATTAATACCTTTTTTGCCAATACCCAGTTCAAGAATCTGAGGGTTGTTGACTTTATAGCGGGTTCCTCTAAGTATACGACGTAATGATGGATAACCTTTGATTTTAATATAGATCTTCCCGCCATATTTATACTCGATAGCATTAATTCTTAATCCCTTAAGCCGAAGGACCAGTTTCCCTGCATCGACATAAGTTATGAGTTTTGAGATTTTTTTTGCGCCAGTAACACCGTCTCTAATATTTCCCGCATATGTTGTGGCTAAATTCACTGGCTGAATGTTGCACAGGTCATCCACAATCTCCTGTGCCTCCTCCAGTGTTATTAGCATTAAATGTTGAGTGTATTTCTCAAAGGACTCTTCCAGACCTAGCGTATCAAGAATATATGAATGCTGAGGGATCAACTGATTGACAGGCACGTTACCACGCAGGGCATCACCGAGGTAATCTGACCATGATGGGTTCTGATTGCTGAGTTCAGGCATTCCTGCCTCCATATATTCGGTAAATAAACTTAGTGGGCAAATAACAAAGAGTGTCCTGCCTATGGCTGATGAAATTAGTCATGACTACGTCCTGTTCAGCATCATCTGGCAACGGTTATTCAGTACAATGTATCTGGCAGCTTAAATAAGCTGAACAGCCCACCGCTGAATGGGTTATCTTCAGTGTCAGTGTGTACCCGATACATCATCGCGCCACCGTCCACGCTAAAGCGCACGGTAAAGTTGCCGTCCTGTACTCCGGTTAGCTGTCCGGCCCCGAACAGGCGGAACTGCGCCCACGGACCGCTGAAGCTGAGGCTGCGCGGTGCTCCGCCACTGGTTCCTATCAGTGTCAGCTTGCTTTCATTACCTTCCCGCATATTATTCGGCCATACCAGATGGGCGGTATAATTGCGGCCCTGGCTGTAGTCGACTAACTGACCGTCGAGGTTCAGCACGCTACGGCGTTTGTTACCGGAAAGCGAAACGGTTTCCACCGCAAACTGTGTTCCCAGGCCATTTTGTTTGCTGAAGAAGATGTCGCGAATTTTCTGTGCGGTTTCAAGTTGCTGAATAATATCTTCGCGGATAATCACTCCGTCATTGCCATCACGGCTCAGGTCGTTTTCGATAAACAGTTTCAGGTTCTGCTGGTAGAAGGTATCCAACACGCCGTCCGGTTTGAAGAAACGCTCAAACGCATCCAGTGAGGCATCCTGTGTTGCTCGCGGATTAAAAGGATAGTTACCGGCCAGCTGTTCATTGAATGGTTTCACCACATTGTCACGCCAGTCCACTTCCATATAGTGAACGGCCTCCACCATCACCACATGCCAGGCCTGATCGGCCAGTTTTCCCACCCAGCGGTTAAGTGGTGCGGGCAGGGTTTTCGCCATCTGACGGGTGACAAAGATAGGATCGCTGCTGTTCTGGTCAAGGCGTAACTGGACGGCTTTCAGCGCCGATTTCCCCGGCACCGGCGCGTTCTGGATCGCCAGCAGATAGCGGTGCAGTTCAGTTAACTGCTGATACACTGCCTGCATCATGCTTTCTTTATCTTTCTGAACCGCCAGTGTGCTGTTTTCTGGCGCGAACTCATGGCCGAGGCGGGTCAGCAGGCGGTAATCCGGTTCTGCCAGTGCTTCTTCACGAGCTTTGTCATCCAGTTTGTCGGACAGCATCGCAGGTTGTGTGTTATCCCGCAGGGCGGTAAGCGCCCTCTGCAAAGGCTGATCTCCACTGATAATCTGCTCCAGTGCTCTGGTCAGTTGTGCAATGGACTCATAATCCCGGACGTTAAGATTATCCATCCCGGCCCGCCAGGTGGCTGTGTAATCACTGAAATACTGTTCGGTGAGCTGGCGCTGGATCTCTGCACGGTCAGCGTCACTGTATTTCACGCTTTGTGTCAGGTTCAGTACCCATGAATCCATTGCCGTCAGCTCCACCAGTTCATCGCGCTGCTTCACAAAGTAGCTTTGCAGGCCGTAACGGGTAAGAAACTGCGGGACGATAAGTTTGCTGTCATCGGCAGACGTAAACACCTGGTCAAAGGTCGGTCCCACCTGGTCGCGTAGATTGAGGTCGGCGGGCAGTACACCCAGCGCCCGTGTTTTCAGGCTCTGATAAACACGCTGGTAAACCGGCAACTTGCTCAGTTCTTTCTGTGCTGACACAACGGGCTTGTCATACGGCGTCCAGCGGCTGATGGCGTCACCGTCTCCAGTCTGGCGTTCTGCGTGCCAGTCAGTATGGGCGAGGGCGTATTCAAGATGGGACATCAGTTGCGTCTGGATATCGCGCTGGCCGTGGAATTGTTCACTCCAGCGTTTCGCCATATACTGCTTCACTGCCTCATTGTTCCGCCCGCTTTTATCTTCCAGCATTCGCATCACACGCAGCACAGCAAGTTTTTCCTCGCTTTCCGGGGGCGCGGCGTTCATTTCTTTGACCAGCCCGTTAAACAGGGCTGGCAGGTAACGTTGCTCCAGCAGTTGCAGATAGGTTTGCTCCACGTACGGCCCGACACGCCGCCCCTGATACAGACCCATATCCGCCAGGCGGCTGCGGTCGCCCCAGTCGCCATAGGCGAGAGTGGCATCACGTACCGGGTTCAGCAGCGGCAGTTGCAGGTTACCGTAGTCGTCTATTCCCTGAGGCGGTGTGATATCCATAAACGCTTTGGCCTGTTTCAGCACCTGGACGCCGGAAGCATAGTTAGTATTGTAATAATGGTGCCAGCCGGTGATGAGCAGCAGCGCCGCCACGCCGCCCGTTGCGGAAAAGACGGTCAGTCGGCGACGGCTGCTTACCAGCCAGGTACGACTTTCTCCGGCCAGATTCGGTTCGGCCAGTAACGCCTGGGGAAACAAATTGCGGGTGAAATAAGGCGTGGTATCGACCAGCGGCCAGGCCGTCAGCGGGCTGTTGCCCAGTCGGTATTGCCGGGCAGCCGATTGTGTAAAAATATCATCCATCTGACCACGTTGCAGTGATGAGGTGAGATAGACGCCACGCAACATGACGTCCATATTTTCGCCGTCAAGCAAACCATCCAGCAGCGTCATCAGGTATTCCCGGCTTCCCTGCATCTGGCGGGCAAAGCTGAACAGGGAACTGCGCATGTGACTTTGTGCCAGCATCAGATCCGGGAGCGCCTGGTTCATCCTGTCGCACCAGGTTTGCCAGAAGGTATCGAGTTCACTTCTCCAGTCTTCATTTTCATGGGCGCGACGGGTGAATGTGACGCCCAGAATGGCATCGCGATCTTTTTTCTCCAGTGACTGAAACAGCGTGGCAAAACCATACAGCAGATCCAGGCGGGTCAGTACCACATAGACCGGCAACTGGCAGTGAAGATGCTGGCGGATATCCTGCAAACGGCTGCGCAGCGTCTGTAACAGATGCTCGCGGCGGCGTTTGTCGGCTGTCAGCAGGTCAGGTAAATCAAGTGTCAGAATAAGTCCGTTCAGTGGCTGGCGGGTGCGTTTCTCCGCCAGCCAGCCCAGGGCGTGTTCCCATAACCGGCGGTGCAGTACATCGGCATCCGACTGTTCGCAAAGAGTGCCATCAATATCAAAAATGACCGCCTGTTGCCCGACGCGCGGGATGAGATACAGGCGCTGCTCCGCCCCACGGACCACATCAGGGGAATAAATAATGTCAGACGGAAAACCCTCGCGTAGCAGCGTCGTTTTACCGCTGCCAGTCGGACCGATAACCATATACCAGGGGAGCTGCCACAGGTAACGGCGGTTGTCGAGATGGCGTTGCAGACGCAGCAACCAGCGATCAAGGTAACGCTGCTGGGCATTGAGCTCCATGCTGAGTGGATCAATGGCTTCCTCACGCTGTTGCTTTTGCTGTTTTTCAAGCTGTTGCAGACGCTTTATCACACGGACGGTAAGCCACACCAGAGCAATAATCCCCCATGCTGCAGTCGCCAGCCAGCGGTTTGCCAGCGGCTTGAGCCAGTGCTCTCCGTACAACGCCCAGGTCGGGCCTTTCCACCAGATCCATACCAGCAGAAAAATCCATGCCACTATCAGCAGCCAGAAGGCTGAAACCTTAAACCGGGGCATCGCCGGTCTGAGCATAGTTCTCAGACTGGAAAAAATACGGGGTGTCGTTAATCTGAACACAAAAACTCCTGTTATCGCTTATTGTTCTGCCGTGAATTTCTGTTCGAGCTGCTCAAGCAAAGATGGCTCCCAGTCAACGACCATCATTTCCTGCCCTGTTCTGAAAAGCGCCCGATATTGCTGCTGTGCCAGTTGGGCCATTCCGGCCTCTTCTATTAACTGTGCGCTGTAATACTGGCGGTGGAATTGATCGCGCGGATCGCCTGCGGGCAGTGTATCCAGGTACCGCAGTGCGGCTTCCAGTCCCTGCTCGATGAAACATGCTCTGGCGGCCTGTAGCTCCTCACCAGTCTGCGCAGCAGGTGCAGTTTTGCTTCCTGAGCGGGGGGCGAGCCATTGCTTCGTCTGCTCACTGATAAAAGGCGTTCGGTCATTAAACAGCAGCCCGGTAAGTTGGGGCAGGCGTTCGAGAAAGAGGGTGACTTCATCACGAATGGCATCAGCCACCTGTTTGTAACCGAGGCGTAGCGCGGTCTGTGCGGAGAGGTAATGACCGTCCAGCCAGTAAGGGGCCAGTAACAGACTCTTTTCCACCTGCTGCCACAGCATCATATCCGCACTGGTCAGCCGTCCCTGATAATCCGCTACCATATCGGCGGAGACAGCGGCCAGCGGAGTGCGTCCATCACTCTCCGCCTGGGGGGTACTGGAGATGGTCTGCCACAGGGCATGGCGGCGCAGGCGGTAGCCCTGCGGTGAATCAGGCTGGCGCTCGCAGAGAATCGCTGCCACTTTCAGCAGCGTATCGCGCCAGGCTTTATCGTCGTGGCTGTCTATAGTGACTTGCGGAGCCGTGGCAACCGTATTTTGTGCAACGCCACTCACTGGTGTGGCGCTGGTCTGCGGTACATTGCCGGAGGTCGCAGGAGAGGGCGAAGATGCCGGTGCAGCACTGCTAAATGCCCGCTGATACAGTGTAAAAAGTTCATCCGTTGCCTGAGCCAGCTCCGGTGCGTTATGTGTCTGCCAGCACTGTGCCAGTTTCGCCAGTTCACCCAGCAATGTATCGCGCGGCCCGGTGGCGGCATTTTCCGCATAACTGGCTATACCAGCCTCAAAACGTTTTATCACCTGGCTGGCAAAGCGTTTTTTATGCGCCATATTCTGCGGCGCAGCCAGACGCCACCAGTGTTCTGCATACAGCGTCAGCAGACGCAGCGCGAGTAACGGATCGCCAGCGTGTTGCAGGGTTCTCAGCAGGTGTGCCAGCAGACGAAAATCTTTTGTTTCCGAGGCCAGAAGTTTTAGCCCCCGGCGCTGGAGTTCCGGGATATCCAGTTGGCTGTGGGCCAGTGAACCCAGCTTGACGATTTCGCCGTCGATATACTCCCAGTCCGGGTTGTCATCTTTGAGCGCCGAGGCCAGTTTCTCATCCGGCAGGGTTACCATCAGGCTGGCAATCCAGGTCTCTGGTTGACGTAAATCCATAGTTATTACTCCCCCGCCCAGTGGCAGGCGTCGCGTAGCGGTGCAATGACCTGCGACAATCCATCAATGTTAAAAGTCAGCTTTCCGGCGGCATTGTCTGCACCGGTATCCACCGTCAGCGTTTTTGCGCCAAATAACTGCTTAATTTCATCAATCCCGGACAGCCCCCGGCTGGACTCCAGCAGGGTGCCGTTCTCGCGCACAAACCAGTGGCTGCGCAATGCCCGGCTGTCGGCATTCAGGGTGACGGCGATATCATGGACATCCAGCGGGTGCATCAGCGCCACCTGCATCCGGGTGATATTGTCCACGCAGCTGAACATCAGTACCGGACGCGGTGGAACATGGCCAATAGCCGGAGTGGTTATCACCACCGTCGGGCGTTCCCCCGGCACCCGCGTCACCAGTAGCTCTGTGGTGTTGCCCTGACGGCGTTTTTCCTGCTCCGTGGCGCGGGTCCAGGCTTCGCCCACAAAACCGGCTTTGACCAGCGCCCCGTCAAACCCTGACGGGGACAGCGGCGCAAGCAGGCGGTCATAGCAGTCAAGCCGCTCCAGCGCCGCCGTCTCACGGCGACAGGACTGCATGGCCTGTAACGTGGCCGTTGCATCCGGCGGTGTCGCGGTGGCAACCGCCGCTGCCGCACCAGTCATTGATGATGTTTCTGCGGGCGCGGCACTGGCGGGTAAGCCCGCCATCAGGCCCGCGATTAACCATCCTGCCTGCCGGAAAACGCGCATCCTGCTCATAAAACCGCTTCATCCCCTGTGACGGACTCGTCGTCCTGCGCATCTTCCACATCTGCCGTAAAAGCGCCGTCTACCGCCGACAGGCGAATCCGGGCAACTGCCGTGTTAGCCGCCATTTTCTGCAACAGCAGCAGCGAGAGCGGCGGCAGCATGTTGCCGTCGATAACCGACTCCAGCATCCTCGCGCCGTTTTCTGCACGAGTAACACGGCTCATGATTTCGTCCGTCACTTCCGGTTCAATAATCACTTCTGCGCCAAAGCGGCTGCGCAGTACGTTATCCAGGCGGGCCAGTTTCCCGGCAATGATGGTCGCAAGCGTCTCTTTCGACAGCGGCAGGTACGGCACCACTTCCATACGCGCCAGCAGGGCAGGTTTAAAGAAATCCGCCAGCACCGGATACAGGAATTCCTGCATGGTTTCCGGGTCATCCGCGTGTTCGACAATCACCTGGTAGCCAAGGTTGGAGGTCAGGAAGAAGACGATATTTTTACAGTCAATCAGGCGGCCTTCGCCGTCTGCCATCTCACCCTTGTCAAACGCCTGGTAGAACAGGTTGAGGACATCCGGGTGCGCTTTTTCCACTTCATCGAGCAGCACCACCGAGTAGGGTTTCTGGCGGATCGCTTCGGTCAGTACCCCGCCTTCGCCATAGCCGACATAACCCGGCGGAGAACCAATCAGCCGCGAGACGGTGTGTTTCTCCTGAAACTCGGACATATTGATGGTGGTCAGGTACTGGCGACCGCCGTAGAGCAGCTCTGCCAGTTGCAGGACGGTTTCGGTTTTACCGACGCCGCTGGGGCCAGCCAGCAGGAACGCGCCGAGCGGACGTCCCGGACGGCGCAGGTCAGCGCGCGCGGTCAGCAGATGTTTATGCAGGCAGGCAATCGCCAGATCCTGGCCTTTGATGGTGTCGCCAAGCCATTTCGGCAGGTCGGTGATGACCGACATCTCATTCTGCGACAGGCGATTAAGCGGCACGCCGGTCCATTCGGCAATTACTGCGGCAATCTGTTTTTTATCAACGTGCGGGGAGACCAGTAACCGGTCGTTATGCAGGGCGTCCAGTTCGGCAGTGAGCTTTGCCAGCCGCTGCACCGGGGAAACACTCTCACTGATTTCTTCCACGACAGCATCAGTCTCTTCTGCCAGATCCAGCAACGCCCTGCGCAGCGCGATAATTTCCTGTACCAGCGCTTGTTGCTGATGCCAGGCAGCTTCCAGTTCATCCAGCGCCGCCAGCGTTTCATCGTACTGCACCAGCACCTCAGTCATCCGTGAAGTGTCGGTACGCAGCCCGATGCGAAGCTCGCGCTCAAGCTGGCGAATTTCCGCCTCCTGCTGGTGGCTCAGGGTGGTCAGCGCCGAGATTTGCTTCGGTGGCGATGAAAGATTAATGGCTACGCGGGCGCAGGCGGTATCCAGCACATCAATGGCTTTGTCCGGCAACTGACGCCCGGAGAGATAACGCTCGCTCAATGTCGCGGCGGCCTGTAAGGCATCATCGTCAATCAGCACGCCGTGAGAGTGTTCATACACCGAAGAGAGGCCGCGCAGAATAATGGTGGCTTCGGCGGCGTTGGGTTCGCTGACCTTCACTAACTGGAAACGGCGAGACAGCGCGGCGTCTTTCTCGAAGTATTTTGTGTACTCACTCCAGGTGGTGGCGGCGATGGTTTTCAGTTCGCCGCGCGCCAGCGCCGGTTTGAGCAGGTTGGAGATATCCAGCCCGCCCTGCTGGTTGCCCGCACCAATCAGGGTGTGCGCTTCATCTATAAAGAGAATGACCGGCACCGGGGAGGAAATGACCTCCGCCATCAGCCCTTTGAAGCGTTTTTCGAATTCGCCCTTCACCGACGCCCCGGCCTGCAATGCGCCCAGGTCAAGGGTCATGATATCGGTTTTTTTCAGCTTGTCCGGCACCTGGCCTGCCACGATGCGAAGCGCCAGCCCTTCAATCAGCGCGCTTTTACCCACGCCTGCTTCACTCACCACCACCGGATTGTTTTTGCGACGGCGGCAGAGAATGTCGATCATCAGGTCGATTTCGTGGTCACGGCACAGAACCGGGTCGAGCCTGCCGTTACGGGCATCTTCGGTCATGTTTTTGGCGTAGCGGGCAAGCAGACTGTCAGCGGCGTTCGCCAGTGAGCCTGTGCCTTTACCGTCTGCATCCGGCACGACTGATTCCGCCGACTCCTGGGTCCACTGCACAAAGTCCTGTTGCAGACGGTCACGGTTAATACCGGTCAACAGCCGGGCGGCGGCAGGCGGTATATAACGCAGCGGTGAATGCAGCAGGGCCAGCAGCAGTACACCGCCACGCAGTTCGCTGTGCTGCATCTCTGCGGAGGCCAGCAGCCAGCCCTCTTTCAGCCACTCGACCAGCATCGGGGAAAATGCCGGATAACTGTCTGCTGTGCGCGACGTGGCGTAGTTCTCCACCGTCAGCGCCCGGCGAAGCTCATTCAGGTCGATGTCGGCCCGCTCAGCGATCACCCTTAAGTCGCTGCGCACCGATGCCAGCATCTGCAACAGAACATGTGCCACCGTAATTTCCGATGCCTGCTGACTCATGCACTCCGCTGCCGCCGCTTCCAGCGCCTGGCGGGAAAACGGATTAAGATGTTTAACCAGTGAGGCCAGATTAATCTGGATCATATATTGTGTCCTTACCTGGCGAGCAGCCGGTTCAGTTGATGCAGAATATCCTGCGTCTGACTGTCCAGACGCAGCATGTAGAACAGATAAAACAATGCCAGTACCACGATGCCTCCCAGCAAGACGTGTTTTATGGTCAGGCGTTTTATGAGCTGATAACGCCCGCCCTGGGGTTTTTTGTCCTGGTGTAATAAGGGAAAAGGCGCATCGCCGCGTAGTGTGTGAAGGACGTGGTGCAGGCGGCGGTATATCCGTTCAAATTCGTCCAGATTGTGTACCGCGACTTTATATCGCCCGCGAAATCCCAGCGAAAAGCACAGGTACAGAAATTCAAGCAAATCCTGATAACGCTTTGGTTCGCGGATCAGGCGTTCAAGTAGAATGAAAACTTTCTCGCCGCCCCAGGTTTCATTATGGAAATGAACCAGCAGTGACTGCTTGATCCACTCGTTTCGGTTTGACCAGCCATTGCCGAGTGCCGCTTCATCAATAAAAGTACAGAGGATGTAGCGAAACGATACGATAACGCCCGGTTCATAGCCCTGCTCCTGAAGCAACTGTTCCACCGCCTGAATATCCGTGACGACCTGGCTGAACAGGTGCTCCGGCATCATCAGGCTGTGCATGGTTGAAAGGCGCATTACCATGCCGAGTAGCGGTGTGGCTGCATCAATCATCTGATTAATGCTGTTGCCACGCAGAGACAGACGGTACTGGCGGCTGTAGTGTCTTTCACCCGAATCATGCGAAGATGCATTTTCCCACTCCGGTGGGGCGACGGTATCCAGGCTGTCATCCCCATCGGGGAGCAAAACAGAGTGCTCGCTCATGGCCTTAACCTCTTATCGCCCACAACTGGACGCTCAGTTCAGGGAACGAGCCGGAAATGTGCAGTGCCAGCGCCCCGGCTTTTATTACGTCCTGCCAGGCTGTTGCGCCCTTGTCCAGTTCGAAGTAAACATAGCCATCGTGATAAGGTAACTGGCGCGGTGCGGCGGTCCGTGGTGTCAGAGGTACACCGGGTACCTGCACGCTGACCATATCGCGGATTTTGTTGGTTGCGGCAATTTTTGACTGTTGAGTAAACTGGTGGATAAGCTGGCTGTGCTGCATCCGCGCACGTACTGCCAGAATAAAGGTGCTGGACTGCAACAGTGTGGGATCGTTAACCGTGGCGACATAAAACCCGTCCGAGAAGACCAGCGGCAGGTTCTGCGCACGCGGCATCAGTACGGTGTTGAGCGCCCGGCGTAGCTCCGGGATCACCGTCCTGAATGACTTTGTGAGATCCCGGTGATTGTATACATCAACCGCACAGGGCAGACGGCTGTCTTCCGTAAACGTCATCAGCTCGCCCAGCAGGCGAACCAGATCCAGATAAAAGGCTTCCGGATGCAGGGTATGCAGATGGGTGCGATGCGTGAAGTGCATCTGCGTCCGGTTAAGCATCTGTAGCATCATAAACTCGGCCACATCAGCAATCCCGCTCTGATCCGGGGAGCCTATGCGTTTTGCCAGTTCGCTGGCGCGGTTACTGATAAGCCCTTGCACATCACCGGCAAACCCGTTCAGTATCGGGCTTACCCGGATGGCCTGGCAGGTGGGAATAAAACTGTCATCCAGCACCAGGGCACCATTGGGCTGCTGACTGCGGATACGGCATAACGGTAATGTCACCATCGCACTCAGGTCATCCGCGCCGCAGACGATTTTGGGGGCCAGTTGCCCCAGTTCGATTTGCTGCACGTCACCGCCATCGGAGTGCAAATCGCGAACATCAGCGCGGGCCAGCCGGTAACGTTCCGTTCCCTGACCGGCGCTCTGCCGTCCCTCTATTTCGCAGGTAATATCGCTGATGACCGGCAAAGCCAGATAGATGTCCTGGCTTCCGGGCCTGGAAAGGTCAACTGGCTGATACGGGACAGGGAGTTGATCCTGTTCGGGGATATTGAACACGGTGCCATCCGGCATACAGCCAGCCGCGCCGTCAAGCATGAGTTTTCCCTGGGCAAGCAGCTCGGTATTGATCGACAACGATGTGAATCCCCAGGCAAAATCATCCTGTGCGTTCAGCCTTTGGTTCAGCAGATATTCCTGATTACGTTGCTGTTGCTGAAAGTGCTGTGGCAGGGCAAACAATCCCTCGTACCAGATCACCCTGTTTTTCATGGTCGCCATCGTCAGTTTTCCTCTTTTTTCATTTCGATGCTGTTCTGCCGTACATGCACCAGCAAACGGTATTTATGGCCTGAACCTTCCACTGCTTCGATTTGTTTCCACTCAGTGGCCTGGTCATCAGAGAAATAGGCCACAATTCCAATAAACTGCGTTTTTCCATCCAACTTCACTGGCGGCAGGGTTTTGATAGTGTCTGGCAACAGGTTAAAGTCCTGGTGGTCGATATAGTTTTTACCCAGCACATCCGGCAGCGGCGTACTGGCGATCTGGTCATAGTCAGCAGCTTGCAATTTCGAGTCGTCGCTCATGTACACCAGCTGTATATCTACGGCACTTGCTTCGCCATCTGCATTGGTATTGGTATCTGGCTCGGTCAGCAACGTGATCGTCACCTCTGACGTCTGATCCGCCAGTTTCCCGACCTGAATGTCCGGATTCTTTATGACCTGGCTGAGTTTTTTCACTGTCTCGCAGCCTGTCAGGGTGAAACTGAAAAACATCACCATCATGCAGGCGCGTAAATAACGCCTGGTCATGCTTCCGGCTCCCGTTGTTTTTCCCGAAGTACCCGGTCATAGGCCTGGGCATAGACTTCATTGAACAGCATCTCAAAACCCTGTTGTCGGCTGGAGGCCAATTCATCGTAATAATCGCTGTACATTTTCCATGCTCCAGCTGCGTCCAGAGGCTGGCGCAGTTCATGGCTCCGGCGGTACTGCACAAAACGACGCATCAGACTTTGTGGCGAAAACGCATCCAGCAGCACGCGGAGCGACTCTACAATCGCCGCCCGGTTAGCCTCTTCGTGGTGACGGACATTGCGCAGACTTTCACTGACAGCGGCGGGGGCCGCCAGATGTACCGGACTTTTGCCCTCTGCAAACATCACATCAAGCGCGGTGGCGTAATCCATGTTCAGGCGCAGCGGATTATCTTCCAGCGGGCGCAAATGTTTATCCGACAGGCTGTTACGGCGCTGCTGTAAATCGAGCAGGCCTTTTATTGCTGCCTGTAGGGTTCGTCCGGCCTCTTCAAGAAAATGATCCGCATCCTGTGAGTTACGCACAGCAAGCGAGCTGCCCAGACCACGCAACAATGGCGTCACGGCAAGATGGAGCTGTGCGATATCTGTGATGGGAGCCGTTTCATCATGGCGCTCCTGTGGGTCGGGATATACGGGGGGCAGGTCCATAAACGGTACATCTATCACACTATCCCTGACAGAAGTGGATGACCGTTCGGGGACGATCCCCGAAAGTGGACCGCCCGCCATGGTCAGGCTTTCAGACTGGATCGCCTTCAAGGGATCGGCTGAGAAATTGTTAACCACGGTATCCGCAAGCTGGTGACGCAGGGGCATTCCCGGATAGGCAGGCTGGCCTTCCGTTGTCAGCAGCGCATCCTCCAGGCGGTCGCGGTTACTGACAATGGTTTCCGGTGCGGCCATGTGTTCGCTATAGCTCACCAGCTTGCCTTCATGGATAAATACTTTTACTGCCAGTGAGCCGAGCGTGATTTCATCACCCTGGCGCAGCCGCACCAGCCCGGCATCCTGGGCAACCGGAGCCTGGTTAATCATCAGTCCCGGCATCAGACTCTTCAGACAAAATGCACCATCATGTAAAATCACCCGGCAGGCGCGACCGGCAACAGAACCCGCCCTGTCCTGTACTGGCCAGTGGCCTTCAGGCAGATTGCCGATATCTCCGCCATCAGCAGTGAAGAGGCATTTTGCAGCGCGCCCACTTTCCAGTTCGTTGCCGTTCATCACCTGCAATGTCAGTGAGAGAACGGAAGAGGAAGTTTTTTCTTCAGCCATATGCAATTCCATAAAATTAATCCCTGATGTGGAGAGTGACGGACGGCGGCACTTTCGGCTGACCAATAAACGCTGTGCGCCCGATACAGGAGCGGGAGCGATCACCCAGCCGCATTCCTTTTGCCTGCTCAGGAGCCAGATCCAGCCGGAGATCCCAGGCAAGCTGATCCCGTAACAGAAAGGAAATAAACAGGGTCAGCGCCTTGTGATTTTCACCGTCGGGTAAAAAAGAGAGATAACGCGGCATTGACAATTTACTGATCCGCAAAAGGAACTTTCCGCTACGATCAGGCACTCTCGAACCGAGAGTGAAATTCACGCCAATGACTGAACGTCCTGGTACATACCCGGCAGTTTTCTTTTTAGGATTACGCACGCCCAGGCGGTTCTGCTGGGTGGGATCAACAGGTACTTTGCGCAACTGCCAGCTTTCTATACTGACATCCGGCAGATCAAAGCAGTGGCTGACCAGGTTGCACACCACATCCGGCGAGCGCCCCGGCGTTGCCAGTATCCCGGCATAGGCCAGCATCTTGCTGTGATTGATAGCGAGCCTGTCGCGTACACTCTGGTTGCCCAGCCCGACCAGCGAATACATTCTCTGTGAAAATGCATCGGTTCCACCGTTTCGAAAGCAGATGTAATAGCGGTACTTGCGCCAGGCATGATAAGCAAACTGCGTCCAGCGGTGGCTGAACAGATCGAGAAATGCCTTAAGCCCCTCTTCATTCTGCGCAGACTCCTGCGCCATCCGATCCAGGTAGTATCCCGGTAACGGTGACTGACTGCCGGAGAAGCCAAGGAATTTTGTGGTCAGGGTAAACTGCCCGGAATCGCTGCGCTCAAGTGTGCTCAAATCACTGCAAGGAAAAGCAATACTGGCATCCGATTTGAACAGCGCCACTTCCTGCTCTGGTTCAGTACGCAGGGACGGCTCCTGATTCGGCGCGCCATACCTGCGGTACAGCGACTCCATCAGCATATAAAAATTCATCCCGCGCACATCGGGAGGGAAAGCTGTTTCCCCTACATCAGGGCGTGCTGACCTGTGTGCTGCCATTCCCAGGACTCCTGACTTTCCGTGTTAATGATTTTGAGACAGTGAAATGAGTTGATGCTGGCGTACAGGGCGAAGAAGTTCGACAGCACTGACCCCAGTAAATAGATTTCCCCGTCACAGACGAAAGGATCGGGATTGATCCACAAGGTGGTGGAAAGACCGCGAACCGGCACGCCTTTGAACAGGCGATCAACCGGGCGGGATTCCATTCTCTCAATAGCGTCCAGTTTCTGCGTAGAGAGCCGGGCCTGCTGTGGATGATGAATACCGGGTAAGTCAAACGTGCGAAGCACCTGAACCAGCGACTCTCTGTCCAGCAGCGAGAGATAGTTCAGGTTCATGCAGGAAATCAGCGACCAGTGCATGTCGCCATCCGTCACTGGATAGAGCGGGCGGGTCGGGTGCGTAACATTACTGAAAGAAGCGACGGCCGGGTTTTTGTTAACAGCCACACAGATATCACCCGTGTGCAGGGAAACAGGCTGCATCCGGTTAGTGCAGACCAGCGAGGCCGTAAATACTTCACCATCCATCAGGGACCGATTCGGCAGGCTACCATCGGCATGAACAAAAGAAACAGAATGATCCAGACCACGGTGAAACAGGGACGATTTAGTCCGGTGATGCCAGTACACCACTTCACGCTGGTGGCTGTATTCAATCTGGTGCTGAAAACCTTCAAATTCGGGCCAGAGCCGGAACTGCTGACCATTAGCGGATTCGGCAACCTTGCTGGAAACCGATTTTACCCGGAAGATATCGTAGGAATCAGGGTGCCGCTGACTGGCCCGAAGCGGGTACTGTGGCGCGCTGCCATCAGGCCTGACTGGCTCGGCATAATGCGCGAACAAATTCACCGCAGGCGTACAGTAGGGGCGCAGGGAATCTTTACGTAACTTGATATCGACCGGAAGCGGCTGGTTAAAGTGCAGGCGCAGCGTAAAGGCCCGAACCGGAAAATCTTTCGGCAGCGATGCAGCATCCCGTAGATGGAAGAAGAAAAAACTTTCCGGATAGCAAAAATACTCCTGGAGCACGCGATAACCGTTGTGAACATTTTTGGGCCACGGTAACTGTGCATCTTCCCGCTCAAACCCCGCCGCGTCCAGCCACAGTGCCGGTAATGGCAGACGATATTCACCGGCCACCAGTTCAGCATCCATCAGACGCTCTCTGAACCACAGGTAAAGCTGGTGGCGAGTGTAATCATCTTCATTACCCAGCCAGAAAGTGAGTTTATTGAGATCCAGTTCAGCAGGAGAAACCTTACCCTCGGTAATAAAATCTATCTCAATAATGCCTTCCTTGAGGGTGCTGGTGTTACGTACATCCCGGACAGAAAGGGGTTGCAGCCAGATATCCCGCGTCAGGGTAAAGTGGCAGGCAGGAAGCGGTATGGCATCGTCATCAGACAGCACGTCCTGAACAGGAGAAGAAACATCATGGCTGGTTCGTGTTCTGATCAGTTCATTACGGTTTACCTGCACAGGCGTTTTTAGCTCATTTTTAGGGCGATACTCAATTATCGTCATCGCCGGAACCGGGCGCAGATAATTGGGCCACAGCATATTGATTAGCCCGTGTGTAAATTCCGGAAACTCATCTTCCAGTTTTTGTCGCAGATTTCCGGAAAGGAAGGCAAATGCCTCAAGCAGGCGTCCGACATCTGGATCGCTCTCTTTCTCGGCCAGAAAATGGGCAAGATGCGGTTTTTCCTTTGCCAGCAATTTACCCAGCCGACGCAGGTAATCCAGCTCTTCGCGGTAATAACGTTCTTCGAAGGCCATCGGGGGGTTACTCCACTAACCAGTGCTGATGCGTGTCCAGCAGAATGTCAAACTCCAGCACATCCTGGCTGTTGCTAAAATTCAGATACGCCAGAATATGAAAGCGCAGTTCCAGCGGGGCATAGCTATCTTCAGCGGCGGCCATGACCTTCACCTCGGAAATTCGAGGTTCGTAGCGCAGGATGCAGGCGCTAATTGCGTTCTGGACTTCGTTTCTGAAATCACTGGATGCCAGGGAGTCATCGTTTAAATCGGTGATCCCCAGCTCCGGTGAACCGTGGCAACTCCCGGAACGGGTATTGAGCACATTGTGCAGGTTACGGCGCACAGAGCGCAGTAATGTCTCCTTTGAACGCCGACGCAATGACGGATCTGCGGCCTCCCGTATGCGCTCAAAAAGACTCCCTCTGAGGGGATATTCCCGTTCCACTGACATCATTAATCCTTGTCCAGGCGGCCCACCAACGTCAGATCAAAATCAGATCCCATATATTTGAAGTGAGGACGCGCGGCGAGTTTTATTCGGTACCAGCCCGGTTCGCCTTCCACATCCGTCACCTCAACCTTCGCCTGACGCAGTGGTTTTCTGCTGCGCACTTCTGAAGGTGGATTCTCCTGATCGGCCACAAGCTGGTGTATCCAGGTGTTGAGTCCTCTTTCCACGTCTGAGCGCTCTTTCCATGAACCAATCTGTTCGCGTTGCAGTACCTTAAGGTAATGCGCTATCCGGTTGATAATGAACAGATAAGGGAGCTGAGTGCCGAGTTTGTAGTTGGTTTCGGCGCTCTTACCTTCCGGTGAGTTGGGAAACACTTTGGGCTTTTGAATCGAGTTTGCAGAGAAAAATGCGGCGTTATCGCTGTTTTTGCGCATGGTCAGCGTAATAAATCCCTGTTCTGCAAGCTCATATTCACGACGATCCGTGATAAGGATCTCAGTCGGAATTTTGGACTGAAGTTGCCCCATAGCCTCATACATATGCACAGGCAGGTCTTTTACTGCACCGCCGCTCTGCGGACCGATGATATTCGGACACCAGCGGGTTGAAATAAAACTTTCAACCATATTCGCCGCCAGCAAAAACGCTGTGTTACCCCACAAATAGTTTTCGTGGCTCTGGCTGACATCTTCATGGTAGTTGAAACTTTTTACCGGGTTTTCATACGGTGCGTAGGGGTGACGCAGCAGAAAGCGCGGTGCCGTCAGGCCAAGGTTGCGGGAGTCATCCGATTCGCGCAGTGAACGCCATTTGGTATAGCCAGGACCTTCAAAAATAGCGGCAAGATCTTTAATGGCAGGCAGTTCCGTGAATGATTCCAGTCCGAAAAACTCCGGAGAAACAGAGGACAGGAACGGACTGTGAGCCATGGCGCTGACCGCGCTGATATACTTCAGCAGTTTCATATCCGCGGCGCTGTTATCGAAGGCGTAGTTACCGATGACGGCGGCAAACGGCTCCCCACCAAACTGGCCGAATCCGCTCGAATATACGTGGCGGTAGAGTCCTGACTGGGTAATTTCTGGAGAAAATTCAAAATCATCCAGCAATTCTTCTTTAGTGGCGTGCATCAAATGGATTTTGATGTTTTCGCGGGGATCTGCACGATCTACCAGCAGCTTTAAAGAACGCAGGAACGACTCCAGTTCCTGAAATTCCGGTGCATGAAGTATCAGATCCATCTGATGTCCCACGCGGGTATCAATATCAGCAATCATCGCATTCACTGCCAGAATATCGACAGATTCTGCCTCATCGTCATTCTGCAACAACGCGGTAATAAACGCCGTCACACCCTGACGGGCAATGCCATAGCTTTCTGATTCTGGCTTAAAACGTGTCTGTGCCATGATTTCATCAAGCAGGGAGGGCCCGTCGACTGAAGGGGTGGAAACTGATGCTTCCGTTAAGGTATCTGACATACTGAAATCCTTGTACAAAGTTATTTCCGGCCTGCAAGGCCCAGCTCAGCAATAAGTTTTTCACGGCTTTCTTCGTTATCCAGCAACGCCTTAAGCCGTGCGCGGAAAGCGGGCATGTTTCCCATCGGGCCACGCAGGGCGACCAGGGCTTCACGCAGTTCCAGAAGTTTCTTCGTTTCTGGTACACGGGCGGCGATAGCGTCCGGCGACAGATCATTCAGCGATTTCACTTTAAGATTGATATTTAGTTGTGCATCAGGGTGCTCACTGAGTGCTGACGGCACAGTAAATTCCCGTTCAATCTGCGCCTGTTCCAGCACGGCGTTAAAATTGTACCGGTTGACAGCTATTGGCTGGCGTTCATCCAGTGGTGTATCATCTGTGGTGCCCTTCAGATTGCCGGTAACCAGCAAATTAAGGGGCAATTCCACTTCCGCATTTTGGTTATTTACCTTCGAATCATACCTGATATTAATTCGCTCTTTTGGGGCAACGCTGCCGCCATTTTTTGGCTGCTCATAACAATGGTCCATCTGGTTGTGGCCATGAATGCAGCATAATCCGTACTAAAAAATAACGGCAATGCCGCTCCAGTGGCGGTAAAAATAGTGATCTCCACACGTCAATCACAATGCATTTTACGCGTTGAAATAAAATTTAAAAGTACTTTTTCTCCGTTCTAAAGAGAGGTATTCTGCGTTCGGTAATAGATATCAAAAAAACCATCAGACACCAGTGGTGACGCGGGGTGAGCAGGTTCTCTGTAATAAGTGTTAATGTAACATGTTGATTTTAAATTATTATTTTTCTCTTCATCATTTTTGGGAATAGTTAATTGTCTATGTATTTGCTTGGGGTATCAATGATGAGGGAGTTCTTATAGGAGATCCTTAAAAATATCAAAATGATAATTTAAGAAGCCTATGAAATGATGAATATAATATTATTCATGATTCAGCAATGTCTATTATTTTGTATGAAGTAAATCATGAGAAAAAGCACATGTACATGCATTCATGATATTAATATTTATTGAATGCATTATTTAATAAATTTAAAAATGCTTGTTACGGGCGACACTCATTAAGCTCACCTGTCACCCGAATACAAAAAATAGCAAGGTTCCCGGTGTGAGCCGTTTCGCTATCAGCCTGTCGGGAATACACGGCAGGTTATCGTTAAGTAGTTATTAATAACCTTCACAAGGAGTTCGTAAATGCCAACACCATGTTACATTTCAATTACAGGTCAAACCCAGGGGAACATCACCGCAGGTGCCTTCACTGCGGATTCTGTCGGTAACATCTACGTCCAGGGCCATGAAGATGAAATGCTGGTTCAGGAGTTCCTGCATAAAGTCACAGTCCCTACCGATCCTCAATCCGGCCAGCCTTCCGGTCAGCGTGCTCACAAGCCATTCATCTTTACGGTGGCGCTGAATAAAGCCGTCCCGCTGCTGTACAACGCGCTGGCTTCCGGTGAAATGCTGCCGAAAACCGAACTGCACTGGTGGCGTACTTCTGTTGAAGGCAAACAGGAGCATTATTTCACCACCCGCCTGACCGACTCGACAATTGTGGATATGAAACTTCATATGCCGCACTGCCAGGACCCGGCGAAACGCGAGTTTACCCAGTTGCTAGAAGTTTCTCTGGCCTACCGCAAAATCGAGTGGGAACACGTGAAGTCAGGTACCTCTGGTGCTGATGACTGGCGTGCGCCGCTGGAAGCCTAAGCGAAACCAACAACATTCTGCCCTTACGGGCAGAGTGTTGTTTTGTCTGTACCGTCAACAAAAAGCAGTGTCAGTAAAGAGTTACGTTTTATCTATGGGAGATGGCGATGCCGGATACTTCGGCGGTAGCGTGCCTGGATGCAAGCGTAACACCGTACTGTCACAGTGATGTGCCGGTATTCACTGTTTTCCTGTCATCACCAGGGAGGTCATCATGTCATTAAAAGGGCTGCGCTTTACGCTGACGGTGGATGGACTGGTGCCGGAGACGTTTGCGGTGGTGGATTTCCGCCTCACGCAGGCATACTCATCGCCGTTTGTCCTGGATGTGGATGTCGCCAGCGACTCGTTCCGCCAGACGGCGGAGAAGCTGCTGGAAAAGGGGCCGTGCTGACTATCTGGCAGGGCAGCACGGCGCTGCGTTATGTGAGCGGTGTGGTGTCGGGGTTCGGCATGAAGGAGCACAACGGCTGGCAGATGCAGTACCACCTTCAGATACGCCCGCCGTTGTGGCGCAGCGGGCTGCGGCAGAACTACCGTATCTTCCAGCAGCAGGACATTCAGGCCATCTCCGCCACGCTGTTAAACGAGGACGGAGTGACGCAGTGGACGCCGCGCTTTTATGAGAGCCACCCGGCCCGGGAGTTCTGCGTCCAGTACGGTGAAAGCGACCTGGCGTTTCTGACCCGGCTGTGGGCGGAGGAAGGCATTTTCTTTTATGACAGATACGCTGACGACAGCCCGGGGCAGACGCTCACGCTCTGCGATGATGTGGCGGGCCTGCCGGTGTACGGTGAGATACCGTTTAACCCGAACACCCGCGAGGTGACGACGGCGTGTATCAGCCTGTTCCGCTACCAGGCGCAGGTGCGCCCCTCGCAGGTGCGTTCAAAAGACTACACGTTTAAGGTGCCGGACTGGCCGGGTATTTACATTGAGGATGCTGAAAACCTCAACGGGCAGTTAACGCAGTACAAAATACTGGACTGGCCGGGGCGCTACAAGGACGAGCAGCACGGTCAGGACTTCACCCGCTACCGGCTGGAAGGGCTGCGTAACAGTGCTGAAACCGCCACAGGCATCAGTAACTCCCCGGCGCTGTGGCCGGGACGGCGGTTCACCCTGACGGGGCATCCGGTACAGGGAGCGAACCCGAACCGTGAGTGGCAGGTGGTGAGCAGCACGCTGACGGGGAGCCAGCCGCAGGCGCTGCACGGGAGCCGGGGGCAGGGAACGACGCTGAGTAACCATATCACAGTCATCCCGGCAGACCGGACCTGGCGCTCACAGCCCCTGCCGAAGCCGAAGGTGGACGGCCCGCAGAGTGCCGTTGTCACCGGGCCGGAGGGTGAGGAGATTTTCTGCGACGAACATGGCCGGGTGCGGGTGAAGTTTCACTGGGACCGTTATCACGGTATGACGGAGGAGAGTTCGTGCTGGATACGGGTGTCGCAGGCGTGGGCGGGCGCGGGGTTCGGCAACCTGGCGATACCGCGCGTGGGCCAGGAAGTGATAGTGGACTTCCTGAACGGCGACCCGGACCAGCCCATTGTGACGGGCCGTACCTACCACGAGGATAACCGTTCACCGGGCGACCTGCCGGGGACGAAGACGCAGATGACCATCCGCTCAAAAACCTACAAGGGCAGCGGCTTTAACGAGCTGCGGTTCGAGGATGCGACGGACAGTGAGCAGGTGTATCTCCACGCGCAGAAGAACATGGACACGGAGGTGCTTAACGACCGGACGACGGATGTGAAGCATGACCACACGGAGACCATCGGCAACAACCAGAAAATCACGGTGGGGCTGGGCCAGACGGTGACGGTGGGCAGGGAAAATGCCGGTGGCCACGACCAGACCATCACTGTGGCCCATGACCGGAGCATCACGGTACGTAATGACCAGACGCTGAAGGTGGCGAACGACCGGCGGGTGGAGGTCAGCCACGATGACGGTCTGTACGTGGCAAATGACCGAAAGGTGACGGTGGAAGGGAAGCAGGAGCACAAAACGACGGGGAACCATGTCAGCCTGGTGGAGGGAAGCACAGCCTGGAGGTGAAAGGTGACCTGGCGGAGAAGGTGAGTGGCGCGCTGGGGATAAAGGTGGACGGGGATATCGTGCTGGAGAGCAGCAGCCGGATAAGCCTGAAGGTGGGCGGCTCGTTCGTGGTGATACATGCCGGAGGGGTTGACATTGCGGGACCGAAGATAAATCTGAACGGCGGGGGGAGTACGGGGACGCCAGTATCGACGCTGCAGCCAACTGCAATAAAAGCTCTGGCGGATGAGGGGGATTCGGCGTCTGCCCCGGCTGAGCGCAGAGGAAGTGATCGTTCCGGAAGTGGTAATGACTCAGGAGAACATGATGAGCCAGAAAGTGAAGAATCAGTAGTCAGGTTTATGTTTTCGTAACAACAATATTATCCGGATGTATATCACACCATTGCAACATTGTTCATTACATTAATAAAGGATTATAAAATGATCATCATCCCACTATTTTTACGTGAGCGCTCAAACCCTGAAAATGATGCTGACTGGGTGAACCGGATGATGCCCTCAGAAACACAGAGGGGCTTCCCTGTCAATGCAGGGCAGTCCTGTCACGGAAGTATTCATCTGACTATGACAAAGAAAAAAGTCACGATTAACGGGGAGCGGAAGTTATATCACGCTTGATGCCAATGGTATTGAGTCTGCCACTCAGGGGGAGTTTTAGACCAAAACCGGGCATTACGGGCGAAAAGATAAGGCCAATAAGCCAAAAGACTTCCCGAATGTGGCACCTGAAACGACCGAACCTTCCAGTAACTTCAGCTTTTCCTGACAAGGAGTCAACATATGATTATCAGTCCTCCGTTTCTGAGAGATAAAGAGGCGACTCAGTCTGACGCAGACTGGATTGAAGCGATGATGCCTGTCAATGCTCGCCGGGGATATCCTCTCAATGCATCAGCGTCCTGGCATGGGGGCATACATATATCGCATACTGATACAGGCACAGCAGCGGAGAAAGTGAGGGCAATCGCTGACGGGACCGTGGTGTCGTTCCGCAAGCCGTCTCCGCCAGAAAAAAGAGACCAGTTTCCATTGAAGTATGCCGCTGTAAGAGGGACGGATGATGGTTATGTTTTATTGAAACATGAGACAGAAATAGGTTCCGGAGAAGACAGTAAGGTCGTTTTTTACTCTTTGTATATGCATCTCAAGTTTCTGGAAGCAGAGATAAAAGCTGACGCCAAAATTTACCGGAAAGACCCACTTGGCTCTTCCGGAATGACTGACGGCCAGAATGAATTTCACTTCCAGATTTTCTGCGATGATGCCAACATCAGTAAACTGACGGGACGAAAAACGAAGGAACTGGATATTTCGAAAGATGGTCGCACTGATGCGGTTTACGGTGATATCCATTTTTATCTGCCAGCAGGAACAACGTTTTACGATAAAGCCCCCGCAAATAACAGCACTTCCCTGGGCGGGCTTTCTGAGCTGTATACCAGTAGTGCGCCTCTGTATGTCAGCATGAACCTGGTAAAAGGCAACTGTACGATGGTGACCCGACAGAAGAATATGCAGACTGACGGGAAGTATGATCTGCTGGGCGAGCCGCTGGTTAACGCCGATGGTGAAGATTATGAATATAATCTTTATAAAACCGCTATGCGGAATTATAAACAGAGCCCCAGTGCCGGATTTGAGTTGCTTCGTTTTGGCCGGGTTATCAATACGGAAAATGAAACGCTGGTTCCGGCTGACGCACCATTATGGATGACAGTCAGTTATCCAGGTGGAACGGGGGTGGTAAATCTTGCCGCTCCTGATATTAAAAAGTTTAGCGATGCAGATTTCCCCCACTGGACAGGATGGCTGCTGGTTGATGACGACAACGATACACACAGTCAGTGTAATTCGGAGATCATCAGAAAGTTGCAGGAAGAGGGCAGGTTTGAGGCTCAAAGCAACAGGCTTATCTGCTGCTTACCGTTTGAGTGGGAAAAAAGCACAATTGATACCAGGTATAAATGGCTGATGACCGGTTTGCCCTGGGAGCAGTGTACGCCGGAAAAAACGGCTATATGGCAGGTTCCGGGGACGCAGGGAAAAAAGGACCGCGTTCTGATGAATGATGAGGATTATGGCAAGTTCAAACAGCACGTAGAAGCGCTATGTTTTGATTCAGGATCTCTTGGAAGCAGAAGACTGTGGTATTTTGATCCGCGTGGGTTCATTGAAAATTTTAGAAAATGTAATTGGATGAGTTTAGATGAGCTAGCTGCCACATTTCCGAAGTATTTATTTTATTCATCAAGTGGCAACCCTAGAACTGCTCAAAAGCAGCCTGCAAGCGTGTATTCAATAAATCATGCTGATGCTAAAAGTAGAATTGAGTTGCATTATAAATCATTGAACTTAAGTATTAGAAAATATATTGGAGGGGATAAGAAAAGAATATCATTTTTCCTACCCCAGACATTACTAGAAACTGCTCAGTGGAGAGATTTAGGTGGCAGTAAAAGGCTATTGCATGAGTGGGGGTTTGGTCGCTATAACTCAGCGAATCCTGCCACGGAGTATTATACTGTTTTTTATGGTAGAGGGATCATGCAACTTACATGGGCTGGACTGTATAAAAACTACGGTGAATACCGAAATTTTCCAAATCATTCAGGCTTATATACTGATAGATTATACCCTGATGCCCCTCGACTTACTGCCATCTCAACTCATTATACAGCCCATCCCGATGATGCTGGTACCTTGTTTCGATGGTCTCCAAGATTTGATCCCGATATCGTGGCTGAAGATTCATACAACGCTTGTGATTCTGGTGGCTTTTATTGGGTTTCAAAAATCTATAAACACAAAACATCAATGAACAGAGTCGCAGATGAACATTTTACTGCAGACAATGTTGGATTAATTAATCGTTTGGTTAATGGAGGGGCGAATGGATACTATGAAAGGCAAGCGTACTCAAAATTTATAGGACTTTATTTGATGGATGAAGTAAATACTAACGCCACGGTCAGCGTAAGTCCTGCTGGAAAGTCTCGCATTGTTGTAGATTTAACAAAATCATAAAGGCATTACTATGAAATATGCATTTTTCTTTTTGTTCATTTTTACAAAAATTGTATTTTGTAGTGATGCTAATGTTTTATATGTTAATAGTAAAAAAAATATTTCTGTAAAGGTTTTACTGAAAGGTAATGATTCGTTGGTAGTGTCAGTTCTAGATGCCGGCAAGCAGGTTAATCTAGAAAACGTTGATGTATCCTCGGGGAAAAAAAATCACATTACATTTGAAGATTACAATCGTGATGGTTATAAGGATTTTAGTATTTGGCATTTGGATGAGGGAATGGGCACTTATAAAATCTATAGGTTATTTATCTTTTCCCCTCCTGATAAAAATTTCAAAGAGATAAAGCCTACATGTGGCGATGACTTTGTTAACCTAAGGATTGAAGGTCATGATTTGATTAATATGATTTATGACGATAACATTCCAAAGCCATGCTCCATCCCCCTCAAAAGTCTTAAATAATCGCTTTCGAGATGTAAGCGTGAGGGAGAGAGTTCAAGAAATATTTAATCGAAAAATCATAAAAGTGGTCGAAGTGTGGAGAAAAATAAAACTTTATAGCTCTTAGATACAGTGAAATATCACGGTGTGACGTAGGCACAAAGATGCAAAACGGAACACTTTGCATTTTATAAACATAAGCTTGTGAAGAGATGGTGGCTAGCCCATCGGAATCCGCTGTCGGAAGTCGGTCCTAAACAACCCTGGCAACTGTGGTAAAGAACCATGGTAGTGAGCACTGGGGGAACGATCAGGGCGGGATCGTGAATATTATAATGCATATCACGTGAATTTCTGGTTTTAGCTTCTTATCTCGGTTGAAATTTAACCGCTAAAATCATTAGGATTCGAGCAAAGGGACAGCATATTAATATTAAAAATTTACTGGATTCTATTTCTATGATTCCTGACTATCATCAGCCATGAAAAGAAGGCATAACTTGTCAGATATTTTATTGCTCACTATATGCGCTTTCATTGCCGGTTCTGATGAATGGGAGGATATTGAAACCTGGGGGCAGCGGTTACACTGACCAAAGAAATATGGTGATTTTGATAACGGGGTTCCGGTTCATGACCCAATTGTCAGAGCCATTAGCAATATAGACAGAGAAGCATTTCGGTCAATGTTTATTGACTGGATGAACTCTTGCTATGAAATAAAAGATGGAGAAATTATAGCAATAGATGAAAAACAGTAAGAGACTCCTACGACAAAGTAAAACGGAAAGGAGTGATCTATATGGTCAGTGTTTTTTCCTCAGAGAATGGAGTTGTTCTTGGGTAGATAAAAAAACAAGAAAAGTCGAATGAAGGTGTGCCGTGGGTATTGAAGCTGGCCTGTTAGGATAACAGTCAGTGGAAAACATGACGGGCCATTCCTCAGGGACGCTGAACCGGGAATGGCAGGTTGTGGGAAGCACGCTGCTGGGAGAACAGCCGCAGGCGCTGCACGGGAGCCGGGTGCGGGTGAAGTTTCACTGGGACCGTTATCACGGTATGACGGAGGAGAGTTCATGCTGGATACGGGTGTCGCAGGCGTGGGCGGGCGCGGGGTTCGGCAACCTGGCAATACCGCGCGTGGGCCAGGAGGTGATAGTGGACTTCCTGAACGGCGACCCGGACCAGCCCATTGTGACGGGCCGTACCTACCACGAGGATAACCGTTCACCGGGCGACCTGCCGGGGACGAAGACGCAGATGACCATCCGGTCAAAGACGTACAAGGGCAGCGGCTTTAACGAGCTGCGATTCGAGGATGCGACGGACAGTGAGCAGGTGTATCTCCACGCGCAGAAGAACATGGACACGGCGGTGCTTAACGACCGGACGACGGACGTGAAGCATGACCACACGGAGACCATCGGCAACAACCAGAACATCACGGTGGGGCTGGGCCAGACGGTGACGGTGGGCACAAAAAAGAAGGGGACATGACCAGACCATCACGGTGGCCCATGACCGGAGCATCACGGTGCGCAATGACCAGACGCTGAAGGTGGCGAACGACCGGCGGGTGAACGTCAGCCACGATGACGGTCTGTACGTGGCAAATGACCGAAAGGTGACGGTGGAAGGGAAGCAGGAGCACAAAACGACGGGGAACCACGTCAGCCTGGTGGAAGGGAAGCACAGCCTGGAGGTGAAGGGTGACCTGGCGGAGAAGGTGAGTGGCGCGCTGGGGATAAAGGTGGACGGGGATATCGTGCTGGAGAGCAGCAGCCGGATAAGCCTGAAGGTGGGCGGCTCGTTCGTGGTGATACACTCTGGCGGCGTGGATATAGTGGGGCCGAAGATAAATCTGAACGGCGGGGGGAGTCCGGGCAGGGCAAATGAGATATTGCAGATAGAAACAATAACTCAGTACTTCGATAGAAAGCTTCATTTTTCCTCTGACGTCAACTTTAGAGTTGAAACAATTGAAGGCATGGTATTACTTTCCGGCTCAGGTACGAATGGATATATCGATAAGAGTGATACCGAATCTGAATACTGGATCTTCGTGAGATGAGAGACGGTTCAATGAGAAAATTAAATCTTGAAGTCGATGGAAAATCCTATCTTATCGCAACAAAGGACGAAAAGACGGAACTGTGTATAAAAGGGAATACAACTCCTGTAATTGACGACAAACCCCATGAAGTAGAAGTGCCAAACATTTTAATCATTACAAGGAAGAATGCAGATGTTTTGTTCGTTTTGAGAGGTAGTGAAAGCGATTCTTTCAAAATCATGACAGCCCAGGATTTATACGATAAATTTGAATATCAATGGTTCGAACCATTAGCAGATAATTACCGTGAGTTATTGTATGTCAATAATGAAGATTACATTAAAATGGCCTATAGAATATTCTCGTGGGGGGATATCGCAAAGTTTTCTCTGGTAGACAGGCCGTTACTGTCATATCGAAGTGGAGGTTCTGGTGATTGGAAATCAGTTCCTGATGGAGGTGCTGGGTTTTTATTATGTTTAATAGAAAATATTCCATACTGGTCGGATGCTATAGGCCAAATTCCGTTTGCAGTGGGTGCATATCGAACCTTTCATTCCATTGAGGCTACAGTTAATACTGGCATTAATTGGGCTACAGGAAAACCTTGGGATGCGTTATTTCACAATATTGACGCAACTAATGAGTACGATAATTTTTTTGTTTTGAGAGGTGCTCTGTATGCCAGCAAAAAATTTACGTATAGTACGAAAAATTCAGGGGAAACATACCCGGCTGTAGATGTCGTTGAGTCATCTAGAGAAGTGAGCGCAAAGATCTTAGGGGAAAGTATTACCGAAGAGGAATTAGAGAATTATGGTCTCTGGAATGAAAAATAAATTTATATTGAAGATGTTTATTTTTGTCTTTTCTGTAATTGTAATGACGAATGGTTACAGTTTTATATTTTTTATCTACGAGCATTTTTTTTTGATATCTGCACACAATAATGTAGGAATGATATTTATTTCGTTTTTTTTTATTTTAATTGCATCTCCGGTTTTATTGGCTGCAACGTTTATGCCGGTAAAGCTAAGTTTTACGATTTTTTTACTGGGAATTGCTTATTTGTTTTTTGAGTGGTTTTCAATACATCCTCTTCGGGTTTCCCTTATGGGGGGGTGTTTTTCATTAGGTTATATTTTTATTGTGATAGTGAATAGATGTTTTTTCTCTAAAAATAGTCATGAATGAATTTTATATAATGAATATTAATGTTTTTCCTCATATTTGTTTGTTTTGTAAAATTTGTGTTGTAAGAATTAAAGTTAGTCAAAGTATGGGGGATGCCATTGACTGCGGCGGCGTGGTTATTGGTGGCGGCACGGTCAACATCGGTTAATTACTTTTTCCTGTAGCAATACCAGGGAGGTCATCATGTCATTAAAAGGGCTGCGTTTTACGCTGACGGTGGAGGATATTGTTGCGTTATGCTGCCAGATAAGTGGCACTCTGGATTAAAAGCCCGGGTTGAGTGGGAGGTTGATCCAAATACAACTCCTCTGCCTCCAGGCTTTAAGGACAGGGAGAAATTTGAAGCATGGAAGAAAGTTGCGCTAAACAGTTTTAGAAAATATTCAACAGTTGTTGATATCCCGGAATACGGCGCTGAGCTTTGTAGCCTGACCGTTCATTTTCTAACGTGTAATCAGATTAAAGTGACAACCGTCTGCCAGAAGTATGGTACGCCGAATTATCCCATCAAAGAACCCAGAAAGATGAGGGAACCAGCAACATGTCCAGTGAAATAAGTGGTCTGGCTTTTCCGTGTTATGCCCCCCAGCGTTTCCTGAAAATGGGCGATTAATATTATCTGAAGCGCAGGTAAACGCGAACTACCTAAAACAAATCAATAAAACTGAAGAGCTCAAAAACCAACTGTAGTAAACAGGCTGGATTTAGAATTGGCTTTACGTGTAGTCAAAGTCTTCATATTAGTCTGCTTTTTGATGGTACAAATAATAATGAATATAACGATACAAAAGCCTCCCATCCTACTAATATTGCGAAATTATTCCACGCAAGTATTAAAGACCGTAATGCTGGGTATTTTTCCTATTACATACCTGGTGTAGGCACACCATTTCCCAAGATAGGTGAAATGGATTACAGCAACAATGGTCTGGAGTTCGCTACTGGTGGTGAAGATCGAATTAATTGGGCATTATTACGCCTCGTGGATGCTCTTAGCTATTCTTTTGACACTACCCAAAATGGGCTGAATGAGAAGGTGGCAAAAGAGCACATTCCTCTTATGCGCGCTCACTGGCCGATGACTGGTGAGGTGAATCGTCGCAATGTGATTAACCCCTACCTGGAAAAATTACAGGGGCAGTTAGAACAAGCCAGTCCGCGCCTGCTAAACGTAAAGCTATTTATCTACGGATTTTCCCGTAGCGCAGCGGAAGCTCGAACCTTTGTTAACTGGTTGACTCAGTTAGCTTGCCCGCAGAGGCAACAGGTGATGCTGGCCGGTTTAGCTATCAGTATTGAGTTTTTGGGGCTGCTGGATACCGTAGCTTCTGTGGGGGCGGCGCATGTTTTGCCGGGCGCTGCCGGTCATATGGGATGGGCTGATAGTACTCAGCAACTCCCTGATGAGAGGCAGTTTCCCGGCCTGATTAAATGCTGCCGCCACTTCGTTGCCGCGCATGAGCAGCGGCTGTGCTTCCCGCTGGATTCAATCCGTCGTCCAAACGGCAATTATCCTTTATATGCAGAGGAAGTTATCTATCCGGGGATGCACTCTGATGTCGGTGGTGGCTATCCCGTTTGCGATCAGGGGAAGTCCTGTGGAGGTCCAGATGAAATTCTCTCTCAAATTGCTCTGCATGATATGTATCTTGCGGCGTTTGATGCGGGAGCGCCATTATCAGTACATCCATCGTTCATAACCAGTATGATAAAAGATATTTCACCCTCAAGATCTATGTCTGTTTCATCAATTACCGAATTTGATATTGTCCCAGTGCTAACAAAACGCTTCAACATTTGGCGACAAACGCTGCTGAACACCACTTTGCAGGGTACAGAAGAAATGATTGATACGAGGGAGGGTTATCACCCCTATCAACTTGCCCTGGTTCTTGAAAGCGCAATTAGTGACCAGATCGGCTGAATCACCGCCTGGCGTATCGGTCGCTATGCTAATAACAGTCTTCTTGTACAACCTTTTTATATTAAGGCGCCACAACTGGATAAAGATGGACTTGATAAAGAGGCCAAAGCGCGCGAAGAACAAATGGAAAATATCGAAAAAGAACGGGCGAACAAGCAGAAAGGCAATGGCACACTTGATGAAAGTAATCAGGGCATACCTATCCTTGACCCGACGAACGCTCAGTACCAGTTGCGAGAGGCAGCCCGAGAATTTCAGAGCGATTATAAAGGATGGACGCGCGATATTAACGGCAGCGTCACGGAGAGAGCCATTCAGATTCTTGTGGATGTCATTCCTAAATATCCGGTGTATCTGATTAATGGCGATGATGAAGCAAAGGAATATCAACAAATTAAGGCTATGGGAGACGGATTCTATCCACAATTTTTTATTGATTCACTGGGAACGGCAACGCGTACTCAGCCCTGCGCTGAATTACTGGCTCTCTATGATGACCAGGTTCATGACTCCCGCGCTTGGTTTATGCAAAGTTCGCTGGGTGGACGCGAACCCTGGGGCGGTCATTTTCGCTACCGCATGATTTACTTCGGTGATGAGGCTAATAAAGAGCTGAAACAAATCTCGGCAGATGGCGAAGTTGTTGGCGCTCAGCCCACAAACCGGGTCATTTATTGGATGGAATCGAAAACTGTGCGCCGAGGTTAAGTTCTTAAGATTCAGAGTCTGGAGACCGGGAAAATGTAAACATGTAGTGCCTAATCACCCCAGCTCAAACCCATCCGCATCCCGCCATGCCGGAAACTTCTCTCTATACTCCCGCAACGCCGTCATCGACAGCTCAGCATCAATGCGCGTTGCCTGATGCGCGTCGGCGGTGGCGATAATCTCGCCTTGCGGGTTAATCACCCGGCTGTCGCCGCGGTAGTGGTGGCCGTTGCCATCTGTGCCGACACGGTTACAGCCTGCGACGTATGCCTGATTCTCAATCGCGCGGGCGACCAGCAGCGCCTGCCAGTGCAGGGAACGCGGTGCGGGCCAGTTAGCGACGTACAGGACGAGGTCGTAATCGTTGCGATTGCGCGACCACACCGGAAAACGCAGGTCGTAACATACCAGCGGCAGAATGCGCCAGCCGCGCCATTCAAACACCACGCGCTCGTTGCCCGCTTCATAGTGGTGATGCTCATCCGCCATGCGGAACAGATGGCGTTTATCGTAAAAATGCACGTTGCCTTGCGGTTCGACCAGTAAAAAACGGTTCACCGGGCCGCGATCGGTTTGCAGTGCCGCGCTGCCTGCAATCAGGGCGTCGGTACGTTGTGCCTGCATATGCATCCAGGAGATTACCTCCTCCTGGGAAGGCGACTGTTTCGCGGCTTCCATCGCAAAACCGGTGGTAAACATCTCCGGCAGGACGATGACGTCGCGCCCGCTAATCTCTTCCAGTTGACGATCGAAATGGCGCAGGTTGGCAGGGCCATCCATCCACACCAGCGGTTGCTGCAAAAGCGTAATTTTCAAACCAGGCACGGCGGTCAACTCCTTTATTGCAGAGATTAATAACTTTAACACCTTATCAGGCTGTTGCCGTGCTACGGAATATTTCGATAAAAAAAGCTTTTATTGGAAATATCTGATTTGCATTTGGCAGGCTTGCCGCTCACTCTTAAGGGGATGAACAACAAGGGCAGGATAAGCCCGGGAGGAATGATGTATAAGGCAATAACCGCTGTCGCTGCGCTGGTCTTTGCAACCAGCGCCATGGCGCAGGAAGATGTAACTATCAGCAGCCTGGCAAAAGGTGAAACGACCAAAGCGGCGTTCAACCAGATGGTGAAAGGACACAAGCTGCCGGCATGGGTGGTGAAAGGGGGGACATATACCCCTGCGCAAACCGTTACGCTGGGCGATGAATCTTATCAGGTGATGAGCGCATGTAAGCCGCACGATTGCGGATCCGAACGTGTGGCGGTGCTGTGGTCTGAAAAGTCTAAGCAGATGACCGGCCTGTTCTCGACCGTTGATGAAAACACGTCACAGGAAAAATTAACCTGGCTGAACGTGAATGATGCGTTGTCTATTGACGGCAAAACGGTGCTGTTTGCGGCGTTGACCGGCAGCCTGGAAAATCATCCAGACGGGTTTAATTTTAAGTAATCGGTTAGTTTGAGCCTGGAAAACCTTGCCTGATGCGCTACGCTTATCAGGCCTACAAGGTTTCTTCAATATAGTGAATTTGCACTATTTTGTAGGCCGGATAAGGCGATTATGCCGCATCCGGCAAGAACAAAGCGCACATTGTCAGCAATATAAAACGGGGCTTTTCGCCCCGTTTTTACATCACGCTGCTTCAATCTTACGCACTTTCTCCGGCAACTTTACCGGTTTGGTCGCCAGTGCGTCGGCGTCGAAATCATCCACGTTAATACTGCGTAGACGGCTCTCTTCAGCCTTAATCAGAATATTGGCTTCTTCCTGATCGATAAGCCCTTTCGCCAGCGCATTACGCGCCAGTTCATCCAGGCGGGTAAACGGCAGGTTTTTGCCAATCTCTTTGCAGATCCGCTGGTGGATAGGATCGGCCGCCATCACGTCAATCAACGCTTCTTCCAGCAAACCGACCGGGTTATGTTCGCTCGGCGTCAGATACTGACCGCGGCCAATACGGGAGCGTGTGGCACAAGGCGTTTGCAGGATCTTCGCTACCTGATGGTCCAGTTTATCCGACGGTGCATGATAATGGCGACCGGTCGGGAAAATAACCACGCTCAGCGCACCGGCCACAAAACGATTCGGGAAGTTCTTCAGCAAATCATCTATCGCCTGCTCTGCCTGATACAGCGCATCCTGCACGCCCCAGTGAACCAGCGGTAAATCAGCTTCATTACGCCCTTCATCGTCATAGCGTTTCAGTACCGCAGAGGCGAGATAGAGTTGGCTCAATACATCGCCCAGACGCGCGGAGATACGTTCACGGCGTTTCAGGCTGCCACCCAGTACCGCCATTGACACGTCAGAGAGCAGCGCGAGGTTGGCGCTCAAACGGTTCAGATGCTGATAGTAGCGGCGCGTCTGATCATGCGTCGGCGTGGCGCTGGTTAAGCCGCGCGTCAGGCCAAGCCAGAAGCTGCGCACTTTATTGCTGCCCACATGGCCGATGTGTTTAAACAGCAGGTTATCAAACGCTTTCACGTCTTTGTTCTGCGCGGCGGCCATTTCATCGAGCACATACGGATGGCAGCGAATCGCGCCCTGGCCGAAGATCATCATACTACGGGTCAGAATGTTCGCACCCTCAACGGTGATGGCAATCGGCGCGCCCTGATAAGCACGGGCGAGGAAGTTACCTTCGCCGAGCATAATGCCTTTACCGCCTGCGATATCCATTGCATCAATAATTGACTGCTGGCCACGGTGGGTACAGTGATATTTCACAATCGCCGACAGCACCGCCGGTTTTTCACCGAGCATAATGCCGTAGGTAATTAACGATGCCGCCGCGTCCATCACGTAGGCGTTGCCACCAATGCGCGCCAGCGGCTCTTCAATCCCTTCCATCTTACCGATGGAGACTTTGAACTGACGGCGGATATGCGCATACGCCCCGGTTGCCAGTGCCACGGATTTCACGCCGCCTGTCGAGTTCGACGGCAGGGTGATCCCACGGCCAACCGACAGACACTCAACCAGCATACGCCAGCCTTGTCCGGCCATTTTGGGGCCGCCGATAATGTAATCGATAGGGACGAAGATATCCTGACCACGGGTCGGGCCGTTCTGGAACGGTACGTTGAGCGGGAAGTGGCGACGGCCAATTTCCACGCCCGGAGTGCTGGTCGGAATTAGCGCACAGGTAATGCCCAGATTCTCTTCGCCGCCCAGCAGTTTATCCGGGTCGGTGAGTTTAAAAGCCAGCCCCAGCACGGTGGCGATAGGCGCCAGCGTAATGTAGCGTTTGTTCCAGGTCAGGCGCATCCCCAGCACCTGCTCGCCCTGCCATTCGCCCATGCAAACGACGCCAGTATCCGGAATAGCGCCTGCATCGGAACCCGCTTCCGGGCTGGTCAGCGCGAAGCAAGGGATCTCTTGCCCACGCGCCAGGCGCGGCAGATAGTGATTTTTCTGCTCTTCAGTACCGTAATGCTGTAACAGCTCGCCCGGCCCTAATGAGTTCGGTACGCCCACGGTGATCGCCAGAATACCCGACACGCCGGAAAGTTTTTGCAGCACACGCGCCTGAGCATAGGCGGAGAACTCCAGCCCGCCGTACTCTTTCTTAATGATCATCGCAAAGAAGCGATGCTCTTTCAGATACGCCCACAGTTCCGGCGGCAAGTCTGCCAGTTCATGGGTAATTTCGAAGTCGTTTGCCATACGGCAGGCTTCTTCTACCGGGCCGTCGATAAACGCTTGTTCTTCCGCCGTCAGGCGCGGCTGCGGATAGTTATGCAGTTTTTTCCAGTCCGGATTACCGCGGAACAGGTCGCCTTCCCACCAGGTGGTACCGGCATCAATCGCTTCTTTCTCCGTGCGCGACATCGGCGGCATCACCTTACAGAAGGTGCGGAAGACCGGCGCGGAGATCATCGCGCGGCGCATGGAAGGCACGTTGAACGGCACCAGAATAATCGCCAGCGGCACCAGCAGCCAGATATTCCACAACCCTGCCGCGCCAAGTGCGGCGGTCCAGGCCAGTAATATCAGGCTGCTCAGCGTTAAGCTGACGCGGTGATAGAAGAGCACACCGAGTAAAGCAATGGTTGCAACAATACTCAAAATCATCATAGAGAAATGCTCCCTGTCTTGTAGGAGGTCTGACCACTTGTGATAGTATTGTTCTAGTTGATGTCATTTCTTTTAGCAATGTGATTACAAAATAATTACAACTCAGCTCACATTGTTGCCGCTTTCATAGGCACCAAAAATCAAAAGCCATCGTGAAGTGGTGGGCTTTAGCTTCTCGCTGCTGATGCTATCCGGTACACTGTGAAAAAGTTATTTCACCCATACTGAAGGATTATCCTCATGTACCAGGATCTTATTCGTAACGAACTGAACGAAGCGGCAGAAACGCTGGCTAACTTCCTGAAAGATGAAGCCAATATCCACGCGATTCAGCGTGCAGCGGTGCTGCTGGCCGACAGCTTCAAAGCGGGTGGTAAAGTGTTATCTTGCGGTAACGGTGGTTCCCACTGTGACGCGATGCACTTTGCTGAAGAGTTAACCGGCCGCTATCGTGAAAACCGTCCGGGCTATCCGGCGATTGCGATTTCCGATGTCAGCCACCTCTCATGCGTGAGTAATGATTTCGGCTATGAATATGTTTTCTCTCGTTACGTTGAATCCGTAGGCCGCGCAGGTGACGTCCTGCTGGGGATCTCCACTTCAGGTAACTCCGGCAACGTGATTAAAGCGATTGAAGCGGCGCGCGCGCAGGGGATGAAAGTGATCACCCTGACCGGCAAAGACGGCGGCAAAATGGCGGGATCTGCGGATATCGAAATTCGCGTGCCGCACTTTGGCTATGCCGATCGCGTTCAGGAAATTCACATCAAAGTGATCCATATCCTGATTATGCTGATCGAAAAAGAGATGGTTAAAGCGTAAGAACGGCGGGGCTTCGGCCCCGATTAGTTGTGGGGGGTGTAGAATGTGTGAACTGCTCGGGATGAGCGCCAATGTGCCAACCGATATCTGCTTCAGTTTTACCGGGCTTGTTCAGCGCGGGGGCGGCACCGGCCCGCATAAAGATGGCTGGGGAATCACCTTTTACGAAGGCAAAGGGTGTCGCACATTCAAAGATCCCCATCCAAGCTACCAGTCACCTATCGCCAAACTGGTGCAGGAATATCCGATAAAATCCTGTTCCGTGGTGGCGCATATCCGTCAGGCCAACCGTGGCAACGTGGCGCTGGAAAACACTCATCCGTTTACCCGCGAACTGTGGGGGCGCAACTGGACCTACGCCCACAACGGCCAGCTTGACGGTTACAAATCGCTGGAAACCGGCAACTTCCGTCCGGTCGGCGAAACCGACAGTGAAAAAGCCTTTTGCTGGTTGCTGCACAAGCTCGCCGAGCGTTATCCGCGCACGCCTGGTAATATGCCTGCGGTATTTAAATACATTGCGACGCTCGCCGCACAACTGCGCGAAAAAGGCGTGTTCAACATGCTGTTGTCCGATGGGCGCTACGTCATGGCGTTCTGCTCCACTAACCTGTTCTGGATCACCCGTCGGGCACCGTTCGGCGTCGCGACGCTGTTGGATCAGGACGTGGAAATTGATTTTCAGCAGGAGACAACCGCCAACGACGTGGTCACAGTGATTGCGACCCAGCCGCTGACGGGTAATGAAACCTGGCAAAAGATTATGCCAGGCGAATGGCGCTTATTTTGCCTCGGGGAGTGTGTAATTTGACGCCAGCTGCGGCTGTACCACTTCGTGGCTCAGTGGCTTGCTGACGACATAGCGTCCATCGACGACAGAAACGATCGGCGGCTTATGCGTCTGCTGGAAGTAGTCATACCCCGGCTTGAGCTGCTGCCAGAAATCTTTATAGGTTGAGTATTTGTGACGTTCCATATTGGCATCGCTCATGCGGAACGGATAAATGCTCACCTGCACGCTCTGCTGGCCGAAGACTAACGCCCCGGTCACAAACTGGAAGATTTCATCAATACCGGAATCGGTCATTGCATAGCAACCCACCGACACGCACGCGCCGTGGATCATCAAATATTTCCCTTCATAACCGTGTGCGCGGTCATAAGCATTAGGGAAACCGATGTTAATGGCTTTGTAGAAACGGCTGTCAGGCTTGAGCTGGCTGCGTTGTACGGAGTAAAACCCTTCCGGGCTTTTGAAGTCACCCTGGCGACGTTTCGGGCCCAGGCCGCCGGAGTAATTACAGATGCGGTAGCTATCAAGGAGCTGATACGTCTCGCCCATCTTGACGTACAGGTCAAGGGCGCGTTCTTCTTTGAAGATCTGAACGTAAACCGGTGAACCCATTAACTGTTGCTTATATTCTTTACTGACCGGTGTCATCGGGCTGTTGCTGCTCAGCAACCCGGCAAATGACATGCACGGCATAAGAAGCATCGCAATGAAAAATGCGATTTTGCGCATACTACGTGTTCCTTGATAAACAAAAACCACATGCCAGGAAGGCAAGAGAGAGACAAAATCAGAGTTATCTGTCTTTAGAGGGCTCACATTAGCATCACAGCATTTTTTCGCAAGAGGGTGATTATTGTGTTTACAATTAAGTTTTCACGCCTGTGCAAAATTCATCGCATAACACACCTCAATATCAATAAATTGCGTGCCGAAGCCACGGCTGATAAGCAACGCGCCCTCAGGCAAAAATGTCGATGCTTTGCGTAATAGCTCGCATTTTAGCGCCGAATTCAGCGGAACTGCTGCGAGGGGCTGAAAGATAGTGTTAAGATTGATTAACGTTATCATTCTGGGGGAAATATGCCTTTTCTATATGGCTATCCTGTCTGATTCGTACCTCAACGTCTGACAGACACCTTCAGGTGGTGGAAGTGTAAGAAAGGATGCGTTTCTCTCCTCATCGCCCATCATGGAATGATTCGGGGTGAATACCGCTACTCCTTTCTTTTGTTTCGTTAATCACAACGCTGGCCTTAACGGATACCTGCTAACAGTATGATTAAAATAACAAAGGGTCTTGATATCCCCATTGCGGGCGTGCCCAAACAACACATTGATGAAGTTGCGGTAACGCGCGTCGCCGTAAAAGGTGACGATTATGTCGGCCTGCGCCCCTCAATGGCCGTGCAGGAAGGCGATCGCGTACTGAAAGGGCAACTGCTTTTCGACGATAAAAAAATCCCGGGCGTGCGCTTCACTGCGCCAGCCAGCGGCATCGTCAGCGCCATTCATCGCGGTGAGCGCCGTGTACTTCAGTCCGTCGTCATTGATATTGAGGGCGATGATGCGGTTGAATTTCCCCATTTTGCCGCCGATGAGCTGGCAACATTGTCACGTGAAACCGTTGAAGCACAACTGATTGAGTCCGGTTTGTGGACTGCAATGCGTACCCGTCCTTTCAGTAAATCGCCAGCGCCGGGCACGCAGCCAGCGGCGATTTTTGTCACCGCGATGGACACCAATCCGCTGGCCGCCGATCCGCAGCCGATAATTCTTGCCCAGCGCGAAGCGTTTGACGCGGGTCTGACGCTGCTCACGCGCCTCACCGATGGAAAAGTGCACGTCTGCCAGGCGAGCGGCGGCAAGCTCGGTGGCCATCCGTGCGGGCAGGTAACGTTTAATCAGTTCACCGGGCCGCATCCGGCGGGGTTAGTGGGTACGCACATTCATTTTCTTGAGCCTGTTAGCCTCGAAAAACAGGTCTGGCACCTGAACTATCAGGACGTGATCGCTATCGGCAAACTCTTCCTCGACGGTGAGTTGTGGGTGGAGCGCGTGATTGCACTTGGCGGGCCACAGGTGAAACAGCCGCGCCTGTTGCGCACGCGTCTGGGCGCCTCGCTGGAGGAGCTCACGCAGGGCGAATTGCTGGAAGGCGAGAACCGCGTGTTGTCCGGTTCTGTACTCAACGGCAGCCAGGCCGTTGGCCCACAGGCGTACCTGGGGCGTTTCCATTTGCAGGTGAGCGTGCTGAAAGAAGGACGCGAAAAAGAGCTGCTCGGCTGGGTTGCGCCGGGCCGCGACAAATTCTCTATCACTCGCACCACCCTTGGTCACTTTCTGAAGCGCAAGCTCTTTAACCTCTCCACCGATACCCACGGCGGCGCACGCGCGATGGTGCCGATTGGCAGCTATGAGCGCGTCATGCCGCTGGATATTTTGCCGACGATGCTGCTGCGCGACTTGCTGGCGGGCGACTCCGACAGCGCTCAGGCGCTGGGATGCCTCGAGCTTGACGAAGAAGACCTGGCGCTCTGTACCTACGTTTGCCCGGGAAAATATGAATATGGCCCGGTACTGCGCAGCGTGTTAACCCAAATTGAGCAGGAAGGATAAGTGATGGGCTTAAAGCATCTGGTCGAAAAACTTGAGCCGCACTTTACCCACGGCGGCAAGCTGGAAAAATATTATCCCCTGTATGAGGCGGCAGCGACGCTGCTGTATACGCCGGGGCAGGTCACCAAAGGTGCGGCGCATGTACGCGACGCCATCGATCTCAAACGCATGATGATACTGGTCTGGTTTGCGGTCTTCCCGGCGATGTTCTGGGGGATGTACAGCGTCGGTCTGCAAACCATCCCGGCGCTGCATAAACTGTACGGCGCGGAACAGCTTCAGCAGGTGATTGCCGCAAACTGGCACTACAGCCTGGCGCAGGCGTTGGGCGTGAGTTTCGCACCTGACGCAGGCTGGCTCAGCATGATGACGCTGGGCGCGGTCTTCTTTGTGCCGATTTACGCCACCGTTTTCCTGGTCGGCGGCTTCTGGGAAGTGCTGTTCGCGATAATTCGCAAGCATGAAGTTAACGAGGGCTTCTTCGTCACGTCGATTCTGTTTGCGTTGATTGTTCCGCCCACCCTGCCACTCTGGCAGGCCGCGCTGGGGATCTCCTTCGGTGTGGTGATCGGCAAAGAGATCTTCGGCGGCACCGGGCGCAACTTCCTCAACCCGGCGCTGGCCGGACGTGCGTTCCTGTTCTTTGCTTATCCGGCGCAAATCTCCGGCGATCTGGTGTGGACGGCGGCGGACGGCTTCTCCGGCGCGACGCCGCTTTCCCAGTGGGCAAGCCACGGCGGTGAAACGCTGGTCAACGTCGCGACCGGACAGCCGGTCACGTGGATGGACGCCTTCCTCGGCAACATTCCCGGTTCGATTGGTGAAGTCTCGACGCTGATGATATTGCTCGGCGGCGCCATCATCATTTACGGGCGCGTCGCCTCCTGGCGCATTGTCGCCGGGGTAATGCTCGGCATGATCGCCAGCGCCACGCTGTTCAATTTTGTGGGGTCCGACACTAACCCGATGTTCGCCATGCCCTGGTACTGGCATCTGGTGCTCGGCGGTTTCGCATTCGGCATGATGTTTATGGCGACCGACCCCGTTTCGGCGTCGTTTACCGATAAAGGGAAGTGGTGCTACGGCGCGTTGATTGGCGTGATGTGCGTGCTTATTCGCGTGGTAAACCCGGCCTATCCAGAAGGGATGATGCTGGCGATTCTGTTCGCCAACCTCTTTGCGCCGCTGTTTGACTACCTGGTGGTGCAGGCCAACATTAAGCGGAGGAAGTCGCGTGGCTGAAGTTAAAAGTAACGATAGCATCGGCAAAACGCTGCTGGTGGTGCTGGTGCTCTGCCTGGTGTGCTCCATCGTGGTGGCAGGCTCTGCGGTAGGGTTGAAATCCCGCCAGCAGGAACAGCGCGCACTCGATAAACAGCGCAATATTCTCGCCGTCGCCGGGTTGATGCAGCAGGGCATGTCCACCGACGATGTGGCCGATATCTTTAGTGAACGTATCACCCCGCGCCTGCTGGATTTGAAAACCGGCAATCTGCTCGACAGCGACCCGACGTCCTTCAACCAGGCGCTGGCGCTGAAAGACCCGGAACAAAGCGTGCAGCTCGACGCCCACGACGACCCGGCGGGCATTAAACGCCGCAGCAACGTGGTTGAAATCTATCTGGTCAAAGACACCCAGCAAAAGGTACAGGAAATCGTGCTGCCGGTTTATGGCAACGGTCTGTGGTCGATGATGTACGCCTTTGTGGCGCTGGATACGGATGGTCGCACGGTGAAAGGCATCACCTATTACGATCAGGGCGAAACTCCGGGTCTGGGCGGTGAAATCGAAAACCCGAACTGGCGCGCGCAGTTTATTGGCAAAAAAGTGCTCGATGACAATGGCCGACCGGCGCTGAAAGTGGTGAAAGGCGGGGCCCGTCAGGGTGATGAATACGCGGTGGATGGCCTTTCCGGGGCCACGTTAACCGCCAATGGCGTACAGCATAGTTTTGATTTCTGGATGGGCGACCTCGGTTTTGGCCCGTTCCTGAAACAGGTTCGTGAAGGAGTGCTGAATAATGGCTGAACAGGGCGATATGAAAGAAGTGAAGCGCGTACTGGTGGGGCCGTTAATTGCCAACAACCCGATTGCGCTTCAGGTCCTCGGCGTCTGCTCGGCGCTGGCAGTGACCACTAAACTGGAAACCGCATTCGTGATGACTATCGCGGTAACGCTGGTCACGGCGTTTTCGAGCATGTTTATCTCGATGATCCGCCATCATATTCCGAACAGCGTGCGCATCATCGTGCAGATGGCGATCATTGCCTCGCTGGTGATCGTGGTCGATCAACTGCTACGCGCTTTCGCTTATGAGATCTCAAAGCAGCTCTCGGTCTTCGTCGGCCTGATCATCACCAACTGCATCGTGATGGGGCGCGCGGAAGCGTACGCCATGAAAGCGCCGCCGCTGGCGAGCTTTATGGACGGTATCGGTAACGGCCTGGGCTACGGCGCGATTCTGATGATTGTCGGTTTCCTGCGTGAGCTTATCGGCAGCGGCAAACTGTTTGGCATTACGATTCTGCAAACGGTGCAAAACGGCGGCTGGTACCAGCCAAATGGCCTGTTCCTGTTAGCACCGAGCGCCTTTTTCATCATCGGCCTGTTGATCTGGGCGCTTCGCACCTGGAAGCCAGAACAGCAGGAGAAGGAGTAACCGATGGCTCACTATATCAGCCTCTTTGTCCGCGCCGTTTTCATTGAAAATATGGCGCTGGCGTTCTTCCTGGGGATGTGTACGTTCCTCGCGGTATCGAAAAAAGTCTCGACGGCGTTTGGTCTGGGCGTGGCGGTGACACTGGTACTGGGGATTTCCGTTCCGGCGAACAATCTCGTCTACAACCTGGTGCTGCGCGACGGCGCGTTGATGGACGGTGTAGATCTCAGTTTCCTGAGTTTTATCACCTTTATCGGCGTGATAGCGGCGCTGGTGCAAATTCTGGAGATGATCCTCGATAAGTATTTCCCGGCGCTGTATACCGCGTTAGGGATTTTCCTGCCGCTAATCACCGTGAACTGCGCCATCTTTGGCGGCGTGTCATTTATGGTTCAGCGCGACTATAACTTTGGCGAATCTATCGTCTACGGTTTCGGCTCCGGCATCGGCTGGATGCTGGCGATTGTCGCCATGGCTGGTCTTCGCGAAAAAATGAAATATTCAAACGTCCCTGCGGGTTTGCAGGGCTTAGGGATCACCTTTATCACCACCGGTTTGATGGCGCTTGGCTTTATGTCGTTCTCCGGCGTGCAGCTATAAGGGGCGAAGAAAATGGAAATTATACTTGGCGTGGCCATGTTCACCCTCATCGTACTGGCGCTGTCGGTGCTGATTCTGTTTGCCAAATCGAAGCTGGTGAACTCGGGCGATGTGGTGATTGAAATCAACAACGAAGCCGACCGACAGATCCGCACGCCAGCAGGTGACAAGCTGCTGAATACGCTCTCCAGCAACGGGATTTTCGTCTCGTCCGCATGCGGTGGCGGCGGCTCCTGCGGCCAGTGCCGCGTGAAAATTAAAGAAGGTGGCGGTGACATTCTGCCGACCGAACTGGCACACATCACCAAACGCGAAGCCAAAGAGGGCTGCCGTCTGGCGTGCCAGGTCGCAGTGAAGCAGGACATGAAAATTGAACTGCCGGATGAGATTTTTGGTGTCAAAAAATGGGAATGCGAGGTTATCTCTAACGATAACAAAGCGACGTTCATTAAAGAGCTGAAGCTGGCTATTCCGGAAGGCGAGGTCGTACCGTTCCGCGCGGGTGGCTATATTCAGATTGAATGTCCATCGCATAAGGTTGCGTACGCCGATTTTGACGTGCCTGATGAGTACCGTTCCGACTGGGATAAATTCAATCTTTTCCGCTACGTTTCCGAGGTTAAAGAACCGACGGTGCGCGCCTACTCAATGGCGAACTATCCGGAAGAGAAAGGCATCATCATGCTCAACGTGCGTATTGCCACGCCACCGCCGAGCGTGCCGGATGCGCCGCCGGGGATCATGTCCTCTTATATCTGGTCGCTGAAACCGGGCGATAAAGTGACGATTTCCGGCCCGTTTGGCGAGTTTTTTGCAAAAGATACCGACGCGGAAATGGTGTTTATCGGCGGGGGGGCCGGGATGGCGCCGATGCGTTCGCACATTTTCGACCAGCTTAAACGCCTGCACAGCAAGCGGAAAATTAGCTTCTGGTACGGCGCGCGTTCCCTGCGTGAAATGTTCTATCAGGACGAATTCGAACAGCTGGCGCGTGACAATCCTAACTTCACCTTCCATGTCGCGCTTTCGGACGCGCTGCCGGAGGATAACTGGACGGGTTACACGGGCTTTATCCATAATGTTCTGTATGAAAACTACCTGCGCGACCATCCGGCCCCGGAAGATTGTGAGTTCTATATGTGTGGGCCGCCGATGATGAACGCGGCTGTCATCAAAATGCTCAAAGACCTGGGCGTGGAAGATGAAAACATCATGCTCGATGATTTTGGAGGCTGATGATGCTCACGGTATTTCTGGCGACGTTTGCGATTTTTGCGCTGGTGATCCTCGGGATGTCGCTGGGGTACATCATTAAGCGTAAAAGCATCCAGGGTAGCTGCGGCGGGATTACCTCGCTGGGGCTGGAGAAAGTCTGCGACTGCCCGGAGCCCTGTGACGCACGCAAAAAGCGTATGGCGCGCGAAGCGTTGCAGAAAGAGAGGCGGATATTGTAGTGCCGGGGGAGGGGGCGAAAACGCATTAACACCGTGCACATACGGTTCCCTCTCCCAGTGGGAGAGGGGGAGTGTGAAAACCCGGCACAATCTCTCTTCTCACCCACTCTATTTATACTGTATACTTGTCCAGTAACATCCGTAGGGGCTATGTATGCGCAAAATTATCCACGTCGATATGGACTGCTTCTTCGCAGCGGTAGAGATGCGTGATAACCCTGCGCTGCGCGACATCCCTATCGCTATCGGCGGCAGCCGTGAACGACGGGGGGTCATCAGTACCGCCAACTACCCGGCGCGTAAATTCGGTGTACGTAGCGCAATGCCCACCGGCATGGCGCTGAAGCTTTGCCCGCATCTCACCCTTTTACCCGGTCGTTTTGACGCCTACAAAGAAGCCTCTGAGCACATCCGCGAAATCTTCTCTCGCTACACCTCGCTAATTGAGCCCTTGTCGCTGGATGAAGCTTATCTCGACGTCAGCGACAGTGTGCATTGCCACGGCTCTGCCACGCTGATTGCACAGGAAATTCGTCAGACTATCTTCAACGAATTACAGCTCACGGCTTCCGCAGGCGTTGCCCCGGTGAAGTTTCTCGCCAAAATCGCCTCCGATCTCAACAAACCCAACGGCCAGTTTGTGCTCACGCCCGCCGACGTTCCCGCGTTTTTGAAAACGCTGCCGCTGGAAAAAATTCCCGGTGTTGGGAAAGTTTCTGCCGCGAAGCTCGAAAGTATGGGGCTGAAAACCTGCGAAGACGTGCAGAAAAGCGATCTCGCTATGCTCCTGAAACGCTTTGGAAAATTTGGCCGCGTATTGTGGGAGCGCAGTCAGGGGATTGATGAGCGCGCCATCAATAACGAACGGCTGCGAAAATCGATCGGTGTAGAGCGCACGCTGGCGGAAGATATCCACGATTGGCCTGAGTGTGAAGCGATTATCGAACGTCTCTACCCGGAGCTGGAGCGAAGGCTGGCGAAGGTCAAACCCGACCTGCTGATTGCCCGTCAGGGCGTGAAACTCAAATTTAATGACTTCCAGCTCACGACTCAGGAACACGTCTGGCCGCGGCTGAATAAAGACGATTTGATCGCCACGGCCTACAAAACCTGGCACGAACGTCGCGCCGGGCGTGGCGTCCGGCTGGTGGGGCTGCACGTTACGCTGCTTGATCCACAACTTGAAAGACAACTGGTGTTAGGACTCTAATTATGAACATTCGCGCGTGGCAGCCGCATGAACTGCCGCAACTAAGCCAGATTTTCCTGCGCGCCGTCCACGAAACCGCCAGTCAGCACTATTTGCCCGTGCAAATCGCCGCCTGGGGTCAGGTGGATGAGGCGCAGTGGCGGCAAAAATTAGCCTCTTCCGTGGTGCTGGTGGCGGAAGTTGACGGCATGATTATCGGTTTTATCACCGCCGTTGGGCATTACATCGACCTGCTTTTTGTCTCGCCAGATTACGCGCGGCAGGGGATTGCCGGGGCGCTGTTACGAGCATTGCTGGCAAAAATGTTGCCGGGAAAAGTGACCGTCGCGGCGAGCATTACCGCAAAACCGTTTTTTGAACGTCAGGGGTTTGTGCTGGTGCGCGAGCAAAATGTTGAGGCGAGGGGAGAGCGGTTTATTAATTACCTGATGGCGCGAGAGGTATAAAAAAGCCGGACAGTGATGGCCGCCCGGCTTAACGGATATTACTTCGTCGGAATCGCTTTCAGCAGTTCAGTCAGAAGCGTCCAGTAGTGGCCCACGCTTTCGATATGAACCTGCTCATCCGGGGAGTGCGGGCCCGTAATGGTTGGCCCGATGGAGACCATGTCCATTTCCGGATACGGTTTTTTGAACAGACCGCACTCCAGACCTGCGTGGATAACCTGAATGTTCGGCGTCTTGTTGAACAGACGCTGATAGGTTTCACGCACCAGATGCATCACCGGAGAGTTTGCGTCCGGCTGCCAGCCTGGGTAGCTGCCTTTGGCTTCGGTTTTCGCGCCAGCCAGTTTACCCAGTGAATCCAGCATGCTGACCACGTATTCTTTACCGGTGTCGATAAGGGAACGAATCAGGCAGTGGATTTCCACGTTGTCGTCAGTCATGGTCACGACGCCGACGTTCAGGGAGGTTTCAACCACGCCTTTTGCTACGTCAGAGTTGCGGATCACACCGTTCGGCGTGGCGTTCAGCAGGCGAACGAAAGTATCGCGAGACTGCGCAGTCAGCGCGGCTTTATCGTTGCTGACGGACTCCAGCAGTACAGTCAGGTTCTTCTCTTTCTCAGCCAGTTCGTTTTTCAGGATATCCTGATACTGGCTCACCAGCGCTTTCAGCGATTCTACTTTATCCGCCGCCACGGCAACGGTGGAGAACGCTTCACGTGGAATGGCGTTACGCAGCGTACCGCCGTTGAAATCGACCAGACGCAGATCCAGTTCCGCCGCGTGTCCCGCCAGGAAACGCACCAGCAGTTTGTTGGCGTTACCCAGACCGACGTGAATTTCGCCGCCGGAGTGGCCGCCTTTCAGGCCTTTCAGCGTCAGTTTAAAGCTCTGGAAGCCAGCCGGAACAGCTTCGCGATCGAGATGCAGGTTGGAGGTAAAATCGATACCGCCCGCGCAACCCATGTAGATTTCACCCTCTTCTTCAGAGTCGGTGTTGATCAGGATATCGGCTTGTAACCAGTTGGCTTTCAGGCCGAATGCGCCGTCCATGCCAGCTTCTTCGGTCATGGTCAGCAGCACTTCCAGCGGGCCGTGCTCAACCTTATCGTCAGCCAGTACCGCCAGGGCGGACGCCATCCCGATACCGTTGTCGGCACCCAGCGTGGTGCCGCGGGCTTTTACCCACTCGCCATCGATATACGGCTGGATAGGGTCTTTAGTGAAGTCATGAACGGTATCGTTGTTTTTCTGCGGCACCATATCGAGGTGCGCCTGCAGAACGACCGGTTTGCGGTTTTCCATTCCAGCGGTTGCGCCTTTACTAATCAGAATGTTACCGACTTCGTCGCGTTCCGTATGGAAACCTTTTTCTTTCGCCCAGCCGATGATGTGTTCAGCCAGTTGCTCTTCGTGATAAGACGGGTGAGGAATAGAACAAATTTTGGCAAAAATATCCCACAACGGTTGCGGGGAGAGTTGAGACAGTTCCGACACGATGAGTCTCCTTACGGCGTTATGCATCTGGAATAAGTGTAATAAATAGCGAAACAGACACCACAAGCTGCGCTTGCGAGATGAGGTCGAGAATACCACTTTCTGTCTTCTCTGGTAGAACAAACCACGGAAAAAGAGGGGCAGAGTGCCCTTAAGGCTGGTTTTTAGTGCGTCAGATCTCTATAATCTCGCGCAACCTATTTCCCCCTTGAACACTTTTTAAGCCGTATAACACAGGCTGGGATATTTTCACATGAGCGAAAAATACGTCGTCACCTGGGACATGTTGCAGATTCACGCCCGCAAACTGGCAAGCCGTCTGTTACCTGTTGAACAGTGGAAAGGCATTATTGCCGTTAGCCGTGGGGGTCTGGTACCGGGCGCTCTGCTGGCACGTGAACTGGGCATTCGTCATGTTGATACCGTTTGCATCTCCAGCTACGACCACGACAACCAGCGCGAGCTGACCGTTCTGAAACGCGCCGAAGGCGATGGTGAAGGCTTTATCGTGATCGACGACCTGGTTGATACCGGCGGTACCGCAGTGGCTATCCGCGAAATGTATCCTAAAGCACACTTCGTTACCATCTTCGCTAAACCGGCAGGTCGCCCGCTGGTTGACGATTATGTAATTGATATTCCGCAGGATACCTGGATTGAACAGCCGTGGGATATGGGCGTGGTCTTCGTACCGCCTATCGCTGGCCGTTAATTCCCGCAATAAATGCGATTCCAGCGCCCGGCCATGCCGGGCGTTGTTTTTTTTACTGCCTGGCGCGTTACAATAGTCTAAAGCTCGTATTCATGGAGATCATGCGATGTCAGAGGCGAATCTTAGCGAAACCCTGTTCAAACCGCGTTTCAAACACCCTGAAACCTCCACGCTGGTGCGTCGATTTAACCCGGGAAGCGATCCTGCGGTGCAATCTGCCCTTGACGGTAAAACCGTCCCGCACTGGTATCGCATGATTAACCGCCTGATGTGGATCTGGCGCGGCATCTCGCCGCAGGAAATACTTGATGTGCAGGCGCGCATCGTAATGAGCCAGGCCGAACGCACCGACGAAGGCATGCTCGACACGGTGGTCGGCTATCGCGGTGGCAACTGGATCTACGAATGGTCAACCCAGGCGATGCAGTGGCAACAAAAAGCGACGCAGGAAGATGACCCGCTGCTCAGTGGCCGCCACTGGCTGCATGCGTCGAATCTCTACAGCATTGCGGCCTATCCACACCTGAAAGGCGACGATCTCGCTGAACAGGCCCAGGTGCTGGCCAATCGCGCTTATGCCGAAGCGGCTAAGCGTCTGCCGGGCGAAATGCGCGAGCTGGACATCCCTATTCCAGGCGGCTCGCCGGTCAGCGCGTTCCTGCACATGCCAAAAGGCGACGGCCCGTTCCCGACGGTGCTGATGTGCGGTGGGCTCGACGGCCTGCAAATTGATTACTACAGCTTATATGAACACTACTTCGCGCCGCTGGGCATTGCTATGCTCACGCTGGATATGCCGTCGATTGGTGGTTCATCGAAGTGGAAACTGACCCAGGATTCCAGCTATCTGCATCAGCATGTGCTACGCGAACTGCCCAATATTCCGTGGGTTGACCACACGCGCGTTGCGGCGTTTGGCTTCCGCTTTGGCGCGAACGTGGCGGTGCGCCTGGCGTATCTCGAATCCCAGCGCCTGCGCGGCGTGGCCTGCCTTGGCCCCATCGTTCACTGCCTGTTGAATGACCCACTGCGTCAGGGCCGGGTGCCAGAGATGTATCTTGATGTGCTGGCCTCGCGCCTCGGTATGCATGACGCCTCTGATGAAGCGCTACGCATTGAGCTCAACCGTTACTCGCTGAAAACGCAGGGCTTGCTGGGCCGCCGTTGCCCGACACCGATGCTGTCAGGCTACTGGAACAACGATCCGTTCAGCCCGGAAGAGGAGTCGCGACTTATCGTTTCGTCCTCATCAGAGGGTAAACTTCTGAACGTGCCATTCAACCCGGTGTACCGTAATTTCGACAAAGCGCTGAAAGAAATTGCAGGGTGGATCAATAATAGATTTAGTTAATAGATTGCTAAATTTTATTGATTTGGTAAAACAGTTGCATCACCAAAGGAGATCGCAATGACGTTACCAAGTGGACACCCGAAGAGTAGACTGATTAAAAAACTCACTGCGCTAGGCCCTTACATCCGTGAGGAGCAGTGTGAAGAGAACCGCTTCTTTTTCGATTGCCTTGCTGTATGCGTGAACGTTAAGCCAGCGCCTGAAAGCCGTGAATTCTGGGGATGGTGGATGGAAATGGAAGCGGAAGAAGACCGTTTCACTTACAGCTACCAGTTTGGTCTGTTTAACAAAGACGGCAAATGGCAGGCAACCGCGATTAAGGATCCTGAAATTAATGAACGCGTGGAGCAAACGTTGCGTGGGTTTCACGAGAGAGCACGCGAATTACTGGCAACATTAGACTTGAAACTGGAACCGGCAGACGGTTTTGACGACCAGCCGATGCGTTTATCTGCTTAACGCGAAGAGATAATGCCTGATGCGCTACGCTTATCCGGCATACGGGAAAGGTAGGCCGGATAAGCGTAGCGCATCCGGCAAGTATAAAGCACACGTTGTCAGCAATATGAGCCCACCTGATTAGGTGGGCTTTTTTATCAGAACTGGTAAGTCATCCCCAGCGCGACAATATCATCGTCATTGATACCGAGTTTATTATCGCTTTTCAGCTGATTGATGCGGTAATCAACAAACGCGGACATGTTCTTGTTGAAGTAATAGGTCGCGCCCACATCAATATAGTTTACCAGGTCTTCGCTACCGACGTTCTCAATATCCTTGCCTTTAGACAAAACGTAACCCAGTGAAGGGCGGAAACCGTTATCGAACTGATACTGCGCCACCACTTCCACGTTTTGCGTTTTATTAGCAAAACCACCGGAAATTGGCGTCATGTTACGGGTTTCAGAATAGAACGTCGCCAGATAGATATTATTGGCATCATATTTCAGGCCCGTAGCCCAGGCTTCGGCTTTTTTACCCTGACCACGCGGGGCAAGGGCCGCATTTTGCTGATCCGCCGTACGGTCAGAAGAGGTATATGCGCCGCTGATGGCGAAATCGCTGCCGCCAAAATCATAAGCCAGTGAGGTACCAAAACCGTCGCCGTTTTGTTTTTTCACGTCGCGGTTTTCGTTTTTCCCCTGATATTGCAGGGTTAAATCAAGGCCATCCACCACGCCGAAGAAATCGGTATTGCGATAGGTCGCCAGGCCGCTGGCGCGTTTGGTCATAAAGTTATCGGTTTGCGCGGAGGAATCACCGCCGAACTCCGGGAACATATCAGTCCAGGCTTCAACGTCATACAGCGCGCCCAGATTACGACCATAATCGAAAGAACCGAAATTCTTCAGTTTCAAACCGGCAAACGCCAGACGCGTTTTTTGTGTAGAATCGCTTTCCGTTTTATTACCGGAGAATTCAGACTCCCAGCGGCCGTATCCGGTTAAATCTTCATTGATCTGCGTTTCGCCTTTAATACCAAAACGGACATAAGTCTGGTCACCATCTTTGCTATCATAATCACTGATATAATGCATGGCTTTGACTTTGCCATACACATCCAGTTTATTGCCATTCTTGTTATATACTTCTGCCGCCTGTACTGCCGAAGCGGTGGTCAATGCGCTAATCATCATTAATGCCAGAGTGCTTTTTTTCATTTTCCTTTCCTGAGTTTTTAATAAGACAACATTTATAAAAATGGATGCAGATGAAAAAACAGGAAGGGTTGTAACGTTTCTCAATGAAAGATTTATGACAAGATGCGGTGAATGTCAGAATTATATTAAAAAAGTGCCGTTAATTAGATTTGTCATAAAAACGTCAAAACGTGCGGTTAAGGTTACTGATCGCGCGCAATAAAATCCCTCGCTTTCCGCGCTGCCTGTTGGCAAGCGGGCTGACTCCTGATAAAACGTGAACCTGGTTTCATTATTTCACTTTTAACGGCAGATAATCATGAGTGATAGTCAGACGCTGGTGGTCAAACTGGGCACCAGTGTTTTAACGGGCGGATCGCGCCGCCTGAATCGCGCGCACATCGTTGAGCTGGTTCGCCAGTGCGCCCAGCTTCACGCGGCTGGGCATCGAATTGTCATTGTAACGTCAGGAGCAATTGCCGCCGGGCGTGAGCATCTGGGTTACCCTGAACTGCCCGCGACTATCGCTTCGAAACAACTGCTGGCCGCCGTCGGCCAGAGCCGCCTCATCCAGCTGTGGGAACAACTGTTCTCTATTTACGGCATTCACGTCGGGCAGATGCTGCTGACCCGCGCGGACATGGAAGACAGAGAGCGTTTCCTCAATGCGCGCGATACCCTGCGCGCGCTGCTCGATAACAATATCGTGCCGGTGATTAACGAAAACGATGCGGTCGCCACCGCTGAAATTAAGGTCGGCGATAACGACAACCTTTCTGCGCTGGCGGCGATTCTGGCCGGTGCCGACAAATTGCTGCTGCTGACCGATCAACAGGGCCTCTTCACCGCCGACCCGCGCAGTAACCCGGATGCCAAACTGATTACCGATGTGCACGGCATCGATGATGCCCTACGCGCCGTTGCCGGCGACAGCGTCTCCGGCCTCGGTACAGGCGGGATGGGCACCAAATTGCAGGCCGCCGATGTCGCTTGCCGCGCGGGGATTGAGACCATCATCGCCGCAGGCAGCCGCCCTGGCGTGATTGGCGACGTGATGGCGGAAGTCTCCGTCGGTACGCGCTTTCACGCGCAGGACACGCCGCTGGAGAACCGTAAACGCTGGATCTTCGGCGCACCGCCAGCAGGTGAAATCACCGTTGATGAAGGCGCAACCTCCGCTATTCTCGAACGCGGAAGTTCATTACTGCCAAAAGGCATTAAAAACGTGACTGGCAACTTCTCCCGTGGGGAAGTGATCCGTATTCGCAGCCTTGAAGGGCGGGATATCGCGCATGGCGTGAGCCGTTATAACAGCGATGCGCTGCGCCTTATTGCCGGACACCACTCACAGCAAATCGATGCTATTCTCGGCTATGAGTACGGCCCGGTTGCCGTCCATCGTGACGATATGATCACCCGCTAAGGAGTTCACTATGCTCGAACAAATGGGCATTGCTGCCAAACAGGCTTCTTATAAGCTGGCGCAGCTATCGAGCCGTGAAAAGAATCAGGCTCTGGAAAAAATTGCTGATTATCTGGAAACATTTAGCGCAGAGATCCTCGACGCTAACCAGCAGGATCTGGCTGATGCGCGTGCTAACGGCCTGAGCGACGCGATGCTCGACAGGCTGGCGCTCACGCCGGCGCGTCTCTCCGCTATCGCCAGCGATGTGCGTCAGGTTTGCACGCTCGCCGATCCGGTAGGGCAGGTGATTGACGGCGGAGTGCTCGACAGCGGCCTGCGCATCGAACGTCGCCGCGTCCCGCTCGGCGTGATTGGCGTAATTTATGAAGCGCGCCCGAACGTCACCGTTGACGTCGCCAGCCTGTGCCTGAAAACCGGCAACGCAGCGATTCTGCGCGGCGGTAAAGAGACGCATCGCACCAACGCCGCCACGGTAAAAGTGATTCAAAAAGCGTTGCAGGAGTGCGGCTTACCGGCGGGTGCCGTTCAGGCGATCGACAACCCGGACCGCGCGCTGGTCAGTGAAATGCTGCGCATGGATAAATACATCGACATGCTGATCCCACGCGGCGGTGCAGGGTTGCATAAGCTGTGCCGCGAACAGTCGACGATCCCGGTGATCACCGGCGGGATTGGTGTGTGCCATATTTATGTGGATGACACGGCTGAAATTGAACCGGCGCTGAAAATTATCGTCAACGCCAAAACCCAGCGCCCGAGCACCTGTAACACGGTGGAAACGCTGCTGGTGAATCAGAATATCGCGGAACGTTTTCTGCCTGCGCTGAGCAAGCGTATGGCGCAGAGCGGCGTGACGCTGCACGCGGAAGATAACGCCATGGCGTTGTTAAAAGCGGGCCCGGCGCAGGTTGTGGCGGTGAAAGCGGAAGAGTTCGATAACGAATTTCTGTCGCTGGATCTTAACGTGAAGGTTGTGGCTAATTTGGACGATGCTATCGCGCACATCCGTGAGCACGGCACTCAGCACTCCGACGCCATTCTCACGCGCACCCTGAGCAATGCCAACCGCTTTGTGAATGAAGTCGATTCTTCGGCAGTCTACGTGAACGCCTCCACGCGCTTCACCGACGGCGGCCAGTTCGGCCTGGGCGCAGAAGTGGCCGTCAGCACGCAAAAACTGCACGCCCGCGGCCCGATGGGACTTGAAGCGCTGACCACCTATAAGTGGATTGGCTTCGGTGACGATACCATTCGTGCCTAATTAACACCGGGTGATGCAAAAGTAGCCATTTGATTCTCAAGGCCATTGACGCATCGCCCGGTTAGTTTTAACCTTGTCCACCGTGATTCGCACTCGTGAACACGTCCTTTTCCGGGCCGATATAGCTCAGTTGGTAGAGCAGCGCATTCGTAATGCGAAGGTCGTAGGTTCGACTCCTATTATCGGCACCATTAAAATCAAATTCTTACGTAAGATCTTATCATTCTCCCACCAAAAAATTATTTTCATGTAACAGCTGGTGTAAGTAAATTCTATCAACGAAGATCAATCTTATCTACTGACCAAAAAGGCCTGATAGGGCTTCGCTCACTATACATCCGTGGCTGCAGGTTTAGTTGTCCATGTCTACACCACTCCTAAATTTAATGTGTTGGCAATGTGTTCAATAAAGCTCGAACAAATTAGCTCATTATGATCGGTTAATACTTCAACTTCTGGTTGCATGATTGTTTGTCCGTAAAAAGATAACGCGCCCGCCGGGTAGTAGCAGGCGCATTACGCAATAGGTAAACAAGGGAGGAAGTTCAGAAATGTAAATCGGGAAGGTTGTACGCAATGTTCATCGTACTACGTTGTTACGGCTTTGCCGCAACAAGCCAGTTGCCTGCCGCGCTCGCAGAATGTCTACAGCCCGGAGATAAGGAGATTGTTCCTGCCAGCTAAATCCCTTCCTGTCTATACGAACCAGCTCGTATTTTTCTACCAGAAAATTCACGGCATCGGCTAGGGTGATACCGGCATCGATGTGTTCCTTAATCACAGCCTCATTGCAGAATGGCGTGTCGTTTATTGTCAGACCATAGTGCTGTTCCAGCAGACGTGTCAGTAACATTTGCCAGACAGCCACGGGTGACAGGCAGGGCTTCACCGCCCGCTGAGTTGTTGCAGGTAAAGTTTTCATGTTTGCTCTCGTGAAGGTAATTAACGCTGAGTGGGGTAAATGGCGATGTATACGTAGCCGCAACTGCCAAGGGTGTCGGCTTCGCAGGTTAAATCGTTGTGGTACAGGGTAACGCAGTGGGCATGGTGGGTGCTGAGTTCACCAGTGGTCAGCATCGATTCCATCTGGCGGATAAAGTGCGGGAATGTTTCATCCAGCTTCCGGTATTCGATGTCACTGAACTTGCCGGTCATGCTGGCCCGGTCAGCCAGATAATGCAGTCGGTTGCCTTCCTGCACCAGACGGGCTCCCAGACGTGGCGTGATATCACGCTGCAGACCCCATGTGATTTTGCTCATTGATAACCTCTTTATTGTCAGTTCAGGGTGATGCTCATCAGGCAGGCATAAGGCCCCTCGCGGTCCTGGCGGCGTTCGGCGTATACCGCCAGGACTCCTGTGATATCCGGAACGTCCCTGCCGGTGTAATGGCAGACGCTACCGTGCCACTGGTATTTGCCGGTGCAGAAACGAAAGATTCGGGACTCAGGATGCTGGCGGTATATCGTCATTGCCGGGCGTTTACTGATAATTTTCATGTAATACCTCACAGCAGACCGTGTTCTGCGAACGAATAGATTTGCCTGCCGCCGACAATCAGATGGTCAGGGACACGGATATCCACCAGTTGAAGTACCTGAACCAGTCGCTGCGTGAGGGCTTTGTCAGCCTGGCTGGGCGTCGTCTCGCCGGAAGGATGGTTATGCGCCAGTATTACCGCTGCCGCGTTGAAGTACAGAGCGCGCTTGACCACCTCGCGGGGATGTACCTCGGTACTGCTAATAGAACCGGCAAACAGGGTTTCGTGGGCAATCAACTGGTTCTGCTGGTTCAGATACAGCACCCGGAACTCTTCCCGTTCAAGCGCGGCCATATGCAGCCGCAACCACTCCCGGACGGCATGAGTGGAGGTGAAGGCTACCCCAGGCTCATGCAGGTGCCGCTCCAGAGCCCTGAGCGCCCGCTGAATGAGACGCCGGTCCTGTGGCGTTATCTCGCCGGGTAAAAAGGAAAGCTGTTTCATTCGTTGCTCCTCCGGTCAGTCAATGATACGCAAAATGGCGTGGGCTTCAGAATGCTGCAGGGCATAGTCCCGCAGGCGGTAATAGTGCGCGGTCATTGCGTCACACTCTGTACGGCAGGCGTGATGGCTGTATTCAATCAGGCAGACAGCAATGCCTGCGGCTTCAGCACTCATGTCCGCGCCATTGCCGTTCATACCGTTGAACAGATGCCATTTATCGTCAACGTCAGCATCAGGGGCCATAAACGCGCCGCCATTGCTGAGCGTGTAAAAGGACCAGATACCACTGTTGTACTCGTCACAGAAGCGGTCCATCCAGGCGAAAATGCGGGGTTCCAGCGTTATCCATTGTGGGATAGAGCCAAAGTACTGCGGCCAGAAGCAGATACGCTGTTCGTCGGGTATCTGCGTTACGGTCAGTTCAAATTCGGATTCGTTAGCAGCAGATGCGAGGTTGTTTTTTGTCGCTGTTGTCATGGGTATGTCTCCGTCAATAAAAAAACGCCAGCGGCGACGGCTGGCGTATGCGGTAATAATGAGTGTTCGGGAAGATTAAATGTTGCTGGTAAATCATGCGGAGCCAGCAGATGGATACGTCCGTACAGATGCCTGGCTTGCGGGTATAGCGGTTAAGACCTTCACCGGCATCCGGTTCAAAGTTCCATGCCTGCCCTAGTCGTCTTCAATGTTAACGCCGGTGATACTGGCAGGAACTAATGGCCCTGCTGCGCAATCAGCCGATACCCACTACGGTAGGTCATAAAGCGATTAGTGAAACGACTTCAAACCTTCAGAATTATTCATTACTCCCCCCCTGAAAAATAATAAAAAAGCGGCAGAATCGTGAGATTCTGCCGTTAGTTGTGTATGTTCAGAGGAATGATATATATCTGAATATTTTTATAATGCTGATAGGCCGTTTTGTGCCAAAAGCAGAAGCTGGTAATTCGTGTCTAATATACTTCACTTAACGTATATCCCAGCTCTGGTACAGAATATGCAAATTAAATACCCAAGAAGTGGCAGGCTGATTAACAAAGAACTCCTTCGATTATAGGATGATTTGTATCGGCACTCATCACACCATGTGCTCGATTCACGCCGCATAGTCAGTTGAATTTTGCTACTCTGTAAGAGGTGGTAAGCATTATCCAATACGGATTTAAATCAATGGAATAAATGATTATGAGTGAAAATGAAACAATCCCAAAGAAGTCTCACAGCCAGATTAACAAAGCTGTATTCTTTACATCTGCTTTGTTAATTTTTCTTCTTGTCGCTTTTGCCGCTGCATTCCCGGATGTTGCTGACAAAAATTTCAAACTACTTCAGCAACAAATCTTCACGAATGCAAGCTGGTTCTACATCCTTGCTGTGGCCCTGATTTTATTGAGTGTCACGTTTCTGGGACTCTCACGCTACGGTGATATCAAGCTGGGTCCGGACCATGCGCAACCTGATTTCAGCTATCACTCCTGGTTTGCGATGCTTTTTTCGGCAGGGATGGGGATCGGCCTGATGTTCTTTGGCGTTGCTGAACCGGTGATGCATTATCTCTCACCTCCCGTTGGCGCCCCAGAGACTGTTGCGGCAGCGAAGGAAGCAATGCGGCTGACCTTCTTCCACTGGGGTCTGCATGCCTGGGCAATATATGCCATTGTAGCGCTGATTCTGGCCTTTTTCAGTTACCGCCACGGTCTACCTTTAACGCTGCGTTCTGCACTCTATCCCATTATTGGCGATCGCATATACGGACCTATAGGCCATGCGGTTGATATTTTTGCCGTTATAGGTACGGTCTTTGGCGTTGCAACATCGCTGGGTTACGGTGTTTTGCAGGTGAATGCCGGTTTGAACCACCTATTCGGGGTGCCCATTAATGAAACGGTGCAGGTCATTCTGATCGTGGCCATCACGGGGTTAGCGACGATTTCTGTGGTGACCGGCCTAGACAAGGGAATACGTATCCTGTCTGAGCTCAATTTGGGCCTCGCGTTGTTGCTCCTGGCGCTGGTCCTGTGTCTGGGGCCAACTGTGCTTCTGCTGAAGTCATTTGTGGAAAATACCGGCGGTTATCTTTCGGAACTGGTGAGTAAAACGTTCAATCTTTACGCATATGAACCTAAGTCGAGCAACTGGCTGGGGGGCTGGACATTACTGTACTGGGGATGGTGGCTTTCATGGTCGCCATTTGTGGGGATGTTTATCGCACGGGTCTCACGCGGCCGAACCATTCGCGAATTTGTCACCGGTGTGCTGTTTGTTCCGGCCGGCTTTACGCTCATGTGGATGACGGTGTTTGGTAACAGCGCAATCTATCTCATTATGAACCAGGGGGCGACCGATCTCGCCAATACCGTCCAACAGGATGTCTCGCTGGCCTTGTTCAATTTCCTGGAGCATTTCCCGTTCTCCTCCGTGCTGTCATTTATTGCAATGGCTATGGTCATCGTCTTCTTTGTCACATCTGCTGACTCGGGGGCAATGGTTGTAGATACTCTGGCATCAGGTGGGGTGGCAAACACACCCGTCTGGCAGCGAATCTTCTGGGCATCGCTCATGGGAGTTGTTGCAATTGCGCTTCTCCTTGCGGGAGGGCTGAGCGCGCTGCAAACGGTGACAATAGCAAGTGCATTACCCTTCTCCGTGATCTTGCTGATATCCATATACGGGCTGTTAAAAGCCCTGCGTCGAGATTTGACTAAGCGTGAAAGCCTGAGCATGGCGACTATTGCTCCTACGGCTGCACGTAACCCAATTCCCTGGCAGAGAAGGTTACGCAATATCGCGTATCTGCCGAAACGATCTCTTGTGAAACGTTTTATGGACGACATTATCCAGCCTGCCATGACGCTGGTTCAGGAAGAACTGAACAAGCAGGGGACGATAAGCCACATTAGTGACGCAGCCGACGATCGTATTCGTCTTGAAGTGGATTTGGGCAACGAGCTGAATTTTATATATGAAGTGAGGCTTCGCGGGTATAGCTCACCCACCTTCGCGCTCGCCGCAATGGATAATGATGAGCAGCAGACTGACCAACATCGATATTATCGCGCTGAGGTTTATCTCAAAGAAGGCGGTCAAAATTATGATGTGATGGGCTGGAATCAGGAACAGTTGATTAATGACATACTGGACCAGTACGAAAAACACCTGCACTTCCTGCACCTGGTTCGTTGATAGCAAAATGCCGTCCTAGGGGGCGGCAATTATTTATCCCGACCGCAATACGAGGGAATGCAGAATGATTTCACGCTGGCAATGGATTCTGAAGCAAACATTTAAGAAACTCTGGTTCAGAGCTACGTTATTCGCAATTGTCGCGATAATAACGGCTCTTTTATCTATTCTTTTTAAATCAATGATTCCTGAGTCGGTTTCAGTGAAGGTTGGTGCGGAAGCAGTTGATAACATTCTGAACATACTGGCATCGAGTATGCTGGCAGTGACCACATTTTCGCTGAGTATCATGGTCACAGCCTACGGTTCAGCCACTACTAATGTTACTCCCAGAGCAACGCGTTTAGTTGTGGAAGACGTAACCACACAAAATGTACTGGCCACCTTCATTGGTTCCTTTCTCTTCAGTCTGGTAGGAATTATTGCCCTCAATATGGGAGCCTACGGAGAAAGGGGAAGAGTCATTTTATTCATTGTCACACTCGTTGTCATTGCCCTCATCCTCATCACATTGCTTCGTTGGATACAGCATTTGACCTCTCTGGGGAGGGTCGGTGAGACAACAGCAAAAGTAGAACAGGCGGCCATCGAAACATTTATTGCGAGAGCCAGAAATCCCTGTCTCGGCGGATATCCATGGCTTGAGAGCTATGAACAGCCGAAAGGAACGGTTGCAGTTTATCCGAAGAAGATTGGCTATGTTGAATATATTGATATGGAGAAACTCAGCAAGCTGCTGGCCAATGATCCTCGTCATGTATACCTTGTGGCGCAACCAGGCAGTTTCATTCATCCGTCCATGCCAGCTTTGTACCTGAGTCAGGGCCAGGAGTCATCAATCTGCGCCGATTTACTTGAGACGATCATTGTCTCGGATGTGCGTTCATTTGCTCAGGATCCCCGATTTTGTCTTAGCGTCATGGCCGAAATAGCCTGCAGAGCCCTTTCACCCGCAGTGAACGATCCTGGAACCGCAATCGATGTCATTGGCAGAGGTGTTCGTATACTTTCTGCTTACGCGCAGAATAAGTCTCATGAAATTGAAGTGACCTATCCTTCAGTACACGTTGCGCCACTTCAGAACAACGATCTCCTGGAAGACTTTTTCTCACCTGTCGCACGCGATGGTGCCAGTATGAGAGAGATTCAGATAAGAGTGCTCAAAGGGCTATCTATGCTGAGTACGGGTTGGCCTGAGATGTTTGCTGATGCCGCGCACACTCTGGCAATTGAAACATTAGAGCATGCAAATCGCGCTGACCATATAGACTCCGATAGAGAATTCATAAAATCAATTTATTTTGATTTGTTTTTTGATGAAAACGCTAATAAGCAATCATAGTTGTGGAGCAAGCGATTTGGTTGCTAGCGAGACAAGAACAAAGCGTCTGCATGAGAATGGGCGTCTGCTTTGTATTAGAAGAGAACATACTGAGTCTTCATCACTTTTGCAGCAGGCTTTATCTCTACGTAAGACATCGCCTACAATCAAATATTTCGGTTTAATACCAGGAGAACACTAAATGTAGAAATTATGTCTACTCAGTTCGGAACAGACTACTGTTTTTTTATTCCGTAGCTGAGACCATCATATTTCCTCCAGCAAAGGAGATAAAAATGGAAAAATTATTTACCCAGTTTCAGACCGGTGATACTGACCTGGTAAACCGCGTCGTTATGGCCCCCATGACCCGCTCACGGGCAATGACTAGTGATACCGCTGATGAACTGACCGCAAAATATTATCAGCTGCGTGAATCCGTATGGGGCAAACCGGAGGTCGTCCGTGACGGGCTCAGGGATCTGGTTCGCCGCACGGGCGCAGATGAAATTATGGTGAACTCATGGCAAGGCACTCGTCTTTGCCGCTCTTCAGAAATAATGCTGAGTATTCTACCGGAAAGGCAAAAGGATCATTTACCAAAGATAATGACGAGAAAGTCATTGACGAAGCGGGGAAGGGGTTAAGTCATCAATCCATATCAAAATATCAGACGCCTGTTTACGCTATGCGGGCGTCCGCTTTTCGCTCACAGCGGACCTTCAATCCAGTAAGTATGTCGGCTTCGTGCTATGAGTCCAGCGATTATTGCAAGAATCGAAATACGCTAACCAACTGGGATCGGGGTACGTCGGCAATCGAAGCTGCAGGCAGGTAGCTCCTGCAGTGACCTGCTCCCCGTTGATTAGTACACCCCGATGTTAGTAATGTCTTCATAAGCCACATGAGGACATCCCCATGAAGAAGCGTTTTTCCGATGAACAGATCATCAGTATTCTCCGCGAAGCCGAAGCTGGGGTACCCGCCCGTGAACTCTGCCGCAAGCATGCCATTTCCGATGCCACGTTTTACATCTGGCGTAAGAAGTATGGCGGTATGGAGGTGCCTGAAGTTAAGCGCCTGAAGTCGCTTGAGGAAGAGAACGCCAGACTCAAGAAGCTGCTTGCCGAAGCCATGCTGGATAAAGAGGCGCTTCAGGTGGCTCTTGGGCGAAAGTACTGACGACAGACCAGAAGCGGGAAGCCGTGATGTTGATGTGTGATGCGACCGGTCTGTCGCAACGTCGTGCCTGCAGGCTTACAGGTTTATCCCTGTCGACCTGCCGCTATGAGGCTCACCGTCCGGCTGCTGATGCGCATTTATCAGGGCGCATCACTGAGCTGGCACTGGAGCGCAGGCGTTTTGGCTACCGTCGTATTTGGCAGTTGCTGCGCCGTGAAGGGCTTCATGTTAATCATAAGCGCGTGTACCGGCTTTATCACCTCAGTGGCCTGGGCGTAAAACGCAGAAGACGTCGTAAAGGGCTGGCAACAGAACGTCTGCCGCTGCTCCGTCCGGCGGCGCCCAATCTGACCTGGTCGATGGATTTCGTCATGGACGCACTTTCCACCGGTCGCAGGATCAAGTGTCTTACCTGCGTCGATGATTTCACAAAGGAATGCCTGACGGTCACTGTTGCCTTTGGGATTTCAGGCGTTCAGGTCACGCGTATTCTGGACAGCATTGCACTGTTTCGAGGCTATCCGGCGACGATAAGAACTGACCAGGGGCCGGAGTTCACTTGCCGTGCACTGGATCAATGGGCCTTTGAGCATGGTGTTGAGTTGCGCTTAATCCAGCCGGGCAAGCCAACGCAGAACGGATTTATTGAGAGCTTTAACGGACGATTTCGCGATGAATGTTTGAATGAGCACTGGTTCAGCGATATCGTTCATGCCAGGAAAATTATTAATGACTGGCGGCAGGATTATAACGAATGCCGCCCGCACTCCACGCTGAATTATCAGACACCGTCTGAATTTGCAGCGGGCTGGAGAAAGGGTCATTCTGAGAATGAAGATTCCGACGTTACTAACTGAGTGTTGTATCTAATCGTGGGGGCAGGTCACTGGAGATGAAATGGTCTCCAGAGCAAATATCAGGATGGTTAAGGCGAACAAAACCACGTCAAAAAACGCTGCGAATATCACCTGAGACAATTTATAAAACGCTGTACTTTCGTAGCCGTGAAGCGCTACACCACCTGAATATACAGCATCTGCGACGGTCGCATAGCCTTCGCCATGGCAGGCGTCATACCCGCAAAGGCGAAAGAGGTACGATTAACATAGTGAACGGAACACCAATTCACGAACGTTCCCGAAATATCGATAACAGACGCTCTCTGGGGCATTGGGAGGGCGATTTAGTCTCAGGTACAAAAAACTCTCATATAGCCACACTTGTAGACCGAAAATCACGTTATACGATCATCCTTAGACTCAGGGGCAAAGATTCTGTCTCAGTAAATCAGGCTCTTACCGACAAATTCCTGAGTTTACCGTCAGAACTCAGAAAATCACTGACATGGGACAGAGGAATGGAACTGGCCAGACATCTAGAATTTACTGTCAGCACCGGCGTTAAAGTTTACTTCTGCGATCCTCAGAGTCCTTGGCAGCGGGGAACAAATGAGAACACAAATGGGCTAATTCGGCAGTACTTTCCTAAAAAGACATGTCTTGCCCAATATACTCAACATGAACTAGATCTGGTTGCTGCTCAGCTAAACAACAGACCGAGAAAGACACTGAAGTTCAAAACACCGAAAGAGATAATTGAAAGGGGTGTTGCATTGACAGATTGAATCTACAACCGCGCTCTTGATGTCAGACTCCCTGAACAGTTCTCGATAATCGGGAAACTCAGAGCGCATTATCCTGTGGTCACACTCTGCCATGTGTTCGGGGTTCATCGCAGCAGCTACAGATACTGGAAAAACCGTCCTGAAAAACCAGACGGCAGACGGGCTGTATTACGCAGTCAGGTACTTGAGCTACATGGCATCAGCCACGGTTCGGCCGGAGCAAGAAGCATCGCCACAATGGCAACCCGGAGAGGCTACCAGATGGGACGCTGGCTTGCTGGCAGGCTCATGAAAGAGCTGGGGCTGGTCAGCTGTCAGCAGCCGACTCACCGGTATAAACGTGGTGGTCATGAACATGTTGCTATCCCTAACTACCTTGAAAGGCAGTTCGCCGTGACCGAGCCAAATCAGGTGTGGTGCGGTGATGTGACCTATATCTGGACAGGCAAGCGTTGGGCTTACCTTGCTGTTGTTCTCGATCTGTTCGCAAGGAAACCTGAGGGTTGGGCAATGTCATTCTCACCGGACAGCAAGCTGACATCAAAGCGCTGGAAATTGCGTGGGAAGCTTGCGGTAAACCCGCCGGAGTGATGTTCCACAGTGACAGTAATAATGCCGGTGTCAGTCTTTACCACCACTCAGTTTGCCGTTTAACCCGATTGGTGTGATTACTGATGCAGTGAAGACCTTTCCGCATCACATCACTACAAATATTGATTTTTGATTGTTGGATTCGCACCAGATTTCACCTCTGTAGGGTATTCAAAAATGCTCAGTTATTACTGATGCCTAAACTGCAGCGTTGCGGGCAGGTAGCGTTGTAGCGTTTCGGGCGTATCGCCCTCGATCAATTGGCTTATCAGATCATAGCAGTGCCAGGCCAACTGGCGGTTATCCTGCTGTACGGTATCGATACGCAGCGACAGCGAATCATAAAGATAGTGATCGTCAAAGCTCGTCAGATGGATATCTGAGTCGAGTAAATGGTGCTGGCTCATATAGCGCAGTACCCCTTCGAGCAGTCCACAGGCGGCAGTGAACAGCGCCTTAGGCGGCCGCCCAAGTCGCGCGCAGAGTGCGGCGAACATCTCATAGCCTGAGCTCGGGTGGTAGTTACCGTTAATCACCCATTCCGGGCGCAGTGCAATACCCGCCTGAGCCAAACCCTGCGTGAAGCCGGTCAGACGATCGCGTGAAGGCGACAGACGCGACTGACCGCCTAAAAACCAGAACTCATCGCTATGCTTAGGTGCAATGCGGGAAATCAGTTCCGCCGTTGGGGTAATCGAATCAGTCATCACCAGCGGCAGCAGGCTTTCATTAGGACAACGGTCAAACAGCACTACTGGCAGTTGTTGGCTGAGCTTAAGATAGTCGGCATCGTTGTGCATACATGAAGCGACGATCAGACCGTCAACCTGGCGGGAAATCATGTTATTGACCACCACGCTCTCCTGACCGGGGTTTTCATCAGTACAAGAGATCAATAGCTGGACGCCTGCTTCGCGGCACAGCATTTCCAGCTCATGTGAAAAGACCGCAAAGCCGTGGTTGGTGATCTCCGGCACCACCAGTCCGATGGTGTGGCTGCGGTTGTCGCGCAGCGAGCGGGCGTGAATGCTTGGCTGATAGTGCTGCTCACGGGCAATCGCCAGTACTCGCTCACGCGTTTCCTGCGCCACACGCAGCTCCTTACCACGACCGTTCAGTACTAGGCTGGCGGTCGCTTTTGAGACGCCAGCCTGTTCGGCGATATCTTTAATGGTTACGCGTTTAGTTTTCATTACGACGCCATGAGCTTGAGGCAAAACGCTTATTCTACCATGCAAGTTCGCAGCGGCCAGTAGCAGAATGCGTCCGGTGTGATGCCAGAGAACATTAGCTGCCCTGAACAGGCCGGGAAGTAGCGGCAGCTCATCACTCCTTCGCCGCCGTTGATGAAAATCTCCACGCTAGACTGGTCGATGAAAATATGCAGCGAGCGGACGTCTCCGCGCCAGTAACGATAATGCTTCTCGTCGCTGGCCAGACTGGGTCGGGCCAGGCGGATCCCGCTGGCATCGCGTTCAAGGATTAATGCGCCGTCAAAATCGAGGCTCAAAATATCGTCCCCAGTGGTTTGTAGAACGATTTCCATCGGTGCCAGCGGCAGGGAGTTCCCTGCCCAGCCGTGCGCTTCGCCGCGCAGGGCGCTCAGCTCTCGTAGAGGACGTTGGTATAGCTGACCATCGATAAACTCCAGCTCACGCAGGCAGGTCATCTGATGGATCCAGCCGTTGGTGAGGGTCGGTTGAAGCATCTCTTCGCCCTCCGGCACGCCCATCCAGCCGACCAGCAGACGGCGGCCATCACTGGTAAGCATGGTTTGCGGGGCGTAGAACTCAAACCCTGCGTCCAATTCGTGCAGTTCGCCATGCTCGAAGGCCGCGCGGTGGTAGTCGAAATCGCCGCTCATCCACACTGCCGGGTAGGTGTTGAGATAGCGCTCTTTCTCACGAGGCACGCCCTGCGGGCAGCAAATCAGGACATGCTGGTCGCCGAGGGCAAACAGGTCCGGGCATTCCCACATATAGCCCGCGTCGTCCAGGCCATTGATGCCATAACCGGCGATTTCGCCCTGACTCGTCCACTCATGAAGGTCCGCTGAGCTGAATAACAACACCTTGCCACGCTTTTGCAAATCCTGTGCGCCCAGCACCATGTACCAGCGACCTTCGTGCTGCCAGACTTTCGGGTCACGCACGTGGCCGGTATAGCCCTCCGGCAGCGGTAATACCGGGCCGAGTTTGGTAAACGTGCCGTCGGCATTTTCCGTCGCCAGGCACTGCCACGCGGTTCGGCTGCCGTCGTCAAATTTTACGTTGCCGGTATAGCACAGGGTGAGCGTGCCCTGACTATCCACGGCGCTTCCGGAGTAGCAGCCGTTGCGGTCATACTCTTCATCCGGCATGAGCGCGATCGGCTCATGTTGCCAGTGCAGCAGGTCGGCAGAGCTCCAGTGCCCCCAGCACTTGAACTTATGATCGCAGGCGAGCGGGTTCCACTGATAAAACAGGTGATAACGTCCGGCAAATTCAATAAAGCCGTTGGGATCGTTCATCAGCCCGGTCACCGGCGCATGGTGCCAGCGGGGATAGTGGCTGTCGGCCAGCGCGCGCGGCTGGCCCTGCATAACAGCCTGCAAAATCGCAGGCAGGCGTGATGGATGTGACATTATTCAGCGTCCGTTTTGTATTTCAGTACCAGGGAGACGACAAAGGCGACGCCAAAGGCGATAACCATCCCGATAATGTAGTTCAGCAGCGAGCTGGCCTGCACGATAGCCATGCCAGGGATAGCCGTCAGGCCCACGGCGGTCATGTAAACATGCATGGATACCACCCACGCGCCGCCCACCGCGCCGCCAATCAGGGCTGCGATAAACGGTTTTACAAAGCGTAAGTTAATACCAAAAATCGCCGCTTCGGTGATGCCGAGCATGGCAGAAAACGCCGAGGGCAGGGTAATGGCTTTGATTTTGGCATCTTTCGTTTTGAACCACACCGCCAGACAAGCACCGCCCTGAGCGACGTTGGCCATCGCCCAAATCGGCAGCAGGAAGTTGACGCCGATGGATGGGTTGCCCAGCAGTCCCGCTTCGATGGCGTGGAAGCTGTGGTGAATACCGGTAATGACGATAACCGAATAGAGACCGCCAAACAGCAGTCCGGCCAGCCAACCGGCGTGGGTAATCAGGGTGCTAAGGACAAACGAAATACCGTCGCCAAGCGCGCGACCAGCCGGGCCGATAATCAGCAGGGCGATAAAACCGGAAATGATCACCGTCAGGAACGGCGTCAGGATCAGATCCAGTGCATCGGGGATCACGCGACGCAGCTGTTTCTCAACGATGCTCATAAACCACACCGCCAGCAGCACCGGGAACACCGTGCCCTGATAGCCGATCATGGCAATCTCAAGGCCGAAGAAGTTCATGGTGTGGAAACCGGCGGCCACACCCCAGGCGTTGGTGAGCGCCGGGTGAGTCAGGATGCCGCCAAGCGTCGCGCCAAGATAAGGATTACCACCGAACTCGCGGGCGGCGGTGAAGCCAATCAGGATCGGCAGAATAATAAACGCCGCTGAGCTGCACATATCCAGCATGATGTAGATGGCGTTACCCGGGTCGACCCAGCCGTACGTTTTAACCATCCCCAGAAGGCCCATCAACAGGCCGGAGGCGACGATAGCCGGGATGATCGGCACAAAGATGTTCGACAACAGGCGGGCAATGCGCTGGAAAGGATTCAGTTTTTTCGCCGCAATGTCGGCAGCTTCCGATTTGCTGGATTCGCCAATCCCTGCCGCCTGAATAAAGGCGGCGTAGACTTTGTTCACCACCCCGGTGCCGAAGATAATCTGCATCTGTCCGGCGTTACGGAAACAGCCCTTCACCCCATCAATTTTGCCGATGGCCTGCTGATCGGCCAGTGAGTCATCGACCAGCACCAGGCGCAGGCGTGTGGCACAGTGCGCGGCGCTGGCGATATTTTCCTTGCCTCCCAGAAGCGGAAGTAGCGAGCGGGAAATCTGTTCAAAATCCATAGTACCCTCTGAATGCGTATTGATTTTCGAGTTGTCGTCCCGTGGTAGCCGGAGCGCATTCTCTTCGTTGTTATTGTGTCCGGGGCGACGAAACGTATTTTGTCGCCCCGGCGGTTACTGTCGCCAGGTGTTAACCATCAAAACCAGGTTTCCATCTGCATCCCGAACGACCATTCGCCGCCCGATTTAAAACCATTGCTGCCCAGCGCGTCATCGCTGGCGTAATTATTGAGTTTTTTGCTCCAGTCCATCCACGAGGTGTAAAGACGGATTTCAGGACGGCTGAAGAAATCGCCGATGTCGCCAACCTTAAAGGTCGGGGCGAAGGTGAGCTTGTAGAAGCTGCCGTTTACCGCATGGCGATCGTTATAACCTTCAGGTTTGAGATCCATATACTGGTAACTGCCTTCATAAGCGAGGGCGAAGTTTTGATTGATCTCCTGGATCAGACGCATGTTGAGGGTTGCCCACTGGTAGCTGTCGCCATCGACATAACGGTCTTTACTGGTTTGTGCCAGTATCGCCGGGGCGATAAACCAGTTCTTGCTCAGTGGCGTGGTGCCGTAGCTGGCGAAGCGCCAGGTGTTAGCCCCCGAGCGTAACGCGCCGTCAGAGCCGACACCTTTAACTTCGGCACCCAGTCCGTGACCGTAGAGCAGGGCGGTTTTGCTGGCACCTTCACGCAGGCCGTAAAAACTGTCGTTGTGCAACCCGAGCAGCGCATGTACACCGGTATTTGCCGCATCGCCTTTGACCGGATTACCGTTGGTATCCTGGCGTTCGTCGTTGTCTTTTGCCCGCATCCCGCTGACCATCATCTGCACCGGCCCGATGAAATTGTTCATGCTGACGATGTAGTTCTGCACACTGTTGCTGGTATCAGCAATATCGCCGAAGTTACGCCCGTAAAGAGAGAAGTTGCTGCGAACGCTGTCGTTCCACCTGACATCGTAAATACCGCCGCCGGTACCGGCGAGGAACACGACATCCGAGTCGATCCAGTGAATGTCAAAGTTATCCCGGTCAAAGCGTTTCCCGGCCCACAGGGTGGAGCCTTTAAACGGCCCGTCGAAGGTGGGCAAGTTGCCCAGTTCAACAAAGGCCTGACGCACGTTCAAATCACTGGTGCTCGCCGTCCAGTCGTTATAAGTGGTTTGACCGTCGGCGACCATGACTTTGAAGCGGGTCGTTGCCCCGTTATCCAGGGTCTGCTTATGTTCAAGATTCATTTCAACATAGGTATCGGCCTGGTTTCCCAGGCGGCCAATAGCCCCACCGGTTTCCCCTGCTGGCGTCATGTAGGCTCCGGATTTGGTGCTGGCGCCGGAGTCATTCATTATCACGCCGGAGCGGGCGTAGCCGTGGAACTCAAACCCGCTTTTCTCATCGGCTTTTTTCTCCAGTTTGGCGGTACGCTGAGCCACTTCCTGAGTGCTGTCCTGGGTTTTTTGTTGCTGTGTCGTGAGCTGCTGTACTTTCTTCTCTGCCGACTCTGCGCGGGTTTCTGCCGTTTGCGCTCTGTTTTCGGCATCCTGTAAGCGTTTTTCCAGCGCAATTAAACGGGCTTCGATACTGCTGAGATCCGTTTGTGCATGGGCTGAGGCGGCGCCGGTTAGCAAAGCGATAAGAACCGCGAGTGTGCTTTTTCTGAACATATTGATTGCATCCCAAAAGGAAAATAAAAAATTGTGTGTTTTTGCTAAACCGGTTTAGTTGCAATGTTAAGCACGACATTTAACATTTTGAAATTGATTTTGCTAAACCGGTTTAATAAGTGTGATGGATGCAACAAAGTGGACCGCGTACGACGGTATTTAGGATCAAATCTGGCGGTGTAGATCGCGCTGGTATGGCAGGGCAGTCATCGCGCCTTTCGCCAGGGTTGCCAGGGCACCGCAGGTTTGCGCCAGAGCGAGCGTTGGCTCCAGGGCATTGATATCCGCCGGCATCCCGTTGGCAGCAAGGCTGGCAAGCAGTCCGGCGACAAACGCATCGCCCGCACCGGTGGTATCCACGCTGACAACCGGTTTAGCGCTGAAATGGATAAACTGCTGCTGGAATGCGGCGATGACGCCCGCTTTACCCTGAGTCACCAGCAGTAATTCAGGCTGATAACGCTCAGTGATGCTGGCGATCCCCTGCGCGATATCATTACTCCCGCTGATGAGTATCAGCTCTTCTTCGGACAGTTTCACCACGTTCGCCAGACGCAGGGCGCGGTCGAGACAGGCGTGCAACAGGTTCTGATCTTGCCAGAGATCCAGGCGGATATTAGGGTCAAAGCTCACCCGGCCACCGGCACGTTTGATGTTCTCCATAGCCGCGAAGGTAGCACTGCGGCTGGGCTCGGCGCTGAGCGCGATGGAGCAGATGTGCAACCACTGTCCGGCGGCAAACTGTGGCAGGTCTTCTTCAGCCAGGAACAGGTCAGCGCTAGGGCGTACCATAAAGGTAAAGGTGCGTTCACCTTGGTCATCAAGGTCGACCACCACAGTGGACGTGCGGTGATGATCGTCAAGATACATATGGCTGACGTCGACCTGCTCCTGTTGCAGGGTATGACGCATGTAGCGGCCAAACGGGTCACCGCCGACGCGGCCGATAAATCCGCTGTTGCCGCCAAGGCGGGCAACCCCTACCGCCACGTTAGCCGGCGCGCCTCCAGGGCACTGTAGCAAGCGCCCTTCACTCTCCGGTAGCAGGTCCACCACTGCGTCGCCCAGAACCCAAACTTTTGCTTTCATGCTAAAACCCTCCAAGGCTAAACTTAATTAAACCGGTTTAGCATATTAAATCACAGTGAATGAGTGGGGGAAAGTTCCAGCCGGAAAAGCACTGCTCAGGGCATAAAAACGTGAGCCGCCTTACGAAATAGAATTGATTCGACAGCTGTGAAGACTTACGTCCTGGACACAAATGGATCCTGGATAAATTACCATGCAACTTGATGAAATTATCATGTTTTATCTTATTTACAGATAAATCAAAGGGCTTTTAACACCACACTTCTTGGCATAATGGTTAAGTGTAGTAATGCTCGCTCTGGATGGGTTTGCTTCTATGCTGCGCAGGTATTTGTAAGAAATACCCATTCTACTGGCGAGTTGTTGTCGCATCAGGCCAGCGAAACTGCGCAATTTCATCAGCGTTTCTGGAGGGTTTCCTTTAAAACTTCATCGACAAAACCGCTTTTTACCGTAGATACAGTAAGTGCCTCTTCTCTGCCATTATCCCAGCATCCAAGGTTACCGGGTTCTGATGTAGTCTGCCGATATGCAAGAAATGCAACGGCATCATGCTGGTTATGATGCTGTTTAATCTTCATTGTCACATGGACTATTCAGGGAGCGACAAGCGCTCCCACATGAAAACAGAACCACTCGTTTCATTTACGTGCTTCCTCAAAAGTAATCTCATACCCAATACTTCTGATTTAGTAGGGTTCTGATCATATCATGCAGCTCGATTGCGCTCAATTTGACGGTTTTCATCTTTACACAATGCTCGGTTATGATACTTTGTGATAGGCATGACAAGATCTGGCCGTAATTTTTTAGAAGTGAGTTTGCCCGCCACTTCACGGGACAGCATACATCCGGATAAAACCGGTAACAGGAAAGGCTCCACGCTGCATACGGAGGAAACAGAATTAATGAATGATAAATTGCCGCCCTGCGCTGATACCAGGGTGGAACGTGTCCGTCTTAAAGATGGGGATTACTTTTTCCCTGCTGAACCCGCCATAAAAGCGGATTCTTTGCGGACAAAATCGCTCCTTCATCGTTTTAACCACACCGATCCTGCTCATATTGATTCCCGCCTGCTACTGATGAAAGAGTTGCTGCCTGAATGTGGGGAAGGGGTATCTGTCACCACGTCTTTCCACTGCAGCAGGGGGTATAACATTCGTAAGCGTCGTCTCAGCACCGTCTGGCAGATCCTGAAATTCCTGAGAGGATAGTGGACACCAAATATGGTGGACACTATCCATGAAATCATTAACCACAGTGCGTAAAAAAAGCCCTAATTATCCCGTTGAGTTCAAAATCAAAATGGTTGAACTCTCGCATCGACCAGATATCCGAGTCTTTGCGTTTGCCAGCGAGGATAAGGAGTACCAACCGTTACTCGATGATATTCTGGATGGTCCAATGGTTGGGCGTTTTGATACTGAGGAAGCCGGAAAGGCTTTGATCGATGGTGGATTGATTGAGCGTTTGATGTCAACTATCATGCCCTTTATCACTTCAGAGGCCCCTCTACCCGATACGCATCTACGTCGGGAAACAACCTGGTATTATCCACTGGAAGCTATTCGCGAAACTGTTGTAAATGCACTGGCTCATCGTGACTGGACACGCTTTGTTGAGATAGAGATTGGCTTGTATAGCAATCGATTTGAAGTTATTAGCCCAGGGGCGCTGAATAATTCGATGTCGATTGAAAAGATGGTTACAGGTCAGCGATCACCACGTAATACGATTATCATGGAAGTCTTACGTGATTATGGTTACGTTGATTTCAGGGGGATGGGAGTCAGGACAAAGATTATTCCACTAACACAGGCCATGAGTGGCCAACTCCCTGAGTTTACTGCAACAGATGATTACTTGAAAACAATACTTTATCGCTCACCATCTTCTTGATATATAAGGTCTGGCCTTTCCATCCATAAGAAAGGCCATTGCTGTAAAAAATAAATTACCCGCGACTGCAGCCGAAGCTACGGTCGCCATCTCCATATGCTTTTGTATCGAGTTTAGCTAGGTAGTCGAAGCGATTCAGTAATTTATTGTATTCTCCTTCAAAGTTAAAATCATTGACGTCTAAAATATAACGACAATTTTCAGGGTAGTGAACCAATCCCGGATAATCATCCAGTTCCAATCCCAGTGCGCTATACCATGCTCTTACAATCATCATCCTTAAATTTCTTTCAGCCTCATAATCACCTAAATGGTAATAAGCATCTTTATTAAAAAAAAGACCAAGGTGAAAGTGACATTTTCCTTCTTCGGAAAACTCCCGTGCCCAAACATGACGAACACGGTTTGGATATATTCTTTTGCCGTTAGCTGCTCTGGTTCTCTCATTGGCCTCCAACATGGCATTTAATGCATTACGGAAACGGGATATGGCACCAGGCTCTAGATTAGGAAAACAGCAAACAGTGTCACCTCTGTCTAAAATGGGTGGATAATGAACATCAACACGTAACGCCATTGTTCTGGGGAATTCACTGATAGCATCATTGACGACTCGTTCAATATGTTTTTTATAGGCGAGCACATGCTCACCATGGGAACCATGATATAATTCCATGTTTCGATCCTGTCGTTAGCCCTACGGCTTTGGATAGCCGTATATAGTAATATGATCAGACATAGCTGAATGTCTGTGGTTAGTTATATTAATTAACTGTTAATAGTAATGACTGTTATATAATACCTTTCCAACAATAAAACTTGTTATCAACCCATTACCCATGCAGTAAAATAATTAAAAAGCAACTCTGCAATTATAATCACCCAAAGATGCCGTTATCCCAGTGTCTTTTTACCGTGGAAATACTTATTCCTAAGATCTTTGCCACCTTGGATTGAGAGTAATGCTTAGCCTTCTCACTCTGAATTAAATGGGAATATTTACTTCCTTCAGGCCTTCCTAGAATTTTCTTTGATTTTGCTTTGTTAGTAGGCATCTTTTACCCTCATCAAGCTATTAGGTACTAACTCCATACTGTCGAGATGTATGCAACTAAGTGGTTATGCTTAACATTGGTATCAGAAAGTATGGCTTACTTCACCGTTAAAGGGGTTAATAATGATGGCATCTCCTCCTTTCATCGCCTTTTGAGGTGTATCGCCTTCGGCAATCACAGGGACCATTACCGCTAGATCATTTGTGTAATAAATTGGTATCCAGCAATAGCATGATTGTTTAGGGGGAGTTTTATTTCTTTTCAATACTGCTTCAACTCCAAATGTAATAAGTTCAAAGATTGGCATAATCACAATGCTGCTCAAATCAAAAAAACAACCATCGTAGACTGTTTCCTTTATCAGTATGATATTAGATAACCCTCCTGCAATGAGATGTTTGTGGTTCACGCGCCGATCTGTGTAAATAAAAATTGCTTTTTTTACATTGAAACTTTTTATAATGTATGAGAGCTTTTCATGAATTAATTTTTTTTCGCTCTTACCCATCTTATCATGAGGTATTTTGTGCGCATAAAAATCTTGATCGACAACCTCGTTCCGGTGTCGAATGTGAGTGTTCCAGACGGAATAAAAAAACTCTTCGTAAGTTAATTTTGGCTCACCCCGTGCGATTGAGGGGGCCTTCTCTTCAAAAATACAGCCTAATGTTGACTCCAAAGTTTGAGCTATATGATATTGCGATGTTATTTTATTCAATGCTGGGGCTGTGGCGTTTAACAAAAATGATATCACCTCTGACCTAGAATATCCTTTTGCATTGCTATAGTCGTCAATTGCATCAATAGTTGATTTTTTGTTTGCGCTGAAAGTGATGCGTTTTTTCATATGTATCCTTGACTTTCGTTAATGTAAAATGTGATAAACGGTGTGATTTAGTATCTTTTATCGACGGATTGTTTCTGTTAATTAACCCAGCTATTCTTTAGAATAGCTGGGGAGTTATGATTTTGATGCTGCTGTTAATTACAATATACTGAGAAGGTTAATAGGAACCTATCAATGTCTTTGCGTAACCAATAATGTCGGCTGTTAATTTTCTTTGGGCGTGGTAAACCATTAGGCAGCTTGTCTTGGCAAAGCCATTTTCGAATTGTTTGGGCTTTAAGGTTTAATAGATGTGCTAACTCACTTGTGGAAACAAGTTCAGATAGAGATGTTCTGGATTGCTCATATATGCTCATGCTACCACCTCAATGATTGAGATGCAGGCATATACAAAAAGTAATGAAATTAGAAGGGAAAGAAAGGACCAAAAAGAAAACAAAAAAGCCAAGCTTGAATAAGCTTCAGGGTCAGGATCACTACCTTCGCTTGAGCCGGATGAGGTACTTTTAGTTGATTTAGACGCATTACCTTGCGAGTTTTCGGCCTGATTTTTGTGCGAGATGATACGTGCAAAAAAAACGCCCAAAGTTTTATGTCGATTGTTTTTATTGTATAAAGAGTTTTTTTCACTGAGGTGTCCAAGAGCAGCTCGAATCCTGATGTTCACCTGTCTTTCCTGAAATATGGACTCAGCACAGGTTTGTCGCTGCTTACTAGAACGAACAACTTTGATCTTACCCACGACCCGTACTATTCGAGCCTTTGAGCTGGTTTGCGCAGAACTCATCAAAGAATTAGACATAATGCTTTATCTCCTGATTTAAAAGTGGACGATGGAATTTAAACCTTAAAATACACTTATGTCAACGATGGATGTTGTTCTGTAATCTATTGATATTAAATGAAATCAACGCATATCAACGGTTATTTTTTTACAATATTTGCTTGCTGTAAGATCCACCTCTCAATTTTTTCATGCCATTTGCGCAACAGATCTAACGGACGACGGCGGTAGTGTTTTTCCGCCAGTGCACTTGGTTTGTGTCCCATAATTTGAGCAACAATACCTGTTGGCACTTCAACCCATTCAGCAAGAGTGCCAAAACTACGGCGTAAGCCGTGAAGGCTGATATGTGGTAACTCAGCTCGAGCTAACGCTCTGTTGTGTGCTGAACGCGGTTCAATAATTTTGCCACTTTTACTGTTACTTCTGAAAACCCAACCCTCCTTATTTACGTCAGAATTTGGGAATTGCGCTAGCGCACTTAACAGCTCAGAAACATAAGGAGTGAGAGGGATGATACGTTCGCCTTCGATCTTGTCTTTAATCCTCATGCTTGACCATTTGAAATCTACGTCAGACCACCGAAGTGACGCAATTTCTTCACGCCGTGCACCGGTGAGCAAAAGTACCTGGAGATAGGCCGATGCAATGGGATTATTGAGGCTACGTACGGCACTGAACCAGATTTTTAACTGTTCTTTTTGTAAGCAATCTCCCGCTTTACTCGCTGATACTGGAACCACTTTTCTCACGTTATGATCTTGTGCAATATCGCCATGGATTATTCCCTGATATTTTTTCTGGTAATTAGCCCATTTGATAAATGCACGCAACAGACGGTAGGCATGAGCAGTGACGGTAGGCCGATTTTGTCTCTCTGTACTTAGCCATGCGGCAATGTTCTCTGGTGTTAGTTCCGATAACGGTAGGTCGAGTAAGCTAGCCAATGGTCCAGCCGAGGTTGGGCCCCGGCCTCTTTTTTTACTTTCGCCTCCACGGCTGGACAAGTTAATGTGATCGGCAATGTATCGAGTAGAATATGGGCGTTTAGTTTTTGCGCTGATTCCGGCTCTCAATTCTTCAAGGTAATCTTCCCAAGCGCTTGTGAAGGTTACCTTCGTTTTACGAGATTCAGCCTGCTGTGATTCCGCTTCAGCAATTTTTTCTGCCTTAGCTATACGCGGATCTATCCCTGTATCGATTAATGTTTGCAGCCGCCTGGCTTCGGCCCTGGCATCATCAATTCTCCAATCGTTAATGTTGCCAATGGTCATGCGAAGGGTTTTTCCCGCATATACGCTTTGGAACACAAAAGCTTTTGTTCCGCGAGTTGCCCTACATGCCAGGGAAGTTACGTCCGCATCCCAAAGAAATGCCTGGGTTTTTCCTTCAGATAAAGCAAATTTTCGAATGCGCTCGAAGGTGAGTTTTTGTCTTGGAAGTGCCATTTTGGGGCTCCAGATGAGAAATGTTACATCACCATAATGTAACGGCTAGTGTAAGTAAAATGGGGGAATAAACATCAACGCGTGTCAATTTTTATCAACAGGTGTTTTTCATAACACAATGTTTTATAATGAATTGCTTGTTTTAATAGTAGGTTTTTAAAGGGGTGAAAATATAATAACATCGCATTCGTAATGCGAAGGTCGTAGGTTCGACTCCTATTATCGGCACCATTTAATTCAATGAATCACCTCGCTTTCAAGTCATCCACGTTCCCGCTCATGTCATATTTATGATCTTCCAGCTTAAAATCGTGTCAACCTTGCTCGCATAGTCCGTAAAATGCCTGGCCGAAAGATGCCTGTTTCGATGAATCCTTCGAGCGTTTCCCATACCCTATTTTTTTCAATACCCGCACGGAAATTCCTGATGTCTCCCACCTTTTTGTTGATGCAAAACCGACCAGCGATAAGCCACTGCTCGGTTTGCATAAAAGGATCGCTAAATCATCAGCGCTGCAAATACTCCCCTGTGGAAATCACCCTGGCGTAGGCAAAAGCCAGTGCGGCCATCATGGTGGCGTGTACCTGCTCCGCTGGCACGCGGACACCGTTGAACTCTAAATCCAGTGTGGCACAAGCGTCATGCAGAACCGTTACGTCATAGCCAAAATCTGAAGCTGCACGTACGGCAGCGTCGACGCACATATGACTCATAGCGCCGACGACGACCAGTGAGGTAATGCCTTGCTCCTCAAGCAGTTGTCTGAGGTTGGTCTTCAGGAAGGCGTTGGCATAATTTTTCACGATGACCGGTTCGTTGCCTGCAGGCAGCACAGAAGGTTGAATTTTTATCCCATCTGAGTCGGGGACAAATACCGGCATCTCTTTATTCGCGAAAATATGCTGGATATGGAAAACCGGTATAGCGCGTTCGCGGGCTGAAGCAATAACGTTTGCCGCGTTAGCTGCAGCGGATTCGATACCGGTCAGCGGCAATTTTCCTGTCGGAAGATATTCATTCTGCAGATCGATAACAATAATGGCTTCTCTGGTCATGGCGTGTTTCCCTCTGTTGGCTTTACAAATTTAGTACAGACAGTGTGTATCAGGGCAGATAACATGCAAAGTGGCGGTAACGACATATTCAAGGGTGAAAACGACATATGGAGCGGCGATTGACGACTGAAATCGCGATACTTATTTATCCACATGCGCAGCAGGCTGCCGTTCTGGGCCTGATGGATTTGCTGAATTTTGCCGAAAAGATCCGGCTCCGGCATGACGCGAAGGGAACTTCTCCGGTGACGGTGACGCGATGGCTATGTGAAGAGAGTGCAGGTGTCCCGCACAGACTTGAAGACAGCGTCCGGGATCACGAGAATGGCCCTGATGTGATTATCCTGCCCCCGAGCCTGGAAGACCCTCTCCCGGCACTCTCTTCCCGCCCTTATATCGAGTGGCTTTGCGAGCAGCATGCAAAGGGAGCGACGATCGCGTCCGTCTGTGCAGGCGCTTTTTTACTGGGAGAAACGGGGCTGCTCAGGGGACGAACCATCACAACCCACTGGCAATATGCTGAACTTTTCAGTCAGCGTTTTCCTGATGTCAGGCTCGATGTTGATCAGTTACTGATAGATGATGACGATATCATGACGGCAGGCGGTGCGATGGCCTGGGTGGATCTGGGCCTTCGTCTGGTGGACCGCTATTATGGGGCTGCCATTATGATTGAAACCGCCCAGCGTCTGCTGATTGATCCACCAGGTCGGCAGCAGCGTTTCTACAGCGCGTTCTCTCCACGTCTGTCACACGGCGATCGGGCGGTACTGAACGTTCAGCGCTGGTTAGAAGAGACGGGTGTCAGGGAAAGTGCGCTGCCGGTACTGGCAGCCCTGGCGGGCCTGGAAGAACGCACTTTTTTACGCCGCTTTCAGAAAGCGACCGGTATGACGACCACCGAGTATTGTCAGCGCCTGCGCGTGGGGCGAGCCAGGGAAATGCTCCAGTCTTCTCAGCTTCCGCTGGAACGCATCGCGTGGGATGTGGGTTACAGCGATGCAGGGGCCTTCCGGAAGGTGTTTACCCGCATCGTTGGACTGACACCCGGAGAGTATCGCCGGCGGTTTCATCCTTGATTTCACGCCGGGCAGACAGTCGATCACTCAAAACAGCAGTGAATAGCTCAGACCAAAAGTACGACCACGGCCTTTGTAATCGTACAGTGACGCCGGGCCATATCCCGGGCTGTAGTAGAGCGGCGCGCGCTGACCCCAGACGGTGGTGTAGTCACGATCGAAAAGATTCTCCACGCTGAAACTGAGTTTACCCACAGGGAGTTCATAACTCCCGAGCAGATCAACGGTGGTATAACCCTCGATTTTCTCTCCCTGATCGTCGCTCACGTTGAAGGAGGTGGTGCTTTGAACTCGCAGGCTCCAGGGATCGGGTGCCCAACCAATGTATGCCGTCGCTTTTGAAGGACTTGCGACCTTAACATCGTACTTTTCCCAGCTCCCGTTGACTTTGGATTCGGTTTTTAGCACGTTAAAGTTTGCGCCAGTGCTCCAGTCGGTATCCGGAATAAAGTAGTCGATCGCACCTTCGACACCGTAAATACGGCGTTTGTCATCGACCACGCTAATCGTCAGATCTTTATTGGCCTGCACGCTTTTGTCAGAAATTGAGTAGTAAGCCGCAATTTGCGTGCGCAGGTTATCGCCGGTAAAGCGCCAGCCCAGTTCGTAGGAGTCGACCTTGACGCCTTCCAGTTCACTCTCGTTCACATTCACGCTGTTAATTAGCGGAAGATGCCCGTTGACTGCGGGGCCATAAGTGCCGCGTCCATAGTACTTACCAGGGTCAGGCAGTTCCACGCCCTGGGAGAAGTTAAACCATGCCTGCTGGCGTTCAGTCAGGTGAACCAACAGCCCCGCATTAAACAGGAAGTTATCGTAATCGACCGAGCCACCGGGGATAGCATCGGCTGACTGTACCTTCCCGGCAGCAATCTGCTGTTGCTGCGCATAGCCAATGAAATCATCAATCTTGTTCTCTGTGTACTGGTAGCGAACGCCGCCGCTGAGCGTGAAAATATCGTTGATGTCATAGCTTGATTGCAGGAAGGCCGCCAGGTTGGTGATGTCGTACGCTGGGTAGCGCCCGGTGGTATAAATACGCTTATTGTTCATCCCGCCAGACGCATTTGCCTGTGCCAGATCGAAAAACATCTGGTTAGAGGTAAAGCGTTCATGATCCGCATCCAGCCCATAAGTTAGTTGCCAGCCCTCCAGCGGTTGACTGTTCAGCGTCAGTTTCGCACCGTACTGATCCGTGTCCTGCTGCGATGAGGAGAACGCGGTCGCCTGTTTATTGGCATTGACGGTTGGGAAAGGATAGAACTTCAGCGACTCATCGCGATAATAAACCTGACCCACCAGCTCCTGGCCGAGGAAGTCGCTGTTAGAGTATTGCAGACTAATAAGGTGACGTTCAGTGCCTGGAATACGGTCTGAACTCAGGCCGCTGCTGACATAAGGCCTACTGGTTCCGCTAATTGCTGAAAAATCTTTGCCGAGGTTCAAGCCATAATCATCGTCACCCTGGCTTTTATAATATTGAGTGATCAACTGCAGTTGTTGGGTGTCGTCAATGTTTAGCGTGCCGGTGCCCATGACGTCCAGACGGTCAGAATACTGGAGCCCTGTCTGGGTGTTATCGAGCAACGTTGCGTCGCCATTGCCATCAAACCAGCCGCCAAATTTCTGGTACGCCACCGACGCGCGACCGGAGATACGATCGTTCCCGCCCGAGATCGCGCTGGCAATACGTTCATCATGATCTTTACTGCTGTTAAAGCCGCTTTTGATCCCCGACTCAAACTCCACCTGGGTATCTGGTTGGCCCTTCTTCGTCACGATATTAATCAGGCCGCCCGTACTGCCGCCACCGTAGAGCGCGGTGGCGCCGGAGATGACTTCTACGTGGTCGATATTGAAGGGGTCAATCGAGTCCAGTTGGCGGCTGTCGGTGCGCGATGAGTTCAGGCGAACGCCGTCAACCAGCACCACCAATGGACGGCCACGCACATTCATTCCGTAATTGGTACGACTCTGGCTGCTTACATCCAGCCCGGGGATGAGCTGCGCCAGTGCGTCTTTCAATTCTTTACCGCCCTGAATCTGCTGTTCAAGTTCGGCGTTTTCAATCACCCAGGTGGTTTGCGCCATTTCCGCCACCGTTCGGTTAGCGCGGTTGGCAGAAACCACCAATGTGTCGTCGGGAGTCTGTTGTGCGACCGCAGGCGCCATGATGGCGAGCAGCAGCGGGTTAAGCGTCCAGAGCGTATATTTTTTGGCTATCATCGTCATTCCTTTACGCGGGCAAAAAAGTGTTGCCCAAAGAGGCTGAGTAGCAGTTGGAGGTGCAGCCGCTGGCTGCGGTTTTTCCCGGTTACCGCTGCGTCATGGGAGAAGCGCAGGCGATGCGTGAGAACGAATAAATCGCGCGACATGGCGAGATTCAGAATATGAGCAGATGCCTATGCCCTGATGCTGGAGGGACGTTCGGGAATAACCCGATGACGCTGTTAGGCATTTAGCGAGCGTGATAATCAGTTGGGAAGGGGAACATGCGATGTAGCGCGATGTCGTGTTTTCACGAAGAGGCCATTTCAGAATGCGCTGTGCAACGCGATTCCACGCCAGCAGGTTCATGAGCAAAGTTATCATCAGGCAGATTCCACATCATGTGATAATGCGAATTTTGCCGATAGAGTTTCTCATTATCAATACCAATTGTTAGTATTGGTAAAAATAATTTTACAAATAAACACAATTTATGAACGGTTTTGCAATATTGTGGCGGTGGGGATGATTGCCGTTTGGGTGAAAAAAATGTCCAGATGTTCGTGAATAATGCCTTTTCAAGCGAGGTGATAAGCACGTCCCTGTGCTCTGTTCTCAGGCGCGCGAGCGTTTTACCGGCATCCCATTTGCCACAAAATAGGCCGCCAGACTTTTCGGCAGCGCCTCTTGCCCACGAATCCTGTCCGCCATTTTCTCGCCGATCATAATCGTCGTGGCGTTCAAATTGCCGGTGATGATCTGCGGCATAATTGACGCATCTACTACGCGCAGGCCTTCCAGGCCGTGTACGCGGCCTTCGCCGTCAACCACGGCCATCTCGTCGTAACCCATTTTGCAGGTACCACAGGGGTGGAAAGCGGTTTCCGCGTGATTACGCACAAACTCGTCGAGCTGCTCGTCCGTCTGACACTCCACGCCAGGGCTGATTTCCCGGCCACGGTATTTATCCAGCGCGGGTTGATGCATGATCTCGCGGGTGATGCGAATTGCATCGCGGAACTCCTGCCAGTCCTGCTCGTGCGACATGTAATTAAACAGGATCGCCGGATGCTGGTGCGGGTCGCGGGATTTAATCCGCACATGCCCGCGGCTTGGCGAGCGCATTGAGCCGACGTGGCACTGGAAGCCGTGCTCTTTCACCGCGTTCGAACCGTTATAGTTAATCGCCACCGGCAGGAAGTGGTACTGAATATTCGGCCACTCAAATTCCTCGCGGCTGCGAATAAATCCGCCTGCCTCAAAATGGTTGCTTGCGCCCACGCCGGTACCGCCAAACAGCCACTCCGCGCCAATTTTTGGCTGGTTCCACCACTGCAGAGCCGGGTAGAGGGAAACCGGTTCTTTGCACTCATATTGCAGATACATCTCCAGGTGATCCTGAAGGTTCTCGCCTACGCCCGGTAAATCATGCACCAGCGGAATATCAAACTCAGCCAGCAGTTCAGCATTACCCACGCCGGAGCGTTGCAAAATTTGCGGGGAGGCAATCGCGCCTGCGCACAGCAGCACTTCTTTATTTGCTGTCGCTCGGGTCGGAATCGTACTGTCGCCCTCCAGCCACTCGACGCCCACCGCACGTTTGCCATCAAAGATGATGTGATCGGTCATGGCGTGCGTGCGAATAGTCAGGTTGGGACGTTGTTTTGCCTGGTCAAGATAGCCACGTGCAGTGCTGGCGCGACGTCCCTGCGGCGTTACGGTGCGATCCATCGGGCCGAAACCTTCCTGCTGATAACCGTTAAGATCGTCCGTGCGGGGGTAGCCCGCCTGCACGCCCGCTTCAATCATCGCTTCAAACAGCGGATTGACGCCGGGTTTTGAGGTGGTCACGCTAACCGGGCCGTCACCGCCGTGATAGTCGTTTTCACCAATATCGCGCGTCTCAGCCTTGCGGTAGTAGGGCAGGCAGTCAAGATAGCTCCAGTGCTCCAGACCGGGTTCTTTCGCCCAGTTATCGAGATCCAGCGCGTTGCCGCGGATATAGCACATGCCGTTGATCAGTGACGATCCGCCCAGACCTTTGCCGCGTCCGCACTCCATGCGACGATTGTTCATAAACGGTTCCGGCTCAGTCTCATAGGCCCAGTTGTAGCGTTTGCCCTGTAGTGGGAAGGCCAGCGCGGCGGGCATCTGGGTGCGGAAGTCAAAGCGATAATCCGGGCCGCCCGCTTCAAGCAACAACACGGAGGTATTCGGATCTTCAGTCAGACGTGTGGCGAGGACGTTGCCGGCAGAGCCGGCACCAATAATGATGTAGTCAAATTGCAAATAAACCTCCCGGTTAGAATATGGACTGGAATTTACCCATCTCAACCTGGATGGACTTCACCTGGGTGTAACTTTGAAGCGTCATCACGCCGTTCTCGCGGCCAATACCCGAGTGTTTGTAGCCGCCAACCGGCATCTCTGCTGCGGATTCACCCCAGGTGTTGATCCAGCAGATACCCGCTTCAAGCTGGTGGATGACGCGGTGTGCCCGGTTCAGGTCAGCCGTTACGACGCCTGCCGCCAGGCCGTAGTCCGTGTCGTTGGCGCGGCGAATCACGTCGTCTTCAGATTCATACGTGAGGATGGACATCACCGGCCCGAAAATCTCTTCGCGAACGATAGTCATCTCATCGGTGCAGTCGGTAAAGATAGTTGGTGCGACCCAGGCACCGTTATCGAAACCGTCGCCTTTCAGCACATCGCCACCGCACAGTACGCGCGCGCCTTCCTCTTTGCCTTTGGCGATGTAACGCAGCACGTTATCGCGATGCGGGAAGCTGACCAGCGGGCCGAAGTTGGTCTGCACATCGAAAACGTCGCCTGCGCGGATGCGGCCTACGCGCTCAAGGATTTTCTGTTCAAATTCGGTTTTGAACGCCGCCGGAATAAATACGCGAGTACCGTTGGTGCACACCTGGCCGGAGCTAAAGAAGTTCGCCATCATGGCAATGTCCGCCGCGAGATCTAAATCCGCATCGTCGAGGATAACCAGCGGGGATTTACCGCCCAGCTCCATCGTCACTTCTTTCAGCGAAGAGGCCGCAGAGTTGGCCATCACTTTTTTGCCGCTGGCGACGCCGCCGGTGAACGACACCTTGGCAATGCCTGGATGTTCGGTCAGATACTGCCCGGTTTCCGCGCCGATGCCTGGCAAAACGTTAAACACGCCGTCCGGCAGTCCTGCTTCTGTGTAGATTTCTGCGAGTTGAAGCGCAGTGAGCGGGGTAACTTCGCTCGGTTTGAAGATCATCGCATTGCCTGCCGCCAGCGCCGGGGCGGATTTCCACAGGGCAATCTGAATCGGGTAGTTCCAGGCGCCAATCCCCGCGACCACGCCGAGCGGTTCCCGGCGCGTGTAGACAAACGATGACTCACGCAGGGGGATCTGGCTGCCTTCCAGCGCCGGGATCAGCCCCGCGTAATACTCCAGCACATCAGCGCCGGTAACGATATCGACGGTTGAGGTTTCCGAAAACGCTTTGCCGGTGTCGAGTGTTTCCAGCGTTGCCAGTTCGTCATTGCGTTTACGCAGGATATCCACCGCCCGACGCAGAATGCGTGAGCGCTCCATGGCGGTTATGCCCGCCCAGACTTTCTGCCCCTGCCGGGCGCTTTCTACGGCACGATCGACATCCTCGCGTCCGGCGGCCTGCACCGTTGCCAGGGTTTCACCGTTGGCCGGGTTGATGGTCTCGAAGGTGCGACCGCTGGTGGCGGATGTATAACCACCATGGATATAAAGCTGCTGTTCTGCCATTCGGGACATAACTCCTCCTCGGTTAATCGGTCGGTAAATGCTGGCTGATAAAGTGGCTGGTGAGCGATTGCGCGCGGGTGATATCCAGCGGTTTTCCACTGAGTGCGGCGCGCAACCACAGGCCGTCGATCAGAGCGGCAAGCCCATAGCCCGCTTCTTCAGCCTGTTGACGCGGCAATTCGCGACGAAACTCATACACAAGATTGGACAGCAAACGGCGGCTGCTCACTTGCTGCAAACGGTAGAGCATCGGCTGATGCATGCTGCTGGCCCAGAAAGCCAGCCAGGCTTTCATCGCCGCGCCACTGACCTGCGTTTCATCAAAATTGCCGCCTACAATCGCCTGGAGCCGCTGCTCTGCGCTACCTTCCGGAAGGGCATGCAGACGGCTCAATACCGCGTCACGCAACTGGCTGGTGATATCGCGCATGGTCGCTTCCAGCAGGCCATTTTTATCTTTGAAATAGTGGCTGATGATCCCGGTGGAAACGCCCGCCCGACGGGCGATCTGTGCGATCGTTGCATCGTGCATGCCTACTTCATTTATTGCTTCCAGCGTGGCGTCGATCAGTTGCCTGCGCCGGATCGGCTGCATCCCCAGTTTGGGCATTTTTGCCACTCCATTCATCAGCATTGGTTATACATTAAAGCGGTTTTTGATTGGACGTTCAATATAAAATGTGTCTTAATTGTTGCGAATTTGATTTTTAATAGTTGCAAAAACAGTGGGGATACTGGATGACAGACCTTTCACAGACAAGGGAAAAGGACAAAATCAATCCGGTTGTGTTTTACACTTCCGCAGGACTGATTTTGTTGTTTTCCCTGACAACGATCCTCTTTCGCGACTTCTCCGCTCTGTGGATTGGCCGCACGCTGGACTGGGTCTCTAAAACCTTTGGTTGGTACTATCTGCTAGCGGCAACGCTCTATATTGTGTTTGTGGTCTGCATTGCCTGTTCGCGTTTCGGTTCGGTAAAGCTCGGGCCGGAGCAATCTAAGCCTGAGTTCAGCCTGCTGAGCTGGGCGGCGATGTTGTTTGCCGCCGGTATCGGTATTGACCTGATGTTCTTCTCCGTCGCCGAACCGGTGACACAATATATGCAGCCGCCGGAAGGGGCAGGGCAAACCATGGAGGCGGCGCGTCAGGCGATGGTCTGGACGCTGTTCCACTACGGCTTAACCGGCTGGTCGATGTATGCCTTGATGGGGATGGCGCTCGGATACTTTAGCTATCGTTATAATTTGCCGCTCACGATCCGCTCGGCGCTGTATCCAATCTTCGGGAAACGTATCAACGGGCCGATTGGTCACTCGGTGGATATCGCGGCGGTAATCGGCACCATCTTCGGCATCGCCACCACGCTTGGCATTGGTGTGGTGCAGCTCAATTACGGGCTGAGCGTACTGTTTGATATCCCGGATTCGATGGCGGCGAAAGCGGCGCTGATTGCGCTGTCGGTGATCATCGCCACTATTTCGGTGACGTCCGGGGTCGATAAAGGCATTCGCGTGCTGTCGGAACTTAACGTTGCGCTGGCGCTGGGGCTGATTTTGTTCGTGCTGTTTATGGGCGACACCTCATTTCTGCTCAATGCGCTGGTACTGAACGTTGGCGACTACGTAAACCGTTTTATGGGGATGACGCTCAACAGCTTCGCTTTCGACCGCCCGGTCGAGTGGATGAACAACTGGACGCTCTTCTTCTGGGCGTGGTGGGTAGCATGGTCGCCGTTCGTCGGCCTGTTCCTGGCGCGCATCTCACGCGGGCGCACCATTCGCCAGTTTGTGCTGGGCACCTTGATTATTCCGTTCACCTTTACGCTGCTTTGGCTGTCGGTATTCGGTAACAGCGCACTGTATGAAATCATCCATGGCGGTGCCGCCTTCGCACAGGAAGCGATGGCGCACCCGGAACGTGGCTTCTACAGCCTGCTGGCACAGTATCCGGGGTTCACCTTTAGTGCTTCCATCGCCACCATTACTGGCCTGCTGTTTTATGTCACCTCGGCGGATTCCGGTGCGCTGGTACTGGGCAATTTCACCTCGCAGCTGAAAGACATCAACAGCGATGCGCCTGGCTGGTTGCGTGTATTCTGGTCGGTGGCCATTGGCCTGCTGACGCTCGGTATGCTGATGACCAACGGGATTTCAGCGCTGCAAAACACCACGGTGATCATGGGGCTGCCGTTCAGCTTTGTCATTTTCTTCGTGATGGCGGGGCTATATAAATCGCTGAAGGTTGAGGATTACCGCCGTGAAAGTGCCAACCGCGACACCGCACCGCGACCGATGAGCGTTCAGGATCGCCTGAGCTGGAAAAAACGCCTGTCGCGCCTGATGAACTACCCAGGTACGCGCTACACCAAACAGATGATGGAAACGGTCTGTTATCCGGCAATGGAAGATGTGGCGCAGGAACTGCGGCTACGCGGTGCGTACGTTGAGCTGAAAAGCCTGCCACCGGAAGAGGGCGAGCATCTGGGGCATCTGGATTTACTGGTGCATATGGGTGAAGAGCAAAACTTTGTCTATCAGATCTGGCCACGGCAATATTCGGTGCCGGGCTTTACCTACCGCGCGCGCAGCGGGAAATCGACCTACTACCGGCTGGAAACCTTCCTGCTGGAGGGCAGCCAGGGTAATGACCTGATGGATTACAGTAAAGAGCAGGTGATCACTGATATTCTTGACCAGTACGAGCGACACCTCAACTTTATTCATTTACATCGGGAAGCACCTGGGAATAGCGTGATGTTCCCGGATGTTTAAACAAGATGTTTAAATAAAAAGCAGGATCATCACGATCCTGCTTTTCTTTTTATTATTTCTGAATCATATCTACCCGCACGACCGGCGGATCGACTTTCTTATCCAGGCTTCCGTTAATACTGATCATGTTATCGGGTTTTACCGTCCGTCCATCAAAAACCGATTGTGGAATAATGGTGTGGATCGTTCCGGTTTTATCCCTGAACACAAATTTGTCATTGCCCTGATCGTCGATGAGATTGCCGCGAAGCGAAATTGTCGCGCCGTCGTGCATTGTTTTAGCGTGATCGACGGTCATGATTCGCGCATTTTCAGTGCCGCGGTATCCCTCTTCCAGCGCATGAGGGGCGGGAGGTGCGGCATCTTTTTCCAGGCCACCTTTTTCATCGGCAAAAGCGCCAGGAATCAATAATGTGCAAACGAGAGGAACAAGAGATATTTTCATACTACACTCCCTGCGTGTGATTGGCTTGACATATTAAGCGTGGTTGCTATTCCTTAAACTGGCAACGCGATGAATCTTAAAAAGGGTTTACTTTAAAAATCATCGTTCTGCTAAAAATAAGCGAAACGGTGAGGTGTTAAATGTCAAAAGAAAAACAACTGCCCGGTGTTCAGGAGAGTGAACGCGCGCTAAATTTCGAAGCCGCCTGCAGAAATGGGGGATTAATTCTTCTGTTGCTCGTTGTTTTACTGGCAATTGGAGGCTTGTTTTCCAACGGCTATTTGAGTCAAACGATAAAGGTATCTTCAGACCAAAAGTTGCAGGTTGAATATGAACGCTTTGGCAGATTACAAACGGAATTTGCATTAAAAATTTCCGCTAAACCAGCACAAACGGGATTATTCGTTTTCAGCCTGCACGGTGACTATAATAAACATTTTGAAATCAGCAATATTTGGCCGAGGCCAGATAAAATGTACAGCCAGGATAACACGCTATTTTTTGTTTATCATACCGCACAACTGACAGAACCCTTTACCGTCTGGTTATACGCCACTCCACAAGAATTCGGTTATGCCCATAACTCGCTTAGGTTAAATGCCGGGTCAGAAATAGACTTCTGGCAGTTTATCTATCCTTAGGAGAAAAAAGAATGGAGATGATATTTCGTGCACTTGCAATCTATCTGATTTTACTGGTTGTATTTAAAATCGCAGGGCGCAGAGCCCTGTTGCAGATGACCAGTTTCGATCTGATATTATTATTGATTATCAGCGAGGCAACTCAGCAGGCCCTATTAGGGAATGATTTCTCTGTCACCGGTGCGATGCTGACAATCATCACGCTGATTGTTGTGGATATGCTTTTTGGGATGATGAAAAAATATTTTTCCGGCGCGGAGTCGGCACTGGATGGTTCGCCGGTTATTTTGGTTGAAAACGGGACAGTGTTAAGGGAAAAACTTAAAAAGGTGGATGTCTCTTGCGATGACATACTTGTCGCCGCGCGCCAAAATCAGGGCATTACAGAGCTGGAGAAAATTAAATATGCCATACTTGAACGTAATGGGCATATCTCGATTATCCCGTTAGAAAAATAAGGAGCACCTGATGGAAGAAACCCTCTATAACGATTCAAAAACCACCGGTGAACTGACCAAAATGGCCGCAAATGCGCTGCTGGAACGTGGCTGGCGTTTAACCACCGCCGAGTCATGTACGGGGGGTAACCTTGCGTCGGCACTCTGCGCAGAAGAGAACACCGCGGCATTTTATGATATTGGCGTGGTGACTTTCAGCGATGCGGCAAAGCAAAAAATGCTGAATGTTCAGGCCAGCACATTAGAAAAGTTTAGTGCTGTCAGTGAACAATGCGTGCGGGAAATGTCTGCAGGCGCACTGGCTCAGGCTGGGGCTGATATCAGTATCGCGATTAGCGGTTATGCCGGCCCGGATGGGGGAGACGACGGTACCCCTGCGGGGACTGTCTGGTTTGCATGGAACTTTCGCGGTCAAATAGAAACGGCACGGATACTGTTTACGGGCGAGTGCCAGGATGTCGTCGAAAAAGCGGTTCGCTACTCTCTTGCCATTTTGGTTGAACAACTCTCCCTTTCGACGTCATCCCGGCGATGACGGGGTTAAGCGCCTTTTTTCTCGGCCTGGGTATTAATATTCCCCACGGCGAGATCGGTTAGTTTGAGATCGGTTTTCTTCTCTTCTTCCAGCGTGGCTGTGAGCAGTTTTAACGCATTTTTATACCCTAACTGCTGCGCCAGCGTGGCGAGCGTACCGTAACTGGCAATTTCATAATGTTCGACTTTTTGTGCCGCCGCGATAAGCGCGGCATCGCGAACATTGTTTTTTTCGGTACTTTCAATGACCTCATTGGCTTCCTCAATGAGACCCTCCATCGCGACACATTTCATGCGTTTAATTTTTAGGCCGGATTCTTGTTCAACGATCTGATCGATACGCTCAATATGTCCGTGCGTCTCCTCAAGGTGCGCACTAAAAGCGGCACTGAGTTTTTCACTGGCGGTGGAACGTGATAATTTGGCTAAGGCACGGGTTAACTGCTTTTCTGCGCTGTAGGTATCGGATAGCAGGTGAATAAAAACATCTTCAATGGTTTTAATATTCATAATTCTCTCCGGATCATAATAAGCCACGAGGCCGAAGACTCGCGGCTTATTCATATATTTTATTTAATTAAAGGCTACTTATCGGATTTACGGCCACCGCTGTGGCTATTCTGGCCGCCTTTTTTACCCGCTTCAGATGCACGCTGCGGGTCATTTTTGAAGTTACCGCCGCTGTGCTGGCCACCTTTACGGCCTGCGTCAGAGGCTTTATCTCGATCTTCTGCGAAATTACCGGAACCACCACGATGCTCTGCCATATTCAATACCTCATATTTTACTATGTCAGGATGATGCAAATTTTATTTCGCATCTCATGTCGTTCAGGAATTAACTCTAGCGGTTATTGAGTAAAGATCAAATTGCGTTCTGTGGATGTAACTAAATATTCTTGTTAAATAAATCACGCTACGCGCTTCGCTTCAGGGTAAATATTTTATGAAGAAAGATGAGTAAATGAAGCGGATAGCGATAGAACGTAAATTTATTTTTTCATCAATGCTCACTCTCATGTTGGATGAGAATGTTTACGCTTCTTTACGTTAGATTTTCCCTGCTCGTGTATCTCCCAAAATAATATAAGATTATTCTTGGTGGGAAAAGTAATAAAAAAGAAAGAACAGGTATGTTTTTCCATATGTGTTATTGCTTTTCTCCTCATAAGGCGTAGGCTATCGTGCATCTGACAGGAGGACGAATGCCTTTAAATGCGCTGAAATTGTTCAAAATACTTTCTGATGAAACACGGCTGAGTATTGTTCTGTTACTCAGAGAGTCAGGCGAACTCTGCGTCTGCGATCTGTGCACAACACTGAAACAATCACAGCCGAAAATCTCCCGCCATCTGGCTATGCTGCGCGAAAGCGGGTTGTTGCAGGATCGCAAACAGGGGAAATGGGTGCACTATCGTCTTTCGCCGCATATTCCCGCATGGGCGGCGCAGGTGGTTGAGCAGGCCTGGGCAAGCGAGCGCGATAGCCTCCAACGCATGGCGCAAAAGCGGGAAGCGAATGGCGGCACGGCAAACTGTTGCTAAAAAAATTTAACTAAACATATCTGTTTTGGCGTATGTATTGATTTGGGGAGGTTGTATGTTACTGGCAGGCGCAATTTTTGTCCTGACCCTTATTCTGGTTATTTGGCAGCCGAAAGGATTAGGCATTGGCTGGAGCGCAACGCTTGGCGCGGTGCTGGCGCTGGGGTTCGGTGTGGTTCACGTTGATGATATTCCGGTCGTGTGGAATATCGTCTGGAACGCTACGGCAACCTTTATTGCCGTGATTATTATCAGCTTGCTGCTGGATGAATCGGGCTTTTTTGAATGGGCCGCACTGCATGTCGCGCGTTGGGGCAACGGGCGAGGGCGTTTGTTGTTCACCTATATCATCCTGCTTGGCGCTGCGGTGGCGGCGCTGTTCGCCAACGATGGCGCGGCGTTAATACTTACGCCGATCGTGATTGCAATGCTGCTGGCGCTCGGGTTCAGTAAAAGTACAACGCTGGCGTTTGTCATGGCGGCGGGGTTTATCGCCGATACCGCCAGCCTACCGCTCATCGTTTCTAATCTGGTCAATATCGTCTCGGCAGACTTCTTCCGCCTGGGCTTCACGGAATACGCCTCGGTGATGGTACCGGTCGATATCGCGGCCATTGCCGCAACGCTCGTGATGTTACATCTGTTCTTTCGCAAAGATATACCGCCTGCCTACGACCTTGAACGCCTCAAAGACCCCGCAAAAGCGATTAAAGATCCGGCGACATTCCGCACCGGCTGGGTTGTCCTGCTTCTGCTACTGGCTGGCTTTTTTGTGCTGGAGCCGATGGGGATTCCGGTTAGCGCCATCGCCGCGGTGGGCGCACTCATTCTTTTCGCGGTGGCGAAAAGGGGAGAAGCAATCAATACCGGAAAAGTGCTGCGCGGCGCGCCGTGGCAGATTGTCATTTTCTCGCTGGGTATGTATCTGGTGGTCTACGGCTTACGTAACGCGGGGCTGACGGAATACCTTTCCGGCGTGTTGAACATGCTGGCGAATAATGGCCTTTGGGCCGCCACGCTGGGTACGGGGTTCCTGACCGCGTTTCTCTCTTCTGTGATGAACAATATGCCGACGGTGCTGGTTGGTGCGCTTTCGATTGATGGCAGTAGTGCATCCGGTGTCATTAAAGAGGCGATGATTTACGCCAACGTGATTGGCTGCGATCTGGGGCCAAAAATCACGCCCATTGGCAGCCTGGCAACGCTGCTGTGGCTGCATGTGCTTTCTCAGAAGAATATGACGATTCGCTGGGGATATTATTTCCGCGTCGGGATTATTATGACGTTACCGGTGCTGCTTGTTACCTTAACCGCACTGGTATTACGTCTCTCACTCACACTGTAATGAGAAACTGAAATGAGCAATATCATCATTTATCACAACCCGGCCTGCGGCACGTCGCGTAACACGCTTGAGATGATCCGTAACAGCGGCACAGAGCCAACCATCATTCATTATTTAGAAAATCCACCTTCGCGTGATGAGCTGAGCACACTGATTGCCGATATGGGCATCAGTGTGCGGGCGCTGCTCCGTCAAAACGTGGAGCCCTATGAAACGTTAGGGCTGGCCGAAGATCGGTTTAGCGATGCCGAACTGATGGCATTCATGCTGCAATACCCTATTTTAATCAACCGCCCGATCGTGGTAACCCCGTTGGGCACGCGTCTGTGCCGCCCGTCTGAAACGGTGCTGGATATATTGCCGGATGCGCAGCAACGCGCGTTCAACAAGGAAGATGGTGAAAAGGTGGTGGATGAACAGGGTAAGCGGCTGAAATCCTAATCGCTCGGCTTTGTCGGGGGCGCTGTGCTTACGCGACCTACGGGTTAACTCCGACCCGTAGGTCTGATAAGCGCAGCGCCATCAGGCAATTACAGTGTTCCGGTACCGCCATCTGAACACCATACCTGCCCGGACGCGTACGAACACTCGTCGGAGGCAAACAGCACATACAATGGCGCAATTTCCACCGGCTGCCCTGGACGACCCAGCGGGGCGTCGGCACCAAACTGCTCAACCTTCTCCTGCGGTTGCCCGCCGCTGGTTTGCAGCACTGACCAGTATGGCCCCGGTGCGACAGCATTCACCCGAATACCGCGCGGCCCCAGTTGTTTTGCCAGCGATTTGGTCAATGCCACCAGACAGGCCTTAGTTTGCGCATAATCAACCAAAATCGGGCTGGGTTTAAATGCCTGAACGGATGTGGTGTTGATAATTGATGCGCCCGCCTTCAGGTGACGAAGTGCGGCTTTGGTCAGCCAAAAGGCGGCATAGACGTTGGTTTTGAAGGTGGCGTCAAACGCTTCGGTCGTGAGATCTTCCAGCGATTCACAATACTGCTGTCGTCCGGCGTTATTCACCAGGATGTCCAGTTTACCCAGTTGCTCTACCGTCTGTTCGATCAGCGAATGACAGAAATTTTCATCCCGCAAATCACCGGGGATCGCTACCGCTTTGACCCCTTCCGCTTTCATGACCTCAATAACGCTTTTCGCATCTGACTCTTCTTCAGGCAGATAGTTGATGACGACATTCGCGCCCTCTCTGGCGTAGGCAATGGCTACCGCGCGCCCAATCCCGGAATCACCGCCGGTGATCAGTGCACATTTCCCTTTCAGGCGGCCGTGACCGCGATAGCTCTCTTCGCCATGATCGGGCTCGGGGATCATTTTCGAATCCAGGCCTGGCGGTTGCTGAGTTTGCGTCTGGAAAGGGGGACGTGGGTATTGTGGATTTAACGTGTCGCGATCGGCCATAAATATCTCCTTAAGCATAGGTTATCAGTAATGAATGTGGATATTTTCCTTAATAGCAGCGATATAAATATCAAGAACTATTAAGCCTATACCAAAACGTTTCAGCCGATATTTATTTGAGATTTTTCTTTGCGTTACTGATGATATTTCAGCCCCTTATTGAGGGGCTGAAAAAGATTAACGGGTACTTACCGGTGCGGCGTCGATTTTAATTCTTAACAGAGAATAAGGTTTCTGGCGCATATCTTTACCCTGATGGAAACCGGGTTGACGGTGCAACTGGTTTACCGTGAAGTAGAGATAACCATCATGCCCAACAGAGAGCGTATCCGGCCAGAGAATTTGCGGGCCATGGGCGATGGTTTGCCAGGTGCCGTGTTTATCCATTTTACGGATGGCGTTGCGTTCATAATCGCCTGCATAAACCGCCCCGTTGGCGTCACTTTCAAGACCATCTGACGCGCCTTTTTCACCGAGATCCTGAACTGCGGCGGATAATTGTGCCTCAGTAATGCTCGGATCGCGCAGTAATTCTGTTGAAATGGCAAACAGATGTCGCCCTGACAGCGGGCAGTAGTACAGCGTTTTGCCATCCGGGGAAAGGGCGATACCATCCGAGGCGACGCTAAACGGCGCAGTTGTGCCATCCGCATGACGCTGAAGCAGCGTTTCACCCTCGACGATTGGCACAAAACCTTTTTCCGGAGAGGTGGAACGATCGCCCGTCAAGCGACGTACCGCCTTACCGGAATCCAGATCCACGACAATGATGCCACCGATACCGGATAACGAAGAGTCGGTGATATAGGCGACACCTGCTTTCCCGACGCGATAATCAAACCGCACATCATTGATATAAGTTGCGGGCAGGATGACATCCGAATGCAGCACAAGCGTTTTAACGATTTTGTTGCTCTGTAAATCAATCGCGACAAGTTTCGCGCCCCCGTCGACCGGTTTTGAAAAGCCGGGCGCAGCCGTGTCCAGCACCCACAGTTTTCCCTGACCATCAGCGACAACGCTCTGCACACTTAAAAAGCGTTCGCCGGGGCGTGCGTTATCCGCTTTGTTTACGGTGGCATCCGGGTAAGGAACCGCTGTGCCGTTTTTAATTTCAGCGACAGTAAAGGGGACGTCGTCTCCCCAGCGCGGGAAGTTCACAAAGATTCGCCCTGTTTCGGTAACCGTAACGCCTGTTGGCATCGCGCCGCTAAAGGTCGCCACCACTTCGGGGTGGCCGATGGCGCGATCGGCGGGCAATTGCGCCAGAGAGACCGCTGCCGGAACCGATGCGGCAAATGTCGTTAAGGGTGCAGCAACCGAGGCGAAACTGATTGCCAGTGCGATTAGGGTTTTACGCGTTTTAACGTTCATAATTTCCTGCCTGAATAGAATCAATGGTGACATTACGGGCTGAAGAGTAGGGCGTGACGGCAGGCAGAAAAAGCCGTTGAAATGAACAGGACTTACATGCGAAAAGCGAAAATACCCGAATAATGGCCCGGGAAATGAATATTGCCCGGCGATTTATCCCAGACGATGTCAATAAAAGAACGACATTTCGTGACATAAAATCTTTAAAACTAGACAGTTGTCGACTTTTTATCTTAAAGTTTTGTGTTCTCAGCCGGACAAAATTAGTATCCGGTTGCTAAATGGTTAAATAATATTTTGTCTTATGTAAATGACTGACCCGTCTGATAAAGGGCCAGCGTGCATGATGGCGCTTGCAAGCAAGACAACACACCTCTTTTGGGAGAATCTATGCGTTCCTCTGTGAATAACACTGAAAGCCGAACTTTCTTCGGTCATCCTTATCCGCTTGGCTCACTCTTCTTTACGGAGATGTGGGAGCGTTTCTCGTTTTACGGTATTCGTCCGCTGCTGATTCTGTTTATGGCGGCAACCGTTTATGACGGCGGCATGGGGCTGGCGCGTGAAAACGCCTCGGCGATTGTGGGGATTTTTGCCGGTACCATGTACCTGGCGGCATTGCCGGGCGGCTGGCTGGCGGATAACTGGCTTGGCCAGCAAAAAGCCGTCTGGTACGGCTCGATTCTGATTGCGCTGGGCCACCTCTCCATTGCGCTATCGGCGTTTATGGGCGACAACCTGTTCTTTATCGGCCTGATGTTTATCGTGCTGGGTTCCGGTCTGTTCAAAACCTGTATCTCGGTCATGGTCGGTACCCTCTATAAAAAGGGCGATGCGCGCCGTGACGGTGGTTTCTCGCTGTTCTACATGGGCATCAACATGGGCTCGTTTATCGCGCCGCTGATCTCCGGCTGGCTGATTAAATCGCATGGCTGGCACTGGGGCTTTGGTATCGGGGGCATCGGGATGCTGGTGGCGCTGATCATCTTCCGCGTCTTTGCCGTTCCGTCGATGAAACGCTATGACAGCGAAGTCGGCCTGGATTCCACCTGGAATAGCCCGGTAGCGAAGAAAAACGGCGTCGGAGCGTGGCTGCTGGCGCTGGCTGTTGGGGTGGCAATTATCATCACCCTGATTGCGCAGGGCGTGATAGTGATCAATCCGGTCGCGGTCGCCAGCGTGCTGGTGTACATCATTGCGGCATCGGTTGCGCTCTACTTTATCTATCTGTTTGTCTTTGCGGGGCTGAATCGTAAAGAGCGCGCGCGCCTGCTGGTGTGCTTTATCCTGCTGGTTTCTGCCGCGTTCTTCTGGTCTGCCTTTGAGCAGAAACCGACCTCATTCAACCTGTTTGCCAACGACTACACCAACCGCATGATCGGCGATTTTGAAATTCCGGCGGTATGGTTCCAGTCTATCAACGCATTGTTCATCATCCTGCTGGCTCCGGTATTTAGCTGGGCGTGGCCGATGCTGGCGCGCAAAAACATCCGTCCGGGCAGTATCACTAAGTTTGTGATTGGTATTCTGTGTGCGGCAGCGGGCTTTGGCCTGATGATGCTGGCGGCACAGAACGTGCTGAGCAACGGCGGGGCGGGCGTATCGCCGTTCTGGCTGGTGGGCAGTATCCTGATGCTGACCCTGGGTGAGCTGTGTCTGAGCCCGATTGGCCTGGCAACCATGACCCTTCTGGCCCCGGAAAGAATGCGCGGCCAGATGATGGGGCTGTGGTTCTGCGCCAGTGCGCTGGGCAACCTCGCGGCGGGCCTGATTGGTGGTCACGTGAAGGCCGACCAGCTTGATATGCTGCCAGACCTCTTCGCGCGCTGCTCTATCGCGCTGCTGATTTGTGCGGCGGTTCTGATGGTGTTGATTGTGCCGGTACGCCGTATGCTGGCGAATGCCCAGACACCGAATGACCAGAAACCGGTGACTAACGCCTGATAGTCACGCCTTCAAAATCGGCGCGTCAGCGCCGATTTTTACTTCACCGATGTTAGAAAGAAGATAACTGTTCATTTTATTCTTTTTCGCAAGGAATAATATTTTCGCAGTACAGCAGCCGATTATCCTTAGACCAGTAAAAGCGCATATTCTCATTTAAATCAACGATCCACTTAAAGACACCCGCATTCGCTAACTCTACACAATACTGCTCATACGATGTTCTTCCCGCGAAATGTCTTTTCGCCGCCACGCGTGTTAAAAACTTACTCGCATTTGCGTTAATTTTGATAATACCCCGGCTACTCTTTACCGCCACATAATTATCGGATGTGGTGATGACCTTGACGTTCCCCGTAGCGACAAAATAGATGTAATAAGAAACATTATTGCGCTGGAGCTCTGTAAAAAAAGAAAGGAAATCCGACTTGCATCTGACCTGCTCGAAGTGCGATTTGAGCATTACCCTAAATTCCATTTTGCCCCTGCTAAGCACGTGATCTTAAGTGTTATTGAAGTGTTGTTAGTTGTGAAATAATTTACATGCCAACTAATTAGAATTCTCATAGTTAGCGTTTCGTATCTTAAGTACAATTTAAGAACGGCAATAGCATTTCATTTGTTACTGGATATTGCTAACAGTCCAGCGCTGGCTTGGCTCAGCCGGTAAGCGGGTAGTGGCAAGATTGCGCAATGTTTCACTCTGCCTGCGCAAAAAAATATTTTTACTCGGAAGGTGATTTTTCGCAAGTTCGAAAGTGGTGGGCATGCCACTCATTCTTATCGCTAATCAATAATTGGTCGTTAACTTGCCTTAATTGGCAATTATTGTTGTGAGTAAATGTTATGGAAATAGCATTATTAGGTGTGTAAATCCTAAGTGTGTATTTAAATTTCTGAGTGCAAATTGTAGCGATTAATATTCTGAAGGGGGATATTAGCCTGATATAAGATTATTACTTGTATGGGAGGGAAGTTGAGTAACAACCTGAGCGTGTGGCGCAACGTAGGCGTGCAAAAGATTTATAAGGGCTACAGCGACACCCAGGGAATGCTGAGGAAGGCAGAAAGCGGAACTTAACACCGTGCACAATCGGTTCCCTCTCCCTTGAGGGAGAGGGAGAAAGCCGGCGCAGGTTTTGTAGGCCGGGCAAGCGCAGCGCCCCCGGCAATGTCACCGGGCTAAAAACACCTGCGGCGCATCGCATTCAGGATGCGTCTGCACCTGCACTTCCGCGCCGTACCAGCGCGCCAGCGTCTCAGCCTGTATCACCGCGTCAGGCGCTCCCTGCGCAACTACCATGCCCTCATACAGCAGCACAATCTTGTCGGCCCACAGCGCGGCAAGGTTTAAATCATGTAGCACCACGCACACATGGAGTGCTCCTTGCCGGGTCAGTCGTTTCAACAAACGCAGCAGATGCTGTTGATGGTACAGATCCAGCGCCGAGGTGGGCTCATCTAAAAATAACCAGCCACGTGGTGAACCCTCACACCATAGCTGCGCCAGCGCTCGTGCCAGCTGGACGCGCTGCTGCTCACCGCCGGAGAGCGACGCATAACGTCGACCCGCCAGCGGCAGACACTCGGTGAGCTGCATCACCTGCTGAATCACGGCGTTTTCCGGCTGTTGCGTCCATGGCATGCGCCCCATACCAATTACTGCTTCAACCGGCCAGTCGAAGCCCATCTGCGTCTGCTGAAGCATCACCGCGCGCAGGCGAGAAAGCGTGTTGGCCTCCCAGCTCTCCAGCGTTTTACCCGCCAGCCAGCGTTCGCCGCCGGCGGGCGCAAGATAACCGGTCAGTAAGCGCAGCAGCGTCGATTTTCCCGCTCCGTTAGGGCCGATGAGCGTCAACAGTTCACCGCGTTCAAGACTGAGTGACACATCGCGGATAATCAGCCGATTCGCCACGCGGTAATGCAGATTTTTCACGCTCAGTGAATCAGCCATGTTGCCCTCCGCGACGGAAAATCAGCCATAAAAACCATGGCGCGCCGAGAATGCTGGTCAGCAGGCCGACCGGCATTTCCGCCGGGGCGACCAGCGTGCGGGCAAAGGTATCGGCTATCAGCAAGAGTAGCGCGCCCGCGAGAACTGAACCGGGAATAACGGCACGATGATCGGCCCCCAGCCACATGCGGATTAAATGCGGCACCACCAGGCCGATAAAGCCAATCACACCGCTCACCGCTACGGCGGCGGCAACCAGCAAGGCGCTGCAAACCAGCAACAGTCGCTGAACCGAATGCACGTCCACGCCGAGATAGTGTGCCTCTTCTTCGCCGAGCTGGAGCAGATTCAGTGCCGCAGCCAGACGCCAGATAATAAACACGGTGGGCACCATCAGCGAGGCGACGGTCAGCAGCGTTGACCACTGCGCCTGCCCCAGACTGCCCATACCCCAGAGGGAAAGCTGACGTAGCTGGGCGTCATTACTCACCCACGACAAAACGCCTACCGCCGCGCCGCATAGGGCGTTAATGGCAATACCGACTAACAGCAAGCGCGACAGGGAACTGTCGCGCTGGCGGCTAAGCAGGAAGATCACCACCGTCGCCGCCAGCGCGCCGAAAAAGGCTGCTAGCATGGGGGCGTAAAGCATAATCAGCGGCGGCAGCGTCAGAGGTAACACCACCCATAACGCTACCGCGAGCGCCGCGCCGCTGCTGATACCGAGCAGGCCCGGATCGGCCAGCGGATTGCGAAACAACCCCTGCATCACGCAACCGGCCAGCGCCAGCGAGCCGCCGACAACCAGCGCCAGCAATACGCGCGGCAGGCGGATGGTGAACCAGATTTGCCGCAGCGTTTCATCACTGTGATTCCACAGCAGGCTAAGCGGCAGGCGCAACGCGCCAAAACCGCTCGCCGCCAGCGTTCCCACCGCCAGCATCAGCGCCAGCGTAATGAGGGAGAGGGTGATTCGCCGTGACATCAGGGCAGCGACTCCGCTTTGGTACGCAACTGCTGAATTGCCTGTGGCGTACGTACGCTAAACCCGAGCAGCGCCATATCATCTATCGCCAGAACCTGTTTGTGCTTTCCGGCAGGCGTTTGCGCAAGCCCCGGCAGCTTCCACAGATTCGCTTCGCCGCCAATCGCCGCTAACCCGTCGGCGGGGATCACCACCAGATCGGCCTGGCTTGCGATCACGCCTTCCTGTGAAAGCGGCTGATAGCGGGCAAAACCCTGCATCGCATTCTTTAACCCGGCAGCGCGAATGGCCGCATCTGCCGCCGTTTGCTGCCCGGCGGCCATCGCGTTCATGCCGCCGTGGTTGAGAATGAACAGCACTTTTTTGTCGAGCGGCGTGGTGGGCAGTGCGGCAATGGCCTGACGCACGCTGTTGCGCAGCGTTTCGCCTTCCGCTTCACGGTGTGTGGCTTTGGCGATGACCTGCACTTTCTCATCAATCACGCTGAGATCGTTACGGCTCGGCACGCTAATCACCTGCACATTGTTCTGCTCAAGCTGTTTGAGCACCAGTGATGGTTGCGCCTGCTGGCTGGCGAGCACCTGCGTTGGGCGCATCGCCAGAATGCCTTCGGCATTGAGCTGGCGAAGATAGCCGACATCCGGCAGTTTGGCTGCTTCCGGCGGCCACTGGCTGGTGCTGTCACGCGCGACGAGCGAAGACTGCGCCCCGAGCGCGTAAACAATCTCGGTCACGTCGCCGCCCAGGGCGACCGTCTTCTCCTGCACAGCCGCCAGTGCCGCTACGGGCAAGGCGACCAGCAGGGCGAGCCATTTTTTCATGCTGCCAGCCCTTCCGCCGTGAGTGCATCAATCTGTTTGCGCCACTGTGCCTGTTCCGGCTGGCCTTCAGTGCGCTGACCGTAAAGCTGGGCGATTTGCGTGCCGTCGTGGGCGAAAATTTCCAGGCTGGTCACGTGACCGTCAGCGGTCGGTTTGCGGGTGACCCAGCTTTCGGCAATATGATCTTCCAGCAGATGCAGCGTGAATGCCGGGTTGAAAATATTCAGCCAGCCTTTCATTGGCACCACTTTTTCCACCACGCCGGTGAAGATCTGCACGCAGCCACGGTTGCCGACGAAGACCATGATTTCATTAGCGTCCTGACGCGCGTTATCCAGAATTTGCGCCAGTGCGCTGTTGGGCACTTTACAGGCGAGGTCGTCACCGACCAGCGAAAATGCCTGCTGACGCGTCAGGTTGTGGCGCTTAAGCAACGTGAAGAATTGATGCACATCGGTCATCGCACGCCATTCGCTATCAACGGTTGCGGCGTCGGCGTGGCTTTCGCTGGCGGCATTTTCTGCGGGTTTCAGCACCAGGGTTGCATTATCGCTAATGATAAAGCGCGCCAGTACATCGGCCCACGCGGTCATGTCGGTGCGCTCGGTGGCGTAGACTTTCAGCAGCGCATCGCCCTGATGGTCAAAGAACTGAATGCTCTGGCGTTCGCCGCGCGCGGTCATCTCTTTGATGTGGAAAACGCTGGCCCACTGGTGCAGGAACAGGCGCAGGTCAAGGGCGCGTGGGTTGAGGATCAGCCCCGCATGGCCGCTCAGGTGTTGGTTGATAAATTCGCCAACCTGCTCGTGTACCGCATATTCGTTACGGCAGATGCACTTGGTTTCGCCAACGGCTTCCAGTGCGGCAAGAATGTCGCGCACGTCGCTGGCAAGACGCTCCGCGTCATGGCCCACGCGGGCAAAGGTTAACTCTGCCTCGCTGATATTCATTAATGCTGCGATGTCACGCGCGTACTTACCCGGATTTTGTTCTTTTAGCTCAAGCCAGCGTGTGTAGTGATTCATTGTCTCTTCCTTCCGATGAAGCCCCGGCGACGCGGGGCGATGCCGTTACCACTGATAACTTACGAAAATTTTCCCGTTGCGCCCGTCCTGCGGAATGCCCTGCGGTGACCAGTACTCTTTATCGAAGGCGTTGCCCAGCACCAGCGTGGTGGTGACGCCTTTCAACTGTTGCTGGCCTTCGTAACTGACGTAGAAGTCGTTAACCGCGTAGCCCGGCTGCTTGCTGTAGCTGCTGCTGACGTGGGTGGAGCGATCCGCGAACGTCCCAATCCAGCCGACCGAGAAGCCACTGTGCGCCACCGGAATATTCAGCTTACTGGTGACGGTATCCGGGTTAATGCTGGAGATATACTCCCCGGTGTCGGTGTCTTTCCCGCGCGTGCGGTTGTAGGCCACGTCGAGGCTGAACAGATCCGCGCTATATTTGGTCATCACGTCCCAGCCCCAGATTTTGGCGTTCGGCACGTTATAGGACATGGTCGTTGCCGCGGCGAAATCGACCGCGGTGGAGATGTAATCCTTCGCTTTGGTATCAAAGTAGCTGGCTTTGAATTCGAGGGAATCGTTGGCCAGCATCAGGTCGTCGAAGCGCAAACCAAATCCGTATTCCTGCGTTTCGTTCGTTTCCGGGCGCAGATTCGGGTTCGGTACCCAGTAGTTAGTGTAGAAGCTACCGATGGAGAAGTGCTTCGAGTCGTTGTACATCTCGCCCATCGTTGGCGCGCGGAAGGCCTGCGCGTAGGAGCCGAACAGCATCAGCCAGTCGGTCGGGTTGACGGTCATGCCTGCGCGGGAAGACCATTTATCGGCATCCACATCGTCGTAACCGTCGCTGCTACCGCGATAGTTGTCGTAACGCGTGCCGCCAAGCAGGGTTATGGGCAAGTCGCGAAGGGTGATTTCGTCCTGAATCCAGCCAGAGCTGAAATCGATTTTCGCTTCCGGGAAACCAGTGGTGACGCCGCCGGGTTCCTGCTCCTGGCGATAGTATTCACCGCCGTAGGTCAGCAGGTGAGAGGCGAAGGCATCGCTAAACAGACGGCTACGGTTTTCCACTTTTCCGCCTTTGGTGGTCTGCTTGCGGAATTCGCCGGTGTTATCGATGTTTTGCGCGTTGATACGTGCTTCTGACCAGTAGATTCTGGCGTCGGCGTTCAGCCAGTCATTGCCCTGCGGCGCGAGTTTATAGGTGAGTTGTGCATCGCGTTGAATGGTTGAGCGATCAACCATCGGGTTGCTGCTGGTGGAGGCTTCGATGGTCTGCGGGTTTTTTGGTTCTTGTGCTTTGTTGTTGTAGTAGCGGAATGCGCCGCCCAACGTCTGAGCATCGTCAATTTTCCAGCTTCCTTTCGCCAGCATGTTATTGATCGACTCATCGTTTGGCGCCGTTGAACCATCGCCCTGACGCAGATCGCCACGATCGCGGCTCGACCAGGAGACGATGCCATCAAGCGTATCCGTGCGGCCAAAGGCGCTTGCGCCCATGCCGATGCTGTGATCGCCCGTCGCCCCGGTGCCAAAGACGCGGTATCCGCTGCTCTGGCCATCACGCAGCAGATCTTTCGCATCTACCGTGTCGTAGGAGATCACTCCGCCCAGCGCGCCGCTGCCGTACAGCAGCGCTGACGGGCCGCGTACGACTTCAATACGCTTGATTAACGCCGGGTCAAGAAAGGTGCTATTGAGGTGACCCGTATCGGTGCCCTGGCGCACGCCATCCACCAGAATCAGCACGCCGCGGCGATCGTAGCCGCGCATATTGACGTCCTGACCGTTGGTACGGCCTGTGCCGTCGAGCGTAATGCCCGGCACGGTGCGCAGCAGGTCAGCGGCGGAACTGGCGGTTTGATTTTCAGGTTCAGCGGTATCGATGACGCTAACCATCATCGGCGCTTCAAATGCGCTGCGGGCGTTACCGGTGGCGGTCACGGTCATGGTCATGGTATCTGCGGCAAAGGCGGTGACGGGCAGAATACCGGCGATGGTCAGGGCCAACAGCGTCGGGCGCTGCGGGGCAGATTGCAGGCGTAGCATAACAACTCTCCATGAGGAAAATGAAAAATTGCTGGCTGCCTGGGAGTCACCTGGGTGGCTGGCGAAAGGGATGATTTATTTAGTCAGGATCAATTTGCCGGATTGTGTCTGGCGAAGCTGATAGTGTTGGCCATTGTGCTCTATCAATACCGACCCCTCGTCGCCGAGCAACGCTTTACTGTTAATAAGGCGTTTCCCGTGCGAAGGATAGGGCGAAGCGCTGGGCTTTGTCCGACCTTCTGCTGTGTTATTCATACCAGGCTCGCTCCGTTATGAAAATGATAACTAAGTCGATAACGAGAAGCATTATCAATATGTATTGATTTGTATCAAGCTTTTTTTTACGGAAAAGAGATATTGGGAGGGGAAATGTGCGCGCTGATGCCCTCACCCCGGCCCTCTCCCACAGGGAGAGGGAGAAAGCCAGTGCAGAACTCAACACCGTGCACAATCAGTCCCCTCTCCCTTGAGGGAGAGGGTTAGGGTGAGGGGGGAATGTGCGCGCTGATGCCCTCACCCCGGCCCTCTCCCACAGGGAGAGGGAGAAAACCAGTGCAGGACTCAACATCGTGCACAATCAGTCCCCTCTCCCTTGAGGGAGAGGGTTAGGGTGAGGGGGAAATGTGCGCACCGATGACCTCACCCCGGCCCTCTCCCACAGGGAGAGGGAGAAAACCGGCGCAGGACTTAACATCGTGCACAATCAGTCCCCTCTCCCTTGAGGGAGAGGGTTAGGGGGGAATGTGCGCGCTGATGCCCTCACCCCGGCTCTCTCCCACAGGGAGAGGGAGAAAACTGGCGCAGAACTCAACAGCGTGCACAATCAGTCCCCTCTCCCTTGAGGGAGAGGGTTAGGGTGAGGGGGGAATGTGCGCGCTGATGCCCTCACCCCGGCCCTCTCCCACAGGGAGAGGGAGAAAACCAGCGCAGAACTCAACACCGTGCACAATCGATCCCCTCTCCCTTGAGGGAGAGGGTTAGGGTGAGGGGGAACAGGCCGCACTCCCCCTACCAACTCACATCGCATCAAACAAATAACTCACCGACAGCCCCACGCCGTAATTGCGTCCCGGTGCCGGTTCGTAATAACGCCCGTTGCTTTCGTTGACGATAACCGAGCCCACATACTCCTTATCAAACAGGTTATCGACGCGGGTATAAACATCCACCACCCAGTTATCCGCCACGAACTTATAGCCGCTGTTCAGTGCCGTGACCGTGTACGCGGGAGCCTGCTCAGTATTCGCATCATTAGTCTGAATATCGCTCATGTAGCGCATTTCCGCGCCTGCATACCAGCCTTCTTCCGGTACCCAGCCCAGTGAGGCGTAAGCGCTGTTGCGGGCAATGCCTGGAATGCTGTTCCCACTTTGGATCGTACTGCTGGCGTCTTCGCGATAGGTTGCATCCAGCCACGTCCAGGCGAGTTTGGCGCGCCATGCGGTGGCAAACTGCTGATCCCACGCCAGCTCTACGCCGCGACGGCGTGTTTTTCCGGCATTTTGATAGGAGGTACGCCCGTTATCGCTGGCGGCAACCACAATCTCATCCTTTGTATCGGTGTTAAAGACGGAAAGGCTGGCAAGGCCGGTGCCAACCTGCCACTTGCTGCCTGCTTCAACGGTAGTATTCGTCGCTGGCTGTAAGCCAAAGTTCAGCCCGGACTGCCCATCAGGGCGGTACGACAGTTCATTAATCGTCGGCGTTTCGAAACCACGCCCGGCGGAGAGATAAACGTTCCAGCCCGGCGTCACGGCGTATTTCAGTGCGGCCGCCGGGAGCCATTTGTGGTAGCTCGCTTCGCCGCTGTCGTCGCCATTTTTACCCACCACATAATGATCGTTGGAATCAAACCATACTGAGCTGTAACGTACTCCCGCATCGAGACTCAGGGCAGAGGTGAGCTGCCAGTTGGTCTGAATGTACGGGTCGAGGTTCCACATCAGGTTACGTTCATTGCGACGCATATCGCCCTTCGTCCCCAGATCGTAATGGCCGTTCTGATAGACAAAGTTTTCATACCCTTTGCGCTGTTCGGTCATCGTCTCGTAGTCGAGGCCCGTGGTGATGGAATACGGCAGGAAGCCGCTCTCTTCGTGGTGCGTCCAGCGGGTATCAATGCCCTGGTAGCGGCGCGTTAGATCAATCACGCCACCCGGATGCGTTTCGCTGCGCTGCTGCACAAAGTACGGAATAGACTGGTACTGCACGGTTTCACGGATACCGGCCCAGGTCATCACGCTCAAATCATCGTGTTCACCTAATCCTTGCTGATAACGCAATCCAGCCTGCGTCTGTTTGACGGTCTTGCGCGTGCGGTACTGTTCGCCGCGCGGCGCTTGCGCCGGGTTATCTTTCCACTCTTTACGGGTTAAACCGCCCGGATCGTCGGCGGTGATATCTACGCTGTTGAGCTGTAATGTCAGGCTGCCGGTGTCATTAACCTTCACGCCCAGTTTGGCATTGAGCAGGTTTTTGTGTGCGGCACTGTTATCGCGAAAACCGTGCGTAGAGAACCGGCTGCTGGAAACGGTGTAATTCACGTCGCCTTTCTGCGTGCCATCACCCACCGCCCCCGTGGCTTTTAACCCGGTGCGCCAGGTGCCGAAACTGCCGTAATAGTTGCTGCTTTCGATTGTCGTTGGCTGCCTTCCGGTTTCCGTTTCCACGTTCACTACGCCGCCGGAGGCGTTGCCATAGAGTGCGGAGAACGGCCCGCGCAGCACGTCGATACGCTCAATTGAACCAATATCGATATTGGAGAGTTGCCCCTGACCGTCCGGCATGGTCGCCGGAATACCGTCCACGTAAAGCCGGAGTCCGCGAATACCAAAGGTCGAGCGCGCGCCGAAACCGCGAATCGACATCTGTAAATCCTGGGCGAAGTTCTGTCGGTTCTGAATTTGCAGGCCCGGCACATCGGCCAACCCTTCAGAGAGGTTGATGCGCGGCGCGGCGTGACGAATATCCTCGCCGTAATTCACCGAGACCGCGGCTGGCGTGTCTAATGCGGAAAGCCCGGAACTGGCCGCCGCGCTCACAATCATGGTTTGTTCACCGTCAGCCGCAGCGGCGACGGATGAGGCATCCTGCGCGTAAACGCATGAAACCGGTGCCAGCGCAAACGAGGCCGCCAGACCGGAGAGGGGCAGAGTTAATTTCATCTGTGTGTTTTTTATAGGAAAGGGAAAGAATTCAGGCGGGCCAATGGGCCCGCCTGCAAGCGCATTATTTACCGGTGTATTCGAAGACGATAATCGAACCCGGGTTGCTCAGGTTGTGCGTCGGATGGTTAGACTCATCCATCACGTTACCGAAGTTATCGGTGGCAACGAAAATTTTACGCGTATCCGGGCTGACCACCACCATGCGGTAGCGGTTGGCGGTGTGGAAGTATTTCGCCACGTCGCCCTGCACGTTTTTCTTATCGGCGTTCAGCAGAACGCGATAAAGCGCGCCGTTTTTCATCGAGCTGATGATGATGGAGTTACGCCAGCTTTTGATCACGCCATCTGCGGGGTAGTACGCTACGCTTGACGGTGCAATAGTCGGCCAACAAATGTACGCAGAATCCGCGCTGCAGCTGGCGTCGTTATAGGTGTAGCCCTCTTTGACGGTGAAGAAGGTTTTGATTGGCGCTTTAAAGTCAGCGGCTTTCCATTCACTCTCTTTTTGCACCGGTACGCCAGCCGGAATATGGTTCGGATCCCATTTCAGCGACGGGCAGTTTTCAGCTTTCGAGTAGTTTGCGTAAACGTAGGCCTGATCGTCCTGGAAGCCCGCTACGTGCGGCCAACCGTAGTTTCCACCCGCTTCCAGAATGTTGAGTTCATCGTCAGAAGATGGGCCCTGTTCAGAGGCGTAAAGGGTATCGCCAACAAAGACCAGCCCTTGCGGGTTACGGTGACCGTAAGTGAACAGGTGGCTTTTAATGCCGTGAATAGTCGGGTTATCTTCCGGAATAGAACCATCGGTATTCAAACGCAGCACTTTACCGGCATAAGCGGCGTAATTTTTATTTTTCAGCTCATCTTCAGTTGGAATTCGCTGAGCATCGATAGGTTTGCAGAAATTCGCGCCCTGGTTATGCCCTTGCTCACCGATAGTATAATAAAGTTTACCATCCGGCCCAAAGCGCAAACGCCCACCGTTGTGGTCATTCCCCGCCGGAAAACCTGCCAGGATCTCTTTTTCGTTACCCAGTTTTTGAGTTTTTTCGTCATATTCCAGACGAACAATTTTGGCGTGTTCTTCATTACCGTTCATATAGGTATAAGCGGTATACACATAATTATCGCCACCCGCTTTCATAAAGTTTGGCGATAAAGCCAGACCTAAGACACCTTCGTGTTGCGGGCCGGTATGGACGCCGCTCAGCGTAATCGCGACTTTTTTCTCGCCGGTTTTTGGGTCGATGCGATCGATAGAAGCGGCTTTACGTTCGGTTACCCATAAATATCCATCCGGGCCCCACACCATATCCCACGGCGCATCCAGGCCGCTGGTCAGGACGTGCGCGGAAAAGGGCTCATTGGCCTGGACTTCCGGGTGCTTTGCCGATGAAGCATGACTTGTGGTTGCGGCATAGCTAACGCTACACAGGGCGAGTGACAACGCCACCGCCTGGCTGATTCGTTTGGTTTTATTATTTAACATTGCTGGCTCCATACCATAGAAATAGCTTCAGATTTATCTGAAGCTATCGGGATGGAATAACTATTGTCTGTGCGTCACAGTTTGTCAAATTGTGACAAGTTATGTGAAAGGTTATGATTGATGTAAATGTAATTACAAAAAAGAATAAGGCGTCAACGTCTCCTCTTTATGGATTAGGAATTTTACAAGTCAACGTGGAATATTTTAATAAGATGATGCGATTGATTGAGGATAACTATTGTCATGGCGTGAAAAAAAATATTAATGACATGATATTTAAATTTTTTGACTGAGTTATAAAAAATTTTTATTCATGTTTTTGAGGTTGAAAGGGAATTCTCTGAAGAAAAGTTGTCGCCTATTTAATAGGTATGATAACTGATGCATTATATTGTTGTTAAGTAGTTTTTGATTATTTGTAAAACCATGCGATAAAGCAAGACGCTTTAGCGCATGGGAATATAGAACAATGAAAACGTACGGAATTAGTGATGGGTCTGACGGGGGAGATAATTGGCGTTGGAGTGGCCGGCAGTCAGGGCTTCAATACTCTGTTCTTGCCACAGCAATCCCTGTAACGCAAACCACGGCATGTTATCAAGCCAGGTCAGATGCTCCTGCGTTTCAATTCCTTCAACGATCACCTGGTAGTGGTTGGCGCTGAAGTAGTGCAGCAGCGAGGCCATCAACTGCTGTCCGTTTTTCTTTTCACACAGGTTCCACAGCAGATTTTTATCCATTTTAATAAAACGGAACGACTGCATCGCCAGTGCGCCAAACCCGGCATAGCCCGCGCCAAAATCATCCAGCCAGAACGAATATTTATCGCCCAGCGCATCGATGGCAGGGTTGCGTTTTACCAGGGTGCTGGAAAACTCGCTCACCTCGAAATGCAGGCAGCCGATCGTTTTTACACAATCGGCAATAAAGTCATCGTTCAGCAAGTGCAGCGTGGCTTCGTCAACATTAATAGTGACCATCACGTCATTTTGTTGAAACCACCACTGATAGCTCTTCACCAGCGCAATTTGCTCCTGCAAAATGCGGGCGCGAAGCTCCTCAGACGCCTCGCTAAAGAACTGCTCTACGGTGATGGCCGTGCTTCCCGGAACCTGCGTGAACCGGGTTAAGCACTCAACGGCAATCATTTTGCCTGCGCGGTCGAACATTGGCTGAAAAACATAGCGCAGTCCGGTTGGCTCGGCGGAGGTCAGCGACATTTTCCGGGAGTGTCCTCGTTTTATTTAAAGGTCACGTCAATATTAGCTGACGCGTTGAATTTGCCTACTTTCGGCGTTGCGCTAAGCCATTTCAGGCTGGCGAGAAAATTACTCTCCACGACGCTCCCGTTCACATAGCCCAGCTCCGTTGGCGTGTTCATGTTAATCCAGGTGTTCGGCGAATCGGCGCGGGAAAGCAAAATCCCGAAACCGCTGTTCTGTTCCGGCAGAATGACCTGGTTATCCTGCGTCGGGTAGGTGGTACTGAAGTTCGCCATCAGGGTCTGTTTTTCACAATCCTGGCCCTGACCGGTCAGGTCGGCGCGAATGCTGAACGGCACTTGTTTCTCAATCTTCCCGACCACGGCATTACGCGCCGGGATCGCGCCAAAGTTTACCGTTTCGCCGTTGTTGGCTGAGACGGTGATTTTCGGGCTACAGGAGATGAACCTGATATTGCCAAGCCCGGAAACATAAGCGCGGAAGTTGCTGTTTGGCTGGTTGTTTAAGCCGCCTTCACCATCGACCTGGAAGGCGGCATATTTGCTCTGATCGTTAATCACACCGTTGGAAGGCGGTGGGTTGCCGGTTGCTTTGATATAAATAGCGTAGGATGCCGTGATGGTCTGCGGAAGCGCAGGGGGCCTGCACCGTCCACCCGCCGTCCGTTGGCATACTGTACCAGGGCCAATGTCGGTACTTTTGATTTTGGTTGGATCAATATCTGTTCCAAGGAAAGTCACACCGACTTCCAGCGAATTGTGGATAGCCGACATCTTAACGTCCGGATCCCACCACAGGTAGGCATCTTCCCCCTGCGGGTGGTTATTCGTATCCGTGCATTTAAAGGTCGAGGTAAAAGTTTGTGAGCGCCACAACACGGTGCCTGCCGTCAGATTGGCGGTAGAAACGTTGATCTGATGATCCAGCGGGATGATCTGCTCTACGCTACCGTCGCTGGCGCGCTTACAGGTCAGCGCATAGCTGCTGGTGGAGAATAGCGTGCCGGACAAAATCAGCAGAAGCAGCCCGGTGCGCGGCAGTGGATTAAAAATCCGCATGGTAAATATCCTTTAGTTCCGGTTACAGGTGATAGACACAACCTGGTAACCACCGGGTTGATCGCGATCGACAGGAGGCAGTTCAGGTATCGGCAGGGTGCAGGACGCGCTGTCGTCATCGCCCCATTTCACCCGCAGACGCTCGCCGCTTTCGATGCCCGCCACATAGGCTTCGCCGCGCGTGCCGACCACGCCGACGTTAACGCCCTGCTGGTTAAAGATATTGGCGCCAATCATTGGCGCAGAACCGTCCGCCAGTTTGGCGTGGATCAACAGGCTGTGGCCAAGATGCGTTTCAAACTCGACGCGGCCAATAGCACGCTGTGTCGGGACGATATCTTTTGCCGCCAGCGGGATTTCCATTCCGTTACCAATATCTGAAGTACGCAGTGCGACGCGGTTGTGGCGATACGGCATTGCAGAGGTCAACACCGCATAGCCAAACCGGTCGATTGCCACCCCTGGCTGGTTTTCCAGACGCACGCCTTGCGCGCTCGGCGCTTTCACCAGCACAAAGGTGTTTTGCAGTGGCTGCGACAGCGTTACGCCGCCAGAGTGTGCCACTATGCCACCAGAGACGTTGAGGGACGTCTGTTGATAGTTGTTGTTGTAGTTGTAGCCCAGCGCCACGTTACCCATGCTGCCCATATAACCCAGGTTTGCTACGCTGGTGTCACCGCCATACTGGGAATGACCACTCTGGACGAAGTAGTTCATGCGGTGGTCATCCAGCAGCGTGCCGCTCAGGCCCGCACTGTAGCCATCGCCGCTCTGTTTACTGTGCGAGGCGTTAAAGGACGCGACGGTTTGGTTATCCGGGCTAAAAATGTTGAACGGAATTGATACGCTGACGTTGACGCTGTTGTCGCTGTAGCCATAGTTACTGCGGCTGCTTTGATAGAACAGGCTGTAGTTCACTGAATGGAAGCTGGTGTTGATCCCGGTCTGGATGGTGCGGTCATACGATGAGGTGTTCCAGTAGTTCTGGCGGGTAAAGGTGGCATACAACGACGCCCCGGCCACGTGCTGGTTGACGGTCAGTTCGACACGCTGGCGTTTGTTGTTATAACGCATTGATTCGTAATAACGACGGCGCTGGCTCTGGGTTGCCCATGACGGCGCGCCGCTGTTATCGCCTTCCTGATCGTAATACTCCGTCTGGTAGAAACCGTTTTTCCAGTTGGAGCGTTCGGTCACCGCATCTGAGAAATCATAGAAGCCGGAAGTGGAGTAACGATAACCCGCAATTTGTAGTTCGGTGCCCAGCGCGTTTAGCGATTTCGAATACAGGAAACGGACGCTGGCGCCGCGTTTACTGTCGCCGGAAGCCAGATCGGTGTCGGACCAGGACGCATCGACGGACGCCGCGCCGTAGTCGCCCATATTCTTACCGATACCCAGCACGCCGGAGCGGTAGTTTTCAGCCACGATTATCCCGCCGTACGGGGTGATGTCCCAGCCCGCGCCGTGAGAAACCGTACCCTGAATAAAGTTTGGTTCGTAATCGGTGGTGCCATCGTGATATTTCCCGGCGGTCACCTGATATTCCCAAATCCCTTCACGCAGCATATTCGGCACGGAGGAGTAGGGAAGCGTGAAGTTATGGCGCGTACCATCGGCTTCAATCACCGTGACGTCCAGGTCACCGCTCAGGGTACTGGGGTGAATATCATTCAGGGCAAACGGCCCTGGCGGTACGACGGTGCTGTAAACCGTATAGCCGTTCTGGCGCACTTCCACGCGGGCGTTACTGTTAGCGACGCCGCGCACCACCGGCGCGTAGCCGCGGCGACTGTCCGGCAGCATTTCCGGCACGCTGGAAAGTTGTGCGCCACGGAACTGGAAGCTATCGAAAACGTTGTTATTGGTGTTGCTCTGACCAATTAAGACGCGGCTGCGCCACGGCACAATGTCCGTTTCCGCCCAACTGGACACCGAGTTCCACTGCGCGTTTCGTCCGCTCTCTTTCGAGACGGTTGCGTTGTTGCGAAAGCGCCAGGCACCAATATTGATACCGTTATTCAGCGTCAGGAAGGAGTAGTCGCTATCGTGCTTTGCCCCGTTGCTGGTGTAACGGGAATGGCTACCGCTGTAGGCATAGTTAGAGTATGCGGCGTTGATCCCGTCGTCATACACTTGTGGTGAAATCATTCCCTGCGGGCGCGGTTCAAGCTCGGTTTGTGGAACGGAAATATCCAGCTCCTGCAATGCCGCATTCCAGCTAACGCTGCTGCCGGGGATCCCTTTGACCAGATCGTAACACGCGCTGCTTCCTGCCGTTTCTGGCACCAGAACGCCATATTGACGGAAGCTCTCTGCATCTAAACAAAAATAGCCTGGGGTATTGGGGCCATCTTTTTTAAATTCAACGTCGCGGTGATCGACGCGAACTTTATTCAGATAAATATCAAAGGGATAGTGACCCGGCAGGATATCATCGCTGTTGGATAAGCTTTGCACAAGCGAGGCATTGTCAGCCCCGTGGATAAAAGAGGTATTGAACTGTTCTTCCGCGTTAACAAACGGCGTCGCCAACAATGGCATTGTTGATACGTAAACGGCGCAACGAATTCGTTGCGCCAGACGTCCCGGTGTAGTCCTTATCTTATGGCTGGCCATTGTACTTATCCCTTATTCCAGGCGGATGTCTTTAATTTCCGTGTGTCCGCCAAAATCATTAATAAAGGTGAAAGAGAGCTGATCGGCGATAGATGCGCCGGCCGGTAAGTTGATGCGCAGTGAATCCATCGGATTAACCATATCGGCATTCACTTTCCAGGTTTTGCTGGTGCCATTTTTCAGGGTCAACGTACCAAAAGTGATGTGCAGCGGGCCGTTATTGGTGACCACCAGCTGATTACCTTGTTTACGCCAGCTCAATGCTTCCACTTCTTTTTGCAGGGTGGTTTTCAGCGTGGTTGGACGATAAAAAAGTTTCACGCGAGTGCGTATGGCAATTTGCAGAACGTTCTCTTGTTTTGATGCAGGGGGAATTTCCTGAACGTTAATCCAGTAGACGGTTTCTCGATCGGTCGGTAAGCCTGCGCCAGAGTAGATGAAACGCAAAATAGCGTCTTTATTGCCCGCCAGTTTTAAAATCGGTGGAATTGCCTGCATCGGTAAATTCTTAGGCGTAGCGGATGAATCTCCGGTATCCAGCCAGGTCTGAACCATCCATGTTTCATCCGTATCGTTATGAATGGACAGCGCGGCGGATTTTTCATTGCCGTTATAAATCACACGCGTTTGATCGACCTGGATACCCGCAGATGCCTCTAATGACGCCAGCAGTAATAAGGCTGCTACTATTTTTTTCATTTACCTGTTCCAGTTATATTTTATTAGCCATCCGTGGCTAACATCCGTTATCCGTAATTATTTGTATTCGATGGTGAAGGTCGCGCTGGCGTTTGCAGTACCGGCAGTCACTTTGTCCAGGAATGATTTGTAACGTGCTTTCAGGTTAAAGGTCGCGGTACCGCTGGCATCGCCAGTGGTGGCAACATTTACCCATGGGGAGCTGGCATCGGCATCCTGGTTAATCGGGATGATTTTTTCGTCGTTAGTCAGAATTTCAATACCGACGCCGCCTGCCTGGTCAACGGAGAGCAGGTTCGGGTTACCCGCAACTGACGGGCCATCGAAGCGCAGGGAGTAATCGCCCGCTTCGCATTTTTCCAGGTTGATGGTGAAGGCTTTGGAGGCGGTGACATCGCCTTTATTGGCAAATGCACTGGTAGGATATTTACCAATGAAAACGTCTTTATTCTGGTCACCAGAGGTCACAGTACAGGTGGATTCGATAATTTCACCGGTAAAATTGACTTTGCCATTTGTTGCATAAGCATTCATTGCTGATGCGGAAATAATGAGAGCCGCAATCGGCAGCAATTTCTTATTCATTTTAACTCCATGTATTTTTTTTGAAAAACGACATAAGTAGTCAGCACTGAAAGTGAATGCAGTGCAGCCAGGCATGCAACCAGCCAGTGCAGGCAAGTTGAGTGCGATGAAATTTACAGCAACAGTTTGATTACAAGGATTGTTTTAATATTTTAATGGGTTGTTATTGATAGGTAGAAACAGTTGATTAGAGCTCATATTTATGTTTTATCGGAAAAACCCTGGAATATTCGTAAGTTAGGCTAAGTCATTTCCTAAATGAGAATTGATTATATATTGGCATCAATCAATTAAACCGAATACATTGATAGATAAAAGCAATAAGAACAGGTTAGCAATTCTGATAAGATCATCCGCCATATAAATGAAAGACGCGGTTCTCTTTTTTAGCAAAAAGAGGCATATAGCGTTTGCTCCGGCATATGTGTTTTTAAACAATAATTTTACGACTTAACAGCTAATTCACATATTGAATACAGATAAATCTATTCTGTATTGAACTCGCCTGGCATTATTGCAAAAACTCGGCATATTTATGGAACTCAGCCACTTTCAGGTTTGAGTGATATCGGCTTATTCGCAGTTAGCTTATTGGTGAACTCGCATTAACCCTGTCAGGGCGGTTGAGTGCAGTTTCCTCTGGTCAGAGAATTATGGACGAATCATACGTGAAGCAGGGTTTGTTTGAGAGTGTGGCGATTATTCGCGAGGCTCTGAAAAAAGGGTGTCTGGTTGATATTCATAGCAAAAACACCGATGTGCTTTGCAAAATTCAAAAACTGGATGCGTCTGGTTTTTACGTTCCATGGGAGGGCGATGCGCCGGACGTTGAAGAAAATCTCGCGGTCGAAATTTTTGCCGATACCGGGAAATTCGAATTCCATGCTGTGGCTTCAGCGCTCCAATCCCGCGAGGGCGAAAACTGGCTGTATATTCACTATCCCAATGCGATCAATGTGACGCAACGCCGTAAGCATCCCCGTTTAACGTTTAGCGATCGTCGTGTTTACACCGCGCAGGGTAAATTTAACGATGGCCTCTATTACCAGTTTCGCATTAAAGATCTGTCGCCGGGAGGCTGTGCGCTGATTACGCATGATAGCGAACGCGCTCAGGCGCTGGTCAGAACGACGCTACGCAATATTGAGTTAGATTTCGGCAGCCACGGAACGCTTGCCGCAGATCTGTTTGTGTTAAGCAGTGAAAAAATGGCAGCGCCTGATGACGATGGGGCCCCCGCCTGGCATCTCTCTTGTCAGTTTAAACGTATCAGTGAACCGATGCGGCGGAATCTCGACAGCATAGTGATCAAACTGCTGCTGGAAGAGAAGCGCTTGCATCGTCTGTAGCAACATGCCTTTTCAGGTGGTCGGCTTTATACCTAAAAGGTATCCTTCCTTTCTTTATAAGGTATTGGTTTTCAATATAAAAATAACTTATAGATTCTCCCTCTGCTAAAAAGAACCACAGATGGGGAAGAGCAAATGCATAAAGCAGGCGATGAACTGATCAAAAGCGTGATTGATATCCGCTTCTCGGCAGTGCAGTGGCGGGTTGTTGCCATCTGCTTTTTGGTGGCGCTGTTTGACGGTTTTGATACGCAGGCGGTGGCTTTTACCGGGCCCGCGATGATCGAGGCTTTTGGTGTGGAGATTAAAAATCTGGCACCGGTACTGACGGCGGGGATTGTGGGCATGACCGTGGGCGCGATGCTACTGGGCATGCTGGGCGACAGAGTGGGCCGACGCATTACCTTGATGGTCTGCGTGCTGATTTTCTCCGTTGCCACGCTGTTAACCGCATGGAGCACCCATCTTGATTCCATTTTTGTACTGCGCGTCATTGCCGGGTTTGGCATGGGCGGCGCCACGCCGGTGCTACTGTCGCTGGCGGCGGAGTATTCACCGCATCGCCACCGTGGGCTTGTGACCACCGGCGTGCTGCTGGCGCTCCCCGCAGGCGCTATGTCTGGCGGCCTGCTGGCCGCAGAACTGTTACCGCGTTGGGGATGGCAAAGTATTTATCTGGTTGGCGGCGCCGCGCCGTTGCTGTTGCTGGGCGTGATTCTCTTCCTGCTTCCCGATTCGCTGGAATCCCTTTACGCTCGCCGCAGCGCTAAGTCGCTGAAAAAAGCTAACGCGATTCTGAGCCGTATCGCCGGACGAGAAGTGGTTCTGCCGGAGACTTCCGCTCAGGATGCCGCCGTTACCGCCCAACCTGTTTCCCGTCTTAGCCATCTGTTCAGCGGCTCTCTGCGTCTGACCACCGCGGGCATCTGGAGCGTCTACTTCTTCAACTGGGTGGCGTGGTTTATGCTGCTGTCGTGGCTTCCCACGCTGCTCAAGCAGGCTGGCCTCGCGCCCGCCGATGCGCCCTACGCCTCGGTAACGGTCAATGCCGCGTTTATTGCCTTTGCGCTGCCTTTGTCGTGGTTCCTGCCGCGTATCAACACGCTGAAGATCCTCTATCTGATGTTTGCCGTCGGTATCGCCGTTGCGCTGGCATTGAGCGTTGCGATACCTCAACAGCTTTGGCTGAGCGTGTTTCTGCTTATCGCCCTCGCCGGATTTGGCGTCGGTGGACAGCAACTGGCGTTAAATTATCTGGTGGTCGCCACTTATCCCGCGGCTGTCCGCGCCACTGCGATGGGGTGGGCGATTGGCATGGGACGCATGGGGGCGATTGTGGGCTCAGCCATCGGCGGGCTTGTGCTGAGCAGCGCGGGCACGGGCGGCTTCTTCCTGGTGCTGATTGTGCCGCTGGTCATCTCCTTTGCCAGCCTGTTGCTGCTGCGCCGCCGTTACGTGCAGCAGCAGGCGGCGCAGGATGGGATTGCGGTTCACTGACCGCTCGCGGGACGCAGTAGATTTTTGCAACGTTCAACCAGCGGATTGGCCTCATGTTTACGATAGCTCAGGATGATGGGCGAGGTGACATGAGGCTCCTTTACGCAGACATAACGCACGCCCTCATGGTGAATTTGCTTTGCTGATTCAGGTACCAGTGCGACGCCTAAACCTGCGGCAACCAGCGCGAGTGCTGTTTGCATATCATTCGCCTGCTGACGCTGGTCGATACTCAGATGATGTTGCTCAAATATGCGCAGCGTGTGATCCGCGTAGCCCGGACGCGGTTGTGCAGGGTAGAGAATAAACGGCTGCTGACTCAGTTCGGCCAGGCTTATCGGGTCGCCATTTCGCGCGTGGTTGCCCGGTAGCGCGGCCACCAGTGGCTCCTCACGGATCGTTAACTGCTCAATCTCGCTGTCATGCAGATAAATACGGCCAAAGCCAACGTCAATCCGTCCTTTCTTCAGCGCGTCGATTTGCCGCAGCGTGACCATCTCCTGCATCTCAACAGCAATATCATTCTCATCGTGAAGCCGCCGGATAAGCGAGGGCAGCGCTCCATAAAGCATGGAAGGCGCAAACCCGATGCTCAAACGTGCGCGTGAGGCATGGGCAATCTGCCGGGTTTGGTGCGCGATCTCTTCCAGTCGGTTAAAGAGCGGCTCGATTTGCTGATAAAGATAAGTACCGGCTTCGGTCAGCGCCAGCGGGCGGGTACGTGTGATGAGTGTGACGTTCAGTTGTGATTCCAGTTGCTGGATTTGCCGACTCAACGGCGGCTGCGCGATGTGAAGGTTTTCCGCCGCCCGCGAAAAACTCAGCGTGCGGCACACTTCCTGGTAGTAGCGCAAATGGCGCAGTTCCATGCATTCTCCTGCGGTAAAGGGTTTTATGAGTGTTTATCTTTTCTTAATGGTGATGATTCACTGTAGTCCATTTTTTTCAGCGAGAGATCCCTAAGAACAGTTGACCTCACTGAACGCTTTACCCCCCTCTGGACATTCTTTGTGGAATCCTTTAAACGCCTGGTTTTATCTGGGTTGCTCTCTTTTCTTTGCCGTCGAAAATACGTTTTTGCGGTGTCCGATTGCTCACGATAATTACGTATATTGATCGATTTCCCTGAACTATTCTTTAGAGGGGTATTCATCTTGAATTAAGAAGTGTTGCTAATAAAAGAAAAGGGAAACCTAACTATAAATAACGGTGATTGATTAATTTATTTGTTTTTTTAGTGCTACGAAGATGTTTCTACAAGCGAGTGTTTAGAGGGGTGATTTTATCAAAGTGACGTTTTGTGCTTAAGGTGTGCTTTTCTAACGTGTTGAAACAGATCTTTTTTTTACTTTAACCCTTCTTGCGGTAGGGGGGTGTTTGTATGATTTAATGATATGCGATCTTATTAACAAAAATCTTACATTGTTAGTGTGGATATGGTGTTTAGGTTGTGTTAGATTTTTCTTAATGAAAATTCTCAAAAGAAAAATTTTTCAATTTTACTGCTGAGTGATCGGGTGAACTTTGTGGTTGCAAGGTCAGTGAACAGGCTATTGATCAGTATCATTAATGATTTTGATGTATTAATTCGTAGTGAGGTGCTTATTTTGCCTCAGGAATAATAATTGGAACCTGGTCATGAAAAGCAGCGTGAGTGAAAAGGATGGCTCCTCTGAAAATATCAGTCTTATTTCCGATTATTGTTATGGCAATAGTGATGCAGATCCCCCCGGCGATCGCCGCCCCCGCTCCGGCCTGGGCGTCTCGCCCGGATATTGCGCAGGCAGCGGTGGTGGATTTGAAAGAAAGCGTTCTGTTTGCGCTTAATCGCGATCCCTCCGTTAACGAGCAGGCCGCCCAGCTTGGAATAGGAGAGGGCATGGTGGATGAAGCGCGCAGCGCATGGTTTCCGCAGGTTGCGCTGTCTGGCAGTACCGGACATAGCCGGACGACGGATTCCAGCGGTTCGATGAACAATTCCGCCCAGTGGGGAATGAGCATTACCCAGCTGGTATACGACTTTGGTCGTACCAATAGCGCGATCGATAAACAGTCATCACAACGGGATAGCTACCGTTTCCAGTTAATGAGCACCTTCACGAGCGTTGCGGAGGAAACGGCGCTTTCCTACATCGATATTTTGCGTTATCAGGCGTTGATTCGTGTCTCTGAAGAGGGCTGGAAGGCGCTGGATAACGTCCGTCAGTTGTCAGAGTACCGGGCAAACGCGGGGCTCAACTCCCGTTCCGAAGTGTTACAAACCGAAACCCGGATGGCCGGCATGCAGGCGACGCTTGAGCAGTATCGCGCCGGGCTTGAGAGCGCGACGGCTCGATTCGGCGTGCTGACCGGGATCACCGCCAAAACCTATCGCCCTTTGCCTGAGGCTTTAGCCCTTGAGCAAAAACCGCTCTCCGAAATTGAATACTCCCATATTCCGGCGGTGATGGCCGCCGAAGCTAACGAGCAGGCATCACGTTACAACGTCGAAGGCGCAAAATCCGAACACTGGCCGTCGGTCAGTGTTCGCGGAGGGCGCACGCGCTATGAGTCCAGCAACCGTAACTACTGGGATGATCAAATCCAGGTGGTGGTCGATGCGCCGATTTATCAGGGCGGTGCCGTTTCAGCGCGTATCGCTCAGGCGCAGGAAGCGCGCAAAATGGCCTCTTCGCGCGTAGAGCAAGCCAAATTCGACGTGCTGCAAAAAGCCTCCGTTGCCGCCGCCGACTGGCGTGGTGCACAGGGGCGCGAAGCCGCGGGAGCGTTGCAGCATCGCAATGCGATTCGCACCCGTGACGTTTACAGGGATGAGTACAAATTGGGCAAACGCAGCCTCAATGATTTGCTCAGCGTTGAGCAGGATGTGTATCAGGCTGCTTACTCGCAAACCCTTGCTGATTTCGATGGCTGGACTGCGGCGGTGAACTATGCCGCCGCAACAGACAATTTATTGCCGTTAGTAGGAATTCAAAAACACATAACCTCGACACTACCGGAACTGAAATAGCCCGCAAAAAATAAATGCGAGCCAGATTGTGAAAAATGGGATTGATTTCTCAGGGGATCCCTTATTCGCCATCTCAGGAAAAACGCAGTTCCGCAGATACTTACAAGGAGCCTCCTGTGTCTAAAACAATCAATATCATCGCCCGTAAAACCGCCAGTAAAACAGTCCTCAACAGTGAGGGGAATCTCTCCATTTTACTGACCGAACCGAGCGTAGTGCAGATTCAGGGGGCGCCGGCAAACGTCGAGCGATATGTTCGTCAGGGAAAAGACCTGCTCATCTACATGAAAGATGGCTCGGTCATCCGCTGCAGCAACTATTTTTCAGCCTTTGGCGAAGAGAACGGAAAACAGTCAGAACTGGTGTTTATGGATGACAACCAGCAACTGACCCATATCACTTTTGCCGAAACGGGCGAAAGCCTGGGCATGGGCCAGGTTGCGCTGACGCCGCAGGCGACGCCAATTGCCAGTATTGAACCTTTTATCGAACAGAGCGCGCTGGATAACCTGCCGTGGGGCTGGATTGCAGGCGGCCTGCTGCTGGGCGGCGGCGTAGGCGCACTGCTGGTAAATGATGATGGTGGGGGGAGCCATACCACTGTCATCGATAATACCAGGCCGGTTGAGACGGCAAAGCCGTCGTTTGTTGTCTCTGACGATCAGGGTGACAAGCAGGGCGTATTGAGCAGCAATGCGCTGACCGATGACACCACCCCAACGTTCTCCGGCACCGGGCAGCCGGGTAGCACGATTCAAATCAAAGATGCCAGCGGTAACACCGTCGCCAGCGCGATGGTCAGCAGCGACGGCACCTGGAAAGTGACGTTACCGACCCAGGATGCAGGCTCGCATACCTGGAGCGTGGTGCAGATCGACGGTAGCAAAACTACCGATGGCGGCAAAATCACCCTGGAAGTGGTGACGGCGAAGGCCAGTATTACCGCAGATACCGTGAGCGGCGATAACGTCGTCAACGCAACAGAAGCGGCCAGCGCCGTTATCGTCAGCGGACAGTCAAAAGAGCTCGCGGCGGGCACCACGCTCACTGTGACGCTTAACGGCAAAACGTACACCACAGAAGTGGGCGCAAACGGTAGCTGGCAGGTTTCGGTGCCTGCCGCCGATATCGGCAAGCTGGCACAGGGTACGCATCAGGTCAAGGTCACGGGTACGGATAGCACCGGCAATATCATCACGGGTGAACAAACCCTGATGGTGGATACCCAGGCACCAAATACGACAATCAATAAGCTGACTGATGACAACGTTCTTAACAGCGGTGAGCTGGCGACAGCGCAAAGCCTGAGTGGTACAACCGACGCCGAAGAAGGGCAGACGGTCACCGTAAACATTGGCGGCAAGAGCTGGACGACCACCGTCCAGGCTGGCGGGAAATGGCAGATTTCCATCGATGCCGACGCGCTTGCAACGCTCCCTCAGGGGCCGAATGCCATTACCGTCACGGTCAGCGACAAGGCGGGTAACGAAACCACCACGAAGGGCAGCGTGACAATAAGCAGCGTCGGGCCAGCCCTCACGGTGGATAGCCTGACTGCTGATAACGTATTGAATGCTCAGGAGCAGTCGGAAGTGCAGATCCTCAGCGGTACCACCGATGCCGCGCCGGGTAGCAAAGTGGAAGTGACCATCAATGGCACCACGATAATCGGCGCGATCTCCAGCGACGGGAAGTGGAGCGCGCCGTTAACCCCTGCGCTGATTAGCCAGCTTGAGCAGGGGCAGCACACGGCCCAGATTACCATCACCGATGCGGCGGGCAACGTCAGCAGCGGTGAGCACACCTTCACGATGGCGGCGGAAGCGCCGGTAATCCAGATTGATGAGATCAATGGTGCGCACACGCTGAATGCGGATAGTGTCAGCCAGCCGTTGACCATTTCCGGTACCACTAACCTTGCGGTGGGCACTGAATTAACCGTTACTCTGAACGGCCAGGTTTATCAGTCTACCGTTGAAAGCGCGCAGGGCGGGGGCAACAGCTGGTCAGTCATTGTCCCGGTGGAAGACCTGGTGTCACTGGATAACACCACCTACGCGGTGACCGTCGCGGGGGCCAACGCGATTGGTAACGCGGTGGAAAACAGCGGCAAGCTGGTAGTGGATACTTTATCGCCAGTAGTAACGCTGAATACCGTCGCTGGTGATAATCTGCTGGGCGTGGACGACGTGGCGCAAAGCCAGTACATCACCGGTTCTGTCAGCTATGCGAAACCGGGCGATACCGTCGCTGTTTCGTTGAACGGCATTTTGCTGGGCAACGCTGTCGTTAAAAGCGATCTGAGCTGGGAGATGGAAGTGACCTCCGCGCAGTTGCAGGCGCTGGGCGACACCGAAGTGAATATCACCGCCACCGTGACCAACTTCAGCGGCAACAGCGCCACGACTCACGGGGCATTCGTGATCAGCGCTAACCTGCCGGGTCTCGGCGTGGACATCGTCTCCGGTGATGACATCATTAACGCCATCGAACTGAATCAATCCCTGACCATCAGCGGTACCAGCAGCCATATTCAGGCGGGCACGACCGTACAACTGGAGATCAATGGTCAAGCGTTTACCGCGCAGATTGGCCCTGGCGGGCGCTGGCAGACGGGCATCAGCAGCGACCAACTGAAAACGTTGGTTGACGGGCAGGACAGCCTGACCATCACCGTCTCCGCAGATGACGGCTACAACCAGGCAACCGGTAGCCACAGTGTGACCGTCGATCTCAACCCGGTGGCGATTTCCATCAACCCGGCGACGGGCGATGACATGATCAATGCCGCTGAAAAAGGGGCGGGGATCACACTGGAAGGTCTGACGCAGAACGTGGAAGCGGGCCAGACCGTGGTGATCCGTATTGGCGGTGCAACCCTGACCGCTACCGTAGAGGGCGACGGTAGCTGGCATTGCGACGTGCCGGCAAGCGTGCTGTCGAATCTTGCCGATGGCGCGGCGGATATTCAGGTCAGCGTGACCAATACCAGCGGCAACACCGCCAGTAGCGGTCGTCAGGTCACTGTCGATACACAACCTCCGTCTGTCAGCATTGACTCCCTGACCGATGACAACATTCTTAACGCGGCAGAAGCGACGCACACCGCCGGGCAAATCCTGAGCGGCATCACCTCGGCAGAGCCGGGGCAGACTGTCACAGTTCGCCTCAATGGTAAATCCTACCCCGCTGAAGTAGCAGATGATGGCACCTGGCGCCTGACCGTTCCGAAAGCAGATTTAACCGCGCTGGGTCAGGGCGCGCAAAGCGTCACGGTGACCGTACAGGATCGCGCAGGCAACAGTAGCACCACATCACAGGAGATTCTGGTCGATACGCTCGCACCGACGGTGATTATCGACACATTCACCGCCGATAACGTGATAAACCAGGGCGAGCATCAACTGGCGCAGGTGATTTCCGGCTCCAGCACCGGGGGCATCGCGGGTGATAGCGTGACCGTCACGCTGTACTACGGCACTGGCAGTGACGCACAGACAGAAACCTTCACCACCGTACTGGATGCCGCTGGCCGCTGGAGCATCGGCGTCGCGGCTGACAAGATTCAGTCCCTTGCCGCAGGTGAGGCGAAAATTACCGCCAGCATTACCGACAAAGCCGGTAACACCGGTGAGAGTGAAAATGTCTTTACCGTGAGCCTTGCCGCGCCGGAAATCGCCATTAATCGCGGTGTGGCAAGCGACGATGTGATCAACGCCATCGAAAAAGGCCAGAGCCTGGAGGTGAGCGGTAGCAGCAACCAGCCGGGCCGTCAGATAACGCTGATCCTCAACGGGCGTGAATACCAGACAACCGCCGACGCGCAGGGTGACTGGTCTGTCACGATCACCCCGGCAGACCTCGCGGCGCTGGGCGAAGCGCAATACACCCTCAGCGCAAGCGTGACCGATAGCGCGGGCAACAGCGCCTCAACCAGCCATAACGTGGTAGTGGATACCGCCGCGCCGCAGGTGGTGATCACCGGGCTTGATGGCAACGACAGCGTCATCAGCCTCGATGAAGTCAGCACCGGGCAGATCCTGACGGGCTACGTGGTCAACGCGGAAGCGGGCAGCACTGTCACGGTGACCGTGGGCGGCATTAGCAAAGACGCCATCGTGAACGGTGCTGGCGAATGGAACATCGAATTAACCAAAGATGAACTCACCGCGCTGGGCGATGGTGAACTGAACTTTACGGCGGAAGTCACCAACGTCCACGGCAACCGTGGCACAGGCGAATATCAGGCCGAAATTGACGCCACTCTTCCGGGGATCCGCATCGACACCGTGGCAGGTGATGACGTGGTTAACCTGATTGAACAGGGCGCGCCGGTAGTGATCAGCGGTACGGTAAGCGGTGCGAATACCGGGGCGGATGTCCTGGTCTCCGTGAATGGCAAGGATTACAGCACCACGCTGCACGCGGACGGTACCTGGTCGGTGACCGTTCCGGCGATCGATGTTGCACGCTGGCCGAACGACGCGCTGAAAATTGATGCCAGTGTCGATGACCACGCCGGAAATACCGGCTCCTGGCAGCATACGATCGATGTGGATCTCGATACCGTGGCTATCTCAATTGAGAACGTCACCGCAGATAACGTGATTAACGCCACCGAGCAGGGGCAGCCGCTGGTACTGAAGGGGACGACCTCCGGTGTGGAAGCGGGCCAGACGGTGACCATTCTGTTTGGGGGTCATCAGTACACCACCACCGTTGATGAAAATAACGGCTGGAGTTACACCCTGTCGCCATCTGACCTGGCTTCGCTGCGCGAAGGTGACGCGACGGTGCAGGTGAGCGTCAGTAACCAGAACGGTAATCAGGCGCACAGCGCACAGGTTTACGAGGTTGATCTCAGTGCACCGACGATTGTGCTCGATGCGGTCACCGGTGATAACGTGATTAACGCGGCAGAAGCCACTGCCGGGTTTACCATTCAGGGCCAGAGCAACGCGGAGATGGGCCAGAAAGGTCAGGTGACCTGGAATGGAAAAGCGTACGAGGTCGTCGTTCAGGCCGATGGTAGCTGGAGCGCGCAGATCGATGCGGCGGATGCGGCGCAGGTACCGCAAGGCCCGCAGCAGGTCGTGGTCACTCTGACGGATAAAGCCGGAAACAGCACGACAACCACGCAAACGCTGCTGGTGGATACCCAGGCGCCTGTTGTCACCATTGATAAGGTCGGCGGCAGCGACAACACGCTGAACAGCACCGAACATCGCCAGTCGCAAATTATCAGCGGCAGCGTGACGGACGCAGCGGCGGGCGATATTGTCACCGTTGCGGTAGGAAGCTGGAGCATCACCACCGTGCTGGACGCCGCCGGGCGCTGGAGCGTTGGGATGCCTGCGGATTCCGTCCTCGATCTCAAGGAAGGCAAGCAAACTATTCTGGTGACCGTCAAAGACAGCGCCGGAAACATTGGCACGGGCAGCCATGACTTCAATGTCGCCCTGGCCGCGCCGGAAATCGCTATCAATGCGGTAGACAATAACGGCGTTATCAACGCGCAGATGCGTGGCGAAGGCATTACGCTTACCGGCACCAGCAACCAGAAAGGTGTTGAGGTAACCCTGACCCTCAACGGCAAAAATTACACGGCCACCACCGATGCTGAGAGCGGCGTCTGGCAGGTCGCGTTATCGCCTGCCGATTTGGCGCTGTTAGGCGAGGCCGGTTATACGCTGGTTGCCAGCGTCACTGATGCCGCGGGCAACAGCGCCAGCGCAAGCCAGGCCATCCTGGTGGATACCGCATCCCCGGTGCTGCAAATCGACGGCCTGCAAAACAATAGTGATGATGTCATCAACATTGATGAACTGGCCACAGCGCAGACGCTGACGGGTTCTACCCAGAATGTTGAAGCTGGAAAAACGGTGACCATCACCATCGGCGGTCAGGATTATGAGGCGCGGGTTGAGGCTAACGGTACCTGGGAACTGGAACTTCCGAAGGCGATGCTGGAGGCCTTAGGCGATGGTCGCCTGACGGCGACCGCCTCTGTCACTAACGAACATGGCAACAGTACGCAAAGCCAGTATCAGTTCACCATCGATATCGACAAACCGGGCATTCGTATCGATACCGTGTCGGGCGATGACGTTATCAACATCCTCGAACACCAACAGGATTTACTGATCAGCGGTACGGCGCAGGGCGCGGAAGCGGGCGCGGATGTGATTGTGACGATCAATGGCGTTTCGCACACCACCACGCTGCATGCCGATGGAAGCTGGTCTGTCAACATAGGTTCGCAGGAAGTGGCGGGCTGGAGCGGCAGCGAAGTCGTGATTGGCGCAAGCGTTGCCAACATCAACGGCAACCAAAGCGCCATTGAGCATAAAGTTGAACTGGATCTCAGTGCGGCTGCGATCACCATCGATCCTATCACCGCGGATGACGTTCTCAATTTGACCGAGCGCGGCGAGCCGTTGACTCTGGGCGGTGCGGTTGTGGGCATTGAAGACGGTCAGTATGTGACGGTTACCTTCGCGGGCCATCGCTATGATGTTGAAGTGGCTGGCGGTCGCTGGACGCTTGAGGTTGCCGCGGTGGATATGGGCAGCCTGAAAGAGGGCGAGGCCAGCATCCGCGTCAGCACCAGCAATATCAACGGCAATAGCGCATCGGCGGAACGTCAGTTTGTGGTCGACGCCACGCCGCCGACCATCAGCATCAACACGGTTGAAGCGGATAACCAGGTCAACGCGCTGGAAGCGGAGGCCGGTTTTGACATTAGCGGTACCACCAACGCCGAAGCGGGCCAGAAGGTTATTGTTAAATGGCTGGATGACACCTATACCGCCGACGTCACGAGTGACGGCACCTGGCGCGTACACATCGATGGTGTACAGGACGTCACGACGCTGGCGCAGGGGATGCAAACCGTGGCTGTCAGCGTGCAGGATAAGGCGGGCAACACCAGCAGCCAGACGCACAGTGTCAATGTTGACACGCTTGTTCCGGAACTGACGCTGACGCCGGTAACCGGCGACAACAAACTGAACGCCACTGAACTGAAACAGGCGCAGATTATTTCGGGCTCCTGCCTGAATGCGGAACCGGGCTCCCTCGTTACCGTCACCTTTAATAACAAAAGCTACACCACGGTGCTGGACGACAACGGCAACTGGCAGTTGGGCGTGCCGCCAGCAGGCAATCTGCTTGCTGGTGAATATCCGCTGGAGGTTACGGTCACCGACAGCGCGGGCAACATCGACACGCTGACCAGCATTGTGGAAGTGGTGCTGGATCTGCCGTTAATCGCCATTAATCAGGTAGCGGCTGACGATGTGGTTAACGATGCAGAGAAAGCCGCAGGCATCACCATCACGGGTACGAGCAATCAGTCGGATCGCGACATTCTCGTGACCCTGAACGGGCGCGATTACACTGTCAAAGCTGATGGCGATGGCAACTGGCAGGTCACCGTTCCTCCGGCGGATTTAGCCGCGCTGGGCGAAGCGAACTATACGATCACCGCCAGCGTCACTGACGAAACGGGCAACCATCAGAGTACCAGCCGTCCGATCACCGTGGATACCGCTTCACCGCAGGTCACCATTACGCGGCTGGCGGATGATGATGTGATTAACCTTGAGGAGAGCGGGCAGGATCAGTTCATTAGCGGTACCGCGAAAAATGCCGAAGTGGGCAGCAACGTCGTAGTGACGTTGGGCGGACAAACTTTCGAGACGACGGTTGAAACTGGCGGCGTCTGGACGGTTACCATCCCGAAAGATACCTTCAGCGCCTTTGGCGACGGCCCGTTAACGGCGACCGCGACGGTCACTAACGGTCGTGGCAACAGCGGCAGCGCAGACTATGAATTGAGCGTGGATACCGGTGTACCGGGTCTGCGTATTGATACCGTGGCGGGTGATGACGTTATTAACATCCTGGAAGCCCAGGGCGATATCACCATCAGCGGCACCAGTACGGGCGTGGCGAAAGGGCATGATGTCACGGTCACCATTACCGGAATGCGAGATGGCGTGGTGGAAACCACCACCTATACCACGCAGGTGAATGGTGACGGTCGCTGGTCGGTGATCGTACCGGAGACGGATGTCAGCCGCTGGCAAAACGGCGAACTGAGTATCGTCGCCAGCGCACAGAACATGTCAGGTAACGCAGGCAGCAGTTTCGGCCATCTGGCACAGGTTGATTTAAACGCGGTGGCGGTGAGTATCGATCCTGTCACAACGGATAACGTAATCAACGCTGAAGAACGTGCAAACGGAATTACGTTGACCGGCAGCACCTCCGGTATTGAAGTCGGACAGAGCGTGACGGTGACTTTTGCCGGGCATGAGTATCAGGCTCGGGTGGAAGATGACGGAAGCTGGCACGTCGATCTTTCAACGGAGGATTTAGCGTCGCTACGTGACGGTTCCGCCAGCGTGCAGGTGAGCGTCAGCAGCGTTAACGGTAATCAGGCCGATGCGGGGCGTCAGTATGAGGTTGACGTTACTCCGCCTGCATTAAGCGTTTCCAGCGTCGCGGGAGATAACGTCATTAACCTGGCCGAAGCGCAAGGCGGCTTTGTGGTCAGCGGCTTCAGCGGCGCAGAGCAGGGGCAAACGGTACAGGTTGAATGGAACGGCGAATGGTTTAGCGGCACGGTGGCTGACAACGGTGCATGGAGCATCACGCTGCCAGCAGCACAGAGCGCACTGCCGCAGGGCAGTTTTGAACTGAATCTGAAAGTCAGCGATCTGGCGGGCAATGAAACCCGTATCACGACCGACGTCAATGTGGATACCCTGCCGCCGGTGATTACCGTGGATAATATTGCCGGCGACAATATCCTGAATGCTTCCGAGCACGGTCAGGCGCAAATCATTAGCGGTACGTGCAGTGATGCGGAAGCCGGGGCGATTATTACGGTTTCTATCGGCGGGAAAAACTACACCACCGCGCTGAACAGCGACAATAAATGGAGCATTGGCTTACCGGCTTCTGCGGTTTCCGCATTGAACGAAGGAAGCAACCCGCTGGTGGTGACGGTTTCGGACAAGGCGGGTAACGCAGGCCGCCTGGAAAGCACCGTCACGGTGAATACCGCACAGCCAGAAATCACCATCAACGCGATTGCCAGCGATGACATCATCAACCTGAACGAAAAAGGTCAGGATCTGGCGATCACCGGCACCAGCAACCAGCCGAATCAGACCATTACCGTCACGCTGAACGGCGTGCTGTACACCACTGTGGCAAACGTCGATGGCGACTGGTCTGTCACTGTGCCGCCGTCAGCCTTGTCGGGACTGGGTGAAGCCAGTTACACCGTGACCGCCAGCGTGACCGATACGCTGGGCAACCACAAAACCGTCAGCCACGATGTGCTGGTGGATACGACGCTGCCGCTGCTGACCATCGACACCATTGCTGGTGATAACGTCATTAACGATGACGAAATCAAAACCGAGCAGACCATTAGCGGTCGCGTGGTGAACGCGGAAGCCGGGCAAAAAGTCTATATCGATATCGGGCTCAGCGAGCCGCTTGAAGCCATTGTGCAGGCGAATGGTACCTGGTCGGTGAACGTCAGCGCGGAGGCGTTGCAGAGTATTGGCTATGGCGACCTGACGGTGAAAGCCTGGGTTGAGAACCAGAACGGTAACCGGGGCGACGCCAGCCGTGAGATCCTGCTTGATGTCTCCTATCCGTCGATTCGTGTCGATACGGTGGCAGGCGATGACGTGATCAACGCCATCGAACTGGGCAATTCTCTGGTGCTTTCCGGCACATCAACCGGGCTGGATAACCTGAAAGGGCTGACGATCGTCATCAATGGCGTGAACTACGATGCCGCGCTGGATACCCAGGGGAACTGGCAGCTTCTCTTCTCGCCGCAGACGATGCAAACCTGGCCGGAGGGCCCTCTGGTGATTGCGGTTAGCGGCACCAACGCCTCGGGCAACGTGCAAAACATTGCGCACACGGTTGAGGTCGATACGCAAGCCGTCGCGGTGTCGGTGAATACCCTGTTTAGCGACGATCGCCTGAATGCGGTTGAGCAAGGCGCTGAACAAACGCTGACCGGCGAGACGCGCGGCGTCGAAAATGGTCGCGATGTCATCATCACCCTGAACGGTAAACAGTACACGGCGACGGTGAATAACGGGGCCTGGAGCCTGACGTTGAGTGGTTCAGACCTGGGCGCGCTGCGTGACGGTCAGACAACGGTACAGGTTTCTGTCTCTAACGCCCACGGCAATACCGCCAGTGCGGAACGCCAGTTCGTGGTCGATACCGAATCCCCGATGCTGACCCTCCACACGGTCGCGGGCGACAATATTATCAACAGCGTGGAAGCCACTGCAGGGGTTACCCTCAGCGGCACAACGAATGCGGAAGTTGGCCAGACGGTCACCGTATCCGTTGGCAACCAGACGCTGGGAACGGCACTGGTACTTGCGGGCGGGATCTGGAGCATGGTCGTTGATGCCAGCACGCTGAATGCGCTGGGGCAGGGCTCACACGATCTGACCGTCGCGGTGACGGATAAAGCCGGGAACAGCACCTCGCTGGAGCACAGTGTTCTGATCGACACGATAGTACCAACCATCACTCTCGATAGGCTGACGGCTGATAACGTGCTGAACGCGACCGAAGCGGGTCAGGCGCAGGTGATCAGCGGCAGCAGCACAGGGGCGGCCGCCGGAGACAAAGTCGTGGTGACGCTGGGCGATCACACCCATTCGACCATCGTGGACGGCAGCGGGCGCTGGAGCGTCGGGGTGAAAGCCAGCGATCTGGCGGCGCTCGATGACGGTGATCATACTATTCAGGTGGCGATCACGGATGCGGCAGGCAACGTCGGGACGGACTCGTTCCCGTTTGCCATCGACACGGCAGCACCGGTTCTAACCATCGCAGAGATCGCCGGAAACGATCTCCTGAGCAGCGACGAGCGCGGTACAGATCTCACCGTGTCCGGTACGTCAGATATTCTGACCGCAGGCGTACAGGTGACCGTTCGTCTGAACGGCAAGACCTACTACGGCGTAACGGAAGCGAACGGTAACTGGTCGGCGATTGTGCCGAAAGAAGATCTTCCGGCGCTGGTGGACAACCATCAATACGACGTCAGCGTGAGCGCGACGGATGCCGCCGGGAATACCGGAAGCGCCAGCCGTCCGCTGGATATTCAGACCAGCCTGCCGCGCGTGACCATTGATGCCATCACTGCTGATGATGTGGTGAATAATGTTGAAGCGGCGGCGGGGATCGTCATCACCGGCTCCACCGATGTGGCGGTGAGTAGCGTGACCGTCACCATTGGCGGGCAGACGTTCACAGGCGATCAGGTGGTGCTGACGGACGACGGTACGCGTTGGTCGTTGGCGCTCGACGCTGACACCCTTTCCGGGTTGGGCGATGGCGCACTGACGGTCAACGTCACCGCGACGGATGAATATAACAACCAGGGCAGCGCCGAGCGCGAAATGACTATCGACGCCAGCCTGCCGGGGATCCGTTTCAACACGGTTGCAGGTGACGACATCATTAACGCCGCCGAGCTGAATCAGTCTCTGTGGGTGAGCGGAACCAGTGAGCATATTGCGAAAGGGACGAAGTTCACGCTGACGTTGATGGATGGCGATAGTGAGATTTTCTCGTCTGATGACGTCATGATCGGCAATGACGGACGGTGGATCATCGAAATTCCAGCCGAATACGTCGGTTCAATGAATGACGGCACGGTCACCCTGACAGCTAGCGGCGCGAATATTTCGGGCAACACCATTTCTGTCAGCCACGATGTGGATGTAGTGACCGCCGGGCCGGCTATCGCGATTGACGCGTTCAGCAACGATAACATTATTAACGCCAGCGAAGCAGCGACGGAACAGGTGCTTTCCGGCACCAGCGTGGGTACTGCCGCAGGTAACCCGGTAGTGGTGTATGTCGGTGGCCAGCGACTGGATACCACCATTAAAGCGGACGGCACCTGGGAAGTGACGGTCACCGACGCGATGTTTGCCGCCATTAAAGACGGCAGCGTTGCCGTTGAAGCCAGCGTGACGAACTCGCAGGGAAATAGCGCCAGCGCCAGCGGGACGTTTGTTCTCGACACCACGCCGCCAACGCTTTCGGTGAACCCGTTGACCGATGACAACGTTGTCAACGCCAGCGAAGCGCAGGTGACACAGATCCTGAGCGGTTATACCAACGCGGGTGAAGGGCAGACTGTCACGGTGAAAGTGGGGGATGAAACCTTGCTGGCCGACGTCAACGCCGAGGGTACCTGGCAGGTGAGTGTGCCAGCCAGCGTGTTCGACGGCATTAGCAACGGCAGCGTATCGTTTGCCGTCAGCGTCAGCGATGTCGCCGGAAACAGCACGACGCAGAACAGCGTGGTGAACGTCGACACCGTTATCCCACAGGTCACCGTGAACCCACTGACCGGCGATAACATCATCAACGCCACCGAAAAGGGCCAGGCACTGGTGATTGACGGCGGCAGCACAGACAGCGCACCGGGCGACACGGTTATCGTGACCGTGAACAACGTGGAATATCACACCGTCGTCGACAGCAACGGTGAGTGGCGCGTTGGCATTCCGGCCAGCGAAATGGCCAAACTTAGCGAAGGCGACAACAACTTCACGGTCGTGATTGCTGACCGGGCCGGGAATGAACAGACCGTCACCCATGACTTCACCGTCAACACCGGCAAGCCGCAGCTGGACATCGATACTCTGGCCGAAGATGGCGTACTCAACGCAACCGAAAAAGGCCAGCCGCTGACCATTAGCGGAACCAGCGATCTGCCCGCCGACACCGAGGTGCTGGTGACGCTGGCAGGGCTGAGCTACATCGCGAAGACCGATGCCACCGGTAAATGGAGCGTTGAGGTGAGCGCAGCTGATCTGGCAACGCTTGGCGAAGCAAACTACACCGTAAGCGCCAGCGCCGTGGCGGGTGATGGTAACAACGTGACCACCACGGAACCGTTGCTGGTCGATACCAAAGCGCCGGTGGTGACCGTCTCTATCATCGCCGCCGACGACATCATTAACAGTACGGAAGCGCAGGGTTCAGTGCTTATCGGCGGTAGCGTAACGGGCGCGGTATCAGGCGATCGCGTCGTGGTCACCCTCAGTGGTCTGGCTGCGAAAACCGCAACGGTGGATGCCGCAGGTAACTGGAGTGTCTCCCTGACGCCAGCAGACATGGCGATGCTGGGCGACGGGCCGTTGACGGCAGACGTGGCTATCACCAACGCCCACGGCAACGTGGGCTCTGGCAGCCGTGATTTCACCCTCGACACGGGTGTACCGGGGATCCGTATCGATGCCCTGACCGGCGATAACGTGCTGAACATCGCCGAACTGGCGCTGGATGTGTGGGTCACCGGGATGACTTACGGCGTGGAGCCGGGGGCGACGGTCACCGTCACTATCGGTAGTGATATAAGGCAAACGACCGTTAACCCGGACGGCAGTTGGGCATTCAGCGTTCCACAGAGTGTGGCTGGCGGCTGGACGGGGGAAATTACCGTTGAGGCGTCCGTTGAGAACAGCGCAGGTAATGTCGCTGTCATCCGCCAGGATGTGCAGATTGACAACGCACCGGTATCGGTGGCGATGGATGTGATCACCGCCGATAACGTGCTTAACGCCGCAGAAAAAGCAGGCGAGGTGGTGCTGAGCGGCACAACCAGCGGCATTGAAGACGGGCAAGTTGTGACCCTCACCGTGGGCAATAAACAGTTTACCGCCACGGTGAATAACAATACGTGGAGCACGACCGTTCCCGCCGGTTCTCTCGCCGCGCTGCGCGACGGCGAAGTGACTGTGCAGTTGAGCGTCAGTACAGTCAGCGGTAACAAAGCAACCAACAGCCACACCTTCGAGGTTGACACGCACGCACCGGTGCTGGCCATCGACCCGGTGACGGCTGACAACATTCTGAACAGTACCGAACTTAGCCAGTCACTGACCTTAACCGGCACCAGCGATGCAATCGGTCAGACGCTCTCTCTGACGCTGAACGGCAAAACGCACGACGCCGTCGTGGGGAGTGATGGTCGCTGGTCATTGAATGTGAGCGCAGCGGATCTGGTCGACCTGAACGACGGGCTGAATGACATCAAACTGGTCATTACAGATGCGGCGAACAACCGCACCGAAACGACCCATTCCGTGCTGGTCGATACGGTTGCGCCAACGCCAACCATCAACACGGTGGCGGGTGATGACAAGATCAACATCACTGAACTTGGCCAGGCGCTGGTCATCAGCGGCGGCACCACGAACGGCACGACGGGCGATAAAGTGAGTGTGGTGCTGAACGGTAAAACGTACACCACGCAACTGGATGCGAACGGTAACTGGAGCGTTGGCGTGCCGGCGGCGGATATGGCCGTGCTGGAAAGTATCGGTTATGAAATCAATGTGACCGTGACCGATAGCGCGGGCAATAGCCAGTCGCTGCAACACACCATTAACGTTGATACCGGTATTCCGACACTGCGCTTTGATACGTTGTCTACCGATGGGGTGCTTAACGCCATTGAACAGATGCAGCCTCTGGCGGTATCGGGAACCAGTTCACTGGCCGAGGGTACGGTGGTGACCGTCACGCTCAACGGCGTGAATTATCAGACGCAGACTGAGGCAGGCGGCGGGTGGTCGGTTTCCGTTCCGGCGGATGCGCTGGCGAAACTGGGTGAAGCAGATTATACGCTGACCGCCAGTGCCGCAGGCAGCAGCGGAAACAGCGTGACGGATACAACGTCGCTGCTGGTGGATACCCGCGCACCGACGATCACCATCCTGCCGGTGTCCGACGATGACATTATCGGTATGACCGAAATGAACGGTGTCGTGACGATTAACGGTACGGTAAGTGGCGCGGCTGAAAATGATGTGGTGACGGTGATTATCGCCGGGCAATCGCATACCACAAACGTGAAGAGTGACGGCACCTGGACGGTCGAGTTAGGTGCAGGCGAACTTTCTGCACTGGGCAGCGGGCCGCTGACCATTACTGCGAGCGTCACCAATGGGCATGGCAATATCGGCTCCGGTCAGCACGGTATCACGCTTGATAGCACCGAACCGGGCATTCGTATCGATAGCGTCACCGCGGATAACACTCTGAACCTTGCTGAGCGCGCATCAGAGCTGGTGATCAGCGGGACAACGACTGATGTCGCCACGGGCAGCATTGTGACGGTTAGCGTTAACGGTACTACCGTGGGGACAGCGGCAACGCAGGCTGATGGTTCGTGGTTGCTGCAATTGACACCAGACCAGATGAAAAACTGGAACGGGGCGTCGATCACCGTGAACGCCAGCGTGGCGAACGTGAGCGGTAATGATGCCGCGATTAACGAATCCGTGGCGCTGGATCTGCGTGAAACCTCCGTTTCTATCAATCCGGTGACGGCGGATAACGTGGTCAACGGTGCGGAAAAATCGGGCCAAATCGTTCTGACGGGCGACACCACTAATATCGACAACGGGCGTACCGTGACGGTGACCGTGAACGGCAAGCAATTCACCGGCACGGTGCAGGATAACGCCTGGAGCGTCACGCTGGATGCGGGGGCGCTGAACGGGCTTCGCGACGGTGATGCCGTCGTGCAGGTGAGCGTGTCTAATGCCAGCGGCAACAGCGCCAGCAACAGCCTGAACTTTGTTATTGATACCACCGCGCCGACGATCTTCATCGATGCGGTTACCGCAGATAACGTGCTGAACGGTACGGAAGCGCGCGGTGAAGTGGCGGTGTCGGGCACCACCACGGCGGAAGTGGGCCAGACGGTCACGGTCAATATTGGCGGCGTTGAACAAACCGCACTGGTGACCGCAGGCGGCATCTGGACAGCGCTCTTTGCGGCCGATGCGCTCAGTCATCTGGCGCAGGGGTTAACCACGGTTAACGTCAGCGTGAGCGATAAGGCGGGTAACCCGGCGTCCGGCAACCACACCTTCCTGGTGGATACCCAGGCACCGACAGTCGCGGTAAACGATCTGACCGCCGATAACATCATCAACGCGGCGGAAAAAGGCCAGGCGCTGGTGATCAGCGGTACGACCGTTGATGCGAAAGTGGGCGATACGGTGGTGGTTGAGTTTAACGGTAAACCGTATACCACACAGGTGGATGCCAGCGGCACATGGCGCATTGGCGTCACCGCAGAAGATATGGCGACCCTGCCGAACGGCAGCGGCGAACTGAAGGTGACCATCACCGACAGCGCCGGGAACAGCTCGTCCACCACGAAAGACTATCAGGTCGATCTGGGCGTGCCGACGCTGACCTTCGCGGATATTGCCGATGACAATGTGCTTAATGCCATCGAACGCGGCACCGACCTGGTGATCAGGGGTAGCAGCAGTGGTCTGGCAGAGGGCGCTATCGTGACCGTCACGCTGGGTGGGCGCGACTATACCGCGCAAACCGATAACAGCGGCAACTGGTCACTGTCGGTTGCGCCGTCCGACCTGGCCTTGCTGGGTGATGCGGGCTATACGGTTAGCGCCAGCGCCAGCAGTGCCAACGGTAACCCGGTTTCCGGCAGCACGCAGTTGCAGGTCGATACCCGCCTGCCGGTGGTGCATATCGATCTGGTCGCGGGCGATGATGTGATTAACGCGAGCGAAGCGGGCCAAAATCTGACGATCTCCGGTTCGGTGAGCGGCGCTGCGCCAGGCGATAGCGTGCAGGTAATTGTTGCGGGCAAAACGCACAACACCACCGTTGAGGCGAATGGTCTCTGGTCGGTCACCGTCGAGAGCACCGACGTTGCCGGTTTTGGTGACGGCCCGCTGACTATCGATGCCAGCGTGCAGAATGCCCACGGTAATACCGGTTCGGATAGCCGTGATATCGCGGTCAATACCGGTACGCCGGGGATCCGTTTTGATACGGTTGCCGGTGATGATGTGATTAACAGCATTGAGCAGGGCCATGCTCTGGCGGTGACGGGAACCAGTAGCGGGCTGGCCGAAAATGCCATCGTTACCCTGTCCGACGGTCAGGGTGAAAGCTGGACCGGAAGTGTCAACGCTGACGGTAGCTGGGCCGTCTCTGTGCCACAAAATGTGGTCGCAGGCTGGAGTGCGGGCACGGTGCAACTGAGCGCCACGGCGCAGAACAGCGCCGGGACGACAACCGCAATGGATCACCAGGTCACGGTAGATATCGCGCCGGTGGCAATAACCATCGATACCTTCACCGCCGATAACGTGCTGAACGCGATTGAGCGCGGTGAAGCGCTGACGGTGAGCGGCTCAACCCGCAACGTGGAAAGCGGGCAGACCGTCACCGTGATGCTGGCGGGCAAAGCCTGGACCGCACAGGTGCAGGATGACGGAAGCTGGCAGTTTACCGTGCCGACAGGTTCGCTGAATACGTTGCGTGATGGCGCGGCAAATGCCACCGCCAGCGTCACCAATCAGCATGGGAACAGTGCCAGCGCCGAGTGGGCATTCAGCGTCGATGCTTCCGCGCCAACGCTGACGATTGCGGCGGTGACGGCGGATAACGTCCTGAATAAAGCCGAAGTCGAAGGCGCGGTCACCCTCAGCGGCACCACCAGCGCTGAGGCAGGGCAGAGCGTCACCGTGCTTATCAACGGCCAGTCCTATGGCGACCCGGTGACGGTGAACAGCGATGGCAGCTGGAGCCTGACACTTGCCAGTAATGCACTCGCAGGCTTGCCGCAGGGTAGCGCCAGCGTGACCGTTAGCGTGACCGATAAAGCCGGTAACAGCAGCACCGCGACGCAGCAACTGACCGTTGATACCGTTGCGCCGACGGTGACCATCGACCTGATTTCCGGCGATGACATCATCAACGCCGCAGAGCAGAACCAGGCGCTGGTCGTCACCGGAAGCAGCGTCGGCGGCATGGCGGGCGATCGCGTGAGCGTGGAGGTGGACGGCAAATATTACACCACTCAACTGGATGCACAGGGGCACTGGAGCGTGGGCATTCCGGCTGCCGATATGCAGGCGCTGGGGGCGGGTCAGCAGCACGTAAATGTCTCAATTACCGATAGCGCGGGTAACACCGGCACCGAGTCACGCCCGATCGTGGTGGATAATGGTCAACCGTGGCTCAAGTTTGAAGCGATTGCCGGTGATAACGTGCTGAACGCCGTTGAACAGGGCGTTAACCTGACCCTTAACGGTACCAGTGATGGTCTGGCGGCGGATACGTGGGTGACGGTCACGCTGAACAGCAAAGCGTACCGCACGCAAATTGATGCCAGCGGTAACTGGTCGCTGGAAGTGACGCCTGCGGATCTGGCGCAGATTAGCGACGGCACGTACACCGTAACGGCAAACGCCAGCAGCGAAGCGGGTAACCCGGCGTCGGGCTCCGCGCAACTGGTTGTGGATACCCGCGCGCCAACCGTTACCATCAACGCCATTACCGACGATAACGTTCTTAACAAGGATGAATCTGCGCTTGAAGTGGTGGTGAGCGGCAAGGTCTCCGGCGCGGCAGAAAACGACATTGTGTACGTTCTGCTGGCAGGGAAAACCTATGAAGCGACCGTTGACGCCAGCCTGAACTGGCAAGCGACAATCCCGGCGAACGAACTCTCCGCGATTGGCGATGGCGCACTGACGATCACCGCCAGTGTCACCAACGGCCACGGCAACCTCGGCACTGCCCAGCATGATTTCATGGTCGACTACAACGAGCCGGGTATCCGTTTCGATATCGTGGCGGGCGACGATGTGATTAACCTCAGCGAACATAACCAGTCGCTGGTGGTGAAAGGCAGCAGTGAGGATCTGCCGGTTGGCGCGAAAGTCACGCTGGTTATCGGCGCGAAAAGCTACAGCGGCGTGGTGGCCGCAGACGGTAGCTGGTCTGTCGGTATTGATGCGGCGGACGTGAAGCAGTGGAATGAAGGCAAACTGGAAATGACCGTCAGCGCCAGCAGCGCGGCGGGAAATAAGGTTGAGATTAGTCATGAAGTCACCGTTGATCTCGCGCCTGTCTCCGTCTCGGTGAATGACGTTACCGATGACAACGTCCTTAACGCGCTGGAGATGAAGCAGCCTCTTACGCTCAGTGGCAACACCACCGGCGTTGAACAGGGGCAAACCGTCACCCTGACCTTTGGCGGCAAGGTCTACACCACCACGGTTGGTGCTGATGGCGCATGGAGTCACACTATTCCAGCGGCAGCGCTTTCGGCCCTGCGTGATGGCACGGCGCAACTGTCGGTTGAGGTCACCAACAAAGTCGGTAACCCGGCGAGCACCAGCCATGAATATCAGGTGGATACCACGCCGCCGCACATCACGCTGAACCCGATAACAGCGGATAACGTGATTAATATCGCTGAAGCCGAAGCCGGTGTGGTGGTCACGGGCACCACCAACGCCCCGGTGGGGACAACGGTTACCCTGACGCTGAATGGTGTGGACTACAGCGGCAGCGTACTGGCTGACGGCACCTGGCAGGTTGATCTGTCACCAGACGCGCTGGCAACGCTGGCTACCGGGCAATATACCTGCACGGTCACTATCGCTGATGCGGCGGGTAACCCGGCCACCCTCAGCCAGACGGTTTCGGTCGATATCATGGCGCCAACGGTGAGTTTCGATATCACGGCGGGCGACGACATCATTAACCTGGTAGAACATGGTCAGGCTCTGGTGGTCAGCGGGACGACGAGCGGCACTGTCGCCGGCAATCAGGTCACCGTCACCGTGGGCGATTACACCGTCAGCACGGTGGTGGATGCCAATGGCAAATGGAGCATTGGTGTTCCGGCGCAGATTGTTTCCGCGCTTAACAACGGCACGGTCAATATCAGCGCAACCGTCACCGACAGTGCGGGCAACGCCACCACCCAGGGCAAAGTGGTTACGGTGAACACCTCCAATATTCTGTTGACGATGGATACTCCGGCAGTCGATGGCGTGCTGAACGCCAGCGAGCAGGGGAAAACATTGACGCTGACCGGGTCGAGCAGCGGCCTGGCGGAAGGCAGCGAAGTGACGATCACCCTGAACGGTAAGAACTATACGGCAACGGTAACGGGCGATCGCTGGACAACGACTATCCCGAAAGCCGATCTGGCCTTGCTGACGGACGGCCAGCGTTACACCATTTCGGTGAGCGCGGAAGACAGCGCGGGCAATATCGGCCAGGCGGGGCAATCTCTGCTGGTTGACACTACGCCGCCAGAAATCATCATCGCCCCGGTATCGGGCGACGGGTTGCTCAACGCGCTCGAGCAGGGGCAGGCGCTGGTGATTAACGGCTCTACGACGGCGGAAGCCGGGCGGACGTTGACACTCACCGTCAATGGCAAGAGCTATACCGCGACGGTAAACAGCGATGGCAGTTGGCAAACCACGATCCCGAAAGCGGATGTGGCCCTTATGGGCAACGGTACGATTCAGGTGGATGCGATGGTCAGCGACGCGTCAGGCAACCTGGGTAGCAACAGCGAGACCTTCGTTGTCGATACCGTGGCGCCCGTGGTGACGATTAACGTTGTCGCCGGGGACGACCTGGTGAACCAGCCGGAACAGCTCGTGGCGCAGAAAGTGAGCGGTAAAGCGGAAGGCGCTGCCGGTCAGACCATCACCGTGGAACTCGCTGGACGCACCTATACAGCGAAAGTGGCGGCGGATGAAAGCTGGGAAGTCACCGTACCGGCGCTCGACTTCGTCGGCCTGGTGGATGGCAAGTACACCATTACCGCGACCGTGAAAGATGCCGCAGGTAATACCGGCAGCGGTACACATGACGTCACCCTGAGCGGTGAAAAACCGGTTATCGCCATCAATACCGTCGCGAAGGATGACGTGATCAACGCCGCCGAAAGAGGGCAGAGCCTGACCATTTCCGGCACCACCACGGCACCACAAGGACAGAAAGTGGTAGTGACGCTCAATAACGTCACCTATGAAACCACCGTGCAGGCGGGCGGGATCTGGTCGGTGCTGGTGGGTACAGTGGCACTGATGGCGCTGACCGACGGCAATGCCTATGAGATCAAAGCCAGCGTCACTAACACCATCGGCAACAGCGGGGAAAGCGTCCACGGCATCAGCGTTGATCTGACGCCACCGCAGATGGCTATCTCGATTGATAGCCTGACCAGCGACAGCGGGTTAGTCGGCAACGACTTTATTACCAACGTTGGCAATGTGGTGCTGAACGGTAAACTCGGCGCGGCACTGGGCCTCGGTGATAAAGCGCAAATCAGCCTTGATGGCGGCGTAAGCTGGATTGATCTGGTCGTCAATGGCACCCAGTGGAGTTATGCCGATGGCCGCACGCTTGAAGACGGTACGCATAACTATCACGTGCGCGTCGTCGATCAGGCGGGCAACGTCGGTGCTACCGACAGCCAGAACGTGGTACTTGATCGCGTCGCGCCGGACGCCAGCCAGAGCATCATTATCGACCGCATTTCAAGCGATACAGGGATTGCTGACGATGACTTTATTACGTCCAGCCAGACCTACTCGCTGGAAGGACGACTGGGCGCAGGGCTGAAGGCGGGCGAACATCTGCAAATTCGTGTCAACGGCGGCGCGTGGATCGAGCTTGAAGTGAATGGCACCGACTGGATCTACGCCAACGACGCGAAGCTGAATGATGGTACGTACGCCTACCAGCTCCGTGTGATTGACGATGCGGGCAACGTCGGCCAGACCGCCAGCAAAACCGTCACGGTCGACACGGTACGCCCGGATATGACGAACCTGGTCACCATCACGCATATCTCGGAAGACAGCGGCCTGAGCGACAGCGACTTTATCACTAACGATAAAACGCTGACGATCCACGGTTCGCTGGTGAGCACGCTCCAGCCGGGTGAATACGTACAGATCAGCATGGACGGCGGCGTGACCTGGGTGAATACCGTCGCTATCGGCACCTCCTGGTACTACAACGACACCCAGGTTCTGGACGATGGCAAGCACGAGTATTGGGTGCGCGTGGTCGATGCGGCGGGCAACGTCGGGGCGACGGACAGCGCGACGGTCACCATCGACACGGTCAAGCCGGACGATGCGAAAACCATTACGGTGGACAGCATCTCCGATGACACCGGGTACAGCGATAGTGACTTCCTGACCAATGACACCTCTATCACCCTGTACGGTACGCTGGGGGCGGAACTGAGCGCAGATGAACGCGCCCAGATAAGCCTCGACGGTGGCAAAACCTGGATTGATGTGGTGGTCAACGGCACGAACTGGCGCTATATCGACACACGCGTGCTGGATGACGGTGAAAACCTGTATCAGCTGCGCGTTGTCGATAACGCCGGAAACGTTGGGCAGACGACACAGCAGATTGTCACGGTGGATACCAATGCACCGGGCGGCGTCACCAAAGTGGTGGGCTACACCGATAATACCGGGTCGGATACCGGAAACTTCGGCGCCAATACCGTCACCGATGAACGCTTACCGGTACTGCGCGGCACGCTACTTGAAGCGCTGAAAACGGGCGAGTTTGTCCGGGTTTATGACAGCAACGGCGACTATCTGGGCCGCGCCAGCGTGACCGGTACGGAGTGGACGTTTGCGCTGACGGAACCGCTGCGCGATGGTCAGACCTACGGTTATCAGGCAGCGGTTGTTGACGCCGCAGGTAACGAGGGCACGCTCTCTGACGTGATGAACTTTACGGTTGAGCTGCCAATCACCATTAACACCCAGGATACGCTGGATTCGACGCCGATTATCAGCGGTACGTTGAACTTTAACCGCTATGCGGATGAGTATCTGGAAGTGACGATTGCCGGTACAACCTATAGCTCACGCACGGGCGATGTGGTTATTGAACCGAACAAAAACAGTTGGTATGTGCAGTTGCAGGATTCGCATGCGCTGAATGTTGACACCTATGACGTCACCGCCGTGCTGTTCAACAAAGATGGCCAGGAGATCAGCCGGGATAAAACCGGCAGTGAACTGACCGTTTCGGCGGCACCGGTGATCAGCTTTAGTTCTACGGCGGCCACCAGCAGTGACAGCGGTACAGCGATGACCATTGGTGAGGACGGAACCTGGCGCATTCTGAGCAACTCCACCATCTTTACGCAGAATGGCACCACGTCTTCGACGCTGGGATCGTTTAACTCCGTGTCGCTCAACGGAACCGACCGCCAGCAATCGTCGTCGTTTATCGACTTTGACCGCGACGGCCTGATGGACTTGTTAGGATCGGATACGGAATACGCTAACGGGCAACAGTCGTTTAAGTACAACAGCGACGGCACGTACACCACGTTCCAGGTGGGATCTTACGGGGTTAACGGACAAACCAACGACGGTAACGCCAACACCTACTCATGGTGGGCAGGCATTGTGGGTATCGACTTTGATGGTGATGGCTTCGTTGATGTTGCCTATGGTGATGGAACGCCTAATGACTCCGAAGCGCGGGGGGGTTATGACTCTCAGTTGGTCATGAACACCGACGGAACCATTCTTGGGTTCGATAAGACGGGGGCTTATGTTTACTCACCGACGACCCAGGACGGCGTCGCCTCGACCAACAACAACAACGCTCAGCCTAGCCGTGAACTGTCGGGTGTTGACCTGAACAACGATGGGTATGTGGATCTGGCTTATCACGGTACGGGCGGCAGCAACGTTACATCGAAAGGTGGTTCGAGCTCGTCGGACAAACGTTTGGTGATTGTCAGCAACGGCGTGAATGATGCCGGCAATATGACGCTGACGAATACGCAGGTCGTTACCGATGTGTTCTATGGTAATACCGGCACGACGGCTAACCGCTTTACCACCATGATGTGGGCAGATTTGAACGGCGATGGTTTTATGGATCTGTTCATTGGCGGACTGGGTGGACAAGGTGGAAGCTATGGTGCCAACAGCGCAATCTACTACAACGATGGTAAAGGAAACTTAACCCTTGCCTCCAATGGTGTTGGGGCGGGTTACAGCGTGCAAAACTTCGGCGATGAGATCAGCAGCATGACCTCTATCGCCGTGGACTGGAACGGCGACGGCAAGATGGATGTCATCGAAATTGCCGGAGAAAGGGGCAATACCAGTCTGGGGAATGCGAACAACATCGTTGCGCTATGGACTAACCAGGGAACGAACGTGAACACCGGACAGGTAAACTGGAGTATGCCGCAGACGCTGCTGCAGAACGCCAACCTGAGCGGAACCTACGTGAGCACCGGCGGCCTGGCGATTGACCTCGACTATGACGGCGACCGCGACCTGGTGGTATTCAGGGCGCAGGGTGGCGCAACCGCCTACGTCGAAAACAAGAGCGTCATCAAAGACGGCACCAGCATGATTCTGCGTCTCACCGACGCCAACGGCATCAACATCTTCTACGGCAACACGGTGCTGTTGATTGATGAAGCCACAGGCAAAGTGGTGAGCTCGCAAATCATCAACCCGCAGGGTGGCGTCAACATGAACGACTCGACGGCGCTGGTCTACTTCTACGGGCTGGATGCCAGCAAGTCGTACAGCGCGGTGTTGTTGGCGAACGGCCAGCACTACGGCGGTGTCGAGAACTTTGCCTTTGATGACTCCGGCGCACTGACAACGGTTGCAAATGTCAACAGTACGTGGTCTGGCCTGAAAGCGGTGGAGAAAAACCACGCTTACGTCCTGACGGCTGAAAGCGGAGATAAAGCCGCCGATAGCGCGCTGGCTGCCAGTGATGGCAGTAACACCACGGGCATTATGGGGACGGGCTATAACGACACCCTGTATGCCACGGCGGGCACGCACGTATACAACGGTGCGGGCGGCAGTGTGGTGGTCTCCGATGAAAACGTCTGGAGTTCGACGGGCGGCATGGACATCGTGGACTACAAACTGGCGGGCGATACGGCGCTGAAGATTGACCTGAGTAATGCCAACGCGCAGGAAACGGGCTTTGGCAAAGCGACCTTCGTCAATATTGAAGGCGTGGCGGGCGGCGGCGGCAACGATGTGTTTACCGGTAGCACCGACGACAACATCTTCGAAGGCCGCGGCGGTAACGACACTTTCAACATCGGCAATGGCGGCCAGGATACGCTGCTCTACAAACTGCTCAACGGGGCTGACGCGACCGGCGGCAACGGCAGCGATGTGGTGAAAGGCTTCACCCTCGGCACCTGGGAAGGGACGGCAGACTCGGATCGTATCGATCTCAGCGATCTGCTTCAGGGCAGCGGCTACACCGCCAATGAAAGCGCGCACTACATCAACGGCATTGCACAGATGGACGATCCGAACAGCGAATTGTTGAGCTACCTGAAGGTCACCACGGAAGGCAGCAACACGTTGATTCAGGTTGACCTGAGCGGGCAGGGCGGCGATTTCACCACCCTGGTGACGCTGAACGGTGTCCAGACCGACCTTGCCACCCTGCTGGCAAACCATCAGTTAATCGTAGGCTAACCCTTAACAGACCCGTCCGCCGTGCGCGGCGGGTCTTTGCAGTTCTTTAGCGGCAATGGAGAAATCCTGTCAGCCGTTTTCAAATCTTTACCGCGTGGCCGGGATAATGGTGAACGGTTTAACCGGACAAACCACTGGCTTATCCTGCCAGGCTGCCACAGGAAGTGATAATAATGAGAACACGAACACAACATGAACCCTGGCTGTTGGCGCTGCTCAGCGTCGCCCGCCACTATCGCCTCGATTTTTCCGAAGAGAACGTTCGCGTTGCGGTGAATCAGGGCCACAATCATTCAGCGCGCGAAATACAGGAAGATATCGCGCGCCAGTTGGGGCTGGGGCTACGTTACACGCCGCCCGACCTGACGCTTATTGACCCCTGGCGACTGCCGCTGATTGCCGTGCTCGACAATGACGCCGTTGCGGTGATCTCGCGCATGGACGGCGAAGGCAATTTTATCCTGCTGATGAGCGGCGACGGCGAGCAGCAAACGGTGGTCAACCGCGACGAGCTGGCTTCCCGCCTGACGTCGCTGGCCGTGGCGAGGCCGCAGGATACCATTCCTGACGTGCGCGTCGATGAGTACATCAAACCCTATAAGAAAAACTGGTTCTGGCAGCTGGCGCTGAAAGACTGGCGTCGTTATAGCGATATTATGCTGGCCGCGCTGGTGGCTAACGTACTGGCGCTGAGCGGCATGATTTTTTCGATGCAGGTGTATGATCGCGTGGTGCCCTCTCAGTCAGAAGCTACCTTGTGGGTACTGTTTGGCGGCGTGATGCTGGCGATTACCTTTGAATTCACCATGCGTATGATTCGAGTTCATATTTCCGATATCGTTGGGAAAAGAGCTGACTTGCGCATCTCGGATCGCGTCTTTGCGCGCGCTTTGCGCCTGAAAAATAACGCCCGTTCCAAATCGACCGGGACGTTTATTTCCCAGTTGCGTGAACTGGAATCGGTGCGAGAACTGATCACCTCTACCACCATCAGTACGGTCAGTGATATCCCATTCTTCCTGTTGTTTGTCTTCATTTTGTGGATGATTGGCGGCCCGCTGGTCTTCGTGGTGCTGCTCGCGATTCCGCTGTTGCTCATCCCCGGCATGTTGATCCAGAGGCCGCTGTCGAAACTGGCTAACGACGGTATGCGCGAAAGTGCGATCCGCAACGCCACGCTGGTGGAGGCGGTGCAGGGCATTGAAGATATCAAACTGCTGCGCGCCGAACGCCGCTTCCAGAATCAGTGGAACAACAGTAACGATGTTGCCGCGTCTATCAGCATGAAGCAGCGCTGGCTCACGGGGTTATTGATGACCTGGACGCAGGAGGTGCAGTCGATTGTTTATGCAGTGGTGCTGCTGGTGGGCTGCTATCTGGTGATGAACGGCGATATGACCACCGGTGCGCTGGTGGGAACGTCGATTCTGGCCTCGCGCACTATCGCGCCGCTGGCGCAAATCTCTGGTGTCTTATCGCGCTGGCAGGCAGCGAAAGTGGCGCGCAAAAGCCTTGATGAATTGATGAAGCGCCCAGTGGATCAGCCGGAGCCGCGCGAGCGCGTGCATCGTACCAATCTGAACGGTAACTACCTGCTTGAAAATGTGGGTTTTTACTACGATGAAGAGGAAAAAGTTAACGTCCTGTCGATACCGAAGCTCGAGATTAAAGCCGGTGAGAAAGTGGCGATTCTTGGCCGCAACGGCTCGGGTAAAAGTACGCTGCTGCAACTCTTAGCCGGGATGCAGGATCCGCAGACAGGCACGGTTCAACTTGATGATATCAGCCTGCCGTTGCTGGATGTTGCCGATGTGCGGCGTGACATGGCGTTTCTCAGCCAGAATGCGCGTCTCTTTTTCGGCTCGGTGCGGGAAAACATCACCATGGGCAGGCCGCTGGCCTCTGATGACGATATCCAACGCGCGCTGGCCATGAGCGGGGCGCTGGAGTTTGTACGTCAGCAGAAAAATGGCCTCAACTATCAAATTCTGGAAGGGGGATTTGGCCTCTCGGGTGGACAGCGTCAGGCGCTGCTGCTGGCGCGCATGCTGATTACGCAGCCGAATATTGTGCTGATGGATGAGCCAACGGCCTGGCTGGATGAAATTAGCGAACAGCGTTTGATTGGGCATCTTGAGCAATGGATTGGCCGTCGCACGCTGGTGATTGCCACCCATCGCCTGGCGATCCTCCATCTGGTCGATCGCATTATCGTGCTGGATAAGGGTAAAGTGGTTATGGATGGCCCGCGCGATGTCATTCTTAAGCAGCAACGTCCCGCTGAGGCGGCAAAACCGGCACAGACCGTTCGGCGTGCCACATTGAATCGCTCGGCGGCGGACAGCAGCAAGGAGGAGACGGTATGAGACGCGAAGATCTCTATGATGGACACTTCAATGAGCCTCCCTTGCCGCGCGCGACGATTGTCGCCTGGGCGCTGGCTCTGCTGCTGGCGCTTTTTGTGGTCTGGGCCTGGTTTTTTGAACTCGACGAGGTGACGACCGGTAGCGGCACCGTGGTGCCTTCCTCCCGCGAACAGATTATTCAGTCGCTGGAAGGCGGCATTTTAACGCGCCTGAGTGTGAAAGAGGGCGATATCGTTGAACGTGGGCAGGTGCTGGCACAGCTCGACCGTACCAAAACGGAGTCCGGCGTGCAGGAGAGTATTTCTCGCTACAACGCTGCGCTGGCGCGCGCCGCGCGGTTGAATGCGGAAGTCAACGATACCCCCCTGACCTTCCCGGAAGAGTTGCAGCATTATTCTTCGTTGATCGCGCAGGAAACGCGTCTGTATGAATCACGTCGCAGCAGTTTAACAGAAGGCATTAAGGGGCTGCGTGAGGGCATCGTGCTGGTCGATCGCGAACTGGCGATGACCCAACCGTTAGTGCGCAAAGGGGCGGCCAGTGATGTGGAAGTGCTGCGTCTGCAACGGCAAAAAAACGATCTTAACAGCCGTATCACCGAAATGAACACGCAATATTATGTTCGGGCGCGTGAGGAATTATCGAAAACGGAGGAGGAAATTGCGGCTCAGCGATCCGTCATTCGTGGACGTACCGATTCTCTCGATCGTCTGGAATTTACTGCGCCGGTCACTGGTATTGTAAAAGATATCGAAGTGACCACCGTGGGCGGCGTCATCCCACCGAATGGCAAATTAATGAGTATGGTACCGCTTGACGATCAGATGCTGATTGAAGCGCATATTTCACCGCGGGATGTCGCATTTATCCATCCCGGCCAGGAAGCGTTGGTAAAAATTACCGCTTATGATTATTCCATTTATGGAGGGCTGAGTGGTGAAGTTGTCATGATATCGCCCGATACGATTCAGGATGATGTGAAGCGCGATGTTTACTATTACCGCGTTTATATTCGCACTGACCACAACTTTGTTGAGAATAAAAATGGCCATAAATCCCCCATTTTTCCGGGCATGATTGCGACGGTGGATATCCGCACCGGCAGTAAAACGGTACTCGATTATTTGATTAAACCGTTTAATAAAGTGCAGGAAGCGTTACGCGAGCGGTGACGGTTCCCTCACCCTAACCCTCTCCCTGAGCGTGTGCCAATGGTTAAATTAGCGCGGTTTTCTCCCTCTCCCTGAGGGAGAGGGCCGGGGTGAGGGGGAAAGCTCATAAACCCACTCCCTCTCCCAACTCCCCACTAATCCCTCTGTTTTTTATTTTCAGCCTGATAATACCACCCGAAATTATATTCTATAAATATTCATGTTTACCGTTTGTGTACTATTTTAGTGCATGATCATTTTACGTTAATAAAATGTTTTATCAGGATTGTCTAATTTCGAATTCATACATCAAATAAGCCAACTTGATCCTGTTTTTACATTTTGTTACATGTGCCCGCTGTCCATTTCTGAATATTTCAATAACGTATGAATCGCTTCACAAAGAAGCACGTATGAATAGTCAATTTGCACCGTTCATACTCTTAAAACTAAATATAATGATGGTGGCTTAATATGAAAAAAATTCTCGCAGTCGTTATTCCTGCCATTCTGGCCGCAGGCGCAGCACACGCAGCAGAAATCTATAACAAAGACGGAAATAAACTCGATTTATATGGCAAGGTTGATGCTCGCCATATTTTCTCTGACGACAAAGGTGCCGATGGCGATAACACCTATGTTCGTTTCGGTTTCAAAGGGGAAACGCAGATCAATGACCAACTGACCGGTTACGGCCAGTGGGAATACAACATTCAGGGCAACAAAACCGAAGACGGTGCGGACACCGCAACCCGTCTGGCGTTTGCCGGCCTGAACGCAGGCGAATACGGCAGCTTCGACTATGGTCGTAACTACGGCGTTATCTACGACGTAGAAGCCTGGACCGATATGCTGCCGGTGTTCGGCGGGGACTCCTACACCCAGACCGACGGCTTCATGACCGGTCGTGCGAACGGCCTCGCGACCTACCGTAACACCGGCTTCTTCGGCCTGGTTGATGGCCTGAACTTTGCTATCCAGTACCAGGGCAAGAACGGTGGCAGCGGTGAAACCAACAATGGTCGCGATAACGTGCTGAAGCAGAACGGCGAAGGTTGGGGCGGTTCCGTATCCTACGAATTTGCTGAAGGCTTCGCGGCTTCCGCGGCGTACTCCGGTTCTAAGCGTACCGACCAGCAGCAGACACGTACTCAAAACACCGCAGAAAACGCAGAAGCCTGGGCGGGTGGTCTGAAATATGACGCGAACAACCTGTACCTGGCGGCGACCTATGCGGAAACCCGTAACATGACCGGCGTAAGCTATAAGGATGCTGCAAACACTGACCTGACTGCTGTGTTCGACAAAACCAAAAACATCGAACTGGTTGCTCAGTATCAGTTTGATTTCGGTCTGCGTCCATCCATCGCCTATTTGCAGTCTCGCGGCGACCATAATGGCTCTGGCGATATGGATATCGTGAAATATATCGAAGTGGGCGCGAACTACTACTTCAATAAAAACATGGCTGTCTATGCAGATTATAAAATCAACCTGCTCGACAGCGATAATGCCGATGTTCAGCGCTTTGGTCTGAATACAGATAATCAGGTCGGTATCGGCGCTGTTTACCAGTTCTGATTAGCCTGAATACGCCAGCATTGACGCTGGCGTAAGCTTTACAACCCTCAATGCCTGTTATTTGCCGGATGACATTATGTTATTCGGCAAATAATTTTTAGCCTTTTTCCTGCTGTCCTTATCTCTGTCATTCCTTTATTATTGCGCGTCGAAAAAGTGCGCAGCGCAGGAAAGAGTGAGATTTTGCTGAAGACCATCCCATTATCGTTAACCCTTCTGATGGGCATGTTCCTGACAGGCTGTCACTCCTCGCTTTCCAGCAATCCCGTTGACACGCTGGATAACAATACTTCACTACACACGCTCTGCGACGCCCCCCTCGACCGCCAAATAGCGCAACTTTCCCGCAATCATTTTGCTCGCCAGCGTTCCACCGCGCTGGTGATCGGCGTGATTTCACATAATCAGCCGCCACAACTCTTCAGCTATGGTTTTACGGATTCCGATAGACGCGTGCCGGTTACCGGCGATACGCTTTTCGCTTTAGGGTCGGTGACTAAAGGCGTGACCGCCGAAATTGCCGCCCTACAGGTGCAGAGAAATAAGCTGACGTGGCATTCGACGCTCCACGAATTATTGCCTTCTGCGAAAGAGCTGAGTCCGGACGCGCAAAAGATTACCGTCGAGCAACTTGCCAGCCATACGGCGGGTTTGCCAAGACAGGCTTTTGATTTACCGATGCTGGGTAAACTGGTGCGCTATGTTTTTACCGGTGAACAGTTTTACGATGACCTGGATCGCGGTGAGTATCAGGATTATCTCAGCACCTTCCGCGCGCCGGATAACGTTCAGGTGAATTATTCCAATCTGGGTTACGCCATTTTAGACAGTGCGCTTGAGCAAAGCGCCTCGCGAACGATTCCCGAAATGGCACAGCAGGATATATTCATCCCGCTAAAAATGTTGCACACGGGCTACGTGCCGGAAACACTCCCCGGCTATATTCTGCGTGCGCGTGGTCAGGCGGGCGACCAGCCAAAGTTTATTGCCCGTGGCGAAGTGGTACCGGAGTGGCGCTTCAGCCATGATATGGTCGGCGCCGCGTCGCTATGGTCAACAGGAAACGATCTGCTGCGTTATTTGCAGGCGCATCTCTCCGGCTCCGGTGACACCCAACTGGATCACGCTTTTGCCGATGCCATGACACTTCGCCGCTTCCAGAGTGATGACAATGCCGCGGCCCTGGGCTGGCTCGGCTATTCCGCCTATGGTCAAACGCTGCTTTACCAATCCGGTTTTATTGGGGGGTACAGCAGTTATATCGGCCTGGATAAACGCCACGACAACGCCATCGTGGTACTGCAAAACAGTTTTAACTGGCAGAACGATATTGGTCATCGCCTGTTGTTGCGCATGGCGGTCGCCAGCGATCATCCCCGGATCTGCGCGGCGCAGTAACCCGCGAGCCCGCTTGTTGCTGCTACGTGTGTCGCGAAATGGTCATATCGCGCGCGATTGACCCATGACAAGGCGGCGCTGTTCCTCTGCTCCGTATAATCAGGCCTGTTTGCTCACTGATGGTATGAAAAATGGCTTATCAACTTAACCTTAACTGGCCGGAGTTTCTTGAGAAATACTGGCAGAAAAAACCTGTTGTACTGAAGAAAGCGTTCGCTGACTTTGTTGATCCGATCACCCCGGATGAACTGGCTGGCCTGGCGATGGAACCCGAAGTCGACAGTCGACTGGTAAGCCATGCCAACGGAAAATGGCAGGCGAGCAATGGCCCGTTTGAGCATTTCGATGGCTTAGGTGAGACGGGCTGGTCGCTGCTGGCGCAGGCGGTGAACCACTGGCACGAACCATCGGCGGAGCTGGTGCGCCCGTTCCGTGTCCTGCCGGACTGGCGTCTGGACGATTTAATGATCTCCTTCTCCGTGCCGGGTGGCGGCGTGGGCCCGCATATCGATCAGTATGATGTGTTTATTATTCAGGGCATGGGCAGCCGCCGCTGGCGCGTGGGTGACAAACTGCCGATGCGCCAGTTCTGTCCGCATCCGGCTTTGCTGCATGTCGATCCGTTTGAACCGATCATCGATGAAGATCTGGAGCCGGGCGATATCCTTTATATTCCGCCGGGATTCCCGCACGACGGTTTCACCCACGAAACGGCGCTGAACTATTCCGTTGGCTTCCGTGGGCCTAACGGACGCGATCTGATCAGCAGCTTTGCTGATTACGCGCTGGAAAACGATCTCGGCAGCGAACACTACAGCGATCCGGATCTGACCGTGCGCGATCACGCAGGGCGCATTGAAGAGTATGAACTTGAGCGCCTGCGCGGAATGATGATCGAGATGATCAGCAAGCCGGACGATTTTAAGCAGTGGTTCGGAAGCTTTGTCACCACGCCGCGCCATGAGCTGGATATCGCCCCGGCAGAGCCGCCTTACGCGCCGCAGGAAGTGGTAGACGCGCTGATGGACGGAGAAACGCTGGTGCGTTTGAACGGACTGCGTGTGCTGAGCGTGAACGGCAGCGTTTTCGTTAACAGTGAGCCGCTGGATGTCAGTGACGCGGCGGCGGCTGATGCGCTCTCCCGTTATACGACGCTTGGCAAAGCTGAGCTGGGCGAGGCGTTAACTAACCCGGTGTTCGCTGATGAGCTGACGGCGTTGATTAATCAGGGATATTGGTTCTTCGACGAGTAGTGCGCTTTTCCCCCTCACCCTAACCCTCTCCCTCAAGGGAGAGGGGACAGATTGTGCACATTGGTAAATTCAGTGCATGTTTTCCCCCTCTCCCTGTGGGAGAGGGCCGGGGTGAGGGCATCAGCGCGCACGTTTTCCCCCTCACCCTAACCCTCTCCCTCAAGGGAGAGGGGATTGATTGTGCACGTTGTTAAGTGCTGCGCCGGATTTCTCCCTCTCCCCGTGGGAGAGGGCCGGGGTGAGGGCATCGGCGCGCACATTTCCCCCTCACCCTAACCCTCTCCCTCAAGGGAGAGGGGACTGATTGTGCACGTTGTTAAGTGCTGCGCTGGTTTTCTCCCTCTATCTGTGGGAGAGGGCCGGGGTGAGGGCATCGGTGCGCACATTTCCCCCTCACCCTAACCCTCTCCCTCAAGGGAGAGGGGACTGATTGTGCACGTTGCTAAGTGCTGCGCCGGTTTTCTCCCTCTCCCTGTGGGAGAGGGCCGGGGTGAGGGCATCGGTGCGCACATTTCCCCCTCACCCTAACCCTCTCCCTCAAGGGAGAGGGGACCGATTGTGCATGTTGCTAAGTGTTGCGCCGGTTTTCTCCCTCTCCCTGTGGGAGAGGGCCGGGGTGAGGGCATCGGTGCGCACATTTCCCCCTCGCTCTAACCCTCTCCCTCAAGGGAGAGGGGACCGATTGTGCACGTTGCTAAGTGCTGCGCCGGTTTTCTCCCTCTCTCTGTGGGAGAGGGGACCGATTGTGCACATTGCTAAGTGCTGCGCCGGTTTTCTCCCTCTCCCTGTGGGAGAGGGCCGGGGTGAGGGCATCGGCGCGCACATTTCCCCCATTTTGCATTTCCCCACCATACGCGGTATAACAACACCTTCATCTGGATGTTTAGATGTCCATACGTTTAGAAGGTCATAATGCAAACAACACAACAACAAGGTGGGCAACTCAAGCGCACCATGAAAACGCGTCACCTGATAATGCTGTCGCTGGGTGGTGTCATTGGCACAGGGCTATTTTTCAACACCGGCTATATCATCTCGACCACCGGCGCGGCGGGAACATTACTGGCCTATCTGATTGGTGCGCTGGTCGTCTGGCTGGTGATGCAGTGCCTCGGCGAACTCTCCGTTGCAATGCCGGAAACCGGGGCATTTCATGTTTACGCCTCCCGCTATCTCGGCCCGGCAACCGGGTATGCTGTCGCCTGGCTTTACTGGCTTACCTGGACAGTCGCGCTCGGTTCCAGCTTCACCGCCGCCGGATTCTGTATGCAATACTGGTTCCCGCAGGTACCCATTTGGGTGTGGTGCCTGGTGTTCTGCGTGCTGATTTACGGCCTGAACGTTATCTCTACGCGCTTCTTTGCCGAAGGTGAATTCTGGTTCTCGCTGATCAAAGTGATCACCATTATTGCTTTCATTATTCTCGGCGGTGCAGCCATCTTTGGTTTTATCCCGATGCAGGACGGTTCACCGGCGCCAGGGTTGCATAACATTACCGCTGAAGGCTGGTTCCCCCACGGTGGCTTGCCAATCCTGATGACCATGGTGGCGGTGAACTTCGCCTTCTCAGGTACTGAACTCATTGGCATTGCCGCCGGGGAAACGGAAAATCCGCACAAGGTTATTCCTGTTGCCATTCGCACCACCATTGCCCGTTTGATTATCTTCTTTATTGGCACCGTTTTTGTGCTGGCGGCGCTGATCCCCATGCAGCAGGCTGGCGTAGAGAAAAGTCCGTTTGTGCTGGTCTTCGAAAAAGTCGGGATTCCGTATGCGGCGGATATCTTTAACTTTGTCATTCTGACGGCGATTCTGTCGGCCGCGAACTCGGGGCTTTATGCCTCCGGGCGCATGCTGTGGTCGCTTTCTAATGAACGCACGTTACCGTACTGTTTTTCTCGCGTGACGAAAAACGGCGTGCCGCTGGTGGCGTTATCGGTGAGTATGCTGGGCGGCGTGCTGGCGCTCTTTTCCAGCATCATTGCGCCGGATACGGTGTTTGTTGCGCTGTCGGCCATTTCCGGGTTTGCCGTTGTTGCGGTGTGGCTTAGCATTTGCGCCTCGCACTTTGTCTTCCGTCGTCGCCATCTGCAGCAGGGCCGGGCGCTGAGCGAATTGCAGTACCGCGCGCCGTGGTACCCGCTGGTGCCGGTGTTGGGCTTTATCCTTTGTCTGGTCGCCTGTGTGGGCCTGGCGTTTGACCCGAGCCAGCGCATCGCGCTTTATTGTGGGTTGCCGTTTGTCGCGCTGTGCTATGGCGCTTATTATCTGACGCGTTCCCGTCAGCCTGTTCAGGAGATCCAACATGCCGCAGAGTAATCCGTTAACCGCCATTCTCGACGCTGAACCGTTCGTATTGCTGGATGGCGCAATGGCCACCGAACTGGAAGGGCGCGGTTGTAACCTGGCCGATAGCCTGTGGTCGGCGAAAGTGTTGATGGAAAATCCGACGCTGATTCGCGATGTGCATCTCGACTATTTCCGTGCCGGGGCGCGGGTGGCGATAACCGCCAGCTATCAGGCGACACCCGCGGGTTTTGCAGCGCGTGGGTTGGATGAAGCACAGTCTCGCGCATTAATTGCCCGTAGCGTTGCACTGGCGCAAGAAGCGCGAGAGCGGTATCTAACGGAAAATCCGCAGGCGGGAACGTTGTTGATTGCTGGCTCGGTTGGGCCATATGGCGCGTATCTGGCCGATGGTTCGGAGTATCGCGGTGATTATCAACGTAGCGCGGAAGAATTTCAGGCATTTCATCGCCCTCGCGTAGACGCGTTGCTGGAGGCCGGGGCCGATCTGCTGGCCTGCGAAACGCTGCCGTCGTTTGCGGAAATCTCGGCGCTGGCGGCATTGCTGGCAGAATATCCCGAAGCCCGTGCCTGGTTCTCTTTCACGCTGCGCGATGCGCAGCATCTGAGCGATGGCACGCCATTGCAGGATGTGGTGGCGGCGCTTTCCCGCTATCCGCAAATTATTGCGCTAGGCATTAACTGTATCGCGCTGGAAAACACCAACGACGCACTCGGCTATCTGCATAGCCTGACACCGCTGCCGCTGGTGGTGTATCCCAATTCCGGCGAGCACTACGATGCGGTGAGTAAAACCTGGCACCATCACGGTGAAGCGTGCGATACCTTAGCGCACCATTTACCGCAATGGCTGGAGGCGGGGGCGAGGCTGATTGGCGGCTGCTGTCGGACGACGCCTGCGGATATTGCGGCATTAGCGGCAGTTCGTGGGCACTGATGCATTCCCCCTCACCCTCAAGGGAGAGGGGCCGATGGTGCCCGCTGATTTTCTCCCTCTCCCTGTGGGAGAGGGCTGGGGTGAGGGGATAATCCACCGCTTTCCCCATTTTCCATCTATCTAATCCCACTTTTTTTCTAAAAACGAAAAGGCATTAACAAGACCTTTTAATTCCTTTATCAAAATTCAACGCCCGGAAATACTGCACCCATAACAAGACACAGAGGGAGCAGACAATGGCTATTTCATCGCGTATTTCACTCTTCGCCGCCGCCGCACTGATCGCATTTCAGGCACAGGCCGTGGACGTTACCATCGCATACCAGACTTCCGCCGAACCGGCGAAAGTCGCGCAGGCGGATGACACTTTCAGCAAACTGAGCGGTGCAAAGCCGGACTGGCGCAAGTTCGACAGTGGTGCGAGTATCGTTCGGGCACTGGCCTCGGGCGACGTACAAATCGGGAATCTTGGCTCCAGCCCGCTCGCGGTCGCGGCCAGCCAGCAGGTGCCTATTGAAGTCTTCCTGCTTGCCTCGCAGCTCGGTAATTCCGAAGCGCTGGTGGTGAAGAAAAATATCACCAAACCAGAAGATTTAATCGGCAAACGCATTGCCGTGCCGTTTATCTCCACCACGCATTACAGCCTGTTGGCTGCGCTGAAGCACTGGGGCATTAAGCCTGGGCAGGTGCAAATTCTCAACCTTCAGCCACCGGCGATTATTGCCGCCTGGCAGCGTGGCGATATTGATGGCGCATACGTCTGGGCCCCGGCGGTTAATGAGCTGGAAAAAGACGGCACCGTGCTGACTGATTCGGAAAAAGTGGGCCAGTGGGGATCGCCAACGCTCGACGTGTGGGTCGTGCGTAAAGACTTTGCTGAGAAGCATCCTGACGTGGTGCGCGCGTTCGCGAAAAGCGCTATTGATGCCCAACGTGCATACATCGACAACCCGGAAGCCTGGCTTAAGCAGCCGGATAACATCAGCAAGCTGGCGCGCTTAAGCGGCGTACCGGAAGCGGATGTACCGGGGTTGGTAAAGGGAAATACCTATCTCACCGCCGACCAGCAGGCAAAAGAGCTGAACGGCCCGGTTAACAAGGCCATTATCGACACCGCCGAATTCCTCAAAGCGCAGGGGAAAGTGCCTGCGGCGGCGACGGATTACAGTCAGTACGTGACCGATCGCTTTGTGAAATAAGGAGTCTGTGATGCTGCAACTTTCTCATCTTTATGCCGATTACGGCGGTAAGCCGGTGCTGGAGGATATCAACCTCACGCTGGACAGCGGTGAACTGTTGGTGGTGCTTGGCCCGTCAGGCTGTGGCAAAACCACGCTGCTGAACCTGATTGCCGGATTTGTACCGTATCAGCAGGGCAGCATCACGCTCGGTGGAAAACGTGTAGACGGGCCGGGCGCAGAGCGCGGTGTGGTCTTCCAGAACGAAGGGCTGCTGCCGTGGCGCAATGTGCAGGACAACATCGCGCTGGGGCTTCAGTTGAGCGGAATGGCGAAGGCCGAACGGCTGGAAATCGCCCGCGAAATGCTGAAGAAAGTCGGGCTGGAAGGGGCGGAAAAACGCTTTGTCTGGCAGCTTTCCGGCGGTCAGCGTCAGCGTGTCGGAATCGCCCGCGCACTGGCGGCAAACCCGCAGTTACTCCTGCTGGATGAACCGTTCGGCGCGCTGGATGCTTTTACCCGCGAACAGATGCAAACCCTGCTGCTGAAACTGTGGAATGACACCGGTAAGCAGATCATGTTGATTACACATGATATTGAAGAAGCGGTCTTTTTAGCGACAGAACTGGTGTTGCTTTCTCCGGGGCCGGGCCGCGTGATGGAGCGCTTGCCCCTCGACTTCGCCCGTCGTTACGTGGCAGGGGAATCCTGCCGCAGCATTAAATCAGACCCGCAGTTTATCGCCATGCGCGAGTACGTACTGAGCCGGGTATTTGAACAACGGGAGGCCTTCTCATGAGCGTCGTTGCCAATGATAAACCGCGCCTGAAAACGGTGAAGTGGCGCTGGCCGCTTTCCCGCCAGATAACGTTAAGCCTGGCGACGCTGCTGGTGCTGTTAACGGTATGGTGGGCGGTGGCCGCCCTTCAGCTTATCAGCCCACTCTTTCTGCCGCCGCCGGGGCAGGTGCTGCAAAAACTGATTGTTATTGCCGGGCCGCAGGGCTTTATGGATGCCACCCTGTGGCAGCACCTTTCGGCGAGCCTGGCGCGTATTCTGGTCGCGTTGCTGGCCGCTGTGCTGATTGGCGTCCCTGTGGGAATTGCAATGGGCCTGAACGCCACGGTGCGCGGTATTCTGGATCCGATTATCGAACTTTACCGCCCGGTGCCGCCGCTGGCCTACTTGCCGCTGATGGTTATCTGGTTCGGTATCGGGGAAACCTCGAAGATCTTGCTGATCTACCTGGCGATTTTCGCCCCGGTCGCTATGTCGGCGCTGGCTGGTGTAAAGAGTGCGCAGCAGGTACGCATTCGCGCTGCGCAGTCGCTGGGCGCCAGCCGTCGCCAGGTGCTGTGGTATGTGATTCTGCCAGGCGCGCTGCCGGAGATCCTCACCGGGCTGCGTATTGGCCTGGGCGTAGGCTGGTCGACGCTGGTTGCGGCTGAACTCATCGCCGCCACGCGCGGATTAGGATTTATGGTGCAATCTGCTGGTGAGTTTTTAGCGACGGATGTCGTGCTGGCAGGCATTGCGGTGATTGCGATTATCGCGTTTGTATTAGAACTGGGGCTGCGCGCATTGCAGCGTCGTCTGACGCCCTGGCATGGAGAAGTGCAATGAGTGAACGCCTGACTGTTACCCCACTGGGGCCGTATATTGGTGCAGAAATTAGCGGTGTGGATTTAACCCGCCCACTGAACGATAACCAGTTCGAACAGCTTTATCATGCAATGCTGCGTCATCAGGTCATTTTCTTGCGTAATCAGGTGATTACCCCTGAACTACAGCGTGACCTCGCATTGCGATTTGGCGATCTGCATATTCACCCGGTATATCCTCACGCGCCTGGCGTGGAGGAAATTATCGTTCTGGATACGCATGACAATAATCCACCGGATAACGATAACTGGCATACCGACGTCACGTTTATCGACACGCCGCCTGCGGGCGCGATCCTGGCGTCGAAAGAACTACCTTCTACCGGCGGTGATACGTTATGGGCAAGCGGTATTGCGGCGTGGGAGGCGCTTTCTGAGCCGTTCCGTAAACTGTTAAGCGGATTGCAGGCAGAGCACGATTTTAAGAAATCGTTCCAGGAATATAAATACCGCAAAACCGAAGAGGAGCATCAGCGCTGGCTGGAAGCAGTGGCCAAACATCCGCCACTGTTGCATCCGGTGGTGCGCACGCATCCGGTAACGGGCAAGCAGGCGCTGTTCGTTAACGAAGGATTTACGACGCGAATTGTGGATGTGTCGGAGAAAGAGAGCGAGGCGCTGCTGAGTTTTCTGTTTGCGCATATCACGAAACCAGAATTTCAGGTGCGCTGGCGCTGGCAGCCAAACGATGTGGCGATTTGGGATAACCGTGTCACGCAGCACTACGCCAATGCCGATTATTTGCCGCAGCGACGGATTATGCACCGGGCAACGATTCTGGGGGATAAGCCGTTTTATCGTGCTTGATGGGGGAAATGTGCGGGCTGATGCCCTCACCCCGGCCCTCTCCCACAGGGAGAGGGGGAAAACCGGCGCAGAACTTAGCAACTGTGCACAATCAGTCCCCTCTCCCTGGAGGGAGAGGGTTAGGGTGAGGGGGAAAAGCCGGCGAAGAACTTAACAACCATGCACAATCACTCCCCTCTCCCTTGAGGGAGAGGGTTAGGGTGAGGGGGAAAAACCACCCACTAGCGCAGAATTTTCTTCTCAGCCAAATCCAGCGCAAAGTAGCTAAAGATAAGATCCGCACCCGCGCGCTTAATCGCACCCAGACTTTCCAGCACGACTTTCTCTTCATCAATCGCACCCGCCTGAGCGGCGAATTTGATCATCGCGTACTCACCGCTCACCTGATATGCACCAATCGGCAGCTCTGTACGTTCACGAATATCCCGCAAAATGTCCAGATACGGACCCGCCGGCTTCACCATCAGACAATCTGCACCTTGTGCTTCATCAAGTAGTGATTCTCGTATTGCCTCGCGGCGGTTCATAGGATTCATCTGATAGGTTTTACGGTCACCTTTCAGCGCTGTGCCTGCCGCTTCGCGGAACGGGCCATAGAACGAGGAGGCGAATTTAGTGGAGTAGGACATGATTGCAGTATCGGTAAATCCGGCAGCGTCCAGCGCCTGACGGATTGCCTGCACCTGACCATCCATTGCCGCAGACGGCGCGATGAAATCTGCACCTGCCGCTGCGGCAACCACCGCTTGCTTGCCCAGATTCAGCAGGGTTGCATCGTTATCCACACCGTGATCGCACAGCACGCCGCAGTGGCCGTGAGAGGTATATTCGCAGAAGCAGGTGTCGGACATGACAATCATTTCCGGCACGGCGTCTTTACAGATGCGCGACATACGCGCCACGAGGCCGTCTTCCTTCCAGGCATCGCTGCCGGTGGCGTCGGTGTGATGCGAAATACCGAAGGTCATTACCGAGCGGATACCCGCATTCGCAATACGTTCGATTTCGCGGGCGAGATGTTTCTCCGGGATACGCATCACGCCTGGCATGGCGTCGATGGCCTTGTAGTCGTTGATCTCTTCTTCAACAAAGATCGGCAACACCAGGTCGTTTAAGCTCAGTGTTGTCTCTTCAAACATAGCGCGCAGCGCTGGCGAGCGGCGCAGACGGCGTGGGCGAGTGATTAAATCGGTCATGATTTGCCTGATGTTTGTGGAACAGACCTCCATTGTAACCGAATCATCACCGGGATGTTTTACTAAAGTTGTGCTTATAAAGGGGGAAGGCAGGGGGTGGGTAGCGCAGCAAATTTCAGGAATATCTTAAATTATTTCAAATGATGAATGATGATATTTTTACGTGTTTTTTATATATAAGGTTTTATTTGGTTTTAATGGTATTCATAGATACTAATTTTATTTTTGATGGTGTTGAGTGTTTTTGTTTTTTTATAGTTTTAATGAATTGTTTTTTCAAATTTTGGTGGTGAATAATTTTGTTTTTTTCTTTGATGAGAAATGAGGGGGCTTTAGGCTGGAGAGTGGTGTTATGTATTGAAATTATTGGGGTTAATTTTTCCTGCGCTGCACCTTTATTATTTATTTAAGTTGTCCGGATACAGACATTAAGTAAAGATTAATTGAACCTTTTACTTCGTGCATCGCATAATCGTGAGGCAACAATCTCTTTATTGCATTGTTAATTGATGGACCAACGAATATACGTCCCTGAGGAGGGATGACAAATGCACTCCTGGAAAAAGAAACTTGTAGTATCACAATTAGCATTGGCTTGCACTTTGGCAATCGCCTCTCAGGCAAATGCTACTACTTATGATACTTTTGGGTATCATGATGACGCAGCCACCCTCTACAATTGGGGTGACAGCACTAAAAATGATCATGACTATCTGACCTACGGTGGTTATGTATATGACCACGCAGCTGATGGTTATTTTGATACCACTTTCAGCGGCGACACTGTGAATGGTGTAATTTCTACCTATTATCTGAACCATGACTACGGTACAGATACTGGCAATACCCTGAACATTACCAATTCAAATGTTCATGGTATGGTTACATCCTACCAGATCGGTTACGGCGACTATGTCTGGACCAACGGTAGCGATTATACTGGCCACGACTGGGTTGATGGTGACATCTTCACTCTGAACATCGCTAATTCTACGATTGACGATGATTTTGACGCCTTCTACTTCACCGATACTTATCTGGATGCAGACGGTAAAACGTCTAAGACTGATTATGATCGCCTGGTAACCGCCGGTCTTGGCACTGCTGTTACTCTGGATGTTGAAAGTAACATCAATATCAGCAACAACTCCCATGTTGCAGGCATTACTCTGGTTCAGAACGACTTGGGTAATGAAACTTATAACACTGAAGGCCATCAGTGGGACAACAACATCGTTGTTAATAACTCTACTGTAACTTCTGGTTCATTAACCGAAGACGAGCAATCAGATCGTGGTCATTTCGGCAACTCTGTTGAACCAAGTGACTACGGCAATGGCGCATCTGCTGCTGATGATGTTGCATTAGCCTTTATTGATGATGCAACTTCTGATTATCGTATGGTCAACAACGTTACTTTCAACAATTCCCAGTTACTGGGCGATGTTGTATTTGACAGTACCTGGAACGCAAACTTTGATGCGACAGGTCACCTGGTTGACAACTCTACCTCTGTTTACACACACGGCGGTTGGGCGACTGACGATCAGAACGTTGATCATCTGAAACTGACCCTGAACAACACCAAATGGGTTGGTTCAGCGAATATCGATTATGACGTTGTTGTTGCCGACGAAGCATTCTATGACGTTGCGCCAAACAGCCTGAACCCGTACGCTTCTTACTCTGAAGATGGCTGGAACCGTGTTGATAACGCTAATGCATTCCAGAGCGGCGTATTCGACGTTGTTCTGAACAACGGTTCAGATTGGGAAACCACTAAAGAATCTCTGATTGATACCCTGGCTATCAACAGCGGTTCTCAGGTTAACGTGAGCGCAGATTCTTCCCTGACTTCTGACACCATTACCCTTAACGGTGGTTCTTCAATGGAAGTCAACGGTGAAGTTAACACCGATCACCTGACCATTGATACCTTCTCAACCGTTAACTTCGGTGAAGATACTGCTTCAGCCTGGACATCAGCACCGCTGTATGCCAACACCATTACCGTTACTAACGGTGGTGTGCTGGATGTCAACACCAACATGAATGACATCTCCAGCGTATTTGCAACTGATACCCTGGAACTGACCAGCGGCAACGTTAAAGATAACCACGGCAACGTTTACGCAGGTGTGTTCGACATTCATAGCAATGACTACATCCTGAATGCAGACCTCGTCAACGATCGTACCAACGACACCAGCAAAGCTAACTACGGCTATGGTGTTATTGCGATGAACTCTGATGGTCACCTGACTGTTAATGGCAACAACGACATTAACAACGGCGACGAAGTTGACAACAGCTCTGTTGATAACGTTGTAGCTGCTACCGGTAACTACAAAGTTCGTATCGACAACTCAACTGGCGCTGGTGCGGTTGCTGATTACAAAGGCAAGCAGCTCATCTATATCGATGACACCAAAACCAACGCTACCTTCTCTGCTGCCAACAAAGCTGACCTGGGTGCATACACCTATCAGGCACAGCAGAAAGGCAACACGGTTGTTCTGCAACAGATGGAGCTGACCGATTACGCGAACATGGCGCTGAGCATCCCGTCTGCAAACACCAACGTGTGGAACATGCAGCAGGATACCCTGAACAATCGCCTGAACACCTCTCGTCATGGCTTTGAAGACAATGGCGGCGCGTGGGTGAGCTACTTCGGTGGCAACTTCAACGGCGACAACGGCACCATCAACTATGACCAGGATGTCAACGGCATCATGGTCGGTGTTGATAGCAAAATCGACGGTAACAACGCGAAATGGATCGTTGGTGCTGCAGCTGCATTCGCCAAAGGCGACATGAATGACCGCACTGGTCAGGTGGATCAAGACAGCCAGTCTGCCTATGTCTACTCTTCTGCACGCTTCGCGAACAACATCTTTGTTGATGGCAACTTAAGCTACAGCCGCTTCAACAACGACCTGAGCGCAACCATGAGCAATGGCGAATACGTGGATGGCGACACCACTGCCGATGCATGGGGCTTTGGCTTGAAACTGGGCTACGACTGGAAAATCAACGACGCGGGTTACGTAACGCCGTACGGTGCGATTTCTGGCCTGTTCCAGTCTGGCGATAGCTACAGCCTGAGCAACGGTATGGATGTAGGTAGCCAGGACTACGACAGCCTGCGTTATGAACTGGGCGTTGATGCTGGTTACACCTTCAACTACGGTGACCAGGCTCTGACGCCTTACTTCAAACTGGCTTATGTGTATGACGATGCTAACAACGATACCAACGTCAACGGCGACAACATTGACAACGGTGTTGAAGGTTCCGCAGTACGCGTAGGCGTGGGCAGCCAGTTCAGCTTCACCAAAAACTTCAGCGCTTACACCGGTGTTAACTACCTCGGCGGCGGCGATGTTGATCAGGATTGGGGCGCAAACGCTGGTGTTAAATACACCTGGTAATGGCTCTCCGGTAGACGGGGAAGGCAACTTCCCTGTTTAACTGAAACGTTACTCATGCCCGTCATTGCAATGGCGGGCATTTTTACATGGATGGTAGAAAATGCCTGCATTGAGTAAACCACTGAGCGAATTTGTTACTCTTGATAAGCACTTATCTCCTCGCGGTATCCATTTTGATTTACCGGCTGGCACCATTATCTTGCCGGAAGACAAAAAGACAGAAGACTATACCCTCGTTATCTCACAAGGCTCGGTTTCTATTAACCGCAATCCGGGCAATATCATGTTTGGCATGTCGCAAAGCCCGGCGATTTTTGGCCTTGTCGGTGCCATTATGAAGATCCAGCAGGACTACACCATTACGACCGAAAGCGATTGTCGCGGCTATTATCTGCCCGTGCAGGATACGCTACATTGTCTGACGCGCTATCAGCTTTGGCGCGAAGCGCTCTATTGGGTGACCTGGCAACATCGTATGCTGGAAATACGTGACGCGCAGTTGATTGGCTCCAGCAATTATCAACAGATCCGCAGTACGTTGCTGGTGATGGCGAAGTGGAATGATAATTTGCGCGCAAGGGTGGGCGTGATGAGGTTTATCCAGCACAGAACGAATATCTCGCGCTCGGTCATTGCCGAAGTGCTCTCCGCTCTGCGTAAGGGAAATTATATCCAGATGGAAAAGGGCAAACTCGTCAGCATCACGCGTTTGCCCTACGACTATTAAGAACCAGGAACGGGCAGTGGCTGATTACCGCTAAGTTCCGTCACCAGATTATTGATACCGTCGCTCATATTGACGAATCGGGTAAGCGGAGAACGGGTGACGACGACAAAAGCGCCCACGTTTTCCTGCGGGATCATTGCCATGTAGGTAATAAATCCACCGCCGCCGCCCGTTTTCTGAATAATTCCGGGGCGACCGTTTTTGGGCGACATATAGACCCATCCCAGACCTAACGCATCCGCCTTACCGGGCACATCCATACCTACAACCCGTGTAAGCTGATTACGCTGATAAATCAACGTCTGCATCCGATCTGCCTGATTACTGCGATGATAGAAATCAGAAGACAAATACTGTTGCATCCAGCGCATCATATCACCAGGTGTGGAATACACTCCGCCGCTGCCGACTGCAGCCAGCGTGTTGTTGCACGGGCTGGCACCTTTCTCGGCAACCATCAAACGACGGCACTGATCCGGCGACGGCGTAAAGGTCGTATCTTTCATGCCCAATGGGCGGCTGATTTGCTCTTCAAACAGCTGTGAATAAGGCTTACCGGCGGCATTGCCCAGTGCATCGGCTAGCAGGTCGAAGGCCAGATTCGAATAGCTGGCCTGTTTACCCGGTGCCGCTTTCAGCGTTGCATTATTCAGATAAGACCAGCGTTGCGACTGAGTCGGCCAGACAAACACCGGGCGATGCGCCGCGCCGCCCGGCTGCTCACGCGGTAGACCGCTGGTGTGCGTGGCGAGGTTGACCAGGCGAATTGGCGAGCCCTGGTAGGTCGGCACATGCGCGCCAGGTGGGGCGTACTTGCTTAACGGATCGTCAAGCTTCACCACGCCCTGGTCGAGCAGCTTCACCAGCATCTCGCTGGTCATCAGCTTGGTCAGCGACGCGATACGAATCACAGAATCTAACTGAGGATGCACGTTGTTGCCCGGGCGGGTTTCACCAAAGCTGCGGAAGACGCGCTGGTTTCCATCGATAACCACCAGAGCCATCCCCGTGGCGCCGCTGCCGTAAAAGATATGGTTAGCATAGCGGTCGACAATGTCAGAAGCGAAAACGGGGTCGGCGATGGACTGAGCCGCCTGGACCGATGTCAATGACGCCACGCAGAGCGCGGCAGAAAAAAGCAGACTACGTTTCAACGAAGGCATCCATAAATGAAAGGGGAGAACAGTGCTTACTTATATACACCGTGAATCGGCACCTGAGAAAGCGCCATTAAACGCTATCATAGCGGGAAAAACGTAACGGTGAGTAACCGTAGATATGAAACTTTGTATTGAAGACACACTTTTGTGATCCGTCGCGTATGATAGATAAGATGAATATTCCATCCGTGTCGCTGAATACGGTTAAAAATTGAGTCAAACCGTTATGGAAACCTCGTTACAACTGAAATATCGTTAAGGCGATTTTGCACCTTTCACCGGCGAACTAAGCGCCTGTTTATCGGTCTCATTGTGCGGTTATCTCTCGTTTTTACGTGGTATCCCTTTGGTTGCAGCACATGCTGCGACAGGACTTGTGTTGTACACAGCAAACGCCAGAACCATAAGAAGTTAGCAGGAGAGCATTATGTTTAAGTCTTTTTTCCCCAAGCCGGGGCCTTTTTTTCTCTCGGCCTTTATTTGGGCGTTGATTGCCGTCATTTTCTGGCAAGCGGGTGGAGGAAGCTGGCTGCTGAACCTGGTTCATGCGTCGAAGGATGTGCCGATTAGCGCAGCCCGCTTCTGGTCGCTGAACTATCTGGTGTTCTATGCTTTCTACGCGGTTTGTGTCGGGCTCTTCGCGCTTTACTGGTTTGTGCGCAGCCCACATCGCTGGCAGTACTGGTCGGTACTGGGTACCGCGCTGATTATTTTCGTCACCTGGTTTTTGGTGGAAGTGGGCGTGGCGGTCAACGCCTGGTATGCCCCGTTCTGGGATCTCATCCAACAGGCGCTGACCTCGCCAAATAAAGTCTCCATTAACCAGCTCTATCAGGAAGTTGGTATTTTCCTTGGCATTGCCCTGATTGCCGTCACCGTCGGGGTGCTTAATAACTTCTTTGTCAGTCACTACGTCTTCCGCTGGCGTACCGCAATGAACGAACACTATATGGCGCACTGGGATCACCTGCGTCATATCGAAGGTGCCGCGCAGCGTGTGCAGGAAGACACCATGCGCTTTGCCTCCACGCTTGAAGATATGGGTACCAGCTTTATCAACGCCATCATGACGCTGATTGCCTTCCTGCCGGTGCTGGTTACGCTCTCGGCCCACGTGCCGTCGCTGCCAATTCTTGGCAGTATTCCATATGGTCTGGTGATTGCCGCGATCATCTGGTCGCTGATGGGCACCGGGCTGCTGGCGATTGTCGGTATCAAACTGCCTGGGCTGGAGTTTAAAAACCAACGTGTGGAAGCGGCGTATCGTAAAGAGCTGGTCTATGGGGAAGATGATGAAACCCGCGCTACGCCGCCAACCGTGCGTCAACTGTTCAGCGCCGTGCGCCGTAACTATTTTCGTCTCTATTTCCACTATATGTATTTCAACATTGCCCGTATCCTGTATCTTCAGGTCGATAACGTTTTCGGTTTATTCCTGTTGTTCCCATCGATTGCCGCTGGTGCAATCACGCTGGGCCTGATGCAGCAGATCCTCAACGTATTCGGTCAGGTGCGCGGCTCGTTCCAGTATCTGATTAGCTCCTGGACGACGCTGGTGGAATTGATGTCTATCTACAAACGTCTGCGCAGTTTCGAGCACCAGTTGGATGACAAAGATCTCCAGGAAGTGACCCACACATTCAGTTAATTTCTACAAGGAAGCCGCACGATGACGCCAGTATCACGTTATGTCTCACTCCCGTTAACGTTGCTGGCGGGGCTGATATTAAGCGCGTGTACCAGCCAACAGACACCGACGCTGAAGAAGGGGGAGAAGCCCGTTGATGTGGCGTCGGTGGTGCGGCAAAAAATACCGGCCAGCGTGAAGGACAGAGATGCCTGGGCGCAGGCGCTGGCAAAAACCTTCGAAAGCCAAAAGCTGGCACCGACAAAAGAGAACATCTGTTCGGTGCTGGCGGTGGCACAGCAGGAATCGAACTATCAGGCAGATCCCGCCGTACCAGGGCTAAGTAAAATCGCCTGGCAGGAAATTGACCGTCGCGCCGAGCGTATGCATGTGCCGCTGTTTCTCGTACATACCGCCCTGAAAATCACCTCACCAAACGGTAAAAGTTACAGCGAGCGGCTGGACAACGTGAAAACAGAAAAACAGCTGAGCGCGATTTTTGACGACTTTATCAATATGGTGCCTATGGGGCAGACGCTGTTTGGCTCGCTGAACCCGGTACATACGGGGGGGCCAATGCAGGTGAGCATTGCTTTTGCCGAGGCACATACGCGTGGTTATCCGTGGAAAATGGACGGCACCGTACGTCAGGAAGTCTTCAGTCTGCGCGGTGGGTTATGGTTCGGCACGTATCATTTGCTGAACTATCCAGCCAATTACACTGCCTCTATTTACCGATTTGCAGACTTCAACGCGGGTTGGTACGCCAGCCGTAACGCCGCATTCCAGTATGCGGTTAGTAAAGCAACCGGGGTTAAGCTGGCGCTGGATGGTGATTTAATCCGCTATGACAGCGATGAGGCGGGGAAAACCGAGCTTGCGGTACGTAAGCTTGCTGACAAACTGTCGATGAGTAATGATGAAATCCATCGCCAGTTGAAAAAGGGCGACAGCCTGGCGTTTGAAGAAACCGAGCTTTATAAAGGCGTGTATAAAATAGCGCAGCAGAAAACCGGCAAAACGCTGGTGAAAGAGATGCTGCCAGGTATTCAACTGGAAAGCCCGAAGATCACGCGAAATCTCACCACGGCGTGGTTTGCGAAACGCGTCGACGACCGTCGGGCGAAGTGTATGGCGAACTGATATTAGCGCTGGCGACGCCAGCGCATCACTAACGCCACGAAGCCTAAAATCGCACAACCGCCCAGAAACGGCACCAGACCAAACAGGGTACCGACAGCAAGCCCCATTTCTACACGCGGGCGACCCGTATCCTGCATTTGCATCAAATGCTCATAAACGCCAGGCGCGTGCACCAGCAGGTTGAGCAATTGCGCGCCGGCCCAAAAGCAGAGCAGGACAAACACCACGTAGGCGACGTTACCCGGCGCGGAAGAGGCGCTTTTTTTCCCATTAAGGATGAGCTTTGACAAGGCGAAATCTGTCATAAAGACCTCCCGGACTTCATTACATGACCGTGATACTGGCATGAGTGTGACAGCCTTCCTCAATGTGCAGTATAAGAATTATGGTAATTTCGGTTAAGGATTCGTCCTGGATTGCGCGGAGTTGTGTCACGATCACAAATTAAGAATGTAAACATTTTACTAACATTCAGTAATTGCTGTTTACACCACAGATACGCGGCGAGGGATATGTGAAAATGCTTTTTTTATCTCCGGAGCCGTTATGAATTTACCTGCTAAAATTCGCCGTGACTGGCACTACTATGCGTTCGCTATCGGTCTGATTTTTATTCTTAACGGCGTGGTTGGCTTGCTGGGTTTTGAAGCGAAAGGCTGGCAGACCTACGCGGTTGGGATGGTCACGTGGGTGATTAGCTTCTGGCTGGCGGGGTTAATTATTCGCCGCCGCCCGGAGGACGACGGCGCACAAGAGGGGGCTAACTAGCCCCTTACATCGAGGTTTTAAGGGCGCTGTCGGCCTGATGGCGTTCCAGTGCCAGCTCAATCAAACGCGTAATCAGCGAGGTGTAATCCAGCCCGCTCGCCTGCCACAGTTTTGGATACATGCTGATGTTGGTGAAACCTGGCAGCGTATTAATTTCGTTAATGACGACTTCATTTTCGGCTGTCAGGAACACATCGACGCGTGCCATGCCGCTGCAACCCAGCGTCTGATACGCCTGCACGGCAACATCGCGAATTTTATCGTTGATATTGGCCGGAATCGCCGCCGGAACGACCACTTTCGCGCCGTTATCATCAATATATTTAGTGTCGTAAGCGTAGAACTCGCTGTTCAGTACAATTTCGCCGCAGGTGCTGGCCTGCGGTTCATCATTGCCCAGCACGGCGCATTCGATCTCCCGGCCTTTAATGCCCTGTTCAACCACCACTTTGTGGTCAAACTCAAAGGCCAGCGCCACGGCCTGTTGATATTGCGCTTCGCTGTTGACCTTGCTGACGCCGACGGAAGAGCCCTGGTTGGCAGGTTTTACAAACAGCGGCAGGCCCAGTTTCGCTTCTACTTCCGCAAACGAAATACGGTTACGGTTGCTGCGCGTCAGGGTAATAAACGGCGCGATAGCCAGCCCGGCGTCGCGCAGCAGTCGCTTGGTGACGTCTTTGTCCATGCAGGCGGCAGAACTCAGCACATCGGAACCCACAAACGGCAGATTCGCCACCCGCAGCATACCCTGCAGGGAGCCATCTTCGCCGAGCGTGCCGTGAACAATCGGGAAAATGACGTCAATGGCGCCCAGTGGCTGACCGCTCTCGGCGTTAATCAACTGCTGCGAGGTTTTCCCTGGAATTTGCGCCAGCGTCACATCAGAGTGGCGAAGGGCGATTTTTGCCGGGTCCTGCGCATTCAGCAAATAGTTTTGCGCATCGTTTATGTGCCACTGCCCCTGCTTATCAATGCCGAGCAGTACCACATCAAAGCGTGTTTTATCAATGGCTTCAACGATATTCTTAGCCGATTGCAGCGACACTTCGTGCTCTGCTGATTTCCCGCCGAAAACAATCCCAACCCGCAACTTCGCCATCTTTAATTCCATCCGTTCCAAACGCAAAGCACATAACATACCACGTGATTTCCGGGCTATCTGCCATAATCTTTAACTTTATTGCAGGCAGGAGAGCCGATGAAAATCACGCGCTGGCTGGTATTTGCGGGGCTTATCGCTCTTGGCTATGGGGGCTATCAGATGCTGCCATCCTGGTACAATCCATTTACGCCGTTAATGCTTAACGATCCGCCGGGGCTGGTCACGCGCTGGAAGCTGAAAGCGATTACGGATGCGCAGTGTCAGACGCTGCTGGACGAGGCAAATCAGCAAAAACTTATCAGCACACAACGAATGGCACCGAGCGGTGGCGCCTGCCCGCTCACGGATGTGGTACAGGTGCGTGATTTTGGCACGGTGAAGCTAAGCAATCGCTTTCTCGCCAGTTGCCGCCTGGCACTGAGCAGCGCGTTATATGTGGAACAGCAGGTTAAGCCCCTTTCCCGGAAAATGTTAAACAGCGAAGTGACGCGCATTGATCATCTGGGGAGTTTTGCCTGTCGCAATATTTATCATCGCGCCGACGGCCCGCTGAGCGAACATGCCACGGCAAATGCGTTGGATATCAGCGCGTTCCATCTGGAAAACGGCAAACAGGTTAGCGTGCTGAAGGGCTGGAATCAGCCGCAAACCCAACCGTTCCTGCAAACGCTTTTGGCCTCAAGCTGCCAGTATTATGGAAATGGGCTTGGGCCAAACTATAACGCCGCGCACGCCAATCATTTTCATCTCGGTATGCGCGGCTACGGGCTTTGCCGCTAAGCATAACTCTCTTTTTGGTGGGAATTAAAACGTGAGATCGTTCACAGAAAATAGCAAATCAATGATAAAATCCTAAACTCACCGCGAGCGCATCTCTGACAATACCGACTGCCATACAACTTGCTACCCTGTGCACTTGTCCGCATAAGTGAACGAAAACGCGTCGTTATGGAATCCTGGAAGGTTAATCTCATCTCTGTCTGGTTTGGCTGCTTCTTTACCGGCCTCGCCATCAGTCAAATTCTGCCCTTTTTGCCGCTCTACGTGGCGCAACTGGGCGTCACGTCTCATGAATCGCTCTCAATGTGGTCAGGGTTGACGTTCAGTATCACTTTTCTGGTTTCGGCGATTGTCTCGCCCATGTGGGGGAGCCTGGCGGATCGTAAAGGGCGCAAATTGATGCTACTGCGCGCGTCATTGGGTATGGCGATCGCCATTTTGCTGCAAGCCTTTGCCACCAACGTCTGGCAGCTGTTTATTCTGCGCGGCGTGATGGGGCTGACGTCGGGATATATCCCCAACGCGATGGCTCTGGTGGCTTCACAGGTGCCACGCGAGCGGAGCGGCTGGGCGCTGAGTACGCTCTCTACCGCGCAGATTAGCGGGGTCATTGGCGGGCCGTTGCTCGGTGGTTTCCTGGCGGATCATATGGGTCTGCGGATGGTCTTTTACATCACCGCGTTTTTGCTGATGATAAGTTTCCTGGTCACTCTGTTTTTAATCAAAGAGGGTGTGCGCCCTCAGAGCAGCAAAGCAGAGCGCCTGAGTGGCAAAGCGGTATTCGCTTCGCTGCCGTATCCGGGGCTGGTGATAAGTCTGTTTGTCACCACCATGGTGATCCAACTGTGTAACGGATCGATTGGCCCGATTCTGGCCTTGTTTATTAAATCGATGGCACCGGACAGTAATAATATCGCGTTCCTGAGCGGGATGATCGCCGCGGTACCGGGCGTATCGGCGCTGATCTCCGCGCCACGGCTTGGCAAGCTGGGCGATCGCATCGGCACCGCGCGCATTCTGCTGGCGACATTGTGCTTTGCGGTGGTGCTGTTTTTCGCCATGTCGTTTGTGACCACGCCATTCCAGCTTGGCGTGCTACGCTTTTTGCTCGGCTTTGCCGATGGCGCGATGCTGCCTGCGGTGCAGACGCTGCTCCTCAAGTACATCAGCGAGCGCGTAACCGGGCGAATTTTCGGCTACAACCAATCGTTTATGTATTTAGGCAACGTTGCCGGGCCGCTCATCGGGGCGTCTGTCTCTGCGATGGCGGGTTTTCGCTGGGTGTTTGTGGCCACGGCGATTATCGTGCTGATTAATATCTGGCAACTGATGGTGATGCTGCGGCGCAGTAAAACCGCGCGGTAGTCAATTCCGAACTTGTACTGCCCCCTCGCCCCTTCGGGGAGAGGGGGAATAGGTCGAACTACTCAGCCCACACATTTTGACGCTTCAGCTCCGCATTAACCTTGTTGTTAATCTCCTCCAGTAATCCCGGAATATCGCTATTACAGTCGGCGTAAATTTTATTAAATCCATCTGCCGTTATCTGGCGCACCGGGATCCAGTTCGGAATTTGCGGCATATAGCGCCCATCTTTCGCGTAAGTTTGCGCGAAGACTGCCCATTTAGGATCGGGATGATAATCAGCGATTGCCAGCTTTTTGTTCACCGGTAACCTGACGACAGGCATTGAGCTACTGTGTACCGCCATGCCAATTTCCTGCCCTTCAGGTGAAATCATAAATTCGAGAAACTTCATCGCGGCCGCTTTGTGCTGGCTGGTTTTCATCAGGAATGCGGTGGTACCTTCCGCCATTGAAGTTGTGCCTCCCGGCCCGGCTGGCGGTGGCACTACCGTGTAGGCCGCTTTACCCGGATCTTTATCAAACAGGGCGATGTGATACGGGCCAGAGGAGTACATTCCACTTTGACCTGAGCGATAAGAGGTGTTCGCGTCGGCGGTGGTCTGATTGATTGCGCCCGGTTGCGATACACCTTCACAAACCATGCTGCGCATAAAGGTCATTGCTGTGACGGCCTCTTTGCTATCGAGCGCGCCCTTAAATTTGCCGGGTTGCGTCGCGACCAGATAGTTGCCGCCTGCCTGCCAGAGATAAGAAGAGGAGAACGAACTGGCGTAACCGCGCGTAGTGGCGAGCGGCATCACAAAGCCATAGGTGTCGTTTTTGCCATTGCCATCCGGGTCATCGAAGGTAAACGCGTGCGCGACTTTTTTTAGTTCATCCCAGGTGGTTGGGGCTTTCATACCGAGTTTATTCAGCCAGTCCTGGCGGATAAACAGAGCATAAGTATGTGCTGAGGTGGGAACGCCATAATATTTGCCGTCGGGCAGTTGTGTTGATTTCCAGGCTGCCTCATAAACATCCGCGCCGTGTTTCAGTTTTGTCGGATCAATTTCATCAACAATCCCCAATTGCACCATCTGCCCAACAATAATAGCGTCATTAAATACGACATCCGGTAATGCATTTCCGGTAGCGGCGCGTGCCAGACGCTGGTCAAAATCGGTCACCGCATTGAAATATTTAATGGAAATGCCGGTCTGTTTTTCAAAAGTATTTGCCAGTTTTTGATAAATGACTTTGGAATCATTGCTGGCACGAATCCACACGTGAAGTTCTTCCGCTGAGGCGAAGTGTGAAAGTGAAAATAAAATAGCCAGACTCAGTGCTCTGGTACGGTATCGCATAGTGGAACTCCTGTTCTGTGTCGAAATAAAACATTGTTTCTATATTGCGGTGCGATACCGGGCGGCGGCAAGTGGGTAAAAAACCAGAGAAAATGTGACAGTAGTAAAACTATTTCCGAAAAATGTGAGCTGAAAGAGGGATTACGTTTTGATGACAGGATAAACGGCACAAAATATTTTTCTCATCACCAGAATATCTTTCATTTTTTATGACCGCTCACGTTTTTCCCTTGTGCAGCAGGGAATGACAACCATGATAAAAATGTAAAAATAGTGTCATCTCACTGTCATCTCACTTTTATACAGTCGCTTCGATTTTATTTATTTAGCGTTTTCATGGAGATGAGAATAATGAAATACAGCGCACTCTTTGTCGCGTTATTACCTCTGCTGGCAACCCCGATTATTCACGCAGAAACCACTGCCGCACCCGCGCTTGATAGCCGTGCAGCGCAGGGTGACATTACTGCCCCCGGTGGCGCGCGCCGTTTGAGCGGTGACCAGTCGGCGGCGCTGCGCGCGTCGATCATTGATAAACCGGCGAAAAACATAATTTTGTTGATTGGCGATGGTATGGGGGATTCCGAAATTACCGCTGCGCGCAACTACGCGCTGGGCGCGGGCGGTTTCTTTAAAGGTATCGATGCGCTACCACTGACCGGACAGTACACCCACTACGCGCTGGATAAAAAAACCGGCAAACCGGATTACGTCACTGATTCCGCTGCCTCCGCCACCGCATGGAGCACCGGTGTGAAAACCTATAACGGCGCGTTGGGCGTGGATATTCATGAGCAGCCGCATCAAACGCTGCTTGAGCTGGCAAAATCTGCGGGCCTGGCAACGGGCAATGTTTCAACCGCCGAATTGCAGGATGCGACCCCCGCGGCACAGATTTCTCACGTGACGTCACGTAAATGCTATGGCCCAAGTGTGACCACGGAAAAATGCCCGACGAACGCGCTGGAAAAAGGCGGGAAAGGCTCCATTACCGAGCAACTGCTGAACGCGCGTGCAGACGTCACGTTAGGCGGCGGTGCAAAAACCTTTGCTGAAACCGCCACCGCGGGCGAATGGCAAGGCAAAACCCTACGCGAGCAGGCGCAGGCGCGCGGCTACCAGCTGATAAGCGATGCCAGTGGACTGGCGAGTATCACCGTGGCGAATCAGGATAAACCCCTGCTGGGACTGTTCTCTGACGGCAACATGCCGGTGCGCTGGGAAGGGCCGAAAGCATCCTATCACGGTAACATTGATAAACCCGCCGTAACCTGCACGCCAAACCCGAAACGCAACGACAGCGTGCCGACGCTAGCGCAGATGACCGAAAAGGCCATTACGCTGCTGAGTAGCAACGAAAAAGGCTTCTTCTTGCAGGTGGAAGGCGCGTCGATCGACAAACAGGATCACGCGGCGAATCCGTGTGGACAAATTGGTGAAACGGTCGATCTGGACGAGGCCGTACAAAAAGCGCTGGCGTTCGCACAGAAAGACGGAAACACGCTGGTCATCGTCACCGCTGACCACGCGCACGCCAGCCAGATTGTCGCGCCGGAGACCAAAGCGCCGGGCCTGACCCAGGCGCTGAATACCAAAGACGGCGCGGTTATGGTAATGAGCTACGGTAACTCGGAAGAAGAATCGATGGAGCACACCGGCACGCAGGTGCGCATTGCCGCGTACGGCCCCCATGCGGCGAATGTCGTTGGCCTGACCGACCAGACCGATCTTTACTACACCATGAAGTCCGCGCTTGGTCTGTAATATTTCCACTATTTCCGACGGCTAAATAGCGCCGTCGGCTTGTTTTATTTCCGCCAGCGTTCAGAATTATTAGGATTGTCTTATATAAGGATAGTGCAATGAAACTCGCAATACTGGGTGCTTTTGTTTTTGGTCTCTGCTGTGTTTCTACCGCAGGTGCGGCAGATCAAACATTAACGCCGCAGCAGCAGCGCATGCGTGACTGTAATGCGCAGGCCACGGCGAAAACAATCAAAGGTGATGAGCGCAAAACTTACATGAGCGCGTGCCTGAAAGGGCAGGATGCGGCGAAAGAGAAAGGTGTAACGCCTCAGCAGCAGAAAATGCGCGAATGTAATGCAAAAGCGACCGAGCAGTCATTAAAAGGCGACGACCGTAAGAAATTTATGAGCGCCTGCCTGAAAAAATCCGCTTAACGCAATCTCTTTTATGGCAAGAAAAACGCCCGGTAGGATTTTACCGGGCGTTTGTGACTGATGAGAAACGCAACATTGCCTGATGCGCTACGCTTATCAGGCCTACAAGGTGTCTGCTAAATATTGCATTCGCAATGTTTTGTAGGCCGGATAAGGCGTTTGCGCCGCATTCGGCAAGAACAAAGCGCACGTTGGCAGCAATCTGAAACGCCCGGCCGTTTTTAGCCGGGCATTTTTATTTAGAGAATCAGGCTTTACTCATTTTCTCTGATTTATCCATGCAGGCTGCCATGGCTTCGATGACGGCTGAACGGAATCCTTTCTCTTCCAGTACGCGAACGGCTTCGATAGTCGTGCCGCCCGGCGAGCAGACCATATCTTTTAGCTCACCCGGATGTTTACCCGTTTCCAGCACCATTTTCGCGGAACCCATTACCGCCTGTGCGGCAAATTTATAGGCCTGCGCGCGCGGCATCCCCCCCACAACGGCCGCATCAGCCATCGCTTCGATAAACATGAACACATACGCCGGTGCGGAACCGCTGACGCCAACGACCGGATGAATCATCTGTTCGGCGATAATCTCGGCTTCGCCAAAACAGCGGAAAATGTTCAGTACATCGGCGGTATCTTCCGGCGTAACCAGCGCATTTGGCGTAACGGAGGTCATGCCTGCATTGACCAGCGACGGTGTGTTGGGCATCGCGCGGACGATTTTCCGATCGTGGCCGAGCGCGCGAGCCAGTTGATCCAGGGTGATGCCCGCGGCAATTGAGACCACCAAAGAATCTTTATTAAAACTGGATGCGACTTCGCTCAGTACTTTGATCATGATGCCTGGCTTCACGGCACCGAAGACGATGTCCGCCACCTGGGCGACTTCCTGTGCGCTTTCAGCTGCGTTAATACCGAACTGATCGTGCAGGGCGGCCACTTTATCCGGCGATGGGGTATAGACCCAAATCTGGCCCGGCAGCACCTGACCGCTGGCAATCAGGCCGCCAAGAATTGCTTTACCCATATTCCCGCAGCCGATGAAGCCAATCTTCTTGTCCATGATGTCTCCCATTGTGTGTTTTTTTATTAGTGTACCTTTATAGGCGATTTGTCGCGACGAGTAACCCGAACATTACGCGACAGCACGCGACGGGCGTGTCATCATTGCGTACCGTTTTGCAAAGTCAGGAGAGGTCATGACAATTTGGGTTGATGCGGACGCCTGTCCGAACGTTATCAAAGAGGTGCTGTTTCGTGCGGCGGAGCGTACCCAAACGCAGGTGACGCTGGTGGCGAATCAGTATCTGCGCGTGCCTCCCTCACGCTTTATTCGGGCGATGGTTGTGCCAAAAGGTTTTGACGTCGCGGATAACGAAATTGTGCGTTTATGTGAGCCGGGCGACCTGGTGATCACGGCTGATATTCCGCTGGCGGCTGAAGTGCTGGAGAAGGGCGCGGCAGCGTTAAATCCACGCGGTGAGCGTTACAGCAATGCGACGATTCGCGAGCGTTTAACCATGCGTGATTTCATGGACACCCTGCGGGCAAGCGGCGTGCAAACCGGCGGGCCGGGCACATTAAGCCAGCGCGACAGGCAGCAGTTTGCCGCGGAACTCGATAAATGGCTGCTGACGGCAAAACATCCTTAACGTGAATTTCGTCACAAAAATGTGTTACCGTTTGCATCGTCTGCTGGCTTGTCAACGAAGCCTGCTTTCGTGTACATTTATCTAAACAATAAGTGACACTTTTTCTTTACGCCTTTGTGCGTGCTGTTTTCAGGCTCATTTGCGCCAGTTTGGCAAAGCCTGGATAGTGCTGTAACTCTACATTTACACTTACTTGTGTACTAGTTTGGTGATATCATTCTTAATTCAGATATGCGTCCCGCATCTTCACCGTTCCAGGGAGAACGCCAGGTCATGACTCAGCCTATTTTTTTGATTGGCGCGCGTGGTTGTGGAAAAACAACTATAGGTCAACGGCTTACCCATGCCTGTGATTTTCATTTTGTGGATACCGATCAGGTGCTGCAACAGCGGGCCGGCATGACGGTCGCCGATATTGTGGTGCGCGAAGGCTGGGCGGGATTTCGTGCCCGCGAGACGCAAACGCTGCAATCCGTCACCCAACCGGGTACGGTCGTGGCCACCGGCGGGGGGATTGTGCTGGCGGAAGTGAATCGTGATTTCATGCGTAAAAACGGCGTGGTCATATACCTTAATGCGCCAGTCTCCGTCCTGGCGGGCCGCCTTGAAGCATTCCCGGAAGCGTCCCAGCGTCCAACATTAACAGGCAAACCCATTAGCGAAGAAGTGGCAGATATTCTGGCGCAACGCGATGCGCTTTATCGCCAGACGGCCCATCACATTGTCGATGCCTCAGCCTGCCCGGATGACGTGGTTGAGCAAATTCTGACCGAACTGCGCCTGGCGCGCGCCTCCTGATTCTGGCATTGCCTATACTTAATGTTCTGACAGTCAACATAAGGAAGAGCAATGCCGACCAAGCCCCCCTATCCACGTGAAGCGCGAATCGAAACGGTAGAAAAAGGTGCAACGGATAAAACCGTCACCTGGTATCAGTTGCGGGCCGATCACCCCGAACCGAATACACTGATCAGTGAACACACGACGATGCAGGACGCGCTTGATGCCAAGCAGCGCTATGAAGATCCTTCCAAAAGCTAATTCCTCTCAATAAGGCCCTGGTAATAAAGTGGTTATTTCGGGCCTTAATCACACTTTTTACTTATCGCAACTGTTATTAAAAGGTTAAAGTTAAGTTATATCAGGAGCGTGCCGGAATCGTCCGGAACCTTTACATTCCGCCTGATAAATGAACTGCTACGCTTCTGAACGGTGTTTTTTCATCCATCCAGGTGGCTAAGTGGTTAAAAGAGCCGTGTGCAGGCAGTGGTTGTAAAGAAGGTACATAACATGAATACGACGTTGGCGATTCTGACGGTAGGGGTTGTACCCGTCAAAGAAGTATTGCCACTACTCACTGAGCACATCAGGGAAGATCAGATTACCCATAAGAGTTTGTTAGGGAATCTGAGTCGTGAGGAGGTTATGAAGGAGTATGGGGCGCAACCGGGAGAGGAGACTATCCTGGCGTTGCTTAACGATAATCAACTGGTGGAAGTCTCACGTTCGAAGATTGAGCGTGACCTGCAAGCCATTATTGAGGTACTGGATAATCAGCAGTATGACGTCATTTTACTGATGAATACGTTTAAGCTGGAGCATCTTGTTGCGCGCAACGCGATGCTCATCGAGCCTCAGCGGATTATTCCACCGTTAGTGGCGTCCATTGTAGAAGGTCATCAGGTTGGCGTGATTGTTCCCATTAAGGAGATCCTTCGCGCGCAACAGGAGAAGTGGCAGATTCTGCCCTCTGAACCCTACTACGAACTGGCAAACCCGATTCACGGCACCGATCTTGAACTGGTGACCGCCGGGGGAAAACTTATCGAGCAGGGCGCAGATGTATTGGTGCTTGACTGTTTAGGCTTCCATCAGCATCACCGTGATTTGTTACAAAAAGCGCTGGATGTCCCTGTTTTACTGTCAAATGTGCTGGTCGCCAGGCTGGCGGCAGAATTATTGGTTTAACACTCTGATTTCGCGTGACAGGCTTCTGTTCGCAACCCTATATTGAGTCATTAAACACAAGACAATAAGGGCCTGTTTATGCTTCAAAGCAATGAATACTTCGACGGAAAAGTGAAATCCATTGGTTTTACCAGCAGCAGCACCGGGCGCGCGAGCGTCGGCGTGATGGCGGAAGGCGAGTACACCTTCGGCACCGCGCAGCCGGAAGAGATGACGGTAGTCAGTGGTGCGCTGAATGTGTTGCTACCTGGTGCAACCGAGTGGCAAGTGTATACAGCTGGTGAAGTGTTCAACGTGCCCGGCAACAGCGAGTTCCATCTGGAAGTGGCGGAACCGACGTCTTACCTTTGTCGTTATCTGTAAGTGTGTCTCCTTCCTGCTGCGGCAGGAAGGAGATATGAAGCCTTAACGCTGTGCTTCCCCGCCTAACCCTTCCACCAGGCTCTTAATCAGAGCAGCCAGTTCCCCGGTCATCAGAATAAAGTCAGCGTCAAAACGTGCGGCGTAGTCTTCTCTGTCGATATCTTCGTTCTGATCACGCAGTTCATCGCTGAACTTCAAACGTTTAATTGAACCGTCGTCGCACATCACGAACTGAATACGTTGCTGCCAGTCGAGTGCCAGCTTGGTCACCAGCTTACCGGCTTCGATATGTACCGCGATCTCATCGCAGACCAGATCCTGTTTCTTCGCGCGGATCACGCCGCCATCTTCGAGGATCGCTTTCAGTTCAGCTTCGTCGAGGATCTGGAAGCTTTGCGCCGCCGAGCCGGAACGCACCCATTCGGTCAGCGTCAGTTCGATCGGGTTTTCCATCGTCAGCGGGACAACCGGCAGTGAACCCAGGCTTTTACGCAGCAGGGCGAGGGTGTCTTCCGCTTTTTTCGCGCTGGCGCAGTCGACCATAATCAGACCGTTCACGGTGTCGATCCACATCATCGTCTGGCTAAAACGGCTAAAGGCGCGAGGCAGCAGAGAGTGCAGCACTTCGTCTTTCAGCGAATCTTTCTCGGTTTTTTTCAGCTTACGGCCCTGATCGGCTTCCAGCTTGTGGATCTTCGCTTCCAGCGCCTGTTTCACCACCGGAGACGGCAGGATCTTCTCTTCTTTACGGGCGCAAATAATAATCTGGCCGTTGGCCGTGTGGGTCAACGCATCGCTTTGCGACGATCCCATCGGCGGAACCCAACCGGTTTTCGCCATGTCCTGGCTTCCGCACGGGGTGAAAGTCCATTCAGCGAGCTGTTTTTCCATCTCTTCGGCGCGCAAAGAAATGTCGCGGCTGAGACGATAAACCATTAAATTTTTGAACCACAGCATGATATTTCCCACGGCTTTATCGTTAAATTCAGCGGGCATGATAACGAATTGTCTCTATGCTTGCATTGTTAATCGGGGAATTTCAGAAGGAGCGTTCTGTGCGTATTGGGATTGATCTGGGCGGTACAAAAACGGAAGTTATTGCGCTAAGCGACAAGGGAGAGCAGCTGTTCAGGCATCGCTTACCCACGCCGCGTGACTATCGGGAAACGATTGAAAACATTGCTCATTTGGTGGAAATGGCGGAAGAGGCGACCAGGCAAATCGGCACGGTGGGGATAGGTATTCCCGGCTCGATTTCGCCCTACACCGGGGTGGTGAAAAACGCGAACTCCACGTGGCTGAACGGGCAGCCGTTTGATAATGATCTCAGCGAGCGTCTGAGCCGGGAAGTGCGCCTGGCCAACGATGCTAACTGCCTGGCGGTGTCCGAAGCGATTGACGGCGCGGCGGCGGGGGCACAAACGGTGTTTGCGGTGATTATTGGTACCGGCTGCGGCGCAGGCGTGGCGATTAACGGGCGCTCGCACATTGGCGGTAACGGCACGGCGGGCGAGTGGGGGCATAATTCGCTACCGTGGATGGACGACGACGAGCTGCGCTATCGCGCTGAAGTGCCGTGCTATTGCGGAAAGCAGGGCTGTATTGAGACCTTTATTTCCGGTACCGGCTTTGCGACCGATTATCATCGGCTGAGTGGAAAAGCGCTGAAAGGACGCGAGATCATGCAGCTTGTTGAAGAGGGCGATGCGCTGGCGGAACAGGCGTTTAGTCGTTATGAGCAGCGCCTGGCGAAATCGCTGGCGAACGTGGTGAATATTCTCGATCCGGATGTGATTGTGCTGGGTGGCGGGATGAGCAACGTTGACCGTTTGTACAAAACGGTGCCGGAATTAGTGAAACCATGGGTGTTTGGCGGTGAATGTGAAACGCCGATTCGTAAAGCGGTGCACGGTGATTCCAGCGGCGTGCGCGGCGCGGCGTGGTTGTGGCCGTTGTAGGGGGAGAATTGTGCGCGCATTTCCCCCTCACCCTAACCCTCTCCCTCGAGGGAGAGGGAACCGATGGTGCCAGGGTTTAAGTGGGTGCGGTTTTCTCCCTCTCCCTGTGGGAGAGGGCCGGGGTGAGGGCATCGGTGCACACATTTCCCCCTCACCCTAACCCTCTCCCTCGAGGGAGAGGGGACCGACCGTGCCAGGGTCTAAGTGGGTGCGGTTTTCTCCCTCTCCCTGTGGGAGAGGGCCGGGGTGAGGGCATCGGTGCGCGCATTTCCCCCTCACCCTAACCCTCTCCCTCGAGGGAGAGGGATCGACCGTGCCAGGGTTTAAGTGGGTGCGGTTTTCTCCCTCTCCCTGTGGGAGAGGGCCGGGGTGAGGGCATCGGTGCACACATTTCCCCCTCACCCTAACCCTCTCCCTCGAGGGAGAGGGAACCGATGGTGCCAGAGTTTATGTGGGTGCGGTTTTCTCCCTCTCCCTGTGGGAGAGGGCCGGGGTGAGGGCATCGGTGCGCGCATTTCCCCCTCACCCTAACCCTCTCCCTCGAGGGAGAGGGAACCGACCGTGCCAGAGTTTAAGTGGGTGCGGTTTTCTCCCTCTCCCTGTGGGAGAGGGAACCGATGGTGCCAGAGTTTAAGTGGGTGCGGTTTTCTCCCTCTCCCTGTGGGAGAGGGCCGGGGTGAGGGCATCAGCGCGCACATATCCCCCTCACTCCACCGCAAACACCTTATCCAGCCTGCTATACCCCAGCCCGTTAATTTTCTTCACTTTTATCTGAACCGGAATGCGCTCTTTCATCGCCTCTACGTGGCTAATCACGCCAATGATTTTGCCGCTGGCGTTGAGCGCGTCCAGCGCGTCCAGCGCCGTGTCGAGGGTTTCGCTGTCCAGAGTGCCAAAGCCTTCGTCAAGGAACAGCGAATCGATACGCGTTTTGTGGCTCACCAGGTCAGAAAGCGCCAGCGCCAGCGCCAGGCTGACGAGGAAACTTTCGCCGCCGGAGAGGGTTCGGGTGTCGCGCACCGCGTCTGCCTGCCAGGTGTCGACCACTTCCAGTTCCAGCGCTTCACTGGCTTTACGTTGCAACAGATAGCGCCCGTGCAGGCGGCTAAGCTGGTCATTCGCCAGCCACACCAGATTATCCAGCGTCAGCCCCTGGGCGAATTTACGGAATTTATCGCCCTCTCTGGAGCCAATCAGCGCGTTCAGGTGCGCCCAGTCTTCTACCTGCGCGCTGGCTTTTTCAATCTCCAGCAGCAGGTTTTGTTGCTGGCGGCGGTTCTCTTCATCCTGTTTCACTTGCTGGCGAAGCTCGCCCTGACGAGCGCTGTTCTCGCGCAATTGTTGGGACAGGTGCGATAGATGAGTTTGTACCTGCTCAAGCGCGGTATCATCGTTGAGCGTCGTTGGGCGTTGAGCCAGATGACGTTGCAGGGCATTTTGCGCCTGCGTATCCAGCGTGCGGCACTGCTGAAGCTTGCTCTCAAGCGACACTTTCAGTTGCTCCAGACGCTCACGCTCAGGCAGTTCCAGCAACGCCGCCTGAAACGCCGCGCGATCGCTGAACGGTGATTCCGCCAGTGCCTGAGCAAATTCGCGCTCGGCCTGTTGCAGGCGCGCTTTTTCCAGTGCTTCCTGCTGCGACAAGGTTTGCCACTGGCTGGCGAGCGAGATGCAATCGTTGTGGATCTGCTGCCATCCCTCCAGCGACATGGGGGTTGTCTCTTCGATTTCACACACAGGCAGCGTATCCAGCAACGGCTGAAGCTGAGCGAGTTTTTGCTGCGTTTCACCGTGCTGCGTCTGTTGGCTTTGCCAGAGCCGGCTTTCCTCTTCGCGCGCCGCCAGCCAGACGTTCTCTTCGCCGGAAAGAGGTGCTGTGAGCGAAAGCGTCGTCAGTTGAGCCTGCAACGCTTCGCGGCGCTGGCTGAGTTCGTTCTGCGCCAGCGTAATCTGCTGCTGAAGGTCGGTTATCTGCTGCTGTAAATTCAGCCGTTGACTGTGCTGATAAAGCTGCTGTTCGTACTCTTCCTGTGTGCCAAGCCACTCGCTAATCGCTTCCTCAGCGCGAAGCGTCACGCCTAACGCGGCCGTTACGTCCTGCCATTGTGATGTAAGTGCTTGCTCCTGCTTAGAAAGAGACTCCAGCTCGCTTTCTTCAACCTGCTGTTGTTTTTGCAGGGCATCCTGCTGGCCGCGCAGGGTTGCACCTTCTTCCGCCAGACGTTTGACGTCGCGCTCCAGTTCATCGCGACGCGCCTGATTGACACCGGGCGTCAGCGCCTGGTATTGCGCAATCGCCGGATGTTCGGTGGCACCGCACAATGGGCAGGCGCAACCGGGTTGCAGCCTGGCGCGTTCGGCTTCCAGGCGCACAATCGTCGCTTCCATCTCGCATAATGCACGCACATCGCTCAGTTGCTGGTTTTGCACTTTATAGCGCTGGCGGCGATCGGTCAGCTCTGCGGTCAGTTTTTCCAGTTGCTGGCGGCGATTATCCTGCGCTTCAACCAACTGTTGACGCCGTTTTTGCAGCGGAAGAAAACGTGCATGCAACGTAGTGAGCTGCTGGCGCAGCGGGCGGGCAGCGCTGTGCGCGTTAATGGCGTCGCTGGCTTCGGCAAGATTCAGCGTAAGCGTGGAGGCCGGTAACTGGGCAAGCTGTTTTTCCAGCGTACTCAGGCGCTGCTGGTTGTTCTGCAACTGTGCGCTTTCTCGCGCCTGTAAAACAAATGCCGCGCGCCAGCCGGTGAGTTCGCTGCCCCAGTGTGCAAAACGCTTGTTCTCCTTAAGCCATTGGTTTAGCTGAGTTTGCGTCTGCTGCAACCCGCGCATCTGTTCGATAGCCGTGGCGCGGATGCGGTTACGGCGGGTGGTTGCTTCATGTAAGCGAGCATTTACTTGCAGCGTCTGCTGCTGGGTTCTGGCGAGGGTTGCGGCTTGTTCCTGAAGATGTGTCCAGCGTGGGCGCAGAAGTTCCGCCGGTTGGGCACGGCTGAGCGTTTCCAGCTGGGGTTGCGCTGTCGCCAGAGCCTGTTCTGCGGCGGCAAGCGCTTCTCGGGTGGTATGCGTTTCGCGCGTCAGTTCATTCTGACGCAGCAACCACTGTTGCTGATGTTGTGCGATCGTCTGCTGCTCCAGTGCGGCTTTCTCTTCGAGAGTAAGCGCCTGCAAACTTCCCTGCAGTGACTGTTGCTGCTCTTCACTCAGCAGCACCATCCCGGAGGATTGCGCCTGGAGTTTCTCCAGCTCGGTGCGTGCCTGTTTATGTTTTTCAAAAACTTGCGCAGAAATTCGTCCATATATTTCCGTGCCGGTGAGTTCTTCCAGCAGCTCGGCGCGTTCTTTGGGACGCGCATTAAGGAACGCGGCGAACTGCCCCTGTGACAGCAACATTGAACGGGTAAAGCGGCCGTAATCGAGCCCGCTCAACGACGCGATAAGCTCGAGCTTATCTTTGACTTTATCGGCCAGAATTTTGCCGTCATCGCGACGCGCCAGTTCAACGCGCGGGGCCTGCAGGTTGCCATCCGGCTGATTGCGCGCGCGGTTCTGGCTCCAGAACGCGCGATAGGCCACGCCCTGCACTTCAAACTCAACTTCCGCCAGACATTCAGCGGTGTCGCGGGTCATCAGATCGTTTTGTGATTGCGACACCGTGTTGAGGCGCGGCGTTTCGTGATACAGCGCGAGGCAAATGGCGTCCAGCAGAGTGGTTTTTCCCGCGCCTGTGGGGCCGGTGATGGCGAACAGACCGTTGCTGGCAAACGGTTCGGCGGTGAAATCGATTTTCCACTCGCCCTTCAGTGAGTTGAGATTCTTCAGGCGCAGGCTGAGGATTTTCATGGCTGCGGCTCCTCATCAAGCGAGTGAACGGTGAGATCAAACAGCGTTTTCAGGCGCGCCTGCCGGGATTCTTCTAGCGTTTCCAGCGCCAGACGACGCTGGAAAACCTCTTCAACTTCCAGTTCGCTTAGGGTTTCACGCAGGCTGTTGTCCAGAATGCGCTGACGCTGTTCGCGGCTGCGGCGGATCAGCAATACATCAACGGGCAAATCATCGGTAATGACCTGGATTTTACGCTGAATATCATGCAGATACTCATCGCTGGTGATTTCAATATCCAGCCAGACCGGGGGCTCTGACGGGGCATCGCGATACTGTGCCAACTGGCTGCTGATGCTGTCAAAGTCGCCCTTAATGACCGCCAGCGGTTGCGTAGCGGGCACGTCGAGTGGCGTCACGTCCTGAAGTTTACCCTCGACAAAGGTCACCTGATTGACGCTTTTGCTTTTCCCCGTTTCATCAAAGCTGAGCGGGATAGGCGAGCCGCAGTAGCGAATATGTTCGCTGCCGCCGATTTTCTGCGCGCGGTGAATATGCCCCAGCGCGATGTAATCGGCAGGCGGGAAGTTTTGCGCCGGAAACGCATCCAGTGTGCCAATATAAATATCACGCACGGCATCGCTTTTGCTGGCACCCACGGTGGTCAGGTGACCGCTGGCGATTATCGGCAGCGGGCGATCGCCACGCAGTGCGCAGGCCTGCTGGTATTGTTTCTGATAGTAGTCAGTAATGGTTTCCAGTAAATGCTGCTGTTTTTCCGCACCGGAAAGCCCGGCCTGGCTGACGACGATATCGCGCGGACGCAAAAATGGCACCGGGCAGAAAACAGCGCCAGGTGTGCCGTCGCGGCGGTTGAGAATAAAAGGTTCATGCCCGGCGCTGGCGATCACCGTGGTATTGAGAAACGACAAAATATCGCGGGATTCATTCAGCGTGGCGACGGAATCATGATTTCCGGCAAGCACCACCAGATGACAGCCGGTTTGTTGCAGATTTACCACAAAGCGGTTGTAGAGTTCGCGCGCATAGCTTGGCGGCGAGCCGGTATCAAAGATATCGCCCGCCACAATAATGGCGTCGACCTGTTCGCGTTGCGCGGTCTCCAGCAGCCAGTTCAGAAACGCATCGTGTTCTGCGGCACGGCTTTTACTGTAAAAATTCTGGCCTAAGTGCCAGTCTGAAGTGTGAAGAATTCGCATCGTCGTCCCTGTGGGGAAAAAAGCATAGCCGGGATTATACATTCCCCGACCGCAGGATCGACGGGTGTATTCCGCGAGTGTCATATTTCGTAAAGCGCCATCATTTTACGGTCATGTTTTTCATAAAACTGTCATAAATCTGACGCATAATGACGCCGAATGTATACTGATGGCTAAAAAAACAGGGCATAAAATGGCGAGACGCATTCTGGTCGTTGAAGATGAAGCACCCATCCGCGAAATGGTCTGTTTCGTGCTGGAGCAAAACGGTTTCCAGCCGATTGAGGCGGAAGATTATGACAGTGCGGTGAATCAGCTCAATGAACCCTGGCCCGATCTGATTTTGCTCGACTGGATGCTACCGGGCGGCTCAGGGCTACAGTTTATCAAACATCTCAAGCGTGAAGCGCTGACCCGCGATATCCCGGTCATGATGCTGACGGCGCGCGGTGAAGAAGAGGATCGCGTACGCGGTCTGGAAACCGGCGCGGATGACTACATTACCAAACCCTTTTCCCCGAAAGAGCTGGTGGCGCGGATCAAAGCGGTGATGCGGCGTATCTCTCCGATGGCGGTGGAGGAGGTGATTGAGATGCAGGGCCTAAGCCTTGATCCTACCTCGCATCGCGTTATGACCGGCGAAAATCCGCTCGATATGGGGCCAACCGAATTCAAACTGCTGCATTTCTTTATGACGCACCCTGAACGCGTCTACAGCCGTGAGCAATTGTTGAACCATGTCTGGGGCACCAACGTCTATGTGGAAGATCGCACGGTGGATGTGCATATTCGCCGCCTGCGCAAAGCGTTGGAACAGAGCGGCCACGATCGTATGGTGCAAACCGTTCGCGGCACGGGCTACCGTTTTTCGGCTCGTTTCTGAATGTTGACAGGAGTGTGACGCGTGCTGGAACGGCTGTCATGGAAAAGACTCGCCTTTGAGCTTTTCTTGTGTTGTCTCCCGGCCCTGATATTAGGGCTTATTATTGGCCATCTTCCCTGGTTTCTGCTGGCGGCAGTGACCGGACTGTTGATTTGGCATTTCTGGAATCTTCTGCGCCTTTCCTGGTGGTTATGGGTCGATCGCAGCATGACGCCGCCGCCGGGGCGCGGTAGCTGGGAACCGCTGCTCTACGGTCTGAATCAGATGCAACTGCGTAATAAAAAACGCCGCCGTGAACTGGGTAATCTGATTAAACGCTTTCGTAGCGGCGCAGAATCACTACCCGATGCGGTGGTGTTGACCACAGAAGAGGGCGCAATCTTCTGGTGTAACGGCCTGGCGCAACAACTGCTTGGTCTGCGCTGGCCGGACGATAGCGGGCAAAATATTCTTAACCTGTTGCGTTATCCGGAATTTACGCAGCATCTTAAGCAACGCGAGTTTCTTAAACCGCTGCATCTGGTGCTCAATAATGGGCGTCATCTGGAAATCCGTATCATGCCTTATACCGACCGGCAGTTGCTGATGGTGGCGCGCGACGTCACCCAAATGCACCAGTTGGAAGGCGCACGGCGCAACTTCTTTGCCAACGTCAGTCATGAACTGCGTACGCCATTGACGGTTCTGCAGGGCTATCTTGAGATGCTTCAGGAGCAGGTACTGGAAGGCGCGACGCGTGAAAAAGCCCTGCATACGATGCGTGAACAGACGCAGCGTATGGAAGGGCTGGTGAAGCAATTACTGACGCTATCGAAAATTGAAGCCGCGCCGACCCTCACCCTCAATGAAAAAGTGGATGTACCGATGATGCTGCGGGTGGTTGAGCGGGAAGCGCAAACGCTAAGCCAGGGCCAGCATGAACTCCATTTTGAAATTGATGAGGCATTGAAGGTGCTGGGCAATGAAGATCAACTGCGCAGTGCGGTGTCAAACCTGGTTTATAACGCGGTGAACCATACGCCCGCCGGCACGAAAATCACCGTGCGCTGGCAGCATGCGCCGCACGGTGCGCTGTTTAGCGTCGAGGACAACGGGCCTGGCATTGCGGCGGAACATCTTCCCCGTTTAACCGAGCGTTTTTACCGGGTGGATAAAGCGCGCTCCCGGCAAACTGGCGGCAGCGGCTTAGGCCTGGCGATTGTGAAACATGCGTTAAATCATCATGATAGCCGCCTGGATGTTGAAAGCCAGCCAGGAAAAGGAACACGCTTTAGTTTCCTGCTGCCGGAACGTTTAATTGCCACATAAAGCGCCAGATTTAGCACTTGTCACGATGAGTTTCCACAGACCAGCTTCGGCTGGTCTGTTTGCTTTGCAGTCAATTTCCCATCGGATATTTTATGAACAACTGGCGCTTTTTTGTTCGCATGATCAGCCATGTGTTTTTCCTATATCTGGTTAATCGTTCCAGGTTTGTATTTAGTATTAGTATAATCGTCTGGTTTTGCGATCCCATATTGCTTTAAAACGTTATAAGCGTTTAAATTGCGCCTAATGCAGTAGGAATCAGACTGTATTTACGTAGCAAATCAAAAAACTATTCTTCCTCACGCTACGAAGGGAGCATATCCCGCTGAGTTTGTTGCTTGTTTCCTCTGAAAGATTCCGTTGGAGCGAGCGCAAAGTTTTTTATTTGTACAACACCACATCCACAGGCAGTAGTTACATATGACCCATCAGTTAAAAACACGCGATATCATCGCTCTGGGCTTTATGACCTTTGCGTTGTTTGTCGGCGCTGGCAACATTATTTTCCCTCCAATGGTTGGTTTACAGGCGGGCCCGAACGTCTGGATCGCCGCGCTCGGCTTTTTAATTACCGCAGTCGGTCTGCCTGTGTTGACCGTTGTCGCGCTGGCAAAGGTCGGCGGTGGTGTTGATAGCCTCAGTACGCCAATCGGTAAAGTCGCAGGGGTTCTGCTGGCAACCGTTTGTTATCTCGCTGTTGGCCCGCTGTTTGCGACGCCGCGTACCGCGACTGTCTCCTTCGAAATCGGTATTGCCCCGCTGACGGGTGATGGTGCGATGCCGCTGTTTATCTACAGCCTGGTCTATTTTGCGCTGGTCATTCTGGTTTCCCTCTATCCAGGCAAACTGCTCGATACCGTCGGCAACTTCCTGGCACCAATGAAAATTCTGGCGCTGCTGGTGCTTTCCGTGGCGGCGGTTATCTGGCCGGCTGGCCCTATCAGTCATGCTCTTGAAGCGTATCAAACGGCACCGTTTTCTAATGGTTTCGTGAATGGTTATCTGACTATGGATACCCTTGGCGCGATGGTATTTGGGATCGTAATCGTGAACGCGGCCCGCTCCCGCGGCGTGACCGAGGCTCGCTTGCTGACTCGCTATACCATCTGGGCTGGCCTGATGGCCGGCGTTGGCCTGACGCTGCTGTACCTGGCGTTGTTCCGCCTGGGCTCCGATAGCGCGCTGCTGGTTGATAAGAGCGCAAACGGCGCGGCGATTCTGCATGCTTATGTGCAGCATACCTTCGGCGGAGCGGGTAGCTTCCTGCTGGCGGCGCTGATCTTTATCGCTTGTCTGGTTACGGCGGTTGGCCTGACCTGTGCGTGCGCGGAATTTTTCGCGCAGTATCTGCCGCTCTCTTATCGCTCGCTGGTGTTTATTCTGGGTATCTTCTCGATGGCGGTCTCCAACCTGGGGCTGAGCCACCTGATTCAGATCTCCATTCCGGTGCTGACGATGATCTATCCGCCCTGTATCGCACTGGTTGTATTAAGCTTTACCCGCGGTTGGTGGCATAATTCGACTCGCGTAATTGCACCAGCGATGTTTATCAGCCTGATGTTTGGTATCCTTGACGGCATCAAAGCATCGGCCTTCGCTGATGTGCTGCCTGGCTGGACGGCGCGTTTGCCGATGGCGGAGCAAGGCCTGGCCTGGCTGCTGCCGACGGTGATAATGGCGGTTCTGGCGATTATCTGGGACCGTGCCGCAGGCCGACAGGTAACGTCTAACGCGCATTAATTTTCGCGCGATAACAACATGTTCAACCACGGGACTTCGCGTCCCGTGGTTTTTTGTTTTTTGGTAAGAAATGGCACTGGAAACGATGGAAAACAACAAGCTGAAGCGCGGGCTCAGTACCCGGCACATTCGCTTCATGGCGCTAGGATCAGCAATTGGAACCGGGCTGTTTTATGGTTCCGCTGACGCAATCAAGATGGCCGGGCCGAGCGTGCTGCTGGCCTATATTATCGGTGGCGTGGCGGCGTATATCATCATGCGCGCGCTGGGCGAAATGTCGGTGCACAACCCGGCAGCCAGTTCCTTCTCGCGCTATGCGCAGGAAAACCTCGGCCCGCTGGCAGGCTATATCACCGGCTGGACATACTGCTTTGAAATCCTGATTGTCGCTATCGCCGACGTGACTGCCTTCGGCATCTACATGGGGGTCTGGTTCCCCGATGTGCCGCACTGGATTTGGGTGTTGAGCGTGGTGATGATTATTTGCGCCATTAACCTGATGAGCGTGAAGGTCTTTGGTGAGCTGGAGTTCTGGTTCTCCTTCTTCAAAGTCGCCACCATCATCATCATGATCGCCGCCGGTTTCGGCATTATCATCTGGGGGATTGGCAACGGCGGGCAACCGACGGGCATACATAACCTCTGGAGCAACGGTGGCTTCTTTAGCAACGGCTGGCTCGGCATGGTGATGTCGCTGCAAATGGTGATGTTTGCCTACGGCGGTATCGAAATCATTGGTATCACCGCGGGTGAAGCGAAGGATCCGGAAAAATCCATTCCACGCGCTATCAACTCGGTACCGATGCGAATTCTGGTGTTCTACGTGGGCACGTTATTTGTGATTATGTCCATCTACCCGTGGAACCAGGTAGGCACCAATGGTAGCCCGTTCGTGCTGACTTTCCAGCATATGGGCATCACCTTTGCCGCCAGCATCCTGAACTTTGTGGTGCTGACCGCATCGCTTTCCGCGATTAACAGTGATGTGTTTGGCGTGGGGCGTATGCTGCACGGTATGGCTGAACAGGGTAGCGCACCGAAAGTGTTTGCTAAAACCTCACGGCGCGGCATTCCATGGGTCACCGTCATGGTGATGACCGTTGCCTTGTTGTTCGCGGTGTATCTGAACTACATCATGCCGGAAAACGTCTTCCTGGTTATCGCCTCGCTGGCGACCTTCGCCACCGTGTGGGTGTGGATTATGATCCTGCTCTCGCAGGTGGCCTTCCGTCGTCGTCTGTCGCCGGAAGAAGTGAAAGCACTGAAATTCAAAGTACCTGGCGGCGTTACCACCACCCTCGTTGGCCTGATTTTCCTGGTCTTTATCATCGGCCTGATCGGTTATCACCCGGATACGCGCATTTCCCTGTACGTGGGGTTTGCATGGATTGTGCTGCTGCTGATTGGCTGGATGTTTAAATCGCGTCGTAGCCGTCGCTAATATGCGCAATTTGTCAGTCTGATAAGCGAAGCGCTATCAGGAAAAACCAGAAAGCCCGGTTAGCTTCAGTCGCCGGGCTTTTTTACGCCCCCAATCTCCACCCCTCAAAAACGACGAAAAGAGGAGTAGGGCGGAAAGGGCTTGTGGCAAGGTGAGCGCATTGTTAACTGAGGGGAATTAAACGATGTTGAACGCCTGGCATCTGCCTGTCGCACCCTTTATAAAGTCGCACGACGATCGCTTGTCGATGACCTTGTGGTTGCGCGGAAACGACCTGCCGCAGCGCATTACGATGCGTGCGGAAATCGACAATGAAGAGTGCGTCCTGCCGATGAAACGCCTGAGCAAATCACCTGTTCCGGGTGTGACGGTCTGGCGTGGTGAGATACCGCTTGATAGCGGGCAACCGCGCCGCCGCTATGCTTTTAAATTATTATGGCAAGATCGTCAGCTTTGGTTTGCGCCAAAGGGGTTTAGCCGCATTCCGCCCGCAAAGCTTGAGCTATTTGCGGTTGATGTGCCTGACAGCGGCCCGCAATGGGTGGCCGATCAAATTTTCTACCAAATCTTTCCTGACCGTTTTGCCCGTAGCGACACGCGTACGGCCGAGCAGGACAAGGTCTATTACCATCATGCCGCCGGACACGACATCATTCTGCGTGACTGGGATGCGCCGCTTACGGCGGATGCGGGCGGCTCTACGTTCTATGGCGGTGATCTCAACGGTATCAGCGAAAAGCTGCCGTACCTGAAGAAACTTGGCGTGACGGGGCTGTACCTGAACCCGGTTTTCACCGCGCCAAGCGTGCATAAATATGATACCCAGGATTATCGTGAAGTGGATCCGCAGTTTGGTGGTAACGAGGCGCTGCTGCGCCTGCGCGAAAATACCCAACGCGAAGGTATGCGCCTGATTCTTGACGGCGTGTTTAACCACAGCGGCGATACACATGACTGGTTTGATCGGCAGAATAACGCAAGCAGCGGTGCATGCCATAACGCGTCGTCGCCGTGGCGCGACTGGTACAGCTTCTCGCCAGAAGGCCGTGCGCTGGACTGGTTAGGCTATCCGAGCCTGCCGAAGCTCGATTATCAGTCCGAATCGCTGGTCAACGAAATCTACCGCGGAGAAGAGAGTATTGTACGCCACTGGCTGAAAGCGCCGTGGAACATGGACGGCTGGCGGCTGGATGTGGTGCACATGCTCGGTGAAGGCGGCGGTGCGTATAACAATTTGAAACACGTGGCCGGAATGACTCAGGCGGCGAAAGAAACGCACCCAGAAGCGTATGTTTTCGGGGAACATTTTGGTGATGCGCGTCAGTGGTTACAAGCCGATACGGAAGATGCGGCGATGAACTACCGCGGCTTTACGCTGCCGATTTGGGCGTTTCTGGCCAATACCGATCTCTCTTACGATCCGCAAAACATTGATGCGCAAACCTGCATGGCGTGGATGGAAGAGTATCGTGCGGGGCTGTCGCATCAGCAGCAGTTGCGGATGTTTAATCAGCTTGATAGCCACGATACTGCACGCTTCAAAACGCTATTGGGCAAAGATGTCGACCGCTTAGGGCTGGGCGTGGTGTGGTTGTTCAGCTGGCCTGGCGTACCGTGTATCTATTACGGCGATGAAGTCGGCGTGGACGGTGCGAACGACCCGATGTGTCGTAAGCCGTTCCCGTGGGATAAAAGCCAGCAGGACGGTGAGCTGCTCGCGCTGTATCAGCGGATGGCGAAGCTGCGTAAAAAGAGTGAAGCCTTGCGGCGCGGTGGCTGCCAGGTACTGTACGCCGAAGATAACGTGGTGGTCTTTGTCCGTGTTCTGAAACGGGAACGCGTGCTGATTGCCATTAATCGCGGCGAGGCGTGTGAAGTGGTGCTGGAAGATACGCCGTTGCTGAGTTTTAACACGCTCATGCAGCGGGAAGGCAGCGGCGAAAATCAGGATGGCGTCCTGACGCTGCCTGCACGATCGGCCACGGTCTGGTCCGGCGAGTAAATCAGGGGTAAAGCGGGGCGGTCAGATTATGGTTAATCACCGCCTCGCGCCACCAAAGCTGTGCGAGCCCTTCATGACCGTTGCGCCAGGCGATATAGGCCACATCTTTTTGCCGACACGAGACTACCGATTTTTCTACCAGCTCGCCGGATGCTATCCAGGGGTGAGCAATATGGCGCGGCAGGAATCCGCAGCCTAATCCGGCGCGCAGCAGTGTGACTTTAGAGTGAAAATCGTCTACCCGGATCTGTGCCTGCTCATCAATCAAATTGGAGCTGATTGGACGGCAGTGTTGGGCGCTGTCGCTGATAACCACAGCACGGAACTTGATCATTCTTTCTGTACTAATGGGCTCCGCTTCGCCCGCCAGAGGATGCGACGGAGCAATGACGAACGCGTTATCCAGCATGCCGAGCATCTGCCACGACCACGCCGCGGAGGTGGGGGGATCGTTGATCGCTCCCAGAATAATATCTGCACCATTATGGGTTAATTCTTCCCACGATCCTGCCAGCGTATGGTGACTGAAGTTCAAACGAGTTTGCTTGTTTTGTGCGTAAAAATCTTCAATAAGCGGTAGCAATGCGGAAAACGGGAACGAGTCATCAAGGGCGATGGACAGCTCTTTTTCCCAACCAGAATTCACCTGTATTGCCTGTTTTTCCAGATCTTTCGCGGCATTGAGCAACAATCGCCCTTTTTCCAGCATCATTCGACCGGTATCAGTAAATTTGGCCCGATGTCCGGAACGATCAAGCAATGTGATATTCAGATCACTTTCCAGTTTTTGCACCATATAGCTCAGTGCGGCGGGCGTTTTGTAAAGCGACTCGGCTGCAGCGGCGAAACTTCCGTGTCGGTCAATCGCGTCAAGAATAAGTAAAACGTCCAGATTTATTCGCATAATATTAAAGATACCCGGAAAAAAATCTCATTAGTTGTAACAAAGGTATGTCGAGTAATTCCACTGATTAATTTTCGATAATCAATAGGTTAAATGAAAAATAAAGGTAACTCATTCATTTCATAACATAATATTTATCATCATCGTATCGTAAATTTTCTTTAATAACTCGTTAAAAATTTCCCGCTATACTCATCCTGCAAACTCATTCACTATCCACCTGTCATTTAGTCCTAAAATTTCTACTTAACTCATTGCTTAAGAAGGTGTTTTTATGTCTATTCGGGAACTGATCGATCCATCTAACTCCACTCTCATTTTTATCGACCATCAACCGCAAATGTCCTTCGGTGTAGCGAATATCGATCGTCAGACGTTGAAAAATAACACCGTAGCACTGGCCAAAGCCGGGAAAATCTTCAACGTTCCAACCATCTATACCTCGGTTGAAACCAAAAGCTTCAGTGGCTATATCTGGCCAGAATTGCTGGCTGTTCACCCGGAAATTAAACCGATTGAACGCACCTCCATGAACTCCTGGGAAGATGAAGCTTTCGTGAAGGCGGTAAAAGCCACCGGACGTAAAAAGCTGATTATTTCTGCCCTGTGGACTGAGGTTTGTCTGACCTTCCCGGCATTAATGGCGCTGGAAGAAGGTTTTGAAGTTTATGTGGTGACTGACACCTCTGGTGGTACTTCAGTTGATGCGCACGAACGCTCCATCGATCGTATGGTTCAGGCGGGCGCTGTGCCGGTTACCTGGCAACAGGTGCTGCTGGAGTACCAGCGTGACTGGTCACGTAAAGAAACTTACGACGCGGTGATGGATCTGGTTCGTGAGCACAGCGGCGCCTATGGTATGGGCGTGGATTATGCTTATACCCTGGTTCACGGCGCGCCGGAACGTAAAGCGTAATGACGGCGACGGGGGGCGATTCGCTCCCCGTAAAATGCGACAGCAAGGAAAACCGTCATGACGCAAAAACATGTAACGCTGGTAATTACGCATGCGCTACGCCCGGAAGATGCGGACCAGTATGAAGCCTGGCTCGGCAAAATCATGCCCGTTGCCGCAGAGTATCCCGGCCATCTTGGGGCCAACGTGATTCGCCCGGCAGATGGGCAGGGTGCCTGGAATATCATCATTCGCTTCGATACCCTGGAGCACCTTTACGCCTGGACGCAGTCCGAAACGCGCAAACAACTGGTGGATGAAATCACCCCGTTGCTCGCCGAAGGTGACCACACGGAAGTTCGTACCGAAGCGGCGTTCTGGTTTACGCCACCGTCACCGCACGTGCGTCAGCCAAAACAGTGGAAACAATTTCTCATCACGCTGCTGGTGATTTTTCCCAGCACCAATCTGGTGCCGTGGATAACCGGCGCGCTGTTCCCCGCCCTGCAGGGCTCCTTGCTGCTTCATTTCATTAACGATGCCTGTGTGGTTGCGCTGGTTGTCTGGCTCTGGATGCCCATCGTGACCCGACTATTCGCCGGATGGCTTAAGAAAGCCTGATCCGGTTTGAGGAGAGTGACATGTCACAAAAAGCCACACTGATCCTGAATCAGGGTCGAATTCACACGCTTGATCGTCAGCATCCGCTGGTGGAAGCGGTGGCGATTGCCAACGGTAAAATTCTGGCAACAGGCAGCAACGATCAGATGATGTCTTACGCGGGCGAGGGCACGCAGATTGTTGATCTGAAAGGGCATACGGTGATCCCTGGCCTGAACGATTCCCACCTCCACCTGATCCGTGGCGGTTTGAATTACAACCTGGAATTGCGTTGGGAAGGCGTACCTTCGCTGGCCGACGCGCTGAGAATGCTTAAAGATCAAGCCGATCGCACGCCATCGCCGCAGTGGGTGCGCGTGGTGGGGGGCTGGAGCGAATTCCAGTTTGCCGAACGCCGCATGCCGACCATTGAAGAGCTGAACGAAGCTGCGCCGGATACACCCGTTTTTGTGCTGCATCTTTACGATCGCGCGCTGCTCAACCGCGCGGCGTTGAAAGCTGTCGGTTACACCAAAGAGACGCCAAATCCGGCGGGAGGGGAAATCGTTCGTGATAACAATGGCAACCCGACCGGGATGCTGATTGCCAAACCGAATGCGATGATCCTCTACTCGACGCTGGCGAAAGGGCCGAAACTGCCGCTGGAGATGCAGGTGAACTCCACCCGTCAGTTTATGCGCGAACTGAACCGCCTTGGGCTGACCAGCGCTATTGACGCCGGCGGCGGTTTCCAGAATTACCCGGAAGATTACGAAATTATCGAACAACTGCATGCAAAAGAGCAGATGACGATTCGTATCGCCTATAACCTGTTTACCCAGCGGCCAAAACAGGAACTGGAAGATTTCGAACGCTGGACGGATATGCTCAAACCGGGCCAGGGCACCGATTTCTATCGTGCCAACGGTGCGGGCGAGATGCTGGTGTTTTCAGCGGCGGACTTCGAAGATTTCCTCCAGCCACGCCCGGATCTGCCGGAAGGGATGGAAGATGAGCTGGAGCGCGTGGTGCGCCATCTGGTCGAACACCGCTGGCCGTTCCGTCTGCACGCTACGTATGATGAATCGATCAGCCGCATGCTGGATGTGTTCGAAAAAGTGAACCGCGATATTCCGTTTAACGGTCTGCACTGGTTCTTTGACCACGCAGAAACCATCACTGAACGTAATATCGAACGTGTTAAAGCGTTGGGCGGCGGGATTGCGGTACAGCACCGTATGGCGTTCCAGGGGGAATACTTCATCGATCGCTATGGTAAAGATGCGGTGAAACATACGCCTCCGGTGGCCAAAATGCTGGCTGCTGATGTGCCCGTCGGGCTGGGTACGGATGCTACCCGTGTAGCGAGCTATAATCCGTGGACGGCGCTTTACTGGCTGGTTTCTGGCCGTACGGTTGGCGGTATGGCGATGTATGACGATGAAAACCGTCTGCCGCGCGATGTGGCGCTGGAACTGTGGACTGCAGGCAGCGCCTGGTTCTCCAGCGAGCAGGGCAAAAAAGGGCGTATCGAGAAAGATCAGCTTGCCGACCTGGTGGTGTTGTCGAAAGACTACTTCAGCGTGCCGGAAGAAGAGATTAAAGGTATTGAATCGGTGATGACCATCGTGGATGGCAAAGTGGTTTATGCCGCCGGTCACTTCACGCCGCTTGCACCACCTGCGATTCCGGTGGTGCCTGACTGGTCGCCGGTGGTGAACGTGCCGGGCCATTATCGCTCAGCACCGCCAGTTGCCGGGAAAATGGGCGCAATTGTCCAGATGCACCAGTGCTGTGGTAGCTGTGGCGTACACGGCCATCAGCATGATATTGCACGTAAATCATCGATTCCTGTCTCCGATGAACAGGCATTCTGGGGCGTGCTGGGCTGTTCCTGCTTCGCGTTCTGATACTCTAACTCACCGGATGGGGCTCCCCATCCGGTTTTTGTTGTTCTCTTTTTAAAATCCTTTCTCTTTGCAAAGATTAATGGCGTAAATGCAACACTTTGTGTCAATCTGCGTTTATTCGTGCTGGCTAAAGGTGGAAACATGGACGAGCTGGTAATCCTTGGCTGTATCGTACTTTTCTTCGCGCTGGTGGTGGTGCCCATCCTGGCGATTGTCGCCATTAATCGTACTTCCACCATGCGCTACGAGATTTCGCTGCTTCGTCGTCGGCTTGAGGCACTGGAGCAACGCGGTGTCGCTGATGCGCCAGAGCCAAAACCTGTCGCGGTGGTTGAACCGGTGATTCCCGTCGCCCCTTCCCAACCTGCGGCAGTCAATCCCTGGCAGCCCACTGAAAAAGAAGAACCGGTATCGCTGCCCGTGCGTGAGACGTCGTCGGCATTTGGCGGTGTCTTCACCTCGCTGCTCCGCTGGTTTATGCAGGGTAACCCACTGGCTAAGCTGGGTATTCTGCTGCTGTTCCTTGGGCTCTCTTTCCTGTTGCGCTATACGGTCGAGCACGCGCTGTTCCCGCTGGAGCTGCGTCTTGTGGCGACGGCGCTTTTCGCGGTGGTGCTGTTGGCTATCGGCTGGCGATTGCGCCATAAGCAGCGTGTCTATGCGTTGATCCTGCAAGGTGGCGCGACGGGCGTGCTTTATCTCACCGTTTTTGGTGCGTTTCGCCTGTGGCAAATGCTGCCGATGACGCTGGCTTTTACGCTGCTGGTGTTGATTTGCGCGGCAAGCGTTGGTCTGGCGGTGCTGCAAAATGCCCTGAGCCTGGCAATGCTGGCGAGCCTTGGCGGCTACCTGGCACCGGTGCTCCTCTCTACGGGAAGCGGTAACTACGTTGCGCTGTTCTCGTTCTACCTGCTTCTGTCTATTGGCATTCTGGCGATTAGCGCGCGGCAACACTGGCGCGAACTGAATCTGTTAGGGCTGCTTTTCACCTTTGGGGTGGGTGGCTTGTGGGGCATGAATGATTATCGCCCTGAATATTGGCTTAACTGTCAGCTATTTCTCATCGCCAATATCCTGATTTTCGGCATCCTGAGCGTGCTGTTCTCCTGGCGATCGCAGGAGAAGGGCAAACGTGTGGTTGACGGCGTGCTGCTCTTCGCGCCACCGCTGATTGGCTTTGGTATGCAGTACGTCATGACGCAGCACATGACTTATGGCCCGGCGATCAGCGCGCTGGGCTACGGTGCGTTTTATCTGGCGCTGGCGTGGCTGGTGCTGCGACGATTCCCGTCTGCGGAACGTACGCTGGTGCTGGCCGCCCTGGCGCTGGGCGGTGCATTCACCACGCTCGCCATTCCGCTGGCGCTTTCCGCGCGCTGGACGGCAATGGCCTGGGCACTGGAAGGCGTGGGTGTGCTGTGGCTGGGGATGCAACAGCAGCAGCGGCGCATGAGTTTCAGCGGCACTGCGCTATTAATACTGGCGCTGGGCAGCGGCATCTGGGCGCTGGCGGACGAGACAACGCCGCTCTCCATCATGATGATTTTCGCCGTGCTCAGCCTTTGCTGGCTCGCCGCCGCCTGGCTGTGGCGTGAAGAAATACGGCGTCTGAGTCTGGCGCTGTTAATCGGCGGCGTCGCATTTTGGGTGATTGCCCTCGCGGGGGCGGCGCAGCTCATTACTGACCAGGACGCAACCTCAGGATTTGTCCTGCTCGCGTTGATATCCCTCTCTGCCTGGGTCTGGCGTTTTATGCGCCAGCGTCTGGCATGGGGAGAACTCGGCTTTGCGCAGTGGCTGCTCTGGCCTGCCATGCTGCTAATGCTGTCCGAGCAAATTCATCAGCAGCAGATTTTCGCCGCAGGCTGGCATAATCTGGCGTGGATGATTGCCCTGCCGTCTGCGTTCACGCTGCTTTATCGTGATGACGGCGCAGTGCCAGCACGTCTTTCGCAGGGGCTGCATCTCGCCTTGTTATGGATGTTGATGCTGGCGTTTGGCGTAGAGCTAGTGTGGTTTGTGCAGTCACTGCCGTGGGGCATGCAGGGGTGGCAGAGCGGTCTGCTGATGGCGGCGGGCGGCATAACCATTTTGCTGGTACATGCCGCGCTTCGTCGGGACTGGTGGCCTTTCTGCCGTTGGCCGGAACTTTACAGCGGCGTGGCGATTGCTCCGGTGGCGGCCCTGCTGCTCGGTTTGCTGGTCGTGACCAACTTACAAAGCGGCGTGGTCTACCGACAGCTCTATCTGCCGTTGATGAATCCTCTGGAGGAGGGGGCGGCTTTTGCGCTGCTTGGGCTTTATGTTGCAGAGCGTTATGTCCGGCGCCATCTGCCGTCGGCGTGGCGCGCATCCGGTGCGTTGCTGCTCGCCGGGCTGGCTTTCTGGTGGCTGAATGGCATGCTGATGCGCGCGCTGGCATGGTATGGCGATATTGCGTGGGACTTCAGTGCGCTCTGGCATTCACGCCTTGTCCAGACCACCTTTGCGCTGTTCTGGATGTTTATCGCGCTGGTTATCATGATTCGGGCAACGCGCAGCGTATCGCGAAAAATGTGGTTATCTGGCGCTGTGCTATTAGGTGTGGTGATTATCAAACTGATGCTGGTCGACAGCGCAGGCGGCGGTGGTCTGGCGCGTGCGGTGGCGTTTATTGGTGTGGCGATACTGGTACTTATCGTCGGCTATTTCTCGCCGTTGCCACCCAAAGCAGGAGAGCAAAAATGAAACGGATAAAAGCGATTGTTTGCAGCGTGCTTCTGACGGGCAGCTTTTCGGCTATAGCGGCGGAATCCCCGCGAGACTACGCCACGGGAATGACGCTGGAAACATCTTCGTCATCGCCGTGGTATCGCGTGGCGTTACCTCGAGAGGTCTATCAGCACAGCGCCTGGCCCGATCTGCGGGACGTTCGGGTATTTAATCAGCAGGGGGAGCGTGTTCCCTTTACGTTAATGACGAAGCCAACGCCACCTGCCGTAGCGGATTCGGTCGCCCTGCGCCTGTTTCCTTTAGCGGCCTCGCCGCTCGCCTCGACGGATGCCAGCGCGCCGCAGACGATCCGCCTGAAGGCCGCCAATGGCGTGGAAATTAATCTTCAGGGCGATGAGGCAAAATCGGTTGGCCAGAGCTATTTACTGACTTTACCGGATAGCCGGGAAGCCTCGCTGCGTCTGACGCAGTTGCGGCTGGATTGGGCGGCGTCGAGCGCAAACTGGCAGGGTAAAGCATCGGTTTACGCCAGCCGGGATCTCAGCCACTGGCAGCGCGTTCAGGAAAATGCGCCGTTGATGGATCTTTCCCGTGATGGCGATCGATTAAAGATGAACACCGTGGCCGCCGAACTGACATTGTCGCCTGAAGGTCGGCGCTACTTGCTGCTGGTTCTCGATCCACAAACGCCTGTGCCGGCGTTAAAAAGCGTAATGGCCGTGGCGCAACCGCAAGAGCCGCTTACTGAGCGTATTCAGCTGCCAGCGGCGGCCGTTAAAAACACATCAACTGAAGCTATCTGGCGATGGGATCGGCCACAACCGCTGAGCACACTTTCCATCATGCTGATGAATGAAGGTGTGTTACCGGTTGATATCACCTGGCGAAGCGATGAGAAAAGCGAGTGGCGGCCACTGGCGAAAAGCGTGCTGTTTAACGTCAACGATCAAACACAGGAGGCGTTCCCGCTCTCTGGAAACGTTGTTGAGGCCATTCGTATCACCACGGTGGATGCCCATCTGCCGCAGACGCTGCCGAGGGTGACCGGGGAGCGTGAGGCTAAAGTGCTGGTTTTTAACGCGCAGGGCAAAGGCCCCTATATGCTGGCCTGGGGAAATAAGGCGGCGGAAAACGCGGCGTTGAGTCTGAACCAGCTCATTCCTGAATCGCTCCCGGCGAGCAAAAATGTCGAGACGCTGCCCTGGGCGCAGCCGCTGGAGGCCGTAAAACTGGGCGGTGAGGCGCGGTTGCAGGCGGTGAGTGCCGGTGAACAACAGAAATTGTGGGTTGCCCTTGCGGTGTGGGCGGTGCTTATCGTGGGCGTGGGGGCATTACTGATAGTGGCGTGGCGAATCTGGCGAGAAGTCCGGCGCTAAAGACAAAAAAGGCTCGCCTGCGCGAGCCTTTTCTTCATCCGCCGATTACAGGCTGGAGACGTTTTCGGTCAGGTATTTTGCTACGCCGTCCGGGGACGCCGCCATACCTTCTTTGCCTTTTTCCCACTGAGCCGGGCACACTTCGCCGTGCTCTTCGTGGAACTGCAGCGCGTCAACCATACGCAGCATTTCGTCGATGTTACGGCCCAGCGGCAGATCGTTAACGACCTGGTGGCGAACAACGCCGTTGGCGTCGATCAGGAAAGAACCACGCAGCGCCACGCCCGCGTCCGGGTGCTCGATGCCGTAGGCTTTCTGGATTTCGCGTTTGATGTCAGCAACCATCGCGTATTTCACTGCACCGATGCCGCCTTTATCGACCGGGGTGTTACGCCATGCGTTGTGAACGAATTCGGAGTCAAAGGACACACCGACCACTTCTACACCGCGTTTCTGGAACTCTTCGTAGCGTTTATCGAACGCGATCAGTTCAGACGGGCAGACAAAGGTGAAGTCCATTGGCCAGAAGAACAGCACGGTGGCTTTGCCGTTGGTGTGCTGTTTGAAGTTAAAGTTTTCAACGATTTCGCCGTTACCGAGCACTGCCGCAGCGGTAAAGTCAGGTGCCTGACGAGTAACCAGAACCATGGGTTCTCCTTTGAGTATAGAAAGTAAGTAGTACGCAACGCGTGCCAGTATAGAGAGTGATCCGCGATGACTCAAAGAGGCTACAGCAATCGATATTTAACGTTCTGCCTATTAATAGACAAATGTTTGACAGGCCAGGGTTAAAGCTCGCGTGCTTTGGCCTGCGCCATCATCTGCGGGTAAAACTGCCAGAACTGTTTCTCAAGTTGCGCATAATGCTGGTCTAAATCGTGCCAGGAGTCGCGCAGGGCGTCCAGTTTCGGACGTCGGCTGGCCATACCGTTAAGCACGCGCTGAATAAATTCCATCTCGCGATAGCGCTCCAGCCAGCGTTCTGACCACAGATACTCGTTCAGATTCACGAAGCGCGGCGGTGAAGCGGGCAGAATCAGCGATACCTGCTCGTGAGCGTACTCGACGAACTCCGGCAGCGCCATTTGTGGCGAAAGCTGCGACCAGTGGCGCGAGAGGAAATGATCCCACATGACATCCAGCGTAATGGGCGCGACGCGCCGCGTCTGCGGGCGGAACCATTCCAGCGCTTCCTTCACCTCAGGCAAATTATCCGTCAGCACGTCAATGCGACGATGCATGTAAATCCCGTCGACGACCTCGGTGGGGTAGCGGTCATCCGGATTGCCGCGCACAAAATCAGCCAGCAGATTACCGGACAACGAGCTGTCGGCGAGGTACGCAAGATGCAGGTGAGCTAAAAAATTCATCGATTATTATCTATCCAGAGGGGGATAGGGTTGCAGGGAGAACGCCCCGGCACTAGACTACCCGCCTCATTATTAAGTCCAGAGTCTTAGAGTCATGCGCCTTGCCGATTTTTCCTTTGAATTACCTGAATCCCTGATTGCCCACTATCCACAGCCTGAGCGCAGCGGTTGCCGCTTGCTGTCGCTGGACGGGCCGACAGGCGCGCTGACGCACGGTACTTTCACCGATCTGCTCGATAAGCTCAACCCTGGCGATCTTCTGGTCTTTAATAATACCCGCGTCATTCCTGCGCGACTGTTCGGTCGCAAGGCCAGCGGCGGCAAGATTGAAGTGCTGGTTGAACGTATGCTCGATGATAATCGTATTCTGGCACATATTCGCGCTTCTAAAGCGCCGAAGCCGGGAGCGGAACTGTTGCTGGGCGATGACGAAAGCATCAATGCGACCATGGTCGCACGTCACGACGCGCTGTTTGAAGTGCAGTTTAACGATGAGCGTCCGGTACTGGATATTCTTAACAGCATCGGCCACATGCCGCTGCCGCCGTACATCGACCGCCCGGATGAAGACGCCGACCGCGAACTTTATCAAACCGTTTACAGCAGCCGCCCTGGCGCTGTCGCGGCCCCCACTGCTGGCCTGCACTTCGACGAGCCGCTGCTGGCTAAATTGCGGGAAAAAGGCATTGATATGGCGTTTGTGACGCTGCACGTGGGGGCAGGAACTTTCCAGCCGGTTCGCGTTGAGAGCATTGAAGAGCACACCATGCACTCCGAATATGCGGAAGTGCCGCAGGAGGTGGTTGACGCGGTGCTGGCAGCGAAAGCGCGCGGTAACCGCGTGATTGCGGTAGGAACCACCTCCGTCCGTTCGCTGGAAAGCGCGGCGCAGGCGGCGAAAAACGACCTGATTGAACCGTTCTTCGGTGATACGCAGATCTTTATCTATCCGGGCTATCAGTACAAAGTGATTGACGCGCTGGTGACCAACTTCCACCTGCCGGAATCGACGCTGATTATGCTGGTTTCCGCGTTTGCGGGTTATAAACACACCCTGCATGCCTATCACGAAGCGGTAAAAGCGGAATATCGCTTTTTTAGTTACGGTGATGCGATGTTTATCACGTACAATCCGCAGGCCATTAACGAACGTCCCTGAGTGGGGCGTGTTTTTCCCCTCTCTCTCAGGGAGAGGGCCGGGGTGGGGGTGAACCTCATCCCGCAACATTAACCATCAGACTGTCTCTCTGATGCAGGAGAATAGCGTGAAATTTGAACTGGACACCACCGACGGACGCGCACGCCGTGGCCGCCTGGTCTTCGATCGTGGCGTAGTGGAAACGCCTGCTTTTATGCCCGTCGGTACCTATGGCACCGTCAAAGGCATGACGCCGGAGGAAGTTGAAGCCACTGGCGCACAGATTATCCTCGGTAACACCTTCCACCTGTGGCTGCGCCCGGGTCAGGAAATCATGAAACTGCACGGCGACCTGCATGACTTCATGCAATGGAAAGGGCCAATTCTCACCGATTCCGGCGGCTTCCAGGTCTTTAGCCTTGGCGATATTCGTAAGATAACCGAACAGGGCGTACACTTCCGTAACCCGATCAACGGCGATCCTATTTTCCTCGATCCGGAAAAATCGATGGAGATTCAGTACGATCTCGGTTCCGACATCGTAATGATCTTCGACGAATGCACGCCGTACCCGGCAGACTGGGATTACGCGAAGCGCTCTATGGAGATGTCGCTGCGCTGGGCGAAGCGTAGCCGCGAGCGTTTTGACAGCCTTGGCAACAAAAACGCCCTGTTTGGCATCATTCAGGGCAGCGTTTACGAAGATTTACGTGATATCTCCGTTAAAGGTCTGGTAGATATCGGTTTTGATGGCTACGCTGTCGGCGGCCTGGCAGTAGGCGAACCAAAAGCAGACATGCACCGCATCCTGGAGCACGTTTGCCCGCAAATTCCTGCTGACAAACCGCGTTACCTGATGGGCGTCGGTAAACCAGAGGATCTGGTTGAAGGCGTGCGTCGTGGTATCGATATGTTTGACTGCGTTATGCCAACGCGTAACGCGCGCAATGGTCATCTGTTCGTGACCGATGGCGTGGTGAAAATCCGTAATGCGAAGCATAAGAGCGATACCAGCCCACTCGACGCTGAGTGTGATTGCTATACGTGTCGCAATTATTCACGTGCGTACTTGCATCATTTAGACCGTTGCAACGAAATACTGGGCGCACGTCTCAACACGATTCATAACCTTCGCTACTATCAGCGTTTAATGGCTGGTTTACGCAAGGCTATCGAAGAGGGTAAATTAGAGAGCTTCGTGACCGATTTTTACCAACGTCAGGGGCGCGAAGTTCCAGCTTTGAACGTTGATTAATATTAATAATGAGGGAATTTTAATGAGCTTTTTTATTTCTGATGCGATAGCAGCACCGGGTGGCGCAGCACAGGGCAGCCCGATGTCTCTGATTCTGATGCTGGTAGTGTTTGGTCTGATTTTCTACTTCATGATCCTGCGCCCACAGCAGAAACGCACCAAAGAGCACAAAAAGCTGATGGACTCCATCGCCAAAGGTGATGAAGTGCTGACTAACGGTGGTCTGGTTGGCCGCGTAACCAAAGTAGCTGAATCCGGCTACATTGCTATCGCGCTGAACGACACCACTGAAGTGGTAATCAAACGTGACTTCGTAGCTGCCGTTCTGCCGAAAGGCACCATGAAGGCGCTGTAATTTACTGTTTTCCCAAAGGGAACTGCCGTGTTAAACCGTTATCCTTTGTGGAAGTACATCATGCTGGTCGTCGTGATTATCGTCGGCCTGCTTTACGCACTTCCCAACCTGTATGGTGAGGATCCGGCTGTTCAGATCACTGGTGCGCGCGGAGTCGCCGCCAGTGAGCAAACGCTGATCCAGGTCCAGAATACTTTACAACAAGAAAAAATCACCGCGAAGTCTGTGGCACTGGAAGAGGGCGCTATTCTTGCGCGCTTCGACTCCACCGACGTCCAGTTGCGTGCCCGTGAAGCGCTGCTGACCGTGCTGGGTGATAAATACGTCGTGGCGCTGAACCTTGCTCCTGCAACCCCGCGTTGGTTGGCGGCCATTAAAGCCGAACCGATGAAGCTGGGTCTTGACCTGCGTGGTGGTGTTCACTTCCTGATGGAAGTGGATATGGACACGGCGCTCGGTAAGCTTCAGGAACAAAATATCGACAGTCTGCGCAGTGACCTGCGCGAGAAAAACATTCCGTATTCCAATATTCGTAAGTCAGATAACTATGGTCTGACGATTCTGTTCCGCGACAGCGCGGCACGCGATCAGGCGAATACCTGGCTGAGCTCCCGTCATCGTGACCTGGTTATCACTAATCAGGGCAGCAACCAGCTGCGCGCGATAATGAGCGATGCGCGTCTGAGCGAAGCGCGCGAATATGCGGTACAGCAGAACATCAACATCCTGCGTAACCGTGTAAACCAACTGGGTGTGGCTGAGCCTGTGGTACAGCGTCAGGGTGCAGACCGCATCGTCGTTGAACTGCCGGGTATTCAGGATACCGCGCGCGCCAAAGAGATTCTGGGCGCTACCGCGACGCTGGAATTCCGTCTGGTGAATACTAACGTTGACCAGTCCGCTGCCGCATCTGGCCGTGTGCCGGGCGACTCGGAAGTGAAACAGACCCGTGAAGGTCAGCCGGTTGTGCTGTACAAACGCGTGATCCTGACCGGTGACCATATCACCGATTCCACTTCCAGCCAGGACGAATACAACCAACCGCAGGTTAACATCTCGCTGGATAGCGCAGGTGGTAACACCATGTCTAACTTCACCAAGGACAACATCGGTAAACCGATGGCGACTCTTTTCGTGGAGTACAAAGACAGCGGTAAGAAAGATGCGAACGGTCGTGCCGTGCTGGTGAAACAGGAAGAGGTGATTAACATCGCTAACATCCAGTCTCGTCTGGGTAACAGCTTCCGCATCACCGGTATTAACAACCCGAACGAAGCACGTCAGCTCTCACTGCTGCTGCGTGCCGGTGCGCTGATTGCGCCGATTCAGATTGTTGAAGAACGTACCATCGGCCCAACTCTGGGTATGCAGAACATCAAGCAGGGTCTGGAAGCGTGTCTGGCTGGCCTGGCAGTTTCTATCCTGTTCATGATTTTCTTCTACAAGAAATTTGGTCTGATCGCGACCAGCGCACTGATTGCAAACCTGGTACTGATCGTCGGTATCATGTCACTGCTGCCAGGGGCCACGCTGAGTATGCCGGGTATTGCGGGTATCGTGCTAACCCTTGCGGTGGCGGTCGACGCCAACGTACTGATCAACGAACGTATCAAAGAAGAGTTGAGCAACGGGCGTTCGGTGCAGCAGGCAATCAACGAAGGTTATGCGGGCGCATTCAGTTCCATCTTTGATGCGAACATCACCACGCTGATTAAAGTTCTGATCCTGTATGCAGTCGGCACCGGGGCAATCAAAGGCTTTGCTATCACCACCGGTATCGGTGTGGCAACGTCGATGTTTACCGCAATTGTCGGTACGCGTGCCATCGTAAACCTGTTGTATGGCGGCAAACGCATCAACAAGCTGTCAATCTGAGGAGTGCGTTGTGGCACAGGAATATACTGTTGAACAATTGAACCATGGACGTAAAGTCTATGACTTTATGCGCTGGGATTACTGGGCTTTCGGCATCTCTGGCCTGCTGTTGGTAGCTGCCATCGTCATCATGGGCGTGCGCGGCTTCAACTGGGGGCTCGATTTCACCGGTGGTACGGTAATCGAAATTACGCTGGAAAAACCGGCTGAAATTGACGTGATGCGCGAAGCGCTGCAGAAGGCGGGCTTTGAAGAGCCTCAACTGCAGAACTTCGGTAGCAGCCACGACATCATGGTCCGTATGCCGCCGACTGAAGGCGAAAATGGCGGCCAGGTGCTGGGGAGCCAGGTTCTGAAGGTGATTAACGAATCCACCAATCAGAACGCGGCGGTGAAACGTATCGAGTTCGTTGGGCCGAGCGTGGGGGCAGACCTTGCGCAAACCGGGGCAATGGCGCTGATCGTGGCGCTGATCTCCATCCTCGTTTATGTCGGTTTCCGCTTCGAGTGGCGACTGGCGGCGGGCGTGGTTATCTCACTGGCGCACGACGTTATCATTACGCTTGGGATCCTGTCGTTATTCCATATCGAGATTGACCTGACTATCGTGGCATCGTTGATGTCGGTTATCGGTTACTCATTGAACGATAGCATCGTGGTTTCTGACCGTATTCGTGAAAACTTCCGCAAAATTCGTCGCGGGACGCCTTACGAAATCTTTAACGTGTCACTGACCCAGACGCTGCACCGTACGTTGATCACTTCCGGTACGACATTAGTGGTTATTCTGATGCTGTACCTCTTTGGTGGTCCGGTACTGGAAGGCTTCTCACTGACCATGCTGATTGGTGTCTCTATCGGTACGGCTTCTTCTATCTATGTTGCGTCTGCACTGGCGCTGAAACTGGGTATGAAGCGCGAGCACATGCTGCAGCAGAAAGTCGAGAAAGAAGGGGCGGATCAACCGTCAATTCTGCCGTAAGACGACTTTTCCGTCAGAATCGGAATCCCGGTCGCAAGGCCGGGATTTTTTTTATTACAGCTCTGCCAATATTCGTTACTCTCCGTGGATGGCCTTTGACATGGAGTAACGCCAGTGACCATCACTTTTGAATCCCTTTCTCTGCAAACCGTACCGCAGCCAGCCGTCTGGCATCATCTTCCCTCCGTTACTTTAAGCGATGACACCCTGCGTGAGCGTAAAGCCAAAGTACTGGCCGGAATGGCATCCCGCGCGCTGGACACGTTGGTGATATATGCCGACAAAGAGCATGGCGGTAACTTTGAGTACCTCACCGGGTTTATTCCACGTTTTGAAGAGGCGCTGCTGGTTTTGCATAGCGAGGGCGACGCCGTGCTGGTGCTCGGCAATGAAAACCTGAAGCTGGCGGCCCATGCGCGGCTGGAAAACCGCGTAGTTCACGCCCCGTGGTTTTCTCTGCCTAACCAGCCGATGGATAATCAACAATCCCTGCCGGAGGTGCTGCAAAATGCCGGGATTGTTGCCGGAAAAAACTATGGGCTGGTGGGCTGGAAACTGTTTACCGGCGCGCAAGATGACGCCTGGAAAATGTTTGATCTCCCGTGTTTTATCGTAGATGCGATTCGTCAGGCGGCAGGGCCGGATGCCACGTTGTGCCATGCCACCGGGATATTTATCTCGCCAGAGCACGGTGCGCGCACGGTCAACAACGCTAATGAACTGGCTCACTACGAGTACGGCGCAAATCTGGCCTCAACAGCGATCCTTGATGCACTGAACGCCATCGCGTTGGGCAAAACTGAAAAAGAGATTGGCGCACTGCTGGCAGCACAAGGGCAGCCGAATAATGTGGTGATGATTGCTGCAACCGGCGATCGTTTCGCCAAGGCCAATCTTTATCCTGGCGACAAACGTATACAACGTGGTGATAAGTTCTCGCTCACCACCAGTTACAAAGGCGGTCTGAGCAGCCGCGCCGCGTATGTGGTGGCCGATGAAAGCGAGCTGGCACCGGAGGTGGCAGATTATCTCGACGTGGTAGCGAAGCCCTACTATCGCGCCGTTGCGACCTGGCTCACCCACATTCGCCCCGGTATGTTGGGCGGTGAGATGTATGCGCTGATTGAACAGGTATTGCCGAAATCTGAATACCACTGGCACCTCAATCCGGGACATCTGGTGGCGGATGAAGAGTGGCTGTGCTCGCCAATTGGCCCGAACTCTGCTGCACCGCTGCGCAGCGGTATGCTGTTGCAAATCGACATTATCCCATCGCGTGCAGGTTACGCCGGAGCGAGTATTGAAGACACCATCGCGCTGGCGGATAAAACGCTGCGAGACGAACTCGCACAGGCCTATCCTGAACTCTGGAACCGCGTGTTAATGCGGCGTCATTACATCAAAGAGCATTTAGGTATCAGCCTGCCGGACGAGGTGTTGCCGTTCTCAAATACGGTGGGGTATTTACGCCCATGGTTGCTCGACCCAACGCGAGCGTTGGTGTGTACTGAGTGATAAACTATCTGCAATCCTTAATTTAAGAACTGAGCAACTATGGCCATCATCCCTAAAAACTACGCGAGGCTGGAAAACGGCTACCGCGAAAAAGCACTGAAACTGTTTCCGTGGGTCTGCGGGCGTTGCTCGCGCGAGTTTGTTTACTCAAATCTGCGTGAGTTAACGGTTCATCACATGGATCACGACCACACCAATAACCCGGAAGATGGCAGCAACTGGGAGCTATTGTGCCTGTTCTGTCACGATCACGAACATTCGAAATACACCGAGGCCGATCAATACGGCACGACGGTGATTGCCGGGGAAGACGCCCAGAAAGACGTCGGCGAAGCGAAGTACAACCCGTTCGCCGATCTGAAAGCAATGATGAATAAGAAGTAATAAAAAAGCACCGACGTTGGAGCGTTCGGTGCTTCAGATAGCTGACAACGTGCGCGTTGTTCTTGCCGGATGCGGCGCAAACGCCTTATCCGGCCTACAAAATTGTGAAAATTCAATAAACTGTAGAAAGGTTGTAGGCCTGATAAGCGCAGCGCATCAGGCAATGTTGCGTTTGTCATCAGTCTCAAGCACCGACGTTGAGAACGTTCGGTGCTTTTTTCTGATTAGAAGTTGTAACCCGCCACCAGGTACCAGCCGAAGCCGTTGGATTTAATCGGCTCAGCCTGCCAGACCGGCTCGTCACCATCTTTCCACTGACCACCGTTGTGGAAGTAACGCGCAACGACCGAGTAATGCCAGTGATCGTAGTTCAGCGCCAGAATATGGCTGGAAGCGATAGAGTTGCTGGTACGGTACTGATCGTCGCCCAGGTCTGAACCCCAGTCGAAGTTGGTAAAGCCGATGTAGCTCAGCTTACCGCCCCACAGGTCAGTAATCGGAACGAAGTATTTGATTTTGAAACGATAGCCATCCCACTCGTTTTCGTTGGATGCGCCATAGTTCTGCCACTGATATTTGGCATACACGTTCAGAGACAGCCCCATCGGCAGTCCAGTATCGATATCGGTACCCAGACCCATATACCAGGTGCTCTGACGGCCTTCGCTGTTGCGACCCATATCGTAGATATAGTTATTCGCGAAATACCACTCTTTGAACGGGCCAAAGCTCAGATCGGTGTTGGTCAGCTTGTCGATAGAGAAACGTGGCTCGATTTCCATAAACAGCGGGGAACCGTGGTTCCAGATCCCACGGGAGTTGCTGTCGCCGCCGAAGAAACGCGGTGCATCGACGTAACCGTAGAAATCAAACCAGTCTTTTTTAGCGAACGCTTCATATTCCAGATAGGTGTCGTTACGCAGTGTCGGCCCGAAACGGGTATGGTAACTCCCTACCACGTTGACGCTCTGATGCCACCAGTCGGAAAGATACTGTGGTTTGTCATTTTCTGCTGCACTGGCAGTGAAAGACGCGGAGAGTGCTACGAAAGCACCGGCTGCTAATAATGTTTTTTTCATATGTTTGCCACTGATAAAAAATCCCAAATGGGAATGAAAGTAAGCGTCGAAGCTTTACAAAATGTTTCGTATTTCTGCGTGCCTATTATAAGAATCATTGCTCACAAAAATCAGTTACGGGTCACACATTTTTCATCTACGTAATCGATTGCGTTCACGTTTGCGTAGATTAAACGGCGGCGATTGTACCTGTCACATCAATGATTGCCAATCTGATTAGAAAAGTAGTGAATGAAAAAAGGGGGGAGTGAATGCGCCAGGTGCGTCTGGCGCAAGGCGTGACTTACTGAACGGTAGCCGGCTGAATATCGTGAACGCGAACAAAACCGAGTTGATCTGGCGTGATGCCATTCAGCTGTAGCGGAATATCGACATCGCTGGGCGCAAGAATACTGGCTGGCGCGTTAATGAGCTGATTCTGCACGTTAACTTCCTGGAAATTGTCGGTAGTACCCTGAATCTGCCCGTATTCTACCGTACCGCTGAATGCCGGTAGCGCGTCGTTAGACTCGCCCTGAATACGCAGGGTCACCGCTGTACCCTGCGCATTTGGCGCGATGTTGCGCAAAGACATGCGCAGCGTACCTATCTGGCTCTTCAGCAGGGCAGGGGTATTGGAACCCGGAATGATATAAACACCGCTGGCAGATTTGGCGTTTAGCGCGTTCTGCTGGGTGATCTTCACCGTTTCCTTGTTCAGTTTGGTCATTTCCTGGTTGAGCGTACTGATACTTTCGTGCATCTGACGAACCTCGGCTTGCTGTGCGCAGGCAGTCAGGCTAAAGAGGCTTCCCAGTACGGCAATTCTTAGGTAACGTCTTGTCATTATGTCTGTTTCCTTATGGTCGGGATCACGTAATGGTAGATCGCAAAAAAGATTCTGGCATCGATCCATTGTCTCAAAAACGCTCTTCCTTTGTTGTCGAGCCATATCAGGGTAAAATAGGTTTCAGTTACCACCTCATAGTCAGGACGATGTATGCACTGCCCATTCTGTCTCGCCGTAGATACCAAAGTGATCGACTCTCGTCTGGTTGGCGAGGGCTCCTCCGTCCGCCGTCGTCGGCAATGCCTGGTTTGCAACGAACGTTTCACCACGTTTGAAGTGGCTGAACTGGTGATGCCGCGCGTCGTTAAAAGCAATGATGTGCGCGAACCGTTCAACGAAGACAAGCTGCGTAGCGGCATGCTAAAAGCGCTGGAAAAGCGTCCCGTCAGTGCCGATGACGTTGAGATGGCGATTAATCACATTAAATCGCACCTGCGTGCTACTGGGGAGCGTGAAGTGCCGAGCAAATTGCTGGGCAATCTGGTGATGGAACAGCTTAAAAAGCTCGATAAAGTCGCTTACATCCGTTTCGCCTCTGTTTATCGCAGCTTTGAAGACATCAAAGAATTCGGCGAAGAGATCGCTCGTCTACAGGACTAAGCTATGCACGACGAAATGTACATGGCGCGCGCGCTGAAACTTGCCGCGCGTGGTCGCTTCACCACTCATCCTAACCCCCGCGTCGGTTGCGTCATTGTCAATCAGGGCGAAATCGTTGGTGAAGGTTTTCACTACCGCGCCGGAGAGCCGCACGCGGAAGTTCACGCGTTGCGGATGGCGGGCGAAAAAGCCAAAGGGGCGACGGCCTATGTGACGCTCGAACCTTGCAGCCATCATGGTCGCACGCCGCCATGCTGCGATGCGTTGATTGCCGCAGGTGTTTCCCGCGTGGTAGCCGCTATGCAGGATCCGAATCCGCAGGTGGCCGGACGCGGGCTTTATCGCCTGCAACAGGCGGGTATTGACGTCAGCCACGGTCTGATGATGAGTGAAGCGGAAGCGTTGAATAAGGGCTTCCTGAAGCGCATGCGTACAGGCTTTCCGTATGTTCAGCTTAAACTTGGCGCGTCGCTGGACGGGCGTACCGCGATGGCGAGTGGCGAAAGTCAGTGGATTACCTCGCCGCAGGCCCGTCGCGATGTGCAGCGTTTGCGCGCAGAAAGCCACGCAATTCTCACCAGTAGTGCCACCGTCCTGGCCGATGACCCGGCGTTAACCGTGCGTTGGCATGAGCTGGGCGCGGAGACGCAGGCGCTATATACAGAGGAAAACCTGCGCCAGCCGGTACGTATTGTTATCGATAGCCACAACCGCGTCACGCCGGAGCACCGCATCGTCCAGCAGTCTGGCGAAACCTGGTTTGCCCGTACCCGAAGCGATGAACGTAACTGGTCAGAGAGCGTAAAATCGATTATTACGCCGGAACATAACGGTCATGTTGATTTAGTTTTGCTGATGATGCAGCTTGGCAAACAGCAGATAAACAGCATCTGGGTAGAAGCCGGGCCGACGCTTGCCGGCGCGCTGATTCAGGCGGGTGTGGTCGACGAGCTTATTGTTTACGTAGCGCCTAAACTATTAGGCAGCGATGCGCGCGGATTATGTGTTCTGCCGGGGCTTGAGAAACTGGCCGACGCCCCCCATTTCAAATTCAATGAGATACGCCATGTAGGCCCGGACATTTGCCTGCATTTGACGAACGCGTAATGCCTCCTGAAAAGGGAAGCAGCGCACAGAATATTATGATAAAATCCGCCCCCCTGCGGGGCAAATGAACCCAAAGGAAGAGTATGAACATTATTGAAGCTAACGTTGCTACCCCGGACGCTCGCGTCGCCATCACCATTGCGCGTTTCAACAACTTTATCAACGACAGCCTGCTGGAAGGTGCGATCGACGCCCTGAAACGCATTGGTCAGGTCAAAGATGAAAACATTACCGTTGTTTGGGTGCCTGGCGCTTATGAACTGCCACTGGCGGCTGGCGCACTGGCAAAAACCGGTAAATATGACGCGGTGATTGCACTGGGTACGGTTATCCGTGGCGGTACTGCACACTTCGAATATGTCGCTGGCGGGGCAAGCAATGGCCTGGCGCACGTCGCTCAGGACAGCGAAATCCCGGTAGCCTTTGGTGTTCTCACCACTGAAAGTATTGAACAAGCCATCGAACGCGCTGGCACCAAAGCCGGTAACAAAGGTGCAGAAGCTGCACTGACCGCGCTTGAGATGATTAATGTATTGAAAGCCATTAAGGCCTGATTTTTTGTAAGGGGAATTCCGTGAAACCTGCTGCTCGTCGCCGCGCCCGTGAGTGTGCCGTTCAGGCGCTTTACTCCTGGCAGTTGTCCCAGAACGACATCGCCGATGTTGAATACCAGTTCCTGGCGGAACAGGACGTCAAAGATGTAGACGTAATGTACTTCCGTGAACTGCTGTCCGGGGTGGCGACTAACAGCGCGTACCTCGATGGATTGATGAAACCTTACCTGTCCCGTCTGCTCGATGAGCTGGGGCAGGTAGAAAAAGCGGTGCTGCGTATCGCGCTGTTCGAACTGTCTAAACGTGATGATGTGCCGTATAAAGTGGCCATCAACGAAGCTATCGAACTGGCAAAAACCTTTGGCGCTGAAGACAGCCACAAGTTTGTCAATGGCGTGCTGGATAAAGCAGCTCCGGCAATCCGCCCCAAGAAAAAGTAATCTGCAGGCCGGTGCGAATGCGGTTGATACCGTGTTCCCCGGCCTTGTTTTATTCTTCTGCAGAGGCATAACGTATGGCATGCGGCGAATTTTCCCTGATTGCCCGTTATTTTGACCGCGTAAAAAGCGCCCGCTTTGATGTTGAAACCGGAATCGGCGACGACTGCGCGTTGCTCAATCTTCCCGAAAAACAAACCCTGGCAATCAGCACCGACACTTTAGTGTCCGGCATTCATTTTCTTCCTGATATCGATCCTGCCGATCTGGCGTATAAAGCGCTGGCCGTGAACGTCAGCGATCTCGCGGCGATGGGCGCAGACCCGGCATGGCTGACGCTGGCCCTGACCTTGCCGTCGGTAGATGAAGCCTGGCTACAAGCCTTCAGCGATAGTCTGTTCGAACAACTCGATTACTACGATATGCAGTTGATTGGCGGCGACACCACCAAAGGCCCGCTCTCCATGACCCTCGGTATTCACGGCTACGTGCCTGTCGGCCGGGCGCTGAAGCGCTCGGGCGCAAAACCGGGCGACTGGATTTACGTCACCGGTACGCCGGGCGACAGCGCTGCCGGGCTGGCGATTCTACAGAACCGCCTGACGGTGAGCGACGAAACGGACAGCGCGTATCTGGTTCAACGCCACCTGCGTCCGACGCCGCGTATTCTACAAGGGCAGGCATTGCGCGACCTCGCCAGTTCGGCGATCGATCTTTCCGACGGCCTGGTTTCTGACCTCGGTCATATTCTTAAAGCCAGCGAATGCGGCGCGCGCATTGACCTGGATGCACTCCCGTATTCTGAAGCGATGCAGCGTCACGTTGACGGCGAACAGGCAATGCGCTGGGCGCTTTCCGGCGGAGAAGATTACGAATTGTGCTTCACCGTACCGGAACTCAACCGTGGTGCGCTGGATGTGGCACTGGGCCATCTTGGCGTGCCGTTTACCTGCATCGGCCAGATGAGCGCTGACGTAGACGGCATGCATTTTCAGCGCGGCGGCGACGTCGTGACGTTCGACCATAAAGGATTTGATCACTTTGGCTAGCAAAGACGTGGCGAAAAGCCGCCTCAATTTACGCAATCCCTGGCACCTGCTGGCGGTTGGTTTCGGTAGCGGCTTAAGCCCGATAGTCCCCGGCACGATGGGCTCGCTGGCAGCGATTCCGTTCTGGTATCTGATAACCTTCCTGCCCTGGCAGCTCTATTCGCTGGTGGTAATGCTGAGCATCTGTATCGGTGTCTACCTGTGCCACCAGACGGCAAAAGACATGGGCGTTCACGACCACGGCAGCATCGTGTGGGATGAGTTCGTCGGTATGTGGATTACCTTGATGGCACTGCCGACGATGGACTGGCAGTGGGTCGCCGCCGGGTTTGTGATTTTCCGTATTCTCGATATGTGGAAACCCTGGCCGATTCGCTGGTTCGACCGCAACGTGCACGGCGGCATGGGGATTATGGTCGATGACATCGTCGCCGGGGTGATTTCGGCGGGGATATTGTATTTTATCGGGCATCATTGGCCGATTGGGATAATTTAGGATTGCGTGGGGGGGCCCCTCACCCTAACCCTCTCCCACAGGGAGAGGGAACCGACCGCGGATATATTCAAGACCTGCTCTGGTTTTCACCCTCTCCCTGTGGGAGAGGGCCGGGGTGAGGGGGGCCTTACTTAAACCCCACCACCGGATGCGGCTTATACGGCGTTTCCAGCTCCGCAATGTGCTCTGGCTTCAGCGTTAAATCTACCGCGTTCAACAACTCATCTAACTGCTCTTCCCGCGATGTCCCGATAATCGGTGCCGCCACGCCCGGTTTGCTTAACAACCACGCCAGCGCTGTCTGCGCACGGGTGGCGCCAAGATCGTCCGCCACGTGCGCCAGTCGGTCGGCAATTTGCGCATCATTCTCTTCGGTGGTGCTGTAGAGAGTGTTGCCAAATTCATCGGACACCAAACGCGCTGTCGTTTCGCCCCACGGGCGGGTTAAGCGCCCCCGCGCCAGTGGGCTCCAGGGGATCACCGCCACACCTTCACGGTTGCAAAGCGGCAGCATCTCATTCTCTTCTTCACGATAAATCAGATTGTAGTGATCCTGCATGGTGACAAACGGTGCCCAGCCGTGCTGTTTTTGTAGCGCCAGCGCATGAGCAAACTGGCGTGCGTGCATCGACGATGCGCCGATATAACGTGCTTTCCCGGCTTTGACCACATCGTTCAGCGCCTCCAGCGTTTCCTCGATCGGCGTGTTGTAATCCCAGCGGTGAATTTGCAGCAGGTCGACGTACTCCATTCCCAGGCGTTTCAGGCTGTCATCGATGGAGCGCAGAATTTGCGCGCGGGAAAGTCCTTCCGCCAGGTCGCCGACCTGATGATACACCTTGGTCGCGACCACAACGTCTTCACGGCGAGCGAAATCACGCAGGGCGCGGCCCACAATCTCTTCGCTGCTGCCGTCGGAATAGCTGTTTGCGGTATCGAAGAAATTAATGCCGCCTTCAAGGGCGCGTTGAATAATAGGGCGGCTGCTCTCTTCGGGTAGGGTCCAGGCGTGTTTGCCCCGATCCGGTTCGCCAAAGGTCATGCAGCCCAGGCAAAGACGGGAAACCCGAAGGTCGGTGTGTCCTAAGAGGTTGTATTGCATGGTTCCGCTCCTGCTTTTAAGGTTTGCCTTTAAGCATAGCAGGAGCGGAGAGGAGGGTTATGCCAGCCAGCTCGCGATTTTCGCTTCAATGCCTGCCGCGTCCAGACTAAGGTCGGCGCGGATCTCTTCCTGAGTGCCTTGCGGGATGAAGAAATCAGGCAGGCCAAGGTTGAGCACCGGTACTGCCTGACGATGCGCCATCAGCACCTCGTTCACGCCGCTGCCTGCACCGCCCATGATGGCGTTCTCTTCAAGCGTAACCAGCACGTCGTGCTGCGCTGCCATCTCAAGAATCAGGCTTTCATCGAGCGGTTTCACAAAGCGCATATCTACCAGCGTGGCGTTGAGTTTTTCGGCGACCGTTGCGGCTTCAGGTAACAGCGTACCGAAGTTCAGAATGGCGATTTTCTCGCCCTGACGTTTCACCACGCCTTTGCCGAGCGGCAGTTTCTCCAGCGGCTGAAGTTCTGCGCCGGTACCGCACCCGCGCGGGTAGCGCACCGCGCTCGGGCCATCGTTGTAGTGATAGCCGGTATACAGCATCTGGCGGCATTCATTTTCATCGCTCGGCGTCATGATGACCATTTCAGGGATGCAGCGCAGGAACGAGAGATCGAATGCGCCCTGATGCGTCTGCCCGTCAGCACCGACAATCCCCGCGCGGTCAATGGCGAACATCACCGGCAGCTTCTGGATAGCCACATCGTGGATAACCTGGTCGTAAGCGCGTTGCAGGAAGGTGGAGTAAATTGCCACAATCGGCTTGTTGCCTCCAATCGCCAGGCCTGCGGCAAAGGTCACCGCGTGCTGTTCGGCAATCGCCACGTCAAAATACTGGTCAGGGAATTTTTTCGAAAATTCGACCATGCCGGAGCCTTCACGCATGGCAGGCGTGACCGCCATTAACTTGCGATCTTTAGCCGCTGTTTCACACAGCCAGTCGCCGAAAATTTTCGAATAAGAGGGTAGGCCGCCGCTGCTCTTCGGTAATTTCCCGCTGGTATGGTCAAATTTCGGCACCGCATGGAAGGTAATAGGATCTTTTTCGGCGGGCTCATAGCCGCGCCCTTTTTTGGTCATGATGTGCAGGAACTGCGGGCCTTTCAGGTCGCGCATGTTTTTCAGCGTATTGACCAGACCGAGCACATCGTGGCCGTCGACCGGGCCGATGTAGTTAAAGCCCAGCTCTTCAAACAGCGTGCCTGGCACGACCATGCCTTTGATATGTTCTTCGGTACGCTTGAGCAGTTCTTTAATCGGCGGCACGCCGGAGAACACTTTTTTTCCACCTTCGCGCAGAGAAGAGTAGAGCTTGCCGGAAAGCAGTTGCGCCAGGTGGTTGTTCAACGCGCCGACGTTCTCGGAAATCGACATCTCGTTGTCGTTCAACACGACCAGCATGTCAGGTTTGATATCGCCCGCGTGGTTCATCGCTTCAAAGGCCATGCCTGCGGTGATTGCGCCATCGCCAATCACGCAGACGGTGCGGCGCTGTTTCTCTTCACGCGCGGCGGCGACAGCGATGCCGATCCCGGCAGAAATGGAGGTCGAGGAGTGGCCGACGCTTAATACGTCATATTCACTCTCACCGCGCCACGGGAACGGGTGCAGGCCGCCTTTCTGACGAATAGTGCCAATCTTGTCGCGGCGTCCGGTCAGAATTTTATGCGGATAGGCCTGATGACCCACGTCCCAAATCAGCTGATCGAACGGCGTGTTGTAGACATAGTGCAGCGCCACGGTGAGCTCCACCGTGCCAAGCCCGGAGGCGAAGTGTCCGCTGGAACGGCTCACGCTGTCGAGCAGATAACGACGCAGTTCATCGCACAGCTTCGGCAGGCTCTCTTTTGGCAGCAGGCGCAACTCCTGAGTGGAATCGACCAACGCCAGGGTCGGGTATTTGGCAATATCAAAACTCATCAGAGACTCATTTATTGTTTATTTGTCGCGCAGGATGATGTAGTTCGCCAGCGCTTCCAGTGCAGTAGTATCCAGTGACTGTGCGGCCAGTTCAGTTAACGACTGACGGGCCTCTTCAATAAGGTCACGGGCTTTAGTGCGGGCTTGCTCAAGGCCCAGCAGTGCGGGATAGGTGCTTTTGCCTAATTGCTGATCGGCACCCTGGCGCTTGCCGAGGGTCGCAGTATCGCCCACCACATCCAGAATGTCATCCTGAACCTGGAATGCCAGGCCAATACATTCAGCGTACTTATCCAGCAGTGGCAGGGCGCTGCGGCCTTTCTCGCCCGCGCTCAATGCACCTAAACGCACAGCGGCGCGAATCAACGCACCGGTTTTATGACGATGAATACGCTCAAGCGCTGCGAGATCAACATGCTTACCTTCAGCATCGAGATCCAGCGCCTGACCACCGCACATTCCGGCGACGCCGCTGGCCTGAGCCAGTTCGGAAACCATCGCCAGACGATCGCGATCCGACACATGGGTCATCGGCGCATCACTCAGTATAGAAAACGCCAGCGTTTGCAGGGCGTCACCGGCCAGAATTGCGTTCGCTTCGCCAAATTTAATGTGGCAGGTTGGCTGGCCGCGACGCAGATCGTCATCGTCCATTGCCGGAAGATCGTCATGCATCAACGAATAAGCGTGAATGCACTCGACGGCGGCAGCGGGGGCGTCCAGCGTGAGCTGATCGACGCCAAACATTTTCCCGGTCGCGTACACCAGGAACGGGCGCAGGCGTTTACCGCCTAATAGTGCGCCATACTGCATCGCTTCAACCAGCGGAGTGTTCTGAAAGGGCTGAGGCTCAATAAAACGCCGCAACGCGCTGTTGGCGTGTTCGACGCAGGCATTTAGCTGCTGCGAAAAATCCATTTATTCATTGTCCGGCGTGAAAGGGGTCAGAGAGGCATTGTCGTTATCGGCCAGCAGGATCTGCACACGTTGTTCCGCCTGTTGCAGTTTGGCCTGCCCCTGACGCGCCAGTTGCACGCCGCGCTCGAACTCGTTCAGTGCCTCTTCCAGCGGAAGATCGCCACTTTCGAGACGATTAACGATCTGCTCCAGTTCAGTGAGTGCAGTTTCGAAACTGGCCGGGGCTTCATTTTTCTTTGGCATAGTGAATGATCAGCTCTTTTTATATCGCGATGGCGACTATGGTAGCCCAGTCGCGCCCTGAATCAAATAACACACAATGGTATATGGGAAAGCGCGCAGCTTAACCACGAAGATGGTATACTCCGCGACCTGGATGCAGGTACCCCGGTGCGCTGCAGTACAAATTTTACCTACAGCCCGCATCGGGCTTGCCAACGAACCATTGCCGCCATGAAGTTTATCATTAAATTGTTCCCGGAAATCACCATCAAAAGCCAATCTGTGCGGTTGCGCTTTATTAAAATTTTAACCGGGAACATTCGTAACGTTCTAAAGCATTATGACGAGACGCTCGCCGTTGTTCGTCACTGGGATCACATCGAAGTCCGCGCGAAAGATGAAAATCAGCGTCTGGATATCCGTGACGCCCTGACCCGCATCCCGGGCATCCACCATATTCTTGAGGTTGAAGATGTACCGTTCACCTCGCTGCACGATATCTTCGAAAAAGCGCTGGTGCAGTATCGCGATCAAATTGAAGGCAAAACCTTCTGCGTACGCGTGAAACGTCGTGGTAAACACGAATTCACCTCGATTGAGATCGAACGCTATGTCGGCGGCGGCCTGAATCAGCACGTTGAATCCGCGAAAGTGAAGCTGACCAACCCGGACGTCACCGTTAACCTGGAAATCGAAAACGATCGCCTGCTGCTGGTCAAAGGCCGTTATGAAGGTATCGGCGGTTTCCCAATCGGCACTCAGGAAGATGTGCTATCGCTGATTTCCGGCGGTTTTGACTCCGGTGTTTCCAGCTACATGCTGATGCGTCGCGGCTGTCGCGTCCATTACTGCTTCTTTAACCTCGGTGGCGCGGCGCACGAAATCGGCGTTCGTCAGGTGGCGCATTATCTGTGGAACCGCTTCGGCAGCTCTCACCGCGTGCGTTTCGTCGCAATCAACTTCGAACCCGTGGTTGGCGAAATCCTTGAGAAAATCGACGATGGCCAGATGGGCGTGGTGCTGAAACGCATGATGGTGCGTGCGGCATCGAAAGTGGCTGAACGCTACGGCGTACAGGCGCTGGTCACCGGTGAAGCGCTGGGCCAGGTTTCCAGCCAGACGCTGACCAACCTGCGTTTGATTGATAACGTCTCCGACACGTTGATTCTGCGCCCGCTGATCTCCCACGATAAAGAGCACATCATCAATCTGGCGCGTGAAATTGGCACTGAGGACTTTGCGCGCACCATGCCGGAATATTGCGGCGTGATCTCGAAAAGCCCGACCATCAAGGCGGTGAAGGCGAAAATCGAAGCGGAAGAAGAGCACTTTGATTTCAGCATTCTCGATGACGTGGTGGCGAATGCCAACAATCTCGACATCCGCGAAATTGCGCAGCAAACCGCGCAGGACGTGGTGGAAGTTGAAACCGTTAGCGGCTTTAGCTACAACGATGTGATCCTGGATATTCGTTCCGTTGATGAGCAGGATGACAAACCGCTGAAAATGGAAGGCGTGGAAATCGCTTCACTGCCGTTCTACAAGCTGAGCACTCAGTTCGGCAACCTCGACCAGAGCAAAACTTATCTGCTGTGGTGCGAGCGCGGTGTGATGAGCCGCCTGCAGGCGCTGTACCTGCGCGAGCAGGGCTTTGCCAATGTGAAGGTTTATCGCCCGTAAGTGCATGGTTGTTGCTGAAGAAAAAACCTCGCGATGCGAGGTTTGAGACTGATGACAAACGCAGCATTGCCTGATGCGCTACGCTTATCAGGCCTACAAGGTTTCTGCAATATATTGAATTTGCGCTATTTTGTAGGCCGGATAAGGCGTTTACGCCGCATCCGGCAAGAACAAAGTGCACTTTATCAGCAATCTGAAACCTCGCGATGCGAGGTTTTTTTATGGCTGCGGTTGTCGGATGACGGCTGCGTCTTATACGACCGACAAGATACCCAGGCCATCGGGCATTTCAAACGCGTTACTCGTAGTAGTTATAGATTCCCGCGGCCATCACCAGTTGTGACGCGACTTCGTGGGCTTTCTCACGCCCAACCAGCAGGTCGATAATCTTCAGGCCAAAATCAATCGACGTGCCTGGCCCTTGGCTGGTGAGCAGGTTTACGCGCGGATCCCACGCGACGCGTCGGTCCATCCACTGATCTTCAGGGATCTGATCCTTCAGCGTCGGGAAGCCGGTCATGTTGCCGATGGGGAAGAGATTGTGCGGCACCAGTACGGTGGCGGGAGCGGCGCAAATCGCGGCGACAATCCGCCCGGAGAGATGGAACTGACGCACGGTTTCAACCAACAGTGGGCTATCGCGGAAGCATTCTGCGCCTTTGATGCCGCCCGGCAGGATGATGATGTCGTAATCGCCATCGGCGACTTCCACCAGCGGGGCATCGGCCAGCAGCTTCACGCCGCGCGAGCAGACGATGGTCAGGTTGCCATCGCTGGCGACGCTTGCCGTGGTGACGTTAATGCCGCCGCGAACCAGCAGGTCGATCGTGGTGACGGCTTCCGTCTCTTCACTACCAGGTGCGAGGCAAATCAGTGCCGACGCGCTCATATTCACTCTCCTTACGTTTAATCTGTTCATACAGGCGGGTGTTTTCCGGCAGGCTAAGCCCGTGGGCGCGGGCGCGTCGGAGCAGGTAACCGGTGATATAGTCGATTTCCGTATGTCGCAGCGCCCGTACATCCTGAAGCATGGAGGAGATATTTTCTCCTGTGCGTTCAATCACCTGGGTGACGTAAAATAGCAGATTTTCCGTCGAAGTATGAATGCCTTCCCGCGCCATGGTGTGCGCGACTTCCGCGCAAATAAGCTCAACCTGCGGTAAATGTTGGCTCAGTTCTCCGTTCGGGCAGTTCATCAACGCGGTCAATGGGTTGATCACACAGTTGACCGCCAGCTTGCGCCACATTGCCGAGTGGATGTTATCGTGCCAGGCGACATCGGGTAGAACGTCCTGCAGGGTAACCGCCAGATGGCTGTAATCGCGATCGTAGTGTTTGGCCGGGCCAATATGGGTGGTGCCGTTGGCGACATGGATGATGATGTTGCCGTCACGGCGGGCGGCCTGCGTGGTTGCGCCCAGCAGCAGCGGCTGCGTAACGTCGTTCAATTCTTCGACGGTGCCCATGCCATTATGGATAAGCAAAATAGGGGATGTTGCCGGCAGCTTCTTCGCCAGCGCTTTTACCGCGTCGGAGACCTGCCAGGCTTTAAGTGTCACCAGCAAAAGATCGCTGTGCGCCAGAAAGTCGGGGTCGTTGGCGGTAACGGACTGATTAAATACCGTGCCATCCAGCTCAAGCAGATTTACGCTACAGTAAGGCTGGGGGACGCGAAGCCAGCCCTGAACATCAAATCCTTTTTTATATAACGCCGTGAGCCATAGCTGGCCCAGCGCGCCACATCCTAGTACTGTAATTTTCACACTGCCTCCTGAACGGCGTTGACACCCAAATTATAGCTTCGGGCGCTAAGCTTTCGGGGATAACAAGTTGAGTTATGCCGCGTTGCAGGTATTATGCAACGCAAAAGTCACTGAGGGAGAGGAAAAGATGCCATCTTTCGATATTGTCTCTGAAGTTGATCTTCAGGAAGCACGCAACGGCGTGGATAACGCGGCCCGTGAAGTTGAATCACGTTTCGATTTTCGTGGCGTAGAAGCGAAAATCGAGCTGAATGATGCGAATAAAACCATCAAAGTGCTGAGTGAGTCTGATTTCCAGGTTAATCAGCTGCTGGATATTCTGCGTGCCAAGCTGCTCAAGCGCGGCATTGAAGGGGCGTCTCTTGATGTGCCGGAAGAGTTTGTGCACAGCGGGAAAACCTGGTTTGTGGAAGCGAAGCTGAAGCAGGGGATTGAGAGCGCGATTCAGAAGAAAATCGTTAAGCTTATTAAAGACAGCAAGCTGAAAGTGCAGACGCAAATTCAGGGCGAAGAGATTCGCGTGACCGGGAAATCCCGCGATGATTTGCAGGCGGTGATGGCGCTGGTGCGCGGCGGTGATTTAGGCCAGCCGTTCCAGTTCAAAAACTTCCGCGATTAAGCTGTAATGCCGGATGGCGGCTTCGCGTTATCCGGCTTATGGGAGTGTCGCTCTGTTGTAGGCCCGATAAGCGAAGCGCTATCGGGCATTTCAGGCTCAGGCGACGATAGCCTGCTCCACCTCAAACCGGTTCGTCACTTTGCTGTCGATTTTAACGTAAGCCGAGCGCTCTTCGCCTACCAGCAGCACCTCTTTAATGCCTTCTTTCGCCAACAGCCGCGCCTTCAGAGCCTCATCAACCTCGACGTCGTCGGGAATTTCAATGCGTAAACTGCTGACATAAGCCGGTTCACTCATGGTGATGGCCACCAGCATCCACACCGTCGCCAGCAATGCGCCTGCCAGAAACACCGTTTGCGAATCGAAAAAGCCGTCAATCCAGCCGCCCAGCGAGCCGCCAATCGCCACGCCAAGGAACTGGCTGGTGGAGTAAATACCCATCGCCGTGCCTTTGTAGCCCGCCGGAGACTCTTTACTGATAAGTGACGGCAGAAGCGCTTCCATCAGGTTGAAGGCGAGGAAGAAAATCTGTACGCCTGCCACCAGTTCCCAGAAATAATTACCGGAGCCCCACAGCACTATCTCAGCAATCAGCAGCAGTGCGATACACAGCAGGAAGACGCGCTTCATTTTGCGCTTCACTTCGGCATAAATAATAAACGGCACTACGGTGATAAACGAAACCAGCATGGTGACCAGATAGATTTTCCAGTGCTCGGGGGCCGGGAAACCTGCCGCTTCCAGTTGCCCTGGCAGGGCGACAAAGGTCGACATCAACAGAATGTGCAAACACATAATGCCGAAGTTCAGGCGCAGCAGTTTGGGCTCCATCAGCACTTTGCTAAAGCAGCCTTTCACCATGCCGGATTCACGGTTGAGCGTATGATTATGACTGTTTGGCACCACCCAAAGTGTTAGCAGGATAGCCAGCGACGCGAGGATGGCGATCATCCAGAACAGCGCGTGCAGGCCCAGTTTGTGGGTAATAATCGGCCCTAATACCATCGCAATCGCGAAGGTAACACCGAAGCTCACGCCAATAAAGGCCATCGCTTTCGTGCGGTTTTGCTCACGAGTGAGGTCGGAAAGCAGCGCCATGACGGCGGCGGCGATCGCCCCGGAGCCTTGCAAGGCGCGGCCAAGAATAATGCCCCAGATGGAGTCAGAGAGCGCGGCAATCACGCTACCGGCGACAAAAATCATCAGCCCGCCAATAATCAGCGGTTTGCGGCCAATGCGGTCGGAGAGTAAACCAAAGGGGATCTGGAAGACGGCTTGCGCCAGCCCGTAAATACCAATCGCCAGGCCAATCAACGCTTCGCTTGCGCCTTGCAGCGCCATACCGTACGTGGTCAGAACCGGCAGAACCATAAACATGCCGAGCATGCGCAGCGAAAATACGGCCCCTAAACCCCAGGTGGCGCGCAATTCCCCCGGCGTCATTTTGTAATCGTTCATTCCCACCTCATTATTAATCGCCCCATAGTGTAGTGCGGAGCGCAGGCAGGGTAAACAGAGTGTTAATGAGCAAATATTACATTCGTGAATTATTTGTGCGGTATAGAAAAAGGCCCCTGTGCGGTATTGAGGGTCAGTTAAGGACCGATTCATTTTTCAGAGCATCTTCCCGTTGCGCTCCTGTTTTGCTCCGAGCCATATAAATTGTGCTGGCGCAGGGAGCACGCAGGGGGCGGCCAATCGCCGCCGCCCCCTGCACCCCCGGGCTCCGGCGGAAAAATCGCCGCTTCGCGGTTCCCTCAGCTTATCCCTTACGGCTTTCGGGTCGGGCGCGAGGTAACATCCCTGTAAAGCCGCGCCCTCAGCCCACATCCATGTGGGCTGCCCCGGCCTCCAGGGAACGCTTCGGCGATTTTGACGCCATCAACGGCGGTGCGGTCTTTAATTTAACAGCAAAAACCAATGTATCTGAAACCGACGAGTCCCCGCTGGATTGGCGAAGGGGGGCGCGGTTGACCCCCCTTTACCCGTTCACTGACGCAGATGCCACATGTAGCGCAAAACATAAAGTGAATGGAACTTTGCGCTTAACTGACCGGTATTACCCGTGTGGGGCCCCGGTTTGAAGGTCAGATAGCCTGACGGATCTCGTCGATCACCTCGAGCGAACGCAGTGCATCGGCGGCGTCAATAATTGGCGTCGCCTCACCCCGAATGACGGCAATAAAGTGATTCAGTTGCAGGATGAACGGATCGATGGCGTTGATATGCAACGTCTCACTGATAAGCGGCTCGTGCCAGCCGCTTTTCTCACCGTAGTGCCACCAGCGCATCTGCGGTATCGCCAGCGCGCCCAGCGTGCCGGAAATCAGGTAGCAGTTTTCCGGTGTATGCGCGTAAATCGGGTTCTCCGCCGAGTTCATTTCCCAACTCCACGGGCTAACGCTGCAATCGCTTAATACCGCGCTGCCCAGCGTGCCGCGTGCGAAACGCAGATTCACCACCGCGCTGTCCTCGTTAGCAAATCCGCGCGTTTCGCTGGAGGCCATCGCCTGCACCTCTTCAATTTCGCCCAGTAAATAGCGCATCAGGTCGATATCGTGCACCAGGTTAACCAGCAGCGGCCCTGCGCCGGGCTCGCGTCGCCAGCTTACCTCAAAATAGTCCTCCGGCTTTTGCAGTATCCAGTGGGCGGAAACGGCGACGATATTGCCGAGTTTACCGCTGTCGATGAGTGTTTTCGCTGCCGCCGTTAGCGCATTGTGGCGGCGATGATGGCCGACTAAAATCGGCACGTTGTGCGCAAGCGCGGCGTCCACCAGTTCACGCGCGCGTTCAGGGGATTCTGCCACCGGTTTTTCCACCAGCACCGGAATACCGCGTTTTACACAGGCCAGCGCACAGGGCACATGCAGCATGTTCGGTGTAGCGTTAATCACTCCGTCTGGCCTGATTTCATCCAGCATTGCTTCAACGTCGGCAAACCACGGCACATCGAGATCGGCGGCCAGTTCCCGCGCCTGGTCGGAAGGATCGGCAAGCGCCACCAGCGTGGCCTCTGACGCCTGCTGAATCACGTTGATATGTTTGCGCCCGATAGCGCCCGCGCCGATAACGGCGAGTCGTGTCGAATTCATGATGGGCTCCTGAGCGAGGTGGTAACGGGAGGAACATTGTCGGGTTGGCCTGAGGCAAACCAGCCTTTTGCCGCGACGCCAAGCACAGTGAGCAACGCCGGAATGCCAAGCAGCAGGAAGACGGTTTCAAATTTGAGATCCATCGCCAGCATTTCAGCGCCAGCAAAGGCGCTGAGGATCGCCCCGATACGCCCGACACCGTGCATCCAGCTTGAACCGGTGGCGCGCGCCTGGGTGGGATAAAAGCGTGCAGAGAGCGCGTTCATGCCGGTATTCGCACCGTTCAGGCAGGCGCCGCTAATCAGCGCCAGCAGGCACAGCAGGGTGAAGCTGGCGGCCGCAAAACCAATCGCCATCGTCACCAGCCCGCCAACCGCAAAAATGGCTCCCAGGGCCCGATGTGGATTAATGCGATCCATTAACCACCCGGCGAACAACGAGCCTACCGTGCCACCTGCCTGATAAATCGCAGTCATAATGGCTGCCTGGCTTACGGTGAGACCAATCTCTTTTACCAGCGTCGGCAGCCAACTGCCGAGGATGTAAACCAGAAATAGCCCCATAAAGTAGACCAGCCACAGCATCAGGGTGCCGAAACGGTACTGAGGCGACAGTACAATACGCATCGCATTCCCGCTGACAGGCTGTGTTGGCAATACGAAGCTGACGTTATCGCTTATTTTGCCCGGATAGAGCCGCTGGAGGATCGCGCAAATCTGCCTGGCAGGAGCTTGCTTAATCACCAGGAAACGCACGGATTCCGGCAGCTTCCACAACAAAATCGGCACAAACAACAGTGGCAAAATACCGCCCAGCGCCATCAGTGAATGCCAGCCATACAGGGGGATCAGCCATGACGCGGTAAAACCGCCAATCGCCGCCCCGAAGGTGAAACCGCAGAAAATCACGGTGATGATGAACGAGCGCTTCCGTTCAGGCGCATATTCCGAGACCAGCGTACTGATATTAGGCATCGCGGCACCGAGACCCAACCCGGTCATAAAGCGGAAGAAAATCATCTGTTCGATGTTTTGCGAAAAAGCGGTAGCAACCGTCCAGAAGCCGAAGAAGAACACGCTGTTGATGATGATCTTCTTGCGCCCCAGCCAGTCGGCAAGTGGGCCAGAGAACATGGCCCCCAGCGCCAGGCCAATCAGCGCGGTGCTGATCACAAAGCCCAGTTCATGGTTGCTGACGCCCCATTCCTGTTTCAGCACCGGGGCGATAAATCCCATGATGGCGATATCAAAACCGTCCAGCGCAATCACGGCAAACCCTAAAAAAATCACCAGCTTCTGATAGCGGCTAAGTGGCTGGGTATTGATTAACTCTCTGACGTCCAGGCGTTGAGTCTGTGCCATAACGATTCCTCGGGTGAGTGATTCACAGGAAGGACTGCGCGGCGTTAAACAGCAGCTGTGCGCGTTGTTGAGCGGGAAGGGCACCTTGCGCGCCTGCCAGCGGGACTTCGAGAGATACGGGGATTGTGGCAGGCAGCGCTGCCAGCAAACCGCGTAAATCGAGGCCGCCTTCGCCCGGCACTTTTCGTGCGCTGCGCGCCTGGTAAATCAGCTCATCGGTGGTGTCAGGCATTTGCGCGGGAGCATCACACAACTGCATATAGTTCAATTGCGCGGCGGGAATATCCGCTAACGTTGTCAGTGATTCTCCCGCGCGCCAAAAATGGATAGCATCGACCAGAATGCCGACGTTGTTCTGGCCGCTGGCGGTGATCACCGTCTGCGCGTCGTGTACGGTTTTCACCGCCGTCCACGGCATCGGTTCGAGGTTCATGGTCAGGCCGTACTGTTTCCCGGCCTGTGCCAGACGCGCCAGATTCTCCGCGCAGCGTGTGACGTTTTCGTCATTGCCGGCGACCAGTACCTGTTGCGCTTCAAGACGTGCGGATGTTTCCAGAAACGTGTGAAGCGCTTCCAGATTGAAGTCTGGCGTCAGGCGAACAATCTCCACGTCCGACACGCGAACGCCCGTCTCACGCAGAGCGGCGAGGGTTTCGCGTACGGTAGCAGTGTCGCCCAACATATCGTAGTCAGGGTCTGTCGGGGTAGCAGGAAGCAGGCGCAGGCCAACATGCGTAAAACCCGTTTTGGCGGCGATACGCACCTGTTCCGGTGGCGGAACATCGAGCATCGTCAGGGCAGCGAGAGACAAAGAACGCGTGTTCATAGGGACTCCAGTACAGTTGCAGGTAAGATGTTTTTCTATTTTTACCGTCCCTGGCAAAGCGATGAGTTACGCTGTTTTTGTTATGTTTGCGGCAAGGTTTTTTCCCACCAGGTACCCGAAGGTCATGGCCGGGCCAAGCGTAATGCCGCCGCTGGGGTAGAACCCCTGCATCACGCTCGACATATCGTTCCCCACGGCGTACAGGCCGGGGATGGGCTGGTGTTGGTCGTTCAGCACCTGCGCCCGTTCATCGGTCAGCAGGCCGCTGAACGATCCCAGCGAGCCTGGCAGAATACGCACGGCGTAAAACGGCCCCTGTTTTATCGCACCCAGCGTTGGGCTGGGGTGATGTGTGGCATCGCCCTGCGCACAGTTATAGGCGGATGCGCCGCGTTGAAACTCATCATCCACGCCGCGTTCGGCATAACCGTTGAAGCGTGCGACGGTTTCAATCAGTGCGGCTTCATTAATCCCGCATTTTTTTGCCAGCGCTTCCAGCGTCTCGCCGGACTGCAGATAGCCGTTACGCAGCCAGGCCTTAACGTTAAACGGCGTGGGGCGAGCATGACCTAATCCGTAACGGCTCAGCGTGCGCTGATCTGCCAGCAGCCACGCCTGTGGTTTTTCCCCTTCCGGGGTGGCGGTAATTAACGCGGCGATAAAATCGTGATAGGAATCGGCTTCGTTGGTGAAGCGTTTACCATTCGGTAATACGGCGATAAACCCCGGCTTGGCACGCTCCACCAGATGCGGGAACGCAAGCTGTAAGCCGCTGGCCAGCGTGACGCGGGAAACCGGTGCCCAGGCCATGGGATGTTTGAGATTGCGATCAAAATGACCGCCAGCCGCCTCGCCCAGTCGAATGCCATCGCCCTGGTTTCCCGGCGGCGCGGCAGAGAAGTGACCGTAGCCATGACGCGCGTGCGCCACCTCCTGCGCCAGCCGGGCTTTATCATGTGGGAAGCCGCCGCAGGCCAGTACCACCGCGCCGGCGTTGACGGTAATCTCGCCTTCATCGCTATCGAGCACCGCGCCAATAACCTGATCGTTGTGCTTCAGCAAGCGCGCAACCGGGGCGTTCAACAGGAACTGAACGTCTGCATCCAGCGCCGAGCGCAGCAAGCGCGCGACCAGCGCATTGCCATTCACCAGATGCTGCCCACGCCCGTAGCGCAGACGCTGCCAGTTGTGCCTCAGAAGGCGTCGGGTGGCGTAGAACGCAGAACGCGGCGAACGGGTCGCGTTGAAAAAATGCGCCATATCCGCGCCGCCCGCAATCCCCATTCCTGCCAGACTGATGGTCTCCAGCGGGGCGCGTAGACGGTGCAGCCAGTTACCCAGCCCTCGACCATCGTAAGGCTGTGCGGTGACCGAACGCCCACCGGTGGCAAAACCGGGGGAGTTGTGGAAATCCGGCATTTTGCTGCCGGAAAGAAATTGCACCGCGGTACGTGAGCGAAAGAAATCGACCATCTCCGGGCCGTAGCGCAGAAATGTCTGCAAGCGCGCATCAGCAGGGCGGCCATCCATTTCCGCGTTCAGGTAGGTGAGGGGAGCGTCTTCATCCTCATTGATGCCTTCTTCTCGCGCCAGTGGATTACGCGGGATCCATAACCAACCGCCGGACCAGGCGCTGGTTCCGCCAATAACCGGCTCTTTTTCCGCGACCAGTACGCGTGCGCCGTGCAGCGCGGCGGTCACGGCGGCGGATAACCCCGCGGCGCCTGACCCGACCACCAGAACATCGACCTTTACCTGCCTGCTCATGATGTGCTCCTTATTGCAGCGGGGAGAAATCGGTCGGGCGCATCAGCACCGATTCCAGACGCTCAACCGCCGCTAGCTCGCGATTTTTACGCGAGAACGTCAGCCAGCGTTCGTCCTGGGCCATGCGGCCACGGCGAACCAGGCGGTCATCCAGGCTTTCATACGCCCAGATATGCACCACCTGATTCACCACGCCAATTTCGGTAAAGAAGAAGCCAATCAGTTTGCCGAGATGCTCGGTTTGCACCGCATAGGCATCACTTTTATACAGCGCCAGCCAGTCAGCCATTTTCAGGGGATTGATGGTGTAAGTGCGTTTTTCGTAGATCATGTCGTGCTCCAGGTTAAAGGGATTGTTGTTGAACCATATGTTTTGCGGCGAGATAGCCGAAAGTGAGCGCAGGGCCGAGCGTTATGCCGGGGCCGGGATAGGTACCGGCCATTATCGAATCCATGTCATTACCGACCGCATACAGGCCCGGAATGACTTCGTTTTGTTGATTCAGCACCTGTGCGTCGGCGGAGGTCATCAACCCGCGCGAGGTGCCTAAATCGCCGGTGTAGAGGGTGATTGCGTAGAACGGCCCTTGTTGAAGTGGGGCGTTACAGGCATTTGGCTGATGCGCCGGATCGCCCATCGCCCGGTTGTAGCTGTTTCCGCCTTTTCGAAACTCGCTGTCGGTGCCATTAGCCGCATCGCGGTTATAACGTGCTACGGTCTCTTCCAGCGTGCCAGGATCGAGATTGAGCTGCAGCGCGAGCGCGGCGAGGGTATCGGCTTTGTGTAAATATCCCGCTTTTACCAGCGCATCGTTATTGACCGGTGCCGGACGCGCGAGGCCGAGGCCGTAATTTTTCATCGCCAGTGCATCGCCAATCAGATAGCAGGGCGCGTTTTCCGGCTGCTGCTGCATCGCGCTGGCGAAGTGATGGTAGGAGTTCGACTCGTTCACAAAGCGAACGCCGCGTTGATTGACGGCAATGACGCCCGGTTTAGCGCGATCGGTAACCAGATGTGGGAAGCGCTCTTCCGTGCCGTCCGGGTGACGTAAAACCGAAACCGGGGCCCAGAAAAAGTTAGAAGGAAGATCGGGGCCTTCTTGCGCGCTGACGCGGCTCGCCAGTTGAAATGCTGCGCCATCGTTGGTGGTGGGCGACATGGTGAAATGTTGCTGTGTCGCCGGACGGAACCGCGCGGCAATCTGCCCGGCGGCAAAACCGCCTGCCGCCAACACGACACCGCAGCGGGCGTACAGTTGTTCTTCTTTACCTTCACGTTTGAGGGTGACGCCAGTGACGCGCCCCTGTTCTTCAATTAACGCGGTGACGTTGACATTCAGCGCCAGATCCAGCCCTTTGCGCAGGGCCAGCGTCGCCATTCGTGCAATTAGCGCGTTGCCCATCGCCAGACGTGTCCCGCGAGGGTGACGCAGGCGATCTCGACCGTAGCGCAGCAGCAGACGCGAACAGTGGCGAAAGGACGTCCATGAACGGCGCATATCCAGGAAGTGTTGAATGTCGACGCGATTGACCATCATGCCGCCAAACAACAGCATGCCTGGCGGTGGAGAGCGCAGCGTGTTGAAGTGCTCGCCCAATTCGCGGCCATCAAACTCAACGACTTCCAGCGCGCGCCCGACATCTACCGCCCCGGCTTCATCAGGATAATAATCGGGCGAAAGCGGGCGCAGGCTGTATTTCACCGCACCTTCTTGTTCAAGAAAGGCCAGCGCCTCACGTCCCGATTCGACAAATGCATCAACCAGTGCCGGGCGATAGTTTGTGTCACCAATAATGGTGCGCAGGTAAGTTTTGATAGCATCTGGTGAACCGCTTTTGCCCGCTTCGCGAGCCTGATCGGTATCGTTGATCCACACCGCGCCGCCGGAAATCGCCGACGTGCCGCCAAAGTGGGGGGCTTTCTCCAGCATCAGCACCGACAAGCCTTTGCAGCAGGCCGTGACCGCGGTAGCAAAGCCCGCCGCGCCGCTGCCGATCACGATCACATCCCAGCTTTTCATGCGGCTACCTCGTGCTCGCCAGGCATTGCGCCAATAAACTGGCCCATCAGTTTCATCTGCGCCAGCGCCATTTCCGGGCCCGTTTGCACGCTGCAGCCGCGCGTTTGCGCAAAGGCCAGCAGCGGGGTGATCACCGGCGCTGTTACTACATCGGCTACGTGGGTGCTGTTTTGCAACGTATCGAGCAGCGGTTGCGGCAACGGTAGCGGATCAAAACCCTGCATTCCTGCCGGAGAGCCGTTCACCAGCAGGTCGAGGCCTTCAAGGGTAGCGGGCAGTTCACCGAGATGGACTTGCGGAAAATGCGTCGCCAAACGGTTTTCCAGGCGCTGACGCATGGCATTATCCTTGTCATGCAGCGCCAGATGGCTGATACCCGCTTCACACAATCCCCAGGCAATCGCGCTACCCACGCCGCCGCAGCCAGACAACAATGCGCGTTTACCGGCGGCGGTAAAATCGTGCGCTTCGGCGGCAAGCCGGAATCCCACGCCGTCGAGCATGTCACCTTCCAGGCGACCATCAGCCAGCTTACGCACCACATTTACTGCATTAAGGTGACGCGCGCGCGGCGTCAGGCTGTCCAATAGTCCTGCGACGCGCTGTTTATGGGGTACGGTCACCAGCACGCCGCTCATGTTCTGCCAGCCGCGCAGAGCGTTCAGATAATCGGCAACCGCTTCCGGGGCAATATCGACCGGGATCATCACCTTGTCCATCTGCGCCTCAGTAAAGTAACGGTTGAAGTTTTCCGGTGATTTCACCTGGGTGATGGGATGCCCGAGCACAGCAACAATTTGCGTAAATCCACTGACCATTTCTCACCTCACTTGTTAATTAAATGTTTAATGAGTATTTCAGTGGATCCGGTGACCAACAACGCAGAATTCGGACAGGTGGGTTGTTAATCGCACTAACAGTGCGATAATCGCAGTAAATGGGCTTGTTTGTTGCGAAAGTGTGAACAACTATGCAAAATCAGATTCATTCCCGCGATTTGATTGTCGGCCTGCAAAAAGGGCTGGCGATTATTCAGCTTTTCTCCAAAGAACATCCCCGTCTGACGGTACCGCAGGCGGCAAAACTGAGCGGCCTGACGCAGAGTGCGGCGCGTCGATTCTTTCTGACGCTGGTTCACGATCGTTATCTTTGCACCGATGGTCGCTACTACTGGCTGACGCCCAAAGCGCTGCGGCTGGGGCAGGCGTACGTCGATTCCGCCCAGTTTCCACGCATGGTGCGCCCCATCGTTGAGTACATCGCCAGCCGAACGGAGGAGCATGCGTCGGTAGGGGTGATTGATGAAAACGAGCTGGTGTATATCGCGCGCAGTAAACATACGCCGTTTAACTCAACCTCTGTGCGCCTTGGCGAGCGTGTACCGGTGTACTGCACCGCGGGTGGGCGTTTGTGGCTGGCGTCACTGCCGGAAGCGGAGTGTGAAGCGGTGCTGAAGCAAGTCAAACGCGAACGTCGCACGCCTTACACCGCCGTCGAGATTGATGAGCTGATGGCGCGTATTGCGCTGGTGCGTCAGCAGGGCTACGCCACCATCGAGCAGGAATTTGAAATTGGCATGCTGGTGGTCGCCGTGCCGCTGGCCGACAGGGAAGGGCTGTACTGGGGGGCGTTGAGTTTAACCAGCCATCAGTCGCGTACCTCGCTGGAGGCGCTGTGCCGCGATCATTTGGATTTGCTGTATAGCGCGCGGGAGATGCTGGTGAGTTAGACCCTCAACTTCATACTCACAGACAATAAAAAACCCGCCGCAGCGGGTTTTTTCACATCCTTAAAACCTTACCAGACGTACGTCAGCAGGCTTTGGGAGTTCGGAACCATAAAGTCGATGGACATCATGACTGAGAGTGCGGTAATGGCGATGATGGAGAAGCCGAAGAGCTTACGCGCCCAGACCTTATCATCTTCCACGTTATAACCGCGCAGCGCCATGCCGAGCCACCACACGCTGACCGCCGCGGCAACAATCAGGTATTTATACCCTGCGTAGCCGCCGAGTGTCAGCATCAACGTGGCGATTGCAAACGCCACGATGTACAGCGTGATGTGGTTTTTCGCCACCGAAATGCCTTTCACCACCGGCAGAACCGGAATGTTCGCCGCCTGATAATCCTTGAAGCGGAAAATCGCGATGGCGTAGGAGTGAGGCATCTGCCAGAGGCTGAAAATTGCCAGCAGGATAGCCGCGCCGCTGTCAAACGTACCGGACACCGCGCAGTAGCCAATCACCGGCGGCGCAGCGCCGGAGAGAGAGCCAATCAGCGTGCCGTAGACGGAGTGGCGTTTCATGTACAGGCTGTAAACGCCGACATAAACCACAAACCCCATCACGCCCAGCCAGCAGGCCAGCGGGTTAGCGCCGAACCACAGCAGCATGAAGCCAGCAATACCCAGCAAGGTGGCGTAGACCAGCGACGTTTTAGGCGCCATCAGTCCTTTGACCAGCACTCGGTTTTTCGTACGTTCCATCTTACGGTCGATGTCACGATCGATGTAGTTGTTGAATACACAACCCGAGGCGACCACCAGAGACACGCCAATCAGCGTCGCGACAAACAGCGGATAATCAATGCTGCCCTTGGAGGCCAGCAGGAAACCGCCGATCACGGAGATCAGGTTGCCAAAAATGATGCCTGGTTTCGTTACTTGCAGGTATTGCTTAAACATCATACTTGCCGCTCTTAGTGAACCATCATGTTGTAGTTCAGGTTCCACATAATCCAGATGGAGCCCACAACCACGATGGCAATGATGATCACGGTGAAGATAAACGCAGTCAGGTTCCAGCCTTCGTCAGACTTCGAGTTCATGTGCAGGAAGTACACCAGGTGTACCAGAATCTGCACCACCGCCGTTACCAGAATGGTTCCCAGAATCACCGCCGGCGACGCGGAACCCGTCATCACCATCCAGAACGGAATAACCGTCAGGATGATGGACAGGATGAAGCCCGTCATATAGGACTTCACGCTGCCGTGGGATGCGCCGTTGTGATCGGTAGAATGACTCATTACATCGCCCCCATCAGATAAACTACAGAGAACACACAGATCCAAACCACGTCCAGGAAGTGCCAGAACAGACTCAGGCACATGATACGGGTGCGGTTAGTGCTGGTCAGCCCGCGACGGGAAACCTGAATCATCAGCACAGCCATCCAGATAAGACCAGAGGTGACGTGCAGACCGTGGGTACCGACCAGCGCGAAGAACGCGGACAGGAAGCCACTGCGATCCGGGCCCATACCTTCAGCAATCAGGTGATGGAATTCATAGATTTCCATCCCGATGAACCCTGCACCAAAGAGGAAGGTCAGGGCGAGCCAGGAAACGACCTGGCTCTTGTTGTTTTTGTACATGGCGATAGCCGCCATGCCATAGGTGATGGAGCTGAACAGCAGCAGGAAGGTTTCCACCAGAACGAACGGCAGTTCGAAGATGTCCTTACCGGTCGGGCCGCCCGCAGTGCCGTTTACCAGCACCGCGTAAGTAGCGAACAGACAGGCGAACAAAATACAGTCGCTCATCAGGTAGATCCAGAAACCGAATACCTTATTCGGGCCTGCATCGTGGTGCCCATGTTCGTGCGCGTGGGCGTTATGCGCCAGAGTATCAGTTGCCATTTTTCAGCCCTGCCTTAGAAATCTCATCGAAATGCTGGTTTTCCAGTTTTTCGACTTCAGCGACCGGCACGTAGTAGTCCACGTCCTCGTCGAAGCTTTTCACAATCCAGCTGATAACAATGCCCGCGAAGCCGACGATTGCCATCCACCAGATATGCCAGATCATGGCGAAACCGAAGAGAGTGGCGAAGGCGGCAATCACGATGCCTGCACCGCTGTTTTTCGGCATATGAATTTCTTCATATTTCGCTGGCTGTTTGTACGCTTCGCCTTTCTCTTTCATTTCCCAGAATGCATCGCGTTCATGGATCTGCGGCACAATGGCAAAGTTATAGAACGGAGGCGGGGAGGAGGTTGCCCACTCCAGCGTACGGCCACCCCATGGGTCACCGGTCAGATCACGGTTCTGATCGCGGTCGCGAATAGACACGTAGAACTGAATCAGCTGGCACAGGATACCCAGAGCAATCAGCGCCGCACCACAGGCTGCAACAACCAGCATGGTGTGGAACTGCGGGTCAATCTGCTGGCTGAGGCGACGGGTCATACCCATGAAGCCCAGCACATACAGCGGCATGAACGCCACGAAGAAACCGATGATCCACAACCAGAATGCACGTTTACCCCAGGTTTCGTTCAGGGTGAAACCAAAGGCTTTCGGCCACCAGTAGGTCAGGCCAGCGAAGCAACCGAAGACCACACCACCGATGATCACGTTATGGAAGTGCGCAATCAGGAACAGGCTGTTGTGCAGCACGAAGTCTGCGCCCGGTACCGCCAGCAGTACGCCGGTCATACCCCCTACAGAGAAGGTCACGATGAAGCCGATAGTCCACATCATCGCGGAGTGGAATACGATACGGCCCTGGTACATGGTGAACAGCCAGTTGAAGATCTTCACCCCGGTCGGGATGGCGATAATCATCGTGGTAATACCGAAGAAGGCGTTAACGTTCGCGCCCGCACCCATCGTAAAGAAGTGGTGCAGCCAAACGATGAACGACAGGATGGTAATACACACGGTCGCCCACACCAGTGAGGTGTAGCCAAACAGGCGTTTACGCGAGAAGGTTGCCGCGATTTCGGAGAAGACACCGAACACTGGCAGAACCAGGATGTACACTTCCGGGTGGCCCCAGGCCCAAATCAGGTTGATGTACATCATCATGTTGCCGCCCATATCATTGGTGAAGAAATGGGTGCCCAGATAGCGATCCAGGGTCAGCAACGCGACGGTAACCGTCAGAATTGGGAAGGACGCAATAATCAGGATGTTGGCGCACAGTGATGCCCAGGTAAATACCGGCATCTTGAACATGGTCATGCCCGGTGCACGCATCTTGATAATGGTGACGAAGAAGTTGATACCCGTAAGCGTTGTACCGACACCGGAGAGCTGCAACGCCCATATCCAGTAATCGACCCCGACGCCTGGGCTGTATTCAATTCCCGACAATGGCGGATAGGCCAGCCAACCGGTCTGCGCGAACTCACCGACGCCCAGAGAAAGGTTAACCAGGATCACACCGACAACCGTGAACCAGAAGCTCAGGTTGTTCAGGAACGGATACGCAACGTCACGCGCACCAATCTGCAGCGGAACCACGAGGTTCATCAGACCGATAACGAATGGCATCGCCACGAAGAAGATCATGATTACACCGTGAGCGGTGAAGATCTGATCGTAGTGGTGCGGCGGCAGGAAGCCCGCCTCGCCCGCAGAGGCCAGCGCCTGCTGGCTACGCATCATGATGGCGTCGGCAAAGCCACGCAGCAGCATGACGATAGCGACGATGACATACATAATGCCAAGGCGTTTGTGGTCGACTGAGGTCAGCCACTCTTTCCAAAGGTAGCTCCACTTACCGAAATAAGTGATCGCTGCCAGTATCGCCAGTCCCCCGACGATAATTGCAGCTATCGTTACCATGACAATTGGTTCATGGAACGGCACTGCATCCAGTGTCAATTTTCCGAACATCGTTTTCTTCCTCGGCCCCTTAGTGAGCGGCTTCCGCGTGGCTCATGTCCATGCCTTCCATCCCTTCATGCGCTGCGTGCTCGCCTGCCGGTTGGGACATGTTCATGTTTGTGTCGTGAGACATAAATTTGCCCGTAATAGCCTTAAACAAATCCGGTTTCACGCTGGAGAAGTACTCCACCTTGTTGTATTCACTCGGTGCAGCCACTTTCTCGAATGCCGCCATGTCATCCATGGTGTTCGCAGACTGTTTCGCTTTCGCGACCCACTGGTCGAACGCGGCACGATCCGGCGTCGCAATGGCTTTGAACTTCATACCAGAGAAGCCCGGGCCACTGTAGCTGGCGGAAATACCGTCATAGATACCCGGCTCGTTCGCGATCAGGTGCAGGTTAGTCTGCATACCGGCCATCGCGTAGATCTGGCTACCCAGACGCGGGATGAAGAAGGAGTTCATCACGGAGTTCGAGGTCACTTTGAACTGCACCGGAACGTTCGCCGGGAAAGCGATTTCGTTAACGGTAGCAATGCCCTGTTCCGGATAGATGAAGAACCATTTCCAGTCCAGAGAAACCACTTCAATAGTGATAGGCTTCTCGTCATGGGCTAACGGTTTGCTTGGTTCAAGTGCGTGCGTGGTTTTCCACGTCAGTACGGCGAGGAAAAGAATGATCAGGATAGGAACCGTCCAGACCACAGCTTCCACTTTATTGGAGTGTGACCAGTTCGGGCTATACTTCGCATCTTTATTATTCGCACGGTACTTCCAGGCGAAACCAACTGCCATCAAGATGGCGGGAATAACGACAATCAACATCAGGCCGAAAGCCGTCAGTATGAGCGAACGTTGCTCCAGTCCTATCTGTCCTTTGGGGTCAAGAAGTGCAGAATCACAACCACTGAGTAAAACCGTGCCTGCGATTAATGACAACCATCCCAAACTTTTATTGTATTTCCTGAGTCTCATGTAACGACCTCAATTCCACGGGGTTTGGTGGCGCTTAAAGCGTGTGGGTATTTTACGGGAAAGTTACATTACTGTAAATGCGAATGGCTCTCTGTCAGTTATCTGTTACTGGGTTCTGCCGTTGATGTCACATATGTTGCCAATTGTGTCTATTTTTCAGGCAGATCGCCCGTTTGGCGGGCGTTATAACGAAAGGGGGATAAAAGGGTGATATGAAATGTCAATTGGTATAACCATTGTCAATAATATACAAATAATTAACAATTAATCATCAAAACAGCGACAAATCAGTAAAGGAAAAATAATAGAACAGATGCTGAATCGGTTAACGAAATAAACTACTTTTTATTGGTTCCAGTAATTTCCAGAATTCTAAAAAGCACGAAACAACAAATTATCCAGTTGGTTCATGGCGAGCCCAAAATAATTACCTACGGTGACTACTCTGGGCTCACGGGATTTGCGCTGTGCTACATCTGATGCGTTTTACGTAGTGCAAGATAATCGAGCACGCAACCGACCAGAATTCCCGCGATGGCAATCAATGCCCCGGCTTCCAGAACGGCGGCTAAGAAGGAAAATGATGCCAGCTCCAGTGCATCAATTATCAGCATGATCAGCCATGCGCCTAATATCAGCGCGCCGATAAGCAACAGACGCAGGGCAAAGCGATAACCTCCGCTGTAGGTGCTGCGCGGCATAAACTGCTCGGTTTGCTGGGTATATTCCAGCGTCCGGCGGCAGACGAGCAGCAGTAAAATCCCCGGGACGGCGGCGACAACCGAGAACAGATAGAATGTCGGCCAGCCGTGCGCTTCAACGAACCAACCGGCGATGGGGCCAACGTAGACGCGTCCCACCGCAGAAAGTGCCGATAACAGAGCGAACTGGGTGGCTGAGAATGACTTGTTACAGAGAGTCATCAGCAGTGCAACAAACGCCGCGGTGCCCATTCCGCCGCAGAGGTTTTCGAAGAAGACTGCCGCGCCCATCGAGATGAGATGTTTATCGGTCACCGACAGTAACCAGTAACCAGCGTTGGATGCGCCCTGCAGGATGCCGAAAATCAGCAGCGCGCGGAACAACGTTAAACGCTGCATTAACACCCCGCCGTACAACGCGCCGAGAATCGTGGCGAACAGACCAAGCGTTTTGTTCACCATCCCAACTTCTCCGGCATCAAAACCGACGCCGCGAATCAAAAAGGTGGTGGTCAGACTCATGGCGAAGGCATCGCCCAGCTTGTACATCACGATCAACAACAAAATCAGCCACGCATTGTTGCGGCCAAAGAAATCTTTTAACGGTGCGACGACTGCCTGTTCAAGGCTGCGTGGCACAGGAATAACATCGCTGGGCTCCGGTGCGAGAAGGGTAGCGATAATACACGGCACCAGCAGCGCCGCCATCAGCCAGTACATACCCTGCCAGCCAAGATACTTGTCAGCCAGCCACAGGGCGAGGCCGCCGGAAACCAGCATCCCCAGGCGATAACCCAGCACGCTGATCGCTGCACCTGCGCCGCGCTCTTCCGCAGGCAGGACATCGGTTTTCCAGGCGTCGAAGACAATATCCTGCGAAGCGGAGCAGAAGGCGATCACGACCGCCAGCGCCGCCATCCAGCGCAGCTGCGAGGCGGGATCCAGGAAGCCCATCGCGGCAATGGCGATCAACAGTAAACATTGCGTGGTCAGGAGCCAGCCGCGACGGCGGCCCAGGAACGGCGGCGTATAGCGATCCATCACCGGCGACCAGAGAAACTTAAAGACGTAAGCCTGACCAACGAGAGAGAAGAAGCCGATCGTTTTCAGATCGATGTTTTCAACGGTCATCCACGCCTGCAACGTCCCGGAGGTAAGTGCAAGAGGTAAACCGGAGGCGAAACCAAGAATCAGCAGAATGGCCGATTTCGGTTGTTGGAAAATACGTAAATAATGGCTGGACATGTTCTTATAGCACTGACCCGACGTGAAGTCGGGTCAGCTTAAGTGGGATTAACGCGCGTTTTGCTTGATAAAGTCGTGGACGCTGGTGTCCTGAGACATATCTGCGATGGTATCGGTCAATACGCTGTTTACTGCATTAGCGATATTTTTGTTCGATGCCTGGAAAGCCCCTTCTACGGAGTAGCTGGCGCGATAGTTTTTAGTCATCTTATTGCCGTTCTTCGCGGTTGCGATGATGGCAATGTCCGCTTTGGTGGAGATGTTGTAACGCACGTTGCCCTGTGAAACATCCGCGTACAGGTTGCTGACGATGATCTGCAGGTCGACCGCGCCGTTAGGCCCAATCATATAACCGCGCGCGGTCATCTGTTTTTCCAGCACTTCCTGTAACAGGAAGCGCAGGTCGCGAGAGGCCGTCAGGGTGACCTGCTGGTTATCGCGGGTGACTTTGGCCAGCGCCTGATCCTGACGCTGGTCGGCGCCGTTGATGCTGACGGTAACGCCCATCAGGCTAGGATCCTGCTGTGGCAGGGTCATCTTAGGTGACACGTCAATGGTGGTCGGCGGTGTGGCGCAACCTGCCAGCATAAACAGTGCTACTAAGGGAAAGAGGATTTTTTTTAACATGTTCAGGCTCTCAAACGCATTGTTTACTGAAAATTCCCGCCATCATATCATCGCCAACGGCAAGGGGAAGTAGGCAATGCATGTAAATTCATCGTGTTGTGCGTTTTATAGCCTTATGCCGCAACAATGTTGGCGGCGGCGGGGCGTATAAGGCATGAGAAGGCAGTTAACTTCATTGGTTTGTACCTTTACATCAGACAAACGCTAATTTTTTGTTGTTTTTGTGTAATGGAAACGGTAAAAGCGGCTAACATTTAAAGGGATAGACGGCATCTCAACGTTGTCGGAGGAGTAACTTCATGATGATACGTGAACATATAGAAGAAAAATTACGGGCCGCGTTTGAACCTGTGTTCCTCGAAGTGACGGATGAGAGCTATCGTCACAACGTACCTGCGGGTTCGGAAAGCCACTTCAAAGTGGTGCTGGTCAGCGATCGTTTCACCGGTGAACGTTTTCTCAATCGCCATCGCATGATTTATGGCACCCTGGCGGAGGAGCTGGCTTCCACGGTGCACGCCCTGGCGTTGCACACCTACACGCATAAAGAGTGGGAGGGGTTACAGGATACTGTCGTCGCATCACCGCCTTGTCGTGGCGCGGGAAGTCTCGCCTAGAAAAGGCATTTGCAACGAACGGAACTTTTCCAGTATGTTGCGTACAGATTTATGAGAAAACGGCCTGCGGGCCGTTTTGTTTTGTCTGAAAAATGGACAACTTTGACCTTTTTAAGACAAAAATTCGCCGGGAATTGTGAAAAAAGCCGCATCCAGGCATAACAACCGTTCTCGACTCATATCAGTGATGTCGCTATAATGCGCGTCTTATTTTTCGGAATGTCTTCGGGATGATTCTGGCGACACGGAATGTGAATCTGATTTAAAGAGGACATCCCGGTATTGCGAGGCAAAACTCAGAGTTGACCGAGCACTGTGAATTTTTTGAGGTAACAAGATGCAAGTTTCAGTTGAAACCACTCAGGGCCTTGGCCGCCGCGTAACGATTACTATCCCTGCTGACAGCATCGAAACTGCTGTAAAAAGCGAGCTGGTCAACGTAGCGAAAAAAGTACGCATTGACGGCTTCCGTAAGGGCAAAGTACCAATGAATGTTGTTGCTCAGCGTTATGGCGCATCTGTTCGCCAGGACGTGCTGGGCGACCTGATGAGCCGCAACTTCGTTGATGCGATCATCAAAGAGAAAATCAACCCGGCTGGCGCACCGAACTACGTTCCGGGCGAATACAAACTGGGCGAAGACTTCACCTACGCGGTTGAATTCGAAGTGTATCCGGAAGTTGAGCTGAAAGGCCTGGAAGCTATCGAAGTTGAAAAACCGGTTGTTGAAGTGACCGAAGCCGACGTTGACGGCATGCTGGATACCCTGCGTAAACAGCAGGCGAACTGGAAAGATAAAGACGGCGCAGTTGACGCTGAAGACCGTGTTACCGTTGACTTCACCGGTTCTGTAGATGGCGAAGAGTTCGAAGGCGGCAAAGCGACTGATTTCGTACTGGCAATGGGTCAGGGTCGTATGATCCCAGGCTTCGAAGACGGTATCAAAGGTCACAAAGCGGGTGAAGAGTTCACCATCGATGTCACCTTCCCGGAAGAGTACCACGCTGAAAACCTGAAAGGTAAAGCGGCGAAATTCGTTATCAACCTGAAAAAAGTTGAAGAACGTGAGCTGCCTGAACTGACTGAAGAATTCATCAAACGTTTCGGCGTTGAAGATGGTTCTGTTGAAGGTCTGCGCGCAGAAGTGCGTAAAAACATGGAACGTGAGCTGAAAGGCGCTGTACGTAACCGTGTTAAAACTCAGGCGATTGAAGGTCTGGTAAAAGCGAACGAAATCGACGTTCCGGCAGCTCTGATTGACAGCGAAATCGACGTTCTGCGTCGCCAGGCTGCTCAGCGTTTCGGTGGCAACCAGCAACAAGCGATGGAACTGCCGCGTGAACTGTTCGAAGAACAGGCTAAACGTCGCGTCGTCGTGGGTCTGCTGCTGGGCGAAGTGATTCGCACCAACGAACTGAAAGCTGATGAAGCTCGTGTTGCAACACTGATCGAAGAAATGGCGTCTGCCTACGAAGATCCGAAAGAAGTGATCGAGTTCTACAGCAAAAACAAAGAACTGATGGAAAATATGCGCAGCGTCGCTCTGGAAGAACAGGCTGTTGAAGCGGTTCTGGAAAAAGCGAAAGTGTCTGAAAAAGCAACTTCCTTCAACGAACTGATGAACCAGCAGGCGTAATTTCGCTTCCTGCGTTTAAAGTTTGAGCAAAAACCCGTTGCCTTCTGGCAGCGGGTTTTTTTTATCGCACTGATAGACAGCGTAAGCGTGATAAAACACAGTTTCGGTGTTAGCGTAACGGCAAAATATTGTTATGCTTGAAATAGGGTGGATTCATCCCCATAAAAGGGGAAGTATTAGCTGCGATGGCTGGTAAACCGTCCACAAGGTACAATCAGTGCAGCAGGTTTCATTTTTTTATCCAGGAGACGGAAATGTCATACAGTGGCGAACGAGATAACTTTGCACCCCATATGGCCCTGGTGCCGATGGTCATCGAACAGACCTCCCGCGGTGAACGTTCTTTTGATATCTACTCCCGTCTTCTTAAGGAGCGCGTTATCTTTCTGACCGGCCAGGTGGAAGACCACATGGCGAACCTGATCGTGGCGCAGATGCTGTTTCTGGAAGCGGAAAACCCGGAAAAAGATATTTACCTGTACATTAACTCCCCAGGCGGCGTCATCACCGCCGGGATGTCGATTTATGACACCATGCAGTTCATCAAGCCTGACGTGAGCACTATTTGTATGGGCCAGGCGGCGTCCATGGGCGCATTCCTGCTAACCGCAGGGGCGAAGGGTAAGCGTTTCTGTCTGCCTAACTCACGCGTTATGATTCACCAGCCGCTGGGTGGCTATCAGGGGCAGGCGACGGATATTGAAATCCATGCTCGCGAAATCCTGAAAGTGAAAGGGCGCATGAATGAACTTATGGCTCACCACACGGGTCAATCTCTTGAGCAGATCGAACGCGACACCGAACGCGATCGCTTCTTGTCTGCTTCAGAGGCGGTAGAGTACGGCCTGGTCGACTCCATCCTGACCCATCGTAATTGATGCCCAGAGCGTGAGTGTGCCGCTATACTATGTATGGGCGGCACAACGCTTGCGAAGCGGCTTGCGCTTGAGAATGGCATTTGCGTCGTCATATGCGGCACAAAGAACTTAAAAAGAGGTTTTGACTCATGACAGATAAACGCAAAGATGGTTCGGGCAAACTGTTGTATTGCTCTTTTTGCGGCAAAAGCCAGCACGAAGTGCGTAAGCTGATCGCCGGGCCGTCAGTGTATATCTGCGACGAATGTGTTGATTTGTGTAACGACATCATTCGCGAAGAGATTAAAGAAGTGGCGCCGCATCGTGAACGTAGTGCATTGCCGACGCCACATGAAATTCGCCATCACCTGGATGACTACGTCATCGGTCAGGAACAGGCGAAAAAGGTTCTGGCTGTAGCGGTGTATAACCACTACAAACGTCTGCGCAACGGTGATACCAGCAACGGCGTAGAGCTGGGCAAAAGTAACATTCTGCTGATTGGCCCGACCGGCTCCGGTAAAACGCTGCTGGCTGAGACGCTGGCGCGCCTGCTGGACGTACCGTTCACCATGGCAGACGCCACCACCCTGACCGAAGCCGGTTATGTGGGTGAGGACGTCGAAAACATCATTCAGAAGCTGCTGCAGAAATGCGATTACGATGTACAGAAAGCCCAGCGCGGCATTGTCTACATCGATGAAATCGATAAGATTTCTCGTAAATCTGACAACCCGTCTATCACCCGTGATGTATCGGGCGAAGGCGTACAGCAGGCGTTGCTGAAACTGATTGAAGGCACCGTGGCTGCCGTTCCACCGCAGGGTGGGCGTAAACATCCGCAGCAGGAGTTCTTGCAGGTTGATACCTCCAAAATCCTGTTTATCTGCGGTGGCGCATTTGCGGGCCTCGATAAAGTTATCGCTAACCGTGTAGAAACAGGTTCCGGTATCGGCTTCGGCGCGACCGTGAAATCGAAAACCGATAAAGCCAGCGAAGGCGAACTGCTGACGCAGGTTGAGCCGGAAGATTTGATCAAATTTGGTCTGATCCCGGAATTTATTGGTCGTCTGCCGGTGGTTGCAACACTGAATGAGCTGAGCGAAGAAGCGCTGATTCAGATCCTGAAAGAGCCGAAAAATGCCCTGACCAAACAGTATCAGGCGTTGTTCAATCTGGAAGGTGTGGATCTCGAATTCCGCGATGAAGCGCTCGACGCCATTGCCAAGAAAGCGATGATCCGTAAAACCGGTGCGCGTGGTCTGCGCTCTATCGTCGAAGCTGCGCTGCTCGATACCATGTACGATCTGCCTTCCATGGAAGACGTCGAAAAAGTGGTTATCGATGAGTCGGTCATTGGCGGTCAGAGCAAGCCACTGCTGATTTACGGTAAGCCGGAAGCGCAGCAAGCCTCTGGTGAATAATTCGCCAATTCATACAATCAGTTAATCAAAAAGGGGGGATTTTATCTCCCCTTTTATTTTTCCGTAATCATGGCGTTGAATGTGTGGAATACATCCCCATATACTGACATACATGTTAATGATGGCATGACGCACACTTGTGTCATCTGATTACCTGGCGGACATTAAACTAAGAGAGAGCTCTATGAATCCTGAGCGTTCTGAACGCATTGAAATCCCCGTATTGCCGTTGCGCGATGTGGTGGTTTATCCGCACATGGTCATACCCTTGTTTGTAGGGCGGGAAAAATCTATCCGTTGCCTTGAAGCCGCCATGGATCATGATAAAAAAATCATGTTGGTTGCGCAGAAAGAAGCATCAACGGATGAGCCGGGTGTAAACGATCTTTTCACCGTCGGGACCGTGGCCTCTATTTTGCAAATGCTGAAGCTGCCAGATGGCACCGTAAAAGTGCTGGTTGAAGGCTTGCAGCGTGCGCGTATCACCACGTTGTCGGATAACGGGGAACACTTTTCGGCAAAAGCGGAATATCTGGAATCACCGGATATCGACGAACGCGAGCAGGAAGTGCTGGTTCGTACCGCGATTAGCCAGTTTGAAGGCTACATCAAGCTAAACAAAAAAATCCCACCAGAAGTGCTGACGTCGCTGAACAGCATCGACGACCCTGCACGTCTGGCTGACACCATCGCTGCGCACATGCCGCTGAAACTGGCGGACAAACAGTCTGTGCTCGAAATGTCCGACATCAACGAACGCCTTGAATATCTGATGGCGATGATGGAGTCGGAAATCGATCTGCTGCAGGTTGAGAAACGCATTCGCAACCGCGTCAAAAAGCAGATGGAAAAATCTCAGCGTGAGTACTATCTGAACGAGCAAATGAAAGCTATTCAGAAAGAACTCGGTGAGATGGACGACGCGCCAGACGAAAACGAAGCGCTGAAGCGTAAGATCGACGCGGCGAAAATGCCGAAAGAGGCGAAAGAGAAAACCGAAGCCGAACTGCAGAAGCTGAAAATGATGTCACCGATGTCAGCCGAAGCGACCGTGGTTCGTGGGTATATCGACTGGATGGTGCAGGTGCCGTGGAATGCGCGTAGCAAGGTCAAAAAAGACCTTCGTCAGGCGCAGGAAATCCTGGATACCGACCACTACGGCCTTGAACGTGTGAAAGACCGTATCCTTGAGTATCTTGCGGTTCAAAGCCGTGTGAACAAAATCAAAGGCCCGATTCTGTGCCTGGTTGGGCCGCCGGGGGTGGGTAAAACCTCGCTGGGTCAATCTATCGCCAAAGCGACTGGACGTAAGTACATTCGTATGGCGCTGGGCGGCGTGCGTGACGAAGCGGAAATTCGCGGTCACCGTCGTACCTACATCGGCTCCATGCCGGGTAAATTGATTCAGAAAATGGCGAAAGTGGGCGTTAAAAACCCGCTGTTCCTGCTCGATGAAATTGACAAAATGTCGTCCGATATGCGCGGCGATCCGGCGTCTGCTTTGTTAGAAGTGCTGGATCCAGAGCAGAACGTGGCGTTCAGCGATCACTATCTGGAAGTGGATTACGATCTCAGCGACGTGATGTTCGTTGCGACCTCGAACTCCATGAACATTCCGGCACCGCTGCTGGACCGTATGGAAGTGATTCGTCTCTCCGGTTATACCGAAGACGAGAAACTGAACATTGCCAAACAGCACCTGCTGCCGAAGCAAATCGAACGTAACGCCCTGAAAAAAGGCGAACTGACGGTTGATGACAGCGCGATTGTCGGCATCATTCGTTACTACACCCGTGAAGCGGGCGTGCGTAGCCTTGAGCGTGAAATCTCGAAACTGTGCCGTAAAGCGGTGAAACAGCTGCTGCTGGATAAATCCCTGAAGCACATCGACATTAACGGCGACAACCTGCACGATTACCTCGGCGTTCAACGCTTCGATTACGGTCGTGCGGATGACGAAAACCGTGTTGGTCAGGTGACTGGCCTGGCATGGACGGAAGTGGGTGGCGATCTGCTGACCATCGAAACCGCGTGTGTGCCGGGTAAAGGTAAATTGACCTATACCGGTTCCCTGGGCGAAGTCATGCAGGAATCTATTCAGGCTGCGCTGACCGTGGTACGCGCGCGTGCAGAAAAACTGGGTATCAACCCGGATTTCTACGAAAAACGCGACATCCACGTTCACGTGCCGGAAGGGGCAACGCCGAAAGATGGCCCGAGCGCTGGTATCGCCATGTGTACTGCACTGGTTTCTTGTCTGACGGGCAACCCGGTTCGTGCCGATGTGGCAATGACAGGGGAAATCACGCTGCGTGGCCTGGTGCTGCCGATTGGTGGTCTGAAGGAAAAACTGCTGGCAGCACACCGCGGTGGTATTAAGACGGTTCTGATTCCTGATGAGAATAAGCGCGATCTGGAAGAGATTCCGGACAACGTTCTGGCCGATCTTGATATTCATCCGGTGAAACGTATCGAGGAAGTTCTGGCCCTTGCGCTGCAAAATGAGCCCACTGGCATGCAGGTTGTAACCGCAAAATAGTGACCTCGCGCAAAGAGCGTCAATAAAAACAGGGCTGGCAGGTGAAAACACACTTGCCAGCCTTTTTTTGTCTCGCTACTTTAAGACCCTGACAGGGCTGTTATCGACAACTATTGTTGTAAGGGCATGACAGTCCTGATATAACTGCTGCGCGTTGCACCGTGAAGGATTCAGGTGCGATATAAATAATAAAGAGAGGAAGAGAACAGTGAATAAATCTCAACTGATTGACAAAATTGCTGCGGGTGCGGATATCTCCAAAGCTGCGGCTGGACGTGCGTTAGACGCTTTAATTGCTTCTGTTACTGAATCTCTGCAATCCGGGGATGATGTTGCGCTGGTAGGTTTTGGTACTTTTGCCGTTAAAGAGCGTGCTGCCCGTACTGGCCGCAACCCGCAAACTGGTAAAGAGATCACCATCGCTGCAGCGAAAGTACCAGCGTTCCGTGCAGGTAAAGCACTGAAAGACGCGGTAAACTGATCGTTTTCCCGTTTGGGAATGTGAAACAGTACAAGGGCGCATCGAACGATGTGCCTTTTTTTATGTCCAAAATGTCACTTTCTGCGAGTTTCTACGCGTTTCGGGCTGACAACGGCCCCGTTTTCTTGTCAAAATACGGCCTCACGCGCAGCGGTCGAGACGTGCTATGCTGCACGAGGTATTTGCTCTGAATTTGCCGGGTTGTCAGCAACCTGCGGCAGGACGGGTATAAAAGTCACCTACAGCGGAGTGTTGTTACACCATGATGGACAATTTACGCACGGCAGCCAATAGCGTCGTGCTCAAGGTAATTTTCGGTATCATTATTGTGTCGTTCATTTTGACCGGCGTAAGTGGCTATCTGATCGGCGGCGGCAACAACTATGCCGCGAAGGTGAATGGCCAGGAAATCAGCCGCGGTCAGTTTGAAAACGCTGTTGCCAGCGAACGTAACCGTATGCAGCAGCAGATGGGCGATCAATTCTCCGAACTGGCGGCGAACGAAAATTACATCAAAACGATGCGTCAGCAGGTGCTGAGCCGCCTGGTGGATGAAGCGCTGCTCGACCAATACGCCAAAGAGCTGGGCCTCGGCATTAGCGATGAACAGGTGCGCAAAGCGATCTTCGCCACCCCGGCCTTCCAGAACGAAGGTAAATTCGATAACGCCCGCTACAACGCGCTGGTGAATCAAATGGGTATGACCGCCGATCAATACGCGCAGGCGCTGCGTAACCAGCTGACCACTAACCAGCTGATTAGCGCCGTTGCCGGAACTGATTTTATGCTGCCAGGTGAAACCGACCAACTGGCTGCGCTGGTTTCCCAGCAGCGTGTGGTGCGTGAAGCCACCATTGACGTTAACGCGCTGGCGGCAAAGCAGCAGGTTAGCGATCAGGACGTTGCCAGCTACTACGAACAGAATAAAGGTCAGTTTGTTGCGCCGGAGCAGTTCCGCGTAACTTACATCAAGCTTGATGCGGCGAGTATGCCGTCTTCCGCGTCTGAAGAGGATGTACAGGCTTACTATGACCAGCACAAGGATGAGTTCACTCAGCCTGAGCGTAAACGTTACAGCATCATCCAGACGAAAACCGAAGCCGATGCCAAAGCTATCCTTGATGAGCTGAACAACGGCGGCGACTTTGCAGCGATTGCGAAAGAGAAATCCACCGACGTTATCTCTAAACGTAACGGCGGCGATATGGGCTGGATGGACGATTCCGCCACCGTACCGGAACTGAAAGACGCGGGCCTGAAAGAGAAAGGTCAGTTGTCTGGCGTAATCAAATCTTCCGTGGGCTTCCTGATTGCCCGTCTGGACGATGTTCAGCCGGAACAGGTGAAACCACTGGCGGATGTTCATGCGCAAATCGCTGACAAAGTGAAACAGGAAAAAGCGCTGGACGCTTATTATGCGCTGCAACAGAAAGTGAGTGATGCTGCCAGCAGCGACAACGACTCTCTGGCGAGCGCAGAGCAGGTTGCGGGCGTCAAAGCGGCGGTGACCGGCTGGTTTGGTCACGATAACGTCCCGGCTGAATTGAACTTCAAACCGGTTACTGATGCTATCTTCAACGGCGGTTTGGTGGGCGAAAACGGCGCGCCGGGTAACAACTCCGATATCATCACCGTCGATGGCGATCGTGCTTTCGTGCTGCGTGTCGCTGAGCACAAAGCGGAAACCGTGAAACCGCTGGATGAAGTGAAAGCGCAGGTGACCGATATCGTTAAGCACAACAAAGCGGAACAGCAGGCGAAACTCGATGCTGAAAAACTGCTGGCTGCGCTGAAAGACGGTAAAGGGGACGATGCGATGAAAGCCGCTGGTCTGCACTTTGGCGAAGCCAAAACCCTGAGCCGTACCGGTCAGGATCCGCTGAGCCAGGCAACCTTCGCTTTGCCGTTACCTAAGCCGGGTAAACCAAGCTTTGGTATGGGCAACGACATGCAGGGCAACGTGGTTCTGCTGGCGCTGGACGAAGTGAAAGCGGGTGAAATGCCGGAAGCGCAGAAGAAAGCGATGGTTCAGGGTATCACCCAGAACAACGCGCAAATTGCGTTTGAAGCATTGATGAGCAACCTGCGTAAAGCAGCGAAGATTAAGATGGGCGACATTGTCGACCAGCAACAATAATCGGAACCTTCCTCGCATTAATTTGTAATGCGATGCACACCTCAAAGGCCGCTTTCGCGGCCTTTTCCACATTTGAAATCTGCCTTTTGAATTGTTTTTCGCACCTCGCTATGGTGGCTTCGCTATCAATCAACAAGGAGAAATCAGTATGAAACGTGGAATCAAAATGCTGGCGATTGCCGCAGTCATGTCTTGCATGGGGATGAGTTTAAGCGCACAGGCAGCTTCCACTGCCGGGGCAAAACCGACAGCGACGCAAAGCGCGCAGGCCAGCTCCGAACCAACGAAAGCGGTGCCTGCTGTGAAAACCGATGATGAGGGTGGCAGTAAAGTCAGCATCAACTCGGCCTCGGCGGAAGAACTGGCGCAGGCAATGAACGGGGTGGGGCTTAAGAAAGCGCAGGCAATTGTCAGCTATCGCGAAGAGTACGGCCCGTTCAAAACGGTGGATGACCTGAAGCAGGTGCCGGGAATGGGCAACGCGCTGGTGGAACGTAATTTGAGCCATCTCACGCTTTAATTGCTTCTCACGGCTTGCGCTGGCGTCAAAGTTTGCCAGACTAAAGAGGTCATACCAGTGGTGTGACCTCTGACTCTTCTAATAACATGTAAGGCTATGGCGCTATGCAGACAAAAATTAAAGTTCGCGGGTATCACCTGGACGTGTATCAGCACGTCAATAACGCCCGATATCTGGAGTTTCTCGAAGAGGCTCGCTGGGATGGGCTGGAAAACAGCGCCAGTTTCCAGTGGATGACCGCGCACCATATCGCCTTCGTGGTGGTGAATATTAATATTAACTACCGCCGCCCGGCGGTGCTGAGCGATGTGCTGACGGTAACCAGTAAAGTGGAGCAGCTAAACGGGAAAAGCGGCGTATTAAGCCAGGTAGTCACACTCGACCCGGAAGGGCAGGTCGTGGCGGATGCATTGATTACGTTTGTCTGCATTGACCTGAAAACGCAGAAGGCGTTGCCTCTGGAAGGGGAATTACGCGAACACCTGGAGCAGATGGTCGCGTAAGTGCACATTGCCCGGTGGTGCTTCGCGTACCGGGCCTACAAATGGCCGCCAGGCCGGGCAAGCCATGTAGGCCGGATAAGGCGTAAGCCGCATCCGGCGGTTACGCCGCACATCGCCTGATGCGCTTTGCTTTTAAGGCCTACAACCCGGTTTTCTGCTTCATCGCTGCCGCCACGCCGACTTTATCCGCCAGATAGTGGTTCAGCCCGTTAGCCCGCAGATGGCAGGACGCGCAATGCCCGCAGCCATCGCCTTTAATGCCGTTATAGCAGGTCAGCGTTTCATTACGCACCAGGTCGAGTTTGCCCCAGTAGTCCGCCAGCGCCCAGGTTTCGGCTTTATCGAGCCACATCAGTGGCGTTTCGAAACGAATATCTTTTGCCATGCCGAGGTTCACCGCGTGATTCAGCGCCTTAACAAACTCGTCGCGGCAGTCCGGGTAGCCGGAAAAATCGGTTTCACAAACGCCCGTGATGATCGCTTCTGCCTGTACCTGATAAGCGTAAATCGCCGTCAGAGTCAGGAACAGAATATTGCGTCCCGGCACGAAGGTATTCGGAATACCGTCAGCGTCTGGTTCATAGTCCGGCACCGGAATACTGTCGCGCGTCAGGCTGCTGACCGCCAGTTCATTAAGCAGGGTGACATCGAGCACTTTATGAGCACGCGCGCCCAGTTTTAATGCCAGTTCACGGGCGACGTCGATCTCTGCGCGATGACGCTGACCATAATCAAAAGTGACGCAGTGAACCTCATCATATTGATGGAGCGCCTGCACCAGGCATGTAGTGGAATCTTGTCCGCCGCTAAAGACGACAACCGCGCGTTTCATAGCATTTCCTGTTGATGACGATAAAGACGCTATGGTAACGCGCGGGCAGCGTGGCGACCAGCTTCTTCACCGTGTTGACGGCGGCAGCCAGGCCTGGGTGAAATCAAACCAGCCGCGCGCGTTAAGGTGAATGCCGTTTACGCCCGGCGGCGCGCTGATTTGGTATTGATAGTTAAACAGCGGCGTGAGCATGCCTTCTTCCATTAACAGGGTGAAAATAGTTTTCAGCGCCGCGATGCGCTGTGCTTCGTCCTCCAGCGCCTGCGCGGCATCCAGCGCGGTAATCAGCGCTGAGTAACGTGACTCGCTCAGTATGGCGGGCCATAACGGATCGCAGCGCAGCCACTGCTCAAGGGTGTATTCCGGCATTTCGCCAATCAACCGATCGCCCATTAGCAGATCGGCCTGATCCAGATCCGGATAATCGTCCCAGCTTTTCGCATCGTGGAAGCAGAGCGTCAGTTCACAGCCCTGATGCGCCAGCGCCTGTTTAAGCTCCCCGGCCATGGTGTGCAACTCAACAGGCAGGTGATAATGCAGCGTTAGACGCGGCGGCAGGGGCGTGTCGTCTTCCGGTGCTGGCGGAATCGCCCAGCCGGGAAGCAGCGCCTCGCTGGGGGTTATCAGATTTTCATCTACCGGCAATGATTCCAGCAGGCCGCTGTGATGAATCAGCGAAATCACCCGTTGCGCCTGGGCTCTCGACAGCCGTGAACTCTGACGAAACGTCAGGTAGCAAAAGCCGAGGCTGATGCTGTTGCTCACCAGCCGTAGCTGACTGAGTTCTTCCGCTTCGCCGACCGCGATTTGCACCGGATGACGGCAACTGGTGCCCAGATCCTGTTCGAAAAGCTGTGGGGTGATCCAGAACTCGATCGCCTGTAACAGCGGATGCCCCAGATGATAGCGATGGTGACTTTCCAGACGCACCAGATCGGGCTCAAAGATCTTCAGCTGGAATGGGCCACAGCCGAGCGTGGGATCGTCGGGATGCGCCAGCACGCTGCAATAGCTTGCCAGCCGATGCGGCAACCAGTAATCCGGGTGCGAAAGCGTAAAGCTCAGGCACTGGGCGTGGGGCTGTGCTACCTGTTCCACGCTGGCGAACAGTTTGCGCAAACCGGGCAGCGTCAGCAGCATTTCCAGTCGTTGCTTAAGCTGGGCCGTTTCGATGGGGTCGCCGTTGTGCCAGTGCAGGCTGGAGCGAATATAGAACTGCCAGCGTAGCCCGTCTGCTGATACTTCCCAGTGGTGCGCAAGATCGCCTTCCGGGCGAGCGGTATTACGGCCAAAGCGAGTCAGTCCGGAATGAATTTGCCCGGCTAAATGCTGTTCGGCGCGACCCACCAAAAAGCCGGGATGCAACGGTTCCAGCGGACGATAGTAGGGGATGCGCAGCGTCGGCGTATTGTTCTGCCACTGGCCGCCCAGAAAAGGGTGCAGCAGCGCGCGCAGTTCCACCGGTGCCAGTTGCGCCAGTTCCAGCGCATTGTGTTGCTGACCGCTGTTTAACGCCAGCTCCATCATCTCATTACGCAGTGCGTCCGGCGTCGTGTGGAAGGTCAGCGTACCGCGCTTCCCGCGCCCGGACTGCGCCTGCCAACTGAGCCAGCCCGCCTCGCTCGCCTGACGCAACAGGGTACGCACATGTCGCTCGCTGCAAAAACAGCGCGTCGCGAGATCGGCAATGGTGACCTGCTGCGGCGCACCGGAAGAGGGCAGCCACAGACGCTGAAACTGGTTTAATCGGTTTAGCAGTCGCATAAAAACCCGGAACAATAAATGTGAACAATTCAGTATTACTTCCGTATATCTCAGGCAATACTGGTACGCAAGAGAGCGGGATCACAGGCCGAGATAAAATGGCAAAACTGGCGGCATTTGATATGGATGGCACTCTGCTGATGCCCGATCATCGGCTGGGTAATGAGACGATCGCCACGCTCAAGCGTCTGCGCGAACGCGACATTACGCTGACCTTCGCCACGGGTCGGCACGTGCTTGAAATGCGTCCGCTAATTGATCAACTGGCGCTCGACGCTTTCCTGATTACGGGCAACGGAACCCGTGTTCACTCTCTGCACGGCGATGTCATGCATCGCAGCGACCTCGCCCCGGACGTGGCCGATGAAGTGTTGCATGCCCGCTGGGAGACCCACGCCAGCATGCACGTTTTCAACGATAACGGCTGGTTCACCGGCAAAGCGATTCCGGAAATGTTGCAGGCGCATAGGTACAGCGGCTTTCACTATCAACTGCGCGATTTGCGGCAGATCCCGGCCCATGAGGTGACCAAGATCTGTTTCTGCGGCGATCACGATGATCTTGCGCGTCTGAGCATTCAGCTACAAGAGGCATTGGGCGATCGTGCGCATCTCTGTTTTTCGGCGGTTGATTGTCTGGAAGTGTTGCCTGTGGGCTGTAACAAGGGCGCGGCGCTGACGGTGCTTAGCGCGCAGCTTGGCCTGACGATGCAAGAATGTATGGCATTTGGCGATGCGATGAACGATCGCGAAATGTTGAGCCTGGTCGGGCGTGGCCTGGTGATGGGCAACGCGATGGGGCAACTGAAAGCGGCATTGCCGCATCTACCGGTTATCGGACACTGCCAGAATCAGGCGGTCTCTCACTATTTGACACATTGGCTGGACAAACCCAACCTTCCTTATTCCCCCGAATAATGAGACCTTTCCAGCAAGCCGGGATGATAAGCCCGGCTTTTTTTCGCTTATCGGGCCAGCAGGCACTCAATTTCTGCCTGCCACGGTGCGAGATCGCCGATATTTTCCTTCACCCATTCAGTGTTGTAGTAGGTATCCAGATATCGCTCGCCGCTGTCGCACAGCAGCGTCACGATTGATCCGCTGCGCCCCTCTTTATGCATCCGCGCGGCGAGTTGCAATGCGCCCCACATGTTGGTGCCGGTGGAGGCGCCAACCTTACGGCCTAACTGGCCCTCCAGCCATTGTGCGGTTGCCACGCTTGCTGCATCCGGTACCCGTAGCATGTCATCGACCACATCAGGAATAAAGGAAGGCTCGACGCGTGGGCGGCCAATCCCTTCAATTTTACTGCCAACGCTGCTGCGCAGGCTGCCGTCGCGGCTTTGCCAGTAGTCCATAAACACCGAGTTTTGCGGATCGACCACCATTAACTGTGTGTTATGCCCCTGGCAACGAATGTAGCGGCCAATTGTCGCCGATGTGCCGCCGGTACCCGCGCTCATTACAATCCAGTCAGGGATTGGGTTAGGTTCATGGCTCATCTGGCGGAAGATGCTGTCGGCAATGTTGTTGTTTCCGCGCCAGTCGGTTGCGCGTTCGGCGAAAGTAAACTGGTCCATATAGTGACCGTTCAGTTCACGCGCCAGCGTTTCGGAGGCGGCATAAATTTCGCAGGCGCTGTGCACGAAATGGCAGCGTCCGCCGTAAAACTCAATCTGCTCAATTTTGCGTTTTGCCGTGCACGAGGGCATGACGGCGATAAATGGCAGCCCCAGCAGACGAGCAAAATAGGCTTCCGAGACGGCTGTGGAACCGGAAGAGGCTTCAATAATGGTCGTGCCTTCTTTGATCCAGCCGTTGCACAGGCCATACAGGAACAGCGACCGCGCCAGACGATGTTTCAGGCTGCCGGTGGGGTGGGTGCTTTCATCTTTTAAGTAGAGCTGAATACCGGGAAACGCCGGCAGCGACAGACGAATCAGGTGCGTGTCGGCGCTACGTTGATAGTCGGCGTTAATTTCGCTGATGGCATTTTTGACCCAGGTGCTGTTCATGGCGAGTTTCCATTTGTCATTTTGTGCCTAGCTTAGCGAAAGATGCGGAAAAAATTGTTGCTATCTCCACTTTAAAATAGACTTACAGGAGAAAAATTTTCTCCTGAGGTGGGCAATGTTAGATAAAATTGACCGCAAGCTGCTTTCGCTGCTGCAAACGGACTGTACCCTCTCTTTGCAGGCACTGGCCGATGCCGTTAATCTGACCACCACACCCTGCTGGAAGCGGCTCAAACGGCTGGAAGATGACGGCATTTTGCTTGGGCGCGTGGCGTTGCTGGATGCGGAGAAACTGGGGCTGGGCCTCACCGCGTTTGTGCTGATAAAAACGCAACATCACAGCAGTGAATGGTATAGTCGTTTCGTGAATGAAGTCAGCCAGATGCCCGAGGTGCTCGGCTTCTGGCGTATGGCCGGCGAATATGACTACCTGATGCGGGTACAGGTCGCCGACATGAAACGCTACGATGATTTTTATAAAAGCCTGGTGAATCGCGTCCCCGGACTCTCGGACGTCACCTCAAGTTTTGCGATGGAACAGATTAAATACACCACAGCGCTTCCCATCGAATAACACTATCTCTGGAATTTTACTGCGTGCGATTATTTGCTCAATTAAGCTGGTACTTCCGCCGGGAGTGGCGTCGCTATCTTGGCGCCGTCGCGTTGCTGGTGGTTATCGCCATTCTTCAACTGATCCCGCCGAAGGTGGTGGGTTACGTTGTTGACGGCGTCACCCAACAACACTACACCGCGACGACCATCTGGATGTGGATTGGCCTGATGGTGGCAATTGCCATCGTGGTTTATCTGCTGCGTTATGTCTGGCGCGTGCTGCTGTTTGGTGCGTCCTATCAACTCGCGGTCGAACTGCGGGAAGACTTTTATCGCCAGTTGAGTCGCCAGCACCCGGAATTTTATCTGCGTCACCGCACCGGTGATTTAATGGCGCGCGCCACCAATGATGTTGACCGTGTTGTCTTTGCCGCCGGGGAAGGTGTGCTGACGCTGGTCGATTCGCTGGTGATGGGCTGTGCGGTGTTAATTGTGATGTCCACGCAAATCAGCTGGCAGCTTACCTTACTGGCGCTGTTACCGATGCCGATTATGGCGCTGGCGATTAAGCGCTACGGCGACATGCTGCATAATCGCTTTAAGCTGGCGCAGGCGGCATTCTCAAGTCTGAATGACCGTACACAAGAGAGCCTGACCAGTATTCGCATGATTAAAGCCTTTGGCCTGGAAGATCGCCAGTCGGCGCTGTTCGCCGCGGATGCGGCGGATACCGGGGCGAAAAATATGCGCGTGGCGCGTATTGATGCCCGTTTTGACCCGACGATTTATATCGCCATCGGTATGGCAAATCTGCTGGCTATCGGCGGCGGAAGCTGGATGGTACTTCAGGGCACGCTGACGCTCGGTCAGTTGACCAGCTTTGTAATGTATCTTGGTTTAATGATCTGGCCGATGCTGGCGCTGGCGTGGATGTTTAATATCGTCGAGCGCGGCAGCGCCGCCTACAGCCGTATTCGCGCCATGCTGATGGAAGCGCCGGTGGTCAATGACGGCAGCGAATCGGTGCCTGACGGGCGCGGCGTGCTGAAGGTCGCCATTGAGCAGTTCCATTATCCGCAGACGGAAAAAGCCACGCTGACGAAAGTCCATTTCACGCTACAACCGGGGCAGATGCTGGGCATTTGCGGCCCGACGGGCTCCGGGAAATCTACCATTCTGTCACTGATTCAGCGTCACTTTGATGTGGAAAAAGGCGAAATCGATTTTCACGGTATCGCCCTGCCAAAACTCAAACTGGATGCCTGGCGCAGCCGCCTGGCGGTTGTCAGTCAGACACCGTTCCTTTTTTCCGACACCGTAGGCAATAATATTGCCCTTGGCCGTCCTGGCGCGACTCAAGAAGAGATTGAACACGTGGCGCGTCTTGCCAGCGTCCATGAGGATATTCTGCGACTGCCGCAGGGCTACGATACGGAAGTGGGCGAGCGTGGGGTGATGCTCTCCGGCGGGCAGAAACAACGCATTTCGATTGCACGCGCGCTCTTGCTCAATGCCGAAATCCTGATCCTTGACGATGCGCTCTCGGCGGTAGACGGACGTACCGAGCACCAGATTTTGCACAACCTTCGCCTGTGGGGCGAAGGCCGCACGGTGATTATTAGCGCGCATCGTCTGTCGGCGCTGACGGAAGCCAGTGAAATTATTGTGATGCAGCACGGGCATCTGTGCCAGCGCGGGCAGCATGAACAGCTGGTGACGCAGCCGGGCTGGTATCGTGATATGTATCGCTATCAGCAACTGGAAGCGGCGCTGGATGAAGAACCGTCGGAGGTGACCGATGCGTAATTTTGGTCAACTGTGGCCGACATTAAAAAGATTGCTGGCCTACGGTTCACCGTGGCGAAAACCGCTCTCTATTGCGGTGGTGATGTTATGGGTGGCGGCAGCGGCGGAAGTCTCGGGGCCGGTGCTGATAAGCTACTTCATCGATAATATGGTGGCGAAACACACGTTGCCGCTGGGCACCGTTGCGGGGCTGGCGGCGGCGTATATCGGCCTGCAACTGCTGGCGGCGACGCTGCACTATAGCCAGTCGCTGCTGTTTAATCGCGCGGCGGTTGGGGTGGTGCAACAACTGCGTAGCGACGTGATGGACGCCGCGCTGCGCCAGCCGCTCAGTGAATTTGATACGCAACCCGTAGGGCAACTGATTTCGCGCGTCACCAACGACACGGAGGTGATCCGCGATCTCTACGTCACCGTTGTGGCAACGGTGCTGCGCAGCGCCGCGCTGATTGGCGCGATGCTGGTGGCGATGTTTAGCCTCGACTGGCGCATGGCGCTGGTGGCTGTTTGTATCTTCCCGGCGGTACTGACGGTGATGGTGATTTACCAACGCTACAGCACGCCTATCGTACGTCGCGTGCGCACGTATCTGGCGGATATCAACGATGGCTTTAACGAAGTGATCAACGGCATGAGCGTGATTCAGCAGTTCCGTCAGCAGGCGCGCTTTGGCGAACGTATCGGGGAACACAGCCGTCAGCACTATCTGGCGCGTATGCAAACCCTGCGTCTTGATGGCTTCCTGCTGAGACCACTGCTAAGCCTTTTTTCCTCGTTAATATTGTGCGGGCTGTTGATGCTGTTTGGCTTCACCTCGGTGGGCACCATTGAAGTGGGGGTGCTGTATGCGTTTATCAGCTATCTGGGACGTCTCAATGAACCGCTGATTGAACTCACCACCCAGCAGTCAATGCTGCAACAGGCGGTGGTGGCCGGTGAGCGCGTATTCGAGCTGATGGACAGGCCGCGCCAGACCTACGGTGACGATACGCGTCCACTGGACAACGGTGATATTGAGATTGATAACGTCTCCTTTGCTTACCGCGATGACCGAATGGTGTTGCAGGATATCTCGCTGTCGATTCCCTCGCGCAGTTTTGTGGCGCTGGTGGGGCATACGGGCAGCGGCAAAAGCACGCTTGCCAGTTTGCTGATGGGATACTACTCGCCGAACGCCGGCGAAATTCGCCTGGGTGGTCGCCCGCTTGGCAGTTTGAGTCATCAGGTGCTACGTCAGGGCGTCGCCATGGTGCAGCAGGATCCGGTAGTGCTGGCCGACTCTTTCTTCGCTAACGTTACGCTTGGCCGTGATATCAGCGAAGCGCAGGTATGGCAGGCGCTGGAAACGGTGCAGCTGGCGGAACTGGCGCGTGGGCTGAGTGATGGTATTTATACGCCGCTGGGCGAGCAGGGGAACAATCTCTCCGTTGGGCAAAAACAGCTGCTGGCGTTGGCGCGCGTGCTGGTCGATACGCCGCAGGTGCTGATTCTGGACGAAGCCACCGCCAATATCGACTCCGGTACCGAGCAGGCGATTCAACAGGCGTTGGCTGCCGTGCGTGAACACACCACGCTTGTGGTGATTGCGCACCGGCTTTCCACCATCGTCGATGCTGATACCATTATGGTGCTGCATCGTGGACAGGCGGTGGAGCAGGGTTCGCACCAGCAACTGCTGGAAGCGAAAGGCCGTTACTGGCAGATGTATCAGCTTCAACTGGCCGGTGAAGAACTCGCCGCCAGTGCGCAGGATGAAACGCTGACTGCCTGATGTGATGCTGGTCAGTTAAGGGCCGATTCACTTTTCAGAGCATCCTCCCGTTGCGCTCCTGTCTGGCTCCATGCCATATAAATCGTGCAGGCGCAGGGAGCACGCAGGGGGCGGCCAATCGCCGCCGCCCCCTGCACCCCCAGGCTCCGGCGGAAAAATCGCCGCTTCGCGGTTCCCTCAGCTTATCCCTTACGGCTTTCGGGTCGGGCGCGAGGTAACATCCCTGTAAAGCCGCGCCCTCAGCCCACATCCATGTGGGCTGCCCCGGCCTCCAGGGAACGCTTCGGCGATTTTGACGCCACCAACAGCGGTGCGGTCTTTACGTTAACAGCAAAAACCGGTGTATCTGAAACCGATGAGTCCCCGCTGGAAATCGGCGAGCCGGAGAATGGAAGACAAGGTCAGTCCGCCATGGATGGCGGACTGAGGCGAACCGAGACAGGACGTCGAGTTTCGCCGTGCCGCAGGCTGGAGTTCGGAGGAGAGCGTAGTGCGAAGCACCGATTTCCCTGCGGGGCCGCGGGGATTGCGAAGGGGGGCGCGGTTGCCCCCCCTTTGCCCGTTCACTGACTCAGATGTTACATATTGCGCAAAACATAAAGTGAACGGAACTTTGCGCTTAGCTGACCATCATTAACGGACTGATGCACTTTTTTTAAGCAATTTGCTAACAGACGCACCAGCGCGTGCAATTCAACCACGCATCATGCACTCGCATGGTGCGTTTTTGTTTCATTTCCAGCTAATGCCTGTGCACCGCCATGTGCCTGACGCCATTAACCGCCAATTCCCTCTCAATTTTCATTTCTGGCACGCCCCTTGCTTTATCTATTTCGTGTAGCAGCAGCCATTACCGAATTCTGACTGGAGGGGATCTATGAAGCTGGTTACCGTGGTAATCAAACCATTCAAACTCGAAGACGTCCGCGAAGCGTTGTCTTCAATTGGTATTCAGGGACTGACCGTGACGGAAGTGAAGGGCTTCGGTCGTCAGAAGGGGCATGCCGAGCTGTATCGTGGCGCGGAGTACAGCGTGAACTTCCTGCCGAAAGTGAAGATTGATGTCGCGATTGCTGACGACCAGCTTGATGAAGTCGTGGATGTGGTGAGCAAGGCGGCGTACACCGGAAAAATTGGCGACGGTAAGATTTTCGTCACCGAGCTGCAACGTGTGATTCGTATTCGTACCGGCGAAGCCGACGAAGCGGCACTGTAATTCCTGGCGCACAGTGATAGGGATCGAGAAAATGAAAATAGCAAAATTGAAAACCGGTTTGGCGGCTCTGGCGCTGTTGCCGGGTCTGGCGATGGCGGCTCCGGCGACGATCGATAAAGCCGATAACGCCTTTATGATGATTTGTACCGCGCTGGTACTGTTTATGACCATCCCGGGAATTGCCCTGTTTTACGGTGGTCTGATTCGTGGAAAAAACGTTCTCTCTATGCTGACGCAGGTCGCGGTCACCTTCGCGCTGGTCTGCGTGCTGTGGGTGGTCTACGGCTATACGCTGGCCTTCGGCACCGGCGGCAGCTTCTTCGGTAACTTTGACTGGGTGATGCTGAAAGGCATTGCCCTGACCGCACCGATGGGCACCTTTTATCAGTATATCCACGTTGCCTTCCAGGGGTCGTTCGCCTGTATTACCGTTGGCCTGATTGTTGGCGCGCTGGCGGAGCGTATTCGCTTCTCTGCGGTACTGATTTTCGTGGTTATCTGGCTGACGCTCTCTTACATTCCGATTGCGCACATGGTGTGGGGCGGCGGTCTGCTGGGCTCTCATGGCGCACTGGACTTCGCGGGTGGTACGGTTGTACACATTAACGCTGCGGTTGCGGGTCTCGTCGGGGCGTATCTGATTGGCAAACGCGTGGGTTTTGGCAAAGAAGCGTTCAAACCACATAACCTGCCGATGGTGTTTATCGGTACCGCCATCCTTTACTTCGGCTGGTTTGGCTTCAACGCGGGTTCAGCGAGTGCGGCGAACGAAATTGCCGGTCTGGCTTTCGTGAACACCGTTGTGGCAACGGCGGCAGCGATTCTGGGCTGGGTCTTCGGTGAATGGGCGCTGCGCGGTAAACCGTCTCTGCTGGGCGCGTGTTCCGGGGCGATTGCAGGCCTGGTGGGAATTACTCCAGCGTGTGGCTTTATCGGTGTCGGCGGCGCGTTGATCCTCGGTATTGTTGCGGGACTGGCCGGGCTGTGGGGCGTTACCATCCTGAAACGCTGGTTGCGTGTGGATGATCCTTGCGATGTCTTCGGCGTTCACGGCGTGTGCGGCATCGTGGGTTGCATCCTGACCGGTATCTTCGCCTCTACCTCCTTTGGCGGTGTCGGTTACGCGGAAGGCGTCACCATGGGCCATCAGGTGCTGGTACAGCTTGAGAGCATCGGCATCACCATCGTCTGGTCGGGCATTGTGGCCTTCGTTGGTTACAAAGTCGCAGACCTGACCGTGGGGCTACGCGTGCCGGAAGAGCAGGAGCGTGAAGGGCTGGATGTTAACAGTCACGGCGAGAACGCGTATAACGCCTAATCAGTGCTCACAAAAAGCCTCCGCAAGCGGAGGCTTTGAGACTGATGACTAACGCGAAATTGCCTGATGCGCTACGCTTATCAGGCCTACAAAGATTCTGCAATATATTGAATTAGCAAGATTTTGTAGGACGGATAAGGCGTTTTCGCCGCATCCGGCAAGAACAAAGCGCACTTTGTCAGCAATCTGAAGCCTCCGCTTGCGGAGGCTTTTGCTTTCAGACGTCAACCTATCCGCGATTACGCATCACGCCTTCCTGTACCGTCGATGCCACCAGCACGCCATCCTGCGAATAGAACTCGCCGCGTACAAAGCCACGCGCGCTGGAGGCTGAGGTACTTTCCACGCTGTACAGCAGCCACTCGTTCAGGTTAAACGGACGATGGAACCACATGGAATGGTCAATCGTCGCAACCTGCATCCCTTTTTCCAGGAAACCGACACCGTGCGGCTGAAGCGCGACCGGCAGGAAGTTGAGATCGGAGGCATAACCCAGCAAATTCTGGTGTACGCGTAAATCATCCGGCACCGCCCCGTTAGCGCGCAGCCAGACCTGACGTTTCGGCTCGGCGACGTGGCCTTTCAGTGGGTTATGGAACTCCACCGGGCGAATTTCCAGCGGACGCTCGCAGAGGAATTTATCTTTTAACACCTGCGGTAACAGATGCTCCAGCGAACGGGCGATATCGGTTTCTGACGGCAGGCTCTCCGGCGCGGGCGCATCGGGCATGGTTTTCTGATGCTCGTAACCCGGCTCTGGTGCCTGGAATGACGCGGTCATATAGAAAATCGGTTTACCGTTCTGAATCGCCGACACGCGGCGAGCGCTGAAGCTGTTACCGTCGCGCAGCACTTCAACGTCATAGACAATCGGCTTCAGGCTGTCGCCTGGGCGCAGGAAATAGCTGTGAAACGAGTGAATCAGGCGTTCTACGGGCACCGTTTCTTTTGCGGCATAAAGCGCCTGACCCACAACCTGGCCGCCAAATACCTGACGCAGCCCCAAATCTTCGCTCTGCCCGCGGAATAATCCTTCTTCGATTTTTTCCAGATTCAACAATGCCAGTAAGTTTGAAAGCGCCTGACTCATAAATGTCCTCAATAATATTTTTCATCGCCGCGGCGAGGGATGAGCACAGTATAACGCAGTTTTGCAGCTGGTCCGATGGGTGCAAAAGTCTGAATAAAAGGTACTTTGCAGGAAAAAAAAGGAGATCTGTGCCACACTTAACGCGTTATGACTGTTTATGAATGGTCGCTCTGGCAGGAAAAAATCCTGCAGATGCATGAGCGAAAAGGAGAACGCAATGAAAATCGTGCCAATGTTAAGTGGAATAGCCATCGCCGTCGCCCTGTCTGCCTGTGCAGATAAGAGTGCTGATATTCAGACCCCAGCGCCAAATCCGAGCGCGGCGGGCGCTACACAAGGCGCTATTCAGCAGCCGAGTGTAACGGGTACCGTTTGGATCCGTCAGAAAGTGGCCCTGCCACCCGATGCCGTGCTGACCGTTACGGTTTCTGATGCCTCGCTCGCGGATGCACCGTCCAAAGTTATCGCTCAGAAAGTGACGCGTACCGAAGGGAAACAGGCACCCTTTAGCTTTGTGCTGCCGTTCAACCCGAAGGACATCCAGCCTAATGCCCGAATTCTGTTGAGCGCAGCCATTACGCTGAATGATAAGCTGATCTTTATCACTGACACCGTGCAGCCCATTATCAATCAGGGCGGCACCAAAGCTGACCTGACGCTGGTTCCGGTACAGCAGACGGCCATGCCAATGCAACAAACCGGTGGTGCGGCAACGACCGTACCCTCAACGTCGCCAACCCAGGTTAATCCGTCTTCTTCGGATCCGGCGCCGACGCAAATCCCGTAATCAACCTTGCCTGATGCGCGGGGCTTATCAGGCCTACAAGGTTTCTGCACTATTTTGTAGGCCGGATAAGGCGAAGCCGCATCCGGCAAGAACAACGCGAACGTTGTCAGTAACCTGTAATGCCCTCCTCGCGAGGGCATTTTTTTAGTAGATCCAGCGGTACTTCTGCAAATCAATCTTCCCACCGCCTGATACCTGCACGCCCTCGGCGAGCAGCGCCTGTCGCTGGCGCTGTAAATCCGGGCCGGTAAGGGAAATGGTGCCGTGGCGATTCACTACCCGATGCCAGGGCAATGTAGAGCCTTCCGGCAGTCGCTTTAATACGCCACCAACCTGCCGCGCTGCACGTGGCGAACCCGCCAGACGTGCCACATCACCGTACGTGGTGACGAAGCCTTCCGGGATCGAGGCGACAATTTGCCAGACTCGCTGGGGAAAGGAATCGAGTGCGTCCATAGTCTGTTCCTGATAAACCAGCGTTCAGCATAATCAGCAACCTGCGTGCTGTGAAGGGGCGATTGCGCAAGAATCCAGCAGGTAACCGCAGATGGCTTGCAATTGCATGGCACTGCAGGGATAATGCGCCAGCGCGTTAGGTAACTAACGCTCTCAATGGGGGCTCTGTTGGTTCTCCCGCAACGCTACTCTGTTCACCAGGTCAGGTCCGGAAGGAAGCAGCCAGGGCAGATGACGCGTGTGCCGGGATGTAGCTGGCAGGGCCCCCACCCAATTCAGCTCTCCGCAATAACGTTCTCCTCTCTCAACAATACCACGACTTCTTTCATCGCCTCTGAGTCGCGGCAAAGCCGTTAAATGATTTTGCGTAAGCAATGCGTATTTTGCTGCCCGGCAAGCGTCTGCCAGATCGGCTGTAATGATTCGAAGGCATTACGCAATGTTTCATCCGGCAGCGTAAAAGGCAGGCGCAGGTTGCGTTCAAACGCGCCCGCCAGCCCGAAGCGCGTGCCTGTGCCCAGATGAATTCCCACGCCTTCCGCCTGGGCGGCAAACTGCGTCGCCAGCATTTCGGGCAGCTCAACCCAGAAAGAGAGTCCGCCTTCAGGCTGGGTAAAGCGCCACTCCGGAAAATAGTTTTGCATGAGTGCGGCGCACATGTCGCGACGTTGCGCCAGCATCGCTCTTCTGGCAGGCATTAATTGGTCACTGTTTTCCAGTAACCACAGCGCCGCTAATTGTTCCAGCAGGGGGGAGCCGAGATCGAGCGTATCGCGTGCCTGAATCAGCGACGCGAGCGTGCGTGTTGAGGCCCGAACCCACCCTAAACGTAAACCACCCCAGAAACTTTTCCCGGCAGAGCCGATGGTAATCACCGGGGCATCGGCATTGAAAGCGGCCAGCGGCGGGGGAGGTGGGGCGTTGTACCATAAATCGACCATCGTTTCGTCTACCACCAGCGTGGTGCGCGTGCGAGCGCTAAGATCGGCAACAATCTGCCGTGTGGCGTGGTCCATACAGCGACCGGTGGGATTGTGAAAATCAGGCATCAGCCATGCCAGACGCGGCGCGGTCTGCGCGATGATGGCCGCCAGCCCGTCGGTATCCCAGCCCTGCGTGGGCAAAGATAAACCCACGGGGCGGCAGGATGCGCCCTGAATCGCGGCAATCGCTAACGGATAAGTAGGATTCTCAACCACCACGCGATCGCCCGGCCCGGTCATTGCACGTAACACCAGCGCCAGCCCGCTGAGCGCGCCGTTCACCAGCATAATCTCGTCCGCTTTTGTCGGCAGGCCGCGTGCGCAGTAACGATGCGCAATGGCTTCCCGCAGTACCCTTAATCCATGCTGGTCGTAGCCCGTGTGGTGCAGATAGCCTGGCAGCATGGTTAATGCATGGCTGTAGGCCTGATGAATTTCAGCGCCCGCACTCAGCGCGGCGGTAGAAAGATCCAGCGCCTCAGGTGCCGACATGCGGGTCGGAATCTCTCGGCGGCCTTCCGGTAACATTACCCACGAGCCGCTACCGTGGCGACTTTGCAGATAGCCTTCATCCCGCAGCTGCGCCAGTGCGCTGGCGATAGTGGTACGACTGACGCCCAACACCGCGGCAAATTCACGTTCGCCGGGCAAACGACTCTCCAGCGGTAATCGCCCATCAAGGATCAGCAAACGCAGCGCCTGCGCCAGCTGCCGCCAGAGCGGAGTGCGTGAGTTTGTCTCCTGCCAGTGGCCCAGCAGGCGTACCAAAGAGTGTGATGCCGAGCGTCGTGGTGTCATATGCAGTCCACTTTTTAAAAACTGGTCATTAATCATAAGTCCATTTTCACCGATGATGAAGTCCTGAACGCTTATTTTGAGGTGCATCATGCTCCGTCGACTTATCCAGCTTTATATCGGTTTGGCTCTTTACGGTGTCTCCACGGCGATGTTTGTTCGTGCGGATCTGGGGGCGGATCCATGGAACGTATTTCATCTCGGCGTCGCCAGCCTGCTGTCGATGAATATTGGTCTGGTGATTATCGCCACCGGCGTCCTGGTGCTGCTGTTCTGGATCCCCCTGCGCCAGCGTCCGGGGTTGGGTACGGTCAGTAACGTGATTGTGCTGGGGCTGACCGCCGATGCGACGCTGGCTATTCTGCCGCCGCTGGAATCTCTGGTGGCGCGTAGCGCGCTGCTGGCTGCGGCAATTGTGGTGAATGCACTGGCAACGGGGATGTATATCGGCGCGGGCTTCGGCGCGGGGCCGCGCGATGGCCTGATGACCGGGCTGCACGCGCGTACCGGCTGGTCGGTACGGATGATTCGCACCACGATTGAACTGTCAGTGCTGGTAATTGGCGTGCTGCTGGGCGGAACGTTTGGCGTGGGCACCGTGCTGTATGCCCTGGCGATCGGCCCCTTAATTCAGCTCTGCCTGCCGTGGTTTCGTCAACCCACCGGCACGCGTAGTGCGGCCGTCATTTCCTGAGCGCAGAGTTGCGGGTGCGCTACGCGTTTAGCGGGTAGCAGAACTAAACTTATCAACAGACGCGGCCAGGTTTTCTGGCTGTGCTGTCACTTCGGAGGTTTATCTGATGAAGTATGTTGATGGTTTCGTTGTGGCTGTTCCCGCGGAAAATAAGGAGGCGTACCGCGAGATGGCCGCAAAAGCAGCGCCGCTGTTTAAAGAGTTCGGCGCAACCCGCATTGTCGAATGCTGGGCGGATGATGTGCCTAACGGCAATCTGACCGATTTTCGCATGGCGGTGCAGGCAGAAGAGCACGAAGAGGTGGTCTTCAGCTGGATTGAATACCCTTCTAAAGATGCTCGCGATGCGGCAAATGAGAAAATGATGAACGACCCGCGCATGAAGGCGCTGGGGGAGTCGATGCCGTTTGACGGACGACGTATGATCTACGGGGGTTTCCTGCCCATCGTCGACGAGTAGCCAGGCTGGCTGTGCGGCGTGCCGCCAGCCAGACGCATGTCAGGAGACTTTGGTAAACAAGCGGTGGCGGTCAATCACCTCACCGTCACCGCGAAAAATCCCGCCGCCCGTATAATGCAGCGTTTGCGGCCATTCAGGCTCGGGCTTCACGCGTGCGGCGACCACTTCAAAAATAAAGAAATTGTAGCGCTCGACCAGCGCGTCATCATACAAACGACACTCAAAGCTGGCGTGACATTCTGCAATACCCGGCGCAGCAACCCGCTCGCTTTTTTCTGCCGTAAGATCAAAATGGGCGAACTTATCGGTGCTGTCGCCGCGACAATTGCCGATGCCGGAGACGATATCCACCATGCTGGCATCGGGCAGATTAATCACACATTCGCCGCTCTGGCGGATTAAGGCATAGCTGACGTTGCCGGCGGAAATCATCAACCCCATCAGCGAGGGGGAAAACTCAAGTATGGTGTGCCAGCCCAGCGTCATAATGTTGTTTTTGCCCTGCCAGTGGCTGCTGACCAGCACCACCGGGCCGGGCTCCAGCCAGTGACGCACATCTTCCAGAGGCCAGTGTTGCTTGTTCATTGCGCTCTCCTTCTCATTGGCTTTACCGTAAGCATAGCCCTTAGTGCGAGCGCAAATTCTCCTCGGCCCAGATAATAAAATCAGTTTTTGGCAGCGCTTTGCTGTACAGCCAGCCCTGGCCGTAATGCACGCCGTGCTGATATAACCACTCCTGCTGGCAGGCATTTTCGATCCCTTCGGCCACCACATCCAGCTTCAGGCTTTTCGCCATTTCGATGATATGCGGCGTCACCTGCTGGTATTCCAGCGCATCCACAAACGATTTATCGATTTTCAGGGTATCGACTTCCAGATCCTGCAGATAACGCAAACTGGAATACCCGGTGCCAAAATCATCAATGTAAATCGCATGCCCCGCTTTGCGATAACTTGCGATGGCAGGCAACGTGGTGGTTGGGTCGGCAAAACCACGCTCGGTCAATTCCAGGGCGATTTGCGAGGGCAATACCTTGCTGTGATTAAGTTGCTCTTTTAATAACGCTGGAAGCGTGGCAGAACGAAGATCCTCAACCGAAAGATTGATGGAGATGTGGAGATCCGGATGAACATGAAGCCATTTCCCCAGGTCGTGGAATACGTTTTTTACCACCGTTTCCGTAAGTCGGGTGATAAGCCCGGTTTGCTCAGCGAGCGGAATAAAAATTTCCGGGGACAAATAGCTGCCATCGGCTTGCTGCCAGCGTGCCAGCGCTTCAGCGCCAACAATTCGCCCGCTTTTTAGCGAAACAATCGGCTGATAGTGAACGGTAATGGCCGATTCATTTAAGGCGTCGAGCATACGGTGGTGGGGGGACTGCAGGCGCCGTAACAGACGCATAATAAACCAGGCGGCTAACAAACTGATTAAGATGCCAATCGGTAACCAGATAAGCAATTGATGATGCCAGCTGGCGACTTTAGGTTGTACCGGCGACCAGGTGACCACCGCCAGATCAAGCTCGGGATAATGCCGCACGGTGTAGATAGTGTGATTGACCGTCAGGGTTTCCAACCCCTCTTTTTGCATGCGTTTGAACACCGCAATATCAATCGGCTGGCTGCTTGCCAGCACGCGGTCTCTCACCGTGCCCAGAAGCGCAGACTGAATATTGCTGAGCTCAGAGGGAATCACGTCGATAAAGGAAAGCGGGTCGATAATCACCATATGCTGCTTGCTGGCGACAGCAATCATATGATGGTCAAGGCCAAGATCGTTCTTCGCGGTAAACCAGGTTCGGTAACCATCAGGTGTCACGCGATCGGGTTCCGGATAGGTGATGGGGGCGCTTTGCACCTCCAGCGAGGAGCAAATCGGCGTTGAGCCCTCAAGATAAAGCACTTCCTGAACATAGCGCCAGGAGTAGGAGAGGCGGCGCATTTCAAGCAGTTGCTGCGGGCTACAGCCCGGATTTTTGGAGGCGTCAATCTGGACAAGCGCGGCTTTCGCTTGATCCAGCACCTGCAGCGTGCGCGCCATCACGCGCGAAGCGTAGAGTTCCTGTTCATCCCTGAACTGGGCGTCCGCTTCTTGATGAGCCAGCCAGATGCTCAGTAAAATCGGCAAAAAAATTGCCAAAATGAGCACGCCCGTCACCAGACCCACCAGATGTCGTGTTGTCACAGCGTTGTCCTTAATGTGGCAAAGTACGACAAGTATATCCCATTAAAATAATAAGCTTATTAAACAATAGGGTTATTCTGAGATTGACTGCGCAAATTATCGCCGATGCGCCAGCGCGCGCACCAGGCGATCGCCGGTCATCTGCACGCCCTGCACCATAATGACCAGCGTCACGACCGTCGCGACCATGATTTGATCGTTAAAACGCTGATAACCGTAACGAATGGCTAAATCGCCCAAGCCGCCGCCGCCAATCACGCCCGCCATCGATGAAAAACCAATGAGCATCACCACTGTTAAAGTGATCCCCGCCAGCAGGGCCGGCAGCGCTTCCGGTAGCAGCGCTTTGCTGATCACGTGCCAGGTGTTGCCGCCCATTGAGAGCACTGCCTCAATTCGCCCGGAATCCACTTCATCGAGCGCATTTTCAGTGAGTCGCGCGAAGAAAGGAAAGGCGCCAATGGTAATGGGAACAATGGCCGCCGTGCTGCCGAGCGTTGTGCCGATCAATAACCGGGTGAACGGGATCAGCGCAATCAGTAGCACAATGAACGGCAGCGAACGTTCGGTGTTGACCAGGGCACCCAGCAGCGCATTCAAACGCGGCATCGGTACCAGCCCGTGGCGGCGGGAAATAAACAGCAGCACGCCCAATGGCAGGCCGATAAGTACTGTCAACAGCGCCGCCAGCCCCACCATATACAGCGTCTCCAGCGTGCCGTTCAGGAGAATAGGCCAAAGATCGTCCCAGCTCATGCGACCACGCATAAAGGCCTCCCGTTGATACCGTGACGCGCCAGAAAGCGACGTTCTTCATCGGCATCGCCTAACAGCATTTCACGCAGGCGCGACCAGGGGGAGACCAGCAGGTCGGCAATTTTTCCGCTCTCCTGCAATTCACCGTTTTCCAGCAATGCGGCGTGGTCGCAGAGGTTTTTCACCACTTCCAGTTGATGGGTGATGAGGACAATCGTCAGCCCAAGCTGACGATTGATGGTGTCGAGCAGCGTTAACACCGAGGCGGTGGTGTCGGCGTCCAGTGCGCTGGTAGCTTCATCGCATAGCAGCACATCCGGTTTCGCCGCCAGGGCGCGGGCAATACCGACGCGTTGCTTCTGGCCGCCAGAAAGCTGGGAGGGAAACGCCTGCGCTTTATCTGCCAGTCCGACTAAAAACAGCAGTTCTTCAATTCGCTGCTGACGTTCCGTTTTCGCCACGCCCGCGATTTCCAGCGGAACCGCGATGTTGTCCGCCACCGTACGCGCATGGAGCAGATTAAAGTGTTGAAAAATCATGCCCGTGCGCAGGCGGTGCGCCCGAAGTTGGGTTTTATTGAACAGAGTGATGTCGTCATCGTTGAACAGAATGCGGCCCGCCGTGGGCCGTTCCAGTAAATTCAGACAACGAATCAGCGTGCTTTTCCCCGCACCACTCCGCCCGAGAATACCGTAAATTGCCCCTTTCGGGACGTGAAGCGAGACGTTGTTGAGCGCCGGTCGGCCTGTTCCGGCGTACTGTTTACTTAGCCCGTCGAGCGTAATCATGACTGGGGCGCACTGACCGGGATCACCGAACCGTTGTAGTGCTGGCGGATAAATTCCGCAACCTGAGGTGAGGTCAGATCTTTCGCCAGTTCTTTGATGCGCGGATCGTTGGCGAGCTGCGGGTTCGTCACCAGAATATTGGCATACGGATTGTGGGCCGCGCTTTCCAGCCCCAGCGCATCTTGTGCGGGCGTTAATCCGGCTTCCAGCGCGTAGTTGCCGTTAATCACAGCCAGATCCACATCGTCCAGCGACCGCGGGATCTGCGGCGATTCGATCTCCAGGATCTTCACATTATGGGGATTTTCGACAATATCGTTCGGCGTCGCGAGCGTACTCGCCGGATCGTTGAATTTGCCGTCGAGTTTTATCAGCCCTTTACTTTGCAGCAGGAACAGCGCGCGGCTTAAGTTTGTAGCGTTATTCGGCACGGCGATGGTCGCGCCTTCGGGCAGTGATTTCAGATCTTTATGCTTGTGAGAATAAATACCCAGCGGTTCTATGTGCACCGTTGCCGCCACGGCGAAGGTTTTTCCTAATGCTTTTTCCTGGTCCTTCAGATAAGGCACGTGCTGGAAGTAGTTTGCATCCACGTCACCATTTGCCAGCAGTTCGTTAGCGTTGACTCCGCTGGTAAGTTCCACCACTTGCAGGTCGAGTGACGGATCCTGTCTTTTTATAAAGTTGAGAATTTCCGCGTGCGGAACCGGGTCTGCGGCGATGCGCAGCGGTGCCGCGTAAGCGCTCCAGGCCAGAGAAAGAGAGAGCGCGATACCTACCAGTTTGAATGCAGCATTTTTCATGGTGTGATTCCTTTATTATTGTTTTCAGGCGATAAGTTGTTCGCTGCGAGCGCGAAGCACATCGGAATAGTGACGTTCCGCGACGTCCGGATGTGAACGCAGGCGTCCTTTTAAGTAATTCCAGCCCACGTCGCGCAGAAGCGGATTGTGCGGGTCGCTTTGCGGCCCGTGCGCTTCTCGCGCCAGTGCTTCCGGCAAATCGTAGACGGGGACGACCGCATCCAGTTGGGCTCCGAGGAAGAAAGCGATCGACAGGCGTTCCTGATGGGCGGGGGGCGAAACCACGCGGTGCACGGTCGCGCGCAGATACCCATTGGTCGCCAGTTCGAGTAATTCGCCGATGTTGACGACAAAACTGCCCGGCAACGGGGCGGCATCGATCCACTCACCTTCACGTATCTCGACCTGTAACCCTTTTTGTTGATCCTGCAACAGGAAACTGAGGAAGCCGGAATCTTTATGCGCCCCTACGCCCTGGGTGCTGCTTTGTGTTTCCTGCTGGCCCGGATAGCGAATCAGCTTGATATGTTCGTTAGGTTTGTCGCCATACAACGTATCAAAGGCATGGGCAGGCAGTTGCAGCGCTTGCGCGAATGCGCGCAGCAGCGTCATTGCCATCTCCGTCATCGCACGTTGCCACGCCAGAAGTACCGGCTTCAGCGTCGGCAGCGCCTGAGGCCACAGATTGGGCCCCTGTAAGCGCAGCCAGCGCGGATCGTCTTCCCTCAGATGTAGCGCCTGACGCTCCGCGCCAATATCAAACTGCTCGCGCCAGTCGGGTTGGCCGCGTGTCAGTTCGGCTGCGCTGCGGTTGTAACCGCGAAAATGCGGGGAGTGCACCATCGCCACCTGCTGTTTTTGCGCGTCGGGTAGGGCAAAGAAATGTCGGGCCTGATGCTGGAGCTGCTGCGAAAGGGTTTCATCAACGCCGTGATATGTCAGGTAAAAGAACCCTACGTCGCGTGCGGCATGACGCAGTTGTTCAAGAAAAGCATCGCGTTCAGCGGCAGAGTGATAGTGCGCCAGATTGAGAACGGGCAGTGTCGTCAGGCTCATTGTTATCTCCGGAGTGCTGGGGGAAAAGGGCATTTTTATGAGTGAAGGGATAACAACAACAACGCATGATGATCGCTCCTGATGAGATGAGATAGCGCCAGCGTGCCTGATTCGCTGACGCGTCACCAATAACGATATTTTCTATTTTATGCCGCTGCGGGGTGCTGAGCTTTTGCGAAAAAGTGATAAGGGAATAGCCATGGAAAGCGCAGGGTTGATCGCGACGCATTAATGCCTTAGCATATTGTTATGTTATAACATATATGTTGAGGGCGTTATGAAAACCAATATCCATCCGCATTATCGTACCGTGGTCTTCCACGACACCAGCGCCAACGAGTATTTTAAAGTCGGTTCGACTATTAAGACCGATCGTGAAATTGAGCTTGAAGGAGAGACCTATCCCTATGTCACTCTTGAGGTTTCTGCGAAGTCGCATCCGTTCTATACCGGAAAACAGAAGTCGTTTTCCAGCGAAGGCAGCGCCGCGAAATTCCGTCAGCGCTTCGGTCGTTTTCTTGATGTGAGAGGCCAGTAATGCAGGTTCTGAATTCATTACGCAGTGCAAAACAACGCCACCCGGACTGCCAGATTGTGAAGCGCAAAGGGCGGCTGTATGTCATTTGCAAAACCAATCCGCGTTTTAAAGCGGTGCAGGGTCGTAAAAAAAGACGTTAATCTTTTCCATTATTGCGCCACTGTTCCAGGGTTTTTCGCTGCTTGCCGTCGGCATCGAAGTTGTCGGCGGCAAGCCAGTGACGAAACGCCGTATCAAGCGCAGGCCATTCGCTATCCAGAATCGAAAACCAGTCCGTATCGCGGTTATGCCCCTTAATCACCAGCGCCTGACGAAAGCGCCCCTCAAACTGAAAGCCTAAACGCAATGCAGCATTGCGCGACGGTTCATTCAGGCTATTGCATTTCCATTCGTAGCGACGGTACCCGAGCGTATCAAATGCGTAGCGCATCAGTAGCCACTGGGCTTCCGTCGACATCGGGGTGCGGCTAAGTAGCGGCGAAAAGTGCACGTGCCCAACCTCCACCACGCCATTATTGGCATCAATGCGCATTAGCGACAGTGAGCCCACCGGCTTATCGGTATTTTTATCAATCACCGCAAAATGGATGGGATCGCTGAGGTTTTCCACGCTGGCAACCCACTGGCGAAACTCGTCCACACAACTGTCGGGTTCACGCAGCAGCCACGTCCAGCTGCGCGTATCAGCGGCAAGCTGGTGGGCGGCGAACAGCGCGTCAGCGTGATGAACGGCCAGGGGCTCCAGACGACACCAGGCGCCGTCAAGCACCACTCGTTCCGGATGAGGACGCGGTTGCCAGTCGGGTAACGCATCGCCAATGGGTTGATTAAACTGATTAAGCTGACTCATAACCTCTCCTTGCTGTAAGTGGACGAGTTGAGAGTAGAGACTTACTGGTTCCATAAAAAGTGCCAGATGTGTATCTTCTGATGGTGCCACGAGGAGCCCTGATGAATATTCCTGATGATCCCTTTTTTACTTTCCTGCAACGCGCGCTGGCTATGCGCGGCCCGCAGACGCTGCAGCGCGGTCTTTACAATGCGCTGAGAGACGCCATTTTGCAGGGGCAACTACAGGCAAACTGCCGTCTTCCCGGTTCGCGCATCATGGCGCAGCGGCTGGCGATTTCCCGCAATACGGTCAACAGCGCGCTGGAGCAACTGGCGCTGGAAGGCTATTTGCTGCGCGACAGGCAGGGCACGCGCGTGGCGTCACTCCCCAAAACGCAGGCAGCAGCTTCATCGCCGGCGTTACCCGCCTCCGTGGCCGGGCGGTTTCGCCAGCTCCCGCCAGCGACGCCGCGTGAGTCGCCGCCGATGCTCTTTACACCGGGAACGCCCGCCATTAACTATTTCCCCTTACCGCTGTGGCGGCGGTTGCTCGATCGTACCTTGCGGGAGGAGGGGAGTTTGCTGCTGGGCTACGGTGATTCTGCCGGAGAAGCGTCGCTTCGCGAGGCGATTGCCCGTCACCTCGCGCTTTCACGGGGGATCCACTGCGATGCCAGCCAGGTGATTATCACCGAAGGTGCGCTGGAGGGGGTGAATTTTTGTACCCAGTTGTTGAGCGAGCCGGGGCAACTGGCCTGGGTGGAAGAGCCGGGTTACTTTGGCGCAAAAAGCGCCTTTCTGGCGGCGGGGTTACAGCTTGAGGGAATTCCTGTCGACGATGAAGGTATGCAGTTTGCGCAGGCCGCGTCGACGCCACGTCTTATTTTCACCTCTCCGTCGCATCAATATCCCACGGGGAGCGTGCTGAGTGCGGCGCGGCGTCTGGCGCTGCTGGAGTTTGCGCATCGCGCCGGTGCGTGGATCATTGAGGACGATTACGACAGTGAGTTTCGCTACAGCGGTGAGCCTATCCCGGCGATGCGCGGAATGGTAAGCGATGCGCCGGTCGTTTATTTGGGCACCTTCAGTAAAACGCTCTTTCCGTCGCTGCGGTTAGGTTTTATGGTGCTACCGCCTGCGCTGGTTGCCGCCGCACAACCGGCCATTCGCGCCTTGCTGCGCGGTGGGCATCGCGCCGAGCAACGCACGCTGGCGACGTTTATTGAGGAGGGACATTATGCGCGGCATCTGGCGGCGATGCGACGGCTTTATCGTAAACGGCAATCACAGCTACGCGAGGCACTGGCACAGGCGTTGCTGGTTCCGCATCAGGTGCTGGCCGGGGAGGGAGGGCTGCACCTGATGGTGCTTATCGACGGGATTGATGATGTGGCAGTGGTAAAACTTGCCCGCCAGCAGCAGATGTCACCGGCGGCGCTCAGTCAGTTTTATCTGGATGTGCAGCATCAGCGTTCTGGACTGGTGCTGGGATATGGCAATACGTCCGCATCGCGCTTTATTCCAGCGATACGGACGCTACAGCGGATTATTGCGTCGTTTCCGCGCGGGTTAGAGTGAAAACATCGTAGAATGAGAGTTCACCTTTTCTGGCGACCATCTTTTCCAGCTGCGCGCGGGCCTGCGCGCTGACGCGTGGCGAATTCTTAATGGCTTGAATTAACTCGTCCGGCACGAAGCGCGTGTTGTACCACTCGCCGTTATAGCAGACGCGGAAATCCAGCACGTCGATATCTTCGTAGTGATAACGCGGATACACGTCAAAGAAGAAAAACGCATTCAGCAGGGCAAACAGTACCCACAGCAGCCAGACGGAATCTTCCAGTGTTTCAGAGCGCATCATGACAATCAGCGTGGCGAAAAAGGCCGCGTACATCGCCAGGAACAGACCCGGGTGGTTGCGGATAAAACTGATGCTAAAGCGCGGCCTGTTGTCGCGCTTTTCACGAACATTCAGCTCATCGATGGTTTGTGTAAGTAATCGCTGGATTTCTGTCATAATAGGGCTCTGCAACTCAGGGCGGATTCCCCTATTCTATGTTGCATTAACCGATGCAAAAAGTAACAGATTGGTTGCGAAAAAGCATAACAGTCGCATTAGCTCAGCATTTTAAGAATGCGGGCCGGATTGCCGCCCACGACCGCGTTATCAGGGACATCCTTCACCACGACCGCCCCGGATGCGACGACAACGTTATTCCCGAGGGCTACGCCTGGGTTTATCACCGCGCGTCCGCCGATCCAGACATTATTTCCGATAACCACCGGTTTACCATATTCATAGCCGCTGTTGCGCTCGGTCGCATCCAGAGGATGGGTCGCCGTATAAATATGGACTCCCGGCGCGAGCATACAATTATCACCGATGGTAATAGGGCAAACGTCCAGCATTACGCAATCAAAATTGGCGTAGAAATTGGCGCCCAGCGTAATGTTATAGCCGTAGTCGCAGCGGAAATTGGGCTCAATATACGCATCGTGACTTTTATCGAAGAGTTCAGCCAGCAACTGATGGCGTAATGCTTTTTCGTCGGGCGACGAATGGTTGTAGCGGTGCAATAACTGTTTAGCGCGCAGGCTATCGGCTCTGAGCGTTGCATCAGCCGGGCGATAGAGTTCGCCGGCGATCATTTTACGTTTCTCTTCACTCATTGTGACACTCCTCGTCAGTTAAGAGTGTTCACCATAAGAGGCGCAGATATAATTGGGAACGTTCCCTGTTTATCAATGTGAAGTTAATCACAAACTTACCAGGGTAAGCGGAACGTTACGATCGTGAGTTAACTTGACTGACGCCTGTAGCGATTGCAGGAAATAGTGATTAGCGAATAAATTTCCAGACAGTGGACGGGATCTTGTCGTACAGCTTATTCATCGTCAATTCTGCCAGACGATGATCGGCTGCTGAGTAAAATACCGCCAGTTCATTGTCAGAAAGTTCATATTTATTTTTTTCAATAACGCGTTCCAGCGTATCAATTGACTGGCAACGGCGCAGTCGCATCAAATAATCCGTTTTAGTTAATGGTTTCTCAGACATAATTCACCCATGTGATTGTAATTATCTTAACAAGAGAGACTAACAGGGTTAGCCCGGCTGGCATTGACGAAACAGCGGAAGAGTTTGTTCCCTGACTTGCGCCATTTTTGCAAGTCTTCACTATTTATGCCGTAGTTACTGAACAACATGAAAGTATCATCCAGATATTCGTCAATTTGTGCAATCAATTTATTATCTTCGTTGTACTTAATTTTATAATTAAGCGCAAAGGTTGCGATATGCTCGATCAGCTCATTGAGTTGAAGGTTGATAGCCGAGGTGGGATCGTTAACCCAACCGTGGTTACTCTCTTCAAGATTGGCGAGGCAGTCGTGATAGAGCGTTTCGCAGAGGAATCTGAGTTGCGCGATATCATGCCTTTTTGGCGAGTATTCGTCCATAACACATCCCCTTATTCGTGAGTAAACGACGAGAACAATCAGTGTGTGGGATGGGGTAACTACTGGCTAACCTGGCGCAGACGCACAGTCCTTATGCACTAACTATAATCTACTCTGAAAGAGATTTCACCGAGCTATTACGAAAAATTACAATTAAGTCTCTTTTTCTTTATTCCCCGATTATGAAATGCGGCTTAGATTAAGATTTTTCAATGTATTGCCAGAAAACAAAATTTGATTCATTAGAATTCATTCACTTACCCTTTATCCACACAATTCATACGGCGTGCAATTGCCTGGATTTTCAGCAGGTGTAAGACCATTCGCAACGAAGATACAGAGAAAACATCTTTCACTTCGGAGTTTTCCTAAACTTTTAAACGCTGGGATCTTCACGGCGATGAATCATCACTATTTAAGATAACACGCTTTTTTTATTATAAAATTTTATTACTGCATTTTAAAAACGTTTATAGCGATAAGTGCGATTATAAAAAACCATAAAAAAGGGCCGCTCGCGCGACCCTTTGTCATCGTCAGTAACAGTTAGTGACGTTCAACCGGATGGCTGTGTTCAGTTTCTTCAACTTTGCGGCCAAAGCGGCGGCGAACCACCACGAAGAACACCGGAACGAAGAAGATAGCCAGAACCGTTGCCGTGACCATCCCGCCCATTACGCCGGTACCTACCGCGTTCTGTGCGCCGGAGCCTGCGCCGGTACTGATAACCAGCGGCATAACCCCGAGGATGAACGCCAGCGACGTCATCAGGATTGGACGCAGACGCATACGTACCGCTTCAAGCGTGGCTTCAATCAGGCCTTTGCCCTCTTTTTCCATCAGATCTTTGGCGAATTCCACGATAAGTATCGCGTTCTTCGCCGACAAGCCAATGGTTGTCAGCAGGCCCACCTGGAAGTAAACGTCGTTAGTGAGGCCACGGAAAGTAGCGGCTAACAGCGCACCGATAACCCCCAGCGGAACCACCAGCATAACGGAGAACGGAATCGACCAGCTCTCGTACAGCGCCGCCAGACAGAGGAAGACCACAATCAGCGAAATCGCATACAGGGCAGGGGCCTGGTTACCAGAGAGGCGTTCCTGGTAAGACATCCCGGTCCAGTCGTAACCGATACCCGATGGCAGTTTACCCGCCAGCTCTTCCATCATCGTCATCGCTTCACCGGTACTTCTTCCCGGTGCCGCCTGACCGAGGATTTCCATCGACGGCAGACCGTTATAGCGTTCCAGACGTGGTGAACCGTATTCCCAGCGAGACGTTGAGAACGCGGAGAACGGCACCATCTGACCATCAGAACCACGGACGTACCAGTTGCTGATATCTTCCGGCAACATGCGGTACTGCGCTTCAGACATCACGTACACTTTCTTCACACGACCACGGTCGATGAAGTCGTTGACGTAGCTACTACCCCAGGCAGCGCCCAGCGTGGTATTGATGTCGCTGATAGATACGCCCAGCGCCTGTGCTTTTTCCTGGTCGATATCAATTTTGAACTGCGGCGTATCTTCCAGGCCGTTAGGACGCACGCCGACTAACAGATCCGGGTGCTTAGCCACTTCACCAAACAACTGGTTACGCGCCTGCGTCAGTTTTTCGTGACCCAGACCGCCCTGGTCAATGAGCTGGAAGTCGAAGCCGGTCGCCGTACCCAGTTCAACAATCGCTGGCAGGTTAAAGGCGAACACCATCGCATCTTTAATCTTCGAGAACTCACCCATCGCACGTTGAGTGATGGCTTCAACCTTGTTCTCTTCGCCCGGACGATCCGCCCAGTCTTTCAAAGAAACGAAGGCGATACCGGTGTTCTGACCACGACCCGCAAAACCAAAGCCGTTAACCGCAAACACGGACGCAACGTTGTCTTTCTCTTTGGTGAGATAGTAATCGGTCATCTCATCCAGCACTTTCTGCGTACGTTCCTGCGTTGCCCCTGCCGGAAGCTGGGCCATACTCAGGAATACGCCCTGATCTTCATCTGGCAGGAACGAGCTTGGCAGACGAACGAACAGGAAGGCCATGCCGACCACGATGATGATATACAGCAGCAGATAACGACCGGTGCTGCGCAGGATGTTGCCTACGCTGTCGGTGTAGTGGTGCGTGCTCTTATCAAACATGCGGTTGAACCAACCGAAGAAGCCTTTTTTGCCTTCACCGTGATCGCCTTTGGCGACCGGTTTGAGCATCGTGGCACACAGTGCCGGGGTCAGAATCAAGGCCACCAGTACGGACAGTGCCATCGCCGAAACGATCGTGATGGAGAACTGACGGTAGATTGCCCCGGTAGAACCACCGAAGAACGCCATCGGGATAAATACCGCCGACAGTACCATCGCGATCCCGACCAGTGCGCCCTGGATCTGGCCCATCGATTTACGCGTCGCCTCTTTCGGTGGTAGACCCTCGTCGGACATCACACGTTCGACGTTTTCTACCACCACGATGGCGTCATCCACCAATAGCCCTATCGCCAGCACCATCCCGAACATCGTCAGGGTGTTGATGGAGAAGCCAAAGGCGGCAAGGATAGCGAAGGTACCCAGCAAGACGACCGGTACTGCGATCGTCGGAATCAACGTCGCGCGGAAGTTTTGCAGGAACATGTACATCACGATGAACACCAGAAGAATGGCTTCAATCAGCGTTTTCACCACTTCGTTGATGGAGATCTGAACGAACGGTGTGGTGTCATACGGATAAACAATCTGCAAGCCTGACGGGAAGAACGGCTCCATCTTCTTCAGTTCGGCACGGATAGCTTTCGCGGTGTCCAGCGCGTTCGCACCGGTTGCCAGCTTGATACCCAGACCGGAAGCCGGTTTACCGTTGAACTTCGCGATGATGTCGTAGTTCTCACCGCCCAGCTCAATCTTCGCCACGTCGCGCAGGCGAACCTGCGACCCATCCTGATTCACTTTCAGCAGAATTTTGCCGAACTCATCGGTGCTGGTCAGACGCGTTTGCGCGATGATAGAGGCGTTAAGCTGCTGGCCCTTCACCGGCGGCGTACCGCCTAACTGGCCGGCTGCAACCTGGGCGTTCTGTGCTTTGATCGCTGCGATAACATCAACCGGAGTCAGCTGGAAGTTGTTCAGTTTGGTCGGATCCATCCAGATACGCATCGCGTACTGAGAACCAAACAGCTGAACGTCACCGACGCCAGACGTACGGCTGATCGGGTCTTTCATGTTCGCCGCAACGTAGTCGGAAATATCTTCCTGGGTCATGGTGCCGTTGGTGTTAATGACACCAACAACCATCAGGAAGCTACTGGAGGACTTCTCAACGCTGATCCCTTGTTGCTGAACTTCCTGCGGCAGCAACGGTGTTGCCAGCGACAGTTTGTTCTGTACCTGTACCTGCGCGATGTCCGCGTCAGTACCGGATTCAAAGGTCAGGGTGATCTGTACCGTACCGGTAGAGTCACTGTTGGAGGACATGTACATCAGGTTATCGATACCGTTCATATTCTGTTCGATAACCTGTGTGACGGTGTCCTGCACCGTCTGGGCATCAGCGCCCGGATAGGTCGCGGAGATCGTCACGGCTGGCGGCGCAATCGTTGGATATTGCGCTACCGGCAGTTTCATGATCGCGAGTCCCCCGGCAAGCATGATGATGATAGCAATCACCCATGCAAATATCGGGCGATCGATAAAGAAATTAGCCATGTCTTAACGGCTCCTGTTTAAGTTAAGACTGAGTTTTTTCTGACGCTGCGCCGGCTGCGGCTTGTTCTTTATTGTCAGAAGTCACTTCCTGCGCTTTCACCTGCGCGCCGGGACGGACTTTTTGCAGGCCGGTGATAATCACACGGTCGCCGTCTTTCAGCCCTTCAGTGACCAGCCATTTATCGCCAATCGCCTGGGTTGCTTTAATATCACGCGTTTCAACTTTATCGCCTTCACCGACCACCAGCGCAGTCGCATCACCACGCGGCGTACGGGTCACGCCTTGCTGAGGAACCAGCAACGCTTTCGGATTCACACCTTCCTGCAGACGTGCACGAACGAACATGCCAGGCAGCAGAGTATGGTCCGGGTTCGGGAAGATAGCGCGCAGGGTGATAGACCCGGTGGTCTGATCAACCGTCACATCAGAGAACTCTAATGTGCCGCTCTGCGGATATTTAGTACCGTCATTCGTTACCAGGTCGACTTTCGCTTTGCCGTTTTCCTGCTTCAGCGTGCCGTTTGCCAGTTCCTGTTTCAGACGCAGGAAGTCGTTACTGGATTGCGTCACATCAACGTAGATAGGATCCAGCTGTTGCACGGTTGCCAGCGCGGTAGATTGCCCGTTCTGTACCAGTGCGCCTTCCGTGACCGCGGATTTACCGATACGGCCGCTGATAGGGGAGGTGACTTTGGTATAGGCCAGGTTGATACGCGCGGTTTCAACCGCTGCTTTGGCAGCAACAACGGCAGCGTTAGCCTGCTGTGCATCCGCCTGCGCGGTGTCGTAGTCCTGTTGACTGATGTACTGCGTACCCAGAAGTTTCTGGTAGCGCTTCACGGTCAGTTGAGCAATATTGGCAGCTGCCTGGGCTTTCGCCAGGTCACCTTTCGCGCTTTCGTAAGCGGCCTGATAAGTGGCAGGATCGATCTGATACAGAGACACGCCCGCCTCAATATCGCCGCCTTCAGTAAAGTTTCGCTTCAGAATGATACCGCTGACCTGCGGACGAACTTCTGCAATACGATACGCGTTGGTGCGTCCAGGGAGTTCAGTCGTGATTTGAAGAGGTTCAGATTTGAGCGTCACAACGCCAACTTCTGGCATCTGCTGCGCTCCTTGTTGAGCCCCTTTGTCGTCACATCCTGTAAGCGCTAAGCTGCCTGAGAGCATCAGAACGACCGCCAGAGGCGTTAACCCTCTGTTTTTGTTCATATGTAAACCTCGAGTGTCCGATTTCAAATTGATCAATGGTTCAGCGTCCACAAACCCATTGCTGCGTTTATATTATCGTCGTGCTATGGTACATACATTCACAAATGTATGTAAATCTAACCTCTGTAAATTCACCAACCTATGGCACGAAAAACCAAACAAGAAGCCCTTGCCACACGTCAACACATCCTCGATGTGGCCTTGCGTTTATTTTCTCAGCAGGGCGTATCCTCAACCTCGCTGGTGGATATTGCCAAAGCGGCAGGTGTCACGCGCGGCGCTATCTATTGGCATTTCAAGGACAAGTCGGATTTATTTGGTGAAATCTGGGAGTTATCAGAATCCAGTATCAGCGATCTTGAGATTGAGTATCGGGCAAAATTCCCCGACGATCCACTCTCAGTTTTAAGGGAAATATTAGTCTATATCCTTGAAGCAACGGTAGTAGAAGAGCGTAGACGTTTGATGATGGAGATTATATTCCATAAATGCGAATTTGTCGGTGAAATGGCCTTATTACAACAGGCTCAGCGGAATCTTTGCATGGAAAGTTATGACCGCATTGAGCAAGTGTTAAAAGATTGTATATCTGCACAAATGCTGCCTGCCAAATTGTTAACCCGCCGCGCCGCCATCCTGATGCGCAGTTATGTCTCTGGAATTATGGAGAACTGGCTCTTTGCGCCGGGTTCATTCGATTTGAAAAAAGAGGCGCGCGACTACGTGGCGATTCTGCTGGAGATGTTTCAGTTCTGCCCGACGCTACACGAGAAATCAGGTTAATCAGAAAATTCGTTATTACCAGGAATAATCCTGGAGAGTGGCGCTATTCCGTCGATTGCAGAAGTGCTATTCTGCGCACGCGTTTATCCCCCGGGTTTCTCCGGCTTTTGCAATCACTCATGTTAAAACTATGCTGCATAACATTCGCTCGCGAAACACATTTTTCGCTTTTATAGTCGTTATTGCATGTCTTTTCTGTGCTGTCACCGCCGCGCAGGCGCGTGTCACCAGCGGTAACGACCTTCCGGATCGTGCCGAAATTCAGGCACAAATCGATGCTATCAATAAGAAGAAAGATCCCACCCCAGCGGACAAGCTGGAGCTGCAGGATTTGACCGAAACTCTCCAGTTCCTGGATAAAATCGATCGCGTCAAAGATGAAACCATCCAGTTGCAGAAGAGGGTCGATCAGGCCCCGGCGCAGCTGCGCGAGGCCACAGAGAAACTGAATGCGCTGAGCGACGTCGATAATGACGATGAAACACGCAAAACGCTCTCGACGCTGTCGTTACGCCAGCTGGAAGCGCGCTTAACGCAGATGGTCGATGACCTGCAAAATGCCCAGAACGATCTGGCGACCTACAATACCCAACTGGTTTCGTTGCAAACGCAGCCTGAGCGTGTACAGAACGCCATGAATGCGGCGTCACAGCAGCTACAACAGATTCGCAATAGCCTGAACGGCACCACGGTCGGGGAAGGCGCGCTGCGTCCTTCTCAGCAAACCATGTTGCAGGTGCAGCAGGCGCTGCTGAATGCCGAGCTCGATCAGCAACGTAAAAGCCTGCAGGGCAACACCACGTTGCAGGATACCCTGCAAAAACAGCGTGATTACATTACCGCGTACAGCACCCGCCTTGAGCACCAGCTTCAGCTTTTACAGGAAGCGGCTAACAATAAACGTCTGACGCTGACCGAAAAAACGGCACAGGAAACCGCCTCGCCGGAAGATACGGCACGCATTCAGGCGAACCCGCTGGTCAAACAGGAGCTGGAAATCAACCACCAGTTAAGCCAGCGCCTGATTAACGTCACCGAAAGCGGTAACCAGCTGGTTCAGCAAAACATCAGAGTGAAGAACTGGCTCGACCGTGCGTTGCAATCTGAGCGCAATGTGAAAGAGCAGATTGCGGTGCTGAAGGGTAGCCTGCTGCTCTCGCGTATCCTTTACCAGCAGCAACAGACGCTGCCTTCCGCCGATGAACTGGAAGACATGACCAACCGCATTGCGGACTTGCGTCTGGAGCAATTCGAAATTAACCAGCAGCGTGATGCCATGTTCCAGAGCGAAGATTTTGTCGCCAAACTGGAAGAGGGTCACGCCAGCGAAATTACGCCGGAAGTGCATGACGCGCTGCTGCAACTGGTTGACGCGCGTCGTGAGGCGCTGGACTTAATTAACAAACAGCTGGGGAACCAGCTGATGATGGCTATCAACCTGCAAATCAATCAGCAGCAGTTGATGAGCGTATCGAAAAACCTTAAAGAGATCCTCACCCAGCAAATCTTCTGGGTAAACAGCAACAAACCGATGGGCTGGGACTGGATTAAATCCTTCCCGGGCGCGCTGAAGGATCAGTTCAAGGCGATGAAAATCACCGTAAACTGGGAAAAAGCGTGGCCAGCCGTCTTCATCGCCTTCCTGGCGGGCCTGCCGCTGCTGCTGATTGCCGGGCTCATCCGCTGGAAACTGGCCTGGCTGCGTGCGTATCAGGCGCGTTTAGCGGAACAGGTCGGGCAACTACGCAACGATAGCCAACTGCATACGCCAAAAGCGATTCTCATCGACCTGATAAGAGCCTTACCGGTGGTATTAGTGATTCTGGCTGTGGGCCTGATTCTGCTGACCATGCAGCTCAACATCAGCGACCTGCTGTGGGCGTTTTGTAAAAAACTGGCGACCTTCTGGCTGGTCTTTGGCTTGTGCTGGAAAGTACTGGAAAAGGACGGCGTCGCGGTACGCCACTTCAATATGCCAGAACAGCTCACCAGCCACTGGCGTCGTCAGATTGTGCGCATCAGCCTTGCATTGTTACCGTTGCACTTCTGGTCTGTCGTGGCGGAGCTTTCGCCACTGCATCTGATGGACGACGTGCTGGGCCAGTTTGTCATTCTGCTGAACCTGCTGCTGATTGCCATTCTGGTGTGGCCGATGTGCCGCGACAGCTGGCGTGATAAAGAGTCGCACGGGCTGCGTCTGGTCACGATTACCGTGCTGTCGCTGGTACCGATTGGCTTGATGGTGCTGACGGCGACGGGCTATTTCTATACCACGCTGCGCCTCTCTGGCCGCTGGATTGAAACCGTCTACCTGGTGATAGTCTGGAACCTGCTTTATCAGACCGTTCTGCGTGGTTTAAGCGTCGCGGCGCGGCGTATCGCCTATCGCCGTGCGGTCGCGCGTCGTCAGAACATTGTTAAAGAGGGCGCGGAAGGGGCGGAGCCCCAGGAGGAGCCGACCATCGCTCTGGAGCAGGTTAACCAGCAGACGCTGCGTATCACTATGTTGCTGATGGTGTGTCTGTTCGCGGCAGCGTTCTGGGGGATCTGGTCAGATTTAATTTCCGTCTTTACCTATCTCGATAGCATTACGCTGTGGCATTACAGCGGCACGGAAGCGGGTGCCAGCGTGGTGAAAAACGTCACCATGGGCAGCTTGCTGTTTGCGGTGATAGCGGCCACCATTGCCTGGGCGCTGATCCGCAACTTACCGGGCCTGCTGGAAGTGCTGGTGCTCTCACGCCTGAACATGCGCCAGGGCGCATCCTACGCCATTACCACGATCCTCAACTACGTGATCATCGCCGTTGGTGCAATGACGGTATTTGGCTCGCTGGGCGTCTCGTGGGACAAACTGCAGTGGCTGGCGGCGGCGTTATCGGTGGGTCTCGGTTTTGGTTTACAGGAGATTTTCGGTAACTTTGTGTCCGGTATCATTATCCTGTTTGAACGCCCGGTACGTATTGGTGATACCGTGACGATCGGCACCTTCTCCGGGACGGTCAGCAGGATCCGTATTCGTGCGACGACCATCACCGACTTTGATCGTAAAGAGGTGATCATCCCGAACAAAGCGTTTGTCACCGAGCGGCTGATCAACTGGTCGCTCAGCGATACCATTACGCGTGTGGTGATTAGCCTGGGCGTGGCGTATGGATCCGATCTCGATAAAGTGAAAGAGATCCTGCTGAAAGCGGCGATGGAGCACCCGAAAGTGATGCACGATCCAGAGCCGATAGTGTTATTCACCACCTTCGGTGCCAGCACGCTGGATCACGAGCTGCGTCTGTATGTACGTGAACTGCGCGATCGTAGCTACACCGTCGATGAGCTGAACCGCACCATCGATCGTTTGTGCCGTGAAAATAACATCAATATCGCGTTTAACCAGCTGGAAGTTCATCTGCACAATGAGAAGGGCGATGAAGTGACGGAAGTGAAGCGTGATAACAACGGCGGTAACAATCTCGCGATAGCGGATTAATACCTCTGTTGTTGGCCCGGTGAGCGCAATGCCACCGGGCGTTTATTCAGCGCGATTGCCCGAGGCCGACGCCAGCTTCTTCGCGAAATCGCGTTTCACCATCTCCAGCGCGCTTAATACCACTTCCGGCGCGATATCGTGACTCTCCAGCAGCATAATCAAATCGACCGCCAGCTTAACGTCATCCGGCGCGTTTTCAAGCGACATACTTTCCCCTTTAGCGCGTCAGGCGCGCCAGTACGTTTTCAATGTCCTGCAAAGCCTGCCGGCAGCGAGCCAGCCGGGCATCAAAGGCGGTAATTTCGCGGCTGAGCCGCTGCTGCTCATCAAAGGTGGCCGCCTGCGCAAGCTGTTGCTCACGCGTCTGTTTCATCTCCAGCAACCGGCGTTCAAACTCCTGGGTTTGCAGGCGCTTACGCTGCCAGCGCGTCTGCGCGGGTGAGGCGCTATCCCAGACACGCAGTGACCAGGCGTCACTTTCCCGGCTGATCGCCTCAAGTTGCGCAGCCAGTTGTTCAGCAAGCCAGGCCACCTGCGGAAGCTGCTGCTGCTCAACCGCGCGCTGCAACTCGCTGAAATTCTTCTGCGCTTCATTCAGGCACGCCTGTAGCGTGGTGCTGCGGGTGTGAAAAAGTTTCCTGTCGAAGCGGGGTGTCAGGGTGGCGTGCTGCGCCAGCGGCGCGATGCGCACTTGCAGCCGTGCAAGCTGGGCTTCCAGCGTTTGTAAAAGCTGCGCTATTTTCACGCCAATCTCCGTCGTATTTTTTATCGGCTATGCTACATTAGCAGCTGGTATTGATAACGATTCTCGCAATGCAACGCACTATTTTAATCATTATTGGCTGGCTGGCGGTAGCCCTGGGCACGTTAGGCGTGGTTTTACCGCTGTTGCCCACCACGCCGTTTATCCTGCTCGCCGCCTGGTGCTTCGCGCGCTCGTCGCCGCGTTTTCACCATTGGCTGCTTTATCGCTCCTGGTTTGGCGGCTATTTGCGCCACTGGCAAAAGTATCGTGCTATGCCGCGCGGGGCAAAGCCTCGGGCTATTATCCTAATTCTGGTGACCTTCGCTATCTCTCTGTGGCTGGTGAAGATGATGTGGGTACGCATACTGTTGCTGGTGATTCTTGCCTGTCTGCTGATTTTCATGTGGCGGATCCCGGTGATTGATGCGGAACAACAAAAGCCGTAAAGCGCATCAATGGTGTTGCAATTCTTATCAGCAGTCAGTAAATTCGACCGTTTTCGAGCACAGGCGCGCCGGTCAAAAGTTAATCAAATGTAACTTTGGCCCATTATGCACGCCTCGAGTAACATCGTTTTAAGCAGGCACAAACCTATGACCGCTACTGCACAGCAGCTTGAATTTCTGAAGAACAGCATTAAAAGCATTCACGACTATCCGAAGCCGGGCATTCTTTTCCGCGACGTCACCAGTTTACTGGAAGATCCGAAAGCTTACGCCCTCAGCATTGAACTGCTGGTGAATCGCTATAAAGATGCGGGTATCACTAAAGTCGTCGGTACCGAAGCGCGTGGTTTCCTGTTTGGTGCACCGGTAGCCCTGGCGATGGGCGTAGGTTTTGTTCCGGTACGTAAGCCGGGTAAACTGCCGCGCGAAACCATCGCGGAAAGCTATGAACTGGAATACGGCACCGATCAGCTGGAAATTCATGTTGATGCCATTAAACCGGGCGATAAAGTGCTGGTTGTGGACGATCTGCTGGCAACCGGTGGTACGATTGAAGCGACCGTTAAACTGATCCGTCGTCTGGGTGGTGAAGTGACTGACGCCGCATTCATCATCAATCTGTTCGACCTCGGTGGTGAGCAGCGCCTGGAAAAACAGGGCATCACCAGCTATAGCCTGGTTTCCTTCCCGGGCCACTAAGCAAATCCCGATACTGAGCCTCGCCGTATTGGCGGGGCTGTGATAGCATTACCCCCCTCGTGAATCCACCTTCCAACGTCTCAGAGCCAGCCAATGAGTTATCAGGTCTTAGCCCGAAAATGGCGACCACAAACCTTCGCTGACGTCGTCGGCCAGGAACATGTGCTGACTGCACTGGCGAACGGCTTGTCGTTAGGGCGCATTCATCACGCCTATCTCTTTTCCGGCACCCGTGGCGTCGGTAAAACCTCTATCGCCCGTTTGCTGGCGAAGGGGCTGAACTGCGAAACCGGTGTTACCGCTACGCCCTGCGGCGTATGCGATAACTGCCGTGAAATTGAAGAGGGGCGCTTTGTCGATTTAATCGAAATCGATGCCGCGTCGCGCACGAAAGTTGAAGACACGCGCGATCTGCTCGATAACGTCCAGTACGCACCGGCGCGCGGGCGTTTCAAAGTCTATCTGATCGATGAAGTGCACATGCTTTCCCGCCACAGCTTCAACGCACTGTTGAAAACGCTGGAAGAGCCGCCTGCACATGTTAAATTCCTGCTGGCAACGACTGACCCGCAAAAACTGCCGGTCACCATTCTTTCTCGTTGCCTGCAATTCCACCTTAAAGCGCTGGATGTCGAACAAATTCGTCATCAGCTTGAGCATATTCTCGGTGAAGAGAAAATTGCTTTCGAGCCACGCGCGCTACAACTGCTCGCCCGTTCAGCAGACGGCAGCCTGCGTGATGCGTTAAGCCTTACTGACCAGGCGATTGCCAGCGGGGAAGGTCAACTGACCACCGCATCGGTCAGCGCCATGCTGGGTACGCTTGATGATGACCAGGCGCTCTCATTAATTGAAGCGCTGGTGGCCGCTGATGGCGAACGTGTGATGGCGCTGGTCAACGAGGCCGCACAACGAGGCATTGAGTGGGAAGCGCTGCTGGTCGAGATGCAAAGCTTACTGCATCGCATTGCGATGGTTCAGCTATCGCCATCCGCGCTGGGTAGCGATATGGCCCCGGTTGAGCAGCGGATGCGTGATTTAGCGCGAACTGTGCCGCCTACCGATGTTCAGCTCTACTACCAAACCTTGCTGATTGGCCGCAAAGAACTGCCTTACGCGCCAGATCGCCGGATGGGTATTGAGATGACGCTGCTGCGCGCGCTGGCATTCCATCCGCGTATGCCGCTACCGGAGCCGGAGGTGCCTCAGCACAACTTTGCCCCGCAGGCCGCGACAGCGATGATGACGCCGCCACCGGTTCAGCCGCAGGCTGCGCCCGCGCCACGCGGGCCGGATGTGCCGCTACCTGAGTCAACGAATCAGGTGCTGGCCGCCCGCCGCCAGCTTCAGCAGGGCAACGCAGGAGCACCCAAAACAAAAAAGAGTGAACCGGCAGCCGCTTCCCGCGCGCGGCCGGTGAATAACGCTGCGCTGGAAAGACTGGCTTCGGTAACGGAACGCGTTTCTTCGCGTCCTGCACCGTCGGCACTCGAGAAAGCACCGGCGAAGAAAGAAGCCTATCGCTGGAAATCCACCCTGCCGACCCAAGAGGTCAAAGTGGAGGTGGCAACGCCAAAAGCGTTGAAGAAAGCGCTGGAGCATGAAAAAACGCCGGAACTGGCCGCAAAACTGGCCGCCGAGGCTATTGAGCGCGACGAGTGGGCCGCGCAGGTGAGCCAACTGGCGCTGCCAAAGCTGGTTGAACAGGTAGCGCTGAACGCGTGGAAAGAGCAAAACGGCAGTACGGTCTGCCTGCATCTGCGCCCTACCCAGCGACATCTGAACTCGCCGGGCGCGCAGCAGAAGTTGGCCGAGGCGCTTGGCACGTTATACGGCGCACCCGTTGAATTGACTATCATTGAAGATGATAATTCAACCCAGCGAACGCCGCTTGAGTGGCGTCAGGCCATTTATGAAGAGAAACTCGCGCAAGCGCGCGAGGCGATAATCGCGGATAACAATATTCAGACGCTGCGTCGATTCTTCGACGCGGACCTGGACGAAGAGAGTATCCGCCCCATTTGATCGTGAGCCTGGCTTATGGTCGTCACCCTTGAATGAAAGAGAGAAGCCTATGTTTGGTAAAGGCGGTCTGGGTAACCTGATGAAACAGGCCCAGCAGATGCAAGAAAAAATGCAGCAGATGCAGGAAGAAATCGCGAAACTGGAAGTGACCGGTGAATCCGGTGCAGGTCTGGTAAAAGTGACCATCAACGGTGCGCACAACTGCCGTCGCGTGGAAATCGACCCAAGTCTGCTGGAAGATGACAAAGAGATGCTGGAAGATCTGGTTGCTGCGGCATTCAACGATGCGGCGCGTCGCATCGACGAAACCCAGAAAGAGAAAATGGCCTCCGTGTCCTCCGGTATGCAACTGCCGCCGGGTATGAAGCTGCCGTTCTGATGCAAACCAGCCCGCTGTTAACTCAGCTAATGGAAGCACTGCGCTGCCTGCCGGGCGTTGGCCCGAAGTCTGCGCAGCGCATGGCGTTTACGCTGCTGCAACGTGACCGCAGCGGCGGAATGCGTCTGGCGCAGTCGCTGACCCGCGCTATGTCGGAAATCGGCCACTGCGCCGATTGCCGCACCTTCACCGAGCAGGAAGTGTGCAACATCTGTTCGAATCCGCGTCGTCAGGAAAACGGCCAAATCTGTGTGGTGGAGAGTCCTGCGGACATCTACGCCATTGAGCAGACCGGGCAGTTTTCTGGCCGCTACTTCGTGTTGATGGGCCACCTGTCGCCGCTCGACGGCATCGGGCCTGATGATATCGGCCTCGACCGCCTGGAGCAGCGTCTGGAAACGGAATCGCTCAGTGAAGTTATCCTCGCCACCAACCCGACGGTGGAAGGGGAGGCGACTGCCAACTACATCGCCGAGCTGTGCGCTCAGCACGGTGTGGAAGCCAGCCGAATCGCCCATGGCGTGCCGGTGGGCGGCGAACTTGAGATGGTCGATGGCACCACGCTGTCGCACTCGCTCGCGGGTCGTCATAAGATTCGTTTTTAATCAAACGAGAGCAGGATTTTCTGCTCTCGCTTGAAATTTTCCCCCGCTATCCCCATTTCCCTCTCAACGCATTTTTACCTTGTAATTGGCATTGAGGTATTTTCGACATGAAAGGACAAGAAACTCGTGGTTTTCAGTCTGAAGTGAAACAACTTCTGCACCTGATGATCCATTCCCTGTATTCCAATAAAGAAATTTTTCTGCGTGAGCTTATCTCTAACGCCTCGGATGCGGCAGACAAGCTGCGTTTCCGTGCGCTCTCCAACCCGGACCTTTATGAAGGTGACGGCGAGCTGCGCGTGCGTGTTTCCTTCGATAGAGATAAGCGTACGTTGACCATTGCCGATAACGGCATTGGTATGAACCGTGATGACGTCATTGACCATCTTGGGACTATCGCCAAATCGGGTACCAAAGCGTTCCTCGAATCGATGGGCTCTGACCAGGCGAAAGACAGCCAGCTGATTGGTCAGTTTGGCGTAGGCTTCTACTCGGCGTTTATCGTGGCCGATAAAGTGACTGTGCGCACCCGTGCGGCGGGCGATGCGCCAGAAAACGGCGTGTTCTGGGAATCAGAAGGTGAAGGCGATTACACCGTAGCCGACATCACCAAAGCCGATCGCGGCACCGAAATTACCCTGCATCTGCGCGAAGGCGAAGATGAGTTCCTTGACGACTGGCGCGTACGTTCCATCATCAGCAAGTACTCCGACCATATCGCGCTGCCGGTTGAGATTGAAAAACGAGAAGAAAAAGACGGCGAAACCGTTATCTCCTGGGAGAAAATCAACAAAGCACAGGCGCTGTGGACGCGTAATAAGTCTGAAATTAAAGACGAAGAATATACTGAGTTCTACAAACACATCGCCCATGACTTTACTGATCCGCTGACCTGGAGCCACAACCGTGTTGAGGGGAAGCAGGAGTACACCAGTCTGCTGTACATCCCGTCTCAGGCCCCGTGGGATATGTGGAACCGTGACCATAAACATGGCCTGAAACTGTACGTGCAGCGCGTGTTTATTATGGACGACGCCGAGCAGTTCATGCCGAACTACCTGCGCTTCGTGCGTGGTCTGATAGATTCTAACGATCTGCCGCTGAACGTGTCCCGTGAAATCCTGCAGGACAGCGCGGTCACGCGCAGCCTGCGCGGCGCGCTGACCAAACGTGTCCTGCAAATGCTGGAAAAACTGGCGAAAGACGACGCGGAAAAATACCAGACCTTCTGGAAGCAGTTTGGTCTGGTTCTGAAAGAAGGCCCGGCGGAAGACAGTGCTAACCAGGACGCCATTGCTAAGCTGTTGCGCTTTGCTTCTACGCACACGGACTCTTCAGAGCAGACCGTTTCGCTGGCAGACTACGTTTCCCGCATGAAAGAAGGGCAGGAAAAAATTTATTACATCACCGCTGACAGCTATGCGGCAGCGAAAAGCAGCCCGCACCTGGAGCTGCTGCGTAAGAAGGGCATCGAAGTTCTGCTGCTTTCTGACCGCATCGACGAGTGGATGATGAACTACCTGACTGAGTTCGATGGTAAGCCGTTCCAGTCTGTGGCTAAAGCCGATGAATCCATCGACAAGCTGGCAGATGAAGTGGACGAAAGCGCCAAAGAAGCGGAAAAAGCGCTGACGCCGTTTGTTGAGCGCGTGAAAACCCTGCTGGGCGATCGCGTGAAAGAGGTACGTCTGACGCACCGCCTGACGGATACCCCGGCGATTGTCACTACCGACGCGGACGAAATGAGCACACAGATGGCGAAACTGTTCGCCGCTGCGGGCCAGGCCGTGCCGGATGTGAAGTACATCTTTGAACTTAACCCGGATCACGTTCTGGTGAAACGCACGGCGGACACCCAGGATGAAGCCCAGTTTAAAGAGTGGGTTGAACTGCTGCTCGATCAGGCTCTGTTTGCAGAGCGCGGAACGCTGGAAGATCCGAACCAGTTTATCCGCCGTATGAACCAGCTGCTGGTGTCGTAAGCACTACCCCCTCACCCTAACCCTCTCCCTCAGGGAGAGGGGATCGATTGTGCCCATGATTCATTTGGTGCCAGTCTTTTCCCTCGAGGGTTAGGGGACCGATTGTGCACGTTGTTAAGCCCTGCGCCGTTTTTCTCCCTCTCCCTGTGGGAGAGGGCCGGGGTGAGGGCATCAAACCGCACTTTTCCCCCCATTAACCGTTTCAGCGCCGCCCCGCTTCCTTGAGCCAATGGCGCGTTGGTGGTATCGTTTAGCGCTTTTGAAAAATTTAGACAACCTTTGAGGGGATTTTCGCAATGCGTATCATTCTGCTTGGCGCTCCGGGCGCGGGTAAAGGAACTCAGGCTCAGTTCATCATGGAGAAGTACGGTATTCCGCAAATCTCCACCGGCGATATGCTGCGTGCCGCCGTGAAATCCGGTTCTGAACTGGGTAAACAAGCCAAAGACATCATGGATGCTGGCAAGCTGGTTACCGACGAACTGGTTATCGCACTGGTTAAAGAACGCATCTCCCAGGAAGATTGCCGTAACGGTTTCCTGCTGGACGGCTTCCCGCGTACTATTCCGCAGGCAGACGCCATGAAAGAAGCGGGCATCAACGTGGATTACGTGCTGGAATTCGACGTGCCGGACGAACTGATCGTTGACCGTATCGTGGGTCGTCGCGTTCACGCGGCATCTGGCCGTGTTTACCACATCAAATTCAATCCGCCGAAAGTGGAAGGTAAAGATGATGTGACCGGCGAAGATCTGACCACCCGTAAAGACGATCAGGAAGAAACCGTGCGTAAACGTCTGGTGGAATACCATCAGATGACTGCACCGCTGATCGGCTACTACTCCAAAGAAGCGCAGGCGGGTAACACCAAATACGCGAAAGTTGACGGTACTAAAGCCGTTGCAGACGTTCGCGCTGAGCTGGAAAAAATCCTCGGCTAAGGCCGATGCTCTCACCCGGCGCTGTCCGGGTGAGAACCTTTCTCATTTTACCTGTCGCTGTGATTGGTTCCGTTTCCTTTTATTTCCGCTACAATTGTCTCTCGATAAATGGATAAGAGGCGGTAATGCGTTATAAAAAAACAGGAATTCTGCTGGTAAACCTCGGTACACCCGATGCGCCGACCGCCGACGCGGTGAAACGCTATCTTCGGCAATTCCTCAGCGACCGACGCGTTGTCGACACTTCCCGCCTGTTGTGGTGGCCGCTGTTACGCGGTGTTATTCTGCCTATCCGTTCGCCGCGCGTGGCGAAACTCTATCAATCCGTATGGATGGAAGAGGGCTCGCCGCTGATGGTATACAGCCGCAGACAGCAAAAAGCGCTGGCTGAACGTCTGCCAGAGATGCCCGTCGCGCTGGGTATGAGCTATGGCACGCCGTCGCTGGAAAGCGCCGTTAATGACTTGCTGGCGCAGGATGTTGACCATATCGTGGTACTGCCGCTGTATCCACAATACTCCTGCTCGACGGTTGCCGCCGTGTGGGATGAACTGGCGCGCATTCTGGGGAAAACCCGCGCTATTCCGGGCGTTACGTTTATTCGCGATTATGCGACCGATCACGACTACATTAAGGCGCTGGCGGGAACGGTGAAGGCCTCTTTCGCACGCCACGGTGAGCCGGATTTGCTGCTGCTCTCTTATCACGGTATTCCGCAGCGTTACGCCAACGAAGGCGATGATTACCCGCAACGTTGTCGCGATACCACACGCGCGCTGGTTTCCGCGCTGGAAATCGATCCGGATAAAGTGATGATGACCTTCCAGTCGCGCTTTGGCCGTGAACCGTGGCTGACGCCGTATACGGATGAAACGCTGAAGATGCTGGGTGAAAAGGGCGTGAAACACATTCAGGTGATGTGTCCGGGCTTCTCCGCCGATTGCCTGGAGACGCTGGAAGAAATCGCGGTGCAAAACCGGGAAGTGTTCCTCGAAGCGGGTGGTGTGAAATATGAATATATTCCGGCGTTGAACGACTCACCGGAACATATTGATATGATGCAGGCGCTGGTGACGCCGCACTGCTAGCGTAAATGCAGTTGTTCGACAAAGAAAGCCGCGCCGTCCCGCAGCGCCTGGTCGGCGGTTTTCAACATTCGTGAATAGTGTAAGAACGCATGCAGTACGCCGGGATACATCACGTAACGGCTGGCCTGCTGGTGCGCCTGAAGCGTTTGGTGCAGCAGTCGGCTGTCGTCGATCAGCGGATCATATTCCGCACCGGCGATAAAACAGGGCGGCACGTCACGTGTGAGATCGTTATTGAACAGGCAGTACCACGGCGATTCTTTGTCCTGTTCATGACGCAAATAAGCGCTTTCATAACTTGCCAGATCCTCGCGCGTTAACCCATCCCAGCTTCCGCCCATTAGCCGGCGGCTGACTGAATCCTGCAAACCATACAGCCCGTACCACAACAGCGTGGCAACGACCTTGCCACAATAAATGTGGTGATCGCGCAGCCACAGAGCGCTGGCGAGCGCCAGCATTGCACCTGCAGAGTCGCCCGCAAAGCCGATGTTATCCATGTTGATGTGATATGCCGTGTCGCGGCGCTGGAAAAACTGGCAGACAGCGACCGTCTCTTCAATGGCCTGTGGGAAGCGGGCTTCCGGCGATAAGGTATAGTCGATACCGATCACCGTACAGCCAGTATATTTTGCCAGCAGACGCATGATGCGGTCGTGCGTGTCGAGATTGCCGAGAATAAACCCGCCGCCGTGCAGATAAAAGAGTGTCGCCGGACTTTCTGGCTGCGGTGAGTAAATCCGCGTAGCCACGGTGCCGAACGGCGTGGGCACCACGCACTCAACGGTGGCCATCTCGGGTGCACCCTCGTTCCAGAATTGTCGTTCGCGCGTGTAGTAATCGCGCTGAACTTCCAGTGTTGCATCGGCGGGCCAGGGCGGCAAGTCGGGCCGCTCGAATTGCATGACCTGCTGCATTTCTGCCGAGATTTTCTCCAGTACGGGGATCTTATTTTCCGCTTTCATCACGCGCTCCTTATCATCCTTGCGCTATTGTAGAGTTCCCGGCGCGAGAAACTGCGATCCCGCTGACCGATATTGAACGCTGACCTGCACGACGTTCGTCGCATGCGGCTGGTGGAATGTGCTACCATTTCTCGCTCGGCTATCCACCAGTAAACAGAATCATGAAATTTCCCGGTAAACGTAAATCAAAACACTATTTTCCCGTTAACGCCCGCGATCCGCTGTTAAAACAAATTCAGCCGGAAAGCGAAAATGGCGTCTCCTGGGTGGTTGGCATCGACCAAACCCTGGTGGATATCGAAGCTAAAGTCGATGACGCGTTTATCCAACGCTACGGCCTGAGCGCCGGGCATTCGCTGGTAATTGAAGATGATGTCGCGGAAGCGCTGTATCAGGAACTGGTGCAGAATAACCTCATCACCCATCAGTTTGCCGGGGGAACCATCGGCAACACGATGCACAACTATTCGGTGCTGGCAGACGACCGCTCTGTGCTGCTGGGGGTGATGTGCCGTAATGTAGAAATTGGCGGCTACGCGTACCGCTATCTTTGCAATACCTCCAGCCGTACCGATCTCAACTATTTGCAGGGCGTTGATGGCCCCATTGGTCGCTGCTTCACGCTGATCAGCGAATCCGGCGAACGCACCTTCGCGATTAGCCCAGGCCACATGAACCAACTGCGCCCGGAAAGTATTCCGGAAGCCGTGATCGCGGGCGCGTCTGCGCTGGTGCTGACCTCTTACCTGGTGCGCTGCAAGCCCGGTGAGCCGATGAAAGACGCCACCATGCAGGCGATTGCCTACGCGAAAAAATACAACGTGCCAGTGGTGCTGACCTTGGGCACCAAGTATGTGATTGCCGATAACCCGCAGTGGTGGCAGGAATTTCTCAAAGAGCATGTCTCGATTCTGGCAATGAATGAAGAAGAGGGCCTGGCGCTCACCGGGCTGGACGACCCGCTGCTGGCCTCCGATAAAGCGCTGGACTGGGTGGATCTGGTATTGTGCACCGCCGGGCCGGTAGGGTTGTATATGGCGGGCTTTACCGAAAACGAGGCAAAACGGAAAACTCAGCATCCGCTGCTGCCGGGAGCCATTGCCGAATTTAACCAGTATGAATTCAGCCGTGCAGTGCGTTATAAAGATTGCCAGGAGCCGCTGCGCGTTTACTCGCACATCGCGCCCTATATGGGCGGCCCGGAGAAAATCATGAATACCAACGGGGCAGGCGACGGCGCGCTGGCGGCACTGCTGCACGATATCACCGCCAATAACTACCATCGTACTAACGTGCCGAATTCCAGTAAACATCAGCATCACTGGCTAACCTATTCGTCGCTGGCGCAGGTGTGTAAATATGCCAACCGGGTGAGTTATCAGGTACTGAACCAGCATTCCCCGCGCCTGACGCGCGGCCTGCCGGAAAGGGAAGATAGCCTCGAAGAGGCGTACTGGGAAAGGTAGTATTGTGTGTTGCCCGGTGGCGCTTCGCTTACCGGGCCTGGAACGTTTATGTGAATTTGTAGGCCGGATAAGGCGAATCCGCCATCCGGTACACAATGTTTAGCCTGTCACCGCCTCTTCAAGCGGCGGTTTTTCTAACAAGCCCAGCATGGTTTTCGCAATCTCACGCTCGCCCATTACCACCTGATTGGCACCGCGTTCGCTGATATACGCCACTTCATCGTCATAATGCGCGCGGGCGATAATCTCAATGCCCGGGCATTTCTCGCGGGCGGTGGCGACAATCTCTCCGGCCTCGTAACCATTCGGAATGGTCAGCAGCAGCCAGCGCGCGCAATCCAGATGCGCCAGGTTCATTATTTCCTCATTTGCGGCGTTACCCAGCACCGCACGAATACCGCGCTCGCGAAGCTCATCGACGCGCGTGCGGGACGTTTCAATCACCACCAGCGGAATACCCTGCGCCATCAGCTTCTCGCCGAGCAGGCTACCGACACGACCGTAGCCAACCAATAGTGCATGATTACAGATATCCACCGGGATTTGTTTCTCATCCTCAATCGCTTCTTCAAGCGTTTGCTCTTCCAGCGTCTCGGTTTTCTCGAGATATTTTTCCAGCAGAGTAAACAGAATCGGGTTGAGCATAATCGACAGAATGGCTCCTGCCAGCACCAGGTTCTGCCCGGCCTGCGGGAGGAGATCCAGCGCCATGCCGAGCCCCGCCAGAATAAAGGCAAATTCGCCAATCTGCGCCAGGCTGGTGGCGATGGTCAGCGCGGTACGCTGTGAGTGACCAAACATACGCACAAGGAAGAATGCCGCTAACGACTTACCAAAGACGATAATAGCCAGCGTGCCGAGCACGGCCAGCGGCTGCTCAATCAGAATCATCGGGTCAAACAGCATACCGACGGAAACGAAGAACAGTACGGCGAACGCGTCGCGCAACGGCAGCGTATCGTGCGCCGCGCGGTGGCTGAGTTCAGACTCGTTCAGCACCATTCCGGCGAAGAACGCACCGAGTGCGAAGGAAACATCAAACAGCTCAACCGCACCGAAGGCGATGCCCAGCGCCAGCGCCAGTACAGAAAGAGTAAAGAGCTCACGCGAACCGGTGGCGGCGCTACGTGAGAGGATCCACGGCACAAGACGGCGACCTACCAGCATCATGATGGCGATGAAGGCGATAACCTTACCGATAGTCATCGACATATCGAGCACCAGTGAAGCCAGCCCGACGTCGCCTTTTTCCATCATGCCCGCAACGGCTGGCAGCAGAACCAGCGTTAACACCATCACCAGATCTTCAACAATCAGCCAGCCGATGGCAATCTGCCCCCGCTGGCTATCAATCAGTTGGCGTTCTTCCAGCGCGCGCAGCAGCACCACGGTACTGGCGGTGGAAAGGCAGAGGCCGAACACGATACCGGTCATTAACGACCAGCCGAGCAATGACGAAAGTGCCATACCCAGCAGCGTCGCCACCGCTATCTGCAGAATTGCACCGGGAATGGCGATGGCCTTTACCGCCATCAAGTCTTTTAGTGAGAAGTGCAGACCGACGCCAAACATCAGCAGAATCACGCCCAGTTCCGCCAGTTCAGGTGCCAGTTGCGTATCGGCGACAAAACCCGGCGTGAATGGCCCGGCCAGGACGCCTGCTAATAAATAACCGACTAAAGGAGATATGCGTAATCTGTTGGCAATCATGCCAAGGAAAAATGCGAGAACAAGACCACCAACAATGGTGGTGATAAGCGGTGTGGCGTGATGCATTCCGTCTCCTTTCGTGGTGGTGCGTTGTTCCATTTTTGGCTCAGATGCGTGACATCATCCGGAAAACCAAAAAACCTTGTAATAGTTTATGACAAAATGGGGCATCATGTTTATGAATAAATGTTGAATTTTAATAAAAAAAGGAATTTATGATCGGAACAACCCCAAAAGTGGGATTGGCTGAGGAATAGTAAGGGAAATGCCGCAGTAGCTGGGGTAGTGCGCAGCCAAAGTTTGACTTTGGCTGCGTTAAACTTACTGTTTTTGTCGATTATCAGGCAGGAATATGGTCAACATCCCCAGAAGTGGTAGGAAAGCACAGATTTTATAGACCAGTTCGATGCTGGTGTGGTCAGCAACCAGCCCCAATACCGCAGCCCCTAAGCCGCCCATGCCGAAGGCAAAACCGAAGAATAAACCGGAAACCATGCCAATTCGGCCAGGTAAGAGCTCCTGGGCGTATACCAGAATCGCCGAAAATGCGGATGCGAGGATAAATCCAATGATCACCGTTAAAATACCGGTCCATTCCAGCGATGCGTAGGGTAAAACAAGCGTAAACGGTGCAACGCCGAGGATAGAGCCCCAAATAACATATTTACGCCCGATTTTATCACCCACAGGCCCGCCAATCACGGTTCCCGCCGCAACTGCAAACAGGAAGGCAAAGAGGTGTATCTGCGCATTTTGGATGGATAAGCCAAACTTATGCATCAAATAAAAGGTGTAATAGCTGCTGATACTCGCCATGTAGAAGTATTTTGAAAAAATAAGCATCAGAAGGACGCAAACGGCCAGAATCACCTTGTTGCGCGGCAGCGGATTAATAATCGCGGCTTTAGGTTTACCTTTATTTATGCGGTGCTGTGCGGCGTACCAGCGGCTGATTTGCGCCAGCACGACAATGGCCAGCAGCGCCGCCAGTACGAACCAGGCGACGTTGCCTTTACCGTACGGGGCGATGATCACGGCAGCCAGTAGTGGCCCTAACGAACTGCCAAAGTTACCGCCGACCTGGAAGATCGACTGCGCCAGACCATGACGGCCCCCGGACGCCATGCGCGCCACGCGCGAGGATTCCGGGTGGAAAACAGATGACCCGGTACCGACCAGCGCGGCGGCCAGCAGAACGGTATAGAAACTGCCCGCCAGTGCCAGCAGAATCAGGCCGCTCAGGGTAAAGCACATGCCAACCGGCAGCGACCACGGCATCGGGCGCTTATCGGTCACGTAGCCGACCACCGGTTGAAGCAGCGAGGAGGCAAGCTGGAAGGTGAGGGTAATCATCCCGATTTGCACGAAACTGAGCGAGAATTCAGCTTGTAGCAGCGGGTAGATAGCCAAAATTAACGACTGAATCATGTCGTTAAGCAGGTGTGAGAGGCTGATGGCCCCGAGAATTTTAAACGACGTGCGTGCCTGTTGCTGGGGCGCAGAGGAGCCGGACAGCCCAGGACTGGTTTCACTGATTGCCATAGATTCCACTTATATTTGATGGTGCGATGTTGGAGATAATCGATGTTGTAATAGTTATCAGCCTAAGATACCTGTCTGCGGCGTATGAAGGAAGTCTCATTTCTAAAATGAAATTCGACTATTCTTTCAGAGCGTTGTAATTTCGGCACTTGTCATTCAATCAGGGAGCGGATCATGAAATTTGTTCGACGGGGCATAGCGCTGGCGATGCTGGCGGCGCTGTCTTTGGCAAGCACGGGCGTTCAGGCCTGGGAAAAAGATAAAACCTATAAAATCACAATATTACATACCAACGATCACCATGGTCACTTCTGGCGTAGCGAGTACGGTGAATACGGTTTAGCGGCGCAAAAAACGCTGGTGGACGGTATTCGTAAAGAAGTGGCCGCAGAAGGCGGTAGCGTGCTGCTGCTCTCAGGCGGCGATATCAATACGGGCGTTCCTGAGTCTGACCTACAGGACGCCGAGCCCGATTTTCGTGGCATGAATCTGGTCGGTTACGATGCGATGGCCGTCGGCAATCACGAATTCGATAACCCGCTGAGCGTGCTGCGCCAGCAGGAGAAATGGGCAAAATTCCCGTTCCTGTCGGCCAATATTTATCAGAAAAGTACCGGCGAGCGCCTGTTTAAACCGTGGGCGATCTTCAAGCGTCAGGATCTCAAAATCGCCGTGCTTGGCCTGACGACCGATGACACCGCGCGCATCGGCAACCCGGAAAACTTTACTGATATTGAGTTTCGTAAGCCTGCCGAAGAAGCGAAGCTGGTCATTCAGGAACTTCAGATGAATGAAAAACCTGATTTTATCATCGCCGCTACGCACATGGGTCACTATGACAACGGTAACCACGGTTCTAACGCACCGGGCGATGTCGAAATGGCGCGTAGCCTGCCTGCCGGGGCGCTGGCGATGATTGTGGGTGGTCACTCACAAGATCCGGTTTGCATGGCGTCGGAGAATAAAAAGCAGGTCGATTATGTGCCAGGCACGCCGTGCGCGCCGGATAAACAGAACGGCATCTGGATTGTGCAGGCCCATGAGTGGGGTAAATACGTTGGGCGCGCCGATTTTGAGTTCCGCAACGGCGAACTCACGCTGGTGCATTATCAGCTGATCCCGGTGAACCTGAAGAAGAAAGTGACTTACGATAACGGGCAAAGTGAGCGCGTACTTTACACGCCGCAAATCCCGGAAAGCGCGCAGATGCTCTCGCTGCTGAGCCCGTTCCAGAATAAAGGCAAAGCGCAGCTCGGCGTGAAAATTGGTACGGTGAATGGTCATCTGGAAGGCGACCGCAGCAAAGTCCGTTTTGTGCAGACCAACCTTGCGCGGGTGATTCTTGCGGCGCAAATGGCGCGAACCGGCGCTGATTTCGCGGTGATGAGCGGCGGTGGGATTCGTGATTCCATCGAAGCGGGTGATATCACGTACAAAAGTGTTCTGAAGGTGCAACCGTTCGGCAATGTTGTCGTTTACGCAGATATGAATGGCAAGGAAGTCACGGATTACCTCACCGCCGTGGCGCAGAAGAAGCCTGACTCCGGGGCGTATCCTCAATTTGCCAACGTCAGTTTTGTGGCGAAAGAGGGCAAGCTTATTGATCTCAAAATCAAAGGTGAGCCTGTCGACCCGGCAAAAAAGTATCGCCTGGCGACGCTTAACTTCAATGCCAGCGGCGGTGATGGGTATCCGCAGATTGATCAATTACCGGGCTATGTGAACACCGGGTTTATTGATGCGGAAGTGCTGAAGCAGTTTATCGAACAGAACTCGCCGATAGATGTGAACGCTTACGAACCGAAAGGGGAAGTGCGCTGGGAATAAGGGCTTTACCCCTCACCCGTTCCCTCTCCCGCAGGGAGAGGGGAGGGATTGTGCTCAATGTAAATACGAACTTGGTTTTCTCCCTCTCCCTGCGGGAGAGGGCCGGGGTGAGGGGAAGACTGGCACTCAATCTCTACGCGCAATATCCGCAAATTTCGCATCAAGAATTTTCGCCAGATCGCTTGCCGCGAGTTCAATATCCAGCCCGCGCTTGCCGCCTGAAACATAGATGGTGGCAAAATCCTGCGCGGGCGCATCAATCACCGTCGGCAGGCGTTTTTTCTGCCCCAGCGGGCTGATACCGCCGACCAGATACCCGGTTGTACGCTGCGCCACCATCGGGTCGGCCATATCAACTTTTTTCGCGCCCAGCGCCTTCGCCACTTTTTTCAAATCAAGCTGACCGGCCACCGGCGTGACCGCCACGGCCAGATGCTTCATATCGCCATTGATGGCAACCAGTAAGGTTTTGTAGACCTGGTCCGCATTCAGACCCAGTTTACGCACCACTTCGTCACCAAAGTTGGTTTCGCTCGGATCGTGATCGTAGGCGTGAATCTGGAAAGAAATTTTGTTTTTTTCGAGTAACTTAACGGCGGGAGTCATAATCATCCTTTCTTACTACTAAACAGACATCCTCTAAGCATACGCCTCTGAGCTGGCTAAAAAATAGTATTATCTTGCGCAATAGTAATGGAAGTGATGATGACTTTGAGCGACAATCAAAAGATCCGAAGTGCGAACTTCGGGATAATAATAATGATGAAATTCCTCTTTGACGGGCCAATAGAGATATTGGCCATTTTTTTATTTCAGCATCTGTGGCAGGTTGCCTTCGCCGTACAGATGCAGCGCCCCAACCGCCACCACATAGCGGCCCGGCGGCAGCGCCAGCAGCATATCGCGCCACGCCTGATTACGCTGCACCATCAACACATCATACAGCGACTGGCTAAAGGTATTCGGTAGCGGTGAATTTCTGTCCGTTGGCGGCTGTTCCAGCCACCAGCCAATCATCACCTGCAACAACCGCGCGTTGGTGTGCCAGTGGGTAAGAGTGTCTTCCAGCAGCGCCAGCCCGTTATCAGGCAACTGGAGTAACAATGCAATCTGACTTGATGCGCCCTCCAGTTCCTGAATGGGAAGGGAAGCCTGCCGTGCCGCCTGCAAAAGTTGATAATCAATCCCGTAATCCGGGCGCAGGCCCAGCTTTTGCGCCTGCGTTGCCTGCATCACCATCGCGATTTGCCACAGTGGCTGGGTATCGAAACGCGCAAGCGGTAAGCCTTGCTCATCGGCCAGTTTTTCAAGCCTGGCAAGCTGCGTCGCCGTCAGGCGTTCGGCCAGGGGAGCACAAACAGGAAGGTTGTCAAAAGGTGCTTCATTGCCGGAAATATCTGCCTCAACAATCAGCGCATCGGCCTGCTGGAGCTTCTTGACCAGCTTCGGCGGCAGCGGCGACATATCGCGCGTGCCCATATGAATACTGCCGACAAGATGAAGTTCGCGACCGCCAGGCAGTGAGATATCGATGGCGGGCCAGCTATAGGGGGCGCCTCGCAACGCGTGCCACAAACGTTTTAGTTTATTTAACAGACTCATCCGCGCTCCCTTTGAGAAAGGTTCATGCTAGCGCGGCCATCGAAAAGGTGCAAACTCACTCCTGACATTGAATCAGGAGGGAGTGAGGGTTATGCCTTTGGTTTAAACCGCAGCAATCGGTTCGCGTTGCTCACGACCGTAATGGACGAGAGCGCCATTGCCGCGCCAGCGACTACCGGGTTGAGTAGCGTACCCGTTATCGGCCAGAGAATACCGGCAGCGATAGGAATACCCAGAGAATTGTAGATAAACGCGCCCAGCAGGTTCTGCTTCATATTGCGCAGCGTGGCGCGGGAAATCGCCAGCGCATCCGCAACGCCCATCAGGCTGTGACGCATCAGGGTGATGGCCGCCGTTTCAATGGCCACATCGCTGCCGCCCCCCATGGCGATACCCACTTCTGCCTGCGCCAGTGCGGGCGCATCGTTGATGCCATCGCCGACCATCGCCACTTTCTGCCCCTGACGTTGCAGATTTTTAATGGCTTCGGCTTTGCCGTCCGGCAGTACACCTGCGATCACCTCATCAATACCCGCTTCTTTTGCAATGGCATTGGCGGTGGTTGGGTTATCGCCGGTTAGCATAACCAGACGGTATCCTTCGCGGTGCAGGCGCTCAAGCGCCGCAACGCTATCGGCACGTAGCGGATCGCGGATGGCGAACAAAGCAGCGGCTTTGCCGTCGACGGCCAGCAGCACCGGCGTGGCACCCCGTGAAGCCTGCGCGTTGATTTCACTTTCCAGTTCAGCGGTTGAGATATTCTGTTCATTGAGCAGCGCCTGGTTACCCAGCAGCAGTGTATGACCCTCTGCTTCGCCGCTCACGCCCAGCCCGCGCAGGGTGCGGAAGGCGTTAACCTGCGGCAGCGTTGCATCGCCCGCTTTTTCCAGAATTGCCCGCGCTAACGGGTGGTTTGAACCTTGCTCCAGCGCGGCGGCAAGACGCAGCGCCTGCGCTTCTTCAACGCCTGAGAAGGTTTTCACTGCCACAACCTGCGGCTTACCTTCCGTCAGCGTGCCGGTTTTATCAAACACCAGCGTGGTAAGTTCGCTGGCCCGTTGCAGCGCGTCGGCATCACGCACCAGCACGCCGTACTCAGCCGCACGACCCACGCCAGAAATAATCGACATCGGCGTTGCAAGACCGAGGGCACACGGACAGGCGATGATCAGTACGGTGGTGGCGATCACCAGAGTGTAGACAATCTGCGGTGCCGGCCCGAAGAAGTACCAGATGGCGGCGCTGAACAGCGCGATGGCGACTACGGCAGGCACGAAGACCGCCGAAATTTTATCCGCCAGTTGGCCGATTTCGGGTTTACTGCTTTGCGCCTGCCGCACCATTTTAATTATGCGCGAAAGCGTAGTATGGCTGCCTACCGCGCTGGCGCGGAACAGAACGGAACCGTCCTGTACCACCGTCCCGGCGTGAATAGCATCGCCATGACTTTTTTCTTGTGGCACCGGTTCACCGGTGAGCATCGCTTCGTCAAACCAGGCTTCACCCTGAGTGATTTCGCCATCGACCGGCACGCGGTCACCGGTGGTCAGGCGCAACGTCATACCTGGCAAAACCTCGGCCAGCGGCACGGTTTTTTCACCGTCTTCCGTCACCACACGAGCAGACGGCGGCGTCAGATCGAGCAGTTTCTCCAGCGCTTTTGATGAACGCTGACGGGCGCGGGCTTCCAGCATATGCCCGAGGTTAATCAGACCGATGATCATCGCGCTGGCTTCATAATAGAGATGACGCGCCTCCATCGGGAACCACTGTGGCCACAGGTTGACGCTCATCGAATAGAGCCACGCCACACCGGTACCCAGCGCCACCAGCGTATCCATCGTCGCGGTGCCGTTTTTCAGGCTTTTCCACGCGCTGCTGTAGAAGTGGCCACCGGCGAAGACCATGACGGCCAGCGTTACCAATCCGATGACAAGCCACAGTGAGCGGTTGGCGTCGGTCACCATCATGTTGTCGCCGATCATTCCCCAAATCATCACCGGGATACCGACCAACAGCGCGACAATGGCCTGCCAGCGGAAGCGCTTCATGGTGGCGAGCGCGGTTTCCTGCTGACGTTCACGACGTTTGAGATCATCTTCAATCGCTTCCGCGCCGTAGCCTGCTTTCTCTACGGCGTGGACTAAATCCGCGGCGGAGGCGCTGCCCATTACCAGCGCAGTGCGCTCCGCAAGGTTTACCCGTGCCTGTGCGACGCCCGGTACCGCCTGAAGGGCTTTTTGCACGCGAGAGACGCAGCTGGCGCAGCTCATTCCGTTGATCAGCAACTGCTGGCTGTCGTCCAGATCCTGGGCTGCCGGAAGCGCAGGGGTGACCGCTGTCAGGGCTTCCGACGGGATTACTGCTTCCGCCAGCGGTTTAGCCTTTGGGTGGCTTAACTCTGCGCCGTAACCCGCTTCAATAATGGTTTCGATCAGCGCTTCCGCACTGGCGCTACCGGTGACGTGGGCTTCGGTGAGGGTGACATCAGCCTGTTCAACGTCAGGACGTTTTTCCAGGCTCTCTTTTACACGTTTAACGCAGTGACCACAGGAGAGGCCATCAAGCGTCAGGTCGATAGTATTGGACATAACAGACTCCTTATCTTCTGAGTGTGAATAAGCTTAAACCTTCCCGCAAGGGGAAGGTCAAGGCCGTAGTGAACAATTACCGGAATTCCTTTTAGCCGGGCTTTAGTGCAACCTAAACAGGTTATACTTGGGCGAGCGATACCCCAGCATTTGGAGAAGAGGATGAACATCAGCGATGTTGCCAAAAAAACCGGTTTAACCAGTAAAGCGATTCGCTTTTATGAAGAGAAGGGGCTGGTGACGCCACCGCTGCGCAGCGAGAACGGTTATCGTAGCTACACCCAAAAACATATCGACGAATTTACGCTGTTACGTCAGGCGCGCCAGGTAGGATTTAATCTGGAAGAGTGTGGCGAACTGGTGACGCTGTTCAACGACCCGAAACGCCACAGCGCTGATGTGAAAGCGCATACTTTGCAGAAAGTCGCTGAAATTGAAAAGCATATCAGCGACCTGCAGGCGATGCGTGATCAACTTCTTGCGCTCGCGGCGTCATGCCCTGGCGATGATGGCGTGGACTGCCCGATCATTGACCACTTATCGGGCTGTTGTCAGCATAAAAAACAGGCTTAACGTTTTACCTGTTCAAAGAGTCGAACGCGCAGCGTAATACCTTCAACTGCTACGACTTCAACTTTTGACCCCGCAGGCAAGTCGTCATCAGCAATCACGGGCCAGGCGCTGTCGCCCACCCGAACTTGTCCACGACCATTCACCAGGGCGTTATCCAGGGTAAAACGCTGCCCCACAAGTTGTTGTCCGCGTTGATTAAGCTGGCTGTCGGCGGGTTTCTGCTCTTTAACCTGGCGCGCGAGCCATTTTGACCACAGCCACGCCGCCAGCAGCGTCAGGATGCAGAATATGACTGCCTGCCACTCCCAACTGACGGGCAGGATCCAGGTCAGCAGGCCGGTGATCACCCCGGCAACGCCGCTCCACAGCAGATAACCGTTGCCACCCAGCATCTCGGCAGCCAGTAACAGGCCGCCGAGACTTAGCCAGAAAATATGCGGATGAGCCAGAATCATCTCGACCATTATCTTTTCCGTTCGTTGGCGCTGTCTTTAATCAGTTCGGCCACGCCTGCAATAGAGCCCATCAGACTGCTGGCATCCAGAGGCATCATGACGACTTTGCTGTTACTGGATGAACCAATTTGCTGGAGCGCTTCGGTGTATTTCTGCGCGACGAAGTAATTGACCGCCTGAATGTCCCCGGCAGCAATGGCTTCTGACACCATTTTGGTTGCGCGCGCTTCCGCTTCTGCAGAACGTTCACGGGCTTCCGCTTCAAGGAAGGCCGACTGACGTTCACCTTCCGCCTTGAGGATCTTCGACTGTTTTTCCCCTTCGGCTTTAACGATTTCCGCCTGACGAATACCTTCCGCCTCCAGAATATAGGCACGTTTTGTACGTTCGGCTTTCATCTGGGCGTTCATCGACGCAATCAGTTCTGCGGGCGGGCGAACATCGCGGATTTCGATACGGGTAACTTTAATGCCCCATGGGTTGGTGGCTTCATCAACGATATGCAACAGACGCGTGTTGATGCTGTCGCGCTGGGAGAGCATTTCATCCAACTCCATAGAACCCAGCACGGTACGAATATTGGTCATGGTCAGGTTAATGATCGCCAGTTCCAGGTTGCTTACCTCATAGGCAGCCTTTGGCGCATCAATGACCTGAATAAAACAGACGGCGTCGATGGTGACGTTGGCGTTATCTTTGGAGATAACTTCCTGAGACGGAATATCTAAAACCTGCTCCATCATGTTGATCTTACGACCAATCCTGTCCATGAAGGGGACAACAAGGCTGAGCCCAGGCTGAAGCGTATTGGTATAGCGGCCAAAACGTTCGACCGTCCATTGGTAGCCCTGAGGAACGATTTTGACGCCAGCGGCAACCACCACCAGCACAACAAAAATCATGATAGGGATAAATATCAGCATGAAACCTCCTGTTAAACCGTCCGTATAGATACGCGGCATGTGCCGCTGCTGAGGTTAAGTATATCGACTACCATGACGAAATTCGCCTGCCAGATTTTGATATTGCTTCACTTTAGACCTAAAGTCCGGAACAAGACATTTTAAAAGAACTGCTAACTGTGTTTTAAAAAAGCCCCTCTTAAAACCGGTAGTAAAAAGAGGGGAACATCATGCAGACACTACTATCGTTTTTTAACGTATCGGGCAGCACGAAGGCCAGCAGTGTTAATTCTTCATTTCTCTCATGATGTTCATCATAAAATCTGTTGAGAATCATTGCTGACGGAGACGCTATCTGCGGCAAGGAGGAAGCCCACCGCAGCTTCATGTCTGTTTTCGTCACCTGAGGCAACCAATGCAGTGTGATCTTCATGGAGGATTACGCTGTGTCCTGCAATGATCTCAGCGTTCCGCCAGACGTTTATCATGAGCAGTCTGGGTACTGGAACGGCTATAAAATCACAGAACGTAAGGTTAATAAAAAGGTTCTGAAATACTTAAAAAAGAACTTTTCTGACGGAATAAACGTTACTGGAGAAGAGAAAAGGCGTTCTCCAATATGCGCGGTGAGCGCCATTTTTATTGCATCAGCGAAATAGATAAATTCGATTAACGCCTCATCCTTAAAAATCGTTACACTGTGTCCATTAGTCCGGAACAGGAGTTTCAAATAATTATGAAGGAAGGCAACGCGATTCTGCAATTAACAGGCGTGGGTTATCGCATCGGTGAACGGCAAGTGCTAAACGATATCAATTTCAGCATTGCGCCGGGTGAGTTTAAGCTGATAACCGGCCCCTCGGGCTGTGGTAAAAGTACATTATTAAAAATCATCGCTTCGCTATTAAGCCCGAGTGAAGGAACCATTCAGTTTAAAGGACAGGATTACACCACACTGTCCCCAGAGCAGTATCGCCAGCAGGTTTCCTACTGCGCGCAGACGCCCGCTTTGTTTGGCGAGACGGTCTATGACAACCTGATTTTCCCCTGGCAGATCCGGAATAAACGCACCGAACCGGATACCTTTCTGGGCTTCCTGACGCGGTTTGGCTTACCTGAAGAGACGTTATCAAAATCAATCAACGATCTTTCTGGCGGTGAAAAGCAGCGTATTTCCCTGATCCGCAACCTACAATTTTTGCCGGATGTTTTATTACTGGATGAAATTACCAGTGCACTTGATGAAGAAAATAAGCATAACGTGAACGATATTATTCATCGCTATGTGCGAGAGAAAAATATTGCTGTGCTGTGGGTCACCCACGATAAAGATGAAATAGAACATGCGGATGATGTCATTACATTACCGCTCTCGGGAAAGGATGTGCAGGAGGCCACCCATGAATGAACATGCCATTACCAATGAATCGCTGGCGCTCTCAATGGTATTAGTGCTGGTGGCGATTTTGGTGAGCTACCGGGAAAAGCTGGCGCTGGAAAAAGATATTATCTGGAGTATTTGCCGGGCGGTTGTACAGCTGATTATTGTTGGCTATGTGCTGAAATACATTTTCAATGTTAACCACGCGATTCTGACGCTGTTAATGGTGCTGTTTATCTGCTTTAACGCCGCGTATAACGCGCAAAAACGCAGTAAATACATCAGCAAAGCGTTTATGTCGTCGTTTATCGCCATCACCACCGGGGCCGGGTTAACGCTGGCAGTACTGGTCTTTTCGGGCTCGATTGAATTTACGCCGATGCAGGTGATCCCCATTTCCGGGATGATTGCCGGCAATGCGATGGTGGCGGTGGGGCTGTGTTACAACAATCTTGGGCAGCGCTTTAGTGCTGAGCAGCAGCAGATTCAGGAGAAACTTAGCCTGGGCGCAACGCCTAAAATGGCGTCTGCGAGGCTTATCCGGGAAAGTATTCGCGCGTCGCTGATCCCAACCGTGGATTCGGCAAAAACCGTCGGACTGGTGAGTTTACCGGGGATGATGTCAGGGCTGATTTTTGCGGGGATTGACCCGGTAAAAGCGATTAAATATCAGATAATGGTGACGTTTATGCTGTTATCGACGGCCAGTTTATCAACGATTATTGCCTGCTATCTGACGTACCGGAAATTCTACAATTCACGCCATCAACTGGTGGTGTCGCAGTTGAAGAAGGGATGAAACCGCACACAACGCCCTCACCCCGGCCCTCTCCCACGGGGGGAGGGAGAAAACTGCAGACACTTAAACTTCGGCACGATCGGTCCCCTCTCCCTCGAGGAAGAGGGTTAGGGTGAGGGGGCAAATGTACGCACAAATCCCCCAACCAGCACGAGATCAGTACAGCAGCGAATATAACTTACGACGATACTTCGACGCCAGTGCATCACCGGTACCTAACGCGGCCAGGATCTCTTGCAGCATTTTACGCGCCTGACCATCAGCCGCGCCGAGGTCTTTTTGCAGATGGCTGAACAACAGTTCCAGCGCTTCTTCATTACGGCCTACCTGATGCAGTTGTAATGCCAGCTGCGATGCCAGGGCGGCATCTTCCGGGTTCTGTGCAACCTGCTGTTGTAACTGCTGAATTTCCGGCGTATCCGCGGCCTGTTTCAGCAATTCAATTTTCGCCAGCAGCCCCTGATAGCGGGTATCCTGATCCTGTAATGGCACGGTTTTCAGTACGGCTTCCGCGTCTTCAGAACGGTTCAGGGCGATCTGCGTTTCTGCCAGCAGCAGGCCAATCTGACTATCCTGATTCGACATGGACCACGCATCTTTCAGCAGCGGCAGCGCGTCGGCATAGTTGCCTTCCTGCATCAGCTCCATTGCCTGCTGGGCTTTCAGCTCTTCTTCACGCGGCAGCACTTTATCGAGCAAGGCGCGAATAGCTTCTTCCGGCTGTGGGCCCTGGAAACCGTCCACCGGTTGACCGTTCTGGAACAGGTAAACCGTGGGGATAGCGCGCAGGCCAAACTGTGAAGCCACCATCTGCTCAGCGTCGCAGTCAACTTTTGCCAGAATAAACTGACCGTTGTACTGGGCAGCAAGGCTTTCCAGCACCGGCGTCAGCTCCAGACAGTGCTGGCTGCGTTCAGACCAGAAGTAGAACAGAATCGGCGTCGTGACGGATTGTTCCAGCGTCTGGTGCAGGTTAGCTTCGGTAATATTGACGATATTCTGTACGGACATGAGCCACTCTCTTTTGTCGGTTTCCGTAATATATGGGGGCACGGCGCCCGGCTTCAACTTAGAACCTATCCCATTCGGCTATTTTATTTGCCAGTTTGGCCTCGGGCAGTGCTCGAAATCCTCACGCACTACGTTTACGCTCCGGTTTCTGCGCGCTGTCCGTGTCCAAACTGCCTGCAACAATTACGCCTGGTGGGACAGGCTCTTAGCCGCGTAAAATTTTGTCCATCGCGCGGGCCGGCAGCAGGCGCTTCAGCCAGCCAACGGCATGGGTAACCAGCGTCACCGGGTAACGCAGTTTGGGTTTATCGCTGATAAAGGCGTGGCGCACTTTTTCCACGACCGCGTCCGGGCCAAGCGTAAAACGCGAGGCAATGCCGGGATTCTCGACCGGTTTATCCTGCTCGATTTGATTCACGTTGTCGGTGAAGCGTGTACGAATCGGGCCAGGTTCAATCAGGCTCACTTTTATGCCCGTGGTGTGCAGCTCCATGCGCAGCGCGTCAGACCACGCCTCGAGCGCATATTTGCTGGCGGCATAGGCACCGCGACCGGGCGTAGAAATAAGCCCCATGACCGATGACGTCATCACGATGCGGCCTTCGCCGTGCGGAATCATCGCCGGAAGAAGACGCTGAGTCAGCTGATGGGCGCCAAAAAAGTTGGCGGAAAATTGCTGCTCCAGTTGCGTACGGGTCAGGGTACTGAGCGGGCCATAAACCCCGAAACCGGCGTTATTGAACAGGCCAAACAGGCGATTGCCGGTCAGGGCGATAACCTCATCGGCGGCACGGTCGACGCTTGCCGGGTCATCGAGATCCAGCTCAATACCCATAAGCCCCATGCCGTTCATCCGTACGGCGTCAGCAGGGTTGCGGCAGGCCGCCAGCACGCGAAATCCCTGGCGCTTCAGCTCAAGGGCGCTTTCCAGACCAATACCGCTTGAACATCCTGTAATTAAAACCGTTTTTTGCATAACTTTACCTGAGAACGCCCCTTTATATTCAGGAGTCGTGATTAACTAGTGGTGCCAGGCGTGTCGCCATCCAGTCGGCGATAAACGGTTGGGCGTCACGATTGGGGTGAATACCATCATCCTGCATCCACTGCGGTTTGAGATAAACCTCTTCCATAAAGAAGGGCAGCAGTGGGATAGTGAATTCCTGGGCAAGCTGCGGATAAATCGCGCTAAAGGCTTCATTATAACGGCGTCCGTAGTTTGCGGGCAGACGAATTTGCATTAACAACGGCTCAGCGTTGGACGCTTTAATTTGCTGCAATATGGTGCGCAGGGTTTGTTCGGTTTGCTGAGGCTGGAAGCCGCGCAGGCCGTCATTACCGCCCAGTTCAACCAGCACCCAGCGCGGTTTATGCTGTTTCAGCAGTGCGGGCAGGCGCGCCAGCCCCTGTGCCGAGGTGTCGCCGCTGATGCTGGCGTTAATCACCTCTGTTTTCGGCTGCCATTTGCTGTTGAGCAGGGCAGGCCAGGCCGTATTGGCGGCCATACGATATCCCGCGCTCAGGCTATCGCCGAGAATCAACAACGTGTCTGCGGCGACAGCGCGGAAGCTTAACAGAATCAAAAACAGGACGGGCAAATGCCAGCGGAAAACGTGCTTGAAGTTCATCATCTTAAGAAATCCGTCGGTCAGGGAGAGCATGAGCTTTCCATCCTTACCGGAGTTAACCTGATTGTCAAACCGGCACAGACCATCGCCCTGATTGGTGAGTCGGGGTCAGGGAAGTCGACGCTGCTGGCGATTCTCGCCGGGCTGGATGACGGCAGCGGTGGCGACGTAAAACTGCTTGGGCAATCGCTGACGACGCTGGATGAAGAAGCGCGGGCACGTTTGCGGGCGCAGCATGTCGGTTTTGTTTTCCAGTCCTTTATGCTGATCCCGACACTTAACGCATTGGAAAACGTCGAACTTCCGGCGCTGCTGCGTGGCGAAAGCGACAGTCAGAGCCGGGGCGGCGCGAAAGCGTTGCTCGAACAACTTGGCCTTGGCAAGCGTCTGCATCATCTTCCCGCCCAGCTTTCGGGCGGTGAACAGCAGCGCGTGGCACTGGCACGCGCCTTTTATGGCCGCCCGGATCTCCTCTTCGCCGATGAACCCACCGGCAACCTCGACAGGCAGACGGGCGATAAAATTGCCGACCTGCTTTTCTCTCTCAATCGCGAACATGGCACGACGCTTATTCTCGTGACCCACGATCCCCAACTGGCGGCGCGGTGTGATCGACGTTTACGCCTCGTGGACGGTGAATTGCGGGAGGAAGCATGATTGCACGCTGGTTCTGGCGAGAGTGGCGCTCGCCGTCGCTGCTGATTGTCTGGCTGGCGTTAAGCCTGGCGGTGGCCTGCGTGCTGGCGCTTGGCAGCATCAGCGACCGCCTGGAAAAAGGCTTGAGTCAGCAAAGCCGTGAATATATGGCGGGCGATCGCGCGCTGCGCAGTTCGCGTGAAGTGTCTGCTGCCTGGATCGATAAAGCGCGGGAAGAAAGGTTAAAGGTTGGCGAGCAGGTTAGTTTCTCAACCATGACCTGGGCGGGGAATACTCCGCAGCTCGCTGACGTCAAAGCCGTAGACCGTGTTTATCCGATGTACGGCACGCTGCAAACCAAACCGGAAGGTGTAAAACCACAGCCCGGCACTGTGCTACTGGCACCGCGTTTGCTGGCGTTGTTAAACCTGAAGGTCGGCGATGAGATTGATGTCGGTGATGCCACGCTGCGCATCGCCGGAGAAATTGTTCAGGAACCGGACGCGGGCTTCAACCCTTTCCAGATGGCGCCGCGCCTGATGATGAACATGGCTGACGTCGAAAAAACCGGGGCAGTGCAGCCTGGCAGTCGTGTGAGCTGGCGCTACAAATTTGGCGGCACGCCAGAACAGCTGGCGAGCTATGAAAAATGGCTACTACCGCAACTGAAACCTGAGCATCGCTGGTATGGCCTTGAGCAGGACGAAGGCGCGCTGGGTAAATCGCTCGAACGTTCGCAGCAGTTCCTGTTGCTTTCCGCGCTGTTAACGTTGCTGCTGGCGGTGGCTGCTGTCGCGGTGGCGATGGGGCACTACTGCCGCAGTCGTTATGACCTTGTGGCAATCCTCAAAACGCTGGGTGCCGGGCGGGCGCAGTTACGCAAGCTGATTATCGGCCAGTGGCTGTTGCTGCTCACGCTGGCGGTCATCACCGGCGGCGCGATGGGGCTGCTGTTTGAACATATATTGTTGATTCTGCTTAAACCGGTTTTACCGGCAGCGCTGCCTTCCGCCAGCGCCTGGCCGTGGTTGTGGGCAATTGGCACGATGGTGGTGATTTCGCTGCTGGTCGGTCTGCGCCCCTATCGCCTATTATTGGCAACGCAGCCGCTGCGCGTGCTGCGGCGTGATGTGGTCGCCAGCGTCTGGCCGCTGAAGTTTTATATTCCGGTGATTTGCCTGGTGGTTATCGGCCTGCTTGCCTGGTTGATGGGCGGCAGCCCACTGCTGTGGTCAGTGTTGGCGGGCGCTGTGGTGCTGGCGTTGTTGTGCGGCGTGCTGGGCTGGATGCTGCTTAACGTGCTCAGGCGCTTAACGCTGAAAGCGCTGCCGCTGCGTCTGGCGGTCAATCGTCTGCTGCGCCAGCCGTGGTCCACGCTGAGTCAGCTGGCGGCATTTTCGCTCTCCTTTATGTTACTGGCGCTTTTACTGGTGCTTCGCGGCGACCTGCTTGACCGCTGGCAACAGCAGTTGCCACCTGAAAGCCCCAACTACTTCCTGATTAACATCGCGCCGGAGCAGGTGCAGCCGGTGAAAACGTTCCTTGCAGAACATCAGGTGATCCCGGAGGCGTTTTATCCCATCGTTCGCGCGCGTCTGACCCAGATAAACGGTCAAAGCACAGGAGGGAATAAAGATGAATCGCTCAATCGGGAGCTGAACCTCACCTGGCAGGATAAACGTCCCGACCATAACCCTATCGTCGCCGGAACCTGGCCGCCGAAAGCGGGGGAAGTGTCGATTGAAGAGGGGCTGTCGAAGCGTCTGAATATCAAACTGGGCGATAAAGTGACCTTTACCGGCGACACCCAGGATTTCAGCGCCACGGTCACCAGTTTACGAAAAGTAGACTGGGAGAGCCTGCGGCCTAACTTCTTCTTTATCTTCCCGAGCGGGGCGCTGGACGGTCAGCCGCAGAGCTGGCTCACCAGTTTCCGCTGGGATGGCAAAAATACATTGTTAACGCAGCTGAACCGTGAGTTTCCGACCATTAGCCTGCTGGATATCGGCGCGATATTAAAACAAGTTGGGCAGGTGCTGGAGCAGGTAAGCCGCGCGCTTGAAGTGATGGTGGTGCTGGTGACCGCCTGCGGCGTGCTGCTGTTGCTGGCACAGGTGCAGGTGGGCATGCGTCAGCGGCATCAGGAACTGGTGGTCTATCGCACGCTGGGGGCCAGCAAGCCGTTGCTGCGCACCACGCTGTGGGCAGAGTTCGCGCTTCTGGGGCTGGTCTCCGGGCTGGTGGCGGCTATTGGCGCCGAGACGGCGCTGGCGATGCTGCAAACGCGCGTGTTTGATTTCCCCTGGGAGCCGGACTGGCGCTTGTGGCTGGCGCTGCCGCTTTGCGGCGCGGTGCTGCTTTCACTGTGCGGCGGTTGGCTGGGGATTCGCCTGTTGAAAGGCAAAGCGTTGTTCCGCCAGTTTAGTCACTAAGAGATTGCCGGATGACGGCGACGCCTTATCCGGCATTGCCGGATGCGCTGACGCTTATCCGGCCTACACGGGGGCCCGGTAAGCGTTAGCGCGACCGGGCAACTGCTGCCACTTAACTTTCATCCCGCAAAAATTCCGCGCGCTGAATCCCACTTTTTACCTTTAACCCCAAAAGTTCCATGGAATTGTTCAATAAAGGCACAGATTGTATAGAACCGTCATTTTAACCGCACAAATCATTAAAAAACGGTAAAGATAAGTTCATTTAGACACGATAATATTCACTGGCTAAATAAATGGCAGTTAACCTATCCAAGGAACAACCATGTCCATAAAAATAAAAGCGCTGGCATTATCGATCGGCGCAGCAGTGGCACTGACGACTTTCGCAACTCAGGCGGAAATCACCGTTTTAAAAGCTGATCCGCAGGCTGGCGATCCGCTGAGCCGTCTTAACTTCACCGTTGGCGGGAGTATCCGTCCTCAGTTCCAGAACATGACCGGGGATGATGGTGCGAACGGCTACAAACGTAATGGCTTCGATGGCGGCACCCGTTTCCGTTTCGCTGCTGATTACTACCTGTTCGATGATATTAGCTGGATAAGCTACTACGAACTGGGTGTTAACTTCCCGGCGATGTTCAACTGGGATAACCACTACGCTGATGGCGCAAACGACACCACCCGTCGTATGCTCTACACCGGTCTGAAAAGCGATACCTGGGGTACGCTGACCTTCGGCCAACAGAACAGCATCTACTATGATGTGGTTGGCGCGAAAACCGATATCTGGGACTACGACATGATCGGTCAGGCTCCGGGTAACGGTATCAACGGTGACTACGATGGTTCTTATCGTACCCGTAAATCTCTGAAATATAAGAAAACTGTAGGCGACGTTGATCTCTACGCGTCTTACCTGTTCAGCGATGATCTTAACCCTAACAACGGCCTGAAATACAAACGTCGTGGCGGCGGTTCTCTGGGTGTGGATTACCACATTACCAAAGACCTGACCTGGGGTACGTCCTGGAACTACACCCGTGCGGAAATGCGCGGTGACGATCAGGGCAGCAAAACCTACGATCAGAACATCGTCGGTACCGCGTTTAGCTGGAAACCAGACAACTGGACCTTCGCCCTGGGCGGCGGCTGGTACCAGAACTTCATGACCACCAAGAAAATCGACGCGAAAGATTACTTCGCGGGCGACGCGTGGGGCCTGGAATACTTCGCGGGTTACACCTTCCCGATTGGTCAATACGCAGTGAAATCCATCCAGCCGTACTTCATGGGTGACCGTATTGAATACGTGAATGGTCGTAACTACCTGCGTACCGACAACGGCGTAGGTATCAGCTTCCAGCTGGATTACGGTTTCCGTGTTGACTACGAACACGTGTTTACCTCCAGCACCGACAACCTGGGTGATATGAACCTGGTTCGTCTGCGTTACGACTTCTAAGTCGTTTCCGCTTTCAAAAGCCGGGCACTGCCCGGCTTTTTGCTGTTTACAACTAAGCATTGTTATTAAACGCATATCCCCTCTCAGCGCCCCTTTAAGACATACTTCGAAATATCATGAAATAATTTCAAGGACAGCAGGTTGTGAACTGTGTCATGTTAAGGATTGCCCCTTTTGTGGACATAACAACAGCGCCGCATCGCACGGCGATATGCACGACATCACAACGTTTAAAATGGAGAAGTTATGGGATTGCGTCAGAGTTTACGTGTCGCGACCGGAGCCCTGCTGCTGGCCTGTGGATTACAGTTTGCCCATGCCAACAGCGACCCGCACACGATAGTTTTCGGCGTTGCGCCGGGGCCGTATGGCGACATGGTTAAGCAGGCGATAGCGCCGTCGCTGAAAGAGAAAGGGTATAAAGTCGTGGTCCGCGAATTTAGCGACTACGTCCAGCCGAATATGGCGTTATCTAACGGCAGCATCGACGCCAATCTGTTCCAGCATTCACTCTATTTCGATAAATTCACCACCGACAAAGGCCTCAAGCTAACGAAGCTGATTGTGGTGCCGACGGCGGGCATGGGCTTCTATTCCCGTAAGGTGAAGAGCCTGGATGAGCTGAAGAAGGGCGATATCATCACCCTTTCCAATGACCCGACTAACCTCGCGCGCGGCCTGCGTTTCCTGCAATCGATCGACCTTATCACCATTAAACCGAATATTGATCCCACCAAAGCCTCCGAGCGCGATATCGCCAGCAACCCGAAAGGGCTGGTATTCAAGCCGCTGGAAGCCGCGCAGTTGCCGCGTACGCTTGATGGCGTTACCGGCGCACTGGTGAACGGTAACTTCGCGGTGGCGGCGGGGCTTGATCTCTCCAGTGCACTCAAACAAGAGCATCTGGACGAGAACCTGAAAAATATTATTGCCGTGCGCAGCGAAGATGCGGATAAACCGTTCGCCAAAGATATCGTCGAGGCGGTGAAATCCCCGGCCTATCGTGCAGTAATAGACGATCCGAAAAATATTTATAGCGCCTTCCAGAAACCCGAATGGATGTCTGACGCGAAGTAATCGCAGGACGCAACCTGACAGAGCAGACGTGTCTGCCCTTTTCGCATTTCTGAGGTGTGTATGATTGAGATAGAAAAGGTCTGTGTGGATTTCTCCACCGGACACGGCCCGTCTACGCGGGCGGTGAATAACGTCAGCCTGCATATCGGTGCGGGCGAAATCTTCGGTATTGTGGGCACCAGCGGGGCGGGGAAAAGCACGCTACTGCGCACGCTTAACGCCTTAACGCGCCCGAGCGAGGGTAGCGTTAAGGTTAACGGCGTGGAAATCTCTGCGCTTGAAGGTGCAAACCTGCGTAAAGCGCGTCAGCGAATTGGTATGATTTTCCAGCACTTTAACCTGATGCACACGCGAACCGTGGCGCAAAACGTCGCCTTCAGCCTGAAAGCGGCGGGCTGGGATCGAGATAAAATTGCGCCGCGCGTAACCGAGATTTTGTCGCTGGTGGGGCTTGCCGATAAAGCAAACCGTTATCCGGTGCAGCTCAGCGGTGGGCAGAAACAGCGCGTGGGGATTGCCCGCGCCATCGCAAATCACCCGGACGTACTGCTGTGTGATGAACCGACATCCGCGCTCGATCTGGAAACGTCCGCAACCATTCTGGCGCTGCTGAAAGAGATCAACGTGAAGCTTGGGATCACGATCGTGCTGATCACCCATGAAATGAACGTGATCAAAACCATCTGCGATCGCGTGGCGGTGATGTCCGGCGGGGAAGTGGTGGAATCCGGCGAAGTATTTGACGTCTTCGCCCATCCGCAGCATGCGTTCACCCGGCAACTGGTGTCGCACACCCTGAACCTGACGCTGCCCGAGCGCCTGCGTGAACATCTGCCGGGCCAGTTGCTGAAAATTCTATTTATCGGCGATTCCGCCGAGCAACCGGTGCTGTCGGAAGTGGCGGTGAAGTTTGGCGTGGCGGTGAATATTCTGCACGGCAAAATTGAGTATATCGCCGAGCGGGCGCTGGGAATTTTAGTGGTGCAACTGACCGCACCGCATAACCCTGCGTCAGTGGATGCGGCGGTGGCCTATATTCGGGAAAATACGGCGCAGGTGGAGGTGATCCGTGGATGATTTACTGCCGGACTTAACGCTGGCGTTTAACGAAACTTTCCAGATGCTGAGTATTTCGACGGTACTGGCGATTGTCGGCGGCCTGCCGCTCGGTTTTCTGATTTTTGTCACCGACAGGCATCTCTTCTGGCAAAACCGCTTTGTGTACCTGGTGTCGTCAGTGCTGGTGAATATCATCCGCTCGGTACCGTTTGTGATCCTGCTGGTTCTCCTTTTGCCGCTCACACAGTTTTTGCTCGGCAACACTATCGGGCCGATTGCGGCGTCGGTGCCGCTTTCCGTGGCGGCGATAGCGTTCTACGCGCGGCTGGTTGATAGCGCCCTGCGCGAAGTGGATAAAGGCATTATCGAAGCCGCTGAAGCATTCGGGGCAAGTCCGATGCGGATTATCTGCACCGTGCTTCTGCCCGAAGCCAGCGCCGGGCTGCTGCGCGGCCTGACCATTACGCTGGTGAGCTTAATCGGCTACTCGGCGATGGCGGGAATTGTCGGCGGCGGCGGGGTGGGTGACCTGGCGATTCGCTACGGCTATTACCGTTACGAAACCCAGGTGATGGTCGTGACCGTTATCGCGCTGATTGTGTTGGTACAGGTGGTGCAGATGTTGGGCGACTGGCTGGCGAAGCGGGCGGATAAGCGTGAACGGCGTTAAGAATGGTGCTTTTTTGCCGGATGCGGCGTAAACGCCTTATCCGGCCTACATCTCGCATCCATTCGGATGTCGGGTAAGCGAAGCGCCACCCGACACTCATTAATGCCCCTGCAACCAATGCTCCACCGCCTCCGATGTGCCGCGAAAGACTATCTTGCTGGCCTTTTTCTCCAGTTGATAGCGGTACATCGGGTCGTAGTATTCATTGAGCAGCGGCACCAGCCAGGCAAAGTGCGGTTCGGTTGAGCCGCTCTGCTGTTGCTCAACAAGTGCCTGATCGAGCTGTTGCGTCAGTTCGGCGAAGCGTTGCAGACCAAGGCGGCGACGAATGGCGAACAATCCGTGATGCAAATACTCACTGTACTCCCCCCAACCTTTCTCTTCGCCAAATGCCTCAATAAAGGCCTGATGCATATGCGTAAAATACTCTTCGCGCAGGCGTTCAAGGCGCAGTTCAAAGGGATCGTCCACCACCGCAATCGGCGATTGCGCCATGCGTTCGCGCAGGCTCTCCGGGAGATGATTCGCGCCAATCATATGACCTTCATCTTCGAGCACCCAACGCACCGTTTCGCGTCCTTCGCTACGCTGAAGCAACGCGCTGGCAAGATGGTTCTCAAAGGTTGCTTGCGGAAACTGCGCGTCCAGTGTGCGGCCAAAGGATGAACCGCGATGGTGTGCCAGCCCTTCCAGGTCAATACCAAAAGGTTGATTGCGCACCAGCGGCGTTTTGCCGTTTCCGGTACAGCCGCCAATCAACACGATCGGATGCTGAACCAGTTCGTCGGTAGCCTGAATCGCCGCCTGGCGCAGCATCTTGTAGCCACCGACAATCAGTGGATAATCGACGCCACTCTCTTTTAACCATGCCTGCACGATATGCGAACGCTGGCCGCCGCGCGCGCAGCAAAGAAAGCCGTATGGAAAACGTGCGCAGGCTTCCCGCCATGCATCAATGCGCGCCTGGCGTATCTCGCTTGACACCAACTGGTGTCCCAGCGCTAAAGCCGCGTCGGGGCCCTGGCGTTTATAGCAGGTACCGACCGCAGCACGCTCGTCATCGTTCATCAACGGCAGGTTGATTGCCGCAGGCAGCGAGCCTTGCTGAAACTCAACGGGGGCGCGAACGTCAATGATGGGGGTACCGGCGGTCAAAATAGCCCGGTAATCCGTCCCATTATTCATGGGCAAATCCTTCTGTAAAAATCGGGAGGGAGACTCGGACGGGATTCTACGCTTGTGACGGGAGCCGGGGAAGGGGAGGATTGTTCCCCGGCACGTTAGGCTTAAACCAGTTTTGACTGTGCCCAGCTAATTCCACTGGCGTATTCTGGCGGTAGCAGCGGGGTAAGCGCTTCAAGCGTCGCGCTTAAACGTCCGGTATCGCTGTCGTTCAGGTTGAGGTGGCCCACTTTACGGCCTGGGCGAACCTCTTTATCGTACCAGTGCAGATGCACCAGCGGCAGCTTCAGCCAGTCGTAATTCAGGTCGGTACCAATCAGGTTAACCATCACGGACGGGCTATTCACCACCGGCGGCGGCAGCGGTAAGTCGGTGATGGCACGCAGATGCAATTCAAACTGACTGATAGAGGCACCGTTTTGCGTCCAGTGACCGCTGTTGTGTACGCGCGGGGCCAGCTCATTAATCAGCAACCCGGCAGGAGTAACGAAGCACTCCATCGCCATCACACCCACGTAGTTCAGCTCGTGCATGATTGCCGAGAGCATGCTTTCGGCCTGATTTTGCTGCTGTGCGTTCGCCTGCGGGAAAGCCACGCTCATGCGCAGAATGCCATCCTGATGCAGGTTGTGAGTCAGCGGATAGAACACGGTGCTGCCGTCGTGAGCTCGCGCGCCCACAAGGGAGACTTCACCGGAGAAATTAATGCCCTGCTCAACGATACATTCGCCATAGCATTCGTCAGGCAACTGAGCGGTCTCATCGGCACGCAAGCGCCACTGCCCGCGACCATCATAGCCACCGGTGCGACGTTTCACGATCGCAAGCTCACCCAGACGTTCGAAAACGGCAGGCCATTGGCTTTGCTCGGCCAGCAGTTGCCACGGTGCGGTCGGCAGGCTGAGTTTGTCGAACAACTGCTTTTGCGTCAGGCGATCGGCAATGATTGGGAAGACGTCGCGGTTGACGAATGCCGGATGCAGCGCCAGCTCGCGGGTTAACGGGGTTTCCGGCCAGCGTTCGATTTCAGCGGTGATGACGCTCTGCTGGAACGGCACCGCTTCCGGCGAGGCTTCCAGACCGACGGGCCACACGGCAATGCCCAGCGGCTCGCCAGCCTGACGCAGCATGCGGCCTAGCTGGCCGTTGCCCAGTACGCAAACCTGCTTCATGCGTCACCTCGTGGGTCTGGGTTTTCCAGCACTTCATCGGTTTGTGCGCGACGCCAGTCGACCAGGCGTTGATGCAGTTCGACGTCGTGCTGGGCAAGAATCTGCGCGGCCAGCAGGGCGGCGTTAGCGGCACCCGCTTTACCAATCGCCAGCGTTCCGACCGGAATACCGCGCGGCATTTGCACGATGGAATAGAGACTATCGACGCCGCTCAGGGCAGCGCTTTGTACTGGCACACCCAGCACCGGTACTAAGGTTTTAGCCGCAATCATGCCCGGTAGATGCGCCGCGCCGCCAGCGCCCGCGATGATCACCTGATAGCCGTTCTCTTCCGCGCTTTCGGCGAAGCTGAACAGTTTATCGGGCGTGCGGTGGGCGGAGACCACTTCGACATGATGAGGAACATTCAGGATATCAAGAACTTCGGTAGCAAACTGCATGGTAGCCCAGTCGCTTTTGGACCCCATCACGATAGCGATACGTGCCGGATTATTGCGGGAAGACATACGTCTTAAAACTCCTGTGGGTGTGCTGCACACGACGATGTAGGGCACAGAGAATAGCATGGAAAATGGGCAAGGAAAACGGTTGCGTGGGCATGAGGCGGGCTTTTGTCGCGGAGTCACTAAAATGGAAAAGCAATCAACTCGACCTCTTTCTCGCTAACTTTCACCATTGACCCTTCCGTATGCCACGCGCCCAGTACCACGCGATACGCGGGTTCGCCGTTGGCGGTCAATGTATGCACATCCGGGCGATGGGTATGCCCGTGGATCAGCCACTGCACATGGTGCTTTTCCATCACATCCACAACGGCCTGCGGGTTAACATCCATAATTTCCATTGATTTATGGCTGTTAGCGGCTTTGCTATCGGCGCGCATGCGGGCGGCAATTTTCTGGCGGAAAAACAGCGGCAGCATCAGGAAGAGTTTTTGAATCCACGGCGTATGCACTTTGGCGCGAAACGCCTGATAACCTGCGTCATCGGTGCAAAGGGTATCGCCGTGCAGTATCAGAACCGGGCGACCATACAGTTCCAGGCGTTGTTCCTCTGGCAGCAGCGTCATGCCGCTTTCCCTGGCAAAGCGTTTGCCGAGCAGGAAATCACGATTACCGTGAATGAAATAACAGGGAACGCCGGAATCGACCAGCGCTTTTATAGCGCGGGCAATGTGCTGGTGCAGAGGATTTGGGTCGTCGTCGCCAATCCAGGCTTCGAAGAGATCGCCGAGAATATAGAGCGCATCGGCGTGACGTGCTTCACCGGCTAAAAAACGCAGAAAACCGGCGGTGATCGCCGGTTCTTCTGTTTGCAGGTGCAAATCTGCAATAAAGAGTGTCGCCACGATTACTCGCTGACGGTCACGCTTTCGATAACAACGTCTTCTTTAGGAACGTCCTGGTGCATACCGCTGCGGCCCGTAGCGACAGCTTTGATTTTATCAACCACGTCCATACCTTCGACGACTTCTGCGAATACGCAGTAGCCCCAACCCTGCAGGCTTTCGCCAGAGAAGTTCAGGAAGTCGTTGTCAGCGACGTTGATGAAGAACTGCGCGGTTGCGGAGTGCGGAGCCTGAGTACGCGCCATTGCCAGCGTACCACGGGTGTTTTTCAGACCATTGTTGGCTTCGTTTTTGATAGCCTCTTTGGTCGCTTTCTGATTCATGCCCGGCTCAAAGCCGCCGCCCTGAATCATAAAGCCGTTGATAACACGGTGGAAAATCGTGTTGTTGTAGAAACCTTCGCGGCAGTAGTCCAGGAAGTTTTTAACTGTTTCCGGCGCTTTGTCATCAAACGTTTTGATTACGATATCGCCGTGATTAGTGTGGAAAGTAACCATTTCTGCATCCTGTTCCGTTATAGTGGTGCGTTAACTCGCGTGCGAGTCGTATATAGGCGCCTGTTATAGCATAACCGCGAGGTTCGATCACCTTGCAATGTGTGCTGCTTCAGAGTTGAATTAAAGGTAGAATACGCCGTTTCAGGCGCAAGCCCAGATCACACACGTCAACATGGAATTATCGATGCTAAAAATCTTCAATACAATGACCCGCCAAAAAGAGGAATTTAAGCCTATTCACGCCGGTGAAGTCGGCATGTACGTGTGTGGTATTACCGTTTACGATCTCTGTCATATCGGTCATGGACGTACCTTTGTTTCCTTTGATGTGGTCGCGCGTTACCTGCGTTTTCTTGGCTACAAACTGAAATACGTCCGCAACATCACCGATATCGACGATAAAATCATCAAGCGCGCCAATGAAAACGGCGAAAGTTTTGTGCAGTTAGTCGATCGCATGATTGTCGAAATGCATAAAGATTTTGATGCCCTGAACATTCTGCGCCCGGATGCTGAACCGCGTGCGACGCACCATATTCATGAAATCATCGAGATTACTGAACGTCTGATTGAACGCGGTCACGCGTATGTCGCTGAGAGCGGTGACGTGATGTTCTCCGTGCCGACCGATCCGAACTACGGCAAGTTGTCGCGTCAGGATCTGGAGCAGTTGCAGGCCGGTGCGCGTGTCGAAGTCGCGGAAGTGAAACGTAACCCGATGGACTTTGTGCTGTGGAAGATGTCGAAAGCGGGCGAGCCGAGCTGGCCGTCGCCGTGGGGCGAAGGTCGTCCGGGTTGGCACATTGAATGCTCCGCGATGAACTGCAAACAGTTGGGGCATCATTTTGATATCCACGGCGGCGGTTCTGACCTGATGTTCCCGCATCACGAAAACGAAATCGCCCAGTCTACCTGTGCGCACGATGGCGAATACGTCAACTACTGGATGCACTCCGGGATGGTGATGGTTGACCGCGAGAAGATGTCAAAATCGCTCGGCAACTTCTTTACCGTGCGTGACGTGCTGAAGTATTACGACGCGGAAACCGTGCGTTACTTCCTGATGTCCGGCCACTATCGCAGCCAGTTGAACTACAGCGAAGACAACCTGAAACAGGCGCGTTCCGCGCTGGAGCGTCTTTACACGGCGCTGCGCGGCACCTCGGCAACGAATGTTGAATTCGTTCGCAGCGCGCAGTACGTCGATCGCTTTAAAGAGGCGATGGACGACGATTTCAACACTCCGGTGGCTTACGCCGTGCTGTTTGATTTGGCGAAAGAAGTGAACAATGCCAAACAGGCAGGCAACAGTGAAGAAGCGAATGCGGCCGCAACCTGTCTGCGTACGCTCGCGGCTGTTCTCGGTTTGCTGGAACAAGAGCCAGAAGCCTTCCTGCAAAGCGGTGCTCAGGCGGATGACGGTGAAGTCGCGGAAATCGAAGCCCTGATCCAGCAGCGTCTCGACGCGCGTAAAGCGAAAGACTGGGCCGCGGCGGATGCGGCGCGTGACCGTCTGAACGAGATGGGAATCGTGCTGGAAGATGGCCCGCAGGGAACGACGTGGCGTCGTAAGTAACCCCTCACCCTAACCCTCTCCCTCAGGGAGAGGGGACCGACAGAGCCAGTGGTAAACTAAGTGCAGTTTTCTCCCCCTCCCTGTGGGAGAGATCCAGAAGCCTTCCTGCAAAGCGGTGCACAGGCGGATGACGGTGAAGTCGCGGAAATCGAAGCCCTGATCCAGCAGCGTCTCGACGCGCGTAAAGCGAAGGACTGGTCGGCTGCGGATGCGGCGCGTGACCGTCTGAATGAGATGGGGATCGTGCTGGAAGATGGCCCGCAGGGGACGACGTGGCGTCGTAAGTAACCCCTCACCCTAACCCTCTCCCTCAGGGAGAGGGGACCGACAGAGCCAGTGGTAAACTCAGTGCAGTTTTCTCCCCCTCCCTGTGGGAGAGATCCAGAAGCCTTCCTGCAAAGTGGTGCTCAGGCGGATGACAGTGAAGTCGCGGAAATCGAAGCCCTTATTCAGCAGCGTCTCGACGCACGTAAAGCGAAGGACTGGTCGGCTGCGGATGCGGCGCGTGACCGTCTGAATGAGATGGGAATCGTGCTGGAAGATGGCCCGCAGGGGACCGACAGAGCCAGTGGTAAACTAAGTGCAGTTTTCGCCTTCACCCTCTGGAAGAACGGGCCGATAGCGCAGGTGGTAATGGATGTGCGGTTTTCTCCCTCTCCCTGTGGGAGAGGGCCGGGGTGAGGGCATCAGTGCGCACCCTTCAACGCCTTTGCCACCACAATATCCCCATCAACACCACTCCCGGCAGCCACACCCAAAGCAGTTCCGACATAATCACCTGATGCCCATATGCCGTCGTATAGCTCGACAGTGCAAACGGCGCGACCTTTATCACCTGCCACGGCGCAAAGAAGCGTTCATCCGACCACGGCCACAGCCAGCCGACGCCTTTCCCGCCCGTTGTCACTGAATCCAGCAGGCTGTGCGATAGCAGCGATACGATCAAAAAGAGCCAGCAGCGAATCAGCCCGGCCCGGAACCACCGTCGGCCAATCAGTACGCAAAGTAGCGGAACCACCAAAGCGAAAAGCAGCGAGTGGGTAAACCCGCGATGACCAAAAGCGTTGCCATAAGCCACGCCAAACTTAAATGCCAGCACGTCGGCGTCGGGGAGCATAGCGAGAACAATGCCGGTAAACAGTAATCGGGGTGGGATAACTCTGCTGCCAAGGCCTAAACCCAGGCACAGAGGAACGGCGGCGTGTGTGATAATGGTTGGCATGGCGAAACATTCCCGGATAAATCAGGAGAATATAGCAGCAAACGGGCGCAGTAAGGCCCGCGCACGATTCTGAAATTAAGCTGATTCCCGCGTAATCAATTGCCCGGAAAGCGTAATTTTCTGCGTTTGCAGTTCCGGCTCTTTGAGCTTACGGATAATCAACCCCGCGGCCTGCCGCCCGGTCTCTTCGCTTGATGATGAGACATAGGTAAAAGAGGGCGAAGTGAGATTCACGTTAAGCATATCTTCAAAGCCAATCAGCGCGACCTGCTGAGTCAGAAAGACATCCTTCCCCACGGTGCGCCCAATCTGGTGAATCCCGCTTATGCTGCCAATCATTGCCGCTGGTGAATGGCACAGCAGGGCGGTGATGGTGTTGTTTTTTTCCAGCAACTGGCGCGTAACGAGGCTTGCTGCATGAGTATCTTCGCTACAGCACGGCGTCGCCTCTTCGCGATTCACCAGGCCATATTGCGTTAACACGTTGCGAAAACCCGCCAGCCGCTGCTGACGAATTAAATCGTCTTCGCGCCCGCCAATGTAGGCAATGCTGCGATGCCCGCGCTCAATCAGATAACGTGCGGCAAGGACGGCGGCCTGGCGGTTATCGCGCATCACCAGGTTGCACTGCTCATCAAGCGGCGACTGGGAAACGACTACATACGGCAGTGGGCAGTGGCGAATTTTGTCTGGAATATGAAGGCTGAAGGCGTCGGACGCGAGGTAGATAACGCCCGCCACGCCCTGTTGTTTAAATGACAGCAGGCAGCGCTCTAAATGATCATGACTGTTGAGCGGTTGGCCGAGAAAAACCATAAACCCTTGTTTTTCCAGCTCCTGCACGATGCTTGCCATCACTTTAATGGAAAAACTGTCGCTAAAATCAGGAAGGATCAGGCCAATCAGATTGGAAGTATTCGCGCGAAGGTTGGCGGCCGCGACGTTGTGAACGTAGCCCAGCGCCTCGATAGCGGCCTGCACTTTGCCGATCGTCGCTTCAGAGATTTTCCCTTTCTGACGCAGCACCAGCGACACGGTCGACACCGATACGCCTGCCTGTTTTGCGACATCAATAATGCTGACTTTCTTCAATTCCGCTCCCTGAAAATGATCGATTCATGCCACGACGCCCCCTCAAGCGTAACGGAGGCGTCGTCGATCGGCATAGTATTATTTGCCAATCATCGTGGACATGGTTTGCGCGATAAACTGTGCTCTGGCACCGAAAATAACCTGAATGCCTTTATCCCCGACGAAGACCACACCGCGCGCCCCGACGCCATTCAGGCCATCCTTATCGACTTTATCCCCCTGTGACACCTCCAGACGCAGGCGGGTAATACAGGAACCGACCGAATCGATATTCTGCGCGCCGCCCAGCAAGGCAATAATTTCCGTTGCCAGCTCGGTATCAGTTTTATCTTTCGCATCGGCGACAACGTCTGCACGTCCCGGCGTTTTGATATCAAAGCGGCGGATCACAAAGCGGAAAGTGAAGTAGTAGATAATCGCCATCGGGATACCGACGATTGCCGCGCTGAGGAAGTTGGTCTGATAACCGTTAAACGACGGCAGAATGCCGAACGAGATATAGTCAATCATCCCCGCAGAGAAGGATTTGGCAATGTGCGCGTGCAACAGGAACATACACATATACGCCAGCCCGGCCATGATAGCGTTAAAGACGTAAAGGATAGGCGCCACGAAAATAAAGGTGAACTCGACCGGTTCGGTGATCCCGGTCAGGAAGCAGGTGAGGGCCGCAGAGAACAGAATACCGAAAGCAATTTTTTTGTTTTTGCTGTTCGCTTCGTGATACATCGCCAGACATGCCGCAGGCAGCGCAAAAAGCATCAGCGGGAATTCGCCCTGCATGAATTTACCGGCATTCTGGTAGGTGTCGCTGCTAAAGGATTTCACGCCTTCTTCCAGCATTTTAAACCAGATAGTCTGATCGCCGTGGATGACCTGGCCTGCCTGCGTGGTGTAGTCGCCAAAGGAGTACCAGAACGACGGATACCAGATGTGATGCAGGCCGAGCGGAATCAACGCGCGTTCGACCAGACCAAAAATAAACGTAGAGGCTGCCTGATTATCACCGTTCACCACCGTGGAGAGCGCATCAATACCCGCCTGAATATGCTGCCAGACGTAGGGCAATAGCAGGCCGAGCAGGAATGACAGCACCGCGGTGGCAATGGCGACAAAACGTTTGCCGGAGAAGAACCCCAGAAATTCCGGCAACTGCATGGCATGGAAGCGGTTATAACACCAGGCCGCGAGAATACCGCAAATCAGCCCGCCAAAGACGCCCATTTGCAGCGTCGGTATGCCGACCACCATCGCATATTTCCCGCCCTGAGACGCCATTTCCGGCGTAATGTTCAGCACGGTACCGATGGTGATATTGGTGACAAACACCGAAACGGCGGCAGAGAGTGCCGCGATACCCGATTCCGACGCCAGCCCCACAGCAGAACCAATCGCGAACAACATCGGCAGGTTATCGAAAATAACCCCGCCTGCGTTCATCATTAGCGGCAAATGGAATTTATCACCGAACGCCAGCAGCAAACCGGCCGCGGGCAGGAGTGAGATTGGCAGCATTAATGCGCGACCAATCATCGATAGTTTTGACAATGATTTAACAATACCGGACAGCAAACCCATACCCGTTCCCCCGACTGGAGATAATGAATTGCGCGTAAATCGCGCTGTTATTGTAAGTAGAACGTTCTACTAGAACGTTCTACTTATGGTCGGAGAAACGTAAAATTTCCGCAACAAGATTATGAAGCGTCGTCATAGGAGATTGTGATTTTTTGAACTTGATCGACAATTGACCGCAAGAGGAGTGGGGAATACCCGGCAGGGTGCCGGGTATCATTCGGCTTACGCCGTAACGGTAATGCTCTGCCCCGCAAAGCTCACCGTTTGCCCGGCGACAATTTTGCAGCGCTTGCGCGTTTCAACCGCGCCGTCAACTTTCACCTGGCCATCGGCAATGACGATTTTCGCCTGCGCGCCGCTTTCGGCCCAGCCTTCCAGTTTCAGCAGATCGCACAGTTCTACGTGCGGGTGTTTTCCTAAAGAGAATGTGGCCATTATGCTTCCTCGACGTCGTGATACTCTTCACAGGCCTGAAGCGTATTCTGAATAAGTGTTGCAACGGTCATCGGGCCGACGCCGCCCGGAACCGGGGTAATGTAAGACGCGCGTTTTGCCGCATCTTCAAAGACCACATCGCCCACCACTTTGCCATTTTCCAGTCGGTTAATGCCGACGTCCATGACGATTGCGCCTTCTTTGATCCAGTCACCCGGAATAAAGCCAGGCTTACCGACGGCGACAATCAACAGGTCAGCATTTTCAACGTGGTGACGCAGGTTTTTGGTGAAGCGGTGAGTCACGGTGGTGGTGCAACCGGCCAGCAGCAGCTCCATGCTCATCGGGCGACCGACGATGTTGGATGCGCCAATAACGACGGCATTCAGCCCATAGGTGTCGATGTTGTAGCGCTCAAGCAGCGTAACGATACCACGCGGCGTGCACGGACGCAGACGCGGCGCGCGCTGGCACAGGCGGCCCACATTATACGGATGGAAACCGTCAACGTCTTTATCGGGCGCAATGCGTTCCAGCACTTTCACGTTATCGATGCCCGCTGGAAGCGGCAATTGCACTAAGATGCCATCAATGGTTTTGTCGGCATTCAGAGTGTCGATAAGCGTCAGCAGCTCGGCTTCACTGGTAGTTTCCGGCAGGTCATAAGAGCGGGAGACGAACCCCACTTCGTCGCAGGCTTTGCGTTTGCTTGCGACATAAATTTGTGATGCCGGGTTGCTGCCAACCAGCACAACGGCAAGCCCGGGGGCACGTTTTCCTGCTGCAACGCGCGCCTGCACTTTTTCCGCAACCTCAGAGCGCACCTGCTGCGCAATCGTTTTACCGTCAATAATCTTAGCTGCCATCAGAGAGAAGATTCCATCTGTCACTTTCGAAAGGGGGATGGCCATATTTTGTCAGATGCGGGGCTTTCTGTCAGTCATCCTTTACGAGTTTTCGCGCGAAAGCCCTTCCCGCTGGCGATTGTCTTACTGATTGTGCGGTTTTGTCCTGGTGAAAATTAGGACGTGGCTTAGCCTGAGCTCAGTGTTTATACGTATTTTCTCTTATTTAATTTCTGTACCTTACCCTCGAAATAAAATTCTTCTGGTGTTATCGCCGGAATATCTCACTGCTTATTATTTGGCAGTGTTTTAACTCTCTCAGGGATGCTGAGGTTATGCGGTCTGGCAATTATTTGCCGTGCTATGTCATGCGAGTCGTACAGGATATTCGGTTCGTCACAATGTTTTAATTCATCAAGGAATACCTATGAAACTGAGTACTATTGCCTCTACTGTGATGGCGTCTTTCGTATTAATGGCGGGTGCCGCACAGGCTGCGCCGGTTTCCGTTAATGGCGGCAGCGTTCACTTTAAAGGTGAATTAGTCAACGCAGCGTGTGCGGTAAATACTGAGTCTTCAGATCAAATTGTTGAACTGGGCCAGTATCGCACGGCGAAATTTACTGCGGTCGGCGATACCACCACCAATATGCCGTTCACCATCGTTCTGAACGATTGCGATCCGAGCGTTTCGGCTACCGCTGCTGTGGCATTTAGCGGCCAGGCTGACGCTACCGACGCAACGCTGCTGGCAGTGAACTCTTCCAACAACAATACTGCGGCGAAAGGCGTGGGTATCGAGATCCTCGACAGCAAATCGAAAACCCTGAGCCCGGATGGCGCAACCTTCTCTTCTGCGCAGACTCTGCTGCAGGGTACCAACACCCTGAACTTCACCGCGCGCTACAAAGCGACGGCGGATACCGCAGAGCCGGGTCAGGCGAATGCGGACGCGACCTTTGTGATGAAGTACGAGTAATCGCTAATACAGGGAGTGACTTTGCCTCAGGGATGAGGCTCGAATCACCTGAAGAGAGCCACGAATGAGAGGGATTGTGTTCCTGCTGGCCACGCTGATGCTTTCTCTGCCTGTGCTGGCACACAGAGTTGTCATCGAAGGTGGAAAGGTACAAATGCGCGGTGAACTGGTTAACAGCGCCTGTGCTGTCGCCACTGAAAGCCAGAATATGCGTATCGAGATGGGGCAGTACCGTACCAACGCGTTTACTGGCCCGGGTAGCTTTGCCACCACGCAGGTACCGTTTACGCTGCGCCTGGTCGACTGTCGAAAAGATGTCTCGCAGACCGTGGGGATAGCCTTCCAGGGGCTAACGCCGACGGAAGATCCGCTGGTGTTTATGACCACTTCGCGCGTCGATGGCCGTCAACCAAACAGTGGGGTAGGGCTGGCGTTATTTGATAATAGCCAGCGGCACATTATTCCGAATGCCCAGCCGGTTTCCTATTTTCCCATTAATGATGATGAGCTGATATTTCATTTCAGCGCACGCTATCGGGCTATTTCCGGCCAGGTTATGCCTGGCGCCATTCAGTCTGATGTCTGGTTTACGCTGCTTTATCCCTGAAGCGTCAAATAAAGAAAAGGTATTGTTGTGATTAACGCATTTATTAAATCAAGCATGGCCCTGTCATTTTTACTGCTGTGTGTCTCGTTGCCTGCACAGGCATCCGGGGGAGTGGCACTGGGCGCTACGCGCGTTATTTATCCGGCGGATGCTAAACAGACTTCGCTGGCCATCACTAACAGCAACGATAAAGAACGTTATTTAATTAACGCATGGATTGAAAACGACCTCGGGAAAAAAGAATCAACATTTGTCGTGACGCCACCTCTGTTCGTCAGCGAGCCAAAAAGTGAAAACACCCTGCGTATTATTTACGCCGGTCAGCCTCTGCCGTCCGACCGCGAGTCGCTGTTCTGGATGAACGTGAAGGCGATTCCTTCCGTTAACAAAGCGAATATCGAAGGGAAGAACGTTCTGCAACTGGCGATTTTGTCGCGCATCAAACTGTTCGTTCGCCCGAAAAATCTGGCGATGCCGCCGGAAGAAGCCCTCTCGCATCTGCGTTTTGAGCGTAGCGGCACGCATCTGAAGGTGACCAATGCGTCGCCTTATTACGTTACGTTGGTCAATTTGCAGCTTGGCGGTCAGCGCATTAACAATCTGATGATTGCGCCGAAAAACAGTGCTCAACAGGCAATTCCGGCCTCAGCGAGCGGCACGCTTTCATGGCAGAGCGTGAATGATTACGGGGCGATCACGCCCGTTCACCGCGTAAATCTCTGATGAAGCCAGGGCAGGCCGACACCATGAAAATCCACCACCCGCTCAGTATGCTGACGCTGGCTGTGATGGCGGCGCTCTGGTCACCCAACGGGCGCGGCGAAAGCTACTTTAACCCCGCATTTTTGTCGGAAGATACGGCCTCGGTGGCCGATCTTTCGCGTTTTGAACAAGGGCACCAGCAAGCGCCGGGTGTTTATCGCGTCGATATCTGGCGCAACGATGAATTTATCGGTACCCAGGATCTCACGTTTGTCGCCGCCGAGGGCTCGCCACCGCCTGCAGCGGGCCTTGCACCCTGTATTCAGCGCGATTTCTTACAGCGTCTGGGTGTCAACATGACGGCCTTCCCGGCGCTGGCCAGTGAGCCGAAAGGAAACTGTGTGGCGCTGGAAACACTGCTGCCGGGGAGCGTGGTGGCGTTTGACTTCGCCTCGCTACGCCTGCGACTCAGCCTGCCTCAGGCGGCGATGAGCAACAGTGCACGCGGTTATATTCCGCCAGACGAGTGGGACGAAGGGATTCCTGCGCTGCTGTTGAACTACAGTCTCACCGGCAACAAAGGCAGCGATGACGATAGCCACTACCTCAATTTGCAAAGCGGCCTGAACTATGGCCCGTGGCGGTTGCGTAATAACGGCGCGTGGCGCTATACCCGTAATAACGGCCATCGCCACAGCGAGTGGGAAAATATCGGAACCTGGCTTCAGCGCTCGATTATCCCGCTGAAAAGCGAAATGGTGTTGGGCGACAGCAATACCGGCAATGACGTGTTCGACAGCATCGGTTTTCGCGGTGGGCGGCTTTACTCCTCAGACAGTATGTATCCGGACAGCCTGCAGGGCTACGCGCCGACCGTCCGCGGCATAGCGCGCACGCCTGCGAAGGTGGTGATTCGCCAGAACGGCTATGTGATTTATCAAAGCTACGTCCAGCCGGGCGCTTTTGCGATAAGCGACCTGAACCCGACCTCATCGAGCGGTGACCTGGAGGTGACCGTTGAGGAGAAAGACGGTAGCCAGCAGCGCTACACCGTGCCTTATTCCACGGTGCCATTGCTGCAACGTGAAGGACGACTGAAGTATGACCTGGTCGCCGGGGAGTACCGCAGCGGAAATAGCCAAAAAGATACGCCATTCTTTGGTCAGGGCACGATGATTGTCGGTCTGCCGGGCGGTTATACCGTTTACGGCGGCACGCAGATGGCCTCGCGCTACGCGGCGGCGGCGATTGGCGCGGGCAAAAACCTCGGTGACTGGGGCGCGATTTCTCTTGATGTCACCCATGCGCGTAGCCAGTTAGCCGATGATAGCTGGCATGAAGGGCAGTCTCTGCGTTTCTTGTACGCAAAATCCCTGAACGGCTACGGTACCAACTTCCAGTTGCTGGGCTATCGCTACTCGACGCGCGGTTTTTATACCCTTGATGACGTGGCGTGGAAACGGATGTCCGGGTATGAGTATTCCGACACAGAAAACGATAAAAACGGCGTGCCGGATGTCGTGAGCTATCACAACCTTACCTGGAGTAAAAAAGGGCGTTTCCAGGTCAACATTTCGCAATCGCTGGGGGATTACGGTTCGGTCTATCTCTCCGGTAGTGAACAAACCTACTGGGGAACCAGCGATTCCAATATCTGGTATCAGCTTGGTTATGCCGGTGGCTGGAAAGGCGTCAGCTACTCGTTGACCTGGTCCTGGAACCGCTCGGTAGGTATCGACGGCACCGATCGAATTGTTTCTGCGAACGTCTCTATTCCGTTCAGCCTGTTTACGCCGAATGGCTATCGTCGCGATAGCGTGCTGGATCGTGCCTATGCCACCGCCTCCGCGAGCCGCAATAAAGACGGTGATAGCAGTTGGCAAACCGGCGTCAGCGGCACGTTACTGGAAGGACGCAACCTGAATTACAGCGTGACCCAGGGCCACACCAGCAACAATGGATCGAGCGGCAGCGCATCTGCAAACTGGCAGGCGACTTACGGCACAGTCGGTGCAGGCTACAACTACTCCCGCGATCAGCATGATTTTAACTGGCAACTGGCCGGTGGCGTGGTCGGTCATGCCGATGGTGTGACCTTTAGCCAGCCGCTGGGCGATACCAACGTGCTGATTAAAGCGCCGGGGGCGAGCGGCGTGAAAATCGAAAACCAGACTGGGGTGAAAACCGACTGGCGCGGATACGCCGTTATGCCTTACGCCACCGTGTATCGCTATAACCGCGTGGCGCTGGATACCAACTCCATGAATGACCATACGGATGTGGAAAACAACGTCAGCAGCGTGGTGCCCACCCGCGGCGCGCTGGTGCGTGCGGCGTTTGATACGCGAATCGGTGTGCGTGCGCTGATCACGGTGCGGCGTGGCGATCGCGTGGTGCCGTTTGGCGCAATCGTGCGTGAAGTCAACAGTGGCGTCACCAGCATGGTGGGTGAAGAGGGGCAAATTTACCTCAGCGGTTTGCCGCTGAGCGGGGAGCTGCTCATTCAGTGGGGCGACAGCGCGCAGGAACGCTGCCGGGTAACTTATACGCTCCCGCAGGAGAGTTTAAATCAGGCGATTACCATGATGGGAGCACGCTGTGAACGTGAATAAGAGTATGAAAGGTGCCCTTGCACTGGCGGCGGCATGTCTGGGAATGACGGCGCTTCCCGCCTGGGCGACGGTGTGTGCGAATTCGGAGGGCGTTGCAAAAGATATTGCCTATAACCTGACGGATGTTTTTACCAGCGCGAATAACCAGGTGGGGCAGATAGTTACGCTGTCGCAGAAGTCGGGTTTGGTGGGTGTCAACGCCATTTGCCCAAAGGGAACCTCTGGCAACACGACCATGCGAAGTTATACCACCGATCTCCCGATTACCAGCGTGGAAGATAAATTCCAGTATGTAAAACTGAATGAATATCTTGATGGTGCCATGAAGATTACGGATGACTATGCAGGGGAGTTTTATCCTCCGGTGCGTTACATCCAGATGGGTTCGCACCCGAATGTCTCGAAAAACAAAGCGTTTCCGGTAACGGATTCCAAGCTGGTTTTCCGTCTTAAAGTGACACGGCGTTTTATCAATATGGTTGTGATCCCTCAGCAGACCATGTTCAGGGTCTATGTCACTACGACAAGTGCTGATCCGCTCACCACCGTCGTTTACACCATCAGCTACAGCGGCACCATTGAAGTGCCGCAAAGCTGTGAAATTAACGCCGGTAATGTGGTCGAGTTTGACTTTGGCGACATTGGCGCATCGCTCTTTTCTCAGGCTGGCGCCGGGCAGCGTCCACCGAGTGTGCCTGCACAGAGCAAAACTATCGGAATTAAATGCACCAACGTGGAAGCCAATGCGTACCTGACGATGCGTATCGAAGCTGAAAAAGTGTCGGGGAATGCGTTGGTCTCCGACAATCCCGATTTAGGTTTCGTGGTTGCTGATGCAAACGGTAATCCGCTAACGCCAAATTCGCTGGGCAGTACCATCCCGTTCCGTCTGGATGACGCCGCGCAGGCGCAGGTGGGCATTCGTGCGTGGCCGGTCAGCATTACCGGCAATAAACCCGCGGAAGGGATATTTACATCGCGAGGCTATTTGCGTGTTGATTACGATTAAGAGAGGCAAGATGCCACGTCATTTCACCTGTGCTCTGACATTGCTGGCGATGATGAGTACTGTACAGGCGGCCACGCCCCTGGGCGAGATCAACATTCAGCTGTCCGGCAATATTGTGGATTTAAGCTGCGTGGTCAACGCCAGCGACAGTGCGAAAGAAGTCCAGTTGGGATCCTGGCCCACAAAGCAACTCCAAACGGCGGGCAGCAAAACTCAGGCGATGCCCTTTTCGATTCGCCTGACGGGCTGCCCGCCGGGGGCGGTATCGATAACCTTTGCCGGAACGCCTGACGCTCAGGACAATACTCTGCTGGCGCTGAATGGCACAAGCCAGGCCAGTCGCGTTGCGGTGGAGATCCTTGATGAGGATAAATCTCGCCTTCCGTTACAACAGGAGAGTAAAGCGGTAGCCATTGACGCACAAGGGGATGCCACTCTGTCGTTTTACGCCAATTACATTTCCACGGCAGATAATCCACAACCGGGGAGTGCCGATGCGGATGCAACCTTTACGCTAAACTATAACTGACTTCCCGGGCCCGTTTCAGGGCCGGGATTCATGAAGGGCTAGAGTAATTCGTGAGCTTTCGCATAATCTATCAGTTCAACGATAGTATGCACGCCAAGTTTGGTGAAAATATTTGATTTATGCGCGCTAATGGTTTTATTACTCAACAATAGTTGGGCTGCTATCTCTTTATTAGACAAACCATTAGCAAGATAACGTAGTACGGTAATTTCTCGATTGGATAACGGCATGTCGTTAAACTTATTACTGCGCGTGTTACCGCCACCGAAGATATTCATGGAGTCGGCCGGGAAAAAAGAATATCCGGCCAGGAGCATCTCCACCGCTTTATAGATATCACACAGATCCTTCCGTTTACTGACAAAACCATTTGCGCCAGCCCTGATCGCCCGACAGGCATAGAACGACTCAGATTTGGATGATAAGAAAAGAACCTTGGTGCTTTCACTGATGTTCTTTATCCGTTTGAGTAATGAAAACCCGTCTGAACCAGAAAGCTCAATATCAAGTATAACCATATCAACATTGTTATTCCTAATGTATTCAATGACTTCATGGCTATTATCTGATTTCAGAACAACCTGAACCTGTGGGTTTTTTTGGAGCAGGACCTCGATCGACATTCTGACTATAGGGTGTTCGTCCATAATGATAACGGATGCCGGTTTCATCTTTATATGCCTCAGACTGGTGGAATAGTTACGTGGGATTCCTTTACGGAAACTATTACAAGTCGAATGGATAAATAAAAAATTTTAATTTTTAGCTTACTTCCAGAGGAGTTATCTATCCCTACTTGTACCATTATAAAGTGACAATTCTGTCCGGTACTTAAACAATGCCTAAACCCTTGAAAAAGGCTTTTCTTATAACACGATAAGTACATGGCTATTATACTTGCTATGAATTGTCCGAAAAGCATTATTAAAGTCGCATCAATCCGTAATTAATATGATGTTCTAGTCAGAAAGTTTATTCAAATTATTTTTGGTATTTACCACCAGGTGTTTAAAATCCTGTAGAGGACTTAACTTTTTTTCCAGGCATAAATATTAATAGATGCTAAATGTTGAAAACGTGTTAATTGATGTGGCGCAATTATTGGGGAATAATCGATCGGTAAACATATCCGGAATGGCGCAATTCAACGATTATTCCACAAAAAATTCCTTTTGATCTCGATGCGAGCTATGGGAATGGCAAAAGAAAGAAATTTTATCTCTGTAATCTAAAACCCTACGATATCTGGCCGTTAACGCCGGTCAGCTCTGCAAATAGCGCTATTTGCAAGGTTCCTTTATGAATACACAACAGAGGAATGCACTTTTACGAACTGGTTTAAGAGTGACTTTCGCTATCTAAAATCGGGTCTTAGGAATAGTTATAAAGTTTGCGATATTGTTTAAATTTAACAAAAAAAGATCAATTCGATTAAGTAATTTCTTAAAACAATCTAAGATTTAAGAGGTTAACGAAATTGTCAGTTTGAACTAGCAGAAAGATTTTTCAGCAAGTGAATAAGTTCTGAGCGATGCTGTAGCTTGAGCCGTTCAACAATGCGCCCCAGGCGATAGATAATCCTGTGATAATCTTTGTCGTGATCGCTGGCGATGGATTTCAACGAACGCCCCTGGGTCAGCGCCATCAGAATGAGCCACTCATCACGTGAGAAATGACTTTTCCGGTTGAACTGCATTGGCTGCGGCATAAGCAATTTTTTGCGCAGCGTACGAAAGGGTGAGTGCCGACTGATTATCCGCAGCGTTGTCACCGCCTTCATAAAATGCAGGGCTTTTTTGTCCTGTGTCGGGGTTATCAGATGAATATAATTTTGCGGAAACGCAAAGCTAATGCGCCGCAAGCGATCCAGCGTTTCGATGGCTGGCGCATCGGTGTAGTAAATATCGACCAGCAGTTGCACGCCGGGGGCTTTGGGAAGCAAGTCCAGCGCATTATCCAGCGTTGAGGTTACCCAACCGTTACTCAGTGGATAGGGGGCGAAACGAAACCCCTGCCGTAAGAATTGATCGCTGCTGACCAGAATAAAATGAGGGGAGTCGGTTTTGTGCGTGAGGGCAAGTGAGTGAGTCAGGCGTTCAAGTCGATCAAAAAACGGGGGCCAGGCGTGTGGATTCTTAAATCCAGGGTGATCGGTGCCTGAACGACGCCTCCTTTCTCTGCGAATTGCGATGCGCATGCTTCTCTTCCTGGCGCCGTCACGCGCGTCTTCACTTATAGCTTATCTAACGATGCGGTCAAACAGCCAGTAGCAGACATTGTGACACCAGAGTCAGGTTCTTCTCTAAGGCAATACTTAAAGTTAGGTAAGGGTTTTCGCAGCACTTAGGCTACCGTAAGAAGAGTGGTTAAAAAAAACGCAAGGGCTGTTCGCGTAATGTCCATCTTCGCGAACAACCCTGATTTCACATTGAAATGGATTGACTCACCGCCCGGTGACCGTATAATTCCTCGCGTTTCACCCCCGCGAAGTTCTGGCTTCACAATGCGCCCTTAGCTCAGTTGGATAGAGCAACGACCTTCTAAGTCGTGGGTCACAGGTTCGAATCCTGTAGGGCGTACCATTTTACCGTCTAGCGTTATTTCCCCTTTGCAAGAGAGTTTTCAAGCCACGGCAATAGCTGTTTTTTACGGCTCAGCATGCCTTCTACTTTGCAGGGCGCGTCTGCTTGCTGGCCTTCCGGCACGGCAAAATAGAGCGTCGAATACCCGGCATTGATATCCGTCAGCATGAGCACCACCCGTTGCGCGCCGGTCTCACGGATATTCTGCGCCATCGCCTGTTGTAACTCATCCAGTACCGCATCCACCTGATTTAATGAAAACAGTTCGATCTGTGCGGCGTTGATCTTCAGGCCCTGGATCTGGAACGTTTTGATATCTTTATTAAGCAGTGCTTTTCCGCTCAGCCCTTCAATGCTGGTTTTTGCGGTCAGTAGCCCGGCAATAAAGGCATCTTTCTCGATGCCCGCGAGAGCTGAGAGTTCCTCAACCGCAAGCGTGTCATCGGGCGTTGTGGTGGGTGAACGCAGCGCGACGGTGTCGCTTATCACAGCACCCAGCATTAAAAGTGCTTCCGCAGGCGTTATCATCTGGCGGATCGCTGGGGTCATCAGTTGCCACAGCAGCGTACTGCTGCTGCCCACCGGTTTTACCCATACTTCCGGAGGCAGACGCGTGACCAGGCCACCAAGGCGATGATGGTCTATGATCCCGACAACGTTACTTTCCGCTAAAGAAGCGGGGCCCTGGGTGGGCTCGGTGAAGTCGACCAGCCAGACATCGCGATCGGCGAGTGAATCGGTGAGTAAGGCGGGAACAGACAGTTGTGCCTGTTCAAAAATAAAGCGCGTTTCGCGATTAATTTCCCCACAACGCCAGGCCTGTGCCTGACAGCCCCTCAGCGTAAGCCAGCGGCTTGCCATATAAGCGGTGCAAACAGCGTCGCTATCAGGATGAAGGTGACCGAGTACATTTATCATTGCTTAAACCTTTTCAGGGAAGCATGTTGAGCTGGAGAAGAAAGGCCAGCCTGACACGCCCCATCGTGAATGAGAGTCATATCAGGCGTCATTAGCCTCCAAACGAGGCGGTTGGGGAAGGTGGAACGCCATCACCTTGCAACCAGTGTGAACCACGGCGCGCTGGCTTTCAAGCGCTTGCGCGGCAGTAAAAAGACTTTGCGCAACAATGCAAAAAAAACGCAAAGTGCTTTAAGAGCAGAAAATTATTTTGAGTTTAAGATTTTAACCAGATGAAAATCTCAGTTCGGTGTAATAACAACAAATGATAATCAATCTCCACTTACATGTAGAAACAATATTTCATTTTAATTTTGTGGTCATTTCACTCCTTTGCAAATAACCTTTATATTAAAATGGTTATCATTAGGTATTACCTCTGATATAAGAGGTGGTATCACAAATTTGATACTTTTTTTTCGTGGTAAAATTCTTACAGATAGCCGCAATTGTCCTGGATGATGTTTGTGTTAGAAGAATGTTTATTATTTAAGTGTTGATTTTTAAAACGTGTTTTTTTTGCGTTTATTTATTAAACCAGGAATATTATCGTATATGTTGGTTTTATCGGTATTGGTATGCTTCAGGCCGGGCAGGGAAGCCATTGACAAGGATTTATGTCAATGGAACTATATATTTACAAAAGGGAGGAGGGTGGCAGTATGTTGTCTGAAGTTAATTTAAAAAAATTAAGCTGTATTACATGCCCTTTAAATTGTGAGATAAAACCTACAACATCAGTGCGTATTGCTTTTTGCCAGAGTTTTTGTTTTAGCACCTGGCCAGAAGGCAGTCGTTATTTTGCTCTGGGTATCACGGAAGGTGTGTTGAAAAAAAGCCATGCGTGGATTTATTCTGGTTGTGTTTTTGTTGATTTTTCAATAAGTTATTTTAGAAGCTATTTAAGCAGACTCTGGCTGGATACGTTGATAGAAACCAAACTTAAAATCATCCTTGTCTGTGACAGGCATCTGCAGGCATTGGCTAACTATTGGTTCAAAAATGACGATAATATTTTTTTGATTTTGTATCCTGGAGAGAAAATCGACGCGGTTGCTGAAAAAATCAAAAGGAAATTTCTCGGGCATCACGCAATGTCCATACGTGGTGAAGTTTTATCCAGGCTAGAATTTAACATCCTGCATGATTTAAGCGCGGGGCAGGATTGTGTCGTAGTAGCTGAGACATTTAATCTGGGGATACGTAGCGTTTATGCCGCAAAGCAACGCGTAGAGAAAAAAATGGGGGCGGATATTAATGATCTTTTCCGTTATTCCTATGCTATGTAAAAGTCTACTGTTCTATTTTGCTATGTTTTAACGATAGTCGTTATAACATTTAACGTTAAGGTCGTAATCTTAAAGCTTTTCTAAAAAGTATTACTTATCATATGCATGACGAATTTACTTTATACGCTTTATTATCGATTGTCGCGGTGATGAATATTTTTATTTTGCTGTTTGTTTTCTAAACTCTATTTTTTCGTTCCGATCGCACAGATCGGAACCCGCTCTTGCTCCTGCTCCTTTCCCCCGGACAAAACTTTGATTCACTCCACACTTCTGCGTCATTGTCGAAAAGTGCAGGTTTTACTTACAAAGTGCCCTTCTTTTTCCCTTTCAGCCTGTCAAAAATGCAGATGAAACAAAATTAAAACATAAATTAAACAAATTGGAACATTCATCTGCGAGGTATCCTATGAACAGTCCTGGCAAGTTTCTTCTTCTTAGGGATAAGGGGAGGGGATTATGACGATGAAGCAACCGGCACGCGAGTGCGATGTTCTGGTGGTCGGCAGCGGGGTAGGCGGCCTCTCGGCTGCGGTGACGGCGGGCCTGAAGGGGCTGGATGTACAGATCATTGAGAAAGAGGCCGTTTTCGGCGGTACGACGGCGTTTTCCGGCGGTGTGCTGTGGATCCCCAACAATCATCTGGCGCAGCAACAGGGCATTGAGGACTCTATCGATGCGGCGCGTACCTATTTGCGTAGCGAAGCGGGCGAAAGCTATCGCCCGGAGCTGGTGGAAGCTTTCCTGCAACAGGCCCCGCAGATGCTGCGCGTTTTTGAAGAGAAAACCCGTTTTTGCTGCAACCTCTATCATTATCCCGATTACCACCCGGATGCACCGGGCGGCGTGATGCGCGGGCGCTCGGTGGTACCGGAAGCGTTCGATATTCGCCAGTTGGGCGATGACATGAAACGTCTGCGTAAACCGTTACGCACTATCACGTTTATGGGAATGATGTTTAGCTCGTCGAATAACGATCTCAAACACTTCTTTAATGCTACCCGGTCACTGAAATCTTTCGCCTACGTGGTGAAGCGGCTGAGCCGTCATCTGCTGGAAATTGCCCGCTATGGGCGCGGGATCACCGCTAACGGCGGGAATGCGGTGGTCGCAAGGCTGGCGTGCTCGGCGCGTGATCTTGGCGTGCCGATTCATACCAGGATGGCCGTCAAAGAGCTGATTGTGGAAAACGGCGTGGTACGCGGTGTGGTGGCTGAGCGCGACGGCGAGCGCGTGTCTTTGTATGCGAATCGCGGCGTGGTGCTGGCTTCCGGTGGTTTTGCCCGCGATGATGCGCGGTTGAAGAACTTATATCCGCATGTTAAACGCGGCGGCATTCAGCTTTCACCGACGCCACCGGGCGCGGACACCGGCGACGGTATTGCGATGGCCGAACGCATTGGCGCGCGTTTTGATAACAGTTATCCGAACGGTGCGGCGTGGATCCCGGCATCGAAAGTGCAGATTGGTCGCCAGCAATTTGTCTTCCCGCATCTGGTCGATCGCTATAAGCCAGGTTTTATCATGGTCAATCGCCATGGCGTGCGCTTTTGTAATGAAGCGGACTCCTATCATGACGTCGGTATCGCCATGATTGAAACCTGCCGCGACGATAACGAAACCTTCGCGTGGCAAATCTGTGACCACAAAGCCTTGCGTAAATATGGCATGGGATTCGCCAAGCCTGCGCCATTGCCCGTTTCGCTGTATACCCGCAACGGTTATCTGCTGAAAGGCAAAACGCTGACGGCGCTGGCAGAGAAAATGGGCGTGCCCGTTGCTGCGTTAAATCATACGGTTACGGCTTTTAACGCCGATGCACGGCGTGGGAAAGATACTCAGTTTGGGCGCGGTGAGTCAGCGTATAACCGCTATCTTGGCGATGCCAACCATCAGCCAAATCCTTGTGTCGCGCCCATTGAACAAGGGCCCTTTTACGCCGTGAAGCTGTTTATGGGCGATCTCGGTACTTTCCACGGTTTGAAAACCGATAGTGAAGCGCGCGTGCTCGACTTACAGGGCTTGCCCATTCCCGGCCTGTACGCCGCCGGAAATGAGATGGCAAGCATCATGGGCGGCAGTTATCCGGGCGCGGGGATCACCATCGGCCCTGCCGCGACCTTCGGTTATATCGCCGCCAACTCCCTTGCCGCACGCGGTGAAACCTCTGCGCTGCTTCAGCGTGAAGCATCCTGAATTCGGAGATGATGATGTCTACACTTTTTACCCCCCTTACCGTGGGGCCGTTAACGCTGACCAACCGTATTGTCGTCCCGCCGATGTCGCAATATTCCGCCGCCCACGATGGTATCGCTACGCCGTGGCACGCCCAGCACATTGGCGGTCTGGCGATTTCCGGTGCCGGGCTTGTGATTTGTGAAGCGAACGGCGTCACGCCTGACGGGCGCATTACGCCGCACTGCCTCGGCTTGTGGCATGACGAACAGGCGCAGGCATTGAAAAAGCTGCTGGCGGATATTCGCACCTACAGCGCCACGCCGATTGGTGTGCAGCTTAACCATGCGGGACGCAAGGCGGGCACCAATCCGCCGTGGCGCAATCAGGGCACTTCACTGGCTGACGAAGAGGGCGGCTGGCCGACGGTCGCACCCTCCGCTATTCCCTATAAACCCGGTTGGCGGGTGCCGGAAGAACTCGACGAAGCAGGCATGACGCGCATTATCGACGGTTTTGTCGCGGCGGCGTCACGTGCTTTAGCGGCGGGCGTCGATTTTATTGAGCTGCACGCCGCCAACGGTTATCTATTGAATCAGTTCCTGTCGCCGCTCAGCAACCAACGCAAAGATGAGTACGGCGGCAGCCCGGAAAATCGAATGCGTTTTCCGCTGCGCGTTGCAAAAGCGCTGCGTGATGCGTGGCCTAAAACGCACCTCTTGGGTGTGCGTTTCAACGGCGGCGAATTTGCCGAAGGCGGTTTAGGGCTGGAAGAGGTGGTGCAGTTTGCCCGCGAACTTCATACGTTGGGCTATGATTATCTTCACGTTTCTGGCGGCTACAATATCTACAACCAAACTCCGCCGGCTGATAAGCCTGGCTATATGGTGCCGTTTGCGGCAGCGGTCAAAGAGGCATTGCCGGACGCGGTGGTAATCACCGTTGGGCTGATTTATGAAGCGCAGCAGGCGGAAGAGATCTTGCAGGAGGGAAGGGCGGATCTGGTCGCGATTGGGCGCGGGATGCTCGACGACCCGAACTGGCCGATCCATGCCGCGATTGCGTTGGGCGAAACGCCGCCGTGGCCGAAACCGTATGACCGCTTTGGGCCGCTTGGCTGGCCGACGCACCAGACTCAGGAGGCCAAATGAATACGATGCCGATTGTCGATCACCGCATTTACACCATTCGCCTGCGTAAGATGAACGAGTTCATCGAGGTGTTTGATTCGCTGGCGATGCCGATTTTGCTGGAAACGCTGGGGCATCCGCTGGGTTTTTACACAAGCTTTGTGGGGCCGCAGAACCAGTTTGTTCACCTGTGGGGGTACGAAAGCCTGGCGGAGTATGAACGCCGGAGTCAGTTGCGCGATTCCCATCCAGGATTTGCCGCCTATTTAAAGGCGTCGGAACCCTTTATTGTGGCGCAGGAGACGCGGTTAATTCGGGCGACGATGGAGGGTGCGCGCTGATGCCCTCACCCCGGCCCTCTCCCACAGGGAGAGGGAGAAAACCGGCGCAGCACTCAACACCGTGCACAATCGGTCCCCTCTCCCTTGAGGGAGAGGGTGAGGGGGGAATGTGCGCACCGATGCCCTCACCCCGGCCCTCTCCCACAGGGAGAGGGAGAAAACCGGCGCAGCACTTAACACCGTGCACAATCGTCCCCCACTCCCTTGAGGGAGAGGGTTAGGGTGAGGGGGGAGTGTGCGCACCGATGCCCTCACCCCGGCCCTCTCCCACAGGGCGAGGGAGAAAACCGGCACAGAACTCAGCACCGCGCACAATCAATCCCCTCTCCCTTGAGGGAGAGGGTTAGGGTGAGGGGGAAATGTGCGCGCTGATGCCCTCACCCCGACCCTCTCCCATAGGGAGAGGGAGAAAACCGGCGCAGCACTCAACACCGTGCACAATCGGTCCCCTCTCCCTTGAGGGAGAGGGTGAGGGGGGAATGTGCGCACCGATGCCCTCACCCCGGCCCTCTCCCACAGGGAGAGGAAGAAAACCGGCGCAGCACTCAACACCGTGCACAATCGGTCCCCTCTCCCTTGAGGGAGAGGGTGAGGGGGGAATGTGCGCACCGATGCCCTCACCCCGGCCCTCTCCCACAGGGAGAGGGAGAAAACCGGCGCGGGACTCGACACCGTGCACAATCGGTCCCCTCTCCCTTGAGGGAGAGGGTTAGGGTGAGGGGGAAATGTGCGCACCGATGCCCTCACCCCGGCCCTCTCCCACAGGGAGAGGGAGAAAACCAGCGCAGGACTCAACACCGTGCACAATCGGTCCCCTCTCCCTTGAGGGAGAGGGTGAGGGCGAGGGGGAAATGTGCGCACCGATGCCCTCACCCCGGCCCTCTCCCACAGGGAGAGGGAGAAAACCAGCGCAGGACTCAGCACCGTGCACAATCGATCCCCTCTCCCTTGAGGGAGAGGGTTAGGGTGAGGGGGAAAATGCTCGCACCGATGTCCCTCATGATTTCCATCCAATGGAGGCACCATGAACCTGACCAACAGCATTCCGGTCTTTAAGCTCTACGGCGAAAGCCTGCACTGGCCGACGCCGGATTTGCTGCATTGTGAATCCATTCACAGCCGCAGTAGCCTCTATGACTGGTGTATCCGCGTGCATCAGCATACGGATCTTATCCAGCTTCTTTACGTCCACAAAGGGCAGGGCGAGATTGAAATCGAAGGCGTGACGCACGCCTTCGATGACGCCTGTATCCAGATAATCCCTGCGCTTTGCGTGCACGGTTTTCGTTTTTCTCCCGGAACCGAAGGGTTTTCCCTCTCGCTTGCCGCGCCGTTGGTGGCGCAGTTCGAGCAGCAGTTTGGCCGCCCGCTACAGGTGTTAAATCAGGCCACCTGCGTCCCGGTTGGCGACTCGCGGGAGAAAATTCAGTCACTTTTCGAGACCCTCCAGCAGGAGTATCAGTCCGATAACGACGCGCGCGATATGATGATTCATTCGCTACTCAGTGCCCTGATGGTCTGGCTGAACCGCCAGGCCGCACCGCAGCCGAGCGCCAGCGATAAAGTTGAGCGCAAACGTGCCGCCATTCGTCGCTTTAATCAACTGGTTGAAAATCATTATCGCGAACACTTACCCGTGGCGCACTATGCCAGTGAGATTGGCATGTCCGGTGTTCATCTCAATACCTTGTGTCGGGAATTTCACGGTTGCAGCGCCCTGAGCGTGTTACATCAGCGTCTGCTGCTGGAGGCGAAACGTAGCCTGCTGTACACCAGCATGACGGTCAGTCAGATTTCGGATTATCTCGGCTTCAGCGATGCGACCTACTTTTCACGCTTTTTCCGCCGTGCAACGGGAGCGTCTCCACGCGGATTTCGTGAGAAACCGACCGCGGGCTGTGAGACGCCTGCCCACGCATAACCGCGAGCAGGACCTGGTTTATTTTCCGCTAAACCCGGGTCGCGGCAGTTTTCCCATCAACATGGTGGGCAGGCCGCCATCGACGCCCAGTTCCGCGCCGTTGATATACCCGGATTTGTCGCTCAGCAGGAACAGTACCGCGTGAGCGATATCTTCCGGCTTGCCGATGCGCTGGCTGGCGGTGAAGGCTTCGCGGCTCTCGCGCACGCCGGGTTGCGCATAATAGTCTGCGGTCAGTGCGGTTTCGATCATCCCTGGCGCGACCACATTACTGCGTATTCCGTCGCTACCCCATTCCACCGCAATCTGTTGTGATAACAGGCCCACCGCCGCTTTGCCCGGGCTGTACGCGCCGCTCCACGGCTGCGGAATGCGCCCCGAAATGGAGCCGATGTGCACAATACTGCCGCTACCCGCCTTGCGCATATCATGGGCAAACTCGCGCGCGCATAGCAGATAACCGGTCAGGTTCACCGCCAGTTGAGCTTGCCATTGCTCAACACTAATCTCCGCAAGCCCCGCCGGGCGCAAAATCCCGGCGGCGTTCACCAGCCCGCAGCACGGCCCCAGTTTTTCTCGTACGCTCAACGCCGCCTCTTTGATTTGTGCTTCGCTGCTGACGTCGCAGGCCACCACTAAACGCCGCCCCGGATAGGTCGCCAGTCGTTGTTTTACCTCTTCGCAGCCTTCGGGATTACGGTCGAGCAGGGCGACATTTGCTCCCTGTTGCGCCAGCGCCGTGGCGATGGCCTCGCCAATGCCGCTTGCCGCGCCACTTACCGCAAAGATGCGCCCGGCAAGGCCCAGCCAGTCGCGAGAATGATGTGATTCGCTCATAGGGTTACTCCCTTTTTATGGTGATGAATGCAGGTGTCAGACGTCTGTTAATTGTTTGATGCACACGGAAAAAAGGGAATGGACGAAAAGAAAGCTGACTGACACTTTTCGATGCGAAAACGCTTTTTGCGAACCCGCGCATGGTTGAGTTCATAAAACTGTTAGTGTATTTTTATTCACTAAAATCGCATAATTAACAAAATTAACTCTTTAGGGGATGAATCATGTTGAAGAAAATGGCACTGGCAGGATGTTTACTGGCGGCGTTGGCAGCGCAGACTGTCGCGGCGGCGCAAACCTATGTGGTGGGCTCTGGCGGAACTTATCGTCCATTTGAGTTTGAAAACAGCCAAAAGCAGCTGGAAGGCTTTGATATCGACATCATCAAAGCGATCGCCAAAGCAGAAGGTTTCGACATTAAGCTGGTGAACACGCCGTGGGAAGGCATTTTCGCCACCCTGAACTCCGGCGATCGTGACATCATTATTTCCGGTATTACTATCACCGACAAACGTCAGCAAATGGTGGATTTCTCTGCGCCTTATTTCCCGGCCGATCAGTCCATTGTGGTGGCGAAAGACTCTGCGGTGAATTCCCTCAGTGCGTTAAAAGGCCAGAAAGTCGGCGTGGTGAACTCCAGCACCGGCGATATCGTGGTTTCGGATGTATTGGGTAAAAACAGCACCGATATCAAACGTTTTGATAATACGCCGCTGATGCTGCAGGAACTGTATGAAGATGGCCTCGGTGCGGCGGTAGGCGATGTGGGGGTCGTGAAGTACTACATCAAAAATCATCCGGAAAAAGCGTTTAAACTGGTGCAGGATGCCAAATTCCAGCGTCAATATTTTGGTATTGCGGTCGCCAAAGGAAACGATGAACTGCTGGGCAAAATCAACGCTGGCCTGAAGAAAATCGTCGCAAACGGTACCTACGCCAAAATTTACACCCAGTGGTTTGATGCCGATGTGCCTGTCTTACCTGCGCAATAACAACGCGGATACTTATTTTAAAAACGGACAGGATGTGTCATGACCGGATTTCGTTGGGAAATCATCCAGGAGTATGCGCCGCTCTTTGTTGAAGGCGCGTGGATGACCATTAAGTGCACCATTATCTGCGTGATTTTGGGCACTTTGTGGGGGTTATTACTGGGCCTCGGGCGGATGGCGAAAGCCGAGCATGGCCCGTGGCGCGTTATTCTGCGCTATTTTGTGCAGTTGCCGGTGCGCGTTTACGTCAGCGCATTTCGCGGTACGCCGCTGTTTGTGCAGATTATGGTCGTGCACTTCGCGCTGGTACCGTTGCTCATCAACCCGCGCGATGGTGTGCTGGTGACGAGCGGCATCATGTCGGTCGATTTCGCCCGTATGCTGCGCTCAGACTACGGCGCGTTTCTATCGTGTATTGTGGCGATTACCCTCAATGCCGGGGCGTATGTCTCTGAAATCTTCCGCGCAGGCATTCAGTCTATCGACCGCGGGCAGATGGAAGCCTCACGCGCGCTGGGCATGACGTGGGGCAAAACCATGCGCAAGGTCATCCTGCCGCAGGCGTTTAAACGCATTCTGCCGCCTCTCGGGAATAACGCGATTGCTATTGTGAAAGATTCTTCGCTGGCTTCGGCGATTGGTCTGGCCGATCTCGCCTACGCGGCGCGGACGGTTTCTGGCGCGTATGCCACCTATTGGGAACCGTATCTGGCTATCTCGATTATCTACTGGGTGCTGACGTTTATCTTGTCGCTGCTGGTTCAGCATATGGAAAAGAGGTTGAGCAAAAGTGATTCACATTGAAAATCTGCAAAAACGTTTTGGTGCGACTCATGTGCTGCGCGGGATCTCCTGCGAGATTAAGCCTCAGGAAGTGGTGTGCGTTATCGGCCCCTCCGGCTCCGGGAAAAGCACCTTTTTGCGTTGCCTGAATGCGCTGGAAACGCCCGATGACGGTAAAGTCTCGGTGAATGGTTTTGATATTCATGAGCCGAAAACCAACCTCAACAAAATGCGCGAAAGCGTTGGCATGGTGTTTCAGCGCTTTAATCTTTTCCCGCATATGACGGTGCTGGAAAACCTGATCATGGCACCCGTGTCGGTGAAAGGGCTGTCGCGCTCTGAAGCGATTAGCCGTGCGGAAGTGCTGCTGCGAAAAGTCGGGCTGCTCGACAAAATCGACGCCTGGCCCGCCAGCCTTTCTGGCGGTCAGCAGCAGCGCGTAGCCATTGCCCGCTCTATGGCCATGGATCCTTCTATCATTCTTTTTGATGAACCGACCTCCGCACTGGATCCTGAACTGGTGGGCGAAGTGCTGGACGTGATGAAAAATCTCGCGCAGGAAGGGATGACGATGGTGATCGTGACTCATGAAATGGGCTTTGCGCGGGAAGTAGCCGATCGCGTGCTGTTTATCGATCAGGGCATTATTCAGGAAGAGGGTACGCCGGAGCAGATCTTTACTGCGCCGCAAAACCCACGCACGGCGGCATTTCTGAGTAAAGTGTTGTGAGTTTCGCCCGGCCTCTGCCGGGCGTTATTTCAGTGCAGACCAAACTCCGCCATTAACTGTTGGCGCAGTTCCACAAATGCGCCGTCGCTGCGTTCACGCGGGCGGGGCAGATTCACATCGATAATCCTGATGGCGTTGCCTTTCTCTTTCGGCAAAATCAGCACCCGATCCGCCAGATAAATCGCTTCTTCCAGGTCGTGCGTCACCAGCACCATGGTGATATTTTCCGTGGCGCGGATGCGTTCCAGCTCTTCCTGCATGGTGATTTTTGTCATCGCGTCCAGCGCACCGAGTGGTTCATCCAGCAGCAGAATTTCCGGGTCGATCGCCAGCGCACGGGCGATGCCGACGCGCTGCGCCATGCCGCCGGAAAGCTGGCCGGGCAGGGCATTTTCATACTGGCTTAAACCGACCAGCTCAATGGATTGTTTCGCGCGAAGGCGCGCCTGCGTTTTTGACTTTCCCTGCACGTCCAGGCTGAAGCTGACGTTATCGAGCACCGATAGCCAGGGCAGCAGGCGAGGCTCCTGGAAAATGACCGCGCGCTCGCGGCTCATTCCCTGCACTGCGCGACCGTCGATGACTACCTCTCCGGCATCGGGCTGCTCCAGCCCGGCAAGAATACGCAGCAGAGTGGTTTTCCCGCAGCCGCTGGGCCCGACGATAGCGATGCTCTGCCCGCTCTCAATATGCAGATTCAAATCGCGAAACACATCAAACGGCTGACCGTCGAGAGAGAACGCTTTATGCAGGCGGCGGATAGCGATATCGCCGCGCGGTAAATCCGTATGTGGCATCGTCATGGCGGTCTCCTCAGACTTTTAACAGTATATCGCTGGTTTTCAGCTGATCTTTTTGCAACACGCCGCCGCGTTGCAGAACATCCAGCCAGAACTGCACGTCGTGATCTTCCGCCAGCCCGCCTTTACGCACGCCATAGCCGGTGAAGTATTTCGCCAGCTCCGGGTTTTCGCCGCGTTCTTTTAGTTTCTGTGCCAGAATTTCGCGCGTTTTTTCCGGGTTCTCGCGGGCGAAATCGAGCGCGCGTGCGGATTGCAGCACAAAGTCACGTGCCGCCTGCGGGTGCGCTTTTACGAAATCCGCGCGCAGAACGGTAAATCCACCGGCGATAGGGCCAAGCACCTCCGTGTCATTCAGAATCGGACGCAGGCCGCCGTGGCTGCGGGCCACGCCTTCAAAGGTGGTCTGCCAGTAGCCAAACGCGGCAACATCCACCTGGCCGGAACGCAGCGTTTGCTCAAGCTGCGGGCCCGGCACCGCCACCAGGCGTGCGGCTTTTTCCGGCAGCCCGGCCTTATGCAGCGCCTCGCGAACCGTGTAATCGAGATGTGCACCTAACGTATTGATAGCGATACTTTTCCCTGCCAAATCTTTCACTGATTTAATCGGGCTGTCTTCCCGAACATAGAAAATCGATTTGGTGGTGTTATCAATGCCGTTGGTTGGATAGGCCGCGACAAACTGATTGCCTCCGGCGATGGAGTTGATCACCGCAGGCGTGGCCGCAGAACCGATATCGATGCTGCCAGAAGCCAGCGCAAACAGCGACTCTGGCCCGCCGCTGGCGTAACCGGCACTTTTAAAGGTAATCCCCGTCCCTTTGAAATACCCTAACGCATCCGCCAGTTCATGGGCCGCAATGCCACCGTGGCTGGTCATATAGCGCATCGTGACTTCATCCTGCGCCTGTGCTGCGGAGGAAGCACCAAAAAGCATCAGCGTGGTCGCCCAAAAAAGCGGAAGAATTTTTTTCATGATCTGTTCCTGTCTGCGATGAGTGTTTTCTTATAGTGGGTGGTGCAAAACGTTATTGGTCACGCGGATTCCAGCGACACAGGCGGCGTTGCAGGAACACCAGAATGCTGTTGGCGAGCAGTCCGGCCAGCGCCAGCAGGAAGATGGCGGCAAACATCAGCGGGATCTGGAAATTGTACTGTGCGTTCATCACCTGGAAGCCAATTCCGCGATTTGCGCCAATCATCTCGGCGGCAATCAGCAGCAGCAGGGCGGTGGTGGCGGATAAACGCAGGCCGACGAAAATGCCCGGAATTGAGGCCGGAACGATCACCCGGCGGAACAGCGTCAGTTCGCCTGCGCCGAAGGTGCGTGCCATCTCCAGCAACTTGCTATCGACCTGCTTCACGCCGCTAATGGTTGATAACAGCACCGGGAAGAGGGCGGCCCAGAAGATGACGAACACTTTCGACGTTTCGCCAAGGCCGAACAGCAGAATAAAGACCGGGTAGAGCGCCAGCGCGGAGGTCTGACGGAAAAGTTGCAGAATCGGATCCAGTGCGCGTTCAATCGGGCGAATTTGCCCCATAAACAGGCCCAGTGGAATACCGATAATCACTGCTGAGAAGAACGCCAGCCCGGCGCGTTGCAGGCTGATTGTGATATCGCCCAACAGCGCGCCAGAATGGACACCGTTCCACAATGCCAGCACCACTTTATCGAGCGGTGGGATCACTGCCGGATTCAGCCAGCCGACGCTGCTGGCGACTTGCCAACCTGCGAAGAAAAGCATCAACAGGCCGTAGCGGGCGAAGAAATTCAGGCTGCGCGTTGACCAAAGCGCCGCGGTTTTCGCCGCCTTACGTGGGCGGGAGACGGTGGCCCCGGTGGAAGGATATAACATGCTCATGATTCACTCCTCAGGCGACTTTGGCGCGGTGCTGGGCGGCATGCCGATTCTCGGCAAACGGCAGCCCGAGGTTTTCGCGCAGCGTCGTCCCTTCGTACGCGGTGCGGAACAGCCCGCGCTGTTGCAGGATGGGCAGCACCAGTTCAATAAAGTCATCCAGCCCCCCTGGCAGCCACGGCGGCAGAATATTAAACCCGTCGGCGGCTTCGTTCTCGAACCATTCCTGGAGCGTATCCGCCACCTGTTCAGCGCTGCCGACGAGGGTAAAGTGACCGCGGGCGGTGGCGACCCACTGATAGAGCTCACGAATGGTGAAGTTGTTTTCATCGGCGATCTGGCGGATCAGCTCCGGGCGCGATTTCATCCCTTCCGTTACCGGCAGCGGCGGCAGCGGCCCATCGAGATCGTAGTCCGCCAGATTGATCGCTCCCCCGGCCAGTCCGTTCAACAAGGCGATACCGTCAGACTCGACAATCAGTGAGGTAATCTTGCGGTACTTTTCCTGCGCGTCTTCTTCTGTACGCCCGACAAACGGCGCGACGCCTGGCATGATCAACACATGGTCAGGATTACGGCCTGCCGCTCTGGCGCGTGCTTTGATATCGCGGTAGAACGCCTGAGCGGTGTGCAGATGCTGATGGGAAGTAAAAATCACTTCTGCGGTGGCGGCGGCCAGCGCGCGTCCGCTCTCGGATTGCCCGGCCTGGACAATTACCGGTTGCCCCTGCGGTGAGCGCGGCACGTTCAGCGGGCCTTTCACTTTGAAGAATTTTCCCCGGTGATGCGTGGCGTGTACCTTCTGCGCATCAAAGAAAACGCCGGAGGCTTTATCGCGGATGAATGCGTCGTCTTCGAAGCTGTCCCACAGTTTTTTCACCACCTCAACATGCTCTGCCGCGCGCTGGTAGCGATATTCATGGGGATGCTGCGTATCAAGATTAAAGTTGTGCGCGGCGGCATCGGTCGCGGTCGTCACCACGTTCCAGCCCACTCGGCCGCCGGAAATGAGATCCAGCGAGGCGAATTTGCGCGCCAGGTTGTAGGGTTCTTCATAAGTGGTGGAGGCGGTGGCGATAAAACCGATATTTTTGGTCAACGGGGCGAGGGCGCTGAATAAGGTGACGGGTTCAAAACCAGCCACTTTGGCGCTGCCGCCTTCGGTTCCGCCAGCGGCGGGAGCTGCCAGGCCATCCGCCAGAAAATAGGCGTCAAACAAGCCGCGCTCAGCCGTTTGTGCGAGCTGTTTATGAAATTCAAAGCTGGTTGCGCCATCTGCCGGCTGGTCCGGATGACGCCACGCCGCGATGTGTTGTCCACCGCCGGGCAGAAAAGCGCCGAGCTTTATCTGTTTAGTCATGTGCCTTACCTCCTGATGGGATACGGGATGTTCCGCCTGGAGGCCAGAATAGCGAGGGAGTTCCGCTAATTTGAAATAACAAATGTTGAATAGATTATCTGTTTTTTGATTATAGTTTGATGACGACAAGAGAATGCAGGCTGATATGAGCGAGTTTTGTATTAATTGTTAAGCTAAATTAGCAATAACTTTGCCTGTCATCGAGAGTACGACTAAGTAGGTAGGTTATTATTTAGTTTTACCAATAGTTCGCCTCTTTTTAATTTGCGATAACATATAATCTGTGTTGCAGATGAGGATAAAATAACGCAGAAGAGCAATAATGGCTGGGTTTTACTGGATATGCCCGACATTTATAATTAAAATAATCGTGACAATCATAATTGCAGGATCTTCAATTCGCAACGAAATGAAGCGGGTGTATCATTGGGTAAAAGAGAGAAAAATAGAATCGAATCATGGATATATCCCTGCAATTATCAATAAAGTTTATTAACGAACTCATTAAAGTTGTCTCTCCAGAGTTAGTGAAACACATGGAGCGAACGGCTATCGTCGCAATGGAGCTTTGCGAGTATCTTGGGCTGAGTAAAGAGCAGCAGAAGAATCTCTACATTGCTGCATTACTCCATGATATCGGCGAGCTTATCGATATCCGTAGCCGCGAACACGGCGATTTTCATTCTAACAATGAATTACATCAGCGTTATTCTTATAACATGCTGAATGGCCTTGAGATTTTTGACAAGACAAAAGCAATTCTCTACACCCGTCGTCCCGGGTATGAAGACAACTATCGGCTGGAAAAAGCTATTCTCTCTTTCTGCGATCGGTTTGAATACGATTTACGCCTGTACCCGGAAAACCTTGCGACCTGTAGTGAAGATATCTGCAACGGATTTGCTCAGCGTTACGCTGATTTTCCCGTTGAGTTTTATGATTTTCTGAAGGTTATCAGTCAGAGAGAATATTTTTGGTTTCGTTTGCAAACCGATAATATTCCTCGGGTTGTGAAGGTTATCTCTCCTATTAAAGTTATTCACCTGGATATCGATGACTTCCAGCAAATTTGTACGCTGATTGCCCGTATTGTTGACACTCACAGCGGGTTTACCGCTGCCCACAGCATGACTGTCGGGCTGGTGGCCCGCGAACTGGCTTATTACAGCGGAATGACCAGCCACGATCAGCAGCGAATTGAAATAGCCGGTTATCTTCACGACATCGGCAAACTGTATGTTCCTATCAGGCTGCTGGAGAAAAAAAGCGCGTTGTCGAGGAAAGAGTACAGCATGCTGAAAGAGCACAGTTATAAGACCGCAGAAATACTTAGCGTTGTGGCGGAATTAGGCGATATTGCTGCATGGGCGGCGAACCATCATGAACGTCTTGATGGTTCAGGATATCCTTATCATCTGAACCGTATTTATCTCGATATCCCCAGTCGTATTGTGGCGGTGGCAGACTTCTTCACCGCATTAACAGAAGTACGTCCATATCGTGGCCCACTGAGCATTCAGGATGCGCTGGACATTATGGATAAAGCCGTAGAGGACGGCTCAATTGACGGTGAAATCGTTGCGTTGCTGCATCAGCACAAAGACGCCTTTTACAGCATCGTAAACCAGGCTCGCGAAGGTGGCCGGGCGCTGGTGCGGGATGTGGCGTCTATTCCTTAGTGTTTCGGCTGCGATCGGCATAGATAACCAACCCAATCCCCGACAAGGTCACAGCGATAGAGATCAGCATACGGGCGGTGAGCGCTTCGCCCAGAAACACCATTCCACCTAACGCCGCCAGACAAGGAACGCTGAGTTGTAGCGTGCTTGCCGTCGCGGGGCTGAGCATTGGCAGCAGAGAATACCATAGCAAATAGGCAGCGCCTGACGCCAGTGCCCCCGAGGTGACCGCCAGCATCAATCCGCTCGCATCCATATGGGTTTGCATTCCGCTCAGCAGAAACACGACCAGCGCAATCGGCACGGCCAGTATAAAATTTCCGGCGGTGGCGGCGGCGGCATTTTGTACCCGTTTCCCGGTGATGCAGTACAACCCCCAGGCGATGCCGGATACGATCATCGTCAACGCCGCGGTGAGCGGGGGATGCGCTGCGCCAGGCAGCAGTAATAGCACCGGCGGCGACGATACCGACGGCTTTCAGCGGCGTCAGGCGCTCGCCGCGCATGAAACCCCACCCGGCCATCACCAGTTGTACCGTGCCGAATAACAGCAGTGCCCCCATTGCCGCGCCCATTGAGACATAAGCAATTGAAAATGCGAAAACATAGAGCGCGAGCAGGCAGGCATTCAGCCAGTTAAATTCCGGTTTCTTTTTAAGGGCGGGAAGCTGCAGCAGAAGGAAAAGTGCAATCGCGCCGCTGAGCAGGCGCACGCTGCTGAAAGAGACGGCGTCCATATGCAGGCCCTTTAACGCCAGACGGCAGAGCAGGGAATTTGCCGCGAACGCGACCATCGCCAGAATAATTTTCAGCAGCACCGATATTCCCCCTCTGTGTAAGCGCTCCATTCTACAGGCTCTGCTTCGTGCGTCATCCCTTTCATTAACCGGCTAATTATGCTTGATTGCTAATTTTTAATGAGTATAGTTCTCGTTCTCTTTATCGTTTGTGGTGAGTTCTGACGCCCTTCATCGGACGTACAGGCAGATAAATAAGCATCGCCGCAAACGTCATCTTCAGCGTCTTTCACGAGCGAATTATGCACAACACACAGGGTTTCACTTCTCTATTACGCAAAACGCTGCTGGCGTTAGCGATAGGCAGCGTAGCGCACTCCGCCAGCGCGGCAACCACCACCGACACTCCGGCTAAAAAAGCGCAGGAAGAGACGATGGTGGTTCAGGCCGTTGAGGGCAGCGATTTTAAAACGGGTGGCGATCAACCGGTTCCGGCCTATCTCGACGGACAAATCGCCCACGGTGGGCGTCTGGGGATGCTGGGCGAGCAGAAAGCGATGGATGTGCCGTTTAACGTCATTGGCTACACCTCAAAGCTGATGGCCGATCAACAGGCGAAAACCATCGCCGATGTGGTCAGCAATGATGCGGGCGTGCAGACGGTGCAGGGTTACGGTAACTTTGCTGAGACCTACCGTATTCGCGGCTTTAAGCTTGATGGCGATGACATGACCATGGGCGGCCTGGCCGGCGTGGTGCCACGTCAGGTCATGGATACCCAGATGCTGGAGCGCGTGGAAGTCTTCAAAGGCGCAAATGCCTTGCTGAATGGCGCGGCGAGCAGCGGTGTCGGTGGGATGATCAACCTTGAGCCTAAACGTGCCGAAGACACGCCAATTACTCGCGTGGGCGTGGACTACACCTCTGACTCGCAGGTAGGCGGTTCGCTGGATCTGGGGCGTCGCTTTGGGGATAACAACCAGTTTGGCGCACGCGTGAACGTGCTGCATCGCGAAGGGGAAGGGGCGGTCGATAACGATAAACGTCGCACCACGCTGGCTTCGGTGGGGCTGGACTATCGCGGCGACCGTTTCCGTTCATCGCTTGATTTCGGCTACCAGAAGAAAACCTTCCACGGCGGCACGATGGGCGTCAACATTAGCGGCGTCGATTTCGTTCCTTCCGTTCCGGATACCACCAAAAACTACAGCCAGAAATGGGGCTACAGCGATATCGAAAACGAATTCGGTATGGCGAAAGCTGAGTACGATCTGACCGATAACTGGACGACCTACGCGGCCTGGGGTATGCAGCATGGTCATGAGCTGGGAACCTACAGCGCGCCGAAGCTGGTCAATGCCAATGGTGATGCGACGGTTGGTCGTCTGGACACTAATCGTCTGATTGATACCTACAGTGGAATGGGCGGCGTGCGCGGCAACTTCGAGACCGGGCCGGTCAGTCATCAGGTGAATATTGGCTATGCCGCACAGGTTCGCAAAGACGCGACGGCGTGGCGCATGTCCTCCAATAACCCGACTACAAACATCTATGATAATCATGATGTCACGATGCCGGATAATGCATGGTTTGGTGGAAATTATACTGACCCGCTGACCACCTCGCGCAGCCGCGTTCAGGGTTGGCTGTTCAGCGATACGCTGGGCTTCTTTGACGACAGCGTGCTGCTGACGGCGGCAACGCGCTACCAGAAAGTGGTGGTACGCAACTACAGCAATGCCACAGGTAATGAAGACCTTTCTGGTCGCTACACGGAAAGCCGCTGGACGCCGACCGTGGGCCTGGTCTACAAACCGTGGGAAGAAGTCTCGTTCTACGCTAACCATACCGAAGCCTTGCAACCGGGCTCCAACGCACCGAGTACCGCCGCCAACGCCGGGCAAAGCACCGGTATCGCACATTCCAAACAGAATGAGCTGGGCGTGAAGGTGGATTACGGCAACGTCGGCGGCTCGCTGGCGCTGTTTGAAATCAAAAAACCGAACGCTATTTCCGATGCGCAGAATTATTACAAAATGGACGGCGAGCAGCGCAACCGTGGCGTTGAGTTAAATGTCTTTGGCGAACCGATGCTGGGCCTGCGCCTGAACGGCAGCACCCAGTGGTTGAACGCGGAACAGCGTAAAACCGCCAATGGCGTAACCGACGGCAAAGATGCTGTGGGCGTGGCGAACTTCTATATGGTGCTGGGCGCTGAGTACGATATCAAACCGGTGGAGGGCTTAACCGCCACCGCACGCGTCAATCATACAGGCTCTCAATATGCCGATGCGGCAAACACCAAGAAACTGGATAGCTATACCACCCTCGACCTCGGGATGCGTTATCGCATGCGCCTGAACGCCGATCAGAACGAAATGGTCTGGCGTGTCGGTGTGACCAACGTGACCAACGAGAAGTACTGGTCTGGTGTGGATGATACCGGCGTTTACCTGTTCCAGGGTGAACCACGAACGCTGAAAGTGTCGATGTCGTACGACTTCTAATCAGATTGCTGACAACGTGCGCTTTGTTCTTGCCGGATGTGGCGTAGACGCCTTATCCGGCCTACAAGATGTTGCGATTTCAATCTATTGCAGGCACCCTGTAGGCCTGATAAGCGTAGCGCATCAGGCAATTTTGCGTTTGTCATCAGTCTCCTGATGTCGCTATTTTCTGCTTCTACGCCCCGGTAAGCCTGGCTTATCGGGGCGTTTCATTAATTACCGCTCTGAATGTATTGCCTTGCGACATCGGCATTGAAGTGTTAAAAGATGCGCCTTCATAAAAAAGCTACAGGGGTTTGACGTGAAAGACACGTCCTCAGCATCCGGGAGTATTCAGGATGCTTCGTCGGAACAGGTTCCGACGCTGCAACGCGGCTTACAAAACCGACATATTCAATTGATTGCCCTCGGTGGCGCGATTGGCACCGGTCTGTTTCTCGGCATTGGCCCGGCGATTCAGATGGCGGGCCCGGCGGTACTGCTGGGCTATGGCGTTGCCGGGATTATCGCATTTCTGATCATGCGCCAGCTTGGTGAAATGGTTGTGGAAGAGCCGGTATCTGGATCATTTGCTCACTTCGCCTACAAGTACTGGGGGCCGTTTGCGGGCTTCCTCTCCGGCTGGAACTACTGGGTGATGTTCGTACTGGTTGGCATGGCGGAACTCACCGCCGCGGGCATCTATATGCAGTACTGGCTACCGGATGTGCCCACCTGGATCTGGGCGGCGGGCTTCTTTGTGCTGATTAACGCCGTCAACCTCGTGAACGTCCGCTTATATGGCGAAACGGAGTTCTGGTTTGCGCTAATTAAGGTGCTGGCCATCATCGGTATGATCGGTTTCGGTCTGTGGATGTTGTTCACCGATCACGGCGGCGATCGCGCCAGCATTGATAATCTGTGGCGCTACAACGGTTTCTTCGCCACCGGCTGGAATGGGCTGATTACCTCGCTGGCAGTGATTATGTTCTCCTTCGGCGGGCTGGAGTTGATTGGTATTACCGCCGCAGAAGCGCGTAACCCGGAAACCACCATTCCAAAAGCGGTTAATCAGGTGGTGTACCGTATTCTGCTGTTTTATATCGGTTCGCTGGTGGTTCTGCTGGCGCTTTACCCATGGGTAGAGATCAAGTCCGACAGCAGCCCGTTCGTGATGATTTTCCATAATCTGGACAGCAACATCGTGGCATCGGCGCTGAACTTCGTGATTCTGGTAGCTTCACTTTCGGTGTACAACAGCGGCGTATACTCCAACAGCCGTATGCTGTTTGGTCTTTCCGTGCAGGGCAACGCGCCGAAATTCCTCACCAAAGTCAGCCGTCGCGGCGTACCGGTGAATTCACTGCTGCTTTCCGGGGCGATCACCTCGCTGGTGGTGCTGGTGAACTATCTGTTGCCAAAAGAGGCCTTCGGCCTGCTGATGGCGCTGGTTGTCGCCACGCTGCTGCTCAACTGGGTGATGATCTGCATGGCGCACCTGAAGTTCCGCGCAGCGATGCGTCGTAAAGGCCGTGAGCCGAAGTTTAAAGCGCTGCTGTCGCCTGCAAGCAACTATATCTGCATCGCCTTCCTGCTGATGATCCTCGGTCTGATGTGCACCATGGATGGCATGCGCCTGTCGGCAATTCTGCTGCCGGTGTGGGTGGTGTTCCTGTTTATTGCGTTTAAGACGTTGCGGCGTAAAGGGTAAATTCCCGCCTTTGGCATTATAAAAAAAATCGGATAGGGGCTAAGCCCTGTCCGGTTTTTTTATTTCCTATCCACGATCTAAACGTATTCTGAATCTTACTGATTTCCTTCCTTCATCACGTTCCCTCCCCTTTTCCGGATTTAAATTACGCATCCTTTAAATACGCAGGGATGTGTGCATATGGCCTTTGACGGATTACGTTTCACCCTGACGGTGGACGGACTGGTGCCGGAGACGTTTGCGGTGGTGGATTTCCGCCTCACGCAGGCATACTCATCGCCGTTTGTCCTGGATGTGGATGTCGCCAGCGACTCGTTCCGCCAGACGGCGGAGAAGCTGCTGGAAAAGGGTGTCGTGCTGACTATCTGGCAGGGCAGCACGGTGCTGCGTTATGTGAGCGGTGTGGTGTCGGGGTTCGGCATGAAGGAGCACAACGGCTGGCAGATGCAGTACCACCTTCAGATACGCCCGCCGTTGTGGCGCAGCGGGCTGCGCCAGAACTACCGAATCTTCCAGCAGCAGGACATTAAGGCCATCTCCGCCACGCTGTTAAACGAGGACGGAGTGACGCAGTGGACGCCGCGCTTTTATGAGAGCCACCCGGCCCGGGAGTTCTGCGTCCAGTACGGTGAAAGCGACCTGGCGTTTCTGACCCGGCTGTGGGCGGAGGAAGGCATCTTCTTTTATGACAGATACGCTGACGACAGCCCGGGGCAGACGCTCACGCTGTGTGATGATGTGGCGGGCCTGCCGGTGTACGGGGAGATACCGTTTAACCCGAACACCCGCGAGGTGACGACGGCGTGCATCAGCCTGTTCCGCTACCAGGCGCAGGTGCGCCCCTCGCAGGTGCGTTCAAAAGACTACACGTTTAAGGTGCCGGACTGGCCGGGTATTTACATTGAGGATGCTGAAAACCTCAACGGGCAGTTAACGCAGTACAAAATACTGGACTGGCCGGGGCGCTACAAGGACGAGCAGCACGGTCAGGACTTCACCCGCTACCGGCTGGAAGGGCTGCGTAACAATGCCGAAGCGGCGACGGGGGTGAGCAACTCCCCGGCGCTGTGGCCGGGACGGCGGTTCACCCTGACGGGGCATCCGGTACAGGGAGCGAACCCGAACCGTGAGTGGCAGGTGGTGAGCAGCACGCTGACGGGGAGCCAGCCGCAGGCGCTGCACGGGAGCCGGGGGCGGGGTACGACGCTGAGTAACCATATCACAGTCATCCCGGCAGACCGGACCTGGCGCTCACAGCCCCTGCCGAAGCCGAAGGTGGACGGCCCGCAGAGTGCCGTTGTCACCGGGCCGGAGGGCGAGGAGATTTTCTGCGACGAACACGGACGGGTGCGGGTGAAGTTTCACTGGGACCGTTATCACGGTATGACGGAGGAGAGTTCGTGCTGGATACGGGTGTCGCAGGCGTGGGCGGGAACGGGGTTCGGCAACCTGGCGATACCGCGCGTGGGCCAGGAGGTGATAGTGGACTTCCTGAACGGCGACCCGGACCAGCCCATTGTGACGGGCCGTACCTACCACGAGGATAACCGTTCACCGGGCGACCTGCCGGGGACGAAGACGCAGATGACCATCCGGTCAAAGACGTACAAGGGCGGTGGTTTTAACGAACTGCGATTCGAGGACGCCACGGATAATGAACAGGTCTATATCCACGCGCAGAAGAACATGGATACGGCGGTACTTAACGACCGGACGACGGACGTGAAACATGACCACACGGAGACCATCGGCAACAACCAGAAAATCACGGTGGGGCTGGGGCAGACGGTGACGGTGGGCACAAAAAAAGAAGGGGGACATGACCAGACCATCACAGTGGCCCATGACCGGAGCATCACGGTGCGCAATGACCAGACGCTGAAGGTGACGAACGACCGGCGGGTGGAGGTCAGCCACGATGACGGTCTGTATGTAAAAAACGACCGAAAGGTGACGGTGGAAGGCAAGCAGGAGCACAGGACGACGGGGAACCACGTCAGTCTGGTGGAGGGGAAACACAGTCTGGAGGTGAAGGGCGACCTGGCGGAGAAGGTGAGTGGCGCGCTGGGGATAAAGGTGGACGGGGATATCGTGCTGGAGAGCAGCAGCCAGATAAGCCTGAAGGTGGGCGGCTCGTTCGTGGTGATACACGCTGGCGGGGTGGATATAGTGGGGCCGAAGATAAACCTCAACGGGGGAGGCAGTCCGGGGACACCTGTGTCAATTCTGGCATCAGATATTTCGCTCATGTTTGATGAGCAATTTTTGCTTCAGGACGACGAAGGGAGTCCAATTGCATTTATGAAGTATAAAATAACAACAAGCGGGGGAATGATTTATAGAGGAACAACTGATCAGGACGGGAAAACAGAACGAATAACAACCACTGAAATAGAAGAGCTTGTTTTTGAATATGACTTTGATTAATTGGAGTGATGGATATGGCATTAAGCAACAATAATGGAAGTACTAACCCGCAAGCTAATAGTCAACAGATTGTAAAGGGAGTCGTGGTATATAGTAATCGCCTTCCTAATGAAACCGAACCTGAAGGTTGGCTAAAAGTTAAAGTGGAGCCTAATGACTATGCTTTCTTACATGAGAATACAAAACTCACTGTTTTAAAGGAAGAAAATGGTCGAGTTTATTATAGAGTTGAAAGTGATAAGTTAGAAGTAATGGGGAAGACTATTAGTTTGGCAAAAAAGAATGCCATCGTTTGCACCCATAAAAAAGGACCAACTCAGGAAAGTGCTATTTTAAAGTTGAAGTATGATGGTAAGCCTGTTAAAGCTGTATCAAAATTTAAAGGTGAGTTATTGCAACAATTCGCGACCCTGACTGTTAATGGTACAGAAATAAAAGCAACTCTTAATAGCTTGTGGCCACCAGAATTTAACTTTTCACCAATTGTTCCTGGTAATCATAAAATAATGGCTCCAGATCATTCTCATAATATTGCAGGGCCAACGGATTGGTACAGAAAGGCATTTCCACCTGGTGTTATAGTATGTAATGATATATGGTTCCCAATAGAGCTGGCTGGAACTCGTGGGAATAGTTCTAGGTATATACATTTAGGGAATTTATCTGAAGGTTGTGTGACAATATATGATGTCCAGAAATGGAATATAGTATATGATTATTTGATTTCGCACAGAACTCCAAATACAAAAGGATTATATATAGGTGAGCTAATTGTGGAAAAAATATAAATTTTTATTGTTATTGCTGCCTCAATATGCAATGGCATGCGATATTGATGACGGTGCCTATGCTGAATTTAAAAAAATACAACATGAGATTTTAGAAAAAAAAGTGTCGAATGATCTTGCGTATAATACGCTAAGAAGACTTTGGGAGAATATAGATGTATATTGTCCAGAGGCAGATAGAATAGTATCTGATGCAAGAAATAGAGTGTACTCGTATGATCAACTAGGAAGGCAAATTAAGGCAAGCAATATATATGAATGTGACGATATTTCCGCAAGTAATCAATGTATTAATAAGTATTATTCAGATTGGGATTGGACCTCAAGGATATATCCACGAAGTTCAACTGAATTAATGAGGCCATCTTTACATCTTAGTGTAAATATGAAATTTCGTTCTGGTTTTGATGGATTTAACCTAACACGTGTTTACTTTACATATGTTTTTCAAGGTGTAGAGAAGTATTTATCGGCAGAGTTGCAAGAGTCAGGTGGGAAATATACTGTTGCTTTCTTTTCTTTCGATGAAAAAATAGTCTTGAATGATGTTATTAATAATGATGATTTTTCTAATTATTGGCTGGTGGCTATATATAAAAAAGCAAATGGGGGAGGGCTTAAAGTTGTTTGGTATTACACCAATATTGTTCGTTGATTCCCATTGGTGCTAATAAACATACCCTTTGACATCAGCTTATAAAAATACATCGAAATAACAATTAAATAACTACAAAGAAGAGAACGATATCTGACCAATATGCATTTAAGGAACTTAACATGCCCACAGCAGCCAGACTCAGTGACAAAGGCACCCAGCATGACGGTTATTACGAGACCGCCATTATTGCAGGCTCCTCCACCGTTTTTATTGACGGCCTGCCCGCCGCCCGCCAGGGCGACCCGCTGACGCCGCACGCCAAACCGGACCATCCGCCTCACCCCCGTAAAATCGCAGGCGGCTCTTCTTCTGTCTTTATCGATGGCCTGTCCGCCGCCAGAACCGGCGATGCCATTGACTGCGGCGGCGTGGTTATTGGTGGCGGCACGGTCAATATCGGTTAATTGCTTTTTACTGTAGCAATATTAGGGAGGTCATCATTCCATTAAAAGGGCTGCGTTTTACGCTGACGGTGGATGGACTGGTACCGGAGACGTTTGCGTTGGTGGATTTCCGCCTCACGCAGTCATACTCATCGCCGTTTGTCCTGGATGTGGATGTCGCAAGCGACTCGTTCCGCCAGACGGCGAAGAAGCTGCTGGAAAAGGGTGTCGTGCTGACTATCTGGCAGGGCAGCACGGCGCTGCGTTATGTGAGCGGTGTGGTGGCGGGGTTCGGCATGAAGGAGCACAACGGCTGGCAGATGCAGTACCACCTTCAGATACGCCCGCCGTTGTGGCGCAGCGGGCTGCGGCAGAACTACCGTATCTTCCAGCAGCAGGATATTCAGGCCATCTCCGCCACGCTGTTAAACGAGGACGGTGTGACGCAGTGGACCCCGCGCTTTTATGAGAGCCACCCGGCCCGGGAGTTCTGCGTCCAGTACGGTGAAAGCGACCTGGCGTTTCTGACCCGGCTGTAGATGTCGTTGAGTCATCTAGGGAAGTGAGCGCAAAGATCTTAGGGGAAGGTATTACCGAGGAAGAATTAGGGAATTATGGTCTCTGGAATGAAAAATAAATTTATTTTGAAAATGTTTGTATTTGTCTTTTCTGTAATTGTAATGACGAATAGTTACAGTTTTATATTTTTTGTTTATGAACATTTTTTTCTGATATCTGCACATAATAGTGTAGGGATAATATTTATTTCGTTTTTTTCTATTTTAATTGCGTCTCCGGTTTTATTGGTTGCAACGTTTCTATCGACAAAGCTAAGTTTTCCAATTTTTTACAGGGAATCGCTTACTTGTTTTTTTGAGTGGTTTTCAATACATTCTCTTTGGATTTCTCTTATGGGGGCATTAGGTTATATTTTTATTGTGATAGTGGATAGATGTTTTTTGTCTAAAATTAGTCATGGGTGAATTATACTTTAAGCATCGTGGTTGGGCACACAGCTCATTTGCGAATTTACTTGGTAGTGTGGAATCCAAAAATGATTATACAGCTTATAATGTTCATGTGACTTACAGAGCACATTTTAAAACTAATTTTACCAGTATGACCATTCAAGAGGTTATGGAATCTCAAGCAGATCCTTCTTCAAATGGTTTATTTGCCACAGGTAGATTTCGGATTGTACCAGTAACTTTAAAGGAAGCCGTAAGGGTGCCTGGACTTGATGTTAATGCCCGGTATGATGAGGATATGCAAGATAGAATATTCGAAGAGTATTTAATTAAAATAAAGCGGTCAGCAATAATTAATTATCTTGACGGGGATCGTAATATTGAAGACGCTATCTATGATTGGGCAAAAGAATTTACTTCGGCAGGAGTTCGCTTGGGGAAAGAAATTAGTCGCTCAAAAACGGAGTTTGAGATAAATTTTGATGGCTCGATTAAAATAGATGCTCATGGGAACAGAATACATAAAAGAAGATATGCTGCTGTTGAAGGCGTGTCTTATTACTCGGGTGATGGTATAAATCGCGCGCACATTATGCCGGAAGATATGTTTAGAGTATTTGAGGAGTCAAAAAATGAAGGTAAATAAAGTCTTTTTGTTTCTGTGTGTATTTTTAACGGCGCATGCTGATGTAAATACACCGCCAAAATTTTCAAACTATCCAGTTAATATAAAGCATGGCGCTTTTGTGGAAGAAGTTGATTTTTCTGACCGGCAGGAGATGTATTCTGAGAAATGGAAAAAGTTAATGAGAAATTCTATTTTAAATCCAGTTAATTTTTCCGGTCACTATGGTATTTATATTAGTAAAAACGGAGAGCTTCCTGAAGAATGTGGCGACGATGGATGGGTATGTGGATGGATTATTGATAAAATTAATGGGAAAAAAGTATCAGAACTACCAGCTTTCAATGGTAATACAAAATATTATTCCATCATTGACAATGGAACACCTTCCCCTGATTTATTTGATGCAGAATTTTATGCTACAAGTAGTATGCTGTGGATTAGGGGTCAAAACATCCCCGCAAATGGAAAAGCAGGAGAAGACAGATGTGCTAATGTGGCATATGATTTTAAATCTGATTTATTCGTAAAATTGTTTTCTGGTGAGTGTGAAATCGAATTGGGTAGTATTCCAAATGCAGACCATAATCTGCCGTAATTAGTATTAAAAGTATGAAACATAGTAAATGTTAACACTGAAATCCTTAGGTTTGTATTAAAGCGACTGAAAAACAAGAAGAAATCTTGTACCTTCGCACAACACTATCATTGATTATAATTAAAAATTCCCGGATGAATTAATAATATGAATGTTTCTGTAGTCGATTTAACAACCCGTCCTGTTGACCTGATATATAAATCACTAACTCCCAGTGTCGCTCCTTATATGATTGAACCAGAAATAGTTGAGAAAAAATGTTCATTTTGCGAGCGCCCGGTAAGTGAATTTGGTCGTCAGGGCTACACGTTTAAAAACAGCTATAGCCAGCATGTTGTACATTTTGTGCAATGCTATAGCTTTTGTGTCTCAGCGCCGGATATTATGGGCATTGACGCTCCTTCAAAACTGAAATCGAGTCAGAAATTTGATCTCTGGCGTGGCGTCGGCGCTTGAATCAATGTTGCTACCCTCAATGCGGTTTTATATGTGACCACCTGTATGGTGAGAAAGCTGCCAGTGGTATTCTTCGACAAAGTGAATGCCATTACAGCCACAATGGCTCAGCAGACTGATTATATTTTTACTGCCGACCTTCAGTATCTTTTTATTTGTAACAGGGTATTCGGGAGAAAAACGTATGAGCTGATCCGGTCGCTGCGGGTAAGTTACAGCGGTAATGTTGTCTATGCCTGGTGCGATACACTGATGACCCGGATGAATGAAGTCGATTTCAGAATTAATCTGAATCAGAAATTTTCAGAAAACATTAAATACAAATTCAACTAGCTGATGACAACAAGCCATATGTTGCACAAGGTTTATGCCTCTTGACGTCGTTCATTAGTATTATGGGGAGGCATGGTGCTGTGGACACTATAAGAGCGGATATCTCACAGTATCACGTTAGCTTTTACGATACGTGCATACTGCTTTAATCGTGACCCATCTCCCAGATCCCACTCATGATCCGCGATCTTCTTTTTGTAATCGATTACTTTTTCTTTAGGGATAAATGTAATCGATTACTTTTTGAGGGTGGCAAATATGGTGTCAACAACCGAAAGTAGTAATGGCCTCGCAGTACAGCACCGCATGCTGGTTCCGCGCTTGTCGTTAATGATGTTTATGCAGTTCTTTATCTGGGGCAGTTGGTCGGTCACGCTCGGGTTAGTGATGACTCAACACAACATGTCGCTGTTAATCGGCGACGCGTTCTCCGCAGGCCCCATTGCGTCTATTCTTTCCCCGTTTGTGCTGGGTATGCTGGTGGATCGCTTCTTTGCGTCGCAGAAAGTGATGGCGGTGATGCATCTGCTGGGCGCGGCGATCCTCTGGTTTGTGCCGCAGGCGTTAGTCGCGCAAAACGGTTCGCTGCTGATTGCGCTGCTGTTCGGCTATACGCTTTGCTATATGCCAACCCTGGCGCTAACCAATAACATTGCCTTCCACAGCCTGGCGAATGTCGATAAAACGTTCCCGGTGGTGCGCGTGTTCGGCACCATTGGCTGGATTGTGGCGGGTATTTTTATCGGCGTGACGGGGATTTCCGATACTACGGGTATCTTTACCCTGGCGGCGATTTGCTCGGTGGCGCTGGCGATTTATAGCCTGACGTTGCCGCATACACCAGCTCCGGCAAAAGGGTTGCCGGTGAAGCTGCGCGATCTCTTTTGCGCCGATGCTTTCGCGCTGCTGAAAACACGTCACTTCCTGGTCTTTGCTATTTGCGCGACGCTGATCTCTATTCCGCTGGGCACCTACTACGCCTATACCGCGTCCTACCTTGCTGACGCGGGTGTGGGAGATGTCAGTACGGCGATGTCCTTCGGTCAGATGTCCGAGATTTTCTTCATGCTGGTTATTCCCTTGCTGTTCCGCCGTTTGGGCGTGAAGTACATGCTACTCATTGGCATGCTGGCGTGGTTTGTACGTTATGCCTTTTTTGCGCTGGGCGTTAGCGAAGAGGGGCGTTTCCTGTTGTATCTCGGCATTTTGCTTCACGGCGTATGTTACGACTTCTTCTTTGTGGTGGGCTTTATCTACACCGACCGCGTGGCGGGCGAGAAGGTGAAAGGGCAGGCGCAAAGCATGGTGGTGATGTTCACCTACGGTATCGGCATGCTGTTGGGCTCACAGATTTCCGGTGCGCTCTACAACCGTTTGGTCGCCGGGCACAGCGTGCCGCAGGCATGGGTCACCTTTTGGTGGATCCCGGCGGTTGCCGCCGCCGTTATTGCCATTATTTTCCTCTTCTTGTTTAAGTATGACGATAAGACGCAGGCGTAGTGTTTAAGGAGGTGGTATGAAAACAATCAAAGGACCGGGGATTTTTCTTTCTCAGTTTATCGCAGGCGATGCGCCCTTTAATTCCCTGGATGGCCTGACGGAGTGGGCCGCCGGGTTGGGTTATAAAGCGCTGCAAATCCCCTGCAATCATCCGGCGATATTTGACCTGGAAAAAGCGGCTGCCAGCCAGACATACTGCGATGAGATTCGCGGCAGGCTGGCGGAAAAAGGGCTGGAGGTAAGCGAGTTGTCTACGCATTTGGAAGGACAACTTGTGGCGGTGCATCCGGCCTATGATAACGCGTTCGACCACTTCGCACCGTCCGCGCTGCGCGGTAAGCCTCAGGCGCGTCAGCAGTGGGCGGTAGGTATAGTGAAGAAAGCCGCGCAGGCATCCGCTCGGCTGGGGTTATCGGCACATGCGACATTTTCCGGCGCGCTGGCGTGGCCCTATTTTTACCCCTGGCCGCCGCACAATGCCGCACTGTTGCAGGACGCCTTTGCTGAGCAGGCGCGCCGCTGGCGACCGATTCTGGATGTGTTTGATGAGCATGGCGTGAACCTGTGCTATGAAATTCATCCCGGCGAGGATCTGCATGACGGCCTGACGTTTGAGCGTTTTCTGGAAGGCGTAGGACATCATCCGCGCTGTCATATGCTTTACGACCCCAGCCATTTACACCTGCAAAATATCGACTATCTGGCGTGGATCGATATCTATCATTCACGCATTAAAGCGTTTCACGTGAAGGATGCCGAGTTTGAGCGCAACGGGCGCAGCGGCGTTTACGGTGGTTATCAAAACTGGCTCACCCGAGCCGGACGCTTTCGGTCATTGGGAGACGGGCAAATCGACTTTAAAGGGATTTTCAGCAAATTAACCCAGCATGATTACGACGGTTGGGCGGTGCTGGAGTGGGAATGTTGCCTGAAATCCGCAGAAGTGGGGGCACGCGAGGGAAGCGAGTTTATTCGTCGGCACATCATCCCTGTGTCCACACGGGCGTTTGATGATTTCGCCGCTGGCAGCGAGGTAGAGAAATGATTCAGGTAGGAATTATCGGCAGCGGATTTATTGGCCCGGCGCATCTGGAAGCGCTGCGTCGGCTCGGTAATGTGCAGGTGGTGGCGTTGTGCGACAGCACTCTGGCGCGCGCGCAGGCTAAAGCAAATGAACTTTCGGTGCCGCACGCTTATGGCGACGTCAACGCCTTTCTGGCGCATCCGGGCTTGCAGGTGGTTCATAACTGCACGCCCAATCATCTGCACGCGCAGATTACCCGGCAAATTCTTGCCGCCGGAAAGCATATCTTCTCGGAAAAACCACTGTGCCTGACGCCAGATGAGGCGCGGGAGCTGGTGACGATGGCGGATGACGCGGGCGTCGTGCATGGCGTCAGCTTTGTTTATCGCCAGTTCGCGATGGTGCAGCAGGCGGCAAGTATGCAGCGCAGCGGCGCAACCGGGCGGTTGTTCTCGGTTTACGGCAGCTACTTACAGGACTGGATACTCAACGAAACGGATTTCAACTGGCGCGTGGATGCCGCGCAGGGCGGGGCGTCGAGGGCGATGGCGGATATCGGTTCTCACTGGTGCGATACAGTGCAGTTTGTAACCGGCAAGCGCATTGTCGAAGTAATGGCGGATCTCGCGATTGTTTGGCCGATGCGCAAAGCGAATGTTGCCGGTTCCTCAACCTTTAGCCAGCAGACGCATGCCGCGCAGTACGCGGATTATCCTGTCACCACGGAGGATGCGGGTTCGGTACTGTTCCGTTTTGACGATGGCAGTAAAGGGTGCTTTAGCGTTTCGCAGGTGAGCGCTGGGCGTAAAAATCGCCTTAGCTTTGAGCTTAACGGCAGCGAATGTTCGCTGGCGTGGGATCAGGAAGTGCCGCAACAGCTGTGGATAGGCAAGCGTGAAGGGGCGAATCAACTGCTCAGTGACGACCCTGGATTGCTGAATCGGGATATTGCCAATAGTGCCCATTTCCCCGGTGGTCACATTGAGGGCTGGCCAGACGCTTTTAAAAACATGATGCAGAACTTCTATCGTGCGGTGGCGCAGGGGGAAATGCCGCCAGCCGGGGTGCGTCGTTTTGCTTCCTTCCGCGATGGCGCAAATGTGATGTATATCATTGACGCAATTATGAAAAGCCATCAGCAACAACGTTGGGTGCGCGTGGCGGATTAAGCCTCCGCCCGGTTCGCCGGGCGGCGTTTTTGTGATAGCCTGCAACCAACGCGTTAATAGCAGGAAATCTCCTTCCTATGTCCATTCAGAAAATTGCGCGGCTGGCCGGTGTGTCGGTCGCCACGGTGTCGCGCGTGCTGAACAACAGCGATACCGTAAAGCCGAAAAACCGCGAGCGGGTACTGCAGGCGATTAAAGAGAGCAACTACCAGCCAAACCTGCTGGCGCGTCAGCTTCGCACGGCGCGCAGTTCGATGATCCTCGTGATGGTTTCTAACATCGCCAACCCGTTTTGCGCCGAGGTGGTGAAGGGCATTGAAGAACAGGCCGAGAAAAAAGGTTATCGCATTCTGCTGTGCCATTCCGGTTCGGATATCGAGCGTTCGAAATCCGGTTTGCGCTTGCTGACCGGTAAGATGGTTGACGGCATTATCACCATGGATGCATTCAGCAAGTTGCCGGAGCTGAAAACCTTTATCGGTGATGCGCCATGGGTGCAGTGTGCGGAGTATGCCGACACCGGCTCGGTTTCCTGTGTGGGAATTAACGATGTCGATGCTGCTCAACATGTGGTGAGTCATCTGGCCGACAAGGGTCGAAAGCGCATTGCGTTGATTAACCACGACCTGAGCTATAAATATGCCCGCCTGCGCGAGCGAGGCTACAAAAGCGTGCTGCATGTGCGCGAACTGGACTATCACTCCGTGGAGTACGCGGCAGAGCTGAGTTCTGCGGCGGGGAAAGCAGCAATGGAAAAATTGCTGGCGCAACAGCCGAGGCCGGATGCGGTGTTCGCCGTTTCTGATACCCTGGCCGCCGGGGCAATGCGCGCGATTGAACAAGCGGGGTTGAACGTTCCGCAGGATATCGCCGTAGTGGGATTCGATGGTACCGAGCTTGCGGAGATGGTCTCTCCGCAACTGACAACGGTGCAACAGCCTTCACGCGAGATAGGCGCGAAAGCGGTAGAACTGCTACTGAATAAAATTGACAACCCGGCCTCTGTGGCCGAGCGAGTGATGATGGACTGGCGCTTTATTTCGCGCGCCAGTGCCTGATTATTGCGCTTGAATGGCGCCTGCCAGTGAACGAATATCGTTCCCGGTAGGCGACTGATATACGCGCAGGCCAAACTCTTCCACAACTGCAAAAATATGGTCGAAGATATCCGCCTGAATGCTTTCATATTCCGCCCAGACTACCGTATTGGTAAAGCAATATATCTCCATCGGCAGGCCGTTATTATCTGGCGCAAGCTGGCGAACCATCAACGTCATATCTTTACGAATACGTGGGTGGTTACGTAAATATTCGTTGAGATATGCGCGGAACGTGCCGACGTTAGTCATTTTACGCAGATTCAGTACCGATGCTTCGCTGCCGTGCTCGCGGTTCCATTCATCAATTTCCTGATGGCGCGAATCCATATAAGGTTTAAGCAATTTGGCCTGAATCAGACGCTGCTGTTCCTGCTCATCGAGAAAATGCACGCTGGTGGTGTCGATATTAATGCTGCGCTTAATTCGACGCCCACCGGATGCAGACATACCGCTCCAGTTTTTAAAAGAGTCAGAGACCAGCGACCAGGTAGGAATGGTGGTAATGGTGTTATCCCAGTTACGCACTTTTACGGTGGTCAGGCCGATATCCGTGACCGCGCCGTCAGCGCCATATTTCGGCATCTCCAGCCAGTCACCAAGCTTCAGCATATCGTTGGCTGAGAGCTGAATACCGGCGACCAGGCCAAGAATCGGGTCTTTAAACACCAGCATCAGCACGGCGGCCATCGCGCCAAGGCCACTAATCAGAATCGCCGGTGATTGCCCCAGTAGCAGAGAAATAATCAGAATACCGACCAGGATGGCACTGACTAGTTTCACCCCCTGGAATATCCCTTTAAGCGGTAACTGAGACGCCGCGGAAAATTTCTGGCTGAGATTAAAGATAACATCTAATAACGAGAAGAAAGACAACAGGGCATAAAGCATGACCCACAGTTGAGCGCAGGTTGTTAGAATTTGCGCCGCATCGCTGCCTTTTTGTAGCCATAAAACGGCCTGTACGTTGACGATAATCCCTTGCAGGGTAAACGCCAGTCGATGGAAAAGTTTATTTTGGGTAATGATTTGCAGCCATAATTTGCTGCTGGCCTGTGCGCGTCGCTCAAATGTCCGTAGCACAATACGGTGCAGGATAATATGTACGACAATTGCGGTAAGTAAAATAATACCAAAGATAATCACCAGGGAACTGGTGTGATTTATTTCGATGCCGAGTTCTTCGACCTGAGCTATCAATTCCTGCATAACATCTCCTTTATAACCAGTGCCTATAATGGCGGCTGGGGGGATATTATGCAAATTGGTGGGAATTACGGTGCGGTTTGGTGCCCTCACCCTAGCCCTCTCCCACAGGGAGAGGGAACCGATCGCGCCAGGTTAAATTTTGGTGCTGGTTTCTCCCTCTCCCTGTGGGAGAGGGCCGGGTGAGGGGGATAAATTAAATCTCAGTCAAGATTTCTGACAGCGGCAGACGCGATTTCGGCAGAGCAGCGTTGAAATCTTCCACGCTGTGATGACCCACTGGCACGACCACCAGGCTGGTGAAGCCTTTCTCTTTCAGGCCAAATTCGGCGTCGAGCACGGCGGCGTCGAAACCTTCAATCGGTACCGCATCCAGGCCCATAGCGCCGACGCCCAGCAGGAAGTTACCGACATTCAGGTAAACCTGTTTTGCCATCCACTGATCGTCATCTTTCAGATCCTTGCGGTGCATATCAGCAAAGAACGTACGGCCTTTGTGGTTAGCGGCTTTCGCTTCCGGAGTGGCAAAGCGGCCATCGGCCTCTTCCTGATCAACCACTTTCTCAAGCCATGCGTCATCCATCGCGGTTTTGGCGCAGAAGACCACCACGTGAGAGGCGTCCAGCATTTTACGTTCGTTGAAGACGTAGTTCCCGGCTGCAGATTTCGCCACGCGTGCTTTGCCTTCATCGCTGCTGGCAACGATAAAGTGCCACGGCTGAGAGTTGGTGCTGGACGGGCTGAATTGCAGCAGCGTCTTCAGGTTGTCTGCCTGCTCAGCGGTCAGTTTTTTGCTGGCGTCGAAGGCTTTAGTGGAATAGCGCTTTTTGGCAACGGAAATGATATCCATAACAACTCCTGAATGATAAAAAGCACCGCTCAAGCGGTGCGTTAAGACGGAAAAGGGTACAGCGCAGAAGGCGATTTGAGAAGTGTGAAAAATGCGATAACAGTTATTGATAAAAACGGAAAATCATTGAGGACGAAACCGTTTTTGCTCGCGTTTTGGCAACTTATCGACAACGCGTTCCCATGAATCGGTAATCAGCGATTCCAGTAACGCTGGCGTAATATCATCACCCGGATAGACAGAGACCCAGTGCTTTTTATTCATATGGTATCCCGGTTTGATGCTGGGATAGATAGCCTGATTGAGCAGCGAAATTTCCGGATCTGACTTGAGATTGACAACGGGCAAGCCGCGAGTCCACAGGTTGATCATAAAGATTTTTCCGCCGATACAGAACACATCGTACTCCGGGCCAAAAGGCCAGGTCAGCTCGGCAAACGGCATCTCCAGCGCCAGGCGTTTTGCGCTGGCGTGTAATGCTTCACTGTCCATCGCTCCTCCGTTGTGCAAAACGGGAACGGCGGCACCGTCCCCGTCAGGCTTACAGTGATTTTGCCAGACGATCGACCGCCTCAACCAACCCTTCGTGAGAAACGGTGGAGTAAGAGAGACGCAGCGTCGTGACGTCAGGCGCATCGTTATAAAACGCTTCGCCCGGCACAAAGACCACGCGGTTTTCCAGCGTCTTTTTCAGCCATTCGGTAGTATTGAACGGGTAGCGGAAATGGGCCCACAGGAACATCCCGCCTTTCGGGCGGCTGAAAGCAAGATGATCGCCCAGTTTGGCTTCCAGCGCACTCGCCAGCGTTTCGCATTTTTTACGATAATCTTCGCGGATCAGCGCAATTTGTGCGGGCAGACGATTCAGAGAAAGATACTGTGCCGTGATTTGCTGCGACAGGGTGCTGGTATGCAGATCGGTCGCCTGTTTCACGATAATGGCTTTGTTTGCCAGCCATTCCGGCATCACCAGCCAGCCCACGCGCATACCCGGCGCCAGAATTTTGGAGAAGGTTGAGGTATAGATGACCTGGTCGGTGCAGCCGAGCGCCATCGCGTGTTGATAAAGCGGCTGCGGGCGTTCATCCGTAAAGCTGATTTCACCGTACGGGTCGTCTTCAACGATGATAAAGCCGTGCTGTTTTGCCAGCTCGACCAGACGACGGCGGCGCGGTTCGCTGAGCGTCTTGCCGCCAGGGTTGCCAAAGGTAGGAACCAGATACACTACTTTAACCGGGCTGGTCTGCACTAAATCGGCCAGTTGTTCCACCAGCATGCCGTCTTCGTCGGTATCGACGCTCTGAATGTTGGCCTGCGCCAGCTGGAAAACCTGCAACGCCGCCAGATAAGTTGGGCGCTCGACGACGACCACATCGCCAGGGTTAAGCAGCGTGCGGGCAACAATATCCAGCGACTGCTGAGAGCCGGACGTGATGTAAACCTGTGACGCGTCACAAGCCACGCCGCGCGCGCGACAAATATCGGCAATCGCCTGACGCAGCGGCGGGTAACCTTCGCTCAGGCTGTACTGCATCGCTTCCTGAAATTGTGACGCCATAACCTGCTGTACCGCGAGCTGAATACCTTCGTTATCAAACAGTTCTGGCGCAGGAATACCACCGCCAAGCGAGATAACGCCGGGCAGTTTGCTGTGTTTGAGGAGTTCGCGGACGGCGGAAGGTTTCAGCCCTGTGGCGCGCGATGCCAGCTGATGTTCGAACATAATGACCCTGATTTCATGATGATGAGAAGAGGGTCTACTATAAAACAGTCTGCCGTAGAATGGCCGCAGCTTTTTAATTTTCAGAATATCGTGCTGTCAACATGGGGGAATCCGCTACCGGACGGATAGCGTTAAGGCTTTTCCTCGGCCAGAGCGCGCCACATTGCTTCAAAACCCAGCGCTTTGAGTTTATCCGCACGCGCGGGCTGTTGGCTGGCGAATTCAATGGTGGCTTCCGCAAGTGAAAGAAACAGCGCGTCGCCAAAGGTTTCGAACTCGCCGGACAGATACACCGGGCGCACAGAACGTTGGCACAGGCGGTTGAGTTCCGGGAACATCTCTTTTACCTGCTGTTTTGTCGCTTCGGTGATCTTTTCGCTCATCGACATACGGCGCATCGCGCGGTTGCCGACCGGATTACGTACGCCCCAGTCGATGTAACTGTTCCAGATGCTGTGAATCACCTCTTTCGGGGCTTCAGAATTGCTGAGCCCGGCAATCATCGCCTGGCAAAGGTCGTATTTCAGATGCAGGTAAAGCGCATTAAGCAGATCGTCTTTGGTGGCAAAATAGCGGAACAGGGTGCCTTCTGCGACCCCCGCGTTGCGGGCGATTAGCGCCGTCGAGGCGGCAATGCCGGATTGGGCAAAAGCCACCGTTGCGGCATCCAGTAACGCCTGCTTTTTATCTTCACTCTTGGGACGAGCCACTACACTTTACCTCACTGCGTACAAAAGAAGAGATTGAAACATGCAACCCGGCCTCACTTCAACGAGGCAGGTCAAAATTCGAAAATCGGCTTGACGATTTTTTCTCCCTCTCTCTATAATGAGTGCCTACTCACTCATAATCAAGTTTTTCACGCTGCTTCAGGATGAGGCATCTGTCTGGTCAGGAAATGAAACCTTTCATCATCAGTGTGGTTGTCATCATGCTTATTGCATCCGCAGCGAGTCTGCCTTTTGTTCTGAATGCCGGTTTCGGCCAGGCTCCGCAGGGGGCTGAGAAGAGCCGGGTAGAGGCGTCGCCAAACTACCGTGACGGTGTATTCCACAATCAGTTGCCGACGCCGGGATTTACCAGCGACAAAAACATGCTGGTGGCCTGGTGGGAGTTTCTGACGGTCAAACGCGAGAATGCGCGCCCGGCACAACCGCTGCCGATGGTCGCGACCGATCTGGCAAACATTCCGTTGCAGGAAGAGGTTACGATTTGGCTGGGTCATTCATCGTGGTATCTGCAACTGGCGGGGAAACGCATTCTGATTGATCCGGTGTTCAGCAACTACGCCGCGCCGTTCTCGTTTCTGAATAAAGCATTTGCCGGGGATTATCCCTGGCACGCGAAAAACATGCCGGAAATCGATCTGCTGATTATCTCGCACGATCATTACGACCATCTGGATTACGCGACGATTAAGGCGCTGATCCCGAAGGTAAAAAGGGCGGTGGTGCCGCTGGGCGTGGGGTCGCATCTGCGTTACTGGGGAATGAATGACGAGCGGGTGACCGAGGCAGACTGGCAGGAACAGGTTGAAATCAGCCCGTCGCTGAGCGTACACGTACTGCCCGCGCGGCATTTCTCCGGGCGCGGTATCAAGCGCAACCAGACCCTGTGGGCCAGCTTTATGTTCGTCACGCCGCAGCGAAAAATTTACTACAGCGGTGACTCCGGCTATGGGCCGCACTTCAAAGCCATTGGTGAGCAGTTTGGTGTTGTTGATGTCGCGATTCTGGAAAATGGTCAGTATGACCAGGACTGGCGCTATATCCATATGCACCCTGAAGAGACCGCTCAGGCCGCCGTCGACCTGCATGCCGCTGCTGTGCTGCCGGGCCACTCCGGGCGCTTTGTGCTGGCAAAACACACGTGGGATGACCCGTATAAACGGCTTGCTCAGGCCAGCAAGGGTAAGGCTTATCGTCTGCTGACACCGATGCAGGGCGAGCCCGTAGCGCTTGCCGACCGTACACAGCAATTCCGGGCCTGGTGGGAATAATCACCAGCAGTAATAAAAAAGAGAAGGAGAGGGAAGCATGACTATTTCCGCTCAGGTTATCGACACTATCGTTGAGTGGATCGATGACAACCTGCACCAACCGCTTCGCATTGACGATATCGCACGTCACGCGGGCTACTCGAAATGGCATCTGCAACGGCTCTTTTTGCAGTACAAAGGCGAGAGTCTGGGGCGCTATATCCGCCAGCGCAAACTCAGCCTGGCGGCGCAGGAGCTGCGCACGACCAACCAGCGCGTGTATGACATTTGTCTGAAATATGGCTTTGATTCACAGCAGACATTTACCCGCGTCTTCACCCGGACGTTTAACCAGTCGCCGGGAGCGTATCGTCGGGAGAATTTTTGTAGTCAGATGCATTAGGGCGGGGCGGCGGCCTGTTCCCCCTCACCCTGTCCCTCTCCCACAGGGAGAGGGGACCGATGGTGCCAGTGGTGAGGTATGTGCGGTTTTCTCCCTCTCCCGCAGGGAGATGGAACCGATTGTGCTGGTGGTGAGGCATGTGCGGTTTTCTCCCTCTCCCCGTGGGAGAGGGCCGGGGTGAGGGGAGAGGCAACGGTCACCCAGCCCCATCTCATCTATTGAAAACAATTCCCATTTGCATTAGCGTTGTTAACAAATTTCAACGGGAATGTGTGTTCGATGAAACTGGCGTGGAGTGGATTACTGATTGGGCTGACGGCGCTGCCTGCATCAGCGATGGAGTGTGAAACCTCTCCCAACCGGGGGGAGCAGAAGGGCAAATTTGATGCCAGCGGCGAGGTTTGTTTTACTCTGCCAGCGCTGGGCGAAAATTATGTCTCGGCGCGCTTATCGGGCGTGACCGATGCGCAGTTACTGGATGAGCAAAACCGCGCCATTCGCACGCTGGTGTCCGGTGGCCCGACGGATGGGCAGCATATGTTGCTGTTTTCTCTGCCGGTTAAGCAGTCCTCTTCACTGGTATTACACGGTGAAGCGGGCTCGGCCTGGCATTTCCAGTGGCAAATCAATGAAACTCACGCGCTGGCGGTGGAAGAGCAGCAATCGCCCGCCAGCCCGCAACTGCAAAAACTCGCACGTGAACTTGCCGCCGGTAGGAATACTGACGCGTTCTGGCTGACGCGTCAGCAGGAAGGAACCCCGATGGTGGAGCCCGTCGACGCGCAGCATAAACGGGTGACCTTCCTGTGGCGCGGCGCGCGCAGCAATGTTTATCTTCTGGGCTCGCCCGGTGGCGATCATGATGCGCTGTTTCGCTTAGGGCAGTCGGACGTCTGGTTTCGCAGTTATGTCGTGCCTGCCGATACGCTGATGCAATATAAACTCGCCCCGGATGTGCCTAAAGTCGCGGGCAGTTTGCGCGAGCAACAGCGCGCTATTCAGGTCAGTGCGCAGGCCGATCCGCTTAACCCGCTGACGCTGAGCCCATTGACGCTCGATCGCTGGAACCGCTTTTCTCTACTGGCGCTGCCAGCTTCCCGTTACTTCTCCGCCCAACGCATGGCCCAGCCGATCCGCTACGGTAGCCTGACGCGCCATACGTTGAGTAGCCACCATCTTGGCAACAGCCGCGAAATCAAAATCTATCGCCCCCGCGTCGCGCAGCCCGCGCGATGGACGATGTTTATGTTTGATGGGCAAAACTGGCAGGATGAGTATCGCACCGCTAACGTGCTGGATGGCCTGATTGCTCGCCATCTGCTGCCGCCAATCAATATTGTTTTCATTGATAGCCTGGACCACGCAAGACGCGGAAAAGAGCTGCCGCCGAATCCTCATTTTGCGGATTTTATGGCCCATGAGCTGGTGCCATTCCTGCAACAGCAAGGCATTACGCTAACGCGGCAGAAGACGATTCTGGCCGGGTCGAGCTACGGCGGGCTGGCTTCTTCGTGGGTGGCGCTGCGCTATCCGCGTCTGTTTGGCAATGTGTTGAGCCTGTCAGGCTCCTATTGGTGGGCGCCGAAAGGCGAGCCGGTGAACTGGCTTGCCCGGCAATATGCGCAGTCGCCGCGCTACCCATTACGCTTCTGGTTACAGGCCGGGCAGTTTGAGAGCAGCGGGCCCGGCGGTGGCAACTATCGCCACACGCTGGCGTTTGAGCAGGTGCTGCGTGAAAAAGGGTATCCAGTGAGTTTTCATGCCTCATCCAGCGGCCATGATTACGCCGGATGGAGTGAAGCGCTGGTGCTGGGGCTGCGCGATTTAACCGGCTTAGCGCACGGCAAACCAGCGGCGCCATACGTAGCGCAGAACAAAGTACTCTACAGCGCCAAGCACTAAAAACCAGAGACAAAACAGCAGGGTATAAAGCTGGTCGAGATCCATCAGATGGAAGGCCTCGACCAGTTTTTGCGCCAGCGTTAAGCCGAGAGAGGGCGCCGGTAGCAGCAGGCAAGAGAGTAGCGCCATAAGCAAAATACCGGCGGCAGAAATCAGGGTTTCGAGCGGGTGTTTCATGCGATGTTAATCTTAGGTTAAAAACTATATTTTCCGGCAATAGGCGGCATAACGCAATGATTCTGTGTAAACATATTTTGGAAAATAAAAAACAGCCGCTACGTATTAATTCGTAGATGAATTAAATAAATACTCTGGGTTTAAATGAACGCTAATTTACGTAAATAATCGTCATGTTTAACCCAGTAGTTTTACAAATGTATAAGTGCTGTAGCCAATCAGCGTTGCAACGATGATTGCAGCGGCGATGTACAGCGCCAGGCGGCGTCCGCGGTAGATTCCGAACATAATTTACCTCGTTTAGTTTGAGTTTAAGAACATTCTGTAATATTAATATTATTAAATCAACTGGCATCATCTTTGAATTTTAATGGATATCGAATATTGCGTGAGATCAATTTTTTCATCCGCAAGGATTAATAATTATTAAAACGTCTTAGCCTTGGCCAGAAATGATTTCAGGCCTTCCGTATACAGGAATTTAGAAGGAAATTTATCGTGTCTAAAATGATGAACCCGCAGAACATACCGCCAACGGGCGGTAACACCCACCGGCAGGCTTATCAGCAAACCCTTGCCCAGATCCTTGAGCAAAAGCAAACCCAGCCGGAAGGTCTGAGCCGGGCTGAAGCCGCCGCTCGCTTGCAGAAGCTCGGCCCTAATGCGCTGCCGCAGAAGAAAGGTAAGCCCGCGTGGCTGCGCTTCCTCGCGCACTTCAACGACGTCCTGATCTACATCCTGCTGGCCGCTGCTGTGATGACGGCGGTGATGGGCCATTGGGTCGATACCGCTGTGATTCTCGGCGTTACGGTGATTAACGCGCTAATTGGTTATATCCAGGAGAGCAACGCGGAGAAATCGCTGCAAAGCATTCGCAACATGCTCTCCAGCGACGCTCAGGTGATCCGCGACGGCAAACACGCCACGATCCCGACCACCGATTTGGTGCCAGGTGATATCGTAGTGCTGCGCGCGGGCGACCGTATCCCGGCGGATATGCGCCTGATTGAAGCGCATAACCTGCGCGTGGAAGAGGCGATTCTCACCGGTGAGTCGACGGTTGTCGATAAGCACACCGACGCGCTGACCGGCGACCTGCCGCTGGGCGATCGCACCAATATGCTGTTCTCCGGCACCACCGTGAGCGCGGGCGGCGGCGTAGGTGTGGTGGTGGCAACCGGGCAGGCGACCGAGCTTGGCCGCATCAACCAGATGATGGCTGACGTTGAAACTAACCGCACGCCGCTGCTGGTGCAGATGGACAAACTCGGTAAAGCGATTTTCGTCATTATTCTGGCGATGATGGCGGTACTGTTCGTGTTCAGCGTGCTGCTGCGCGATATGCCGATGGGCGAATTGCTGCTGTCGCTGATTAGCCTGGCTGTCGCGGCGGTACCCGAGGGTTTACCGGCGATTATCTCGATTATCCTCTCGTTGGGCGTACAGGCGATGGCGCGTAAGCGGGCGATTATTCGTAAGCTGCCAACCGTTGAGACGCTGGGCGCGATGACCGTGGTGTGCTCTGATAAAACCGGCACCCTGACCATGAACGAGATGACCGTGAAAGCGGTGATCACCGCCGATAGCTGCTACCGCGTGGACGGCGACAGCTACGAGCCGGTTGGCAATCTCTACCTTGAGGGCAGCAATGAGCCGGTAAAAGTTCAGCCTTATACGGTGCTGGAAAAATACCTGCGCACGATTGATCTCTGTAACGATAGCCAACTGGTACGCAATGAGCTGGGCCACTGGGGAATTACCGGTGGGCCGACCGAAGGCGCACTGAAGGTACTGGCAACGAAAGCGTCGCTGGAGCCGGTGACCACGGAACTGGTGGCGAAGATCCCGTTTGATTCCCAGTACAAGTACATGGCAACGCACTATAAGCTGGATGCGGAAGAGTGGGTGATGGTTACTGGCGCGCCGGATGTACTCTTTGCGCTGTGTGAGCAGCAGCAGACTGCACGTGGCCTGGCGACATTCGACCGCGCCTACTGGGAGTCCGAGATGGAGCGCTTTGCCCGTCAGGGCCTGCGTATGGTGGCGGCGGCTATTAAACCTGCCGATATCGGCGCGACCACGCTGGATCACAGCGACCTCCAGCAGGGGCTTATCTTCCTTGGTATCGCCGGGATGATGGACCCGCCACGCCCGGAAGCGGTCGATGCGATCCACACCTGCCAGACGGCAGGGATCCGCGTGAAAATGATCACCGGCGATCACCCGCAAACGGCGATGAGCATTGGTCAGATGTTGGGGATCCACAATGCGACCGAAGCGATGACCGGCTACCAGCTGGAGCACATGGATGACGACGAGCTGGCGAAAGCGGCGGTGGAGTATGACATCTTTGCCCGCACCAGCCCGGAGCATAAACTGCGTCTGGTTAAAGCGTTGCAGAAGAACGGTGAAGTGGTCGGGATGACTGGCGACGGTGTGAACGACGCGCCAGCGCTGCGTCAGGCTGATGTCGGCATTGCGATGGGGATTAAAGGCACCGAAGTCACCAAAGAGGCGGCGGACATGGTGCTGACCGACGACAACTTCGCCACCATCGCCAGCTCGGTCAAAGAGGGGCGTCGGGTGTACGACAACCTGAAGAAGACGATCCTCTTTATCATGCCAACCAACCTGGCGCAGGGTCTGCTGGTGGTGATTGCCCTGTTGGCAGGGAATATGATCCCGCTGACGCCGGTGCTGATTTTGTGGATGAACATGGCGACCTCCGCGACGCTTTCCTTCGGCCTGGCCTTCGAAGCCGCCGAGCGTAACGTGATGAATCGCCCGCCGCGTAAAACCGGCCAGCACGTCATGGACGCGTTTGCGGTCTGGCGTGTGGCGTTTGTCGGCTCGATGATTGCCATCAGCGCCTTCATTCTGGAAGCCTGGCTGGCGCCACGCGGCCACAGCGCAGAGTTTGTCCGTACCGTGCTGTTGCAGATGCTGGTGACCGCGCAGTGGCTGTACATGATTAACTGCCGTAACACCGACGGTTTCTCTATCAACCGCGGCCTGCTGAAGAACAAAGGTATCTGGATGGTGACGGGCGTTCTGTTGCTGCTCCAGCTGGCGATTATCTATCTGCCGGTGATGCAGATGATGTTCGGCACCGAAGCGCTGCCTGCTCGCTACTGGTTCGTGACGCTGGCAATGGGTGCGGTGATGTTCTTCATCGTCGAGATTGAGAAGCGCCTGACGAGGCGATTCCGCAAGGCTGCTTAATTGAAAAAAGGCCCGGTGGCGCGTCGCTTACCGGGCCTGTTTACTTGTAGGCCGGATAAGGCGTAGCCGCCATCCGGCAATGCTCAGGAAGACGTTTTACTCTCCACTGTAATCATGGTGACAAACGGATGATACTGCCACGGTACCGAACTTCCCTTCTGATACATCTTCGAAATCGTGCCATCAAGATACAGCATCTGCTTGATATCCAGCTTTGACTGCGCATAGCAGGCGAAATCATAAAAATTGGTTTCTTTCGCGCTCAGCATAAACACCACGCGGCCCTGACGGTTAATGCCCACCGCATTACGTAATTTTCGCGAACTGGCCGACGGCTTTAGACGCCAGTTGATGGTGCCGTTTTCAATCAGCATCGGGCCGGACTGCACTGCGTATTCCATCCCTTTGGTGCTTTTTAGCGCATCAAGCGTCACGATGCCTGCTTTTTGATTCTTGAGATAAAACACGCCGCCCGGGCGAATAAAGAAGTTGCCGCCGCCGGATGCGCGATTAATCGGCGCCAGCTTTTTTCCCTTTTCGATATAGAGCCCCAGTGGCGCATAATCTTTGCCATAAATCCCGCCGTTCATCGCCATCAGCACCTGCCCGTTGCCGTTGATATCCGCCAGCAGCGAATAGAGTGAACCCCAGGCTTTGCCGTCCGGTTTCTTCCAGCGCAGGGTGATATTTTCTTGTTGCAGATCGACTTCATAGCTTTGAAGCTTAAGTGACGGGTCGGTCAGCGTGCAGGCGGCATGGGCGAACGGCGTTAGCGCAAGCAGAGCGGGCAACGGCCAAAGACGCAGCATATCTTCGTTCCTTGTGCGATGAGCGGGAGGGCAAAATAGCGCGTAATCCCGCTCATGCAAAGGTTTTCTGTGCTCAGGCCGCCCAGGTGTCGCAGTGCTGTTGTACCAGGCTTATCAACGAGCCACCCCCGGCGATAAACTCGCGCATGCGCTGGGCTTCGCTTTTTCCGTGTTTCACCATCAGCGCCAGTTCTTCGAGCGCGCTTCCGGCGCGATGTACGTCGGCGTACGGTTGTAGCTGTTCCAGCAGCGTTTCCAGTTCACTGGCAATGGTGCGCTGTTCGCCGCTGGCGACATCGGTCACCACGCCCTGAAGACCATAACGGCATGCCTGGAAGCGATTGAACTTATACAGCAGGTAATCCTGCGGACTGACTTTATGCGGGCGTTTATCAAGCAGCCAGTGCGCCAGCGCCTGAATCAGCCCGGCCATATTCACTGCGTGGCCGAGGGTGAGCGGCGTGTCCATGACGCGCACCTCTACCGTGCCAAAATGCGGGCTGGGGCGAATATCCCAGTGTAAGTCTTTAATGCTGTCGACCATGCTGGTGTAGCTCAACTGGCGAAACAGCCGGGTAAACTCTTGCCAGTTTGCGGCCCAGGGCATGGGGCCGTTATCGGGAAACGCCGAGAAAATATTGAGCCGCGCGCAGGCGAAGCTGCTATCGGCACCTTGCAGATAGGGCGACGCGGCGCTGAGCGCAATCAGATGTGGAACGTAGCGCGAAAGGCCGTGCAGCAGATACAGCGCATCGTCGCCGTTGGTGCAGCCGACATGCACGTGTTGACCAAACACTGTCGCCTGACGGGCAAGGTAGCCATAGGCTTCGAGAGTGTGCTGATAACGGGGATTATCCCCGACCTCCTGACTTTGCCAGCGCTGGAACGGATGCGTTCCGCCGCCGCAAATTTTGACATGCTGCTCGGACGCCGCACGGAGTACGGCGCGTTGAATGGCGGCAAGCTGGGTGGCGGCCTGGTGGATATCGTCACACACGCCCGTTGCCACCTCCAGCATGCTGTTAGTGATGTCATGCTTGATTTCCCCCTGTGCTACTCCACGGCTGGCGGCGGCTATCAGGGCTGAAGAGTCCTGGCAAAGATCGTAACCTGGCGGGTTAATGACCTGAAGCTCAAGCTCAATGCCGAGCGTAAAAGGTGCAGAAACATGAAAGTCAGGTAAAGGCATAGTCGTCTCACGATGGTGACTGGTGCCTTTAGTATAGGTGGGAGAAAAAAAGAGATCGGACGGTGCGATTAAGTACCGTCCGTAACGTTAGGGTTAACCCGCGCTCCAGGTGTACGGCGCAGCGACGCCAAGCGGCATTCCCAGCCCCCACCAGGCCAGCAGGAACAGGCTCCAACTAATAAAGAAGGCGATGGAGTAAGGCATCATCATGGATACCAGCGTGCCGACGCCCGCGCCCTTCACATAGCGCTGGCAATAGACCACCACCAGTGGGAAAAAGACCATCAGCGGGGTGATAATATTGGTGCTGGAATCCCCGATACGGAATGCCGCCTGGGTCAGTTCCGGGGAGATACCGACAGCCATCAGCATCGGTACCATAATCGGCGATAACAAACCCCATTTGGCCGAGGCGGAACCAATCAGCAGGTTCACGGCGGCGGTCAGCAGGATCATGCCAATAATCGTCGCTTCACCCGGCAGCTCCATCGCTTTCAGGCCATCCGCGCCGACCAGCGCCAGCAGTGTGCCAATGTTCGAGTCGCTGAACGCTTTAATGAACATGGCGCAGAAGAACGCCATCACCATGTATGAGCCCATTTTGCTCATCGCGTCATTCATCGACGCGATGACATCTTTTCCGGTTTTAAACGTACCGGAGGCAAAGCCGTACACAATCCCCGGCAGAATAAAGATCAGGAAAATCAGCGGCACAATGGATTTCATGATTGGCGCGCTGTAAGAGGTGAGCGAGCCGTCGGTGCCGCGCAGCATCGAGCCTTCCGGCCAGGCCGCTGCCGCCAGCGCCGCAAGGCCCAGCAGCATTACCAGCGACGCGCGATTAAAGGCGCGGCTCTCTTTGTCTGAGACGCTGGACATATCTTCTTCATGCTTATAATCGCCGTCGATGGTCATTTTGCTGACGCGCGGCTCAACGATGCGCTCGGTGACCCACCAGCCGACCAGGGTGATCAGAATTGAAGACGCAATTCCGAAGAAGAGGTTACACAGCGTGTTGACGGTATAGGTGCTGTCGAGCAACTGCGCCGCGGCCTGGGTAAAGCCCTGCAACAGCGCATCGTTTCCGGTAGGCACCATGTTAGCGGCAAACCCGCCCGAGACGCCCGAGAATGCAGCGGCGATCCCTACCAGCGGGTGACGCCCGGCGGACATAAAGATAATTGCACCCAACGGAATCACCAGTACATAGCCTGCATCTGCCGCCACGTGGCTGAACATCGCGACAAAAATCAGCATCGGCGTCAGCAGTTTCTTCGGCGTCACGCGCAGCATCTTCTTCAGGCCGACGTTAATAAAGCCGGAGCTTTCGGCTACGCCGACGCCGAGCATCGCCACCAGCACAATACCGAGCGGGGCGAAGGTGGTGAACGTCGTCACCATATTGGCCAGCGTATTGGTGAGCGCTTCGGCGGAGAGCAGGTTGTTGACCTGAACGGTCTCCTGCGTCATAGGATTGACGACATCAAAAGTCATCAACGACAGGACGGCAGACAGCCCCATGACGACCAGCAAAAAGTAGAAAAATATTAACGCCGGTTCAGGAAGTTTATTCCCGGCGCGTTCAATCGCATTGAGGAAACCGCTCATCAGACGGCTTTCACCGGCCCCGTTCCCTGGTGTTGTAGTGTGTGTACTCATTCGCTTCCCTTAACACTGACAAAGTGTTTCATAATTTGTCTGAATGTATCACCAGGGATGATAGGGGTAATTACGCGGCTAAACTATCTTTTTTGCCCGCAAAAACTCGACGAATGTCTTATTTATTTACTTACTGTGCTGATTATTCGGTAATTGTTGGTGGATTATTCTATGCTGCCGAATTAATTTGCCGTTCTGTCTGTTTCTTCATCGCAATGGAAGCACGCCATGGTTGGTTTTACGCGAGGAATTTCCTGATTTTGGGCGTAAGGTGGATGACAAACATGACCCGTTGATTTTTTTGCGCGATAGTTAATGTTATCGAAATCCAACAGTCACTCTGGAGTAAAAGATATGTCGCAACCCAAGCTGTTCACGCCTTTTCGCATTCGCAACCTTGAAATTGATAATCGCATCGTGATTGCCCCTATGTGCCAGTACTCGGCAACGGATGGCTGCATGAATGACTGGCATGTGCAGCATCTGGGGCAACTGGCGCAGTCGGGCGCAGGGTTACTGACCATTGAAGCAACCTCCGTTTCTCCCGAAGGGCGCATTACCTTTGCGGATGTAGGTTTGTACGACGATCGTTGTGAAGAAGCCATGGGCCGGGTGATTGCTTCCATTCGTCAGTGGTCAGATATGCCTATCGCAATCCAGTTGGCTCATGCGGGCAGGAAAGCATCCACGTCCAAACCGTGGGAGCAAAAAGGGCCACTCGCGCCCGATGAAGAGGGCGGTTGGCAGACCGTCGCGCCTTCGGCCATTCCCTATAATGAGGGGCATTCCACACCCGCGGCGCTGGATAGCGAAGGGTTAGACACCGTGCGCCAGCAATTTGCGGATGCTGCGAAACGCGCGGCCCGGCTGGATGTGGATCTTATCCAGATACACGCTGCTCATGGCTATCTGCTGCATCAATTTTTATCGCCGCTGTCGAATCAAAGAATGGATAATTATGGCGGTTCTTTTGAAAACAGAGTCCGGTTCCCACTTGAAATCTTTGACGTCGTTCGCGCCGCGTTTCCGGCGGATAAAGCCATCAGTGTGCGCATCTCTGCAACCGACTGGGTTGAGGGCGGGTTCGATATTCAGGAAGCGGTCGAATTTTCAAGACTGCTGGAAGAACGTGGGGTGGATGCAATACATGTTTCCAGCGGCGGTTTGCATCCTGATCAGCAGATTGACGTTTTCCCAGGCTATCAGGTTCCGTTGGCCCGGGCGGTGAAATCCGCCGTTACTATCCCGGTCGTTGCGGTGGGCTTAATTACCGAGCCAGAACACGCCGAGTCAATTGTGGCGGGTGGCGATGCTGATTTTATCGGGCTCGCGCGTGGCGTACTTTATAATCCGAGATGGCCATGGCATGCAGCGGCGGCGCTGGGCGCGCAGGTTCACGCGTCGAATCAATATCTTCGCTGCCAGCCACACAGCCTGAAGCATTTATTTAAATAGCCTGAGTGCGCGATGCGAGACAACGTATCGCGCTTCCATTAAAGAGGAGTCACCGTACAGGTCACCACCTCGTCGCCCTCTACCTCATAAGCCACACTGATCTCCTTCCCGGCAAGCCGGGCTGAAAACGCCGGTGCTAAGCGCAGACAAAGCGCATTCTCATCAATCGCGGTCATCTCTGCTGCTGCAAATCCCGGGCAGGGCTCTGCCTGTGAAGAGAATGCTTTATAGACGCTCTCTTTGGCAGAGAACGCCAGCGTCAGGGCAATCGCAAAAGGCAGGCCGCTGGTTTGCAGGCGAAAAATCTCCGCAGGCGAGGCAATCTGCGTCGCCACTTCGGCAGCTAACTGCGAGCTGAAGATGTGCTCGATATCAATGCCAACGGGCTTGCGGGAAACGGCGGCGATCGCCCGTTTTCCACTGTGGCTGATGCTGCCAAAAATGCCTTCCGGCCACAGTGGCTGGCGCTGTTCACCGATGCCGGGAATGGCTTTCAGGCCAAAGGGCTGCAGCGCATACGCGGCGGCAATGCGTCCGGCAAGATGCTCAATACGTCGTTTTTTGCCGAAATGCGCCAGGTCGGCGTGATGCGGTAACCACAGCAAATCGCCGTCGCTAAAGGTTTCTGGCTGAAAATCAATACGGTGTAGAAGATGGTGGGCGAGGGTAAATGTAGAATGGTAGGTTTGCATCTTTTCCCCATCATCCTCTCCCCTGGCGGGGAGAGGATCCGGAACAACATTACAATTAGAAGTGGGTGTTCACGCTCATAAACCAGGTACGGCCAGATTCGTTATAGGTATTCGCGCCTGCGCCATACATATAACCGGTAGCCCCGCCCGTGGTCTGGGCATTACCTTCACGCCAGTGGCGTTTATCGAAGACGTTATCCACGCCGCTGGTCAGGCTGACGTTTTTGGTCACATCCCAGGTCGCGCTCAGGCCAACGATGCTATAAGGGCTGACTTCTTCTGTTTCCGGGCCCGTGGCCGGTTGCCCTTTATAGTTGTATTTCTTCGGCTGCTGCTTGCCGTACCAGGTGAAGGTCGACTGCAAGGAGACATCCTGATGTACCTGCCAGCTCAGAGTGGAGTTCAGCGTATACTCCGGAATGATGGACAGGCGATCGCCGGTCTCTTTGTTCTTACTTTGCAGCATGTAGGTGATGTTGTTGGTCCAGTTCACCGTTTCGCTAACCGGAATGTTCAACGTTCCTTCAAGGCCTTCAACTACGGCTTTCGGCACGTTTTCCCATTTGTAGATATCGGTACCGCTGGCGTTACTGGAAACCGCAGAGTAGCCCGCTTCAATTTTGTCGCGATAATCGTTACGGAACCAGGTCACACCGGCCAGCCAGCCATCACGTTTGAACTCCAGACCAATCTCTTTGTTGATGCTGGTTTCTGCTTTCAGGTCGTCGTTACCCTGCAGATAGCAGGCACCGCCGCTGGCGTAGCAACCCTGACCTTTACTGTAGAGAATGTAGTTCGGGTTAGTCTGATACAGGCTTGGCGCTTTATAAGCGCGCGCGATACCCATCTTCAGAGTGAAGTCATCGCCCAGACCCTGAGACAGGTTCAGCGACGGGCTCCAGTTGTTGCCGACAATGGTATGATGATCGAAACGCAGCGCTGGCGTCAGCATGGTGCTGTCGGTCAGCTCAATGTTGTCTTCGGCAAACAGAGAGAATATTTCCGCCTGCGAGTAAGGGCTACGGTTCGTGCTGGTTGCGCCCGGAACGTCGCCGCCCATAAAGGTTTGGGTATTCGAACCTAAATCCTTCATGCGCTGCTGGTTCCATTCGGTGCCCAGCGTCAGGTTCTGATTAACCAGCAGGTCGAGCGGAATGCTCACTTCGCTGTGCAACATCAGATCGGCCAGATCGATATTCACATAGTCGTTGGTGGAGAAGATCCCTTCCGTACCGCCCGCCAGACCTTCACCTTTACGGGAGTTGCGAGTGTGCTCGTACTGTACCCAGTTGCTGGTAGTCACGCCGTTATCCCAGCCGCCGTTCCAGGTGACAGAGTAGTTCTGACGGTAAAGACGGTTAGTCTCTTTGCCGTAGTTATCTTTCACTAGCTGGTTGCTGTTGGTGTTCTGGGTATCACCGGCGTAGAGGTTACCCTGGCGGCTATAGCCCGCTTCGAACTCCAGAGACTGCATCGGCGCAAAGTCCCAACGCACCTGGCCGTTGATATCTTTGTTGATGACGCCTTCACGGCCTGCAGGCAGCGTGTCGGAGTAGATTCCTGTACGATCAGACTGATGCCCTTTGTTAATATCCCACGCATCCGCCTGCGTTTTATCCAGGTTACCGTACAGACGGAAGCTGAAATCGCCGCCCATCGGGCCGCTCAGGCTAAAGTTAGTACGCTTGGTGGAGCCTTCGTCTTTGTGCTCCGGCACGTTGAAGTAGGTATCCCACGACCCGTGCCACTCATTGCCGCCTTTCTTAGTGATGATATTCACCACGCCGCCCGCTGCGCCGTTACCATAACGGGCTGCCGCCGGGCCACGGATGACCTCAATACGTTCGATCATCTCCGGCGGTACCCAACTGGTATCGCCACGGGTATCACGCTCGCCGCGCCAGCCCTGACGCACAGAGTTACGGCTGCTGACCGGTTTACCGTCAATCAGGATCAGGGTGTTTTCCGGGCCCATTCCGCGAATATCAATCTGGCGGTTGTTGCCACGCTGGCCGCTGGTGGAGTTACCGGTCAGGTTCACGCCTGGCATGGTACGGATAATTTCCGACACATCGCGCGCAACCGGATTTTTACGGATTTCATCAGCGGTAATGGTCGAAACGCCCGGCGCCTGGAGATTCTGCTGCGCGGCGGTGACGACCATCGTCTCGCCAGTGGATTCGGTTTCGCTGGTGGAGGCGGTTTCTGCGGCGTTGAGGGGGAAGGCGACGCCGTAGATACCCAAATTGACCAGTAAGGCCAGGGATTTGATCTTGTTATTCATCACTAATCCTGCTTTTCTTCGCCGCTTTCTCCACTTGCTCCATTCCCACGGGGAGGAGAGGCGGCATGAGTTGTGTCAGGGAACTGCGAAAGCTGCCATCCATGGGGAAGAAAGCGGTTCCTGACTAATCTTTTAATTTGAAAGACATCTCTTGCGCGCCAATACGTTATTGCAAATGCAAATAGTTATCAATAATATTATCAATAGATTTTTACATGTAACAAAAAATTCCACACTAAACATGGGGTTAACGTGACGGAGAAGTTAGCAACAGGAAGCGATGCCTGGTGGGCGACGATAAAAGGCCCACAATATGAACGCGTTGGCGATCGCTATCAGGTCACATTCTGGTGGCGCGATCCCGAGGGCACCGCGCAAACATCCCCTGTTCGTCGGGTGTGGATTTACATCACCGGCGTCACCGATCATCACCACAACTCCGCGCCACAAACGCTGGAACGCCTGCCTGATACGGATGCCTGGTTCTGGCAAACGACGCTGCCTGCCACCTGGCGGGGAAGCTACTGCTTTGCCCCTTCTGAACGCGAAGATGATTTTCCGGCAGCGATCTTTAGCCAAAGCGTGCCGGATCGTGCGTTGCTGCGCGAAGGCTGGCGCAAGCTCTTGCCACGTGCGGTGGCGGATCCGTTAAATCCCCAAAGCTGGAAGGGCGGACGCGGCCATGCGGTCTCGGCGCTGGAGATGCCCAATGCCCCGGAACAGCCGGGATGGACGGCGCCTGCGGCGCACTGGAACGCGCCGCAGTGTATTGAATGGCATAGCACGATCCTGAATAACACCCGGCGAGCGTGGATTTTTACTACCGGTGACGAGAATGATTCCGACAGGCCGCTGGCGGTGCTGCTGGATGGTCAGTTCTGGGCGGAAAGCATGCCCGTGTGGCCGGCGCTGACGGCGTTAACCCAGGCTGGAAAACTGCCTCCGGCGGTCTATCTGTTGATCGACGTGATCGACAATGCGCACCGCAGCGTAGAACTGCCGTGTAACCCGACGTTCTGGCAGGCGGTACAGCAGGAACTCCTGCCACAAGTTCAGGCCATCGCGCCGTTTAGCGATCGCGCCGATCGCACCGTGGTGGCCGGGCAGAGTTTCGGCGGCCTCTCATCGCTCTACGCCGGGCTTTACTGGCCGGAGCGTTTTGGCTGCATATTAAGCCAGTCGGGATCGTACTGGTGGCCGCATCGCGGTGGGCATGAAGAAGGACTGATTTTACAACGCCTCAAAAGCGGTGAGATACAGCCAGCAGCCTTGCGCATCGTGCTGGAAGCCGGCGTACGCGAGCCGATTATCTTTCGCGCCAATAAGGCGCTCTTATCACAACTACAGCAAACACAGCAGTCGATTTTCTGGCGTCAGGTTGACGGCGGGCATGATGCGCTTTGCTGGCGTGGCGGGTTAACCGCGGGGCTGATAACGCTCTGGGAACCTTTGGTTCACGCCGACTAGCAAAGCACGATTAACGACAGGAGTTTGGTATGCAAGTTAGTAACCCCTTCGACGATGTGCAGGGGCTGTTTTATCTTCTGCAAAATGAACAGCAGCAGTTTAGTCTATGGCCTGCCCAGTGCGCGCTACCTGCGGGCTGGCGCGTGATGAGTGAGCCGCAATCTATTGACGCCTGCAATGCCTGGCTCACGGATAACTGGTCAACGCTTACCCCGTCGCACTATGCCTCTGAAAAGGGGGCCGCATGAGCCCGCGTTTACCGTTAGTCGCCGCCCAACCGGGGATCTGGATGGCGGAAAAACTCTCAACGTTACCCAATGCCTGGAGCGTGGCGCATTATGTTGAGCTTGAAGGCGAAGTGGATGGCGAACTGCTGGCGCGCGCGATTGTCGCCGGGGTGAATCAGGCCGATACGTTACGTATGCGTTTTGGCGAGGACAACGGCGAGCCGTGGCAGCAGGTTGACGACAGCCTGACGTTCACAACGCCTGACATACACGATCTTCGCGCGGATGACGACCCGCACCAGGCCGCAATGCACCTGATGCAGGCCGATCTGGCGCAAAACCTGCGTCTGGACAGCGGTAATCCGCTGCTGTGTCATCAGCTTTATCGCGTCGGTGATCGACGCTGGTACTGGTATCAGCGTTATCATCATTTGCTGGTAGATGGCTTCAGTTTCCCGGCAATTACCCGCCAAATCAGCGAAATTTACCGCGCCTGGCAGCAGGGCGAACCGACGCCAGCATCGCCATTTACCCCGTTTGCTGAGGTGGTGGAGGAATACCAGCGCTATCGGGAAAGCGAGGCGTATCAGCGTGACGGCGCGTTCTGGCGCGAGCAGCGTCAATCGCTGCCGTCACCGATATCACTCTCTCCCGTTCCGCTGCCAGGTCGCGCGGAAACCACCGATATCTGGCGGCTAAAACTGACCGCCGATCGCCACGCGTTTTCACGTCTGGCGGCCTCGGCGCCGCAGTGCCAGCGCGCCGATCTGGCGCTGGCATTGAGCGCGCTCTGGCTTGGGCGTTTATGCGGGCGCAGCGACTTTGCCGCTGGGTTTATTTTTATGCGTCGTATGGGATCGGCGGCGTTAACCGCCACCGGGCCGGTGCTGAATGTGTTGCCGCTCTCCGTCACCCTGAATGGAAAAGAAACGCTGGCAGAGCTGGCGGTACGCCTTTCCGGGCAGCTGAAGAAAATGCGTCGTCATCAACGTTACGATGCCGAGCAGATTGTGCGCGACAGCGGTCGCGCGGCGGGCGATGAACCGCTGTTTGGCCCGGTCTTTAACGTCAAAGTATTTGATTACCATCTGGCCTTCACCGATGTACAGGCGACGACCCATACGCTGGCGACCGGCCCGGTGAATGATCTGGAACTGGCGCTGTTCCCGGATGAGTCGGGCGGCCTGACGCTGGAAGTGCTGGCAAACCAGCATCGCTATGACGAGCCGACGCTTACACGCCACATTGCACGCCTCAGTGCTTTATTGCAGCAATTCGCGGATAACCCGGCGTTAGCCTGCGGCGATGCGGATTTGCTCTCTGACGACGAGTACGCGCAGTTAGAAAAAATTAACGACACCGCGCATGCGATCCCGGCGGCTACGCTGAATTCGCTGGTGGCGGAGCAGGCGGCAAAAACGCCAGATGCCCCGGCGCTGGCGGACGCACGTTATCAGTTTAGCTATCGTGAATTGCGCGAGCAGACGCTGGCACTTGCGCGGTTATTACGCGCTCATGGTGTTCAGCCGGGCGACAGTGTCGCAGTGGCGCTGCCGCGTTCTGTGTTCCTGACGCTGGCGTTGCACGGGATCGTGGAAGCCGGGGCCGCATGGCTGCCGCTTGATACGGGCTACCCGGACGATCGCCTGCACATGATGCTGGAAGATGCGAAACCGAAACTGCTGATCACTTCAGCCGATCAGCGTGATCGTTTCCCGAACATTGAAAGCCTTTGCTACAACGAACCGTTGCCGGTGGATGGCTGTGAACCATTGGGCCTGACTACGCCGCAACAGACGGCCTATATCATCTTTACTTCAGGTTCTACTGGCAGACCAAAAGGTGTGATGGTCGGACATGAAGCCATCGTCAACCGTCTGTTGTGGATGCAGAATCACTATCCGCTGACGGCTGATGATGTGGTTGCGCAGAAAACACCGTGCAGTTTTGATGTCTCGGTCTGGGAATTCTGGTGGCCGTTTATCGCCGGTGCGAAACTGGTGATGGCTGAGCCGGAAGCTCACCGCGATCCGCAGGCGATGCAGCAATTCTTCGCAGAATATGGCATCACCACCACACACTTTGTCCCGTCGATGCTGGCGGCGTTTGTGGCCTCGCTGACGCCGGAGACGGCACGTTGTTGCCGTACGCTGAAGCACGTGTTCTGTAGCGGCGAAGCGCTGCCTGCACAGCTTTGCCGCGAGTGGGAACAGCTTACGCACGCCCCGTTGCATAATCTGTATGGCCCGACGGAAGCCGCCGTGGACGTGAGCTGGTATCCGGCGTTTGGCAAGGAACTGGCGAATACCACCGGAAATAGCGTGCCGATTGGTTATCCGGTGTGGAATACCGGATTACGCATTCTTGATGCAATGATGCGCCCGGTTCCGATGGGAATTGCGGGCGATCTTTATCTGACCGGCATTCAACTGGCGCAAGGCTATCTGGGGCGACCCGATCTCACCGCCAGCCGCTTTATTGCCGATCCGTTTGCACCGGGTGAGCGTATGTATCGCACCGGGGATGTCGCACGCTGGCTGGAAAACGGTGCGGTGGAGTATCTGGGACGCAGTGACGATCAGCTGAAAATTCGCGGCCAGCGTATTGAGTTGGGGGAAATTGACCGCGTAATGCAAATCTTGCCGGATGTGGCGCAGGCGGTCACCCATGCCTGCGTCATCAATCAGGCGGCAGCCACCGGCGGCGACGCACGTCAGCTGGTCGGTTATCTGGTGTCAGAATCGGGTTTACCGCTGGATCGTGACGCTTTATTGGCGCAGCTACGTGAACAATTGCCGCCGCATATGGTACCGGTCGTGCTGCTTCAACTGGATTCTCTGCCGCTGAGCGCTAACGGGAAGCTCGATCGTAAAGCCTTACCGCTGCCGCAACTGACCGTAAGCACGCAAAGCCGCCCGCCATTGGCAGGCACGGAAACGCTGGTGGCGCAGGCGTTCAGCGTGCTGCTCGGTTGCGAGATTACGGATGTGGAAGCGGATTTCTTCGCGCTGGGCGGACATTCGCTGCTGGCGATGCGCCTTGCCGCCCAGTTGAGTCAGGAAACCGGGCGTCAGGTGACGCCGGGGCAGGTGATGGTGGCCTCTACGGTGAGCAAACTCAGCGCGCTGCTGGAGGCTGAAAATGACGAACAGGCGCAGCGCCTGGGCTATGAGACGCTGCTTCCGCTGCGTGAAAGCCATGGGCCAACGCTGTTTTGCTTCCATCCGGCCTCGGGTTTTTCCTGGCAATTCAGCGTGCTGGCGCGCTATCTGCCAGAAAACTGGTCGATTACCGGTATCCAGTCGCCGCGCCCGGAAGGGCCGATGCAGCATGCCGCGACACTGGACGAGGTTTGCGACCATCATCTTGCTACGCTGCTGGCGCAGCAACCGCATGGGCCGTACTATCTGTTCGGGTATTCGCTGGGCGGCACGCTGGCGCAAGGCATTGCCGCGCGGCTGCGTGCACGCGGTGAAGCGGTGGCATTCCTGGGCTTACTCGATACCTGGCCGCCGGAAACGCAAAACTGGTCGGAAAAAGAAGCCAACGGTCTGGATCCGGAAGTGCTGGCTGAAATCGCCCGCGAGCGCGAGGCGTTTCTCGCCGCTCAACAAGGGCAAACCTCTGGTGAACTGTTTACCGCTATCGAAGGCAACTATGCCGATGCGGTGAGGTTACTGACCACCGCGCATAGCGCCCGGTTCGATGGCAGGGCGACGCTGTTTGTCGCTGAACGCACGCTACCGGAAGGCATGGATCCGCAGCAGGCCTGGGCTCCGTGGGTCGGTGAGCTGGAAGTCTATCGTCAGGATTGCGCCCACGTCGATATTATCTCGCCGCAGGCGTTTGTGGCGATTGGCCCGGTTCTGAAGCATATCCTTGGCAAACAATAACCGCTGACCCTCCCTTTCGGGGGAGGGCATCAGTTCAGTGCGGTAGTCAGTCTCGTGCGCTTCTTTTTGCTTTCCTGAAACGAAAGAGAAGGCGTAAGGGAGCGAGAACACAGAATGTCACTTAATCTGCGATAGTAATTATCTGCGTAAAATGCTTCGATGGTGGCCGGAATTGCCGTATGGTCGAACGTTATCTCACCGTTTATCATGGCTGAAATAAGCGCTGAAAGTTCTGCCCGTTCGCCTGGCGGATAGAGGCAACCATTCACTCCGGGAATGATGATATCGCCCGGCCCGGAGACACAGTCTGCACTGATGCAGGGAATACCCCGCGCCATCGCTTCCAGCAGCGTCATGGGGAATCCTTCAAAAGAGGAGGTCAGCAGCAGTGCCGTCACCTGGCCTATCTCTTCCTGCACCACTTTCCACGGTTGTGCCTGCCAGCCATGCCAGGTAATTCGATTCGCAATACATAACTCCTGGGCATATGTTTTGCAGCGATCTCTGTCAGAGCCGTCACCGATCACATGTAATTTCCAGCGTCCGGGTACGCGGGATAAACCGTCGAGTAAATCTTTAACCCGTTTCTGCCCTTCGAATTTTAATCTCCCAACATAGATAAAGGTTGGAATATCCTCCTGATTATGGGCGGGAATAATGATCGGCGTTTTATCCGTTGGATTATAGATGACGTGAATATTCTTTTCGGGTACGCCTCGCTTAATCATCTGCTGGCGGATGCCGCAGCTAATAGCCAGATGCTCATCGGCGCAGGTGATATATTTTGCGTGCTTTTTATGGTCCAGCGAAAAATGTGGCCAGGAAAATAGCGTAAAGTGGCCGTTAATTTTTAAGCGCGCCTTACTGGCATAGAAGCATGATAGTGGGTCGATAGCGATAACCACGTCGGGCTGTTCATCAGCAAGCCAGCCACGCAGGGCGCGAAGGTGTTTCGCTCTGCGTAAAGATGAAATTTTGATAGTCGAAATGGAGTAATGTACATCAATGTCTTTAAGCCATTTCTTATCCATGTCATTCTTGCGACAGGTAAAAAATATTTTACATTGCGCGGAGAACGGTTCGGCGCTTAATGTCTTGATGACATTGCGAATCACCGTTTCCATTCCGCCAAAACCTGAAATAGCTTCACCAATAAATACTATTTTCATTATTTTTTATCCACTTGAACCTTATTGTGATGATGCTGTTAATGAAATAGCTGAAAGGAGACTGGCAGTCTTAGACTAATTTTAACTTTGCTCAAAATAGGGCTCAATTTGGAATATTTCCGGAAGGGGAGTGGAACTGTCAAAATGTGATCGTGATCACGGGTTATTGCAGGTCTGATTATTTGAGAGTGGCAACTGTTCTTGATGCATTATTATCGATATGAATTATTCGAATGCATTTTATTTGAGGGAGTGCGGTTTTGTTACATAGCAGTAACATCGAGCCCGGTTTTCCTGCCATTATTGGTAGCGTGCTTACAATATAGGCAATTTAGAGTAGGAATAATCTGAAGTTCTGGTATTATGTTGTCGGGATGTTATCTATCAGAACCGCTGCAGGACATACAGCATGTCATCAATCAATATAAAACCTAACAAAGATTCAGACTTCTCTTCCTATCCAGCTCTCTCTTCAAACAGTAAAGAAATTGATTTGCTCCACCTGGTGGATATTTTATGGCGCGCGAAAACACGCATTATTGCAATCGCGTTCGGATTTGCCGTGGTAGGACTATTAGCGTCGTTCCTGATGCCGCAAAAATGGACCAGCCAGGCGGTGATCACCACCGCCGAACCGAGCCAGTGGCAGGAGCTTGAGAAGACGCTGGTGGCATTACGCGTGCTGGATGTTGATGTGAGCGTCAAAAAGTCCGAGGTGTTCACCCAGTTTATTAAGAAATTTAATTCACTTTCGCTACTGGAAGAGTATCTGCGCACATCGCCGGTGATTATGGATCAGCTGAAAGGGGCTGAAATTGACCCGCTGGATCTGCACCGGGCCATTGTTGGCCTGAGCGATAAAATGAAAGCGGTAGATAACAACTTCGGTAAGAAGAATGAGCCTGCGTTATTCACCTCCTGGACGCTGAGCTTTACCGGCCCAAACCCGGAAGAAGCACAGAAGGTTCTCAAGGGCTATATCGATTATATCTCGGCAATTGTGGTGAAAGAGACGCTGGACGATATGCGTAACCGTCTCGATATTAAAACCCATTTTGAGAAAGAAAAACTGGCACTGGAGCTGATAAAATTAAAGAATCAGCTCGATGCGAAGATTAATCGTCTGCACTATTCACTGGAGATTGCGACCGCAGCGGGTATTGCAAAACCGGTATACAGCAATGGCCAGGCGGTTAAAGACGATCCTGATTTCTCTATTGCATTAGGTGCCGATGGTATTGCGAAAAAACTGCAGATTGAAAAGGGCGTAACGGATCTTGCGGATATTAATGGTGACCTGCGTAACCTGCAATATCATGTTCAGCAGTTAACTGCGCTGAATATCTCCGATGTGTCGTTCGAGCCGTTTAAATATCAGCTCACACCATCATTGCCAGTGAAGAAAGATGGCCCGGGTAAAGCGTTGATCATTCTGCTGGCCGGGCTGGTGGGAGGCATGGTGGGTTGCGGTGCGGTGCTGCTGCAAAATGCAATGCTTTCTCGCAAGCTTGAAGAAGCGACTCCCCTGGAGGAGCAATTAGCCTAATGAGCATTTGCCGGATGCGGCGTGTAGCGCCTTATCCGGCCACTCACGTAGGCCCGGTAAGCGTAGCGCCACCGGGCAAATATCAGGCACGCCCGGTTCGTCCAAGCGGCACCACCAACGGTGTGCCGGCAACCGGGTCTTCAATGATCATGCATTTTAAACCGTAAACCTGCTCAATAAGTTCTGCGCTGACAATCTTGCCCGGTGCGCCCTCCGCGACAATCTTTCCTTCCTTCAGTGCAATCAAATGGGTGGCGTAACGGCAGGCCTGGTTCAGGTCGTGAAGTACCGCCGCCAGCGTGTAACCCTGTTGACGATTGAGTTCGCTCAGCAGTTCCAGCAGGTCGATTTGATGGCTGATATCAAGCCAGGTGGTCGGCTCATCCAGCAGCATAATGGCCGTTTCCTGCGCCAGCACCATCGCTATCCACACGCGCTGACGTTGACCGCCCGACAGTGTGTCGACGCTTTGGCTGGCGAGATTGGTCACCCCCGTGGCCTGCATCGCCTTCGCCACCGCGCGTTCATCCTCCTCACGCCAGCGAGTGAACAGCGGCTGATGCGGATAACGTCCGCGTGCTACCAGTTCCTGCACGGTGATATCGCCCGGCGTGGTGGCATTTTGCGCCAGTAACCCAATGCGGCGCGCGACTTCCTTACTGGCATAATGCTGAATATGTTCGCCATCGAGAAAAACATGCCCTTGCGTGGGCGTCATCAAACGGCTGAGCGTACGTAAAAGGGTCGATTTTCCGCAGCCGTTGGGGCCAATAATCGCGGTGAAATGGCCATCGGGAATGGTGACGTTAAGATCTTCCGCAATCGTCTTTTTACCATAGGCCAGCGTTAACTGTTCACCGCGCAAACGGGGCTGAGAAACGGTCATTTTTTGCGGGACTCCTGAATAAGCAACACAATAAGGTAAATACCGCCCAGGCTTACGGTGACGACGCCGACCGGAAGCTGGTATGGCTGGAACAATTGCTGCGCGCAGAAATCGGCGGCGGCCAGCAGCAGTGCGCCGCACAGTGCTGCCTGCATCAGACCCCAGCGCGCAGTGCCGCTGAGACGGCGGGCGATATGCGGTGCGACCAGCGCAATGAAGGAGATCGGCCCTGCCAGCGCGGTGGACGCCGCCGTCAGGATGACGGCAACAAACATCATCAGCAGGCGCGAATATTCTACGCGAACGCCAAGCGCGCAGGCGGTGTCATCGCCCATCTCCAGTAGCCGCAGGCGGCGCACCAGCAGAGCGGCGCAGACCAACATCACGATAATAATCGGCACCGACGGCCAGGCTTTTGCCCAGGTCAGACCGTTGAGTGAGCCCGCATACCACAGCCCGGCAGAGATCGCGGTTTCCAGCGACGCGCGTAGCAGCAGCCAGGTATTGAAGGCTACCAACATTGCTCGCACGCCGATACCGATGATGATAAGCCTGAAAGTATCAATGCCGTCGCGCCAGGACAGCAGCCAGACAATCAGCGCGGTCAGAATACCGCCCACCATCGCGGCGACCGCAATGGCGGTAAGGTGCTGATCGAAGAACACCATAGCGACCAGCACGCCGCTCCATGCGCCGGTATTAAAGCCCATCACATCAGGGCTGCCGAGCGGATTGCGCATCAGTGACTGAAAAATAGCGCCGCTGACGCCGAGCGCTGCGCCAATCACCAGCGCCATGACCACGCGGGGCAAACGCCATTCGGTCACCACCATGGTGATAGCGCGCGGAGCATCGCCCAACAGGGCGGAAAGCACCTGGCTAAACTCCAGCGTGACCGCGCCGCTGCGAAGACTCCAGATCATCACCAGCAGACAAGCGGCAGCCAGCAGCAGACAGGTCGCGACTAAACGGCGAGACGGGGCAATCATCGACCACCTCCCGCGCGCTGACGTCGTACCAGGAAGATAAGCACCGGCGCACCGATAAACGCGCTGACTACCGAGACGCGCATCTCACCGGGCACGATTAAGCGGCCAATAATATCGGCGAACAGCAGCAGGGAAGGGGTTGCCAGTAACGTCACAGGCAGCGATCTCCGGTGATCGGCCCCGACCAACCAGCGAGAAATATGCGGCATCATCAGGCCAATAAAGGCAATCGGGCCGACAACCGCCGTGGCGCTACCGCACAGTACGGTGATGATCAACAGGCCGAAAATTTGTGTACGCGCCACTTTACTGCCGAGCGCGGTGGCGGTGTCAGTGCCGAGGCTCAGGCTGTTCAGCGCGCGGCTGAGCATCAGGGAAGCGATACCGGCAATAAGTACGGGGCCCAGCACCACTTTCAGCGTGGTAAAGGTGCGGATATCCAGCGATCCCGCCTGCCAGAAACGCAGTTGGTCATAAACGTCCGGGTTGAGGAGAGCGATGCCGCTGGTTAAGCCTTCCAGCACTGCCGCCAGCGCGACACCCGCCAGCGTCAGGCGAACCGGGCTCAACTGGCCGCCGCCCTGGCTGCCGGTAAAGGCCACAATCAATGACGCTACAAACGCGCCACAAAAGGCCATTACCAGCTGCTGTTCCGGTGAGGCAATACCGAGTAGCGCCGCGCCCAGCACGATGGCAAAACTGGCCCCGGCGTTGACGCCGAGCAGGCCGGGGTCAGCCAGCGGGTTGCGGGTGAGCGTTTGCATCAATGCCCCGGCCAGGCCCAGCGCCCCCCCTACCAGTAATCCTGCCAGCGTTCGGGGTAGACGGGCATCAAGCACGATAGTGCAGTCCGCACTCTGACAGGTTCCGCTAAAGGCATCGACGACCACGGACACAGGAAGCGCTTTCGCGCCGATAAGTAAGCTGAGTGTTACTGCGAGGAGGAGCAGCAAAAATAAACCGGGCAGCGCAAAGGCGCGTAGCGCGGTAGTGGAAAACGACATAACACATCCCTGAAGTTGATAATGATAGTAATTATCGTTATCTATCTTATTCGTTTATGTTAGCATGTGCGCCCACGAAAATGGTATGAAAAAAAAGCATCAAGGCGCTGTAATGAATCGACAATCCTGGCTGCTGAACCTTAGCCTGCTCAAAACGCATCCGGCCTTTCGTGCCGTCTTTATCGCCCGATTTATCTCTATTCTCTCTCTGGGGCTCCTCGGCGTAGCCGTTCCAGTCCAAATCCAAATGATGACCCATTCCACCTGGCAGGTGGGGCTTTCGGTCACACTCACCGGCGGGGCGATGTTTATCGGCCTGATGGTCGGCGGTGTGCTGGCCGACCGGTACGAGCGCCGCAAGCTGATTCTGCTGGCGCGTGGCACCTGCGGCATCGGTTTTATTGGTCTGTGGCTGAATGCCCTGCTGCCGGAACCCTCGCTGATTGCGATTTATCTGCTGGGCTTATGGGATGGCTTCTTTGCCTCGCTTGGCGTAACGGCGTTGCTGGCGGCGACGCCGGTGCTGGTCGGGCGCGAGAATTTAATGCAAGCCGGGGCAATCACCATGCTGACGGTACGTCTGGGTTCGGTGATTTCACCGATGGTAGGCGGCCTGCTGCTGGCATCCGGCGGTGTCTCCTGGAACTACCTGCTGGCGGCGCTGGGCACCTTTATTACCACGTTGACCCTGCTGCGCCTGCCGCAATTACCCCCTCCGCCGCAGCAGCGGGAACATCCGCTGGCCTCGCTGGTGGCGGGCTTCCGCTTTCTGCTCGCCAGCCCGTTGATTGGCGGCATTGCCCTGCTGGGCGGTTTGCTGACCATGGCGAGTGCGGTGCGCGTGCTTTATCCGGCGCTTGCGCTTAACTGGCAGATGTCGGCGGCGCAGATTGGCCTGCTGTATGCGGCGATCCCGCTGGGTGCGGCGTTTGGCGCGCTGACCAGCGGTAATCTGGCGCGCCATGAGCGCCCTGGGCGCATCATGCTGGTGTCCACCGTGGCGGCGTTCGTGGCGATTGGCCTGTTCGCGTTAATGCCCGTGTGGGCAATGGGCGTGGTGTGTCTGGCGCTGTTCGGCTGGTTGAGCGCAATTAGCTCGCTGTTGCAGTACACCTTGATTCAGACGCAAACGCCGGAAGCGATGCTCGGGCGTATCAACGGATTATGGACGGCGCAGAACGTGACGGGCGATGCCATTGGCGCGGCGTTGCTTGGCGGATTAGGGGCCATTCTGACGCCGGTTGCGTCGGCCAGCGCCAGCGGTTGGGCACTGGCGATTGTTGGCGTGATCCTGCTTGGCTTGTTAACCGAGCTGCGACGTTTCCGCCAGCAGCCGGTGATTGTTGAAGGGTAAATCGACCTGTGACCGTTGCGGCCGGCAACCCCTGCGAATGTCGGTAGACCGGATAAGGCGCAACGCGCCGCATCCGGCAAAACGTTACTTCGCGCTAAACAGCGCAGACAACCGCTCCAGCACCAGCATCGCGCTGTAGTAGTCCAGGCGGAAGGTTTCGGTACCCAACGCATAAACATGCTTTTGCTGTACCGCAGGCAGATGGGAAAGCAGCGGGTTGGCATAGATAGCGTCGCTATCTTTCTGGTCGCCCGCAAACAGGAACAGACTTTTACCGTTCAGACCCGTTGCCAGATTTTCCCCGCCAAGTTGAATAATATCGTGACGTTTTCCCTGACTCTGGCTGGCGTGCAGACCTTCGGGCAGCGTCGCCAGTTTAAAGCCCAGTTGTTCCAGCAGCTTGCCCTGTGCAGACTCCGGCGTCCACAGGTTCGCGCTGTGTGCCGCCGCGGTGTATACCATCGCGCTGACTGGCTGTGGCGGCAGGGTGATGTGCTGTTTCACCTCGGCGAGTTTTTTATCAAAGCTTGCAATGCGCGCGCTGGCAGCTTTTTCCTGGCCGGTGATGTGTCCAAGCTGCGTCAGCAGTTCCTGCCAACTTTTATCGTCATAGTTGATGATAAGCGTCGGGGCGATAGGGGAAAGCTGGTCGTAGAGCGCAAGCGCCGAGTCACCACCGGTGGCGCTGATGAGAATTAAATCCGGCATTTGTGCGGCGACGGCTTCAGCGCTGGGTTCGCCAATATAGAGGCGCGCCAGTTTGCGCTGCTTCGCCACATCGCTCCACTGGCGCAGGAAACCCTGACTGTCGGCCACGCGGTTGTTCGGCGTGGTGGCCCCGCTGGCAATCACTGGCGCATCAATCGCCAGCAGTGAACCGGTAAGGGTGACGCTGGTGGAGACAATCCGTTCCGGCTTGTGTTCAAGCGTGATTGTGCCACGGCTATCGCTAACCTGGCGCGGCCAGTCGGCGGCAGTGGCTGAGGATAGTCCTAAAAGGCTGACAAAGCATAACAGCAACAATTTGTGGGGCAGAGTAGGAAAGTTCACAACGCAGTATCCTGTTTATGATGTGGTGAATGCTTCTCATTTTCAATCATTGTGCCTGCCTGATGCAAGTCTATGAAGAAATACCGTAAAAAGCGCGGGGTATTGCGCACTTGCGCTGCAAAGCCGTCTATTGCGCACAACTTACTACCCCGGGCTGTTGACATACGGAGCATTTACTTTTAGGTTACCGACCGAAAATATAAATGATAATTATTCGTAATATCTTTATCGTTTTTTGGAGGATGATATGGAAACGTCACTGGCTGTGGATACGAACGAGCAGCAAGAAACACTCTGCGCGGATAACTTCTTCTTTATGTCGCCTTACCGGAGCTTTACTGCCACCGGTTGTTTTCGTCGTTTTTCCTGCCCGGCGGCAGGTGGCGATGCCCTGAACAGTCCTTTCCAGCAACAACTTGCCGCCGCATTTGCCGAGGCGAAAGCGGCGGGGATCGAAAAACCTGTGATGGTCGGCGCGATCCCCTTCGATACCAACCAACCCTCTTCACTCTTTATCCCGAAACAGTGGCAATCTTTCTCGCGCACCGGGAAGCAGCACTCTGCACGCTATATCGCATCGGCCTCGCCGGTTGGCGTCACCGAGCGCCGCGAAATTCCGCAGCAGCAGGTGTTTATGGAGATGGTTGCCCGCGCCGCGGCGCTGACCGCCACGCCGCAGGTCGATAAGGTCGTGCTTTCCCGTTTGATTGAAATCGCCACCGACCGCCCGCTGGATAGTGGCGTACTGCTGGAGCGTCTGGTCGCACAAAACCCGGCGAGCTTTAACTTCCATGTCCCGCTGGAAAACGGCGGGGTGTTACTGGGCGCCAGCCCTGAACTGCTGCTGCGTAAAGAGGGGAGCCATTTCAGCTCTCTGCCGCTGGCCGGTTCCGCGCGTCGTCAACCGGATGACGTACTGGACAGGGAAGCGGGCAACAAGCTGCTGGCATCGGAAAAAGATCGCCACGAACACGAACTGGTGACCCAGGCGATGAAAGCCACGCTGGCCCCGCGTAGCCGCGCGTTGTCACTGCCGGAAACCCCGCAACTGATTACCACGCCAACGCTCTGGCATCTGGCGACGCCGATTGAAGGCGAGGCGAACCCGGCTGAGAACGCACTTTCGCTGGCATGCCTGCTGCACCCGACGCCTGCCCTGAGCGGTTTCCCGCATCTGGCGGCGAAACGCATTATCGCCGAACTGGAGCCTTTTGAACGCGACCTGTTCGGCGGCATTATGGGCTGGTGTGATGCCGAAGGAAACGGCGAGTGGGTGGTCACTATCCGCTGCGCTGAAGTGAATGCGAACAAAGTACGTCTGTTTGCCGGAGCCGGCATTGTGCCAGCTTCCTCTCCCGAAGCGGAGTGGCGTGAAACGGGCGTGAAGCTTTCCACCATGTTGAACGTTTTTGGTTTGCACTAAGGAGCAACGATGTCTGTGGAATTTACCCGCTGGCCAGCCGAACTGGCGGCACGCTATCGTGAAAAAGGCTACTGGCAGGATCTGCCACTGACCGATATTTTAACCCGCCACGCGAATAGCGATGCCGTTGCGGTTATCGATGGCTCTCGTGAAATCACCTATCGCCAGCTTAATCAGGCAGTCGATAACCTGGCCTCGGCGCTTCAGCGTCAGGGGCTGAAGCAGGGCGAAACGGCGTTGGTGCAGCTCGGTAATATCGTCGAGTTCTATATGACACTGTTTGCGCTGCTGCGAATTGGCGTCGCGCCGGTTAACGCACTCTTCAGCCATCAGCGCACCGAACTTAACGCCTATGCCGATCAAATCGAACCGTCACTGCTGATTGCCGATCGCGACCACGCGTTATTCGCCGATGACAGTTTCCTGAACACCTTTATCGAAAACCATCCGTCAATACGCGTGGTGCTGCTGCGCGGTGGGGAAGGTGAGCACTCACTCGATGCCGCGCTAACCCAGGCGGCGGATAACTTTACCGCCACGCCAACGCCCGCCGATGAAGTGGCGTTCTTCCAGCTTTCCGGCGGCAGCACCGGTACGCCGAAGCTGATTCCGCGCACGCACAACGACTACTACTACAGTATTCGCCGCAGTGATGAAATTTGCCATTTCAGCCCGGAAACCCGCTTCTTATGCGCGATTCCGTCGGCGCATAACTATGTGATGAGCTCGCCGGGCGCGCTGGGCGTGTTCCTGGCCGAAGGCACCGTCGTACTGGCCGCCGATCCGAGCGCGACACTCTGTTTCCCGCTGATTGAAAAGCATCAGGTTAACGTGGCGGCACTGGTACCGCCTGCCGTCAGCCTGTGGCTACAGGCCATCACCGAGTGGGGCAGCAATGCGCCATTGCGTTCGCTGAAGCTGCTGCAGGTGGGCGGGGCGCGGCTTTCCGCTACGCTTGCCGCACGTATTCCGGCAGAGATTGGCTGTCAGCTACAGCAGGTGTTCGGCATGGCGGAAGGGTTGGTGAACTACACCCGGCTGGATGATTCTCTGGAGCGCATCATCAATACCCAGGGCCGCCCGATGTGCCCTGACGATGAAGTGTGGGTTGCCGATGAAAACGGCGAACCGCTGCCGCGTGGCGAAGTAGGGCGGCTGATGACGCGTGGCCCGTATACCTTCCGTGGCTACTACAAAAGCCCGCAGCACAACGCCAGCGCCTTTGATGCTAACGGTTTCTATGGTTCCGGCGATCTCATCTCCATTGATGAAGACGGTTACATCACCGTGCAGGGACGCGAAAAAGATCAGATCAACCGCGGCGGTGAGAAGATCGCTGCCGAAGAGATAGAAAACCTGCTTCTCAAGCATGAGTCGGTTGTCCACGCCGCGCTGGTCAGTATGGAAGACGAGCTGATGGGCGAAAAAAGCTGCGCGTATCTGGTGGTGAAAGAACCCCTGCGCGCCGTTCAGGTTCGTCGTTTCCTGCGTGAGCAGGGCGTTGCTGATTTTAAACTGCCGGATCGCGTCGAGTGTGTAGATGAACTGCCGCTGACCCACGTCGGTAAAGTCGATAAAAAACAACTGCGTCAGTGGCTGGCTTCCCGCGCGCTGGGCTGAAGGAGAGAAGAGAATGGCTATTCCAAAATTAAAGGGTTACGCACTGCCGACGGCAATGGAGCTTCCGGATAACAAAGTGAGCTGGGCGTTTGAGCCTGAGCGTGCGGCGCTGCTTATCCATGACATGCAGGAATATTTCCTCAACTTCTGGGGCGATAACAGCGAAATGATGGAAACCGTGGTGGCGAATATCGCCGCGCTGCGTGATTTCTGCAAAAAGAATAATATTCCGGTCTACTACACCGCGCAGCCGAAAGAGCAGAGCGATGAAGATCGCGCCCTGCTGAATGATATGTGGGGGCCGGGCCTGACCCGTTCGCCAGAGCAGCAAAAAATTGTCGCCGCGTTGACGCCAGACGAAGCGGATACGGTGCTGGTGAAGTGGCGCTACAGCGCGTTCCACCGCTCGCCGCTGGAGCTGATGCTAAAAGAGACGGGCCGCAATCAACTGATCATTACCGGTGTGTATGCGCACATTGGCTGCATGACCACCGCGACTGATGCATTTATGCGTGATATTAAGCCGTTCTTTGTGGCTGATGCGTTGGCGGACTTCAGCCGTGAGGAGCATTTAATGTCGCTGAATTATGTCGCCGGGCGCAGTGGCCGCGTGGTGATGACGGATGAACTGCTGCCTTCTGTTCCGGCCAGTAAAGACGCACTGCGTGCGCTGGTGCTGCCGCTGCTGGATGAATCCGACGAGCCGATGGATGATGAGAACCTGATCGACTACGGCCTGGATTCCGTGCGCATGATGGCCCTGGCCGCCCGCTGGCGCAAAGTGTACGGCGATATCGATTTTGTAATGCTGGCGAAGAATCCGACGATCGACGCCTGGTGGGCGCTGCTTTCCCGCGAGGTGAAGTGATGAGCGGCTTCGATTTCAGCGGTAAAACGGTGTGGGTCACCGGCGCGGGCCGAGGTATTGGTTTGGCCACCGCCCAGGCGTTTGTCGATGCGGGCGCAACGGTGGTGGGGTTTGATCTCGTCTTCTCAGGTGAGGCATATCCCTTTACCACACAGGTGCTGGATGTTTCCGACGCGCGTCAGGTGTCGCAGGTGTGTGAGCGCCTGCTCGCCACCACGCCGCGTCTCGACGTGCTGGTGAACGCTGCCGGTATTCTGCGTATGGGCGCAACGGATGCGTTGAGCATTGACGACTGGCAGCAGACCTTTGCGGTCAACGTCGGTGGAGCATTCAACTTTTTCCAGCAGACCATGGCGACCTTCCGCAACCAGCAGGGCGGGGCGATTGTCACCGTGGCGTCCGACGCCGCGCATACGCCTCGCATCGGCATGAGCGCCTATGGCGCGTCGAAAGCGGCGCTGAAAAGCCTGGCACTGACGGTTGGCCTCGAACTGGCGGGTTCCGGCGTACGTTGCAATCTGGTTTCGCCGGGATCGACGGATACCGATATGCAGCGCGGAATGTGGCAAAGCGACGATGCGGAACAGCAGCGTATTCGTGGTTTTGGCGAACAATTTAAGCTCGGCATTCCACTGGGGAAAATCGCACAGCCGCAGGAAATTGCTAACACGGTGCTGTTCCTCGCCTCGGATTGCGCCAGCCATATCACGTTGCAGGACATCGTGGTTGACGGCGGCTCAACGCTGGGGGCGTAAGATGATCTGGAAACGTCACTTATCGCTTGAAGAACTGAATGCCACCAGCCTGAATACGATGGTGGCACATCTGGGGATTGTTTACACCCATCTCGGGGATGACCTTCTCGAAGCGGAAATGCCGGTGGATGCGCGTACCCATCAGCCGTTTGGCCTGTTACATGGTGGAGCCTCGGCGGCGCTGGCTGAAACGCTCGGTTCAATGGCGGGTTTTATGATGACCCGCGACGGCCAGTGCGTGGTGGGAACGGAACTTAACGCCTCGCATCATCGCCCGGTCTCACAGGGCAAAGTGCGCGGTGTCTGCCGCCCGCTGCATTTAGGCCGCCAGAGCCAAAGCTGGGAAATCGTCGTGTTTGATGAGCAGGGGCGTCGCTGCTGCACCTGCCGTTTAGGAACGGCGGTGATTGGCTAAAGCGACATCAATATGCCTGATGCGCTTCGCTTATCAGGCCTACGATTTGCAAGAATGTGTAGGCCTGGTAAGCGTATGCGCCACGGGGCAAAGCAGCGACCTACCTCACTCATCCTGCCTGTTTTTACACTTCTTTTCGTAACTTAAGTGATCCCGTTAACAATGTAATGTAAATACGTAGTGTTCTTGTTGTACTTATTGGTTTCGGAGTTGTTAAATCAAACCTGTTGATACAGAAATAAAATGTAACACTCTCAGCGACTCACACGGACAACATCTATGAACAATTCAGGGAAATACCTTACATGGGCATTGCTCTCCATTGTCGGAGCGTTTGCCCTGGGCTATATCGCCCTCAATCGTGGTGAACAGATTAACGCCCTCTGGATAGTGGTGGCGTCAGTCTGTATCTATCTGATTGCTTACCGTTTTTATGGACGCTATATCGCCAGAAATGTGCTGGCGGTTGACCCAACGCGTATGACACCCGCCGTGCGTCATAACGATGGGCTGGATTATGTACCGACCGACAAGAAAGTGCTGTTCGGTCACCATTTTGCGGCAATTGCCGGAGCGGGGCCGCTGGTGGGCCCGGTGCTGGCGGCGCAGATGGGGTATCTGCCGGGGATGATCTGGATCCTCGCGGGCGTAGTGCTTGCCGGTGCGGTGCAGGACTTTATGGTGCTCTTTGTCTCCACGCGCCGCGACGGTCGTTCGCTGGGTGAACTGGTGAAAGAGGAGATGGGGCCAACCGCCGGGGTTATCGCGCTGATTGCCACCTTTATGATCATGGTGATCATTCTGGCGGTGCTGGCGATGATCGTGGTGAAAGCCCTGACGCACAGCCCATGGGGAACCTACACCGTAGCGTTTACCATTCCTCTGGCGCTGTTTATGGGGATCTACATTCGTTATCTGCGCCCGGGGCGCATTGGCGAAGTCTCTGTCATCGGCCTGTTCTTCCTGATTTTTGCCATTATTTCTGGCGGGTGGGTGGCGGAAAGCGAAACCTGGGCACCGTGGTTTGACTTTACAGGCGTACAGCTGACCTGGATGCTGGTGGGTTATGGCTTTGTGGCGGCGGTGCTGCCAGTGTGGCTGCTGCTGGCGCCGCGCGATTACCTCTCTACCTTCCTGAAAATCGGTACTATTGTTGGGCTGGCCGTCGGTATTCTGATCATGCGTCCGACGCTGACCATGCCTGCGCTGACCAAATTCGTCGATGGTACCGGCCCGGTGTGGACCGGCAACTTGTTCCCGTTCCTGTTTATCACCATCGCCTGTGGCGCGGTGTCGGGCTTCCATGCGCTGATTGCTTCCGGTACCACGCCGAAGATGCTGGCGAATGAAGGCCAGGCGTGCCTGATCGGCTACGGCGGAATGCTGATGGAATCCTTCGTCGCTATTATGGCGCTGGTTTCCGCCTGCATTATCGACCCGGGCGTGTACTTCGCGATGAACAGCCCGATGGCGATGCTGGCACCTGCAGGTACCGTTGATGTGGTGGCTTCTGCGGCACAGGTGGTCAGTAGCTGGGGCTTTACGGTGACGCCGGAAACCCTGAACCATATCGCTAATGAAGTGGGCGAGCAGTCGATTATCTCCCGTGCGGGCGGTGCGCCGACGCTGGCGGTCGGTATGGCGTACATTCTGCACGGCGCGCTGGGCGGCCTGATGGATGTGTCATTCTGGTATCACTTCGCCATTCTGTTTGAGGCGCTGTTTATACTGACGGCGGTGGATGCGGGTACGCGAGCGGCGCGCTTCATGTTGCAGGATCTGCTGGGCGTCATTAACCCGAACCTTAAGAAAACGGACTCGCTGCCGGCGAACCTGCTGGCGACGGCGCTGTGTGTACTGGCCTGGGGCTACTTCCTGCACCAGGGCGTGGTTGACCCGTTAGGCGGTATCAACACCCTGTGGCCACTGTTTGGTATCGCTAACCAGATGCTCGCAGGTATGGCGTTAATGCTGTGCGCGGTGGTACTGTTTAAGATGAAACGTCAACGCTATGCGTGGGTGGCGCTGGTGCCAACGGCCTGGCTGCTGGTATGTACGCTGACGGCGGGCTGGCAGAAAGCGTTCAGTCCGGACGTACGCGTGGGCTTCCTGGCCATCGCCAATAAATTCCAGGCGATGATCGACAGCGGGGCGATTCCGCCGCAGTATACGGAATCTCAGCTGGCGCAACTGGTATTCAATAACCGTCTGGATGCTGGCCTGACCATCTTCTTTATGGTGGTGGTTGTGGTGCTGGCCCTGTTCTCGATTAAGACTGCGCTGGCGGCACTGAAAGAGGATAAACCGACGGCGAAAGAAACCCCTTATGAGCCGATGCCTGAAAATCTCGAAGAGATTGTAAGCCAGGCGAAAGGGGCGCATTGACAGATGCCCTCACCCTAACCCTCTCCCTCAGGGAGAGGGGACCGACCGAGCTGGTTGTAACATTTGCGTCGGTTTTCTCCCTCTCCCTGTAGGAAAGGGCGGGGTGAGGGGAACAAAACGCACCACAATCAATGAGAAATCACCATGTTCGACACATTATCAAAAGCAGGAAAATATTTAGGCCAGGCCGCGAAAATGATGATTGGCGTGCCGGACTACGACAACTATGTCGAGCATATGCGCGTGACCCATCCTGACCAGGCACCAATGACATACGAGGAGTTTTTTCGCGATCGCCAGGACGCTCGCTATGGGGGAAAAGGCGGTGCGCGCTGCTGTTAACCCTCTTTTGGCAGATACAGACTGATTTGTTCCTGCTTACAGCCGTAAATCGCCGCCAGTTTTTCGCGTGTGCGTTTTTGTGGGCGAGACTCGGGGGATTCAAGTTGTGAGACGGCAGACTGGCTGATACCCAGTTTCTCCGCCACGTCCTTTTGTGATAAGCCGCAATGAATGCGCCATGCTGCCTGTAAGCTCACCCCTTCTTTATCCATGATGTCACACACAATGCCGGGGAGGCTGGTGTTGTCATCGTCATCATGTTCGCAGGGAATATCTTCCCATTCATCGTCATCGTCGCTCGCGGACTCTGCCAGTTGCAAACGCAGGCGATAATATTCGTCGTAAGGGATCACAACGTACTGCGGTTTCCCGTTTTCATCCTTAATTAGCTGAATAGCCATAGGGCGCCTTCTCCTCGTGCAGATATGTCGTTGTTGTTCTGCGCTTCACGGCCACAATGTGGCAGGTGTTTTCGTCGTCTATCACCGTAAAAATAATGCGATAGTCGCCCACGCGCAGGCGATAGTGGTCCTTTGGTGTAGAGAGTTTAACGAGATCGGGCATTGGTGCGTTTCTGTCATTCAACGCCATTATCTTCTCGGTGACTTTTTGCCGATATCTCACATCAATGCTTTCTAACTGCCGCCTTGCCACTCTTGACCAGGTAATAACCATCCTGTACCTCCACTGTACGCTTTCGTGTTGAATAAGTAAAATATAAGTTTATTAGAAAATGATTTATTTCTAATAAACGTCACGATAAGCAAGACTGGGGAGAGGAGGAAGAGGCAAAAGGCAAGGCTTCGTGAAGGCTCGCAAAAACCTCTGTCAACCGACAGAGGCTTGCAGTCGCCGTGGATTAACCCGCGAAGTTTTCCACTTTTTCGAAGGCCGCAAACAGTGTATCCGCGGTTAACGTGATAGGCAGGAAATGAATGGATTCCACCGGGCGCAACGTGTGGGCGATGACTTTATCCAGCTCGGCGCGGTTATGAATATCTACGTCAAGCTGCGCAAGCGTAGTGGGTAAATGGAAGCGCTTATAGGCATGAACCAACTGCGCCAGCACATCATCCTGACCGAGCAGGGCGCTTTGTACCAGAATACCGTAGGCCACCTTCGTGCCATGGAGAAACTTCTCCGTCTGGGGCAGCACGGTAAGGCCGTTATGTACGGCATGTGCGGCGGCAACGCGGGTGAAGCGTTCGCCCAGGCCGCCAACCATACCGCCACCGGCGATAATGGCATCCACCACGTCGCGAAATGCCTGGGTTAATTTCCCTTGCTGCTGATCATTTAGCGCCTGCTCACTGCTTTCCAGCAGCACATCCCGAATCGCCAGCGCGCCGTTAATGCCTAAGCGCACCGTCAGCGGCAGCGTTTCAGGCAGCGGGGCGAGAACCACGGCTTCATACCACTTCGCTAAGGTATCGCCAATGCCTGCCAGCAGATATTCTGCCGGTGCGTCGAGGATAATGCGCGGCTCAACCAGCACCAGGAAGTTGGCATCGTCGAAAATCTCAAAATGCAGCGCCTGACCGGCATCGTTGTACCACACGGAAAGTGGTGTCCACGCGGCGCAGGTGGCGGCGATTGTCGGAATACCGACGAACGGCAGATTCAGCCTGCGGGCTACGGCTTTCACTGTATCAAGCAACGCGCCGCCCCCCACGCCAATCACGACGCTGCGATCGTCGCCTGCCTGTGAAACCAACGTGTTTACATCCCGTTCGCTACAGTGACCGGTGAAAAGAATCTGCGTTGACCCCGGCGCGGTAGCGCATTCCGGCAGATAAGGCCGCGCGCCTGCTATCGCTTTTTCGCCGTAAATCCAGACCGCACGTGCGAGTTGCTCTGGGCTGAAAAAATCATTCAGACGTTGCAGACAGTCAGGATGCGAGAAGTAGTTGGCGGGGCCGGGAACCACGCGTATATCGGTATGACTCATAGATGTTGTGCCTCTGGCTATTATTGTTGTATGGACGTCTAAACGTCTTGATTGCCAAATACTAACATCGTGTTATAGTGGCTTCAACACCGCATCACAGATGGAACAACAATAATGACGCACAACCCACTGATTCCACAGAGTAAACTCCCTAATCTCGGCACCACGATTTTCACGCAAATGAGTGCGCTGGCCCTTAAACATCAGGCGATAAATTTGTCGCAGGGTTTCCCTGATTTCGACGGCCCACGTTATCTCCAGGAGCGGCTGGCGTATCACGTTGCCGCAGGCGCGAATCAGTATGCGCCGATGACCGGCGTACAGGCGCTGCGTGAAGCTATTGCTGAAAAAACCGCTGCGCGCTACGGTTACACGCCGGACGCGAACAGCGATATCACCGTGACGGCCGGTGCAACGGAAGCGCTTTATGCGGCGATTACTGCACTTGTTCGCCCTGGTGATGAAGTCATCTGTTTTGACCCAAGCTATGACAGTTATGCGCCAGCGGTTGAACTGTCGGGCGGCATCCTCAAGCGCATTGCGCTACAGCCGCCACATTTCCGTGTCGACTGGGCCGCGTTTCGCGCATTACTGAGCGATAAAACGCGTCTGGTTATTCTTAATACGCCGCATAATCCTTCCGCCACCGTCTGGCACGCGGCAGATTTCGCCGCGCTCTGGCAGGCCATTGCGGAACGGGAAATCTACGTGTTGAGCGATGAAGTTTACGAACATATCTGCTTTGACCCGCAGGGCCACGCCAGCGTGCTGGCTCATCCTCAGTTGCGTGAACGGGCTATCGCGGTATCTTCGTTTGGTAAAACCTATCATATGACAGGCTGGAAAGTCGGCTATTGCGTTGCGCCGCCCGCGATAAGCGCCGAATTACGGAAGGTGCACCAGTATTTGACCTTTGCAGTCAATACCCCGGCGCAGCTGGCACTGGCCGATATGCTGCGCGCCCAGCCGGAGCATTATCGCCAGTTGCCCACGTTTTACCGTGAGCGGCGAGATCTGTTTATTGATGCATTAAGAGAGAGCCGACTGGACGTTCTGCCCTGTGAAGGCACCTACTTCCTGCTGGCCGATTACAGCGCTATCTCCGACATGGACGATGTGAGCTTCTGCCAGTGGCTAACCACTGAAGTCGGCGTTGCCGCAATTCCGCTATCGGTTTTTTGCGCCGATCCGTTCCCGCATAAGTTGATTCGCCTGTGCTTTGCCAAGCAGGAACCGACGCTGCTTGCAGCAGCAGAACGCTTGTGCCAGCTTTGATTATTTAACGGTCCAGGCCTGCGAGAAATGACGATTTCCGAACATTTCGAGCAGGCCATTAATTTGCTTCAGTCGCAGCACTTCATCACTGTCCATCCCCAGTTCTTTACTGATCTTCTCATCATTCCAGCCTAAACGCGCCAGCTCCAGCACGATATCTGACATGGCATTAATTTGATGTCGCCCACGTGCGCGGTTGTGGCGCACGGTAGCCGCCATACGCGAAGGCAGCGTGGCGCTACGATGATCAATACTGGTAACCGGCAGATAGCCTTTAAATTGTTTTTTTAGCGCTGATTTGCTGCTGGCGAGCGCATAACGGTGGAAACCATCAACGATTTCATACTGATCGCCATCTTTGTCCATAACCACCAGCGGTTGTGTGAAACCATCTGCTTCCAGAGATTTCTGAAGCAGGCGTTTTTCCGGTGGCGCCATATTATTCGGGTTATAGGCATTGGGCGTTACCTGTTCCTCTTTTACCCAAATGACGCAATCAACCGGCTGATCCTTAAACGGGCTGATGCCGTGTAGCGCCTGCCGAAAGTGATTGATGGCTTCTACGCGTGCCTCAAAATCAAGCGATTGCAGCCAGGTAGTCATATCATTAATTAATCGTTGTTGCACAGGATCCCCCATTGTTGACGTTTATGGTTCATCCGCTCACGATAGCGTTGATAGTGGACGGACTTTGTTGGGCTGAAAGAGAGCGCACGACACCAGTAGTCATTGTTTAACATGACCTTACAGATACGACGCCAGGAGGGGATATCCTTTGTGCCGACGTCACCTTCCTGGCTGTCCGGAATATCCTCCATGCCCTGTTTTTGATACCAGCGCAGGTAGACCGCGATTTTATTACGGTAATGCTCAGCGGTGGTTTGCGGCATGCTTTGCAAGAGAAACATTGCGTAGCTTCGCCAGCTGTGATGCGCGGGTTTTTCAATTTTGCGATGACCATAAAACTGATTGTCACGCCCGGCGTAGACGCCGCCACTGTGCACGCCGCTTACGCGCTGGCACATCGCGGCCCAGCGCTCAGGTTCCAGCACATGGTAGAGCCACAATCCCTGGCGCTGTTCCGGCCCGAACGGTTCGCAAATACGCATGTTGCGAGGGGGGACACCGGCCTGGTACATCAAATCGTAAAGAGGGTTGTAGCACTGTTGCGAGTGAGCAAACCATGTCCAGATGTCCGCCGTTTTCCAGTCGTACAGTGGATACACATACCAGGCATGGCCGCCAGGCGCGGCGGTAGTCCACGGTTTATCATCGGCAAAACGCTGCTTGCGTCTTGATGCGATAGTCAGGAATCGATTGTAGGATTCATCGGCGCGGATACCCACCAGAATGGCGGCCGGGCGCTGTTGCGAAAACCACTCTGCAAAGCTCTGGACAAAGCTTTCAAAAGTACAGCCAGGACGGTAAAAAGGGAAAAATGCCGGGTCGGTAATCGCGCCTTTAGGGGGTTGCCTGACCCATTGCGCGCCGGGTTCCCAGCACTGCCATTCGGGTTCAAACTGGGTAAGCGCATTTTGAGTGGTAAGGGGAATTGCCACCCAGTAAAAATCGTCAATAACATCTTTATAGAGATCGCGCATGCGTTTGCAGTGGGCGATAGTGCTCGAAAACTGCGCCTCCCAGTCAATAAACAGAACGCTGATTTTCTTGCCCATTTCCCGTGCCAGTAGCGCGGTGATATGCAGCATTACCGTGGAGTCTTTGCCACCGGAAAACGAAACGCAAACGCGGGGGAAATTTTGTAAGGCCCAGACTGCGCGATGCTGGCTGGCTTCCAGCACGGTACAGGATAGTGGAACCTTTAATAATGACATTGTTGGCAATCCTTGCGAAATATGTGGCTTAATTTATTAGCTATCATATAACGACAAGGATGGCGAATGTAATATTTTTAATTAATGGTTACTGTAAGATACAGATATTGATAAATATGTATCTTACGAGTGAATGCATGACTATTATTAATTCATTCAATAAATTTATCATGCGCTGAGATTCTTTCAATCACTTTTGCAAATGATGGTGTATTCATCGACGAGCGATTATAGATAATGTATATCATTATCGAGGGTAATGGTTCAGGCGTGATAATCTCTTGCAGCTGGCCATTACCACCTAAATAATCGAAAAATTCACGCGGAATAATGCCAATTAAATCGGTTTTTTGAATAATGTTGACCATACCTATAAGTGAATTAGTGCGTAAACCTGTGCGTCTGCCCAGGTACTGCTCATCCACTTCCGTTTGATATCCCTTAATACCGGGTTCTTCAGTTGTGTAGGTCGCGAAACGTTCCTGAAGAATCTCTTCCCGTGTCGCGCGCCCTTCCAGACGAGGGTGATCTTTGCGGCAAACCAGAACGGTAGAGACTTCTTTAAATGGCTCGCAGACAACCGAACGGTTGATGATAGGCGAGGTGCTTAAAACCAGATCAGCCTTCCTGTAACTCATTAAATCTTCGATGTTATCGGAAGTTGCGACGTAATCGTAATGGGCAATTTCAATGCTGGGATCGTCAAGCAAACGTGTCACGATATTGATGACTGGGCCGGAAATGAAAATCTGCGGCCCATAAATGACAAAGCGCTTCGTGAGCTCCGAATTGCTCATAATATTGATGGTTTTTTCCAGCTGATTCAGGTTATCCGCAAGGTGATGATGCAGGTTAACGCCGACCGTAGTGGGAGTGATCCCTTTACCGGAACGAACAAACAGCGGGTCGTTGAGCTGAATACGCAAGCGCTGTAATGACTGACTGACCGCGGAGGGGGTAATAAACAGCGTCTCCGCGGCTTTACTGATGCTGAGATGTTGATAAATGCATTCAAAAATAACTAATAAGTTAAGATCGAACCGCTTTAGATCATAGAGGTTGGCCATTTTGTTGTCCTTGTTTCGGTGCAGGTAGCAGAGAAGGCACTGATGCTCTCCTGTACCGCGAAGATTATTAACATTCCATGTTTTCGTAAAACTTAAAGCACCTTACATCCTGACTAAATATATATCAGAAAATTGCGTTTTACTATAGATCCTAGAAAACAAGGTGATTGATATTTTATTTTTATACAATCACCCTGGATTTATTACTCCTCGCCCATCATGACCTTCAGTTTTTGAGCATCAGGCAGACCGACGACCTGCTGTAACTGGCCTTCTTTATTCATATAGTAAATGGCAGGAGTAACGTTGGCGCCCAGATCATCCATCAGTTTCTGATTCTCGTTTAATGTGCGCATGGCATCCGCAGATGGCGTGGCGGGCAGGGTGAGTTTCATCTTCCCGCCGGATTGTTCATAGTCATGCCAGGTTTTGGCGGGATCTTTCGCCGCCAGGATTGCCGCAGCAGTATCCGGGCTTTCTGGCTTGATAACGCCAACCAGTAGCGTGCGAAGCTGAACTTTTCCCGCATCGACCCACGGGCGAGCCTGCTGCCAGAACTGCTTGCAATACGGGCAGAACGGATCGGCAAATACATACAGTTTGACCGGCGCGTCTTTTTTACCGTCCAGTAACCACGTGCTTTTTTCCATACGCTTCCACATTTCCTGCCCGGCCGGGGTATAAATCTCCTTCTGGAACAGCTGCTCGCTGAGATTTTGCCCCTTCTCATCATACATATAGCCGGAAATGGCGTGTTTGCCGTCTGGTGTCACATAGATAGCCACGCCCATATCCTGATACTTGCCCAGATACCCTTTCATACCTGCGGGTGCATCAAACGGTTTGATGATGGTAATACCCTGTTTTTCGATGGCTTTTACCGGTGCAGGGAGTTCTTCCGCGTGGGCGAGGAGAGGGAGAAGAGTGAGGAGTAAAGAACGTTTTAACATAGAAAATCTCTGTAAAATCAGTCCGTAAGATGAATGAAATGGTGTAGCCTATCACAACCATAGATAAGACCAACCGGCAGCGGATTGCCCTTTGAAGGGTGGGGTGATGTAATCCCTGAGCTGTTACAACCTTTGTTAAGGTAATGTAGAGCGCAACATATTGCCAGCCTGGCTGGTGCTGAATCCACCGACGGGTGTTCAGGTAACGGGGCCGCCTGAAGAGGGGGCCTTTTTACTTTACGCAGATTTAAACGGGCAAGGGGCATTTTGTGCCTTACCCATTTTCAGGTTCACAATGTTGTCTTGAGTCGGTTGTAAGGTAACGCTTATTGATTTGATAATAGAAACGCATTGGCTCTATCAATCAAAATTCGTTAACTTACAACTCAACGAAAACACGGAGGAAGTATAGATGTCCTTGATTAACACTAAAATTAAACCTTTCAAAAACCAGGCATTCAAAAACGGCGAATTCATCGAAGTCACCGAAAAAGATACCGAAGGTCGCTGGAGCGTATTCTTCTTCTATCCGGCTGACTTTACCTTCGTTTGCCCGACTGAACTGGGCGACGTAGCAGATCACTACGAAGAACTGCAGAAACTGGGTGTGGACGTGTACTCTGTCTCTACCGATACCCACTTCACTCACAAAGCATGGCACAGCAGCTCTGAAACCATCGCGAAAATCAAATACGCGATGATCGGTGACCCGACTGGCGCCCTGACCCGTAACTTCGACAACATGCGTGAAGATGAAGGTCTGGCTGACCGTGCGACCTTCGTAGTTGACCCGCAGGGTATCATCCAGGCTATCGAAGTTACCGCTGAAGGCATTGGCCGTGACGCATCTGACCTGCTGCGCAAAATCAAAGCAGCACAGTACGTTGCTTCTCACCCAGGCGAAGTTTGCCCGGCTAAATGGAAAGAAGGCGAAGCGACTCTGGCTCCGTCCCTGGACCTGGTTGGCAAAATCTAAGTCTTTATTGCCCGGCGGCGCGACGCGTGCCCGGGCCTACAAATGTAGGCCGTGTAAACGCTGTGTCATCCGGCAACCAACGGGTGCTATGCACCCGTTTTTCTTCCCCACGCACTATGATGCAAGTTGCATCCAGGCCGCCCGAATGAGGCAGCTTGCATGATGATGTATTTAGCCCAGGAGATTAACAATGCTCGACACCAACATGAAAACCCAGCTCAAAGCCTATCTTGAAAAGCTGACCAAACCTGTTGAGCTGATTGCCACGCTGGATGACAGCGCCAAATCGGCAGAAATCAAGGAACTGCTGGCTGAGATTGCTGAACTGTCAGATAAAGTGACCTTCAAAGAAGATAACACCCTGGCCGTTCGTAAACCGTCGTTCCTGATTACCAACCCAGGTTCCCACCAGGGCCCGCGTTTTGCCGGCTCCCCGCTGGGACATGAGTTCACCTCGCTGGTACTGGCGCTGCTGTGGACCGGTGGTCATCCGTCGAAAGAAGCGCAGTCTCTGCTGGAGCAGATCCGCAATATCGACGGTGATTTTGAATTCGAAACCTACTACTCGCTCTCCTGTCACAACTGCCCGGACGTGGTGCAGGCGCTGAACCTGATGAGCGTGTTGAACCCGCGCATCAAACACACGGCGATCGATGGCGGCACCTATCAGAACGAAATCACGGAACGTAACGTGATGGGCGTTCCGGCTGTGTTCGTCAATGGCCAGGAGTTTGGTCAGGGTCGCATGACGCTGACGGAAATCGTGGCGAAGATTGACACCGGTGCAGAAAAACGTGCGGCGGAAGAGCTGAGCACCCGTGATGCTTATGAAGTGCTGATCGTGGGTTCTGGCCCGTCTGGTGCAGCCGCCGCTGTCTATTCAGCGCGTAAAGGCATCCGTACCGGCCTGATGGGCGAACGTTTCGGCGGCCAGGTGCTGGATACGGTTGATATCGAAAACTATATCTCTGTGCCGAAAACCGAAGGTCAGAAACTGGCTGGCGCACTGAAAGCCCACGTAAGCGAATATGATGTTGATGTGATTGATAGCCAAAGTGCTTCAAAACTGATTCCGGCGGCGCAGGAAGGTGGCTTACACCAGATTGAAACTGCCTCAGGCGCGGTGCTGAAAGCGCGCAGCATCATCATCGCAACCGGTGCGAAATGGCGCAATATGAACGTGCCGGGTGAAGATCAGTATCGCACCAAAGGCGTAACGTACTGCCCGCACTGCGACGGCCCGCTGTTTAAAGGCAAACGCGTTGCGGTGATCGGTGGCGGTAACTCCGGCGTGGAAGCAGCCATTGACCTGGCTGGTGTTGTTGAACACGTTACACTGCTGGAATTTGCGCCGGAAATGAAAGCGGATCAGGTTCTGCAGGATAAAGTCCGCAGCCTGAAAAACGTCGATATCATTCTGAATGCGCAAACCACGGAAGTGAAAGGCGACGGCAGTAAAGTGACCGGCCTGGAATACCGTGACCGTGTCAGCGGTGATACGCATCAGATTGAACTGGCGGGGATCTTCGTACAGATTGGTCTGCTGCCGAACACCACCTGGCTGGAAGGCGCGATTGAGCGCAACCGGATGGGTGAAATCATCATCGATGCGAAATGTGAAACCAGCGTCAAAGGCGTCTTTGCCGCGGGTGACTGCACCACCGTTCCGTACAAACAGATTATCATCGCCGCAGGCGAAGGCGCGAAAGCGTCACTCAGCGCCTTTGATTATCTGATTCGTACCAAAACGGCATAAAAAAAGAAGTAAGACGACACCTGCAAATGAAAAAGGCTACCGAAAGGTAGCCTCTTTTTTTATCTCACCACCATTACCGGCACATGGGCGTGGCGAATAACGCTGGAGGCGTTCGAACCCAGCAGGTGAGTGGAGATGGACGGGTTGCGGGAGCCGATCACCACGACATCCGCTTTCAGTTCTTCCGCCAGCTCATTTACCACGTCGCGAACGCTGCCGATGCGCACGTGCAGTTTCAGGCGCTCAGGGTCGATGCTGAAGTGGCTTTTCATTGTTTCTAAACGGTTGATCGCTTCCTGATGAAGATGCTCTTCAAAGCGACGAACATCCGCGGCAAAACGGCTCATGGTGTAGCTGGCCGAGCCGGGCAGCACGTGGAGCAGATGAATGATCCCATCCTGCTGCGCCAGAAATTCAGCGTGAGCGATAGCTTTATCACTCAATTCCATCTCGAATACGTCAACGGGCATAATGATTGTCTTGTACATATGCATTCCTCCTTGTCTCTGTATTTGATATCAAAGCATATTACGACGTTTTAGTTTGTCATTGATATCGCAAATTTCTCGTTCGCTGTGTGGATGGATGTAAAGTTTTTTCAATGTCACCAAATACAGAAAGAGGATGCCGGGGCATCCTCTTAATTCATCGCGATTAGCGTTGGTAATCACCGGCTGCTTCCGGCTGGTAGAGCAGTTCCAGCACCTCCAGATGCGTGGATGCGCCGCCGGGGAGCTCCCAGTGAATGGTGCTGCCGACGCGCAGGCCAATCAGCGCCGCGCCCACCGGGGCCAGCACGGAAAGCTGCGTGTTGCTGTCTGTCATTTGCGTGGGAAATACCAGCGTTCGCACGCGCTCTTCGCCGCTGGTCAGATCGCGAAATCTCACCTGGCTGTTCATGCTTACGACATCAGGCGGAACCTGTTCCGGCGGGCACATTTGCGCGCGGTCCAGTTCTTCATTCAGCGCGCCAGCCACCGGAGAGTTTGCGTAAGCAGGCAGTTCCAGCAGTCTGTCGATACGCTCCGCATCGAACTCATTAATGATGATGGCAGGTCTGGTCATAGTTACTCCATGTCGTTCCAGATACGTCTTTCCAAAAGAAAACCCTCACCGCCAGCGGCAAGGGTTCATCTCACACCATCATACGCATTCAATCATCAGGTTTGAAGTGATACAACGCACATTCAATCACTGAAAATTATCGATTTATCGCGATTATTGTCAGTATCCCACTTTATCCAGCACAAACTGTTTACCACAGTTACCTGGGTGCGGCTGAGGCAGGAACGACGCGGGAGAAAGTGGGGCATTGATGTTCCCGGCTTTTAGTGAAATTTGCATCTCTGTGAGATAGCCCGGGTTGCCATTACAGGTCAGCTTAAACGCTTTGACGTTCTCCTTGCCAAAGGCGCTGGCGACGGCGGCATCAAAATCGCTGCGCTTCACTTTTTGCCCATAATTAGCGGCTAAAAATTGCCCCAGCGCACTGGCTTTCACTTCGCTGTTCAGGCGCACCATGGTGCCAAAATATGCATCCGGGTCGAAACCAAAACAGACACCGTGTTTGGCATATTCATAACGCTCAAGGCAGGATTTTCCGCCGCTGCCGGGCATCACGCCGTTCAGCTTGTTCGCCATTTCCAGCGATAAACCGGTTTCAGGGGCAGAGCATTTTCTGCTGCCTTTGGCTTCCGGCATGTTCGGAATCGGGCGCGTCGCGCATCCAAAGCGCATCCAGCGGCCTTCATCCACGCCGCGAGAGGCGATGGATTTTGGCAGCCCCGGCCAGAGACCATGGACGGTGAGGTGGTCGGCTTTATTCGCCGTCTCTTTCTGGATTTTGCACTCCTGCGGCTCTTTGCGATTTCTGTCGTTCATGCTCTGACAAAAACCGGTTTGCCACGAAAGCGCCAGCACATAACGGTCAAAATCGCCATATTGCGAGGGCGTGAGGGGGGCGGCGCTGGCGCTTTGCGCGACGAGCAGCAGGGTGCCGACGCATCCGGCCAGAAGATCCTTCCTGAACATAGTACGTATCCGGGGTGTTAACGATTCAAGGCAATTATTAAAACATAAAAAAGGCGTCGTTAGACGCCTTTTATCAGTTTAGCGAATACTTACAGCGCGCTGCCCGGCACCAGGATTTCGGTCGCGATGATCACCACGACCAGGCCAACCAGCACCGGAACGGAGGTGCGTTTTACCACTTCGAACGGCGAGATTTTTGCCATTCCGGCCACTGCAACCACTACGCCGGAAACCGGGGAGATGGTACGGCCAAGGTTGGAGGCCTGCAGCATCGGAATGGAAAGATAAGCCGGGTTGATACCTGAGGTGTGCGCAAGCTTAGGAATCATTTCGACGAATGCATAAAACGGCGCGTTCCCGGAACCGGTGGTCATCGCCGCCAGCATGGTCAACACCACCAGCACCAGCATCAGAATAATGCTGGCGGAACCGAACGAGGTGGCGATGGAGATCAGGCTATCGATAAAGCCGATCGTGCTCAGCCCCTGCGCAAAGACACCCGCTGCGACTAACAACATCACCACGCTTGCAAAGGCGTCTGCCATTCCGCGATAGGCCACTTCCAGGCCAGAGAACACGTTTTGCGTGTTGAAACTGCGGCAAAATTCCAGCACCGCCGCCAGCAGCATGCAGATAACCAGAATGGTAATAATGTGCAGCTGCGGGCCCCATTTACCGTCGAAAATCAGTACGCCAATAATCGGCGCGAACGGCAGAATGGCGTAGAAGCTCGGTGCGGTGGTGGTGATTTCATTCACATCGAGCATTTCATGAGACACATTCTCTTTTTTATCGAGATAGCGCTGCCAGAAGAAGTGGGCAATCGCCATGGCGATAATCGCTGCGATGGAGATTGGAAGCGTCGTTTTAAAGGCAAAATCAATCAACGGCATCTCTGCCGCTTTTGCCGCCAGCACGACATCGCCGGAGGTAGGGGAAAGAATAATCGCCGCCGGGGAGGCGCAAATCGCGGCAGCCGCACCGCGGCTAATGCCGACGTTAACCATCACCGGGAACAGCGTCGCCATTAACAATACGCCAAGACCTGTTGCGGACGATACGGCCAGCGACATCAGGCAGGCGACGAAATAGGCGGCAATCATCAGTAAATAGGGTGAGTTAATATAACGCAGCGGTTTTGAGGCCAGCTTCACGACCATGTCGTTGGCACCAATATGCGTCATGTAGGCGGCAAAACCACACAGCATCATGATCATCATGCCGAGGTCGCCGCCGCGGCTCATCAGCAGGATTTTAATATATTCAACGATGTCGGTCGCGGAATAACCGGTGCTTGCTTCGCTGGCTGGTAACACTTTATGTCCCATCAGTGCGCTGGCGATCAGCAATACAATCCCGCCGACGAACAAGACGCCTGTGGCGGAGAAGCCTTTAATGATATAGCGGGCAACGCCCACAATGACCACGACCCCTATCAGGAGCTCAAATGCCGTTAACATATTTATACCTGTCACCATTGTCGAAAATATGCGCTACAAATGACGCATAAAAAAGAATAATAACGGGAATGTGCCGAAATAAGCGGCAATACTTGCTGATGGAAATCAATAAAATGATTATTTGTAGTAATACAACAGGCAATTGATCGAGTAAATCACAAAGCTGCAAACCGTTTAATTATAGTGGGGCAGGAGGACTGTGAAAGCGATAAGTGAATTAATTGTTATAATTATTTCCAGTTTGTTGAATCGTAAAGCAATTAAAAAAAACTTTATTTCGCGAATATTGCCTGCGTATACTCCGGTTACTTTCATTAACTGAATCGTGATTATGTACGCATCCTGGAACTGGCGCTTACGCTTCATCAGAAAACATTTTCTGATGCTTCTGCTCGCGTTCGGTTTTTGGTTTATCCAGTGCCAGGTGGCGATTGCTTCTCATGACTGTCAGTTAAGCCCGGCGGGGGAGACGGCGATGATCCAGCATATGGATCACCAGATGTCATCCCATGCGACCGAAACCAATATGTCGCTGTGTGGGCAGCACTGTGTGCCCGACTCCTCGCAGAAAACGCTCGATAACGCCTCTTTAGTCGCGATTCCGGTGGCTTCCAGCCTTGCGCTGGTTATGCCGACCTGTGAAGCCGTCCAGGAAGATGCGTGGTCACTGGCACCTCCCGCCGTAGGGCCGCCGGCAACGATTCGTTTTTGCCGGTTCCGCGAATAGAAACCTGATAATCCGTTTAACTATCAATTCATTAACGATTATCAGGAGTTTACTATGTCTGCAATTTTCTCCCGTGCGCTGGCTGGCGTACTGTTTGCTGTATCCGCTTTTTCCGTTTCCGCGCACGATATGAGCGCGCACACCACCATGACAATGCCCTCCGCCGCCAGCTGGCAGGGGGAAGGCATTATCAAAAAAGTGACCCCCACTACCATTACTATTGCCCATCATCCTATCCCCGCGCTGAACTGGCCTGCGATGACGATGCAATTTGCGCAACCGACAAGCCATCCTGTGACCGCGCAACGCGTGGGCGAGGAGGTGGATTTCACCTTCACCGAAGGTGAGGGCGGTTACCAGATTGTCTCCCTGAATCCGCACCGCTAAGCCGGAGGTGATATGAAACAACACACGTTGAGCCTCTGGCTCGGCGGGGTGTTGCTTGGGCTTTTTGGCTCCGCCGTGCAGGCGGAGTCATGGACGCTCACGCAAACCCTGTCGCAAGCCCAGCGCTATTCCGCTGAACTTTCCGCGAACCGCAATGAAGCGAGGGCGCTGGAAAATATGGCCGACTCCGCAGGAGAATTGCCGGATCCGAAACTGAAATTTGGCATTGAAAACGTTCCGGTACAGGGCAGTAATAACCAACGTCTGACCCGCGAAGGGATGACCATGCAGCGCGTGGGCATTATGCAGCGCTACGTCAGCGCCGAAAAACGCGAACGTAAAGCGCAGACGTTGCAGGCGCAGGCGCAAAGCGTTAGCGCGAAATCAGAAGCGATTCGCGCCGCGCTGCAACGCGATACCGCGCAGGCGTGGCTCGACCTCGCGCTCTCGGAAAAAGCGCTGCAATCGGCCAAAAAGCTGGTGGCGGAAACCGAGCGACAACAGGGTACGCAGCGCGCCAGCGTCGGCAGCGGAACCGCCGCGCCGGACAGCGTACTGGCGCTTAAAGTCACGCTGAACGCAATGCGCAATAACGTTACGCTGGCGGAGCGTGATGTACAGGTGGCGCGGGCAAAACTGATGAAATTTACCGGTCAGCCGATCGAATCAGTTTCCGGCACGTTGCCGCCGTATCAGCGTTTGCCTGCGGATGAAGCCACGCTGCTGGCCGGCGTGGATCAACACCCGGAAGTCATTGCCGCCGCGCGGGAAGCCAACGAAGCTAAAGCGCGTTCGGCGCAATCCGCGGTGGCGGCCATCCCCGATGTCGATGTCGAGGTGTATTACGGTCATCGCTCGGAAGGATATGACGATATGGCGGGCGTGATGTTTACCGTGGATTTGCCGCTGTTTAAGGATAAACGCCAGGATAAAGATTACGCGGCAGATGTCTCCCGCACGATGCAGGCGAACGATCAGCTTTCGCTGACGGAACGCGATCATGCCGCCCAGGTCAGCTCGCTGATTGCCGACTATCAGGCCGCGCAAAATATCTGGTTGCGCCTGCGCGATGAAACACTACCGCTTCAGCAGCAGCGCCTTTCCTTACTGACTGCCCAGTATCGCGCCGGGCAGTCTGACCTTTCTTCTTTACTTGCCGCGCGTCGCGATGTGCTGGACAGCACCCTTGCCACCAGTCAGGCCGAACGCGAGGTCGCGCGGACCTGGGCGGCCATTCACTATTTGATTCCACAGGAGCTGGCGTTATGAACAAGAACTTACTGACCCTGGCGATTGTGGCCGCGATGGCGGCGGGCGCGGGCTATTACGCCGGACATCGTAACCCGGAGGCAGATGCCCCTGCTACTGAATCTCCCGCGCGCAAAGTGCTCTATTGGTATGACCCGATGGTCCCCGGCCAGCGCTTTGATAAGCCGGGTAAATCACCGTTTATGGATATGCAACTGGTGCCGCGTTATGCCGATGAAACGCCGGATAACGGCGGCGTTAGCATTAGCCCGCAACAGCAGCAAAGTCTCGGCATGCGAATCGGCAGTGTGGAAAAACGCGCGCTGGTTCAGCCTTTTTCCGCGTTTGCGACGGTCACCACCGATGAGCGTAGCCTGCAAATTATTCCGTCTCCGGCCAACGGCGTCGTCGAGAAATTGTTCGTTCGCGCCCCGCAGCAATGGGTGAAAGCCGGTGAGCCGCTGGCGCAGTTGTGGATCCCCGAATGGACGGCGGCACAGCAGGAATATCTGGCCGTACGTCAACTGGGCGATGCCGCATTGAGCCGTGCCGCTCGCGAGCGCCTGACACTGACGTTTATGCCCGAATCCGTCATTCGCCAGGTAGAACGCAGCGGCAAACCGCAGCCGCGAATGGTGTTGCGTGCTGAGCAGAACGGTTACGTGTCGAAGCTCGATACGCGTGAAGGCGCGCAGGTGACCGCCACCGCGCCGTTGTTTGAACTGGCAAGCCAGGACCCGGTATGGGTGGTGATTGATTATCCACAAACCCAGGCGCAACGCCTGATACCGGGCAGCGATGTTGTCGCAAGCGCTGACGGCTGGCCTGGCGAGCCGTTCCACGGAAAGGTGAGCGAACTGCTGCCGCAGATGGAAACCAGCACGCGCACGCTGAAGGCGCGCATTGTGCTGGATAACCCGCAGCACAAACTGAAGTCCGGCATGTTTTTAACCGTGCGTTTGCAGGATGAATCCGCGCAGCCGCCGGTGCTGGCTATTCCGGAGGAAGCGCTGATTGCCACCGGCAGTGAAAATCGGGTGATTGTCGCTACCGGCGACGGGCATTTTGCACCCGCGCGCGTCACCACCGGGGTAACCGCCAACGGCTGGACGGAAGTCAAAGAGGGGCTGAAAGAGGGCGATAAAGTAGTGACCTCCGGCCAGTTCCTGATTGACTCCGAAGCCAGCCTGCGTAGCGCCTTGCCGCAGGAAACGAAAAAGGCGCAAGAGTATGTCGGTAACGGCGTCGTTAAGGCTATCGAAGGGAACACGATAACGCTGTCGCACCAGCCCATTCCTGCACTGCACTGGGGCGCAATGACCATGGACTTCACTCTCGGCGCCAGTACGGCAAAACCAAAAAGCGGCGATAACATCATGTTCCACTTTACGCTGGATGATGCGCAGGGGCCGCTGATTTCACAATGGATGCCAATGACGGGAGGCGAGAAATGATTGCCGCCGTGATTCGTGCTGCGTTGCGTAATCGTCTGCTGGTGATTTTCGCGGCGCTGGGGATGGCGCTGTGGGGTGCCTGGGCGGTGCAACGCGCGCCGCTGGATGCGCTGCCGGACCTCTCTGATGTGCAGGTGATTATCCGCGCCAGCTATCCGGGAAAAGCGCCGCAGATTATTGAAGATCAAGTCACTTATCCGCTTACCACCACCATGCTTTCGGTGCCTGGCGCGAAGACGGTGCGTGGCTTTTCGATGTTTGGCGACGCCTATGTGTACGTGTTGTTTGAAGATGGTACCGACCTCTACTGGGCGCGTTCGCGCGTGCTGGAGTATCTGAGTCAGATTCAGGCGCAAATGCCGGAGGGCGTCACGGTCGCATTAGGGCCGGATGCCACGGGCGTGGGCTGGATTTACGAGTATGCGCTGGTTGACCGTACCGGCAAACACAGCCTTGCGGATCTGCGTGCGCTCCAGGACTGGACGCTGAAATATGAACTGAAAACCGTGCCTAACGTTTCGGAAGTCGCCAGCGTCGGTGGGATGGTGCGCCAGTATCAGGTGATAGCCGATCCGACGCGGATGCGGGCGCTAAACGTGACGCATCAGCAAATTGTCGATGCGCTGAAATCTGCCAACCAGGAGGGCGGCGGCGCACTGATGGAGATGGGTGAAGCGGAATACATGGTGCGCACCACCGGTTATCTGCATTCGCTTGATGAGTTCCGCAAGGTGGTGGTGACCAGCCGTGATGGCGTGCCGGTGCTGCTGGCGGATATCGCCGATGTGCGGATGGGGCCGGAAATTCGGCGTGGCGTCGCGGAGCTTAACGGCGAGGGGGAAGTGGCCGGCGGCATTATCATCATGCGTTATGGCAAGAATGCCCGTCAGACCATTATGGACGTGAAAGCGAAACTTCAGTCGCTGCAAAAAACCTTGCCGGAAGGGGTGGAGATCGTCCCGGTTTACGACCGTTCGCAGCTTATCGACCACGCGATCGAAACGTTAACCCATAAGCTGATTGAAGAGTTTATCGTTGTCGCTCTGGTGTGTACGTTGTTTCTGTTTCATTTCCGCTCGGCGCTGGTGGCGATTGTCTCGCTACCGCTGGGCATACTTGGCGCGTTCATCGTCATGCACTATCAGGGGATCAACGCCAACATTATGTCGCTGGGCGGGATCGCGATTGCCATCGGTGCCATGGTGGACGCGGCGATCGTGATGATCGAAAACATGCATAAAGTGCTGGAGCAGTGGCGGCACGATCATCCCGATAAAACGCCGTCCGGCCCCGATTACTGGCACATTGCCGGGCAAGCGGCGACCGAAGTGGGGCCCGCGCTGTTTTGCAGCCTGTTGATCATCACGCTGTCGTTTATTCCTGTCTTCTCGCTGGAAGCGCAGGAAGGGAAGATGTTCGCGCCGCTGGCGTTCACCAAAACCTGGGCGATGGCAATGGCGGCAGGGCTCGGCATCACCTTAGTACCGGTGCTGATGGGCTATTTTATTCGCGGAAAAATTCCCGATGAGCAATCCAACCCGATCAACCGCTGGCTGATTCGCGCCTATGAACCGCTGCTTGATAAGGTGCTTGCCTGGCCAAAGGCCACTCTGGCGCTGGCGTTGCTGCTGCTGGGCTTCACACTCTGGCCGCTAAGCCAACTGGGCAGCGAATTTATGCCGCCGCTCGACGAGGGAGATTTGCTCTATATGCCGTCTACGCTGCCGGGCATTTCTGCACGCGAAGCGAGCCGCCTGCTGCAGCAAACCGATCGGCTGATTAAAAGTGTGCCGGAAGTGGCCAGTGTATTCGGTAAGGCCGGACGCGCGGAAACGGCGACCGACCCTGCGCCGCTGACCATGCTGGAAACCACCATTCAGTTCAAGCCTCGCGACCAGTGGCGACCGGGCATGACGCCGGACAAACTGATTGAGGAGCTGGATAAAACGGTGAAAGTACCGGGGATTGCTAACGTCTGGGTACCGCCGATTCGCAACCGTCTTGATATGCTGGCAACTGGCATCAAGAGCCCGGTGGGGATCAAAGTAAACGGCAACAATCTCGCGGATATCGAACGTGTCGCCCGCGAAATCGAACAGGTGGTAAAAGGCGTGCCGGGCGTAACTTCCGCGCTGGCGGAGCGGCTTTCCGGCGGGCGGTATGTCGATATCGCCATCAACCGCCAGCAGGCGGCGCGCTATGGCGTGTCGGTGAAAGAGCTGCAATCGCTGGTGTCGACGCTGGTGGGCGGCGAAAACGTCGGTCAAACTATCGAAGGGCGTGAACGCTACCCGATTAACATCCGTTATCCACGCGAATGGCGCGATAATATCGATAAACTGCGGGCAATGCCGGTAGTGACGGCCAGCGGTAGCCAGGTGGCGCTCAGCGAACTGGCGGATATCCGTATCACCGAAGGCGTGCCGATGCTGAAAAGCGAAAATGCGCGACTGTCGAACTGGATCTATGTTGATTTACGCGGGCGTGATCTGAAATCGGCGGTGGATGAGATGCAGCAGCGTGTTGCGCAACAGGTGACCTTGCCGCAGGGGGTAACGCTCTCCTGGTCCGGGCAATTTGAATATCTTGAACGCGCCACGGCGAAACTGAAAATAGTGCTTCCGGTAACCTTAGTGATTATTTTTACACTACTTTGGCTCACCTTCAGACGTATTTCAGATGTATTACTGATAATGGGAACACTTCCCTTTTCGCTGATTGGCGGCGTCTGGCTGTTATGGCTATTGGGGTATAATCTCTCGGTGGCCGGCGCGGTAGGATTTATTGCCCTTGCTGGCGTGTCGGCGGAATTTGGCGTGATTATGGTGCTTTATTTAAATCATGCGCTTGAGAAACATCGAAAGCTCGATCCTGATGGCGGTACACCGCGATTAATGCGCGCGATTCATGAGGGCGCGGTGCTACGTGTGCGCCCTAAAGTGATGACGGTGGCGACCATCATGGCCGGCCTGCTGCCTATCATGTGGGGTAGCGGTACGGGTTCGGAAGTGATGAGCCGGATTGCCGCACCAATGATCGGCGGGATGATTTCCGCGCCGTTACTCTCGATGCTGGTTATTCCCGCGCTCTATCGCATCATTCACCATAAACAATGAATATCAGCACCCTGCGGGGTGCTTAATTACTTTACTTTCTTTACTCAGAATTACCCTAAAATAAAGAATTACCCGATATTGTTAAGCCTTGATTAAGGTTAGCATTGGTAGGCTATTTCTATTATGTAATAAGATTTGGTAATGCTAACGTGTTAATGCTCAAACGAATTTATTTAGTGGCTGCGCTAATTGCGGCCCAACTCTGCATTCTGCCTGCGGCGAATGCCTCATTTACCGAAACGGTGCGTAACGGCTTCTCCACGCTCAACGATAATATTGCGCAAACCTGGGATGAACCTCAACATTACGATCTCTATGTTCCGGCCATCACCTGGCATGCGCGCTTTGCCTACGATAAAGAGAAGACCGACCGTTACAACGAGCGTCCATGGGGCGCGGGTTTCGGTGTCTCTCGCTGGGATGAAAAAGGAAACTGGCACGGCATCTATCTGATGGCGTTTAAAGACTCCTGGAACAAATGGGAGCCCATTGGCGGCTACGGCTGGGAGAAAACCTGGCGACCGCTGACCGACGATAATTTCCGTCTGGGGCTCGGTTACACAGTTGGGGTAACGGCGCGTGATAACTACAACTATGTGCCGATTCCGGTGCTGCTGCCGATGGCGTCAATCGGTTATGGCCCGGCCACGTTCCAGATGACCTACATTCCGGGCACCTACAACAACGGTAACGTGTACTTTGCCTGGATGCGCTTCCAGTTTTAACCCCTGGTTTTGCGCACGGAAGCAGTGGGGTTGACTGGGTTGCTAACAAACTCGAATTAAAGTCAACCCCCGTATAAAAGTTAGAGACATTTATCACTTTTTAGCTAACCTGCACTAGACAAAACGCAGCATTATTGTTGTACTGATACCTGACACAGCATTTGTGTCGTTTTTTCATATAAAGGTAATTTTGATGTCTAAGATTAAAGGTAACGTTAAGTGGTTTAATGAGTCCAAAGGATTCGGTTTCATTACTCCGGAAGATGGCAGCAAAGACGTGTTCGTACACTTCTCTGCAATCCAGACCAATGGTTTCAAAACTCTGGCTGAAGGTCAGCGTGTAGAGTTCGAAATCACTAACGGTGCCAAAGGCCCTTCTGCTGCTAACGTAATCGCTCTGTAATCAGCGCATTAGCAGTCAGAATTCAAAACCCGCCTAATCGCGGGTTTTTTTTCGCCTATTTAGCGGCTGGCGTTAAACAGCCAGAAGGCCAGGGCGGTCATCGCAAAGGAGCCCAGCAGATTTACCGCGATATTCAGCAGCGCCCATCCCGGCTTCCCCGCCTGTAACAGAAAGACCACTTCCGCTGAAAAGGTTGAGAAGGTGGTTAAACCGCCGCAGAACCCTGTGGTGATAAGCAGTTTCCACATCGGATCGATATGCGTCATTCGGCTAAACCACGCCAGTCCCGCCCCAATGATAAACGCGCCCAGCAGGTTTGCTGTTAACGTGCCAATCGGCAGTGCATGATGCATTGGGTTGAGCCGGGTGCTGAGCATCCAGCGCGCGACGCTACCGGTACCGCCGCCGATAAAAACGGCCAGGAGAACGTTGAACACCTGATTATTCCTGTTTTCAAACCATCGAAGTGGGTGAGTTTAGCGTCGAAGCAGCTAATCTTGCCAGAAACAATGTAATAAAGAGGGCGTTATATGTGGGTCGCAGCGGGTCAATTTAGCGTTTCTGCCGACTGGCAGGCCAACGCACAGGAGTGCGTCGCGTTGATGCGCACGGCAGCTGAACGTGGTGTGTCATTGCTGGTTCTGCCTGAAGCATTGCTGGCGCGTGATATCGCCGACCCGGATCTCAGCGTGAAATCCGCTCAGACGCTTGATGGCGACTTTATGCAGCTACTGAAGACTCAGAGTCGTCAGGATACCCTGATGACCATTCTGACGCTGCACGTGCCTTCTACGGCGGGCAGGGCGATGAATACGCTGGTGGCGCTGCGTAGCGGAGAAGTGATTGCGCACTACCAGAAGCTGCACCTCTATGACGCGTTCAACGTGCAGGAGTCGAGGCTTGTGGATGCCGGTGATGTAGTGCCACCGCTGCTTGAAGTGGGCGAAATGCGCGTGGGGTTAATGACCTGCTACGATCTGCGTTTTCCGGAACTGGCATTGAGCCTGGCACTTCAGGGGGCAAATCTGCTGGTGTTACCGGCGGCATGGGTGCGAGGGCCGCTGAAGGAGCACCACTGGTCAACGCTTCTGGCCGCACGCGCGCTGGATACGACCTGCTATATCGTCGCTTCGGGCGAATGCGGCAGTCGGAATATTGGCCAGAGCCGTATTATCGACCCTTTAGGCGTCACGCTTGCCGGTGCCGGGGCGACGCCGCAACTTATAATGGCAGAAGTCTTTGAACAGCAGGTGACAGAGGTTCGCGCACAATTACCGGTATTAACTAACCGCCGCTTTGCGCTACCGCAATTACTGTGACGTTTTTTTAAACAACACTTGATTCACCTTGTTACAGATTGCTATTGTGTGCGCGCGGTAAGATGACCGTTAATACGCTATGGTCATTTAACGCATTTTGCAGCCTGTTTTAGAGAAGAAGGTATCTATGGGTGAGATTAGTATTACCAAACTGCTGGTTGTCGCAGCGCTGATTATTCTGGTGTTTGGTACCAAAAAATTACGTACGCTGGGTGGTGACCTGGGCTCAGCAATCAAGGGCTTCAAGAAAGCCATGAACGAGGATGACGTCAGCGCGAAGAAAAGCGTTGATGCGGATGACATCCCGGCGGAAAAACTCTCTCACAAAGAGTAAGCAGCAGACATTGGATAAGGCGTGCGGACAAATTCTGCGTTAAGCAGATGCATGCTTTATAACGGGCGATAGCTGCCTGTAAAAAAGGGCCAACGCGGAGACGCAATGGCCTTTTTTGATGCCTGAAATATGACGAAAGGTATTAAGTTGCAATCAGATGTTTCTAATGCCGATATAAAAAAACCGCTGCTTAAAAGCAACGGCTTCGTTAAACGCAGCGCCTGCGTTTATTTCACTTCCATCCCTTTCGCCTGCAGATCGGCGTGATAGGAGGAACGAACGAACGGGCCGCACGCGGCGTGGGTGAAGCCCATCGCCAGCGCTTCCGCTTTCATCTCTTCAAACTCATCCGGGCTGACATAACGCTGTACCGGCAGGTGATGGCGGCTCGGTTGCAGATACTGTCCCAGGGTCAGCATGGTGACACCATGGCTGCGCAGGTCGCGCATCACTTCGATGATTTCTGCATTGGTTTCACCCAGGCCGACCATCAGGCCAGATTTGGTTGGGATTTCCGGGTGCGCTTCTTTAAAGCGTTCCAGCAGCTTCAGTGACCAGTTGTAGTCCGCGCCCGGACGCACCTGGCGATAAATACGCGGCACGTTTTCCAGGTTGTGGTTAAAGACATCCGGCGGGGTTGCCGTCAGGATCTCTAACGCGCGATCCATGCGACCACGGAAGTCAGGAACCAGTGTCTCAATTTTGATCGCAGGGCTTTTCTCGCGGATGGCGCTGATGCAATCGGCAAAGTGCTGGGCACCGCCGTCGCGCAGATCATCACGGTCAACTGAGGTAATTACAACATAACGCAGCGCCATGTCGGCGATGGTTTGCGCCAGTTTGCCCGGTTCGTTGGCATCCGGGGCAATCGGGCGACCGTGGGCAACGTCACAGAACGGGCAACGACGCGTACAGATCGCACCCAGAATCATGAATGTCGCAGTGCCGTGGTTAAAACATTCCGCCAGGTTCGGGCAAGAGGCTTCTTCACAAACAGAGTGCAGGCCATTCTTGCGCATCGCCGCTTTGATGCCCTGAATACGGGAGGAGTCCGCCGGAAGTTTGATTTTCATCCACTCGGGTTTGCGTAGCAGCGCTTCGCGCTCGGTGGCCACGTTTTTGACCGGGATAAGTGCCATTTTATCGGCGTCGCGGTACTTAACACCGCGTTCCATCACAATGGGTTTACTCATAGCGTGCGTGTTCCAGTTGCGAGTCTTTAAGGAAAGCGTTTCAATTCAATGAAATGTTGCATTTATCAACTATTTTTGAATTCATTGTAAGCAGTATACCATTGAAACGGGTGTCAAAGCAGCCTGCCAGTGCGGCAAATTGTAAAATAGTTGTTGTTTTATGCTTTTTAGTTATCGGACGGACTGGCTCTTTTCGTGTTCAGAATGCCTGACGAATGACATCAATGACACCCTGCAAAACCGGATCCCGCAGGCTGAGTTTGTTGTAATGCAATGAAAATTCAACTTCTTCTTGCTGAATAGGGGCAAAATCAATGCTCGTCAGCGGCCAGCACTGGCGATAAAGAGAGAAGAACCGGTGCGGCATAATCCCCAACAGGTCGCTGCCGCCAATCAGTGACGCAATGGTGAATAAATTGTAACTGCTGAAACTCACCTGTCGGTCTGGCAGCATTTCATGGATGCGTTTATGCAGGCTGCTGTGGCTGCTGCCATCGGGCGTCAGCAGCGTATATTCATATGCCTTGAGCAATGACAGCGTGATCGGTTGCTGTAAGATGGGGTGCCCATGGCGACAGACCAGTACCAGCGGGTCGCGGAAAAGAGTGTGGCTGTATAGCGCTGGCATTGTCTGAGTATGACTATCGATGATCAAATCCGTCTGGAACTGACTAAGCTGGTTTTCTGTGTCGTTGACGGCAATATTACGTACCAGAATCTGCGGGAAGCGTTCTTTTATGGCCTGGTAAATTGCAGGCATGACAAGCGCCCCAACAGAGGGCGTCGTCCCAATGGTGAGGATACGTTGTTTATCGTAACTGCCAGTAAGATCCAGCGCGCCAAGTATCGACTCCAGCCCCTGGCTAATATATTCATGCAGGTGAGTGGCATAGGCCGTTGGCGTCACGCCCTGGCCTTTACGGACAAACAACGGGTCAGGAAACAGTCCACGCAGTTTTTGAATCGACTGGCTGATGGCAGACGGTGTGATATTCAACACCTTTGCGGCATTAACAATACCCTTATGCACATAGACCGCTTCAAAAATTGTCAGCAAATTAAGATCAATATTACGTAAGGTGCGGAAAAGCTGGGTTGAATCATTTTTGATACGTGTCGGTGATTTGTCTTTTAATGGTCGCTGATATTCCACTCTGTTTGCCCTGTATATATTCACTGTGTGAATATCTTATTGCCTGTGTCATTATTATTATCGGTGATGAAAAATGCTGATTTTATTTTAATCGCATTTATTCAATGGGTTGTGATACTGCGAAAGTCGGATGTGTTAATTTCTGAACGGTGCAATGAGTGAAAAATATAGAAGTTTTATATTCTTGTAAAGAGCGAGAACGGGAAATGTTCTCAGCCCAATGATATTATCGGGCCGAGACGAAAAGAGATTAAGCGTGAATATATTCGTGTGGCGGATTGTTTAGCAGGGCTAAAAAATGTGAGACTAAAAGTGGCGAAATATTGTCAGGTGTGGCATCTGTTTTCCACTGCTGAACCTGCGTCATCTCCATACCGGCGTAACCGCAAGGATTGATGCGCAGGAACGGAGATAAATCCATCGCAATATTCAGTGCCAGGCCGTGGAACGAACACCCTTTACGAATTCGTAGCCCCAGGGAGCAGATTTTTTTCTCTCCCACGTAAACGCCAGGCGCATCGGCACGCGGATGCGCGTCAATACCGCATTCCGCCAGCGTATTCACGACCGTTTGTTCCAGCAGCGTCACCAGTTCACGCACGCCAAGCTTACGACGCTTCAGGTTCAGCAGCACATACATGACCTGCTGGCCCGGCCCGTGATAGGTCACCTGACCGCCACGGTCGCTTTGAATGACGGGGATATCCCCCGGCACCAGTACGTGCTCCGCTTTACCGGCCTGGCCCTGAGTAAAAACAGGGTGATGCTCTACCAGCCAGATTTCATCGGGCGTTGTGTCGTCGCGTTGATCGGTAAACTCATGCATGGCCTGGGAGACGGGTTCATACGGCTGTAAACCAAGCTGGCGGATGAGAAGGGTATTGGTGTCCAAAACAGCATCTCCGTAGAGAAGGGAATTCATGGACGGGGAGTATATCACAAACAATTAACGTTACCCGGCAGGCCGGGTAACGTGGCAGGGATTACAGCACCATACGAACAATTTCGATATTGCCTAACTCTTCGTACAGCGTCTCCACTTGCTCAATATGCGTCGCGTTGATGGTAATGGACACCGAGTGGTAGTTGCCTTTGCTGCTCGGTTTTATCTGCGGAGAGTAATCACCAGGCGCATGGCGCTGTACCACTTCCACCACCTGGTCAACCAACTCAGGTTTCGCCAGACCCATCACTTTGTAGGTAAAGGGAGTCGGGAATTCAAGCAGTTCGTTCAGTTTGGTTTTCATGTCAGCTCCAGTGGTAAAAAGAACAACTCCCGCCGGACAGGCGGGAGTTGTTTAACGTTACATAGTATATGGGGATCGAAATCACACTTTCAAGTGGGTGATTTTTAACCAAACCAGTGATGGAACATTAATTTAATGTAATCAATGATTTTGCCGAAGAAGTTACCTTCCGGAATTTCCTGCAGCACCACCAGCGGACGCTGTTCAATCGTTTTGCCGTCCAGCTGGAAGTTAATTGTACCGACCACCTGGTTTTTCTGCAGCGGCGCGTGCAGTTCGGTAGAGGTCAGCACATAGCTGGCTTTCAGGTCTTTCATGCGACCGCGCGGGATAGTCAGGTAAACGTCTTTGTCCACGCCGAGGGAAGCACGATCGCTGTCGCCGAACCAGGCGGGCTCAGAGGCGAACTCTTTACCGGCTTTCAGCGGGCTGACGGTTTCGAAGAAGCGGAAACCCCAGGTCAGCAGTTTTTTGCTTTCACTCTCGCGCCCTTTAAAGGTGCGCCCCCCCATTACGGCAGAGATCAGACGCATTTGCCCTTCGGTCGCGGATGCCACCAGGTTGTAGCCTGCTTTATCGGTGTGCCCGGTTTTAATACCATCAACGTTCAGGCTGTTGTCCCACAGCAGGCCGTTACGGTTGGTTTGACGAATACCATTAAAGGTGAACTCTTTCTCTTTATAAATTGTGTATTCGTTTGGCACATCGCGAATCAGCGCCTGACCGATTTTCGCCATATCACGTGCGGAGCTGTACTGACCGTCAGCATCCAGGCCGTGAACGGTCTGGAAATGGGTATTTTGCAGGCCCAGCGCGCTGACGTAGCTGTTCATCAGGCCCACGAAGGAATCCTGACTGCCCGCCACGAAGTCGGCCATTGCCACGCAGGCATCGTTACCGGATTGCAGGTTGATTCCGCGGATCAGCTGAGAAACAGGAACCTGCATGCCAGGTTTCAGGAACATCAGCGAAGAGCCTTTGAACACCGGATTGCCGGTCGCCCATGCGTCGTTGCCGATGGTGACCAGATCGGATTCTTTAAATTTACCCGCTTTCATCGCCTGGCCGATAACGTAGCTGGTCATCATTTTGGTCAGACTGGCCGGGTCGCGGCGGGCGTCAGCGTTTTGTTCCGCCAGAACTTTGCCTGAGTTGTAGTCGATCAGGATATAGGATTCCGCGTCAATCTGCGGTACGCCTGGGATCATGGTTTTGATGTTTAAATCATCGGCATGGGCAGCGGAAGTCAGTACGGCGACTGAGAGCGCTGGGATAAGTAAGCAAGCAGAAAGAGAGGTCTTCATGGTCAGAACAACGACGTCCGTTTATGGAATTAAAAAAAGTGCCTTACTATAGCAAATGCACTGCGGGCAGGCATCCGACATCGCATACGACTTTGTTAATGACTTTTACATTCATTAGCAAACGATATCGGAAGCCTGCTACATCTTAGTTGGCGCGTGTAATAAATGATTGCAACTGGGCTTCACTCTGCAAACGCTGTTGTAGGGTGCTGGCTTCGCCTTTATTGCTGAACGGGCCTAACTGAATACGCCAGACAGCACCGTTTTGCGTGACGCGTCCCGGCACAGAGAATTGCTGGCTCAGACGCTGTTGATACTGTTGCGCGCGCGCCTGGTCGCTGACGGCACCAACCTGAACCACAAAGTCACCGGTTGCGGCAGGCGCTGCCACTGGTGCGGCGACGGCCGCAGGGGCTGGCGTTGCTGCGGGCGCGGTCACCGGCGCGGCGGTTTGCACCGGCGGGGTAGGCTCGCTGCTCTCCAGTACACCGTTGTTGAGCGGGGTGGGGGCGCCGAGGAAACCACTGCTGCTGACAGGCGCACCGGCGGTATCTTCAGGTTTTAGCGTATCGTTGCTGATGGCACGCACATCGCCCTGGGGCATAGTCGCTTGCGGGGCAGATGACGCGCTGCCTAATCCACTGCTCAGATCCGGGCGCGCGGGTAGTGCGTAGGTCTGTTTTGCCACGGTTGTACAGGCCATACCCGGGCCCGACAGCGTACCGTCCTGGGCCACGATAATCGGATCAATACGCACTTTGGTGTTGTTCGACGTATTTAAACGATCGGCTGCCGCGCGCGAGAGGGAAATCACGCGATCGTTGCCATATGGGCCGCGATCGTTAATCCGCACGACGATCATACGCCCATTCGCCAGGTTGGTGACACGCGCGTAGCTTGGCACCGGCAACGTAGGGTGTGCGGCGGTGATTTGCATCGGGTCGAATGTTTCGCCGGTCGCCGTCAGATTGCTGCCGGGTTCCGCGTCGTAAATAGCAGCAAAACCTGCCTGGCTGAAATTGGCAGGATCCTGCACGATTTTGTAGTTTTTACCGTCGCGCTGGTAATCCTGGTTGGCGGTGGCGCTCAGCGGCTCAAAGCGCGGATCGGCCCCGCTGATTTCCACTATCGGGCCATTACATACTGCGGGCTGCGGAACGGTGACGGTTTTTTGTTGCACATCATCATTCGAACAACCTGCCAGCAATCCTGCTGCGATGCAGATCCCCAGCCAAAGCTTTTGCATTGAGCACCTCTTAGACGCTTTTCGACAACATTTTTCTGTGGGTGTGTATCGACATGACGATACCGAACCCGGCCATCAGTACAATAAGGGCCGAGCCCCCGTAGCTGACCAGCGGCAGCGGAACGCCCACCACCGGAAGGATGCCACTTACCATACCAATATTTACAAAGACATAAACGAATAAAATCAGCATCAGGCCACCGGCCATGACGCGGCCAAAGGTGGTTTGCGCCTGGGCGGCAATCCAGAGCCCGCGCATAATCAGCAGCACGTACAGCGCCAGCAAAACCAGAATGCCAATCAGCCCCAGTTCTTCCGCCAGAACGGCGAAGATAAAGTCGGTGTGACGTTCAGGCAGAAATTCCAGCTGCGACTGGGTGCCGTGCAGCCAGCCTTTCCCACGCAGGCCGCCGGAGCCTATCGCAATTTTAGACTGAATAATATGATAGCCCGCGCCAAGTGGATCTGACTCCGGATCGAGCAGCATCATGACACGCTGACGTTGATAGTCGTGCATCAGGAAGAACCACAATATTGGAATAAAGGCGGCAATAAGAACGACGGCGATGCCGATAAGCCGCCAGCTCAGACCGGAGAGGAAAAGCACAAATAAACCGGAGAGCAGAACCAGTATTGACGTGCCGAGGTCAGGCTGCGCCGCGACCAGCAGCGTGGGCATGAAGATGAGTATCAGCGCGATACCCGTATTTTTCAACGACGGTGGGCAGACATCACGGTTGATAAAGCGCGCAACCATCAGGGGCACTGCAATTTTGGCAATCTCTGACGGCTGGAAGCGCACAATACCAAGATCGAGCCAACGTTGCGCGCCTTTAGAGATAGCACCGAAAGCATCGACCGCCACCAACAAAATAATACAGAAGATATAGAGCCAGGGCGCCCATCCTTCATACACGCGCGGCGGGATTTGCGCCATCACCACCATGATCACCAGACCCATGGCAATCTGGCCGATTTTACGCTCCATCATGCCGATGTCCTGGCCGCTGGCGCTCCAGATGACCAACGAACTGTAGGTCAGCAGCGCCAGCAGGATCAGCATCATGGCCGGATCGATGTGGATTTTATCCCACAGCGATTTTTTGTTCGGATTATCCGTCATGTTTATTGGTCCTCCGCCGCCGTTGCGGCCGGATTTTCGGCTGGCAATTCGGTGTTGTTATCGCCAAGCATAATGTGGTCGAGAATTTGACGCATAATCGTCCCCACCGCCGGGCCTGCGCCGCCGTTCTCCAGAATAATGGCAACGGCAACTTTCGGATCGTTGTACGGTGCGAAGGCGGTCATCAGTTTATGGTCGCGCAGACGTTCGGCAATTTTATGCGCGTTATAAGTTTCATTCGCTTTGAGGCCGAATACCTGTGCGGTACCGGACTTAGCCGCAATTTTATACGGCGCGCTGGCAAAGTATTTATGCGCAGTACCGTTGCCACGGTTGGCGACGCCATACATTCCATCTTTGGCGATTTCCCAGAAACCGGAATGAATATCGCCTACCGGCGGTTCATGTGGCTGCTCCCAGGGGATCTGTTTCCCGGCTTCGGTGGTGCTCATCAACAGATGCGGTACTTTCACGACGCCATCGTTAATCAGGATCATCAGCGCTTTGCTCATCTGAATCGGCGTTGCCGTCCAGTAGCCCTGGCCGATACCGACCGGAATGGTGTCGCCCTGATACCACGGCTTTTTGAAGCGCTTCTGCTTCCACTCGCGGGTCGGCATGTTACCGGAACGCTCTTCCGCAAGGTCGATTCCCGTGTAATGGCCATAACCAAATTTCCCCATCCACTCGGACAGGCGGTCAATACCCATGTCATAGGCGACCTGATAGAAGAAGGTATCCGCGGATTCTTCCAGCGCTTTCGTCACGTTGAGGTGGCCGTGCCCCCATTTTTTCCAGTCACGATAGCGTTTTTCTGAGCCCGGCAACTGCCACCAACCGGGGTCAAACAGGCTGGTATTGCGGGTTATCACGCCTGCGCTGAGGGCGGATACGGACACATAGGGTTTAACGGTAGAGGCCGGAGGATAAACGCCCTGGGTGGCGCGGTTAACCAGCGGTGTATTCGGATCGTTTAGCAACCCGGAATAGTCTTTGCTGGAGATACCGTCCACAAACAGGTTTGGATCGTAGCTTGGCATGGAAACCAGCGCCAGAATACCGCCGGTGCGTGGGTCGGTAACCACAACGGCCGCACGGCTGCCGGCCAGCAGCGTTTCAATGTACTGTTGCAGCTTAAGATCGAGCGTCAGGTAGATATCGTGCCCGGCCTGCGGCGGCACTTCCTTCAGCTGTCGGATAACGCGCCCACGGTTGTTGACCTCAACTTCTTCATATCCGGTCTGACCGTGTAGCACATCTTCATAATAGCGTTCGATACCGAGCTTTCCGATATCATGGGTTGCCGCGTAGTTAGCGAGTTTGCCGTCTTTGTCGAGTCGATCAACGTCTTTATCGTTAATTTTTGAGACGTAGCCGATGACGTGGGTGAGGGCAGAACCAAACGGATAGTAGCGGCGTTTATAGCCTTTCACCTCCACGCCCGGGAAGCGGTACTGATTCACCGCAAAGCGCGCCACCTGCACTTCCGTCAGGTTAGTTTTCACCGGGATAGAGGTAAAACGATGCGAGCGTGAACGCTCCTTTTTGAAATTGGCGATATCATCATCGTTGAGATCGACTACGCCGCGCAGCGCTTCGAGCGTGTCCTGCACGCTGTCGACTTTTTCCGGCATCATCTCCAGTTGGTAGATAGTGCGGTTGAGCGCCAGCGGGGTACCGTTGCGATCGTAGATAATGCCGCGGCTTGGCGCTATTGGCACAAGCTTGATGCGGTTCTCGTTGGAACGGGTTTGATAATCGGTAAAACGGACAATCTGCAGATTATAGAGGTTAGCGATCAGCACGCCGGTAAGCAGCAAAATCCCCGTAAAGGCGACCAGCGCCCGGCGCACAAACAGCGCAGACTCAGCCGAATAGTCGCGAAAAGAATTCTGTAGTTTCATTCGCTGCTTAATTTACCCTGGTCATCATTACTCGCGGTGGTAAGGGTGGTTGGTGGTGATGCTCCACGCCCGGTACAGACTCTCGGCGACCAGCACGCGCACCAGCGGGTGCGGCATCGTGAGGTTCGAAAGCGACCAGCTCTGTTCAGCGGCGGCTTTACAGGCCGGAGAAAGCCCCTCAGGCCCGCCAATCAGCAGGCTGACGTCGCGGCCATCCTGCTTCCAGCGCTCCAGTTCGACCGCCAGATGGGGCGTATCCCACGGTTTGCCGGGAATATCGAGCGTGACAATGCGATTTTTACCGGCGGCGGCGAGCATCAGCTCGCCTTCTTTATCGAGAATACGTTTGATGTCCGCATTCTTACCGCGCTTACCGGCAGGAATCTCTACCAGTTCAAACGGCATGTCTTTCGGAAAACGGCGCAGATATTCGGTAAACCCGGTTTGTACCCAATCCGGCATTTTGGTGCCGACGGCGACCAACTGCAGCTTCACAACTTAACTCCAGAGCTTTTCCAGTTCATACAGGCGACGGCTCTCTTCCTGCATGACGTGGACAATCACATCGCCTAAATCGACAACAACCCAATCGGCGACGTTTTCGCCTTCCACGCCCAGCGGCATTAAGCCCGCGGCGCGAGATTCCTGAACAACATGATCGGCGATAGACATGACATGACGGCTGGATGTGCCGGTGCAGATCACCATGCAATCGGTGATGCTGGATTTACCGTGAACGTCGATAGCCACGATGTCCTGACCTTTCAGGTCATCAATTTTGTCGATTACAAAATCCTGGAGTGCTTTACCCTGCAAGTGTGTTCCCCTTGGGTGTGTGAAGAAAATCGTCGTAGAGCCCGACAGTATACCCGAACTGAAGGCGTTGTCGGGACAAATGTCACCGGACGGGTCGTAAGGCGGGCTATCATCCCATTCATTAATAACGAATGCATCGCCATTTTTGTAAAACAATTTTTGCCAATAGCTGCATCTGGAATGATTCTGGCTGCGGAGAATAACAGTCTGTCGGCGGGTGTCAATGGCTGCGCCGGACGCGGCGGTAGAAATCGGGATTATCCCGCTTCTGGCTGCCAGCGTGCGCGGCTATTGAGGACGCGAAGCGTGGCAAACGCAGGTGTAAACTCAATCACGCTCCAGGCGCCCTGGTCGATGCGAAAATGCCACATTGCTGATGATGGCATCTTCAGTAAAAGTGCGGTCAACAGGCTTAAGACGCCCTGATGACTGACCAGCAGCAGGTTCTGGTAATCTCGCTCGGGAAATCTGTCGATAAAGGTATTAACCCGCGCAGAGAAAGCCTGGAAGCCCTCGCCGTTGGTGGGGATAGCATTCTGCCAGTCGTTACACCAGGCGTCATAATTGGCTGCGTCTTCGATAACCAAATCACGGTGGTGGCGCATCTCCCAGTCGCCAAAAAACATCTCATTGAGCTGGGGGACAATTTCGGGCACAAGCGGGCGATCGCCCAGCAGCAGGCGCGCGGTTTGCTGCGTACGTTCCAGTTCGCTGCACATCACATGATCAAAAGGCACCCGTTGCAGGAGCGTACCGAGCGTCTCGGCTTGCCCGATGCCTTTTGCCGTCAGCGGGGTAGGCGAGTGGCCGGAGTACAGCCCATCGACATTTGCCTGGGTTTCTCCGTGACGAACCAGCCAGAGTTTCATTGTGTTTCTCCCTGAATCAACAAACTGAAGTAAGATACTGCTTTTTGGCGGAGAAGTATCATGGCTAAGCTTACCAGCACGCACGGCGGTAATATTCGCGAGGCTGCGCAGTTGCTGGGCATTGAACCCGCTTTGCTCGTTGATTTTAGCGCGAATATTAATCCGTTGGGTATGCCGGAGACGCTCAAACAGGCGTTGTTTGCGCAAATTGGCGTGGCGGAGCGCTATCCGGATGTGGAGTATCAGCGTCTGCATCAGCAACTGGCGGCGCACCATGAGGTTCCCGTTGAGTGGGTTCTGGCCGGTAATGGCGAAACGGAATCCATTTATACGCTGGCGCAGGGGCTTGAACCGCAGCGAGCCATGCTGGTGACGCCGGGTTTTGCGGAATACCGACGGGCGCTGGCGCAGATCGGTTGTCAGATCAGCGAATTTTCCCTGTGCGAAGACGAGGGCTGGCAGCTTACCGAACGCTTGCTTCCGGCCCTGACCGCTGAGCTGGATTGCCTGTTTCTGTGTACGCCGAATAACCCGACCGGGCTTTATCCTGATGCATCATTATTGGCGGCGATTATGGAACGCTGTCGGGCGCTGTCGATAACGTTGGTGGTCGATGAGGCGTTTCTCGATTTCCTTCCTGATGAACCCGGGCTGATTCCGCTCCTGAGAAATAACCCGCATGTATGGGTGCTGCGATCGTTGACCAAGTTTTATGCCATTCCAGGGCTGCGTCTGGGGTATTTGCTGAACAGCGACGCTGACGCCGTGGCGCGATTACGTCAACGCCAGATGCCCTGGTCTATCAATGCATTTGCGGCGTTGGCGGGCGAAATGGTTCTGCACGATCGTGCATATCAGCAGGCAACCTGGCAGTGGCTGGCGAAGGAAAGAGCGGCGTTGCTGTCGCGGCTGCGTGACTTTTCCGCGCTGACGGTCTGGGAAGGGCGCGCGAACTACCTGTTTTTACGCTGTAATATTCCGGAACTGGATTTACAGCAGGCGCTGCTGACGCGTCATGTGCTCATTCGTAGCTGTGCGAATTATCCGGGGCTGGACGGGCGTTATTATCGCGTGGCGATTCGCAGTCGGGAAGAAAACGCCCGGCTGTGCCAGGCGTTGAATGAGATATTTAGCGGTACAAGCCCTGCTGCATGATGTATTCCAGCACCGGTGCGGGCATCATTTCGTCGCAGGATTCGCCGTTTTGTAATCGTTCGCGAATGATGGTGGCGGAGATATCAAACCACGGCGTCTCGGCGAGGAAGATTTTCCCCGCAGGCAGTTCGTGCAGATCTTCCGAGCGCAGCGTCAGTCGGTCATCCAGCCACTGCTGATGCTCCGGCTGCTTCATCGTCATTGGGTAGCCGGGCCGACGCGTGACAATCAGATGCGCGTTATCCAGAATGGTTTCGTACTGGTGCCAGGTGGGAAACGTCAGTAAGGAATCCTGTCCGATGATAAACGCCAGCGGCGTTTCCGGCCCTTCCTCCTGACGCCACTCCTGTAAGGTTTGCGCCGTATAAGACGGCATGTCGCGGCGCAGCTCACGTTCGTCCAGCACAAATAACGGTTTATCGGCAATCGCCAGTTCCACCATATGTTTGCGTTGATCGCTGGTGGCTTCTGGCTGCGGACGGTGCGGCGGCACGTTATTTGGCATAATAATTATGCGCGATAACCCTATCTGATTTGCCAGAATTTCTACTGGCTTCAGATGACCATAATGAATGGGATCGAAAGTACCGCCAAACAGTGCCTGGAGCTTAGTCATATTATCCGTCAATAAATACGTCGGCTAAGGCTTTATGGCAAAGCAGTAGCGACAGGCTTTCCAGTTCAGCCCACACAGACTGACCGAAATCCTGCTTCAAAGTAAGTTCCGCACGCGTCAGCAGGGTGACCGCCTGACGTAACTGGTCACCGCTCAAGCGATTAATCGCGTCGCCCACCAGACCACGGCGATTCTGCCAGACACGATGTTTATCAAACAGTGCGCGCAGCGGCGTATGAGCGCTCTGGCGCTTGATGTTCACCAGTAGCAGCAGTTCGCGTTGCAGCGTACGCAGCAAAATGACCGGCTCACTGCCTTCAAGCCGCAGCTGTTGCAGGATATGCAGGGCACGTTTGCTTTTTCCCGCCAGCAGGGCATCAACCCAGTGGAAGGGCGTAAAGTGCGCGGCATCATTCACCGCCTGTTCCACGCGTGGCAGAGTCAGTTTACCGTCCGGCCACAGCAGCGATAAGCGTTCCAGCGCCTGTGACAACGCCAACAGGTTGCCTTCGTAGCAGTAACACAATAGCTGGCTGGCCGGTTCATCCAACTGAATATTGAGCTGTTTCGCGCGCGTCGCCAGCCAGCGGGGAAGCTGGGCTTGCTCTGGCGTCTGACAGCTTACCTGAACGGCATTGCTGGCAAGAGTGCTCACCCATGCGGCATTTTCCTGCGCTTTGGTGAGTTTGTTACCGCGTATAATGAGCAACAGATCGTCATGCAGCAGCGAAACCAGGCGCGTTAACTGTTCGTTGATCGCAGCATTCGGGCCGTTTTCCGGCAGCAGCAGTAACAGCGTCTGGCGGCTGGAGAACAGGCTCAGGGCCTGGCTTAGCGAGAAGATCTCGTTCCAGTCGGTGCTGGCGTCGAGGGAAAAGGTGTGATGCTCGATAAAGCCCTGTTCAGTGGCCGCATGGCGCACGGCGTCCTGGCTCTCCTGAAGCAGTAACGGATCGTTACCGAGCAGCAGATACGCCGCGCGCAGCCCTTCAGAGAGCTGCGCGCGGAGTTGTTCTGGATACAACCGAATCATCAGTTACCCAGAGTGGTGGAGACGCGGCCAGGGCCAATCGGCGATTCTTCCGCCATTGGTACGGTATCTGGCGCCGTTTTACTGTCGGCGATGTGTACGCTCGGCAGTTTACGGATCAGCTGTTCAGCCGCTTTATCGTACATTTCGTTGATGATAATCGTCTGCTCGGCATCTTTCGCCAGCGCACGCTGCGGGTTATCGAAGAACGAACGGTACACTTTGGTCGAGATCGGGAAGATATCCTGACCCGGGATCAGCACCGACGCACGCACGGTTAATACCATCTGGTATTCCGCCGTCTGCCCGTTCTGGAACACGGATGCCGTATCTTTCGAAATGCCGGAGCTGATAATACGCAGCGACGGCACATCTTTACGCAGAGTGCTGTCTTCCAGCAGGGTGATGTCGTTCAGACGCAGCTGATTACGCACCGCACGGCTTAACGGGCCGTTCGGATCGCCGGACTGGAAGATCATCGTTTTCATTTCGCTGGGCACCTGCGTCGTACTACGCAAGTGCCAGCCGCATCCGGCGGTGACCAGCACCGCCAAAGATAACAACAGAGTTGTCAGATATCGCACGCTTCCTCCCGCGCTTAGCCCACGACCAGGTTAAGGAGTTTACCCGGCACGTAAATCACTTTACGCACGGTAACGCCATCAAGGTATTTCGCGACCAGGTGTTCCTGGCCTGCACGTTCACGCACCTGTTCTTCGGTCGCGTCAACGGCCACGGTGATTTTACCGCGTACTTTACCGTTCACCTGGACGACGACCAGCGTGGTGTTTTCTACCATCGCTTTTTCGTCAGCCACCGGCCACGGTGCGTTGTCGATATCGCCAACACCTCCCAGCTCACGCCACAGGGTGAAGCTGGCGTGCGGCGTGAACGGGTTGAGCATACGCACAACCGCCAGCAGCGCTTCCTGCATCAGGGCGCGATCCTGCTCACCTTCTACCGGGGCTTTTGCCAGTTTGTTCATCAGCTCCATGATCGCCGCGATCGCGGTGTTGAAGGTCTGACGACGACCGATATCATCGGTGACTTTGGCGATAGTTTTATGAACGTCACGGCGCAGCGCTTGTTGATCTTCGCTCAGCGCATCGACGTTCAGTGCCGCAACCGGGCCCTGAGAGGTGTGCTCGTAAACCAGTTTCCAGACACGTTTCAGGAAGCGGTTAGCCCCTTCGACGCCGGATTCCTGCCATTCCAGGGTCATATCCGCCGGGGATGCAAACATCATGAACAGACGAACGGTGTCTGCGCCGTAGCGCTCAACCATCACCTGCGGGTCGATACCGTTGTTTTTGGACTTGGACATTTTGCTCATGCCGGTATACACCAGCTCATGGCCTGCCGCGTCCTTCGCTTTCACGATACGACCTTTCTCGTCACGTTCAACGATAGCATCAACCGGAGAAACCCAGTTACGCTCACCGTTCTCGCCAACATAGTAGAAGGCATCAGCCAGCACCATGCCCTGACACAGCAGCTGTTTAGCCGGTTCGTCAGAGTTCACCATGCCTGCATCGCGCATCAGTTTGTGGAAGAAGCGGAAGTAGAGCAGGTGCATGATGGCGTGTTCGATACCGCCAATGTAGATGTCTACCGGCAGCCAGTAGTTGGCCGCATCGGAATCCAGCATGCCTTCCTGATACTGCGGGCAGGTGTAACGCGCGTAGTACCAGGAAGATTCCATAAAGGTGTCAAAGGTGTCGGTTTCACGCAGCGCAGGCTGACCGTTAACGGTGGTTTTCGCCCACTCAGGGTCAGCTTTGATTGGGCTGGTGATGCCGTCCATAACCACATCTTCCGGCAGAATAACCGGCAGCTGATCTTCTGGCGTTGGAATAACGGTGCCATCTTCCAGGGTTACCATCGGAATCGGCGCGCCCCAGTAACGTTGACGGGAAACACCCCAGTCGCGCAGACGGTAGTTCACTTTACGTTCGCCCACGCCCATTGAGGCCAGTTTGTCGGCGATGGCGTTAAAGCCGTCTTCATAGCTCAGACCGTCGAATTCGCCGGAGTTGAACAGGGTGCCTTTTTCGGTCAGCGCCTGCTCGGAGAGATCCGGTTTCGAACCGTCTGCCGCCAGGATAACCGGCTTGATGTTCAGACCGTATTTGGTAGCGAACTCATAGTCGCGCTGATCGTGACCCGGAACGGCCATGACCGCGCCCGTGCCGTATTCCATCAGAACAAAGTTAGCCGCCCAAACCGGAATGGCTTCGCCGGTCAGCGGGTGAATCGCTTTAAAGCCGGTGTCGACGCCTTTTTTCTCCATGGTCGCCATATCGGCTTCGGCCACTTTGGTGTTACGGCATTCATCAACGAAAGCCGCCAGCGTCGGGTTGTTGGCAGCAGCCTGCTGAGCCAGCGGGTGGCCTGCGGCTACAGCCAGGTAAGTACAACCCATAAAGGTGTCTGGACGGGTAGTGTAGACGGTCAGCTTATCGGCGTAGTCGTTTACGTCGAAGGAGATTTCCACACCTTCGGAACGGCCAATCCAGTTGCGCTGCATGGTTTTCACCGTGTCAGGCCAGTGATCCAGCGTATCCAGATCGTTCAGCAGTTCGTCAGCGTAAGCGGTGATTTTGATAAACCACTGCGGGATCTCTTTACGCTCAACTTTGGTATCACAGCGCCAGCAGCAGCCGTCTATAACCTGTTCGTTCGCCAGTACGGTCTGGTCGTTCGGGCACCAGTTGACCGCAGAGGTTTTTTTGTAGACCAGGCCTTTTTTATACAGTTCGGTGAAGAATTTCTGCTCCCAACGGTAATATTCCGGGGTACAGGTCGCCAGCTCGCGGCTCCAGTCATAGCCGAAGCCCAGCATTTTGAGCTGGTTTTTCATGTAGGCGATATTGTCATACGTCCACGGAGCCGGTGCCGTATTGTTTTTAACCGCGGCACCTTCTGCCGGCAGACCGAACGCATCCCAACCGATCGGTTGCAGCACGTTTTTGCCCAGCATGCGCTGATAACGGGCGATCACGTCACCGATGGTGTAGTTACGCACGTGGCCCATGTGTAGTCGACCAGAAGGATAAGGAAGCATCGACAGGCAGTAATACTTCTCTTTGCTCTCGTCTTCAGTTACTTCAAAGGTACGCTTCTCGTCCCAATGTTGCTGGACTTTCGATTCTATCTCTTCCGGGCGGTATTGCTCTTGCATGGCAGCCAGTGGTCCTGTTTTCAATACAGCTACGATGTAGCCAATGGATGTGGTAATCAGATCCGCATAGCATAGCCCAAAGCGCATCGTCAAAACAGCCTTTCACACATTATGGCGATGAAAAGCCCGGACACGGATTTACGAACTCTGTGGGGTAGCTGACAGAGTAGTGAAGAAATAAGGTCTATTATAAGAGTAGGTTAACTGCCCGGGAGAGGAAACAATGAACAAGGTTGCTCAATTTTACCGCGAACTGGTGACGACGCTGACCGAACGTCTACGCAACGGCGAGCGTGATATCGATGCGCTGGTGGAACAGGCGCGTGCGCGGGTTATTCAGACCGGCGAGTTAACGCGAACGGAAGTGGACGAACTGATTCGTGCCGTCAGGCGCGACCTGGAAGAGTTCGCTATGAGCTACAGCGAAAGCCAGGACGATGAAGAAGACAGCGTATTTTTACGCGTCATCAAAGAGAGTATCTGGCAGGAGCTGGCGGATATCACCGATAAAACGCAGCTGGAATGGCGCGAAGTCTTTCAGGATCTCAATCACCACGGCGTGTATCACAGCGGTGAGGTGGTCGGGCTGGGCAATCTGGTGTGCGAGAAGTGCCACTTCCACCTGGCGGTATATACGCCGGACGTGCTGCCACTGTGCCCGAAATGCGGGCATGATCAGTTCCAGAGAAGGCCGTTTGAGCCCTAAGGATGTGTGCCGGATGCGCTACGCTTATCCGGCCTACAATATGGCTTCTCCGTAGGCCCGGTAAGCGAAGCGCCACCGGGCATTTTTTATTGGTAGAATGCCAATCTTTCCGCCAGCAAATCCACAAACCCCTGACGATCCACATCAACCATCACTCGCGCGTTTGGCTGATTGCCGGTGAGGAAGTAGTAATCCACCACCGTCATGCCCTGGGTATATTTCCCCTGCGTTTCCACACCAACCCAACGCTCTACCGTGGTAAACAGCTCGGGTTTCAGTAGCCAGGCGATGGTGCACGGATCGTGCAGCGGCGCGCCGACAAAGCCCCATTTCTCATCTTTGTGATACTCGAAGAAGAAATCGAGCAGCTCGGCAACGATGGTGGAAACCGGGTTACCAATGGCGCGGAATCGCTCCGTATCTTCGATGTGAATTTGCGCTTTGTGGGTGACGTCCAGACCTGCCATCACCACCGGAATGGCAGACTGGAAGACAATTTCTGCCGCTTCCGGGTCAACATAGATATTGAATTCAGCGGCAGGCGTCCAGTTACCGAGGCCCATTGCCCCACCCATAATCACAATTTGCGCAATCTTCGCGTGCAGTTCCGGGTGGCTATTAAGCAGCAGGGCGACATTCGTTTGTGGGCCGGTGGAAACAATCGTAACCGGCTGGTCGCATTCGCGCAGGGTTTTCGCCATTAACTCAACGGCGGTACAACTCAGCGGGGCAAAACCGGGTTCCGGCAGCGTTGGGCCATCGAGACCGCTTTCTCCGTGTACATTATCGGCAATAATCAGTTTACGCATCAGTGGCTTAATCGCACCGCCCGCCACCGGAATATCGGTACGTTTCAGCAGCGTGAGCATGCGCAGCACGTTACGCAGGGTTTTGTCCGGCGTTTGGTTTCCTGCGGAGGAGGTAATGGCTTTGACGTCCAGTTCCGGGGAGGCGAGGGCCAGCACGATGGCAATGGCATCGTCGTGTCCTGGGTCGCAGTCGAGTATGATTGGGGTTGCCATAGTTACTCCTTGTCTGGTCAGGTATTTTTTTGCGACAAGGGTAGCGCTGCGTGGCAATGCATTCGAGGAGATGTGCAGAAAAGCGTGAAGCGGCGCGCACTCTGAAGCACGCGCCGAAAAGATTAATGCAGAATTTTCGCGAGGAAGTCTTTGGCGCGTTCCGATTTCGGGTTGGCGAAGAAGGCCTCTTTTTCGGAGTCTTCGACGATTTTCCCTTCATCCATAAAGATCACCCGGTTCGCCACTTTACGGGCAAAGCCCATTTCGTGGGTTACCACCATCATGGTCATGCCTTCGTTGGCCAGTTCGACCATAACGTCCAGTACTTCGTTGATCATCTCAGGATCGAGCGCTGAAGTCGGCTCATCAAACAGCATCGCCACCGGATCCATACACAGCGCGCGGGCGATCGCCACACGTTGCTGCTGACCGCCGGAAAGCTGGGACGGGAACTTATTGGCATGCGCGGAAAGGCCCACGCGCTCCAGCAGTTTTAGCCCTTTTTCGCGGGAGGCGTCTTTATCGCGCTTCAGCACTTTTACCTGCGCCAGCGTCAGGTTTTCGATAATCGACAAATGCGGGAACAGCTCGAAATGCTGGAACACCATCCCAACCTTCGAGCGCAGGGATGCAAGGTTGGTTTTTTTATCGTTAACCTGAATCCCGTTCACCAGGATCTCGCCTTTCTGTACCGGCTCAAGGCCATTCACCGTTTTAATCAGCGTCGATTTCCCGGAGCCTGACGGGCCGCAGACGACCACGACTTCACCTTTTTTCACCTCGGTGGAGCAGTCGGTCAGCACCTGAAATTGACCATACCATTTAGAAACATTTTTCAGGGTAATCATTGAACTGTCCTTCTTTTCAAGTAGCTGACCAACAACGAAGCACTCAGGCTAATCACAAAATAAACGGCGCCGGCAAACAGGATCATTTCGACCTGGGTTCCATCACGCTCACCGATGGTGGACGCGGTACGGAAGAAATCGGCAAGACTTAAGACATACACCAGCGAGGTATCCTGGAACAGGACGATCCCCTGGGTGAGCAGCAGCGGCACCATCGCGCGGAACGCCTGCGGCAGAATGATGAGCTTCATTGACTGCCAGTGGGTCATCCCGAGTGCCAGTGCGGCGCTGGACTGACCGCGCGAAATACTTTGAATACCGGCGCGGATAATTTCCGAGTAGTAGGCGGCTTCAAACATCGAGAACGCCACCATCGCGGAGATCAGGCGGATATCGGTTTTCGGCGAGAGCCCCAGCACATCCTGCAGCAGCCCCGGTACAATCAAATAAAACCACAGCAGTACCATCACCAGTGGGATGGAGCGGAAAACGTTAACGTAGGTTTTAGCAAACCAGGAAATCGGCGCGAAGGTCGACAGGCGCATCACCGCAAGGATGGTGCCCCATACAATACCGACGATCACAGCCGTTACGGTAATTTTCAGCGTTACCACCAGCCCGGCAAGCAGATAGGGCAGGGAAGGAACGATGGAACTCCAGTCAAACTCGTACATTATTTGCCTCCCATATTGCCCGGCAGGCGAACTTTACGTTCCACCAGAGTCATCACCAGCATAATGAAGGCGTTGATCAAGACATAAGCAAGGGTAATTGCGGTGAACGATTCCCAGGCGTGGGCCGAGTAATCCAACAGTTTACCTGCCTGCGCCGCCATATCGACCAGGCCGATGGTCGAGGCGATGGCGGAGTTTTTCACCAGGTTCATCATCTCTGAGGTCATCGGTGGCACAATAACGCGGTAGGCGTTCGGCAGGAGCACATAACGGTAGGTCTGCGGTAGGGTTAAGCCCATCGCCAGGCCGGCGTTTTTCTGCCCACGCGGCAGCGACTGAATCGCTGCGCGTACCTGCTCGCACACGCGTGCCGCGGTAAAGAGGCCAAGACAAATCATCGATGAGAGGAAGAACTGAATATTGGGATCCAGCTCTGCTTTAAACCACATCCCCAGATCTTCCGGCAGCAATTCCGGCACGACCAGGTACCAGGTAAAGAACTGTACGATCAGCGGGACGTTACGGAAGAGTTCAACGTACAGCGTGCCGATACCCGAAAGAAAGCGGTTAGGGACGGTACGCAGGATGCCGAACAGGGAGCCAACGAAGAAAGCGATAATCCAGGCGGTAATCGACAGGGCGACGGTGACCTGAAAACCACTCCATAGCCAGCCAAGATAGGTGGTGTTGCCGAACGGGGCTTGCTGAAGAAATATCCCCCAGTTCCAGTCTATTGACATAAATCTACTCCAGAAAAAAAAGGGTAGCAGTGCTACCCTCGAAGATTGGTGAACGGCGTACTGCGATATTCGGGCCCGGCGGGGAACGACCGCCAGACCTGTAGTCTGTCCGTGCTATTCAACAATCGAGAGGGCAGGTAGTCCCGCCCTGGTTGTTATAATTAGTTCAGAGCTTTGTCATTCGGGTCTTTAAACAGGGCCTTCATCTCGTCAGACAGTTCAAAGTTCATGTTCAGGTTCTTCGGTGGGATTGGGTTTTTGAACCACTTATCAAACCATTTAGCCGCTTCACCGGAGGTTTGCGCCTGAGCGATGGTGTCATCCATCAGTTTTTTGAAGTCCGGATCGTTTTTACGCAGCATACAGCCGTAGGCTTCCTGCGACTGAGGCTTGCCGACGATCTCCCAGTTGTCTGGTTTTTTCGCTTTCGCGCGCTCACCGGCCAGCAGGGCGTCATCCATCATAAATGCCACCGCACGACCGCTTTCCAGGGTACGGAAGGAGTCACCGTGGTCTTTAGCGCTGATGATGCGCATATCCATCTTCTGTTCGTCATTCAGCTTATGCAGCAGAATTTCAGAGGTGGTACCGGAGGTTACAACAACCGCTTTGCCTTTCAGATCCGCGAAGTCTTTAATATCGCCGCCTTTTTTGGTCAGAAGACGAGTACCGACGACAAAGATGGTGTCAGAGAAAGCCGCTTGTTTCTGGCGTTCGAGGTTGTTGGTGGTCGAGCCACACTCAAAATCGAAAGTGCCGTTTTGCAGTAGCGGGATACGGTTCTGGGAGGTGATTGGAATCAGTTTGACCTGAAGGTCAGGTTTGTTCAGCTTCTTCTTCACGGCTTCAACGATGGCGTTGGAGTAATCCTGAGAATAGCCGACCACTTTTTGCTGGTTGTCGTAGTAAGAGAACGGAACGGAAGATTCACGGTGTCCGACAACGATCACGCCGTTTTTGGCGATTTTGTCCAGGGTGCTACCTGCTGCCGGCGCATCTTCTGCGTGTGCCGCCCCGGCGCATAATCCCATCGCCAGCATAGCAGCGGTCAGTTTACGTAATTGCATATCCAACTCCTTTATCCTCTGCGTCATCGACGCATAGATACCCATTGTGATGTTTGTGTTGTTATCGTCTGCAATTTCAGCGTGCAGCGTTATCTGTGTTTGTTAACATTTAGTGTGGCTTAATGTAAAGAATTTGCTGATTTATTGTTTATTTTTGCGAACTGCACCGCACCGTTTTGAGGCAAAAATCGCAGATTGCACTAAAGAGGTGCTACCGGTGATTCGTTTTGGTGCTACCAGGTTGCGCTCATGCAGAATTCGTTACTGCCTGTATTGATTAAGCAATTGGCGTGCCAGAATGGGGAGTAGGGGGGCGCTGATGCCCTCACCCTGACCTCTCCCACAGGGAGAGGGAGAAAATCCGCGCAGGGCGTAAAAAGGGGGGGCGAACAGTCCCCTCTCCCCGTGGGAGAGGGGTAGGGTGAGGGGATTACTTCCGACGCTGACGCAAACTCATCACCAGCGCACCAAAGCCAAACAGCGCGGTCAGTGCCCACAGCGGCCAGTTGCCGGTGCGTGCATACGGCGTTAAGCCGGTCGTTGGTGTCACGGTGGTGGTTAACACCTGGCGGGTAAATTGTGGAATCATCGCCTGAATCTCGCCCTGCGGGCCAATTACGGCGGTGATGCCGTTATTGGTGCTGCGCAACAGCGGGCGAGCCAGCTCCAGCGAACGCATACGCGCCATCTGGAAATGCTGCCACGGGCCGATTGACTTACCAAACCACGCATCGTTAGAGATGGTCAGCAGGAAGTCTGTATCCGGGCGGAAATTATCGCGCACCTGCTCGCCGAGAATAATCTCATAGCAAATTGCCGCCGTCAGCTTCAGGTTGTGCGCCAGCAACTGCGGCTGGACATAAGCGCCCCGGCTGAAAGAGGACATTGGCAGGTCGAAGAACGGCGCCAGCGGGCGCAGAATCGATTCCAGCGGGACAAACTCACCAAACGGGACGAGGTGATTTTTATTGTAGCGGTTCTTCGATTCGTAGCTGTACGGGCTGTCTTTACCCAGCGTGATGATAGTGTTGTAGGTATCGTAACGGTTCTGCTTATTCAGACGCGCATCAACGATACCGGTCACCAGCGTGCTGTCTTTAGAGCGCAGCAGATCGTCCATCATGCGCAGGAAGTTCTGCTGATTAATCTCCAGATCCGGGATTGCCGATTCCGGCCAGATAATCAGTTGCGATTTACCCATCTCTGGCTGCGTGGCATTGAGATAAATTTTCAGCGTGTTAATGAGCTGATTTTCATCCCACTTTAATGACTGCGCGATATCCCCCTGCACCAGAGAAACCTGTGTCGCGCGCTGTGGTTCAAGCTGATACCACTGAATGTAACGCAGCGGGAAGGGCAGCGCGAAGAGCATGATGGCAACAACCGCAGGACGCCAGTTACGGGTACAGGCCGCGAGCACCAGTAAACCGCTGACTGCCATCAGCAGGAAGTTAATCGCTTCGACACCCATAATCGGCGCAATGCCTTTAAGTGGGCCGTCAATCTGACTGTAGCCAAACTGCAACCATGGGAAGCCGGTCAGCACCCAACCGCGCAGGAATTCAGTGATTTGCCATACCACGGGTGCGGCAATGGCGACGCGTATCCAGGTGGCTTTCGGCCACAGTCGCGACAGAATACCGCTAAACAACCCGGTATAAAGCGACATATAAGCAGCCAGCAGCGCCACGAGGAAAACGTTAATCGGCCCTGGCATACCGCCAAACTGGGCGATGCTGACATAAATCCAGTGAATACCTGAGCCGAACAGCCCCAGCCCCCAGAAGTAGCCAATCCAGGCGCTTTGTAGTGGGCGGCGATTGAAGGTGAGCCCTTGCAAGCCCATTAAGGAGATGAGCGCGGCAGGCCAGAAGTCATAAGGAGAAAAAGCCAGCGTACCGCTGGCTCCGAATAACAGCGCCAGCAGTAAGCGCACGCGCTGGCGTTCAATAAGAGAGGCAAATACCATTTAGGCGAAATGTCCTGTTAGTTTAGTCTTCCATTTTCGGCTGTGGCGCGTCATCAGGAAGTTTGACATGAACCTGAATGATACGGCGGCTGTCCGCCATTGCCACTTTGAATTGGTAACCGTCGATGTCGATGGTCTCGCCGCGTGCCGGCAGATGACCAAACGCCTGCATCACCAGCCCGCCGATGGTATCGACTTCTTCATCGCTGAAATGGGTGCTGAAGGCTTCGTTGAAATCTTCGATAGAGGCCAGCGCGCGCACCGTCCAGGTGTGGCGGCTGAGCTGACGGAAGTCGATATCATCTTCTTCGTCGTACTCATCTTCAATTTCACCGACGATCAGTTCCAGAATATCTTCGATGGTGACGAGGCCGGAGACGCCGCCAAACTCATCGATAACAATCGCCATGTGATAGCGCTGCGAGCGGAACTCTTTGAGCATCCGGTCAACCCGTTTGCTCTCAGGCACGACAACCGCCTGGCGTAACACTTTGTCCATGCTGAAGGCTTCGGCATCGCTGCGCATAAACGGCAGCAAGTCTTTGGCCATCAAAATCCCTTCGATGTGATCTTTGTCTTCGCTGATCACCGGGAAACGGGAGTGCGCAGATTCGATGATGACGTCGAGACATTCATCAAGGGTCTGGTTACGTTTCAGGGTAATCATCTGGGAACGCGGGATCATGATATCGCGAACGCGCTGGTCGGCGATGTCCATTACCCCTTCGAGCATATCGCGCGTATCTTCGTCGATAAGGTCGTTCTGCCCGGAATCACGGATCAGCTCCAGCAGTTCGTCGCGGTTTTTCGGTTCACCGTGGAAAAGCTGGCTGAGTAAGAGGGAGAAAAATCCCTTTTTGCTGCTTACTGTGTCACTACTGTGTGAATTGTCGTCGCTCATGGCGTCGTTTGGGTTCTCATGGTTAGTTAATCTGGGCCGCCACGCGCAAATTCAGCGTTGGGCGGCAATAAGGCACTGACGGGCCGAAACCCGACAGTTACTCTTTCTCGGCAATGTACGGATCCTCATAGCCCAGAGCAAGCATTATCTCCGTTTCGATGCCTTCCATCTCTTCGGCTTCGTCATCTTCGATATGGTCGTAGCCCAGCAGATGCAGGCTGCCGTGCACCACCATGTGCGCCCAGTGGGAATCAAGCGACACATTCTGCTCTTTGGCTTCACGCTCAACCACCTGACGACAAATGATGAGATCGCCCAGCAGCGGCATCTCCATTCCCGGCGGTGCTTCAAACGGGAAAGAGAGCACGTTGGTTGGCTTGTCCATCCCGCGATAGGTCAGGTTGAGTTCATGGCTTTCCGCAGTATCCACCAGGCGAATCGTCACTTCTGATTCTTCCTGAAATTGTGGGATAACGGCATCCAGCCATGTCTGAAATTGACTTTCGTCGGGCAGACCGGTGTTGTCTTCACAGGCCAACTGGAGATCGAGGATCACCTGACTCATTTCTGCTCCTGTTCCTGAGCTTCGCGTTTTCTTTCCGCAGCCAGCTCAGCTTTACGTTTTTGTTCTGCTTCTTCCCAGGCTTCATAGGCGTTAACGATACGCGCCACGACCGGGTGACGTACCACGTCTTCGCTGTGGAAGAAGTTAAAGCTGATTTCATCGACGTTCGCCAGCACTTCAATGGCGTGGCGCAGGCCGGATTTGGTGTTACGCGGCAGGTCAATCTGGGTAACGTCGCCGGTGATCACCGCTTTCGAGTTAAAGCCAATACGCGTCAGGAACATCTTCATCTGTTCGATGGTGGTGTTCTGGCTTTCATCGAGAATGATAAACGCGTCGTTCAGCGTGCGCCCGCGCATGTAGGCCAGCGGGGCCACTTCAATCACGTTGCGCTCAATCAGTTTTTCCACTTTCTCAAAGCCGAGCATCTCGAACAGCGCGTCGTACAGTGGACGCAGGTACGGGTCAACTTTCTGGCTTAAATCCCCCGGCAGGAAGCCGAGCTTTTCACCGGCTTCTACCGCCGGACGCGTGAGCAGAATACGGCGGATTTCCTGACGTTCCAGCGCATCGACTGCCGCCGCGACCGCCAGATAGGTTTTACCGGTACCTGCCGGGCCTACGCCAAAGGTGATGTCGTGATCAAGAATATTGGCGATGTACTGCGCCTGGTTCGGCGTACGCGGTTTAATCACGCCGCGTTTGGTTTTGATATTGACCGCTTTACCGTACTCCGGCACGCTTTCGGCGCTCTGTTCCAGCACGCGCGCTTCTTTAATGGCGAGGTGGATTTGCTCCGGTTCGATATCCTGAATCTGGCCGCGCATCGGAGCGGTGTCGACATACAGACTGCGCAGAATATCTGCCGCAGCGGTGACGCAAATCGCGCGTCCGGTGAGTTTGAAATGGTTGTCACGACGGTTAATTTCGATGCCCAGTCGCCGTTCAAGCTGTTTGATGTTGTCATCAAACGGGCCGCAAAGGCTCAGCAAGCGGGCGTTGTCTGCTGGTTCCAGCGTAATTTCGCGAGTGTCTATGTTCAAACTGTTCCTCTTTCATGTTTGCCGGAAAGCAATACGCGTATCCGGCCTACGATTAGGCTCATCCCGACAATCGGGTCATCATTGATGAAATTATTCACGCCAGCGAATAAAGGCGCAAGCATTGCAGTGGATATTTGGGTGAAAGGCAGAGAAAACAAGGCCTGCCGGAGCGGCAGGCCGAAAGGTTTACGGCTGATAAACGCCGACGCCCAGATCATTCTCTTTACGGGTACGAGAAATGACGGACTCCGGTGATTCGACCACACGTAGCCCCATTTCATCTTCCGTACGCACCACTTTGCCGCGCAGTGAGTTGGTGTAGACATCCACAATTTCGACATCGACAAATTTACCGACCATATCCGGGGTGCCTTCAAAGTTCACCACACGGTTATTTTCGGTGCGTCCGGTCAGTTCCATCACGCTCTTACGTGACAAACCTTCCACCAGAATACGCTGGGTGGTGCCGAGCATGCGACGGCTCCACGCCATGGCCTGCTGATTAATACGCTCCTGCAGAATGTACAGACGCTGTTTTTTCTCCTCTTCCGGTACGTCATCCACCATATCAGCGGCTGGCGTACCCGGACGGGCGGAGAAAATAAAGCTGTAGCTGACGTCGAAATTCACTTCGCCAATCAGCTTCATGGTCTGCTCGAAGTCCTGCGTTGTTTCGCCCGGGAAGCCGACGATAAAGTCAGAGCTAATCTGAATATCCGGACGCGCGGCGCGCAGCTTGCGGATAATCGATTTGTACTCCAGCACGGTGTGGGTACGACCCATCAGGTTCAGTACGCGGTCGGAACCGCACTGGACCGGCAGATGCAGGAAGCTCACCAGTTCCGGGGTATCGCGATATACATCAATGATATCGTCAGTAAACTCGATAGGGTGGCTGGTGGTGAAACGCAGGCGGTCGATGCCGTCGATGGCGGCGACCAGGCGCAGCAGTTCGGAGAACGAGCCGGTTGTGCCGTCATAGTTCTCACCACGCCAGGCGTTAACGTTCTGGCCGAGCAGGTGAATTTCACGCACGCCCTGTGCCGCCAGTTGCGCCACTTCAAACAGAATATCGTCGCACGGACGGCTAACTTCTTCACCGCGGGTGTACGGCACCACGCAGTAAGTACAATATTTGTTGCAGCCTTCCATAATGGAAACAAAGGCGGTTGGGCCTTCTGCGCGCGGTTCCGGCAGACGATCAAACTTCTCGATTTCCGGGAAGCTGACATCGATGACCGGGCGGCGGTTGCCACGCACGGTATCAATCATCTCAGGCAAGCGGTGTAAGGTTTGTGGGCCAAAAATAATGTCGACGTAGTGTGCACGCTGACGGATCAGCTTCCCTTCCTGAGAAGCCACGCAGCCGCCTACACCAATAATCAGCTTCGGATTTTTTTCCTTTAATAATTTCCAGCGGCCTAACTGGTGGAAGACTTTTTCCTGAGCCTTCTCGCGGATTGAGCAGGTATTCAACAGCAGCACATCCGCTTCTTCAGCCACATCAGTGAGTTGATACCCATGAGTGGCATCCAGCAGATCGGCCATCCTGGATGAATCATACTCATTCATCTGACAGCCCCAGGTTTTAATATGGAGTTTTTTTGTCATCGACTCGCTCTTGCTCAAATGTTTAAACCCCGAAAATGGCGGGGAAATAGCCAGGAATGCAGGGCGCGTATTGTAATGCTTTGACGCGGTTGTGACCAGTATGACCTCAAGCGGCGCAAAATCCGGTAAACTTAAGGCATTAACGGTTAAGGATAATTGACTATGACAATTCAGCAAACAGACATCGTCGTGGTAGGTGGTGGGATGGTCGGCGGCGCGCTGGCGTTAGGGCTGGCGCGGGAAGGGTTCTCCGTCACCGTGCTGGAGAAATCGGCACCTGCTGCGTTTGATCCGGCATCGCCGCCGGATGTGCGCATTTCGGCCATCAGCGCTGCGTCCGTATCGCTCCTGCGCGGGCTTGACGTCTGGGATGCGATTCAGGCAATGCGTGTGCATGCCTGGCGTCGCCTGGAGACCTGGGAGTGGCAAAACGCGCACGTGGTGTTTGATGCCGCTGAGCTGAAGCTGCCGCAACTGGGCTACATGGTCGAGAATAATGTCTTGCAGCTGGCGCTGTGGCAGGCGCTGGAAGCGCATCCGCAGGTCACGCTGAAAATCGGGCAAACGCTCAGTGCAATGACGATGGACGCCGGGCGACGTCTGGTGACGCTGACGGAAGGCGAGACGCTTTCCGCGCGTCTGGTGGTCGGCGCGGACGGCGCATTTTCGCAGGTTCGTCAGATGGCTGGAATTGGCACGCATGGCTGGCAGTATCCGCAATCCTGCATGCTGATCACCGTGCAGTGTGAAAACGATCCCGGTGACAGCACCTGGCAGCAGTTTTCCCCAACCGGGCCGCGGGCGTTTTTACCGTTGTTCGGGAACTGGGCGTCGCTGGTGTGGTATGACACGCCGGCGCGGATTCGCCAGTTGCAGACGCTCACCATGGCGCAGCTGCAACAGGAAATTCATACTCATTTTCCGCAGCGTTTAGGAAACGTCACGCCGGTTGCCGCTGGTTCGTTCCCGCTGACGCGTCGTCACGCGTTGCAGTACGTCCAGCCGGGGCTGGCGCTGGTGGGCGATGCAGCACATACCATCCATCCGCTGGCGGGGCAGGGGGTGAATCTGGGCTATCGTGACGTGGATGCGCTGATTGACGTGCTGGCGAATGCGCGCGGTTATGCCGAAGATTGGGCCAGTGAAACGGTGCTGAAGCGCTATCAGGCGCGCCGCCTCGCAGATAATTTCCTGATGCAGTCAGGTATGGATCTTTTCTACGCGGGATTCAGTAACGATCTCAGCCCGCTGAAGGTTGTGCGCAACATTGGGTTAATGGCTGCCCAGCGCGCAGGTGTGCTGAAACGTCAGGCGCTGAAGTATGCGTTAGGGTTGTAATTTTCGTGGGCCGGATAAGCGCAGCGCATCCGGCACTTCCCCTGAATGACAAAAACAAAAAAGCCCGCCGAAGCGAGCTTTTTTGTTTTATATGGCTGGGGTACGAGGATTCGAACCTCGGAATGCCGGAATCAGAATCCGGTGCCTTACCGCTTGGCGATACCCCAACAGGGTGCGCTCACAACGTGAACGTCTTTTGAAAATGGCTGGGGTACGAGGATTCGAACCTCGGAATGCTGGTATCAGAAACCAGAGCCTTACCGCTTGGCGATACCCCAACAAGTCTTGCAAGTTTACCGAAAGAATCGATAAATTTCTAATTTGGTGGCTACGACGGGATTCGAACCTGTGACCCCATCATTATGAGTGATGTGCTCTAACCAACTGAGCTACGTAGCCAATTTACTGCTTTCTTCGATGGCTGGGGTACCTGGATTCGAACCAGGGAATGCCGGTATCAAAAACCGGTGCCTTACCGCTTGGCGATACCCCAATACCGTCGCGGTTATCCGCACATATCGAAGAAAAATGGCTGGGGTACCTGGATTCGAACCAGGGAATGCCGGTATCAAAAACCGGTGCCTTACCGCTTGGCGATACCCCATCCGTGCAACGCTTATTGGTGAATGGTGCGGGAGGCGAGACTTGAACTCGCACACCTTGCGGCGCCAGAACCTAAATCTGGTGCGTCTACCAATTTCGCCACTCCCGCAAAAAAAGATGGTGGCTACGACGGGATTCGAACCTGTGACCCCATCATTATGAGTGATGTGCTCTAACCAACTGAGCTACGTAGCCATCTTTTTTTCGCGTTACCTTATCGGCGTTGCGGGGCGCATTATGCGTATTGAGCTTTGTAGCGTCAACCTCTTTTTCAAGGAAAATTGCCGGAATGTGACTGTTTGGTTAGGTTGCGAACAGCGTGATGGAATATTCGGCAAAAATTGGTTACTTCGTGTTTTTATACGCGCCATGAAGCTGTTATTTCAGCGTAAAGGATGATTCAGGGAATTCAACAATTGTACTGCGAAATCGACCTATTCATCTGCGATGCGGCTTATGCTGAACATGGCCTGAGGGTGTATATGGGCAGGATATAAAAAGGGGAATGAAAAAGCCCCGGATATCTCCGGGGCTTACAAGATACAGGCAATTATTTGTAGGCTGACTGGTGTACGCCCACCGCACGACCAGACGGATCGTCCATCGTTTTGAACGCTTCATCCCATTCAATCGCTTTCGCAGAAGAGCACGCAACTGACGGGCCCCCCGGCACGCATTCTGCAGCGCTCGGCACCGGGAACAGCTCTTCGAAGATTTCACGGTACAGATAACCCTCTTTCGAGCTCGGCGTGTTGTACGGGAAACGGAAGTGTGCGGTTTCCAGTTGCTGATCGGTAACCTGTTTTGCCGCCACTTCTTTCAGCGTGTCAATCCAGCTGTAACCTACGCCATCAGAGAACTGCTCTTTCTGACGCCACGCGACGCTTGCCGGCAGGTAGGATTCAAAACATTCACGCAGAACGTGTTTTTCCATTTTGCCGTTGCCGCACATTTTGTCCTGCGGGTTGATGCGCATCGCCACGTCGAGGAATTTTTTATCCAGGAACGGAACACGCGCTTCGACGCCCCAGGCCGACATCGCTTTGTTGGCGCGTGCGCAGTCGTACATGTGCAGCGCCTGCAGTTTACGCACGGTCTCTTCGTGCAGCTCTTTGGCGTTTGGCGCTTTATGGAAGTAAAGGTAACCGCCAAACACTTCGTCAGAACCTTCGCCAGAGAGCACCATTTTGATACCCATCGCTTTGATTTTACGCGACATCAAATACATCGGGGTGGAGGCGCGAATCGTCGTCACATCATAAGTTTCGATGTGATAGATAACATCGCGAATAGCATCCAGGCCTTCCTGCACGGTGAAGTGAATTTCATGGTGCACAGTGCCAAGGTGGTTTGCCACTTCCTGTGCAGCTTTCAGGTCAGGCGACCCTTCCAGACCGACGGCGAAGGAGTGCAACTGAGGCCACCAGGCTTCAGAGCGTTCCCCATCTTCCACGCGACGTGCAGCGAATTTTTTGGTGATGGCGGAAATCACGGAGGAATCCAGACCACCGGAGAGCAGTACGCCGTAAGGCACGTCAGACATCAGGTGGCTTTTCACTGACTCTTCCAGCGCCTGACGCAGTGCGTTTTTATCGGTAACGTTGTCTTTTACCGCGTCATAATCGAACCAGTCGCGGTGATAATACTGACGAATTTCGCCATCTTTGCTCCACAGGTAGCTGCCTGCCGGGAACTCTTTGATGGTGCGGCAAACCGGGGTCAGCGCTTTCATTTCAGAGGCAACATAGAAGTTACCGAATTCGTCGTAACCCATATACAGCGGGATAATGCCGATGTGGTCACGACCAATTAGATAGGCATCTTTTTCGCTGTCGTAGAGGGCGAAAGCAAACATTCCCTGCAAATCATCAAGGAATTCCGGGCCTTTTTCCTGATACAGCGCGAGGATCACCTCGCAGTCAGAACCGGTCTGGAACGGGTAGCGGTCAGCGTATTCCGCGCGCAGTGCCTGATGGTTGTAGATTTCACCGTTCACGGCCAGCGCATGCGTTTTCTTTTCGTTATACAGCGGCTGCGCACCGGCGTTGACGTCGACAATCGACAAACGTTCGTGCGCCAGAATAGCTTTATCGCACGCATAAATGCCCGACCAGTCCGGGCCGCGGTGACGCATCAGGCGGGAGAGCTCCAGCGCTTTTTTACGCAGCTCGCCCGCGTCAGTTTTAATATCCAGTACACCAAAAATCGAACACATAGACTTCTCCGTTAACCCTGTAATGTCGTGAAATTGTTGTGGCTATGGGTTAAAAAATGCCGTAAAGCGCAAGAGGGCGCAAGCGTTTTAGGGGCTGAAAAAGAAATAGTGCAACAGGAGTTAATGGATGCTGAAAAATGGACAGGTTATGAACGATGGAATTAGCGGATCAACAATAATTTGGTGTTTTTATTGAATGAATCGATGGTTACGAGTGTTGCCGGATAAGCAACATGTCATCCGGCAACCTAACGACTTAAATCACATCGATTTCCGCAACCGATGGATAAATCCACGAAGGGCGGAACGGCATGCTGTCGATATCGTCCAGCGTCGAGACGCCAGAAAGCACCAGAATGGTTTCGAGCCCGGCCTGGAAGCCCGCCAGAATATCGGTACGCAGGTTATCGCCGACAATCACCGTCTGCTCCGAGTGCGCCTGCATTTTGTTCAATGCCGCGCGAATAATCCACGGGCTTGGTTTACCCACGTAGAAAGGCTTGCGGCCGGAAATCTTTTCGATGCCCGCGCACAGCGCGCCGCAGGCCGGATAAAAGCCGCGACCGTGGGTATCCGGGTTGGTAGCAATAAAGCGCGCGCCGTTGGCGACGAAGAAGGCCGCTTTGTGCATCATCTCCCAGTTGTAGGAGCGGGTTTCGCCGACGATCACAAAATCCGGATTCACATCGGTGATGGTAAAACCGGCTTTATAAAGTTCGTGGATCAGCGCGCCTTCCCCGACAACGTAAGCTTTTTTCCCTTCCTGACGACGCAGGAAATCGGCGGTGGCCATCGCGGAGGTATAAAACACGCTGTCCGGCACGTTAACGCCTGCGGTGGCAAAACGGTTCGCCAGATCCTGCCCGGTTTGGGAAGGATAGTTGGTCAACAGTACCAGCGGCAGGCCTTTCTCCAGAATTCGTGTTAGAAATTCTGCGGCACCGGGTACGGCCACGTTATCGTGCATCAGCACGCCGTCGATATCACAAATTACATTCTGAATGGTCATGGACTACCTGACATGGTCTGAAAGAGGCGTAATTATACACGGAATTACGCAGGCTGCCTTGCGAGAGGCAGCCTGCGCGCAAGAGGATTAACCTTCCAGCAAATGCTGTAACAGAATCCCGTTGAGCATCGCACGTTTGACCAGCGCAAACGCGCCAATCGCGGAGCGGTGATCGAGCGTAGAGCGCACCACCGGCAGATTTTTGCGGAACGCCTTCAGTGCCTGGGTGTTAATGCAGCCTTCGATAGCAGGCAGCAAAATACGTTCAGCTTCGGTGATTTCACCGGCAATGACAATTTTCTGCGGATTGAACAGGTTAATCGCAATAGCGATGGTTTTACCTAAATGACGTCCTACATGCTCAAGCACTTCCGTTGCCAGCGCATCACCCTTAGTGGCGGCTTTGCAGATGGTTTTGATAGTGCAATCATCAAGCGTCACGCGGCTCTGATAGCCCTGTTCCAGCAGGTGACGCACGCGGTGTTCAATGGCGGCGTTGGCGGCGACGGTTTCCAGACAGCCGAAGTTACCGCAGTGGCAGCGCTCGCCCAGCGGATCGACCTGGATATGGCCGATTTCACCGACGTTACCATTACGACCAATAAAAATGCGCCCGTTAGAGATAATCCCGGCGCCGGTTCCCCGATGCACACGCACCAGAATAGAGTCTTCACAGTCCTGACTTGCACCGAAGTAGTGCTCTGCCAGCGCCAGGCTGCGGATATCGTGGCCGACGAAACAGGTAACCTTGAAGCGTTTTTCCAGCGCGCCAACCAGTCCCCAGTTTTCTACCGCAATGTGCGGCATATAGCGGATCACGCCACTTTCAGGGTCAACCAGTCCGGGCAAAATTACGGAAATAGCAATCAGCTCGCGAATTTTGCGCTGGCAGGTTTCTATAAAGGTGGCGATGGTATTGAGCAGCGCATGTTCCAGCGTTTCCTGGGTACGCTCGGGCAGGGGGTAGTGCTCTTCAGCCACCGCTTTACTGCTGAGATCGTAAAGGGTGAGCGTCGCATCGTGACGGCCAAGGCGCACGCCGATGGTGTGAAAATTGCGGGTTTCGGTGACGATAGAGATAGCGCGGCGGCCCCCGGTGGAGGCCTGTTGATCGACTTCTTTAATCAATCCGCGCTCAATAAGCTGACGCGTAATTTTGGTTACGCTGGCGGGAGCAAGCTGGCTCTGTTCGGCGATTTGAATGCGCGAGATTGGCCCATGCTGGTCAATCAGGCGGTAAACGGCCGCACTGTTAAGCTGTTTTACGAGGTCAACATTACCAATTTGAGCTTGTCCGCCTGATGTCATACTTTCGCTTACTCAGTTAACGACCTCGTTACCATTAACGATGGTCTTGGTGATTTTATAATCGCGCGTGAACGCGGTCAGGTTTGCGGTCATGCCCGGGGCAATCTGACCCAGATGCCCATCAACGCCAATTGCGCGAGCCGGGTAGAGTGTCGCCATACGCAGCACTTCATCCAGTGCAATGCCGCAGTGCTCGACCAGGTTGCGAACGCCTTCAATCATGGTCAGAGAGGAGCCGCTTAACGTACCGTTTTCATCTACGCATAAACCGTTACGGTAGTATATTGTTTTACCAGCAAAAATGAACTGATCAATATTTGCACCTGCCGGCGCAGTGGCGTCCGTAACCAGACACAGTTTCTCACCTTTCAGGTGTTTGGCGTTACGGATGTTGGCGTAGTTGACGTGCAGGCCATCAGCGATGATCCCGCAGTAGACATCGGCATTGTCAAAAATGGCGCCCGCCAGACCCGGTTCGCGGCCGCTGATGTACGGCATCGCGTTATAAAGGTGGGTGGCAAACGTAATGCCCGCGCGGAAGCCGGTTTTGGCTTCTTCCAGCGTCGCATTGGAGTGACCCGCAGAAATCACGATCCCTGCGGCAACCAGTTTACGGATAACTTCAGGCTCCACCATTTCCGGGGCCAGGGTGATTTTGGTAATCACGTCCGCGTTTTCGCACAGGAAGTCGACCAGCGAGGCTTCTGGCTTGCGGATATAGACCGGGTTATGGGTGCCTTTCTTAATAATGTTCAGCCACGGCCCTTCCAGATGAAGGCCCAGCGCCTGATTAGGATGTTTGGCCAGGTACTCGCGCATCACGCGCACGCCCTGTTTCATAAGATCGTCGCTACAGGTGATAAGCGTTGGCAGATAGCTGGTGCAGCCCGATTTTTCGTTGGCTTTCTGCATGATTTCCAGCGTTTCAACGCTTACGGCTTCTGCTGTATCGTTGAACTGCACGCCGCCGCAGCCGTTCAGCTGAACGTCGATAAAACCAGGGGCAATAATGGCGCCGTTGACTGAACGTTGTTCAATATCTGACGGTAATTCTGCCAGCGGGCAGAGACGTTCGATAAGGCCATTAGCGATAATAATCGCGTGGTCATCCAGAATTTCGCGGCCAGTGTAAATCCGACCATGAGTTAATGCATACATTACGACCCCCGGGTTTCTAAAAAGCGCCCTGCACATACCGCAGGGCGATAATACATTACAGACCTTTGATGTTTTCTGCTTCCAGTTCGTTGAAATATTTCAACGTTTTCACTTTCAGCTCCATCGTAGACGGCTCATCGCAGACCATAACGGCTTTCGGATGCAGCTGCAGGCAGCTGATGGTCCACATATGGTTGACGTTGCCTTCTACGGCCGCCTGCAGCGCCTGAGCTTTCTGGTTGCCCAACACCAGAATCATCACTTCTTCCGCGTCCAGCAGGGTGCCCACGCCAACGGTCAGCGCATATTTTGGAACCAGAGAGACGTCGCCGTCAAAGAAACGGGAGTTCGCCACGCGGGTTTCGTGTGTCAGAGTTTTGATACGGGTACGGGAAGCCAGAGACGAGGCCGGTTCGTTGAACGCGATGTGACCATCGTTGCCCACGCCGCCCATAAACAGGTGGATTTTGCCGTAAGAACGAATTTTTTCTTCATAACGACGGCATTCTGCGTCAATATCTGCGGCATTACCATTCAATAGGTTGATGTTTTCAGCCGGAATATCCACGTGGTCGAAGAAATTACGGTGCATGAAGCTGTGATAGCTTTCCGGATGCTCTTTCGGCAGGCCCACGTATTCGTCCATGTTGAACGTTACAACGTGTTTGAAGCTAACCTGGCCCGCTTTATGCATTTCTACCAGTGCCTTATAGGCAGTCAGCGGCGTGCCGCCAGTCGGCAGACCCAGCACGAACGGACGATCGGCGGTCGGGTTGAACGCGTTGATGCGGTTAACGATATGACGCGCGGCCCATTTGCCCACTTGTTCTGCTGTAGCCAGGGGAATCAGTCTCATTGTTCACCTCAATAGTTAATTTAAAAAGGTCGTGGATTGACGAATGCTTATCTTAAAGCGTAACGCACTTTCGCGGTAACAAGGGGTCAATCCGCTTTGATTTTTTGAATGATAAAATAAGTTTTGCGAGTTAGCCAGCAAAAGGGAGGGGGTATAGCGATATTTGGTGACAAAAATCACAAAAAAAGGGTGTTTAATTTGCGATACGAATTAATTTTTCACACACTCCACATGTCAATGAATAATTCGTCGTACTTATCAGTTGTAACACTATAAAAAACAGCAAAGCGTGAGCCTAACGGGGTCTCATAGGGGGAATAAAGTGAGTATTCTAGGTTATTTACAAAAGGTCGGTCGCGCCCTGATGGTGCCGGTCGCCACGCTGCCTGCGGCGGCAATTTTGATGGGGGTTGGTTACTGGATCGACCCTGTCGGCTGGGGTGGCGATAACGCCCTTGCCGCGTTCTTCATTAAGTCTGGCTCGGCCATTATTGATAACATGTCCGTCCTGTTTGCCATTGGTGTGGCTTATGGGATGTCGAAAGATAAAGACGGTGCTGCGGCGCTGACTGGCTTCGTAGGCTTCCTGGTGTTGACTACGTTATGTTCTCCGGCGGCAGTGGCGATGATCCAAAAAATCCCGGCGGACCAGGTTCCGGCGGCGTTCGGTAAGATCAGTAACCAGTTCGTGGGTATTCTGGTCGGTATTATCTCTGCGGAACTCTACAACCGCTTTAGCAGCGTTGAGCTGCCGAAGGCGCTGTCGTTCTTCAGCGGTCGCCGTCTGGTGCCGATTCTGACCTCCTTTGTGATGATCGTGGTCGCCTTTATTCTGATGTACATCTGGCCGGTGATTTTCGACGGTCTGGTGAACTTCGGTGAGCACATCCAGAAGCTGGGCTCCGTTGGTGCGGGCGTTTACGCCTTCTTCAACCGCCTGCTGATCCCGGTTGGCCTGCACCACGCGCTGAACTCCGTGTTCTGGTTTGACGTCGCGGGCATTAACGACATTCCTAACTTCCTCGGTGGCGCACAGTCTATCGAAGCGGGTAAAGCGGTAGTCGGTATCACCGGTCGTTATCAGGCGGGCTTCTTCCCAATCATGATGTTCGGCCTGCCGGGTGCCGCGCTGGCTATCTATCACTGCGCGCGTCCTGAGAACAAAGCGAAAGTGCTGGGTATCATGATGGCGGGGGCTTTCGCGGCATTCTTCACCGGGATCACCGAGCCGCTGGAGTTCTCCTTCATGTTCGTGGCACCGGTACTGTACGTGATCCACGCCTTCCTGACCGGTATCTCCGTGTTCATCGCGGCCAGCATGCAGTGGATTGCCGGTTTCGGCTTCAGCGCCGGGCTGGTGGATATGGTGCTCTCCTCGCGTAACCCGCTGGCGACACACTGGTGGATGCTTATCCCGCAGGGCCTGGTGTTCTTCGTTATCTACTACGTGGTGTTCCGTTTCACCATCACCAAATTCAACCTGATGACCCCGGGTCGCGAGCTGGCGGTTGCCGGCAGCGAAGCGGATGGTCAGGACACCAATGTAGGCAGCGATAAAGAGCAGGATGTTTCCGGCCTGGCGCGTCAGTACATCGCCGCGATTGGCGGTTCTGACAACCTGACCGGCATTGATGCCTGTATCACCCGTCTGCGTCTGAACGTGAAAGACTCTTCTCTGGTGAACGACGCGATGGCGAAACGTCTGGGCGCATCCGGCGTGATTCGCCTGAACAAAACCAGCGTGCAGATTATCGTTGGCTTCGTGGCAGAGAAAATCGCCAACGCGATGAAAACCACAGGCCCGGTCGCGGCGGCAGAAGCCACTGCGGCACCGGCAGCAGCGCCTGCGGCCAAACCGCAAGCTGTGCCCAATAACAGCACCGTGATTGCCGAGCTGGTTTCCCCGGTCACCGGTGACGTGGTGGCGCTGGAAGAGGTGCCAGACGAAGCCTTTGCCAGCAAAGCGGTAGGTGACGGCGTTGCGGTTAAACCAACGGATAAAACCGTGGTTTCCCCGGCGGCGGGCACTATCGTTAAAATCTTTAACACCAACCATGCGTTCTGCCTGGAAACCGAGAAAGGCGCGGAAATCGTTGTCCACATGGGTATCGATACCGTTGCGCTGAACGGCCAGGGCTTTACTCGCCTGGTGGAAGAGGGTGCAGAAGTGAAAGCAGGTCAGCCGGTTCTGGAAATGGATCTCGACTACCTGAACGCCAATGCACGTTCAATGATTAGCCCGGTGGTGTGTAGCAACATCGACGACTTCAGCGGCCTGGTGATTAAGGCGCAGGGTCATGTCGTCGCAGGGCAAACAGCGCTGTATGAAATTAAAGGTAAATAATCGCTCCTGAGTTCGCGATTGCCTTAAGCGGCGGGGGACTATCCTCCGCCGCTTTTTTTTGCAGCAAATGATCCCCATATTCCTCTTCAAAGACGCATTTTCTGTAAGTTAAGGGTTGTCTCTGCGTCCGGCTTATAAGATCATACGCCGTTATACGTTATTTACGCTTTTGAGGAATCCACGATGAGTGAGGCTGAAGCCCGCCCGAGTAACTTTATTCGTCAGATCATCGATGAAGATCTGGCCAGTGGGAAGCACACCACAGTCCATACCCGTTTTCCGCCTGAGCCGAACGGTTATCTGCACATCGGCCATGCGAAATCGATCTGCCTGAACTTTGGCGTCGCGCAGGACTATCAGGGCCTGTGCAACCTGCGTTTTGATGACACTAACCCGGTAAAAGAAGATATCGAATACGTCGAGTCGATTAAGCACGACGTCGAGTGGTTAGGTTTTCACTGGGCTGGTGATATTCACTACTCCTCAGACTATTTCGATCAACTGCACCAGTACGCGGTAGAACTTATCAACAAAGGCCTGGCCTATGTTGACGAACTGTCACCGGAAGAGATCCGCGAATACCGCGGCACCCTGACTGCGCCGGGTAAAAACAGCCCGTTCCGCGACCGCAGCGTCGAAGAGAACCTGGCGCTGTTTGAAAAAATGCGTACCGGCGGTTTTGAAGAAGGTAAAGCCTGCCTACGCGCGAAAATCGACATGGCGTCGCCGTTCATCGTCATGCGCGACCCGGTGTTGTACCGTATTAAATTTGCCGAGCACCACCAGACCGGCAACAAGTGGTGCATCTACCCGATGTACGACTTTACCCATTGCATCAGCGATGCGCTGGAAGGTATTACGCACTCCCTGTGTACCCTGGAGTTCCAGGACAACCGCCGACTGTATGACTGGGTGCTCGACAACATCTCTATTCCGGTTCACCCGCGCCAGTACGAATTCTCGCGCCTGAATCTGGAATACACCGTGATGTCCAAGCGCAAGCTGAACCAGCTTGTCATGGAAAAACACGTTGAAGGCTGGGATGACCCGCGTATGCCGACCATTTCCGGTCTGCGTCGTCGTGGTTATACCGCCGCCGCTATCCGTGAGTTCTGCAAACGCATCGGCGTGACCAAGCAGGACAACACCATTGAGATGGCGTCGCTGGAATCCTGCATTCGTGAAGATCTTAACGAAAACGCCCCGCGCGCAATGGCGGTGATCGATCCGGTGAAACTGGTTATCGAAAACTACCAGGGCGAAGGCGAAATGGTCACCATGCCGAACCATCCGAACAAACCGGAAATGGGCAGCCGTGAAGTGCCGTTTAGCGGCGAGATCTGGATCGATCGCGCTGACTTCCGCGAAGAAGCCAACAAGCAGTACAAGCGTCTGGTGATGGGTAAAGAAGTGCGTCTGCGTAATGCTTACGTGATTAAAGCAGAACGCGTAGAGAAAGATGCAGAAGGTAACATCACCACTATCTTCTGTACTTACGATGCCGATACCCTGAGCAAAGATCCGGCAGATGGCCGTAAAGTGAAAGGCGTTATTCACTGGGTGAGCGCAGCACACGCGCTGCCGGTTGAAATCCGCTTGTACGATCGTCTGTTCAGTGTGCCGAACCCGGGCGCGGCGGAAGATTTCTTGTCGGTGATGAACCCGGAATCGCTGGTAATCAAGCAGGGCTTTGCTGAGCCGTCCCTGAAAGACGCTGTTGCCGGTAAAGCGTATCAGTTCGAGCGTGAAGGTTACTTCTGCCTCGACAGCCGCTACGCTACCGCAGAAAAACTGGTGTTCAACCGCACCGTTGGCCTGCGCGACACCTGGGCGAAAGCAGGCGAGTAATCCCCTGTTTGCGAAAAAAACGCCGCCTCTGCGGCGTTTTTTTTATCTCTCATATTCGCGATGCGAATTAATCTTTTTTATGCAGGCATCACCCGTTTGCATCATTTCATACAGATACATCCCCGCAACCTACGCTATTAACATTTTCCCCTGATGAGATAAGGCGTTGCGCCGCTTAATGTTAATAAATCGCATTTGTTACAAGACGCAACGAAATATGTGCGCTTTGTCATAGTCCTGCGTTTTGCTTGCGAAAAAGGATTGATAATTCGCGTCGCGAAAAATAATCTAATCCTGTAGCAAAAGGTGCTTTTCACCACGCTACTTTTTTATCTGTTTTTTATTTTTAGCCTCTGCTTTGCGGCGGCATTTTAAAAGTCAAAGAGGATACACATATGCGTACGTTCAGTGGCAAACGTAGTACGCTGGCGCTGGCTATTGCCGGTGTCACAGCAATGTCGGGCCTGGTTATTGTTCCCCAGGCGAGTGCAGCAGGCTTTATTGATGACTCCACGCTAACGGGCGGCATCTATTACTGGCAGCGTGAGCGTGACCGTAAAGATGTGACCGATAACGACAAATATAAAACCAACCTTTCTCACTCCACCTGGAACGCCAACCTCGATTTCCAGTCCGGCTATGCCGCTGATATGTTCGGCCTCGATATTGCCGCATTTACCGCTATCGAAATGGCAGAATCCTCAGAAAGCGGTCACCCGAACGAAATTGCGTTCTCTTCTAAAAATAAAGGCTACTCGGAAGATTACTCCGGCGATAAAAGCGGTGTAAGCCTTTATAAAGCCGCTGCGAAATTTAAGTACGGCCCGGTTTGGGCGCGCGGTGGTTATATTCAGCCAACCGGTCAAACGCTGTTAGCGCCGCACTGGAGCTTTATGCCGGGTACTTATCAGGGCGCGGAAGCCGGAGCGAATTTTGACTTTGATGATGCCGGTGCGCTGAGCTTCTCCTACATGTGGACCAATGAATATAAGGCCCCATGGCATATCGAAATGGATAATTTCTACCAGAACGATAAACGCACGAAAGTCGATTATCTGCACTCCATCGGTATGAAATATGACTTCAAAAATGACCTGGTGCTGGAAGCGGCATTTGGTCAGGCAGAAGGCTATGTCGATCAGTACTTCGCCAAAGCCAGCTACAAATTTGATATCGCCGGTAGCCCGCTGTCTACCAGCTATCAGTTCTACGGTACCCGCGATAAAGTCGATGATCGCTCTGTAAACGATATTTACGATGGCACCGCGTGGTTGCAGGCGCTGACCTTCGGTTACAAAGTGGGGCAGGTTGACCTGCGCCTGGAAGGGACATGGGTTAAGGCTGAAGGCCAGCAGGGCTACTTCCTGCAGCGTATGACACCAACCTACGCCTCCTCAAATGGTCGTCTGGATATCTGGTGGGATAACCGTTCTGACTTCAACGCCAACGGCGAAAAAGCGGTGTTCTTTGGTGCAATGTATGACCTGAAGAACTGGAACCTGCCGGGCTGGGCAGTGGGGGCATCATACGTTTATGCCTGGGACGCCAAACCGTCTACCTGGCAGATCAACCCGGATGCATACTACGACAAAAACAGAACCATCGAAGAGTCTTCTTACAGCTTCGACGTGGCGTATACCGTACAGGAAGGCCGCGCGAAAGGCACGCTGTTCAAACTGCACTTCACCCAGTACGACAACCACTCCGATATCCCGAGCTGGGGCGGCGGTTACGGCAACATCTTCCAGGATGAGCGTGACGTGAAATTCATGGTTATCGCACCGTTCACCATCTTCTGATAAGTACTCAGGCGGGCCGCAGAGCCCGCCGTGTCGTATAAGGCTAATAACATGAAAAAAATGATGATGATGACCGCGCTTGTCGCGGCGCTGGCGGGCTGCGCGCAGTCTGAAGCACCCAAAGAAGATACCCGTTTAAAAGAAGCGTATAGCGCCTGTATCAATACCGCCGAGGGCTCGCCGGAAAAAATTGAGGCCTGCCAGCAGGTGCTGAACGTGCTGAAGCAAGAGAAGGCGCATCAGCAGTTTGCCAATCAGGAGACCATACGGGTAAGTGATTATCAGGCGTGTATTCTGGCGCGAAAAACCGGTAACGATCAGGCCGTGAAGAAAGATTGCGGTTTAATCTGGCAGGAAATTCGCAGCAACAATACCGCAAAATAAATCGACGAGACAGGTTTTTACGGGCGGAAGAAAATCGCCGCCCGTTTTTCTCTTAGAGTCTATTTTCTGCCGTCTGATAATCCCGGCTGAGGCGAACAAACAGCATCGCCGTGGCGGCAAGCCCGCACAAGGCGGCGCACATGAGCCACCATCCAGGGGCGCTCTTATCGCCAGTCAACTGAACTAATGCCGTTGAAATAACCGGCGTGAGGCCACCAAAAATGGCGGTAGCGAGACTGAAAGCAAGTGAAAAGCCAACTGTTCGGACATAGACCGGCATCACTTCGGTGAGTGCGGCGACCATTGCACCATTATACATACCGAAGAAAAATGAAAACCAGAGTAATACCAACGTCATACGCGTAAAATCAGGTGCCACAGTCAACCACTGCATTACGGGCCAGGTAGTGAACAACGCCAGTAATGTAATGCCCATCAATACGGGACGACGTCCAATCTTGTCAGATATCGCGCCGCCAATGGGCAACCAGATAAAATTCGATATACCAACTATCATGGTGACGATCAGACTGTCACGCGCACTGAGATTCAGTACCGCCCGGCCATACGTTGGCGTATAGACAGTGATGAAATAAAACGTCGTTGTTGTCATTGCGACCAACAGTGTGCCGGCAGTAATGATTCGCCAGTTTTTCGCGATCGTTGTAAAAATTTCTTTGGTATCCGGGCGATGCTTACGATGTAAAAACGCCTCGGTCTCCTGAAGCGAACGGCGCAGAACGAATATAAGAGGAATGATCATACAGCCAATAAAGAACGGAATTCGCCAGCCCCACTCTGAAATGGCATCGTGCCCCAGTGTTGCATTCAGGGCGTAGCCAATCAGTGCCGCAAAAACGATGGCAACCTGCTGGCTGGCGGATTGCCAACTGGTATAGAAGCCTTTATTACCCGGCGTGGCTATCTCTGAGAGATAAACCGAGACACCACCCAATTCCACACCTGCGGAGAATCCTTGCAACAAGCGTCCAATCAGCACCAGAACCGGTGCAAGTACACCGATTGTCTGATACCCCGGAACCAGCGCGATAAGTAATGTACCGCAGCCCATGATCGCGAGCGTAACCATCAGCCCTTTGCGCCGGCCAATTCGGTCTATATAGGCACCCAATACAATAGCGCCGATTGGCCGCATCATGAAACCTGAGCCGAAAACCGCAAAGGTCAGCATGAGCGCAGCAAACTCACTTTCCGCCGGGAAAAAGGTTTTCGCGATATACGTGGCGTAAAAGCCGAACAGAAAGAAGTCAAACTGTTCGAGAAAATTACCGCTTGTGACTCTGAGGATGGCGCCGAACGTGCCGGCGCGTGAGGTAGGTTGTGTCATTGGGTCTGCTCTCCAGTGTCTTCATCTTGTTTTTATAGAGGTAAGCGTTTGTGGGTTAGTCGCCAGCGACTCCCGCCTGTATTCCGCGTCGCTTCTCAATAGCCCACTTGAGTAAAGACGCGCACCGGTAAAATCCGTGGGCAAATTTTCCATAGGGTAGGGTTAAAAAAAGCGCCATTACGACCCCGAGATGGATGGCAAGCAGGATCCCCATCCACGTCGTATCTCTTACCGCCAGCAGCCCTAGGCCTGTGAGGCTGGTGAGTAATAACAGCATGATGAATCCTCGATCCATCGGCTTTTGTCGCGGATCGCCATGCAAAGGTGAGCGGCGAAAATTCAGCCACAGTAACCCTGCCGGGCCGATAAGCAGTCCCAGCCCGCCAAGGGTGCCGAGTATGACCGGCGCACTAAAGAAGGGGTAGGGGGCTTCCCAACCGGCAATATAGTGATAAGCCGTGGCGACAAGCGTGGCGGCAAAACAGAGCATAAATCCGTAAAAAGTGAAGTGATGAAAGCGACGGCGCAGCAATGTAAAGGCATCGTCTGCTTCGTTGCAGCCTTTGCCATGGCCGCCATCAAGATATTTCAGGGTGAGGGCGTCGTGAGAGGCTTTCGCGATATCTCTGACGTGCGGAGCGCCCGGTGTGATTTCTCGCCAGAAACGTATGATTCCCGCCATGAGTAACGCTACCGCTATGGCAAAAACCGAACCAAACATCCACGCCAGCAAATTATGGGGAAAGATTTGATAAAAATCGCCGGCAAGCGGAGGGTGTGTAAGCTGCCCCTTCAATGCCATCGCGAGAAGTAAAAAGAGTACCAGACCGAAAGCCAGGGCCAGAGTTACGGTCAGCCCGGCCCGACGATAGAGTGCTCCGAACGCAGCAGGTTGCGCATAATGTTGATAGGTCTCCAGGCGCACTTCCGCCATGGCTTTTGGCACATTGATAGCAAATTCATGGGGTGGCGCATACTGACAAGCGTGCAGGCAGGCACCGCAGTTGTGACATAGGTTAGCAAGATAGTTGATATCCGCTTTGCCGAACGCCAGCCGCTGGGTCATCGCCGGAAATACCGCGCAAAAACCTTCACAATAGCGGCAGGCATTACACACCTGCATCACCCGTTCAACTTCTGCTTCAGGTTCGGTCAGTATTTTCGCCTCAATAATGAGTTTCTCAAGCTGCTTCATTGCGCACCTCCCGTTTTGCCGCCAGCGCGGCTTCTTTCCCTGCGATGCGCCCGAAAGTTGTCCCGATGGACATGCCGACGCCTGCGGTATACCCCTTACCCAACACATTTCCGGCCATCATTTCCCCTGCGACAAACAGATTCCGGCTTGGGCGCCCGGCAAAATGAACCGCCGCACGATCGTTAACCCGAAGCCCAAGATAGGTAAAAGTGATCCCGGGTCTGAGGGCGTAGCCATAATAGGGGGGCGTGTCGATTGGCCGCGCCCAATGCGATTTTGGTGGCATAAGATTTTCGGTGGCACAGTTGTCGAGCGTGGTGTGATCAAATTGTCCTTGCTGGCATGCCTGGTTGTATTGGGTCACTGTCCTGGCAAAACGGGTCGCGTCAAGGCCCAGTTGACGGGCGAGTTCTTCTAACGTGTTCGCCTGAGCTCCGGGAAAAACAGGGGGCATAAAATGGCCGATCGCTTTACTGTCGATAATGGAATAACCAATCTGCCCAGGCTGTTGAGCGACCAGACGCCCCCAAATGGCATAACGTTTCGGCCAGAAATCTTCACCCTCGTCATAGAAACGTTGCGCGTCGCGGCTGACGACGATGCCCAACGATACACAATCAACACGCGTACAAATGCCGCCGTCGTAAAGTGGCGCACGGGCATCAATCGCTACGCAGTGGGATTGGGAGGGATCGCCGATGATATCCGCGCCGCTATCCATCATAAATTTGAGCAGTACACCCTGGTTAAACCGTGTCCCGCGGATCAGAAAGTTGTCGGCAGGCCATTCTCCTCGCGCGTTTTCCCCCCATGCTTCGCGCAGCCATTCGCGATTGGATTCAAAACCTCCAGCGGCAAGCACGCAAGATCTGGCTTCAATTCGCTCGTCTCCTGCCAGTGCGGCAACGAATTCTCCGTCCTGAAGCTCCAGAGCCTGCACAGGCGTGTCATAACGTATTTCCACGCCCAGATTTTCGGCGCTGCGATAGTAGGCGTTGACGAGGGCTTTGCCTCCGCCCATGAAAAAGGCATTCGTGCGGGCGACGTGCAACGCGCCGGAAAGGGGCGGCTGAAAGTTAACGCCATGCCGACGCATCCAGTCGCGGCATTCGGATGACGTACGGATCACCAGTCGGGCCAACGCTTCGTTGGTGTTACCTTCCGTGACGCGAAGCAGATCTTGCCAGAATTCCTCTTCGGGATAGCTCTCTACCAGAACGTCCTGTGGCGCGTCATGCATGCAGCGTAAATTACGCGTGTGTTGCGAATTTCCTCCGCGCCACTGGCGGGGTGCCGCTTCCAGCATGAGCACCGAAGCACCCGCTTCGCGAGCCGTCAGGGCGGCGCATAAGGCGGCATTTCCGCCGCCGATCACCAGAACATCAACCATCTTCAACCTCATTACACTTTAACTTTTTGTTAAATTTGTAATTGAAATGTACATGGCTAATTTGCAAGAGCGCTATGCTGGGTTGCTAAACAGGGGTTTAGTTAAGGTAAAGCGTTGCGCCCGGCCACTCTCCTTCCTGAACGAGTTCACGCATGACTTTGGTGAGTACGACGCGGGTGGCAAGGCCTGCGGGGGTCAATTCATTATCCGATAAACTGACCAGAAAGTTGGGGCGGCTAAGTATAGGATTGTGGATCGGGATCACTCTCAAGACTTCATTATCAAGATGCGAAACGGCAGCGCCAGGCTGAAGCGTGGCCCCCAGACCGTTTCGCACGGCCTGCATTAACAAGGCAAGACCATCAATCTCTGAGACGATATCAAGATGTATGGCGTGTTCCCTGGCCATTGTTTCTAATCTCCCACGCAGTCCGTGGCCCAGGCTCGGCATAATGAGGGGGATACCAGACAGCTGTATCGGTGATAGCGTGTCATCGGCAATGTTATCAAGCAGGGTATGGTGGGCAATGAGAAACAGTCGCTCTTCCAGGATAGGCCTGGCGCTCCAGCGAACGATTTTTTCCTTTTGAAAGACAATGGCTAAATCAATCTGACGGGTATTTATCATTCGCTCCAGATTGCCGGAAAGGCTTTCGACAACATGCAGACGCACGTCGGGGTAGCTTTCACGCATGGCTTTCATGAAGGGGATACCGAGAATAGAGGCGGTACTGGGTGCCATGCCTACGCTGACGTGTCCGGAAAGGCGTGCTTCTCTGGCGGCGAGAATCGCATCATCGGCATGGCGGATAGCCAGTTGTGCCTGTGAGAAAAAAGCTAAACCCGCATGGGTCGGCGTCACACCGCGTGACGTCCGCTGCAACAGACGAATGGCGAGATCGTTTTCCAGTCGGGTCATCTGCTGGCTAAGTGCCGAAACGCCAATATTCAGATCGAGGGCCGCACTACCCATGCTGCCGGTTTCGACAATGCGGACAAAATAGCGTAACTGGCGAAGCTCCATCTCACTCTCCAAAAGGTGGGGGATTTTACATTAAAGCAACATTAGCGGAGAGGGAAGTGAGAAAAAGGAAGTACACACCAATAAAAAAGCCAACCCGAAGGTTGGCTTTACAGAATCCTGAAGATAATTACTTCTCTACGCCATCGTGCGCGTGTTCATCTTCGCGGCAGTCACCTTCAGCGCAGTGACCATACAGGTACAGGCTGTGGTTGGTTAAGCGGATCCCGTGTTTCGCAGCGATTTCACGCTGGCGGGCTTCGATGGAATCATCGCTGAATTCGATAACTTTGCCGCAGTCGAGGCAAATGAGGTGATCGTGATGGTGTTGCTGAGTCAGTTCGAAAACGGACTTGCCACCTTCAAAATTATGGCGTGTAACGATGCCAGCGTCATCAAACTGATTGAGAACGCGATAGACGGTCGCCAGACCAATCTCTTCACCCATGTCGATCAGGCGTTTGTATAAGTCTTCCGCACTGACATGGTGATTGTCTGGTTCCTGAAGCACTTCCAGGATTTTTAACCGGGGAAGTGTGACTTTCAGGCCAGCCTTCTTTAATGCGGTATTGTTGTCAGTCATGCGGAATCTGTCCTGTTGCTAAACGATTGACTTCCAAACGCGGAAGTAACACAGAGAGTGCACCGAGTGTAATGCGTCTCATTATAGAATGACGCCTTCTAAATGAAAACAGCAAGACCTGGGCGAATAAAGATATCGAAAACGAGGCTTGACCTGCAAACTCGCTAAATTCAGAAGATATTGTACAGATTTACGCTCAAAAGTTAAAAAATTGTAGCTATTATTTTGATTGCTTCTACCTATTAATGCGGCGCGATTTAACAATCACGCCGCATTAAACATCAGGCGTTTTTAATCTCTTCCAGATGCAGCTCTTCAGAAATCTGTTTAACCCATTTTTCTACACGTTCAGCGGTCAGTTCCGGCTGACGGTCTTCATCGATAGCCAGACCCACGAAGTGATTGTCATCGGCCAGGCCTTTAGAGGCTTCGAAGTGGTAACCGGCCGTTGGCCAGTGGCCGACGATGGTCGCACCGCGCGGTTCAATGATGTCGCGGATAGTACCCAGCGCATCACAGAAGTATTCCGCGTAGTCTTCCTGGTCGCCGCAGCCGAACAGTGCAACAAGTTTGTCATTGAAATCAATTTCTTCCAGAGTCGGGAAGAAATCGTCCCAGTCGCACTGGGCTTCACCGTAATACCAGGTCGGAATACCTAACAGCAGAATGTCGAATGCAGCCAGGTCTTCTTTGCTGCTCTTGGCAATGTCATGCACGTCGGCAACGTCTTTACCAAGCTGTTTCTGAATCATTTTTGCAATATTTTCGGTATTGCCGGTGTCGCTACCAAAGAAAATGCCAACGATTGCCATGAGTTAAATAACCTCTTGAAACTTAATGATATGGTGGTGGCGTATTGCCCACAGATAAGGGCAATCATAGCAGAACAGAGAAGGGTGCGGAATCAGCAATCGTACCGGACTGCACACTCTGCTACATGAAAGCGGGATTTTACGTAATTTTCAGAGCTTTTCCTGCGCGCGGAGCACGGCTAACTGGCTCATCAGAATCTCTTCGATAAGCTCGCTGCGACTCATATCGCGCGCGGTTGCCAGTTCGTTCAGGGCATCTACCGCGTCGTTATTGAGTTTCAGTTCGACGCGCTTCAGACCGCGAACTTTATCGCGTTTTAATTGATTACGCTTATTGATGCGCAGCTGTTCGTCACGCGAAAGCGGATTGGTTTTGGGTCTTCCCGGCCGACGCTCATTTGCGAACAAATCAATTGTCGTGCGGTCCGTTTGTTCTTTTGCCATGATTCAGAGTGACTTCGGGGAAACAAGCTACCGGGAAACGCCCGGTGCAGACAGCGCGCAATCATACATCAGTGCAACCGACACGCCAACGACCACGGCCATAATGGCGCGCGGTCGTTGAGTTTTTAATCAGTCTGCTAAATAACGGCGGATGGCGCGCAGTACCGCGTCCGGTTTTTCAGCATGCACCCAGTGACCGGCACCAGCGATAACATGTGCACGCGCCTGCGGAAATTGCGAGAGCAGGTCGTCACGGTAAGCTTCGGTAACGTAAGGCGAATTCCCCCCGGGAATAAACAGTGCCGGCTGATCCCACGCCGGAATCGTCTCCCAGCCGACGATGTGCGGGTATTGATCCCACAGCACCGGCACATTAAAGCGCCACTCGCCGTCAACAAATGACTTCAGCAGAAACTGAATCACGCCTTCTTCGGCTAAAAATTCGCGCATGACGGTTGCGGCCTGCTGGCGTGAGGAGACGCCCGCGCGGGTGACGGCGTTAATCGCCGCAAAAATCTCATCGTGGCGACGCACATGATAGTCCACCGGCGCGATATCAATAGCGACCAGATGCTCGATACGTTCCGGGGCCAGGGCGGTCAGGGCCATCACCGCTTTACCGCCCATCGAGTGACCAATCACCGTGGCTTTCTCAATGTTGTGGGCGTCGAGGGTATCCAGTAAGTCTTGCGCCATCGCCGGGTAGTTCATCTCATCTGCTCGCGGCGAAAGACCGTGGTTACGCATATCGACTTGCAGGATATCGTGGTCGGTCACCAGGTCGCGTGCCAGCACGCCGAGGTTATCAAGGCTGCCAAAAAGGCCGTGAACGAGCATGATGGGGGAATTATTGTGCAGGTTTTGTGCAGATTGCGCTCGGGTATTCAATTTCATAGCAAAGTTCTTTTTTTCGCTCTGTCGGGTTAGGGTATTATGTTGGACATTCTCACATTCAGGGGCAAGATACGATTTTTATCCCATTTTTGCCGCTATCCTGGTATGACGCTATCCGCTGTTGGGTTTTGAACATATAATCCCAGCAACTTGTATTCAGAAAAATTATTGCACTGGATTAAGATGAAAACGATCGAAGTTGATGACGAACTCTATCGCTATATTGCCGCCCACACACTGCACATTGGCGAGAGCGCATCCGACATTTTACGGCGAATGCTGAAGTTTTCCGCCGCATCACAACCTGTTGTTGCTGCTCCGGTTGCCAAAGCTGAAGTCGCGCCTGCTCAGGTTGCTCCAGTTGCCGAGGTAAAACCGGTTAAAACCGCGAAAGACAAAGTTCGTGCTATGCGTGAACTGCTGCTCTCTGACGAATATGCCGAGCAGAAAAAAGCCGTCAATCGCTTTATGCTGATCCTGACGACGCTCTACAAACTGGATAACAACGCGTTTGCCGAAGCGACGGAATCGCTTCATGGGCGCACGCGTGTCTACTTTGCCGCCAACGAGCAAACCCTGCTGAAAAACGGTAATCAGACTAAACCGAAACAGGTACCGGAAACCCCATATTGGGTAATCACGAATACCAATACCGGTCGTAAATGCAGTATGGTGGAACACATCATGCAAACCATGCAGTTCCCCGCTGAATTAATCGAAAAGGTATGCGGCACAATCTAACCCTTGCATAAGAAGGATCAAGCAATGGCAATCCATAACCGTGCGGGCCAGCCTGCACAACAGAGTGATTTGATTAACGTCGCCCAACTGACCTCTCAGTACTATGTGCTGAAACCGGAAGTGGGTAACGCAGAGCATGCAGTGAAGTTCGGTACTTCCGGACACCGTGGCAGCGCGGCGCGCCAGAGTTTCAATGAACCTCATATTCTGGCGATCGCGCAGGCTATCGCCGAAGATCGTGCGAAAAACGGCATTACCGGCCCTTGCTTCGTCGGTAAAGATACCCACGCGCTCTCTGAACCGGCGTTTATCTCGGTGCTCGAAGTGCTGGCGGCAAACGGTGTGGATGTCATTGTGCAGGAAAATAACGGCTTTACGCCGACGCCTGCGGTGTCAAACGCCATTCTGGTTCACAACAAAAAAGGTGGCCCACTGGCAGACGGTATCGTGATTACGCCGTCTCACAACCCCCCGGAAGACGGTGGTATCAAATACAATCCGCCTAACGGTGGCCCGGCCGATACTAACGTCACCAAAGTGGTGGAAGATCGCGCCAATGCGCTGCTGGCCGATGGCCTGAAAGGCGTGAAACGTATTTCTCTGGATGCCGCGCTGGCGTCCGGCCATGTGAAAGAGAGGGATCTGGTACAACCCTTCATCGAAGGGCTGGCGGATATCGTCGATATGGCGGCTATCCAGAAAGCGGGCCTGACGCTGGGCGTCGATCCGCTGGGCGGTTCCGGTATCGAATACTGGAAACGTATCGGTGAACACTACAACCTGAACCTGACCATTGTTAACGACCAGGTTGACCAGACTTTCCGCTTTATGCATCTCGACAAAGATGGCGCCATCCGTATGGACTGCTCCTCCGAGTGCGCAATGGCGGGCCTGCTGGCGCTGCGCGACAAGTTTGACCTCGCGTTCGCCAACGACCCGGACTACGACCGTCACGGTATCGTCACGCCTGCGGGTCTGATGAACCCGAATCACTATCTGGCGGTTGCCATCAACTATCTGTTCCAGCATCGTCCGCAGTGGGGCAAAGATGTCGCCGTGGGCAAAACACTGGTCTCTTCGGCGATGATCGACCGTGTGGTGAACGATCTGGGCCGTAAGCTGGTGGAAGTGCCGGTGGGCTTCAAATGGTTTGTTGATGGCCTGTTTGACGGCAGCTTCGGCTTTGGCGGCGAAGAGAGTGCCGGGGCATCGTTCCTGCGCTTCGACGGCACGCCGTGGTCGACTGATAAAGACGGCATCATCATGTGCTTGCTGGCTGCGGAAATCACCGCCGTCACCGGCAAAAACCCGCAAGAGCATTACAACGAGCTGGCTAAACGCTTCGGCGCGCCAAGCTACAACCGTTTGCAAGCGGGCGCGACTTCTGCACAGAAAGCGGCGCTGTCAAAACTCTCTCCAGAGATGGTGAGCGCCAGCACGCTGGCAGGCGACCCTATCACCGCACGTCTGACGGCTGCACCGGGTAATGGCGCATCTATCGGCGGTCTTAAAGTGATGACCGATAACGGCTGGTTTGCCGCGCGTCCGTCAGGCACGGAAGACGCATATAAAATCTACTGCGAGAGCTTCCTGGGTGAAGAGCATCGCAAGCAGATTGAGAAAGAAGCGGTTGAGATTGTTAGTGAAGTGCTGAAAAACGCGTAATCTGATCGATTGTGAAAAAGGAGCCGAAAGGCTCCTTTTTTACTGGCGTGTCGCGCAGGTTAACTCTCTTTAATCACGTAACACCACACCGCTTTGCGGCCTTCATGCTCCTGAATATAAACGCCCTGTAATTCCGGTGCGAAGCCCGGCAGCAGGTTGATACCTTCCTCCAGCGCGGCGAAATAGCGAAGCACCGCACCGCCCCAGATCTCACCAGGAACGACGCACAAGACGCCCGGTGGGTAAGGGAGGGCGCCTTCAGCCGCAATGCGTCCTTCAGCATTACGCAGAGAAACCAAATCAACCTGACCACGCAGGTAGGCATAGTTGGCCTCCTGAGGGCTCATAACAACACGGGGCAGATGTGCTTTGCGGAACATCTCTTTTTGCAGCTGTTTAACGTTATTACGCGCATACAGATCATGCATCTCCTGACACAGCTGGCGCAGAGTGTATCCGGCGTAACGTTGTTGGTGCTGTTTGTACAGGCACGGTAAAACCTCAGCAAGAGGAGCATCTTCTTCGAGCAATTGTTCAAACCGTCCCAGCAACGCAACCAGTTGTTGCAGTTTGGGCAAGTCTTCTGCTGGCGTCAGGAGGAACAAAATCGAGTTCAGATCGCATTTTTCCGGCACAATATGATTTTCGCGCAAGAAATTGGCAAGAATCGTAGCGGGGACGCCAAACGCTTCATACTCGCCGGTTTGTGTGTTGATACCCGGCGTGGTGAGCAGCAGTTTGCAAGGGTCAACAAAGTACTGATGATCCGCATAGCCTTCAAAGGCATGCCAGCGTTCACCTGGCACAAACTGGAAGAAACGCAGGTCGTTGGCAATAACGTCGGTATCCCAGCTTTCCCACGGCTTACTGTCAATGGTCGTCGGTACAAACGGGCGAATGTGGCGGCAGCGGCTAAGGATAAGTTTGCGGGCTTCAACACCATTCTTCACGCAATCCATCCACATCTTTTTACCGCTCTCGCCTTTATGCATCTGCGCGTTGACGTCCAGTGCCGCAAACAGCGGATAGAACGGGCTGGTGGAGGCATGTATCATAAATGCGTTGTTCAAACGCTTATGGGGAACGTAGCGCGATTGCCCTTTGATGTGGCTGTCTTTTTTGTGGATCTGAGACGTTTGCGAGAAGCCGGCCTGCTGTTTATGGACAGACTGAGTCACCAGAATACCCGGATCGTTTTCGTTGAGTTCCAGTAGCAGTGGCGAGCAGTCAGCCATCATCGGAATAAATTGTTCGTAGCCAACCCACGCTGAGTCAAAGAGAATGTAGTCGCAGAGTCCGCCAATCTTATCGACCACCTGACGTGCATTGTAGATGGTGCCATCGTAAGTCCCGAGTTGAATAATTGCCAGGCGGAAGGGGCGTTTTTCCTGCGCACGTGCTGGCGCCACTTCGGCGATCAATTCACGCAGATAACGCTCTTCAAAGCAGTGGGCATCAATGCCGCCAATAAAGCCGTAAGGATTACGCGTAGTTTCAAGATACACCGGCGTTGCACCTGCTTGCAGCAGTGCGCCATGGTGATTTGATTTGTGGTTGTTACGGTCGAAAAGCACCAGATCGCCCGGCGTCAGAAGTGCGTTGAGCACGACTTTATTTGATGAGGACGTGCCATTCAGAACGAAATAGGTTTTGTCAGCATTGAACACTTTTGCGGCATGCTGCTGCGCGGTGCAGGGGGCACCTTCATGAATGAGCAGATCGCCCATTGCGACATCCGCGTTACACAAGTCTGAGCGAAAAAGCGTTTCACCAAAATAGTCGACAAACTGATTTCCCGCAGGATGACGGCGAAAGAATTGCCCGCCCTGGTGCCCAGGGCAATCGAAGGCGCTATTCCCTTGCTCAACGTAATCGACGAGCGCGTGGAAAAAAGGTGGCAGTAGCTGGCTTTCATATTTCTGTGCGGCAGTTTCCAGCTGTCGGCCCTGATATTCTGCCGCTTCTGGTTTCTCTGAGAAAATAGCGGTAATAGATGCCAAATATTTCTCATTAATGTTTTGCTCTGATGCAAGAGTAACAAAAATGGGTATTGAATATCCGGTGGTATGAATACGCTTTAATACAGTATCGTTCAGTTCAGCATAACTCAGTACAATGGCGGCGACGTCAACAAAGTTTGTCGTGTCGAGTGATGTGAACTCTCGGGTAGTGATGAATGCTTGCGGGCAGGCCTTGCCCATGGCAATTTTTAATTTTTTCATGATGTCCTTCTGCCTGATAACGATATTTTGGCAAGTTAACAACTTGCCTGTTCCCTGAAGATGATCACGACGTCGCAGATTAACTGTCGGTTGGATGTTAGCAATAATTAATCTCTGGGGGCACGATGAAAATAGCGTTTTTTTGTGACGCTGCTCGATAAAAAAGAATAAAGAGAGACGAGATAATTCCATGAGATTATTCCATGGAATTATCTCGTGGAATATATTTGAAGGTTTATTTGTATGACAGGGAAATAACTATTGAGTTAAAGCATAAATCGATAGCCAATTCCCGTTTCGGTTAAAAAGTGGCGAGGCCGTGCCGGGTCAACTTCCAGTTTCTGCCGAATATGGCCCATATAAATGCGCAAATAATGACTGTGTTCCACCGCATTCGGCCCCCAGACGTGATTCAGCAATTGACGCTGGGTCAGCACCTTCCCCGGGTTATTGAGCAGTTCCGCGAGCAGGCGAAATTCAATAGGGGTGAGATGCACTTCTTCACCACTGCGCACAATGCGTCGAGCGGCGAGATCCACCTGCACATCAGAGAATGTCAGCACCGGATCATTAGGCTGGGAACTGGCGTGGCGGCGTAGCGCGACGCGCAAACGGGCCTGTAACTCGCCAATGCCAAAGGGCTTGCTGAGATAATCATCCGCGCCCGCATCCAGCGCAGCGATTTTGTCATGTTCTTCACTGCGTGCGGAAAGGACAATGACCGGCGTGGCGCTCCACTGGCGGAAGTCGCGGATAAAATCGATACCGTCGCCGTCGGGCAAGCCGAGGTCAAGGATCACCAGATCGGGTTTGCGGGTCGCCGCTTCCAGCAACCCACGTTGTAACGTTTGAGCATCAAACACGCGTAGCCCTTCGGCTTCCAGCGCGGTGCGCAGAAAACGGCGAATGGCTTGTTCATCTTCAACAATCAGAACGCTGGTCACATATCCTCATGAAATTCTTCAAGTTCCGGTGGAGACTCCAGCGGAAGTGTAACACGAAAACAGGCACCGCCTTCAGGACGATTGCTGGCTGACAGCGTGCCGCCATGAATATCGACAATGGCCCGGCAAATCGCCAGCCCCAGCCCGACGCCGGGAATGGCGGATTCTTTATTCCCGCGGGAGAATTTATCAAAAATTCGCGTTTCTTGCCCCGGCGCGATGCCCGGCCCGTAATCCCAGATATCAAGGCGCAGTTGATGATTTTGCTCGCTGGCATTAATGCCTATCTGAGCCTGCGGCCCGGCGTACTTAACCGCGTTTTCCAGCAGATTAATCAGAACGCGCTCAAAGAGCGGGCCATCGACGTGAATAAGCATCAGCGGGTCGGGAAGCGACAGCGCAATCTGCTGCCCGTTAAGGCCGGGCTCCAGCATGCGCAACGCGCTGCCAATCACTTCTTCCAGCGTCAACCACTCTTTCTTAAGATTAAAGCCGCCAGACTGAATACGCGCCATATCCAGCAAATTATTTACCAGACGTGTCGTGTTTAACACGTGCTGGCGAATTTCGTTTGCCTGCGGCGCGTACGGCGAGCCGCTGCTGGCGAGATCGAGGGTCAGAATTTCCGCCTGACCAAACAATACTGTCAGCGGCGTGCGTAAATCATGGGAAAGCGCCGCCAGCAGCGAGTTGCGTAAACTTTCCCGTTCGCTGGCAAAACGTGCCTGTTCTTCACTGGCGGTCAGCGCCAGCCGTTCCAGTGCGTTGGCGGCCAGCAAAGTGAAGGTCTCCAGCAAACGTTGCTGCTCGGGGATCATCAACTGGCGCAAGTTAAGCGGTTCGACCACCACCAGCCCCAGCGTTTTGCTGGCGCTTTTTAGCGGCAGGATTTGGTACGGCACGCCGGGCAGCGTGTCTGTGCCCGCGCCTGCCGGTTGGCCTTTATCAAAGCTCCAGCGGGCGATAGCGTCATCCCACGGCGTCAGGCCATCCTGCGGCGTGAACGGTGTGAGCTTATCATCCTCGTCGGGAAGCAGCACCTGGCTGCGGGCATGGAAAGTTGACTGAATATACTGCTCGCAGGTGCGGGCGATATCTTCGGCGCTGCGCCCCACAGCCAGTGCTTTCGACATCTCGTACAGATGGCGGGTGCGTTGTTCGCGATAGCGCGCCACGCGCGCCTGGTAGCGCACACCGGCGGTCAGGTTGCCGATCACCAGCCCCACGGTGAGCATGACGCCGAAGGTCAGAAGGTATTGCACATCAGACACCGCCAGCGTACCGCGTGGGGCAATAAAAAAGAGATCGAAGCTAATAACATTGATAACCGTCGCCAGTACCGACGGCCAGCGGCCATAGAAGAGGGCGACGATCACAACGCCGAGCAGATAGAGCATGACCAGGTTGGCGGCGTCGAACGCCATTAACCACTGCGCCGCGATAAGCGTAATGGCAGTACAAAGAGCAAATGCCACCGCGCAGCCACGGATTTGCACCTGCCACTTGTCAAAGAAGCTGCGCGGATCGCGGGTTGATGAAGGCAGCGGAGCGGGTTTCTCGTCCATCGCGACGACCAGCAGATCGAGATCCGGTGCATGACGGGCCAGGCGGTCACCGAAGCGTTCGCCGCTCCACCAGTGACGTTTCTCCTGCCTGCCGATCACAATTTTGCCAAGATTATGCTCTCGGGCGTAGCGGATCACCGCTTTTTCTTCCGAAGGATCGGAAAGGGTGGCGGTTTCCGCGCCCAGTTCCTGCGCCAGACGTAGCGAGCTGAGGATCGCGCGGCGCTGGGCTTCAGGCAGGCGATGCAGCGTAGGCGTTTCCACATACACGGCATGCCATACGCTGCCTAAACGCGCGGCCAGACGCGCGGCGGTGCGCACCAGTTTTTCGCTGCCCGTATGGTGGCCGACACAGAGCAGGATAGCATCGCGGGTATGCCAGACTTTTTCCTGACCCTGCATGTCGCGCCAGGCGCGCATCTGTTCATCAACGCGATCCGCCGTGCGACGCAGGGCCAGTTCTCGCAGGGCGATGAGATTCCCTTTGCGGAAAAAATTCTCGATAGCGCGTTCGGCCTGCCCGGCGAGATACACTTTGCCTTCGTTCAGCCGCTGGCGTAAATCGTCCGGCGGGAGATCGACCAGTACCACTTCGTCGGCGGCATCAAAAAAAGGATCGGGCACCGTTTCGCGCACCTGAATACCGGTGACGCCGCTGACAATATCATTCAGGCTTTCCAGATGCTGGACATTAACGGTAGTAAAGACGTCGATTCCGGCTTCCAGAAGTTCGTCGATATCCTGCCAGCGTTTAGGATGACGCGAACCGGGCGCGTTGCTGTGCGCCATTTCATCCATCAGCACCAGCGCCGGACGGCGGGCGAGGGCGGCGTCCAGGTCAAATTCATGCAGATAACGCCCCTGCCATGACAGCCGCTTTTGCGGTAGTACCGTCAGGCCTTTGAGCATTTCCGCAGTCTCTTTACGCCCGTGGGTTTCCACCACGCCCGCCAGGATATCCAGCCCCTGCGCTCGCAAACGCTGGGCCTCTGCCAGCATCGCCCAGGTTTTCCCCACGCCGGCACAGGCACCAAAGAAAATCTTCAGCTTTCCGCGATGCGGGGAGGCCGTCTGCTCCAGCAGGCGATCCGGGTTTGGACGTTGCGGCTCGTCGGTCATCATCAGTTTTCCTTGTGGGCATCCAGCGCCATATTCAGCTCAACAATATTTACCACAGGTTGGCCGAGAAAACCGAGCAGCGGTTTTTGTGTCGCCGCGTCGATTTGCGCATTTAGCCACGCCGGTGAGACGTGACGCGCTTTGGCGACGCGCGGTACCTGCCAGCGCACGCTTTCCGGGGTCAGGCCGTAATCCAGTCCGCTGGCGGAGGCCGTTACCAGCTCCGTAGGAACGGCGGGTGGTGCATCCGGATTTGCTGCCCTCAGTTGGGCGACACGTTGGCGAATGGCATCATCCAGCGCCGGATTGCTGGCGGCCAGATTACTGCCGCCCGAGGCCATCGGGTTGTAAGGCACATCAGATGTGGCGGAGGGGCGACCGTGGAAATAGCCGGGTTGGGTAAAGTTTTGCCCAATCAGCGTGGAACCGCGAACCTCATTGCCCTCCGTAATCAGCGAACCGTTAGCTTGTTCGTGGAACCACCACTGGCCGAGCGCGGTGGTCAGCAGCGGGTAGGCGCCACCCGTGAGAAGCGCCAGAAAAAGAAAAATCACAACAGCAGGACGAAGCAGAGACATGGTATACCTCACACCAGACCAAACAGAGTCAGTAACAGATCGATAGCTTTGATGCCGATAAACGGCACAATCAGGCCACCCAGACCGTAGATCCACAGATTACGGCGCAGCATCGCAGAAGCGGATAAGGGCTGATAACTCACCCCTTTCAGCGCCAGCGGCAGCAGAAAGACGATAATCAGGGCGTTGAAAATCACCGCGCTCAGAATGGCTGAATCCGGCGAATGCAGATGCATAATGTTCAGCACGCCAAGCTGCGGCCAGCTTGCGGCAAACGCCGCCGGAATAATGGCGAAATACTTCGCCACGTCGTTGGCGATACTGAATGTGGTGAGTGAGCCACGGGTCATCAGCATCTGTTTACCGATATGCACCACTTCAATCAGCTTGGTCGGGTTGGAATCGAGATCGACCATATTGCCCGCTTCTTTTGCCGCCTGAGTACCGGAGTTCATTGCAACCGCCACGTCAGCCTGCGCCAGTGCCGGGGCATCGTTGGTGCCGTCGCCAGTCATCGCCACCATACGACCTTCGGACTGATACTGGCGGATCAACGCCAGCTTGGCTTCCGGTGTCGCTTCGGCAAGAAAATCATCGACGCCCGCTTCGGCGGCAATCGCGGCGGCGGTCAGGCGGTTATCGCCGGTGATCATCACCGTCTTGATGCCCATTTTGCGCAGTTGCGCGAAGCGTTCTTTAATACCGCCTTTTACGATATCTTTCAGGGCAATCGCCCCAAGGACTTTTGCGCCTTCCACCACCACCAGCGGGGTTGAACCCTGACGGGCGATACCGTCGACCAGATGCTCGACATCCGCCGGGAAGTGCCCGCCGTTACTTTCAACATGACGGCGAATGGCATCCACTGAACCTTTACGGATCATGCGGTTATCGATGTTAATTCCGCTCATACGGGTTTGCGCGGTAAAGGGCACAAAGGTGGCGTGCAACTGCTGCACGTCGCGCTCCCGCAGGTTAAAACGCTGTTTGGCGAGCACCACAATGCTGCGGCCTTCAGGCGTTTCATCCGCAAGCGACGAAAGCTGCGCGGCGTCGGCCAGCGTTCTTTCATCCACGCCATTAGCCGGTAAAAATTGTGATGCCTGGCGGTTGCCGAGGGTAATGGTGCCGGTTTTATCCAGCAGCAACACATCGACGTCGCCTGCGGCTTCCACTGCACGGCCGCTGGTGGCAATTACGTTGGCACCTAACATCCGGCTCATCCCGGCGACGCCAATTGCCGACAGCAGGCCGCCGATGGTCGTTGGGATCAGACACACCAGCAGGGCGATCAGGACGATCACACTCACCGGTTTACCGCCCCAGGTGGAGAAGGGCCACAGGGTCGCGGTTGCCAGCAGGAAGACGATAGTCAGGGCGACCAGCAGAATCGTCAGCGCCACTTCGTTCGGGGTTTTACGACGCTGCGCGCCTTCGACCATGGCGATCATCCGGTCAAGGAAGGTTTCGCCCGGGTTGACGCTACAGCGGATCACCAGCCAGTCGGAGAGGATACGCGTACCGCCTGTTACCGACGCGAAATCGCCGCCGGATTCACGAATAACGGGGGCCGATTCCCCGGTGATGGCGCTTTCATCCACCGACGCGCCGCCTTCGATCACTTCGCCATCGCAGGGAATGATGTCACCGGCTTCCACCAGTACCACGTCACCTTTGCGCAGTTCATCAGAAGGGACGTGGTCCATTTCGGCCCCGTAGTGCGGGGCGCGCAGTTTGCGGGCGAAGGCGGTTTTCTGCACGCTCTTCAGGCTGTTGGCCTGCGCTTTGCTGCGGCCTTCCGCCATCGCTTCGGCGAAGTTGGCGAACAGCACCGTAAACCACAGCCACAGAGCGATCGCACCGCTAAACAGCGCGTTGCCCTGCAGGTGCCCGGTTGCCATCGCGAGGCTCATCATGGTGGTCAGCACACTGCCAATCCAGACGATAAACATCACCGGGTTACGCCACTGAATGGTCGGGCTCAGTTTTTTAATGGCGTCGAGTAGCGCCTGTCCAACCAGTTTGCGGTCAAACAGCGCCAGTTGCTTGCGACTCATAAACACATACTCCGCAATGCTTAAAACAGGGAAAGGTGTTCCGCGACCGGGCCAATCGCCAGGGCGGGAATAAAGGTCAGTGCGCCAACCAGCAGCACCGTACCAATCAGCAGGCCAATAAACAGCGCATCATGGGTTGCGAGCGTGCCGGGTGTGGCGGGCTGGATTTTTTTGTTCACCAGCGAACCGGCAATCGCCAGCACCGGCACGATGACGGCAAAGCGCCCCACGAACATGCAAAACGCCAGCAGGCAGTTCCAGAACGGTGTGTTAGCGCTTAACCCGGCAAAGGCGCTGCCGTTGTTGTTTGCCGCAGAGGAAACGGCGTAAAGCACTTCACTAAAGCCGTGGGTGCCAGGGTTGAGCATGGCGCTGCGCCCGGCGTCGGTCATCATTGCCAGCGCCGTGCCAAGCAGCACCAATGTTGGGGTCACCAGAATCGCCAGCGCGGTCATTTTCATTTCAGGCACTTCGATTTTCTTACCGAGATACTCTGGCGTGCGGCCAATCATCAGCCCGGCGATAAACACCGCCAGCAGAACGAACAGCAACATGCCGTACAGCCCGGAACCGACGCCGCCAAATACCACTTCACCAATCTGCATCAACCACATTGGCACCATGCCGCCAAGGGCGGTAAACGAGTCGTGCATCGCGTTGACTGCGCCGCAGGATGCCGCGGTGGTCACCACCGCATACAGGCTGCTGGCAAGAATGCCAAAGCGACTCTCTTTCCCTTCCAGATTGAGGCTGCTGTCTGCGCCCAGCGCCAGCAGGTGCGGGTTGCCTTTTGTTTCCGCCCACATCACGACTGCGACGCAGATGACAAAGATGATGCTCATCGCCCACAGAATCGCGCGGCCCTGGCGTTTGTCATTCACCACTTCACCAAAGGCGAAGCAGAGTGCGGCAGGGATCAGGAAGATCGCCAGCATCTGGACGAAATTGGTCAGCGCGGTCGGGTTTTCAAACGGATGCGAGGAGTTGGCATTAAAGAAACCGCCGCCGTTGGTGCCGATCATTTTAATCGCGTCCTGTGAGGCGACCGGCCCCATCGGCAACTGCTGGCTAACGCCTTCCAGCGTGGTGATGTGCTGATACGGCAGCAGATTTTGCAGCGTGCCTTGCTGAATAAAGAACAGGGCGACCAGCAGCGATAACGGCAGCAGCACCCACAGCGTGATGCGTACAAGATCGACCCATGCGTTCCCGAGCGTAGTCACACGCTGGCGGGCAAATGCGCGGGCGAGGGCGAAAAGCACCGCGATGCCGCTTGCCGCCGACAGGAAGTTTTGCACGGTCAGGCCAGCCATCTGGCTGAGATAACTGAGCGTGGTTTCCCCACCGTACGATTGCCAGTTAGTGTTGGTGACAAAGCTGACGGCAGTGTTGAGCGCCAGATGCCAGGAGAGCCCCGGAAAGCCCTGCGGATTAAACGGCAGCACGCCCTGGAGCATCAGCAGCGCGAACAGAGCCACCAGGCCGCAAAGATTGAGCAGCAGAATGGCGAGCGCATACCGCTGCCAGCTCATTTCGTCGGTCGAAATCCCCAATGTTCGCCACAGCACGGCTTCACCGCGCAGCGGTTCGTTTGCGATCATGCCCGCCAGCATTTTGCCTAACGGGCGCGCCAGTATGAACAGAACGACAAAGAAACTGGCGATAAGTAAAAATCCCTGAGCGGCCATCAGAACGCCTCCGCATTTAGCAGGGCGTACACCAGATACGCCAGTAACAGGAACACCAGCACCATGCCGGCTATTACGCCTGTAGTCACAACCCACCTCCAACACATTAAGTGATTGGATTAACGGTAGGATTTTCGGTGCAAAGATTTCGCAAAAATCAGGGGGCGGGGTGTAAAAAAAGTATAAAAATGGCAAAGACCATGATTTAACTCATGGTTAGTATTAATTTAACTTTTTTGTAACTCAGTTACGGCGTAAATGTAAATTAAACTTAAATAACCAAAAATAAGTGGTCGGATGAGTAGTAAAATTACAGTCAAAGCGGTATTATTTTAGTCAGATTACTGAGCTTTATTTTTATGGCGTAGATTGCCAGCCAACATACACAAAATCATTCAAGTTGCATCAAGGCGGCAAGCGCGTGAATCCCCAGGAGCGTACAAAAGTACGTGACTGGGGGAGCAAGCGCAGCCAACGCAGAGGCAGCTTGAAGGATGAAGTGTAAGGGGAGAGAATTATGGAACTGTATAAAGAATATCCAGCACATATTGTCCTTTTGCGTCGTACTTTCGCCGTGGCGGCTGGCGTGATTGCCCTGCCGGTCATGCTGTTCTGGAAAGATCGCGCACGTTTTTACAGCTATCTGCATCGCGTCTGGTCGAAAACCAGCGATAAGCCGGTGTGGATGGATCAGGCGGAAAAAGCAGCAGGTGACTTCTACTAAGCGCCGCACCGCCCGTAAATCAGACTTTTCAATAAGAACCGCCGTCATTTGACTGCGGTTTTTTTTATGCCTGCTGGCTACACTTACACCATGGATGTAAGGAGTCGGTATGCAAAAGAAAATCCCCGTTGGCATCAGCGCCTGTCTGTTAGGTGAGCCCGTTCGTTTTGACGGCGGCCATAAGCGTTTACCGTTTGCGGTAGAAGAGTTGTCGCCGTGGGTGCGTTTCGAGCCCGTTTGCCCGGAGATGGCGATAGGCTTACCCGTGCCGCGCCCGGCGCTACGGCTGGTGAAGGTGGCAGAAGACGAGGTTGCGCTGCGTTTTAGCGATGGCCGGGAAGGTGATTTAACCCAGGCCATGCGCGAGTTCAGCGCGCAACGCATTGAATCTTTCGACAGGCTTTGTGGCTACATTGTCTGTGCAAAATCCCCCAGTTGCGGAATGGAGCGTGTGCGCATCTACGAAGCGGACGGCAAAAACAATCGTAAAGCCGGGCGAGGTATTTACACCGAAGCGTTGATGGCGCGCTTTCCGTGGCTACCGGTGGAGGAAGACGGACGGCTGCACGATCCGGTGCTGCGCGAAAACTTCGTTGAGCGTATTTACGCGCTGCATGAGTTGAACAGTCTGCGCGAAGAAGGCCTCACGCGCGGCAAACTGATTGCTTATCACAGCCGCTATAAACTTTCGCTACTGGCTCATTCACAGCCCGATTACCGCGAACTGGGGCGTTTTGTCGCCACGTTGCATGAGTGGGAATCGCTGGACGCGTGGTTTATTGCTTATCGCCAGCGGCTGATGAACCTGCTTTCCATTCCGGCCACCCGGCGTAATCACACCAATGTGCTGATGCACGTGCAGGGCTATTTCCGTAAACAGCTTAATAGCCGCCAGCGCCAGGAGCTTTCAAACCTGATTGAGGGCTATCGTCTGGCCACGCAGCCGCTGCTTGCGCCCGTTACCCTCCTCAAACACTATATGGCAGAATTTCCCGACACCTATCTCGCCACACAACGCTATTTCGACCCCTGGCCGGAGGCCCTTCGTTTACGTTATGGATCTTAATGCAGGAGCGCTATGCCCACCCATTTGATGTGGTTTCGCCACGATTTACGCCTGAATGACAATCTTGCGCTATCCGCTGCCTGTCGCTCTGCCGATGCGACGGTGATAGCGCTGTACATTGCCACGCCAAAGCAGTGGCAGCAACATGCGATGTCGCCCAGACAGGTGGCGTATATTTATGCCCAACTCACCGCGTTACGGGCGTCGCTGAAAGAAAAGGGGATCCCGTTGGCGTTTGTGGAGGTCGATGACTTCGCCGCAAGCGTAGGGGTGTTAAAAAGTTTTTGTGAAGAGCATGGGGTGACCGATCTTTTCTACAACTATCAATATGAAGTGAACGAGCGCCAGCGCGATGCTGCGGTAGAAAAAACGCTGGACGGGGTACGCTGTCAGGGATTTGATGACAGCGTGATCCTGCCGCCGGGCGCGGTGATGACCGGCAATCATGAGATGTATAAAGTGTTCACCCCGTTTAAAAAAGCGTGGCTGACGCGCCTTAATGATGGCTTGCCTGAGTGCGTCGCGGCCCCCGCGACGCGCAAAAACGCGGCGCACAACGTGACGTGTGCGCCCATCAAATTCAGCTATCCGCAGCAGGATTTTGATGCGTCGCTTTTTGCTCCAGATGAAAAGAGCGTGCTTCACCAGTTACGGCAGTTTTGCCAGCAGGGAGTCGGCGAGTACGCCTCTCAGCGTGATTTTCCGGCGATTGAGGGTACCAGTCGTTTATCTGCCGCGCTTGCTGTTGGGGCAGTCTCCCCGCGTCAGTGCCTGCATCGTCTGCTGACCGAACAGCCTAAAACGCTGGATGACGGGCCCGGAAGCGTCTGGCTTAACGAGCTAATCTGGCGTGAATTTTACCGTCACCTGATGACCTATAACCCGGCGTTGTGTAAACATCGCCCATTTATCGGCTGGACGGAACGGGTGAAATGGCGTGTTTCGCCTGAACATTTGAAGGCCTGGCAGGAGGGGCAAACGGGCTATCCGATTGTCGATGCGGCGATGAGACAGCTTAACACTACGGGTTGGATGCATAATCGCCTGCGGATGATCACCGCCAGTTTTCTGGTGAAAGATCTGCTTATCGACTGGCGCGAAGGTGAACGTTACTTTATGTCGCAGTTGATTGATGGCGATCTGGCGGCGAACAACGGTGGCTGGCAGTGGGCGGCGTCTACCGGCACGGATGCAGCGCCTTACTTCCGCATCTTCAACCCGACCACTCAGGGCGAACGGTTTGATAAAGAGGGCCAGTTTATTCGCGAGTGGGTCGGAGAGTTAGCGGAGGTTCCGCAAAAAGCGATTCATGAACCGTGGAAGTGGGCGGATAAAGAGGGCGTTACGCTTGCGTATCCGCGCCCGATTGTTTGCCACAAACAGGCGCGGAGTGAAACGCTTGCCGCCTATGAAGCGGCGCGGAAAGCGTGATGCTATCAGATTGCTGACAAAGTGCGCTTTGTTGTTGCCGGATGCGGCGTAAACGCTTTATCCGGCCTACAAAATATTGCAAATTCAATATATTGCAGAAACCTTGTAGGCCTGATAAGCGTAGCGCATCAGGCAATGTTGCGTTTGTCATCAGTCTCATGCTATTCGGCATCTGTCAGGCTTCAGCGACAACCCGACGGGCGCGGAATTTCAGCGCCTGATAGAGCCAAATCACCAGCACAGCACCCACGCAGGCCAGTGCGCCCCAGGTAATCTCGCTAAAGACGTCGATATAGGCGTCGATAGCGTAATTCACCGCGCCCGCCGCATCGAAGGCGCTTTGCGATGTCTGGTCGGCGATCACGCCCGCCAGATAGTTGGCAATTGCCCCGGACAACAGCATATAGATGCCTGTCAGTACACCGGTGACGCCGGGAATTTCAATACGCGTAATTTGCGACATGGCGACCGGGTCGATAAACAGTTCGGCAAAGCCCATCACCGCCATCCCCAGCACCATCAGCGGCATTGAAGAGTGACCGTAAGCGGCTGACCAACGTGCGCTGAGGGTCAGAATGCAGAAACCTGCGCTCATCAGTCCCAAACCTAACGCGAACTTACCCCAGATACGCACGGTACGGTTGCCGCTAACACCTTCTTTAATCAGCCACGCCAGTACGACACCGCAGAGCATAACCGCAAAACCATTCACCGACTGGAACATTGCCGTTGGCACTTCGTAACCGAAGATATCGCGGTTTACGAAGCGGTCGATATACAGGCTAATCGAGCTGCCGCCCTGCTGCGCGAAGGCCCAGAACAGCATACTGAAGAAGGTGAGCACCACGATCAGGCCGAGCTCTTTACGTTGTTTGCTGTTTTCCGCTTTGGTGTAGATTTTCGCCAGCACGCCAAGGCCAATGATCGTCGCGACAATCAGCGCATACACCGACCACTCTTTCCAGAAAAGTACGGTGATCAGCAGTGGAGTGGCAACCAGCAGCACCAGCAACCAGCCCCAGTTTGGCAGGCCAAACTGACGCGAATGCAGAGCGGCTTTATTGACGCCCGCCGTATGGGTGAAATGGCGATTACCGCACAGGAAAATCACCAGCCCGGCGAGCATTCCAATGGCCGCCAGCGCAAAGCCCATCGCCCAGCTATACTCCTGCTGCACGTAGCCGCAGGCAATTGGCGCGACGATGGAGCCGATATTCCCGGCGGCATACAGCAGCGAGAAACCGCCGTCACGGCGCGGATCTTCCGGATGATACAGTTCACCAAGCAGGCAACTGACATTAGATTTAAACAATCCATAGCCGCAGACAATAATTGCCAGCGACAAATAGAGGAACACCGGGGCTATCTCACTGGCACCCAGCACCAGATGCCCGACCACCATCAGGAACGCGCCAATCATCACGGCCATACGATTTCCCAATAGCTTGTCTGCGAGGAAGCCGCCGAGGATAGGGGTCACGTAAACCAGTGAACAGTAGGCGCTGAACAGCGCATAGGCGTGGTTATCGTCGTACTTAAGCTGGTTGGTGAGATACAGAATCAGCAGCGCGCGCATGCCGTAAAAACTGAAATATTCCCAAATTTGCAGGGCGACAACGTAGTAAATCGCTCGCGGCTGTGACGTGTTCATAGTGCTCTAACCTCGGTTCTATCGGGCATCTCAGCGCCGGATAGATTTGTTTTCGTAATGTATTTTTGCTAAGCAGCTCAAGATATTTATGTAATATGCTGTCTGATTGCATAAATATACAGGATATCGTTCAGGTAAAGAAAAGTAATTTGTGTGATTAAATGTTGAAAGGGGCAAGTTTGACGCACGATTTCGACTACAAAGAATGGGTTATCGACGTCAGACGCAGAGGACGCTATTTTAGTCTGTGATACGACATTCGCGCACAAGGGAGCGATGATGAAAAATACCGAGCTGGAACAACTGATTAACGAAAAACTCGGCAGCGCCGCCTTCAGCGACTATGCGCCAAATGGCTTACAGGTCGAAGGTCGCGAAGAGATTCAAAAAATTGTCACCGGGGTGACCGCCAGCCAGGCGCTGATTGACGAAGCGGTTCGCCAGCAGGCGGACGCGGTTATCGTCCACCATGGCTACTTTTGGAAAGGCGAATCGCCGGTGATTCGCGGCATGAAGCGCAACCGCCTGAAAGCGTTGCTCAGCAATGACATCAACCTTTATGGCTGGCATTTACCGCTGGACGCGCATCCGGAGCTGGGAAACAACGTGCAACTGGCACAGCTGCTGGGCATCAACGTGATGGGCGAAATTGAGCCGCTGGTACCGTGGGGCGAGCTCTCTATGGCGGTTTCCGGGCTCGAGCTGGCCTCGTGGATTGAAGCGCGTCTGGGGCGTAAACCCCTGTGGAGCGGCGATACCGGGCCGGATAAAGTCACCCGCGTGGCGTGGTGCACAGGTGGTGGTCAGGGCTTTATTGATAGCGCCGCCCGTTTTGGTGTGGATGCGTTTATCACCGGCGAAGTGTCCGAACAAACCATCCACTCCGCCCGCGAACAGGGGCTGCATTTTTATGCGGCAGGGCATCACGCCACTGAACGCGGCGGCATTCGCGCATTAAGCGAATGGCTGAATGAAACGACCGATCTGGATGTGACCTTTGTCGACATCCCTAACCCGGCCTGATTAAAGAGGGTAAAGAGTGCAGCGAGCGCGTTGTTATCTATTGGGGGAAACGGCTGTGGTACTCGAACTCGAGCCGCCGGTCACCCTGACGAGCCAGAAAAGAATCTGGCGATTAACTCAGCGTCTGGCTGAGCAACCGGAAGTGGTGGAAGCTATTCCGGGCATGAATAACATTACGGTGATTTTGCGTCATCCGCAGGATCTTGCCCTCGACGCCATCGAGCGTTTACAGCGCTGGTGGGAGGAGAGTGACGCGCTGGAGCCGGAATCCCGCTATATCGAAATTCCGGTGATTTACGGCGGTGAGCAGGGGCCCGATCTCAATGAAGTGGCGCAACATAGTGGCCTAACGCCAAAGCAGGTCGTTGAACTGCACGCATCGGTGGATTACGTGGTGTGGTTCCTCGGCTTCCAGCCGGGCTTCCCGTACCTTGGCGGCCTGCCGGAACAACTCGCCATGCCGCGTCGTGCCGAACCGCGTTTGTTGGTTCCAGCGGGATCGGTGGGGATCGGCGGCGCGCAAACCGGGATCTACCCGCTCGCGACGCCGGGTGGCTGGCAGCTGATTGGCCTGACTTCGCAGCCGTTGTTTGATCCACAGAAAGACGATCCGGTGCTGTTACGCCCCGGCGATACCTTGCGCTTTGTGCCGCAAAAGGAGGGCGTATGCTAAAACTCATTCGCGCCGGGCTTTATACCTCGGTACAGGACAGCGGGCGAGAAGGGCTGCGCCAGTCGGGGATCAGCCGCTGCGGCGCGCTGGATAAACCCGCGTTGATCACCGCTAACCTGCTGGTGGGCAATGACGCTAACGCCGCGGCACTGGAAATCACCCTCGGCCAGGTCAGCGTTGAATTTACCCGCGACAGCTGGTTTGCCTTAACCGGCGCAGGCTGCGACGCGCAGCTGGATGATAAACCGGTGTGGAGCGGCTGGCGACAGTGGGCGAAAGCCGGGCAGCAGTTGGTTCTCAAACGCCCCGTTCACGGCATTCGTAGCTATCTTGCGGTCGCGGGCGGAATTGATGTTCCGCTGGTGCTGGGGTCGCGCAGTACCGACCTGAAAGTGGGTGTCGGCGGGCTGGAAGGGCGACGATTACAGGATGGTGATACGCTGCCGCTGGGTAACGCATTGCGTCAGTTCGACGGGCCGCAAGGCGTGAAACAGTTGCTTCACAGCAACCGCATTCGTGCGCTGCCGGGACCGGAATATCACGAATTCGATAAGGCGTCACAGGATGCGTTCTGGCGTTCTCCGTGGCAGTTAAGTCCGCAAAGTAACCGCATGGGTTATCGCCTGCAAGGGCAACCTCTGATGCGCCAGACCGATCGCGAAATGTATTCCCACGGCCTGCTGCCTGGCGTGGTGCAGGTGCCGCATAACGGCCAGCCGATTGTGCTGATGAACGACGCGCAAACCACCGGCGGTTATCCGCGCATTGCCTGCATTATCGAAGCCGATATGTATCAACTGGCGCAAATTCCTCTCGGGCAACCGATCCACTTCGTTCCCTGTACGCTGGAAGAGGCGCTAAAAGCGCGCCACGATCAGCAGCGTTATCTGGAACAACTGGCATGGCGACTCAACGATGCTCATTGATTTAAATGCCGATTTAGGCGAAGGCTGCGGCAGCGATGCCGCCCTGTTACAACTGGTCTCTTCCGCCAATATCGCCTGCGGCTTCCACGCGGGCGATGCACAAACCATGGTTGAAAGCGTGCGTGAAGCGCTGAAAAACGGCGTCGCGATTGGCGCGCATCCGAGCTTCCCTGACCGCGAAAACTTTGGCCGCACGGCAATGCAACTGCCGCCTGAAACGGTTTACGCCCAGACGCTGTATCAAATTGGCGCGCTGGATGCCATCACCCGGTCGCAGGGCGGCACCCTGCGTCACGTGAAACCGCACGGTATGCTCTATAACCAGGCGGCCAAAGATCCGCACCTGGCGGATGCCATCGCCCGCGCGGTGCATGACTGCTCGCCATCGCTGATTTTAGTGGGCCTGGCAGGTAGCGAGTTGATTCGGGCAGGTGAGCGTTACGGGCTGGTCACGCGCCAGGAAGTGTTTGCCGACCGGGGTTATCAGGACGATGGCAGCCTGGTGACGCGCAGTCAGCCGGGTGCACTCATCAGCGATGAAGAACAGGCGCTCGCGCAAACGCTGGAGATGGTGGAATCAGGGCAGGTCAAAAGTATTAACGGCGTCTGGACGCCGGTAACGGCACAAACGGTATGTCTGCACGGTGACGGGGAACACGCGCTTCTTTTTGCCCGCCGCTTGCGTCGCGCTTTTGACGAGCGCAGTATAAAAATTAGCGCCTAAGCGCATATAACTAGATATTTTACAACAACATAACATAACGAAAACAGGGTGGAGAGTATGGGAGAGGTGGTATCTCTCTGGCCGCTGATGGGTATCGCCGTCATTGTGGCTGGATTCTTATTGCGTTTTAACCCGGTGCTGGTGGTGATTGCCGCCGGTATCGTCACCGGTCTGGCGGCGCATATGCCGCTGCTGACTATCCTCGAAAAGCTCGGCGAGGGCTTCCTCAACACGCGTAACCTGCCGTTTATCCTTCTGGTGCCGCTGGCGGTTATTGGTCTGCTTGAACGTCACGGGCTGAAAGAGCGCGCTCAGGCGTGGATTGCCAAAATACACAGTGCGACCGCCGGGCGCTTGCTGGTGGTTTATCTCTTTGTGCGTGAAGCCACGGCGGCGCTGGGGCTGACCAGCCTCGGTGGACACCCGCAAATGGTGCGCCCGCTACTGGCGCCAATGGCGGAAGGCGCGGCGGAGAAGACGCACGGTGAACTGCCGGGTGCGGTGCGATATCGCCTGCGCGCGATGTCGGCGGCAACCGATAACGTCGGGCTGTTTTTTGGTGAAGATATCTTCGTGGCCTTCGGCGCAGTCATCTTCATGCATAACTTTATGCTGGAGTCAGGCGGTATTCAGACCGAACCGCTGCACATCGCCCTGTGGGGGATTCCTACCGCATTGTGTGCGTTCCTGATCCACGGCGCGCGGATGTGGCGGCTGGATAATTACCTGCAACGTGAAGTGGCGAAAGCGCATACCCAAGCCGGGCGGGGGGACGCATAATGCATTTTCAACAAAGTTACCTCTACTGGCTGGCGGGGATCGTACTGCTGATTGTGGCGCTGATGTCCTGGCGCGACAAAGCCAACCCGCGTCGTCTGACGACGGGGCTTTTCTGGGGGGTCTACGGCCTGCTGTTTTTGCTCGGCGACTGGGCTTATGAACTGGTTGGCGACAAACGTACGGTGCATATCGCCGTTGGCGTGGCGGTCGTGCTGATGGCGCTGATTGCCGGTTTCGGTGGTGTGCGTTTGGGGAGCTATTCTCAGCGTACGCAGAAACAGCGTGAAGAGAGCGCCAGCCGCCTGGGAAATCGTCTTTTCTATCCTGCGCTGGCGATCCCGGTGGTGACCGTTATCGGCGTGCTGCTGTTTAACAACGTGCCGGGCTTACAGACCTCGCTGTTTGGCGAAGGCAATCACTCCACGCTGGTCACGCTTTTCTCAATGACCGTTGGCACGCTGATTGGCCTGGCGATGGCGATTAAAATGACCCACGAGCGCGTGCATCAACCGATTCAGGAAGCGCGTCGCCTGCTGGACTCTATCGGCTGGGCGTTTATTCTGCCGCAGATCCTGGCGACCCTCGGCCTGCTGTTTACTGCCGCAGGCGTGGGCGAAGGGATTTCGTGGTTGACCAAAACCTATCTTGCAGTCGACAGCCGATTCATTGCCGTGGCGGTCTATACCATTGGCATGGCCTTATTAACGATGGTGATGGGTAACGCCTTTGCGGCCTTCCCGATTGTCACGGCGGGGATCGGGATCCCGATTCTGGTGTTGCAGCACGGCGGCAACCCGGCGGTGATGGCGGCGATCGGCATGTTCTCAGGCTACTGCGGCACGCTGATGACGCCGATGGCGGCGAACTTCAATATCGTTCCGGCAGCATTACTGGAACTGCCGGATAAAAACGCGGTGATCAAAGCGCAGGTGCCGACGGGCGTGCTGTTGCTGCTGGTTAACGTTTTCCTGCTCTATTTCCTGATGTTCCTGTAAGGAGTGAAAATGCGCACAGTATTAATCACCGGGTTCGAGCCGTTTGATGGCGAAGCGGTTAACCCTTCTTGGGAAGTCGTATCGCGTCTGGATAATGCTATCATCGGCGGGTGTCGCGTCGTGGCGCGTCAGCTGCCGTGTGTCTTTGGCGAAGCGCTGATTGAACTGAACGCGGCCATCGATTCGCTCTCGCCAACGCTTGTTCTGAGCGTCGGGCAGGCCGGGGGGCGCACGGATATCAGCGTTGAACGCGTGGCGATTAACGTCGATGACGCCCGCATTCCGGATAACCGGGGCAATCAGCCGGTCGATACGCCGATTGTGCGGAATGGCCCGGCAGCGTGGTTGAGTTCGCTGCCGATCAAAGCCATCGTGAGTGCGCTGCGTGATGCCGGTATTCCCGCGTCAGTGTCACAAACGGCGGGCACCTTCGTGTGTAATCACGTGATGTATGGTCTGCTGCATAAACTGAGCGGTATGCCGGAAGCGAAGGGCGGTTTTATCCATATTCCGTATCTGCCTCAGCAGGCGGCAGCGCATCCTGGTGCGCCGAGCATGGCAGCGGAAACCGTGCGTCAGGGATTGGAACTGGCGATAGCCACTGCCTTACAGGTGGAAAATGATATCCAGGTTACCGGCGGCGCAACGCATTAACAAAGGACGATACTATGCCTGAAGGCCCGGAGATCCGCCGCGCGGCGGATAGCCTGGAGGCAGCTGTTAAAGGCAAACCACTCACAGAGGTGTGGTTCGCCTTCGAACAACTGAAACCTTATGAATCTCAGCTGGTGGGGCAGCGCATTACCCATATCGAAACGCGCGGTAAGGCGCTTCTCACCCACTTCTCAAATGGTTTGACGCTCTACAGCCATAATCAACTCTACGGTGTATGGCGAGTGGTGGAGGCGAATTCCGCGCCGCAAACGACGCGCGTATTGCGCGTGAAGCTGCAAACGGCGGATAAAGCGATTCTGCTCTACAGTGCGTCAGACATCGAAATGTTGACGCCTGAGCAACTGACCACACATCCGTTTTTACAGCGCGTGGGCCCGGATGTACTCGACCTTAAACTGACGGAAGCCGATGTTAAAGCGCGACTGTTGTCGCCGCGTTTTCGCAATCGTCAGTTTTCCGGATTGTTACTGGACCAGGCGTTTCTTGCCGGGTTAGGCAATTATCTGCGCGTTGAGATTCTCTGGGAGACGCAGCTTGCCCCGCAACGTAAAGCCTCGCAGCTTACTGATGCCCAACTGGATGCGCTGGCGCAGGCGTTGCTGGCGATCCCGCGGTTGTCGTACAACACGCGTGGGCGGGTGGATGAGAATAAACATCACGGCGCATTGTTCCGCTTTAAGGTTTTTCATCGCGATGGCGAAACGTGCGAGCGGTGTGGGGGCGTGATTGAGAAAACGACGATGTCGTCGAGGCCGTTTTACTGGTGTCCGAATTGCCAGAAGTAGAGGGATTTTGCCGGATGATGGTTTACATCATCATCCGGCCCTGCACGGTGGGCATAGTTATTCGCTGTCTTTGAACAGCGGGAGCCCCTGGGATTTTCGCCAGCGTTTGATTTCTTCAACGATACCTTCAGGGCTATCTTCTCTATCTTTGGGTGGGTAAAACAATAGACCATTACCTTCCGGATGCGTTACGATTTGGTCAAAGTATTCTACTAATGAATCAATGTATAACTCTCGTTCTTTGCCTTTGAGATTCTTAGGGTTTTTAAAGAATTCATCAAGGAAGTCAATGAATTCAGATTCTGTATAATCTTCGAGATGAGGTTTTAGTTCCATGTGGATTCTCTCTATTTATTTGAATGATTCTTAATGTGATTTTTAACAGTATTGATATGCATATTATCCATATCAAAGACTTCACCTCCTTTGCTAATAAAGTCAAGATGATGAATTTCGAATCTTTTCCTTTTTCCAACTTGCTCTGGTGGAATGCTAAAAGGAGCGTTACCGAGAAGAATTTCTCTTCGGTTTAAATCACTAAACTGAGCCATTAATTCAGGGGATAGCGACACAGCAAGCCAAAACTCCCTCCTGAAATGATCAAAATCCCTGAACTCCCTTCCTCTTAACTTATCCGCCACCTGTGCAGGTATTGGTGCGCCGATTCCTGAACTTGCCGCCTCAAGCCAACGTACATTATCGGGGATGACCTGCCCATTTCCAGTGGCAACACCAGGTTCATCTCTGGCTGTTTTAAGATAAACATAAATGGGTTTAATTCCCGAACCGATGGGAAACACCAGAATGTAATCATTAAAATCCGTGACGTCCGGAACCGGATAAGGTGGTGTCGTGTAGTCGTCTTTCCCGTCAGGAATAGGTGTAATCAGTATGGTCGGCTGATCAAGCGTGGGCACATTATTTCCGGTGTGGGCTGGCGCATGGCCATTTTCGGGATGTTCGGGCGTCCAGGTGATCAGCGGGCCATCTACGCTGTTTGCGGGGGTATATTCGTAGCGACCCGTTGTTGCGTTCCACACCATATTGGCAACGCGCACATTTTCATAGGGCGTGCCTTCACCCGTATGTACCCCATAGACCTGAGGATTACCGTGAATATCGTTTCGCCAGAAAAAACGCACGCGAGTGGTGGCGGTGCCGCCTACGGCGGCCTTTTGCCGAAGAATATCGTCATACCAGTACTCATCGCGCCCGGGGACGCGCGCGCTTCCTTCTCCCGCCGCAGGAATGTAGAGTGCTGATGCCAGCGCGCCTATCCATGGCACGCTTTCAGCGGTACCCAGAAGGCCTCCCAACGACTCTGAGCCCCATACCCGGCTCATTGCCACTGGCAACATCGGGGCTAAGGAAGAAGCTTCAGCGGGGACTGTAGTATGTTTGCTGTCTGGCTTATGATCATATCCGCAGCAATCATCGGCGGTAGTCCGGGTAAATATCGCCATTTCGCCGAAATGCTCTGCGGGCTCCTCAGCATCTCCCGCATCCGTGCATCCCGTTTCTTTCAGACAGGATTTGGCGTACACCGGTGTGACTTTTTCCGGGGCGGGAGGTGGGGTTTTAATCTCATTATTGTTGAGCTGAACTTTAGGGACGGAAGTTGTAGATTGGGGAAGAATAGGTTGTTATATTCAGCTGGTATATTTAAGTAGCTATATTCGGTGTTAGTAATGAGATGCTTACAGAGAATATAGTCATAAATAACAGAAATATGTTCGTAAGGAAGATGCTTGATATTAATGGATATATCAATTTTTGATACGGAAGCATTCCTCAGCTGAATATAATAATAGCGCTCCCAATGACCGGTGCGGTTTATGCGATAAAAATCAATTTCGATAAATAATCGTTCATTGTTATTGATGGCATTACTGAGTAACGGATTGCTTTTATCGATAGTTTTTGTGAATTCCAGTGCTTGAAAATGACATCCTCTACCGGTATTGGTTACATCGTGTCGAAGTGAAAATGCGAAAATTTCGTCCGTATGATTCTGTTGCCAGCGGTTACCGATTGACGCCTCACTCCCACAATCAGCGGAAATGTTTCCCTGCTGCTCACCTGTAATTCTCAGGTAAATAATATTGCTCATTCCATTAGCATCTTTATTTTTAAAGTGGGTAATTAGATGCTGAACAAAAAGAAAGCACAAGTCAGATATAAGCAATTCGTGCGGAGGACGTTAATTGAGATGGTTATTTAGATTAAAGAGAATAGATATGATAAATAAATACACAAAGAAATATTGAAAAGGGAAATAATTTAAAGAGGGGAGAAAGCTGCCGGTTTCCCGGCAGCCTGCACATTAATGCTTCAGATCAGACTTAAAATCGCGTTTTTCGTAGCCGGTGTACAGCTGACGAGGACGGGCGATTTTCATGCCTTCGCTGTGCATTTCGTTCCAGTGTGCAATCCAGCCCACGGTACGCGCCATTGCGAAGATAACGGTAAACATGGAAGACGGAATGCCCATCGCTTTCAGAATGATACCGGAGTAGAAGTCTACGTTCGGGTAGAGTTTCTTCTCGATGAAATACGGGTCGTTGAGCGCGATGTGTTCCAGCTCCATCGCCACTTCCAGCAGATCATCTTTGGTACCCAGCTCTCTGAGCACTTCATGGCAGGTTTCACGCATTACAGTGGCGCGTGGGTCATAGTTTTTATAAACACGGTGACCGAAGCCCATCAGACGGAAAGAATCATTCTTATCTTTCGCACGACGTACGAATTCCGGAATGTGTTCAACAGAGCTGATCTCTTCCAGCATCTTCAGTGCCGCTTCGTTGGCACCGCCATGCGCCGGCCCCCACAGGGAAGCAATACCGGCCGCGATGCAGGCAAACGGGTTTGCACCGGAAGAGCCCGCGGTACGCACGGTAGAGGTAGAGGCGTTCTGTTCGTGGTCAGCGTGCAGGATCAGAATACGATCCATCGCGCGTTCCAGAATCGGATTCACTTCGTACGGTTCGCACGGTGTGGAGAACATCATGTTCAGGAAGTTGCCCGCGTAGGAGAGGTCGTTGCGCGGGTAAACAAACGGCTGGCCGATGGAGTATTTGTAACACATCGCCGCCATGGTTGGCATTTTAGACAGCAGACGGAATGCGGCGATATCGCGATGACGCGGGTTATTCACATCCAGTGAGTCATGATAGAACGCCGCCAGCGCGCCGGTGATCCCGCACATCACCGCCATTGGGTGAGAGTCGCGGCGGAACGCATGGAACAGACGTGTGATCTGCTCGTGGATCATGGTGTGGCGGGTAACGGTGGTTTTGAATTCGTCGTACTCTGCCTGGGTTGGTTTTTCACCGTGCAGCAGGATGTAGCACACTTCAAGGTAGTTGGATTCAGTGGCTAACTGGTCAATCGGAAAACCGCGGTGCAGCAGGATGCCTTCATCACCATCAATAAATGTGATTTTGGATTCGCAGGATGCGGTAGAGGTGAAACCAGGGTCAAAAGTAAAAATGCCCTTTGAACCAAGACTACGGATATCAATAACATCCTCACCGAGCGTGCCTTTTAGCACATCCAGTTCGATAGCAGTGTCACCACCTAGGGTGATTTTTGCTTTTGTATCAGCCATTTACGGTCTCCTTAGCGCCTTATTGCTTAAGACTGCCGGCTACCTGGTTTGCATTCATTTGATATTTCGACGTTACCAGTTTGTTATTTGGCTCAAGGCTCTGCTGCAGAGGTGATACCAGGGTACAGAGCAAATGGCGCTTGACGGTATGCGTCTAATCTACAGTGAAACAACAGCAAATCAGGGTATTAGCAGTCCGAGTATTCAAACCTGTCTATCACTAATAACTTTCCTGATAACTTTGGTCAATAGCACCACACTGTTACATAACTTATTATCAGGTGAAAGAGTGACCCCATAACTTTTGCGCATTATATGCTTTTTCAGGTGATGGTTGTAACAATAATGTTTAATATTTGTCAAATCACGTGATTAATTTTTAAAATATTGTTGTAATCGTGACATTGATCACTGTTCAGCATAAAACCCGACAAACTATATGTAGGTTAATTGTAATGATTTTGTGAACGGCCTATACTGCCGCCAGGTCTCCGGAACACCCTGCAATCCCGAGCCACCCAGCGTTGTAACGTGTCGTTTTAGCATCTGGAAGCAGAGTTTTATATGACGCGAAGTTATAGATAAGGACGCTGTCTGACCCGCAAGCAGACCGGAGGAAAGGAAACAATAAGAACAGCATGTGGGCGTTATTCATGATAAGAAATGTGAAAAAACAAAGACCTGTCAACCTGGATCTGCAAACGATCCGGTTCCCAATCACGGCGATAGCGTCCATTCTCCATCGCGTCTCCGGAGTCATAACGTTTGTGGCTGTCGGGATTCTGCTTTGGCTGCTGGGCACCAGTCTCTCCTCCCCGGAAGGCTTCCTTTATGCGTCCTCCATCATGGGCAGCTTCTTCGTTAAATTCATTATGTGGGGCATTCTGACGGCGCTGGCTTATCACGCCATTGTAGGGATTCGCCATCTGCTGATGGATTTTGGCTATCTGGAAGAAACCCTCGAAGCAGGTAAGCGCTCCGCCAAAATTTCTTTTGTTATTACTGTCGTGCTTTCAATTCTTGCAGGAGTCCTCGTATGGTAAGCAACGCCTCAGCATTAGGACGCAACGGCGTACATGACTTCATCCTGGTACGTGCCACCGCTATCGTCCTGACTCTGTACATTATCTACATGGTTGGTTTTTTCGCGACGAGCGGCGACCTTACCTGGGAAGTCTGGAGCGGTTTCTTCTCCTCTGCGTTCACCAAAGTGTTCACCTTGTTGGCCCTGTTTTCTATCCTGATTCATGCCTGGATTGGCATGTGGCAGGTGCTGACCGACTACGTTAAACCGCTGGCACTGCGCATGGTGCTGCAACTGGCAATCGTTGTTGCGCTGGTGGTTTACGTCATTTATGGATTTGTTGTGGTGTGGGGTGTGTAATGAAACTGCCAGTAAGAGAATTTGATGCTGTTGTGATTGGTGCCGGTGGCGCGGGTATGCGTGCGGCACTGCAAATTTCCCAGAGCGGCCAGACCTGTGCGCTGCTCTCTAAAGTTTTCCCAACCCGTTCGCACACCGTTTCCGCGCAGGGTGGTATCACCGTTGCGCTGGGTAATACCCATGAAGATAACTGGGAATGGCACATGTACGACACCGTAAAAGGGTCGGACTACATTGGTGACCAGGACGCGATCGAATATATGTGTAAAACCGGCCCGGAAGCGATTCTGGAGCTGGAACATATGGGCCTGCCGTTCTCTCGTCTGGACGATGGTCGTATCTATCAACGTCCGTTTGGCGGCCAGTCGAAAAACTTCGGCGGCGAGCAGGCGGCACGTACTGCGGCGGCGGCTGACCGTACCGGACACGCACTGCTGCACACGCTTTATCAGCAGAACCTGAAAAACCACACCACGATTTTCTCTGAGTGGTACGCGCTGGATCTGGTCAAAAACGCCGATGGCGCAGTGGTCGGGTGTACCGCGCTGTGTATCGAAACCGGTGAAGTGGTTTACTTCAAAGCCAATGCCACCGTACTGGCGACCGGCGGGGCAGGCCGTATCTATCAGTCCACCACTAACGCGCATATCAACACCGGTGACGGCGTCGGTATGGCCCTGCGTGCCGGTGTGCCAGTGCAGGATATGGAAATGTGGCAGTTCCACCCAACCGGTATCGCCGGTGCGGGCGTGCTGGTCACCGAAGGCTGCCGTGGTGAAGGTGGCTACCTGCTGAACAAACATGGCGAGCGCTTTATGGAGCGTTATGCCCCGAACGCAAAAGACCTGGCGGGTCGTGACGTGGTGGCGCGTTCCATCATGATCGAAATCCGTGAAGGTCGTGGCTGCGATGGCCCCTGGGGCCCGCACGCGAAACTGAAACTCGACCATCTGGGTAAAGAAGTGCTGGAATCCCGTCTGCCGGGCATTCTTGAGCTTTCCCGTACCTTCGCACACGTTGACCCGGTTAAAGAACCGATTCCGGTTATTCCAACCTGCCACTACATGATGGGCGGTATTCCGACTAAAGTGACTGGCCAGGCGCTGACGGTGAACGAGCAGGGTGAAGATGTGGTGATCCCAGGGCTGTTCGCGGTCGGTGAGATTGCCTGCGTATCCGTACACGGCGCTAACCGTTTGGGCGGTAACTCACTGCTTGACCTGGTGGTGTTTGGCCGTGCGGCAGGCCTGCATCTGCAGGAATCTATCGCTGAGCAGGGCGCGCTGCGCGATGCCACCGAAGACGAGATTGACGCGTCTCTTGAGCGTCTGAATCGCTGGAACGGCAACCGTGACGGTGAAGATCCGGTAGAAATCCGCAAAGCGCTTCAGGAGTGCATGCAGCATAACTTCTCGGTATTCCGTGAGGGTGATGCGATGGCGAAAGGTCTTGAGCAATTGAAAGCTATCCGTGAGCGTCTGAAAAATGCCCGTCTGGACGATACTTCCAGCGAATTTAACACCCAGCGTGTTGAGTGTCTGGAACTGGATAACCTGATGGAAACCGCTTACGCGACCGCCGTATCCGCAAACTTCCGCACCGAGAGTCGTGGCGCGCATAGCCGCTTCGACTATCCGGATCGTGACGACGAAAACTGGCTGTGCCATTCCCTGTATCTGCCAGAGTCTGAGTCCATGACGCGTCGTAGCGTCAATATGGAACCCAAACTGCGTCCGGCATTCCCGCCGAAGATTCGTACTTATTAATGCGGAGACAGGTCAATGAAACTCGAATTTTCAATTTATCGTTATAACCCGGATGTCGATGACGCTCCGCGCATGCAGGATTACACCCTGGAAGGCGAAGAAGGGCGCGACATGATGCTGCTGGATGCGCTCATCCAGTTGAAAGAGAAAGACCCAAGCCTGTCGTTCCGCCGCTCCTGCCGTGAAGGGGTATGTGGTTCCGATGGCCTGAACATGAACGGTAAGAACGGTCTGGCCTGCATCACGCCTATTTCGGCGCTGGGCAATGGCAAACAGAAAATTGTTATCCGTCCACTGCCTGGTTTACCGGTCATTCGTGATTTGGTGGTAGACATGGGGCAATTCTATGCACAATATGAGAAGATTAAGCCTTACTTGTTGAATAATGGGCAAAATCCTCCTGCTCGCGAGCACCTCCAGGGGCCAGAGCAGCGTGAAAAACTCGATGGGTTGTACGAGTGTATCCTGTGTGCATGTTGCTCGACGTCCTGCCCATCGTTCTGGTGGAACCCGGATAAGTTTATCGGCCCGGCAGGTCTGTTGGCAGCGTACCGCTTCCTGATTGATAGCCGTGATACCGAAACCGACAGCCGTCTTGATGGCCTGAGTGACGCTTTCAGCGTATTCCGCTGCCATAGCATCATGAACTGCGTCAGTGTATGTCCGAAGGGGCTGAACCCGACGCGCGCGATTGGTCATATTAAGTCGATGTTGTTACAGCGCAGTGCGTAAGTAACTGGAGGGGGAAACCCCTCACCCTAACCCTCTCCCTCAGGGAGAGGGGATGGATTGCAGGAAACCTCTAAAAACTGCCAGATTTATCTCCCCCCTCTCCCTTTGGGAGAGGGCCGGGGTGAGGGGAGACCCCAAAGACAGTTTTTAAAGGTTCCTTCGCGAGCCACTACTTAGACAAGAGCTCGCAGGTGAACCCCGGCACGTACAGCCAATGTACGTGGTAGTATCCACGGCGAAGTAAGCATAAAAATGCTTAAGGGATCACGATGCAGAACAGCGCTTTGAAAGCCTGGTTGGACTCTTCTTACCTCTCTGGCTCGAACCAGAGCTGGATAGAACAGCTCTATGAAGACTTCTTAACCGATCCTGACTCGGTAGACGCTAACTGGCGTTCGACGTTCCAGCAGTTACCTGGCACCGGAGTCAAACCGGATCAACTCCATTCCACAACGCGTGAATATTTCCGTCGTCTGGCGAAGGATGCCTCACGTTACTCTTCTTCGATTTCCGACCCTGACACCAATGCGAAGCAGGTAAAAGTCCTGCAGCTCATTAACGCTTATCGCTTCCGTGGTCACCAACAGGCCAATCTCGACCCGTTAGGACTGTGGCAGCAAGATAAAGTGGCAGACTTAGATCCGTCTTTCCACGATCTGACCGAGGCCGATCTCCAGGAAACCTTTAACGTAGGCTCATTTGCTATCGGCAAAGAGACGATGAAGCTGGGCGATCTGCTTGAAGCCCTCAAGCAAACCTACTGTGGCTCCATCGGTGCGGAATATATGCACATCACCAGCACCGAAGAAAAACGCTGGATTCAGCAGCGCTTCGAAGCCGGGCATGCCACCTTTACGGCGGAAGAGAAAAAACGCTTCCTGAGCGAACTCACCGCGGCGGAAGGTCTGGAACGCTACCTGGGTGCGAAATTCCCGGGCGCGAAACGCTTCTCGCTGGAAGGCGGCGATGCGTTGATTCCGATGTTAAAAGAGATGATTCGTCACGCGGGTAACAACGGTACGCGTGAAGTGGTGCTGGGTATGGCGCACCGCGGTCGTCTGAACGTACTGATTAACGTGCTGGGTAAAAAATCTCAGGATCTGTTTGACGAGTTCTCCGGCAAACATAAAGAGCACCTCGGCACCGGTGACGTGAAGTACCACATGGGCTTCTCGTCTGACTTTGAAACCGACGGCGGCCTGGTACACCTGGCGCTGGCGTTCAACCCGTCGCACCTGGAAATTGTCAGCCCGGTGGTTATCGGTTCCGTGCGTGCGCGTCTGGACCGACTCGACAACCCGAGCAGCAACATGGTGCTGCCAATCACCATTCACGGTGATGCGGCGGTTGCAGGGCAGGGCGTGGTTCAGGAAACCCTGAACATGTCAAAAGCGCGTGGTTACGAAGTGGGCGGTACCGTTCGCATCGTGATTAACAACCAGGTCGGCTTTACCACCTCTAACCCGCTGGATGCGCGTTCCACACCGTACTGTACCGATATCGGTAAGATGGTGATGGCGCCGATTTTCCACGTGAATGCGGATGACCCGGAAGCGGTCGCGTTTGTGACCCGTCTGGCACTGGATTTCCGTAACACCTTTAAACGTGATGTCTTCATCGACCTGGTATGCTACCGCCGTCACGGCCATAACGAAGCCGACGAGCCGAGCGCAACCCAGCCGCTGATGTACCAGAAAATTAAGAAACACCCGACCCCGCGTAAGATCTATGCTGACAAACTTGAACAGCAGAAAGTCGCCACGCTGGAAGATGCCACTGAAATGGTCAACCTGTACCGTGACGCGCTGGACGCGGGCGAGTGCGTGGTGAAAGAGTGGCGTCAGATGAACCTGCACTCCTTTACCTGGTCGCCGTACCTCAACCACGAGTGGGATGAAAGCTATCCGAACAAGGTTGAGATGAAACGCCTGCAGGAACTGGCTAACCGTATCAGTACGGTGCCGGAAGCCGTCGAAATGCAGTCTCGTGTCGCAAAAATCTACGGCGATCGTCAGGCGATGGCCGCCGGTGAAAAACTGTTCGATTGGGGCGGCGCTGAAAACCTGGCTTACGCCACGCTGGTGGATGAAGGGGTTTCCGTCCGTCTGTCTGGTGAAGACTCCGGCCGCGGTACCTTCTTCCACCGCCATGCGGTTATCCATAATCAGGCAAACGGTTCGACTTACACCCCGCTGCAACACGTGCATAACGGGCAAGGCGAATTCAAAGTGTGGGACTCCGTGCTGTCTGAAGAAGCGGTGCTGGCGTTCGAATACGGTTATGCCACCGCAGAACCGCGCACGCTGACCATTTGGGAAGCCCAGTTCGGCGACTTCGCCAATGGCGCGCAGGTGGTTATCGACCAGTTCATCTCCTCCGGCGAACAGAAATGGGGCCGTATGTGTGGCCTGGTGATGCTGCTGCCGCACGGTTACGAAGGCCAGGGCCCGGAGCACTCCTCCGCCCGTCTGGAACGTTATCTGCAACTTTGCGCTGAGCAGAATATGCAGGTTTGCGTACCGACCACCCCGGCACAGGTTTACCACATGCTGCGTCGTCAGGCGCTGCGCGGAATGCGTCGTCCGCTGGTTGTGATGTCACCGAAATCTCTGCTGCGCCACCCGCTGGCGGTTTCCAGCCTGGATGAACTGGCAAACGGCACCTTTATGCCGGCGATTGGCGAAATCGACGAGCTGGATCCGAAAGCGGTGAAACGCGTCGTGCTTTGTTCTGGTAAGGTTTATTTCGACCTGCTCGAGCAGCGTCGTAAGAACGAGCAGAAAGATGTCGCCATCGTGCGTATTGAACAGCTCTATCCATTCCCGCATCAGGCGATGCAGGAAGTGCTTAAGCCGTTCGCCCACGTACATGATTTCGTCTGGTGTCAGGAAGAGCCGCTTAACCAGGGCGCCTGGTACTGTAGCCAGCACCATTTCCGTGAAGTCATTCCCTTTGGAGCGTCTCTGCGTTACGCAGGTCGCCCGGCCTCCGCTTCACCGGCGGTAGGATACATGTCCGTTCACCAGAAACAGCAACAAGATCTGGTCAATGACGCGCTGAACGTCGATTAATTAAAGGATACACAATGAGTAGCGTAGATATTCTGGTCCCTGACCTGCCTGAATCCGTAGCAGATGCCACTGTCGCAACCTGGCATAAAAAACCGGGCGACGCGGTTGTTCGCGATGAAGTGCTGGTAGAAATCGAAACTGACAAAGTGGTACTGGAAGTACCGGCGTCGGCAGATGGCATTCTGGATGCAGTTCTGGAAGATGAAGGCACAACCGTAACCTCTCGCCAGCTCCTGGGTCGCCTGCGTGAAGGCAATAGCGGTGGGAAAGAAACCAGCGCTAAGTCTGAAGCGAAAGAGTCTACCCCGGCGCAGCGCCAGCAGGCGTCTTTAGAAGAGCAGAACAACGATGCGCTCAGCCCGGCAATTCGCCGTCTGCTGGCTGAACATAACCTTGAAGCCGGCGCCATTAAAGGCACTGGTGTTGGTGGTCGTATCACCCGTGAAGATGTAGAAAAACATCTGGCGAAAGCGCCGGCGAAAGCCGACGCACCGGCCGCCGCCGCGCCGGTTGCACCGCTGGCTGGACGTAGCGAAAAACGCGTACCGATGACCCGTCTGCGTAAGCGTGTTGCAGAGCGTCTGCTGGAAGCGAAAAACTCCACCGCGATGCTGACCACGTTTAACGAAGTCAACATGAAGCCGATTATGGAGCTGCGTAAGCAGTATGGCGAAGCGTTTGAGAAACGTCACGGCATCCGTCTGGGCTTCATGTCCTTCTACGTAAAAGCGGTTGTTGAAGCGCTGAAACGCTATCCGGAAGTGAACGCGTCTATTGATGGCGAAGATGTGGTTTATCACAACTACTTCGACGTGAGCATGGCGGTATCGACTCCGCGCGGCCTGGTGACCCCGGTTCTGCGTGATGTCGATTCACTGGGCATGGCTGACATCGAAAAACGCATTAAAGAGCTGGCGCTGAAAGGGCGTGATGGCAAATTGACAGTAGAAGATCTTACCGGCGGCAACTTTACCATTACAAATGGTGGTGTTTTCGGTTCTCTGATGTCTACCCCTATCATCAACCCGCCGCAGAGCGCTATCCTGGGCATGCACGCCATTAAAGATCGCCCGATGGCTGTGGATGGTAAGGTAGAAATTCTGCCGATGATGTACCTGGCTCTCTCTTACGACCACCGTCTGATCGATGGCCGTGAGTCGGTTGGTTTCCTGGTGGCAATTAAAGAGCTGCTGGAAGACCCGACTCGCCTGCTGCTGGACGTGTAGCCATTTTGTCCGGCGCGTGTCGCCGGACAGGAGCATCACCTGTAGGCCGGAGGGTGTGAAGCCCTCCGGCGAAACAAAGAAAGTCAGGATGAATATAGCCTGGCGATGATTACCTGAAGGATGGATAGAACACATGAACTTACATGAATATCAGGCAAAACAACTTTTTGCCCGCTATGGCTTACCGGCTCCGGTGGGTTATGCCTGTACTACTCCGCGTGAAGCAGAAGAAGCCGCTTCTAAAATCGGTGCAGGTCCGTGGGTAGTAAAATGTCAGGTTCACGCTGGTGGCCGCGGCAAAGCGGGCGGTGTGAAAGTCGTGAAGAGCAAAGAAGAAATTCGCGCTTTTGCTGAGCACTGGCTGGGTAAACGTCTGGTGACCTACCAGACAGATGCGCACGGTCAGCCGGTTAACCAGATTCTGGTTGAAGCTGCGACGGATATTGATAAAGAACTCTATCTGGGCGCGGTTGTAGATCGTTCCTCTCGTCGCGTGGTCTTTATGGCCTCAACCGAAGGCGGCGTGGAAATCGAGAAAGTGGCGGAAGAAACCCCACATCTGATTCACAAAGTGGCACTGGATCCGCTGGCGGGCCCGATGCCGTATCAGGGTCGCGAGCTGGCATTCAAACTGGGTCTGGAAGGTAAGCAGGTTCAGCAGTTCACCAAAATCTTCATGGGTCTGGCGACTATCTTCCTTGAGCGCGACCTGGCGCTGATTGAAATCAACCCGCTGGTTATCACTAAACAGGGTGACCTGATCTGCCTCGATGGCAAACTGGGCGCGGACGGTAACGCGCTGTTCCGCCAGGCTGATCTGCGCGAAATGCGCGACCAGTCTCAGGAAGATCCGCGTGAAGCCCAGGCTGCACAGTGGGAACTGAACTACGTTGCGCTGGACGGTAACATTGGTTGCATGGTTAACGGCGCGGGCCTGGCAATGGGCACCATGGACATCGTTAAACTGCACGGCGGCGAACCGGCTAACTTCCTCGACGTTGGCGGCGGCGCAACCAAAGAGCGTGTGACTGAAGCATTCAAAATCATCCTTTCCGATGACCAAGTGAAAGCCGTGCTGGTTAACATCTTCGGCGGTATCGTCCGTTGCGACCTGATCGCTGACGGTATTATCGGTGCTGTAGAAGAAGTGGGCGTCAACGTACCGGTTGTTGTCCGTCTCGAAGGTAACAACGCCGAACTCGGCGCGAAGAAACTGGCTGATAGTGGCCTGAATATTATTGCAGCGAAAGGTCTGACGGATGCAGCAGTTCAAGTTGTTGCAGCAGTGGAGGGGAAATAATGTCCATTTTAATTGATAAAAACACCAAGGTTATCTGTCAGGGCTTCACCGGTAGCCAGGGGACTTTCCACTCCGAACAGGCGATCGCTTACGGTACGCAGATGGTTGGCGGCGTAACGCCAGGCAAAGGCGGCACCACGCATCTGGGTCTGCCAGTATTTAACACCGTGCGCGAAGCCGTAGAAGCAACCGGCGCAACCGCCTCTGTTATTTACGTTCCGGCACCGTTCTGCAAAGATTCCATTCTGGAAGCCATCGATGCAGGCATTAAGCTTATCATCACCATCACCGAAGGTATCCCGACGCTGGATATGCTGACCGTGAAGGTGAAACTGGACGAAGCAGGCGTGCGCATGATTGGCCCGAACTGCCCAGGCGTTATCACCCCGGGCGCGTGCAAAATCGGCATCCAGCCAGGCCACATTCATAAGCCGGGCAAAGTGGGCATCGTTTCCCGCTCTGGTACCCTGACTTATGAAGCCGTTAAACAGACTACTGACTACGGCTTCGGCCAGTCCACCTGTGTGGGCATCGGCGGCGACCCGATCCCGGGTTCTAACTTCATCGATATCCTGAAAATGTTCCAGGAAGATCCGCAGACTGAAGCGATCGTCATGATCGGTGAGATCGGCGGTAGCGCGGAAGAAGAAGCGGCGGCGTACATTAAAGATCACGTCACCAAACCGGTTGTCGGCTATATCGCGGGCGTTACCGCGCCGAAAGGCAAACGTATGGGCCACGCTGGCGCCATCATTGCGGGCGGCAAAGGCACGGCAGACGAGAAGTTTGCTGCACTGGAAGCGGCTGGCGTTCGTACCGTTCGCAGCCTGGCCGATATCGGCGAAGCGCTGAAAGTAGTACTGGGATAAAAATCCTCTCCGCTCCCCGGTAAGCTTCGAGAAATATGAAGCAGGGGAGCCTTATATGTTCGATTTCGACATGGTTGGCCATCTTATGATGGCCTTTTTTAATGGCGGCGTCTGGCTACCAACGTAAAGCGGTAGTCGTCGCTATTAAATACATTCCGGCTATATTCAAAGATTTGTCCATCTTGTAGAAAACCACGTGATATTTTTTCCAGTATCGGTTTTGTTGGGTCGATGTTCAGGATCCCGGCAATCTCATCTGTTGGCATAATCGGCACAATTTCTTGTTCGCTGCGATCGATGACCTGCTTTTTGATCTCTTCAATAAAATGGTACTTAGACCCTTCCATCACAGACCAGGTCAGGTCTGGAAAGAGTGATAATGGCATCCATGTTTCTTCCATGGCGACCGGTTTATGTTTGATAAAGCGCACACGCTTCACATGCCAGATTTTATCATCTGTTTTGAGTTGCAATTGCGAAGCCAGTGATTCATCCGCACCAATGACTTCAAAAACATGCACTTCGCTGTGGGTCGTTACCTGACGGTCGGCCAGTTTCTCATCGAAGCCGGTGAGTTGATAAATATCATAATTCACTCGCTCCTCTTTCACGTAGCTTCCGCTGCCCTGAATACTTTCAATCACCTTTTGCTCGGTAAGCTGTTTAAGCGCCTGACGCACCGTTACCCGGCTCACGCCATATTCTGTCTGAAGCGCGGCTTCGGTGGGCAGGGCATCTCCCGCTTTTAACTCGCCGCGCTCAATTCGCAGGCGTATGGCATCGGCAATCTGCCTGTAGAGGGGTTTTTTACTCATGATCATTCAGCCCAGGGATGTATCAGAAAAATAATACGATTCTGGCTCATTATGCGCGGTTAGCGGGAATAGTAAATAATACAAATTAAATACAAATTTTGCGTATTAAGTGAAATTGATCACGTAAAGGTATTAAATCCCTGGGCAAAATGCATGTTTTCTGCGCAACGAGGCGTAGATTTCATAGCAGAGGATGAAACGTGATGAATCTGATGGCGTTGACACACCCCAGTGCAATTTGCCTGAACGCCCGGTTTAACAGCCGGGATGAGGCGATTTGCGAACTGGCGAAGCGGCTGGCTGAGCTGGGTAAAATTGATGATCTCCAAACGTATTTACAGGAAGTCTTTCATCGAGAGAGCATCGGGCCGACCGCGCTGGGTGAAGGTCTGGCGGTGCCACATGGTAAAAGCGCTGCGGTAAAAGAAGCGGCCTTCGCCGTAGCGACCTTAATCGAGCCATTACAGTGGGAAGGCGTAGACGGCCCGGAGAGCGTTGAGCTTATTTTTCTGCTGGCGATTCCGCCATCAGAGGCGGGCTCGACGCATATTGAGATCCTCACCCAGCTTACCAGTGCGTTGGTTGATGATGATGTGCGGGCGGCGGTGATGAATGCGACGACGCCGCAGGCGTTATTGTCAGCACTTTCCCTGACCACGCCTGAGAAGACGTCATCCCTGTCAGACGACACGCCTTTGATTGTCTGCGTGACAGCCTGCCCGGCGGGCATTGCGCACACCTATATGGCGGCGGAGTATCTGGAAAAGGCCGGGCATAAACTGGGTGTGCGCGTGGTGGTTGAAAAGCAGGGGGCGAACGGGATTGAAGGGCGACTGACGCCCGAGCAACTGTCAACGGCGCAGGCGGCGATTTTTGCGGCTGAAGTTGCGATTAAAGATGTTGAGCGATTTCGCGGTATTCCCTCGTTAAACGTACCGGTTGCCGAGCCGATTAAGCATGCGGAAAAGCTGATAAATCAGGCGCTGGCGTTAGAACCGGTCGACGAAAAACGAGCGACGGTCGTTCAGGAGACGACCCGGCACGATGTTAAAACGGAATTAAAACAGGCTCTGCTCAGTGGCATCTCTTTTGCCGTACCGTTGATTGTGGCCGGTGGCACCGTTCTGGCCGTGGCGGTGTTGCTCGCACAAATGTTTGATTTACAGCATCTCTTCGACCAGGAGAACTCGTGGTTATGGCTCTACCGCAAACTCGGGGGCGGCCTGCTCGGCATTCTGATGGTGCCCGTTTTGGCTGCCTATACCGCCTATTCCCTCGCCGATAAACCCGCGCTGGCGCCCGGTTTTGCCGCAGGTCTTGCTGCCAACATGATTGGTTCAGGGTTTTTAGGGGCGATTGCCGGGGGGTTGATCGCAGGTTATCTGATGCGTTGGGTGAAAAATCATATTCGCCTGAGCAGTCGTTTTAACGGCTTTCTGACGTTCTATCTCTACCCGGTCATCGGCACGCTGGCTGCGGGTAGCCTGATGCTATTTGTTATTGGTGAGCCTGTTGCCTGGATCAACAGCAGCCTTACAGCCTGGTTGAATGGTCTCTCTGGCAGTAATGCGTTGGTACTGGGTGCCATCCTTGGTTTTATGTGTTCATTTGACCTCGGGGGGCCGGTAAATAAAGCCGCTTATGCCTTCTGTCTCGGGGCGATGGCAAATGGTGTGTATGGCCCGTACGCCATCTTCGCATCGGTCAAAATGGTCTCCGCCTTTACCGTTACCGCATCCACGATGATCGCGCCACGGCAGTTCAAATCGTTTGAGATCGAAACGGGAAAATCGACATGGCTGTTGGGCCTGGCGGGTATCACCGAAGGGGCGATCCCCATGGCGATTGAAGATCCGCTGCGGGTGATCGGCTCATTTGTGATCGGTTCAATGGCGACGGGCGCGATCGTCGGCGCGATGAACATTGGCCTGCAAACGCCTGGCGCAGGCATCTTTTCTCTCTTTTTATTACAGGATGGCGGACTGGGCCGGGTCCTGGCGGCAGGCGGCTGGTTTGGCGCGGCGCTGGTAGGAACAGCCATTTCAACCTGCATTCTGGTGCTGTGGCGACGTCAGGCAATTCAGGCCGGCGCCTACAGTACACAATCCATTGATTAATAATTAATTCATTCAGGAAACGAAGATGAAAGCTGTATCTCGCGTTCACATTACGCCGCACATGCATTGGGACAGAGAGTGGTACTTCACCACCGAAGAGTCGCGGATTTTACTGGTTAACAATATGGCGGAGATTCTGGACCGCCTGGAACAGGATGACGCATACAAATATTACGTGCTGGACGGGCAGACAGCGATTCTGGAAGATTACTTCGCTGTGGTGCCGGAAAACCGCGAGCGTGTTAAAGCGCTGGTTCAGGCGGGCAAACTGATTATTGGCCCTTGGTACACGCAGACTGACACAACCGTTGTCGCCGGGGAGTCCATCGTCCGTAACCTGATGTACGGGATGCGCGACTGCATGGCGTTTGGCGAGCCGATGAAAATTGGTTATCTGCCTGATTCGTTTGGTATGTCCGGTCAACTGCCGCATATCTATAACGGTTTTGGAATTACGCGTGCCATGTTCTGGCGAGGCTGCTCTGAGCGTCACGGCACCGATAAAACCGAGTTTCTCTGGCAAAGTCAGGATGGCAGCGAAGTGGTGGCACAGGTGCTGCCGCTGGGTTACGCCATTGGTAAGTACTTACCTGATGATGAGGCTGGGCTGCGTAAGCGTCTGGATAGCTACTTTCCGGTGCTGGAAAACGCCTCAATCACCAAAGAGATTCTGCTGCCTAACGGCCACGACCAGATGCCGCTGCAGCAAAATATCTTTGCGGTGATGGACAAACTGCGGGAAATCTACCCGCAACGTGAATTTGTGATGAGCCGTTTTGAAACGGTTTTTGAACGAATCGAAGCGCAACGCGAGAAGCTGGCGACGCTGATAGGTGAGTTCAACGACGGTAAATATATGCGCGTCCATCGCACCATTGGCTCGACGCGCATGGATATCAAAATTGCGCATGCGCGCATTGAAAACAAAATCGTCAATGTCCTCGAGCCGCTCGCCACGATTGCCTGGTCGCTGGGCTTTGACTATCACCATGGCCTGCTGGAGAAAATGTGGAAAGCGATCCTCAAAAATCACGCCCACGACAGTATTGGCTGCTGCTGTAGCGATAAAGTCCATCAGGAGATAGCCGCGCGTTTTTGGCTGGCGGAAGATATGGCGGATAACCTGATTCGTTTTTATCTGCGAAAAATTGTCGACAACATGCCCGCCTGCGAACACGACCGGCTGGGGTTGTTCAACCTGATGCCGTGGCCGCGCGACGAAGTTTTCGACACCACGATTCGTCTGCGCGCAAGCCGGTTCCGGCTGGTGGATGAACAGGGTGAGGCGGTTCCGTACTTTATTCGCGCCAGCCGCGAAATCGACCCTGGCTTGATTGACAGGCAGATTGTCCACTACGGGAATTATGAGCCGTTTATGGAGTATGACATCCAACTGCGGCGGGTGCTCCCGGCGATGGGGTACGTTTCGCTGCGGGTGATTGCAGGCGAGACGGGTGAGGTGAAAAACGTCTCTACTGCGGCGAGTTCGATGCTGGAAAATGCGGCATGGCGTATCTCGCTCAATGCCGACGGTACGCTCAGAATGGAAGATAAAGAGAGCGGGCTGGTCTACGACCGGGTGCTGGAGTTCGAAGAGAGCGGTGATGATGGCGATGAATACGATTATTCTCCGCCGAGAGAAGATTGGATATTAACCTCTGCTGCATATCCACATGCGGTAGAGATCGTGGAGGAAGGCTGGCGCAGCAAAATGATTCTACGCAGTACGCTCGCCGTTCCACTCAATCTGGCCGAGCGCGCCGCCCGCAAGCGTAGCGGGTATGTTGAAATTGAAACCACCATTACGCTGAGCGACAACAGCAAGCGTGTTGATTTTGACGTGCAGATTATTAATCAGGCCGATGATCATCGTCTGCGCGTTCGCCTGCCTGTGCCGTATCACGCACAAACGGTACTCACTGATACCCAGTTTGGTTCAATGGCGCGGCCGGTCACGGACGAGGCCATGCGTCAGTGGCAGCAGGAAGGCTGGAAAGAAGCCCCGATTCCAGTGTGGAATTTCCTTAATTACGCGGCGTTACAGCACGGGGTTAACGGTATCGCGCTGTTCAGTGAAGGGCTGCGGGAGGTGGAAATTATCGGCGAAGAGAACAGCGCTTTCGCGTTAACGCTAATGCGTGGCGTAGGGCTGCTGGGTAAAGAGGATCTGCTTTTGCGTCCTGGCCGACCTTCGGGCATAAAAATGGCAGTGCCAGATTCACAATTGCGCGGCACGTTGCAATGCCGCTTCAGCCTGTGGCCATATAGCGGGACACCGCTTAATGCGGGGGTGGCGCAGCAGGCGCGTAGCTGGCTTACGCCCGTGCAGTGCTATAACAAAATACCGTGGGATGCGATGAAACTTAATCGCGCGGCCATGACTGTGCCGGAGCACTATAGCCTTCTCACGCTCTCGTCCGTAGGCTGTGCACTCAGCGCGTTGAAGAAAGCGGAAGACAGGCCAGAACTGATTATTCGGCTCTATAATCCGTCAGCGACGGAGGCCACCGATGCGCAGGTTGCCTTCAATCACCATCAGGTGGCGAGCGTTGAAACGGGGATGGATGAACAGGCGCTGGCAGGCGCAAACCGGGGAGATGTTAGTCAGGCAAGCGTGCGGTTTCTTCCTTGCCAGTCGCGTACCTTTAGCGTGTCGCTTATAAAATAAGTTTGAAGAGAGGCAAACATCGGCCTGACCGAATTTGCCTCTTTTTTGAATAATAAAGTCATGGTGTTAATTTTGTCTGTATTTCAAGTGAATAAAATGTGATTATTCAAAAAAGGTTCAGGTTTCCTGGCAAAATACTGTGAGTCGGCTAACATTAACTATTCTGTATCACTTCATTTTTAAAACTATTCCGCCGTTAAAAACTCTCGCCTCTTTTTTCGCATTACCCCACTATGAAAATTTCCCGAGATATTTTTTAAACATATCTGTAACATTCGTTTCACTGATCACATCTAATAAAAACATAATTAACAAATACAAATAAAATTGATTTATATCAATGCGTAAAAACTGGATATGCACCATAAAAGTGGTTAAATTGTCCTGGATCAAAGTGGCTGCAACCCGCCTGATTAGCTATAAATTGATCACCGTCGAAAATCGTAAATCTAATACAATAAAAACCTGTTTATTGTAAGGATATTACAGAGTAATATATTTTAGGGATCAATTGAGTTGTTTTTTAACGTATTTGTAACCTTTGCTCACGACTGATATCGGCTAACGCGAACGGTCAGCAGTGGGGGAGGGCGCAAATAAATTTGTATTGGGGCATGTGTATGAACCCTGTCCGCAGGTTCATTCTCGGAGTCTTCATGCGATGAGCAAGGAGTCATGATGTTAGATATAGTCGAACTGTCGCGCTTACAGTTTGCCTTGACCGCGATGTACCACTTCCTTTTTGTGCCACTGACGCTCGGTATGGCGTTCCTGCTGGCCATCATGGAAACGGTCTACGTCCTTTCCGGCAAACAGATTTATAAAGATATGACCAAGTTCTGGGGCAAGTTGTTTGGTATCAACTTCGCACTGGGCGTGGCCACCGGCCTGACCATGGAGTTCCAGTTCGGGACTAACTGGTCTTACTACTCCCACTACGTGGGCGATATCTTCGGTGCACCGCTGGCCATTGAAGGTCTGATGGCCTTCTTCCTCGAATCCACCTTTGTAGGTCTGTTCTTCTTCGGTTGGGATCGCCTGGGTAAAGTGCAACACATGGCGGTAACCTGGCTGGTGGCGTTGGGTTCAAACCTGTCCGCGCTGTGGATCCTGGTGGCAAACGGTTGGATGCAAAACCCAATCGCGTCGGACTTCAACTTTGAAACCATGCGTATGGAGATGGTGAGCTTCTCCGAGCTGGTACTGAATCCGGTAGCCCAGGTGAAATTCGTTCACACCGTGGCATCAGGTTACGTCACCGGCGCGATGTTCGTGCTCGCAATCAGTTCCTGGTACATGCTCAAAGGTCGTGACTTCGCGTTTGCTAAGCGCTCTTTTGCTATCGCAGCAAGCTTTGGTATGGCGGCAATTCTTTCCGTTATCGTTCTGGGTGATGAATCCGGCTACGAAATGGGCGACGTGCAGAAAACCAAACTGGCGGCCATCGAAGCAGAATGGGAAACCCAGCCTGCGCCGGCGTCGTTCACGCTGTTTGGGATTCCTGACCAGGATAAGCAGGAAAACCATCTTTCGATTCAAATTCCTTACGCGCTGGGCATCATCGCGACCCGTTCTGTTGATAAACAGGTTACCGGTCTTAAAGAACTGATGGTGCAGCACGAAGAGCGTATCCGTAACGGGATGAAAGCCTACTCGCTGCTCGAACAGCTGCGTTCCGGCGCAACCGATCCGGCTGTGCGTGAACAGTTTAACGATGTGAAGAAAGATCTTGGCTATGGCCTGCTGCTGAAACGCTATACGCCGAACGTGGCGGATGCGACAGAAGAGCAGATCGCCAAAGCGACCAAAGACTCTATCCCACGTGTCGCGCCGCTGTACTTTGCCTTCCGTATCATGGTGGCGTGCGGTGTGCTGATGCTGCTGATTATCGGTGCCTCCTTCTGGACCGTGATTCGTAACCGCATCGGTGAGAAAAAATGGCTGCTGCGTGCGGCGTTCTACGGTTTACCGCTGCCATGGATTGCTGTGGAAGCGGGCTGGTTTGTCGCCGAGTATGGCCGTCAACCGTGGGCAATTGGTGAAGTATTGCCAACCGCTGTGGCGAACTCTTCGCTGACAGCAGGCGATCTTATCTTCTCAATGGTGCTGATTTGCGGTCTTTACACGCTGTTCCTCGTGGCCGAACTGTTCCTGATGTTCAAGTTCGCACGCAAAGGGCCAAGCAGCCTGAAAACCGGTCGCTATCACTTTGAGCAGTCCACCGCGACTACTCAGCCGGCACGCTAAGACAGGAGTCGTCAAATGATCGATTATGAAGTATTGCGTTTTATCTGGTGGCTGCTAATCGGCATCTTGCTGATTGGTTTCGCAGTCGCTGACGGCTTCGACATGGGGGTGGGCATGCTCACCCGTTTCCTCGGTCGTAATGACACCGAGCGTCGAATCATGATCAACTCAATCGCGCCACACTGGGACGGAAACCAGGTATGGCTCATCACTGCCGGCGGCGCGCTGTTTGCTGCCTGGCCGATGGTGTACGCTGCGGCGTTCTCCGGCTTCTATGTCGCGATGATTCTGGTGCTGGCGTCTTTATTCTTCCGTCCGGTGGGCTTTGACTACCGTTCGAAAATTGAAGACACCCGCTGGCGCAACATGTGGGACTGGGGCATCTTCGTGGGGAGCTTCGTTCCACCGCTGGTGATTGGCGTGGCCTTCGGTAACCTGCTGCAGGGCGTACCGTTCCACATTGATGAGTATCTGCGTCTTTACTACACCGGTAACTTCTTCCAGCTGCTAAACCCGTTTGGCCTGCTGGCAGGTGTGGTGAGCGTGGGGATGATCCTGACGCAGGGCGCAACCTACCTGCAAATGCGTACGGTTGGCGAACTGCATCTGCGTACCCGCACCACCTCTCAGGTGGCGGCACTGGTCACATTGGTATGCTTCGCGCTGGCAGGCGTTTGGGTCTACTACGGCATCGATGGCTACGTGGTGAAATCGGTTATGGATCACACTGCCGCCTCCAACCCGCTGACTAAAGAAGTCGCACATGAAGCGGGCGCATGGATGACCAACTTCAACAACATGCCGGCGCTGTGGGCGATTCCGGTACTGGGGGTGGTGCTTCCGCTGCTGACTATCCTGATGACGCGTCTGGATAAAGGGGCATGGGCGTTCCTGTTCTCCTCACTGACGCTGGCGTGCATCATCCTGACCGCCGGTATTGCCATGTTCCCGTTCATCATGCCGTCCAGCACGATGTTTAACGCGAGCCTGACCATGTGGGATGCAACGTCCAGCCAGCTGACGCTGAGCGTGATGACCTATGTCGCTGCGGTGTTCGTTCCAATCATTCTGCTGTACACCACCTGGTGCTACTGGAAAATGTTTGGTCGTATCACCAAAGAAGATATTGAACGCAACACCCACTCTCTGTACTAAGTAAGGAGCTTAAAATGTGGTATTTCGCATGGATTTTAGGAACGCTTCTTGCCTGTGCCTTTGGGATAATCACTGCGCTGGCGCTGGAACACGTCGAAGCGACCAAAGCAGGTGAAGAAAAATAGTGATGAAAATTATCGCAACGCTGTACGCGATAATGGATAAGCGCCCCCTGAGGGCGCTTTCCCTTGTTATGGCCCTGCTGCTGGCAGGTTGCATCTTCTGGGACCCGACGCGTTTCGCGGCGAAGACCAGCGAGCTTGAAATCTGGCACGGTTTTCTGCTGATGTGGGCCGTTTGTGCAGGCGTCATTCATGGCGTGGGTTTTCGTCCTCGCGCACTCCACTGGCAAGGGATTTTCTGCCCGCTTATCGCCGATTTAGTCCTTCTTGCAGGTCTGATTTTTTTCTTCCTGTAACCAGGAAACATCCGCAAATATTTATGGGCTTGCAATAGCCCATAAAAATTTACTCTCCGTTTACCTCACCCCATTCCAAACCACGATTACCGCGCGTATAGTAGCGAAGTTCAAAAGCTCAAAATTTTTTGCATTACCGGGATGTAAAGTGAATACAACGCTATATACAACGTCATTCGTGCTGCATCATGGCGGCAAATTCGCGAATCCCCGGGAGCTTACGTCTGTAAGTGAGCGGGGTGAGGGATGCAGCCAACGAAGAGGCAGTACGAATGAATAAGTATATATTTCGATGGCCGGTTCGGGTCTATTATGAAGACACCGACGCCGGTGGTGTGGTTTACCACGCCAGCTATGTCGCTTTCTATGAGAGAGCACGCACAGAGATGCTGCGTCATCATCATTTCAGCCAGCAAGTGTTGCTGGAAGAGCGCGTCGCGTTTGTGGTGCGTAAAATGACGCTGGAGTATTTTGCGCCGGCAAGGCTCGACGATATGCTCGAAGTCCAGACGGAAATTACATCAATGCGCGGCACGTCACTCGTGTTCACGCAGCGGATTGTCAACGCTGAGAATAAAGTGCTGAACGAAGCTGAAGTACTGATTGTCTGTGTTGATCCACTCATCATGAAGCCTCGTGCGCTTCCCAAGTCTATTGTCGCGGAGTTTAAGCAGTGACTGACATGAATATCCTTGATTTGTTCCTGAAGGCGAGCCTTCTGGTTAAACTTATCATGTTGATTTTGATTGGTTTTTCAATCGCATCCTGGGCCATCATCATCCAGCGGACCCGTATTCTTAACGCGGCGGCGCGTGAAGCTGAAACGTTTGAGGATAAATTCTGGTCCGGAATCGAACTCTCTCGCCTCTATCAGGAGAGCCAGGGACGCCGCGATAGTCTGGCCGGTTCAGAACAAATCTTCTACAGCGGGTTCAAAGAGTTTGCCCGTCTGCACCGTGCAAACAGTCATGCGCCGGAAGCCGTGGTTGAAGGCGCGTCGCGTGCGATGCGTATCTCCATGAACCGTGAACTGGAAACGCTGGAAACGCATATTCCGTTCCTTGGCACCGTCGGCTCCATCAGCCCGTACATCGGTCTGTTCGGTACCGTTTGGGGGATCATGCACGCCTTTATCGCGCTGGGCGCGGTGAAACAGGCAACGCTGCAAATGGTTGCGCCGGGTATCGCAGAAGCGTTGATCGCCACGGCGATTGGCCTGTTTGCCGCAATCCCTGCGGTTATGGCTTACAACCGTCTGAACCAGCGCGTTAACAAACTGGAGCTGAACTACGACAACTTTATGGAAGAGTTCACCGCCATTCTGCACCGTCAGGCGTTTACCGTTAGCGAGAGCAACAAGGGGTAAGCCATGGCCAGAGCACGTGGACGCGGACGTCGCGAACTGAAGTCCGAAATTAACATCGTTCCGCTGCTGGATGTGTTGTTAGTGCTGTTGCTGATCTTTATGGCGACAGCGCCGATCATCACGCAGAGCGTGGAGGTTGATCTGCCGGATGCAACCGAATCGCAGGCCGTTAGCAGCAACGATGATCCACCGGTGATCATCGAAGTTTCGGGAGTGGGGCAGTACAGCGTAGTGGTTGAAAAGGATCGCTCCGATCAACTGCCGCCAGAGCAGGTTATCGCGGAAGCGAAAAGCCGCCTGCAGGCCAATCCGAAAACGGTCTTCTTAATTGGGGGCGCGAAAGACGTGCCTTACGATGAAATAATTAAAGCGCTAAACCTGTTACACAGCGCAGGTGTGAAATCTGTTGGATTAATGACCCAACCGATCTAACTCTCTGCGTGTGGTTTGTAAGCGTTGCATGCACATCGGCAACGCTTACAGGCTAACGGGCGAGCAGTTTTTGGGAACCGAGAGTGTCAAAGGCAACCGAACAAAACGACAAGCTTAAACGAGCGATAATTATTTCAGCAGTGCTGCACGTCATTCTGTTTGCAGCACTCATCTGGAGTTCGTTCGATGAGCACATGGATGCTGCGGCCGGTGGCGGCGGTGGTTCGGCTATCGACGCCGTGATGGTCGATCCTGGTGCGGTGGTTGAGAATTACCAGAAGCAGCAGAAGTCCAGCGCTAAACAGCAGGCCGATAACGCCGCGAAAAAAGCGCAGCAGCAAAAAGATAAAGAAGCCAAAGAAGCTGCCGAAAAAGCAGCGGCTGAAGCGAAAGAAAAAGCAGACGCTCAGGCGAAAGAGGCAGCAAAAGAAGCAGCCGAAGCGGCGAAGAAAGCTGAAGCTGACGCGCAGAAACAGGCTGAAGAAGCCGCGAAAGCGGCAGCAGAGGCTGCGAAGAAAGCGCAAGCCGATGCGGCCAAAGCGGCGGCTGACGCGCAGAAACAAGCCGAAGCAGAAGCTGCGAAAAAAGCGGCTGCTGATGCGAAGAAAGCAGCAGAAGCGGAAGCGGCCAAAGCGGCTGCTGCCGCGAAAAAAGTAGCCGAAGCAGAAGCGGCGAAAGCGGCAGCTGAAGCGGCGAAAAAGGCCGAAGCCGAGGCTGCCAAAAAAGCGCAAGCAGAGGCTGAGAAGAAAGCCGCTGCTGCTGAAAAAGCCGCAGCGGAAAAAGCTGCCGCCGCCGAGAAAGCGGCAGCAGACAAGAAAGCTGCGGCTGAGAAAGCGGCTGCTGATAAGAAAGCAGCAGCAGAAAAAGCGGCTGCCGATAAAGCCGCTGCAGCGAAGAAAGCAGCAGCGGATAAAGCAGCTGCCGACAAAGCGGCTGCAGCTAAGAAAGCAGCAGCAGATAAAGCCGCTGCCGCTTCCGGCGTTGACGACCTGTTGGGCGATCTCAGCTCAGGTAAGAATGCGCCGAAAGGTAACACCAGTGGTACCGCTGGAGGCTCATCTCCTGCTAAAGGTAATAAGCCGGGGCAGGGTGGTGCGTCTCAGGCAGAAATCGCGTCCTATATCGCACAGGTTCAGGCCGCGATCCGTGGGCATCTCTATGACTGGGATACCTACAAAGGTAAAACCTGTACGCTACGTGTAAACCTGGCGCAGGATGGAACTGTATTGACCGTTAAACAGGAAGGCGGCGATCCGGCGTTTTGTCAGCAGATGCTGGCAGCAACCAGTCGGATGACCAAATTCCCCAAACCGCCTTCACAAGCGGTATGGGAAACGTTCAAAAATGCACCACTGGACTTCAAACCTTAAGTTATATTTTCCCCATGTAAATGGGGAAAATAAAGGCAGCGCAGTCGCAGGGTTTTGGTAGTTTTGTGTATTTGAGTTTGTTAACATTCTGCTAAATTATCGTGGGCTTTTCGTCCAGATAAGGGAGATATGATGAAGCAGGCATTACGAGTAGCATTTGGTTTCTTAATGCTGTGGGCAGCAGTGCTGCACGCAGAAGTACGTATCGAGATCACCCAAGGGGTGGACTCGGCGCGTCCTATTGGCGTGGTTCCGTTCCAGTGGGCAGGCCCTGGCGCCGCGCCTGAAGATGTCGGCGGTATCGTCGGCGCTGACCTGCGTAACAGCGGTAAATTTAACCCGTTAGACCGAGCCAAACTGCCACAGCAGCCTGGCACTGCGCAGGATGTTCAACCTGCGGCATGGTCTGCGCTGGGTATTGACGCGGTTGTCGTCGGCCAGGTCTCACCTAACGCTGATGGCAGCTATACTGTTGCCTATCAGTTAGTTGATACCGGCGGTGCGCCGGGTACCGTTCTGGCGCAGAACTCCTACAAAGTGAACAAGCAATGGCTGCGTTATGCGGGCCATACTGCCAGTGACGAAGTGTTTGAGAAGCTGACCGGTATTAAAGGTGCGTTCCGTACTCGTATCGCTTATGTCGTGCAGACTAACGGCGGTCAGTTCCCGTATGAACTGCGCGTATCTGACTACGATGGCTACAACCAGTTCGTGGTTCACCGTTCTTCGCAGCCGCTGATGTCACCGGCGTGGTCTCCGGACGGTTCTAAACTGGCTTACGTTACCTTCGAAAGCGGCCGTTCAGCGCTGGTTATTCAGACGCTGTCTAACGGTGCGGTACGTCAGGTTGCGTCATTCCCGCGTCACAACGGTGCGCCAGCGTTCTCACCGGATGGCAGCAAACTGGCGTTTGCCCTGTCTAAAACCGGTAGCCTGAACCTGTACGTGATGGATATCGGTTCTGGCCAGATCCGTCAGGTAACCGACGGTCGCAGTAATAACACCGAACCAACCTGGTTCCCGGACAGCCAGAATCTGGCCTTTACCTCTGACCAGGCCGGTCGTCCGCAGGTGTATAAAGTGAATGTTAACGGCGGTGCGCCGCAGCGTATTACCTGGGAAGGTTCTCAGAACCAGGACGCGGATGTGAGCAGCGACGGTAAGTTTATGGTAATGGTCAGCTCCAATAGTGGTCAGCAGCACATTGCCAAACAAGATCTGGTAGCGGGTGGCGTACAAGTATTGTCGTCAACGTTCCTGGACGAAACGCCAAGTCTGGCACCTAACGGCACTATGGTAATCTACAGCTCTTCTCAGGGGATGGGATCCGTGCTGAATCTGGTTTCTACAGATGGGCGTTTCAAAGCGCGTCTTCCGGCAACTGATGGACAGGTAAAATTCCCTGCCTGGTCGCCGTATCTGTAATAATAAATAATTGAATTATTAAAGGAATCAAAGAAATGCAACTGAACAAAGTGCTGAAAGGACTGATGCTGGCTCTGCCGGTAATGGCGATCGCGGCGTGTTCTTCTAACAAGAATGCAAGCAACGATGGCAGCGAAGGCGGCATGCTGAACGGCGCTGGCACAGGTATGGACGCAAACGGCAGCGGCAATATGTCCTCCGAAGAGCAGGCTCGTCTGCAGATGCAACAGCTGCAGCAGAACAACATCGTATACTTCGATCTGGACAAATACGATATCCGTTCTGACTTCGCTGCAATGCTGGATGCACACGCTAACTTCCTGCGTAGCAACCCGTCTTACAAAGTCACCGTAGAAGGTCACGCGGACGAACGTGGTACGCCTGAGTACAACATCTCCCTGGGCGAACGTCGTGCTAACGCTGTTAAAATGTACCTGCAGGGTAAAGGCGTTTCTGCTGACCAGATCTCCATCGTTTCTTACGGTAAAGAAAAACCTGCAGTACTGGGTCATGACGAAGCGGCTTACTCCAAAAACCGTCGTGCCGTACTGGTTTACTAAGAGAATTGCATGAGCAGTAACTTCAGACATCACATGTTGAGTCTGTCGTTACTGGTTGGCATAGCGGCCCCCTGGGCCGCTAATGCTCAGGCGCCAATCAGTAGTGTCGGCTCAGGCTCGGTCGAAGACCGCGTCACTTCCCTTGAGCGTATTTCTAATGCTCACAGTCAACTTTTGACTCAACTCCAGCAACAACTCTCTGACAACCAATCTGATATCGACTCCCTGCGTGGTCAAATCCAGGAAAGTCAGTACCAGATGAACCAGATTGTTGAGCGCCAGAAGCAGATCCTGCTGCAGATTGACAGTCTGACGAGCGGCGGCGCTGGCACACAGACGCAGCAGGCGTCCGGTGACCAGAGCGGTAGTTCTACGGCGACGGCGGCACCAGCTGCCAGCGCTGCGGCCTCGGGTGTGCCAGTACAAACGGGTGACGCGAATACGGACTACAACGCAGCGATTGCACTGGTGAAGGATTCCTCTCGCCAGGACGACGCAATGGCGGCGTTTCAGAACTTCGTCAAAAAATATCCTGATTCAACGTATCAGCCGAATGCCAATTACTGGCTCGGTCAGTTGAATTACAACAAGGGTAAAAAAGACGACGCGGCGTACTATTTCGCCTCCGTGGTGAAAAACTACCCGAAATCACCGAAAGCGGCTGACGCGATGTTTAAGGTCGGGGTGATCATGCAGGACAAAGGGGATACTGCGAAAGCGAAAGCAGTGTACCAGCAGGTGGTTGCGAAGTACCCAGGCACCGATGGGGCCAAACAGGCTCAGAAACGCCTTAGTGGGATGTAATGCCTGAAGCATGACCAGGAATCGCGTTATTTCTGGTCATGCCGCATGAAACATAAGCACTTAAGTGATCTTCGTCGAAATATTTGTTGCGCTCAATTCTGAAATCAGTAATATATGCCGCCGTTGCAACGGGATATTAAACATCTCGAAAACAACGTAAAAGTGGGTCGTTAGCTCAGTTGGTAGAGCAGTTGACTTTTAATCAATTGGTCGCAGGTTCGAATCCTGCACGACCCACCAATCGTTCTGGTGGAAGCGGTAGTAAAACGTGAAGGATAACGTTGCGTCAGCAACGGCCCGTAGGGCGAGGCGAAGCCGAGTCATCCTGCACGACCCACCACTTAAAGCAGTATCCAGCGTAGTATCGGGTGATTAGCTCAGCTGGGAGAGCACCTCCCTTACAAGGAGGGGGTCGGCGGTTCGATCCCGTCATCACCCACCACCGGGTCGTTAGCTCAGTTGGTAGAGCAGTTGACTTTTAATCAATTGGTCGCAGGTTCGAATCCTGCACGACCCACCACTTTAACATCGAATGATGATGTTAACCGTGAAGGATAACGTTGCGTAGCAACGGCCCGTAGGGCGAGGCGAAGCCGAGTCATCCTGCACGACCCACCATCATTTCAGGTGGGTTTGGTGGAAGTAGTTTGTAGTATCCAGCGCAGTATCGGGTGATTAGCTCAGCTGGGAGAGCACCTCCCTTACAAGGAGGGGGTCGGCGGTTCGATCCCGTCATCACCCACCACTCGGGTCGTTAGCTCAGTTGGTAGAGCAGTTGACTTTTAATCAATTGGTCGCAGGTTCGAATCCTGCACGACCCACCAATTTTAAATTGGTAACCGAGTAAAAATCTTTCAGGCAACACCCGAATGGGTCGTTAGCTCAGTTGGTAGAGCAGTTGACTTTTAATCAATTGGTCGCAGGTTCGAATCCTGCACGACCCACCATCCTGAATGATTAAAGAGTAAAATCCCGCAAGGGGTCGTTAGCTCAGTTGGTAGAGCAGTTGACTTTTAATCAATTGGTCGCAGGTTCGAATCCTGCACGACCCACCAATGTAAAAAAGCGCCCTAAAGGCGCTTTTTTGCTATCTGCGGTTTGAGAAATTGCCCGCGCCGGCCTTGTAGGTCGGGTAAGCGCAGCGCACCCGACACCGCACGCAATAAAATCCTCACGACTTTTCCCCTTATTTCAGCTATCTTGTTTAGCATATAAAACACCGGTGCCCGATTGATGCGTTTTATACGCCTGTTATCGGCAATTTCGTTAAGTCAGTAAAACGAGACAGCATGATGAGCGTGATGTTTGACCCAGAAGCCGCAATTTACCCCTTCCCGCCGAAGCCGGTGGCCCTCAGCGTGGATGAAAAGCAGTTCTACCGCGAAAAAATCAAACGCCTGCTGAAAGAACGCAACGCGGTGATGGTGGCGCATTACTACACCGACCCGGAAATTCAACAACTGGCGGAAGAGACGGGGGGATGCATCTCTGACTCTCTGGAGATGGCGCGTTTTGGCGCAAAGCATCCCGCAACAACGTTACTGGTCGCAGGCGTGCGTTTTATGGGCGAAACGGCGAAAATCCTCAGCCCTGAGAAAACCATTCTCATGCCCACACTGCACGCGGAGTGTTCGCTCGATCTTGGCTGCCCCATCGAAGAGTTTAACGCCTTCTGTGATGCTCACCCGGATCGCACTGTCGTGGTCTATGCCAATACTTCTGCCGCGGTGAAAGCGCGTGCGGACTGGGTGGTAACCTCCAGCATCGCAGTCGAACTCATTGAGCATCTCGATAGTTTAGGGGAAAAAATCATCTGGGCGCCGGATCGCCACCTTGGCAGTTATGTGCAGAAACAGACTGGTGCAGACGTACTGTGCTGGAAGGGCGCGTGTATCGTCCATGATGAATTCAAAACCCAGGCGCTGGCGCGCATGAAAGCGTTGTATCCCCAGGCGGCCATTCTGGTACACCCGGAGTCACCCCAGGCAATTGTCGACATGGCTGATGCCGTAGGTTCAACCAGCCAGCTCATCAACGCCGCGAAAACGCTGCCGCACCCACAGCTGATAGTCGCTACCGACCGTGGGATTTTTTACAAGATGCAGCAGGCCGTACCGGAAAAAGAACTGCTGGAGGCGCCGACGGCGGGGGAAGGCGCCACGTGCCGCACTTGCGCACATTGCCCGTGGATGGCGATGAATGGCCTGAAAGCCATTGCTGAAGGGCTGGAGCAGGGCGGCGCTGCGCATGAAATCCACGTTGATGAGACGCTGCGCCAGGGCGCGCTGGTGCCGCTTAACCGCATGCTTGATTTTGCGGCTACACTTCGGGGATAGCGTGTTAACCCTCTGGAGATAAAATGGATTTCTTTAGTACGCAAAACATTCTGGTGCACATCCCTATTGGCGCGGGCGGTTACGATCTCTCGTGGATTGAAGCCGTCGGCACCGTAGCGGGGCTACTGTGTATCTGGCTGGCAAGCCTGGAAAGAATCGTGAACTACTTTTTCGGGCTGGTGAACGTCACTCTGTTCGCGATTATTTTCTTCCAGATTCAGCTCTATGCCAGCCTGCTGCTGCAACTCTTCTTCTTTGCGGCAAATATTTATGGCTGGTATGCCTGGTCGCGGCAAACGACTCAGCATGAAGCGGAACTGCAAATTCGCTGGCTACCGAAGCCGAAAGCTATCGGTTGGCTGGCAGCCTGTGTGGTGGCGATTGGCCTGATGACGATTTATATCGACCCGGTGTTTGCATTCCTGACGCGCGTGGCGGTGAACGTGATGCAGTTCTTTGGCCTGAACGTCACCCAGCCCACGCTGCAGCCTGACGCCTTCCCGTTCTGGGATTCCTGCATGATGGTGTTGTCGATTGTTGCGATGGTGCTGATGACACGCAAATACGTGGAGAACTGGCTGCTGTGGGTGATCATCAACGTGATCAGCGTGGTGATTTTTGCCTTGCAGGGCGTGTACGCCATGTCGCTGGAATACCTGATTTTGACCTTTATCGCGCTTAACGGTAGTCGACTGTGGATGAACAGCGCGCGTGAGCGAGGCTCTCGCGCGTTTTCTCATTAATGATGGTGATGATGCCCGTGTCCGGCTGTCGTCTCGTTGAGATGGCATTCCGGGCCGCTACAGGGCTGATACTCCATCTGGATGGTCGCGTGCTCAATCTGATAATGATGTTCAAGAAAGTGCTGAATACTGTCGAGTAGCGCATCGTGATCGTGCGGCGGTACCACCTGAACATGCAGTGTCATAAGCGGCTTTTCTCCTACCAGCCAGACATGAACATGGTGCACGTCGCGAACTTCGGGAATGGCCCGGCGCAGATCGCGTTTCAGCGCCGGGACGTCCATGGTGCGCGGCGCGCCTTCCAGCAGTTCATTAACGCTCTCTTTCAACAGCGACCACGCGCTACGCAGCACCAGGCACGAGACCAGCACGGACAGAATCGGATCGATAGGCGTCCATCCCGTCATCATAATCACCACCGCGGCCGCAATCGCGCCCACCGATCCCAGCAGATCGCCCATCACGTGTAGTGCCGCTGCGCGAACATTGAGGTTTTTCTCTTCGCTACCACGATGCAGGATCCAGAACGAAAGAATATTGGCAATCAAGCCCGCGACGGCAATGATCATCATGGTCGCCCCGGCAATGGGCTGCGGATGATAGAAGCGTTGAATCGCTTCCCAGACAATCAGGATGGTAATGACCACCAGTGCGATAGCGTTCACGAAGGCTGCGAGGGTTGTCAGGCGCAGCCAGCCAAACGTATGGCGGGCATTGGGCGGACGGCGTGCAAAGTGGACGGCAAGCAGCGCAAACAGCAGCGCGGCGGAGTCGGTCAGCATATGCCCGGCATCAGCCAGCAGCGCCAGCGAACCAGAAATGACCCCACCGATAGTTTCCACCACCATAAAACCAGCGGTGATAACAAACGCCAGCAGTAATCGGCGGGCGTTTTTGTCTTCGGGAAGGTGAGGGGAAGTGTGCGAGTGCGCCATAATGCCATCCGTTTTTTTATGCTTTTGTTAACTGTATGACATCATACCTTTTTTGTGCCAACAAAATAAAAAGGAGAGCATAAGCTCTCCTGTTAGCGACGCGTATCAGTACGTTACTGAGTGGTACCGTCCGTTTTGGTTTCAGCATCGTTATTGACGCCATTACCGGTTTCAACTTTCTTGTTAATATCCGGGCAGCGACCATCTTTGCACATGGAATTTTTGTGCACTTCATCTTTGGTCATGCCGTCATGACCGCTGGCCGACCCATTCTGGTGGAGCATAGTGCCGCCAGAGCCGGTGTTAATCTGGCTATTATCAACACCATTTGGTGCAACGTTTTCTTTTGCATCAGGGGCGACCTGCCCGGCGTCAGCGGCGGCATTCGCCTGACCATTATTACTTTGCGCGCCCGCATCGGCAGCCAGAGCCGCGCCGCTGGCGAGGCTCAGGGTAGCGGTAAGAAGAAGTGTGGCCAGTTTAGTCGTTTTCATAAGGTGCTCCTGTTATGTATTCAGTACCGGATAGCATCTTCCGACGTACTTATGCCAGCGAGGGTGGCAGGCATGGTTAAAGATGTCGTCACAGGCGGATAAAGCCAGTAGAGAATCTCGAAAAAATAATAAAACAGAGTCTTTACAGTTAAAAATTGTAGGTTAGATCTCGTTATTCGCTACTTTCTGGCGTTTTTTAGGGTAATTCCAGGATTACTCTGCGCAAAGTGTAAAACCCAGTTTACACTTTCTGGTGAAAGATATAGATTGAGGGGATTGCATTCAATCATATAAGTATGGCAACACTGGAACGAACATGAATTATCAGAACGACGATTTACGTATTAAAGAGATCAACGAGTTATTGCCTCCGGTCGCACTCCTTGAGAAATTCCCCGCCACAGAAAACGCGGCTAATACGGTTTCCCGTGCGCGCAAAGCGATTCACAAAATCCTGAAAGGCAACGATGATCGTCTTCTGGTGGTGATTGGCCCGTGTTCGATTCACGATCCGTCCGCAGCGAAAGAGTACGCATCACGCCTGCTGGCGCTGCGTGAAGAGCTGAATGATTCGCTCGAAATCGTTATGCGCGTCTATTTTGAAAAACCGCGCACCACGGTGGGCTGGAAGGGGCTGATTAACGATCCGCATATGGATCACAGTTATCAAATCAACGACGGCCTGCGCATCGCGCGTAAGTTGCTGCTTGATATCAACGATACGGGTCTGCCGGCAGCGGGTGAGTTCCTTGATATGATCACCCCGCAGTATCTGGCTGATTTAATGAGCTGGGGCGCAATTGGTGCGCGTACCACCGAATCTCAGGTGCACCGTGAACTGGCTTCTGGCCTTTCTTGTCCGGTCGGTTTCAAAAACGGTACCGACGGCACAATGAAAGTGGCCATTGACGCCATCAATGCCGCGGGGGCGCCGCACTGCTTCCTCTCTGTCACCAAATGGGGGCATTCCGCTATCGTTAACACCAGCGGTAACGGTGACTGTCACATCATTCTGCGCGGCGGCAAAGAGCCGAACTACAGCGCAGCTCACGTGGCGAGCGTAAAAGAATCGCTGAAAAAAGCCGATCTCCCTGCGCAAGTGATGATCGACTTCAGCCATGCCAACTCCAGCAAGCAGTTCAAAAAACAGATGGAAGTGGGTGCGGACGTCTGCCAGCAGATTGCAGGCGGCGAGCAAGCCATTATTGGCGTGATGATTGAAAGCCACCTTGTTGAAGGCAACCAGAACCCGGACAACGGCGAACCATTGGTTTACGGTAAAAGTATTACCGATGCCTGCATTGGCTGGGAAGATACTGAAACTATCCTGCGTCAACTGGCAGATGCAGTTAAAGCCCGTCGCGGTTAACCGATAAAATCTCCTCGAAACCGGCCTTGAGCCGGTTTTTTTGTGCTCGAAATATTATAACCATGAATGGTTAGTGAGCTAATTGTGCTATTTCAGTGTGATCTCGATCATAAATATTTGTTCATCCTGATCGTAATATAGCGTTTTATATAACGACTAGTGATACATGAAAACTCAAATAACACTTGCTGCGCTTCTGCCAGCATTAGCGTCTTTGGCACCGCTTCACGCGCATGCCGCGTCCAGTTCCACTCCTGAAGATGAAATGGTTGTCACCGGTAACACTGCGGCTGATACAACTGATTCTGCTGCCGGAGCGGGGTTCAAAACGAATGATATTGATGTCGGCCCGCTGGGTACAAAATCCTGGGTTGATACACCGTATTCTTCCACCACCGTCACCAAAGAGATGATTGAAAATCAGCAGGCGCAAAGCGTCAGTGAGATGCTGAAATATTCTCCGAGTACGCAGATGCAGGCGCGTGGCGGGATGGATGTCGGTCGACCACAAAGCCGGGGAATGCAGGGTAGCGTGGTTGCCAACAGCCGTCTTGACGGATTGAACGTGGTATCGACAACGGCGTTTCCGGTTGAAATGCTGGAACGTATGGATGTGCTCAATAGTTTGACCGGGGCGCTGTATGGCCCGGCAAGCCCGGCAGGGCAGTTTAACTTTGTGGCGAAACGCCCAACCGAAGAGACACTGCGCAAGGTCACGCTCGGTTACCAAAGCCGCAGCGCATTTACGGGTCATGCCGATCTGGGCGGTCATTTTGATGATGAAAAACGCTTTGGTTACCGCGTGAATCTGCTGGATCAGGAAGGGGAGGGTAATGTCGATGACAGCACGCTGCGTCGCAAGCTGGTTTCCGTGGCACTCGACTGGAATATTCAGCCGGGTACACAGTTACAACTGGATGCCAGCCACTATGAGTTTATTCAGAAAGGCTATGCTGGCAGCTTTAGCTACGGCCCGAACGTCAAGCTGCCTTCCGCGCCAAATCCAAAAGATAAAAATCTGGCACTGAGTACGGCAGGTAACGACCTGACGACCGATACCATCAGCACACGTTTGATTCACTACTTTAACGATGACTGGTCAATGAATGCAGGTGTGGGCTGGCAGCAAGCCGACCGCGCAATGCGCAGCGTCTCCAGTAAAATCCTCAACAGCCAGGGCGATATCTCACGCTCGATGAAAGATTCTTCCGCTGCCGGGCGTTTCCGTGTGTTGAGCAATACCGCCGGACTGAACGGCCATATTGATACAGGGTCAATCGGCCACGATCTGTCGCTCTCTACCACCGGCTATGTCTGGTCGCTGTATAGCGCTAAAGGCACGGGTTCCAGCTACAGTTGGGGCACCACCAATATGTATAACCCGGACGGTATGGAAGAGCAGGGCGATGGCAAAATCAGAACCGGTGGCCCGCGTTATCGTTCCAGCGTGAACACCCAGCAGAGCATCACGCTCGGTGACACCGTGACCTTTACGCCACAATGGTCAGCGATGTTCTACCTGAGCCAGAGCTGGTTACAGACCAAAAACTACGATAAGCACGGTAATGAAACCAGCCAGGTCGATGAAGACGGTTTAAGCCCGAACGTGGCGCTGATGTACAAAATCACACCCAACACCATGGCTTACGTTAGCTATGCCGATTCGCTGGAGCAGGGCGGGACAGCACCAACAGACGATAGCGTGAAAAATGCAGGTCAGACGCTCGACCCGTATCGCAGTAAACAGTATGAAGTGGGCCTGAAATCTGACGTTGCCGGGATGAACCTGGGCGCGGCGTTGTTCCGCCTGGAACGTCCGTTTGCCTATCTCGACACGGATAACGTCTATAAAGAACAGGGCAATCAGGTTAACAACGGCCTGGAACTGACCGCGTCCGGGAACGTATGGCAGGGGCTGAACATCTACAGTGGCGTCACCTTCCTCGATCCGAAACTGAAAGATACCGCCAGTTCTGCCACCCAGGACAAACAGGTTGTCGGCGTGCCGAAAGTACAGGCTAACCTGCTGGCAGAATACAGCTTCCCGTCAATCCCGCAGTGGGTTTACAGCGCCAATGTTCACTACACGGGAAAACGTGCGGCGAACGACACCAACACGTCTTATGCCAGCAGCTACACCACCTGGGATCTGGGCACGCGTTACGCCACCAAAGTGAGTAACGTGCCGACAACCTTCCGTGTGGTGGTAAACAACGTGTTTGATAAACATTATTGGGCGTCTATCTTCCCGTCAGGCACCGATGGCGATAACGGCTCCCCGAGCGCGTTTATCGGCAGCGGCCGTGAAGTTCGTGCTTCTGTGACCTTTGATTTCTAACGGACAGGTAATGAAACTTTCTCGTTTACTCCCCGCGCTGGCGCTGTTTCTGGCGGCCAGCCTGCACGCAGAAAATACGCACAAGGAGGTGCGTATTGCCTCGCCGTGGCCTGCGCAAAACACCATTATCGCCATGCTGGGTTATGGCAATAACATTGTTGGCACCTCGATGATTGCCAAAAAAATCCCCCTGTTTCGCCAGAGCCTGCCCGGCATTGAAAAGGTACCGATAGTGAGCGTCAACAGCGGTCACGAAATTAACCCGGAACAGATTATTTCGCTGGGCGTAGATATGCTGTTTGTGCCGCATAACATGGTGGTGCCGCAACAGGATTTGCTGAAACAGGCGGGCGTGCAGGTGCTGGCGTTCGAGGCTAATTCCATGCAGGCACTGACCCATCGCGTGCAGCAAACGGCAGCCGTGCTGGGGCCGGATGCACAACAAAAAGCGCAGGCCTATCAACGCTACTTTGACCGCAATGTGGCGCTGGTTGCCGGGCGTCTGAAGGATCTTCCTGCGGCTAAACGCGTATCGCTCTACCACAGTATGGGAAATCCGCTAACCACCACGGGCAGGCCATCGCTGAATCAGGACTGGATAGATCTGGCTGGCGGCAAAAATATTGCTGAAAACTGGTTCGGTGGCACGAAGCAGAATCGCTCTGGTGAAGTGGCGATGGAAAACATCGTCACCGCCAATCCAGCGGTGATTGTGGCCATGAATAAACGCGATGCCGAGTCTATCCTCACGTCGCCTCAGTGGGCGGGCATAGACGCCGTGATCCATCACCGCGTTTACGTGAACCCAAAAGGGATGTTCTGGTGGTGTCGGGAAACCAGCGAAGAGGCGTTGCAGTTCCTGTGGCTGGCGAAAACACTCTATCCGGAACGCTTTAGTGATGTGGATATGCATAAAGAAACGCATGATTTTTATCAGCAATTCTTTGGCCTGACGCTGAGTGATGCGCAGGTGGATGATGTGCTCAATCCGTCACGCTAATGTGCGGTAAGGAAAATGATGTCTGTGATGGGAAATATCCTGCCGGTGGAGGCCCGCTATCGGCAGGTGCTCCGCCAGCGTCTGGCGATTATGATGGCTATTTTTATCGCCATAATTATCTCGCTGCTGCTCGATTTTACGCTCGGCCCGTCCGGGCTCTCTGTTCATTCACTGTTGCAAACGCTGATTCACCCTGCTGACGCAGCAACCGGTATACGCGTTATCGTCTGGGATATTCGTTTGCCGTATGCGCTGATGGCCCTGTTAGTGGGAATGGGGTTGGGGCTGGCGGGCGCAGAGATGCAAACTATCCTCAACAATCCGCTGGCAAGTCCGTTCACGCTGGGCGTATCGTCCGCGGCTGCCTTTGGTGCCGCGCTGGCGATTGTGCTGGGCATCGGCATTCCCGGGGTGGCGGAGAGTTGGTTTATCCCTGCCAATGCGTTTCTCTTTGCATTGCTTTCGGCGCTGTTACTTGACGGCCTGACCCGCTGGACACGCGTGGCGAGCTCCGGGGTGGTTCTGTTTGGTATCGCACTGGTTTTCACCTTCAATGCGCTGGTTTCCATCATGCAGTTTGTTGCCGATGAAGATACGTTACAGGGGCTGGTGTTCTGGACAATGGGCAGCCTGGCCCGCGCCTCCTGGGAAAAACTGACGGTACTGGGTGCGGCGATGGCGATTATCTTGCCGTGGTCGATATGTCGCGCCTGGCAACTCACGGCGTTACGACTGGGTGAAGAGAGAGCGATGAGTTTTGGGATAGACGTTCGCCGGTTGCGGCTGGGCTCGTTGCTGCGCATCAGTCTGCTGGCGGCACTCGCGGTGGCGTTTGTCGGGCCGATTGGCTTTATCGGGTTGGTTGCGCCGCATATTGCGCGTCTGTTACTGGGAGAAGATCACCGTTTTTATTTACCGGGCAGTGTGCTGGTGGGGGGGCTGGTGCTGTCGCTGGCATCAATAGCGTCGAAGAATATTATTCCAGGTGTGATCCTGCCCGTCGGTATCGTGACTTCGCTGGTAGGTGTGCCTTTCTTTTTAAGTATCGTGATGCGCCACAGAGGAAATATGTCATGAGTGGGCTAACGATAAACGGGCTGAATGCAGGCTACGCAAAACGACAAATTATTGAGAATCTGAATGTTGAAACCCTAAGGCGTGGGGAGGTGACGATTTTACTGGGCCCGAACGGTTGTGGAAAATCGACGCTTCTGCGTGCATTGGCCGGACTTAACCGCGCCAGCGGTGAGGCACGATTAGATGGCGTGAATTTGCTGACACTACCCTTTGCCCGCCGGGCGGATAACGTGGTGTTTATGCCGCAATCTTTACCTCAGGGCGTGCATTTACAGGTGCTGGAGTCAGTGATTGTCGCCCAACGTGCATCGGGGGGTGAACCAGAGCGAACGCAGGCTATCGGCCTACTGGAAGCGTTAGGAATTTCGCATCTGGCGATGCACTATCTCGATCAACTCTCCGGAGGGCAAAAGCAGTTGGTCGGACTTGCCCAGTCGCTGATCCGTCGCCCCTCGCTTTTGCTGCTGGATGAGCCGCTCAGTGCCCTCGATCTCAACTATCAGCTTCACGTGATGGATGTGATTCAACGCCAGACGCAGACGCGTAAGATGGTCACACTGGTTGTCGTTCATGATATTAACATTGCCTTACACAATGCGGCGCAAGTGCTGATGCTTAAACAGGGGAAATTGATTGCCAGCGGTGCACCCGAAAAGGTCATTACCCCAGCAAGTCTGGCCGAAGTATACGGCGTACGCGGGCGAATTGAGCATTGTTCGCAGGGAAAAGCGCAGGTGATTCTGGATGGGGTGATAGAAAAGTAATCAGGCAGCCGTAGCTGCCCGATTGTGGCGAATTACTTCGCTTTGCCCTGGTTTGCCACGGCCGCCGCTTTCGCCGCGATTTCGTCAGCATTGCCCAGATAGTAGTGTTTGATCGGCTTGAAGTTTTCGTCGAACTCATATACCAGCGGTACGCCGGTTGGGATGTTCAGGTCGATGATCTCTTCTTCACCCATGTTATCCAGGTATTTCACCAGCGCACGCAGGGAGTTACCGTGAGCGGCGATGATCACGCGCTCACCGCTTTTAATGCGTGGCAGAATGGTTTCGTTCCAGTATGGCACGACGCGATCAATGGTCAGCGCCAGGCTTTCGGTAACCGGCAGCTCTTTATCGGTCAGTTTGGCATAACGCGGGTCGTGGCCCGGATAACGCTCGTCATCTTTGGTCAGCTCTGGCGGGGTGATGGCAAAGCCACGACGCCACTGTTTCACCTGATCGTCACCATATTTTGCTGCGGTTTCCGCTTTGTTCAGACCCTGAAGCGCGCCGTAATGACGTTCGTTCAGTTTCCAGGATTTCTCTACCGGCAGCCACGCTTGATCCAGCTCGTCCAGTACGTTCCACAGCGTATGAATGGCACGTTTCAGCACAGAGGTATAAGCAAAATCGAAGGTGTAGCCTTCAGCTTTCAGCAGTTTACCGGCCGCTTTCGCTTCGCCAACGCCTTTCTCTGACAGGTCAACGTCATACCAACCGGTAAAACGGTTTTCGTTGTTCCACTGACTTTCACCGTGACGAACCAGTACCAGCTTAGTTACAGCCATACTCTCACTCCTCAAGCTTTATTTGAATGATAACAATTCTCATTATATTGCCGCGATCGGCTCGACGGCAACGCTTATGCATAACCATAGCGAAAATAGCGGCTGAGTGTAAGATGGTTGTGAATGCAGGGTTGTGAATTTGTCTGTATCTGCTGTTAAATTCAGCAATATGCGCAAAAAAATCATGGCCGACTGTCAGAACAACACTCGGCCGGGACGTTATCCGGCAATAAATTGATATTCCGTGACACTCACATACTCTTCACCAGGGCGCAGCACGCAATCGGGTTGCGGCCATTCCGGGTGATTCGGGCTATCGGGCAGGAACTCGCTTTCCAGCGCCAGACCTTGCCAGGCGGTATAAGGTTCACTGCCGCGTGATGGGGTACCGTCGAGGAAGTTGCCAGAGTAAAATTGCAGCGCAGGCGCTGAGGTATAGACCTTCATCTGCAATTTCTCATCCTGCGACCACAGGCGGGCAACAACCTGAGAAGCATCCCCCTTCGCCTGTAACAGGAAGGCGTGATCGTAACCTTTTACTTTCTGCTGATCCCCATCGGCCAGAAAATCGGTGGAAATTGCCTTTGGCTGGCGGAAATCGAAGCTGGTGCCCGTCACATCCTTCAGGCCGTCGTGGGGAATACCCATTTCATCCACCGGCAGGTAAGCATCCGCCAGTAGCTGTAGCTTGTGGCTGCGAACATCGCTCTGTTCGCCATTCAGGTTGAAGTAGACGTGGTTGGTCATGTTCACCGGGCAGGCTTTATCGACCGTTGCACGATACTCGATAGCGATACGGTTATCTTCTGTCAGGCGATAAAGGGCTGAGGCGTTAAGCGTGCCGGGGAAACCCTGGTCGCCATCGTCGGACGTCAGCGTGAACAGCACCTCGGTATCATTCTGGTTACTGATCGCCCAGCGACGTTTATCAAACCCTTCGGTGCCGCCGTGCAGCTGGTTTTCGCCCTGGCTTGGGGTCAACGCATAGGTTTTGCCCTCCAGTGTAAAGCGGCTTTTAGCGATACGGTTGGCGTAACGGCCAATGGATGCGCCGAAGTAGGCGGCCTGCTGGCTATACTGTTCCGGAGAAGCGCAGCCAAGCAGCGCCTCGCGGATTGAACCATCCGCCAGCGGAATACGGGCCGAGAGCAGCGTCGCGCCCCAGTCCATGAGTGTCACCACAACACCCTGCGCATTGCGCAGAGTGACGAGGCGGTAGGGAAGGCCGTCGGGGGCCAGGGTTGGTGTTTCGCTTAGCACTGTCCAGCTCCTTGTGAAGGTTTGCAGACGTAGAACGTCTCTTTGATACCGGTTTTGGCTTCATACTGATCGGCCACAGCTTGCTGTACGGCATCCACCATCTCTTCTGGCACCAGCGCCACGATGCAGCCGCCGAAACCGCCGCCAGTCATACGTACGCCGCCCTGATCGCCAATTGTGTTTTTTACAATCTCAACCAGAGTATCAATTTGCGGTACGGTGATTTCAAAGTCGTCACGCATAGAGGCGTGAGATTCTGCCATCAGTTTACCCATACGCTTCAGGTCGCCTTTTTCCAGCGCCTCGGCGGCTTCGACTGTGCGGGCATTTTCCGTCAGCACGTGACGCACGCGTTTTGCAACGATCGGATCAAGCTGGCTGGCGACCGCGTTGAACTGATCCAGCGTCACGTCACGCAGGGCGGGCTGCTGGAAGAAACGTGCACCCGTTTCACACTGTTCGCGGCGCGTGTTGTACTCGCTACCGACCAGCGTACGTTTGAAGTTACTGTTGATGATAACCACTGCTACGCCCTTAGGCATAGACACCGCTTTGGTGCCTAATGTGCGGCAATCGATCAGCAACGCATGATCTTTTTTACCCAGGGCAGAAATCAGCTGATCCATGATGCCGCAGTTACAACCCACGAACTGGTTCTCGGCTTCCTGACCATTTAGCGCAATCTGCGCGCCATCCAGCGGCAGATGATACAGCTGCTGGAACACGGTGCCGACCGCCACTTCCAGCGAGGCGGAAGAGCTGAGGCCCGCACCCTGCGGCACGTTGCCGCTAATCACTAAATCCGCACCACCGAAGCCCGCGTTGCGTTTTTGCAGATGTTTCACCACGCCGCGCACATAGTTAGACCACTGTTGGCTGTCATGCGTGACGATAGGCGCATCGAGAGAAAACTCGTCGGTCTGGTCATCGTAATCGGCAGCAATCACGCGAACGGTGCGATCCTGACGTGGTGCGCAGCTGATCACCGTCTGGTAATCAATAGCGCAAGGCAGCACAAAACCGTCGTTATAGTCAGTGTGTTCGCCAATCAGGTTAACGCGGCCTGGAGCCTGGATGACGTGAGTAGCAGGGTAGCCAAATTTTTCAGCAAACAGGGATTGTGTTCTTTCTTTCAGACTCATTGTTATTCTCCGGACTCGCGAAAATGGATATCACTGACCGCGCGCAGGCGCTCGGCGGCTTGTTCTGCCGTCAGGTCGCGCTGAGTTTCTGCCAGCATTTCATAGCCAACCATAAATTTACGCACGCTGGCAGAGCGCAGCAGCGGTGGGTAGAAGTGCGCGTGCAGCTGCCAGTGCGGATTTTCTTCGCCATTAAACGGCGCACCGTGCCAGCCCATGGAGTAGGGGAAGGAGCACTGGAACAGGTTGTCGTAACGGCTGGTGAGTTTTTTCAGCGCCAGCGCCAGATCGTCACGCTGGGCAGCCGTTAAGTCGGTGATGCGCAGAATATGTGTTTTCGGCAGCAGCAGCGTTTCAAACGGCCAGGCCGCCCAGTAAGGCACTACAGCCAGCCAGTGTTCGGTTTCCACCACGGTACGGCTGCCGTCTGCCAGTTCACGCTGAACGTAATCGACCAACATCGGAGAACCCTGCTCGGCAAAATAGGTACGTTGCAGGCGATCTTCGCGTTCGATTTCGTTTGGCAGGAAACTATTGGCCCAGACCTGACCGTGCGGATGTGGGTTTGAGCAGCCCATCGCCGCGCCTTTGTTTTCAAAGACTTGTACCCATGGGTACATCTGCCCCAGCTCGGCGGTTTGTTCCTGCCAGGTTTTCACCACCTCTTGCAATGCGGGTAGCGTTAATTCCGGCAGCGTTTTGCTGTGATCTGGCGAGAAGCAGATTACGCGGCTGGTGCCGCGCGCGCTCATGCAGCGCATCAGCGGATCGTCGCTTTCCGGCGCATCCGGCGTGTCGGTCATCAGCGCGGCGAAATCATTAGTAAAGACGTAAGTGCTGGTGTAGTCGGGGTTTTTGTCACCCGTCACCCGGGTGTTGCCCGGGCATAAAAAACAGTCCGGATCGTGCGCGGGCAGCGTCTGTTTTGACGGTGTCTCTTGCGCCCCTTGCCAGGGGCGTTTTGCGCGATGCGGTGAAACTAAAATCCACTGCCCCGTTAAAGGGTTATAACGGCGGTGGGGATGATCGACGGGGTTAAATTGCGTCATCACAAATCCTTAGTCTGGATATCCCTGAGGATGACGGGACTGCCAGTGCCAGGTGTCCTGCGCCATTTCATCGAGATTACGGGTTACGCGCCAGTTCAGATCCTTGTCAGCTTTGGAGGCATCGGCCCAGTAGGCCGGAAGGTCGCCATCGCGACGCGGAGCGAAATGGTAGTTAATCGGTTTGCCGCAGGCTTTGCTAAAGGCGTTCACCACGTCAAGCACGCTGCTGCCTACGCCGGCACCGAGGTTATAGATATGCACACCGGCTTTGTTCGCCAGTTTTTCCATCGCGGCGACGTGGCCATCGGCGAGGTCCATCACGTGGATGTAGTCGCGTACACCCGTGCCGTCAGGCGTGGGGTAGTCGTTACCGAAAATCGCCAGCGATTCGCGGCGACCAACGGCAACCTGCGCGATATACGGCATCAGATTATTCGGGATGCCCTGCGGATCTTCACCCATATCGCCAGACGCATGTGCGCCCACCGGGTTAAAGTAGCGCAGCAACGAAATGCTCCAGTCCGGCTGCGCTTTTTGCAGGTCGGTCAGGATTTGTTCAACCATCAGTTTGCTTTTGCCATACGGGCTTTGCGGCGTGCCGGTAGGGAAGCTTTCAACGTAAGGGATTTTAGGCTGGTCGCCGTAAACGGTCGCAGAGGAGCTGAAAATGAAGTTTTTGACATTCGCGGCACGCATGGCGGAAACCAGTCGTAGTGTTCCGTTGACGTTATTGTCATAATACTCCAACGGTTTTTGTACCGACTCGCCAACAGCCTTCAGACCCGCGAAGTGGATCACCGCCTCGATGGCATGATCGGTTAAGATCGTGGTCATCAATGCTTCATCGCGAATATCGCCTTCCACGAACGTGGCTTTTTTGCCGCCCAGACGTTCGATCACCGGTAGGACGCTGCGTTTGCTGTTACACAGGTTGTCAAGAATGATGACATCATGGCCCTGTTGCAGCAGTTGCACGCAGGTATGACTCCCAATGTAACCGCTACCACCCGTAACCAGTACTCTCATTTTTCGCTCCATTAGGCATATGGTATGTAATGAAGATAGCATACCAGAGAAGGGAAAAGTGTGACATGGGATAAATTAGTGGAATCGTTTACACTGAATAAATCAACGCGATGTTAGTTAATATTTTTTATTTATCAATTGGTTACCTCTTATCGTATAAATCTTAAAAATGGGCACTGATTTTTTGTGTAACGTCTGACGTTGCGCCCGCGCAGTCAAGCCGCACTGGCGCAACCGGGGAGGGGCTGATTAGTCGTCAGATTTTTTACGGAACAGCAAGTGTTTCAGCCCTGCCCCTGCGGCAATCAGGCCAAACATAGCAATTTTCCAGAATTTAAGCAGCGTGATGCCAATCATCGCCAACAGGCCAACTTTTTTCGCGGCAATACCTCCAATGAGTGCGGCCAAACCATATTCAGCCAGTTTATCGGTTTTAGCGTTGTAGTCGCTGTAACGCTGACCCTGGTTAAAGTTGACCGTATTAAGCAGCGTTTTCGTCAACGGTTTGGCGGCTTCCACACTGCCGCGATCGGTAATCAGATTCAGCTCGAAGTAACCCTCACGACCCAGCAGGTAAGTATTGTAGTTAACACCTTGTTCGTTCACGGGCACATTGCTGCCAATGTCTTGCAGCGCGGCAGACCAGATTAAACGGTGAGTTGTAGCATCATAGGTGGGTTTTTCGACCCAGCCAATGACCTCTATTGCCGGAATTCCTTTTTTCACGCGATCTTTATTGCCCTCTTTTGTTCCTTCACGCAGGCTTTTGAGTAATTCATCGGCATCCCAGTCTTTTGCATCATCATCTTTGATATAACCGGAATTGTCATAATCAATAGAAATAAAGCCATCGATATTTTTATGGAACACCAAACCATAAAAATTCTCATCGTCGACGTAATTTCCCAGCTCCGTCATAAATACGGACGATTCTTTCGGCGGGAAATAGACATAATCTTTGGGTAATTGAATGGAGGCTTTTTTGCCCAATGGGATGGTCGCCGGGCCGGGAACCGCTACACGCTGCATGGCGGCAAAGGCAATCTCGGCGGGGTCTTCGGCTTGCTGCGGTTCTGGTTGATTCGCCGCAAAAACCTGAAAAGATAATGCAAAAAGGAAACTGAAAAAAATGCAATGTGCGTGGGGAAACCTAAACGTCAGATTCATGTATTTTCCTGTAAATAACACAGCCGACGTCATTGTCAGCGCTAAAATTAAAAGAGCGTTGGGATTCTATTCCTGACGCTCTGTTTTCACTTTTTAGATTTTGTTAATACAGGATTAAGGTTGCCTTTATATATAATCAGGGCTCCTCAAAGAGAGCCCTGATATTTATATTTTACCTACCTGGTAGCGATATCCCTCACCGTCGGCAATAAATTCCAACCGATGGGTAATACAGTCTGGCGCATCTTCCGCATGGTGTGAGACAAACAGTAACTGCGTTTTCCCCTCGCTGATCAACACATCAATAAAGCGGCGCACTAGCTGGCGGTTGAGCGGATCCAGCCCTTGCAGTGGTTCATCAAGAATCAGCAACGTCGGGTGTTTGACCAGCGCACGAACGATAAGCGCCAGCCGCTGCTGTCCCCATGACAGACTGTGAAACGGCGCATCGGCGGTACGCGCATTCATACCGAGAATCGCGAGCCACCGATCGACCAGCTTACGTTGTTTATCCGACACCGCCTGGTAAATGCCGATGGAGTCAAAATAACCGGAAAGAATGACGTTACGTACCGTGGTGCTAACGCGGTAATCCAGATGCAGACTACTGCTGACGTAGCCGATATGTTTCTTGATATCCCAGATGGTTTCGCCGCTGCCGCGACGGCGGCCAAACAGCGTCAGGTCGTTGCTGTAACCCTGCGGATGGTCGCCTGTCACCAGGCTTAACAGCGTCGATTTCCCCGCACCGTTAGGGCCGACAATCTGCCAGTGCTCGTTGGGCCCAACTGTCCAGCTCAGGTGATTGATAATGGGCCGATCGTTATAGGAGACGACGCCGTCACGCAGCACAATGCGTGCTTCATCGTCGGCAAGCAGCAAACGTGCAGAAGGGGCGTCAGGCTCGGGCAAAGTCATGCCGCTCAGTTTTTCACTGTGTGCCAGTTGGGCGACGAGCGTTTGCGCCAGCAGCGCATTTTTTTCGCCAGTTTCGATGAGTGAACATTCGGCCAGCACCCCAGCAAAGGGCACAAAATCGGGGATATCATCAAAGCGGTTGAGAACCAGCACCAGCGTATAACCGGCCTCACTGAGGCTGGCGAGATGCTCTGCCAGTTGCTGGCGGGAGGCAACGTCGAGCCCGTCAAACGGCTCATCGAGGATCAATAAATCGGGTTCCGCCATCAGCGCCTGACACAGCAGGGTTTTGCGTGTTTCGCCGGTAGAGAGATATTTAAAGCGCCTTTCCAGTAAATGGCTGATGGCAAAACGGTCGGCGAGCGCTGCGCAACGTGTCGCGTTTTTGACCTCATCCTGAATGATTTCTGCGGTAGTGCGGCCAGTGTCATCCTCGCCGGGGCTGAGCAAATCCGTGTTGTTGCGCTGCCATTCCTCGCTCACCAGTTTCTGCAATTGCTCGAAGGAGAGGCGGGTGATACGTGTAAACTGACACGTGCGGGTTCCGGAAAGGAGCGGCAGTTCTCCCGCCAGCGCACGGGCGAGTGCTGATTTGCCGCTACCGTTGCTTCCGACAAAAGCCCAGCTTTCACCGGCGCGCAGGGTCAGTTGCTCAATTTTTAGCGTTTTGGTGTCGCTAAGACGAAACGTGCCTTGCGAAATTTGCAATGATGACATTGTGTATCCCATTTTTTGCAGCGATTTTTATCAGGGATACGTCTTTCACATCATGATGTCAATGGCATCAGCACAACGTGGCGAGAATGATGCGGTCAGCATTAAAATATGCTGTGACCTCGGCACCTTCTTCCAGTTCTTCGGCTTTCTTTAGCGGCAATGTTGCACACAGAGTCTGCCCGTCCGGCAGCGTCATTAGTACCTCGCACTGTTCGGTGCCGCGCTGGATATGGCTGATACGACAGGCAAGCTGGTTGTCCGCATCGCGGGCTTGCGACGGATCGCGCGTAACGCTGACCCACGGCGCCTTCAACAGCACCAGTACTTCCTGGCCTTCATCCAGACCAAGGCGTTCGCCGCTTTGCGCGGTGATGGCAACTTTCAGGCGGGTTTCACCGTCGGCCAATAAAATATCCACATGCTGCTGCACCTGCTGGTGGTCGCGACGGGTGACGGTACCAAACCACTGGTTGCGGGCGCTGGTTTGCAGGGAAAAACGGGAAATGGCGGCCAGCAGACTATCGAGGGGCAGGGCGTCATCATCGCTCAGCACGTCGAACGCTTTTTGCTGAATTTGTGCCAGCAGGTCGTAAAGCTGAATAAGACGCTGGCCATAACGCGTCAGCACCGCGCCGCCGCCGCCTTTCCCGCCCGTTGCGCGATCCACCAGAGACTGTTCGCTCAATGTATTCATTTCATTGATGGCATCCCAGGCGCTTTTATAGCTGATGCCGGCGTTCTTCGCGCCCTGGCTGATGGAGCCGGTTTGCGCAATTTGTTTCAACAGCGAGATGCGACGCGGGTCGGCAAACAGACGTTGCTGAAGCTTGAGGGTGAGGAGAATTTCTGCCTGCATAAAGAGCATCCTGAAAAAAGGGTTATTGTGACTGAAATGATGGCAAGGGCAAAGCGCATCGCACAAAAGGGAGTGTTTTTCTCCTGAAGATGGTTACAATAAGGTAAACGTAATGTCTGGAGTAAACCATGTTAGAACTGCTGAAAAGTCTGGTTTTTGCCGTAATCATGGTACCTATCGTAATGGCAATCATTATGGGGGCGATTTACGGACTCGGTGAAGTGTTCAACGTCTTTTCTGGCGTTGGCCACAAAGATAATCGCCCGCAGAACCACTGATTTCCCCCAACGCCCGGTCTATACCGGGCGTTTTGCTTTCAAGCTCCCCGCATTTTTGCCGATAATACCCCTTAAAAGTAATGAATTAACGCTAGGAAATGGTCTGGCTTGTCGCTATATTTGTCGATATACAACGATATTCACAGGAGTTTCAAATGGCAGGTTCATGGTTACGTTTGGTTGCAGGGACTACGCTTGCGCTCTCAGTGGCGGGCCACGCCCTGGCGGATGACGGCAAAATCACCGTTTTCGCTGCAGCATCGCTGACGAATGCAATGCAGGATATTGCCAAAGCGTATAAGAAAGAGAAGAACGTGGATGTCGTCTCTTCGTTTGCCTCTTCTTCTACGCTTGCGCGTCAGATTGAAGCGGGTGCACCTGCGGCTCTCTTTATTTCTGCTGACCAGAAATGGATGGATTACGCGGTAGATAAAAAGTCTATCGACACGGCGACGCGCAAAACGCTGCTCGGCAATAGCCTAGTGGTCGTCGCGCCTAAGGCCAGCGCGCAGGGCGATATAACTATTAATGCCAAAACCGATTGGACGAAACTGTTGAAGGACGGACGTCTGGCGGTAGGCGATCCGGATCACGTGCCGGCGGGCATTTATGCGAAAGAAGCGCTGCAAAAACTGGGCGCCTGGGATACCCTGTCACCAAAACTGGCCCCGGCGGAAGATGTGCGTGGCGCACTGGCGCTGGTAGAGCGCAGCGAAGCACCGCTGGGTATCGTCTACGGCTCTGACGCTGTGGCCAGCAAAGGCGTGAAAGTGGTCGGTACGTTCCCGGAAGATTCCCATAAGAGAGTGGAATACCCGCTGGCGATTATCGACGGTCATAAAAATGCCACCGTTACCGCGTTCTACGACTATCTGCAAGGGCCGCAGGCTTCAGCCATCTTTAAACGTTACGGATTTACCACACAACAATGATATTAACGGATCCCGAATGGCAGGCGGTGTTGCTGAGCCTGAAAGTATCAACTCTCGCGGTGTTATTCAGTTTGCCCTTTGGGATCTTCTTTGCCTGGCTGCTGGTGAGGCGTAATTTCCCCGGCAAAGCCTTACTCGATGGATTCATCCATCTTCCGCTGGTGTTGCCGCCGGTGGTGGTGGGTTATTTATTGCTGGTGGCGATGGGGCGACGCGGTTTTATCGGTGCCTGGCTTTATGACTGGTTCGGCCTGACCTTTGCTTTCAGTTGGCGCGGGGCCGTGATGGCCGCAGCGGTGATGTCTTTTCCGCTGATGGTACGCGCGATTCGTCTGGCGCTGGAAGGGGTGGACATCAAACTGGAACAGGCCGCAAGAACGCTGGGTGCAGGGCGCTGGCGGGTGTTTTGCACCATTACGTTGCCGCTGATGCTACCCGGAATCATCGTCGGCACCGTACTGGCGTTTGCCCGCTCGCTGGGCGAGTTCGGGGCAACCATTACCTTTGTCTCCAATATCCCTGGCGAAACCCGCACCATTCCTTCCGCCATGTACACCCTGATTCAAACGCCTGGTGGTGAAAGCGCGGCGGCAAGGCTGTGTCTTATTTCGATTGCGCTGGCGCTGATTTCTCTGATGATTTCGGAATGGCTGGCGCGCGTGAGCCGTCAACGGATTGGGGCGTAAAGCATGCTTGAACTGAACTTTAGCCAAACGCTGGGCTCGCACTGCCTGACTATTCATGAATCGCTGCCTGCCAGTGGGATCACCGCCGTATTTGGCGTATCCGGCGCGGGGAAAACGTCGCTAATTAATGCCATCAGCGGTCTGACTCGCCCCGAGAAAGGGCGCATAGTGCTTAACGATCGTGTACTGAATGATGCCGAAAAAGGCATCTGCCTGGCCCCGGAAAAACGCCGCGTGGGCTATGTCTTCCAGGATGCACGTCTTTTTCCTCACTATAAAGTGCGCGGCAATCTGCGGTATGGCATGGCTAAAAGCATGGAGAGCCAGTTTGATAAACTGGTGACGCTGCTGGGTATTGAAGCACTGCTCGATCGTCTGCCGGGAAGTTTATCCGGCGGCGAAAAGCAACGCGTGGCGATTGGTCGGGCGCTGCTCACCGCGCCAGAACTTCTGCTGCTCGATGAACCGCTCGCCTCGCTGGATATTCCGCGTAAACGCGAGCTGCTGCCGTATCTGCAACGCCTGGCGCGCGAGATTAATATTCCGATGCTTTATGTCAGCCACTCGCTGGATGAAATTCTTCATCTGGCGGACAAAGTGCTGGTGCTGGAAGCCGGTCAGGTTAAAGCCTTCGGTAATCTGGAGGAAGTCTGGGGCAGCAGCGTGATGCATCCCTGGCTGCCGCAGGATCAGCAAAGTTCGATTTTACGCGTCACGGTGCTGGAGCATCATCCGCATTACGCGATGACCGCTCTGGCGCTGGGCGATCAGCATGTGTGGGTGAATAAACTTGAGCGCCCGCTTCAGTCTGCCGTGCGCGTGCGTATTCAGGCGACAGATGTTTCGCTGGTGCTGCAACCCTCACCGCATACCAGTATCCGCAACGTGCTGCACGCCAAAGTGATGCAATGTTACGATAATAATGGCCAAGTGGAAGTGCAGTTAGACGTCAGCGGCAGAACGCTGTGGGCGCGGATCAGCCCGTGGGCAAGGGATGACCTGGCGGTGAAGCCAGGCCAATGGCTCTATGCGCAAATCAAGAGCGTGTCGATTACTGCCTGATCACAGCAAGCGGGTATAGATAAATTCGGCGATGGTATCGGTGGTGTTATCGCCAATCACCACGTTGGCGCGCGCTTTCACCGCGTCGTCGGCATTTCCCATCGCTACCCCCATTCCAGCCGCTTCCAGCATGCTGATATCGTTGAAGTTATCGCCAAACGCAATGACGTCTTTCATCGACAACCCTTGTGATTCCACCCACTGGGTTAGACGCTTGCCTTTGCTGTTTCCCTGGCGAGCGATGTCCACCTGATCGTGCCATGACCATTCGCACTCAAGCTGTAACGTCTCTTCAACCTGCTCGCCGAATTTTCTCAGTTTCGGCAGGTCTTCATCGGTCAGGGCAAATTTCCAGACGTTTTTCACCTCGCTCGCGGCCCGTGCTAGAGAATCGACCTGGGTGAAGGAGGGACGCTGTGCTTCCGGCAAAGACTGCGCCCAGTTGCTGGTACGTACGACATGCCCGGTGGGATACTGATACATCATGGTGTCATCCACATACATCAGGCCGTGGATGTGATATTCATCCAGCATCGCGATAAGCTGCTGTGCTTTGTCGACCGGCATCGGATCGGCTTCTAACACTTTTTTCGCATGATAATCATACAAATAGGTGCCGTTACAGCAAATTGCCGGTGTATCTAACGCCAGCGCCTGATAAAAAGGGTGAATGGCAACGTGATGGCGACCGGTGACGATAAGTAATTGATATCCCGCATCTTTTGCGCGCATCAGCGCTTCCAGCGAGGAAGGCAGGAGCGTTTTTTTCGGAGTGAGTAGGGTACCGTCCAGATCCAGGGCAATCACACGTGCAGTCATAGTAGGGTCTCAAGTCAGATTAAAATCACTGTCCAGGATGGTACACCGACTCGCCTGTGCAGCAAAATGGCGCGGGCAAATTCCGCATTGCCCGCTAAAATGACGACCCGTCCATTATTTCTCAAATAAGTCCGGTGCCCAGGGGGTGGGATCCAGTTCCATAAAGGGTGCGCGTTCAAATTTTGATTTCAGCGCCCAGGGTACCGTGCAGTCAAACACGGTTTTGCAGGTAATGCCGTTACCGCGAATAGAGTGACTGTATTCAGGTGACTGGGAAGGATCCAACTGATGACCCCTGAGCCCCGGTAAGTTCGTAATGCTGACATCGCCCTGCATGCGTGTCGTCATCGCCCAAAGGATGTCATCGCTATCAAAGATATCGACATCTTCGTCGACGAGAATAATATTTTTGAGCTCGGAATAGGTGGCAAGTGCAATGAGCGCGGCTTGCCCCTGGCGTCCTTCATCGGAAGCCTGACGTTTTTTGACCTGCAAAATCCCCAGGAATTTACCGCCGCCTGCCGTATGCGCATAGACATTTTGCAGGAAACCAGGAATGGCCTCTTCCACGGCATTTCGGATGCTGGCTTCCGTGGGCAGACCGGCAAGCGTTGTATGCTCTTCTCCGGGCCCGACCAGTGTTTGCAGGATAGCCTGACGACGCATGGTGACCGCTTTCACTTTGATGACCGGCAGGGAAGGGTTAGCTTCACCACAATAACCGGGAAACTCCGGCATCGCGTGTCCGGAATCCGTGTGCTGATCTTCACGAACGCGAACGCCTGGCAGTAATTCCCCTTCAATAATAATTTCCGCGCGGGCGATCGCTTTTTCATTTACCGCCACGCCCTGCACCAGTTCGACCGGAGATTGACGAAGCGAACCCGCAACGCCCAATTCGTTATAACCAAACGGCGTGGTCGGCGCTTCAAAGCAGGCACCGATATAAATTGCTGGATCGAGCCCCATATTAATGGTCACCGGTAAAGGCTTACCGGCCTCTTCTGCTTTTTTTCTGAAGACTTCGATATGCCGTCCTGCGGCCAGGAACATCGACAGTTCATCCCGTTCCTGTACACACAGGCGATGGATAGTGACATCCGTCAGCGACGCGTCCTGCGGATCGCTGGCTAAAACCAGGCCCAGGCAGAAAAAAGGCCCGGCATCAATGGGCGTGTTGGTGGGGGCGGGAAGCAGTTTGCGCAGGTCAAAGTCAGGGTCATCAGCGTACCAGACTTGCTCCTGGCATGGTGCGTGTTCGGCAGGAACCACGACCGGCGCGATGGGATTTTTTACCGCCTGACCCACATGCTGTGCCAGTTCGGAAGGCTTGCAGCCGAGAAGCAGCGCTGCGCGTTCACGGCTGGCGTGCATCCCGACCAGAATACGCGAATCAGGGTAGCCTTTAATGCTATTAAACATCATCGCCGGGCCAGTTCGGGTAGGGCGTTTTACCGTACCGCCCGCGCCGATGTAGCGATAAACGCCGGCGAGTTCTGCTTTAGGATCAACCGGATGGTCTGTTTCTCTGTATTGGCCTTCATGCTGTTGTAACACGGCAATGGCGCTTCTCAAATCGTTAATCTGCTGTTCCATACATCCTCCTTAAAATGAATAACCCTATTTTTATGCGAAAGAGGAATGTCATCAATTGCATCATTAATGCTAAATTGATAATAAAATTCATATCAATTTTATGAGGTAGTGGCTGATGCAATTTCGACTCATGCGCCACTTTATTACCGTTGCCGAAGAGCTGCACATGCACCGGGCTGCTGAGCGCCTGAATATGGCGCAGCCTGCGCTGAGCCAGCAGATCAAAACGCTGGAAGAACGTCTCGGGGTTACGCTCTTTCATCGCGCGCACCGCCGTTTAACGCTGACTCCGGCGGGTGAAGCCTTTCTGCAGAAATCGAAAGTCGCGCTGCATATGGTTGACGAGGCCATCCTTGATGCCCGCCAAACCGCACGTGGCGAGCAAGGGGTATTGAATCTGGGCTGTGTCTCAAGCGCGATGCTCGATGAAAAACTGCCTGCAGTTTTACGCACGTTACATGCGCAGTGGCCGAATATTACGCTTTCGCTGACCACGGGGAATGTACAAACGCTGTACGCCTCGCTACAAAGAAACCAACTGGATGCGGCTATTATTCGTGCGCCATTACCTTTATTACCTGAAGAGTTGCAATGTAAAACCTTCGCCTCAGAGAAAACCGTCCTCGCGCTGCCTTGTCAGCATCCTCTTGCCGGTTCGGCGGCGCTAACGCTCGCTTCTCTCAAGGGCGATGAGTGGATAACGCTGCGCGATCCTGAGGGTATCGGTCTGGAGCAATATTTTCATGATGCGTGTCGTCAGGCGGGTTTTCATCCGAGAGTCGTACAATACGCGACTGAAGTCTCTATGGTCATCAGCCTGGTTTCAGCAGGATTGGGTGTTGCGCTGCTACCGATCTCTGCAACCGCCGTACGCCTGGAAAATGTGGCCTACATTGACATTATTGATAGGCTCAACGAGAGCGAGCTGACGTTGGTGTGCCACCGGATTGTTCGCTCGGAAGTGCTAAAAAAGTTCCTTACGACGCTTCAGCGCCTGTGACCGGGCCTGTCCACGCTTGTGGAGATGCAGGGTCTATACTTTTAATCTTGCATAAAGCAGAAGAAATGATGTGCTAAATTATTGATTTCCTTGTCGCGTTATGGTGTGTTGTATCGCTGATTGTCGTTTGAACGTTATGCTTCAATATTCGTTAACCTATTGGAGTAGAATGGATTTCCATTTTCTGAGGTGTAGTCATGAAACAAACCGTTTATACCGCCAGCCCCGAAAGCCAGCAGATCCACGTCTGGTCGCTGGGCCATGATGGCAACCTGACGTTGGTTCAGGTGGTGGATGTACCGGGTCAGGTGCAGCCGATGGTGGTAAGTCCTGATAAACGTTATCTGTATGTGGGCGTACGCCCGGAATTTCGCGTGCTGGCCTATCGTATTGCCCCGGACGATGGTGCACTGACATTTGCCGCCGAAGCGCCGCTACCGGGCAGCCCGACGCATATTTCAACCGATCGCCAGGGTAACTTCGTCTTCAGTGGTTCTTATAATGCCGGGTGCGTCAGCGTGACGCGTCTGGAAGACGGTATTCCGCGCGAAACAGTAGATGTTGTTGAAGGGCTGGAAGGCTGTCACTCGGCGAATATCTCCCCGGATAACCGTACCCTGTGGGTTCCGGCGCTGAAGCAGGATCGCATTTGCCTGTTTACCCTGAGCGACGACGGGCATCTGGTTGCGCAGGAGCCTGCTGAAGTCACCACCGTTGAAGGGGCGGGCCCGCGTCATCTGGTGTTCCATCCGAATCAGCAGTACGCTTATTGCGTGAACGAGCTGAACAGTTCGGTTGATGTATGGGAGCTGAAAGATCCGTACGGCAAAATCGAGTGCGTACAGACGCTGGATATGATGCCGCCTGATTTCTGCGATACCCGCTGGGCGGCAGATATCCACATTACGCCGGATGGTCGTCATCTCTACGCCTGCGACCGTACTTCCAGCCTGATTACTGTTTTCAGCGTCTCTGAAGATGGCAGCGTGCTGGCAGTAGAAGGTTTCCAGCCGACGGAAACCCAGCCGCGCGGTTTCAACATCGACCACAGTGGTAAATATGTCATTGCCGCCGGGCAGAAATCGCATCATATCGCGGTGTATGAAATCAAAGGTGAACAAGGTTTACTGGAAGAGAAGGGCCGTTATGCTGTCGGGCAGGGGCCAATGTGGGTGGTGGTTAACGCCTACTAAGCGTTGAGCTTATGCTGAAAACAAAAAACCTCGCCGCGGCGAGGTTTTTTCGTTAACAAAGTGCGCTTTGTTCATGCCGGATGCGGCTTCGCCTTATCCGGCCTACAAATACACCGATAGTAGGCCTGATAAGCGTAGCGCATCAGGCAATTTTGCTAACCGTAAAGCTTACTGCTTCGGCTCTGCCAGGACAGTGCTTCCCACGCCGCGGTTGTTGAATTCCCACATGCGGTTGAAGTTACGGTCGTTCAGATCACGCTGCACATTCCCTTTATCGTCTTTCGCGCCGGTGTTACCTGCGAATGGACGTTTGGAGATTGCCGCGTCGGCCCACGGTTTTGCCATGTTGAAGCCTCCGTTAATCACGCTGTCGCGAATGACGACCTGACCGTTGGTGTTGCCATCAACGTCCAGAGAGCGACCCAGTTGTGCAACGTTATCGCCGGACGCCGTAAAGCGACTGTTGATAGCCAGGAAACCGTAATAGATATTTGACTGAGTCGCCGGTGCGAAGACGTAGCCTTCTTGCTGAGTGCGCGAGTTCACCACGCGGAAGTCGGTGTTATCGAATACCACGGCGCCACGGCCAGAAACGATGTCCACATCCCCTTCGAGGTAGCTGTTGCTCACCAGCGTGCGGGTCTGACGGTCGTTTTGCAGGCGGTTGTTGACGCTGCTGTTGGTCACAAAGAAGGTGTTCTGGCGGCCCAGAATGTTCACCTTATTGATTTGTACCTTATCCCCATCGGTGCGCAGGGCCACTGCCTGATGTGTACCGGCATCGACGCTGTCGCCAAGGTTATTTTCAATGGTCAGATTCTGCAGTTGCAGGCCGTTGTTCTGAGACCAGAAGACCGCTGAACACATCACGCCGATGGTTGCGCTACGTTTGCTCTGGCAGTTGTCATACATATACCAGGACGGTTTGCCCGGCATGTATTTTCCGGCCGGGTTGACCAGATGACGCCAGGCGGCAGGCGCCATTTCGGAGTCGATTGCCAGGCCAATTTTCACGTCGAGCGGTTTTTCGCCCGTACCGTACAGCGTGATGCTGCCCGGAGCCGCTGGAACATAGACGGTACCCTGATACTCGCCCGGCAGAATCGCAATGTACTGGCGCTTGCTGCTGTGACGCGCAATGGCAGCATCGACAGCGGCCTGGATGGAGGTGTGCGTTACGCCCTGCTGGCCCGCTGCGCCGACAACGAAATCAGGTTGAGCCGGGGTGCTAATAGAAGACGGCGACCAGGCCGCGCCTTTAGGATCGAGAGCAGTGAAGTAACGTGCGGCAACGAAGTTTTGCGCTTCATCTGCGGATAAAACCGGACGGGATGACGTCCCCGGTGCGGCCTGTTCAGACGGGCGTTGATCCGCAGGGGTTGAGCTGCAAGCAGTCAGTGTCACGCCGAAAGCCAATGCCAGCGCCAGACGGGAAACCGATAAAGTGTTCATGTTGCTCCAGGCTAGTTGAGTAAAAGGGTTCCATTTAAACCAGCCTTTTTATACTAAGTTGAGCGAAACGGGAAGATGTGCTGAACAAAAAAGCGCAGTGACTGATGTAAAAGGTTTTTTAGACAGGATTAGGGCCGGAATGTAGCAATACATTCCGGCAATCCGATTAGCTGAACAGGGCCGTAATTGAAGCGCTGCCGAGCGTATGGAAATGGACGTTAAAGCCAACCATCGCGCCGCTGGCGTTTTCGTCAACGTCGATGCGTTCCACATCCAGCGCGTGGACGGTAAAGATATAGCGGTGCGTTTCCCCTTTCGGCGGCGCGGCACCGCCGTAGCCCGCTTTACCGAAGTCGGTGCGCGTCTGAACGGCACCTTCCGGCAGAGCGGCAATGCCGGAGCCCGCGCCCTGCGGCAGCACGCGCGTATCGGCAGGCAGGTTCGCCACGACCCAGTGCCACCAGCCGGAACCGGTCGGCGCATCAGGGTCGAAACAGGTCACCACAAAACTTTTGGTGCCTGGCGGAACTTCATCCCACGCCAGATGCGGAGAGAGATTGTCACCTTCATAGCCCATGCCATTAAACACCTGACGTTGCGGCAGTTTTTCGCCCTCACGCAGGTCATGACTGACTAAAATCATCATTGCCTCCTTAATCTACTGATTAATAAAGCAGTGTAGCCTTAGAGAGGCACATTTACCGGGCATTAATCGATAAAAAATGTGTCAGTATCCAGCGCTTCACACATCGCGCGGGTGAGGCGACTTAATTGGTCTGTGGAAATGATATACGGCGGCATCAGGTAAATAAGCTTACCAAACGGGCGGATCCACACGCCCTGTTCGACAAAGAAGCGTTGCAGGGCGGCCATGTTCACCGGTTTGCGAGTTTCCACGACGCCAATCGCCCCCAGCACGCGAACATCCGCCACCTGCGCCAGGCTTTTCGCCGAGGCAAGTTCACGACATAACTGTTCTTCAATCGCTGCAACCTGCTGCTGCCATTCCCCGCTCTCCAGAATTGCCAGGCTTTCCGTCGCTACCGCGCAAGCCAGCGGATTACCCATAAAGGTTGGGCCATGCATAAAGCAGCCCGCTTCGCCGTTGCTGATGGTTTCAGCCACCAGCCGGGTGGTGAGCGCGGCGGAAAGGGTCATGGTGCCGCCAGTGATCGCTTTCCCCAGGCAGAGAATATCAGGCGTGATACCCGCATGTTCACAGGCAAACAGTTTTCCGGTGCGGCCAAATCCGGTCGCGATTTCATCGGCAATCAGGAGAATGCCTTCCCGGTCGCACATCTTACGAATACGTTTGAGCCACTCAGGATGATACATACGCATCCCGCCCGCGCCCTGCACAATGGGTTCGAGGATCACCGCCGCAATTTCATGACGATGCGCGGCCATCAGGCGGGCAAATGCCACCATATCGCGTTCATCCCATTCACCGTCAAAGCGGCTGGCGGGGGCTGGCGCGAACAGGTTTTCCGGCAGGTAGCCTTTCCACAGGCTGTGCATGGAGTTGTCCGGGTCGCAGACCGACATCGCGCCAAAGGTATCGCCGTGATAACCGTTGCGAAAGGTCAGGAAACGCTGGCGTGGTTCGCCTTTGGCCTGCCAGTACTGCAATGCCATTTTCATCGCCACTTCCACCGCCACGGATCCGGAATCCGCCAGGAAAACGCATTCCAGCGATTCTGGCGTCATCGCCACCAGCTTGCGGCACAACGCCACCGCGCTGGGATGGGTAATGCCACCAAACATCACATGCGACATCTGGTCAATCTGCGCTTTCATCGCCGCATTCAGACGCGGGTGATTGTAGCCGTGAATTGCGGCCCACCACGATGACATGCCGTCAACCAGTTGTTCGCCGCTCGCCAGTTGTAGCTCGCAGCCGTGTGCGGAAACCACCGGGTATACGGGAAGCGGGGCGCTCATCGAGGTGTAAGGGTGCCAGATATGCTGTTGATCGAAGGCGAGATCGTCCGTTGTCATAATCGACTTGTAAACCATTTTGAAAAGTTTTAGGTTTACGAGTATAAACCGATCCGAAAATTAACAAAACCCCCGGAGAAGCCAATGGCTAACCCTTTACGCTGGACAATGTCGCAGGTCACCGAACTTTTTGAGAAACCGTTGCTTGATTTGCTGTTTGAAGCGCAGCAGATCCATCGTCAGCATTTTGACCCGCGCCAGGTGCAGGTCAGCACCCTGTTGTCGATTAAAACCGGCGCATGCCCGGAAGATTGCAAATATTGCCCGCAAAGCTCGCGCTATAAAACCGGGCTGGAGAGCGAGCGCCTGATGGAAGTGGAGCAGGTGCTGGATTCGGCCCGCAAGGCGAAGCTCGCCGGTTCTACCCGTTTCTGCATGGGCGCGGCGTGGAAAAACCCGCACGAGCGCGATATGCCTTACCTTGAACAAATGGTGCAGGGCGTGAAAGAGATGGGCCTGGAAGCCTGTATGACGCTCGGAACGTTGTCCGATTCGCAGGCGCAGCGCCTGGCCTCGGCGGGGCTCGACTACTACAACCACAACCTGGACACCTCGCCGGAATTCTACGGCAATATCATCACTACCCGCAGCTATCAGGAGCGCCTCGATACGCTGGATAAAGTGCGCGATGCCGGTATCAAAGTCTGTTCCGGCGGGATTGTGGGTCTTGGCGAAACGGTCACCGATCGCGCGGGCCTGCTGCTGCAACTGGCGAATCTGCCGACGCCGCCGGAAAGCGTGCCTATCAACATGCTGGTGAAGGTGAAGGGCACGCCGCTTGCGGATAACGAAGATGTTGATGCTTTTGATTTTATTCGCACTATCGCCGTGGCGCGCATCATGATGCCGACCTCGCACGTGCGCCTTTCTGCCGGACGCGAGCAGATGAATGAGCAAACGCAGGCGATGTGCTTTATGGCCGGTGCCAACTCGATTTTCTACGGCTGCAAACTGCTGACGACGCCGAACCCGGAAGAAGACAAAGATTTACAGCTGTTCCGCAAGCTGGGCCTGAACCCGGAACAAACCACCGTTACCGCGGGCGATAACGAACAGCAGCAGCGCCTGGAGCAGGCGTTGATGACGCCGGACACCGAAACGTATTACAACGCGGCGGCGGTATGAGCTGGCAGCAACGCATCGATAGCGCGTTAGCGCAACGGCGAGAGGCAGATGCCTTGCGTCGTCGTGTGCCGCTGGCGCAGGGCGCCGGGCGCTGGCTGGAGTGTGAAGGTCAGCGCTACCGCAATTTCTCCAGTAATGACTATCTGGGGATGAGCCAGCACCCTAAGGTGATCCGCGCCTGGCAACAGGGCGCGGAACAGTACGGCACAGGCAGCGGCGGCTCGGGTCACGTCACCGGATTCAGTCACGCCCATCGCGATCTGGAAAAGGAACTCGCCCAGTGGCTGGGCTATCCGCGCGCGTTGCTGTTTATCTCTGGTTTCGCCGCCAATCAGGCGGTTATCGCCGCGCTGATGAGTGAAAAAGACCGGATCGTCGCCGATCGTTTAAGCCATGCCTCGCTGCTGGAAGCTGCGGCGCTAAACCCGGCGGCGCTACGCCGTTTTCAGCACAACGATAGCCAGCATCTGGCGCGGTTGCTGAGCAGTGCTGTCGAGGGGCAGCAACTGGTGGTGACCGAAGGTGTCTTCAGCATGGACGGCGATAGCGCGCCGTTGGCGAACGTCACCGAGGCGACCACGCAGGCAGGCGCATGGCTGATGGTGGATGACGCGCACGGTATCGGCGTGAAGGGCGCGCAGGGGCGGGGAAGTTGCTGGCAACAGGGCGTGCGTCCTGAGTTGCTGGTGGTGACCTTCGGTAAAGCCTTTGGCCTGAGCGGTGCGGCGGTGCTGTGTAATGAATCGCTGGCTGATTATCTGCTGCAGTTTGCCCGTCATCTGATTTACAGCACCTCGATGCCCCCGGCACAAGCGGTGGCGCTGCGTGCGTCTCTTGACGTGATTCGCAGCAGTGAGGGCGACGAGCGGCGGGAAGTCCTGGCGCAGCATATCGCGCATTTTCGCGCGGGCGCGCAGGGGCTGGACTATCAACTCACGCCATCGGATAGCGCTATTCAGCCGCTGATTGTCGGCGAGAACGCGCGTACGCTTGCCCTGGCGAAAACGCTGCGCGAAAAAGGCTGTTGGGTGACAGCAATCCGCCCACCGACCGTACCCGCCGGAACCGCGCGTTTGCGATTAACCCTCACGGCGGCACATACACGAGAAGATATCGACACATTGCTGGAGGTGCTGCATGGCGTCCGTGAATAAACAGGCGGTGGCGGCGGCCTTTGGCCGCGCGGCGACGCACTATCACCAGTTTAACGAACTTCAGCGCCAGAGCGCGTCACATCTGCTTGAACAACTCCCGGTGCGCACGTTTGACCGTGTGCTGGACGCCGGCTGCGGCCCCGGTAGCTATAGCCGCTACTGGCGTGAACAGGGCTGTGAAGTCACCGCGCTGGATCTCTGCGCTGAAATGCTTGTGCAGGCGCGCCAGCAGCAGGCGGCACAGCACTACTTGCAGGCGGATATCGAAGCTATTCCGTTGCCCGACGCCGGGTTTGACCTGGTGTGGAGCAATCTTGCTGTGCAGTGGTGCAGCGATATCCGCATTGCGCTGGCCGAGCTTTATCGCCAGTTGCATCCCGGTGGCGTACTGGCCTTCACCACGCTGACCGCTGGATCGTTGCCCGAGCTGAATCAGGCCTGGCAGGCGGTGGATGCGCACCCCCATGCGAACCGTTTTCTGCCGGAGGAGACACTTCGACAGGCGCAGGCGGGCTGGCAGCAGCACAGTAGTGCCCGCTCAATAACGCTGCTCTTCCCTGATGCGCTGAGCGCGATGCGCTCTTTGAAAGGCATTGGCGCGACGCATCTGCATGAAGGCCGGGCGCGCGAGCCGTTAACCCGCAGCAAACTTCAGCAGCTGCAGCTGGCGTGGCCAAAAGTTGAGGGGCAATGCCCGCTGACCTACCATCTTTTTTCTGGAGTGATTACGCGTGATTAAACGTTATTTTGTTACCGGCACTGACACGGAAGTGGGGAAAACGGTGGCCAGCACAGCACTGCTACAGGCCGCGCGGGCACTCGGATACCGGACAGCAGGCTACAAACCTGTCGCTTCTGGCAGCGATGAAACATCTGACGGACTGCGTAACAGTGATGCGCTGGCATTGCAGCGCAATAGCGTGCTGCCGTTGGCCTATGACGTGGTGAATCCCTACACCTTCGCTGAACCCACGTCGCCGCACATTATCAGCGAGGTGGAACAGCGCCCGATCGAAGCGGATGTTCTGTCGGCGGGTCTGCGCACGCTGGAAGCGCAGGCGGATTGGGTATTAGTGGAAGGCGCGGGTGGCTGGTATACGCCGCTTTCGCCCTATCTGACGTTTGCGGATTGGGTGCAGCGCGAGCAATTGCCGGTGATTCTGGTGGTCGGCATGAAGCTGGGCTGTATCAACCATGCGCTCCTGACCGTTCAGGCCGTCAAGCAGGCTGGCCTGAAGCTGGCGGGCTGGATAGCCAATGATGTCGAGGAACCAGGGAAGCGTCACCAGCCCTATCTGGCGACGCTGCAACGGATGATTGATGCGCCGATGCTGGGCGAAATCCCCTGGCTGGGCGCGACGCTGGCAGAGCACGACCTGGGACAGTATCTTGACCTCAGTGCCCTGTCCCGGGCGTCATCCACGTTTTAATTAACTGCTCATCAAGCTGCGCCACGCCGCCCTGGGCCACGTTTCTGCCGCGATGTAACAGGCAGAAACGGTCTGCCACGCGCTGAATAAACGGAAGCTGCTGTTCTGCGAGCAATATCGTCAGCCCAATCTCCCGATTCAGGCGCAGCAGCAAATCCCCCAGCCGATGGATAAACGCGTGGCCCACGCCGCGCGTCGGCTCATCCAGAATCAGCAGCCGTGGCCGTGTGACCATCGCGCAGGCCAGGGCTAATTGATAACGGTCATCCTCGGTGAGAGCAGAGCCCTTAAGTTGCCTGAGCGCATACAGAGAGGGGAAGAGTGCGTAAATTTCCGGACTCACTGTTCCGCTGTTTTCCCCCGCCGCTTTGAGAGCAATCAGCAAATTCTCTTCCACGCTAAGCTGCGAAAAAATGCGTTTATCCTGAGGCACGTACCCGATCCCAAGCGTTGTGCGCCGCACGGGCGATAGGGGCATTAAATCGCAGGGGGGCGAACCGGTTTGCTGCCAAATCATGCTGCCGCTTTCAATGGGCTGATGACCGGTAATACAGTTCACCAGTGTGGTTTTCCCCGTGCCGGGAAGGCCGATTAAGCAGGTGCACTCGCCGGAAGCCAATTCGAGATCGATGTTCCAGAGTGTGTGCTGGTTTCCGTAGAAATGATTGACTGCATGCAAACTCAACATCGTGTTCTCCTCAAGCCAAAAGACGGGGTCACGAAAGAAGATTGCAATTCTCTTGCCAGAACGGATATTCCTCAGCATAACGGCTGATTTTTAAGAATTAACTTAAGAAAGAGGAATGAGTTGGAGAGAGGGAACTGCATAGCACTGGCGCAATAACCCGCAAATTCTGTGCAAAATTTATACGAAAATGTGAAGGCCGTCACGCAGAAAGCACATGATGATTTTCGCTGATAAAAATCAAAATTTAACGATAAAAAATTTTTACCCCTCGCTTTTGCGGCGATCGACGAAAACGCCCGAGTGACAGGGGATAGGGGCTCCAGACACTTATCCACTATTCCTGTGGATAACCTTGTGTATTAGAGTTAGAAAACCTTCGGCAGACGAGAGAATACGCGGCTTGCCAGTAAATTGATGCGAAACGCGGCTTTTCAATCTTCTCTTTTATTATCAGTAAGATGAATAAAAGCAATGGCCCGGTTGAAAGCGTGGCTCACTGACATAAAAGTTTCATGACACATATTGACAAATGTTAAAACAGAAAAAGTTCTGGGGATAACCTCGGCAGGGCGTTTTTTTATCCTGCCAGAGCGCAAATTTCAGCCGCTAAACGTGGGTTCAGGACGGCGTAACAGCAATACCATAATGTGCTACTGTTTTTATATCCAGTGTTTTTTGTTGGCAAATTTTGCGCTGAGGAGTAAAATTAATCACCTGCCCGATCAACCCGCCACCAGGTAGCCTTGTTAATGAGTAAACCGTTCAAATTGCATTCGGCCTTTCAACCCTCTGGCGACCAGCCTGATGCCATCGCGCGCCTGAAAGAGGGGCTGGAAGATGGTCTCGCACATCAAACGCTGTTGGGGGTAACCGGCTCGGGGAAAACGTTCACCGTGGCTAACGTTATTGCCGATCTCCAGCGCCCAACGATGGTGCTGGCGCCAAACAAAACGCTGGCGGCGCAGCTTTATGGCGAGATGAAAGAGTTTTTCCCTGAAAACGCCGTTGAGTTTTTCGTCTCCTACTACGATTACTACCAGCCGGAAGCCTACGTTCCCAGTTCAGACACCTTCATCGAGAAAGATGCGTCGGTGAACGAACACATTGAACAGATGCGTTTGTCGGCCACCAAAGCTTTGCTTGAACGTCGTGATGTCATTGTGGTGGCTTCCGTATCGGCTATTTACGGGTTGGGCGATCCGGATCTCTACCTGAAAATGATGCTGCACCTGACGGTCGGCATGATTATCGACCAGCGCGCTATACTGCGGCGGCTGGCCGAGCTTCAATACGCGCGCAACGACCAGGCCTTCCAGCGTGGTACCTTCCGCGTACGCGGCGAAGTTATCGATATTTTCCCGGCGGAATCAGAAGACCTGGCGCTGCGCGTTGAACTGTTTGATGAAGAAGTCGAGCGCCTGTCGCTGTTTGACCCACTGACGGGCCACGTAGAGGGCACCATTCAACGTTTTACGGTCTATCCCAAAACGCACTACGTCACCCCGCGTGAGCGCATCGTACAGGCGATGGAAGAGATCAAAGACGAACTGGTGGATCGCCGTAAAGTGTTATTGGAAAACAACAAACTGCTTGAAGAGCAGCGGCTCAGCCAGCGCACGCAGTTTGACCTTGAAATGATGAATGAACTGGGCTACTGCTCGGGCATTGAAAACTACTCGCGTTATCTCTCGGGACGCGGGCCGGGCGAACCGCCGCCGACGCTGTTTGACTACCTTCCGGCGGACGGCCTTCTGGTCATTGATGAATCCCACGTGACCATTCCGCAAATTGGCGGCATGTATCGCGGCGACCGGGCGCGTAAAGAGACGCTGGTGGAGTATGGTTTTCGTCTGCCGTCAGCACTCGATAACCGCCCGCTGAAGTTTGAAGAGTTTGAAGCCCTCGCGCCGCAAACGATTTACGTGTCTGCGACACCGGGGAACTATGAGCTGGAGAAATCCGGCGGCGACGTTATCGATCAGGTGGTGCGTCCTACTGGCCTATTGGATCCCGTGATTGAAGTGCGTCCGGTGGCGACGCAGGTCGATGACCTGCTATCAGAAATTCGCCTGCGCACGGCGATTAACGAGCGCGTGCTGGTCACGACGTTGACCAAGCGGATGGCGGAAGATCTCACCGAATATCTTGAAGAACACGGTGAACGTGTGCGCTACCTGCACTCAGATATCGACACCGTCGAACGTATGGAAATTATTCGTGATTTGCGGCTTGGCGAGTTCGATGTGCTGGTGGGCATCAACCTGTTGCGAGAAGGTCTCGATATGCCAGAGGTGTCGCTGGTGGCGATTCTGGATGCCGATAAAGAGGGCTTCCTGCGTTCCGAACGCTCGCTAATCCAGACCATTGGGCGCGCCGCGCGTAACATCAACGGTAAAGCCATTCTGTATGGCGATAAAATCACACCATCGATGGCGAAGGCTATCGGTGAAACAGAACGTCGTCGTGAGAAGCAGCAGCGTTACAACGACGAGCACGGTATTGTTCCGCAGGGTCTGAACAAGAAAGTGGTCGATATTCTGGCGCTGGGTGAGGGGCTGGCGAAAACCAAAACCAAAGGTCGTGGCAAGTCTCGCGGCAGCGCGCAAATTGTTGAAGCGGATCAGGTGCTGACGCCGAAAGCATTACAGCAGCAAATTCAGTCTCTGGAGGCGCAAATGTTGCAGCACGCGCAGAATCTGGAATTTGAAGAAGCTGCCGAGATCCGCGATAAACTTCATCAGCTACGTGAATTGTTTATCGCTGCGTCATAACCTCAAAAAATTGAGGCTGGCATCACATGGAGCAATGCCAGCCTTAATGTTTGCTTAATATGCAACATGGATAATTTCCTCATCAATAAGAGGAGAGTTCCATGTCAAATCTAAACGTTCAGCAATCTCTAACTGTGTTACTTTCCGGCCTGATTGTCGTTGGTTTTCTCTGCCACTGGGTTCTGACTTTTTAACTTCGGTTTCAGGTTCGCGGGTGTGAAGGCAATCCACGCCCGCGTGCCGCTTCTCTCTTCGCGATTTTGCAAATAAAATGCTGCTTCGTGCAGTTGTGCAATACGCGTGACAATACTTAACCCCAGCCCAATTCCGCCATAGCGGCTGTCCATGCGTACAAACGCCTGGCTTAGTTCGCCCACTTTCGATTCATCAATGCCTGGACCTTCATCTTCGACAACTAACATTGGCGTCGGTGATGCGGCAGCCGACAGGGTAATGGTTGAATGGGTGGGGCTGTAGCGATACGCGTTTTCGACGAGGTTGCGCACCATCACCTTTATCAATGTGGCGTCGCCTGCAACCACAGTGGGAGGGACGTTTTCGGTTATTACCAGCGTCTGTTCGCGTCCTTTCAGCATCGATTCAAGCTCATCCTTCAGCGGCAAAATGACATCCGCCATTAACTCAACGCGCTGATAGCTCCCGGCAGAAAATGACTGGCCGACGCGCGCAAGTTGCAGTAACTGCGTGACGCTGTTAGTCATTTGATCCAGACGTTGAATCAGTGGCCCAATGTTTATGGCATGTGCTTTTTCGATGAGTTCAAGATGCAGGCGTAACCCAGCCAGCGGAGTGCGCAGTTCATGGGCCACATCAGCGGTGAACAATCGTTCGCGATCGAGTGTTTGCGTCAGTCGCGCCACCAGTTGGTTGATGGCGGATGTTACCGCATCCACCTCCAGAACGGTTTTTTCCAGATGGATAGGTTGTAAATTATCCGGAGTACGCGCATCGAGCTCTTTTTGCAGGTCAGACAGCGGGCGGGTAATGCGTTTTACCGCTTTCAAACAGACAAACAGCGCCAGGCCAATAATCACCAGGCTCGGTACCAGCAAGCTGGCAACCGCTTCGCGAACTTCATGCTGAATATGTTTGGCGTTGTTGTGGCCTTTCAGGATGCTGGCAACCTCCAGGTCAATCTGCTCCTTACTTTCATGCCAGAGCCAGAAAACGCTGATAACCTGAAAAACCAGCAGAATGATACCGACGGTCAGTAAAAGCTGGTGGCGCATCGGCCATTTTCGGATTGCGAAAAGAGGCATACGTTAATCTGTCACCTCGCTGTTTTCCAAAAGATAACCGAAACCCCTGACCGTGCGAATTCGTGACTTGCCGACTTTATCGCGCAGATTGTGAATATGGACTTCCAGCGTATTGGTCGATGGCTCGTTATCCCAGTTATAAATATCGTTGTAGAGAATTTCGCGATGTACCGGGCTACCGGCTTTCTGCATCAGGCGCGAGAGCAGGGCAAACTCTTTTGGGGTCAGTTCCAGCAGTTGTTCGTCCAGCCAGACCTGACGGCGCGTGGTGTTAAGACGTATGTTCGCCACCGTGATTTCGTTTTCGCCCTGATTATAATGACGACGTAACAGGGCGCGAATGCGGGCGTTGAGCTCTTCAAGCGCAAAGGGTTTCACAAGATAATCGTCCGCGCCGGTATCGAGGCCGCTGATACGATCGTCGAGGGTATCGCGAGCGGTAAGAATCAATACCGGCAGGCTGCATTTTTGCTGGCGAATACGCGAGAGGAAATGCAGCCCGTCTTCGTCGGGCAGGCCTAAATCCAGCACAATCAAACTGTAGAGCCCGGATTGCAGGCTAAGCTCCGCCTGACGTGCGGTGGTTACGCCATCACAGGCGTAACCTTCACTTTGCATCGCCAGAATTAAACCCTGTAATAACAGCGCGTCATCTTCCACGACTAAAATTTTCATTTCGTTATCCTCTGCACGTCTTAAGTATGTCATCAGCCGCGCGATATTCAGTGGTCTCTACGCCCAGTATACCCAACATCGTAGAGAAGAGATTGTCCTGAGAATATTCATTTTGTGTCGATTCTTTTTTCAGACAGTCGTAATTCACGCCATAACGTTTCTGATAATCATCTGACAGCCACACCAGCATTGGCACATGTTTTTGCGTATCCGGCGCAATGGGATAGGGCAGTCCGTGCAGGTAAATGCCATTTTCACCCAGTGATTCCCCGTGATCTGAGAGATAAACCAGGCTGGTGGTGAATTTATCCTGTTTGGATTGCAATAATTTAATCGCTTTATCGACGATATAATCCACGTACAGCACGGTGTTATCGTACGTGTTAACCAGTTGTTCCTGAGTGCAGGACTGAATTTCATTGGTATCGCAGGTTGGCGTGAATTTACGAAATTCCTTTGGATAACGGTTGTAATAAGTTGGGCCATGGCTGCCAATAGTGTGTAACACAATTAGCCCATCACCGTTTAATTTATCAATATCGTTAGCAAGATCGTGGAATAGCACTTCATCATAACATTCACCGTCAATACATTGACCTGGTAAGTTTAGTGCGTTCATATTCTGATGCGGTACACGATCGCATGCGCCTTTGCATCCGCCATCATTCTCATTCCACTGAACCTGAATACCTGCGCGTTGCGCGATATCCAACAGGCCTTCCTGATGATGAGCCAGTTGCTCGTTATAATGGGCCCGCGGCATATTAGAAAACATGCACGGAACTGAAACGGCGGTGGCGGTACCGCAGGACGTGGTTCTGGGAAAATAGACGACGTTATCCTGCGCCAGTCGTGGATTGGTTTCGCGTGAATAGCCGCCGAGGGAGAAATCGTCTGCGCGTGAAGTTTCGCCGACAATCAAAATGGTCAGGTTCTTACGCGGCCCGTTTTGCATCGACGTTTTTTGTTTTGCGTCTTCGCCGATGCGTACCAGCGGCAGGTTATCCATTTTATTGTGGGTATACCAGGAGTTGATCGCGGTGATGCTGTTAGAAGGATTGAGTGACTTCACCAGCTCCTTATTGTTGCGGAACAGTGAGGCGTAGTCTTTATAAAAGAGAGCCGCTACCATCACAATAAGTACTACAGAAACCAGCACCGACGCGCCTCGCAGCCCGGCCTCGCGCCATTTTCGTGTTGCCGGTTTTATTTTTATCCACCACGCAAGCGCGACGAAAAGCGCAGCGGTAAAAAGCAGCGTAAGAATCATCTTGCCTGACATCAGAGCATAACTTTCCGCCGGAGTGGTATCGAGAATATTGCTAATCATCGACCGGTCGATAATCACGCCGAAGGTCAATATAAAATATTGCGCCGATGCGCTGAGTAAAATAAACAGCGTCGCCAGTACTTTTTCCAGCCGCAGGAAGGAGGCCAGCGCCAGACAAATCACCATCACCGAAAAGGCGACCAGTGGCATGGTAAAGAACACCAGCGCGTTATGGACGCTATTTACGGGGAGTAGGGTCCAGGCCTGGCGATAAAACGCAACGTTCAGTGCCAGCGCAATATAAAGCGCAAAAAGCAGAATATAAGTTAAGCGGCTAACGGCGGGGCGATAGCGTAAATAGCGCAACATAGCGATCTTCCTGGATAAATGATGCTCGCTATGTTGCCGGGTATTTTTTAAGACAACCTTAAGATTTTAAGGAACGCTAGCCTAACGCCTGAAGCGCCTTTTCCAGGGCGTCGTGCAATAGCTGACGATCGTGACGATAGCGGATATCGCTGGCTTCCAGCGGCTCCTGAATGACGACACGACTGCCAATGCCAGTGGTATCGACTTTCGGCCCAACGACCACCGCATCAATCACCGGTTTCCCAACATAATGCTCAAGAATGTCGAGTTTTTTCGCAAGGGTCAGGCTGGCTGCCGCCGGGCTGAGCTCGCGGCCTAAATTACCGATATAGACCATTGGCGCAGGCGTACGGCGCAGCGCCTGAGCCACATCGCTCAACAATAAGGCGGGCAGCAGGCTGGTATAAAAACTGCCGGGGCCGATTAAGATAAGATCCGCTTCGCCAATCGCCTGCACCGCTTCACGCGTCGCACTAACCGAAGGTGTAAGCATCAGTTGCTGCGGTGGCAACGGCAGTTGATCGATATTCACTTCCCCGTAGACTTCATGACCCTCCTGATCAATCGCCATCAGATCGACAGGTTGTTCCGACATGGGAATTAACGACGCTTCAACTTTCAGCAGATTTCTTATTAAATTGATCGCCTCTAAAGGCCGTACGCTCAGGTGGTCCAGCGCCTTTAACATTAAATTTCCGAGGTTATGACCGGAAAGTTCGCCATTGCCGCCAAAACGGTACTCAAACATGGCGGACGCTACGCTGGGTTCGGTGATCAACTGGTTAATGCAGTTACGCATGTCGCCCCAGGCGATGCCGCCTTCAGAGCGACGAATACGGCCGGTCGAGCCACCATTATCAGTGGTAGTAACGATACCGGTTAAACGAGAGCCGAGAGAGGAGAGTGAAGACATCACCCGCCCTAATCCATGTCCACCCCCAAGGGCGACGACGCGATCGAGATCGGCCAGAGTGCGATTGCGCATACAACTTCCTTATGTTGGAACATCTGCTTACATTAGCGTAACTACTCCCAAAAGACGATGCCGCACGCCGGGCAAAATGACGTATATCAATGCAAAAGCCTGATTTATGCGTATTCTGTAGGGAAAGTGCACGATCAGGTCGCTATGTATCACTTTATATAGCGAAAGCGAAAATGGCGAAGTTGTCCATCTCGCGCTACTATCGGCATAATCCCTTTCAGCAACATTGCTGAAAAACACTCTAGCCTCTGTGCCTAAGTCGAAAGATAAGGCGTTTTGGCCGTGATGCTCCTGGCTTTACTGAACATCACCAGGGCGAAGGAAGAAATGACCTCGCCTCCCGTATTTGGAAAGGTGTCTATGGCTTCACAACTTACTGATGCGTTCGCGCGCAGGTTCTTTTATCTGCGTCTGTCGATAACCGATGTGTGCAACTTCCGTTGTACCTACTGTCTGCCCAACGGCTACAAGCCGGGCGAAGTCACTAACAATGGCTTTTTGTCGCTGGATGAAGTGCGGCGGGTTACCCGTGCGTTTTCCGCGCTGGGTACCGAAAAAGTGCGTCTCACCGGCGGCGAGCCGAGCCTGCGTCGCGACTTTGTCGACATCATCGCAGCAGTAAGAGAAAACGCGGCCATCAAACAGATTGCCGTGACTACCAACGGTTACCGTATGGCGCGCGATGTTGCCGCCTGGCGCGAAGCGGGCCTGACGGCGCTGAACGTCAGCGTCGACAGCCTTGATGCGCGTCAGTTTCACGCGATTACCGGTCAGGACAAATTCCGCCAGGTGATGGACGGTATCGACGCCGCCTTCACTGCTGGCTTTGAAAAGGTAAAGGTCAACACCGTGCTGATGCGCGATGTAAACCATCACCAGCTCGACACCTTTCTGGCGTGGATCAAACCGCGCCGCATTCAACTCCGATTTATCGAACTGATGGAAACCGGCGACGGCGGCGACCTGTTCCGTAAACACCATATCTCCGGGATGGTGCTGCGTGACCAACTGCTCAAACGCGGCTGGATACATCAGATCCGACAGCGCAGCGACGGCCCGGCGCAGGTCTTTTGTCATCCCGACTATGAAGGGGAAATCGGCTTAATCATGCCGTATGAAAAAGACTTTTGCGCTACCTGTAACCGTCTGCGCGTCTCATCTGTGGGCAAACTGCATTTATGCCTTTTCGGCGAGGGCGGCGTAGACCTTCGTGACCTGTTAGTGGCCGACGCCCAGCAGCAGGAACTTGAGGCGCGCATCGCAGAAGCGTTAACCCATAAGAAGCAGACCCACTTCCTGCACCAGGGCAACACCGGGATCACCCAGAACCTGTCCTGGATTGGTGGCTAATTCGTTTTCAAGGAGAGTTAAATGAGTCAGGCGAGCACTGAATTTTTCCCCACCCGTATCGCTATTCTTACTATTTCCAGCCGTCGTGGTGAAGAGGATGACACCTCTGGCCATTATCTGCGTGATTCCGCGCAGGAGGCGGGCCACACAGTCGTCGACAAAGCGATTGTTAAAGAGAACCGCTACGCGATTCGCGCGAAAGTTTCTGAATGGATTGCGCGCGATGACGTGCAGGTGGTGCTTATTACCGGTGGCACCGGCCTGACCGACGGCGACCAGGCACCGGAAGCACTGCTTCCACTGTTCGATCGTGAAATCGAAGGCTTCGGCGAAGTATTTCGCATGCTCTCTTTTGAAGAGATTGGCACCGCCACGCTGCAATCCCGCGCCATTGCAGGGATGGCCAACCGGACGCTGATTTTCGCCATGCCGGGTTCGACCAAAGCGTGCCGCACCGCGTGGGAAAATATTATTGCGGCGCAACTCGATTCCCGCACCCGTCCGTGTAACTTCTACCCTCATCTGAAGAAATAAACGATGTCGCAACTGACCCATATCAACGCGGCGGGCGAAGCCCATATGGTGGATGTCTCCGCCAAGGCCGAAACCGTACGCGAAGCTCGCGCCGAAGCGTTCGTCACCATGCTGCCGGAAACCTTATCGATGATCATCGACGGTAGCCATCACAAAGGCGATGTGTTCGCCACCGCCCGTATCGCAGGGATTCAGGCTGCCAAGCGCACCTGGGATCTTATCCCGCTTTGTCATCCGCTGATGCTCAGCAAAGTGGAAGTGAATCTTCAGGCCGAGCCGGAGCAAAACCGTGTGCGTATTGAAACGCTCTGCCGTCTGACCGGCAAAACCGGCGTAGAGATGGAGGCGTTAACGGCCGCATCGGTGGCCGCGCTGACGATTTACGATATGTGCAAAGCGGTACAAAAAGATATGGTCATTGGCCCGGTGCGCCTGCTGGCGAAAAGCGGCGGCAAATCGGGTGATTTCAGGGTGGATAGCGATGATTAAGGTTCTGTTTTTTGCGCAGGTTCGCGAATTGGTCGGCACGGACGCGTTGCAGCTTCCGGCGGAGTTCGCCACGGTTGAGGACATCCGTCAGCATCTGGCGGCACAGGAAGGTCGCTGGGCGCTGGCGCTGGAAGAGGGGAAACTCTTGGCGGCGGTCAATCAGACGCTGGTCAGTTTTGAGACAATCGTTGCTGATGGCGATGAAGTGGCATTTTTCCCGCCGGTAACCGGAGGTTGATGATGAGCGAAACGCGTATTCGCGTCGGCCACGAAACGTTTAATGTGGGCGATGAGTATGTCTGGCTTGCCGAACGTGATGAAGATGGCGCGGTGGTGACGTTTACCGGCAAGGTGCGTAATCACAACCTTGGCGACAGCGTGGAAGCGCTGACGCTGGAGCATTATCCTGGCATGACCGAAAAAGCGCTGGCGGAGATCGTTGAGGAAGCGCGCGGCCGCTGGCCGCTGGGGCGTGTCACGGTCATTCACCGCATCGGCGAACTCTGGCCGGGCGATGAGATAGTCTTTGTGGGGGTTACCAGCGCGCACCGCAGCAGCGGTTTTGAAGCCACCGAGTTCATCATGGACTATTTGAAAACGCGTGCACCGTTCTGGAAGCGCGAAGCCACGCCGGAAGGCGACCGCTGGGTGGAAGCTCGCGACAGCGACAAGCAAGCGGCAGGGCGCTGGCATAACGACACCTGACCCATAGGCCGGATAAGGCGTAGCCGCATCCGGCGGTTTCACCCGCACCCTGCAGGAGGGTATAACCCATACGTTTACTCTCCGTCGATGCACACCTGCAACATTTGCGATATCCTTGAGGTATTCCTTATATCATCAGGAGCTTCTCATGGATCGATTCCCTCGTTCTGATTCAATCGTACAGTCCCGTTCCGGGCTGCAAACGTATATGGCACAAGTGTATGGCTGGATGACCTGCGGATTGCTGCTGACGGCGTTTATCGCCTGGTATGCGGCGAACACTCCTGCGGTGATGATGTTTGTCTTCTCCAGCAAAATCACTTTCTTTGGCCTGATCATCGCGCAACTGGCGCTGGTCTTTGTGCTTTCAGGGATGGTGCAACGCTTGAGCGCGGGCGTCGCCACCACGCTGTTTATGCTCTATTCGGCGCTTACCGGGTTGACGCTTTCCAGTATTTTCATCGTCTACACCTACTCCTCCATCGCCAGTACCTTTGTGGTGAGCGGCGGGATGTTCGGCATCATGAGCCTCTATGGCTACACCACCAAACGCGATCTCAGCGGCCTGGGAAATATGCTCTTTATGGCGCTGATTGGTATCATTCTGGCCTCGCTGGTTAACTTCTGGCTGAAAAGCACCGCGCTGATGTGGGCGGTGACTTATATTGGCGTTGTGGTATTTGTTGGCCTGACTGCGTATGACACGCAGAAACTGAAAAATATCGGCGAACAAATCGATGTGCGTGATACATCCAGCCTGCGTAAAACCGCCATTCTTGGCGCGTTAACGCTGTATCTCGATTTCATCAACCTGTTCCTGATGTTACTGCGGATATTTGGCAACCGCCGTTAAGGGGCAACCCCGTAAAAATCCCGGACAAGTTCCGGGATTTTTTTCGGATTTTGTCTGCTTGTAAAACGCACGATTGACGTAACATATCTATTTTTATTTATGCAAAGTAGTATTTTTAGTTTTTGTGATGCGTCATAGATGAAATAATGAAGAAAAAGGGATGTCTGTGCTTCTTAGTTAATTCATTTGTATTCTTTCTAGTGATATATACATGCATATTTATAGCTAACACATATTCAAATTTAGAGATAGCCAAAGAATTACTCGCGGTAAAATGGTGTAAAAAACCGCCGCCAAAAATTGGCCAACAATATAGTTTTCCTCATTATGGCTTTTATCTTTTCCTTCGAGATTCATCCTCGGGGCAGGTCGAGATTGTGGGAAGAGTGTTGTATGCCAAAGTATTAATGGGCAGATATCGCCCTGATGACACGCCAGTTCTGGCGACAGCACCCGATCGCGTAACCGCGCGTAGGTTGTGGGGGCACCTGGCCTGCACTGAGAATGGCGATATGAAAATTGGGCAGGGAGAGAGCCATGTTATCTGGCATTACTGGAAAGAACAGCCGAGCAAGTAAAGGGTTACCTGTTCAGATGCTTATCTTTTTCCTCTGTGTGTTGATCGTCTGCTTTGGAATATTTGCGCACACTAAACTTATTCAGCGGACGTGGTTTCAGTGGTTTGGTGAATATGCAGTAAGCATTTATTACGACAATCAACACGCGGACTCGCATGTTGAATTTGGACGAGCAGATCTTTATCTCGAAATCTACAAAGGGCGCTGGCATATGTTCTTTGACATACCCTGTTATCGGCTGCGGATTGCCAACCAGGTTGAAAACAATAAATGTTGAATGAATGGGAGATCCCAGAAATGGATGATTACAGTTTTGTACTGAAAAATAACGCCCGGCAAACTCGCTATCGCCACTTTTGTCGCTGATTACGTTCACAAGAAAATCATCTTCATGGAGAATTGGGTTGAATACTTTCTCTTCCATACGACTTAATCAGGTTTGCGCTGCGCCATCAAGTATGATGATTCGCATCTGGTTTTTGACTGCGGTTATGATGGGGTTGACGCCTGCTGTTGCGTGGCTGGCGATTATCTCAGGTGTGTCGAATCTTGACAGTCGTCCAGAGATGTTTATGTTCAATCTTGTACTTATCGTTCTGATTTCCGTCTGGCTAGATTTCAAAAAGGATAAATTCAGTACATTTCTTGCAAGTACGATTGGCCTGGCGTTGATTATTTTGGTAGGCACTGCGCTATCGATGTTCTTTTCTTTTCAGTCGATAATCACCGTATTTGGTATTGTCGGCGCCATGTTTACGATTAACGCATTCCTGGGCCTGCTTTTGGGATGGAATCCGGATTCCCGATGGCTGATATTACTGATGGCGGTCAGTGGGCTGTTTATCGCCGTCGTGATCAACAGTGTGCTGGACAGCTATTTATCTGTATGGATCATGAGTTTTCTGGCCGTGCTGGTCTGGCCCATGGCGGTGAGTTATAAACTCGATGTGTTAAGTGGACTTTCGCGTAATTTTTTCGCGGGCGAATTTTCTACAATGTCTCGCTGTATGGTGTTGGGAAGTGTCATCACGTATTTAAGTGTGCTGAGCCTTTTCTGTCAGGTTGTGATTTTCTTGCTTGAGGCGTTGATTAGTTCGGGTATAGGGATGTGGGGATGGTGAAAATTATACCATTGTTAAATGACCTGCGATGACAACAATCAATAAGCTGCCGCTGTTTATAATTCATGGTACAGATAATGAATATGGAAATATTTAAGGAAGAGACCTCTTTCGAATACCGAATTGAAGAGGTTAAAATAATAATGTCACTAACTCAGATGAATCTAAAGGAAAAGTATCCTGGAATTACACTGCCCGTAGAACAATGGTGCTATGTCCTTTTGCCAGGAAGGATAGGAAGCGAACGCTGGAATGCGCTCATTGCAGCAGACTATCGCTGTCTTACACATCCGGATGGATATCAATGTGCAATCGTACTTTCAGCTGAAGAGTTATTTTCTAAGTTTATAATTGATACGTTATCCATACAAAATGATTTTAATTATTTAATGGCTTTTGCTTCAATGTCGCCATCAGATGATGAAAAGCTCTTGAAATGGATTAATGGCGTGTTGAATAATATATCCAGCGATCCATTGCCACCTTATCAACTTCTGACGTTAGAGAGTGGCTTGCTGATATCGTGTGGATAAAAAGAAAATTCTCCAGGATAAACCTGATGAATTATAAAAGGAATGGTAATGCGAATAAATAAAGATGATTATATTGAGTACAATGGTTTTACATTTATTGAAGCGAAAGTGAATAAAATTGCGTATTCCATAGAAAGATATCCTGCTGCCAGTAAAATCACGCAGTGTCGCAATTGCATGCTGGAGATATTACTCTTTTTTATTGTGGAAACGCTCGAACCTTCATTTGTTAAAGAAGCTTTTGACTCAGCGTGGCGAGAACTTCAAAAAAATAAAAGAGATCTCTCTTTATTCGATAAAATAGCGAATGACCTGGATGCCTGGATCTGTGCTGATAATGGATGGAATAGAGTGGATAATATTCATCTCTTATGGGCATGCGCCGTTTGGGATTTTATTTATTCGCAACGTAGGTTTAAGCAACCGGAAGATTTGAGCAACGCATTCGTTGATTTTATGGAACGGATATGTCGATTGATCGATAAATCCGAGGAAGATCAACTGTTAACTATTATTAAGAAATACTTCCCATAGGTATGAATGGCTAAAAAAGCGGAGTGCCCATCAGCAATAATAATATGTATTTTCGCATCCTTCTACCGGCTGAAGGTCTCTCACCCTCCAGCCTTCTCCTCATTCTTCTCCCGAATCCTTTTCGCCTGACTCTCAAGCCCTAGATAACACACCAGCGCCAGCATCAGCGGAATAAAGTAATACAGCACACGCCACACCAGTAGCGCCGCGATAATGGTGCCGGAAGAGACTTCTTCGCTGGCCAGCAGCGCGACAAATACCGCTTCCAGCACCCCGATACCTGCCGGAATATGCACAATCACCGCCACTACGCTGCTCACCAACAGTACGCCGAGCACAAAGAAATAATCAACGGCCTGGCCCATCAGCAGCCAGATGGTTGCCCCCATTGCCATCCAGTTCAGACTGGAAATGGCCATCTGGGCGAGGGCGAATTTCCAGGTGGGAAGCACCAGCTTTTGCCCTTTGATGGAATAGTGGCGCTTTTTGGCAAACGCGCAAAATCCCAGATAAATCAGTACCGTTGCCAATAGCACCGCGCCGAGCAGTCGAAGAGTCGTGTCGTTAATGTACCAGTGTGGGGGCAGGTCGATGGCGCCACCGGTAAACATCACGCCCGCCAGTAATAAATACCCCAGCCAATTAGTCGAAATACTCAGGGAAAAGATGCGGGTGATGGTGCCGGGCTTCAGGCCAAGCCGCGAGTAGAGGCGGTAGCGCATGCCAATACCGCCGACCCAGGTGCTGAGCGTCAGGTTGAAGGCATAGCAGATAAACGATACCAGCATAACCCGGCGTTTAGCCAGCTTATGCCCGCACCAGACGCGCGCCAGCAGGTCGTAGCAGCCATACAGCAGATAATTGAATATCACCAGGCCTACCGCGCCCAGAAGCGCCAGACGGTTATAATCGCGGATGACGTTCCACACTTCGTGCCAGTCAATTTTGCGCGCGTAAAGCACCAGCAGTACCGCGACGGCAACCAGAAATAGCCAGGTCAGGGCACGTTTAGTCCACTTCCACTGTTTTTTACTCATCCATTTCATTGCCGGGCTCCCGAGTTCTCCGGTTCGACGCGATCCTGCGTTTCCATCGTGGGCTGTGCAGGGGGAGGCACTTCCGCCAGTTTTGGCGTATGTGCGGGTAGCCAACCGGCCATTGCCGGGAAATGGCGCAGGAAGTGGAACACCACTACGCCAATGCCGAGGTTTATCCAGCTGCGCTTAGGTACCATACTTTCGTCCACGCGCTGTGAATCACGGCTAATTAAGGTATTGAGATTGTCACGCAGCGTTTGGTTAAACTGACGGTCATGAATCATCAGATTGGCTTCAAGATTCAGCGACAAACTTAACGGATCGAGATTGCTGGAACCTACCGTCGCCCAATGATCGTCCATCAACGCCACTTTGCCGTGCAACGGGCGGCGTTGGTATTCGTAGATATGCACGCCGCTGTTGACCAGGTATCGATAGAGCAGCACCGCGCCCACTTTGACGATTGCCATATCCGGATTGCCCTGAACCACCAGTTTCACCCGCACCCCACGGCGCGCGGCACGGCGCATGGCGTGCAGCAGGCGATAGCCAGGGAAGAAGTAGGCATTGGCAATGATCACTTCGCGTTTGGCGGTCGCCAGCATCCGCAGATAGTGACGTTCGATATCAGTACGGTGCTCGCCATTGTCGCGCCACACCAGCAGTGCCTGCGCTTCACCGGGTTTGCGGTTCTCTTCTGCGCGATGATGGCGGCGCCACCAGCGGCGTACCGGGGCATTTTCGGGCAGGTTTTCCAGTTCAAACTGAACGATGTCATCGACTACCGGGCCTTCCACACGTACCGCGTAATCTTGTTTGGCTTCAGGCCCGTAGTCCGACATATGTTCGGCGGAGTAGTTTATGCCGCCAATAAAGGCGATACGCGCATCCACCACAACGATTTTGCGGTGCATACGGCGAAAGAGGTTGGTGCGCATTCCAAAAAGACGCGGGCCGGGATCGTAATAGCGGAAAATGACGCCAGCTTCGGTCAGAGCGTTAACAAACTCGTCGCTCAAATCGGGGGAACCATAGCCGTCCAGCAGCGCTTCTATCTGCACTCCGCGTTTCGCGGCACGCAGCAGCACGGCATGTAACTGCTTACCCACGTCGTCCTCAAACCAGATGAAGGTTTCGAGGATCACTTTACTCTGTGCCTGATCAATGGCTTTAAAGACAGCGGGATAGTACTGATCGCCATTCTCCAGCAGGGTTATCTGGTTGCCTTCTCTCCAGGCGCATTTCATAGATGGATCTCCGCGCTAAGGGGCGCATGGTCTGAAAGGTGTCGCCAGCCACGTAAAGCAAGTTTGGTCGGTTTACTGGCATTTGCATTTTTCACGTAGATACGATCCAGTCGCAATAGCGGCAAACTCACCGGAAAGGTGCGCGCTGGTCTACCCCTGGCGCGGGTAAAAATCTCTTCCAGCCCGGCCTTCGTCTTTAATGGATGGTTAGCTTTCTGTCGCCAGTCATTGAAATCGCCGGCCACCAGAACCGGTTCGCCCTGCGGCAGCGCATTGACAAAATCGGCCAGCATCACAATCTGCGCCTGACGCTGCTTTTCGCCGAGCCCAAGGTGTACGCAAATCACGTGAATCGGCGTATTAAGATGCGGGGGCGTAATTCGACAATAAAGCAGCCCACGTTTTTCGCTATTACCGATGGAAACATCGTGATTTTCAAAATGTTCAATAGGATAGCGTGAGAGCACCGCGTTACCGTGATGCCCTTCCGGATAAACCGCATTTCGCCCGTAAGCATAATCGCTCCACATCGTGTCAGCGAGAAATTCGTAGTGGCTGGTATCGGGCCAGTTTTCGACGTGCAGCGGATGTACTTCATGCGCGCCCAGCACTTCCTGCAGGCAAACAATATCCGCGCCGACGGTGCGAACGGCGTCGCGAAGCTCTGGCAAAATAAAACGTCGGTTAAAAGCCGTAAAGCCCTTATGGGTGTTAATTGTCAGTATTTTTACCGAAAAAGGCGTGCTGTTCGCGGTCATTTGGCTCCCGTTATCTTTTTCTTCCTGATTAAATAGTGTAGTCGGCGTCACAAAAAGATGCGGTGATACGGAATTTTCCGTAAAGTGGCGTACTCTGAATAGGCAAATAAAATCCTTCAGGAGAAGAAGCCATGAAGTGGCAACAACGCGTTCGTGTCGCAACAGGGTTAAGTTGCTGGCAGATTATGTTGCATTTGCTGGTGGTGGCGGTGCTGGTTATGGGCTGGATGGGCGGTGCATTAGTCCGCGTCGGCCTGGGCCTGTGTGTGCTCTACAGCGTAACGGTGATACTGATGCTGGCATTCCAGCGCCACCGTGAACAGCGCTGGCGTGATGTGGGCGATGTACTCGAAGAACTCACCACCACCTGGTATTTTGGTGCGGCAATTATCGCCTTATGGCTGCTGTCGCGAGTGTTACACAATAACTTCCTGCTGGCCCTTGCGGGGCTGGCGATCCTCGCCGGGCCAGCGTTGGTCTCTTTGTTAGTCAAAGAGAAAAAACGCAACTCAGGCGATCTTCCGGCGAAACATCGCGTACGCCACTGAGCCTGTCGTGGCCGCTATCACCAGTAGCGGCCACAAACTTCCCCACACAATCGTTAAGCTCGCATCCTTCAGATAAATTTGCTTGGTGATATCCGTAAAGTGACGAATCGGGTTAATCCACGTCAGATTCTGCAACCATACCGGCATGTTCTCCACGGGCGACACGTATCCCGACAGCAGAATCGCCGGCATCATAAAGACGAACACACCGATAAACGCCTGCTGCTGCGTTTCGCACAGGGATGAAATCAGCAGACCAAACCCTACCAGCGATAACCCGTAGATAATCATGGTGAAGTAGAACAGCGCCAGCGAGCCGGCGAACGGAATCTGATACGCCCAAATGCCGATACCCAGCACAATAGTGGCCTGGAAGGTCGCGACAATCAGCGCCGGAACGGCTTTGCCGATAAAGATCTGCCAGGTCGCCAGCGGTGAAACCAGAAGCTGATCCAGCGTGCCTTGTTCACGTTCGCGGGCGACGGAGAGAGACGTTACGATCATCACGCCGATGGTGGTGATCATGGCGATCAGCGACGGTACGACAAACCATTTATAGTCCAGGTTTGGGTTATACCAGTTACGCCCCACCAGCTCGCTGTTGTTGGGTTTCGCCTGGCCGTCGGTTAACTCCTGCTGATAATCTTTGACGATCTGCTGCAGGTAGTTGGCCGCGATTTGCGCGCTGTTAGAGTTTCGCCCGTCAAGAATTAACTGCATAGGTGCCTGCTGGAAGGTATCCAGATTACGCGAAAAATCCGCCGGGAAACGCACCAGCAGCAACGCTTTCTGGGTGTCGATAGTGGGTTGGATCTCCTGCGGGCTTTTTAGCAGCAGAACATGAGTGAACGCTTTGGCGCGGGCGAAGCGTTGCGTTAACTCAACCGCGTGTTTGCCGTTATCTTCGTTATAGATAGCGATGGTGGCGTTGGTCACCTCAAGCGTCGCGGCAAAAGGGAAAAGAATCACCTGAATCAGCACCGGCAGAATCAAAATGGCGCGAGTCTGCGGCTCGCGCAGCAGCGATTGCAGCTCTTTGCGGATTAATGTCCATAAACGATAAAACATAGTTTATTCCTCAGCGCATCCGGCAAAAATCAATCCAGTCGACGTTTCGTTTTGAGCCACGTCAGGCCGATAAACATCACCGCCGAGGCAATCAGAAACAGGGTATTAATCACCAGCACCACCGGGATATTGCCCGCCAGGAACAGACTTTGCAGCGTGCTCACGAAGTAACGGGCCGGGATGATATAGGTCACGATACGAATCGCCGCAGGCATACTGTCTATCTGAAAAATAAACCCGGACAGCATAATCGACGGCAGAAACGCGGCATTCAGCGCCACCTGTGCGGCGTTAAACTGATTACGGGTGATGGTTGAAATCAACAGCCCCATCCCCAGCGTGCTAAGTAAAAACAGGCTCGTAATGAAAAACAGCACCAGCAGTGAGCCGCGATAGGGCACACCAAGGATGAACACCGACACCAGCATACAAAGCAGCATTGCCAGCATGCCAAGGAAGTAGTAGGGGATCAGCTTACACAACAGCAGTTCGACGCGGGTCACTTCGGTTGACAGTAGCGCTTCCATCGTGCCGCGCTCCCATTCGCGCGCCACCACCAGCGACGTGAGGATCGCCCCAATCACCGTCATGATGATGGTCACTGCGCCGGGAATGATAAAGTGCTGGCTGATGGCGGCCGGGTTAAACCAGTAACGGGTCTGGACATCAATGAGCGGTGTGAATTCCTGCCCTTTGTCTTCCGCACGTTGTGCCTGCCATAGCTGCCAGATACCTTGCGTATAGCCCTGCACAAAGTTGGCGGTGTTCGGCTCGCTGCCATCGGTGATCACCTGAATCGGCGCAGTTTCATTGTCGCGCGCCATCTGGCTGTCGAAATTCACCGGGATGACCACTAACCCGCGAATACGCCCGGCCTGCATCATCTCAACCAGTTGCTGGCGGTTATCGCTGATGGTGGCATCGATATAGGGCGAGCCGGTCATGGCGTGGGTAAAATCAAGCGCCTCTTCACTTTGCTGTTCCAGCAAAATGCCCACCCGCAGTTTGCTGGAGTCGAGGTTGATACCGTAGCCAAAGATAAACAGCAGCAGCAGGGGGATCACCACGGCAATCAGCCAGCTACTGGGGTCGCGGATAATCTGCCGCGTCTCTTTCACGCACAGCGCGCGTACGCGGCGCCAGGAAAGGGGGCTAGTGCGCATCGGCGTGCTCCTTATCCCAGTTGTGGATCAAGGTGATAAAAGCCTGCTCCATGGTGGGGTCGGTGTGTTCCTCGTCAGCGGCCTGCGCTTTCAGGTCATCCGGCGTGCCGCTGGCAATCAGTTTACCGCGATAGACCAGGCCGATTCGGTCGCAATACTCGGCTTCATCCATAAAGTGGGTGGTGACCATCACAGTCACACCTTTCTCCACCATGCTGTTGATATGCAGCCAGAATTCGCGTCGGGTGATGGGGTCAACGCCGGAGGTGGGTTCATCGAGGAACAGAATATCCGGCTCGTGCATTAGCGAGCAGGCGAGCGCCAGACGCTGCTTAAAGCCAAGCGGCAGCGAATCCGTGGCGTGGCTGGCGATGCTTTTCAGGCCGAAAGCCTCGCTCATGCGGGCGATTTTGTCATTCTGCGCTCGTCCGCGCAGGCCATAAACGCCCGAGAAAAAGCGCAGGTTCTGTTCCACGGTCAGGTTGCCGTAGAGCGAGAATTTTTGCGCCATATAACCTAAATGCTGGCGCGCTTTTCCTGAACTCACTTTCAGATCCATATTCAGCACCAGCGCTTTGCCGGATGTCGGCACCAGCAGGCCGCACATCATCTTAAAGGTGGTCGATTTCCCCGCACCGTTAGGGCCGAGCAGGCCAAAAATTTCCCCGCGTTTAACAGCGAAATCCACGTGGTCGGTGGCGGCAAAGTCGCCGAATTTTTTGGTGAGCTGTTTGGCCTCAATCACCGTTTCATCCGGCGAGCCTTCAACCGTATGCAGAATGGCCCCCAGCGGTGATTCAGAGGTTCCCGCCCCGCCCAGCAGGTCAATAAAGGCGTCTTCAAAGCGCGGCGTGGTTTCGTTAATCTCAATTTCGGGCATGTCCGGCGCGTGGCGAATATCGTCGGCGGTGGCCTCTTTTTTGACGATGACACGCACAGAGCGCCCCTGAATCATCCCGTCGCTGACCTGCGGTAATTTCAGCGTACGTTGTAACAGGCGGCGGTTGTTTTCAGCAGGGCTACTCATCAGGAAACTGCGTCCGGCCATGGTTTTCGTCAGCGCCGTCGGTTCGCCCTGATAGAGCAATTCGCCTTCGTTCATCAGCAGCACGTCGCGGCATTGCTCGGCTTCGTCGAGGTAGGAGGTGCTCCACAAAATCAGCATCCCGTCGCCCGCCAGTTCATGCACCATCTGCCACAGTTCGCGGCGTGAGATGGGGTCTACGCCCACGCCCGGTTCATCGAGCAGCAATACTTTCGGTTCGCCCACCAGCGTACAGGCGAGCCCCAGTTTTTGTTTCATCCCGCCGGAAAGTTTCCCCGCCAACCGCCCGGTAAATGGGCCCAGCGCGGTGAACTCCAGCAGACGGGCGAAGGTTTTCTGTCGCGCGTCGCCGGTGACACTGCGCAGGTCGGCATAAAGATTGAGGTTCTCCATCACCGTTAAATCTTCATACAGGCCAAATTTCTGCGGCATGTAGCCCAGCATGCTGTGTAGCTCGCTGTCATTTTCAATAGGATCGAGCCCCAGAACAGAAGCCGTTCCTTCGTCGGGTTTCAGCAAGCCCGCCAGCATGCGCATCAGGGTGGTTTTCCCCGCGCCGTCCGGCCCCACCAGCCCGGTAACATAACCAGAGTGAATGGTACAGTTCAGCGGCGCGACGGCGGGTTTATCCATCCCGGCAAAGCGTTTCACCAGCCCGTCGAGCTGAATGATCTCTTCACTCATGGCGCGACTCATCGTTGAACTTCAGGGTGACAGGCATACCCTGACGCAGGGTATCGTCGGCATCGGTGACGATAATGCGCAGGCGGTAAACCAGATCGGTACGCAAATCCGGCGTTTCGACAGTTTTCGGCGTAAATTCTGCGGTGGGGGACACGAAGCCGATTTTGCCGTGGTAAGGCTTATCCGGACGACCATCGGTATAGAGCAATATTTCTCGTCCCGGTTGCGCCTGATTCAGATTCTTTTCGTCAACATAAGCGCGAACCCACACCGGGCGCGTCAGGGAAAGGGTGAGGGCGGTGCTGCCCGCATTAAGCATGCTGCCAGGTTCTACCGCGCGAGTAAGCAACGTGCCGTCCGACGGAGCCACCAGGGTGGTGTCATGTAAATCGAGCGTCGATTGCGCCAGCTGCGCCTGCGCCTGTTCAAGATTGGCTTTCGCCTGGGCAATTTCCTGCGGACGATTTCCGGCGCGGTACTGGCTCAGTTTATCCTGTGCTGATTTCAGGGTTGCCAGCGCCTGGTCACGCGATGAGCGCGCATTTTCCAGATCGTTGGCGGAAATAGTACGGCTTTTCCATAACCCCTGCTGACGTGCGTAAAAGTTCTGCGCGTAGTCATAGGCGGCCTGCGCCTGTTTAACCGCGGCGGCGGCCTGGGCAATCTCTTCTGCCCGGTAACCCGCCATCATCAGGTCATACTGCGCCTGGGCGGTAGAGACGTTGGCTTTCGCCTGCATCAGCGCGTTTTCATAGGGCGCTTTATCGAGCTGTCCCAGCGTTTGCCCGGCTTTAATGGCATCGCCTTCATCCACGGTTAATGACTGTAAACGGCCCCCGACGCGGAAGCTCATATTCACCGTGCGAATATCTACGTTACCGTAGAGTGTCAGCCCATTGTCCTGGCGGCTCTGATACCACCAGGTTCCGCCAATGGCGGCAACAATCAGCACCAGTACCAGTGCAATAATGACCGGCTTTTTCATTGTTTCAGGCTCCTTTGCGTTAGTCCCTGCAAAATGAAATCGATGTGGCAGCTCACCACCTGGAAAATCTGTTCCGCTTTGTCGTCGTCAAATCGCGCCCAACCGGCACGCAGCAAAATGGTTTCGCGCCCCAGCCGGAAGGCGAGGATTTCACCGAGCAGAGCGTGCGTGTGCAGAATGGTTTGCGTGTCGTGCGGATCGCGCCCGGTGTAGGCGGCAATCAGATGTGTTAGATGCGTATGCATCGGCGCAATCACCCGGTCGTGGATATGTTGGTAGGCGGCGGTGGGCGAAAACTGTTCGCGTGAAATAAACTTACTGAGGTTGACCGTATCGTCCTGGGTCAGCAGTAAGATCATGTTCTTGCAGGCACGCAAAATCAGTTCATGAATGGCGGCTTTATCAGGCTCTGGTTGGGCGAAAAGCGCCTCGGCAGCCTGAACGTGTGGGCGAAAGTTCTCACCGATAAAATCAGCAATCCACTGGGCGCAGGCGAGGTATAAGTCGTCCTTTGAGTTGAAATAGTAGGTTATCGCCGCAATGTTTTGCCCGGCCTGCGCGGCGATGTCGCGGGTGGTGGCATGCAGGCCATACTCGCCAAACTGCGCGAGGGCGGCGGCGATGAGTTGGCTTTTGGCCTGTTCGCCTTTGGTGGTGATGGGAGTCGTATTCATCGCGTCACATAAAATTAATCAATCGATTGATTAACATTATGACCGTTTTTTGAGCTTGTCCAGTCGTATACGCAATAAACGGCGAAAACACAGAATTTTCACCGCCTCGCAGGCCGCCTGACTGGAGAGATATTTTATGCGCCAGGTCACAAAATCTGCTACACTCCGGCCCTTCATGACATTGTGGTTTTTGTCATTATCTGGTTTTTTATCCCCTCGAAAACTACACCGCATGCGGTCGGGGTGGGTGTGGAGTAAATATGTCTTTCGATTCATTAGGGCTTAGCCCTGAAATTTTGCGTGCCGTTGCAGAGCAGGGCTATCGCGAACCCACCCCCATTCAGCAGCAGGCGATTCCTGCGGTGTTACAGGGCCGTGACCTGATGGCCAGTGCCCAGACCGGTACTGGTAAAACGGCTGGCTTTACGCTGCCGCTGTTACAACATCTGATCACTACCCAGCCACATGCGAAAGGGCGTCGCCCGGTACGCGCGCTGATCCTCACGCCAACCCGTGAACTCGCCGCGCAAATTGGCGAAAACGTGCGCGACTACAGCCAGTACCTGAACATTCGTTCGCTGGTGGTGTTTGGCGGCGTGAGCATCAATCCGCAGATGATGAAACTGCGCGGTGGTGTCGATGTCCTGGTGGCCACGCCGGGCCGTTTGCTCGACCTGGAACATCAAAACGCGGTAAAACTGGATAACATCGAAATTCTGGTGCTGGATGAAGCAGACCGTATGCTCGACATGGGCTTCATTCACGATATTCGCCGCGTGCTGGCAAAACTGCCTGCAAAACGCCAGAACCTGCTGTTCTCTGCGACCTTCTCTGACGACATTAAAGCACTGGCAGAAAAGCTGCTGCATAACCCGCTGGAAATCGAAGTCGCGCGCCGTAATACCGCCTCCGAGCAGGTGACTCAGCACGTTCACTTTGTGGATAAGAAACGTAAACGGGAACTGCTGTCCCAGATGATCGGTCAGGGCGACTGGCGTCAGGTGCTGGTGTTCACCCGTACCAAACACGGGGCAAACCACCTGGCAGAACAGTTGAATAAAGATGGCATCCGCAGTGCGGCTATTCACGGTAACAAATCGCAGGGTGCGCGTACGCGTGCGCTGGCTGATTTTAAATCCGGCGATATCCGCGTGCTGGTGGCGACCGATATCGCGGCCCGTGGCCTGGATATCGAAGAACTGCCGCACGTGGTGAACTATGAGCTGCCAAACGTACCGGAAGATTACGTTCACCGTATTGGCCGTACCGGCCGTGCGGCGGCAACCGGGGAAGCGTTGTCGCTGGTGTGTGTTGATGAACACAAACTGCTGCGCGATATCGAAAAACTGCTGAAAAAAGAGATCCCGCGTATTGCGCTGCCGGGCTATGAGCCAGATCCATCCATTAAAGCAGAACCGATTCAGAATGGCCGCCAGCAGCGTGGCGGCAACGGCGGCGGTCGTGGGCAAGGTGGTCGTCCGCAAGGGCAGGGCCAAAGCCAGGGCCGCGGTCAGCAACAGCCGCGCCGTAGCGAAGGTGGCGCGTCGAAGTCTGATGCTAAACCGAAACAATCTCGCCGCATTGGCGATGCCAAACCCGCAGGCGAACAACAGCGTCGCCGCCGTCCGCGTAAACCGTCTGCAGCCCAATAACGGTTTATGTGTTGTAGGGCGGATAAGCAAAGCGCATCTGCCATCTCTGAAGCCTGGCCGCAAGCCAGGCTTTATTTTTTGCCGACCGCGCAGGAAAGTGCCACAATAGTGGCTGTTTATACAGTATTTCAGGTTTTCTCATGGCATTGACCGCTGCGCTGAAAGCGCAAATCGCCGCCTGGTATAAGGCGCTTCAGGAACAGATCCCGGACTTTATTCCCCGCGCGCCGCAGCGGCAGATGATTGCTGACGTGGCAAAAACGCTCGCCGGGGAAGAGGGGCGGCATCTGGCTATCGAAGCGCCGACCGGCGTCGGGAAAACCCTTTCTTATCTCATTCCCGGCATTGCGATTGCCCGGGAAGAGCAAAAAACACTGGTCGTCAGTACCGCCAACGTCGCATTGCAGGATCAGATCTACAGTAAAGATCTCCCGCTGTTGCGCAAAATCATCCCCGATCTTAAGTTTACCGCCGCCTTTGGACGCGGGCGCTACGTTTGCCCGCGTAACCTCAACGGGCTGGCGAGTACCGAGCCCAATCAGCAGGATCTGCTCGCGTTTTTGGATGACGACCTCACGCCGAACAATCAGGAAGAGCAGAAGCGTTGCGCGAAACTAAAGGCCGACCTCGACAGCTATAAATGGGACGGCCTGCGCGATCACACGGATATCGCGATTAACGATGATTTGTGGCGACGTCTGAGCACCGATAAAGCAAGCTGCCTGAACCGCAACTGCCTCTATTATCGCGAGTGCCCGTTCTTCGTCGCGCGGCGCGAGATCCAGGAAGCGGAAGTGGTGGTCGCTAACCACGCGCTGGTGATGGCCGCAATGGAAAGTGAAGCGGTGCTGCCGGAGCCGAAAAACCTTCTGCTTGTTTTGGATGAAGGACATCATCTGCCAGATGTCGCACGTGATGCGCTGGAGATGAGCGCGGAAATTACTGCGCCCTGGTATCGCTTGCAGCTAGATCTTTTCGTCAAGCTGGTCGCGACCTGTATGGAGCAGTTTCGCCCGAAAACGACGCCGCCACTGGCTATCCCGGAGCGTTTGACCACTCACTGTGAAGAACTTTATGAGCTGATTGCTTCACTCAACAACATTCTGAATTTATATCTTCCGGCGACCCAGGAAGCAGAACACCGTTTTGCGATGGGCGAGTTACCCGAAGAGATCATGGAAATCGTCCAGCGGCTGGCAAAGCTCACCGAAATGCTGCGTGGGCTGGCGGAACTGTTTTTAAACGATCTCAGCGAGAAAACCGGTTCTCACGATATCGTGCGTTTGCATCGGGTTATTCTGCAAATGAACCGCGCGCTGGGCATGTTTGAGGCACAAAGCAAGCTCTGGCGTCTGGCGTCGCTGGCGCAAGCCTCCGGCGCACCGGTCTCTAAGTGGGCGACGCGCGACACGCGTGATGGTCAGATGCATCTGTGGTTTAACTGCGTGGGTATCCGCGTCAGCGATCAGCTTGAACGTTTACTTTGGCGCAGCGTGCCGCACATCGTAGTGACTTCCGCGACCCTGCGGTCTCTCAATAGTTTCTCGCGTTTGCAGGAGATGAGCGGCCTGAAAGAAAAAGCGGGCGATCGTTTCGTCGCGCTCGACTCGCCGTTTAATCACGTTGAGCAGGGTAAAATCGTCATTCCACAAATGCGCTACGAGCCGTTAATGGAAAACGAAGAGTTGCACATTGCTGAAATGGCGGCCTATTTCCGCGAGGCGCTGGAAAGTAAAAAACACAAAGGTATGCTGGTGCTGTTTGCCAGCAACCGCGCGATGCAGCGTTTTCTGGAGCACGTGACTGATTTGCGCCTTTTGATGTTGGTGCAGGGCGACCAACCGCGTTATCGGCTGGTGGAATTACATCGCAAACGCGTGGAAAACGGCGAGCGTAGTGTGCTGGTGGGGCTACAATCATTTGCAGAAGGGCTCGATTTAAAAGGCGAGCTGCTAAGCCAGGTGCATATCCACAAAATCGCCTTCCCGCCCATCGACAGCCCGGTGGTGATTACCGAAGGTGAATGGCTGAAAAGCCTGAACCGTTATCCGTTTGAAGTGCAAAGCCTGCCCAGCGCGTCGTTTAACCTGATTCAACAGGTGGGACGACTGATTCGTAGCCATGGCTGCTGGGGCGAAGTGGTGATTTACGATAAACGCCTGTTGACCAAAAACTACGGCCAGCGCCTGTTGAATGCGCTACCGGTATTTCCTATTGAGCAACCCGCGGTGCCCGATGTTAAAGTAAAAACCAAAGCTAAAACGACCCGTCGCAAAAAACGCTAATCGGCACGCGACACCGGACAAGGAGCATCTGATGGATTTACGCAATGTGATTAAAGAGATTGGCCGGGGTAAGAACCATGCCCGCGATCTGGATCAGGATACCGCGCGCAGTCTCTATACCCACATGCTGAATGGCGATGTGCCGGATCTCGAAATGGGCGGCATTTTGATTGCGCTGCGCATTAAAGGTGAAGGCGAGGCAGAGATGCTGGGCTTCTACGAGGCGATGCAGCAGCATACCCTGCGCCTTACGCCGCCGGTGGGTAAACCGATGCCGATTGTGATCCCGAGTTATAACGGTGCGCGTAAACAGGCCAACCTGACGCCGCTGTTAGCAATCCTCCTGCACAAAATTGGCTTCCCGGTGGTGGTGCACGGCGTGAGCGAAGATCCGACCCGGGTTATCAGCGAAACGATTTTTGAATTGCTGGGCATTGAACCTACGCGCCATGCGGGTCAGGCGCAGGCCAAACTGGATGGTCATCAGCCGGTGTATATCCCGGTGGGGGTGCTGTGTCCGTCGCTTGAAAAACAGCTTGCTATGCGCTGGCGAATGGGCGTGCGTAACAGTGCGCACACGCTGGCGAAGCTGGCGACGCCGTTTGCCGAAGATGCCGCGCTGCGCCTGTCGAGCGTCTCGCATCCGGAATATGTTGGGAAGGTGGCGAAATTTTTCTCGGATATCGGTGGTCGTGGGCTGTTGATGCACGGCACAGAAGGCGAAGTGTATGCTAACCCGCAGCGTTGCCCGCAAATCACGCTGATCGATGCGCAGGGTACACGCATTGTGAGCGAACGGCAGACGGAAACAGCAAGCGAAGTCTTACCTGAAGGTAAAGATCCGGAAGTGACCGCGCGCTGGATTGAACGCTGCGTGGCAGGAAGCGAGCCGGTGCCGCAATCGCTGAAAATCCAGATGGCGTGCTGCCTACTGGCGGCAGGGGAGGTAGCCTCACTGGACGCAGGGCTGGCGAAGGTGGCGGAGTCTTATTAAGACATAGTGAAATTGCAGAAATTGCCATTCTTTACAGGTCTATCGGATAGCCTATAACATAATCGATACAATGGGTGACCTATCTGGTCACCCACATTCGGTTTCTCGCCCTGTTTCTGCTACACTGCTGCATTAGTTAAAGTTACATTTTTTCATTTTGATGTTCTGTCGGTTCTCTATCGCCACTACAAAGTCCGGTTCATTTTTCCAGACATATTGCTTCTTTTTTATATCATAAAATCCACTCCAGGAAATATTCAATACGCTATCTCGTAGGGAAACAACAGCTATTGGTTTACTTGTTGAAATGTTAGCCCAATCAATAATGTTATTTTCAGACTCAATCACACTTTGGTAGTAAAGTTCCGTTTCCCCATGCGGACTCTGATTTAACCTAGCCAATATAAATAAATTGTTATTATTTATGTTGATTTTCGCATCATCTGCCGAATTGATCTCTATGCTTCCTCCAAAACCTCCACATTTTACAGACCAATAGCCAGACATTCCAGTCTCCCCAAACGCAAACATAGGAAAAGTGGATATTAATAAAAACACAAATTTATTCATATAAAAAATCCTTCAAAAAACCGTAGTAAATATGTAAGTCTGTTTTCCAATTTAATTCTTCATCAAAAAGATTCTTATAAATATTTAACCATTCGCAAATTGATTTTATTGGCTGTCCATGGCGTCCGGGTTGCAGGCTAGCAAAAGGATAACAATAGCGTTCTCATAAAAATACCTACTCGCACAATAGATAAGCAGTCTTTCGTTCCGTCAACCCCGTGACATCACCATTAACAGCCCTTTTTTCTTTCTCTGATTGTAAAGTCATTCAGGCCCATCCCCCTTACTTGTAGGTAAGATTGATTTTGAATGAATCCAACCACTAACAGGTTCACCATTTTTCTTGAAAAAAACAACAGATGAAAAACCTTTATATTCTGCATACAAATTAATTAAATCACCATTAATAATAAATAAATTTTTAATTTTACAATCTTCATTTGGAGCGCTATAAAAATAAACACGATTAGTGTCAACTACTTTATACACTGATTCTGATGACGGTATTAAATCTTGATATCGTTCGGCAATAAGATTGAGTGCATCACACCCCCCCCAGGATAGAAGCGGGAACAATAGCCACAAAAAAGACAATACAAATTTCATAGTAGATTTTCTCTCCGCATAATATTTATTAATTTATCGGCGTAATGAGGACCTGTCGCATATTTTGCTTCCTGAAGCCCTCTTGCCCAGTCACAAGGATCTGTATAATTAAATAAAAAATGATACCTTTTATTCTTGACAAAAAAATCAGTTCGCCCGGCAATACTCTCTTCAAATGAATCGTATTTTATAAATTTATCAATAATCTTAACTTTAACTCCGTTTATATATTCATGAGTATAAGTCGAAACAAAACTTTGACTTCCATGTGCTTTAATTCCGAATAAGTTATTGCTATATGAACCATTATAAATATCAACGGGAACAATTCTTCCATAACCCGTTTCCAGTATAGCTTGTGCTGTAGTAATCGCTGCTGGAACGCCTGAAGTTATTTCATTTTTCTTTGCCTCATTGCTAGATAAAACCAACATCAGCAATACTCATGAATATAACTACTCAATATTGCAACCATTTCTTGACTCTATGATTTTCATATATTCATTTCCATTAAAATCAAATATAACTGTTTTACAAATAGGGTTGTCATATTCATTATTCTTCAATGGAATTACTTGGCCAGTTATTACTATCATAGAACTATCCTTATACGTGACTATTTCAAAAGGTAAGCCAACTGGAGTTCCATTATCGGTTATATCTGCATAACGATTACTGCCATTATTATCCTGTGGTAGGCTAGCAACAATCTTACCAGTATGTTTATCAATAACCCATCCGCACACCCAATTATCTCGCAAGCATTCTATTCCATGCCCACCGAATGCAGTATAGATTCTGAAGTGACCTGCAAAGTTGACGGGGTAATTTAATTGTTTTTGTATATTCTCTTTCCAGTACATTGAATACTTATTCTGAGTATTACTGAAAATGATATTTTTTTTAAATGGTCCTTTACTTATCTCAACTTGATAATCAGAGAATTGGGGGTTGAGAATTTCTCGCGGTGATGTGTAAAACGAAGTAAAAATAATAATAAAAATGAAAGCATTATAAAACCTTGTCTTATTGACCATATTTAGACTCCTCTAAAGATTGAATCATTTCATCCGGTGATATGTGTGCATTGTTTAGACCATCACCAGAGTAATATTATTCTCCTTCTGTTTGCGCTATCCTTGGTACTAAATGGCATTTCTCTTTACCATTTTCATAAACAACGTGACCCTGTTCGTCTTTTACCTTTACTTTTTTAGGGCTTATTGCTTTTCCTTTGCGTACTCCAGCAGAGGCAAACTCTTTAGCCCAATCATAAATGGTATCTTCGATATCACCATTCCCTTCCAGATAACGAATGAAAGACGGCCTCTTGGTTTTGATAATATATTCCTCAAAAATTTTATCTTGCACATTTTCATTGTAAGGAAGAGACGTGTCGAGTTTCAGTTTTTTAACTGCACCTGCAAGCGTATCAGGAATAAGCTGAAAACGCCCTGCTGCAAACATCGCTCTATTTTTTTGAGCTTGCATGACTTCAGAAATAGTCATCGTAGTTAAATTTGTATTATATTGAGGGACTGATTTTCCTGTTTTCGTGACGTTATAAGCAGTGTAATCATTTTTAGACTCTGCACTTCCTAAAAGATTTGCAAAGGGACTACGTGCCCATCCTACGTGAACCTTTCTTATCGCATCCAAAAACACCACCGGATGAAAATGCCACACCGGGCTATCCGCACTGAATGGCGGCACCTCACTCATCCACTCCAGATCTGTCTGCCACTTCTCACAATATGCCACTTCATCGGTGTCCAGATCTTTATAAAACTCTTCCCACCGCCCCGTTGAGCGCCCGCCATACCATTCGCTGTGGTGTCTGACTGTCAGATGATTGACCACATTTCGCACCAGCGGATCACGCACAACCAGCGCCTGCCGGATTTCTTCTTCCGTCACTTTTCCGTTACCGTCCTTACCCATTTCAGCCATCAGCTGACGGTAATAGGGAGGAACCTGCTCGTACAGCCATTCATCTCCCTGCTCTGCGGCACGGCTTATTGAACCAAATGCTTCCGGTACCCATCCTTCATAGGGGCTGTACGTCATATCGCCACTGCTGTTCTCTTCCAGCGGCTGAAAACCCAGCTTCAGTAAATCGTACTGCCCGACCTCTTCAACATCCTTCTGTGGTAGCCAGCCGCTTCCGTTGATGTTAAACCACCACTGTTGCGATTCATCCATGACCGGTGTTGTCGTTTCCCGTGGAAGAACACACTGCGCACCCAGTGTGGCTACAGTTGCAGTAAAGGTCTCCTGTCAAAACGCAGACTGATGGATGTAATGCCGTGCAATGTGGCAGTTGCTGAAAAAGGTCCGTCATTTTATGAAAACTGCCAGTCCATTGCCCGGAGGGACACATAGTCTGGCAAAAGTGTAGCGGTATTAGGCAAAGCTATTTGGATAAACATACCTTTTGCCTTTACACCCAATTCATATTATCATTTAATGATGATATCATTAGATTTAATCCAATATAAGGAATTTTTTCCTGATTTCGATTTATAACTGATTTGATAAAAAAAACCGTCCTCTGACATATCTGCAATTCCAAAAACATCATCTCTTACTAAATATGCTTTAATTTCTTTGTTTTCATTTGGTAGAGAATACAAAGATGCCTTTTGGACCGAAATCACACCATTTAAAGGTTTTCTTTTAGAAAAGTCATCACCTTCTGATAGTAACTCTCTATTACCTTTAATGCCATTAATATAATAAATTCTTTTGACTTGCAGACAATCAGAACAAGAATCAGTGAACAATAACACCCAGTTCTTTTTTGATATCCATTGATAGACATCATTAAACCATACTCCTTGATCACGATAGGAACTTACAATATTCCCGTTGACTTCTGATACATTGCATAATTTTCCATTGCCCCCAATGAAGGGTGTAGTGTCTATTTCAATCCCAGTGATATCAAAAACAATGGAGCATTTGTTTACATTGTTTCCAGTGCTTAAAAAAAGATATTTATTATCATTTAATGTTTTAATTTCAATGTCTTCATATCCTTGTGATATAAAATCTTGAGCGACCGGCGGCAGCATTAAGTTATCACATGCTTTTATAGTGCACTCAGATGCGTAACTACTTATACTCACACCAATTATACTCAATAATGTTATCAACTTGTTCATTATCAATCCAACCCCCATGTTTCTTTAATTAAGTCAAAATACGCTTGCCTTTCAGACAATCCGTTCCGCCCACCATTAACGGCTAGCGTAATTAATTCAACATTATTCTTCTCATGATCAATTAAAACATTAATATCTCCTTTGGCATCATATTTTTTATAAATGCCGCCATTATGCCGCCAAAACCAGCAAGATGCTTTAATTGCGTTGTCCATTATTGATGCCACTAATTCAGGATTATTAACACAATTAATTCCTGAATGGTTAGAAAACCGTTGATAATTTTTCTTCCATGTCAGTTGAATTAACCCCCTTCCTTTATAACGAGGACCATCACCAACAACTGTGTTTCCATTTTTAATGGCATCTGAATGCTGTCCTGGATCATAGTTATGACCTGAACCAAATTCTATTGTCGTATCGAAATGAGCAGACTCATGTAAGCATTGAGAAAGAAAATGAGCTTTGTGATAGGCACCCGTAATCTCATATACAATTAACTGCTCATTAAGACGACTTACAAAATCATTTTTATCAAACTCAAATACTTCTGGGTAATTAATCTTAAAATGTGTAGCAAATGCTCTCCCCCCAATTGTTCCTGTAAACCAAGGATTGGTATGCCCTAATAGTTTTTCAATTAACTCAACAGTAATTTCACACTCATAATTTCCTTTTATTGCATCCAAAAAAAACACTGGATGAAAATGCCACAGCGGGTTATCGCCACCGAATGGCGACACCTCTCTCATCCACTCCATGTCTGTCTGCCACTTCTCGCAGTACGCCACTTCATCGGTGTCCAGATCTTTATAAAATTCTTCCCACCGACCCGTTGAGCGCCCTCCGTACCATTCGCTATGATGCTTGACCGTCAGATGATTGACCACATTTCGCACCAGCGGATCACGCACAACCAGCGCCTGCCGGATTTCTTCTTCCGTCACTTTTCCGTCACCGTCCTTATCCATTTCAGCCATCAGCTGACGGTAATAGGGCGGCACCTGCTCGTACAGCCATTCATCTCCCTGCTCTGCGGCACGGCTTATTGAACCAAATGCCTCCGGTACCCATCCTTCATAGGGGCTGTACGTCATATCGCCACTGCTGTTCTCTTCCAGCGGCTGAAAACCCAGCTTCAGTAAATCGTACTGCCCGACCTCTTCAACATCCTTCTGTGGTAGCCAGCCGCTTCCGTTGATGTTAAACCACCACTGTTGCGATTCATCCATGACCGGTGTTGTCGTTTCCCGTGGAAGAACACACTGCGCGCCCAGCGTAGCTGCGGTTGCAGTAAAAGTCTCCTGTTCTGACGCAGACTGACGGGCGTAGAGCATTTTGCCTTTCGGGGCCATTACTGTTCGTTTTTCCCCTTTAACATCCGCCGGGTTGGATAAAAATGTCGGCATTCTGGCATCAGCACTCAGCACCTCAAGATGAACAAACCACTCACGCTCAACCTGACCGCCGCCTTCGCCGGGGTATTCCTCACATCCCATAAATCCGACCGGTGTTCCGGCGCTGACCTGCCATTCTGCCGTTTCTCCCCCCAGTTGCACCCGGTCAAATTCCCCTTTTGCCTTCGCCTTCAGCATCCACGCTGGCATCAGCGCCTGTATTTCACCGTCCTGCTCCATCAGCGCCGGGTCCAGCGTCACCCAGTACTGCTCATTTCCCGTCGTTTCACCGTTCAGCAGGCGAACCAGACCGAATGTCATCAAATATGTTTGATTATTCTTCGTTATGTAAAAACGCCCGGTTCGCGATGAGACAAACCGCTCCCCTGCGTTTAGTTTTTTGCTGGTTTTTGGTGGAGCCTGGTATGTTACATAATCCCCGCTCTCCTGACCCTCTGGAAGTCCATTTTGCCCGTTGATATATTTACGCAACAGTATACCGCTGTGTCCGGCTTTCACTTTATAGCAGGGAGAGGCCGGATAATCTTTCAGCGGGGCCAGATGCATATACAGGCTGTAGAATTCCAGCCAGCTTTCTTCTTTTTGCGGGTCAGGCTGGCACAATGATTTCACCAGAACAAATGTGCTGCTGTACCGGAGTTGCTGCCCTTTGTAAGGGCCTTTCAGGTAATCATTATTTATCCGGTACGCTGCAATCGTGCCGTCGGCCATAAACTGCAGAGGAACCGGCTCTCCGGTATTCAGCGCATCCGGATTCAGGGAAGAGAAGGGGTTCGATACGTCGCTAATATGTATGCCGCCGTGCCACAATTGGTTTCCACCCAGCAACCAGGTCCCGTGCGCTTCTGCATCAATAAGCCGCATTATCTTATCCAGTGAGTCGAACTCTTTTCCGTCTGTATCCCTTATGGGGTAACAGATGTTCATTTTTTTTCCACGGACGATTGCAGAACCTGGTGCTCCTTCTCCCTGAACATCTTTATGTCGATAAAAAACACATGCAGGTTTTGCTTTTCGGTAATCGCCGCCAGGATAATAGCCATTATTTTGTTTAAAATCTGATACCCATTGTTGACCATTAAACATTGCCATATGACCATGAGGATGATCTCTTTTTATCTCGTATTCTGGAAAGTCCGCTTTTCTGAAGCCCTGAATAATGACCACATCACCAGAAATAAACCCACTCTCAGATGAGATAATGTTAAACCCTCTATTCAGCAGTGCACTACCATAATCTTTTGCACTTTCAATGGCAGGCCATGGGCTGATATCTCCCCCGGCACTGATTGCGTTTTTAACATACCTGGCGCAATACCCAACCGATCCTGGTTCCGCATGCCTGTTTAAATACTCGACGGCTTTACTCACGTCCCACATGTTATATCCTTATATACCTAATTCATTAATTAACGGGTTGTACGGAATCAATTTTCCAACAAGATTTATGATTAAGCTCAACCTGATATTGACTCAATGAATCTTTTTCACCCAAAGAAAGCTGTACTTCTGAATGGCTAAGCGTCTGTTTTATTACTTTGGCATTAATATTTGTCAGCCATGAGTCAGAAAAATCTTGTGCGTATGTGAAATAATCGTAATCGATTTCATCACGCAATATCCCATTCATCAGTTTATTAAGCAAAGATGGGCTAATCCATTGAGTTATGCTGGTCTTATCACCATTGTAGTTTTGGGCCAAAGGATATCTTTCATTTTTAACTTCATTCAGGTACCAATGATAAAAATGAAGGACCGTTTGCTGTGGCGATGCGCATTCAACAGCCGCTGCGATGACTTTACTGACCGGGAGAAAGATCAGGACGGTCATCAATAAAGTATCTTTCAAATTAATGTTTCTCATCAATTACTCCAGTCCATAGGTTTTATACCTGGCTCCATATGCATTTCCGGTTAGCGTCAATATGTTTTGATACACAATAAACTTATGTTTATCTCACTGTTTATCGTGAGAATCTTCCCAGCTGTTGTGGCGGTATTGGAGCCTGTCGTGGGGGAGTAAAGGTGTCCTGGACATTTTTCCGTGGCGGCTCCGAGCCTTCACTTCCGGTACTTCCATCCCCCGTATCTGCCAGCGCTTTCAGAACCGCCGGTTGTAACGTCGGCACAGGCGTACCCGGACTCCCCCCGCCATTCAGATTGATTTTCGGCCCGACAATATCCACGCCACCAGAGTGTACCACCACGAACGAACCACCCACTTTCAGGGTGATTTTCCCACCACTCTCCAGCACGATTTCATCCCGGACTTTCATTCCCAGCGCACCGGTAATTTTCCTCGCCAGGTCGCCCTTCACCTCCAGGCTGTGCTTCCCTTCCACCAGGCTGACGTGGTTCCCCGTCGTTTTGTGCTCCTGCTTGCCTTCCACCGTCACCTTTCGGTCATTTGCCACGTACAGACCGTCATCGTGGCTGACCTCCACCCGCCGGTCATTCGTCACCTTCAGCGTCTGGTCGTTACGCACCGTGATGCTCCGGTCATGGGCCACTGTGATGGTCTGGTCATGTCCCCCGGCATTCTCTTTCCCCACCGTCACCGTCTGGCCCAGCCCCACCGTGATGTTCTGGTTGTTGCCGATGGTCTCCGTGTGGTCATGCTTCACGTCCGTCGTCCGGTCGTTAAGCACCTCCGTGTCCATGTTCTTCTGCGCGTGGAGATACACCTGCTCACTGTCCGTCGCATCCTCAAACCGCAGCTCGTTAAAGCCGCTGCCCTTGTAGGTTTTTGACCGGATGGTCATCTGCGTCTTCGTCCCCGGCAGGTCGCCCGGTGAACGGTTATCCTCGTGGTAGGTACGGCCCGTCACAATGGGCTGGTCCGGGTCGCCGTTCAGGAAGTCCACTATCACCTCCTGGCCCACGCGCGGTATTGCCAGGTTGCCGAACCCCGCGCCCGCCCATGCCTGTGACACCCGTATCCAGCACGAACTCTCCTCCGTCATACCGTGATAACGGTCCCAGTGAAACTTCACCCGCACCCGTCCGTGTTCGTCGCAGAAAATCTCCTCGCCCTCCGGCCCGGTGACAACGGCACTCTGCGGGCCGTCCACTTTCGGCTTCGGCAGGGGCTGTGAGCGCCAGGTCCGGTCTGCCGGGATGACTGTGATATGGTTACTCAGCGTCGTACCCCGCCCCCGGCTCCCGTGCAGCGCCTGCGGCTGGCTCCCCGTCAGCGTGCTGCTCACCACCTGCCACTCACGGTTCGGGTTCGCTCCCTGTACCGGATGCCCCGTCAGGGTGAACCGCCGTCCCGGCCACAGCGCCGGGGAGTTGCTCACCCCCGTCGCCGCTTCGGCATTGTTACGCAGCCCTTCCAGCCGGTAGCGGGTGAAGTCCTGACCGTGCTGCTCGTCCTTGTAGCGCCCCGGCCAGTCCAGTATTTTGTACTGCGTTAACTGCCCGTTGAGGTTTTCAGCATCCTCAATGTAAATACCCGGCCAGTCCGGCACCTTAAACGTGTAGTCTTTTGAACGCACCTGCGAGGGGCGCACCTGCGCCTGGTAGCGGAACAGGCTGATGCACGCCGTCGTCACCTCGCGGGTGTTCGGGTTAAACGGTATCTCCCCGTACACCGGCAGGCCCGCCACATCATCGCAGAGCGTGAGCATCTGCCCCGGGCTGTCGTCAGCGTATCTGTCATAAAAGAAGATACCTTCCTCCGTCCACAGCCGGGTCAGAAACGCCAGGTCGCTTTCACCGTACTGGACGCAGAACTCCCGGGCCGGGTGGCTCTCATAAAAGCGCGGCGTCCACTGCGTCACTCCGTCCTCGTTTAACAGCGTGGCGGAAATGGCCTGAATGTCCTGCTGCTGGAAGATACGGTAGTTCTGCCGCAGCCCGCTGCGCCACAACGGCGGGCGTATCTGAAGGTGGTACTGCATCTGCCAGCCGTTGTGCTCCTTCATGCCGAACCCCGCCACCACACCGCTCACATAACGCAGCACCGTGCTGCCCTGCCAGATAGTCAGCACGGCCCCCTTCTCCAGCAGCTTCTCCGCCGTCTGGCGGAACGAGCCGCTGGCAACATCCACATCCAGGACAAACGGCGATGAGTATGCCTGGGCGAGGCGGAAATCCACCACCGCAAACGTCTCCGGCACCAGTCCGTCCACCGTCAGGGTGAAACGTAATCCGTCAAAGGCCATATGCACACATCCCTGCGTATTTAAAGGATGCGTAATTTAAATCCGGAAAAGGGGAGGGAACGTGATGAAGGAAGGAAATCAGTAAGATTCAGAATACGTTTAGTTCTGATAAGCGAAGTGTCACTGGATGGTTCGACATGTAGCGGTGTGGATTGTTTTTTTCTGCCTGCCACTGCTCATAAAACGCTTACGAGTCTGTATGTGGATCGCTCTGCCTGGCGATAACGATACCCGTGATACCGGGGACCACGATATCTCATTAGCGATTAAGAAAGGAAAGGGGAAAAAGACAAAAAAAACCCGGCGTGGCATGCCGGGCGTCAAAAAGGGTATCAACAAGTTCAATGAGGGTTACAGCAACCGCCAGTGGGTTAAGCTGGCGGGGTACAACTTCTGGCAGTTAAATCTTTCGGTTATTTATAGATAACCGCAGTACCGCTAACTTTGTTGTTGGTGTTAGCAGAGGTGATGCTGTAAGCAGATGCGCCAGCCGCTTCTGCTTTCGCAGCCAGTTTTGCTTCCAGACCATCCAGAGTCGATGCACCTTCCGCAGAAACCACACCGATTTTGTTCATGTTCTGAGCCTGAGCCGCGCTTACGGATTCCGCAGCGAAAGCACCAAAGGACAGGGTAGACAGGGCAATAGCAGCAACAGCATATTTGATAGTTTTCATTTTCAATCTCTCGCAGGTTATTTGTTAGGGGACGATGTTCTGTCGATGTGATGAGTATCACGTTTTATTGCGAAAGAATAAATCGAAGAGAATTGATAGCCTTCATCAATAATTTTGAACAACTATTAATTTACTGATTATTAATAAATTATTTTCGCTATGAATGGTTTCGGAGGGGGATAATAACCTGCTCGATGAATTATGGCACTTTTTGCGACTTTTTTAGCCGAAAAAGGTGGTCGTAAAGATAACCGTTTGCGCTGTATTCTCAGGTAGAGAACTGTCAACGAAGCTGGCTATCTTTCGATCCTCTGCGATTATATCCTGCAAATGTAGAGTTATGTAAATCTTTCTCCTGCTGGCAGGTGACGCATAACTGCACACCTGGGATTGCCTGCCGACGAGCCTCTGGAATCGGTTCCCCGCATTCTTCACAAAATTTGCGGCTTTCTCCCTTAGGCAGACCACTTCTTGCCCGCGCCACGGCATCTTCAATGGTGCTATCGATTTGATCCTGCACGGCACCGTCGTTTGCCCAACCTGAAGCCATTGTCCACCTCCTGATTATTTATTGAGCTAATTATACTCAATATGGGGACGTCTCGCGTCCAGACAAGGCCTAAATCTCCGACCATTCACGCAGCAGGTTATGATAGAGATTAAGCAGAGACAGCACTTCTTCGGATTCCCCGTGTCGGGCTTTTAGCGTTTGAATATTGCGGTCGAGGTCAAACAGCATCGCCCGGCGCTTATCGTCACGAATCATTGACTGGATCCACATAAACGAAGCAATACGCACGCCGCGCGTCACCGGCGTTACGCAGTGAAGGCTGCTGGAAGGGTAAAGAACCAGGTCGCCTGCCGGAAGCTTCACGCTGTGCTGCCCATAGGTATCGTTCACCACCAGTTCGCCACCGTCGTAGCTTTCCGGATCGCTTAGAAACAGTGTGGCGGAAAGGTCAGTGCGCATCCAGCCGCTTTGCGGGTGACTGCGCACGGCGCCATCCACGTGAAAGCCGTAGGTGTCCTGCTGCTGATAGCGGTTGAACAGCGGGCTGGAGATCGTTTTCGGTAGCGCGGCGGCAAAAAAGAGCGAATGCTGATTCAGCGCGGCCAGGACTCGTGCCTGAAGCGCGGCGTAGAGCGGGTTCTGGGTGTCAATTTGCTGATTGTTTTTAACCTGCGCGCCCTGGGTGCCAACCGTGGCGCGCCCGTCAATCCAGGGGGCGCGGTTGGCGTCCTCCACCAACTGGTGAAGTTCATCGGCGCTCAGCACGCCGGGAATGTGGTACATCATGATGAGGTTCTCCTTGCCTGATGCGCTACGCTTATCAGGCCTACAGTAGGCCGAAGAAGCGCAGCGCCCCGGTAATGTGATTAGAAATGCACGTTCGCGGTTAACAGGAACGTTCTCGGCTCGCCGGGATGGTAACGGTAGCCGCTCTTGTTGATAGAGGCGACATAATCCGTATCAAACAGGTTGTAGACGTTCAGTTGCAAATCGAGATTGCGGTTGATGCGATAACCCACTTTGGCATCCGCGACCCAGTAGCCTTCGGTATAAGACGGTGTGCCGACGGCACCATCGCTGCCACGATGCATGCTGCCCACATAGCGTGCGCCAGCGCCCACGGAAATATCGTCCGTTGCCTGATACTGCGACCACAGGGTAAAAGCGTGCTCTGGGGTGTAAGGCAGGGCAGAACTTCCGTCCTGCGCCACGTTCGCGCCTTCCCGAATCGATGCTTTTTGCTGCGTGTAACCACCAATAATCTGCCACTCCGGCGTAATGTTACCCGCGACAGACAGCTCGTAACCCTCGACACGCTTTTTACCGTACTGCGAATAGGTGCCGTCGTCATTCTGAGCGACTTCATTTTCGATGTCGGTGCGGAACAGCGCGGCGGTCAGCAGCAGGCGCTTATCAAACAGCTGCCACTTGGTGCCCACTTCGCTGGTTTTCGCTTTTTGCGGTTTGAAGTCGGTGCGGTTGGCGCTATTTCCGGTTCCGCCCTGGGCCAGCGCGAAGTTACTGCCGCCCGGAGGCTGCTGGGAAATCGCGTAGTTCACATAGATATTGCCCTGTTCAGTCAGGTGATAGAGCGCACCGGCTTTCCAGTTCACCAGATTGCCTGATTTCGCCGTATCGACAGTTTTAATTGGCGAGCCTTTCGGCGTGCCGGTCGGGCAGGTGAGCGCACCACGGCCAGAACCGCCGCAGGCCGTCGAACTGTCATATTCAGTGTGGTAGTTATCCAGACGAATGCCGCCGTTCAGCTCGAAATCATGAGTAATTTGCAGCGTATCAAAGGCGTAGATGCCGAATGTGTCGGTTTGGCCATTAGCGTTCGCGCCGCTGCGATGCAGGCTGCCAACGTTGATATTGCTGTTCGGGCTGTAGATATTCACCGGCGGGGCGGTGATCGCGTTCACGCCATAGTTGGTTTGCGTCTCGCGGGTGAACTCAACGCCAGTGCTGATATCGTGGCCGACCGCACCGGTATAAAACTTCGAGGTCAGGTTGGTCTGGTTGGTGAGGATCTTGTTGCTGACATCCTTGGTGTTCGGCGTGCGAGTCCAGGTCCAGCTACCGACGTTGTTTGGATCCGGCATGCCGATATTGCTGGCACCGCCCATCACCGCCGTCATCAGGTAGTCCTGCTTCACACGCGACCAGCGAGTGGTGTTACGAATCGTCGTGGTGTCGTTGAAATCATGCTCGAAGCGCATAGTGGCGGTATCAGTGGTGGAGTCGTCGTAATCGGAATCCGTACCATAGAAGTTGCTGGTGTTCACCTTGCCGGAACCGTTCAGCGCAGAGGTTGCCGCGTTTGGCGCTGAGTAACCCGGCAGACCGATGGTCGGAACGCCGCCATCCGGTGTGTTGTGCTGGGTAACGTGCAGATAGTTCAGGTAAAGACGGTTTTCTGTCCCCAGACCGAAGGCCACGGAAGGCGCAACGCCGTAGCGTTCATTCTGTACTTTATCACGGCCCGCGTCGTGGGTTTTCTCGCCCATCACGTTCAGACGCACGGCGGAGGTTTCACCGATCGCTTCGTTTATATCAAGCGTACCACGACGGAACCATGCGCTACCGATACTGGCGGAGGCGTCGATCCCTGAATCAAGGCGCGGCTGTTTGCTGATCATATTGATCGAACCGGTTGGCGCGCTGCGGCCATAGTCGCTGCCCGATGGCCCCTTGATCACTTCTACCTGCTCGGTGTTGAACGTGTCGCGCGAAACGCTACCGATATCGCGTACGCCATCGACATAGATACTGTTTGAAGTATCCGCGCCACGCATATAAATGGCGTCACCGGTTGACGAACTGCCGTTTTCCCCGGCGAAGAAGGCACCCACGCCAGGCACATTTTTCAGCGCATCGGTCAGGTTATTCACGCCCTGATCTTTTAACACCTGATCGGAAATCACGGTAACGGTACGCGTGGTATCCGCAATCGGGCGGCTGAATTTCGGGTCGGCGGATTTCTGCGGCGCGTAGAGGGAAGGTGCCTGCGCCTCCACCACCAGCGTATCAGCGGATTTTTGATCTTTACTGTCGGCGGCGGCTGCCTGACCAACCGGTGTTAAACCGATACACAGGCCCGTAAAGAAAGTGAGTGAACTAAAACTGTTGAACGGTAAATTGCGATTATTATCCATATAAATGAGCGTCTTATAATTTCTAACGAGCTGTTTTTACGATGACAGCAGAGCACTTCTTTGCCCCGGTCACGGCAGGTTTTACAAATACGTTTGATAATGATTGTGAGAAGCATTATCAAACGCGTAACTTTCTAACACTCATTTATGGAAAAATAAATACAAAAATTTACATTTGCTCCTTTTTTTATACATAAGGCTCAGGGAGTGTAAGGGCTTTTAGCCGAACGCTGCGTGTGATAGCCGATTCGAAAATCGGACATTTGCGAAAGGGGTAACTTTGATTATCTTCCCTGCCAAAAGAGCAGAGAAGATAATGAGAAATGAAAATCACAAGGTGGAATATTCAACAACTGTGTTCGTTGTGGCGAAGCGTATCTTTGCGAACCCGTTCAATATGAATGGTTAAAAACATAATCTCTTCGGTGGTGAGTTCGCGCTGATACGTATTACGGATATGCAGCGCGATTTTTTCCGCACACTTCCAGGCGAGGGCGTAGTTCTCTTTTACGGCATCGTGCAGGGTTTCATCATCATCAGGCACAACGTTACGCGACAGCATACGTTGGGCAAAAAATTTCAGGTGGGTGACAAACCGTTGATAGCTTAACGTGCTGGTGTCATATTCCAGCCGCAGCTGATATTTCACTAACTGTAGAATCTCCTGCATCACCTGGGTGATATGCATGACTTCCGGCATTTCACTGTTAAGCTGCCCGGTCACCAGGTGCAATGCAATAAAGCCCGCTTCATCTTCCGGTAGCTCGACGCCAAGCCGCTGGGCTATTATAGCCCTGGCCTCATTACCCAGTTCAAACTCGCGCGGATAAAGACGTTGCGTTTCCCACAGCAGGGCATTCTTAATCGCTAAACCTTTCTTTTGTCTCTCGATGGCGTAGTGGCAGTGATCGGTCAGGGTGATATAAAGGCTTTCCTGCAGCTTTCCTAACCGACTACGCGCCAGGTCAATAATACGGTCGCAGGTCGTAATCACTTCTAGCGGAATTTGGCTTAGCAGTTCGCCCAGGCGTCGGGTCAATTCGTCACTCTGTAAGGCAAAAACCTTTTCGATACGCGAGGTATCCAGTGTGTCTCCTGCGCGTTTCTGAAAGGCTAAACCGCGCCCCATAACGACCTGTTCTCGTTGTTGCGCATCCAGAATAACCACGACATTATTATTCAATATTTTTGCGATGATCATCGGATCCTCAAAAATCAAAAAACCTGATCCATAATAATCGCTGGAAATCAGGTTTTGTTAGCTAAAGCTGTCACAATCCGCGGCGCAATCTATCACCGAATGATTCCCTTTAAAAACCTAAGGGCAAAAAACGTGAGATTGATCCGCCGCGTTCCTCTTCGAGATCAGAATAACCTGAATCGATATTCCATAATGACTTCTGCCGATAATGTATGGGTGCGGGTATAATGACCGTTAGTGAGTACAGGTGTTTTCCCGCTCGCTTTATACGACCAGCCAGGCCCGAACATCGCCCAAAAGGTGAAGTTTTTGAAGTACGCATCAGTGGGTGCCCAACGGGTAAAAGCATTGAGCTCCCCGCTGCGTACGTGATTGCCTTTATAATTAAACTGCCCAATATTCCCTGCCAGACCCACGCCCAGATTAGGCGTTAAGCGATATTCAGTCATGTTGGCAAACATCAGTTCGCCGTCACGCAGGTAATCGTCACCCGCATAAGCCATCGAGATAAAGGTGCCGCGCGAATTCTTACTCATATGACGCGGATAAAATCCCACTTCGTTGGCTTTTTGAGCGTCGGTATAACCGATTCCTGATTTACTGCTCCAGCGCTCGCCTTTCCAGGTGGCATCCACGGCGAAGTGCCAGGCGTTATTATCAAAATCTCGCTTATTTGCAGGCATTGCGCGGTACGCTTCCTGCGCATGCGTGCCATAAATTTGTGTGCCGATTGTCCAGTCAGAGGTCGGACGAAGTTGCGTGAACAGGATGTGGCGTTGTAAATAGTTTTTGCTTTCTCCCCAGGCATACTGCGCATCGAACCCGTCACTTTTCCAGAGAATTTCACCGCTTGTCAGATAGCCAATATCTTTGCCGGTGTTGGTCTGAAACTGTTTTTTATCCGGCGAGTTTCGGTCCATGGAATTTTCCATCCACGCACCGCGTAGGGTTAGCTGTCCATAATTTATACCTCCACTAATGCCTGAGTAGGTCGTCGGGGAGAGACGTGTTGACGTCGAGATGACGCCATAGTTTTTCAGCATCTGCCATCCCCAACGCGCATTGAGCTGCAAATCCTCAATAGCATATTTCAGCTTAATGTTTCGTTGTCCGAACTTTGAATATCCTTCAGCATTGTTTTTATTGTTACCCGTTCCATTATTATAGAGTACGCCGCGCGAGTTAAAATAATCACTGGCCCCTAATTTGATGGCGCTATAATAAGTGACATCAAAACCAATGATATCGGCGAAATAGCCAGATTGATAATCTGCGGCAAAGCCCTGGCCCCATGCGTTATGTACATGCTTGGGGTTAGCGTTTTCTTCTTTCAGGTATTTCCAGTAGTTCTTTGCTGATAGCGTGAGCTGTGAGTCTGTGAAAAATGCATCATTCAAGAAAGCGTTCTCGCTTGCCCAAACGGGCGAAGAAAGCCCGCACGTTAACAACGTGAGAGTAATATACTTAAGCATCATCCGTTCCTGAAAAAAGGACCGTCGCAGCAATTGAGACAGAGGAGACACTGCAAACGGCCAAAATAAAAAAGAGAAAGCGTTTATTTGTTGCTGAGCGCCTTTTTACCGGCCTCGACATACTTCATCGTGCCAATTTCAGGTACGCTATATTTGCCATCTTTATAGGTGATTTTGACGACTGCGGCATTGGTGAGCGGCAGATTTTTGGCCGGATTATCGGTCAGATCGGAGATCATTATCTGCATTGATGTCCCGGACGAGATCGCCAGAATATTTTTGTCGCCTTCTTTTTTCGCCGTTTCAACAATGGTGTCCAGCGCTGCCTGAGTGCGGGTTTTCACCTGCTCATAGTTTTCAGCCAGATGCTGCGGATCTGCCTTCGCCAGCGCATTTTGGTTGTCTTTTACCGGCAGCGTACCTGATTTCATCGCGGTAAACAGTGCTTTCGCATCGCTCAATCCTAATTCATGCGCGCCAGCATTGGCCATATCTTTGTTATAGCCACCTTCAAAACTACCAAAAAAGGCTTCGCGTAAACCTTCTAGTTCCGTCAGATGATAATTTGTTACACCAGCCTGCTGAAGAATAACCGCCATCGTTTCGCGCTGACGCCCGGCATCGCTGGAATAAAAACGGTCAAATTTAATGTCTTTCAATCCTTCGCCTAAATAACGGGCAACCTCTTTACCTTCTGGAGTGAGCGGTGAATCGGCCCACCCCTGAACGCGATCTAACGTATTAAGCAGTGTTTTACCATGGCGAGCAAAATAGATATTAATAGCCTCATCCTGGCTGTTTTTATCATTAACCTGCGCCAGGATCGTTGGGCTTGCAGTGGCGGTAACCACCATTAATACACTGAGTAACCATCTTTTCATTGTTGCGTCGTCCTTTTTTAGCCAAAAAAAAACCTACGTGCTCTTCTTGTTCCCAATAGAGAGGGAGAGAAGAAAACGTAGGTTTTGCCTGTTGAAACAGTAACAATCCAGTTTCAGCGGACATTACCACTAATATTTATTTCGTGCATCAGATTTATAACGGTGAAGTATATAAATGTGATCCTCCTCATATCAGGAATATCTCGCTTCTTAATTTTGAGAGCACGTCACGGAATGGCGTAATATGCAAAGAAAGGTGATCGTTATCACAAAATACCATTTCACCGTCTGGACGTAATCACCGACAAGACGTATTTTCGTTAGCAACTCGGGATTGTTACTGATTCAGGCAAAACCTAAGGCACTTTCTGCACACGTTGCAGCAGGGGCCTTAGGTTTTTTTTTGCATTGTATTTATCCCCCAGAGATAACAGGAGCTACGATGAAGATAACGTTAATTGCCGCCGCGCTGATTTCCGCGATAAGTTTTACAGTTTCTGCCGATCCGCTAAAAATTCTGATTGTGAATGATGACGGCTGTGAATCTCCCGGCAGCATCCAGCTTCAGGAAAAGCTTACTCAAAAAGGTTATGACGCCTGGATGGTTGCCCCGGCGACCAATCAAAGCGGTATTGGCTCTGCGATAACGTTCAAAACCGGTAAGGTTTTTGACGTTAAAAAAGTCGCCGATAAACGTTACTGCTTCCCGGGTACGCCGGCGGATTCCGTCGATTTTGGCCTGCAGGGGCTGTTGAAAGATAATCCTCCCGATCTGGTTATTTCTGGCGTTAATGATGGCCCGAACACCGGGATGGCGCAGGTGAATTCCGGTACCGTGAGCGCCGCCGCACGCGCTATTCGCTATGGTTTCCCGGCGATTGCCGCCAGCATTGGCTACATCTATACCGAAGATGAAATGAAAAACAAATGGCCAAGTACACATAAATACTGGCCTGATGCGATTGATTACGTCGTTGAGGTGGTGGGGAAACTTAACGACAAATCGGTATCCGGCAGCGCTTTATTGCCGAAAGGCTCCGGGTTAAGCATTAACTATCCGCCGCTGCCAAAAGAACAAATTAGAGGTGTTCACTTCGTTGAAAATGAAATGTTCCCTACGCCACAGATTGGCTATGACATTTTGCCTGACGGAACCGCTAAGCAGACGATTAATCCGGCATCTTTAAATAATACTCAGGATGACACTGATTCGGGCTGGCTAAATAAAGGTTACATCACCTATACGTTGATTGATGGCGCGTGGAACGCCCCGCAATATCAGGCGCAATATGAAAAGATGTTGAAAAAATAGTTTTACCTCGCGCCGGAAGAGACATAAAGGATTGTTACTGCTTAAGCAGGCAAAACCTGATACATCAGTGGAGATGCTTCGCTGATGATCAGGTTTTTTTATTTGAGTACGGATGAAGTCGATGAAAATGAAATATGAAGATCTGGCACAGGATATTCTCCGCCACGTAGGAGGGCGCGAGAACGTGAGTAGCCTGGTGCATTGCGCCACCCGTCTACGCTTTAAGCTGAAGGATGACGGCAAAGCGGATGCCGACGCGCTGAAGAAGAACCCGGATGTCATCATGGTGGTGGAAAGCGGCGGGCAGTTTCAGGTCGTGGTCGGTAACCACGTTCATGATGTCTGGCAGGCCGTATGCCAGGCCGGGGGCATCACAGACGATGCGCCTGCTGACAAAGAGAAGTCAGATAAAAAGACCGGAGTGCTGGCGGCGTTTATCGACATGGTTTCCGGTATTTTCACTCCGTTCCTTGGCGTACTGGCTGCCTGCGGTATCATGAAAGGTTTTCTGGCGCTCAGCGTTGCTTTTGGTTGGCTCAGCGAAACCGGAGGTACCTGGCGCATTCTGTTTGCCGCCAGCGACACCCTGTTTTATTTCCTGCCTATTGTGCTGGGCTATACCGCCGGGAAAAAGTTTGGCGGTAATCCCTTTATTACGATGGTCATCGGCGGCGCGCTGGTGCATCCGATGATGGTCGAAGCGTTTAGCCTGAGCGGCGATAACGCGGCACTACATTTCCTGGGCATCCCGGTGGTGCTTATCAATTACACGTCGTCGGTAATTCCGGTGATTTGTGCCGCGTGGTTCGCCTGCTGGCTGGAAAAACGCTGCAACACCCTTTTCCCGGCGGCGGTTAAAAACTTCTTAACTCCGCTGGCGTGTTTGGCGATTACCATTCCGTTGACGTTTTTGGCGATTGGGCCGCTCGCGTCGGGGCTTGGCGAACTGCTCGCGACGGGCTTCCAGGCGGTGTACAAATTTGCGCCGTGGCTGGCGGGAGGGATCCTTGGCGGTCTGTGGCAGGTATGTGTGATTTTTGGCCTGCACTGGGGGCTTATTCCGCTGATGATGAACAACATGGCGGTCTTCGGTCATGACCCGATGCTGGCGATATTACTGCCTGCGGTGTTTGGACAGGTCGGTGCGGCGCTGGGTGTCTTCCTGAAAACCCGCGAACAGCGCCTGAAGGCATTGTCGGGTTCGGCAACGATTGCTGGCGTTTTTGGTATTACTGAACCTGCCGTTTACGGGGTGACACTCCCATACCGCCGTCCCTTTATTTTTGGCTGCGTGGGCGGTGCCATAGGCGGTGCGGTCGTGGGCTTCAGCCTGAGCCAGGTCTACTCCTTTGGCCTGGCAAGCATCTTTACGGTAGCGCAAATCATTCCCCCAACGGGAATCGACTTTACCGTCTGGGGCGCGATGATGGGTGTGGCCGCCGCCTTTATTTTCAGTGTCGTGATGACATATTTTGTTGGCCTTCCTGCAGAGAAAACCGCAGAAAGTGCCAAACCGGTTAGCGTGAGCGCAATTGTCGATGAAAACACCGTGCTGGCTCCGCTTAGCGGCGTAAGTCTGCCGCTTAATGAGGTGCCGGATGCCACATTCGCCAGCGGTTTGATGGGGGCAGGAGCCGCCATTATTCCATCGGAAGGCCGCGTCGTCGCACCTTTTAGCGGCGAAGTCGCCAGCCTTTTTGCCACTCGCCACGCGATTGGTTTACTCAGTGACTCGGGAATTGAAATTCTCATTCACGTTGGTATTGATACGGTAAAACTCAACGGTGAACACTTCACCGCACACATAAAAGAAGGGGACAGGATTGCGCCAGGCGATCTGCTTATTACCTTCGATCGTGATGCCATTCTGGCAAAAGGTTTTGACCTGTGTACACCGGTCATTATGAGCAATAGCGATGACTATCAGGGGCTGGAGCAAAAGAACGAAACCCCTTATGTCAATGCGGGCGATCCTTTCCTCTCTGTCAAACGCTGAAATTAAGGTAGATAAGATGAGCACAATATTTTCGGAAGAGTTTTTATGGGGCGGTGCGTTAGCCGCTAATCAGGTTGAGGGCGCATGGCAGGAAGATGGCAAAGGTATTTCCACCTCTGACATGCTGCCACAGGGCATATTCAGTGAGCCGGTAAAAAGCCGCGAAGGGATCAGCAGTATTAAAGACATCGCCATCGATTTTTATCATCGCTATCCAGAAGATATATCTCTGTTCGCGGAAATGGGCTTTACCTGCTTACGCGTGTCGATTGCCTGGACGCGTATATTCCCGATGGGCGATGAAAATGAGCCGAACGAGGCGGGCCTTGCGTGGTATGACAAACTGTTTGATGAGCTACTGGCACACAATATTCAACCGCTGGTCACCTTGTCACACTATGAAATGCCGTGGGGGCTGGTGGAAAATTATGGCGGTTGGGGAAATCGTAAGGTTATTACGTTCTTCGAACGTTATGCCCGGACGGTATTTACTCGTTACCAGCATAAAGTCAAACTGTGGCTGACTTTTAATGAGATCAATATGTCACTGCACGCGCCTTTAACTGGTGTCGGCCTGCAAAAAGGGTGCAGTAAAGCGGAAGTCTATCAGGCAATCCATCATCAGCTGGTTGCCAGTGGCCTGGCGGTGAAAGCCTGCCACGAAATTATCCCTGAAGCTAAAATCGGTAATATGTTGCTGGGCGGTTTAATGTATCCACTTACCTGTAAACCGGAAGATGTCTTCGCTACGTTGCAGGATAATCGCCAGTGGCAGTTCTTCGGCGATGTACAATGTCGTGGGCGTTATCCGGGGTATATGCAGCGTTATTTCCGTGAAAATGATATCGTGCTGAATGTCACCGAAGAAGATAACGCTGCACTCAGCCATACCGTCGATTTTATCTCTTTTAGCTATTACATGACCGGCTGCGTAACGGCAGACAGCGAGCTGGTTGAAAAACTCAAAGGAAATATTCTGGATATGGTGCCGAACCCGCATCTGGAAAGCTCGGAATGGGGATGGCAAATTGATCCCATCGGTCTGCGAACACTGCTAAATGTCTTATGGGATCGCTATCAGAAACCGCTCTTTATCGTCGAAAATGGGTTGGGGGCGCAGGATAAACCGGAGGCTAACGGTGAAATCAATGACGATTACCGAATCAGTTATTTGAACGATCATCTGGTGCAGGTGCAGGAAGCTATTCAGGACGGCGTTGAGGTTATGGGATACACCTCATGGGGGCCGATTGATATTATCAGTGCCTCGAAAGCAGAAGTGACTAAACGCTACGGGTTTATTTACGTTGATTTAGCGCAGGACGGTTCCGGTACGCTTAACCGTAGCCGTAAGAAAAGTTTCTACTGGTATCAGAAAGTGATTGCGACACGTGGCGGTGCTTTGCAGCGATAGCCGCTATAGAAGAAGATAATAAAATAACCCCATCGGAGTATGATGGGGTTATTTTTTGGCGTTATTTATTTAATGCTGCACGTGCTTCGGCAAGTTCAACTTTCGCTTCTTCCAGTTTCTTACTTTTTTTGCCGATTTTTTCCTGATTTCCCGTCTCACGGGCTTCCTTTAATTCCTCGGTGCGTTCTGCAACTTTACGCTCTTTTTCTTTAATTTTTTGCTCGCGATCTTTACGCAAAGAACTATCAGTACAATTACGATTGACCTCGCTCAACGCCTTTTCAAGACCATTTACACGGTGTTGGTTGCCGTGCGTTTTGGCGTAATCAATTTGTCTTTCAATTTCCTGCTTTTTAGCGGCACAGCCGGTTTGTACTTCGGCATGTGTGGCGGTAGCAAACAGAGGAGCGATAAGAAGCAATGCAGGGATGAACTTTTTTTGAGAAAACATTGTTATGTGCCTTGTATGACGTTGAATAAATCCTTTGTGCAGGAAGTATATAAATTCCTTCCCTGAACGTAAATACACTGTTGCGGGGGGCGTCATTCCATAGTGTAAAATTTTTATCATCAGTGTTGAATTTACAAGCCGTGAATTGTCGTGTCGTTTAGCGACGAGTTGTATACGCTGAGAAGTCACGGTGGTGGATTATTTAATAATATTAATGTATTCCTGCAGGGCGAAGTGAAAACTAAATACAATTAGTTTTATTATACGCGTATTTTATCAACGTATTGTATTGAAGATGGCGCTCGGACAAGATTAACGCGTTAAACATATTTGGTTTTGGGAAATGATATGAAACTGCCCGACGCGGGGGCTATCGGGCAGGGAAATGGATGTGTGAAGCCATTATTTATAAATAGTCGCTGTACCAAACATCTTGTTATTGCCGCTTGCGGATTCAACCACGAACCCTTTCGCCCCCTCTTTCTGGGCTTTTTCCGCCAGTTTTGCCTGGAGATCGTCAAGGGAACTGGCGCCGGAGGCAGAGACGGTACCGGCCGGGCGGAGTTGCCCGGTGTTATCACCATCAAGGGGTTGCGGAGCGGCGATGGCAGAGAAGGTAACGACGGCAAACGCGCCTGCGACAAGCAGGGCGAGACACTTCTTCATAAGTACATCCTCCAGTTACGACGGGGTAACTCTGTAAGTGTAGGCGGTGGTGAAGAGGCGTTATCCGCAAAAAATCGCGCAAGACAGGTGGCTTTTTTGAATGAATTAAGTTGACGAAATACTGACAAATCAGCCACATACAAGTGGCTGATTTTAAAGCTATCGGCGAGCGTCCGGGCGGATGAGATCGAAACGATGTGCTTCATCGATGGTGTAGTAGGCGGATGGGCCGCCGGCCCGCAACACCGGTTTTGCCCGGGCAGTTTGATAGATGCCCTCCTCGAGCAGAGACTCATCGATATGAATCCCAACCACTTCGCCCAGCACCAGCCAGGTATCAATGGCAGTGCCGTCGGCTGAGGTGAGCTGAATGCATTGCGATAAGCGACACTCGAAATTGACCGGGCTCTCCGCCACGCGTGGGGCATCAACCAGGCGACTGGGGGCGGCGGTTAAGCCTGCGCGAACAAATTCATCCTCCCCGTGCGGCAACGTCGCGGAAGATTCATTCATCGCGATGGCGAGATCCTGCGTGGTCAGGTTCCAGACGAACTGTTTGGTTTCCATGATATTCTGCACGCTATCTTTCCAGCCACTGCTGGCAAAGCCGATAATGGGCGGACGATAGTTAAAGCAGTTGAAAAAGCTGTAGGGCGCGAGATTACGTTTTCCCTGCGCATCCTGCGAGGATATCCAGCCGATTGGGCGCGGCCCAACAATGGCGTTTAGCGGGTCATGCGGCAGCCCATGTCCCTGTGAGGGTTCGTAGAAATACATAGCGTACCTGTTATTTGCAAAGGTATTCCAGACTCCCTTATTTACCGCGCCGCCGTCAACGGGTATCTTACGCCGCTTAAGACAGGAGAAAGTCATGAATGCCCAAAAACCGGGTCTACACCCGCGTAACCGTCACCATAACCGCTACGACCTTACCGCATTGTGTCAATCGTGCCCGGAACTGGGTGATTTTATCACTCTGAATCCGGCCGGTGAGCAGACCATTAATTTTGCCGATCCGCAGGCGGTGAAGACCCTGAATAAAGCGCTGCTTGCGCATTTTTATGGCGTGAGTGCATGGGATATTCCTGACGGTTTCCTGTGCCCGCCGGTTCCTGGGCGTGCGGATTACATCCACCATCTGGCCGATCTGCTGACCGATGAGAGCGGCAATGTGGTGCAGGGCGCAAATGTGCTGGATATCGGCGTGGGCGCGAACTGTATTTATCCGCTGATTGGCGCGCATGAGTACCGCTGGCGCTTTACCGGCAGCGAAACGCACCCTCAGGCGTTTGCCAGTGCGCAGGCGATTGTCAGCGCTAACCCGTCGCTGACCCGCATGATTCGTTTGCGTCGACAAAAAGACAATGAATCCATGTTCAATGGCATTATCCATAAGAATGAGCAGTACGACGCCACGCTGTGCAACCCGCCGTTCCATGATTCTGCCGCATCTGCACGGGCAGGAAGCGAGCGAAAACGGCGCAATCTTGGCCAGGAGCGAAATGACGCGCTGAACTTTGGCGGTCAGCAGCAGGAGCTGTGGTGCGAAGGTGGTGAAGTGGCATTTATCAAAAAAATGATTGCCGAAAGCCGCGACTACGCGCGTCAGGTGATGTGGTTTACCTCGCTGGTGTCGAAAGGGGAAAATCTGCCGCCACTTTACCGCGCATTGACGGATGTCGGTGCGGTAAAAGTGGTGAAAAAAGAGATGGCCCAGGGGCAGAAACAGAGTCGCTTCATTGCCTGGACCTTTATGAACGACGAGCAGCGCCGCCGCTTCCTGGCGCGTAAACGCTAAAGCGTCGGTTCAGCAGGCGGCAGTCCCGCGTCCGGCGGGGCTGCGTTGGTGGGGGCTGGTAGCACCTGATACGTCTGCACCGGTGGGCGCACCCCCGCAAGATCAAAGTGTTTTTTCACCATGCTGTCCAGCGCGAAGCGCACCGACCACTGTTTCAGTGGCAGCGTGGTAAAGGTGACGCGCAGCGTAAAGGCGGTATTGGTGAGCCCGACGATCCCGGCAAACGACGGCTCGCCAATAATCAGGCCACGAATGTCCTCCATCTGCATGACCTCATCCACCGCATCCTTGAGCGCCTGATTGGCTTTTTCCGTCTCTTCATGCCGGTCAACATCGTAGTTTGCGACCACAGAACCGATCCCGCGTACAAAGTTGGCGAAGGTGGTTATCGATGACCACGGAATAATGTGATACGCCCCGGTATCCTGACGGACGCCCACAGAACGAATTGACATACGTTCCACCGTACCCGTGAGCGGCCCGATGGTGACCAGATCGCCGGTATTCATGCCATTCTCAAACTGAATAAACACTCCGGTAATAATATCTTTTACCAGTGTCTGTGCACCGAAGGAGATAGCCAGCCCCAGTGCCCCGGCACCCGCCAGCAGCGGTGCAATGTTAACGCCTATCTCAGAGAGCAGGATCATCACTGTAATGGTGCTGATCACCACCGCCAGCGCATTGCGGAACAGCGTCAGAAGCGTACGCGTGCGCGCGCTGGGCAGCGGTCGGCCATGAATATCCGAGGCCAGACGGTTCTCAATCAGGCTGGCAAGCACCGTCCAGCCGACGGCGGAGAAGAAGAGAATTAAGGCGATGCGGATAAGCACATCCACCGTTTTCTCCCCCGCTCCCTGGTGAAGCCAGCTCCAGAAATCGAATAAGCCCCAGGCGCTGAGCAGCAGCATGACCGCCACACAGACAACCAACGTGCGCGCGGTTTTCAGTGCGCCGGACAGCCAGCCGTTAAGCCGCTTTTGCAGTTCCGGGTAATTACGTTGTGTCTCCGGCGACAGGGTGATGGTCTTGGCTATCCAGCGTGACAGGATGCCAGAAATAAAGGCGGCGATGCCCATAATCGCCAGGCTCTTCACTGACGCGCCCATCATAAACTTCAGGCTGTTGCCCGGGTCGAACAGTGAAAAGAAGAACAATACAATGAAGTAAGCGCTCGCCAGCCAGTGCCACACCAGCGCAAAGGCGCGGATGAACAGGCTGAAAAACGCCAGCGAGCGGTCGGCAACCTGTAGTAAGCCGGCGGTAATCGCTTTTTTATTGTGGAAAATCAGATACAACGCCCACAGTGTGATGGACAGCATAATGATGACGTTTGCCATCGCGCCCGCCTGTACGTTGACCTGATTGGAAATAATTGGCACGGCGACAACCAAACCGTAGCCAATCAAACTGCTCAGTGCGCTGAGGCGTAAGTTCCAGTAATGCGCAGTTTCATCGGTGATTGCAAAGGGACGAAGATCCGGCACGCGCGGGCAGAAAATCAGACGCAATAAGGCTTTGAAAAACTCAATCAGCGCAAAGGCGTTGAGGAAAAGGCTCTGCTGGAAAGCGATGGTGCTGTTGCCGCCATTTAAATTGTCGCTCAGTAGCTGGCCAATAAACAGCGTCAGCGCCAGTAGCAGTAAGTCGATAATTAGTGCACCGGTAATCATCGCCGGAAGCTGCAACCAGTTACTGCGGTCACGGTTCTTGTGCCGCCCCCAGCGCCCCATTTTGCGATACAGCGGCAGGGCGCACAGACGTACCAGGCCATAAAAAGCAAAGACCAGCGCTGCCAGCATCAGAAAATGGGTCACGGCATTGAAGAAGGTCGCGGTGTGAAACGGTTTGTGCGGTGCGGTAGAGATGTTGCGCCATAGCTGGGCGAAGCGGGTAGCGAACTCGCCGCCGTAGTGACGCGTCACATCCGTAACGTTTTCCAGTACCGTTTTTTCCTCTTTCACTTCTGGAGGCGTGAGGGTGGGCGCGGCTTCCGGGGGCGGTGTGGCTGCGGCTTGTCGAAGCTGCTCAATCAGTTCTTTACGCGATGTGTCGTTTTCCAGCACATCGGCAAGCGCAGAATAGGCCGCTTTTTTCTGCGCGGCATCGGGTTCGCTGGCCGCAGTGTCGCTGGGCGTTGATGTGACGCCGGGGATGGTCACTGCATGCAGCGGCGTGCTAATAAGGGCGAGCAAAAACAGCAGGATGTATGGCACGAGTCCCTCCGAAAGCAACAATCACAAAGGGTTAAGTATAGATTGCGAGGAGAAGGGGGAAGGATTTTGGGAGAAATACCGGGACTCGGTGCGCGTTGTTGCCCTCATCCCGACCCTCTCCCACGGGGAGAGGGAGAAAAATCGCACCGGCCTCACCGCTTGCTCGGACAGTTCCCTCTCCCTTGAGGGAGAGGGCCAGGGTGAGGGGGATAATTACGATACGTGCTGCAAAAACTCCTGCAAACGCTGGCTCGGCGGGTTTTTTACCAGTGTCTGCGGGTCGCCATCTTCCGCAATACGGCCTTTATCGATAAAGATCAATCGCGATGCCACTTTCTCGGCAAAACCGATTTCATGGGTCACGATAACCATCGTCATGCCTTCTTCGGCCAGATCCTGCATCACTTTTAGTACTTCATGACGCAATTCCGGGTCAAGCGCAGAGGTTGGTTCATCGAACAGCATCATCTTAGGTTTTACCGCCAGTGCACGGGCGATTGCCACGCGCTGCTGCTGGCCGCCGGAGAGTTCAGACGGGTAATGATGCGCGCGTTCCGCGAGGCCCACTTTCGCCAGCAACTCTTTCGCCAGTTTTTCCGCATCTGCCTTTTGCGTACCACGCACGCGCAGCGGGCCGAACATCACATTCTCCAGCGCCGTGAGATGCGGGAAGAGGTAGAACTGCTGGAACACCATGCCGGCTTCCTGACGAATCAGGCGTTCATCCACTTTCGGATCGTTGACCTTCAGTCCATCGACAATCAAATCGCCGCTGGTGATCTCTTCAAGCTTATTTATGCAGCGCAGCAGGGTGGATTTACCGGAACCGGATGGCCCGATGATCACCACGACTTCGCCCTGTTTCACGTTGAGATCGATATTGTGTAGCACCTGGGTTTTGCCAAAGTGCTTGGAAACGTTTTTAAATTCAATCACAGGATTTTCATCCTTCTTTCAAGAATGCGAAGCACGATGTTCAGCACCTGAGTAATGATCAGGTAGATAACGCCGACGGCGGTCCAGATTTCCAGCGCGCGGAAGTTACCGGCGATAATTTCCTGGCCGCTGCGGGTCAATTCGGCAGCGCCGATAACGATAAACAGCGAGGTGTCTTTGATACTGATAATCAGCTGGTTACCCAACGCTGGCAGCATACGACGGAGCGCCAGCGGCATAATCACATGGCGAATGGTTTCGCGACGAGACAGCCCCAGCGCCAGCCCGGCTTCACTGAAGCCTTTGTGAATCGAGAGAACTGAACCACGGGTGATTTCCGCGATATAGGCGCCGGAGTTGATCATGATGGTGATCACGGCGGCGGTGAAGGTATCGATGCGGATGTCCGGGAAGGCCATCGGCAGGGCGAAGTAGATATACATCACCTGCACGACGATGGGCGTGCCGCGAATCACTTCGATAAAAACAAGGGCAATGTGGTTTGAAATCCAGCCGCCATAGGTTCGTGCTAAACCGGCCAACAGACCGATAACAATACCTCCGGCGAGGCCAAGGATCGAAATCCACAGAGTCATTTTGGCGCCATCCAGCAAAATTGGAATGGCCGGCCAGATGACGCTCCAGTCAAACTGCATAATGTGTTCCTGTTACCGTGGTGGAAGAACAATAGCCCACTAAAAGGGTGTGCTAAAAAACGTGCCCGGTGCGCAGTGCGCAACCGGGCACGATAATCTCAGTCAATCTTATTTAGGCTCAGTACCGAACCATTTTTTGTAGATTTCGTTATAAGTGCCGTTTTCGCGCAGGGTTTTCAGCGCGCCGTTCACTTTTTCACGCAACTCATCGTTGCCTTTGGAGAAGGCAATGCCGTAGTCCTGCGCTTCCAGTGAATCACCTACCGCTTTAAACTGGCCGTTGCCTGCGGTTTTGATGAAATAGAGAATATTCGGGGTATCGTGCAGCACGGCGTCAGCACGGTTGGTGCCGAGTTCCATGTACGCGTTATCGATATTCGGGAACTGGCGCAGATCTTTAGTTTTGATATTGGCTTTCGCGTAATCCACGGAGCCGGTACCGCTCTTCACGGCAACCACTTTTCCGTCCAGATCCTTCACGCTTTTCACGTCATTGTTGTTGGCTTTCACCATCACCAGCAGGCCGCTTTTGTAGTAACCGTCAGAGAAATCGACCGCTTTTTTGCGTTCTTCTGTGATAGTGATCCCGGCCAGCGCCAGGTCAACGTTTTTAGTTTGCAGCGCCGGGATGATGCCGCTGAAATCCATTGGTTTTAGGGTGTAGTCCAGCTTCAACTCTTTAGCGACAGCGGCCCACAGGTCAACGTCGAACCCCACGTATTTATCACCCTGTTTGAACTCAAACGGAACGAACGCCGTATCGGTTGCCACAATCAGTTTCTTCTCAGCAGCCTGAGAGGAAACGGCAAATGCCAGGGTAAGTGCAGCCAGGGAAACTTTAAACAGAGACTTCATAACATTTCCTTTTATATCCACGGGGCAATCCCCTGCGAGAACGTACGAGTTATGAAAAAATCATGCCAAGTTTTCAACTTATTGTTTTATAACAAAAGTAGAAGACAGTGATGCACGATTTCGGCGATCGTCAGGCCTGATTGCACCATAATGGGGCTTTGCTATGGTGCAGCGTGACGGGTTCACGATTCATGCTGTTTTTTAACGCAAGTGACGGTGACAAAACAATCTTTTATTAACGATTGTGTGAGGTGATTATTACAAATAGTTTACTTTGGCGAGAGATTTTAACAGGAAGGCGCACCCGGATGGTGCAACCCCCTCATCAGGGTGATGAGAGGGTCATAAGAATAACCTATGATTATTCAATGTTAGCTTCGATGAACCACAGGAATTTATCCAGGTCACGTGAAGCCGCGGTGAAGATATCCGCAGTGTCTTCATCCTTCGCTTCTTCAATCGCTTTACGCACGTCATTAGCGACGATAGCGTAACGGTCAGCCAGTTCTTTCAGGTGATCCTGAACGGTGTGGATGTCCAGCGGATAGCTTTTCAGCGGGGTTTTGCTGTTGATGACCTGCGTTGTTCCCAGTGCCACGCCGCCCAGCTGCACAGCACGTTCAGCCATAGTATCCAGATGATCGGTCAGCGCAGTCCTGAAGCCATCCAACATTTCATGAACGGCAATAAAGTTAGCTCCGCGCATATTCCAGTGGGCCTGTTTGGTAATCAGAGACAGGTCAATGAACTGGATCACCTGGCGATTCAGCAACTCGACAGTGGCTTTTTTCTCGCTGTCAGCGACATCGTTGCGGGTATAAAGCAGATTGGATGCTTTTGATTTGACCAGTTTAGCGGTACTCATAATCTCATATCCTCTTGATGTTTTGCGTTCCAGTATTAACTGGCAATAAGTATAGCACCGAGTTCCGGATAGAAAATTCTGACTCTGCCTATCGGTCTAATAGTGACATTAAGCTTTAACTCACATCTACTTTCTGAATTTTTGTATCGCGCCGCATTGTCAGCGTAGACCCCATCGACGCGGCAATAATGGCGGCCAGCGCTAAAGTTTGCGTGCCCGTCAGCGTCTCGCCGAGGAAGATCATACCTGAAATGGCGGCGAGGCCAGGTTCGAGGCTCATCAGTGTGCCGAAGGTGCGTGTTGGCAAGCGAGTCAGGGCCAGCATTTCGAGTGAATAGGGTAGGGCCGTTGAGAGCACGGCAATGGCCAGGCCGATCGGCAGAATTGACCAGTGCCAGCTCACATCAACAGACTGTAATACCCCAAGCGGCACAAAAATCACTGCCGCAATTAATGAACCCATCGCCACCGTCGCCGGGCCATGCTCCGCGCCGGCACGTTGGCCGCTCAGAATATAGATGGCCCAGCCTGCGCCAGCCCCCAGTGCCAGCAGGGCGCCAGTGAGATCGACGTGCGCCACGTCCTGGCCCAGCGGCAGAAGGAACCAAAGGCCAAGCACGGCAAGGATAACCCAGATAAAGTCCACCGCGCGGCGAGAGGCGAACAGCGCGACGGCCAGCGGCCCGGTGAACTCCAGGGCAACGGCAATCCCCAGTGGAATACGCTGAATAGAGAGATAGAACATGTAGTTCATCGCCCCCAGCGACAGGCCATATAAAAGTAGCGGCAGACGCTGCTCTTTTGCAAAACGCAGTCGCCACGGCTTAAAGATGACAACCAGAATCAGCGTGCCAAGCGCCAGACGCAGGGCGGTGACACCCGGCGCGCCAATCAATGGAAACAGTGACTTAGCGAGCGATGCACCGCTCTGAATGGAAAGCATCGACACGATGAGAACCAACACGGGCATCCATGCGGGAGATTTACGGAGCAAACCAGACATCTTTTTCCTGTCAATTTGTGTCAAACGGAGTAAAAAAAGCAGTGTAAATGAAATACCAGGCTACGGTTGAGGAATTGTTGAAAAAAAATCGCCCGCGAACCGTTAGAATGTCCTTAGTCGATGGATTATTAATCTGTCAAACTAGGAATTATCTGGAATATTGTGATGAAATCACAGTGTGATACTAGTCTGGTATTTCGGGAAAACCTGTGATGTTTGAATGAGATAACCAAGCCCGGAAATTTTTAGTTACATCAAAGGCAGGTTTAGACATCACAAGTTCGAAAGAGTTTCCTAACAATTTTTGATATATTTAAAACTTACGGATTTACTTGAAGCACATTTGAGGTGGTTATGAAAAAAATTGCATGTCTTTCAGCACTGGCCGCTGTTCTGGCTGTATCCGCAGGTACTGCAGTAGCTGCAACTTCTACCGTTACTGGCGGTTACGCTCAGAGCGATATGCAGGGCGTTGCTAACAAAGCTAACGGTTTCAACCTGAAATACCGCTATGAAATGGACGACCAACCGCTGGGCGTTATCGGTTCCTTTACTTACACCGAAAAAGACCGTAGCTCCAGCGACAACAACTACCATAAATCACAGTACTACGGCATCACCGCAGGTCCTGCTTACCGTCTGAACGACTGGGCAAGCATCTACGGCGTAGTAGGTGTTGGTTACGGTAAATTCCAGACTGCTGATCTGCCGAACAAACACGACACCAGCGACTACGGTTTCTCTTACGGTGCGGGCCTGCAGTTCAACCCGATCGAAAACGTTGCTCTGGACTTCTCTTACGAGCAGTCTCGTATTCGTAGCGTTGACGTTGGCACCTGGATTGCCGGTGTTGGTTACCGCTTCTAATCACTTCGGTGATATGAAAAATCCGCCCTTGTGGCGGATTTTTTTTGCCTGTATTTTGCCGGAGGCGCTGCGCTTGCCCGCCTACAACCGTATCGATTCGTAGGCCTGATAAGCGAAGCGCCATCCGGCGTGTTTTAACGACTCTTCGTCGTAAACAGATCCGTACCCAGATGGTTGTAATCTACCTTCTGGAGCTGGAAGTTGGTGATGTACACCGGCCCGGCTTTCTGTTCAGAGATAAAACGATAGCGCTGGCTAATTTCTTTCGCTTTGATGCCCGTCCACTGGGCGAAGAAACCGAGGAAATCGTTCGCCGAACGTCGCGCTTTAATTACCTTATGCGCTTTGTCATCACTCGACAGCACCATAAAGGGCACCTGGAAGTTCTGCTGGAACTTATCGTCGTGTGCCAGATACTGCACCTCTTTGCCGCGCTCTTTAAATGCCAGCCCGTGATCGGAGAAGTACACCAGCGAGAAGCTGTCGCCGCTGTTGCGTAGCTGATCGTAAAGCTGGCGCAGCAGATCGTCGGTTTGCGTCATGGTGTAGAGATAGCAGGAGGTCTCTTTCGATTGCACAAAGACGTCATATTTTCCGTGTGTGCGGTCGCAGGCCTGCGGATGAGAACCCATCAAATGCAGCACAATTAGCTGCGGCTGAGTACGCTGAGACGCGAAGACCTGTGCGGTCATTTTCAGCAGCGCCGTGTCCTGGGTGTTCTTATCGGCTTCAAAATCGCCGCTTTTGAGGAACTGCACTTCATCTGCCCGTTTCGCGATGCTGGCGATGGCGGTGTCGTATTCACCGATTTGCCCCTGGTTTGAGAACCACCAGGTCTGGAAACCTGCACGGTTAGCCAGGGTAACAAAGTTATCCTGATACTGCGGTTTGCCATCGACGACGCGGTTAAGGGTCAGCCCCAGCGATTTCTGCGTTGAACCGCTGGCGGCAATATAATCGTTAAACAGATAGCCATTCACCGAACTGGCAAACGGTGTGTTGTCCCAGTGGCTGCCAAACGCGCCCATAGCATCGCGACGCGCGCTCTCGCCAATCACCACCACATAGGTGTGATATTTCGGCTTCACGGCTGTCACCGTCCAGGTATCTTTCATTTGCGCGAACTGTGCCATCCGCTGCTGTTCGTCAATCACCTCGTTATTGTTAACGATGACATCCTTCACAAAACGAAATGCCGGATAGCCGGTATCTTTAAGTTTAAAAACGCCGCCCCATGCCAGGTTTTGAATCGGCTGCACGAAAAAGGTGCCGACGCTGAATAGCAGACACAGGGTTTCCATTTTACCCCAGCGTTTTACCGGGCTGGCCTTGCGGCGCACGGCAATCACACCCAGCGCAAAAATGAATAACGCCACCAGATAGCTGTACCATGGGAAGATGGTAAACATTTCGGTGGATTCTTCGACATTCGTCGAATGCAGCGCCAACAGAGTATTAAAGTTCGGCGCGCCGTAGGCCTGGCTGAACGGGAAATAGAGCGCCGCCACCAGTGAATAAAGACCCAATACAGTTTTCTGTACTTTCGGCGCGGCTCGCCACAATAAATGGAGCACGCAGGTAAAGGCCACCGCATACAACAGGCTGAAGGGGTAACCCAGCGCCAGGTTGATCAGCAGTGATTGCAGGAAATAGAGGCCCGTCCACGGACTCAGCGTAATTCCACGGGCGGCGAGAGTTTCTTTCAGCGTGACATTCATAAATCGCAACTATAAAAACGCCATGTGCGTCCCCTGGCGTCAAGGGGCTTTTTGCCGGACATTATTGCGTAAAGAAAAGGGTAAGCTTCGCATCTGCGAGCCGCAAAAGTGCAGGGCCGCACGAAGATAAAGCGCACGCTGTTTTTGGTCAACTACCCATAACAAAATGTTTTGCGAAGATGATTACAAAAGCGGAAGAAATGTGGGGTTTTTGCTCATGACGAGCGAGTCAGTCAGAAAATGACCCAAAAAAATGAAGCGGCGTACCGCGACGCCGCATTAGTGTGATTTGTTGTCCTGCTGCGGTTTGCTGTTAATCATATCGCACAGCATGTTAACCAGCATTAAGCGGACTTTAAAAGGAGAGTGACTAAACACGCGTAAACACCTCTTGAATTCGTTCATGGTAACCTCCTGCTTTTGCGCTCGTCGTTCCGTGATGAGTGATTGCATTACATACAGATATAGCACAGGCTATATTTTATAGCTATGGCTAAACGTTAAATTTTTGTACTCAGAGCACGATCCATTACAATGGAGGCAATTTTTAAGATGCTTTGACGCGTCACACCGATGAGGAAGTGTTATGAACCGCCGCGCAGGTAAGCCAACAACAAAAAAAGTGACGCAGCTGGTGAATGTGGAAGAACACGTTGAAGGGTTTCGTCAGGTGCGGGAAGCGCACCGTCGTGAGCTGATTGATGACTACGTTGAGCTGATTTCCGATTTGATCCGTGAAGTGGGTGAGGCGCGTCAGGTGGATATGGCCGCGCGGTTGGGTGTGTCACAACCAACTGTGGCGAAAATGTTAAAACGCCTGGCGGGTGTAGGGTTGATTGAGCAGATCCCCTGGCGCGGGGTGTTTTTGACTCCTGAAGGTGAGAAGCTGGCGCAGGAGAGCCGCGAGCGTCATCAGGTCGTTGAGAGCTTTTTACTGGCGCTGGGCGTCAGCCAGGATACTGCCCGCCGCGATGCCGAAGGCATTGAACATCATGTCAGCGAAGAGACGCTGGACATGTTCCGACAGTTTACCGAAAAACATGGGCAGTACATTGAATGACACCTCCTTTTATTCGGTCGCTGGCGCGCGATCGTTTTCTGCACCTGCTGCTGCTCATTGGCGTCATCCTGACTTTTCTGGTTCCGTTTGCCCCAGCGCGTTGGCCTGCGGCGATTGACTGGCACACCATTATTACCCTGAGCGGGTTAATGCTGCTCACCAAAGGCGTTGAGCAGAGCGGTTATTTTGACGTGCTCGGGCGTAAGATGGCGCGTCGTTTTGTTACCGAGCGACAGCTGGCTGTCTTTATGGTGCTGGCGGCCGCGTTGCTATCGACCTTTCTGACCAACGATGTGGCGCTGTTTATCATTGTGCCGCTCACCCTGACGCTGAAAAAGTGGTGCGCCATTCCGGTTAACCGGTTGATTATTTTCGAGGCGCTGGCGGTGAACGCCGGTTCACTGCTGACGCCTATCGGCAATCCGCAGAACATTTTGCTGTGGGGCCGCTCCAGCCTGAGCTTCCCGGCCTTTACGTTGCAAATGTTGCCGCTGGCGCTGGCGATGATGGCAACGCTGCTCGTGCTTTGCTGGTTCTGCTTCCCGGCGAAAAAACTGCATTTTCAAAGCAGCGACGCCTCACCGTCATGGCGGCCAAAGCTTGTGTGGAGTTGCCTGGCCTTCTATCTGGTTTTTCTCGCAGCACTGGAGATAAAGCTCGAACTGTGGGGGCTGGTGTGCGTGGCGGCGGGCTTCCTGTTGCTTGAGCGGCGTGTGGTTTACAGCGTCGACTGGACGCTGCTGCTGGTCTTTATGGCGATGTTTATTGATGTGCATCTGCTTACGCAACTGCCTGCTTTGCAGCATTCGCTGCATGGTGTCGGGCAACTGTCGGACGGTTCTTTATGGCTTACGGCGATGGGTCTTTCGCAGGTAATCAGCAACGTGCCCTCCACGATTTTGCTCCTTAACTATGTGCCGCCTTCCATTCTGCTTGCGTGGGCGGTGAACGTTGGTGGTTTTGGAATGCTGCCCGGGTCGCTTGCCAACCTGATTGCGCTACGCATGGCGAACGATCGCCGTATCTGGTGGCGTTTCCATCTCTATTCTCTGCCCATGCTGGTATGGGCGGCGCTGGTCGGTTACGGCTTGCTCCATCTTCTCGGTCAACGTTGATTTTCGGACAGGCTCACAAAACGTGAGCCTTTTCGTTGCGTCCTGTACCGCTTTCTAATATGACTAGTCATATACATTATTTGACTAGTCATATTTTTGAGGGCGTCATGATGAACAAACTGCCAGCTGATTTTCTTTGGGGAAACTCCGTTTCCAGCATGCAAACCGAAGGCGCATGGAACGAGGGCGGGAAGGGCATGTCGGTGTATGACATTCGCGAGCCGAAAGAGAATGCCTCGGACTGGAAGGTCGCTACCGATAGCTACCACCGCTTCGAAGAGGATTTTGATTTAATGCAGGATCTGGGCATGAACTGTTACCGCTTCCAGATTGCCTGGAGTCGCGTTTGCCCGGATGGCGATGGTGAGTTTAATGAAGAAGGTATCGCGTTTTATCAACGCTTTATCGATGGTCTTCTGGCGCGCGGCATCGCGCCGATGATTTGCCTCTATCACTTTGACATGCCGCTGGCGATGGCGGAAAAATATAACGGCTTTACCGACCGTCGGGTGATGGAGGCGTTCATCCGCTACGGCAAAAAAATGATCGACTGCTTTGGCGACCAGGTGACCTGGTGGCTCACCTTTAATGAACAGAATCTTTACCATATGCCTGAAGCGTTTTTGATTTCGGGTTATATGCAGGGCGAGAAAACGTTACGGGAGCTTTACCAAATCCAGCACCACGTGATGATGGCGCACGCGCATCTCACCCACTATCTGCATGAAACCAAACCTGGAAAGCTGATGGGCGGCATGCTGGCGCACGCCCAGGTGTACCCGGCAACCTGCAAACCGCGCGATGTGTTTTGCGCCCGTCAGCTCGACGAATATTTCAATCAGAATCTGTTACGTGCGTTTGCGGGGCAGGGTTACAGCCCGGAAGTGATGGCGTTTGTCGAGCGTGAAGGTCTGGGGGACATTTATCACGATGAAGATCTCGCGGCGCTTTCGACGCTCAAAAATGATTATATGGCCTTCAGCTACTATGCGAGCCGCACGTTGAGTAGCGATCCCATTCCGGAAGGGACTGCCGTCAATCACTATATGCTCTTTGGCGATACCCCAAACCCCCACCTGAAAGCCACGGAATGGAACTGGCAAATCGATCCCCTCGGATTCCGGAGTATCATTACGCGCTACTATAACGACTGGCGTCTGCCGGTCTTCCCGATTGAGAACGGTATCGGGGTGATTGAATCCTGGGACGGCGAAACGCCGGTCGCTGATGATTACCGCATCGCCTATCATCGCGATCATATCAACGCCATGAAAGAGGCCATTTTTGAGGATGGCGCACAGGTGATAGGCTATCTGGGGTGGGGGTTAATTGATATTCTCAGCTCTCAGGGCGACATGCGTAAGCGTTATGGCGTGGTGTATGTGAACCGTGAAAACCATGATTTGAAGGATTTGCGCCGTGTACCGAAGAAAAGCTATGCGTGGTTGAAGCGGGTGATCCACAGCAACGGCGAAGAGATGTAACACCAAAAAAGGAGTGGAAGATGGCGGCGAAGTACCTCTCCATCGCGCAGGAAATTAAACAGCGCATTTTAAGTCAGCGTTATCCGGCGACGGAGCCGCTGCCCGATCAACTGGCGCTGGCGGCTGAGTTCAAGACCAGCCGCATGACGATTCAGCAGGCGATGCGCCAGCTGATAGTTGAAGGCATGATTTACGCGCGTCAGGGGCAGGGGACGTTTGTGCGCAAAAACTTCCGCCAGCTTTCGCAATGGGATGTCTCGGGCAGTGACTACTTTGGCGCAACCGAAACCTGGCGGCATCTTGGCGAGGTGACAAGCCAAGTGATTGCCTTTGAGGTGCGGTTCCCGGATGAAAAAGAGCAGGCCTCGTTGCTGATTAACGCCGACGCGCCGGTATACGATTTTATTCGGTTGCGCTTGGTTAACGGTGAACCGATTTCACTGGATATGACAGTAATGCCGGTATCTTTGGTGCCGGGGCTGAATAAATCACATCTCGAAAGTTCGGTATTCCGCTACGTGCGGGAAACGCTGGGCTTAAAGATGATGGGTTCCTATCGCGTAGTGCGCGCCTGTAAGCCGGATGCGCGCGACAGAGAGTATCTCAACTGCGATGAGACCGACCCGGTACTGGAACTGGAGCAGGTTATTTATCTGGAAGACGGTACGCCGCTGGAGTATGCGCACTGCCATTATCGCTACGATCATGGCGGGTTTGTGATGGTGAATAATGGGTGATAGTTGTGCGCTGATGCCCTCACCCCGGCCCTCTCCCACAGGGAGAGGGAGAAAAGCGGGCACGAACGGTCCCCTCTCCCTGTGGGAGAGGGTTAGGGTGAGGGAAAAAAAACGCACTAACCCCAAAAAAAATGGCGAAGCATCCGCTTCGCCATTTTCACATCTGAACCTAATCAGTTCAGACGAATCGGGATACCCGCACGGCTCTGAATCGCCTGATTCAGTACATCCTGGTCTACATCAGACTGAGAGGTCACTTTCTGCACCGCAGAATTCAGCGTAACCGGAACAATTTCACCGCCTTCAAACTGTGCTTCGGTCACGGACAGCGGGTTGTGTACTTCGATAAAGCGGCTGCCATCTGGTTCCGTGGTCGCTTTCACAGGTTCATCGATAAACTGTACGCGGGTACCGACCGGCACGCTCTCGAACAGGAATTTGATGTCTTCGTTACGCAGACGCACGCAACCGTGGCTCACGCGCAGACCGATACCAAAGTTGGCGTTGGTACCATGAATGGCGTACAGGCGGCCGATGTACAGCGCGTACAGTCCCATCGGGTTATCCGGGCCAGCCGGAACCACGGCCGGCAGCGGGTTACCCGCCGCGCGATATTCCGCGTGCATTTTCGCTGTCGGTGTCCAGGTCGGGCCCGCTTTCTTACGTTCTACTTTGGTCGTCCAGTTAATCGGGGTGTCTTTTCCTAACTGGCCAATCCCGATTGGCAGCACGATGACCGTGTTAGTGCCTTTTGGGTAGTAGTACAGACGCATTTCCGCGCTGTTGATGATAATGCCTTCATGTACGGTATCCGGCAGAATCAGTTGCTGCGGAATAGTGAGCACAGTGCCGCCTTTCGGCAGATACGTATCCACGCCCGGGTTAGCTTCCAGCATATTGGAAAGACCCATCTGATACTGCGCCGCAAAGTATTCCAGCGGCTGCTTATTGTTCTCAGGGATGGTGATCACCTGATTCTGACCAATGACACGACTACCATCCGTCGGCAACGGATATGTCACTGCGGATGCGGTTTTACAGAAGCCAACGACTGCAAGCGCCGCAGCGAAAAGTGTTGTTAATTTCATGTTCATGTTGTTCGAGATATCAGTGCCACTCAGGCTGTGGTTGGAAAATCGGATGTATGATGGAAGCGCATTATATGTGCATTCCCGGCAACAGGGAATTCAGATGTGTACGAAATCACATTTTTTTCACTTAGGTGACAGTTTAGCCCGTTACGAAGGCGGGCGATTTTAATTCGGAATTGTGGCATAATAGGCGGTTTGTCACATTCCTCAGGATACTTCCGTGTTAGTTACCAGCAACGTTACCATGCAGTTTGGCAGTAAGCCGCTGTTCGAAAACATCTCCGTCAAATTTGGCGGCGGCAACCGTTACGGCCTGATTGGCGCTAACGGGAGCGGCAAATCCACCTTTATGAAAATCCTCGGCGGCGATCTTGAACCGACGCTCGGCAACGTCTCTCTCGACCCGAACGAACGCATCGGTAAGCTGCGTCAGGATCAGTTCGCCTTCGAAGAGTTCAGCGTACTGGATACAGTCATCATGGGGCACGGTGAGCTGTGGGAAGTTAAACAAGAGCGCGATCGCATCTACTCACTGCCCGAAATGAGCGAAGAAGACGGCTATAAAGTGGCCGATCTTGAAGTGAAATACGGCGAAATGGACGGCTATTCCGCTGAAGCGCGCGCCGGTGAACTGCTGCTGGGCGTGGGTATTCCGCTGGAACAGCATTACGGCCCGATGAGCGAAGTGGCACCAGGCTGGAAGCTGCGTGTGCTCCTGGCCCAGGCACTGTTCTCTAACCCGGACATTCTGCTGCTCGATGAACCGACCAACAACCTGGACATCGACACCATTCGCTGGCTGGAGCAGGTGCTGAACGAGCGCGACAGCACCATGATCATCATTTCGCACGACCGTCACTTCCTGAACATGGTCTGCACCCACATGGCGGATCTCGACTACGGTGAGCTGCGCGTCTACGCCGGTAACTACGACGAATATATGACTGCCGCCACCCAGGCGCGCGAACGTCTGCTGGCCGACAACGCCAAGAAGAAAGCGCAGATTGCTGACCTGCAATCCTTCGTCAGCCGCTTCAGCGCCAACGCTTCTAAATCTCGCCAGGCAACGTCCCGCGCGCGTCAGATTGACAAAATCAAGCTCGACGAAGTCAAAGCATCGAGTCGCCAGAACCCGTTCATTCGTTTTGAGCAGGATAAAAAACTGTTCCGCAACGCGCTGGAAGTGGAAGCGCTCAGCAAAGGCTTTGATAACGGCCCGCTGTTTAAAGGCGTTAACCTGCTGCTGGAAGTGGGCGAGAAACTGGCTATTCTCGGCACCAACGGCGTGGGTAAATCTACGCTGATGAAAACCCTGGTTGGCGACTTAACGCCGGATCAAGGCACGGTGAAATGGTCTGAAAACGCACAAATTGGCTACTACGCGCAGGATCATGAATTCGAATTTGAAAATGATCTGACCGTCTTCGAATGGATGAGCCAGTGGAAACAGGAAGGCGATGACGAACAAGCGGTGCGCAGTATTCTGGGTCGTCTGCTGTTCAGCCAGGACGATATCAAGAAACCGGCGAAAGTGCTTTCCGGTGGTGAAAAAGGCCGCATGCTGTTCGGTAAACTGATGATGCAAAAACCGAACGTGCTGGTGATGGATGAACCGACCAACCACCTGGATATGGAATCCATTGAATCCCTGAATATGGCGCTGGAAATGTATCCAGGCACGCTGATCTTCGTTTCTCACGACCGCGAGTTTGTTAGCTCTTTGGCGACGCGTGTAATTGAAATTACGCCGGAGCGCGTCATTGACTTCAGCGGTAATTACGAAGATTACCTGCGTAGCAAAGGTATCGAGTAATAGAATGGCTGGAAGCGCAGAGTACGATTTGTGTTTCCAGCCACTTTTTGTTTTTCTTCCCTTTCAACTCTTTTCTTTTATAATAAAAAATTAATTTCACCGCCTTGCTAATTTGTAATGAATTTTACAAAGTGATTTATTCATTAAATATATAACGCATTGCAATTAAATTACTTAATAATATTCTTAATTTAAATGGATGAGTTTTTCTATGGAAAGAAAAAGGGTTCTTAATCTTTTTTATACCCCGCTGTTTCTCTTTATATATGGATTATGGAAATGCTGGCGGGCAAGTGATAATACTGATGATATAGAAGTTATCCAGTTTGGATTAGCCATGCTGGCGCTTCTGTTAAGTCTGGTGGCGATGTTTATTCTGGGAAGCGCGGTTATGGTGTGTAAGGCCAGTGCGCGCACTTCGCGACGTTCCCAGGATGTGCTCATCCAAAAGTTTAATCTCTGCCGACGACTGCTGCCCTTTATGATGGTTGGAGACATTCTTTTTTGCGGCCTCGCGACCGTTGCCTTAGTGCTCTCTGAAATTATCTGGACAATGGGTCACGTAGAGATGAATGGCGGCGGGATAAAATTGCTCTTCGCCATGGTGTTAGCGGTATTTGCCATACTCTGGATGATCATTAAAAGTTTCTTTTCTGTGCGTAAATGCTTTGCCCTGTTTGAGCCTGAAGATTCGCGGGTGATAGGCGTCAATCTGCCAGAAATGCAGGCGCCTGAACTCTGGCAGTGGGTTCGGATCCTTACCTCTCAGGCGCAGCTTACGCCACCAGATAACATTGTCGTGGGGTTTTTTGACTGTTTTTATGTTACGGCTAACCCTGTCCAAATTGAAAAGGGCGAGCGCTTAACGGGGAATACACTCTATTTACCGCTGACGTATCTGTCACTCCTTAATGAAGCGGAGATTGCCGCTGTCGTGGGGCATGAGTTAGGTCACTTTACCGGCGAGGATACGCAGTACAGCTTGCGCTTCGCCCCCCTCTACGCGGGCATGCAAAATAGCCTGCAACAGATGGCCAAAAACATGCAGGATGCCTGGATAGATCGCCTTGTGCTGTATTCCGCCCTGGATATGGCAATGTGGTTTTTACAAACATTCCATGAGACGGTGAACCACTGGAGCCGCATCCGGGAACTGGCCGCCGATGAAACCGGAGCTCGCGTATCATCCTCTTCGGCCTTCGCCTGCGCATTGCTGAGAATATCGGCGCTGAATGAGCCCGTTGAGCGCTTTCTGGAGGACGTTCTTCGCGGGCGGAAGAACAGTGCCAATTGGACGGAAGGGCTGATCTCTGCGTTACAAAAGCTGGGGCCGCTTGATGTCCTTGCCAGCATCGACAGTGAAATTGCGCATCCCATGGATAGCCATCCCACGACCCGCACGCGTATCACTGCCCTGAATCTTTCCCTCGATGAATCGCTGCTGTCACGCGCCTCTCGTGCCGTTGTACCAGAAGAGAATCTTTTCTTCCCGGCGTTATTCACGCCCGTTGCCAGCGCATTGTCTTGCGAGATATCTCAGGAGATTGAACCATTGCGCGCCGAGATACGCGAGGAAATCGAGGCAGAAGCAGCACTGGCGACAGAAGCTAAAGCTATATGGTCTTCCTCATCGATGGCCTGGACCATAATGATCGTGGGTATTGTGCTGATATTTGGCTGCGGCTATCTGGCCATCTTTCTACACCTTAGCGCGATATGCTGGCTCTTAATGCTGATAGGTGTCCCGCTGGGTATGCTGGGGAACGTGTCATTACAGCGGTCTCGTCAGCCGTTGTTCACATTGACGCCGCAAAGCATTACCAGCATCTATCTTCCGCAGCCTTTACCGCTCGAATACATTGAACGTTATGAGGTAGTCTTTATCTCCGGCACCGCGATGCTCCATCTTTATGTGCGTAATGGCGATAAGCTGAATATCACCACCAAACGCTTTATGCAGATATTCCGTTATGAACCTCAGGAAAGCCGGGTCGTCGTCGTTGTCAGCAGCCCTTGCTGTGAAGAAGAGGGGAAGAAAGTTAAGCTCGATGCTGTAACGCTATCGCAAATCGTGGGGCAATATATTTCATCTGCGCATGCGCGTGCGGAATTGAGTAAAGAGTAGATTTGTTGTTGCTGTGATGCCGGACTGAGTCCGGCAATTTGTTTTAATCTGTTATTAATGATACGCAGACCAGCGAGCGATTGTGATTTCAATGTTATGTGCTTTTGCAAATTTTTCTTGCTCTTTGCTTAACACATCTGCTTGCTGGCTGATTTCCTTAAAAGATTGTGTGAGTTGTTCTTTTTTTATCTGGAATTCATCATCTTTAATATTTTTATCACCGGCCAGTACAGTGAGTGCCTCCAGGCTTTCATCTGATTTAATGACTTGTTCTAAATACTGATATGTTGCGTTTTGGAGATCTCGGGCATCATCGGGTACACCCTTTTTTTCTTCCATTTCATGCCAGATTTTCAGACGGTTCTGAACACCTTTTTTATGGCGAAGCACATTATCATTGTAATCCGCAAGAAACTCGCGCGAGTCATTACTAGATATTTGCGTAATCATGTTTTCAATATCACTGATGGTCGTATTCCACATTGCAATATTTTCGCCAAGATAGGCTTTCGGATCGGGGCCGCATCCCGTCAACCATAAGCATGACAGGCTAATTAATAATATTTTTAGGCATTTCATTAAAATAAATTCCTTTTATTTATGGGTTGATTAAAATAGCAGCGTGATAAAGTAATGGATGTTATCCTGATAAGGATAAATTTTTCTTAAATATTAACTGTTTGATGAATTATAACTTTTCGTTTTTTATTTTCAATTTCTATTTTGCCAGCCATGCTTGGGATAAAAAGGAGTAATTAATGTTATTGTTCGTATTATTTTTTTTATATAACATTGTTTCTGGCCACGGACAAATCACTACACCCATGCCTTATCTCCAGAATGATGGTGAGCGTTATTTAATACCTGAGATTATGGATGGGAAAATGAAGGGGAGTGAAAACAGAACGGCCCATCCTCGGGCCGCTCTCTTTTTTACAGCGTTATTCCGCGAGTTTCCACGCGTCAATTAACTGACCGTTGACGCGCAGCTGGCGTTTCTCATCCTTCGGCAGAGAAATCGTTAAGGTTTTCCACGCCGGGCGATAATCCCCACGGGCGCTGATGTTCAGGTTGATAGTTGTTCCATCGCAAACCATCTCCCATTCCACCCACAGCGCATTCCCATTCTGATAACCCCACGATTCGCCGTCATCTTCGAACAGCAGGCCGGATGTGGTGCCCACGCCTTTTACCGGGAAGAGTTTCAGTTCGCGGGTATCATCGTCTTTGGCGCTGACAAAGGTGATGCGCTCGCTAAACGGCAGGGCGGCCCCGGCGCGAACCAGTAGCGGCAGTTTCTCAAGCGGCGCGTCTCGGGTGATCCACTGCCCGCCGCTAAACCATTCCTCGGTGTAAAAATCGTACCAGCCGGTTTCGTTATCAGGCAGCCAGAGACGGCGCTCGCGCTGGCCGGGCTCAACCACGCTTGCCACCAGTAAATCACGCCCCAGCAGGAAGTCATCGCATTCCTCGAACGTTTGCGCGTCGTGCTCGTGGTCGAGGAACGTTGGGCGTAGCATCGGTTCATCGTCTGCGTGAGACTGCCACAGCAGGGTGTAGAAGTAGGGCAGCAGGCGATAGCGGAGTTCAATGGCGCTGCGAATCGCCGGTGTGACTGCCGGATACATCCATGGCTCGTTGACCGTGTGATCGTCATTCCATGAGTGAATGGTAAAACGCGGGTGCATCACGCCGTTCTGTACCCAGCGTACAAACAGTTCCGGGTCTGGTTTATCGCCGGAGAAACCGCCAACGTCATGGCCCAGGTTATAGAGACCAGACAGGCTCATCCCCAGCCCCATTCGCGTGTTATAGCGCAGGGTATCCCAGTTGGTGCGGTTATCACCGCTCCAGGTTTGCACATAACGCTGCATGCCTGCACAGCCGGAGCGCGAAATTAAGTATGGGCGCTTATCTGGCGCAAACTGCTGCTGCGCTTCCAGCGAGGCGCGCATCATCAGCAGCGGCATTACCGGGCGGATGTGTTTGATGGCAATTTGTTGGCCGAAGCCGTGGCAGCGCGCTTCCCCGTCCCACACTTCAAATTCGTTATTGTCGTTCCAGGTGGAGTCGATCCCCATCTCCAGTAGCTGTGTGGTGACGCCGTCTTTCCACCAGTTAACAGTTTGCGGATTGGTGAAATCGAGGTGCGAACCTTCGTCATCCCAGAAGCTGGAGCGCTCCGGTGCATCGCTTTCAGAATCACCAATAAATAATCCTTTCGCCGCCACCTCGTCATAGCGCGGATGATCCTGCAACAAACACGGTTTGATGTTGGCCGCCAGATGCAGCCCGGCATCGTGAAACGCCTGGCTCATCATTTTCGGCTGCGGCACTTTTTCATAGTTCCAGTTGAAGACGTAGCGCTTACCGTTGATCGAGGTATAGCCGGATGAAAGCTGGAACGAGTCGCACGGAATGGCGTGCTCGTCGCACAGGCGAATAAAGTTCATCAACTGATTTTGCGCATCCGGCGCGTCGGTGTAATGCATAGTGGAACCGCTGTAACCCAGGCTCCATTTCGGCCCGAACAGCGTTTTCCCGGTCAGGCGCACAAAGGCTTTGGTGACGTCGAGCACGCGCTCGCCGGTAAAGATGTAGTAGTCGATATCGCCTGCTTCCGCCTGCCAGCGACGGTACGCGGTGTGATAGTTATCGATCTCGTTACCGAGATCCAACCAGCAACTGCTGAGGTTGTCGTAAAACAGACCAAAACTGATATCGTCGCGGCGCGTAATGGTGAACGGAATATGTTTGTAGAGCGGGTCGGTGCTGACGGCGTTATAGCCCATCGCGTCCAGGTTACGCATCTCATAGCGTTTACCGTTGCGTTGCAGGTCACCGGCTTTATCGCCAAGTCCATAAAAACGCTCATCTTTACGGCGGCTTTGATAGTGTGCCACACCGTCGCCGTGGGCGTTCAGCAGATAGGCGCTGGTGGGGCGATCGTTGACTAACGGCTGCCATTCGCCTGCGGTATTACGGTAGTGCCACTCCAGCCACAGCGGCTGGTGGACGGTCGCGCGCAGGGAGTCGGTGGCGACAATGATCGTGTCATCCTGCTCGGTCAGCGTCCAGCCGGGTAGGGTAAAGCCACTGAGATCTTCGCGTGGTCGGCCTTCCCACGGTACGTCCTGCTGCGGGGCGATGCTCCAGGTTCTGTCCAGCGCCAGCTCGCCTTTGCGCTTAATCAGTACGCGGAACAGGGTTTCTTCCAGCACGTACAGACACAGGGTGTGCTGGCTGTCGACCAGCAGTTCAATGTGGTGATCAGATTGCTTTTGCAGGGTCCAGTTTTTCAACGTTTTCATTTTTACATCCACTCTCAGGCGCGTTTTGCGCGACGTTCAGCAATAAATGCCACCAGGAAACAGGCGCCGATCAGGTCGAAGAAACCCATGGCGACAAACAGCGGGTTGAAACCGATTTTGTCGGCGGTCACCCCAATAATCAGCGAAAAGAGGAAGCTGGCGATCCAGGCCGCCGAGCCGCGCATACCGTTAACGGTCGCCATCTGGCCTTTATCGAAAGACTCAACCACCAGTGCGCTCAGCATGCAGGAGATGATCTGGTGACCGAAGCCGCCAATGGACATCAGTATCACGGCTACCACCGGATCTTTAGTGATGGCGACGACCGCCAGTGAAATCATCATGAAGGCGCCGGTGACTGAGCTGGCGACGGTGGAGTTGACGCGTGAACAGCCAAACAGACGCGTATAAAGGCGGGTCAAGTAACCGCTTGCTACACTGCCGAGGTCTGCCGCCAGGAACGGCAGCCAGGCAAAGAGGGCGATTTGCTTGAGATCCATGTTGTACTGTTTTGCGAAGTAGAGCGGCATCCAGAAGCTGAACACGGCCCAGGCCGGTTCGGCCATAAATGCCGGTATGGCGATACCATAAAAGCGTTTGTTTTTGCCGACAGTTTTCAGTGCGGTAAAGAACGGCAGTTTGACCGGCGGTGCTTCGTTATCCTGACGGATGTACTCCAGCTCGCGTTTGCTCAGATTGGGGTGTTTTTCCGGGTTGTGGTAGAAGGCCCACCACAGCACAACCCACAGCATCGCCAGCACGCCGGTAAACATAAACGCGCCCTGCCAGCCAAAGGAAGCATGTGCAAAATAGATAATCGGTGGTGCCAGCATGGCGCCAACAGAGAACCCTACGCCTGCCCAGCCAGAGGCAATCGGGCGCTCATTTTTCGGGAACCATTCGCCAATCGTTTTGGCGTTGGCGGGCGTGGCTGCGGCTTCCGCCCCCCCCATAAAGAAGCGCAAAATCGCCAGATGCAGCCAGCTCCCGGCCCCCGCGTGCAGCAGACAAGCCAGCCCCCACAGGGTGGCACAAATCATAAAGCCAAGCTTCAGGCCGATAACGTCGATTAACCATCCGCAAAGGGGCTGGAAGAGGGTGTAGGCAATCTGAAACGCGCCGACGATCCAGGAGTACTGCTCGGTGGTAATGCCGAGGCTGGTTTTTAGTTCAGGTGCCAGAATACCCAGCGAGTTACGGGTAATGTAGTTGACGGTTACGCCAAGCAAAAACAGAACCAGCATCCACCAGCGCAGGTTCTTCACCACCCGGCGGGTTTTGCTGACGGTCATATCATTATTGATGCCCTGACTCATGGGGATCTCCACAGAATTTTGTAGGGTAAGGTGAGGCAACTCCGTGGAGAGTTGTCACACCAATCTCATTAACCTTCTGATATCTTTATTATTTGCTGTAAGATACTTCCGCTATTCTTGTATGGAAGTTGTTCTACCAATTCAGACTAAGAGTTACAAAAAGCCAGGGAAAGCGGGTTTTGTGCACGTTTTTTCATGAATGGCTGAGATACATTATCAATGCCTGCTTTAGGCCTTATGACATAGGGTGTTTGCCTTATGAAAATTCTTTCATTCGTGAATTTGAATCGGATCACAAAATGGAAAAGAAGCTGAAAATCGCTGAAATTGCCCGGCGCACCGGGCTCTCTGCCAGCACCGTTTCGCGCGTGCTGGCGGGCAAAGCCAACACCAGCCCGCGCGCGCGTGAACAGGTATTGAAAGCGGCGCGCGAATTAGGGGTGATGGACGGAATGGCCGCGGGGCGTTTGTTGCTTAACAGCCTGATGATCTTTGCGCCCCCACGCGCTTTCGACGAACGTTCAGATGTCTTCTACTACCGCGTGATCCAGAGCATCAACAAAGCGCTTGCTCCGCACGAGGTACGTCTGCGTTACTGTCCGCTGGAAGAAAATGACAGTGACCCAACGCTGTTTCTCTCAAGGATGAACGATGCGGAAACGCAGGCGGCCGTCCTGTTGGGTATTGACGATCCGCATATCCATGATTTAGCGGCTGATCTGGGTAAGCCTTGCGTGCTCATCAACTGCCGCGATGAACGTATGCGTTTGCCGGCGATCTCCCCGGATCACCGCATGATTGGTGCCTTTGCGGCCCGCTATTTGTTTGAAATGGGGCATCGGGAAGTGTTGAATATTATGTGCCTGCGCCGTTACACCATGGAACAGCGGTTGGCGGGCATCCGTGAGTCCTGGGCCCAGCATAATTTGCGCTTCCAGCACGATAAAGATCTGCTGAATATCAACAGTTTCAGTGCCAAAGCCACGGAAGAACGCGTGAGTGAGTGGCTGGATGCGCATAAAGGGCAAAACCTGCCGACGGCGTTTTTGGTGGGAAGTGATTTTATGGCGGCGGGTGCTATAAACGCGCTGCGTCTGCGCGGTCTGCGTGTGCCACAGGATATCTCGGTGATGAGCATTGATGGCTTTAATCTTGCGGCTATCGAGGATGTTCCGCTGACCGCAGTACATGTTCCCCGTGACGAGCTGGGCAGTGAAGCGGTGCAGATGCTGCAACAGCGGCTGATTCGCCCGGATGCGCCGGTTGGTTCGCTACTGCTGCATGGGCGATTAGCTGTGCGGGAATCGGTGCGGCGAGTGCGCCCCGGCAAAGGGCACACCGCCGTCGAACGTGAAGGGCTTTATGACAATCACTCTTCCATACCGAGCGCGCGTCTGCCATGAAGATTCAGGTCGTTAAGGGTAAAGCGACCCTCCCAGTTAACCTCGTAGTCCTCGCGCGGAAAGTCGCCCGGCGATGCGCCTTTCTCCAGCGCAGCCCGCACTTTGTGCGCGTAGGCGAGGTTTTTCTCACACATTGGCGCGGCAGGGATATACATCACGTTGCCCCAGCCTTGCTGATTTTCCACCGGCGCGACGGCGTGAATCACGTCGCAGTGCCACCATACGGAATCACCGGCTTCCACTGCCGGAATTGAGGTTAGCGCCTTGATAAGCAACGGGTGCCACTTTTCGGAAATCGGTAAAACTTTGCCTGGCGCGACGCCGCACAGTTCATCTTCCGGTACATCATCAAGCAGCGGACGCAACAGAACGTAAGCCATCGCTTCCGGGATCGGCACCACGTGGAGCAGGCCTTGATCCGCAATCATATCCGAGAGCGCGACCCAGCCCTGGAAGGTGCGGAAGACGGAGCATTTGGTGGTGTTATCGACGGTGTATTCCTCCACCTCGGTACGGTGCGCCGCGTTCCAGGGATCGTATTCATCAATCCTGCCATTAAACACATTGGCAAACACCTGCTGATAAGCGGGCAGCAGCCAGCGTTCCAGCGCGCCGGAATCCGTATGTGCGCCAAGCCCTTTCGAGGTGGTGCCCGGCGGGCGGCGTCGGATGCGATCCGGATAAATCACGCTGACGTCCGGGTTAAACCACTGTTTGCCGTCACTCTCGACCTGCCACAGGCGGTTCAGGAACGATTGTACGGCGGCCATGTTGTCGCTCTGTCGGGCCTGCATTTGCGCCTGTGACCAGTAGATAGGGTAGATCTCAGGGCGCGATGCCTCCAGCGAGCCAAAGAAGCTGTCGCCAGGGCCTTTGTAGACATCATCAAAGTGGTTGGTATCCAGATAATCCAGCATGGCGCGATCCCATGCCAGCGCCTGCTCGCGCGGGAAATGACCTTTGATCACCGCACAACCGCGACGTTTGATCTCGTTACGCGTTGCCTCGCTGATGGCACCGGAAGCAATGTCAGCGTAAGGGATCTCTGGCCATACCGGCAGGCCCTTTGTTTTTCGAGCTTCAATTTCGGTAACGCGCGCTTCAATTTTTGCGGTCAGCTTATCGAAAACCTGCTGTACATCGCCGAGTTGTGCACGCAGTGCGGCCTTCATCTGGCGAATTGCTAATTTTGGATCGGCAGGCAGCGTGTCGTGGGTAAAGGTAAGAGCCATATCAACCTCGCAATCTTTCATTCGAAAGTAAAAATGATTACAGGTGATACTTTAAGTTAAAAATAAGTTAATGCAAGTTTAAAATGTTGCTGGCTGATTCGGCAGAGATCGGTAAGCCGGATAAGGCAAAGCCGCATCCGGCAATATACGGGGGTGCAGGCTTACGCCTGGAAGGGGCCAGTTTTGTCCAGCACGGCCTGAATAACATTTAACGCGCCATGATGGTTGTTATCATCCGTTTGATAACTGGCGATTGATTTAATGCTCTCAGCAGCATTTTCCATCGCAAACGCGTATTTCACCAGCTTCAGCATTTCGGCATCGTTGCCGCTGTCGCCAATCGCCACGCACGCCTGCGGTGAAATATCCCAGCGCTTAAGCAGACGACTGATGCCGTTGGCTTTGTGCAGGCCGGGAATGATTAAATCGATAAAACCAAAGCCGCTGGTGACCGGTTTCATCACGCCATCGAGAGAGACACGCAGTTTATCAATCAGCAGAGGAATCTGTTCATCGGGCAAATTGAGCGAGAATTTAAACAGCTTATCGTCGATATCCGCGTAGCTGGCGACGCGCTTCAGGCGATAGTAGTGCTTTGACATCAGCGCCACAAACTCATCGGGCGCGTTTTCGCTGACATACGCGCTGTCCAGACCGCAGGCCACAAAGTTGAGCGTTTTATCCTTCAGTAGCTCGCCAATCACTATTTGCGATTCATGATGGGTCAGTTCACCGTGGAAAAGCTGTTGCCCGTGCTCATACACCAGCGCGCCGTTTTCAGCGACGAAGGAGATGCGGTTCTGGATTTCCGGAAAGAAGGTGATGAGCTGGTAATACTGATTACCGCTGGCAACGACGAACTCAATGCCACGCTGTTGAAGCTGTTCAAACTGCGCCAGAAAACGGTCACGATCGTACTTTTTGGCGTCATTAAGAAAAGTTCCGTCCATATCGGTGACGATAACTTTAACGGTCATACTCAGTGCTCCTGATGTAACTGCGACCAGAAACATTCTAATTACAATGTGACCGAAACCACAAATTTATTTCATATGAAAGTATGAGGGCGTGGGTTAATGTGCTTGCTGTTGCAATTCCTCCACCGCCACGCCGGTTATCGCGCTGACTTTTTCACGATCAAGGCCTTCTTTGAGCAACGTTTGTGCGATGCGTTGCGCGGCGATACGCTGGCCTTCTTCACGACCTTTTTGCTCAAGCTGTTCCGCAATAGTCATCAGAGTCTCCCTGTGCTTTGGCGCGCGCTGCGCCAGTTTCTCCAGCAATGCGCTACAGTTCTCGGTGTTGCCTTCTACGAACATATAGCTCACTAACGCTTTTAACTGCGTTTCCGTAGTGTATCCCAACAGTAAAAGGGTCACCAGTTGCTCAAGCAAACCTGAGAGGTCGCGCTGACGAATATGTTTTTGTAGCAGCTCGAGCAGCGCCATTCGACGGTGCTGCATGATGTCGTCATCCGGCGTGACGGTGATGTCCACCAGCGGGAAAGCATTGTAGAAAACCTGGCGGGCCAGGTCGGGATCGTCAAATTCGTCAATCCAGTCCATTGAATGGGGATAAGGGCTTTCCACGCCGTGATAAAACAGAATCGGAATGACAAGTGGAATGGTTTTATGGCCGATATCCAGATGACGTTGCATCGCCGCGATGGCGTAGCGCATCAGGCGAAAAGCCATATGATCGTCCGGCGAGCTTTGATGCTCGATGATGACGTAAATATAGCCGGCGCCGTTCCCGGTTTGTAGCGAGTAGAGTACATCGGAGTAGCGGGATCTCAGTTTTTCGTCGAGAAAACTTTCGGGCTCAAGCTTAAGTGTATCGAGGTTGCAGTGCGGGCGTAAAAAGGGGGGGAGATGCGCTTCAAGAAAGTCGCGCGCGGTTTCACCGTGGCGCAAAAACGTTTTGAAAATCGCATCATGAGGCGTGGCGGGAAATTTGGTTTTCATGGCTATCCGTGCCGGTTGTTTAAGATAGGCGGACTGTAGCACTCGCGAAATGATGTGTGTTTTTGGCGTGATTATCCTGCGAAGCGACTCGGAGAACGGCACCGTAAGACGTAAAAAAGCCGGGTTTCCCCGGCTTGAAATATTGCCTGATGCGCTGCGCTTATCAGGCCTACATGACTTGTGCCATGATTGGTAGGCCGGATAAGGCGTTTACGCCAACCCGGAAAGGGCTTACAGCGTATGCTCCGTACGCGCGATGATATCGTCCTGCGCATCCGGCGACAGGGCGGTGAAGAACGCCGAGTAACCTGCCACGCGCACCACCAGGTCGCGATATTGATCCGGATGTTTTTTCGCTTCCAGCAGCGTGTCGCGGGAGACGATGTTGTACTGAATATGCCAGCCTTTGTGCACCTCAAAGAAGGTACGTAGCAGCATCATCAGTTTTTGCTTATCGCTGTCGTTATCCAGCGTCGCCGGGTTCAGCTTCTGGTTTAGCAGCACACCGCCAAGTATTGCGGCGGTCGGCAGCTTGCCTACGGAGCTAATCACGGCGGTTGGCCCCAGATGATCAGTGCCCGATGCCGGGCTTGCGCCTTCCGCCAGCGGGGTTTTGGCTTTACGGCCATCCGGCGTTGCCAGGGTTTGGGCACCAAACGGCACGTTGGCCGAGATAGACGATGTGCCGGCGTAGTAGTTACCACCAATCGGGCCACGACCGTAGCGCGGGTTATGATACTGCTTCAGTTCGTCGATATAGGTCTGGTAAGCGCGCGCCAGCAAGGTATCAACGCTATCGTCGTCGTTGCCGTACTTTGGTGCGCCGTTGATCAGACGTTGACGAAGCTGTTCATGCGTCAGCCCTTCAAAATCTTCCGCCAGCGCTTTCGCCAGTTCCTGCTGGCCAATCACTCCCTGATCGAAAACCAGTTTTTTCACGGCTGCCAGGCTGTTGCCGAGATTTGCGATACCGACCTGAAGCCCGGAAACCCAGTCATATTTTGCGCCACCTTGCTTGATGCTTTTCGCCCGCTCAATGCAGTCATCAACCAGCGCTGAGCAGAGAATGTCATGGACGTTTTCTTCCAGCATCGTATCGACGACATACTCAATTTCAATCGACTTACGCGTGTAGTAGCGAATTTGTGTATCCCAGGCTTCCATCACTTCATCGAAGTTATTGAAGTTACCCGCAGACAACGCTTTCTCCTGACCGAGAAATACCTGCTGGCTGGTGGCGTCACGTCCGCCTTCCATTGCCGCCAGCATCACGCGGGCGAAGTTGATAAAGCTCATGCCTGTACAGCGATAGCCCCATTTGCCGCCGACGGCGGTTTCGATGCAGCCGATAGCCGCATAGTCGTAAGCATCCTCCTTTTCGACGCCGAGTTTAATAAATTCCGGAATAACGATTTCATCGTTGTTGAATGCGGGCATCCCGAAGCCACAACGGATCACCTGCACGCAGGCGTCGAGGAAGTCGTTGCTCATGCCCGCATGGTAGCGAACGCTCAGGTTCGGCTGTGTGGAACGCAGACGACCGCAGGATTCCAGAATGGCGTAAGAGAGCGGGTTCACTGCATCCTGCACTTCACCATTCACCAGTTTCTGACCGCCGATGGTGACGTTCTGATACAGCGGGCTACCGGCAGAGGCTTTAGAGTGCGAGCCGGAGCGGATTTTGTTCACTTCCAGCAGTTTCAGCCAGCAGCTGTGCAGCAGCTCAATGGCGTGCTCGCGGTCCAGCGTCTGTTCCAGTTCGACGTCGCGGCGATAATACGGATAGAGGTACTGGTCCATCTGGGCGAAGGAAACCGAGTGCCCGTTGGACTCAATTTGCAGAATCAGCTGAATGAAATAGCACAGTTGCAGCGCCTGCCAGAAGGTTTTCGGTGGCTGGTGGGCGATGATGTCGCAGTTTTCTGCCATCGCCAGCAGTTCGTCGCGACGGCTCTCGCGCGTCTCTTCAGACGCCATTTTGCGTGCCAGTTCAGCAAAACTCACGATGTGCAGGCTGACGGCTTCAAGAACAATATCAATCGCTTTCAGGAACTGTTCGCCGTGCAGATCGTCCAGCACGGTCAGGTTAATGCGCGTGCGGCGCTCGGCCACTTTGGCACGCATACCGTCGAGGCCTTTTTCCAGCAGCAGCGGGAAGTTCACCGCCAGGTGCGCGTCGCCGGAGGTCATATTGCCTTCGGCTTTGATAATTCCCGTGGCCAGCAGCGCTTTTTGTTCATCGGTAAACATACCGTAGCAGCGATCCTGCACGGTCTGGCCGCGCCACCATGGGCACACTTCGTGCAGCACGCGTTTGTTCTCTTCGCTCACCGCGAAACCAGCACCCGGGCGATCCGCCAGATCGTCAATCTCTTTCTCAATCCAGCTCACGGTATATTCCGGGAAGATAGGTGCAGCGCGTACTTCGCTTGCCTGGTTACCGATGATCAGCTCGTCGTGTTTGATCCAGATAGTGCGCTCTGCCAGATGATGTGCCAGCGCCAGCGCGCGGCGAACCGGAATGGGTTTATCCAGATGCTGTTGGTAGGCTTCGGTGTAGTGACGGGCGCGTTCGGTACATACCGGCGGCTTGACGATGTTTACCAGCGCGGATTTATGCGCTTTGATGCGGTCGGTTAATTTGTCGAGCGTCAGAGTGGTCATCAGTTTATCCTCGTAGGGTCGCCGTTAAGCCTTTTTCGCGGGCATACTGCTGGGCAAAATCCAGCAATGCCGGGTCATCGAGCGGCTTGTCGGGGGCATTGTAGGGTTGGCCAAGCAGCGAATATTTATTGATGCCCAGCGTGTGATACGGCAAAAAGTGAATCTCCTGTGCGCCCAGTATGTCGGCAGCAAATTCGGTTATAGCTTTGATGGAATCTACATCCGCGTTAAACCCTTGAATCAGCGGCACGCGAATGGTCATTTTTTTACCTGCCACGGCAATACGTTGCAGGTTATCGAGCACGCGTTTGGCGGAGCCATCGGTCCAGGTTTTGAAGCGCGTGTCGTCAACGTGTTTCAGGTCAGCCAGAAAGAGATCGATGTAGGGCAGCGCAGGTTCCAGATAACGCCACGGCACGTGCAGGCAGGTTTCGACCGCCGTATGAATGCCTTGTTCGTGAGCGTTTTTCAGCAGCGCCAGCGCCAGCTCCGGGTTCATAAACGGTTCGCCGCCGGAGAGTGTCAGCCCGCCGCCGCTGCGATCGTAAAAGGGTTTATCGCGCAGGACGGTTGCCATAATCTCATCGACGCTTTTCTCCTCACCGCAGACGGTAAGCGCCTGAGTGGGGCAACAATCGCTTAGTGCGGAGAGATGCGTTTGGTTAAGCTTCTCACGGTGGATAATCAAGCCATTCAGCGCGCGTTCTATGACCTCGGGGGCCGCCTGATGACAAAGATCGCATCCTTCAAGGCACAGACGCGGATCGAACAGCAGATCCTGCTCGCGGGATCGGCTTTCCGGGTTCTGGCACCAGCGACAACCGAGCGAGCAGCCTTTAAGAAACACTACGGTGCGGATGCCCGGGCCATCATGGGTGGAATAGCGCTGAATATTAAAAATCATAGGTTGCCCTCATCTTTCGTATAAAGATTTAAATACTTTCGAATGAAAGTTATTTTGACGCAAATCAACCAAACGTGAGGTTTGCCCGTGGTAGTGTTAAAGCATGCTCAATCTCACGGTTTAAGGAACGGCGATGGAACTCTATCTCGACACATCTGATGTAGCGGCAGTAAAAAAACTGGCACGGATTTTCCCACTGGCGGGCGTGACCACCAACCCAAGCATCGTTGCCGCAGGAAAGAAACGTCTCGACGTTTTACTGCCGGAACTGTACGAAGCGATGGGTGGGAAAGGCCGTCTGTTTGCGCAGGTGATGGCGACCACCGCTGATGGAATGGTGAAGGATGCCCACACCCTGCGCGCGATTATTCCCGATCTGGTGGTGAAAATTCCGGTTACGGCAGAAGGTCTGGCGGCCATCAAGATGTTGAAAGAGGAAGGTATTCCCACGCTTGGCACCGCAGTTTACGGCGCAGCGCAAGGCTTGTTGTCGGCGCTGGCGGGGGCGGAGTACGTTGCGCCTTACGTGAACCGCGTTGACGCGCAGGGCGGCAACGGTATTCAGACCGTCTGTGAGTTACAGGAACTGCTGACGCTGCATGCGCCGCGCGCCAACGTGCTGGCCGCAAGCTTCAAGACACCGCGTCAGGCGCTGGATTGCCTGTTGGCGGGCTGTAAAGCGATTACATTGCCGCTTGATGTCGCGCAGCAGCTAATTAGCTACCCGGCGGTGGACGCTGCAGTGGCGAAATTCGAGCAGGACTGGCAAACGGCGTTTGGTCGTACCTCGCTGTAAAACACGTTATTCCCGACAGCGCGTGCTGTCGGGAAGCGGTTAATGAAGAGGTTACATCCGAATCGGTAACACGCCCGTTGACGCAGGAAGGGTTATTTGACTGACCGTTTCCCCTCGCCAGCAGGTTAAATAGCTACCTTCTTCATCCTGTCTAAGCTGAATTTCTGTTATCGGATTGGCGGATTCAAAATCCCACACGCAAACAAACTGCGCGGTTTTTTTCTGGCTGCGTAATATCACGTAACTCAGGTCGCTAATCGCCGGATTGCCTGGCGCGTTACCCTGCCACAACTCCCCATCACCCGCGAACCAGAGCGTGATTTCACCCCGAGGGTGGCGGAACTGACGGCGCTGAAAATTATTCAGCGGCGAAACCACGCTGTTACGCAGGATGCTAAGCGGGCCGGTAGCCGAGAAGGTGGACATCTGTCCCTGCATATCCACGGCCTGCGCATCCAGGTGCAGCGTCCAGTCAAGCTGCTGCTCATGCGGATTCACCACGTCGGAAACATCAATTAAGAGATCATCCACCCACAGCACTCTGCGGCGAAATTGAATGTCTTTCCAGGCTTCGGCATCCCATTCCACGCGCGTGTGACTGTTGAGCTGCGGTGCGGGTTGCCGCCAGTCTACGTGGCTGTCGAGCCAGAAATAATCATCCCCCTGGCGCCAGCCGGAAACTTGTGGCGTGGCGGGAGGCTGATTAGTCTGATTGACGCTAAGCGTGTTATGGGTGGCGCTGTTTTTATAATAGGCGTAATGCATCGCCGCTCCGTAGCCGGTAGTACCGAGATCCGGCAGGACAGGGAAGTGTTTATCCCAGATCAACACGCTCAGGCGATCGTAATGATCGTGTTCGCCGCCGTAGGGAGAGTGCTTGATCAGCACCGCCTGACCATTTTGCGGCTTGCGCCACAGGCTTATGCCCGCGCCCGGCGCGTACAGCGACGTGTCTGGAATCAGGGATGCGCGGGTTTCCGGCAGGGCATTATCCCGCCAGAGCAGGGTTTCCATATCTTGCGTCTCTTCACCGAGGAAATGCAGCACCTGAGCATAGCGGGTGTCGTGATACAAAAACCATGCGAATTCATAGACATCGCGATGATGCAGCGTCTCCTGCCCGGCGATGCAATCATTCAGGCGCGGGAAGGTGCCGTCGGGCATCAACAGGGAAAGTGGAAAATCGAGCATGTGCCGATAGTAAGGAAGATGCCACAGGCTCCAGTACGTGCCGTACGCCAGTTTTTCAAAGGCCATAAAGCCCTGTAGCGCATAGTAGTGATAATGTACCGAACCTTCGAACCATAAGCCTTCATCCAGCAGGCCATGCTCCAGTTGCCAGCGAAGCCCGTAAGGCTGATTGACGGCAAAATCAAGCAGCGCATCATCCTCCAGAATAAAGCCTATCACCGCAATCGCCGCGCCGATTTTCACCTCATGATTATGAATTTGTGGGCTACGGTGAGCCATTAAAAACGTGGCGGCCTCACGCAGCAGACGCTGACAGATATAGTGCTGCTCGGCGGCTGATAACGCATCGGCGATAAAATCGTAGCCCAACGCCATATCCAGAATACAGTTAGCTTCGCACAGGGTTTGTGCATTCATCTTGCCAGGGCCGTTGTGCGGAATATTGCCGTGCTCTTGATAAGCAGGATAGTACTCGGCGTAACGGGTTAATATTTCTGCGGCTTTATCGGCATACCGCCTTTCTCCGGTGAGTTGCCACAGCAGGCCCAACTGGTAGCAAGCCTGCGCATTACGCCCATTCATCTCGCGCCACCACGCGCTGTCATAGGGTTCGCCGCTGAATATCTGGTTATCAATCGGGCAGCGATGCTGCGTGGGTGAGTGGCGATCCCACATCAGCCGGACGCCGTGTTCGGGGCAAAAGTAGTAGAGATTCCAGCTGGCAATCCCCGTCTCTGGCACCTGCGGAGGGGCGCTGAGAACGGGTTCCAGCCCACGGATTAACGCTTCAACCTGGGAACCGCGTAAGGCTCGTTCGCGAATCGCATCCCAGCGATGAATAAATTGCTTCATGATCTGCTTATCCTTTGCATCAGTGTGCGAGCGGAAGAGGGCTGATGAGTGTGGTGATATCATCCGGGTATTTCGCCTGCAGCCAGCGTGCTTTCTGCGTGAAGGCCGCATCGTCAGGCCAGGCATGCGCAGCGGAAGAGACGTTAAACAGCGCCTTTTTATCATCCCACTTGTCGATGTCTTTCCATGGCCAGGCGGTGGTTCCATCTACAAATTGGCTGATGTAGGCATAGCCGTTGCGCAGGCTGTGATCGTCGAGGGAGAAATTCCAGATATCAACGCCCACTTTTTCGCCCAGACGTCCTAAACGACTATAAGCTTCAAGGTTAAAGTTGCTGTAGTGCCACGGGCGAGTGCGTTCGAGTTCGGCTGTCTGACGGCCCTGACTATCAAAGTGCCCGGCGATGCGGCGAAGTTGGGTTATTTGTAGCTGCTTTTTCGCTTCCTCTGGTTTTCCGCTAAACCAGGCAAACGTCGCGGCCTGCAGATCAAACCAGGAACCGTGGTTGTTATGCCAGTTCTGCTCTTCAAATCCGTTCTGGCTGGTCATCATCCAGTGCCAGAACTCGCCATACCACGCCTGAAGCTTCTGATAATCGCTGTCGGAAAGCTGTTGCGTGCCGTGCAGCAGTTCGATGGCGTCCACCACGTCAACCAGCGCGCGGCTGTCAATAATGCCGATACCACGGCCATTGTTGATGCCCGGAATCGCCTGCGCATATTGCAGGTTAGCGTTCATTTTGGTTTGCGGATTGAGGAACCAGTTGTTGATTTGCGCCACGGCTTTTTCGGCGTAGCGTTTATCCTGCGTGAAATACCAGGCAAGCGACAGGGTGTACACATCGTTGCTCATTTTGACCAGACGATTTTTATCCGTGGCATCACTGTTTGCGGCAGGATTGGTTTCGCCATCTTTGCGGATATAGGGCAGACCGTCTTTTTTATCCGGATCGGGCCACCAGTAGGGTGGGAAACTGTAGTAGTCATGTTTATCACCGCTGACTGCGACCAACGTTTTATCCATCACCGAAAACAGGGGATGCTTAAGCGCGGTGTCGGCGCGTTTTACCAGCGCATCGCGCGCCTGAACGAACGCCGGCGCTTTTGCGGTTATTTGCTGTTGGCTGAACGCCAGATCCTCTGGCGAGAGAATCGCGGGGGTCAGCGTTGTTCCCGCATACAACGAGGCGCTCATGCTCAGGGAGAGCATTGTTAAACATAATGCCCCACTATATTTCGCAATTTTCATTTTTATACCCTTAGTTAATGTCGGGATGTCTGCCAAAAAATATGTTCCGGACACCGTTGGTGCCATCACATTGAGAATGCAAATAAACACCGTGCAGTATTTAAATACTGCCTAAAACAATGTTTCGGATTTAATTTGTCGCAGTGTAAAAGAGCTTGCGGGAAAAAATGTGATGTAGATCGTTCCTGACGACAGAACGAAAAATTAGGCTTAAAAATGTGTTCCTCATCACGAAATAACGTGGAAATCAAAAAAAGTAAAAAATATAAATAAAAACAACAAATAAATAACACAATGAAAAATAAAGATATTTTAATTTAGTATGAATTTTAACCAATTTTTTATGTGATCTAAAGCAAACTTCTCCATTTCGAAACGCTATTTCTATTTTGCCTGGTTGTATTTGAAAAATGCATTCTATTAAATGAAGGTTAATATTGGTTTGGTCTGATTTAGGATAACCGGTAATACCTCTTCGCCCTACATAAAAGGATATGAAAATGTCTGGAAATAAATTTCGCTCGTTACTTCTTTTAACAGCATTGGGATTGGGATGTGGGCAAACCTTTGCCAGCACAACGTTGAATGTCTGGATTCGTGCGAGCAATGACTCAAAGAATATCTACAAAAATGAGGCTGAAGCCTTTGAGAAAAAAACGGGAGTCACGATTGAGTATTTCAATGCGACGACCGATTTTGAACAACGTCTGGCGCGTGCGGCGGCGGGTAATGCACTGCCTGATTTGATCTTCAACGACGCCACGGCGCTGGGACAGTTTATCCAGCTCGGCATTGTCGATGAAATTAAACCTGAGTCGATTTCTGGCTATCAGGATATCTACCCAACGGCCTGGGAAAGTACCCGCTATGCCGACGGCAAATACTACGGCGTGCCAACTTCCGCACAAACTTTTGCCCTCTTTGTGCGCAAAGACTGGCGCGAAAAACTCGGCCTGCCGCAGCCTAAAACCTGGGATGACATTTTAGCGATGGCAAAAGCCTTTACCACACAGGATCCGGACGGCAACGGTAAGCAGGATACCTACGGGTTTATTGTACCGGGCTCAACCACACGCGGTTACGCCAGCTGGTTTATGAGCAGTTTTATCTGGCAGGCAGGTGGCGATTATGTCGAGAAGAAAGGCGATAAATTTACCGCCACGCTGAATACGCCGGAAGTCGCGCAGGCGACGCAGTTCGTGCGCACGCTGCTGTGTGAAAAAGTGGCCCAGCCAGGGGCGATTAACGCCACCACCGCAGACGTCATTCCCTCTTTCCGTTCTGGTCAGTCCGGGATGTTCTTCACCGGGCCGTATCACATTGCGCTGATGGATAAAGATCCCGGCAAAGATAATTATGAAATCGTCAACATCCAGGGGCCCAAAAGCGAAGCGACGCTGGCGGAAGGTACCACGGTATTCCTGATGAAGGGCAGTAAACAGAAAGAGGACGCGCGTAAATTTATCGAATTTATGATCTCCAAAGAAGGCCAGGAGATCGGTATGGGTAAAGGCAGCAAAAACATTCCGGTTGTTCGCCTGCCGGTGAACAAAAACGTCAACGTTGAGCAGGTTTATCAGGACGCTCGCTGGAATACCTTTGCCGCGCTGTATAACAACCATGGCCGCTACGTTCCGCAGATCCCAAACTGGACGCCAGCGCGCCAGGTCACGGCTGACGGGTTTAACCGCATATTCGCCGATTGTTCCAGCGACATTTCAAAAGAACTGAACGCCATGAATGAGAAGCTTAATCAGGAACTGGCGAAGCAAAACGTGTTGGCTAATTGAGGTCCCGGTTAATGACACTACATGAAAGTAAAATGGCGACACCTCAACGCAAAGAGGCCAACGGTGTACGCTGGTTGACACCTGCGCGTAAGCGCGCGCTGATCCCATGGATGTTCCTCGCACCGGCGCTGATCATTTTTACCTGGTTCAAATTCATCCCCATGATTCAGGGGCTGGTCATGAGTTTCTACAAGGTGAACTTTAACCAGCCCAATGAGTGGGTGGGCGGCGCAAACTTCGCGCGCGCGTTTGCCGATACGGAATTACATTCGGCGGTGGCGAATACCTTTCTGTACGTGCTGGTCACGATGGTGGTCGCTGCTGTGCTGGCATTTTTCCTTGCGATGCTGCTCGAAGGCCCAGCGCGCCATTTGCGGTTCATCCGAACCGCTATCTTTTTGCCCGCGGTCACCAGTGCGGCGATCGTGGCGGAGATGTGGCGCATTCTGTTCAACCCCACGCCGAACGGCGTGGTGAACCATATTCTGAGCTGGTTCGGCGTAGCGGATCAGGGCTTCCTTGCCAGCAGTGATCAGGCGCTATGGGTCATTATGCTGCTGCATATCTGGAAAGCCGTGCCGTACAACATGGTGATCTTTATCGCCGGGCTCGCCGGAATCAGCCGCGACCTCTATGACGCGGCAAACGTTGACGGCGCGAACTGGTGGAACCGCCTGCGTTACGTCACGTTGCCAGGGATGATCCCGGCGCTCTCCGTGGTGCTGATGCTGTCATTTATACGAGGTTTCCGCGTGTTTGCTGAAGTGTATGCCACAACCGGCGGCGGGCCGTCTAACGCCACCGAGATGATCATGACACATATCTACAAACTGGGTTTTGAGCAGTTCGATTATGGCTATGCCTCTGCCGTATCGTTCCTGCTGTTCGCCTTCACCGTGGTGCTGACGATTTGCCACCTGACGTTGAAAAAACGCATTGCGCGTTACTAAGGAGACAACATGTTAAGTAAACGTTGGGACACGGCTGGGCGCTGGTGTATCTATCTGTTGCTGTTGATTGTATTTGTCGGCCCATTCTGGGGCATTGTCGCCACGGCATTCAGCGGCGCACCGGTTAAACCTGGCGAACTGCTGGCCTGGCCGAAATCCTTCTCGCTGGATAACTTTATCTTCGCCTGGCAGGATATCGGCGTCTGGCAGTATCTGCTGAACTCTATTCTGGTGGTCTTTTTCGGCACCATTTTGCAGGTCTCCGTCAGCGCGCTCGCCGCCTATGCGCTGGCGCGTAAGAAGTTTCGCGGCGTTGCGCTGGTGAGTCTGGTGATCCTTTCCACCATGATGCTGCCGGAAGAAGTGATCGCCATTCCGCTGTACATGATCATCAACTGGCGTTTACCGTTGATTGATGCCTCGCTGTACAACAGTTACCTCGGCATGATCCTGCCCGTTGTGGGCTGGGCGTTCTCCATTTTCGTGCTGACGGAATTCATGTCAGCTATTCCGAAAGAGCTGGAAGAAGCCGCGCGCATTGACGGCGCGAACGAATGGCAAATCTTTTTCCACGTCATTCTGCCGCTGGTGAAATCCGCGCTGGGAACGGTGGTGACCTTTGGTTTCATCATGATTTGGGACCAGTATTTACTGCCGCTTATCGTCATTAACCAGGACAGCCTGAACACCATTCCGGTGATTCTGGGGACGCTGCGTACCGATGAAAGCATCACGCCGAATATTTTCATCGCCATTACGCTACTGGCCATGCTGCCGAGCATCATCGTTTACCTGGGTCTGCAAAAACATTTCAATCGCGGGATTATGTCCGGCGCGGTTAAAGGATAAGGAGTCTGCTATGGGATCTGTAGTACTGAACAATGTCCGTAAATCATACGGCGACGCGCATGTGATTAAAAATGTCTCATTGACGATTCCGGATGGCGAATTTTGTGTGCTGGTGGGGCCAAGCGGCTGCGGTAAATCGACGCTACTGCGCATGATTGCCGGGCTGGAGGAGATCTCCGAAGGCGATATCCACATTAACGAACGCGTGGTGACCGACGTCGAACCGAAGCTGCGTGATATTGCGATGGTCTTTCAGAGCTACGCGCTTTATCCGCAAATGACAGTACGCGAAAATATGGGCTTCGCGCTGAAGATGGCGAAGCTGCCGAAAACGGAAATTAATCAGAAGGTGGAAGAGGCGGCGGAATTATTGAACCTGACGCCGCTGCTGGAGCGTCTGCCGAAAGATCTCTCCGGTGGTCAGCGCCAGCGTGTGGCGATGGGCCGCGCCATCGTACGTAAGCCGCAGGTATTTCTGTTCGATGAGCCGCTCTCTAACCTTGATGCCAAGCTGCGTACTCAGGTGCGCGGCGAAATTCGCGAGCTGCACCGCCGCCTGAAAACCACCTCGGTATATGTTACCCACGATCAAATTGAAGCGATGACCATGGGGCAGATGATTGTCGTTTTACGCGACGGTCGCATTGAACAGGCCGGTACGCCGCTCGAACTTTACGATCGCCCGGCAAATCTGTTTGTCGCCGGATTTATTGGCTCGCCAGAAATTAACCAACTTAAGGGCGAAATTGTGCTTGATGGCACCATTGCCCAGCTTCGGCTACGTGACGGTTCACTGCTGCGCTTGCCGGATGACGTTAACGTTACTCACGGTCAGCAGGTGATTTATGCCATTCGTCCGGAGCAGGTCAATGTGGTGAGCCAGGCGCAGGAAGATGCATTGGGCGCGGTGATCACGGCGATTGAAAATACCGGTTCCGATATGCAGCTGTTTTGCGATACCGGCGGTGGCGCGTTTACATCGGTATTTAAACAGCGTCTGGCAGTGAAAGAGGGCGAGAAAGTCTGGCTGCAACCGAAGCTTTCCGGCGTGCATTTATTTGATGCCGCATCTGGCGAGCGCATTGCCTGCAAGGGAGAATAACGCCGTGGCGATGAAACTCTATACGCTTGATGAAACCTGCCTCGAGAATGCGCGGCTGGGGTTGAAACAGCCGTTTTCACCGCTTCAGTTAGCACTTAGCCGTCTGGTGAGCGATGCGGATGGTTTAAAGCGGACACCACCGGAAAGCGTGGTGCATAAAAAATTGCGCCCGGCGAGCGGTGACGCGCATGATTATTACAGCCTGGGCACCTACTGGTGGCCGAACCCGCGCAGGCCCAACGGCCTGCCTTATATCCGCCGCGACGGGCATACCAATCCGCAATGCGAAAATAACGATACGGACACCACGCGGATCATTCGCATGTGCGAACGTTGTCTGACGCTAGGGTTGGCGTGGTATTTCACCGGGCAAAAACAGTACGCCCAGGCAGCGGCGGTGCAAATCCGCTGCTGGTTCCTTGATGGTGATACGCGGATGAACCCGCATCTGAACTATGGCCAGGCGATTCCGGGCGTGGTGTCGGGCAGAGGCACCGGGCTCATTGATACGCGCCTGCTGTGGATGGTTATTGATACCATCGGCCTGATTTCGCCCGCGGGGGTGCTGGATACGGACGATATTATTGGCCTGCATCAGTGGTTCCGCGACTTTAACCACTGGATGTACTACAGCGACATTGGCCATTCGGAATATGTCTGGCACAACAATCATGGTACCTGGTACGACGTGCAGCGGACGGTAAATGCGCTGTTTTACGGCGACAAAGGGCTGGTGGCGCGGATTATCGAGCAAGGATTCACCCAGCGAATGGCCGCGCAGATTGACCAGGACGGTAAACAGACCATGGAGCTGGAGCGCACCATTCCTTTCCACTATTCACTGTTTAATCTTGAAGCGCATTTATTATTAAATCGCTATGCCGAACATGTTGAAATCGATCGCTGGAATCATATTCGGGATGGGAGGGGAGTAAAAAAAGGTATCGATTATTTGGTGCCTTTTATCCGCGAACCCGATTTATGGCCCTACAGTGATTTACAGGGTATTGTCTGGGATAGCGCAACGCGTGTCCTGCTACAAACTCTGCGTGGATACCACAAAGATGCTGGTCAATATCGTGATTTATTATCGCACTTTCCGCAGGAGACGTTGAGCCTGAAAGAGCAACTGATGTGGTGCCCACCGGTGCGTAGAGTCTGATGCGTGTGTCCCTGGCCGGATAACACCTTCAGGCTGTATCTGGCAAACCGTTGTGTGCCCTGCAACAATGATTTAACGCCCGGTTATTCCGGGCTTTTTTGTATTTGCTATTCCTGATGCTAATAATTATAAATCACTTCAAATTATATATTTTTTAATAAAAATAAAATCAAAACAATATTTCATTTTAACTTGATAATGATCTCATTTTTATTTTTAGAGGAATGACAGTTCTGTTTTTTATAATTAACATTCATTCCGTGGTACAGGATTAATGTCTGCGGCATGCTTAATAATTTTGTCATTAAGCATCAGGGAATTATTACGTCTAAAAAATACTTCTGCCGCCTTTTTGTTATATCAGAGGAAAATAGCATGAAAAAAATAGCTACCTTTATTGCACTTGCTCTGGTCAGTGCATCGGCAGGTGCTGTCACTATCGATCTGCGTCATGAATATACCGATGACAGTCGGGTACAGAAAGATCGTTTATTGATATCTCACCGCTTTGCCAACGGCTTCGGTATTTCGATTGAGGGTAAGGTCAAGTCTGGCGGCGATGACCCGGATAAGGCGTTTAACGATGTTGTTGATAATGGCGATGAATATGTGGTGAGCTACCAGTTTAACGCCGCGCCTGGCTTCTCGGTACAACCCGGCTTTGCGCTGGAAACATCATCGTCAAAAGCGATTTATAAACCTTATATTCGTGGCCAATATACATTTGATAATGGTATTTATATTGCGGCCCGTTATCGTTATGAATACACCCGCGATAACTCAGCCGATAAGGACGATGAACATGTCAACCGGGGTGACCTGTGGCTCGGGTATAAAATCAAAGCATGGGCTTTTGAAGGCAACTATTTGTATAAGAAGAGTGAAGACTATAATCGCTTTAATAACGGCAAAGACGATTACGAGTTGAACTTAAAAGTGGCTTACAGCATTGATAAAAACTGGAAGCCTTATGTGGAGTTGGGCAACGTCTCCGTGCGTTCGACAACCGACGAACGTCAGACGCGTTATCGTGTTGGGTTGCAATACACATTCTAAAGCTGAATGCGTTGCCTGATGGCGCTGCGCTTTGTTTGCCGGGTAAGGCGTAGCCGCCACCCGGCAAACAGATCGCACCCTGTTACCCGCAAACCTCACACCCCGGATGGCGCATCAGCTTCATTTCGCGGAACTGACAGGTCATCGCGTCATACATCACGATTTTCCCGGCGGCAGGCGTACCGTAGTGGGCGAGCACTTTAATCGCTTCCATCGCCTGTAAGGAGCCAATCACGCCAATCAGCGGCGACATCACGCCCGCTTCTACACAGGTCAGGGCATTTTCGCCGAACAGTCGGCTCAGGCAACGGTAACACGGTTCGCCGTCCTGCCAGGTGAAGACGCTGATTTGCCCCTCCATACGAATGGCGGCACCGGAAACCAGCGGCGTTTTATGGCGGAAGCAGCCGGCATTAAGCTGATTGCGCACCGCGACATTGTCGGTGCAATCGAGCACCAGATCGTGTTGTGCGATCAACGCCCACAGCGCGTCGTCGTCGAGCATCGCGTTATGCGTCACCAGATGCGTATGCGGGTTTATCCGCGCCAGCGCATCACGCGCAGAATCGACCTTTGGCTGACCAATGGTGGCGTCGCTGTGCAGTGTCTGGCGCTGAAGGTTGGAGAGCGCCACGGTGTCGAAATCAACCAGCGTTAATTGCCCGATACCGGCGGCAGCCAGATACTGCGTCGCCGCGCAGCCCAGCCCGCCGAGGCCGACGACCAGCACTTTCGCTTCTTTCAGCCGTTCCTGCCCGTCGAAATCAAAGCCGCGCAGAATGATTTGCCGGTTGTAGCGCATCATCTCCGCATCGCTGAGTTCCGCTGCCATCACAGGCCTCCCAGCAGATGATTAAACGGTTCCACTTCAACCCATTCGCCTGCTTCTACGTGACCGCGTTCGCGTTCCAGCACGATAAAGCAGTTACCCTGACTGAAGGAGCTGAAAATATGCGAGCCCTGATGGCCGGTGGTGCTGACGGTCAGTTCGCCGTTAGCGTCTCGCTGCAAAATACCGCGCTGAAAATCGAGCCGGCCTGGCGATTTTTTCAGGCGCGAGGCGGCACGCACGCGCAGCCGCGGCGCTTGTGTGGCGCCGGTGGAACCGCTCAGTTTCGCCAGCAGCGGCTGCACCAGTTGGTAGAAGGTGAGCGCCGCAGAGACCGGGTTACCCGGCAGGCCGCAGAACCAGCTGTGGCTCAGTTTGCCAAACGCGAAGGGTTTGCCCGGTTTAATCGCCAGCTTCCAGAAGCCGATTTCGCCCAGTTCATCAAGAATGGTTTTGGTGTAGTCCGCTTCGCCAACGGAGACGCCGCCGGAGCTGATAACCACATCGGCTTCGCTATCCGCTTTAATAAACGTCTGGCGCAGCTGTTCCGGGTCATCGCGAATAATGCCAAGGTTAATCACCTCACAGCCCAATTGTTCCAGCATCAGATGCACCGCCAGGCGGTTGGTATCGTAAATCTGACCGTCACCCAGCGGCTGCCCAGGCAGTTGCAGCTCGTCACCGGTGGAGAACAGCGCCACGCGGATCTTGCGCACCACCTCAACCTCAGGAATGCCCAGTGAGGCCAGCACCGGCAGTTCAGCGACGGTCAGGCGTGTACCGGCCGGGAAAACCACCGCGCCGTTAGCGATATCTTCCCCGCGACGGCGGATGTTCTGGCCCGCTTTTACCGGGGCAATAAAGCGCACGCCGGCGTCAGTGTGTTCGGTTTCTTCCTGCATCACGACCGCGTCGCAGCCCGCGGGAACCGGCGCACCGGTCATAATACGGATGCAGCTTCCGGCAGGCCATTCGCCGTGATACGGCTGACCGGCGAAGGCTTTCCCCGCGACCATCAGCGGTGCGTCGGTGGCGATATCGCTCAGGCGTACGGCGTAACCGTCCATCGCTGAGTTATCAAAACCGGGGACATCCAGCGGCGAAACCACATCGCGCGCCGTGATACGACCAAACGCCTGAACAAGCGGAACAGATTCTGAAGTATTAAGCGGGGTGATTCTTCCGAGCATCTGGCTCAGCGCATCATCAAGCGGGATCAGGCCGGCGGTAAAATCCATGGGTAAACTCCTGGGAAAACATCGAATCCGCCCATTATGGCAGAAAAGCGCCGCCCGCTGTATTCCACCAGAGGCGTATCTTTATTCAAAAATCGAATAGGTTTGACGCCACGATAATGATATTTATAGATAAAGTTATTTAATGATAGGCAATGAAGAATCCATGGGAAAAGCAGTGATTGCGATTCATGGCGGGGCGGGGGCAATCTCCCGTACGCAGCTCTCGGCACAGAAGGAACTGGAGTATGTTGAGGCGCTTTCTGCGATTGTTGAACAGGCGCAGCACAGGCTGGAGGAGGGCGCGAGCGCGCTCGACGTTGTTACCGAAGCGGTGCGCCTGCTGGAAGAGTGCCCGCTGTTCAACGCCGGTATTGGCTCGGTGTTTACCGCCGATGAAACCCACGAACTGGACGCCTGTGTGATGGACGGTTATTCGCTGAACGCGGGTGCGGTAGCAGGGGTAAAACATCTGCGTAACCCGGTGCTGGCGGCGCGGCAGGTACTGGAAAACAGCCCGCACGTGTTGTTGATTGGCGATGGCGCTGAAACCTTTGCACAGCAGCAGGGTATTGAGTTGGTGAATAACCACATCTTCTCGACGCCCGATCGCTTCCAGCAACTTCAGGAAGCAAAATCTCAGCGTTCGATTCGTCTTGATCATGATGCACCGCTCGACGAACGCACCAAAATGGGCACCGTTGGCGCGGTGGCGCTGGACAAGCACGGCAATCTGGCGGCGGCGACCTCCACGGGCGGCATGACCAACAAGCTGCCAGGTCGCGTCGGCGATAGCCCGCTGGTTGGCGCAGGATGCTACGCGAATAACGCCAACGTCGCGGTCTCGTGTACCGGCACGGGGGAAGTGTTTATCCGTGCGCTCGCGGCTTATGATATCGCGGCGCTGATGGAGTATGGCCACCTGAGCCTGCACGAGGCCTGCGAACGCGTGGTGATGGAAAAATTGCCCGCATTGGGGGGGAGCGGCGGCCTGATTGCCATCGACAGCGAAGGCAACGTGGCGCTGCCGTTTAACAGCGAAGGAATGTATCGCGCCTGGGCCTATGCGGGCGACACGCCAACCATCGGCATTTATCGGGAATAAGGAGGCATTGCTTGCCGCACGCTGAACACCTCGATGCACAGAATGTCCTGAGCGTTCAGGATCTCTGCGTGACCTTCGGCCAACAGCAGGCCGTTCGCCAGCTCAGCTTTAACCTTAAACGGGGCGAGACGCTGGCGATCGTCGGCGAATCGGGATCCGGGAAATCCGTGACCGCATTGGCGCTGATGCGCCTGCTGGAGCTGGAAAACGCCCGCGTGCGCAGTAAACAGATGCTGCTGCGCCGCCGCAGCCGCGACGTCATCGAGATAACAGAGCAGTCGTCCGCACAGATGCGCAAAGTTCGCGGTGCGGATATCGCGATGATTTTTCAGGAGCCGATGACCTCGCTGAACCCAGTATTTACCATCGGCGAGCAAATTGCGGAATCTATTCGTCTGCATCAGGGAATGGGTCGCGAAGAGGCGCTGACGGAAGCGAAGAAAATGCTGGAGCGCGTGCGCATTCCTGAAGCGCAGGCGATGCTGGCGCGTTATCCGCATCAGCTTTCCGGCGGTATGCGTCAGCGGGTGATGATCGCGATGGCGCTCTCCTGTCGCCCGGCGGTGCTGATTGCCGATGAACCCACAACGGCGCTGGATGTCACTATTCAGGCGCAAATCTTACAGCTTATCGACGTGCTGCAAAAAGAGATGTCGATGGGCGTGATTTTCATTACCCACGATATGGGCGTGGTGGCGGAAATTGCCGATCGCGTGCTGGTGATGTATCAGGGCGAAGCGGTCGAAACGGGTAGCGTCGAGACGATTTTCCGCGATCCTCAACATCCATACACCCGCAAACTGCTGGCGGCGGTACCGACGCTTGGCGAAATGCGCGGCAGCGATTTACCGCGCCACTTTCCGGAATTTGATTCGCCCGCGTCTGCCATTGAAGAACAAAATACCGTGGTTGCCGGCGAGCCCGTGCTTAAGGTGCGCAATCTGGTCGCGCGTTTCGATATACGCAGCGGCTGGTTGAATCGCGTGACGCGCGAAGTCCACGCTGTGGAAGATGTCAGCTTTGATCTCTGGCCCGGCGAAACGCTGGCACTGGTGGGGGAATCGGGCTGTGGAAAATCGACCACCGGGCGCGCACTACTGCGTCTGGTCGAGGCGCAGAGCGGCACTATCACCTTTAACGGCGCGCGTATTGATACGCTCTCGGCGCATCAGCTTCAACCCCTACGCCGCGATATTCAGTTTATCTTTCAGGATCCTTATGCGTCGCTCGACCCGCGCCATACGGTGGGTTACTCGATTATGGAGCCGTTGCGCATTCATAAGAAAATGGAAGGCGAGGCCGCGCAGCAGCGCGTGGCCTGGCTGCTGGAACGCGTAGGCTTGCAGCCGGAGCACGCCTGGCGTTATCCGCATGAGTTTTCCGGCGGCCAGCGTCAGCGCATCTGCATTGCCCGCGCACTGGCGCTGGAGCCGAAAGTGGTGATTGCCGATGAATCGGTTTCGGCGCTGGATGTGTCGATTCGCGCGCAAATTATTAATCTTCTGCTTTCATTACAGCGGGAGATGGGCATTGCGTTTCTGTTTATTTCACACGATATGGCGGTGGTGGAGCGCATCAGCCACCGCGTGGCGGTGATGTACCGTGGGCGAATTGTTGAAATTGGCCCCCGGCGCGCCGTCTTTGAAAACCCGCAACACCCTTACACCCGCAAATTACTGGATGCCGTACCGGTAGCCGATCCCGCACATCGTCGGCCGCAGCGCGTGCTGCTCTCTGACGAACTGCCGGGCAATATTTATAAGCGGGGAGAAGCGGTGGTGAGCGTCCCCTTGCAGCAGGTTTCACCGGGGCATTACGTGGCCCGCGAACCGATGGCAAATGCGCTCTCGCGAGAATAATAATGACAGGCAGGGTACTTCAGGAGAACAACATGACACAACGCGTATCAGGTAAATGGCTTTTGGCGCTGGGCGTGGCCTCCGTGCTGGCGGCGTCCCCGGCGTTTGCCGCCAAAGATGTGGTGGTGGCGGTCGGCTCGAACTTCACCACGCTCGACCCGTATGACGCCAACGACACCCTGTCACAGGCGGTGGCGAAGTCGTTCTATCAGGGGCTGTTTGGCCTTGATAAAGAGATGAAATTGCAGAACGTGCTGGCGGAGAGCTACACGGTTTCTGACGATGGGCTGAACTATACGATCAGGCTACGTGAAGGTGTGAAATTCCAGGATGGCACCGATTTTAACGCCGAAGCGGTGAAGGCCAACCTCGACCGCGCCAGCAATCCGGAAAATCATCTCAAGCGTTATAACCTGTATAAAAATATCGCTAAAACCGAGGCGGTGGACGCCAACACCGTCAAAATCACCCTGAAAGAGCCGTTCTCGGCGTTTATCAATATTCTGGCTCACCCGGCGACGGCGATGATCTCCCCGGCGGCGCTGAAAAAATATGGCAATGAAATCGGCTTCCATCCGGTGGGAACCGGGCCGTATACCCTCGAAACCTGGAATCAGACCGATTTTGTGAAGGTGAAGAAGTTTGACGGTTACTGGCAAAAAGGGCTGCCGAAGCTGGATACCATCACCTGGCGTCCGGTTGTCGATAACAATACCCGTGCGGCGATGCTGCAAACGGGCGAAGCGCAGTTTGCCTTCCCGATCCCTTATGAGCAAGCACCGTTGCTCGAGAAAAATACCAACCTGGAACTGGTCGCCAGCCCATCAATCATGCAGCGTTATATCAGCATGAACGTGACGCAAAAGCCGTTCGACAACCCGAAAGTACGTGAAGCGATTAACTACGCCATCAATCGCCAGGCACTGGTGAAGGTCGCATTTGCCGGTTATGCCACGCCGGCGACGGGCATCGTCCCGCCGTCGATTGCCTATGCGCAAAGTTACCCTGCGTGGAAGTACGATCCGGCGAAAGCGCGTGAACTGCTGAAAGAGGCGGGCTACCCGAACGGCTTCAGCACCACGCTGTGGTCATCGCATAATCACAGCACCGCGCAGAAAGTGTTGCAGTTTACTCAGCAGCAGCTGGCGCAGGTGGGCATTAAAGCGCAGGTGACGGCGATGGATGCCGGGCAGCGTGCGGCGGAAGTTGAGGGCAAAGGGCAGAAAGAGAGCGGTGTGCGCATGTTCTATACCGGCTGGTCTGCTTCAACGGGCGAAGCGGACTGGGCGCTGTCGCCGCTGTTTGCCTCGCAGAACTGGCCGCCAACCCTGTTTAACACCGCGTTTTACAGCAACCCGCAGGTGGATAAAGATCTGACCGAGGCGCTGAAAACCACTGACAGTAAACAGAAAGCCAGCCTCTACAAAGCCGCGCAGGATACACTCTGGAAAGAGTCGCCGTGGGTGCCGCTGGTGGTTGAGAAACTGGTTTCCGCACACAGCAAAAAACTGACGGGCTTCTATATCATGCCGGATACCGGTTTTAGCTTCGACGAGGCGGATCTGAAGTAAGGTTCTGCCCCCCTGCGCGGGGGCTGAACACAAGGAGAGTCATGCTCAACTATGTTATTAAACGCCTGCTGGGGCTTATCCCGACGCTGCTGATTGTGGCGGTGCTGGTGTTTCTGTTTGTCCATATGCTGCCGGGCGATCCGGCGCGCCTGATTGCCGGGCCGGAGGCTGACGCAGAAGTGATCGCGCTGGTGCGTCAACAACTGGGGCTGGATCAGCCGCTATATGTGCAGTTCTGGCACTATATTACCAATGCGATTCAGGGAGATTTCGGCCTGTCGATGGTCTCGCGTCGCCCGGTTTCGGAAGAGATTGCCAGCCGCTTTATGCCAACCCTGTGGCTGACGCTTGCCAGCATGGTTTGGGCGGTGATTATCGGGATGGCGATGGGGATTGTCGCCGCTGTCTGGCGTAATCGCTGGCCCGATCGTCTTGGCATGGCAATCGCCGTTACAGGTATTTCCTTCCCGGCGTTTGCACTGGGCATGCTGCTGATGCAGGTTTTCTCAGTTGAACTCGGCTGGCTGCCCACGGTGGGTGCGGACAGCTGGAAGCACTACATTTTGCCGTCGCTGACGCTGGGCGCGGCGGTGGCCGCGGTGATGGCGCGCTTCACTCGAGCGTCGTTTGTCGATGTGCTTAACGAAGATTACATGCGTACCGCGCGCGCCAAAGGTGTCAGCGAGCGCCTGGTGGTGCTCAAGCACGGCCTGCGTAACGCGATGATCCCGGTCGTCACCATGATGGGCTTACAGTTTGGCTTTCTGCTGGGCGGCTCGATTGTGGTGGAGAAAGTGTTCAACTGGCCGGGGCTGGGACGGCTGCTGGTCGATTCGGTGGAGATGCGCGATTATCCGGTGATTCAGGCGGAAGTGCTGCTCTTTTCGCTGGAGTTTATTCTTATCAACTTAGTGGTGGATGTGCTCTACGCTGCCATTAACCCGGCTATCAGGTATAAATAAGTGCGACTACTTAACTGGCGACGCCAGGCCGCTCTCGATGCGCTGCCGACGATTCACAGTACGCAACCGCGCACGCCGTGGCGCGAGTTCTGGCGTCGATTCCGTCATCAACCGGTGGCGATGGCGGCGGGGATATTCATTCTGCTGCTGATTGCTGTGGCGCTGGTCGCGCCGTGGATTGCACCATTCGATGCGGAAAACTATTTCGACTATGACCGTCTTAATGAGGGGCCGTCATTAATACATTGGTTTGGTGTCGATTCACTGGGGCGCGATATCTTCAGCCGCGTGCTGGTCGGCGCGCAAATCTCGCTGGCAGCGGGTGTCTTTGCCGTGCTGATTGGGGCAGCGATCGGCACGGTGCTGGGGTTGCTGGCGGGATACTATGAAGGTTGGTGGGATCGCATCATCATGCGCATCTGCGATGTGTTATTTGCCTTTCCCGGGATACTGCTGGCGATTGCCGTGGTGGCGGTGATGGGCAGCGGTATGACCAACGTGATTATCGCGGTCGCGATTTTCTCGGTGCCGGCATTCGCACGCCTGGTGCGCGGGAATACGCTGGTGCTCAAGCAGCAAACCTTCGTTGAGTCGGCCCGCAGCATTGGCGCGAACGATATCACGATTATTTTTCACCATATTTTGCCTGGAACCGTGTCGTCGATAGTGGTCTATTTCACCATGCGAATCGGGGTGTCGATTATCTCCGCGGCCAGCCTCTCTTTCCTCGGTCTGGGCGCACAACCGCCGACGCCGGAGTGGGGCGCTATGCTCAACGAAGCGCGCGCGGATATGGTGATGTCGCCGCACGTCGCGCTCTTCCCGGCAATCGCGATATTCCTGACGGTACTGGCGTTTAACCTGCTGGGCGACGGCTTGCGTGATGCGTTGGATCCGAAAATTAAAGGGTAATTGTCTGTTTGCGTGTTTTAGCGTTGCATGAAACACGCAAACAGAGGGGGGAATATTATTCCCTCGTGATAATTACAACCTGGAATGAGGCGCGCCAGGTTATTATTTGAATGCGTATATTCACCCGCAGCGCGCTCAATACAGGACTGTTCCATAATTGATATATATTAAAGTTTTTGTTGTTTTGATTTTAATTCGCATCTTTTGCGAAGAATGCCTGAATATACGAATTTCCAGATATATAAATTGTATTTTTTATTAATATGTTGTTACAAGTAATAGAGCATTAATTGCCTATTTTTAAGCACGTTTCGCAAATATTTCCTCGTCTCGCTAAGCCACCATTATATCAAGACTAAGTATTATCTGAATTATGATGTCGCTAAGCGGCTTTTACGTTGAAAAAAGGAAGTACAAAATGAAACGTTCAACACTCGCTCTATTCATTTCATGCGCAATGTTTTCCGCGGCGAGCTTTGCTACGCCGGTACAATTAGCCTCGGTAAAAAATCTCTCTACCGATAAGGAAGTCAACGGCTTCCAGAGCTCCCTGTTTTACAGCGATACCGGCACGGTAAACGGTTTTGATCTCCCGATTCTTGGCTATACAGAAATGGACCAGGTTAATGGTTTCCAGCTTGGTGCGGCAGCCGGTTCCCACGTGCGTAACGGCGTCAACGGGGCGGCGATTGGCCTGTTCAACTGGCACGGTGGTGAAGACAACGGCCTGAACATCAGCCTGGCAAACCAGGTTGGCGTCATGAACGGTGCCAGCCTCGGTATTTACAGCGCAGCAGACGAACTTAATGGCCTGAATATTGGCGCGGCCACTGCCGTCGGTAATCTGAATGGTACCGGCGATATTAATGGTATGAACGTTGCGGGTCTGGGCAATTATAACAAAGGCCGGATGTACGGTTTGAATGTTGCCGGTCTGGGTAACTACACCGAAGGTACGATGCGTGGCATGAACGTGGCGGGCATTGGTAACTATATTGGCGGTGACATGAAAGGCTTCAACGTTAGCCCGTTCAACTGGATTGAGAAAGATATTACCGGTGCTAACGTTACCGTTGCTAACCATAGCCGTAACGTTGAGGGTCTGAACGTTGGCGCTATTGCGAACTGGAGTGAAGGTGATATTAAAGGCATGAACGTGGCGGTCGTCAACGTTTCCGAAAATATGACCGGTCTGAACGTTGCGCCATTTAACAAATCAAAAGAGACGGGGGGTGCCAATATTTCTGCATTCAACTGGTCTGAAAACACCACCGGTTTTAATATGGCGGCGTTTAACCGCACGAACGACATGACCGGTTTCAACCTGGGCGGTTTCAACGTGGCGAATAATGTCACCGGTATGAACCTGGGCGCGGTGAACTTCAACGGTGGGAATGTTGACGGCCTGAATATGGGGGCGGTGAACGTAACCTCTGAAAATGTTACCGGTTCAAACATAGGGGCGATCAACGTGACGTCAGGCAGCAGCTCCAGCGACTTTGGTGCCTTTAACTATGCCGATACCACCAACTTCCAGTTTGGCCTGATTAACGCCACTAAACACCTGGAAGGTTTGCAGATTGGTGTGATTAACGTTGCGATGAACGCCACGGTGCCGGTATTACCGCTGGTTAACTTCCACCGTTCATTCTGATTCGGAGACTGAGTGCCTGATGCGCTACGCTTATCAGGCCTACAAGGTTTCTGCAATATATTGAATTCGTGATATTTTCGCATGAAAGCCCGAAAGGGCTTTCTTTCACTGCGCCATCACCACATCAAGTCATCCGGCACTTTAAAATCAGCGTACGGATCGTCTTCGTCCTGCTCTTCCTGACTCAATGCACTGTTTAGTACAATGCTGTCCGCATCACGTTGAGCGATTTTATCTGCCACGCTTGCCGGGATAATGGCGTATTGTGCCTCGCCATTCGCATCGACCAGCAAACGGGCAATCGCCAGGCGGCCATTAATCAGCTGAGTTTGGGTCACTTTATCGACCACCACTTTTTTGATGAGGTTATTGTCGGTAAAGTTAAAATCGATATTGCCTTTGCTAATGGTGATGCGATTCATCTCAATCAGCTGTTTAACCTGCGCTTTCAGCTCTTTCGATAATACGGCCTGTTTTTGCTGCTCGCTCAGTTGCTTATCGCGCTCAAGCTGCGCTTTTTTGTTTTCTTCAACCGCTTCGCGCGCCTCGCGTGCCTGCACGCGTGATTTCTTCGCTGTTCTCTGGACTTTGGCCATTTTTTTGCTGGTCACTAAGCCCGCTTTGAGCATCTGCTCTTGTAAGGTAAGTTTTGTCATCTTGCTTGTCAGTCCGTTAAGAGTGTCAGGGGGAGAATGTCAGGCTTAAACCTTGAGCATTTTCACCGTGGCATCGATATCAATTTCATCTTCCGAGAAGATATGCGTTGTCCCCTGGAAGGTAGTGATCGCCAGTTTTTTCAGCGTGCGCGTCGCGCCCGGTTTGGCCTCACTTTTGGGGCGAATACTGTTCATCAGCAAGCCGACTGAAAGTACCGCGTTCTCTTTATCGATACGCGTATCGGCAGGCACATCTTCGCTGAACACCACGTAAGATTTAATTGAGGTAAGTTTCAGACGCTCGCCCGCAATGTAGATATATTTGCTTTCTGGCAGCACTTTTACCGCATACGCCGAGAGCCCTTTGTTGTTAGTCGTGGGCTCAAAGGTTACAGCTGCATCTTTCTTGATAAGATCAGGATTGGCGACCTTAATCACATGAAAATAGCGATTGTCGCCGTTCTCGTCTTTGATAAATCCAAAACCTTTATCTTGAAACCACGTTGTGATTGTTCCGTTCATCGCCATTACCGCCTGATTAATCGTTTATCTACTCAGTTTTTGCAGCGCGCAGTTTAATGCACAATGCCTGCGCAGACCATGCCTTTGACTTAAGTTTGGGTGAGAAAGTGTGGGTTTGCGAGGGAGAGGAGTCAACTGATGGAAGAGGTTAATGCGGCGCTGAGATTCCTTCCTCATGCTTACTCATTCAGAGTTAACGCCGCTCAGTTTTAAACGCGAGTTTTTAAACCCGGCTGCCCCACAGGTCATACTCGTCGGCGTTATCCACCTTCACGCGGATAATGTCGCCCGGCTTGACGTTGGTTTCGCCATTCAGATACACCGCGCCGTCGATTTCCGGGGCATCGGCCATGCTGCGGCCAATCGCGCCTTCTTCATCCACTTCATCGATGATGACCATCACTTCGCGGCCCACTTTCTCCTGCAGACGCTCGGCGGAGATCTGCTGTTGCAGCTGCATGAAGCGGTTCCAGCGATCTTCTTTCACGTCGTCCGGTACCTGATCCGGCAGATCGTTGGCGCTGGCGCCTTCAACCGGGCTGTACTGGAAACAACCGACGCGATCGAGACGCGCTTCTTTCAGGAAATCGAGCAGCATCTGGAAATCTTCTTCCGTTTCGCCCGGGAAGCCGACAATAAAGGTCGAGCGCAGGGTGAGATCCGGGCAAATTTCACGCCACTGTTTGATGCGTGCCAGCTGGCGGTCAACGGAGCCTGGGCGTTTCATCAGTTTCAGAATACGCGGGCTGGCATGCTGCATCGGGATGTCGAGATACGGCAGAATTTTGCCTTCCGCCATCAGCGGAATAACGTCATCGACATGCGGATACGGATAGACGTAGTGCAGACGCACCCAGACGCCCAGTTTTGCCAGTTCTTCACACAGGCTGACCATGCTGGTTTTGACCGGGGAACCGTTATGGAAACCGGTGCGGTGTTTTACGTCGACGCCATAAGCGGAGGTATCCTGCGAGATAACCAGCAGCTCTTTTACGCCAGCGTCGGCCAGACGCTTTGCTTCAGAGAGCACATCGCCAATCGGGCGGCTGTCGAGGTCGCCACGCATGGATGGAATGATGCAGAACGTGCAGCGGTGGTTACAACCTTCAGAAATTTTTAAATAGGCGTAATGACGCGGCGTCAGCTTCACACCCTGTTCCGGCACCAGGCTGGTAAACGGGTTATGCTGCGGCTTCGGCGCATAGTGATGGACGTGTTCCAGCACCTGCTCGTAGCTGTGCGGGCCGGTAATTTCCAGCACTTTTGGGTGTACTTCGCGAATCTGATCTTCTTTGGCACCCAGGCAGCCAGTGACAATCACTTTGCCGTTTTCTTTTAAGGCTTCGCCAATCGCTTCCAGAGATTCCTGGACGGCGCTGTCGATAAAACCGCAGGTGTTGACGATAACCATATCGGCATCATCGTAGCTCGGTACCACGTCGTAACCTTCAGTACGCAGCTCCGTTAAAATACGTTCGGAGTCCACCAGGTTTTTCGGGCAGCCCAACGATACAAAACCAATTTTGCTCATTTTATATACTATTCATTGCTCGGAATCGGGAGATTATACATACGGCGCGGCATGACAGCCAGATACGTTATTCACCATTTTTCGGGCCGGAGGCCGGGGATCTCAGCCAGTGTAGAAAAAGTGTTTCTGGCTCGTTTCAATTGTTGAATTATTGACCTCACGCATCGTTTTGTACAAAAAATGACCTTATAATAAATGTGCCAAATGGATGAGGAGGGAGGAAATCACATGAGTGGAATGACGCTGAAACGCAACATGATGAATAAAATCATCAATGCGCGCATCGATCTCGACGCTTATCTGCAACTCAGAAAAGCGAAGGGATATATGTCGGTCAGCGATAACGAGCATCTGCGTACTAACTTGTTTGATTTATGTGGTGAATTACGTCGTAATGCGCCACAGCTGATACAGTCCGCAACGCCGAAAGAAAGGGACGCTTTGCGGCAGGCAGGCGAAGCAATCGCTTCTGCGGCTGTGTGTTTGATGACCGGGCACCATGACTGCCCGACCTCCATCGCCGTTAACGTGGCATCGCTCGAACGCTGTCTGACGACGTTGAGTGAAAGCATTTATAGTATGAATGCCCACATCGACACTTTGCACGCCTGACCTCAGGGGGAGTTAACTCCCCCTGTTAAAGGTTTTGTAAAATCCCCCGCATTATCAATGACGTTGACTACCCTTAAGCCAAACAATGGCGGTTACCGGAGTGGGCTATGCGTCGTACTTTTCTTACCCTTACCTTAAGTTCTCTGCTGTATGTCGCTTCCGCTCAATCGGCGGAGGTCAACGTTCAGGTGTTGCAGGATAAGCTCGATCATCCGTGGGCGTTGGCTTTTTTGCCGGATGATCGCGGGATGCTGATTACCCTTCGTAGCGGCGAACTGCGTCACTGGCAGCAAGGTAAAGGGCTCTCAGCGCCCATTTCGGGCGTGCCAAAGGTATGGGCAAACGGGCAGGGTGGTTTGCTGGATGTCGCGCTGGCCCCGGATTTTGCGAAGTCGCGCCGCGTGTGGCTGAGCTTTGCGGAAGCGGGCGATGACGGTAAAGCTGGAACCGCGGTCGGTTATGGGACATTAAGTGACGATAACCAAACGTTAAAGAACTTTACCGTAGTGTTCAGGCAGATGCCGAAGCTCTCTACCGGTAACCACTTTGGCGGCAGACTGGTGTTTGATGGCAAAGGACATCTCTTTATCGGCCTTGGCGAAAACAACCAGCGCAGTACCGCGCAGGATCTTGACAAGCTTCAGGGTAAAGTCGTGCGCCTGACCGAGGACGGTAAGGTGCCGGGAGATAACCCGTGGGTAAATAAATCAGGCGTTCGCCCGGAAATCTGGTCTTACGGTATTCGTAATCCGCAGGGGATGGCGATGAATCCCTGGAGCGATACGCTGTGGCTGAACGAGCACGGCCCGCGCGGCGGTGATGAAATCAACATTCCGCAAGCGGGCAAAAACTATGGCTGGCCGCTGGCGACGCACGGCATTAACTACAGCGGGCTGCCGATCCCCGAAGCGAAAGGGGAAACCGCGCCTGGCACCGAGCCACCGCTTTATGTGTGGAAAAAATCCCCGGCGTTGAGTGGTATGGCATTTTACGATGCGAAAACCTTTCCACAGTGGCAACACAAACTGTTTATCGGCGCGTTGAAGGATGAATCGGTCATCGTGATGCAGGTGGAGGGCGATAAGGTGACGGAAGAGACGAGAATCCTCGGGGATCGCAAACAGCGTATCCGCGATGTACGCGTCGGGCCCGACGGTTATCTGTATGTCTTAACCGATGAGTCCGACGGCGAGTTGTTGAAGGTTAGCCCTAAAAATTAACGCATAATGCGACGTAAAATACGGTTTGCCTGCTCTTCGAAGGTGGTTGCAGCTTCGTCGATGGAGGCTTTACCGTGGTCGATGCTTTCGCGGGCTGCGGTGAACAGCGCGCCAAATTGCGGATCTTCCAGGTAGGGCGAGGCCGTTGATTTGTTTGGCATTGACGTCGATTGAATCAGACCCGCGATCACCGGATCTTCATCTTTCAGAATACCCGCGTCGCGGAGGATTTTTTCACCGTCCCGGCTCAGCGGCGCGCCGCGTTCAAGGCCAACCGGAAGCACACCCTCAGATTCGCTCATCAGGAAATGCAGTAATTGCGCGGCCTCCTGCGGATGCCTGGTGTTGCGGCTGATGGAGTACATCAGTGCGGTTTTCCTAAACTGCCCGGCGTCTTTTGCGTCTTTATGCATTGGATAGGGGCCCATCACCAGGTCTGACGGATTCTTCAGGTTTTGCGATTCGGCAGTGTAGAGCACGTTCCAGTTATAAACGCCGCCCCATTCGCCGTTGATCCACGGTTTCATTTCATAATTCACGCCTTTACCAAACGAGGCCATCGCTTTGGTGTCCGGAATGACGTGGTTATCCGCCAGCTTGCGATAGAAGGTTAACGCCTCGACCAGTTCTTCATGTGACCAGGCGATCTTCTTCGTTTTCTCGTCGATCATCTCTTTCTGGTTCTTCTGATACATATAAGAACGCAGCATCAACAAGGCATCCTGCTCGGAGAGAATCAGCGGGTAATAGTTATCGCCCAGTTTTTCTTTAAATACCGGGCCGGTCGCCAGCAGTTCATCCCAGGTTTTTGGAAACTCAACGCCTGCTTTTTTCCAGGTGGCGGCATTGTAGAAGAACAGCATGACGTTAGAGGAGATAGGAATGGCGTTGATTTTGCCATTCACGGTGGTGGTTGCCAGCGCTTCAGGCGGATATTGATCCAGACCTAAAGGTTGACTCAGTTTATTGAGATCGTAAAAACCATCACCTTTCTTCGACAGCAGCGTCAGCCAGTTCCAGTTGGTCTGGATAACGTCGGCTTCGGTATTACTGTTCATCTGAGTGGTGAGGCGCGGGTAAAAACCGTCCCAGCCGGTATATTCGGCTTTCACCTTGATGTTTGGATATTTTGCCTGGAATGCTTCCAGCGCTTTCATGGTGGCCTGGTTACGGGCTTTGCCGCCCCACCAGGCAAAGCGTAGTTCAACCTGTTCGGCGCTGTGCGCAAGAATGGGCATGGCGCTGAAACCGCAGCAGGCCAGCATCAGCAGTACTGATTTTTTCATTGAATAACCCTCCGTGTAAAAGGATCAGCGGCGATCTCTGCGCTGTTGATGGTAAGTGGATAGCGCTTTCACCATCTTCATTTCTTGTTCACACCACGGTTTGCCGTCGGCGTGAAGCACATCGTGATACCAACGTGATTGCCAGTCTGGCTGTGACCGCTGTACTACGGGCCAGGGGATCCAGGTTTGTGTTCTGCCTTCCACCAACCCCCAGTGATAACATCCAGTATCGAATGCGCTGAAGAGGGGAAGCTGTTCTGTCAAATTGCAATCAAGATGGCGAGCGAGCCACTCGGTGCAGAGCACAGGACGTCCACGCTGAGACAGTTTGTCGAGAATTTCAAGCTGGCATGCGACGGTGTTGTAGTTGTGATAACTGACGATATCTGACAGTGCGAGCGCAGTGGCATCAATGGGATGTTCAAAAGTCGCATAATCGTCATGTTCAACATGCCACGCACCAACAGTAAGCGGCTGGCTTGGACGAACATCGTGTGCCCAACTAAACGCTGAGACCATCAGTGTTAATGCAAATTCCTCCAGGGCGTCGTCTATATCTGATGATTCGCCGGGGCCGACAAACACGCCACGGTTGCCGGGTTCATTGTAGAGATCCCAGATAGCCACACGTTCGTCATTTTTAAAGCGGGTTAAGACGTCGCGCACGTAGGCTTCGACGCGCGGCCACAGGCTTGGGCTCATGACAATAGCACGTCCCGGGCTGGCTGCCGCCTGGCTGTTGTGCAGATTAGGTACGGGATCTTTTTGCGGGCCAAGATAAGGTTCGTCGCCGGAGAAACCACAGTCATCCATTAGGGTCAGCATGACCTGAATATGATGTTTTGCGGCTATCGCCAGGAACGTATCGATACGCGCCAGCAGCCCATCACGATCGTCTTCCCAGACAATAAACGGCAGGTTGGTGCGCAGAGCGTTGTAGCCATAGTTATGCGCCCATTCCAGCTCTTGATCGATAGTATGGGCGTCGAAGGTTTCGGCCTGCCACATTTCCGTCCAGTTGACCGCGGTACGCGGTAAATAGTTAAATCCACAGGCCCATCCATGCTCGTTGTACCACTCCTGCGCCTGTGACTTACTCCACTGAGATTGCATGAGTATTCTCCATTGGTAATAATATTAGCTAATATTTATTACCCTCATGGACTGGGCAATAAAAATCCTGGTAATTTGCCGGGTTGTTCACAAAAAAGGCGTAGAAGTTTTGTGCTATAGTCGGCAGCGATAAGGAGCCGAAATGCAAAAGAAAAATAAGATAACCATGAGCGATATTGCCAGAGAAGCGGGGGTCTCACAGGCCACCGTGTCACTGGTATTAAACAATAGCCGGGCAGTGCGTTTGAGCGAAGATACGCGCGAGCGCGTCGTGATTGCAGCGCAGAAGCTGGGCTATAAGAAAATCGCCGTGTCGCACCGCCAGGAAGGGCAGGAAGAGATTGCATTGCTGTTATGCGGAATGGACGGTTACGACCCCTTTATTGACGCGCTGAGTGAAGCCAGCAGCACGGCCTGGCAGCGTGACACGCTACTGACCGTTTACGACTATGGTGATGATTTTGAGATGGCGCGGCAGATTATCCAGCAACTGGCTGGTCGCAATTGTGCCGGGGTAATTCTGGCGAGTCCAACCACACGCGCATTCGATTTTTCGCCTTTTGAACCTTTGCTGAATGTGCCGGTTGTACTGCTGAATCAGTACGATCCCGCGCGGCCTTTATTGCCCACGTTCTTGCCAGACGATCGCGCGAATGCTTGCCAGATCGTGAGTCACCTGCTGGATCAGGGGGTAACGCGCATCGCGCACATTACGGGGGATGAGTGGATGGATGCCAGCGTCCTGCGTCTTGAGGGTTATCGCCAGACGCTTGAGCAGGCGGGTATCACGATTGATGACGCGTTAATTAAGCCGACAGACTGGTCGTTGAATGCGACCTTTAACGCCACGCTGGAATTAATGAAATTACCGCAGCCGCCGCAGGCCATCTTTTGCGCCAGCGACTGGATGACGCTCGGCTGTTATCAGGCGCTGGCGACGCTCAATATTAAGGTGCCGGAAGACATTCTGGTGTGCGGATATGACGATCAACGGATTGCGCATCAGCTGACGCCCATGCTTACCAGCGTGCAGTTAGCCTACAGTGAGCTGGGCCGAATGGCGGTGGCGTATTTATGCGATGGCGATGATGTTGCGACGCACGTGCGGCTGGTCGGGAAATTGCAGGTACGCGGCAGCAGCCAGCGTACCTGAGGAACATCAGGAAACGGGGATCATCACTACGCTCTGGAAGGCAGGGCGCTCCGCAAGCTGCTGATACCAGCGCGCGAGATGCGGATGCGGTTGCCAGGTTTTCACCGTTTCCAGCAGGTTGTAGACGAACGGCGCGACGGCAATATCGCCAGGGCCAAATTCCTCGCCCGATAACCAACGTTGTTTCGCCAGTTCGGCATCAAGAATCGCCAGCAGGGGTTCGCACTGGGCAATGGCTTTATCAATCGCTGCGTGATCGCGTTTTTCCGGCGGCGTTCTGACCAGCCCCATCAGGATCAGGCGGTGAGTGGCGGCTAAAGTGTCATTGGCCCAGTCCATCCACTTCTCGCCCAGTGCGCGCTTAGCAGGTGACTCCTGCCACAAGCGCCCCTGACCGTACTGGGCCACCAGATAACGCACGATGGTGTTGGATTCCCACAGCACGATACCGGCTTCGTCGTCCTTTAGCAGCGGCACCAGCCCATTGGGATTAAGTGCAAGGAATTCGGCATCGTGATTCACACCAAACTCCATGCCCGCCATAATCTGCTGATAAGGTAATTCCAGCTCTTCCAGCGTCCAGCGGACTTTTTTCACGTTCGTTGAGTTATTTCTGCCCCACAGCGTAATCATAACCACTCCAGTGTTTCGTATCAGTACGTTTTTGCATGGTGATTCAATCTTAGTCTTTAGGCAATCTCGATCAAAAAATTGTTCAGGTTTTTCGCACATCCAGAGGATCTTGCGTAAACTTAAAAAACTTTACCAACTCACTGTTTCTTTAAGAGAGTTTATACGTTATTACTCACCGCCTGGTGCAGCACGGTTACGGTAGTGGCGTGTTTTTTTGGAATGGATACTTGGGTGGCTTTTATGACGCGTGATGCTTTTTCCCTTCGTGGCCTGGTGACGGGCTCTGTTCTTTTACTTTTTGTCGCACCTGCTGTGCAGGCGGCGGAACAACTTCCTGATGCGCCGTCGATTGACGCACGCGCGTGGATCCTGATGGATTACTCCAGCGGTAAAGTGTTAACCGAAGGGAATGCGGACGAAAAACTTGACCCGGCCAGCCTGACCAAAATTATGACCAGCTACGTCGTGGGACAGGCGCTGAAAGCGGGCAAAATTAAGCCGACCGACATGGTGACTATCGGGAAAGATGCGTGGGCGACCGGCAACCCGGTGCTTCGCGGCTCTTCCGTCATGTTCCTCAAACCGGGCGAGCAGGTTTCCGTTGAGAACCTGAATAAAGGGGTGATTATCCAGTCCGGTAACGACGCCAGTATCGCTATTGCGGATTACGTCGCGGGCAGCCAGGACTCTTTCGTGAGCCTGATGAACGGCTACGCGCAGAAGATTGGCCTCACCAATACCACCTTTAAAACCGTCCACGGCCTTGATGCGCCGGGGCAGTTCAGTACTGCGCGCGATATGGCCTTGCTGACTAAAGCCATGATCCACGATGTGCCCGAAGAGTACGCGATCCACAAAGAGAAAGAATTCACCTTTAATAACATTCGCCAGCCAAACCGTAACCGTCTGTTATGGAGCTCAAGCCTGAACGTCGATGGCGTGAAAACCGGTACCACCGCGGGTGCAGGCTATAACCTCGTAGCGTCCGCCAGCCAGGGTGAAATGCGCCTGATCTCCGTGGTACTCGGCACCAAAACAGACCGCATCCGTTTTGGTGAATCAGAGAAACTGCTGACCTGGGGCTTCCGCTTCTTTGAAACTGTGACGCCAATTAAGCCAGACGCCACCTTTGTGACGCAGCGCGTCTGGTTTGGTAATACCAGCGAAGCGAAACTGGGCGCAGGCGAAGCGGGCTCGATTACCATACCGAAAGGGCAACTGAAAAACCTGAAGGCCAGCTACTCCCTGACTCAGCCGCAACTTACCGCGCCGCTGAAGAAAGGTCAGGTTGTCGGGACTATTGACTTTAAACTGAATGACAAAACCATCGAACAGCGTCCGTTGATCGTGATGGAAGCCGTGGAAGAGGGCGGGTTCTTTAACCGGATGCTCGATTTCGTGCTGATGAAATTCCATGAATGGTTTGGTGGCTGGTTCTCTTAATCCATTCACCACGGGCGAAATTGCCTGATGCGCTACGCTTATCAGGCCTACAAAAGAGTGCAAAACCTTGTAGGCCGGATAAGGCGTTTATGCCGCATCCGGCAAGAACAAAGCAGACGCAACTCTTTGCCCGTATTTTCTTAATATATCATTAAGATTTCCTAAATTGTCTCTCGTTGACGACCCCCGATAATAGTATGGCTGTACCGTTGGCACATTCTTATTTTTTGTGAATAAGAAAATATCTAACTATTATTTATTTTTATTAGAGAGACCCTCGTGAAGGAATATAAAGCTGTTATTTATAAGGAAGGTATGCTGGGGAGCCTGCTCTTGGGCGGATCAAAAATCAACCCTGTTAAGTTAAGTGATTTTCTCAATAAAAATGCCAAAGAGGGTTGGCGGGTCGTGACAATGGAAAAGGATTATCGCCGTATGCTGCTGTTTTTTATGCGCGAAGCCTATGTCATTGTTCTTGAAAGGGAAGTATGAAAACAACCATCATTGTCTGTCTGATAATCCTGGTGGCATGGTCATGTCTGGCGCTGATTCAGCTATGGTTTGTCCCGCTTAATGGCTGGACGTTTATTAAAATATCCATCACCGCTGGCGTACTGGATTTCGTCGTATTGATTGTCGGTTTATGTCGGCGAGAATATTGCGAAAACACCAAAATGAAGGACGATGGATATATAGACTAAATATATATTTGTCGCAGGAAGAGTGATTAACATCATACGGAAATTATTCGTATGATGTTAATTCTCACAGTTACCACAGCAATTCAATCTTCTTGCTTTTGCAGTAGTCCTGCAAAGGACGCTCAGGTGCAGCATCACTGACGAGCACATCAAATTTTTCCAGCGCGCCCATTCTGGCCGGGCGTACCTTGCCGAATTTACTGTGATCCGCCACAAGTACGTGATAACGAGCCTGACGCATCGCCCAGTGTTTTACCGGCAGCTCTTCAAGATTAAAGCAGGTAGCGCCCTGAATCATATCGATGCCTGCCGCGGAATAGAAGGCGATATCCGGGCAAAGATGGGCGAGCGTGTCGTGCTCGCTCAGCGGTTTAAAGATGGCGTTGCTGGCATGAAATTCCCCTCCGCATAGGATCACTTTGCAGTTGGGCTTTTCCTGCAACGCCAGAAAGGTGTTCAGTGAATAGCAAACGCCGGTAAAAGGCAGGTCATTATCAATCGCATCGATGATCCACGGCGTTGTTGTCCCGCAGTCGAAAAAGGCCATCTGGTGGGCTTTAAGCAACTGCGCAGCATGCTGTGCCGCACGTTTCTTCTCCTCCACCAGGCGTGTTTTTTGATCGCTTAAGAGATAATGCGAGGCACTTCGCGGTTCGAGGACGATGTAGCCGCCGAGCAGCACCACTGGCCCGCCCTGGCTATTCAGGTCACGGCGAACCGTCATTTCTGAGACACCCAATAGCGCCGCCGCTTCTTTAAGGTGCAGTTTATCGCTACGTTTTAATGCCTGAATGAGTTGACCAATCCGCTCGTCGCGTCGTGTTTCCATGTTTCCTCTACCGGGCCAGCTCCGGCAGGGCGCCGGAGTCAGCCTGTCATATTACCTGTGCCTGACAGCTTAGTCACGCACCCAACCTTTGCGGATTGGCAGCGAGAACAGCATGCGGTAAAGGGATTGCAGGCGCTGATAAATCTGGCTACCAAAGTGGTGCCACAGCATCTGTGAGGTCAGGCAGCCGATAAGCCCGCTCAGGAAACCACCGAGCATATCGATAGGCCAGTGCACGCCAAGATAAACACGTGACCAGGCAATTGCACCGGCGATAACCATTAACACAGCGCCGGACCACAAACGGTGCCAGAACAGGAAGGCGAGGGCGAAGGTGAAAATCACCGTGCCGTGATCGCTGGGGAAAGAGTCGTCTGCGGCATGCGGCAGGAAGTTGTAGCCCACGCCGTCGACAAATGGACGATCGTGCGGGAACAGATGGCCCACCACCCATGAAAGCGTCAGGGCGACGACAATCGCCAGCGCGGTTTTGACCACCAACTGACGCTGGGCGCAAACCTGCTGTTTCGGCCCCCATAGCCAGAGCGCAGCCGCCAGGAAGGGCACGATTGAAATCAGGTCACGGGCGATAAAGGTCGCCAGGGAGATTAACCACTGCGCCGAAGCGGGTGTGGCATTCAATAGTGCGAAGAGTTGGTGGTTCAGGGTTTCCAGCATAACATCCAGACTTTTATGACAGATTAATGACCGATACCTTAAAAAGCTTAACCGCAGCGGTAAAGAGGGATAGTCTTAATTCCGCTTTCACATGCACGTGCTAATCAGGCTAACTTGTTGAATTCAGCACACTATACCTGCTCAACGTTAAGCAAACCTTAAACGAGTAAAATTGTGCGGAAATATTACATCCAGGCGATAATTTACTATCGTCACTACGATGTGTGGATTAAACTTGCGCGTTTTTACACTGAGTTAGTTTTGGTCATGAGTCATCCCTCTGTTTCCGGCAAACGTCTGGGCCGTCAGGCGCTGCTTTTTCCGCTCTGTCTGGTGCTGTACGAATTCTCCACCTATATCGGTAACGATATGATTCAGCCGGGAATGCTGGCGGTGGTAGAACAATTCAACGCGGGCAACGAGTGGGTTCCCACCTCAATGACGGCGTATATGGCAGGCGGCATGTTTTTACAGTGGCTGCTGGGGCCGCTTTCTGACCGTATTGGCCGCCGTCCGGTGATGTTGACCGGCGTGGTGTGGTTTATCGTTACCTGTCTCGCCACGCTGCTGGTGCAGAATATTGAGCAGTTTATTTTCCTGCGTTTTCTGCAAGGGGTCAGCCTGTGTTTTATCGGCGCGGTAGGCTATGCGGCAATTCAGGAATCTTTCGACGAAGCCACCTGCATTAAAATTACCGCACTGATGGCGAACGTTGCGCTGATTGCGCCATTGCTTGGCCCACTGGTCGGTGCGGCCTGGGTGCACGTTGCGCCGTGGGAAGGCATGTTTGTGCTGTTCGCGGGGCTCTCGGTTGTCGCTTTTGGCGGTTTGTTCCGTGCGATGCCGGAAACCGCCACGCGTATTGGTGAAAAGCTTTCTCTCGGTGAGCTGGGTCGAGATTACGCGCTGGTGCTCAAAAATGGACGTTTCCTGGCGGGTGCGCTGGCGACGGGGTTTGTTAGCCTGCCGTTGCTGGCGTGGATTGCCCAGTCGCCGGTGATTATTATCAGCGGTGAGCAGGCAAGCAGCTATGAATATGGCCTGTTACAGGTACCTATCTTCGGCGCGCTGATCGCCGGTAACCTGACGCTGGCGCGCCTGACCTCTCGGCGTTCCGTGCGTTCGCTGATTATCATGGGCGGTTGGCCGATAATGGCCGGTTTAGTGCTGGCTGCGGCTGCGACGGTTGTGTCTTCACACGCGTATCTGTGGATGACGGCAGGATTGAGCGTTTACGCGTTTGGTATTGGCGTGGCGAATGCCGGCCTGGTGCGTCTGACGCTGTTTGCCAGTGAGATGAGTAAAGGCACCGTTTCGGCGGCGATGGGGATGTTGCAGATGCTGATTTTTACCGTCGGCATCGAAGTCAGCAAACACATGTACCTGCAAGGGGGGAATGGGCTGTTTAGCCTCTTCAACCTGGCAAACGGCGTGCTGTGGCTGGTGGCGGTTGTCTTCTTTTTGAAAGATAAAACGGTCGGCAGCAGTAACCAACCGCAATAATGTGTGTGCCCGGCAAGCGCTGCCGGGCAGTCATTCAGGCGAACGGGTCTTCCCCGTTTAGCGCTTTCTCAATAATCTCCAGCACGCCTTCCTCGTTATTATGCGGCGCGCGGTATTTCGCGACTGATTTCACCACATCAGAAGCATTCGCCATTGCAAAACCATAGCCTGCCTGTTGCAGCATTTCGATATCATTACCACTGTCGCCGAAGGCGAGAACTTCGCTGTCATCAATACCCCAACGCGTCTGGAGCAGACGCAGACCGTTCGCTTTATGAACGCCTGGAACGATGAGGTCGATACTGCCATGTCCGGTGGTGACGGCGGTGAGCATATCGCCCACTTCTTCATGAATCAGTTTTTGCATCTCGGGAACCAGAGTATCCGGGACGTTAAGACCAAACTTGAGGAAGGTATCGTCAATGTTGTCGAAGTTATCCACTTCTTCCAGACGATGATAGTAGCGGATGGCAATATCTTTGAATGCCTGATCGTAGCGTTTTAGCGTGTAAGCGCTCTGTTTCCCGCAGGCGATAATCTCCAGTTCAGTCCGGGTTTGCAGATAACGCACCACGTCCTGAAAATGCGGCTTCGGAATACTGCAGTTGAAAATATCTTCTCCGGCATCCACTACCCAGCCACCATTTTCGGCAACAAACGCGATTTCATCAGCAATCTCCGGGAAGAAGGAGATGAGCTGATAATACTGGTTACCGCTGGCGACCGCGAAGCGGATACCTTGCTGTTTCATGCGCTGATATTGAGCCAGGAAACGCTCGCGATTATAGGTTTTCGCATCGCTGAGGAAGGTGCCATCCATGTCGACTGCAATCAGTTTGATACTCATCCATTACTCTCCATCACAACGTGGGGTTCAGGTTTCGCCACCGCGCGCGCCACCAGCGCGGCGATCAGTACCAGCGCCAGTACGGCGAGCATGGCGCTGCGCAGACCATAATGTTCGCCCAGGAAGCCCAGCAGCGGCGGCCCGACAAGAAAAGCAAGGTAACCGGTGGTGGCGACCACGCTAACGCGCGTCGGCGCATCCGGGCCGGTATCGCTGGCGGCGGAAATGGTCAGCGGGAAGCCTAACGACGCGCCCAGCCCCCATAAAATAACGGATACACCGGCCACCCAATCAACATCGACAAAGATGATCAGCGCAATACCCAGCGCGCCCATCAGCGCACTGGCGCGCACCACCGTCACGCGGCTATAGCGGTCAATGAACCAGCCTCCGGTAAAGCGGCCAATGGTCATGCCCAGGGTAAAACCGGCGTAAATCAAGGCACCGGACTTCGGGCTAAACCCGTGGCCGTCAACCATCAGCAGCGGTAACCAGTCATTCGCTGAGCCTTCAGCAAATGCCATCGCCAGCACCACAACGCCAATCAGCATCAGTTGCATATCGCGCCAGAAAGGTACCCCTTTCTCAATATGTTCGGTGCCTTCTGCGGCGTTTTTACCGGTTCCTTCGGGAATCGCCCGAATGGCGATAGCGATAGGCGCAATGCCCACCAGCGCCGCCAGGGCGATATGCCACATAGCGGGTAGACCAAAGGCGGTTAACGCCATGCCAACGCCCGCGCCCACCAGCGTGCCGAAACTGTAAAAACCATGCATCATCGGTAGTACGGTTTTTTTCATCTCTTGTTCTACGGCGGCGCCTTCAACGTTAATAGCCACTTCCGCTGCGCCAAAGCTGCCGCCAAACACCGCCAGCCCGGCGGCAAAAATCCACGCTGAACTGAACCAGAGCGCGATGCTTAAAATCAGCATTCCGATGACGGCGCATGACATGGTGGTGCGAATAACTTTGCGCGTGCCAAAACGTTTCACCAACGGAGCCGAACAAAGAATCCCGCTCATTGAGCCCACCGATAGCCCGAACAGCACAATGCCCATCTCCGCCGTTGATACCGATAAAATATCGCGGATTGCAGGCGTACGTGTCGCCCAGGAGGCCATCAGCAAGCCCGGTAAAAAGAAGAACATAAACAGCGCATACATGCGCAACTGAAGGGCTTTGCGGGGCGTCACGTTGTTATCCCTTAGCGAAGTTGACGAAATGATGCGACAACACTAGCAAGGCTGTGTACATTTGTACATAAACAAACGAGGAGAAATATGGCCCGTCGACCCAACGATCCGCAGCGCCGGGAGCGCATCCTTGACGCCACGCTGGAAACCATTGCCGCTCATGGCATCAGCGCTGTCACGCACCGCAAAATCGCCAGCTGCGCGGATGTTCCGCTTGGCTCGATGACCTATTACTTTGAAGGTATAGAAGCGTTACTGGTGGAAGCGTTCACAGTATTCACCGAACGGATGTCTCAGGAGTATCGTGACTTCTTTTGTGCGGTTGAAAACCCTGTTGCCGCCTGTGATGCCATCACTCAGCTTATCTTTAGCAGCGAAGTCACCACGCCACGTAATATGACGCTGATGTATCAGCTGTACGCCTTCGCGGGGACTCGCCCGGCGCTGAAAGGCGTGATGCAAAACTGGATGCAGCGCAGCCAGCAAACGCTGGAGCAGTGGTTTGATCCGGCAACCGCCCGCGCACTGGATGCGTTTATCGAAGGGATGACACTGCATTTTGTCACCGACCGCCAGCCGCTGACAAAGGCGCAGATACGGGAAACGGTGGGGAGGATTGCGGGGTTATAACGTCAAGCCACATCCTTCGCCTGTTGTTTACGTGCAGCAATAAAGTCTTCTGCCGTGATGATGCGGCTGAATTCAAGCTGAGTACGCGGATTGTTTTCAATCTCCCAGATATCGACGGCAGATTGCAGGTTTAGCCAGAATTCAGCAGAAGTATTAAAAACAATCCCTAACCTGAAGGCCATGTCTGTTGTCAGCTTACGGTTGTTATTGACCAGCGCGCTGACCGTATTGCGGTGAACCTGAAGCATTTCTGCGAGATCATTAATCTTAAGATTTAACGGCTCCAGAAATTCATACAGCAGGATATCACCGGGGGTAGTCGGTTTACGGGTTGCCTGGTTCATCTGTTTTATCCATCTCATGTGACGGCTAACGGTATGTTGCCGCGGATTATTCGTTAATATTCATGGGGATCGAGGTAAAGTTCATATGCTTTTCCATCTATCCATCTGAATATTAAACGATACTGCTTATTGACTCTGATAGAGGAGTAACCTTTCAGTTTTCCCTGAAGCAGCTCATAACGATTCCCCGGAGGCGACTTGAGATCCTGCCAGCACGTAGCCGAGTTAATGATATCGAGTTTACGGGCTAGTCCGGCATGAATTTCCCCAGGGATTGCTTTGTGTGGGGCCGCGTAGCAAAAAAAATCGGCGAGCCAGCGATCCCGAAAACTTCCAATGTTGAATAATTTTTGCGGCATTCCATGCAGCCTTTTGGGGTTATCTGTCCCTAATTTTAATACATTTATGCACAGTTATGAAGTGCAATTTTTAACAAAAGATGTGGGGTTGAAAACGAGGTGGGTGAAACTGAAGAGTCGTAGAAAACAAAAAACCCATCAACCTTGAACCAAATCTGGCGGGGTTGATGGGCTCCACAAAATGGGGACATCAAAGAAAAGCAGTGGCATAAGTTATGACTGACGCTTATGCGAAAAGTTCTCTGTATCCCTAAAAATTTTTCTAAACCGTTAAGACTAAGAATTATCCTAGCCCAGGCCAAATGATGATAATCAGCGTACCAGCCAATGTTAACAATACGTTAGCAATCGCGTAGGTGCCTGCGTAGCCCAGCGCTGGAATGTTGCTTCGTGCAGTGTCGCTAATGATTTCCATGGCCGGTGCACAGGTACGTGCGCCCATAATAGCGCCGAAGAGCAGCGCGCGGTTCATGCGCAGAATGTACGCACCAAAGAGGAAGCTAATCACCACCGGCACCAGGCTGACAATCAGCCCCGCGACCAGCATCTGGCCGCCGACCGCGCCGAGGCTGTTGCCGATGCCGCTGCCCGCGCTTAAACCGACGCCTGCCATAAAGACCATCAGGCCGAACTCTTTCACCATATTCAGCGCACCCTGCGGGATGTAACCGAAGGTCGGGTGGTTGGCACGCAGGAAGCCGAGCATGATGCCCGCGAACAGCAGACCTGCCGCGTTACCCACGCCAAAGCTAAAGTTGCTGAACTGGAAGGTGATCATACCGATCATCAGGCCGACAATAAAGAAGGCGCAGAAGGCCAGCAGATCGGTAACCTGGCTGTGAATAGAGACGAAGCCGATACGGTCGGCGACGGTCTTCACGCGTCGTGCATCACCGCTGACCTGAAGCACATCACCTTTGTTGAGCACCACGTTGTCATCGATAGGCATTTCGATCTGGCTGCGAATGACGCGGTTAAGGAAACAGCCGTGGTCGGTGAGTTTCAGCTGTGCCAGGCGGCGGCCCACTGCATTGTGGTTTTTGACCACGATTTCTTCGGTGACGATACGCATGTCGAGCAGGTCACGATCGAACACTTCTTTACCGTTGCGGAAGCTTGGGTCGAGACGGGCGTGCGCGTCCGGATATCCCACCAGCGCAATCTCATCGCCCATCTGCAGCACCGCGTCGCCGTCCGGGTTCGCCAGAATGCCGTTACGGCGAATACGTTCAATGTAGCAACCGGTCTGGCGATAGATGCCCAGCTCGCGCAGGTTTTTACCGTCGGCCCACGCCACCAGTTCCGGGCCGACGCGATAGGCGCGGATAACCGGCAGATAGACTTTACGATTGGTGTCCGTATCCAGACCACGTTCGCGGGCGATTTGCTGGGCGCTGGTTTGCAGATCCTGATGTTGCAGTTTTGGCAGATAGCGCGCGCCGACAATCAGGCTGACCAGACCAATCAAATAGGTGAGGGCATAGCCGAGGCTTAAGTGATCCTGAGCGATAGCTAACAAGCTCGGTTCCATTCCCGAATGGCGGAGGGTATCACCCGCGCCAACCAGTACCGGGGTGGAGGTCATCGAGCCTGCGAGCATACCGGCCGTCAGACCGATGTCCCAGCCGAACAGCTTACCGAGGCCCAGGGCAATCAGCAGGGCGCTGCCAACCATCACCAGCGCCAGCATCAGGTAATTTTTGCCGTCGCGGAAGAAAATTGAAAAAAAGTTAGGCCCGGCTTCCACGCCGACACAGAAAATAAACAGCATAAAGCCGAGATTGAGCGCCTCCGTGTTAATACTGAAATGCTGCTGGCCTAATAACAGGGAGACGACTAAAACGCCAATAGAATTACCGAGTTGAACGGAACCCAGACGTAATTTCCCCAGGCAAAGGCCAAGTGCCAGCACCACGAATAATAACAGGATGTAATTCCCATTTAACAAATCTGCGACGTTTATATTCACGGAGACTAACTTCTTGTTTACCAGTAACTTGTTGAAAGAGTTGGTTATTTAGTCTAATGTTTTGGTTCAGACAGCCGCGTAGTTGCCTCTGTTCTGTACCTACAAAATAACCAAAAAATTGAAGCCGTTAGTTTAATCGTTCCTTATCGCTTCGGCTAGCAACAATCGCTTTTTGTACTTAAGTGTTTTGGCACGGATGGCCAGATGCTTTATCTGACTGGGCGCCCAATGGGTGAAATGTTGAGTTTGATAGAGAATTTTTCAGGAGGATCCTTTGAGATCTGAACGCGGCTGGACCGGCGTGATCTGCTGTTTCCTGCTTTTTATCGTGGTTTTCTTTTCATTGCTGCTGCATATGAAGGGCGCATTTCGCGCATCTGGCGCACCTGAACTGGGATTATTGTTCTTTTTGATTCCCGGTGCGGTCGCCAGCTTCATCTCGCCAGGACGTCGCGTGTTACGGCCACTGGTCGGCGCGATTATGGCGGCACCCTTATGTATGGTGCTGATGCGGCTGTTTTTCTATTCTGAGCGTTCGTTCTGGCAGGAGCTGGCGTGGCTGTTTAGTGCGGTATTCTGGTGTGCGCTGGGGGCGTTGTGCTTCTTGTTTGTTACCACGTTATTACGGCTTAAAAACCGTGATGCCGACGCCCACCCGCTGGATGGGCATCAAAAGGATTAAGCGTACAGGCCGAGGGTCTCTTTTGCCCAGGCTTCAAAATCCGTGCAGCCGCCGATGTGTTGCTGATCGACAAAAATCTGCGGCACCGTCTCAACCGGCTTACCCACTGTTTTTTCCAGATCGGCTTTGCTGATGCCTTCCGCGTGGATATCAACGTAGCGATAGTTGAAGTCGTCGCGTTCTTGCGTCAGTTTCTCAGCCAGTTCTTTTGCGCGCACACAGTACGGGCACCCCGGGCGACCAAAAATTACGGTGAACATCGTTTCTCTCCTCAACCTTAAAATAAGGCGCTCATCATGACCTTATTACGTCTGGCGTGAAAGAAGGTTCTGCCTGTTGCTTCGATTCATTCTGGCTATGTGTGGCGAATTGCCCTGCAACAATCGCTTCGTGTGAGATAGACTTGTGGTCTGATAAAGCAGCACGGTTAAGCGGAGGATGCATGCGTTCGCTCGGGGCGTTACCCAAAAGCGTTTTGATTCTTGAAGCAATAGGTATGGTGTTGTTGGGGGCCGCCTGGCTCTCACTCAACGGCTATGTCTCGTTGCCTGAGCCGGTCGCCAGCCAGGGGGCGGCGGCAGTGATGATTTTCGCCGGGATAATCCTGATGCTCCCCGCCGCCTTTGCCCTGTTTTGGGGCATGGCGCAAACCGTTGCACCACAATTGATGGGGCGTAGTGCCAAAACGCCCCCTAAGCAAGATAAGGAAAAACATGATGACGCCGACCATTGATCTGCTTCTCAGCCATCGTTCTATTCGCCAGTTTACCGATAAGCCCATCAGTGACGAGCAACGTGCAGCGATTATCGCCAGCGCGCAGGCGGCATCCAGTTCGAGTTTTCTACAGTGCAGTTCGATTATCCGCATCACCGATAAAGCGATGCGCGCACAACTGGTTGAAATGACTGGCGGCCAGCAGCATGTGGCGCAGGCGGCGGAGTTCTGGGTTTTCTGCGCCGATTTTAATCGCCATCTGCAAATTTGCCCGGAGGCGCAGCTTGGCCTTGCGGAGCAACTGCTGCTGGGCGTGGTCGATACGGCGTTGATGGGGCAGAACGCCTTTACCGCCGCAGAATCCCTCGGGCTCGGCGGCGTTTACATTGGCGGGATTCGCAACAGTATTGAGGCGGTGACCGAACTGCTGAAGCTGCCTAAACACGTGCTGCCGCTGTTTGGTCTGTGCCTGGGCTGGCCGGACAGTAACCCGGATCTTAAGCCGCGCCTGCCGTCGTCTATCGTGGTGCATGAAAACCATTATCAGCCGCTGGATGCTGACGAACTGGCGAAATATGATGAACAGCTTGCGCAATACTACCTCTCTCGCGGAAGCAATAATCGTCGTGATACCTGGAGCGATCACATTCGCCGCACCATCATTAAAGAGAATCGTCCGTTTATTCTCGATTATCTGCACAAGCAGGGCTGGGCGACCCGCTAATAATCTTCATCTTTCGAATGGTCTCTGCGTTGGCTGCGCGCCTTGAGACGATTCGAATAATTTTGATTATTAGATAGAAAAAAAGGCCGCCGGACGCCATTTTTATTCCGGCGGTGCGTGTATGATACGCAGGCTTTTTTCAGGTTTTTTAGCGAGGTAAAGGGTGAAAATTGCCATTTTGTCCCGGGATGGAACGCTCTACTCCTGTAAGCGTCTGCGTGAAGCGGCGATGCGCCGTGGTCATATCGTCGAAATTCTTGACCCGCTCTCCTGCTATATGAACATCAGCCCGTCGGCGTCGTCCATCCACTATAAAGGTCGCAAGCTCCCGCATTATGACGCGGTGATCCCGCGTATCGGCTCGGCGATCACCTTTTATGGCACGGCGGCGCTGCGTCAGTTTGAGCTGCTGGGTAGCTATCCACTTAATGAATCCGTCGCCATTACCCGCGCGCGCGACAAGCTGCGTTCACTGCAACTGCTGGCGCGGCAGGGCATCGACCTGCCGGTCACCGGTATCGCCCATTCGCCCGATGACACCAGCGATTTAATCGATATGGTGGGCGGCGCGCCGCTGGTGGTAAAGCTGGTGGAAGGTACGCAGGGTATTGGTGTCGTGCTTGCCGAGACGCGTCAGGCGGCGGAAAGCGTGATTGACGCCTTTCGCGGCTTAAACGCGCATATCCTCGTGCAGGAATATATCCAGGAGGCAAAAGGGTGCGACATACGCTGCCTGGTGGTTGGCGATCGCGTGGTGGCGGCGATTGAGCGGCGAGCGAAAGAGGGCGATTTCCGCTCTAATTTACATCGCGGCGGCGTGGCGACGGTGGCGGAAATTACGCTGCGCGAGCGCGAAATCGCCGTACAGGCCGCGCAAACGTTGGGGCTGGATGTCGCTGGCGTGGATATTCTGCGCGCCACGCGTGGCCCGCTGGTGATGGAAGTGAATGCCTCACCGGGGCTGGAAGGGATTGAAAAAACCACCGGTATTGATATCGCAGGCAAAATGATCGAGTGGATTGAACGTCAGGCACACCCTGGTTTTTGTCTGAAAATCGGCGGCTGAGACTGTTTTTTCGGCTTTCGTGGTATACGCGTGCAATTTTGCGTAAGCTATAGCGATCGACTGCCGGGCTCATTGCCCGGTTTTGTTATGTTTTAACCCTCATGAGGTCATAGGTCATATGGATTCACTCGTCGTCCCGAGTCTGGATACGTTACGTCAGTGGCTCGACGAATCAGGCATCAGCTTTTATGAGTGCGATACCTGTCAGGCGTTGCACCTGCCGCATATGCAGAATTTTGATGGCGTGTTTGACGCCAAAATCGACCTTATTGATAACACCATTCTCTTCTCTGCGTTGGCGGAAATTCGGCCGACCGCACTGCTAGCGATAGCGGCGGATCTCTCGGCCATTAATGCCAGTTCACTGACCGTCAAGGCGTTCATCGACATACAGGATGATAATTTGCCAAAACTGGTGGTTTGCCAGTCTTTATCTGCCTCTGTTGGCGTGGCTTACGAGCAGTTTGTGGCTTTTATGCGTCAAAGCGAAGAGCAGGTGTCGATGGTGATTCTGGAGGCTTTCGCACAGCAGCTGCTGTTTAAAGCGGAAGAAGAGGAAGAACAGCCAACTGAAGAGATTCAATACCACTTTCTTCACTGATCCCACCCCGGAATAGCGCAGCCACTGCCAGAGCGGCTGCCTATCACGTTCGTTTATTTTGCATTTAACCTATTTTTAAAGATTAATTCACTACCTGAAAGACCCTTTTGGCCTATCAGATAGAGTGATCTTGCATAAAAAATTGATAAAAGGCGTTTTTAACGCTGAGCTATAGCCTCTATCTCTGGCTACAGTTATTCTTGCGATGCCCGGATGATCCCCCCTCAGCAGCCAGACCTTTCGCAGATTTGGCGAGGTTTTTGCATCCGTTAAGCGAGCGAAGACTGCGGCGAGAGGAACTTTTTCTTCTTCAATGCGGTACGACAAAAATATGCATGATTATTGCATACCTCCGACTGCGTATATTTGGTCCAAATGTTAACGGACGTTGAGAAGGAAAAGAGATATGGCCGCTTTCAGTAAAAAATGGTTAACAGGTCTGGTGACAGGTGTGCTGATGGCCACCTCGGCAAGCGCGCTCGCTGCGGAGCAAAAGACGCTGCATATCTATAACTGGTCTGATTATATCGCGCCGGATACGGTGGCGAATTTTGAAAAAGAGACCGGCATAAAAGTGGTGTATGACGTTTTCGATTCCAACGAAGTGCTGGAAGGTAAACTGATGGCGGGCAGCACCGGGTTTGACCTTGTCGTGCCCTCGGCGAGCTTCCTGGAGCGCCAGTTAACAGCGGGCGTGTTCCAGCCGCTGGATAAAAGCAAACTGCCAAACTGGAAAAATCTCGACCCGGAAGTGCTAAAGCTGGTGGCGAAACACGATCCCGATAATAAATACGCCATGCCTTATATGTGGGCCACGACCGGGATTGGCTACAACGTTGATAAAGTGAAAGCGGTGCTCGGCGATGATGCGCCTGTGAACAGCTGGGATCTTATCTTCAAACCTGAAAATCTGGAGAAGCTGAAAAGCTGCGGCGTTTCCTTCCTTGATGCCCCGGAAGAAGTCTTCGCCACTGTGTTGAATTATCTGGGTAAAGACCCGAACAGCAGTAAAGCGGATGATTACACCGGCCCGGCAACGGAGCTGCTACTGAAGCTGCGCCCGAACGTGCGATACTTCCACTCCTCACAATATATCAACGACCTGGCGAACGGTGACATCTGCGTGGCTATCGGTTGGGCGGGTGATGTATGGCAGGCGGCGAATCGCGCGAAAGAGGCGAAAAACGGCGTGAATGTTTCCTTCAGCATTCCAAAGGAGGGGGCTATGGCGTTCTTTGATGTCTTTGCCATGCCTGCTGATGCGAAAAACAAAGATGAAGCTTATCAGTTCCTCAACTACCTGATGAAACCCGAGGTGGTGGCGCATATCAGCGACCATATCTTCTATGCCAACGGCAATAAAGCCTCAACCCCATTAGTGAGTGAGGCGATTCGCAATAACCCGGGTATTTATCCGCCGCCAGATGTCTTTGCCAAACTCTTCACCCTGAAAGTGCAGGAGCCAAAGATTGATCGCGTGCGTACCCGTGCGTGGACCAAAGTAAAAAGCGGTAAATAACTGACGCAATCCGCCCGGCGCGCTACCGGGCGGATTAGCCGCGCAGTTTTTCGTATGGCAACCGGGCCATAACGAGTGTTTTTTTTGCCGGAGAGCACCCTATTGAACGACGCGACCCCCCGCCCGCAGGCGAAAATCCGTAAAGCGCTCACCCCGCTGCTGGAGATCCGTAACCTGACCAAATCTTACGACGGCCAGCATGCCGTGGATGACGTCAGCCTTACCATTTATAAAGGCGAAATTTTTGCGCTGCTTGGCGCATCCGGCTGCGGAAAATCAACGCTGCTGCGGATGCTGGCGGGCTTTGAGCAGCCCAGTAACGGGCAAATTATGCTCGATGGCGTTGACCTGGCCCATGTTCCGCCCTATCAGCGTCCGATCAACATGATGTTTCAGTCTTACGCACTGTTTCCCCATATGACCGTGGAGCAGAACATCGCTTTTGGCCTGAAGCAGGACAAGTTGCCAAAAGCGGAAATTAGCGCCCGAGTTGCTGAAATGCTGGCGCTGGTGCATATGCAGGAATTTGCCAAACGGAAACCGCATCAGCTTTCCGGCGGCCAGCGTCAGCGCGTAGCGCTTGCCAGAAGCCTGGCGAAGCGGCCAAAACTGCTGCTGCTGGATGAGCCGATGGGCGCGCTGGATAAGAAACTGCGCGACCGGATGCAGCTCGAAGTGGTCGATATTCTGGAACGCGTCGGCGTGACCTGCGTGATGGTGACGCACGACCAGGAAGAGGCGATGACCATGGCCGGGCGCATTGCCATTATGAATCGCGGTAAGTTTGTGCAGATTGGTGAGCCGGAAGAGATTTACGAGCACCCGACCACCCGCTACAGCGCGGAGTTTATTGGCTCAGTCAATGTCTTTGAAGGGCTACTGAAGTCGCGCGAAGAGGATGGGCTGGTGATTGAGGCTCCTGGGCTGGTGCATCCATTGAAGGTCGATGCTGATGCATCCGTAGTGGATAACGTCCCGGTTTACATCGCGCTGCGTCCGGAAAAAATCATGCTCTGCGACGCGCCGCCTGAGAATGGCTATAACTTTGCCGTGGGCGAAGTGGTACATATTGCGTATCTGGGCGACTTGTCGATTTATCACGTGCGCTTAAAAAGCGGGCAGATGCTCAGCGCCCAGCTACAGAATGCACATCGCTACCGGAAAGGATTACCCACCTGGGGCGATGAAGTGCGTCTGTGCTGGGATGCTGATAGCTGCGTCGTTCTGACGGTGTAAGGAGGGCGAATGCGTGCTTTAGAATCGCCAACCCACGCCGCGAAACCGGTGGGTTTTACCCAGTGGTTCACGCGTGTGAAGGTCGCGCACGGGCGTAAATTGGTTATCGCGCTGCCGTTTATCTGGCTAATTTTGCTGTTTTTGCTGCCCTTTTTGACGGTATTTAAAATCAGCCTGGCCGAAATGGCGCGCGCGATCCCGCCGTATACGGATCTCATGTCGTGGGACGACGGGCAGCTTACACTGTCGCTGAATTTCGGCAATTTCCTGCAATTGACCGACGATCCCCTGTACATTGAGGCCTATTTTCAGTCGTTGCAGGTGGCGGCTATTTCGACGATCTTCTGTCTGCTGTTAGGTTACCCGCTGGCGTGGGCGATCGCGCACAGTAAACCGTCGACACGCAATATTCTGTTATTGCTGGTGATCCTGCCGTCGTGGACGTCGTTTTTGATTCGCGTTTATGCCTGGATGGGTATCCTGAAAGGCAACGGTGTGCTGAGTAATTTTCTGCAATGGGCGGGCATTATCGACCAGCCGCTGGAGATCCTGCACACCAACCTCGCTGTATATATTGGCATCGTCTATGCCTATCTGCCATTTATGGTGCTGCCTATCTACACCGCGTTGACGCGCATTGATTACTCGCTGGTGGAAGCCTCGCTGGATTTAGGCGCAAGGCCGCTGAAAACCTTTTTCAGCGTGATTGTACCGTTAACTCAAGGCGGGATTATTGCGGGATCAATGCTGGTATTTATTCCGGCGGTGGGGGAGTTTGTGATACCTGAACTGCTCGGCGGCCCGGACAGCATCATGATTGGCCGCGTGCTGTGGCAGGAGTTCTTTAACAACCGCGACTGGCCGGTCGCGTCGGCGGTGGCAATTGTCATGCTCCTGCTGCTGATTGTGCCGATCATGTGGTTCCACAAACATCAGCAAAAACAGATGGGAGAACACGGATGAACAACTTACCGGTCGTCCGCTCACCGTGGAGAATACTGATTCTGGTGCTCGGTTTTACATTTCTGTATGCGCCGATGCTGATGCTGGTGATTTACTCCTTCAACAGCTCAAAGCTGGTGACGGTGTGGGCGGGATGGTCAACGCGCTGGTACGGCGAATTGTTTCGCGATGAGGCAATGATGAGCGCGGTGGGGCTCAGCCTGACCATTGCCGCCTGTGCGGCAACCATGGCGGCAATTATGGGCACCATTGCGGCGGTGGTGATGGTGCGTTTTGGCCGTTTTCGCGGCTCCAACGGCTTTGCCTTTATGATAACCGCGCCGCTGGTAATGCCTGATGTGATCACCGGGTTATCGTTATTGCTGCTGTTCGTTTCACTCGGTCACGCCATCGGCTGGCCGTCCGATCGCGGCATGCTCACCATTTGGCTGGCGCACGTCACCTTCTGTACCGCGTATGTGGCGGTGGTGATCTCATCGCGCCTGCGCGAACTGGACCGCTCGATTGAAGAAGCGGCGATGGATCTCGGAGCAACGCCGCTGAAAGTGTTCTTTATCATTACCTTGCCGATGATTATGCCGGCAGTGATCTCAGGCTGGCTGCTGGCGTTTACGCTCTCGCTCGACGATCTGGTGATTGCCAGCTTCGTCTCCGGGCCTGGCGCGACTACGCTGCCGATGCTGGTCTTCTCCAACGTGCGTATGGGCGTCAACCCGGAAATTAACGCCCTGGCGACGCTCATTCTCGCGGTAGTCGGAATTGTCGGATTTATCGCCTGGTACCTGATGGCGCGCGCAGAAAAACAGCGTACGCGTGATATCCAGCGTGCAAGACAAGGATAATCCTCTTAAAATTAAGCAAGGTTGTATTCGGTTCCCTGCCGGTGGGGAACCGATTTCACGGAAGACGACATCTTGGGATTCTTTGCTAAAACCAGCCGTTCACATGCCAGCTTAAACGTTCCTGCTCTGGTGCAGGTGGCGGCGCTCGCCATTATTTTGATTCGTTGTCTCGATCTGCTGATGATCTTCAATCTGTTGGGTCTGCGCGGGCTCCTCGATTTTATTCATCGTAGCGTGCAAACCTGGAGTCTGACGTTGGTGTTTCTGGCGAGTCTGATGCTGGTGTTCGTTGAAATCTGGTGTGCGTTTTCCGTAGTAAAAGGGCGCAACTGGGCGCGCTGGCTCTATCTGTTGACGCAAATTATCGCCGCTGGCTATTTGTGGGCGGCGTCGTTGGGCTATGGCTACCCGGAATTGTTCAGCATCGCCGGAGAGTCAAAACGGGAAATATTCCGTTCGCTGGTGATGCAGAAAATGCCGGATATGCTGGTTCTGTTCCTGCTTTTTGTCCCGGCACACAGTCGACGGTTTTTCCGCTTCCAGTAACGGTGATACAATCGCCGCCCCTGAATTTCTGAAGGTCTTTGTATGCAGTGCGCACTTTATGACGCGGGTCGCTGTCGCTCATGTCAGTGGATTGAACAGCCGGTAAACGATCAACTCGCCGCTAAAATGAACGATCTCCACACGCTGCTGGCCGGGCAGACGGTAGAGGCGTGGTGCGCACCCGTCAGCGGGCCAGACCAGGGTTTTCGTAATAAAGCCAAAATGGTGGTCAGCGGCAGCGTGGAAAAACCGCTGCTGGGCATGCTGCATCGTGACGGCACGCCGGTTGACCTGACCGATTGCCCGCTGTATCCCGACTCTTTCGCGCCGGTTTTCGCCGTGATCAAGCCGTTCATCGCGCGCGCCGGGCTGACGCCCTATAACGTCGCGCGTAAACGTGGCGAGCTGAAGTATCTGCTGCTCACCGAAAGTCAGCGCGATGGCGGCATGATGCTGCGTTTTGTGTTGCGCTCTGAAAGCAAGCTGGAACAGCTTCGCGCCGCGATGCCCGCGTTACAGGCGCAGTTGCCGCAGTTGAAAGTCATCACCGCCAATATTCAGCCGGTACACATGGCGATTATGGAAGGCGAGCAGGAGATTTTCTTTACCGAACAGCAGGCGCTGGCGGAAACGTTTAATGGCGTGCCGCTGTGGATCCGTCCGCAAAGTTTCTTCCAGACTAACCCAACCGTTGCCAGCGCTTTGTACGCGACGGCGCGCGACTGGGTGCGCGCACTGCCGGTCACGCACATGTGGGATCTCTTTTGTGGTGTTGGCGGTTTTGGCCTGCACTGCGCGACGCCGGAGATGACCCTCACCGGTATCGAAATTGCGCCGGAAGCCATCGCCTGTGCAAAGCAGTCTGCGGCGGAACTGGGGCTGACTAAGCTTCAGTTTCAGGCGCTTGATTCCACGCAGTTTGCCAACGCGCAGGGTGACGTGCCTGAGCTGGTACTGGTCAATCCGCCGCGTCGGGGCATCGGTAAAGCACTGTGCGATTACTTAAGCCAGATGGCTCCGCCGTTTATTATCTACTCCAGCTGTAACGCCCAGACGATGGCAAAAGATATAGCCAATCTGCCGGGCTACCGCATCGCGCGGGTTCAGCTATTCGACATGTTCCCCCATACCGCCCACTATGAAGTGCTTTCGCTGCTGGTAAAAAGCGGAAGTTAAACAAAATGTGAACTTTTGCCGGGCGGAAATCAGGTAAGCTTTATCTCAGAAGAGTTGGAAAAGGCACTGATTGATGACGGCAAAACAGATCCTGCTGGTGGAAGACGATCGCGATATCGCCACGCTGCTGCAACTTAACCTTGAAGATGAAGGCTATACCATCGTCCATGAAGAGGACGGCGGTAGGGCGTTACAGCGCCTGGAGCAGACGCAATGGGATATGGTGATCCTCGATTTAATGCTGCCTAACGTCGATGGGCTGACAATTTGCCAGCGTATCCGCGAGCGCGGGCGCTATCTGCCGGTGATTATTATCAGCGCGCGCAGCAGCGAAACGGAGCGCATTCTGGGCCTTGAAACCGGGGCCGATGATTATCTGGCAAAACCTTTCTCGGTGCAGGAGCTGGTGGCGCGTATTAAAGCGCTGTTCCGTCGCCAGCAGGCAATGGGGCAGGATGTGCAGCAAACCAGCGGCACCATTGCCGCCCATGGGCTGGTGATCGACCCGCTGGCGCGCAGCGTGCGTTTGCGCGGTAATCTGGTCGATCTCACCCCGCGTGAATTCGATTTATTGTGGTTCTTCGCCCGCCATCCGGGGGAGACGTTCTCGCGCCTGGATCTGCTCGAGCAGGTGTGGGGCTATCAGCATGAAGGCTACGAACACACGGTGAATACACACATTAATCGCCTGCGCGTCAAAATCGAACATAACGCCGCTGAGCCGGAAATCATTCTGACCGTCTGGGGTAAAGGGTATCGTTTTGTTGGAGGCCCGGCATGAAAGCGAAACTAAGCCTGAGCCAGCGCTTAACGCTACTGTTTATTCTGCTGCTGGTATTGTGCGCGACCATCGCCGGGGCGGTGCAACTCTACAGCAGCATGCAGTTTGGTAACGCGATGGTGCAGCGGCTGTCGGCGAATCTGGCGCAACAAATTGTGCGCAGCGAGCCGCTGATGGATGCGCAGGGCAGGGTGGATCGCAACACGCTAAAACCGCTTTTTGACCGCCTGATGACTTTTAACCCCAGCGTGGAGCTCTATGTTATCTCGCCCGATGGCGAGATTCTGGCCGATGCTGCGCCGCCAGGGCATATCAAGCGCCAGCGCGTCTCGCTCGCTCCGGTAGAACAGTTCCTGAATCAGGCTGCGATGCCGGTGTATGGCGACGACCCGCGCAGTGCTGATAAGCATAAAGTCTTCAGCGCCGCACCGCTCCGTCAGGACGGTGAACTGCGTGGGTATCTCTACATTATTTTGCAGGGTGAAGAACTCAACGCCCTGGCAGAAAACGCCTGGCATAAAACACTGTGGAGCACGCTGCTGTGGGCGCTGTTGTTAGTCGCGGCCGTTGGGGTACTGGTGGCGGTGCTGGTGCGTCAGTGGGTGACGCGCCCGGTGAATGCCTTAACGCGCGAAGCCAGCCGCATCGATCAGGACAGCATTAGCGCGATTAAACATCTGGCCGCCCAGCCGACGGTCGATGAGCCGGGCGATGAAGTGGCGTTGCTGCGCAATACGTTTATCGAGCTGGCGCGCAAAATAGCCTCGCAGTGGGATGCACTGGCCGACAGCGATCGCCAGCGTCGCGAGTTTATCGCCAATATTTCCCATGACCTGCGCACGCCGCTTACGTCGCTCCTCGGTTATCTCGAAACCCTGTCAATGAAAGCCGCTACGCTGACGCCGGAAGAATCCCGGCATTATCTGGAAATCGCCCTGCGTCAGGGGCACAAAGTGCGTCACCTCTCGCAGGAATTGTTTGAGCTGGCCCGGCTGGAACATGGGGCAATTAAACCCCAGCGGGAGCGCTTTGCCCTGAGCGAACTGGTTTCCGATGTGGTGCAGAAATTCGATCTCTCCCTTGAGACGCGCAAAATCACCTTACAGACGGAGATCCCTGCACATTTACCGCTGATCAACGCCGATCTCTCGATGGTGGAGCGCGTGGTGACCAATTTGCTCGATAATGCGATTCGTCATACGCCGCCGGGGGGAACAATCCGCCTGAAGATCTGGCAGCAGGAGGAACGGTTGCAGATGGAAGTAGCCGACAGCGGGCCGGGTATCGACGCAGCGGTGCGGGAACAGCTTTTTGTTCGCCCTTCGGCGCTCAGTCAGCAGGCGACGCGCGAGAAGCGTGGTGGGTTAGGTTTGCTGATAGTCAAAAAAATGCTGGAGCTGCACGGTGGGGGAATCGGGCTGGAGGAATCGACGGGCGGGGCGTGTTTTCGTTTTTGGCTTCCGTGCGGGCGGTGATTACCGGATGGCGTAGCAGCCATCCGGCGAAGAGCACTTACTCAGGGAACCACTGATTGCTGATTTTCTGATAGGTACCATCAGCTTTAATCGCTTTCAGCGCGCCGTTCAGTTTTTCCAGCAGGGCTTTGTTATCCGGACGAACCGCGATGCCAAGGCCCGTGCCAAAGTATTGCGGATCGGTCACTTTCTCAGTTGCCGCACCCAGTTGCGGGTTGGTTTTCAGCCACTCGTTCACTACCGCGGTATCACCAAATACGCCATCGATACGGCCATTTTTCAGGTCGATAATCGCGTTCTGGTAGCTGTCATAGGCCACGGTTTTCACTTCAGGATGCTTATCCATCAGGTATTTCTGGTGGGTGGTGCCGTTTTCCATCCCGATGCGTTTGCCTTTCAGGTCAGCGAAGGTTTTATAGGTATCTTTCTTCGCGATCACCAGCGCAGAGTTAGCGTAGTACGGTTCGGTGAACGCCACCTGCTTGCTACGTTCCGGGGTGATATCCATTCCGGAAATCACGGCGTCATATTTTTTGAATTTTAGCGCCGGGATCAGGCTGTCAAACGCGTGGTTAGTGAAGGTGCACTCTGCCTGCATCTGTTTGCACAACGCTTTCGCAAGATCGATATCAAAGCCGACAATCTGATTGCTGGCATCCATCGACTCAAACGGTGGGTAGGTTGCGGAAACGCCAAAGTTGATTTTATCTGCGGCGCTGGCGCCAGCGGCGAAGGTGGCAAGTAATGCGGCCAGAACTAACTTTTTCATCGGTAAGGCTCCCGTCTGTCAAAATTAAAAGATGCTGCCCTGCGTGTGGCATGAATATATCCTGCCTGTTCCTGAATTTATATGCAATAAAAATGATTTTTTATTTTATTGGTTATAAAAAAAAGCGGACAACTTATCAGGTTGTCCGCTCTATGATTGTGCCTTTATGCAATCATCGTCATCAGTTTCTGCGCTCGAATACCAGCGCTTTACGCTCTATCAGACGCATCAGCAGCGTCAACAGACCGTTGACGATAAGATAGACAACGCCCGCCGCGCCAAAGACCATTACATCGTAGGTGCGACCATAGAGCAACTGACCGTGGCCCATAACTTCCATCAGCGTGATGGTATAGGCCAGCGAGGTGCTTTTGAAGACCAGCACCACTTCGTTGGAGTAGGAAGAGAGGGCACGTTTCAGCGCGTACGGCAGCAGAATGGCCAGCGTATCTTTCTTACTCATTCCCAGCGCGCTACAGGATTGCCACTGCCCATCAGGAATGGCGCGAATCGCCCCGTAGAACAACTGTGTGGTATACGCGGCGCTGTTCAGCGACAGGGCGATTAACGCGCACAGCCACGGTTCAGAGAGCAAATGCCACAGGGCCGGATAATCCTGCAACGACGGGAACTGGCCCGGGCCGTAGTAAATCAGGAAGATCTGCACCAGCAGCGGCGTGCCGGTAAACAGCGTGATATAACCGCGCACAATCCAGACCAGCAACGGCGTTTTCAGCGTCAGGATGATAGTAAAAATCAGTGACAGGATCAGCGCAACGGCAATTGACGCTACGGTCAGCGTCAGGCTGGTGTGCAGCCCTTTCATCAGTTCCGGTAAATACTCGAGCATCAGCCTGGTCTCCGTTCGAAGCGAGTGGTACGCAGGTCAATGCGTTTGAGGATGTACTGGCTGAGCAGAGTGATCACCAGATAAATCGCCGCCGCAACGATGTACCAGGTAAACGGCTCCTGCGTACGCGTGGCGATACTTTTGGTTTGCAGCATTAAATCGTTCACGCTAATCAGCGACACCAGCGCGGTATCTTTCAGCAGCACCAGCCACTGGTTACCGAGCCCCGGCAGCGCATGACGCCACATCTGCGGCATCACCAGACGGAAGAAAATGGCTGTTTTCGACAGCCCCAGCGCCTGGCCCGATTCCCATTGACCAATTGGCACCGCTTTCAGCGCACCGCGCAGGGTTTGCGAGGCATAGGCTGCATAAAGCAGCGACAGCGCAATCACGCCGCACAGGAACGGGCTAACGTCGAAATTTTCGATCTGCATCTGCACCGGAATTTGCACCACGCCAAGGTTAAGCGTGAAGCCATCCGAGAGCATCAGCAGTAGCTGTGAGGAACCGAAATAGATAAACAGAACCACCAGAATCTCCGGCAGCCCACGCAAAATGGTCACGATAGCGGAGCCCACCCACGCGACAGGACGCCATTTTGCTGACTCCCATACCGCGAAGAACATCGCCAGCGCCAGCCCAATGACCAGTGCACAAACGGCAAGGCCGACGGTCATCCCGGCGGCGCTTGCTAACGGAAAAAATTCGTTCATCAGATCTTACTTCTGGAACCATTTGCTGTAGATGGTTTGATAAGTGCCATCTTTTTTCACTTTTTCCAGGGCTGCGTTGAATTTCTGCTGCAGCTCGGTGTTGCCCTGACGAACGGCAATGCCAAGTCCGGTGCCGAAGTAGTCTTTATCCGTCACTTTATCACCGATAGCCGCCAGTTTGTCGTTGGCTTTCAGCCACTCGTTTACGACGGCAGAGTCACCGAAGACCGCATCAATACGACCGTTTTGCAGATCAAGCTTCGCATTCTGATAGCTGTCGTACGGCACGGTGGTGATTTCCGGATGTTTATCCATGATGAATTTCTGGTGAGTGGTGCCATTCTGCACGCCCACTTTCTTGCCTTTCAGCGCATCAATGCTGGCGACTTTACCCTGCTGGCCGATAAACAGCGCCGAGTTGTCGTAATACGGGGTGGTAAAGAGAACTTGTTTTTCACGTTCTGGCGTGATGTCCATCCCAGCCATGACCGCGTCAACGCGGCGGAATTTCAGGCTTGGGATCAGGCTGTCGAAGGACTGGTTGGAGAAAGTGCAGGTAGCATCGATCTCTTTACACAGCGCATTCGCCAGGTCGACGTCAAAACCAACAATCTTGTTGTTTGCATCCATCGATTCGAACGGAGGGTAGGACGCTTCGGTCGCGAAACGGATAGTCTGAGCAGCGCCAGCAGAGAGGCTTACGCTTGCGAGCAGTGCGGCAATCAGTACTTTTTTCATGGTCATTGTCCCGGGTCTCTTCAGTGAGAAAGGTAATTCTTAAACGCTTCAGTCTGTGGTTGGGCAAAGCAGCTGTTATCGCCCTGTTCGACGATATGGCCGTTTTCCATGTACACCACGCGGCTGGCGGTTTTACGCGCCACTTCCACTTCGTGGGTGACGATCACCTGTGTAATGTTGGTTTCCGCCAGTTCGCGAATGATGCTGACGATCTGGGCGGTGATTTCCGGGTCGAGAGCCGCGGTCGGTTCATCAAACAGCAGAACCTGCGGTTCCATCATCAGCGCACGGGCAATCGCCACACGCTGTTGCTGACCACCCGAAAGGTGCAGCGGATAACGATCGCTGTAAGGCTTCAGGCGTAAACGTTCGAGAAGTTTCTCGGCGCGCGCCATCGCGCTTTCTTTGCTCAGCCCCAGCACGCGGCAGGGCGCTTCAATCAGGTTTTGCACGACAGTGAGATGCGGCCAGAGGTTGTACTGCTGGAACACCATGCCGACGTTCTGGCGCAGTTCGCGAATGGCTTTATCCGACGGCGCTTTGGCGAAATCAAAATGATTACCGGCGATGTTCAGCGTGCCGGAGCGCGGCATCTCAAGGAGATTCAGCACGCGCAGCAGCGAGCTCTTACCCGCGCCGCTTGGCCCCAGCAGCACCAGCGTTTCACCCTGCGGGCACTCAAGCGTGATGTCGAACAGCGCCTGGTGCGCGCCGTAGAAGCAGTTAATGCCGTTTAATTTAATGCTCATCGATACTCGTCAAGATGCGTTAGCTGTAGGTACTTACCCTGAACGTTCGTTCAGCGGCTCACTCAGTTGCTGCGGTATCCAAAGGCTTAGGCAGAATAACCTTCTGCTCAACCCGGCTTTGCCCGCTCATTATGTAACGAAAATGTTGCTATATTCTCGAAGGTTTTCAGCAATTGAGGCCGCAAATAGTACCTTTGACAGAATAGTTATGCAATATTTGTGCGTTAAAACTTAAATATAAACCAGCGTTACACTTAAAGTTAGCACAAAATGTTGGGTGGGCGAGGCGGGAGGCAGAAATGTCGGCATTCCTCACGGAATGCCAGACAATTTACCCAAGTGATGATTGATGCCCGGGAAGGTTAGCGTTTTTCAAGCGACTGGCGCAGCGTTCCGGCTGGCGCGTGCACGCTGCCGCCAAGGTAACGCACATCATCAACCGCCCAGCACTGGCCTTCGCGGATCATCAGCACTTCATCCTGCCAGCTTTGCGTACCCTGTTTGAGGCTGACGCGCAGAGGAATATTGCGCGCATCGGTATTCGGAATGGTGGAAGCGCTGGCGACGGTAGCACTGTCTGCCGGCGTGGTGCGGCTTGAGAACGGATCGGACTGCAACAGGGCGCTGTGGCTGGCATCGCTGCGGCTGTCATTGAGCAATTTCGCCAGATCGTCGCTCAGGTACGGGCGAAGCGCCGTAAGGTCATTATTGCGATGCTGAATGCGATAATCGTAAAACTTTTGTGCCACGGCGTCCGGCCCGCCTTCCACGCAGGGCCCGCTTCGTGTACCGATATCTTTAAAGGCTGGCGTCACAGTAGTACAGGCGCTCAGCAGCATGACGCCAGGGAGGAGGAGTGCAAGAGTGGAGTAGCGCATAATTTTTCCTTTTAAGCAGCTCAACACATCCTCCTTCAAACGTGTCGTTTGTCCGATGCAGTCTGAAGGATTTGTGTATACGATTATGATGTTTACACTAAATCCTTCAAGTTACATCAAGGCGGCAAGGGAGTGAATCCCCGGGAGCTTACATGAGTAAGTGACCGGGGTGAACGGCCGCAGCCAACGCAGAGGTAGCGTGAAGGATGACGTGTATAATCCCTTTCCAAGCATAGCGTATCAGCCCGATAATGGCAGTGCGTGATTGACGCTAAGGCATTGAACGTTAAAAGAAGGAGTACAACGATGCAATTCTCAACCACCCCGACGCTGGAAGGCCAGACCATTGTGGAATATTGCGGCGTGGTCACCGGTGAAGCGATTCTCGGCGCCAATATTTTCCGCGATTTCTTCGCCGGCATTCGCGACATTGTGGGCGGTCGTTCCGGTGCCTATGAAAAAGAGCTGCGTAAAGCGCGTGAAATCGCCTTTCAGGAGCTCGGTGAACAAGCAAAAGCGCTGGGCGCTGACGCTGTGGTGGGTATCGACATTGATTATGAAACCGTCGGCAAAGATAGCAGTATGTTAATGGTGAGCGTCAGCGGCACGGCGGTGAAAACGCGCCGATGAAACGCTTCCTGACGCTGGCTTTACTCGCGGGGCTGCTGGTGGGCTGTGCGGGCGAAAAGGGCGTAATAGATAAAACCGGGTATCAGCTTGATACCCGCCATCCGGCGCAGGCTGCGTATCCGCGCGTAAAAGTGCTGGTTATCCACTATACGGCGGACGATTTCGATGTCTCGCTGGCGACACTCACCGATAAACATGTCAGCTCGCATTATCTCATTCCTGACGTGCCGCCCATGCACAACGGGAAACCGCGCATCTGGCAGTTAGTGCCGGAAGATAAACTGGCCTGGCATGCCGGTATCAGCTTCTGGCGCGGAGCGACGCGGATAAACGACACTTCTGTCGGCATTGAGCTTGAGAATCGTGGCTGGCAGAAAACGGGGAACGTAAAACATTTTGCGCCGTTCTCGCCGTCACAGATAGAGGCGTTGATCCCGCTGGCGAAAGATATCATTGCCCGTTACGACATCCAGCCGCAGAACGTGGTGGCGCATGCGGATATCGCCCCGCAGCGCAAAGACGATCCCGGGCCGCTCTTCCCGTGGCAGCAGCTTGCTGCGCAGGGCATTGGCGCCTGGCCAGATGCGCAACGGGTCGCGTTTTACCTGAACGGACGCCCGCCATATCAGCCTGTGGATACCGCCGGGTTACTCGATCTGTTGTCGCGTTACGGTTACGAAGTGAAACCGGATATGACGCCCGCGCAGCAGAAAAGGGTGATTATGGCGTTCCAGATGCACTTCCGCCCGGCGTTATGGAACGGCATTGCCGATGCGCAAACTCAGGCAATAGCGGAAGCCTTGCTGGAGAAATATGGGCAGGGTTGATGGATTGCGCCGGGGGCGCTGCGCTTGCCCGGCCTACATTTTCACCGCTAGCGGTGCAGCTTCCCGTGATCTTCCAGCCACTCGGCGGTGCGCACGATACCTTCGTTCAGCGTCACAATCGGCGTATAACCCAGTTCTTCTTTCGCGCGGGTGATATCGAGCGTGAAATCAAAGTTCAGCTTTGACACGCCGTAGTGGGTGAGGGCGGGCTCTTTGGCGGATTTATTGCCAAAGCGCTCCATGCTGCGCGCAACCATATCCAGCATCGGGTACGGCACGGAACGGATCCGGCACTTGATATCCAGTTCATCAATTAAACGCTCGACGATGCTGCGCAGGGTGCGCGGTTCATCGTTGGTGATGTTATACGCGCGGCCAGAAGGCAGGTTGTCGCACTGTGGCTGGCTTGCCAGCCACATGGCATGCACTACGTTTTCGTAATAGGTCATATCGACCATCGCATGGCCGCCGCGCGGCAGCAGCACGCTGCCGTAATGGTGCATCATCTGCGCCAGACGCGGAATAAACACTTTATCATGCGGCCCGAAAATACTTTGCGGACGCAGAATGGTAAAGCGCGTGTTCGGGTTAGCCTGCGCCAGCAGTTGCACAACGTCTTCACCGGCGGCCTTGCTGCGGGCAAACTCGCAGGCAAAACGGTGTGGACGAAAATCTTCTTTGATATCGCGATGGTGGTGATAATCGAAATAGAGCGACGGGGAAGAGATATGAATAAAGTTGCGCACGCCCCAGGCCACGGCCCATTCGCCCAGACGGCGCGTGGCGCGCACGTTGGCGAGGTCAAACGCTTCCTGGGTTCCCCACGGAGAGGTAAAGCTGGAGCAGTGCCACAGCGTATCGACACCGGCGAGCATGACCTTCGCCTGAGAAGAAACCAGTTCCGTTAAATCGGCGTGGACGAACTCCGCACCCATCTTCTCCAGCAGTTTGCCCATCGCTTCATTGCGACCGCTCGCTCTGACGCTGATGCCCTTGTTGCGCAAATACTCGACGGCATTTCTGCCGAGCCCGCTGGTCGCGCCGGTAACCAGTACCTTCATATCGATCCACTGTGTAAAAAGAATTTCGTGCGCATTTTTCCGTGAATTTCACTCTCATGCAATGGGAAACTAAGAAGAAATGAGCTTATGCCTCTTTTTTGCCCGTGATTTCTTCTGCAAGCCTGGCAATTCGCCGCGCCATACCGCGAAAAATGAACAGATGCGCGGGGATCATTAACAGCCAGTAGAGTAATCCTGGCATACCGTGTGGATGCCACCAGGCGCGAACGTCAAGTTCACGATGGTCGCCTTTATCGACGAGGGTGAAACTGAGTCGGCCCAGACCGGGCGCTTTCATACCAAACAGCAGTGAGAGTTGTTTCTCCGGCTCGACGATAATCACTTTCCAGCTATCAACACTGTCGCCCGTTTTCAGCCGCGCGTGCGCCGGGCGGCCTTTCGCCAGTTTATGCCCCACCAGCAAATCCATCGCGGCACGCGTTTTCCACAGAATATTGCCAAAGAAATAGCCTTCGCGACCGCCCAGTCGATTCACCACCTGCCACAGTGCCGCCAGGCTTGCCGGGGTTTTTACCGTATAACCCGCCTGTTTGGCGAAATAGCCGTATTCGGGCCGCCAGCGGGCAAACGCGTGTTCGTCGTAGCCCCAGTCGCTGGAGTTCACCAGCTTCTTTTCTTCTTCCAGCGTCTGGCGTACGGCTTCATCAAACGTAATCAATTTTTGCGGGATCAGCGCGCGCAGTTCGCGATCGTCTGCGAGAAGATCGTGCTTTAAGCCCTGGATCAGCGCTTTTGCAATTGTCGGCGGCACAGAGGTGATCACATTTAAGAACCACACCGAGATCCAGCTTGTCGGGAAAGGGATAGGGATCAAGGGGCGATGTCGACCGCTCACCGCCATAAAGTGCTCAAACTGCTGTTGATAGGTAAGTTCTTCCGGGCCCGCTGCTTCAAAGACGCGATGCTCTGAGGCTGGATATTCCAGCAGCCCCGCCAGATACACCAGCAGGTTTTCGAGGGCAATTGGCGTGGTGCGCGATCGAACCCAGCGCGGCGGTGTGAGAACGGGCAGGTTGTAAACCATATCGCGCATCACTTCGAAAGCGGCAGATCCCGCACCGACAATGATCCCCGCCCGCAGTTCGGTGAGCGGAATGCCCGCTTCCCGCAGAATATCTCCGGTGGCCTGACGGGCGCGCAGGTGTTCCGATTGTTCATGTGCGGGAGCCTGCAATGAGCTTAAAAAGATAATCTGTTTGACCGGAACCTGGCGAAGCGCATCGCGCACATTCAGCGCCACCTGTCGTTCATGGGCGAGAAAATCGCGGCTCTCACCCATGCCGTGCACCAGATAATAGAGCGTCTCTACGCCTTCAAGCAGGGCGGGGAGGGAAACCGGCCACTCAAGATCGAGTGAATGACAGGTTACGCCGGGAAGCTGCTGCTTTTCCAGACGGTCAATGTGCCGCGCCGCAGCCCGCACGGTATGTCCGCGCGCGCTCAGTTCCGCCACCAGATGCTGGCCGATGTACCCACTGGCACCGAGGACTAAAACGGTATGCGGCACGTCACTCTCCTTATTGGGCTAAAAACGCTTTCCAGTGGCTGACCACGTCGCTGAGCTGCTCGCGGCTGACGTCGAGATGCGTCACCAGACGCACTACCGGCGAGGCGTTGATCAGCACATCACGTTCACGCATAAATGCGCCCAGCGCGGCAGCCTGCTCATCACCTACGCGAACAAACAGCATGTTAGTGTCATGACGCATGACGTCCGCACCGATTTCACGCAGTTGTGTCGCCAGCCACGCGGCGTTGTCGTGGTCATCCTGCAAACGCGCGACGTTGTTTTTCAGCGCATAGAGCCCGGCGGCTGCCAGAATCCCGGCCTGACGCATTCCGCCGCCGGTCATTTTGCGCCAGCGTGTCGCGCGCTTGATGTAATCATGACTGCCGACGAGCAAAGAACCGACAGGCGTGCCGAGACCTTTCGAGAGACAAATAGTGAACGAATCACAATATTGCGCAATCTCTTTCAGTTCACAGCCGTATTCCACCACGGCGTTGAAAATGCGCGCGCCATCGACATGCAGCCCCAGCTTGCGCTCGCGGGTGAATTCCCACGCCTGACGGAGATAGTCTCGCGGCAACACTTTGCCGTTATGGGTGTTTTCAATGCTCAGCAGTTTGGTACGCGCAAAGTGAATATCGTCAGCTTTAATTTTAGCCGCGACTTTATCGAGTGGCAGCGTGCCGTCCACAGCTGCGTCAATCGGCTGCGGCTGAATACTGCCCAGCACCGCAGCCCCGCCCGCTTCATACAGATAATTATGCGCACCCTGGCCGACGATATACTCCTCGCCGCGTTCACAGTGGCTTAAGAGGGCAACCAGGTTGGCCTGGGTGCCAGTGGGTAAAAAGAGGGCGGCGTCTTTACCGGCAAGGCTGGCAGCGTAGCGCTGGAGCTCGTTGACGGTAGGATCGTCGCCATAAACGTCATCCCCAACCGGGGCGGCCATCATCTCTTCGAGCATGGCGCGACTCGGTCGGGTAACGGTATCACTGCGTAAATCGATCATGACATTTCCTTGTAACCGGGGAGAATGTCAGATGTTTTACCTTAGCCAGTTGGTTTTCGCCAGTTCCATCACTTCATCGCCGCGCCCGTTAATGATGGCGCGCAGCATATAGAGGCTGAACCCTTTGGCCTGCTCCAGTTTGATTTGCGGTGGCATCGCCAGCTCTTCTTTGGCGACCACCACATCCACCAGCACCGGGCCGTCAATACTGAAGGCTTTTTGAATGGCCTCATCGACGTCAGCGGACTTCTCTACGCGGATCCCTGTGATGCCGCACGCTTCGGCAATCCGCGCGAAGTTGGTGTCGTGCAGGTCGGTGCCGTCCGTCAGATAACCCCCGGCTTTCATCTCCATCGCCACAAAGCCCAGTACGCTGTTGTTAAAGACGAAGATTTTCAGCGGCAGTTTCATCTGCACAACCGAGAGAAAATCCCCCATCAGCATGCTGAAGCCGCCGTCACCGCACATTGCCACCACCTGGCGGCCAGGGTGAGTGGCCTGTGCGCCCAGCGCCTGCGGCATGGCATTCGCCATCGAACCGTGGTTAAACGAGCCGAGCAGGCGGCGTTTGCCGTTCATTTTCAGATAACGCGCGGCCCAAACGGTTGGCGTGCCGACATCGCAGGTGAAGATGGCATCATCAGCAGCGAAATGGCTGATTTGCTGCGCCAGATATTGCGGGTGAATGGCTTTATCGCTGGGTTTGGCGAGGTCATCCAGTCCCTTGCGCGCATCGCGATAGTGCTCCAGCGCTTTATCGAGAAAGCGGCGATCGGTTTTCTCTTCCAGTTTTGGCAGCAGGGCGCGAAGTGTCGATTTGATATCGCCGACCAGCGCCATATCGACCTTACTGTGCGCGCCAATGCTGGCGGGGTTGATATCAATCTGGATAATTTTGGCATCCGTGGGGTAGAACGGGCGATATGGGAACTGTGTGCCGAGCAGGATTAGCGTATCGGCGTTCATCATCGCGTGGAAGCCCGACGAGAAGCCAATCAGCCCGGTCATGCCCACATCGTAAGGGTTGTCGTATTCGACGTGTTCTTTGCCGCGCAGGGCATGAACAATCGGTGCTTTCAGTTTAGCGGCAAATTCCACCAGCTCTTTATGCGCCCCGGCACAACCGCTGCCGCACAGGAAGGCGATGTTGCTGGAGTAGCGCAACAGTTGCGCCAGTTTATCAAGTTCTTCTTCGGCGGGTGTCACTACCGGAAGCGGGGCGTGATACCAGTGGCTGCTGGCGCTTTCCGGCGCGGCTTTCAGTGCCACGTCGCCTGGAAGCACAACCACCGATACGCCGCGATTGAGCACTGCTTTGCGCATGGCAATCGCCAGCACCTGCGGAATTTGTTCGGGTGACGAAACCAGTTCGCAGTAATGACTGCATTCGCGGAACAACTCCTGCGGGTGCGTTTCCTGGAAATAGCCGCTACCGATTTCGCTCGACGGAATATGGGCTGCTATTGCCAGCACCGGCACGTGGTTGCGATGGCAATCAAACAAGCCGTTGATTAAATGCAGGTTGCCTGGCCCGCACGAGCCCGCACAAACGGCAAGTTCACCGGTGAGCTGTGCTTCTGCGCCTGCGGCAAAGGCGGCCACTTCTTCGTGGCGCGTGGGCATCCAGTCAATGGTGCCCATTCTGTTGAGGCTGTCACTCAGGCCATTTAACGAGTCTCCGGTGACGCCCCAGATGCGTTTAACGCCAGCTTGTTCAAGGGTTTTAGCGATATAAGCGGCAACGGTTTGCTTCATGGTTTTCCATCTCCTGAAATGTGATATCGCTAACAAGTTTAGTCGAAGATAACGGTTGTGCTTTTTATTTTCCCTTTGATTTGTATGGTTTTATGTCAATGCATAAAAAAACGGTCATCGTTTCCGATGACCGTTTCGGTTTTGGTTGTTTCAGGCGTTTATGCCAGCACTAAATCACCCTGCGGATGGCAGGAGCAGGCCAGTACGTAGCCGTCGGCGATTTCCTGTTCGCTTAGCGTCATGGTGCTGGTGACGGTGTAATCGCCAGACACCACTTTGGTTTTGCAGCAACCGCACACGCCTGCACGACAAGCGGCCTGAACCGGCACTTTGTTGCTTTCCATCGCCTCCAGCAGCGTCGTGCCTACCGGGCCGTAGAATTCCTGCGCCGGTTGCAGTTTGGTAAATTTCAATCCGCTGTTAACGGCGTCGGCCACCGGCGTAAAGAACTTCTCTTTGAAGAAGCGAGTTACGCCGAGCGCTTTCACTTCTTTCTCCACCATGTCCATGTACGGCGCGGGGCCGCAGGTCATCACGGTGCGCGCGGCAATATCAGGCACGCTTTGCAGCAGCTCGCGGCTTAAACGGCCAGAGACAAAACCGTGGGTGGCGTTGTTTTCTGCGACCAGCGTGACCGGATAGTTGCGCCATTCGTCAGCGAAAATCACATCCTGCGGTGAGCGAATGTTGAAGATAACCTGCACGTCAGCCTGCGGGCGATATTTTGCCAACCAGCGACGCATCGAAATGATCGGCGTCACCCCGCAACCGGCTGCCAGCAGCAGGAAACGGTCGTTCGGCTCATTGTCACAGGTAAACTCGCCCATCGCATCAGACAGCCAGATGTAATCGCCGCGTTTGACATCGCGGGTCAGCCACTGAGAGCCCGCACCATCGTCGATACGACGAACGGTCAGCGTAATGTATTCGCTGACACCCGGCGTCGATGAGAGGGTATAGGCGCGCAGGGTATCTGCAGAGTTACCCACGCTCACCAGCGCATGCTGGCCAGGGCGGTACGGATAGTAGTCGTGACACAGCAGTGACAGCGTCCACACATCCGGCGTTTCCTGATGGATGTGGTGTACCTGCATCCGCCACGGACATTGAGGGGTTGGCATTGTCATCGTTTACTCCTTACGCGCTCAGCAACTGCTTCATGTCTTCCTCAACGGTGGTCACGGAACGCAGACCAAATTTCTCGTTGAGGATTGCCAGCAGATCCGGGGTGAAGAAGCCCGGCGCAGTTGGCCCGGTGACGATGTTTTTCACACCGAGGGACAGCAGAGTCAGCAGGATAACGATCGCTTTTTGCTCGAACCAGGAGAGCACCAGAGAGAGCGGCAGGTCGTTAACACCACAGCCCAGTTTTTCTGCCAGCGTCACCGCCAGAATAATCGCGGAGTACGCATCGTTACACTGACCGGCATCCACCAGACGCGGCAGGCCTTCGATATCGCCGAACTCCAGTTTGTTGAAACGGTATTTACCGCAGGCCAGGGTCAGGATCAGGCAATCGTCCGGGACGCTGGTGGCGAAATCGGTGAAGTAGTTACGTTCACCACGCGCACCGTCGCAACCGCCGACCAGGAAGATGTGACGCAGTTTTTCGCGGCTGACCAGATCAATCAGGGTATCCGCTGCGCCCAGCAGTGTCTGACGGCCAAAACCAACGGTGATCAGATGCGGGATTTCGCTGTACGGGAAGCCCGCCATTTGCTGCGCCTGGGCGATAACCGGGCCGAAGTTGTCGCCTTCGAGGTGGCTCACGCCCGGCCAGCCGACAATGCTGCGGGTCCAGATACGGTCGTCGTATGCGCCAACGGTCGGGTCGATGATGCAGTTTGAGGTCATCACGATAGGGCCCGGGAAGCGGGCGAATTCAACCTGCTGGTTCTGCCAGCCGCTACCGTAGTTGCCGACCAGATGTTTGAATTTACGCAGTTCCGGGTAACCGTGTGCCGGCAGCATTTCACCGTGGGTATAGACGTTAACGCCGGTGCCTTCGGTTTGTTCCAGTAAGTTGTAGAGATCTTTCAGGTCGTGACCGGAAATCAGAATACATTTCCCTTCGGTTGCTTTCACGTTCACCTGAGTCGGCGTTGGGTGACCATATTTGGTGGTTTCACCGGCATCCAGAATACTCATTACTTTGAAGTTCATCTGGCCGATTTCCATTGAGCACTCCAGCAGAGCGTTCATATCGGAAGGCCAGGTGCCCAGCCACGCCATGATTTTGTGATACTGCGCGTAGATGTCGTTATCGTACTGACCGAGAACGTGCGCGTGCTCCATATAAGCGGCCGCGCCTTTCAGGCCGTACAGGCACAGCAGACGCAGGCCGAGGATGTTCTCGCCAATCGCTGCTTTGTCTTTGTTCGGGGTAAATTCAGCGGCCTGCTGCTGCAGTGCGCCTAAATCATCGCTGACCAGATGCAGGTCGGCCATCGGGTTATTCACGCTCGCGTGGGCATCAACGGCCAGGCATTGGGTTTTCAATGCTTCACGCAGGGCGATAGCGTCACGCGCGTAGCTAACGATACGCGGAGAATCGAAGTTGACGTTGGTCAGCGTAGAGAAAAATGCACGTGGCGCAAAGTTATCAATCGCATGATCGATAATGCCGTATTCACGCGCTTTCACCGCCCAGGCGGAGAGCCCTTGCAGAGCGGCAATCAACAGATCCTGAAGATCGGATGTTTCGGCGGTTTTACCGCACATCCCCTGCGAGTACGCGCAGCCGTTTCCTGCCGGAGTACGGATGGTTTGTTCACATTGCACACAGAACATGGTCATACCTTTTAAAGTTATATTTAATATACATGTTTAAGGGTAAGCCTGTGCCATATGCTTGAAAAGCGGTTTTTATGGCTAGTTAAAGGGAGGTTGATTTAGCGCAATTTTGGCGGCAGCGAAGGCTACCGCCATGGGGGTAATCAGGCGGTGAAAAAGGCCATTAGCAGGGGAACCAACAGGCTCAATACAAAGCCGTGAACGATGGCCGGTGGCACCATCTCCACGCCGCCGGAGCGCTGAAGAACGGGCAGGGTGAAATCCATCGACGTGGCACCGCACAAACCCAGTGCCGTAGAACGGCTGCGCTGCACCAGCGCCGGAATCAGCATAATGGCAATGAGTTCGCGCGCCAGATCGTTAAAGAAAGTGGCGCTACCAATCACCGGGCCAAAAGCATCGGTGGTCATGATGCCGGAGAGCGAGTACCAGCCGAACCCGGACGCCATCGCCAGTCCGGTTTTTAATGGCAGTCCGAGGATCAGGGAATTAATCACTCCGCCAATTAACGAACTTGCCATCACCACCACGGAAATAATCATCCCACGGCGATTGAGTACAATCTGTTTTAGCGTCATGCCGCTGTTGCGCAGCTGAATACCCACAAGGAATAAAAGGAAAATAAGCGTATATTCGCTGGCGGCAGTCGCGTGTTGTAAAAATGAGAGGCCAGTTAAACCCAGGACAAAACCACCAACTACCACAAAGCACAGTTTTAATGATTCCAGCGCCATTGCCAGGCGCGAAGGCAATTTTTCCTGCTGATGATGATGACGCCAGGGCAGAGATTTTTCGAGCCAGAAAAGTGCTGCAATATTACACAGCAAAATAACCACAATACTGATAGAGGAATAGTAGAAAATAGCCAACAGATTGCTGGCCAGATTATCAAGAAATGCCAGGCTCACGCCCATCAAAAAGAGGATCACGTAAACAATCCAGCTAAGCAGTCGATTAATCAGCTGAAGCGTGGGGCGATGGGTGAGGGGGATCAGGTAACCCAGAATCAGGGGTACGAGAATGATTAGCAGTCCCGACAACATGAGCGGCGTATTCCTTGCAGTGTGTATTGAGCGGCAATGACACTACCCAAATTGGCATGAAATATCAAACCTGCCCGGTGGCGCAGCGCCATCCGACACAAAAAAGCCCGCTTAGCGGGCTTTGAGACTGATAACAAACGTAACATTGCCTGATGCGCTATGCTTATCAGGCCTACAAAGTTTCTGCAATATATTGAATTTGCACTATTTTGTAGGCCGGATAAGGTGTTTACGCCGCATCCGGCAAGAACAAAGCGTAAATTAGTCGCGTTTTTCCAGCAGAGTACGGTAGATGAGGCCACCGAGGATACCGCCGATAATCGGCATAACCCAGAACAGCCACAGCTGCTGCAGTGCCCAGCCGCCCTGGAAGATAGCGACCGCGGTGCTACGCGCCGGGTTAACAGACGTATTGGTAACCGGGATGCTGATCAGGTGGATAAGGGTAAGCGCCAGACCGATAGCGATTGGTGCAAAACCTGCCGGAGCGTGTTTGTCGGTCGCGCCGTGGATAACCAGCAGGAAGCCACAGGTCAGCACGATTTCAATGACGATAGCGGAAAGCATAGAGAAGCCGCCCGGTGAATGTTCGCCATAGCCGTTAGACGCGAAGCCGCTGGCTGCCGCATCGAAGCCTGCTTTACCGCTGGCAACCAGATACAGCACTGCCGCTGCGACGATACCGCCAATAACCTGAGCGACGATATAACCGATAACATCTTTCGCCGGGAAACGACCGCCCGCCCACAGGCCCAGTGTCACAGCCGGGTTAAAATGACCGCCGGAGATGTGACCGACAGCGAACGCCATGGTCAGTACGGTCAGACCGAATGCCAGCGCCACGCCCGCGAAACCGATACCCAGTTCCGGGAATGCCGCAGCCAGAACGGCGCTACCGCAACCACCAAACACCAGCCAGAAAGTACCGAAGAACTCTGCAGCTAATTTTCTAAACATAACCACCTCAATAAAAAAGCACGTACAGGATGAGTAAATTCTCTCTGTACATTATTTATCGTCAGAAAGGGGTGACGACACAATTTATACCCACGGCATAACCGCTGGCAGGGTAAGTGAACAAAATCACCGCAATGCCAACAGAATAAAGCTGAGTATAGAAGTCGTTATTTTAAAAACGTTGTCATCCCTTCACCAGTTAAATTTATACGTTAAATTTGATGTAAGGCAATGTGATGTTATTCCTTAAACAATCTGGTTGGTTAAATAGAGTGTAGTGCATTCTTTTAAGAATATTCATTGGTAGCATTATCTGTTTGTTATTCCATTTTTGTGCTAATGGCAAACAGCTTCATCTCCTCCCTGAGCTGTCCGGATTCGTATCAATGCCGCACTCTCTTAACGGCTTGACGCAACTTGAATGTTTTTGCGTATATACTGCCGATAACAGAAGGAAAAGGCGGTAGCTAAACGGAGGGGACATGCTTCTTGAACGCGTAGAAATTGTCGGTTTTCGTGGCATTAATCGATTGTCATTAATGCTGGAGCAAAACAACGTCCTGATTGGCGAGAACGCCTGGGGCAAATCGAGCCTGCTGGACGCGTTAACCCTGCTGTTATCTCCTCGTGATGAGCTCTATCACTTTGTACGCAACGATTTTTGGTTCCCGCCGGGTGATGTGAAGGGGCGTGAGCACCATCTGCATATTATTCTGACCTTCCGCGAATCTGAGCCAGGGCGGTACCGCGGGCGGCGCTATCGTCCCCTGGCCGATTGCTGGTCGCGCGGGGAAGATGGTTATCATCGTCTGTTTTACCGTCTGGAAGGTGAGCTGGGCGCAGATGACAGCGTCATGACCCTGCGCAGCTTTATCGACAGCAACGGGCATGCGCTGGAACTGGACGATATCGACGCGATGGCGCGTCATTTGATCCGCCTGATGCCCGTGCTCCGCCTGCGTGACGCGCGCTTTATGCGCCGCATTCGCAACGGCACCGTGCCCAACACGCCAGACGTCGAAGTGACCGCACAACAGCTTGATTTTCTCTCCCGCGAGCTGGTTTCCAGCCCGCAAAATCTGAGCGATGCGCAGATTCGTCAGGGGCTGTCGGCGATGGTGCAACTGCTGGAACACTACTTCTCTGAACAAGGCTCAGATGAAGCGCGTCATCGCCTGATGCGTCAGCGTTCCCACGATGAACAGCGCAGCTGGCGTTATCTCGATATCATCAACCGCATGATTGATAAACCCGGCGCGCGCAGCCACCGGATGATCCTTCTTGCGCTCTTTTCCACGTTATTGCAGGCAAAAGGCACCGTACGCCTTGATAAAGACGCCCGACCGTTGCTGTTAATTGAAGATCCGGAAACGCGCTTACACCCGATTATGCTGTCTGTCGCGTGGAATTTACTCAATCTGCTGCCGCTTCAGCGCGTGACCACCACCAACTCTGGTGAGCTGTTATCGCTGACGCCGATGGAGCACGTTTGTCGTCTGGTGCGTGAATCCTCCCGTGTGGCGGCGTGGCGTTTAGGGCCGGGCGGCATGAACCCCGACGACAGTCGCCGCATTTCGTTCCACATTCGCTTTAATCGCGCGTCGTCGTTGTTTGCTCGCTGTTGGCTGCTGGTGGAGGGCGAAACCGAAACCTGGGTCATTAATGAACTGGCGCGCCAGTGTGGTCATCATTTTGACGCCGAAGGGGTAAAAGTCATCGAGTTTGCCCAGTCCGGCCTGAAGCCACTGATTAAATTTGCCCGGAGAATGGGAATTGAGTGGCACGTGCTGGTGGATGGCGATGAGGCAGGTAAGAAATACGCCGCGACCGTGCGCAGCCTGCTCAATAATGACAGAGAGCAGGAGCGTCACTACCTGACAGCACTTCCGGCGCTGGATATGGAACACTTTATGTACCGTCAGGGGTTCTCTGATGTCTACCATCGGGTGGCGCAACTGCCGGAGAATATTCCCATGAATATGCGCCGGGTAATAACGAAAGCGATTCATCGCTCCTCAAAACCCGATCTGGCCATTGAGGTGGCGATGGAAGCAGGGCGGCGCGGCGTGGACGCCGTACCGACGCTGCTGCGTAAAATGTTCTCGCGCGTTATCTGGCTGGCGCGCGGTAAAGCCGACTAAACATTGAAGCGCTGTTGGATCTGGCGGGTGATGCTGTCCAGCAGCGCGTAACGGCGGCGATATTCCGCGCGTTTTTTACTGGCGATATCCGCTTCGTCTTTACGGGCGACGGAGAGCGGTAGATGGTAATAACCGCGCTCATCATTCACGCCGCCAACGGCTTCCCAGAAATTGTCATAATCCGCGTGGATCTTTTTTTCTTTATCGCGATAACGCAGGCTGCGGTAGATATGCGCCTGATTGCTGACTGCCAGAATTTGCTCCATCTGCCAGCGCTGGGCAAAGCTGCATACCGCTTCCATCACCACGCGTTTTGGAAACAGGCCGTGACAGGCTTTGGTCGCCTGATGAATATCCTGCTGTGACTGCTCGGTTTTCCCGCCCTGCAAGCCGCCAATAAACAGTGTGCGTTTACCGTCATATTCGCAAATGGTAAAAGTGATTTCCGCCAGCATCTCATTACGCGCGTTACGCAGCAGAATCGTGCTTTCACCCTCTTTATCCAGCGAGATAACGGACGCAAAATGCAGGGTATAGATTTCGCCTTCTTTGCCTTCGATCTCAGCCAGCGGAATGCCTGCACAGGCGAAGTAACGCTGTAGCTCATCCGTGGTCAGCGCCTGGCGCAGCGTGCGGTAGTGATAGCGCAGCGCATCCAGCAACTGTTGGCGATCAAGATTAACGGCCAGATAAGGACGATGCAGGCGGACGGGCAGGCGCGGCTGAATTAACAGCAGGCGTTCGAGGTCGGGCCATTTTGCCATTTCAGCCATCCACTGGCGGGATAAACGCGGCATCCATAGCGAACGCAGCATAAACTTTCTACGAAAGCTGCGCTGATGCCAGAATTTACCGGGGCGCCACAGCCCGCTCCATAAGCAGAAGAACAGGCCAACGCTGGAGGTGGGCAGCGTCGGGTAATGGGAGTTTTCAGTGGTTTGCAACATATCAGCAATCCGCGTAATGGATGATGCGTTGATTTCACCACTGGCAAACTTAACCAATTCTCAATAACTCTGTTACCCTGTTCACCTTTACTTGTTTGTTTAGTAACGGTTGATGTTGATGCTCTCACTCTGGCTGAAACAACGAAAAATATCAGGATAGGTATGCGTATTAAGGGAAAAATAAAAAAACGATATGTGCTGCTCGCGGTGGTGGTCATCGCGGGGCTGATTGCTATTTGGCGCACGCTGAATGCGCCGTTACCGCAGTATCAAACGTTGATTGTTCGCCCGGGCGAGCTGGAACAGAGCGTGCTGGCGACCGGTAAGCTTGATGCACTGCGTAAAGTTGACGTCGGTGCGCAGGTGAGCGGGCAGTTAAAAACGCTCTCCGTTGAGATTGGCGATAAAGTTAAAAAAGGGCAACTGCTTGGGGTGATTGACCCGGAGCAGGCCGAAAACCAGATTAAAGAAGTGGAAGCCACGCTGATGGAACTGCGCGCGCAACGCGCTCAGGCGGAAGCGGAACGTAAACTGGCGCAGGTGACGCTGGCGCGTCAACAGCAACTGGCGAAAACCCAGGCCATTTCACGCCAGGATCTGGATACCGCGACGACTGAGCTTGCTGTTAAACAGGCGCAAATCGGCACGATTGATGCCCAAATCAAACGTAATCAGGCCTCGCTCGATACGGCAAAAACCAACCTCGACTATACGCGGATCGTAGCACCAATGGCCGGGGAAGTGACGCAGATTACCACCCTGCAAGGGCAGACCGTGATCGCCGCACAGCAGGCGCCAAACATTCTGACGCTGGCGGATCTCAGCACCATGCTGGTGAAAGCGCAGGTCTCTGAAGCCGATGTCATCCATCTGAAGCCGGGGCAGAAAGCCTGGTTTACCGTTCTTGGCGATCCCCTGACGCGCTACGAAGGGACGCTGAAAGATATCCTGCCGACACCGGAAAAAGTGAACGATGCCATTTTCTATCATGCACGTTTTGAAGTGCCTAACCCGCAAGGTGTATTGCGTCTTGATATGACGGCGCAGGTACATATTCAGCTCACCGGCGTGAAGAACGTGCTGACCATTCCGTTGAGTGCGCTGGGCGACAGCGTGGGCGATAACCGCTATACCGTGCGCCTGCTGCGTAACGGGGAGGTGAAACCGCGCGAAGTGTCCATTGGTTCGCGCAATGACACGGAAGTGGAAATCGCAAAAGGTCTGGAAGCTGGTGACGAAGTGATTATTGGCGAGGGCAAAGCGGGAGCCGCGAAATGACGGCGCTGCTGCAGCTCACGGACATTCGCCGTAGTTATCCTTCCGGTGACGGAAGTGTCGAAGTCCTGAAAGGCATTACGCTGGAGATCAACGCCGGGGAGATGGTGGCGATTGTCGGCGCATCTGGATCCGGTAAGTCCACGTTGATGAATATCATCGGCTGCCTCGATAAACCGACCAGTGGTACCTACCGCGTTGCGGGCGTTGATGTTGCCACACTCGATAGCGACGCGCTGGCACAACTGCGGCGTGAACACTTTGGTTTTATCTTCCAGCGTTATCATTTGCTCTCGCATTTGACGGCGGTGCAAAACGTGGAAGTGCCGGCGGTGTACGCAGGTATGGAGCGTAAAGCTCGTCTGGTGCGCGCGGCGGAACTGCTTAAGCGCCTCGGACTTGAAGAGCGCGTCGATTACGCGCCTTCACAGCTTTCCGGCGGTCAGCAGCAGCGCGTGAGTATTGCGCGTGCGTTGATGAACGGCGGGCAGGTGATCCTCGCGGATGAACCGACCGGCGCGCTGGATAGCCGTTCCGGCGAAGAGGTGATGGCAATTCTGCACCAGCTCAAAGAGCAGGGGCACACGATTATTATCGTCACCCACGATCCGCAGGTGGCCGCGCAGGCCGAGCGAGTGATCGAAATTCATGACGGCGAAATTTTACGTAATCCACCGGCCAAAGCGGCGACGGGCGAAGCGCGACGCCTGAACGGTGAACACGTCTCCGGCTGGCGGCAATTCAGCAACAGTTTTCGCGAAGCGCTGTCGATGGCGTGGCGCGCCCTGGCGGCCAATAAAATGCGCACGCTATTAACCATGCTCGGCATTATTATCGGTATTGCCTCGGTGGTGTCGATTGTGGTGGTGGGGGATGCGGCAAAGCAGATGGTGCTGGCGGATATCCGTTCTATCGGTACCAACACGATTGATGTGTATCCGGGGAAAGACTTTGGCGACGACGACCCGCAGTATCAACAATCGTTGAAATACGACGACCTGCTGGCGATTGAAAAACAGTCGTGGGTGAGTTCTGCCACGCCCGCTGTTTCTAAAAACCTACGGTTGCGCGCGGGCAATATTGATGTGGCTGCAAGCGTGCAGGGGATTGGCCAGCAATATTTTAACGTCTACGGTATGACCTTCAGCGAAGGCAACACCTTTAACGCGATTCAGGCCGCTGAGCGTGCGCAGGTGGTGGTGCTCGATAACAACACCCGCCGCCAGCTTTTCCCGAATAAAACCAGCGTGGTGGGTGAAATTATTCTGGTGGGGAATATGCCTGCCACGGTAATTGGCGTGGCGGATGAGAAACAGTCGATGTTTGGCAGCAGCACAATCTTACGCGTCTGGCTGCCTTATTCAACGATGGCGGGGCGCGTTATGGGGCAATCGTGGCTTAATTCCATCACGGTACGCGTAAAAGAGGGCTATGACAGCAGTTTTGCCGAACAACAACTCACGCGCCTGCTCAGTTTGCGTCATGGGAAAAAAGATTTCTTCGTCTGGAATATGGACAGCGTCTTGAAAACGGCGGAACGCACCACACATACATTACAGCTGTTTCTGACACTGGTGGCGGTCATCTCGCTGGTGGTGGGTGGTATAGGCGTGATGAATATTATGCTGGTGTCGGTGACCGAGCGAACGCGCGAAATCGGTATTCGTATGGCGGTGGGTGCGCGGGCCAGCAATGTGCTGCAACAATTTTTGATTGAAGCCGTTTTGGTGTGTCTGGTAGGCGGGGCGTTAGGTGTGACGCTATCCTTAATGATAGCGCTGGCGCTGCAGTTGATTTTGCCGGGCTGGGAAATTGGTTTTTCGCCCGTCGCGCTGCTTACGGCGTTTATCTGTTCGACGCTCACCGGCGTGCTGTTTGGCTGGTTACCGGCTCGCAACGCGGCCCGGCTTGATCCGGTGGATGCGCTGGCACGCGAGTAAAAGAAAAATGCCAGTCGAAGGGACTGGCATTTTGACGGCGGGATGTACACAATGAAGCGTGAAGGCTATGCGGCCGTTTCTGCCTCGACAATGGGAATAATCACGCTGGCGTGGTTACCCTTCGGGCCTTCATGAACATCAAACTGGACCGATTGCCCGGCTTTTAGCGTTCTGTAACCATCCATCTGAATGGTGGAGTAATGGGCGAATATGTCATCGCCACCGCCTTCCGGGCAGATAAAACCAAACCCTTTGGCATTGTTGAACCACTTAACAGTACCCATTTCCATACTTCGACATCCTTCGTAACTCTTATATGTAGATGGAATGAACCGGTGGTGGAGTCAGGAGTTGTTTAAAACCTCGCCAACTCTCGCCACTACAATTTAGAGTTTTCGCGCGAAGCGTCAAGGGTTTGAAGGGCCAGATGGGCGGAAAATGAATCAAAATTTGAAGCAGTTAACGCTATTGACGGGAATGTGACAGAGTTCGCTAATGACAGCTATAGGTGATAGTTATCTATGATCTACAGTAGATTTAGTACCTGTATAAACAGAGGTCAGCGACTGCGCACTTGCCACCGAAGATGATGACTGACAATGAGTAAGAGCAGAGACTGGCTGGATTTTGACCAGCTAACGGAAGACAAACTACAGGATGGGCTGAAACCACCGTCGATGTATAAAGTGATTTTAGTCAATGATGATTACACGCCAATGGAGTTTGTTATTGACGTGTTACAAAAATTCTTTTCTTATGATGTAGAACGTGCCACACAACTCATGCTCACGGTTCACTATCAGGGTAAAGCTATTTGTGGTGTTTTCACTGCCGAGGTGGCAGAAACCAAAGTAGCCATGGTGAATAAATACGCGAGGGAGAACGAGCATCCATTGTTGTGTACGCTGGAAAAAGCCTGAAATCAGGCATGAAAATTGGGGGAGGTGCCTATGCTCAATCAAGAACTGGAACTCAGTTTAAACATGGCTTTCGCCAGAGCGCGCGAGCACCGTCATGAGTTTATGACCGTCGAGCACTTGCTGCTGGCACTGCTTAGCAACCCATCGGCCCGTGAAGCGCTGGAAGCGTGTTCTGTAGACCTGGTCGCGCTGCGTCAGGAACTCGAAGCCTTCATCGAACAAACCACGCCGGTTCTGCCGGTCAGTGAAGAAGAGCGCGACACACAGCCGACGCTCAGCTTCCAGCGTGTCCTGCAACGTGCGGTATTCCACGTCCAGTCTTCTGGCCGTAGCGAAGTCACCGGTGCAAATGTTCTGGTCGCCATTTTCAGCGAGCAGGAGTCGCAAGCTGCGTATCTTCTGCGTAAACATGAAGTGAGCCGCCTCGATGTGGTCAACTTTATCTCTCACGGTACGCGTAAAGACGAACCGAGCCAGTCTTCCGATTCCGGAAGCCAGGCCCCGAACAATGAAGAGCAAGCAGGCGGGGAGGAACGTATGGAAAACTTCACCACCAACCTTAACCAGCTTGCTCGCGTCGGCGGTATTGACCCGCTGATTGGCCGCGACAAAGAGCTGGAGCGCGCCATTCAGGTGCTCTGCCGTCGTCGTAAAAATAACCCGCTGCTGGTGGGTGAATCTGGCGTCGGTAAAACCGCGATTGCCGAAGGTCTGGCATGGCGTATCGTGCGCGGTGACGTGCCGGAAATCATGGCCGACTGCACCATCTACTCACTCGATATTGGCTCGCTGCTGGCGGGTACCAAATATCGTGGTGATTTTGAAAAACGCTTTAAAGCGTTGCTCAAACAGCTGGAGCAGGACAACAACAGTATTCTGTTCATCGATGAAATCCACACCATTATTGGTGCGGGCGCAGCGTCGGGCGGCCAGGTGGATGCCGCTAACCTGATTAAACCGCTGCTCTCCAGCGGTAAAATTCGGGTGATGGGCTCAACCACTTACCAGGAATTTAGCAACATCTTCGAGAAAGACCGTGCGCTGGCGCGTCGTTTCCAGAAAATCGACATTACCGAACCTTCTGTCGAGGAAACCGTGCAGATAATCAACGGTCTGAAACCGAAGTATGAAGCTCACCATGATGTGCGTTACACCGCGAAAGCGGTTCGTGCGGCGGTTGAGCTGGCGGTGAAATACATCAACGATCGTCATTTGCCTGATAAAGCGATCGATGTGATTGATGAAGCGGGTGCGCGTGCGCGCCTGATGCCTATCAGCAAGCGTAAGAAAACGATCAACGTGGCAGACATCGAATCCGTGGTCGCGCGCATTGCGCGTATCCCGGAGAAAAGCGTCTCCCAGAGCGATCGCGACACGCTGAAAACGCTGGGCAATCGCCTGAAAATGCTGGTCTTTGGCCAGGATAAAGCCATCGACGCGTTAACCGAGGCGATCAAAATGAGTCGTGCTGGTCTCGGCCACGATCATCGCCCGGTCGGTTCATTCCTGTTCGCCGGGCCAACCGGGGTCGGGAAAACCGAGGTTACCGTTCAGCTGGCGAAAGCGATGGGTATTGAACTGCTGCGCTTTGATATGTCCGAATATATGGAACGCCACACGGTGAGCCGCCTGATTGGTGCGCCTCCGGGATACGTCGGCTTTGACCAGGGCGGTCTGCTCACCGACGCGGTGATTAAACACCCGCATGCGGTACTGCTGCTTGATGAAATCGAAAAAGCGCACCCGGACGTCTTTAATCTGCTGTTGCAGGTGATGGATAACGGTACGCTGACCGATAACAACGGCCGCAAAGCCGACTTCCGCAACGTGGTGCTGGTGATGACCACCAACGCCGGGGTGCGTGAAACCGAGCGTAAATCCATCGGCCTTATCCAGCAGGATAACAGCACTGATGCGATGGAAGAGATCAAGAAGATCTTCACGCCGGAATTCCGCAACCGTCTGGACAACATTATCTGGTTCGATCACCTCTCTACTGAGGTTATCCATCAGGTTGTCGATAAATTTATCGTCGAACTGCAGGTGCAGTTGGATCAGAAAGGCGTGTCGCTGGAAGTCACTCAGGAAGCCCGCAACTGGCTGGCAGAGAAAGGCTACGACCGCGCAATGGGTGCCCGTCCAATGTCCCGCGTGATTCAGGACAACCTGAAAAAACCGCTGGCAAACGAGCTGCTGTTCGGCTCGCTGGTGGATGGTGGCCAGGTGACGGTGGCGCTGGATAAAGAGAAAAATGAGCTGACCTACGGTTTCCAGAGTGCGCAAAAGCACAAACCGGAAGCGGCGCATTAATTTCTTTGAGGCGATTGGCGACCGTTGAAATGCCCGATGCGCAAGCTTATCGGGCCTACGGGTGGCCAGGAACGAGTAGGCCGGATAAGGCGTTGTAAGCACATAGTTTCAACCAAAAGCCGGGCTGGAGACAGCCCGGCTTTTTTATGTTCGTCGGAATGGTTTTGGAACCCTTTTTTTGGACATGTTTGTAAGTTATTGATTGTTAACGCAGGGAATTGGTACGTGAAAAATAGGGTCAAAAGGGAGATTTGAGTGTTAAGTTTAAGGATAACAATATGCTAGAGTGTTTTGGGTTCAGTTCACTGCCGTACAGGCAGCTTAGAAAGTTCGAATATCGGCACCAACGACAACCAAAAGGTTCACTGCCGTACAGGCAGCTTAGAAAATCAGCAAGCACCGACATAACACGGCCGGTAAGTTCACTGCCGTACAGGCAGCTTAGAAAAGCTCGGCCACTGTTTTGACCGGTTCTGGCACGTTCACTGCCGTACAGGCAGCTTAGAAAAAATGATGATGCAGCCATCGCAGGATGACCTGGTTCACTGCCGTACAGACAGCTTAGAAACTTGCCGCCGATTACAGACGTCCAGTGCAACCGTTCACTGCCGTACAGGCAGCTTAGAAATCACGCAACTGGCGTGCAAACATCTCAGATGAGTTCACTGCCGTACAGGCAGCTTAGAAAGAACGGGCACTTAACATGGGCAAAATTGCGATGTTCACTGCCGTACAGGCAGCTTAGAAAGATGAGTATCAGAGAGCCTGCCGGAGGGCAAAGTTCACTACCGCGCACGCAGCTACAGAAACTCGTTCTTAGCGATAACGTGCTGTCCAGGCAGTCATTACGCCACAAACGGAAAAGGCCGGGGATTTCCCCGGCCTTTCAGCATCTGGTGCCACTAAAGGGCTCAGGAACGATCAGCGACTACGGAAGACAATGCGGCCTTTGCTCAGGTCGTACGGGGTCAACTCAACAGTCACTTTGTCGCCCGTCAGAATGCGGATGTAGTTTTTGCGCATTTTACCGGAGATGTGCGCAGTTACCACGTGACCGTTTTCAAGTTCTACGCGGAACATAGTGTTAGGCAACGTATCAAGTACGGTACCCTGCATTTCAATATTGTCTTCTTTGGCCATCTAGTCCTCGGGGTATCACTACCATAGTTTTTAACCGGCAAGATAATGCCGAACTTCATCATGTAAGTAAAGATTTTGCGAATGAATCGCCGAAAGTCGTTTTTGCGCATTACCCCATCGCCACACGAAAAAAGCGTGCGAGTAACGCAGACCGGGTTGGATACTGCGGGAGATCTGACTCGAATGATTCCCAAACGGCGGTAGGGCAAAAGGCAGAAGCGACTCTCAGGGCACAATTATATCATCCTGACAAAAATTGTGCTGAAAACATTTACACTTCCGGTGAAAAGAGTGTCCGTGGCACCCAGAAATGTTCCGGCAGACGATGCATACGTAATATATCGAGTTGTTCCAGATATTCACGACGCGCTATTTCCACGGCACCCAGGGACGCGGTATGACTATTCAGCACCTGACAGTCGATGAGTTTCCCGCCGCTTTGCTGAAATGTCTCACAAAATACCAGCAGCGCCGTTTTCGAAGCGTTTTCCGCGCGGCTGAACATAGACTCCCCGCAAAAAAGGGCGCCCAGCGAAACACCGTACATGCCGCCAATAAGTTCATCACCTTTCCACACTTCAATCGAGTGCGCGTGCCCCAGTTCGTGCAGGCGATGATAGGCTTGTACGATGCCGGTGGTTATCCAGGTGCCTTCGTTGCGGTCTTGCGCGCAGCCTTCAATCACCCGACCAAATGCATAATTTAGCGTGATGCGATAAGGCGAACGGCTGTGAAAGCGCTTCATGCTGCGACTGATGTGGAAGGTCTCCGGCCACAGCACCGCGCGCGGATCGGGCGACCACCATAAAATAGGATCGCCCGGTGAGAACCAGGGAAAAATGCCGCGCTGATAGGCCATCAGCAGGCGAGCGGGGCTTAAATCGCCCCCTAAGGCCAGTAAACCATTCGGCTCGCGAAGCGCCCCTTCCGGTGAAGGAAACGCTATCGAGTGACGGGAGAGCTGAACAAGGCGCATGTTTCGACTACCTCATAATACCGATCGCTCAATAATAGCCTACAAACGCTGCTTAAACTGGTAATAACGCCCCTGTTGCGACAGCAATTCTGCGTTAGTACCTTGTTCGATAATTTGCCCGTTGTCCATCACTACGATGCGATTAAAACGCGCCAGCCCGCGCAGACGGTGCGTCACCATCAGCACGGTTTTATCACGCATGAGCTCGGCCATTAAATCAAGGATCTGGCTTTCAGTGGTGGCGTCCAGCCCTTCGGTGGGCTCATCCAGCAGCATCAGCGGCGCATCGTGCAGCAACGCACGGGCGATTGCCAGGCGACGCAGTTCACCCCCGGAGAGCTGGCGTCCGCCTTCGCCCAGCCAACTATTGAGACCGCTCTCTTCCAGTAGTTTGCCGAGGCCCGTCTGTTCCAGAACGGCGCTCAGTTCGGCATCGCTGGCGTCAGGACGCGCCAGCAGAAGGTTGTCGCGGAGTGTGGCGCTGAAAAGATGCACGCGCTGAGGTACCACGCTCATGGCGCGACGCAGCGTCGGTTCATCCAGATTGCTAAGCGGTTGCTCATTGAGCAAAATCGCCCCCTGCTGCGGATCCCATGCGCGCGTAATCAACTGAAGCAGCGTCGATTTACCACAACCGGTGCGCCCCAGAATGGCGATATGCTCACCCGCGTTAACCTGCAGGGCGATATCGCTCAGCGCCGCCTGTGCTTGCTCTGGGTAGCTGAAGGTGACGTTCTCAAAGCGTAGCGCCACCTGTGTTGGCACAGTGGCTTCTGTTTGTGGGAACGTGACTTCGGGTTTCTGGTCGATAATCTGCGTCAGGCGCAGCGCTGAGGCAATCACCTGACCAAGATGCTGGAATGCACCGGTAACCGGGGCCAGCGCTTCAAACGCGGCCAGCGCGCAGAAGACAAACAGCGCAATCAGCGCGCCAGGCTGGGTGTTATCACCTACGCCACCGGCGGCCAGCCAGAGCATGGCGATCACGGCTAAGCCACCAATCAGCAGCATCAGCGCTTGCGACAGGGCCGTCAGTTCCGACTGGCGACGCTGTGCGTCATGCCAGTTTACTTCCGTTTGTTCCATCTGCTCGCGGTATCGCGTACTGGCGTTAAAAATCGTCAGCTCAGCCTGACCCTGTAACCAACTGGTCAACTGTTGGCGATAGCGCCCACGCAGATGCGTTAGCTGCTCGCCGGTGGGTTTACCGGCGCGATAGAACAGGGGCGGCAGCAAAAAGAGTGTTAGTAGCATAATACCGCCGAGGGTCAGCGCCAGTGTGCCATCCAGGAAACTCAGCCCGAAGGTCACGACCAGAATAACCACCAGTGCGCCAACTAACGGTGAAATCACGCGCAGGTAGAGGTGATCGAGGGTATCAACATCAGCCACCATACGGTTGAGCAGTTCGCCCTGACGAAAACGTGCCAGCCCGGCAGGGGAGAGGGGAAGCAATTTGCTGAAGGTGAAGACGCGCAGGTGCTGCAATACGCGGAAGGTGGCGTCATGGCTAACCAGACGCTCGAAATAGCGCCCCGCGGTACGGATAATCGCTGAGCCGCGTACGCCCGCCGCCGGTAGCATGTAGTTGAAGCTGTAGACGCCCGCTACGCCGACGACGGCGGAGGCCGATAAGAACCAACCGGACAGCGTCAACAGACCAATGCTCGCCAGCAGGGTGACGATCGCCAGCACCACGCCGAGCGTCAGCAGCCATTTATGGCGTTTGTACAGTGCCAGATAGGGGAGTAACGCACGCATTTAAATTTCCTCCTGACGGTTGGCGAGCAGGCGCGCAAACGGGCCCTGCGCTCCGGCAAGCTGCTGATAGCTGCCTTGCTCAACAATCTGGCCGTTATCCATCACCCAGATGACATCCCAGTTGGTAATCTCTTCCAGTTGGTGTGTGACCATCAGCGTGGTTTGCTGGGTAGAGGCGCGGGTGAGCGCCTGCATGACACGCTGCTCGCTGTGTGCATCCAGGCTGGCGGTGGGCTCATCGAGCAACAATAATCGGCAGGGCATCAGCAGCGCGCGTGCCACGGCAACGCGCTGCGCCTGGCCGACGGAGAGCCGTGCGGCCTGATCGCCTACAACGGTGTCGACGCCCTGTGGAAGATACGGTAAAAACTCGCTGACCCAGGCGTTATCCAGCGCGGCTTGTAACTGTTGCTCGCTGGCGTGAGGATTGGCCAGCAGAACGTTTTCGCGTAGCGTGGTGGCCGGGAGTTGCGGGTTCTGCCCGACCCAACTCATCATGCGCCGCCAACTATCGGGGTGAAGCTGACTCAGTTCCACGCCATTGACCTGTAAAGAACCGGTATACGGCAGAAATCCTGCCAGCGTGTTCAGCAATGAACTCTTTCCGGAGCCGCTTTGTCCAACCATCACTACGCGCTGACCGGCCTCCAGAGTGAAGTTCAGCGGCCCGGCAAGAATTTTCCCTTCGGGCGAAGTAATGAACAGATCCCGCGCCGTCAGGGTTACCGGCTCTTTATCGTTGAGTTCACGCTCGCCTTGTTCCGGATGCGCCAGTGGCGTTTCCATAAAGGTTTTTAAACTGTCGGCGGCGCCAACGGCCTGCGCTTTGGCATGATAGAAGGTACCTAAATCGCGCAAGGGCTGGAAAAACTCCGGGGCGAGGATTAACGCAAGGAAACCTGACGAGAGCGTGACCGCCATCCCGTAGCTGCCGAAATTGAGTTCGCCGAGATATGAGAAACCAAAATAGACTGCTACCAGGGCAATTGAGAGTGAGGTAAAGAACTCCAGCACGCCGGAAGAGAGGAACGCCATGCGTAACACTTCCATCGTGCGCTGACGGAAATCTTGTGAGGCTTCGCGGATGTTTTCGGTTTCAGCCTCCCCGCGACCAAAGATACGCAGCGTTTCCATCCCACGCAGGCGGTCGAGGAAGTGTCCACTCAGGCGAGCCAGCGCCTGGAAGTTGCGACGGTTAGCGTCCGCCGCGCCCATTCCAACCAGCGCCATAAACAGCGGGATAAGCGGGGCGGTAAACAGCAGAATCAACGCAGCCGCCCAGTTAGATGGGAAGATTGCGACCACAATCAGCAGCGGCACGCAGACGGCCAGCGCCATTTGCGGCAGATAGCGCGCATAGTAGTCGTGCATGTCGTCAATCTGCTCAAGAATTAACGTCGCCCAACTACCGGCTGGTTTACCCTGAATCCATGCAGGGCCGGCCTGTTGAAGCCTGTCGAGCACCTGCTTGCGTATTTCAAAGCGAATATGCTGGCCGGCATGGAAACCCACGCGTTCGCGTAACCACACCACCCAGGCGCGCAAAATGAACACCAGAACGAGCAGTACAAAAGGCAGCAATAGTGCCTCGCGCGGGATGTTCTCCATAATCATATGATGGAGGATGCGGGCCAGAAGCCAGGCCTGGGCGATAATTAATGCGCCGCTGACAAAGCCCAGCAGGCGGGAAATCATCAACCAGCGACGGGAGATCAAACTTTGCTGTTTTAACCAGCGGGTGAGTTCTTGTTGACGGCTTTTATTCATTGCGTGCTTCGCAGGTGCTTGTAATGAGAATTTTTAGGCACGGCAATGTTACATCGCGGCAAAAATAAAGGCGACTTATAGTCGCCTTATTTACCTTTGTTACTGACTTGTAAAGATTATTTACACGCGTCAGCTAAACCGTCGAGATAACGTTCTGCATCCAGCGCGGCCATACAACCGGTGCCGGCAGAGGTAATCGCCTGGCGGTAGATGTGGTCCATGACATCGCCCGCGGCGAATACGCCCGGGATGCTGGTCTGGGTAGCGTTACCGTGGATACCGGACTGTACTTTGATGTAGCCGTTTTCCAGCTCCAACTGACCTTCAAAGATAGCGGTATTGGGGCTGTGGCCGATGGCGACGAACAGACCCGCAACGTCCAGCGTTTCAATATTGTCGCTATTCTGCGTATCGCGCAGACGCAGGCCGCTCACGCCCATCTGATCGCCCGTCACTTCTTCGAGCGTACGATGCGTGTGCAGCACGATGTTGCCGCTTTCCACTTTATCCATCAGACGCTTGATCAGGATTTTTTCCGCACGGAAGCTGTCGCGACGGTGAATCAGGTGCACTTCAGCAGCGATGTTAGAGAGGTACAATGCCTCTTCCACCGCGGTGTTGCCCCCGCCGATAACCGCGACTTTCTGGTTGCGATAGAAGAATCCGTCGCAGGTCGCGCAGGCGGAAACGCCACGACCTTTGAACGCCTCTTCAGAAGGCAGACCCAGATAGCGAGCAGACGCCCCCGTAGCGATGATTAACGCATCGCAGGTGTATTCCCCATTGTCGCCAATCAGGCGGAACGGACGATTTTGTAAATCCACGCGGGTGATGTGATCGAACAAAATTTCAGTTTCGAACTTTGTCGCATGCTCGTGCATACGTTCCATCAGCAGCGGCCCGGTCAGGTCGTTTGGATCGCCAGGCCAGTTTTCCACTTCTGTGGTGGTGGTCAGCTGACCGCCTTTTTCCATACCGGTAATCAAAACCGGCTGCAGGTTTGCGCGTGCGGCGTAGACCGCTGCGGTGTATCCCGCAGGTCCTGAACCAAGGATAAGCAGCTTACTGTGTTTGGCCGTGCCCATGAGATCCCCATAATTGTTGGCAGACATTGGGCTGGATTGTAGGGAATTTGTTGACGTAAAAAAAGGGCAGAGCGATTTTGTTAACGATATGTGCAATAGCAAGAACCGATGAATTGATGATTTTTACGACAGGAAATATAACTATTCCTACTGTGAGTCGCCCAATTATAAGACGATTTGCTATCAATTTCGCCCCACTGATAATGAATATCCGGCATGTTGTACTAAAAAACGATGTTTTGCTTTGACAATCCCCTGTGCTTTTGCGAAAACATTCAAGGAAGAAGAAAAGCAGTGTTGGCAGTGTTACGAATTTTAATGCACTGAAACACCATTTTTACCCGGTTAGCTGAAATCTACGTATGGTGTGGACAGACACCATACGTGATGTCAGCGGCCGCTTTGCGGCACCGGGCTTCTCATACACGTACCCCTGGGTTATGCGCCGTCAGTGAATAGGCTGCGCGTGGACGACGGGTTCAGGCTCTGAACAGTGAAGTGCACAGGGTCAAGACAGGAGTAGGGAAGGAATACAGAGAGACAATAATAATGGTAGATAGTAAAAAGCGCCCCGGCAAAGATCTCGACCGCATCGATCGTAATATTCTGAATGAACTGCAAAAAGATGGGCGTATTTCCAACGTCGAGCTTTCAAAACGAGTAGGGCTTTCTCCGACGCCATGCCTTGAGCGTGTGCGCCGACTGGAACGTCAGGGCTTCATTCAGGGCTATACTGCACTGTTGAACCCGCATTATCTGGACGCTTCACTGCTGGTCTTTGTTGAGATTACTCTGAATCGCGGTGCGCCGGATGTGTTTGAACAATTTAACGCCGCCGTACAAAAACTTGAAGAAATTCAAGAGTGTCATCTGGTTTCAGGTGATTTCGACTACCTGTTGAAAACCCGCGTACCGGATATGTCGGCATACCGTAAACTCCTGGGCGAAACCCTGCTGCGCCTGCCTGGCGTAAACGACACCCGTACCTATGTTGTTATGGAAGAAGTGAAGCAGAGTAATCGTCTGGTAATTAAGACTCGCTAATACGGAACAGGTGCAAAATCAGCTCAGTTTGATTACACTCCTGTTAATCCATACAGCAACAGTGCCGGGGAGACCCGGCGCTGTTGTCCGTTTTAGCATTTGGCACCTGGAGAGCCTTTCTTGAGCCAGGAATATACAGAAGACAAAGAAGTCAAACTGACAAAACTGAGCAGTGGACGCCGACTCCTTGAGGCGTTACTCCTCTTATGTTCCCTTTTTGCCATCTGGTTGATGGCGGCACTACTGAGCTTCAATCCTTCCGATCCCAGTTGGTCGCAAACAGCCTGGCATGAACCTATCCATAATCTGTGCGGCGCATCGGGCGCATGGCTTGCTGATACGCTGTTCTTTATTTTCGGCGTCATGGCTTACACCATCCCGGTGATTATCGTCGGCGGTTGCTGGTTCGCCTGGCGACACCGCGCCAGCGATGAATACATCGATTACTTTGCGGTCTCGTTACGCCTGATTGGCGTGCTGGCGATGATCCTCACCGCCTGCGGTTTGGCCGCGATCAACGCCGATGATATCTGGTACTTTGCCTCCGGCGGCGTGATTGGCAGCCTGCTCAGCACCGCGCTGCAACCGATGCTGCACAGCAGCGGCGGCACCATTGCCCTGTTATGTATCTGGGCGGCGGGCTTAACGCTGTTCACCGGCTGGTCCTGGGTCAGCATTGCCGAAAAAATCGGTAGCTGGATCCTCAATATTCTCACCTTCGCCAGTAATCGTACGCGCCGGGATGACACCTGGGTGGATGAAGAAGAGTACGAAGATGACGAAGAGTATGAAGATGATGAGCCCGTAGCGAAGCGTGATTCCCGTCGGGCGCGTATTCTTCGTGGCGCGCTGGCGCGTCGTCAACGTATCGCTGAAAAATTCTCTAACCCAATGGGGCGCAAGACCGATGCGGCGCTTTTCTCGGGTAAACGCATGGATGACCCGGAAGAGGCGGTGCAGTACAGCGCCCGTGGCGTTCAGGCCGATCCTGATGATGTGCTGTTCTCCGGCAGTACTGCATTGCGTCCAGATACCGATGATGTGCTGTTTTCAGGTTCAAGCGCAGTGCGAAGCGAAAGCGATGAATACGATCCGCTGCTGAATGGCCATACCGTCACTGAACCGATTACCGCCGCGGCCGCCGCGACAACGGCGACACAAGCCTGGGCGGCTCCGGCTGATCCTGTGACGACAGCACCGAGCGCGCTTGATGGCGCAGCACAGCCAGGCGTCGAGTGGCAGACGGTTTCTGCCGCAAATCCGGTTGAACCTTCAATTGCGCCAGCGCCAGAAGGCTGGCCGCCTGCACAACCTCAGCCATATCAGGATGACCCGCTATTGCAGGGCTATCAACAGCCTCAGCCGTATGCCCAGGAACCGGTTTATCAGCAACCGCAGCAGTACCAGCCGTATGAACCAGAACCTGTGTATGCACAGCCGCAGCAATATGTGCCAGAGCCGGTCTATCAACAGCCTCAGCCATACGTGCAAGAGCCTGTTTACGAACAGCCGCAGCCGTATGCGCCGGAGCCAGCTTATGAGCAGCCTCAGCCATACGCGTCGGAACCGGTTTATCAACAGCCGCCGGTTGAGCCTGTCGCGCCTGAGCCGGTTGTAGAAGAAGAGCCGAAACCGCATCAGCGTCCACCGCTTTACTATTTCGAAGAAGTCGAAGAAAAACGTGCGCGCGAACGTGAACAGCTGGCGGCCTGGTATCAACCGATTCCGGAGCCTCTGGCCCCGGTTGAGCAGCACATTGCGCCAGCCGTTACGCCAGCGATAGATCCGACGCCTGCCGTCGCGCCTGTTGCTGCCAGCGTGCGTGAGGCTTCCTCCTCCGTTGCGGCAGCCGCCGCGACGGCAGCCGCTGCTGCACCGCTCTTTAGCCCGGTTGATGGCCCGCGTCCACAGGTCAAAGAAGGCATTGGCCCTAAACTGCCTCGCCCTAACCGCGTACGCGTGCCAACCCGTCGCGAGCTGGCGTCTTATGGGATAAAACTGCCTTCACAACGTATGGCGGAAGAGCGTGCTCGTGGCACGGAGCGCGGTCAGCACGATGTGGATGTCGACAACCTGACTGATGATGAAGCCGATGCGTTGCAACAGGATGCCTTAGCGCGTCAGTTTGCGGCGACGCAGCAGCAGCGTTACGGCAGCGATACACATATTGACAACGATGAAGACGACGCAGATGCTGCCGCCGAAGCGGAACTGGCACGCCAGTTTGCCGCCAGCCAGCAGTCGCGTTATGCCAGTGAACAGCCGGAAGGCGCGCATCCGTTCTCGCTGGATGACTTCGATTTTTCGCCGACCAAAGCACTGATTGATGACACCCCGAAAGCCCCGCTGTTTACGCCGAGCGTAGCGCCGGAGCCGCAGGTGCAACAGCCTCAGACACAGCAGCATTATCAGCAGCCACCGGTGCAACAACCGCCGCAGCATCAGCAGGCTTACCAGCCGCAGGTGCAGCAGCCACATTATCAGCAGCAGCCGGTACAGCAGCCGCCTGTGCAACAGCCGATGCCGCATCAGCAGGCGTACCCATCTCAGACGCAGCAACCGCAGCCGCAGGGTTATCAGCCCCAGGTGCAGCAGCCGCAACAGCCGGCTCCGCAGCCTAAAGAGAGCCTGATCCACCCGCTGTTGATGCGTAACGGCGACGATCGTCCGGCGCTTAAGCCGACCACGCCGCTGCCGTCATTAGATCTGCTGACGCCGCCGCCAACGGAAGTTGAGCCGGTGGATACCTTCGCGCTGGAACAAATGGCGCGTCTGGTCGAAGCGCGCCTGGCGGATTTCCGTATCAAGGCTGATGTGGTGAACTATTCTCCAGGCCCGGTCATCACGCGATTTGAGCTGAACCTGGCACCGGGTGTGAAAGCGGCGCGTATCTCTAACCTGTCGCGCGACCTGGCCCGTTCACTCTCGACTGTCGCTGTGCGCGTGGTGGAAGTGATCCCAGGTAAGCCGTACGTTGGCCTGGAACTGCCTAACAAAAAACGTCAAACCGTTTATCTGCGCGAAGTGCTCGACTGTGCACGTTTCCGCGATAATCCGTCTCCACTTTCTGTGGTGCTGGGTAAAGACATTGCCGGTGAACCGGTGGTGGCGGATCTGGCGAAAATGCCGCACCTGTTGGTTGCCGGTACGACGGGCTCTGGTAAGTCTGTCGGGGTGAACGCCATGATCCTCAGTATGCTTTACAAAGCGCAGCCTGAAGATGTGCGTTTCATTATGATCGACCCGAAAATGCTGGAGCTTTCCGTGTATGAAGGTATTCCGCATCTGTTAACGGAAGTGGTCACCGACATGAAAGACGCCGCCAATGCCCTGCGCTGGAGCGTCAATGAGATGGAACGTCGCTATAAGCTGATGTCGGCGTTGGGCGTGCGAAATCTTGCGGGCTACAACGAGAAAATCGCTGAGGCAAAACGTATGGGCCGCCCGATTCCGGATCCATACTGGAAACCGGGTGACAGCATGGATGCCACGCATCCGGTGCTGGAAAAACTGCCGTATATCGTGGTGCTGGTGGATGAATTTGCTGACCTGATGATGACGGTCGGTAAAAAAGTGGAAGAGCTTATCGCCCGTCTGGCGCAGAAAGCGCGTGCCGCGGGTATCCACCTGGTGCTGGCCACCCAGCGTCCGTCGGTTGATGTTATCACCGGCCTGATTAAAGCGAACATCCCGACGCGTATTGCGTTTACCGTGTCGAGTAAAATCGACTCCCGCACCATTCTCGACCAGGGCGGCGCGGAATCACTGCTGGGGATGGGTGATATGCTCTACTCCGGGCCGAACTCCAGCACGCCAGTGCGTGTTCATGGCGCGTTCGTGCGGGATGAAGAAGTGCACGCTGTGGTGCAGGACTGGAAAGCGCGTGGTCGCCCGCAATATATCGAGGGCATCACCTCTGACAGCGAAAGCGAAGGTGGCGGTGGCGGTATAGATGGCGGTGAAGAGCTGGATCCGTTATTCGATCAGGCGGTCAACTTTGTGACGCAAAAACGGAAAGCCTCGATCTCTGGCGTGCAGCGCCAGTTCCGCATCGGATATAACCGTGCGGCGCGCATCATCGAACAGATGGAAGCGCAGGGCATTGTCAGCGAGCAAGGGCACAACGGTAACCGCGAAGTGCTTGCGCCACCGCCGTTCGAGTGATCGTAAAACCAGGTAAAAAAGTCAAAATTCAGTATTTTCTTCTGTCGCCTCGCTGAGCTTAAGCCTAAAGTGAGCGACAGAAGCCTCCCCGTCGGGAGCATGATGCTATTAAGGATTAATGATGAAAAAGGCAGCAATCACGTGTGCATTACTTTCCAGCTTTGTTGTCAGTAGCGTCTGGGCAGATGCTGCCAGCGATCTGAAAAGCCGTCTGGATAAAGTGAGCAGTTTCCACGCGAGCTTTACCCAGAAAGTAACGGACGGTAGCGGCAACGCGGTACAGGATGGCCAGGGCGATCTGTGGGTGAAACGCCCGAATCTGTTTAACTGGCACATGACCCAGCCGGATGAAAGCATTCTGGTGTCTGATGGTAAAACCCTCTGGTTCTACAACCCGTTTGTGGAGCAGGTGACCGCTACGCGTCTGAGCGATGCGACAGGCAATACGCCGTTTATGCTGATTGCCCGTAACCAGTCCAGCGACTGGGCGCAGTACAACATCAAGCAGAGTGGTGATGACTTTATGCTGACGCCGAAAGGCAGCAACGGCAACCTGAAGCAGTTCACCATTAATGTTGGTCGCGATGGCACTATTCATCAGTTCAGCGCGATTGAGCAGGACGACCAGCGCAGCAGCTATCAGCTGAAATCGCAGCAAAACGGCGCGGTAGACGCGTCTAAGTTTACCTTTACGCCGCCAGCCGGGGTGACGGTGGACGATCAACGTAAGTAGAGGTAGGTCGTGAGCAACATGTCGCTCGACTTTTCAGATAATACCTTTCAACCTCTGGCCGCCCGTATGCGGCCAGAAAATTTAGCGCAGTACATCGGTCAGCAGCATCTGCTGGCCGCCGGGAAACCACTACCGCGCGCCATCGAAGCCGGGCATTTGCACTCAATGATCCTGTGGGGGCCGCCGGGCACCGGTAAAACGACACTTGCGGAAGTGATTGCGCGTTACGCCAGCGCCGATGTCGAACGCATCTCTGCGGTGACGTCCGGGGTGAAAGAGATCCGCGAAGCCATTGAACGCGCCCGGCAGAACCGTAACGCCGGTCGCCGCACCATTCTGTTTGTTGATGAAGTTCACCGTTTCAATAAAAGCCAGCAGGACGCCTTTCTGCCGCATATTGAAGACGGCACGATTACTTTTATTGGCGCGACCACCGAAAACCCCTCGTTTGAACTGAACTCGGCGCTGCTCTCCCGGGCGCGCGTCTATTTGCTGAAATCCCTCACTACCGAGGATATTGAGCAAGTTCTGTCTCAGGCGATGGAAGACCATGCGCGTGGTTACGGCGGCCAGGATATCGTTTTGCCGGATGATACCCGCCGGGCGATTGCCGAACTGGTGAACGGCGATGCGCGGCGCGCCCTGAATACGCTGGAAATGATGGCCGATATGGCCGAAGTGGATGATTCCGGCAAGCGCACGCTCAAACCTGAACTGTTAACCGAAATCGCCGGTGAGCGCAGCGCGCGCTTCGATAACAAAGGCGATCGTTTCTACGATTTAATCTCCGCACTGCATAAATCGGTGCGTGGCAGCGCGCCAGATGCTGCACTTTACTGGTATGCCCGTATCATCTCCGCCGGGGGCGACCCCTTGTATGTCGCGCGTCGTTGCCTTGCGATTGCTTCAGAAGATGTCGGCAACGCCGATCCGCGTGCGATGCAGGTCGCGATTTCCGCATGGGATTGCTTTACTCGCGTGGGCCCGGCGGAAGGTGAACGCGCGATTGCTCAGGCGATTGTGTATCTGGCCTGTGCCCCGAAAAGTAATGCCGTCTATACCGCTTTCAAAGCGGCAATGGCCGATGCGCGAGAACGCCCGGACTACGATGTGCCGGTTCACCTGCGTAATGCGCCGACCAAACTGATGAAAGAGATGGGCTATGGGCAGGAGTATCGCTATGCTCATGACGAACCCAACGCCTACGCCGCCGGTGAAGAGTACTTCCCGCAGGAAATGGCACAAACGCGCTATTATCGTCCAACTAACCGTGGCCTTGAAGGCAAGATTGGCGAAAAGCTCGCCTGGCTCGATGAACAGGATCAAAATAGCCGCACAAAACGCTACCGCTAGCGCAGGCGTTGCGGTAATGTTGGCAATGTATCTTTGCAACCGCAGGCTGCGGTTGCATTCCCTTTTTTCAATTCGATAAGCACAGGATAAGCATGCTCGATCCCAATCTGCTGCGTACCGAGCCAGACGCAGTCGCAGAAAAACTGGCACGCCGGGGCTTTAAGCTGGATGTAGATAAACTTCGCGCTCTTGAAGAGCGTCGTAAAGTGCTGCAGGTAGAAACCGAAAACCTGCAGGCAGAGCGCAACTCGCGATCGAAATCCATTGGCCAGGCGAAAGCGCGCGGGGAAGATATCGAGCCATTACGCCTGGAAGTAAACAAACTCGGTGAGCAGCTTGATGCCGCGAAATCTGAGCTGGATGTGCTGCTGGCGGAAATCCGCGATATCGCACTGACCATCCCGAACATTCCGCACGACGATGTGCCGGTCGGTAAAGACGAAAACGACAACGTTGAAGTCAGCCGCTGGGGTACACCGCGTGAGTTCGATTTCGAAGTCCGCGACCACGTGACGCTGGGCGAAATGCACAGCGGTCTTGATTTCGCGGCGGCAGTGAAACTGACCGGTTCCCGCTTTGTGGTGATGAAAGGCCAGATCGCGCGCATGCACCGTGCGCTGTCTCAGTTCATGCTGGATCTGCACACCGAACAGCACGGCTATAGCGAAAACTATGTGCCGTATCTGGTAAACCAGGACACGCTGTACGGTACCGGGCAGTTGCCGAAATTTGCCGGTGACCTGTTCCATACGCGTCCGCTGGAAGAAGAAGCTGACAGCAGCAACTATGCGTTGATTCCAACGGCGGAAGTGCCGCTGACCAACCTGGTGCGCGATGAAATCATCGACGAAGATGACCTGCCGATCAAAATGACCGCGCATACGCCATGCTTCCGCTCTGAAGCGGGTTCTTATGGTCGTGATACCCGTGGTCTCATCCGTATGCACCAGTTCGACAAAGTTGAGATGGTGCAGATTGTTCGCCCGGAAGACTCCATGGCGGCGCTGGAAGAGATGACCGGTCATGCAGAAAAAGTTCTGCAGTTGCTCGGTCTGCCATACCGCAAAATCATTCTGTGCACGGGTGATATGGGCTTCGGTGCCTGCAAAACCTATGACCTGGAAGTGTGGGTGCCGGCGCAGAATACTTACCGCGAGATCTCTTCCTGTTCTAACGTCTGGGATTTCCAGGCGCGTCGTATGCAGGCGCGTTGCCGTAGCAAATCTGACAAGAAAACCCGTCTGGTGCACACCCTGAATGGCTCCGGCCTGGCAGTAGGTCGTACGCTGGTGGCAGTGCTGGAAAACTACCAGCAGGCCGATGGTCGTATCGAGGTGCCGGAAGTTCTGCGCCCGTATATGAACGGCCTGGAATATATCGGTTAATTCACCTTTCTTATGTAAAAAGCGCCTGCGGGCGCTTTTTTTGTGCCCATCATTGATACTGAGCAATACCTTAACCATTCAAAAGAGAAATACTCCCTTCGAAGTAACCCGCAGCAGATAAAACTAAAAAATAAAAATTTCGCTATATCTATAACTATATAGCGGTATTGTTTTCAATGTGAGCAACGAAGTGAGTATTCATGAAAATTAAGACCCCCGATGCCATTCTGGCAGCCGAGGTCAGCCGTCGCGGTTTGATGAAAACCTCGGCAATTGGCGGCCTGGCGATGGCCAGCAGTGCCTTCACGCTCCCGTTTAGCCGTATGGTAAGCGCTGCTGATGCGCTAGCCCCGGCTACTGCCGCCGAGCGTCTCACCTGGAGCGCGTGTACCGTAAACTGTGGCAGTCGCTGCCCGCTGCGCATGCACGTTGTGGATGGTGAAATCAAATACGTCGAAACCGACAATACCGGTGATGATAACTACGATGGCTTGCATCAGGTTCGCGCCTGCCTGCGCGGGCGTTCTATGCGTCGCCGCGTCTACAACCCAGACCGCCTGAAATACCCGATGAAACGCGTGGGCAAACGCGGTGAAGGGAAATTTGAGCGCATCAGTTGGGAGGAGGCGTTCGATACCATCGCCACCAACATGCAGCGCCTGATCAAAGAGTACGGTAACGAATCTATCTATCTCAACTACGGTACCGGTACGCTGGGTGGTACCATGACGCGCTCTTGGCCGCCGGGAAATACCCTGGTTGCCCGTCTGATGAACTGCTGTGGCGGTTATCTGAACCATTACGGTGACTACTCGTCCGCACAGATTGCGGAAGGTCTCAACTATACCTACGGCGGTTGGGCCGACGGTAATAGCCCGTCTGATATCGAAAACAGCCAGCTGGTCGTGCTGTTTGGTAACAACCCTGGCGAAACGCGTATGAGCGGTGGCGGGGTGACCTATTATCTTGAGCAGGCACGGCAGAAATCGAATGCACGGATGATCATTATCGATCCGCGCTATACCGACACCGGCGCCGGGCGTGAAGATGAATGGATCCCGATTCGTCCGGGAACCGATGGCGCTTTGGTATCTGCACTGGCGTGGGTGATGATCACCGAGAATCTGGTCGATCAGCCGTTCCTCGATAAATACTGCGTCGGTTATGACGAGAAGACGCTGCCAGCGGGCGCGCCAGCCAATGGTCACTATAAAGCCTATATTCTCGGCGAAGGCAACGACGGTGTGGCGAAAACGCCGGCGTGGGCGTCGGCTATCACCGGTATCCCGGTCGATCGCATTGTGAAGCTGGCGCGTGAAATCGCGACCGCTAAACCGGCGTTTATCTCTCAAGGCTGGGGCCCGCAGCGTCATGCGAACGGCGAAATTGCTACCCGTGCGATCTCCATGCTCTCTATCCTGACCGGAAACGTCGGTATTCACGGCGGTAACAGCGGTGCGCGCGAAGGTTCTTACTCTTTACCGTTCGTGCGGATGCCGACCCTGGAGAACCCGATTCAGACCAGCATTTCCATGTTTATGTGGACCGATGCAATCGAACGCGGCCCTGAAATGACGGCGCTGCGCGATGGTGTGCGCGGGAAAGATAAACTCGATGTGCCGATCAAAATGATCTGGAACTATGCGGGCAACTGTATTATCAACCAGCATTCAGAGATCAACCGTACCCACGAGATCCTACAGGATGATAAGAAGTGCGAGCTGATTGTGGTCATCGACTGCCATATGACCTCGTCCGCGAAATACGCCGACATCATCCTGCCGGACTGCACCGCGTCTGAGCAAATGGACTTCGCGCTGGATGCGTCCTGCGGCAATATGTCGTACGTCATCTTTGCTGATCAGGCGATTAAACCGCGCTTCGAGTGCAAAACCATCTACGAGATGACCACAGAGCTTGCCAGGCGTATGGGCGTTGAGCAGCAGTTCACCGAAGGTCGCAGCCAGGAAGAGTGGATGCGTCATCTGTATGAACAGTCGCGCAAAGCCATCCCTGAACTGCCGGACTTCGACACCTTCCGTAAGCAGGGGATTTTCAAAAAGCGCGATCCGCAAGGACATCACGTGGCGTACAAAGCCTTCCGTGAGGATCCACAGGCCAACCCGCTGACCACGCCGTCAGGCAAAATCGAAATTTATTCTCAGGAACTGGCGAAAATCGCCGCAACCTGGGAACTGACGGAAGGCGATGTTATCGATCCGCTGCCGATCTACACCCCAGGATTTGAAAACTATAACGATCCGCTGACGGAAAAATTCCCGTTGCAGCTGACCGGTTTCCACTATAAATCCCGCGTTCACTCTACCTATGGCAACGTTGACGTGCTGAAAGCGGCCTGCCGTCAGGAGATGTGGATCAACCCGCTGGATGCGAAGAAACGCGGTATCGCCAACGGCGACCGGGTGCGCATCTTTAACGATCGAGGCGAAGTACATATCGAGGCGAAAGTTACGCCGCGTATGATGCCGGGCGTTGTCGCCCTGGGCGAAGGGGCATGGTATGACCCGGATGCTAAACGTGTCGATCAGGCGGGCTGCATCAACGTTCTGACAACGCAGCGTCCATCGCCGCTGGCGAAGGGAAACCCGTCACACACAAATCTCGTTCAGGTTGAAAGGGTGTAAGGAGTAATCGATGACAACCCAATATGGTTTTTATATTGATTCGAGTCGTTGCACCGGCTGCAAAACCTGCGAGCTGGCGTGTAAAGACTACAAAGATTTAGGCCCGGACGTCAGCTTCCGTCGTATCTACGAATACGCGGGCGGTGACTGGCAGGAAGACAACGGCGTCTGGCATCAGAACGTCTTTGCTTACTATCTTTCTATTTCGTGCAACCACTGCGAAGATCCGGCCTGTACCAAGGTTTGTCCGAGCGGCGCGATGCACAAACGCGAAGATGGTTTTGTGGTCGTCGATGAAGATGTCTGCATCGGCTGTCGCTATTGCCACATGGCCTGCCCGTACGGCGCGCCGCAGTACAATGCGGCGAAAGGGCACATGACGAAGTGCGATGGCTGTCACGATCGCGTGGCGGATGGTAAAAAACCTATCTGCGTGGAATCCTGCCCGCTGCGTGCGCTCGATTTCGGCCCGATTGACGAGTTGCGCAAAAAACACGGTAATCTTGCCGCCGTTGCGCCGCTGCCGTCTGCGCACTTTACCAAACCAAGCATCGTCATTAAGCCGAATGCCAACAGTCGCCCAACCGGCGACACCACTGGCTATTTAGCCAATCCGAAGGAGGTGTGAGATGGGAAGTGGATGGCATGAATGGCCGCTCATGATCTTTACAGTCTTTGGGCAATGCGTGGTGGGCGCGTTTATCGTGCTGGCAGTGGCGCTGCTGAAGGGGGATTTACGTCCGAACGCGCAACAACGTGTGGTAACCGGGATGCTTGCACTGTGGGTGCTGATGGGCATTGCGTTCATTGCCTCAACGCTTCACCTGGGCTCGCCGTTTCGCGCGTTCAACTCGCTTAACCGCGTGGGCTCCTCGGCGCTGAGTAATGAAATTGCCAGTGGCGCAATCTTCTTTGCAGTCGGCGGCCTTGGCTGGCTGCTGGCGATGGTGAAAAAACTGTCGCCGGCGCTGCGTGGGCTGTGGCTGATTGTGACCGCCGTCCTGGGTGTGGTATTCGTCTGGATGATGGTACGTGTGTACAACAGCATTGATACGGTGCCGACCTGGTACAGTGTCTGGACGCCGATGAGCTTCTTCCTGACGCTGTTCATTGGCGGCCCGCTGCTGGGCTACCTGCTGCTGCGCGCAGCCGATGTCACCGGTTGGGCGATGCGTCTGCTGCCTGCCGTTAGCATTGTTGCGCTGGTGGTGAGCGTGGTGGTTGCGCTGATGCAGGGCGCGGAACTGGCGACGATCCATAGCTCCATTCAACAGGCATCCGCACTGGTGCCTGATTACGGCTCGCTGATGGCCTGGCGTGTGGTGCTGATTGCTCTGGCGCTGGTGTGCTGGGTTGCGCCGCAGCTGAAAGGGTATCAACCCGCGCTGCCGCTGCTGAGCATCGCCGTCGTGCTGGTCATTGCGGGCGAACTGATTGGCCGTGGCGTTTTTTATGGTCTGCATATGACTGTCGGCATGGCGATTGCCAGTTAAGTTATTGTGTGTATGAAAAAAGCCAGGCATCGCGTCCTGGCTTTTTAATGCTTTTTTATCATGAAATTTTTCGACCAATCGTTCCGGGTTGTTCCGGTAATAAACGAATAAAAACAATGAAATGATTGTTGGTGTGAATTTATTTCCGCTTCGCTGGATAAGAAACATCAATCGTCGCCCCATATTCCCCGCAGCCCCCGTCAGCCGGGCGATTGACTTTAATTATGGCCGTGGCATGATGCGCTCGAAATCTGATCATCCTCACGGTTTTTACCCATGAACACCTATACTCGCCCGGTGCAGCTGTTGCTCTGTGGCTTACTTTTGTTGACTCTGGCGATTGCGGTATTAAATACGCTCGTCCCGCTTTGGCTCGCCCGCGAAAACTTGCCCACCTGGCAGGTCGGGATGGTCGGCTCCTCCTATTTCACCGGTAACCTGGTGGGGACATTGCTGACCGGGCACTTGATTAAGCGCATGGGATTTAACCGTAGCTACTACATTGCTTCCGCGATTTTTGCCGTGGGCTGCGTCGGCTTAGGTGTAATGGTCGGATTCTGGAGCTGGATGTTCTGGCGTTTTATTGCGGGCGTTGGCTGCGCGATGATTTGGGTTGTCGTGGAAAGCGCGCTGATGTCCAGCGGTACGTCGCGTAATCGCGGGCGTTTGCTGGCGGCGTACATGATGGTCTATTACGTGGGGACGGTGCTCGGCCAGTTGATGGTCAGCAAGCTGCCAACCGATCTGTTGACCGTGTTACCGGTGATGACGGGCCTCGTACTGGCAGCCATTCTGCCGATGCTATTTGCGCGCATCAATAACCAGCAGGATGAAACGCATGTTTCAACCCGCGTGTGGTCGATGTTCACATTGCGCCAGGCGCGCCTTGGCGTAAATGGCTGCATTATCTCCGGGATTGTACTGGGGTCGCTTTACGGTCTGATGCCGCTCTATCTGAATCACCAGGGGGTGAGCGATTCCGGTATCGGTTTCTGGATGGCAGTGATGGTTAGTGCAGGCATCGTGGGGCAGTGGCCGGTGGGTCGCCTGGCGGATCGCTATGGCCGTCTGTTAGTCCTGCGTGTACAGGTCTTCGTGGTGATCCTCGGATGCCTTGCTATGCTCAGCAACGCGGCTATGGCCCCTGCGTTATTTGTCCTCGGCGCTTCCGGCTTTACGTTATACCCGGTGGCAATGGCCTGGGCCTGTGAAAAAGTGGAACATCATCAACTGGTGTCAATGAACCAGGCGTTGCTGCTGAGCTATACCATCGGTAGCCTGCTCGGCCCAACGCTGACCGCAATGCTGATGCAGAATTATTCCGACAACCTGCTGTTCGTGATGATTGCCTGCGTATCGTTTGTCTATTTGCTGATGCTGCTGCGCAAAGCCGGGCATCATCCAACGCCAGTGGCGCATGCCTGACCCGTACTTCAAGTAAAAGCCCGATAATTCAAATCTTATCGGGCTTGACGATTATTTTGCCTGCGCCAGGATATTCCCTTCCCAGCCTTTCTGCGCATAGTCGTTGAGGCCGCTGATGGTTTTCACCGGCTGGCCAGCGCTAAAGTTGATTTGTTTTAAATCCACCCACACCTGCGAGGCGGCAAAGGTCGATTTAAAATGATATTCCTGATGCGACAGGTCAGATATTGTCGTCCAGTAGGTACCAATACCTTTATTGTTCTCGGGCTTCTTACTGTATTTCGCATACATGTCGGTGACTTTCTGTTCATCGCTTTCTGCCGGAATACCGATGGGGTAAGCCACATTGTTAACCACCGACAGCACAAATCCCTGGGCCTGATTCTTGTTATCCGGTTTTGGCAGATTCTGTAAGTTCCAGCTGGCGCGTACCAGTCGCTGGTCGGCATCAAGCCCGGTTGGGATCGCGTCACGTTTCGCGTGGCTGAAACGCGCGAGATTTGCTAACTGTTTATCGTAAGAAGGCGGGTTGGTCATCACGCGGTAGTTTTTATCGTGATAGATATTCACTTTGCCGTTATCGATTTCAATGATGGCAGAGTCACCGCTCTTATCTTCGATCGCGATATGTTTAGTATCGGTCGCGTAATCCACCGGCAGTTTAGCCGCCGCCAGACGCACGTTATGGCGAATACCTTCGACGGCGTCGTTAACAGTGGCATAGTTATCCAGGATATAGCTTAACCACGCCCGGCTTTCGAGCACGGGTTTATCCTGGTTATCCTGTTGTACCTGCGAGCCATTCATATAAAACAACGTATGCCCCGCCAGCCCGGCTTCATTCATACCATCCATCGGAAAGACGCCATCCGCATAGACCACAACGCTGCCATAACGGGTGGTCCAGTGTGCCGCTTTAGCGCTGTCTCCGCCATTATGGGCGATGCCTTTTGGGGTGATCACCAGTGACGGGTCGACAGGGCCAAAGAAATCCAGATTGCGGGCGGTGACCATATAGCCCGGAAACATGTTCATAAACGCGCGGGTACAGGCATCGGCGCTGACGCTGACCCCCGCAGTGAGTACCAGACCTAATGCGACGGCGGAGATTTTTTGATTCTTCATTTTTCTTCCTCAGTTAAGTTCACCCGTCTATGTTAGGGTTAATATACTCAGCGCAATAAATCACTTAGCGGGGGAATATCCCCCGCAGATGGAGAGAAGACCTATGGAGCCGATTAATTTTTCTCTGGCGCAAATTGAAGCGTTTGCCTGCGTTTGTGAGTGCGGAACCCTGACTCAGGCGGCCAAAAAGCTGAAGAAGGACAGGACGACGGTAAGTCAGCTTATTGATTATCTTGAAATAGACTTAGGTTATATTCTGTTTGATCGCGCAAAACGACCGCTTGAACTCACTGATTACGGTAAGCGTCTGTATCGCCAGGCTCGACTGTTTTTACATGAGGCGCAGGCCTTTTCGCAGGTCGCTAAGCAACTGCCCGATCAGCTAAAGACGCAGTTGACGCTGTGCTATGACCCTTTCACGCCGCGTGATTTTTTACTTAGTCTGGCAAGTACCCTCGCGCAGCAACATATTTCGCTGGATTTGCTGATGTGTGAACGTGAACAGGCGGAGCGGTGGCTGGATGACGGGAAGGTGGATATGGGGATCTACCAGGCGCTGAATCGTTCGGTTAACGATCATCTTAAGTGGCGGGCCGTGGGTGCTATATCGCTATCCGTCTGGGCGTGTAAAGGCTTTTTCCCGGTCTCGCCGGTGTCGATGTTGCATCTTGCCGCCAGCCCGCAGTTGGTGCCTTTTTGTATGCTGCAGGATGCGCTGGCACAGCGTATTCAAATCGCCGACCGTATCATTCGCGTTAATGAAATCGCGCTGTTAGAAAAGCGGTTGTCCGCCGGTGACGGCTGGGCGTTTTTACCACGTCATTTCGGCGTGGGCGAGTGGGAGAACGTCGAACGTCAGGAGACCGAGGCGGGGGATCAAGGGTTAACGCATCCGGTGGTCGCGCTGTGGAAGCCCGGGCAAATACAACCCCATCAACTGGGGCAGGTTCTGAATGCGATTGATATGACGTGGAGAGAAGACGCGTGACTCCGGATGAGAGCCACGCTAAAGGCTTTAGTACATTACCTTATGACCATACTGTTCCAGAATGCCTTTGACGCGTTCCATGGTCTCTTTTTTCGGTGGATGGACGCCATCCAGTTTGTACTCTTCACCCATCGCCACCCATTTATGTTTACCCAGTTCGTGATATGGCAGCAACTCGATTTTCTCGACGTTGCCCATGTCGCGGGTAAATTCGCCCAGGCGGTGCGCAGAATCGTCATCATCTGACCAGCCAGGAACCACAACATAGCGGATCCAGACTTTTACTTCTTTTTTTGACAGGTATTGAGCGAATTCCAGTGTGCGATGGTTCGACACGCCGACCAGATTCTGGTGAATCTCGTCGTTCATCTGTTTGAGATCGAGCATCACCAGATCGGTAACGTCCAACAGTTCATCAATGACCGGATCGTAACGACGCACAAAACCGTTGGTATCAAGGCAGGTGTGGATGCCTTCTTTTTTACAGGCGCGGAACCAGTCACGCACGAACTCAGCCTGAAGAATGGCTTCGCCACCGGATGCGGTCACACCGCCGCCGGACGCGTTCATGAAGTGACGGTAGGTCACAACTTCTTTCATCAGTTCTTCAACGGTGACCTCTTTGCCGCCGTGGGTATCCCACGTATCACGGTTATGGCAATAGAGGCAGCGCATCAGACAGCCCTGGAAGAAGGTAATAAAACGGATACCTGGGCCATCAACGGTGCCACAGGATTCAAAGGAGTGAATGCGACCAGTTACAGACATTGCAGTGTTATCTCCAGTTTTTCCCCGCGTCCGGCAGGGGTGACGATCATGACTTCAGGCCGTCTCGAGTTTATTTTGCACGTTAATTTCATTATAGAGATTAACCCGCAAAACAGGCTCGGGGAGAGTGGGGGACTTATAAGAAAGGCCCCACTTGCGTGGAGCCTTTATTGTACGCTTTTTAAATCGCGATTTCAGTCAAATCCATTACATGGACTGAGTGAAGGTACGAGTAATAACGTCCTGCTGCTGTTCTTTAGTCAGGGAGTTAAAACGTACTGCGTAGCCAGATACGCGGATGGTCAGCTGCGGATATTTTTCCGGATGTTCCATCGCGTCGAGCAGCATTTCGCGGTTCATAACGTTAACGTTCAGGTGCTGACCGCCTTCGATAGACGCTTCATGGTGGAAGTAACCATCCATCAGGCCTGCCAGGTTGGTTTTACGAACGTCGTCGTCTTTACCCAGTGCGTTTGGAACGATAGAGAAGGTGTAAGAGATACCATCTTTAGCGTAAGCAAACGGCAGTTTTGCTACGGAGGTCAGAGAGGCAACAGCACCTTTCTGGTCACGGCCGTGCATCGGGTTAGCACCTGGTCCGAACGGAGCGCCTGCGCGACGACCGTCTGGGGTGTTACCGGTTTTCTTACCATACACAACGTTGGAAGTGATGGTCAGAACGGACTGAGTCGGGATAGCGTTGCGGTAAGTAGTCAGTTTCTGAATTTTTTTCATGAAACGTTCTACCAGGTCAACAGCCATGTCATCGACGCGAGCATCGTTGTTACCAAACTGCGGGTATTCGCCTTCGATTTCGAAGTCGATAGCCAGACCGTCTTCGTCACGAATCGGTTTAACTTTCGCATATTTGATCGCAGACAGGGAGTCAGCCGCTACGGACAGACCCGCGATACCGCAAGCCATGGTACGGATAACGTCACGGTCGTGCAGCGCCATCAGAGAAGCTTCGTAGCTGTATTTGTCATGCATGTAGTGGATGACGTTCAGTGCGGTGACGTACTGTTTAGCCAGCCAATCCATGAAGTGATCCATACGATCGATAACTTCGTCGTAGTTCAGCACATCGCCTTTGATTGGTTCAGATTTAGGACCAACCTGCATTTTCAGTTTTTCATCAACGCCGCCGTTGATTGCGTACAGCATGGTTTTCGCCAGGTTAGCACGCGCACCGAAGAACTGCATTTGTTTACCAACGATCATCGGGCTTACGCAGCAAGCGATAGCATAGTCATCGTTGTTGAAGTCTGGACGCATCAGATCGTCATTCTCATACTGCAGAGAAGAGGTATCGATGGACACTTTCGCAGCGAATTTTTTGAACGCCAGCGGCAGTTTTTCAGACCACAGGATAGTGATGTTCGGTTCCGGAGACGGGCCCATGGTGTACAGGGTGTTCAGGAAACGGAAGCTGTTTTTGGTAACCAGAGTACGGCCATCAACGCCCATACCACCGACGGATTCAGTTGCCCAAATCGGGTCACCGGAGAACAGTTCATCATATTCAGGAGTACGCAGGAAGCGAACCATACGCAGTTTCATGACCAGGTGGTCAATCATTTCCTGAGCTTCTTGTTCAGTGATTTTGCCTGCTTTCAGGTCACGTTCGATGTAGATATCCAGGAAGCTGGAGGTACGACCGAAGGACATTGCAGCGCCGTTCTGAGATTTAACAGCAGCCAGGTAGCCGAAGTAAGTCCACTGAATCGCTTCCTGAGCGTTAGTCGCCGGACCAGAGATGTCGTAGCCATATTTAGCTGCCATCTCTTTGATCTGACCCAGCGCACGGTGCTGTTCGGAGATTTCTTCACGCAGACGAATAGTCGCTTCCAGGTTCACACCGTTTTCCAGGTCAGACTGGAGAGAGGTGAACTGAGCGAATTTGTCTTTCATCAGGAAGTCGATACCGTAAACGGCGATACGACGATAGTCACCGATGATACGACCACGACCGTATGCATCCGGCAGACCGGTCAGGACGCCAGATTTACGGCAACGCAGGATGTCCGGAGTATAAACGTCGAACACGCCCTGGTTGTGAGTTTTACGGTACTCGGTGAAGATTTTTTTGATCATCGGGTCCAGTTCGCGGTTGTACGCTTTGCAGGAACCTTCGATCATTTTGATGCCGCCAAACGGAATCAGCGCGCGTTTCAGCGGAGCTTCAGTCTGCAGGCCAACGATTTTTTCCAGCGACTTGTTGATGTAGCCCGCGTCGTGGGAGGTGATGGTAGAAGCAACAGCAGTGTCGAAATCAACAGGCGCGTGAGTGCGGTTTTCCTGTTTAACACCTTCCATTACTTTGTCCCACAGCTCGGTAGTTGCTTTAGTAGCACCTGCCAGGAAGGACTCGTCACCCTCGTATGGAGTGTAGTTTTTCTGGATGAAGTCACGTAAGTTGACTTCATTCTGCCAGTCACCTTTAGTAAAACCTTCCCAGGCTGTGGCTAACTTTTCATTAAGCTCGGACATGTAACACCTACCTTCTTATGTGGATTTTTTATTTACTGCCTGACACAACGCTCACTTTAGTGATGGTCGCCTTCACGCAGGTAAATGACCCAGTATGTCAGCCCAACTAACAGGCCTCCGCCAATGATATTCCCGATAGTCACCGGAATGAGGTTATCAGTGATGAAGTTCATGATAGTCAGGTGAGAAAAACTATCCGGCGTTGAACCTACTGCGGTCCAAAACTCCGGGCTTGCAAAGTTGCGAATCACAATCCCCATCGGGATCATAAACATGTTTGCAATACTGTGCTCAAAGCCGCTGGCGACGAACATGGCAACCGGAAGAACCATAATCATGGCTTTATCCATCAGGCTGCGGCCAGAGTAGCTCATCCAGACAGCCAGACAAACCATCAGGTTCGCCAGGATGCCGAGGGCAACGGCTTCGATAAATGTGTGGTGCATTTTGTGGTCAGCGGTTTGCAGGACATTCAAGCCCCAGCCACCGTTAGCGGTCATATATTCGCCGGAGAGCCACATTAGCAGAACAAAGAGCAGACATCCTACCAGGTTACCAACATAGACGTTCAACCAGTTTTTCGCCAGTTGACCCCATGTGATTCGACCACTGGCTTTCGCGACAACGATAAGTACCGTGGAAGTGAAGAGGTCGGCCCCGCAAATGACGCAGAGAATCAAGCCCAGTGAGAAGCAGATACCCCCAATCAGTTTCGCGACGCCAAAAGGCATACCCGCGGTTCCTGTGGTGGCAGTAATGTAGAAAACAAAAGCAATCGAGATAAACACGCCCGCAGTTATCGCCAGATAAAAGGTTTTCAGCGGATGCTTCGTTGCTTTATAGACACCTGCTTCTTCGGCAACTTTGGCCATAGCAGCAGGAACAAGTAGATCAAAAGGGTTGTCAGCTTTCACACTAACTCTCTCTTTATTAAGTCGGCGACGAGATACTAACAAAGCATTATAGATGAGAATTTGATGTAGATCATATCTCGCCTGGCTTATAGGCCCGCAAATCGAATGGTTTTTCGTCGAATGCGGCATAACTTTTTGATTATCAAAATAAAAATAAATTTTAAAGTTTGCAAAATCAGTTGATTTTTTTCGTCAGCCTCCCGTTTTGCCAGTTAATTAAAATGGAGTAATGATCATTTAAATTAACATTATTGGTAAGCTACCAATAATAGTGTTTACTTGTACGTAACGTAATTATCACAAATAAATTAACGTCTTTTTAAAAATAAAAAAAAGGGCCGTTAAACGGCCCCATAATATAGCGTAGAGTAATCTTTAAACCTACTTATTATCCGGTCTTTTTAGCTCTGCTTTGACCAAAACGCAGCTTTTGCACACTGCAGTTTTTCGTAAGCTGCCAACAACGACTGATGCGCCGGGAAGGCCGTCAGGTCGTTATCAACGGCCTGCAAACCGTAGAACGGCGCTTCACCGCTCAATGCCGCGCTGGCGGCCTCTACGGCTTCAGCACCGTACATACGAATAAATGCGTTCAGATATTGCAGCGGCTGGCGTTCTTCTTCCTGAGACAGCAGCAGTAGGGTTTGCAGGCAACGGTAATAATTGGCACGCTCGGCACTAAAGATTGACGCGTTGAATTCCATTGTCCACTCAGTCCAGATAAGCGCCTGTTCCAAATCGCCCCCCGCAAGGGCAAGCATCGCTTTCAGCTCGCCGACGCGCAGGGTATACCAGCCGTTGTCTTTGCCCGTTGCCAGGCCCAGCAGTTCACGCACGCGGGTGAAATCGTCCAGACCTTCTTCATCCAGCTGTTCAATCAGATTCAGGTACTCTTCTTTTTCCCACTCGCTGTTTGGCAGGGTCAGGATCGTCTCGCGCAAATGACTGCCCATATTATTATTCGCCAGCCACAGATCTTCCGCTGGATAGATATCAGACATTCCAGGCACCAGGATACGGCAGGCGTAAACGCCTAAATGCTCATAATCCGCGATGTAAACCTCTTTATCTTCCGCGTTGAAAATCGCCATCAGCGTCGCGAATTCTTCTTCGGTCGTTCCCGAGAAATTCCAGTCCACGAACGGGTAGTCGGCATCCTGTTTGAAGAGATCCCAGGAGATCAAACCGCTGGAATCAATAAAGTGAGTTTCCAGGTTGGCGTGCTCGGCGACTTCTTCATCATCAAAAGTAGGCGGTGTGAACACATCCAGATCTTTCAGGCCTCGGCCCTGCAGCAGTTCTGTAACGGTACGCTCAAGTGCGACACCAAAGTCCGGATGCGCGCCGAAGGAGGCGAAACAGGTTCCGTTTGCCGGGTTGAACAGTACAACGCAGATAACCGGATATTTCCCCCCTAAAGAGCCGTCGTAAGCGAAAATAGGGAACCCTTCCGCTTCCAGTTTTTCGATAGACGCCACGACGCCTGGATAGCGTGCCATCACCTCTTTTGGGATCTCCGGCAGGCTGATGCTCTCAGCGATGATGCGGTTTTTAATATGACGCTCAAACACTTCCGACAGACCCTGTACGCGCGCTTCATTAGCGGTATTGCCTGCAGACATACCGTTAGAAACATACAGATTGCCGACGATATTCATCGGGATATAAATGGTTTCGCCATCGGACTGGCGAGTAAACGGCAGACCGCAAACACCCCGATCGGTATTGCCCGATTGCAGATCCACCATCAGGCTGCCGGTCAACTGATCGTCAGGATCGTAGAACGCGCGCAGACGCGCATCGAGCAGACCTTCCGGCAGCTCATCATCTTCCGGGATCGGGAACCATTTTTCGTTCGGATAATGCACGAATGGGCCGTTAGCGATTTTCTCGCCCAGCCAGAAATCGGCGAAGAAGTAGTTGGTCGACAGGCGCTCAAAATATTCCCCTAACGCGGACGCCAGCGCGGCTTTTTTGGTTGCGCCTTTACCGTTGGTAAAGCACAGCGAACACGCTTTGTCGCGAATATGTACCGACCAGACGTTTGGTACCGGGTTCAGCCATGAGGCCTCTTCGATGTCAAAGCCCAGGTCGAGCAGTTTTTGCTGGAAGCGAGCGATGGAATCTTCCAGTGCGGCATCTTTGCCGGGGATATAGGTTTGCGTCATGACGGTCTCGTTTTTATCGTACGGAAAGCGCGCAATCATACGGGGTTTGGATGAATGTATCTATCGCGATTGATAATCAATAATAAATTAAATGCGCTGGTCTATGATTAACGACAATGACATCGTTACAGGCATAAAAATGAAATCGTTCGATCTCCATCGCATGGCTCTGGATAAAGTTCCTCTGGATTTCCTCGGCGAAGTGGCACTGCGTTCGCTCTACACATTTATTCTGGTTTTCCTGTTCCTGAAAATTACCGGTCGGCGCGGCGTGCGGCAGATGTCGCTGTTTGAAGTGCTTATCATCCTGACGCTGGGCTCCGCCGCGGGCGATGTGGCGTTTTATGACGATGTGCCCATGCTCCCCGTGTTAGTCGTTTTTATCACGTTAGCCGCCCTTTATCGACTGGTGATGTGGCTGATGTCCCGTAGCGAAAAACTGGAAGATTTACTGGAAGGAAAGCCGCTCGTTGTGGTGGAAGAGGGGGAGCTTGCGTGGGAGCGTTTGCAATCCGAGAACATGACCGAATTTGAGTTTTTTATGGAGCTGCGGTTGGGCGGCGTAGAGCATCTCGGGCAGGTGCGGTTGGCCATTATGGAGACGAACGGGCAAATCAGCATTTATTATTATCCCGATGATGATGTGAAGGCCGGTTTGGTGATTTTACCGTCGAGCTGCATATCGCGCTTTACCACGATTCCCGAGGCCGCCGATTACGCCTGCGTTCGGTGCAGCGCGATTTTTCATTTTAATGCCGGGGAACATCAATTATGTCCTCGCTGTGCAAATCCAGAATGGTCGAAGGCCAGCAGCGCGAAACGCGTCACCGGCTAGCGGATTTCTCCATTTTCACTCGTCAATGCCGAATATTCTGTTGTGTGACTCAGAGCGCATTTTCTGGCCGCTCAGTATTACCCATTGCGGCGCGTGTCACTGAATGATAAAACCGATATCCACAGGAATAACTTATATCCGGGTGAACACACCCGGGTAGACAACATTGCAACGTGGTGAGGGGAAATGGCTCAGGTCTTTAATTTCAGTTCGGGTCCGGCAATGCTACCGGCAGATGTCCTTAAACAGGCGCAGCACGAATTACGCGACTGGAACGGATTGGGTACATCAGTAATGGAAGTCAGCCACCGTGGGAAAGAATTTATCCACGTGGCGGAAGAAGCAGAAAAGGATTTTCGTGACCTGCTCAATATCCCTTCCAACTATAAAGTGTTGTTCTGTCACGGCGGTGGTCGCGGTCAGTTCGCGGGCGTTCCGCTGAATATTCTGGGGGACAAAACCACCGCAGATTACGTTGACGCCGGCTACTGGGCTGCCAGTGCGGTAAAAGAAGCGAAGAAATACTGCTCGCCAAATGTGATTGACGCCAAAATTACCGTTGACGGGAAGCGTGCCGTGAAGCCGATGAGCGAATGGCAACTCTCTGACAATGCGGCATACCTTCACTATTGCCCGAATGAAACCATTGATGGCATCGCCATTGATGAAACCCCGAATTTCGGCAAAGACGTGGTTGTTGCCGCCGATTTCTCCTCGACCATTCTTTCCCGCCCGATTGACGTCAGCCGCTTTGGCGTGATTTACGCAGGCGCGCAGAAAAACATCGGCCCGGCAGGCCTGACGCTGGTGATTGTGCGTGAAGATCTGCTCGGCAAAGCCAACATCGCTTGCCCGTCCATTCTGGATTACTCGGTACTGAACGAGAACGACTCCATGTTCAACACGCCGCCGACCTTTGCCTGGTATCTGGCGGGGCTGGTATTCAAATGGCTGAAAGAGCAGGGCGGCGTGGCGGCAATGGATCGCATCAACCAGCAAAAAGCTGAACTGCTGTACGGCGTTATCGACAACAGCGATTTCTATCGTAACGATGTTGCGGCGTCTAACCGTTCTCGCATGAACATTCCGTTCCAGCTGGCGGACAGCGCACTGGATAAAGTCTTCCTGGAAGAGTCCTTTGCCGCAGGTCTGCATTCGCTGAAAGGCCACCGCGTCGTCGGCGGGATGCGTGCGTCAATCTACAACGCGATGCCGCTGGCAGGCGTTCAGGCATTGACCGATTTCATGCAAGACTTCGAACGTCGCCACGGTTAATTTTTTCATTTTCATCCCCTGCAGCACTCTGCAGGGGTTTTTATTGTCGATTTTGAGAGTTGAGTTTCATGGAATCCCTGACGTTACAACCCATTGCGCGTGTTGATGGCACCATTAACCTGCCTGGTTCAAAAAGTGTCTCTAACCGCGCCTTGCTGCTGGCAGCTTTAGCACGCGGCACCACTGTCCTGACAAACCTGCTGGACAGCGACGATGTTCGCCACATGCTAAATGCGCTGAGTGCGCTGGGAATTCACTACACCCTGTCTGCCGATCGCACCCGCTGCGAAGTCACGGGTAACGCAGGTCCATTGCAGGCTAATGAATCACTGGAATTATTCCTCGGGAACGCCGGCACGGCGATGCGCCCTCTGGCGGCGGCGCTCTGCCTGGGTCATAACGATATCGTGCTGACCGGCGAACCGCGCATGAAAGAGCGTCCGATTGGGCACCTGGTTGACGCGCTACGTCAGGGTGGGGCACAAATTACCTATCTCGAACAGGAAAACTATCCACCGCTGCGTTTACAGGGCGGGTTTAGCGGCGGCAACGTTGAGGTTGACGGTACTGTTTCGAGCCAGTTCCTGACGGCATTGCTGATGACCGCGCCGCTGGCACCGAAGGACACCATTATCACCATCAAAGGCGATCTGGTTTCTAAACCGTACATCGACATCACCCTGCACCTGATGAAAACGTTTGGTGTTGAGGTTGAAAACCAACATTATCAGCGCTTTGTCGTGCGCGGCGGTCAACAGTATCACTCTCCGGGCCAGTATCTGGTGGAAGGAGATGCCTCGTCCGCGTCCTATTTCCTGGCCGCGGGGGCAATCCGTGGCGGTACCGTGAAGGTAACAGGTATTGGTCGTAACAGCGTGCAGGGCGATATCCGCTTTGCTGACGTGCTGGAAAAAATGGGCGCGACCATCACCTGGGGCGATGACTATATTGCCTGTACCCGTGGCGAACTGAATGCCATTGATATGGACATGAACCATATTCCCGACGCTGCGATGACTATTGCTACGGCCGCGTTGTTCGCTAAAGGCACCACTACGTTACGTAATATTTACAACTGGCGCGTGAAAGAGACCGATCGTCTGTTTGCGATGGCGACGGAGCTGCGCAAAGTGGGTGCGGAAGTGGAAGAGGGCGAAGATTACATTCGCGTCACGCCGCCGGCAAAACTGCAGTTTGCTGACATTGGCACCTACAACGATCACCGCATGGCGATGTGCTTCTCGCTGGTGGCGCTGTCTGATACGCCGGTAACCATCCTTGACCCGAAATGTACGGCGAAGACCTTCCCGGACTATTTCGAACAGCTGGCGCGTATTAGTACGCTAGCTTAATTGAAATCGTAATAATAAAACGCCGACCTTGTGTCGGCGTTTTTTTTCGGACTTTCTGCGTGTTCCTCGTAGTGATAACCTTGGTTTCCTTTTTAACTTATTGATATTTAGATAATTTATACATAATCAATGGATGATTCACATGAAGAATACTCAACTTTTACTGGCGCTGGCAGTCTCCGCGACGCTGCTCAGCGGCTGTAAAAATACCCACGGTATCGACACCAACATGGCGATCAGTTCAGGTATGTCAGCTTATAAAGCAGCAACCCTGACAGATGCAGATGCCAAAGCCATCGCCAATCAGGGGTGCCAGGAGCTGGATAGCCAGAACCAAATGGCTGGCGCATCCAGCAAATACAGCAAACGTCTGGCGAAAATCGCCAAAGCGCTGGGCAATAATATCAACGGCACGCCGGTTAACTATAAGGTTTACATGACCAGTGATGTGAATGCCTGGGCGATGGCTAACGGCTGTGTGCGTGTGTATAGCGGCCTGATGGATATGATGAATGACAACGAAATCGAAGGCGTTCTCGGTCATGAACTGGGCCACGTGGCGCTCGGTCACTCACTGGCTGAAATGAAAGCGTCTTATGCGGTCGTTGCCGCGCGTGATGCTATCTCGGCAACCAGCGGTGTGGCAGCTCAGCTCTCTCGTTCTCAGCTTGGCGATATCGCGGAAGGTGCTATCAATGCGAAATACTCGCGCGATAAAGAGTCTGAAGCCGATGACTTCTCCTACGATTTGCTGAAAAAACGCGGTATCAGAACCCAGGGCCTGGTCGGCAGCTTCGACAAGCTGGCGAGTATGGACGCCGGACATACCAAATCGATGTTTGATTCCCATCCGCCTTCAACTGAACGTGCGCAGCATATCCGCGAACGTATCGCTTCAGACAAAAAGTAAAACATTGTCATCTTTCGGGCTGGCCGTGCGCCAGCCCGCTATAATTATTGTTCACTATTCCCACCATTATTGGCGTTATTTCCGTATTTCGCAGACAAAGGTAACTGTCAGGCGTAGACATGCGTATAATGCGCGCGTTTAGGTTCTATACGCCTTGTGTTGAAGGAGATAAAGATGACGGCAGTTGCCCCGGTAATCACAATTGATGGACCAAGCGGTGCGGGTAAAGGCACCCTGTGTAAAGCGATGGCTGAGGCTTTACAGTGGCATTTATTGGACTCGGGAGCCATCTATCGTGTTCTGGCACTGGCCGCGTTACATCACCACGTCGACGTGACGTCGGAGGATGCGCTGGTTCCGCTGGCCGCTCACCTGGATGTGCGTTTTGTCTCAACGGAAGGCAATCTGGAAGTCATCCTGGAAGGGGAAGATGTTAGCGGTGAAATCCGCACTCAGGACGTGGCGAATGCAGCATCACAAGTAGCGGCTTTTCCGCGCGTTCGCGAAGCGCTTCTGCGCCGCCAGCGTGCGTTTCGTGAAGCACCGGGATTAATCGCCGATGGCCGTGATATGGGGACGGTGGTATTCCCTGATGCGCCAGTCAAAATTTTCCTCGATGCCTCATCGGAAGAGCGTGCCAACCGCCGCATGCTACAGTTGCAGGAAAAGGGCTTTAGTGTTAACTTTGAACGCCTTTTGGCCGAGATACAGGAACGAGACGACCGCGATCGCAACCGCGCCGTGGCGCCGCTGGTTCCGGCTGCTGATGCTTTAGTGTTGGATTCCACCACCTTAAGCATTGAGCAAGTGATTGAAAAAGCGCTACAATACGCGCGCCAAAAGTTGGCTCTCGCTTAATACGCGACCGAATTTGCAGTACCCCCGTTGCAATGGATTGACAGCGGGTATGTTAAACAACCCCATCCGGCACGGAGCCAGGTGGACGTTAAATATGAAACCTGAAGATTAAACATGACTGAATCTTTTGCTCAACTCTTTGAAGAATCCTTAAAAGAAATCGAAACCCGCCCGGGTTCCATCGTTCGTGGCGTTGTTGTCTCTATCGACAAAGACGTCGTTCTGGTTGATGCGGGCCTGAAATCTGAGTCTGCTATTCCGGCAGAACAGTTCAAAAACGCAGCTGGCGAACTGGAAATCCAGGTTGGTGACGAAGTTGACGTTGCTCTGGATGCAGTAGAAGACGGCTTCGGTGAAACCCTGCTGTCCCGTGAGAAAGCTAAGCGTCACGAAGCCTGGATCACGCTGGAAAAAGCATACGAAGAAGCTGAAACTGTTACCGGTGTTATCAACGGCAAAGTTAAAGGTGGCTTCACTGTTGAGCTGAACGGTATTCGTGCGTTCCTGCCGGGTTCCCTGGTAGACGTTCGTCCGGTTCGCGATACTCTGCACCTGGAAGGCAAAGAGCTTGAGTTCAAAGTAATCAAGCTTGATCAGAAACGTAACAACGTCGTTGTTTCCCGTCGTGCCGTTATCGAATCCGAAAACAGCGCAGAACGCGATCAGCTGCTGGAAAACCTGCAGGAAGGCATGGAAGTTAAAGGTATCGTTAAGAACCTCACTGACTACGGTGCATTCGTTGATCTGGGTGGCGTTGACGGCCTGCTGCACATCACCGACATGGCATGGAAACGCGTTAAGCATCCGAGCGAAATCGTAAACGTTGGCGACGAAATCACTGTTAAAGTGCTGAAGTTCGACCGCGAACGTACCCGTGTATCTCTGGGCCTGAAACAGCTGGGCGAAGATCCGTGGGTAGCTATCGCTAAACGTTATCCGGAAGGTACTAAACTGACCGGTCGCGTAACCAACCTGACCGACTACGGCTGCTTCGTTGAAATCGAAGAAGGCGTTGAAGGCCTGGTTCACGTTTCCGAAATGGATTGGACCAACAAAAACATCCACCCGTCCAAAGTTGTTAACGTTGGCGACGTAGTGGAAGTTATGGTTCTGGATATCGACGAAGAACGTCGTCGTATCTCCCTGGGCCTGAAACAGTGCAAAAACAACCCATGGCAGCAGTTTGCGGAAACCCACAACAAGGGTGACCGTGTTGAAGGTAAAATCAAGTCTATCACTGACTTCGGTATCTTCATCGGCCTGGACGGCGGCATCGATGGCCTGGTTCACCTGTCTGACATCTCCTGGAACGTTGCAGGCGAAGAAGCAGTACGTGAATACAAAAAAGGCGACGAAATCGCAGCAGTTGTACTGCAGGTTGACGCAGAACGTGAACGTATCTCCCTGGGCGTTAAACAGCTCGCAGAAGATCCGTTCAACAACTGGGTTGCTCTGAACAAGAAAGGCGCTATCGTAAACGGTAAAGTGACTGCAGTTGACGCGAAAGGCGCAACCGTAGAACTGGCTGACGGCGTTGAAGGTTACCTGCGTGCTTCTGAAGCATCCCGTGACCGCGTTGAAGATGCAACTCTGGTTCTGAGCGTTGGCGACGACGTTGAAGCTAAATTCACCGGTGTTGACCGCAAAAACCGTGCAATCAGCCTGTCTGTACGTGCTAAAGACGAAGCTGACGAGAAAGATGCAATCGCTACTGTTAACAACAAACAGGAAGACGGCAACTTCTCCAACGCAATGGCTGAAGCATTCAAAGCAGCTAAAGGCGAGTAATTCTCTTACTCTTCGGTCTGATTATCAGCCGAAGAATCATGAGATTACTTGACAGATTACGGTTTTCGTTCTGTAATCAAGCACAAAGGGCGGCTACGGCCGCCCTTGTTTAAGCTGTTAGCTAATTTTCCTGGACAGGAAACCGGAGGAATCATGACCAAGTCAGAATTGATTGAAAGACTTGCCAGCCAGCAATCCCATATCCCTGCAAAAGCAGTGGAAGATGCGGTAAAAGAGATGCTGGAGCATATGGCCTCAACCCTCGCACAGGGTGAGCGCATTGAAATCCGCGGTTTCGGCAGCTTCTCCCTGCACTATCGAGCACCACGTACCGGGCGTAACCCGAAGACTGGCGATAAAGTGGAACTTGAAGGCAAATATGTGCCGCACTTTAAGCCGGGTAAAGAACTGCGCGATCGCGCCAATATTTACGATTGAGTTATGCCGTTCGATAACGGTCTGACTTAATTGCGAAAAAGCACCTACGGGTGCTTTTTTTCATTTCTCGCATACTAATAACATCGCTCTCACTTTCCTCGCTTTCTGAATTCTCCTCGCAAAACGTTTTCCCGTTTGCTGCAAACACATAATTGTCTGGAAGACGCCTCGATACTTCTTCTTTTGCCCCACGACAAGAAATGAGTCTCGCGCGACACTCGGCACAACAAGGAGGTGTTGATGCGTGTCCCATTGTTTGCCTGCTGCGTGATTCTCGGTGTGAGCCCATTACTTTGGCTGCCTGTGCTTCCGTCGTTGTCGGTCATTAAAGCTGTAATTGTTGCTCTTAGCCTGTTAGCGTTTATTTGCCCGAAACGGGGAATACGGATTGTGTGTATCCTCGGACTCCTTTTTTGCTGGGGCGTGCTGGCAGCCTGGCAGGTGCAATTGCCTGCGCTGCGTATTGCCGGGAAAAATCAGTCCGTTGAGATTGTGCTCAGCCAGACTGACGGGCAAACCACACACCAGGGGAATATTATCCGTTTTAACGGCCAGCGGCTTTTCCCGACGCCCGTTATCACGCTGTATGGCAACTATCTGCCACAGCCACCCTGCGCGGGTCAGCGCTGGGCGATGACAATTCGCGCTCGTGCGGTGCATGGTCAGCTTAATGACGGTGGCTTTGATTCTCAGCGCTACGCGCTGGCGCAGCATCAGCCGCTTACCGGACGATTTATTGCTGCAACGCCGCTGGATCTCACGTGTAGCCTGCGTGCGCAGTTTCTCGCGTCATTACAGGCTTCTCTTGCGGACTATCAATGGCGCGATGTACTGCTGGCGTTAGGGCCAGGCGAGCGTTTGCACGTTGACCCGGAAATAAAAAGGCTGATGCAGCAAACCGGCACTTCGCATCTGATGGCGATTTCCGGGTTACATATTGCGCTGGGGGCATCACTGGGTTGGTTGCTTATCCGCGCATTACAGTTTTTCCTGCCCTGTCGCTATATCAACTGGCGACTCCCGCTGGTTGGTGCACTGGTTTGTAGCTTTCTGTATGCCTGGCTCACCGGGCTACAGCCACCAGCGGTGCGTACGGTGGTGGCAGGAGGGATCTGGACACTGCTGCGACTTTCGGCCCGGCGATGGTGCGCCTGGGATGTCTGGCTGTGCTGCATCGCTGCTATCGTATTCATTGATCCGCTAGCGGTGCTGTCCGACAGCCTCTGGCTTTCTGCCTTCGCGGTAGCTACGCTCATTTTCTGGTACCAGTGGGTGCCTCCGCCACGCTGGAAAGGGCAGGCGCCAGTGCGTTTTGTAAAGGAAATACTCTACCTGCAGTTAGGGTTGATGCTATTGCTAACGCCATTACAGGTGCTGATGTTTCATGGCGTCAGCACCACCTCTCTGCTGGCGAATCTGCTGGCGGTACCGGTGGTGACGTTTGTGGTCGTACCGCTGGTGCTGCTGGCCATGTTTATTCATCTGAGTGGGCCTGCAGCACTGGAGTCGGTCATCTGGTTTAGTGCTGATACGGTGATGGGATGGGTGTTCGCCTATCTGCGTATTCTGCCTAACGGCTGGCTGGGTGTGGACTCGCGTTGGGCATGGGCGACGCTCATTCCGTGGATGATGATTATTGTGTGGCGTTTTGGCGGCTGGTGGTCATTTCCGGCGGTCTATCTGTCCGGATTTACCATGCTCACTTTTCCTCTGTGGCGGTCGTCGCCTGACGACCGTTGGCAGGTCACCATGCTGGACGTGGGACAGGGGCTTTCCGTTGTTATCTCGCGGCATGATAAAGCAATTGTCTATGATACCGGGCTCGCGTGGCCGGGGGGCGATAGCGGAACGCAACTGCTCATTCCCTGGCTACGCTGGCACAATTTAACCCCTGAAGGGATCATCCTGAGCCATGAGCACCTTGATCATCGGGGCGGTTTCGACAGCCTTCACAATGCCTGGCCAGAAAGCTGGGTGCGTAGCCCTCTGGGCTGGCAAGGGCACAGGCGCTGTTTTCGAGGTGAGGCCTGGCAATGGCAGGGATTATCATTTCGGGTGCTCTGGCCGTTATCAGGCAACAGACAAACCGGCAACAATGGCTCCTGTGTAGTTCGAGTCGATGATGGTAAAAACAGCGTTCTGTTGACGGGTGATATCGAACTATCGGCGGAAATGGCCATGCAAAGTCATTACTGGCAGTATCTTGCGTCTACAATTATTCAGGTGCCGCATCATGGCAGTAACACCTCGTCAGGCATCGCATTATTACAGCAGGTAAACGGGCAGGCAGCATTGGCTTCCGCATCCCGCTATAACGCGTGGCGCCTGCCTTCGGCGAAAGTAAAGGCGCGCTATCAACAGCATAATTATGCATGGTTTGACACCCCGCATCAGGGGCAGATTACGGTCACGTTTTTCAGCAATAAGTGGAAAATAGAAGGCTTACGCGATCAACTTTTACCTCGTTGGTATCATCAGTGGTTTGGCGAGGGGCAGGATAACGGGTAGAATATGCGGCTATTTCAACATAAGCTGGTTTTTTGAATGCAGAACGACAAAGATCTCTCCACGTGGCAGACCTTCCGCCGACTCTGGCCGACTATTGCGCCATTTAAAGCGGGGCTGATTGTGGCTGCGGTTGCGTTAATCTTCAACGCAGCCAGCGATACCTTTATGCTATCGCTCCTCAAACCATTACTGGATGATGGTTTTGGTAAAACGGACAGGTCAGTGCTGTTATGGATGCCATTGGTGGTAATTGGTCTGATGATCCTCAGGGGCATCACCAGTTATATCTCCAGTTATTGCATCTCCTGGGTTTCCGGCAAGGTCGTAATGACCGTGCGTCGCCGCTTATTCAGTCACATGATGGGAATGCCCGTCTCCTTCTTCGATAAACAATCCACCGGTACGCTGCTTTCTCGTATTACTTACGACTCTGAGCAGGTTGCATCGTCTTCTTCCAGTGCGCTGATTACCGTTGTGCGTGAAGGGGCGTCGATCATCGGTCTGTTCATCATGATGTTCTACTACAGTTGGCAGCTGTCGCTGATCCTCATCGTGCTGGCGCCGATTGTGTCAATTGCTATCCGTGTGGTTTCTAAGCGCTTCCGTAACATCAGTAAAAATATGCAAAACACGATGGGGCAGGTGACCACCAGTGCAGAGCAGATGCTGAAAGGGCACAAAGAGGTGCTGATTTTCGGTGGTCAGCAGGTTGAGACCAAGCGTTTCGATAAAGTCAGCAATAAGATGCGTCTGCAGGGCATGAAAATGGTTTCTGCATCCTCTATCTCTGACCCGATCATTCAGCTGATTGCTTCTCTGGCGCTGGCTTTTGTCCTGTATGCCGCAAGCTTCCCAAGCGTTATGGAAACCCTGACCGCCGGTACGATCACCGTGGTCTTCTCATCCATGATTGCCCTGATGCGCCCACTGAAATCGCTGACTAACGTCAACGCACAGTTCCAGCGTGGGATGGCTGCTTGCCAGACGCTGTTTGCTATCCTCGACAGTGAACAGGAAAAAGACGAAGGTACGCGTGTCGTTGAACGCGCGAAAGGTGACCTTGAATTCCGAAATGTCACCTTTACCTACCCTGGGCGTGAAATGCCTGCGTTGCGTGATATTAACCTGTCTATTCCGGCAGGGAAGACGGTGGCGCTGGTAGGGCGTTCGGGTTCCGGTAAATCAACCATCGCGAGCCTGATTACCCGCTTTTACGATATTGAGCAGGGTGAAATTTTGCTCGATGGTCACGATTTGCGGGAATACACCCTCACGTCACTGCGTAATCAGGTTGCGCTGGTATCGCAAAACGTACACCTGTTCAACGATACCGTTGCCAATAACATTGCTTATGCGCGTACCGAAGAGTTCAGCCGCGAGCAGATCGAAAAAGCCGCGGAAATGGCCTACGCCATGGACTTTATCAATAAGATGGATCAGGGGCTGGATACGATTATCGGTGAAAACGGCGTCCTGCTCTCCGGCGGCCAGCGTCAGCGTATTGCGATTGCCCGTGCGCTGCTGCGTGATAGCCCCATCCTGATTCTTGACGAAGCGACCTCTGCGCTGGATACGGAATCAGAACGCGCGATTCAGTCTGCGCTAGATGAGCTACAGAAAAACCGTACGTCACTGGTGATTGCGCACCGTCTGTCGACTATCGAACAGGCGGACGAAATTGTGGTGGTGGAAGATGGTCGCATCGTTGAACGCGGTAGCCATGCGGATCTACTGGCTCATCGTGGCGTCTACGCACAGCTGCACAAGATGCAATTTGGCGAATGATAGCGCGCATCTGGTCGGGCGAATCACCGCTCTGGTTGTTGCTGTTGCCGCTCTCCTGGCTTTACGGCCTGGTGAGCGGGCTTATCCGACTGAGCTATAAGCTGGGCCTTAAAAAGGCCTGGCATGCACCGGTACCGGTTGTCGTTGTCGGTAACCTGACGGCAGGCGGAAACGGGAAAACGCCGGTGGTGATTTGGCTGGTCGAAAAGCTCCAGCAGCAGGGGATTTGCGTGGGTGTGGTCTCTCGTGGTTATGGCGGCAAGGCGGAAACGTATCCGTTGCTGCTGGATCGTGACACCACTACCGCTCAGGCCGGTGATGAACCGGTACTTATTTTCCAGCGAACGGGCGCGCCGGTGGCGGTATCGCCCATCCGTACAGACGCGGTCAAAGCCCTTCTTGCCGCACATCCATTGCAACTCATCATCACCGACGACGGTCTGCAGCATTATCGCCTGGCGCGTGATAAAGAGATTGTGGTTATTGATGGTGTACGTCGTTTTGGCAATGGCTGGTGGCTACCCGCCGGGCCGATGCGCGAACGGGTGTCTCGACTAAAATCGGTCGATGCGATCGTTACCAATGGCGGTAAAGCGCTGGCAGGAGAAATCCCGATGCGCCTACAGCCTGGCCTGGCGGTCAATCTCTTGACCGGCGAACGTCTGGCGCTTCCTGAACTGCATAATGTGGTGGCGATGGCCGGTATTGGCCATCCTCCACGTTTCTTCGCCACGCTTGAAAATAGCGGTCTGCAACCGATCAAAACCGTTGCGCTGGCTGACCATCAGGCGCTGACGCTCGCGGATGTCGAAGCGCTAACTGCGCCGGGGCAAACGCTCATCATGACCGAAAAGGATGCGGTGAAATGCCGCGCGTTTGCTAAGTCCAACTGGTGGTATCTGCCGGTTGATGCCGAACTGAGCGGCGAGCGGGCGCAACGTTTACTTCAGGAACTGGTCGCTCTGGCGCAACAATAACCGAAACGGTAAGGCGCGGGAGCGGAACATGGGGATGTGACATGTCAGAGTTGCACTTGACCCTCAGCGCCGCGCGCCATCTCCATCTTGCTGCGCAGGGGTTACTCAAACGCCCACGGCGTCAGGCGAAACCGGCGGATATTCTCGCGACTATTCAGCGCATGTCGCTGCTGCAAATCGATACCATTAACGTCGTCGCCCGCAGCCCCTACCTTGTTCTCTTCAGTCGCCTCGGCTCCTATCCGCAACACTGGCTGGATGACGCGATGGTGCGGGGTGAACTGATGGAGTACTGGGCGCACGAAGCCTGTTTTTTACCGCGATCCGATTTCCCGCTTGTTCGTCACAAAATGCTCTCGCCGCACAATATGGGCTGGAAATACCATCCGGAATGGATGGCCGAACATGCCGACGAAATTGACTCGCTTATCGCGCATATTGCTGAAAATGGCCCGGTGCGTTCTGCGGATTTTGTTCACCCGCGCAAAGGCGCAAGCGGCTGGTGGGAATGGAAACCGCACAAACGTCATCTGGAAGGGTTGTTTACCGCAGGCAAAGTGATGGTGGTGGAGCGGCGCAACTTTCAGCGCGTCTACGACCTCACTCATCGCGTTATGCCAGGCTGGCAGGATGAACTGCATGCGCTCTCGCAGAATGACGCGGAAGCGTTGATGCTGGAAAATAGCGCGCGTAGTCTGGGGATATTCCGTCCACAGTGGCTGGCGGATTACTATCGTCTGCGACAGCCCAATCTCCCCGCGTTGCTCAAACGCTGGCAGGACACTCAGCAGGTGGTACCCGTACGGGTTGAGCAACTGGGTGAGATGTGGGTGCATACCGATCTGCTGCCTCAATTGGCGCTGGCGGCAGAAGGCAAACTTAACGCCACGCACAGTGCGGTGCTTTCTCCTTTCGACCCTGTCGTGTGGGATCGTAAACGCGCGGAGCAATTTTTTGATTTTTCCTATCGGCTGGAGTGTTATACCCCGGCGCCCAGACGTCAGTACGGCTATTTCGTGTTGCCGCTGTTGCATCAGGGTAAGCTGGTAGGGCGTATCGATAGCAAAATGCACCGCAAAGAGGGTGTGCTGGAGGTTATCGCGCTTTATCTGGAAGAGGGCACACGCGTGAGCGCCTCGCTTGAGAAAGGCCTGAAACAGGCGCTGAATGATTTTGCCCGTTGGCAAGGCGCTAACCGGATCCGTCTGCAACGGCTACCGGAAAAGCTCTTTTTGCATCAGCGGGATGGCTGGGAAATTGACGTTGCCTGAGATGGCACTATGATATGCTGCATCGAGGCCTACCCGGTGCATCAGGAGGAACCATGGATCACCGTTTATTAGAAATTATCGCCTGCCCAATTTGTAACGGCAAACTCTACTACAGCCAGGATAAGCAGGAACTGATTTGCAAGATTGATAACCTGGCGTTCCCGTTCCGCGATGGGATCCCGGTTTTGTTAGAACATGAAGCCCGCCCGCTGGCGGCAGAAGAGAGCAGACCATGAGTTTTGTCGTTATTATCCCGGCGCGATTCGCTTCCACACGTCTGCCAGGTAAACCGCTGCAGGATATCAATGGCAAGCCGATGATTGTACACGTGCTGGAACGCGCGCGTGAATCGGGCGCCGATCGTATCATTGTGGCGACTGACCATGCCGATGTGGCGAAAGCCGTAGAAGCGGCGGGCGGTGAAGTGTGCATGACCCGTGCCGACCATCAGTCTGGTACCGAGCGTCTGGCGGAAGTGGTCGAGAAATGCGGTTTCAGCGATGACACTATCGTCGTGAACGTGCAGGGTGATGAGCCGATGATCCCGGCGGTCATCATTCGTCAGGTGGCAGAGAACCTCGCCGCCAGCAAAGCCGGTATGGCCACACTTGCGGTACCTATCGACAACGCGGAAGAAGCGTTTAATCCGAATGCGGTAAAAGTGGTGATGGATAAAGAGGGCTATGCGCTCTATTTCTCTCGCGCCACCATCCCGTGGGATCGCGACCGCTTTGCGAAAAGCCGTGAAACGGTAGGCGATTCTCTGCTTCGTCACATTGGAATCTATGGCTATCGTGCCGGGTTTATTCGTCGCTACGTCGGCTGGGCACCAAGTCCGCTTGAGCAGATTGAAATGCTCGAACAGTTGCGCGTGCTGTGGTACGGCGAAAAAATTCACGTTGCTGTTGCTGAGGAAGTGCCGGGTACGGGCGTCGATACGCCGGAAGATCTGGAGCGCGTACGCGCGGAAATGAAGTAATCCTCTCGCCCCTGCGTCCGCGGGGGCTCTTTAGCGCTACGTATTCTTCTGTTTTCTGTAACGGTTTTGATCTAATCCGGTGACATCTGTCTTGCATTTGCTCATTATAAAAGCAGTAGCTTTTATGGGGGCAAACTGAAATGGAACAACTGCGCGCCGAACTAAGCCACCTTCTGGGGGAAAAACTCAGTCGGGTGGAATGTATCAGCGAGAAGGCTGATACCGCGCTGTGGTCACTGTATGACGCCCACGGCAATCCGCTACCTTTACTCGCCAGAAGCTTCACTACACCCGGCCTTGCCCGTCAGCTGGCATGGAAAATCTCCATGCTCGCCCGCAGCGGCACGGTGCGAATGCCCATCGTTTACGGCGTCATGACCCACGAAGAACATCCCGGCCCGGACGTCCTCCTGCTCGAACGCCTGCGCGGCGTTCCGGTCGAAGCGCCAGCCCGTACTCCGGAACGTTGGGAACAGCTAAAAGATCAGATTGTTGAAGGTTTGCTGGCCTGGCACCGTCACGATAGCGGCGGACTGGTCGGGTTTGTCGACAGTACTCAGGAAAATCTATGGCCATACTGGTACCGCCAGCGCGTTGAAGTGCTGTGGGGTACCCTGAATCTTTACCACAACACGGGTTTAACGATGCAGGATAAACGTATTCTGTTTCGTACCCGCGAGTGCCTGCCTGCGCTGTTCGAGGGGTTTAACGATAACTGTGTGTTGATCCACGGTAATTTTACGTTACGCAGCATGTTGAAGGATGCACGCAGCGATCAGTTGCTGGCGATGGTAGGCCCCGGGGCGATGTTGTGGGCGCCACGCGAGTTTGAACTGTTTCGCCTGACCGAAAGCGGTCATGCGGAAGGGCTACTGTGGCGCTATCTTCAGCGCGCACCGGTGGCGGAATCGTTCCTCTGGCGGCGCTGGCTTTACCTGATGTGGGATGAAGTCGCCCAGTTGGTGAACACCGGGCGGTTTAATCGCGCGAATTTCGATCTGGCGGCGAAATCACTCCTTCCCTGGCTCTCCTGAAATGCCTTTCAGCCACTGCCAGAGTCGCCCAAGCGTTTCATAGCCGACGCGATCGCTGTGCATCAGCCAGACCGGGGACGGGATCGCTTTCTCCCATGGGTTGAGCGGCGATTCGATCGCCAACTGGTTGGCGGGGGCGGGAAGGGGATGCAGCCCCGCATGCTGGAAGAAAATCATTGCGCGTGGCAGATGCGAGGCGGAGGTTACCAGCAGGAACGGTGCATCGCCAATTGCGGCCTTCACTGCGGCGGCTTCTTCCTCGGTATCTTTCGGTGTATCAAGGACGATAATGTCGTTTCGCGGCACGCCGAGGCTCTCCGCCACGCGTGCGCCGGCTTCACCGGTGCTGACCGGGTTGGTCAACGCGCGTGCTCCAGTGAAGATCATTTTAGATCCCGGATTGGCCTGCCACAGTCGAATCCCTTCATTCAGGCGCGGCAGACTATTATTTATAAGGTTTGAGCTGGGCGCCCAGTGCGGGTTCCAGGTGTATCCGCCGCCCAGTACCACGATATATTCAACGCGTTGCTCACCGCGCCAGGTGGGATATTTATCTTCAATCGGTTTAAGTAACCCATCGGCAACGGGCTGCAGGCTTAATAGCAATAACAGGAGCCAGCCAACCGTGATTGCCGTTTTGCCCGTCTTTTGAAAACGCGTAAACCAAACCAGGAATAATCCTAGCCCCGTCAGTAAAAGCAGGAGCGGCAGTGGCAGCATCATCCCGCCAATATACTTTTTCAGCATAAAAAGCATCTGAATGGGTCCTTTTTTAACCATCTAAGTGGATCAACGCAGGGATATTACACCAGATAGCTTCATTATCGCCGTGGGTGTGACAAAATAGCCGCCTTGTTGTTGGCGAGTGAGGTCGTCCTGTGCAGGATCGCAATTTTGATGACATCGCGGAAAAATTTTCGCGCAATATCTATGGCACAACGAAAGGGCAGTTGCGTCAGGCCATTTTGTGGCAGGATCTCGACCGGCTACTGGAAACTTTTGATTCTCGCCCGCTGCGCGTACTGGATGCTGGTGGTGGGGAAGGCCAGACGGCGATTAAAATGGCCGAGCGCGGTCATGAGGTGATTCTGTGCGATCTTTCCGCAGAAATGATCGCCCGCGCAAAACAGGCTGCCAGCGATAAAGGTGTGAGCGACAACATGCATTTTATACAATGCGCGGTTCAGGATGTGGCTCACCATTTGGAAACCCCGGTTGATCTGATATTGTTTCATGCTGTGCTGGAGTGGGTGGCGGAACCCAAAGACGCGCTGAATGCGTTATGGTCTGTCCTGCGTCCGGGCGGCGCATTATCGTTAATGTTCTACAATGCAAACGGCTTGTTGATGCATAACATGGTGGCCGGTAATTTTGACTATGTCATGATCGGAATGCCGAAAAAGAAAAAGCGGACGTTATCGCCGAACTACCCGCGCGATCCGCAACAGGTCTACGGCTGGCTGGAAGACGCCGGCTGGCAGGTCACCGGGAAAACCGGCGTGCGAGTGTTTCATGATTATCTGCGCGAAAAACATCGGCAGCATGACAGCTATGAGATGTTACTGGAATTAGAGACGCGCTATTGCCGTCAGGAGCCTTACATTAGCCTGGGGCGCTATATTCATGTCACCGCGCTGAAGCCGCAGAAGCAAGGATAAACTATGAGTGAATTTTCCCAGACAGTCCCCGAACTGGTTGCCTGGGCCAGAAAAAATGATTTTGCCATCTCGCTTCCAGTCGACAGGCTCTCATTTTTGCTGGCTGTCGCAACGCTGAACGGCGAGCGACTGGAGGGTGAAATGACGGAAGGCGAGCTGGTGGACGCGTTTCGTCATGTGAGTGATGCGTTTGAGCAAACCAGTGAAACCATCAGTACGCGTGCCAATAACGCGATTAACGATTTGGTACGCCAACGTCTGCTGAACCGCTTTACCAGCGAAGTGACCGAAGGCAATGCTATTTATCGCCTGACGCCGCTTGGGATCGGTATTACCGATTATTACATCCGCCAACGCGAATTCTCGACCCTGCGCCTTTCAATGCAGTTATCGATCGTGGCCAGTGAGCTGAAACGCGCCGCCGATGCGGCAGCGGAAGGCGGTGATGAGTTCCACTGGCACCGTAACGTCTATGCGCCGCTGAAATACTCGGTGGCCGAGATTTTCGACAGCATCGACCTGACGCAGCGCATCATGGATGAGCAGCAGCAGTCGGTTAAAGATGATATTGCCCAGTTGCTGAATAAAGACTGGCGCGCGGCGATCTCCAGCTGCGAAATGCTGCTCTCTGAAACGTCCGGCACACTGCGTGAACTGCAGGATACGCTGGACGCGGCGGGCGATAAGCTACAGGCTAACCTGTTGCGTATTCAGGATGCGACGCTCAGCCACGATCATTTGCACTTTGTCGACCATTTAGTGTTCGATTTGCAGAATAAGCTCGACCGCATTGTGAGCTGGGGTCAGCAGGCGATTGACCTGTGGATTGGCTACGATCGCCACGTACATAAATTTATCCGTACCGCTATTGATATGGATAAAAACCGCGTCTTTGCCCAGCGTTTGCGTCAGTCAGTGCAGAATTACTTCGATGCACCATGGGCGCTCACCTACGCCAGCGCCGATCGTCTGCTGGATATGCGTGATGAAGAGATGACGCTGCGCGATGAAGAGGTCATGGGTGAACTTCCGCCAGACTTAGAGTACGAAGAGTTTAACGAAATCCGCGAACAGTTGGCGGCACTGATCGAAGAGCAGCTTGCTGTCTATAAAACCAAAGCGATCCCGCTGGATCTGGGGCTGGTGGTTAAAGAGTATCTGCTCCAGTACCCGCGTGCGCGTCACTTCGACGTGGCGCGTATTGTGGTCGATCAGGCGGTTCGTTTAGGCTTTGCACAAGCAGATTTCACCGGGTTGCCAGCAAAATGGCAGCCAATTAATGATTACGGAGCCAAGGTACAGGCGCATGTCATCGACAAATATTGAACAAGTGATGCCAGTAAAACTGGCGCAGGCCCTGGCCAATCCTATTTTTCCGGCGCTGGATAGCGCGTTGCGTGCGGGTCGGCATATCGGTCTGGATGAGCTGGATAATCACGCCTTTTTGATGGATTTCCAGGAATATCTGGAAGAGTTTTATGCGCGTTATAACGTTGAGCTGATTCGCGCTCCGGAAGGGTTTTTCTATCTGCGTCCGCGTTCCACCACGTTGATTCCGCGCTCGGTATTGTCCGAGCTGGATATGATGGTCGGCAAAATTCTCTGCTACCTCTATCTGAGCCCGGAGCGCCTGGCGAACGAGGGAATTTTCACTCAGCAGGAGCTCTACGACGAGCTTCTTGCGCTGGCGGATGAAGCCAAACTGCTGAAGCTGGTGAACAACCGCTCCACAGGTTCTGACCTTGATCGTCAGAAGCTACAAGAAAAAGTCCGTTCGTCCCTGAACCGTCTGCGCCGTCTGGGTATGGTGTGGTTCATGGGCCATGACAGCAGTAAATTCCGCATCACCGAATCCGTGTTCCGCTTCGGCGCTGACGTGCGTTCGGGCGACGATGCGCGTGAAGCGCAACTGCGGATGATCCGCGACGGCGAAGCGATGGCGATTGAAAACCATCTGCAACTTAATGATGAGAATGAAGACAATCAGCCGGATAGCGGGGAGGAAGAGTAATGATCGATCGCGGTAAATTTCGTTCGCTAACGCTGATTAACTGGAACGGGTTCTTTGCCCGTACCTTTGACCTTGATGAATTAGTCACCACCCTGTCGGGCGGTAACGGGGCAGGGAAATCCACTACCATGGCGGCATTCGTCACGGCGTTGATCCCTGACCTTACTCTGCTGCACTTCCGTAACACCACCGAAGCGGGCGCGACCAGCGGCTCGCGCGATAAAGGCCTTCACGGTAAGCTGAAGGCGGGGGTCTGTTACTCAGTGCTGGACGTCATGAACTCGCGCCATCAGCGCGTGGTCGTGGGTGTACGTTTGCAACAGGTCGCCGGGCGCGACCGTAAAGTTGACATCAAACCGTTCGCCATTCAGGGGCTGCCGACCTCTATGCAGCCGACGTCGCTGCTCACCGAAACGCTCAACGAGCGTCAGGCGCGCGTGCTGACCCTGCAGGAGTTGAAAGATAAGCTTGAAGCCATCGAAGGCGTGCAGTTCAAACAGTTTAACTCGATAACCGACTACCACTCGCTGATGTTCGATCTGGGCATCGTCGCTCGTCGTCTGCGTTCCGCATCAGACCGTAGCAAGTTCTATCGCCTGATTGAAGCCTCGCTGTACGGTGGGATCTCCAGCGCTATCACCCGTTCTCTGCGCGACTATTTGCTGCCGGAAAACAGCGGCGTGCGTAAAGCGTTCCAGGATATGGAAGCCGCGCTGCGCGAAAACCGCATGACGCTGGAAGCGATTCGCGTCACCCAGTCTGACCGTGACCTGTTTAAGCATCTGATTTCCGAAGCGACAGATTACGTGGCGGCAGACTACATGCGCCACGCCAATGAGCGTCGTATTCATCTGGATAAAGCGCTGGAGTATCGTCGCGAACTGTTTACTTCTCGCCAGCAGCTGGCCGCGGAGCAGTATAAGCACGTTGACATGGCCCGCGAGCTGCAGGAGCACAACGGTGCGGAAGGCGATCTGGAAGCCGATTACCAGGCGGCAAGCGATCACCTGAATCTGGTGCAGACCGCGTTGCGTCAGCAGGAAAAAATTGAGCGTTACGAAACGGATTTAGAAGAGTTACAGGTTCGTCTTGAAGAACAGAACGAAGTGGTCGCTGAAGCGGCGGAGCAGCAGGAAGAGAACGAAGCCCGCGCCGAAGCCGCTGAACTGGAAGTGGATGAGCTGAAAAGTCAGCTCGCTGACTACCAGCAGGCGCTGGACGTGCAGCAAACCCGCGCCATTCAGTACAATCAGGCGCAGCAAGCGCTGGCCCGCGCGAAAGAGCTTTGCCATCTACCCGATCTGACGCCTGACAGCGCCGATGAATGGCTGGAAACGTTCCAGGCCAAAGAGCAAGAAGCCACAGAAAAACTGCTCTCCCTTGAACAGAAAATGAGCGTGGCGCAAACCGCCCACAGCCAGTTTGAGCAGGCCTACCAGATTGTGGTTGCCATTAACGGCCCGGTTGCCCGCGATGAAGCGTGGAACGTGGCGCGTGAATTACTGCGTGACGGCGTCAATCAGCGTCACCTCGCCGAGCAGGCGCAGTCTCTGCGTGGCCGACTGAACGAGCTTGAACAGCGTTTGCGTGAGCAGCAGGAAGCTGAGCGTCTGCTGGCGGAATTCTGCAAACGTCAGGGTAAACACTACGATATTGAAGACCTGGAAACGCTGCATCAGGAACTGGAAGCGCGTATCTCCGCGCTCTCTGACAGCGTCTCCAGCGCCAGCGAGCAGCGCATGTCGTTGCGTCAGGAACTGGAAACGCTGCAATCGCGCATCTCCGCCCTGATGCACCGCGCGCCGGTGTGGCTGGCGGCGCAGAACAGCCTGAACCAGCTCTGCGAACAGAGCGGCGAGCAGTTTGAGTCCAGCTCCGATGTCACCGAATATCTGCAACAACTGCTGGAACGCGAGCGTGAAGCGATTGTTGAGCGCGATGAAGTCGGCGCGCGTAAACGTGAAATCGATGAAGAGATCGAGCGTTTAAGCCAGCCGGGCGGCTCCGAAGATCAGCGTCTTAACGCGCTGGCCGAACGTTTCGGTGGCGTGCTGCTGTCTGAAATTTATGACGATGTCAGTCTGGATGATGCACCGTACTTCTCTGCGCTGTATGGCCCGTCGCGTCACGCGATTGTGGTGCCGGATCTCTCGCAGATCGCCGAGCAGCTTGAGGGGCTGGAAGATTGCCCGGAAGATCTCTACCTGATCGAGGGTGACCCGCAGTCGTTCGATGACAGCGTCTTCAGTGTAGATGAGCTGGAAAAAGCGGTGGTGGTGAAAATTGCCGATCGCCAGTGGCGTTATTCGCGTTTCCCAAGCCTGCCGCTGTTTGGACGTGCAGCGCGTGAAAACCGCATTGAGGCCCTGCATGCCGAGCGTGAAGTGCTTTCCGAGCGCTTCGCCACGCTCTCCTTTGATGTGCAGAAAACCCAGCGCCTGCATCAGGCGTTCAGCCGCTTTATCGGCAGCCATCTGTCGGTGGCGTTTGACGATGACCCGGAAGCAGAAATTCGCAAGCTGAATACCCGTCGCGGTGAGCTGGAACGCGCGCTGAATACGCACGAAAGCGACAACCAGCAGCAGCGTACGCAGTTTGAACAGGCGAAGGAGGGCGTTGCTCAACTCAACCGTCTGCTGCCGCGCCTGAGCCTGCTGGCCGATGAAACGCTGGCAGACCGCGTCGATGAAATTCAGGAACGCCTGGATGAAGCGCAGGAAGCCGCACGCTTTATTCAGCAGCACGGTAACCAACTGGCGAAACTGGAGCCGGTTGTCTCCGTGCTTCAGAGTGACCCGGAACAGTTTGAACAACTGAAAGAAGATTATGCCTGGTCGCAGCAGGTGCAGCGCGAAGCGCGTCAGCAGGCGTTTGCACTGACGGAAGTGGTGCAGCGTCGTGCACACTTCAGCTACTCTGATTCCGCGGAGATGCTCAGCGGCAATAGCGATCTTAACGAAAAACTGCGCCAGCGTCTGGAGCAGGCAGAAAGCGAGCGTACGCGTGCCCGTGAAGCGATGCGTACCCATGCCGCGCAGCTAAGTCAGTACAGCCAGGTGCTGGCGTCGCTGAAAAGTTCTTACGACACCAAGAAAGAGCTGCTTAACGATCTCTACAAAGAGTTGCAGGATATTGGCGTTCGCGCCGACAGCGGGGCGGAAGAGCGTGCGCGTATTCGCCGCGATGAACTGCACGCGCAGTTAAGCAACAACCGCGCGCGTCGTAATCAGCTGGAAAAAGCGCTGACCTTCTGCGAAGCGGAAATGGACAACCTGACCCGCAAACTGCGCAAGCTGGAACGTGATTATCTGGAAATGCGCGAGCAGGTCGTGAGCGCGAAAGCCGGCTGGTGCGCGGTGATGCGTCTGGTGAAAGACAACGGCGTAGAACGTCGTCTGCATCGCCGCGAGCTGGCGTATCTTTCTGCCGATGACCTGCGTTCGATGTCGGATAAAGCGTTAGGGGCGTTGCGTCTGGCGGTAGCGGATAACGAACATTTGCGCGATGTGCTACGTATGTCGGAAGATCCGAAACGCCCGGAACGTAAAATTCAGTTCTTCGTGGCGGTGTACCAGCATCTGCGCGAGCGTATCCGTCAGGATATTATTCGCACCGATGATCCGGTTGAAGCCATCGAACAGATGGAAATCGAACTGAGCCGTCTGACCGAAGAACTGACCGGACGTGAACAGAAACTGGCGATCAGCTCTCGCAGCGTGGCCAACATCATTCGCAAAACCATTCAGCGCGAGCAGAACCGTATTCGTCAACTGAACCAGGGGCTGCAGAGCGTGTCGTTTGGTCAGGTTAACAGCGTGCGTCTGAACGTTAACGTGCGTGAAACGCACTCGACGCTGCTGAATGTGCTTTCTGAGCAGCACGAACAGCATCAGGATCTGTTTAACAGTAACCGTCTGACCTTCTCCGAAGCGCTGGCGAAGCTCTATTCACGCCTTAATCCGCAAATTGATATGGGCCAGCGCACGCCGCAAACCATTGGCGAAGAACTGCTTGATTACCGCAGCTATCTTGAGATGGAAGTGGAAGTCAACCGTGGTTCCGATGGCTGGCTGCGTGCGGAATCGGGCGCGCTCTCAACCGGTGAAGCGATTGGTACCGGGATGTCGATTCTGGTGATGGTGGTACAGAGCTGGGAAGATGAAGCGCGTCGCCTGCGCGGAAAAGACCTCTCGCCGTGTCGTCTGCTGTTCCTCGATGAAGCGGCGCGTCTGGATGCCCGTTCTATCGCCACGCTGTTCGAGCTGTGCGAACGTCTGGAAATGCAGTTGATTATTGCGGCGCCAGAGAATATCAGCCCGGAAAAAGGCACCACCTATAAACTGGTGCGTAAAGTGGTTGGCAATCACGAGCACGTTCATGTGGTGGGGCTGCGAGGGTTTGCCGCGCAACTCCCAGAGACACTACCGGGAACGGCTGACGCCTCCTGATGTAAAAGGGCGTAAATAAAAAACCCGGCGCGAAAGTGACCGGGTTTTTTCTCATTCAGGGAGAAGCGCCGTTTTAGCTATCTGCTTTTGCGGCCAGAGGGGGTATTATCTTCAGACTTCTTTACATTTGGTCAGGCAGAAATTTTTTGTCTTTATATACTGAGAGTAAGCCCGTTTTACGAGCATTAATGCAATAACAGGGGGCAAGGGATGTTGCTTAATAAAAAGAATGGTCGTCGATTGTCGGTCGTGAGTGTGTGTCTGGCAATGACGTTTGCTCCACTGTTTAACGCGCTGGCCGATGAGCCAGAAGTCGTGCCTTCCGACAGTTCCGCCACCGTTGCGGAAACTGCGCCTGCGCTGGCGGTTCCGGGAAGCCAGGCGTCAGCGATGGCGAATCTGTTGGGAACACAGCCGCTCCCGGATGGGGCTGCGGCGAAAAGCCGGGCTGATATTCAGTCCTGGCTGCCAGCAGGCTACACGCCTGTTTATCTCAATCCATTGGTTACGCTTTACGCCGCACACGATATGAAACCGATGTGGGAAAATCGTGATGCCGTTCGTGCGTTCCAACAGCAGCTGGCCGAAGTGGCGATTGCTGGTTTTCAGCCGCAATTTACCAAATGGGTTGAGCTGTTAACCGACCCGAAAGTAAACGGGATGGCGCGGGATGTCTTGCTGTCTGATGCACTGATGGGCTACCTGCACTTTATCAGCGGTATTCCGGTTCAGGGTAATCGCTGGTTGTACAGTGCGAAACCGTACACCATGGCGACGCCGCCGCTGTCGGTCATTAACCAGTGGCAACTGGCGCTCACTGAGGGCACATTACCGCAGTTTATCGCCGGGCTGGCTCCTCAACATCCGCAGTATGAAACCATGCACCAGACACTGTTGTCGCTGCTCTCGGACACCAAACCCTGGCCGACGCTGAAATCAGGCGCGTCACTGCGGCCTGGGCAATGGAGTAGTGATGTCCCTGCGCTGCGGGAAATTTTACAACGTCATGGCATGCTTGATGGTGGGCCCAATATTATGCTGCCAGGTGACGAACCGGCCGTCAGCCCATCCGCGAAAACCAGAAAAACGGCAAAGTCTGGCCCACAAGCGTATGACCGTACATTGTCCGACGCCGTTAAGCGCTTCCAGGCTTCACAGGGGCTGGGCAGCGACGGCGTCATTGGCGGTGCCACGCGTGATGCGCTCAATCTTTCCAACGCCGAACGTGCCGGTGTCGTGGCGCTGAATATTCAGCGTTTGCGTTTGCTACCCGGTAAACTTTCTACAGGCATTATGGTGAACATCCCGGCGTATTCGCTGGTCTATTATCAGGACGGCAATCAGGTGCTGGCGTCGCGCGTCATTGTGGGGCGTCCGGATCGCAAAACGCCGATGATGAGCAGCGCGTTGAATAACGTGGTGGTCAATCCGCCATGGAACGTACCGCCAACGCTGGCGCGCAACGACATTCTGCCGAAACTGCGTAACGATCCCGGTTACCTTGAGCGTCACAACTATACGGTGATGCGCGGCTGGAACAGTAGCGAAACCATTGATCCCTGGCGTGTAGACTGGTCAACCATCACGGCGTCAAATCTGCCGTTCCGCTTCCAGCAGGCACCAGGGCCACACAACTCACTCGGGCGGTATAAATTTAATATGCCGAGTTCGGACGCCATCTATTTACACGATACGCCGAACCATAATTTGTTCCAGAAAGATGCCCGCGCGTTAAGTTCTGGTTGCGTGCGTGTGAATAAAGCCTCTGAACTCGCCGGTATGTTATTGAGTGATGCCGGATGGAATGACGCGCGAATTTCCGATGCGCTGAAGCAGGGGAATACACGCTACGTGAATATTCGACAGAATATCCCGGTGAATCTTTATTACCTCACCGCCTTTGTTGACGCTGATGGAAAGACACAATATCGCACAGATATTTACAATTATGATGTAACAGCGCGATCTGGCGCACAAATCCTGCCAAAAGCGGAACAATTAATCAGATAAATGAAGTAGTTCAGGTAATTTAGTGGTCGTATCTATGTCGCAACGCCCACCACGGAAAGCCCTGGTGGTGCGGGTTGCGCTGGGATGGTCGCCTTGACGCTGGCAGAAATGCCCGGTAAGGTGCCCTACGTGCGCCAGAAGTGCATAAATTTCGATCACATTTACTTGTAGACCTGATTATCATGGACAAATTTGACGCTAATCGCCGCAAACTGCTGGCGCTGGGTGGGGCTGCGCTGGGCGCTGCTGCTATCTTGCCGACGCCTGCACTTGCTACCCTCTCGACCCCACGTCCGCGGATCCTGACGCTGAACAATCTTCATACGGGTGAGTTGATAAAAGCCGAGTTTTTCGACGGCAGAGGCTATATTCAGGATGAATTAGCAAAACTCAATCATTTCTTCCGTGATTTTCGCGCGAATAAAATAACCACTATTGATCCCTCATTATTCGATCAGCTTTATCGGCTGCAGGGCTTATTAGGCTCTAATCGTCCGGTACAGTTAATCTCTGGCTACCGCGCCATTGATACGAATAATGAATTACGAGCCCATAGCCGTGGTGTAGCGAAAAACAGCTACCACACGAAAGGACGGGCGATGGATTTCCATATTGAAGGTGTTTCGTTAAGCAATATTCGCAAAGCCGCGTTATCTATGCGCGCAGGTGGTGTAGGATACTACCCACGTAGCAACTTTGTGCATATTGATACCGGGCCGGTGCGGCACTGGTAACGAAACAGGAGCCTTATGAACTATCGTATTATTCCGGTCACCGCGTTCGCGCAGAACTGTTCATTGATTTGGTGCGAGCAAACGAAACTTGCTGCGCTGGTCGATCCTGGCGGCGATGCTGAGAAAATCAAAGAGCAGGTTGAGGCCGCTGGCGTTACCCTGGTTCAGATTTTACTCACTCACGGGCATCTCGATCACGTAGGTGCGGCGGCGGAGCTGGCTGCGCACTACGGTATTCCTGTGATTGGGCCGGAAAAAGAAGATGAGTTCTGGCTGCAGGGATTACCGCAACAGAGCCGGATGTTCGGCCTCGAAGAGTGTCAGCCTCTGACGCCTGACCGTTGGCTGAATGAAGGCGAAACGGTAAGCGTGGGCAATGTGAAGTTACAGATACTGCATTGTCCGGGTCACACGCCGGGCCACATCGTCTTTTTCGATGATGCGTCCCGGCTGTTGATTTCCGGTGATGTTATCTTTAAGGGCGGGGTGGGGCGCAGTGATTTTCCGCGCGGTGACCACGGCCAACTGATCGACGCGATTAAACGCAAGCTATTGCCGCTGGGTGACGACGTGACGTTTATTCCAGGTCATGGCCCTCTGTCAACGCTCGGCTATGAGCGGCTGCACAACCCGTTCCTGCAGGATGAAATGCCTGTCTGGTAATAGCAAAAAAGGCCGCGAAAGCGGCCTTTTTCCTGAGGACAAACGCAACATTGCCTGATGCGCTACGCTTATCAGGCCTACAAGGCTCCTGCAATATATTGAACTTGCACTGTTTTGTAGGCCGGATAAGGCGTTTACGCCGCATCCGGCAAGAACAAAGCGCACTTTGTCAGTGAAATAAGGCCGCGAAAGCGGCCTTTATTATGTCGTCTGACCCGTCTTACAACACGGCGACAATGGCTTCGCACAGCGGCGCCATGTTGTCCGGTGTCATACCCGCGACGTTGATACGGCCAGAAGCCACCGCATAGACGCCAAACTCTTCACGCAGACGCAGCACCTGGTCTTTGGTCAGGCCGCTGAACGAGAACATGCCGTTCTGTTTGGTGATAAAGCTGAAGTTGCGGTTCGCACCTTTCTCCTGCAGCGTGTTCACAAACAGCAGACGCATGCGCTGAATGCGTTGACGCATATCGGTCAGCTCCTGTTCCCAGATGGCGCGCAGCGCGTCATTGCTGAGAATGGTCGCGACAACGGATGCGCCGTGAGCCGGCGGGTTGGAATAGTTAGCACGAATCACCGACTTCATCTGGCTGAAGGCGCGATCGGCGTTGTCAGCATCGCGGGTGACCAGGGTGCAGGCACCCACACGTTCGTTATACAGACCGAAGTTTTTAGAGTAAGAGCTGGCAACAATCAGCTCATCATGCAGCGCGGCGAACGCGCGCAGACCTTCGGCATCTTCTTCCAGACCACGGGCAAAGCCCTGGTAGGCGAAATCGAACAGCGGTAGCCAGCCTTTCTCAGCGGAAAGCTTCGCCAGTTGTTGCCACTGCTCCAGCGTCGGATCGATACCGGTCGGGTTATGGCAGCAGCCGTGGAACAGCACCACATCACCAGCCTGTGCATTGTTCAGGCTGGCAATAAGGCCATCAAAATTGAGCGCGTGGGTCTGGGCGTCGTAGTAGTCATATTCGCAAACTTCGAGGCCAGCGGCGTTGAACACACCTTTATGGTTCGGCCAGCTCGGGTTGCTTACCCAAACGCGTTTCGCGCTGGTGTTTTTGGCGAGGAAATCTGCCGCGACGCGCAGTGCGCCGGTACCGCCAGGCGTTTGCGCCGTACGGGCGCGTTTCGCATTGACGATTTCACTTCCTTTACCGAACAGCAGCTCCTGCGTGCAACGACCAAACTCCGGGATACCATCAATACCGAGGTAATTTTTGGTCGTTTCATTTTCCAGCAGATAAAGCTCCGCTTTTTTAACGCTGGTCAGAACCGGGGTTTTACCGGTCTCATCTTTGTAAACTCCAATCCCGAGGTTGATTTTGCTCGGGCGGTCGTCGGCACGAAACAGATCGGCCAGGCCCAGAATTGGGTCGGCAGGGGCGGCTGTAATGTTCTCAAACATGACGGGGTTCCATTTATGAGTGACTTGGAGAAATCCGCTATCAGGTTAACGGCAGATTTACAAAATGCCAACCGTTTGCAATGAAAAGCGCGAGCCTTTTCAAAAGTCGCGATTTTTAACTAGTGTAAACGAGAAAAACAGGGCCGAAGCCCTGTTTCCTGTGCATATAACAAAGTGGCGTACTGATTAGAACTGGTAGACGATACCCACAGCAGCCTGGTCGTCGGTAGACAGGCCAGTGGCTGCGGTGTAGTCGTTTTCGTCCAGCAAGTTGAACTTGTACGCTGCATAGACGTTCATGTTTTTGTTGAAGTAGTACCAGGTGCCGACTTCAACATATTTCAGCAGGTCAGCAGTGCCGCCGTCGAAGCCAGGGCGTGACGCCAGGTTTTTACCTTTAGACTGTACGTAGCCAACGGAGGGACGCAGGCCGAAGTCGAACTGGTACTGAACCACTGCTTCAATGTTCTGTGTTTTGTTGGCAAAGCCCGCGTCTTCCGGGGTCATGTTGTAGGTCTGAGAGTACATGACAGCCGCATAAACGTTGTTTGCATCGTACTTAGCAGAGGTCGCCCACGCTTCGGCTTTGTCGCCGCTTGCGCTAAAGGCCTGGTTTTTCTGATCGGTAGTACGGTTAGAGTTAGCGTAGCCTGCGGAGATAGCAAAGCCTTCGCCAAAGGCCCAGGTCGCAGAGGTACTGATACCGTCGCCGTTCTGCTTCTGAATGTTACGATCTTCGTTTTTGCCCTGATACTGAACCGCGAAGCTCAGACCGTCGACCAGCCCGAAGAAATCTGAGTTACGGTAGGTTGCTACGCCATTGGTACGCGCAGTCATAAAGTTATCGGTGTAGTTCCAGCCGTCGCCGCCCCACTCAACCAGCATATCGGTTGCGGATTCAACGTCGTAGATAGCGCCGTAGTTACGACCGTAGTCGAAAGATCCGAATTCACCGGCTTTCAGGCCCGCGAAGGCCAGACGGGTTTTGGTGGTTTGGGAACCTTCAACGTTGGACGCATCCATGTTGTATTCCCACTGACCGTAACCGGTCAGCTGTTCGTTAATCTGAGTTTCCCCTTTCACACCAATACGGGCATAGGTGGTATCCGAGTTGCTGGTGTCACCATTGGTGGTCCACACATGCTCACCGACCATTTTGCCGTAAAAGTCCAGTTTGTTGCCGTTTTTGTTGTAGATTTCTGCAGCGTTAGCTGCACCGGCTACCAGCAGGGCAGGGATCACCACTGCCAGGATATTGCGCTTCATCATTATTTATTACCCTCATTAGGTTTTTTTTATATCGACACTCGCCACTGCCGCCAATAACTTCTGTCAATAAAAATTTACAAAAGTATTGATGATAGTTTGGTGTCTTTTTGTGTCTGAGAGGCATATTTCCATTCAAACCACCGTTTCGCTAGCCGGAAAGTGCTACAAATATCCTAATTAAGTAACAAAAAGAAATTTTATGTAACAATAAATTAAAGATAAGGAACTTTGTGAGACAACTCAAAGTTCTGTTGGGGTTAGGGTAAGCGTTAGTGAATTGCTGTATATCTATATGAATTTCTTATCTTTAATTTAATTATGGGTTGTTTATTGCGCAAGTTGCTGTAATTGTGAACAACTGAAAATGTTAAAATTAAGTTTCAGAAAGGACGTGATCTCGCTTGAAAATAATACTATTTGCTCAGGTGAACCTAAAATCCACAAAGAATTGCGTGTTTTTTGTGCGAAAACGTTAACAGAAATGGGATGTAACAAACTACGTTCTATAGGGGGGTTGATCCTTAAGGTAATTGACGAAGATTTACGTTAAGGGCACAAAAAAGGCCAGCATTTGCTGGCCTTGTTGAAATAGCGGAGCTTTAGAAACTGGCGTTACGCGGCGTTCTTGGGAAGGCAATCACGTCACGGACGTTTTGTACGCCAGTTACATAGGCAATCAGACGTTCGAAGCCCAGACCGAAACCGGAGTGCGGTACGGTGCCGTAACGACGCAGATCGCGGTACCACCAGTAATCCTCTTTGTTCAGGCCCATCTCTGCCATACGGGCATCCAGCACGTCCAGACGCTCTTCACGCTGAGAACCGCCGATGATTTCACCGATACCCGGGGCCAGCACGTCCATCGCCGCGACGGTTTTACCGTCGTCGTTAAGACGCATGTAGAATGCCTTGATCTCTTTCGGATAGTTTTTCACCACCACCGGCGCTTTGAAGTGTTTCTCAGCAAGATAGCGTTCGTGTTCGGAAGAGAGGTCAACGCCCCAGTAAACCGGGTTTTCAAAGGTCTGGCCGCAGTTTTCAAGGATGGTGACCGCGTCGGTGTAATCCACCTGTGCGAAATCCGCCTCGATAAAGCGTTGCAGACGTTCAATAGCGTCTTTATCCACGCGTTCAGCGAAGAATTTCATGTCGTCCATACGTTCTTCAAGAACCGCTTTGAAGACATATTTCAGCATGGCTTCCGCCAGCGCGGCGTTATCTTCCAGGTCGGCAAACGCGACTTCCGGCTCCAGCATCCAGAACTCGGCCAGGTGGCGGCTGGTGTTGGAGTTTTCAGCGCGGAAAGTCGGGCCGAAGGTGTAGATTTTTGACAGCGCACAGGCGTAGGTTTCGCCGTTCAGCTGGCCGGAAACGGTCAGGAAAGACTCTTTTCCGAAGAAGTCTTTATCGAAATCGACTTTACCCTGGTCGTTACGCGGCAGGTTTTCCAAATCCAGCGTGGAGACGCGGAACATTTCGCCAGCGCCTTCGGTATCGGATGCGGTGATCAGCGGGGTGGACACCCAGAAGAAACCCTGCTCGTCGAAGAAACGGTGCAGCGCCTGCGCCAGCGTATGGCGAACACGCGCCACTGCGCCAATCAGGTTGGTGCGTGGACGCAGGTGCGCCACTTCACGCAGGTATTCGATGCTGTGACGTTTGGCCGCCATCGGGTAGGTATCGGGATCTTCCACCCAACCGGTCACTTCCACGTGGGTCGCCTGGATTTCGAAGCTCTGGCCCTGGCCCTGAGACGCCACGACTTTACCGGTGACGACCACGGAGCAACCGGTGGTCAGACGCAGGATTTCCTGATTGTAATTGGGCAGAGAATTATTAATAACGGCCTGTACAGGATCAAAGCAGGAACCGTCATAGACGGCGAGGAAGGAAAAGCCAGCTTTTGAATCTCGGCGAGTACGCACCCATCCGCGCACGGTGACTTCGCTGTCAACGGCGGCACGGCCCTGGAGTACGTCGGCTACAGGCACAACGCTCATAATAGTCTCTCTGTTAAGTTGTCCAATAAAGATTAAGTTGCTCCCTAAAAAGGGAGGTATCTATGTTACCTGTCATCCGCTATCAGACAAGCAGATTTCGCACTGTGAAGGGGAGAATTCAGAAATTAATAAAGAAGAAGGGAGCCGATTGGCTCCCTTTGGTGATTAACTCGCCTTTTTGACCTGAGGCAGGTCGAAGGCTTTGCGCAATGCGCGAACGAATGCCTTGTCGTGACAGATGGTTTTGCCAGGGCTGTCGGAGAGTTTTGCGACCGGCTTGCCGTTACATTCCACCAGTTTAATGACGATATTCAGAGGTTTTACCTGGGGAATATCGCAGGTGAGACGAGTGCCAATACCGAAGCTCAGGTTCACGCGCGATGAGAAGTGGCGATAGAGATTGACCGCTTTGGGCAAATCGAGATTATCGGAGAACACCAGCACTTTGCTGTGCGGGTCGATACCCAGTTTTTCATAATGGGCAATCGCTTTTTCGCCCCATTCAACCGGGTCGCCAGAGTCGTGGCGTAGCCCCTGATAACGGGTAGCAAATTCCGGCCCGAAATCGCGCAGAAAGGCGTCCATGGTTATGCAGTCGGTCAGGGCGATACCCAATTGGTCTGGATATTCTGCAAGCCAGGCCGCCAGCGCCGCACGTTGGCTGGTTGCCAGGTCAGGACTAATTTGCTGATGCGCCTGGAACCACTCGTGCGCCTGTGTACCCATTGGGGTAAGGTCGAGACGACGAGCGAGATCGTAGTTGCTGGTACCGGTAAACCACGGCTCCTGCTGGAGACGTTTGACGATCGCTTCCTGCACGTCGCGGGAGAAACGACGACGAGTACCGAAATCCATCAGGCGGAACGCGGACATATCAAGGTCAGCGGTCATACGCGTGAAATCAGTGAGTTTATGCTCAAGCATTTCAAGCGCCTGCGGTACGCCTTCTTCCGGCGAACGGTAGCGATGAACCAGCTCGCTTATCACCGCCAGTAGCGGCACTTCCCACATAATGACCTCACGCCATGGGCCATCGAGGCGAATGTTCAGCTTGCCGTTGTCGTTGGTAACGGTCACCTGTTGCGGGTCGTAGCGAAAATCGCGCAGCCAGTTCAGGTAATCTTCTTTAAAGAAGGGTAGCCCTGAAAGCCAGTGATATTCATCATCACTGAGTTTCAGCGAACGCATAGCGTCTACCTGTTCCCGAATGGCATCAGCATAAATGCCCAGCAGATCGTCACCACGGCAGCGGAATTCCGCTGCGACGTTAACGTCGTAGTAGTGGTGGAATACGGCCTGCTGCATATGCAGTTTGTAGGCATCCGTATCAAGCAACGAATGCAGAACAGGAGTCACGAATTGAGTCATGGTGCGCAATAGCATCCTCTCACAGGAGCGTTTAGTAAAATAAACAACAGGGAGATTAGCAGGAGTATACCTTGTTTATTCATTTATTGAACCCCGATCACATCATAAGGCCTGCTAAGGGGCTAGGGCATTTCGTGCCAATGTGTTATCCAAATGTAGCAATTTTTGGTATTTGTCTGGAAAAGATGAAGATTCTGCATAGCGCGATTTAAACAACAGGAATAGACTGGATACGACATTTTACAAACGACGCTAAAGGTTTTTTATGACACAACAGCCCCAAGCCAAGTACCGCCACGACTACCGTGCGCCGGACTACCTGATCAGTGATATCGACCTGGCCTTTGACCTGGATGCCGCAAAAACCGTCGTGACGGCCCAAAGCCAGGTTTCCCGTCATGCAGCGTCTGATGTGCCGCTGCGTCTGGACGGCGAAGATTTAACGCTGATTTCCGTACACGTGAACGGCGAGCAGTGGACGAACTATAAAGAAGAAGAGAAGCAACTGGTTATCAGCGGCTTGCCAGAGCGTTTTACGCTGCAAATTGTGAACGAAATCAGCCCGGCGTCGAACACCGCGCTGGAAGGGCTTTACCAATCGGGCGAAGCGCTGTGTACGCAATGCGAGGCGGAAGGTTTTCGTCACATCACCTGGTATCTCGATCGCCCGGATGTTCTGGCGCGCTTCACCACTAAAATCACCGCTGACAAAGCGAAATACCCGTTCCTGTTGTCTAACGGTAACCGCGTTGCGCAAGGCGAGCTGGACAATGGCCGTCACTGGGTACAGTGGCAGGATCCGTTCCCGAAACCGTGCTACCTGTTTGCGCTGGTAGCGGGTGATTTCGATGTTCTGCGCGATACCTTCACTACCCGTTCCGGGCGTCAGGTGGCGCTTGAGCTGTTTGTCGATCGTGGCAACCTTGACCGCGCGCCGTGGGCGATGACGTCGCTGCAAAACTCCATGAAGTGGGATGAGGCGCGTTTCGGCCTCGAATATGACCTCGACATCTACATGATTGTCGCTGTCGATTTCTTTAATATGGGCGCGATGGAGAATAAAGGTCTCAACATCTTTAACTCCAAATACGTGCTGGCGCGCACCGACACCGCCACCGATAAAGATTATCTCGATATTGAGCGCGTCATCGGCCACGAATATTTCCATAACTGGACCGGGAACCGCGTCACCTGTCGCGACTGGTTCCAGCTGAGCCTGAAAGAGGGCTTAACCGTGTTCCGCGATCAGGAGTTCAGCTCTGACCTCGGCTCGCGCGCGGTGAATCGCATCAATAACGTGCGTACCATGCGCGGCTTGCAGTTTGCCGAAGATGCCAGCCCGATGGCGCACCCGATTCGCCCGGACATGGTTATCGAGATGAACAACTTCTACACCCTGACCGTGTATGAAAAGGGGGCGGAAGTGATTCGCATGCTGCATACCCTGCTGGGTGAAGCGAATTTCCAGAAAGGTATGCAGCTCTATTTCGAACGCCACGACGGCAGTGCGGCCACCTGTGATGATTTCGTGCAGGCGATGGAAGATGCGTCCAACGTCGATCTGTCGCATTTCCGCCGTTGGTACAGTCAGTCCGGTACGCCAATTGTCAGCGTGCATGATGACTATAATCCGGAAACCGAGCAGTACACGCTGACCATCAGCCAGCGTACGCCAGCGACGGCTGACCAACAGGATAAACAGCCACTCCATATTCCGTTTGATATCGAACTGTATGATAACGAAGGGAAAGTGATTCCGCTGCAAAAGGACGGGCACCCGGTTCACAACGTGCTGAACGTCACCCAGGCAGAGCAGACCTTTATCTTTGATAACGTCTACTTCCAGCCGGTGCCGTCCCTGCTGCGCGAGTTTTCTGCACCCGTTAAGCTGGAATACAAATGGAGCGACCAGCAGTTAACGTTCCTGATGCGTCATGCGCGAAACGACTTCTCCCGTTGGGATGCGGCGCAAAGCCTGCTGGCCAACTACATCAAGATTAACGTTAACCGTCATCAGCAGAACCAACCGCTGTCACTGCCGGTTCATGTGGCCGATGCGTTCCGCGCCATCCTGCTGGATGAGAAAATCGACCCGGCGCTGGCGGCTGAAATTCTGACGCTGCCGTCGGCCAATGAAATCGCAGAACTGTTTGATGTTATTGATCCGATCGCTATCGCGGCTGTTCGCGAAGCGCTGACCCGTACGCTGGCCAATGAACTGGCGGATGAGTTCCTCGTTATCTACAACGCCAACAAATTGCCGGTCTATCGCGTTGAGCATGACGATATCGGTAAACGTTCGCTGCGCAATACGTGCCTGCGCTATCTGGCGTTTGGCGAGCGTGAACTGGCGGATAAACTGGTGCGCCAGCAATATCATCAGGCCGACAACATGACCGATGCGCTGGCGGCGTTAGCGGCATCCGTGGCGGCAGAGCTGCCGTGCCGCGATGCGCTGATGCAGGAGTACGACGATAAATGGCATCAGGATGGTCTGGTAATGGACAAATGGTTCATTCTTCAGGCCACCAGCCCGGCGGATAACGTGCTGGAAACGGTACGTAAGCTGTTGAATCACCGCTCGTTCACCATGAATAACCCGAACCGTCTGCGTTCGCTGATCGGCGCGTTTGCCAGCAGCAACCCGGCCGCGTTCCACGCGCTTGATGGCAGCGGTTATCAATTCCTGGTTGAGATGCTGACGGAACTTAACAGCCGTAACCCGCAGGTGGCGTCACGTCTGATTGAGCCGCTGATCCGCCTCAAACGCTATGATGCAAAACGTCAGGCGCTGATGCGCGCAGCGCTGGAACAGCTGAAAGGGCTGGAGAATCTTTCCGGGGATCTGTACGAGAAGATTACCAAAGCGTTAGCGTAGTGAAAAAGCCGGGTGAGGCATTGCCGCCACCCGGCATTTATTACGCATGTTCAAATTGCTGAAGAAACGCCGGAACGCGAATATCGCGACGGTGCAGCGCCTGCCAGAATGTCTCCAGCGCACTGTCCAGACGGCCCTGTAAATTTGGGCTGAACTGCGGCTTATGCTGGTAATCTGTTACCTGACTGTCGTCTGCGAACACGCCATGCAGGATCTCCTGCGCTTTTAATGCGCTCAGTACCGGTTTCAGTGCGTAATCCACTGCCAGCATATGGGCAACCGTACCACCCGTCGCTAACGGCAACACCACTTTTCCCTCCAGTGCACGCTCGGGCAGTAGATCCAGCAGCGTTTTTAACGCACCAGAAAACGACGCTTTATAAATCGGTGTGGCAACGATTAAGCCATCTGCCTGCGACAGCTGTTCGGTCAGGGTTTTCAGCGCTGGGCTATCGAAACGCGCATACAGCAGATCTTCCGGCTCGAAATTTTGCAGATGCCAGTGGCATACCTCAACGTCCACCGCCGCCAGTTTTTCACGGGCGTACTCCAGCAGAGCGCTGGAGCGTGAGGGAAAACGCGGGCTTCCCGCCAGGGTGATGACGCGCATACAACCTCCTTGCAACCTTAATGTGTGTTTTGTTTAACATTCTGAAGGGCAGTTTGGCAGACGATGCCGTGATTCCTAAATGCTTTTTCAGCTAAACGAATTCTGATAAATGGATATGCGCTTACGTGCTCTATTTAAAAAAATCGAAAGGTTTTCAACATGCTTTTATTTTGTTGAATTATTGTGATGATAAATTCAGCTGTTAAATACATTGTTCTGTATTAATCAATTAATTTTTTCTAAAAACTCAATTCAGTTGCATAAGGATAAGCGCATCTGTTTATATTCACCGATATTTTATTTTAATCAATTGAGCCATGTATTTTATTTATTAAATGGAGATATGCATGCGTAAGAATATATTAATTTTATCAATGAGCGCGATGCTGGGATGGGGTAGCGCCATGGCAGCCGATGATACTGCCGAAACAGACGGTAGCCTGACAATCACCGGTGAAGTTGTTGCTCCGGCCTGCACTATTGCGCCAGAAAGCGAGTCTGGATCTGTTGCGATGGCGAAAGTGAGCGCGACAAAACTCCAAACGCTGGGCCAGGAGTCTGGGGTGAAAAAAGATATCCCGATTAACCTGAAGGATTGTGACAACACGGTGACCAGCAACGCGGCATTTACGTTCACCGCAGAAGCCGATCCTGCCGTCGCCAGCGCGTTTAAGAATCAGAACTCGGGTAACGGCGCGGCGACCAACGTCGCGGTACAGATGTATATGCCTGATGGCACGACGAAAATTTTGCCAAATACCGAAACCGCACAAAACGGTATTCCGCTCGCCGCGACGGCTGACCAAACGATAACCTTTAAAGCGGATTACGTGGCAACGGGCAAAGCCACGGCAGGTACGGTTCAGGTTGCGACCACATTCCATATTAACTACTACTGATTTTGCCCCTGTATCCTGAAGGGGCGGGAAAGGCGAAAGGTACCCTCAAGTGAATACCCGCAAAGTAATAAGCATGGCTGCCGTGAGTTTTATCGGCACATTAACCCTCAGTGCGCCCGCCTGGGCTAACGATAGCGGCGGAGTGGGATTGGGTGCCACGCGGGTGATTTACAGCGAAGGTGATGCGCAGGTCGCGCTGAGTGTGAGAAATACCAGTAAAACCGTGCCGTATTTAATTCAGGCATGGGTGATGACGCCCGATAATAAAAAAACGCAGGACTTTATTACGACGCCACCGCTATTTGTGCTTAACCCCGCCAGTGAAAATTTACTGCGTATTATGTACGTCGGGCCTGTGTTGCCAAAAGACCGTGAATCGTTATTTTACGCAAGCGTACGCGCGGTGCCGTCAACGACAAAAAAAGAGGGGGGCAGTGTGTTAAAAATTGCCACCCAGAGCGTCATTAAGCTGTTCTGGCGTCCGAAAGGGCTCTCAATTTCTGTTAATCAGGCGGCAGAAAAACTGCGTTGCGATTGGTCAGGGCAGAGCGTCACTGTCCATAATCCCACGCCCTATTACATTACACTAACCGGGCTGACGCTCGGTGGTAAAGGCGTGAAGAACCAGATGATATCGCCGCTTGGCAGCTTTCGTTTTGACGTGCCAAACGGCGCTGTTAACCAGACAGTGAGCTACCGAACCATCAATGATTATGGTGCCGAAACGCCCTCTATGACGTGCAAGTCCTGATGGATTGACGCTCCCGGACGCGAAATGTCGAGTTCTCCACGCCAACGCTGTCATCCGCTTGCCAGTACGATTCCCTCCTTTTTAGGCGGGCTGGCGGTGTTCGCCTCAACCTCTTTGAGCGCGCTGGCTGACACCTGGTTTGATCCGGCTTTCTTTAAAGACGATCCGTCGCTGGTCGCTGACCTTTCACGTTTTGAGCAGGGCCAGCAAATCGCGCCAGGAAAATATCGGGTTGATGTCATTTTCAACCAAAGCTTTATTGCCACCCGCGATATTGAGTTTGTTGCCAATAACGAAAATCATCAGGTCGACCCCTGTCTGAATAAAACATACCTCAGCCAGATTGGCGTGAATATCGCCGCGTTCCCGGCGTTTAACGCGCTGGATGACGCCGCGTGTGTACCCCTGGCGAAGATGATTTCTGATGCCAGCGTTGCATTTGATGCCCGACAGCTTCGGCTGGAGATTTCTGTGCCGCAAATTGCGGTTAAAAAAGATGCCCGTGGCTACGTTCCGCCAGAACGATGGGATCGCGGAATCAATGCATTACTTTTAGGATATTCTTTCAGCGGGGCGAACGATGTGGAGAGCAGCGATGAAAACGGCGCCGACACGAACTATTTTCTCAACCTGAACAGTGGGCTGAATCTTGCGGGCTGGCGTCTACGCAATAACTCCACCTGGCGCTATAGCCAGGACGAACCAGGGCAATGGCAGAATATCAGCAGTTATATGCAGTACGCGCTCATTCCTGTAAAAGGCGAATTGACCGTTGGGGACAGTTATACCGGGGGCGATTTTTTCGATAGCGTCGGTTTTCGCGGCGTGCAGATAGCCTCGGACGACAATATGCTGCCCGATAGTCTGCGCGGTTTCGCCCCCACCGTGCGCGGTATTGCCAAAAGTAACGCTCAGGTAACCATTAAACAGAATGGCTATACGGTATATCAAACATACGTGCCTCCCGGCGCGTTTGAAATTAATGACCTGTTTTCCAGCGCCTCCAGCGGCGACCTGCAGGTGGAAATAAAAGAGGCCGACGGCACCCTCAACCGCTACACCATTCCTTACTCCAGCGTACCGCTTCTCCAGCGTCAGGGACGATTAAAATATGCACTGACGGCGGCACACTATCGCAGTAACAGCAACGATCAAGAGGAAAAAGCGTTTACCCAGGCGACGCTGCAATGGGGAGGGCCCTGGGGCGTCACCTGGTACGGCGGCGGGCAATTCTCTGAAGATTATCGCGCTGGCATGCTGGGGCTGGGATTTAACCTCGGTGAATTTGGCGCCATTTCGCTGGATGGAACGTGGGCAAGCAGTATGCTGGCTAATCATCAGGATTCTCAGGGGCAATCCTGGCGTTTTTTGTATGCCAAAACGCTAAATCCCTTCGGCACCAACTTTCAGTTGATGGGCTACCGCTATTCAACCTCCGGTTTTTATACCCTTGCCGATACCATGTACGACCGTATGGAAGGTTACACGGAGAGTCAGGACGATGATACTCCGCTGTGGGCGCGTTACTACAACCTCTATTACAGCAAGCGCGGAAAGCTGCAAATCAATATTTCTCAACAGCTTGGTGAGTATGGCTCGTTTTACTTAAGCGGTAGCGAACAAACGTACTGGAACACGAATGACCAGGATCGGTTATTGCAATTCGGCTACAACACCCAGATTAAGGACATTACCCTGGGATTTTCGTGGAACTACAGCCAGTCTCGCGGCCAGCCCTCTGCCGATCAGGTCTTTGCGCTTAACGTCTCACTGCCGCTGGGCCAGTGGCTCTCCTCGTCCGACGGTAATGTAAATAGTCGAGGCCACACTGCATGGATGACGTCCAATACCAGCGCCGACAACGACGGAAATGTGACGCAAAACGTGGGCGTTTCCGGTTCATTACTGGAAGACGGGAATCTCAGTTATAGCGTGCAACAAGGCTATGTGAGTCAGGGGGAGAGCGCCAGCGGGAACGCGAGTCTGGATTACAAAGGTTCCTGGGGCGAATCAAAAATGGGTTACAACTACAGCGATAACGGCAATCAGCAGCAGGTGAACTATGGGGTGTCCGGCAGCGTAATTGTGCATTCAGGCGGGGTCACCCTCGGCCAGTCGCTGGGGGAAACGAATGTTCTGGTTTCCGCGCCCGGTGCGGAAAATACCAAAATCGCCAACTACACCGGCATCAGCACGGACGGGCAAGGCAACTCGCTGCTTCCCTACGCCACGCCGTACCGCGAAAACCGTATTGCGCTGGATACCGCGTCTTTAAAACAAAATGTCGATATAGAGAACGCCGTGGTTAACGTGGTACCCACCAAAGGCGCGCTGGTGCGTGCAACGTTTAGCGCGCATGTGGGCGCGCGCGTACTGTTTAGCCCGCTCATGAAAGGCAAGCCATTACGTTTTGGCGCGATGGCTACTCTCGATAACGGGGAAAAGATCAGCGGTATTGTGGATGACGACGGCTCCCTGTATCTGTCCGGGCTACCTGAAAAGGGGAGCATCACCGTACGCTGGGGTGACGCACCAGAACAACAGTGTCGCCTGACGTTTGAACTAACGGCCGCAGAGATGGCCGCACCGATTACGCGCAAAAGCGCGCGATGCGAATAAACAGAGGAAACGGTCACATGCAACGAATCATCAAAATGCTGCTGGTGGGGGTTCTCATGTTAGCGAGCGCAAAAGTTATGGCTTACACCGGGCAGTGCCATACCGCCAGTGGCGATCCCTATATTGGCGTCAATTTTGGGGTGAGTACGATTTCTGAGGAAGAAAACCAGGCGGGGGTTGTTAAGGATAATTTTTATGCGTGGAATGAGGCCAATGATTATTACGTCTCATGTGACTGTAATAAAGACGCGGTAAGAGAAGGGCGCTGGGCGTTTGCGTCCGATTCCCCGCTGCCTGCGCTCGGCGAGAGTTGGTACAAAATTAATGATTACCTGGCAGCGCAGATATGGTTAGGTGTGAAAGGTAACTCGCCGAGTAGAGTGCCATTCGAAAATGTGGGGACCAGCGCAGATACCCGCTGGCACATTTGTGATCCCGGCGGTCAGCGGTTGGGCGGTTCGGGAGCCAGTGGTAACAGCGGAAGCTTCTCGCTGAAAATCCTGGAACCTTTTGTTGGATCGGTAACTATCCCGCAGATGGTGCTGGCCAGACTCTATGAGTGCTACAACATTCCTGCCAGCGATACCTGCTCCGCCACGGGCTCGCCGGTACTCACTTATTACCTCACAGGTACCATCAACTCGCTGCAATCCTGCTCAGTTAACGCTGGTGAGACGATCGAGGTCGATCTTGGCGATGTCTTCGCGGCCAATTTTAAAGTGCAGGGGCAAAAACCGATGGGGGCGAAGACGGCGGCACTCTCGATTCCGGTGAGATGTAACACCGGCAATAGCGGGCTGGTGAATGTCAATCTTAGCCTGACGGCCACGCGTGATAGCGAGTACCCGCAGGCAATTAAAACCTCAAGGCCCGGGGTTGGCGTGCTGGTGACGGATGCGCAGGGAAATGCGGTCTCTCCCGATGGCGGTGCTATCTCGTTGGCTATACCGGATAACCGCGATGCCTACGCGCAGATGAATGTGTTTCCCGTCAGCACCACGGGTGTGCCGCCGGAAATCGGTAGCTTTGAGGCGACGGCCTCCATCCGTATCAATTTTGACTGAGGCGTGATGCAGATGGCTAAACGGTTGTGTTTCCTTCCCGGCATGTTCGCCCTCTGTGCCTTCTCCGCGCTTGGCAATCTGAAAGGCGCCGATCAGGTGAACATGCATATTTATGGCAATGTTATCGATCAGGGTTGCGATGTGGCAACCAGCAGCGCCATGCAGAATATTTTTATTGGCAACTTTAATATCAGTGATTTTCAGGACGCGAATGCCGTCAGCGGGTCAGCCGATTTAACGATTGATATTAATGGTTGTGCGGCAGGGATAGAGGGGGCAAAAGTCTATTTTAGCGGCGATTCCGATCCCCTTGCGCCAACGCTGCTGAAGCTAACCGATACCGGAGGGGGCGGCAATATGGCGACCGGGATCGCCGTACAAATTATTGATGCGCAAACTCAGGAAGAGATCCCGCTGAACCGTTTGACCGCGCGTAATCCACTCCAGGCCGGGGATAATGAACTGAAATACAAGCTGCGTTATAAATCGACGAAAACGGGTGCCACGGGCGGAAATGCCACTGCGGTGCTCTATTTTGATCTGGTTTATGAGTAGGGCGCAGACGATGAAAACCAGGCAATGTCTCATTTATGCGCTGATGGCATGCAGCAGTCCCGCCTTTGCGCACGACGGTACCGTCAATATCAGCGGAACGTTTCGCAGCAACACCTGTATTCTTGCTCAGGACAGTAGAGCGATTCAGGTTCCACTCGGCACGCTTTCCATCAGTCAGTTTTCCGGGGGACGCGCGTCGGCTGAAAAGGCGTTCGTTATTCATCTTGAGCAGTGCGGGGCAGATGTTAGCGCGGCGAACGTAACGTTTTCTGGTCAGTCGGACAGCGCAATGGCGGATCTGCTGGCGATAGAAACCGGGAGCGGCGCCGCAACCGGCCTGGCAGTCGCCTTGCTTGATGACCATCAGGCGATCGTCCCTTTAAAGCAGGAGAGTAAACCTTATCCATTAAAACAGGGCAAGGTCGCGTTGACGTTTTATGCGCAGTTACGCCCTACGGGCGGCGAGGTGACATCGGGGGTGGTGAATGCCAGCGCGACTTTTGTGGTGCGTTATGACTAGGTATGCATTGCTGTTGCTGTGCGCGGTGTCCGGTATCAGCCACGCCGGGGTGGTCGTCGGGGGGACACGCTTTGTTTTTCCTTCTTCAAGCGATACCCGAACAATCTCTGTGACCAATACCAGTCATGAGCCCTGGCTTATCAACAGCAAAATTAACGCCCCAACAGCGTGGCAGGGGGCGATTACTGTTAGCGGGCAGCCGCCGATGTTAGCAACGCCGCCGTTGTTTTTACTGCAACCAGGAGCAACAGGAACGATTCGGTTAGTGAAAACAGATAACCGGATGCCTGAGGATCGCGAAACGCTGTTCGCGCTCAGTATCGCGTCGATCCCTTCGGGGCGGGTGGAAGATCGCAGTGTTAAAGTGGCGCTGCGCTCCTCCTTCAAACTCTTCTGGCGTCCTGCTTCGCTGAAGGGCAGCCCTGACAACGCGTGGCAACAGGTTTTATGGCAGCGTGACGCACAAGGCGTGACGGCCAGCAACCCTACGCCTTTTTACATCAACCTGGCACAGGTGAGCGTAAATGGCCGCCAGGTCGATGATGCCGGCGTGATCCCGCCATTAACGCAGCGCCATTTTGCCTGGTGTACCACAAAAATGCCCTGCAGCTTGCGCTGGCGAACCCTGAATGACTTAGGTGGGTTCACGCCAGTGAAGGAACAACGTTTTGCACAATAACGTGCGTGATGAAAACGTTTGCGTTTTTTTTGTTCCTGGTCAATTCCCTTTTTGTGCGCAATCACACATAATACGCCCCCGGTTTGCACACCGGGAATCCAGGAGAGTTCATGTACTACCCCTTCGTTCGTAAAGCCCTTTTCCAGCTCGATCCTGAGCGCGCTCATGAATTTACTTTTCAATCATTACGCCGGGTAACCGGAACGCCGTTTGAAGCGCTGGTTCGCCAGAAGGTGCCTTCAAAGCCGGTGAGCTGTATGGGATTGACCTTTAAAAATCCGCTAGGTCTGGCGGCAGGTCTGGACAAAAATGGCGAGTGCATTGATGCGCTCGGTGCGATGGGTTTTGGCTCGATCGAAATCGGCACCGTTACACCGCGTCCGCAGCCGGGTAACGATAAGCCGAGGATCTTCCGTCTGGTTGATGCCGAAGGTTTGATCAACCGTATGGGCTTTAACAACCTGGGTGTTGATAACCTGGTTGAGAACGTTAAAAAAGCGCATTTCGACGGCGTACTGGGTATTAATATTGGAAAAAATAAAGATACACCGGTTGAGCAGGGTAAAGATGACTATCTGATTTGTATGGAAAAAATCTATGCCTACGCCGGATATATTGCCATTAACATCTCTTCGCCAAATACCCCAGGGTTGCGTACGCTACAATATGGTGAAGCGTTGGACGATCTGCTTTCCAGTATTAAAAATAAGCAGACTGAACTTCAGGCGAAACACCATAAATATGTCCCTGTGGCGGTGAAGATCGCACCGGATCTTTCTGTCGAAGAGTTGATCCAGGTTGCCGATAGTTTAGTTCGCCATAATATCGATGGGGTGATTGCAACCAATACGACATTGGATCGTTCTCTGGTCCAGGGGATGAAATATTGTGATGAAACGGGTGGACTGAGCGGTCGTCCATTGCAATTAAAAAGCACCGAAATTATCCGTATGCTCTCAGCTGAATTAAACGGACGCTTGCCGATTATCGGCGTGGGCGGAATTGACTCCGTTATCGCCGCCCGCGAGAAGATTGCCGCCGGGGCGACACTGGTGCAGATCTATTCCGGGTTTATTTTTAAAGGCCCGCCGCTGATTAAAGAAATCGTTACTCACATCTAATCTTTTATCTCATTATGTGAACCAGGGCTTTATTTTAAGCCCTGGTTGCTTTATATTTCCTCATTGTTGCTTATTTAAACATTTTAGTCTTTTATTATTTAGGCAGTAAAAACGACGCGGGAAAGATTACACAGCAAACGGATGCTGAAATGAGGGGAGCGGACAATGCGAATTAAACCAGATGATAACTGGCGTTGGTATTATGATGAAGAGCACGATCGTATGATGCTCGATTTAGCCAATGGCATGTTGTTTCGTTCGCGTTTTGCTCGCCGGATGTTAACCCCTGACGCCTTTGCCCCTACCGGATTCTGTGTGGAAGACGCGGCGCTCTACTTCTCCTTTGAAGAGAAATGCCGCGACCTCGAACTCTCTAAAGAACATCGCGCCGAACTTATTCTTAACGCGCTGGTGGCGATTCGCTTCCTGAAACCGCAAATGCCGAAAAGCTGGCACTTCCGTGCCCATGACGATAGCTGGTCACCGATTACCGGTGATGCGGCAAGCGTCTGGCTGAGCGATACCAATCAGCAGGTGAATTTGCTGGTGGTTGAACCGGGCGAAAATGCCGCTCTGTGTCTGCTGGCGCAGCCGGGCCTGGTGCTGGCCGGGCGAACCATGCAGTTGGGCGATGCTATTAAAGTGATGAATGACAGGCTGCAACCCCAGCCAGGCCTGGCGGGTTACAGCCTGGAGCAAGCGGTTTAACTACGCAGTTTCAATGCGGTTTTTGGCACACAGCTACAGCACAGTACGGTGCCATCGTTGCCAATCGCGCTCTTCTTGAGCGGCGTCACTTCACCTTCTTCCAGCGTAATACGGCAACTGCCACAAATTCCTGCGCGGCAGGAGTAGGGTATACGTATGCCCTGTTGTTCGAGCTGTTCCAGTAAAACCTGCTGATTATTGCCGTTAAATGTTTGCCCCTGCCAGTTGATATCCACTTTCGAAGCCAAATCTTGCTCGACGGTCAGCGTGTCATCGTCTGCGCCAGCACCGTACACTTTCCCCGGCCCGGTAGCTAAAATTTCCACTTCATCGCCCACGCGAACCACACCGCTATTGCGCGGGATCAGGTTCTGGCCAAAATCGACGTCGCCGTTATCCTGCGCGGTGCGGAAGGATTGCAGCGTGTGTAACGGTTCGCCCGCCGGGTGTTTTTGGCCTTTCTCCGGGCTAATGGTGGTAAAAATGCAGCGGCTGCACGGTTTCACCACGTCAAAGACGACTTCACCAATGCGAATCGTTTTCCAGTTGTCTTCGTCCCACGCCTGCGCGCCGGTCACCACCAGATTCGGCCGGAACTGTTCCATTCTGACGCTGGCCGGGCAACGCTGCTGTAAATCGCGCAGAGACGCTTCGTTCGTCAGCAGGTAGGGGAAACCATCGGCAAACGAGAGCGGCACCGCGTCGTGACGTTTTACCCGACGCGTGAGCGTGTCGCCAAGCCAGCGCAGCTGCACATCGCGTTTAAAAAACGGTGACAGCCATTGATTGATCGCCTCCGGGGCGATGTGAGCGGTAAAATGGTTGCCCCACACTTCCGTTGGTTCAGCCTGTGCGGTGAAATCGGCAAAACGTACCAGTGCGCTGCTACCGTCCGGCGCTGTGAGATGCAGGCCGTCGCGCAGAATGGCCGGAGTGAAGCGCACCATCGCCGGGTACTGCCGCGCAGTGATAAACGTGCCATCGGGTTCGGTCACCATAAAGATACGGTCAAACGCCATTCCGCTCATATCTGCGAAGGCGTGAGTGAGCCCGATACCCCTCATGGATTTCACCGGGTGAATGAAAAGTCGCGATAACGTCAGCATGACGCATTCCCTGAGTCAGAAATAAGCCTTTAACTTTATGACATGGGGCCGAGATTGGCTATAATGCGCAACAATTTTCTGCAAGTAAAAGTGATGATATGAATTCTCTGTTTGCCAGTACGGCCCGTGGGCTGGAAGAGCTGTTAAAAACTGAACTGGAAGGTCTGGGCGCACAAGAGTGCAAAGTCACCCAGGGTGGGGTCCATTTTCAGGGAGACACGCGCCTTCTTTATCAAAGCCTGATGTGGAGTCGCCTGGCGTCGCGCATCATGATGCCGCTGGGCGAATGCAGTGTCTGGAGCGATCTCGACCTCTATCTCGGCGTGCAGGCGATCGACTGGACGGAGATCTTCACCCCGAACGCCACTTTTGCCGTGAGCTTTAACGGGCTGAACGATGAGATCCGTAACAGCCAGTACGGCGCGCTGAAAGTGAAAGACGCCATCGTTGATGCGTTCACGCGCAAGAATTTGCCGCGTCCGAATGTCGATCGCGAAAATCCTGACCTGCGCATTAACGTGCGGTTAAACAAAGAGAAAGCGTTTATCTCTCTTGATCTGAGCGGTGAAGGTCTGCATCTGCGCGGCTACCGTGACCGCACGGGTCTGGCGCCAATTAAAGAGAATCTCGCGGCGGCGATTGTGATGCGTTCTGGCTGGGTGCCGGGTACACCGATGCTCGACCCGATGTGTGGTTCCGGTACGCTGCTGATTGAAGCGGCGATGTGGGCGACCGATCGCGCGCCGGGTCTGCATCGTGGTCACTGGGGCTTTAGTGGCTGGGCGCAGCATGACGACGCTATCTGGCAGGAAGTGAAAGCCGATGCGCAGACCCGCGCACGCGCAGGCCTTGCTGCTTATGAATCCCGTTTTTATGGCTCCGACACCGATCGCCGCGTAGTGGAAATTGCGCGCAGTAACGCCCGTCGTGCCGGTATCGGCGAACTGATCACCTTTGAACAAAAAGATGTGGCTCAGTTGACCAATCCACTGCCGAAAGGCCCGTACGGTACCGTTATCAGCAACCCGCCATACGGCGAGCGTCTGGAGAGCGAACCGGCGCTGATTGCCCTGCACAGTCTGCTGGGGCGGATCATGAAAAACCAGTTTGGCGGCTGGAATCTGTCGCTGTTTAGCGCCTCACCGGAACTGCTGAGCTGCGTTTCGCTGCGTGCTGAACGCCAGTTTAAAGCCAAGAACGGCCCGCTGGATTGTATCCAGAAGAACTATCATGTGTCGGAAAGCACCGGCGAAGTGAAAGCTACCGTTGCGGAAGATTACGCCAATCGCCTGCGTAAAAATCTCAAGAAACTGGAGAAGTGGGCGAAGCAGGAAGGCATTGAGTGCTATCGCCTGTACGATGCTGACCTGCCGGAGTATAACGTCGCCGTTGACCGCTACGCCGATTGGGTCGTGGTGCAGGAATACGCGCCGCCGAAAACCGTTGATGCGCACAAAGCACGTCAGCGCCTGTTTGATATCATCGCCGCCACGATCTCCGTGCTGGGCATTGCGCCGAATAAACTGGTGCTGAAAACCCGTGAACGGCAGAAAGGTAAAAATCAGTATGAGAAGATGAACGAGAAGGGCGATTTCATGCAGGTAAGCGAATATAACGCTCGCCTGTGGGTCAACCTGACCGACTACCTCGATACTGGCCTGTTCCTCGACCACCGCATCGCCCGTCGTATGCTGGGTCAGATGAGCAAAGGCAAAGATTTCCTTAACCTCTTCTCCTACACCGGTAGCGCCAGCGTTCATGCGGGCCTGGGCGGCGCGCGTTCTACTACAACGGTTGATATGTCGCGCACCTACCTTGAGTGGGCCGAACGCAACCTGCGTCTGAATGGCTTGACCGGTCGTGCCCATCGTCTGATGCAGGCTGATGTGCTCGCCTGGCTGCGCGATACTGACGAACAGTTCGACGTGATCTTCATCGATCCGCCGACCTTCTCCAACTCAAAACGTATGGAAGATGCGTTTGATGTTCAGCGCGATCATCTGCGCCTGATGAAAGACCTGAAGCGTCTGCTGCGTAAGGGCGGCACCATCATGTTCTCGAACAACAAACGCGGTTTCCGTATGGATCACGACGGCCTGGCTGAACTGGGACTGAAAGCACAAGATATCACCCATAAAACACAGTCTCAGGATTTCGCCCGTAACCGTCAGATCCACAACTGCTGGCTGATTACCGCAGCCTGAAAGGAATAAAGAATGTCATTAATTAGTATGCATGGCGCGTGGCTATCCTTCAGCGATGCGCCGCTCCTCGATAATGCCGAATTGCATATCGAAGATAACGAACGTGTCTGTCTGGTGGGGCGTAACGGCGCTGGTAAATCGACGCTGATGAAGATCCTCAACCGCGAGCAGGGTCTGGACGACGGGCGCATTATTTACGAGCAGGATCTGGTGGTGGCGCGTCTGCAACAGGATCCGCCGCGTAATGTGCAGGGCAGTGTTTATGACTTCGTCGCTGAAGGCATTGAAGAACAAGCGGTTTACCTGAAGCGTTACCACGATGTTTCGCAACTGGTGATGACGGATCCCAGCGATAAGAATTTGCAGGAACTGGCAAAGATTCAGGAACAGCTGGATCACCATGGTCTGTGGCAGCTGGAAAATCGCATTAACGAAGTGCTCAACCAGCTAGGACTCGAACCGAATATGGAGCTGGCCTCGCTTTCTGGCGGTTGGCTGCGTAAAGCGGCGCTGGGCCGGGCACTGGTTAGCGCGCCGCGGGTGTTGCTGCTTGACGAACCCACGAACCACCTCGATATCGAAACCATCGACTGGCTGGAAGGGTTCCTGAAGACATTCAAAGGCACCATTATTTTCATCTCGCATGACCGTTCGTTTATCCGCAATATGGCCACCCGTATTGTCGATCTGGATCGTGGCAAACTGGTCACCTATCCGGGAAATTACGATCAGTATCTGCTTGAGAAAGAAGAAGCGCTGCGCGTGGAAGAGCTACAAAATGCCGAGTTCGACCGCAAACTGGCCCAGGAAGAGGTGTGGATCCGTCAAGGCATCAAAGCGCGTCGTACCCGTAACGAAGGCCGCGTTCGCGCATTAAAAGCGATGCGTAATGAACGCAGCGCTCGCCGTGAAGTCATGGGTAGTGCCAAAATGCAGGTCGAAGAAGCGTCCCGCTCCGGTAAAATCGTCTTTGAAATGGAAGATGTGAACTACCAGGTTGACGGAAAGGTGCTGGTAAAAGACTTCTCCGCCCAGGTGCAGCGTAGCGATAAAATTGCGCTGATTGGCCCGAACGGCTGCGGTAAAACCACGTTGCTCAAACTGATGCTCGGCCAGCTGCAGGCCGACAGCGGGCGAATTCACGTTGGTACCAAGCTGGAAGTCGCTTATTTTGACCAGCATCGCGCGGAACTCGACCCGGATAAAACGGTGATGGATAACCTGGCAGAAGGGAAGCAAGAAGTCATGGTCAACGGGAAACCGCGCCATGTTCTGGGCTACCTGCAGGACTTCCTGTTCCACCCGAAACGCGCCATGACGCCGGTTCGTGCGCTCTCCGGCGGGGAGCGTAACCGTCTGCTGCTGGCGCGCCTGTTCCTCAAACCCAGCAACCTGTTGATTCTCGATGAACCAACCAACGACCTGGACGTTGAAACCCTCGAACTGCTCGAGGAGCTGATTGATGGTTATCAGGGTACTGTTCTGCTGGTAAGCCACGATCGTCAATTTGTGGATAACACCGTCACTGAGTGCTGGATCTTCGAAGGTGAAGGTAAGATTGGTCAGTACGTCGGCGGTTATCACGATGCGCGTGGGCAACAGAGCCAATCGCAGACACAAAAACAAGCTATTGTTAAGAAAACAGCCGAAGCGACGCAGCCAAAAGCAGAAACTGTTAAACGAACCAGTACCAAACTAAGCTATAACCTGCAGCGCGAGCTGGAGCAGCTTCCGCAAAAGCTGGAAGAACTGGAAGCGAATCTGGAATCGTTGCAGGCACAGGTTGCTGATGCCTCCTTCTTCAGCCAGCCGCATGACCATACGCAAAAAGTGTTGTCTGAACTGGCGCAGGCCGAACAGGCATTAGAAGAGGCGTTTGAACGCTGGGAATATCTGGAAGCGTTAAAAAACGGTGCCTGATACCGAGGAGTTTTCATGTGCGATCAACATCATGCCGCGCGGCATATTCTTTGCCGTCAGTGTGACATGCTGGTGGCGTTGCCGCACCTTGAACATCGTCATAAAGCGGAGTGCCCACGCTGCGGCACAACGCTAACCACCGTATGGGACGAGCCGAGAACGCGTCCCACTGCTTATGCTATTGTCGCGCTTTTCATGCTGGTGCTGGCTAACCTCTTCCCTTTCATTTATATGAAGGTGGCAGGGGTCAATAGCGAAATTGAACTGCTGGAAATTCCGCGCGTACTGTTTATCGAAGACTACGCAAGCCTGGGCACCTTCTTTATGCTGTTTGTGCAGCTGGTGCCTGCCTTTTGTCTGGTCACCATTTTACTACTGGTGAATCGGGTAAAAATGCCGCTTAGCGTGAAGTCGTATCTCGCCAGAGTCCTGTTTCAGCTGAAATCCTGGGGGATGGCAGAAATCTTTCTCGCGGGTGTACTGGTCAGTTTCGTGAAGCTGATGGCCTATGGTGATATTGGCATTGGTAGCAGTTTCATTCCCTGGTGTCTTTTCTGCATCCTGCAACTGCGTACTTTCCAGTGCGTCGATCGCCGTTGGTTGTGGGACGATATTGCTCCGATGCCAGCACTTAAGACTGAACCTCAGCCCGGTGTAACGGGGATACGACAGGGGCTGCGTTCATGCGCGTGTTGCACCGCCATTTTGCCTGCCGATGAACACGTTTGTCCGCGTTGTCACTCGAAAGGATATGTGCGCCGCAAAAATAGCCTGCAATGGACTATGGCGCTGCTGGTCACTTCTATCATTCTTTATCTTCCGGCGAATATTCTGCCGATCATGATTACCGATCTGTTGGGCGACAAAATGCCATCGACGATCCTCGCTGGGGTGATTTTGCTGTGGAGCGAAGGTTCCTATCCGGTGGCGATGGTCATTTTTATTGCCAGTATTATGGTACCAACGCTCAAGATGATTGCCATCGCGTGGCTCTGCTGGGATGCGAAAGGGCATGGACGTCGTGACAGCGAGCGTATGCACCTGATTTATGAAGTGGTGGAGTTTGTTGGCCGCTGGTCGATGATTGATGTATTCGTCATCGCAGTGCTTTCTGCTTTAGTGAGAATGGGCGGGCTAATGAATATCTACCCGGCGATGGGCGCATTGATGTTTGCGCTGGTCGTGATAATGACCATGTTTTCCGCAATGACCTTTGACCCTCGACTGTCGTGGGATCGGGATCCGGAATCAAGCCATGAGGAGTCGTAAAAGCATGGAAACGAAGAGTGGGGAGGCCAAAGTGCAGAAGGTGAAGAACTGGTCTCCGGTCTGGATCTTCCCAATTGTCACTGCGCTGATTGGTGCATGGATCCTGTTTTATCACTACAGTCACCAGGGGCCGGAGGTGACGCTCATCACCACCAATGCCGAGGGGATTGAAGGCGGTAAAACCACAATCAAAAGTCGTAGCGTTGATGTGGGCGTGGTGGAGAGTACAACACTGACGGACGATCTCACGCACGTGGAGATTAAGGCGCGCCTGAATGCCGGCATGGAAAAACTGCTGCATAAAGACTCGGTTTTCTGGGTCGTGAAGCCGCAGGTTGGACGTGAAGGGATCAGTGGGCTGGGTACGTTACTCTCCGGGGCGTACATCGAGTTGCAGCCCGGTAATAAAGGCGGTCAGCAGGAAGATTATCAGTTGTTAGATCAGCCGCCGCTGGCGCCGCCGGATGCGAAAGGTATCCGCGTGATCCTCGACAGTAAAAAAGCCGGTCAGCTGAATCCTGGCGATCCGGTATTGTTCCGTGGCTATCGCGTCGGATCCGTTGAAACCAGTACCTTTGATGCGCAGAAACGTACAATCAGCTACCAGCTGTTTATCACCGCGCCAAACGATCGTCTGGTGACCAGTAACGTTCGCTTCTGGAAAGACAGCGGCGTAGCGGTCGATCTGACCTCTGCCGGGATGCGTGTAGAGATGGGCTCCCTCACCACGCTGTTTAGCGGTGGCGTGAGTTTTGATGTACCGGAAGGGCTGGATCTGGGACAACCGGTTTCCGAGAAGAGCGAGTTCAGATTGTATGATGATCAGAAAAGTATTCAGGACTCCCTGTACACTGAACATCTTGATTATCTGATGTTCTTTAAAGACTCTGTTCGTGGCCTGCAGCCTGGTGCGCCGGTGGAATTCCGCGGCATTCGTTTGGGTACCGTGGCGGAAGTTCCCTTTGATGTGAAAGGTCTGCGTCAGGCACTGAATAACGACTATCGTATTCCGGTACTGATTCGTATTGAACCTGAGCGTCTGGCAAATCAGTTGGGTGAGCACCCGGATCTGGGACAGCATCTTGAAGAGCTGATGAAGCGTGGTCTGCGTGGCTCGCTGAAAACCGGTAACCTGGTGACCGGCGCGCTGTATGTGGATATGGACTTCTATCCAAAAGAGCCGCAGATGACCGGTATCCGTGAGTTTAGCGGCTATGAGATTATCCCGACAGTGAGTGGCGGTCTGGCGCAAATCCAGCAGCGTCTGATGGATACGTTGGATAAATTCAACAACTTGCCGTTGAATCCGATGATTGAGCAAGCGACCAATACGTTGACCGAGAGCCAACGTACCATGCGTCAGCTGCAAACGACGCTGGATAACCTCAATAAGATAACGGCCAGCCAGTCGATGCAGCAACTGCCAGAAGACATGCAGAAAACGCTGCGTGAATTGAATCGCAGTATGCAGGGCTTCCAGCCAGGTTCAGCCGCTTACAACAAGATGGTCGCGGATATGCAACGTCTTGATCAGGTGCTGCGTGAGCTGCAACCGGTTCTGAAAACGCTGAACGAGAAGAGTAACGCGTTGGTGTTTGAAGCGAAGGATAAAAAAGATCCAGAGCCTAAGAGGGCGAAACAATGAAAAAATGGTTAGTGCTGGTGGCGGCCTGCCTGCTGGCAGCCTGTAGCAGCAGCGGTGAGAATAAAACTTACTACCAACTGCCGGTAGATAAAGGCACGGTGCAAAATAGCGCCAGCTCCGGTCAACATCTGTTATGGGTAGAGCAGGTCACTGTTCCGGATTACCTCGCCGGCAGCGGCGTGGTGTATCAGACCAGCGACGTGCAGTATGTCATTGCCAGCAACAATCTGTGGGCCAGCCCGCTTGACCAACAGTTGCGTACCACGCTTATCGCCAACCTGAGCAATCAGTTGCCAGGTTGGGTGATTGCGTCGCAACCTCTGGGTCACGATCAGGATACGCTCAATGTGTCGGTGAATGGTTTCCATGGGCGTTATGATGGAAAAGTTATTGTCAGCGGTGAATGGCTGCTGAACCATAATGGGCAACTGACTAAACGTCCGTTCCACATTGAACTGGCGCAGCAGAAAGATGGCTATGACGAGATGGTGAAAATGCTCGCACAAGCGTGGAGTCAGGAAGCGGTCTCTATTGCGCGCTTTCTCAATCAGCAACTATAAGAAGAATTAATAGAACTTAAGACCGCCGTGGGTGAGAAATCCACGGCGGTTTTTTTGTTTTTGTGCTCAGCAGGTTAATTGTCCCGGCTCACATTTTTTGTACAAATGAACTCTTGGGTAGCTCACAAATATGACACTGGCGTGAATTTTGCGCATTGACGATCGCGATGATTCAGGTTATTCGTAATGTGTGGTTGCACACTTTGTAATCACTGTTTTCATTTCCACCAGATAAAAGTAATGAGGGAAACGAGGCATGAAGAGACAAAAACGAGATCGCCTGGAACGGGCACATCAACGTGGGTATCAGGCCGGTATTGCCGGTAAGTCGAAGGAGATTTGTCCTTACCAGACGTTAAATCAACGTTCACACTGGCTCGGAGGCTGGCGAGAAGCCATGGAGGACAGGACAGTTATCGCCTGACGCTGTCTCTTTAGAAGAAACCTCCGCGTCGCGGAGGTTTCGCGTTAATACAGGGTCTTAAAACGCAGAAGTATCCTGGAACAACCCAACCTTCAGGTCGTTAGCGGTATAGATCAGACGACCGTCAACCAGCACCTCGCCATCCGCCAGGCCCATGATCAGACGACGGTTAACGATGCGTTTAAAGTGAATACGATAAGTCACTTTTTTCGCGGTGGGCAGAACCTGACCGGTGAATTTCACTTCACCCACGCCCAGCGCACGGCCTTTGCCTTCGCCGCCAAGCCAGCCAAGATAGAAGCCGACCAGCTGCCACATGGCGTCCAGACCCAGGCAGCCTGGCATCACCGGATCACCGATAAAGTGGCAGCCGAAGAACCACAGATCCGGGTTGATATCGAGCTCTGCTTCAACATAACCCTTATCAAAGTTGCCGCCGGTTTCGGTCATTTTAACGACACGATCCATCATCAGCATGCTAGGGGCTGGCAACTGCGGGCCTTTTGCGCCAAACAGTTCACCGCGACCAGAGGCAAGAAGATCTTCTTTTGTATAAGATTCGCGTTTATCTACCATGTTTTCAGTAAGCCTTATTTTGAGTTCGGGACGCAGGATAGCTAACACGTGTACGCTGAACAAGTCCGATCAGTTCGAATTGAACCAGCCCAGCCAGCGCAGCGGCCACGGATAACGATGCCGCGCGTCGGGCTGTGTGGCCTGCGCGATACGTTCCTGAATCGTTTGCAACAATGTTGTCTGCCCTTCAGCATCCCAGTTTAGCTGGGTAAGAAGCGGCAGGGCCTCGGTTACATCATCGACCGCCCAGATAGAAAATTGCCCGGCTTCAACCGCTTCCTGAACATCCATGGACAAACTCAAATGGCGTACGTTGGCGTTGGGAATAATCACGCCCTGTTTACCGTTCAAGCCGCGCTGCTGACAGATAGCAAAGAAGCCTTCGATTTTTTCGTTCAGACCGCCAACTGGCTGCGCGCGCCCAAACTGGTCGACGGAACCGGTGATGGCGATGCTTTGATTAATCGGCACACCGGAAAGGGCGCTGATCAAAGCACACAGTTCAGCCATGGACGCACTATCGCCATCCACTTCGCTGTAGGACTGCTCGAAGGTTAATGATGCAGAGAACGGGATCTGCTGATCGAGTTCGAGTTCCGACATCAGAAACGCCTGCATGATCATCATGCCTTTAGCATGAATATTGCCGCCAAGCTCGGCTTTGCGTTCGATATCCGTAAATTCACCGTCACCGATGTGCACGACGCAACTGATACGGGAAGGTTCACCGAAGGCGCGCGGGTGGCCCGGAAATTCAATTACCGACAGGGCGTTAATCTGACCGACACACTCACCTTCTGTTTCAATCAGAATTTGCTCAAGCAGGATCTCATCCTGCATACGCTCGGCCAGATAGCCTTCACGCCACTGGCGTTGCTCAAGCATTGTTTTGAGCTGCTCATCACCCAGGGTTTCACCTTCGCAGAATGGTGCGGCTTCGCGCAACTGGCGGCTGATCCAAAGCGGGCAAAGCGGCAGCGTTTCCTGATCGCCGGTATAGCGAGCACCTTCCTGAATCAGACGCGGCCAGGCATCAGCCGCAAGCATCGGCAGATTTGCATCACGCGCAACCTGCTGTACCCACTGACACCACTGTTTTACGGTCTCTTCATCGGTGATCTGAAGATTATCCTCATACTCGCAGTAGAGCGATTTTTCTGCCAGCTCAGGTTCCATTTCCTGGAAATCGGCCAGCGCGTCACGATCGCCAACCAGCATCACCTTCAGCGACAACGGCATGGAAGGAATAGTGACCGGCAACGGACGTGACTCATCAAAGGATAGCCACTCAAAACGCTGCTGGGTCACTTGTGATTTTAGACGCATCCATAGCAGGGGCTGAGCCAGTAATGCACGCAGAGAGAGAATGAGCACGCCACCGTTGGCTTTGTGCACCAGACCAGGCTGAAGAGAAATGTCGCCATTAAACTGACGCACGCAGCCGAACAGCTGCTCGGCTTCCACCCAGTCTGCAAAGATGACCGGGCTAAGGCTCGCGAAATCATCGTCCGGTGACGTTGCCGCAGAGACACTGACCTGGCCCGCGGCGATGGTGTAGTTCACGCCGGTCAGTCGAGACGCTGAATCGCTGCGTAAGGCGAGGGTCGCGTTGTGAAGCAGTTGCAGGTACGACTTTTCTTCTGGCGCTTTCACCAGTAAAAAGTCGCTGACGCCCTGAGGATGCAGAAACTGCTCCAGAGCATAATGCAAACGAGCCTGCAGCTCGCTGAATAAGGATTCATTAACTGACGAGATTTCAGGCAGAGTAAATAGCGCCTGGTACGCATCAGTCGCAGGGGCAAGGTCGCGCCGGGAAAGAGTATTTATGGTCAAAGTCGCTATTTTTAGTCAGATGTAAAGCGCGGGATTATACCTTATGCCGCAGGGAAGCTCACGGAGAATAGGGCGGTAATTCTGATATCGCCAACATTGTCTTCACGCTCACTGATTTCTTCTCAGCACATTGGCAAAAAACTGATATCCTGAAAAGAGTTACACGGTCACCTTGGGATCGCAATGAAATATCAACAACTGGAAAATCTTGAGAGCGGGTGGAAGTGGAAATACCTGGTGAAGAAGCACCGGGAAGGCGAACCTATCACCCGTTACATTGAAACCAGCGCCGCGCAGGAAGCGGTTGATCTCCTGCTGAAACTTGAGCATGAGCCGGTACAGGTGAATGAGTGGATTGCGCAGAATATCAATCCTGGCCTTGTGAACCGCATGAAGCAAACCATTCGCGCGCGACGCAAACGTCATTTTAACGCCGAACATCAACATACGCGTAAGAAGTCGATAGATCTGGAGTTCGCCGTCTGGCAGCGGCTGGCAGGGTTGGCTCAGCGGCGCGGCAAAACGTTGTCAGAGACCATTGTGCAGTTGATAGAAGATGCGGAAAACAAAGAGAAATATGCCACGAAGATGAGCACACTGAAGCAGGATTTACAGGCCTTACTAGGCAAAGAATAAACGTTTACATCTTTTCTTCCGGCCAAAAAAAACCCCGCAGCGCGGGGTTTTTTCATAAGACGATAACTTAAGCCTGCGGCTGAGCTACAACGTCTTTGATGCCTTTAACTTCGATCTCTACGCGACGATCCGGGGCCAGGCAGTCGATCAGTGCAGCGCGAGCTTTCACGTTGTCACAGGTGTTGCCGGTAACCGGGTTGGATTCACCCATGCCACGTGCAGAGATTTTGTCAGAAGGAATACCTTTAGAGATCAGGTAATCAACAACGGACTGAGCACGTTTCTCGGACAGACCCTGGTTGTAAGCGTCAGAACCGATGCGGTCAGTGAAGCCCAGAACAACAACTGAACCGTCTTTCGGATCCAGGTTGCTCAGCTGGCTGTACATCTGATCCAGAGCCTGCTGGCCTTCTGGTTTCAGCGTTGCTTTGTTGAAGTTGAACAGAACGTCAGACTTCAGAGTGAAGTGTTTGGTCTGTACTTCTGGAGCCGGAGCCGGAGCCGGAGCTACGACTGGCGCATCTTCCTGCTGGCCGAAACGGTAGGAAACACCTACGCTCAGCAGGCCGTTGTCCGGACGACCACCAACGGTGTTCGCGTCACCGATGTTGTTAGTCCACTGGTATTCCAGACGGGTAGCGATGTCACGGGTAACCGCGTATTCAACGCCGCCAGCGAATACTGGGGATACGCCAGTGTCGTGGTCTTTGAAGCCGGTGTTGTTTTTAGCGTCTGCACGCCAAACCATACCACCCAGACGAGTATAGATGTCCAGATCGTCAGTGATTGGGTAACCCAGTTTAGCGGTCAGCTGAACGCCCTGAGCTTTGAAAGCACCGTTCTGCTCGCTGCCTTTGTACGGCATACGACCTAACCAGTCATAACCCATTTCGAAACCAACATACGGGTTAACCTGATAACCACCGAAGGCACCAGCGCCCAGTTGGCTTTCATGGGTCGGACCGTTGTTGTTGATCTGGTTGTTGCCGACATCGTGGAACTGAGACCAGCCCAGTTTAGCACCAGTATACCAGGTGTTATCTTTCGGAGCGGCCTGCGCTACGGTAGCGAAACCAGCCAGTGCCACTGCAATCGCGATAGCTGTCTTTTTCATTTTTTGCGCCTCGTTATCATCCAAAATTTGCCATGAAAATCTAAAAGACTCACGGTTAAATCCTTCACCGGGGGCGTGACTTATTAATTACTCAGCAGATCTCTGCGGCGTAAGCTGATCACCCCTGGCGATGTAAAGTCTACAACGTAGTTGGAAACTTACAAGTGTGAACTCCGTCAGGCATATGAAAAAAAAGGGGTTGTATACACAATATTTAACATTTACGGCTAGAATTTAGACGAGATAAAATTCTGAGAACCGCATCACACCAGCGTTCTCAGGAATTTTAGCTCCTGAAACATGCCCGTAACGAGACTGCAAAAAAAATTCCAGGAAAATTCCTAATTTCTATCAATGATACAAATTTGAGTGAATTTTTAGCCCATTCAGTTGTCCTGCTGGAGAAGAGGACGAGTTAACCGGCCGCATGATAAACGCCATCGCATTTCCTTCTTCAGCCGCACGCATCAACCGGGCATGTTCCTGTTCCGACAATTCATCCGCCACCCAGGCAATGACCACACTATAGTTTCCTGTACGTAATGCGCGCTCCATCGAGTCGAGCATGTTGCACGAGGACATCTGGCGAAGCTGCATGACCTTGGACAATGGCAGGCCGGAAGCCTGAACCCACTGGCGGCTCAGTTTTTGTTGCGGCGTGAGCCAGAGCTGCCAGCGAGACTGCTGTCCCAGTTGTTGCAATAAAGGCAGCAGGAGCAACTGCGCCATCATGGGCTGATCTTCACGATAAACCACTTCGCTCACCAGGGCAGGGGAGGCCTGTACAGGAGACGCGAATGCGCGATGTGTCGCAGGTGCTGCCGCGACAGAAGTACGATTTACAACACCAGATGTATACATAGCTAATCCAACCTTGTGGGTTACTGTATGAATATACAGTACCTCCCCTGACACGAAAGATCAACCTCATTTTCTGAAAGCGACTCGCAAATTCGCACATCAAATTCACGCAGCCCTTGCTGTGCTGACGGAAGTTTTTTATGTTGCTCATTACTGGAACTACTAACAGTTTTTATGCTTCTAAAGGCATGATTAGTAAGGGATAATCATGAAAAAAATATCATATAAACGGATTTATCAATCCCAGGAATATCTTGCGCCTCTTGGGGTCGTGCGCTCTCGATCGCTCTTTGGTGGATATAGCCTCTCAATTAATAACACCGTTTTTGCCATGGTCTCTGAAGGGGAGCTATACCTTCGGGCTTGCGAGGAAACGGCGGTGTATCAACGGAAAGTGAAAACGCCACTTTTAACGCTGAAGAAGAGAGGCGGCCCGCTTCAGCTCAACTATTTCCGCGTCGATGATACGTTATGGCAGAACCAAAAATTGTTGCTGCGCTTAAGTAAGCTTTCGTTAAAAGACGCACAGCGCGAGAAAAAAGATCGTCAGGTTTCGCAACGGCTGAAGGACTTGCCTAATCTTTCCTTCCATATGGAATTGTTGATGGCCGAGGCGGGAATTAAGAACGTGGCTGATTTACGTCAATTGGGTGCCAAAGACGCCTGGGCCAAATTACGTCGCCTGCGCGAAAACCTGAGTGTGGGGTTTATTTTATCGCTCGAAGGGGCGCTGACGGGCGTTCATGCCGCAGCCATTCCGTTACGGCGACGCGATGAGTTGATTGACTGGGCAAGCGCGCTGAACCTCCACGCGCCCGCCCAGGCTGATTAGGCCAGAACGCGTTGCTGCAGACGACAGATTTCCGGCAGCAGGGCAACGAGCAAGCCTATTTGTTGCAATACCAATGGCTCTTTACTGTCCGGGCGCGGTTCAAGATGGCGGATACGTTCCGCCAGCCCGGTTAGCGCCTCCTGAACGCGTTCCTCATCCGCGGGGAGATGATGGAACGCATCGTCGACATAGCATACGGCGTCATCCAGCAGCGCCAGAATTTCCGGGTTGGTGAGCTTTTCACGGTGTGCGCCCAGCGCGGAGATGTAGCTGGTAAGTGTATGGTTCAGACACAGCAGGCGGAATGCCGTTTCCCGCATCTCGTGAGTAACCTTTGGCTCCGTCGACATATTTGATACCACCGACGCCAGCTCAGCATCGCGGTTATGCGCGTCACGGCGGGCGATGCGATAGGCAAGACGGTTATCGCGACCCTGGTGATACTGTTCGAGGATGGCGTCCAGATAGCGGCAGTTGGCATCAACCGCACGGGCCAGCACCCGAGGGAGGTCGCGGAACTTCCAGTCCGGCCAGATAAAACTGACGGCAAACCAGGCGATACCACACCCTATCAGCGTGTCGATAACGCGCGGCAGCGCCACCTCAAAGCCTTCACCCAGTAGGTTGAAGCACAACAGCACCAGCAGGGTAATGAACATGGTGGCGTGGGCGTATTGTATGTTACGGAAGGCGAAGAACAGCACCCCGGTTACCACAATCAGCGCCAGTTGCCCTTCCAGCGACGGCACCAGTAGCAGAACGGGAATACCCAGAGCCACGCCGACCAGCGTACCAATTATACGCAGCGCCAGACGGTGGCGCGTGGCGTTGTAGTTGGGCTGGCAGACAAACAGGCTGGTAAGCAAAATCCAGTAACCATGGTTCAGTCCGGTAAGCTGAATAAAGGCATATCCGGCGCAAAGCACCAACGACATTCTGACCGCATGGCGGAACAGGGCGGACTCAGGCGACATATTCATGCTCAGACGCAGGCGAATATCGCTAAAGCCGTGCAGGCCGTCATCGGCGAGCAGGGTTTCTGTTTCGCTTTTCGCCTGTGCTTGTGCCTGTTCGGATTCGATGGTGGCCAGTTGAGCGTCAATCGCGCGCAGGTTATTGAGCAGAAAACCCAGCGCTTTCATCTGTTCTGGCGACGCACCGCTTGCCCGAACGCGATCTAACGCGGCATCCAGATGGGTAAACGCCCGTTCAAAGCGGCTGTCATGCTGGTAAGGCGTACGCAGCAGAATCGCTTTCGACAGTTGCTGGCAAGCCTGCGCCTGCATAGAAAGGAGGCGCTGGAAGCGAAACATTACGTCACTGTAGCGGAAGTTATCGCGCAACGTCTGATACTGGATATGCGAGGAGCTGGCTCGTTCGTGGATATCCTGCGCCACAAAATAGTAGTGCAGCGTGCGACGCGTCCCGCGCTGACCGCGGTCGCCGCGCAAACGCGTGAGCAAGGAGGTTTTGGTCTGGTTGAGCGTCGCCATCAGCTTGCCGTTTGCCAGCGCCAGCTCATACAGCGGGGCCTGGTTTTCATCTTCAATGTCCGGGTCGAACAGACGTGATTTCAGTTCCAGATAATGTGCCAGCTGTTCATAACTGCGTGCGATATTATCCTGCAACGGACGGATCGGGAAAATCAGATGCCCGGTGAGGGTCAGTAAGTTATACCAGACGGCACCGGCGATCAGCAGCAGCGGTTGCTGATACCACTGGGAATAGAGGGAAACGCCCAGCATGGTATAGATGGCAATCAGCAGCGCGCCAAAAGCTATTGTGGCGTAGCGTTGCCCAAGGGCACCTAACAAAATAAACCCGGTCGTCGATACCGTCAGCCCCAGCGCAAACAGCCACGGCCAGGGGAAAAGCAGTTCAACGGAGGCGGAAGCAATAAAAAAGCAAATAAGCGTAATCACCAGATTACGCAGCCGTCCGGCTAAACGATCGTCAAGGTCGGTCAGCGCCGCCGCAACGACGCCGAGGGTTAATGGAATGGTCAGTTTTGAATCGCCAAGCCACCACGGCAGCGCCGTGGTGCCACACAGGGCGATAAAAATCCTGACGTTATAAAGCCATGCGCTGTTCCATGTATAGCGGCGTAGCAGGGGACTTAACATAAAGATAATCAGCCCCGATTACTGAAAGCGACGACGCGCATTGGCTTCGCGCGCGGCACGAGCCACTTCAACCGGCACGACGCGCCGACCGACCGGCCAAAGCGCAATGGCGGCGATTTTAAAATTGGCGATACCCACAGGAATGCCAATGATGCTGATGCATTGAGTGATACCGACCGTGATATGGGTCAGGCATAACCACCAGCCAAACAGCACCAGCCAGACGATATTGAGCACGGTGCCGCCCGCATTCAGCACGCTGTTTTTCGACTGCGGATCCAGTTCATCGACATGCACCGCTTCGTTGCCATATGGGATCAGCGACAGCTTGGTGATTTCCCAGCAGGAGCGGGTGAGCGGCAGAGTGATAATAAAAATGATGCTGAAAAACGTTGCGACCAGCCAACCGAAGGTTGTGGCGAAACCACCTAATACAAAATTTAAAATATTCAGAACGGTACGCATAAATCCTCTGTGCGGCCTGTGAATAATAAGTCCGGGTAATTGTAACGTTTTTTTGCGCTGGAGCACCTATTCTCTGGCGGTTACACTGTGTGTTATCGAAAAAAGCAGGATTTGGCGAAGATGGAATTAAGAGCGACAACGTTGGGTAAGCGCATGGCGCAGCATCCTTACGATCGGGTTGAGCTTCTCAATGCGGGGGTTAAGGTATCGGGCGAACAGCATGAATATCTCATTCCTTTCAATCAGTTGTTGTCGATTAACTGCAAGCGCGGTCTGGTATGGGGCGAGCTGGAATTTGTGCTGCCCGAAGATAAAGTTGTCCGTTTGCACGGTACCGAATGGGGTGAAACCCAACGTTTCCATCGTCACTTAATCACCCGCTGGCAGGCATGGAGCCAGGAGATGAGCGACATATCCGCCGGGGTCTTACAGCAATTGTTGGCGGAAATCGCCGACAATAACGACGCCGATAAATGGCTTACCCGCCAGCAGACCTCAACTATCCGTCAGAGGATTTTACATGCGCTGGAAGGTTTGCCGGTGCCGGTAAGTCGCCTGAACAGCTTCGACAACTGTCGCGAGGCATGGCAGCAGTGCCAGGCCTGGCTCAACGATGTGGAAGCGAGCCGACAGGCACATAACCAGCGCTACACCGAATCAATGCTGGAACAGTACGCCGATTTCTTCCAACAGATCGAATCCTCGCCGCTGAATGATTCGCAGGCGCGCGCGGTGGTGAATGGTGAACGTTCACTGCTGGTGCTGGCGGGTGCAGGTAGCGGTAAAACGTCAGTGCTGGTGGCGCGTGCAGGCTGGCTGATGACACGCGGGGAAGCGGCAGCAGAGCAAATCTTACTGCTGGCGTTTGGGCGCAAAGCGGCGCAGGAGATGGATGAGCGTATTCAGGCGCGCCTGCATACGGATGCGATATCCGCGCGAACCTTCCATTCTCTGGCGCTGCACATCATTCAGCAGGGCAGCAAAAAAGTGCCGGTGGTCAGCAAACTGGAAAATGACACCGCCGCGCGATACAAACTTTTCACCGACTGCTGGCAGCAGCAGTGCAAAGAGAAAAAAGCCCAGGCCAAGGGCTGGCGCTTATGGTTGCAGGAAGAAATGGGCTGGGAGGTTGGCGAAGACAATTTCTGGAATGATGCGAAGATCCTCAAACGGATGGGCAGCCGACTGGATCGCTGGGTTAGCCTGATGCGCATGCACGGCGGTACACAGGCCGAGATGATCGACAACGCGCCGGAAGAGGTTCGTGAACTGTTCGGTAAGCGCGTTAAGCTGATGGCCCCTCTGCTGAAAGCGTGGAAAACCGCGTTAAAAGTAGAAAACGCGGTGGATTTCTCCGGGCTGATTCATCAGGCGATTAACGTGCTGGAAAAAGGCCGCTTTGTTAGCCCCTGGAAACACATTCTGGTCGATGAATTCCAGGATATCTCTCCACAACGCGCAGCATTGTTAGCAGCCTTACGTAAGCAGAATTCACAAACCACACTCTTTGCCGTGGGCGATGACTGGCAGGCTATTTATCGTTTCAGTGGCGCTCAACTGTCGCTTACCACTGCCTTTACACACTATTTCGGCGAGGGTGATAACTGCGCGCTGGACACAACCTATCGCTTCAATGGCCGCATCGGTCAGATAGCCAACCGCTTTATTCAGCAAAACCCGCATCAGTTGCGTAAACCGTTAAACAGCCTCACCGCAGGTGATAAAAAAGCGGTCACGCTGTTGCCGGATGACCAGTTAGATGCACTTTTCGACAAACTGAGCGGTTACGTCACCCCGGATCAACGTATTCTGGTGCTGGCGCGTTATCATCATTTGAAACCGGCCACCCTGGAAAAAGCCGCTACCCGTTGGCCGAAGCTGTCTATCGATTTTATGACCGTGCATGCCAGTAAAGGCCAGCAGGCGGATTACGTGATTGTGCTGGGGTTGCAGGAAGGCCAGGACGGCTTCCCGGCACCGGCGCGGGAATCGATCATGGAACAGGCACTGCTGCCGGAGCCTGAGGATTTCATCGACGCCGAAGAACGGCGTTTGCTGTATGTGGCGATGACCCGCGCCCGTCACCGCGTGTGGTTGATGTTCAACAAAGAGAATCCGTCGCCGTTTGTCGAAATCCTGAAACAGCTGGATGTCCCGGTGGCGCGTAAACCCTGAAAAGAAACCCGGCGTGATAGCCGGGTTGATGAATTATTTCAGACGTTCTGCCAGATAACGTTGATAATCCGGAATCAAAATCTCTACCGGATCGCTGAAATGCGGCGACTGAATAATAAGATCTGCCGTTGAGGCGTTTGTAGCGACCGGAATGTTCCAGACGGTCGCCAGACGCAGCAGCGCTTTGACGTCCGGATCGTGCGGCACGGCGTTGAGTGGATCCCAGAAGAAAATCAGCACATCAATTTTTCCCTCTGAGATCAGCGCGCCGACCTGCTGATCGCCGCCCATCGGGCCGCTCAACAAGGCATTCACTTCCAGACCCGTGGCGCGAGCCACCAGATTCCCCGTCGTGCCGGTCGCCGATAAGGCGTGCTGCGCCAGCACGGCCTTATGGCGGTCGACCCATTTCAAAAGCATATCTTTGCAGTGGTCGTGGGCAACCAGCGCAACGTGTTTGCGCGCCGGCAGTGTGCGAGTAGTGAGTTCCATAGCGTAATATCCTAATCAATAAATGCAGACAGATTACTGGATGCGAATAGTGCTGCAAGCATTAAGGATAAAAAATATGATGAGTGGCGAAATTGGCGGCAGTGTGCGCGTTTATGGCTGCCCTGTGCGGATTGGCGTACACTTAACGTAAAGGCTTGGAGGATAATGATGACTGAAAGTGATATTGCAGACATTCTGAACAGCACGCGCACCATTGCGCTGGTTGGGGCAAGTGACAAACCGGATCGCCCAAGTTATCGGGTGATGAAATATTTGCTGGATCAGGGCTACCACGTGATCCCGGTCTCGCCAAAAGTGGCGGGTAAAGAACTGCTGGGCCAGAAAGGCTACGCAACCCTTGCGGATGTGCCGGAAAAAATTGATATGGTTGATGTTTTCCGTAACTCAGAAGCGGCCTGGGGCGTGGCGCAGGAAGCGGTAGCGATAGGTGCAAAAGTGCTGTGGCTACAGCTGGGCGTGATTAACGAACAGGCGGCCGTGCTGGCGCGCAATGCGGGGCTGAGCGTGGTGATGGATCGTTGCCCGGCGATCGAAATCCCGCGTCTGGGGCTGGCGAAATAATCCATTCCGCCCGAAGAATCTCACGGGCGGTCTCTGATTTTCCTGCCTACAGCACGCCATCAAACGGTCAGCGCATCCACCACCTCAGCGACGCTGACAACGGCTTTAATGCCGCCAATCCCGGTTCCCAGTGAGATATAGCCTTCATCCGTATTGCCTTCCAGCATGCCTAACCGCAAGCCGCGAAGCCCGCCCATCGCGTGAGCAATCTCCTCTTTGCTGGCCCCTGACTTGTCCATCGCGACCAGTTTCTCGGTCAGTTTCCCCGGAAGAGAGCGATAGTAATCCGGCAGAGTACGGAACAGACGTAAATCCAGCCCGTTCGCGGCAACAATTTTCTCTTTAATCGACAGCGGTACACGGTTTTCCAGCGTGCTGATAAATACTGAACCCGCGAATACACCTTCCGCACCCAATGCATGGGCGGCTCTGGCCGTACGTTTATCAACAATCCCCCCGGCTGCAAGAACCGGCACGTTTTCTACAGCATCGACAATCATCGGAACGACGGAGAAAGTACCCAGTGCGGTGGCAGGTAATGTTCCGCCTTCGTCAAAACCGGTGGCCACGATGATATCTGCCCCGGCGCGTTCGGCTTCTCGGCTGTTGGCGGGCGTGGGGTTGATATCACGATAGATAATCGCAACGCCAGCGGCTTTTAGCTCAGCAAACAGCGCAGGAATAATCGCGCCCTCGCCATAGCCGGTATAGACCACCGCTTTTACCGCTTCTTCTTTGATAACCCCCAGGATGCCCGGCGTCCAGATATCATTTTCTGGCGAAGGGATCAGATTCACGGCAAATGGCTTTTCGGTTAATTGTTTGGTTTTGCGGATCTCTTCGCGCATTTTCTCGGCGGTTTCTTCAGGAGTAGAGACCGCCGTTGCCGCGGTCAGACCCGCATTTGGCCCCAAAACACCCAGCCCGCCGGCGTTACTCACGGCGGCAACCAAACGCGCGTCGGTTAACCACGAGAGTGGGCCCTGAATAACCGGCTTTTCAATACCTAAAATCTGGCAGATACGATTCTTTTTCATGATCTTATTTCCTCGTCACGAACGCATTTCTGATGTGGGAGGGAGTGTATAGCGATTTATTGTTCATAAAAATAGTGAAAAAAGTTCTTCACTATTATTAAATTAGTAACAATATAAACGGGATGATGGTCATCGCGCATGCAATTAAATCTGTTTGAAAACATTAAGATTTTTATGGAAATTGTGGATGCCGGGAGTTTTACTCAGGCGGCAGAGAACCTGCAACTGCATCGCCCGGCGGTCACCAGGGCAGTGCAGCAACTGGAAACGCAATGCGGCGTTCGCTTACTGCAGCGCACCACGCGTCGCATCGCGTTAACTTCGGAAGGCGAAGAGTTTTATCGCCGCAGTAAACCCTTGTTGTATCAGGCCGATGAATTGCTGGCGTCGTTTGCGCCAGACCGCCCCCTTCACGGACAACTGCGCGTTGATATGCCGGTTGCCTTTGCGCGTCAGTTGGTGGTTCCCCGGCTCGCTGAGTTTTATGCCAGACACCCTGACCTCGAAATCATCCTCACCGGTAGCGATGTGCGGCGCGATATGCTGCGCGAGGGGCTGGACTGCATGCTGCGCGTCGGGAAGCTTGATGATGGCGACTATATGGCGCGCCCGATGGGCGAGGTGAGGAGAATGACCTGCGCCAGCCCTGGTTATCTTGCACAGTATGGCACGCCGCAGACGCTTGACGATCTGCGTCATCATCAGGCTGTTAACTGGATTGTCAGCAATAACCGGGAGATTGTGCCCTGGCACTTTACGACGCCTCAGGGCGTCGAAGAACGGTTACTGCCGGGAAAATTGATTCTGGATAATGCCGAGGTTTATATTTCGGCGGGTCTTTCCGGGCTTGGGTTATTGCAGGGGATGAATTTCTTCTTACAGCCCTATATCGATAGCGGTCAGTTGGTCGAGGTTCTGCCGAATTTTCCCTGCCCGTCGCGAAAGTTATCGCTTATTTACCCGCATCGGCATCTGCCGCAGAAGGTGAGGGTATTTGCGCAATGGCTCGAAACCGTGTTGCAGGCGTTATGACGGAATGAATGTAAAAAAACACCGCTCACGTAAGTGAACGGTGTGATAAGGCGCGGGGGGTTAGTTACGCAGTCGCGGCGCCTGAAGCTGCTGGCGAATAGTGCGAGCCAGCTCATCCATTGAAGGTTGTTCCGGATGATCTTCACGCACTTCACCGCTCAGTTGCGCTTCAGCCAGATAGGTGTGAACCGGCTGGCCGTCTTCATCTTCCATGACCACGTGATACCACGGCAGCATACGCAGTTCATCGTTTGCCGCCAGTTCATCGGGCTCTGGTTCATCAAGTGAGTATTCCGGGTCGATATCGACAACCACGCCCAGATACCCTAACAAGGAATGACGGACCTGTTGGCCGATACCGAATTTGCTGGCAATCATAGTCACCTCCCGGGAAACATTAACTACATACAATATGTGGTCGTTGTTTCGCTTTTCAAGTTACATGACGCGACAGGCAAACCCTTTCAAATACAGCCCTTCGGGATAAGTCGCGATCACCGGGTGATCGGCTGCCTGACGGAACTGCTCTATAAATTGTACATCACGACCAGCATCTATTGCGGCATCAGCGATGATTTTCTGGAATAAATCTGTTGTCATCAGCCCGGAGCAGGAGAAGGTCAGCAGCACACCGCCCGGATTCAGCAACTGGATAGCCAGCATGTTGATATCTTTATAGCCACGGCAGGCGCCCTGAAGCTGGCTTTTGTTCTCAACAAATTTCGGCGGATCCATCACGATAACGTCGAATTTCTCGCCCTGATCGCGATATTTACGCAGCAGTTTGAAAACATCGTCACGGACAAATTCCGCTTTACTGAGATCCAGCTTGTTCAGCTCGACGTTCTGTTTTGCGACGTCCAGCGCTTCCTGCGAGGTATCAACGCTGGTGACCTGACGGCAACCGCCCATCAGTGCAGAGACGGCGAAACCACCGGTATAAGAGAAACAGTTGAGCACGCGTTTGTCGGCCACATAGCGGCGTGTCGCCAGACGGCTGTCGCGCTGATCGAGGTAATAACCGGTTTTATGACCGTGCTGGATATCCACCAGCAGCTTCATACCGTGCTCCTGAATTGGCAGCAGGGCTGGGGGCAGCTCACCGGTAACCGGGCCTTGCGTCAGTTCCATCCCTTCCTTTTTACGCACCGCAACGTCGCTGCGATCGTAAATCGGGCACTCCGGATACAGGGTTCGCAACGCGCTGATTAATGCCGCGCGTTGGTATTCCGCACCGGCGCTCAACAGCTGCAATACGAGAAAATTGCCAAAGCGGTCGATGGTCACGCCCGGCAAGCCGTCAGATTCGCCGGCAATCAGACGATAGCTATCGAGGCCATCCTGCTGTGCCAGCCAGTCGCGCCACTGCTGCGCCTGCTGCAGGCGACGAACAAAAAAGTCGATATCAATGGTTTCATCGGCATCGAACGTCCAGACGCGTGCGCGGATTTGCGATTCTGGAGAATAAGCCCCGCGGGCTAACCATTTCCCTTTGTGATCGACGATATCAATGGTTTCACCGAGGTTGGCTTTGCCTTCCATGCGGGCAACGGCCCCGGAAAAGACCCAGGGATGACGGCGGAGTAAGGATTTCTCACGCCCTTTGGCTAACACTAAACGTACGCTCATAGATAATTATTCTGGCTATTCGATGGGAAGGGCTGCATTTTCCCGACTTCGCCATCCAATTGCAATGAACATGGCAATATTGCGGCCTCCCGTTCGGTAAAATGTCTGGAAAATGTCATACTTAACAGAACTTCAGGGATTGCGACGGGAGGCAAAATGGCAGCAGTGTGCACGATTGCGTGGGTCTATGGCATGGTTCAGGGCGTAGGGTTTCGCTACAGCACTCAGCGAGAAGCATTGCGTTTAGGGCTTAAGGGCTACGCCCGTAATCTGGACGACGGTAGCGTGGAAGTGGTGGCCTGCGGCGAACAGGAGCAGGTTGAAACGTTGCTGGCGTGGCTAAAAGCCGGAGGCCCACGCAGCGCCAGAGTTGACCGGGTTCTGGCCGAACCGCATCAACCCCAGAAAGCGTGGGATGGTTTCAGTATTCGCTATTAAATGCATTTTACCGGTTTAGGCAGGCCAGCAATTTTTGTTGCCTGCTTGGCCGGGCCTTTCGGGAACAAACGGTAAAGGTAGCGGCTGTTGCCTTTCTCTTCGCCAAACTTATTGGCCATCGCCTTCACCAGCATGCGGATAGCGGGGGAGGTATTAAACTCCAGATAAAACTCGCGCACAAAACGCACCACTTCCCAGTGCTCCGGGCTCAGTTCAATGCCTTCATTTGCGGCAATGGCGACTGCCATGCCTTCACTCCACAGGGTGGAGTCTTTCAGATAACCGTCGTTATCGGTCTCAATTTCGCGGTCTTCGTAGATCAACATAATTTTTCACACGTCATACAAACGGTGGGCAGTGTAGCAAAAAAAAAGACCCCGCATAAGCGAGGCCTCGTGTTGTTCAGTTTGCGTTATTAATCGCGGCTGGCAAAGCCCAGGATGCTCAGCAGGCTGATAAAGATGTTGTACAGCGACACATACAGGCTCACAGTTGCGCGGATGTAGTTGGTTTCCCCGCCGTGAATGATGTTGCTGGTTTCATACAGAATCGCGCCTGATGAGATCAGGATGAACACTGCGCTGATCGCCAGATGTAGCGCTGGCAGTTGCAGGAAGATGTTTGCCACCATACCAATCAGCACCACCACGATACCCGCCATCAGCATACCGCCGAGGAAGGACATGTCTTTGCGTGTGGTCAGCACGTAGGCTGAACAGCAGAAGAACACCAGTGCGGTACCACCCAGCGCCATACCAATCACATCGCCCATACCAGCGGAAAGGTAGGCGTTGAGGATTGGCCCCAGGATATAACCGAGGAAGCCGGTGAAGGCGAACGCAGAGATAATCCCGGTCGGTTTGTTCGCGGTTTTATAGGTCAGGAACATCAGGCCGTACATGCCGACCAGCGTCAGAATCAACCCCGGAGACGGCAGCATCAGCACCGTGCTTGCCGTTGCGGTAATAGCCGAAAACGCCAGCGTCAGGCTCAGCAGGAAATAGGTGTTACGCAGAACTTTATGCGTGCTCAGCAGGGACGAGCGGTCACGCGATGAGGTAATTATGCGATCCATGATTCACTCTCTTTATGATGGATATTAATAGTGAAACAGCATAAGAAATGTCCTGCATATCCCCTAATCCTTTTACCCATCTTTACTCAGCGCAAAGAGCGAGATCAACCTCTTATAGGTGACTGAAAATCATTGCCTAATTTCATTACCAGCGCTAAGAGTGAAGAGGGTGTCTCGACAATTAAAATAAAGGCAAGGGAAATGAAACCACATCATCACAACCGTATTACCGCCATCATGCTGGCAACAGGGCTGGCGTTCTTCACTACCGCAGTCAGCGCGGCGAACGTACCGGAAGGCACGGTACTTGCGGATAAACAGGAACTGATCAGAAACAACGGCAGCGAGCCTGCGTCGCTCGACCCGCATAAAGTGGAAAGTGACGTTGAGTTTAATATCATTAGCGACATGTTCGACGGGCTGGTGGCGGTGAAGCCTGATGGCACGATTGAACCCCGGCTGGCGGCATCGTGGGAGAACAAGGGTAACTGGATATTCCACCTGCGCGAAGGCATTACCTGGTCCGATGGCACACCGATTACCGCGCAGGATGTTGTCTGGAGCTGGCAGCGGCTGGTTGACCCGAAAACGGCGTCACCCTACGCCAGCTATCTGGGCAATATGAACATCGTCAATGCTGGCGATATCGCTGAAGGGAAAAAAGCGCCGGATACGCTGGGCGTTAAAGCGCTTGATGATAAAACGCTGGAAATTACGCTCACGCAGCCTACCGCCGCGTTTTTGCCGATGCTGGCGCACCCGTCGTTGGTGGCGCTGGATAAGACGCTGGTCACCCGCTTTGCCGAGAAATGGACTAAGCCCGAGCACTTTGTCAGCAGCGGCCCCTACACATTGTCGCAATGGATCGTCAATGAGCGAATTGTCGGCAAACGCAATCCGCGTTACTGGGATGACGCCCACACGGTGATCAATCAGGTCACTTATCTGCCCATCTCATCGGAAGCGGCGGATGTGAATCGCTATCGGGCGGGAGAAATCGACATTACCTCAACGGTGCCGATTAACCAGTTTGCGCTGCTGAAGAAAACGATGCCGGAGCAGCTTGATGTTTCTCCTCATCTGGCGACCTATTACTATGAACTCAACACCACGCGTCCACCTTTCAACGACGCCCGCGTGCGCCGTGCGCTGAATATGGCGCTGGATAAAGAGATCATTGCTGAGAAAGTATTAGGACAGGGGCAACGTCCGGCATGGTTGGTGAGTCAGCCGGAGATAGGCGGTATCACGCTAAAAAATCCTGACTACGCCAGCTGGCCACGCGAGAAACGGATTGCCGAAGCCAAAAAGTTGCTGGCGGAAGCCGGTTTTGGCGACGACCACCCGCTGAGTTTTAATCTGCTCTATAACACTTCGGAATCGCATCAACGGATTGCCATTGCTGCGGCATCAATGTGGAAGAAAAATCTCGGCGTGGAGGCCAAACTGCAAAACCAGGAGTGGAAAACGATGCTCGACGCGAAACGCACGGGGAATTTTGACGCCGTACGCTACGCCTGGATTGCCGATTATGACGATGCCACCACCTTCCTTAACAACTACCGTACCGGCGATAGCAGTAATACCAGCCGCTACAGCAACCCTGCCTACGACGCGGCACTGCTGAATGCGGCGAAAGCCCCTGATATCGCCGCGCGCGGACGTTATTATCAGCAGGCAGAAGATCTGTTAGCGCAGGATGTGCCCTCTATTCCGGTGTACCACTATGTCCGCTCGCACCTGGTGAAACCGTGGGTGGGGGGCTTTACGCCCGACAGACTGGGTTATTACTTCACAAAGGATATGTACATCAAGAAGCATTAATCGAAATGAGCGCGCTGTAAGTGCCGAAAAACTCGCCATTTTGTTGTAATTTCAGACGAATAACACGTTTTTGACTGTTTTTCAGGCAAACGAACAAAATGGGGCTTTACAGGTCGGGGCGGGATGTTTATAGTGCGCCTCATTGGAAGCGTGGCCGAGCGGTTGAAGGCACCGGTCTTGAAAACCGGCGACCCGAAAGGGTTCTAGAGTTCGAATCTCTACGCTTCCGCCAAATACGAAACCCCAGACAAGAAATTGTCTGGGGTTTTTGCTTTTCTGTCGGTTGCCTGTATGCCATTTTCGTCAGGCTTGCGTTAGTGAGTTCAAGAATACATCGGACAGATTCGTGACTAGCATCTGTTTTACCTTGCAGCCTAAGTTCCAGGATAATGTCGGGCGATGATGTCATTCAGTTTATCGACCCGCACAGGTCGCTTGAATACGGTGTGTGCGACTCCCTTCTGAAAGTACGTGATCACAAACATCTCATCCTCATAGTGATTACTGTGCCTGTTTTCATGAAAATATTTCACCAGCCCTGCACGATGATCTTAAATGCTTTATCTCAGGATGAAAAATGTGCCCTAGCAAAGAGCAGTACCGAATTTAATCATACCGGCGCTGTTAAGGGATAAGAAAAAACAAAAGCAGAATTAGCCTGGATCTCAGGTAACAGGGATGTGATAAATTGTATCAATTAATATGCACTTGTTAAGGAGAGGCAAATGCGAAAGATACTATTATTGGCCGCTGTGTTGTTGGCGTCACAGCCACTGGTGACTCAGGCGGAAGAGATAACGCTATTACCTTCAATTAAGCTACAAATTGGCGATCGTGATTCATATGGTCACTACTGGGATGGTAACCACTGGCAAAATCGGGATTACTGGGATCGCCATTATGAATGGCACGATAAGCACTGGCGTAAAAAAGCGAAGAAGCAGTGCAAAGCTTATGAGAAAGGCTATAAAGACGGCCAAAAGGCCTATAAGCATGACCGGAAGAAACATCATCACCATCACTGAGTAGGGAAAAAGGCCTGTTTCAGGCCTTATCTTTTTCTGCTGCTTCAACTGGCAAGCTTTGGGGGCTGATCGGGATGTTCTGGTTTTTGCACCTGTAGTATCAACCAAGATTAAGTTAACAAAAAGCACTGCATTACTTCACGTTTTTAACATATTTTTAATTGAAATGAGCCTCATCAGCGTCCGCCCCGCATACATTCATCCTATTGATAAATAAAGCTATCCAGAATTGTTGCAGTATATCTCCCTGATCTTATGAATAAATACAAACAATTACATTCATTGACTTGATTTTACTTAAAGTGCAATGTCCCTCTTTATCACATGCCTTTTATTAAGATGATGTTGATTATCAGGGAATTGATGGATGGTGATTTCTCCACGGCAAGCGGCTTTCGCACTTTTTTTAAGCGGTATTTCCTTTTCAGGCATGACGGCCCTTTTATCGCCTGCTGACCGTAATTCGATTCAACAGCAGCAACAGCAACTGCTGGATCAAAACCAGCAGCAACGTGATGAGCTTCAGCGCGCCACACCGATACCGCAGGAACGTCCTTCATCCGCACCGGCAGATGCTGCGGGCCCTTGCTTTACGCTCAATCACATTACCCTGCAACATGCGACGCTGATGCCCCCACGGGAACAGCAAAAAATGATTCGCCCGTGGCAGGGGCGTTGCCTCAATATTGCGCAAATCACCCAGCTCACGAATCAGATCTCTGACTGGTATATTCAGCGTGGCTATATCACCAGCCGGGCGTATCTGACGGAGCAGGATCTCTCTGGCGGTGAATTACATATCGCCGTGCTGGAAGGTCGCTTGCAACAAATCCGCCTGGAAGGTGTACCTGCGCGTACACTGGCAATGACCTTTCCTGGCCTGGAGGGTAAACCGCTAAACCTGCGGGATATCGAGCAGGGCATGGAGCAAATTAACCGCGTACGTACCACCCCCGTACAAATTGAAATCTTGCCCGGAGAGCTGCCGGGCGACTCCATTGTAAACCTCACCGCCACGCCGGAGTTTCCACTTCAGGCATCCGTCACGTTTGATAACAGCGGCCAGAAAAGCACGGGTGTCGGGCAAATCTCCGCCTCGCTGGTGGGTAATAACCTGTTAGGTCTGGCAGATAAATGGTTTGTCAGCGGCGGGCGGAGCAGCGCGTTTTCTCATTCGCGCGATGCGAAAAATCTTGCCGCTGGTGTCAGCATCCCCTACGGCTATGGTCTGTTTGATTACACTTACACCTGGAACGACTATCTCAACGTCATTGATAACACCGGCTACAACTGGCGATCCACGGGTGACACGGAAACGCACCGGGTAAATTATTCCCACGTGTTGTTTCGCAACGGCGACCTGAAAACCGGCGTTTCTCTCGGTCTGAACCACCGCGTTAACCGTAATTTCCTTGATGGTGTAAAACTGGAAAGCAGCAGCCAGGAGTTCACCAGCCTGCTGTTTGGTCTCAATCATACCCAGAAAATTCTCGGCGGCGTAGCGACATTCAACCCTACCTTCAGCCGCGGGATGCCGTGGTTTAACGCCACTGACGATCACCTTTACCCCGACCAACCGAAAGCGCAGTTCCGCAAATGGAGCGTTAACGCCAGCTGGCAGCGCGGGCTGACGGATAAGCTGTGGTGGCTTTCCAGCGTCTACTGGCAGTGGTCGCCAGACCGGCTTTATGGCAGCGAACGCCTGAGCATTGGCGGTGAAAGTTCCGTACGCGGTTTTAAAGAGCAGTACATCTCTGGCGATAACGGCGGCTACTGGCGTAATGAAATCAATTACACCCTGTTCACGATGCCTGTTCTGGGACAAATCGGCACGATGGCGGCGCTGGACGGCGGCTGGCTGAAAAAAGATGCCAGCGACCAATATGCCGCTGGCACGTTGTGGGGCGGTGCTGTCGGGCTGACCAGTGCCGGGCGCTGGTTCTCCAGCCAGTTCACCGTTGGTACGCCGCTGGCGTATCCAGGCTGGCTTTCGCCGGATCATCTCAATATTTATTACCGCATTTCAGTGGCACTTTAAGGGGCAGGATGATGGAAAAGGATCAGGTTCGTTTTTCCCAACGTGTCGTGAGTGGGCTGTTCAGCCTGCTGCTGATAACACAGCCTGTGCTCCCGGCCATTGCGGCCACCATCACCCCATCCGGCAATACGCAGATGGATAAAGCGGGCAACGGTGTGCCCGTTGTGAACATCGCCACGCCAAATCAGTCCGGTATTTCGCACAACAAATATAACGATTACAACGTCGGCAAAGAGGGGCTGATCCTCAATAACGCCACCGGCAAGCTGAATCAGACCCAGCTTGGCGGCCTTATCCAGAATAACCCCAACCTGAAAGCCGGGCAGGAAGCCAAAGGTATTATTAATGAAGTGACCGGCACGAACCGCTCGCAGCTTCAGGGCTACACCGAAGTGGCGGGGAAAGCGGCTAACGTGATCGTGGCGAACCCCTATGGCATCACCTGTAACGGCTGCGGATTTATCAATACCCCTAACGCCACGCTGACCACCGGAAAGCCGGTGCTCGACGCGAACGGTAAACTCCAGTCGCTCGATGTCACAAAAGGCAGCATCACCATAGAAGGGCAGGGGCTGGATGGCAGCCAGAGCGACGCCGTATCGATTATCGCCCGAGCCACGGAAATCAACGCCGCGCTGCATGCCAAAGATTTAAAGGTCACCGCCGGAGCCAATCGGGTATCGGCCAGCGGTGAAACCACTGCGCTGAAAGGTGAAGGCGATGCGCCGAAAATTGCCGTCGATACCGGTGCGCTGGGTGGCATGTATGCCAACCGTATTCACCTGGTTTCCAGCGAAAAAGGGCTGGGCGTCAATCTGGGGAATCTGAATGCGCGGCAGGGCGATATTACGCTGGATGCGAACGGGAAACTGACGGTAAATAACAGCCTGGCAAGTGAAGCGATGACGGCGAAAGGGCAGGATATTGCGTTAAGTGGCGATCATAAGGCGGGCGGGAACGTATCTGTCAGCAGTCAGGACGCTATCGCCCTGAATAACGCAACGCTGGTCAGTGATAAAAACATACAGTTAAGTGCTAATGGACGGCTCACGCAGAACGGCGGCAAGCTTACAGCAGGCCAGAATCTGACAGCCAATGCGCAAATGCTCACACAGAACAGCGTAGCTCAGGCGGACGCTGCTGGAAATATTGCGCTAACCAGCAGTGAAAGTATCACTACTCAGGGAAGTGTTATTGCCGGAAAACAGCTTAATGTTGTCGGAAAATCTTTGAGTAATAGCGGGCAGTGGAGTGCTGAGGGGATTGCAAGCATTAAGGGAAGCAGCCTGAGTAACAGCGGGATACTGCAGGGGAAATCACTGGCGATTGTCGCCGAACAGGATGTCCGTGTTACAGGGCGACTCAATGCAGCGGACTCACTGAATATCAACGCTAAATCGGTGACGACCGCCGCCAGCGCGCAGGTACAGAGTGGAAACGATCTGACGCTGACGACAGAAACCGCCTCCCTTAGCGGAACCCACGCCGCGAATAATCAATTTACGGTGGCAGCGAATACGCTGACCCATGATGGTAAATCGAATGCCCGAACAGTCTATCTTAACGCGCAAGACAATATCGCCAATAACGGCACGCTGGTGGCTGATAGCCTGAATCTTACCAGCCAGCGGATCACCAATAGCGGCCTGATGCAGGGCAATGCGGCGCTGAATTTGCATACGGGTGAATTAACTAACCTCAGTGGCGGTTCGCTCTACAGTATTGCTGCGCTAACGCTGGATATTCCCAGTCTGACTAACCGCGGGTTGATCACGACTGATGGCAATTTACGTCTTGGCGGTAGCAGCCTGGTGAATGCAGGTGAGATAAACGGCATCAGTATGCAAAACGATTATGCGACGGTGACAAACGACGCAGCGGGTCGTTTACTGGCGGAAAATGCCCTATCCATCTCCGGGCAACATCTCGATAACGCCGGTTTACTGGCGGCGAATAGCATGATGTTGAGCAGCCAGTCCGTGAATAACCGTGGAAATATGCTCTCCGTCGGGGCGTTAAATCTCACCAGTCAGACGTTTAATAATGCGGGGTTGTTACAGGGAGGTACCCTGACGCTGCAGACAAATGAATGGGTTAATAGTGGAAATGCGTTAGGTGAATCGGGCGTAACGGCTACGGTTCATGATCTCTTCTCCAGCCAGGGGAAAGTGTTAAGTCAGCAAAAAATGGTGCTGGCGGCCACGCGTATTGATAACCAGGGGATGCTGGCAGCGAAGCTCCTTGAGCTGCAAGGTGATCTGAACAATAGCGGGATTTTGCAGGCAAGCCAGACTCTCGCCTGGAACGGTAGCCATTTCAGTAACCTTGCCGGCGGTCAGGTGACTGGGGGTGAAGGGCTGCTGATTAATGCTAATCAGTTTGAAAATAACGGCCAGGTGGAAGGTTCTTCGGCGACGATCACCGCTGACAACCTGCAAAATAGTGGCAGTGTTCAGGCACAAAATGACCTGAAGATTGTGGCAAGCGGGCAGCTTGATAATCAGGGGAAATTACTTAGCCAGAATTTGTTTGAACTGACTGCATCCCGGTTGTTTAACGACCATACCATTGCGGCAAAATCGCTCATCATCGGATCGCCGGAACTGACCAACAACGGTATTGTGCAGGGAAATAACGCATTACAGCTCACTTCCCGGAATGTGCTGAATGGTCAGCCGGGCCAAATAGTGAGTGGGGCGGGGCTGGTTCTGAATCTCGACAAGCTGGAAAACCACGGCCTGTTGCTGGTTAACAACGGCTTTACCCTGGAAGGCGCGCAGTTGTCTAACGTAGGCAATATTCAGGCAGACAGTGTAAATCTGCAGATGCGTGATGCGTTAAACAACCAGGGGCAGATACTGGCGAAGCACGATGCGTTAGTCAGCGCTGCCACGCTGGAAAATGACGGCTCTCTGGCCGCCCAAAATATGACGCTGAGCGGAACATTAATTCGTAACGGTGGCCTGGTACAGGGGAATGACAATGCGTCAGTCACTGCGGGTATCCTCACAACGAACCCGGCAGGCCGATGGTTAGCGGGCAAAGCGCTGACGATGGACGCAAGCCTGGTGGATAACACGGGTGTGATGCAGGGCGATACGATTGCGTTAACGGCAAAGACGCTGAACAACAGCGGCGTACTTAATGGTCTGAGCAGCATGCAAGGGGCACTGACCGGGCAGCTTCTTAATCAGGGGCAGATTCAAAGTGGTGGTGCTTTGTCGCTGGTGGCCGATAACCTGAGCAGTGCCGGACGTATTGCGGGCGATACGCTTTCGCTCTCTGCCGGGGCGTTCAGTAATACCGGCCTGTGGCAGGGGATGAAGGGGTTAACACTGACTGGCGATACCCTTGCTACCGGTTCTGCATCCCGCACATTGAGCGGCGGTATGCTTGCCCTCAATGCAGGGAATATGACAACACAAGGCACCTTACAGGGGCAGAACGTTACCGTTGTCGCAAATGACTGGCAGCATAATGGCTCACTGATTAGCCTTGGTACTCTGACGGCTGATGTCAGTAATACGCTCACTACGCCGGGCGATCTGATGAGTCAGGGAACAATGCGGCTGGTTACACCGCAATTTGATAACAGCGGTAAGATCCTGAGTGAACGTGGTATTACGCTGGACGGCCAGCAATTGACGAACAGCGGGACAGTACAGGGAAATACGCTGGCGGCGCACCAGAAGAGTATCCGCAACCAGGGAACGCTGACCGGCCTGCAAAGCCTGACGCTCGAAGCGCGGGAGAATTTGACGGCTCGGGTGGCGATGGCGTCATCGCAACAGGAACTGATTAACGCAGCGGGTGGCTCATTGTTGACGCAGGGCGCGCTGACAGTGACGTCCGCAGACGTTACCAATGCCGGAATATGGCAGGGGCAATCGGTGTTACTCAGTGCCCGGTCGCTGAATAATAGTGGTGCAATTCAGAGTGCCGATACGCTGCAACTGACGCTCGCCGATAATTTAACTTCTTCTGCAGCAAGTAAAATTACGGCGCTCGGTAATGCGGCTCTACAGGCGCTCTCGTTAACTAACCAGGGGCAGTGGGCGGCCAAAAACCTTACGCTGAAGGGGACTTCGTTCGATAACGGTGGGGCGATCAGCGGTGTAAACGGTCTGACATTAGCCATGAGTGGGGCCGTCAGCCAGACGCGTTCTGGTAGTCTGTTAAGCGGTGGCGTGCTGGATCTGAACGCAGCATCCGTGGCCAACAGCGGTAAAATTCAGGGCGCGGTGCTTGCTGTGACTTCCGGGGGGTTAACCAACAGTGGAAGGTTGCAGGGCGATAATGGCACAACGCTGACGCTTAGCGGCGATTTAACTAACAATACTGACGGAGAAATTGTCAGCCGCGAGGCGATGACGGTAAATACGTCCTCTCTTTTCAATGATGGATTAATTCAGGGTGGCAGTGATAGCCGCCTTAATGCCACAGCCCGACTGCATAATGAGGGCAAACTGCTTGCCGGCGCGGGGCTGACGCTCACCACCCCAAGTTACGCCGGGACGGGCTGGCTGCAGGCGACGAATCTTATCGTTAATGCTGCAACGGCCAGTAATGACGGGAACTGGCTTGCGGATAACGCGACGCTGACAGGCAGCAGTTTTACGAATCAGGGCACAACCCAGGCAGACCAGCTTACAGTCAACTACGATCAGTTGAACAATAACGGCACGCTAATGGGAACGTCGCAACTTCTTGTGAATGCCGTTCAGGTTAACCAGAGTGCCGCAGGTACGTTGTTAAGCGGCGGTGATTTGTCGGTTCTGAGTACGGGTCTGAATCCTCTCGGCCAGGTGATTGCGCTGGGAAATGTAACGCTAAAGCTGGTTAATGCCTTTACCGCCGAAAATACGCTTGCCGCAGGGAAAACACTTTCTGTCACCAGCGATGGTGCTATTGATAACCAGGGCGTTATGCAGGGGCAGGCAGTCAATCTGCACGCTGGCGGGCAACTCAGTAACAATGGGCAGATAACGACCGGTCGCGATGCGAGTTCATTCAGCGGTAGCAATGTACTGCTGAAGGCGGCGGGAACGCTGCAAGGCGGCGGTGATATTGCGGTAACCAGTTTAGGCAATATTTCGGTCGATGGCTTTACCGGCACCTTAGGTTCGTTGACGCTTAATGCGCCGGGCGCAATTATCAATACGGCGTTGCTGTATGCCGCAAATAACATTGCGCTTTTTGCCAACAGTATTACCAATCTGCGCGGCGATATTCTTGCGGGTAATCATCTGTGGATGCAAAAAGATGCGTCAGGCAATGCTAACGTTGAAGTTGTGAATACTTCCGGCACTATTGAGACGCAAAACGGCGACATCACCATTAAGACGGCGGCATTGCGTAATGAACGTGCTGGTTTGCAGTCAACAACGCAGCCGACAGATCTCTCCTCAAACTACGACTGGATTGGGCAATCGGATGTTGATATTCCGGTGGCTGTCCTGGGTCTCGAGACATTAATTCAGGATAAATACAGCACTTATACTCATGATGGGGCGGGTTCCTGCGGAGGCAAACCCTGCTTCCTGTATGAGGATACCCATTTCTATTATCGCCCGGTTGAAGGCTATGAAACGCGTAAATTTGCACTGAGCCAGACTGCACAGATTGTGAGTGCAGAGGGTGGCAGTGCGCGTATTGCCTCCGGTAACGATATTCATATTGTTGCGGGTCAACTCAACAACCAGGCGAGCGTAATCCTGGCGAATAATGATATCAACCTGGCAGGGCAGACACTTAATAATCAGAGCTACCAGAGTGGTACCTTTACTGAATACGCCGTTTATAAGTATGAACGTGTGATCACTGATGGTTCCCCATCCTCATCTTCAGGTACCTATTCGCCGACACATCGCAATACCACTTACGAACATAATGTGCCTTATATTTTGGATGGCATTGTTACTGAGACTGAAAATGGCGAGCTGTTCCGTGCGGTGATTCAGGCTGGTGGCGATGTAACGGCAAACTTCACGGATGCTATAGGTAACGAAACCGCGATCGCTAATGCCGGACGCGTCAGCAATACTCTCTCTGCACCGACGCTGAATTCAATAAGTCAGCAGCCAATCGGTAACGGTGTCCAAAAACAGACACTGGTTGATAGCGGCACGGTCAACGTTAATTCCCCGCAATGGAATGACCAGCTACAAAACGCGTTACAGCAGATTAATGGCGGTGGGGCACTCGATAATGGGGCGGTATCCGACGCCGGACTGAGCAATATCTCAGGAACACAAAAAGGCAATACCAGCCTCGGCCAACTGACAGGTTCGGTTAATCCTGGTGCCAATGGAGTGGATGTCTCCGGGAAAAATCAGGGAAAAACGATTGATACCAGTGCGTATCCGCAGCCCTCAGGGCAGAACGGTTACTTTGTCGTTTCCGACGATCCGTCAAGCCCATACCTTATCAACGTCAACCCGAAACTTAATGGTCTTGGGGAGCTTGATCCCAATCTGTTTGCTGATTTGAACGCTTTATTGGGTATTAAGCCTGGCGATGTACCGCGTGAAACCAACAGCGCATATACGGATCAAAACCAGTTCCTGGGGTCATCCTATATGCTTGGCCGCCTCAACCTGAACCCGGATTATGATTACCGTTTCCTGGGTGATGCCGCCTTTGATACGCGCTATGTCAGTAACGCCATGCTGAACCAGACGGGTAGCCGCTACATTAACGGTATAGGTTCCGAGCTTGATCAAATGCGTTATCTGATGGATAACGCCGCCAGCGCACAGAAGTCGCTGGGGCTGAAATTTGGCGTGGCTCTGACGGCAGAGCAGGTGTCTTCACTTGAGCACAGTATGCTGTGGTGGGAAACCGCAGTCATCAACGGTGAAACCGTCATGATACCGAAACTCTATCTGTCACCGAAAGACGTCACGGTGAATAACGGTAGTGTGATTTCTGGCAATAATATCCAGCTTACGGGCGGTCATATTACTAACTCTGGCAGCACGCTGCTGGCAAATAACAACCTGGTTCTCGACAGCCAGAACAGTATTAATAATCTCAATAATGGTCTGATGCAGGCAGGCGGTCACCTCGACCTGAATGCAATTGGTGATATCAATAACATCAGTTCCACTATTAGCGGCAAGACTGTCGCGCTGGAAAGTCTGGACGGCAATATTAATAACCTGACGCTGGTGGAGCAGGTTGATATTGCGAGCTTTAAAGATACCCGGCTTGGGGATACCGCGGCTATTAACGCCCAGGACTCTCTGTCGCTCGCCGCCGGTAATAACATCGCCGTGACCGGAGCAAACCTTACATCTGGCGGCGATCTGCTGATGAATGCGTGGGGTGATGTCGCGGTGAATGCGAATCAGATCAACGATTCCTTCAGTCGTTCCACAGCCTGGCAGGTGCAGACCAGCCATGATGCCGTGAGCTGGCAGGGCAGTTCGATAAGCGCGGGCGGCAACCTGGGTATTAATGCCGGAAACAACCTTGACCTGACAGCGAGCGGCGTTAACGCAGGCAGCAGCGTAGTCCTGGCCGCAGGTAACGACCTCAATCTGAATGCAGCACACACCCGTCAGGACAGTCATAACGGGAACAGTGAGTCGCACAGCTCCGGGCTTGAACGTACCACGGTTTCCGCCGGGGGTAACCTGATTCTGAAAGCGGGCCAGGATATTAACTCTCAGGCCGCAGGCCTCGCTGCAGAAAATGATGTTACCCTGCAAGCCGGGCGTGATGTGAATCTGCTGGCGGAAGCAACAGTCAGTGGCAGCAGTACGCATGAGAAGAAAAAAACCGTCATTGATGAGTCGGTACGCCAGCAGGGTACGGAAATTGCCAGCGGCGGCAACACAACTATCGTTGCCGGGCAGGACGTCAATGCACAGGCTGCGCAGGTCACAGCACAGGGTGATATCGCCGTGGGCGCGGGTCGGGATATTAACCTGACTACCGCAACGGAAAGCGATTACCACTACTTCGAACAGACCAAAACCCAAAAAGGGTTCCTCAGCAAAAAGACCACGCATACCATCGAGGAAGAGAGCGCTACCCGTGAAGCTGGCACGTTGCTGAGCGGTGATAACGTCACCGTTTCGGCGGGGAACAACCTGCTGGTGAAAGGCTCAAATGTGGTGGGGGACGGTAATGTGTCGCTGCACGGCGGCAATAATGTTGATATTCTGGCGGCAACTAACAGCGATACATCGTGGCGCTTTAAAGAGACCAAAAAGAGCGGTCTGATGGGTTCCGGCGGTATCGGCTTCACCATCGGCAGCAGTAAAACGACACACGACCTGCGTGAAGCAGGTACCACTCAAAGTGAGAGCTTCAGTACCGTGGGCTCGACGGGCGGTAGCGTGGCGATTTCAGCGGGAAATCAGGCGCATATTGGTGGTGCCGATATTATCGCGCAGAAAGATTTGTCGGTTATCGGGGACAGCGTGGTGATTGAACCCGGCCACGATAAACGCACCCGCGATGAGAAATTTGAGCAAAAATCCAGTGGCCTGACAGTTGCGCTCTCTGGTGCGGTGGGTGGTGCCATCAACAACGCCGTCAGCGCCGCGAAAGAGGCGAAGAGTGAGAGTGATAGCCGACTGGCGGCGCTGCAAACGACGAAAGCGGCGTTGTCGGGATATCAGGCGAGTCAGGGCGTGGCGCTGGATGCGGCCAAAGGTACGGCAGATGGGAACAATAACACCATTGGTATCAGTGCGTCTCTGACCAGCCAGCATAGTAAATCAAAACAACATCAGGAAAGTGATGCCATCGCGGGAAGCACTCTGAATGCCGGGAACGATCTCTCTATTGTTGCCAATGGCAAAAAGGGCGGTGTAAACAGCGGTGACATTCTGATTGGCGGAAGCCAGCTGAAGGCCGGAGGCGATACGCTTCTCAGTGCGCAGAACGATATTCTGCTGAGCGGCGCAGCCAACACTCAGAAAACTACCGGAAGCAACAGCAGTAGCGGGGGGGGCGTTGGGGTTGGGATCGGCGTGGGTAGCGGTGGCTGGGGAGTTAGCGTTTTTGCTAACGGAAATTCCGCGCACGGCAATGAAAAAGGCGACGGTACCGAATGGACCGAAACCACGCTTGATAGCGGCGGTACCACGACGCTCAGCAGTGGCCGTGACACCCTACTCTCCGGGGCGCAGGTCAGCGGTGACCAAATTGTGGCAGATGTTGGCCGTGATCTTTGGCTCATCAGTCAGCAGGACAGCAATGCCTACGATTCAAAACAGAACAGCCTTGCGGCAGGTGGGAGCTTTACTTTTGGCTCGATGACGGGTTCCGGCTATATCAACGCCAGCCAGGACAAGATGAAGAGCACCTATGACTCGGTGCAGGAGCAGACCGGGTTATACGCAGGTAAGGGTGGCTACGATATTACGGTCGGTAACCATACCCAGCTGGATGGCGCGGTGATTGCCTCGACGGCGACAGCGGATAAAAACAGCCTCGATACTGGCACGCTGGGCTTTAGTGATATCGGTAATAAAGCTGATTACAAGGTCAGCCACGCAGGGGCCAGTATTAGTGGCGGCGGTGATATTGGTGGTAAGGAATTTACCGGCAACATGGCCGGGGGGATGGCTTCAGCGTTAAGCCACAGTGGTCACGCAGAAGGGACAACCCAGGCGGCGGTCAGCAATGGCACAATTACGATACGTGATACCGCCAGGCAGCAGCAGGATGTGGCTGACCTGAGCCGCGACACAGAACATGCCAACGACAGTATCAGCCCGATCTTTGATAAGGAAAAAGAACAGAAACGTCTGCAGTCTGTTCAACTGGTCCAGGACATCGGTAGCCAGGCGTCAGATATTGCCAGAACACAGGGGCAACTGGCAGGGCTGGCGGCACAGAAAGACCCTGACGCACTGGATAACGCCCGGGCACAGTTACTGGCAGAGCATAAAATCGTAACCGATGAGATGGTGTCGCAGCGGGCGTATGACAATGCGATGCAGCAGTACGGTACCGGGAGCGATATCCAGCGGGCCATCCAGGGCGTGACGGCCGGGCTGTCTGGCCTGGCGGGTGGCAATATAGCGGGTGCACTGGCGGGCGCGTCGGCCCCGGAACTGGCCAACCTGATTGGTCACGGGATGGGAATTGATGAAAATGACCATGCGACAAAAGCGCTGGCTCATGCAATTTTGGGTGGCGTGGTCGCATCCTTGCAGGGGAACAGTACTACCGCCGGCGCGATGGGCGGCGCATCGGGTGAGCTGGTTGCAGCCGCAATAGCAAATGCTCTTTATCCGGGGCAGAAGCCAGCAGAGCTGTCGGAAGAGCAGAAACAAACGGTCAGCGCACTGGCGTCGGTATCGGCGGGAATTGCAGGTGGGTTGACTGGTGATAGCGCCTCTGGCGCGGCGGCAGGAGCGCAGGCAGGGAAGAATACGGTTGAGAATAACTATCTGAGCGTGTCTGAAAAGACAGAGCTTGAGATAGCGAAACAAAAACTCAACAGTAAAGACCCGGCAGAGCGTGAGAAAGCACAGCAGACAATTAATGAACTGCGTGAAAAGGATATTGCCAGCGACCAGAAAGTTCTTGATGCCTGTGGTAACGGTAATGCAGACAGTGCAGCCTGTGCCGGAGCAAGGCTGGAAGTTATCGCGGCGAAAGGTGAATATGAAAGTATCGGCAACTACAACTCGAAGGCTAGCCAGCAGTATGCGGATGCTTACGGCCAGATAGTGAATTTGCTGAATATCACCAGCGTTGATGCCCAGAATCAGCAGCAGGTGAAGGATGCGATGGTGAACTATGCTATGGTGCACTTTGGAGTGGATAAGGCGACGGCGGAGAACTATGTCGAAACCTATGACGGGATGAAGACGGTGGCGGCATCAATGGCGCCTCTGTTGGGTGCCGCCGCCGTCACTAAGATCGATTCTATTGTGGCTAATTATTCAAAAGCCAATCAGTTATCGACAGGAACCGTTTTCGATTCAATCAAGGCAACGCAGCCTGTGCATCCAGGATCTGTAATTCCTCAATCATTTGAAATGTCTTTACCAAATGGACAAAAAATATGGGTGCATGGTAATGCTACAGAACATATGGCTGAATATGCGGCATCAAAAGCTGTGACACATACGCCTGAAGCTGTGCGTCTTGCCAGCCAAGAGGAATTGCGTAGTTTTCAGGCAGCTGTGAACACAGCAACTAAAACTAATATGCCATATGGAGAACGAATTACGGTTGATGGCTGGCAGCTAGAAATTAAGCCACCTCGTGTTGACGGAGAATTGCCGACAATAATCCATGCACGTTATTTAGGGTCTCATTAAATGGATATAGAAATTACTAATCCTGTAAATATAAAGCTGGACGTTATTGAGCTTGATGAGCATGTTCCATCCTTAAAGTTTAGAGTCTCAATTTCAGTTGAGAAGTTTGGTTATAAGGCTGAAGTTAATGCTCACTTCTGGATAGAATGTCAGTGCTTTGACCAGTTTGTTAGTTGTATGAACTGTGGCAAGCTTGCCATCCTCAAGGATATGAACGACAGTTTTGAGTTAGTTTTAAATCCAGTCGCTGGTGAGCTTAATTGGTCATGTATGAAGGAAGATATTAATGGTGGTATCGCCATATCAAAAGGAAGTGAAAAGCTTGATGATGCTGCTAGTCAATCAATATCACGTGCTTTTAACGATTATCCTAAATGGTGGTAGATATTGCAGAGGTCCCGGTCACCGAGCCGGGATCTTTTACCTATCGGCCTTTAACCCCTCTCTTCATGCAACCACTAATTCTGAAGGCGGGCGTCGCTGGTAAGATGTTGTGGCTATCAGCTCTTTAACAGCGTCGGGAAAAGTGGAGAACGGGGAGCAAAACTGCGTATCGGGGCGTTGCGTCCGTTCAAACAGAACGCACCGGGAAAAAGTGGTTGTAATCTGCTGACTATAATGGAAAAAACCGGCTTCGACGGCCAGCTTCGCACCGGATAAAGTTGTTGTTGAGAATAATGCGCTAAGCAAGAAAGACAAAATTAATATCTTTGATATCAACCCGATGCTGAAAGTCGGGATTGAAGGAGCTGATGGCGATCCACTGAAAGGTGGTGGTGGGATAGCCAAATATACGATTAATAAAGGACAACAAAACAAACATATTGAGGGGACTAATGAGTATAAAACTGCGGCTGCTTCATCAGGAAGCCAACGCAGTATCTTAACGGTTGATCCACAATCTTTGTTGCCTCAATTAGGTACAGGGCAGCAAGTCGGGAAGGTAGAGGTTGGCTTAGCTGGTTCTAAAGAGAGAATTGATTTTGGTAAGCCTATTGGAAATTTTGTCGATAGAGATACTGGCCTATCTGTGCCTACGACAAAAGGAATCGTTCATTACGGCAAAGATGGTGCTCATATAGTACCTGCACGCCCGTGATTGAGAGGTTATGATGAAAAGTAATTATGAAAATATTAAAAGATTAAAGTTGTCTATACAGTCAGCGCTTCTTGGTGCTATTACTGAGAATATGAGAAATATAGCTGTAGATATCAGTGAAAACAAAATTATGCTATATTTTTTTATTAATGGAGAAATTACCGAGGGTGATAAGGAAAATATATCCATAATTGAAACGGAGGTTATAGCTGACTTCGAAGATAAATTTGATATAGAATCTGTTATAAAAAGAGTTGACTATCCAGAATCAATTATTCTAGAACGAGGTTGTAGTGTTTTTCAAAGAAAAGAAAGATAATTATAAATGCGACCTCAAAATCAAAAATTTCTAGAATCCACCCCGGCAGGCTATTTTACGATAGCCTGCTTCTTACCTCGCCCCCTTCACCTCTCCCTTGATCACCTAATTAGTCACTGACAGACGCATCTGAGGTACGTGTCGTGGCATCACGGCGTCATGCTGATATGAGGGTGGTGCGTCAGAGGGAGGTCACGGCGAGGCGGTAGCGTGTTCGGGCCAGAAACGCGCGTCGGGGCAAAATGCAGTCAGCGTCAGAGCGCACTAACGAAAACGGACTGTAAACTACTGATAGAACAGGGAAAACAGCCTTGCGCTCTCAATAACCGTGTCGGAACGAGTTGTTGTTGAGAATAACTATCTTAGCGTGCCTGAAAAGACAGAACTTGAGATAGCAAAACAGACGCTTAAAAACAGTAACGATCCGGCAGAGCGTGAAAAGGCGCAGCAGAAATCAGGCTATGCTGGTGTCTGGTGGACTGCTAGCGAAGGATGTGACAAAAGCTGCTATATCCTTCATGAGCCGCAATACAGCAACGGCCACCGTCAGTGCTGCCGAAATCGGTATGAAATGGGGCCAAGGTAACATGAAGCAAGGAATGCCGTGGGAAGACTATGTCGGAGGCTCATTGCCTGCTGATGCTCGTTTGCCACAGAACTTTAAAACGTTTGATTACTATGACGGCGCAACAAAAACTGCAGTATGTGCTAAATCAATGGACACTCAGACAATGGCTAAACTGGCTAACCCGAATCAGGTCTACAGCTCGATTAAAGGAAATATTGATGCAGCGGCGAAATTTGAACGATATGATTTGTCAGGGCAGTTCCTGAATTCCTCAATGATCACTAACCGAGAAATTAAGTTAGCAATACCAGCCAAGACAACACCAACTCAATGGGCAGAGATTAACAGGGCCATTGAATATGGAAAATATCAAGGTGTCAAAGTTACGGTTACACAGGTTAAATGATGAAATTTAATAAAGATCAGGATTACTGGGCGAGCGTGTATCATACAAAAGAATTTACATGTATAGATACCTACTCAGGATTGGGGCGTGTGGGTAGAGACCCTGCTTTCCCACCTCATTTATTATCACCGGATGCTGAAGATAAGCTTATTGGTGAGAAAATACTTCAGGCATTATCTGACAGTCGTACATTGAATGAGCTAAAGGAACGAATTGTTTTTTTTGACCTTGAGAAAGGTAAAGAGCAATACGCAACGTGGATAGCAATGCTGATGGGAAAATATGGGTATAAAACCAAACGTGCATTATTCAAAGATATGAAAAATTGCGGAGTTCATTTGATAAATGGAGTTATCACCATATCACCTACACGGCACGAAAAACTGGAAGGGTGGGGAAGAACCAAAGGTGATGGTATTGAAGATGTCATTCTTCCGGCAGACGGATCCCCTGGAGATATTGGTGCTGGTCTTCGCTTGGCACTGAGTCGCTGTAAGGGTTAACCAGAATATCCCGCCATAGTTGGCGGGATTTTTTGCCCTGCGTTTTTCACAGTCGAACAAGATTGACCTGCCCCCACGATTAGATACAACACTCAGTTAGTAACGTCGGAATCTTCATTCTCAGAATGACCCTTTCTCCAGCCCGCTGCAAATTCAGACGGTGTCTGATAATTCAGCGTGGAGTGCGGGCGGCATTCGTTATAATCCTGCCGCCAGTCATTAATAATTTTCCTGGCATGAACGATATCGCTGAACCAGTGCTCATTCAAACATTCATCGCGAAATCGTCCGTTAAAGCTCTCAATAAATCCGTTCTGCGTTGGCTTGCCCGGCTGGATTAAGCGCAACTCAACACCATGCTCAAAGGCCCATTGATCCAGTGCACGGCAAGTGAACTCCGGCCCCTGGTCAGTTCTTATCGTCGCCGGATAGCCTCGAAACAGTGCAATGCTGTCCAGAATACGCGTGACCTGAACGCCTGAAATCCCAAAGGCAACAGTGACCGTCAGGCATTCCTTTGTGAAATCATCGACGCAGGTAAGACACTTGATCCTGCGACCGGTGGAAAGTGCGTCCATGACGAAATCCATCGACCAGGTCAGATTGGGCGCCGCCGGACGGAGCAGCGGCAGACGTTCTGTTGCCAGCCCTTTACGACGTCTTCTGCGTTTTACGCCCAGGCCACTGAGGTGATAAAGCCGGTACACGCGCTTATGATTAACATGAAGCCCTTCACGGCGCAGCAACTGCCAAATACGACGGTAGCCAAAACGCCTGCGCTCCAGTGCCAGCTCAGTGATGCGCCCTGATAAATGCGCATCAGCAGCCGGACGGTGAGCCTCATAGCGGCAGGTCGACAGGGATAAACCTGTAAGCCTGCAGGCACGACGTTGCGACAGACCGGTCGCATCACACATCAACATCACGGCTTCCCGCTTCTGGTCTGTCGTCAGTACTTTCGCCCAAGAGCCACCTGAAGCGCCTCTTTATCCAGCATGGCTTCGGCAAGCAGCTTCTTGAGTCTGGCGTTCTCTTCCTCAAGCGACTTCAGGCGCTTAACTTCAGGCACCTCCATACCGCCATACTTCTTACGCCAGATGTAAAACGTGGCATCGGAAATGGCATGCTTGCGGCAGAGTTCACGGGCGGGTACCCCAGCTTCGGCTTCGCGGAGAATACTGATGATCTGTTCATCGGAAAAACGCTTCTTCATGGGGATGTCCTCATGTGGCTTATGAAGACATTACTAACATCGGGGTGTACTAATCAACGGGGAGCAGGTCAAGATGTTTTTTGGGAATACCGACGTCTCGCCGTTAGTGTCTTCGGGCAAAAAGACGCGTCGGTGCAGAAACCACGCTTGATAGCGGCGGTACCACGACGCTCAGCAGTGGCCGTGACACCCTACTCTCCGGGGCGCAGGTCAGCGGTGACCAAATTGTGGCAGATGCTGGCCGTGATCTTTGGCTCATCAGTCAGCAGGACAGCAATGCCTACGATTCAAAACAGAACAGCCTTGCGGCAGGTGGGAGCTTTACTTTTGGCTCGATGACGGGTTCCGGCTATATCAACGCCAGCCAGGACAAGATGAAGAGCACCTATGACTCGGTGCAGGAGCAGACCGGGTTATACGCGGGTAAGGGTGGTTACGATATTACGGTCGGTAACCATACCCAGCTGGATGGCGCGGTGATTGCCTCGACGGCGGCAGCGGATAAAAACAGCCTCGATACTGGCACGCTGGGCTTTAGTGATATCGGTAATAAAGCTGATTACAAGGTCAGCCACGCAGGGGCCAGTATTAGTGGCGGCGGTGATATTGGTGGTAAGGAATTTACCGGCAACATGGCCGGGGGGATGGCTTCAGCGTTAAGCCACAGTGGTCACGCAGAAGGGACGACCCAGGCGGCGGTCAGCAATGGCACGATTACGATACGTGATACCGCCAGGCAGCAGCAGGATGTGGCTGACCTGAGCCGCGACACAGAACATGCCAACGACAGTATCAGCCCGATCTTTGATAAGGAAAAAGAACAGAAACGTCTGCAGGCAGTTCAACTGGTCCAGGACATCGGTAGTCAGGCGTCAGATATTGCCAGAACACAGGGGCAACTGGCAGGGCTGGCGGCACAGAAAGACCCTGACGCACTGGATAACGCCCGGGCACAGTTACTGGCAGAGCATAAAACCGTAACCGATGAGATGGTGTCGCAGCGGGCGTATGACAATGCGATGCAGCAGTACGGTACCGGGAGCGATATCCAGCGGGCCATCCAGGGCGTGACGGCCGGGCTGTCTGGCCTGGCGGGTGGCAATATAGCAGGTGCACTGGCGGGCGCGTCGGCCCCGGAACTGGCCAACCTGATTGGTCACGGGATGGGAATTGATGAAAATGACCATGCGACAAAAGCGCTGGCTCATGCAATTTTGGGGGGCGTGGTCGCATCCTTGCAGGGGAACAGTGCTACTGCCGGCGCGATGGGCGGCGCATCGGGTGAACTGGTTGCAGCCGCAATAGCAAATGCTCTTTATCCGGGGCAGAAGCCAGCAGAGCTGTCGGAAGAGCAGAAACAAACGGTCAGCGCACTGGCGTCGGTATCGGCGGGAATTGCAGGTGGGTTGACGGGTGATAGCGTCTCTGGTGCGGCGGCAGGAGCGCAGGCAGGGAAGAATGCGGTTGAGAATAATTTCCTCGGAGCGACATCTTCAGACAAGCTTGATAAAGCTGTTGAGAAAATTATGAACGGCGATAAGTCATTAGCGACAGCCAATGAGCTTATTAAGCTGGAAAATGCCGATAAACGTAGCGATGCGCTGGTATCCAAATTCACCAAAGACCCTTCACAGATGACCAGTACGGAACGAGCTGAACTGGCCGGGTATCTGCGTGTCTATGCTTTTGAAATGGAGAATGCCTACGGGCCAGCGGTAGCACAGCAACTGGTTACAGGTCTGCTCTCTGGCCAGGATTACATGAAACGAGCTCCTGACTCCGAAGCTATGTCCAAGGCCCAGAGCATCATGAATACCTGGGGCTATCATAAGTCGAATGCCAGTATTGGCGATGCGCCACTGATGTTTGGTGGTAATGTACTGGGCCTTACTGTGAAAGGTATGGCGGCTAATGCGGCAATCGGGGTGGGCGTTAATACAGTCTCTCAGTTGTCTGGAAAAGAACCTTTCAGTTATGTCGATGCAATAATGGCTGGGCTAACATCAGCAGCGACAACAGGAAAAAGTATTGGGGCATCTGCTGCAATAAATATGGCAGGAGCTGCTATAGGCAGTGGAATCAAAGGGGAAAATCCAACTAATTCGGTTATTGGGGCTGGACTAGGTTCCGTTGCTGGGAGTAAAGCGGAAAAATATATTACAGGAGGGTTATCGACAGCAGTTAAAGAGGGGACGGCTGAGGCGGTTGGAGCTGTTGGTGGTTCCACTGCAAGTGAAATGGTCAGCGATGCTGCAAAAAATGCTCTTGATAAAGCGGAGTATAAAGATGAAAAGAAATAAAGTATATGAGCTTGTTACCCTAATTTACCGCTGCATTTTTGTGTTTTTTGTAATTTGTTTTATGGCAAGTGCTTTGGGCGCGTTGCTGGTTTATTTCAAAATCGGTTATTTTGAACTCAACTGGAAAGAAACTATCCTGCTCTCGCTGAAAAAAGGGGGAGTTGTCGGCTCAGCTATTGGTCTAGGGCTATGGATAAAAGCGAGGATACAAGAACGTAAGAGCGCTAAAAAGCTAAATCAGTAAGCAGGCGAATCCCAGCCATTTAGGCTGGGATTGTTGTTGAGAATAACTCGCTGGCCGCAGACCAGGCCCGTGCAGCAGCGAAGCAGGCTGCTGAATCCCTGAAAAATCAGGTCAGGGAGACGCTGGGGGAAGGTACAACGTCAGCCATCGCAAACGCCATTATTAATGGCCTTGCTGATACGGGTGATGCGGCATTAGGATCTCTACGAAGCCATCGAGGAGCAGGGCTTTGCCGCGATCGTGGCACGCAATACGGGCCTGACCAATCTTCCTGTGAATATCTTTGGCACCAGTCTGCTTGATAATCCGCCGGTTGTTGTCGGTCACAACCTCGTCCTCAATGGTGGGAATAGCATTGACGTCCTCAAGGGGGGCTCGGCGACGACGTCCTCAATGGCGGTGGCGGCAACGACACGCTTAACGGTGGGGCCGGTAACGACACACTCAACGGCGGGTCTGGCGCCGATGTGATGAAGGGTGGCCTGGGTACTGATATCATGACCGGAGGTGCCGGAGATGACACCTTTGTCTTTAGCAAAGGCTTTGGCCGGGACCGTATTACCAGCGGTTTCGATAGTAATCCCAGCGGTGGACAGGACCACCTCGATTTGAGCTTGTTAGGCATTAGTGGGGCGAATTTTGCCAGCAGCGTCACGATTGCCGGGGGCGCGGGTAACAGTACCGTCATAACCCTCGGCAATCCGATTGATGGCAATGTTATTACTTTAGAAAACGTAAACACTAAAAGCATCGATGTTAATGACTTTCTTCTAATCGGATAAGGGAAGGTCGCCTGGTCTTGCGCCAAATACACAACCCCGGATAAGAAATTGTCTGGGGTTTTTTCTTCTCGACATTCTTCAACGCTTACGCCCCGCATGACCCAATCGCCAACATGAACATCGCTCATGTTGCAGTGAAATTAACTCGCTTTCTCTTCCCCTGCGGCTCTGTCATTAATATCACCATAACTTACTGACAACATGAATAGTGCGGCGTCAACAAGCCAGTTACATCTGACTTGTTGACGCTAATGCGCGGTTTCATGTCTGAACCCAGGGTGCCAGAAAACGATGAATAACGAATTTACTTTTACCATCAAGCGCAGTCGATTTGATGAGAATTATAACCCTTCAGAAAACACGCGTATTACCACTAACTTTGCGAATCTGGCGCGTGGGGAAAATCGTCAGCAGAACTTACGTAACACGTTGAAGATGATCGATAACCGATTTAATTCGTTAGCCTATTGGGATAATCCAAAAAGCGACCGTTATTCGGTCGAGCTGGAGATTATCTCCGTAGATATGAGCATCAAAGGGCAGAACATTACCTTTCCGGTGATCGAAATATTACAAACTACGATTCATGACAGGAAAGTGGGTGAGCGTATCGACGGTATCGTGGGAAATAATTTCTCCTCTTACGTACGCGATTATGACTTCAGTGTACGGTTGTTAGAACATAATAAAAACACGACCCAGTTCAGTATTCCGGGGAATTTTGGTGAGCTGCACGGGAATATCTTCCGGCATTTTGTGCATTCCCCTGTCTATAGCGATAACTTTAAAAAATCGCCGGTTATCTGTCTGAGCGTGTCGAGCAAAGACACCTATCAACAAACCGGGAATCAACATCCTGTGCTTGGTCACGAGTACCAGCAGGAAGGCACCTCGTTAACGGAGAAATACTTCAATAAGATGGGGTTACAGGTACGCTATTTTATGCCGAAAGGCAGCGTGGCACCGCTTGCATTTTATTTTACCGGCGATTTACTGAGCGATTATACCGACCTTGAATTGATCGGCACGATTAGCACGATGGAGACATTCCAGAAGATCTATCGCCCGGAAATTTATAACGCGAATTCACCTGCCGGGCTGCACTATCAACCGGATCTCAATCACGACGATCACTCGTTAACGAAAATTGTTTATGACCGCGAAGAACGCAGCCAGTTGGCGATTGAACAAGGGAAGTTCACCGAGCAACACTTTATTAAACCGTACCAGCATATTCTTGAGCAATGGTCCGCTCACTACGCGCTTTAATTAATTGAAAAGATAAGGTCACCTGTTATGAAAACATTGCTCCCAACCTCGACTGCGGGCAGTTTACCGAAACCGTTATGGCTTGCTCAACCCGAGACGCTCTGGTCGCCGTGGAAACTGCAAAATGAAGAATTAATTGCGGGCAAACAAGATGCCCTACGCTTATCACTGGACGATCAACTACGCGCGGGCATTGATATTGTCAGTGATGGTGAGCAAACGCGTCAGCATTTTGTGACAACCTTTATTGAGCACCTCAGCGGCGTGGATTTTGAAAAACGTGAAGTCGTTAAAATTCGTAATCGCTATGACGCCAGTGTTCCCACCGTTGTCGGTGCCGTGGAACGGCAAAAACCTGTTTTCGTCGATGATGCTCGCTATCTGCGCCAGCTGACGAAACAACCTATCAAATGGGCGCTGCCTGGCCCGATGACCATGATCGACACGCTGTATGACGCGCATTATAAAAGTCGTGAAAAACTGGCATGGGAATTTGCCAAAATCCTCAATCAGGAAGCCAAAGAGTTAGAAGCGGCGGGCGTCGATATTATCCAGTTTGATGAACCGGCCTTTAACGTGTTTTTTGATGAAGTGAATGACTGGGGTATCGCCGCCCTGGAAAGGGCCGTTGAAGGGCTGAAATGCGAAACGGCGGTGCATATCTGCTACGGATACGGCATCAAAGCTAACACCGACTGGAAAAAGACGCTGGGCTCCGAATGGCGGCAATATGAAGAGGCGTTCCCGAAACTGCAACAATCGACAATCGATATCATCTCGCTGGAGTGCCACAACTCGCGCGTCCCGATGGATCTGCTGGCGTTGATTCGCGGTAAAAAAGTGATGGTCGGGGCCATTGATGTGGCAACCTCTGCCATTGAGACGGCGGAAGAGGTTGCTGATACCCTGCGCAAAGCGCTTCAGTTTGTCGATGCAGATAAGCTTTACCCTTCGACTAACTGTGGGATGGCACCTCTGGCCCGTCAGGTGGCGGCAGGGAAACTCAATGCGTTGAGCGCAGGTGCGGAAATTATTCGCCGAGAGTTGCAGGCGAAATAGTGTTATCGCATTTCGTATCAAAAAGTATTGAGATCGTACTGAATTAATCGCCCCGCTATTGGGGGGCGTGGCTTTATCAACATGAGTGCCAGGATTACAGGCTTAGCACTCATTTCAATTATCTGCAATTTGCAAATGGTAATGGATGAATTGTTATTAATAGCCAATACCTTTACTATTTCTGTATCTGTTTTCCCCCGATGTTCCTCGTTTTCCCCATATAGTGTGATAATGATGAATCGATGAAACTTTTTAGCGATGTTATTAATTGCACACAAATACACCATTCAGGCTGAGTAATTTCTAAATAGCACTTTTTGCATGTTGAAACGTTAAGGCAATCCGGGGTTCGTCAACTAAACTGAGACACTGAGTATCCTGATTTGATATTGTAAGGTAATTCTGAAGGAATAGAATGCGCATGTAAAAAGTAGTGTTATCTCATCGCGATGGCGCTTTTTACGGGAATGGCCTTCAGACGTATCTGAAGCGCCTTCACTCAATGTCATAAAAGAGTGTTTTGTAATTTATTGTTTTATCTAGGGAAATATCATGCAGTACTTATCGCTGGACAAATATAAAAATGGTTTTTTACTGGTTGCCCGTATTTTACTGGTAATCCTGTTTGTGTTATTTGGCTGGCAGAAAATGATGGGGTTTGAGGGTACCGTGGGCTATATGGCGTCGGTTGGCGCACCGTTGCCGCAACTTTCCGCGATTATTGCCGTTATTGTTGAGCTGGTGTTTGGCTTGCTGATTGTTGCCGGTTATTTCACCCGCCCACTGGCACTGCTTCTGGCCGTCTACACTGTGGCAACGGCTATTATCGGCCATCCTTACTGGAGCATGACCGGAATGGACCAGTACATGGCAATGACCAATTTCTTTAAAAACGTCAGTATCTGCGGCGGATTCTTACTGCTGGCTTTCACCGGCCCTGGCAGCTATTCACTCGATCGCAAATAATCTATAGCATTAATGGTCTATCATTGATGCCATAATTATGCCTTCAGGCCCATTAAGAGGCCGAAAGGTTAATGACTCATATTGCCATTCGAGCGATTTTGTTGGAATGGTAATATTTCTTTTATTGGCTAGGTATTTTCTTATTCGGTAGCGTGTGAAAATTAATTGAAGGGATGTGTGACAATGTCGAGCGAGAAAACAAACAGTTCGAGACGTGACTTTCTGGTCAAGTCGATGACGTTAATTCCTGCGGTAGTGGTGGGCGGCAGCAGTGTGGGCGCCCTGGGGATGGTTGAAAACGCCGTCGCCGCAGAAAGTAAGCCTCACTCAACGCCCGACCAGGGTGAGTGGACGCCGCAATTTTTTAACAGTGATGAGTGGGCGTTTGTCAAAGCCGCCGTCGCGCGGCTTATTCCTGCGGATGAACGCGGCCCAGGCGCGCTGGAAGCGGGCGTCCCTGAGTTCATCGATCGCCAGATGAATACGCCGTATGCCACTGGCTCCATCTGGTACATGCAGGGCCCATTTAACCCGGATGTACCGAAAGAGATGGGTTATCAACTTCCGCTGGTGCCAAAGCAAATCTATAACCTGGGCATTGTCGAAGCCAACGACTGGTGCCGCCAGCAGTATGGCAAACCGTTTGCCGAGCTGGACGGTGCAAAGCAGGACGCCGCCCTGAGCCAGTTTGAATCAGGTGCCGCCAGCTTTAAACAGCTTCCCGCCTCTCTGTTCTTCTCCTACTTACTCCAGAACACCCGCGAAGGATTCTTCAGCGATCCGATTCATGGCGGTAACAAAGGCATGGTGGGCTGGACGTTGATCAATTTTCCCGGCGCGCGCGCCGACTTTATGGACTGGGTTGAACGGGGCGAGCGTTACCCCTTCCCGCCGGTATCAATTAATGGGGAGAGGGCATAACGATGGCAACAGTAATGAAAAAAACCGACGCGGTGATCGTCGGATTCGGTTGGGTTGGCGCGATTATGGCCAAAGAACTGACCGAGGCCGGGCTGAACGTGGTGGCGCTGGAGCGCGGCCCGATGCGCGACACCTGGCCGGATGGCGCATATCCGCAGGTTATTGATGAACTGACCTACAATATTCGTCGCAAGCTGTTCCAGGATCTCTCCAAAAGCACCGTCACGATTCGCCATAACACCAGCCAGACCGCGGTTCCCTATCGTCAGCTTGCCGCATTCCTGCCGGGTACGGGTGTCGGCGGCGCCGGGTTACACTGGTCAGGTGTGCATTTCCGTGTTGATCCGGTCGAACTGCGTATGCGCAGCCACTACGAAGAACGTTACGGGAAAAACTTCATTCCGCAGGACATGATCATTCAGGACTTCGGGGTGACCTACGACGAGCTTGAGCCGTTCTTCGACAAAGCGGAAAAAGTATTTGGTACCTCCGGTACCGCCTGGTCAGTGAAAGGAAAAGTGGTCGGCAAAGATCGCGGCGGTAACCCGTTTGCGCCGGATCGTTCAGACGATTTCCCGCTGCCTGCGCAGAAAAATACCTGGTCTGCGCAACTGTTTGAAAAAGCGGCGCGCGAAGTGGGCTATCACCCTTATAACCTGCCGTCGGCGAATACCTCCGATTCCTATACCAACACCTACGGCGCGCAGATGGGGCCGTGTAACTTCTGCGGATTCTGTAGCGGTTATGCCTGTTACATGTACTCCAAAGCCTCGCCAAACGTGAATATTCTGCCTGCGCTGCGGATGGAAAAACGCTTTGAACTGCGTACCAACTCGAACGTACTTAAAGTCAATCTGACCGATGATAAAACCCGTGCGACGGGGGTGACCTATGTCGATGCGCAGGGGCGTGAAGTGGAGCAGCCAGCCGATCTGGTGATCGTCGGCGCGTTCCAGTTCCATAACGTCCACCTGATGCTGCTGTCGGGTATCGGTAAGCCTTACAACCCTGAAACCGGGGAAGGCGTGGTAGGGCGTAACTTTGCCTACCAGAACATGACAACAATTAAAGCTATCTTTGATAAAGATACCTTCACTAACCCGTTCATCGGGGCAGGCGGTAACGGCGTCGGCATCGATGATTTCAACGCAGATAACTTTGATCACGGTAGTGCTGGTTTTGTTGGCGGCTCGCCGTTCTGGGTAAACCAGGCCGGTACTAAACCGATCTCCGGCCTGCCTGTGCCTCCGGGAACCCCGGCATGGGGAAGCAAATGGAAAGCGGCGGTCGCCGATACCTATACGCATCATCTGTCGATGGATGCCCACGGCGCACACCAGTCCTATCGTCAGAACTATCTTGACCTCGATCCTCACTACAAAAACATCTACGGCCAGCCGCTGCTGCGTATGACGTTCGACTGGCAGGAAAACGACATCAAGATGGCGCAGTTTATGTACGACAAGATGGCACCGATCGCTAAAGCGATGAACCCGAAATATATGCTCGGCAGCCCGAAAAACGCCAACAGTCATTTCGATACCACCACCTATCAGACCACCCACATGAACGGTGGGGCGGTGATGGGCGAAGATCCAAAAACCAGTGCGGTGAACCGCTATCTGCAAAGCTGGGATGTGCACAATGTGTTCGTTATTGGCGCTTCGGCCTTCCCGCAGGGGCTGGGATATAACCCAACAGGGACGGTTGCCGCGCTGGCGTATTGGTCTGCAAAAGCGATCCGTGAACAGTATCTGAAAAACCCAGGCCCACTGGTACAGGCATAAGGAAGGCAACGATGAAAATTCAACTGTTATCGGCGCTGGTGCTGGGCGCGCTGAGCTTCGCAAGCTTCGCGCAGGATGCGACAACCGACAGCAATCTCATTCGTCAGGGGGAATACCTGGCGCGGGCGGGCGACTGTGTGGCTTGCCATACCAACGGTAAGGACGGCAAACCGTTCGCCGGTGGCCTGCCGATGGAAACACCGATCGGCACCATTTACTCGACCAACATTACGCCGGACAAAAAGAACGGCATCGGCGATTACACCTTCGAAGAGTTTGACGATGCGGTGCGTAAAGGGGTACGCAAAGATGGATCAACGTTGTACCCGGCGATGCCATTCCCGTCGTTTGCTCGCGTGAGTGAAGCGGATATGCGCGCGATGTACGCCTACTTTATGCATGGCGTGGAACCGCAGGCCGAGCCGAACCGCGACTCCGATATTCCGTGGCCGCTCTCAATGCGCTGGCCGCTCTCTATCTGGCGTTTGATGTTTGCGCCAACGCCAAAAGACTTTGTCATCAATCCCAACGCCGATCCGGTGCTGGAACGCGGCCGTTATCTGGTGGAAGGGCTGGGGCACTGTGGCGCATGCCATACGCCGCGTAGCCTGACCATGCAGGAAAAAGCCCTGAGCGAGAAAGATGGCGATAACTATCTTTCCGGCAGCAACAGCCCGATCGATGGTTGGGTGGCGTCGAGCCTGCGCGGTGAAAACCGTGACGGTCTTGGCACCTGGAGCGAAGAGGAGCTGGCGGAATTCCTGAAAACCGGGCGTAACGACAAATCCGTGGTCTTCGGCGGTATGAGCGATGTGGTTGAGCACAGCCTGCAATATCTCTCTGACGAGGACATTACGGCGATTTCCCGCTACCTCAAATCCCTGCCGCCGCGCGACGGTAAGCAGACGCCTGCGCCGGTTGAAGACAGCGTGGCGAAAGATTTGTGGAAAGGGAATGACAGCAAGCCTGGCGCGTCGCTATATGTGGATAACTGCGCAGCCTGTCACCGTACCGATGGCGTAGGCTATAAACGTGCATTCCCGTCGCTGAAAGGTAACCCGGTGGTGCAGACGGAAGATGCCACCTCGCTGATTCACATCATCCTCACCGGTAGCACAACGCCGGCGGTGAAAGGGGCGGTGTCGAACCTGACCATGCCATCATTCGGCTGGCGTCTGGACGATCAACAGGTAGCGGACGTAACCAACTTCATCCGCACCAGTTGGGGCAACAACGCGCCTGCGGTCAGTGCATCGGATGTGGCGAAGGTGCGCAAATCGCTTTCTCATGACGAAAAAGCGATGGGCAACGCCGATATCTCCAAACTACCAACGCCGTAACGGACAAACGGGGAGCCTCGCTCCCCGTTAAAGGGTTTTTCATGCTGCAAGCAAATCAACTGACCTGCGTCTACGAAGAACGGGTGCTATTTGAGTCGCTATCTTTTACGGTAGAACCGGGAGAAGTGGTGCAGATAGCGGGCGAGAACGGTTCTGGTAAAACCTCTCTGCTGCGCCTGTTAACCGGCCTCACTCAGCCCGAAAGTGGCTATGTATGCTGGCAAGGCGAGCGGCTTTCTCGCGTACGCGACACGTTCCATCAACAGATGTTGTGGATTGGGCACAAACCGGGCGTCAAAGCCTCGCTGACTGCCGACGAGAATCTGCGCCTCTTTTATCCGCGATCGACGCTTGAAGCGCGGGAAGCGGCGCTGTTGGCGATTGGCCTTGCGGGATTCGAAGATTTACCGCTGTATCAGCTATCGGCAGGACAGCAACGGCGTAGCGCACTGGCGCGACTGTGGTTAAGCGATGCCGCGTTATGGATCCTCGATGAACCGCTGGCGGCCCTTGATGTCGCCGCGATTGAAACATTGACCCATCGGCTGGAAAAACACGTGCACAGGGGCGGCAGCGTCGTACTGACCACCCATCAGCCGCTGCGTTCGCTGGACTGCCCCTTACGCGTCTTAAGGTTATCCGGCGGGGAGGCGTACGCTTCATGATCCGGACGATTTTTCTTTGTGAGCTGCGCCTGGCCTGGCGGCGAGGTGCGGACATCCTAAACCCGCTGTGGTTTTTCCTGATTGTCATCACGCTGTTTCCCTTTAGCGTTGGGCCGGAAAACGCCCTGCTGGCGCAAATCGCGCCAGGCGTTATTTGGGTCGCGGCATTGCTGGCTGCGCTGCTGGTGATGGATCGCTTATTTCGCGATGACCTGCTCGACGGTTCGCTGGAGCAGCAATTACTGCTGCCGACGCCGCTCCCGGGCGTGGTGATGGCGAAAGTGCTGGCGCACTGGATGATGACCGGGCTGCCGCTGCTGCTGGTTTCCCCCCTGGCGGCGCTGCTGCTGGGAATGAATGCACACAGCGCAGGCGTCCTGTTTCTGACGCTACTGCTGGGCACGCCAACCCTGAGTTTTATTGGTTCGGTCGGCGCGGCGCTCACGGTGGGGTTGAAACGCGGTGGCGTTCTGCTCAGTTTACTGGTGCTGCCGCTCTCGGTTCCGATGCTGATTTTTGCTTCCGCCGCCTGCGAAGCGGTCGCTGCGGGTCTACCCGTCGATGGTTATCTCGCGGTGCTGGGCGCTTTTCTGGCGGGGAGCGCAACGCTATGTCCGTTCGCCACCGCTGCCGCATTGCGGCTTTCCGTTTAACGGGCCTGTTTTCACCAGGAAGGGCAATTTTATGTGGAAATTATTACATCAACTGGCGATACCGGAGCGGTTATACACGCTCTGTGGCCGCTGGCTTCCGTGGCTGGCAATGCTCAGCGCACTGTTGTTGATTGTCGGGCTGGGGTGGGGATTCATCTACGCGCCAGCTGATTATCAACAGGGTGAAAGCTACCGCATTATGTACGTGCACGTACCGGCTGCAATATGGTCAATGGGGATTTACGCCATGATGGCGGGCGCGGCGTTTGTCGGCCTGGTCTGGCAGATGAAAATGGCTGACTTAACCCTTATGGCGTTGGCTCCGGTTGGCGCAGGCTATACGCTTATCGCCCTGGTGACGGGCGCGGCCTGGGGCAAACCGATGTGGGGCACCTGGTGGATCTGGGATGCGCGCCTGACATCTGAACTGGTGCTGCTGTTTCTTTACGCCGGAATTATCGCGCTATGGAACGCCTTCGACGACCGACGCCTTGCCGGACGTGCCGCGGGGATCCTCGCGCTGGTTGGCGTCGTTAATTTGCCGATCATTCATTATTCGGTTTTATGGTGGAACACCCTGCATCAGGGTTCCACCAATATGCAGCAGACTATTGACGTCAGCATGCGTATGCCGCTGCGGTTGTGCATTTTCGGTTTCCTTTTCCTGTTTATCACCTTAACGCTGTTGCGTCTGCGTAACCTGATCCTCTGGCAGGAGCGCCGTCGTCCGTGGGTGGCGACGCTCGCAAGCAAAGGAGGCGCGCAATGACGCCGGCTTTCACATCATTCGCCGATTTTCTGGCGATGGGCGGCTACGCCTTTTATGTTTGGCTTTCGGTGGCAACGACGCTGGTTGTGCTGCTGGGGCTGGTAGGTTATTCGCTCTGGCAACATCACGCATTATTACAGGCTGTAAGGCGTCAGCAGCGTCGCGAGCAGCGGCTTCGTCATGCGCGCGAACACATGAACAAGGAGCAGGCTGATGCAGGCACGCCGTAAAACTCGCCTTTATCTGGTACTGGCCGTGCTGGCAGGGCTCGGGCTGGCGGTGACCCTGGTGCTGTATGCCCTGAGCACCAACATCGACCTGTTCTATACGCCAGGGGAAATCCTCAACGGCAAAAATGAAACGCAGGAAAAGCCGCATATCGGCCAGCGCCTGCGCGTGGGGGGCTATGTTGAAGCGGGCAGCATCAAACGTGATGATAAAACGCTGGATGTCACCTTCCGCCTGTACGACGCGCGCGGCGCGGTCTCGGTGAGCTATAAAGGCATTTTGCCGGATCTGTTCCGCGAAGGGCAGGGGGCGGTTGCGCAGGGGATCCTTGACGGCGAACGCCATATTACCGCGCAGCAGGTGTTAGCGAAGCACGATGAAAACTACACGCCGCCGGAAATCCACAGCGCGATGACTACCGCGCCAACCGTGCAAAAGGAAAACCACCCATGATGCCGGAACTGGGCAACTTTTTACTCTGTCTGGCGTTAGGGTTTTCGCTGCTTTTGGCGATTTACCCCCTGTGGGGCGCGTATCGCCAGAGCCGCTGGCTGATGGCGCTGGCACGGCCCTTAAGTTGGGCGCTGTTTTTCACGATTCTCGCCGCGTTCCTGGTGCTGGTGCATGCCTTCGTGGTCAACGATTTCACGGTGCGCTATGTAGCGGATAACTCTAACGTTGCGCTGCCCGTCTGGTATCGTGTCGCCGCCACCTGGGGCGCGCACGAAGGTTCGCTGCTGTTGTGGGTGCTGTTGATGAGCGGCTGGACTTTTGCCGTTGCGCTGGGCAGTCGCCGGATGCCGCTGGATGCCGTCGCGCGCGTGCTGGCGGTGATGGGCATGGTCAGTGCCGGTTTCCTGCTGTTTATTCTGTTCACCTCTAACCCGTTTACTCGCGGGCTGCCGGAATATCCCATCGATGGGCGCGATCTCAATCCGCTGTTGCAGGATATCGGCATGATCTTCCACCCGCCGCTGCTCTATATGGGCTACGTCGGTTTCTCGGTCGCGTTTGCTTTTGCGATAGCCTCGTTACTGGCCGGGCGTCTTGATACCGCCTGGGCGCGCTGGTCGCGCCCGTGGACGCAGGCGGCGTGGGTCTTCTTAACGATGGGTATCGTGCTCGGCTCGGCATGGGCCTATTACGAGCTGGGCTGGGGCGGCTGGTGGTTCTGGGATCCGGTCGAAAACGCCTCGTTTATGCCGTGGCTGGTGGGAACCGCACTCATGCACTCCCTGGCCGTGACTGAAAAACGCGGCAGTTTCCGTGCCTGGACGGTACTGCTCGCGATCAGCGCTTTCTCGCTGTGTTTGTTAGGCACGTTCCTGGTACGCTCCGGCGTGCTGGTGTCGGTGCACGCTTTCGCCTCCGATCCGGCGCGGGGTATGTTTATTCTGGCGCTGCTGGTGCTGGTTATCGGCGGCTCGCTGCTGCTGTATGCCCTGAAAGGCGGCAGCGTGCGGGCGCGAGTGGAACACACAGTATGGTCGCGGGAATCTTTCCTGCTGGGCAACAACATCTTGCTGATTGCCGCCATGCTGGTGGTGCTGCTGGGTACACTTCTGCCGCTGGTGCATAAAGAGCTGGGGCTGGGGAGTATCTCCATCGGTGAGCCGTTCTTTAATTCCCTGTTTACCGTGCTGATGGCACCGTTTGCACTGCTGCTGGGTATCGGCCCGCTGGTGCGCTGGCGTCGCGATGATGCGAAGAAACAGATTAAGCGGCTGGTCATTTCGCTGCTGCTGACGCTGGTGTTGTCCATTGTTCTGCCGTGGTGGCTCCAGGATCGCATCGCCGCAATGACGGTTATCGGTCTGATGATGGCGCTATGGGTCTTTATCTTCGTACTGATTGAACTGCATGAACGTGCCACCCATCGTCACGGTTTCTGGCGTGGGTTGACGAAACTTTCTCGCAGCCAGTGGGGCATGGTGCTGGGGCATATTGGCGTGGCGGTGACTGTCACCGGTATCGCCTTTAGTCAAAGCTACAGCGTCGAGCGCGATGTGCGCATGAAGGCGGGCGACAGCATTGATATCCACGCGTATCACTTTGTATTTAAAGGCGTACGTGACATTGTCGGGCCGAACTGGTTTGGTGGGGAAGGTATCATCGAGGTAACGCGTCATGGTCGCGCGGAAGCCACACTGTATGCGGAAAAACGGTTTTACAGCGCCAGCCGAATGATGATGACCGAAGCGGCCATTGATGGCGGCCTGACGCGCGACCTGTACGCGGCGCTGGGTGAAGAGCTGGATGACGGCAGTTGGGCGGTGCGTCTCTATTACAAACCGTTTGTTCGCTGGATCTGGTATGGCGGCGTACTGATGGCGCTGGGTGGACTCTGCTGCATGCTCGACCCGCGCTACCGGATGCGGAAATCTCGTCAGGAGGTCAGTCATGACGCGTAAGGCACTTTTTATACCACTGGTGCTGTTTCTGGCGCTGGCGGTTGCACTACTGTGGCAACTGATGCGTAACGCGGGCGGGGATGATCCGACGTCGCTTGAATCGGCGCTTATTGGCAAACCGGTTCCCGCCTTCCGTCTTGAATCGCTGAATAATCCCGGCGAGGAATACGATCGTTCGGTACTGGTTAGCGGTAAACCGCTGCTGCTCAATGTGTGGGCAACCTGGTGTCCAACCTGCCGCGCCGAGCATCAGTTCCTCAATCAGCTCTCTGCGCAGGGCGTAAGAGTGGTGGGGATGAACTATAAAGACGATCGCCAGAAAGCGATCGACTGGTTGAATCGCCTTGGTAATCCTTACTCGCTAAGCCTGTTTGACGGCAACGGCATGCTGGGGCTGGATCTCGGCGTCTACGGTGCGCCAGAGACGTTTCTCATTGATGGTCAGGGCGTGATTCGCTGGCGTCATGCGGGCGCGCTGGACGACCGCGTCTGGCGGGAACAGCTGGCCCCACTCTGGCGGCAATACAGTAAAGAGGCGTCATCATGAGGCGCTGGATACTCGCTATTGTCGCGCTGCTGCTGGCCTGCAACGCGCTGGCGGCCATCGACACCTGGCAGTTTAAAGATGACGCACAGGAGCAGTCGTTTCGCGAAATCACCTCTCAACTGCGCTGCCCGAAATGCCAGAACAACAGTGTCGCTGACTCCAATGCGATGATCGCCGCCGATATGCGGCTGAAGGTCTATGAACTGTTGCGCCAGGGGCAGAGCAAACAGCAGATTATTGATTACATGGTGGCGCGCTACGGTAATTTTGTTAGCTATGAACCGCCCGTCACGCCAGGGACGATTGCCCTGTGGCTGATTCCGGCGCTGTTTATCGTGGCCGGTGCGACGGTTGTGGTGACACGCGCCCGGCGGCGCATGACGCAAAGCGATGCGCTCAGCGACGAAGAGCGCGAACGTCTGGCAGCCCTGTTGAATAAAGAGAAAGAGCTATGATCCTGTTTTTAATCGTCGCCGCGCTGCTGCTGGTCGGCGCACTTGCGCTGCTTTACTTCCCGTGGTCTTCGCGCGACGACGTCAATCACGACGCGTTGAACCGCGCGTTTTATCACTCGCGCCTGCAGGAAATTGAGCAGGAAGCGCCTCAGGATCGTGATGCGATGGTGGTGGAACTGCAACGTACGCTATTGTCAGATATTCCTGAAACGGCCTCGCCGACCGCTCGCCCACAGAGTCGCTGGCTGCTGTTGCCCGGTGCGCTGGCGCTGGTGATTATCAGCGTCGGGGTATTTTTGAAAACCACTGATATCGGTAACGTGCTGACGCTACGTCTGGCACAAAATGAACTTCGTGGTCTTGTGCAACGCGCGTTAAACCCCGCAGAACGTCCATTGCGTACGGATGAAGTGGAACAACTGGGGCTCGGCCTGCGTAGCCACGTCCAGAGTGCGCCTGACGATCTCGATGCCTGGCGTTTACTGGGGCGGGTAGGCATGGTGCTGAACAACGGCGACATGGCGATAGGCGCATACGCCAGAGCGAGCCAGCTCGCGCCGGACAGCCCCGCCATCGCACTGGATTACGCCGGTGCCTTGCTGTGTACGGGGGATGAAAGCGCGAATCGTCAGGGCGAAATGAAGCTACACGAATTACTGAAAAAATACCCCGAGAGCGTGCGCGCGGCGTCGATGAACAGCACTCAGCCGCCACTCAATCTGTTAAATAACAGCGGAATGCGCTGCGATGTGATGGTACACCGTTTCCTCGACATTCTGGCGCGGGGCGGTAAGCCGTAACAGACGTGCAACCTGACGCGCTGGCACTTACAATGATTAGCGTTGATGGCCTGATGTAGTGAGCATCCCGTACCGTTGGTGGAAGAATGCAGTTAGAAGATATCCGAATATTTGTCACAATTGTGAATATGGGAAGCTTTACGGCAGCGGCGGAACATTTGCAGCTGTCGAAACAATATGTCAGCCGGCGCATGGCGGCACTGGAGAAAAAAGTTGCCGCCCGTTTACTGGTACGCAATACGCGAAAACTGTCTGTCACCGATACCGGGCAGGTTTTTTTTCATCATGCACAGCGTATTCTCGAAGAAGTTCAAGAAGCCGAACAGGTTATTTCCGCTCGTCAGCAAAAACTGACGGGCTCTTATCGTATCAGCCTGCCCATGATTTATGGTGTGCGACGATTGGCGCCGCTGGTCGTGGAGTTTCAGTCCGCGCATCCGGAATTAGCGATGCATATCGATATGAGCGATCATTATGTCGATGTGGTCGGCGAGGGCTACGATATGGTGTTGCGTATTGGCAACCTGATGGATTCCACGCTGATTGCCCGCTGTCTGGGTAAACTGGCAATGGTGCTCTGCGCCAGCCCGGACTACCTGAAGGTACACGGCACGCCGCGCTCATGTGACGATTTAAGTCAGCATAATTGCCTGTTATACGGGCGCGAAGGACAACTCGGCTGGAAATTAAAATCGGATGGGGCGGTCAATACCTTTGCGGTAAAAGGCAGCCTGAGCAGTAATAATGGTGAAGTGATCCGTGACGCCGCGGAAGCTGGTGTCGGTATCGCGTTGCTACCCACCTTTATAGTGGAAGAGTCGCTGCGTCAGGGCTCACTGGTACAAATATTAGCGGAATGTTCACCCCCGCATCTCACCCTCAGCGCACTGTATCCCAAACATCGGCAGAATAGCGCGGTTACACGAGTACTGCTCTCTTTCCTGGCGGAAAGAGTGGCGGGGATTGTCGATGAGGATGCGGGTGATGAAATATGAATCGTGGTTGCCAGGATAATGTCCGGGTAACCCCTCTCGACACTCCACGCTTTTGAATACCGAATGCAGGCGAAATCATCGGAACAATTTTTCCTCTATACCCTGCTACATCCCTCTGAACAGGTTGAACTTATCTGCCAGCGGCTACCTGCTGCTGGGGCTTTTTCGCCGGTGCGGCTTTCAGCTTGCTGCTGGAGTAGATGAAGAACAACGCCATACCCAGGCAGACGATGGCGCCGAGTCGGCTCATCGAGAACGGAATCGGCGCATTGCCCAGCCAGCCGAAGCTATCGATCAGCATGCTCATCGATAGTTGGCCAAAAATGACGGCGACCGTGGCAACCGCTGCGCCAATGCGCTGGACAGCCAGTACCATAATGACGATATACGGCACGCCAAACATTGCCCCCAGCAGCTGCCATTTAGGCACGTCCATCAGGGTCAGGGCGTGTTTGGGTTCGAAGAAGAAGATAAGCAGCCCTGTCACCAGCGCTCCGACTGAAAATGTCAGGAACGCGCTTTTGAATACGCCGACCTTGCTGCCCAATTGGCCGTTGATAGCCGCCTGGATACTCAGCATGGCACCCCCGGCGACGGCGAGAAGAATCATAATAAGCGTCATACTGTTATTTACCCCTGTGCAACCATAACTAGCGCCGCAATGATGAAAATCAGCGCGATGATACGTTTTCTGTCAATTTCCCTGTGCGGCGTACCGAGCAGGCCGAAGTGGTCAATTATCAGGCTCTTGAAGACCTGGCCTGCCAGTATGCCGATCATCGTCATGGCGATACCGATTACCGGTGTTGCCACGGTCAGGATAATGACATAAATCGGCCCAAGTACCCCGCCCAGCAACTGCCATGATGGCTGGGCAAAGAAGGATGGGCTATTACGCGGGCTGAAAAAAAGCATCAGCAGAAAGGTCAGCGCCGCACCCACGCCAAAGACACTAAAGGTGGCCCAGAGGTCACCGACCTCCCCGGCAAGTGGCCCGAGCAATCCTGCCTCTATGGACAGTCCCATGCCTCCGGCAATAACGATAAAAATTAATATCAGTTGCATAGCAATCAGTCTCCCATTGTCCTGGCGGAGAAGATTACGTCTTAACATGAATGATAAAAATGCAATAATGAGATAAACACTTATGCAGGATATGCATCAATGAATGAGCCTGGTAACATCAGTATTCGTGCGCTGCTGATTTTTATTGACGTTTATGAAACGCAGAATTTCTCTGTGGTGGCGCGGCGGGAGGGGATATCCGCCTCTCAGGTATCGCGCGTCATCCATCAAATAGAGGATGCGCTCGGGCAGCAGCTCTTTTACCGCAATACCCGGGCTATTATCCCGACGGAAAGTGGCCATCTTTTTATCCGCTATGCGCGCGCGATGACGGGTAGCCTGGAGGAGGCCCGGCGGGAACTCTACGAGAGAACGCTTGAGCCTTCCGGAATGGTTCGCATAAACGCCCCTGTATTCTTTGGACAGCGCCATGTAGCCCCCGCGTTACCCCGCCTGATGGAACGCTATCCGAGGCTTAACATTGAGCTTACGCTGACTGATGATTACATTGATCCGCATCGGGAGGCGGCTGACGTCATTTTCCGGATTGGCGCGCTGAAGGATTCCTCATTTCATGCGCGCGTGTTTGGCCAGCAGTTCTATCATCTTGCCGCGTCACCGGATTACATCCGCCGACACGGCATGCCTGATTCACCTGACGAGCTCGCACGTCATAAATGCCTGGTCTATAGCGGCTCGTCAGGGCCAAACCGCTGGCTGCTGCGCAGGCATGGCGAGGAGTGGGTGCACTATCCTGTCTCGCCCCTGATGTCATCCAATAATGCTGAATCGCTGCTGATTGCTGCCCTTGGGGGAATGGGGATTGTGCTGTTTCCTGACTGGCTGATTGGAGACCGCCTGAAGAGCGGTGAGCTTGTCGGGCTGCTGCCGGAGCTGGACACGTCCATAAAAACGGAGCCGCAGTACATCGCGGCAATTTATCCACATGCCCGCCATCCACCATTAAACGTTCGGGCAATTATCGATTACTACATTGACGCGTTCGGTTCACCGCTTTACTGGCAGGCAGAGTAAGATATTCGATTCTTATGGCAAAAAATGCCCTGGCGTTTTACCTATAATGGCCCGAAAGGCGGCGGAAAACGCGGCCGGGCATGAGAAGCCAAGCTGATAAGCGACCTGCTTTACCGGGATGCCGTTTGCAAGAAGATCCAATGACGCGCAAACTCTGGCACGTTGCTTCCATGTTCTGAAGCTGAACCCGGTATCCTTGATAAAAAGCCGTGAGAATGTGCGTTCGGACATATTAGCGATATACGCCAGGTCGCTCATTGCCGCTTCCCAGCGATGGTTAACCAACAATTCCTGAGTTGCACAGAACAACCGTTCATCACGCGGCATGGGAAGTTCCGTGGCTAAAGGGGCCGCCTCACTTAAAATTTCCAGAAGTAGCAGCGCCATTTTTCGTTGGCTCGATCCGTTATATTCCTGGCTAAAGATTCCCTGAATGAGTTCTTTCACCAGAGGCGTGGCGGTTATGACATGCACATCGTGACTTTTTGTGAAGTTCGTACACTCGGCGATAAGACTACTGCTGAAATAGACCGATTGCAGGTCTGTTTGTGATAACAGGTGATAGCTGTGGATTTGCAGGGGCGGAAGCCATAATGCGCGCTGCGGCGGTATGACCCAGCGATGACCTTCGGTTTCAACGAGCATCACGCCTCTGGAAGCAAACAGTAACTGCCCTTCAAGATGATGATGAGGGGGATCTGACTCGCCGCGCTGATAGTGTATTGCCGTGCCGGACCAGCCAACACGTTCATCATGCCTTGGCGTTTTATCTATACCTCCTGGCATTTAAGATTCAACTCCTGCGCTTATGATGATGGCGTTATCCCCCTGAGCCAGAATCAGACTGGCTCGCTGAGGTGGTATTCATAATTATCATAAGTATTACAGGAGCATATGCAAATGAGAGTTCACTTCATCGTTCACGAGAGTTTTGAAGCGCCCGGCGCTTATGAAACGTGGGCAAGAAAGAAGGGGCATGACGTCACTTATTCGCGCCTTTATGCGGGTGAAAAACTCCCAACGAATACCGGTGGCATTGATTTGTTGATTGTGATGGGCGGCCCGCAGGATCCGAGCGTGACGACTGACGAATGCGCCCATTTTGATGCAAAAAGTGAACAAGCCTTTATTGCTTCTGTTATCAGATCAGGAAGCGCCGTAATCGGAGTGTGTTTAGGCTCGCAATTGATTGGCGAAGCGCTTGGTGCGCCTTTTGCGCACAGCCCGGAGAAAGAGATTGGCAAATTCCCGATTTATTTGACGAAGGATGGAAGCAAGAGCGAGATGTTCAGTCATTTTGGCCCCATGCTCGAGGTGGGGCACTGGCATAACGATATGCCTGGCCTGACGGCTGATGCGGTCATTATGGCTTACAGTGAAGGGTGTCCACGCCAGATTGTGGCTTATTCCGATCGCGTTTACGGATTTCAGTGCCATTTGGAGCTAACGCGGGAAGTCGTTGAACAACTTATTGCCCATTCAGCATCGGAGCTGAGTCGGTCCAGTGAATATCGTTTTGTCGATACGGTGGAGAAACTTCGGGCACATGATTACGGTGAAATGAATGCGGCTTTGTTCATCTTCCTTGATAAACTTGAAGCGCGCTGCGCATTAGTGCGCCCCTAAAAACGAAGCCAGAATCGGGTGACAGAGATGAGCAAGGCGCTGAAAGAGAGTAAAAGATTGACAGGCTTCCTGTTTAAATGGTTGTATCGTACAACTATATAAGCAAGGGCAATGTTAATGAATCCAGAATTGCAGACCATAAAAAATGTACGTGAAGCCTCTCGTTTAATGGTGCGCGAGCTGGGTTTTATGAATCAGACGCTGGCGGCGACGGATTATCCTCCTTCCGCCGTTCACGCCCTGCTTGAAGTTGAAACGCATGGGGCGATATCAGCGGCTCAGTTGGTACAGATTCTGGGGCTGGAGAAATCCAGCGTGAGTCGCATGCTCGCAAAGCTTGTCAAAGCGGGTGAGCTGGAAGAAAGACCTTCCGCCGAAGACGCGAGGACGAAACTGTTAAATCTCACCGAAAAGGGGAGAGTGACTGTCCAGAGCATCAATGCTTACGCTGACGACCGTGTCATCGCCGCACTCAAAAAGTTGGCCCCATTTAACCGAATAACGACCTCGCAGGGGCTTTCATCCTATGCCTGCGCCCTGAAAGCTAGCCGCGAAAATACGGACGTCAACGCAAGCAATAGTGTCAAAATTGTCACGGGGTACTATCCAGGAATGATCGGTCGCATTGCTGAAATGCATGGCGTCTATTATGCAAGGGAGCATAACTTCGGCATTATTTTTGAATCGAAGGTTGCTGCGGGCCTTGCTGATTTTTCTGCCCGTCTGGATAAACCCTGCAACCAGATTTGGTTGGCAATGGTAAACGACAGAATCGTCGGCTCGGTAGCCATCGACGGTGAGGATCTGGGAAATAACGACGCGCATCTGCGTTGGTTCATCCTCGACGATGGATGTCGTGGCAGTGGACTGGGTAGAAAACTCATTGCAGAGGCGATGTCATTTTGTGTCGAGCAGAGGTTCTCTTCGGTACAGCTATGGACATTTAACAAACTGACAGCGGCAATACGATTGTATGAATCATTTGGTTTTAAATTGTCCAAAGAATGGGAAGGCGACCAGTGGGGAAGTATCATTACGGAGCAACAGTTTATTCGAAAAATCACCTGAGCATTCCTGACGTCTCTTTCTTTTGAATATAGACATGTTTCAGCACTCTCTCTGTTTCATGAATATCGGCGGCCCAAACCGCCGATATCCTCATCCATTACAAATCCGGCCCTTTTTTCCCTTCCTCAATAAAAGCCTCGTCAAGCTCTTCAGCATTGCCTTCATGATCGCGACCAGAGAAAAGATTCCAACTGGCAAGGAACAGGGCGGCAATTAAGGGGCCGATGACGAAACCATTAATACCGTACATTTCCATGCCACCCAGCGTAGAAATCAGAATCAGATAATCGGGCATTTTGGTGTCTTTACCGACCAGAATCGGACGCAAAATATTATCAACCAGGCCGACGATTATCACAAAGAAACCAATAATAAACAGGGCTTGCCACAGCTGGTGGGTCGCGAACAAATATATCGCCGCCGGCACCCAAACGATAGCCGATCCCACAGCGGGTACCAGCGACAAAAAGGCCATCAGCGCGCCCCATAAGATACTGCCGTCAATACCGACGATAGCAAATGCAATACCACCCAATGCGCCCTGAACAATGGCGACAACCGCCGTACCTTTTACGGTTGCGCGCGACACACCGACAAATTTGGCGAACAGATGCTGTTTCACAAAGTCGGAAAGCGGCAGTGAGTCCAGAATCTGATTCACCAGATACGGCCCATCTTTAAGCAGGAAAAAGAGCAGATACAGCATGATGCCGAAGCTGATGGCGAAGCCAAATGTGCCTTTACCTATCAGGAAAGCGCTACCCGCGAGATATTGCCCACCCTGCAAAGCGGCTTCTGACAATTTTTTCTGGATCTGTGCGGCATCATCCAGATTATGCTCCGTCAGGAACCCACGCGCCCAATCGGGGAGATGCGAGAAGAGGGCGGCCACCACTTCCGGGAACTGGGTATTGTTCTGCTGGAGTTTGGTGTAAACCACATTCAATTCAAACGCCAGCGATGACAAAATGATCATTAACGGGATGAAGACGATAAGACAAATAATCACCAGCGTGAGCAGTGAGGCCAGCCCGTTACGATCCCCCATCGCATCGCGTAATTTATTTTTTACCGGATAAAAAATAACCGTTAACACGGCAGCCCATAAAATGGCGGAAAAATAGGGGGACAGTACATCGAAGAAGGCCCATGTCACCAGGGCCAGAATGAAGAGAAAGAAACCTTTAGTAAGTCCATTAAAGCGCATTAGTAAATCCTGTAACTGAAAGACTGTAACGACTATAGAACCGTACAGACGATTTACCAACCTAAATACTTCCAGGGCGCTATAAAGTTGCGAAACACCTTAATGGGATGAAACAAAGGATACAAAGCAATTCAATACCCGGCTAACCTCACGATTTTTCAGCCATATCATCATGGTATTAACGTTGCCGATGTGCGGTGAAATAGAGTGGCAGCGAATGGGAAAACTCGCTTCATACTGTTTCACAACGCTTTCAGGTAATAATGCAATACCCATTCCGGCGCTTACGCAGCCAAGAATTGCCTGAAAAGAACCAAACTCCAGCGGTTCGGCATAATCGATATTTTGCAGCCGCAACCATTGCCCCAGCCGCGAACGATAATTACACCCTTTTACAAAGACGAGTGGCCTTGTCACTTCAAGGTCGGCTCCCGTGACGACATGACCATGCTCGGCGGCGGTAACTAACACCAGTGTTTCCTGACACAGCACCTGCGTTTGTAGCCTGGAATTGTCCATGTGCAACGCCTGATGGTCAGCGACGAAGGCGATTTCAAGTTCACTATTCAGGATCTGCTGAACCAACACATCTGTCGGTGACGTTTTTAAGTTCAGTTCAACAGAGGGCATTTCACGATGAAAGTTAGCCAGCAAAGCAGGAAGCCTGACGGCGGCCGTGGTTTCCATTGCGCCAATGCGTAGTGGGCCTGCGGCTTTTGTTCCCTGCATGGACAATTCGGCTTCGTCTAACAGCGCGAGGATTTTGTTGGCATAACGCAGCAGCAGTTCACCTTCAGGGGTGATGTGCAGCCGGTTTTTCTCACGAATGAACAACGACACATCCAGGCTGGACTCCAGTTGTTTGAGCCGCGTCGTGACGTTTGATGAAACGCAGTGCAGGCTACGGGCTGCAGCGGTGATAGAGCCGGTTTCCGCGACAGTTTTAAACAAATTTAATGAGGTACTGTTCATCGTATCTGTTACTCAAAGTGAAGGTTTTCGTCATTTTTATTAACTTTTTATTATCATTTCTTTATGTAACATAACAATCAAATCTGATTGACATATTGAGCCTGAAAAATGGATCTTGATCACAATGTTACTGGCCATCGCCAGTTCAGCACGGCTGTCTTCGGTATGATCGTTTTAACACTGGGCATGGGAATTGGTCGGTTTTTATATACGCCGATGCTACCGGTTATGTTGCATGAAGGCATTTTTAGTTTTTCGCAATTATCGTTGATTGCCAGCGCGAATTATGCCGGATACCTGGTTGGCAGCCTCCTGTTCTCTTTTGGTATTTTTGGCGGCCTGAAGAATATCAAAGGGATGTTAATTTGTGCTGCGTTGGTCACCGGGCTGCTTATTTTTGCGATGGCTGTGGTCACGCACCCTGATATAGTGATTGTTATTCGATTTATTGCCGGTGTTGCCAGCGCAGGCATGATGATATTCGGATCGATGCTTATGTTACAGCATACCCATAATCCGTTTGTCATTGCTTCTTTGTTTGCCGGCGTCGGAGTGGGTATTTTTATCGGCAACGAATATGTGATAGCCGGTATCGCCTATGCATTAAATTCAAAACTGCTATGGATCGGCGCATCCATCATTTCCGCTGTCCTTTTCCTTGCGCTGATTATCTTACTGCCGGCAAACAAACACGTACTGCCTCCTCAGAAAGCAGCTTCCTCATCTGAGCCGAATATTCAGTGGTGGAATTTATCATTGCTATATGGCCTGGCCGGTTTCGGTTATATCATTGTGGCGACTTATCTCCCTTTAATGGCCAGAGGCGTGGGTAATGAATTTCTGGCCAACCATATCTGGTCTATTGTTGGCCTCGCCGTTATCCCCGGATGCTATGGCTGGTTATGGGCCGCACGCAAGTGGAGCATATTGTCCTGCCTGAGCGTTAACTTAATTGTACAGGCGAGTTGTGTTGTGATGGCCTCGTTTATCCACTCGCCGTTTTTATTAACCTTAAGCTGTATTGGCTTCGGCGCAACCTTCATGGGTACCAGTTCTCTGGTGATGCCACTCGCGAAAAAGATTTCTGCTCCACAGAAAATTAATCTTCTTGGGCTGGTTACACTGACCTATGGCATTGGGCAAATTGCCGGGCCTTTGATCGTAAGTGCGTTTCAGAACAACAAAAATGGAATGACTATTTCAATATTATCTGGCGCTTGCGCGTTATTTATCGCAGCAGGGATTAGCTATGTTCAACACAGCAAAGTTAAATACTCTCAAAGTTGGAGCAAAGAATGAAAAAAACGACCGTTGCTATTATAGGAATGGGGCCTCGGGGGCTAAGTATTCTGGAAAGAATTTGTGCCCAGTATGCACAGCAAAAACAGAATGGACATATCGATATTGTTATCATTGATAAAAATGCCATGGGGGTGGGCGCCCACAGCTTATCACAGCCCGACCATTTATTAGTTAACACCGTTGCCTGCCAGATAACATTATTTGGTGATGCAACGGTAAAAAATGCCGGGCCTTTCCGTTCAGGGCCCTGTTTTCATCAGTGGGCCAATGAGCAAGGCTATAAAAACGTTGATGGCCGTTTTTTAAAAAATGTGGCAGGCAAACCCATTCAGGCTAACGATTATTTACCTCGTCGATTGTTAGGTGAATACTTAAATTGGTTTTATCATGAAATTATCAACACCCTGCCTGAAAATATCTCGGTCACCCAGATAAATCAGCCAGCAATATTTTGATTCAGGACGACGAGAAGTCCATTATCATTTTAGAAGATAGCCAGCGCGTGGTGGTCGATTATGTTTATCTGACCACAGGTCACAGTGACAATGTTAAAACGTTTGACGATCATCTTGTCGAACGCTTTATTGCCAATAATTTTAAGAAAAATGAACGCCTGGACTACTATGCGACGCCTTACCCAGTAAACAACCTGGATAAAATAACAGCAGAATCGAATGTGATTGTTCAGGGTATTGGGTTGACTGCCTATGATGTTATTTCGCAATTAACGATTGGCAGAGGGGGGCGCTTTTGCCGGGAGGACGGTGAACTCCGCTATCACCCTTCAGGAAAGGAGCCGGGTATCTTTATCTATTCGCGTCAGGCTCTTCCTTTTAGCAGCCGCGGTGAGAATCAAAAAGGCGTCTCCGGGCAATACTCACCACGCTTCTTAACGGCAATGGCCATCAGAGAATTGCGGGTGAAAAATGTGCTTGCGAAAGGGTCTTCAAAAATCGATTTTATTGAACAAGTTTTCCCTTTATTGCATAAAGAAATGTGTTATGCCTACCGTTCGACCCTCAATGGGCAGTGGTTAGATGCAGGCACTTATGAACCGAGCGCTGAAGACATCGCCGTCATCGACAGTGTGCTTTATCCACACCAATCGCAGGAACATTTGAGTTTAAAAGATTATACGCAATGGTTTATGTATTTCTTGCGTAAGGATCTGCAGGAGTCTGCGGAGGGCAATGTCCATGGCCCAATCAAAGCAGCGACAGACATCATTCGTGATGTGAGGGATATTTTACGAGAAGCGATTGATAATTCGGGTCTGAATTCTCGGTCACATCAATATTTTCTTGAGCATTTTAATCCTATTTTTAACCGCATTGCCGTTGGCCCACCGAAGTTAAGAAATGAACAATTATTAGCGTTAATGGAAGCGAATGTGGTGTGCCTGGCCGGCGGTAAAGATGCAAGGTTAGTGTTAAATGACTGCGATGGAAAATTTGAGGTTCATTCAACTTTCAAAGAAGAGAGTACAGAGATTCAGGCTGATGTTTTAATTAAGGCGAAAATTGCCAGTTTTTCGCCGCTACATGATGCTTCACCGTTAATCAGAAATATGACAGCCACGGGTATCGTTCGTCCATTTATGAATGAGGGGTACCACCCGGGGGGACTGGATATCGATCAATGCCAGCATCCTGTTAACCGTATGGGGGAAGCGCAGACGACTTTCTGGGTGCTGGGTAACCCTGCTGAAGGGGCGAATTTTTACACCTACGTCCTGCCACGTCCGCTGGTAAATTCAAGATTCCTGGTCGATGCAGGCCGTTGTGTCGCAGATATGTATCATCAAATGACGGTGCGCCATGTTCAGTCTGAGGTTGTGATAAATGCAGACTGAGCAAATCCAGGCCCGTGGCAAGACGTGGCAATCATTGCAATCTGCGTTAGCGATAACATCCTTGCTGGTGTTTCTGCTCGCTTGTGCGCTGATGAATAAACATCTAGCGATGCCGATCATTGCGGGCGTTACCGCCGTGCTCTATTTCGCATCTACCGCTGCTTTCTGGTTAAAAAAATCCTCCGCCCGAAGTGGTTTGATTATTTTTCTCTGCTCGATGGTGTTTATTCTCGCGACAAACAACCTGCAAGGCATTGCGCTTCCCGCAATTTTTTCGCGATATTTTGATGTGATTTTACTGCTTGTTGGTATTGCCTTATTACGTCACGTCATGGCTTCTCTAAATTTTACGGCTGTACTGGGGGCGTATTTTTCGCGTAAAAAGACATCGAACCTGACTTTTTGGGTGACCTTATTGACGGCTTTCTTAACATGGCCGATGAGCCTTGGGGCAATCTCATTACTCCTCGATGGTCTCAAGTCAGTTCTTGGGCCAGGACGCAATCTGGCAAAGATTATTACCCGCACCGTATGCATTACGATGGTACTGATGCCAACAACCATCGGCGCTGCCACCGTTTGGGCGGCAATGCCGGACGTACCGCATGTTAAGGCAATGCTTGTGGGTATCCCTCTCTTTTTATTCAGTATCCTGCTCAACCAACGGGCAAAAGTGACGGTCATCACTGAAAACGAGACGCTGAAACCCAACCGAGATGGAATGCGCTATATCCTGCTGTGTGTAGGTCTGTTCTGGGGGGGATTCATTTTTTCATTAACGGCGCTGAATCTCAATTCATTGCAAAGTATTGCCTTTACTGCAATCGTACTTTTTGTTGTCGATCATCTGGTTAAAAAGGATAGATCGTGGGCTGAACAGTTAACGGAAACAGCACAGAATATATCCGGTGAGGTATTGTTGCTTTTAAGCTGCAGTGTGTTGACCTCAGTTTGCTGGCTGCTTTTTGCCCATGTACCGGCAGGTATTACTGCTTATGTAGGCGGCCTGACAACGTTTGAGATCTACGCGATTATTTTGTTCATTGTCCCGCTTTTCGGTTTATTAGGTATCCATCCTCTGATTATCTTTAGCGTTTCATGGTCAATATTTTCCGATTATCTGACAGGGGGAATGGTTGATTATCAGATATGGATTTGCTTGTTTATTGCCACACAGCTTATCTCTCCCGTGTCGATAAATGCTATTTTTGCTGCGAACAGCCTGAATGTGTCACCCAGTAATACGAGTTTTAAAATGCACTACGGTTATGTTCTGTCGTTTAATCTCTTTGCCCTTGTTTATCTTGGTGCAATGTCAACAATTATCTAAAAACAGGAGTTAATATGCCCTACGTAAACATCAAGATCACTAATGAAGGTGCTACCGATCAGCAAAAGAAACAGTTAATGGAGGGGGTAACACAGCTTTTGGTTGATGTTCTGAATAAAAACTCCAGTACCACCATTGTGGTCATTGATGAGGTAGAAACGGATAACTGGGGAATTGGTGGCGTGCCGGTTACAGAATTACGTAAAAAAAGCAAATAGTGTATTTTAAAAGTAAGGAGCGTGCCTCCTTACTTTTTCCCACTGATGGTCAGTATAAAAAGTCTGCAATATTATTTATTGTTGGATATGCATTTCATATCTTATTAATAGACTGCTCAACCTATTGTTTAAAGGATGTTATTTATGCACGCTTATCATCATATTCGGCTGGGGGAGTCTTCCGCGAAAGTCAAAAATAGTTTTGATGAATTATTACCCGATCCGTGGCTTAAAGCTGAAGATGGTATTTTTCGATTCAGAAGTTACATGCAGGCCAGGGCCGGACGCGAAAAGTATTTTGAGCTCTGCGCAGCGGGAGAGTTTTTTCAAACGGAAAAGCTGAATCATTACGCCGGTGGGATTGCAAGAAAATACCCTGAAATAAAAAAAGACGTTGCTGAAGAGGTCATGAATCTGGTGTTTCGTAAGCTTTTGCCACTGCTTCCTGACACCACCTACAACATAGGTATTCATCAGATACGAATAACTACAGATGACCGCAGACCAGGCTATCCGGCGCCAGAAGGAATTCATAAAGATGGATTTAAGTACATCGCAATTTATTGCAGTGAAATTGAGAATGTGACCGGTGGTGAAACCACGCTTATTCCTAATCACGATGGGGGTAATGACGCATCTACGTTCAAACTGCATGCGGGTGATGCAGTCATATTCAATGATGTAAATTATCAACATTATACCGCGGCAGTAGTTCCTTTGTTGCCGGGAAAAGGTTATCGGGATGTTTTTGTTATTACATTTGATATTGAAGGGGAAAAACAATGAATATCTTACTGTGCCCACCAAAAATTATTTTTCAGCACTCACGGGAAGAGTGGCAATCATTACAAGCCGTGACCCCGGTTTTGATCGCGACGTGCGCAAGCCAGACCGATAATATTCTAAATCATATGGGGGAGGGATTCTCTTTCCTCTTTTATGAAAATTTCAATGATAATCCCTTTGTGGAAATGGATATTTATCACTACGCCCAGGCTAATAACGCAACGGGTATCTTTTTCCTCGCCGAAATCGATGTTCTGAGAGCCGCGAGAATCAGCGATCGTCTGGGTTTAACTCACGACCGTGAAAAAAAAGCCATGTTTTTCCGCGATAAATTTATGATGAAATCGCTTGTTCAGTCTCATCAGTTGACAGTTCCCGCTATGGCGCGCGTTGACAGTGCGACGGCGATGGCGCGATTTATTGCCGAACAAGGATATCCCTGCGTGATCAAACCTAATGATGGGCGTGGATCACAGGGTGTCGTAGTTCTCAAGAATGAAGGGCAGCTTTATAAATATCTGGCGCAGGTTAAGCCGTCAGAGTATCACAATCTGCTTATTGAAAAATTTGTCGAAGGCGAAGCCTATCAAATTAATGCGCTGTATTTAAAAGGTAAACCGATATTTATTTCCGCATCCCGCGCGACCGTCTCCTGCCTGGATTTCCTGTCCGGGAAAACGTTAGGTCTGGTGATGGAAGATGACACGCCGCTGCATCGTAAACTGATCGCCTACACCCAATATCTTGCGGAAGAGGTTTTTCCAACGGAAGAAAATGCATTGCTTCATCTTGAGGTTTTTGTTGATAAAGATAACAACATTATTTTTGGTGAACTTGCCTGCCGGTTAGGTGGCTGTTTTGTCAATGAAGAATTAGGCGCCGCGTTTGGTCTTGATCCTCGTATGACCTGGCTTAAAGCGTCTCTATGCGATATCTACCCACAGGACTTGTCCCAAAGACAACCTGTTCTACGGGTCGGTCAATTAAATGTGCCGCCTGCGCAGGGTACGCTTCTCTCTATTGCGGAAAAATGTCCGTTACCCTTTGTGGTTAAATATCGGGCAACCGGTGTTATTGGTCGTCAATATGACATGATGAAGTTAACAAATGGCGAGATCGTGAGTGCTATTGTTAAAGCGGAGTCCAGCCGGGAAATCAAAGAAAATCTTGATGCATTGACCCAATGGGTTGCTGAAAATACCCTTTGGGTAAACGAAACCGTTCACTAAGAATTCCACATTCCCGGTTGCCAGGAGAAAAGGCGTATGAAATTGTTGGTCGGTTTTGTTCTTTGTATCCTGGTCGGGTTGGGATTTACCTATTGCAACGTTCCGTTAGGTATGATGTTTGGCCCCCTGATTACCGTGCTGGTGTTAAAACGTACCGGCCTTTCTGTACCCGTGCTGCCTGGCAGCATGACGGTGATTCAACTCTCTCTTGGCACGTCGATTGGCCTTTTATTTCGCGATTTTTCTTTTGGGGTGCAAGGAAATATCGCATTTTTACTGATGTTCTTATTGCTGTGCTTATTTTTACAGTTTACCGTATGCTATTTGTGGTGTATTCATCGATTACGCTGGAGTAAGGAAGAAGCGTTATTAGGTGCGGTTCCTGGAGCAATGGCAGCGGTTTTAGCGTTGGCTTCCCACATAAAAACACCACCGCAAAAAATTATCATTTCGCACTCTTTGCGGCTCATCACACTGACTTTATTTGCCGGATATATTAGCGGTGGCGCGCACACCCCTACGGCCATGTCGCCTGAATTGTTTACCGCGACTAATATACTCTGGTTACTGGGTATCGTCCTGGCTGGCTATGTGTTGGGCAAGTGCCTTGAACGCGTTCATTTCCCCGCACCTTTTATGATTACCTCATTACTTTGTGCGGCGCTATTGCATCCTTTTTCATCGCAGACGGTGCTTTTCCCCGATGTATTCAATCAGTTCAGTATGGCCTTAATGGGCATTTTACTGGGGCATCATTTTATTGCGTTTACGTTGACGGCATTTATGCGCCATCTCTGGTCTTCAATGCAGCTCATTACCATTGGGCTGGGCGTGACGGTGATTATGGCATTGACTGCGGCACATCTTCTGGATTATCCCTTTTATTTATTAATGCTGTCCTGGGTTCCAGGAAGCGTGGAATCGATGTCCTTTGCGGCACTGGCGCTTAACGCGAATGCCAGTTTTGTAATGGCAAGTCATATTATACGCATGTTGCTCATTCAAACGATTCCGGCAATGGTTATTTACCGCAAAAGAGAAGTGACACAAGATAATGGCGCTACAATGCGTAAACCGACGAAGCCACTATAGGATTTCACTCATGACGGTGTTAAGGGAATTCGTCCATGCTTAAAGAAAATTTTAATGAGCTGCAGCTCTTTCTTGCTGTTGCGCGAGAGCGCAGTTTTACCAAAGCAGCAGGTAAACTTGGCGTCACGCAATCTGCGTTGAGCCATGCGATGAAAGCACTGGAGGCGCGGCTTAATCTTCGTTTATTAACGCGTACAACGCGAAGCGTTGCGCCAACGGAGATAGGAGAGCAAATCATTGCTTGTCTTGAACCCCGACTTTACGAACTGGATGAAGAGTTGCAACGCCTGGTTCAACAAAATGGCGTCGCCGCGGGAAATCTCCGCATTTCAGCCGGCGAGCACGCCGCTAAATATCTGTTATGGCCAAAACTGAAGTCATTTTTACGCGAATATCCCAATATTAATGTTGAGATGGTCGTTGATAATGGTTTCGTCAATATTGTGGATGGGCGTTTCGATGCGGGCGTGCGCCTGGGTGAGAGTGTCGACAAGGATATGGTCGCGGTAAGAATCGGCCCGGATGTCCGTTTGGTTGTGGCGGGCTCTGCGGAATATTACGCGAAATACGGTAAACCTCATACGCCGCACGATCTGCAGCATCACCGCTGTATTAATATGCGGCTTCCCACTGCTGGCGGGCTGTATCATTGGGAGTTTGAAAATGCAGGCAAACCTCTAAAAGTCAGGGTCGAGGGGCAACTGACATTCAATACTATTGCGGAACGGATTGATGCTGCCGAGTCTGGTTTTGGCCTGGCATTTATTCCTGAGGACAGCATCTGCGAGCAAATTGCCGATGGACGGCTGGAAACAGTATTATCCGAATGGAGTCCTGTTTTTTCGGGATATTATCTTTATTACCCCAACAGAAAACAGCATCCACCTGCATTTGCATTACTGATCGATGCACTCAGATATTCCGCTAATCCAGATGATGTCTGAACCTGCTTAACGGGATCTGGCCATCGCCTGCTGAATCACCGGAATTGGCGTAAGTAGATGCTGACGCATTAATTCACTGGCATGTGCTGCATCACGTGCCAGTATTACCTCGGTCAATTGCTGATGCTGGTCATGTTTATCTTCCAGCATTTCGACAGACAGCACTGTTGTGCGCAGCCAGATAAAACGATAGCGTGCGGCCAGATCAAATAATCGTTCGCGCATTTGCAGCAGATAATGTGAACCACAGCCGGCGACAATTGCCGTATGGAACGCCTGATGGCGGCGATCCCATTCATCCAGCATATTTTCACTGGCGTCGTTGGCTTCCAGTTTGCTGAGCATATGCGCGCGGGCAAGGATTTCAGCTTCCCAGGCGTCATCACCGCGCTCAATGGCAAGGCGTACCAGCATGGCTTCCATGTTGGCGCGTGCATCGAAGATGTCGAGCAACTCCTTTTCCGACATGGAAGCGACGTTATACCCTTTCTGGTTCACCACCGTGACCAGGCGTTCGGCCACCAGCTGCGAAAGCGCCTCTCGCAGTGGCCCCACGCCCAGGCCATAGCGAGTGGTCAACAGGCTCATGCGCAGCTTTTCATCGGGTTGATAAACGCCGCGAATAATATCGTTTTTCAGCCAGCGATAGCCATCAATGGCCGTTGGTTGAGGAATAGCGGTCATTGCCTTGCTCCTTTATAGAAATCCCGGCTTTCGCCGGGATAATACGCTATCGGGTATTGTGTAGCGGAGTTTTTTGCCACAATACCAGTTTTTTCCAACGCGCCATAATCGGCACGGTACAGATGATCCCTATCGCTAATACGCCCGTGGAAATGACCTCGAGTTGCTGCGCCGGACGAAATAGCATCACCACCAGGACAAAGGTAATAAAGCCAATCACCAGCCAGGTGAGCCAAGGATAAAGCCACATGCGCAGGCGAATTTCGCTGCCTTCCGCCAGCAGAATTTTACGCATGCGCAATTGCGAAACGGCAATGACCAAATAAACCAACAGAGCGATAGCGCCTGAACTGTCGATCAGGAATTTAAACACTTTCGCAGGCGCGTAGTAGTTCACCACCACCGTTAAAAATGCTGCACCGGTGGAGAGTAAAACGGCCACGTACGGTGTTTTGCTGCGGTTGATTTTGCCCATCACTGCTGGCGCATCCCCACGACGGCTTAAGGAGTAAAGCATCCTTGATGCGGTATAGAGCGCCGAGTTCAGGCAACTGGTTACGGAAAGTAAGATCACGCAGTCCATGATTAATTTTGCGTGCGGAATATTGAGTAACTCCAGCACCGAGCGATAAGAACCGACGGCTTTTAGTCCCGGCATATTCCACGGAATTAATGCCACAACGACAAAAATAGAACACAAATAGAAAATAGAGATACGCCAGATAACTGAGTTGGTGGCGCGAACAATGTGTTTTTCCGGCGTGTCGGATTCTGCTGCCGCAATGGTGACAATTTCTGCGCCCATAAACGAGAACATGGTGATCAGCATCGCGCTTAAAACTGCACCAAAACCGTTCGGCATAAAGCCGCCGCTATCCCACAATCTTGAGATTCCGCTTACGTCAGCGTAAGGGTAGAAACCGCTAATTGCGACTGCGCCAAGGAAAATAAAGGCCAGGATAGCAATGACTTTGCACAGCGCGAGCCAGAATTCAAATTCGCCGTAGTTTTTGACGCTTAGTAAATTACTGCCGGTTAAGGCGAGGGTGATGACCAGAGAAAATAACCAAATGGGAATGCCGGGAACCCATGAATGCAAGATCATAGCGGCGATGTTGGCCTCCAGCGGGATAACCAGTACCCAAAACCACCAGTACAGCCAGCCGATGGTATAGCCTGCCCAGCGGCCAATCGCTTTATCGGCGTAGGTGGAAAAGGAGCCGGTGTCGGGCGTGGCAACCGCCATTTCCGCCAGCATCCGCATAATCATAACCACCAGTAATCCGGCGAACAGATAGGCCAGTAAGACCGCCGGGCCCGCTTCGGCGATAGCGACGCTGGAACCGACAAACAGACTTGCGCCGATAACACCGGCAATAGATAACATGGTGACGTGGCGTGATTTCAACCCGCCGCCTAACTCATGTGGTTGCGATGATTGCCCCATCCTGAATCCTCTCGAAAGTGTGTCACTTGGGAGAGCGCCCCGACATTTCCCGCGTCGGGTCACGCGTTTAATTGTTATTGGTTCTTTTTGCCGGAGAGCGGCTCCGCCTTATCCGGCCGACATAGATTTATTCCTGTTCATGTACAGATTGTCGGATGCGGCGTAAACGCCTTATCCGACCCACATACCCGTAGGCCGGACAAGACGCGCAGCGTCGCCTCCGGCATGGTGCGCCGAATGTCGGATGCGGCGTAAACGCCTTATCCGACCTACATCCCCGTAGGCCGGACAAGACGCGCAGCGTCGCCTCCGGCATGGGTGCGGTGCTACTGTTTCGCCTCATCAAAACACTGGCCGATGATCTCCAGACCCTGACGAATCTGAACATCTTCAATGGTGAGCGGTACCAGGATGCGCAGCACGTTGTAATACGGGCCGCAGGAGAGAAGAATCAGCCCTTTGTCACGGGCGCGCGCCACGATCTCGGCGGTAAGTTTGGCGTTGGGTTTACTGTGATCGCTATCTTCAAACAACTCGATGGCGATCATCGCCCCCAGTCCACGTACGTCGCCGATCTCCGGGTGATTTTCGGCGATTGCCAATAATCCGTCTTTTAGCTTCTGGCCCAGATCGTTGGCTTTTTGCAGCAGATTTTCCTGCTCGAACACCTTCAACACTTCCAGCGCCGCCACGCAGGCAATCGGGTTACCCGCATAGGTACCGCCCAGACCGCCTGGTGCGACAGCATCCATCACTTCAGCGCGCCCGGTGACGCCCGCCAGCGGGAAGCCGCCCGCGATCGATTTCGCAAAGGTGGTGAGATCTGGCGCAACGCCCATCTGTTCCATTGCAAACAGCGTTCCGGTACGCCCGGCACCGCTTTGCACTTCGTCGGCAATCAGCATGATCCCGTGCTCATCGCACAGTGCGCGTAAACGCTGCATAAAGGCTGGCGTCGCGGCGTAGAAACCGCCTTCGCCCTGAACGGGCTCAATCACGATGGCAGCGATATCTTCCGGCGCAGCGTCATTTTTAAAAATTCGGTGGATACTGGCGATAGCGTCGTCTTCACTGATGTTATGCAGCGGGCAAGGATAAAGCGCGCGATAAACATGCCCCGGCATCAGCCCCATCCCCGCAGAATACGGATTCACCTTGCCGGTCAGCGCCAGCGTGTAGTGCGTGCGCCCGTGGTAAGCGCCGCTAAAGGCGATGGTGCCGCTGCGTTTGGTGGCGGCACGGGCGATTTTCACCGCATTTTCCACCGCTTCGGAACCGGTCGTTACCAGCAACGTTTTTTTGGCGAAATCGCCCGGCACCTTCTGATTCATTATTTCGCACAACTCCAGATACGGCTCGTAAGCCAGCACCTGGAAGCAGGTGTGCGACAGCTTTTTCAACTGCGCTTCCACCGCCGCCACCACTTTCGGATGCAGGTGCCCGGTATTGAGCACCGCAATCCCGCCCGCGAAATCAAGATACTCACGGCCTTCAACGTCCCACACCCGGCAGTTTTCCGCACGGTCAGCGAAAATTGGGTGAATTTGCCCAACGCCACGAGGAACTGCCTGACTGCGGCGCTGCATTAACTCTTTATTGCTGCTCATTCGCGTTCTCCAGTTAAAGACCGATGCACATATATTTGATTTCTAAGTAATCTTCGATGCCATACTTCGAACCTTCACGACCCAGTCCCGAGGCTTTAATACCGCCGAACGGGGCCACTTCATTGGAAATAATGCCGGTGTTGATGCCGACGATGCCGTACTCCAGCGCCTCGCCCACGCGGAAGACGCGGCTTAAATCGCGGGCGTAGAAATAGGCGGCAAGACCAAACTCAGTGTCGTTGGCCCGTGCAATCACATCGGCTTCATCTTTAAAGCGGAACAGTGGGGCGAGGGGGCCAAACGTCTCTTCTTTCGACACTTTGGCGTTGGCTGGCACGTCCACCAGAATGGTCGGCTGGAAGAAGTTGCCGCCGCGCTCGTGCGCTTTACCACCGCAAACCACGCGCGCGCCTTTCTCCAGCGCATCGGCAATATGCTCTTCCACTTTGGCTACCGCTTTTTCATCGATCAGCGGCCCGATGGTGACGCCTTTGTCCAGCCCGTCGCCGATGTGGAGTTTGCTCACCGCCTGCTGCAATTTTTCAGCAAAGCGGTCATACACACCGTCCTGCACATACAGGCGGTTGGCACAGACGCAGGTTTGCCCGGCGTTGCGGAATTTCGAGGCCAGCGCGCCTTCCACGGCTTTATCGAGATCGGCATCGTCAAAGACGATAAACGGCGCGTTGCCGCCCAGCTCCAGCGACACTTTTTTGATGTCTTTCGCGCACTGTTCCATCAACTGGCGGCCAATTTCGGTCGAGCCGGTAAACGACAGCTTGCGCACCAGCGGATTGCCGGTCAGTTCGTTACCGACCGCCCCCGCCGAGCCGGTGACCACGTTAAATACGCCAGCCGGAACGCCCGCGCGGATCGCCAGCTCCGCCAGCGCCAGGGCGGAAAACGGTGTTTGACTCGCAGGTTTCAGCACCATGGTGCAGCCTGCCGCCAGCGCCGGGCCGGCTTTACGGGTAATCATCGCCGCCGGGAAGTTCCACGGCGTGATAGCGGCGGTAACGCCAATCGGCTGCTTGATAACAATCAGGCGTTTATCGGCCTGATGACCGGGAATGGTGTCGCCATAAATACGCTTGCCTTCTTCGGCAAACCACTCAATAAAGGAGGCGGCGTAGCTGATTTCGCCTTTCGCTTCAGCCAGCGGTTTACCTTGTTCGAGGGTCATCAGACGTGCTAAATCGTCCTGATGCTCCATCATCAAATTGAACCAGTTACGCAGAATGGTGGCGCGTTCTTTGGCGGTGAGCGCACGCCAGGCGGGCAGGGCGCGGTTGGCGGCATCGATAGCGGCGCGGGTTTCCTCCGCGCCCATTTTTGGCACGCTACCCAGCTTGTCGCCGTTCGCCGGATTGGTGACGTCGATGACCTCGCCATTGTTGGCGTCCAGCCATTCCCCGTTAATCAACGCCTGCTGGCGAAATAAGTTACTGTCGTTAAGTTTCATCGCTACATCCTGTTTTCAAAGGTTATTGATTAAAGGCGGCGTGTAAGGCATCCACACTACGGGCCGCTCGCAGCGTGCGTCCGGGGTTACTCTGGCTTGCCAACAGCGTTTGTACCTTGCTGACAATATGCGCACCAATAGGAATTGCTGATGTCGCTGCCGGGGAGGGCGCATTGCAGGTGTGGATCGTGCGCGGGGTGGTGACAAACAGAAAATCGTCAATCAGCTTGCCGTCCGGCGATACCGCCTGCGCCCGCACACCGGCGGGCCAGGGCTGGAGATCGCTTAACGAAAGCCGGGGACAATACTTTTGCACCAGCCGCAGATAGCCGCTTTTGCACAGCGAGTTTTTCATCTCGCCCAGTCCTGAGCGTAGATGGTTTTGTAGTACCCGGCGAATCCCCGGGGAGCCCAAAATCTCCAGCGTGTCGCTAAATGAGAAGTCGCGCTTGCGATAGCCCTCGCGTTTAAAAGCCAGCACCGCGTTTGGCCCGACGGTCACGCTGCCGTCAATCATCCGCGTGAGATGAACGCCTAAAAAGGGCATCGCTGGATCGGGAATGGGGTAAATCAGGTGGTTAACAATCTGGTTATGCTCCGGCGCGAGGCGGAAATACTCACCGCGGAACGGGCAGATGATAAAGCCGGGTTCAAGGCCGAGCATTTTCACCAGCCGATCAGCCATCAGGCCAGAACAGCTAATCAGCGTCGACGCTTCATATTCGCTGCCCTGACGGGTTCGTATCACCACGCCGTTGTTATGCTCACTGAGGCCGCTAACTTCGGCGTTATAGATAATCTCGCCGCCTTTGGCCTGGAAGATTTTTGCCATCGCCGCCGTCACGTCGCGGTAGCTGACAATGCCGCTGGACGGCACAAAAATACCGCCAAGGCCGGTGATATTCGGTTCACGTTCGCGAAGCTCGTCGGCGTTTAACCACTCGCGCTCAATCCCGTTCGCCGCTGTGCGTTCCCATAACGCGCGCATTCGTTCCATTTCGAGTGTGGAAGTGGCGACCAGCATCTTGCCGCAGTTGTCATAGCGGATGCCGTTTTGATCGCAAAAGGCTTTGGTGGCACGGTTCCCCGCCAGGCAAAACTGCGCCTTCAGGCTGCCGGGCGTGTAGTAAACCCCGGCATGGATCACGCCGCTGTTGTGGCCCGTCTGATGGCAGGCGGGGCCGGACTCTTTTTCCAGCAACGCAATGCGGGCGTCCGGATAAACATCAATCAGTTGCATGGCGGTCGACATGCCGATGATGCCGCCGCCAATAATCACAAAATCATACATCCGCTCAATTCCTTTGCGCTTACTGATGCGTCTGGTAGTGGTGAGTGGCGTAAGCGAAATAGCCGCGCTGGCGCATCAGTTCACGACGCAGATCCGGATGCGGGGTAAAGCGGTCACGACCGTGCAGCCAGAACAGGTTGTTAATCAACAGGAATTTGCCAACGGGAACCGGCACAGACAGAATGCCTTTGCTGGTTTCAATGGCATCGGAAAGCTCGCTCAACCATACGCCTTCTTCGAAATCTTTTGGCTGGACGAACTGGTCGATATAACGCATCACCGGGCGACCCTGCTGATCGACGTCGAACACCGGATGGAAGACCTCTTTGCTGACGTTTTTACTCGGCGGCGCGGCAAAGCGCATCGGGCGACGCGCCAGCGGATGGCTGAAAAAGTGCTCAAGATGTTCCCAGTCGTCGAGGTGCAGCAGCAGCGAGTTTCCGCCCTGCATGTTTTGCTCATCGATTTTCATCATCAACACGTAGTCGGTTATCTCTTCAACGTAGGTACCATCGTTGTGCAGTTCCATCACGCGGTGTGGCTGACGCAGGTAGCTGTCTGAGTTATCGACATTTTTTACCACGAAACGCGCATAGTACTGGCCGCTCATGGCATCGAAATTGGAACGGCCAATCAGATGCGCCACCGCCGTTGCCAGCTTCACCATTTCGTCCGCCTGCTTCACATCATCGATACCCACGGCGTTGATCAGCAGCGCACCTTCAGCGCGGTTTAGCAGCGTCTTCAACAGCAATGGTTGCAACTGGTTTGCACACAAGTCGTCAAGAATTTTGCCTACCCGAAAACGCAGAAACGATTTGTACTCCAGTGCCTGCACGGGCCACTCGGCAACCTGTTTAAGAAACTGTTTTGTCGTCTGTTCAGAGAAGGTCAGTTCCAGCAGGCGCGGGGATTGCGCCGACGGGGTGAGGGTGAATCCGCTATAGTCCTGGCCTGAATCGACAGCGTTAGTATGTACGGCGGTCAGTGCATTCATCAGAAGCAATCCTCTTAGGGTTTCAGGAAGAAAAGGTGATGCTCATTTCGTAGCCATAAGTAAAAAATATCTACATTTTTATAAAACGTGCACAAACAGGGCGATTTGTTTCAAATTTGTGATCAAATGCGGCAGGAATTAAACGTCTTATTTGTGTGGGTATGCGTTGCCGGGTAACCACGTTACCCGGCTTGTTGGGGAGGGGGATTATCTCGGCATCAGGGCAAAAACGCCCCAACCAATGTACTCACGGGTGTAAGTGACATGCCTTTTCGGTGATTCAGTTAACATTGTGCGTACCTCCGGCGCGAACGGATCGTCCGGGTTGGCTTCCAGCCAGCGGCGCAGGGTGAGCCATTTCGCCGCTTCATAGCGATCCCAGCCTTCCTGGTCGGCCAGTACCATTTCCACCACGTCATAGCCGCACTCATCAAACCTCCCGACCCGTTCGGGCAGCGTCAGGAAATCTTCAGTCGCGTTTGCTCCGCACGCCTGTGCAACCGCGTCGGATTCTGGCATTTGGCGCCAGAAAGGTTCACCAATAAGCATAATACCGCCGGGTTTCAGGCTTTGGCGCAGAAGGGACAGCGTGCCTTCAACGCCACCGGCAATCCAGGTAGCGCCGATACAGGCCGCGACATCACAGGGTTCAGCCGCCACATAACCTGCTGCATCGCGATGGATGAAGTTGACACGTTCACTCACCTTCAGCTCCTGCGCACGCGCTTTAGCCTGCTCGGTAAACAGTGGGCTTAAATCAACGCCAGTACCGGTTATCTGATGATCGCGCGCCCAGGTGCAAAGCATCTCACCGGAGCCGCTGCCGAGGTCAAGAATGTGCATTTCTGGCACTAGCCTGAGCACGCGCCCCAGCGTGGCGTACTTTTCTGCCGTGAAGGGGTTATGAATGCGGTGCTCGCTTTCGCTAATTGTAAAAATACGTGGGATATCCATAGGTTTTCTCCTTGTTTAGCGGTTATCCAGTTGGGCGCGAACGTTCAGCAACCCGGTGGTGTTGATACGGTAAGGTTGCCCATTGACGGACTTAATCAGTTTTTTGGTTTTGAGTTTTTTGAAGACGGCGAGAGTACAATCGCTCAGGAGAAGCCCTTCGCGGCTATAGCATTCGACTGAGGTCACGCGGCCTGATGAATCGCGAACGTGCGCAATCCGACCACCTTTGGCGAGAACGTGTAAGGTACGTTGTTCCTGACGGGATAAATTCATACTGGTGAACCTGTTAATCATCATGTGCAAAACGTGCAAACACACAGCGGTGTCCGCATTCGATTTCGGCGCATTGATAATCAGCCCGGCCTGTAAAGGTCGAGTCACTGATTATCAGATGATTACATTCTCCAGCATCAAAGCCTCGGTATGAGTTGAAAGGTATTTACGGGGTGAATGATAACACACGTTTTTGACGTGGCACGCTGAACAGACAAGTTTTGTAGCCCAGATCACAGACGCGGCAAAGTGAATACCTCTGGTGACTCCTTTATGATGAGCAATGTGAAGCGGCTTACTACTTTCAAATGAAGGCGAGTGTAATGGACTCTTTAATTTTTGTTATCAGTTTTAATCTTCTTCTTATCAATAACGCTCTGTTAAGTTGCTACTCTTCGGACACTGTACGTGCTGTGCATGAGAAGTAATACGCATTTTTTGTGCATTTTTTTTAAAGGGAAATCCGTGTGCTGCTATTATTTATGTAATTTACTTACTGAAATATATGAAAAGTAATGTTTAACGCTGTTTTGAAAAAACGGGTCGCGTAGTTCTGATAAAACTTTTGCTTTTTTAACTGCGCGCCGAGATGATTGTTTTTGATTTTTGTCAAAGTTACCTTTCATTTTTATGAGACTCATTTCCATTAAATTTGTTGCTTAGTGCAAGTGTAACGCAAGGTTATACTTCAATTATTAATCAATAGCTTTCAAAGATATTATCAATATTTACTGTATTTCCAGTAAAGTATATTAAAAACAATGCCTTAAAACTTACCTCTTGCGTAAATTGATAAGAGTTATTGAATATTCCTTCTTTGTATGATCGGTCAAAACGATCATACAAAGTGTTATGATAGATAATATCTATCAAAAAATCTTTTCTCTTCTTATAAAAACGATTGGAATAATCCTCTTTTTTACACAATTCTGAGTATGCATAGACATGGTGAATATATTTTTTTAATGCTCCTGATAGGGCGTGGTTTCATTGTGAACTCAGATTTTTCCTGGTGTGTGAGGTTTATTATGGCTATGTATGATCGGGAAACGGAGACCATCAGGCTTACGCTCAGGTATCTATTGCTTGAGGATGACCAGGACGCCATTTTTTTGCATCTTGAAAGTATTTTTGAGCAATGTGATTTTCCGAAAACTGTGGAGATTATACTCCGTGATGCATTAAGGAAATTACGCAAGTCGGGATGCGTGGATGCTGAGGTTCTGGATACGCTTTTGTTAGCTTATGAGAAGATGAGTGGTCATAAATATGTAGAAGAATACATTAGCGAAAGAAATCAGCTCATTAAGGCAAACTAGCAGGATACGTTTTCTAGCCTGTGATTCGTTGCATTTATGTGCGTCAGGGAGGTGTCATTGATTGTCAGTAATAGGGATTGTTTTCCCGAGAATGACATTTATTTTTGTTTGGGCATAGCTGCACTTAAATCTGAAATGCAGAAAAAAGGACTTTCCTGTGATTACACATTTATTCATCTTACACGGCATACATTAGCTCAGGTACTACAGAAACTTCCGGAGGTACAAGGCAAGATCGTGATTGTTGCCAGCCCGATGTTAGTCCCGGTGGCGTTATGTTGGCAGGTTAAAACAAATAATATTACAGCCGTTTTAGACTCAACCAGTTCTGTACCTGGTATTATCCGTGCATTAACGCAAAGAACCTGTGCTTTGTGGACAGATGACTGATTGGGATTTTATTTTCTGAAATGGCAGAGCAGCTATTGCTCTGTTTATTAGCAGATATTCAATGTTTTTTACTTGCGGCCTGCTGCTGCGAGAAGACGGCTATTCATTTTTTAAACCATCACCATTAACAGTGAAGTAAGGGGAAACCCAAGGAGCTCTGTATGAGAACGATCCCTCTCAGGCAAAAAAAGATAGCGATATATATTTCTCTGGCATTGATGTATACAGCGTTGCAGGCACCTGCAGCCCATGCTGACATTTTTGAATATAATAATGTTCTTTATTATAGTGGATCGGGCAATCCAAATGGTAATGGACGCGATTATACCAACTATGAGGAGGTGCGTGTAAGAACGGAAGCTGAGGGCACGGTTGCACCTTTGGCCGGATGGGCTATCTATCTGAATGATGGCTCAACCTATAAATTCAACAACCTTACGGTGAATACCTCGGGGACTGCGGCAGACGGGATCCATACTAAAGCGGGGGGCGGCTTCGTTGTTATACAGAACTATCAATCAGAAACAACGGGTTCCAGTGCTGATGGTATCAACCTGGGCCGAGAACTCAACAGCGGAATAAACCGCGCTGAAGTAACGATTAATGGTGATGCTAACATTGTCGCGAGCGGAATGGGGATCCGAGCTAACGCTTCGTCGGAAAATGAAAATGCAAAATCGACAATAACAATTAATGGAAATGCCGATATTACCACTACGACCAATGGTGGGGGAGATTCAGGTTATGCTGTATTCGCAGGTCAAGATACTGGCGTTGCTGCTCTCTTCAAAACGGCGAAAGGAAAGGCAGAAGTTTATCTTAATGGCGACAGTAAAATAAAAACCACGGGTAATAATGCGCATGGCGTCTATGCCAGGGGTTTAGGCATGATTTCGCTGGGGAATGTTGATATTTCAACAACCGGTAATACCGCAAATGGCTTGTATGCTTCTTCAACAACCGCAAATAAATTAGCTGAAATTTATCTTTCTGGTGATGCTGATATCACTGTAGGGACAGGTTCAGCGATCTACGCAACAGGCGCATCGGCAATTATAAAATCCCATGATGTAAGCACCAGTACCGATGTTTCTGGGATTTATAACATTAATGGAAATATCCTCAGTGCAAGCAAAGCGCTGGTCTCTCTTAATATGGCAAATGGCAGCCAATTTGTGGGGGTGACGGATTCCAAACTTGGCTCTTCAACGGCAGGAACCCTCAACCTCTCTATGGATGGCGAGAGTAGCGTCTGGGAAATGACCGGGAATTCAAACCTCACGTCGTTGACCCTCGATAACGGTAGCACGCTACGCTATGGTGCGGTGGCTGATATCAATACCGCTGATTTTGTGCTGGGTGCAGGCGGAGGGGTTGTCGATACCAATGGTTTCGATAACACCCTTGATGAGTTGATTACAGGTTCCGGCTCTTTGAGTAAAACCGGGGAAGGCACGTTGATGCTGACTGGCATCAACGAATACGCCGGTGGCACAAATGTTGAGAAGGGCACATTACAGCTTGATGCGACCACAACCACCTCTCAGATCAACCTGAGCTCTGGCGCAGCAAACATTGCGCTGGAAGCCACGCTTGCGGCTCTCGCCGACGGCGAATTTACCTTTAACAACGTTCTGACCGGTGAGGGCACTTTACGCGCATCAAATCAGGGCGAAGCATTCCACTTCTCTTCAGATGTCGGTTCTGACTTTAAAGGGACTGTCGCGCTGGCCAATAACACCTTCGCCCTAACTGGCGACAACACGGCCGCTTTAACGCAGGCTACCCTGCAACTTGATGCAGGCAATATCACGACCGTGGGCGATGGCACCGCTGCGGATAGCCATCAACATATTGGCGGCCTGACTTTTAACGGTGGTAAGGCTATTTTCAATGCCGACGCGCCTGCGGACAAAACGGCCGTCAGCGTGATTACGGCGGACAAGCTTGATATCTCTGGTACTGGAACGGTACAGGTGAATGTGCCAGCAGAGTTTAATAATACGCAACCGATTCCTGATAGCCGACTACCGCTACTTGAACAGGACGATCAGGGTGCGGGTGTGAAATTAGTCAATGCTAATAGTGTGACCGGTACGGGCGGAAGCATTCAGTTAGTGGATCAAAATGGCGATGCAATCTCTGACGCGCGGACGTTGGATCTCAGCCAAAACGGGGTCAAAGTGGCCGAAGGCACCTATGATTTCGGCCTTACCGCCGGGGCCGCTTCCGATGGCTTATATGTGAACTACGGCCTGCAACAGGTCAATTTGCTGGGAAGCGGTGATGAAGCGTTGGTTCTGACACCTGCCGATGGCGCGACGGGGGCCGCGACCGATTTAGCCGCGAAGGTGATTGGCGTGGGCGATCTGGCAATTGCGGCTGGCACCGGACAGCAGGTGTCACTTTCCAACGGCAGTAATCGCTACACAGGTGAAACGGATGTGCGTTCCGGCACGCTGGTAATGGCAAACAATAATGTGTTGGGGCAAACCTCTGCGCTCAATCTGGCCGAGGGGACAGCAGCAGATATGCAAGGTCACAGCCAGTCTATCGGCGCGCTTAACACGGCGGCCGGAAGCCTGATGACTCTCTCGGGATCATTGACTATCACCGAGAGCCAACGCACAGCGGGTGATACGTTTGGCGGTGCAATTGAAACGGGAACGCTGGCAGGTGATGGCGCTCTGACCATCGACCCAGGTGTAGTAATGGTCAACGGCGATCAGACAGCTTATACGGGCGAGATTACGCTTAAGGGGGGTTCCGAACTCAAACTGAACACGGCAAGTGCTTTTAATCATGCCCAGGGCATTACCCTGACGGGCTCGGATGACACGCTCACCTTCGGTTCACTGAGTCAGGAAAATGCGGCATGGACTTCTTCACCAACGGGAACGGCATCGGTTGCGCTGGCGGGGGCGGGTAAAGTCCATACCCAGGCTGGGGCAGATGTTACGCTATCGGGCAATAACAGTACGTTTGCCGGGCTATTCCAGATTGATAACGACGCTACGCTGCAGGCGTCTCAGGCAGAGAATCTGGGCACCGCTAACATCATTGATGACGGTACGCTGGTTTTCAACAATGCTCAGGACTGGTTGTTAGCGAATACCGTCACGGGCAGCGGGCTGGCGGTGAAAAAGAGTGCGGGAACGCTTAGCGTGGGTTCGTCCATGTCGGGCTTCAGCGGTATCACTCAGATTACGGCGGGTTCGCTGGTCGTTGGTGAGGAAGGCTCAGCGTCTTCTGAGCTGGGCGGCGATGTTGAGGTTACCGATGGCGGCATACTCTCAGGAACCGGCACCGTGGCTGGCGTGGTGAACAACGCAGGCGTTATCGCTGCTTACAACGCGCTCACCAGTCTTACGGGTTACGGGAGTTCAACAGGCGCGACCCAATTTAACCTTGGCACGCTGAATAATGCGGGCACCGTACAACTGGCAGGCTCCACGGTGGGGAACATCCTCACAGTCAGCGGTAATTACACGGGTGATAACGGTACCTTGGTAATGAATTCCGTACTGGGTGATGATAGCTCCCTGACCGATAAACTGGTTGTTATGGGGGATACCGCAGGGACTACGCATGTTGTGGTGAACAACGCAGGAGGCAGCGGTGCGAAAACGATTAACGGGATTGAAATTATTGAGGTGGGTGGACGCTCTGAGGGTGATTTCGTGCAGTCCGGGCGTATTGTTGCAGGCAGTTATGAGTACTTCCTTGGGCGAGGTACAGGGGGAAATGCCGCGAACTGGTACCTGACCAACACGCAGCCAACCGATCCGGTTGATCCCGACCCGGTAGACCCTGTTGACCCAGTTGACCCCGTAGATCCTGTAGACCCGGTAGACCCTGTCGATCCAACTGACCCGACAGGCCCATCCACATATCGCCCGGAAAGCGCTTCTTATATCGCGAACCTGGCGGCGGCAAATACGCTGTTCAACACCCGTCTGCACGATCGTTTAGGCGATACGCAGTACACGGATTTATTGACCGGCGAACAGAAAGTGACCAGCCTGTGGTTACGTCAGGTTGGAGGACACAATCGCTTCGATACCGCGAAAGGGCAGCTTGAAACGCAAAGCAACCGCTATGTAGTGCAGCTTGGCGGAGATCTTGCTCAATGGAGTAGCAACGGGCTGGATCGCTGGCACCTCGGGATGATGGCCGGGTATGGTAATAGTAAGAGCAACACCAAATCTAATGTGACGGGCTATCGTTCGCATGGTCAGATAACCGGCTATAGTGTGGGCTTCTACGGCACGTGGTACGCGAATGAAGCGGATAAAACGGGCACCTATCTGGACAGTTGGATCCTTTACAACTGGTTCGATAACAACGTCTCCGGTCAAGGCCTGGCGAGTGAGAAGTATGACTCTGACGGCATCACCGCCTCAGTTGAAGCCGGTTACAGTTTCTTGCTGGGTGCGGATGATTCAGGACGTTCCAGCTATTGGCTGCAACCGAAAGCGCAACTGACCTGGATGGATGTGCAGGCGGATAACCATACGGAAGCAAACGGCACCCGTGTGAAGGACAAGAGTGAGGGTAATCTGCAAACGCGGTTGGGGATGAGGGCGTACATTAAAGGCCACAATGCCATCGACGAAGGAAAAACGCGTGACTTCCAGCCATTCGTTGAAGCTAACTGGATCTACAATTCGCAGACCTATGGCGTCAAGATGAACGGCGTCACCAGCTACCAGGAGGGCGCGCGTAATCTCGGTGAGCTGAAGGTTGGCGTGGAAGGGCAGTTGAATAAAAACCTGCAGATTTGGGGGAACGTGGCACAACAAGTGGGCGACAAAGGCTACAGTGATACGCAGGGGATGCTGGGCATTAAATATGCATTCTGATAATAACGTGTAGCAGTATCAGCGGGCCGCTCTCTCTTTGCGGCCCTTTTTTAATGGCTAAAGCGTGAAGATTTCACAGGTATTTTCTAATAAGGTAAAAATGCTTTAAACCGCAACCCGCCGCGCTATGCTGCCTGAAGAGACTGCTACGATTCGAAAGGACGCCGATGCAACCCCTGGCCTGGATATTCTGTGTCGCCCCACTTATTTTTACCTCTACACTTTCCGCCGCTGAAAAAAATGATTATTTCAAGCGCATTAGCTTTCACTCGCCCACCAATTCTGGTTTTCGTACTGCCAGTATTCTGAGTGTCGGTTTTACCGGCGCTACGGTCACCATGAGCAGCAATCATGAAGCGCTCAATCTGAACGATGTCGTCTTTAGCGTGGCGCATAACTGGCTGGAGATTCGACCCCATCAGGAAGGGCGAGTCACGCTGGTGATGAAACGGCAGCCACAGGCGCATGAACTTTCTAATACCCTGACGCTGCGTAACCGCAAGACGGGAAATACGCAGCACTATCCTTTCGTTGTGAATACCTGGCTTGTCGGTGAGGGCACGGTCGATAATAATTTCTCTACCGCCCGCGAACGCTGTGAAAGGATCGGGGGGCGACTATTAACCACACGCGAGTTTCGTGAGGTGTCGCGGAAATGGTTTGGGTTGAGTCAAGGCGCGCTTAGCGAAAGGTATCCGCAAGCCACTCTTTTTCACCCACAGGCACAGGCAGGCGGCAGTTTCTGGGTGCATGAAGCCAAAGCATTACACCTGCATACGGGAATTAAAAGCCATCAGCGAGGGATAAATACGATTTGTCGGTATGAATATGACGATGCACCTTAGTTCGAAGATGCCACGCCATGATGAAGGCTCATAGATTGCTTCATATGGGCCTTTCATATACACAGAGACGCGAATAAGTGTTACTGCTGGCAACCCTGATTTTTGGAGTAATATTTGGGGCCAGGGTTATAAGCCTTAAAGCTTCCCTTTTCAAATATTTTGCTATTTTCAATAGCCGCATCATTGGCTAACGCGTCCGGATTGATGCTAAATTTCATATAACTGACATCTACTTTCCCGTCTTCAGCATCTTGCCTGACGTCTATTTCTTCCAGGTTATCCTTACTACGAAATATTGCGTTGGTCAGTTTTGGTGTCGAGGCTGCGTTAGGATTGTATAAAGGATACACAACACCCCCCATGATTAAGCCCTTTTCGGTTATATGCAGCGGTGTTGGGGAAATATCCTTACATATGAAAGGTTTTGATAGGTCTATAGGGCTGCTAAAAAGCCCTGCATGTGTCGAGAAGGTTGCCCCTGAAAATAAAACAGTGGCAACGACAATAAGCAAAGAATTGTGTTTCATTAAGTAAAGCCTGTAAGGATATTATTCGGTTAAATTGCAACAGATCATAAATTATTGGTCAGGGAAATCAACCCGCCACTCCGCCTGAAATACTTAACCAAATAATTCGCCCCCCAGCCTAATCTCCGTTATCATCCGCTGCCACCCTCACAACTCAGGTCGCGTCATGTCTACCCTTATCGACACGTTTATAGCGCCTCCATGCCATGACGATGTAGAGATCCTCTATCAGGATGAACATATCCTGTTAATTAACAAGCCTTCCGGCCTGCTGAGCCTGTCAGGTAAAAACCCGCAAAACAGTGATTCGGTACATTACCGGCTGGTGCAGCAATTCCCTGGCTGTACGCTGGTGCATCGCCTGGATTTTGGTACATCTGGTTTGATGCTCGTCGCGCGCAACAAAGCGATTAACGCGGCGCTGTGTCAGCAGTTTAGCCAACGTGCTGTAAGCAAGGTGTACACGGCGCTGCTTTGCGGGCATCTGCAGAATGACCAGGGCGTGATTGACGCGGCAATTGCCAAAGATCCGTCGTTGTTTCCACGCATGTCGATAAGCACCCGTGAAGGTAAACCTGCCCGTTCGCGGTACAGCGTCATGGCGCGTTTTTACTATCCAGTGGTACAAGGCGCGTCGCTACCGGTCACGCGGGTGAAGCTCTTTCCAGAGACCGGACGTACTCATCAGTTACGTATTCACTGTCAGTATCTTGGCCATCCCATTTTAGGTTGTGATCTCTATGGTGGCCGGCTTCTTCCGGGTACCGATACGGTGCCTCGGTTAATGCTGCACGCAAGCGCATTGCAGTTTACTCATCCTGTTAGCCAATTGCCGGTGAATGCCCGGCATGACAGCCCCTTTTAGGAACCTCATCGCGCACCGGTAAAATTCAACAACTGTTTATTTTTATAAAAATGTTTAATTTTAAAATCGCGATGCTATCATGTGCCCATACATCAACTATGGGCATGGCATTATGACGCTACAACGATACCCTTCCAGCAAACCGTTTCCCTTCTCGGATATGGTGAAAGCCAACGGTTTTGTCTTTCTTTCAGGCCAGGTCTCCATGACGCAACACGGTGAGCCTTTGCCGGGTTCCGTCACCGAACAAACGCTGCGCATTATGAATTCTATTGAACAGACGCTGGCGCTTGCCGGGGCGACGTTAAACGATATTGTGCGCGTACAGGTGTGGCTCAGCGATATGGCGCATTTTGCTGAATTTAATGCGGCATATCGCAGCCACTTCCCGGACGGATTCCCTGCGCGTTCGGTGGTCACCAGCCAGCTCGCCTTTGGGCTGGATGTGGAGGTAGAAGTACAGGCGGTCGAACCATGTCAAACCTGCTGAACATTCTAATGGCGTCGATGGATGCCCTGCGCACTACGCTTGCCGCGAATACAGAAGCCGTTTTACACGATCTGACGAAGCCGGAATGCTCTGTTATCAGTATTGTCAACGGTCATGTCAGTGGCCGAAAACCGGGCGATTCTTTGCTCTCCGGGCCCAATGATGATGTCGGGTTCCTGGGGCTGCTGGAGCCGGCCCAGCGTGTGCCTTCCCGCGTGTTCAATAACTACAAAACCACCACCTCCTCAGGCAAAGTGCTCAATAGCGCCTCGACGATTTACTACAGTGAGGACGGCGTCCCGCTTGTGGCCTTTTGCATTAATGTCGATTTGGACGTTGTAAATAACCTGAAGCGCAATCTGGATTCTCTGTTACCGCCAGCGGCAGAGCAGGAAACAGAGAATACGAGCGACAAAATACCCGCGCACTCTTTTGATGACGTTATTGCTAAATTCCGCCAGACGGGGGCAGAAAACAAAATACAGTTTCGCAAACGTGTGGTCGCGGAATTGCAAAAAATGGGCTTCTTTAAGGTTAAAGGCAGCGTGGGGCATATCGCGCATGCGCTGGGCGTTTCGCGCTACACCATTTATAACTACCTGGGAAAAAATGATGAAAAATAACAAAACACACAACATTCCATTCTATCAGGTTGATGCATTCACCTCCGAGCCTTTCGGCGGTAACCCGGCAGGCGTGTGTCCGCTGAATGAATGGCTAAGCGACGACACATTGCAGGCTATTGCCCGCGAAAATAACCTGTCGGAAACGGCGTTTTTTGTGCCAACGGACGAGGGCTATCACCTGCGCTGGTGCACGCCGGCGGTAGAGGTGGATCTGTGCGGTCACGCCACGCTTGCCGCATCCTGGGTGCTGTTTAATAAACTCGGCTATTCCGGGAAAACGATTCGCTTCCTGACACGCAGCGGGGAGCTTAACGTCACGCGAAATGGCGATGAATATTGCATGGATTTCCCGGCGCAAAAGGCGCAGCCCATCGACACGCCCGCAGGATTACTGGCGGCGCTGGGCATCACTCACGGTGTGGTTGGCGTGTGGAAAGCGGCCGATTTAGTCGTGCTGGTTGAAGATAAAGCGATAATTGATGGCCTGTCGCCTGACTTTAACGCGCTCAATGCTTTTGATACGCGCGGCATCATTGTGACGGCGGCGGGTGACAATTTTGACTTTGTCTCGCGCTGGTTTGGCCCACAGGTTGGCGTCAATGAAGATCCGGTTACCGGTTCAGCGCATACGTTCCTCGCGCCGTTCTGGGCGGAGCGTCTGGGCAAAAATAGGTTATCAGCCCAGCAGGGCGGGGCACGTAAAGGCACGCTGCGCTGTGTCGTTCGCGACGATGGACGTGTCGAACTGTACGGTGCGGCACGCATGATGATTGAAGGAACCTTTAGCCTGTGATGAAGCATAAAGAGCCTCGCTATGTGGTCGCCTTTGGAACGGCCATCATTGTGCTTTTGTACGTTGCCTATGTCTGGGGAAGTTTGAGCCAGTTCTGATATCGGGTGGCGCATAACGTCGCCACTCTCTTTTAAAGAGTTTCTTTCATGTCGGATACAAAACACCTCTCTTTCGCGGATACGCTCGCGTTAGGTGGGATGACCCTTGCGTTATTTTTGGGGGCCGGGAATATTATTTTCCCGCCTCTGGTGGGGATGCAGGCGGGCGCCAATTCTGTCACCGCGGGAGCCGGTTTTATTATTACTGCCGTGCTTTTTCCTGCGCTGGCCATTATTTCTCTGGCGATCAATAAAGGGGATATTAACGAACTGACGCGCCCATTAGGGCGGGCCGTGAGTATTGCTTTTATCAGTGTTTGTTTCCTGACGCTCGGAGTTTTATTTGGTACACCGCGTACGGCCACCATTAGCTATGAAGCGATTACCAACGGTGCGCAGAGTACGTTGACGCAAAAAACGGTATTCTCTTTCGCGTTCTTCGCCCTGGCAGGCGCGGTGCTGGCAAAATCGGGTAAACTGCTGGAAATTGTCGGTTTCTTCCTCTCTCCGGTAAAAATTGGCGCACTGATTTTCATTGTCGTCACGGCCTGGATTTACCCTACTGGCGCACTGACCTCCGCGGTCGATGCCTTTGATAGTAATCCGTTTGGTGCCGGATTTATTAATGGCTATCAGACACTGGATGTCATTAGCGCCTTATGCTTTGGGGCGATCATCACGCACACGCTTTATCAGCGCGGCATCGTCAATGCCAAAGGTATTCTGCGGTATTCCAGCCGCGCAGCGCTGATTGCCGCCGCCGGGCTGGTGCTTATTTACGTCTGTTATATTTCTATGGGCGCGCATACGCTGGAACATTCCGCCAGTAACGGGATGCAAATTATGAGCGCTTACGTGGAGACCGTCTTTGGTGTATATGGCCGCGCGTTGTTGGCGGCAATTATTACGCTGGCGTGTCTGGTCACGGCGATTGGTTTGACGACCGGCACCGCGCGTTATTTTCATCAGGTTACCGGGATCCCTTATGGCCTGCTGGTAATGTTATCACTGGTGCTTTCTGCGATGATTGCCGTACTGGGGCTGGATTCGCTGACGATGCTGGCGGTTCCGGTGCTGAGTGCGATTTATCCGGCGGCGCTGGTGGTGGTGGCGTTGGGAATTGTCAGAAAATGGCTCGCCATTCCAACGATGTTATACCGGGGATTATTCTTTACCGCGCTTATCGTGGGTGTGGTTAGCGCCTTTCTCTGATGGGCTTCACTGCCCGGTATGTGTACCGGGCAGTACCCGCATTATCGTCACGGGTAGGGAATTACTCATTTCCCCATTGATTCAAAAACTCCGCAATCTCATCAATTCGCGCGGCTTTTATGCCCGCTTCATCGGCCATCTCTTTCTGCGCCTCTTCGCTGATCTCTTCGTTATTCATCAGGCGGGTCAGCAGCAGTTGAAAATAGTGCGCCAGCGGTGTGCGTTCAGACTCGGCGACCGGCTCTGCGCATTCCGTCGCGTATTCATCGGCAATATCGTAATACTTCAATGGGATATCGTTGTTCATAAAAAGCCTCGGGTTAACGTTTCGCGTGTATCTGCGCGGGATAGTATCACTCAATGGACGTACACAACACTTCGCGCAGCCACGCCATAAAGGTGGTGACGCGCACGGGCGTATAGTGGCGAGTGGGGCGGATGAGCGAAAGGGGCAGCGCTGACGGCGCATGATCCTGCATTACCGGCACCAGCGTGCCCGCATGCAGGGCGTCTTCGACGATAAACCACGGCAGCATAGCAATGCCCATCCCCTGGATTGCCGCTTCCCGCAGCACGTCGCCGTTATCGGTGATAAGCGGGGTATTCATCTCAGGCAGCTCTTTGCCTTCGGTAAATCCCCACTCATCGCGCGCGGAGAGCAGCGAATAACGTAGACAATTGTGCCCTGCGAGTTCAGCAGGTGATGCCGGAACACCGTTACGCGCCAGATACGCCGGCGAGGCGCAAAACAGCCGTGGAAGGTCTGCCAGATGCGTGCAAACCAGCGAAGAATCATTTAATGCGCTGATGCGTAATGCCAAATCCAGTCCCTCTCCCACCAGATCCGACAGTCGGTCTTCCAGCTGTAACTGCACGGTGATGTGCGGATATTTCGCCATAAATACGGGCAGCAGAGGTGCCAGCTTTTTCACCCCGAAGGTTAACGGCGCCGACAGACGAATTACGCCGCTCAGCGTCTCCTGAAAGCAGTTCAGCCGCTCTTCCGCCTGTTCCAGTGATTCAAGGATCCCTTTCACATCCTTGTAAAACTGCTCACCGGCGGTGGTGAGCTCCAGGTGTCGCGTCGTGCGGTTGAGCAGACGCACGCCCAGGCTCTGTTCCAGCGAGGAGACGCGGCGGCTGATGGAGGCACTGCTGGTTTCTAGTTGTACGGCGGCGTTATAAAAACTCCCCGTTTCGATCACGGCGACAAAACTGCGCAGGGCGATCAGATCGTATTCTTTCATTTTTCGTAACGGTGAATTGTGTGTGGCCCCATTTATCCTGGGGAGAAAGGTCATTACTCTGTCCGCATTATATGAACACCGGAGAGAAACAATGACAACCCAATACCGCGTAAAAAAAGGCGAATCCCTGCATTATCTGCCCGCAAGTGATTATCACCCGGCCGATACCTACTTCCATTTTTCGTTCGCCAATTATTACGATCCTGACAACATGAATTATGGCGTATTGCGTGTGGTGAATGATGACAACGTGAAACCGCACAACGGTTTTGGCCGCCATCCCCATCAAAACATGGAAATTGTCAGCTATGTGATTGATGGGCACCTCACCCACTGGGATAGCGCAACACAAACAGAAGAGACGTTGGGACGTGGGCATGTGCAGGCGATTACCGCCGGGAACGGCGTCTGGCACTCAGAGCTTAACAAACATGATGAGTGGTGCCGCTTCCTGCAAATCTGGATCCTGCCGCCGAAACAGGGGCTGGAGGTGCGTTACAACCAGCGTAAATATCAGGCGGAAGAGCGCGAAAACAAGCTCCTGCATATTGTCGGTAGCCTGAATAATGACGATGCGCCGCTGATGCTCAACCAGGATGTGAACATGTTTGTGAGCGAACTGACCAATCCGACTGCGGAAGTGGAATATCAATTGCAGGCCGGTCGTCAGGCGTATATCAATAACTTCGAAGGTGAAGTGAATGTGAAAGGCATCGCTACGTTAGGTAAAAAAGATACGCTGGAAATTACCGGGCCGGCAACGCTGAAATTCAGCACCGCTAAAGAACAGAGTCATTTCATTATTATCGAAATGCCTGAGTCTCACGCCTGATTTTTAACGCATGACCCTGTCGATTTTTCCGGACACTTGCTAAAGTAAGCTGCTGATAGCAAAGGAAGGAATGCACCGTGGCCGGAAGAATCGATTATCAGATTGAAAAATACAGCTTCACCGAAGTGGGCGAGTCGCCGCGTCTGGCCCAGCAGTGGCGAGAGGTGATTGAAGAGTGCCGTCAGTCCGGCGCGGGTGCGCAGGAGCGGTTGCGTATTGCGCTGCTGAACGTTGACTACGTCACCAGCTTCGAATTGCCTTTTCGTCTGCTGTTAATTCGTGCGCCACAGCTTATCGCCGCCGTGCGCGATGAACTTCAGCTCAGTCAGAAAAATGTCCTCTTTAACGGCAAACGTTTTGGTTGTGTTTACAGCCTGAAAGCCAGCCTGGACGCCATTCCCGACGACTATCAATACCGCTTGTCCACGCGCATCCGGCGAATGGATGGCCCGCTTTCAACCGCCTCGCCGTATCAGGAGATTGCCAAACAGATTAAACAGCCGCGCGAGCGTTTGAAGCTGGCGCTGGAAAATGACTTACAGGTAACGGCGCTTGATGGGCTTTTTTGGTTTGGCATTCAACGAATAGCCGCAGATGTGCAGCGGTTGCGTAAAACGGGGATGCAGATCAGCACCGCAGAGGTGGAGGTCTTTGATAACCTGACCGGCACCACCCGGCGGGTACCGTATTACCAGCAGGTTAAAAGCGGCGCGTAGTGCGCCGCTTGAGTCTGATGGCAAACGCAACATTGCCTGATGCGCTGCGCTTATCAGGCCTACAAGGTTTCTGCAATATATTGAATTTGCGCTATTTTGTAGGCCGGATAAGGCGTTTACGCCGCATCCGGCATGAACAACGGGCACGTTGTCAGCGTTGTTGCCCGATGCCATCCAACAATTACGTCTCACTCACTGGCGTTCTGTCACCCTCATACAGCGGTACTTTGCGATAACGTCGCACCAGATACCACAGATACGCCCCACCCAGCGCCGCCCACACCAGGCCCAGCGTCAGTGACGTTGACTCCAGGTTAACCCACAGCACGCCCACCGTCAGCGCGCCAACCAGCGGCATCAGTAAATAGTGGAAATGCTCTTTCCAGCTTTTATTCATTCCTTTGCGCCGCCAGAAGTGGTTGAACACCGACAAATTCACGAAGGTAAACGCCACCAGCGCGCCGAAGTTAATCAGCGCCGTGGCGGTGACTAAATCGAAGAACAGCGCCGACAGTGCCACAATCCCGACCATAATGACGTTCAACGCAGGCGTGCGCCATTTCGGATGCACATAGCCAAACACGCGTTCCGGGAACACATTGTCGCGCCCCATCACATACAGCAGACGCGACACGCTGGCGTGTGACGCGAGGCCGGATGCCAGCGTGTTCACAAACGTGGTGCAAAGGAAAATCGACTGGAACAGCTTGCCGCCGACGTACAGCGCAATCTCTGGCAGAGCGGCATCCGGGTCTTTAAAGCGGCTGATATCCGGGAAGAACAGCTGCATAAAGAACGACGCCGCGATAAAGATAATGCCGCCGTACACCGCCGTCAGAAAAATCGCTTTCGGAATAACCCGCGCGGCATCCGGCGTCTCTTCGGAAAGCGTGGTCACCGCATCAAAACCGAGGAACGAGAAGCAGACGATCGTCGCCCCGGTAATGATCGGGATCAGATGCGCGTTCTCACTGATAAACGGCTGTAGCGACCAGACGGTGCCAACACCTTCACCTTTATGCAGCCCCTGAACCACCAGAATGATAAACACCACCATGATGGAGATTTGCACCAGCACAAACAGGGTATTGAAGTTAGCCACCAGGTTAACGCTCTTCAGGTTCGCGGCGGTTAAAATGGCGACAAACGTCACCACCCACACCCACGGCGGCACATCCGGGAAGAGGGCAGAGAGATAGATCTTCGCCAACAGCACATTGATCATCGGCAAAAAGAGATAATCCAGCAGCGATGACCAGCCGACCATAAAGCCGACATGCGGGTTAATCGACTTTTGCGCGTAGGTATAGGCCGAGCCCGCCTCCGGGAACTGGCGAACCAGTTTGCCGTAACTGACAGCGGTAAACAGCACGCCGGCCAGCGCCAGCAGATAGGACGCCGGAACGTGGCCGTCGCTGATGCCGGACACGATGCCAAAGGTATCGAAGACGGTCATCGGCGTGAGATAGGCAAGCCCCATCATCACCACCTGCCACAGCTTCAGCGACTTACGCAGTTTAGTTTTGCCGGGTTGGGCGGCGATATCCAGTGAGGAATTAAAGGCCATGATGCGTGCCTCCGCTGCGTAATCGGGTTTGCGGTCGCGTCGACCTGAAATCAAACCTGTTTAGCAGGGGAAGCAAGGGGGGCGGGGTACTTTCGGTCGTGGAGAGGGCGCAAACGCAGCCTCCCTCGCCATGCGGGTATTTCATCATCGGCATCATCTCATTTCCTCGTCACAGTCTGTATCGTTAACGGAAGCCCGTTGCCGCCTGCGTTCCATAACGCGACATACGGGAAATGTCTGGATTACCAGCAAATGTCAGGCCAGGCTCCGCTCAGGCCGGTGATACATACCCCGCAAGGGGCCACTACGCGTTTTTCAACATCCACTCAATTTCGGTTTCAGTAATGAGGCGCTCAAACTGCAACAGCTCATCATTCTTACAGGCGTGATAAACATGGCAGAAACGCTCGCCCAGATAGTGGCGCAGATCGTCATTTTGCATAAACTCCCACAGCGCATCGCTCTGACGAATCGGGAAGGGTAAGCCCTCCTGCTCCAGCCCGTTGCCTTCTACTTCTTCCAGCAACGGCAGTTCGTTATCGAGACCGTGCAGAATACCGGCGAAAATTGCCGCCATCACCAGATAGGGGTTGGCATCCGCCCCTGCCACGCGGTATTCCACGCGGTGGTTATGACGATCGCCGCACGGAATACGCAGGGCGACGGTGCGGTTGTTATGGCCCCACGACGCCTGCGTTGGCACATACATCCCCGGCTGGAAGCGGCGATACGAGTTCACGTTCGGCGCCAGCAACGCCATCGACGATGGCATCAGGTCAATCATCCCGGCGAGCATCTTTTTCAGCAGCAGCGAATCTTCGCCGTCAGCGTCAGCAAGAACGTTCTCACCACGGTTATTTTGCATGCTGATATGAATATGCATCCCGCTGCCCGCGTGCTCTTCATACGGCTTCGCCATAAAAGTGGCGTGCATCTTATGCTTTTCCGCCATCAGACGCACCAGGCGTTTAAGGGCTAATGCATCATCGCAGGCATCCAGCACGTTATCGGTGTGATACAGGTTGATTTCGAACTGGCCCGGTGAGGCTTCGGCGACCGCGCCATCAGCCGGGATGAGCTGTAACTGCGCCAGTTCATCAATATCATTGAGCACATCGGCGAAGTGGTTGAGGTTATCAACCGAGTAAACCTGGCTTTGGGTGTTGCGGTCATCGGTGCCGGGCGCGCAGGGCGGTTGCAGATACCCTTCGGCGTCGCGTTTGCGATCCAGTAAATAGAACTCCAGCTCTACCGCTACGACCGGGAACAGTCCGCGCTGGCGTAGCTGCTGCCACAGGCGGTTGAGTACGTTCCGCGGCTCAACGTCAAAGGGAGCGCCATCTTCATCGACCATGGTCAGGAGCATCTGACCGATATATTCCGGGTCGGCGGCGGAAGGGGTTAAGGAACCCAGTACCGGCACGCAGGTACGATCCGGTTCGCCCATATCCTGACCCAGGCCCGCTTCTTCTACGACGTTACCCAGAATGTCCATCGCGAAGACGGAGGCCGGGAAATAACATCCTTTCTCAAGCTTCTTCAGGCTGGCTACCGGGACGCGTTTTCCGCGGAAGCAACCATTCAGATCGGTAAGCAGTACATCAACATATTGCGTATTCGGGTAGCGCTCCAGGTAGCGTTTCACTTCCTGCGTAAAGGCGCTACCCCGCCTCTCTTCTGACTGCTGAACAAAGTTCTCAACTTCAACGATATTGGTTTCCATGATTCTTCGCCTTTGGTTTTGTTTTCCGCTCGCTATGAAAACGTAAAATATAATGACCACTCTTCGAATTTGTATGCAAACTAAATGTTTGTCAAATGTTAAATTAAGTTTGCAAAACCGAAAATCCACTGCTAGATTGAAAAAATATTGAACAGAAAGGTCATTTTAACCGCAGTAATGGCGATAATTTAGTCCACTTTGTGAGATCGATCATGGAAAATATAATGTACAAGCCGGTTATCGGTATCGTGATGTGCAGGAACAGGCTTAAGGGTCACGAGACCCAGACCCTGCAAGAAAAGTACCTGAATGCCATTATTCACGCGGGCGGTTTGCCGATTGCGCTGCCACACGCGCTGGCGGAGCCAGCGTTGCTCGCAGAACTCCTGCCGAAACTCGATGGCATTTATCTGCCTGGAAGCCCCAGCAATGTGCAGCCGCACCTTTATGGTGAAAACGGCGATGAGCCTGACGCCGATCCCGGGCGTGATCTTCTGAGCATGGCGTTGATTAACGCTGCACTCGAAAGGCGCATCCCCATTTTCGCCATTTGCCGCGGGTTACAGGAGCTGGTGGTGGCCACCGGCGGGAAGCTGCATCGCAAACTGTGCGAGCAGCCAGAACTGCTGGAACATCGTGAAGATCCTGAACTGCCGGTAGAACAGCAGTATGCGCCATCGCACGAAGTGCAGGTTGAAGAGGGCGGATTACTTTCCGCGCTGTTACCTGACTGTAGCAACTTTTGGGTAAACTCTCTGCACGGGCAGGGGGCGAAGGTTGTGAGCCCGCGATTGCGCGTCGAGGCCCGTTCGCCGGATGGGCTGGTGGAGGCGGTGAGCGTCAATCATCACCCCTTCGCGCTGGGCGTGCAGTGGCACCCGGAATGGAACAGTAGCGAGTATGCGCTTTCGCGTATATTGTTTGAGGGCTTTATTACCGCTTGTCAGAACCATATCGCTGAAAAACAGCGACTCTGACCCCTACAGTTAAGGAAATGCAAATATGAGTGATGACGGACTGGCACCGGGTAAACGCTTGTCGGAAATCCGCCAGCAACAAGGACTTTCACAACGTCGTGCCGCCGAACTCTCCGGGCTGACTCACAGCGCTATCAGTACGATAGAGCAGGATAAAGTCAGCCCAGCCATCAGTACGCTGCAAAAGCTGCTGAAGGTGTATGGTCTGTCACTCTCGGAATTCTTTTCCGAGCCGGAAAAACCTGATGAACCGCAGGTCGTCATTAATCAGGACGACTTAATTGAAATGGGGAGTCAGGGTGTGTCGATGAAGCTGGTTCATAACGGGAACCCGAATCGCACGCTGGCGATGATATTTGAAACTTATCAGCCGGGTACGACGACCGGGGAGAGAATTAAGCATCAGGGTGAGGAAATAGGCACTGTACTGGAAGGTGAAATTGTACTGACCATTAATGGTCAGGATTATCACCTCGTCGCGGGGCAAAGTTATGCCATTAATACCGGCATCCCGCACAGTTTCAGTAATACGTCGGCAGGTATTTGCCGAATTATTAGCGCCCATACCCCCACCACGTTTTAATCTTTTTGTTTTTGTTAGCCGGGTAAGCGAAGCGCCACCCGGCTAGCTATAAAGGCAATCCATAAAGAATGTCGCCGGAAATAAACGGGCTCAGCGCCCGGGGATCTCTGCGCCCTGACGTTCACAAACTGCATATATCTGATAGACGTGAAACAGGAGTCATAATGAATTTTCATCATCTGGCTTACTGGCAGGATAAAGCGTTAAGTCTCGCCATTGAAACCCGCTTATTTATTAACGGTGAATATTCCGCCGCGGCGGAAAATGAAACCTTTGAAACCGTTGATCCGGTCACCCAGGCACCGCTGGCGAATATCGCGCGCGGCAAAAGCGCCGATATTGACCGCGCAGTGAGTGCAGCGCGCGGCGTATTTGAGCGCGGCGACTGGTCGCAGGCCGCCCCGGCAAAACGTAAAGCGGTGCTGAATAAACTCGCCGATTTAATGGAAGCCCACGCGGAAGAACTGGCGCTGCTGGAAACCCTCGACACCGGTAAACCGATTCGTCATAGCCTGCGTGATGATATTCCCGGCGCGGCGCGCGCCATTCGTTGGTACGCCGAAGCCATCGACAAAGTGTACGGTGAAGTCGCCACCACCAGTAGCCATGAGCTGGCGATGATCGTGCGCGAACCGGTCGGCGTGATTGCGGCCATCGTCCCGTGGAACTTCCCGCTGTTGCTGACCTGCTGGAAGCTTGGCCCGGCGCTGGCGGCGGGGAACAGCGTTGTCCTGAAACCGTCTGAAAAATCACCGCTCAGCGCGATTCGTCTCGCCGGACTGGCGAAAGAAGCGGGGCTGCCGGATGGCGTGCTGAACGTGGTGACCGGTTTTGGTCATGAAGCCGGGCAGGCGCTTTCGCGTCATAACGATATCGATGCCATCGCCTTTACCGGCTCGACGCGTACCGGTAAACAACTGCTGAAAGACGCAGGCGACAGCAATATGAAACGCGTCTGGCTGGAAGCGGGGGGCAAAAGCGCCAACATCGTTTTCGCCGACTGCCCGGATTTGCAGCAGGCGGCAAGTGCCACCGCCGCAGGCATCTTCTACAACCAGGGCCAGGTGTGCATCGCCGGAACGCGTTTGTTACTGGAGGAGAGCATTGCCGATGAATTTTTAGCCCTGCTCAAACAGCAGGCGCAAAACTGGCAACCGGGGCATCCGCTTGATCCCGCAACCACCATGGGCACCTTAATCGACAGCGCTCACGCTGACTCGGTCCACACCTTTATTCGTGAAGGCGAAGGCAAAGGGCAACTGCTGCTGGATGGTCGTAACGCTGAACTGGCTGCGGCCATCGGCCCGACCATTTTCGTGGAAGTGGATCCGAATGCAGCCTTAAGTCGCGAAGAGATTTTCGGCCCGGTGCTGGTGGTGACGCGTTTCACATCAGAAGACCAGGCGCTGCAGCTTGCCAACGACAGCCAGTACGGCCTCGGTGCGGCGGTATGGACACGCGATCTCTCCCGCGCGCACCGCATGAGCCGCCGTTTGAAAGCGGGTTCCGTCTTCGTTAACAACTATAACGATGGCGATATGACCGTACCGTTTGGCGGCTATAAGCAAAGCGGCAACGGTCGCGACAAATCCCTGCACGCCCTTGAAAAATTCACCGAACTGAAAACCATCTGGATAAGCCTGGAGGCCTGAAAATGACCGAACATACCAGCAGTTATTACGCCGCCAGTGCGAATAAATATGCGCCTTTCGACACGCTGAATGAGTCCATCACCTGTGATGTTTGCGTGGTTGGCGGCGGCTACACCGGGCTTTCCTCTGCGCTGCATCTGGCCGAAGCGGGCTTTGACGTGGTGGTACTCGAAGCCTCACGCATTGGCTTTGGTGCCAGCGGGCGCAACGGCGGCCAGCTTGTAAACTCCTACAGCCGCGACATCGACGTCATCGAAAAAAACTACGGCATGGACACCGCCCGTATGCTCGGCAGCATGATGTTCGAAGGCGGAGAGATCATCCGCGAACGCATCAAACGCTATCAAATTGACTGCGACTATCGCCCCGGCGGCCTGTTCGTGGCGATGAATGATAAACAGCTCGCCACGCTCGAAGAGCAGAAAGAGAACTGGGAACGCTACGGTAATAAACAACTGGAACTGCTGGACGCCAACGCCATTCGCCGCGAAGTGGCCAGCGATCGCTACACCGGTGCGCTGCTGGATCACAGCGGCGGGCATATTCATCCGCTGAACCTCGCCATTGGCGAAGCCGACGCTATTCGTCTGAACGGCGGGCGTGTGTATGAGCTTTCAGCGGTGACGCAGATCCAGCACACCACGCCCGCCGTTGTGCGCACTGTCAAAGGCCAGGTGACGGCGAAATATGTGATTGTCGCCGGGAATGCGTATCTGGGCGATAAAGTGGAGCCGGAACTGGCGAAGCGCAGTATGCCGTGCGGCACGCAGGTCATCACCACCGAGCGGCTTTCCGATGAATTAGCCCGTTCGCTGATCCCGAAAAACTACTGTGTCGAAGACTGTAACTATCTGCTTGATTACTACCGTCTTACCGCCGATAACCGCCTGCTGTACGGCGGCGGTGTGGTCTACGGTGCGCGTGACCCGGATGACGTTGAGCGTCTTGTGGTGCCGAAACTGCTGAAAACCTTCCCGCAGCTGAAGGGCGTGAAAATTGATTACCGTTGGACGGGCAATTTCCTGCTGACCCTGTCACGCATGCCGCAGTTTGGTCGTCTTGATACCAACATCTATTACATGCAGGGCTACAGCGGCCACGGCGTGACCTGTACCCATCTTGCCGGGCGTTTGATTGCTGAACTGCTGCGCGGTGATGCCGAGCGTTTCGACGCCTTCGCCAATCTGCCGCATTATCCGTTCCCCGGCGGGCGCACGCTGCGCGTGCCGTTTACCGCGATGGGCGCGGCTTATTACAGCCTGCGCGATCGTCTGGGCGTTTAATTTCCGACTAACCGTGAAGAGTCATAAGGTGTGAAACATGAGCAACAATGAATTCCATCAGCGTCGTCTTTCTGCCACCCCGCGTGGGGTAGGCGTAATGTGTAACTTCTTCGCCCAGTCGGCTGAAAACGCCACGCTGAAGGATGTTGAAGGCAATGAATACATTGATTTCGCCGCAGGCATCGCGGTGCTGAACACCGGACATCGCCACCCTGAACTGGTGGCGGCAGTGGAACAGCAACTGCAACAGTTTACCCACACCGCGTACCAGATTGTGCCATACGAAAGCTACGTCACCCTGGCGGAGAAAATTAACGCCCTTGCGCCGGTGAGCGGTCAGGCCAAAACCGCGTTCTTCACCACCGGTGCGGAAGCGGTTGAGAACGCGGTGAAAATTGCCCGCGCCCATACCGGGCGCCCAGGCGTGATTGCGTTTAGCGGTGGCTTCCACGGTCGCACGTATATGACCATGGCACTGACCGGAAAAGTTGCGCCGTATAAAATTGGCTTCGGCCCGTTCCCCGGTTCGGTGTATCACGTGCCGTATCCATCAGAACTGCATGGCATTTCGACGCAAGATTCCCTCGACGCCATCGAACGCCTGTTTAAGTCTGATATCGAAGCGAAACAGGTTGCCGCCATTATTTTCGAACCGGTGCAGGGTGAGGGCGGTTTCAATGTGGCGCCAAAAGAGTTGGTTGCTGCGATTCGTCGCCTGTGCGACGAGCACGGTATTGTGATGATTGCCGATGAAGTGCAAAGCGGTTTTGCGCGTACGGGTAAACTGTTTGCTATGGATCACTACGCCGATAAGCCGGATTTAATGACCATGGCAAAAAGCCTCGCGGGCGGGATGCCGCTTTCGGGTGTGGTGGGTAACGCAAACATTATGGACGCGCCCGCGCCGGGCGGGCTTGGTGGTACCTACGCCGGGAACCCGCTGGCGGTGGCCGCCGCGCACGCAGTACTCAACATTATCGACAAAGAATCCCTTTGCGAGCGCGCGAATCAACTCGGTCAGCGGCTGATAGAAACGCTGATTGAGGCCAAAGAAAGCGTTCCGGCAATTGCTGCGGTACGCGGGCTTGGCTCGATGATCGCGGCTGAGTTCAACGACCCGCAAACGGGCGAGCCGTCAGCCGCCATTGCGCAGAAAATTCAGCAACGCGCGCTGGCTCAAGGGCTGCTACTGCTGACCTGCGGCGCGTACGGCAACGTGATTCGTTTCCTGTATCCGCTGACTATCCCGGATGCGCAGTTTGATGCGGCCATGAAAATTTTGCAGGATGCGCTGAGGGATTAATTACCATAATAGCGGGCTGCAATTGTGCAGCCTGCTATTAAGACTGGATTAATATTATTAATTAACGCTTTTTTAGAATAACGTTCTTCGTCCTTTCTCTTATGCTGCCTGCTCATATCAATAGCCAAAAAACTTGGTTAGCCCGTTCTTCATTGTTCAATATAGTCATTCCTGTGTTCTTGCTCATTCGCGTGATAAGCGTTTAGCGACTATTTTACAGGAGTTATAATTATGCATCTCGCTCGATTTCCCCGGCTCTCGTTCGGTCATTTCCCCACGCCATTAGAACCGTTAACCCAGCTCTCTCAACTGCTTGGCGGTCCGAATATTTGGATCAAACGCGACGATTGCACTGGCCTTGCGACGGGGGGAAATAAAACCCGCAAACTTGAATTTTTACTGGGCGATGCGCAGGAAAAACAGGCCGACGTTATTATCACTCAGGGTGCAACCCAATCAAATCATGTGCGACAGACCGTAGCCGCAGCGGCAAAACTTGGCCTCAAAACACATATTTTCCTTGAGCAGCGAGTGACCACACTCGGCGATGACTACCAGCACTCTGGCAATATTTTGCTTGATGGCCTGTTAGGCGGCGAAATTATTGCACACTTGCCAGCCGGAACCGATATGCAGCAGGCGATGGAGCATCACGCAGAAACGCTACGTTCGCAGGGATTCAAACCGTATGTTATCCCCGGTGGCGGTTCGAATCCTGTCGGTGCGTTGGGCTATGTAGCCTGCGCACAGGAACTGCTGTGGCAGTCCAGTCAGCAACGTCTGAGAATCGATCATATCGTTCATGCAACGGGAAGTGCCGGCACGCAGGCAGGATTAGTGGCTGGCCTTCACGCCTCAAACAGTGGTATTCCGCTGCTCGGTATTAGCGTACGAGCACCGCGTGAAAAACAGGAGCAAAACGTCTGGCGCCTGGCCCAGCAAACGCTGGAACTGTTGGGCGTCGAGGGCGAATTGCCACGCGAAAGCGTAAGAGCTAACAGCGACTATGTTGGTGAAGGGTACGGCCTGCCGACATCATCCATGCTGGAGGCCCTGCAACTGTTAGCACAGCATGAAGGCATTTTGCTCGACCCGGTTTATTCCGGAAAAGGATTCGCCGGGCTGATTGGTCTGATTCGCGAAGGCGCTTTCCGTAAAGGGGAAAATGTGGTCTTCATCCACACTGGCGGTTCCGCAGGCCTGTTTGGCTACCGCCAGGTGATCACCGACTCGCTCGCCTCATGAGCCGCCCCTTTTTATTAGGTGTGCTGGGTGGGATGGGCCCATTGGCCACCGTCGATTTTATGCACAAGCTTCTGCGAGCCACGCCTGCCAGGAACGATCAGCAGCAAATTCCTCATGTGGTGTGGAATGTTCCGCAAATTGCCGATCGTCAGCGTGCGCTGGCCGGAGAAGGACCGTCGCCGCTTCCGCAACTGCTTCACGGTATACAGCAGCTTAATCGGTTGGGTGTTAGCCATATTGTTATCGCCTGTAACACCGCGCATCACTGGTACGACGCGTTAAAACAAGAAAGTGAGGCGCTGATGCTGCATATCGCGGATGCCACGCTCGAGGCGATAGAGGACAAACCGCAAAAGGTGGGACTCATCGCAACACAGGGAACGCTGGATGCAGGTTGGTTTCAACAACGATTCGCGGCCATTGGCACGGAAAGCCTGCTCCCGACCCAGGATGAAATCGCGCGTTGGTTTGTTCCGGGGTGCTATGCGGTGAAACGCGGTGATTTGCAGCAGGGGGGCGAGTTGCTGACATTGCAGGCGCGGGCGCTGCGTGAACGTGGTGCTGAGAAACTGGTGCTGGCCTGTACAGAAGTCCCTGTAGCGTTAGAGGCTGTTTCTTCCCCCTTCCTTAACGAGGCCATTGATCCTGCCGAGGCGCTGGCGCAGCAGTGCGCAAGCCTTTGGTTGTCCCGGCGTAATGGTCAAATTATTTAAATGATTTCACACAGAATAATACAGAGAGACAACATGAAAAAAAGTCTGGTTTTTTTACTCGCAGCAGGCAGTTTCTGGGTTAACAGTGTTTTTGCCGACACGCCGTCTGAAGTGCGTGTTGCCTATAGTGGTGGCTCTCAGGTTTTAATGCTGGCAAAGGCGGATGGGTCACTGGATAAAGCATTAAACAGTAAAGTGAAGTGGGTGCAATTTGCGTCAGGTGCCGATGCCTTAACCTACTTCGCCAGCAATGCGATTGATATTGCCAACTTCGGTTCCAGCCCGGCAACCGCAGGCATTGTCAGAAAACTGCCGGTCGAAATTATTGGTGTTTCCGGCGTCATTGCCAGCTATGAGCGGTTGATTGGTAAAGAGGGGATTAACGGAATTAAGGATATCGAAGGCAAACGCGTGGCGTATCCGCCAAACTCCACCGCGCAATATGCGCTGGAAGCCGCGATCACCGTCAATAAACTGGATCGCAGTAAAATAACCCTGCTGCCGCTACGTCCGGCAGAGATGGTGGCGGCGTGGAAACGTGGTGATATTGATGCGGGTTATGTATGGGCGCCTTTTGCGCAGGAGCTGGAATCGGCAGGGGGGCATCAGGTCTTTGCCACTAAAGAACTGCAAAAAGCAGGCTATCTCATTTACAACAACTATGTTGTCCGTAAGGCCTTTGCGGAACAATATCCTCAGGTGGTAACCGCCTTCCTGCGCGTGCATCAGGAAAAAGTCAACGAGTTCAAAAAGGATCCGGAACGCGCTTCCGCGATTGTTGCAAAAGAAGTCGGTGCGCCGCAAACGACGGCGGCTAACACACTGAATGGCCTGGAATATCCGACATTAGCTGAGCAGAGTACGCCATCCTGGTTGGGGAACGGTACGAATACCAGCGACAGCGGTATTGGAAAAGCGCTGAGTAAAACGGCGAACTTCCTTGCCGGCATTGGCGAGATCCGGCAGCGCGATATCCCGACAAACTGGAACAGCGCCATCAATGTCCACTACATTCAAGATGCGGCGGTGTCCGGACAATGAAATTGAGTCAACATATCGCCATCAGCGTGGTATCGGTGGCGGTTTTCTTTATGCTCTGGCAAACGGCGGCAACAAGGCAGTGGGTGGATCCACTGCTGCTTCCCTCGCTGACGGATATTGGCTTAACGGCGCGTGAGTTGCTGGAAGATGGCTATCGTCAGGTACCGCTCTGGCAGCATATCGCTGTCAGTCTGGCCCGTGCATTGAGCGCCTTTGCGCTGGCTATTGCGATTGGCATCCCGCTGGGATTATTAATGGGGCTTTCAGACACGCTGGCTGCTGTCCTTAACCCGTTTGTGCAATTTCTTCGTCCGTTGCCCAAAATCGCGCTGATTCCGCTGGCGGTGGTGTGGCTGGGAATTGGCGAGTCGTCAAAATTCTTTTTGATATTTATCGCGACGTTTTTGAGTGTGGTTGTCGGTGCGTCGGCGGCCGTAGAGCGAATTGGCCGCTCGCGTATTCGCGTGGCACAAACGCTGGGCGCGACGCGTCGGCAGATCTTTATGCGTGTGGTATTGCCTGATGCGCTGCCGGATCTTTTTACAACAGTCAGGCTCTCGATTGGTATTGGCTGGACGTCGCTGATTGCGGCGGAAATGGTGGCTGCCAGTTCAGGGCTTGGTTGGATGGTGGTGAACGCCAGCGCCTATCTGCGCACGGATATTGTCATGTTGGGTATTCTGCTGTTGGGCGGGATTGGATATCTGCTCGATTTAATGATTCTGGGTTTGCAGCGCGTAGCTGTACCCTGGGCGGGGAAAGAATAATGAGTTCTATCTCACTTGAAAACGTGTCACTTGCCTTTGCGGCCAAGCCGAATCCGGTCACGGTTCTCGACGATATCTCCCTCACCCTGAAAAAAGGGGAGTTTGTGGTATTGCTGGGGCCATCGGGCTGCGGGAAATCGACCATCCTTAATCTTGTTGCGGGGTTTACTCGCCCCGATAAAGGTACGGTGAAAGCCGCGGGGAAAAAGGTGACGCAACCGGGGCCGGATCGCGGCATGATCTTTCAGCAGGCAAACTTGTTCCCGTGGCTGTCTGTGCTGGAAAACGTCACCTTTGGCCCGCGTCTAGGCAAATATAATAAAGAGGACGTGAATAATCAGGCGATTAACTGGCTGTCCCGCGTAGGATTAAAAGGTTTTGAGCATCATGCGCCCTGGCAGCTTTCTGGTGGGATGAAGCAGCGTGTCGCGTTGGCTCGCGCCTGGCTGCCGGAGCCGGAGGTTTTGTTGCTGGATGAACCCTTTGGCGCGTTGGATGCACAAACACGATTAATGATGCAGGAACTGCTCCGCGACGCCTGGCTGAAAACGGAAACGACTCTCCTTTTTGTCACTCACGATGTGGAAGAGGCGCTGTTTCTGGCTGACCGTATTCTGGTTATGTCGGCCAAGCCGGGGCGAATTGTCGAAGAGATTGTGCTGCCGTTTACCCGTGAGCGGAATATCGAAACGCTGGCAGAACACCCGCAGTACACTGAAATAAAACATCGTGTTCTTCATCGCGTGCGTACGGAAGCGAAGCGCCATATGGCCGCGTCGCTTCAGTAATCGACCGATAGCCTGCTAAGCAGGCTTATTTTTTTTGCATACCTTTACAGGCGAATCACAAACACCGGCACGCGAGCATGGCGTAAAATCCCCGAAGCTTCAGACCCCAGAAGATGCGACTGCTTTGCCGGATTGCGCGAACCAATCACCACCACATCCGCTTTCAGTTCATCCGCCAGCGTCGCGACGGCGTCACGCACTTTTCCGCTACGAATATGGTGATGAATACGGTTCTGCGGGAATGAGAGACTTCTTGCCAGCTGCGCCATTTTCTCTTCGCTCGCACACTGTAAATATTGCTGCATTTTCTTCGCGTCGGCGATAAAACCGCGGGTAAGCATAGGGGAAAATTCCGGGAGCACGTGCAGAAGGTGAATATCACCATCTGCTTTCTCGGCCAGATATTGCGCGTGTGCTAAGGCGTTGTTGGCAAGGTCGGACTCAAAGACATCAACAGGAACCAGAATCGTTTTATACATAGTTGAAATCCCTTCATATCAATCATTTGCTGAAATAATCTTTATTGTGGATAACAACGCATGAAGGGGGTAGCGATCGCGGTCACTGATTAAGAAATATCGACAAATCAGATGGTTAATTTACAGTTTGTGACTGACATTTGCCGGGGGCGCTGCGCTTGCCCGGCCTACAGGGATGAAGAACCCGTAGGCCTGATAAGCGAAGCGCATCAGGCGTTATGGCACACACCTACAGTTTGTTCAGCCGCTGAACGCTAATGTTATCCAGCTTGCCGTCTAAGATTTCCAGAAAGTCATCGTGATACGGCATGGCGACGTGTTTTTTCAAATCGTCCTCAGACTTCCAGCGCTCAATAAACACAAATGACACCGCGCCTTCCACCGCCAGATTACGTACGTCCGGAATGGCGCGGCTTTCGTGCAAATCATATTGCAGGCAACCCGCCTCCAGCTGTGTGGGGCCAACCATTGCCTGTGCGGCGGAGCGGATGGTATCGACATACTCTTTGCGCGGGGTCAGGGTGGCGACAATTTTCACTTCACTCATCGTGATATCCTTTTTGTTATCAATATCTTTAAAGCCCAATCATTGAGCTTAGTGGTGAAATGGCACTTGCGCCAATAATGATGACCTCCGGCTACCAGAGCCGAACTTTCCCCGGTGAGGCCTCTTTCATATTTCCCTTAAACAATGCGGTTTTTCATTACGCCCCAAATCCATGCAATGCACCGCTTTGGTTCCCCAAACTGGTGTTGTTGACATCGAAAATATCTCATCCTGGTGATTTAACGGCACGTTCCCTTCTGGCATGCAGATTGCAATATCACAGGCAGAAGGCAGCGTAAGACAATCTGGCATCAATGGCTGGCTAGGGTTCCGGTTCACGAAGGTGAACGTCAGGTCCGAGAGCTGGCGACCTCGACGAGGTTACACGGCGGGACAAAAGCCCGGGAGACAGCAGCACCATAGGGTGTCGCGCTGCCCCCACTTTTTTGTGCCAAACCGAGGTCTAAGATGAAGAGATTGCCGTTTGTTCGCTCACTTGCTCTAACGCTTGCGCTGTTCGCCTGCGTCCCCTCATTTGCCGCCGTCAAAAAAGAGTTCAACATCTGCTGGACTATCTACGCAGGCTGGATGCCCTGGGGCACCATCAGCAACGAAAAAATCATTGATAAATGGGCCAGCAAATACGGCATTAAAATCAATATCGTCCAGCTTAACGATTACATCGAATCCATAAACCAGTATACCGCGGGCCAGTTTGACGGTTGCACCATGACCAACATGGATGCGTTAACTATCCCCGCAGCGGGTGGTGTTGACACCACGGCGCTGATTACCGGTAGCTACTCTGACGGCAACGACGGCGTGGTACTCAAAGGTGCGGATAAAAAGCTCAGCGACCTGAAAGGCCTGTCGGTGTATCTCCCTGAACTGTCGGTTTCTCATTACCTGCTGGTGCGCGGGCTGGAAAAAGCGGGGCTGGCGGAGCGAGACGTGAAGGTGGTCAACACCTCGGATGCGGATATCGTCTCGGCATTTTCTACCGCTAACGTGCGTGCCGCGGTGGCGTGGAACCCGCAGCTTTCCGTTATTAAGCAAACGCCGCAAACCACGGAAGTGTTCAGCTCTTCGCAGGTACCAGGTGAACTGATTGACATGCTGGTGGTGAACAGTGAAACCCTGCATGACAACCCGGCGCTGGGTAAAGCCTTGACCGGCGCATGGTTTGAAATGATGGCAAAAATGCAGGCGGGCGATAAGCAGGCTTTGAGCGCAATGGCCGCTGATTCTGGCACCGATCTCGCTGGTTACCAGGCACAACTCAAAACTACCCATCTTTTCTGGACGCCCGCCGATGCGCTCACCTTTGTGACTTCGCCCGAGCTTGCAAAAACCATGCAGCGCGTGGCGCAGTTCTCTTTTGATAAAGGGTTATTAGGCGAAGGCGCGGCGAGCGCGGATTTCATCGGCATGGCGTTCCCCGGTAATGCGACCCTCGGGGATACCGCTAATACCAAACTGCGCTTTGATGACCGCTATCTGAAGATGGCCGTTGCCGGCCAGCTGTGATAATTGACGACGGGAGCCTTCGCCATGCGCCAGATTAACCGCCACCCCCAGCACGGCATGCGAATCATGTTAATGCTGCTGCCCTTTGTGCTGCTGATTGCCGCCTGGTTTGTCGGCTCGACCCTGCGTCTGGAGGCTAACCCGCACGACAAACTGTTGCCGGGCCTGTCGCAGATGCTGTCGGCCATCGACCGAATGGCCTTCACCCCGGATCGTCGCAGCGGCGAATATTTGCTGTGGGCCGATACGTTCATCAGCCTGACGCGTTTGCTGCTTGGGCTGGCGATTGCGTCACTGATTGGTCTCAGTATCGGGATTACCGCGGGCGTTTTCCCGATGTATAGCGCGATGCTGTCGCCGCTGATGACCGTGCTTTCTATGGTGCCTCCGCTGGCAATCCTGCCGATTCTGTTCATCGTGTTTGGTCTTGATGAGCTATCCAAAGTGATGCTTATCGTGATTGGCATCACGCCGATGCTGGCGCGCGACCTCGAACAGCGGGCGAAAGAGATCCCGGCGGAGCTGTTCATCAAGGCGCAAACGCTCGGTGCCAATAGCTGGACGGTGGTGCTGCGGGTGGTTCTGCCGCAGTTGCTTTCCCGGTTAATTACCTCACTGCGCTTAATGCTTGGCTCGGCATGGCTGTTTCTGATTTCAGCGGAAGCCATTTCCGCCACTGCCGGTCTGGGCTATCGCATCTTCCTGGTTCGTCGCTATATGGCGATGGACGTCATTATTCCTTACGTCATCTGGATAACCCTGCTGGCGTGGCTGATGGATCTGGCATTACGCCAGTTGCACAAACGCTGCTTCCCGTGGGCAGAAGGGGGCCGGGCATGAGTTTTATCGCGGTGAACAATATCTGGCAGGAATATGGCGACCATGTCGTGCTGGAGCGCATCAACCTGACGGTGAAAGAGGGTGAGTTTTGTTCAATGGTCGGTGCGTCTGGCTGCGGAAAATCGACCTTTTTACGCCTGCTGTTGGGCCAGGAGCGCCCCAGCCGTGGCGAAATTTTGTTGGATGGCAAACCGCTGCCCGGTGAACCCGGCAGCAGCCGGGGCGTGGTATTCCAGCGCTATTCCGTTTTTCCGCATCTCAATGTGCTGGATAACGTGGCCGTTGGGCTGGAACTCCCGGCGTCGCCGTTGCTGGGTCGACTGTTTGGCGCACGCAAACGTGCCGCGCGGGAACAGGCCGCGCAGATGCTGGAAAAAGTGGGTTTGAGCCATGCGCTGGATAAATACCCGGCACAGCTGTCGGGCGGCATGCAGCAGCGTCTCGCCATCGCCCAGGCGTTCATTATGCAGCCGCGCGTCCTGCTGCTGGATGAACCCTTCGGCGCGCTGGACCCCGGCATTCGAAAAGATATGCACGCGCTGCTGCTGGCGCTATGGCGCGAAACGGGGATGACCGTGTTTATGGTCACTCATGATCTGACGGAAGGTTTCAACCTTGGCACCCGTTTGCTGGTGTTTGACAAAGTGCGCATCGACCCGCAGGCCCCCAATGCCTACGGCGCGCGGGTGACCTACGACATTCCGCTCAATGAATCGCGGCTGTCGCAGCGTCAGGCAACCGGTACAGACCACAACGTATTTCCCATAAGGAGAGAATCTGATGAAACCACGACTTCACACTACATCGAGCCTGCGTGAAGAGCAGGTGCCGGGCGGCGGTCAGGCGTCGTTTATTCTGCGGCGCGGGCAGATCCTGCGTCTGACCGATATCGATGGCAATGCCAACGTCAGCATGATGATGCTCAACCCACACGAGAAAAGTGAACGGCTCAATCTGCCCGATACCCTGAAAGGGCAGCACACTGCGCGTCTCACTGCCGGGCACTGTTTCTACTCCGACATGGGGCGCGTGCTGGCGGGCATTGTTGCCGATACCTGCGGCTGGCATGACCCTTTTGGCGGCGTGTTAAATGCGCAGGAGACCGCGGAAAAGTATGGTACCGGACGCTATCAGGAACTGCGCAACGGCTTTTATCGCAACGGCGTCGATAACCTGCTGGTGGAGTTGGGTAAATGGGAGCTTGGTCTGGAAGATTTGCTGATGGTGGTGAATTTCTTCAGCAAGGTGACGGTGAATGAAAATGGCGACTTCCATTTTGTGCGCGGGCATTCGCAGGCGGGTAATTACGTCGAACTTTTTGCTCCGATGGACGTGTTGATCGTCCTGACCGCACTGCCGCATCCACAAAACCCTGACACGGATTATGCGCCGCGTCCGGTTCAACTGAGCTGGTACCAGGCTTGCGATGAGCAGGCTGCAACAGCCGCGCTGTTCACGCGCGATGAAAATCAGCGCGCGTTTTTGAATACGCAACTTTTCACCCGTTAAGGAGCCTGTGATGACCACGATGACCAGTTCACGCCATCCGCAAGACGCGGTGTTCCGCCACGTGATCCCGGCGGGCGAGCCCTATTTGTTTGAAGTGAAAAAAGGACAGACCTTACGTTTGCTCGATCTCGAAGGTAATCAGGCTATCGACACCCTGTTCTACAACGCGAATAACCCGCGTGAACGCTATGACGTGCAGCGGACATTGCGCCGCCAGGGGAATGCCTATTTGACCACCGGCAGCGTGCTTTACTCTAACCTTGGTAATCCGTTGTTAACGATAGTGGCTGACACCTGCGGGCGTCATGACACTCTTGGCGGCGCTTGTGCTCAGGAGAGTAATACCGTGCGCTATTCGCTGGACAAACGTTACATGCACAGTTGCCGCGATAACTTTCTGTGCGCCTGCCTGCACGATGGTCGGCTGCATAAGCGCGATATCAGCGCCAACATCAACTTCTTTATGAACGTGCCGGTGACGCCAGAGGGGGGATTGACCTTCGAAGACGGTATCTCGGGGGCGGGTAAGTATGTGGAGCTGATTGCTGAATGCAACGTGATGGTGCTTATCTCCAACTGCCCGCAGCTTAACAACCCGTGCAACGGCTGGAACCCAACGCCTGCCGAGGTGCTGGTATGGAACTGACCCGCTGGCAACGCTGGCGCAAGGTGATTTTTCGCCTGTTTGCCGCCCGTGCCGATCGCCTGAACCATACGCCGACGCCGAAAGCGTAAGCGCGTGTACCCTGAGGACGACCTCAGGGGAATGACTTTATCGCGGGACGACCCGCCTGAATTGAGTCATCACTATGTTCACAAAACTCCTCATTGCCAATCGCGGCGCTATCGCCTGTCGAATTTTACGTACCTTGCGCGCTATGCACATTAAGGGCGTGGCGGTCTATTCTGAGGCAGACCTCAGCAGCCTGCACATCCGTGACGCTGATGAGGCGATAAGCCTTGGCGAAGGCCCGGCGGCACACACTTATCTGGTTATCGACAACATTATCGCCGCCGCTAAAAGCCGCGGGGCCGGCGCGATTCATCCCGGATACGGTTTTCTGTCGGAAAACGCGGCCTTTGCCGAAGCCTGCGAGGCCGCTGGGCTGGCATTCGTGGGCCCAACGCCTGAGCAACTGCGAACTTTTGGGCTGAAGCACACCGCACGCGCGCTGGCGAAAGCACAGGGCGTGCCGATGCTGGAAGGAACGGAACTGCTGGCGGATGCGCAGGAAGCCTGCCAGCAGGCCGCATTGATAGGCTATCCGGTGATGCTGAAAAGTACGGCGGGCGGCGGCGGAATTGGGATGCGCGTGTGCCGGGATGCGCGAGAACTCAGCGAGTCGTTCGACGCTGTCGTGCGTTTGGGGCAGAACAACTTTAGCGATGCAGGCGTCTTCCTGGAAAAGTACATTGAACGCGCCCGTCATCTGGAAGTGCAGATTTTTGGCGACGGAAAAGGTGATATCATCGCGCTCGGCGTGCGCGACTGTTCGGTTCAGCGTCGTAACCAAAAAGTGATTGAAGAGACGCCCGCGCCGAATCTGCCGGACGGGATGAGCGACGCGTTGTGTGAGGCCGCCATTGCTCTTGGAAAAGCGGTGAACTACCGCAGTGCGGGTACGGTGGAGTTTGTTTATGACAGCCTCGCCGCGCAGTTCTATTTCCTCGAAGTGAATACCCGTTTGCAGGTGGAGCACGGCGTCACGGAACAAGTATGGGGTGTGGATCTGGTACGCTGGATGATTGAACTGGCCGCCGGGGAGCTCCCTCCCTTATCAACGCTGGCTGCCGGGTTAACGCCGCGCGGCCACGCGATTCAGGCGCGTATCTATGCTGAAGATCCGGGGCGTCAGTTTCAGCCATCGCCGGGTTTACTGACCGAGGTCGTTTTTCCACCTGCAGATGGCGCGACGCTGCGCATTGACCGCTGGATTGAAGCCGGATGCGAGGTGCCGCCGTTCTTCGACCCGATGCTGGCTAAAATGATTAGCTGGCGTGATAACCGGGCAGAGGCGATAACGGCCCTGAGCAACGCGCTTGCCGAAACGCGTTTATATGGAGTTGAAACCAATCGCCTTTATCTCCAGCAAATTCTGACGTTTGCACCGTTTAGCCAGGGCGAACCCTGGACCCGCTGCCTGGACGCGTTGCACTATCAGGCGAATACCGTTGAGGTGATGAGCGCCGGAACGCAAACCAGCGTGCAGGATTATCCAGGGCGACTGGGCTACTGGGCCGTCGGCGTACCGCCTTCAGGCCCAATGGATAACCGGGCACTGCGTCTGGGCAATCGCCTGCTCGGTAACCCGGAAGGGGAAGCTGCGCTGGAGATAACCCTCAGCGGCCCGACCCTGAAATTTAATACGGCGGCGGTGGCGGTTGTCTGCGGCGCAGCAATTCCCGTAACGCTTGATGGCATCGCGCAGGGGATGAACCGAACGTTCACCATCCCCGCCGGATCGACGTTGAAAATCGGCGAAATCACGGGGGCTGGCGTGCGAAGCTACGTATGTTTGCGTGGCGGCATCCAGGTACCCATGTATCTCGGCAGCAAAAGTACCTTCACTCTCGGCCAGTTCGGTGGGCATGCCGGGCGCGCGTTGCGCGCGGGCGATGTGCTACATCTGGGCGAATGCCGTGACGCACAGCAGGCGACGCTGCCCGCATCGCTGGAAATGCACTTGCCGGATGTGCGCACGCTGCGCGTAATCTACGGCCCGCACGGTGCGCCGGAATTCTTTGCCGAAAGCTACATTGACACCTTCTTCGCCACCGACTGGGAAGTACACTTTAACTCCAGCCGTACGGGGGTGCGCTTGATCGGCCCGAAACCCCTTTGGGCACGTGAGAGCGGTGGCGAAGCGGGGCTGCATCCATCGAATATTCACGATAATCCCTATGCGGTGGGCGCGGTTGATTTTACCGGCGATATGCCCGTCATTCTTGGGCCGGATGGCCCGAGTCTGGGCGGGTTTGTTTGCCCGGTCACCGTTATCGAAGCCGATCTCTGGCAGCTAGGTCAGCTAAAGGCGGGAGACAAAATCCGCTTTACGCCTGTCAGCCTGAAAACCGCGCGTCAGCTTGCGCAGTCGCAGGATATGGAAATAGATACACTGCAAGCCATCGACAATGAATGGCAGCCTGCCGCGTTAAACTCGCCGATCGTGATGAACTGCGGTGAGGGGGATAAGCGGCTGATTGCGCGCGTATCGGGCGACACCCATTTGCTGCTGGAAGCCGGGGAACCGGAGCTGGATCTGGTGCTGCGTTTTCGTATCCACGCCCTGATGCAGGCGCTGGAGCGCGCATCGCGGCCAGGTGTTGTTGACCTGACGCCAGGCATTCGATCTTTACAGGTGCATTTTGAGCCGGAAACTTTGGCGCTTGATGCGTTGCTGGCGTGGGTGCGCGATGAATGGCATTCCGTTTGCGGCAGTGACGATCTACAGGTGCCCACGCGAGTAGTGCATCTTCCGCTCTCATGGGATGACCCGGCCTGCCGCAAGGCGATTGATAAATACATGACCACCGTGCGTCCGGACGCGCCCTGGTGCCCAAGCAACCTCGAATTCATTCGTCGGATCAACGATCTGCCCGATGAGCAGGCGGTCTGGGATACGGTGTTTGACGCCAGCTATCTGGTGATGGGGTTAGGGGATGTCTATCTGGGGGCGCCGGTGGCGACGCCGCTGGATCCTCGCCACCGTCTGGTGACCACCAAATACAACCCGGCGCGAACCTGGACTGCGGAAAACTCGGTAGGCATCGGCGGGGCTTATCTCTGCGTGTATGGCATGGAGGGGCCGGGCGGTTATCAGTTTGTCGGACGAACCCTTCAAATGTGGAATCGCTATCATCACGTCGCCGATTTCGACGGCAAGCCGTGGCTGCTGCGCTTTTTCGACCAGATTCGCTTTTATCCCGTTTCGGGGGAGGAGTTGCTGCAAATCCGCCGCGATTTCCCGCTCGGACGCTATCCGTTGCGCATTGAGCACGGCACGCTGCGGCTGGCGGAGTATCAGCAGTTTCTTGAACGTGAAGCGCAAGAGATTGACGCGTTTCGAGAGCATCAGCAGCGGGCGTTCAACGAGGAACGCGATCGCTGGATCGCCAGCGGACAGGCGCATTTCGACAGCCAGGAGAGCGTGGCGCAAGAAGACGCAGATGCACCACTCCAGATGGGAGAGCTGGGTGTGGAGAGTCCCATCTCCGGGAATCTCTGGCAGGTGCAGGCCGCCGCAGGTAGCCGCGTGCGTGCAGGCGATGTGCTGGTGATTCTGGAGTCGATGAAAATGGAGATCCCGCTGCTGGCACCGTGTGATGGCGTGATCCAGCATCTGAGCGTGCAACCCGGCTCGTCAGTGCGTGCCGGGCAACGGGTTGCGGTGATTCTGGAGGAAGTCGCTTAGCCGTAAGGCTCGCGCGGTGTGATTACTGCAGATTCCCGGCAGTCAAATTTTCTGCATCAAAAGCGTGGCTGACATCGATATGATTCTGCCCGACGGACGTATCGATGTTTGAGCCCGCTTCAACACGGGTATTATCGGCAGCCAGCGCGCTGGCGGATAACAGAGAAGCCAGTGACAGTGTCGCGACAACGGCAAAAGATTTGAGTGATTTCATGATGAGGCTCCCAGGTACAATCAGAGGGTGAGTAAGGAGGTTGTTGTTTTGATAACCACAAGGATAAAGTGTGACGGCGATCATGAAAATCGGAATGTTTTGCGGTTCTTGTTCAAAAAAATAGAATGATGGTTGCTTGATACGGGTCAGTTAAGGGGGGATTCACTTCTCAGCGCTTCTCCTTGTTGCGATCCTGTTTTCAGGCAGGAGATCTAAAAGGATTTTTTGCTGAGAGACGCCCAGGACAGAGCCTGGTGGGCTCTGCCCGTCGAATGCCGGGTGTTTTATTCTGCCACCATCCACATATCCGCTTCTTCGAACATCTCTTCCAGCATTCGGTTAAGTTTTTCCCGATCGCTTTTGCTGGCGTCACTATTGAGGCCGTTGGCCTGCATCGGTTTTACGCGTACATCGGCATCTGGAAACAGGCGATGTACCCGTTTAGTCAGCTCCGCTAAGATGATTTCACGCGCGTCAGGCAGCCCTGCAACGTTACGTTTATCGTAAACCAGTTCTACAAACATACTGTCTCCAAATACTGAATGTTTATACAGTATTATGCGCTATAACCGGGGGCAAACGTCAAGTGTTTTACGTGAAAGAGCATGTATAAGAATTTGATCACTGTTTGAGCAACATGAGTCGATGTTTTGAGCGATACATAAAGCGTTGCTCTACATAAAGATACAATACAGGTGCGCAGACCCCAGTAAGAATTAGCGAAGCAATAGCCCACAAATAGTGGTGATAGCTGAACAAATAGTGTTTGGAAACGGCTTGCGTGATGCCATGTATCAGATAAATGGAGAAGCTGCATGTGCCCAACATCCTGAATGGTTTACTTACTAAAAGGCCAAAAAAATCGGCTCTGTTTTTCAGCAACCAAAAGACGGGCAATATGTAAAGTGCAGTGGTGGAGCTATATGCTTTGCGCGTGAAGATAATTGCGATGATGAGCAGAAGTATACAAATAATATTATTTCTTTTTATTTCAATATCTTTTGTCGCAGCGACAAGAAATCCTGCAAGAAAGTACATCAGATACCCAGCAATGCTACTTTCTATCATTCGCGTTTTATCCAAAATGATGACACCGATCATAGCGATGATTACCACCATTTTTTTATAGGGTGTAAAACGCATTAATATATAGAGAAAAGGTATACATAAATAGAGACGGATTTCCCAAACCAGCGTCCACAGAACGCCTGAATTTGTGATGTTTATAGGAAACGTGTTAACTAAACTCCCTTGATACTCACGAATAAAGGGCAGAGCGGTGATAACCCAGCTTAACGGTGTAGTAAAGATTCCGGAGTTCATTACTGCGGTAGCGCAATAAATTATGGCCAGTGAAGCGATTACGGCAGGATAGATTCTGAGAATCCGAGAGATAAAAAAATCTTTGATGTTGAAATAATTTTCAGTGAGTGCTTTACGGAAAAAGAGAAAACCGGAAAGCATAAAAAAGGCACCAACTGGAAGTTCGCCAATAAGGAGTATGGCTCTTCGTAGTTCACTACTGGCAAGATAATCGATAGACCAGTACCTATCCGAAGAGCCGCCCGCACGCCAGTAAAGATGAAAAATAGCTACCAATGCAGCGGCTAATCCGCGCAAGCCTTCAAGGGATGCGTACTTATAATTGGTATCTTTAACACCCAATAGATGACAAGTAAAAGTGGTCGTAAGGATTAGAATAAGAAGAGCGATAATAATTTCAAAAAACTCCAACATTCGTATTATCCGGGTGCAACTATTTGTGATGTCAAAGGGAAAGCCAAGGTCAAATCGGGACGTCAATGTTAACCTAAACTCGGATTTTTCCGATCCTATCATTCTGATAACCAATTATCCATGGTGTTTCGGATAAAACGTTTATGCACATTTCTCGATGAAATGATGAACATCGATCAGGATATTCTTGGGCCAGGTCAAACCTGCGCAGGATTCGACTTAGCACATCCTCACCTCACAAGCATGGTCAAATGACCCGCCACATTTCAAAAATGTTAATAACCTTCTGCGTAATTGTTATTTTGTGGCCTTAAGGCTATCCCCTACAGTGGCGAAACAGAAACAACAATAATCACATCGCACATTTGGGGCCGCACCATGCACGCTAAAAAAACCTTTTTCGCCAGAACCGCATCTGCGCTGGCGCTGACATTCGCCGCCTTTTACAGCCAGGCAGAGGCGTTACCGACACTAAGTCTCGATTACGCTTACTACGCCCCGGAAAGTCTGATCGTTAAGAAAAATCATTGGCTGGAAGATGAATTAAAACCGCAGGGGACGGAAGTGCGCTGGGTATTATCGCGCGGTTCAAATAACTCGCTGGAGTTCCTGAACAGCGGCTCAACCCAGTTTGCGCTCACCTCCAGTATCTCGGCGTTTGTCAGCCGCACCAACGGCCAGCCGGTGAAAGCGGTATACAGTTATCTTTGGTACGTTCCGAGCCTGCTGCTCATTCAAAAGGATTCACCGCTGAAATCCATTGATGAACTGAAAGGCAAGAAAATTGCCGCGACCAAAGGCACCGATCCCTATTTCTTCCTGCTGCGGGCGCTGGAAGCGAACCATCTCAAGCCGAGCGATGTGAACATTGTTCATCTTCAGCATCCTGATGGACGTACCGCCCTGGAGCAGGGGCGCGTTGACGCCTGGGCCGGGCTGGATCCGCATATGGCGGCGGGGCAACTGGCAGGAGATAAGGTGCTCTATAGCAACGATAAATTTGGTGTCGCGGCGTTCCTCAATACCAACGAGAAATTCCTTGCGGAACATCCCGACACGGTCAAACAGGTGATTGCCGCTTACGACAAAGCGCGCCAGTGGATCATCGCCAACCCGGACGAAGCGGTGAAAGTGATTGCCGCAGAAACCAAACTGCCGGAACCGGTTATCAAACTTCAGCTCAGCCGTTATGACCTGACCAAACCGATTCCCGGCGACGCGCATCTGAATGCCATCAAACCGGTCATCCCTCTGCTACAGCAGGACAAAATTTTGCGTTCCGGTACCGATCCTGATAAGGCGCTGAGCACGCTGGTGGATAGCGCGCTGGCTAAGCAGGTTGTGGGGGAATAAGTCTATGTCCGATATCTTGCGGGGGACGAAGGTTAAATCGCCACGACGATTTCGCGTTAAGCGCTATAACCTGCGCGGCTGGGCGCTGCCGATTCTGGCGGCGCTGGCGGTGGAGATCATCGTGCGGCTGGGGATTATCCCGGCGTGGGTGATGCCGCCTCCGGAAGAGCTTTTCTACAGCTTTGTCGAGCTGGCGCAGGGGGAACTCTGGCAGCATATTCTGGCCAGTTCTCTGCGCGTGCTGGCAGGCTTTACCATCGGCGCGTCGCTCGGCGTGCTGGTGGGATCGCTGGTGGGGTTAAGCCGCAGCCTCGAAAGCTGGCTCGACCCAACATTTCAGGCGCTGCGCGCAGTGCCCAGCCTCGCATGGGTGCCGTTGCTGCTTATCTGGATGGGTATCGATGAAAGCGCCAAAATCACGTTGATCGCCATTGGCGCGTTCTTCCCGGTTTATCTCAATCTGGTGGCGGGCATTCGCAATGTCGACCGTAAATTGATTGAACTCGGCACGCTCTATCGCCTGAGCGGTGCGCAACTCATCCGCCGAATTATTCTTCCTGCCGCGCGGCCTTATCTTTTTACCGGGCTGCGCAGTGGGCTGTCGATGTCCTGGCTTTGTGTGGTAGCGGCAGAGCTGCTGGCGGCGACGCAGGGTGTCGGCTATCTGCTGACCGATGGTCGGGAAAACTCGCGCCCGGACCTGGTGCTGGTGGCGATTATTACGCTTGCGATGATGGGCAAACTCTCCGATAGCCTGCTGAAAAAACTGGAAAACCGCATGATGACCTGGCGGGATAACTACGAAGGAGGTCGTTAATCATGGGGGCAATTTTACAGCTTGAGCACATTGAGAAAAGCTTTGCCGAACGCACTATTTTGCGCGATATCCACATTCGCCTGGACGAGGGCGAAATCGTCAGCCTGCTGGGTGCCAGCGGCTGCGGCAAAAGTACGCTGCTGCGAATTGCTGCCGGGCTGGACACGGATTATCGCGGACGTTGCCTGTATGGCGAAGAGCAGAGCACCCGCCAGGATCACCGTGTCGGCGTGGTGTTTCAGGAGGCGCGTCTGTTCCCGTGGCTGACCATTGAACAAAATATTGGCTTTGAAGATGACAACCGCGCCGATGAGGCCTGGGTGACGCAGTTGCTCAACGATGTCGGCCTCAGCAGCCATCGCGGCAAGCTGCCCAAACAGCTCTCCGGCGGACAGGCACAGCGCGTGGCGATTGCACGCGGGCTGTACGGGCGCCCGAAGATTTTACTGATGGATGAACCCTTTAGTGCCGTTGACCCGTTTACGCGCATGAACCTGCAAAACCTGGTGCTCAATCTGGCGCGCCAATACGGGATTGCGGTGCTGCTGGTGACCCACGATCTGGATGAAGCGTTTTATCTCAGCGACCGGGTGGTCATTTTAGGCGGCGAACCGGGGCGTGTGCTGCGTGATGTCGCGGTTTCGCTCCCGCATCCGCGTGACCGTAACGCCAGTGAGCTCGCCAGCTATCGCAAGAGCGCGCTGGATTTACTGGTCAGTCACCACGCCGTTTCCTGAATCCTTTTCATGCATTTCTTACCTTTTATCGCCGTGTTGCGAGGGGAGCCCCTTGATGAAAAAACAGATACGACTGAATGCTTTTGAGATGAATTGCGTCGGGCATCAGGCTTCCGGGCTGTGGCGACATCCGCGCGATCGCGCCTGGCAGTATAAAGATCTCGCCTACTGGACAGAGCTTGCCCGCCTGCTGGAGAAAGGGCTGTTTGATGGCCTGTTTATCGCCGATGTGATTGGTTATTACGATGTTTATGGCGGTAACACTGAGGCTGCATTGCGTGATGCGGCGCAGATCCCGCTCAACGATCCCTTACAGCTGATCGCGCCTGTTGCCATGGTTACCGAACATCTGGGAATAGGCGTCACCATTTCGACCAGCTATGAGCATCCTTACACTTTTGCCCGCCGTCTGGCGACGGCCGATCATCTTTCCGGCGGTCGCGTGGGCTGGAATATCGTGACCTCTTATCTCGACAGCGGCGCGCGCAATACCGGGCAACAGGCGTTGCTGGAACATGACGCCCGTTACCAGCGCGCCGACGAGTATATGGAAGTGGTGTATAAGCTGCTGGAAGGCAGTTGGGAGCAGGATGCGGTGGTGCGCGACAAGGAAAAGGGCATTTTTGCCCATCCAGAGAAAGTGCATCCCATTCGTCACCACGGTGAACATTTTCGCGTGCCGGGCGTGCAGATGAGTGAACCCTCGCCCCAGCGCACGCCGCTGCTATTCCAGGCCGGTTCGTCCGGCGCGGGCGTCAATTTTGCGTCTCGTCACGCCGAGAGTGTGTTTGTGAATTCTCACACCCTTAGCGGCCTGAAGAGTTATGTCGCTTCCCTGCGCGAGCAGGTTATCGCCAATGGGCGACAGGGTAACGATGTGCTGGTCTACACCCTGGTGACGGTGATTGTGGAAGAGACCGACGAAAAAGCACAGCAAAAATATGAAGAGTATCAACGCTATATCTCACGCCCCGGCGCGCTGGCGTTGATCTCGGGCTGGACGGGTCTTGATCTCGCTGCGCTGCCGCATGATGTGCCGTATCCGCAATTACCGGAACCGGCTTCAGGGCTGGTGGCGCGTTTTGCCGCGGGCGACACCTCGTGGACGCTAAACGATCTTGCTGATTATGGCGCTATCGGCGGCCTGGGGCAGGTCTTCGTGGGATCGGCATCAACCGTCGCGGACAAGCTTCAGCTGTGGGTCGAAGAGACCGATATCGATGGCTTCAACCTTTCGTATGTGGTGGCGCATGAAACCTTTAATGATGTGGTGAAGTGGCTGGTGCCGGAGCTTCAAAGGCGCGGCGTTTACCGAACGCATTACCCCAAGGGAAAAACGCTGCGGGAAAAAATGTTTGGCCGGGGGCCGCTGCTGCCGGAAAACCACCCGGCGCACGCCTACCGCGATCCTGCCCGCTATACCGACAACGTCAAGCAAGAGGTAAAACAATGACCGCATTCTGGACGCTACAGACCAATGATAACGATCCGCAATACGCCGCGCTGGCGGAAACCTTTCGCCCGGTATTTGCGCGGATTCGCGAAGGTGCACAGGCCCGTGAGCAGCAGCGAGAACTGCTGTTTGAACCGCTACAGTGGCTCAAAGCCGTGCGCTTCGGCGCGCTGCGCGTGCCTGTCTCGGCGGGAGGCTATGGGGCCAGCTTGCCACACTTTTTTGCGCTGCTGACTGAGCTTTCTGCCGCCGATTCCAATATCACTCAGGCGTTGCGAGGGCATTTCGGCTTTGTCGAAAGCGTACTGGCGTCTACGGATGTCGGGAAACAATCGCGCTGGTTTACCCGACTTTCTCAGGGAGATTGGGTCGGCAACGCCTGGAGTGAGCCGGGTGATGCGAAGCAGGGGACGTTCACAACTCAGATTGTGCGTGAGGGCGAACACTATCGCCTGAACGGTAAAAAATATTACACCACCGGTTCGCTGTATGCCGACTGGATCAACACCGGCGTCAGCGATGAGCAGGGCGTGTGGGTCAATGTGGTGGTGAATCGCCATGCGGATGGGGTGACGGTAGAAGATGACTGGGACGGTTTTGGTCAGCGCCTCACCGCCAGCGGCACCACGCTGTTTGCCGATGCACCCGTGCTGGCAGAAGAGTTGACGCGCCATGAATCGGCGACGTCCTACGATCCTGCGTTCTATCAACTGGTGCATCTCGCGACATTAACCGGCATTGGTCTGGCGGCGGCGCAGGATGTGGCACAGGCGGTACGTACCCGCACGCGGAGCTACTCCCACGGCAACGGCCCGCGCGCGGCACAGGACCCGCAAATCTTGCAGGTCGTGGGTGAGGTTTACAGTGCTGTGTATGGCGCAAATGCCATTGTGGCGCAGGGTGCACGCGCCTTGCAGCAGGCGTTTGAGGCTATCGGACATGCCGAGGCGGCGGACAACGCCAATCAACAGGCGGAACTGGAGATCGCCCAGGGGCAAACGGTGGTGTCTGCGTTAATTCTGGATGCGGTAACGCGACTCTTTGATGCCCTTGGCGCATCGGCAACGTCCTCTGCACAGGGATTAGATCGCTATTGGCGTAATGCGCGCACGCTGGTTTCGCATAACCCGCGCGTTTATAAGGCGCGCATCGTAGGGGATTACGCCGTGAACGGCACTCCGCCGGGGTATCAGTGGCGAATTGGTACGGCATGATTGATTGCCGGGGGCGCTGCGCTTGCCCGGCCTACAACGGCTCAACCCCCCGTAGGCCTGATAAGCGCAGCGCATCAGGCGCAGTTCGGCACCGTTGCCGGGGGCGCTGCGCTTGCCCGGCCTACAACGGATGAAGTCCCCGTAGGCCTGATAAGCGCAGCGCATCAGGCAAGGACAGCAACCACCAAGAGAACAGAAGCATGTCAGCAGAAAACGATACACAGCGCATACCTCGCGCTCACCTTATTCAAAGCGATGATGAAGCGATAGCCATCGCTCATGAAATCGCGGCATATCTGCAAACGGGCGCATCGGAACGTGACCAGACAGGGATTGTGCCTCCTGAGGTTGTTGATACATTTTCCAACAGCGGGCTATGGGGAATTACCGTTCCCCGCCGGTGGGGCGGAGCGGAAGTCTCTGCCGTGACGCTTGCGAAGGTGATTGCCATTATTTCGGCGGCAGATCCCTCGCTGGGGCAGATTCCCCAGAATCATTACTGTCTGCTGGAAGACATTCGTTTGCAGGGGAGCGACGATCAGCAGCAATTCTTTTTTTCCCTTGTGTTACAGGGCTACCGCTTCGCCAATGCGCTTTCGGAAACGGGCGGAAAAACGGTGCAGGATATCCAGACCCGCTTGACGCGCACGCCCGAAGGTTTACGTATTAACGGACGAAAAGGTTACTGCACCGGCTCGCTGTATGCCCACTGGCTGGGTGTGCTGGCACTGGATGAAGAGGGACTAACACAACTGGCGTTCGTACCACGCAATACCCCCGGTCTGACGGTAATCAATGACTGGCAGTGCATCGGACAACGTAATACGTCCAGCGGTACCGTTCTGGCAGAGAATCTGGCGGTAGAGGCGTTTCATCTGATTCCCTCCTGGAAATCTTATGCTACGCCGACTCTTGCCGGGCCGTTTGCCCAGTTGACGACGGCCGCGATCGATGCAGGGATTGCTCGTGCCGCGCTCAATGATACCGTGCAGTTTGTCACGACCTTTGCCCGCCCGTGGATTGACGCGGGAGTGGAACAGGCAGGAGACGATCCCCTTACCATTTATCAGATTGGCGCACTGGATAGCCGACTTGCCGCCGCCGATGCACTGCTCGAGAAAGCAGGAGAAGTGCTCGATCTTTATAAACATGATCTTAGTGAAGAGACCGTTGCCCAGGCTTCTGTTGCCGTCGCGCGCGCCAAAATATTTACCACCGAAGCCGCGCTGGAAGCGACGGGTCGCCTGTTTGAACTGGGTGGCACGCGTTCAACGCACCCGCGTTATAACTTCGATCGCCACTGGCGTAATGGCCGCGTTCATACGCTACACGACCCGGTGCGATGGAAGTATCACCTGCTCGGTAATTGGGTGCTGAACGGTAAGCGCCCACCGCGTCACGACTGGAACTGAGGAGCGCGAAATGCTGGCGTTTCTCGCGCAAATTGACTGGCCCGACGTGGCTGAAGCCGGTATCGATACGTTGACGATGTTGGCCTGGGCGTTGGGCTTTACGGTGCTGATTGGCTTGCCGCTGGGTGTGATTCTCTATCTTACTGGACAGCCGCGTTTGCTCTACGCGCCGTTGCTGCATCGCACGTTGTCGTTACTGGTGAACATAATGCGATCGCTGCCGTTCATCATTTTGCTGATTGTGATGATCCCGCTCACCACGCTGATAACCGGAACCTCGCTGGGTGTACAAGGCACGATCCCTCCGCTCGTTGCCGGATGTGCGCCGTTTTTTGCCCGCCTGGTTGAAACCTCGCTGCGCGAAGTGGATCACGGCCTGGTAGAGGCAAGTTGGGCGATGGGGGGCAATACCTGGCAACTCATCTGGCATACCCTGCTGCCGGAGTCGCGGCCCGGTTTGATAGCGGCTGTCACGGTCACCGCCATTGTGCTGGTTGATTACACCTCCATGGCTGGCGTTATTGGCGGCGGTGGGTTGGGGGATTTAGCCATTCGCTTTGGTTATCAACGTTTTCAAACAGACGTGATGGTGGTGACGGTCGTGCTACTGATTGCGTTAGTGCAGATTTTACAAATGAGCGGTGACCGTCTGGTACGCCGAATGAGTCGAAAATAGAATATTTAACGGATTGATAAAAATGAAAAAAACATTAATTGCCAGCCTGCTGGCGCTGTTTTCTGTCTCTGCGCTGGCGAATGAAACCTTAACGGTGGGCGCCACGCCGGTGCCGCACGCCGAGATTCTGGAATTTGTAAAACCGGAACTGGCGAAGCAGGGCGTGGATTTAAAGATTAAAGTGTTTAATGACTTTATTCAGCCGAACCAGCAATTGGCCGAGAAAAATCTCGATGCCAACTACTATCAATATCGTCCATTCCTCGATGATTACAATAAAACCCGTCACACCAATCTGGTGCCGGTTGTGGGGGTGCACATTGAACCGTTCGGCGCGTATTCGAGTAAATATAAGAGCGTGAAAGATCTGCCTGAGGGGGCCACTATCGCCATTCCTAACGATCCGGTTAATACGGGGCGTGCGCTGGTGTTACTCAGTGAAGCGGGTCTGATTACCCTGAAAAATCCGCAGGATCCGCAGTCAGCGGAAAAAGATATTACCGCCAATCCGCATCACTTTAAAATTCGCCCGCTTGAAGGCGCAATGCTGGCACGCGCAGTAAACCAGGTTGACCTTGCTTTTATCTTTGCGAACTATGCACTGGAAGCCGGTATTGATACCGATAAAGCGTTAATTGTTGAAAAGGGAAAAAGTCTGTACGTCGAATATCTGGTGGCACGTCCGGACGATGTTAACGATCCCGGTATCCAGAAACTGGCAAAAGCGCTTAATTCCCCGGAAGTCCGTCAGTTTATCCTGACGCGCTATCAGGGAAAAATCATGCCTGGGTTTTAAGAGGGTACTCGGATGAGCGTGACACAATCGACGCCCGAAATACAACTTCGCGGCGTTAGCAAAACCTATGCTAATGGGGTGAAAGCCCTGGATAATATCGAACTGGATATTTATGCCGGAGACATTTTTGGCATCATTGGCCGCAGTGGCGCGGGGAAATCGACGTTACTGCGTTTGTTTAACGGCCTTGAGCAGGCCGACAGTGGCGATATCACTATTCATGGTGTGTCTGTTACAGGTAAACGGTCACAATTGCGCGATTTACGTCGCCGCGTGGCGATGATATTTCAGCACTTTAATTTGATGTCGACCAAAACGGTGGCGCAGAACGTTGAGCTGCCGCTGCGTATGGCCGGAATACCTGCACAAGAACGCCGGCAACGGGTGGACGAGATTTTGCGCCTGGTAGGCCTGGAATCACTTCGTGACAGCTGGCCGTCACGGCTTTCTGGCGGGCAAAAGCAGCGAGCCGGTATTGCTCGCGCCCTGGTCATGCAGCCGGAAATCCTGCTTTGTGATGAAGCCACTTCAGCGCTGGACCCAGAAAATACCCTCGCGGTGCTAACACTGCTGAAAGAGATCAATCAGCGGCTTGGGCTGACTATCATTCTGATTACCCACGAAATGGACGTGATTCGCACACTCTGCGATCGGGTGGCGGTTATTGAGAAAGGGCAAATCGTCGAGCAGGGGGAGGTGTGGCGTGTCTTTGGCGATCCGCAGCACGCGGTGACCCGAGGGATGCTCGGAACGTTGCATCATGGCCGCGCAGAAAGCGGTACTCAGGTGGAGGACGGTCAGCAACTTATTACTCTGCATTTTAATGGTGTCAGCGGGCTGGAGCCTGATCTCCAGCACATTACTCGCGTGCTGGGAGGTAACGCTCGGTTGGTTTACAGCAGTTGTGAGCCGATTCAGGGCCGGGTTGTCGGGCAGCTAAAAATTCGACTGGATACGCCGATGACGCGGGAGGTGTTGCGCCTGGCGGAGCAGGTAGCAGACAGGATTGCCATTCACGAATAGCGCGGCATTGACCGTCGTCCCAGGAGGTGACGCGGTCAATCAGTTAGCAAGGTGAGCGCACAGCTCATTCCAGTAGGTTTCGCGGATAAGACGTTTCTCAGCGTGCTTTGTCACGAAACCACTCCGGCTCAATATTGGCGACATCCACACCGTACAGGCTCGCGACCGGAAGCACCGATTCAATAATGCGCTCCACATTATGTTCATCTGACCCCAGCCATATTTGTTGCAGGCGCTGCAAAAGCGCTGTTAGCAATATTTTCATTCTTTTCTCCAACGTCATTTTAACCGTATAAAAACAGTAAACTCCCTTCCTTTAAAAAGATGAAATAACAATATTGGCTGACCTTTTGCGATAACTGGCATTAGATTTTGTTAATTCATTTACCTTCATATAACAATGTTTTCACTAATATTTTTTTGCTCTTGATAATAAAGATTCGTTATTTGGTGAGAGGGAAAGCTTATGGGAGCGTAACAGCACACAACAAAAACAGGGATATCGGAGAAAAACTATGGCACTGAAATTACATACCGCACAGACGCTGGCAATATTTGTCGGGCTGGCCGTCAGTACACTGGCGGCTATTCCGGCGCAGGCCGATCAGCTGGCAGATATTAAAGCCAAAGGCGTGGTGAAAGTGGCAACCTTTGACGCCAATCCACCGTTTGGCTCCGTCGATGCCAAAACCCATGAGCTGGTGGGGTATGACATTGATTTTGCTAAAGCACTGGCAAAATCACTGGGCGTGAAACTGGAACTGGTGGCGACCAACCCGGCTAACCGCATTCCGCTGCTGCAATCGGGCAAGGCAGACCTCATCGTTGCGGATATCACCATTACCCCGGAACGTGCGCAGGTAATTGATTTCTCAACGCCTTATTTCGTGACCGGCCAGCAGTTCCTGGTGCCAGCGGCGTCTGGCGATAAACTGGATGATTACAGCAAAGCGCGCATTGGTGCGGTAAAAGGCACTACCGGCGAACAGACGTTGCATCAGCGTTATCCGCAGGCGCGCGTGCTTTCCTATGACGATATTCCGCTGGCGCTTACCGCACTGCGCAACGGCAATGTTCAGGCGATAACGCAGGACAGTACCATTCTGGCGGGGCTGCTGGGAGAAGCGCCGGATAAAGCGAAATTCAAAATTATCCCGGATTTACTGAGCAAAGAAGAGATTGGCGTCGGCGTAAAAAAAGGCGAACCCGCGCTGTTAAAAGCGGTGAATGATGAACTGGTGAGTCTGGAAAAATCGGGCGAAGCGGTGAAAATTTACGACACCTGGTTTGGCCCGGCGACAAAAGCGCCACAGCCACGTTCCTTTACCATAGAAGCAAAATAATATGTTGTCGGCGTTATTCTCTCGTTCCGCGGCGAAGGCCGCGGATTTCTCTCATCTTCAGCAAGCGAGCGTGCAGTTTCGTCAGGCGGTGAAAAGCTATGGCGACCATCGTGTGCTGAACGGTATCGATTTAACCATTAATGCCGGGGAAGTCGTGGCGATTTTGGGGCCATCAGGCTCAGGGAAATCGACGCTGATTCGCCTCATCAACCAGCTGGAAAATCTGAGCGATGGTGAAATTCTGATTGATGGTAAAGCGACCTCTCAGCTCACGGGAAACGCACTGCGTCAGTTACGCAGCCGGATTGGCTTTGTTTTTCAGCAATTTAACCTCTACGCCCACCTGACGGCTCAACAAAATATCATGCTGGCGCTGGAGAAAGTGCATGGCTGGTCACATGCCAAAGCCGAAACCAGGGCGCTGGAACTGCTGCGCAAGGTCGGGCTGGAAGAGAAAGCTGACCATATGCCGTCGCAGCTTTCCGGCGGCCAGCAACAACGCGTCGCGATTGCCCGCGCACTCTCATCCTCACCGCAAATAATTTTATTCGATGAACCGACGTCGGCGCTGGATCCCGAAATGATCGGCGAAGTGTTGCAGGTCATGCAGTCGCTGGCACACAGCGGCATTACGATGATTGTGGTGACGCATGAAATGCAGTTTGCGCGTGAAATCGCTGACCGGGTGGTGTTTATCGATGGTGGTGATGTGCTGGAAGTCGCGCCGCCGGCGACGTTCTTTGCGCGGCCACAGCATCCCCGCGCCGTGCAGTTCCTGCAAAAAGTGCTCGATCCGCTGCATCAGGAGCGTGCCGAGTGACTCACTTGCTTGACTGGCAGGGCGTGCTGACCGGGCAGCCTTTGCAATGGATCCTTTCCGGTTTTCTGACCACCTTGTGGGTGACGCTGGCAGGCATTGTGCTGGCGAGCCTGCTCGCAATTCTGTTTCTGGCGCTGCGTTTGTCGGGGGGGCGCGCGGGGCGTGGGGTCACTGCCGCGTGGGTGTCGCTGTTTCGCAATACGCCACTGCTGGTGCAGTTGCTATTCTGGTATTTCGCCGCCTGGAATCTGCTGCCGCAGGGCATGCGGGATTTCGTCAATGACGACCACGCCTGGTCTACTCTGCCGGGTAATGTCTGGTGGCTCACACCGGAGTTTCTCTGTTCTGCATGGGGGCTTGGCGTATTTACTTCGGCGTTCTTGATTGAAGAGGTGGCATCTGGGCTGCACAGCGTGTCGAATGGTCAGCGGGAGGCGGCACTGGCTCAAGGGTTTAGCTCATGGGGAATGTTGCAGCATATTCTGCTACCGCAGGGGCTGGCGAATGCCTGGCAACCGATCGTGGGGCAGTATCTCAATCTGATGAAACTCTCTTCCCTTGCGAGTGGCATCGGCTTTGCTGAACTGACTTATCAGGTACGACAAATCGAGAGCTATAACGCCCATGCGCTGGAAGCCTTTGCTGTTGGCACGGTGCTGTATCTCATCACCGGAGTTGTGTTGGGATTTCTGTTCACGCGTATCGGCCCGCCGCCAGTGGGAACCGCAAAAAGGGTGAAAAAGGTTTCGCTGAGTATCGCCGGGAGAGTTGAAGATGGACGCTAATCTGGCGGTTATTATTGATAATCTGGATTATTTACTCTGGGGCCGATTGATGGACGGCGAACCGGGCGGCGTGGTATTGACGTTGATGATGGCGTTGGGGGCCGGGGTGCTGGCGCTGCCCGGCGGCATTGTCCTTGCCTGCCTGGCATGGCGCTATGGCGGTGTGGTACGCAAGTTACTCTATCTGTGGGCGGAAATTATTCGCGGCATCCCGCTGATTTTCGTCATCTTCTGGCTCTGGTATCTGTTACCCATGTTGACCGGCAGTGACTTGCCAGGTGCTTTGACGGTCACGTTGGCCCTGGCCTGGTTTACGGCCGCATCGGTGATGCATTCGGTACTGGCGGGGCTTCGCGCGCTTTCAGCCGGGCAATATGAAGCCGCATTGACGCAAGGTTTTAGCGCGGGGCAGAGTTTGCGTTTTATCCTCCTGCCGCAGGTGCTGAAAAATGTTATGCCGTCATTGCTGGGGATATTCATCGGCCTGCTGAAAGATACATCGCTGGCCTTTATCGTTAACGTGCCGGAACTGACCACCGTCGCGGGGCAGGTGAACAATCGGGTGCAAATCTACCCGATGGCGATATTTATCTTTGTCGGTCTGGTGTACTACCTGCTGTGTGCCGCGCTGGGGCTATTGGCGAAACGATGGCAATCCGGAAACTATTCGCCAACGTGATGAAAATACGCGCTTAATCCCAGCTTTGCGAGCTAACCCCCGGAAAATTGTCACATTACTGTCACAATCAAGCGGTGGGTTATCACGCAAAGAGGATTGAGGGATGAAAAAAGCCGTACTGGCCGTCGCGGTGGCGACGACACTATTAACCTCCGTTGCCGCGCAGGCAGAGACCTCCCCGGAGGGATACCAGCTTCAGCAGGTGTTGATTATGAGCCGACACAACCTGCGCGCGCCGCTCGCCAATAATGGCAGCGTGCTGGAACAATCCACCCCGCAAGGCTGGCCGGAATGGGATGTCCCTGGTGGGCAACTCACCACCAAAGGCGGCGTGCTGGAAATCTATATGGGCCATTACATGCGTGAATGGCTGGCGCAGCAGGGGATGGTGACCTCAGGCGAGTGCCCGACGGATAACACGGTATACGCGTATGCCAATAGCCTGCAACGCACGGTGGCGACAGCGCAATTCTTTATCACCGGGGCATTCCCGGGGTGTGATATTCCGGTTCATCATCAGGCTGCAATGGGGACCATGGACCCGACCTTTAACCCGGTGATCACCGTCGATTCTGCGCAGTTCAGCCAGCAGGCCGTGCAGGCAATGGAAAAAGAGCGCCAGCAAATGCATCTCGACGAGAGCTATAAACTGTTGGAGCAAATTGCCGACTACCGTCAGTCACCGAGCTGCAAAGAAAAACAGCAATGCGACCTGAACGGGGCCAAAGACAGTTTCAGCGCGCAATACCAGAAAGAGCCGGGTGTTTCCGGGCCGTTGAAGGTGGGCAACTCGCTGGTGGATGCCTTTACGTTGCAGTACTACGAGGGTTTCCCGCTCGATCAGGTGGCATGGGGTAAAATCAAGACTGACCAGCAGTGGCGTGTCTTATCACAGCTGAAGAACGGTTATCAGGACAGTCTCTTCACCTCGAAAGAGGTGGCGCAAAACGTTGCTGCGCCGCTGGTGAAATATATCAATAACGCGCTGGTTGCAGATGCAGATAAATCTGCCAAAGTGACGCTGATGGTCGGGCATGATTCCAATATCGCCTCGTTACTGACCGCGCTCGATTTCAAACCTTATCAGTTGCATGACCAGTATGAGCGTACCCCGATTGGCGGGAAAATCGTTTTCCAGCGCTGGCATGACGCGAAAGGAAACCGTGATTTGATGAAGATTGAGTACCTGTATCAAAGCACGAAGCAAATTCGTGACGCACAGGCGTTGACCCTGCAATCACCACCGCAGCGCGTGACGCTGGCGCTGGACGGTTGCCCGGTGGATGCTAACGGTTTCTGCCCGATGGAGACGTTTAAAGCGGTGATGAAGGACGCTGTGAAGTAGGAGAGGTTAGTTGTTTGCCCCTCACCCTAACTCTCCCCCCAAAGGGGCGAGGGGGCCTACCGAGCGCGGTGTGGCTTTCTTCCTCTCCCTGTGGGAGAGGGGCGGGGTGAGGGCGTCAGCGCGCAAGGACTCATCCATAACAAAAAGGCTCCCATCGGGAGCCTTTGTCATTCACACAGCACGTTCATCAAACGTTTTTACGTTCGATGGTCTGCTCGCCCCAGAAGAGCGAATCTTTATCGGTTTTACTGAACGCCAGGGCGAGGACTTCATCACTGCCTTCTTCCCAGATCTGTTCGGCCAGTTTTTCATCATATTTGGCCACCTCAAAAATCGCCTGGGCGATTTCCGGCGAGGTGTTGCGCAAGCTCGCCCATTCGTTAACGTGGTGAGCTTTTGCTTCTTGTGTTGGCATAGAAATCCTCCTGCTGAAGATTAACCTTTTAACTTAACCGCAAGGCCGGCGACATATTCACCCTGATAGCGGGCAATGGCGAGTTCTTCTTCGCTCGGCTGACGTGAGCCGTCGCCGCCCGCGATGGTGGTCGCGCCATAAGGCGTGCCGCCGCGAACCTGGGAGACATCAAATAATTCCTGTGCGCCGTAGCCGATAGGAACAATCACCATCCCATGATGAGCAAGCGTAGTCCATGTTGAGGTTATCGTCTGCTCCTGACCGCCGCCGGTGCCGGTAGAACTGAAGACGCTACCGATTTTGCCGTACAGCGCGCCAGAAGCCCACAGACCGCCGGTTTGATCAAGGAAAGTACGCATCTGCCCGGACATATTCCCGAAGCGAGTAGGGGTACCAAAGATGATGGCATCATATTCAGCCAGTTCCTGCGGCGTGGCAACCGGCGCGGTGTGCGTTTTCCCGCCCGCTTTAGCGAAAGCTTCCGGTGACATGGTTTCAGGTACGCGTTTGACGACAACTTCGGCGCCAGAAACCTTATTTGCACCCTCTGCGACAGCTTTGGCCATCGTCTCAATGTGTCCATACATGGAATAATAAAGCACCAGAACTTTTGCCATCTGCAACACTCCTCGGTTTATCGTTACACAGCTTTTCGCTGTCCTTCTTTAAAGATAAGCCGTGTCGACAGGAGTGCAAACTTTAGAACCATTTCTTTGATTTGTAACAATGACGCATGTGATTGAATGTAAAATAAAGATTCACTGTTAATGTTTTGAAATGATCTGACAAATTGACCTGCTCAGAAAGCAGCCTAACCAATATGTCAGCGTAGCTACGCGGGCAAAAACTGCCCGCGTTGACGTTAAAATGTCACTCCGCGTGTTTTAAGCCAGTGACGCGCACACACTTCCGAACAGGTACGAAAGTGAATATCAATTGTGAGTCTGCTGTCTCGGGTAACGTTAAACACGCTGGCAGGCCCATTGGCGTCATGATCGCTGACCAACAGATCGCCTGAGGCTGGTTTGTCACCTGATATCAATGTCCCAATGATGAACTCTCCATGCTCGTTAAGGCTGCAAATACACCCTGTTCTGGCACTGAAATGCAATACCACATTGCACAATTCGCTTCCTCCTGCGATCGCTCAGTTTACCGGGCGCAGAGTTGGAAAGAGAATGACATCGCGGATAGTGGCCGAGTCTGTAAAAAGCATCACCATTCTGTCGATCCCGATTCCCAGGCCAGCCGTGGGCGGTAATCCATATTCCAGCGCCGTGACGTAATCCGCGTCGTAATACATCGCTTCATCATCCCCTGCGTCTCTGGAGGCAACCTGAGCCATAAAACGTTCAGCCTGATCTTCGGCATCATTCAGTTCTGAGAAACCATTGCCAATTTCTCGTCCACCAATAAAGAATTCGAAGCGATCGGTTATCTCGGGATCGCTATCGTTACGCCGCGCCAGAGGTGAAACTTCGGCCGGATATTCGGTTATAAAGGTGGGTTGAATCAGATGGCTTTCAGCGACGACGTCAAAGATCTCCGTGATGAGGCGCCCATTCCCCCAGCTCTCCTCTGGCGTAATCGCCAGACGATGTGCCAGCGCTAACGTTTTCTCCGGTGAATTAAGCTCCTCCGGATGAATGTTATTGCCATATTTCACGATGGCTTCTTTCATGGTTAGCCGCGTAAAAGGTTTACCAAAGTCAAAAGCGTATTCGCCATAGGTCACCACAGTATCGCCTGTAACCTCCATGGCGACCTGGCGGAATAGCGCTTCGGTCAGGTCGATGAGATCGTTGTAGTCGGCATAAGCCATATAGAGTTCCATCATGGTGAACTCTGGGTTATGGCGCGGTGAAATGCCCTCATTGCGGAAGTTGCGGTTGATCTCGAAAACGCGTTCAAAGCCGCCAACCACCAGGCGTTTAAGATAGAGCTCAGGTGAGATGCGCAGGAACATATCCTGATTTAACGCATTATGACGCGTAATAAAGGGGCGCGCTGATGCACCGCCAGGAATAAGCTGCATCATCGGCGTTTCGACTTCCATAAAGTGCCGCGTATGCATAAAGTTGCGAATCACCGACATGATTCGTGAACGCACCTTGAAAGTGTGGCGCGTTTTTTCATTGGCGATAAGATCCAGATAACGTTGTCGATAGCGCCGCTCCTGGTCAGTTAGCCCATGAAATTTATCGGGTAAGGGTTTGACGGCTTTGGTGAGAAGACGCATCTCTTTGCAGTCGAGGGTCAGCTCACCTGTTTGTGTTTTAAACAACACGCCCGATGCACCGATAATATCGCCTTGATCGACCAACTTAAGAAGCGTGTCATATTTTCCGGCATTAAGATTCTTCTCGCTGATATAGAGCTGAATTCTTCCCCCCATATCCTGAAGCGTTAAGAACGACGCTTTACCCATCACCCGCCGGGTCATCAGTCGCCCTGCAACAGATACGCTAATTTTATGCTCGCAAAGTGCTTCGGCACTGAATGCATCATAGAGATGGTGCAGGGATTCCGATGTTGCATCACGACGGAAGTCGTTAGGAAAGGCGTTACCTGACTGACGAAGCTGCGCAAGCTTTTGTGTACGTACACTGACTTCGTCTTGTAAGGTTTGCTCGTTATCTGAAGTTTCCATCCTCATAGCCTCCTGGGCAGTAGTCGCTATCGCGTACTTTACTGCCAGGGTGAGCGTTATTGCAAGAAAAATGATCTCCATAAAGATCATTTCGGGTTTAATCTAGCCCTCATTTTTTTGCTCAGACTTTAACGCATCAATCAGCGCCTGTGCATGAAAATAGAAATCACGACGTTGAGAGGCGTTAAGTTCCGACAACGCCTGAGCCAGGTGGTGACGTTGTTCCGACTCACGCAAGATCCCCTGAATACCTTCTTTGTGAACCAGTTTCAGTACGGCTTCTTGTTCTTGTCGGTCGAGCGAATTGAATACCAGCATCCAGGCCATCTGTAGCGGTTCGCTTTGGGTGGGCTCGGCTCTGTTGACTTGATAAACCGGAGGGGCGTCATGAAGTGTAACAGAGGACTCGTCGCGATCCCCCCAGGCTAACCACTCGATGGTAACCCCTTCAAGTTCAGCGATTTTGGCTGCCACGCTAAGAGAGGGTTCCGTGCCCCGGGTGATGTAATTATTAAGGGTCGAGTAGGAGAGTTGCCAGGCTTTCGCCGCCGCCCGGGTGCTTCGACGACCAATCAGGTAGCGGAGCCTGTCCGCTAAAGAAATCAGTTCACCCTTCTCATCAATGTGCCGACCTTCATTACTCATTTTTATCCATCCATCGTCATTGAGCTCTGCGATTGGTTCACATAGAGATCATTAAAATACGATTTAAATCACAAAAACTGTGTTTAGTGCTTTTTGTTATCTCAAAAGAGATCAATGCTAGTGCCAACAGCATCATATTGAATTCACTCCATGGGGTTAACCCAAGGGGTAATTGCAGAGGGTAATCCAATTATGGTCACAAATGAAGATCGTGCTGACTGGCACAGAGTAGATATTGTTGCGGCACTCCATAAACAGGGGCTCTCGATTCGCGCGCTTTCCGTTCGTTCAGGTCTTAAGCCCGACACGCTCAAGAATGCGCTCTCACGTGCCTATCCAAAAGCGGAACGCATTATTGCTGATGCGCTGGGTCTCACACCGGAGAAAATCTGGCCCAGCCGTTATCCCAATATCGGGAACGCACCATCAAATCCCCCTTCATTAATGAATGAATCTCTTTCATACAAGGAGCGTCTTATGACGTAGCGAAACTTTCAGCGTAGATAGAGTGTGTCGTATTCAAGGAAATTATAATTTTATTATAAAGAGAAGTCATTATGAGTAATCCCGGGAATAAAATGGGCGTAATGCACCTGACGATATTAACAGCGGTGAATATGCTGGGGTCAGGCATTATTATGTTACCGACAAAGCTTGCTGAAGTAGGCACAATGTCTATATTGTCCTGGCTGGTGACCGCATTTGGGTCGCTTGCGCTGGCATGGGCATTTTCGAAATGCGGTCTCTTTAGTTCGAAAAGTGGCGGCATGGGCGGCTATGCAGAGTATGCATTTGGAAAGTCAGGAAATTTCATTGCTAATTATACGTATGCAATAAGTTTATTAATCGCCAATATCGCCATTGCAATTTCTGCCGTAGGTTACGGAACGGTTTTATTTGGCGCAGAACTTACTCCGGTTCAGGTTTGCCTGGCCACAATTGCAGTGCTGTGGGTGACGACTGTATTAAATTTCGGTGGGGCAAAAATAACAGGGCAAATTGGTTCTGTTACCGTCTGGGGCGTCATTATTCCTGTTGTAGGGTTATGTGTTATTGGCTGGTTCTGGTTTAGTCCATCGCTTTATGTTAGCGCATGGAATCCCAATAATATGGATTTCTTCTCCGCAATTTCAACGTCAATCTCTATGACGCTGTGGGCATTCCTGGGATTAGAATCTGCCTGTGCGAATATGGATACTGTCGATAATCCGCAAAAAAATGTTCCCATTGCCGTTTTCGGCGGTACGCTGGTTTGCGCCGTTATCTATATTTTATCCACTAACGTTATCGCGGGTATTGTCCCGAATCTCGATCTTCTGCACTCTACAGCACCGTTTGGTTTGGCTTATGCTTCAATGTTTACGCCGGTGGTCGGAAGCATTGTTATGTTCCTGATGGCGCTGGCCTGCATTGGATCGCTGCTGGGCTGGCAGTTTACCGTGGCCCAGGTCTTCAAATCTTCGGCCGATATCGGTTATTTCCCTCGCGTGTTTTCACGCGTCACGGCGAAAGATGCGCCCGTTGTTGGCATGATTATTTTAGGCATTATTCAGACGTTACTGGCATTGATGACCATAAGTCCGTCGTTGAATAAACAATTTAATAGTTTGGTTAATCTGGCTGTCGTAACTAATTTGGTGCCTTATGTTCTCTCCATGGCAGCGTTAATACCGATGCAAAAATTAGCAGCAATTCCTGGTGGGCAGATGAAAGCCAACACATTTATTGCACTGCTGGGTACTATCTATAGCTTCTATGCACTTTATTCATCTGGTGAAGAAGCCATGATGTTGGGGGCGTTAGTCACATTCTCTGGCTGGACTTTCTGGGGCATGTTTATCCAGAAAAAGGATGAGAGCGCAGTAACGGCTTATCAGGGATAAGAAAATGAAAATAATTGCAATCATGAATCACTTTGGTGTTCTGGCAAAAGAAGCACCTATCGAAGAACTGCATAAAAAGTTACTGGCAGAACAGTATCGTATTATTTATCCAGAGGATGTGGATGACCTCATGGAGTTGGTTGAAAATAACGCGAAAGTATGTGGTGTTGTTTTTGACTGGGATACATGGTCAGTGCTCTTACCAAAAAATATCTCAGGATTAAATGAACAGTTGCCAATGTATGCATTTTCAAGTCAGCGTAAGCAGCTCGAAATAAATGTAGAGGATCTTGGCCTTAACCTTCATTTTTTCGAATATGCTTTTGACGAGGTGGATGAGATTGCCGCACGCATTCAGCGCGGAACTGACGCCTATTTTGATGCGATTCTTCCACCGTTTACGAAAGCGCTGTTTCGCTATGTAGACGAAGGGAAATACACGTTTTGCACACCGGGCCATATGGGCGGAACGGCTTTCCAGCAAAGCCCAGTGGGGAGTCTTTTCTATGACTTTTTTGGCGCAAATACCATGAAGTCAGATATCTCGGTGTCTGTGTCTGAACTCGGTTCGCTTCTTGACCACTCCGGCCCTCATCGTGAAGCAGAGAATTATATCGCTGAGGCATTTAACGCCGACCGCAGCTACATGGTGACAAACGGCACATCGACAGCCAATAAGATTGTGGGCATGTACGCCGCACCTGCGGGAAGCACTATTTTAGTTGACCGTAATTGCCACAAATCGCTGACCCATTTAATGATCATGAGCGACGTCACGCCAATCTACTTTCGTCCAACGCGAAACGCGTGGGGAATTTTAGGCGGTATTCCTCGCAGCGAGTTTGCTCGCGAAACGATCGAAGCGCGTATAAAACAGACGCCAGGTGCGACCTGGCCCGTTCATGCCGTGATCACCAACTCCACCTATGACGGGCTACTTTATAACACCGACTACATTAAACAGACGCTGGATGTAAAATCCATTCACTTTGATTCTGCCTGGGTGCCCTATACCAATTTCAGCCCCATCTACAAAGGGTTGTGTGGAATGAGTGGCGAGCGTGTACCGGGTAAAGTGATATATGAAACGCAGTCTACACATAAATTGCTGGCCGCTTTTTCCCAGGCTTCAATGATTCATATTAAAGGGGAGGTGGAAGAGGAGACCTTCAACGAAGCGTTTATGATGCATACTTCTACGTCGCCTCACTACGGTATTGTTGCCTCGATTGAAACCTCTGCGGCGATGATGAAAGGAAATACGGGTAAGCGATTGATGGAAAACTCCATCCTGCGCGCCGTTCGTTTCCGTAAAGAGATTAAAAAGATTAAGTCCGCTTCAAATAGCTGGTTCTTCGACGTCTGGCAGCCAGACGATGAATCTTTGGCACCTTGCTGTTGGAATCTTACACCGGAAGCAGAATGGCACGGATTTAAAAATATCGATGATGGGCACATGTTCCTTGATCCCATTAAAGTCACTCTGCTCACTCCTGGTATGGATAAACAGGGCAAAATGGAGGAGCAGGGGATTCCGGCATCCATCGTGGCCAGATATCTCGATCAGCATGGCATTATTGTCGAGAAAACAGGCCCCTATAACCTCTTATTCCTGTTCAGTATTGGTATCAATAAAACCAAAGCGCTGAGCCTGCTGCGAGCATTAAATGATTTCAAATGTGCCTACGATCGTAACGAGCTCGTCAAAGAGATGCTGCCCTCGGTCTATGAAAAGCAGCCCACGTTCTATGCCGGTATGCGCATTCAGGAGCTGGCAAACGGCATTCATCAACTGATTCGCCAGCACAAGTTGCCAGAGTTAATGTTCCGCGCTTTTGAGAATTTACCCACGATGGTGATGAACCCTCATGCGGCTTTCCAGAAAGAGCTTCATGGCGAGATAGAGGAGATCTACGTCGACGACATGATTGGGCGGGTCAGTGCCAACATGATTCTGCCGTATCCGCCAGGTGTACCTCTGGTGATGCCCGGAGAGATGCTAACCGAGGAGAATCGCCCTACGCTTGAGTTCATACAAATGCTCTGTGACATTGGTGCCTGGTATCCTGGGTTTGAAACGGATATCCATGGCGCTTATCGACAAGCCGGTGGTCGTTATACAGTTAAAGTGATTAAAAACGTGCGTTAAGCGCACCTGACACCCTGCCCCTTATTGTTAAGGGGCAGACAGAAGCATCATGACACACTTTCTCTTATGCATTTTTTCGTTGAGATAAGAGTTAATTATGACGCGTTCTTATCGTAACGGTGTTCTGAGGCCATGAACCCATTACAAAATGTTACAAACCCCCTCATAAACCTGCGTAGTTCGCTAAGCTTAGTGTCACGCAGCACAAAAAATGGTCAACGCCATTGCTGCGGGGGAATGACTCCCTGATTTCACGTAATGCAATATGATGTCTAATCAACTGGAGGTCAGAAATGGCAAATCATCGTGGTGGTTCAGGTAACTTTGCTGAAGACCGGGACAGAGCATCAGAAGCAGGTCGTAAGGGTGGCCAGCACAGCGGCGGTAATTTCAAAAATGATCCGCAGCGCGCCTCCGAAGCAGGTAAAAAGGGAGGGAAAAACAGCCATGGTAGCAACCGCAACAGCTAACCTCTCACATGGCTGAGTTAATCCGTAGCGAGTGTTTATACACTCTGTAACCCCCTCCGCCGCCGATGGATCCGGCGGCTTTTTATTATGCGTCTCCGCCTTGAACTGTGACCTTGCTCACTGCACACTGTAAGGCTGTTTGATTTCCCGGCGGCATCATGTCTTTTTTCTCACGCTACGCATTCTCTGTTAAGCCTCAGGAAGCTATCCTGATCCTCATCACCATGTTCTGGGGCGGCACTTTTCTCGCCGTGCAGTACGCGGTCTCCCTCAGTGGGCCGTTCTTTTTCGTTGGCGTACGCTTTGCGATGGCAGCGGTCGCCGTTGGAGTGCTTTGCGCGCGCTCACTGCGTGGTTTGACACGTCTTGAATTGAAAGCAGGCATGGTGATTGGTATCGCCATTGCGCTGGGTTACAGCCTGCAAACCTGGGGATTGCAGTCGATTCCCAGCAGTAAATCCGCTTTTATTACCGCCATGTATGTTCCGCTGGTGCCGCTGTTGCAGTGGCTCTGCCTGGGGAGAATGCCGGGTCTGATGTCCTGCGTGGGCATCGTGCTGGCTTTTATCGGGCTGATTTTTCTTGCCGGGCCAAATGGCGATTTGCTGGCGCTCGGGCAGGGCGAGCTGATTACGCTTGCCAGCGCGGTGGCGATTGCTGCTGAAATTATTCTTATCAGCGCCTGGGCAGGGAAAGTCGATGTGCGGCGGGTGACCGTTGTACAACTGGCGACGGCGTCGATTGTGGCGTTCGCCATGATGGTACCTGCTGGCGAAAGCGTGCCGCCTGTATCCTCTGGATTGCTGATAGTGGCGTTGGGACTGGGGATCTTCAGCGCCATTATTCAGGTGACCATGAACTGGGCCCAGCGCAGCGTATCGCCGACGCGCGCGACGGTTATTTATACCGGTGAACCCGTATGGGCGGGGATTTTTGGCCGACTGGCGGGGGAGCGTTTACCCGCGCTGGCGCTACTCGGCGCCGCCTTTATTGTGGTGGGCGTACTGGTCAGTGAAATGAAATTTAAGCGTAAAAAGATACCGCAATCGGCTACGGAAGCATCACTTAATCAGGAGCCGTAAGTATCACGCCTGTGTATGCCTCCCGCTTTTGCTATGCTGTGGAGGCTAATTACAGGAGAGGGCGTATGGCTCAGGACGCAACTAAGAAAAGCGGAAAACGCTCGCAGGCAGTCAGTGCAAAAAAACAAGCCATTCTTTCGGCTGCGCTCGATACTTTTTCCCAGTTCGGTATTCATGGCACACGCCTGGAGCAGGTGGCGGAGCTTGCCGGCGTGTCAAAAACCAATCTGCTCTACTACTATCCCTCTAAAGAGGCGCTTTATATCGCCGTGATGCGGCAAATTCTGGCTATCTGGCTGGCGCCCCTGAAAGCATTTCGTGAAGATCTCGCCCCGCTGGTGGCAATCAGAGAGTACATCAGGCTGAAACTGGAAGTCTCACGTGACTACCCGCAGGCGTCGCGACTGTTCTGCCTTGAGATGCTGCAAGGCGCGCCGTTGCTGATGAACGAACTGACAGGCGATTTGAAGGCGCTGGTCGAGGCAAAATCCGCGATTATCGCTGCGTGGGTCAATACAGGGAAACTCGCACCAGTCGATCCCCATCACCTCATTTTTATGATTTGGGCAACGACCCAGCACTATGCGGATTTTGCCACCCAGGTGGAAGCCGTGACGGGCGCGACATTGCAGGATGACGCCTTCTTTCAGCGCACGGTCGACAATGTGCAGCAGATGATTATCGAAGGCATTCGTGTCCGTTAATTGGCGTTCGCGGGCGGCAGCGGGCAACTCAGGTCTCCCTCTTCGCACTGTAACAGGGAAGCGAGAAAGGCTTCCCGCTCGGCGGTTTTATCCGTCAGGCACTGGTTACGCACCATTGGCTGCACGCTACCACCTTCGCTACTGGAACTGAGCAGTTCGCAATCGGCATCGCGGGAAGCAATCCATGCGTTCTGCGCTTTTTTCAATTGCTCACGCTGCGGTTCCTGTGCGCGCTTTTGTGCTGCCTGATACGTCTCGTTTAACTTCTTATCCGCCGCCTGATATTGAGCGGCAGTGCATTGATTCAGGTCGCTCTGGGTGCTGGCGTCATTGCATTCATCCGCCAGTGCCAGGCCGCTTGCCATCAGGGTGATCATCGCCAGTAAGGTACGTTTCATCTGTTCACTCCCTTAAAAAAGATGTCGATGAATATAGTACGAATCGCTTGCGCTGCGAAAGGGGCGAGTTGGGAATATCACCTCCTACCAGTGTGCGCTTTTCTGATTTTATACGCCGCCATAGACCGCATGAGTGAAGATGGTTGATCATCATTCACCGCTATTTAAAAAGTGTTCAATAACAGGGATGACGGGCGATGTGTGGTGGTGAAAATACCTTTCGGCTGGGGCTTTATACATTGGCCTGGCCGATATTTGTCGAGCAGTTGCTGCGATTGCTGATGAACTACGTCAGCGTGTTTATGCTGGGGCACTATTCCGATGAAGCGGTGGCGGCGACCGGTGTCGCCAGTCAGATTCTGGCAATATCGGTTATCTTTTACGGTTTTTTGACCGTAGGTGTGCAGATTGTTGTTGCACAGCTTATTGGCGCGAAAAAGTTTCACCGCGTGGAATACGTGATAACTAACGGGCTGGTGGTGGCCTTCATCATCGGCGTGTTGATGAGTTTTCTCTTTATTTTTCTGGGGGAAGGTTTTTTGCGCGCACTCGGGTTGAGCGAACGCCTGGTCAGCGTGGGTGCGCCGTTTATCCAAATTATTGGCGGCAGCTCGGTGATTATTGCGCTTTACTCCTCGGTGCTGCCTATTTTACGTACCCACGGTTACGTGCGTCAGGCGATGGTGGTGCCCATCACGGTGAGCGTGGTGAACGTAATTCTCAACTATATGTTCCTCTATGGCCCGCTTCATTTTCTGGACATGGGGGTGACCGGCGTCGGCATTGCCAGTAGCATCGCCAACATTGTGGGCATGGTGCTGAGCGTCTGGCTGCTGAATAAATACATTGGCTATCGTTTTCGCTGGCAGAAACTGAAACAGTGCTCGCGCAAAATGCTCAGTTCTATCCTGCAATACGGTCTGCCGTCCGCCGGCGAGAACTTATCCTACGCAGGCTCCCAACTGGTGGTGACGGCCATTATCGCGCTGTTGGGTACCGAAGCGCTGACCACCAAAATTTACGCTTCCAGCATCAGTCAGTTTGTCGCGCTGTTTGCCATGTCGATAGGCCAGGCCTCGCAAATTATCATTGGCCGGGCGATTGGCGCGCGCGAGCTGGATACCGCCTATCGTCAGGGAATGCGCAGTTGGCGAATTGGCTTGTTCATTGCCTTGCTGGTGAGTGCGCTGCTGGCAACGTTCGCAAGGCCTATAATGGCGCTGTTTACGCCAAGCGAAACGATTATTGAAATGGCGCGGGTGCTGTTTATGTACTCCATTTTGCTGGAGCTTGGGCGTGCCACCAACATCATCGTGATCAGCTCACTCAACTCAACCGGGGATGTGCGTTTTCCGTTTATCTGCGGAATTATTGTGATGTGGATTGTCAGCCTGCCGTTCTCGTACGTTCTGGGTATTTCCGCCGGTCTGGGGCTGGTGGGAGTATGGTTGGCGTACATTATTGATGAGGGCGTGAGAGCCGCGTTGATGTACCGACGCTGGCAGAGCCGAATCTGGACGACGAAATCGCTGTTTTGATTAGCGGCGAACCGGGGTTAATAATCTTTTAATAAGCCATTATTAACCCTGCTTTGGGCATCGGTTCGGTAAAATCAGCGTCTGTTTTTTACCCGGTTTTTGCCCGTTATGTCTGTGTACCCCCTCGCGCGCTGTTTGTTTACATGGTGCGTTCTGCTCCCTGCTATGTCGTTTACTGTCGCATCGCATGCTTCCTTCAGTTACGCCGCCCACGAGCGGATGCAAAACCGTGCGCGGCTGCTAAAACAGTACCAGGTACATTTGAAAAAACAGGCCAGCTATATTGTTGAAGGCAATGCTGAAAGTAGAAGGGCACTGCGCCAGCATAACCGCGAGCAGATTAAACTGCATCCTGAATGGTTTCCTGCGCCACTCAAGGCGAATGACAGACGCTGGCAGGCGCTGGCGGAAAACAACCATTTCTTAAGCAGTGACCATCTGCACAATATCACCGAAGTGGCGATTCACCGTCTGGAGCAACAGCTTGGCAAGCCTTACGTCTGGGGTGGTACGCGGCCCGATCAAGGCTTCGATTGTAGTGGGTTAGTTTTTTATGCCTACAACAAGATCCTCGAGGCAAAACTCCCGCGCACGGCCAACGAGATGTACCACTATCGCCGGGCAACCATTGTGGCGAATAACGATCTGCGCCGGGGCGATCTGCTGTTTTTTCATATCCACAGCCGCGAGATTGCCGATCATATGGGCGTGTATCTGGGCGATGGGCAATTTATCGAGTCGCCGCGTACTGGCGAAACCATTCGGATAAGTCGGTTAGGGGAACCTTTCTGGCAGGATCATTTTTTGGGCGCGCGGCGGATTTTGACGGAAGAGACGATTTTGTAAACGGAAAATACTGATGAACACATAAAGGGTCGGATGCCACCCGGCATCCGACCTGTTTACATCTGGACTGAAAACTCACGTTCTAAAACATCAACAATGAGCTGGTTTTTTGAAATGGAATGTTGTCTGGCGACGATGGTCAACCGTGAATCGATGTGATGAGGAACACGAAGCGTCAGGCGTTTTTGCTCTTCTTCTTCACGAAAAGGGGCAATGCCGTCCTCTTCACAATCCGCCACCCACTCATCCAGCGCACTTTCACCTTCCCGGTATAACGCCTCAATGCTTGTCGCCACAAAGTCGCAATAACCATTTACATTGAGGAATTTGCCGCGAAATGCGTTGATATCGGCTTCAAATGTCACTGCGGCTGGTTGACCTTTAATTGTGATAATGTTCGATGCTTTATTCATAATCTACCCCTACACAGTTAACGAACCACTCCTTAAGACCTGCTACTGCACCTTTATCCATCACATTCTTTGGATGTGGCTCATGTGTACTGAATTTGGTTGTTCCAATCTGAAATTTCCTTCTGGAACCATTGTTATTTTTTATTGTTCCACCCACTGCTTTAATGAGTGCAACAACATCATCCCATTTAATTCCAGATTTTGGCGGCTCCGTCATAACATCGTCGAATGTTTTTCTATGACGAGAGCCGAGCGCGCTGACCTTAATCATACTATCAATCCATGACGTCATTGTATGGTGTCATCGTAATCTGTTTACAGCATGACGTCAATCAATGACGTCATGCTGCATGGCATTGAAAAGAATCCCAATCAACTCAACGCCCCCATAATCTTCAACTCCAGCTCATCCGGCACTTCGTTATACGACAGCACATGCAGCCCCGGCGCAAACAATCTCGCATAGCGCGCCAGCAAAGGGCGTAACTGCGGCGGCACCAGCAGCACCGGGTCTTTTCCTGCCGCTTTCATCTGCTCCTTTACCTGCGGCATCGTCGTCTGAAATTGGTTGAGCATATTCGGGTCGACCGGCACGCTGTCGAGCATCACTTTGCCGGCCTGTTGCGCCTGATTCACCACGTTGGTGAGCAGATTTTCCAGCTCATTGTTCAGCGTATACACCGTCAGCTCCTGCTTACGCACGAACGGATGGGTAATGCTGCGCCGCAGCGCCAGGCGCACATCGGCTGCCAGCAGAATAGGATCTTTCGTCACCGCGCTACTGGCGACCAGCACGGTGGCGATGGTGACGATATCGCGCAGGGAAACGCCTTCGGTCAGCAGCGCGCGGTACACTTTCAGCAACTGGCTGTAATTCAGCGCTGCGCTCAAATCCTCTGCCAGCCGTGGTGCCATCGACGATAAACGGTTATGCAACTGCGTAATATCGTCATAGTTAAACAAATCAGGAATATAGCTGCGCACAATCTTATTCACATGGGTAGCAATCACGCTGGCGCTGTCGATCACCTGATACCCCATATTCAGCGCCTTCGCTTTCTGCGCAGGCTGAATCCAGGTGACCGGCATGCCGTACGCCGGGTCGTTCCCCAGTACGCCGTCAATCTCGCCGTAGGTTTCGCTGGAGGGCAGGGCCATCAGTTTATCCGCCGGAATATCCGCTTCATCAGCCTTAATGCCGTTGATGAAAATAGCGTACTGGCTGGGCTTGAGGCGGAAGTTTTCCCGAATGCGGATCTCCGGTAGCAGCACGCCGTTGCCGTCAGAAATCACCTGCCGCACGCCGCGAATTCGCTGGGTGAGCGGGTTGCCCTGCGCTTTATCCACCAGCGCCACCAGCTTATAACCCAGGCTTAAACTGATGGGTTCGATCAGCGGGATGGTCTCCCAACTGACCTGTTGCTCGCTGGTTTCGGTGATGGTGCGGGTCAGCGTTTCGAGGCTTTTCTCTTCCGCCTCCGCCGCCTGCGGGCGTTTGCTCATCCGCCAGCCGGTAAAACCAAGCAGGGCGCTGAACATCAGGAACGGGAAGTGCGGCATTCCCGGCACCACCGCCAGCACAAACATAATCCCGGTGGCGGTGTAGAGCACTGACGGGCTTGCCAGCAACTGGTTACGCACGTCGTGGGCGATATCGCCGTTGTCGCTGACGCGGGTGACAATAATCGCCGCCGCAGTGGAGAGCAGCAGGGAAGGGATCTGCGCCACCAGGCCGTCACCGATGGTCATCAGCACATATTGCTGGAAGGCGGCATCGGCGCTCAGGTTGTATTTGAAAATCCCGATACAGACGCCGCCAATCAGGTTGATCGCGAGAATCATCATCCCGGCGATGGCGTCCCCGCGTACAAACTTCGACGCCCCGTCCATCGCGCCGTAGAAATCGGCCTCGCTGGCAACATCTTTACGCCGGGTTTGCGCCTGCGCCTGGTTGATCAGCCCGGCGTTAAGGTCGGCGTCAATCGCCATTTGCTTGCCGGGCATTGCGTCCAGGGTAAAGCGGGCAGAAACCTCGGAGATTCGCTCGGCCCCTTTAGTGACAACGATAAAGTTGATGATCATCAGGATGATAAACACCACGAAACCGACGACAAAGTTGCCGCCAATCACCACCTGACCAAACGATTCAATCACCTTACCCGCCGCACCCGCGCCGAGATGCCCGTGCAGCAGCACCACGCGCGTAGAGGCGACGTTGAGCGTCAGGCGCATTAAGGTGGTGATCAGCAAAATGGTCGGGAACAGGCTGAATTCCAGCGGCCTTTTTGCCGACACCGCCACCAGCAGCACCATCACCGCCAGCACAATGTTGAAGGTGAACAGAATATCCAGCAGCGCAGGCGGCAGCGGCAAAATGACCATCGCCAGAATGCATAGGATCACCAGCGGCACGCCGAGATTACCGCCGCGCAGCAGCGCGAGGAACGATTTAGTTGTTTTCGCCATCCAGTTTAAGCACCTCTTTGGGAATGGAAATATGTCTGTTCAGGGCCGGGCGCGGCTGTGCGCCGTCGCGCCAGTGTTTCATTTGCAGGACGTAGGTCAGAACGTGGGCGATGGCCCGGTAAAGCTGGAACGGAATTTGCTGATTCACCTGGGTGGTGTAGTAAACCGAGCGCGCCAGTCGCGGGAACTCGACCACTTCCACCTGATTCTCAGCGGCGACCTGGCGAATATAGAGGGCGATTTCATCGGTGCCTTTTGCCACCACAAACGGCGCAGCGGCGCGCGACGTGTCATATTGCAACGCCACGGCGTAGTGGGTCGGGTTGGTGATCACCACGTTGGCTTTCGGCACCACTTTGCGGATTTGCCCCATCGCCAGCTGCCGTTGTAGCCGCCGCACGCGCGCCTTCACTTCCGGTTTGCCTTCCTGATTTTTGTACTCTTCTTTCAGCTCCTGTTTGGTCATCTTCAGCCCTTTGGTGAAAAGGGCTTTCGCCAGCGGCACGTCGACAAGCGCAAAGAAAATAAACAGGATGACAAAGTTGCGCATCACGCTGGCGTAGAGCGATAAACCCTCATTCATCGCCAGCTTAAAAGGCAGCGCCTGTAGGCCGAGAAAGGCGGTAAAGTTATTGCGTAGGCTAATCCACAGCATCACCAGCACCACCACCGACTTCACCGTCATCTTTCCCGTTTCCGCCAGATGTTCACTGGAGAACAGCCGCCCAATGCCTTTTAACGGGCTGATTTTGCTGAAGTCCGGGAGGATTTTTTTCGGCAGAAACAGCCAGCCGCCAGGCACCAGCGAAGAGAGCAGCGCGGCGGCGGGCATCGGCAGCAGCGTGAGAATAAACTTGCCGAGAATTAACAGGTGATGGCGCAGAAACTGGCCGATAACGTCCGGATTATTAATCTGCTGCGCGTACTGATGCACGCTGATAAAACTCTCGCGCACAAAATCGGCATACCACGGGAAGCTGCTGGAAATCACCACAAACGCCGCAAACAGGCTCGCCGCCAGCCCCATATCCTTCGAGCGCGGCAGTTGCCCCTCTTCACGCGCTTTACGCAGCTTTTGCGCCGAGGGCTTCTCTGTTTTTTCTTCGCTGCTGCTATCCGCCATAGTGACCTTTCAGCGCGTCGAGTTGCTGCAACACAAAATTCGCCAGATGCAGATAGTGATCCGGCAGGTTGTAGAGCAGGGTGGCAAAGCAGACCAGCCCCGCCAGCATGTTGATGGGAAAGCCGAGCGAGAAGAGGTTCAGCGGCGGCGCAATGCGGTTGAGCAGACCAAAGCAGCCCTGCACAATCAGCATGATAAAAGTGGTCGGCAGCGCCAGCAGCGATGCGGATGCCAGCACCCAGCTAAAAGCTAGTGCGATAGTCCGCAGAGTTTGCGGATGCAGCGCGTTGCCAATCGGCCAGTAGGTGAAGCCCTTGTACAACACGCTCACCAGCAGCAGATGCCCGTCCATGGCGAAAAACAGCAGGATCGCGTAGACGTTGATAAGCTCCGCCAGCACGGTGGTTGATGCGCCGCTGCTCGGGTCGTTCATCACCGCCATGCTCATCCCCATAATGAACGAGAGAATTTGCCCGGCCAGTTGCAGCGCGAGAAACAGAAACTGAAACATCAGCCCGAATAACATCCCCCATAAAATTTGCTCCACCGTCAGGATCAGGCTGTTGAGTGAAAGCAAATCATGGGGAATGGGATGCGGGATCAACGGCGTGATGATAATTGCCAGCGCCAGCGACAAAATAATCCGCACGCGCACGGTCAGGGCGCTGTTATCCAGCACCGGCACATAGCGCAGAAACGCCATTATGCGCACGAAGGGAAACCACAGCCCCAGCGCCAGATCCATCAGTTGTGTCACGTCGCTTGTGCGCATCTTAATGCACCAGCAACGCGGCCTGGCTAAACAGGTGAATGCACAGGTCATGCAACTGGATAATCATCCATTTGCCGCACACGCCCAGCACGACCAGCGTGACAATCAGCCTTGGCAGAAAGCTCAGGGTCTGTTCGTTAATCTGCGTTACCGCCTGGAACACGCTCACCAGCAGGCCGACCAGCAGGCTCGGCACCACCAGCACCGAAACCAGCAGGATCACCACTTTTATGCCGCTGGCGACAATGTCGGCGGCTACGTCAACGGTCAGCGTCATCAGCCCAACCCCAGCCCGCGAATGCTGGTGGTGAGCGTGCCGATGGTCAGCGACCAGCCGTCGATCAGCACAAACAGCATGAGCTTAAAGGGCAGCGAAACAATCAGCGGCGACAGCATCATCATCCCCATCGCCATCAGCACGCTGGCGACAATCAGGTCGATAACCAGAAACGGGATGTAAATCATAAAGCCAATCTGGAAGGCGGTTTTCAGCTCGCTCAACACATAGGCAGGCACCACGATGGAGAGATCCTGGTCGGCGGCATTGCCCGTCGCGCCGCCGATGGTCATGATTTGCGCCATCGCTTTTTTGTCGGTCTGCGCCAGCATAAAGCGTTTGAGCGGCGTAGCGGCGGTGCTTAGCGCATCGGTCAGGGTAATCTGATCGTTTTCAAACGGCACCACCGCGTGGTCGTAAATATTGAGCCAGATAGGGCGCATCACCAGTAGGGTGAGAGACAGCGCAATGCCAATCAGAATGCGGTTTGGCGGCGTTTGTTGCAGCCCCAGCGCCTGGCGCAGCAGCGACAGCACGATAATAAAGCGCGTAAAGCAGGTCATCATCAGCACCATCGTCGGCAACAAACCGACGAGGGTCATCAGAATCAGCACCTGAATTTTGACGCTGTATTCCTGGGTGTTGCCGTGGGTCACCACGTTAAGCAGCGCAATATCGCCGCCCTGGGCCAGTGCCAGCGGCGCGAGCGCCAGCAGTGCCAGACCCAGCATCAGTTGAGTGCGGCGTTTCATGGCGCCAGATCGTTGATGTCGCGGGTGTTAAACTCCAGCACGCGCAGGCCGTACTTCTCGTTGACCACCACCACTTCCGCTTTGCCCAGCAGGATATTGTTCACTTTAATATCCAGCGGCTCCCCGGCGAGTTTATCCAGTTCAATCACCGTGTCGTCGTCGATGTTAAGCAGGTCGGCTAACATAATCTCCACCGACGACACTTCCAGCGTTAAGGTCACCGGAATGCGTTTCAGCAGCGTCATTGAGTCGGAAAAGCGGTCTTCCAGGCGGGTGACCAGCGTCTCGGCGTCGGCGGATTTCACCGCTGGCGCAACGTCATCGGTGAGGCCAAAATCCGCGGATAAAATATCGTCTTGTTTACTCATGGCTATTCTCATTTTTGCCCGCTAAGTCCGACAAAAACAGCTTGTCTTTGTCTTCCACAATCAGGGCGCTAAATAATTCAGATTGCCCAATCGCTACCGGAAAAGTTTCTCCCAGCGAAATGGGTAAAATATCGCCGGCTTTTATCTGCGTGAGATCCGCGACATTCATCGACAGCTCGGCAATTTTGACGTTCAGGGTCAGCGGCAGGGAGCGGATGATTTCTTTAATCAGGGCCGGTTTATTAACCGGCTTCGCCGCCTGCTGCGGTTTACTGTGTTCGCTGTGGCGAATCAGATTTAAAATAAAATCGGTATGGGCGTCGTCGAGCAAAATACGAAAGCTGCTCTCTTCATCACCCGCGAGGGTAAAGGTTAATTGATACGCCCAGTGGGTAATCACCGTGCTGCTGTCCAGTTTTAATTTCAGCGCAATACCGGAGGTTTGCGGATTAAAAATCAGCGCGCCGATATCCAGCGCCAACCGACTTTTTAAACGCATTTCGGTTTTGGTCGGCAGCCCATCGTGGGATTTCGCCTCTTCGAGGGATGATTCCAGACCATAAAAATTGCCCAGCAGCATTAACAGCAAGGAGCGATCAATATCAAACGCCAGATGCCCGACCTGCGAAACCATCAGTTCGGCGTTTTTATTGCTGATATCCATTTCGCAGCCAATCTTTTTTAAGGTGATATTGCTGCGATGCTTTTTGAGAAAGTAGCTGCCAAGATGCGAATCAATAATGTCAAAATTCCCTGTAAACAGGGTCGGCAGGCGATGGTAGGGGCGTCCGAGCCGATTACCTTCTAATTTAAAGATGCCTGGCGTTTTACTGTACTTCAGCATGGGTTACTTTCTCTGCTGTAATGGTAAGGGTGTTTCTGTGTCCGCAAGTCCGGCAGTGACACAAGGTGAGGTATTAAATAGAGGGAGCGAGAAAGGGGCAAATTATTAATCGGGTGAAAAAATAATTAAATGATTAAAAGGTGAGATATCGGGCATCGGCGCACCATTGCCGGATGCGGCGTAAACGCCTTATCCGGCCTACCGTTCGGGCGCGGGCTTGTTGGCCTGATAAGACGCGCAGCGTCGCATCAGGCATGGCGTTGCATGTAATTCATTGTTTAAAAACAAATAATATTTTTATTATCGTTTAATTCAGAATTGTTAATCCCGCTGGTGATACGCTTCAGAACATCCTGTTTTCTGTCGCTATTTATATCGTTCGTCCTATGTCTGAACTTATTGCATCTGCCGCTTCCAGCATTAACGCTTTTACGCTGGCAAAACGTGTCGCCGCTTTTAACGTTCCGGTGCTCATTCAGGGCGAAACCGGTGCGGGCAAAGAGTGCGTGGCGAAATATATTCACACCGTGGCTTTTGGTGAAAATGAAAACGCACCCTATATCGGTGTAAACTGCGCGGCGATCCCGGAAAATATGCTGGAAGCCACCTTATTTGGCTACGACAAAGGCGCATTTACCGGCGCCATTGCCAGCGTGCCGGGGAAAATGGAACTGGCAAATAATGGCACCTTATTGCTCGATGAAATTGGCGATATGCCGCTGGCGCTACAGGCTAAAATATTACGCGTGTTGCAGGAACAGCAGGTTGAACGATTAGGCAGTAATCGGCAAATTAAACTTAATTTTCGCCTGATTGCCTGCACCAATAAAAATCTTGAGCAGGAAGTGGCTGCCGGACGTTTTCGTGAAGATCTCTATTATCGTCTGGCGGTGATCCCCATTACTATGCCGCCGCTGCGTGAACGTCTGAACGATATTATTCCGCTGGCCGAATCGTTTATAAAAAAATACTCCACGGTGCTGGTGAAAAATATCACCCTGTCGGAATCCACTCGTCGCGCGCTGCTGAATTACCGTTGGCCGGGTAATGTGCGCCAACTGGAAAACGCCATTCAGCGGGGAATGATTTTAAATCGCGACGGCGTGATTTTCCCGGACGCACTCGGTCTGCCAGAAACAGACGTAACCGAAAATACAGAACTGCAATGGCCCATTCAGCCCACCGTACCTGTTGCGGAAACTCGCGATTTAGGCCAGCACGGACGTAGCGCCCAGTATCAATATATCGCCGACCTGATGCGTAAATATCAGGGCAACCGCAGCAAAATCGCCGACCTGTTAGGCATTACCCCGCGCGCGCTGCGTTATCGACTGGCCTCCATGCGCAAGCACGGTATTGAAGTTTTCTCCTGACCCGGAAGTTAAAAATGAGCATTACCACAATCAACAGCACCATGCAGGCGCAAATCATGCAGGACGTGCAGCGGATGCAGGCCAACGCCCAGGCGTCGGTGCTGCCCGCCATGACCTTCAGTTCCACCGACCCGGACGTGTCGTTTAACCGCATTATGAGCGGCGCGCTCAGTCATGTTGACCAGTTCCAGCAGGTGGCGGAACAGCAGCAAACGGCTATCGACATGGGCAAAAGCGATGACCTTGCCGGGGCGATGATCGCCAGCCAGCAGGCGTCGCTCTCTTTTTCCGCGCTGGTGCAGGTGCGCAATAAAATCGCCACCGGATTTAACGATCTGATGAGTATGTCGATCTAACCCTATGAATGAACAAATCAAGAAGTTAACCCAGGCACTTCCGGCGTTTCGGCTGCGTCTCGCAGGTAATAAACGCTGGGCGCTGATGGCGGGGCTGGGGCTTGCGGTTGCGGCGACGGCGATTATCGTCAGCGTACTGTGGACCGGCAATCGCGGCTACGTTTCGCTCTACGGACGCCAGGAAAATCTCCCTGTGTCGCAGATTGTCACCGTGCTGGACGGCGAAAAACTTACCTACCGCATCGACCCGCAAAGCGGACAAATTCTGGTGCCGGAAGATGAATTGTCGAAAACGCGCATGACGCTTGCTGCGAAAGGCGTGCAGGCGATTTTGCCCAGCGGCTACGAGCTGATGGACAAAGACGAAGTGCTCGGCAGCAGCCAGTTCGTGCAGAACGTGCGCTATAAACGCAGCCTCGAAGGGGAGTTGGCGCAGAGCATCATGTCGCTGGACGCGGTGGAGAGCGCGCGGGTGCATCTGGCGCTTAACGAAGAAAGCTCGTTTGTGGTCAGCGATGAGCCACAAAACAGCGCCTCGGTGGTGGTGCGCCTGCACTACGGCGCGAAGCTGAATATGGACCAGGTTAACGCCATTGTGCATCTGGTTTCCGGCAGTATTCCGGGGCTACAGGCTAATAAAGTCAGCGTCGTCGATCAGGCAGGAAATCTGCTGACCGACGGCATTGGCGCTGGCGAGGCGGTTTCTGCCGCTACCCGTAAACGCGATCAGATCCTCAAGGATATTCAGGACAAAACCCGCGCCAGCGTAGCGAACGTGCTGGATTCTCTCGTCGGAACAGGTAACTACCGCATCAGCGTGATGCCGGATCTTGACCTCAGTAATATCGATGAAACTCAGGAACACTACGGCGATGCACCGAAAATCAACCGTGAAGAAAACGTGCTGGACAGCGACAGTAGCCAGCTGGCGATGGGTATACCCGGTTCGCTCAGCAATCGTCCGCCAGTTGCGACCGCCCCCAATCAGGTAACCAGCGGCGCAACGCCAGCCGGAGAAAACCGTTCACCGGAAGCCTCAACCAGACACAGCGAAAGCAAGCGTGACTACTCATACGACCGCAGCGTTCAGCATATTCAGCATCCCGGCTTTGCGGTGAAACGCCTCAACGTGGCGGTGGTGCTCAATCAAAACGCCCCGGCGCTGAAAAAATGGAAGCCGGAGCAGACCACACAGCTTACCGCGCTGCTGAACAATGCTGCCGGTATCGACGCCCAGCGCGGCGACAATCTCACCTTATCGCTGCTCAACTTTGTGCCGCAGGCGGTGCCGGTCGAGCCGGTCATTCCGCTGTGGAAAGATGACAGCGTACTGGCGTGGGTACGCCTGATTGGCGGCGGCCTGCTGGCGCTGTTGCTGCTGTTCTTCGTGGTGCGCCCGGTAATGAAACGGCTGACGGCGGTACGTGCGCCGGTTATCCCGCCAGAACCGGAAGCCGTCAGCGAACCGTGGATTGCCACGCCGGAAGAGGAGCGTAAAAACGTCGACCTGCCGTCGCTGCCTGGCGATGACAGCCTGCCGTCCCAGAGTTCCGGCCTCGAAGTGAAACTCGAGTTCCTGCAAAAACTGGCCATGAGCGACACCGATCGCGTCGCCGAAGTACTCAGACAATGGATTACCAGCAATGAGCGAATTGACAATAAATAAGAGCAACAGCTACCTGGAACAGGCGGCGATCCTGCTGCTGTGTCTGGGTGAAGAAGCGGCGGCGACGGTGATGCAAAAACTGAGCCGCGAAGAGGTGGTGCGCCTGAGTGAAAACATGGCGCGGCTTTCCGGCGTCAAAACCAGCATGGCGCGCAAAGTGATCAACAACTTTTTTGACGAATTCCGTGAACAGAGCGGGATTAACGGCGCATCGCGCTCTATGTTGCAGGGCATTCTCAATAAAGCTCTCGGCACTGAGATCGCCAGCAGCGTGATCAACGGCATTTATGGCGATGAGATCCGCTCGCGGATGGCGCGCCTGCAATGGGTGGAACCGCGCCAACTGGCGATGCTCATCTCCGAAGAGCATCTGCAATTGCAGGCGGTGTTTCTCGCGTTTTTGACGCCGGAAATCTCGGCGGCGGTGCTCTCGTATCTCAACGAATCGGTGCAAAACGAAATTCTCTATCGGGTGGCGAAACTCAATGACGTTAACCGCGACGTGGTGGATGAACTTGACCGCCTGATCGAACGCGGCCTGTCGGTGCTTTCGGAGCACGGATCGAAGGTGAAAGGCATCAAACAGGCGGCGGATATCGTCAACCGCTTCCAGGGCAACCAGCAGGTGATCCTCGACCAGATGCGCGAGCGCGACGAAGACGTGCTGGAGCAGTTGCAGGATGAGATGTACGACTTCTTTATCCTCAGTCGCCAGAACGAAGAGGTGCGTAGGCGTCTGCTCGACGAAGTGCCGATGGAAGACTGGGCGGTGGCGCTGAAAGGCACCGAAGCTCTGCTGCGCCGTTCCATTTACGCGGTAATGCCAAAACGTCAGGTGCAGCAACTGGAAGCGATCACCGCGCGTCTGGGGCCGGTGCCGGTCAGCCGTATCGAACAGATCCGCCGCGAAATCATGGGTATCGCCCGTGAACTGGAAGAGGCGGGCGAAATGCAGCTACAGCTCTTTGCGGAACAGACGGCGGAGTAACCCATGACCATTGAAACACTGCGCGGACGCTATCGCCTGCATCGATTTCCGCCGCGCCAGCGGGCCGTGGCGAGTGAACCGCTGATCGCGGGGATCAGCGCCGCCGACTACCAGCGCCAGTTAAAAGACGGTTTTCAGGAAGGGCTGCAAAAAGGCTTTGAGCAGGGGATGACCGAAGGCATCGACCAGGGATTTCTTGAAGGCCATCAAAAAGGGTTTGACGATGGGCGACGCCAGGGCTACACCGAAGGCAGCCTCGCCGGGCAGCAGGAAGGGCGCAAACAGTATATCGAGGCGGCGCAACCGCTGGAAAACATCACCCGTAAAGTGAACGACTTCCTTGCCCATATCGAACGTAAACAGCGGGAAGATTTGCTGCAACTGGTGGAAAAAGTGACCCGCCAGGTGATCCGCTGCGAACTGGCGCTCCAGCCGACGCAACTGCTGGCGCTGGTGGAAGAGGCGCTGGCGGCGTTCCCGTCCATGCCGGAAACCCTGCAAGTAATGATGAGTGCGGAAGAATTTAACCGCATCCGTGACGCGGTGCCGGAAAAAGTGAACGAATGGGGGCTGATGCCTTCACTTGATTTAGCGCCGGGCGAGTGTCGGGTGATCACCGATAAATCAGAGCTGGATATCGGCTGCGAGCACCGCCTTGAACAATGCATGACCGCGCTGAAAGAGACGCTAACGCCGGAGTCGCAGGGTGAGTGATTTTTCCGCTTTCGATAACGCCCTGCGCTCGCTGGAGTCTATCCCGCTGGCCCGCGTCGCCGGGCGGCTGGTGCGCCTTAACGGCATTCTGCTGGAGAGCGTCGGTTGCCCGTTAATGACCGGGCAACTGTGCCGTATTGAAAGCGCCAATCACACGCTTATCGACGCCCAGGCCGTGGGCTTTAATCGCGACATCACCTACCTAATGCCGTTTAAACAGCCGGTCGGACTGATGGCGGGCGCACGCGTCTTCCCGGAAGAAAAAGCCCACGATATTTTGATTGGCGAAAGCTGGTTAGGCCGCGTGGTTAACGGCCTCGGCGAGCCGCTGGATGGCAAAGGGCGCTTAAATGGCAGCGATCTTTTGCCGCCGCTGCCGCCGTCTGTCAATCCCTTAACCCGCCGTTCGGTGGACGAGCCGTTAGACGTGGGCGTGAAAGCGATCAACGGCCTGCTGACCATCGGCAAAGGCCAGCGCGTTGGGCTGATGGCGGGTAGCGGGGTGGGGAAAAGCGTGCTGCTGGGGATGATCACCCGCCAGACCAAAGCCGACATTGTGGTGGTCGGGCTGATTGGCGAACGCGGGCGCGAAGTGAAAGAGTTTATCGACCACTCGCTGGGCGAGGACGGGCTGGCAAAGTCGATTGTCGTCGTCGCGCCCGCCGATGAATCTCCGCTGATGCGCCTGAAAGCCACCGAACTGTGTCACTCCATCGCCGCCTGGTTTCGCGACCGTGGGCATCACGTTTTACTGCTGGTGGATTCCCTGACCCGCTACGCAATGGCGCAGCGGGAAATCGCCCTCTCGCTCGGCGAACCGCCTGCCACCAAAGGTTATCCACCATCGGCATTCGGCATGATCCCCAAACTGGTCGAAAGTGCAGGCAACAGCGAAAGCACCGGCTCGATGACCGCCATCTACACCGTGCTGGCGGAAGGCGACGACCAGCAAGATCCAATAGTCGATTGCGCCCGCGCGGTGCTGGACGGGCATATCGTATTAACCCGCAAACTGGCGGAAGCGGGGCACTATCCGGCCATTGATATCGGCCAGTCGATCAGCCGCTGCATGAACCAGGTCACCAGCCGGGAACATCAGCAGGCTGCCCGCGCGATGAAGCAAAATTACGCTGCATATATGGAGATCAAACCGCTGATCCCGCTCGGCGGTTATGTGCCAGGCGCAGACGCCAGCGTCGATAAGGCGGTAAAAATGTACCCGACCATCGAGCGATTTTTACGCCAGGAGATGCGCGAACCCGCCTCCCTTGAACTGGTGCAAAGCCGCCTGCAAATCCTCTTTCCCGCCACTAAAAAGGCAGAACAGTAACCATGCGACAAATCATCGACACGCTGGCGCAGTTGCAGCGCCTGCGGGACAAATCAGTCAAAGACAAAACCGTCGAGCTGGCAAAGCAAAAACAGATCTGCGTGGGCTATGACAACAATATCAAAGCGTTAGGCTACCTAGTGGATAAAACGTCTGCGGGCGCGACTGCATCGGTGGAATCGCTGAAAAATGTCAGCGGCTACAAAGGCACCCTGCGCAAGGTGATCGCTTGGCAGGAGCAGGAAAAAACGTTGGCCAACATCAAAGCCACGCGAATGCAGAAAAACCTGACGGCGGCGGCGTGTGAAGAGAAAGTGGTGGCTTTGACGCTGGACGACAAACGCCGCGAACAGCAAGAAAGCGCCACGGCGAAAGCGCAAAAAGCGGTGGATGATATCGCCGTGCAGTGCTGGCTGCGGCACAAATTAGCGGAGTAGCCATGAAAACGGTCATCACCTTCGGCACCTTTGATGTATTTCATGTCGGCCATCTGCGCCTTTTGCAACGTGCTCGCGCGTTGGGTGAGCGGCTGCTGGTCGGCGTGTCGTCAGACGCGTTAAACATCGCCAAAAAGGGCAGGGCACCGGTTTACCATCAGGATGACCGCATGGCGATTATCGCCGGGCTGGCGTGTGTGGATGGCGTATTTCTGGAAGAATCACTGGAGCAAAAAGCGGAGTATCTGCGCCGCTACCGTGCGGATATTTTGGTGATGGGCGATGACTGGGCCGGAAAGTTTGATAGCTTCGCGTATATTTGTGAGGTGATGTATTTTCCCCGCACGCCGTCGGTGTCGACGACGGGGATTATTGAGGTGATTAGGGCTAAATCAGCCACCTACTGATTTAATTCCCGCAGTAGTCTGGTATTGAGATACAGTTTTTCCCGGCCCACGCTCATCTCCTCCAGAACGCCAGCTTCTGTCAATTGCTTAAGATAAGATGACGCTGTCTGCCGTTTGGCTATGTTACGTTCGACAAGGTTTTCTATCCGGCAGTAGGGCTGGGCAAAAAGCGCCTGAACTAACTCATGGCTGTAGATTTTTGGCAGCTTCTCGCGGACATAATCCGTTGTTTCAGTAATCAATTGCCGAACAACTGATATCTTTGTGGTTGTCCATCGGGACGTGTTTTCAACTGCTGACAGCATAAACAAAATCCACGCCTCCCAGTCACCTTTCTCCGTCACTCTGCGCAGATGGGTGTAGTAAGCCGTGCGATTTTCAAGAATAAAACGCGACAAATACAGGATTGGCAGCGAAAGTAATTCTGTCTGGATCAGATACAAAATATTCAGGATACGGCCCGTTCGTCCGTTACCGTCCGGGAAGGGATGGATACATTCAAACTGATAGTGCGCAATGGCCATTTTTATCAACGGATCTAAATCATCATCACCATGAATAAACCGTTCCCAGTTCGCCAGTAAGTTGCGGATAGTATCTTCACCAACAGGTGGCGTGTAGACGATGTTATTGTCCTGATCGCGTAATACGGTACCCGGTGTTTTACGGATATCGGTTTGCACAGCGCGTAACTTTGTGCAAATCGCGATTGCGGTGTTTGTACAGAGCGGCCAGGCCTCGAGATGGGTATAACCATCATTCAGTGCGGTGCGATAGCGCAACGCTTCTTTGGTTGCCGGATCGGCACCTTCTTCACGATCGGCATATTGAAACAGTCGATCGCTGGTGGTTACGATGTTTTCAATGCGTGAAGAGTCTTTCGCTTCCAGCATCGGGAGAATGTTGATGAGCAGACCTTGATCGGGGAGCAATTCGCCAGCCGTTTTCAGCTCAGCAATCGCAGCCCGCGCATTGATACACGCTTTCAGAACGCTTCGTGTTTCTATGCGTTCTAAATCTGGAGGCAAACCGGGCAGATCGTTGTAGGGGATTTCTGGGTTCCATTTCATATGTTTAAAAAATCGCGTTTTATCGACATATAGCCATCATATGTCGATACCATAAACATGTCACTGCAATACGTTTAAAAAAATGCGTTTTTTCGACATGTAGTCCAAACATGTCGATGGCATAGACAAATTTTGGCAATATGTTTAAAAAAATGCATTTTATCGACATATTCCTTACGGTTTCTGGCCCACCAACGCCTCCACAATCACCATCGCCGCCCGTTCTCCCGCCTTGCCATCCATAAAGGCATCGCAATAGTGATGACGAATTTCCGCCAGCCGCGCCTGCAACGCCCCCCAGTCAAACGCCTCTGACAACAGATAACGTAATTCCGCCATATCATGAGCCACCGGCAATATTTCGCGGATTTGCTGATCGGCGCTTTCGGGCGTGGAGTAGCTTTTCTCGCCGTCAAGCAAATCATTCATGCCAGGAAAGTCGAGCAGGATCAACCGCTTATCAGCGTGGAGAGCATCGAAAATAAAGCCGCTGTTATCGGTGAGCACGTAATCGGCTTTATCCAGCAGCGCCAGCGTATGTTGCGCGGAGTTGGTGCGTTGTTTTAAATGCTTGAGTGCCAGTGTCAGCGATGCCGCTTCTTCCGGGCGCGAGCAGGTGCCGTGGTGCAGTTTGCAAATCAGGTTCACATCACCGTTTAAGCGGCCCAATTTTTCTGCCCAATGGGGCAGGGAGCTTAATGCGCCAAACGTTGGGGCGTAGAGTACGGTGGGTTTACGCTCGTCCAGTTTGATATTTCCCGGCAACGCGCGGTCGAACGTGGCGTTATGCCAGGCATCGAAGCGCGGGTTACCTACCACTTTCGCGCTGCCGAAATGTGCCAGCGCCCGTTGGCTGTAGTGGCTGTAACACAAAATGCGCTGATAAAAACCATTCCAGTCGGCGTGGTTCCACGTTTCTTTGGCTAAGCCGTACATGGCGCGGACATTCACGGGGGAAAGGCCATTAAGCGCGGGCGTATGGTAGGGGCTTACCAGGCATTTCACTCGCTGACCGTGGGCCTGCATTTCAGATAAGCGCATTCCTTTGAGTTGCGGATCGTCGATGCTTTTTAGCGTTTCCAGCATCTCATCAAGAAACGGTTTAAACGCGCGGTCGTTAATCACCAGCGTGCAGCTCTGCCCCTGTGCCTGTAGCGCGGTGATAATCGGGCGGTACAGCGCGTAGTGGAAGGAGGTTTCCATAAAAAAGCCGATAGTGTCGGCGATGGGTAACGCGGATGGCCTGGTCGCTACAGGTAACTTATTGAAGTAGTGGCTGATGTTGTCGGTCTTTTTCCCCTCGATATCACTAAAGCCCGGTCGCTGATAACAAAGACTCGGATAACAGGCCAGCCACTTGTCGGCGCGTAGCAGCGGTAGCCAGCAGGCTTCCAGCGAGTGCTCATCGTTGCTCATCTGCTGCGCCAGTTGCGAGTAGTAACGGCGGTTCACCAGATAAGCGCACACCTTGCGGCAGTCTTGCGCGTGCACGACCCCTGGCAAACTTTTCAGCATTGTTCCCTGGGTAATCTCACCGCCGAGGATCATCACCTGCCAGGGGATTTTCGCCAGGCTCGCGAGCAGGGTGTTCAGCACCTGAATATGTTTCTCCTGTTTGAGAATGACCGCGTCATCTTCCAACAGCAGGTAGTTTTGCCAGCCGTGCTGTTGCGCGAGGCGTAGCGCCTGCAAGTGTGACAGACGGCGGCCACGTTGACCGTTTTCATCTTCACAGGCGGCAAGGCGGGTGATCTTTTCGGGCGGAATATGCAGCCGTGCCAGTTCATCACGGATCTGCTGTAAGCGATCCGGGCGTTTATCCAGATTCACCAGAACAACCTGATCGACAGCCTGATGGTGGATCGCCTGGTGATGGGTGGCGTTATGCAGACTCAAATAGGCATTGCGCAGCAGCGGATCGCTGACGATATCCGTAAGCGCCGTATTTACAGGTGTGCTGGCGCTGAGGATAAAGTCTTTATCAAAGGTATTTTGGCTGTGCGAGATACACAGGATGGTACGCTCGCCGGGCAGTTGCAGCGGGTTAACGCTGAAGTTATGGGTAAAACTTTTCTCTTCGCCAAGATTGCAATCATCGTCGTAACGGTGTTTTTTCAGGTAGTTACGGTGATAGCAAAAGGTGCCGTTGAGGATGTTGTGCGGGCCAAAGCTGCGGCTTTGAAAGATGCGATTGATATGGCTGTACCAGATGGGGATCTGGTCGGAGCCGGAGATTAACGCCCGGTGTTTTTGCATCATGGCGATGGTGTACGAGATTTTATCTGCCGGGTAGTAGTCGTCATCATCCATACAAAGGATGTACTCGCCGGATGCCAGTTCATTGAGCATATTGCGTTTTTTGCCCAGCGGCAGTTTTTCCGGGTGATGGATATAGCGGATGTTAAAGGCTTCCGGCGTACCATTGGTCAGGCGGTCGATGATGTGCTGGTGGCTTTGCGGGGAGTCATCGAGGATAACCAGTTCGCGGCGGTCTGCGGGGTAATCCTGATAGCGGTACATATAAAGCAGGTACGGCAGGAATGCGCTGCGGTTCCATGTGGGCGTGACGACGCTGACGAAAGGTTTTTCGCGGTGGGTAGTGAGTGTTTTGATGATGGTCGGTGTTGGCATGGTGTTTGGGTAAGTTAATGGGTGAATGTGATGAATGTGCGCGCTGATGCCCTCACCCCGACCCTCTCCCCAAAGGGGCGAGGGGACCGATCGAGCATGGTGTTAGAATCGGCGCGGGTTTTCTCCCTCTCCCTGTGGGAGAGGGCCGGGGTGAGGGCATCAGCGCGCACGTTGCCCTTCACGTAAGCAGCGAAAACGCTGAAAGCAACGGCTCTGCGGCACATAACGACTGAATTTGTTGGCGAATCAGCAGCGCATTTTCACTGGCCCGCCAGCGTTCAAACATGGCGAAGAGAGATAAAATATCCTCCTGCCGCAGCGGAGAATCATCCAGCGTCCACATACTGATTAACGTGCGGATGAGATAAAAATCGCACACCAGCGGGAAATAATCCGCCCCGCCTGCCTGCCCGATCGCCTCATGGTAAACGCGGTAGATCAGGTAATTACGCATAATCCAGGGTGAAGTGGTGAAATGCTGCTGCCAGGTCGTTTGCCACTGCGCCTGAAGCTGCTGATGTAACAGGGCTTCACTGTTGGCGTCATGCAATGTCAGTAAAGAAACCTGCAACGGCAGCGAGGCTTTGCGCGGGCTTTCCGGCAGAATCGACCAGTCAAACGCAAAACTTCCTAGCAGTGTCACCAGTTGGCGTGCCAGCTGTGGCACAGGTGGCAGCTGGGCGAACTGTGCCTGTAGTGTGCCTTTTTGCGCATGGTCGGCCAGCGCCTGCGGCAGCGTCGTCAATCGGGCCAGAGTATCGCCATCCTTGCCCGGCATTTTACCGGCGCGGGAAAGCAGGATCCCGACGGCATACAGTGACAATTCAGGGGTTAAATCGGCGAGCGTAAGGGCGCTCAAAATGACCTGGTTTAGTATCGCATCGCGCGCGGAAAGCTCACCGGCACTCTCTTCCATAGACCGATAGGTGAGCTGTAATTCAAACGCATTGGCGTTGATGAGCACGGCTTCGCAGCTTTCTGGCTCTGTAAGCATCAGGCTCAGGCGAATCTCGTTTTTCCACACTTTGCGGACATACATAGGCGAACCGGGATGTTGTGCGATAAATTTGCGTACAAATTCCGGTTCGTAACATTCAATAAAACTCATAGGAGGCTTCCAGTCTTTAATACTGAACAGGAATAGCAATAAGCGTGCCGGAAAATTTTTAAATACAAAACAAAGCGTTGTTTTTCAGGCGGAAAATCCGTTTCCGCCAGGGGGGAAGGAATGGTCATCACTCCTGATAAATAAAATCCGCTTCGCTGCCTAAAAAAGAGTGAATAAATTCATACTGACGAATCAGCAACTCGCCGTTTTTATCGTTATACGCCTTACAGCGTTCGGCTTTTTGCTCAAGGCGTTGCCACAAGCGTTGTGCCGCCGCTTTTTGTGCGGCGGGTAGCCAGTTAAAAATCTGCTCTAAACCTTGCCGATTGACGCTGACGCCGAGAAATTTCAGCAGGCTGTGGCGCTGTTGGCTGTGGCTGTTTAACCGATCGTAGTGATGCGTTATTTCATCATTCACCGCCAGTAATTCCTCACTCGCGCGGCGAATCATGCAGATCCGCTGACGCTGAAGCAGTTCGCGCAGGGAATCATACAGCGCGTCATCGTCGCGAATGCCCTGTAGCAGCGCCTTTACCTGTTGTAACCGAATACTCACTTTATCGGCCTCTTATTTCTGGAAAAAACTCAGCATGTCGCTGGCTAACTGTTCGGTGTCCACTTGCAGGCTACCGGAGGCCAGCATCGCCTGCATTTGCGCGACTTTGTCGCTGTCGATGTCGCTCTCTTGCTGATCGTTCAGCGTTTGCTGGGCTGACTGCAACCCTGCCTGGGTAATGTCGTCGGCGCTCAGCGTCGTGGTGGTGGTCGCTGTGCTTTTGCTGGTCTGGCGAGTGCCAGCAGCGGTGGCCGTTGGGCGGTTGCCAGGCATAGTCGGGGTGATTTTCATCGCAACTTCGTCTCTGTTTGAAGGTGTGTTACTCCGGTAAAGCGGTTAACAGGCGGCAAAACTTTAATCATTAGCACAAATTACTCCGCGCTTACCGTCGCCACCACGCCGCTTTCTGCCACCATCGCGCTGATTATTCGCTGGCTGCTGGCATTGCGCACTTTCACCATCTCCCCTTTGCGGCCATTTTTCAGCGCCACGCCGGGCATCGAGGCGGTGATCCCCGCGCTCTGGTAAACAATCATCACCGGCTGATCGCGCTCGACCAGCACCAGTGAAACCAGTTCTTCTTTGGTGATGGGCTTACCCGGTTGCAGGGCGTGTTTACTGCTTAAACCAATCGCGTCATCAAGATCCATCAGCACATCCCGCCGCTGGGCGCTGACGTTGTAGGGCTTCAGTTCCACATCATTCGCCGTGAGCGGCGTATCGCGAGCAATCACTGACTTTGCCATCACCACTGGCACCCGCACATCCGGGCGCACCGCCACGTTCATCTGCCAGCTTTGCGGGCAACTGACGGTGAAATTCATCCGGTTGAGGGTGATGTCCGCAGGCGAAGTTAGCGTGACGCCGGGTGCAGTCGCACAGGGCGCGGCGGTCGCAATTTGCGAGGGAATGTAGACGTTAAAAGTGTAGCGATAGTCATGCCAGCGCCGCTGTTGCGCCAGCAATTCAATCTGCTGGCTCGCGGCGCTCAGCACCTGGGCGTTGACTTGTTCCCGCGCACTGTGTTGCACGGGATGAACGGCGGCGTAGCCCGGTAAGGCCAGCGCCAGGAGGAAATACAATTTCCGCCTGCAAAATTGAAAACTCATAAACCCTTTCTCTTCAGTTACTTAAAAATTGGCATGGCGATTGCTTAGCGTATGCGGATTGAAGCAGGAGTAACGCAGAGAATGGGGATCAGTTTTCAACAAGCATTGGGAGTGCATCCGCAGGCAGTGAAGTTACGTCTTGAGAGGACCGAGCTACTGACTGCGAATCTGGCGAATGTCGATACGCCAAATTTCAAGGCTAAAGATATTGATTTTGCCAGGGAGATGCAACGGGCAAATAACGCGGCGGTGGATGTCCAGTACCGCGTACCGATGCAGCCATCGGAAGATGGCAACACCGTGGAGCTGAACAGCGAACAGGCGCGGTTTTCACAAAATAGTATGGATTATCAAAGCAGTCTGACCTTTCTGAATCTGCAAATCAGCGGCATCAGAGAGGCCATTGAAGGGAAATAAGTATGTCATTTACTGATATCTATCAGATTTCCGGTTCGGCGATGACGGCGCAAACGCTGCGTCTGAATACCGTCGCCAGTAACCTGGCGAACGCCAATGCGCCCGCCAGCAGCGAGGCGCAGGCCTATAAAGCGCGCAGCCCGGTATTTGCGGCGGTCTACCACAACAGCTTGCTGGCCGGAACGCATCGTCATGCCATTGACGGCGCCAGCGTGCAGGTGCAGGACGTGCTGCAAACCGGCGGGGCGGTGAAACGCTATGAACCGCATTCGCCGCTGGCGGATGCCAACGGTGATGTCTGGTATCCCGACGTCAATGTGGTGGAACAGATGGCAGACATGATGTCGGCCTCGCGCGATTTCGAAACCAACGTCGATGTGCTCAACAACGTGAAAAGTATGCAGCAAAGTTTGCTGAAACTGGGAGAAGCCTGATGAATACCCTGGCGCTGAATGCGCAATCGCCGCAGCCTACGGCCACGCAGGAAAGCAGTAATGTGGCGGCCAACGACACACAAAGCAGCAGCGATAGCTCGCCGGTTGATACCTTCCTGACGCTGTTTGTCGCTGAGATCCAAAATCAGGATCCGACCGACCCGACCGACGCCACCGAATATATCGACCAGCTGTCGTCAATGGCGCAGGTGGCGATGATGGAAGAGATGAGCGTACAGGCCAATACCAATGCGGTGCTGATGAGCAACATTCAGGTGATGGCGCTCGGCAACCTGGTGGGCGACGACATTATGGTACAGACCACCGCCTTGCAGGTGAGCGACCAGACCATTAACGGTCGCGCCACGCTTGACGATGCCTGTACCACCGCCGATCTCCACTTTACCGATGCCGCAGGCGATGACTACACGGTGTCGCTAATCCCGGAAGGGAGTTCTTCCGTCGGGCCAGGGCAGGTGGATTTCTCGATTAATCCGGCTGATTACGGTATCCCGCCGGGCGATTACGACGTCTCGGTGGTGACCAACACCGGGGAAGAAGAGGTGCCGATTGAAGTCTCCGGCGAAGTGGAAGATGTGCGCATCCCGCTCGACGGCAGCTCTCCGGTGCTCAACGTTGCAGGCGTGGGCGAAGTGCCGTTCACCATGATTAGCCAGTTTGGCGTACCCGATGCCGACAGTGATGTGGCGTGATGACCGGTGCCAAATTGCCTGATGCGCTTCGCTTATCAGGCCTACATGAAACTGCATAGTTTTGTAGGCCGGGTAAGGCGTTTTCGCCGCATCCGGCAAAACAACGGGCACGCTGTCAAAATTTGAATTAACAGGAAGACACAATGAGTTATGAAATTGCCGCGACGGGGCTGAATGCCGTTAACGAACAACTGGACGGGATCAGTAACAACATCGCCAACGCCGGAACGGTGGGCTATAAGTCGATGACCACCCAGTTTTCCGCCATGTATGCCGGAAGCCAGGCGATGGGCGTCAGCGTAGCGGGCACCGCGCAAAGTATCTCCCGTGGCGGTTCGCTGGTCTCCACCGGTAACGCGCTGGATCTGGCGATTAACAACGATGGTTTTTTTGTGATGTGCGACAGCGCGGGCAACATCTGCTACACCCGCGCTGGCTCGTTTGAAACCGACAAAGACGGCTATATCGTCAACGCCTCGGGCGATTACTTACAGGGCTATCCGGTCGATGACAGCGGCACCCTGCAAACGGGTACGGTGACCGATATCCAGATCAAAACCGGTAATATTCCGGCGCAGGCCAGCAGCAGCCTGACCTTTACCGCCAACTTTAATGCCAGCGACGCGGCTATCGATCGCACAGCCGTGCCGTTCGACCCGGCCAACAGCAGTTCATACACCGACAGCTACACCACCACGGTGTATGACTCATTAGGCAACGAACACTCGGTTTGCCAGTACTTCACTAAAACCAGCGATAACACCTGGGAAGTGCAGTACACCTTCGACGGTCAGCAGCAGACTGGCGTTCCGGCGACCACCTTAACCTTCGATCCGAATACCGGGAAGTTAACTTCGCCAACCTCGCCGCAGACCATTGAGTTTCAGACTGACGCCGCCGCGCCCATCGATTTAACCGTCGATTACGCCACCTGTACGCAATACGGCTCTGACTTTTCCGTCACCACTAACGCCGCCAACGGCTACGCCTCCGCGACGCAAAACGGTGTGCAGGTTGATGGCGATGGCAAAGTGTACGCCACCTACAGCAACGGCGAACGCATGTTGCAGGGGCAGGTGGTGCTGGCGACCTTCCCGAATGAAAACGGCCTGGAGGCGGTGAGCGGCACGGCGTGGGTACAAACAGGGGAATCCGGTACACCGTTGATTGGCGTTCCTGGCTCCGGCACCTGCGGCACCTTGTCGTCGGGCGTACTCGAAAGCTCTAACGTCGATATCACCAGCGAACTGGTCAACCTGATGACCGCCCAGCGTAACTATCAGGCCAACACCAAAGTCATCGCCACCAGCACGCAGCTCGATGACGCGCTGTTCCAGGCCATGTAATGGATCGCCTGATTTATACCGCCCTGAGCGGTGCTTCCCAGACGTTGTACGAGCAGCAGATTAGCGCCAACAACCTGGCAAACGTCAATACCAACGGTTTTCGCGCCGATATGGCGATGGCGACCAACGACAAGGTGAAAGGCGGCGGCTTCGACACGCGCTATATGGCGCAGGAAGGGGCCAGCGGCGTGAACGACAGCACCGGTGTTGCGGAGAAAACCGAGCGTCCGCTGGATGTGGCGATTCAGGGGGCGGGTTACATCGCGGTGCAGGATAAGAATGGCAACGAAGTGTATACCCGCAACGGCAACATTCAGCAGGACGACCAGGGGCAACTGACCATCGATGGCAATCTGGTGCTGGGGGATAACGGGCCGATCATTCTGCCGCCGAACGCCATTGCCTCGTTTGGCAGCGACGGCACGCTCTCGGTGACGCCCGATGACGGCGACGTGACCGCGACGATGGATATCGATCGCCTGAAGCTGGTGGATATTCCGGTTGCTAACCTGGCGAAAAACGCTGAAGGGATGCTGATCACGGCGGATGGCGTTCCGGCCCAGCGCGATGAAAACATCAAGGTCAGCGGCGGTTTTCTTGAAGGCAGCAACGTCTCGGCGGTGAGCGAGATGATGTCGTCCATCGCCATGAACCGCCAGTTTGAAGCGCAAATCAAGATGATGAAAACCGCCGAAGATATCAGCGACGCGGGCAACCGCTTATTGCGCGGCTCGTAATCGCACATCGTAGGCCGGATAAGGCGTTAACGCCGCATCCGGCAATCGGCGGCAAAAAACAATACGGAATTTACCACCATGAACGCAGCATTATGGATCAGCAAAACCGGCCTCTCGGCGCAGGATGCTGAAATGAGCGCGATTGCCAACAACATCGCCAACGTTAACACCACCGGCTTCAAGCGCGACCGGGTGATGTTTCAGGATCTGTTCTACCAGACCCAGGAAGCGCCGGGCGCGATGCTCGACCAGAACAACATCATGCCGACCGGGCTGCAATTCGGTAGCGGCGTGCGCATTGTCGGCACGCAGAAAACCTTCACCGAAGGCAACGTTGAAACCACCGACAACGCGATGAATGTCGCCATTATGGGGCAGGGATTTTTGCAGGTGCAGAAGGCCAACGGCGATATCGCCTATACCCGCGATGGTAACTTGCAGGTGAACGCCGACGGCATACTGACCAACTCGCAGGGCTTGCCGCTCCAGCCGGAGATCGACGTACCGGCGGGGGCGACCAACGTTGCGTTTGGCGAGGACGGCACGGTGACGGCGATCTTACCTGGCGACAGCGACGTGACCGAGTTAGGGCAACTGACGCTGGTGAACTTCGCCAACCCGGCGGGGCTTTCCGCCGAGGGCGATAACCTTTATCTGGAAACCGCCGCCAGCGGTCAGCCGACCGAAGGTGTGCCGGGTGAAGATGGGCTTGGCACCTTGCAGGACAACGCGCTGGAAGGCTCGAATGTGGATATCGTCAACGAAATGGTGGCGATGATCACGGTGCAACGCGCTTATGAGATGAACGCCAAAATGGTGTCGGCTGCGGACGATATGTTGCAGTACATCAGTCAGACGCTGTAAGGCGGTGGGCAGCGTGCGATCTGATGCCCTCACCCCGACCCTCTCCCACAGGGAGAGGGAGAAAAGCGGTGCACAATGTAACAACGCGCACGGTCAGTCCCCTCTCCCTTGAGGGAGAGGGAGCAAAGCGGTGCACAATGTAACAACGCGCACGGTCAGTCCCCTCTCCCTTGAGGGAGAGGGAGAAAAGCGGTGCACAATGTAACAACGTGCACAGTCAGTCCCCTCTCCCTTGAGGGAGAGGGAGCAAAGCGGTGCACAATGTAACAACGCGCACGGTCAGTCCCCTCTCCCTTGAGGGAGAGGGAGAAAAGCGGTGCACAATGTAACAACGCGCACAGGTCAGTCCCCTCTCCCTTGAGGGAGAGGGTTAGGGTGAGGGGGAACAAACGGCTCCACACCTACCAAACCACCGGCCACCCCCGTGGCCAGCAACACTAAACAGGCAGAACGTGAAAAATTATCTCTGGCTGGTGGCGCTGCTTCCACTCCTTAGCGGGTGTGAATCGCAGGCCATTCTGGTCAAAAAAGACGACGCATACTTTGCGCCACCGAAAACCGAAGCGCCGCCTCCGGCAGACGGACGTGCCGGGGGCGTGTTTGAAACCGGCTACAACTGGTCGCTCACCGCAGACCGGCGGGCTTACCGTGTGGGCGATATTCTGACGGTGATCCTCGAAGAATCGACCCAGTCGAGCAAACAGGCGAAAACCAATTTCGGCAAGAGCAACAGCGTCGATATCACCGCGCCAACGGTATTCGGTCACACCAAAGATAAGCTCTCCGGCTCCGTCGACGCCAACCGCGACTTTGACGGCAGCGCCACCTCCCAGCAGCAGAACAGCCTGCGCGGGGAGATCACCGTTTCCGTCCATGCGGTGCAACCGAACGGTATTCTGGAAATTCGCGGTGAGAAATGGCTCACCCTCAATCAGGGCGATGAGTACATCCGCTTAAGCGGCCTGGTACGCGCCGACGATATCCAGAACGACAACTCGGTCTCCTCGCAGCGGATTGCCGACGCCCGCATCTCCTATGCCGGACGCGGCGCGTTAAGCGATGCCAACGCCGCAGGCTGGCTGACGCGTCTGTTTAACCATCCGCTGTTCCCGATTTAATGCCGGAGAGTGCAATGCAAAACTGGATTAAGACGGTGGTGGTCGCCGTGAGCCTGGCGCTGCCCGGCATGGCGCTGGCGCAATCGCTGGAGTCGCTGGTCAACGTACAGGGTGTGCGTGAAAACCAACTGGTGGGCTACAGCCTGGTAGTCGGCCTCGACGGTACTGGCGATAAAAACCAGGTCAAGTTCACCAACCAGACCATCACCAATATGCTGCGCCAGTTTGGCGTACAGCTACCGAACAAAATCGACCCGAAGGTGAAAAACGTCGCGGCGGTGGCGGTGAGCGCCACGTTGCCGCCAATGTACTCACGCGGGCAGACCATTGACGTGACCGTTTCATCCATCGGCGATGCGAAAAGTATTCGTGGCGGCACTTTGCTGCTGACCCAACTGCACGGCGCGGATGGCGAAGTGTACGCCCTGGCGCAGGGCAGTGTGGTGGTGGGCGGGATGAGCGCCACCGGAGCCAGCGGTTCCAGCGTGACGGTTAACACACCGACCGCCGGGTTAATTCCCAACGGCGCGACGGTGGAGCGCGAGATCCCCAGTGATTTTCAGATGGGTGACACCATCACCCTTAACCTGAAACGTCCGTCATTTAAAGACGCCAACAACATTGCGGCAGCGATCAACGCCTCGTTTGGCGGCATTGCCACCGCGCAGAGTTCCACCAACGTGACCGTGCGAGCGCCCACCAGCCCCGGCGCGCGGGTGGCATTTATGTCGCAGCTTGACGATGTGCAGGTGCAGGCGGAGAAAATCCGCGCGCGCGTGGTGTTTAACTCGCGCACCGGTACGGTAGTGATGGGCGACGGCATCGCGCTACACGCGGCGGCAGTATCGCACGGCAGCCTGACCGTCTCGATTAACGAAACCAGCAACGTCAGTCAGCCGAATGCCTTTGCAGGCGGGCGCACGGCGGTAACGCCGCAGAGCAATATCGCGGTGAATCATGCCCGTCCGGGCGTGGTGAGTTTGCCGGAGTCGAGCAGCCTGAAAACGCTGGTGAATGCGTTGAACAGTTTAGGGGCGACGCCGGATGACATTATGTCGATTTTGCAGGCGCTGCATGAAGCGGGCGCGCTGGATGCCGACCTGGAGGTGATCTGATGAAAATCAACGGCAGCGGCGGCATTGACGGCAGCGATGCGTTAATGGGGCCGAAGATTCAGGCCAATGATATCAAACAGGCCGCCGAACAGTTCGAGGCGATTTTTTTACGCAATATGCTCAAAGAGATGCGTAAAACCAACGAGCTGTTCGATTCGAAAGATAACCCGTTTAACAGCGATTCGGTGCGCATGATGCAGGGGTTTTATGACGATGAGTTGTGTAACACCCTGGCGCAGCAGCACGGGATTGGGATTGCGGCGATGATTGTGAAGCAGCTGTCGCCGAAGCATAAGTGAGGGGCGGTGCGCGCTGATGCCCCTCACCCTAACCCTCTCCCCGAAGGGGCGAGGGGATCGATCGAGCGCGGTATTGAACAGGGCGCCGGTTTTCTCCCTCTCCCTGTGGGAGAGGGCCGGGGTGAGGGCATCAGCGCGCAACATCACCCACTTAAGAATCCCCAACTTCACGCCGCTTTTAACCGGCACGATTTACCGCTAAGGATCCAACATGGACATGATTAACATCGGCTACAGCGGCGCATCAACGGCGCAGGTGGAGCTGAACGTCACGGCGCAAAATACCGCGAACGCCATGACCACGGGCTACACCCGTCAGGTGGCGGAGATTAGCACCATCGGCGCCAGCGGTGGCTCGCCGAACAGCGCCGGTAACGGCGTACAGGTCGACAGCATTCGCCGCGTTTCTAACCAGTATCAGGTGAATCAGGTGTGGTATGCCGCCAGCGATTACGGCTATTACAGCACCCAGCAAGGCTATCTCAGCCAACTGGAAGCGGTATTAAGCGACGATAACAGCAGCCTGAGCGGCGGTTTTGATAACTTCTTTGCCGCTCTCAACGAAGCCACCACCAGCCCTGATGATTCCGCCCTGCGCCAGCAGGTGATCAGCGAAGCCGGGGCGCTGTCGTTGCGTATCGACAACACGCTGGATTATATCGACTCGCAAAGCACGGAAATCATCAGCCAGCAGCAGGCGATGGTGTCGCAAATCAACACGCTCACCAGCGGCATCGCCAGCTATAACCAGCAAATCGCCCAGGCTGAAGCTAACGGCGATAACGCTTCCGCACTGTACGACGCCCGCGATCAGATGGTGGAAGAACTGAGCGGAATGATGGACGTGCAGGTCAATATCGACGACCAGGGCAACTACAACGTCACGCTGAAAAACGGCCAGCCGCTGGTGAGCGGGCAGCAAAGCTCGACCATTGCGCTGGAAACCAATGCCGATGGTACAGCAAGCATGACGCTGACCTTTGCCGGTACCACCTCGACGATGACTACCGACACCGGCGGTTCATTAGGCGCATTGTTTGATTATCAGAATGACGTGCTGACGCCGCTGACCGATACCATCAACAGCATCGCCTCGCAGTTTGCCGATGCGGTCAACAACCAACTGGCGCAGGGTTACGATCTCAACGGCAACCCCGGTGAGCCGCTGTTTATTTATGACGCCAGCAACGCCGATGGCCCGCTGACCGTTAACCCGGATATCACTGCCGATGAGCTGGCGTTCTCCAGTTCGCCGGACGAAAGCGGCAACAGCGACAACCTCCAGGCGCTGATCAACATCTCCACCGAACCGCTGGAGATCGACAACCTTGGCAGCGTAACGGTCGGGCAGGCGTGCTCGTCGATTATCAGCAATATCGGTATCTACAGTCAGCAAAACCAGACCGAAGTGACCGCCGCGTCCAATGTCTATTCCGAAGCGCAAAACCAGCAGAGCAGCGTCAGCGGCGTCAGCATGGACGAAGAAGCGGTGAACCTGATCACCTATCAACAAATTTATGAAGCCAATTTGAAAGTCATTTCCGCCGGCGCCGAGATTTTCGATTCGGTGCTGGAAATGTGCAGCTAAGCGGGAGCGCGAGAATGCGAGTAACCACCCAACAAACCTACGTCTCGATGACGCAAAGTTTTAATCATCTCTCCGGCGATCTGGCGCACGTGGTCGAGCAGATGGCGACCGGTAAGCAGATTTTGCAGCCGTCGGACGATCCTATTGCCGCCACGCGCATCACCCAGTTAAATCGCCAGCAATCGGCGATTGAACAGTATCAGAGCAATATTGACTCCGCGTCGGCGGGGTTAAGCCAGCAGGAGTCGATTCTTGATGGTGTTAACAACAGCCTGCTGGCGGTGCGTGACGACCTGCTGGAGGCGGCGAACGGCACCAATACCGCCGATTCGCTCGCAAGCCTCGGCCAGGATATTGAGTCACTCACCGAATCGATGGTCGCGGCGCTGAACTATCAGGACGAAGACGGTCACTATGTGTTTGGCGGCACCATCAACGATCGGCCGCCGATCGTGGCAGTGGATGATGACGGCGACGGTGTTACCGACAGCTACAGTTATCAGGGCAACAGCGACCACCGCCAGACCACCGTGTCGAACGGCGTGGAAGTGGATACCAACGTGGCGGCGAGCGATTTCTTCGGCAGCAATTTAGACGTGCTCAACACGCTCAATTCGCTCTCCCAGGAGCTACAAAACCCGGACGTTGACCCGGCGGATCCACAGGTGCAAAGCGATATTCAAAACGCCGTCGATGTGGTGGATACCGCCTCGGACGCACTCAACGCCTCAATTGCGTCGCTCGGCGAGACGCAAAATACCATGTCGATGCTGAGCGATGCCCAGACGGATATCGCCACCTCCAACGATCAGTTGATTGGCTCATTACAGGATCTCGATTACGGCCCGGCGTCGATCACCTTTACCGGACTGGAAGTGGCAATGGAAGCTACCCTCAAGACTTACTCGAAAGTGAGTGAGTTGAATTTGTTCAGCGTTCTCTAACTTCGTCAGGAACAGTATGCAGGTCGGACTTACATCTTCGTCACTCGCCACCGGCGGCGCGCATAGCGCTGCGGTATCGTCGTCAACCGTTGCGCCCACTCAGGCGGTGCGGCAAAAGCTCCCGGCGACGGCGAGTGAATATCCGGCCTCGCCGCTGATTACCACTCGCCCGCAGCGTTACAGCGTGCAGCTTAACGATCAGCTCACCACCTTGCAGCAGGCGGATCATTATCTTGGGCAACTGGAACAGCAGTTGCTCGATTATCGTCATAGTCAGCGCAAAGGTGGGCAGGCGCAAAGTTCGGCGCTCATACAGATGCTGGACAAACGCACCGCGCTTTCCGGCGGCGCGGTGGACAGGCAGTTGCAGCCGGTGTTGCAGGGGGAGGCGCGGGTGACGTTTCACTCGCCGGATCTGGCGGATCTGGTGCACAACCCTGCGCCGGGAACGCGGATGTTCAGCGTCTCTGACGGGCGTCAGACCCAGCTTGCGGCGGTGATGTTATCTGATGATGACAGTGCCGGGCAGTATCAGACACGGCTGACCAACGCGCTGCGCCGCGTGGGCGTACAGCTCCATCAGCAGCCGGACGGCGTCAGTTTTTCAACGACAGAAAAGCAGTGGCCCCACATTGAACGCACCTTAAGCGTACGCGCCGATGGCGATAACTCTGCGTTTACGCCGCTGAAAACCTTTGCCGAACCGTCGCAGGCCGAGCGTTTAGCGCAAAGCCTGCAACAGGGCGGGGCAGGAATTTCTCAGACGTTAGAAAGTATTGGTCAGCAGCGCGCGCAAATGGCGGTGCAGCAGGAAAAAGCGCGGCAGTTAATTGATGGCATGTCGCGCTTTCCCGACGCGGAGAACGCGGTACTGGCGTCGGAAAATCTCGGCGGCGTGCTGGACAGCGCCAATCATAATTATCAGGTGTTATTGCAGGCGGTGAACGGTCAGGCACGAATTTCCAGCCAGACGGTGAGGAATTTATTAGGCTAATGATTTGTAGGCCGGATAAGACGCGTTTAGCGTCGCATCCGGCATTTATTGGCATTCATCAGCACGTCTGCACAGTATTTAACAACTTCTCAAGATTCTGATACATCGCGCTATTAATATCGTTATTTTGCCAGTCTTCCACGTTAAAGGTTAATTGCCAGCTATCGTTACACAGGTTACGTAATACCATATCGCTCTCCAGCCGGTTTTGCACATAGCGATAATAGAGGGTCATGGTCATATGGTGCGCAGATAATAGTGACTCAACCTTTTGTTGCCCTGGCGCAAGGAAATTGGCCAGTGCAGGCGTTGTGCTACTTTTTCCTGTGGTGCTCAAATGAAAAATTTTTATGCGCGGGCTATTAACCGATTCTTTGACCAGTTTGGGTGTGTCGGTCGTTTGCTGGCGGGATAAAAAGATTCCGCCGGAGAGTGCGATGACGGCCAGAAGAAGCGGGGTTATCATTTTTGTACCGGGAAAAAATGCGCGTTTTACGGTTTTTTCCTGAATATCGATATGGTGTAATTCTTCCGGTGTTGCTGTTAATTCAGGTTTTGAGGGCTCAGTGGAAGGGAGTACTGCGTCTTCAACCTGATATACATATTCCTTATTGCACAAATAGCCTTTTTTGGGCACGGTTTTAATAATGTTCTGTTGTCTGCCATCATCGTCTATCGCGGCTCGCAGGGCGTGAATGGCCGTCGGCAGGCTGTTACCTCCCACGATCCGATTTTTCCATACCTGACCACATAAATAAGCACGTGATAAAACTTCATCCGCATTTGTGGTTAATGTTTCAAGAAGAAGAAAGTGATATTCACCAAGGCGTCGCATTTCTCCCGTTTCACAATGAATCAACGCATTCTGCGACGGGTCCATACGCCAGTTATTGACAATGATATTCATGGTCAGGTTTACCTGTGCAAAAAGTCATAATGTTGAGATAAGGCGTTGCTATGTCATTATCCTGGTGAGGGGATCATTCTTAGCGCCAGATGGCAGGGGAATGTAACCAAATGGCTGAATGTCGACAATAGGTAAAAGAGTGCCATTTGCAACGCAATGTAAATTTTAACATCAATTTAAAACTTTTTAAGTTTTAATGATGAGTAAAATCTTAATGAATTCAATATGCTGATAGTGGGTGTGTCGTGCGCGCCGGCATATGGCGAATATTGCTAATAATCATTTAATTTGCATTTAAGTATAACTAAATTGACCTGGGTTCATTACTGAATAAGAAGACGAAAAAAATTTTCACCTGTTTTTTAAGTTTGCTGATTGGCTGTCGTTTTTACAGGGTATCGAAACGAAATCGATTAATCCCAAGGAGCAGTATCATGTTATCTATTAATACCAATAACGCCTCAATGGCTGCCGTTAACGCAATCAGCAAAAGCAGCGCTTCTCTGTCTACTTCTATGGAACGCCTGGCAACAGGTAACCGGATTAACTCTTCTGCCGATGACGCCGCAGGCAAACAGATCGCTAACCGTTTGACCGCGCAGTCCAGCGGTATGGGTGTGGCGCTGAGCAACATCAATGACGCCACCGCGATGCTGCAAACCGCCGACAGCATGTTCGATGAAATGTCTGACGTACTGGGTCGTATGAAAGACCTGTCTACCCAGGCAGCGAACGGCACCTACAGCGACGACGACCTGCAGGCGATGCAGGACGAATATGACGAACTGGGCCAGCAGATGTCCGACATGCTGCAAAACACCACTTACGGCGGCACCAACCTGTTCGGTGTTTCCGGCACCAGCAACACCGGTACGGACGGCCTGTTCCAGAGCGCGGTAACTTTCCAGGTGGGCGCGGAATCTTCTGACACCATGACCGTGAACATTTCAAGCCAACTGAATACCCTGGTGACCGACCTTTCTGCGATCAGCAACTCCTTTAGCGCGGATCAGGCTGATACCACTGGCACCGCGGGCGTTTCTGGCGGTACTGAACTGACCGCGTCTGGCTCGGCTAACCAGATGATCACCAGCATTTCTACCGCGATGGATGATGTTTCTCAGATCCAGTCCAAGCTGGGTGCGTCTATCAACCGTCTGAACGATACCGCTAACAACCTGACCAGCATGCAGGACAACACTGAAGTCGCTATCGGTAACATCATGGATACCGACTACGCGACGGAAGCGTCCAACATGACCAAACAGCAGGTGCTGATGCAGACCGGCATCACCATGTTGAAACAGTCCAACAGCATGTCCAGCATGGTTTCCAGCCTGCTGCAGTAAAGGCGGACTTGCCGGATGCGGCGTAAATGCCTTATCCGGCCTACAAACAACACCGCCTGTGGGCGGTGTTGTCCGTTTTGCGGCAGGCGGTTTTCCGTCATAGCGGAAACAGTATTTCCGCCTCTTTTTCAATCTATTGATTATTCACAAAAAAATTATTGGCACGCCTTTTGCCAGTAACCTGACATCGTTACCCGGAGTCATCAAGGATTAACCCAAGAACCATTGCGCAAGAAATTGCTTATGCGGATGTCGTTACCCAGGCGGCAAATTTGCAGGAGAAGCAGACCGAACTGGATGCCGAAAGCAGCGGCCTGGATACGCTTAGCTCGGCGTTGAGCGATTTCCAGAGCGCCGTTGATGCGCTGAACAGCGATACCGACGGCCCGGTAACGTTTTCCGCTTCCAGCAGTAATGACTCGGCGACCGTATCTGCCAACTCGCAGGCGCAGGCGGGGAGCTACTCTTTTTACGTCGAGCAACTGGCGCAGGCGCAGCAGACCACGTTCAGCATGGGCGACGACACCTTTTCCGCGACCGGCACCTTCGAGCTGACGATGGGCGACAGCACCATGGATATCGACCTGGCTTCAGCCGATCAGAACGGTGATGGCGACGGTTTTATCGACGCCAGCGAACTGGTGAACGCGATTAACGATTCCGATGAGAATCCCGGCGTTTCGGCGGCGCTGGTGAAAACCGATGGCACCACCACCATTATGTTGACGTCGGACAGCACCGGCGCGCAAAGCGCGTTTTCGTTCAGCGTGACGGGGCATGACGCCACCAACGACAGCGCCAGCGCACCTGTTCCCACGGATGTTTCCTCCGCCCAGGACGCGATTATTCATCTTGGCAGCGCCACGGGGCCAGCCATCACCAACAGCAGCAACACCTTTGATGATGTGATCCCCGGCGTCACCATGACCTTTACCGAAGTCAGCGATTCTACCGACGATCTCACCACCTTTAACATCAGCGAAGATTCCAGCGCCAGCCAGGAAAAAGTGCAGACCTTTGTTGATGCCTATAACACGCTGATTGATACGGTTGATTCGCTGACCACCAACGGCAGCGATGGCAGCAGTGCCGGGGTTTTTGCCGGTGACGCAGGGCTAAGTTCGCTGGCAAACCAGCTCGATGATATTGCCCATACCAGCTACAACGGCGTGTCGATTGTGGATTACGGCATCACCCTCGATTCCCACGGTCATTTGCAGATTGACTCTGACCAGTTCAACGACGAAATGGCGAAAAATCCTGACGGTCTGACCTCTATTTTCGTTGGCGATAACAGCATGGTGGCGCAGATGGATGACCTGATCGACACCTACACGGATTCCAGCAACGGCATCATCACCCTGCGTCAGCAGAACATTGACGATCAGATGAGCAAAATCCAGGACGAAGGCGACCTGCTTACCGACACCTATAACGCTAACTACGACCGTTATCTGGAGGAGTACACCAACACGCTGGTCGAGGTGTACACCATGAAAGCCAGCATGGCGGCATTCGCATAATTCAGAAGGACTATCCCTAAAGATGTACGAAGTACAGGACGGCTATTCGCAATATAAACAGGTTGACCTTGCGGCCCGCACGGCGGCGGCGTCCCCTCTCGAACTGGTACTGGTGCTGTTTTCCGGCCTGATGGATGAGCTGGAACGCGCCAAAAGCCATATCGCCGCGAAGCGATTTGAAAAGAAAGCGCAGAGCATCAACAAATGCATCGACATTCTCAACGCGCTCACCAGTTCGCTGGAGTTTGAGACCGGCGGCGAGCTGGTGGTGAATCTTTCGCGTCTCTATGACCACTGCGTTTACCGCTTATATGAAGCCAGCGGCGAACTGTCGGCTGAGAAAATCGATGAAGTGATGCTGATCCTCGGCAACCTGCGTGAAGGCTGGGAAGGGCTTTCGGGCAAGCTGGGTTAAGACGATGGAAAAACAACGCAGGCAACTTTTCGCGCTGGTCGAGGCGATGAACGAGGCGCTGGATAAACAACGCTGGCGACGCCTTCCGGCGCTGCATCAGCAGTTGATGCGCCAGTTTCACGACTACGCGGCGGCAGAAACCGATGCCGCGCAGCTGTGTGCGGTGAAGGCGCAACTGTACGGCGCGTTTAACGCCCTGATTAAACGGCGCGAGCAGCGCGCTGAGGTGTTAAAGGCGCGTATGGAACAGCATCAGCGGCATCAGGAAGGCGTACTGGCCTACTCAATTGTTAATTTACTTTCGGAGAAGTCATGAATCCGGCATTGCTTGCCACGCTCGGAACGCTTGCGGAAACGGCGTCGCTGAAAACGGACATCTTACCGCCGGTGAGCGGTGAAAACGCACCCGCGTTTGCGCTGCCGAAAATGGCCGTCGCGGCGGTGGCGGAGCGCGTACACAGTGCTAAAACCGCTCAACATCAGGCGACGTGTGCGCAGGATAACGATCCGGCGGCGATGCAGGCGTTGATGGCACTGTTACTGCCGCAACCGGTCGCGCCGCATGAGGCGAGGCCGCAGCCGCAGAGTGTCGCAACATCGCCCGTTATCCAGCAACGGGCAAAAACGCGGGTGCAAAACGCGCCGCAACGTCTGGTGCAGCAGCAGGAACGCACACCACTGCCGCCACAGTTGCAGGAACTGGTCAGCCAGTTGCCGCAGGTGAAACCTGAACAGCAGGCAAAACTGGCGACTTACGCCAGTGAAGATTTACGCGCGATTTCGCCGCCGCAACCCCATGCATCTGTAAAGCCCGCTCGCCCGAAACCTGAGACAAACCGCGTGACCGTGCGCCCGTTGGTGGAGCGGAAAACGGAAAAAGTAGCGGACAGTGAACCGGTTATTGCGCGCGCCGCGTTGCCGGTGAAAACGCCGGAACTGATTAGCGATCATCAAGAGATTGCCGCCAAACCCGTCACGCTCTCGATGGATGAACTGGGCGAAAAACTGACGACGTTACTGAAAGATCAGATTCACTTTCAGCTCAATAAACAGCAGCAGATCTCCACTATCCGTCTCGATCCGCCGTCGCTTGGCAAGCTTGAGATCGCCGTGCAGTTGGATAGCGGCAAACTGACGGTGCATATCGGCGCCAGTCAGGGCGAAGTCTGCCGCGCGTTACAGCAGTTTAGCGACGATCTCCGGCAACATCTGACGGCGCAGAACTTTATGGAGGTGAACGTGCAGGTCTCCTCCGAAGGGCAGTCGCAGCAGCAACAACAGTCGGGCCATCAGCAGGAAGAGGTGAGTGCAGCTCTACTTCTCGAGGATGCGCCTCAATTTCAACACAACGAATCCGTTTTGATCAAAGTGTAAAGGCAATATGAAGAAAATCGTGGTGGCGGGCGTGGTCAGCGCCGTTCTGGCAATGGTCGTGGGCGCCGGAGCTGGATGGGGAGTCTGGCATCATTATGCCGGAAAAGGAAAACCGACTCACGCCGCGCAGGCGGGATCCGTGGAGACTCTGGATGAGAGCAAAAGCGTATTTGTGACGTTGCCAGAAACGATTGTCACGCTGCATGACAACAACGGCGCTGATCATTATTTGTCGGCAGAATTAGTCATGGTGGTGGCCAGTGATAAAGAGGCTGAAAAAGTAAAGCATCAGGAACCGCTGTATCAAAGTATTGCGGTGGAATGCCTGACGGAAATGAAATTTGAAGATTTGCGCGGCATGAAAATATCGGCCATTCACAAATTGATTTCTGATGCGCTGAAAAAAGATCTCAAGCGTCGCAATATGACCGCACCGTATAAGGATTTGCTGGTGAAAAAAGTGGTCTTCCAGTAATCACCAGGCGGATAAAAACATGCTACAGGACGTATTTGAGTCAGAAGAATTTGCTGCCGCGCCGGTATTAACCCCGCAGCAGGAGAGCCATTATTTGCAGGCCTATTTGCCGCTGGTGCGTAAAGTGGTGCGGCAACTTGCGCCGCAGTGTCACTGCATTATTGACCGTCAGGATATGGAGCAGACGGCGTTAATGGGGTTGCTTAACGCCATTCGCCGCTACGGGATGCCAGATGAAGGCTTCGCGGGCTACGCCGTACACCGGATTCGCGGCGCGATCCTTGATGAGCTACGCGCACTTGACTGGCGACCACGCCAGCTTCGGCAGAAATATCATCAGATGAAAGACCTGATTCGTGAAACACGGAAAAAACTGGGGCACGAACCGGAGTGGTCGGAACTGGCCGGGGAAGGGATCTCGCATGAAGATTATCTCGAATATCAGCAACTGGAAGGGGCGGAAGCGCTTGCCAGCCTTGATGAGTTGCTCAGTGGCGAAGGCCACGGCATTCCGCTTGCGGGCAGAGAACTGGAAGAGCAGTTTGTTACTCAGCGAATGCTTCAACATGCGCTGGCGCAATTAAGTGAAAAAGAGCAACTGATCCTTTCCCTGTATTACCAGCATGAGATGAATCTAAAAGAGATTGCGCTGGTATTAGGGCTGACTGAGGCCCGTATTTGTCAACTGAATAAACAGATCGCGCAGAAAATTCGTGATTGTGTCTATCCGAATTAAAGTGAAGAAATCATGCAAAAAATATTAGGTTTACTGGTGGTGCTCGGCTGCGTATTTGGCGGCTATTTTGAAGCGGGCGGGCAATTAGTGGCTATCTGGCAACCGGCGGAGATGATCATTATTTTGGGCGCAGGTTTCGGGGCGATGATTATCGGTAACCCGAAACACGTGCTGAAAGAGATCGCCCATCAAGTTAAAGGTGTGATCAGTAAAAAACAGCTTGGGCCGGAGTTTCAGCGTCAGCTTTTAATGTGCCTGTATGAGTTGCTGGAGATGGTACAAAACGGCGGCCTGCGAATGCTGGACCAGCATATCGATCAGCCGGAAGAGAGCACCATTTTCCAGAAATACCCGCTGGTGTTAACCCAGAAGCGGTTGGTGACCTTTATTGCCGATAACTTTCGCCTGATGGCGATGGGCAAGATTGACGCCCATGAACTGGAAGGCATTCTCGATCAGGAGCTGGACACCGCCGAAGAGTCGCTGTTAACGCCCTCGCGCTCGCTGCAACGTACCGCCGAAGCGATGCCGGGATTTGGCATTTGTGCGGCGGTGCTGGGCATCATCATCACCATGCAGTCCATTGATGGTTCTATCGCCCTGATTGGTCTGAAAGTGGCGGCGGCGCTGGTCGGTACGTTTTTGGGCGTGTTTATTTGCTACTGCCTGATGGATCCTCTCGCCAATGCGATGGAGCAGCAGGCGCGCGCCGAACACTCGCTGCTGGAATGCGTGCGTACCGTGCTGGTGGCACAGGCGGGCGGTAAACCGACGCTGCTGGCGGTAGACGCCGGGCGTAAGCTGCTGCATCTGGCGTCCAAACCGACCTTCGCCAACCTTGACGCGTGGGTGAATGCGATGCTGGAGCAAGAATAAGCATGAGAAAGACGGGCAACCGCCGCGAGCGTGGGGCAAAAACTACTATTGTCCGGCGGCAGATCAAAAAAAATCATGCCGGGCATCACGGCGGGGCGTGGAAGGTGGCGTTCGCCGACTTTACGCTGGCGATGATGGCGCTATTTATGACCCTGTGGATTGTCAACAGCGTCAGTAAATCTGAGCGCGAAAGCATTATGGCGGCGCTGCACGGGCAGTCTATTTTTAACGGTGGCGGACTGTCGCCGTTAAATAAACTCAGCCCGACGCATCCGCCGAAACCGACCACCGTGGCGGTGCCGGAAGAAACTGAGAAAAAAGTCCGCGACGTGAATGAGAAAACGGCGCTGCTGAAGAAGAAATCCGCCACTGAGCTGGGCGAGCTGGCGACCAATATCAACACCATTGCCCGCAATGCGCATATGGAAGCCAATCTGGAGATGGAGATTGTTCCTCAGGGGTTGCGGGTACTGATTAAAGACGACCAGAACCGCAATATGTTTGAACGCGGCAGTGCGAAGATTATGCCGTTCTTTAAAACCCTGCTGGTGGAGTTAGCGCCGGTTTTTGATTCGCTCGACAATAAGATCATCATCACCGGGCATACCGATGCGATGGCCTATAAAAGCAATATCTATAACAACTGGAATCTTTCGGGCGATCGAGCGCTGTCTGCCCGTCGCGTGCTGGAAGACGCCGGTATGCCGGAAGATAAAGTGATGCAGGTCAGCGCAATGGCAGACCAGATGCTGCTGGACGCCAAAAATCCGCAAAGCGCGGGTAACCGGCGTATTGAGATTATGGTGCTGACCAAAAGCGCGTCCGATACGCTGTATCAATATTTTGGTCAGCATGGGGATAAGGTGGTGCAGCCGCTGGTGCAAAGGCTGGATAAGCGTGCGGGGGACAGGGGATAACGGTGCGCGCTGTGCCCCTCACCCCGGCCCTCTCCCGCAGGGAGAGGGTGAAAAGCACTGTTCCCTCTCCCTTGAGGGAGAGGGTTAGGGTGAGGGGGCAAACCCGCACAGATTCAGCCGATCGTCATCAGACTCGCATTTCCTCCCGCCGCCGCGGTGTTCACACTCAGCGAGCGTTCGTGATACAGACGTTCCAGCAGCAGATTGGTTTCGCCGCGCGCGAAGCCCTGCACTGAAACAATCGCACCGTCGCGGGCGGCAACCTGTTCGCACAGTTTACGCAACTGATCGGAATCACCGTGGTAAATCACCGCATCGAAGAACTGGCTCATTAATACATCCGCTTTGGCGAAGCGAATACGCTCGCTCACCTCTTTCGGCAGCTTTTTCGCCAGTTCGCGCTGGAGTGGGGCGTCCGGCCACAGCACTTCACTGCCGACCGCCATCACTGCCGCCAGTTGCGTCAGCGCATCCTGTTCGTCATCAGCGACGCAGAGTACACGCTCGCGCGGCATCAGCGTCCAGGTGTTGCGTTCACCGGTCGGGCCCGGCAGGACGCGCTGGGTTCCGGCTTGCGCCAGTTCGCCATACTGCTGGCACAGAGCGCTCAGCGAGGCATTACCATTGCTCCAGTTCTTCAGGGCGGTAAGCGGTTTTTCCAGCAGCGCTTTTAGCTGCGCGTCTACGGGGTATTCCGCATCCTGACGAGCAAGGGTCGTGCCCAACGCCGTTTCCGGGCGGCTGGTCAGCAGGCGATAGAGATAGAGCGGGCCGCCCGCTTTCGGGCCAGTGCCGGATAAGCCTTCGCCACCGAAAGGCTGCACGCCCACAACGGCGCCGACCATGTTGCGGTTGACGTACAGGTTGCCGACTTTCGCGCTACCCGTGACCTGGGCGATGGTTTCGTCGATACGCGTATGCACGCCCAGCGTCAAACCGTAGCCAGAGGCATTGATCTGCTCGATGAGTTTGTCCAGATTATTGCGGTTGTAACGCACCACGTGCAGTACCGGGCCGAACACTTCCTTCTTCAGCTCATCAAAGCTTTCCAGCTCGATAAGCGTCGGCGCAACAAAAGTACCGGACTGCCATTCGCGCGCATCGTCACTGTTTTCGCGTGCCGCCTGGAAGATGGTGCGGCCTTTGGCGCGCATCGCCTGAATGTGGCGTTCGATATTGGTTTTCGCTTCGTCATCAATCACCGGGCCGATATCGGTGGTCAGGCGACCGGGGTTGCCCATCCGGCATTCGCCCATCGCACCGCGCAGCATGGTGAGGGTGTGATCGGCGATATCGTCCTGCAGACAGAGCACGCGCAGGGCGGAGCAGCGCTGACCCGCACTATCAAAAGCGGAGGCTACAACATCCACAACGACCTGCTCGGTGAGCGCGGAAGAATCGACGATCATCGCGTTCATCCCGCCCGTTTCGGCGATAAGCGGCGTCGGGCGCCCCTGCGAATCGAGGCGGGTGGCGATGTTGCGTTGCAGCAGGGTCGCGACTTCCGTTGACCCGGTGAACATCACGCCACGAACACGGTTGTCGGAAGTGAGTTGCGCGCCGACGGTTTCGCCACGACCAGGCAGAAGCTGTACCACACCCGGCGGTACGCCTGCTTCCAGCAGAATCGCAATGCCCTGTGCGGCAATCAGCGGGGTCTGCTCGGCAGGTTTCGCCAGCACGCTGTTACCGGCGGCGAGGGCGGCGGCAATTTGCCCGGTAAAGATAGCGAGAGGGAAGTTCCACGGGCTGATACACACCACCGGGCCCAGCGGGCGGTGGGTTTCGTTATCGAAATCATGACGTACCTGACCGGCGTAGTAGTGCAGGAAATCGACCGCTTCACGCACTTCGGCAATCGCGTTGCTGAAGGTTTTCCCGGCTTCGCGCACCAGAATGCCAATCAACTGCTGCATCTGGCCTTCCATCAGCACCGCGGCACGTTCAAGGATGGCGGCACGTTCCTGCGGCGGGGTAGCAAACCAGATTGGCGCATTGTTCACCGCGCTGGTCAGCGCCTGTTCGACTTCCGTTTCTGTCGCTTCACGAACATAACCCACCACATCTTTAGGCTCTGCCGGGTTAAGCAGCGGCGTCATTTCGCCTTCGACGACCGGGTGTTCCAGCATCGGCAGCGCGCGCCATTTTTGCAACGCACTGTTCAGCAGCGAGGAAGAGAGCGAGGCCAGGCGATGTTCGTTAGAGAGGTCAAGGCCCGCAGAGTTGGTGCGGTCTTTACCGTAGAGGTCGCGCGGCAGGGCAATTTTCGGATGCGGCAGGCCAGCAGCACCTTCCTGAATCGCCATTTTTTCAACGGCTTCAACCGGATCGGCCACCAGCTCATCGAGCGGCAGCGTGGTATCCGCGATTCGGTTAACGAAGGAGGTGTTGGCACCGTTTTCCAGCAGACGGCGCACCAGATACGCCAGCAGCGTTTCATGGGTGCCGACCGGGGCGTAAATACGGCACGGACGGTTTAACTTACCATCAGCGACTTTACCCACTACTTGCTCGTACAGGGGTTCACCCATGCCATGCAGGCACTGGAATTCATACTGACCCGGATAGTAGTTCTGTCCGGCCAGTTGATAGATGGCTGCCAGCGTATGGGCGTTATGGGTGGCGAACTGCGGATAAATCAGGTTCGGCACGCCAAGCAGTTTTTTGGCGCAGGCGAGGTAAGAGACGTCGGTGTACACCTTGCGGGTATAGACCGGGTAACCTTCCAGTCCGTCCATTTGCGCGCGTTTGATTTCGCTGTCCCAGTACGCGCCTTTCACCAGACGGATCATCAGGCGGCGACGGCTGCGGGTCGCGAGGTCAATCAGATAATCAATGACGAACGGGCAGCGTTTCTGATATGCCTGAATAACAAAACCAATCCCGTTCCAGCCTGCCAGTTCTGGCTCAAAGCACAGTTTTTCCAGCAGATCGAGGGAGATCTCCAGACGGTCCGCTTCTTCGGCGTCGATATTAATACCGATATCGTACTGGCGCGCCAGCAGCGTCAGGGATTTCAGGCGCGGATAGAGTTCGTCCATGACCCGATCGTACTGTGCGCGGCTGTAGCGCGGGTGCAGGGCGGAAAGCTTAATGGAGATGCCCGGGCCTTCATAAATACCGCGCCCGTTAGAGGCTTTACCAATGGCATGGATCGCCTGCTGATACGAGACCATATAGGCCTGTGCATCGGCGGCGGTCAGTGCGGCTTCGCCCAGCATGTCGTAAGAGTAGCGGAACCCTTTCTCTTCCAGTTTGCGCGCATTCGCCAGTGCTTCGGCGATGGTTTCACCGGTAACGAACTGTTCACCCATCAGGCGCATCGCCATATCCACACCTTTGCGGATCAGCGGTTCGCCGCTCTTGCCGATAATGCGATTGAGCGAGCGAGAAAGGCTGGCTTCATTGTGCGTGGAGACCAGTTTGCCGGTAAACAGCAGGCCCCAGGTCGCGGCGTTAACGAACAGCGATGGGCTACGGCCAATGTGCGACTGCCAGTTGCCATTGCTGATTTTGTCGCGGATCAGCGCATCACGTGTTGCTTTATCCGGGATACGCAGTAGCGCTTCGGCCAGACACATCAGGGCCACGCCTTCCTGAGAGGAGAGGGAGAACTCCTGCAGCAGGCTCTGAACCATACCCGCACGTCCGCTGGCGGTTTTCTGGTTACGCAGTTTTTCCGCCAGTTTCCAGGCCAATTGATGAGCCTGAGTGGCGATGTTCTCCGGTAAGCGCGCCTGCTCCAGCAGCATGGGCACCGCGTCGGTTTCGCTACGGCGGTAGGCGGCAGTAATGGCAGCACGGCTCACGGACTGCGGCAGGATCTGTTCGGCGAATTCGAGGAACGGCTGATGTGGCTCATCCTGGGCGGTGATGATTTCATCGCTTTCATTGGCGGCCCCGGCAAGCAGTGCCGGCAATTCCGGCAAGACTTCATCGTTTTCCAGTTTTTCCAGGTAATTAAAGATTGCCTGCTTAATTAACCAGTGTGGGGTGCGATCAATTCGTGTGGCCGCACTTTTAATTCGCTCGCGCGTGGCTTCATCCAGCTTAACACCCATGGTGGTGGTGCCCATGCCATCTACTCCTGTTGTTTTGTCGTCATATTTTCGGCGTAGCAAGAATATCCACTATGTTGCAACTTTGTGCAACCGTGTTAAATGTGACATCAATTACAACCTGAGAAATGAATTTATTGTTAAAAGAAAAACTGATGGTATGGAATGTAACCGATGTATCTGAAAGCTTGATTTTGAGGGCTGGTTAACAGTTCTAAAGGGTGCAACCCTAAAAAGCGTGAGGGAGTGCAACCTATAGGAAAATGGTATTACGACAGGGATGCATTCGATGTGAATGCAGTGTTAAATCATTTGTGAAAAATCTTCGCTTCCGTCAGGATACGGTCGCCTGAATAACAGAACAGGCCTTTACCTCGTTCCGGTAAGGGAATAACAACAAGTCGGGAAGTTGACGACGAATATACTCAAAACCATTCGAACTGCTTCAACGTAGAAGCCGCTTGACGGATGAAGAGTATAAATCTGGAGAGTTTTAATGAATATAAGCACACCGATGCTGGTGACTTTTTTTGTCTACATCTTTGGCATGATATTAATTGGGTTTTTCGCCTGGCGATCGACGAAAAACTTCGATGATTACATCCTTGGGGGACGGAGTCTTGGGCCATTCGTGACCGCGCTTTCTGCGGGTGCGTCGGATATGAGCGGCTGGCTGCTGATGGGCCTGCCTGGCGCAATCTTTCTCGCCGGTATCTCGGAAAGCTGGATTGCTATCGGCCTGACCGTGGGCGCATGGATCAACTGGAAGCTGGTGGCGGGGCGTTTACGTGTACACACGGAAGCCAACAATAATGCGCTGACGCTGCCGGATTACTTTACCGGGCGTTTTGACGATAAGAGCCGCGTGCTGCGTATTATCTCTGCGCTGGTGATCCTGCTGTTCTTCACCATTTATTGTGCGTCTGGCATTGTGGCCGGGGCGCGTCTGTTCGAAAGCACCTTCGGCATGAGTTATGAAACGGCGCTGTGGGCCGGTGCTGCCGCCACCATTATTTACACCTTTATCGGTGGTTTCCTCGCGGTGAGCTGGACAGATACCGTGCAGGCCAGCCTGATGATTTTCGCGCTGATCCTGACGCCGGTAATGGTTATTCTCGCCGTAGGTGGCCTGGATGATTCGATGGCGGTTATTAAGCAAAAGAGCATTGAGAATATCGATATGCTCAAAGGGCTGAACTTCGTCGCCATTATCTCCCTGATGGGCTGGGGTCTCGGTTACTTCGGGCAGCCGCACATTCTGGCGCGTTTCATGGCGGCAGATTCCCACCACAGCATCGTGCATGCGCGTCGTATCAGTATGACCTGGATGATCCTGTGCCTGGCGGGTGCGGTCGCGGTCGGTTTCTTCGGCATTGCTTACTTCCAGAATAACCCGGCAGTCGCGGGCCCGGTAAGCCAGAACGCCGAACGCGTGTTTATTGAACTGGCGCAAATCCTGTTCAACCCGTGGATTGCCGGCATTCTGCTTTCTGCGATCCTGGCGGCGGTGATGTCTACCCTGAGCTGCCAGCTGCTGGTGTGCTCCAGCGCGATTACTGAAGATCTGTACAAAGCGTTTCTGCGTAAAAACGCCAGCCAGAAAGAGCTGGTGTGGGTCGGGCGTGTCATGGTGCTGGTGGTCGCACTGGTGGCGATTGCACTGGCGGCAAACCCGGAAAACCGCGTGCTTGGTCTGGTAAGTTACGCGTGGGCAGGCTTTGGTGCGGCATTCGGGCCGGTCGTGCTGTTCTCGGTAATGTGGTCACGCATGACACGTAACGGCGCGCTGGCAGGGATGATTATTGGTGCGGTGACCGTGATCGTCTGGAAACATTTCGAGCTGCTCGGCCTGTACGAAATCATTCCGGGCTTTATCTTCGGTAGCCTGGGCATTGTTATCTTCAGCCTGCTGGATAAAGCACCGTCTGCGGAAATGCGTAAACGCTTCGAAGAAGCAGACGCACATTACCATTCTGCACCGCCGTCACGTTTACAGGCGGAGTAAAAATCTTGCCGGATGCGCGGCGTTTATCCGGCCTACAGGGGAATGTGTAGGCCGGATAAGGCGTTAGCCGCATCCGGCATTTTATCCTGCGAATTTTCCCGCCTTTCCCGCTTCCAGCTTTTACATTTGCTTATCATTTCCAACATATTTCACTTGTATTTCGTCTTTGCGTAATGATAATCGCTATCACTAACATTTACTTTTCTTTGCATCTTTTGACTGCGATTCACATTTAAGGACGTTCGCATGTTTGTGCCTTTTCTGATTATGCTGCGCGAAGGGTTAGAAGCCGCGCTGATTGTTAGCCTTATCGCCAGCTATTTGAAACGCACACAGCGTGGCGGTCTGATAGGCGTGATGTGGATTGGCGTTTTTCTGGCCGCGGCGCTCTGTCTTGGGCTGGGCCTCTTTATCAATGAAACCACCGGCGAATTTCCGCAAAAAGAGCAGGAGCTGTTTGAAGGTATCGTGGCGGTCATCGCGGTGATCATCCTGACCTGGATGGTGTTCTGGATGCGCAAAGTCTCCCGCAACGTAAAACAGCAACTGGAGCAGGCGGTGGATAACGCGCTGGCGCGCGGCAATCACCACGGCTGGGCGCTGGTGATGATGGTTTTTTTCGCCGTGGCGCGTGAGGGGCTGGAGTCGGTTTTCTTCCTGTTGGCGGCATTCCAGCAGGATCTCGGTATCTGGCCACCGCTTGGGGCAGTCCTTGGGCTGGCGACCGCCGTTGTGCTGGGTTTCCTGCTCTACTGGGGCGGCATTCGTCTGAATCTCGGCGCGTTCTTCAAATGGACTAGCTTGTTTATTCTGCTGGTCGCTGCGGGGCTTGCCGCCGGGGCGATTCGCGCGTTCCACGAAGCCGGGCTGTGGAACCACTTCCAGGATGTCGCGTTTGATTTCAGCGGCACGCTGACCACCCACTCGCTGTTTGGTACGTTAATGGAAGGCATTTTTGGCTATCAGGAAGCGCCAAGCGTCAGCGAAGTGACCGTCTGGTTACTCTATTTACTGCCTGCCCTGGCGCTTTTTTTCTGGCCGGCGCGAGCGCCAAACGCGGCATCACGTATCGCCCCCTGAGGCGAATAGCTTTTACTCATTGAAAGGGATGGATCATGACCACTATTTTTCGCCGTAGCGTGCTCGCTGCACTGTGCTCCTTCGCGTTTTCTGCGCAGGCTGCCGATATTCCGAAGGTCAATGTCACGGTAAACGATAAGCAGTGTGAGCCGATGACGCTCACCGTTAATGCGGGCAAAACACAGTTTATCATTCAGAACCACAGCCAGAAGGCGCTGGAGTGGGAGATCCTCAAGGGTGTAATGGTGGTGGAAGAGCGTGAAAATATCGCGCCAGGCTTTACGCAGAAGATGACCGCCAATCTGCAACCGGGTGAATATGAGATGACTTGTGGTCTGCTGACCAATCCGAAAGGCAAGCTGATTGTAAAAGGTGAAGCCACAAAGGATGCGGCGAAAGCGGATGCGGTTTTGAGCCTGGGCGAGGCGATCACCGCGTATAAAACCTACGTCACTACACAAACGGCAGATCTGGTCAAAGCCACCAAAGCCTTTACTGATGCGGTGAAAGCGGGGGATATCGAAAAAGCGAAATCCCTGTACGCACCTACGCGTCAGTATTACGAACGTATTGAACCGATTGCTGAGCTGTTCTCTGACCTCGACGGCAGCATTGATGCCCGTGAAGATGATTATGAGCAGAAAGCCGCTGACCCGAAATTCACCGGTTTCCACCGTCTGGAGAAGGCGCTGTTTGGCGACAACAGCACCAAAGGTATGGAGAAATATGCCGATCAGCTTTACAGCGATGTGGTTGAGTTGCAAAAACGCATTGCAGAATTAGCCTTCCCGCCGTCAAAAGTGGTGGGCGGGGCCGCCGGGTTGATTGAAGAAGTGGCCGCCAGCAAAATCAGCGGCGAGGAAGATCGCTACAGCCATACCGACCTGTGGGATTTCCAGGCCAACATCGATGGCGCACAGAAGATTGTTGACCTGCTGCGTCCGCAACTGCAAAAAGAGAACAGCGCGCTGCTGGCGAAAGTCGATGCCAACTTTAAGAAAGTGGATGCCATCCTCGCGAAATATCGCACTAAAGACGGTTTTGAGACCTATGACAAGCTGACGGATGCGGATCGCAACGCGTTGAAAGGGCCGATTACCACGCTGGCGGAAGATTTAGCGCAACTGCGCGGGATCCTGGGTCTGGATTAAGCATCATGGCAGAGCAACATGAAACCGGCGTGAATGAACCTTCACGCCGTCGCTGGCTGAAGGGCGTAGGCGCGCTGGCGCTGGCGGCGGGTTGCCCGGTGGCGCACGGTGCGAAAGCCGATTCGCCAGCGGTGACCGGGCGCGATGAGAAACAGCCTTTTTACGGGGTGCACCAGGCGGGCGTGCTGACGCCACAGCAGGCATCAATGATGCTGGTGGCGTTTGACGTGCTGGCGACCGATCGCGCTGACCTGCAGCGACTGATGCGCCTGCTGACCACGCGGATTGCGTTTCTTACCGAAGGCGGCCCGGCACCGGAGACGCCAAATCCGCGTTTGCCGCCGATGGATTCCGGTATTCTCGGGGCGTGGATCGCCCCGGATAACCTGACCATGACGGTCTCCGTCGGGCAATCATTGTTTGATGAGCGTTTTGGTCTGGCCTCCCAGGCGCCGAAAAAACTGCAAAAAATGACGCGCTTTCCAAATGATTCATTAGATGCGACGTTATGCCACGGTGACCTGTTACTGCAAATCTGTGCCAATACACAGGATACGGTGATCCATGCGTTGCGCGATATCATCAAGCACACGCCGGATCTCCTGAGCGTGCGCTGGAAGCGGGAAGGGTTTATCTCTGACCACGCCGCGCGCAGTAAAGGTAAAGAGACGCCGGTGAATCTGCTGGGTTTCAAAGATGGCACCGCGAACCCGGACAGCGGTGATAAAGCGCTGATGGACAATGTGGTGTGGGTGACGAAAGACCAGCAGGAACCTGCGTGGGCGGTGGGTGGTTCGTATCAGGCGGTGCGTATTATCCAGTTCCACGTCGAGTTCTGGGATCGTACGCCGCTTAAAGAACAGCAGACCATTTTTGGCCGGGATAAGCAGACCGGGGCACCGCTCGGCATGCAACATGAGCACGATGTGCCCGACTACAGCCGTGACCCGGACGGTGAGGTGATTGCGCTGGACAGTCATATTCGGCTGGCTAACCCGCGTACCGCTGAAACACAATCCAGCCTGATGATGCGTCGGGGGTACAGTTATTCTCTCGGCGTGACCAATTCGGGGCAACTGGATATGGGGCTGTTATTTGTTTGCTATCAGCACGATCTGGAAAAAGGATTTCTTACGGTACAGAAACGGCTGAATGGAGAAGCGCTGGAGGAGTACGTCAAACCCATCGGCGGCGGCTACTTCTTTGTGCTGCCGGGTGTGCCGTCATCGGCATCCTACCTTGGACAAACGCTGCTCGAAGCCTGAACAACACCTACCCCTTTGGGTAGGTGTTTTATCCACTTTTTTTCTTGTTTCTATCCCATTGATATAATTCTGTAATATAAATGTAAGAGACTGTATGTGAACGGATGCGATCTGATTTGTTACTTTTTAGTAAAATTTAAATTGCATTCTTAATTATTTTTGATGTATTTAATAAGTAGTAGCGGTAGTTCCCGGTTGTGATGCAGTTCACTATGGAGATCGCGAATGGTAGCGTCCTTTATCGGACAGGGTAAAAACAGTCACCGCACCACTTTGCGCGGAGGTTCAGCTTCCGGCAGCGATTTCGTCACCTCAAAAATCTCTCACGCTGAAAACAACACTCTCTTTTCCGATGTGGAACGCGATGCGCGTAGTCGTGCTTTCACGTCAGTTCGACAGGCAAGCAATGGCTTACAAGGAAGCCAAACCTCAGACGTTCGTGCGCATAATCGTGCTGCCAACGGCACGTGTGATGTAAACCTACAACTCAAGGTGCTATCCATGGGAAGACAAAAAGCAGTGACTAAAGCTCGTCGTGAAGCGAAACGTGTGCTGAGACGGGATTCACGTAGCCATAAACAGCGTGAAGAAGAATCGGTCACCTCGCTTGTGCAGATGAGTGGCGTGGAATCTATCGGTATGGCGCGGGACAGCCGCGATAACTCACCGATTAAGGCCCGCAATGACGCTCAGGCGCATTATCTGAATGCGATTGAAAGCAAACAGCTGATCTTCGCGACCGGCGAAGCAGGCTGCGGGAAAACCTGGATAAGTGCAGCAAAAGCGGCTGAAGCTCTGATTCATAAGGATGTGGAGAGGATAATCGTTACCCGCCCGGTATTGCAGGCTGATGAAGACCTCGGCTTCTTGCCCGGTGATATCTCCGAGAAGTTCGCGCCTTACTTCCGCCCCGTCTATGACGTGCTGGTGAAGCGGTTAGGGGCGTCCTTTATGCAGTACTGCCTGCGTCCGGAAATTGGCAAGGTGGAAATCGCGCCGTTCGCCTATATGCGCGGACGTACATTTGAAAATGCGGTGGTCATTCTCGACGAGGCCCAGAACGTCACCGCTGCGCAAATGAAGATGTTTTTGACGCGCCTTGGGGAGAACGTGACGGTTATCGTCAATGGTGATATCACCCAGTGTGATCTGCCGCGCGGCGTGCAGTCCGGGCTGAGCGATGCGCTGGAACGTTTTGAAGAAGATGAAATGGTAGGGGTGGTACGCTTTACCAAAGAGGATTGTGTACGCTCGGCACTGTGCCAGCGGACGCTGCAAGCGTATTACTGATGTAGTGAGAGTTGTGGCAAAGCCCGGGTGACCGGGCTTTGGCGTTTTTGGGATGGTGCGGTGTTTTCCCCTCACCCTAACCCTCTCCCCAAAGGAGAGGGGATCGAATGTGCTCGCTGTTAAGTTCGGCGCTGGTTTTCTCCCTCGCCCCTTGGGAGAGGGCCGGGGTGAACGAATGTGCTGGCTGTTGCGTTTGGCGCTGGTTTCTTCCTCGCCCCTTTGGGGAGAGGCCGGGGGGAACGAATGTGCTCGCTGTTAAGTTCGGCGCTGGTTTTCTCCCTCGCCCCTTTGGGGAGAGGCCGGGGGGGAACGAATGTGCCGGCTGTTGCGTTCGGCGCTGGTTTTCTCCCTCGCCCCTTGGGAGAGGGCCGGGGTGAACGAATGTGCTGGCTGTTGCGTTTGGCGCTGGTTTTCTCCCTCGCCCCTTGGGAGAGGGCCGGGGTGAACGAATGTGCTGGCTGTTGCATTCGGCGCTGGTTTTCTCCCTCGCCCCTTGGGAGAGGGCCGGGGGGAACGAATGTGCCGGCTGTTGCGTTTGGCGCTGGTTTTCTCCCTCGCCCTTGGGAGAGGGCCGGGGTGAGGGGAGCAGACGGCACCTGAACAACATACGAAAAAAAAGCCCGTACTTTCGTACGAGCTCTTCTTAAAATATGGCGGTGAGGCGGGGATTGACTCGCTGCGCTCGCCCTGCGGGCAGCCCGTTCACTGCGTTCGCGGCCTGTCCAACTGGCTGCGCCAGTTGTCGAACCCCGGTCCGGGCTTCTCACCCCGCCTGGTTGTGCAACATGCGAAAAAAAAGCCCGTACTGTCGTACGAGCTCTTTCTCGAATATGGCGGTGAGGCGGGGATTCGAACCCCGGATACGTTGCCGTATACACACTTTCCAGGCGTGCTCCTTCAGCCACTCGGACACCTCACCATATTGTTTTGCTGCCGAACTGCTTGGGTGGCAACGGGGCGCTACTATAGGGAGTTGCCCTAAAACGGTCAAGCATAATTTCTCAATTATCTTTCGTTCGGTTAAGCATTGAACATATTCCCCGTCCGGATACGAACGGGGACGGAAATCAACGCTGTGAATCGAGCAATTCGTTGTTTTTCACCACGTCCTGTGCTTTCCCATAGCTTTCAATCAATAACTGATAGGCCGGGAAGATGTGGGTATATACCTCCGCCCACTCGGCTGCGTCCTCACGATTCCAGGTACCTTGCAATTCTGCCGCGACGGCAGCCGTGTCCATTGGCACGACACCTGCCTGAACCACCCGCGCCAGGGTAACTTCTTGCGCCATTTTACTGTAGGTGCCGGAGGCGTCGATCACCGCGAAAACTTTATACCCCTCTGCGGCAGCGGCAATGGCCGGGAAAGCCATACACACGCTGGTGATTGTACCGGCGATAATTAAAGTCTTACGGCCGGTCGCTTTTACTGCTGCGACAAACTCTGGATTATCCCAGGCGTTAATCTCCCCCCGACGCGCAACGTACTGTGCGTGAGGGGCGTTCTGATGAATCTCCGGGATTAAAGGGCCGTTTGGCCCCTGTGGAACCGATGCCGTGGTAATGACCGGTAATTTTGCCAGCGTTGCCATTTTTGCCAGGGCAGCCGCACGGGCGCGCAGTTCTGGCATAGGCATATCTGCCACGGTCTGAAACAGGCCGCTTTGATGATCGATCAGCAGCATCACGGCATCATTAACATCAATCACCGGGCGTGCACCGTTAAAATTAGCGGGAATAGACATGTTATTTACCTCGTGTTGTTAAATCTGGCCGAAACGACCTGAATTAAAATCGCGAATTGCTTCAGCAATTTGCGCCTTGTGATTCATCACAAATGGCCCGTATCCAATAATTGGTTCGTTCAGAGGTTCACCTGCCAGTAGCAGCACGCTGGAATCCGTTTGCGGCTGAAGGTGGAATGCTTCACCATGCTGGCTGAATACCACCAACTGACCTTCGTGGGCTCGTTCATCACCGTTAATGGCGACGTCTCCTTTTAGCACCACCAGTGCGGTGCTCCAGCCATTGGGCTGCGTAAAGTCAATGTCGCGCCCTTGTTTCAACTGCATATCCCAGACATTCAGCGGCGAGAAGGTGTGCGCCGGGCCGTTGACGTCCTGAAAGCGGCCTGCGATGACGCGCAGGTTGCCGCTTCCATCGGGTAAAGCGATGTGCGGAATATCCTCGGCGCGAATACTTTGGTATCCGGGCGTCGCCATCTTGTCTTTTGCCGGCAGGTTGACCCACAGCTGAATCATCTTCAGTTCACCGCCGGTCTGACTAAAGGCTTGAGAATGGAACTCTTCGTGCAAAATTCCGGCACCTGCAGTCATCCACTGAACATCACCTGGGCCAATCACGCCGCCTTTTCCTGTTGAATCGCGATGCTCTACTTCACCGTCGTACACCAGCGTGACGGTTTCAAATCCACGGTGCGGATGTTCGCCGACACCGCGCTTCTCGTTTCCCGCCGGGAAGGTGAACGGCCCGGCATAGTCGAGCAGAAGGAAAGGGCTCAATTGCTCGCCATGGCTCTGGTAAGAAAACAGTGATCGTACCGGGAAGCCGTTGCCTACCCAGTGGGGGACGGGAGGGGTATACACGCCAGTAATCTGTTTCATCGTTATCTCCTGCGTTTCTGTTTCTGATGTCATTAAGCTTATATTTGTGGTTAATCACCCGGTAGATAGCAAAATGGCACTAGACTGTTCCAAAAATAGAACGATGAGGTGGATATGCAGGATCTCAATGATTTCGCGTGGTTTGTACAGGTGGTGGATCACGGAGGATTTGCAGCAGCAGGCAGGGCGCTCGATCAGCCGAAATCAAAACTGAGTCGGCGTATTGCGCAACTGGAGGCGCGGCTTGGCGTGAGGTTAATCCATCGTACCACCCGGCACTTTAGGGTGACAGAGGTCGGGCAGACGTTCTACCAGCACTGTAAAGCCATGCTGATTGAGGCGGAGGCGGCGCAGGATGCGGTGGCGACACTACAGTCAGAGCCGCGCGGGACGGTGAGGATCGTTTGCCCGGTAACATTGCTGCATGTGCACGTTGGGCCGATGCTGGCGCGATTTATGGTGCGTTATCCTGGCATCAATGTGCAGCTTGAGGCAACCAACAGACGCGTGGATGTGGTGGCGGAAGGGGTAGATGTCGCGATACGCGTACGTCCCCGGCCTTTTGAGGACAGTGATTTGGTGATGCGCGTGCTGGCAGATCGCGGGCACCGGTTGGTAGCCAGCCCTGAACTGGTTGCGCGTATGGGAAAACCCCTGGCACCCGCAACACTGAGTGGCTGGCCGGGTTTAAGCCTCGGAGCGGGTAAGCAGCATCGCTGGGAGTTAACCGGACCGGAGGGCGCGCGTGCTGAAGTCTGGTTTACGCCGCGCATGGTTACCAGCGATATGCTGGCGCTGCGTGAAGCCGCCATAGCGGGTGTAGGTATTGTGCAATTACCCCTGTTGATGGTGCGGGAGCAGTTGGCATCAGGTGAACTGGTGTCGGTTCTCGATGAGTGGCAACCACGTCGCGAGGTGATTCATGCGGTATTTGCGTCCAGGCGCGGGTTATTGCCGTCGGTCAGAGCATTGGTCGATTATCTGGCTGAGGAGTATCAGAAGATGGAGGAGGAATAAAAGGTGGGGCCTACTGCGTTCGCGGTCTGTCCAACTGGCTGCGCCAGTTGTCGAACCCCGGTCCGGGCTTCTCACCCCGCCTGGTTGTGCAACATGCGAAAAAAAAGCCCGTACTTTCGTACGAGCTCTTCTTAAAATATGGCGGTGAGGCGGGGATTGACTCGCTGCGCTCGCCCTGCGGGCAGCCCGTCACTGCGTTCGCGGTCTGTCCAACTGGCTGCGCCAGTTGTCGAACCCCGGTCCGGGCTTCTCACCCCGCCTGGTTGTGCAACATGCGAAAAAAAAGCCCGTACTTTCGTACGAGCTCTTCTTAAAATATGGCGGTGAGGCGGGGATTGACTCGCTGCGCTCGCCCTTCGGGCAGCCCGTTCACTGCGTTCTCGGTCTGTCCAACTGGCTGCGCCAGTTGTCGAACCCCGGTCCGGGCTTCTCACCCCGCCTGGTTGTGCAACATACGAAAAAAAGCCCGTACTTTCGTACGAGCTCTTCTTAAAATATGGCGGTGAGGCGGGGATTGACTCGCTGCGCTCGCCCTTCGGGCAGCCCGTTCACTGCGTTCTCGGTCTGTCCAACTGGCTGCGCCAGTTGTCGAACCCCGGTCCGGGCTTCTCACCCCGCCTGGTTGTGTAACATACGAAAAAAAGCCCGTACTTTCGTACGAGCTCTTCTTAAAATATGGCGGTGAGGCGGGGATTCGAACCCCGGTCCGGGCTTCTCACCCCGCCTGGTTGTGCAACATACGAAAAAAAGCCCGTACTTTCGTACGAGCTCTTCTTAAAATATGGCGGTGAGGCGGGGATTCGAACCCCGGATACGTTGCCGTATACACACTTTCCAGGCGTGCTCCTTCAGCCACTCGGACACCTCACCATATTGTTTGTTCCGTTGCTGCTGGAACGGGCGCTAATTTAGGGAAATCCGCTGCGTGCGTCAATAAACTTTTTTAAAAAATAGCGCGTTTAGACAAACTTCAAGCAACTTGCTGTTAAATCAGTCATAAATCGCCTTTTTTGCCACCACGCTGCTTTTTGCAGGAGTGATAAGATAATTTTGCTATGCTGAGGATCCGCTAAAAAAATCAATCAACATCGCGCCAAAGAGATAAAAATACGATGGCGCTTTATGTCAGGAGTAGTTATGGAGATCATCTTTTACCATCCGACCTTTGATACCCCGTACTGGATTGCTCAACTGAGTAAGCAACTGCCGGGCGCGAATGTTCGCGAATGGAAAAAGGGCGACATTCAGCATGCCGACTATGCGCTGGTCTGGCATCCGCCGGTTGAGATGTTGCAGGGCCGCGATTTAAAAGCGGTGTTCGCGCTGGGCGCGGGCGTCGATTCTATTCTCAGTAAACTCAAAGCCAACCCGGAAATGCTGCCAGAGTCTATCCCGCTGTTCCGCCTTGAAGATACCGGTATGGGCCTGCAAATGCAGGAATATGCCGTAAGCCAGGTGCTGCACTGGTTCCGCCGTTTTGATGATTATCAGGCGCAGCAGCAGAAATCTGAGTGGCAGCCGCTGGCGGACTATCATCGTGACGATTTTACTATCGGCATCATGGGCGCGGGCGTATTGGGCGGTAAAGTGGCTGAAAGTCTGCTGGCGTGGGGCTTCCCGGTACGCTGCTGGAGCCGTAGCCGCAAAACGATGCCGGGTGTGAAAAGTTTTGCCGGAACCGAAGAACTGGGCGATTTCCTGCGTGAAACGCGCGTTTTGATCAACCTGTTGCCGAATACGGCGGAAACTGTTGGCATTATTAATCTCACTTTGTTGAATCAGTTGCAGGATCACAGCTATCTGCTGAATCTGGCGCGTGGCGTGCATGTGGTGGAGGACGATCTGTTGCAGGCACTTAACACTCATAAACTGAAGGGCGCGATGCTCGATGTCTTCAGCCGTGAACCGCTGCCGCAGGAGAGCCCATTATGGCAGCATCCACGCGTGGTGATGACCCCGCACATCGCGGCGGTAACACGCCCGCAGGAGGCCATTGATTATATCGCCCGAACGATTATGGGGCTTGAGCGCGGCGACCACGTAAGTGGCCAGGTTGACCGCCAGCGCGGTTATTAGTCGCTCCCACAAACCCGGCTTCTGCCGGGTTTTCGCTAATAAAAGGCCTGGTTTCCTGCTATTCTTGGCGCTAACACGTTAGAGGAGAATGTGATGTATCCTGTTGACCTGCATATGCACACTGTTGCCAGCACCCATGCTTATAGCACGCTGCATGACTATATTGCCGAAGCGAAACGAAAAGGCATCAAACTCTTTGCGATCACCGATCATGGCCCGGATATGGCTGATGCACCGCATGCCTGGCACTTTATTAATATGCGTATCTGGCCGCGTATCGTTGCTGGCGTGGGGATCCTGCGCGGTATCGAAGCGAACATCAAAAATACCCAGGGTGAAATTGATTGCACCGGGCCAATGCTGACCTCGCTTGATTTCATTATTGCAGGCTTCCACGAGCCGGTTTTCCCGCCGCAGGATAAAGCCACGCATACGCAAGCGATGATTGCTACCATAGCCAGTGGTAACGTGCATATGATTAGCCACCCGGGTAACCCGAAATTCCCGATTGATATTCAGGCAGTCGCTGAGGCGGCAGCCAAATATCAGGTGGCGCTGGAGATCAATAACTCGTCATTCCTGACATCGCGCGTCGGGAGTGAAGGTAACTGTCGCGCCATCGCCGCGGCGGTTCGTGATGCGGGAGGCTGGCTGGCACTGGGCTCTGATTCCCACACAGCGTTTACTTTGGGCGAGTTTACTGAATGTCGGAAGATCCTTGATGCCGTCGATTTCCCCGAAGATCGTATTCTGAACGTTACCCCACGTCGTTTTCTGAATTTCCTGGAGTCACGCGGCAAAGCTCCGGTTCCTGAATTTGCCGAATTTTAATCAATAAGATGGATTAATTAATGAACGAGTTTTCAATTCTCTGCCGGGCGCTGGGCTCGCTGTACTACCGTCAGCCGCAGGACCCGCTGCTGGTTCCGCTGTTTACCCTGATCCGCGAAGGGAAGCTGGCGGCGAACTGGCCGCTTGAGCAGGATGAACTGCTGACCCGTCTGCAAAAAAGCTGTGATATTCAGCAAATTGCCGCAGATTACAACGCCCTGTTTGTGGGCGAAGAGTGCCGTGTTTCGCCATACCGTAGCGCGTGGGTTGACGGAGCGACAGAGGCCGATGTACGCGCGTTTCTCACGTCGCGCGGCATGCCGCTTGGCGAAAATCCTGCCGACCATATCGGTACTTTATTGCTGGCGGCTTCCTGGCTTGAAGATAATGCCGCGGAGGATGAAAACGAGGCGCTTGAGACGCTGTTTGAAGAGTATCTCCTGCCGTGGGTCGGCACTTTCCTTGGCAAAGTGGAAGCCCATGCGACGACCACGTTCTGGCGTACCCTGGCGCTCCTGACCCGCGAAGCGATTAGCGCAATGTGGGATGAACTTCAGGAAGAGGAAGAAGAGTGATTTAAATCACGTTTATGATGCAATTAATGTAATCGCATTGTCTGAAACGTGTTCATGCTCTCACTAACTCGGTGGGCATCTGTTAAAATGCCCGCCATGAACATACTTCTCTCTATAGCTATCACCACGGGCATTCTTTCCGGCGTTTGGGGCTGGGTAGCGGTGTCGTTGGGATTATTAAGCTGGGCCGGTTTCCTCGGCTGTACCGCCTATTTTGCCTGCCCACAAGGTGGGCTGAAGGGGCTGCTTATTTCCGCTTGTACCACAATGAGCGGCGTGCTGTGGGCGCAGGTAATTATTTACGGCAGCGCAATGGCGCCGCATCTGGAAATTGTCGGCTATCTGATGACGGGCGTGGTGGCGTTTCTGATGTGTATCCAGGCAAAGCAGCTTTTACTGTCATTTGTTCCCGGTACCTTTATCGGAGCCTGCGCAACCTTTGCCGGGCAGGGTGACTGGCGTCTGGTGGTGCCTTCACTGGTGGTGGGGTTGATATTTGGCTTTGCGATGAAAAACGCTGGGCTGTGGCTGGCCAACCGGCGAACATCGGCTTCAACGCAACGCGCAGTAGAAGAATGAAAACCGGCGACCATGTGTCGCCGGTTTTCATTCCAGAGGTGTGTTAGTTGCTCATGCCACTAATTTCAATTTGCGAAGTTTGATTGGTTTTTCTGTCGGTAATATTCATCACCAGCTGTCCATCCGTGTTGGTCACATTGACGATGAAATCTTCCGTCACCAGTTTACCGGGTTTCCCCTGACTGACGTTACCCATCAAACTCCCCAGCAACTGGGACTGGATCGATGATGTAAAGGCACTGAGTGCTGAAGTTTGATCATACGAATCATCAGAGTTCGGCGCAGAATAGCCGTTTTGCGCCTGCGCTTCGGAAAGCAGCGTGGAGCCATTCAATGGATTACCGCCAAAATTGGGGTTTACCGGCGTATAGACAAGTTGCCCGGCAATACAGACGTTGGCCAGCATAATGCCCGCCAGACTCAACAGCACTTTATGACGTTTTAACATGGTGTGCCCTCAAGCAAATATTGCGATATTGTTTTTGAGAACGCGTGGTATCACGACATTTTTATCATAGTTCCCGAGGAAAAGAATTCCACGACATTTCATGTAGAGGCGTTCAATAAAAAATTATTAAATAAAATTATTGATTAAAATCAATCGCATTTTTATTTACAAGATAATGCTAACCCAGAAAAATAGTACTTTTTGCTGACAGTCACGGACAAATCCTGTTTTTGTATGAGTGCGAAATAATCGCTGGTGAATACGCTTATTACCATATGTGAAATTTCGTATATACCTGGTGGTGTACCGGGATGCAGTAGCCTATTCATTTTTACGAGGGGGTACACAATAGTTTAATGATATTGACTGGAGGTATTCTATGAGAGGCTATGTCCTCGCAGCACTATTGTCATTCACTCCTGTGGGAGTTTATGCGCATTCTCAATCAAATGAACATCCTGATTTGTCCTCTCTGTCTGCTGAAGATTACGCATTACCAGATAAATTGAACTTACCTCGCAATGCGACTAACGCATGGATCAAACAGAATGGGGATGGGCTACGGGCTGATATTGATCAATACCATACCGGTAGAAATACCAACGCTATTATTCAACAACAAGGTGGAGGGCATACGGCTGACATTACCCAACTCTATGGTAATAACGATCTTGCTATTATTAGTCAGGCGGGTTGGGGTAATGATGCTGAAATAATACAAAAAGGTTCTGGGAACGCAGCGGCTATTTCTCAGGACGGATATTCAAATTATGCGAAAATTGTTCAGGTTGGAAATAACCTGGCAGGTATTAAAGTCAGTCAAACTGGAGTAGGTAAAACTATCAGCGTAAAAGTCACTCATGGCTATACGAGGTAGTCCATTTAACCCGTTACGTTAACTACATAATAGGTACTACTATGAATCTCTGGAAATTGACAGCAATTGCATCATTAGTTATTTCTGGAAGTGCCTTCGCGCAATATACCGGACCTGCGGTAACCGACGGTGGTAATTCCGAGCTCACCTCAACCGCGGGGCTTGCTACCGAAGCGGTTGCCGCGCACAGTAGCGAATTGCCAGGCTTTGGGCCGAATGCGGGTAGCAACAGTGAACACGTTGCCATCTACCAGGGTGGCTCCAGCGGCAGTGGCCACGGCGGTCATGGCGGTTGGGATGATAAAGGCGGCTCGGGTTATGGTAGCGGCAATAATCTGGCCAACGTCGAGCAGGATGGGGCAAAAGGCTCATCAACGCTGATTTATCAGGAAGGGGGCAATAACTCTCTGAGCACCCTGCAAACCGCAAAAGACAGCCTGTTGTATATCCGCCAAAGCGGGGGTAAAAACAACACCATCGGTACAGGCCTGCTCGACTCTAAAGGTGGCTCTTCCGGTAATACCTTCACCCAAAGTGGTTCCGATAACCAAATGGTGATTAACCAGGACCAGAGTGATAACCACATCTACAGTCCTGGCCAATCAGGTACACATAATAAGGCGGTGATTTACCAGAAAGGGAAAAATGACCTGACGGCGAACCTCTCCGGTAACTATAACGAAGCCTATATTAGCCAGAATGGGCAAGGCAACGGCGCCATCGTCAACCAGTCGGGTAGCTTTAACGACCTGAATTTGAAACAGAAAGGTAACTACAATACCGCAGATCTGACGCAAACCGGCGGTGGCTTCTACAACGGTAAAAACGATCTTAAAGGCGGCAGTGGTCACAGCAGCGGCGGCAACGTGCTGGATGTGACACAGCTCGGTTTCAAAAACGATGCTTCGGTTAACCAGAATGGTAGCAGCAACACCATTACGCTTGAACAAAACAGCAGTAATGGTATCGCCACTATCGATCAAAGCGGCGGAACCAGTCGTAACACGGTCACCGCAATCACCAACGTTAATAATGGTCTGGTGGATGTTGACCAGACTAGTGGTACCAAAGACAGCGATGTTGTCATTAATCAGAGTGGTGGCAGCAGCTGGGATAAATCGTTTGATGAGGATAAACACGGCGGCAGTTACGGCACCCTGGTCGCAGCGGCTAAAGTGCTGCAAACCAGCGCTAATGGCAGCAGCGTGAACATTAATCAGACCGTCGCAGGCGTGTCAACCACGGCATATGTGAAACAGACCGGGTCTGGTAACACAGCCATTGTGAATCAACACTAAGCAATATTTTGCCTGATGAGCCGCCACGTTGTGGCGGCTTTTTTATGCGCAGAATAATGGAATTAAAAAACCGGCTGCGAAAAGCTGACAGCCGGCAAGATATGCCATCAGGAACTGCTCTCGCTCGCGGCTTTCGGCAACGGTGCTTGCGGCGGGGCGAGATTTTGCTGTGCTGACTGCGCCGGTACAGTGGGGCGAACCGTTTGCGGCGGCGGCGCTTGCGTGAGTTCATCGGGCATCAGCAAGCCTTCTACCGCCTCTTTGCGATAACGCGTCAGGACTTCAGAGTGAATATCTGCGGCATTACTCAGCGCCCACAGTTTTTTGTTAATCCCATCATTGATCAGGTGGATGACGCCTTCCTCAATGGCTGACATCAGACAGGTCATTACCGGTTCGTTGGTGGTAAAGCCCGCTTCGCCTTCTAATAGTCGCTGGTAATCAATAAAGCGGAAGACGCCCGCCTGAATTTCATAAGAGAGGATCGTTTTGCTGGTATTTACCGAGGAGAGCACTTCGCCGGTATGGACATTCACAATACGCAGATTAACCGCCACCTGATCTAATTGATACTGGGTACTGCCGCCAATACCAAAATAGCGCGCGCCAAAACCGCCGGTTTTAACATTACTGGCGTAGCCAATTATTGAACCCTCGGCAATCACATTAGCCGAATAAAGCGAAGGCAGCGGGCTGGCGTTATTATCGCCCACGGTACCATTTTGCTGGGCGGCACGAATAATTTTTCGTTCATTGAGCAGGTTATTCAACCCCTGACGCTCCAGAGGAACAAACCAGCGCGAGTCTTTCAGAGAGGAAACCAACATTGCTGTGGCGCTTTGCGGAACTGATGTAGAAAAGTTACTGGCCGGATAGGGCTGGAACTGGCCCGTCTCATCCTGGATATTATAGACGGCGACATATATTTTTCCGCGCGGCGGAGGGAGCGATACCAGATCTTTATAGGTCGCATCGCGTGGGAGTAATGTGGGCCTGGCGGCTTCTTGTGGTGGCGTTGTAATGCACCCAGACAAGAGTCCAGCTACAACTGCCAGAGTAACGATACGCATCTTGTTCTTGCCTCTCTGAATGGTGACATTTAAAGACCCCTCTGTGAAATATTTACGCAAGAAGCCGTGAGCGCAATCAATAATAATTAATTGCGCTACGACTAATTTCCGGGTTGTAAATTACATCAGCACAAAAGGACTATTTTCGATAAAATATTCCAGATTAATATTCGTCGGAGGAAAGGTCTCCAGTTTGTAATAATGCTTGATTTATAATCCTTTTTTGTATTTCTTCCTGTACTGATGCGACGGCTTGAGTAATGACCGCATCATAATTTCGCATGACAGGTGAGACAATTGTCTGAAAGACAATGTCTTGATCATAACGAATAGTCATAATACTGCCCCAGCGTGCGCTGGGGCGTTCAATAATACTCAGGTTTATTTTATTATCTGTCCAGTGTTCGCTAAAGTCACGGCAGAATTTTTGTCCTACCGAGGTTACGGCACGTGTGACAATCAACCCAGGAACTTCAAGTTCTGCAGCCGTGGCTGGCGCCAGGTGTAAAAGCAGAACAGTCGCCAATAGAGGAACGGTTTTCATTGTCGTCACCGTAGGTATTTGTTCGCCCAAAATACGGCCTGAGTTCGGTTCTTCACCGAAAGCTTTTTGAAGAGATTGTAGATATGCGTTTTGACAGTGTTTTCACTGATGAATAGCAGATGGGCAATTTCGATGTTAGAAGCACCTTGTCGAAGTTTACCGAGAATCTGCTTTTCGCGATGTGTCAGGTCAACGGTTTCATTCCACTGCGGATGGGACAAATTTAGCTGCTGTGTAAGATAGTCATTAATCGACTTTGGAAAGAATTTTTCACCCCGGCATACGGTTTTGATACCTTCAATTAAATTTTCTTCGCCGGTTTCTGTATGAAATATACCGCTAATCATCGGCCATTCGACAATTTCACGGTGATGATAATGCGGCGGTATATTAAAAAGTAGTGTTTTAAACTTTTTCTGGCAGTTTTGTAGATCCTGGCACCACTGCCGTGATGTGTGTTCTTCAAGGGACATCATGTCGAATAAAAGAAGATCGCCATCTTCAATCGCCGAACTGTCGATGACATCACAGTGTTTAAGAGTGACTTCGTTGTAGAAGCGCTTTTTAAGTGCTTGTAACAAAAGTGTTGATTGTAATGACGGCTTGGTTATCAGAAACAAGAATCTGGGCTCTGACGGATTTTTATTGATTCTCATGGTTCACTCCAGAGAGATATATGCCAATTTATCTAATTGAAATATAAGGTATTAAAACAACACAAGCATGCTCAGGCCACCGCAAGAAGCGCGGCAATGCCAATCAACTACGAAATATGAATTAATCTAAAATTTAGGTAGGCAAAATTAATTAAACAAGTTTTAATAATGTAACAAAATGTAAAACTGGCTGATGATTTTTTCTTTAAGCGCTTTCATATGATGAATATTTAAAGTTAAAAATAAAATTAATAGTTATCATAATGATATTTAAGGTTTTTATTAAAAATAATAAAAAAGCATTAGTTACTTTCATCGAACCTTTGAAGTAGATTTGCATTAATTTTATTTACCGATTTAATGGTATTACGAATAAATTTTGCAAGCATCTTCACCCGTCGCCATGCCCTCTTAAGACAATTCTTATTGAACTCATGAGGATGAAAGCTATGGCAGCGCTACGGTGAGTTGAACTGGTCGATGACAAACAGCAGAGAGGTTAATCATACGATGCCCATTCTCATCGTTGCGGCAATGGTGGTAGGAACGCTGAGTTTTGACTCAAAGCAAGAGGGCGAGCAGGTCATCGTAATCCCCTGGGTAACGCTACCGGTAGCGTGCCAGTGTGAAGTCAGCATGGAAACCCAACGGCAGGGCGCATCCGGCGTCAGTCGCAGTCGACAAAAAAGTGTGCAGGTTATTCAGGCGCATCGCCCCCAGGCGCTGGCCACGCTGGTTCTGACGCCTGCGCCAGGTGACAATGTGCTGGTGACCGTTCATGTATCAGACGGCCGCGATATTGATCTTACGGAAACCTGGTCGCTTGACCCACAGAAAACTTAACTCCTTCACTCTAAAGTATTTTCCCCCATTGCCGATAGCTTCTCTGTTGGTAACTTCCTTCTGAATTACCAATAGCGGGTCATTTAACTCCTTGAAAATAAATGACGTATTGAACAACACACTATTTAATTTCATCCGTTGCTTGTTGATGCCTTCAAAAATCTCAGGGGCTGCTAGCCTGAGAAGATGAACAGATGACCCATCGTAATCAACAATCAGGGATGAGGCTTTGTGAAGAGGCTTACATGAAAGCAATTCTCGGTAATGCGTTGTTGATACTCTGTCTTACTCCCGCCGTTTGTTTCGACGCGCTGGCTGAATCCGAACGATCAGGCCAGGGGGGCGTTATTCACTTTCGCGGTCAAATTGTGGAAGGAGGCTGCGCGGTGAAGCCATCTACGGATAATGTCAACGTCTCCTGCTACCGCGATGGCAATCATCATCAAAGTACGATTCCCGTTACGTCACTTTCGCATGGAGAAACACAACACCTCAGGGACGCTACGCTCGATATGAAGTGGCTGAATAAACAGAAAACGCTTGCTGTGATAAGCGTGCAGTATCAATAATGGCACCCCCGTAAAGGGTTTCTATTATTTGTCAGCAAGCCCACCACCGCTATTGTCCAAACGGATAACAGGTTTGTGGTCGGCAGGAGGTCAGCATGACAGCACGTATTCAGGTGTTGCAGGGAGATATTACCCAACTTGACGTGGATGTGATCGTCAATGCAGCAAACCCATCGCTGATGGGCGGTGGCGGCGTTGATGGTGCCATTCACCGTGCCGCAGGCCCGGCGTTAGAAGAAGCCTGCGCGGTCGTGCGTCAGCAACAAGGAACGTGCCCGCCGGGTCATGCAGTGATTACTCAGGCGGGTAACCTGAAGGCGAAGGCGGTTATCCATACGGTCGGGCCGGTGTGGAAAGGTGGCGATGCGCATGAAGCCTCGCTGCTGGAGCAGGCTTATCGCAATAGCCTGCAGCTGGCACTGGATAACGGCTATCAAAGCGTTGCGTTTCCAGCGATTTCGACCGGTGTATACGGCTACCCGAAACCCGCCGCCGCAGAAATCGCCTTCCATACAGTTGAGCGTTTTCTGACGTTTCACCGCACGCCGGAGAAAGTCTTGTTTGTCTGTTACGACGAAGAAAATGCGAGGTTGTATCAGCGCTTATTAAGTCAGCAGGGCGACGACGTCGACGCATAAAAAAACGCCTGATACCGCAACGTATCAGGCGTTTTTGTTTGTGCGTTAGCCGCGTGAAGGCTGCGCTTTTTCAACCTTCTGCTGCGGTTTACCTGAGAACAGGAAACGCAGAAGCGGAATACGCAGATGGATCTCGTATAGCACCAGCGCACACCCAATCACAAAGACCAGCCCGGTAATAAAGCCCACGATATTGGAATGAATAGTGGGCGTGATCCACGCGCCATAAAAAAGCGTCAGCGGATGGTGCACCAGGTAGATAAACAGTGAAGCATTGACGAAGTAAGTGACGCGCGCAGACTGGAAATTGAGCAGGCGATGGCCCAGCGAAAACACCACGTTCACCATCCACAGACCCAGCACCATGGTGATCACCGACTCGGTTTCATACATCCACGCATCGCCAGAACCGTACTGTTGATTCAGGCGATAGGCGATGAAACCGGCGATGGCGGCTATCACGCACGGCCAGGAGGCGGTGGTAAACAACGCTTTAACGCGAGGGTGGATAAACGCCAGCGCGCCCAGCACGAAGAAGGGCACATAGAACAGCGTCTGCATCACCACAAAGTTAAACAGGCCATCGCTGAGAAAGGGGGGATAAACGATAAACAGCGTGCGTCTGATTGCGGCATATAGCACGCCCAACAGCAAGAACCATACCGTCAGTTTGCCCATGGTGAGGTTATCTAAACCTCCTGGCGTTTGACGGCGTTTAATGACTTTGAATGCCCAGATGCCAAGTGTGGTCAACACCACAAGAACCAATAAAAACCACAGATGCGACACCAGTTCCCATGCCAGAGTATTATATTTGTCATAGAGCGATAGCGTGTGCCAGCTTTCCGTTTTTCCTTTGACGTGTTGCAGCATCAGAAACTGCGGTAGCGTCAGCAAAGGGATCGCCGTCAACATGGGGATCCCAACGCGCTCAACGCGCACTTTCCACCACTTCTTCAGCGGATAACGCAAAAACAGCATGTAGGAGAAGTAGCCCGAGATAACAAAAAACACCTGCATGCGGAAAGCATGAATAAAATCATTAAATAGCGTGAGCCACCAGGAAGGTTCTGCGCTGTTAACATGCCAGGTGTGGCTGGAGTAAATCAGGGAAATGTGAAAAGGGATACCCAGAAGCATCAGCCATGCGCGGATGGAATCGAGGAAATATTCGCGCTGTGCAGGTACATTATTCATAGAGTTAGCTAAATTCTCAGACTATTCGTCTTATCGCACGCGGCGATAACGTTTACATTCGACGCAACCCTACACGAAGTCCGGGTACCTGTCTCCAGGATAAGCACGCAAAGTGCAAAAAGCAGTTAACGGTTGCTTATTCCCTGAGCCGCTATGCTGAACAATATGGGGATTATGTTGTCGGATTGCTTGAGTTTCCAGTAAAATGGATCGGATCGATTTAAGCACACAAAGGGGGAAGTGCTTAGCTATATGAACAATAAACCACAGATGATGAAAATGCGCTGGATTGGCGCTGCCGTAATGTTGTCCCTGTGTACTTCATCTGCATGGGCGTTTAGCATTGATGACGTTGCAAAGCAGGCGAAATCACTGGCCCGGAAGAGCTATGAAGCGCCGAAAAGCAACCTGCCTTCCGTATTCCGCGAAATGAAATATGCGGACTACCAACAGATTCAGTTCAACCACGATAAGGCCTACTGGAGCAACGTTAAAACCCCATTTAAGCTCGAGTTCTACCACCAGGGTATGTACTTCGACACGCCGGTTACCATTAACGAAGTTACCGCTACGTCCGTACGCAAAATTAAATACAACCCGGACTACTTTAATTTCGGTGATGTACAGCACGATAAAGACACGGTGAAAGACCTTGGCTTTGCTGGTTTTAAAGTGCTTTATCCTATTAACAGCAAAGGCAAAAACGACGAAATCGTCAGTATGCTGGGTGCCAGCTACTTCCGTGTCCTTGGGCAAGGGCAGGTATATGGTTTATCCGCACGTGGTCTCGCTATCGATACTGCTTTACCGTCCGGTGAAGAATTCCCGCGTTTTCGTGAATACTGGATTGAACGTCCGAAAGCGACCGACAAGCGTCTGACCATCTACGCACTGCTGGATTCCCCGCGCGCCACTGGGGCTTACCGCTTTGTCATCATGCCGGGTCGCGACACAGTGGTGGATGTACAAACCAAAATCTACCTGCGTGATAAAGTCGGTAAACTGGGTGTCGCGCCGCTGACCAGTATGTTCCTGTTTGGGCCGAACCAGCCGTCGCAGGTCACTAACTATCGTCCAGAGCTGCATGACTCTAACGGTCTGTCTATTCACGCGGGTAACGGTGAATGGATTTGGCGTCCGCTGAATAACCCGAAACACCTGGCCGTCAGCAGCTATGCGACTGAAAATCCGCAGGGCTTTGGTCTGCTGCAACGTGGCCGTCAGTTCTCCCGCTTTGAAGATCTCGACGATCGTTACGATCTGCGCCCAAGCGCCTGGATCACCCCGAAAGGTGAGTGGGGTAAAGGGACAATCGAACTGGTAGAAATTCCGACCAACGATGAAACCAACGATAACATCGTGGCTTACTGGACACCGGATCAACTCCCGGAAGCCGGTAAAGAGATGAACTACAAATACAGCATCACCTTCAGCCGTGACGAAGATAAACTCCATGCGCCGGATAGCGCGTATGTGGTGCAGACACGTCGTTCTACCGGTGATGTGAAACAGTCCAATCTGATTCGTCAACCGGATGGCACGCTGGCCTTCGTGGTCGATTTCACCGGCGCGGACATGAAAAAACTGCCGCAGGATACGCCTGTAGCTTCACAAGCCAGCATTGGCGACAACGGTGAAATCGTTGAAAACAGCGTACGTTATAATCCGGTCACCAAAGGCTGGCGCTTGACGTTGCGCGTTAAAGTGAAAGATCCGAAGAAAACCACTGAAATGCGCGCGGCGCTGGTTAACGCTGACCAAACGCTGAGTGAAACCTGGAGCTATCAGCTGCCTGCCAATGAATAAGACAACGAAGTACATTGACGCGCTGTCGCTCACGGAGGCGGAAAAATCGGCGCTGCCCGATTCGAGTCTGCGTGCTGTGCACGAAGCGCTGGATACCGAGCATCAAACGTTTGAACGCGATGACGATACCCCGCTCGCATCCGTGAAAGCACGTCTTGAGCAAAACTGGCCAGACTCTCTGGCCGGTGACCAGCTCATCAAAGATGACGAAGGACGTACGCAGCTTCAGGCCATGCCGAAAGCGAAACGTTCTTCCATGTTCCCGGACCCGTGGCGTACCAACCCGATTGGCCGTTTCTGGGATCGCCTGCGCGGTCGTGATGTTACCCCGCGCTATGTGTCTCGTCTGACCAAAGAAGAGCAGGAGCACGAGCAAAAATGGCGAACGACGGGTTCTATCCGCCGTTACATTTTGCTGATCCTGACGCTGGCGCAGACGGTGGTAGCGACCTGGTACATGAAAACCATTCTGCCGTATCAGGGCTGGGCGTTTATTAACCCTGTCGATATGGTTGGCCAGGACCTGTGGGTCTCCTTTATGCAGCTGCTGCCGTATCTGCTGCAAAGTGGCATCCTGGTGCTGTTTGCTGTGCTGTTCTGTTGGGTCTCTGCCGGCTTCTGGACCGCACTGATGGGCTTCCTGCAACTGCTGATTGGCCGGGATAAATACAGTATTTCCGCGTCCACAGTGGGCGATGAACCACTGAACCCGGAACATCGCACCGCGCTTATCATGCCTATCTGTAACGAGGACGTCGATCGCGTCTTCGCGGGCCTGCGTGCGACCTGGGAATCGGTGAAAGCGACCGGTCAGCAGAAACACTTCGATGTGTATATTCTGAGCGACAGCTACAACCCGGATATCTGTGTTGCTGAGCAGAAAGCGTGGATGGAGCTGATTGCCGAAGTGCAGGGCGAAGGGCAGATCTTCTACCGTCGTCGTCGTCGTCGTGTGAAGCGTAAAAGCGGGAACATTGATGACTTCTGCCGCCGCTGGGGGAGCGAGTACAGCTACATGGTGGTGCTGGATGCCGACTCGGTGATGTCCGGTGACTGTCTGACCAACCTCGTGCGCCTGATGGAAGCGAACCCGAATGCCGGGATCATCCAGTCTTCGCCGCGTGCATCGGGTATGGATACGCTGTATGCCCGTTGTCAGCAGTTTGCCACGCGCGTCTACGGCCCGCTGTTCACCGCCGGGTTACACTTCTGGCAGTTGGGTGAATCCCACTACTGGGGGCACAACGCCATCATCCGCGTAAAACCGTTTATCGAGCATTGTGCGCTAGCGCCGCTGCCGGGTGAGGGTAACTTTGCCGGGTCGATTCTGTCGCATGACTTCGTCGAAGCCGCGCTGATGCGTCGGGCAGGGTGGGGCGTCTGGATTGCCTATGACCTGCCGGGCTCCTATGAAGAACTGCCGCCGAACCTGCTTGATGAGCTGAAGCGTGACCGTCGCTGGTGTCAGGGTAACCTGATGAACTTCCGCTTGTTCCTGGTGAAAGGAATGCACCCGGTTCACCGCGCGGTGTTCCTGACCGGCGTGATGTCTTATCTCTCAGCACCGCTGTGGTTCCTGTTCCTGGCGTTGTCAACGGCGCTTCAGGTGGTGCACGCGCTCACTGAGCCGCAGTACTTCCTGCAACCGCGTCAGTTGTTCCCGGTGTGGCCGCAGTGGCGTCCTGAACTGGCGATAGCGCTGTTTGCTTCAACCATGGTGCTGCTGTTCCTGCCGAAACTGCTCAGCATTATTTTGGTGTGGTGTAAGGGGCCGAAAGAGTACGGCGGCTTTATCCGCGTGACGATTTCTCTGCTGCTGGAAGTGCTGTTCTCCGTGCTGCTGGCACCGGTGCGTATGCTGTTCCACACCGTGTTCGTGGTCAGCGCGTTCCTGGGCTGGGAAGTGGTCTGGAATTCGCCGCAGCGCGATGATGACTCCACACCATGGGGTGAAGCGTTTATGCGTCACGGCTCTCAGCTGCTGCTGGGGCTGGTGTGGGCAGTCGGCATGGCATGGTTGGATCTGCGTTTCCTGTTCTGGCTGGCGCCGATTGTCTTCTCGCTCATTCTTTCGCCGTTCGTTTCCGTCATTTCGAGCCGCGCAACGGTAGGTCTGCGGACGAAGCGCTGGAAGCTGTTCCTGATCCCGGAAGAGTATAATACGCCGAAAGTGCTGGCTGATACGGATGCCTACCTGCAACTGAACCGTAATCGCACGCTGGAAAATGGCTTTATGCACGCGGTGTTTAACCCGTCGTATAACGCACTGGCGACAGCGATGGCAACCGCACGTCACCGTGCCAGCCATGTACTGGAGATTGCGCGTGATCGCCACGTTGAGCAGGCGCTGAATGAAACGCCGGACAAACTCAACCGCGACCGTCGTTTAGTGCTGCTGAGTGACCCGGTGACGATGGCACGTCTGCACTACCGTGTATGGGCTGCACCTGAGAAATACACCTCCTGGGTGGACGCGTACTCGAAACTGGCGATTAATCCGCTGGCGATGAAAGCAAAATAAGCCGTAAAAAAGGAAAATACCGGCGTTAAAGCCGGTATTTTTTTGTCTGACGTTGAGGTATTGCATGAAAATCGTACTGGTCATCGCCATGACGCTGTTATTGAGCGGATGCGGCAGCGTTATCAGCCGCACCATTCCGGGCCAGGGCCACGGGAACCAATACTATCCTGGCGTACAGTGGGATCTGCGTGATTCCGCATGGCGCTGGCTGACGATTATTGACCTGCCGTTTTCGCTGATCTTCGATACGTTACTGCTACCTATTGATGCCAGCCACGGCCCCTATGAATAATCAGCGCTCATCCCATTCATCTGCCGCAGCCTGGCCCTCTTCGGTATCCAGCGAGGGTTCGAGCTGAAATTCGCCTTCATCCCATTCATGCAGCGTATTTTCTTCCAGCCACTCCTGGCGTAACTCGATTTCGTCATAATCGCCGTCAAAGACGCTCTGCGCCGCTTCCCCACTCAGTACCGGCAGGCACTCGCCTTCTTCGCTGTCGTCGGCAAAGAATTCTGCCTGCCACATGATGTCGCCGTCCTGCAAAACGTATTTCTGGATATTCAACTGCTGAACATCCGCATCGCTCTCTTCAACGGAGGGGTTATCGGCGAGGAACTCTTCTCGCGCCGCGTCAATAGCTTCTTCAAGCGTGGCATACATAGTCATCTTATTCTCCCTGCGATTTGACGTGGTCTCAGGTGCTGCCCGCTGAGAGGGGCAACATTCCGGGTTATTCAGGAAAAGAATAGCTTAAGATTGGAACGGGCAAGAAAAATTGGCAGAAAATCACCCGACAGTTTTAGCCGGGGCGCGACGGCGCAGGCTAAACCCGGTATAGATCGCATTGCACAACACGACGGCGGCGGTAATGCAGAAAACCGCACGAAAACCATAGCTTGCCGACACCGCCGAGCCAATCAATGGCCCGGTCACGTTACCAATATCGCGAAACGACTGGTTATAGCTAAACACCCGCCCGGCAATCTGGTTGCTGGCGTTATACACCAGCAGCGTTTGCACCGCGGGCAGCAGGGCGCCGTCGGCGGCACCAAGCAGAAAACGCAGGATGCCAAGCTGCAACGGATTTTGTACAAACGACATGGGGATCAACAGCAGCACCGAGAGAATGAGCGCGGCGATAAGGATTTTTTCCGGGCCGATTCTGTCGCCCAGTTTGCCCAGCCTTGGCGCGCTCAACAGGGCGGCGACGCCGGGTACGGAGGCAATCATCCCGCTGATAAAGGCAATGTTGCTGGCGTTGCCGGCGAGATCGCGGACATAAAGCGTCAGAATAGGCGCAATGGAGCCGGTGGCGACCTGAATGATCATGGTGGTGACAAACAGGCTGAGCACCAGTTTGGGATTCTTCAGCGAGCTGATGACCTCGCGGGCGTGCAGCATCTCTTTTTTATTGACCGGCGTGAACTGTTCACGAATCAATAGCAAGGTCAATACAAAGCACAAGAACAGCACCGTGGCCGTAATGAAAAAGACGGGCCGTAAACCATAGTTATCGGCCAGTAAACCGCCCGCCAGCGGCCCGAGGAGGGCACCGCTGACGCCACCCGTTGAGAGTGTTCCCAGCGCCCAGCCGCTTTTATTTCGCGGTACCTGGGTGGCAATCAGCGCATTGGCATTAGGCACAAAACCGCCCAGCACGCCAAGCAGCGCGCGCAGTACTAAAAATTGCCAGATATTCTGCGCCAGACCCATCAGCAGCATGACGATAGCCATTCCCAGGGCCGAGCGAAGCAGCATGATCTTACGGCCTTTGCGATCGGCCAGACCGCCCCAGAACGGCGAAGCAATGGCGGAAAACAGAAACGTGATACTGAAGACAATCCCTGACCACAGGTTAAGTTCGCTATGGCCGGTGACGCCAAGTTGCTCGACGTAGAGAGGGAGAAAAGGCATCACCAGGCTGAATGCCGCGCCGGTCAGGAAGCAGCCAAGCCAGGCGACAGTAAGATTACGTTTCCAGTTTATGGGGGCATCGGCATCAGAAGCAGGCATAAAATTCCAAAAGTGAGCAGAAGGTAGCAGATAATTCAATAAGCCTGCTAATTATGCGCGCGTGTGATTGTTACTGCAAGGCAGGGTATCAGCGCAGCCACGAAGGCTGCGCTAACGTTCAGTAGCGGGAAGGCATTCCTTTTGGGCGGGTCTTGAAGCGGCGATGCAACCACATATACTGCTCCGGGGCCATCATGATGCACTTCTCGACAATCTTGTTCATCCACGCGGCGGTGGTCTCTGCGTCGTCCAGTGGCGGGGTGACTTCCGGCTCAAGGATGATCAGCTCATAACCTTTGCCGTCAGGTTTGCGGCGCGGCACGAAGGGCACAATACTGGCTTTCGACATTCTCGCCAGCATCCATGTACCTGATGTCGTAGCCGCTTGTTCAACGGCAAACAACGGCGCAAAGACGCTGGCGCGCGGGCCGTAGTCGTGGTCCGGCGCATACCAGACGATTTCGCCGTTTTTCAGCGCGCGGATCATGCCTTTCAAATCTTTCCGGTCGATCATCGATTTATTGGAGCGCATTCGCCCCCAGGTTTGCAGTAAATCAATAACCGGATTGTCGTTTGGGCGATAAACGCCAATGCCCGGGTTGAAAAAGCCGAACATTCGCGCACCCATTTCGAGCGTCAGAAAATGAATCCCGATCAGCAAAATGCCGCGTTTCTGTTCCTGCATGGCAGCGATGTGTTCCAGACCGCTGGCATCTGTCCAACGTTCGATGCGGCGATCGGGCCAGAACCATGCCATCCCGGTTTCCATCAGGCCCATGCCGACCGACTCGAAGTTCTTCACCACATGTTGATGACGCTCGGCTTCACTCATTTGCGGAAAACATAATTCGAGATTGCGGTAAGCGATTTTTGAGCGACGCTTCATAAAACGCAGCGCCACGCGGCCAATGGCATTGCCGAGACGATAAATGATCGGGTAGGGCAATTGTACGATCAGCCACAGCAGGCCAATTCCCAGCCAGGTTAGCCAGTAACGAGGATGCAGCAACGCTGCGGTAAATTTGGGTAACTGGGTCATGTCTTTCCTGTTTTATCGAGCCACTTCCGCTATTGTCGCACTATTTTCCCGCCAGCCAAACCTGACCAGAGTACGAGTGTCGATAATTCGTGCAAATGTTTCATACGTTGTTTTGATGGAGAGACAAATGTAGCGCAAAATGTGTGGATGTAAATTATCGATGATTGCTATATCATCCGCCCGTTTTATCAATTTCATTCTTTCTTGCAGGATTAGAGCACCATGCCAGTGTTACATAACCGCATATCGAATGAGACTCTGAAGGCGCAGATGCTCGCTGAAACCGAGCCACGCACGACAATCTCATTCTATAAGTATTTCACCATCGTTAACCCAAAAGCGACCCGTGATGCCCTTTACCTTGCACTTTCCGAACTGAAAGTGTTTGGCCGCATCTATTTAGCTCATGAAGGAATCAACGCCCAAATTAGCGTACCCGCAAGCAATGTCGATGCGCTGCGTGAACTGTTGTACGGTTTTGACCCTGCGCTGAATGGGCTGCGCTTAAACATCGCGCTGGATGACGACGGCAAATCGTTCTGGGTGCTACGCATGAAAGTGCGTGACCGCATTGTGGCGGACGGTATTGATGATCCAACATTTAACGCGAATGATGTCGGCGCTTATTTAAAAGCGGCGGAAGTGAACGCGATGCTGGATGACCCGGATGCGGTGTTCATCGATATGCGCAACCACTATGAATATGAAGTCGGCCATTTCGAACGCGCCATGGAGATCCCGGCAGATACCTTCCGCGATCAGTTACCGAAAGCCGTCGAGATGATGCAGGAGCATAAAGACAAGAAAATTGTTATGTACTGCACCGGCGGGATCCGCTGTGAAAAGGCGAGCGCCTGGATGAAACATAACGGGTTCAGGCAGGTATGGCACATTGAAGGCGGTATTATTGAATATGCCCGTCGCGCGCGTGAGCAAGGGCTACCGGTGCGTTTTATCGGCAAGAACTTTGTTTTTGACGAGCGGATGGGGGAGCGTATTTCCGATGAGGTGATTGCCCACTGCCACCAGTGTGGTGCGCCATGCGACAGTCACACGAACTGCCTGAATGACGGCTGCCATCTGCTGTTTATTCAGTGCCCGACCTGCGCGGAGAAATATGAAGGCTGCTGTAGTGAAGCCTGCCAGGAAGAGCACAAACTGCCGGAAGAGGAGCAGCGTAAACGCCGCGCCGGACGGGAAAATGGCAACAAGATTTTTAATAAATCACGCGGGCGGCTGAATACTAAACTCGGGATCCCTGACCCGCAGTGATCAGGTGAAGAAAATCCAGATAAGGTCGATCACGGCCAGCAACAGGCAGAGCGCGACGTAGATCATAAAGTGTTCGCGCAGATTGTTGACCAGATAGTTATATAGACGCTGCATTGTTGTTCTCTTTAAAGGCACATCATTGTATGTGCCTGCATTTTTCAGGTGGCGCTGCGCTTACCTGACCGACAATTGGCTTCGATTGTAGGACTGATAAGCGCAGCGCCATCAGGCAAACCGCACGGATTAATCGTCAAAACGGGAAAGCGAGAAAGGCGCCAGGTTAAAGGTTTCTGGCTGCGACTGCGCGAATCGCGTGGCGATTTCACCCAGCACGGTGGCGAACTTAAAACCATGACCACTCAATCCGCCAATCAGCAAAGTATTTGGCTGACCGGGCAGTGTATCAATAATAAAATCTTCATCCGCTGTGTTGTCATAGGTACAAGCCGCGCCGTGTAAACAGCCGCCAATACCGGGCAGAATATTGCGCAGGAAGCTGAAAGCCTCAGAGCCATCGGTCGCCACGGTTCCGAACGGTTTGCGTCCTTGTGGTGTATTGATGAGCTGGCCGCCATTATGTTTGCCGATTTTAAGTTCATTCTCAACCGCCGGGAAACCATAGAACTGATCGCCATTCGGTAGTTCACCCGTAAACGCCGGGAAATTATTTTTACGGCTGTAGCGCCCATCGGCCTGGAACCAGGCAAACACTTTACGAACCGGTTGGATTGGCAATTGCGGGTAAAGCTGTTTAGCCCATGTACCGGCGCTGAGCAGCAATTTCTTCCCCTCAAAACGGCCTTCTGACGTTTCGATCGCCACACCGTCAGCGTGATGTTCAATCGCGGTTACCGGGCAATTGAAGAGCTGTGCGCAACCTGCGTCCTTTGCCAGTGCGATCAGCGTTTTTACTGCCAGCTCGCTTTTTAGCACGCCGGAGGCTGGCTCAAAAATGGCCTGGTAATTATCGGGCACCTGAATTTCCGGCCAACGCGCCATCACGCCTGTGGCATCCAGTCGCTCGACATCAAGGCCAAATTTTTCCGCACTCTGCGCCACGGTGGCCAGAAAGGTTGAATCTGCCGGGCCAAGGTTTACCACGCCGCTGCGTTCAAACAGTTCTTCACCGCTGGTGGCGGCAAGCGTGTCCCACAATTGCTGCGCGCGCAGCACCAGCGGGACATATTTTTCGCCTTCACCATACGCGTGGCGAATCAGGCGCGTATCACCGTGGTGGCTGCCTTCGGTATGAGGCGGCATGTGGGCGTCGGTCATCAGGACATTAAGGCCCGCTTTACGAGCGTAGTATCCGGCAGCCGCCCCGACGGAGCCACTGCCGACAATGATTAGGTCATATTGCATAGCGCTTCCTGGAATTGTTGTTTGATAAGTCGCATCAGCATGATGTGTATAGCAGGGTAATTAACAAGGAGGATGGATACAAGTCTGAAAATAAAGAAGGCACCCGAAGGTGCCTGTTGATAATTATTCGTATCAGCGCTAATGCCTGCGATACTCATTCGCCTGGTAATCGCCGGATTCAATTTTGGCGATCCCCGCCTCTAATATTGAAATAAATTGACGAGCGACATCGGTAGTCAACCAAAGCGTTTGACCTATTTCAGCTTCTTTATTGCTCGATTCATTGGGGTCTTGGTAGTGCAGGCGCAACATCAGCGCATCGTAGCTATCAACGGTGCTGATGTCCCATCCGACGAGAGGATGGGTCTGGATGACTTCATTATTCTTTTCCATCATAACCCCTTATATCTTTGTTAAAAGGCAACAACTCTCGAGGTTCAATGCAGGTTTTTTTCGAAGCTTTTTCAGTATACCAACAACTTACTTAATATTCGAGATTTTAAATAAAATGCAACACAAATTCCTAAAGCACGCGTTTTGTTGCGCAATAAATCACCATTATGGCTGAGATTTTATTAATGGAATCAGAATAAGGCCAAAAGAAGCGGGGCGGGAAGAAATAAAAAAGCCGGGGCGACCCGGCAAAGAACACAATGAGGGAGCAAATTAATCGGTTATATCCGTCATACTTCAGGTTGCAGATGCGTGGGCGGCGTTCATTCACCCCAGTCACTTACTTGAGTAAGCGCATGGGGAGTCTCTGACTTACCGCCTTCCTGCAACTCGAATTATTTAGGGTATGAACCAGTCATCCGCGCTTTCCCAGGTCTCCTGGAGAATTTCGCTGATCCGGTCTTTGTCTTCTTTTATGCCACCGATAACCGAAAGATTATTTGCCGATGCGTAGCGTACCGACACGGTGCCGCTGCTATCCGGAAACTGATTGTTAATTCGTCGGGAGAGTTCACCCGCCAGAGCGTCAAGCGCGCCAGCGGGGAGGGTTGTGGTTTTAGCAATAGTCACTTCAATGCGCATGGTTGCCCCCTGTATGTGTACTGTATATTTATACAGTTAAAACAAAAAACTTACAACAGGGAGCGGGCGATTTATTTTTTTACCGTCCAGCGCACGGTTTCACCCGCGAGGAAGGGAATCAGGGTGTCGTCAGAAAGGGCAATGCTCTCAACCACCTGGCTTTCTTCACGTACCAGCTCAACGGTCGATTCATTCACCGGCAGGCCATAGAAACGAGGGCCGTTTAGCGAGGTGAAGGCTTCGAAGTGCTGTAGCGCATTCATCTCTTCAAAAACGGTGGCATAGCTGCCAAGCGCGGTAGGGGCGTTAAAGCAGCCCGCGCAGCCGCAACTCGCTTCTTTGCGATGACGCGCATGCGGCGCGGAGTCCGTTCCGAGGAACGCGCGCTCGAAGCCGCTGGCGACCAGTTCGCGCAGCGCCTGCTGATGAATATTGCGCTTGAGGATAGGCAGGCAGTAAAGATGCGGTCGCACGCCGCCAACCAGCATGTGGTTGCGGTTAAACATCAGATGCTGCGGGGTAATTGTTGCAGCCAGCAGTTCATTACCGTCACGGACATAATCTGCAGCGTCTTTGGTGGTGATATGTTCGAACACCACTTTTAGCCCCGGCAAACGCTGACGCAACGGCTCCATAACCGTTTCGATAAAGCGCGCTTCGCGGTCAAAGATATCGATGTCCGCGTGAGTGACTTCACCGTGAACCAGCAGGGGCATCCCGAGTTTTTCCATCCGTTCCAGCACCGGCATAATGGCATCGATACTGGTGACGCCGTGGCTGGAGTTGGTGGTTGCGTTTGCCGGATACAGTTTGGCCGCCGTGAATACGCCTTCCTGAAAACCGCGTTCCACTTCGTTCGGATCGAGGGAGTCGGTGAGGTAACAGGTCATCAGCGGGGTGAAATCGTGGCCAGCCGGAACGGCATCCAGAATGCGCTGGCGGTAGCTGATAGCCGCTTCCACGGTAGTAATAGGCGGCACCAGATTTGGCATGATGATCGCACGACCATAGAGCTCGCTGGTATAAGGCACGACGGTCTTCAGCATCTCGCCATCACGCAGATGGATATGCCAGTCGTCTGGGCGGCGAATTTTCAGAACTTGCGGTAATGCGGTCATGTGTGTGCTCCGGCCTGGTGGGAAATCAGTCATTAGGGCTGTTTTTTGCCGGGCACTAAGGATAAACGTAAACGTTTTCCTTTGCACTCCTTTCTGTAAAAAAAGACGCCCGTCGATTGTTTTCGTCGGGCGTCTTTTTTACGCTGCTAAATCGTTAATCAGTAAACGGGATAATAATTTGCCCTGGTTTTACCTCAATGCCTTTGGCGTATTTTTTGGCCAGCGCTTCACCTTTGCTGGCATCTTCTTTCAGCACGTAAGCCGGTTGCTGATTAAAGTAATTGCGCAGTGACTGGTTCAGATAAGGCACCAACGTTTGTACCACCGATTGCATTTTCTCCGGCGTCACTTTGGCATCAACCACTTCCATCTCTTGCAGGAAAATGGCGCCTTTCTCTTTGTTGAAGACCGGCAACGCTTTCAGTTTCAGGTCAATGGTCGCTTTCTGACTGCCAAACAGCGAGTTTAAATCCAGTTTAGCGTCACCGGTAAGGGTAACTTTATTCGGCTCTTCACGGCCAATGGCGCTGGTAAGATTATTCAGCACGATGTGCGCGTCGGCCACGCCGGGCAGGCCAATATCTTTCGAGAAATTATTGTGCTTTTGCAGCGCCTGATTAATTTCCTGTTCACTCACTGTGTATTGCGTCAGTTGATTACAACCCGCCACCAGGCCGCCAACGATCAGTGCGGCAATGACAAAAAATTTCTTCATGAAGTTCCTCAATATGATGCTGTGCTGTAATCCTGTCCACAGGCAGCTTGCGCTTTCAGTCGTGATTATGACAGCGGAAAAGACTGAAAGTGCCATCTCTTCTTTCTTAGGATGAGATTCTACTGATGGCCTGCGTAATTTGCAGGCCAAAAATTATGCGTAATAAAAGGGTTAAAGGCGGGGTTCAAGCATGCGCGAGGTCGCGCGTTTAGGACTGAATTGCCACCATAAGGCAACGAACGTGATGATGCCGATAAGCCCTAACATCGCCCACGGCAACTCAGGCTGGTTCAGCGCTTTCCCGCTGTCGAACAGCCAGCCGCCACCGGTGTAGCCGAGTGCGCCGCCAAAGGCCAGACCCAGGCGGCTAAAGCCCATGTAGCTGCCGCGCGCGCGAGCATTGGCCAAATGTGCGCTCAGCGTTTCACGCGCCGGTTCCGCAATGATCGAACCGATGTAGAACGTACAAATTAATGTGAACAGCTGTTGTAGTGAGGTTGCCAGACCAATCGGCAAAAGGGAAAGCGTCATGATCAATAGCCCTCCCATTAAACGCTGCTCAAGGCGAAAGCGTTTTTCGCTCCAGCGTGCAATGGGGTAGAGCAGCGTCAAGGACAGCGCCGCCTCAATGGCGTACATCCATTTCACGGCAGAAGGCGAGCCCGCGATATCGTTCACCATGATCGGCAGCATTAGCATTACCTGCACCGCCAGCATGTAGTAACCGGTGAGGGTTAACACGTAGGTGACAAAGCGCTTGTCACGCAGCACCTGTGCAAGCCCTTCGCGTACCGGTGTTCTTACGGTCGAGAGCTTCCACGCCGGGAGGTAGCAGGCGTTAAAGATAGCGCACAGGATAAACAGTACTGCACCCGCGCTACACACCAGGCGGAAGTCATATTGCAGAAGCCAGCTGCCCATCAGCGCACCGATGACTGCGCCAGCGCTGTCCTGCATCATCAATAGTGAGAAAAAACGGCCCCGATGCGCCGGGCGCACCAGTTTCACCACCAGCGCGGAACGCGGTGGATCAAACAGTGTACCGCCGAGCCCGGAGAGTAAGCAGGAGAGCCACAATACCCACGGTTCGTGCGCGACCGCCATAATTGCAAACCCGCCCGCGCGCATCAGCATGCCGGTCACAATCATCGGTTTGGCGCCGAAGCGGTCTGCAATCGCGCCGCCAAAAATACCCAGACCTTGTTGTATTAACTGGCGCAGACCGAGCGCAATCCCGACCATTAATGCCGCCCAGCCCATCTGATCGACAAAACGAATGGAGATCAGCGGAAAGACGACAAAAAAGCCCAGCACAACCAGCATGTTATCGACTAAGAGGAAGTATTTACCCAGGCTCCTTGCCTGCGATACGCGGGACATTTCCCCTCCAGGGGAATAAAAAGAGATGAACATCTCCATTCTGCCGGGTCGCTTCACCTTTTCCCATATTGCCAGCGACAATATTTTTTTATCAAAATGCTGCTTTGATTGAGCTTGTTTATCGAAATCGCGATCGGGGTATGAAAAAAGGTATGTTGCTGTTTTCACAGACCCCCTGCAGACAGGTATAGTGAGTTAACCCGGGTTATTATTCAGGTACAGGAGTAAGAGATGTTTGGCTATCGCAGTAACGTACCGAAAGTGCGTTTGACAACCGATCGTCTGGTTGTGCGTCTGGTCCATGACCGTGATGCATGGCGTCTTGCCGATTATTACGCAGAAAACAGGCAGTTTTTGAAACCCTGGGAGCCCATCCGTGACGATAGCCACTGTTATCCTTCCGGCTGGCAGGCTCGCTTGTCGATGATTAATGAATTTCACAAGCAGGGAAGCGCGTACTATTTTGCGCTGCTCGACCCGGAAGAGAAAGAAATCATTGGCGTCGCCAATTTCTCTAACGTAGTGCGCGGATCGTTCCACGCCTGCTATCTCGGTTACTCGATTGGGCAAAAATGGCAGGGACAGGGGTTAATGTTCGAAGCGCTGACCAGCGCTATCCGCTATATGCAACGTACCCAACATATTCACCGTATTATGGCTAACTATATGCCGCATAATCAGCGCAGCGGCGATTTACTGGCGCGGCTGGGGTTTGAAAAAGAGGGGTATGCGAAAAACTATTTGCTGATCGACGGCGAATGGCGAGACCATGTTTTAACTGCCCTCACCACACAAGAATGGACTGCTGGTCGCTAAGGAGAAGAGATGAAATACGAGTTAACCCCCCTGGAAGCACGCGTGATTGGCTGTCTGCTGGAAAAGCAGGTCACCACACCCGAGCAGTATCCGCTGTCGATTAACGGCGTGGTGACGGCCTGTAACCAGAAAACCAACCGCGAACCGGTGATGGCCCTCAGCGAGTCCGACGTGCAGGAGTTGCTCGATACGTTGGTTAAACGTCACTATCTGCGTACGGTCAGCGGTTTTGGCAATCGCGTGACCAAATATGAACAACGCTTCTGTAATTCTGAGTTTGGCGATTTAAAACTCTCCAGCGCCGAAGTGGCCATTATCACCACGCTGCTCCTGCGAGGCGCGCAAACACCGGGTGAATTGCGTGGCCGCGCGCAGCGCATGCATGAATTTAGCAACATGGCAGAGGTGGAAGCCACGCTTGAACGGCTGGCAACGCGCGAAGATGGCCCGTTTGTAATGCGTCTGCCGCGCGAGCCGGGCAAGCGTGAGAGCCGCTACACGCATCTTTTCAGCGGTGAGATGGAAGTGCTGGCCCAGATTGCTGATGACGTTGCCCCGGCGGATGACGATCTCCACGCGCGCGTTGAAGCACTGGAAGGCGAAGTCGCGGAGCTGAAACAGCGCCTGGACTCCCTGCTGGCGCATCTCGGAGAATAACGATGGCAAAATTACGCGTAGGCGTGGTGGGGCTCGGCGGGATCGCGCAGAAGGCGTGGCTCCCGGTACTCAGCGCCGCCACCGACTGGACATTGCAGGCGGCCTGGTCACCCGGTAAAGAGAAGGCGCTGAAGATTTGCGAAACCTACCGCATGCCGTATGCGGATTCATTGGCTTCGCTGGCGGCGCAGTGCGATGCGGTGTTTGTCCACAGCGCAACGGCGTCGCACTATTCGGTGGTCAGCGAATTGCTGAATGCGGGCGTTCACGTCTGTGTCGATAAACCGCTGGCGGAGAAACTGAGCGATGCCGAGCGTCTGGTTGAACTGGCTACACGCAAAAAATTAACGCTGATGGTCGGCTTTAATCGCCGTTTTGCGCCGCTGTACCGCGAGCTAAAAAGCAATCTCACGCACGCCGCGTCGCTGCGGATGGATAAACACCGCACTGACAGCGTCGGCCCGCATGACCTGCACTTCACCCTGCTGGATGATTATCTGCATGTGGTCGATACCGCGCTGTGGCTGGCGGGCGGTAATGCGCCCTTAAGCAGCGGCACGCTACAAACCACAGACGATGGTGAGATGCTCTACGTAGAGCATCACTTCAGCCATCCTACGTTTAGCGTCACGACCAGCATGCATCGCCGCGCCGGTAGTCAGCGCGAGTGGGTGCAGGCGGTGACGGACGGCGCGCTGTATGACATCACCGATATGCGTGAATGGCGGGAAGAGCGGGGCGCAGGCATCGTCACACGCCCCATACCCGGCTGGCAGACTACGCTTGAGCAGCGCGGATTTGTCGGCTGTGCGCGACACTTTATTGAATGCGTGCAAAATCAGACGGTTCCGGAAACGGCAGGCGACCAGGCGCTGATGGCGCAACGTATCGTAGACGCGCTGTGGCGCGAAGCCGTTGATGAATAACCTGCTGTAACATCTGGCAGTAGCAATTCATCCCGAACCCGGTAGACTAACGCCTCTTCAGGCTCCTGCCTGTAAACCGCAGCCCGGCAATCGCGCCGGGCTGTTGCAGGCATTTTGCTTCCGGTTGTGGAATAACACGTTAATGAATCTTTTAAAATCGCTGGCGGCTGTCAGCTCGATGACCATGTTTTCGCGCGTTCTGGGTTTTGCACGTGATGCCATTGTGGCAAGGGTATTTGGCGCGGGAATGGCAACCGATGCTTTCTTTGTGGCGTTCAAACTGCCTAACCTGCTGCGTCGTATTTTTGCCGAAGGCGCATTTTCGCAGGCTTTTGTTCCGATTCTCGCAGAATATAAGAGCAAACAAGGCGAAGACGCGACCCGCGTATTTGTCTCGTATGTTTCCGGTTTATTGACGCTGGCGCTAGCGCTGGTGACGGTCATTGGCATGCTGGCGGCACCGTGGGTAATCACCATTACCGCGCCGGGTTTTGCCGATACCGCAGACAAATTTAACCTTACCTCGCAGCTACTGCGCATCACCTTCCCCTATATTTTGCTGATTTCACTCGCCTCGCTGGTGGGGGCTATCCTCAACACCTGGAACCGCTTCTCGGTGCCTGCGTTTGCGCCGACGCTGCTCAACGTCAGCATGATTGGCTTTGCGCTGTTTGCAGCACCCTATTTCAATCCCCCGGTGCTGGCGCTGGCGTGGGCGGTGACCGTTGGCGGCGTGCTTCAGTTGGCTTACCAACTGCCACATCTGAAGAAAATCGGCATGCTGGTGCTGCCGCGCATCAATTTAAAAGATGCGGGCGCGATGCGCGTAGTGAAGCAAATGGGGCCGGCTATCCTGGGCGTCTCCGTCAGCCAGATTTCGCTAATTATCAACACTATTTTTGCCTCTTTCCTGGTGTCTGGCTCGGTTTCGTGGATGTACTACGCTGACCGTCTGATGGAGTTTCCGTCCGGCGTGCTGGGCGTGGCGCTGGGGACGATTCTTCTGCCGTCGCTGTCGAAAAGCTTTGCCAGCGGTAATCATGATGAGTATTGCCGTCTGATGGACTGGGGGCTGCGTCTGTGCTTCCTGCTGGCGCTGCCGAGCGCCGTGGCGTTGGGCATTCTGGCGAAACCGCTGACGGTTTCCCTGTTCCAGTACGGTAAATTCACCGCGTTTGATGCGGCGATGACGCAGCGTGCGCTGGTGGCCTATTCCGTCGGCCTGATGGGGCTTATCGTGGTGAAAGTGCTGGCTCCGGGATTCTATTCGCGTCAGGACATCAAAACACCGGTGAAAATCGCCATTGTGACGCTGATTATGACGCAGTTGATGAACCTCGCGTTTATCGGCCCGCTGAAGCATGCAGGTCTGTCGCTGTCGATTGGTCTCGCGGCCTGCCTGAACGCCAGCCTGCTCTACTGGCAGTTGCGTAAGCAGAAAATTTTCACCCCGCAGCCGGGCTGGAGCAAATTCCTCGTGCGTCTGATTGTCGCGGTGCTGGTGATGGCCGCTGCCCTGCTGGGGATGATGCACGTCATGCCAGAGTGGTCGCAGGGGACGATGCCGATGCGCCTGTTGCGCCTGATGGCCGTGGTTGTCGTCGGGATTATTGCCTACTTCGCCACGCTTGCGGTATTGGGTTTCAAAGTCAAAGAGTTCGCGCGCCGGACGGCGTAAAATGATGCGGCGGCGGGAGCGTAATTTTTCCCGCCGTCCTGATTGCGGTTAGACGGTGAATTTCTTGCCGCTACGCGGTTGTCCCGCCGTTTGCCCATCCTTGCCATACAATCCCGTCTCCTGATAAGGCTTCAGCACCTCCAGCGCCTGCTGGTTACGCGTTATTTGTCCTTCCAGCAACCAGCCATTGTGCTGATTAAGGTCTCGCAATTGCTGCGTTTTCTGCGTAATGTTCAGCCAGCGCGAAGCCACGTCATCATCATTGGCGCAACGTTGCGCTTCCTGCTCCACGCGACGTTGTTGTTCAAGATAATCGAGTGCCGCCAGCAGCGAGCTTTTATCTTCGGTTATGCGCTGCAGCAGGCTTCCGTTCACACTTCCGGCGGAAAGCTGCTGTTGTTCGGCATCCATCACCTCTTTTAGCGAGTTCAGGATAGCGGTCATTTGATCCAAAATATCGGGCAGACGACTCATGCGGTTAGTTACTCTGTAGATAATTCTGCGTTTCCTGAATCAACGCATCAGCAATTTTACCGGTATCCATCTTCAACTCACCGTTGCGAATGGCGATTTTCAACGCTTCGACGCGCTCCATGTTGATATCACGCGTATCCGATTGCGTTAAGGTCGTTTGTGCGTCACTCAGCTTGACTCGGGTGCTGTTGATTTCAGCGTTTTTTTCCACACGCGCTTTTGGCGTCTGGGTCTCGTTCGGCTCGCGAGACTGTACTGCGTTAACAGGATTCAGAGGCGATGTACGTTCAATGCTCATGTGATTTCCTCATGGAGGCTTATGATGGCGCGGGGATTGCCATATTCATTTGTTAATACTTTATCGGCAATCGCCGTACTTTCTTTATCAGGATTATAGGTTAATCAGAACATTCCCATCCGCGTTCACTTCACCGCTGACCACCTGGCCTGAGGACATCCGCACACGTGCGTTTTGCGCCACGGCGGCGTTATTCAGCGCCTGACCTTCGCTGTTGACGCTAAAGCCGTCACCTTTCGCGATGACCTGGACGCGTTGCCCGGCTTTTACCCGCCACGCGGGGCGAATCATGGTTAGCTGCAACGCTTGTCCGGCGGCAACATCGCGAAGGCTGACTGCGTCCTGCGCCTGATTGATGTCCAGCATGGTGCGCGGCGGCAACTGATCCAGACGGCCACGTTTTAGCGTTACTGATTGTGCATTCAGCATTGTGCCCCGCGCGATCGGCCCGGCAGCGACCACATAATTGCCCGTGGCCTGCACCGTCACCTGCAAATAGCGTTTCTCATTACCGCAGCGTGCCACCACATTCAGATTTCCCCACAGCCGGGCATTGCCTGGCGTACTGAGCACCGGTTGCTCACAGGAGGGCCACATCGCAAGAGGGCTACGCAGTTGCACCACCACCTCGTCACTCAACCCTTCCAGCCGCTGGCTGAAAAATGTCGACAACTGGCTTTGCAGATCCTGCGCCAGGGCGATCGGGCTGGCGAGCAGTATACACGCGGCCAGCGAGGTAGTGAGCTTCGGCATCGAACACTCCGTCAGAGAGGGTAGTGTGACTATTTTACGCATCCGCCGCTGACATCAACGGAATAAATAGCGACGCATATTGCGTTTATTCCGGCGATAACGCGCGCACAAGGCGAATTAAGCTGTCGACTGAAATTTTGCCATCTGCGGAGGAGCCATGCTCGATAAACTCGACGCCGCGCTGCGTTTTCAACAGGAAGCCCTGAATCTGCGCGCTGAGCGCCAGGAGATTCTGGCTGCCAATATCGCCAACGCCGATACCCCGGGGTATCAGGCGCGCGATATCGATTTTGCCAGTGAAATGAAAAAAGTGATGGAGCGAGGGCGGGCTGGTACCAACGGCGTGGCGCTGTCGCTCACATCCGTTCGTCATATACCCGCACAAAACTTCTCATCTGCTGCCACCGATTTGCTCTACCGCATTCCCGATCAGCCCGCGCTGGACGGGAATACCGTCGATATGGATCGCGAGCGCACGCAGTTCGCTGACAACAGTTTGCAGTACCAGACCGGGCTTACGGTACTGGGCGGGCAAATCAAGGGGATGATGAGCGTCCTCCAGCAGGGGAATTAATGCATGGCTTTACTGAATATTTTTGATGTGGCGGGCTCAGCGCTTACCGCACAGTCCAAACGGCTGAACGTGGCGGCCAGTAACCTGGCGAACGCCGACAGCGTGACCGGCCCGGATGGTCAACCGTATCGCGCAAAGCAGGTGGTTTTTCAGGTTGACGCACAGCCAGGCGCGGCAACGGGCGGCGTCAAAGTTTCCGATGTCATCGAAAGCCAGGCGCCCGACAAGCTGGTTTACCAGCCGGGTAATCCATTGGCGGATGCCAAAGGTTATGTGCGCATGCCAAACGTTGATGTGGTTGGCGAAATGGTAAACACCCTGTCGGCCTCGCGCAGCTATCAGGCTAACGTCGAGGTGATGAACACCGTGAAAAGCATGATGCTTAAGACCCTCACGTTGGGCCAATAACGGAGAGAACAATGTCCATTGCAGTGAACGTCAATAGCACCAGCGCGACCAGCGCAACCAGTAACAGCGGGTCGCTGACCAGCAGCAGCGCGGATGATTTACAGAACAGTTTCCTGACGCTGCTGGTGGCGCAGCTAAAAAACCAGGATCCCACCAACCCGATGGACAACAGCCAGCTTACCAGCCAACTGGCGCAAATCAGCACTGTAAGCGGCATCGAGAAACTGAATACGTCGCTGGGCTCTATTTCCGGGCAAATCGACAGCAGTAAATCATTGCAGGCGTCATCGCTGATTGGTCATGGTGTGATGATCCCCGGAACGACAGTGCTGGCGGGCAAAAACAGCGATGGCGACGGCACGGACACCACGCCGTTTGGCGTTGAGCTGGAGCAGGCGGCCGACAAAGTGACCGCCACGATAACCGACAGTAACGGCAATGTCGTCAAAACGCTGGATATCGGCGCGCTGAGCGCAGGCGTCCATACCTTCACCTGGGATGGCACCGGCACGGACGGTGCGGCGGTGGCGGATGGCGCATACAACGTCAGCATTACCGCAAGCAGTGGCACCACGCAACTGGTGGCGCAACCGCTGAAATTTGCGCTGGTTCAGGGGGTAACGCTGAGTGGGAACGGCAATCAGTTGGATCTCGGCACCTACGGCACCACCACGCTCGACGAAGTTCGTCAGATTATTTAATTCAGGAGTGAATCATGGGCTTTTCTCAAGCGGTCAGCGGCATGAATGCCGCGTCCAGTAATCTCGATGTTATCGGCAACAACATTGCTAACTCCGCAACCTACGGCTTTAAATCAGGCACCGCCTCGTTTGCTGATATGTTTGCCGGTTCGAAAGTGGGGCTGGGGGTCAAAGTGGCCGGGATCACCCAGGACTTTACTGACGGTACGACCACCAGCACCGGGCGCGCGCTGGACGTCGCCATCAGCCAGAACGGTTTTTTCCGTCTCACCGACAGCAACGGTTCCGTTTTCTATAGCCGTAATGGCCAGTTTTCCCTCGATGCAAACCGTACGCTGGTGAACTCGCAGGGCTTGCAGGTAACAGGTTATCCGGCGTCCGGCACGCCGCCAACCATTCAGCAGGGGGCGAATCCGACAGCGATTACCATCCCGAACTCGCTGATGTCGGCAAAAGAGACCACCACAGCGGCGATGCAGGTCAACCTCAACTCGACAGATGCCAAACCGAGCGTCGCGACGTTCGATCCGGCTAATGCCGACAGCTACAACAAGAAAGGTACAGTAACCGTTTATGACAGTCAGGGTAACGCCCATGACATGAATATCTATTACGTCAAAACGGATGACAATAAGTGGGATGTCTACACCCAGGACACCAGTGTTAGCGGTGCGGCAGCGAAGAAAGCGGCGCAAATGTCCTTTAGCAGCAATGGCACGCTGAGCGGGATCCGTAATTACGACGACACGGGTACCCTCGCAACCGATGCCAACGCAAACCCTGAAATTCAGGTCGCTATTGATGCACTCAATGGCTCTGCCGCCGGTTCTTTCTCCCTGAGTTTCCTCAATTCCATGCAGCAGAATACCGGTGCTAACAATATCGTCGCCACCTCGCAGAACGGCTATGCGCCGGGCGATCTGGTGAGCTATCAGATTAACGAAGATGGCACCGTGGTCGGGAACTACTCCAACGAACAGAGCCAGTTGCTGGGGCAAATCGTGCTGGCGAACTTTGCCAACAACGAAGGCCTGCAGTCGGAAGGCGATAACGTCTGGTCTGCAACTCAGTCTTCCGGCGTGGCACTGCTGGGGACGGCGGGCAGCGGTAACTTCGGCAGTTTGACCAACGGCGCGCTGGAAGCGTCTAACGTCGATCTCAGCAAAGAGCTGGTCAATATGATTGTCGCCCAGCGTAACTATCAGTCCAACGCCCAGACCATCAAAACCCAGGATCAGATCCTGAACACGCTGGTTAACCTGCGTTAATCCCGATAAGGCAGCTTTATGGATCACGCAATATACACGGCGATGGGCGCGGCGAGCCAGACGATGGAGCAGCAGGCAGTCACCGCCAGCAACCTCGCCAACAGTTCGACGCCGGGGTTTCGCGCCCAGCTCAACGCCATGCGTGCGGTGCCGGTCGAAGGGATGTCCGTGCCGACGCGTACGCTGGTGACGGCCTCCACGCCGGGTGCGGATATGACGCCAGGCCAGCTCGACTACACCTCACGCCCGCTGGATGTCGCGCTGCAACAGGATGGCTGGCTGGCGGTGCAAACTGCCGATGGCGGGGAAGGATATACCCGCAACGGTAACATTCAGGTGGGGCCAACCGGGCAACTGACCATTCAGGGTAATCCAGTGATGGGCGATGGCGGCCCGCTCACCGTGCCAGAAGGCGCGGAAATCACCATCGCGGCGGATGGCACCATTTCGGCGCTTAACCCAGGCGATCCGCCGAATACGGTGGCACAGGTGGGGCGACTGAAAATGGTAAAAGCGGATAACACGGAAATCGTGCGCGGCGATGATGGCGTATTTCGCCTGACCGCTGCAGCACAAGCCACCCGCGGCCCAATGTTGCAGGCCGATCAGACTATCCGCTTGCAGTCCGGCGTGCTGGAAGGCAGTAACGTCAAACCCGTGGCGGCGATGGCCGATATGATAGCCAGCGCTCGCCGATTCGAAATGCAGATGAAGGTTATCAGCAGCGTGGATGAAAACACGCAGAAAGCTAACCAGTTGCTGTCAATGAGCTAAGGAAAATCATGATCAGTTCATTATGGATCGCCAAAACCGGCCTCGACGCGCAGCAGACCAATATGGACGTTATCGCCAACAACCTGGCGAACGTCAGTACCAATGGTTTTAAGCGTCAACGCGCGGTGTTTGAAGATCTTCTTTATCAAACGGTTCGTCAGCCGGGGGCGCAATCTTCAGAGCAGACCACGCTGCCGTCTGGTTTGCAGATTGGTACCGGTGTGCGTCCGGTTGCCACCGAACGTCTGCACAGCCAGGGCAACCTGTCGCAGACCGATAACAGCAAAGACGTGGCGATTAAAGGCCAGGGCTTCTTCCAGGTGCTGCTGCCGGATGGTACGTCTGCGTATACCCGCGATGGTTCATTCCAGGTCGATCAAAACGGTCAACTGGTGACGGCGGGCGGTTTTCAGGTACAGCCAGCGATCACCATTCCGGCGAATACGCTGAGCATCACCATTGGCCGCGATGGCATTGTCAGCGCGACCCAGCAGGGGCAGACCAACCCGGTGCAGGTGGGGCAGCTTAACCTGACGACCTTTATGAACGACAGCGGGCTGGAAAGTATTGGCGAAAACCTGTACGTCGAGACGCAGGCTTCCGGTGCGCCGAATGATTCCACCCCGGGGTTAAACGGCGCGGGGCTGCTCTATCAGGGATATGTCGAGACCTCTAACGTTAACGTGGCGGAAGAACTGGTCAATATGATTCAGGTACAGCGCGCCTACGAAATTAACAGTAAAGCGGTATCGACCACCGACCAGATGTTGCAGAAATTGACCCAGCTGTAACGGTGGTGCCGGATTTGTCGGATGCGCTGCGCTTATCCGACCTACAGAGTTCATACGTTCGTAGGCCGGATAAGCGCAGCGCATCCGGCGCAAACCAAAAGATGAAAACCATGCAAAAAACCGCAGCGTTTCGTTATCCACTTTTAACGGCACTGGCGCTCTCTATGACCGGATGCGCCTTCATTCCCAGCAAGCCGCTGGTAGAAGGCGCAACCTCGGCGCAGCCGATCCCCGGCCCGGTGCCGGTAGCGAATGGCTCAATATTCCAGACCGCGCAGCCGATTAACTACGGTTATCAGCCACTGTTTGAAGACCGACGCCCGCGCAATATTGGCGATACGCTCACTATCGTGCTTCAGGAAAACGTCAGCGCCAGCAAGAGTTCATCGGCCAATGCCAGCCGCGATGGCAAAACCAACTTCGGTTTTGATGTGGTGCCGCGCTATCTGCAGGGGCTTTTTGGCAATGCCCGTGCGGATGTTGACGCCTCCGGCGGTAACACCTTTAACGGCAAAGGCGGCGCCAATGCCAGCAACACTTTTAGCGGTACATTGACCGTCACCGTCGATCAGGTTCTGGCGAACGGCAACCTCCACGTGGTGGGGGAAAAACAGATTGCCATCAATCAGGGCACCGAATTTATCCGCTTCTCGGGCGTGGTTAACCCGCGCACCATCAGCGGCAGCAATACCGTACCGTCCACCCAGGTGGCGGATGCGCGAATCGAATACGTGGGTAACGGCTACATCAACGAAGCACAGAATATGGGCTGGTTGCAGCGTTTCTTCCTGAATTTATCGCCGATGTAATGAGGTGGATTATGTTTAAAACCCTGATTAGCGTAACGCTGGTTTTGGTGAGTACTCTGGCGCAGGCTGACCGCATTCGCGATCTCACCAGCGTACAGGGCGTCAGGGAAAACTCCCTCATTGGCTATGGCCTGGTGGTCGGGCTGGACGGTACGGGCGATCAGACCACCCAGACGCCGTTCACCACCCAGAGCCTGAACAACATGCTGTCGCAACTGGGGATCACCGTTCCGGCAGGCACGAACATGCAGTTGAAAAACGTGGCGGCAGTGATGGTCACCGCCCAGTTCCCGGCGTTTGCGCGTCAGGGGCAAACTATCGACGTGGTGGTATCTTCTATGGGGAACGCCAAGAGCTTGCGCGGCGGCACACTGCTGATGACGCCGCTGAAAGGGGTTGATAGCCAGGTGTATGCCCTGGCGCAGGGTAACATTCTGGTGGGGGGCGCGGGCGCATCGGCGGGCGGCAGCAGCGTACAGGTTAACCAGCTTAACGGCGGGCGCATTACCGGCGGGGCCACCATTGAACGCGAGTTGCCAACGCAGTTTGGCGCGGGGAATACCATTAACCTTCAGCTGAACCAGGATGATTTCACCATGGCGCAGCAGATTGCTGACACCATTAACCGCCGCAGCGGATTTGGCAACGCCACCGCGCTGGATGCGCGTACCGTGCAGGTTCGTGCACCGCAGGGCGGTAGCAGTCAGGTGCGTTTGCTGGCGGAAATCCAGAATCTGGAAGTGGGTGGCGTACCGCAGGATGCGAAGGTGATTATTAACTCGCGTACCGGTTCGGTGGTGATGAACCGCGAAGTGACGCTGGATACCTGTGCCGTGGCGCAGGGTAATCTGTCCGTCACCGTGAACCGTCAGGCGCAGGTTAGCCAGCCGGATACGCCATTTGGCGGCGGCCAGACGGTGGTAACACCGCAAACGCAGATCGATCTGCGTCAGAGCGGTGGTTCGCTGCAAAGCGTGCGCGAGAGCGCCAATCTGAATAATGTGGTGCGCGCCCTGAACGCGCTGGGGGCGACGCCGATGGAGCTGATGTCGATTCTGCAATCGATGCAAAGCGCCGGGTGTCTGCGTGCGAAAGTGGAGATCGTCTGATGCTGGGCGACAGCAAGTTGACTGCCAGCGCGGCGTGGGATGCGCAATCGCTTAACGAACTCAAGGCAAAAGCCGGACAGGATCCGCAGGCTAACCTGCGGCCTGTCGCCCGTCAGGTGGAGGGCATGTTCGTGCAGATGATGTTGAAGAGTATGCGCGAGGCGCTGCCGAAAGATGGCCTTTTCAGCAGCGACCAGACCCGGCTCTACACCAGCATGTACGATCAGCAAATTGCCCAGCAGATGACCGCCGGGAAAGGGCTGGGGCTGGCGGAAGAGATGGTGAAGCAGATGCAGACCCAGAAGGAGCCGTCCGCCACGGCGGGTCAGGTACCGATGAAATTCGATCCGCAGACCATCACCCGTTATCAGAACGATGCGCTGACTCAGATGGTGCGCAAGGCACTGCCGAAAACATCTGGCGGCAGCGATGCGCCACTCTCAGGAAACAGTAAAGATTTCCTCGCGAAACTGGCGCTTCCGGCGCAGGTGGCGAGCGAGCAGAGCGGTATTCCACACCATCTGATTCTGGCGCAGGCCGCGCTGGAGTCGGGGTGGGGCCAGCGGCAAATTCGCCGTGAAAATGGCGAGCCCAGCTATAACCTTTTTGGCGTGAAAGCCTCTGGCAACTGGAAAGGGCCGGTGACGGAAATCACCACCACCGAATTTGAAAACGGTGAAGCAAAAAAGGTGAAAGCGAAATTCCGTGTCTACGGTTCGTATCTGGAAGCGTTGTCAGATTACGTTGGCTTGCTGACACGCAATCCGCGCTATGCGGCGGTCACTAACGCGTCGACGGCTGAGCAGGGCGCGCAGGCGTTGCAGAATGCCGGCTACGCCACCGATCCCCAGTACGCGCGCAAGTTAACCAATATGATTCAACAGCTTAAATCCTTAAGCGACAAAGTCAGCAGCGCGTACCGAAATGATATTGAAAATCTCTTCTGATACACCTCAAGTTTGCCAGATGGTGACCGATAACGATTAAAGGCCACGCGTCTGAACGTACAAAAGGAAGAACATGTCCAGTTTAATCAATAGCGCCATGAGTGGATTGAGTGCGGCACAGTCGGCACTGAATACCACCAGTAATAATATTGCCAGCTACAACGTCTCGGGCTATACCCGCCAGACCACGGTGCTCGCTTCGGCGAACAGTACATTAGGTGCGGGAGGCTGGGTCGGCAATGGCGTCTACGTTTCTGGCGTTCAGCGCGAATACAATGCATTCATTACCAACCAGCTGCGTACGGCGCAGAGTCAGAGCAGCGGGTTGACCACGCGTTATGAGCAGATGTCGAAAATCGACGATATGCTTTCCGGCACCACAAACTCCCTTTCCACCACGCTTCAGGATTTCTTCTCCAGCATGCAAACGCTGGTGAGCAACGCTGAAGATCCCGCCGCGCGTCAGACCGTTTTGGGTAAAGCGGATGGTCTGGTCAATCAGTTTAAAGTCGCCGATCAGTATCTCCGCGACCAGGATAAGCAGGTGAATCTTTCTATCGCTACCACCGTTGATCAAATCAACAACTACGCGAATCAGATTGCCAGCCTGAATGATAAAATCTCTCGCCTGACCGGCGTCGGCGCGGGCGCGTCACCGAACGATTTGCTGGATCAGCGCGATCAGTTAGTCAGCGAGCTCAACAAATTGGTGGGCGTAGAAGTAAACGTGCAGGATAGCGGAACGTTCAACGTCACCATGGCGAATGGCTATACGCTGGTGCAGGGCAGTAATGCACGCCAGTTGGCGGCTGTGCCGAGCAGCAGCGACCCAACGCGCACCACCGTGGCGTATGTTGATAACGTTGCGGGAAATATTGAAATCCCGGAAAAACTGCTTAACACGGGCTCGCTTGGCGGCTTGTTGACCTTCCGCTCGCAGGATCTCGACCAGACTCGCAATAGCCTTAACCAAATGGCACTGGCCTTTGCGGATGCGTTTAACGCCCAGCACAAAGAGGGTGTGGATGCGAACGGAAAAGAGGGGAAGGACTTCTTCACGATTGGTAATCCGTCCGTAGTGGCGAACAGTAAAAATAGCGGTAAGGCGTCGCTGACGGCGGACGTGACCGATGCCTCCAGCGTGCAAGCCACGGATTATCGCGTGAGCTATAAAAACGGTGAATGGCAGGTGACGCGTCTTTCCGACAACACCACAGTGAAAGCGGAACAGAAGGATGGCGCATTAAACTTTGACGGGCTCTCCGTCACGGTGAGCGGCACGCCGGCCGAGAACGACAGCTTTACCGTCAAGCCGGTCAGCGATGCGATCGTGAACATGAGCGTGGCGATCAGTGATGAATCAGAGCTCGCGCTGGGTATTGATGACGCGGAAAATGGCGAGAGCGATAACCGTAATGGCCAGGCATTGCTCGATTTGCAAAACGCGAAGCTGGTGGGAAATTCGAAAACCTTCAACGACGCGTATGCGGCGCTGGTCAGTGATATCGGCAATAAAACCTCAACGCTTGAGACCAGCAGCACCACGCAAAGCAACGTCGTCACTCAGCTCAGTAAACAGCAACAATCTATTTCCGGCGTAAACCTGGATGAAGAGTACGGCAACCTGCAGCTCTTCCAGCAGTACTATCTGGCGAATGCCCAGGTGCTGCAAACGGCAAGCACGCTGTTTGATGCTCTGATTAATATTCGCTAAGGAGAGGAATAACGCATGCGTGTCAGTACCCTGATGATGTATCAGCAGAATATGCGCGGGATCACCAGCTCCCAGTCAGAATGGCTGAAATACGGTGAACAAATGTCGACCGGAAAGCGTGTGAACCGCGCATCCGATGACCCGGTAGCGGCCTCACAAGCGGTAGTGCTTTCGCAGGCTCAGGCGCAAAACAGCCAGTTTGCTACCGCCAGGACATTCGCTACTCAGCGAGTGTCGATGGAAGAAAATACGCTGGCGCAGGTGACGACTGCGATTCAATCGGCGCAGGAAAAAATCGTTTACGCCGGGAACGGCACATTAAGCGATGACGACCGGGCCTCGCTGGCGACCGACCTGCAAGGGATCCGCGATCAGCTTCTCAATCTGGCGAACAGCCAGGACGGAAACGGGCGCTATATCTTTGCCGGATATAAAACCGATACGGCACCGTTTACTGATGGCGGTACGTACGTCGGCGGATCGGCGAATGTCGCGCAGCAGGTTGACGCTTCACGTTCAATGGTGATTGGCCATACGGGCGATAAAATCTTTGATAGCCTGACCAGTAATGCGAAGCCGGACACGGACAGTAATCTGTTTGCGATGCTGGACAGCGCCATTGCCGCGCTCAATACGCCTGTAAGCGATGACGAAGACGCGCAGACTCTTGCCAGCGCCGCTATCGACAAAACCAACCGTGGGCTAAGCAACTCGCTCAACAATGTGCTGAGCGTGCGTGCTGAGCTGGGTACACAGCTTAATGAGCTGGATAAACTCGACGCGCTGGGCGATGACCGCGCGTTGAGCCAGACGCAGCAGATGAGTAACCTGGTGGATGTGGACTGGAATGAGACCATCTCTAACTACGTGATGCAGCAAACGGCGCTACAGGCATCGTATAAAGCGTTTAGTGATATGCAGGGAATGTCGCTGTTTCAGTTGAATAAATAATGTTACAGGCCGGATACGGCTATCCGGCCTGTAAGCGTGACTATGCAGTTTGCAACGCGGTACGGCGCAGACGACGGGTTTCCACCCAACGAACACCCCATGCGCAGGCACCTGCAAGCGTCGCCAGCCCGACAACCCCTTCCCAGCCGGCCAGCGCATACAGCTGACTACCCAGAACTGACCCCAGCGCCATGCCAATAAAGACTACGGTAAACAGCAGTGCGTTCAGGCGACCCCGCGCCTGAGGTTCCAGGCTATAAACCAGGTTCTGGTGCGCAACCAGGCTTGATTGCAGGCCCAGGTCGAAGCCGATGGCGGAGAGGGCGATTATCGCCAGTTGGGTCATCGGTGGCAAAACGGGCAGAATAAACATCAGTGCAAAGGAAACAGTGACCAGTGCTGCACCCAACTGCGTGACTTTCTCCGCACCTACTTTATCTGCCAGCCCACCGGCCAGCGGCGCGGCAAGCGCGCCCGCCGCACCCGCAATCCCAAAACCACCCGCGACGGCGCTGCCCATATGATGATGTTCCAGCAGCATGACCGCGAGCGTTGACCAGAATGCGCTAAACGCAATTGAAAGCAAACCTTGTGCCAGCGCGGCGCGGCGTAATGTGGGATAACGCTGCCACAGATGCACCAGTGACGCCATTAATGCCGGATAGCTCAGACTGGAGTGCGCGGTAAAGCGTGGCAGTACGCGCCACATCAGCACGCCAATCAGCGCAATACTGACCGCAGCAGCCTGATACACCACTCGCCAGCCAAAGAGTTCACCAATCACGCCGCTCACGGTGCGCGACAGCAAAATTCCCAGTAACAACCCCGTCATCACTATGCCGACCATTTTCCCTTGCTTCCCGGCAGGGGCGAGGATAGCGGCGGCAGGCACAATATCCTGCGCCATCGTTGCCGCCATACCGATCAGCAGGCTGACAACCAGCAGTGGATGAAAATGCTGCGTCACGCTGCACAGCAGCAGAAGGGCTGCCAGCATGCCGCTTTTTAACAGGATTAGCGTACGACGATCGTAGCGGTCGCCGAGCGGCAGCAGAAATAGGATTCCCAGCGCGTAGCCCGCCTGAGTGAGCGTGGGGATGAGCCCCATGCCTTCAACACTCAGATGCAAAGTATTGCCCATCAACGGCAGCAGCGGCTGGGCATAGTAGATGGCGGCAACGCTGAAGCCTGCGCCTAACGCAAGGATAAAGATAAGCCAGCCCGGATTAACGTGTGTTTTCATCAGATGTTCCTCAGATACGGTATGGCGCTATTTTTCCCTGAAGCGTGCTGGCACGGTAGCCAGCGTAGTGGTAAAACAGTTATACGTTTGACGTATAGGTAAGTGGATGATGAAGAAGCAGGAGCGTATAGACAGAGTTGAGCTGATGCGAACGTTTATTCGCATTGTCGAATCGGGTTCGCTATCGGCGGCGGCGCGTCAGCTTGAAACCACCCAGGCGACCATCAGCCGTCGTTTGCAATCGCTGGAGTCACTGTTGGGGGCGAAATTAATTCTGCGCTCCACGCATGCGATGAAACTCACTGACGATGGCGAGCGCTGTTACCAACATGCGCGACAGGTGGTGGATGCCTGGCTGGCGCTGGAGGATGAATTACAGCTTACGGACGATCAGCCCGTTGGTACGTTGCGGGTGCGTGCGCCGCATGCGTTTGGCCAGGAGCAGCTATTGATGCCACTGATTGGTTTTCTGGCCGAACATCCACAGCTGTCGGTCGAATGGATGCTCAATGATAAAAACGTCGACTTTATCAGTGACAATATTGATTGCGCGATCCGCGTTGGGACGGAAGTTGACCCGGCCACCGTATCTGTGCTGCTGGCTGAAGTCCCACGCTGTACGGTGGCTTCTCCTGAACTGTTAGCAAAGTTCCCCGAAATTACCCATCCCAGGATGATGTCGGCATTGCCATGGATTGCGATCAGTACCTTCTATCAGCATGACGTCACGCTGCATCGTCAGGAGGAGAGTGTGACGTTTTCACTGGTGCCGCGTCTGAGTACGGACAGTCTCTACGTCGCGAAAAATGCCGCGCTGGCGGGGCTGGGGATCGCTATTGTATCAACCTGGACGGTGGAAGAGGATCTGGCACAGGGTAGGCTGGTTGAACTGTTACCGGAGTGGCAGGTGGCCGCGCTGCCTGTTCATCTGGTCTATCCGTGGGCGCGTTATTATCCAACACGGTTGCGTAAGTTTCTCGATTTGATGCGCGAAGTGATGCCAAAAATTGCCGGGATGCAACTGCCGGGAAAAGCATAAAAAAACCGGCCACTTGGGCCGGTTTGGTTTTCAGCGTGTCGGTTACTCAACAGGCTGCGGACGCGTCGGCGCCGCAGAGGCCTGATGGGTTGCGCTGTGGCCACCCGCAGCACCTTTACCGTCAAAGCCGAACGCCGGGCGAACCCAGTCGCTTTGGCGCGGCGCTTCTGGCACATAAGCCGGAGCCGGTGCGCGAGTCATCGGCGCGCTGGCGTGATGTGCCGCAGCAGGTGCAGTTTCGACAACAGGCTCTGCCACCACTTCTGGCTCGGCGACGGCAACCGGTGCTTCTTCGACCACTTGCGCTTCTACCGGTGCAGCGGTTTCAGCAACCACTTCTGCAACCGGCGCTTCCGGCTCAACTGCGGCAGGCTGCACTTCTTCAACCACTTCCTGCGCAACCACAGCGTCTTCTTCGGCGATGATTTGCGGTTGTTCAGTTACCGGCGCTTCAATCACTTCCGGATGAGTGGTTTCAACTGCCGGTTCAACGATCTCAGCAACTGGCTGCGCTGCGGCAACGGGTTCAACGGTTTCAACCGCTGCTACTGGCGCTTCGGCAACCACAGGTGCAATCGCTGCAACTGGCGCAACAACCTGCTCTACGGTTTCCTGAACGACAACATCCTGTTCGCGTTGCTCTTCAACCACCTGATCCTGCGGACGGGTTACCGGATAACGGATCCACACTTTACCTGACGCCAGCTCCGGCGATGCGCACGCGACGGTCAGCGGCATCGGAGACTGGGTCGGATAACGCTCGTCACGATAGCGACGACGACGCTGACCGCTCACGCGCAGATGACGCGGGGAACGGCGTGAACGACGCGGCATACCCGCTGAGTCACGTGATTCTCCGTTGTCGTCGTGCTCGGCCTGAACCGGCGCACTTTCAACGACGGCAGGCAGATCGACTTTTGCCAGCTCGGTACGCGGTGCGGACGTTTCCTGCGGAATATCGTCTTCGAAGGTTTCGCGCGCTGCCGTCTCTTCCGCGGTTTCAATGCGGATTTTTTGCGTCAGCTGGCGTTGCTTACGACGCGGCATAGTCTGCACGCGCTCTTCCTGTGCATTGTCCTCTGCAACGATTTCGTCACGAACTTGTGATTTGGCTTCCTGCTGTGCCTGACGTTTTTCATCGTTGTTGCGACGACGATTACGTTCACGGCGCGGCTGCTGCTCGTCACGGGATTTTGCTTTCTCGCCATCGTCCGCGATGTTCTGCTGACGGTTGTCGCGCGTTTCCGCATTTTGCTGCGGTTTTTCGCGACGGTTGCGGCGGTTGTCCTCACGACCCTCGCGGCCTTCACGTAGTTCGCGGGCTTCGCGTCCTTCGTTATCGCCACGATTGTTATCACGACGTTCGTTGCGGTCGCCACGATCGCCTCGGTCGTTGCGGTCATTACGATCGCGACGATTGTTTTGACGCGGCTTGCGACGCTCCTGCTGGCGAGCAGGTTTCTCTTCTTTCTTCTCAGGCTGCGGCTCAACGACTTTCTCTTCGCTACCACCGAACAGGTTTTTCAGGGCGCTGAAGAAGCGAGACACCAGGCCAGGCGCGGCAGGCGCAGCGGCTGTTTTGGCTGCGGTCGGCGCGGAGACTGCCGGTTTTGCCGTTGTCGGTTCCGGCGGAACGTCTGGCATCACAAAGGTCGCGAGAGCAGGTTGCTCAGGCAGTTTACGTTCAGCAGGTTCATCTTCAGACGGCAGCGCCATCTCTTCTTCGTGCAGTTTCGGCAGCAGATAGCTCAGGGTCGAGGTCTCTTCGCCTTTACGAACGCGCAGTACATGATAGTGCGGCGTTTCCATCTGATCGTTCGGCACGATAATGCAGCGAACGTCGCCACCCTGACGGCTTTCAATGGCGCTTACCGCGGCACGTTTTTCGTTCAGCAGGTAAGACGCAATTGGCACAGGGACGATGGCGTGTACTTCTTTGGTGTTCTCTTTCAGCGCTTCTTCTTCAATCAAACGCAGGATCGAGAGAGCCATGGATTCGTTGTCACGCACGGTGCCGGTACCGGAGCAGCGCGGGCAGACGTGATGGCTGGATTCACCCAGTGACGGGCTAAGACGCTGACGCGACATTTCCAGCAGGCCAAAGCGTGAGATGTGGCTGATTTGGATACGCGCACGATCCTGGCGTACCGCTTCGCGCAGGCGGTTTTCTACCGCGCGCTGGTGGCGTACCGGCGTCATATCGATGAAGTCGATAACAATCAGACCGCCGAGGTCGCGCAGGCGCAACTGGCGGGCAATTTCATCAGCGGCTTCAAGGTTAGTGTTGAACGCGGTTTCTTCGATATCGCCGCCGCGGGTTGCACGCGCGGAGTTGATGTCGATGGCGGTCAGGGCTTCGGTGCTATCGATAACGATAGAACCACCGGAAGGCAGACGCACTTCGCGCTGGAATGCGGATTCAATCTGCGATTCGATTTGGTAATGGCTGAACAGCGGGATTTCACCGGTGTACAGTTTGATTTTGCTGCTGAAATCCGGACGACCCAGCGCGGAGATATGCTGGCGAGCCAGCTCCAGCACTTTCGGGTTGTCGATGAGGATTTCACCGATGTCCTGACGCAGATAGTCGCGGAAGGCACGCACAATGACGTTGCTTTCCTGGTGAATCAGGAACGGCGCAGGGCGGCTTTCAGCGGCTTTTTTGATGGCTTCCCAGTGTTTCAGGCGGAAGCTTAAATCCCACTGCAATGCTTCGGCAGATTTGCCAACGCCTGCGGTGCGAACGATAAGCCCCATGCCATCCGGCAGTTCAAGGCTTGCCAGCGCTTCTTTCAATTCAGTGCGATCGTCGCCTTCGATACGGCGAGAGATACCGCCCGCACGCGGGTTGTTCGGCATCAGCACCAGATAACTGCCCGCCAGGCTGATAAAGGTTGTCAGCGCAGCGCCTTTATTGCCGCGTTCTTCTTTATCGATCTGGACAATCACTTCCTGACCTTCACGCAGCACGTCTTTGATATTCGGACGGCCATGTGCGCTGTAGTTAGCGGGGAAGTATTCGCGGGCAATTTCTTTGAGAGGGAGGAAACCGTGACGTTCAGCGCCGTAGTCAACAAACGCTGCTTCAAGACTCGGTTCAATACGGGTAATTTTGCCTTTGTAGATGTTCGCTTTTTTCTGTTCATGGCCTGGGCTTTCAATATCCAGATCATACAGACGCTGCCCATCAACGAGGGCGACACGCAACTCTTCCTGCTGAGTTGCGTTGATTAACATTCTTTTCATCGTAACTTACTCATTATTCTTACATTGACGACTAAGCTGCGAGCAGAGTGATACCTTTCCGGGGTAAACCGATGGCCTCGTGACTGTTCACGTCGCCAACCTCACGGTTGTCGCTCGCTTAAGAGGCGCAGAGTGTCGGTCGCCTGTATTTCAAACGGAAACACAGCGCAATTATCAGGGGAACAGCCTGGGATAACTCTCCAGAGAAGATTCCATTTATACTCATCGTCATTCTCTCAACAGACGCGTGGCTTCGCCTGCTTACCCCAGTTGCTTTGACTTAGGTAAGCTTCCGGGGACGCCCGGCTTGCCGTCATTCTGTTGAGTGAAATCCAGTAAAGTATCTACCGGTAAGGACTGCAACCCGCAGCCCGCTAACTGTCTGAAAGATCAATACGTCTTACGCCATTGCTGCGTGGATGATCGGACAGACAAAACTGGTCATTCCGTTTAATTCCTTGCACTAACAAGATGAACACGGAAAACGTCTTCATTATTCCTTGCTAACCTTGTTATAGCAAGTTGACTTTCACCTTTTATCACCCGGTTAATCACAGTTTTTTCACTTGCTCGTTGAGATTGCTCTAATAACAATCAACGCATTCAGTGAAGAAGACCCTGAGTCAGGGTAATGATAAAAATCTATTCGAACTATGAAGAGTATAAGCACAGAAAAATGAGTGGCGCTATTGAGCAGGGATATTTAGAATCGCCCACCATGAAAACTGAGACTCCAACCGTAAAAATGGTTGCCATTAGCGCTGATGAAGCCGGGCAACGAATTGATAACTTTTTGCGCACCCAACTGAAGGGCGTGCCGAAGAGTATGATTTACCGCATCCTGCGTAAGGGTGAAGTGCGGGTGAACAAAAAACGCATCAAACCCGAGTACAAACTGGAGGCGGGCGATGAAGTGCGTATCCCGCCAGTGCGCGTTGCGGAACGCGAAGAAGACGCCGTTTCACCGCATCTGCAAAAGGTGGCCGCGCTGAGCGACGTTATCCTTTATGAAGATGAACATATTCTGGTGCTGAATAAGCCATCCGGTACGGCAGTACACGGTGGCAGCGGTTTGAGCTTCGGCGTGATTGAAGGCCTGCGCGCGCTGCGCCCGGAAGCGCGCTTCCTGGAATTGGTGCACCGTCTTGACCGTGATACATCAGGCGTGCTGCTGGTGGCGAAAAAGCGCTCTGCGCTGCGTTCGCTGCATGAACAACTGCGTGAAAAAGGGATGCAGAAAGATTATCTGGCCCTCGTGCGCGGTCAGTGGCAGTCGCACGTTAAAGCGGTGCAGGCGCCATTGCTGAAAAATATTCTGCAAAGCGGTGAGCGTATTGTACGCGTGAGCCAGGAAGGCAAACCGTCTGAAACGCGTTTTAAAGTCGAAGAGCGCTATGCGTTTGCCACCCTGGTGCGCTGTAGCCCGGTGACGGGGCGTACGCACCAGATCCGTGTGCATACTCTTCATGCGGGACATCCGATTGCCTTTGACGATCGCTATGGTGACCGCGAATTCGATCAGCAACTTACCGAAGCGGGGACCGGGCTTAAGCGCCTGTTCCTGCATGCGGCGGCGCTGAAATTCACTCACCCAGGCACGGGCGAAGTGATGCGCGTAGAAGCGCCAATGGATAACGCCCTGAAGCGCTGTTTGCAGGTGTTACGTACTATCAAATAAAAGAAGGGCAGCCTCAGGCTGCCCTTCTTGTCAGTATGTACACTCTATCTACTTAACGGATTAAACCCTTCCCGGCGCAGCATCTGGCACAGTGCAATCAGCGGCAGCCCCACCAGCGTGTTTGGATCGCGACCTTCGAGACGTTCAAACAGCGCGATGCCTAATCCCTCGCTTTTAAAACTGCCTGCGCAATTCAGCGGACTCTCTTTTTGCACATAATGGTTTATTTCTTGCTCAGTCAGATGACGAAAATGGACATCAAAAGGTTCGCATTCAGTTTGTAACTGGCCATTAACAGAATTATAAAGCGCCAGGCCCGTATAAAAAGTCACAATATTGCCACTGGCTTTCTTTAATTGTTTACGCGCATTTTCTTCCGTATGCGGTTTGCCGGTTATTTCGCCATCCAACACGCAAACCTGGTCAGAACCAATAATCAGATGATGCGGAAAACGTTCAGCCAGCGCCTGCGCTTTCGCCTGCGCCAGACGCAGCACCAGATGGCGCGGGGTTTCGGCGGGGAGGGGAATTTCATCGACCTCGGGCGCGGCGCAGGTGAAAGGGATACCGAGTTTCTCTAACAGCAGGCGGCGATAAGGCGATGTGGAGGCTAAAATAAGTTCAGGCATAATTTTTTAGGTAAACTCTGGCGAATTAGATTGCGACATTTTAAACTACACGCCGCAATGTGTGCGAATTATTGGCAAAAGGCAACCTGAGGCTGCCTTTTTCTTTGACTCTATGACGTTACAAAGTTAATATGCGCGCCCTATGCAAAAGGTAAAATTACCCCTGACTCTCGACCCGGTTCGTACGGCTCAAAAACGCCTTGATTACCAGGGTATCTATACCCCCGATCAAGCGGAGCGTGTCGCCGCGTCCGTAGTCAGTGTAGACAGTGATGTAGAATGCGAGATGTCCTTCGCTATCGATAACCAACGCCTCGCGGTTCTGACCGGTGATGCGAAGGTGACGGTATCGCTGGAATGTCAGCGTTGCGGGAAACCGTTTACTCACCAGGTTTACACAACGTATTGTTTCAGCCCGGTCAAAAATAATGATCAGGTTGAAGCACTCCCGGAAGCGTATGAGCCGATTGAGGTTAACGAATTCGGTGAAATCGATCTGCTGGCGGTGGTTGAAGATGAAATCATCCTCGCCTTGCCGGTGGTTCCGGTGCATGATTCTGAACACTGTGAAGTGTCCGAGGCGGACATGGTCTTTGGTGAATTGCCTGAAGAGGCGCAGAAACCAAACCCATTTGCCGTATTAGCCAGCTTAAAGCGTAAGTAATTGAGGAGTAAGGTCCATGGCCGTACAACAAAACAAACCAACCCGTTCCAAACGTGGCATGCGTCGTTCCCATGACGCGCTGACTGCAGTTACCAGCCTGTCTGTAGACAAGACTTCTGGTGAATCCCACCTGCGTCACCACATCACTGCCGACGGTTTCTACCGCGGTCGCAAGGTTATCGCTAAGTAATCACGCGATACTCTAAGGATTTCGCGTTGCAGGAAGGCGGCAAGCGAGAGAACCTCCTGAGCATAGATGACTATGCGATTGGAGTGAACGAACGCAGCCAACGCCCCTGTAGCGTGAAAGACGACGAGTTCAAGCGTGGTGAAGCTTAGTGAGGCGTTCCCCGTGTAAGCGGGGATTCCCAAACCGAGCGGCGACGATAACCTTGACACATCTAACCTTGGCGTTAGATGTCATGGGGGGAGATTTTGGCCCTACCGTGACAGTGCCTGCAGCACTGCAGGCACTGAATTCCTATTCGCAACTCACACTTCTTCTGGTCGGTAACCCCGACGATATTACGCCATTACTTGCCAAAGCTGATTTTGAGACGCGCTCTCGTCTGCAGATTATCCCTGCACAGTCAGTTATTGCCAGTGATGCACGGCCTTCACACGCCATCCGCAACAGTCGCGGAACATCGATGCGTGTGGCGCTGGAGCTAGTGAAAGAAGGGCGAGCTGAAGCCTGCGTTAGCGCCGGGAATACAGGCGCGCTGATGGGGCTCGCAAAATTACTGCTCAAACCACTTCAGGGGATTGAGCGCCCGGCGCTGGTGACGGTATTACCCCATCAGCAGAAGGGAAAGACGGTGGTGCTCGACCTGGGCGCTAACGTCGATTGTGATAGCACAATGTTGGTTCAGTTTGCGGTGATGGGCTCGGTGCTCGCGGAAGAAGTGGTTGGCATTGAAAACCCTCGCGTGGCGCTGCTAAACATCGGTGAAGAAGAGACGAAAGGGCTGGACAGCATTCGCGATGCTTCACAGATACTAAAAACATTGCCGTCTCTGAACTATATTGGCTACCTGGAAGCGAACGAATTGCTGACGGGGAAAACAGATGTTTTGGTTTGTGACGGGTTTACAGGTAACGTCACGCTAAAAACCATGGAAGGGGTTGTCAGAATGTTCCTATCGCTGCTGAAATCGCAGGGCGAGGGGAAAAAAACGGCGTGGTGGCTGATTTTATTAAAACGTTGGTTACAAAAAAGTCTGACCCGGCGATTCAGTCACCTCAACCCCGACCAGTATAATGGTGCCTGTCTGTTAGGATTACGCGGCACGGTGATTAAGAGTCATGGTGCGGCGAATCAACGCGCGTTTTGCGTGGCGATCGAGCAGGCAGTGCAGGCGGTGCAGCGACAAGTCCCTCAGCGGATTGCCGCTCGCCTGGAATTGTTATACCCGGCTGGTTTTGAGCCGCAGAACAACGACGCAAAGTAAGCGAGCGGCGTGCTGATGTGCAAAGCTGATGGGTATGTTACCGGATAAGATTGAGCGTACATGTATACGAAGATTATTGGTACCGGCAGTTATCTGCCCAAGCAAGTGCGTACGAACGCCGACCTGGAAAAAATGGTTGATACGACTGACGAGTGGATTGTCACGCGCACAGGTATCCGTGAACGCCGTATCGCAGGCCCGGATGAATCCGTTGCAACGATGGGCTTTGAAGCCGCTCAGCGCGCGCTGGAAATGGCGGGCGTGGATAAAAACGATATCGGCTTGATCGTTGTTGCTACCACTTCTGCAACGCACGCTTTCCCAAGCGCTGCCTGCCAAATTCAGAGCATGTTAGGCATCAAAGGCTGCCCGGCGTTTGACGTCGCCGCAGCCTGTGCGGGCTTCACCTACGCCCTGAGCGTAGCAGACCAGTACGTGAAATCCGGCGCGGTGAAAAATGCGCTGGTAATCGGTTCTGATGTGCTGGCACGCACCTGCGATCCTGCCGATCGCGGTACGATCATTATCTTCGGTGACGGCGCGGGCGCCGTGGTTCTGGGGCAGTCTGAAGAACCGGGAATTATCTCCACCCATCTGCACGCAGACGGTAGCTACGGCGATCTTCTGACGCTGCCTAACGCCGATCGCGTTCATCCAGAAAATTCGATTTATCTGACCATGGCCGGGAATGAAGTGTTCAAGGTTGCGGTCACTGAACTGGCACACATCGTCGAAGAGACGCTGGCGGCCAACAATCTTGACCGTGCTGAACTTGACTGGTTAGTGCCACATCAGGCCAACCTGCGTATCATCAGCGCCACGGCGAAAAAACTCGGCATGTCGATGGATAACGTTGTGGTGACGCTGGATCGTCACGGCAATACCTCCGCGGCCTCTGTGCCTTGCGCATTCGATGAAGCGGTGCGTGATGGTCGTATTAAGCGCGGGCAACTTGTGCTGCTGGAAGCCTTTGGTGGCGGGTTTACCTGGGGCTCTGCACTGGTTCGTTTCTAAGTATAAGGATAAAAAAATGACGCAATTTGCTTTTGTGTTCCCTGGGCAGGGTTCTCAAACGGTTGGGATGTTGTCCGAATTAGCGGCAACTCACCCAATTATTGAAGAGACTTTCCGTGAAGCGTCTGACGCACTGGGTTATGATCTGTGGGCACTGACCCAACAGGGCCCGGCGGAAGAGTTGAACAAAACCTGGCAGACACAACCTGCGCTCCTGACCGCATCCGTTGCGCTGTACCGTTTGTGGCAGCAGCAGGGCGGTAAAGCGCCGGTTCTGATGGCTGGCCATAGCCTGGGTGAATATTCTGCGCTGGTTTGCGCTGGCGTCATTAATTTCGCTGATGCGGTTCGTTTGGTGGAACTGCGTGGCAAGTTTATGCAGGAAGCCGTGCCGGCAGGCACCGGCGGCATGTCCGCTATTATTGGCCTGGACGATGCGTCTATCGCCAAAGCCTGCGAAGAATCTGCCGAAGGGCAGGTGGTTTCTCCGGTGAACTTTAACTCGCCGGGCCAGGTGGTTATCGCCGGACACAAAGAAGCCGTTGAACGCGCGGGTGCTGCCTGTAAAGCCGCTGGCGCAAAACGTGCGTTGCCACTGCCGGTCAGCGTACCGTCTCACTGTGCGCTGATGAAGCCTGCTGCTGAGAAACTGGCCGTTGAGCTGGCAAAAATCACCTTCAACGCACCGCAGATCCCGGTCATCAACAACGTGGATGTGCAGTGTGAAACCGCGCCGGACGCCATTCGTGATGCCCTGATCCGCCAGCTGTACAGCCCGGTTCAGTGGACGAAGAGTGTAGAACTGATGGCCGCGAAAGGTGTTGAGCACCTGTATGAGGTTGGACCGGGTAAAGTCCTTACCGGCTTGACCAAACGTATTGTAGATACCCTGACGGCATCGGCGATCAACGAGCCGGAAGCCCTGTCAGCGGCACTTGCGCAATAAAAGAGGAACGCATGAGCTTTGAAGGAAAAATTGCCCTGGTGACAGGCGCAAGCCGCGGTATTGGCCGCGCAATCGCTGAAACTCTCGTCGCCCGCGGCGCGAAAGTTATCGGCACTGCGACCAGTGAAAACGGCGCGCAGGCGATTAGCGACTACCTGGGTGCGAACGGTAAAGGTCTGATGTTGAATGTGACCGACCCGGCATCTATCGAATCTGTTCTGGAAAATATTCGCGCAGAATTTGGCGAAGTGGACATTCTGGTCAATAATGCCGGGATTACACGTGATAACCTGTTAATGCGCATGAAAGACGATGAGTGGAACGATATCATCGAAACGAATCTTTCATCAGTTTTCCGTCTGTCAAAAGCAGTAATGCGCGCTATGATGAAAAAGCGTCACGGTCGTATTATTACTATCGGTTCTGTGGTTGGTACCATGGGAAATGCTGGTCAGGCTAACTACGCTGCGGCGAAAGCCGGTCTGATCGGTTTCAGTAAGTCGCTGGCGCGTGAAGTTGCGTCTCGCGGCATTACGGTGAACGTTGTTGCTCCGGGCTTTATTGAAACGGACATGACGCGTGCGCTGTCTGATGACCAGCGTGCGGGTATCCTGGCGCAGGTTCCTGCGGGTCGCCTCGGCGGCGCACAGGAAATCGCCAACGCGGTTGCATTCCTGGCATCCGACGAAGCAGCTTACATCACGGGTGAAACTTTGCATGTGAACGGCGGGATGTACATGGTCTGACCGCGATTTGCACAAAATGCTCAGGATGCGCGCAGTCTACGTAGTTCTGGGCATAATTAGTGCAAAATGATTTGCGTTATTGGGGGGTATGGCCTCAAAATAACGTAAAATCGTGGTAAGACCTGCCGGGATTTAGTTGCAAATTTTTCAACATTTTATACACTACGAAAACCATCGCGAAAGCGAGTTTTGATAGGAAATTTAAGAGTATGAGCACTATCGAAGAACGCGTTAAGAAAATTATCGGCGAACAGCTGGGCGTTAAGCAGGAAGAAGTTGTGAACTCCGCTTCCTTCGTTGAAGACCTGGGCGCAGATTCTCTTGACACCGTTGAGCTGGTAATGGCTCTGGAAGAAGAGTTTGATACTGAGATTCCGGACGAAGAAGCTGAGAAAATCACCACCGTTCAGGCTGCCATTGATTACATCAACGGTCACCAGGCGTAAGTGAACATCTCCAGGCGGTCACTCGACCGCCTGAGTTTTATCTTTTTATCCCAACGAATCTTATTTATTCCCTCCCTGGAGGACAACCGTGTCTAAGCGTCGTGTAGTTGTGACCGGACTGGGCATGTTGTCTCCTGTCGGCAATACCGTAGAGTCTACCTGGAAAGCTCTCCTTGCCGGTCAGAGTGGCATCAGCCTGATCGACCATTTCGATACTAGCGCCTATGCAACGAAATTTGCTGGCTTAGTAAAGGATTTTAACTGTGATGACATTATCTCGCGCAAAGAACAGCGCAAGATGGATGCCTTCATTCAATATGGAATTGTCGCTGGCGTACAGGCCATGCAGGATTCTGGCCTTGAAGTGACGGAAGAGAACGCAACCCGCATCGGTGCCGCTATTGGTTCCGGTATCGGTGGTCTCGGCTTGATCGAAGAAAACCACAGTTCGCTGGTAAACGGCGGACCGCGTAAGATCAGCCCGTTCTTTGTTCCATCCACAATTGTTAATATGGTGGCCGGTCATCTGACCATCATGTTTGGTTTGCGTGGGCCAAGTATCTCTATCGCAACGGCTTGTACTTCAGGCGTACATAACATCGGCCACGCTGCACGTATCATCGCCTATGGCGATGCAGACGCGATGGTGGCCGGTGGCGCAGAAAAAGCCAGTACTCCGCTCGGTGTGGGTGGCTTTGGCGCAGCGCGCGCACTCTCTACCCGCAATGACAACCCACAGGCAGCGAGCCGTCCGTGGGACAAAGAGCGTGATGGCTTCGTGCTGGGTGACGGTGCAGGTATGGTGGTACTCGAAGAGTACGAGCATGCGAAAAAACGCGGCGCGAAAATCTACGCTGAAGTTGTCGGCTTTGGTATGAGCAGCGATGCTTACCATATGACGTCGCCGCCGGAAGACGGCGCGGGCGCGGCGCTGGCGATGGTCAATGCACTGCGTGATGCGGCGCTTGAACCGGGCCAGATTGGCTACGTTAACGCACACGGCACATCAACGCCGGCGGGCGATAAAGCAGAAGCGCAGGCGGTGAAATCTGTCTTCGGTGATGCAGCCAGCCGCGTAATGGTGAGCTCAACGAAATCCATGACCGGTCACCTGTTAGGTGCGGCGGGTGCGGTAGAATCAATCTACTCTATCCTCGCACTGCGCGATCAGGCTGTACCGCCAACCATCAACCTGGATAACCCGGATGAAGGTTGCGATCTGGACTTTGTTCCTCACGAAGCCCGTCAGGTAAGCGGAATGGAATACACCCTGTGTAACTCCTTCGGCTTCGGCGGCACCAATGGTTCGTTGATCTTTAAAAAGATCTAATGCTGACGGCGGGTTTGCCCGCCGACGGTAAGACCGTTTAAGAAGGCCCGCTTTGCGGGTCTTTTTTTATCTTCAGTTTTCTCTGCTTGTCCTGTGCTATTCATCCTGCGACACTATCCGCCCACCGAAAAGGAGCGCCTTATGTTCTTGATTAACGGCCTGGAACAGGACACCCTCGCGGTCAACGACAGAGCAACACAGTTCGGCGACGGCTGCTTTACGACTGCCCGGATAGCACAGGGGGGCGTATCCTTTCTCTCTGCCCATCTCGCCCGCTTACATCTTGCCTGCCAGCGTTTAAACATCGTCTTCAATGACTGGACTCTCCTGCAAGACGAAATGCGTCAACTGGCGACTCAGCAACAGCAAGGCGTGCTGAAAGTCATTATCAGCCGCGGAGTGGGGGGCAGAGGCTACAGCGGTGCGGACTGTCTCGCTGCGACGCGAATTCTTGCTACCTCCTCGTCACCTGCCCATTACATGAACTGGCGCAGGGAAGGCATAACGTTAGCGCTGAGCCCGGTACGTCTCGGGCGCAATCCGTATCTCGCGGGTCTGAAGCATCTTAATCGGCTGGAACAGGTGCTGATCCGCTCTCATCTTGAGCAGACGGACGCCGAAGAGGCGCTGGTTCTTGACAGCGAAGGGTGGGTTACGGAATGCTGTGCGGCTAACTTGTTCTGGCGTAAGGGGCGAGATGTTTTCACGCCGCGCCTTGACCAGGCGGGCGTGAATGGAATTATGCGCCAGCATATTATTGCGCAGCTTGCCGAATCGCCTTATCAATTGATTGAGGTGGTCGCACTGCCGGAAGCGTTAGCCGATGCAGACGAAGTGTTAATCTGCAATGCGTTGATGCCGATAGTACCGGTGCAGCATTATGCCGGGCACGATTGGCCGTCACGCGAACTTTACCACTATTTAGCCCCACTTTGTGAGTTGTCTGATTAGCATGAAGAAATTGTTAGGCGTTATTTTGATACTGCTGGTAGTGATGGCTATCGCTGCGGGCATTGGCGCATGGAAAGTTCGTCAACTGGCGAACAGTACGCTGTTAATTAAGGAAGAGACCATTTTCTCCCTCAAAGCGGGAACCGGCCGCCTGGCGCTGGGCCAACAGCTTTACGGCGAAAAAATCATTAATCGTCCGCGCGTCTTTCAGTGGCTGCTGCGCCTTGAGCCCGAGCTCTCTCACTTCAAGGCCGGTACCTATCGCTTTACGCCATCCATGACCGTACGCGAAATGCTGCAATTGCTTGAGAGCGGTAAAGAGGCACAGTTTCCGCTGCGCTTCGTCGAAGGTATGCGGGTGAGTGACTATCTGCGTCAGCTACGCGAGGCGCCGTATGTAAAACATACGCTGGCCGATGACAGCTACGAAACCGTTGCAAAAGTGCTTGAGCTGGAACACCCGGATTGGGTGGAAGGCTGGCTGTGGCCGGATACCTGGATGTACACGGCCAATACCAGCGATGTGGCGATTCTCAAACGTGCGCACCAGAAAATGGTGGCCGAGGTCGATAAGGTCTGGGAAGGGCGTATGGAAGGGCTGCCGTATAAAGATAAGAACGAACTGGTGACGATGGCCTCAATTATTGAGAAAGAGACTGCCGTGGCTGAAGAGCGCGATCGTGTGGCCTCTGTCTTTATTAACCGCCTGCGTATCGGTATGCGCCTGCAAACCGACCCAACCGTGATTTACGGCATGGGAGAGCGTTATAATGGTAAATTGACGCGTAAAGATCTGGAAACGCCAACGGCTTACAATACTTATGTGATTGCTGGTATGCCGCCGGGGCCGATCGCGGCACCTGGGGAAGCGTCGCTGAACGCTGCGGCTCATCCGGCCAAAACGCCGTATCTCTATTTTGTTGCTGACGGAAAAGGCGGACACACCTTTAATACCAATCTGGTCAGCCATAACCGCTCAGTGCAGGACTATTTAAAAGCCCTTAAGGAAAAAAATGCGCAGTAACTATATCGTCATCGAAGGTCTGGAAGGCGCAGGGAAAACCACTGCACGCGATGTGGTGGTAAAAACCTTGCAGGAACTGGGCATCACGGATCTGGTTTTTACCCGTGAGCCGGGCGGGACTGTCCTTGCTGAAAAACTGCGTAGTCTGGTGCTGGATATCAAATCTGTCGGCGATGAAGTGATCACCGACAAAGCCGAAGTTTTAATGTTCTATGCCGCACGCGTACAACTGGTTGAGACGGTCATTAAACCGGCGCTGGCAAAGGGCGAGTGGGTGATTGGCGATCGCCACGATCTCTCCACCCAGGCGTATCAGGGCGGCGGACGCGGTATCGATCAACATATGCTGGCGACGTTGCGCAATGCAGTGCTGGGGGATTTCCGCCCGAACCTGACGCTTTATCTGGATGTTACGCCGGAAGTGGGCCTTAAGCGCGCCCGTGCGCGAGGCGATCTTGACCGTATTGAGCAGGAGTCGCTGAACTTCTTCAACCGTACCCGCGCGCGTTATCTTGAGCTGGCGGCGGCCGATGACAGCATTCGCACTATCGATGCGACGCAACCGCTGGAGCGGGTTATGAGCGACATCCGCCAAACGGTTATTGACTGGGTTGCGGAGCAGCAGGCATGAAATGGTATCCGTGGCTGCGTCCCGCTTTTGAACAGCTGATTACCAGCTATCAGGCCGTTCGGGGTCATCATGCGTTGCTGGTACAGGCGCGCGCTGGCATGGGCGATGAAGCACTGGTCTATGCCCTGACGCGTTACCTGATGTGCCAGCAGCCTGAGGGGCATAAAAGCTGCGGAAAATGCCATAGCTGTCAACTCATGCAGGCTGGTACGCATCCGGACTATTACGCGCTTGCGCCGGAAAAGGGCAAGAGCACGTTGGGTATTGATGCGGTGCGTGAGGTCAGCGAGAAGCTGTACGAGCATGCCCGCCTGGGCGGCGCTAAAGTGGTATGGATTGCCGATGCCGCGATCCTCACAGAAGCCGCCGCCAATGCGTTGCTGAAAACGCTGGAGGAGCCGCCGAAAAATACCTGGTTCTTCCTCGCCTGTCAGGAACCTGCGCGTTTGCTGGCAACCTTGCGCAGCCGTTGTCGTCTTTTCCATCTCGCCCCACCGTCTGAACAATACGGTTTAGCGTGGCTGGAACGTGAAGTGACAATGTCACAAAATGAACGGCTGGCGGCGTTACGCCTCAGTGCCGGCGCGCCTGCTGCGGCGCAAACGCTACTGTTGGAAGAGAACTGGACACCCCGGGCAAAACTGTGTCAGGGACTCTCTGCTACCCTTAGCAGCGGTGACTGGCTGGCACTGCTGCCGTTACTAAACCATGAAACGGTGGCCCAGCGTTTGCACTGGCTGGCATCGTTACTGTTGGACGCGCTCAAGCAACAGCAGGGGATTCGCACTATCGTGAACGTCGATTACGCCGCGTTAGTGCACCAGATTGCTCATGGGGTAACGGCCACGCGTCTTCAGGCTATCGTGGCGGATATCTGTACCTGTCGCGAACAGTTGCTGAACGTGACGGGCCTGAACCGCGAACTGATCCTCACCGAGCGCCTTCTGCGCTGGGAACATTACTTGCAACCTGGTGCGGTACTGCCGGTATCGCATCTCTAAGAGAGACATTATGTTTTTAGTCGACTCGCACTGCCATCTTGATGGCCTCGATTATGAAAAACTGCATAAAGATGTAGATGACGTGCTGGCCAAAGCCGCCGCACGCGATGTGAAATTTTGTCTGGCTGTCGCCACAACCTTACCGGGTTATCGCAGCATGCGCGATCTGGTCGGCCAGCGTCCTGATGTTGTTTTCTCCTGCGGCGTCCACCCTCTGAATCAGGATGAAGAGTACGATGTAGAAGAACTGCGCCGTCTGGCGGCAGAAGAGGGCGTGGTCGCTATGGGGGAGACCGGGCTCGACTATTATTACACGCCGGAAACGAAATCCCGCCAGCAGGTCTCTTTCCGCCAGCATATTCAGATTGGCCGCGAACTGAATAAACCTGTCATCGTGCATACACGCGACGCACGTGTTGATACGCTGGCGATTCTTCGCGAAGAAAAAGTGACGGATTGCGGTGGCGTACTACACTGTTTCACAGAAGACAGAGAAACCGCAGGTAAGTTGCTGGATATGGGGTTCTATATCTCTTTCTCCGGGATTGTCACCTTCCGGAATGCTGAACAACTGCGCGATGCCGCACGGTATGTGCCGTTGGATCGTCTGCTGGTTGAAACGGATTCGCCGTATCTGGCGCCAGTACCGCATCGCGGGAAAGAGAATCAGCCCGCGATGACGCGTGATGTTGCGGAGTACATGGCCGTTCTGAAGGGCGTTTCCGTCGAAGAACTGGCGCAGCAGACAACACAAAACTTTGCCCGTCTCTTCCATATTGAGCCCGCCCGCCTGCAACTTCCCTGATTTCACGGCTTATTTTAAAGCTCGTAATTAATAATCAAAGCGAGTAAAGTTCACCGCCATAAAAATGGCGGTGGATGGATTTTTTGTAACATTTGGCAATCAGTTATGTAAAGTTTCATAAGTATTTCATCTGTCGCTCATTGAAACGTGATAGCCGTCAAACAAAGTTCAGGGTATTTATTTTACTCTGTGTAATAAATAAAGGGCGCTTAGATGCCCGTTACATCGCGAGGTTACTCCCCCCTCGCTAATGCGTGAAAACGTAGAAAAAATACACAACATCATTCTTGTTGCGTCAGCAGGCACCGTAACTGCCGCTCACGCAGACGTAGCCCGAAAGGTGATGTGTAAAAGCACAAATACTCAGGAGCACTCTCAATTATGTTTAAGAATGCATTTGCTAACCTGCAAAAGGTCGGTAAATCACTGATGTTGCCAGTATCCGTACTGCCTATCGCAGGTATCCTGCTGGGCGTCGGTTCTGCAAACTTCAGCTGGCTGCCAGCCGTCGTTTCCCATGTTATGGCGGAAGCGGGCGGTTCCGTTTTTGCCAACATGCCGCTCATCTTCGCTATCGGTGTTGCACTGGGCTTCACCAATAACGACGGTGTTTCCGCTCTGGCTTCCGTTGTGGCCTACGGCATCATGGTAAAAACCATGGCTGTGGTTGCGCCGCTGGTTCTGCATCTCCCGGCTGAAGAAATCGCCGCGAAGCACCTGGCGGATACCGGTGTTCTCGGCGGTATTATCGCCGGTGCGATCGCCGCGTACATGTTCAACCGCTTCTACCGTATCAAGCTGCCTGAGTATCTGGGCTTCTTCGCCGGTAAACGTTTCGTTCCGATCATTTCTGGTCTGACCGCAATCTTTATGGGCATCGTGCTCTCCTTCATTTGGCCGCCGATTGGTACTGCTATCCAGACCTTCTCACAGTGGGCTGCTTACCAGAACCCGGTCGTGGCATTTGGTATTTACGGCTTCATCGAACGCTGCCTGGTGCCGTTCGGTTTGCACCACATCTGGAACGTACCTTTCCAGATGCAGATTGGTGAATTCACTAACGCAGCAGGCCAGGTGTTCCACGGTGATATCCCGCGTTACATGGCCGGTGACCCGACTGCGGGCAAACTGTCCGGTGGTTTCCTGTTCAAAATGTACGGCCTGCCGGCTGCGGCGATTGCTATCTGGCACTCTGCTAAACCGGAAAACCGTGCAAAAGTGGGCGGTATCATGATCTCCGCGGCGCTGACCTCGTTCCTGACCGGTATTACCGAGCCGATCGAGTTCTCCTTCATGTTCGTTGCGCCGATCCTGTATGTCATTCACGCGATTCTGGCTGGCCTGGCATTCCCGATCTGTATCCTGCTGGGTATGCGTGACGGTACGTCGTTCTCTCACGGCCTGATCGACTTTATCGTTCTGTCTGGTAACAGCAGCAAACTGTGGCTGTTCCCGATTGTCGGTATCTGCTATGCGATCGTTTACTACACCGTCTTCCGCGTGCTGATTAAAGCACTGGACCTGAAAACGCCGGGTCGTGAAGATGCATCCGAAGACAGCAAAGCTGGCGCGACCAGCGAAATGGCACCGGCTCTGGTGGCTGCTTTCGGCGGTAAAGAAAACATCACTAACCTTGATGCCTGCATCACCCGTCTGCGCGTTAGCGTGGCGGATGTCGCCAAAGTTGACCAGCCTGGGCTGAAGAAACTGGGCGCGGCAGGTGTGGTTGTTGCGGGTTCCGGCGTTCAGGCGATTTTCGGTACGAAATCCGATAACCTGAAAACCGAAATGGATGAATACATCCGCAATAACTAAGCTCGGTTGAGCGAAGTTGGGGAGAAGAAAAGGGGAGCCGAATGGCTCCCCTTTTTGCAACCTGAGGTTGCCTGATGCGCTGCGCTTATCAGGCCTACAGTTCAGTGAAGGGTAGGCCTGATATTGGGCATTACGCGATGGCGTTCTCTTCTAACTGGCGCATAAATTGCCGCACCCATTCCATCCGTGTTTTACGCTCGCTCAAGTCCTGGAAGAACTTCAGCCGCGTTGGGCCGTCCAGGCGAAAGTGCTGCGGCTGTTTCTGCAGCAGGCCAATCAACCAGCTCGGGTTCACATGGTTTTTCTCTGCGAACTCAATCACGCCGCCTTTCTCATTACCTTCCAGCTTCCGAATACCCAGCTTCTGCGCCAGTTGACGCAAACGCGCGATATCCAGCAGCGTTCGCGCCGCATCCGGTAACAGACCAAAGCGGTCAATCAGTTCCACTTTGATTTCATCCAGCTCGCTTTCACTTTTTGCACTGGCGATACGCTTATAGAAAGAGAGACGCGTATTGACGTCAGGAATGAAATCGTCCGGCAGCAGCGACGGCATACGCAGCTCAACTTCCGTTTGCTGGCTGGTGAGATCTTCCAGCGACGGCTCGCGGCCCTCTTTCAACGCATCGACGGCGTTTTCCAGCAGTTCCATATAGAGCGAGAAGCCAATGGTTTCCATTGAACCGCTCTGATCTTCACCAAGCAGTTCACCCGCGCCGCGAATTTCAAGGTCGTGGGTCGCCAGCGCAAACCCCGCGCCGAGATCTTCCAACGAAGCAATGGCTTCCAGACGTTTCTGCGCGTCGGTGGTCATCGCCTTTGGATGCGGTGTTAGCAGCCAGGCATAGGCCTGGTGATGCGAACGCCCCACGCGGCCACGCAACTGGTGCAGTTGCGCCAGACCGAAGTGATCCGCCCGTTCAATAATGATGGTATTGGCGGTGGGAATGTCGATCCCGGTCTCGATGATAGTGGTACACACCAGCACGTTAAACCGCTGGTGATGGAAATCGTTCATCACGCGTTCCAGTTCGCGTTCGCGCATCTGTCCATGGCCTATTGCGATACGCGCTTCTGGCACCAGTTCAGCCAGTTTATCCGCTGTTTTCTGGATGTTTTCAACGTCATTAAACAGGTAATAGACCTGACCACCGCGCAGAATTTCACGCAGAATGGCTTCACGCACCACCAGATTATCGTATTCACGCACGAAGGTTTTCACCGCCAGTCGACGCGCAGGCGGGGTGGCAATAATCGACAAATCACGCATGCCGCTCATCGCCATATTCAGCGTCCGCGGGATTGGCGTGGCGGTGAGCGTCAGGATATCCACGTCGGCGCGCATCGCTTTAATGCGTTCTTTGTGACGCACGCCGAAGCGGTGCTCTTCATCGACAATCAGCAACCCTAAATCTTTCAGCTTCACGTCGCTTTGCAGCAACTTGTGGGTGCCGATCAGAATGTCGATTTTACCGTCTGCCGCTTGCTCGAGAATTTGTGTCTGCTCTTTGGCACTACGGAAGCGAGAGAGCATTTCAATACGCACCGGCCAGTTGGCGAAGCGGTCACGGAAGTTATCGTAGTGCTGTTGCGCCAGCAGGGTGGTTGGAACCAGCACGGCCACCTGTTTGTTGTTTTCAACGGCAAGGAATGCGGCGCGCATCGCCACTTCGGTTTTACCAAAGCCAACGTCGCCGCACACCAGGCGGTCCATCGCCAGCGGCTGGCACATGTCGCTTAATACAGCATTAATGGCCTGCGCCTGATCCGGCGTGGTTTCGAACGGGAAGCTATCGCAGAAAAGCTGATACTGTTCACGATCGTGTTTAAAAGCAAAGCCTTCTTTCGCCGCGCGCTGGGCGTAAATATCAAGCAACTCTGCCGCGACATCGCGCACTTTCTCAGAGGCTTTCTGCCGCGCGCGTGCCCAGGCATCGCCGCCCAGTTTATGCAGCGGCGCGTTTTCTTCTGCACCGCCCGCGTAGCGGCTAATCAGGTGTAGCGAGGAGACCGGCACATAGAGTTTGGCCTCGTTGGCGTAGGTCAGCATCAGGTATTCACCTTTGATGCCGCCAGCCTCCAGGGTGGTCATCCCTGCGTAGCGCCCAACCCCGTGTTCCAGATGCACCACCGGCTGGCCGATATGGAGCTCGGCCAGGTTGCGGATTAAGGTATCAGGATTGATGGTGCGGCGGGAGTCCTGACGACGTCGTGCCACGCGCTCGCCCAGCAGATCGCTTTCGCAAATCAGCGCCCGGTTATTCTGCGTGTCGATAAACCCGTGCTCCGCCGCGCCAATCATCAGATAACGCCCGGTATCCGTCGCTTCATCCAGCCGCAGAATGCGTTTTGGTGACAACTTAATCCGCGCCAGCAGCTCACCTAACGCTTCACGACGTCCTTCACTCTCCACGGAGAAAATCACCGGGCCGGTAAACGATTCCAGGAAGCGGCGCAGGTTATCCAGCGGCGCTTTGTTTTGCGCCTGAATCGCCAGCTCTGGCAGTGGACGGAAGCCGAGGTTAGTATTGGCGGCTTTCTCCGCCAGATGCTCAGTTTTGAGCTGAATCCGCGGCCATTTTTTTAGCTCACCGTTGAGCTCGTCCGGGCGCAGCCACAGGCGTTCGGGCTCCAGTAACGGGCGCATCGGGTCAACGCCGCGATTCTCGAAGCGCGCCTGAGCATCCGCCTGGAAGCGCGTGGCGCTGGCATCGAGATCGCCGGTATTGACCAGCAGCGTATTGGCCGGGAAGTAGCTGAACAGCGGCGGCAGCGGTTCGCTAAAGAATAGCGGCTGCCAGTACTCAATCCCCGCAGGCAGCGTACCTTTGCTCACCTGTTGATAGATGTGCTCGGCATCGCGCTTCACATCGAATTTATCGCGCCACTGGCTGCGGAACAGTTCGATGGCGGTCTTATCGGTTGGGAATTCGTGTGCAGGCAGAAGATTAATGGAGTCGACTTCTTCCAGCGTGCGCTGGCTGTCCGGATCGAACACGCGCAGGCTGTCAATTTCATCATCGAAGAAATCGAGACGATATGGCTGCTCGCTGCCCATCGGGAAGAGATCGAGCAGCGCGCCGCGCGTAGCGTACTCGCCGTGCTCCATAACCTGATCCACGTGACGATAACCCGCGCTGTCGAGCTGCGCACGCAAGGCATCGCGTGACAGACGCTGCCCTTTTTTCATCATCAAGGCGTGGCCGTGCAGATAACTGTGCGGGCAAACACGCTGCATCAGCGTGCTTACGGGCACTATCAGCACGCCGCGCTGCATCATCGGCAATTGATAAAGCGTTGAAAGACGAGACGAAATAATATCCTGGTGCGGTGAAAAACTGTCGTAAGGCAGCGTTTCCCAGTCAGCAAGGTTCATCACCAGATTATCGGTAAACTGGCTGATTTCATCGTGCAATCGCAGGGCATTCTGCATATCCGGTGCAATCAGGATAACCGGGCCGGTATGACGTTCGGAAATCTCCGCGACCAGCGTGGCGCAGGCCGCACCGGTCAATTCCCCCAGTTGACGCTGATCGCCAGCTTTGGTGGGTAGGGCGTAACGGGCTAGTTCAGGCATAGCGGGGCACGTTCTCCAGAAACCGCAAAGTGACACGGTAAAAATATCAATTTATTACGCTTATTATCCGTGATGGCGGCGGGAGTGCAACTGCGGAAAATCGAGGTGAGTCAATGCCAGGCCCGAAAGCCTGGCGTGAGGGGTCAGGACGTCGCCAGCGCGCGTTTTGCCGGTGGGCTAAACAGCAGATCGTCCGTCAGGCGGCGCGAAATCTGGCGCACTAAAAGGCCAAACAACGTACACACGATCAGGCTTAGCAGCGGGTAAGTGAGCAGCAGCGCCAGTTCGCTGGTTGCCGTAAGCGCATGCCCGTTGACCTGTTTGATGAGTATCAGGCTTGCGCCTTCGACCAGAATACGGTGCGTGGTGTAGATGGCGATGGTGTTTGAACCTACAACGTTCAGCCAGTTATTTTCGCGCGGTTGAATCACGTGACTGGCTCGCCAGAACAGCTTCATGATGACGAAAATCGACAGCAGTGCCATCAGCAGCGGTATCCCTTTGAAGTAGAGTGATACGGCGGCGAGCGCGAAAACCAGAAGTGGAACAAATGCCTTGCGTGGTAGCGCTGTCGTTAGCCAGGCCATAATCGCCGTGCCGTACCATGCGCCCAGCGCATAATAGATAACGTTACGCATCACGCTGTTCATTCCCCACCACGGTAGCGGCAGGAAGTTGATTGCCACGCTGAGAAGGGCTAACGCGATGATGAGCGGCGCTTTCGCGCGTGCGAACAGTTTGCAGAAAACGAAGTAGACCACCAGCGCGTAGAGATACCACAGGCTGGTGCTGGCGGTCAGCATGCCATACAAAAACTCCCCGGGGTTATCAGCGTAGGCGGCGTTGGCGGCATTGCCAAGGTCGCGCTCCGGCGCCAGCCAGCTGTTTAACTGGCGTAGCGCCAGCCACTGCAACAGCCCCCACAGCGCCAACACGTAAACGATGTTCCAGATGCGCTTATCAACGCAGCCTTTCCACGGCACCTCGGCAACATAGCGCTGAATGAGAAAGCCCGAGATAAAGAAAAAGACCGGCATGCGGAACGGGGCGAGGTATAAATTAAAGTAGATCCAGCATTTTGAGAGCGTCTCTGACAAGGGATGCTGGAACGCAGAGAGATGCGGATAGAAGGTAATTACCGAGTGGTACACCACCACCAGGCAGATGCATAGCCCTTTTATCTGATTGATCCAGAGTGTCTTTTTTTGCATGTCGCCGTGCCTTTGTTGCCAAAAAATAAGGCGTTATCCTGAAGGCCATAAAAAAGGATGTAATGGGTAACAGTCTGTATTAAGACCATTTTCAGAAAAGGATCAGGTAACAGATAGCCCTTTATTTCCACGTTATTGTGGACATCAATCGTCTGTTTTATCTGCTAATCTGGAACCAGTTGCTTGATTTTTAGGAATATTTTAACCGGGCAATGACGAAAACTTACTGTTTCACTCATTTACGCTCTTTGCTTTCGCTTATATACTCATGCCTCTGCTATCAGCAAAGACGGATTACATGTATCAACCTGTCGCACTATTCATTGGCCTGCGTTACATGCGTGGGCGTGCAGCGGACCGCTTCGGTCGCTTTGTTTCCTGGCTGTCGACAATCGGCATTACGCTTGGCGTAATGGCGCTGGTCACCGTGCTTTCGGTGATGAACGGTTTTGAACGCGAGCTGCAAAACAACATTCTGGGGTTGATGCCCCAGGCCATCCTGACCGCTGAAAACGGTTCACTCAATCCCCAAACGCTGCCTGAGAAAGACGTTAAGCTTCAGGGCGTCACGCGGGTTGCACCGTTAACCACCGGCGATGTGGTGCTGCAAAGCGCGCGCAATGTCTCGGTTGGCGTGATGCTGGGGATTGATCCCGCCCAGAAAGATCCGCTGACGCCATATCTGGTCAACGTCAAACAGAGTGCGCTGGAAGCGGGCAAATACAACGTTATTCTTGGTGAACAGCTGGCGGGGCAACTGGGCGTTAATCGTGGCGACCAACTGCGCGTGATGGTGCCGTCGGCCAGTCAGTTTACGCCGATGGGCCGCGTTCCGAGCCAGCGTCTGTTTAATGTCATCGGCACCTTCGCCGCGAGCAGCGAAGTCGATGGTTACCAAATGCTGGTTAATATTCAGGACGCCTCGCGCTTGATGCGCTATCCGGCGGGGAATATCACCGGCTGGCGTCTGTGGCTTGATAAGCCGTTGCAGGTTGACACTCTTAGCCAGCAAACGCTGCCGGAAGGCACCAAATGGCAGGACTGGCGCGAGCGTAAAGGCGAGCTGTTCCAGGCCGTGCGCATGGAGAAAAACATGATGGGGCTGCTGCTGAGCCTGATCATCGCGGTGGCGGCCTTCAATATCATTACCTCTCTGGGGTTGATGGTGATGGAAAAGCAGGGCGAAGTCGCCATTCTGCAAACCCAGGGGCTGACACCACGTCAAATTCTGATGGTCTTTATGGTTCAGGGGGCGAGCGCAGGCGTGATTGGTGCGCTGCTTGGCGCCGTACTGGGCGTGTTGCTCGCCAGCCAGCTTAATAACTTAATGCCAGTTACCGGCGCGTTTCTCGATGGCGCGGCGCTGCCGGTAGCTATCGACCCGTTGCAGGTCATCGTGATTGCGCTGGTGGCGATGGCGCTGGCGTTACTCTCTACGCTTTATCCTTCCTGGCGCGCTGCCGCCACTCAACCCGCTGAGGCTTTACGTTATGAATAAGATCCTGTTGCAATGCGACAACCTGTGCAAACGCTATCAGGAAGGCTCTGTGCAAACCGACGTGCTGCACAATGTGAGCTTTAACGTAGGCGAAGGCGAGATGATGGCGATTGTCGGTAGCTCCGGCTCCGGTAAAAGTACGCTGCTGCACCTGCTGGGTGGGCTCGATACGCCGACCTCCGGTGATGTTATTTTCAGCGGTCAGCCGATGAGCAAGCTCTCTTCGGCGGCAAAAGCTGAGTTGCGTAACCAGAAGCTGGGCTTTATTTATCAGTTCCATCATCTGCTGCCCGATTTCACCGCGCTGGAAAATGTGGCGATGCCACTGCTTATTGGCAAGAAAAAATCGGCGGAAATCAACGCACGCGCCTTAGAGATGCTGAACGCCGTAGGGCTTGGACATCGTGCGCGTCATCGCCCGTCAGAACTTTCGGGTGGTGAGCGCCAGCGCGTGGCAATTGCCCGTGCGCTGGTTAACAACCCGCGTCTGGTGCTGGCGGATGAACCGACCGGCAACCTGGATGCCAAAAACGCTGACAGCATATTTAAACTGCTGGGGGAATTGAATCAGTCGCAGGGAACGGCGTTTCTGGTGGTTACCCATGACCTGCAACTGGCGAAACGTATGGGACGCCAGCTTGAGATGCGCGATGGCCGTCTTACCGATCAGTTATCCCTGATGGGAGCAGATTGATGGCTCCGTCTCTCTCTCTTCTCATTGGCCTGCGCTTTAGTCGTGGGCGACGCCGCAGCGGCATGGTGTCACTGATCTCCGTGATTTCCACCGTCGGTATCGCGCTGGGTGTCGCGGTATTGATCCTCGGTTTAAGCGCCATGAACGGCTTTGAACGCGAGCTGAACAACCGCGTACTGGCCGTGGTGCCGCACGGGCAAATTGAAGCGGTTAACCAGCCGTGGAGCAACTGGCGCACCATCCTGCCGCAGGTTGAAAAAGTGAACGGCATCGCGGCGGCGGCACCGTACATTACTTTCACCGGGCTGGTGGAAAGCGGTAGCAATATGCGCGCGATACAGGTGAAAGGTGTCGATCCTGCGCAGGAAAGCCGTTTAAGCGCGTTGCCGAAATTTGTGCAGGGCGAAAGCTGGAGCGACTTCAAGGCTGGTAGCCAGCAAATCATCATCGGCAAAGGCGTGGCGGATGCGCTGAAGGTGAAGCAGGGCGACTGGCTGACCATCATGATCCCGAATGCCAACGCGGAACATAAGTTGCTGCAACCTAAACGCATTCGTCTGCATGTCTCCGGCATTTTGCAGCTTAGCGGCCAGCTCGATCATAGCTTTGCCATGATTCCACTGCAGGATGCTCAGCAGTATCTGGAAATGGGTGACAGTGTCACGGGCATCGCCATTAAAGTTAACGATGTCTTTAACGCCAATAAACTGGTGCGTTCGGCAGGGGAAGTGACCAACAGCTATGTCACGATTCAGAGCTGGATTGGCACCTACGGCTATATGTACCGCGATATCCAAATGATCCGCGCGATTATGTATCTGGCAATGGTGCTGGTGATCGGCGTGGCGTGCTTTAACATCGTCTCGACATTGGTGATGGCGGTGAAAGATAAAAGTAGCGATATTGCGGTGCTGCGCACATTGGGCGCAAAAGACGGGCTGATCCGCGCGATTTTCGTGTGGTATGGTTTACTCGCTGGCCTGCTGGGCAGCCTTCTCGGTGTGGTGATTGGCGTGCTGTGCGCGCTGAATCTGACGCCGATTATTAAGTGGATTGAAGGCGTTACGCGCCATAAATTTTTGTCTGGTGATATCTATTTTATTGACTTCCTGCCGTCTGAACTTCACTGGCTGGATGTCTTTTATGTGCTGGTCACCGCACTGCTGCTGAGTTTGCTGGCGAGCTGGTATCCGGCTCGCCGCGCCAGCCGTATCGACCCGGCGAGGGTGCTGAGTGGCCAGTAATTTAACGTCCTGACGGTGCAGTTTTGCCGCTGCGCGCGTCAGTAAGAGGAATTTACGATGATGCATTATGGATTTGATATAGGCGGCAGCAAAATTGCACTCGGCGTGTTCGATATGACGCGACAGTTAGTCTGGGAAACACGTGTCGCCACGCCAAAAGAGAGTTACGACGCGTTTCTTGAAGCTGTTTGCGGGCTGGTCGCGCAAGCCGACGCTCGCTTCAATTGTCGGGGAACCGTGGGTATTGGTATTCCGGGTATGCCGGAAACCGAAGACGGCACGCTGTATGCGGCTAACGTGCCTGCCGCGTCGGGTAAACCGCTGCGCAACGATCTGAGCCGTTTACTGGATCGCGATGTCCGTCTCGATAACGACGCTAATTGCTTCGCTATCTCAGAAGCGTGGGACGATGAATTTACCCAATACCCGCTGGTGATGGGGTTAATTCTTGGCACCGGTGTCGGCGGCGGTATTGTGCAGAACGGCAAATCGATTACGGGTCATCGCTACATTACCGGAGAGTTCGGGCACATCCGCTTACCCGTTGATGCGCTGGACGTGGTGGGGCGTGATTTTCCGTTAACCCGCTGCGGCTGCGGGCAACTGGGGTGCATCGAAAATTACCTTTCCGGGCGCGGATTCGCCTGGCTTTATACACATTTTTATCACCAGCAACTGACCTCACCGGAGATCGTCGCATTGTGGGGGCAGGGCGACAGGCAGGCGCGTGAACACGTTGAGCGCTATCTGGATCTTCTGGCGGTGTGCCTGGGCAATATTTTAACTATCGTGGACCCTGATTTAGTGGTTCTCGGTGGCGGGTTATCAAACTTTTCAGCTATTACAGATGGGCTTGCGCAGCGCCTGCCGCGCCATTTACTCCCCGTCGCTGCCGTACCGCGCATAGAACGCGCAAGGCACGGTGACGCGGGAGGAATGCGCGGCGCTGCCTTCCTTCATCTCACAAACTAATACATGGAGTAGATATGCAGTCGCGCCGCTTACATCGATTGAGCCGTTTTCGTCGGAATAAACGTCAGCTGCGCCAGCGTCTGCGCCAGCGGATTTTTTTCACTGACAGGGTGATACCAGAGCATATGGATAAACCAAGAGTTCTTGTGCTAACGGGCGCCGGTATTTCGGCTGAATCGGGTATTCGCACGTTTCGCGCGGCTGATGGATTGTGGGAAGAGCATCGGGTTGAAGATGTCGCCACGCCGGAAGGATTCCAGCGCGATCCGGCGCTGGTTCAGGCGTTTTACAATGCGCGCCGCAGACAGCTCCAGCAACCTGAAATCCAGCCGAATGCCGCGCATATCGCGCTGGCGAAGCTGGAAGAGGCGCTGGGCGATAACTTTATGCTGGTGACGCAAAATATCGACAATCTGCACGAGCGCGCTGGCAGCAAAAATGTGCTGCATATGCACGGCGAATTGCTCAAAGTGCGTTGCACGCAGAGCGGGCAAGTGCTGGACTGGACTGATGATGTGACGCCGGACGACAAATGTCATTGCTGTCAGTTCCCGGCGCCGCTGCGTCCTCATATCGTCTGGTTTGGCGAGATGCCGTTTGAGATGGACCACATCTATCTGGCGCTCTCTATGGCCGATATTTTCATCGCCATTGGAACCTCCGGTCACGTCTATCCGGCGGCAGGTTTTGTGCATGAAGCGAAACTTCACGGCGCGAAAACCGTGGAGCTTAATCTCGAACCCAGCCAGGTGGGCAGCGAATTTGAAGAGAAGTACTACGGGCTGGCGAGTGAAGTGGTGCCGGCATTCGTGGAAAAACTGCTGCAAAAAATGTAATCCTGCCACCCGGCGATGTTCGCCGGGTGGCAGTCGCTTAATCTGCGCGGTAGATAAATTCGCCCTCCAGTACGTCTACGCTACTGGTGCCGACGAAAATGTTGAATCTCCCGGGTTCAATAACCTGCTCGCCATCCGCGTTGTAGAACGCGAGCATCTCCTCGCTCACCTCAAAAATCACCCGTCGCGTTTCGTCGCCGCGTAAGGTGATCTGCCTGAAATCCTTCAGCATCATGACCGGACGCGCGACGCTGGCGACGCAATCGCGGAGATAGAGCTGGACTGTCTCAATGCCGGCATGTGACGTCAGATTTCGCACCGTAATACCCACACTCAGCGTTTCGCCTGCGCTAAATTGTGCGGCGAGGGTTAATTCGCTGAGTTCGACACGATGCCATGAGAGCCCGAAGCCAAACGGGAAGAGTGGCGTAGTGGGGCAATCGAGATATTTTGAAATAAACCGGGGGCTGTGGTCGGACTTATCCGCGGGCCTGCCGGTCGCGAGTGCATTGTAATAAATCGGCACCTGGCCGTTTGCACGTGGGAAACTCATCGCCAGACGTCCGCTCGGGTTCGATTTGCCGTACAGTACATCAGCTATCGCGTGCCCACCTTCACTGCCGGGAAACCACGCCTCAATGACGGCATCAACATGCTCCACGACATCGCTTAGCACCAGTGGACGACCGTTGAACAGGATCAATACCGTTTTCTTCGAGGCCTGCGCGATCGCCTGAATGAACGAAACCTGATGTCGCGGGAGATGGATATCGGTGCGGCTTGCGGCTTCACCGCTCTGCATCATGTGCTCACCCATAGCCAGCAGCACGACATCGGCCTCACGCGCATACTGCAATGCGCGCGCCTGCTCGGTTTGCCGTTGTTCTTCACTCATGCAGAATTGCGCATCAACCTGGGTTGTGGCACCAAATTCACCAAGAAAATCATAATTAAGCAGCAGATCGCAGCCCTGCGTACTTAGCAGCTCTTCCGATGTGATCACCTCATTGAGTGCCTGTTTCAGGGTGACACTGCGTGACTTCTCGCCATAGACCGCCCACAGGCCAATAATATCCGGATTATCGGCATAGGGGCCAATCAGCGCGACTTTTATGCCGGGTTTCAGCGGAAGCACGGCGTTGTCGTTTTTTAACAGTACAAGGCTGCGGGCAGCGGTTTCCCGCGCCAGCGCCAGATGATCCGGGTGATAAAACCATGCCCGTTCTTTTTCTTCTGATGCGCCGCGAAATGGGTCGTCAAACAACCCCAGGGTTTCTTTAAGTTGCAATACGCGTGTTACTGCCTGATCCAGCCGCTTCATTGGAATAACGCCTTCATTCACCAGCCCGGCCAGATAATTGACATAGCAGGGCGATTTCATGTCGATATCCAGCCCGGCGAGAAAGGCCAGTTGGCTGGCATGGCGCTCATCCTCTGCCACGCCGTGAGGGATGAGTTCCTTTACGGCGGCATAGTCGGCGATGGTCACGCCGTCGAACTGCCAGCGATCGCGCAAGACGGTTTGCAACAACCAGCGATTCGCGCTAGCGGGGATGCCATCGATTGTATTAAAGGCTGACATCACCAGTTTGCAGCCTGCCTTAACTGCGGCAAGATAAGGCGGGAGATAATCGTCGAAAAGGGACTGACGAGAAAGCTCAACGGTGTTGTAATCGCGCCCGGCGACAGGCGCGCCATATCCGGCGAAATGCTTCACACAGGCCGCCAGTCCTTCACCGCGTTCCAGGTTGTGCTGAAAGCCGCGCACACAGGCGCTGACCATACGGCTGTTGAGTAGCGGATCTTCCCCTGTCGACTCCATACAGCGGCCCCAGCGTGCATCGCGAACCAGATCGGCCATCGGCGCAAAGGTCACATGACTGCCTGCGCTGACGCCTTCTTTCGCCGCCACCTGACAGCAGCGTTCAATCAGCGTGGGCGACCAGCTACAGCCCAGCGCCAGCGGGATGGGGAAAACGGTGCGATAGCCGTACACGATATCCGCCATAAACAGCAGCGGAATTTTCAAACGGCTGTTTTGCAGATACTGCTCCTGAATATGACGCGTCTTTTTCGCGCCTGAGACGTTTAAAACCGAGCCAGCACACTGAACCTGTTGCTGGCTGATGCCAAGCTTCGCTTTTGGGCCAACAGTAAGCTGAGGCTCGTCGACAAAAAACTCGCCGGAAAGCTGCACTAGCTGGCCGACTTTTTCCTCCAGCGTCATTTGCGCCAGCAGCGTGGTGATTCTGCTCATCAGTGGGTTTCCTCTGTTTCACGCTTCAGCGCCGCTTTTTCCGCCAGCTTAAACCACGGGAACCACAGTAAGGGGGAAGGAATCAGCTGTAAAAAAAGATGCAGGAGAATAATGGAGGTCGCGCCGCCAATAGAGGCAAAGAAGCCCAGCGGCAGGCCGAAAATGGTTTGCGCGCCGACAATTTTGGCGACCAGCCCCATCTTGATCAGCGCCCAGGAAAGCGTTATCGCAATCGCGTTATTGGTGATAAAAGGCACCATCAGGTGATAGTTCATCACTAACGGGGTACCGAAAATAACAGGTTCAGTGATGCCAAAGAGGGCTGGCGTGAGTGCCAGACGGCCAACCTGTTTAAATTGCTTACTGCGTGACAGGCACATCAGCAGTACCAGCCCCAGCGCCAGCCCCCCCCAGGTGACGATATTTAAGAATGCCAGGCCCAACACATTAGGCAGTTCCTGACCGTTCTGCCAGGCAGCCAGATTTTCAAGATCCATGGCCAGCCAGATGGGCGTCACCAGCGGCAGCACGACATTGGTTCCGTGAATGCCCAAAAACCAGAAGATCTGCATAATCAACGTTACCAGCAGGAATGCCAGCAGGCTTCCGCCCAGCCCTTTCAGGGGTTGCTGAATCAGCGTATAGATGCATTGGTGGAAACTGCCCCAGGGTGTTTCCATAAAGGCGCGGTTAATCAGCATCGCCACCAGGCCTACGGTCAGAAAGGGTAATAGCCCCTGAAAAACACGGCTGATCATGGGCGGAACGCCTTTTGGCATTTTTATTGTCCAGCCGCGTTGCACCACAAAGATGAACAGCCGTCCAACGCCAAGGCCGATCAGCATGGCCGAGAAAACCCCCTGCACGCCGAGCCAGGTAAGAGGAATGGCGCTGATATTGCCTTCGGCATCCGCCAGCGGCGTGACGATCAAAAAGGCCATCACGGCGGCAATGCCGCAGAGGGAGCCGTCGACTTCGACGTCATAATGACTGACCAGATGGCGTGCCATAAAAAAGGTGACGTAGAGTGCCAGCATACCCAGTGTGCAGGTGGCGACACCGCTGAATACCGGAACCATCTTTGTTGCGACAAAGAATTGATGCACGCTATCGATGGGGAAAACGATAAGCAACACGCTAATCGAGCCGATAAGCGTAATAGCGATGGTGGAAACCATTGATACAGAGATGGTTTGCAACCATGGGCTGCGCCCCAGAGCGGCAATAATAGGATCTAATTTCTGAAAAGCTTTCTCAAATTTATTCATGGTAAATATATTTAATTGGCCGAGGTTGCCGTTATTTTTGTGATTATCAAAACGGGAATATGTTAAGCGTATCAATCTTTAAACATAACAACCTGTTCTACTCTAAAGCAGAAAATGAACATCTGGCGTGCATTTCAGTCAGAAAAAAGATAGTTAATTGATATCGCTGGATTTAAGGTGTCTGAAAGTTGTTCTTTTATGGATTGAATTCGAGATGATTTATAAAAATATTATTTATGCCATTCGGGAATTAATTTGCAGTAATAATATTTCTGTGGGGGACGCTTTACCTCCTGAATATCAACTGGCACAGCGCTGGAATGTCTCGCGCAACACTATCCGTAAAGCACTGGCGGAACTGGCTGCAGAGGGCGTCATTGAGACACGAAAGGGGGCCGGAAGCTTCTTGTGCGGTAAGAAATTTACGCCGCAGGTCAATACCTCGATGGGCTTTAGCGAAATTGCGCGCCTGCATGGTAAGCCATCCACCAGTCGCGTACTGAAGTTTGAAGCGTTACCCGCCACAGAGGAGATCGCCGCAAAACTAAACATTGCGTCCGGCGAGTGGGTTTATCAGGTGAAACGAATACGCCTCATCGATAATATTCCTATGCAACTGGAAAACACCTGGCTTTCGGTCACACGGTTTCCGCAGCTAACAATCAGCGATATGAATAAATCAAAGTTTGATTTTTTTGAACGCGTGTGTGGAATAATCCTATCAGGATCGTTTGAAACGTTTTCGACCGAGCTGGCGAATCAAGAGGTGGCGCAGATACTGAATATTAGCGTTAAAGATCCGGTCATGAGAATGGAAACGCAGGCGGTGGATATCCACCATACCATTCTCGATTATTCTATTCTTTATAATAATAGTTATGAATTTAATGTGCAGTATTTTTGGCCGCGGCAAGTGGCACGACAATAAACGTGCCGGAGGCGTCCTCCGGCACCGTGGTGGATTACCGTCCCGCCTTCAACTTATGATAATACTCTTCATAAATCGCGCTGGCCGCACCAACGTCATTCTGCCATTCGCCTTTGTTGATGGTATCGGCATCAGGATAGAGTGATTTATCGTTAGCAACATCTGGGCTCAGCAGCTTACGTGCCGCGAGGTTTGGCGTTGGGTAGCCGATGGTTTCCGCCACCTGTTTTGCCACTTCCGGGCGCAGCAGGAAGTTGATGAGCTTCAGCGCACCTTCTTTGTTTTTAGCATTTGCCGGAATAGAGAGGCTATCCATCCAGAAAATTCCACCTTCTTTCGGCCAGACGACCTCCAGCGGCGTGCCGTTCTGACGCGCGACCCACGCCGAGCCGTTCCACACCATACCCAGGTTCACTTCGCCTTCCATATACGGGTTTGCCGGGTTATCCGAGTTGAAGGCGGCCACATTTGGCATCAGTTTTTTCAGCTCGTTATAGGCCGCTTCAATCTCTTTTGGATCGGTGGTGTTGCCTGAATAACCCAGCTTGCGTAGCGCCATCTGGAATACTTCGCGCGCATCGTCGGTTAACAGCAGGCTATTTTTATATTCTGGCTTCCACAGATCGGCCCAACTGGTGATGCTTTTCGGATCGATACTGTCGCTGTTTACACCGATAGCGGTCGCCCCCCAGATATACGGAATGGAGTAATCATTATTCGGGTCGAACGGTTTATTGAGCATTTCCGGATCGAGGTTGTTGAAGTTGGTTAACTTCGTCTTATCGATCTTCTGGATCATACCCTCTTTGCGCATTTTATCGACGTAGTAGGTGGAAGGCACCACCAGGTCATACGCGCCGTCTTTATAGGTTTTGAGTTTGGCGTACATGGCTTCATTCGATTCATAGGTCGAATAGATAACCTTGATGCCCGTCTCTTTCGTGAACTGTTCTAGCAGCCCCGGCGGCACATATTCCGTCCAGTTGTAGAAGTAGAGGGTTTTCGTGTCATCAGCGTGAGCGGCGCTCATTCCCAGTGCTAAAGCACCCGCTGCGAGCAGGTGGCGTGACCATTTTTTCATTTAACGTCCCCTGATTGAGCCCCGAAAGGCTGCTGTGTTGATTGGCCTGAATTCAGGCCAATTCCCATTATGCCTGGCGCGCCAGACCTTTCGTTTTATCGCGTGCGATAAGCTGGCTGGCAATCACCAGTACCAGTGACAGCACCAGTAAAATCGTCGCCAGCGCATTCACTTCCGGCGATACGCCCACTTTCACCATTGAGTAAATCTTCAATGGTAAAATTTCATAGCCCGGCCCGGTCACAAACGACGAAACCACCACATCATCCATCGAGAGCGTGAAGCTCAACAGCCAGCCGGCGGCCACCGCAGGCATCGCCAGCGGTAAAATGATTTTACGCAGAATGGTGAATTCGCTGGCACCCAAATCTTTCGCCGCTTCCAGCATCCGCACATCAAACCCTTTCAGGCGCGAGTAGACGGTGACCACCACAAACGGCAGGCAGAAGGTGATATGCGAGAACAGCAGCGACCAGAAGCCGAGCTGGATCCCCAGCAGCATAAACAGTACCAGCAGCGAGATGGCCATCACGATGTCCGGCGACATCATCACCACGAACAGCATGCCGCTGACAAACGGTTTGCCGCGAAAACGGTAGCGGTAGAGCGCCACCGCCGTCAGCGAACCAATCAGCGTGGCGAAGGTGGCCGAGAAAATAGCCATCGTTAGCGAGTGTTGGGCGGCCTGCAGCAGGCTGTCATTGTTCATCAACAGGCTATACCAGTTGGTGGTGAAACCCTGCCAGTTAATCCCGAAACGCGAGCTGTTAAAGGAGTTCACGATCAAAATAATAATTGGGATGTAGAGATAAGCGTAAATGGCGGTCATAAAACCGCCGCGCAGCAGTTTACCGATCATTCCAGCTCCACCTTTTTGTTCAGCAGACGCGAGGCGCGCCAGTAAACCAGCAGCATTAGCCCCATCACTACGGTCAATGTAATGCTGGTGGCCGCACCGAACGGCCAGTCGCGAATATTAAGGAACTGGCTCTTAATAACGTTACCAATAAGCAGGTTTTTCGCGCCACCCATCAGGTCAGAGACGTAGAACAGCCCCATCGCCGGCAGCATGACCAGCAGACAGCCTGCGATAATGCCTGGCATCGTCAACGGAAGGATAATGCGGATGAATGTTTGCAGTTTATTGGCCCCCAGATCCTTCGCCGCTTCCAGCAGGGGTTTATCGAGTTTTTCGATGCTGGAGTAGAGCGGCATCACCATAAACGGCAGCAGGATATAGACCAGGCCAATGATGACCGCGCTCGGCGTGAACATGATGCGAATCGGCGTATCGATAATGCCCAGCCATAGCAAAAACTCGTTCAGATAGCCTTTGGTGCTGAGAAAAATCTTCAGGCCGTAGATGCGAATCAAGGAGTTCGTCCAGAAGGGGACGATCAGCAGAAACAGCAGCAGCGGGCGCACCTTCTGCGGCAGCTTCGCCAGAAACCAGGCAAACGGATAACCCAGCACCAGGCAGGCCAGCGTGGCGATGAGCGCCATATTCAGTGAGTGCAGCAGCACCTCGAAGTAAAGCGGGTCGAGCAGGCGCGCGTAGTTATCCAGCGTAAAGACCATTTTGACGAAACTGGCGTCGTCACGGGTCAGAAAGCTGGTACCGATGATCATCAGGTTGGGCAGAAAGACAAATAACACAAGCCAACCGACGATTGTGGCAATCACCACATTCTGGAACTTACTTGTGTTCTTCATCAGCCAGTACGACCTCCCAGCTTTCTACCCAGTTGATAGCCATTTTTTGATCGAGCGAATGGTCGAAGTCCGGGTCATCTTCATTAAAGAATTCACTGACCAGCACCATCTTGCCGTTTTCCAGCTCGACGACCGATTCCAGCGTCATGCCCTTATAGTTGCGCTCGCGGACGTAGCCAATCAGGCCTTCAATGTGATCGTTGTGGTTGATTTCATCCACGCGCAGATCCTCCGGGCGCAGCAGCACATTCAGCTTCTGGCCAGGCGTGACCGGGAAATTGACGTCAATATTACACTCGCGACCTTCGACGTTGGCGCGTACCCGCCGTTCATCAAGGCGCTCAATGACGGTCGCGTCGAAAATATTGATCTCGCCAATGAAACTGGCGACGAACAGGTTTTTCGGCTCTTCATAAATTTCACGTGGCGTGCCGTCCTGCTCAATACGTCCGTCGCGCATCACGACAATACGGTCGGACATGGTGAGCGCTTCTTCCTGATCGTGCGTAACAAACACAAAGGTGATGCCAAGCTTACGCTGCAATGCTTTGAGTTCGTTCTGCATCTGCTTACGCAGTTTGTAGTCGAGCGCCGAGAGCGATTCGTCCAGCAACAGTAAACTCGGTTTATTGACCACAGCACGGGCAATCGCCACGCGCTGCTGCTGGCCACCGGAGAGCTGATGCGGCTTACGCTCAGCGAAATCTTCCAGTTGCACCATACGCAGCGCATCGGTTACGCGAGGGGGGATTTGATCGGCAGGGGTTTTCTGCATGCGCAAGCCAAATGCCACGTTTTCAAAGACGGACATGTGCGGGAAAAGCGCATAACTCTGGAAAACGGTGTTCACGTGGCGATCTTCAGCCGGGATATTAGTAATATCCTGATTTTCCAGATGAATCGTCCCTGAGTCTACATTTTCCAGACCCGCAATAAGACGAAGGACGGTTGTTTTACCGCAGCCAGAGGGCCCAAGCAGCGTAAGGAACTCGCCGTTATTGATGGTCAGGTTCAGATCGGAGATGACCGTTTTACCATCGAAGCCTTTGCGAATTCCCGCCAGTTGCACCAGCGGTGAAAGCGAACGCGATTGTGTATTCAATTTTTTACTCTGTCCCATTCAGACGCACCGGATGGCTTACCGATGCGGGGTTTGTGGTTAACCACCTTTATTAAATGTATAGAGGTCTGACACATATTAAGGCCTGGCATTCTACGGCAATCGTGTTAAATCGCCAATCCTCTATGCATACAGATGAGCTATCTTTAAGCCTGTAAATGATTTAGCGAAAAAAAATGGGCTTTGCCGGGGTAAAAGTGACCTGACGCAATATTTGTGTTTTCTCGCTTATTGATAATGTTGTCACAAAAAGTGAGGGTGACTGCATGGATAAATTACTTGAGCGTTTTTTACAGTATGTTTCTCTGGACACGCAATCGAAGCCCGGCGTGCGTCAGGTGCCGAGTACAGAGGGGCAGTGGAAACTGTTGCATCTGCTCAAAGAACAGCTTGAAGCAATGGGGCTGGTGAATGTCACTCTGAGCGAAAAAGGCACTGTGATGGGCACGTTGCCGGCGAATATCGATGGCGATATTCCGGCAGTGGGCTTTATTTCACACGTCGATACCGCACCTGATTTCAGCGGTAAAAACGTCAATCCGCAAATCGTGGAAAACTATCGCGGCGGTGATATTGCGCTGGGCATCGGCGATGAAGTGCTTTCGCCAGTGATGTTCCCGGTGCTGCATCAACTGCTGGGGCAGACGCTTATCACCACCGACGGTAAAACGCTGCTCGGCGCAGATGATAAAGCGGGCATCGCGGAAATCATGACCGCGCTGGCGGTACTGAAAGAGAAAAACATTCCTCATGGTGACATCCGCGTGGCGTTTACGCCGGACGAAGAAGTAGGCAAGGGCGCAAAACACTTTGATGTGGAAGCCTTTAACGCCCGCTGGGCGTACACTGTCGATGGCGGCGGCGTGGGTGAGCTGGAATATGAAAACTTCAACGCCGCATCGGTGATTATCAAGATTGTCGGTAATAATGTGCATCCAGGTACCGCGAAAGGCGTAATGGTTAACGCGCTGTCGCTGGCCGCGCGAATTCACGCAGAAGTGCCCGCTGACGAGAGTCCGGAAAAAACAGACGGTTACGAAGGTTTTTATCATCTCAACACGATGAAAGGCTCCGTTGACCGTGCAGAGATGCACTACATCATTCGCGATTTTGACCGTAAGCAGTTTGAAGCGCGTAAACGCAAAATGATGGAGATCGCCAAAAAGGTCGGCAAAGGCCTGCATCCGGACTGCTACATTGAGCTGGTGATTGAAGACAGCTATTACAACATGCGCGAAAAAGTGATGGAGCATCCGCACATCATTGATATCGCGCAGCAGGCGATGCGTGATTGCCATATCGAGCCGGATCTCAAACCGATTCGCGGCGGCACCGACGGCGCGCAGCTCTCCTTTATGGGGCTGCCATGCCCGAACCTCTTCACCGGTGGCTACAACTATCATGGTAAACATGAGTTTGTGACGCTGGAAGGGATGGAAAAAGCGGTGCAGGTGATTGTGCGTATCGCGGAGTTGACGGCGAAGCGGGCCGGGTAAGTCTCCCCTCTCACTCTAACCCTCTCCCACAGGGAGAGGGCCGGGGGGAGGGGCCTCACTCATCCCTCAAAAAACCAGTACCCGCTGTTCACCAGCGCGGCCAGCATGGCAAGGAATGACGGGTCTTCCAGCGCATCACCGAAATGTTCGCTTTCCAGCACCATATTGCCTGCCAGCGCATTGAGCGCCGGGCGATGAGGCGAGTCGACTTTCTCACCGTTAACGAAAACATCGTCGCCGATTTTCAGTACGCGTAAGCCGCCCAGACGTGCCAGTTTATCACCCTGTTGGAGTGCGTCGTAAATTTCATCCGGCTGATACGGCGGCTCTGGTGGCGCCACGTCAAGCTCGTGGCGTGACTGACTGATAAACTCGCCGAGCCATTGCTGGAACTGCTCGGGCTGATTCATTAACCCCTGCATCATGTCACGCAGGCGGTCGACTTCCTGCGGCAGAATCTCCGCCGGATGCTCGCGTGCGGGCACGTCCGGATCGGTATAGCGCTGGCTGCCTAGTTCACGTTGCAGGATGTAATCGGCAAAACCACTGAACAATTCACGTCCACTGGGCGCGCGGAAGCCTACGGAGTAATTCAGCGAGTTTTCCAGCGAATAACCTTCGTGTGGGAATCCAGGCGGAATGTAGAGAATATCGCCAGGCTCCAGCTCTTCATCAATAATGCCTTCGAAAGGATCGACCTGGAGTAAATCAGGGTGCGGGCAGTGCTGCTTCATCGGCACCTTCTCGCCCACGCGCCAGCGACGGCGGCCCGTACCCTGGATAATGAAGACGTCGTACTGATCGAGATGCGGGCCAACGCCGCCGCCCGGTACAGAGAAGGAGATCATTAAGTCGTCAATGCGCCAGTCGGGGAGTGCGCGGAAGGGACGCATCAGCGCCGCAGAGGGCTCGTGCCAGTGATCAACCGCCTGAACCAGCAACGACCAGTTGGTTTCATCCAGGTGATCGTAGCTTTCAAACGGCCCGTGGCTGACCTGCCATTTCCCGTCGAGATGACTCACCAGGCGGCTGTCGACCTCATTTTCCATCGCCAGCCCCGCCAGCTCATCCGGCGAAATAGGGTCAACAAAGTTGGCGAACCCACGTTTGAGTACCACCGGGCGTTTCTGCCAGTAGCGTTCGATAAAGTCGGGCCAGTTGAGCGTTAAGTGATAATCCATATGAGTATGTCCGCAGCAGGTGTTTCACCGGATTATACACATAATCTGCGGAAACACCTGCTGCACAACCCGGATTTAGCCGACGTGATGTTCCAGGTTCTGGCGGCCAAACACCACGTCCATTTTTGCGCCTCCCAGCAGGCTGTCGGCGGTGATGATTTGCCCGTCATACTGTTCGACAATATCACGCGCCACGGAGAGCCCGACGCCCTGACCGGGCCTGAGCGTATCGGCACGCTGCCCGCGGTCGAACACCAGATCGCGCTTACCCTGCGGGATCCCCGGGCCATCATCTTCGACAATCACGTGCAGTTGGTTGTCAGACTGGTGCGCGGAAACTTCGACGAATTCAAGGCAGTATTTGCAGGCGTTATCCAGTACGTTCCCCATGACTTCCATAAAGTCGTTTTTCTCGCCGACAAAGCTGATCTCCGGCGAAATATCGAGGCTAATGCTCACGCCCTTACGCTGATACACCTTATTCAGCGCGGAAATTAAACTATCCAGCGTCGGCGCGACCGGGTGAAGCTCGCGGCTCAACAGGGTGCTGTCGGTACGCATGCTGGCGCGATTGAGGTAATAACCGATCTGCTGGGAGATGCGGCTGATTTGCTCCAGCATGATGGGTTCGGCCTCGCTGACGCTGATTTTTTCACTGCGTAGCGAACGTAGTGAACTTTGCAGTACCGCCAGTGGCGTTTTCAGACTGTGAGTCAGGTCGGTGAGGGTGGTGCGATATTTATCATAACGTTCGCGTTCGCTTTTCAGCAGGCGATTAAGATTGCGCACCAGACCAGTCAACTCACGTGTGGTTTCCGGGTTTAACGCTTCACGGTTATGCTCTTCAAGCTCGCGTACCTCGCGAGTCAGCGCCGCGAGCGGGCGCAGGCTCCAGTGCGCCGCCACCCAGAGCAGGGGAACGACCAGCAAGAGATTGGCCGCCAGTACGTATATAAACCAGCTCCAGACCATATAGGAGCGTTTTAGCTCAATAGGTATCGTATCGATCACCACGATCACCAGCGCGGGCATCATCTTTGTAGCCGGGTAGCTGTTGACGGCAACCGAGTGCGTCATCTCAGAATCATCATCTTCTTTGCGTATTTCGCTTAATTGTTCCTGTGCTTCATGATTGTCCGTCAGCAAGGTGCTGGAAGAGGTTATGTCCGCTTCAATCTCATGAAAACCGTTTCCGCGAAGCCACTCCTTCTGAATACGGTTTTTGAGCCAGGGAATATCTTTCTGCTGCCAAAGCAAATTGCCTTTGGTGTCATAGATAATGGCCATTGTCGGGCTTTGACGGATGAGATTATCGGGCATATCGACGGTTAATTTTCCGTCTTCCCATTTGGAAAAGGTGTAGAAAAGATTGCTTTCGCCGCGCAGCAGACGAAAAGTGGTTTTGTCGAAGCTGACGCTGTAGCCCACCAGGGCGACCATACCGTAAGCAAGAGAAAGCACCATTACCACGGCTGCGGTCGCCAGCAAGAAGCGAACCCGCAGCGAGAGGGGCAGCATATGCCGCAATAACTTATTCATCCGCGCAGTTCGAACAGATAGCCCTGTCCCCGAACAGTGTTGATTACGTCATGCGGATATTGCGCCTGAATTTTTTTGCGCAGACGCCCCATCAGTACATCAATGGTGTGGCTCTCACGCAGTTCTGCGTCAGGGTAGAGCTGAAGCATCAGGGAATCTTTACTGACGACTTTACCGTTATTGCGGATTAGCGTCTCAATAATGGTGTATTCGAATGCCGTTAGCTTGATCACTTCATCGTTAATCGACAGTTCACGACGTGAGAGATCCACCTGGAACGGCGGCAAGGAGATCACCTGCGATGCGTGACCGCTGTTACGGCGCATCAGCGCCTGCATGCGCGCAGCCACTTCTTCAATATGGAACGGTTTGGTGACGTAGTCATCCGCCCCGGCGCTCAGCACTTCGACTTTATCCTGCCAGCCTTCGCGAGCGGTCAGTACCAGAACCGGTAACGAGATATCGTGACTGCGCCAGCGGCGTATCAGAGAAAGACCGTCTTCATCCGGCAAACCGAGGTCGACAATAGCGATATCCGGCAGATGCTCGCCCAAATAGTAATCCGCTTCCTTTGCGTCTTCCGCTGCATCAACCTGATGACCCAGCTCCTGAAGCTGAACCTTCAGATGGTGACGTAACAGGGCGTTATCCTCTACCACGAGTACGCGCATGTTTTTTCTCCATATCATTATTGAAGCTAATAGTTTAACCCTGCCTGGTTATACTAAAACTAAACATCGGGCAGGAAAAGGTGCGTTATCCTGATTCCCTTATTTAGGGTTCCATGTAGCGCTCTATTCGGGCTTTTGGCTTCGTCAGTAATATTTTTACCAGTTCGACAAACTTTACGGGTTTATAGAAATAGTAGCCTTGCAGCAGCGTGATATGGTTGCGGTTGAGGTAGTCCAACTGCGTACGTGTTTCAACCCCTTCGGCCACGATAATTAACGAAAGCTTACGCGCCAGCTCAAGCACGCAATCCAGAAGTTTTGTGGAGTCTTCATCGTCATTTACTCTGCCGACAAAACTTTGGTCGATTTTGATGTAATCAATTTTTAGGTCATGAAGATAGGAGAGACCAGAATAACCGGTGCCAAAATCATCCAGCGCAATAGCAAAATGATGCGTATGAAGTCTGTTAAGTTTGTTCAGTAATTGCTCATCCACAGATAACGGTTCTCGCTCCGTCACTTCCAGAACCAGCGTCAAATGTTGATGAATAAAGCCAGACTGGTACTTCAGACAATCCTCAACGAACCCCGGTGAATTGATATGTGCGGCGCTAACGTTAATGCCGATATGAAACCCTTCAGGAAGTTTTGTGCTGATTAAATTCATGTGTTCTACCACCTGCCGCATCAGGGACTGGGTCAGGGGGATGATCAACCCGGTTTTTTCCGCAAGCGGGATAAACGTTGCCGGAGAAATGAACCCCGCGGTGGGATGTTTCCAGCGGGCGAGGACTTCGATACCTCGGATTGAGTTGTCTCTGCCATCCACTACGGGTTGGTAATACGGAACGATCTCCCCCAGGGTAATAGCCTGTCTTAGGGCATCCGCAGGCGTCGCCACATTGCCTGAATATTTCCTCAATAACCAGAAACCAATACAGGAAATGAAGAAAATAAAGAGCAGCATTCCACCTCCCTGGTGGAAAATACGCGTCAGGCTAAATAACGGTGGCAATTGGTACTGAATCCCGAAAGGATAGGCAGCGGAGCTAATAAACGCCGTATCCGTTCCGCCGGGGTGAAATGTCCGAACGTCGCCCCTGAGTCCGAGCGCATTCGGCCCAATCACTAATTGTGGATCGACATTTTGTTGCGAGGTAAACAGAGCGGTACGTAACTGTGAATCACTTACGGTAACCAGAATAGTGACGTCTGCTGTACGGGTTTGATACACCATTGACGCGGTGTCGTGAATGTTTTGCCCGGAAGCGGTAAGGAAGAGCGGGCTATCAGGCAAATCAGTGACGTTGGTGAGCAGTAAACGATTTCCCGGCAGAGAAGTACACCAGATCTTACCCTCCTTTAAGAGCAAAATTGTTCTCAGGTGTGGTTTGAGGGTGGCGACGGTAGCAAGTCGGTATTGTTCTTCCAGCGAGCATTGCGCGCGCGCTACAGCCAATCCAGTTTGCGTAGCCTGGCTGGCCTCTTCCAGAATTTGATCGATATTTTTCAGCGCGTACTGGGCCGCCGCGACATATTCACTCTTGTTGGAATACCAAATTTGTAAATTCAGAATGAACGATCCGCTCAGGAAGAAGAGCAATGCAGCAACAAAAGGAAGAATGACTCTGTACATAGTGATTCTCTGATGAGAAAAACGCGCCCCAAATACAGGAGTGTCTTACTGATTCATTAACGCTCCCGCCAGTGGTGGAAGTATAGATGACGTGGGTAGGATATTAGCGGTGAAAAAAATAAGATATTCAGAGAACTCGATTTGGCGAGAAACCCTCCTCCCGATTGGAAGGAGGGGCATATATTATTTCAGATCATCAACCATCTGAATCGCGCGGCCAATATAATTCGCTGGCGTCATTGCTTTCAGGCGAACTTTTTCGTCTTCCGGCAGGGCCAGACCGTCGATAAACTGTTTCATACCTTCGGCATCAACGCGCTTACCGCGCGTCAGCTCTTTCAATTTTTCGTACGGTTTTTCAATACCGTAACGACGCATTACCGTTTGAATCGGCTCCGCAAGCACTTCCCAGTTGTGATCCAGTTCGTCCAGCAGACGGTCACGGTTTACTTCCAGTTTACTTACACCTTTCAGGGTTGATTGGTAAGCAATCAGCGCATAACCAATACCGACACCCAGGTTACGTAGCACGGTGGAATCCGTCAGGTCACGCTGCCAGCGGGAGACAGGCAGTTTGCTCGCCAGGTGCTGAAGCACGGCGTTTGACAGGCCCAAATTGCCTTCGGAGTTTTCGAAGTCAATCGGATTAACTTTGTGCGGCATGGTGGAAGAACCAATTTCACCGGCGATGGTTTTCTGCTTGAAGTGGTTCAGGGCGATGTAGCCCCACACATCACGATCGAAATCGATAAGGATGGTGTTAAAGCGCGCCATGCAGTCAAACAGTTCGGCGATGTAGTCGTGCGGTTCAATCTGCGTGGTGTACGGGTTCCACTGAATGCCCAGAGACGTCACGAACTCTTCGCTGAACTGATGCCAGTCAACTTCCGGATACGCCACAATGTGGGCGTTATAGTTACCGACTGCACCATTGATTTTACCCAGAATCTCGACCTGGTTAAGCTGGCGATACTGACGCTCCATGCGGTAGGCCACGTTGGCCATCTCTTTACCGATGGTGGACGGTGTCGCCGGCTGGCCGTGAGTGCGCGACAGCAGCGGAATATCACGATACTGCACCGCTAAGTCTTTAATGCTGTCGATAAGCTTGCGCCAGTAGGGCAGGATCACTTCATCGCGCGCCGTTTTTAACATCAGCGCGTGAGACAAGTTGTTGATGTCTTCAGAGGTACAGGCGAAGTGAATGAACTCAGAAACCGCATGCAGTTCTGGGACATCCGCCACTTTTTCTTTCAGGAAATACTCAACCGCTTTCACGTCATGGTTAGTGGTGCGCTCAATGGTTTTGATGCGCGCGGCATCGTCTTCATTGAAGTCTGCAACGATTTTATCGAGGAAACCGTTTGCGTCTGCGGCAAAAGCAGGAACTTCCTTGATCGCTGCCTGTGCGGCCAGCTTTTGCAGCCAGCGCACTTCAACTTGCACACGGAATTTCAGCAAACCGAATTCGCTGAAAATGCCGCGCAGCGCGCTGACTTTATCGCCGTAGCGGCCGTCGACAGGGGAAACGGCGGTCAGTGAGGATAATTCCATAGATCATAACTCCGGGGTTAAATGAGCAAGAATTTGTTTGGCCTGAGTGGTCAGGCGATTACGGGAAAACATGAGCTGCAGGCGTCCACCACCAACCTGGTGCCAGAGCACGGCAGAGCGAATGCCCGCCAGCAACGAGGCGCGGACTTTCGCCTGCACCTGCGGGCTTTGCAGTACGGCAGGGGAGCCGGTAACCTGAATACGCGGGCCAAGCGGGCTGATCACATCAACATAAATGCCGGCCATCGCGCTCAGCAGGGTCTCAGACTGTAAATCAAAGTGGTCAAGCTGGCGCTGCAGGCCAGCGATGCGGTTGCCGAGCGTATCCATCGCGCCTTTCGCGGAGGCCAGTTTACGCTCGAGCACCATTAAACTCAGAGTATAGCGGGTGAGCTCGGCATTGAGTCCCTGACGGCTGCTGGCATTCAGCACGCCTAACAGTGTTTCCAGACCGAGACGAAGATTCGCTTCACTGCCACCGAATACGCCGAGGGTAGAATCCGGGTTCAGATCGATAACGCTGTTCAGCGACACGTGCAGCGCGTCGCCATCGCAGTGACCCTGATGGGCCAATTGTTGCACCAGGCTGGCGGACTGGCAGATACCCGCCAGCGCCAGAGTGATGTCGTAATAGTTCTTCGCCACGCTAACTCCTTGTTGATTCCCCGCGCTTAAGCGCGGCCAGGGCGTCTGGTGCCCCGGCGTTGGGGAGACGACTGCTGTTTATTATGCCGGCAGCGGGATGCGCTGTTCGATCACGCCGCCGCCCAGGCATACTTCGCCGTTGTAGAACACAGCGGACTGGCCCGGCGTGACTGCGGCAACGGGCTCATCAAAACGCACTTCAATGCGCTCTTCATCCAGTGCAGTGACGGTGCAGGGAATATCCGTTTGGCGGTAACGTGTTTTGACCGTACAGCGGAACGTACCCTTAACCGGTTCGCGATCGACCCAATGCAGTTGCTGGGCAATTAATCCCACTGACATCAGGCGTGGATGATCGTGGCCCTGGGCTACGACCAAAATATTGTTTTCGACATCTTTATCGACAACGTACCACGGATCTTCTGTCCCTTCTTTGGTTCCGCCAATGCCAAGGCCTTTACGCTGGCCCAGGGTGTGATACATCAACCCCTGGTGTTCGCCAATCTCTTCGCCATCAACCGTGACGATTTTACCCGGCTGAGCGGGGAGGTAGCGACCTAAGAACTCACGGAATTTACGCTCACCGATGAAACAAATACCGGTAGAGTCTTTTTTCTTCGCGGTGATGAGATCCAGCTCTTCAGCGATTTTACGCACCTGCGGTTTTTCCAGCTCGCCAACCGGGAAGAGGCTTTGGGCAATCTGTTCGTGGCCGAGTGTGTAAAGGAAGTAGCTCTGATCTTTATTGCCGTCCAGCCCGCGCAGCAGTTGGCTTTTGCCGTCCACATCTTTACGGCGCACATAGTGGCCGGTGGCGATGTAATCAGCACCTAAATCTTCTGCGGCGAATTCAAGGAAGGCTTTGAATTTGATCTCTTTGTTGCACAGGATATCCGGATTTGGCGTGCGGCCCGCTTTGTACTCTTCCAGGAAGAGTTCAAAAACGTTGTCCCAGTATTCAGCAGCAAAGTTAACGGTGTGCAGCTCAATGCCGAGCTTATCGCAGACCGCTTGCGCATCGGCAAGGTCGGCGGCGGCAGTACAATATTCCTCGCCGTCGTCTTCCTCCCAGTTCTTCATGAACAGGCCCTCAACCTTATAACCTTGTTGTTGCAACAGGTAGGCTGAGACGGAGGAATCAACACCGCCGGACATGCCGACGATCACTTTTTTCTGGCTTTCTGACATTGGAATACTCACGACATTGAACTTCAAGGCGGCATATTCTAGCACGCAGCCCCTTACTTGACACCCTCTGTAAACGGCCAGTTAAATGCGCCGATAAGCGAGAGAGGATAACGCTCGCCGCTCTGGTAGGCGTGAATGCTTTCCGCGACCAGCTTTGAACGCAGGTGAGGGGCACTAAGAATTTCCTCAGCACTGACCCACAGGCAGCGATCAATGTCACTGTCGTGCGGTTCGGTCGGACAAATATCCTCCAGCTCAATCAGAAACAAAAAACGCAGGAACGGCGTTTTATCGGGCGCTATCCACTGGTGCATACGGATAAAGTGCTGCGGCGTGGCGCGAATCCCGGTTTCTTCCCACAGTTCACGCTCAGCGGCCTGGACTAATGTTTCATCAGCTTCAAGGTGTCCCGCGGGTTGATTCCATAATGCTTTACCGTTGATGGACTCTTCAACAACCAGAAATTTCTCTTTAGCATGCACAATGCACGCGACTGTCACATGAGGTTTGAACATGTTCTCTCCTTTTTATTCGGCGTCACGCCATTCGCCGTTTGCCAGCCCATCCAAACGATAATCACCCATCGCGTAGCGAATCAGACGCAACGTAGGGTGGCCGACATGAGCCGTCATGCGGCGTACCTGACGGTTGCGGCCTTCGTACAGCGTGATTTTCAGCCAGGTGGTGGGGATTGATTTACGCTCGCGAATCGGCGGATTACGCGGCCACAGCCATTCGGGTTCATTGACCACTTCAATGCCTGCGGGCAATGTTGGGCCATCGTTGAGCGTCACGCCGGTTCGTAGAGCTACCAGCGATGCCTCGCTCGGTTCACCTTCAACCTGCACATAGTAAATTTTTCCGGTGCGCTTGCCCGGTTGCGTCAACCGCGCCTGCAGCACGCCGTCGTTGGTGAGCACTAAAAGGCCTTCGCTATCGCGATCGAGACGTCCGGCGGCGTAAACGCCCTGCACCGGAATAAAATCTTTCAGCGTGCTGCGGCCTGCTTCGTCAGTAAATTGTGGCAAAACATCGTAGGGTTTATTGAACAAAACTACGCGTTTTGGCGGGTTATCTTTGCGTTGTTTGGCAGCTTGTTTTGAGCTGAATCGCTTAACCGGGTGATTTCTAAAAGAAGTTTTCTGCATGGTATTTTCAGATGTTATGTATTCGCGCATTATAGCCTAATAACGAGTGTCTTTCATGGCGCCGAACAATAAGGTAGTATTGACACGATCATTACAAATCATTAACAAAAATGCTCTAACTCTTTGTGTTGCAGGAAGGCGGTAAGACAGTGCATTCCCGGGGTTTAACCGGCATGTAGTAAACAGCGAGAACCTGTGGCGTAAAGGATGACGAGCACACCAGAAGCGCTCGAAGGAGAGGTGAATGGAAAGCAAAGTAGTTGTTCCGGCAGAAGGTCAAAAAATCACCCTGAAAGACGGCAAGCTGAATGTGCCGCACAATCCGATTATCCCATTCATTGAAGGCGACGGCATCGGTGTTGATGTAACCCCACCGATGATCAAAGTTGTGAATGCCGCAGTTGAGAAAGCCTACAAAGGTGAGCGTAAAATTTCCTGGATGGAAATCTACACCGGCGAGAAATCCACTCAGGTTTATGGCCAGGATGTCTGGCTGCCAGCTGAAACGCTGGATCTGGTTCGCGAATATCGCGTTGCCATCAAAGGCCCGTTGACCACACCAGTTGGCGGCGGTATCCGTTCTCTGAACGTTGCCCTGCGTCAGGAACTGGACCTCTACGTTTGCCTGCGCCCGGTGCGTTACTACCAGGGCACCCCAAGCCCGGTTAAACACCCTGAACTGACCGATATGGTTATCTTCCGTGAAAACTCAGAAGATATCTACGCGGGCATCGAGTGGAAAGCGGACTCTGCTGATGCAGAAAAAGTGATTAAATTCCTGCGCGAAGAGATGGGCGTGAAGAAAATTCGCTTCCCGGAACATTGCGGCATCGGTATCAAGCCGTGCTCCGAAGAAGGCACCAAACGCCTGGTTCGCGCCGCTATCGAATACGCAATTGCCAACGACCGTGACTCTGTGACTCTGGTTCACAAAGGCAACATCATGAAGTTCACCGAAGGGGCGTTCAAAGACTGGGGTTACCAGTTGGCTCGCGAAGAGTTCGGTGGCGAACTGATCGACGGCGGCCCGTGGCTGAAAATCAAAAACCCGAAAACGGGTAAAGAGATCGTTGTGAAAGACGTTATCGCGGATGCTTTCCTGCAGCAGATCCTGCTGCGTCCGGCTGAGTACGACGTGATTGCCTGTATGAACCTGAACGGTGACTACATTTCTGACGCCCTGGCAGCGCAGGTTGGCGGTATCGGTATTGCTCCGGGCGCGAACATCGGCGACGAATGCGCTCTGTTCGAAGCAACCCACGGTACTGCACCGAAATACGCAGGCCTGGATAAAGTCAACCCAGGCTCCATTATTCTGTCCGCAGAAATGATGCTGCGTCATATGGAATGGTTCGAAGCGGCTGACCTGATTGTTAAAGGCATGGAAGGCGCGATTGCTAACAAGACCGTGACCTATGACTTTGAACGTTTGATGGAAGGCGCTAAACTGCTGAAATGTTCAGAGTTTGGTGACGCGATTATCGCGAATATGTAATGTTAGCTTTCTGAGAAAGCAAAAGGGGCCGAAAGGCTCCTTTTCACGTATTTTATTGCCCAAAGCAAATTTATTTCAATGGCCTAAAAGTCAGGCTTCTTTATATTTCTTCTCGTCAGGCGGGGAGAATCCTAATTTGTGAATTGATTCACAAAAGGGGTTTGTTATTAATACTTTTCTTTGTATTTTGTTTGTTTTTTCGAATAAATCTCATGACCTTATGGAATTCTGGCGAGTTGAAGTTGTGCGCAAAGAGTCGTTTTCATGGCATAGACTGTTAAGAAATAAAAAGAATCGCAGGAGAAACTTTCTTTTCTGGTGGCGCTTGGCCAGTGAAATGAGCCGGCACGGTTCTAAAGCGCAGAAAAAAGCCGCATCCGCGATTGCCGCAAAGTTAAAAGACAAATACGCCTGTGACATTGCGCTTGATGCTAAGATTGGTGCTTGCCTGCATATTCCGCATCATATGGGAATTGTCATTACCAGTAGGGCGCACATCGGCGAACATTGCATTATTCGCCAGAACACTACGTTAGGCGGGACCGTAAGCATGCGAGATGACGAAGTCATGACTATCGGGAATAATGTCGATCTCGGGGCTAATTCCTGTTTGGTTGGGCCAATCACCATTGGGGATAATGTCGTCATCGGCGCGATGTCCTTTGTAAATAAAGATATCCCGGCGGACACGATCTTTGTAAACCCCCGAATCCGGGACATGAGACCTGTACCTGAATCATTTCAGCGAATGCATATACCGCGTATAATTGATCGGAAATAGCACTATTTGCAGTAGATGCATTGGTGGTATTTGCGTCTAATAAGACTGTACAGGGCTTCCACATAAAAACGGAACACAAGGTTCCGTTTCCCTTTATTGATTTTTCTTTAACGGTCTGAATTCTTCACATTGTTTCCTGGGCACGGTAAACAGCATTCCCCCCGACATCCCGGCAAACACAATCAATGCTACGACCACGCTGTACTGTGCATAAATTTGCCCGAATGATGCGGAGCCAACAACCTGCCCGGCGGCCAGCATAAAGAACGCGACACTGACGCCAGCTGCTGGCGCTTCACGGACACTCTCCGCGGCATACACCAGCAACACGCCAGACAGCGTGACATACCCGGCGCCGCACATCGCCACGGCGGGAATCAACCATCCTGAGTAACTTTGTGAAAAAGCCATCAACAGCAACGGCAGCGCCATGCAAATCTGGGATAAACGATAAATATGCGTCCAGGTCAGATAGCGAGCTAATAATCCGGTAAATATCGCCAGAATGCCTGCTGCACCGCTTATCAGCCACAGCAGGCTGCGAAGCTGTGCCTTCACCGTGAGATGATGGCTCAGTATATCCGGGCCAAAACTCCACCAGGCTGCGCTCGCAGCCCCGCTTATCAGGGCGATGATGGATAAGCGTAACATCGCGGGAGAAAGCAATTCACGTAGGCTGAAGGGGAGATGCGCTGATTTTGCATGCGGTCGGTCAGGAAGGTGACGATAAGCCATTGCCAGACACAGCGCTGCCAGTGCGGCAAAGGACACACATGCCATTCGCCAGCCGCCGGGCATCGCCATTACTATGGGAACGCTGATAATAATTCCCGCGCCGGTACCCGCATTGATGACGGTATTCACCTGTGGCTGGTGGGGCGCGGAAATTCGCTGTGAAACAGCCTCTGCCAGCGCCGGAGAAGATAACCCTGCGCTAGTGCCTGCGATAAAAAGCCCAACGGCGAGCATGAACGGGGAGTGCGCCAGCGCCAGCAAAATGAGCCCAAGCGCTGCCGCCAGTGCAGCAGTCAGCGCCGGCATCCGTGGGCCGAAACGCGAGACCAGAAACGGTGCACAAACGATCGCCAGGCAGTAGGCCAGGTAGCTACAGGCGGCGATAATCCCGGCGATTTGCGGGCTAAACGGCACCTCTTTCACCACTTCCGGCATCATCAATCCCCACGAGAATCTCGCCATCCCGTAGGTTACAGCGATAAGCGAAAAACCGGTTATGCCCAGTGCAGTAGTATGTTTCATGCTTTCAAGCCTGGAATAACATCGCGGTAAGTTCCAGTTTACGCGGGGTTAATCAGTCTGAAAGCGGAGGGGGGAAAAGGGAAAAACGCAGAGGATATCCTCTGCGTGTGTCGGTCAGAATGCCCAGGAGACGTTCACTGAATAGTTACGCGGTTCGCCATACACCACGTAATCACTGGCCCAGGAATAGTATTCGCGGTCGAAGAGGTTTTCGATATTCGCCTGCACCGCCAGCTGTTTCGTGACCTGGTAGCGGGCAAACAGATTCGCCAATGGATAACTGCCCTGATGGACGCGGGCGGTTTCACCATCCGGTCCACTGGCATCCTGATACGTTCGATTCTGCCAGGTGAGGCCGCCGCCCACGGTCAGGTCGCGCAGCATCGGTAACTGGTAACGGCTGAAGAGCTTAAACTGCGTCTGAGGCATATTGCTGTTGAAGCGCCCTGTGGAATCGCGTGCGACGTAGCGCGTGGCGCCAAAGGTCATTTGCAGGTTATCGGTCACCGCACCGTTCAGCTCAAACTCCGCGCCCTTGCTGACCGCGCCTTTTGCTGCGTAGTAGGCCTGCTCGCTGCTGCCGTTGACGTGATTATCGCCATCGGCCTGGCCTACGTTATCCTGCTCAATGCGGAACACGGCAACCGTCGCGGTTAACCGACCGTCCAGCCAGGCGGATTTCAGGCCCGTTTCGTAACTTTTTCCGGTGACCGGCGAGAGGTAACTGCCTTTCTGGTCGCGGTAGGTCTGCGGCTGGAAGATGGAGGTATAACTGGCATACGCCGACCAGATTTCATTGATGTCATAGACCAGCCCGGCATACGGCGTGATGTTGTTTTTGCTCATATCCCCGCTCGAGCCGTGGGTGCTCCACTGGGTGTAGCGCGCGCCCACAATCAAGGAGACCGGGTCGGCCAGCGAGAAACGCGCCGCAGTGTAAGCAGATTTTTGCCGTACGATGTCATCGGACGTTAGCGTCCAGTCGCTCCACGCGGGCTCCGTGAGGCTGCCGTTCCAGTTGTTATCAAACACGCCAATGTCTGCTGCATCAATATCCGCCCCGGCGCTGTAATAGCGGTTGGTCTGGCGGCTGTAGCTCATGCCCGCCACCAGCTCGTGCTGGCGTCCCAGCAGCATGAAGGGGCCGGTGGTGTAGGTATCCACGGAATCGAGTTTCCGCTTGCCTCGATCGAGACTGCCATAACCGGACAGGCCTTCCCCGGTGGATTGATCCGGGAAGCCGAAAGAGTAGAGCAGTTTCGAGTCAAACGAGGCTTCCGCATGCGTACCATTCACCCGCAGGCTCCAGCCATTATCAAATTCGCGGGTCAGGTCGGCGAAAACTTTGCGTGATTCAAGGTAATAGTGCGCCCAGTCTGCTGAAGGGTTAGTACTGCGATCGTAATGGGTTTTTACGCCATTACTGTACCAGGTTGGCAGCCCGCCCCAGGTTGGATTGCGGGTAGTGCTTTGCTGATAATCATAGCCCAGCGAAACGGTCGTGTTGTCAGTGATGTCAGCATCCACCACGCCGTAGAAGAATTTTTTGCGTTTATGATAACGGTCCAGCCAGCTGTCCTGATCCTGATATCCGGCGATGATTCTGCCGCGCACGGAGCCCGTATCATTCAGCGGGGCTGAGAGATCGGCAACATAGCGCTGTTTATTCCAACTGCCATAAGTGACACCGACGTTGCCCATGAATTCACGGCTATTGGCGCGTTTGCGCACCATATTGACCGAGGCCGCCGGGTTGCCTGCGCCGGTCATCAACCCGGTTGCGCCGCGCACCACTTCAATTCGATCATAAATAGCGGTGTCGTCACCCGCGTCGCCAAAGTTCCACTCATCGCTGACGGAGGTGGGAATATCATCAAAGGTATAGTTGTTGATGTAAAAACCACGGGAAAAATAGCTGGAGCGTTCACTGTCAAAAATATTGGCGGAGATCCCCGTGGTATTCGCCAGCACATCGCCGACGGTTTCGAGGTTTTGGTCCTGCATGCGTTGTTCGGTAATGACGCTTACCGACTGTGGCACATCCCGTGGGGTGAGCAGCATTTTGGTGCCCGCACGCGTCGTTTTTACACTGTAGTCGTGCTCATCCTGTATCCCGTCTGCCGCATCCGTCGCTGCACCATCAACCACCATGACATCCTGCGTATCGGTATTTTCCGCAGCGACAGCCGAGCCAGAGGCGAGGGCGAGATGAATCATCGCCGCCAGGCTTGTAAAAAGAAAGCGTGATGCCTTTGCTGAAGATCTCTATGCGGAACGGGGAACCCTGTCAAAACAACCCATTGTACGTTCTCATATGTTGTGTTTGTTATAGAAAAACCTGCCACTGTAACCATCGCCCTTGATGAGCGAATGGCAATGATAATCATTTGCTTTACATAATTGAGAAATGATCTCATCTAAAATGTAAGTTAATGTAAATTCTTTAATTATCACAGTGTTGTAAGGGTTTTTCGCCAACAGGCCTGGGGCGGGCGTTGTACGAAGAGAAAGGTGATTAACCGCCGCAAAGTGCGGGTGAGGCGATATGACAGCAGAGCAGGGACCGTTTGCCAAAGTGGCGATAATAAGTATGATTCTCATTCTCTAATGGTTGCCTTTACGGGAACCTTTATCCATCGAATGGAGTACAGAATGAAATTAGTGCTTACGCGCCGTCACGTTACGGTGGCTTTTGTGATTGCTGCTGCGCTGGGGCTTTCAGCATGTCAGTCTCAGGCGGCGAAGAACCTGCCGGTAGAATCCAAAACGCAACCGCTTGCTGTCAGCAGTGATGTTACTCAGCGTGTATTAGCGAACGGACTCTATGAGATGAATTACGCGCCGACGGAAAAGGCGCTTTATGTCGCCAGCGCACAGGGTTTTAAAGATATTAACGGTGGCGTGTTGTATCGTCTGGACCCGGCAACCCTTGCCACTACCGGCGAAACGCATACTGATTATAAAAACTTTGGCATGGCGAGCGAGCCGGATGGTAGCGTCTTCTACACCACCAACTCCCTTGATGGTGCCGTATCGAAAGTGGATGCCAAAACCGGCAAGATTCTGCAACGGGTGAAATTTAGCGAAAAAGGCCCGGACGGCGACCCGGTTGGCGCGCGTGAAATCCTGTGGCACGACGGACTGTTGTTTATCGGCGGGGTGGCAGATCCCGGCCTGATTTGGGTGGTGGATGCCAAAACCATGACCCTGAAAACCCGCATCAAAAATGCCGGAAAATGGGTGACCGGACTTATCTACTCGCCTACCACCGATCGTATTTACGCGGCCAACGGCGGCGGTGAAATTCTGGTGATTAACCCGAAAAACTACCGTATTGAAAAACGCCTGACCGCAGGCGATGGCAAAAGCTACCTGTTCCTGAATATGGCGACAGATCCACAAACGGGGCGCCTGTTCGTGACCGATGACTCAAAAGCGAAAACCACGCTGGTGTTTGATGAGCGCACTGGACGCGTGATTAAACGTCTTGAAGGTGATGCGCTGGGCATCAAGTTTGACGCGAAACGCAATGAGATCTTTATCAGCCAGCGTGAATCGAAGAAAGTGTTGCAACTGGATGCCACCACTTATGCGGTGAAGAAAAGTTGGTCGTTTGACGCACGCCCGAACAGCCTGCTGCTGACGCCGGACGGTCAAACGCTGTATGTCACTCTGAAGCAAGACTTCAATGATGACAGCACCACTAAAGGCCCGGATAGCGTGGCGCGGATTGCGCTGAAGTAATTAAAAGCGGGAGCCCATTGGCTCCCGCTTTATCTCCCGCCGGATACGTTACCAGCCACACACGTCGTGTTCATTCTCGGTATCGTACGCACGCACGGTATTAATCAGATCTTTTACCACATCGGCAGCAACATCAGGTATCAGCAGCTCCATCGGTTTATCGGTTTCATAATCTACTGAAACGCCGTTGCTGTTGTTCGTGACGGTCACCGTATAGGTTGCTTTACCCATGATGTTTACTCCTTATGCGAATTAACCACTTTGCCCAGGCCTGCGCCTTCAAGTTTGACATCCGGGTCGGCAAAGAAGTCGATATTGAAATAAGTGTCGTCGGTCAGCAGCTCGATTCGGTGCCATTTTTGCGGCGGCGAAATACCGAAGGAACCGGCCTCAATGACGATATCGACGTCAGGCTCAGTGGCCTCGGCGTCAGGAAAACCAAAGTAGCGTACCGCGCCCTGCATTACCGACAGGCGGCCATAAACATGTGCTTTGGTGTTGTGGTGAGTGAACAGCGCTTTTGGCGCGGTGTCTTTATTCCAGAACGGTGTTGAACGGGAATGAACAAAATTTTCAGGAATACGCAGCATAATGGGCTCCTTACTCGTCGCCTTGTGAGCTTAAAGGGATCGCAAAACATCAGCTTCCACGAAAAAATCAATTTGAAAAACAGTATCTTCGGTCATCAGTTCTATCCGATGCCATTTCTCAGGTGGGAACACGCCAAAGTGACCCGCTTCAATCAGTAGCTCGGCTTCAGGCTGTTCAATCGTCTCATCAGCATAGCCCAGGTATTTCACCGCCCCTTTATGTACTGACAGACGAGGGTAGACCCCCTGGCGCGTACCTTTATCGAGATGACGCTGGAAAATTCCGGCGGGTGCCGTCTCTTTGTTCCAGAACGGCGTAGAACGCGTATGAACACAACTTTGCGGAATCCGTAACATGTTTCCCCCTGTTTTGTTACGGGTTATTAGAGCACGAAGTGCAGGTGAAAATTTATCAAAAAGTGCATTTTAAATGCTACTTTAAAAGGGGTAGATTACTGCAAATTCACAAAAAAATTCATTTATCGGCACATAAATGTTACAACTACAGCGTAATATATCGCCATGAAGGGGAGCGTTGAGTATGGTGCTGGAAAAATTGCGGACAAGGAACGGCAAAAAATTTCTGCTGTGTGCCTGTACAATATTTGTGATTGCGTTGTTTGTCGTGGGGCGGGCAACGTTTGGCGGTGTGGTGCGTGAGTACAACCTGCCTTATTCAGAGTGGACAACGGGCATGTTCTTTTTACAGGGCGCGATGGTCATGGTCTACAGCTGCATTTTCACCGTACTGGGATCAATTCCATTCGGGTTTATTTTCCTGGGCCCCAAAGAGAGTCACAGTTAAATAGATCAGGCGAGCACTGCTCGCCTGAATTTTCCTTGCTATCAACGATGGTGTGAGTGGTGATGTCCGCCACGATGGTGATGATCGTGATCGATGATGCATCCGCTGAGTGTGCTGCTCAATACAATTAATAAAGAGAATGCGAGCAATTTTTTCATTATAAGTGTCTCCAGTAACACGCTGTCGCTGTAAATAGTCTATGCGATTCAGCTGAGACGATTGTTATAAAAGCCCATGCATTAGTAGATAAGATTACTCCGTATTCCTCACGATCTACTCCATCTTTGCGCTTAATTCTCATGCACATAAAGTATCCAGTTGTACAATAATTTGTTAATAACCATGCATTTAATGCATGAATAGCCTATTTTTCTGATAGGTTCTTTCTGGACACGCTAAAAACACAAAGTGTGTTACGTTTAAAAGGATGACTTTTATGATGGTGCGCATGTGAGACGTGTTCAGGACAGCTTACGAAAGAAGCAGGCATTGCTGGTGGCCGCAGGGGTCACAGGCCTGTTAATTTTCCTGTATATCTTTTTTACGTATCAGCGTGCGATTACTCAGGTCAATGACGGCATTAATGCGCTGGAAAGCAATATGCTGGCCATCTTCAATGATAATGAATTAATTGCCGATGCCGCAGGTGTGCGCTATCAGCAGCTAAAAAGTAATAACCTGTGCGGTAACTTGAGCGATTTTCGTCCACGTAATCGTGACGAATGGGGTATCAATGCTGACCGGTCGGTTATCAATCCGGGGTACGGTACGCTGATATCCAGAACGCAGAGCAAAGAAGCGCGCTGTATGTTTGCCGCAGGTGAGTTTGTGCGTGCCAGAATGAACACGCTGAATCCTGGGCATTATGATACCCATCGTTATATTGTGGCGCATGATGCGCACTGGTTTTATTGGTTTACCAGTAAAGACTCGGTTCGTTTTTCCTTTGATACGTCTCAAATGGCGCGTAATCCTGCCGCCTTTTTCCAGATTCCTGAATCGTTTTATGACCGCTTATTACTCAAAGATTCTCGTAAAAAAGCGCGGAGTTCGACCAATTTTTATACGGATAAAATAACCGGCGAAAAAGCCTACAGCCTGGTAAGTTATATCTACGATCTTTCTGCAGGGCAGGTGAGTAATCATATAGTCGGTTATTTACTGTACGATTTTTCGAAGCCAGAGTTACAGCGCGCCTTACGCGAGTCGTTCAAAAATAACGTCCCCTCTGAGCTGATGCTGAAATTTGTTAACCGGCAGGACGGTAGTCATCTTTGCTTGACAGATAACTGCGACTGGCCAACGGTTTATCAGGTTTACGATCTCTCCGAGCGTTATGAATTCCGCTATGCACTACCCCTTTATTTATACATTTTGCATGATCCGATGGCTTCCACTGCTGTTCTGCTGACGCCGTTACTCTTTATATTACTGTTCTTTGTTATTCGCCGTCGGTTAAATAAAGGTGACAATCGATTCTATTCTGATGCGCTTACCGGTAGTTACACGCGTAATATCCTGGAACTCATTCAGAAGCATGAATTACGTTATACAACAGTGCTCCTCTTTGATTGCAACAAGTTTAAAGCGATAAACGATGCCTGGGGCCATAGCGTGGGCGACCGCGCGCTAAAGGTTATCGCGCAATGTATGTTGGATAATGTACGGGCCGTTCATGATCTGGTGATCCGTACTGGCGGTGATGAGTTTGTCATCCTGCTGGCCAGCGCGAGCAAAGAGGAGGCGCGCTATATCGCTGAACGTATTGCTTTGCAGATAACGCAGCATGCTTTTACGGTCGAGGGCGAAAGGGTGCCGTTATCCGTATCATGGGGAATGTCGACAGGTGCAGATAATCTGGATAACGCAATCCAGCAGGCGGATGCCGACATGTATCGCATGAAGAAGGGCGAAAAGGCGTCATCAGGCCGGTAAACCGGCCTTTATGCGGATTACCACCAGCCCAGTTGAGTCCCGGCGACGGCAACAATTGCAACAATCAACATAATGATGGTTGTTTTTCTCATCTTACACCGTCCGGAAGTGCGTAACCGCCGATAAAGAACCAGCCCAGAAAAATGACCGCCACTATAAAGATGACGATAGGAAAAGCGATACCAAGCCTCATTATTTTATCCTGAATGTTATTTATTCATATTGCGTAGGGTGAATCTTAACCGTTATACCATGGCGAATGCACCTGACGGCGCATTTGTTTATCCAGATACATCGCTCCATCAGCGTCTCGCATAGCGCTTTCAATATCCGTTGTGTTAGGGTCAATATCAATCACGCCGATACTGGTTCCCGGATAGTGGAAGGTGGTTTCTGCTAATAAATAATCCCCACTGAGCTGCTTGCGCAACGAAGTGACAAACTGCGTTGGTTTATGCGTTGAGGTACAGAGTACCGCAGCCAGAAATTCATCGCCACCCAGGCGGCCTACAAGGCCATCTTCCGTTTTGAAGTCTAAAAGCCGTTGCCCAATCTGCTGTAAGAACTGATCGCCACAGTGATGTCCGTAGCGATCATTGATTGCCTTAAAGTCATCGAGGTCGATATAGGCTAATGTAATATGGCAACCCACTTTTCGGGCATGAGAGAACAGGGTCTCCAGATTCTCAAATATCGCCCGGCGATTCGGCAAACCCGTAAGCGCATCGGTGTAGGAGTGGTATATCAGCGCCGCATTCGCCGCACGCAACTGATTCACCAGCGACTCTTTTTCAATGTAGCGCGCAATGATACTGGCGAACAGCTGAAGAACCTGCTCACCGTTCAGGCTAAAGGGCATGGTTTGCTTACTGGAGGCGCATAGCGTTCCATACAGTGAACCATCCGCCAGATGCACCGGGGTACTGAGAAAGGTGGTGATACCAAGCTCGCGCGCACGCTCACAATCGGCCCAGTGGACATCGACGTCATCACAAAAGAAAAAGTTCTCATCCATCGCCCGTTTGCATAACGACTCTTTCCAGGGAACGGAGGCGTTTTCCGGGATGGTCATTTCACCGCTATTGCGCGCATAAACAATATGTTGCAGCTGGGCTTCCGTATCGATTTTAGTCAGATACGTTGACTCCATATTGGTGACCAGCTCAAGCATTTCGAGCAACTGGCGAACCAGACACTCCAGTGATTGTTCTGTGGCAAGGGTATGTGATACCCGGGCAAGAATGTTGTCGGACATGAAAAAAGCTCCCGTACAGCGGTGGAGATTGCGGTACGTTGGTAAGAATTTTCTGACTGCGTAATAAGAATACAGCCTGGATATATCAAATTTTATACATTCTGGCGCAGGAAAATAAGGCTTTGAGGACAAAAAAAAGCCCCATCGGGGGAGATGGGGCAAAAACTCATTGATTATGGAATGATCTGTTCTCTGGTCAGTTCGAGAACGGGGAGTACTTTATTCGGCAAAAGTGCAGTTAAAATGGAGAAATCATGGAGTTTAAAGTGAAACCTCATCTAAAAGGAAAAAGCATGTTGAAACAGACCCTGATCGGTGCCGCACTACTTCTTGTCGGATGTGCACAACAACAACCCGATGCGCCACCGCCGCCAAAACAGATAGGTATGGCTAACCCGGCGTCGGTGTACTGCGTGGAAAAGGGCGGTAAATTGATTGCGCAAAAGAGTGCGCAAGGAGAGAGTAATCTTTGCCTATTGCCGGGTGGCGAGCGTATAGATGAGTGGACGCTCTGGCGGCGCGATCATCCGCAGAAATCGTGACAATATCGCGGCTCTTGAGTAAACTTCGTTTCGGATAATTCTTAACCGAAGAACGTGAGTAGAACGAGAGCATGTTTTTGCATAAACCGGGTAGCACTGCCCTGATTATTGCCGCGCGTACCCCAGCAGGTCGCGCGAATATTGGTAAAGCCGTTGAGCTGTTTGCGCTTTGCGCGCCGGGAGAGCGTATTTTAAATCCGGTGAATGGTGTGATGACGCAAATGCCTGCGCAATCACCCCGCGCGTTATGGCTGGTTACCGGTGATGTGCGGGCGGCAGATGGGCAATACGGATTCGCGTTTGTGCGCAGCGAGTATCTTTTGCCGCTTACGCCGGATGCGTTGCCCGAAGCGGAAAAAACGCTCAGTCTTGCATAATGCTACGCCGTCAGGCGTAGCATTGAGGCGCTTTACAGTTTGCTCAACCAGTCGGCTAACACGCGCGCATGGTTTTGTGTGGTATTGGTCGCAGCATAAAGTAGCGTAAGGCCCTGGGTATTGGCGATACCTTGCAGACGAATGCCTTCCTCGCGATGCTGATTCAGTTCATCGCGGTAGTGCTGGCAGAAGGTCGCAAAATCGATCACCTCGCTGTGATACGCCTTACGCAGTTCGGCGGAGGGCGTGAGCACTTTACACCAGTCATCGTAGACAAAGTTTTCCTTTTTGATGCCGCGCGGCCACAGCCGGTCGACGAGCACGCGATAACCATCCTCGGGTGTTGCTGCGTCATAAACGCGTTTACACTGGATCATCTCCTGCCTCCTTTACGCTCATCCAGATGATAGACTTTCCACAATACCACCCCCTCCCGGGTATTGCTATTCAAGGGCGACTCCACCAGGATTACGCGCATCATGTTGTTCGAAAAATTGTTATGTATAAGGACCACTCATGGAAAACCCTGCTGTCAAAAATACCCTTCGCATTGCCCTGGTTGGCGACTACAACCCAGACGTGACAGCCCATCAGGCGATTCCGCTGGCGATCGATGACGCGGCAGCGGTGCTGGATATTCCCGTGGACTACCACTGGCTCGCGACTTCAGATATCCACAGCATCGATGATTTAACCGATTTCGACGCCATCTGGGTGGTACCGGCCAGTCCGTATAAAAACAGTGAAGGCGCATTTTTGGCGATTCGTTACGCGCGCGAAAACAGCCTGCCATTCCTGGGCACCTGTGGTGGTTTCCAGCATGCGGTGATTGAATACGCGCGTAATGTCATGGGATGGGACGATGCGGCTCACGCCGAGACCGACAGCGAAGGCCGCATGGTGATTGCGCCACTGAGCTGCTCGCTGGTGGAAAAAACCGACACTGTCGAACTGCGCGCCAACACGCTGATTGCGCGCGCGTACGGGCGCGATGAAATTACAGAGGGATACCACTGTAACTACGGGATTTCAGCGGAATTCGCGGCGGCGTTACAGGATCAGCCGCTGCGGGTGACCGGCTGGGATGAAGAAGGGGAGATTCGCGCCGTTGAACTGGTGACGCATCCGTTTTTTGTGGCGACCCTATTCCAGCATGAACGCAATGCACTGGAAGGTCGCCCTGCGCCGCTTGTACAGGCTTTCCTGTACGCAGCGGCCAATTAAACGCTTAGTGAATTTCCCGGTCGCGTCCGGCGAGTGCGCCAAACAGCGCCATCACCAGTGAAATGACCGCCACGGCGTAGAGCGGGATATGCCAGTCACCGCTGGCGTCGTGGATTTTTCCCATCAGCGGCGGCCCACAGGCTGCCAGCAAATAACCCACAGACTGCGCCATTCCCGACAGTGCCGCTGCCTGATGTGCCGAGCTGGCGCGCAGGCCAATAAAGGTCAGACCGAGGATCATTGTCGCCCCGGAACCGAAGCCGAAAATGAGCGTCCAGACCACGGCCTGCGCCGGGAAGAGCCAGTAGCCCGCCGCACTCACGGCACACATTAGCGCGACGAGGATGGCGATCCCACGCTGATCTTTGAGCCGATGCAGGATCAGCGGAATCACCAATCCCGGTGCGGCGGTCGCCAACTGCAACAGCCCGTGCAGCGAACCCGCCTGCGCTTCGCTGTAGCCCTGCCCAATCAAAATAGCGGGCAGCCAGCCGATCACGACATAATAGACCAGTGAGTTGATCCCCAAAAAGAGAGTGACCTGCCACGCCAGCGATGAACGCCAAATCCCGCGGCTTTTCAGGGTACGCGAGGTGGTCAGCGTGGCGGTTTTTGCCGCGCGCCACTGCGGTAACCACAGCAGTAACGCCAGGAGCGGAAAGATCATCAGCCCCAGTAATGCGCCACGCCAGCCGAAACCGTTCAGAGCCAGCGGCACGACCATGGCGGAGCCCAGTGCGGCGGCGGCCCCCATGGTGACAGAATATGCGCCGGTCATGCGGGCGACGTTGCCCGCAAAATCGCGTTTGATTAACCCCGGCAGCAGTACGTTACCCAACGCAATTCCGCAACCAATGATCGCCGTGCCGACGAACAGCAGACTCACTGCCGGTAACGAGCGCACCGCAATGCCGCTGCAAATGAGTAGCAGGGCGACTAACAGGCTGCGTTCAATGCCCAGCCGCTGCGCGATACCCGCAGCCAGTGGGGAGACCAGCCCAAAAGCCAGCAGGGGAAGGGTTGTCAGCAAACCGGTTTGGGCAGTGGTTAAGGTGTATTGCGCGCGAATAGCGTCAAGCAGTGGCGCGGCTCCGGTAAAGGTGACGCGTAGCGTCGAGGCGATCAGTAAGATGCCCGCAATCAAAAGCCAGGTGTGGCGGGTGGCAGAAGGTGAAATAGTACGCATAGCATTCTCAATAAAACGATGGGAGGAAGACGATACCTTGTTTAGTACAGGATGAAATCAAGCTAAAATGACAAATTATCGCTAAATTCGGACAAAATTATGTTGGGTCTTGGTCTCGATGGTTATCACCCCGACGGTCATCATGATGCGGCAGTGGCATTCAGCGTTCAGGTTGCACCCGATGAGCAGTACATCCCACAGCATCAGCATCGTAAAGGGCAACTGATTCTGGCGTTGCACGGCGCGATCACCTGTGAGGTGGAAAACGCGCGCTGGATGGTGCCGCCACAGTTTGCGGTATGGATCCCCGGCGGTATGCCGCACAGCAATCGGGCGACGCCGCAGGCTCAGCTCTGTTTTCTGTTTATCGAACCCGGCGCGGCGCAGATGCCCGATCACTGCTGTTCCCTGAAAATTTCACCGCTGGTGCGCGAGTTGATTCTGGCGCTCGCGCAACGGCCTGGTAATGCGCGACAGACGCCGCAAAACCAGCGTCTGACGCAGGTACTGTTCGATGAGCTCCCGCAACAGGCCGAGCAGCAGCTACAGCTACCGGTATCGGGGCATCCGAAGATCCGCCTGATGGTCGAGACCATGGAGGCGGAGCCCGCGCAGTGGCAGACGCTCAGCCAGTGGGCCAGCCGTTTTGCCATGAGTGAGCGCAATCTGGCGCGGCTGGTGGTCAAAGAAACCGGGCTCAATTTTCGCCGCTGGCGGCATCAGTTACAGTTGATTCTGGCGTTGCAGTTGCTGGTGCGTGGAATGGCGGTGCAGCAGGTGGCGCTGGCGCTCGGCTATGACTCCACCACTGCATTTATCACTATGTTTCGTAAAGGACTCGGCCAGACGCCGGGGCGCTATCTGGCGAGCCTTACGACTTCCCAATAAGAATGGAGACCAGCCCGGCGGCAATCAACGGGCCCACCGGAACGCCGCGAAACAGCGCTACGCCCAGTACGGTGCCAATCAGTAGCCCAGCCACCAGCTGCGGCTGGCTACCCATCAGCACGACGCCGCGTCCCCCCAGCCACGAGACGAAGACGCCAACCGCTATCGCCACCAGCGATTTCCAGTTAACGAAGGAATGCAGAAGCGTAGAAGGGGGCAGGGTACCGCTGGCAATGGGCGCCATGACGCCGATGGTCAGGATAATAATTCCGATGGTCAGCCCCTGTTTTTCAATCCACGGGAAAAAGGTATTAAGCGGAGTGACACGAACAATAATCAGTACCAGGATGGAGACGGCTACGGTGGTGTTATGACTGACGAAGCTGAGCGCCGCCAGCCCCAGGAGGATCAGCAGAGTGGTATCGAGCATGAAAGGAAATCCTTGCCAGAAAAAGTAAGCCTGCTTACTTTACGCGCAACCGCGTGAATAAGCAGGCTTTTTGTTCTTCGGATTGATATTTGTGGCACTTGCACCAGGTATATTATTAATTCTTATAATTCGCGCCGAAACGTCACCAGTTCTGGCTGCGCAATACGTAAATAGTCTTCGGTATTCAAAATAACGGACTTTTCCAGACGGCCGGCGTTAAACGCAATTTCATCAAATCGTGTAAACAATAACGGGTCTGCAATCAGACGCAGTGAGGGATGAAATGAGAAAGGCGGGATAGCACCAAAAACGCAGGCGGTGAGTTGCTCAACCTCGGCTGGGCTGGCGAGTGAGGCTTTTAGACCGCCCACGTGCTCAGCAATACGCGATAAATCAGCTTGTTGGTCGGCGGCGAGCACCGCCAGAATATGTTGCTTAACGCCGTTGCCCTTGACTTTACACACCAGCGCTTTGGCGCCCTGGCCCAGCGCGGTGCCGCGCATCTCAGAAACGGCTTCGCATTTACCCACCGCTTCGTGGGTCATGACACGGTAGCGGGCGCGGTTTTCCGCTAACAGGGCTAGCAGATGCTGGTGAACATCCTGGGGCGCGTTGATTTCAGACATACCTTCTCCTTGCGACGAAAAACAGCCTTCAGGGTAGACCTTTTCACGGCTAACTCAAGTGGTGAACGCTTATCGGGAACGCTTCCCTTTTTTGTGCAGATACAGCGCGCCATCGGCTTTCGCAAACGCGCTGTCCAGCGATTCACCCGGCTGCATTTGATAACCGCCCCAGGAAAAATTCACCGGGAAATCGGTATCCATGGCTGCCAGATTGTTTTCGATACGTTTCACCACCTGCTGAGCCGCATCCAGGGTATTATCGATGAGGATGATATTAAACTCGTCACCGCCAAGGCGAATGCCGTAATCACTCTTACGAATCGACTGATCGATGGCTTTTCCCAACGCCTGAATCATGCGATCTCCCGCCGGATGGCCCAAAGTGTCGTTGATGCGCTTCAGGCCGTCGCAGTCCAGTGCGATGACGCTTACGGCAATCCCTTTTTCGAGTAGCTCGTCGATTTTGGCCTGCAGGGAAGGCGAGAGCAGTTTTCGGTTATACAGGCCGGTCATCACATCCGTGATGTTCTCTCGTGAGAGTCGCGCATTACGTGTCAGATGATAATTGGCATACGCACAAAGCAAATAGGTGGTTAAGAGATAACTGAAGATAAGCCAGGCATTCGAGATGATAAAGTAGACGATGTCCAGGCTGATATGCAGCGAGTAGTATTGCGTGATCGCTTCTTTATGATGAATAAGCGTACGCACTCGCCAGGTAGGGTTGTGGAAATTGATTTTTTTTCCGGTGGCGTTGTCTTCGATATGCATCGACAGGAATTTCCAGATAACCGGTCTGTCGGCAGTATAGAACGAAGTCGCCAGATCACTGATATTTATATCCGTGATGATAATGCCTTTAAACGTACTGTCTTTAAACACCGGCGTAAGCATGCTAATAATATTATGGTGAGTATAGCCATCCCGATAAACATGCGAAATGATGTTTTCACCCATCGCCAGATCTTTCAAGCTGCTGTCATCAATGCTGATTGTTTGCGCGCTCTTTTTAATATCGATTGAATTATGGTGGATAACCAGCCAGTTATTAAAGGTGTACTGAGTGCTATCAACCAGTTTATTGATATAGATATAGGAATTCGCCACGTCGATGTAATAGCGAATGTTATCAAATGCGTAGCCGGAATAGTTGGAAAAGGTATACTTTGACGTTTTTCTGGCAGGCAGTGAATTGATGAGCGGAAGATAAGCGATATCCTTGACCCACTGTTCACATGAGGCATTGGTGGTCTGCAGCGTGCCCGGTAGCGCCTGAAAATCATGGCTGGCAAGGTTAAAGCCATTCACACCGTTAAGGTGCTCGAGTTTCTGACAGGCGCGGGTATCATGCTTCTTTATATTGGCATCTGCTGAAAAAGCGCGCGATAGCCGAAAGGCCAGATTCTGATTGATATACTCTTCGTGAAAAAGCGCGGAACGTCCATTTTCAGAGATATAATTCATATAGTTATTAAGATTGCTGTACTCTTTATACAGCAGCCCAAGGAATACACAGGTCGATAAGATGATTATCACAAACGTTGTTTTTTTGCTGCTGAAATGTGACACATTTATATCCTGAACTTCGCGGGCGACGCTGAATTATAGCATGCATTTTTTCAGGATAGGGCACTAAGCGGAAATACCCTTTTCCGCTTAGTGTAAAGATAATTAGCGAATAACCAATACAGAACATTCTGCGTGTCTGACCACTGCCGCAGCGGTAGAGCCCAGTAAATAAGTGGTAAAATCAGGACGATGCGAGCTAATAATAACCAAATCCGCAGGAATGGTTTTCGCCAGCTCGAGGATTTTATCCTTTGGCGCACCTTCCGCGAAGTGTTTGTAAACCCGATCTTCCGGTAAAGAAAACTGCTTAACAATCTCGTCGAGCTTTTTCATGGCATCGGTTTCGAGATCGTCCATCACCGGCAGGTCGGCAACATAGCGTGCACCAAGGGTGGCATAGTATGGATACAAAGGGAGTACGGTCAGGAAATGGACTTCCGCATCATCCAGCCGAGCTTGCGCTTCTACCTGCGCAATCACGCGCTGAGTGAGTTCAGTTTCTGAAATATCAATCGGTACAAGAATCTTCGTGGTCATAATACCTCCTTTTGTCATCACCAATTTAAAAGTAACCGTTTATGGTGTGGGGGTATATTAAAAAGTGTACGTTTCGTGAGCTATACCATTTTTTAATGATAATTACCCCGATGAAAGACGTGTTGAGATTTAGCTGATAAGAAAATGAGGAAATCAGCCAGCAAACGGTGTTGCTGGCTGACGGATGTCAGGCATCCTGCTTATGAAAAAGTTCGCGGAATACCGGGTAGATATCTTCCTGATCGCGAATATGCTGCATCGCGAAGTTATCAAATGTCGCCTGTAGATGCTCATATTCCCGCCACAGGGTTTGATGCGCCCGGCGGGTAATTTCGATATAGCTGTAATACCGCACCACTGGCAGGATCTTCTTCGCCAGCAACTCATGACACAGCGGGGAATCATCCGCCCAGTTGTCACCATCTGACGCCTGGGCGGCATAGATATTCCACTGTGCCGGGTTATAACGTTCCGTCACCACTTCATCCATCAGTTTCAGGGCGCTGGAGACAATTGTGCCGCCCGTTTCCTGAGAGTAGAAGAACTCATGTTCATCCACTTCTTTCGCCTGCGTATGGTGGCGAATATAGACCACCTCAACGTTTTTATAGGTTCGACTCAGGAACAGATAGAGCAGAATGTAAAAACGTTTGGCCATATCTTTGGTGGCCTGATCCATTGATCCTGAAACGTCCATCAGGCAGAACATTACCGCCTGGCTGGTAGGCTCAGGGCGTTTCTCATAGTTTTTATAACGCAGGTCAAAAGTGTCGATAAACGGCACGCGATCGATTTTTGCCCGCAGCTCAGCAATCTCTTTACGCAGCCGCTCCTCCTCAAGCAACTGGGCAGGCTCACTTTTGGCGACGATTTCCAGACTGGTTTCCAGTTCATGCAATTCGCGCCGTTTTCCCGCCGTCATGGCGGTGCGTCGGGCCAGCGAGTTTTGTAGCGAGCGAACGACGCTGATGTTGGCCGGTACACCGTTTGAGGTAAAACCCGCACGGTGCGTTTTATACTCGGTCAACTGGCGCTGCTGGTTTTTTCGCAGGTTCGGCAGGGCCAAATCTTCGAAAAGCAGATCCAGATATTCGTCTTTCGAAATCTGAAAAACAAATTCATCCTGGCCTTCGCCGTCAGGGCTGGCCTGGCCCTGACCGCTTCCACCGCCACCACCGCCTCCTTGAGGGCGCTCAATGCGGTCGTTTTGCACAAAATGATCGTTACCGGGATGCACCCGATGGCGAAGCCCGCCGCGCCCCTGATGGAACATCGGCTCGTTAATATCATCCGTAGGAATGGAGACAGACTCACCGCTGTCTATGTCGGTAACCGAACGCTTATTGATGGCCTCGGAAATCGACTGTTTAATCTGCGCCTTATAACGGCGTAAAAAGCGCTGGCGATTCACCGCGCTCTTGTTTTTGCCGTTAAGACGCCGGTCTATAAACCAGGTCATATTTCCCCTCCCGTACTGCCAACTTTTCGCCGTAGGTAGATGCCGAATGGCGCTGCGCTTATCCGGCCTACGGAACGCTGTTATATGCCCGGCGGGCAAAAGCCGCCGGGCATCACATCATGACGATTTACGCACGCGCAGATACCATTCACACAACAGTCGTACCTGTTTACGGGTATAACCTTTTTCCATCATGCGATCGACAAAGTCGTCGTGTTTTTTCTGCTCGTCCGTTGACGTTTTGGCGTTGAAGGAGATAACCGGCAGCAGCTCTTCGGTATTGGAGAACATTTTCTTCTCAATAACCGTGCGCAGTTTTTCATAGCTGGTCCAGTTCGGATTGCGCCCGTTGTTGTGTGCTCTGGCGCGCAGCACGAAGTTGACGATTTCATTACGGAAGTCTTTCGGGTTACTGATCCCGGCAGGCTTCTCAATTTTTTCAAGTTCTGCGTTCAGGGATTCGCGGTCAAACAGCTGGCCGGTATCCGGGTCGCGATACTCCTGATCCTGAATCCAGAAATCCGCATAAGTGACATAACGGTCAAAAATGTTCTGACCGTATTCAGAGTAGGACTCCAGATAGGCAGTCTGAATCTCTTTGCCGATAAACTCGGCGTATTTCGGGATCAGATACCCTTTCAGGAACTCAAGATAGCGTTCCGCCATTTCCTGCGGGAACTGCTCGCGCTCAATCTGCTGTTCCAGCACATAGAAGAGATGAACCGGGTTCGCCGCCACTTCCGCATGGTCGAAGTTGAACACGCGAGACAGAATTTTAAAGGCGAAGCGGGTTGAGAGGCCGTTCATCCCTTCGTCCACGCCAGCATAGTCGCGATACTCCTGATACGACTTCGCTTTCGGATCGGTGTCTTTCAGACTTTCGCCATCATAGACGCGCATTTTGGAGTAAATGCTCGAGTTTTCCGGCTCTTTCAGACGCGACAGAATCGAGAAGCGCGACAAGGTTTCCAGCGTGCCAGGGGCGCAAGGCGCATGCACCAGCTCACTGTGATTAAGCAGTTTTTCGTAAATCTTGATCTCTTCCGAAATGCGCAGGCAATAAGGCACTTTGACGATGTAAACACGGTCAAGGAACGCCTCGTTGTTTTTGTTATTACGGAAGGTGACCCACTCCGATTCGTTGGAGTGGGCGAGGATAATGCCGTTGAACGGCAGGGCAGAGAGACCCTCGGTGCCGTTGTAGTTGCCTTCCTGAGTTGCGGTCAGCAGGGGGTGCAACACCTTAATGGGGGCCTTGAACATCTCGACGAATTCCATGATCCCCTGGTTGGCGCGGCACAGCGCGCCGGAATAGCCATAGGCATCCGGATCGTTCTGCGCGAAGTGTTCCAGCTTACGGATATCCACTTTCCCGACCAGCGCCGAGATGTCCTGGTTGTTTTCATCGCCTGGTTCGGTTTTGGCAATCGCCACCTGCTCCAGAATGGATGGCCACACTTTGACCACGCGGAATTTGGTGATATCGCCACCAAACTCATGCAGACGCTTAGCTGCCCACGGCGACATGATGGTACCGAGATAACGTGAAGGCACGCCGTACTCTTTTTCAAGAATCTGCGCATCTTCCTGCGGGTTAAACAGACACAGCGGATGATCGTTGACCGGGCTGCGTTCGCCGTTGGCGCTCAGCACGTAAATCGGCACCCGCTGCATCAAAGATTTCAGTCGTTCCGCCAGGGACGATTTACCGCCCCCAACCGGGCCCAGTAAATAAAGGATCTGTTTCTTCTCTTCCAGTCCCTGGGCGGCGTGTTTCAGGTAGGAGACGATTTGCTCAATCGCATCCTCCATGCCATAAAATTCTTCAAACGCCGGATAGCGTCCAATGACGCGGTTCGAAAACAGACGGGAAAGCCGTGGCTCCTGGGCTGTGTCGACCATTACAGGCTCACCAATAGCCATTAACAGCCGTTCTGCCGCATTAGCATAGGCACTGCGGTCTTGCCGACAAATGGTAAGAAACTCCTGCAGTGTGAACTCTTCGTCCTTGGCAGCTTCATAACGCTGGCGATAGTGATCGAATATATTCATGGCATGCCGTCCTTTCGTCTTTTTTAGCACAGGTGGTTAAGAGCCGTTCGTATGAATAGTGGAGGCTCCCGGAAGCGGTCTGCCGCACGACGCTCGCTGTCAATTCAGCACCCGAACTCCCCGGCTGTTGAACCTTTAACGAAAACGTGCCCTGCGATGACGACTTCTAAAAATAAGCGTAGATGGCATTTGCAAAACTTGCATGCTGTCAAAAATGAATTTCAATGACATATCAATAACTCATCAAAAAATACGGTCATTTATTCTTTTTATGGAGATAAGGGATTTCTTTCTGCTGTCACGTGTTTGCAAACACGCTGTCATCTATTTTCGAGAGAATATCGAGTCAAATTGTGCCATTTCAGGTAAATAATTTGTGATAAGCGGACCTGACGGGTAAACTTCCGCCGCTGATAAGTTGAAAAAGGAATAAAGGATTGTGAATAAAATCAAACTTCTGACGCTGGGCGTACTGCTGGCTACTTCTGCAACTGCCGTGCAGGCTGAAAGCAAACTGACCCTGGGGGCAGGCGTTGGTGTCATTCAACATCCCTATAAACAGTACGGCAACGATGTTGTGCCGGTGCCGGTACTGACCTATGAAAGTGAGAACTTCTGGTTCCGCGGCCTGGGCGGTGGTTACTACCTGTGGAACGACGGTACCGATCAGCTTTCCCTGACCGCGTACTGGCTGCCGATGTATTTCAAACCGAGCGACAGCGACAGCCATAAACTGCGCCGCCTTGACAGCCGTCACTCGACGATGATGGCCGGGGTCTCCTGGTTCCACCACACCCAGTACGGTTCTCTGCGCACCACGCTTTCCGGCGATACGCTGGACAAAAGCAACGGCCTGATTTGGGATTTGGGCTGGATCTATCGCTACACCAACGGCAACCTGACGCTGACGCCAGGTATCGGTGTCGAGTGGAACAGCGACAACATGAACGACTACTACTACGGCGTATCGCACAAAGAATCGCGTAAAAGCGGCCTGCGTGACTACAAAGCTGATGGCGGCTGGAACCCGTATCTGGAGCTGAGCGCGAACTATCGCTTCCTCGGCAACTGGAGCGTATACGGTACTGCCCGTTACACCCGCCTGTCTGATGAAATTACCGACAGCCCGATGGTAGACAAAAGCTGGACCGGCCTGCTCTCAACCGGTGTCACTTACACCTTCTGATGACAGCAACGCTGTATCAAGCCCGCCACTGGCGGGCTTTTTTTTGGCTTTTCCCCGGAAACTGGCGTCATAATTCAGGCAATTGACCAACCTAATGGCACGCGCTTTTCCTTTAGGGTAAGAGATAACAAAAGGAGGATGTCATGGCAGAAAGAACGGTTTTAGTCGCCGGGCAACGGTTACCGGCGATTGGCCAGGGGACGTGGTATATGGGCGAGAATGCCAGCGCGCGGCGTGAAGAAGTCATGGCGCTGCGGGCGGGCGTTGATTGCGGGTTAACATTAATTGATACGGCAGAGATGTACGCGGAAGGCGGCGCGGAAGAGGTGGTGGGCGACGCAATTCGCGGGATCCGCGACCGCGTATTTGTGGTGTCGAAGGTGTACCCGTGGAATGCCGGGGGCAGCAATATGGCCGCCGCCTGCGAAGCCAGCCTGCGGCGATTAGGTACCGATTATCTTGATCTTTATCTCCTGCACTGGCGGGGGAACTATTCGTTGCAGGACACTGTAACGGCAATGGAAACGCTGGTGGCGCAGGGAAAAATCCGTCACTGGGGCGTGTCGAACCTCGATTACGCCGATATGCAGGAATTGTGGCAGGTGAAAGGGGGTAAGGCCTGCGCAGCGAATCAGGTGCTCTATCATCTGGCCTCACGGGGAATCGAATACGATCTCCTTCCCTGGTGTCAGCAGCAATCAATGCCGGTAATGGCATACTGTCCGCTGGCGCAGGCCGGGCGTTTACGCAGTGGATTGTTTGCCAACCCGACAGTGAAAGCCATTGCGGATGCGCATCAGGTTACAGTCGCGCAGGTGCTGCTTGCATGGGTAATTCGTCAGCAGGGCATCATGGCCATTCCGAAAGCGGCAACAGTGAAACATGTGGAAGAGAATGCGGCGGCACTGGCGCTGATGTTAAGCGAGGAAGAACAGGCATTGCTGAACCGCGCGTTTCCGGCCCCGGGGCATAAAACGGCGTTGGATGTCGTTTGAAAATAATGCGGTCATTGTAGGCCGGATAAGCGCAGCGCATCCGGCAGGCAGCCCGCACAAAAGTGCGGGCTAACCACTTAGCCTTTCACAACCTTGATGGTCTGGCTCAAACGAGATGGTTTATCCGCCGTCGCTTTTTGCGTTTTGCTGGCGCATGCGGTTTCTACACACACGAAGGTTTTATAGCCATCGTCTGGCATATCGCCCATGCTGACAGACAGCGCCGGGCCAGGGTTCCAGCCCACCACGTCCGGATTATGGTGGTGAATCACGTTAATGCTGCGGTTCAGCGCCGCATCGTGGATCACGCTGCATGATTCCGGATTCAGATAAACGCGGTCGGTACGATCCGGGAAGGTTTGTACGCCGTCGCTCAACATGCCTTCTTTGGCATCGTTCACTTTATCGATATAGCGGTCGCCAAGGCCACTCACTTTCACCGCGTGGATATCGCCCACGTTGAAATAGGTGTGTAGCGCGCTGGTGGTGTCGAAATCACCGTGTGCTTCCAGTTCGATTTCGCAGGTTTTACCCAGTTTGAAACGAGCGAGCAGGGTGAAGTCGTGTGACCAGTACTGGCGAGAAGCCTCGCTGCTCTGCAGTTCAAAGGTCAGCACCACGCCGTTGTCATCTTCGTTGTGCGCCTTCAGCGCCCACGGCAGGTTGCGGGCAAAACCGTGAGAAGGCAGACCCTTTTGGGCTGCCGGGCCAAACCACGGCCAGCAAATTGGCACGCCGCCGCGCAGCGCAACACCGGTTTTAAACGGAGTATTGTTGCTGAGCCACAGCACATCCGCTTCTCCCGCCGGTTTCCACGACAGCAGATGAGCGCCCTGAAGCGCAACGGAGGCCTTAACCGCCGGGTGATCAACAACGATAATTTCCAGCTCATCAAGCTGACGACGGGAGAGCACAGGGGTAAGTTGTTCGATTACCGGAAGTGCAAAAATTTTATTAATCATTACGCAATCCTTCTTTTCAAACAAAAAAAAGAGCGACCGAAGTCGCTCTTTCAGATTACTGTTTCATCTCAACTTATTTGGAGATGTGAGCAATCAGGTCCAGAACTTTGTTGGAGTAACCGGTTTCGTTGTCGTACCAGGATACCAGTTTCACGAAGTTGTCGTTCAGTGCGATACCTGCTTTAGCATCGAACACGGAAGTGCAAACTTCGCCGTTGAAATCGGTAGATACCACGTCATCTTCGGTGTAACCCAGAACGCCTTTCATCGGGCCTTCGGAAGCAGCTTTGATTGCTTTCTTAATTTCTTCGTAAGAAGCAGCTTTTTCCAGACGAACGGTCAGGTCAACAACGGATACGTTCGGAGTAGGAACGCGGAACGCCATACCAGTCAGTTTGCCATTCAGTTCTGGCAGTACTTTACCTACTGCTTTAGCAGCACCGGTAGAGGACGGGATGATGTTCTGAGCTGCGCCGCGGCCGCCACGCCAGTCTTTGTGAGACGGGCCATCAACGGTTTTCTGAGTTGCGGTGGTCGCGTGAACAGTCGTCATCAGACCTTCGATGATGCCGAAGTTGTCGTTGATAACTTTTGCCAGCGGTGCCAGGCAGTTGGTGGTGCAGGATGCGTTAGAAACGATGTCCTGACCTTCGTATTTGTCAAAGTTAGCGCCTTTAACAAACATCGGAGTGTTGTCTTTGGACGGGCCAGTCAGAACAACTTTTTTCGCGCCAGCAGTGATGTGCTTACGAGCGGTTTCGTCAGTCAGGAAGATACCGGTAGCTTCAGCAACTACGTCAACACCAACTTCGTCCCATTTCAGGTTAGCCGGATCACGTTCAGCGGTAACACGGATTTTTTTACCGTTAACGATCAGATGACCGTCTTTCACTTCAACGGTACCGTCGAAACGGCCGTGAGTGGAGTCATATTTCAGCATGTATGCCATGTAATCAGCGTCTAACAGGTCGTTGATTGCAACGATCTCGATGTCAGAACGTTTCTGAGCAGCACGGAAAACAATGCGACCGATACGGCCAAAACCGTTGATACCTACTTTGATAGTCATATATTCCACCAGCTATTTGTTAGTGAATAAAAGGTTGCCTGTAAAATTACAAAAACCTTACGCAGCGTCAAGCGGAATCGTGTCAATCATTGCGACAAATCAATCCTCAGCACAACCTTTGCTCGATTGAAATGCCTCACTCTCCCTTTGAGCTTGTAACCACATGGGGTCGGCGCGGCGAATTTTAAAGGTTACAGCAGATAAAAATGTGAAATGAATCACAATAATCCGGCACTCTTTTCGTATCGAATAAGTTTAGAACAAAAGTCGATACGTCATTGTTAATGTTTTGTTAGAATCGAAGTTGAGATGTACTTTTCATAGCGAGATGTGAGCAAAATGGCGAACAAACCTACCCCCGAAGAACTCAAAAAAAATTTAAGCGAAATGCAGTTCTACGTTACGCAGAATCACGGCACTGAGCCGCCATTCACCGGGCGTTTGCTGCATAATAAGCGTGACGGGATCTACCACTGTTTAGTGTGCGATGCGCCACTTTTCCACTCCGAAAGTAAGTACGATTCCGGATGCGGCTGGCCAAGTTTTTATGAGCCCGTGAGCGACACGGCGATTCGCTATCTCAATGATTACTCCCACGGCATGCAACGTACTGAAATCCGTTGCGGAAATTGCGATGCCCACCTCGGCCATGTCTTCCCCGATGGGCCTCAGCCGACGGGTGAACGTTTTTGCGTCAATTCGGCCTCTCTGAGCTTCACGGATGGCGAGAAAGGTGAGACAACCAAAGGTTGAAAAAACGATTCAGCAAATTATTCCTTAACAGTCGGAGTCGGACATGAGTATTGAGCAAATTATCGACAATATGACACCGGACGTTTATCAGCGTTTGATGACGGCGGTGGAACTGGGAAAATGGCCGGATGGCGTGGCCCTGACCGCAGAACAAAAAGAGAACTGTCTGCAACTGGTGATGCTCTGGCAGGCGCGCTACAACAGCGACGCCCAGCATATGACCATCGACACCAACGGGCAGATGGTGATGAAAAGTAAGCAGCAGCTGAAAGAGGATTTCGGCATCTCACCGAAGCCTATCGCCACCTTTAAGCAGCACTGAGTGTTATCAGGCCGCAATCCACGGTTCGGCCTGTTCCACTTTCGCATTCCAGATGGCATCACGTACCGACACGGGCTTGCTCAGCAGGCCCAGCGCGTAGAAGCGGTCGGCGATGGTTTGTTGTGCGCGAATCACTTTCAGATCCATTTCCCGCGTCTGATGACTGCGACGGGCCAGCGCACACTCCAGCGAGGCGATATCGAGCCCCAGCTCGCTGGAAAGCAGTTGTGCCGCGTCATGACGCTGCCTGTCGATAAACTTGCCGGTTCTGCCGAGCGCATCCACCACCTGCGCAATGATGTCATTGTTGTGCTGCGCGTACTGGCGGCGGGCGATGTAAAACTGATGGTTGTTTACACGTCCCTCGCCGGTGGCGACAATCCGTAGCTGACCGCTTTTTTCCGCATCACTGAGCACCGGATCCCACATCATCCACGCATCGGCGGCCAGATAGTCGCTGGGCGTCAGCGGATACTTGGGCGGCGCGTACACCACTTTTACATCCTCAAGGCGTAAACCTGCTTCTTCCAGAATCTGCACCAGCAGCCAGTGCACATTGGAACCTTTATTCAATGCAATACGCTTACCCCGTAGCTGATGAATGTGCTGAATGTCGCTGTCATTCGGCACCACCATAGCGACGCTGCGCGGGGCGGGGGGCTCCCAGGCGACATAAAGCAGCGTGTTTTCACGTGATTGGGCAAAGACCGGCGGTGCTTCGCCCGTGGTGCCAAAATCGATATCGTTGTTACTCAGCGCCTGCAACATTTGCGGGCCTGCCGGGAATTCACTCCACAACACGTTCACACCGCGCCCGGCAAATTCGCGCTCCAGCGTCTGACGCGCCTTCAGCACGCCAAGGTTCCCGAAACGTTGATAACCAATACGCAGCTCACGCTCGCGAGGGGCAGGTGAGGCGGTGCTCATCAGTACCGCCTCCGGTTTACGGCGGCTTTTTATCACCCCGAGATGCGCCAGTTGAGTGCGCAACGAGTGGCGGCTGATGCCCAGCAGTGCGGCGGCCTGGCTCTGATTATTGTCGCTTTGGGTCATCGCCGTTTGAATCATCGCGTTCATCACCCGATCGTACAGCTGCCCGCCGTGCAGGGTTAATTGCTGGCGCATAAACGCCGCCAATGCATCTTCTTCTTGCTCATCGATCCTGGCGGGTGCGGAAGTAAAGCGTAGTTGCGCAGGCGTTATAACTTCCTCCTGGCTGAGCAATACGGCCGTATGCAGCATATTCTCCAGCTCACGAACGTTGCCGGGCCATGAATACTCCATCATCGCGCTCAGGGTTTCCGGGGCTAAACGGCGTGAGGGTTTGCCTAAGCGTTTTGCATAAAGCTGTAAAAAATGCTCCGCCAGCAGCGGGATATCCTGGCGGCGCTGGCGCAGTGCCGGAAGATTAACCGCGGCAATGTTGAGGCGGTAAAAGAGGTCTTCCCGGAACCGTCGCTCACGAATGGCCTGTTCAAGGTCAACATGGGTGGCCGCAATGACCCGCACGTTCACCTTGATGGGCTTGCGTGAGCCCACGCGGGTGATCTCGCGCTCCTGCAACACGCGCAACAGTTTGACCTGCAACGCCAGGCTCAGCTCGCCAATTTCATCCAGCAGCAGCGTGCCGCCTTCTGCGGCCTCAAACCAACCTGGCTGCGCCTGCATCGCACCGGTAAATGCCCCTTTCTCATGACCGAACAGTTCCGCTTCTGCCAGCGACTCGGTTAATGCACCGCAGTTCACCGCCAGAAAGGGCGCGTGGCTACGTGGGCTATGGTGATGGAGATATCGGGCGACCACCTCTTTGCCGCTTCCGGTTTCACCAATGATCAGCACAGTGGCATCGGTTGGGGCAAAGCGGTCAAGCAGGCTTTGAAAGGCTTTGGAAGCCGGGTCAATCAGCACAGGGGTTGAAGCGTTCAGCATAATTTGGGCTCCGCATGATTCATATGCCGAACTTATCTTTTACCGGAGCAATACACCAGAGGGGGGAAGGCCCGGTTTGTTGCATTTGCAGCAGGGAATGGTCGGACGGTGTTGCATTTGCAACGAGATGCCGATCTCGCCATCTCTGTTAACTTCATGATATTTAATGTTTTAATTTTTGTTAAATTCTGGCACGAATTTCGCTAGCACCGTTATAACCATCTTGAAGAAACGCTTCGATAAATAGTGAATATAGTTATAAAGGAAAGAGATAATGACAGCGAAATCCGATAATAACCTGAATGTCTTCTGGTTCCTGCCAACCCACGGTGATGGTCGCTATCTGGGCACTACCCAGGGCGGGCGTCCGGTTGATTTGCCTTATCTGCAACAGGTGGCAGTGGCCGCCGATAGCCTGGGCTATTACGGTGTGCTGATCCCAACCGGTAAAAGCTGTGAAGACTCCTGGCTGGTCGCCGCCGCGCTGGCCCCGCAGACGCGTAATCTGCGTTATCTGGTGGCGGTGCGTCCTGGTCTTCAGCCGCCTACGCTTGCGGCACGCATGGCGGCGACGCTGGATCGCCTGTCAGAAGGCCGTTTGCTGATTAACGTGGTCACCGGCGGCGATCCGGTAGAAAACAAAGGCGACGGGATTTTCCTGAATCATACTGAACGTTATGAAGTCACAGATGAATTTCTCAACGTTTATCGCCGCCTGTTGGCGGGTGAAAAGGTCGATTACGAAGGCAAGCACATTAAAGTGGAAGGCGCGGAAGTGCTGTTCCCGCCGGTACAGGAAAATGGCCCGCCGCTGTACTTTGGTGGTTCATCCGATGCGGCGATTGACGTCGCGGGCGATCATATCGACGCTTATCTCACCTGGGGCGAACCGCCTGCGCAGGTGGCGGAGAAGCTGGAAGTGGTGAAAGCGCGGGCGAAAGCAAAAGGACGCGAGCTGCAATACGGCATCCGTCTGCACGTGATCGTGCGCGAAACGGAAGAAGAGGCATGGGCTGCCGCCGACAAACTGATCGCGCACCTGGATGATGACACCATCGCGCAGGCCCAGCAGATCTTCTCGCGCATGGATTCCACCGGCCAGGCGCGCATGAGCGCGTTACACAAAGGCAATCGCGACAATCTGGTTATCTCGCCCAATCTGTGGGCGGGCGTTGGCCTGGTGCGCGGCGGTGCTGGCACCGCGCTGGTGGGCAATCCGCAGCAGGTGGCAGAACGCATTCGTGAGTACCAGGCTTTAGGGATAACGAATTTTATTTTCTCCGGCTACCCGCATCTCGAAGAGGCACATCGCTTCGCCGAGCTGGTCATGCCGCTGCTGCCGCTGAGTACGCGTCCGCGTAGCCAGTCCGGCAACGTGAATACCGGCCCATTTGGCGAAACCATCGGCGGTGCGGCGCGTCCGACTAAACAGGTCAGCGCCAGTTAAACAAGGTTTGGGGAGACGAGCGATGAGTGAACCTCATATTGTGATTATTGGCGGAGGCTTCAGCGGGGCGGCGGTGGCAATTCACCTGCTGCGCGAAGCGCAAGCGCCTGTGCGTATCACTCTCATTGAGCCCAGGGAGCAACCGGGGCTGGGCGTGGCATACTCCGCCGCTGACCCGGCGCATCGCATCAATGTTCCGGCGTCGAGGATGCAACTTTCCGGTGAAGAAGAGGGCGCGTTTGACCGTTGGTATCGCCAGCAGACGAGTTTTCTGCGCGATGCTGATGCCTGTCGCCCCGATGGCAGCGTCTACCCGCAGCGCGGCGAGTTTGGCCGCTATGTCGCCCAGACGTTTGTTACGGAGGCGCAAAAGCAGCCCGGGCGCGTGGTGCACCTGCGTGATACGGCCGTGGCCTGGCAGGATAATCAGGTGATCACCGCACAGGGCCGTAAGATCACCGCCGATCGTGTGGTGCTGGCGGTCAGCCATCCACCGCCGGACTTGCCAAAAGAAGTGCGGGCGATTGCCGAACATCCGCGCTTGGTCGCCAACCCGTGGGTTACCGGGGCGCTGGAAAACATCCCGCCTGAAGCGAATGTGGCGATTGTCGGTACAGCACTGAGCATGGCAGACGTTGTGGCATCGCTGACCCGTTTAGGTCATCGCGGCAAACTGCTGGCGTTCTCGCGCCATGGCTTGCTGTCGCGGCCTAACGCGGTGGCCGGGCTGCCAAAATGGCAGGCGGCGTATGCTCACGGTTCTCTGCGCCAGCGCCTGCGGCAGATTCGCCAGGATATTGCTCGTGCCGCTGAAAACGGCCTGCCGTGGCAGGTGGTGCTTGATGAGGTTCGCAGCCAGGGACAGTCAATCTGGCAACAGTTAAGCGAACGCGAACAGCGCCAGTTCCTGCGTCATCTGCGCCGCTTCTGGGATGTGCATCGTTACCGCATTGCGCCACAGGTTGCCGATGCCATTACCGCGAAACAGCAGGCGGGCTTGCTCACTGTGCTGGCGGCCAGGCTGAAAACGGTGACGGCGAAGGAGAATTATCTGCGTGTGCAACTGGCTGTCCGCAATGATGAGCAGCAGGATCTGTCCGTCGATTATCTGATTTTAACCACCGGCCCCGCGCACGCTTCGCTCACTGAAAGCCAGCCCTTTTTACGTGATTTGCGCCGGGCTGGCGTGATTCGCCCCGATGCGCTGGGGCTTGGAATCGACGTCGATATCCATTCGCAAACGCTGGATGCGCAGGGTAAACCTTCAACGATATTCCTGGTTTCCGGGCCTGCCGCCCGTGGCCGCTTTGGTGAATTGATGGGCCTTCCGCAGGTGGCGGATCATGCTCAGGCCGTCGCGCGCGAAGTCCTGCTGACGCTGTCAGCACGATGTCCCATCATCTAAAAAATTCCCCCTTTAAAAAACGATGAAAAGAGATAGCGCCAGATTCCCCCTGGCGCGACAGGAGAGTGCTATGCCATCGCAACGTGAAATTCGTCTTAATGCTTTTGATATGAACTGTGTCGGCCATCAGTCGCCGGGGCTGTGGGCGCATCCGCGCGATCGTTCCTGGCAGTATAAAGATCTGGATTACTGGGTCGATCTGGCGCGTTTACTGGAGCGCGGTAAGTTTGACGGGCTGTTTATCGCCGATGTGCTGGGCGTTTATGACGTCCTGAACGGTAACGGGGAGGCAGCGATTCGCCAGGCTGCACAGGTGCCGGTGAACGATCCGCTGGCGCTGATTACCCCGATGGCGCTGGTGACCGAACATCTTGGTTTTGGTCTGACCGCGTCGCTGTCGTTTGAGCATCCGTACCCGTTCGCCCGCCGTCTTTCGACCCTTGACCATCTGACTAAAGGCCGCGTGGGCTGGAATATCGTCACCTCTTACCTGGAAAGCGGGGCGCGGAATATCGGTCATAAAGCGCAAACGGATCACGACGCACGCTACGACTACGCCGATGAGTATCTCGATGTGGTGTACAAACTACTGGAGGGCAGTTGGGAAGAGGGCGCGATCCTGCGTGACCGCGAGCGCCGCATCTTTAGCGATCCGAGCAAAATTCACAATATTAACCACCACGGCAAATTCTTTGACGTACCGGGTTTTCACCTTTGCGAGCCTTCGCCACAGCGCACGCCGGTGCTGTATCAGGCGGGAGCCTCCAGCCGGGGTAAACAGTTTGCCGCCAGCCACGCGGAATGCGTGTTCGTGGCCGCGCCGTCAAAAGCGTTGCTCAAAAAAACCGTGGCGGATATTCGTCGCCGCGCCGCTGAAGCCGGGCGCGACCCGCACAGCATCCTGATTTTCAACATGCAAACGGTCATCGTCGGCGAAACGGACAAAGCCGCGCAGGCGAAATGGAATGAGTACAAATCTTACGTCAGTTATGAAGGTGCGCTGGCGCTGATCTCCGGCTGGACAGGAATTGACTTCGGCCAGTTTAAACCGGACCAAATCTTCACTTACTCGCAGACTAACGCCATTCAGTCAGTGGTTGAGGCGTTCTCAACTGCTGACCCCAACCGTCAATGGACGGTGGAGGCGATGGCGGAGTGGGTTGGCATTGGCGGCTTCGGCCCGTTAATCGTCGGTAGCGCGCAAACCGTTGCCGATGAACTGCAATCGTGGGTGGAAGAGACCGACGTGGACGGCTTCAACCTCGCCTATGCCGTGACTCACGAAACCTTTACCGATGTGGTGGAACTGTTGATCCCGGAACTGCAAAAGCGCGGTGTCTTCAAGAAAGAGTATCGCCCCGGCACTCTGCGCGAAAAACTGTTCGCCGGGGATGCCCGTTTGCAGGCGCCACACCCTGGCGCGAGCTATCGCATTCACGCGGGACAGGCCGTAGAGGCAGGAGAAAAAGTCGCATGATTGAAATCGAAAATCTTTCAAAGAGTTACCGTAGCGCAAGCGGCAACGTGACGCCGGTTTTGAAAGGGATTTCGTTGCAGGTTCAGGCGGGCTCGATCACGGCAGTGGTCGGCCCGAGCGGGGCGGGGAAATCGACGCTGGCGAAGTGCATCAGCCTGCTGGAGCGCCCGGATAGCGGCAGCATCAGGGTTAACGGTAACGATCTCTCGCTGCTCTCAGGCGTTGCCCTGCGCCGTGAACGACGCGCGATTGGTACTGTTTTCCAGTCCTCGGCGTTGCTCGGGCGGAAAACGGCGTGGCAGAACATTGCCCTGCCGCTGGAATACCTTGGCGTGGTCGATAGGGACATTCATGCCCGTGTGGGTGAACTGCTTGAAAGCGTCGGGCTGAGTCACAAAGCGCAGGCTTATCCGGCGCAGCTTTCCGGCGGCCAGCGTCAGCGTATCGGCATTGCCCGTGCGCTGGCGTTACGTCCGTCAGTTTTGCTGGCGGACGAAGCCACTTCCGGGTTGGATCCGCAGGCGACTGATTCGGTGCTGAAACTGCTGCGTCAGTTACGCGACGACTATCGACTGGCCATTGTGTTGATTACCCACGAAATGGACGTTGTACGAACCACGGCGGATGCGGTCGCGGAGATTCGAGAGGGCGAGATTGTGCAGTCAGGGGCGCTGAAAACGCTGCTGGCGCAGCCGGATTCCCACCTCGGTCAGCAACTGATGCCGCTGGCGCCGGCCTCGACGCCATCTGATGTGTTATTACGCGTCAGCTATCGCACGGACGGTAGCGTACGCACGGATTGGATCAGCCAGCTTAGCCAACAGCACGGTCTGCGGGTTGATGTGCTGGGCGGTCATGTTGAGCAAATTAATGGCTTGCTCAGCGGAAGAATGCAGATAGGCATCAGCTATACCCATGAAAGGGTGTCGATTCCTCGCCTGGTCGCGCAGTTAGCGCATCTCGGCGTAGTCGCGCAGGTTCTGGACGCACCGCGAGCGTTGAGGGAGGCGGTATGAAACCTACCACTGTCAGTCAGGATACGCCGTGGAGCGAGATTCACACGCTGCTACTTCCCGCCCTGGGTGAAACGGCGCTGATGGTCTCTATTGTGATGCTGTTTGTTGTGACGTTGGGAGGCGTGGGGGGCGTTGTCCTGTTCAATACCTCTGCGCGTGGGTTGTTTCCACGTCCGGCACTGCATCGTGTACTCAACAGCATTGCCAACGTCGGGCGATCGTTGCCGTTTCTGGTGCTGATGGCCGCCATCATTCCGTTCACCTGGTGGCTGACGGGAACCACTATCGGCATTCCCGCGGCGGTGGTGCCGATGATTGTCGCCGGGATCCCGTTCTTCGCGCGACTGGTGGAGAACGCGTTGCGCGAACTGCCCGCAGATGTGACGGCGGTCGGGCTGGTTTGCGGCGGCTCCGCCTGGCAAATCATTACCAAAGCGCAACTGAGCGAAGCGCTGCCTGCGCTGGTGGCGGCGGTGACACTTAACATCATCTCGATGATTGAGTATTCAGCGATCGCGGGCACCATCGGGGCGGGTGGAATCGGTTATCTCGCGGTGGTGTACGGCTATCAGCGTTTCGACAACCACATCATGATTGCCACCATTGTGGTGCTGATTGTGGCTATTCAGCTTATCCAGTTTTTGGGCGACCGCCTGGTTACCCGGCTTCGACACACACAGGGGAGTATTTGATGACGACAGAACAGTTTGAACTGCGTAAAGCCCGGCGCTGGCCGTGGCTGGTGGCGCTGGCAATTTTACTCATTGCGATTGCCGCGTTCGCCTGGTGGCGCACACAAGGGCCCGCGCAGGTGGTCTTTGGCACCACGCTGAAAATTCATTATGAACCGGCGATGGCGGGCGAACAGCGCATCATTGAATATATCGGTGAGCATATCGCGCCAGACTATGGATTGACGCTGGAAGCCGTAGGCGTGCAGGACCCGGTGCAGGCGGATCGCGCGGTAGCGGAGGGCACCTATGCGGGCACCATTTATCAACATCAGTGGTGGCTGAAGCAGGTTGTCGATGCCAACGGTTTTGCGCTGAGCACCACCGTGCCGGTTTTCCAGTGGGCGTTTGGGATTTACTCCGACCGTTATCCGTCTATCGATAAGCTGCCGAAAGGCGCAACGATTGTGGTGCCGGACGACGGCGCAAATCAGGGGCAGGCCCTGTGGCTGTTGGCGCGTATCGGGCTGATTAAACTCGACCCGGCGGTTGAACCACGGACTGCGAAACTAAAAAACATCGTTGAAAACCCGCATCAGTATCAGTTTAAAGAACTGGACTTGCTGACCATGCCGCGTGCGCTGAACTCGGTGGATGCAGCGATTGGCTATGTCTCGCAGTTTGATGCCGGGAAAATTCCACGCGAGAAGGGCATTCTTTTCCCGCCCGCGCCACGAACCTTTGCATCGCAACTGGTGATAGGTACGCCGTATCTCAACCAGGAGAATATTCAAAAACTGAAACAGGCATTTGCTGACCCCCGGATCCAAACCTGGCTTAAGACCACGGACGATCCGTTAGTCAAAGGTGTGCTGGTGCCCGTTTCCGCAGAATAACCATTCTTCGCCGGTCAGCCGACCGGCCTTTAAGGCAAGGTAAAACTATGAGTTCAATCCCGGTAGAAAATGCGGGCGGGGTTTCTGTACCCGTCGGTTCGGTGAGTGATGTGGCAAAGCTGATTAACAACCACGGCGAACAGGCAAAATATGCACGCATGATTGTCTTTTTAGCGCTCGGCGGCGTCTTTCTGGATGCTTACGATCTCACTACGCTCTCGTACGGTATCGATGATGTAGTAAAGGCGTTTCAGCTAACGCCACTGCTCACCGGGCTGGTGACGTCGTCAATTATGGTCGGCACCATTTTCGGCAATCTTATTGGCGGCTGGCTGACCGACAAATATGGCCGCTATTCGGTCTTTATGGCGGATATGCTGTTCTTCGTGGTGTCGGCGATTGCCGCTGGACTGGCGCCGAATGTATGGGTGTTGATTGGCGCGCGTTTCCTGATGGGGATCGGCGTTGGGATCGATCTTCCGGTGGCAATGTCCTATCTCGCTGAATTTTCGAAATTCGCCGGGAAGGGCAACAAAGCCGCGCGCCTCGCCGCCTGGTGCCCGATGTGGTACGCGGCATCTACTGTCTGTTTTTTAATTATCTTCGCGCTGTACTTCCTGTTACCCACACAGCATCTCGACTGGCTCTGGCGAGCGTCGCTGTTGTTCGGCGCGGTGCCTGCCCTGTTGATTATTGCCGTGCGCAGCAAGTTTATGAACGAGTCGCCCCTGTGGGCGGCTAATCAGGGCGATTTGCAGGGCGCGGCACGTATTCTGCGCGAATCTTATGGTATCGCCGCCCATGAAGCACCGGACGTAAATGTCGCGCCGCCGCCGAAAGTGAGCTACCGCGTACTGTTTGAAAAACCGTATCGCGAGCGCACGATTGTGTCCGGGGTGATGAATATCTGTATCGCGTTTGAATACACCGCGATTGCCTTCTTCCTCCCAACTATCCTGGCGCAGTTCCTCGGCGCGGGCGTGTTTGAAACCATTGCTGCCTCGCTTGGGCTGAACGCACTGTTCGCGTTTACCGGCGGCCTGCTCGGGATGCATCTGGCGTGGAAATATCCCTCCCGGCACGTGGCGATTGCCGGGTTCGCCCTGCAATTTGTCGCGCTGATTGTACTGGCGCTGGTGGGGCAACCGCACGCGGCGCTGGGCGTAGCGATTGCGGTGGGGATGCTCGGCCTGTGGCTGTTTGCCGAAGGTTTTGGCCCCGGTGCGCAACTGATGATTTACCCGGCGCTCTCTTACCCGACGCATATTCGTGCGACGGGCGTCGGTTTCAGCCGCGCACTGTCCGGCATAGGCAGCGCGCTGGCGCTGTTTATTCTGCCGCTGTTGCAGGCCTCACTCGGAACCAACATGTTCTGGGTGGTGTCGCTTGCCGCCCTGATCCCCATTTTCTTCCTGCTGGCGGTGCGCCATGAGCCTACACGCCACGATATTGACGACCAATAAGGAGCCTATGATGACCTTACTCTCAACCGGAACCGATTATGAGGCGCTGGCGGCGCGTTTCCGCCCGATATTTGAGCGCATTGCCACCGAGACGGTCGCGCGGGAACTTAACCGTACGCTGCCGTACGAACCGATTCGCTGGCTGAAGGAAGCCGGTTTCGGCACGGTGCGCATCCCGCAGGAAAAGGGCGGTTTTGGCGCATCGCTGCCGCAGCTTTTCGCGCTGTTTAGCGAACTGGCGCAGGCGGACTCAAATCTTCCGCAGGCGCTGCGCGGACACTTTGCTTTTGTTGAAGACCAGCTCAACCGCCCCGAAAGCGAACTGCGCGATCGCTGGTTCCGCCGCTTTCTGGATGGCGACATTGTCGGCAATGGCTGGACGGAAACTGGCGAAGTTAAACTGGGTGACGTCATCACCAAAGTCACGCCGACAGAGAACGGCTGGCGGCTGACGGGGGAGAAGTTCTACAGCACCGGCACGCTATTTGCCGACTGGATAGACGTCTTCGGGCGGCGCAGCGATACCGGTGGCGACATCATCGCGCTGGTCAGCACGCATCAACCAGAAGTTGAGCGTGACGATGACTGGGACGGCTTTGGCCAGCGCCTGACGGGCAGCGGTACGACGCGCTTTCGCGATGCGTTTGTCGAACAGGAACACGTGACGGATTTTGCCGAACGATTTCGCTATCAGACGGCGTTCTATCAACACGTCCTGCTCGCCACGCTAGCTGGTGTTGGTCGGGCTATTGAACGCGATGCCGCAGAGGGTGTGAAAAATCGCCGCCGTGTCTATAGCCACGGCAACGCGCCCGCCGCCCGCGATGACGCGCAGGTGTTGCAGGTGGTCGGGCAAATCAGCAGTTGGGTCTATGCGGTGGAAGCCACGGTCGAACGTGCCTCGCAGGCGATGCAGGCGGCGTACGAAGCACACGCCGATGCTGATCCGTCAGTGGTCACGCGCGCCAACGAACAGGCGGAAGTGGCATCCGCACAGGCGCAGGTGGTGGTCAGTGAATTAATCCCGCGCGCGGCAACCGAGTTGTTTAACGCACTGGGGGCATCGGACACGCGCACCTCAAAAGCGCTGGATCGTCACTGGCGCAATGCGCGGACGCTGGCATCCCATAACCCGGTTATTTACAAAAGCCGCAGCGTTGGCAACTGGCGGGTAAACGGCGTGCCGCCAGTATTTTTATGGCAGATTGGCAACGGAAGTTAAAAGGCGTAGGCCCGGTAAGCGAAGCGCCACCGGGCATTACCCCTGCGTCTCTTCCCAGTCTGCCAGCGTATACAATGTTGCACCTGCCGCTGCCATCTCCATAAACGCCTGATTGCTGTCCTGTGGCTGAATATTCACGCCGCGACAGCCGTCGGTTATCACATTCACGCGATAACCCAGCTCCAGCGCGTCCAGCACGGTAAACTTCACGCAGTAGTCGGTTGCCAGGCCGAGCACAATCAGCTCGCTGATCTCATGATGACGCAGCCACCCATCCAGCGCCGTTTTCTGTCGATGGCCGTTGTCAAAGAATGCGCTGTAACTGTCGATATTGACGCTTTCGCCTTTATGAAACACCGCATCAATAGACTTCTGCGCCAGCAACGGGTGCAGTTCGGCACCTTCGCTGTGTTGCACGCAGTGATCGGGCCAGAAGGTTTGCGGCAGGCCGTCGAGTTGGCCCTGGGTGTAGGGCTCTACGCCGTGCTGGCTGGCAAAGCTGCCGTGATTGGCCGGGTGCCAGTCCTGGCTGGCAACTACGGCTTCACCACGCGCTTTGCACCAGGTAATCAGCGTATTGGCGACATCAACCGTGCTATCGCCTTCGGCAACAGCCAGCGCGCCGCCGGCGCAGAAATCATTTTGCAGATCAACCAGTAACAATGCTCGTGCTTTCATGAAGGCTCCTTACTCGTCTGGCGTCAGCTCACCGCGCAGGTTTTGCTGCATGGCGCTACGGATGGCGTCGGCGTCAAGGTTCTGGCTTAACAGATAGTGCAGTTTGGTCAGCGTGGCTTCGACGGTCATATCCGCGCCGCCAATCACGCCTGCGTGGGCGAGGGCGTTGCCGGTAGCGTAGCCACCCATGTTGACCTTGCCCGACATACACTGTGTCAGGTTAATCACCACGATGCCGCGCTGGCTGGCTTCGGTAAGCTCTTTTAAAAACTCGCCGTTTTGCGGTGCGTTGCCGACGCCGTATGAACGCAGAATCAGCGCTTTTACCGGCTGGCGCAGGAAGTTGCGCACCACGTCAGCGGAAATGCCCGGATAAATGGTCACCACGCCAATCGGCTGCGGGGTAATCGGATGCACAATCAGTTCGCCCGAGGTGCTCGGCGCGGGTGGTGTCCCCAGACGGCGGATATGAATTCCCGCTTCCAGCAGTGGTGCCAGGTTGGGCGATGCGAAGGCATCAAAACCATCCGCATGCGCTTTGGTGGTACGGTTACCGCGATAGAGGCGATTATTGAAAAACAGCGAGACTTCGTTAATCGGGTAGTTCGCCGCGACGTACAGAGCATTCAGCAAGTTAATCTGTCCATCCGAACGTAGCTCGGCAAGCGGGATTTGTGACCCTGTCACAATGACCGGTTTGCCCAGATTTTCCAGCATGAACGACAGCGCCGAGGCGGTGAAAGCCATGGTATCCGTGCCGTGGAGGATCACAAAGCCATCATAATCGTCATAATGCGCTTTGATATCGTCGGCGATGTGCTGCCAGTCTTCCGGCGTCATATCGGAAGAATCCATCAGCGGCTGATATTCATGGATAGTGAAATCAGGCATCTCCTGACGATGGAATTCCGGCATCAGCGCCAGCTGGCGTTGCAGGTGGCCGGAAACAGGAATGTAGCCGTGTTCGGAACGCTGCATCCCGATGGTCCCGCCGGTATAGGCGACGTAAATGGATTTTTTTAGCATGGTGTCGTTTGAGTAAGCGAAAGAAAATCCCCTCCGTAGAGGGGATTATAATTATCGTATATTGGCGCAGGTCAGGCAAAACGCATAGCGATTTTGCGGGTCATTGAAAGCGGCCAACTTATCGGTTTCCGCTTTCACCTCTTTGGCGGCTGAGGCGAGCGGCGCAGGCAGATACGCCTGCAACGCCTGCGGCAGTGAGGCGCGTACCGAGCCAGAAACGCTATCCATCACCATATCGAAGAATGTCGGTTCAGACTGATAGTAGTCGATGTGCCACGTTTTCAGTTTCGCCAGTTCGGCCGCTTTGGCAACGGCATCATCGAAATCGCCGAGGCTGTCGACCAGACCGTTAGCTTTCGCATCCTGGCCGGTCCACACGTGGCCCTGTGCAATTTTATCGATCTGCTCCGGCGTGCTGTGACGTGACTGCGCGACCAGAGTGATAAAGCGCTTGTAACCGTTCTCGATGGTCAGTTGCATCATCTGCTGCACTTCTGGCGGCAGCGTTTTGGTCATCGACACATCTGCCAGCGGAGACGTGGCAACGCCATCCGTGTGCACGCCGATGGAATCCAGCGAGTTTTCCACGGTGTTGATCACGCCGAAGATACCGATAGAGCCAGTCAGTGTGCTCGGGTTTGCCACGATGTAGCTTGCCGGGGTGGAGATCCAGTAACCGCCGGAAGCCGCCATACCGCCCATCGACACCACCACCGGTTTCCCGGCATCTTTCGCCGCAGCCAGTTCCGCACGGATCACTTCGGAGGCGCTGACGCTGCCGCCAGGGCTGTTGACGCGCAGAACAATCGCTTTCACTTTCGGGTCGAGACGCGCATCGCGGATTTGCGCGGCTGTTGTATCGCCGCCGACGTTCCCCGGCGTTTCTTCACCGTCCATAATCGCGCCATTGGCAAAGACGACGGCAATGCTGGAACCCGTATCTGCTGGTGTTTTCAGCGCATAATCATAGATGCTCACCGCACGATAGTTTTTATCGGTTTTGCTCCAGCCAAACGCTTTGGTCAGTGCTTTTTCGATCTCGGCGCTGCTACCCAGAGAATCAACCAGTTTGCTGTCCAGCGCGTATTTCGCCGTATCGCCATCGACTTTGGTCAGGCCATCAAGCATTGCCTGCGCGCCAGGGAAGACCTGTTGCGCGGTGATTTTGCGGTTTGCCGCCACTGTATTGAGGTAGTTTTGCCACAGCTCGCCAATCCAGCGGCTATCGGCTTCACGCGCAGCAGGCGACATATCATCGCGAATAAACGGCTCAACGGCGGATTTATAGGTACCGACGCGGAACACATGTGTAGAGACTTTCAGCTTCTCAAGCAGAGATTTGTAGTAGAGACCGTTAGTGGCAAAACCGTGCAGGTCAACGACGCCCTGCGGCGAGAGCCAGATTTTATTGGCAAAGCTCGCGAGGTAATACTGCCCCTGGCTGTAGCTGTCGCCCACCGCGTAAACGGGTTTACCGCTGTCGCGAAACTCGCGCAGCGCTTTGCCAATATACTGCATCGAAGGCTGATCGCCCCCGGCGAAGTTCTTGAGATCCAGCACGATACCGGTGATATTGCGGTCATCTTTTGCCTGACGGATGGCCTGGACGATATCGAACAGGGAGTTTTCCTGTAAACGATCGGAACTTGCGCCAAAAAGCTGGCGGCCAATCACGCCCAGCTTACTGCTGGTGGAAGGCTTATCGACGATCACGCCGCTGATGTCCATCAACAACGCGCCCCGCGTGCTGTTGCTTTCAGGCGTGCTGCTAAGCTGCATCCAGATCCCCACGCCAACCAGCACGAGGAAAATAAAGAACAGATTCAGCACCAGTTCGCGGGCAAAATTGAGTAATCGCCACGTCCATTTAAAGAATCCGGCGATAAAACGCCATAGGGTTCGCATGTTTTCTCCCTGATAAAGACAGTAAACGGTTCACCGAAAGCGGTGAAACATCTGGCTATCCTAATTACAGCGCCGCCCGTTGTCAGCAGGAATCGCCATCGACGCTGTAACAAATTCCCTGCGCATGTTAATTTTGTGAAAAATAACATGACAGGAGCGAATCAATGGACGCACTTGAATTACTGGTAAATCGCCGTAGCGCCTCCCGCCTGGCTGACCCTGCGCCAGCCGGTGAGCAACTGGAAAATATCCTCCGTGCCGGGATGCGTGCCCCGGATCACGGAACGCTGCAACCATGGCAGTTTTTTATCATCGAGGGAGAAGGCCGTGAGCGCTTCAGCCAGTTGCTGGAAAAAGGCGCGATTGACGCCGGCAGCGATGAGAAAGCGATTGAAAAAGCACGCAATGCGCCATTCCGTGCGCCGCTGATTATCGCGGTAGTGGCGAAGTGTCAGCCACATCATAAAGTGCCGAAATGGGAACAGGAGATGTCGGCGGGCTGCGCGGTGATGGCGATGCAGATGGCGGCGGTTGCGCAGGGTTTTAACGGTATCTGGCGTAGCGGCGCGTTAACCGATAGTGCGGTAGTGCGCGAAGGTCTGAAGTGCGGGGAACACGACAAAATTGTCGGTTTTCTCTACTTAGGTACACCACAACTGAAAGCATCAACCACGGTGTCGGTGCCGGATACCGCCCCCTTTGTGGTGCGTTTCTGACAAACATACAGCCCGGCGGAAGAACCACCGGGCTTTTTTCTTTAAGACTTATGTTGTTTAGTGAATTCGTCTTTCGCTTTTTGCAACTGCTGCTGGAACGCCGGGTTGGTGTGCAGCGTGGCAACAACGGCAGAACCGACAATGCGCGCGGCATCAACGTCGCTCTGCCAGTGATAACCGCATATCACGCGGCTTTCACCCAGCTCATATCCACGCTTTAAAATTTCGTTCTGACGAGCCGGATTAATCTCTGCCAGCACCAGCGCGGTGGCCCAGCCGATAGAGGTATGGCCAGACGGATAAGAACCGTTTTTCGACAGCTTATCCTGCTCGGTGGTGTTACAGGTCGGTACGCCATAGAAAGCGAACGGACGAATGCGCATGTATTTCTCTTTTGCACCACGGGTTGCGAGGTCGCCCGCATCTTCAATCATGTTGGTCAGCAGTTTGTGTAACCGCGGCGCATCTTTTTCAGTGATCGGTGACCCAAATGCGCCAGAGAAGGCGTTTGCCACACCGCCGCCACTCAGGTTGGCATCTTCCACGGCCAGCTTCCCGCGTTCGGTATTACGCAGCAGGCGACCCTGCTCATACATCGCCTGATCGTTCAGGAACGCAATGCTCCCTACGGCTGGCGGAGGTGGCAGCAGAGCGAGGCTATCAATGGCTTGCGCATTTTTCAGGTAGTAAAGATCGGGTTTAGTGGTGGCGTCGTTCCCGGCCGGAGCAAGAGCAAAAGCGCTGGACGTAAAAAGGGTTGCCAGGCAAAGGGCGATAATGCGTTTTTTCATCGATATTTCCTTGTGATTTTTATCCTGATGTGCAGGTTTTGACATTCTTATATTCATGCCACTAATTAGTAGAAGGAAAAACGCGGTAAGAAAAATTGCCCTGTGTCGCAAAACGGACAATTGCTTGCGAAGTGAGCAGTAGTGAGCGATTTCGGAGTGACGGACTTACCACGCCGCCGTTTGGGCGCTACCATAGTGGGATTGGCAAAATCAGGAGATGTCCATGAGCGAGCAAGCCATTCGTTTAACACAGTACAGCCACGGAGCCGGTTGCGGTTGTAAAATTTCCCCGAAAGTGCTGGAAACCATCCTGCACAGTGAACAGGCGAAGTTTGTCGACCCGAACCTGCTTGTCGGCAATGAAACCCGCGATGACGCGGCGGTGTACGACCTCGGCAACGGTACATCGATAATCAGCACCACCGATTTCTTCATGCCGATCGTTGATAACCCGTTCGATTTTGGTCGTATCGCAGCCACCAACGCCATCAGCGATATCTTCGCGATGGGCGGTAAACCGATTATGGCGATTGCGATTCTCGGCTGGCCCATCAACACGCTGGCACCGGAAATCGCGCGCGACGTGATTGAAGGCGGACGTTTCGCGTGTCAACAAGCGGGTATCGCCCTGGCGGGGGGGCACTCCATTGATGCACCGGAGCCTATTTTCGGCCTGGCGGTGACGGGGGTGGTGCCAACCGAGCGCGTGAAGAAAAACAGCACCGCGCAAGCGGGCTGCAAACTGTTCCTCACCAAACCGCTGGGTATTGGCGTACTCACCACCGCCGAGAAAAAGTCGCTGCTGAAACCTGAACATCAGGGGCTGGCGACGGAAGTGATGTGCCAGATGAACCTGGCGGGTGCGGCATTCGCTAACATTGACGGCGTCAAAGCGATGACCGACGTTACCGGTTTTGGTCTGCTGGGCCACCTCAGTGAAATGTGTCAGGGCGCAGGCGTACAGGCGCAGGTGAACTTTGCCGACGTGCCAAAACTGCCTGGCGTGGAAGAATACATCGCGCAGGGCGCGGTGCCGGGGGGGACCGGGCGCAATTTCGCCAGTTATGGTCACCTGATGGGCGAGATGCCGGATGAATGGCGTTCGCTGCTGTGCGATCCGCAAACTTCCGGTGGGCTGTTACTGGCCGTTACCCCGGATGCCGAGCAAGAAGTGCAGGCTGCTGCGGCAGAATTCGGCATTACCTTAACCGCCATTGGTTCTTTGGTTGAGGCCCGGGCGGGTCGTCCGATGATTGAGATCCGCTAAACCGATGCGCCTGTTTATTGCGGAAAAACCGAGCCTGGCGCGTGCCATTGCCGATGTCTTGCCGAAACCCCACCGAAAGGGCGACGGTTATATCGAATGTGGCAACGGTCAGGTGGTGACCTGGTGTATTGGCCATCTCCTCGAACAGGCGCAGCCGGACGCGTATGACAGCCGTTATGCGCGCTGGAATTTGCAGGATTTGCCGATAGTCCCGGAGAAGTGGCAGCTTCAGCCGCGTCCTTCGGTGACAAAGCAGCTCAACGTGATTAAGCGTTTTTTGCACGAAGCCAGTGAAGTCATTCACGCCGGAGACCCCGACAGAGAAGGGCAACTGCTGGTGGATGAAGTGCTGGACTACCTCTCACTGGCTCCCGAAAAGCGCCAGCAGGTTCAACGCTGTTTAATCAACGACCTCAACCCGCAGGCGGTGGAACGGGCGATTACGCGTCTGCGCGCCAACAGCGACTTCATCCCGCTGTGCGTCTCCGCGCTGGCTCGCGCCCGCGCCGACTGGCTATACGGCATCAACATGACCCGCGCTTACACTATTTTAGGACGTAACGCCGGGTATAACGGTGTACTCTCCGTGGGGCGGGTGCAAACGCCAGTGCTGGGGTTGGTGGTGCGTCGCGATGAAGAGATTGAAAACTTCGTCTCAAAAGATTTCTTCGAAGTGAAGGCGCACATTGTGACCCCAAAAGATGAACGCTTTACCGCTGTCTGGCAGCCGAGCGAGGCCTGTGAACCGTATCAGGATGAAGAAGGTCGATTGCTGCACCGCGCGTTGGCCGATCACGTGGTCAAACGCATTGAAGGCCAGCCGGCGATTGTCACGGCCTATAACGATAAACGGGAATCAGAATCGGCCCCGCTGCCGTTTTCGCTTTCTGCCTTGCAGATTGAAGCCGCTAAGCGCTTCGGCCTGAGCGCACAGAACGTGCTCGATATTTGCCAGAAGTTATATGAAACCCACAAGCTGATTACCTACCCGCGTTCGGATAGCCGCTATTTGCCGGAGGAGCACTTCGCCGGGCGACATGCGGTGCTGAATGCGATTGGCGTTCACGCGCCGGATCTCCTGCCGCAACCGGTGGTGAACCCGGACACGCGCAACCGCTGCTGGGATGACAAAAAGGTTGATGCGCACCACGCCATTATTCCCACCGCGCGTGCCAGCAACGTTAACCTGACGGAGAATGAATCAAAAATTTACACCCTGGTGGCGCGTCAGTATCTGATGCAGTTCTGCCCGGATGCGGTTTTCCGTAAGTGTCAGATTGACCTCGACATCGCTAACGGTAAATTTATCGCTAAAGCGCGTTTTCTGGCTGAAGCGGGCTGGCGGGCGCTGCTTGGCGGGAAAGAGCGCGATGAAGAAAACGACGGCACGCCGCTGCCAGTGGTTGCCAAAAGCGACGAGCTGCTGTGCGAAAAAGGCGAAGTGGTGGAACGGCAAACTCAGCCGCCGCGCCACTTCACCGACGCAACGCTGCTGTCAGCGATGACCGGGATCGCGCGTTTTGTGCAGGACAAAGATCTGAAAAAGATTCTGCGTGCCACCGATGGTCTGGGCACCGAGGCGACGCGCGCCGGGATTATCGAACTGCTGTTTAAACGCGGCTTCCTGACCAAAAAAGGGCGCTATATTCACTCGACTGACGCAGGTAAAGCGCTGTTCCACTCCCTGCCAGAAATGGCGACACGGCCAGACATGACGGCGCATTGGGAATCGATTCTGACGCAAATCAGCGAGAAACAGTGCCGCTATCAGGACTTTATGCAGCCACTGGTGGGCACATTGTATCAACTGATTGATCAGGCGCGCAGCACGCCCGTGAGACGTTTCCGTGGCATTGTCGCGCCGGGCAGTGGAAGTGGCGATAAGAAAAAGAGCGCCCCGCGTAAACGTAGCGCGAAAAAAAGCCCACCATCGGATGAGGCGGGCAGTGGGGCGGTGGCGTAAGCGGAGGGTGCCGTGTTCAATGAATGGCACCCGTCCGTAGGCCTGATAAGCGAAGCGCATCAGGCATTTTCACCGGACTCTTGCCGGGGGCGCTGCGCTTGCCCGGCCAACAAGGACATACAATTTCAATGAATTGCACGCCTCTGCTTAAATCACACCCTGCGACAACATCGCATCCGCAACTTTAACGAAGCCAGCGATGTTAGCGCCGCGCACATAGTTGGTTTGCTTGCTTTCGCCGCCGTGCTCAACGCAGGCGTGATGGATGTCCAGCATGATGTGGTGCAGGCGCGCATCAACTTTCTCCGCTTTCCAGCCCATCCGTGCGGCGTTCTGCGCCATCTCAAGGCCGGAGGTGGCGACTCCACCCGCGTTCGCCGCTTTGCCAGGGGCAAACAGCACACCCGCTTCGAGGAACAATTCAGTGGCTTCAATGGTCGTTGGCATATTCGCGCCTTCGGCGACCGCTTTGACGCCGTTGGCAACCAGCACGCGAGCGGCATCGGTATCGAGCTCATTCTGCGTGGCGCACGGCAGGGCGATATCAACCGGTACGGACCACGGTTGCTGACCTTCCAGATACACCAGACCAAATTCTCGCGCGTAATCGGCCACGCGACCGTCACGGCTGGCTTTGATTTCAATCAGGCGCGCCAGTTTTTCTTTGGTAAAGCCGCTTTCGTCCACCACGGTACCGCTGGAGTCGGAGGCGGTGACCACGCGTGCCCCAAACTCCATCGCTTTCTCAATCGCGTATTGCGCCACGTTGCCTGAGCCAGAAACCGAAACGCGCATACCCTCAAAGCTCAGACCGTGGCGTTTGAGCATAGCTTCGGTGAAGTAGACCAGACCGTAGCCGGTGGCTTCCGGACGAATCAGGCTGCCACCGAACGAAAGCCCTTTGCCGGTAAACACGCAGGCGGTGTTGTTGGAGAGTTTTTTCATCATCCCGGCCATAAAGCCGACTTCGCGCCCGCCAACGCCGATATCTCCAGCGGGAACGTCGGTGTCAGCGCCCAGATGACGATAGAGTTCGGTCATCAACGCCTGGCAGAAACGCATCACTTCGCCTTCGCTTTTGCCTTTCGGGTCAAAATCACTGCCACCTTTGCCGCCGCCCATAGGCAGGGTAGTTAATGCGTTTTTGAAGGTTTGCTCGAAGCCGAGGAATTTCAGAATCGACAGGTTCACGGAGGGGTGAAAACGCATCCCGCCTTTGTACGGCCCAATCGCTGAACTGAACTGTACGCGCCATGCGCGATTCACCTGTACCTGATTGCGATCGTCCACCCAAACCACGCGGAACTGGATCACGCGCTCTGGTTCAACCAGCCTTTCAAGCAGCGAGAGGCGACGATATTGCGGGTTCTGTTCCAGAAATGGCCATAAGGTGGTCATGACTTCGCGTACGGCCTGAGAGAATTCTGTCTGGTGTGGGTCGCGTTGCTGAACGTGGGCAAGGAAGTTTTCCAGAGAGCCAACCTGATCCATAAGTATAAGTTCCTCTTATCGTTAATGATGTATGTGCTTGTTGTGATTTATGTTTTAACGTCGTGATGTTTTTTGACTATATCATTACGTTGCTAACTTTTGACAAGCAAAATTGAGCCTGAAAGGAAAATTAATACGCCGCGGTGGGTCATAATAAAAACCGATAGGCGTTTACACTTAAGGAAAGGCGCAAGCGGGTCGATATACAGGTATACAGAAGCCGATAACAGGAGCTCGACGATGAAAATGCAATGGCTGGCAGGAGTACTGGTTGTGATGGCGGGGGCGGCATTCGCGCGCCCGCAGGTAGAAGTCAATGTGCCGCCAGAGGTCTTCAGTACCCAGGGGCAACAACGACAAAACTGTAGCCAGTGCTGCGTCTATCAAAATGAATATTATTCTGAAGGTGCGGTGATTAAAACGGACGGCGGTTTACTGCAATGCCAGCGTGACGAAAAAACCATCAGCACCAACCCGCTTATCTGGCAACGCGTGAAGTCATAAATGCTTCGAGCAGCGGAATGTCTGCAGGTGCGAGAGAGTAATTGAAAGCCTCTTCCGGAAAACACCACGTCAGCGCACTGTGCTCGTGAGCGACAATGTCGCCAGCGTAAACCGGAACGTGCCAGGCGTGCAGGTGAATGATTCGCCCGGAGACTTCTCGCTGATGGCTGGCGATGTAGCGGGTGGGCTGCGCTTCAATACCTAATTCTTCACGTAGCTCGCGGATCAGCGCTTGCGGCTGACTCTCGCCTTGCTCGACTTTGCCCCCGGCAAATTCCCACATTCCTGCCTGATCGGCATGGGGTGGACGCTGGGCAAGCAAAATTTTCCCGTTTTGTTCAATAATGGCAGCAACAACATCGATGGTTTTTAGCATATCGGTCAAAGATCCTGTGAATGTATTACCATAGTATCCTTGCCTTTCCTTTCGCTAAAGCCTTGCCGGAGTTTTCGGGTGAAAAACAAACCATTCTGGGTGCAACCGCTGACATCATTGCCGCTGAGCCTCAAACCGATTGCCGCCATGCAGCAAAAACATTACGGAGCTGTGCTGAATCCCACGCGCTGGTGGGGGCGTATGCCACGCCTGTTTTGGCTGGTGGCGCTGTTTGTTGGCTATCTTGAGCGAAAAAAAGCACGGCTCGACCCTGGGCTGCGGGCGCTATTGATGACGCGCGTCTCCCAACAGTGCGAATGCGCATTCTGTATTGATGCCAATAGTCTACGGCTGGCGCAGCGAAGCGGCGCGATGGCGAAAGTGCAGGAGGTGGCACAGTGGCGTGATTCCACACTGTTCAGCCCGGCGGAACGCGTCGCGCTGGCCTATGCGGAAGCCGTTACTGCAACGCCTCCGATAGTCACCGCGGCAGAAAAAGAGGCGTTACAACGTCACTTTAATGATGCGCAAATTACGGAAATGACCGCACTGATTGCCTTTCAAAATCTCTCGGCGCGATTCAACGCCGCGCTGGATATCCCTTCTCAGGGATTATGTACCCCAACAGGAAAACCGCATGCTTGACCGACATCTTCACCCTCGACTGAAACCCTGGCTTAATCGCGCCGCGAGCGTGCTGGATCGCCCGTTAGTCACGCCTGATGGCGTCACGCTGGTTGGTTTTGCCATTGGCGTGCTGGCGCTGCCGTTTCTGGCGCTAGGGTGGTACGGCGCGGCTCTGGCGGCGATTATCCTTAACCGTTTGTGCGACGGGCTCGACGGTGCGCTGGCGCGGCGGCGCGGTTTAACCGATGCGGGTGGATTCCTCGACATCGCGCTCGATTTCCTCTTTTACGCGCTGGTGCCGTTTGGTTTTGTTCTTGCGGACCCATTGAACAACGCAATAGCGGGCGCGTGGCTGCTGTTTGCGTTTATCGGTACCGGCAGCAGCTTTCTGGCGTTTGCGGCGCTGGCGGCAAAATACAGTATTGATAACCCCGGCTATGCGCACAAATCGTTTTATTATCTCGGTGGTCTGACGGAAGGCAGTGAAACGATGGCATTCTTTGTACTTTGCTGCCTGTTCCCGGCGTACTTTTCCTGGCTGGCGTGGATTTTCGGCGCGCTGTGCTGGCTGACAACGTTTAATCGGGTATGGGGCGGGTATGTGACGCTGAGAGCGTGTCAGCGTCACGGAGATAAAAATTAATGCACGCTGTCCGGTTTGCGCTCGCCCGTCGCGACCGGATTTTTCGGGTTCGCGCTCCATTCGTACCAGCCGCCGTCGTAGACCGCAACGTTTTGCCAGCCCATGGCGCGGGCGTACATAAAGGTTTCAGATGCGCGCCAGCCGGTGCCGCAGTAAAACGCAACATGCTGTTCAGGCAGGATATTCCAGCTTTTCCACATTTCCGCAATATCATCCGCGCTACGCATGGTGCCGTCGGGGTTGTGGAAATCTTCCATATGCGTGGAGTCGCTGCCCGCATGGCCCCATCGTGCGCCAGCGATATCGCCTTTTGGCTTGATATAGCTATAACCGCTGGTGGTGCCGATAAATTCCGGCCAGGAACGAATGCTGACCAACGACGCGTCTTTACGGTTGAGCAGGCTGCGTGCTTGCTCCATATCCAGCATGAGCTGTGGTTGCGCCGGTATAGTGACGCCAAAGTCTGGCTCCGGTTTTACTTTTGTGGCGGTGCCCCGTTCCACGGGCAGCCCCGAATCAGACCAGGTTTTCCAGCCACCGTCGAGCAGACGCACATCTTTAACCCCGGCGTAGAGCATAATTTGCGCCACGCGCGCGGCGGCATAAACGTCACGTCCGTAGAGAATGACCGTGGTGTCGTGTCGAATGCCGTGTTTCGCCAGCATGGCTTTCAACTGTTCGTCGGAGACTTTATTCCACAGCGGCTCGCTTTCGACCTCGTTGGTGTCGATGTACCCCGCGCCCGGAATGTGGCTGAGCAGATAAAGTTTTGGCGCACCCCAACCGGCCTCCAGGACTTTCCAGTCACCTGCTGGTTTTGCCGTCACGGGTTTGTTTGTCTGCAGATCGCGAAGCCACTGCGGGTAGACCAGTTGTTCAAAGTGAGGAAGTCGCTGTAGGCGATTTTGCTGTTGCAGTGCGTCGCTTAAACGTGAAATCTGCGTGTAACCGATTTTCTCTAAACGTTCAGCAACAGCCTGATTGTCTTTATCGCTGCCGTACAGTGCGATTGCGGTCTCTTTTTTCAGCTTATGCTGCTGCGCCCAGGCGGCAAGCTGCTCGTCGCTCATCGACGAAAGCCAGTTGGCCGACAGGTTCAGTGCCATCGGTTCGTGACCCTGCGGGCCATTGGCGCTTTGCGGCCAGCCGTTGTAGAACGCGCTCATCCGCGTATCAATAGCCACACCGTTTTGCTGCAGCAGGTGAGAGAAGCTCAGCGTTTTCGCCATATCAGCAGCCAAAACCGAGGTGGAAAGTCCAAGCGCGAGGGCCAGCAAAGAGAGTTGAGAAACACGTTTCATCGAATCGCCCGACATATAAAAAATGGAACGCCATTTTGAACGTCTCCCTGCGGAAATACTTTGCGTTAACGCAGTATTATCGCGCCTGAACAGTTTTCACGATGAAATATCACGCCGCTAAACAGTCTGATGCCAGCGCATCATATCCAGGCTTGGCATATTTTCAGGCGCATCTGCCGGATCGTGTGTGACCAGAATAGTCGGGATATTTTGCGCGCGAATCGTGTCAAATACCCACTGACGAAAGGAGACGCGCAAGGCGCTGTCCAGCCGGCTGAAGGGTTCGTCAAGCAGGAGCGCGTCGGGCTGAGCCAGCAGCGCGCGCAACAGTGCGACACGCGCGCGCTGGCCGCCAGACAATGTTGCCGGATCGCGGGCATAAAAATCGCTCAGCCCGGCCTGTGCCAGTGCATGGAAAACGGCGGCTTTGCGCTGATGACCACGCATTGAGGCCGGGAGCGCCAGCTGCAGATTGTGGCCCACGCTCAGGTGATCAAACAGCAGCGCATCCTGAAACAGAATCCCGATGCGTCGCCGTTCAGTAGGCAGTTGCTCAATGCGTGAGCCGTTCAACCACAGTTCGCCGCTGGCCTGAAATGCCGGGGAAAGCGCGCCAATCATCCACGAAAACAGCGTTGATTTTCCACAGCCAGAAGGCCCCATCAGTGTGACTATTTCGCCTGGCTGAACGCTAAAAGAAACATTGCGCAGTAGCGGTTGTTGTCCTTTCGTCAGTGTGACGTTGTTTATCTGCAACATTAGCGTAGCCCCTGTCGATAATGGCCAATCGTACGCGCCAGTATCGCCGTGAAGGTGAAAAACAGTACCGGCAATATGAGCTGCCAGAGCCCCTGAGTGGCAAGCTGCGCTGAAGCACTGCCGCTGGAAAGCGCCACCGCTTCTGTCGTGAGCGTCGGTATGCGTCCGGCGCCCAGCCACTGAGTGGGTAAATATTGCGCGATGCTGACTGAAAATCCGACCGCCAGCGCGGAGAGCAGCGGTTTGATAATCAGCGGACATTTGATTTGCAAAAAAATGCGCGTCTGCTGCCAGCCGAGGGTACGGGCAATCAACACCTGACGCGAGTCGATACGCTGCCAGGCCGGGCGAAGGATAAACAACATCCACGGAATGACCCACAGCAGATGCCCCCACAGTACGGTGGGAAATTGCCCATCCAGCCAGCCATATAACGCAATCTCATACTGTCCCGCCGCTAGCGGCAGGGCGGGCAGAATAAGCGGCAACCACAGACAGCGCGTCAGGGCCGATGGCCCCCATTCCAGCCATAGCAGACAAAGCGCAGCACCCAGCAATGAAGCCCATAACGCCAGCCAGACACTGTTACTGAAGACGAGACCATCCGGCAGCGTAGCCCTGGCAAGTAGCACAAGCGTCAGGGTTGAGAATAACCCACTCAGCGGGATGAGCTGGCTTGCTATTGTTCCGCTCAGCAACGAGGTTTGCACGTGGCGACGGCCATGAAGCCCGGGGAAGAAACGCTGCCCTGTATGCCACAGTAGATACGCGCTAAGCGCCAGAACTGCCAGCAGCATCAGCAGTACAATGCAGGTAAGCTGGCCTTTAATTTGTGCCGTTTCTTCTCCCTGATTGAGCCATTGCCACGCCAGGACGGCAAGAGTTGGTGGATTACCGGGGCCGAGTACGATTGCCACATCGACCACAGAGAGTGTCCATGCGGTCGTCGCCAGCAGGGCCATGCTCAGTGCGGGCATAAGGGTGGGCAGAATCAGATATCGCAGGCATTGTCCTCGACTGTAGCCAAGACTGCGGAGCACGATAAGCTGTTCACCGAGCTGCTTTTCACCTAACGCCGCCCAGCTAACCCAGAGCAGAAATGCACTCTCTTTGACCGCCAGCACCAGTCCCAACCCGACACCATAACGATCCGGGAGCGCATGCAAAACGGGGATTAAACGGTAGATAACGCCACCTTCAGCAAATAACAGGAGGGCACTGGTGGCAAAGGCAACATGTGGTAGCGCCAACAGCAACGGCAGACGAGCAGCAAGTCGTTCCCAGCCGGAGGAAGGCCATAGCGCGGTAATCATTATCAGTGTCAGGGTAAGCGCACCGCCTACAGCGATAAACGAAGAAATAAGTGTGGCGCTTAAGGCCTGGCTGAACTGGGGCTCATCCATTAAAAGATGCCAGTTATCAGGTATAAACGCCGGGCGCAGAAAGGCAACCGCAGGAAACAGCGGCAGGTAGATAAGCAGCATCGCGCCGCAACACAGAGCGCTTAATGCGTACCGTAGCGGCGTAGCCATTCCTGCTCCAGTGCGTTAACCCATGCAGCATGCGGCTCTGCCAGAACAGGAGGCAGATCAGCAGGGACGTGAGCCAAAAGCGCATCGCGCTGTGGGCCGTTAAGCTTGTCCGGGGCCAGCACCGTGGGATCACCCCACACCTCAGGATCGGCTTTGCGCAGTTGCGCTTCAGGCGACAGCAGGAAATTCGCCACGACCTGCGCCGCCGCGCTGGCGCGGGCGTTCGCCGGGATTGTCACAAAATGGACGTTACCCAGCATCCCGGCCTGAAACCCAAAGCCGTAGCTGTCGTCCGGAAGCTCGCCGGTGGCGATTTTTTGCTGGGCATGCAAAGGATTGAACGTCAGCGATAAACGCAGCGTCCCGTTCGCCAGCATGGCATCCATTCGCGCGGGCGTCGGCGGAAAATCGCGTCCGTTACGCCACAGCAACGGGTGAAGTTCGTCGAGATAGCGCCAGAGCGGGGCGGTAACCTGCGCGAAGTGACTCTCCTGCGGCGGTTGTTTGAGTATGTCGGGTTCGGGAGTGAGAGAAATCAATAACTGTTCAAGCAGCGCCGTCCCGGTGAAGTCTGGCGGACGCGGGTAGCTGACGGTTCCCGGATTCTGTTTTGCATATGCCAGCAGTGCCTGAGGCGACAACAGCGGTTGTGGCGTCTGCGAACGGCGAGCAATAAACGTCAATTGAGCACTGCCCCATGGTGACTCCGCGCCCTCTACCGGTACGGAAAAATCCTCTCGCACCGGTTTTTGGGTATCAACGAACTGCCAGTTGGGCAACTGTTCGGCCCAGCCTGTACGCAGCAGGCCGCCTTCTTTCAGGGTACGGAAATTTTCCCCATTCACCCACAGGAGATCCACCGATCCGCCGGTGGTGCGCCCGGCTTTGGCTTCCGTCTGAATGCGTTTGACCGTATCGGCCGCATCGGCAATATGCACTATTCGTAGGTTTATGGCGTAATCACGTTTGACCTCGCCGCTGACCCAATCCAGATAGTGGTTGACTGCCGCATCACCGCCCCATGCGTTAAACCAAACCGTCTGACCTTTCGCTTCTTGTTCGATACTCTGCCAACGAGCATCACCGGCATTGGCGAGTTGAGGTGCCAGCATTAGCATTCCCAGGCACAGCAGGTGGCAGCGCAGATCACGCATAATTTCTCCTGAATCGTTTTAATGTTCGTTTTTTTGCCGGGCCAGCCACAGGCTCTTCACCATGATAATCAGCACGCTCAACGCAAAAAGAATAGACAAACCCGTGACAAACCAAAAGGTTCCGCCAGTGAGCATGCTGCCCACCAGGGAGTAGACGACGGTAGCGGGAAGCTGACCCAGGCCTGTTGCCAAAAAGAAGTCGCGAAAGCGTATGGCGGTGAGGCCTGCGGCATAGCTAATGGGATCGAAGGGAACAAAAGGAAGTAGCCGGCAAATAAGAATGGTGTGTTTGCCGTAGCGGGCAAAAAAACCATCCATGCTTTCAAGCACGCGTTTCCCGGTGAGCTTTTCGACCGCTTCACGCCCAAGGACGCGGGCAAGATAGAAGCACAATGTCGCTCCGGCCATGGCGCTGCTCCACGAGAGCAATCCGCCCCAGAACGCACCAAAAAGAGACGCATTGGCAAAGGTGAGGATAAACGCCGGGAGCGGGGCGATGATGGCCTGCAAAATCATCAGGAAGAATGATACGAGCGCCGCCTGAGGGGCCCCACGCTCGTATAAAGTGTTCTATGCCCTGTTGGTCAAGTGACGCGAGAGCGGCTACTCCGTGATTGATGAACAACTTAACGGGGGGAATAAAGGCCCATGCCAGCACGACGATAATCGCCAGCATGATAATCCCTGCACGGCACCGACGGAGGTTACTCATGGTGATGCTCCCGGCGCAAATCAATTTTCCGGTAGCGCGCGTAGCGCTTCGCCGCCTGTATCACGATAAACAACACCCCTCCCGCAAGGCACAGCTTTGCCATAAAGAGGGCCGTTGATCCCTGGGTGACAAGTTCATTAGCCATCAGCGTATAGATGAATATTCCCGGCAATGTTGTCACTGCGGAGATCACTGTATAGCGCCAGAAAGGGATGGCCGTCAGACCATAGGCATAATTTTGGATGTTATAGGGAAACAGTGGAATCAACCGCGTCAGAATTAAGTAATCGCTGCCGCTGCGCCTGATCCCTTTTTCAATAGTCTGAAAGACGGCAGTATGGCCGAGATATTTCAGTAAGAGGTCTCGCCCCATCCAGCGGGCAACTAAAAAGGAGAGCGCCGAGGCGAGTGTTGCCGCAACCAGCGATAACAGCGTGCCTGTCACGGTGCCAAATACCAGCCCGCCGACGATCACCAATAAACTGCCCGGAAGCAGGAAAAGTGTGGCAAGAGTGAATAAGACCACGTAAAGCGTGTAGCCGCGCACGCCGTGTTGCTGAACCGCGGCCTGTAAACGTGATAAATCGCTAAGCAGTGAAAATAATCCGCAGGAGTGCAGCAGATAGCAAACCACACCGAAGAATATAAAGGCGAGAATGAACTTACTCTCTGCCTGAATTAACACTTCTTTCGCATGAGGTTTCCCTGAGTTGACGAGTAAGAAAAGAGGCGCGACGGTATAATAAATCAAGATAAACAACAAAGTGTAAGTGTGGGTTTGTTGATTTGTCGCAAAAGAAACGCTCCCCGTAGGGAGCGTTTGAACTTACTCTTTAAACGTTGCCCAAACAGGCGCATGGTCAGAAGGTTTTTCCATACTGCGGATTTCGTAATCAATCCCTGTTTCAATGCAGCGTTCCGCCAGCGGGGGGCTCGCCAGCAGCAGGTCAATGCGCAGGCCACGGTTATCATCAAAGCCTTTAGAACGGTAATCGAACCACGAGAAGCGGTCGCTGGTTTCCGGGTTGGCATGGCGGAAGGTATCGACCAACCCCCAGTTCAGCAGACGTCCCATCCACTCGCGCTCTTCCGGCAGGAAGGAACATTTACCGGTACGCAGCCAGCGTTTACGATTCTCCTCGCCGATGCCAATGTCCAGGTCCGTCGGGCTGATGTTCATGTCGCCCATAATCAGCACCGGATTGCTACTTTTCAGCTCATTTTCCAGGTAATCCTGCAGATCCTGATAAAACTTCGCTTTCGCCGGGAATTTAGTTTCGTGGTCACGACTTTCGCCCTGTGGGAAGTAACCGTTGATAACGGTGACATTCCCAAGCGGCGACGGGATCTCAGCGATGATCAGACGACGTTGCGCTTCTTCGTTATCGTTGGGAAAACCACGGCGCACGGCAATGGGCGTCTCTTTCGTCAGCAGGGCAACGCCGTAGTGACCTTTCTGCCCGTGATAGAAAATGTTGTAACCCAGTTTTGCTACCTCTTCGAGAGGGAACATATCGTCGTGAACTTTTGTCTCCTGCAAGCCGATGACATCAGGTTGATGTTTCTCAACGATGGCTTCTAGTTGATGGGGGCGTGCGCGCAGGCCGTTGATATTAAAAGAGACAAATTTCATAGTCGCTGCCACTTTGCAAGGTGAATTGTAACGGAATGGTATCAGAAATGGTGGCTTACGTGAACGATTCGTCAGAATTTGCGAGGCGCTACGAGGAACCTGCAATTGGTCGCCAAAAGGCCGAAAAGCGGGTCGATTTTGTCGGGGGATGAGCAGAGAATTCGCGTGGGTGCTTGAGGCTTTCTGGCTTCAGGCAATCGATGAGGTTCAGAAGGACGAAAGCCCCAGGAAGATGTTTAAAATCAACCTGAGGCTAGCTTCCGAACCCAACAATTCGGATGTTAGTCTCTTCTTTGCATGGAGGCAAGACATGCTGACGAAATACGCCCTTGTGGCAATCATAGTGCTATGCATAACGGCACTCGGATTCACGCTGATGGTACGAGACTCGTTATGTGAGTTGAGTATTCGGGAGCGTGGTATGGAGTTTAAGGCCATTCTCGCTTACGAACCGAAGAAGTAGCCTGACGCGCGGGGAGCACTCCCCGCGTTTCGGATGGCTGGGTTTAGCATTCAATGCACCCAATTTTTCTTCATATCAGCCCATGCTCCGCAGCGTAATAGAGCAAAATCTGCACCACAATGACGCGTCTGGCCCCCAAATAGCGCATAAAAGTACGATAAATTTCGTAATGGATCACAATTCCAGAATTATATTTTATTAATGCATAATCGTTCGAATGATATCTCTGGAATCATCGATTGAATGTGTTTTATTCACTATTTATGCAAAAATAGTGAATAGTGGCTGCCTTTAACTTATTGATATTACAGAACCCTCTTCAGGTTATGCATTTTTGCCGCTGGCTGGCACAAACCGTGCAATCTACATTTACAGCGCAAACACCTATATTCATTAACATAAATGAAACCTTTCATTTACCAGAAGAGGTCGCTATGGCTCAGTCAATTACCCGTCAGGATTTCGATCAGTGGATGATGCCGGTTTACGCGCCGGCACCGTTTATTCCAGTGCGTGGCGAGGGATCACGCCTGTGGGATCAGCAAGGGAAGGAGTATATCGACTTTGCGGGGGGGATTGCGGTTAATGCATTGGGGCATGCGCATCCGGCGATGATTCAGGCGCTCACTGAACAGGCAACTAAGTTCTGGCATACGGGTAATGGCTACACCAATGAACCTGCGCTGCGTCTGGCGAAACAGCTGATTGATGCCACGTTTGCCGACCGGGTATTTTTCTGTAACTCGGGGGCGGAGGCTAACGAAGCCGCGCTGAAGCTGGCGCGCAAATATGCGCATGATAAGTTTGGCAGTCATAAAAGTGGCATTGTCGCGTTCAAAAATGCCTTCCATGGCCGCACGCTTTTCACCGTCTCGGCGGGCGGGCAGCCTGCCTATTCACAGGATTTCGCGCCGCTGCCGCCGGACATTCGTCACGCCGGGTATAACGATCTGGCGTCCGCCAGCGCACTTATTGATGACGGCACCTGCGCGGTGATCGTCGAACCGATGCAGGGGGAAGGCGGCGTGGTACCTGCCGATCCGGCGTTTTTACGCAGCCTGCGCGAACTGTGTGATCGCCACGACGCGTTGCTGATTTTTGATGAGGTGCAAACCGGCGTGGGCCGCACGGGCGAACTGTACGCGTATATGCACTACGGCGTGACGCCCGATCTGCTGACTACCGCGAAAGCGCTGGGTGGCGGTTTCCCGGTGGGCGCATTGTTGGCAAAAGAAACCTACGCCAGCGTGATGACCGTGGGAACCCACGGGACGACCTACGGCGGTAACCCTTTAGCCAGCGCGGTAGCGGGCGCGGTCTTTTCCATCATTAATACTCCGCAGGTACTCAACGGCGTGAAGCAGCGTCAGCAGTGGTTTAACGAGCGCTTATTGTCGATAAACGCGCGCTACAGCCTGTTTAACGAGATTCGGGGCCTGGGGCTGTTGATCGGCTGTGAGCTGAAAGCGGCGTATGCGGGGAAAGCGAAACAGATCAGTCAGCTGGCTGCGGAAGAGGGGCTGATGGTGCTGATCGCGGGGGCTAACGTCGTGCGCTTTGCGCCCGCGCTGATTATCACAGAAGAAGAGGTGACCCACGGACTTGACCGTTTTGAACGGGCCTGTGAACGTTTTCTGGCAGGAGTTTCGCCATGATGATTATCCGTCCAATCGAACGCGATGACCTGCCTGGCCTGTTACGATTAGCGGGAGAGACGGGCGGGGGGCTGACCTCTCTTCCCGCCGATGAATCTACTCTGTCGGCGCGCATCAATCGGTCATTGGCCACCTGGCGGGGTGAGCTTCCGCGCAGTGAGCAGGGTTACGTTTTTGTGCTTGAAGAGAGCGATAGCGGCAACATCGTGGGCATTTGCGCCATCGAGGTGGCGGTGGGATTGAACGATCCCTGGTACAACTACCGGGTCGGTACGCTGGTGCACGCCTCGAAGGAGCTGAATGTCTACAACGCGTTGCCAACCCTCTTTTTAAGTAACGATCACACTGGCAGTAGTGAGCTTTGCTCGCTGTTCCTTGAACCGGAGTGGCGTAAAGAGAATAACGGTTACCTGTTATCGAAAGCGCGGTTTCTGTTTATGGCCGCCTTCCGCGATCGTTTCAGCGAAAAAGTGGTCGCTGAGATGCGCGGTGTGATTGATGAACACGGCTACTCGCCCTTTTGGGATGCGTTGGGAAAACGCTTTTTCTCCATGGATTTCTCTCGAGCGGATTATCTGTGCGGCACGGGACAGAAGGCGTTTATTGCTGAATTGATGCCGAAGCATCCTATCTATACCGATTTTTTGTCCGACGAGGCGCGAGCGGTGATCGGCCAGGTCCATCCGCAGACCGCGCCTGCACGTAAGGTTCTGGAAAAAGAGGGTTTTCGCTACCGCGACTACGTCGATATCTTCGATGGCGGCCCGACGCTTGAGTGCGATCTCGACCGTATCCGGGCGATTCGCAAAAGTCGTCTGGTGACGGTGGCGGAAGGTCAGCCAGCCCCAGGCGAACGGCCCGTTTGTCTGGTTGCCAACGAACAGTACCAACATTTCCGCGCCATGCTGGTGGCGGCGGATCCCCATTGCGACAAGCTGTTACTCAACGCACAACAGCTTGATGCCCTGAAATGTCACGCTGGTGATAACGTTCGCCTGGTGCGCCTTTGCCCGGAGGAGAAAAAAATATGAGTTTATGGATTGGTGGTGAATGGCTTAACGGTCTCGGCCAGACGCGGGAGAAAACCAACCCGGTCACCCAGCAGACGCTATGGCAGGGGCGGGATGCCGATCCCGCTCAGGTTGCGCAGGCGGTCGCCGCCGCGCGTGCTGCGTTTCCTGGCTGGGCGCGTGAACCGTTTGAATTACGTCAACGTATTGCCGAAACCTTTGCTCAGTTGCTTGAAAGCCGTAAAGCGTCGCTCACCGAGGTTATCGCCAGCGAAACGGGCAAGCCGCGATGGGAAGCGGCCACAGAAGTGGCGGCGATGATCAATAAAATCGCTATCTCCGTTCGGGCGTACCACAGCCGCACCGGCGAGCAACATACGGATATGCCGGACGGCGCGGCGACGCTGCGTCATCGCCCGCACGGCGTGCTGGCGGTATTCGGCCCCTATAACTTTCCCGGGCATTTACCGAACGGGCATATCGTCCCGGCGCTGCTGGCGGGGAATACAGTGGTTTTTAAACCCAGCGAGCAGACGCCGCTGAGTGGTGAAGTGGTGATGAAATTATGGCAGGAAGCCGGGCTGCCTGCAGGCGTGCTGAATCTTGTGCAGGGTGGACGAGAAACCGGAGAAGCCTTAAGCAGCGATCCGGGTATTGATGGGCTGCTTTTTACCGGCAGCTCCCACACCGGTTTTCACCTGCATCGCCAGCTGGCGGGGCAGCCGCAGAAAATTCTTGCCCTTGAAATGGGCGGCAATAACCCACTGATTGTTGATGAGCCGGAGGATATTGATGCGGCGGTACATCTGACGATCCAGTCGGCCTTTATTACCGCCGGGCAGCGTTGTACCTGTGCGCGACGCCTGCTGGTGAGTCGCGGCGACCGTGGTGATGCGTTTTTACGCCGGCTGGTGACTGTAGCACAACGTATTATTCCCGGTGCATGGGATGCTGAGCCCCAGCCCTTTATGGGCGGCTTAATTTCGCCGCAGGCGGCACAAATGGTGCATCAGGCGTGGTTGCAGCATGTCGCCAACGGTGGCGTCACGTTGCTGGAGCCGCGTTTATTGCAAAGCGGCACGTCGTTGCTCACGCCAGGCATTGTTGACCTTACGGAGGTGAGTGCAGTGCCCGATGAAGAGGTTTTTGGCCCGTTATTGTGCGTGTGGCGCTATGACAATTTCGACGAAGCGATAGCCCTTGCCAACCACACCCGTTATGGGCTGGCAAGTGGATTAATCTCGCCCGACCGGGAAAAATTCGACCGCCTGCTGCTGGAGGCGCGTGCGGGAATTGTGAACTGGAATAAACCGCTCACCGGTGCCGCAAGCACCGCGCCATTTGGTGGCGCGGGAGCCTCGGGTAATCATCGGCCGGGTGCATGGTACGCTGCAGATTACTGCGCCTGGCCAATGGCAAGCCTGGAATCGCCGACTATCGCGTTGCCGCAAAACCTGAACCCTGGGCTTGATTTCAGCCAGGAGAGCGCATCATGAATGCCTGGGAGGTCAATTTTGATGGCCTGCCGGGCCTGACGCACCATTACGCCGGTTTATCTTTTGGCAATGAAGCCTCGACGCGCAATCAGTTTCAGATCTCGAACCCGCAGCGCGCAGCGAAACAGGGGCTGCTGAAAATGAAAGCGCTGGCGGATGCGGGATTTAAGCAGGGGATCATTCCTCCGCAGGCGCGCCCCAACGTCAGCGTGTTACGCCAACTGGGGTTCGACGGCAGCGATGAGCAGGTGGTGGCGAAAGTTGCCGCGCAGGCGCCACAACTGTTAAGTGCGGCCAGTTCCGCGTCATCCATGTGGGTCGCGAATGCGGCGACGGTGGCACCTTCAGCGGATACGTTGGATGGACGCGTGCACCTTACCGTGGCCAACCTGAACAATAAATTTCATCGCGCGACGGAAGCGCCCACCACAGAAGCGCTGCTGCGTGCGATCTTCATGGATGAAAACCGTTTCGTTGTACATCGGGCACTTCCTCAGGTGGCGATGTTCGGCGATGAGGGCGCGGCAAACCACAACCGTTTGGGTAGCGACTACGGCCAACTGGGTCTACAGCTATTTGTCTATGGGCGCGATGCGTGCCAGGAAACGCAGCCACAGCGGTATCCAGCGCGTCAGACCCTCGCGGCCAGCGAAGCCGTGGCGCGTCTGAATCAGGTCAACCCCAACCAGGTGCTGTTCGCGCAGCAAAACCCGGCGGTTATCGATCAGGGCGTTTTTCACAATGATGTTATCGCCGTGAGCAACCGTCAGGTGCTGTTGTGCCACGAGCAAGCGTTCATTAACCAGTCTGCGTTAATGACAGAACTGGCGCGCCGCGTACCCGGTTTTACGCCCATTGAAGTGCCGACATCGCGCGTGACGGTCGCCGATGCGGTCGCCACTTATCTGTTTAACAGTCAGTTATTGTCGAAACCGGATGGCAGTATGCTGTTAGTGCTACCGGCGGAATGCGAGACGAATCCGCGCGTCCGGCGCTATCTGAACGAATTACTGGAGCAGGATAACCCGATTAGCGAGCTGAAGGTTTTTGATTTACGAGAAAGCATGGCTAACGGCGGCGGCCCGGCGTGTTTACGCCTGCGCGTGGTGCTGACGGAGGAGGAGTATCACGCGGTGAATCCGGCGGTGTTGATGAATGACACCCTGTTTGCCACGCTCAATAACTGGGTTGACCGCTATTATCGCGATCGCCTGACCCAGGTCGACCTCGCTGACCCGCAGCTTTTACGGGAAGGGCGCGAAGCACTGGATCGGTTGACGCAAATTCTGCAACTGGGATCGGTCTATGACTTCCAGCAATAAGGAGACGCCATGCAGCATTTTTTACCGCTAACGCTTGCGGGCACGCAGCCAGAGAGCGTACAGGGAGAGGGGCCATCATTTTACTGGCGCTGGCGTGGGGCGGGAATGCTTGAGCTGACACCTTACCAACCGTGTCGACGCGCGCTGGTGATTTCAGCAGGCATCCACGGTAACGAAACCGCGCCGGTAGAAATGGTTGATGCATTGCTTGCCGGGTTGCTGGCCGGAAATATTGTTCTGCGCTGGCGGCTACTGGTGATTCTGGGGAACCCGCCCGCGCTGCGTAATAATCGACGTTACCTGCATAGTGATATGAACCGCATGTTTGGTGAGCGCTGGCAGCAGTTTCCATCTTCCGATGAAACGGCCAGAGTGGCGGAACTTGAGCAGGCGATGACGGCGTTTTACAACACCCATCCCGCCGACAGCGTGCGCTGGCATCTTGATCTGCATACGGCGATTCGCGGCTCGCATCATTTGCGTTTCGGCGTGTTGCCTGCGCGCGACGCGCCATGGGATGACAATTTCCTGAACTGGCTCGGGCGCGCAGGCTTGCAGGCGCTGGTGTTCCATCAAACGCCTGGCGGAACCTTCACACATTACAGTTGTGAACGCTTTTCGGCGCTTGCCTGTACGCTGGAGCTTGGGAAGGCGCTACCGTTTGGTCACAACGATCTCTCCCGTTTTGCTCTCACGCAACAGCAACTGGGATATCTGCTGGCGGGCGAGTGGGGCGGGGGTTCATCCGATACACCGCTTCGCTATCGCGTTGTGCAACAAATTACCCGGCGCAGCGAGGCGTTCCACCTCCATATGTCGGGGCAGACGCTTAACTTTACCCCGTTTGCGCGGGGGACACTGCTTGCGGAAGATGGCGACACGCGCTACGTGGTGGAGAGGCCCTGTGAGTACGTACTGTTTCCAAATCCTGATGTGGCGTTAGGGTTGCGGGCGGGGCTGATGCTGGAGCGCTGCGGTTAATTATTCCGGCGCCGCTACAATAACGTAGCGGCATTATTTCTTCGTTTTTATTTCTGATACAGATTATTCCTATCAAACTGCTTTATTTATCGTCAGTGCTATTTTATACTTCTTCATATTCCCTTCGTAATCAGTTGCTTGTTTATTATTGTTGCAACTCTCCATCATTTTTCCTTAATTCCTTCACAATTGGCGTAAAATTGTTTTTTACACTTTCATTGTTTTACGCACGCTCTGATTAATTGACGATAAACCCCGTAAAGTTAATCTCGTCAACACGGCAACGCGCCGTAAATAAGAACTTCAAAGTAAGGAATTAATGATGAAAAAGATGACTGCACTGTTTGTTGCCTCTACTCTGGCTCTGGGCGCGGCTAACCTGGCTCACGCGGCCGATACCTCTACTGCTCCCGCTGCACAGCCGGATGGCAAAACCATGATGCATCACCACAAAGGCAAACCTGGCCCGCGTCATCACGAAATGATGATGTTCCAGGGACTGAACCTGACCGATGCGCAGAAACAGCAGATCCGCGACATCAAGAAAGCGGAACATGACAAAATGCAGGACAATCGCCGCGCGATGCACGACCTGATCGCCAGCGACAGCTTCGACAAAGCGAAAGCGCAGGCGCAAATCGACAAAATGGATACCCAGCGTAAAGAGATGATGCTGTCTCACATGGAAACCCAGAACAAGATTTACAACATTTTAACGCCGGAACAGAAAAAACAGTTTAATGCTAATTTTGAGAAGCGTCTGACAGAACGTCACGCGCCGGAAGGTAAAATGCCGGTACCTGCTGAATAACTCAGCGCACTGACTTAAGACCGCCGGACCTGCTCATACGCCGCTTAGAGGCTGTGGGCAGGCCCGGCGGTTTTTCTTTTAGCGTTTCCAGAAATCGTCAAACACCGTAATCGGTGGGCGACGCTTGTGTTCTGTCTTCACATACCAGCCTTCGATAATCTTCGCCAGTTCAGGTGCGACAGTTTTACCTTCCAGGTAGTCGTCGATATTTTCATAGGTGACACCCAGCGCGACTTCGTCAGGCAGGGAAGGGCGATCGTCTTCCAGATCTGCAGTTGGCGCTTTCAGATAGAGATGCTCCGGGCAGCCCAACGCAGCCAGTAGCTGTTTTCCCTGACGCTTATTCAGACGGAAAAGCGGGTTTATGTCGGTACCGCCGTCACCATATTTAGTAAAGAAGCCGGTCACCGCTTCTGCCGCGTGGTCGGTGCCGACCACCACACCGTTGGTCATTCCGGCGATGCTGTACTGCGCTTTCATGCGTTCACGGGCTTTTTCGTTGCCGCGAACGAAATCGCTCAGTTCAATACCCGCTTCGCGCAGGGCCTCTTCGCTGGCGAGCACTGCCCCCTTAATATTGACGGTCAGAACGCGATCCGGCTGGATAAAGGCGATAGCGTCCTGACAATCCTGCTCGTCGGCCTGTACGCCGAACGGCAAACGCACGGCGATAAATTGCAGTGCGTCATCGCCGCTTTCTTTACGCAGTTCACTGATAGCCTGCTGGCACAGTTTACCGGCGAGAGTGGAGTCCTGGCCGCCGCTGATGCCTAATACCAGTGATTTAATAAACGGATAGGTTTGCAGATACGTTTTCAGGAAATCAACGCTACGGCGGATCTCCTGTTGCACATCAATCTGTGGTTTTACGCCAAGCGCCTGGATGATTTCCTGCTGTAAACTCATTTACCCCTCCAAAAGATGTTGCCGATACCCATCAGAACAAGACCTTAAAGCTACCTCTTTGAGGCTGAAACGACAAGGCGTGGCGCGCTGAGTGACGTAAATTAGCGCAATTCAGCGACTTACTTTTTTGTCAGCAGAATGTTCTTAAAACCATCCGATTTGCAGTGTAAGGTTGAAAAATAAGATCCTTTATTCCAGGCTTAAACTACACAAAACAACAAAGAGGATGTTTTATGAACAAGTACGTTACAGGATTTCTGGGTGCAGCAGCCGCTCTGACCATGTTGGCCGGGTGTACGACTTACGATCGCACGAAAGATCAGTTCACTCAGCCAGTAGTAAAAGATGTTAAGAAAGGTATGTCGCGCAGCCAGGTTGCGCAGATTGCAGGTAAGCCGTCTTCTGAAGTGAGCATGATTCATGCGCGCGGTACCTGCCAGACCTACATTTTGGGTCAACGTGATGGTAAAACTGAGACTTACTTCGTAGCCCTCGACGATACCGGTCATGTAATGAACTCTGGCTACCAGACCTGTGCTGAGTATGATACTGACCCACAGGCACCTAAACAGTAATCGTTCATTTTCCTGAGCACTACGTAAGCCCGACGAATTCGTCGGGCTTTTTTGTGGTTTCTGATGCTTATTTAATTGCGCGAATTATTTTGACTAAAATGTGAAGGGAATCATAAGGCGAGGTCAATGAGAGACAATTTTGGCTGAGGAGGAATTATCCTGGCCTGGAGAGATACCGTATACTCAACACATAAACAAAAGTGAAACATCTGATGTTGAAATGGGTTCATGGGCGGAAGGAACGAAGCCCGATGATGGCAGATTCGATAAGTTGAGGAAGCGTGAATGGAAAAGAAACATATCTATCTTTTTTGCTCTGCAGGGATGTCGACTTCATTACTGGTCTCCAAAATGCGTGCGCAGGCGGAGAAATATGAAGTACCAGTCATTATTGAAGCATTCTCAGAAAGCTTTGCCGCAGAAAAAGGCCCACAGGCCGATGTTGTATTACTGGGGCCACAAATTGCGTACATGAAGGCAGATATTCAAAAATTGCTGCCTAATAAACCAGTAGAGGTTATTGATTCAGCACTCTACGGTAAAGTCGATGGTTTAGGTGTTCTTAAAGCAGCCGTTGCTGCAATTAAAAAAGCTGCTGCACAGTAATTTTTTTATTTTTCCCGTCAAAGAGTTATTTCACATTTAACGCCGCGGTATTCGCTGCGGCCTTTAAGGGTATTTTTCTATGAGTAAAGTGATCAGTTCGCTTGAAAAGGTACTCCTTCCTTTTGCTATTAAAATAGGAAAACAGCCTCACGTTAACGCAATTAAAAACGGTTTTATTAAGCTAATGCCATTGACCCTCGCGGGGGCGATGTTTGTCTTAATCAACAACGTTTTTTTAAGCTTTGGTGAGGGATCTTTTTTCTATTCAATGGGGATTCGCCTCGACGCGTCGACCATTGAGAACTTAAATAGCTTTAAGGCCATTGGTGGTAATGTTTACAACGGTACGTTGGGCATTATGTCGCTAATGGCGCCTTTCTTTATCGGTATGGCGCTTGCGGAAGAACGTAAAGTTGATTCGCTGGCGGCAGGCCTGTTATCCGTTGCAGCCTTTATGACAGTCACCCCTTACAGCGTCGGAGAAGCCTATGCAGTAGGCGCGAACTGGCTGGGCGGGGCGAACATTATCTCCGGCATTATTATCGGCCTGGTGGTCGCGGAAATGTTCACCTTTATTGTGCATAAAAACTGGGTTATTCGCCTGCCGGATAGCGTTCCCGCATCCGTATCCCGCTCCTTCTCGGCGGTAATTCCTGGCTTTATTATCCTCTCTATCATGGGGATCATCTCCTGGGCGCTGACGCACTGGAGCACGAACTTCCACCAGATAATCATGGACGGCATCTCCACACCGCTGGCCTCAATGGGTGCGATTGTGGGTTGGGCATACGTTATCTTTGTTCCGCTGCTGTGGTTCTTCGGTATCCACGGTTCCCTGGCGCTGACCGCGCTGGACAGCGGCATCATGACCCCGTGGGCGCTGGAAAACATCGCAACCTATCAGCAGTACGGTTCTGTTGCCGCGGCGCTGGAAGCCGGTAAATCGTTCCATGTGTGGGCGAAACCGATGCTTGATTCCTACGTCTTCCTGGGCGGTAGTGGTGCGACTCTGGGCCTGATTATCGCTATCTTCATCGCTTCTCGTCGCGCAGATTACCGTTCTGTTGCCAAACTGGCGCTGCCATCAGGCATCTTCCAGATTAACGAGCCGATTCTGTTTGGCCTGCCAATTATCATGAACCCGGTGATGCTGATTCCGTTCGTACTGGTTCAGCCTATTCTCGCCGCCATTATGATTATCGCGTACTCACTGGGCATCATTCCGCCGATTACCAATATGGCGCCGTGGACTATGCCGACCGGCTTAGGCGCTTTCTTCAGTACCAACGGGAGTATCGCCGCTCTGCTGCTGGCGCTCTTCAACCTGGTTGTCGCCACGCTTATCTACATGCCATTTGTCATCGTAGCCAACAAAGCACAGACGGCCATTGAAGAAGAAGAGAGCGAAGAAGACATCGCGAATGCACTGAAATTCTGATGACGTGCGGTAGTGGAAACGCTACTGCCACCACTAAAAGGAAAAAGTATGTTTGATCTGGACAATATCACAGCAGAACCTGTGCAGGAAAATGACCTCGAAGAAGTGGTGATGGGCCTGATTATCAACTCCGGGCAGGCACGAAGCCTGGCGTATACGGCACTGAAGCAGGCTAAGCAAGGCGATTTTGAAACCGCCAGAGCGACGATGGAGCAATCTCGCATCGCACTGAGTGAAGCGCACCGCGTGCAGACGCAACTCATCGAAAGCGATGAGGGGGAGGGGAAAATGAAGGTGAGCCTGGTATTAGTTCATGCTCAGGATCATCTTATGACCTCAATGTTGGCCCGCGAGCTGGTCGCGGAATTGATCGAGCTTCACGAGAAGGTACAATAGGTTATCCGTATTATGAGGCAGCCTAAGATGATGACCATGGAAATTAATACCGCACGAGAACAGCAACTGTTTGATGGCCGGAATTTTCATGTCTTTATCTACAATAAAACGGAGAGCGTAAGCGGCCTGCATCAGCATGATTACTATGAGTTCACGTTGGTGCTCACAGGCCGCTACTATCAGGAGATTAACGGCAAGCGCGTCCTGCTGGAACGCGGCGATTTTGTCTTCATCCCGTTGGGTTCGCATCACCAGAGCTTCTACGAGTTTGGTGCGACGCGCATCCTCAACGTCGGAATCAGCAAAGACTTTTTCGCCACGCACTATCAGCCGCTGTTGCCATTTTGCCTGGTAGCGTCGCAGGTTTACTCTGTTAAAAGTACTTTTCTCAGCTATATCGAGTCAGTTATTGCTTCGCTACATTTTCGCGAAACTGAATTCGATGAATTTATTGAATTAGTGGCTTTTTATGTGATTAACCGTCTGCGTCATCATCGTGAAGATCAAGCTCAGGATGTGATACCGCAGTGGTTAAAAGCAACGGTCGAAGCCATGCACGATAAAATGAAGTTCGGTGAAGGTGCGCTGGAAAATATGGTTTCGCTCTCCGGGAAGTCTCAGGAGTATTTAACGCGAGCGACTCAGCGCTACTATGGCAAAACACCGATGCAGATTATTAATGATATCCGCATCAACTTTGCCATGAAGCAACTGGAAATTACGAACTACTCCGTTACTGATATTGCGTATGAATCCGGGTACAGCAGCCCCAGTTTGTTTATTAAAACATTCAAAAAGCTGACCTCGTTTACCCCGAGCAATTATCGCAAACGTCTGACGGTCATTAAGTAAAATAATTCACGCACTACGGTATTTTCCGTAGTAATGCGACAGCAAATTTAATATCCGCGCTGAATGTGGAGGGTTGACTGCATTTAGCGGGTGGATCACGAGGGAGAAAGTATGAGCCAGAAATTAAAAGTTGTAACCATCGGCGGCGGCAGCAGCTATACACCAGAATTACTGGAAGGTTTTCTCAAACGTTACCATGAACTGCCGGTAAGCGAATTGTGGCTGGTTGATGTTGAAGGCGGTAAAGAGAAGCTCGATATCATTCACGCGCTGTGTGAGCGTATGGTGGAAAAAGCGGGTGTACCGATGAAAGTCTTCAAAACACTCGACCGCCGTGAAGCGCTGCGTGATGCCGATTTCGTGACCACCCAATTGCGCGTCGGCCAGTTGAAAGCGCGTGAAAAAGATGAGCGTATACCGCTGAGTCACGGCTACCTTGGCCAGGAAACTAACGGCGCAGGTGGCCTGTTCAAAGGTCTGCGTACCATTCCGGTAATTTTTGACATCATTAAAGATGTTCAGGAACTGTGTCCGAACGCGTGGGTGATTAACTTCACTAACCCAGCCGGGATGGTCACCGAAGCCGTCTATCGTCACACCAATTTCAAACGCTTTATCGGTGTATGCAACATTCCGATTGGCATGAAAATGTTTATCACCGATGTGCTGAACCTTTCCGAAAAGGACGATCTTTCCATCGATCTTTTTGGCCTGAACCACATGGTGTTTATCCGCGATGTGCTGGTGAATGGCAAATCGCGTTTCGCTGAGCTGATTGACGGTGTCGCTTCCGGTACCCTGACGGCCAATTCGGTGAAAAATATCTTCGACCTGCCGTTTAGCGAAGGGTTGATTCGCTCTCTGAATCTGATTCCATGCTCTTACCTGCTGTACTATTTCAAAACCAAAGAGATGCTGGCGATTGAAATGGGCGAGTACTACAAAGGCGGCGCACGTGCGCAGGTGGTGCAGAAGGTTGAAAAGCAGCTGTTCGAGTTGTACAAGAATCCAGACCTCAACGTCAAACCGAAAGAGCTGGAGCAGCGCGGTGGGGCGTATTACTCCGATGCCGCATGCGAAGTGATCAACGCTATCTACAATGATAAACAGGCTGAACACTACGTTAACTTCCCCCATAACGGCCACGTGGATAACATCCCGGCGGACTGGGCGGTAGAAATGACGGCGATTCTGGGCCGCGATGGGGCGAAACCACACCCACGCCTGACGCACTTCGATGACAAAGTGCTGGGGCTTATCCATACCATTAAAGCTTTTGAAATTCAGGCAAGCCATGCGGCACTGAGTGGCGACATTAATGACGTTGAGCTGGCGATGAACTTAAGCCCGCTGATTGGCTCTGACAAGGACGCGGAGATCCTCGCGCGTGAAATGATCCTCGCGCACGAAGAGTGGTTGCCAAACTTTGCTGCCACAGTGGAGAAACTGAAAAAGTGACAGGAGGTACGATGGAACGACTGCTGATCGTCAATGCAGATGACTTCGGCCTGAGCAAAGGGCAGAACTACGGCATTATCGACGCCTGTAAAAATGGTGTCGTGACGTCAACCACCGCGCTGGTAAACGGCGCGGAGATTGAACATGCGGCGCAACTGAGCCGCCGTACGCCGGAGCTGGCGGTTGGGATGCACTTTGTTCTGACGCTGGGTGAACCGCTCTCAGAGATGCCGGGGCTGACCCGTGAAGGCAAACTGGGGAAATGGATCTGGCAAATGGCGGAAAACGATACGCTGCCGCTGGACGAAATTGCGCATGAGCTGGCGTGTCAGTTCGATCGTTTCGTCGCTATTTTCGATACTGCGCCAACGCACATTGATAGCCATCACCATGTGCATATGATCCCGCAGATCTATCCGCTGGTGGCGAAGTTTGCTTTAGAGAAGGGTGTGGCGCTGCGTATTGACCGTTCTCTTCCGCAGGCAGAGGGCGCGCCGGATGATGTGCGCAGTAGCGCCGGATTCAGCAGTGAGTTTTATGGTGATGAAATTTCCGAAGCGTTATTCCTGCAGGTACTGGATAAATCTGTGCAACGCGATGAACCCTCCGTTGAGGTGATGTGCCATCCGGCGTTTGTTGATAAGACAATCATGGGCAGCGCTTACTGCTACCCACGACTGGCTGAGCTGGATGTCCTCACTTCGCCATCGCTGAAATATGCCATTGCGGAACGCGGTTATCGTCTCGGCACCTATCGCGACGTCTGATTCTGCGAGTTGAGAGAATGTTGTGCTTTTCGCCCGGTTATCCGTCACCGGGCTTTTTTTTAGGCCGGTATCGCCGCCGTTTTACCTGCTCGAGACCAAACGCGATGCGCCGCGATCAGGCTGAGCAAATCTTCCACGGTTGATTTAGCGATAGCATCGCCTTCGACAATACCTTCTTCACCCTGGCTATCGACATTCAGCAGGCCTTTAAACTGGCGCGCATCGCCCGCCAGCAGGATTGGCTTAAGATGTTTGTAGGCTTCCAGTAGGTAGTATTGCGCGTCGCCACTTTTCAGCAGATCGCTAAGATCGCCGCCCGGCACCACCACCGCATCCACCGTGAGCGAAGGAGAACCCGCGAACGTTCCGGCGATAGGCAGTTCTGAACCATCATCGGCGGTCACTTCCCCCATACGCGAGTAGAGCAGTTTGGCATGCACGCCTTGTGCTTTAAGGCCCTGAAGCAGGGTCAGCACATCAGCGGATGCCGTGTTTTGATTAAGCAGAACGGCCACCACACGTCCTTTTACGCCACCGCTGGGGATAGCATATAAGCTGAGAGTGGGATCTTTATCCAGCCCATTTACATCCGCAGGCGGTTGACGATTTTGCTGCTCGTCATTGAGAGTAATACCTAAATTTTCTGCAACGGCCTGTGCCAGGCGAATATCGACGCTGACAAGTTGATCGACGACCCGTTCACGGATCCACTCGCGTGCGACTTTGCTGAGTTCAAAACTGAAGGCATCGATAATATGCTGTTGCTCAATCGGCGTCTGACTGTTCCAGAAGAGTCGCGGCTGAGCGTAATATTCAGCAAAGGACGGGCTACGTTCACGCACTTTATGCCCATCAACGCGTTCCTGGTATGATTCAAAACCACCCCGTTTCGGTGCAGGCGGCGTTTCACGCGGCCAGTTATCATTAATGGAATTGGGTTCGTAGTTGGCCGGGTTGCTATCGATATCCTGGCGATGCATGCCATCGCGCTGGAAATTGTGATACGGGCAGGTTGGGCGATTGATCGGGATTTCGTGGAAATTAGGCCCACCCAGACGGCTTATCTGCGTATCGGTGTAAGAGAACAGGCGTCCCTGAAGCAGGGGATCGTTACTGAAATCCAGGCCGGGAACAATATGCCCTGGGTGGAACGCGGCCTGCTCATTTTCGGCGAAGAAGTTGTCCGGGTTGCGGTTAAGCATCATTTTGCCGACGAGTTGCACCGGCACCAGCTCCTCGGGAATCAGCTTGGTGGGGTCGAGCAGATCGAAATCGAACTTAAATTCATCCTCTTCCGGGATAAGCTGCAAGCCCAGTTCATACTCAGGATAATCACCGGCTTCAATGGCTTCCCACAGGTCGCGACGGTGGAAGTCGGGATCGCGTCCGGTGAGCTTTTGTGATTCATCCCACACCAGAGACGCCTTACCGGCAACCGGCTTCCAGTGAAAACGAACAAACGTCGCTTTACCTTCGGCATTGATTAAGCGGAAAGTATGAATACCAAAGCCTTCCATGGTGCGATAACTGCGCGGGATCCCGCGGTCGGACATCGCCCAGAATACGTTGTGCAACGTTTCCGGTTGCAGCGAGACATAGTCCCAGAAGGTATCATGCGCGCTTTGCCCCTGCGGTATTGCGCAATGGGGTTCGGGTTTCACGGCATGCACGAAATCGGGAAATTTCAGCGCATCCTGAATAAAGAAGATAGGCGTGTTATTGCCGACCAGGTCAAAAATGCCCTCATCAGTATAGAACTTGGTGGCAAAGCCACGAATATCGCGCACAGTGTCAGCGGAACCCGCGCCACCTTGAACGGTTGAGAAACGCACGAAAACAGGCGTGATTTTCTCCTTTGAGGAGAGGAAGTCCGCTTTCGTGACATCACTCAGGCTCTTATATGGCTGAAAATAGCCGTGCGCCGCAGAGCCACGTGCATGCACGATGCGTTCAGGAATGCGTTCATGGTCAAAGTGGGTGATTTTCTCACGCAGAATAAAATCTTCCAGCAGCGTAGGGCCACGGCTACCGGCACGCAAAGAATTCTGGTCATCGGCAATACGGACGCCCTGGTTGGTTGTCAGCGGGAAGTTTTCGCCGCCTTTACGCTGCTCATCAAGCGCTTTTAATTTCTCATTGCTGGTGTTAGGCGCTTTAAGGCTCCCTGGCGCGGTAGGCTCTTCGCCGGGAGCGGTAGGTTTTGGCGTAGGCCGCCATGAACCGTCCTCAGGCGCCAGGGAATCCAGACCGGGTTTTGACTCTCTGGAATCGTGAACCGGTGATTGATGGGTTTTTGATTTATTGTGTTGATCCGACATGCTCATCTCCTGTTTTCATTACTGAAAATTGGCCGATTTTGCGGCAAGCCCTTCTAACTATAGAACAATCGCCAGCCCTTACCGCTTAAAGGACGACTTTAGGACTATGTAACATTTGCGTCGGCCCGGTATGCCAGCCGTGAATGAGGGGTGCCTGCAATCAGAATCGGTAAATCGCACACACAGGACAGGACTTCGCGAGGTAAAATCGGCTAATATTACCGTTTTCGTTTTTTAAATTGGTCTTTAGTGAATCAACCCATTATGAAACCTCTTCGCCAACAAAATCGTAAGGTTATCAGCTATGTGCCTCGTGTTGAGCCTGCGCCGCCTGAACATGCGATCAAAATGGATGCGTTTCGTGACGTATGGATCCTTCGCGGGAAGTATGTCGCTTTTGTGCTAATGGGGGAGTCGTTTCAACGCTCGCCGGCGTTTACGGTGCCGGAGTCTGCACAACGCTGGGCCAACCAGATTCGTCAGGAAAATGAAGTCTCGGAGTAAATGAGTGCCACTTTTGATAAGGCTCATCGTCGGATAAACGCGCATACGTTCCTGGCAGGCATTGGCCTTTTTGGCGAAATTTTGACGTTATAAAACAAAAAACGCGCAGACAGGCTGCGCGTTTTTTATCACACCAACAGTATTAACGATGCGCCAGTTCCGCATCATCCTCACTGTTCAGAATCTCTTTATCGGTTTGGCGCAGCCATTGGCTGGTCAGGGTGCCTGCAGTCATGGAGCCACTGACGTTCAGAGCGGTACGGCCCATATCGATCAGCGGTTCAACGGAAATCAGCAACGCGACCAGCGTCACCGGCAAGCCCATCGCTGGCAGAACAATCAGCGCCGCGAAGGTTGCACCGCCGCCGACACCTGCTACGCCCGCAGAACTCACGGTGACAATGCCAACCAGAGTAGCAATCCACAGCGGATCGAGTGGGTTGATGCCCACGGTTGGCGCCACCATAACGGCGAGCATTGCCGGATACAGACCCGCACAGCCGTTCTGACCGATCGTCGCGCCGAAAGAGGCGGAGAAGCTGGCGATAGATTCCGGTACACCCAGACGGCGCGTTTGTGCTTCCACGTTTAGCGGAATCGACGCGGCGCTGGAACGGCTGGTGAAAGCGAAGGTGATAACCGGCCACACTTTACGGAAGTATTTCAGCGGGCTGACACCGTTTACGCCCAGCAGCAGGCCGTGTACGGCGAACATGATTGCCAGACCGATGTAAGAAGCCACCACGAAGCTGCCGAGTTTGATGATGTCCTGCAGGTTAGAACCCGCCACGACTTTGGTCATCAGCGCCAGTACGCCATACGGAGTCAGTTGCATGACCAGACGAACCAGTTTCATCACCCAGCTTTGCAGCGTGTCGATTGCCGCAATGACGCGCAGGCCTTTTGGCTCATCATCTTTTAACAGTTTTAACGCAGCCACGCCCAGGAAAGCGGCGAAGATAACGATGCTGATGATAGAGGTTGGGTTCGCGCCGGTCAGATCGGCAAACGGATTTTTGGGTACGAAGGAGAGCAATAACTGCGGCACATTCAGGTCAGCAACCTTTCCAGCATAGTTGCTGTGGATGGCATCAAGGCGTGCGGTTTCCGCAGTACCCTGCACCAGACCTTCTGCCGTCAGGCCAAACAGGTTGGTGACCAGTACGCCGACCAGTGCGGCAATCAGCGTAGTGAACAGCAGGGTGCCAATTGTCAGGAAGCTGATTTTACCCAGTTGTGACGCATTGTGCAGACGGGCTACCGCGCTCAGAATCGAGGCGAAAACCAGCGGCATTACGATCATTTGCAGCAGTTGCACGTAGCCGTTACCGACGACATTGAACCACTGAATAGAATCTTTAAGAATCTGGCTGTCGGAACCATAAATAAACTGTAACGCGAGGCCAAACACGACCCCCATCACCAGACCGACCAGTACTTTTTTTGCCAGACTCCACTGTTTGTGACGCGTTTGCGCCAGCAGCAACAGCAGTGCCGCGAACACGATAACGTTCGCGATTAATGGAAAGTTCATCCCCGTTCTCCTGATTTCATTATATAGCCAGCCTCACCGGGCTGGTCAGATGTGAAAAGGGTAACAGAAGTGACAATCGTCGCTTATATCCAAATGGAATGGATTATGACAAAAGTGATAGTTTTGTGTAGTTATTGTTCGATCTGGTGATTTATAAAGCGATTGAAGGTCATTTGCAGAGAATTAATCATTCCCGAAGACCAGCGTACGGCGCTGTTTTCCGGTAATGACTGCGGCATCCAGACCGCGTAGGCGAACAACGCCATGCACAGAAAACGCTCCAGCTGATTGCCTTTTTGCGGTGCCAGAATCGGCAGACGAAAACGCCAGCGACAGGGCCATAACAGCGGCACACCTGCCGGGGTAAGCATATCGGCAAGGATATGGCTGAGATAGCCCAGCACCATTCCCTGAAGCGCGTCGGCGGGAACAAACCAACTCTCTGGCACTTTTAGATAGAAAACCGTGAGCAGGGCAAAAACGGCCAGCAGGCTATGGGTGAAGCCGCGATGACCAAATGCGCGGGCCACGGGTTTCGACAGCCAGCTTAGCCGCTGGCCGAGGAACGATTTCGGGTGGTCGATATCCGGTAGCAGGCAGGTTAGCACCGCTGACGGCACAATATGCCACCAGTCGCCTTGCGCCAGCACAGGCGTCAGCTCGGCATTTTTTGCAAATACCGCACAGGCGATGGAAAAGAGCAGGTGGCCTTCCGCCGTCATGATAAAACCCGATAAAACTGTCAATTCATACAGTATAGGGTTTTTATACAGTAGGCGGAAGAGGTTACGGTGTAACTCTTTGTTAAAAAATTAACGCGCCAGCCAGCCGCCATCCACTGCCAGCGTATAGCCGTTGATATAGTCAGACGCGGACGATGCGAGAAATACCGCCGGGCCTTTTAAATCTTCCGGTGAACCCCAGCGTCCGGCGGGGATACGGTCGAGAATTTCTTTGCTGCGTTCGGCGTCGTCACGCAGTTGCTGCGTATTATTGGTCGCCATATAACCGGGGGCGATAGCGTTGACGTTGATGTTGTACTGCGCCCATTCGTTCGCCAGCAGGCGTGTAATCCCCAGCACACCGCTTTTAGACGCAGTATAAGAGGGTACGCGGATCCCGCCCTGAAAAGAGAGCATCGAGGCAATATTAATAATTTTCCCGCCGCCGCCCTGATGTATAAACTGTTTTGCCACCGCCTGAGAGAGGAAAAATACCGACTTCAGATTCAGGTTAATCACGTCGTCCCAGTTTTTCTCGCTAAATGACAGGGCCTCTTCCCGGCGGATGGTACCGGCGTTGTTTACCAGAATATCAATACGGCCCATCGCCGCGACGGCCTTTGCCACAATATCCGTAATCGCCTCCTGACGACTGAGGTCAGCCTGAATAGCGGTGAACCGCCGCCCAAGAGCCTGTACTTTGGCGGATGTTTCTTCCGGTATTTTGCGGCTAACGCTGATGATGTCGCAGCCCGCTTCTGCAAGCCCCAAAGCCATTCCTTGTCCCAAACCGGTATCGCACCCGGTGACAAGCGCAACTTTGCCGTTCAGGTTGAAGGCGTTCAGTATCATAGTGACCTCTGTATGCGGTTATTGTCGTTATGGCTGATCTTCACGACAAGCATAGAAGGGCGTGATAAAAAAAACAAACTAAAATGAAACGTTGTTTCAATAATATGACGGGCGTTGGATTTGCGGACAACCAGGTGTTGCCCGCGAAGGGGTTAACCGCGAAGATCGCTCAGCGTCAAGTCGGCTAAGGAGTGCAGTTTCACGTTAGCCAGCACAAAGCGAGGATCGTGTTGTCCTTCTTCCGCAGGCACTACGATAGAGCGCATACGCGCGGCTTTACTGGCGATCATGCCGTTTACGGAATCTTCCAGCGCCACGCAGGTGAGCGGGTCGACGCCCAGTTTCGCAGCACAGTCCAGATAAACCTGCGGATGCGGCTTGCTGTAGGGCAGTTTTTCCGCTGATGCCAGCGCATCGAACTGATCGCGCAGCTCAAACATGGTCAGCACTTTTTCCAGCATATGCAGCGGCGAAGCCGATGCGAGGCCAACTTTCAGACCGTTTGCTTTGCACAGGACGACGGCTTCGCGCACGCCGGGCAGCAGCGGGCGAGTTTCCTCTACCAGACTAATGGCACGTTCGATAATACGCGCCGTGACCTCTTCACGGCTCGGCCCGTTCCAGGGCTGCTGGGCAAACCACAGATCCACCACCATATCGATGCGCAGACCCAGAGTGTCTGGCAGCTCGTTACGGCGGTTAATATCAACGCCAAGGCTCGCGATGACCTCCAGTTCAGCACGATCCCACAACGGCTCGGAATCGATCAGTAATCCATCCATATCAAAAATAGCGGCGAGTATCTGGCGCTCTGCGGACATAACAACCTCTCTGTTGAGTAACTTAGGCGATGAATGCCGTTTAATATGGTATATCATATCGCGCGTAAAGTCGGGAAAAATGGCTGCCAGCAGGTAGACTGATAGGATATAGCCTGACAAAAAGACGTCTGAACAAGGGGAACCCATGACGTATCAACAAGCGGGACGCATCGCGATTCTGAAACGTATTCTAGGCTGGGTGATTTTCATTCCTGCGCTCATTTCAACGCTGATCTCGGTACTGAAATTTATGTACGATCACAGTGAAAAGCAGCCGGGCATCGATGCGGTGATGATGGATTTTGCGCACGTGATGATCGAAATGATGCGTTTCAATACGCCGTTTTTGAACTTCTTCTGGTATAACTCACCGACGCCAAACTTCCAGCAGGGGCTGAACGTGATGTTCTGGGTGATTTTTGCCCTGGTGTTCATCGCGTTGGCCTTGCAGGACTCTGGCGCACGGATGAGCCGTCAGGCGAAGTTTCTGCGCGAAGGCGTTAACGATCAAATGATCCTGGAAAAAGCGAAGGGCGAAGATGGGATGACGCGCGAGGCGCTGGAAGCGAAAATTAAGGTGCCGCATAACACCATTTTCCTGCAAATTTTTCCGCTCTATATCCTGCCGATTGTGGTGATCGTGATCGGTTATTTCTTCTTTAAAGTCCTCGGTTTTCTCTGATCGTTTATGTCGCCCGGTGAATGGCCGGGCGTCGTATTAGTTGGCAGGGATCGCGCGCGGTTTGCCGGATGGATCAACCGCTACGTAAATAAACAGCGCTTCAGTCGCTTTGTAACGCTGACCAATCGGCTCAGATGAGACTTTTTTCACCCACACTTCAATATTCACCGTAATCGACGTATTGCCTTTTTTAACACAGCGCGCATAGCAGCAGACAACATCGCCCACGGCAACCGGACGCAGAAAGGTCATGCCATCTACGCGCACGGTGACGACCCGGCCATGAGCAATCTCTTTTGCCAGAATCGCGCCGCCAATATCCATTTGTGACATTAACCAGCCACCAAAGATGTCTCCATTGGCGTTGGTATCCGCTGGCATGGCGAGCGTGCGTAAAACCAGTTCACCCTGCGGGGCGTCATTTTTCAGTGTCATTATAATCCCTGTGCTTATTCAAAAGACGTCGGGCGGGATGCTACTACGAAATGGGCATCGAGAATAGTCAAACGCGCGTCATACGGGGCTTACGGGAGAAAAAACAGCCAATTAAGCGCTTATCCCAGAAACAGAAATATCACAAAAAGTTGAATATTTTAAAACATAAATCGGGCTAAGCTTTCGCTGACATTTCAATAAAAGGATGAAGACAATGAAGAAAATATCAGGGCTGGTTTTACTGAGCACCCTCATCGCGGCGCCGATTGCTTACGCGGCCCCTGTCGGTACGCTCAGCGTCCATATTCTGAATCAGCAAACCGGTGTTCCGTCTAAAGATGTCGACGTGACGCTGGAAAAACAGCAACCCTCGGGATGGGTAATGCTGGCGACTCAGAAAACGGATAACGATGGGCGCATTAAGTCGCTCTATCCTGAAAAAGAGGATATGCAGCCCGGTGTTTATCGCGTGACGTTTAAAACGGGCGAGTACTTTAAGGCAGAGAAGTTGTCCTCGTTCTTCCCGGAAATTCCGGTGCTGTTTACGGTGACGAAAACGAATGAAAAGTTACATGTCCCTCTGTTACTGAGTCAGTACGGGTATTCGACCTATAAAGGGAGCTGATAATGCATGGCGGGGCGGAATTAACCAGTTTTCTCTAAGAAAACTGGACAAAGACACACTATAATTAAGATGATGGCTCGGATGGGAGACGCAAAATGTACACTCCACTCGTCGCTATTATGTTTATTCTGCTGACAGCCCAGGCGCTTATTGAAATAGGCGTGCTGCGTAGCTGAACAGAATTCCGCACTCCCCCTGGTAATAAAAAAGGCACACTGTGAGTTGTGTGCCTTTTGATTTGCCTGCGATGGCGGTTTACTTTTCTTCCTGCGGCATATGCCGGTAGATGTAAACGCCGCTCAGTACGGTGAACAACAGCGTCATCGCCGTCAGGCCAAAGACCTTGAAATTGACCCAAATGTTTTGCGGCAGCCAGAACGCAATGTAGATATTAGCGAGGCCGCACAGAATAAAGAACACGGCCCAGGCGATATTCAGATTGGCCCACACTGAGGCGGGCAGTGTCAGTTCCTTACCCAGCATGCGTTGAATCAACGGTTTTTTCATCACCCACTGGCTCACCAACAGCGCACCAGCGAACAACGCGTAAATCACGGTGACTTTCCACTTGATAAATTCATCGTTGTGGAAGAAGAGCGTTAAACCGCCGAAGACCGCGACCAGCACAAAGGTGATAAGCGCCATCTTTTCAACTTTGCGGTAGCGCACCCAGCTGTAGATCAACACGATAGCGGTTGCAACGATCAGCGCTGAGGTTGCGGCATAGATGTCGTAAATCTTATAAAAGGCGAAGAAGACGACCAGCGGTAAAAAATCCAGAAACTGCTTCATACTTCGATTCCGTACTCCAGTTGCGGCCCAACGACCGTCGGGCCCGCAGGAAAAATTAGTTGCGAATAAGCATATACAAGCGGAATAAATAAATCAGCAACACGGCAGAGATAAGGTTGCTGAGCGTATTCACCACTACCGCGCCTACGTTTGGCGTCAACACGGCGAAGTTCGGTGCGAACACCAGTAACAGCGTTTTCGCCAGCAACCAGCCAATGACCGCCGGCGCCACCAGGCGCATATTGGCCCACGCCAGTTTCATACTGCTACGCATCGACACGAAGATGCCCATTTTATCCTGCACTAACATGACAGGTGCGAAAGCCAGCACAATGGCCAGCAATACGCCCGGCACGACGATCAACATCACGCCCATTTGTACCATAAACGTAGTGAGGAAGATCAATATAAACAGTTTAGGCAGGACAGGCGCACTTGCACCAATAGCACGCAGTGCGCTGACGCGGTGACCGGCAGAAACCAGTTGAATCATCAGCATGACGCCGCCGGCCAGAATGGCGTTGCCAATCAGCCCGGAAAACGTTGATGCCGCTGAAGCACGCAGCAGAATCTGTTGCTGCTCCGGTGTCATGTTTTGGACCAGATCAAACAGGCCGACGCTTCCGGTGAGATTGTCACCCTGGCGCAAGAGAGCAAGCTGTTCATCGCTGGGTGTAAAGGCGTGACCAATCACCACGGTGATAAATGCGCACAGCAGCGCAATCAGCAAAATGGTTAAAAACTGATTACGGAAAAAATTACCCGTGTCACGGTATACGGACTGCGCCGTGATAGACATGCACTCTCCTTGAGTATTGCATCCGCGTCACCCTTCAGGCTGCCTCTAAGTAGGCTGCGCTTACTCGCCCGAATCTCATAGCTGGGTAGCTCATCGGGCTCGCTCGTTAACTGCCTTGATGCAGCGTGAAAGATTTTGCGTAAAGGTGTTAATTAGCCGCTGATTGTACCGCAGTTAATACACTCGTTGCAGCCTCAAGACTCGTATGGAAAAGCATATCTTTGTAAAGAGGAGGTAAGCCGTAGTGTGCCCGGGCGCGATTACAGGCGTCGTTCTCCATACCATTATCACCGGACATGGCAAATTCGCGGCAGGGAGTGGGGCGTTCGTGGTACACAGAACAGCTGACCTTGCCGCCAATTTCGCCTTCAAGGGCAGTGCAGCGCGGATGTTTGCTGTTGGTACCCTTCATACAACGTAAAAAAGGGGTGAGGGGCTCAGTAAGCTGCGCAGGAAGCTGGCCGCCGCCATCGTTGGCTTCAGCCCAGTAAAAGGAGACACGGAAATACGCACAACAGGCCCCGCACGTCATGCACGGATTCAAATCGCTCATAGCACACCTGAAAAAAACGCATCAACAGAAATTGTCGTGTCTACGTTATCCAGAGGTTTGAAAGAGAGCAAGTGGGGATCCGGACAATTTTGTTTCAGAAAAATACCGCTGAAATTGATATGGATGCGTATTCATCATCTCAACAAAGTAAGCAAAAATTAATCCAGATCAACAAATGTTAAAATTTAACATTTGGTGTGATCTGTGTTGCTACCTGATTAACTATTTGTAGGTATATTTGCCATGACTAATAAAACCCCTAAAAAAGGAGTGGGTATGAAAAAATTAGCAGTGGCAGCTTTAGCACTTTCTACGCTTTCTGGTGGCGCATGGGCCCATGACGCAGGCGAATTTTTCATTCGTGCAGGTTCCGCAACGGTGCGTCCATCAGAGGGCTCGGATAACGTTCTTGGCGCTCTCGGCGGATTTAATGTTAGCAATAACACACAGTTAGGCCTGACATTTACCTATATGGCAACCGAGAACATCGGTATTGAACTGCTGGCGGCAACGCCGTTCCGCCACAAAGTAGGTACTGGCCCAACGGGGGATATCGCCACCGTTCACCACTTACCACCAACCTTGATGGCACAATGGTACTTTGGTGATTCCAGCAGCAAACTGCGTCCGTACATTGGTGCAGGTATCAACTACACTACGTTCTTTGATAACGATTTTAACAAAACGGGTAAAGAGGCCGGGCTGTCAGACCTTAGTCTGGATGATTCCTGGGGGGCCGCCGGGCAGGTGGGGATGGACTATTTAATCAACCGTGACTGGCTGGTAAACATGTCCGTCTGGTATATGGATATCGACACCAACGTGAAATTTAAACATAACGGCGAGCGTCAAAGCGTCAGTACCCGTCTCGATCCATGGGTGTTTATGTTCTCAGCAGGTTATCGATTCTAACGGATTGCAGGGCTGGTCTTTTGCGACCAGCCCTGGCTGAACTCCGCATCCTGACAATCTCTTCACCCTCATTCCTGCAGCATAAACAGCGTGTTATATCTGGCCCATTCTCGCAGCGCGTCCAGCCACGGATCAAACCATAGGACAATAGCGGGGACATCAATGTCCATCTCAAGAATTAAGCTGGTCACGGCGGCGGCGGCAATTACAATATAATTCGTACACATAAGAACATCCTTATTCTTATTAAATATTAAACGAATTTACAATAATTGAATAACTCTCGGCAGGCAATATCAGTCCTAATGCATTGCAGCTAATTCAATGATGATACCCTGTCAGAATGAAGGCCTGATTTGTGAAAATAGCCATAACTTTCGCCGTCAACCCAGCGGGTTTGCAGGCCTCTCTGCGCAGCCGGGTAGGGCGGCAACGTATGAGAGACTCAGTAACCGTGCATCCGTAAGGAAGGTAAAACACGTTGCCGGGCGAAGAACCATCGATAAGTAAGCGTTTAATTTTAGATTTTTGTTGTAGAAAGGCTTCCTAATCAGAAAATCTTCATTTATTCTCGGCCAGTATTGTTGTAATTTTCCTGGTATTGCAAGAGTATTAGTAAGACTTATTAATTAGAATGTATTGTATTTAGGGAAAGCTTTCCTTAAATGTTAATTAAACATTTAGCGTTTGATGCTAATTTTTGTCTTTCTTGACAGAGATTTAATTTATTATTGTTAATGTTTCACATCATTCGCTTAACGTTAATGTCGGAGGCCAGATGAACAGGAAGTTAAAAGAGATAGATGCGCTCCTTACGGGGTTAAATCGTTCTGTCGGGGGGCACTATCGCTGGTTGGTGCAGGCGTTCCGTCTTATTGCAAAACGTGATGATAGCGTGAATGACATTACCAGCCTCGAAGCACATAATTGTTGCCAATTTGGTGGCTGGTTGAATCAATATCTGGTAACTGATACTGAAGATAAAGGTTTTTTATTAACCATTAATGATAAACATATTCGGGTGCATGAGGTTTGTCGTCAATTAGTCGATTCAGTTTTACAAGATAATATACAAGAGACATTATTTAACGATTTTGAACATGCACTACAGGAATTTGTCGCGGCCATTACCGTTTATCAGACACATTTGTTACAGCTACGTATAAGTTATGATGCATTAACCAGTCTGCCGTTAAGAAGAATCCTGGATGAATCATTTGAAAGCCAGGTAATGGATCGCAGCAATGGTGAACTCTACGTGATGATTCTGGATATCGATCATTTTAAACGCATTAATGATACCTACGGACATATTATTGGCGATGAGGTATTGCGCGCCTTTGCGCAGAAATTGCAGAGTTGCACGCGCAATTACGAGCCAGTGTACCGATTTGGCGGCGAAGAGTTTATCGTGATCCTGAAGGCCAAGGATGAGTCAGAAGCGATGGCGGCTGGCCTGCGCATTACCCGGGCGATTGAACATCATCAAATCAAAGTTGGGCAATATGATATTCCGGTTACGGTCACCTCAGGCTTAACTCGGGCGATCCCGGGGGAATTACTGCGCATTGTGCTTGAACGTGCCGACGGTGCGATGTACGTGGGTAAGCAGTCAGGCAGGAATCGCTGCATGTATATCAATGAACAGGGCTCGATAGAGCGGGTGATTGAATAAAAAAAGCCCGCCGGAAGGCGGGCAAGTAATACTGGAAGCAATGTGAGCAATGTCGTAACGAATACCTGAGTGATTTGCTCAACTATTCGTTGATGAGAAAGATAATGGTTCTCATCTAAGATATCAACCCCACAGTTTGTGTTAATCGCTTTTTTTTCGCATCCAGAAGAAAAAGCTGCCTGTTGGCAGCTTTAAACTGATGACAGACGCAACATTGCCTGATGCGCTACGCTTATCAGGCCTACAAGGTTTCTGCAATATCTTGAATTTGGAATATTTTGTAGGCCGGATAAGGCGTTTACGCCGCATCCGGCAAGAACAAAGCGCACTTTGTCGGCGATCTGAAGCTGCCTGTTGGCAGCTTTAGTTTATTGATAACTTCATTAATAAATATGCCTGTATCTTGCCGGGGGCGCTACGCTTGCCCGGTCTACAGAGTACTACGCCTGGCGCGTTGCCGCTTTCATTGCCTGTGCAAAAGCTTTCAACTCGGCCAGCATAACGTCGGGCTTATCAAGATTCTTCTCGATAATTTTCACTGTGGCAGAGCCAGAAATCGCGCCTGCTGCCCCTGCTTCAATTGAGGCATGCACCTGCTCTGGCGTGGAAATACCAAAGCCCTGTAACGGAGGGGCGGCATGGTACTCCGCCAGTTTCTCAACGAGATGATGCAACGGCAGTGCTGCACGGCTGTCCACTCCCGTTACGCCCGCCCGGGAAAGCAGATAGGTATAGCCGCGGCCATGTGAAGCAATCTGACGCAACAGTTCGTCGTCGGCGTTCGGCGGGCAGATGAAGATAGGTGCCACGTTATGGCGCATTGCCGCCTGGCGGAACGGGGCAGACTCTTCCACCGGCACATCAGCGACCAGGACTGAATCGACCCCCACGCGCGCGCATTCAGCGTAAAACTCATCAATACCGCGGTTAAATACCAGGTTCGCATACATCAGCAGGCCGATAGGCATGGTCGGATGTTTTTGGCGGATCGCCGCCAGCATCTCAAAGCACTGCGTCGGCGTGACGTTCGAGGCGAAAGCACGTAGCGTCGCGCTCTGAATGGTCGGGCCATCCGCCAGCGGGTCGGAGAAAGGAATCCCCAGTTCCAGTGCGTCTGCGCCGCCTTCAATCAGCGCGTCGATAATTTTTAACGACTGCTCCGGGTTCGGATCGCCGAGGGTGACAAAGGGGACAAATGCGCCTTCCTTGCGGGCCGTCAGTTCTGCAAACAGGTTGTCATAACGTTCCATTAGATTTCCCCTCGAGCTTTCAGAATATCGTGTACGGTGAAGATGTCTTTGTCGCCGCGGCCGGACAGGTTAACCACCAGAAGCTGCTCTTTATCCGGATTTTCACGCATCATTTTCAGCGCGTGTGCAAGAGCGTGTGATGATTCCAGCGCCGGGATAATCCCTTCGTGGCGGCTGAGTTCTTTAAAGGCATCAAGCGCTTCGTTATCGGTGATAGAGACATACTCCGCACGGCCAATGCTGTTCAGATACGCATGCTGTGGCCCGACGGACGGGAAATCGAGGCCCGCAGAGATGGAGTAAGATTCTTCAATCTGCCCCTCATCGGTCTGCATCATCGGCGATTTCATACCGAAGTAGATGCCAACGCGACCATGTTTCAGCGGTGCGCCGTGTTCGCCGGTTTCAATGCCGTGACCTGCAGGCTCAACGCCAATCAAACCGACGCTGGTTTCAGTAATAAAATCGGCAAACATCCCGATGGCGTTGGAGCCGCCGCCCACACAGGCGATAACGGCGTCCGGCAGACGACCTTCTTTTTCCAGCACCTGAACTTTGGTTTCTTCGCCAATCATACGCTGGAACTCGCGTACGATGGTCGGGAACGGGTGGGGGCCTGCTGCCGTACCCAGCATATAGTGCGCGGTTTCGTAGCTGCCAGACCAGTCGCGCAGCGCTTCGTTACAGGCATCTTTCAGTGTGGCTGAACCACTGTGTACCGCAATCACTTCCGCGCCCATCAACCGCATACGAAAGACGTTCGGTGACTGGCGTTCAATATCTTTCGCACCCATATAGATACGGCACTTCAGGCCCAGCAGGGCACAGGCGAGCGCCGATGCAACACCATGTTGGCCCGCGCCGGTCTCGGCGATGATTTCGGTTTTGCCCATGCGCTTAGCCAGCAATGCCTGGCCCAGTACCTGGTTGGTTTTGTGCGCGCCGCCGTGCAGCAGATCTTCTCGTTTCAGATACAGCGTGGTTTTGGTACCCGCAGTTAAGTTACGGCATTTGGTCAGCGCGGTCGGACGACCGGCGTAGTTTTTCAGCAGGTCGGTAAATTCCGCCTGAAATTGTGGATCTTTTTGTGCGCTGACGAAGGCTTCTTCCAGTTGACGCAGCGCAGGCATCAGGATTTGCGGAACGTACATTCCGCCAAACTCGCCGAAATAGGGGTTAAGTAACGTGCTCATTGTTGCTCCTTTCATACCTTAATATGCGCGCAGTGTCTGGAAAACCGAGGCCAGTTTGCTGGCATCTTTTATACCCGGTTGCGACTCTACACCTGAATTGAAATCCAGCCCGGCGCAGCCGCTTTTGGCCGCTTCTACGCAGTTATCTGCGCCTAATCCACCTGCCAGAATCACGTTGCTGAGATCGTGACCCTGCAACAGCGTCCAGTCGAAACGTTGTCCTGTACCGCCCTGGCCGTTATCAAACACGTATTTATCTACGTGATGGAGATGACGGGCGGGCAGGGTTTCGCCTACGCTGAGGGCTTTCCAGATTTGTACTGCCGTTGGCAGTTGACTGCGCAGGGCGTCGATATACGCCTGATCTTCATCGCCGTGGAGTTGAACGGCAGTGAGCGACAGTTCGTTTGCGCGTGCGACTACGTCGTGAACGGGAGCGTTGCGGAAGACGCCGACGTAGCCAAGCGGTGCGGCAGCGATGACGTCACGAGCCTGTTCAGGGGTTACCGAGCGAGGAGACGTCGCCACAAAAATCAGCCCGCCATAAATGGCCCCGGCTTCATATGCGGCCTGTGCATCCTGAGGACGAGTCAGGCCGCAAACTTTGTTTTCGCCCAGCAGCACGCGGCGGACTGCCGCATTCAGATCGTCGTGCGACATCAGCGCCGAGCCAATCAGGAAGCCATTAGCAAAGTGGCTTAACTCGCGCACCTGGGCATAGGTGTTAATCCCCGATTCGCTGATCACCGTAACGTCATGGCCCAATCGCGGCGCTAACTGACGGGTGCGATTCAGGTCGATGGAGAGATCGCGCAGATCGCGGTTGTTAATCCCCACCACCTTTGCGCCCAACGCTATCGCACGTTCCAGTTCTTCTTCATTACTCACTTCCGTCAGCACGCCCATTTTCAGGCTGTGGGCGACGGCGGCGAGCTGGCGATATTGTTCATCATCAAGAACCGAGAGCATCAGCAGACAGGCATCGGCCTGGTAAAAGCGCGCCAGGTAAATCTGATAAGGATCGATAATAAAGTCCTTACACAGAATCGGCTGGTGCGCGATTTTGCTGACGATAGGTAAAAACTCAAAGTTACCCTGGAAATATTTCTCATCCGTTAATACGGAAATTGCGGAAGCATAATGCTTGTAGACACCTGCAATACGCGCCGGGTCGAAATCATCACGGATGACACCTTTCGACGGGGAGGCTTTTTTACACTCCAGAATAAACGCGGTGCGTGTACCGCGCAGCGCATCGTAGAAACTACGTTGCGTAGGCTGAACATCATTCTGGAACGTGGCTAACGGTTGTTGTTGTTTACGGGCTTCTACCCAAATCGCTTTATCGGCTACGATTTTTGCTAATACGGTCTGCATTTTTTACCCTCTTGCCGCTAATGCGGTGACGCAATCATAGGCTGCACCGCTGCGCAGAACATCCAGTACTTTTTGTGCGTTGGCTTTTAAATCTTCATGGCCATAAAGGCGCATTAACATGGCGACGTTGGCAGCGACGGCGGACTCATGCGCTGTCTCACCTTTACCTTGTAACAAGCGCGTCAGAATGTCACGGTTTTCTTCCGGCGTGCCGCCTGCCAGCTCTTCCTGATGATAAGGCTTGAGACCAAAGTCAGCGGCGGTGAGCTGATAGCTTTTGATTTCGCCCTGATTCAGCTCGGCCACCACGGTTGGCGCATGCAGGGACACTTCATCCATGCCACCGCTGTGGACGACGGCGGCGCGTTGATAACCGAGCACCCGCAGGGTTTCAGCAATTGGCAGTACCAGCTCCGGACTGTAGACGCCAATCAGCGCCAGCGGTGGATGCGCCGGGTTAATCAGCGGCCCCAGCACATTAAACAGGGTGCGCGTTTTCAGTTGCTGACGTACCGGCATCGCGTAGCGGAACCCGGTGTGGTATTTCGGCGCGAACAGGAAACAGACGCCCAGTTCATCCAGCGCTTTACGCGATTTATCCGCATTCATATCCAGATTGATGCCGAATGCCGCCAGTAAGTCCGATGAACCAGATTTGCTGGATACACTGCGGTTACCGTGTTTCGCCACCTTCAATCCACAGGCCGCAGCGACAAAGGCGCTGGCGGTCGAAATGTTGATGCTGTTGCTGCCATCGCCGCCGGTACCGACGATATCAGCAAACGGGTAGTCCGGGCGCGGGAACGGTGCGGCGTTTTCCAGTAATGCGGTGGCCGCCCCGGCGATTTCAATCGGGCTCTCACCGCGAATTTTCATGCTAACGAGCGCGGCGGCCAATTGCTCCGGCTTCACTTCACCGCGAACCACGGCGGAGAAGAGTTGGTGGCTTTCCTGCTGTGTCAGGGTTTGTGCCTGATACAGTTTTTCCAGAATCGGTTGCAAAGTGTTGGTCTGCTCCAGTTTTTGCAGCGCCCATGCCAGGGTTTGTTCCAGCAGGCGTGCGCCCTGAGTGGTCAGAATCGATTCCGGGTGGAACTGGAAACCACATACGCGATCCGCATCGTGACGAACCGCCATCACCATGCCGTTAAAGTGCGCGTTGATGGTTAAGCCCGCGGGAATATTGCTCCCTACCAGCGAGTGATAACGGGCTACCGGCAGTGGGTTGCTCAGCCCGGCAAACATCGCCTGGCCGTCGTGTTCAATGCTGGATGCTTTCCCGTGCAGGATTTCGCCAGCCTGACCAACGTAGCCGCCATAGGCTTCAACAATCGCCTGATGACCGAGACAGATACCGATAATGGGCAGTTTGCCACGCATGCGGGTCAACAGTTCCGGCATGCAACCGGCTTCGGACGGTGCGCCAGGGCCGGGTGAGAGCATCAGCACTGGGTTTTTCATCGTACCCAGACGCTCAATCAGCGTTTGAGCAGGCACGTGGTTGCGATAAATCACGACGTTGTGACCGTTGGCGCGTAGCTGATCTGCGAGGTTATAGGTGAATGAGTCGATATTATCGAGCAGCAGAATGTCAGCCATCAGAAAATCTCCTGTGCGTGGTGTGCGGTCGCGATAGCGCGCAATACCGCGCGTGCTTTATTACGTGTTTCATCGGCTTCGGACTGGGGAACGGAATCCAGCACTACGCCTGCGCCAGCCTGAACGGTGGCGACGCCGTTTTCAACGAAGGCAGAGCGGATGACGATGCAGGTGTCCAGGTCGCCGTGAGCGGTGAAGTAGCCCACCGCGCCGCCGTAGCTGCCGCGACGTTTGCCTTCCGCGCCAGCAATAAGCTGCATCGCGCGAACCTTCGGCGCGCCGCTCAGGGTGCCCATGTTCATGCAGGCACGGTAGGCGTGCAGGACATCAAGGTCTTTACGTAACTCACCGACGACGCGTGATACCAGATGCATCACGAAGGAGTAGCGGTCGACCTTGGTGAGGTCTGCCACATAGCGGCTACCCGGCGTACAGATGCGCGCCAGGTCATTACGCGCCAGGTCAACCAGCATCAGATGCTCCGACAGTTCTTTATGGTCGGTGCGCATTTCAAGTTCAATGCGGCTATCAAGGTCACGATCCAGAGAACCGTCTGCGCGTCGACCACGTGGGCGAGTACCGGCAATAGGGTAGATCTCAATCTGGCGGCTGCTGGATTCATATTTCAGCGAGCTTTCCGGTGAAGCGCCGAACAGGGTGAAATCGTTATCCTGCATAAAGAACATATACGGGCTGGGGTTGCTCTTTTTCAGTACATCATACGCCGCCAGCGGCGACGGGCAGGGCAGTGAGAAGCGACGAGATGGCACCACCTGGAAAATTTCCCCGGCGCGAATCGCTTTTTGCATTTTACGCACCACATCACCGTACTCTTCATCGCTTTGGTTGGTCTCGCAGCGCATCTGTTCAACGGTTACCACTGGCAGAGCCGCAGGGGGCTCATTCAGTTGCTGACGCAGTTGCTCAATGCGTTGCAGCAAGCGGTCTTTTTCACTCAATGATGGCGTGAACAGGCTGGCCTGAATACGCGTGTTTTTGGTCTGGTGGTCAATGACCAGCAGCGTTTCCGCCAGGTAGAAGCAGTAGTCCGGGCAGGAAGTATCGCTTTCAAGCGATGGCAGGTCTTCAAAACCGGCGACCAGGTCATAAGCGAACAGCCCGCCGAAGAACATCGCATCGCGTTCATCTTCTGGCAGCGTCACCAGCGTTTGCAGCAGGCGAAACGCGTCAAAAACGGACAGTGAGCAAAGACGTGCATCTTCATCCAGCAACTGGCTGACCGCCGGGAAGGTCAGTACGCGGCCATTCGCTTGATGCTGGTTGTCAACGCCCGCTGGCAGCGCCGTATCCAGCAACGGGAGCAGGGACGCGCCGTTATCGGTCAGCGCCTGAATTGTGACAGTGTCACCGAGCGCAGTGATACGCAGCGCACTGTCGACCAGCAGCAGGCTTTTTAAATCGTTTTTGCTATCGATATCCGCAGATTCCAGCAGCAATGTCGCCGGGCGTGCACCGCATAGCTGGTGAAAAAGCGCGGTTGGGTTTTCACGATAAATCGCGTCACTGGTCAGAAGCTCAAGCGCTGGTTTTGGTGTTTGCATTGTTTGTTTCGCCTGTTCTGTAAAATAGGTGTTCAATAAAAAGCCCGCTCAGTGGCGGGCCGGGTATCTGTTTGCAAAATGCAGACGTGATGACACTGCCCTTATTTGGGAGTGCGCCACCAACCCTGCAGTACATTGATTTTCGTCTTCATTTGCCGATACCTTGCTTAAGTGAACTTGCGTACTAGTTAACTAGTTCGATGAGTCAAAGTCAACCCCTGATTTTAGAAATTACTCAGTAAACGTTATGATGCGTCGTCTTATACGAATATTAGCCCAACGGGAGCCGTTTTGAGCGACACAACATATGCAGTGATTTACGATCTTCACAGCCACACCACCGCCTCCGATGGCCGACTAACGCCGGAAGCGCTGGTGCATCGCGCCGGAGAGATGCGCGTAGGTACGCTGGCGATCACCGATCACGATACTGTCGATGGCATTCCGCTGGCGCAGGCGGAGATCGCGCGCGCCGGGCTGGCGTTGAATTTAATCACCGGCGTTGAGATTTCGACGCTGTGGGAAAATCACGAAATTCATATCGTCGGCCTGAATATTGATATTCACCATCCAGCGTTAACGGCCTTCCTGAATCAGCAAAAAGCGCGGCGAAACCAACGGGCGGCGTTGATTGCCGAACGTCTGGAAAAAGCCCACATTCCCGGCGCACTGGAAGGCGCACAGCGCCTGGCCGACGGCGGTGCGGTAACACGCGGGCATTTCGCCCGTTTCCTGGTGGAGCAGGGAAAAGCGAACACCATTGGCGATGTGTTTAAAAAATATCTCGCACGTGGGAAAACGGGATACGTTCCGCCACAGTGGTGTACAATAAGGGAAGCTATTGATGTCATTCATCATTCAGGCGGCGTGGCGGTAATGGCCCATCCGGCTCGTTACAACCTGTCGGCCAAGTGGCTGAAAAGATTGCTGGCCCACTTCAGTGAACAGGGGGGGGATGCGATGGAAGTCGCGCAGTGCCAGCAGGCGCCACACGAGCGCGCTCAGCTTGCAACCTATGCCCGTGAATATGCGTTACTGGCCTCGCAGGGTTCTGATTTTCATCAGCCCTGCCCATGGATAGAACTGGGCCGTAAGCTGTGGCTACCCGCCGGGGTAGAGGGCATCTGGCAACGCTTCGAGACGCCACAGAATTCTACTGAGAGGGAAGCATGAGTCAGTTTTTTTATATTCATCCGGATAACCCGCAGGCGCGACTGATTAACCAGGCGGTTGAAATCGTGCGCAAAGGTGGGGTGATTGTTTACCCAACCGACTCCGGCTACGCGCTGGGCTGCAAAATTGAAGATAAAGGCGCGATGGAGCGCATCTGCCGTATTCGTCATCTGCCAGATGGTCACAACTTCACGCTAATGTGCCGTGACCTGTCCGAACTGTCGACCTATTCTTACGTCGATAACGTGGCGTTTCGCCTGATGAAAAACAACACGCCGGGCAATTACACCTTTATCCTCAAAGGGACGAAAGAGGTGCCGCGCCGTCTGTTGCAGGAAAAGCGTAAAACCATCGGTATGCGTGTGCCGTCTAACCCTATCGCCCAGGCGTTGCTTGAAGCATTAGGCGAGCCAATGCTCTCAACCTCTCTGATGTTGCCGGGCAGCGAATTTACCGAATCCGATCCGGAAGAGATTAAAGATCGTCTGGAAAAAGTGGTCGATTTAATTATCCATGGCGGTTATCTGGGACAACAGCCGACAACGGTGATTGATTTAACTGACGACACGCCGGTGGTACTGCGTGAAGGCGTGGGTGATGTGAAGCCGTTCCTCTGAGCGTGAATAAACCAGATGAATCTTTTCATCAGAAATTCATGTAAGATACGCGGCCACGAATTATTGTTATGGCGCACGTGGTGCGCCATTTTACGTGTAAAAGATACCTTTCAATGAGTTAGGGTTTAATAGAACTCAACACATTGTTTTTGAAAGTATACCCAGACGCCTGTGAAGGCGACACCGGAAGGAAGCTCTATGAGCGATAAAAGCGAAAAACTGCAAAAAGTGCTGGCGCGTGCTGGCCACGGCTCCCGTCGTGAAATCGAAGCGATCATTGAAGCGGGGCGCGTGAGCGTCGACGGCAAAATTGCTAAACTGGGCGATCGCGTTGAAGTGATCCCGGGCCTCAAAATTCGTATTGATGGCCATCTGATTTCCGTTAAAGAATCCGTAGAACAAATTTGTCGCGTTCTGGCTTATTACAAGCCGGAAGGTGAACTCTGTACACGTAACGATCCGGAAGGTCGCCCGACCGTATTCGATCGTCTGCCAAAACTGCGTGGTGCGCGCTGGATTGCCGTTGGTCGTCTGGATGTGAACACCTGCGGTCTGCTGCTGTTCACCACCGACGGTGAGCTGGCAAACCGCCTGATGCACCCAAGCCGCGAAGTTGAGCGTGAGTACGCTGTCCGCGTGTTTGGCCAGATCGATGACAGCAAAGTCCGTGAGCTCTCCCGCGGCGTACAGCTTGAAGATGGCCCGGCGGCGTTTAAAACCATCAAATTTACCGGTGGCGAAGGCATCAACCAGTGGTACAACGTGACGCTGACGGAAGGCCGCAACCGTGAAGTGCGTCGTCTCTGGGAAGCCGTTGGCGTGCAGGTGAGCCGTTTGATCCGCGTTCGCTACGGTGATATTCCATTGCCAAAAGGCCTGCCACGCGGCGGCTATACCGAACTGGATCTGGCGCAGACCAACTACCTGCGTGAGCTGGTTGAACTGCCGCCTGAAACCGCATCGAAAGTGGCGGTTGAGAAAGACCGACGCCGCATGAAGGCGAATCAGATTCGCCGTGCGGTGAAACGCCATAGCCAGGTGAGCAACCCGCGCCGTGGCGGGGGAAGCCGCAGCAACGGTTAATCAACTTCCTGATTATCAAGCCGGGCAAACAGCAATGTTCGCCCGGTTTTTTTGTGCCTGACATTCCACCTTCACAAAATCTGCCGAATTGATTGTTTTATAGTCAAAAAAGGAGATGTGGAGGAGATTCCATGAATCATATGTGAAATGCGAATAATTATCATTAGTATGCGCACTTGATTTTATGCTTCATGACAGGGAATGATGGAATGTATATTTCTGTAACAACACGCAAAAAACCAATTGCCCTCTTTTTAGCCAGCCTGCTGAGCACCACCGCGTGGGCCGCCAATGAAGAGCCAACAGAACCGCTTGCCGATAACGAAACCATGATTGTTACCGCTGAGCAGGAGCTCAAGCAACAGCCGGGGGTCTCGACCATCACCGCTGAAGATATCCAGAAAAGCCCGCCGGTGAACGACCTTTCCGACATCATCCGCAAAATGCCCGGTGTTAACCTGACAGGGAACAGCGCCAGCGGCAGCCGTGGTAATAACCGCCAGATCGATATCCGTGGCATGGGGCCGGAAAATACCCTGATTATGGTTGATGGTGTGCCGGTGACATCACGTAACTCTGTGCGCTACAGCTGGCGCGGAGAACGTGACACGCGCGGTGATACCAACTGGGTTCCGGCGGAAATGGTCGAGCGCATCGAAGTGATTCGTGGCCCGGCGGCGGCGCGCTATGGTTCTGGTGCGGCGGGCGGGGTGGTGAATATCATCACCAAACGTCCGACGAATGACTGGCACGGCTCGCTCTCTCTGTTCACCAACCAGCCGGAAGACAGTAAAGAAGGTGCGACCAAACGTGCTAACTTCAACCTGAGCGGCCCGCTGGCCGGTGATGCGCTGACCATGCGTCTGTATGGCAACCTGAACAAAACTGATGCTGATGCCTATGATATCAATACAGCCCAGAACGGTTCTGCCGCTGCGGGGCGTGAAGGCGTGCGCAATAAAGATATTAACGCGGTGGTGTCGTGGAAAATTACCCCGTTGCAAATTGTCGATTTCAGCTATGGCTACAGCCGGCAGGGGAATATCTACGCGGGTGATACCCAGTACAGCAACAGCAACGTCAGCCCGGGCGGATTAATTCAGACGCTGTATGGCGACGAAACCAACCGCATGTACCGCCAGAACTACGGCATTACCTACAACGGCATCTGGGACTGGGGAACATCTAAACTCAACTTCAACTACGAAAAAACCAACAACACGCGTCTGGATGAAGGTTCCACCGGCAAAGTGGAAGGGATGATCAACAGTGATGATTATTCAACCAGCCGTCTTGAAAGCTATCGTGCGGGTGGCGAAGTGAACTTCCCGCTTCAGTTGCTGGTCGATCAAACTGTTACGCTGGGCGCAGAGTGGAACCGCGACGAGTTAAACGATCCGGCATCAATGACCGCCACGGATAGCGCAGGCGTTACTGTAGGCAACGTTTCCGGCAGTGCCAGCGACCGCAGCAGTAAAAACAGTGCGACGATTAGCTCCCTCTATTTTGAAGATAACATCGCCGCGACGGACAGTACCCAGATTCTGCCCGGTTTGCGCTTTGATTATCACGACACTTTTGGAGCCAACTGGAGCCCGAGCCTGAATATTTCGCAAGGATTAGGCGATATGTTCACTCTGAAAGCGGGGATCGCGCGTGCGTTTAAAGCGCCAAACCTCTATCAATCTACTGAGGGATATCTGCTCTCTACGCGTGGCAATGGTTGCCCGGTCGGGGTGAGTACCGGTAGCTGCTTCCTGTTAGGTAACGAAGACCTTGACCCGGAAATCAGCGTGAACAAAGAAGTGGGGATTGAGTTCCATGACAATGGCTATGCGGCAGGGGTGACCTGGTTCCGCAACGATTATAAAAACAAAATCGTGGCCGGGGATGACGTGGTAGGTTACGCCTCAAATGGCGCCAATATTCTGCGCTGGGAAAACGGCGGTAAAGCGATCGTTGAAGGTCTGGAAGGGAACCTGACTATTCCTGTGCTGCGTGATGTCCTTGAATGGCGTACCAACGCGACCTACATGTTCCGCTCGGAGAGCAAAAAAACCGGTAACCCACTCTCGGTTATACCGGAATTTACCATTAACTCGCAGCTTGATTGGCAGGTCACTGACAAACTGGATACCACGTTAAGCTGGACGCAGTATGGTCGTCAGAAGCCGCGCCAGAATGCGGAGATCCGTAATGAAGCGGGCGAGATGTCGAACCGCGAAATCAGTCCGTACGCTATTTTCGGCCTGAACGTCAATTACGACATCACCAAAAACCTGCGCGCCAATGCCGGGATCAACAACCTGTTTGATAAACGGGTTTATCGTGAAAACGACGGTGCATCCACCTACAACGAACCAGGCCGCGCGTACTACGCAGGCGTAACCGTTTCGTTCTAAGCCGTATGCCGGAAAGGTGAATCTTTCCGGCATTTCTTCGTTTAATAATCGATGCCGATCTGCGCTTTTATCCCCGCGTCAAACGCATGTTTCACCGGACGCAGTTCGCTGACGGTATCGGCCATCTCGGTGATATCACGGTGACAGCCGCGACCGGTGATAATCACTGATTGGTGCGTCGGGCGCTGGCATAGCGCGCTCAGTACCTCTTCCAGTGGCAGATAGTCATAGGCCACCATATAAGTCAGCTCATCAAGCACAACCAGATCCAGTGATGCATCGGCCAGCATGCGTTTGGCGTGTTGCCAGACGGCCATACAGGCGGCAGTATCGCTCTCACGGTCCTGCGTATTCCAGGTAAAACCAGTGGCCATCACCTGAAACTCGACGCCGTGGGGCTCCAGTAAGTTGCGTTCACCGTTAGGCCAGGTACCTTTAATAAACTGAATAACGCCCACTTTTTTGCCGTGCCCGACGGCGCGCGTCGCCGTACCAAAGGCGGCGGTGGTTTTTCCTTTCCCGTTGCCGGTGAAAACCATCACAATGCCACGTTCTTCCTGAGCGGCCGCGACGCGGGCATCAACTTTATCTTTGACGCGCTGCTGGCGCTCACGGTAGCGTTCATCACTCATTGGGCAATCCCCGGTTTACGGCCTGGCTGGGCATCAAAAGTCATCCCCGTTTTACGGCGGCTATCGTCGCCCATCAGCCACAAATAGAGCGGCATGATATCGGCAGGTGTTTTCAGTTTTAACGGATCTTCCGTTGGGAACGCGCTGGCACGCATGCTGGTGCGCGTACCGCCGGGATTAATACAGTTGACGCGCAGGCGGTTTTGATACTCCTCAGCCAGCACCTGCATCATGCCTTCGGTGGCGAATTTTGACACGGAATAGGCCCCCCAGTTAGCGCGCCCCTGGCGTCCTACGCTTGAAGAGGTAAAGACCAGTGAGCCCGCTTCAGACTGCAACAACAGCGGCAGTAGGGCCTGAGTCAACATAAAGGTACCGTTAACGTTTACCTGCATCACCTGCTGCCAGACGTCGGGTTTCTGCTCAGACATCGGCACCACGTCGCCGAGCAGCCCGGCATTGTGCAGTACGCCGTCAAGCCGCGGGTAATGCATGCTGATTTGCTGAGCTACCTGATGGCAATCCTGTGGTGTGCAGGTGAGCAGGTCGAGCGTAAACCAACGTACGGGTAACCCGCCGTGGTTTTCAATTTCTTGCGCGACGGCGCGTAATTTTTCTTCATTACGACCAAGTAAAACCACGCTGGCGCTATAGCGTGCGTAGGTGATTGCTGCTTCCCGACCAATACCATCACTGGCTCCGGTGACCAGAATTATACGGTTTTGCAACAAATCGCGTTTGGGCTGGTAGTGCACGACGACTCCTTTGTGGCTTTTCGCTACCACAATCTGTGTTCTTTTCATGGCTTTTGGGCTTTATGCCCTAATCGCGCCACTATTTCAATCAGCCAGGAGGAGAGACAACGGAAAATTAACAATTTGCAATGATTTCATCATCCAATTTGAATTACGGAAAGCGTCTCGCAGGCTTTAATCGTGGATGAGACGTAGCGAAAACGGTGTTGTACACTGGGCGCAGATTCAGTGGATTTGTACAAGGTGAAAGCGTGGAAATTCTTTTTCAATATGGCCTGTTTTTGGCGAAGATCGTGACGGTTGTCGTCGCAATCATTGTAATTGCAGCACTTATTATTAATTTGTCACAGCGCAAGCGGCAACGTGGAGAGCTGCGGGTAACCAATCTCAGCGAGCAACATAAAGAGATGCAGGAGGATTTAGCGGTGGCGCTGCTCGACGGCCCGCAGCAAAAACTCTGGCATAAAGAACAAAAGAAAAAAGCCAAACTTGAAGCAAAGGCGGCAAAAGCAAAGGCCAAACAAGGCAACGCAACGCCTTCAGGCAAACCGCGCGTGTGGGTGATTGACTTTAAAGGCAGTATGGATGCACATGAAGTCGCTTCACTGCGTGAAGAGGTCACCGCCGTGCTGACGGTCGCCACGCCGCAAGATGAAGTGGTGGTGCGCCTGGAGAGCCCCGGTGGCGTGGTGCACGGTTATGGGCTGGCCTCGTCTCAGCTGCAACGCATCCGTGATAAGCAGATCCCGTTGACGGTGGCGGTCGATAAAGTGGCGGCCAGCGGCGGTTATATGATGGCCTGCGTGGCGAATAAAATTGTCGCTGCACCGTTTGCCATTCTTGGCTCTATTGGCGTGGTCGCGCAAATTCCGAACCTTCATCGTTTTCTGAAAAATAAAGATATTGATATTGAACTGCACACGGCGGGGCAGTACAAACGCACCCTGACGCTGCTGGGTGAAAACACAGAAGAGGGGCGACAAAAGTTCCGCGAAGATCTTAATGAAACCCATCATCTGTTTAAGGCTTTCGTTAAAGAGATGCGACCCACGCTTGATATCGACGCCGTGGCGACCGGTGAGCACTGGTACGGCGTACAGGCGCAGGAGAAAGGGCTGGTGGATGAAGTGGGCACCAGCGATGAACTGCTGCTGAACCTGATGAAAGACCGGGAAGTGATGAGCGTGAGTTATAAACAGCGCAAGAAAATGATGGACCGTTTCACCGGGAGTGCGGCAGAAAGTGCGGATCGTCTGCTGCTGCGCTGGTGGCAGCGGGGGCAAAAGCCGTTGATGTAAATCTCTGGACAGCCCGGTAGGCTCACTGCCGGGCTGTGAGATCGCCTGACTCAACGTGTGTTAGTCGACCAGGTGATATTTCTCGGAAAGCTGATGGGCAAGGTATTTAAACATGTTAAATACTGCCGTGCTTTTCGGCGTGGGCAGGCCTTGTTCATCCAGGAAATACTCGCCGCTGAATATCAATACGCCATTGCGCTGTTCTACGCCCGTGGCTTCGATGCCAGCTAAGGTATCTTCATGTTCACGGATGAGTCGGTTTGCTTCAATAAGCAGAGTTTGACGATCGATGGGTTGTGTATTACCAGACATTTTCTACTCCTCGAAAAACTTCCTCTAGTTTACGCCGGGCACGCGCTCGGGGCAAATACTCCCTTGAAACTTCAGGGCTATAGTTATGCTTTAGCCTGTGCCTGCCTTTCTGGCGCGTTTAACAAATGCGTGCTAATAAAGTTGCGTAACGAATTTTATCAGGTACAGTGTGACGCTTTCGGCAATCTGGCAACAGATTTGCTTGACATTCGACCGAAAATTCTTCGTGCTATAGCACCTGGCGGTAAAACGTCAGTGAACTCAACCGCCTGGCTTCAGGATGTGAAGTGGGTGGCTTAAGGGTTGATATCCATTGAGACCGCCGCAACATACAAGGCTTGTCGCCAGTGGACAGGTGACTCAATGTGCGATGTATTCTGGAAGAATCAAATTAGGTAAAGGTGAATATGGGTAAAGCTCTCGTTATCGTTGAGTCCCCGGCAAAAGCCAAAACGATCAATAAGTATCTGGGTAATGACTACGTGGTTAAGTCCAGCGTCGGTCATATCCGCGATTTGCCGACAAGTGGCTCAGCCGCCAAAAAGAGCGCTGACTCTGCCTCCACCAAAACGGCCAAAAAGCCTAAAAAGGATGAACGTGGCGCGCTGGTTAATCGCATGGGCGTTGACCCATGGCATGACTGGAAAGCGCACTACGAAGTGCTCCCGGGTAAAGAAAAGGTAGTTTCAGAACTTAAACAACTGGCGGAAAAAGCCGACCACATCTATCTCGCAACCGACCTTGACCGCGAAGGGGAAGCCATTGCCTGGCACCTGCGGGAAGTGATTGGTGGAGATGATTCGCGCTATAGCCGCGTGGTGTTCAACGAAATTACAAAGAATGCGATTCGTCAGGCGTTTGAAAAGCCGGGCGAACTGAATATCGATCGTGTTAACGCGCAGCAGGCGCGCCGCTTTATGGACCGCGTTGTGGGCTATATGGTGTCGCCGCTGCTGTGGAAAAAGATCGCCCGCGGTTTGTCCGCAGGCCGCGTGCAATCCGTTGCCGTGCGTCTGGTGGTTGAGCGCGAGCGCGAAATCAAAGCCTTTGTGCCGGAAGAGTTCTGGGACGTGGTTGCCAATACGACTACGCCGGGCGGCGACGCGTTACCGCTGGAGGTGACGCATCAGAATGATAAAGCTTTCCGCCCGGTAAATCGCGATGAGACAATGGCTGCCGTTAGCTTGCTGGAAAAAGCGAGCTACAGCGTTCTTGAGCGTGAAGATAAACCGACCAGCAGCAAGCCTGGCGCGCCGTTTATCACCTCTACGCTGCAGCAGGCCGCCAGCACACGTCTGGGCTTTGGCGTGAAAAAAACCATGATGATGGCGCAGCGTCTGTACGAAGCGGGCCACATTACTTATATGCGTACCGACTCTACCAACCTGAGCCAGGACGCAGTGAGCATGGTGCGTGGGTACATCAGCGATAACTTTGGCGATAAATATCTGCCGAAGAACCCGAACCAGTACGCCAGCAAAGAGAATTCACAGGAAGCGCACGAAGCGATTCGTCCTTCCGATGTCTCCGTGGTGGCAGAATCACTAAAAGATATGGAAGCCGATGCGCAAAAACTGTATCAGCTGATTTGGCGCCAGTTTGTTGCCTGTCAGATGACACCGGCGCAATACGACTCCACAACGCTTACGGTGCAGGCGGGTGATTTCAAACTCAAGGCGCGCGGTCGTACCCTGCGTTTTGATGGCTGGACGAAGGTTATGCCTGCGCTGCGCAAAGGCGATGAAGATCGCACGCTGCCGATGGTTAATCAGGGGGACACACTCTCGCTGGTTGAACTGACGCCTGCTCAGCACTTCACCAAACCGCCGGCGCGCTTTAGCGAAGCCTCACTGGTTAAAGAGCTGGAAAAACGCGGTATTGGTCGTCCGTCCACCTATGCGTCGATCATTTCGACCATTCAGGATCGTGGCTATGTGCGCACCGAAAACCGTCGTTTCTACGCGGAAAAAATGGGCGAAATCGTCACCGACCGTCTGGAAGCAAACTTCCGCGAGCTGATGAACTACGATTTTACCGCACAGATGGAAGACCATCTCGACCGCGTGGCAAACCACGAAGCCGAGTGGAAGCAGGTGCTGGATCTCTTCTTCGGTGATTTCACCAAGCAGCTTGAAACGGCTGAGAAACCGCCAGAAGAGGGCGGCATGCAGCCAAACGAAATGGTGCTGACCAGCATCGATTGCCCGACCTGCGGTCGCAAGATGGGTATTCGTACCGCCAGCACCGGTGTGTTCCTGGGCTGCTCCGGTTACGCGTTGTCGCCAAAAGAGCGCTGCAAAACCACCATCAATCTGGTGCCTGAAAACGAAGTGTTGAACGTGCTGGAAGGCGACGACGCTGAAACCAACGCGCTGCGCGCAAAACGTCGTTGCCAGAAGTGTGGTACGGCGATGGACAGCTATCTCATCGATCCGAAACGTAAACTGCACGTTTGCGGTAATAACCCGACCTGTGACGGTTATGAGATCGAAGAGGGTGAATTCCGCATCAAAGGGTATGACGGCCCGATCGTTGAGTGTGAGAAATGTGGTTCTGAAATGCACCTGAAAATGGGGCGTTTTGGTAAGTACATGGCGTGTACTAACGAAGAGTGTAAGAACACCCGTAAGATCCTGCGTAACGGTGAAGTGGCGCCGCCGAAAGAAGATCCGGTTCCGTTGCCGGAGCTGCCGTGTGAGAAATCAGACGCCTACTTCGTTCTGCGTGACGGTGCTGCCGGGGTCTTCCTGGCGGCGAACACCTTCCCGAAATCGCGTGAAACCCGCGCGCCGCTGGTCGAAGAGTTGTTCCGATTCCGCGATCGTCTGCCGGAGAAACTGCGTTATCTGGCCGATGCGCCGCAGGAAGATCCGCAAGGTAACAAGACGATGGTGCGCTTCAGCCGTAAGACGAAGCAGCAATATGTTTCTTCCGAGAAAGATGGCAAAGCGACCGGGTGGTCTGCCTTCTTTGTCGACGGTAAATGGGTCGAAGCGAAGAAATAATTGTCACCTGACAAACCGCATAAAGGGCCGATCATCGGCCCTTTTTTATAACCGCGTTATTATTTTTTGTTCCCATCTATACACACTTGCTATAAATGATATAGTGGTTATAGCAAACACTTTTCTTATTATTAAATCGTCTTAATAGCGTATCATTACGCAACCGGATATCGCACCATGAAACTACAGCAGCTCCGCTATATCGTTGAAGTGGTTAACCATAACCTCAACGTCTCCTCTACCGCTGAAGGCTTGTACACCTCACAGCCGGGCATCAGTAAGCAGGTCAGAATGCTGGAAGATGAGCTGGGTATCCAGATTTTTGCGCGCAGCGGTAAGCATCTGACGCAGGTCACGCCAGCCGGCCAGGAAATTATTCGCATTGCCCGTGAAGTGCTGTCGAAAGTGGATGCGATTAAGTCGGTGGCGGGCGAACATACCTGGCCGGACAAAGGCTCATTGTACGTCGCCACAACGCACACCCAGGCGCGCTATGCACTGCCTGGGGTGATTAAGGGCTTTATCGAGCGCTATCCGCGCGTTTCTCTGCACATGCATCAGGGCTCGCCGACGCAGATTGCGGAAGCAGTCTCGAAGGGGAACGCGGATTTTGCCATCGCCACAGAAGCGCTGCATCTGTATGACGATCTGGTCATGTTACCGTGCTACCACTGGAACCGTTCCATTGTGGTGACGCCGGAGCATCCATTGGCATCGAAAACGTCGGTGACTATCGAAGAACTGGCCCAATATCCATTGGTAACTTATACCTTTGGCTTTACCGGGCGCTCAGAGCTGGATACCGCGTTTAACCGCGCCGGGCTGACGCCGCGTATAGTTTTCACCGCTACCGATGCCGACGTTATCAAAACCTACGTCCGCTTAGGTCTGGGGGTTGGGGTGATTGCCAGCATGGCGGTTGACCCGGTTTCCGATCCCGATCTGGTGAAACTGGATGCCGACGGTATTTTCAGCCATAGCACCACCAAGATAGGCTTCCGCCGCAGCACTTTCCTGCGCAGCTATATGTACGACTTTATCCAGCGCTTTGCGCCGCATTTAACGCGTGACGTTGTCGATACGGCAGTTGCGCTGCGATCGAATGAAGACATCGAAGCGATGTTCAAAGATATTAAATTGCCTGAGAAGTAATTCTCTGACCTTCTGAACGGTATCTCCTGGCGGGGATACCGTTTAAATCGTAATACGTCCTTTCCTCATTCTCATTTTCTTACTCAGAATATACGTCTCTGTTTTTCATTAATTTGTCTAATGTATTGCTGCGGCGCGCACAAAAGTAGAAACGAATTCCCCTTAAGGCAAATTTTACTGCTCAATTATTTATTTTTGGTCAAAAGATTAAATAAATGCGTCTGTTTTGCTGGCGAAAGCACTGGATTTTTGACTAGATTTTATTTAGGATTTGTCTCAGTGATGATTAATCGTACCGATTGTTTGGTGCCAAAATGATAAGTAATATCGATTGTAAGAGGTTGTCGATGCCGTCAGGAACCAAAGGCCCACAGCGCGATCCGCACGTGAAGCGAAAAGCCTGGACGGCGGTGTTCCTGGGCTCTGCGCTGTTTTGGGTGGTTGTTGCACTGCTTGTCTGGAAGTATTGGGGTTGATGATGTTCATCTCCAGTCGTTCCCGGCCTGCTCAGCCCAAGCCGCAGCCGGAGAAACGCGACAAGGTCAAAATTCCTGAATCATGGGAATTGACGCCAGAACAACGTGAATTTATTGAGTCCTTTAATCCTGCTGAGCGTAAAAAAAAATAATAGCAGGGTGGCTCGCCCAACTTACCTTCCGCATTGGCGCTGGCTTTTAAATACACCACAGCAACGGTCTGTCGGCACATTGTCGGCTGAATGCACTCCTGCATAAAAAGGTGTACGCAAAATGAATACGCATCACAATTTGAAATACTGGTCATGGATGGGCGCGCTGTCGGCTTCGCTTCTGTTCTGGGGGCAAATTATCTGGCTACTGTGCCGATAAACCGGCAGAGCAACCTTCTCCGTCTTCCCGCTATCTCACGCCTGGTCGTTGCGCCGGGCGTTTTCATTTCTCCGAATAGTCTCACCAATTTTATCAATTAGAGTTGTTATCAAAACGTTACGGCATCTTTGTGTTATCTTTAATGCGTACCCTGAGGAGTGTCAGGGGGATTGCAAGTCCCGTTACGCATAAAGGAGGAGCTATGTCGTCAACACTACGAGAAGCCAGTAAGGACGCGCTGCACACACAAGATAAAACCTATCACTACTACAGCTTACCGCTGGCAGCCAACACGCTGGGTGACATTTCCCGTCTGCCCAAATCATTAAAAGTCCTGCTGGAAAACCTACTGCGCTGGCAGGATGGGGATTCTGTTACTGAAGAAGATATCAAAGCCCTGGCCGGGTGGGTGAAAACCGCCCATGTCGACCGGGAGATTGCCTACCGCCCGGCGAGGGTCTTGATGCAGGACTTTACCGGCGTACCCGCGGTGGTGGATTTGGCCGCCATGCGCGAAGCGGTGAAGCGTTTGGGTGGCGATACCGCGAAGGTGAATCCGCTCTCGCCGGTTGACCTGGTCATTGACCACTCGGTTACTGTGGATCATTTTGGCGATGACGATGCTTTCGCTGAAAACGTGCGTCTGGAGATGGAACGTAACCATGAACGCTATGTGTTCCTGCGCTGGGGGCAGCAGGCGTTCAGCCGATTCAGTGTCGTGCCGCCGGGTACCGGAATTTGTCACCAGGTCAACCTTGAGTATCTTGGTAAAGCGGTCTGGAGCGAGTTACAGAACGATGAATGGATTGCTTACCCCGACACGCTGGTTGGCACCGACTCACACACCACGATGATTAACGGCCTGGGCGTACTTGGCTGGGGCGTTGGGGGAATCGAAGCAGAAGCGGCAATGCTCGGTCAGCCGGTTTCGATGCTGATTCCGGATGTGGTGGGCTTCAAGTTAACCGGCAAACTCAGCGAAGGTATTACTGCCACCGATCTGGTATTGACCGTCACGCAAATGCTGCGTAAACACGGCGTGGTGGGGAAATTTGTCGAATTCTATGGCGATGGTCTGGACTCTCTGCCACTGGCAGATCGTGCCACCATCGCCAACATGTCACCGGAGTATGGCGCAACCTGCGGCTTCTTCCCGATTGATGGCGTTACGCTCGATTACATGCGCCTGAGCGGGCGCAGCGACGAGCAGGTTGCGTTAGTTGAAGCCTACGCGAAAGCGCAGGGGATGTGGCGCAACACGGGTGATGAACCGATCTTCACCAGCAGCCTTGAGCTGGATATGGGGACGGTAGAAGCGAGTCTCGCCGGGCCGAAACGCCCGCAGGATCGTGTTGCGCTGGGCGATGTGCCTAAAGCCTTTGCCGCCGCGACAGAGCTCGAAGTGAACGTCGCCCAGAAAGATAAGCAGGCGGTGGAATACACATTGAATGGTCACACTATCCCGTTGCCGGATGGTGCTGTGGTAATTGCCGCCATAACCTCCTGTACCAATACATCCAACCCGAGCGTTCTGATGGCAGCAGGGCTGCTGGCGAAAAAAGCTGCACAGCTGGGCCTGAAGCCGAAACCGTGGGTGAAAGCCTCACTGGCGCCGGGATCGAAAGTCGTTTCTGATTATCTCGCCCATGCACGTCTCACCCCATACCTGGATAAACTGGGGTTTAACCTTGTGGGTTATGGCTGCACCACCTGTATCGGTAACTCCGGGCCATTGCCTGAACCCATCGAAACGGCGATTAAGAAGGGCGACCTGACCGTTGGGGCCGTACTTTCTGGTAACCGTAACTTTGAAGGGCGTATCCATCCGCTGGTAAAAACCAACTGGCTGGCCTCGCCGCCGCTGGTGGTGGCTTATGCGCTGGCGGGTAATATGAACGTCAACCTGGCAAGTGACCCGCTCGGCCACGATCAGAAAGGCGACCCGGTTTACCTGAAGGATATCTGGCCGAGCAGCCAGGAAATCGCTAAAGCTGTGCAGCAGGTGTCTACAGAGATGTTCCGCAAAGAGTATGCGGAAGTCTTTGAAGGCACACCGGAGTGGAAAGCTATCACCGTCACCGAATCGGATACTTACAACTGGCAGCAGGACTCTACCTACATTCGTCTGTCACCGTTTTTTGACGATATGGAAGCGCAGCCGAAGCCGGTGGAGGATATCCACGGCGCACGAATCCTGGCGATGCTGGGTGATTCCGTCACGACTGACCACATCTCCCCGGCAGGCAGTATTAAACCGGACAGCCCGGCAGGCCGCTTCCTGCAGGCGCGCGGCGTTGAACGCCGTGACTTCAACTCTTATGGTTCCCGCCGCGGTAACCACGAAGTGATGATGCGCGGCACCTTTGCCAACATTCGTATCCGAAACGAAATGGTGCCAGGTGTGGAAGGGGGAATGACGCGTCTGTTGCCCGGTTCGGAAGTGATGTCGATATACGATGCGGCAATGGCGTATCAGAAGCAGGGTACGCCGCTGGCGGTGATCGCCGGAAAAGAGTACGGCTCGGGTTCCAGTCGCGACTGGGCAGCGAAGGGGCCGCGTTTGCTGGGCGTGCGGGTGGTGATTGCCGAATCCTTTGAGCGTATCCACCGTTCCAACCTGATCGGTATGGGGATTCTGCCGCTTGAGTTTCCGCAGGGTGAAACGCGGCAGTCGCTGGGGCTGACCGGGGAAGAGAAGATTGATATCCCGGATTTACAGCAGCTTAAGCCAGGTGCCACGATCCCGGTGACCCTGACACGTGCTGACGGCACCACAGAAACGCTGGCCTGCCGATGCCGTATCGATACCCAAACCGAACTGACGTATTACCAGAACGACGGGATCCTGCATTACGTAATTCGTAATATGCTGGATTGATTCGGTCAACACTACAGCCCGACACACGAAAGTGGTCGGGCTTTTTTTACCTATATTACTAATATTATTAGTTTTTGGTAAAAATAAATTTATGATTTATTAGTTTTATTAGCAAATATTTTATATTAATGCGTAAAGGACGATTAGAGCTTTAATTCATTCACGGTAATTATGTGTGACTCCTTGTGTGGCAAGGCTTTGATGCCGATCATAGCTTGCGTTTTCTTAATTATTTTGACTGTGATATCGATCGCGATGTTTATGTGGTTTTTACGGGATGATACGGCATCATTTATTTATCCTGAGGCTGTTATGAATGAAAATAAGTGGCTAGGGTTGGCATGGATCTCACCCTACATAATTGGATTGTTGGTGTTTACCGCCTTTCCCTTCGTCTCTTCCTTTCTGTTGAGCTTTACGCAATATGATTTGATGAGTCCTCCTGAGTTTAACGGTATCGAAAACTACCGTTATATGGTCACGGAGGACCCGTTATTCTGGAAATCTCTCGCGGTCACTTTTGTATATGTGTTCGTTACCATCCCGCTGAAGCTCATGTTTTCGTTGTTCATTGCCTTTGTGCTGAACTTTAAACTGCGCGGCATTGGTTTCTTCCGCACGGCGTACTACATTCCTTCTATTCTCGGCAGCTCGGTCGCTATTGCCGTGCTGTGGCGTGCGCTGTTTGCTATCGACGGCCTGCTGAACAGCTTTACTGGTCTATTTGGCCTTGATCCCATCAACTGGTTGGGTGAACCGCCGCTGGCGCTGTTCTCTGTAACGCTGCTCAGCGTTTGGCAGTTTGGTTCTTCAATGGTTATTTTCCTTGCTGCACTGCAAAACGTGCCGCAGTCACAATACGAAGCGGCGATGATCGACGGTGCCACTAAGTGGCAAATGTTCCTGAAAATTACCGTGCCGCTGATTACACCGGTCATTTTCTTCAACTTCATTATGCAAACCAGCGGCGCATTCCAGGAATTTACCGCGCCGTTTGTCATCACCGGCGGCGGCCCAACCTACTATACCTACCTGTTTTCGCTCTACATCTACGATACCGCCTTCAAGTATTTCGACATGGGGTATGGCGCGGCGCTGGCGTGGGTGTTGTTCCTGGTGGTGGCCATCTTTGCGCTGTTGGCCTTTAAGTCATCGAAATATTGGGTCTTCTACTCGGCGGATAAAGGAGGCAAAAATGAGTGAACAACATATCATGACGGCAACTGCACAGGATGCGCAGAGCGAAGTCGCACGTACGCTCCTCCGCGAAAAAATCAGCCGTAATATTCGCTATGTGATTTTGCTGTTGGTCGGCCTGCTGATGCTTTACCCGCTGGCGTGGATGTTTTCTGCGGCCTTCAAACCGAACAGCGAAATTTTCACCACCCTGAATCTCTGGCCAACACATGCCACCTGGGATGGGTTTATCAATGGCTGGAAAACGGGTACGGAATATCACTTCGGTCACTACATGATTAACACCTTTAAGTACGTACTCCCGAAGGTGATACTGACCATTATCTCCTCCACCATTGTGGCTTACGGTTTTGCACGTTTTGAGATCCCGTGGAAGAAATTCTGGTTTGCCACGCTCATCGCCACCATGCTGCTGCCGAGCACCGTGCTGCTGATTCCGCAGTATCTGATGTTCCGGGAAATGGGCATGCTGAATAGCTATCTGCCGCTTTATCTGCCAACCGCGTTCGCCACGCAGGGGTTCTTCGTCTTTATGCTGGTGCAGTTCCTGCGCGGTGTACCGCGTGATATGGAAGAAGCCGCACAGATTGACGGCTGTAATTCCTTGCAAGTGCTGTGGTATGTGCTGGTGCCGATTCTGAAACCAGCGATTATCTCGGTCGCACTGTTCCAGTTTATGTGGTCGATGAACGACTTTATCGGCCCGTTAATTTACGTGTACAGCGTGGATAAATATCCGATTGCACTGGCGCTGAAAATGTCCATCGACGTTACGGAAGGGGCGCCATGGAACGAAATTCTGGCAATGGCGAGCATCTCCATTCTGCCATCTATCATTGTGTTCTTCCTGGCGCAGCGTTACTTCGTCCAGGGCGTATCCAGCAGCGGAATTAAAGGCTAAGAGGGAATATCATGGCTGAAGTGATTTTTAATAAACTGGAAAAGGTGTACTCCAACGGCTTCAAAGCGGTACATGGTATCGACCTGAACATTGCCGACGGTGAATTCATGGTGATTGTTGGCCCCTCCGGCTGTGCGAAATCCACGACCCTGCGTATGCTCGCCGGGCTGGAAACCATCAGCGGCGGTGAAATTCGTATCGGTGACAACGTAGTGAACAATCTGCCGCCAAAAGCGCGCGGTATTGCGATGGTGTTTCAGAATTACGCGCTCTATCCGCACATGACCGTGCGGGAAAATCTGGCGTTTGGTTTGAAACTGAGCAAACTGCCAAAAGAACAAATCAATCAACAGGTTGAAGATGCCGCCAAATTGCTGGAGCTGGAAGATCTGCTGGATCGCTTGCCGCGTCAGCTCTCCGGCGGTCAGGCGCAGCGTGTGGCGGTAGGGCGTGCGATTGTCAAAAAACCGGACGTATTCCTGTTCGATGAGCCGCTCTCAAACCTCGATGCCAAACTGCGTGCCTCCATGCGTATTCGTATTTCAGACCTCCATAAGCAGCTCAAAAAATCGGGTAAGCCAGCGACCACCGTGTACGTCACCCACGATCAAACCGAAGCGATGACCATGGGCGACCGTATCTGCGTCATGAAGTTGGGCCACATCATGCAGGTGGATACGCCGGATAACCTGTACCACAAACCGAAAAACATGTTTGTCGCGGGTTTTATTGGCGCACCGGAAATGAACATCAAACCGGCGAAAATCGTGCGTCGCGGAGATGGCTTACATATCACTGTTGGCGAGGATTTACTGGCCCTGAACGCCAGCCAGCAGGGTAAAGTGGCGCATTATGTGGATAAAGAGGTGTATTTCGGTATTCGCCCGGAATATGTGGATGTGTCGACAGCGCCGTTCGATACAAGCTGCGGGCGAGGGAAGTTAATCCGTATTGAAAACATGGGGCACGAATATTTTCTTTATTTGCAGGTTGGTGAGTTTGAACTGACGGCGCGTATCGCTTCCGATGCCGCGAAACCGATTATCGACAATGGGTTGCAGCAGCAGGTGTGGTTCCGCTTTGAGATGGACAAATGCCACATTTTTGACGGAGTTACGCAGGAAAATATTTCGCTGTAAAAAAAGCCCGCCAGGGTGGCTGGCGGGCTTGATGTTTATTCTTCTTTCAACAGGTGGCCCATCTTGGCCGCCTTGGTATCGAGATAGTAGGCGTTTTTCGGGTTACGCCCGACGATGAGCGGGACGCGTTCAACGATGTTGATGCCCGCTTCGGTCAGGATCTCAACCTTTTTCGGGTTGTTGGTCAGCAGACGCACTTCGTCCACGCCCAGCAGCTTGAACATATCTGCGCACAGCGTGAAGTCACGCTCATCGGCAGCGAAGCCAAGCTGGTGGTTGGCTTCAACGGTGTCGTAGCCCTGATCCTGCAACGCATAGGCGCGAATTTTATTCAACAGGCCGATGTTACGACCTTCCTGGCGATGATAAAGCAGAATGCCACGGCCTTCTTCCGCGATGTGCGTCAGGGCGGCTTCAAGCTGGAAACCGCAATCACAGCGCAGGCTAAAGAGCGCATCGCCCGTCAGACATTCGGAGTGAACGCGTGCCAGTACCGGCGTTTGCCCGGAAATGTCACCAAAAACCAGGGCGACATGATCCTGCCCGGTTGCCAGTTCTTCAAAGCCCACCATCAGGAAATCGCCCCAGGGGGTTGGCAGTTTGGCTTCTGCCACACGTTTAAGCTGCATGTGATTCTCCAGATTATGTCAGCGCCATTAGCGCTTTCTGTTTTGTGTATTTTGCCACAACGTGCTTTGGTTCACCTAATAGTGCGCAAGTGACTGCTGTTAAAGCGCACAATTTTGCCAGTTTCGCCGTTATGTTATTATTCGGTTATTATTGAGGATTCAGAGACAAAGGAGCCGTTATGCTAACAATTGCCAGACGAACCGCCGTGGGGGCCGCCGTATTGTTAGCGATGCCGCTCGCAGTCTGGATCTCCGGCTGGGCCTGGCAGCCGGGCCATTCAGAAGTATGGCTAAAAGCGCTGTATTGGGTTACGGAAACGGTTACCCAGCCGTGGGGAATCATCACCCATGTCGTGCTATTTGGCTGGTTTTTATGGTGTTTGCGCTTTCGTCTGCGTCCGGCAATCATGCTCTTTGCGATCCTTGCCGGGGCGATAATGATCGGGCAGGGCGCGAAATCCTGGGTGAAGAGTATGGCGCAGGAACCACGGCCTTTTGTTATCTGGCTGGAAAAAACGCACCATATTCCCGTTGATGAGTTCTACACTTTAAAACGTAAGGATCGCGGCGCACTGGTAAAAGAACAGCTTGCACAACAACAGGATATCCCGTCGTTCTTACGCAAACACTGGCAAAAAGAGACCGGGTTCGCGTTTCCGTCAGGGCATACCATGTTTGCGGCCAGTTGGGCACTATTGGCGGTGGGCCTGCTGTGGCCGCGTCGACGCACGTTCACCATCGCGATTTTGCTGGTATGGGCAACGGCGGTCATGGGCAGTCGCCTGCTGTTAGGGATGCACTGGCCACGCGATTTAGTGGCGGCAACGTTGATGTCCTGGCTGCTGGTGACGGTGGCGACCTGGCTTGCTCAAAAAATATGCGGCCCGCTGTCACCGCCTGGCGAAGAAGCGCAGGAAATTCGCAAACGCGAGCAGGAAAATTGAGTCAGGGTTGATTTTGCCCCCTTTAACCCTCAAATCCTGAACTGGCCGTGTGCTTTTCCATTTCGTCCGCGTGGCGAAAATGATACTTTATAAGGCTGGATGCGATAGATTAAACAGGATTTATCAGCCAAAGCCACATAACGGGACGTCGTGTGAAATATTTTCTCATTTTCTTATTGGTGTTAGCGGTCTTTGTCATTTCAGTGACGCTGGGCGCGCAAAACGATCAGCTTGTGACCTTTAATTACTTATTGGCGCAGGGCGAGTTCAGAATTTCAACATTACTGGCGGTATTGTTTGCCGTAGGTTTTGCGATAGGCTGGCTGGTTTGTGGCCTGTTCTGGCTGCGCGTGCGTGTTTCTCTGCTGCGTGCAGAACGTAAAATTAAACGTCTGGAAAATCAGATTGCGCCTGAGAGTGTGCCGTCCGTTAACCCGACTGTGCCAGTAGCGAAGGAATAACGATTTATGCTGGAGTTGTTGTTTCTGCTTTTACCCGTTGCCGCAGCTTATGGTTGGTATATGGGGCGCAGAAGTGCACAACAGTCCAAACAGGACGAAGCGAGCCGTTTGTCACGAGATTATGTGGCAGGGGTTAACTTTCTCTTGAGTAACCAACAAGACAAAGCGGTTGACCTGTTCCTCGATATGTTAAAAGAGGATACTGGCACCGTTGAAGCTCACCTTACGCTCGGCAATCTGTTCCGTTCACGCGGCGAGGTTGACCGCGCCATCCGTATTCACCAAACCTTAATGGAAAGCGCCTCGCTGACCTACGATCAGCGCCTGCTGGCAGTGCAACAACTGGGCCGGGACTACATGGCTGCCGGGCTGTATGACCGCGCGGAAGATATGTTCAGCCAACTGGTGGATGAAACGGATTTCCGTATCAGCGCACTGCAACAACTTCTGCAAATCGCACAGCTGACCAGCGACTGGCAAAAGGCTATTGATGTTGCCGAACGTCTGGTGAAGCTCGGCAAAGAGAAACATCGTGGCGAAATCGCCCATTTCTGGTGCGAGCTGGCCCTGCAACAGATGGGCAACGATGATATGGATAAGGCGATGACGCTGCTGAAGAAGGGGGCATCTGCCGATCCGTCGAGCGCGCGTGTTTCTATCATGATGGGTCGCGTCTGGATGGCGAAGGGCGATTACGCGAAAGCGCGCGAAAGCCTGCTGCGCGTCATCGATCAGGATAAAGAACTGGTCAGCGAAACGCTGGAAATGTTGCAAACCTGCTATCAACAACTGGGTAAAACGGATGAGTGGGAATCGTTCCTGCAACGCTGCGTAGAGGAAAATACCGGTGCTGCTGCAGAACTGATGCTGGCGCAGGTGCTCGATCAGCGTGAGGGCGGCGACGTCGCGCAAACCTACGTGACGCGCCAGTTACAGCGTCATCCTACGATGCGCGTCTTCCATAAGCTGATGGATTATCACCTCAACGAAGCAGAAGAAGGGCGCGCGAAAGAGAGCCTGATGGTGCTGCGAGACATGGTTGGTGAACAGATCCGCAGCAAACCGCGTTACCGTTGCCAGAAGTGTGGCTTCACCGCCTATACGCTTTACTGGCATTGTCCATCCTGCCGCGCATGGTCCACCGTTAAGCCGATTCGTGGCCTGGACGGGCAGTAATATTTAAAAAAACACCTATCTTAGTTACAACATACTCTTTGCTTTTTCCCTTAACAGATTCAGCATCGTGCATGCAATGGTCGGCAGGGCGAATCGTGCCTGTCAATTTGGCGCACTCGCAGGTAGAATGCTCGCCGTTTACCTTTTCTGCGCCTGAATAGCCGGGCGCCCATCAACAAGAAGGTCTGGTCATGACGTCTACTGCTTCATCTTCTTCCCGTATTGTCACATCCTCTCCCGTTGTTGTTGCTCTCGATTACGATAACCGCGATAAAGCGCTCGCTTTCGTCGACCGTATCGACCCGCGCGACTGCCGTCTGAAAGTTGGAAAAGAGATGTTCACGCTGTTTGGGCCGCAGTTCGTGCGTGATTTGCAGCAGCGTGGCTTTGATATCTTCCTGGATCTGAAATTCCATGATATCCCGAATACCACCGCCCATGCCGTTGCGGCAGCGGCAGAGCTGGGCGTCTGGATGGTGAACGTCCATGCATCCGGTGGATCCCGCATGATGACCGCCGCGCGCGAAGCCTTGCTGCCATTCGGAAAAGATGCGCCGCTGCTGATTGCGGTCACCGTGCTGACCAGTATGGAAGCCAGCGACCTGCTGGATCTCGGCGTGACGTTGTCACCTGCGGATTATGCCGCCAGACTGGCAAAACTGACGCGTGATTGTGGCCTTGATGGTGTGGTGTGCTCGGCGCAGGAAGCGGTACGCTTCAAGCAAGAGTTTGGGCAGGCCTTTAAACTGGTAACGCCAGGTATCCGCCCCGTGGGCAGCGAAGCGGGTGACCAGCGCCGTATTATGACACCTGAACAAGCGCAGACTGCGGGCGTAGACTACATGGTGGTTGGTCGCCCGGTGACGCAATCTGCAGACCCGGCAATGACATTGCGCACCATTAACGCCTCACTGCAAAAGGGGGCGTAATGAGCGACTCCAATAGCCGTCTGGTGTACTCCACCGACAGCGGTCGTATCGACGAACCGAAGGCCGCTGTGCAACGTCCAAAAGGCGATGGCATTGTGCGTATCCAACGCCAGACCAGCGGGCGGAAAGGAAAAGGCGTGTGCCTGATTACCGGCATCGATCAGGATGATGAATCACTGGCAAAACTGGCGGCAGAACTGAAAAAGAAATGCGGCTGCGGCGGTTCAGTGAAAGATGGCGTGATTGAAATTCAGGGTGATAAGCGCGACCTGCTCAAAACATTACTTGAGGCGAAAGGGCTAAAAGTAAAACTGGCAGGCGGTTAACAAACAAAAAGGGCCCCGATAAAAATCGGGGCCCTGAATTCTTTTTCAAATACACAGACGATTAATTATTTGCCAACCTGGTGGCCGATAATCCCGCCGACTGCCGCGCCGCCCAGCGTCCCCAGGGTGCTGCCGTCAGTTAATACTGCACCGCCCAGTGCGCCTGCGCCAGCGCCAATAGCTGTGTTACGATCGCGTTTGGACCAGTTTGAACATGCGCTCAGTGACATTACTAAAGTGGCAGCGATTACTGCTGCAGTGATTTTTTTGTTCATTGAAGTCATCGTATTTTCTCCTGAATATTCGATTCACGGAAAAAGCCTATTTAAATTATAGCCGCTGGCCAGAGATAAAAACGGCTTATGTCGTGAAGCATGTTGCGCAGGTTGTAGAACTGTTACTTAGTCACGCAAGTGATAGTTACTTCCTGTTATATCGCTAACATTAATTCTACGTTTTTATCGTATATTCGACAGGTAAAAAGTCCTAATTGGACACTAGGAAAAATCTCATAGCGGAGTGAGGAGCGCAATACGAGGAATGGATGTTTTGTGGGAGAAAGAGTCCTCACACTAACCCTCTCCCATAGGGAGAGGGAACCGACTGAGCCTGTTTCAATATGTGTGCGGTTTACTCCCTCTCCCTGTGGGAGAGGGTCGGGGTGAGAGGCCCCTACGACCTCTTAACAATATCCACCTTCAGCCCGGATCGCTCAAGTTGAGTCTGCTGTTCTGCCGCCAGCCCATCATCGGTGATCACCCGGCTAAACTTCGTCATCGGCCCAAGCGGATATGCATGAGTAACGCCAAACTTGCTGCTGTCACTCAATGCAATCGCTTCACACTGTTTTTCCAGAACGGCATTCACCACGTCAGCACGCATCATGTCGCGGCCCGTAAAGCCCGTTGCAGCCTGCCAGCCGTCAATACCGATAAACGCTTTACTGAAATGAACCTGCTGGATGTACTGGCGCGTCAGTGGGCCTACCATGCTTTCGCTTTTCTTCTGATAGATACCGCCAAGCAGGATAACTTCCGCCGGCATCTCTTTCAGCAGGTGAGCAATATAACTGCTTACAGTAATAATCGTGATATCCGATTGCTCTGCCAGCGTCCGCGCCAGCAGGGCATTACTGCTGCCATTTTCGATGAACACGGTTTCGCCTGGCAGCACCAGTGAGGCGGCAAAGCTTGCCAGCTCGCGCTTAAGCGCAAAGTTATTCATCATGCGGGTTTCTACGTCTTCGCTGTCCAGCGGAACCGCAAAGCCGTGGGTGCGGCGCAGATAGCTCTCTTTCTCGAGCAGGTTCAAATCCTGACGGATGGTGACCTCAGAGACGCCGGTCATTTTAGCCAGGTCGGCGACGCTCATACGGCCTTTATCGATAACCATCTGCAGGATGGATTGTTGTCGGGCATTCATAATTAATTACGTATCAAAAGTCGGGGCGAAAACGCGCTGGCGCCTTTACGCGAAGTGAGCGGTGTCAGATTTCCCACGGGGATTTTGGCTGACCTGTTTGTGTAGCTTGTTGATCGGCAATTTGTGCCAGCAGTTCAGCTTTAAGAATTTCCAGGTTATTGATTGCAGAGTGGTAATCACCCGCCACCAGGATATCGAGAACGGTATCAATACGTTGAGCAACCTGATGCGCATCAAGATTAGACATGGTGTAACCCTGTTTAGAAATTTGAATGAAATCAATGATGCTAAAAATAGCGGCAAAAGAGAAGAGAAAAAAATGGCAGACGATACAACATTAAGTGAAAAGCGGCTTCGTTTAACGAAACCGCTTTTTTATCAGGCTTAAACCGCCGGACGGGCGATAACGCTGCGGGTTTCCATGCGCACTTCTGCGATGGTCACATCGATAACGTCAGTCACTTTGTAAGCGACTTCGCCTTTGATCTGTACGGTACCGTTTTCCTGGCTGCAAACCATTTCGTCACGCACGGCGTGGAGGAACGGCGCCGGAATAAAGGCCACGGCACCATTGTCGACCAGACGCACGCGCATACCGCCACGGCTGATATCGATAATTTCTGCCGCGAAACGTGTCTCTTTACCCGCCTGCGGGTTCAGATAGCGCGCATACAGCCAGTCTGCGACGTCACGTTCCGCCATGCGGTTCAGGCGACGGCGTTCTGCCATTTGGACTGTAACATCATCCTGCGGGCGCGCAGCATTTTCACCTTTGATGATCGCTTTCAGCAGGCGATGGTTAAGCATGTCGCCGTACTTACGAATCGGTGAAGTCCAGGTCGCGTAGGCTTCAAGCCCCAGGCCAAAGTGCGGGCCGGGTTCGATGCTGATCTCAGCGAAAGACTGGAAGCGACGGATGCGGCTATCCAGAAAACCTGACGGCTGTGCATCCAGCTCACGACGCAGCTTACAGAAGCCATTCAGGGTCAGAACTTCTTCCGGATCCACATGAACGTCGTGCGTTTTCAGCAATGCTGCCAGCGCTTCCGTATTTGCCGGATCAAAACCGGTATGCACGTTATAAATACCGAAACCAAGCTTGTCGCGAAGCACGCGTGCCGCGCAGATGTTAGCCGCAATCATTGACTCTTCAACGATACGGTTAGCGATACGGCGTGGTTCGGCAACGATATCCAGCACTTCGCCTTTTTCACCCAGCACAAAGCGGTAGTCCGGGCGGTCTTTAAACACCAGCGCGTGGGTTTTCCGCCATTCGCTGCGCAGTTGACACACACGTTCCAACAACGTGATTTGACGCGCGATATTCTCGCTGTCAGGTTTCCAGTCGCCGGTTTTTTCCAGCCAGTTGGAAACATCGTCGTAGGCCAGCTTAGCTTTCGATTCAATGGTAGCCGCGAAGAACTCGATATTATCTTCAATCGCACCATCGTCGGCCAGCGTCATACGGCAGGCGAGAACCGGGCGAACCACATTGGCACGCAGCGAGCAGAGGTCGTCGGACAGTTCACGCGGCAGCATCGGGATGTTAAAGCCCGGCAGATAGTTGGTAAACGCGCGCACTTTGGCGATGTTATCAAGCTTGCTGCCTGCGACAATCCATGCGGTTGGGTCGGCAATCGCCACGGTTAAATTCAGCTTGCCGTCGGCGGCCTCTTCCACATACAGCGCATCATCCATATCTTCGGTGCTGGCGCTATCGATGGTGACAAAGTCGAGGGCGGTAAGGTCGCGACGTTCCAGCCCTTCATCCTGCATCTCCGTTGCCACGCCGTCCGGCGCTTCTTTTTCCAGATTATGACGGGCGAGAGTCACCCACCACGGCACGAAGTGATCGTCGCCGAAGGTGATGAACTGGGTCAGTTCTGCGTAGAAGGTGCGATCGCCTTTCAGCGGGTGGCGGCGCATTTCTGCCACGGCCCAGTCGCCTTCTTTGAAATCGTGATCCACGCCGCGCTCGGCGCGACAAGGAATGGAATCTTTGATTAAAGGATGATCGGGAACGATAGAGAGGCGATCGTCTTTACGGTGCACACGTCCGACAAAGCGGGTCAGGAATGGCTCAACCAGTTCTTCCGGTTCGGCGCTTTCTTTATCTTTTTCAGAATGAATCACAGCGATAATACGATCGCCATGCATCACTTTTTTCATCTGCGGCGGCGGAATAAAGTAGCTTTTCTGCGCATCGACCTCGAGGAAACCGAAACCTTTTTCCGTGCCTTTGACAACCCCTTCCGCACGCGGCGTCTGGGAGTGAAGTTGCTGTTTTAGCTGCGCGAGCAGCGGGTTATCCTGAAGCATAATGATGTATTTTCTTGGCCAAAAGAGCGGCTGACAGTTTTACGCGATTCTCACTGTTGCGGCAAGCGCTCTTTCATCCTTTTACGCAGGTTGCCGCTCGCTTCTCAGCGCGATTCGTAAGCGATTTAACCAGCCAAATAGCGCGCTCCAGGCGAGTAGCGTCGTACTCTCTTGCGCACTCAAGCCGTTTTCCGTGAGTGACGCAAATTGCGCGGGGCTAAAACGGTCCGGCGCGCGGGTCAACAGACCAATAGCCTGGGTCACGGCCTGTTCGCGCGGATACTGATGGCACCATGCTTGCACAGCGCGATCGCCATTACGGATAGCCTCGGGGAGACCGCTGGCACCTTGCCATTGTGCGCTGTAGTAATTAAAGCAGCTCACGCTGCCGTTAATGCGGGCAGGCACCAGCGCCGCTAGAGTTTGCAGGGGCGGATTTACCGGGAGCGTTGCGATCAACTGTCCAAGACCATCCAGTATCGTTTCCTCGTGTGCTAACAGCGGGGTTAATGCGGCGAGTGTCGGTTGGGACTGCCAGCGCAGCAGCGATTGCGCCTGGGTTTTAGTTGCATAACGCGCATCGACGGGGGGCAAATCGCTCAGCCATTCACTCTCGGTCGCCACGAACACTTCTGCGGCGGCATCTTCTTGTGTCGGCATGCCGGGAATCCAGCGTACCGGCTGCCCCAGTTGCGCCTGGAAAATCGCCACTACGCGTGCCTGGAAGCCGACAAAACCCACAATCTGATTAATCAAAATAATGTCATAGGAGGTTAACCCGACATCGTCGAGCTGCTGTCGTGCCAGAGGGGTTATTACGGAGGGAGAACTGGCAAGCTGGCGAGCGTACTGGGTAATTTGAGCAAGACGATGGTTACTTTCGCGCGAGGAATCAGGGCCAGGAAGGGGGGCCAGACGGGCGGCATAGTGATTACAGAGCCGTTGTACACCGCACACCTGTGCGACCGTTAGCGCGCTACTCAGACGGTCGTAGGCACTGAATGTCCGTAAGCGGCTGATGGCGACTTCATCCGGAAACAGTGCTCGTGCCAGATTACGGCAGGCGCTTAGCCATGACGAACAGTCGTGTTGCAGCGATTCAGGCAGCGATAACCCCAGTAAAAAGCGATCTTCAACGTGGGCGGCTTCAGGCACAAGGGGCAGAACATCACTGTGTTGCGATCGGGACTGGGTCTCATGATACCAGTGGCTTTTACCGTAAGCGCGGCGTTGCTCCATGGGCATTCCTTGAAAGGTAAGTGGCGAACCGATGCAAGAATGAGAGGCAACACCGGATCGTTATGGATAAATATCCTGGCGTAAGCGCGCGATAGGAGAAAATACTGTTCGGTGCTAATTAATAACTTACTGGAATAACAGAAGGAAAAACGGGGGAGGGAATACCCTTCCGCGAGCGCGGAAGGGCAAAGAACTTATTTCAGTTCCAGTTCGTTCATTGCAGCGATGCTGAAGCCGCCATCAACGTGAACCACTTCACCGGAGATACCGGCAGAGAGGTTGGAGCACAGGAATGCAGCAGAGTTACCCACATCTTCAATGGTAACGGTACGACGAATCGGGGTAACCGCTTCGCAGTGCGCCAGCATTTTACGGAAATCTTTGATACCGGATGCGGCCAGCGTACGGATCGGGCCCGCAGAGATGGCGTTAACACGGATACCTTCCGGGCCCATAGCGTTAGCCATGTAGCGGACGTTAGCTTCCAGAGACGCTTTAGCCAGACCCATCACGTTGTAGTTAGGAATCGCGCGCTCTGCACCCAGGTAGGAGAGGGTCAGCAGGGCAGAGTCCGGGTTCAGCATGCTGCGGCAGGCTTTCGCCATTGCAACGAAGCTGTATGCGCTGATGTCGTGCGCAATTTTGAAGCCTTCGCGGGTCACCGCGTTCACATAGTCGCCGTCTAACTGGTCTGCCGGCGCGAAGCCGATGGAGTGAACGAAACCGTCAAATTTCGGCCATACTTTCGCCAGTTCAGTGAACAGGGATTCGATGCTTTCATCTTCAGCCACGTCACACGGCAGCACGATGCTGGAGTTCAGTTGTGCGGCAAACTCTTCTACGCGGCCTTTCAGTTTCTCGTTCTGATAGGTGAACGCCAGTTCAGCCCCTTCACGGTGCATCGCTTGCGCAATACCGTATGCGATGGACAGTTTGCTGGCAACGCCAGTGACCAGAATGCGCTTACCGGAAAGAAAACCCATAGCTTTTAATCCTTATATTCATTGTTATGGCGACCTGCCTGAAAACGGCGAGCCGTCGTTAAATCGCGGCGATTCTAGCATGAGTCGCCGGGAGAGTTAATCCGACCACTTCATCTCTGTCGGATTGGACATGAAATCTTTGCTAACGGCGGTGAACAATTATCTGTCTTTACGCCACGCGTCTGCTGTTAATGCCTCACCAAAATGGCCCGCAATCAAACGTTTAGTCAGATCATGCAGCGGTGCCGCCAGCACATCAGCAGTACTGCCGCGTTCGACCACTTCACCCTGATGCATGACCAGCACCTGGTCGCTGATATGCTTCATCATGCCCAAATGCTGAGTGACATAGATATACGAAATACCCTGTTTCTCCTGCAATTCCAGCATCAGGTTGACCAGCTGTGAGCGCATCGACATATCGAGTGACGCCAGCGCTTCATCGCAAACAATCACTTTGGGACGCAGAATCAACGCGCGCGCAAGCCCAAGACGTTGCTTCTGACCGGGTGCCAGCATATGCGGATAATAGCTGACGTGATCTGGCAGCAGCCCGACCATACGCAGCGTTTCGATAATCCGTTTTTGCCGCTCCTCCGCTTCAAGCTCTGTATTCAGGCGCAGCGGAAAATCGAGAATTTGCGAGATTCGTTGACGCGGATTCAGCGACGTTGACGGATCCTGAAAAATCATACGAATACGCTGGCTACGGAACGAGTAATCGCCATAGTGAAGAGGATGATCGTCAATCAACAGCTCACCCGTGGTCGGTTCAATCATACCTGCAAGCATTTTGGCCAGCGTTGATTTCCCAGAACCGTTTTCACCGATGATCGCCAGCGTCTGTTTTTCACGCAATGTAAAGCTGAGCGGTTTGACCGCCTGAAGCGTCTGACGGTGAAACCAGCCAGTACGATAGCGGAACGTTTTACTCAGATTGCGCACTTCAAGTAATGTCTCGACCACGTCACTCTCTCTCCATATTCAGCGGAAAATGACAGGCGAAAAGATGGTTTTTCGCGCCGGTCAAACGCGGCGTTTCAATGCATTCTCGCTGTGCATAAGGGCAACGCGGCCCAAGACGGCAACCAATCGGTAACTGCTCCAGCAGGGGAATCGCGCCTGGCATGGTGTTCAGGCGGCTTTTATGCGGCATAGGGCTTCCAAAATCAGGGATCGCGCGAATTAACGCCTGCGTATACGGATGATGAGGAATGGTCACCAGATCTTCGCTCGGTGCCGTTTCTACCGTTTGCCCGCAGTACATAACGTTGATTTTATCCGCCCATTTGGTGAGCATCTGCAAATCATGTGAAATCAACAGAATGGTGGTGTTGTTGTTCTGGTTGAGGCGCGTCAGCAGACGGAAAATCTGTGCCTGGGTGGTCGGTTCCATGGCGTTCGTTGGCTCATCGGCAATCAACAAACGCGGCTGGTTCGCCAGGGCGATGGCAATCATCACTTTCTGGCATTCACCTTCCGTAAGTTCATACGGGAAACTGCGCATCGCATCTTTATGATCTTTAATTCCCACACGGTGCAGCAGTTCGATGACACGGCGCTTGCGCCAGCCAAAACGCTGCCACCAACGGCCTTTGTAGGTCCAGCCGGGGATGTTCTGCTTCAACTGCTTGCCAACGCGTTCTGACGGATCAAGACAGGATTGCGGTTCCTGGAAAATCATCGACACGTTATGGCCGACCAGCTTGCGACGCTCTCGGTTAGAGAGGCGCAGCAGGTCGATATCATCAAAGCGCATGCGGTCTGCGGTGACGCGCCAGTTATCTTTATTGACGCCACAAATGGCTTTAGCGATCAGGCTTTTCCCTGAACCGGATTCGCCAACCAGCCCACGAATTTCACCTTCAGCGAGCGTCATGCTGACGCGGTCGACGGCCTTTACCCAGCCTTCGTTGGTTTTCAGTTCAATGGTTAAATTACGAATATCCAGTAATGGCATTACTCCACCCCCGCGTTAATGGCACGACGAATACCGTCGCCAAGCAGGTTAACCAGCAGCACGCTAATCATTATCGCAGCACCTGGCAGCATCACCGTCCACGGCGCAACGTAGATCAGTTCCAGCGCATCGCCAAGCATCGCGCCCCATTCCGGAGACGGCAACTGTGCGCCAAGGTCAAGAAAACCAAGCGCGGCAATATCCAGAATCGCCATCGACAGCGCGCGGGTGATTTCCGTTACCAGCCCCGCTGCGATATTCGGCAAAATAGCGAACCACAAAATATTCAGTGTTGATGCGCCATCCAGACGGGCAGCTACCACATAATCACGCTCGAGTTCATCATGCACCATACTGTAAATAGAACGTACCATGCGCGGCAGCAATGCCAGCCAGACGGCAAACATCGCATGCGATAGATGCGGGCCGGCGAAGGCGACGACGATGATCGCCAGCAGCAGCGACGGAATTGAGAGCAGGGTGTCGAGAATGTGGTTCAGCATGGCGGAACGCAGGCCATGCGTCGACCCGGCGAGAACGCCGAGTACCAGCCCGCACAGTGTGGCAGCTAATGTCACCACAAAGGCACCGCCCACGGTCGGCGCAGCACCGCTCAGCAAGCGGCTTAGCACGTCGCGGCCGAGATCGTCCGTGCCAAGGAAGAAGGAGACTTCACCATAGCGCGACCACGACGGTGGCAGCAGTTGATAACCGAGAAATTGCTGATCGATACCATAGGGCGCGAACCAGCTTCCGAATACGCACAGCAGCACCAGCCCGCCACAGCCATAAAGACCAATCATCGCGGTGGTGTCACCGTAGAATTTACGCCACACGGTGCGCAACGCACCGGGCGGGCGCTTCTCGATGTAGACGCTATCGTAAGGCATACCATTCCTTATGTTTCAGAGGGTTAGCCATTGCACCCAAAATATCAGAGACGACGTTTACCATAATGACCAGCGAGCCAATGACCATCACACCCGCAGAAATCGCCGCGTAATCTTGCTGGCGGATAGCGTTAATCATCCAGCGTCCCAGCCCCGGCCAGCTAAAGACCATTTCGGTGATCATCGCAAGCGTTAGCATAGTGGAAAACTGTAGCCCTAAACGCGGGATCACCGGCGGCAGTGCGTTATGCAGAACATGGCGACGCAAGATTGTTAAGCGGGAGACACCGCGCGTCGCGGCCGCTTTCACGTAGTTGGAATCAAACACCGCAATGGTGCTTAAACGCATCAGACGCACGACCTCGGTGGTGGGCGCGACGGCCAGAGTCAGTACCGGCAGTACCATATGACGCAGCGCGCTGGCAATCATCTCTTCGCGCCATGGCGAATCAGAGAGCCAGGCGTCAATCAGCGCGAACCCGGTCACGCTTTTGACCTGATAAAGCAGATCAAAACGTCCGGATACGGGCAGCCATCCGAGTGTCAGCGAGAAGAAAAGCGTGAACAGCAGGGCAAGCCAGAACACCGGCACAGAGAAACCGACCAACGCCAACGCGCTGATTAATTTGTCCTGCCATTTATTGCGCGTGATGCCGGCGACCATCCCAACGGGAATACCCACCAGAAGAGCAAAGCCAAAGGCGAGAAGGCACAACTCCATCGTTGCCGGGAAAACATCTTTTAATTGCTCGGAGATAAGCTGGCCGTTGATGCTGGAAACGCCGAAATCCCAGTGCAGCACGCCGTTAAACCAGAACACCAGCGCATTCCAGAACGATGCGCCCTGCAATGGCGCATGCGGCGTGAAGTAGCTGAGGCTAAAACCCACCAGCCCAAGAAAGAAGAGCGTCACCAGCAAAAGCAGTAAACGACGAAGGGTAAAAATGATCATGGCTTTTTCACCTTATCTTCTTTCTCGCGCGATACCCCAGCAAACGAGGCGTTGCCGAACGGGCTCAGCACCAGGCCTTTAATATCATAGCGATAGGCCTGTAAACGCAGTGATGAGGCCAGCGGTAACACAGGCAATTCGCGTGCCAGAATCTGCTGGGCTTCGTCGTAGGCATCGATGCGCGATGCCAACTGTTGTGAGGCCAGCGCTTTACGCAGCACGTCATCGAATTCGCGGTTACACCAATGGGCAAAGTTGGTTTGCGAGGAGATGGCCGCGCAGCTCAATAACGGGCGGAAGAAACTGTCTGGATCGTTACTGTCCGTCGCCCAACCGGACAACGTCAGATCATGATTCATATCCATCAGGCGCGCCTCCTGGAAACGGCCTTCAACCGGCACTATCACCACTTTAACGCCAACCTGCGCCATATCCGCCTGAATCAGTTCGGCGGTTTTTAACGGACTCGGGTTCCATGCCTGCGAACTGGTCGGCACCCACAACTGAAGCGTGAGGTTTTCTGCGCCCAGGGATTTCAGCAACTGACGTGATTTTTCTGGATTGTATTCGGTAATTTTAGCCTCGTTATCATAAGCCCAGGAGGCGCGAGGCAAAATGGAAGCCGCTGTTTCCGCAGTACCGTAATAGATAGACTGCATCAGACGCTGGTTATTAATCGACAGGGCCAGCGCGTGGCGAATCTCAGGATTATTCAACGGCGGTTTATCGGTATTGAACGCCAGATAAGCGATGTTCATCCCCGGACGCAGCGTCAGGCGCAAGCGTGGATCGTCACGTAAGATGGTTAACTGGCTGGCGGCAGGCCAGGCCAGAACATCACACTCACCGGTCAGGAGTTTTGATAAGCGACCGGTTCCACCGGAGCCTAAGTCAACAACAACCTGAGGCATCAAGGGTTTACCGTGCCAGAATTTTTCGTGACGTTGTAACCGAATGTATTGTCCGGTGCGATATTCATCGAGCAGAAATGGCCCTGTGCCCACTGGCTGGCGATCGAGCAGTTCTTCGTGATCCTGCTTCGCCAGTTGGTTGGCATACTCCGACGACATGACGGAGGCGTAGTGGGTCGCCAGGTGCCAGAGGAAGGAGGCGTCCGGGTGATTCAGGCGAAATTCTACCGTGTGGCTGTCGAGTTTGCGCACGCTCTGAACCGTATCAGCGAATTGCAAACTGTCGAAATAGGGGAAGTTGCCGCCGTTGACGTTATGCCATGGATGATTCCGATCAAAGATACGCGCGAAGGTGAAGACGACATCGTCCGCGTTGAGGTTTCTGGACGGCTTAAACCAGCGCGTGGTCTGGAACTGCACGTCGTTGCGCAGATGGAAGCGGTAGGTTGCACCGTTATCCAGCACCTCCCAGCGTTCAGCCAGTTCCGGTACCAGACGATAAGTATAGGGGTCGACATCCAGCAGCCGGTCATAAAGCTGGGCCGCCAGCGTGTCGACAATCAGACCGCTACCTGCTTTTTGCGGGTTAAACGTGTTGACCTGCCCGCTGACACAGTAGACAAAGCCGCTATCGCGAATGTCGGCATTGGCGGGCAGGGAAGCGGGCGGCGCGGCAATCGCCTGACCACAAACTAACCCTAACCCTGCCAGGAGTGATGACAAATTCAGGCGCATAATTCTTTTTTGATGTGAGATAGTATGGCTATCTTATTAATAGTTAATGACATTTGTCATATCCGTGTGTCCAGGAGAAAGTGGGTGCTTCACCGGTCGCATCGTTCGATACGGACAGCGTGGGCATTTTCAGATTCCCCATAGATTATACCCTGTAAATCAACTCTCCGTCCTGAAGCTCCACTTTCCCTTGTCGTGCTCAAAGGGCGCCCGCTATGCGCAAGAGGAGCAAAATGACGGAACATGCTCAGAGTACGCTGATATTATTTGATTAAAAAATTATCAATAGAGAGAAAAGTCTCCATCGCCTTGAAGTATGGTATCTTTTTATCGATAACATCTCCAGTTAGCCTTCTTATTCCTCTGATTAATGCTTGCTGACCTGCCGACAATGAACGCTGTGCAGACGATTGCAAAAGTGACCAGAGCGGTTGTAAAAACATAATCTTAACAAGATGATGCAACCGCACTGCTGAAAAGGATGCGCAATAAAAAAAACAAGTCATTGATTTTATGAGCAAAAAAAGGCAGCGACTTTTTGGGCTCCTTTTTGACGGGAGAGTTTTTGCATTTGGAATTTATGCCCAATCCGATAAACGGCATGGAGGGCATTGACCGGAATTGTTACATTTACATTTTCTCTATGGCCAATATTGACATCGCAGGGTTATTTCATCCTGTATAAATGTGACACATGATTTCCAGCACAATACCATCATGCCTGGTAAGCCTTCTGTAATGCGTTACATTTATCTGGCCAGGTTGATGAATCAGGATTGTGATTATGCGTTATGAAAGTATTGTTAGTGATATGGCCGCGTGGATTGAAAACAATAAATATCATAATCTTAAGATAGAAGAGATCACTGAAAAATCAGGATTTTCCAGAAGACACCTACAGCGTTTTTTTAAACAAAAAACGGCATTGAGTATCGGCACATATAGTCGTCTTAGGCGACTCTCAGGCGCTGCTATTGCGCTACGAATTACCGGGCACGCTGTTAAGGATATCGCACGATGGTTCGGCTTTGATTCTGCCGCATCCTTTATTGCAGCCTTTCGTCGTCAGTTTGGTGTCACTCCGATTGTATTTCGTAAACGCGATGAATGGCCCTTTGAGGATATGATACCTCGTTATGATTACCTGGCTCGTGTAGCGAAACTGGATTGCCGACTAATACGATGCAGCATTGGTAAACCTATCATGAGTAGCGTTAATATTGCTGAAGTCACGCAGAATATTCAGCCAGCAGGATTATATTCAATGCTTATTACGAATGTGAAATATGATGAGGAGTTTATCACAAACAGTGATGTTATGCTGTCTTACGCATTATGCATAGAAGAAAACCAAACCAGTGATAAGCTGGATTGGATTTCAATTACACTTAATGAAAATATTGATAACTTAACTCACATCCAAAAAGTGATCTACGCGGGTTTGCTGCCATCTATTGGCATAACACGTCTTCGTGCACCGGATGTTTTAAAGATTAAATCTAATCAGTTGGGTGAGGTTATCATTACTGAATACCGGGTGCCTTGCGTACCACATACCACAAATTTTTGACCAAACTCGACTTATGCGATCATCATAGAGGGTGTAGTGAATAGTGTTCTTTTTTAAAAATAATAAAACCAAACAATGTGTGATGCCTGAAGTCGTTGATGAGATTCCTTTACAGGAAAAGAGAAGGCTTTATCTTCTTGAAAATGGCGTAAAGAATTTTTCGGGGGGTGTCACCAGTTTGCATGACAGAATCGATGAGATGCTCCGCAACGATTGTACCGATACTGAAATGCTTCGCACATTGCTTAGCGATCTTTCTATCTATCTCCGTGATTTACAGGTAGTGGGGAAACTTAAGCCTGATTAATGCATTTTACAATTTCCATAGCCTGTCAATAAAGCGGGGTAGGCTGGTTTCATCCAATGTTGTCGACACAGATAAAAACTCAGATGCCGTTGCGTTAGGAATCGCTTTATTCCATTTTTTAAAGGGAATGCCCTGGTCGCTAAGATAGTCCTCAATCTCATTCTCACAAAACCTTACGTCATGTATCAATCCACAACGGTAAAGGCAGTTTGCCAGTAATGTCACCTTATCTATTGGCATGCTCATGACCTGCTTCTAGTATTCATGTATGATCGGCAGTGGGACAGGGTAGTTATTTCTCAGTCCGAGTAACTGGCAGCGTACAAATTTTTGTTGATCCTGATACCAAAAAATAAAGCTACCACTATTACGATCATAAATCATTTGATCAAGATTAGCGAACTCAAATATCGATTTGGAACCATCGATCATATGACCTCCCCCCGTTTCAAACTCATCCTTTCCCCATCGCTCCTGAGTGTGAAGATAATGGTGTAGGATAACCTCAATGTTTCCGCGTAGCGGACACTGAAGTGATATATATGCGTCGTCTATGTTAATGGCCCAGGTGAGTGGTGTGGCAAACAGTAAATGCAATACCAAAATGACCTTTCTCATACTATATCTCTATGAATAAAACTAAAATGATAAAATGCCGAATACGTTCAGAAACTCATCGTGTAATGGTGTTTTTACCGTTCTCCTTAGAGAGGTAGAGCAATTTATCAACGGCTTCTAACGCTTCTAATCCGGTCTTATTATCAAATGACACAACGCCACCACTTACTGTTGTTCTAAGATTACTTTCACGATATTTCATGGCCGCTATGTCCATGCGTAACGCTTCGATAATAGAGTTCGCAACATTGATATTGATGCCGTCAAACAGCGCCGCAATCTCTTCTCCACCGTAGCGATAGAATTTAATGTGTTCGGTTTCATATTTTCGGGCCAGTTTGGCAATGGTCTTGAGTACCAGATCGCCTTTAGTGTGGCCAAATTTATCGTTTATGGCCTTAAAATCATCTATATCAATGAGTGCAAGGCAAGAGTCAGATTTGTAGCTAAATGTCTCAAGTTGTTGATCAAAAGCTCTGCGGTTGAGCAATCTGGTAAGGCCATCGGTTGCTGCCTTTGAAGAGATGTCTTCTAACCGCGAAATATTGTTTTCAATTTCAAACGCTAAAATTTTTGAAGAGTCTTCTCCATCAAATCGGCCGTATCGAATACTTGATGCAATATTCGTTAAGGTGGTGTTCATTACTGAAATGATCGCCCACCAGGCGAAGCAGATAATCAGAATGGAAAGCATGATGAAATAATAAATTTTGGTGTTCATTTCAATCATGGTACTATTCATGGTTTGCTGTGTAACTTTATAAAAAACGACCCATGAGGGATTATCCATTTTCTTGTAAAAATAGTATGAATCATCTTCCTGATTGTAAAATGAACCACTCTTCCATATTGTTTGCCTCAACAATTGCATGTTCTTTTTGATATTTGTCATGATGACTTTATCTGTGATTTGCTCACCATTATCTGTCAAAATGAAGTTATTGCCAGGCATTGGTGGATCAATACTACTTAATGCCTGGTTAACAAACGATAAATCAATATCAAAAGCGACGACACCATTCGTTAATTCGTCACTTTCAAAGAAAGGTAGTGAAACAGATACGATTCTTTTAGTTGAAATGTAGTCGTTGTAAGGCTGTGTGAAAGAAGTTTGTTCTGAATAACTGGTGGCTATCTGATACCATGGGCGTGACTGAGGAACGAACCCTTTGATGAGTTTATTGTTTTCGCTCAGCATAGGGATCCGTGTGTAATGATTATGTGCATCGAGAATGTTCAGGCCCGTTATATTAGGCATGATGTATAGCTGACTACTTAGCCATTTATTGAATCTGCGAGAGCTGATTTCTGAGTGATCACATATTGTTTCTGTGATGAGTTTCAGGGATGTTTCACTATTAGTAAGCTTTTCGTTGATAATATTTTCCAAAACCGATACATATTTTTTTGAAAATGAGACGCACGATTTTTTTATATCTATCCACTGATGATAAGCGATCATACCGCTGGCGATAATTAACGTAAACAATAAGCTGGAAAAAACAATATTTAAGGATTTGGTGAAGGAGATTTTTTTCTTTAATTTCATACTTTCAATGGACGCGTGTTTTTACAGCTATGATGCTAAATAATTCTGTGCGATGTGTCAAAAATTGGATATGGTATTTGTGCCAAATTGCCCGTTACTAATAAAGTATGGCGTTGATCGAACAGTGCCTGATTTAATTTCAGGCACTTGTAATGGCGATCTGGAATCAATTTTAACGATTTTTTTGGCGTGAGCGGGGCCGATTAAACCAGGACATCACACCGGAAAAAAGCAGGACTACCCACACACATTCGTGCAAAAACACGCCGATGTAGACGCGATTGAAGATGAAAAGCAGGTACAGGATCAACACACTGCAAAAAATCGAGAAGCTATAGCGGAAGGTTTTAGCGCGCATAATGGGATTTCGATTGAGAAAGGTGCGTGATTATACGATCACAATCAATTGCAGATGTAGTGAGTTTTTTCGAACAAGAGATTCGACCTCATCAACGACTAACTGACCTAAACTTTACCTAACCCCTTTTTCATCTTATCGACGATGTCGGGAGGTGACAATGAGCCTCTATCAACGCATTCATGGCGACCTCTGGCGCAATATTTGGGTGGTGGGCGATCTGCACGGCTGCTACGCGTTATTGATGCAACATCTTGAGCGCATTGCATTTCAGCCTATGCAAGATCTGCTGATTTCGGTGGGGGATTTAATCGATCGGGGAAGCGAAGATGTTGAATGCCTGATGATGCTCAATCAGCCCTGGTTCCGGGCGGTGCGCGGCAATCATGAAGAGATGATGCTGGACGCGCTGGAGGGAAACGGTCACACAAATCTGTGGGTGGCAAACGGGGGCGGATGGTATTTTGACCTCAACGTGAACGAGCAACATCGCGTGAAAGCGCTGCTGTATCGTATTGCAGAGTTACCGTTGATTATCGAAGTGGTGACCGGGGATAAAAAAATGGTTATCTGCCATGCGGACTACCCGGACGACCATTATGCCTTCAACAAACCGGTTGACCCTTTTCAGGTGGTGTGGAACCGCCAGCGTATTAATCGCGCCCAGCGCGGCTCCATGTGTTTGATAGGTGGGGCCGATCAGTTTTTCTTCGGCCACACGCCTGTGTCTAAACCTTTTAAATCCGCCAATCAGCTCTACATTGATACGGGCGCCGTGTTTTGCGGCAATCTGACGCTGGTTCAGCTTCAACATCGTGTTAAAGCTGGTGCTTCTTCAGCAACGCCCGTAGCTGATGGTAGGTAAGCCCAAGCAATTCCGCCGCCTGCTTCTGATTAAACCGCGCCTGCTGCAAACTCTTTTGCAGGAGATCTTTTTCCTGATCCAACTGAAACTGGCGTAAATCCATCGGTAGTTTTGGCTCGTTTGGGCTACTTTTTTCCGCTGTTTCTGGCTCACTTTGCCGTTGGAATGGATCGATAATAATGTCGTCCAGCGGAATATCACTGCTGCCATGCCGATAAACGGAACGCTCCACGACGTTCTTCAATTCTCGAATATTCCCAGGCCAACGGTAGCCCATCAATGTTTCACGGGCGTGCTCGGTGAAACCTGGAAACAGCGGCATCCCAAGTTCACGGCACATCTGAATAGCGAAGTGGTTTGCCATAAGCATGATATCGCTTTGGCGCTCACGCAGCGGCGGGAGCTGTACGACATCAAAGGCTAACCGGTCAAGCAGGTCGGCGCGGAACGTACCGTCTTCTACCATCTGGGGTAAATCAGCATTAGTGGCGCACACCAGCCGAACGTTTACCTGCAACGGCTGGCTGCCGCCGACGCGTTCCAGTTCGCCATATTCAATCACGCGCAGCAGTTTTTCCTGCACCAGCATGGGCGCGGTCGCCAGCTCATCGAGGAATAATGTCCCGCCATCGGCGCGTTCAAAACGCCCCGGATGGCGCTTTTGCGCGCCGGTAAATGCACCTGCTTCATGGCCGAATAATTCCGAATCGAGCAGGTTTTCATTGAGCGCCGCGCAGTTAAGCGAAATAAACGGCCCCTGCCAGCAGGAGGAGAGATAATGCAGACGGTTCGCAATCAGCTCTTTACCCGTACCGCGTTCGCCGATGATCAACACCGGCTTATCCAGTGGCGCAAGGCGTGAAACCTGCTCCAGGACTTCCAGAAAGCGGTTGGCTTCGCCGAGAAGATTGTCTTTATATTCTGCCATGATGAAATTCACCATTTGTTAGTGTAATTCGCTAATTCACTCTACGTCGAAAGCGGGTAAATTTCAATCACCTTAAGCAGAATCAATAAGATACAAAGTTGGCACGCGAATTGTATTACTCATACAGCAGGCTAATGCCTAAAACAGAAATTATGAGGACTATATTATGGGTATCTTTTCTCGTTTTGCCGACATCGTGAATGCCAACATCAACTCCCTGCTGGAGAAAGCGGAAGACCCGCAAAAGCTGGTGCGTCTGATGATTCAGGAAATGGAAGACACGCTGGTGGAAGTGCGTTCTACGTCGGCGCGTGCGCTGGCGGAGAAAAAAGATCTGACGCGTCGCGTCGAGAAAGCCTTTGCTCAGCAGGCTGAATGGCAGGAAAAAGCTGAACTGGCGTTGCGTAAAGAGAAAGAAGATCTGGCGCGTGCAGCGTTGATCGAAAAGCAGAAGTTGACCGATTTAATCACCACCCTGGAGCACGAAATTACTCTGGTGGATGAAACGCTGGCGCGTATGAAGAAAGAGATTGGTGAGCTGGAAAATAAACTGAGTGAAACGCGGGCTCGCCAACAGGCGTTGGCGCTGCGTCATCAGGCGGCGAACTCTTCCCGCGATGTGCGCCGCCAGCTAGACAGCGGTAAAATCGATCAAGCGATGGCGCGTTTTGAATCTTTTGAGCGCCGCATCGACCATATGGAAGCGGAAGCTGAGAGCCACCGTTTCGGTAAACAACCGACTCTGGATCAGCAATTTGCCGAGCTTAAAGCGGATGATGAAATCAGCGAACAGCTGGCACAGCTGAAAGCCAAAATGAAGCAGGACAACCAATAATTATTCTGGCGGCACGCGGCGTGCCGCTGCTCATCATTGTAAGGAGTACCTATGAGCGCGCTTTTTCTTGCCATTCCGCTGACACTGTTTGTGCTGTTTGTCCTGCCGGTATGGATTTGGCTGCACTACAGCAACCGCTCGCGCAGCAGTGGATTAACGCAAAATGAGCAGCAGCGTTTGTTACAGCTCACCGATGACGCTCAGCGTATGCGCGAACGCATTCAGGCGCTGGAAGCCATTCTGGATGCAGAGCACCCGAACTGGAGGGATAAATAATGGCCTTAGATTTTAATAAAAAATTGTGGCGGATTCCCCAGCAGGGCATGGTGAAAGGGGTTTGCGCAGGTATCGCGCACTACCTGGACGTGCCGGTAAAACTGGTACGAATTATCACCGTGCTGGCGATGTTATTTGGCCTGTTTTTCTTTGTGGTCGTCGCCTACATTATTCTGACTTTCGCGCTCGACCCGATGCCGGAAGGCGCGATGGGTGAGGCGAACAGCCCCACCAGCAGTGAACTGCTGGATGCGGTGGACGCGCAACTTGCCGCGGGCGAACAACGTCTGCGGGAGATGGAACGTTACGTGACGTCGGATACTTTTTCGCTACGTAGTCGTTTTCGTCAACTCTAATTGAGGATACTCATGAATACTCGCTGGCAACGTGCCGGGCAACAGGTAAAACCCGGTTTAAAAATCGCAGGTAAGCTGGTGCTTCTGACCGCGTTACGTTACGGCCCGGCAGGGTTTGCTGGCTGGGCGGTAAAATCCGTCGCTCGACGTCCGTTGAAGATGCTGCTGGCGGTGGCGTTGGAGCCTTTGCTGAGCCGCGCGGCGGCGAAATTGTCGAAACGGTATAACCGACAGTAAAATAAACGAAGTGGCGCAACAGGGGTTGCGCCTCAGATTGCCGACAAAGTGCGCTATGTTCTTGCCGGATGCGGCGTAAACGCCTTTTCCATCCTGAAAAACATTGCAAATTCAATATATTGCGGAAACGTTGTAGGCCTGATAAGCATAGCGCATCTGGCAATGTTGCGTTTGTCATCCGTCTCCGGCACAACAGGGGGCCCATTGTAATCTCTGAGCTTTTACATCTTTCCTTATCACCCTCATGTAATATCTACCTCATACGTTTTTCCTTCAGGGCATAATGGAACCGCTATGAAGCGACTTAAAAATGAATTCAATGCGTTGGTTAACCGGGGTGTCGACCGACATCTGCGTCTCGCCGTTACCGGCCTGAGCCGCAGCGGGAAAACGGCGTTTATCACCGCGATGGTGAACCAACTGTTAAGCCTGCACGCCGGGGCGCGTTTGCCGCTGTTGAGCGCAGTGCGCGAAGAGCGTCTGATTGGCGTGAAGCGCGTGCCGCAGCGGGATATGGGCATTCCGCGTTTTACTTACGATGAAGGGCTGGCGCAGCTTTACGGGCAACCGCCAACCTGGCCGACGCCAACCCGTGGCGTGAGTGAGATTCGTCTGGCGCTGCGTTTTCGCTCCAATGAATCGCTATTACGCCACTTTAAAGACACCTCAACGCTGTATCTGGAAATTGTCGACTACCCCGGTGAATGGCTACTGGATTTGCCGATGCTGGCGCAGGATTACCTGAGCTGGTCGCGGCAGATGACCGGCCTGCTGCAGGGGCAACGCCTCGAGTGGTCTGCACAGTGGCGTAAGTTATGCGAAGGGCTCGATCCGCTGGCGCCCGCCGATGAAAACCGTCTGGCGGCGATTGCTCAGGCGTGGACTGATTATCTTCATACCTGTAAGCAGGAAGGCCTGCACTTTATTCAGCCGGGGCGCTTTGTGCTGCCGGGTGATATGGCAGGCGCGCCTGCGTTGCAGTTCTTCCCCTGGCCGGATGTCGATGGTATCGGCGAGGCCAAACTGGCGCAGGCTGATAAACACACCAATGCGGGCATGCTGCGCGAGCGTTTTAACTACTATTGTGAAAAAGTGGTGAAAGGCTTCTATAAAGAGCATTTTCTGCGCTTTGATCGCCAGATTGTGTTAGTCGATTGCCTGCAACCGCTTAACAGCGGGCCACAGGCCTTCAATGATATGCGCCTGGCCTTAACGCAGTTAATGCACAGTTTTCACTACGGCCAGCGCACGCTGTTTCGTCGGCTGTTCGCGCCCGTTATTGATAAGTTGCTGTTTGCCGCTACGAAAGCGGATCACGTTACCGTCGATCAGCACAGCAATATGGTGTCACTGCTACAGCAACTGATTCAGGATGCCTGGCAGAATGCGGCCTTTGAAGGCATCACCATGGATTGCCTGGGGCTGGCCTCCGTGCAGGCGACGCAGAGCGGGCTGATTGACGTCGATGGAGAGAAAATCCCGGCGCTGCGCGGTCATCGGCTCAGCGATGGACGGCCGCTCACGGTTTACCCGGGCGAAGTTCCCGCGCGGTTGCCGGGGCAGGCGTTCTGGGATAAACAGGGTTTTCAGTTTGAGGCGTTTCGTCCGCAGGTAATGGATGTTGACCAGCCGCTTCCGCATATTCGTCTTGATGCGGCGCTGGAATTTTTGATTGGAGATAAATTGCGATGAACGAACCGTTAAAACCGCGCATCGATTTCGACGGCCCGCTGGAAGCGGAAAAAAGCGAACAATTCCGGCAGTCGCAAACCTTCGCTGATGATATCGCAGACAAGTTTGCACCTGCGGTAATTGATGAAACCCTGCCGGAAGAGGGGCAGGCGGAAGCGGTTGTGGAATCGGTGCTGCGTCCTAAACGTAGCCTGTGGCGCAAGATGGTCACCGCGGGCCTCACTATCTTTGGCATCAGCGTGGTGGCGCAGGGCGTACAGTGGACGATGAATGCCTGGCAAACCCAGGACTGGGTGGCGCTGGGCGGTTGCGCTGCCGGGGCGCTGATTGTTGGCGCGGGTGTGGGGTCGGTGGCAACGGAATGGCGGCGCTTGTGGCGTTTACGCCAGCGCGCGCAGGAGCGGGACGAAGCCAAAGAACTCATGCAGAGCCACGGCGTCGGTAAAGCCCGTGCATTTTGTGAAAAACTGGCACAGCAGGCGGGTATCGACCAGGCGCATCCGGCGCTGCAACGCTGGTATGCGGCCATCCACGAAACCCAAAACGATCGTGAAGTGGTCAGCCTATACGCGCATCTGGTGCAACCTGCGCTGGATGCGCAGGCGCGTCGGGAAATCAGTCGCTCGGCGGCAGAATCTGCCATGATGATAGCCGTCAGCCCGCTGGCGCTGGTGGATATGGCGTTCATCGCCTGGCGCAATTTGCGTTTAATTAATCGTATCGCCACGCTTTACGGCATTGAACTGGGCTATTACAGCCGCCTGCGCCTGTTCAAACTGGTGCTGCTCAATATCGCGTTTGCCGGGGCCAGCGAACTGGTGCGCGAAATTGGCATGGACTGGATGTCGCAGGATCTGGCCGCGCGCCTTTCCGCACGCGCCGCGCAGGGGATTGGTGCCGGGTTGCTGACTGCACGCCTGGGCATTAAGGCGATGGAACTGTGTCGCCCACTGCCGTGGATCGATAACGACAAACCCAGGCTCGGCGATTTCCGGCGCGAGCTGATTGGTCAACTTAAAGGCGTCGTCCAGAAGGGCGGCGCGAAGTGATCTTCTTCAGGCCGACCCTGTGTCGGCCTGTGCGCATTTATCCCCTGAACGAAAATCTTTACGGCGCAATGGCGTTTTTTCCGCCATACTGTCAATAATTGTTGACAGCCTGCTTCCCGCCGAACGATAAGTGTCTTATTATTCATGGGTCTTTGGCTTATAAGGGTGAAAATTCCCATGCGTCTTGAAGTCTTTTGTGAGGACCGCCTCGGTCTGACACGTGAATTACTCGATTTGTTGGTGCTGCGCGGCATTGATTTGCGCGGGATCGACATTGACCCTATTGGCCGAATCTACCTCAATTTTGCCGAGCTGGAGTTCACCAGCTTTAGCACCTTAATGGCGGAGATCCGCCGCATCGCGGGCGTGACCGACGTGCGTACCGTGCCGTGGATGCCTTCTGAACGTGAGCATCTGGCATTAAGCGCACTGCTCGAAGCGATGCCGGAGCCGGTACTCTCGCTCGACACCCGCAGTAAAATCGAACGCACCAACCCGGCGAGCTGTCAGTTGTTTGGCATGAGCGCCGACAAAATGCGCAACCATAACGCCAGCCAGCTCATCAGCGGTTTTAACTTCCAGCGCTGGCTGGAAAGCGAGCCGGTGGAAACACAGGCGGAACACGTGGTGATCAACGGGCAAAACTTTTTGCTCGAAATCACCCCGGTATACATGAGCGGCGAGCACGAACAGCGTATCCTTGCAGGAGCCGTTGTGATGCTTCGCTCGACTGTTCGGATGGGCCGTCAGCTTCAGACTCAGACTCCCCAGGATGTGAGCGCATTCAGCCAGATCGTCGCCGTGAGCCCGAAAATGCGCCATGTGGTCGATCAGGCACGCAAACTGGCGCTGCTGACCGCACCGCTGTTGATTGTCGGCGAAACAGGCACCGGTAAAGATCTGCTGGCGCATGCCTGCCACCTGGCGAGTCCACGCGCGGCAAAACCGTATCTGGCGCTGAACTGCGCCTCGATTCCGGAAGATGCGGTTGAGAGCGAACTTTTTGGCCACGCGCCTGAAGGTAAGAAAGGGTTCTTTGAGCAGGCGAACGGCGGTTCGGTGCTGCTGGACGAGATTGGCGAGATGTCGCCGCGCATGCAAACCAAACTGCTGCGTTTCCTGAACGATGGTACATTCCGCCGCGTGGGGGAGGATCATGAAGTGCACGTTGATGTGCGCGTGATTTGCGCCACCCAGAAAAACCTGGTGGAACTGGTTCAGAAAGGGTTGTTCCGGGAAGACCTCTATTATCGCCTGAACGTTCTGACGCTGAATTTGCCGCCGCTGCGCGATCGTCCGCAGGACGTGATGCCGCTGACGGAACTGTTCGTGGCGCGCTTTGCCGATGAGCAGGGCATTTCGCGCCCGAAACTCTCGGCCGATCTCAGTAATGTGTTAACCCGCTACGGCTGGCCGGGTAACGTTCGCCAACTGAAAAACGCCGTCTATCGCGCGTTAACGCAGCTGGAAGGTTATGAATTGCGTCCAAATGATGTGCTGCTGCCGGATTATGACGTCACCACTACGGCGGTGGGAGAAGAGGCGATGGAAGGTTCGCTGGATGAGATCACCCGCCGCTTTGAACGTTCGGTGCTGACGCAGCTATATCGTAGCTTCCCGAGTACGCGTAAGCTGGCGAAACGTCTTGGTGTGTCGCATACGGCGATTGCGAATAAACTGCGTGAATACGGTTTAAGCAATAAGAAGAGTGAAGAGTAAACAAAATAGCCTCCATCTGGAGGCTATTTTTTCATGCGTAACGAGTTTGCAAACTTACGCTTTCAGCGCAGCCAGCGCGGCATCGTAGTCTGGCTCGTTGGTGATTTCGTCAACCAGTTGGCTGTAAACCACGTTGTCGTTTTCATCAATAACGACAACCGCGCGCGCCGCCAGGCCTTTCAGCGCGCCATCAGCGATACCCACGCCGTAGGTTTGCAGGAATTCTGGCGCACGCAGGGTAGACAGAGTCACCACGTTGCTCAGGCCTTCCGCGCCGCAGAAGCGAGACTGGGCGAACGGCAGGTCAGCAGACACGCACAGCACGACGGTGTTGTTCAGCTCGGAAGCCAGCTGGTTGAATTTACGAACCGATGCGGCGCAAACGCCGGTATCGATGCTCGGGAAAATATTCAGCACTTTGCGTTTGCCCGCATACTGGCTGAGTGCGACGTCAGAGAGGTCTTTCGCGGTCAGCGTGAAAGGCTGAGCTTTATCGCCGGCCTGCGGAATAGCGCCTTGAACAGAAACGGGGTTGCCCTGGAAATGTACAGTTTGTGACATGATAATCTTCCTGTTTACATATAATTAACGTCGAAACTAGTGTATGTCATCAGGTGTTAACACGGCAAATCCTATTTGTAGGATTACAAGGAGCAGGGGATGAGAAATGTAAGAGTTTTTGAAGAGGCGTGGCCGTTACATACACCGTTTGTTATCGCCCGCGGTAGCCGCAGCGAGGCGAAAGTCGTGGTGGTTGAGCTGGAGCAGGACGGCGTCAAAGGTGTTGGCGAATGTACGCCTTATCCACGCTACGGTGAAAGCATCGCCTCGGTCATGGCGCAAATTGTGTCGATTGGCGAGCAACTGGAGCGGGGGCTCACGCGCGACGCGCTTGCAGAATTGCTTCCCGCGGGTGCGGCGCGCAACGCCGTGGATTGTGCATTGTGGGAGCTTGAAGCGGGTCTGGCAAACGCGACGATCCCCGCCATGTTACATCAGACGCTGGCAAAAACGATAACCACGGCGCAAACCGTAGTGATTGGCACGCCGGAGCAGATGGCAGCCAGCGCCAAAGCGTTGTTTGAAGGGGGCGCTCGTTTGTTAAAAGTGAAACTCGACGATCGCCTGATTGCTGAACGCATGGTCGCTATCCGCGCCGCCGCGCCGGAAGCAACATTGATAGTGGATGCGAATGAGTCCTGGCACGGTGAAGGTTTGGCGGCGCGTTGTCAGTTGCTGGCCGATCTCAATGTCGCGATGCTTGAGCAGCCCCTGCCCGCCACAGATGACAGCGCGCTCGAAAACTTCATTCACCCGCTGCCGATCTGTGCTGACGAAAGCTGTCATACGCGCGAAAGCCTGCCAGCGCTGCATGGGCGATATGACATGGTCAATATTAAGCTGGATAAAACCGGCGGCTTAACCGAAGCGCTGGCGCTGGCTCAGGAGGCGCGTGCGCAAGGCTTCGCCCTGATGCTGGGTTGCATGCTTTGCACCTCTCGCGCAATTTCTGCAGCGTTACCGCTGACGCCGCAGGTTACATTCGCGGATCTCGACGGCCCAACCTGGTTAGCGGTAGATGCAGAGCCTGCATTACATTTTACCACCGGGCAGCTTCATCTCTGAGCCGCAGAACGCCAGCGTAGCAATGCAGTCATCGCACCGAGGTATTTCTCGCTCGCTTCATCCGATGAGATGGGCGGGAACTCGGCGGTGATGCAGTGCAGACCAATGTCATTGCACCAACTGCCAAACGAGCCTGGCGTTTCGTATCCCACACTGCCTACCAGCGGTAGCGTAAACGCGTCTGCCAGCCAGCGGCCCAGTTCACTGTGACGCGGATCCTCAATGCAGGCCAGCGGATCGTGGAAAGAGACGACCCAGGCCGGGTGGATTTGGTGAATCAACTGGCAAAGCGCCTCGCTTTCCGGCTCGGAACCGGGGGCATCGCCGGTAAGTAACACCACATCGCGGCTTTCCGCCGAACTGTTCCAGCGATAGACCGTTTCACCTGCTTTCCAGTTCGCTGACGGGAAATTACGATTTAAATCCACACCGTTCGCATTGGCGCGTAACCCCAACTGACAGCCATCCGGATTCACCGTTAACACCACATGATGCCGCCGTAACTCGGGTGACAGCGTTCGCAGCGCACATGAGAGGGTGACAATCGAGGCGTTTTCGTCGCCATGCGTCCCGGCAATAATTAACCCACTGGTATGATCGGCGAGCGGGGCGGGAAACCAGATAAGCGGCGCGCCCAAAAGTGAACGACCATAGTGTTGCGTACCGGGCGGAAAAGCGCCCCGCAGGGCGCGAGGACGAGTGGCGGACATAGAGAATCCTGATTATGAGTACTGATATAAGCAGTGTTGTGCAAAATTCACCGTGAATCAAATGGTTTCCGTGTCAGAAAACATTCGTTATATCAATTTTATGTGATAAGCCGTTTGCATTTAAGACGCCTGAAACAAATAATATTTTCATCAAGTTGGCTTATTAAGGGGATGTCATGAAGTATCCTTTCACGTTGTCGTGCTGTGCGTTATGGCTCAGTAGTCTGAGTTCTGTTGCCCTGGCGGCAGAAGTACCCGCCGGGACGGCGCTGGCAGCGAAGCAGGAGCTGGTTCGTCATATTAAAGATGAGCCCGCCTCTCTGGACCCGGCAAAAGCGGTAGGTCTGCCGGAAATCCAGGTGATCCGTGACCTCTTCGAAGGGCTGGTTAACCAGGATGATAAAGGGAATATTGTGCCTGGCGTCGCGACGCGCTGGCAGAGTAATGACAATAAAATCTGGACATTTACGTTACGAAATGACGCCAAATGGTCTGACGGTACGCCGGTTACCGCGGAAGACTTTGTCTATAGCTGGCAGCGTCTGGTTGACCCCAAAACCACCTCACCGTTTGCCTGGTTTGCGGCACTCGCCGGTATAAATAACGCGCAGGCCATTATCGATGGTAAAGCGAAGCCGGACACCCTGGGCGTGACGGCAGTTGATCCGCATACCTTACGTATTCAACTGGATAAACCGTTGCCGTGGTTTGTGAACCTGACGGCCAATTTCTCGCTTTATCCGGTGCAAAAAGCCAATGTTGAAAGCGATAAAAACTGGACGCGCCCTGGCAAGCTGATTGGCAATGGTGCTTACGTGCTGGCCGACCGCGTGGTGAATGAAAAGTTGGTGGCAACACCGAATGTTCACTACTGGGATAACGCTAAGACCGTGATTAAAAAAGTGACTTTCTTACCGATAAACCAGGAGTCGTCGGCGACGAAACGTTATCTGGCCGGGGATATCGATATTACCGAGTCCTTCCCGAAAAATCTGTATAAGAAACTACTGAAAGATATTCCGGGGCAGGTGTATACCCCGGCTCAACTCGGTACCTATTATTACGCCTTCAATACCCAGAAAGGGCCTACAGCGGATGCGCGCGTTCGTTTAGCGCTGAGCATGACGATTGATCGCCGCATTATCGCGGAGAAAGTGCTGGGTACCGGTGAAAAACCAGCATGGCACTTTACACCCGATGTCACCGCAGGGTTTAAAGCTGAGCCAACGCAAATGGAGCAGAGCAGTCAGGAAGAACTGAATGCTCAGGCGAAAACCTTGTTGCAGGCGGCGGGTTATGGCCCGAATCGGCCGTTGAAATTGACGCTGCTGTATAACACCTCGGAAAACCACCAGAAGATTGCGATTGCTGTGGCCTCTATGTGGAAGAAAAACCTCGGTGTAGATGTGAAGCTGCAAAACCAGGAGTGGAAAACGTATATCGACAGTCGTAATACCGGAAATTTCGATGTGATCCGCGCATCCTGGGTGGGCGACTATAACGAACCGTCAACCTTCCTGTCGCTTCTCACCTCAAGCAACACCGGGAATATTTCGCGCTTTAGCAATCCGGCATATGACAAAGTCGTCAATCAGGCAACGCTTGAGAACACCGAAAAAGCACGCAATGCTGATTACAACGAGGCAGAGAAAATTCTCGCTGAGAAAGCGCCTATTGCGCCGATTTACCAGTATACCAATGGTCGCTTAATTAAACCGTGGCTGAAGGGGTATCCTATAGAGAACCCGGAAGACGTGGCGTATACGCGGACGATGTATATTGTGAAGCACTGAGTTGCTTAGAAAGCCCTGACGCGTTATTGCACGTCAGGGCTTTTTTACGCATGCTTTACCATGTTCCGTCGAATAGGAATAGGCGGCGCGACGCTGCTCGTGGTGGTGATATTAAACGGCATTCGACTTAATGCGGCGTCAATATCCTGTGGCGGTAATGGCTCGGAGAAGAACGAGCCCTGCAGGGCATCGCACCCCAGTTGTGTCAACAAACGCTGTTGATCTTCCGTTTCAACCCCTTCCGCGACCACATTCATATTCATCGAATGCGCGATATGAATAATTGATGAGACAATTTTCACATTTTTGCTGTCATCACGCATATCCTTCATAAAGCTGCGGTCAATTTTCAGCTCACGCGCGGGCAGATTCTGCAACAATAACATATTGGAATAACCGGTACCAAAGTTATCGATGGAGACGGTCAGGCCAATACGATTGAAGTCATGGAATATTTGTAAACTGCGATCGAGGCCGCGCATGGCTGTCGTTTCGGTTAATTCAATCGTTAATCGAAGCGGTGAAAGATGATATCGCGAAAGCGTATTACACAGTAATTCGTAGATATTCTGCTGCTCGAACTGATTAGCCGAAATATTTATCGAGAGTGTCCAGTCATCATGACCCTCTTTACTCCACTGGCGCAATTGCTTGCAGGCCTGGTCGATAGCCCAGTTACCGACAGGAAGAATTAAACCGGTATTTTGCAAGGTAGGTAAAAACACATCTGGCAGTAAAATGCCTTTTTTAGGATGACGCCAGCGCAGTAACGCTTCAAAACCGTAAATGCGATTTTCCTGAACGTGATATTTTGGCTGATACCACAGTTCAAATTGGTTACGTTCCAGCGCCTGGGTGAGATCCTGCAAAAGATGCGCGCCTTGCCAGGAAGTATCCAGCATGGCATCGCCATATACCGCCCAACCGTTACGGCCATTGCGTTTAACATGGTACATCGCTGTGTCAGCACACAGTTTAAGTTCCTGTGGAGAGTCGCCATCTGCGGGATACATACTGATACCCGCGCTCAGAGAGATTTGCAGAATTTGGCCGGAGTGATAAAAGGGCCGACGAATAGACTCGACCATACGGTTACACAGCTCCGCCAGCTCGGCCTCCGTGCTATGAGGGGCGAGCAAAATAAACTCATCGCCACCGATGCGGGCGAGAGTCATTTTGGGTGGGAGGCAGGCGCTTAGCCGATTGGCAACGGAAACCAGCAGATTGTCGCCGACGTGATGTCCCCAGGCATCGTTGATTAACTTGAAACGGTCGAGATCCATCAGAACTAAACCAAACTCAGCGCCGGTAAGCCGCGCCTGTTGCAGGCAGGCAAGTAGCCGCATATCAATCTGGCTACGGTTCGCTAACCCGGTCAGCCCGTCATAGCGTGCCTGTTGTTCGAGTTGTTTATTGAGCCGTTGCAGGTTTTCGGTCAGGCGGCTGGTACGCATTTGCGAATCGACCATCGAAATCACCAGCATAGTACCCAATAACAGTAGCGTAAGGGCAGAAACCCAAACCGAAAGCCCTTCCTCGCCAATCTGATGAACGTGGTTGAGCATCATATGGGCATGGCCTGAAAAGGTGGCCGCGCTCATACCAGTGTAGTGCATCGCGGCGATGGCAATGCCCATCGCTAATGCGGAGGCTATACGGCAGAGCAGAACGCGCTTGCTGTTCAAACGTAGGCTGAAAGCCAGCCATAAACCCACACCCGAAGCCAGAAGCGCAATCACGACTGACAGAATAATCCGCGGGATATTCCAGACAATGCCATTATGTACCATCAGCGCCGCCATGCCGACGTAGTGCATGGTTACAACGCCGCTACTAAGCAATATGGTGGCGATTGTCAGCCGCTTAGGTGATAGCGTCGGCCCGGCGACGGCTATGTTAATCGCCAGCGTGGCAGCAAGAATGGCAGCCAGCAGTGAGACGAGCGTTAATTCCATGTGATAGCTCATCTCCATCGGCATTCTCATCGCCAGCATGCCAATAAAATGCATAGACCAAATGCCGATGCCTAAGGTTGCGCCCCCCGAAACGCGCCAGAACATTGCCGCTCTTTTATTGGACGCGGCAATTTTCGCCGCGCTATCAAGGGCAACGAAAGATGCGATAAAGGCCACCAAAAATGAAATGCCAACCAGAACCGGGTCCCACGAAACATGCAGCATCATGTCATCCACATTTCTTAGATTTTGGAATTAATCTATCAGGAATAATCTGAAATAAGCTACAGAAATAACATGACAGATCACGGTTTTTTAACGGATTGACGGTATTTAACTGAAATAGGTATTGCTGAATCGCGTTAAACTAAAAGGAGGCTAATAGTCTATTTTAAAATACCCATGATAATGGTGTTGTTTAATTCGGTATAGGGATTTTAATTTTATTGGAAATGTGATCTTAATAGAATTATGCAAGAATATATTCTTGCGCGTTTGTTAATGCTGAGCATTGACGTCGTTTTCATTCATCAAAATACTTCCTTGCATAATAATAGCTGAATTTATGAGCAATTTCAGGGTGATGGGAACGAGAGTGATTGCGTAACCGGAGCAGATGGCTAGACTAGCAAAAGGGTAAGCTGTCAGTGGAGGTAAAGTGGAAGCCATAAAGGGATCGGATCTTAACGTACCGGATGCAGTGTTCGCGTGGATACTGGATGGCAAGGGTGGGGTAAAACCGCTCGAAGAGAGCGATGTGATCACCAAAGACAACCCATGCTGGCTCCATCTGAATTACACCAACCCGGATAGCGCGCAATGGCTGGCGTCGACGCCCCTGCTGCCGAATACCGTGCGCGATGCGCTCTCCGGTGAAAGCTTGCGCCCGCGCGTGAGCCGGATGGGGGAAGGTACGTTGATTACGCTGCGCTGCATTAATGGCAGCACCGATGAACGCCCCGATCAACTGGTGGCGATGCGCCTGTATATGGATGAGCGGCTGATTGTTTCGACGCGTCAACGCAAGGTGCTGGCGCTGGATGATGTGATTAGCGATCTTGAAGAAGGCAGCGGGCCGGCAGACTGCGGCGGTTGGCTGGTGGATGTCTGCGATGCGTTGACCGATCACGCCAGCGAATTTATCGAGCAACTGCATGATAAAATTATCGATCTGGAAGATAACCTGCTGGAGCAACAAATTCCCCCGCGCGGCTTTCTGGCACTGCTGCGTAAACAACTCATTGTGATGCGTCGCTACATGGCGCCTCAGCGCGATGTTTACGCGCGGCTTGCCAGCGAACGTCTGCCATGGATGACTGACGACCATCGCCGTCGCATGCAGGATATTGCCGATCGCCTGGGACGTGGGCTGGACGAAATTGACGCCTGTATCGCGCGAACCGCAGTGATGACCGATGAAATCGCTCAGGTGATGCAGGAATCTCTCTCTCGTCGAACCTATACCATGTCGCTGATGGCGATGGTGTTTTTACCCACCACGTTTTTAACCGGTTTGTTCGGTGTCAACCTGGGAGGAATACCCGGCGGTGAATGGCATTTAGGCTTCTACTCCTTTTGTGTGATGCTGCTGGTACTCATCGGTGGTGTTACCTGGTGGTTACATCGCAGTAAATGGCTGTAAAAATTAACCTTTTTAACAGTAATTGAACACAAAAACGGCAATTAAATTGAGCGAGGTCAATAAACGATACCCCCATTCAGGGCAATATCTCTCTCGCAGGTGAATGCAACGTCAAGCGATGGGCGTTGCGCTCCATATTGTCTTACTTCCTTTTTTTGAATTACTGCATAGCACAATTGATTCGTACGACGCCGACTTCAATAGTCGGCTTTTTTTTTGCCTGAATGCCTGCGCCATCTACCCTTAAAGAACCAACCTGAATTTATAAGGGGAAGATGATGTACCAGGTATTACGACTCGACGCTTACCTTAACATTCATTCGATTCCGACCGATCCCATTCCGGTAGAGCCGCCTCCGGGGCGAGATCCCATCCCGCGTCCGCAGCCCATGCCGGACCCGCCACCGGACGAAGAACCGATTAAATTGTCGCATCAGACGCGCAGATCTGCGAGGATACGCGCCTGCTGACGATAGCCTTTTACCGCGAGAAAATATTGTGACCGCTTTTTCAACATTGAATGCACTGCCCGCCGCCCAGATCGAGAACTTGAACGATCTGGGCTACCTCTCCATGACGCCTGTTCAGGAAGCTGCGCTACCCGCGGTGCTTGCCGGGAAAGATGTCCGCGTACAGGCGAAAACCGGGAGTGGCAAGACGGCAGCGTTCGGTTTGGGGCTGTTACAACGTATTGATGCCACGCGTTTTCAGACGCAGTCGCTGGTGCTGTGCCCAACGCGTGAATTAGCCGATCAGGTCGCGGGTGAAATTCGTCGTTTGGCTCGTTATCTGCCGAACATCAAAGTGCTGACGCTGTGTGGTGGTCAGCCGTTTGGTGCACAGCGTGACTCTCTTCAGCATGCGCCGCACATTATTGTTGCGACCCCGGGCCGCCTGCTGGATCACCTGCAAAAGGCGACGGTCTCGCTGGAGAGCCTGCAAACGCTGGTAATGGATGAAGCTGACCGTATGCTGGACATGGGCTTTAGCGATGCGATTGATGAAGTGATCCGTTTCGCGCCAGCCAGCCGCCAGACGCTGTTGTTTTCCGCCACCTGGCCGGAAGCCATCGCCGCTATCAGTGGCCGTGTTCAGCGTGATCCGGTGACCATTGAAATCGACAGCGTGGATGCGCTGCCGGCCATTGAACAGCAGTTTTTCGATGTTCCGCGCCATGGCAAAATTGCCCTGCTGCAAAAATTGCTTACCCAACATCAGCCTGCGTCATGCGTGGTGTTCTGCAACACGAAAAAAGATTGTCAGGCGGTATTTGAAGAACTCAACGCCGCAGGGCAGAGCACACTGGCGTTGCACGGTGATCTCGAGCAGCGCGACCGCGATCAAACGCTGGTGCGTTTTGCTAACGGCAGCGCGCGCGTACTGGTGGCAACCGATGTCGCCGCACGTGGTCTGGATATTAAATCGCTTGAGCTGGTAGTGAACTACGAGCTGGCCTGGGATCCTGAAGTGCATGTACACCGTATTGGTCGTACGGCGCGTGCAGGGAACAGCGGCCTCGCGATCAGCTTCTGCGCGCCTGAAGAAGCACAGCGCGCGAATATTCTGGCCGAAATGCTGCAACTGAAGCTGAACTGGATGCCAGAACCGTCTCAAAGCCGCATCGCGCCGCTGACCTCGGCAATGGTAACTCTCTGCATCGACGGCGGTAAAAAAGCCAAAATGCGCGCAGGAGACGTGCTGGGCGCGTTGACGGGCGATATGGGCTTAGTGGGTGCAGATATCGGTAAGATTGATGTACATCCGGCGCATGTCTACGTTGCCGTGCGTGAGAACGTCGCTCACCAGGCATGGAAGCAGCTGCAGAAAGGGAAGATTAAAGGGAAGGCGTGTCGCGTCAGACTGCTGAAGTAAAGCTTTAGTCAGGCCGACCAGTATGTCGGCCTGACGCACGTTTATTTCACTTCAACCACATTCAGACGCAGTTCATCAAGCTGAGCATCGTCTTCTTCTGGCTGCCAACCCGCTGGTTGTAACGGCATCTCTTCGCGATCAAACGCCAGATCGCCGCCATTCACTACTTCAGAACCGTGTGTGATTCCTTTGAAATCGAACAGTTCAGTATCGCACAGGTGTGATGGCACCACGTTTTGCATGGCGCTGAACATGGTCTCAATGCGGCCCGGATAGCGCTTATCCCAGTCGCGCAGCATATCGCCGATAACCTGACGTTGCAGGTTTGGCTGCGAGCCGCACAGGTTGCAAGGAATGATCGGGAAGGCTTTGGCTTCAGAGAAACGCTCAATGTCTTTCTCACGGCAGTAAGCCAGCGGACGGATGACAATATGTTTGCCATCGTCGCTCATCAGTTTCGGCGGCATCCCTTTCATTTTCCCGCCATAGAACATGTTCAGGAACAGCGTCTGCAAAATATCGTCACGATGATGGCCGAGGGCGATTTTGGTCGCACCCAGTTCAGTTGCCGTACGGTAAAGGATCCCACGACGCAGGCGTGAGCAAAGCGAGCAAGTGGTTTTCCCTTCCGGGATCTTCTCTTTTACGATGCCGTAAGTATTTTCTTCAACAATTTTGTACTCGACGCCCAGTTTCTCCAGATACTCCGGCAGAATATGCTCCGGGAATCCCGGCTGTTTCTGATCCAGGTTTACCGCCACAAGGCTAAAACGAATCGGCGCGCTTTGCTGCAGATTGCGCAGAATTTCCAGCATGGTATAGCTGTCTTTGCCGCCGGAGAGGCAAACCATAATGCGGTCGCCATCTTCAATCATGTTGAAGTCAGCAATGGCTTCACCGACGTTGCGACGCAGGCGCTTTTGCAATTTGTTGAGGTTGTATTGCTCTTTCTTGTTAACTTCTTGATTTTGTTGCATTATTTACTTTCTCAGAAATCAAAAGGGGCATATAAGGGGCAAAACATTTTACGCAAGCATCGCGTTTAACATCTTCACCTGGTCGCCGTTCAGCTCTTTAATCCACGCGCCATACGTCTCATACACCATTTTAGCGTCTTCATGCCCCATCTGGCTCGCTATGAATGACGGGTTAGCGCCTGCCGACAGCAGCCAGCAGGCGAACGTGTGGCGTGTATGGTACGGATTACGGCGACGAATGCCAGCATGTTTTGCAGGAGTGGGGGAAACCTCGCGCCCCTGCGAGGCTTTCTCGGGTATACGTTAGATAGCCATCTCGATTTCTTTAATCGGCGTAAAAATATTTTCTGAATGCAATAACGTATTGTCTTTAGACCAATAAAATCGTGTTTGATTATTCAAATCAACAACCCATTTAAAGACGCCGGCTTGCGCGAGTTCATTATAGAATTGTTCATAATTCGATTTGCCCGAGAATATGCGATTGGCAGCAAGGCGCGTTAATTCCGGGCAAGATCTTGAATTCACTTTCACTAAGCGTCTATGACATCTTAATGAGATATAAGAATCCGCATGCGTAATAAGTTTAATATTTCCTGTTGCAACAAAGTAAATATAATGAGAAATGTTGTTGCGTTGCAGTGCTGCTGTGAGAGCAACGAAATCGAGGTTATCCCTGACCTGTGCGAAAAAACCGCTAATCTCATCGTGTAATTCCATTAAAATCCTCGGGTTATGCCATGCATTGCTAATGATTATATATAGAAAAGTAATACAAAAAGCTTAAAAAGCGCAAAAAATAGAAAATAATATTCATTTAGTGTATAGGTTGAAAGTAATGTGGAACAGTATTTCAATTGTTACCTTTTATTACTGTGCGGAAGCACTATGGGAAAGGTTTATAGTCATGAACCTGTTTTCCTGGAGCAGTAACTTTATAAATTCCTAAAATCATACAAAAATCCGATTTATTTAAACGACTTAGCCGGAAGCCATGGTAATGTTCGTTTTTTATCGAGATGGAATTCATAAAATGAAGAAAATTTTTCTTTGTGTATTAGGGGCATTAGCTCTCTCTGGCTGTGCCACTAAACAATATCCTCAGGTTCCCTCCGTCACGTCTGAAGAGTCGAGTCTGATGACCTGCGATGATGTTAAGCTGGAGATAGCCAAAACCCGTAGCCTGCAGCGCGAGATTGAGATCACGGGTGATTTTGATGAGCGAACGATCCTTGGTGCGATTGGCGATCTGGGAATTGGTAACGGTATAGCGAAAAGTGATGCCCAGGAGAAAGTTGCGCGCCGTCTGCAACAGTTGCAGTCACTTGAAACGGTAAAATGTCACTCGCTCATTAACTACTAGTAGCGATTATCCTGCCCAACCTGCGCTAAGCCGATGCGCAGGTTCAAACCTCCTGATCCTGTCTTTCGTAATAGGTCGCCCAGTTAGCTGTTGCTTTTGCGATGAACGAGGTTAATGCATTCGTTCCGAGCACGGGTAAATTAACGATTAATTTATACAATGTTTATAAAATGTTTCGATATCGCATTGATTATCTGAAATTTGGCTTATACTGTTACAGGCTAAGACAAAACGTTAACAGGAGAGTATGCGATGAAAAAAGTATTGTTAGGGACAATGGCTGCGTTATCTATGGTGGCATTTAGTACTTCTGCAGCAGATCTGATCTCCAAGGATGAAGCCCATCACTTTAAGCTGGAATACATTGGTAACGTTTCAGTAGGGGCAACCAATGGACAGGTTTCTTCTCCGTCCGATCTGCACAAAAAGCTGTCCGAACTGGCGGATAAAAAAGGCGGAAAATATTACGTGATCATCGCGGCACGTGAGCATGGCCCTAACTTTGAAGCCGTTGCTGAAGTCTTTAAGTAAAAACTAAAGCACTCGTTATTGATAAGGCTCGCTTCGGCGGGTCTTTTTTGTATTTTAAGGCGGTTAACGCAATATGCATGTAACTGGATGTTGTCGAGTGGGCCGTGTCGCCGCATAATAACGCCGACCTCCGCAGGTGCGGGGTTAAGTTCGAGCTTTTACTCGCGACTGAAGGAATTGTAATGGAACGGCGTAATTTTCTAAAAAGCGCAGCCGCACTCTCCACGCTGGGTCTTGTCAGCCCGGTCTTCTCCGAAAGCAAACAGGTTGCTCAACCTGCCGTTATCTCCTCTGGCAAAGCCCGTCGTTTTGTGATGACGCAAACCTATAGCCTTAAAGCGCCGAAAGGATCTGAAGGGGTGGTTAATTTGTGGATCCCGGTGCCAGAAGATACCGCCTTCCAGCAGTTACTCGATCTCTCCTTCAGTGGTAATTATCAGAAAGCAACACTCAATGCCAACAACCGCTACGGCGCGAAAATGTTGTTTGTGACCTGGGCTGATTCTAAAGGCGCGCTGGATATTAAGGTCGAAATGACCATTGAAACCCGCGACTGGGAAGTGCTTAAAGAGAATAAACTGGCAGACTGGCAGTTGCCTGAAAGCGATGCGGTTATTCCGGATGAAATTAAGCCATTCCTGCAGGCGACGGCCCATATTCCGGTGGATGGTCTGGTGAAAGAGACTGCGTTGAAAATTATCGGTGAGGAAAAAGCACCGATAAAACAGGCTCGCCTGATCCACGATTGGGTCAGCACCCATATGCATCGTGACGATGCGGTGATCGGCTGCGGTACCGGCGATGTCGGTGAAATTCTGAAAACCAATAAACTGGGCGGGAAATGTACGGATATTAACTCCGTGTTTGTCGCGCTGTGCCGCTCGGTCGGTATTCCGGCGCGTGAGATGTTTGGTATTCGTCTGGGGTCGAGCGTGAAGCTCGATAACTATTCGAAAAAAGCCTTCGGTAGCGCTGATGCTCAGGGCGTAGCGAAAGTAAGCGGGGGGCAGCACTGCCGCGCCATGTTCTGGCTGGCAGGCTTCGGTTGGGTACCCGCAGATCCGGCTGATGTGACCAAAATGCGTCTTACCGAGAAAAAAGAGAATGGTGACCCGGCGGTAAAAGCGGTTAACGATTATCTGTTCGGCAACTGGGAGATGAATTGGGTTGGCTTTAACCACGCCCGCGATTTCGCGCTATTCCCGGCGTCTGAACAAGGTGACATCAACAACCTTGGCTACCCGTATGCGGAAGTGGACGGCGACCCGCTGAACTTCTACGACCCTGCGCTTTTCAGCTATGACTATGTCAGCGTCGAACAGCATTAAGGGCGGGCTGGTTACGCTTCTGGCGGCGGTTATCGCCGCCGGAGCGTCAACGCTGTGCTGCATCGGGCCGCTGTTGTATCTGGTTTTTGGCATTTCGGCTGCCGGGTTGATAGGCATTCCCGGCGCAACCTGGCTTCAGATCCCTATGCTGCTGCTGTCGCTCGGCCTGATGGCGCGTGGTTTCTGGCGTTTATATCTGTCCCCGAAGCCTATCTGCGTAAGCGTAGTCAGCCGTCGGGTGCTGGTGTGGCTGTACTGGTTGTCGGTGCCGTTGGTACTGGCTTTGCTCACGTATCCGTATGTGCTGCCCTGGATTTGGGAGATGATGGAATGAAAAAGTTACTGTGCATCGCGCTGTTACTGGCCGCGCCCGTAAGCTGGGCGGGAGATAAGCTGGTAACCATCGATGTGGGTGAAATGAATTGTTCGCTGTGCGTGATTTCCATTAATCAGGCATTACGTAGCACCGACGGTGTGATTAAAGCGAAAGCCTCGTTGAAAACGCGTCAGGCGCTGGTGACGGTGCCTGATAACTTCGATAATCAGCGACTGCTCGCGGCGATAGCGAAAACCGGTTTTAAAGGCGAAATAAATAACGTCGCTGAAGTGCAATAAAACTGGCTGGCGAGCCGGATCATAACGGGCTCGCCACGATAACGCTGATTTCATTTGTTTACTGAATATATTCTATTTTTGACTTACCGGTGCCATGATCTCTTTTAGGCGTTCATAGCGTTGCTCTGGCGTTAAATAGAATACCAAAAAATAATGTTTAATTTTTGGTTCCTGTAGCCATCGCTTTTTCATAATCTGTAGGTATGATTCGACGGTTTTCATCTTGTCCCTCCTGTCGTGTTATAAAAAATATAACCGGCAAAAAGGTGAAGAAAAACTGACGGGTTGAAATGAAATGTTCCGGGTTTAGAAAATACCCGCCGTTTCCAGCGGGTAAATATTATCAGAACTGATACACCAGGCCGACACCGACCACGTCGTCGGTAGAGATACCGTTGCTGGTGTAGAACGCGTCGTCTTCATCCAGCAGGTTGATTTTATAATCAACGTAGGTAGACATGTTTTTGTTGAAGAAGTAGGTCATACCCACATCGGCGTATTTGACCAGATCTTTATCACCCACGCCGTTGGTGGTTTGCAGGTCTTTCCCTTTAGACATCAGGAAGGAAACGGCCGGGCGCAGACCGAAGTCGAACTGGTACTGCGCGGTCACTTCGAAGTTCTGCGTTTTGTCTGCAATACCGCCGCTTTTATCGCTGCCGTATGGGGTCATGTTACGGGTTTCAGAATACATGGTCGCCAGATAGATATTGTTGGCGTCATATTTCATACCCACCGTCCACGCGTCGGCTTTATCGCCGCCAGCATAGGCGCTATTTGCCGGGTTGCCTGCGTTAACCTGGTCATTGGTACGGTCAGAAGAGGCGTAGGCGGCACCAACGCTAAAGCCCATGCCCATATTGTAGGTAGATGCCAGACCCCAGCCGTCGCCGTTCTCGTTACGGATGTTGCGGCCATTTCTGTTGCCTGTTCCTTCCTGGCTACATCCGTTTTCATTACAGTTATTGCCTTCGTTATTGCCCTGATACTGCAGCGCAAAGTTCAGGCCATCAACCAGACCAAAGAAGTCGCTGTTGCGGTAAGTGGCCACGCCATTGGCGCGGTTGGTCATAAAGTTATCCGCTTTCGAATAGGAGTCGCCGCCAAATTCCGGCAGCATATCTGTCCAGCCTTCAATGTCGTACAGGACACCGTAGTTACGGCCATAATCGAAGGAACCGTATTCACCAAACTTCAGGCCCGCGAAGGCCAGACGCGTCCAGGACTGATCGCTGCTGGACTCAGTATTGTTCGCCTGAACGTTATATTCCCATTGACCATAGCCGGTCAGCATATCGTTAATCTGTGTTTCGCCTTTGAAACCCAGACGCACATAGCTCATATCACCATCGCTGTTGGAGTCATCAGAGAAATAATGCAGACCATCCACTTTGCCATAAAGATCTAATTTATTGCCATCTTTGTTATAAATTTCTGCTGCGTGAGCGGCGCCTGCGCAAAGAAGTGCAGGGATGACAAGGGCCAGTACTTTTCTTTTCATTTAATTATTCCTTTAGATTGTTTTTATACACTCGATTCCCATCAGGGAACTTACGCATGCTAATTGAGTCAAAGAAGAGATGGTAAAAAACAATTGTTACGGAATAAGTAAAATCTCAAGAATATAATTCCCAGGAAACAGTGATAATTACCATGAATATATTCATCTAATAAATACATAATAAAAATTATACACGTTGGTATTTTCGCGGTAAGATGCCGACGTTATATGCCTTTATTGTCACACACTGATTTAGTGTCGTGTGTCGTTTTTATTTTTCGTCTTAATAAAAGACAAGCCCGAATAACTATTCGGGCTTTTTTTTAGCATTGGGCAGGCGCTTATTCCCCGGTCGCCGGCTTCTCTGCTTTACCCGCCAGCATCGCCAGGAAGTCATAGCGTTTTTGCAGATCGTCTGCCGCGTCCTTCCAGAGCTGTTCTGCCACTTCCGGTTGCTGCGTGTTAAGACGACGGAAGCGCTGCTCATTCATCAGCGTTTCATCCAGCGCGGCTGATGGCGGGCGAGAATCGAGCATCAGCGGGATTTTCCCTTCATCGGCACGACGCGGGTCGAACCGGAACAGCGGCCAGAAGCCAGATGCGGTTAACTGACGCATCTGATCGTGACTCAGTGCCAGGTCGTAACCATGCTCTTCACACGGGCTGTAGGCGATAATCAACGATGGGCCAGGATACGACTCCGCTTCCTGGATGGCTTTCACCGTCTGGTTAAGCTGCGCGCCCAGCGAAATCTGCGCGACATAAACGTGACCGTACATCATCATGCTGACGCCAAGGTCTTTGCGTGCTTTGCGCTTCCCGTGCTCGCCAAATTTCGTGACTGCGCCGAGCGGGGTGGCTTTCGATGCCTGACCGCCGGTGTTGGAGTAACATTGGGTATCCAGCACCAAAATATTGACGTTTTCGGTCAGGCTCATCACGTGATCCAGACCGCCAAAGCCAATATCGTACGCCCAGCCGTCGCCGCCAATCAGCCACACCGATTTCTCGACCAGCGCATCGGCATCCGTCAGCAACTCTTGCGCGCCATCGACATTGGCCAGTGCCGCGCGAAGCTGTGCGACCTGTTCCCGGCGGATTTCCGGCGTGGCATCGGAGTGCAGCGCCGCATTCAATTCTGCCGGAATGTGCTCTGCAAAGCCGTCCAGCAGACGCATCACGCGCTGGCGATGTTGATCGACCGTCAGGCGGAAGCCAAGACCGAATTCGGCGTTATCCTCAAACAGTGAGTTCGCCCATGCCGGGCCGCGACCATTAATATCGGTGGTATACGGCGTAGAGGGCAGGTTCCCGCCGTAAATGGAAGAACACCCGGTGGCGTTGGCAATCAGCATACGGTCGCCATACAGTTGGGTGAGTAACTTAATATACGGCGTCTCACCGCAGCCGGAACAGGCACCGGAGTATTCGAACAGCGGGGTGATCAACTGTGACGTACGGATATCGATACGTTCCAGTTTACTACGGTCTATTTCTGGCAAGCCGAGGAAGAAGTCGTAGTTCACTTTCTCTTCTTCCACATGTTCCAGACGCGACATCATATTGATAGCTTTGATGTCCGGGTTCTGACGGTCTTTGGCCGGGCACACTTCGACGCACAGATTACAGCCGGTGCAATCTTCCGGCGCAACCTGCAGAACATACTTCTGACCGCGCATATCGCGGGATTTCACATCTAGCGAGTGCAGGGAGGCAGGGGCGTTTTCCATTGCGTCCGGGGAGACCACTTTGGCGCGGATTGCCGAGTGAGGGCAGGCGGCGACGCAGTGGTTGCACTGGGTACAGAGTTCCTCTTTCCAGATTGGGATCTCTTCGGCAATGTTGCGTTTCTCCCATTTCGTTGTGCCTACCGGCCAGGTGCCATCCGGCGGCAGCGCAGAGACGGGCAGGGCATCGCCCAGCCCCGCCAGCATCGCGGCGGTGACGGTTTTCACAAAATCAGGCGCGGCGTCGGAAACGACCGGTGGGCGGTTCGGACTGCTGGCGACAACTGGCTCCAGCGGCACCGCAAACAGCGATTCGCGGGCCAGCGCCAGCGCCTGCCAGTTGCGCTCAACCAGATCCTGGCCTTTGCTGCTGTAGCTTTTGGCAATCGCGCCCTGCAATTCCATAAGCGCGCTATCGCCCGGCAGGATTTGTGTCAGATGGAAGAACGCCATCTGCATCACCGTGTTAATACGCGCGGCCAGGCCGCATTCACGGGCGATTTTCGCAGCGTTAATCACGTAAAAACGTGCTTTTTTCTGATTCAGCACCGCCTGTACTTCCTGCGGCAGCCGCGCCCATACTTCATCCGCCTGATACGGTGTATTGAGCAGGAAAATACCGCCAGGTTTGAGGCGTTCCGCCATCTGGTACTTATCAATAAACTGGAGCTGGTGGCAGCCGACAAAATCGGCCTGAGCGACCAGATAAGCTGAACGAATCGGTTCCTCGCTGACGCGCAAATGTGACACGGTCAGGCCGCCCGCTTTTTTCGAGTCGTAGACGAAATAACCCTGCGCGAACCACGGCGTCGAGTTGCCGATAATCTTGATATTGTTTTTCGTCGCCGACACGCTACCGTCGCTGCCGAGACCATAGAAAAGGGCTTCCAGCTTCGCGCGCGACGGCAGACTGTTTTCTGGCAGCGCCAGAGACAGATTAGTCACGTCATCATAAATCCCGACGGTGAAGCGTGGTTTCGGTTTCGCCTGGCTGAGCTCGCTGAATATAGCCAGCACGCATTCCGGGCCAAACTCTTTCGAGGAAAGGCCGTAGCGGCCACCGATGACGCGCGGCAGCGTTTCGCGCTCGCCCTGATTAAAGGCTTCCGCCAGCGCGGTCATTACGTCGAGATAGAGCGGTTCGGCCTGTGCGCCGGGCTCTTTCGTGCGATCGAGCACTGCCACGCTGCGTGCGCTTTCCGGCAGAGCCTGTAACAGGTGTCGCGCGGAAAAAGGACGGTAGAGGCGCACCTTGAGCACGCCCACTTTCTCACCGCGCGTCAGCAGTTCATCGACCACCTCTTCGCAGGTGCCGATGGCGGAACCCATAATCACAATGACGCGTTCCGCCTGCGGGTGGCCGTAGTATTCAAACGGTTTGTACTCGCGTCCGGTCGCCTCGGCGAAATCGCGCATGGCTTGCTCGACGTGCTCATAAACAGCGTTGTACCACGGGTTAGTGGCTTCGCGAGACTGGAAATAGGTGTCCGGGTTGGCCGATGTACCACGGATAACCGGATGTTCCGGGTTCAGCGCCCGGGCGCGGTGCGCGGCAATTTCTTCCTCTGGCATCAGCCCACGGATGGTGTCATCGGCCAGCGGCACGATTTTGTTAATTTCGTGCGACGTCCGGAATCCATCGAAGAAATGAATAAACGGAATGCGGCTCTTCAGGGTGGCAATATGGGAAATCAGCGCGAAATCCTGCGCTTCCTGTACGCTACCGGCGCACAGCATGGCGCACCCGGTCTGGCGAACGGCCATCACGTCAGAGTGATCGCCAAAAATAGAGAGCGCGTGAGTGGCGACGGTACGCGCGGCGACGTGCAGTACAAACGGCGTTAACTGCCCGGCCAGTTTGTACAACGTTGGAATCATCAACAGTAATCCCTGCGATGACGTGAAAGAGGTGGAAAGAGCACCGGTTTGTAATGCACCGTGCACCGCGCCGATGGCCCCGGCTTCCGACTGCATCTCTACCACACGAGGCGTATCGCCCCATACGTTTTTCAGGCCGTTGCCTGCCCAGGCGTCAGCCTGCTCAGCCATCGTGGAACTGGGTGTAATGGGGTAAATCGCGATAACTTCGCTGGTGCGAAACGCGACGCTCGCTACTGCGCCATTACCATCAACTGTGATCATTGAGAACACCTTACATTGCGCAAAAAGACGCTCGGGGAAAAATCCGCGAACCTGATAAACATCATTCTGAACGTCGTAAAGCCAACAAAAATCCGCGACGTTACTGGGGATGATTTCTTATAAAGTCTAGCAAACGTCAGGCTGAATCATTTTTGCTTTTGTGTCCTTGATGCGGGTCAGTGACCCACATCAGATGATTCTGGTCATAAAAATTGACAGAAAATGTTTCTGGAGCGCATAAATGCGCGTTCCCTCTCTCGACGGGCCGGCGTGTGATGCCTATTATGCATAGGTTTGCTAATTATTTTGTTACGGAGAGAGACACATGCGAGCAGCGTTTTTCGTGGGGTGTGCGGCCTTATTATTGTCGGCGTGCAGCAGTGAGCCCGTTCAGCAGGCTACCGCCGCACACGTTTCACCAGGGATGAGAGCGGCAATGTCCAATTCTGGGCAGGCTAATTGCGCCATGATTGGCGGGTCACTTTCTGTGGCAAGACAGCTCGACGGTTCCAGTATCGGCATGTGCGCATTACCTAACGGTAAACGTTGCAGCGAGCAATCCCTCGCCGTCGGAAGCTGTGGAAATTACTAACCCGGTTAATTCACCAGGTCAGACAGTTTATAAATCAGCGTGTGCTGCGCCGTGGCCAGGGTCAATTGCGACTCGGTCAAATCAACCTGTGCGCCTTGTGAAAGCATGGTGCTGATCGTTTTATCCAGTTCATTAAGCTCGGGGTCGGTGCAGAGCTTGCGTGTCATCGCCAGTTCTTTCACTTTCAACTCACCACCGTCGGACACGCGTCCCGTGCCGTTGAACTGGTTACACATATTGCCGGAAACGTGCAGTTGATGGATGATGGCCGTTTCCTGGCCGAAACTGAGTTCCAGCGGCGTTTTAACGTTGGTTAAGGCTTTACCATCCACGCTTTCCAGAACGAAACGGTGGTGCTGAAGCTGTTCTGCGCTTGTTGAGACTTTGCTGTTGTAGACACATCCCGCCAGCAGTGCAACGGCTGCTGCCAGGCAGACCTTTCTTTTCATTAGTATCCCCGAGAGATTATTCACACTATCAATGTTTCTTGAGTGTAACTTTACAACCAACAGCGTCTGTGGGGATTATCTGAAAGTGCTTAGGGGAAATCTTATGCGAGCATCGTTAATATCTGATACTCGCATCGAAATGCCTTAACGTTCTGCGACTCTTTTCCCCAGTGCATCAAAGAGATGTAGATGTGATTCCTGCACGGTTAGCGACAAGCTGGTACCCGGTGCGAAGCTCAACTGCTGGAATGATTTCAGACAAAGTGAATGTCCGTTAAGATCCATCCACACCAGGGTAGAGTCGCCCTGAAGCTCACAAAGTCGTGTTTTTGCCGTTATGGCGAAATCACCTTCCTGCTGATACTGAATGTGTTCCGGGCGAATGGCGACGAATACTTTATCGCCGTCGCTCATGCCTGCCAGTGGGCGGGAGAGGGGGAAAGTCAGCGCGTCGGCAATATGCAGCGCGCCAGCCCGCCAGACCGCAGGCAAGATATTGATTTTCGGCGTGCCGATAAACTCCGCGACAAACAGGTTTGCCGGATGATTGTAGAGTTCCAGCGGCGTGCCCACCTGCTCAATTTTTCCCTTATATAACACCACAATCCTGTCGGCGAGAGTCATCGCTTCGACCTGATCGTGCGTCACATAGATCATGGTGTTTTTCAGCGTGTTATGCAGTTGCTGGATCTCTTGTCGCATCTCAACGCGCAGGGCGGCATCCAGGTTAGAAAGCGGTTCATCAAACAGAAACAGTTCAGGCTGCTGGACAATTGAGCGGCCAATTGCCACGCGCTGGCGCTGGCCGCCGGACAAATTTTGCGGTAAACGGTCGAGCATTTCATCGAGCTTAAGCATAGTCGCCGCATGGGTGATGCGCTTGTCGATTTCATCGGCTGGCGTGCGTAAGTTGCGTAACCCAAACGAGAGGTTTTCCTTCACAGTCATGTGCGGATAAAGCGCGTAGGACTGAAATACCATCGACAGATTTCGCTTCCCGGCAGCCACTTCAGTGACATCGCGATCGCCCATTTTTAGCGTACCGCCATCCGGCGATTCCAGCCCGGCAATCATGCGCAGAAGGGTGGATTTCCCACATCCCGACGGCCCCACCAGAACGATGAATTCCCCGGAAGCGATCTCCAGAGAAAGGTTCTCAATAATGGTGCTCTTATCATAAACCTTGTGAATGTTTTTAAGACTCAGCGCGGTCATTGGCTCTCCTTAACTTTTCCATATGCGGCAATCAACGTGAGAAGTTCGTCTGTTTTATCAGCCAGTAAGACGCCATCCGCGCGCGTTTCCACATTCAGTCGCAGCAACGGCTCGGTATTCGATGCACGTAAATTAAAGCGCCAGTTGGCGAAATCGAGGCTCAGACCGTCGCAGTCGTCGTGCTGCGCGGCTTGAGATTGGTAATGCGCAGCCACGCAGGCCATCACATATTCCGGATCGGTAACAGTCATGTTCAGCTCGCCGGAAACCGGAAAACGCGCCTGCGCCAGCGTCACTAAAGAGGAAAGGGAGCACGTATCCCGGCCGATAATTTGTAACATCAGCAGCAACGGGATCATGCCGCTGTCGCAGTAGCCAAAATCACGGAAATAGTGATGGCCGCTCATCTCGCCGCCATAGATGGCATCTTCCTCGCGCATACGCGCTTTGATAAAGGCATGACCGGTTTTGCTGATAATCGGTTTTCCGCCACGCTGCGTGACCATTTCCAGGGTATTCCAGGTCAGACGCGGATCGAGAAGGATGGTGCCTCCCGACGCCTGCTGGAGAAAATGTTCGGCGAACAAGCCCACCAGGTAGTAGCTCTCAACAAATTCTCCGCGCTCGTCAAAGAAGAAGCAGCGGTCAAAATCACCGTCCCAGGCGACGCCAAAATCAGCGCGATGGTTGATGACGGCCTGGCAGGTCACCTCGCGGTTTTCAGCCAGCATCGGGTTAGGAATACCCGCCGGGAAGGTGCCATCGGGCTGATGGTGGATGCGGATAAACTCCACGTTGATACCGCGCGATTTCAACCCAGTATCCAGCGCATCTAACGCCGGGCCAGCGGTACCGTGCCCCGCATTCACCACAATGCGTAATGGGCGAACCGGCGCATGGTGCATAAAGCGCAGCAGACAGGCGACCCATGCCGGGCGATTATCGTAGTGAATCACCTGGCCGCGATGAACGGTGGGGGGAAAGTGATTCTGTTCGGCGAGGGCTTTAACGTCCAGCAGGCCATTATCATTGCTGACCGGACGCGCCTCTTCGCGCACCAGCTTCATGCCGTTATAGTGAGCCGGGTTGTGGCTGGCGGTGACCTGTATACCGCCGTCGGCACGGAGTTCGCGGGTGGCGAAGTAGATTTCCTCGGTGCCGCTCAGACCAATATCAATAACATCAACGCCGCTGGCTGTGAGCCCGTCGATCAGTGCGCTTTTCAGGCTTTCAGAGCTCAGGCGGATATCGGCGCCAACAACCACTCGCCGTGGATGTAGCCACGCGGCCCAGGCGCGACCAATGCGAAAGGCGATATCCGGGGTCAGGTTGACGCCCACTTCGCCACGAATGTCATAGGCTTTAAAACACGTTAGTTCGTCCATAATCTACTCTTCGGTTTAACTAAAATTTCAGGCCGATTCCCGGATAACGAGCTGCCTTGGCAGTTCATGGTGGGTGACGGGCCCGGTGCTCAAAAGCAGTTCCACGGCGATTTCGCCTTTACGCTCGGCATCCTGCGCGATAGTGGTAAGCCCTACGCCATCGACATTGACCGCCAGGTTATCGAAGCCGGTAACGGCGACCTGATCTGGCACCGCCAACCCGGCCCGGTGGCAATAGCGAATCGCGCCGACGGCAAAACGGTCTGAAAGGCAAATCAGTGCGGTGATATCGGGGTGGGTGGTCAGCAGCGCCTGGGCGGCGGCTTCGCCGTGCTCCTCATCGTGGCGGGTTTCATACAGCCAACAGCGATCGACATCGATGCCATGAGCGAGAAAGGCGTCACGGCACGCATTAACGCGAGTGAGCATCAGGGTGTTATCACCGATAACGGCTTCACTGAGCGATCGCATTCCGAGGGTATCGGCCTGCGAGGCGAAGGCGATAATGCCAAAGCGCCGATGCCCTTTGCTTAACAGATAGTTGGCGATGTCGTGCATCGCGCCTGCGTTATCGATGGAGACGCTGCTGTAGCCTGGAAACTGGAAATCGAGTGTCACCACGCGCTGACCGCGAGCCAGAATTTGCTGGATAACATCCGCGCCGTTGTGGGTGGCATTGAGGATATAGCCATCGACCAGCGCCGTGAGCGGCGTTGTTCCGGTTTGTCGCGGTTTGCGCAGGGGAATCAACGCCAGATTGACGTCCTGCGCTTCGCAGCGCGAGGCAATGCCGCGCATCAACGCAATATCATGGGGATCGATAAACACATAGCTCATTGAATCGTTAAAAATCACACCAATGGTGTTGGCTTTCCCGGTACGCAGTGCGCGCGCCAGTTTGTCCGGCCCCTGAAAACCTATTTCGCTGGCATAACGTAAAATATGATCGCGTAATTCTGGCGACAGCTTTTCCGGGTTATTCCATGCATTAGAGACGGTGGTGTGCGACACGCCTAATATTGTCGCCAAAGATTTAATCGTAATGCGTGGTGTCACTGTATTATCACGTGAATTTATTTTCATTTAATAATCTATATTTCTTGTTTATATATTCTTGCGTTCTATGTATTTGTCTTTTTTAAATGCAACTGGCGCTGAGTTTAACGTTAAACAAAAATCGTTTTGTGATGTGTTTAACGTTAAACAGAAAAACAGAGTGCTAATTTACGCCTCATTCAAAATCAGCTTTTACGATTTAATTGTCCTTTCTAGGGAAGAGGAGAGATATTGTGAAGACCGCGATGATGGCTAAATTAACGGCGTCAGCATTGCTGATGTTGTCATTATCTGGCTGTGGGCCAGATGAAAAACCAGCGGAAGAATCAGCGAAAACCCCGATTAAAATGTGGGTGGCACCGAATGAAAATGAAGAAGCATTCTGGAATACGATGGTAAAAGAGTGGAATAAAGATCCGGCTCATACTCCTGTCGAGTTTACAACTATTCCTGCGGCAAATAGTTCCGAAGAAGCCATTATGAATGCGTTGGCTTCAGGAACGGAACCCGATTTATCCAGCAATATATTTATCGGTTTTGCCAGCCAGCTTGATGAAATTGGTCAAACGGAAGACCTGTCAAAAATGCCGGGCTATGAAGAGCTCATCAAAAATCGTCAAATGACGAATATTCTTCCGGCTTGGAAACTCAACGGCAAACAGACGGTACTGCCGATTTACGTCAACCCGATTGTCTGGTGGTGGCGTGGCGATTTGCTCAAGCAGTATGGTTTTGACCATGTGCCAACCCGCTACGACGAACTCTATCAACTGGCGGAAAAACGCGCGCAGGATAACCACGGCTACACCATTCAACTCACTGCCGGTAAAAACTGGTGGGAACGCTGGTTCGATCTCATCCCGCTGTACTATGCGCAAAGCAATGGGCAATCTTATATTATTGATAATAAAGCCCAGTTTAACGATCCCTCCGGGTTGTCCGTGCTGACGTTTATGGGCAAAGTCTTCAACAGCAAATGGAGTAGCTACGATTTCACCTCAGCCGACGATCCGCTGGCAAGCGGGCAGGTACTGGCTTCTGCGCGTGGCCCGTGGGATCTCGCGCGCTACCGTAAACAGTACCCGGAAGTCCTCAAATCCATTCAGATTGGCCCGATGTTGACGGAAAAAGGCACTGAGCATCCGCATACCTTCGGCGACAGTAAAGGGATGGTTATCTTCAATTCCAGTAAGCATAAAGCAGAAGCCTGGGCGTTTATGCAGTGGGTGTTCAGCAATGCCGAGCACGATCGTACCTGGCTTGAACTGACCGGGATGCCGCCGGCTCGCGCCGACCTGCTCAGCAATCCGACTTTTGTCAGCTACTTCGACAAAAATCCGCTGGAAAAAGAGATTGCGTCCTATGTGGATGTTGCGCTACCGCCGGTTGCCACCACGCAAACCACCGAAGTTCAGCGCAGCATGACGCAGATGCTGGAACAGGTTATTTTCGAAAATACCGATCCCGTTAAAGCACTCGAACAATCATCCCAGGAAATTAACACCCTGCTGGCGAAATAAGGGGAAGTCATGGCTGGATATGATTCCCGCACCGGAGGCCTCCTGGCCTCCACCTGGGTTGGATATTCGCTGTTATTCTGGTTTTATCCGCTGGGCTGGCTGGCGGTTCTCAGCGTGACCCAGTGGCAATTTATTGGTACGCCGAAATTTATTGGTCTGCAAAATCTCTTTGGTGTGATGCAGGATAAATTATTTTGGCAATCGATGTGGAACGTCTGTCGTTTCCTGATGTGGTATCTGCCGATTGTATTTATCTCTTCCATGCTTTTCGCCGCCGGGTTGAAGAGAATTAAATATGGCAAATCATTTATTGCCCTGAGCTTTTTGTTGGCAAATATCTCATCGGGTGTGGCTTACTCCATCGTTTTTTCTAAATTGTTTAGTGAATACGGCCCGGTAAATCAATTTTTACGTGAATGGGCGGGCGTCTCGGTTCCGTGGTTTACCAACCCGGATTGCGCGATGTTATCTATTGCGCTGATCGTGACCTGGAAATTTGTCGGCTACTACGGGCTTATTCTTTATTCCGGCATGCTGGCAATTCCAAAAGATATTTACAGTGCGGCACTGTTAGATAAAACCGGAAAATTTAAACAGAGTTGGGCAATTACGTTACCGATGATGAATGCGCAAATTGTGATGGTCGTGGTGCTCGCCATGACCGTCGCCTTCGCCATTTTTACCGAACCCTACCTGATTACCGGTGGCGGGCCGCTTAACAGCACCACCAGCCCGATGGTAGTGATGTACGAAGTGGCGTTCCAGAAGATGAAGCCCACCTGGGCGGCGACCATGTCGATTATCGTGGCGGCGTGCAGCTTCCTGGCGATATGGCTCTTCCGCAAACTGTACGAAAAAAATATTGAGATTGTGTGAATGAAAAAGCTCACGCCTTTGAGTCTTGTAATCCACGCCGTGATGTTTCTGCTGGCGCTTACCTGGCTCTATCCATTTGTCTGGATGGTCATTTCGTCGCTGAAACCGACGGCGGAAATCTATACCACCGGGCTGTTCTCCGGCCATTTAACGCTGGAAAATTACACCTTTCTGTTTGATAACAGCAATCGTGCGGATAAGCCGTTCTTACGCACGTTATGCAACTCGCTGTTCGTCTCAATAACCATTACCGCCTGCGTGACAATCACCTCCATGCTGGTGGGCTATGCGGTGGCGAAAACCGAGTTTCCTGGCAAAAATGCGTTCCGTAACCTGTTGATTGTACAGATGGTGTTCCCGGTCTTTATGTTCATCATCCCGCAGTTTGTGCTGATGCGGGAACTGGGCCTTATCAACAGCTATAGCGCGATGATCCTGCCTTACGCCATGAGCGCGTGGGGGATTTTCATGGTGTCGCAAAGCTTTAAAGGGACGCCGAACGATTATCTCTATGCCGCACGCCTTGACCACGCCAGCCTGTGGGGGATCCTGCGTCACGTGATGATGCCGCTGAACAAATCCATTCTGGCGATCGTTGCGTTGTTCACTTTTTCCAGCTCGTGGGACAACTTCCTGTGGCCACTTATCGTGATGCGCGAAGTGGACAAAATGCCGTTCTCCGTGCTGCTGGCAACATTCAGTAAATCGTATGGTGTTTACCTCGGCCCGGTGCTCGCGGGGTCGGTCGTGCAAATGTTGCCTGTCGTCATTCTGTTTATTGTGTTTCGCAAATACTTCCTCGAAGGAATGTCGTTGTCACTGAAATAGGGCAGATGCTATGGAAAGTAAACCCTGGTGGCAGGCTGCCACCTGCTATCAAATCTATTTGCCGTCCTTCTGTGACGGTAATGGCGATGGCCTGGGAGATTTCCCCGGCCTTATCTCAAAACTTGATTATCTCCAGTCGCTAGGCATAGGTGCGGTGTGGATTACGCCGTTCTATCCATCACCGCTGGTGGATAACGGCTACGATATCAGCGACTACTGCGCGGTCGATGAACGTTTTGGCAATATGGACGATTTTCGCCAGTTGGTGGCTGGCTGCCATGCGCGGGGAATTCGCGTCATTATTGACCTGGTGGTGAACCACGTTTCGTCTGAACATCCGTGGTTTAAGGATGCGTGGAATAACCCGGCGAGCCGCTATCGCGATTACTTTATTTTTCGCGACCAGCCTAATAACTGGCAGTCGTTTTTCTCGGGAAGCGCGTGGACTGCTGAGCCCGATACCGGCCAGTACTATTACCATAAATTCGCCCCGCAGCAGGTTGACCTGAATTGGGCGAATCCGCAGGTTGAGAAGGAGATTCATCGGGTTATTGATTACTGGATAGCGCAGGGCGTCGATGGTTTTCGCTTCGACGTGATTAACTTCCTGACCACTGACGGTGTGCTGGCTGATAACCCGCAAGTAAAGGGTGAACAGAAACACGCATTCGACATCAACCAACCCGGCATTATCGCCACCCTTGAACGGCTTTGTGGTTATATTCGCCAGCAGGGGGAATTTTTCCTGATTGGTGAGATTGGCAGCGACGACCTGACCGTACTGAAGCGTTATCAATGCCCGACGCTTATGGACGTGGTGTTTAACTTCAACATCGGCAGCCAGAAAACCTTCAATGTCGCCAATCTCTATGCGGCGCTGAAATCCACACTCGAGCAGCAATCCGGCCTGCCCACACTCTTTTTTTCCAGCCATGATATGTCACGCATGATCAGTCGCTTTGGTGAAAACGAGCGCGATACCGCGCGGGCACTGGCCGTACTGGCGCTTCAACTGACCGTTAGCGGCGTGCCCTTTATTTTCCAGGGGGAGGAGCTTGGGCTTACGGATTATCGTGCGCAACGCGCCGATCAATTGTTTGATATCCAGGGGATCACCCATTATCAGACTGCGCTGGACGCGGGAAAATCACCCGAAACGGCGTTAACGCTGGCGCTTGAGCACTCCCGTGACGGATCACGTGCCCCCATTCCCTGGCGGGATGCGCCATTTGGCGGTTTCTCAACGGTTGCGCCGTGGATGCCCGTCAACGGCGATATCGCGCTGCTGAATGCCCGGTCTCAGCAAATGGACGAGGCATCACTTTGGCACCGCTATCAGCATCTCATCACCCTTCGCCGCCAAACTGAGGCGTTAATCCACGGTCAGCAGGGGCCGCTCGCGCTGACCAATGCGTGTATCTGGTTTACACGCCGCAGCGCCAGCGAACAGGTATGGGTCGCCATTAATTTTGGTGAGCCAGTCCCTAACCCCTGGCATTCCGTTGCCGCCGATGTCCTGTATGGCGATGACGCCCCCGAAATTGGGAAGAATCACTGTTTAATTAAAAGGAGAGTTTATGAACAGGCACAGTAATAACCCGCTGATTACCCCGGCCGACATCGTGCCCTCGCAGCCGGGCAGAAAGGTAGAATGTGTGTTCAATACCGGCGTGACCGAATTTGGCGATGAAATCATTTTGCTGTTACGCGTTGCGGAAAGCGTGATTAGCCAGGATCCCAATCTGATAGTCGTTCCGTTGCTGGAAAAAACAGACGCGGGCTGGGTGGAATCGACCACCGCATTTGACAGACGCGACGAGCGTTATGACTTCAGCGACCCACGAACCATTGTGCTGAAAAGCGACAGGGCGCAGGTTTGGCTGACGTCTATGTCGCATTTGCGTCTGGCGCGTAGCCATGATGGCGTGAATTTCACTATCGACGATCATCCTTTTATTATCGCCAACACGCAGTATGAAGAATTTGGCTGCGAGGATGCGCGTATCACTGAAATCGAAGGCACCTGGTATATTAATTATTCTGCGGTTTCATCGCTTGGGATTTCTACCGCGCTGGCGACAACGCGCGATTTTATCACCGTTGAGAAGAAAGGGCTGATCCTGTGCCCGGATAACCGCGACGTCTGTTTCTTCCCGGAAAAAGTGAACGGTCGTTATATGGCGTTGACCCGCCCGGCACCGTGTCACTTTGGTCACCCGGAAATCTGGATCTGTGAATCCCCGGATATGCTGCACTGGGGCAATCATCGCCACCTGCTTGGGCGCTCCGGTGATGAGTGGGATGCGCGCAAATCCGGTGGCGGCGCGCCGCTTATAAAAACCGAACGCGGCTGGCTGGAAATTTATCACGGTGTAGATGCAGACCAGCGCTACTGCCTCGGTGCGCTGCTGCTCGATCTAAACGATCCCACCAAAATTCTGGCGAAATCACCGGTGCCCTTGCTGGAGCCCGCCGCGCCGTACGAGCTGGAAGGCTTTTTTGGTAATGTGGTGTTCACCTGCGGGGCACTGATTCGTGACGATGTGTTGCACGTGTGGTATGGCGCAGCGGATGAGTGCACCGCGCTGGCGACCTGGCCGCTGGATGCATTGTGGCGTCATCTGAGGCTGGCGTAATGGTTGCCCGCGTCAGCTGCCTCTATCAGCGCTATCTCGCGCAACGAACGCCGCGAAAATGTGGAAAAATTCGCTTTCATGGTGTGAAAGGCATGGATGTCTATAATCCCTCCGTGCCGTTTTGCGACGCGGATCGGTGGATGATTGCCGCACGTGTGGAAGCGCGCACGAGCGAAATGTCGCAGGTCTGTTTCTTCACGTGGGATGGTCATAGCGACGCATCATTGCTGGAGGATGCGCCACGCTTTGCGCTTCAGGATCCCTTTGTAGCCTGGGTAGACAACCAGCGCGTAATGGGCGGAGTGGAAGTGGAATTTGATACATCTCACCAGCCTGTACGCTGGCGAACGCAGTTCTGGGCCGGGCCGTCAATCTCCCAAATGCATCTGATAGCAACGGGGCCATGGGGAATGAAAGATATCCGGCTTCTCTCGTTACCCGGCGGACGTGTACTGGTGTTCACCCGGCCTCAGGGGGCGATCGGCGGCCGCGGGACGATTGGCTGGACGATCGTGGCGTCACTCAACGATCTCAATGAGGCGTCAATCACGAAAGCCACATTGCTGCACCATGTCGAGAGTCTGGACTGGTGCGGGGTGAACAGCGCCCGGTTACTGCCAGATGGGCGAGTAGAGGTGCTGGCGCACGTAGCGCATTTTGATTCGGAACTGAACCGCCACTACTACGCGGCCAGGTTTATCTTTGATTATCGCAATGGGGAAAGTTCGCCAATCGAGATCATTGCCTGTCGCGATGATTTCCTGCAGGGGGAGAGCAAGCGCGACGACTTACGTGATGTGGTGTTTCCTGCGGGATGGCTACAGATGCCGGAGCGAAGTCTGCTTTTTTGCGGAACAAGCGACTGCGAAGTGCAGTGGCTGGCGTATTGAATTGCCGTCTGCTCTTACGTAGGCCCGACAAGCGTAGCGCATCGGGCCTTGTACAAGGCTGCCGGATGCGGCGGTGCCTTATCCGGCCTACAAGCGTTCTCTTCGTTTGCCGGGCAAACGCTACCCGGCAAACCGTGCGCACTTACGCCAGGGCGTTCGGGCAATCTGTGCCTTTGTCGATCTGGCGCAGGTTTTCCAGCGTGGTTTCAGAAATGCTGGTCAGTGCTTCGGCGGTCAGGAAAGCCTGGTGGCCGGTAAACAGCACGTTATGGCAGGCAGACAAGCGACGGAACACGTCATCCTGAATCACGTCGTTAGACTTATCTTCGAAGAACAGATCGCGTTCGTTTTCGTACACGTCCATCCCCAGCGAGCCAATTTTCTGGTTTTTCAGCGCATCAATCGCGGCCTGAGAATCAATCAGCGCACCACGGCTGGTGTTGACAATCATCACACCGTCTTTCATCTGGGCAAACGCATCGGCGTTCAGCAGATGATAGTTTTCCGGCGTCAGCGGGCAGTGCAGGGAGATGACGTCCGACTGGGAAAACAGCGTTGCCAGGTCGACATATTCAACGCCCAGTTCCAGTGCAGCAGCGCTCGGATACGGGTCGAACGCCAGCAGACGCATGCCGAAACCTTTAAGAATGCGCAGCGCCGCAATACCGATTTTCCCGGTACCAATCACCCCAGCGGTTTTACCGTACATGGTGAATCCGGTTAATCCTTCCAGCGAGAAGTTGGCGTCACGGGTACGCTGATACGCGCGGTGAATACGGCGGTTCAGCGTCATCATCATGCCGATGGCGTGTTCAGCTACCGCTTCCGGTGAATAGGCCGGAACGCGCACCACGCGCAGGCCAAGCTCTTTAGCCGCATCGAGATCGACGTTGTTAAAGCCCGCACAGCGCAGGGCGATGTACTTAACGCCATTTTTCTTCAACTCTTCCAGCACCGGGCGGCTGCCGTCATCATTGACGAAAATACACACCGCTTCGCAGCCGTGGGCCGTTTTGGCGGTTTTTTCCGTTAACAGAAAGTCGAAAAATTCAAGCTCAAAGCCATAAGCCTCATTCACATTTTGCAGGTACTTTTTGTCGTACTGCTTTGTGCTATATACGGCGATTTTCATAAGACTTTTCTCCGGTGATTTTTGAGCCAGATTAGCATGGCTAAAATTATCTTACAATTTATGAAAAATAGTTGATAACCAGTCTGATAGAGACAATCCTGAAGGTCAGTATAAGACCTTTATTCTTTTCCGTATCAAATAATAATCTCCGGTTCTGATTCGGTTTGCATTTGATAAAAACGCTTCTCTCTATATGTGGCTAAAGGGGTAAGTTTCAACTTAAATGCTCCCGTTTCGCCAGCGCAGGCTACGCTATTAATGCACGTAAGCTTTATCTATCAGGTCTGGCATGACACAATATTGGCCATACACGGCTTTTACGCTTGATAAATCTGGATATTAATTAACCCATGAAGGGTAAATACAAAGCCGCTTTAGCGCTTCTTCTGCTTATTATTCTGCTGCCGTTAACCCTGGCGATGACGCTGGGTTACTGGGTGCCGACGCTCGTCGGGATCTGGCTACCGACCGGAACCCGTATCGCTTTTGAACAAAGCCCCAAAATTACCCGCAGCGGGCTCCAGATCCCTGACCTGAGATATTTTGCCGGTGATTGCACACTGGCGCGTCTGGAGAACGTTTCTCTGTCGCATCCCAGCCGCTGGCAGTTGCATGCCGGTAGCGTCAATATTGATTCCGCCTGCTTTAGTAAACTGCCACAGACAGATGCCGTCCCCGGCGCGCCGCGTACGCTTGCCGAGTGGCAGTCAATGCTGCCGAACACCTGGCTTACCATTGATAATCTGCGCCTGGCTCCATGGGAAAAATGGCAGGGCAAGCTTGCACTTTCTCTGACGCCGCAGCGTCAGGAAATTCATTATGACGGGCCGGACGCGAAGCTCAGTGCACGCCTTGAAGGGCAAGCCTTGACTGTCAGCCAGTTTGAAGCGCAGGTGATGGACAATGAACCGCCGCTGAAACTGGTGGGGAAATTTACCATGCCGCTGGTACCGGACGGTTTACCGGTGCAGGGACATGTTGAATCGACGTTCCAGTTGCCACAGGTCTCCCCGCTGGTGGATGCAGAACTGGACTGGAACGGTAATCAGGGCCAGTTACTGGCGATGGCGCGCGGCGAACCGGATCCGTTGCTTGATCTTCCATGGACGCTCACCGAGCAGCAACTCACCCTGAGCGATGGCCGCTGGAGCTGGCCGTTTCAGGAGGGCATTCCGCTTAGCGGGCGCGTGGGGCTGAAAATTGATGACTGGCAGAAAGGGCTGGAGCAGATGCAAATCGCCGGCCGCCTGAACATACTGACTTCAGGCGATGCGGGTAAGGGCAACGCCGTGCTGACCATTGGCCCTGGCAAACTCAGCATGGACAATAGCGATATGCCGTTGCAGCTAACGGGCGAAGCCAAGCAGGGGGATTTAATTCTTTATGCGGTGCTGCCTGCGCATCTGAAGGGTATGCTCACCGACCCGACGCTGACCTTCCTGCCCGGCGCGCTGCTGCGCTCGCGGGGCCGAATTATAGACTCTCTGAACATCGACGACATTCGCTGGCCGCTGGCGGGGGTCAAAGTTGCGCGACAGGGAGTGGATGGCCGCTTACAGGCGATTTTAAAAGCCCACGAAGACGCGGCAGGAGATTTTGTTCTGCATCTCGACGGTAAAGCCGACAACTTTTTGCCGGATAAAGGCACCTGGGCGTGGCGCTACTGGGGCGATGGACACTTTACGCCCATGCAGGCGCGCTGGGACGTGAAGGGCACCGGCATGTGGCGCGATAGCGCAATCGTGCTCAATACGCTCTCCACCGGGTTCGATAAACTGCAGTACGGCACCATGACGATGGCGAAGCCGCGTCTGGTGCTGGAGGAGCCCATCCACTGGGAGCGTGATGAACGGCACCCTTCCTTTAAAGGCGCGCTTTCACTGGATGCAGCAGAAACCACCTTTACCGGGGGCAGCGTTCTGCCGCCATCAACGTTCAAATTCAGCGTTGACGGGCGCGACCCGACATTTTTCCTGTTCAAGGGTAATCTGCGCGCGCAGGCGATTGGCCCGATACAGCTCAGTGGCCGCTGGGATGGCGAACGTCTGCGCGGTCAGGCGTGGTGGCCGAAGCAGTCGTTAACTGTCTTCCAGCCGCTCGTTCCGCCTGATCTCAAAATGGCGCTGCGCGATGGCGAGCTTTATGCGCAGGTGGCGTTTTCCGCCGCCGCCGGGCAAGGTTTTGAAGCGGGCGGACACGGCGTGCTGAAGGGCGGTAGCGCCTGGATGCCGGATAACCAGGTGAACGGCGTTGATTTTGTGCTGCCGTTCCGCTTTAAAGAGGGCGTCTGGGATTTAGGCACGCGTCACCCCGTCTCACTGCGTATCGCCGAAATCGTCAACCAGGTGACGGCGAAAAACGTCACCGCTGATTTACAGGGCACCTGGCCTTATAGCGAAGCGTCGCCGCTACAGTTAAGCAACGTCAGCGTCGATATTCTGGGCGGAAAACTCACCATGCAACAGCTTCGTATGCCGCAGCATGATCCGGCGCTGCTGCGTCTGCAAAATATCTCAACCAGCGAGCTTGTTAGCGCGGTGAACACCAAACAGTTCGCCATGTCTGGTGCGGTGAACGGCGCGCTGCCGCTGTGGCTTAATAATGACAAATGGATAATCAAAGATGGCTGGCTGAATAATCCCGGCCCGATGACGCTGCGTGTCGATAAAGACATGGCGGATGCGATTGTCGAGGATAATATCGCTGCAGGCGCGGCCATTAACTGGCTGCGCTATATGGAAATTTCCCGCTCGTGGACGAAAATCAATTTAGATAACCTCGGGATGCTGACCCTGGATGCGAGAATCAGTGGCACCAGTCGTGTCGATGGCAAAAGTAATACGGTGCATTTAAATTACACGCATCAGGAAAACGTTTTTGATTTGTGGCGAAGCCTGCGCTTTGGCGACAATCTTCAGTCATGGCTTGAGCAACACGCGACGCTTCCGGTATCGCGGTGTGACGGCGGCAAGGAATGTAAGGAGCAATAATGAAAATCACCATCGCCATGCTGAGTTTGCTGGCAACCACACTGCTGTCGGGCTGCACGCCACGCATTGAAGTGGCCGCGCCAAAAGAGCCGATAACCATCAATATGAATGTGAAAATCGAGCATGAGATCCACATTAAAGTCGATAAAGACGTGGAAAACCTACTGAAATCACGCAGCGATTTGTTCTGAGGTCAGGATGATGAAAAAACGCATATGGGCACTGCTGGCGCTGGGGCTTTTCAGCGTACAAGCGATGGCGCTGACCCTGAATGAAGCCCGCCAACAGGGGCGCGTCGGTGAGACGCAAAGCGGTTATATCGCGGCCTTAAAGCAGGATAAAGAGACGCTCACCCTGGTGCAAAACATCAATCAGGCGAGAAGCCAGAGCTATCAGCAACTGGCGGAAACCAACAATATTCCGGTCGATGAAGTGGCAAAACTGGCGGGCAAAAAGTTGATCGCCAAAGCGCAGCCCGGTGAGTATGTGCAGGGGCTGAACGGCAAGTGGATGCGTAAGTAATCAACGGCTCTTACGGCGGTATTCCCCTGGGGTTAGGCCAAAACGCTGCTTAAAGGCCGTTGAAAAATGGCTCTGGTCGGTGAAACCCCAGTTAAAACCAATTCCGGCCAGTTTTTCATCTTCCCCGGCGTGACGAATCGCCTCGGCGCAAAAATCGAGGCGACGGTTGCGAATATACTGCGCGACGACCAGCCCCTTATCGGCAAACATGCGGTACAGACTGCGCACCGACATTCCCGTCTCACCAGCGATCCATTCCGGGCGCAACGTCTCTTCACGAATATTATCGTCAATCAGCGTGACGACCTTTTGAAACTGGCGCTCGCGGCGAGGCGGAATGGATTCACGCTGATGCAGCACCGGGCGCAGCAGGCACACCATCGCCTGTAATGCGGCTTCGCTTTCACTCTCCGACATCGCCGTGTTGTTCATGCTCTCCTGCAACAGGCTGTGGCTCAACTGCACCATTGGCAGGTTTGAGGGCAAGCGCTCGGCGCAGCCGATCTTCTGATGTGGAAAATGCTGCTCCAGCAGAGGGCGCGGCAGCAGAAGTGAAATTTGTCGCGAATCCTGTTCCCAGTACAGCGAGCACGGGCGAGAGGCGTCAATCAGAGAGATATCGCCCGCGCCAATCACCACCTGACGCGCGTCCTGCTCCATCATGGCCTGGCCACTCAACTGAAACACCGTATAAAACCAGGCGTCATCACCCCCTTTAATTTCCTGCGAGGTGCGAAAAAGCGACGCGCCACGGGTGGTGACGGTGCTGAGTTTCAACCCTTTGGCATAGCTGGTTTCCAGTTTGCCGACAAAATTGTCCGCCAACGGATTCCCGGCAAAATTGCCGCATACCTGATTAATCTGGTTCAGCCACTGCTCAAATTCACGATTGACAACGGGGGTCATGGCTCTTTATCGCTCTGTTAAATGTTTTATCAGTGTTGCATTTATGTTGCGCTAAACGAAGCTAATGACGCTGACTATAGGAAAGAAGTCTCACAAGTTATAGAGGGAGAGTCGACTATTGTCGCTATTTGCGGAGCCTGTCACAGCAGACAAAGCGAATGTCACGGGGATAAAAGCGCCATTGTCACAGAGTGAGTAGACTGAAATCACGATGGGTAAGTAATAAGGAAAATCTATGTCAGAGGCAAACGTAGCGGTACTTAATAACGTACAACAATTTCTCGACCGCCAGCACGGTCTCTGGATCGATGGCCAGCAGGTGCCGTCACAGAGCGATAAACGGCTGACGATTTTTAACCCGGCGACCGGGCAGGCCATTTCCTCGACTGCCGATGCCAGCGAGGCGGATGTTGACCTCGCGGTGATGTCGGCGTGGAAAGCGTTTGTGTCGCGCTTATGGGCGGGGCGCTTACCTGCCGAGCGTGAACGCATTCTGCTGCGCTTTGCCGACCTGGTTGAGCAGCATAGCGAAGAGTTGGCACAACTGGAGACGCTGGAGCAGGGCAAATCTATCGCCATTTCCCGCGCGTTTGAAGTGGGATGCACGCTCAACTGGATGCGCTATACCGCAGGCCTGACGACGAAGATTGCCGGTAAAACACTGGATCTCTCCATTCCGTTGCCGCAGGGCGCACGCTATCAGGCGTGGACGCGTAAAGAGCCGGTGGGGGTGGTTGCGGGTGTCGTGCCGTGGAACTTCCCGCTGATGATCGGCATGTGGAAAGTGATGCCCGCGCTGGCGGCGGGCTGTTCTATCGTGATCAAACCGTCGGAAACTACGCCGCTCACCATGCTGCGCGTGGCTGAGCTGGCAGTGGAAGCGGGTATCCCGGAAGGCGTGTTTAACGTCGTGACGGGTTCCGGCGCGGTGTGTGGCGCGGCGCTGACGTCACATCCCCATGTGGCGAAAGTGAGCTTTACCGGCTCGACCGCAACGGGCAAGCAGATCGCGCGTACCGCTGCCGATCGTCTGACCCGCGTGACGTTGGAGCTGGGCGGTAAAAACCCGGCGATTGTGCTGAAAGATGCCAACCCGGAGTGGGTGATTGAAGGCCTGATGACCGGGAGTTTCCTGAACCAGGGCCAGGTGTGTGCCGCCAGTTCGCGCATTTATATCGAAGCGCCGCTGTTCGACACGCTGGTCAGCGGTTTTGAGCAGGCGGTGAAGTCGTTGCAGGTGGGGCCGGGCATGTCACCCTCGGCGCACATCAACCCGCTGGTCTCGCGTCAGCATTGCGATAAAGTGCTCTCATTCCTTGATGATGCTCAGGCGCATAATGCCGAGCTGATTCGTGGTGCAAACGGCCCGGCGGGCGACGGTTACTATGTTGCGCCGACGCTGGTGGTTAACCCGGACGCGAAGCTGCGTTTAACCCGTGAAGAAGTCTTTGGCCCGGTGGTAAACCTGGTACGCGTCGCTGATGGCGAAGAAGCGTTGCGCCTGGCGAATGACACCGAATATGGCCTGACCGCCAGCGTCTGGACGCAAAATCTGTCACAGGCGCTGGAATATGGCGACCGCTTAGAAGCTGGCACAGTATGGGTCAACAGCCACACCTTAATCGATGCCAACCTGCCGTTTGGCGGGATGAAGCAGTCGGGCACCGGACGCGACTTCGGGCCGGACTGGCTGGATGGCTGGTGTGAAACGAAATCGGTGTGTGTGCGGTATTAATAATTGATGTTGTGCCCGGAGGTGTTTGCTCCGGGCATTGGCGAGCAAAGTGTGCCGGATGCGCTACGCTTATCCGGCCTACGGGTTTTCTGCAATATTATGTAGGCCGGATAAGCGTAGCGCATCCGGCATCAACAAAGCGCACAGCGTCAACAATCAGAAACGGCGCAAAGCGCCGTTCCTGCAACTCACTCCATCACTTCTCTTTCTTCGCCCCCAGCGTGGGCGTTTCATCAAAGAAGTTCCACGGTTTCAGCAGCGTATGCACCCATTCCGTTGGCATGATCGGCCACTCTTCGGCGCGCGCGACGTGCGTGGTGCCGGTCGTCATCCACACGACCGTATCGGTGTTGTCCAGCGACTCATTGTCTTTGGTGTACTGACCGAGCCCGGTGTCGTGGGTTGAACGGTTCGGGTATTTCCCTTCCGGGAAGCGCTCGTCCGGATGATAGCGCGTCACCCACAGCTGTTTATCCATAAAGCTCAGGCGATGATAAATCCACTCGTCTGGAGAGAACTGTGCGCCTTTGGCAACCGGATGCGTGCCGCCCGCGTACGGGATTATCTGATAGGAAACCGGGTTACCCATGCGGTTTTCTTTATTTGGATTGCTCAACAGGCGAATAGTACCCGGGTCAAATTTCTGCGCGGCGTCCTTCTCATTACTGATGCCGTACTCATTAATCTGCATGGTACTGGTGCGCGGGCCGCCTGCGGTATTTGGTTTCACTACCGGATCCATTGCCACCAGGCTGTTGTTCTCACCGTCAACGTCGAGGTCGAGGCGGAAGTTGTAGATGTGCTGATGCGTGGTGCCGACAATATTATGGTCGATCAGCGTGCCGTAACGGGTATCGTCTTTCGCGCTTGGGTCGTGCATAGTTTTGGCCTTCACGCCTTTCACTGCTTCAATACCGGTGGCACCTGCATCGATACCGATGGTGCCATTTTCGTGGAAGATCCAGTCGAAAATGTAGTCATAGTTGCCTACGGTACTTATCCAGCGCACAACCAGCTCACGACGCTGGGTGCTGACGTTCGGCTGGCCCATCTCCTGGTGCTTATACTCCGGCCCGGCATAGCGTTCGAAAATAGCGATTGCGCGGGGGATCTCGGTGGGGGTGCCAGTGTAGTCGGCAATGGTCTCGTTCAGCAATACGGCGTTAGATGGCGCATCTTTGCCTCGCGTGATAGGCGAGGTGAGGGTACCCATACCGTAGTCACCGGAATCCAGGTACGCTTTGAAGTACCAGCCGATATCCGGATCGCCGTAAGGCACAATCATCCCGCCAAGCGATCCTTCGTACATCACTTTACGTTTGGTGCCGTTGTCGTTAAAGGTGACGGTCGAGATCATCGGCCCGACGCGAGAGTTCATGCTCAGATGGAAACCCCAGTTGCGCCAGTGAATCATATCGCCAGTGATGGTGTAGTTTTTACCTTCTGGTTCAATGATATCCAGCAGTTTCACCGCCGGGGAAATGCGGTCACGCCCATCATAGGCGCGCGCGGCCATCGGCACCGGGATCACAGGGCCTTCTTCCAGCTTCACAATCTTCTTCTGTTCCAGGTCAACTACCGCAACCAGGTTCTCAATCGGGTGCGCCCAGTAGTTGCCGTCGCCGACATCCAGATAACTGATCACTTTCAGCAGGCGTCCATCCTGTTTAAGGCCGTCTTTGCCGTCAAAGTAGCCCACGGTGAGCGGAGTGGTAATGGCTTTTTTCGGGTCGTTGATGCCGCGTTTTTTCAGTGCTTCAGCATATTCTGTGCTGGCGTTAATGATGTTTTGCACGCTGGCAAAGTCATCAATCAGCACCATGCCGTGCGCGTCTTTGATGGCCTGCCAGGAGAGAATCTTTTTATTTTGCAGATCAACCACGCCTTCGATGATGTGTTTGCCATCCAGCATGATGACATCCGCTTTACGCGGTTCTGTCAAGGCTTTGCCTTCCAGTGCAAAGGCCCACACGGCGGCTTTCTCAGGCGAGCGCAGTGAGATCTCGGTAAAACGGGTATTCGGTTTAAAATCTGGCGATGCTTTGACTATCTCAACGGCTTGCTTGATTTCATCCGCGCTCAGCGCGTTGAGGGGGTGAGGGGCTTTTTCTACCTGGAAGGTTTGATCCAGACCAGACTGGAATACGTCATTAATGAAGGTATCAGAAACCCAGGCTTTGTTGTCTTTCATCACTACCGGCACCTGCAGATTCAGCGTCTGGCCGTTGACGATCGCGGTTTTAGCGCCCGGTTTCACTTTAACGTACGCGCCGTCTTTAATCAGCGTGAAAACTTGTGCGTAGTCATCCCATTGCACATCAGCGCCAAAATCGGCCAGTGTTTTATCCATCGGCACCATGTGGGCTTCGCCGCCGTGGGCGAAAACCGGCGATTGCCAGGCGCAAAACAGGGCTACGGCCAGAGCCAGTGCCGTCTTGCGGGGAGAAAAAATAGAGGAGCTTCCCATTTTAAACCTCGTCTTGTTGTTGTGTTTCTCGCTCGCTACCGCTCTCTGCGGGCGGTTTTTAACGCTTTCACCCTAACAGCCTTGCTGTGAAGTGGTTTGCCTGCTCCTGCCAGGTTGTTTGGCAGTTTTGCCAGATATAAAAAATGCCTCCGGAGAGGCATGGTTGTGGGGGCTCTCCCTCACCCCGGCCCTCTCCCGCAGGGAGAGGGTGAAAACCTGCTCATTGGGAAACATGAGTGCGGTCGATACCCTCTCCCTGTGGGAGAGGGTTAGGGTGAGGGGGCGCCTTAGAAATCCCCGCTCTGCCGCGCGACCAGCGTCAGGATCGAATAGAGCGCTACCGCCTGCTGGTGCTGGTTGTAAATCTCAACCGACCATTCCACCACACCGGTAGGTGTCTCTTCCGCCGTTTTCTGTCGCTTGATAGTTTTACGCTTACAGGTCAGACGCACCTGGATGGTGTCACCCGGTTTGACCGGTTCGATAAAGCGCAGATTTTCCATGCCATAGTTGGCGATAACCGGCCCGACGCCAGGGTCAACAAACAGGCCCGCAGCGGCGGAAATCAGGAAGTAACCGTGGGCTACGCGCTCGCCAAACAGCGATTCGGCGGCGGCGAGTTTGTCCATGTGGGCGTAGAAGTGGTCGCCGCTCAGACAGGCGAAATTCACCACGTCCGCTTCAGTGACCGTGCGACGATGGGTCAGCAGGCTGTCGCCTGGCTGGATCTCTTCGAAGTATTTGCGGAACGGATGCACCCGATCTTCCGTGACTGCCGCGCCGCGTACCCACTGTTTGCCAATGGCGGCGAGCATGGTCGGGCTACCCTGAATAGCGGTACGCTGCATGTAGTGTTTTACCGAGCGTAAGCCGCCCAGTTCTTCGCCACCGCCCGCGCGCCCCGGGCCACCGTGTACCAGTTGCGGCAGGGGGGAGCCGTGGCCGGTCGATTCTTTTGAGGACTCTTCGTTGAGTACCTGAATACGCCCGTGCGCGCGTGCCGCGCCGAGAATAAACTCGCGCGCTAATGCGCCGTCGGCGGTCACCAGCGTGCCTGCCAGGCTACCTTCACCCGCCCGTGCCAGCGCCAGCGCGTGGTCACGGTTCTGATACGGCATCAGCGTCGCAACCGGGCCAAAGGCCTCAACCGAATGGACTGCGCTGATTTCATCTGGCTGCGGGCAGAGCAACAAGGTCGGCGGGAAGAATGCGCCAGCGGCTTTGTCGTCCGCTTTACCACCCAGCAGAATCTGACATCCCGCGGCCACCAGCAAGTCCACTTTTTCCTGCACATCCTGACGCTGGTCAATATTCACCAGCGCGCCCATCTTCACGCCTTCCTGCGCCGGGTCGCCGACAACGATTTTCCCCAAACGCGCAATCAGGGCGTCACTGACGGCATTGATTTGATTCTGCGGCACGATGATACGGCGAATCGCGGTACATTTTTGCCCCGCTTTGGCCGTCATCTCGCGAACAATCTCGCGAATGAACAGAGCAAATTCTGGCTGCTCTGGTGTGACATCGTCGCCCAGCACGCAGCAGTTCAGAGAGTCGGCTTCCATGGTGAACGGAATCGACTTCGCCACGATGTTGGGATGCACGCGCAGCTGTTGCCCGGTGGCTGCGGAACCGGTGAAGGTGACCACGTCCTGGCTGTCGAGCTTTTCGAGCAGGTCGCCCGCGCCACCGCAGATGACGCTTAGCGCGCCGTCAGGCACCAGACCGCTGTCGACAATCGACTTCACCATCGCCTGGGTGAGCTGGGCGCTGGCGGTGGCCGGTTTGATGATCGCCGCCATCCCGGCAAGCCAGGTCGGGGCCAGTTTTTCCAGCATGCCCCAGCAGGGGAAGTTAAAGGCGTTGATATGAACGGCTACGCCTGATTTTGAGGTCAGCACATGGCGTGCGGCAAATCCGCCCGCTTTCGAAAGAGGTATCAGTTCATCTTCCGGCCACAGCGTGTCGTCCGGCAGTTCCCGGTTGCCGAGACCTGCGTAGGTAAAGAGGGTGCCGATCCCGCCTTCGATATCCACCCAACTGTCTGCGCGCGTCGCGCCGGTTTGCGCTGACAGCGCGTAGAAATGTTCTTTTTCCGCTAACAGGTGTTTGGCCACGGCCTTCAGCATGGCGGCACGTTCAATAAAGGTCATCGCCTGGAGCGCTTTGCTGCCTTGCTCAATGGCATAACGGCGGGCCTGCGCCATATCCAGCCCTTCGCTGGTGACTTCCCACAGTGCTTCGCCGCTGATGGCATGGTGAATCGTACGGGCGCGCCCCTGGCCGGTTTGCCATGCGCCGGATAAGAAGCTGGCTAACTGCTGCATCGCTAATCTCCAAATGTTACGTGATTTACTTATACATAGTTAAATTGCGAATCATAAATCGCAAGCTGATTTTTAATGTTTTTTTAACATTGTGATCGCTGCGTATTTTGTTCTCTAAGTTAACTTGATGTTTATAAAGGTTATTGTGAAATGCTTTGCGAGTGTTGTCACATAATGCACAAACAAAATTTGTGGTTTTATTTAACTAATGTGTAACTTTTAAAAAAGAAAGTGATTCAGATGTATTAGGTTAGTGAGTGAATTTAGAATCATAAAGGTGATGACGTGACAGAAGAACAACGCTTTAACCAGCGCATCGCGCAGGAAACGGCCATCGAACCGCAGGACTGGATGCCCGACGCCTACCGTAAAACGCTGATCCGCCAGATTGGTCAGCACGCCCACTCTGAAATTGTCGGCATGTTGCCGGAAGGCAACTGGATCACCCGTGCACCAACGCTGCGTCGCAAAGCCATTCTGCTGGCGAAGGTGCAGGATGAAGCGGGGCACGGCCTCTATCTCTATAGCGCAGCAGAAACCCTCGGCTGTGCGCGTGAAGACATCTACCAGAAGATGCTCGATGGACGCATGAAGTACTCCTCCATTTTTAACTATCCCACCCTGAGCTGGGCCGATATCGGCGTCATTGGCTGGCTGGTTGACGGTGCGGCGATTGTTAACCAGGTGGCGCTGTGCCGTACCTCTTACGGCCCGTATGCCCGTGCGATGGTGAAAATCTGTAAAGAAGAGAGCTTCCATCAGCGTCAGGGCTATGAAGCCTGCATGGCGCTGGCACAGGGGAGCGAATCTCAGCGCCAGATGTTGCAGGACGCGATCAACCGTTTCTGGTGGCCGGCGCTGATGATGTTCGGGCCGAACGACGATAACTCGCCGAACAGTGCCCAGAGCCTGGAGTGGCGCATCAAGCTGTTTACCAATGACGAACTGCGTCAGCGCTTTGTTGATAACACCGTGCCGCAGGTTGAAATGCTGGGGATGACTATTCCTGATCCTGACCTTCGTTTTGATGAAGCAACCGGCCTCTACCGGTTTGGTGAAATTGACTGGAATGAGTTTAACAACGTGATCCATGGCCGAGGCATCTGTAACCACGAACGCCTGGCCGCAAAACGCAAAGCCTGGGAAGAGGGCGCGTGGGTGCGGGAAGCCGCGCTGGCGCATGCGCAAAAACAACAAACCCGCAACGCGGCATAAGGAGAAGCACGATGAGCAATGTTTACTGGCCGTTATATGAAGTTTTTGTTCGCAGCAAACAGGGGTTATCCCACCGCCATGTAGGCAGCCTTCACGCCGCCGATGACGCAATGGCACTGGAAAACGCGCGCGATGCCTACACCCGTCGCAACGAAGGCTGTTCTATCTGGGTAGTGAAAGCGAGCGAAATCGTCGCCTCGCAGCCGGAAGAACGCGGTGAATTTTTCGACCCGTCGGAAAGCAAGGTCTATCGCCATCCGACGTTTTACACCATCCCTGATGGCATCGAGCACATGTGAGGTTGGTGATGACGACACAACATTCCGTCGCGATTTATGCCCAACGTTTGGGTGACAACGGCCTGGTGCTCTCGCAGCGTCTTGGCGCCTGGTGCGGCCATGCGCCGGAGCTGGAAATTGACCTGGCGCTGGCGAACATCGGCCTCGATTTACTCGGCCAGGCCCGCAACTTCCTGAGCTATGCCGCTGAGTGTTACGGCAGCGGCGATGAAGACACACTGGCTTACGGTCGCGAAGAACGCCAGTTCAGTAATCTGCTACTGGCGGAACAACCGAATGGCAACTTTGCCGACACCATCGCCCGTCAGTTTCTGATGGACGCCTGGCACGTTGCGCTTTACAGCCGCCTGGTGCAGAGCCGCGATGCGCAAATTGCTGCCATTGCTGCCAAGTCTCTTAAAGAAGTGCGTTATCACCTGCGATTCAGCCGCGGCTGGCTGGTGCGTATGGGCGACGGCACTGCGGATTCCGCGCAGAAAATGCAGCAGGCGCTGAACAACATCTGGCGCTTTACTGGCGAACTTTTTGAAGTGGATGCCGTTGAGCAGGAACTGATTGAGCAGGGCATCGCCGTGGATGTGCGCGAGCTGAAAGACGAGTGGCAGACCACCGTGCGCAGCGCGCTTGCGGATGCCTGCCTGCAACTGCCGGAAGAAGAGGCTTTCCGCACCGGGGGCAAGCAAGGTCTGCATACCGAACATCTGGGGCCGATGCTGGCGGAAATGCAATATCTGCAACGTATCTACCCCGCGCTTCAGTGGTAACCAGGAGGTCATAGTGCAACGAATTGCCGCGATAGCACCGTCGAAAGTGCATGAGATCTGGCGCCTGTTGAGCGAGATCTCCGACCCGGAAGTCCCGGTACTCACCATCACCGATTTAGGCATGGTGCGCAGCGTCGCACCGCAGGGTGACGGCTGGGAGATCGGTTTTACGCCGACCTACTCCGGCTGCCCGGCAACCGAACATTTGTTGGGCGCTATTCGCGACGTGATGACCGAACACGGCTTCACCCCGGTCAATATCGTGCTGCAACTTGACCCTGCCTGGACCACCGACTGGATGAACGCCGATGCCCGTGAACGCTTACGCCAGTATGGCATTAGCCCGCCGCAGGCCCATGCCTGCCATGCATCGGTTCCTGAGGATGTGGTCTGCCCGCGCTGCGGCAGCACGCACACCTCGCTCATTAGCGAATTTGGTTCGACTGCCTGCAAAGCACTCTACCGCTGTGATAGCTGCCGCGAACCCTTCGACTATTTCAAATGTATTTGAGGTTGCCATGACGACGTTTCATTCGCTTACGGTGGCAAAAGTGGAACCGGAAACCCGCGATGCGGTGACCATTACTTTTGCCGTACCCGACTCGTTACGGGAGGCTTACGCTTTCCGTCCTGGCCAGCACCTGACGCTGAAAACCCGCATTGGTGGTGAAGAGTTGCGTCGTTGCTACTCCATCTGCCGTACCGGTACGCCGGGGCAAATTAGCGTTGCGGTGAAAGCCATTGAAGGCGGGCGTTTCTCCCGCTTCGCCCAGAGCGATATCAAGCAAGGTATGGCGTTTGAGGTGATGGTGCCGCAGGGCCACTTCGGCTATCAACCGCAGGCTGAGCGCACCGCCCGCTATCTGGCGATTGCCGCCGGTTCTGGCATCACGCCAATGCTGGCGATTATCGAAGCCACGCTTACCACCGAAGCCAATAGCCAGTTCACGCTGATCTACGGTAACCGCAGCAGCCAGAGCATGATGTTCCGTCAGGCGCTGGCCGACCTGAAAGACAAATACCCGCAACGCCTGCAACTGATCAATCTGTTTAGCCAGGAAACCGTGGAGAGCGAACTGCTTTCTGGCCATATCAACAGTGAAAAACTGCACGCGCTGGCCCGCAATCTGGTGCAGTTCGACCAGCTTGATGAAGCGTTTATCTGTGGCCCGGCGGCGATGATGGATGACGCGGAAATCGCGCTGCGCACGTTAGGCATGCCGGAGAAAGCGATTCACCTGGAGCGCTTCAACACACCGGGTAGCACGATTAAACGCGTTTCGACTGTACAGGCTGAAGGCCGCAGCGTAACGATTCGTCATGATGGACGTGACCGGCAGATCTCTCTGAATGCAGAGGATGACAGCATTCTCGATGCCGCACTGCGTCAGGGCGCTGACTTGCCGTATGCCTGTAAAGGTGGCGTCTGCGCCACCTGTAAATGCAAAGTGTTACGCGGCGAAGTGGAGATGGCGACCAACTATAGCCTTGAGCCAGATGAAGTGGCGGCGGGATATGTCCTGAGTTGTCAGTCATTGCCGAAAGGTGATGGTGTGGTTGTTGATTTCGACGCGAAGGGGATGGCATGAGCGAACTGATCGTTGCACGCCACGAGCGCGTGCTGCTGCTGACGCTGAATCGCCCGCAGGCGCGTAACGCCCTGAACAATGCCTTGCTGGAGCAAATCGCCAGCGAACTGGAAAAGGCCGCGCGCGAACCGGAAATTTCTGCCTGCGTCATCTTCGGCAATGACCGTTTCTTCGCCGCTGGCGCAGATCTCAACGAGATGGCGGCTAACGATATGCCCGCCACGCTCAACGATATTCGTCCGCGTTTATGGGCGCGTATCGATGCGTTCAATAAACCGCTGATTGCCGCCGTCAATGGCTATGCGCTGGGCGCAGGCTGCGAACTCGTGCTGCTGTGCGACACGGTGGTGGCCGGTGATAACGCCCGTTTCGGCTTACCGGAAATCACGCTCGGCATTATGCCGGGCGCAGGCGGTACCCAGCGTTTAATTCGCTGCGTCGGCAAGGCGCTTGCCAGCCGAATGGTGCTGACGGGTGAAGCGATTGACGTTCATCAGGCGCAGCAGGCCGGGCTGGTGAGCGACGTCTACCCGGCAGGTTTAACCCTCGAATACGCTCTGAAACTGGCAAAAACCATCGCCCGTCACTCACCACTGGCGCTACAGGCGGCAAAACAGGCGCTGCGGCAGTCGCAGGAAGTTGGGCTGCATGCGGGTCTGCAACAGGAGCGCCAGCTGTTTACGTTGCTGAGCGCAACCGAAGATCGTCAGGAAGGCATCAACGCTTTTCTGCAAAAACGCCAACCAGAATTTAAAGGACGTTAATCGTGGATGCTTTTATTTTGAGTCATGTTGAGCAGGGCGTAATGACCATTACGCTTAATCGCCCGGAACGTCTCAACAGTTTTAACGATGTGATGCATCAGCAACTTGCTGAGTGCCTGAAGCAGGCGGAACGTGACGAGACCATCCGTTGTTTGCTGATCACCGGCGCGGGGCGCGGTTTTTGCGCGGGGCAGGATCTGAACGATCGTAATGTCGATCCTAACGGCCCGGCACCGGATCTGGGCATGTCCGTAGAACGTTTTTATAACCCACTGGTGCGCCGCCTGGCAAAACTGCCGAAACCGGTGATTGCGGCCGTAAACGGTGTGGCAGCAGGTGCGGGTGCAACGCTGGCACTGGGCTGCGACATGGTGATTGCCGCGCGTTCGGCCAATTTCGTAATGGCGTTCAGCAAGCTGGGGCTGGTTCCCGATTGTGGTGGAACCTGGTTACTGCCGCGCACAGCCGGGCGCGCGCGTGCAATGGGGCTGGCGTTGCTGGGTGACAAAATGAGCGCCGAGCAGGCGCAACAGTGGGGCATGATCTGGCAGGTGGTGGATGACGCCGAACTGGCGGATACCAGCCTGACACTGGCGCGCCATTTAGCCACACAGCCTACCTACGGTTTAGGGCTTATCAAGCAGGCGTTGCTGGCATCTGAAACCCATACCCTGGATCAACAGCTGGATATGGAGCGTGATTTCCAGCGTATGGCCGGACGCAGCGATGACTATCGCGAAGGCGTCAGTGCATTTCTGGCGAAACGTCCACCACAGTTCAGCGGGAAATAAGCCATGAGCCATGAAATCAAAACGGTTGCTGTGATTGGCAGCGGCACGATGGGGGCGGGTATCGCGGAAGTGGCGGCGGCGGCGGGGCACGACGTGCTGCTGTTTGATATCAATCAGGACGCGCTCACACGCGCCATTGATGGCATTCGCCAGCGACTGGACTCCCGCGTCTCGCGCGGCAAACTGAGCGCCGAAGCGAGCGAAAAAACGCTGAAAAAAATCTTTGCGGTGGCCGATATCGCTTCGCTGGCACCGGCTAACCTGGTGATTGAAGCGGCCTCAGAACGGCTGGATGTGAAAAAAGCGCTTTTCAGCCAGTTGGCGGAAATTTGCCCGCCGCAGACGCTGCTCACCAGTAATACCTCATCCATTTCAATTACGGCCATTGCGGCAGATGTTCCTTATCCGGAACGCGTGGCGGGGCTGCACTTCTTTAACCCGGCGCCGGTGATGAAGCTGGTGGAAGTGGTGAGCGGTCTGGCGACGTCGACAGAGGTGACAGAAACGTTATGCAACTGTGTCGCTGCGTGGGGTAAAACGCCGGTGCGCTGCCGTTCAACGCCGGGCTTTATCGTTAACCGCATTGCGCGTCCGTTCTACGCCGAAGCCTGGCGTGCCCTGGAAGAACAGGTTGCATCACCAGAAGTGATTGATGCGGCGCTGCGTGAAGGCGGAGGATTCCCAATGGGGCCGCTGGCGCTGACGGACATGATTGGTCATGACGTTAACTTTGCGGTCACCAGTTCAGTATTTAATGCCTTCTGGCAGGACCGCCGTTTCTTACCGTCGCTGCTGCAACAGGAACTGGTGTTGGGCGGGCGATTGGGTAAGAAGAGCGGGCAAGGTGTGTATCGCTGGCCGGTTGAAGCCGTCTCTGACCCTTATCTGGCAGCGGTTTCAGCCGTTCCTGGCGAGATCTCAGAAAACGGTGACAGTGTCACAATTGACGATCTTCTGCTGATTGAAACCCAGGGCGAAACTGCGCTGGCACTGGCAGCCCGACATCAGCGCCCGGTGGTGGTCTTTGACCGAATCGAGAAGGACGTCGTGGTGCTGGCCGCCGCGCAGACTAACGCTCAGGTTGATACTGATAAAGCCGTGTACTACTTCCAGAAGCAGGGCAAAAAAGTGCTGCAAGTTACCGATTACCCTGGGCTTCTGGTATGGCGCACGGTCGCGATGCTGGCGAACGAAGCGCTGGATGCGGTGCAGAAACACGTTGCCAGTGAACCGGATATCGATACGGCGATGCGTCTTGGTGTTAATTACCCGAAAGGGCCGTTGCAGTGGGGCGCGGAACTTGGCTGGGCACGCGTGCTGCGCGTGCTGGAAAACCTGCAAGCCCATTACGGCGAAGAGCGCTACCGTCCATCTTCCTTACTGCGCCAGCGTGCGCTGCTGGAGAATCACCATGAGTAACGCATGGCAAAATGCCCACGCGATGTATGCGCGCGACACCTGCGCACAGGCATTGGGCATCGACATCATCGAAATGGATGAAGGGTTTGCAGTGCTCACCATGACTGTTGTGCCGAGCATGCTGAACGGCCACCAGACCTGCCACGGCGGGCAACTGTTTTCACTGGCGGATACCGCTTTTGCCTACGCCTGTAACAGTCAGGGGCTGGCGGCAGTGGCTTCAGCCTGCTCGATTGATTTCCTGCGCCCAGGATTTGCAGGCGACAAACTGACCGCCACTGCACGGGTAAAACATCAGGGGAAACAGACTGGCGTTTATGACATCGAAATTGTGAACCAACAACAAAAAACGGTAGCCCTGTTTCGCGGTAAATCCCACCGCATCGGCGGCACGGTAACAGGAGAAGCCTGATGCGTGATGCATTTATTTGTGACGGAATTCGTACCCCGATTGGCCGCTATGCAGGTGCGCTCTCAGGCGTGCGGGCTGACGATCTGGCGGCGGTTCCGCTGCGCGAACTGCTGGTGCGTAACCCAAAGCTTGATCCCACGCGTATTGATGACGTGATCCTCGGCTGCGCAAATCAGGCCGGGGAAGATAACCGTGATGTGGCGCGTATGGCGCTGCTGCTGGCGGGCTATCCGCAGGATGTTTCCGGCACCACCATCAACCGTTTATGCGGTTCTGGCCTCGATGCGATTGGCTTTGCCGCCCGCGCGATTAAAGCCGGTGACGCCGACCTGCTGGTGGCGGGTGGCGTCGAGTCGATGTCGCGCGCACCGTTTGTGATGGGCAAGGCCACCGCGCCTTTCCAGCGTCAGGCCGAACTGTTTGATACCACCATCGGCTGGCGTTTTGTGAACCCGCTCATGCAGCAATACTTTGGTACTGACAGCATGCCGGAAACGGCAGAGAATGTAGCTGAATTGTTAAATATTAGTCGCGACGATCAGGATGCTTTCGCTTATCGCAGCCAACAGCGTGCCGCGAAAGCCCAGCGCGACGGCGTGTTTGCCGAAGAAATTGTCGCTGTGCGCGTGCCGGGAAAAAAGGGCACGTTTACCGATGTGCTGGATGACGAACATTTGCGCCCGGAAACGACGCTGGAACAGCTAAGCAAACTAAAAGCGCCGTTCCGTGCGAATGGCGTCATCACCGCAGGTAACGCCTCTGGTGTCAACGATGGTGCGGCGGCTTTGATCGTTGCAAGCGAACAGCAGGCTATCGCGCAGGGCCTGACTCCACGTGCGCGTATCGTCGCGATGGCGACGGCGGGCGTTGAGCCGCGTCTGATGGGGCTGGGCCCGGTACCTGCGGTACGTAAAGTGCTGGAGCGTGCGGGTTTAAGTATCACTGATATGGATGTTATCGAGCTGAATGAAGCCTTCGCCGCGCAGGCGCTGGGCGTGCTCAGACAGTTAGGGCTGCCCGACGAGGCGCCGCATATTAACCCAAACGGAGGCGCCATCGCCTTAGGCCATCCGTTGGGCATGAGTGGCGCGAGACTGGCGCTTACCGCCAGCCTTGAGCTGCAGCGCCGTCAGGGCCGTTACGCCCTGTGTACGATGTGTGTTGGTGTGGGTCAGGGCATCGCCATGATCCTGGAGCGTGTGTGAGCTAATTTTTACCTGCGAGTACCCTATAATGACAACAAATACAAAGCTGGACCCAATCGAAAAAGCATCGCTGGACGAGCTGCAGGCACTGCAAACGCAACGCCTGAAGTGGACTCTCAATCACGCCTACGAAAATGTGCCGATGTATCGCCGCAAATTCGATGAAGCGGGCGTTCACCCGGATGACTTCAAAGAATTGAAGGACATCGAAAAATTCCCGTGCACCACCAAGCAGGATCTGCGCGATAACTATCCGTTCGGCATGTTTGCCGTACCGATGGAGCAGGTGGTGCGCGTGCATGCTTCTTCCGGTACCACCGGTAAACCAACCGTGGTCGGCTATACCCAGAATGATATCAATAACTGGGCGGATATTGTCGCGCGCTCTCTGCGTGCGGCGGGCGGCACACCGAAAGATAAAATCCACGTCGCCTACGGCTATGGCCTGTTTACGGGCGGGCTGGGGGCGCACTACGGTGCAGAACGTTTGGGGGCGACGGTTATCCCAATGTCCGGCGGCCAGACTGAAAAACAGGCGCAGCTTATCCGCGATTTTCAGCCGGATATGATTATGGTGACGCCTTCCTACTGCCTGAATCTGATTGAAGAACTGGAACGTCAAATGGGCGGCGATGCAACTCAGTGCTCACTTCGCGTTGGCGTATTTGGTGCTGAGCCGTGGACGATGGCGATGCGTAAAGAGATTGAGAGCCGTCTGGGGATTACCGCGCTGGATATCTATGGCCTGTCTGAAGTGATGGGGCCGGGGGTGGCAATGGAGTGTATTGAAACCGCCGATGGCCCAACCATCTGGGAAGATCATTTCTATCCAGAAATCGTTAACCCGAATGATGGCACAGTGCTAAATGATGGAGAACATGGCGAATTACTGTTCACGACGCTGACCAAAGAAGCGCTGCCGGTAATTCGTTATCGTACCCGCGATCTGACACGCCTGCTGCCAGGCACCGCACGCACCATGCGTCGTATGGATCGCATCAGCGGGCGCAGCGACGATATGCTGATTATTCGCGGCGTGAACGTCTTCCCGTCACAGCTGGAAGAAGAGATTGTGAAGTTTGAACATCTTTCACCACATTATCAGCTGGAAGTGAATCGTCGTGGGCATCTGGATTCCTTGTCGATTCAGGTTGAGCTGAAAGAGAGCAGTTTGTACTTGAGCCATGAACAGCGCTGTCAGGTGTGCCACCAGTTACGCCACCGCATTAAATCGATGGTCGGGATCTCTACCGATGTGACGATCGTTAACTGTGGTGCGATCCCGCGTTCGGAAGGCAAAGCGTGTCGGGTGTTTGATTTGCGTAAGATTGCCAGCGTGTAACTTTCACCCTCACCCTAACCCTCTCCCTGAGGGAGAGGGGACTGTCTGGTGCGGTTTTCTCCCTCTCCCTGAGGGAAAGGGGCCTGTCTGGTGCGGTCTTCTCCCTCTCCCTGAGGGAGAGGGGGCTGTCTGGTGCGGTCTTCTCCCTCTCCCTGAGGGAGAGGGGGCTGTCTGGTGCGGTCTTCTCCCTCTCCCTGAGGGAGAGGGGGCTGTCTGGTGCGGTCTTCGCCCTCTCCCTGAGGGAGAGGGGCTGTCTGGTGCGGTCTTCTCCCTCTCCCTTTGGGAGAGGGCCGGGGTGAGGGGAAACCTATGCTATGATTCATAAATCAAAACAATAACAACAGGATGAATCAGATGAGTAAAATTGATACCTTCATTCAGCAGGCTGTGTCATCGGTGCCCATTAGCGGCACGTCATTGATCGCCTCGCTGTACGGTGATTCTCTGTTGCATCGCGGTGGTACCGTCTGGCTGGGCAGCCTGGCGGCGATGCTTGAAGGTCTGGGATTTGGGGAACGATTTGTCCGTACCGCGCTGTTTCGTCTCAATAAAGAGGGCTGGCTGGATGTGGAACGTATCGGCCGCCGCAGCTTTTATCGCCTGAGCGATAAAGGTCAGCGCTTGACTCGCCGCGCGGAAAATAAAATCTACCGTGCGGAAACGCCCGCCTGGGATGGCACCTGGCTGCTATTACTGTCCGAAGGTCTTGATCGCGCAACGCTCTCAGACGTCAAAAAACAGCTTATCTGGCAAGGATTTGGCACGCTTGCCCCGAGCCTGATGGCGTCACCCTCGCAGAAAATGGCTGATGTGCAGTCGTTGCTGCATGAAGCGGGTGTCGCGGAAAACGTTATCTGTTTTGAAGCCCACTCGCCACTGGCTCTGTCGCGCGCAGCGTTGAGCGCACGCGTGGAAGAGTGCTGGCAACTGACCGAGCAGAATGCCATGTACGACACGTTTATCCAGTTGTTCCGCCCATTGCTGCCGTTGCTGCGAGAGGAGGATGAACTTACGCCGGAACGTGGATTCCAGATTCAACTGCTTTTGATTCACTTTTATCGACGCGTGGTGCTGAAAGACCCGCTGTTGCCGGAGGAGTTGCTTCCGGCACACTGGCTCGGTGGTTCCGCGCGTCAGCTCTGTATCAACATTTATCAACGTGTGGCTCCCGCCGCGCTGGCTTTTGTCAGCGAAAAAGGCGAAACCCCGGTCGGCGAGCTGCCTGCGCCGGGCTCGCTATTTTATCAACGATTTGGCGGGTTGCCGGTGAGTGAAGGGAGGTCTTATGCCAGTGTATCAGATTGATGGCTTAACCCCGGTAGTGCCGGACGAGAGCTATGTTCATCCGACCGCGGTATTAATTGGTGACGTCATCCTGGGTAAAGGTGTGTACGTTGGGCCAAACGCCAGTCTGCGCGGTGACTTTGGCCGTATCGTGGTAAAAGATGGCGCGAATATTCAGGATAACTGTGTGATGCACGGTTTCCCGGAGCAGGATACGGTGGTGGAAGAAGATGGCCATATCGGACATAGCGCCATACTGCATGGCTGCATTGTGCGCCGTAACGCGCTGGTTGGTATGAATGCGGTGGTGATGGATGGTGCGGTGATCGGCGAAAACAGTATTGTCGGTGCGGCGGCCTTTGTGAAAGCAAAAGCGGAGATGCCTGCGAATCATCTAATTATTGGCAGCCCGGCTAAAGCTATCCGCGAACTCAGCGAGCAGGAGATGGCGTGGAAGAAACAGGGGACGCGTGAATATCAGGTACTGGTAGAACGCTGTAAAAAAACGATGCATCAGGTTGAACCCCTACGCGCGGTGGAAGAGGGGCGAAAGCGACTGATATTTGATGAAAGTTTACGACCCAAGTCGGCGCAATGAATAAAAAAGGCAGATAATTGATATCTGCCTTTTTTATTCTGGTAAGGGTGCTATTTAAGGACGTGGGATTCAAATAACATTCACCGTTCTAATAACTTTGAACGGTGAATGTTAATGATAATTCCCTTTAACAGAGGGTGAAACTTATTGAATGAGCGAAGCTTGCACGATTTAATGCGAAATATCTTACGCTATTAAATGGTTTGATTCACGTGTATTATATATTTAGTTTTTCTTAAAAAAGCATTAAGTTGATAATTTCTATTATTATAAATAAAATTTTACAAGTTTGGCTTTCGTCAGGGTCGCGTTTGGTTTTAGAAACTTAAATGCAGCCACCTCTTTTGTTTTTATTGGTCTTTATTTTTTTCAACAAGGAAGGGAATTCTTATGCAAAAGAAGACATTACTGTCTGCCTGTATCGCTTTAGCTTTAAGCGGGCAGGGGTGGGCCGCTGATATTATTGATGCGGACAATGCCTCGGCGGAACGTAAAAACGCAAAAGTCGTTTGCCCGGGTGATACGCAAAAACTTAATCAACTCGAACGCAAAAATCTGCCTGCTGAGTGCCCTGGCGAATCACAAAATAATCTCTATCCCTGGCTCGCCGTGGGCGGTACTGCGCTTTTGACTACATTCGCCGCCATAGAACTAACAGATAACGACGGGCATCACTCCCACACAACCCAACCACCTGCGCCGCCGATCAACCCTGACGATAATGTTATTCCCCCCGATGATGGTGGAGACGATGATGTTACGCCGCCGGACGATGGCGGAGACGATGACGTGACGCCGCCGGACGATGGCGGCGACGATGACGTGACACCGCCGGACGATGGCGGCGACGATGACGTGACGCCACCTGACGATGGTGGAGACGATGATGTCACACCGCCGGATGACAAACCCGACCCGATTAAATACAACAACAACGTCACTTGGGATCAAGCTGAAAAAACGGTGCAAATCCGCAACGCAACTTTTACCTATACCGAGAATGCGGATGGAAGCTTTACCCTGACGTCAAAAGACGGTCACTCGACTATCGTCAAACAGTGGCAGGTCGATGAGGCCAGCAACACGGTTGTTTTTGGAGGTAACAATACATCGGGTGATATCACGTGGCGCTACGACGATGAGGGTAAAATTCATATCACCAAAGAAGCCGGCGTAGTGGTTGATGGCACCACGGGAGATGAGATTAAGGTCAGCGATGCCACTATTACTGATCATGGTGGCAACACGGCATTGAACGGCGGTACGGTCATGACCGTCGAAGGCGATAACGTTGTCCTCAATAACGACGGGAAAACCACCGCCATAGGAGAAGGTTCTGTCGTCGGTATCCTGACGGGCGACGATATTACTATTAATAACAATGGTGAAACGGAAGTTGACGGTGGCACTGCGGTTATTGTTAACGGAAATAGCGCAACGATTACAACCGAGGGCGACGGGACATTTATCAACGGTGGTACAGGGAGTCTGATTAACGGTGATGATGCTGTTATCGATAATAAAGGCAACATGACCGTCGATGGCGAAAACTCGGTGGCGACCAAAATTATCGGCGATGACGCACTTATCAAGCAGGAAGGCGATCTTTACGTTAGCGGCGGCGCTCACGGCATCGACGTTGCGGGTAACAGCACTATTGTAAGCAATAAAGGGAATATCACCGTAGTGGATGATAAATCCATCGGCGTATTACTGGATGGCAATGACGCCACCTTTATGAATATTGGTGATATCACGGTTGGCGAGGCGGGTCATGAGGGAAACCCGTTTGGTGTGCTGATCGACGGCAACCACGCGACCTTCGTCAACGTGGGTGATATCACTACCCACAATAGCGGTACCGGTGTAAAAGTTGCTGGCGATCAGGGCAGTATTTCGCTTTCGGGCAAGATGTCCGTCAATGATGCTACCACCGGGCTGGATGTGAGCGGTAGCGGTAATAATATCTCGCTGACGACCTATGAATTGAGTATTAATGGTGCAAACGCGACGGGGGTCAATATCTCCGGTAACAGCAATGCGCTTGAAATGTCGGGAGATATGACCATTCAGGGGGAAAGAGCGGTAGGCACTCGGGTAACCGGCGATGATGCGAGTGTGCTTCAGAAAGGCGACCTGTTTGTTAGTGGCGCTGCGCATGGCATTGATGTGAATGGTGATCGTGCAAAAATAGGTAATACGGGCAAAATCACCGTCATTGATAAGGATTCCATTGGTATCTTAATTATTGGTAACGACACGCAGTTCTCTAATGTTGGCGAAATTGATATCGCAAAAAGTGGGACGGGTGTATCTGTCGTGGGCGATCGCGCGCAGATTGATTTACTGGGTGATCTCAATGTTTCCCGCGAAAAGGATGAAAGCGGGCAGTTCCAGGGCGCAACTGGCATCAATATAACGGGCAACGACGGTGCTGTTACATTGGATGGTAATATTAATTTGACGTCCAATACAGGTGATGAATTGACTAATACGTCATCATCTATACTTGGGGCCAATATTAGTGGCGATAACAATACCGTTGATATTAATGGCAGTATAAATGTTTCCCTTGAGGGAAGTTCTAACTTCTCGCGAAATGGGGGGATGGCTGTTGGCGCTTTTTCTGAAATTGATGGGCTCATCATCTCCGGTGCCGGAAATACTATTAACCTGCAAGGAGGGATTAATGTTTCAGGAGTAAGCGGTGAAGAGACTGTTACGGGCATTGATGTTTCTGGCTCGAATAACGTTAATGTCAGCGGCCATTCCACGGTAGATGCCAGTACGCTGCGCGGTCAGGTTTCGCTTGTTTCTGCATACGATGGCGCAACGGTAACGCTAAACACTGATTCGGTGATAGATGTTTCTGGGGTGCTATTAAATACCAACTATTATTACACCAGCGCTATTCTTCTTGCTAAAGATGCGGGAACACAAATAAACAATTATGGTGCTATTAATGCGACGACATCGCAGGAGCTGATAAAGGCGCAGAATGGTGCTGCCGTCACTAATTTTGGTACTATTACGGCCCTGCCTGGTGAAGATGAGGACAGTGATTCGAAGGTTGGTCTGGTTCGTGCCAGCGGTAAAGGGTCAAGTGTGACTAACGCGGCTGGCGGTACGATTACCCTGGTATCCGCCACTACGCCAATGAGCAGTGATGGTGAGGGTGATTATGCCATCCCATGGCATAACCGAGTGTACTTTGCCTTAATGGCGGATAACTATGGGGTGGCGTCAAACGAAGCGGGAGCGACCGTTAATCTTCAAGGGGCCGGGACTTATGGTGTTGCAGTGACAAAAGGTACTGCCAGCAATGCAGGAGAAATCAACGTTGATGGTTTCATCCCAACGCTTGATGAGAACGGTACGATTATCGATAAAACCTTCTGGCAAGCAGATCAGATCTTTTTAATGGCTGGCGGTATGTTAGTGGGTTCAACAAATAGCCCGCGACAAACCTGGGGGGATGGCACGGGTCTGAATACCGGCACCATCAATGTCAACAACGAAGGTTTCGGTATGTTGGCTGCGAAGGGAGGAACGGTGACAAACCAGGGCACCATTAATCTGACCTCAGATGAAGGTATTACCGAAAAACATAACAACCAGCTGTTCGGTATGGGTGCGATTGAGGGCGGTGTCGCAATTAATGATACGACCGGCGTGATCAATATTGATACTGCACTCGGTCAGGCATTTTACAATGATGGCACAGGCACTGTTATAAACTATGGTACTATCTGTACATTTAAAGTTTGTCAAAATCCCAGTGAATATAACCCCTCAGATAATTTCGTTACGCTGATTTATACTGGCGGGGATGTTATTACTGCAGAAGGGGAAACGTTAACTCTCGATAAAAAAGCGCAGATTATTGATTCTGCGCCGGGGGTGGTGACGAACGCTGGTAAAGTTAGCGGTCAATCCATCACTATTGATGGCGGTGAACTGGATAATAAGGCTGCGGGGGAAATTAGCAGCGCGATTACGCTGACGGATGGCATACTCGATAATAAGGGGGTGATTACCTCTAAAATCACTCAAAATGGCGGTGTCGTTAATAACAGCGGTACGGTTGGTGGGCATTTTGTCGTGAACGGGGGCACTTTTAATAACCAATCAGGTGCAACGGTACAGCGGGCAGCCCAGATCAATAATGGCGCTGTGGTAAATAATAATGGTACCTGGATGCTTGGATATCAGGGGGAAAGCGGTGGATCGGGTAACCTCGATATTAACGGTAGCAGTGTATTTAATAATACCGGTGAGCTGATCCTCGATAATAGCCGAAATGGTATTAACGTTCGAGGTGCCTCCACTGTTTATAATACCGGGCATATTGCGATGACTAACGCCGGGTATAACGGCGGCTTCAGCATCAGAGACGGCTCCACGACACATATCATTAACGGCGGGAAGATAGATGCCTCGACTAAACCTTTGGCAGTGAGTTACAACGATGCCGGGAGTGCTGACGCGATCTTCTGGAACCAGGAAGAGGGTGTAATTAATTTTAATAGCGCCAATAACAGCGCCCTCAAATTTACGCACAAAAACTATGTCGTCATAAATGACGGAAAAATGAACATCAGTGGTAATAACGCCGTGGCAATGGAAGGTGGGCAGAATGCACAACTGATTAACGATGGCACTATTAACCTGGGAACCGAAGGCACCACGGAAACCGGAATGATCGCTATGCAGTTGGATGCCAGCGCCACCGCGGATGCAGTGATTGAAAACAACGGCACCATCAATATTTATGCCAATAATTCCTTTGCATTCAATGTACTCGGTACGGAAGGGCATGTGGTTAACAACGGCACGGTGGTGATCGCTGACGGTGTGACCGGTTCCGGTCTTATCAAGCAGGGCGACACGGTTAACGTCGAAGGTGTGAACGGCAACAATGGCAATTCTACCGAAGTGCATTATGGGGATTATGCACGTCCGGATGTTCCCGTGACGACCAGTGGGCAGATGATGGAAACCGGATCTTCTTCAGACGGTAGCATGAACAACCTCAACGGCTACGTGGTGGGAACCAACGCTGACGGCAGCGCCGGTAAGCTTCAGGTTAACAACGCCAGCATGAGCGGCGTAGAGATTAACACCGGCTTCACCGCTGGTACGTCAGAGACCACCGTCACCTTCGATAACGTAGTGCAGGGCAGCAACCTGACGGATGCCGACGCCATCGCCTCCACCTCCGTGGTGTGGAACGCACAGGGCAGCACCGATGCCAGCGGCAACGTCGATGTGAAGATGACGAAAAATGCTTACACCGACGTGGTGACGGATGGCAGTGTAAATGACGTGGCAAAGGCGCTGGACGCGGGCTACACCAACAACGATCTGTACACCAGTCTCAACGTTGGCACGACTGCTGAACTGAACAGCGCCCTGAAGCAAATCAGTGGCAGCCAGGCCACCACCGTGTTCCGCGAAGCGCGCGTGTTAAGCAACCGCTTCAGCATGCTGGCCGATGCGGCACCGAAGATGGGCAACGGTCTGGCTTTCAACGTCGTGGCGAAAGGTGATCCGCGTGCGGAGCTGGGCAATAACACCGAGTACGACATGCTGGCACTGCGTAAAACGCTCGATCTGAGTGAAAGCCAGAGTCTGAGCATGGAATATGGTATTGCACGTCTGGACGGCGATGGTGCTCAGAAAGCCGGCGACAATGGCGTGACAGGCGGCTATAGCCAGTTCTTCGGCCTGAAACATCAGATGTCCTTTGACAATGGTATGAGCTGGAATAACGCGCTGCGCTACGATATTCACCAGCTCGACAGCAGCCGAACCGTGGCTTACGGTGACATCAGCAAAACAGCCGATACCAACGTGAAGCAGCAGTACCTTGAATTCCGCAGCGAAGGGGCGAAAACCTTTGAACCTCGTGAAGGGCTGAAAATCACGCCATATGCTGGCATGAAACTGCGCCACACGCTGGAAGGCGGTTATCAGGAACGCAACGCCGGTGATTTTAACCTGAATATGAACAGTGGCAGCGAAACGGCGGTGGACAGCATCGTCGGGCTGAAACTGGACTACACAGGTAAAGACGGCTGGAGCGCGAACGCCACGCTGGAAGGCGGGCCGAACCTGAGCTATGCCAGGAGTCAGCGTACGGCAAGTCTTGCCGGGGCAGGTAGCCAGCACTTTAACGTCGATGATGGTCAGAAGGGCGGCGGCATTAACAGCCTGGCGAGCGTTGGCGTGAAGTACAGCAGCAAAGAAAGTTCGCTGAACCTGGATGCCTACCACTGGAAAGAGGACGGTATCAGCGATAAAGGTGTGATGCTGAACGTCAAGAAAACGTTCTAATGGTTGTTGTGCCGGATGTGGCGCGAGCGCCACATCCGGCCTACAGGCACATCACCCATAGGCCGGATAAGCGAAGCGCATCCGGCATGTTTTTTTACACATTCGCATTTATTACACATTTCCTCCCCGCACGTTCATTTCTATACTGTGGGCTCTTAATCTGCCTTATACAGGACAGGGTGTTATGAGCAACAACAGTGAAACGTTTACTCTTGGTACAAAATCGGTAAAACGACTGGGTTATGGCGCAATGCAACTGGCAGGGCCCGGCGTTTTCGGGCCACCAAAAGATCGCCATGTTGCCATTACGGTATTACGTGAAGCGCTGGCGTTGGGTGTAAACCATATCGACACCAGTGACTTTTACGGGCCGCACGTGACAAACCAGATTATCCGTGAAGCCTTGCACCCGTATCCGGATGACCTGACCATTGTCACCAAAATTGGTGCCCGTCGCGGAAAGGATGCGTCATGGCTTCCGGCATTTTCACCGGAAGAACTCAAACAGGCGGTACACGATAATCTGCGCAATCTTGGCCTTGATGTGCTGGATGTGGTTAACCTGCGCGTGATGCTCGGCGACGGTCATGGCCCGGCAGAGGGGTCTATAGAAGCCAACTTTACCGTGCTGGCTGAACTACAGCAGCAGGGGCTGGTGAAGCATATCGGCCTGAGCAACGTCACGCCGACGCAGGTTGCTGAAGCGCGTAAAATTGCGGAAATCGTCTGCGTACAGAACGAATACAACATTGCACACCGCGCCGATGACGCGTTAATCGATGCGCTGGCACAGGAGGGTATCGCTTACGTGCCGTTCTTCCCGCTCGGTGGTTTTACGCCGTTACAATCCTCAACGCTCTCTGACGTGGCAGCAAGTCTGAGCGCGACGCCAATGCAGGTGGCGCTGGCGTGGTTGTTACAGCGTTCGCCAAATATCCTGTTGATTCCAGGTACTTCTTCGGTAGGGCATTTACGGGAAAATATGGCGGCAGGGGATTTAGTGCTCTCTGAAGACGTACTGGCAACGCTGGACAGCATTGCGAAAAATGCGGGTTAAATAAAAAAGCCTCCCGTTTTCGCGGGAGGCCTCTGAATGCTTACGCTGCAACCACTTCGTCAATGGCCGCTTTTGCGTCTGCCTGCGCTTTGGCCGCCATTTCCGGGCCATATGCGATGCCTTCCGCAAAGACGAATTTCACGTCGGTCAGGCCGATAAAGCCCAGGAAGGTAGACAGATACGGGGTAACCTGGTCAGTCGGGGTATCTTTATGGATGCCGCCACGGCTGGTGATCACCACTGTTTTCTTACCGGTAACCAGGCCTTCAGGGCCTTTTTCGGTGTAACGGAAGGTCACGCCAGCACGGGCTACCAGGTCAAAATAGTTTTTCAACTGAGTCGAGATGTTGAAGTTGTACATCGGCGCCGCAATAACGATAACGTCGTGGGCTTTCAGTTCAGCAATCAGCTCGTCAGACAGGGCCAGTGCTTCCTGTTTGCGCGGCGTCAGCGGGGAGTCGCTTGGACGCAGTGCGCCAACCAGTTCACCATCCAGTACCGGGACTGGGTTAGCCGCCAGGTCACGAACGGTGATTTCGTCCGCGCTGTGTTTTTCACGCCACTGCTCAACAAAATAGTCGGACAGCTGATTAGACTGAGAATAGCCTGCCAGGATGCTGGATTTCAGAACCAATACTTTGCTCATGGGTGTTTCCTTTATACTTTGAGTGACGGGCCTTGCCCGGTTGCTTGCAGACACTTTATTCACAATCCTGCCACAGGGATAGCGCAATATATCGAATTCTCTGTTCGATTTTTTTGAATAACTGAGTTTCCTCTTTATGTCGCACACCGGGAAAACCGTTCGATGTCAGGCCAGGTGTGGTATCCTGAAGGGAACGTATGACGAGAACATTTCCGGCACACTGATGCCCGATAACGCTATGACAGAACAACAAAAACTTACCTTCGCGACGCTGAATCAGCGACTCGATACATTGACGCTGCGCGATAAACAGCGCTTTGCCCGTCGCCTGCACGGTGTGAAGAAGGTTAAAAATCCTGATGCACAACAGGCCATTTACCAGGAAATGGCGAAAGAGATTGAACAGGCAGCAGGTAAAGTCCTGCTGCGCGAAGCCGCACGCCCTGATATTACCTACCCGGATAACCTGCCGGTTAGCCAGAAAAAACAGGCTATTCTTGAGGCGGTGCGTGACAACCAGGTGGTGATTGTCGCCGGGGAAACGGGTTCCGGGAAAACCACCCAGTTGCCAAAGATTTGTATGGAACTGGGGCGCGGAATCAAAGGGCTGATTGGCCATACCCAGCCGCGTCGTCTGGCGGCGCGTACCGTGGCGAATCGTATCGCGGAAGAGCTGAAAACGGAGCCGGGCGGCTGTATCGGCTATAAAGTTCGTTTTAGCGATCATGTCAGCGACAACACCATGGTGAAGCTGATGACCGACGGTATCCTGCTGGCGGAAATCCAGCAGGATCGACTGTTGATGCAGTACGACACCATCATCATCGATGAAGCACACGAACGCAGCCTGAACATCGATTTTTTGCTCGGGTACTTAAAAGAGCTGCTGCCGCGCCGTCCCGATCTGAAAATTATCATCACGTCGGCGACCATCGATCCTGAACGCTTCTCGCGCCACTTTAATAACGCGCCAATCATCGAAGTTTCGGGGCGCACGTATCCGGTGGAAGTGCGCTATCGCCCGATTGTCGAAGAGGCGGATGACACCGAACGTGACCAGTTGCAGGCCATTTTTGACGCCGTGGATGAGCTGGGGCGTGAAAGTGCGGGTGATATTCTGATCTTTATGAGCGGCGAGCGTGAAATTCGCGATACCGCCGATGCGCTCAGCAAGCGAGATCTGCGCCATACGGAGATCCTGCCGCTGTACGCTCGACTCTCCAACAGTGAACAGAATCGCGTCTTCCAGCCGCATAGTGGGCGTCGTATTGTGCTGGCGACCAACGTTGCTGAAACCTCGCTGACCGTGCCGGGCATAAAATACGTGATTGACCCGGGCACCGCGCGTATCAGCCGCTACAGCTTCCGCACCAAAGTGCAGCGTCTGCCGATTGAACCCGTGTCCCAGGCATCCGCAAACCAGCGTAAAGGACGCTGCGGGCGCGTCTCGGAAGGGATCTGTATTCGACTCTATTCGGAAGATGATTTCCTGTCGCGCCCGGAATTTACCGACCCGGAAATTTTGCGCACCAACCTGGCATCGGTTATTTTGCAGATGACCGCGCTGGGGTTGGGGGATATTGCCGCCTTCCCGTTTGTTGAAGCGCCGGATAAACGCAATATTCAGGATGGCGTGCGTCTTCTCGAAGAGCTGGGTGCCATCACCACGGACGAACAGCACACCGCCTATAAACTGACGCCGTTGGGCCGTCAGCTCTCGCAACTGCCGGTTGACCCGCGTCTGGCCCGCATGGTGCTGGAAGCGCAGAAACATGGCTGTGTGCGCGAAGCGATGATCATCACCTCTGCGCTCTCTATTCAGGATCCGCGTGAACGCCCGATGGATAAACAGCAGGCGTCCGATGAGAAACATCGTCGCTTCCACGACAAAGAGTCTGACTTCCTGGCATTCGTGAATCTGTGGAACTATCTCGGCGAACAGCAAAAAGCGCTGTCATCGAATGCCTTCCGCCGCCAGTGCCGCACGGATTTCCTCAACTATTTGCGCGTGCGCGAATGGCAGGACATCTACACTCAGTTGCGCCAGGTGGTGAAAGAGCTGGGTATTCCTGTCAACAGCGAACCGGCTGAATATCGCGAAATCCATATTGCACTGCTCACCGGCCTGCTTTCTCATATCGGGATGAAAGACGCCGATAAACAGGAATTTACCGGCGCACGTAATGCGCGCTTTTCGATATTCCCCGGTTCCGGTTTATTCAAAAAACCGCCGAAATGGACCATGGTTGCCGAGCTGGTAGAAACCAGTCGCCTGTGGGGCCGTATCGCTGCGCGCATCGACCCGGAATGGGTGGAGCCCGTTGCCCAGCACCTGATTAAACGTTCTTATAGTGAACCCCACTGGGAGCGGGCGCAGGGTGCGGTGATGGCGACTGAAAAAGTGACCGTTTACGGGCTGCCAATTGTCGCGGCGCGTAAGGTGAACTACAGCCAGATTGACCCGGCGTTGTGTCGCGAACTCTTTATTCGCCACGCGCTGGTAGAAGGTGACTGGCAGACGCGTCATGCGTTCTTCCGCGATAACCTGAAACTGCGCAACGAAATTGAAGAACTTGAGCACAAATCGCGTCGTCGTGACATTCTGGTTGATGACGAAACGCTGTTTGAGTTCTACGACCAGCGCATCAGCCACGACGTGATCTCCGCCCGACATTTCGATAACTGGTGGAAAAAAGCCAGCCGCGAAACCCCTGACCTGCTCAATTTTGAAAAGAGTATGCTCATCAAAGAGGGCGCGGAGAAGGTCAGCAAGCTGGACTATCCGAACTTCTGGCATCAGGGCAATCTCAAACTGCGCCTGAGCTACCAGTTTGAACCGGGCGCGGATGCGGACGGTGTGACCGTACACATTCCTCTGCCGCTGCTTAACCAGGTAGAGGAGAGTGGGTTCGAGTGGCAGATACCCGGACTGCGACGTGAACTGATTATTGCGTTGATTAAATCGCTGCCGAAACCGGTGCGTCGTAACTTTGTGCCAGCGCCAAACTACGCGGAAGCGTTTTTAGGCCGCGCCACACCGCTGGAACTGCCGCTGCTTGACAGCCTGGAACGTGAACTGCGGCGCATGACCGGAGTGACCGTCGACCGCGACGCCTGGCAGTGGGATCAGGTACCCGATCACCTGAAAATCACTTTCCGGGTGGTGGATGACAAAAACAAGAAACTTCAGGAAGGTCGTTCTCTTCAGGCGCTGAAAGATACACTTAAAGGGAAAGTTCAGGAAACGCTTTCCGCCGTTGCCGACGATGGTATTGAGCAAAGCGGGCTCCATATCTGGAGCTTTGGTAATTTGCCGGATCACTACGAGCAGAAACGCGGTAATTATAAAGTGAAGGCCTGGCCGGCGTTGGTGGATGAGCGTGAAAGCGTGGCAATTAAGCTGTTTGATAACCCGCAGGAACAGCAGCAGGCAATGTGGCGTGGTTTGCGCCGCTTGCTGTTGCTGAACATTCCGTCGCCGATTAAATATCTGCACGAGAAATTGCCGAATAAAGCCAAACTGGGGCTCTACTTTAACCCGTATGGCAAAGTGCTGGATCTCATTGATGATTGCATCTCCTGCGGCGTCGATAAACTGATCGATGAAGCAGGTGGCCCGGTATGGACTGAAGAGGGCTTCACAAAGCTGCATGACAAAGTGCGTGCAGAACTGAACGAAACCGTCGTCGACATTGCCAAACAGGTCGAGCAGATCCTCACCGCGGTGTTCAATATCAACAAACGCCTGAAAGGGCGTGTGGATATGACCATGGCGCTGGGGCTGTCGGATATCAAAGCACAGATGGGCGGCCTGGTTTATCGCGGGTTTGTTACCGGCAACGGTTTCAAACGACTCGGTGACACGCTGCGCTATTTGCAGGCGATTGAGAAACGACTGGAAAAACTGGCTATCGATCCACACCGTGACCGTGCTCAGATGCTGAAAGTGGAAAGCGTGCAGCAGGCATGGCAGCAGTGGCTGAATAAACTGCCGCCTGCGCGCCGGGATGATGAGGATGTTCAGGAAATCCGCTGGATGATTGAAGAGCTGCGCGTCAGCTTCTTTGCTCAACAGTTGGGTACGCCGTATCCAATTTCCGATAAACGTGTGCTGCAGGCGATGGAGCAGATTAGCGCGTAGGTGTGATAACCGTGAGAAGTACGGCCCGATAACGCGTTGCGTATCGGGCCGCATAACGCATGACTACAACCCAGACGTCTGTGCATTCACTGCATCAATTCGACGACTACGGCTGGCAAAGAAAATAGCGATCAGCGAGATGGTGACCGTTGCGCCTAAATACCATGCAACCGGTACCCAATCCCCGTCGTATTTCGCCAGCAGACCCGTTGCGATAAGCGGGGCGGTACCCCCAGCCAGCGCGGCGCCAATCTGATAACCCAGCGTAATGCCGGTGTAGCGAACGTTAGCACTAAAAATTTCCGAACACAGTGTGCCCAGCACGGCGGTGATCGGGGCCCACAGAATACCGAACATCACGACGGTCGCCAGCATAATCGCCCAGGTGGTACCGGTGTCCAGCAACATAAACCACGGCACGATAAACAGCCCCAGCAGTGTGACGCTCCCTGCGTACATACGTTTGCGGCCAATTTTATCCGACAACAACCCCATCAGCGGAATCATCACCGTCGCCACCAGTGCGCCGAGCGTAACGGCTTCCAGCACCTGTGATTTCTGATAGGTGAGGGTGGTCGTGGCATAGCTCACGATGAAGGTCGAAAAGATGTAGAACGGCGCGGTTTCGACAACTTTCAGGCCTGCCGCGATCAACACTTCACGCCAGTGATGCGTCAACGTATCGCGCAGTGGCGCTTTTGCCACCTGGCCTGACTGTTTTACCTTCTTGAACTCTGGCGTCTCATCAATATCTTTACGGATCCACAACCCCAGCAACACCAGCACCGCACTCATCAGGAATGGAATACGCCAGCCCCAGGAGAGGAACTGCTCCTCACTGAATAGCGTCATCAGCGACACGATAAAGGTTGCCATCAGCATACCAATGGTCACGCCCGCTTGCGGAATGCTGCCGAAAAATCCTTTGCGTTTTTCTGGCGCGTATTCATAGGCCAGCAGCAACGCGCCGCCCCATTCACCGCCTATCCCCATGCCCTGAATAATACGCATCAGAATCAGGAGAATAGGTGCCCAAATGCCAATTTGATCGTAGGTCGGCAGCAGACCAATCATGACGGTTGCACCGCCCATCAACGAGAGCGTCAACACCAACGTCTTTTTGCGGCCAATACGGTCGCCAATGTGGGCAAAGAGAACGCCGCCAATCGGGCGAATAAAGAACGTCAGCGAGAAGGAGAGATAAGAGAGGATGAGTCCAATAACCGGGTCGACCATCGGGAAGAAGATTTTATTAAACACCAGCGCTGCGGCGGTGCCGTATAAAAAATAATCAAACCATTCAATGGAGCTGCCGGTTAAACTGGCAATCAGGACTCGTTTGTTTTTTTTCAGGATCGTACTGCTGCTTTCTTGCGTCGTCATGAAGGAAAACTCCCGCCACATTAAGTTAGAATCAGGTGCCACCTGAGATCTCAAAGGTGCAACCTGCAAGATGTTAAAAAGGTTGCTTGTTTGTTAAGCAACTTAGAGGCGGCTGTCATTTTTAGCAAGCGCGAACGGGATAGTTATGCGCAAAAAGCAGGCATTCTGCTGAACTAATCATTTGTTGAGTGAGTGATATGTAGTTTTATTATCTTTGTTTTGGTATTTAATAAGTGATTTATTCAGGTGCAACCGCGTGGTTTTTAGATGTTTCTGGTTATTTCAAGAATGTTACAAAGATGCAGGCCAGGTAAAAATAACGCTTTCGGAGTGATCCTCTGTCACGGAGCCTTAATCGCGTTACCCTGTGCTAACAGACTCACAGAGAGGGAGGATTATGCTAACACCATTACCACAATTACCCGATTGCACACTGGAGGCTGCCAATGTACTGGGTAGCTGGCTTGCGCAAAACGATTTTACCTCCCGGCCTCAACCCGATGATTATGAGCTGGTGGTGCTCGCGGGGAACGCCGTTATTCCGGTTATCGATGCGGCCTGTCAGCTGGCGATGGAGGAGGGGAAAACGCTCTTGATTAGCGGTGGTATCGGCCACTCAACAACCTTTCTTTATGCCGCCATAGCCCGGCACCCGCGATATAACACCTTGCGTACCACTGGGTTATCCGAAGCAGCTATCCTTGCGGAGATTGCCCATCAATTCTGGAAAATCCCCCGCGAGAATATTCTGGTTGAAGATACATCGACCAACTGCGGGGAAAATGCGCGTTTTACCCGTCGAATGTTAGATGCGCAGGGGATTACCCTTCGTAAGGGGATCGTCGTACAAGACCCCACTATGCAGCGTCGCACAATGGCGACCTTTGAACATGTCTGGCAGGATGCGGAAAATGCACCGCACTGGCAGAGTTATCCGGGATGCCAGCCGGCGCTCTTCAACAGTGAAAACGGCGTGGCGTTTAAAGGGGATGACACCGGGTTGTGGCCGGTAGAACGATATCTCTCATTAATCATCGGAGAACTGCCACGTATACGTGATGATGCTCAGGGATATGGGCCACGCGGTAAAAACTTTATTGCTCATGTGGATATACCCCTAGCGGTTGAGCAGGCCTGGAAACAGTTAACGGAAGATGCCACGCTGCGGGAAATGTCGGCCACACGCGCTCTGCGCTAAATGACCACGAATAACGCCCGGAAATGAATATTTCCGGGCGATGGCTATTTACAGTTTGGCGTATTTTTCCAGTACGCGGATCAACTGGGTCACAAACCCGTACTCGTTATCGTACCAGGCTACGGTTTTGACCAGTTGCAGGTCGCCGGCTTCGGTCACCTCGGTCTGGGTGGCGTCAAAGACCGAACCAAAGTGCGTGCCGATAATATCGGTCGATACGATGTCATCGTTGGTGTAGCCAAACGACGCATTATTTTCAGTCGCTTTCTTCAGGGCAGCATTGACTTCATCGACGGTGACTTTTTTACCCAGGATAGAAACCAGTTCAGTCACCGAACCGGTTTTCGTCGGTACGCGCTGGGCATGACCTTTCAGCTTGCCGACGAGAGCAGGGATAACGAGGCCTATCGCCTTCGCTGCGCCGGTGGTGTGCGGAATAATATTCTCTGCCGCGGCGCGAGAGGCGCGCAAATCTTTCCCACGAGGGCCATCAACCAGCGCCTGAGTGCCCGTATAGGCGTGGATGGTGGTCATGGTGCCCACTTTAATCTCGAATGCATCATTCAATGCTTTTGCCATTGGCGCCAGGCAGTTAGTGGTACATGAGGCCACCGAAATAATCGTGTCGCTGGCGTTAAGGGTGTCATCGTTCACGTTGTAAACCAGCGTTTTGATGTCGCCCGCCGGGGCAGAAATCAGCACTTTTTTTGCGCCGGCATCAATATGCGCCTGTGATTTTTCAGCCGAAGTGTAGAAGCCGGTGCATTCGACGATAATGTCAGCACCTTCTGATTTCCAGGGGATATTTTTTGCCTCTTTTTCAGCAAAGACTTTGATTGTTTTACCGTTAACAATCAGTGCATCATCATTGAAATCAACGCTCCACGGGAACGGCCCGTAGTTGGAATCGTACTTCAGCAAATATGCCAGTACTTTTGGCGACGTAAGATCGTTAATGGCGACGACTTCATTGCTGCTTGAGGTTTCCAGCAAACGGCGCAAGACCAGTCGACCAATACGCCCAAATCCGTTAATGCCAATTTTACTCATGATATTCTCCGTCAGTTCGGGGTGATACGGTTTTTTACTTATCCAGGCTTAGTCCACCATCTGTAGATGGGCAACCCCATTTTGTTAGTCACGCAGCAATCAGATGAACAGGACGTAAGTAACTGCTGAAAAGTTAATGAATTTTTAAGTAAAAGCGGCTATTTTGCTTTTTTGTTAGTTACTTATCAGGGGGCGCAATGCGCGATAAATACTCAGGCCTGCAAATAGGCATTCACTGGCTGGTCTTCTTACTGGTAATCATTGCCTATTGTGCGATGGAATTCCGTGGTTACTTTCCGCGTAGCGCGCGTCCGGTTATCAACATGGTGCACGTCTCCTGCGGCATCGCTATTTTGGTTCTGATGGTGGCGCGTCTGCTGATTCGCCTGAAACGTCCGGCTCCGCCGATTGTGCCGAAACCCAAGCCGATGATGACGGGAATGGCACATCTGGGGCACCTGGCGATTTACCTGCTGTTTATCGCCTTGCCCGTTATTGGTCTGGTGATGATGTATAACCGGGGGAATCCATGGTTTGCTTTTGGGCTAACCATGCCGCATGCGGCGGAATCAAACTTCGAAATTGTCGATATGATGAAGGAATATCATATTTTGCTGGCGAATATTGGTTACTGGCTGATCGGCCTGCACGCCCTGGCGGCCCTGGCGCATCATTATGTCTGGAAAGACAATACGCTACTGCGCATGATGCCGCGTAAACGGGGTTAATCATAAGTTAACTGAATAGTCCTTTATTGGCCATGTGGCGTGCGTTACCATAACGCCACCATGGTTAATATAGTGTAAGGAAGAGCAGGGTGTTCGCAGATTTTGGCGTACTAAATTACTGGACGTATGTGGTCGGGGCGATTTTTATTATTCTGGTGCCAGGGCCAAATACCTTCTTTGTCCTGAAAACGGGCGTGGCGCACGGTATTCGTGGCGGCTACATGGCAGCGCTGGCGGTCTTTATTGGCGACGCTGTGCTGATGTTCCTCTCTTACGCGGGCGTCGCGACGCTCATTAAAACCACGCCGGTATTGTTTAATCTGGTCCGCTATCTCGGGGCGATTTATCTGCTTTATCTGGGCGGGAAAATGCTCTACAGCACACTGAAGCGTAAAGCAGGGGAAGCTGAAACGCACGCCGAGCCGGGTCATGCTATTTTCAAACGTGCGCTGACGTTAAGCTTAACCAATCCTAAAGCGATTCTGTTTTATGTCTCTTTCTTCGTGCAGTTTATTGATGTGAAATCGGCTACGCCGGGGATGGCATTCTTTATTCTGGCGCTGACCCTTGAACTGGTGAGCTTTACCTACCTGAGTTTCCTGATTGTGTCAGGTTCGCTGGTAACGCGGTATGTGAAAACCCGTAAGAAGCTGGCGAAAATTGGCAATAGCCTGATTGGCCTGGTGTTTGTGGGTTTCGCGGCGCGACTGGCGACGCTGCAGTCCTGAGTTTCTTTAGGCCGGATACGCCCGTATCCGGCTCCTGTCCCAGGCAATCATTCCCTCTTACAAGTCCATTTCCAGACAGCTGGGTTTTACGGTGAAGGTGTAAAATCGCGGCGGGTGCTTGAGGCTATCTGTCTCAGGCAAAGACCAAAAGGCAGATGGAGAAAAGCCCCGGAAACATTGAGCGTCTTGCAGGACGCTTAACACTTACCGAGGCCCAAATCTATGCCACACAGCATTAGATTAGCCTCTTACAGACCTTCGGGTCAAGGAGAAGCTGGCTATGAAACAACAACGTTCAGGCTTAATTGCCCTGGTTATCATCTGTATCACCGTGATTTTAGCGGTGTTGGCGATGCGGCGGGATCTCTGCGAGGTTCATTTCCGGACAAACCAGACGGAGGTTACTGTTTCTACAGCGTGCGACTCTAAACAGTAAGAGACAAGGCGGGGAGCGATCCCCGCCGTTTCTGATGTTGCGGGTATCCTTTGAGCACCCTTTTTATACTTCACTCAGTCCAAACCATTTAGCTAATCACAGCCAATCTGAACGCCTTTATGAGGCAATAATCCTCTTCTTACGAGTACGTTTTCAGACAGGTGAGTTTTACTGCAGAGGTGTAAAATCGCGGTGGGTGCTTGAGGCTATCTGTCTCAGGCAAAGACCAAAAGGCAGATAGAGAAAAGCCCCGGAAACATTGAGCGTCTTGCAGGACGCTTAACACTTACCGAGGCCACATCTATGCCCAACAGCATTAGATTAGCCTCTTACAGACCCACGGGTCAAGGAGAAGCAGGCTATGAAATGGCAACGTTCAGGCTTAATTGCCCTGGTTATCATCTGTATCACCGTGATTTTCGCGGTGTTAGCGATGCGGCGGGATCTCTGCGAGGTACATTTCCGGACAAACCAGACGGAGGTTACTGTTTCTACAGCGTGCGAACCTAAACAGTAAGAGACAAGGCGGGGAGCAATCCCCGCCAATCTCAGTCGTTGTCTGGCGTCCTCAATGCACCCTTTCAATGCATTCACATGGTGATTGTTTTACATCCATGTTATATCGATGATAGTATACCCCCCTATACTAACGGAGGGCGTATGCCGCATTCCCCTGATGATAAAAAACGGGCGTTGACCCGGGTACGCCGCATTAAAGGGCAGGTTGATGCTCTTGAACGCGCGCTGGAATCCGGTGAACCGTGCCTGACTATTCTGCAACAGATCGCTTCTATTCGCGGGGCCGCCAATGGCCTGATGGGCGAACTGGTCGAAATGCATCTTAAAGACGAACTGGTCAGTGGCGAAACGACGCCCGACCAGCGCGCCGTGCGCATGGCTGAAGTCGGTCATCTGCTACGATCTTATTTAAAATAAAACATCACAAAGGAAGAGACCGCTATGAAATCACGTGCAGCTGTCGCGTTTGGCCCGGGTCAACCGTTAAAAATTGTTGAGATCGATGTCGCGCCGCCGAAAAAAGGCGAAGTGCTGGTAAAAATTACCCATACCGGGGTTTGCCATACCGATGCTTTTACCTTATCCGGTGATGATCCGGAAGGCGTGTTCCCGGCAGTGCTGGGTCATGAAGGCGGCGGCATCGTTGTAGAAGTAGGTGAAGGCGTGACCAGCCTGAAACCGGGCGACCATGTTATTCCGCTTTATACCGCCGAATGTGGCGAGTGTAAGTTCTGTAAGTCTGGCAAAACTAACCTCTGCCAGGCCGTTCGTGCGACCCAGGGCAAAGGCCTGATGCCGGATGGCACCACCCGTTTCTCCTACAACGGGGAACCGATTTATCACTATATGGGTACCAGTACGTTTAGCGAATACACCGTGTGCGCCGAGATATCACTGGCGAAAGTGAACCCCCAGGCGCCGCTGGACAAAGTTTGCCTGCTGGGCTGCGGCGTCACGACCGGTATCGGCGCGGTGCATAATACGGCGAAAGTAAAAGAGGGTGATACGGTTGCGATCTTCGGCCTGGGCGGCATTGGCCTTGCGGCAATTCAGGGCGCGGTACAGGCGAAAGCCGGGCGTATTCTGGCCATCGATACCAACCCGGATAAATTCAGGCTGGCAAAGGAAATGGGCGCGACCGATTTCATTAACCCTAAAGACCACGATAAACCGATTCAGGATGTCATTGTTGAAATGACCGACGGTGGCGTTGATTTTAGCTTCGAATGTATCGGTAATGTCGACGTCATGCGAGCGGCGCTGGAATGTTGCCATAAAGGCTGGGGCGAAAGCGTGATCATCGGCGTGGCGGGGGCGGGCCAGGAGATTAAAACCCGTCCTTTCCAGCTGGTTACCGGGCGCGTATGGCGCGGGTCTGCCTTTGGTGGCGTAAAAGGCCGTACCCAGTTGCCGGGCATGGTGGAAGACGCCATGGCGGGAAAAATTCAGCTCGATCCGTTCATTACGCACCGTCTGCCGCTGGAGCAGATTAACGATGCATTTGACCTGATGCACGAAGGTAAATCTATTCGTACCGTTATTCATTTCGGCGACGCATAATCTCAGGCGTCCTCTCCCATCGGGGGAGGACGTTTTTTATCCCAAATTGTGACCCACCTGGCGCTTTTAGCCATCATCAAATCCTCTGACTTGCCGATGACAATCTTACGGGCGTGTTTTTACGCCGCTTACCTGAAGAGAGTCGATTGGCATGGACAAGACAAAAACACAACACCCGCCCCAAAAGCTCAGTTTCCTGCACCATATCCGTTTAGTTCCGCTTTTCTCCGCTATTCTCGGCGGCATCATACTGCTCTTTGCCTTAAGCTCCGGGCTGGCGGGCTATTTCCTGTTGCAGGCGGAACAAGATCAAAAGGATGTTACCGAAGAACTGCAGGTACGGATGGGCTTATCAAACAGTTCTAACCATCTGCGTACCACGCGTATTGAACTTATCCACGCCGGTGCAGCAAGTCGGATTGCCGAGATGGAAGAGATGAAACGCAATCTTGCGTCGGCGGAATCGCGCATGCAGCAATCACAGGCAGCGTTTACCCAATATCGTGAACGTCGGGTAAAAACGGCGGCAGATAGCGCATTGGATGAACAACTTACCGCCCGCTATAGCGCTTATATTGATGGCCTGAAGCCGATGCTGAAATACGCGAAAAACGGCATGTTTGAAGCGATAATCAATCATGAAAATGAGCAGGCGAAGCCGCTGGATGACGGTTATAACGCGGTGCTGTTGAAGGTGATTCAGATTCGCACCGATCGCGCGAACCACCTTACTGCGCTTTCGCTTGAGCGTACCCGCCTGGGGTTAATGTTTATGGCGGCAGCCTTTGTGCTGGCGCTGGTGCTCACCCTTATCACCTTCGTGGTATTGCGCCGCATTATTATTAAGCCCTTACAACATGCCGGTCAGCGGATAGCACAAATCGCCAGCGGCGATCTCACTCTACCGGATGAACCTGCTGGCCGCAGTGAAATCGGTCAACTTAGGCATCATCTGCAACAGATGCAGCAGGCGCTTGTGAAGACAGTGGGTACGGTACGACAGGGAGCTGAGGAAATTTATCGCGGAACCAGCGAAATCTCGGTGGGGAATACGGATCTTTCTGCGCGGACTGAGCAACAGGCGGCGGCCATTGAACAGACCGCAGCCAGCATGGAAGAACTCACCGCAACAGTAAAACAAAATGCCGATAACGCCCATCACGCCAGCAAACTGGCGGAAGATGCCTCCGGGAAAGCGATGCGTGGCGGGCAACTGGTTACGGGCGTGGTCACAACCATGGGTAATATTTCCAGCAGTTCAAAAAAGATCTCCGAAATTACCGCGGTGATTAATAGCATTGCCTTCCAGACCAACATCCTCGCCCTGAACGCAGCGGTGGAAGCGGCGCGAGCGGGTGAACAGGGGCGTGGATTCGCGGTGGTCGCCAGTGAAGTGCGTACGCTCGCCAGCCGCAGCGCGCAGGCGGCGAAAGAGATTGAAGGGCTGATTTCTGAATCTGTCACGCTGATTGAACGTGGTTCGGATGAAGTGGTTAACGCCGGGGCCACCATGACGGAGATTGTGGATGCGGTTAAACGTGTGACGGACATCATGCTGGAAATTGCGGCGGCGTCAGATGAACAGAGTCGCGGGATTTTGCAGGTCAGCCAGGCGATCACCGAAATGGATAACGTGACGCAGCAGAATGCCTCGCTGGTGGAGGAAGCATCGGCAGCGGCGGCCTCGCTGGAGGCACAGGCGGCACGATTAACCGAAGCGGTAGGCACGTTTCGTATTGATTCACGCAGCGATGTGAAGAAAGAAAACGTCCCGGCTACCGAACCGACTTTAGCCGTGGCAGGCGGCGATAGCTGGGAAGCGTTTTAGATAGTAAGGTCGGGTGAGATATCACCCGACAATGAGGGTTACTGTTGGGTGTCCGGTAGGGCGTACGCAATGATGTAATCACCACGATCCGGTGACTGACGTGCACCGCCTGCGTTGATGATGATGTACTGTTTACCGGTTTTCGGCGACACGTACGTCATCGGGCCAGACTGGCTACCTACCGGCAGTCGGTCTTTCCAGACCTCTTTCCCGGTTGCCGTATCAAAGGCGCGCAGATAGAAATCCTGCGTACCGGCGAAGAACAGCAGACCGGATTGCGTGGTCATCGACGCGCCCAGCGTTGGCATTCCGATAGGGATCGGCATATGCATGCGGATACCCAGCGGGCCGGTGTCTTCCACCGTACCGACCGGCACCTGCCAGACGATTTTGCCTGATGTCAGATCGACCGCCGACATCGTACCAAATGGTGGTTTCTGGCACGGAATACCCAGCGGTGACAGGAAACGCTCGCGCATGGCACCATAAGGCGTACCTTCCATTGGCACAATGCCCATCTCAATACCGCTGGCATTTTTCGCCACTTTCTCGCGAGGCACCATGTAGTTCGCCAGGCCCAGACGCATATCGTTAACGAACATCAGGTGATTGTTAGGATCAACGGACACGCTGCCCCAGTTCATCCCGCCCAGTGAACCGGGATATTGCAGTGACCGATCTTCGCCCGGAGGGGTAAAGATGCCCTGATGACGCATCTCTTTAAACTGAATACGGCACAGCAGCAGGTCGATTGGCGTAGCACCCCACATATCCGATTCTTTCAGCGTTTCGTTGCCAATCATTGGCATACCGACAGAGTACGGCTGGGTAGGAGAATAACGTTCACCTTTCACATTGCCTGCCGGAACCGGGCGCTCTTCAACTTTCGCCACCGGTTCGCCGGTTTCGCGGTTAAGCATGAAGATCATCCCCTGCTTGCTGGTTTGCACCAGCACCGGCGTGGTGCCGCCTTTGCCGTCAGGCAAATCGGTCAGCAACGGCTGAGAAGGCAGGTCGAAATCCCACAGATCGTGGTGTGTGGTTTGATAATGCCAGCGCACTTTCCCGGTGGTGGCATCAACGGCAACAATCGATGAGCTGTATTTATCATCCAGCGCCGTACGTTCGCCCGCCCAGAAATCTGGCGTCGCATTACCGGTCGGTAAATAGATGAGATTGAGTTTGGCGTCATACGACATTGCGGACCACACGTTTGGCGTGCCGCGCGTGTAAGTCTGGCCTTCCGGCGGCAGCCCGGTGATATTTGGGTTACCCGGATCCCACGCCCACGCCAGTTTACCGCTATGGACGTCATAAGCACGTACCACGCCCGGCGGTTCATCGGTGGAGAAGTTATCGGCCACGCGGCCACCCAGCACCACCACGTTCCCGGCGACTAAGGGGGTTGAGGTTTGCTGATAGTAACCGGGTTTGATTTCGCCCATCCCGACGCTCAGATCGACCACGCCGTTATCACCAAAATCGGCGCACGGTTTACCGGTATCGGCGTTGATCGCAATAAGGCGCGCGTCGGTGGTCGGCAGGAACAAACGACGCGGACAGGCGGCTGGAGCGCTGTTATTTTCCGGGGCGGCGACGCTCTGTGCCTCTTCGTAATAGCCTAACCCACGGCAACGCTGCCAGTTTGGCGCGGTGGCTTTCGAATCATAACGCCATTTTTCTTTACCGCTGTCGACATCCAGCGCCAGCACTTTACTGTACGGTGTACAGACGAACAGCGTGTCGCCTACCTGGAGTGGGGTATTCTGATCTTCCGCACCGGAACCATTACTGACCGGAATATCCCCGGTGTGCGCTATCCACGCAACCTGCAGCTTATCGACGTTCTGCTTGTTGATTTGATCCAGCGCGGCAAAGCGATCGCCGTGCGTGGTGTTCCCCCAGTGCAGCCAGTTTTTCTGCTGCTCGCCTGCGCTCACCGGTTTCACCGGCACGTCTTCCTTTGCGCTTACCAGGGTATGGGTTTTGAACATTCCCCCCACACTTGCCAGCAATATCACGGCAATGATAGCCGCGACGCCAAATGCCGGGCCTTTTTTCACCGGTGGTGTTACGGACAGGAACGGCCAGACAATGGCGCAAAGGAAAGCCAGCACACCAAAGGTGAACAGGCGTGAAAAGAGTGGCCAGAAATCCCAGCCTGCGTCGCTGACAGACCAAATCAACGCGATGATAAACGCCAGCGCATACAACGCTATCCCGCTGCGGCGATGACGTGCAATCAGCGCCGCAGCGACAATCATCACCAGTCCCATCAGTGCGAAGAACCACGTTCCCCCCACGGTGGCGAGTTTAATGCCCAGCGCTCCCACGGCCAGACCGATGATAAACATCAGCCCGGCCAGAAGCCATTTAAGGATCCGGGGGAGTCCTTTAAGTGAAATGCCCGTTGCCATACTCTTCTCCTGATGACAGCCAAACCCAAGCGTGCGAACCAAATGAATCACACATAAAGGGGGTTTTGTTTTAAATGAAAGGGTAAAGCCTGTTATTCGTATTCATTCGTTACATACATGAATTGCGAATGAACCATTTGGTTAAGGTGCGGCTATAATAGATCTGTTAAATCGCATTGCGCAATTGTTAATAAATAATTTCGCATTAATTGATCTAAGGTGACGAGAAAGGGGATGAAACGCGGGTCGCCCTCTCCATGACGGAGAGGGTAGGCATACGCAACGTTAGCCTGGCATAGATTTACGAATGGCTGCCAGCAGCGTTTGCGCTCCGCTGGAAAGTGGGCTATCCACACGCGTCAGCACGCCAATGGGTTCGCCCTGGCCTTGCGTTGCGATGGGAAGAGAGGTTAACGCACCGCGTCGCAGGTCGTCTCTGACCGCACCGGAGGGCACAAACCAGACGTAGTTATAATCGACGGTTAACTGACGAGACAGCGAGGCCGACAGCGTTTCAATACAGCCCGCCGGCATTTTACAGCCCTGACTCTGCAATAGTGTTTCCGCATTTTGTCGGGGAACGGTCCCTTTCGGCGAGACAACAACAGGCCACTCCATCACGCGGCTTAAGGTGATATTTTCATGCAGCAGAGGATGGTCAGGGCGCACAACCAGTTTGAGCGACTCGAGAAACAGCAATTCGTAGGTTAAGCCCGTCATCAGCTCCGGGTCGGACATCCGGCCAATACCAAAATCAATATCCCCGGATTTCAACGCCGCCAGCAGCATGGTGTTATTCATGGTCGCGACCTGAAGCGTGACATCATGCTGTTGCTGGTGAAATTGCCCCAGCACCATCGGTAAGATCCCAAGCGCAGCAGTGGGCAGCGCGCCGATGCGCACAACATCCTGATGGCTACCCTCTTTGCGGGTTAACGCCTGGCCTGCGGTATTTAGCGCATCCAGAACTTTTACCGCGTGCGTAAGAAACTGCTCGCCAACAAGCGTCAGCTGTGCGCCAAGACGCCCACGTTCGAATAAGCGGGTGCCGGTCAGTTGCTCCAGTTCATTGAGCGTTTTGGATAACGCTGGCTGGCTGAGATTAAGGGTTTCAGCCGCGCGCCCCAGAGTGCCTTGTTGGGCGACGGCAACGAAAGTGTGCAGGTGGCGCAGTCGAATGCGCTGACTAAAGAGAGCATTTTTTTCCATACGCGATGTTAAGAACAGATCGATAAGGGTGACAAGTAATACTGTTTAAATTTGATAACTTGATAGCAAATTATTATTAACATTTGATCTAATTGAGTTACAAGAAATTTCTGGCGTTGAGAAGAACGTCAGTAAGCAGGAAAGCCCGGTAAACGGAGCGCTACCGGGCAGGAGGGCGTTAAAGGTCGAAAAAGACGGTTTCCTTATCACCCTGCAGATAGATATCAAAACGGTACACGGTCTCGTTACCGCGCGTTTCTTTCTGAGCGATTAACGTCTGACGGCGAACTTCCCACTCAATCAGGTTCAGCACCGGGTCGGTCTGATTCGCGGCCTGTTCGTCGGCAAAGTACATCCGCGTATTCAGGCCAATATTGATGCCGCGGGCGGCAATCCACAGATTGACGTGCGGTGCCATCATGCGACCGTCGCGCCCCACGACCGGGCCGGGCTTAATGGTTTCGAAGCGCCAGATGCCGCTATCAAAGTCTGAACAAGCGCGGCCCCAACCACGGAAATCGGCATCCAGCGCTTTGCCTTCCTGTCTGTCTGCCGGGTGGTTATAGCGCCCGTTGGCGTTAGCCTGCCAGATCTCCAGCAGGACATCGCGTACCGGCGTGCCTGAACCATCCAGTACACGCCCTTCAATGGTGATGCGCTCGCCCTGAGTATGGCTATTGACCAGTACCGGGCCGAAATTTTTCTCGAAAATATGAAAGCCGGCAGCGTCAGGCGCAAGGCCGATATGAACGTATGGGCCTGCGGTTTGCGAGGCCGTTTCCTGTAAATACTCTTTCATCGCGCAGCCCCCTGAGTGCGGTTTTCAAACAGCGTTGCACGTTGGCCACGCAACACCAGATCAAAACGATACGCCAGACAATCCAGCGGAATGGCAGCATGCGTGTCCAGTTCGGCAATGAGCGTACGAATGGCATCATCGTTATTGATGGTTTTGACGATAGGGCACTGCTTGATCAGCGGGTCGCCTTCAAAATACATCTGGGTCACCAGACGTTGCGCAAAGGCATCGCCTGACAATGAAAAGTGAATATGCGAAGGACGCCAGTCGCTCGCCTGATTACGCCACGGATAGGGGCCCGGTTTGATGGTTCGGAAAAAGTAGTAGCCGTTTTCGTCCGTCAGCACGCGGCCGCAGCCGCCAAAATTGGGGTCGATGGGCGCCAGATATTGATCTTTCTTATGGCGATAGCGGCCACCGGCGTTCGCCTGCCACACTTCAACGAGCGTGTTTTTCATCGGGCGACCAAACCCGTCACGCACATAACCGTGAACGATGATCCGTTCGCCAATCGGTAAACCGTCTTTGGCGTAGTTCAGGATTAAATCGTTATCCTGAGGGCCGAGATCGTCACTCGAAAACACCGGCCCGGTGATTTCGGATAGCGAGTTTTGCAGGGAAATAAGCGCATTACGCGGCGAGCGCAACACACTGGTTTTGTAGCCCGGTGCGAACGCGGGCGGGTGACTGTTGTAGTCGCGATGGATAACTTCTTGCGGTGACCATTTCGTGTTCATAGGGTGGCTCCGTGTAGGGTATATTTTTGTCGCCACAGAGAGTGTGTGTAAATTTCATGTTAATATAAAGTGAATTTAAGGTGATTATTTAATAACCGTTGGTTATGCTTATCATCCCTTCCCAGCGTCATGCCGATCACACTTTCCAAATTCTTGCCACGAAGCCCCACGAGCTTTTCTACACTGCAGAATATATTCACTGGAGACATGACATCATGGCGCAAAGCATCACGGCAGATGAGATTCGGGAAGATTTTTCGCAGGCGATGTCGGCAATGTATCAGCAGGAAGTGCCGCAGTACGGCACATTGCTGGAACTGGTCGCCGATGTGAATCTGGCAGTACTGGAAAATAACACGCGCTTGCATGAACAGATGGTGAATGCCGATGAACTGGCGCGGCTTAACGTTGAACGCCATGGCGCGATTCGCGTGGGCACCGCAGAAGAGTTATCGATGCTGCGGCGCATGTTCGCCATTATGGGGATGTATCCGGTTAGCTATTATGATCTCTCTCAGGCGGGCGTGCCGGTGCACTCTACGGCATTTCGCCCGGTGGAGGATGCGGCGCTTTCCCGCAATCCTTTCCGCGTATTTACCTCGCTTTTGCGCCTTGAATTGATTGACGATCCCGCGCTCAGGCAGCGCGCCGCTGAGATTTTACAGCAGCGTGATATTTTTACCCCTCGTTGCCGCGAACTGATTGCGCTACATGAAGAGCAGGGGGAATTCACAGCCTCGCAGGCGCAGGAGTTTGTTCAGCAAGCACTGGAAACCTTTCGCTGGCATCAGTCCGCGACAGTCGATCGCGAGACCTACCAGGCGCTGCATCAGCAGCATCGGTTAATTGCCGATGTGGTCTGTTTCCCCGGCTGTCACATCAATCATCTCACGCCACGAACGCTGGATATCGACCGTGTCCAGGCGCTGATGGCGGAATACGGCATTGAGCCGAAAGCGGTGATTGAAGGCCCGCCGCGCCGTGACGTTCCGTTGTTACTGCGTCAGACCAGTTTTAAAGCGCTGGAGGAGCCGGTGAAATTTGCTGGTGACGGACAAGGCACACACACTGCGCGATTTGGTGAGATTGAACAGCGAGGCATCGCGTTAACGCCAAAAGGACGGGCGTTGTATGACAAGCTGCTCAATGAGGCGGGCGTCGGTAGCGATAATCTGACTCATCAACTGCATTTGCAGGATGTGTTCAAGGCGTTCCCGGATAGCGAATTTTTGCTCCGTCAGCAGGGGCTCGCCTGGTTTCGTTATCGCCTGACGCCCGCCGGCGAAGCGCACCGTCAGGCATTTCATCCCGGCGACGATCCACAGCCGTTAATTGAGCGCGGTTGGCTTATTGCGCAGCCGATTATTTATGAAGATTTTCTGCCGGTCAGCGCGGCGGGGATTTTTCAATCTAATCTGGGAAACGGCAATTCGTCGCGTCAGCACGGTAATGCCAGCCGGGATGCCTTTGAGCAGGCGCTGGGTTGCCCGGTACTGGATGAATTTGCCCTTTACGAGCAGGCCGAAATTCGAAGCAAACGGCGTTGCGGTCTGCTCTGAAACAGGTAATCTTGAGGGAGATTGATAAAGGACGGAATCGATGCTCAACCCCTCAACGCCGCTGGCGGAAACCCGCCAGGGCACACTTCTTGGCCTCGTTGATGAGAATATTCACCTCTGGCGAGGCATTCCCTTTGCGCAACCGCCCGTTGGTTCGTTGCGCTGGCGCGCGCCGAGGCCCGTCCAACCGTGGTCAGGCGTGCGTCAGGCCGATACATTCTCTGCTTCCTGCTGGCAGAATATCGACTACTGTCGCGAACTGGGCGGCGGCGACCCGGGGCGCTTCTCGGAAGATTGTCTCTACCTGAATGTTTGGTCTCCGGCCGTGCGATCTGCTCCTTTGCCGGTGATGGTGTGGCTGCACGGCGGGGGATACACCATTGGCGCGGGTGGTCTACCGCCGTACGACGGTAAAGCGCTGGCTCAGCGAGATGTGGTGGTGGTGACGGTTAACTATCGGCTCGGGCATTTGGGCTTTTTTGCGCATCCGGCCCTTGAAGGAGAAGACGACGAGCCGCTGAATAATTTTGCGCTGATGGATCAAATTGCCGCGCTACGCTGGGTTCAGGAGAACATCGCGGCATTTGGCGGTGACAGCAATAATGTCACGTTATTTGGCGAGTCGGCGGGCGCGCGCAGCGTGCTGTCACTCATGACATCCCCGAAAGCGGCGGGGCTGTTTCACAAAGCAGTGATCCAAAGTGGCTATACGCTTCCCGATACTCCACGCGAAAAGGCGCTGGAGAAGGGCGTGCAGCTTGCCGCACACTTTGGTCTGGAAAATGCCAGCGCGGAGCAACTGCGCGCGATCCCTGCGGAAAAATTGTGGCCATTGGAGGCACCGCTGAATATTGGCCCAACGCCCATTGCCGGAGATGCGGTGCTGCCACAGCCCATGCTGGACGTCTTTTTTGCCGGGAAGCAACATGCCATGCCGGTGTTGATTGGTTCGAACAGCGACGAAGCCAGCGTGATGGCGGTGTTTGGTGTTGATCTTGCCGGCGAGATAGCAAAACTCAGGCGAACCCGGCGTCTGGGCTTGGGGCTCATTAAACTGCTCTATCCGGGTGTGAAGGGCGATGAGGAACTCGGGCGTCAGGTCTGCCGGGACATGGCCTTTACCACACTGGGTTATGTGGTCATGCAGGCTCAGCAGCGGGTGAATCAACCCTGCTGGCGTTACTGGTTTGATTATGTAGCCGAAGCGGAACACGCGACTTACGCCAATGGCGCGTGGCATGGCAACGAAGTGCCTTACGTTTTTGATACTCTGACACTGGCCGAACCCGCCCGATTCTACGTCAATGATCGAGACAGAGCCTTTGCGGCACAGGTAGCCGATTATTGGGTGAATTTTGCGCATCATGCCAGTGCAACCTGTACTGTGCTCAATGGCCCCACGCGCTGGCCTGCATCGCTACAGGGCCGTGACCGGTTACTGCGAATTGGCCTGAATAAGCACGCCGGTTTTAAAGTTGAAAACCGTTTTATGCGCGCGCGGCTGGCGTTGTTTAAACGGGTGATGAAGCATCATGTGACGCTGGATTGAGCGACAACAGAAAAAGGCCTGCACGAAGCGGGCCGGGTAGAAAAATTGGGTGCGCGAAGGATAAGCCGTACACATAAAGAGTGGCGGGGATCGCTCCCCGCCGGTGCTCTTACGCGGACTCGCAAGCCGTGAAAACAGCAACCTCTGTTTCGCCCGTTCGGATGTGGACTTCACAGAGATCTTTCCTCATGACCAACGCCGCCAGAAGGGCGGTTATACAGATGATGACAAGGGCGATAAGTATCGCTTTATGCTGTTTCATGGCTCTCTTTTCCTTGACCTTACGGTCTGTAAGAGGCACTCTACATGTGACTAGCATATAGGGGGCCTCGGGTTGATTGAAAAATCACTCGGGGCTTTTCTCTATCTGCCGTCCTGCAAATGCCTGAGACAGATAGCCTCAAGCACCCACGTCTATTCTACGCTTGTACACCCCGTATACTGGATTGATGAATTCCGAATTTTAGCGGTGGTTGTACTGCGCATCGATTGTTATCGCTCGCCAACCACAGTAATAGCCGCTTCTCGCAACGTTGCAGGCCTCGGGCATGTCCTTATCCGTTGAACAGGAACTCGACACACGTAATGACGCTGGCATAACGTTTTTTATACACAAATTTACACCTTATTCAGTCTCTTCTCCTCGACAGAATCTTTTTGCGCCAGTCAGAACAATTTATCGCGCCAACAATTGGATTATTAATCGATTTTGTCTAGAGTGGTCGGTTCCAACGACCTAATTGTTTACCGCATTCTTCTCAAAAAAAGGACGCTTTCTCAGGCATGAACCGCAGACACTTTCTTAAATCATCAATGGCTGTTGCCGCCGTGTGCGGGACATCCGGTGTGGCTTCCCTTTTTTCTCAGGCTGCGTTAGCGCAGGAGTCGGACATTGCGGACGGTCAAACCCGTCGTTTCGACTTTTCCGTGCTGCAGTCAATGGCGCACGATCTCTCCCGTCAGCCCTGGGGCGGCGCACCGCGTCCGCTGCCGGAAACGCTGGCGAACATGACGCCGCAGGCCTACAACAGCATTCAATATGATGCCGCGCACTCGCTGTGGAACAACGTTGAGGATCGCCAGTTAGACATCCAGTTCTTCCATGTGGGGATGGGGTTCCGTCGTCGCGTGCGGATGTTCTCCGTAGACGCCGCGACGCAGCAGGCGCGCGAAGTGCATTTCCGTCCGGAGCTGTTTAAATACACTGACACGGGCGTCGATACCAAACAGCTCGAAGGGCAGACCGATCTCGGCTTCGCCGGGTTCCGCGCGTTTAAAGCACCGGAACTGGCGCGTCGTGATATCGTTTCGTTCCTTGGCGCGAGCTACTTCCGCGCAGTCGACAGCACCTATCAGTACGGCTTGTCCGCCCGAGGGCTGGCGGTGGATACCTACACCGACAGCCTGGAAGAGTTCCCGGATTTCACCTCGTTCTGGTTTGAAACGGTGAAACCGGGGGCAACCGTCTTTACGGTTTACGCGCTGCTCGACAGCCCAAGCGTGACCGGCGCGTATAAGTTCATCATCAACTGTGCGGAAAGCCAGGTGATTATGGACGTCGAGAATCATATCTACGCACGTAAGGACATCAAACAGCTGGGTATCGCGCCGATGACCAGTATGTTCAGTTGCGGCAATAACGAACGACGCGTTTGCGATACTATCCATCCGCAAATTCATGATTCCGATCGTCTGGCGATGTGGCTGGGTAACGGCGAGTGGATTTGCCGCCCGCTGAACAACCCCCAGAAACTGCAGTTCAACGCGTATCAGGACAAAAACCCGAAAGGCTTCGGTTTGTTGCAACTTGATCGTGACTTCTCGCACTATCAGGACGTGATGGGCTGGTACAACAAGCGCCCGAGCCTGTGGGTTGAGCCGCGAAATCAGTGGGGGAAAGGCGCCGTCAGTTTGATGGAAATCCCGACCACCGGTGAAACGCTGGATAACATCGTTTGCTTCTGGCAGCCAGAAAAACCGGTGAAAGCCGGCGATACCCTGAACTTTAGCTACCGCCTCTACTGGAGCGCGATGCCGCCGGTGCGCTCACCGTTAGCGCGCGTGATGGCCACTCGCACAGGAATGGGCAGCTTCCCGGAAGGCTGGGCGCCGGGCGAGCATTACCCGGAAAAATGGTCACGTCGTTTTGCTATCGATTTCGTTGGCGGCGATCTGAAAGCTGCCGCGCCGAAAGGTATTGAGCCGGTCATTACGCTCTCCAGCGGGGAAGCCAAACAGATTGAGATCCTCTATGTGGAACCGTTTGACGGTTACCGCATTCTCTTTGACTGGTATCCAACTTCCGACTCAACCGATCCGGTTGATATGCGCATGTTCCTGCGCTGTCAGGGTGATGCCATCAGTGAAACCTGGCTGTATCAGTACTTCCCGCCCGCGCCGGATAAACGTCAGTACGTTGATGACCGCGTGATGAAATAACGCCCCTGTAGGCCGGATAAGCGACACGCCATCCGGCTTTTTTATTGAGGAAAAACCATGTCTTCGCAGGAGATTATCCCGGTTAGCTCCACGTTGAGCCTCCACGCCGTCGATGAAAGCCACGTACCGGCGCTGCATCAGTTAGTTATTAAAAACCGAGACTGGCTTTCTCAGTCAATGAACTGGCCATTATTCGTCAACAGCGAGCAGGATACACGCCAGAATGTGCAGGGCAATATGATGCTGCATCAGCGCGGCGTTGTGAAAATGTTCATGATTTTCCATCATGATGTGTTGGTGGGCGTGCTGTCCTTTAATCAGATTGAACCGACCAATAAGACCGGTTATATCGGTTACTGGCTCGATGAGTCTGAGCAAGGTAAAGGTATTCTTTCCGCCGCGTTGCAGGCCTTTATGGATGACTTCGCGCAACGCGGCGAGGTACGGCGCTTCGTCATTAAATGCCGCGTGGATAACGCGCGCAGCAATCAGGTAGCCTTACGTAACGGGTTTAGTCTGGAAGGCTGTCTGAGGCAGGCTGAATTTCTCAACGGCATTTATTACGATCAGAATATCTACGCGCGGATCATCGACAACGCGTCACAGTGATCCCAACAGCGGCGTGCGCGTAATACGTTGCTCGCCGCGAATCATCGCGCGGCCGCGCAGGAGAATGACGTCATCGCCAAAGGCTTCCACGACGGCATCGCCGTTAATCTCAACATGATGTTCGATCACCACATCGCCGCGAATACGGGCATGCCCGTAAATCAATACGTTATCATCAAGCAAAATTGGGCCTCCCTGAAGCCACGCGTGACCGCCGACGCGCACGTGATGCTTCAACAGACAATTCCCCTCAATGACCGCATTTTCAGCCACCTGTGAGCTGTAACGCAGGGTGGGGATGGCGTCTTCTCCGGCGCCGGCAACCACCCGTGCATTGCCATACACTTTCGCGCAGTCGCAGACCCAGACGTCATTTTCTGCGTTGCCTTCCAGCAGGGCGCGTTCGAAAATCTCCGCCCGGTGTTCAACAAACGCATAATTGACGATCGCTTCACCGTAAATTTGAGCCTGGTGAACAACGCGTGAGCGGCTCACCGTCGCGTGGTCGTAAATCTGAAGCACCTGGTCGTTATCAGGCGTTAGCCCCTGCGCGGCAATCACCTGGCTATGGTGCAAAATACGCGCGTTGCCAAAAAGATGGCACAATCCGCGCACGGTGGATGCCTGAATGGTGACGTTGTCACTTATTTGCGCGTGATGACTGACTTTACTGCCATCTATCCAGGCCTCACCGCGGATATGTGCGCGATGGCTGACTTCGCACGCTTGCGTCAAACGGGCGTTTCCCTCGATCCAGGCGCCTGCAAATACCACGCTATTTTCATCGTAGATCCAGCAATCACCTTGTTGACTCAGCGCATTTTCGTCGTCTACCCAACCGCCCGCGCTGCCTGCGACAACATCGGCAAAGTCACGCAGGGCGATAATCTGCCGCACAGTCACGCTGCGCTTCTCGCCATCTTCTGTAAACAGGTGCGTTCGGGTCTGCTCGCTAAGACGGTATTTTTTCATCGGTTATTCTCATCGCTTCGCACTAAGATAAACGTAGCAAATATTGCAGGTAGCGGGCGTTTAAAGATTACTTTAAAATGCATCTTAAAAATTAGTTGATAATATAAACAAAATGAAGAATTCGAAGTGTGAGAGCAAAGTGTTGAACTTACCCGCTGGCTATTTTGGCATGGTGTTGGGGACTATCGGGATGGGGTTCGCCTGGCGTTACGCCAGTACGATTTTGCCGGTAACCCGGGCGATTGGCGATGGTCTGGTCATTCTGGCCATCGTGATGTGGAGCCTGCTGGCGCTGGCGTTTGTCAGCCGCGCGATACGCTTTCCGCATAGCGTGATCGATGAAATGCGTCATCCGATTGCCAGCAGCTTTGTCAGCCTGTTTCCGGCGACGACAATGCTGGTGTCAATTGGCGTTGCGCCGTGGAACAGGACGCTCGCGCTGGTGCTGTTTTCCGTGGGAGTGACGCTGCAACTGGCTTATGCCGCCTGGCAAACGGCGGGGCTGTGGCGCGGAGAGCATCCCGAAGGCGCCACCACGCCGGGGCTCTATTTACCGACGGTGGCGAATAATTTTATCAGCACCATGGCCTGCGGCGCGCTCGGTTTTAACGATGCCGGGCTGGCGTTTCTGGGGGCGGGCGTTATTTCCTGGATCACGCTTGAACCTGCGATTCTTCAGCGCTTGCGTAGCGGTGGCGAATTGCCGGTGCCGCTACGTACCTCGTTAGGGATTCAACTTGCCCCGGCGCTGGTGGCCTGTAGCGCATGGCTGAGCGTCAACGGCGGGCAGGCTGATGTCTTCGCCAAAATGCTGTTTGGTTATGGCCTGCTGCAACTGCTGTTTATGCTGCGCCTGATGCCCTGGTATCTGCGTCAGGCCTTTAATGCGTCGTTCTGGAGCTTCTCGTTTGGTATCTCCGCGCTTGCCACAACGGCGCTGCATCTGGGTCATGCCAGTGGCGTTGGTTTCTACCATCACCTGGCATTGCCGATGTTTATCTTTACCAATTTTATTATTGGCCTGTTATTGATACGCACGCTGGTGTTACTGCTTCAGGGGAAACTGCTGGTTCGTGTGGAGCGTTCTGTTTTAGAAAAAAGTAAGGATTGATAATGACGATTTGTGACGAAAACTACTTTAGCGAAAAATATGGCCTGACCCGCACGCATTCCGAGGTGCTGGAGGCGGCGAAAGTGATTAAGCCTGGCAAAACGTTGGATCTTGGCTGCGGTAACGGCCGTAACGCGCTCTACCTTGCGGCAAACGGTTTTGACGTGACCGCATGGGATAAGAATCCGGCAAGCATCACTAACCTGGAATCCATCCGTCGTGAAGAGGGGCTGGAGAATGTGCAACCGGCGATTAAAGATCTCAACGCACTGTGCTTTGAAGGGGAGTACGATTTTATTCTCTCTACCGTTGTGATGATGTTCCTGCAACCAGAAACGATTCCTGGCTTAATTGCGAATATGCAACGTTGCACTAAGCCTGGGGGATTTAACTTGATTGTCGCAGCGATGGATACGGATGATTATCCTTGTACCGTGGGGTTCCCTTTTGCCTTTAAACCTGATGAGCTGCGCCATTACTATGCAGGCTGGAACTTACTTAAATACAACGAGAATCCAGGTGAACTGCACCGAACTGATGCCAATGGTAATCGCATTAAGCTGCGTTTTGCCACGATGCTGGCGCAAAAAACGGTGTAAGCGCTAAAAATCGCACTCTTCTATTATTTATATTTTAAATTACCGGCTAAAAATTTCGCCGGTAATTTTTTTTGTTTGCCTGCTAACTAATTATTTTTTTTCTATAAATTGCGAGCGACAACCATTTTTGCAACAACACCTCAGGCATTCCTTTGCTATAACTCTTTTGAAATCGTACCTCCACCAGGATCAAACCTATGCGTGCTCATACGTTCTTTAAAGTTGCGGCTCTTGCCGGCGTTATTGCTTTGTCTGGTTGCGCGTCGAAAGTCGCGGAACCTACGCAGTATTCTGGCTTTTTAAAAGATTATTCGAATCTACAGGAAACCACCTCCGCAACGGGTAAACCGACCCTGCGTTGGGTGGATCCTAATTACAATCCGAAAAACTATGACAGTATTGTCTATAACCCGGTGACCTATTATCCGACGCCTAAACCCAGCACCCAGATTGGTCAAAAAGCGCTGGATGATATTCGTCAATACACCGATCAGCAGATTAAACAGGCTGTCTCACAGCATAAAAAAATTGTCGCGACGCCAGGCCCACATAGCCTGATTTTCCGTGGCGCGATCACAGCGGTAGACTCGACTAACGAAGGGCTTCAGTTCTATGAAGTGGTGCCTGTGGCGCTGGTGGTTGCTGGTACCCAAATGGCGACCGGGCACCGTACCATGGACACCCATCTCTTCTTCGAAGGGGAGTTAATCGACGCGGCAACCCATAAACCGGTGGTGAAAGTGGTGCGTAAAGGCGAAGGGAAAGATCTCAATAATGAGGATACCCCGATGACGCTGCAAACCCTGAAACAGACCATCGACGATATGGCGGTGGATGCCGTTAAATTCGACCCGGCAATGAAATAAAGACAAATTGGGTGGCGTAAGCCACCCGATTTTTTACGCTCGTTTCATTTTCAGGCGCGGCTTGATAAACCCGGCAGGAACCCGTGCAAACATCACCAGATTCCCGACTAATATCAGCACCAGTCCGATAATGGCGTTGGCATGCCACTGATAACCTTCGTAAATCGTTGAGAGCGTCAGCGCAACCAGCGGAAAGAGTAACGTGCTGTACGCCGCGTTGCTGGCGCCGATTCTCCCTACCAACGTGAAGTAAGCGCCAAAGGCAATCACCGAACCAAAAATGGCGAGGTAGAACAGCGCACCGAGGTAGCTGATAGTCCACTGTGGCGTAAAGTTATCGCCGCGCAGCAGGGCGAGTGCGCCGATAATTAGCGTACCGTAGAGCATCGCCCAGCTATTGGTGGTTAGCGTTTCCAGCCCGCGTCGCTGGTGGCGGATGCTGAGCATATTTCCCAGCGAGAAGCCGTATGTGCCAAGCGCGCTGAGCAGAATTCCCGGCAACATCGTGCTGCTCAGCCCTGATACCTGAAGATCGTCCCAGAACAAGGTGATAATCCCAACCAGCCCCAGCAGTGCGGCGAGGTAAAAGCGTCCCGGTGGCGTCTGGCGAAAAAAGAGAAAGCTGTTGATGGCGTTAAATAACACCGCCATCGAAAAAATCACCGATTCCAGCCCGGTGTTGATCCAGCTTGCGGCGGTATAAAAACACCAGAAGTTAAAGCCAAACACGCAGCATCCCTGCAAGACGCAAAACAGGTGGTCGCGTAAGGCAAGGCGACGCAAACGGTGTGTCAACAGCAGGATGGTCAACATGGTGACGCTGGCTATCGCAAAGCGCCAGAAGATAGACACGGTAGCTGGCACCGGGCCTTGTTGTAAAAAGATGGCGATCCACGTTGTGCCCCAGATGGCCACAACCAGTATGTAGAGCAGTGCGTTCATGTGCGTTCCTTGATGACCCTGAAAATGACAGTTTGACGCGGCGCGGTGGAGGGCGCTTGCAGCGCCTTGCCACTGACTTGCAAATTCTTGCGGATTTTTTGTGAGGAGAGTCGAACAACTCTGGCAATCATCGGCCTCGCTACATAGACTAGGTCTATGAATCATTGTGACACTGACCGCTCATGACACATTCCTACGCGACTCTGGAACGCCTGCAAAGTCAGAACGCCGTACTGCGTGATACGGTTGTGCTTAATTCAGGTATTCAGCTTGCGGCCTGGTACAACAATTGTGACACTGTCACCGTTGAGAGCGATCACCACACGCTTAGTCTTTACGTGGCGGATGGCTATGAAAGTTATCAGAAAACGCCGCATGGCTGGAAAAATGGCGGGGGGCCGGACCGCTTCTGCCTGATGCCTCAGGCGTGTGAATCCACGTGGGATATTCGCGGCGATCTCTCTTTTGTTCATCTCTATTGCACCGACCAACATCTTAAACGTATCGGTGAGCAGATCTGGGATCGCAGCCCTGCATCCATTCAGCTTGAAGAGAAATCCTTTGCGGATGATGCCAAAATTACCGCGCTCTATCGTCAGTTCCTGTTAAGCTGCGACTGGCAGCAACCTGCAAACCAACTGACGCTAAGCAGCGCCAGCACACTGCTGTTGACGCATCTTATCCAGAATTACGCCTCCGTTAAGTGGCGGTTGCCAGCGGTGACGGGCGGCCTTGCGCCGTCGGTGCTGCGCAATGTGCTGGCGTGGATTGACGCGAATCTGTCACAACCGTTGACGCTTGCAGAACTGGCCGCCCAGGCCGCGCTCAGCGAATACCATTTTGCGCGTATGTTTCGTCAGTCAACCGGCCTTGCACCGCACCAGTATGTGATGCAACGGCGGATGGATCACGCTCAACAACTGGTGCGTCACACCGCATTACCGCTTACCGACATCGCGCTGGCCTGCGGATTTAGCTCGGCCAGTCATTTTAGCAATCGCTTCAAACGCGTGCATGGGATTACGCCATCGCAACTACGCGCGGCGCACCTTTGATAACAATGCGTAACTCGCGCCACCGAGAATCAAACCCCAGAAAGCCGATCCGACACCCGCGAGTGTCAGGCCGCTGGCGGTCACCAGAAACGTGACCATTGCGGCGTCACGCTCATTGTCCTGCTGCAGCGCCTGATACAGGCTACCGCTTAGCGTTCCCAATAGCGCCAGCCCCGCCAGCATCTCAATCCAGGCGGTGGGAAGCGATGCCATCAATGCTGTTATCGACCCGCCAAACACCCCGGCAAACAGGTAAAACACGCCAGCCGCCGCAGCGGCGCGCCAGCGTTGTGCGGCTTGCGGATGGGCATCAGGGCTTTGGCAAATAGCGGCCGTAATGGCGGCGATGCAGATGGAATATACGCCAAACGGCGCGAACAGTAATGCCAGCGCGCCGGTAAAAATAATCAGCGGAGATGCGGGAATGCGGTAGCCCGATGCCTGTAATGTGGCAAATCCCGGCGCATTTTGCGAGGCCATGGTGACCAGGAAAAAAGGGATACCGACGCTTAACAGCAGCGCGGGAGTAAAATGTGGCGGGATGAATCCCGGGGCGACGAGAGTGAAAGAGAGCGTATTGCTCTGTACCTCGCCGCCCAGCCAGGCCGCCAGACTTCCTGCTATCAGCGCTGCTACTACTGCGTAACGTGGCGCGAAGACTTTACACAGAAGCCAGGCGAGCAGCATGCTGCCGCAGAGGAGAAGGTGATTTTGCAGGCTGGAAAACGCCTGTAACCCGAAGCGCAGTAAGATCCCCGCCAGCATCGCCGCCGCCAGCGAATGGGGAACCCATTTCATCAACCGGGCAAATAACCCGGTTATGCCGCATAAGACAATCAGTGCGTTTGCGAAGATAAAAATTCCCACGGCCTCGTTAAGCGTTGCACCCTGTAAACCGCCCACCAGCAGCGCCGCGCCTGGCGTTGACCAGGCCGTTAAAATGGGCGCTTTTTTCCACAGCGTCAACGCCAGCGTGCTGATCCCCATCATGAGACCCAGAGCGGTCATCCATCCCGCAATTTGCGTGGCGTTTGCCCCCGCAGCGGCAGCAGCCTGCCAGATGATCGCGGCTGAGCTGGCGTAGCCCACCAGTACGGCGACAAAACCTGCCAACAGCGTTGGAAAGGGGCAAAAACGAGTGAACATACTGACCTCTTGTGCGTTATAACGTCCAGTGAAACTGTAGCATTGAGCGTTATAGCGCACAAGTAGTGATGTTTAACACAGGCTGGGCAGTAAACCTTTGATATAATGAAGCCGTTTCCGCACGGGAGAAGAGATATGAATATTGCACAACATCTTTCAGCCACGCTGAGATCGCTGCGCCAGCAGCGTGAATGGAGTCTGTCGCGGCTCGCGGAAGAGACGGGCGTGTCTAAAGCGATGCTGGGGCAAATCGAACGTAATGAATCCAGCCCGACGGTGGCGACGTTGTGGAAAATCGCTACCGGGTTGAATGTGCCGTTTTCGGTTTTTATCACGCCGCCGCAGGCTGATGCACCCGGGGCATTTGATCCACAACAGCAGGCCATGGTTGTCACACCGATTTTTCCGTGGGATCCGGTATTGTGCTTCGACCACTTTTCCATCGTGCTGTCGCCTGGTGCGTTAAGCGAATCGACGCCGCATGAAAAGGGCGTCATTGAGCACGTCGTTGCCATCAGCGGTACGCTGGATATGTATGTGTCGGGCGAGTGGTGCAGCCTGTCACCGGGAGAAGGGTTACGCTTTGCGGGTGACGAAGCCCATGCTTATCGCAACAGTAGCGACCAGCCGGTGCATTTTCATTCGTTGATTCACTACCCAAAAGAAAAAACCGCAAGCGAGCTTGCGGTGCGTCATAGAGACAGTAATCATCAATAACGTGACGAGGAAATCCGGAATACGCACTCACTGTAATCGCCCCGGCGTGCGCGCGGAAATAGTTAATTCTTCAATACTTTGCCGGAAAAGAGAAATTGACCGCGCAGACGTGGTGGAAAAGTGTTTGGTCTGCGCCAGGATCTGACTACAATAGCCGCCATTTTGACCCCAACGGATAACAACGACAGTATGCGCCTGCAAAACCATCATCTTGAATTACTCAGCCCGGCCAGAGATACAGCGATTGCCCGCGAAGCCATTCTTCACGGTGCGGACGCGGTTTATATCGGTGGCCCAGGCTTTGGTGCTCGCCATAATGCCAGCAACAGTCTGAGTGATATTGCCGAACTGGTGCCTTTCGCCCATCGCTACGGCGCGAAGATTTTTATCACCCTTAATACCATTCTTCATGATGATGAGCTGGAACCGGCGCAGAAGCTGATTACCGATCTCTACGAGACCGGCGTGGATGCGTTGATTGTGCAGGATATGGGCATACTTCAACTGGATATCCCGCCCATTGAGCTGCACGCCAGTACGCAGTGCGATATCCGCAGCGTTGAGAAAGCAAAATTCCTTTCTGATGTGGGCTTCAGTCAGATCGTGCTGGCGCGTGAGCTGAATCTGCAACAGATTCAGGCAATCCATGAAAACACCGATGCGACCATCGAATTCTTTATTCATGGCGCGTTGTGTGTGGCCTATTCCGGCCAGTGCAATATTTCCCATGCCCAGACCGGGCGTAGCGCTAACCGTGGCGATTGCTCGCAGGCCTGCCGTCTGCCGTATACCCTGAAGGACGATCAGGGGCGCGTGGTGGCGTTCGAAAAACATTTGCTGTCGATGAAAGATAACGATCAAACCGCCAACCTCGGCGCATTGATTGATGCGGGTGTCCGCTCCTTCAAAATTGAAGGGCGATACAAAGACATGAGCTATGTGAAAAATATCACCGCTCATTACCGCCAGATGCTCGATGCGATTATTGAAGTACGCGGCGACCTGGCGCGTGCTTCGGCGGGGCGTACGGAGCATTTCTTTATTCCCTCTACCGACAAAACGTTCCATCGTGGCAGCACCGACTATTTTGTTAACGCGCGTAAAGGTGATATCGGTGCCTTTGACTCGCCGAAGTTTGTTGGTTTACCGGTCGGTGAAGTGCTGAAAGTCAGCAAAGATCACCTGGATGTGGAAGTGACCGAACCGTTAGCCAATGGCGATGGCCTGAACGTGCTGATTAAACGCGAAGTGGTGGGCTTCCGTGCGAATACGGTCGAGAAAACCGGTGAAAACCGCTATCGCGTTTGGCCAAACGAAATGCCTGCCGATCTGCATAAAGTACGCCCGAATCATGTCCTGAACCGTAACCTTGACCATAACTGGCAGCAGGCGTTGCTGAAAACCTCCAGTGAACGACGCATCGGTGTGGATGTTGAACTGTCGGGTTGGCAGGAACAATTAGTGTTAACCATGACCAGCGAAGATGGCATCAGCGTCACCCATACGCTGGATGGCGAATTCGCCCCGGCCAACAATGCGGAGAAAGCCCTGAGCCAGTTGCAGGATGGCATCGCAAAGCTGGGTCAGACCTGTTATTACCCGCGCCGTGCCGACGTACTGTTAGCGGAAGCGTTGTTTGTGCCGAACAGCATGCTGAACCAACTGCGTCGTGAAACCGTAGATATGCTGGAAACGGCGCGCCTGGCGGCGTATCAACGTGGCAGCCGTAAACCGGTTAGTACACCTGCGCCGGTGTATCCGGAAACGCATCTTAGCTTCCTGGCAAACGTCTACAACCATAAAGCGCGCGAGTTCTATCAGACCTTTGGCGTGAAGCTTATTGATGCGGCGTTTGAAGCGCATGAAGAGAAGGGCGATGTGCCGGTGATGATCACCAAACACTGTCTGCGCTTTGCCTTTAATCTGTGCCCGAAACAGGCGAAAGGATCGATTAAGAGCTGGCGTGCCACACCGATGCAGCTCGTTCATGGTGATGAGGTACTGACGCTGAAGTTTGATTGTCGCCCGTGCGAGATGCATGTAGTTGGCAAAATCAAGAATCACATCCTGAAGATGCCGCTGCCGGGAAGCGTGGTCGGGTCGGTTAGCCCGGATGAACTGCTGAAGACGCTGCCTAAGCGCAAGTAAAATCTACCCCCTCTCCCTTCGGGAGAGGGGGTAGATAATGCCTATCGTCAGGATCTAAATCCGGCGGCGGTCATCATTAACCGAAATAAATATCCCACCACCGCCAGCGTTAATACGCTGCCGCCCCAGAGTGCGACCAGCCAGAACAGCCGCTGGAACCATGATTTTTGCATCAGTGATACCCCTCGCCATGTTGGACTTTTCCGCGGAAGACGTAGTAGCTCCAGAAGGTGTAAACCAGAATAATGGGAATAATCAGCAGGGCGCCAATCAGCATAAAGCCCTGGCTTTGTGTCGGTGCTGCCGCCTGCCACAGGGTGATATCAGGCGGAATAATATGTGGCCAGATGCTGATCCCCAGTCCACTAAAACCGAGGAAAATCAGTATCAACGTCAACACAAATGGCTGAGCATGGCATTGCGGGCGGGCAAGCGTGCGCCAGATTACCAGGCTTACGGCCATCACCAGCACGGGAACCGGTAACAGGAACCACAGATTAGGTAGCGTAAACCAGCGTTGCGCAATGGCCGGATGCGCCAGCGGCGTCCACGCACTAATCACTGCAATCACCGCCAACAGCGCCAGTAATAATCCACGAGCGTGGCGGCGCATGATTCGCTGCAAGGGATCTTCACTTTTCATCACCAACCATGTCGCGCCCAGCAGGGCGTAGGCGATGACCAGGCCCAATCCGCAGAACAGTGTGAACGGCGTCAGCCAGTCGAACGGACCACCGGCAAAAGTGCGTTCGACCACCGGGAAACCGTTCAATACCGCGCCGACAACCACGCCCTGGCTGAATGTCGCCAGAATTGAGCCGCCAAGAAAGGCTTTATCCCAGAAAGGGCGATGTGATGGCGTTGCGTTAAAGCGAAATTCAAACGCCACGCCGCGGAAAATCAGGCCGATCAGCATTAATGATAACGGGATTGTCAGCGCATCGATGATCACCGCATAGGCCAGCGGAAACGCGCCAAACAGTGCCGCGCCGCCCAGTACCAGCCAGGTTTCGTTGCCGTCCCACACCGGGGCGACGCTGTTTACCATTACGTCACGGTCGGCGGCATTGCGGGTGAAGGGAAACAGGATGCCGATCCCCAAATCAAAGCCGTCCATCACGATATACATCAGGGTGGCGAAAACGATAATAACAAACCAGATGATAGAGAGGTCGACGCCCATCAGTGTTGCTCCTGTGAATGCGAGGGGGTGATAGCGGCGGAAAGCGGACGCGCGGGCGTACCGTCAGCGGGTGGGGTGAAATCCTGCGGCCCTTTGCGGATCAGACGCACCATGTAGCTGTATCCGACACCGAAGACCGAGCTGTACACTACAAAAAAGGCCAGCAGACTGATGCTCATATGTAAATCGCCGTGTGCGGAAACCGCATCTGCTGTGCGTTGTAAGCCATACACAACCCATGGCTGGCGTCCCACTTCAGTGGTGATCCATCCGGCAAGAATGGCGATCAGGCCAGATGGCCCCATCAGCAATGCAAACCATAAGAAGGGGCGCGAAGCATAGAGACGCTGTTTTTTGCGCAGCCACAACGCGGCCACGCCCAACAGCAGCATCAGCATGCCAAGACCGGCCATAATGCGAAATGACCAGAAGACGAGGGTGGCATTCGGGCGATCCTCTTTGGCAAACTCTTTCAGCGCTGGAACTTGCTTATCGAGGCTGTGGGTGAGGATCAGGCTTCCCAGCGCGGGGATCTCCAGTCCGTAGCGGGTGCGCTCCTGCTCCATATCGGGCCAGCCAAACAGCAGCAGCGGCGTTGGCTCCCCCGGAGGATTTTCCCAATGACCCTCGATAGCGGCGATTTTTGCTGGTTGGTGTTTTAGCGTATTCAGACCGTGCATATCCCCAATCATGGCCTGAATGGGCGCGACGATAAGCGTCATCCACAGGGCCATCGAAAACATGGTGCGGATAGCGGGTGTGTTATTACCGCGCAGCAGATGGCAGGCCGCAGATGCGCCGACAAACAGGGCGCTGCTCAGGAAAGCCGCCACCGTCATATGTAACAGGCGATACGGGAATGAAGGGTTGAAGACCACCGCAAACCAGTCGACCGGTACGACCTGACCGTTAACGATCTCAAAGCCCTGAGGTGTTTGCATCCAACTGTTTGACGCAAGGATCCAGAATGTCGAGATGAGCGTTCCCAGCGCCACCATGCAGGTCGCGAAGAAGTGCAATCCTGGCCCGACTTTGTTCCAGCCAAAGAGCATCACGCCGAGGAAGCCCGCTTCGAGGAAAAAGGCGGTCAACACCTCATAGGTAAGCAGCGGGCCAGTAATACTACCAGCAAATTGCGAAAACCCGCTCCAGTTGGTGCCAAACTGATAGGCCATTACCAACCCGGAAACGACGCCCATCCCAAAGTTAACGGCAAAAATCTTCGACCAGAAATGGTAGAGCGAGCGCCAGACCGGCTGACGCGTTTTGAGCCACAATCCTTCGAGTACCGCCAGATAGCTGGCAAGCCCGATGGTGATGGCGGGAAAGATAATGTGAAAGGAGACGGTGAAGGCGAACTGTATTCGCGCCAGGTGAAACGCATCAAGACCAAACATGCAAAACTCCGCATCAATTTTTGTTCAGTCAAATTGTAAGGTGCGTAACAATCTGGTGACATGTACAGCAAAGCGATGTTTTTAGATAACAGTTGTGTTAACTGTTATACATTCGCAGGAGGATGCTCGTGCGAATGAGTGAGCGAAATGTCAGGAAAGTTAAGCTTTTTCGCTTCTGAATTTTTGTTTAACTTTCATTGAGGTAGAGGGGATTACTCTGCCGCTCGTTGTTCAGCATGACGCTACAAACCGCCATTAGCTCAACGGGAAGAGCAGACGATTTTCGATTGGAAGGGACGGGGTTCGAGGCCTCGATGGCGGTCCACTTTCTGGGTTACTTGATATAGGAATCCAGCACCTTCAATACAACGTCAAGATCTTCTTCACGCTTCAATTCTTCACCCTGATGAACGATATGTTCCGTCAGATGGCCTTTAATCACTTCGCGCATTAATCCGTTCACCGCACCACGTATCGCTGCGATTTGTTGTAGCACGGCGGCGCATTCATGAGGCTCGTCGAGCATTTTTTTGAGCGCCACGACCTGGCCCTGAATCTTGCTGGCACGGGCTTTCAGCTTCTGTTTATCTCGAATAGTATGCGACATGCTGATATCTCTCTTACCTAAAATCGATGCTGATTATAGCATTAGCATTCTACTGGGGGGTAGTATTCTGTACTGGGGGGGAGTAGAATTCGATGCCTCTCTCTAACCAATAATTACGCTTATGAACGAATTCACAACACTTCTTCAGCAAGGAAATGCCTGGTTTTTCATTCCGAGTGCCATTTTACTCGGTGCCCTCCATGGGCTGGAACCGGGACACTCGAAAACAATGATGGCGGCTTTTATTATCGCCATTAAAGGCACCGTAAGGCAGGCCGCCATGTTGGGGCTGGCGGCGACGTTATCTCATACCCTGGTGGTCTGGTTGATTGCTTTCGGCGGAATGTATATCAGCAATAAATTCACTGCCGAGTCGGCGGAACCCTGGCTGCAACTGGTGTCGGCCCTCATTATTCTGTCGACGGCATTCTGGATGTTCTGGCGAACCTGGCGCGGTGAGAAAAACTGGTTTGCGCAAATGCAGGAAGAGGGGCACCATGCCCACGACCACGACCACGACCACGACCACGACCACGACCACGACCACGACCACGACCACGACCACGACCACCACGCGCATACTGAGTTTACCGGGCTGGATGTGAACTCCCGGGAGTATCAGGATGCTCATGCTCTGGCGCATGCCTCGGATATTAAGCGTCGCTTCAGCGGTAAAGCGGTCACAAACTGGCAAATTCTGCTGTTCGGCCTGACGGGCGGGCTGATTCCGTGCCCTGCTGCCATCACCGTGCTGCTTATTTGCATTCAGCTTAAGGCGGTAACGCTTGGGGCAACTCTGGTGCTCTGCTTCAGTATCGGGCTGGCGTTGACGCTGGTCACCGTGGGCGTAGGGGCGGCGGTAAGCGTTCGACAGGTTGCCAAACGCTGGCAAGGGTTTGATATCCTGGCCCGCCGTGCGCCTTATTTCTCCAGCGCATTGATTGGTGCGGTTGGCGTCTATATGGCGATCCACGGCTATCTCGGCGTGATGAATTAACATCATTGCAGCATTGCGACGTCACAGGGAATGAGCGGATGCGGATTTACTTAACATTTTGCAATCTTTTTCCTGTGACGCGTCGCGCGAATACCAGAATTAGCAGTTTTGTTTTTACTGAATCCTGTCATATAATTTGCGCCGGTTAACCGACGCCTCATTTTCTTCGTCGGCTAATAAAACCCTTTTGATGATTACACATGTTCTTTTGCTGTTTTTTCAACCGTGTGTCGTGGGCAGTAAGAGTAGAAAGAAGTCTGGCTGATATGATCGTAGAATATACATCCTTAATGCACCTAATGATCGCCGCAGGTCAGGGCGTTTTTTTAGGTTTTATTAGCTTCATGTGCGTACTGCTTATGTTATTGAGCCGCAGTAAGAAATCCGCCCCCTCTTTATTCCGTGGGCCAATAAAGAAAAGACATACCTACTGGCGCTAAGTACTTCATTCGTGGCAGTGCAGGGCATCACGCAGCAGGTCTGCGGCGGCTTTGCGCGCCTGGTTGATGACATCTTCCGGTGTGTACGCGCGGCCACAATGTTGGCAACTACAGTTGTTTATCTCTTCTGGCGAGTAAATGACGGTGCCCGGTTTAAATATAGGTTCTTCGCACTCCGGGCATAAATAGATGTGATCCTGCATAACGCTCCTTAACGCCATATTTCCGTCCTCTATAATTCATAACGCATCAGCAGATCTTTTCCAGCCGGGATTTCATTCTTTGCTGATTCTTAATCCTTTTTACAAATTCGTACGCTTTACCACACTGTGATTGTTACTGGGGTAATTAGCCATTTCCCTTGCCAGCGAGCAGCCGAATACCTTCATAATTATTGTTTGATGTGTTTATGTCTAATACACGCTTCAGAAAAAACGCACTTTCGGACTATTCATAACAGTTACGTGAAAATGAAGTTTTTGTAAAACTGTTATAAGATGCAGGTTACTCAATCGTAAATCGGACAAAACGATGAAAAAGTACCAGCAACTTGCGCAACAGATGACGGATCAGATTGAAAACGGCGTCTGGCAACCCGGCGACAAACTGCCGTCGCTGCGCGAGCAGGTGGTGAACAGCGGCATGAGTTTTATGACCGTGAGCCATGCTTATCAGTTGCTGGAAAGCCAGGGGCGAATCATCGCCCGCCCGCAGTCTGGCTATTATGTTGCGCCACGTGCAGTGGTACTGCGCCCCAGCCGCGCGCCAGTGCAGGTTATGCGTGATGAAGCCGTTGATATCAACACCTATATCTTTGAGGTGTTGCAGGCCAGCCGCGATGCCTCTGTGCTGCCGTTTGCCTCGGCGTTTCCTGACCCGCGTCTGTTTCCCCTGCCGCAACTGAACCGTTCGTTGGCACAGGTGAGTAAAACCGCGACGGCGATGAGCGTGATTGAAAACCTGCCGCCGGGTAATGATGATCTGCGCCACGCGATTGCCCGACGCTACGCCTTGCAGGGGATGACGATTTCCCCCGATGAGATAGTGATCACCGCAGGCGCCCTCGAAGCGCTGAATCTGAGTTTGCAGGCAGTAACCGAGCCGGGAGATTGGGTGATTGTTGAGAACCCCTGTTTTTACGGCGCGTTGCAGGCGCTGGAACGGTTGAAACTGAAAGCGTTGTCGGTGGCGACGGATGTCAAAGAGGGTATCGATCTCGATGCGCTGGCACAGGCGCTCCAGAATTATCCGGTGAAAGCCTGCTGGTTGATGACCAATAGTCAGAATCCCCTGGGCTTCACGCTCTTGCCGGAAAAGAAAGCGCGGCTGGTGGCGTTGCTGACGGCGCATAATGTGACGCTGATAGAAGATGACGTGTATAGCGAGCTTTACTTTGGCCGCGATAAACCTCTTCCGGCGAAAGCATGGGACCGCCATGATATGACGCTGCACTGTAGCTCTTTTTCCAAGTGCCTGGTGCCGGGGTTTCGTATTGGCTGGGTGGCGGCTGGCAAGCATGCTCGCCGCATTCAGCATTTACAGTTAATGAGCACGCTCTCAACCAGTTCGCCGATGCAAATGGCGTTGGTGGATTATCTTGCCACCAAACGTTACGACGCCCACTTGCGGCGTCTGCGTCGACAACTGGCTGAACGTAAGCAAATGGCATGGCAGGCGTTGCTGCGCCATCTGCCGCCGGAAGTCAAAATTCACCATAACGACAGCGGTTATTTCTTATGGCTGGAATTGCCCGCCGGGATTGATGCGGGCGTGCTCAGCGCGATGGCGCTTGAACATCATATCAGCATTGCACCGGGCAAAATGTTTTCCACGACTGATAACTGGGCTTCCTTTTTCCGTTTCAATACCGCGTGGGGCTGGGGGGAGCGGGAAGACCGCGCAGTGGAAATACTCGGTAAACTCATTCGCCAGCTTCTGAATTAACTTTCGCTATGATCGGACAATGACCGTGGGTTATTTTCTTTCGCCGCGGTCATAGGAAATTTGCATAGCCGCACTACGCCCTAACTCCTTGTCTATAATCCATATTCTGAGCAGGTCATCCTTTCGTATACGCGGAATGCGTACTTTGTCACAACCTGCACAAATTTCTTCGTGCGCCCGCGAGGCCTTGAGTTACGCCATCTACTTTTAGTGAAGGAGATATTTTTACGGTACAGCTGCTGCTCTATTTCATTATCAAGACCTTCACGGCAGGCCAGCGGTGGTAAATAACTCAATCAGACAGGATATAGCGATGCAACATAACTTATTGATTAATGGTGAGCTGGTCGCGGGTGAAGGTGAGATGCAGCCCGTGTACAACCCGGCAACGGGCGCGGTATTGCTGGAGATAGCCGAAGCGTCTCCTCAGCAGGTAAACGCGGCCGTGGAGGCGGCTGACCGCGCCTTTGTTGAGTGGGGGCAGACCACGCCTAAGCACCGTGCAGAATGCCTGTTAACGCTGGCGGACACCATCGAGTCACATGCTCTAACGCTTGCTAAACTGGAGTCGTTAAACTGCGGTAAACCGTTACATTGCGTGCTTAATGATGAAATCCCGGCCATTGTTGATGTCTTTCGCTTCTTTGCCGGCGCGGCACGTTGTCTCAACGGCCTTGCGGCGGGTGAATATCTGGAAGGGCATACATCGATGATCCGTCGCGATCCGGTTGGCGTGGTCGCCTCTATCGCCCCGTGGAACTATCCGCTGATGATGGCGGCCTGGAAACTGGCTCCGGCGCTTGCGGCGGGCAACTGCGTGGTGATAAAACCGTCTGAAATCACACCGCTGACCGCGCTGGCGTTAGCCGAACTGGCGAAGGATATCTTTCCTGCTGGCGTATTGAACGTGCTGTTTGGGCGAGGCAAAACCGTCGGCGACCCGCTCACCGGACATAATAAAGTTCGCATGGTGTCGCTAACCGGTTCGATAGCCACCGGGGAGCACATCATCGCGCATACCGCATCCTCGATAAAACGGACACATATGGAGCTGGGCGGTAAAGCGCCGGTGATTGTTTTTGATGATGCGGATATTGATGCCGTAGTTGAAGGCGTGCGCACTTTTGGTTTTTACAATGCCGGGCAGGATTGTACCGCCGCCTGTCGCATTTATGCGCAGAAAGGGGTGTATGAGCGGTTGGTCGAAAAACTCGGTTCGGCGGTGGCTAGCCTGAAAATTGGCGATCCGAATGATGAGGGGACTGAACTGGGGCCGCTGAGTTCGCTTGCCCATCTTGAGCGTGTTAGCGCGGCGGTAGAGAAAGCGAAAGCGCTACCGCATGTTAAGGTGATCACCGGCGGTCAAAAGGCCGAAAGTAAAGGATATTACTACCTGCCAACCCTGCTGGCAGGCGCGCGGCAGCAGGACGACATCGTCCAGCGCGAAGTATTTGGCCCGGTGGTGAGCGTGACCGAATTTGATGATGAAGCGCAGGTGCTGGCGTGGGCAAACGACTCACAGTACGGGCTGGCCTCTTCCGTGTGGACCCGTGATGTCGGTCGCGCGCATCGCGTCAGCGCGCGGTTGCAATATGGCTGCACATGGGTCAATACCCACTTTATGCTGGTCAGTGAAATGCCGCACGGTGGACAGAAACTGTCGGGATACGGTAAAGATATGTCGCTGTACGGGCTGGAAGATTATACGGTCGTGCGGCATGTAATGGTGAAGCATTGAGGGAAGGGAAGTGGCTGATTTTACTCAGCCACTTGCTTTATCACCATTTGAATCATTGTGTTTTACCAATCAGATCCAACACTTTTTGCGTGAGTTTTTCCTCATAACCATCCTGCTCAGGGTGGTTAAACTTAACCAAAGGTGCCGAACTTTTTTCTTCCTCATACAGCGTTGTCACGTAGCCTGGATCGCCGTTCATCTTATTAATGACACTCGTTAAGACGGTGATAGCAATTCTGGAGGCCTGAAGATCAAGTCTTAGATCAGCAATCGTTTTCTCAATGGTTTCAACGCGTTCATTTAATTCAGTCATTTTATCTCCTGGTCATCAGGAAGGGCTTAACTCTAAATATTCAGTGTAGAATAATATGAGCATGTTAGCGGCGCGCGTGCGCCGGAAAAATCTGATTAGTTTGCGGGGCAGGTTAATGAGTGGCTTAATTACATTATTAATTATTTAAATTTATTAACGTGTCATCCCTGACAGATATTCCAGCCGGAAAACGCTTGCACGCAACCGTTGAGGCTGTCCGCCATTTTCCGGTGAATACCGGACGATGTCCATGAATACCTTACTACTCAGTATAAAGGCGGTTAATCCTAACTGTTAAGATAGGGCAGGCAGGCCGCGGCTTCCTGTGGATGCTCAAAGCTCATTAGCCAGTTTCTGGCTTTGACAATTGACTGTATTCGCTCATCAGTTACGCAGCCAGCTTCCATCCGGGATAACTGCATAATGAGGGTATTCAGACTGATTTCTTTCTCGCTAAGCGCAAGCGCGAGGGCTGCCTGACCTGCTCCCCGTTGATTAGTACACCCCGATGTTAGTAATGTCTTCATAAGCCACATGAGGACATCCCCATGAAGAAGCGTTTTTCCGATGAACAGATCATCAGTATTCTCCGCGAAGCCGAAGCTGGGGTACCCGCCCGTGAACTCTGCCGCAAGCATGCCATTTCCGATGCCACGTTTTACATCTGGCGTAAGAAGTATGGCGGTATGGAGGTGCCTGAAGTTAAGCGCCTGAAGTCGCTTGAGGAAGAGAACGCCAGACTCAAGAAGCTGCTTGCCGAAGCCATGCTGGATAAAGAGGCGCTTCAGGTGGCTCTTGGGCGAAAGTACTGACGACAGACCAGAAGCGGGAAGCCGTGATGTTGATGTGTGATGCGACCGGTCTGTCGCAACGTCGTGCCTGCAGGCTTACAGGTTTATCCCTGTCGACCTGCCGCTATGAGGCTCACCGTCCGGCTGCTGATGCGCATTTATCAGGGCGCATCACTGAGCTGGCACTGGAGCGCAGGCGTTTTGGCTACCGTCGTATTTGGCAGTTGCTGCGCCGTGAAGGGCTTCATGTTAATCATAAGCGCGTGTACCGGCTTTATCACCTCAGTGGCCTGGGCGTAAAACGCAGAAGACGTCGTAAAGGGCTGGCAACAGAACGTCTGCCGCTGCTCCGTCCGGCGGCGCCCAATCTGACCTGGTCGATGGATTTCGTCATGGACGCACTTTCCACCGGTCGCAGGATCAAGTGTCTTACCTGCGTCGATGATTTCACAAAGGAATGCCTGACGGTCACTGTTGCCTTTGGGATTTCAGGCGTTCAGGTCACGCGTATTCTGGACAGCATTGCACTGTTTCGAGGCTATCCGGCGACGATAAGAACTGACCAGGGGCCGGAGTTCACTTGCCGTGCACTGGATCAATGGGCCTTTGAGCATGGTGTTGAGTTGCGCTTAATCCAGCCGGGCAAGCCAACGCAGAACGGATTTATTGAGAGCTTTAACGGACGATTTCGCGATGAATGTTTGAATGAGCACTGGTTCAGCGATATCGTTCATGCCAGGAAAATTATTAATGACTGGCGGCAGGATTATAACGAATGCCGCCCGCACTCCACGCTGAATTATCAGACACCGTCTGAATTTGCAGCGGGCTGGAGAAAGGGTCATTCTGAGAATGAAGATTCCGACGTTACTAACTGAGTGTTGTATCTAATCGTGGGGGCAGGTCAATCCAGTTACGATTTTTCTGGCATAGGCTAATCCAGTTTGTAGTGATAATCAATGTTAGTAATTAATATTGGATGCTCCTGCTAAATAGCCGGAGAGCCTTAGATGGCTCATAAAGGTTATTATTTGAACATTTCAGGTGACGATTTTTTCAGTGATTTGTGTTTGTTTTTTGTAAATCTATAGTTAATTCTTTTCGGATTTTTCAATGTAAACTATAGTTAGTTAACGAAGCAGTTAGTTAACAGAGCATAGTTTTAACAACACGTCCTGCTTCCATCGACTTTAGAGGGCAGCATGAACGACCATCCCTGTGATTATGTACTTTTGGCAGCCCTCCGGGACTGCATTCATCTCAGAAAAAGCATGAATGCTCATGGGCTTAGTGATGAACATGGCGCGTTAAGTTCTGTTTCCTGTCTTCTTGATTTTCTCAGTTGCAGGCGGAAGTATGGCCTGACGAAAGTCACTGATTTAAAAAAATCGGCTACCGCGGAACGTACTATCGGTGTGACGTTATCTCTTCAGCATGGCCATGCGATCCGTGTTGAGCATATCTACACACATCGCGAGTGGGCGCTATGGTTTATAGACAAAGTAGACAGTGGTTTAAATGATTTTGAATTACTCTCATTCATTGACAGGCATTACAGACTGGTGCTGGTGACCTTAGTCCAGTCAAGGGCATTACGAAAAATAGTTCCTCCCTGTATCGGTTTTGCCCGGTTCGATTATATCAATCTGAGATTAGATAAATCTGAGGTGGTTTTTCCGGAGTTTTCGGCGCGGCTTCACTAACGGCAGACATGATAATGTTATCTCGCATTGTGACTTTTTAGAAAGATGACATATTTTGTTTCACAAGGTGATTATTCAAATGCTGGATATTTTCTCTGGGGAGACTACGTTTAGAAAGATATCCTGAATCGGGAGGGGTTATGTTAACTCACTCTGAAGCGAAACGCTGGGCTGCGGTGATGCTCAAATCAGCCTTGTGTGATGGTATGCAGACGGAAGAGATATCGCGGCAGGTGCATCTGGTATGCGACCATCATGGCAAAGAATGTCTTGAAGAACTCATTGAGGAAATTTTAAAAGAGGCGGGGCGGCTTGGGCCAAAACACAGCGCCGGCGATCTCGTCCATCACTGAATGTCGCCACCATAAACCGCCTTCGGGCGGTTTATGGTGTACGGTCAGGGTCATCATGTCTCTTTTTCATAACGTTTCCGGATACTTTTTCCAATTAAACCCGGCCATGTATAGCACAGGTCTATAGATCCGAACGGCAAAGGATCTGGGTATCTTCAATGCACCCCTTTTCTTTGAGTTTTTTGAATACGCAGCCATAAACAACCTGCGTTTATTATCCATCGCACGTTTTATCGTCGTTTTAGCCGTCTACATCAAAGAACCGTCCCATCGCTCTGGTTATGTTGGTTTTTCTGCCTGAAATATTACCTCAGGTTATGGCTTGCGTATTGCACAGGGGAAACTTACCGATGGGTGCTAAACCACTAACGCTTTCTTTGGACGGGCAGGAGCCTGTAATGCTGGATCGGGTGTCAGCAACGCTTGGGCACGATGGTATGGATATTCGTGCGCTCAATAAATCCGGGTTATACGGTTTTGATCCTGGGTTTTCTAACACCGCAGGCTGCCAGTCAGCGATCTCCTACATTGATACAGAAAACAGTATTCTGCTTCATCGGGGTTACCCGGTAGAGCAACTGGCCAGACAGTGCGATTTTCTGGAAGTGGCTTACATTTTACTGGAAGGTCAGGCGCCGGATGAATCCAGTTATCAGGCATTTCGGCAGAACATTACGCGCCACACTCTCGTGCATGAACAAATGTCTAAGATGTGTAGCGGTTTTCGTCGTGATTCGCATCCAATGGCACTAATGTGTGCGATGGTGGGGGCGCTGGCGGCGTTCTACCATGATGTGCTGGATGTGGAAAATCCCGAACATCGGGCGCTGGCGGCTACGCGGTTATTGTCGAAAATGCCGACGCTGGCGGCAATGAGCTATAAATTTACCATCGAACATCCGGCGCAGTATCCGCGTAACGATCTCTCGTATGCGGGCAATTTCCTGCATATGCTGTTTGCGATTCCGGCGGAAAAATATGAGCTTAATCCGGTGATTGAGCAGGCGATGAACCAGATTCTGGTGCTGCATGCCGATCACGGTCAGTGCGCATCAACCACGACGGTTCGCGCGGCGGGATCATCTGGCGCGAATCTGTTCGCCTGTATTGCGGCTGGGCTGGCATCCTTGTGGGGGCCAATGCACGGCGGTGCGAATGAAGCCAGCATGCGCATGCTGGAAGAGATTGAAACGGTGGAACAGGTACCGGCGTTTCTTAGTCAGGCCAAACGGGATCCGCAGGCGTTCCGCCGTTTAGGCTTCGGTAACTCCCGCTATCGCAATCTGGATCCTCGCGCGGGTATTCTACGCGATACCTGTCACCGTGTGTTGAAAGAGCAGGGGATGTCCGACAGTCTGCTGCAGGTGGCAATGGCGCTCGAGGAGAGGGCATTGACCGATCCCTGGTTTGTGGAAAATGGGCTGTCGCCGAGTGTAGATTTCTATACTGCAGTGATCCTTAAAGCGATGGGGCTGCCATCTTCCATGTTTGTGGTGGTGGCCGCTGTTGGCCGTACGCTGGGTTGGGTGGCGCACTGGAACGAAATGCATCAGTCACCGTTAACGATTTATCGTCCGCGTCAGATTTATATCGGCGAAACGCAACGGGATTATCTCTCGCGCCGAAACAGTAAATAGTACAGACAAACGCCTTCTGCCGGGGTACGACAGAAGGCGTTATATTTTATGGCGTTACAATATTGAACCAGAACTCAAATTTATCCATATAACTTAGCATCTGATCGAGTTTTGCACTGTCTCCCGTAATATTCACTTCACCCTTTGTCTGGGCTTGTTTCAGCGTTTCTTCTTGCAGAATAATTTTATTCAGCGTGGCGCGAGTAAGTGTCATCGTCGCATCAGCATTATCTGCCTGCACGTTTGCTGTATGATTCAGCACCCCGTTTTCCAGCTCCAGCTTATATTTACCGCCATCGTTTCCTAAATCGACATTGAAAATGGCTTTCGCATTGGCGGCTTTTTCACCGTTAATATGTACCGCGAGATAATCAAAGAACATCTCCGGCGACATTGCCCGCACCGTATCCGGGCTGGCGGTATTGGGCGTTGGGCCTTTCACCACGCCGTTACGCAACTCCTGCGCGCCGGTGAGGTAGAAGTTACGCCATGGGCCGGATTCGGCCTGATAGCCCAGTTGCTCCAGCGCATCGGCTTCCAGATGACGGGCCGCCTGATTATCTGGATTAGCAAAGACAATTTTGCTGGTGACCTGTGCTACCCAGCGATAATGCCCCTGCGAATAATCGGCTTTCGCTTTCTGCATAACCGCATCGGCGCCGCCCATGTACTCGACGAATTTTTTTGCCGAAGCTTCGGGCGGTAATTCGTCGAGAGTTGCCGGGTTACCATCAAACCAACCAAGATAAAATACGTAGGTGGCTTTCACATCATGGCTAACGGAACCGTAATAACCACGGCTTGCCCAGGCATTGGCTAGCCCGGAAGGGAGCTTAAAGTTATCGGCAATTTCATCGCGTGTGAGCCCTTTATTTGCCAGGCGTAAAGTCTGGTCGTTGATATAACGGTACATATCACGCTGACTTTTCATCAGATTAACGACGTTATTATTACCCCATGTCGGCCAGTGATGCTGTGCGATGATAATTTCAGCGTCACCGCCCCAGCGATTGATAACATCATTAATATATTTTGACCATGCCAGAGGATCGCGAATTTTGGCACCGCGTAAAGAGTAGGTATTATGCAGGGTATGGGTAACATCCTCCGCGGCTTCAATCATCTTTTTCTCTTTTACGTACCACAGCATTTCAGAGGGTGCTTCGGAACCGGGGGCCATCATAAAGTCATAGGTCAGGCCGTCAATATTCTCCTGTTGCCCGGTTTCGGTAATATAATTTGTCGGCTCAATCAGCGTAACCGTGCCGGCTGACGTTGTGGTGCCTAACCCGGCACCGACCTGACCTTTAATATCTGGCTTCAGAAGATTCCCATACATATAGCTGGCTCTGCGGCTCATGGCATTCCCGGCCATAATATTTTCCGATACGGCTTCTTTCATAAAACCGGCGGGCGCATAAATTTTGACTTTCCCGCTGGCGACATCGGCCTCATCGACGACGCCTCTTACACCACCATAATGGTCAACGTGGCTGTGAGTAAATATCACCGCAACCACGGGCTTTTTACCCCGTTCTTTATAGTAGAGATCGAGACCCACCTTTGCAGTTTCTGCCGAAACGAGAGGGTCGATGACGGTAATTCCGGTTTTACCCTCAATAATAGTCATATTCGAGAGATCAAGGTTACGAATCTGATATACACCATCGGTAACGTTAAATAATCCGCCGATATTAATTAACTGCGCCTGGCGCCAGAGGCTGGGATTGACCGTGTCAGGCGCTTTTGTTCCCTCTTTGATAAAATTATATTGCTGTGGATCCCACACAACGTTTCCTTTGGCACCGGTTATGACATTAGACGGTAATGCAGCAATAAAGCCTTTATGTGCGTTGGTAAAATCCGTGGTGTCTGAGAAGGGCAATTGATGATAAAGTGCTTCATTTACCCTTTTTGTGTGTTCAGTCGCAGCTTGCATATTTTCCTGTGCCTGAGCGGGAAAGGAAAATAGTGATGTTGATAGCAGGCTGGTTAAAACGATATAACCTGTTATTTTATTAATTTTCATATATCCTCAGCGAAATATTTAATGCATGTAACACGAGATTCAATATCCGTGATGATATCATTGTTACCGGGCGAGCTATAATGCAGGGTTGTTTAAAAATAAATATTCATCCACCTTCAGCGATGTAAGTGATAATGCCATTTTTAGTTCATTGCACGTAGGTCGCGGTAAGCTATACTCCAGTCATTATTATTATCAGGAACCGCAATGAATATATTACCTCCCGTTCGACCAGAAGCCAGCATACAACGTTTAACGGCTGCGCTGGCCCTCGTCGCTGAAAGCGTAAGAATTCCGCCGCGCAAACGGATGACATGGACACATAAAGGCAAGCAACAGCTCTATATTTTTATGGAGGGAGAGCTCTCTATATTACGTGCGTCAGATGGTTTGCTTATCGTTACCGTCTACGAACCGCATCTGTTTGGGATCGCGGAAATGATTCAGCCGGTTCGTGGGCATATATTTCGGGTTGAAACAGAATCGACAATGCTGCGCGTCGATGCGCAAAGGGCTACCGAAATTTTTACTCAAGAGGGGCTATGGGAAGACGTCGCCGCGTTGCTTTCCTACCATACGGCATATCTGTTTTATCGGGATGCGCTGGTCGTGCAGCAGCGAACATATTCTGTCATTCGAAGTCATTTACTGGAGATGATTTTGTTACCCGATGCTACACGGATGCGCACTTCTATCCTTGAGTATATTCAGGATCGAACGCTCTTATCGCGCAGTAGCATTTTGAACGTCATTTCTGCATTGAGTAAAGGTGAATATATCTCATTTAAAAGAGGGGGTTACCTGACAGCGATTAATCATCTCCCGGAAAAATTCTGAGTGGCTGCACCGGTAAATATGTGGGTTTACCTATGTATTGTCCAAAAATAAATAACAAATAGATTATCAGAGTGAGGGTTTGGATTTATTGTGAGCGCACTTAAACAGAAACAGCGTTAAATTCAGCAAGCTCATAACGGGATATATATGAAAAAGACTCTCCTTACTCTGATTATTGCCAATGCGTTTACGGCCACAACGGCTTTTGCAGCGGCGGACGCGGGCACCTGGTACGGTGGCACGAAATTTGGTTGGTCACACTATTTTGATGCTCATACCAATCAGGAAAGTATCGATAATGCGCACAATAGCGACCAATTTGATTTTGACCGCGATAACGTGGGCGGTGGTGTCTTCACCGGATATCAGATTACACCGTGGTTAGCGGTCGAAGGTGGATATGATTACCTGGGGAATATGCAAATTAAGGGTAATCATGGTGCATCCGGGGCGAAAATGAAAAGCCAGGGTTTACAGCTGTCGCTTAAAGCCAGTTACGGGTTAACCAATAAATGGGATATTTATGGTCGCGCCGGGGCGATGGGGTATCGTGCAGAGTCCGATATTGGTGGACACAATCGTTTTGAGACGGGGATTCGTCCTCTTGCGGCTGTCGGTACGGAATATGCGTTTAATAAAAACTGGGCAGGGCGCTTAGAGTATCAATGGGTCAGCAATGTCGGGAATGCTAATCAAATTGGCGTGAGCAGTGATGTCAGCTCGGTGACGGCAGGCATTTCATACCGTTTTGGTCAACATGATGATAACCCTGTTGTTAACGCGCCGGTGGCCGCACCGTTGCCTGCGCCTGAACCGCAGCAGTTTAATCTCAAGTCTGATGTGCTGTTTGGCTACAACTCAGCCCAGCTTTCGGCGCAAGGGAAAGCCGCAATCAATCAGCTTTCTCATGCTCCAGGCTTGCAGCCAACCAACAATAAAACAACGGTAGTGATTGGTTATAGCGATCGTATTGGCAGCGCTGATTACAACCAGCAGCTTTCTGCACGTCGTGCCCAGGCCGTTGCTGATGAACTGATTGCCCAGGGATTCCCGGCACAAAATATCTCTGCTGAAGGGCGAGGCGAAAGTGAACCGGTCACCGGCAATAGCTGCGACGGGCAGTCGGGTAATCAACTGGTGACATGTTTGTCTGCGGATCGCCGGGTGGTCATTAATATTGCCGAAAAATAGTCATCGCCACCGTTAATTCCTGTCTGAAATGACAAAACGCCCCGGCGATCGTGTCTCCGGGGCGTTGTCGGTTATGGCGTCACAATATTGAACCAGAACTCGAATTTATCCATATAGCCCAGCATTTCATCCAGTTTGGCACCGTTGCCTGAGATTTTTACCTCTCCTTTATCTTCAGCCTGTTTGAGGGTTTCCTCTTTCAGGATGATCTTATTCAGGGTTGCGCGATCGAGGGTCAGGGTGGCATCGGCATCTTTCGCTTCGGCATTGGCAGTGTGGTTTAGCACACCGTTTTCAAGTTCCAGCTTGTATTTACCACCGTCATTGCCGAGGTCGATATTAAATACCGATTTCGCATTACCCGCTTTCTCGCCATTGATGTGTACCGCCAGATAATCAAAGAACATTTCCGGCGTCATGGCGCGAACGGTATCCGGGCTGGCGGTGTTCGGCGTCGGGCCCTTCACCACGCCGTTACGCAGTTCCTGTGCGCCGGTCAGATAGAAGTTACGCCACGGGCCGGATTCAGCCTGATACCCCAGTTGCTCCAGCGCATCCGCTTCGAGGTTTTTAGCGTCCTGATTATTCGGATCGGCAAAGACCACTTTACTGACCACCTGTGCCACCCAGCGGTAATTCCCCTGATCAAAGTCGGTTTTCGCTTTTTGCAGAATGGCCTCTGCGCCACCCATATATTCCACGAATTTCTTCGCGGCTTCTTCTGGCGGCAGTTCGTCAAGCGTAGCCGGGTTGCCGTCAAACCAGCCGAGATAGAGCACATAAGTGGCTTTAACGTCATGGCTTACCGAACCGTAGTAACCGCGGTTCGCCCAGGTATGGGCCAGTGAATCCGGCAGCTTAAAGTTGGCGGCGATTTCATCACGGGTCAGGCCTTCGTTTGCCATGCGTAAGGTTTGGTCGTTGATATAACGATACAGATCACGCTGGCTTTTCAGCAGTTTAACCACGTTCTCATTGCCCCAGGTCGGCCAGTGATGCTGAGCCATCAGAATTTCCGCTTTATCACCCCAGCGGACGATCGCTTCGTTGATATATTTTGACCACGGCAGCGGCTCACGAATTTTCGCCCCACGCAGGGAGTAGGTGTTATGCAGTGTGTGGGTCACATCTTCTGCGGATTCGATGAGTTTTTTCTCTTCGATGTACCACAGCATTTCAGAAGGCGCTTCAGAGCCAGGGGCCAGCATGAAATCGTAGGTTAATCCGTCGATAACCTCTTTTTGCCCGTCTTTTTCAATGATATTGGTTGGGGCAATCAGGGTGACGGTGCCCGCTGAGGTCGTGGTTCCCAGCCCCGCGCCAACCTGGCCTTTCGCATCCGGTTTCAGCAAGTTACCGTACATGTAGCTGGCGCGTCGGCTCATGACGTTACCCGCCATGATATTCTCGGCCACGGCAGCTTCCATAAAGCCGGCGGGCGCATAAATTTTGACTTTCCCGGACTTCACATCGGCTTCATCAACCACGCCGCGCACGCCGCCATAGTGATCCACGTGGCTATGCGTATAGATGACCGCCACGACCGGTTTTTGCCCCCGGTTTTTGAAGTAGAGATCCATACCGACTTTCGCGGTTTCAGCAGAGACCAGCGGGTCGACGACGGTAACGCCTTCTTTGCCCTCGATAATAGTCATGTTAGAAAGGTCGAGGTTACGGATTTGGTACACGCCGTCAGTGACTTCAAACAGGCCGCTGATATTGATGAGCTGGGACTGACGCCACAGGCTCGGGTTGACGGTGTCTGGAGCCTTTTCACCCTCTTTGATAAAGGCGTACTGCTGCGGATCCCAGATAACGTTCCCTTGCTCACCTTTGATAACGTCTTGCGGCAGTGCGGCGATAAAGCCTTTATGGGCGTCAGTAAAATCGGTGTTATCGGAGAAGGGCAGTTGCTTGTAGAGCTGGTCATTAGCGTTCCTGGTGGACGATGTCGCATCCTTTTGGCTGATATCAGCATAGGCAGGAATAATGAACGTGGATAACAAGCCAGCCAGGGCCAATCCTCTGGCTATCGGTTTCAGTCTCATTGCGATCCTCACTCTTTTATGACTCAACGGTAGTCGGTGAACGTTCAGGAAACGTTAGCTTTAGAAAATTCTTAAATAAAATTTAACTCACTGTTTACATTAGACAAGACGGCGGGAATAACAAGGCGGTTGGCAAATAACGATCGTTTTTTTGTTAATTGTATGTTTTTAAGAATGTTTTTTTATCTGCTTTTGATTTCAGCAAGATGTTCTATTCCTGAGGCTATTGCATGGGTGGGCGGCTGGTCTATGCTGAAAAAAGACGAATAGCCGGTACGCTGGCTTTTTGAATCAAAACGATAATCCTCGCGTCCCGGTGGCAGATATGAAAAGGGTACTGCTCGCGGTATTACTCTGTTTTCTCTCCTCTCTGATGCTTTTTTCTCATGCGGCGGAGCCCCGTCAGGAACCGACGGAGCAGGAACGCGCACGGACGGTCTATATCTTCCATAAACCTATCGTCATGTTGCAGGCAAAATTTGGCCTCACCACGCCCGAAGAACGGGTGTTGCGCATCCATAACACGCTGCGAAATTTTACCCGTGCCGACGTTCAGTCGGCGTTAACGATCGTCCCTGTTGTGCGTTATAACCAGCAGGGAAGGCTTATCGTGATGAACGGCAAGCCGGTGATGCTTCTGGCGCAAGGCGATCTGGATGAAGGTGACGATCTGACGCTCGATCAGGCTGCACAGCGGGTGCTGGCGCGCATGGAAGCCCAACGTACCGCGCTGCGCGACCAGTATGACAATAGCTGGCTGGTGCTGTCGGTGGTCAAAACGATGGGCGGGTTGCTGGGGCTGATGGTGTTCTGGTATGGCGCTTATCGCTCCTGGCGCCTGGTCAGGCGTTATTATCGTCGGCGCATTATTGAGAACCGAAGCTGGCTGCCCCTGCGCTGGCGACGTTTTACCGGCGCTATCGAGACACGGCTCTATGCCATGTTGATGGTGATGTTAGGGATTGTGGCGCTGTACGCCTGGCTGCGCTGGGTTTTCAGCCTGTTTCCCTGGACGCGCGTCTGGGGGGAATCGCTGGGTGACTGGTCCGTACGCGTAGTGCGAGGGATCGCCTTGTCGATCGTCTCCGCCTTGCCGGGGCTATTGATTGTTCTGATCATTTTTGTGATGACGGCATTTATTCTGAAACTGCTGAAAATGGTGCTTAATCAGGTTGAGGCGGGGCGTTTACAGCTCCCGGGTATTCATCCCGAAACCGTCGGGGCGACCCGCAAACTGATATCGGTCGTGGTGTGGTTATTTGCGCTTTCGGCGGCATATCCCTTCCTGCCAGGGGCGAACTCGCTGGCCTTTAAGGGGATTAGCGTCTTCTTTGGATTAATGCTCACGCTGGGATCGGCGGGCGTGATGAACCATGCCATGAGCGGGTTGGTTCTGATTTATTCACGCGCTTTACGCAAAGGCGATGTCATTCGGGTCGCGGATAACGAAGGGCTGGTCAGTGAAATCGGTATGCTGGCAACAAAAATTATCACCCGTGAAAACTACGTTGTCACCGTTCCCAACGCGGTGGTGGTGAGTGGAAAAATTACGAACCTCAGCGCGCAGGGCGCGGATAGCGGTATCAACTTAACGGTGAGTGTGACGATCGGCTACGACACGCCGTGGCGTCAGGTTCATGCAATGCTGGAACTGGCGGCAAAACGGGCACAAGGGATTGACCTGACTATCGCACCACGGGTGCGCCAGTTGAGCCTGATGGACTGGTATATCGCCTATGAACTTCAGGTGCGATTGCTGGCGGATCAGTCGCTGGCCGCGGCTCGAAGCGAACTGTATAGCAATATTCAGGATGTCTTTAATGAATTCAACGTACAGATCATGTCGCCAAACTTTGTGATGCAGCCTGAAGGCGTGGTGATCGTTGCCAAAGAGAACTGGTACACGCCGCCTGCCGCTCCGCCTGAGGGTGGCAAATAGATTAGCTGCCGCAGGCAAATTAAATCCCTCTACACTTCAACGCGTTTTTCTTTCTCCGCGAAAAGTGGCTTGATCCCTTCCTGAAATCCATAATACTGTATATAAATACAGTATAAGGTGTTTACGGTCATGATGTACAAACTTGCAGAGCAACGCGAGAGCGTAATTACGCCTCTTTTCAGTGATTTAGTGCCATGCGGCTTTCCCAGCCCGGCACGCGACTATGTTGAGCGGGGCATCGATCTCAACGAATTTATGGTGGCACACCCCAGTGCGACCTATTTTGTCCGCGCGACGGGCGACTCCATGACGGAAGCGGGGATCGGCAATGGCGATTTACTGGTGGTCGACAGTGCCAGAACCGCCGGACATGGCGATATCGTTATCGCTGCGGTCGATGGCGAATTTACCGTCAAGCGGTTACAACTGCGCCCGGTGATCCAGTTAGTGCCCTGTAACCCGGCCTATTCGCCTATCCGTATTAACGAGGATGTTCCGCTGGATATCTTTGGTGTGGTGACGTTTATCGTGAAAGCGGCCTGCTGACCATGTTTGCGCTGGTGGATGTGAACAGTTTTTATGCCTCCTGTGAAACGGTATTCAGGCCGGATCTCAGAGGCAAACCGGTAGTGGTGCTGTCCAATAACGACGGCTGCGTCATTGCCCGTAGCGCAGAGGCGAAGTCACTGGTGGCGATGGGAGAACCCTATTTTAAACAGAAGGAGCAGTTTCGCCGTCACGGCGTGGTAGCGTTTAGCAGCAATTATGAACTTTACGCAGATATGTCAGAGCGTGTGATGACGACCCTGGAAGCGCTGGCGCCGAGAGTGGAAATCTACAGTATTGACGAAGCGTTTTGCGATCTCACCGGTGTCAGGAATTGTCGCGATTTAACCGATTTTGGCCGCGAAATTCGCGAAACAATCAGTAAGGGTATGCATTTGACCGTTGGCGTGGGGATCGCGCAAACCAAAACGCTCGCCAAACTGGCGAACCATGCGGCAAAGAAATGGCAGCGTCAGACGGGCGGCGTGGTCGATCTCTCGAATCTCGAACGGCAGCGTAAACTGATGGCGGCGTTTCCGGTGAGTGAAGTGTGGGGTATCGGGCGGCGGATCGGTAAAAAGCTGGAAGCGATGGGGATCCATACCGTGCTGGATCTCGCGGATACGGATATCCGTTTTATCCGCAAACATTTTAGCGTGGTACTGGAACGCACGGTGCGCGAACTGCGCGGTGAACCGTGTCTGGAACTGGAAGAGTTTGTGCCGGTGAAGCAGGACATCATTAGCTCCCGCTCGTTTGGTGCGCCGGTAACGGATTACGAAGATATGCGCCAGGCCATTTGCGAATACGCCTGCCGGGCGGCAGAGAAACTGCGTCTGGAGCATCAATACTGCCGGTTTATTTCGGCATTTATTAAAACATCGCCGTTTGCCGCCGGGCAGCCTTACTACGGCAACAGCGCTTCGGTAAAGCTGCTGACGCCCACCCAGGATAGCCGCGATATTATTCAGGCCGCGACGCGGTGTCTGGAGGTTATCTGGAAAGAAGGGCGACGCTATCAGAAAGCGGGCGTCATGCTGGGGGATTTTTTCAGCCAGGGCGTTGCGCAGTTGAATCTGTTTGATGACAACGCACCGCGCGCGGGCAGCGAAGCCTTAATGAGCGTGCTGGATGCCATTAATCACAAGAGCGGGCGCGGGACGCTCTATTTTGCCGGGCAGGGCATCGCGCAGCCGTGGCAGATGAAACGGGAACTGCTCTCGCCGCGTTATACCACGCGCATGTCAGATATTGTGTGTGCGCGGTAGTGAAAACAGTTCCAGCGCGATCGCCGCTTCCAGATGCTGGTCAAAGGCGTCGTCGTTGATATCCGTCATGCCCAGCGCGTACATGCCGTCCAGCCCGCAAACCAGCGCAATTAATCGCCAGGCGATGTGCTCGGGGCTGTCGTGCAGGGTAAACTCCTGCGCCGCGTGACCCTGACGGATAATCGCGGTGGTTGCGTCATGCCAGATATGCATGGTGAAAATGTAGGCGGCCTTGATATCGGGGTCTTTCGCAGCAATCAGCTGCGCTTCGCGCCAGAGACGAATATAGGGCTCAAATCCGCCGTCATCGCTGCCGAGCATCGAACATAAACGCTCACGCCAGGTGGCGGTTTCCGGCAACGGATTCGCATCCAGCAGGGCACGGGTTAAGCGAATAAACGCCTGGGCTTTGAGTTCACCCGCTGAAGCAAAATGGTGATGCACCTGGCCGGTAGCGACGTTGGCTTCCGTTGCGATCCGCCTGACGGTCATCGCCGGGAAACCTTCGGCCAGCGCCACGCGCATCGCCGCCTGCATAATTTCTTCCCGTCGTTCGTCCTTACTCAAATAACCCATAATTTTTCATCCTCAATCACCGCGCAACGAGTGTAACAAAAAGCTGGACAGTTGTTCAACTTTCCGTAGGATCGCGTTCTGGACGGATGTCCAACTTTAATAAATGAGGGAGAGTTATGTTTCGTCAGTGGTTAGCGTTAGTGATTATCGTGCTGGTCTATATTCCGGTCGCCATCGATGCGACGGTGCTGCATGTGGCGGCGCCGACGTTGAGTATGACGCTTGGGGCAAGCGGCAACGAGTTACTGTGGATCATTGATATCTACTCGCTGGTGATGGCAGGAATGGTACTGCCGATGGGAGCGCTGGGCGACCGTATCGGTTTTAAACGCCTGCTGTTGCTCGGCAGCGGGTTATTTGGCCTGGCGTCGCTGGCAGCCGCGATTGCGCCAGACGCCGGCTGGCTGATTGCGGCGCGCGCTGTGCTGGCGATTGGCGCGGCAATGATTGTTCCGGCGACACTTGCCGGGATCCGCACACTGTTTATTGATGCGCGCCATCGTAACATTGCGCTTGGCGTCTGGGCCGCGGTCGGTTCAGGCGGGGCAGCCTTTGGCCCATTGATTGGCGGCATGTTGCTGGAGCATTTCTACTGGGGCTCGGTGTTCCTGATTAACGTTCCTATCGTGTTGCTGGTAATGGCGCTTTCCGCGCGCTTCGTGCCGCAGCAGCCAGGCCGACGCGATCAGCCGTTGAACCTGAGTCATGCCATCATGTTGATTGTGGCGATTCTGCTGTTGGTGTATAGCGCAAAAACCGCGATGAAAGGGCTGGTTGCACCGTGGGTTATCGGCGGGGCGTTCGCGACCGGTGCGCTGTTATTAACGATGTTTGTTCGTATCCAGCTTCGCGCCGCTAAACCGATGATCGATATGCGTCTGTTCAGCCACCGTATTATTCTCAGCGGTGTAGTCATGGCGATGACGGCAATGATTGCGTTGGTCGGTTTTGAGCTGCTGATGGCGCAGGAACTGCAGTTTGTACATGGTTTCACGCCGTTCGAGGCCGGGAAATTTATGCTGCCGCTGATGGTGGCCAGTGGTTTCAGCGGCCCGATTGCCGGTGTGCTGGTCGCGCGTCTGGGCCTGCGCACTGTGGCAACAAGCGGCATGGCGCTGAGTGCACTGAGCTTCCTTGGGCTGTCGATGCTGGATTTCAGCACCCAGAAGTGGCAGGCGTGGGGACTGATGGTCTTGCTTGGCTTTAGCGCCGCCAGCGCCTTGCTGGCGTCAACGGCGGCGATTATGGCCGCAGCGCCGAAGGAAAAAGCCGCGGCTGCCGGGGCGATTGAAACCATGGCGTATGAACTGGGCGCGGGGTTAGGCATTGCCGTCTTTGGCTTACTGCTGAGCCGCAGTTTCTCGGCGTCCATTGTTCTGCCGGAAGGGCTGACGGGTGAAGTCGCGGCACGCGCCTCGTCGTCGATTGGCGAAGCGGTTAAAGCGGCGCAAACCCTGACGCCATCGCTTGCCGAGGCCACGATTAATGCTGCACGTACCGCGTTTACCTTCTCGCACAGCGTGGCGTTAAGCAGTGCCGGGATGATGCTGTTACTTCTGGCGGTTGGGATGTGGTTTAGTCTGGCAAAAGCAGGTAAATCGTAAGAGAAGAGGCTGCCGACGAGATGTCGGCAGCTTTACGTGACGCTGTCACTTATCGCTGAGATCGCTCAACAGCACGGCAATACTCCTGCCGCCGATGGTTTGCTCAAGGGCAATCTTGACCACAATGGTGAGGGGTACCGAAAGCAGCATTCCCACCGGGCCAAGCAACCATCCCCAGAAGATCAACGACAAAAAGACCACCAGCGTTGACAGCCCCAGCCCGCGTCCCATAATGCGCGGTTCGAGAATGTTACCGAAGAGCAGGTTAATCAGCAGGTATCCTGCCAGCACAATCAGCGCCTGATAAAACCCGCCAAAAACCAGCACCTGTAAAATCGGGGGGATGGCCGCCAGCACAGAACCGATATTAGGAATGTAGTTCAGTGCGAAGGCGAGCAGTCCCCAGACAAACGCGAAACGCACGCCCAGCGCTTCCAGCATGCCCCAAGCGACCAGGCCGGTTACCAGACTTATGGCTGTTTTCAGCACCAGATAATGTGACACGCTGTCGATCGCGCGCTGAATCGCCGCCATTCCTTCCGTCGGTTTGACCATCAATTGCTGGAGTTTGGCCGGAAGCTGCGGGACTTCCAGCAGCATAAACACCACGGTTAACAGCAGAAGAAAAATCGATGACATCGCGTTAGAGAGCTGTGTCAACAGGCTGGTGACAAAGGTCATCGCGGCGTTTGGGTCAATATATTTAATTAACTCATCTGCTGAGACCGTCACGCCAAAGCGCTCGAGCCAGGGCTGGATATTCTGCAGCGGCACCTGTAAAGAGGAGCGGTACTGCGGCAACGTGCGCGCCAGCTCGTTAAGCGAGGTGCCGAGTGACGCCAGCAGCAGGACGGCAACCATAATAATCAGGCAGATCAGTAAAGAGATAGCCAGCACGCGGGGAATGCGCCAGCGGGTCATCAGTTGTACCACCGGGTTAAGCACCACGGCGATAAATAGCGCCAGTACAAAGGGAACAATGATATCCGCCGCGAAGCGAATACCCGTCAAAATGATGACCAGCATGCCCAGCATGATGACAATTTTTAATCCATTAAGCGTAATGATGGGCTTGGCCATAAGGGTTCCTGAAAAAGTGTACAACAAGCCTGAATATCATAATTGCGAACAGTCTAAGAAGAAACTCACTTAGATCTAATATTTATGGTAAAGATCTGAAAATATTTTGAGTTAATCAGGCGGTTGTGCTAAAAATTAGCTGTGTTTAACTACCGAGGACAATTTTTTTCCGCAACGAAGAGAAGCAATACCGCGGATAATTGTATTTTTATGGACAATCAGTTCAAAACTTTCATTTCTACTCACACTACAGTTTTACCTACCTCTGCCTTGCTCTCCGCCGAGCAACACTGGCGCAACGCGCTTTAGTCTACGTCTTCTGCCTGAACTGACGCTCGCCGTCAGGACTCATTACAACCTGGATTTTACGGTTTGCACTTCGTTGTGAGCCGCAACGGAATATATTCTCAAGCAGGAGAAATAACATGTTTTACTGGATTCTTTTATCCCTTGCGATCGTCGCTGAAATTATCGGCACGCTGTCTATGAAATGGGCTGCTGTTGGTCACGGTTCTGCTGGCTTTATTTTGATGCTGGTAATGATTGCCATCTCTTATATTTTCCTGGCCTTCGCGGTTAAAAAAATCGCGCTGGGTGTCGCCTATGCCTTGTGGGAAGGTATCGGTATTTTGCTTATCACACTGTTCAGCGTCATGTTGTTTGATGAAGCACTGTCGGCGATGAAGATCGCCGGTCTGGCGACGCTGGTGGCGGGGATTGTGTTGATTAAATCCGGTACTCGCAAAGTGAAATCTCAGCCGGTGGAGGCTCACCATGCAACAGTTTGAGTGGATTCACGCCGCCTGGCTGGGGCTGGCAATCGTGCTGGAAATTATCGCTAATATCTTTTTGAAGTTCTCGGATGGTTTTCGCCGCAAATTCTATGGCGTGCTGTCCATCTCCGCAGTGCTGGCCGCGTTTAGCGCCTTGTCGCAGGCGGTAAAAGGAATCGATCTCTCCGTGGCCTATGCGTTATGGGGCGCCTTCGGGATTATGGCTACGCTGGCGGCGGGCTGGATCCTGTTTGGTCAACGCCTGAATAACAAAGGCTGGATGGGACTCGGCCTGCTGATAGTCGGCATGGTGCTGATTAAAATGGCCTGATACACCACGCTGCCCGCATTTGCGGGCAGCGTCATTTAATCTTTCGCCAACGCTTCCAGCTTATCGCGAAAACCGGTCACCGAAATGGCCCGGTTATCCGCGCGCCAGCGGTCTTTCGGCCCCGGAGCGGAACTCTGTACCGCAATCAATTGCCAGCCATTCTCGGTCTTTAACATTAATGGCGAACCGCTATCGCCCGGTAGCGTATCGCACTGGTGCGACAGCACCGACGTTTGCGCCCAACCGGTGACCACGCAGTCCTGATGGCTGTAAAGCGAATCAAGGTGATCTTCCGGATAACCCGATTGTGTCACTTTACGATCCGCTGCCTTTAATGCGGCGGTGAGGGCGGCTTTGTCCCCCTCAAACAGCGGCAACGGCGTAATTCCCCCCGGCGGATAACGCAAAATAATTAAGCCAAAATCCCACGGCGCGGCGGCAGACGGAACAATCCAGCCGTCGCCATCGGGTTTCAGACGTTTGCCAAGGGAGGGATCGACACGACCTTCAATACCGTGAATTTCATAGCGCCAGACGCCTTTCTGCGACACAAAACGGAGCGCGACCGCTTTATCCGGCTTACCGTTCGGTGGCGTCAGCAAACAATGTCCGGCGGTTAACGCCAGATGGGGGGAAATGAGGGTAGCGGTGCACAGGTTACCACTAACGGTTTCCAGTTGACCGATAGCGTCCCAGGGGGAATCGGTTGCATCGGCCACAAGGGTGCGATCGTCCTGACCGAAAAACAGCGTTTTGACATCTTTCGCGCTCATGCCGCTATCGCCGTCATCCGCATGTACAGCCATCGACAGCGCGCTCAACGATCCCAGTAAAACGAAAACAGCTCTACGCATATCACTCTCTGGTGGGGTAATTATGATTATAAAAAGTTAAACCCAATGTGAATACTATAGACGGGACAAATGAAAAGGGGGAGTAAAATCAGCGAACTACGCTCAGTAAAGGAAAAACCGCGTTGCGATCAGTGCGCAGACGATGAGTAAAGCCAGGATGAGCTCGAAACGATAGCGCCGCAACATCATTGCTCTCCAGGAAAAAATCGGCGCTGAAACAGCGCCGATTTGTCATCGGAACGATACGAACGGTGACGATTATGCAGCAGGCTGAGCGGCTGGTTTAGCGGCTTCGTGTTTTACGGCTTTTTTATGATGTTTTTTTGCGGCCTGTGCTTTCTGCTCAGCAGCAGCCGGTTTTGCGGCCTCATGTTTTTTGTGTTTTTTGGCGGCCTGGGCTTTCTGTTCTACCGGTTTGGTCGCTTCGGTTTTAGCGGCTTTTTTGTGGTGTTTTTTCGCAGCCTGCGCTTTTTGTTCAGCAGCGGCTTTCTGATGTTTTTTGTGATGCATAGTTTTGGCCGGTGCCGCTTTAGCGGTTGCGCTGGCAGCCGGTGCGGGAGCCGCGGTAGTTTCAGCGGCGAATGCAGCAGATGACAGACCCATAGCAGCGGCAACAACCAGAGCTAATACTTTTTTCATTCTCATACCCTCGAATTGGTTTTTTCATTCAACCCCACTGCGGGGCCGTTGAAAGAACTATATCCCTGAGTTATCAGGCTTTCCGTGAGTGATTGGTATCGGCGTGTAACGGAATGTACAACGCCGGAGGAGAGCCCTCCGGCGAGAGGAGGATTACAGATAGCGGGCGGTTAAATGTTCGCGGAAATAGCGGCTGTTCAGGTCTTCGCCGGTCGCTTGCTGAATAAGCTGCGAGGTACCAAAGCGGCTACCGTGCTGCCAGATATTCTGGCGCAGCCACTCGAACAATGTGCTGAAATCACCGCTGGCAATGCGTGATTCGAGATCCGGCATTGCATTACGCGCGGCGTGCATTAACTGTGCGGCGTACATCGCGCCCAGCGTGTAGGACGGGAAATAACCAAAGCCGCCGTCGGTCCAGTGAATATCCTGCATACAGCCATCGCGGTAGTTACCTTCCGTCGAGAGGCCCAGCCAGTGACGCATTTTTTCATCCCACAGGGCGGGAATGTCGTCCACTTCAATCTCGCCATCAATCAACGCGCGTTCAATTTCATAACGCAGGATCACATGCGCCGGGTAGCTCACTTCGTCGGCATCAATACGGATAAAGCCCGGTTTCACGCGCTGGTTCCAGGCAACAAAGTTTGACGCCTCAAAAGCAGGCTGCGTACCAAACTGTTCAACCACCGCCGGAAGCAGATGCTGAAGGAAGGCGTCGCTACGTGCCAGTTGCATCTCAAAAAAGAGACTTTGCGACTCGTGAATAGCGGTGGAACGCGCATGAGACACCGGCTGACCCAGCCAGTTACGCGGCAGATTTTGCTCATAACGTGCATGCCCGGTTTCGTGGATCACGCCGAACAGGGCGCTTAACAGGTCATGCTCATTATAGCGTGTGGTAATGCGAACATCTTCCGGTACGCCGCCGCAGAAAGGATGCGCGCTGACGTCCAGACGACCGGCGTTAAAATCAAAGCCGAGGCGCTTCATCGCTTCCAGTCCTAACTGGCGCTGATTTTCAATCGGGAACGGGCCTTGAGGGGCGATGAGCGTTTTACTGGCCTGTTTTTCTACCGCACTGGTTAACAGTCCTGGCAGCCAGGATTTGAGATCGCCAAATAGCACGTCCAGGCGAGCGCTGGTCATGTCAGGCTCAAAAATGTCCAGCAGGGCATCATAAGGCGAGCAGCCTTTGGCCTGCGCACGGATACGCGCTTCTTCCCGGCTGAGTTTAACCACGTCTTTTAAATTCTCAGCGAAGCCCTGCCAGTCATTATTCGGACGTTGCGTGCGCCAGGCGTGTTCACAGCGGCTACCCGCCAGCGACTTGGCCTCGACCAGGCTCTCCGGCAGCAGGGCGGCCTGCTGATAATGACGCGCCATTTCGCGCAGGTTTGCCTGTTCGAGGTCGTTAAGATCTTCCTGTTCCGCGTTGCGCAGCCATTCGCCGACCTGCTTATCGGTCAGAATCTGGTGCTGTAATACGCCCAGCTCAGCCAGCGCTTCGCTGCGCGCGTTGCTGCCGCCTGGTGGCATCATGGTAAACATGTCCCAGCCAGCGATGGCGGAGAGGTGTGAAAAACGGGAGAGACGCTGGAAGGTGCGGGTGAGGTGTTGGTAGTTTTTGTTTTCCATTCTTCATTCTCTACGGATTACATTCGTGGAAGAAAATCATACCGTGGTTCGCACCATTAAAACACAAGGTTATGAATTGATGAAAATGGCGTGTTATGGGAAATCTCATCTAACTGTACAGAGATTTCCCAAAGCCCCCTTATACGAAGACGCTGTAATTAACACCAGGGTTATTTCACAATAGCCAAAATAAGGATTCGTTTTAACTAAATATTAGAAAGAACAATAATGGTGGTTAAGAAATTTAGACAATCTCGGAATCAAATAAAATATAAAAAGATGTGGGTTAGATTTTAATTACCACACCAGCCTCCTTTATGGTGAGAACCTGTCCCGCCATAGGGATGTTCCCCCTTAGGGCAGGCCATAACGGAGAAAGTAATACATAAAAGCAAACCTGAAATAAAAAGTTTCATCATTGTACCTTACGTTTTTAGTGATTAGCGTGATAAATAGCAGCCCCTGCGCCAACAAGGGTAAGCATACCAACTAATGCTTTTCCTGCGGCTACATGCTGATTGTGTGTAATTTCCTGATTATGCAGATCAACTGCATTGGGATTCAGCGTCAGGGCTTTTTCAAAGTGCGAATAACATTTATCATCCACAGTGCCGACGAGATTAGCGGCCTTGACTTTGTCGTCGCTGTTATTGACCAGAACAGTAAGCGCGCACGCATGAGTCTCTATGTTTGCAGATGTAGCGCCCGCAGTATGACTAGCGCCCACACCAAAAGTTTGCACGCCACATCCGAGACAATCTGTCCCTGAGGTAGCAGAGCCGGTAGCCAGTGTATGCGTATCGAAATTACCCGATGACGTTGAGCCGTTATCAGAATTCCACTGATATGCGGTTGTGTCCTTATCGACGGAAATAGCTGAGTCCGGTATACCCCAGTCAGCAATAACAGTGGCTTTGCTTGCGCCTTCTTTTGTGTACTTAACTACGGCACCATTATATTGACTTGGTACTGTATGCGCACATCCTGAAAGGAGGAAGGCAATTAACAACTCTGGTAAAACACAATATTTTTTCATATGCACTCCGTTTTAACGGCTGCATTCTCTTTATCTGATTAATCTAAATCTAAGGTTTATGTGCTGTGAGGTTTTTTTATGCAATGAGTGAGGTGAGCAGGAGGCGTAGTGTGATTAAACGATGACCGCAACTTATAAATATCGTTAAATTCTTATGCGATATATTGTTATAAATAACGATGAATAATGAAAATATTTCGCCTTTCGTCATAGTGAATACTCATTTTTTATTAATAGGGTCAAATGGCCTATCCCTGGCCATTTAACCATCAATGTAACCGCTTATGCAGCAACGTTCCGACCAGCAACGCGGCGATCAGCAGCAGGGCGATAAACGCGCCGACGCCGTTCCAGCCGTAACGGTGCCAGAAAACGCCGCCGAGCGTTCCGGCGATGCTGGAACCCAGGTAATAACTGAAAAGATAAAGTGATGAGGCCTGACCTCTGGCGCGTCGTGCGCGAGGGCCGATCCAACTGCTGGCGACGGAGTGCGCGGCAAAGAAGCCTGCGGAAAACAGCAACATGCCGGGGAAGATAACCCACAGCGGTGAGAAGAGCGTTAGCAGCAAGCCGAGCAGCATCACGCCGGTGAAGAAGATCATCACCGGGCCACGACCGTAACGGGCGGTCATCATACCGGCTTTCGGTGAGCTCCATGTCCCCGTGAGATAGGCGACTGAGAGCAGGCCCACCACCGCCTGATTCAGCGACCAGGGGGAGAGCATCAGGCGATAGCCAATATAGTTAAACAATGTGACAAACGCCCCCATCAGCAGGAAGCCTTCGATAAAAAGGAGCGGTAAACCCCGGTCGTGCCAGTGCAAACGGAAATTGAGCAGCAGCGTTTTAGGGCGTAAGGAGGAGGGGCGGAAGTGGCGGGATTCCGGGAGAATTTTCCAGAACATCACCGCTGAGGCCAGGGCAAAAGCGCTGATCACCGCCAGGGCAATACGCCAGCCGAAGAAATCAGTGAAAACCCCGGTGAGCAGACGTCCACTCATCCCGCCAATCGAGTTACCGCTAATGTAGAGCCCCATCGAGAAGGCGACAAAACTGGGGTGGATCTCTTCGCTGAGATAGGTCATACCGACCGCCGCCACCCCGCTGAGCGATAAACCAATCAGCGCGCGCATGATCAGAATGCCGTGCCAACTGGTCATCATGGTGGAGAGCAGAGAGCAGCACGATGCCAGTAGCAGCGCCGTGACCATCACCTGTTTGCGGCCAATGGCATCGGAAAGCGGCCCGGTAAAGAGCAGCCCTATCGCCAGCATCGCCGTGGAAATCGACAAAGAAATACTGCTTCCCGCAGGCGAGATACCAAACTCATGGGAAAGCACGGGCAGAATCGGCTGAACGCAGTAGAGCAGAGCAAACGTCGCCAGTCCGGCAGAGAAGAGGGCGAGAGTAACCCGTATAAACTGAGGTGTGCCGCGAGTAATAAATTGGTTCGGCCTTGATGGAGCATTATCGCGGACATCGATAGCCGGTTCGTTGTCTGCGGTGGTTGTACGACTCACGGGAAGATCCTTGCGTAAAAACAAAAGGTAATAGAGACACAGGTCACATAATTAGAGTAGGAAATCGCGAATATTCTGTCTAATATATTAATAATCTCAATTGATATGTAACAAATATGAATATCGAGCTGCGCCATCTGCGCTACTTTATTGCGGTAGCGGAAGAGCTCCATTTTGGTCGTGCTGCTGCCCGGCTGAACATCTCGCAACCTCCACTAAGTCAGCAAATTCAGATGCTTGAACAGCAAATTGGCGCCCGTCTGTTTGCCCGCACCAACCGCAGCGTTAACCTCACGGCGGCGGGAAAGCAGTTCCTTGCTGATAGCCGTCAAATTATGCTGTTGGTTGAAGAGGCTGCCGCCCGCGCGGGGCGTTTGCATCATGGTGAAACGGGCGAGTTGAATATTGGCTTTACCTCGTCGGCTCCTTTCATTAAGGCGGTGTCTGATACGCTCTCGACCTTTCGACGTCGCTATCCCGATGTTCATATTCAGACCCGTGAGACCAATACTCGCGAGCAGATTTTGCCGCTTACCGAAGGTTCGCTGGATCTGGGTTTGATGCGTAACACGCAGCTTCCTGACACGCTGGAGTGGGAGGTTATTCTGCATGAGCCACTGCTGGCGATGATTCATCATGAGCATCCGCTAGCGAATCAACGCGCGGTGAGTCTGACTGAGCTGGCCAATGAGCCTTTTGTTTTCTTCGACCCGCACGTGGGAACAGGTCTGTATGACGATATTCTGGGCCTGCTGCGCCGTTATGGCGTGACGCCGCGAATGACGCAGGAAGTGGGCGAGGCGATGACCATTATTGGTCTGGTGGCGTCCGGGCTTGGGGTGTCGATTCTCCCGGCGTCGTTTCGTCGTGTCCAGCTTATGGAGATGCGCTGGGTGCCCATTATTGAAGAGGATGCCGTTTCGGAAATGTGGCTGGTGTGGTCTAAACATCATGAACTTAGTCAGGCTGCCCTGCGTTTTAAGCAACAGCTGCTGGCTGCGGCAAAGATAAGCATTTCTGACGAAAATGCATAAAAAAATGTGCGGCAAATCACAAGGCTAAGGAAAACGTTGGCGTACCCCATTGAAGTCCTTCACCATAGCCCTGAGATTATTTCGAAGCGCGAAAATAAAGGGAGTCTACGGTGGTAGCGGACAGTCAGCCAGGCCATATCGATCAAATAAAGCAGACCAATGCGGGCGCGGTGTATCGCCTGATTGATCAGCTTGGCCCGGTGTCGCGTATCGACCTCTCCCGGCTGGCGCAACTGGCGCCGGCCAGTATTACCAAAATTGTGCGTGAAATGCTCGAAGCGCACCTGGTGCAGGAAACTGAAATACAGGAACCTGGCAGCCGTGGGCGTCCAGCCGTCGGTTTGATGGTGGAAACGGAAGCCTGGCACTATCTGGCGCTGCGTATCAGCCGGGGAGAGATTCATCTCGCTCTGCGCGATCTTAGCAGCAAGCTGGTGGTGGAAGAACGTCTCGAACTGGCGCTCCAGGCCCCACAGCCGCTTTTGAAGCGGATTATCACGCAAATCGATCAGTTCTTTATTCGCCATCAGGGGAAGCTGGAGCGGTTAACGTCCATCGCCATTACGCTGCCTGGTATCATTGATACGGAAAGCGGGATCATTCACCGGATGCCGTTTTACGAGGATGTGAAAGATATGCCGCTTGGTGAAACGCTGGCGGCGCATACAGGCGTACCTGTTTATATTCAACATGATATCAGCGCGTGGACCATGGCCGAGGCGCTGTTTGGCGCGTCACGCGGGGCGCGGGACGTCATTCAGGTGGTGATTGATCATAACGTCGGCGCAGGGGTGATCACCGATGGGCGGCTGCTTCATGCGGGCAGCAGTAGCCTGGTGGAGATTGGCCATACGCAGGTCGACCCGTATGGTAAGCGCTGTTACTGCGGTAACCACGGTTGTCTGGAGACGATCGCGAGCGTAGAGAGCGTGCTGGAACTGGCGCAGGTGCGTATGCACCAGTCAATGAGTTCGATGCTGCATCAGCAGCCGCTGACGGTAGAGTCGCTGTGCCTCGCCGCAGTCAAGGGCGATTTGCTGGCGAAAGATATCATTACCAGCGTCGGCACCAACGTTGGGCGCATCCTGGCGATCATGGTGAATTTATTCAATCCACAAAAAATACTTATCGGTTCGCCGTTTAATCAGGCTGCCGATATCCTTTTCCCGGCGATCAGCGACTGTATTCGCCAGCAGTCGCTTCCGGCTTACAGCAAACATATTTCCGTTGAGCAGACTCAGTTTTCGAACCGTGGCACGATGGCCGGGGCGGCGTTGGTCAAAGATGCGCTCTATAACGGATCGCTGCTGATTCGACTGTTACAGGGTTAACAATTTTTCACTGTCGTGCAAAAAATTGCGCTATCTCAAGCCGGGTTTCTGGTTCATCACGTAGACTTTCACCACTTTAAATTATTTCTGGTCTGTATATTTCACCGGCATAACTGTGGAGTTAGTAATGCTTAACCGTTTCTTTATTACTGGTACTGATACTTCTGTCGGCAAGACGGTGGTTTCCCGTGCGCTACTGCAGGCGCTGGCAGCCAGCGGGAAACGAGTAGCCGGGTACAAACCTGTGGCAAAAGGCAGCAAAGAGACCCCGGAAGGGCTACGCAACAAAGATGCGCTGGTGCTGCAAAGCGTGTCATCGCTGGAACTGCCGTACGATGCGGTGAATCCTATCGCTCTGAGCGAAGAAGAGAGCAGCGTCGCGCACAGTTGTCCGATCAACTACACTTTGCTGTCAAACGGGCTCGCCAGCCTGAGCGAGAAAGTGGACAACGTTGTGGTTGAAGGGACAGGCGGCTGGCGTAGTCTGATGAATGACCTGCGGCCGCTGTCTGAATGGGTGGTTCAGGAGCAACTGCCGGTTGTGATGGTGGTGGGGATTCAGGAAGGGTGCATCAATCATGCGCTGCTGACGGCGCAGGCCATCGCTAACGACGGCCTGCCGCTGATTGGCTGGGTGGCCAACCGTATCAATCCGGGCCTTGCACATTATGCGGAAATCATTGATGTGCTCAGTAAAAAACTGCCCGCGCCGCTGATTGGTGAACTGCCCTATCTGCCGCGCGCCGAACAGCGTGAACTGAGCCAGTACATCAATTTATCCATGCTGAGCAACGTGCTCACGGTAGATAGAATCCTGGCGTAAGGTTCGCGACAGCACCGACGCCAGTACGCAGGCAATCAATAAACCGGGCAGTACGCGATATTGCCCGGTCATTTCACAAATCATCAATGTCGACATAATCGGTGCATGCGTGGTTGCCGCCAGCAGCGCCGCCATGCCGCTCATCCCCAGTAAGACGGCCATAGACGGCTGATCCGGTAGCCAAATCCCGCACAGCTGCGCAAACAACATGCCCACCGCCATCCCCAGAAACAGCGTTGGCGTAAAGACGCCGCCCGGCGCGCCGGAGCCGCTACTGGCGAGGATCGCCAAAAGTTTACAGAGGAATATCCCTGAAATCGTGGCGAGCAACGGTGGAGAAAGCAATGAAGCGTGTACCACGCTGTAGCCATTTCCCCAGACCGCAGGCGTCAGCAGCGACAGCAGGCCAACTATCAACCCGCCGAGCGCGAGTTGCCAGGGTGGAGAGAGTTTGAGCCGCAAAAAGAGATTGTGCGTGGCGTTCATTAACCCCATCAGTAGCGGGCCAAAAATACCCGCCAGCAGGCCGGTGGCGATAATCAATGCATACGCCGTTACATTGAGCGTTAGCGGCAGATTGACCGCGTAGAGTGGTTCGCTGCCGCCACCGATCAGGTGTGTGGTTAACAATGCGACAACGGCTGACACCACCACCGGGCCAAGCGAGGCAAGGATCAGCGTGCCAAAGAGAATTTCGGCGATAAACAGACTGCCTGCCAGCGGTGCATGATAGGCACTCGCCATCCCGGCGGCGGCTCCGCAGGCAATCCATAATTTCCATTCCTCACGTGCGGTAAAGCGCTGAGCAAACCACGAGGCTGCCAGTGCCGCGAGAAGGATCATTGCGCCTTCACGGCCAATAGCACTACCGCTGACCACCACCAGTAACGATGCCAGTGATTTAACCAGACTGGCACCATAATCAAATTGCCCGTCGGTGCGCAGCGCTTCCATGTAGTCCGTGGGGGCGTGAGGGCGTTGTTGATTCAATCGCTGCCAGCCCCATAAGAGCATTCCCGCCGCAAAACCCCCAAGAGCGGGCGTCAGCACGCGTCGCCAGGCGGAAAGCCCCGTCGCAGCGTTAACGAGACTGCCGGTGTCATTGCTGAGGAATAGCCACTCAAGAAACAGCATGGCATGACGAAACCCAGTCACCGCCAACGCGGCGAGAATACCGGTGATGGCGGCAAACAGCAGGCGACGCAGCATAGTGCGCAGATCGGGATAGGCGTGAAGACGTTGCATGAGTGGTTTCGCACAAAGAAGTTCAGGCGGCTATTTTGCGGGGAAAGCAGTGGAGATGCAAAAGCTGTGGGTGCGGATCCCCTCACCCTAACCCTCTCCCACAGGGAGAGGGAACCGAAAGTGCCAGTAGTTAAGTACGCGCGGTTTTCTCCCTCTGCCACAGGAAGAGGGAACCGAAAGTGCCAGTAGTTAAGTACGCGCGGTTTTCTCCCTCTCCCACAGGGAGAGGGGGCCGAAAGTGCCAGTGGTTAAGTACGCGCGGTTTTCTCCCTCTCCCTGTGGGAGAGGGTCGGGGTGAGGGATTAGTTCTCGCTATAAATATTCAGCGCCCGACGCGTACGCCCGGAGCTGAGATAATCGGCAATATAATCTTGTGAAATCTCGCCGTTATAGCGCCCGTCTTCATCGACAATCGGCATCCAGCTGGTGTTGCTCTCATAGAGTTTCGATAGCACCACGCGCAGGTTGTCTTCCGCCTTGCCGGTGACGCGGAACGGGTGAATGAGGTCGGAACATACGCCGCTCGCCTGACGGGCTTCGCGACGCTTAACAAAACCGAGCGGTTTACCTTCTTCATCCACCACGGTCAACGCGCGTATATCATTGTCATCCATAATGCCGAATGCTTCAGCAAGCGGCGTGGTGCTGCGGGCGGTGATCGTCGGTTGCTGATCGGTAACGTCGCCCGCCGAGACTAACAGCAGGCGTTTCAGCGTACGGTCCTGGCCAACAAACGAGCCGACAAATTCGTTGGCCGGTTTTGCCAGCAGTTCATCCGGGCTGGCGCACTGAACAATACGCCCCTGACGGAATACGGCAATACGATCGCCCAGTTTCAGCGCCTCATCAATATCGTGGCTCACCAGCATGACGGTTTTTTTCAGGGCACGCTGCATCTCCAGGAATTGGTTTTGAATCACTTCACGGTTAATCGGGTCAACTGCGCCGAAAGGTTCATCCATCAGCAGTACCGGGGGATCCGCCGCCAGTGCGCGGATCACACCAATACGCTGCTGCTGGCCGCCGGACATCTCTTTAGGGTAGCGATGAAGGAATTTTTTCGCATCCAGCGCCACCATTTCCATCAGTTCCTGCGCACGGGTTTTGCAGCGCGCTTTATCCCAGCCCAGCATGCGCGGCACCACGGTAATGTTCTCTTCAATAGTCATGTTGGGGAACAGGCCGATTTGCTGGATAACATAGCCAATATTGCGACGCAGCGTCACCGTGTCCATCTCATCGGTATTTTGCCCGTTGATGAGGATGGTTCCGCTGCTCGGTTTAATCAGGCGGTTGATCATTTTAAGTGTGGTGGTTTTACCGCAGCCGGAGGGCCCCAGCAGTACGCACATTTCGCCTTCTGGCACATTCAGGTTCACGTTATCGACGGCCTTCAAGGGTTGGCCGTTTTTCTGTGAAAATTGTTTAGTCAGGTTTTCCAGTTTTATCATTATCGTATCCCCTTCGGTGTCAGAGCGATTTGCAGGCGATGTAGCAGCCAGTCGAGCACAATCGCCAGTAAACTAATCATCAGCGCGCCAGCAATCAACATGCGGATATCACTTCCGCCGATGCCGTTTAGTAACAGTAATCCCAGTCCGCCCGCACCAATCACGGCGGCGATCGCCATCACGCCGATGTTCATTACTACGGCGGTGCGAATACCGCCAAAAATGACCGGTAATGCCATCGGAATTTCTACCCAGCGCAGACGCTGCCAGAACGTCATGCCGATGCCACGTCCTGCTTCCCGCAGGCCAGGCGGCAGAGCGTCCAGCGCCGTATGTGTGTTGCGCACAATCGGCAGCAGTGAATAGAGGAAAACCGCGGTGACGGCCGGCAGTACGCCAATTCCGTGACCGATCAGCGAAAACAGTGGGATCATCAGGCCAAACAGGGCGATAGACGGAATAGTTAACAGCAGCGTCGCAACGCTCAGTACCGGCGTTGCCAGCCATTTATGACGCACGATGAGAATGCCAAGCGGTACGCCAATAATTATCGCAAGACCCACCGCCAGCGCCACCAGCCACAGGTGCTGCAGGGTAAGCGTGGCAAGGTAGCCTGCGTTGTCCATCATGTAATGTAACGTGTCCATAAGCGCTCCTTACAGCATGCCTTTATCTTGCAGGAATTGACGGGCCACCTGCTGCGGGGTTTTATGGTCGATATCCACCTGTGCATTAAGCGTGGCGATCACATCGTTATTCAGCAGGGCGGAGAGAGTATCCAGCGCTTCTTCAAGCCCCGGATTGGCCTCCAGCACATCTTTACGCACCACCGGCGTCACGGCGTAGCTTGGGAAGAAACCTTTATCATCTTCCAGCACTTTCAGGTCAAAACCTTTCACGCGACCATCAGTGGTGTAGACAAGCCCGGCATCAACAAAGCCATCGCGCACCGCGTTGTAGACCAGGCCCGGGTCCATCTGGCGGATCTGCGGGCGGTCGAGCGGCATGTTGTAGGCTTCCTGCAACGGTTTCATGCCGTCGCTGCGACCGGCGAATTCAAGGTCCAGCCCCAGACGCCAGTTTTTATCCGGGTCGGTCTGGCGAATATGTTCAATCTTCTCCACCATTTGCGACATGGTGATAATGCCTTCGGCCTCCGCACGTTTACGCTGCATGGCAAAGGCATAGGTGTTGTTCATGTCCGCGGGTTTTAGCCACACCAGGCCGAGTTTGGCGTCCAGCCGTTTTACCGTGTCGTAGGACTCCTGTGGGCTCATCCGTTTGTTGATGTGGTTAAAGATAATCAGTGAGGTGCCGGTGTACTCCCACGTCATATCGATTTGTTTATTGATCATCGCGTTACGCGAGATGACGGTCGCAATATTAGTCTGTGGCTGAACCTGAAATCCTTTCTTTTGCAAATACTGCACGGTCATTGCTGACAAAATATGCTGTTCGGTAAAACTCTTGGTGGCCAGGGTAATCGGCGCGGCCTGCGCGATTCCGGCAAACAGTAACGTTGCGCTAAACCATCCCAGCAGCTGTTTTTTAAATGTCATGTCACGCTCCTTATGTTCAGGCTGTGTGGGGGCTGAGTACGCGGCCAAGCCAGGCGAGCAGAGAATCGAGGATCAGGGCAAACAGGGCGGTAGCCGTGGCGCCTAAAATGAGGGTTGGGAAATCGTTGAGATAAATCCCCGGGAAGATCAGTTCGCCATAACTGCTCGCGCCAATCAGGAAGGCAAGCGGGGCAGTACCGACGTTGATTGCGGTTGCGATACGGATCCCGGACAGCATCACCGGCCAGGAATTGGGGAGTTCGACCTGCCAGAGCCGTTGCCATTTCGTCATGCCGATTCCGTTGGCCGCTTCAATCAGCGAAGGCGGAACTGACTTCAGGCCGGAATAGGTGTTACGCACAATTGGCAGCAGTGAAGCGAGGAAAAGCGCCACGATAGCGGGAATATCACCGATCCCGATGACCACCATCGCCAGCGCCAGTACCGCCAGCGGCGGCAGCGTGTTACCGACGTTGAAAATCTGCATCACATATTCGGCGATACCTTTTGCCGCCGGGCGGCTCAACAGGATACCGCTGGGAATGCCGACCAGCAGGGCAAAAAACATGGAGATAAAGACGAGTTTAAGGTGTTGTTGACCCAGGTAGATCAGGTCAACCTGACGGGCTTTTATTGTGTCCAGTCCGATGCCCCAAGCGAGGAGCGCCAATACCAGAATAATCGCGCCAGTAAAGCCCAGAAAGCGCATAAGGGGGGAAGCTTGCATTGCTGTGTTTCTCCCTGTTATAGGTTTTATTAACGCGTCATGTTTCACAGTGACGCATTTGACCTATAGCAACGGATGAGCAGGCATTCCAGAAACAGGGCGATTTATTTTTCCAGGCTTTTCAGCGAAATCAGTAAGTTGGCTATATGGGATAACGGTTTGCGGGGGATTTGTAGAATAGTCTTAAAAATAAAAAATAAAAGTGACGTTGTCACGAATGGCCTTGGGCCGGATAACGGTTACGCCTTATCCGGCCCCCATGTTATTACCGGTATAAGGTTTTCACGGCGACAGGAATCAGTAACTGAGACTGCCATTGCGCCAGCGTCTGCTGCGCCAATTCACCTAATCCCTGGTAGAACGGATGATTAGCGTTGGCGACGAATTCTTGCAGAAAACGCGTAGACCAGGGGAAGAGATGCCAGGCCAGCAGTTGCTCACACAGGACGTGTTGGTCATTTTCCGCCAGCCAGGCGGCCAGCAGCAGCAAAGAGCCAAAATGATCTTCCGGCTCGTTTTGCTGCATATCAAACTGAATTCCGTTCTCGCGCATCCACTGGCGCAGTGCCAGGGTCGAATCACCGAACAGCACCGATTCGCGATCCAGCCAGACGGAACCCCACGGCGGAGAAGGCAAAGCATACGGCCCGACAAACAAACGCTGCCAGGCTTCAGATAACGTTTCTTCGGCTTCAGCATTGAACTTAATAGTTAATGGCTGTAAAGCCTCTTGTGGCAAGGGCCACTGAGTCAGCCATTCCGAGCCTTTCAGCGCCTCAACCAGCGGCGCGGCTTCCGGGCTTTCCGGCGGAAGATAAAACAGCGCGCCGAGTACGCGGGCGGTCATGGGAAATGCGTCGTGTTGAGTAAAATCAGTCATTCAAACCATCCTAAAAAGTGCGGGTTGCCCCGCACCAGTTGTGTCATCCGTTAACCTGCAACGGCCATACCCACGGTCATGTGCAGACCGTAGAAGAGACCACGGCCAATCAGTTCACCCGCCAGTACCATAATCAGCCCCAACAACAGGCCAGCTACTGCCGGTTCTTTACGACGCACCAGCGGGCAGATCCAGCAGCCGAGACCCGCGGCAACCAGCACGATACGCCAGACCTGCAGGCTGCCGTAGTCCGGAACCAGCGCGCTGGCCTGTTGTACGGAGCTGTGAATGCCACCGAGCGAAATGCCCTGCAAAACAATCACCGCAATACTTACCAGCAGCGCGAGAACGCTGATTGCCGCAAAGGTTGCACCGTTGAACATAACGCGTGCGGCACGCAGTAGCAGGGCGGCAAACAGCGGGCCGCTGACGAAGGCCGTCAGGAAGAAGGCCAGTGTCGTATAGCCATTATACCAGGTTGGCACCGTGTCGATTTGATAAACACGGGTCATTGCCCAGATAAATACCAGCCCCAGCACCATGCTTACCAGCAGCCAGAGTTTGCCCAGCGCTTCCGGCATTTTCCCCAGCACGGCAACCAGCCACCAGAAACCGCCGACGGCGAAGAAAATCGATCCGGCGGCAATCTCATTACTCAGCGCGGACGCGCCCACACGATTGAGGGAATTAAACGCCCGCAGAGGTGAACCGAGGTGCATAATCGACGCCAGAAAACCGATGCCCATCACGACCCATAAAAAGAACATACTGCGCACCAGACGTTGACGTGCGGCAGCATCATCTTTCATGGCAAACCAGCCGAGTCCGCTGACGATCAGCGCCCCAGCCACGCACTGGCCCAGTACGGTGAAGAGTACCAGCGGCCATTCATGCCATCCATTTCCCATTTCAGACCTCCTTTGGGTTTGCCAGATAACCGGTGGTATCGCCGGTCGGCCGCGCGTTAGCGTTAGGTTTAATTACAATGTTTGGTTTAGTGAAGTGCGCGGACGGCAGCGGTGCGACGGACGCCAGGTTACCGTGTTTTTTACGCAGCTCATCGATAGGGCCAAAGTCCAGCGCGCGTAGCGGGCAGGACTCGACGCAGATCGGTTTTTTACCGTCGGCGACGCGGTCATGACAGCCGTCGCATTTGGTCATATGGCCTTTCGCGGCGTTGTACTGCGGCGCGCCATACGGGCAGGCCATGTGGCAATAACGACAGCCGATGCAGACATCTTCATCCACCACCACGAAACCATCTTCGCGCTTATGCATCGCGCCGCTCGGGCACACTTTGGTACAGGCCGGATCGTCACAATGGTTGCAGGAGATGGAGAGGTAATAGGCGAATACATCCTGATGCCAGACACCGTTATCTTCCTGCCAGTTGCCGCCCGCGTATTCATAAATGCGGCGGAAGCTGACATCGGGGCCCAAATCTTTGTAATCCTTACACGCCAGCTCGCAGGTTTTGCAGCCTGTGCAGCGGGCGGAATCAATATAAAAGCCGTACTGGGTTGTCATCGGTTACTCCTTATACCTTTTCAACCTGAACCAGATTGCTGTGAGACGGGTTCCCTTTCGCCAGCGGCGATGGACGGTGAGAGGTGAGAATGTTGATACTGCCGCCGTGATCAAGACGATCGCCGAACATATCGGCCTTCAGCCACGCGCCTTGCCCAATGGCGGTGACGCCTGGCAGGATGCGCGGCGTGACTTTCGCCGGGATCAGCATTTGACCGTGCTGGCTGGAGACGCGAACGGTATCGCCATTGGCAATGCCACGCGGTTTTGCATCGACCGGGTTGATCCAGATCTCCTGCGGGCAGGCCTGTTGCAGGACATCGATATTGCCGTAGCTGGAGTGGGTTCGCGCTTTATAGTGGAAGCCGGTTAATTGCAGCGGATAGGTTTTGCGCGCCGGATCGCTCACGCCATCGAAACCTGGCGCATAGGCCGGAAGGGGGTGAACGATCTCATCCTCTTTCAGCTCCCAGGTTTTGGCGATTTCAGCCAGTCGTTCGGAATAAATCTCAATTTTCCCCGAGGGTGTTTTAAGCGGATTCGCTGCCGGGTTTTCACGGAAATCGCGGAAGGCAACGTAATGTTCTTCCGGGCATTTTTTCTTGAAGATGCCGAGCGTTTTCATCTCTTCATAAGACGGCATTTCCGGGTTACGCTCTTTGGTTTTGGCATGAAGATACTGGATCCATTCATGCTGAGTGCGGCCTTCGGTGAAGGTTTGATAGACATCCGGGCCCAGGCGTTTGGCGATTTCAGACAAGATTTCATAAATCGGACGGCGTTCGAACTTCCGGCTGGTGGCCGGTTGACCGAGGATGACGTACCCCATGTTCCCGGCGGATTCATGAGAAATCAGATCTTCCTGTTCGGTCGGCATGAGATCCGGCAGCAGAATGTCGCAATATTTTGCCGATGCCGTCATGAAATGCTCAATGCCGACAATCATTTCGCATTTGCTATCATCCTGCAAAATCTCATGGGTGCGGCTGATATTCCCGTTCTGGTTGATAAGCGTGTTGCTGGCATAGCACCACATGAACTTAATCGGCACGTCGAGTTTATCTTTGCCGCGCACGCCGTCGTGGATGGCGGTCATTTTCTCGCCGTGATCGATGGCGTCCGGCCAGGTGAAGACAGAAATTTGCGTTTTCACCGGGTTATCGAGCATAGAGAACCACTCTACGCCGAGATCCCAGGTGCCTTCGCGCACGCCGGAGTTACCGCCGTTGATACCAACGTTACCGGTCAGCACCGATAACATGGCGATGGCACGCGAGTTTTGTTCGCCGTTGGAGTGACGCTGCGGCCCCCAGCCCTGGCAAATATAGGCCGGTTTTGCGCTTCCGATCTCACGGGCCAGCTTAATGATTTTATCCGCCGGGATGCTGGTGATTTGCGCCGCCCATTCAGGCGTTTTCGCGATGCCATCCGGGCCATCACCGAGAATATAGGCTTTGTAGTGCGCGTTTCGCGGAGCGCTGGCAGGCAGCGTTTTTTCATCGTAGCCGACGCAGTATTTATCGAGGAACGGTTGATCGACCAGGTTTTCAGTGATTAATACCCAGGCGATCGCTGCGGCCAGTGCGCCGTCGGTGCCAGGTCGAATCGGCAGCCACTCATCTTCGCGTCCGGCCGCAGTGTCGTTATAACGCGGGTCGATAACAATCATGCGGGCATTCGAACGTTCGCGCGCCTGTTCCACATAATAGGTGACGCCGCCGCCGCTCATGCGCGTTTCTGCCGGGTTGTTGCCGAACATCACCACCAGTTTGGTGTTGGCGATATCGTCCGGGCTGTTGCCGTCATTACTGCCGAACATGTAGCTCATGGCGGCGCTGATTTGTGCGGTACTGTAACTGCCGTAACGGCTCAGGTAACCACCGCACGAATTCATCAGGCGATAAGGAACGTTAGAGTTGGTGATATTCCCGCCATCAACACCAGTTCCATAAAGCACATGTACCGCTTCGTTACCGTAATCTTTCAGAATACGTTTCAGGTTGTCGCCGATAGTATCCAGCGCTTCGTCCCACGAAATGCGTTCGAATTTGCCTTCGCCACGCTTACCGACGCGTTTCATCGGATATTTCAGACGATCCGGGTGGTTCATACGGCGGCGAATCGAGCGTCCGCGCAGACAGGCGCGAACCTGATGATTGCCGTAAATATCTTCGCCGGTGGTATCTGATTCAACCCAGTAAACAGTGTCGTCCTTGACGTGAAGCCGTAACAGGCAGCGACTACCGCAGTTAACGGTGCACGAACTCCAGACCGCTTTTTCCTCCACGGGTGCCAGTTTATCTGCCGCCTGAGCGATGCGGGTAAACGGCAGCGTGAAGGCGCTGCTGGCGGCGGCCAGGCCACCTATCGCGGAGGTTTTCACCAGATTTCGGCGGCTAATCTTCGCCGTCATAAGCGCCTCAGGCGCGATGATTTTCATAGTGACTCACTTTTTTGCTTTCCATAATTAAAACGCCCGGGCAGAGCTGCACCCGGGCAAAACGTGTTAAACCTTTTCGATTTGCACCAGATTGGTGTGCTGCGGATTGCCCTTAGCTAACGGGGAGGGGCGCTGCGTAGTGAGGGTATTGACGCAGCCACCGTGGTCGATTTTATCGCCGGCCATATTGGCGTCGTGCCACGCGCCCTGGCCCATGGCGCTGACGCCGGGGAGGATTCGCGGTGTCACTTTTGCCGGCAAGCGGACTTCGCCGCGATCGTTGAAGACGCGCACTATATCGCCGTTCGCAATGCCGCGCGGCTGCGCGTCGACCGGGTTTATCCACACTTCCTGGCGGCAGGCGGCCTGTAATACGTCCACGTTACCGTAGCTGGAGTGGGTGCGCGCTTTATAGTGGAAACCGAATAGCTGCAGCGGGAACTGGCTGCGTTTCGGGTCATCCCAGCCCTCGAAGGTGGAGGCATAAACGGGAAGTGGGCTTATCACATCGCCTTCTGGCAATTCCCAGCTTTCAGCGATTTTCGCCAGACGGCTGGAGTAAATCTCAATTTTTCCGGACGGCGTTTTCAGCGGGTTAGCGTGCGGATCGTCGCGGAAGGCTTTATAGGCGACAAAATGGCCATTTGGATCTTTGCGCTTATAAATGCCCATCTTTTTCAGCGCATTATAAGAGGGTAGCGCGGAGTCTTTGGCTTCCATTTTGGCGTAAAGATAGCGGAGCCACTCTTCCTGGGTACGGCCTTCGGTAAAGCGCTGGTGGATATCCGGGCCGAGTCGTTTTGCCACCTCGCTCATGATCCAGTAGATCGGTTTACGCTCGAATTTCGGTGTAGTCGCGGGCTGAATGAAAATCAGATAACCCATATTCCCGGCGTAATCGTTGGGAATGATATCTTCCTGTTCGACGGTCATCAGGTCGGGCAGTAGAATATCGGCGTACTTCGCCGACGAAGTCATGAAGTTCTCGATCACCACGATCATTTCGCACTTTGACTCATCCTGTAAAATGTCATGAGTGCGGTTGATATCGGAGTGCTGATTCGTGATGGTGTTACCGGCATAGTTCCAGATGGACTCCACTGTCAGACGGATGGATGGACTTGAAGTAGTTGACTCAACGCTACTTAAGGTCCTGATATGACTGACATTAACCATGGTAATACTGTATATGCATCCAGTTCTTTCTCTGGGTCTCCCTATCTGTATCAGCAAGTCTACACCTCAAGTCCTGACACAAGGCTGACACAAATCAAGGACCTTGCAGTCCCGCACTTGCTCGCAAGGCTCGCTACGCCACAGATAGTCCGTAGAGCTAACGGTCGATATACTATCCGCTTCAGACTCAAGGGACAGACCACACCGTTTCTTTCAGTATCGACCCGCAGCACAGACAGGAGAGTAGCCACAATGCGTCAGAGAGAGCTTGCAGCCACCGCTAAGGCCTTCATGTTGGATAGGCCTGAAGTCTCACTACAGGAGCTTACAGAGCATCTCCGGTCTATGGCTGAGCAGTTCCTGACAGACGCTAGTGACGATTACTGGAATGGAATTGAGGTCGCTACTCTGGTCGACGAGAAGTCCAACCTGAAGGAGCTAGCCGCTACGCAAGCATTGAGTCTGGACCAGCAGAAGGGCATAAGGTTAGCGCTTGAAGTCCTGACCGCAGCACAGCAGAGGGTAGACACTGGTGATACCTCTGGTCTGATTAAGCTGATTGATGATAATAACCTTACTGATGACTCAACTATAGGCGACTCTACGTCAATTCTGAGGATCGAGCAGGGGGTCAGCCCACAAGTATTCACGAGAGAGCGCCAACCATCTGTAGTTTTTTCAAGCCTAGTGTCCTCGCTGCTGGCTGAGAAGGTCCAGACCCTGAAGACATCCAGCTACAAGGACCTGTCGTCCTCACTCAATACTGTCTCCCGGTTCCTGCCTGAAGACATGGACCTGATGTCCCGCTCTGGGTGGCTGGCTGTCAGGGACTCTATGCTGGCTGCTGAGGTGAGACCGTCGACGATTAACAAGCTGCTGACCAAGGCGAAGATGTGTCTTGATTATGGTCTTATGAATGGGCATCTGGAGGGCCGTAACCCTATCGAACGGATGAAGCTGACCAAGGATGTTGACTCCAAGCGCAGAGCGTTCACTGACGAGGAGTTGGAGAGACTTCTGGTCCGTGTTGAGTCTGAGTATCAGTTCACACGACATACGGCTCACACGACTTCAGAGGCCCGTAGATGGGCGTCTCTGGTGTCTGTGGTCACTGGCGCTCGGTCTGCTGAGGTCTGCCACCTGACTAAACGTGACATCGTAACCTTGGACAATGGACTGGTCTGTATCGACATCAATGAAGATGGGGACGGCAAGTCAGTGAAGAACAAGCATTCAGTCCGACTTGTGCCGTTGACCGATGGTGTGCATGGATTCGACTTAGCGTCCTTCCTCTCATGGGTAGACACGCAGCCTGACGAGGGTCCTCTCTTCGGGATGACTCCGAGCGCCTACTCAAACTGGTTTAACTCAAGGGTCCTGACTGAAGCTCTGGGAGACGCTACGGATGTCTCTCTCCACAGTCTGAGGCACTGGCTAGCGACCAGAATGAAAGAGCGTGGAGTCAATCTGGTGGATGCTCAAGGCATCTTAGGTCACAGCTCGCAGTCCATCACATACGATTTGTATGGTCGGGGACACGCAGTGAAGAGACTGGCTGATGCGCTTAAAGTGGCGCTTCTTTAAGTAGGAAGACACAAGGTGGAGACCATGATTGTTCCTGATGGTTGAACCTTGTGTTACTGAAGTCAGGACTGAAGTTATGGAGGGTGATAATAATCATAATCCCTCCTGACTATAGGCCCACTGGTCCGCCTTCGGCTGTCCCACTTTAAGTCTGTCTATGTGTCTTTATTTAAACTGGTTCCCTAACTCAGGTCCTCCAAATTTTCATTGCCTTTCAGCGACTTAAATATCCCCTCACCTTAGGGTGTTTAGGGTTCAGACCCTTAACTATCACCTTAGGAGAGACGGCCCGTCCTCCACCCCAATCAAAACCTTAAGAGGAGGACCATACATGGCCATTACAATTCAGTGCTACACCGAGTCTGACAATGCGGCCTTCTTCGGTGACGATTCCGACCACCAGCAACAGCTACCAGCACCGACATATGACGAACCCAAGGCCCGCACAGGTAAGCCTCCTGTGGTCATCGACAATCGGGCTGTCCGTGCGTGGCTGATTGAGACTGGATGTCTCTCTTATTCTCAGCTTGTTGAGGCGTACCCATGGGCTGACGATGTGTTCACAGGACTCTCGCGGGCTACCAGTGGCGCTGTTGGTGCTGGACTCCCGGTATCTAAGGCGTACCTGTTCTCTGCCTTATATAGCACCAACGACATCTTCTCCCGCAACACTGCCAAGTCATACACCGCCATCACGGGTCGTTCACCGTCTCCTCGCTACCTGCGCCACGTTAATAGCGTGCTTCAGGCTACGGCTGTGAGTCTGGCTAAGGTTCTGAAGGACCGAGAGGATTACACGTGGCTGGACTACAACGATCAGTGCCTGTCCTGAGAGCCGCGCCAGCTCTGGGCTGGAATACACCCTCACTATAGGGACACCCCCCTAAACTATCACTATAGGGAGACCAACCTTGCCTCTGAGTCTGATGCGTCAGAACATGCGAGCATCTGGTCAACCGACATTAAGTATCTCTCCTAAGTAGTCAAGGTCTGTGACCGCCTCTGTCAGACCTCCTGTATGACCTCCAGCTCGTTAGCGTTCTTCAGTCATCTCATTGGCTTAAGTTTATCACCGCTCACCATCTGGAGTCCTTACAGCTCGTCTTGACATGCGGTCGCACCTTTATATGGCTGGAAGAGACCTCCTCTGTCAGACGCTATCTAACCAACCCAGAAAACGGGTTTGTTAAAAAGAGTAACATGGGTCTCCACCTTCATGAGGACCACTCCGGTAAAATTGCGGAGTGAACGGGTGGCTCTATCACAGGTCGCGAAAATGGAAACCTGCTTAACGTCCCCAAAACTGAGCAGTGCTCAAAGCTGAGGAATAGGCAGAAAATCCGCCTTATCCGAACGGAAAACTTTTCCGACCGAACCAATCACCGCAATGGTCATCGCAGACCACATCACAATTACCTCAAGTCATTCTGTTTGCGTCCTGTTGCCTGCTGGTCTCCCTTTACGTGGGGGCTTGAGTAGGTCAGTAGGGTGCGACTTCAGGGTGCAAACAAAAGGAGTACACGTAAATGTCTCAACAAGAAATCAGCATCATTAACCTCGACCAGCTTGTGTCCATGACCTCAGTTGAAATTGCGGAGCTGACAGGAAAAGAACATAAACACGTTTTACGAGATATTCGTAATATGGTCGAAGAGCTTAACGGGTCCAAAACTGAGCAGCGAGATTCTGGCAGCTCAACTTTGAGCAGCGAGCTTAACGGGTCCAAATTTGGGCGCGTTGGCGAGGAAGTATACAAGGACGCGAAAGGTGAGAGCCGAACAATGTATCGTCTCGACCGTAAGCATACTTTTATTCTGGTCGCTGGCTATTCCGTTCACCTCCGCGCCAAGTGTTACGACCATATTCAGACGTTAGAGCGTCGAGTCCTTCAACTGGAAGAGCAGAAGACCCGAGCCGCCGCTCAGTCCGCTAACCGTCGAGGCGTGACTTGGGGTGACTACTGCAAAACCTATGGTCTACCCGCTCAGAAGCTAATGACCGCACTTCTTCAGCATCGTGGTCTCTTTCGTAAGAACCCAATCAGCAACGAGTGGTCTGTAAATCCGAAGTATTCCGACTGCTTTCGTATCATTAAGCCGTCAGACCAGAAGTTCTCAGCAGGTGGTTATAACTTCCGGTTCAATGCTAAGGGGCTGGAGGTCTTCGGTAAGCCTGCGACAGTCGATAGGCTGAGAGGCATCCTTATTGCCTTCACTGGCACCGACCAGCAGAAGCAAGAGCACCTCCTGAAGCAGGCCCAATCCGGCAAGCTGGAGGGACTCTAAGATGATTGACCCTCGCACACCTATCGGCAAAGCGACCCTCCGTTACCGTGGTCTTCCTACACGTCATCTGCTGTCTCTGCTGAGACTTGGTGTCGAAGACCCCGAGCGCCCTTACTACAGTCGAGACGAGCTGATATCCATGCTGGTGGACCGTGATTTGAATAATCAGTTACGCCGAGCCTTTGCGAAACTGGAGTCTTGACCGCTCCGGAAATCTCCGGACCGTAAACCTTAATTTAAACCTTTTGAGATGACCGATGCGGGGAGACCCGTAGGCGCTACTGCGTCTGCGATACCGATAGTCTCAACTCTCAAGAGGAGAATTACCTATGATGTTCAACAACAACAACTGGAAGCTGTCAGTCACCGACATCAACCTTTATGAAAACACTGTGAGTCTGGACGGTCAGCCCTATCCGCTGTCATTCGCTATTAAGACCCTGATTCCGGGCTATCTGTCAGGACTGCCGTCCACCAGCCGCGAGGCAATGGAAATGCTGGAAGCGCTGGCTGAAGCTGGCGTGACCATCGGCAACTTCTTCAGTAATGAACTGATGACAGCCTACCAGCGTCGCCAGCTTAACAAACGAGCTGAGGCCGAGCGTATCGCCAAAGAGCAGAGACTTCAGGCAGACCGTATGCGTGAAGAGAACATGACAGACGCAGAGTGGCAGAAAGAGCTACAGCGCCGCGAACAGGTCAAAGCTGAGCGTCGTGCTTATGGAGAGAACCTCCGCAACGCTACCCATTCTGCTGGTCGTTCCCGTGCTGCTGTCATCGCTGATATTGATTCCGGTAGCAACTGGATGGACTCCATCTAAGAACACACACACACCTTCTGTCCCTGACCTGTGGCTGGGGACATCAAGATTTCATTAAGGAGAGAGATTATGAACATGATTAAAGACGCGTATCAGTTTGGTATTGAGCCAGTACGCATCACCGACACTGACAACATTCAGATTAATGAAGGTCTGCCGACTAACGCTGACCCGCAGGTCTATGCCTTTGAGCTGGCTAAGCTGGTTAAGACCATGCTGAATGGTGTTCTTAAGTCCGCTCAGGAGAACATCCCGTTCCCTGTAGAAGTCCTGCCTACCCGCAATAGCCTGCCTACCCCAATCATTGCTCACACTCTGGCTGACCGCTCTGTGGTCGTTCCTGTCCGTGGTGGTAAGCGACCTGAAGTCGTGACCGTTCCGTCTGGTCAGGAGATTGTCGTCGAGCCTATCGAACAAGCTATCCTCATCTCGGAGCAGACTAAACTGTGGGACGCGAAGGCATCCACCGGTTTCACTCAGGGCACACTCCAGCAGGACGCTATGAACATCTGTGAGAATGTGGTCCGTACCATCAACGCTCGCATGGTTGACGTTCTGGAGTCCTCCAAGCTGCTGAAGACCGTAGAGCTGCCAGTCCTGACTGGTAGCCTGACCGCTAAGGCAGACACTATCATGGACGCTCTGTACGAGAGCACCGAGTCATCCTTTGGCGCTGAAGTGTCTGATTACGGCATCATCGCCCATGAGTCCCAACTGAAAGCACTGTCACGTCTGGCTGCTAAACAGGGCTTCTCTGGTGAAGACGCTATCGTTGATATGCTGGGTACCGACATCGCGTATTACAACGGTGAAGACAAAGGCGTGTTCATGCTGGCTAAGCGCTTCACGGCCTTGAGCTTCGGCTGCTTCCGTCACGACGGTGAAAATATTACGGTCGTCCTATCTCGTGATGGTGACACCCAGTCTCACTCTCTGGAAATCCTCGGTAAGGTCTTCGTTGTCGCTGAAGCTGCTACGACAGTTAAGCTGGACACTGGCGCTGCAACCGCAGTCCTGCCTGTAGTCAAACGCCTGAAGTTCACCAAGACCGAAGCGTAACAGCAATGGGTAAGAGCATTAGTAAAGGCCTCCGGTCCATCGCTAAGGGCTTCTCCGCTGGTGGTGGTACATCCGTATCACCTCCGGTCCCTGCGCCTGCTGTGGAGCTTCCTGTAGAGCCTGATGCGGCACCAGTGGTGGAGACACAGAACGACACCCCGGTTAAGACTCCTAGCATGGGTAAGGCTGGACTGAATGTTGGCAGGACTTCAGGTGGTGGATTATCAATGTGATTAATTAACTATGGTCTGGGCCTTCGGTCTGGACTTTATTTTGTACTAGTTATCTAGTGCAGTGGTGCAATAGACACAGGAGGACGCATGGACCTGCATAAAGTCTATCTTGTCGTCTTCCTGCTGAAGCTGGTGCTGGTGGTCGTGCTTACAGTTCGGGTTCGGCTGTGAGCTGGCGAGCAGCTAACGATGAGTTTTGGACCAAAAGTTAGAGACCTCATTCAATACAATTAAGACACCAATGTTCCCCGGTGCCACCCTGAGTCCTGACAAAGAGGCCACCGGGGGTCCTGACCAGCCGTCTAGACATCCCGTCTAATGACACAAGTCTGGCACAAAGAATGACACAAGGTCTTGACTCAATGCAGGACCTCAGGCCTACTAAGGTCTCTCGTGACTCTAACGAGTAACCGCTTCAAGTCCTTGTAGTTCCAGATGAACTTAATCGGCACATCGAGCTTCTCTTTTCCGCGCACGCCATCCCGCAGGGCGGTCATTTCCGGGCCGTGGTCAATGGCATCCGTCCAGCTAAAGCAGGAGATCTGCGTTTTCACCGGATTTTCTGGTAAAGGCATACGTTCGATAGTGATAGTGTAGGTCGATTCACGCGCGCCGCTGTTGCCACCGTTAATCCCTACGTTACCGGTGAGGATAGGCAGCATGGCGATTGCCCGGGCAGTCAGTTCACCGTTCGCCTGACGCTGTGGCCCCCAGCCCTGGCAAATATAAGCGGGTTTGGCGGTGCCAATTTCGCGGGCGAGCTTAATGATGCGATCCGCCGGAATGCCGGTAATATGCGAGGCCCACTGCGGGGTTTTGGCGATGCCATCCTCGCCCTGGCCGAGAATATACGCCTTGTAATGCCCGTTAGCGGGGGCTCCTTCCGGCAGGGTTTTCTCATCGTAGCCGACGCAATATTGATCAAGGAAAGGCTGATCAACCAGGTTTTCGTTAATCAACACCCAGGCGATACCCGCCACCAGCGCAGCGTCCGTGCCGGGGCGGATGGGGATCCACTCATCCTCACGCCCTGCTGCGGTATCCGTATAGCGAGGATCGATAACGATCATGCGCGCATTTGAGCGTTCACGCGCTTGCTCAAGGAAATAGGTAATCCCTCCGCCGCTCATCCGCGTTTCCGCAGGATTATTGCCGAACATCACCACCAGTTTGGTGTTTTCGATATCGGAGGTACTGTTGCCTTCGTTTGACCCGTAGGTATACGGCATCGCGGCGGCGATTTGCGCGGTACTGTAGGTACCATAGTGGCTGAGAAAACCGCCGTAGCAGTTCATCAAACGGGCGACTAAAGAGGCGTAGGGTGAAGAGCGGGTGATATTACCGCCGACGATCCCGGAGGTGTAGTTAATATACACCGCTTCGTTACCGTATTCCTGCACCACTTTTTTCAGGCTGTTGCTGATGGTATCGAGCGCTTCATCCCAACTGATGCGTTCAAACTTGCCTTCGCCGCGTTTACCTACACGCTTCATGGGGTAATTGAGGCGATCCGGATGGTTTATCCGGCGGCGAATCGAGCGCCCACGCAGGCAGGCGCGGACCTGGTGATCGCCGTAGATATCGTCACCGGTGTTATCGGTTTCAACCCAAGTCACTTCGTCATCGTGCACGTGCAGACGTAACGCGCAGCGGCTGCCGCAGTTGACGGAGCAGGCACCCCAGACGACTTTGTCCTCGGGTGAGTTAGCGGATGACACCGCCGCGGCGGCAGGGCGTAGGGCAAAAGGAAGAGATAATCCCCCAGCAACCAGGGCCAGTGAGCCTGCTGCTGAGGATTTGATAAGCGTCCGTCGGCTTATCCCGGCGGGAGATTACGTTGTTGACATCGCTCACTCCATTATTATTTTGACTAATTAATTTCAATGCGAAATTAAATACCGGCTAATGGTGAGCGGATCATACATATTAAGAGGTAGGAAATAATTATCCCTGGTCAAACCAGGGATAATATTTGATGAAGAATACGACGTTACTGTGCGTCGCTGGAAGGGGCGTTATCGCTGCGGGTATAGATTATTTTAAAGGTGTCATTGGCGCAGTGGCCAACAACCTGAGCGCCTGACTGATCGGCCTGATCGTTAGGCACGATATCCAGTGAAAACGCGCTTTCGGCAACGCCGTTGTTGATGATTTTTTGTTGAATTTCACTCCTGACACGTTCACATGAGTCAGGGGCTGCCAGCGCGGGCGCTGCGGCTCCGGCCAACAGTAACGCGAGTAACCAGCGTGAAGATCTCATGGCAATCTCCTTTTTGAAATGTAAATCAAGTATAGCAAAGCTAGTGTAAATAACTGTATTTGCTAATATGATTGAGAAAATTCCCCAAAAAGGATCCCGGCGTGAAGAGACTTCTGTTGCTGACCCCATTGATAGCGCTACTTGCAGCCTGCGATAAAAATGACTCACCTGAGGCGTTTTCCCCTGAAATGGCGAGCTTTTCTAATGAGTTCGATTTCGATCCGCTGCGTGGGCCTGTTAAAGACTTTAGCCAAACCCTCATGAATGAGAAGGGCGAGGTGGCAAAGCGGGTGAGCGGACAGATGTCTGAAGAGGGCTGTTTCGACGTGCTGGAGTTTCACGATCTGGAAAACAACACCGGCGCGACGCTGGTGCTGGATGCCAACTACTACGTCGATGGCATGACTCAGGAAAAACGCGTGCGGTTGCAGGGAAAATGTCAGCTGGCGGAATTGCCGTCCGCAGGCGTTGCGTGGGAAACAAACGACGACGGCTTTGTGGTGAAATCACTCAGCAAAGAGCGTGAAGTAAATTATCAATATGACAGCGAGGGGTATCCGCTGGGTAAAACGTCGCTGACGAAAGGAAATACGCTGGCGATATTATCTACACCGTCAGACGATCCGCGTAAAAAGCTCGATTACACCTCGGTCAGCTTGCTGAATAAACAGCCGGTTGGCAACGTAAAACAGAGTTGTGATTATGACCGACATGATAACCCGGTTAGCTGTGACCTTGAAGTCATCGATATGAGCGTGAACCCGGCGGTCACGCTCCGTTATACGATTAAAAATGTGATTGAGTATTACTGAGCCGTCGGTTTCAGCAACCCGGGAGCCGGTGTTTTGTGCATGGTCATATATTGATGCTGGAACAGACACATACGGATGGTATTACGGTACTCGCCGTTGATAAAGAATTCGTGGATGAGTTCGCCTTCCACCATAAAACCGAGTTTGCGGTAGATGTGAATCGCTTTTTCGTTTTCTTTATCGACAATCAGGTAAAGCTTATAGAGGTTAAGCACCGTAAAGCCGTAGTCCATTGCCAGTTTTGCGGCTTTCGAGGCTAACCCTTTACCCTGATGTTCTGGCGAAATAATGATCTGAAATTCCGCACGACGGTGTACGTGATTAATTTCGACTAATTCGACCAGGCCCGCTTTCTCACCGTTGCACTCCACCACAAAACGACGTTCGCTTTGATCGTGAATATGCTTGTCATAAAGATCGGAGAGTTCAACAAACGCCTCATAGGGCTCTTCAAACCAGTAGCGCATGACGCTGGCGTTGTTATCGAGCTGGTGGACAAAGCGGAGGTCTTCGCGTTCGAGCGGGCGAAGTCTGACGTTACAGGCGTCACTCATGTGAAATCCTTTCAGGCTGACAATGGGATAAAAAGGGGAAAAGGGCGCAAACGCGCCCAACAACTCCAGGTTAACAACTAGGGGTTAACGACGCGGCCCGTGCGACGGTCAAGGCAGCGGAGGGTATTCGGTTCCCAGTATACGTTTACGTTAGCGCTTTGCTGGCACTTATCACGTGCATCGAAAGCGGCATCTTCTTTATCCCACTCTTTCTCGACGCGGTTATTGACCTTGTTACGCAGCGAACGCGTATCGTTCCACTGCTCTTTATCCATCGCGGCATCCTGACGCGTCTGGGCATTATCACCCGATTCAATAATCAGTTTGCTGGTATTAGCAGAAGAGGACGCGGTATACATAACGGCGCTCAGTGCCAGCATCGCCGTCAGGCACAGGCGTTTGCCAGATGTCATATTCATTGCAGGTTCCTTTGGCGTAACGAAAACTGATAACAGTTTACTACAACTCGTTTCGGCGGCATACCCACGGGAAATATAGGGTCGCCTACAGCGGATTATCCCGTATCATCGTTCAACTCATCTTAACGCTGCGACAATAATGTTAAAAACATCCTTACTTTTCTTTTCGACGGCACTGTGTGAAATCCTTGGCTGCTATCTGCCCTGGTTATGGCTAAAACGTGGTGCGACGCCGTTGCTGCTTATTCCTGCCGCACTGGCACTGGCGATGTTTGTCTGGTTGTTGACCCTGCATCCTGCCGCCAGCGGGCGAGTCTATGCGGCGTATGGTGGTGTGTATATTCTTACTGCACTGATCTGGCTGCGGGTGGTGGATGGCGTCAAACTCTCAATGTATGACTGGGCAGGCGCAGGCGTGGCGTTTTGCGGCATGCTGATTATTGTGGCGGGATGGGGCCGGGGATGATTCCTGAACCGGAGGCCGGATAAGGCGTAATGCCGCATCCGGCATGAAGTTCTGCCCTTTGCCAACAAACCCAACCGTACCGGGTACTAATTTTTTGTGATCGTGATAGTCATTTTTTGATCATTATACTTGTATGGTAGTAGCTCAGTTGTGTAACTTAGCGTCATTAACCGATGAGATGTAAGGATTAGAGATGAAGATCACAGGAGCTGAAGTTTTTGTTACCTGCCCGGGGCGAAATTTTGTCACGTTGAAAATCACCACGTCTGAGGGGCTTGTGGGTTACGGCGATGCCACGCTGAACGGACGAGAACTTTCCGTTGCCTCATATTTGAAAGATCACCTGTGCCCACAGTTGATTGGCCGCGATGCACACCGCATCGAAGACATCTGGCAGTTCTTTTATAAAGGCGCTTACTGGCGTCGTGGCCCGGTGACCATGTCGGCGATTTCCGCTGTGGATATGGCGCTATGGGATATCAAAGCAAAAGCCGCAAATATGCCGCTTTATCAGTTGCTCGGTGGCGCGTCGCGTGAAGGCGTGATGGTTTATTGCCATACCACGGGCCACACGATTGATGACGTGCTGGAAGATTACGCACGCCACAAAGAGATGGGCTTTAAAGCTATCCGCGTACAGTGCGGCGTGCCGGGCATGAAAACGACCTACGGTATGTCAAAAGGAAAAGGGCTGGCATACGAACCAGCAACCAAAGGGCAATGGCCGGAAGAGCAGCTATGGTCGACCGAAAAATATCTCGATTTCACGCCGAAGCTGTTCGATGCCGTGCGCAGCAAGTTCGGTTTTGACGAACACCTGCTGCATGACATGCATCATCGCCTGACGCCTATAGAAGCCGCGCGTTTCGGTAAAAACGTGGAAGACTACCGACTGTTCTGGATGGAAGATCCGACTCCGGCGGAGAATCAGGAATGTTTCCGCCTGATTCGTCAGCATACGGTAACGCCTATTGCAGTTGGCGAAGTTTTCAACAGCATCTGGGATTGTAAGCAACTGATTGAAGAGCAGTTAATCGATTATATCCGCACCACAATCACCCACGCTGGCGGTATCACGGGGATGCGTCGTATCGCTGATTTTGCGTCACTTTATCAGGTACGCACGGGCTCTCATGGGCCATCCGACCTGTCGCCTGTCTGCATGGCTGCGGCACTACATTTCGACCTGTGGGTGCCTAACTTTGGCGTGCAGGAATATATGGGTTATTCCGAGCAAATGCTGGAAGTCTTCCCGCATAACTGGACTTTTGATAACGGCTACATGCATCCGGGTGAGAAGCCAGGACTGGGTATTGAGTTCGATGAAAAGCTGGCGGCGAAATACCCGTATGACCCGGCGTATTTGCCGGTAGCACGTCTGGAAGATGGCACGTTGTGGAATTGGTGAGTAAGGAATAAAAAATGAAAAGTATTGTTGTCCAGCGACCCAATGAACTTGTGATTGAAGAACGTCCACTGCCTGTTCCTGGTGTGGGGGAAGTGCGTGTCAAAATAAGTCTGGCAGGTATTTGCGGTTCAGATAGCCATATTTACCGTGGGCATAATCCTTTCGCGAAATACCCACGCGTCATTGGCCATGAGTTTTTTGGGGTCATTGATGCTATAGGTGAAGGGGTAACGGATAAATCTCACGGGCAACGTGTATGTGTCGATCCGGTTATCAGTTGTGGTCATTGTTATCCCTGCTCAGTGGGCAAGCCTAATGTCTGTACATCACTGGTTGTTCTCGGCGTGCATCGTGATGGTGGATTCAGTGAATATGCTGTCGTGCCAGCGAAAAATGCCTGGGCTGTTGCCCCGACGATTGCCGATCACCATGCGGTTATGGTCGAGCCATTCACTATTGCGGCGAATGTCACCGGCCAGGTGGAACCCCGTAAAGAGGATATCGCGCTCATTTATGGCGCTGGCCCGATGGGGTTGACGACCTTGCAGGCGTTAAAAAATGTCTACCAGGTCAAGCAGGTTATTGTGGTTGATCGCATTGATGAACGATTAGTTATGGCGGAAAAGAATGGTGCGGACTGGGTAATTAATAACAGTACGCTGTCATTGCCGTCGTTACTTGAGGAAAAGGGGATCAAGCCGACATTGATCGTTGATGCTGCCTGCCATCCATCAATATTACAGGAGGCCATTACGCTGGCATCACCCGCAGCACGGGTCGTATTGATGGGATTTTCCAGCGAGCCATCAACCGTAGTTCAGCAGGGCATGACCGGGAAGGAGATCTCTATTTATACCTCAAGACTTAATGCTAATAAATTTCCTGTGGTATTGAATTGGTTGGAAAATGGACTTATTGACCCTGATAAATTAATCACTCATCGCTTTAATTACACCCACGTCATTGAGGCCATAGAGTTATTCGAGAAAGATCAAAAATCGTGCTGCAAGGTTCTTTTAACCTTCAATAAATAAAAATAATTAACATGCGATTAAGTTGTACGCATCCTAACGTTTAGAGATGAACGCTATGACTCAAATAAAACATGAAAGAACAACCTCTGACCTCGTAAGAGCTGCTCTGTCCGGTTGGCTCGGAACTGCCCTGGAGTTTATGGATTTCCAGCTTTACTCATTGGGTGCGGCACTCGTATTTCATGAGATCTTTTTCCCGGAACAATCGGCGGCAATGGCGTTGATTCTGGCAATGGGTACCTATGGTGCAGGATATATCGCACGCATAGCGGGTGCTTTTATCTTTGGGAAAATGGGTGACAGAGTAGGCAGAAAGAAAGTTCTGTTTATTACTATCACCATGATGGGCATCTGTACGACGCTTATTGGCGTGCTGCCGACTTACGCGCAAATTGGTATTTTTGCACCCGTCTTATTGGTCACACTGCGTATTATTCAGGGGCTGGGAGCGGGAGCCGAGATTTCTGGCGCAGGAACGATGCTTGCCGAATATGCGCCAAAAGGCAGACGTGGCATTATCTCGTCGCTGGTGGCGATGGGGACAAACTGTGGCACCTTAAGCGCGACGGCAATTTGGGCGTTTATGTTCTTTGTCCTGGATCGTGAAGAATTGGTGGCATGGGGCTGGCGTATTCCGTTCCTCGCTAGTGTGGTTGTCATGATCTTTGCTATCTGGCTGAGGCTCAATCTTAAAGAAAGCCCGGTATTCGAAAAGGTTAATGATGCAGAACTCGCACCCAATAAAGCCGTTACGACTGAAAATTCCGTGGGGGCAATGTTCCGCAGTAAATCATTTTGGCTGGCGACAGGGCTGCGTTTCGGTCAAGCGGGAAATTCAGGTCTGATTCAGACCTTCCTTGCAGGATATCTTGTACAAACTCTGTTATTTGATAAAGCCATTCCTACCGATGCGTTAATGATAAGTTCGATTCTGGGCTTTTTGACAATACCATTGTTAGGCTGGTTATCGGATAAATATGGTCGACGGATCCCATATATGCTCTTGAGTTTCTCCGCGATGATTCTGGCTTATCCTATGCTGGCAATCATTGTCGATAAAAGCTATAGCGTGAGTATGATTATGGCCTCCATCATCATTATTCATAATTTTGCCGTGTTGGGATTATTCGCACTTGAAAACATCACGATGGCAGAGATGTTCGGTTCGAAGAACCGGTTTACGAGAATGGCGATTTCAAAAGAGTTAGGAGGGCTGGTTGCTGTTGGATTCGGCCCACTTCTGGCAGGGATTTTCTGTAATATGACAGGATCATGGATGCCGATTGTGGTTATGATTATTTGCTATTCACTCATCGGTTTTATCTCCGCGCTACTCATGCCAGAAGTTCGCGACCGTGATTTGAGCCTGCTACATGATGCTGCGGATGTCACTCTAAACAAGAAGCAGAGAGCCGCTGGGCAAATGATCTGACAACAAAAGCACGCTGCTCACGCGGCGTGCTTATCTCAAAACTATAATCCTGTCACACAACTTAAAAATCATGTCATACCAATCGCCAATAAGTTAACTCAAATCAAAAACACACCCATTGAACTCGTTAATCTAGTATGGCAATCAACGTTCTCTACAGTGAGTCAAAAAGATGCAAAATAAGCTATTAACCGCTAAGGCAACACTCCCGACTTTTGATCGCAGCAAACTGGTGCCGCGCATTGTTCATCTTGGCTTTGGCGCTTTTCACCGCGCTCATCAGGCTATCTATGCAGATATCCTTGCCACGGAGCACGGCAGTGATTGGGGTTACACCGAAGTTAACCTGATTGGCGGCGAGCAGCAGATTGCCGATCTGAAGAACCAGGACAATTTATACACCGTGGCAGAGATGTCTGCCGACGCATGGACTGCGCGCGTAGTTGGCGTGGTCAAAGAAGCCTTGCACGCGCAGGTCGATGGTCTGGAAACCGTGCTTGCGAAAATGTGTGAGCCGCAGGTGGCGATTGTTTCCCTGACAATCACCGAAAAAGGCTACTGCCACTCTCCGGCGACCGGGCAACTGATGCTCGATCATCCATTTATCGCTGCAGATATCGAAAACCCCCATCAGCCGAAATCTGCGCCGGGTGTGATTGTTGAAGCACTGGCACGCCGCAAAGCGGCAGGGCTGCCGGCATTCAGCGTCATGTCCTGCGACAACATGCCGGAAAACGGTCACGTGATGCGTAATGTTGTTACTGCTTACGCGCGCGCAGTGGACGCAGATCTGGCGGCGTGGATTGAACAGAACGTGACGTTCCCGTCTACCATGGTTGACCGAATTGTTCCGGCGGTCACTGCCGATACGCTGGATAAAATTGAACAATTGACCGGCGTGCGCGATCCGGCAGGCGTGGCTTGCGAACCGTTCCGCCAGTGGGTAATTGAAGATAACTTCGTTGCTGGCCGCCCCGAGTGGGAAAAAGCGGGGGCGGAACTGGTTTGCGACGTGATTCCGTTTGAAGAGATGAAGTTGCGTATGCTTAACGGCAGCCACTCATTCCTTGCCTATCTCGGCTACCTTGCAGGCTATCAGCATATTAATGACTGCATGGGTGACGAGAACTATCGCCGTGCCGCGCACGACCTGATGCTGAAAGAGCAGGCGCCAACGCTGAAAGTACAGGGCGTGGATCTCTCCCGTTATGCCGATCTGCTGATCGAGCGTTACACTAACCCCGCGCTGCGTCACCGTACCTGGCAAATTGCGATGGACGGTAGCCAGAAGTTACCGCAGCGTATGCTGGATTCCGTTCGCTGGCACCTGGTTCATAACAGCAGTTTCAATCTGTTGGCGCTGGGTGTTGCGGGCTGGATGCGCTACGTTGGCGGCGTGGACGAGCAGGGCGAAGCGATCGAAGTGTGCGACCCGCTGCTGTCGGTGATTCAGACGACCGTTGCGCAAAGCGCAGAGGGAGAAGCCCGCGTGAAAGCTCTGCTGGGGATTGAAGCTATTTTCGGTAAAGAACTGCCGCATGAAGCGAAATTTGTTCAGCAGGTGACGAAGGCTTATCTGTCGCTACTGGCGAAAGGTGCGAAGGCGACGGTTGCAGAATTTGCCAACGCCTGATGCGATAGGTTGCCCGGTGGCGCGTTGCTTACCGGGCCTACGGATACGCACTTTCTTCGTAGGCCGGATAAGCGTAGCGCCATCCGGCAAAATGCAGGCACAACATTTACATCGGGGAATAGAACGCAGACTGGAAAATTATTTTCGGGCGACCCTGGAATAAGGCCACCCGAATGACACCACTAATTAGTGCATGCCGAGACGAATAAGCTCAATCGGCTCGAATTGTCCGTCACAACCTTCAATCTCAACTGTTTTGCTGCGGCGCACCTGGTCAGGTGTCATGCCGTCTGCTTTAATCGCCTTGATAGTGCCGGTTTTCCCGGTACCATTAATCATTACACGGCTGCCAGTAGTAATTGCATTGCGGTTACGATCGTAAGTCATCATGGTGTTCTCCTTTCTTTCACATCGAAGCCGGTTACAAAATAGGATGTGGCAACGACGGGGTATATAAATACGCCTATCCCTAAAAAATTAAATTGTTTTTGATCAATTACACGATTTTTTTAAGCGAGTGAGGGCGTATACATAACTACACGCTAGATAAGAGTAGTTGAAATAATGGACGAACCTTTGCAAAGGTAAATTATTTAGCGTTGTGATTATTGTTGTTTTGTTTAGTTTGATTATGGCATTGTTACCTTGCTGCAATACAGTTCCTCTGGAATAAGGAGATCGGGCCATGTACAAAAAAATATTGATGCCTGTAGATGTATTTGAAATGGATTTAAGTGACAAAGCATTGCGCCACGCAGCCTGGTTGGCGGGTGACGAGGGGGAAATCACGTTGGTTAATGTACTGCCCAACAGCAGTCGTTCGTTATTACGCGGTTTTGCCTCCGACATCAAAAAGTTCAATTCGTTTATGTCGAACGAGTCGGAAATTAAAATGAAGCGGCTGATGAAGATGCTGGATATTCCCGCCTCGCGGCTGCGCACCGAAGTGCGGTTTGGCAACATCCGCGATGAGATAATCGCGATGAGTAAAACAGAGGGTTACGATGCCATTGTTATCGGCTCTCGCAGCCCCGGTCGCACAACGCATTTGCTGGGTTCTAATGCCGAGTCGATTCTGCGTCACGCCGCAATACCAACCATGGTTGTCAGAGGATCCTGAAAAACGTAAAAGCCTTCACTCGTGAGTGAAGGCTTTTTGTTACTCTTCGCTAAACCAGTCGCGTTTTTCCTGGCGAATTAACTGCACAGATTCGCTAATTTCCTGTAAATGCAGCGTCATCGCTTTTTCCACTAAATCAGGATCGCGTTTTTCCAGCGCATGGAATATATCGTGATGCTGAGCCAGCAGCATATCCGGGGAAGATACATGGTCAAGGCTCATATATCGTACCCGGTCGATCGCCGCTTTAATATTCTCGATGGTATCCCATGCCAGCTGACAATCGGCAATCAGGGATAACAACTGATGAAATTCATCATCAAGCTGAAAAAAATCATTGTGCTGGAGACGATCGATGGCAATACGCTGCTGGTGAAGATTTTGTTCCAGCTGATAAAGCTGTTTATCGGTGATCATAGTCGCCGCCCGGCGCGCCACCGCACACTCAATCGCCTGACGCACAAAACAGCCGTTGCGTACCTGAGACAACGATATTTTGTTCACATAGCTGCCACGTTGAGGACGAATCTGGATCAGACCATTTTCCGCCAGTTTAATAAACGCCTCGCGAACCGGCTGACGTGAAACCTCAAAGCGCATCGACACCTCTTTCTCGGAAAGTGGCGTTCCAGGGGGAATCAAACAATGCACGATATCGCGGCGCAGAATGCGATAAATTTGCTGGTTGACGGGTTGTGTCGGATTCAGTTGTGTTTCGGCGGCCATTGACTCATTCTTATTCGCTGATTTTGGCCTCTATTTTACGCTTTTTTTACTGCTGAGCCCATACCCGACGGGCGTCGGGCAGGGCTAAAAGCATCATTTTTGGCGGTGAACGCTCAGGCCTCCGTAAGTCTGGCTAACCGGCATCATTTCAACGGTGTTGATGTTGACATGTTTCGGCAGGGTCGCCACCCACCAGACGGCTTCAGTCACGTCTTCCGGGGTCAGTGCGTTGGTGTTTTCATAGGTTTTATCTGCTTTAGCATCATCACCTTTAAAACGCACATTCGAGAACTCGGTACCGCCGACCAAACCCGGCTCAATATCGGTTACGCGAACGGCGGTACCGTGCAGGTCGGTACGTAAATTCAGGCTGAACTGACGCACAAATGCCTTGGTTGCACCATAAACGTTACCACCTGCATATGGCCAGCTACCTGCGGTGGAGCCTATGTTGATAATATGCCCGCGGTTACGCTCAACCATTCCAGGCAGCACGGCGCGGGTCATGTATACCAGGCCTTTGTTGTTGGTGTCGATCATGTTTTCCCAGTCTTCTACGCTGGCTTTGTGCGCCGGTTCCATGCCCAGCGCCAGCCCGGCGTTGTTTACCAGGATATCAATCGCCTGCCCCTCAGAAGGTAACTGGCTCAGCGCTTCTTCAATTGCGGCACGGTTGCGCACATCCAACTGCACAGTCAGCACGCTGTCGCCGAGTTCTTCTTTTAACGCCTGCAGGCGCTCCTGGCGGCGTCCTGTGGCAATCACTTTGTGTCCATTGGCGACAAAACGACGCGTAATGCTTTCACCAAAACCTGCCGTTGCCCCGGTAACCAGTATGATCATCTCTCTGTTCCTCAACGCTTTTTGTGTGTTATTACGATAGCATGCTCCTTTCCATCGCGGGAAGTGATTGCGGTCTTTCCAGGGGTTGCCTACTCTAAGGGAAAGCATCTCAAGGAGTTGAACATGTTGACCACCAATCCATTCTTAGCTGCCAGTACGCTGCCGTATCAGGCGCCCCCATTTAATTTGATAAGCGACAGCGATTATCGCCCGGCGTTTAATGAAGGTGTTAAACGTAAACGCGAGGAAATTAGCCTTATCGCACATAACCCGGAGCCAGCGAGCTTTGAGAATACGTTCATTGCGCTGGAGAAAAGCGGCGAATTGCTGACCCGCGTGACCAGCGTTTTCTTTGCGATGGCTGCGGCACACACAAATGATGAGATTCAGCGTCTTGACGAACAGTTTTCGGCTGAGCTGGCCGATCTTGCAAACGATATCTATCTTGATGATGCATTGTTTAATCGTGTAGAGGCGGTCTGGACGTCACGTGATGAATTGTCTCTGGATTCGGAGTCACGTCGTCTTGTGGAGGTCATTTATCAGCGCTTCATTTTGGCCGGAGCCACCCTGGGCGCGGATGAAAAAGCGCAATTAAAAGCGCTGAATACGCAGTCTGCTACCCTCAGCAGCCAGTTTCATCAGCGCCTGCTGGCAGCCACAAAAGCCGGTGGACTGGTCATTGAGGAACCTATTCAGCTTGATGGCCTGAATGCGGAGGAGTTAGCCGCGGCGTCGGTCGCCGCACAGGAGCGCGGGCTGCATAACAGCTGGTTGCTTCCGTTGTTGAATACGACTCAGCAGCCGTTGCTGGCGTCTTTGCGCGACAGGCAAACGCGTGAAAAGCTGTTTAACGCGGCATGGTCACGCACAGAAAAGGGTGATGAAAACGACACTCGCGAGCTGGTGTTGAAGCTGGTTGATATTCGCGCGAAACAGGCGGCCCTGTTAGGTTTTGCAGATTACGCCAGCTGGAGTATGGCCGATCAGATGGCGAAAACGCCGGACGCAGCGCTGCATTTTATGCGTGAAATCGCTCCCGCCGCCCGGGCACGCGCCGAGCGAGAACTGGCGGATATTCAGCAGATTATTGATTCTCAGCCCGCGCCGTTTGCGGCGCAGGCCTGGGACTGGCTCTATTACGCTGAGCAGGTTCGTCGCGAGAAATACGCGATTGATGAAGCGCAAATCAAACCCTATTTCGCACTCGACCGTGTACTGATTGATGGCGTGTTCTGGGCGGCCAGCCAACTGTTTGGCATTCGTTTTGTCGAGCGCTTTGATATTCCGGTTTATCATCCCGACGTGCGCGTTTGGGAGATTTTCGCCGAAAATGGTGAAGGAATGGCGCTCTTTTACGGTGATTTCTTTGCGCGTGACAGTAAAAGCGGCGGGGCGTGGATGGATAACTTCGTTCAGCAATCCACGCTGCTTAATACGCGTCCGGTGATTTATAACGTCTGTAACTACTCTAAACCGGCCGCTGGCAACAGTGCGCTCATCTCCTGGGATGACGTCATTACGCTGTTCCACGAATTTGGTCACGCGCTACATGGCCTGTTTGCCAGTCAGCGCTATGCCACACTTTCCGGCACCAGTACACCGCGTGATTTTGTCGAGTTTCCGTCACAAATCAACGAACACTGGGCCAGCCATCCTGAGGTATTTGCCCATTATGCCCGCCATCACCAAACGGGCGAGCCGATGCCGGAAGCCTTGCGCGACAAGCTATTCCGCGCCGCGAAGTTCAATAAAGGCTATGACATGACGGAACTGCTGAGCGCGGCGTTGCTGGATATGAACTGGCATACGGTGACAACGAAGTCTATTCCAGAGAGCGTGGCGCAGTTTGAAGCGCAGGCCTTACAGCAGGAAAATCTGGCTCTCGCCGCGGTTCCTCCACGTTACCGAAGCAGCTATTTTGCCCATATTTTTGGCGGGGGCTACGCAGCAGGCTATTACGCTTATTTATGGACGCAAATGCTGGCCGATGACGGCTATCTTTGGTTTGAGGAGCAGGGGGGGTTAACCCGTGAAAACGGTGAACGTTTCCGCAAGGCCATATTGTCGCGCGGCAATAGCAGCGATTTAGAAGCGTTGTACCGTGACTGGCGCGGACACGATCCACTGATTGAACCGATGCTCAAGAATCGTGGGTTGAGTGAGTAGTATGGCCCCTCACCCCGGCCCTCTCCCACAGGGAGAGGGAGAAAACCGCACTTACCCTGAAGATTGGCACTATCGGTCCCCTCTCCCTGGGGGAGAGGGTTAGGGTGAGGGGGCAGTTTGCCTAAAGTGATATCCCCGAAAACGACATAAACCCCAGCGACATCAGCCCGGCAGTAATAAACACGCTGCCCAGCCCGCGCAGGCCTTTTGGCATATTGGCGTATTTCAGCTTCTCGCGAATACCTGCCAGAGCCACCAGTGCCAGCATCCAGCCGAGGCCGCATCCGGCACCGTAAGTGACGGACTCCCCGAACGTATACTCACGCTGAACCATAAAAATAGTCGCGCCAAAGATGGCACAGTGAATGGTCAGTAATGGCAGGAACGCCCCCAGAGTGTGATGCAAAGCAGGCAGAAAGCGATCCAGCACCATTTCCAGAATTTGTACCAGCGCAGCCAGAACGCCAATGAAGGTGATGAAATCGAGAAAGCTCAGATCCACACCCTCAATCAGCCCGTTTTCTCGCAGTAGATGGGTATAAATCAGATTGTTGATAGGCGTCGCCACGGTAAGTAGCGCCGTCACCGTAAGTCCCAGGCGAAAGGCGATGTCGATCTTTTTAGAAATTGCCAGAAATGTGCACATCCCTAAAAAGAAATTGAGCGCCATGTTTTCGACAAACACCGCTTTGATAAAAATATTTAAATGTGATTCAAACACGACAACCTCCCTGTAGTGTTATTCATCCGAATTATAATTTATCTGTCTGTGTATCAAATGTTTTTTATTTTTGTTGTCCGTTTTTGTGATAAAGGCATAAAAAAAGCCCGCACAGGGGAAGGCGGGCTAAATCTGACAATGAATTATGCATTCTCATTATCAACCCTGAAGGAAGATAACGCTGGCTATCTTACGCAAGATGAATTTCACGACAACCCGACATAATCGGTAGGTGTCTGAAGTTGATATCTATGTCTTTAGTATTCGTGCATTTCCTCACACCGTCTTTACAAATAAGCGCATTTATTGAAGTAACTCGCCATTCAGGCTGCTACTATTGACTCGTAACTTGTTGAGTTAACGGATTAAATTTCGACAATCTACCGGAGGGTAGTATGAAAAAAAGTATGCGTAAAATTCGCCGTGGTGTGACCTGGTCAAACACACCTGAAAATCAAAATTTACAGGAATCACGGTCTGGCAGAATGTGGGCGGATCGCACTGCCTGCTGCAAAAGCAAAAAAGGCTGGAAAACAAATACGCTGAATGACGTATTTGTCGTTTAGCTTTCATTGAGGAAGTCAGTGATAGGATGATTTTTAGCAACAGCCGTCGTGACCAGGGATGTCTACGAATGGTTGTACTAACCAAAACACAGATCTATCCATGCAAGCATTTTACCGTCAGTTATCTGACGGTTTTTTTTTGCCAGAAATACGATTATTCACCGCTACCCGTGAATTTTTTCCGCCACGCGAGCGGGCTGCTTGCCAGATGCTGCTGAAAATGACGACGCAGGGTCTTACCGTTTCCAAAGCCCACGCGTTCAGCCACGCTTTCCATACTGAGTCGTGTTGTCAGCAGATAGTGCTGGGCCCGGCTAAGACGTTCGTCTAACAGCCAGCGGGCCGGTGTTTTTCCTGTTGCGTCCTGAAATCGGCGTAAAAAAGTACGTTCACTCATCCCTGCATGCTGTGCCAGCGAGGCCACCGTATGGCTTTCAGCAATGTTTTGGTGCAGATAATCAAACAGCGAGCCCATCCGTAGACTTTCGCGGTCACGCGCGACCGGGCGCGCAACCTGCTGCTGTTGCGCGCCGTCACGATGTGGCTGAACCACTAAACGACGCGCAACAACATTTGCGGCCTCAAGGCCGAAATCGAGCCGTACGACGTGCAAACAGAGATCAATCCCCGCCGCGCTGCCTGCCGATGTCATGACATTATCCTCTTCCAGATAAAGCACATCCTCAACCACATTAATGGCGGGGTAATGCTGCTGAAGCCTTTCGGTATAACGCCAGTGGGTGGTGGCCTTTTTACCGTCCAGTAAGCCCGCCGCCGCCAGCACAAAGACGCCGGAGCAAATGGATATCATCCGGCAACCACGGCCATGAGCCTTACGCAAGGCGTCACTCAGCGCATCGGGCACCGGGGTTTCCACGCCACGCCAGCCCGGCACAACAATCGTGTCAGCGTCCTGCAGGAGTTCCAGGTTGCCATCCGTCACCAGACGAATACCTCCAAGCGCGCGCATTTCACCCTCATCAACGGCGGCGACGGCGAAGCGATACCAGCCATCACCCATCTCGGGGCGGGGAAGACCGAAAATTTCAACCGCAACGCCAAATTCAAATGTACATAGCCCGTCATAGGCCAGCACGACCACCAGGGGGGCGTGAGTGATTGTCATATTCTGGTCTTTTTTTGTCAGAAATGCTGGCGGCTCTGAAGGTAATACCATGTTTATACTCGCGATAGTGGAACCCGCAGACGCGGGGACTACATAGTGTTAACACAGATCAGGAGATGTGCCTATGAGTTATGTGAGTGAATTTGCAGTGGCCTCTGCCGAAGACGCGGTGCGTCATTTCCGCCAGCGCTTAAGTATGGAAACAGACTGTGCCGATGTGCACGCCGCCATGCGTAATCAGGATGTGGATTTTGTGCTTCTGCATGCAGTCGGCAGCCCGGAAATGTTTGCCGCTCGGCATATTCCCGGTGCGCGTCATTTACCTCATCGCGAGATGACGGCGGAGCGGATGGCAGAGTGGCCGCAGGAGACACTGTTTGTGGTCTATTGCGCGGGGCCACACTGTAATGGCGCTGACCAGGCGGCGCTGAAGCTGGCATTGCTGGGGCGTCCGGTGAAAGTGATGATCGGCGGGATGACTGGCTGGCAGGATGAAGGATATGAATTTGCCGGTACACCTCAGCGCGCAACACTTACGCGCTGAGGATGAGGGTTACTGCGCGGTGAGCGCTTTCCGCCCGCCGCTGGCATTCATGCCTTTCAGCACCAAAGCCCAGGCGATGACGATCGCGGTAATTAAAATCAGGAACAGCGAGGCGGGTGGCATGTGCGTAAGAATTTGCCCCGTGAGCATGGGGTTCAGCGCGGCGCCCATCCAGCCCAGCGCCTGGGCGGAAAAGTAGCTGGCTTTCATGCCCGGCGGGGCGATGTTATCAATCAACATATATTCGCCGGGCGCATAGATAACCTCGCCAAGGGTAAACACCGCCGCCGCGAGTCCCCAGTAAATCAAATTGTTTCCGGAATACATAAATCCGACCAGGCCCAGCACAAAGCAAACGGTGCCTAGCGTCATGAGCGGGCGCAGATTCCTGGCGCTGAGCCGGCGACCCACCGCATACTGAAGTGTGACGACAATGATGGCATTCACCGGCAGAATCACCGCGACCACTTTCTCTGCAAAAACACTGTCTGCAACTGCCAGCACATATTGTGAGAGGCATGAAGCAAACGCCCCACCTACAAAAGAGGCGAGCAGACCCGATAGCGTAAACCATAACAACGCTTTGTCATGGAGTAATACCGACGGATCCCACGCCGCCGGCGTTTGTTCACTTTCGCTGATGAGTATGTGCTGGACGTAACGTTGAATCAGCACCAACGGTAAGGCAGCACAGACAGCGGCCAGCAGGAAGGGTAAATTGATACTGTACATTACCAGTAGCGTGCCGAGCGGAGGCCCGACCGTCCAGCCGATATTCAAAATGGTGTAGTTCAGGGAGAAGATCCGCGCTTTTTCCGTGGATGACAGGGCGTCAGAGAACCAGGCTTTCAGGACGGTTGCGAATACGGAATATGAGCAGTTGATCAGTGCAAAGAACAGCACCACTAAAGTGACGCTATTGATCAGTGGAATCGCGATAAATCCGGCGATAAACGCAACAATCGCCAGCAGCATGTAGCGTTTCTTATCGAACTTATCCGCGAGAATGCCGAATCCAAGGCTAAAAATAACGCCAATGGTCAGCGCAATAGTCATGGCATAGCCGATGGAATCGACCGTCATTGCGTATTTGCGCGTGAGGTAGATGGTCATAAAAGGAAGCGTCGCGCCGCGTCCGATGGTCAACAGGAGCGACGACGCCAGCAGCGCTCCTGTGGAGCGGCGTAGAGTTGAGTTCATTGTTCTGCCTGACGGATGGTTATGTCCTGGTTGTGATGTGCCTTTCAGAAATATCATGCCAGTGCGTGCTTGTATACACGATGCAAAAAGGTGCCCTCGCATTTACCCCTGCTAAAAATAATGATCTGTTCGATCTTGCTATTTTTAGTTATGTTGAATCTGTTCACATAATTTTAATAAATAATTGAGGCAGGGTATGACGCGTAAAGATGGGCTACTGGCATTGCTGGTGGTGGTGGCGTGGGGCATCAACTTTGTGGTGATCAAAGTGGGACTGCACAATATGCCACCACTGTTGTTAGCAGGATTGCGTTTTTTGCTGGTGGCGTTTCCGGCCATCTTTTTTGTGGCAAGGCCAAAAATTCCTCTTCACCTGCTGTTGGGTTATGGCCTGACCATCAGCTTTGGTCAGTTTGCCTTTCTGTTTTGTGCGATTAAATTTGGTATGCCAGCCGGGCTGGCCTCGCTGGTGCTTCAGGCGCAGGCATTCTTTACCATCATTCTTGGCGCGTTTGTGTTTGGCGAACGATTACAGGGTAAGCAGGTGGCCGGGATTTCTCTTGCGGTATTTGGCGTACTGGTGCTGATTGAGGGGAGCCTGAACGGCCAGCATGTCGGCTTGTTAGGGTTTATGCTCACCCTGGCGGCGGCATTAAGCTGGGCCTGCGGCAATATCTTTAATAAACGCATCATGCAGCATGAATCAAAGCCGGCGGTGATGTCGCTGGTGGTGTGGAGTGCACTGTTCCCGATTATTCCGTTTATGCTCAGCTCGCTTATTTTCGATGGCTCGTCTCTGATGGTGCAAAGCCTGCTGACTATCGATCTCACCACTATTTTGTCGCTGGTCTATCTGGCGTTTGTAGCGACGATTATCGGCTATGGCATCTGGGGAACGTTACTCGGGCGCTATGAAACCTGGCGCGTGGCACCGTTGTCGCTGCTGGTTCCGGTTGTGGGGTTGGCAAGCGCGGCGTTATTGCTCGATGAAACCTTATCGGCATTACAGCTTTTGGGGGCGGTGCTGATTATGGCGGGCTTGTTTATTAACGTCTTCGGATTGCGTCTTCCCGGCATGCGGGCGGCGAGGGGATAAAGCAACGCCCCGCATGTGCGGGGCGGACACAAATCAGAAACCACGCTGGTTGTAGTAAGGTACACCCAGTTCGTCTGATTTGTCGCTACCGGCATCCATATGATTAAAATCGAACGGCGACTGTTGGTTAGCCGACGGCATAATCATGGTGTCTCGGGCGTTGTGTTGCGTCGGTGTCAGGGTTTGCTCCGCATAACTCTGGCTGGAAACCAACGCCATAATAGCGAAGGCAGCGGAGGCGAACAGTTTCATGGTATTCCTCGATACGTCTTGTGCAGGCGATTAATAAGTACAGTGATTAAGCGGGAAGAGATAACGAGACTCTCCGTGCATATTGGTGACGCGATACTTGTGCGGCGGCACATCGAAATAGTTTTTAAAGGTTCGCGTCAACGTCTGCTGTGATTCAAAACCGTAGCGTTCAGCCAGGTAGAGAATCGGCTCATTGCTCTCTTTTAACTTCTGGGCAATCTCGGTCAATTTACGGGTGCGAATGTACTGACCTAAAGAGTGTCCCGTTTCCTTTTTAAACATCCGTTGCAGGTGCCATTTGGAGTAACCTGAACGCTCTGACACTTTTTCCAGCGACAGGGGCGACTCAAGGTTATCTTCGATCCAGTCCAAAATGCTATGAATGGTGATAGCGTCAGTGTTGCGTCTGGACATCGTCTTACCTCTTTCTGTTTACGGCAAAATCTTTTTTAACAGAAGCTCAAGCGTTTCAACTTCGTTTGCCGTTAAGTTTTTTGTTAATTCCTGATGCAGGTCCTGCCCAACAAGCTGATGACATTTCTCACAAATTTCAGCGCCTTCTGGCGTTAACTGGATTAGCACGCCGCGTTTGTCATGAGGATTCGGCAAACGGGCAATCCAGCCCCGGCAAAGCAATCGGTCAAGCATTCTGGTAAGCGCGCCCAGATCGACCGACAGGATTTTCTTCAGCTCTACCGGTGTAATGCTGCCTTTACAGCGAATAGAGCAGAGCACCCTGAACTGTGAGGAAGTAATGTCTTCAGGCGATAGATGCTCGTTGAGTAAGCGATCTTTTTTTTGATTAACCATGTGAATCAAATGCCCAAGCGGGATTATTTCATCAAAGAGGTCGCTTGTGATGTTCACAATGGTTGCCCTGGCAAGTACTTTAGTTGCGGAGGATATTATTTCTCGTGCAATCATAAGTCAACTGAATGGATTGAGGGATGCCACGATTTGCTAAAACGCTGAACAGAGAGTATCCAACTACAATAAAGAGGACATTCTGTACAAAGGGCCCACATAGCAAGAGATGCTGCGAAAACGCTATACTGCATCGCGTAGACTGCGAACTTATTCGTAAAACAGAGAAGGCTAGTATCTCATATGATTGAACTTTTTCAGGCAATCGGGCTTGGTCTGGTGGTGCTTTTACCGCTGGCAAACCCGCTCACCACCGTGGCGCTTTTTCTCGGATTAGCGGGAAATATGAATGCGGCAGAACGTAACCATCAGGCGCGCATGGCCTCTATTTATGTCTTCGTCATTATGATGGTTGCCTACTATGCCGGTCAGTTGGTGATGAATACATTCGGTATTTCAATACCTGGTCTGCGTATCGCCGGCGGCTTGATCGTCGCGTTTATCGGTTTCCGCATGCTTTTCCCGCAGCAGAAAGCCCACGAATCACCGGAAGCGTCCAGCAAATCAGAAGAGCTGGAAGATGAGCCGACCGCCAATATTGCGTTTGTGCCGCTGGCCATGCCGAGCACGGCGGGGCCGGGTACTATCGCCATGATTATCAGCTCGGCGTCTACTATTAAACACGGCGTGAGTTTCCCGGAATGGGTAGTGCTTGTCTCGCCGCCCATTATATTCGCGCTGGTGGGGATTATCCTGTGGGGTAGCCTGCGCAGTTCCGGGGCGATCATGCGCTGGGTAGGGAAAGGTGGCATCGAAGCCATTTCGCGCCTGATGGGATTCTTGCTGGTGTGTATGGGCGTGCAGTTTATTATTAACGGCGTGGTGGAAATCATTAACACCTGGCCGGGCGCGTAATGCAGGGAGCCGGGGATGTCAGCCCGGCTCCCGAATCCTCACGAGCGGTGCGCCTGCTCTTCTAATGACGCTGTGGGCCAGCGGCGGAAGATAATCACCGACCAGATCAACGCGGCAATCGCCGGAACCGCCCCGACGTAACCGATTGAGGCCATTGAGAAGTGGCTACTTATCTGGCTTCCCAGCAGCGCGCCCGCGCCAATACCAATATTAAAGATCCCGGAAAACAGCGACATCGCCACGTCTGTTGCATCTGGTGCCAGCGACAGCACTTTCACCTGCATGCCCAGGCCGATAATCATAATCGCAATACCCCAGAAGACGCTCAGCACCGCAAGATGGCTGGCCTGATGGGACGCCGGCAATAGCAGCAGCAGGCAAATCAACAGCAGGCCGATTGCGCTGGTGATGAGACCAGAAGCGTGCAGGTTACCCAGTTTCCCGAACAGAATACTGCCGATGATGCCCGCACCGCCAAGAATCAACAGCAGCACGGTGGCAAAATTTCCGCTCAGCCCAGCGACGTTCTGCACAAAAGGTTCGATGTAGCTATACGCGGTGTAATGAGCGGTCACCACAACCACGGTCAGCAGATAAATGCTGACCAGTGCCGGGCGACGAAACAGCACAGGCAGGCTTTTCAGGGAACCCGAATGTTCACTCGGCAGTTTGGGCAGCAGTTTAATCAGCGCCACCATGGTCAGCAGCGCGCCAATACCGATAGCAAGGAAGGTGGTTCGCCAGCCAAAATATTGCCCTACGATGCGGCCAATCGGAATGCCAAACACCATCGCCAGCGCGGTACCGGTGGCAATCAGACTTAGCGCTTGCGCGCGTTTTCCGGCAGGCGCCATGCGGATGGCCAGGGACGCGGTAATCGACCAAAACACGGCATGGGCAAAGGCGATGCCGATACGGCTGGCAACCAGCACGCTAAAGTTCCAGGCGAAGAAAGAGAGTATATGGCTGGCAATAAACAGCGCAAACAAGCCAATTAACAACTTGCGGCGCTCCATCTGGCTGGTCAGCAGCATAAACGGCAGCGACATCAGCGCGACGACCCATGCATAGATTGTCAGCATGATACCGACCTGCGCCGTGGTCATGGCAAAACTGTCGGCAATATCAGAAAGCAGGCCCACCGGCACAAACTCGGTGGTATTAAAGATGAAGGCTGCGATGGCGAGCGTCACCACCCTAAGCCATGCGATGTGGCGCGAGACTGTGTTGGTTGTCATAGGATTTTCTGGGGTAGTTTGATCGGGATGAGACGTGCGATCTTAAAGCCAATGTTGGCTGAATGACAATCATTTTGTGACTTGGATCTCATTTTGTAGTTATTAGCTCAATGGCGTTGCCAACGATTTTCCTCACCGTCTGCCGCGACCCGCAGATTTGTGTCATTTTAACGATTGAATAGCGACAGGAGATCAGAATGCGGGAAATTGATATTTATCTGGTGGATGCGTTTAGTGAGCGTCCGTTTGAGGGGAATGCGGCGGCGGTATGTGTGCTGGAGAACTGGTTACCCGATACATTATTACTAAAAATGGCCCAGCAGCATAATCAGTCAGAAACCGCATTTGTGGTACAGCAGCCGAGTGGCTTTGCGTTGCGCTGGTTTACCACCCGCCAGGAAGTCAATTTATGCGGGCACGCGACGCTTGCCACGGCGCACGTTATTTTTCAGCAACTGCATTATCCGGAACGCACAATTCGCTTCGAAACCGCATCAGGACAACTGACGGTCACGCGCGATGGCGAATGGCTGACGCTTGATTTTCCGATGGGCGAGACGCAACCCGCGACGCCGCCTTCCGACATGCTTGCCGCGCTGGGGATTACGGATTATCTGCATGCACGTAAAGGCCGCGCCTGGGTTATTGAGCTGGAAAACAGACAGCAGGTGGAAGCCGTGACGCCGAATATTAGCGCTATGATCCCCGGAGAACATAAAGTGGCGATTACTGCACGCGGCGACGGTGCGTATGATTTTGTCAGCCGATTTTTCTCGCCGGGCGAAGCGGTGTGGGAAGATCCGGTGACTGGCTCGTCGCATACTATGCTCATTCCCTACTGGGGCGACAAGCTTGGGAAAACGCACATGCTGGCGCGTCAGGTTTCCGCACGCGGTGGCGATGTACGCTGCGAATGGCAGGGGGATAGGGTATTGATGGGCGGGAAAGCGTCCCTCTATTTGAAAGGAACGCTTTTTTTGCCTGAGGCTAGTCTTTAAGTTTTTGAGGCTCATCCAGCAATTCAATAAACGCCTCTAACTGGCGGCTTTTCGCGCCACGTCGCCAGACCAGCCTGGTCGTCAGCCAGCGCCATTTTTCCGCCAGCGGCCAGGCTTCGACCTGGTGGTGTCCGGGCATGCTTTCCAGCATACTCCGCGGCATCAAGGCCAATCCCGCCCCGGCAATCACGCAGGCCAGCATCCCGTGATAGGATTCCATCTCGTGAATTCTGCCGGGCGTGGCGTGATCCGCCTGAAACCAGCTCTCGAAATGGCGACGATAAGAGCAATTGGCCCGAAAAGCGTAAATGCTCGTGCCGTTGACGTCGCTGGCGCGAGTAATTTTAGGGTGCCCATTCGCCGCAACGATCATCATCTCTTCCTGATATACCGGCATGCCTTCCAGACCGGGATGCATCACCGGGCCGTCAACAAAGGCCGCACTCAGCGAGCCTTCTAAAACGCCGTCGATCATGGTGCCGGAAGGGCCAGTCGCCAGATCAAACTGAATCTTCGGGTAACGCTGGTTATAACGCGCCAGTGTTTCCGGAATGCGAACGGCGGCGGTGCTTTCCAGCGCGCCGAGGGAAAATAAACCCTGCGGTTCATCTCCGGCGACCACCATACGGGCTTCATCGACCAGCGCGAGGATCTGCTGGCTGTAGCGCAGAAAACTGTGCCCGGCGGGGGAAAGGCGCAGACGTTGGCTTTCGCGGATAAACAGTTCAACACCCAGATCCGCCTCCAGTTGGCGAATACGGGTGGTGAGATTCGAGGGTACGCGGTGCACAACCTGCGCGGCCTGGGTAATGCTGCCGGTTTGTGCGACGGCGTTGAACATCTCAAGCTGCGTCAGGTCCATGGTGTTCTCAATTCGTGAATGGTGAGCTTAATATTATTCAGTTTTCATAAAGACGACAAGCGTCCAGAATGACAACATCACATCACCGGATAAGAGAGAAGAGAATGACTTCACCTGCAACTCACGCGATTTCCATCAACCCGGCTAATGGCGAAACTCTGTCGGCATTGCCGTGGGCGACAACCGCACAGGTCGATGAATCTATCGCCCTTGCCGATGCTGGCTATCGCCAGTGGCGTAATACCTCCGTCACGGCGCGCGCAGCGGCATTACGTGCTGTTGGCCGCGTACTGCGTCAACGTGGCGAAGAGATGGCACAAATGATGTCCCTCGAAATGGGCAAACCGATTGCTCAGGCGCGCGGGGAAGTCACGAAATCCGCCAGCCTTTGCGACTGGTACGCCGAGCATGGCCCGGCGATGCTGAATACCGAATCCACGCTGGTGGAGGATAACAACGCTGTTATTGAATATCGTCCACTGGGGCCGATTCTGGCAGTTATGCCGTGGAACTTCCCGTTGTGGCAGGTGCTGCGCGGCGCGGTGCCAATTCTGCTGGCCGGGAATAGTTATCTGTTAAAACATGCGCCTAATGTGATGGGCAGTGCGCAACTGATCGGTAAGATCTTCCTCGAAGCGGGCGTTCCTGCGGGCGTTTTCGGCTGGGTGAATGCGACCAATGAGGGGGTTACGCAGGCGATTAACGACGCGCGTATCGCCGCTGTCACGGTAACGGGAAGCGTGCGTGCTGGCCGCGCGATTGGCGCTCAGGCCGGTGCCGCGCTGAAAAAATGCGTGCTTGAGCTGGGCGGTTCCGATCCCTTTATTGTGCTGAACGATGCGGATCTTGATACCGCGGTGCAGGCGGCAGTTATCGGGCGTTATCAGAATACCGGGCAAGTTTGCGCTGCGGCGAAGCGCTTTATTGTTGAAGCCGGGATCGCGGATGCTTTTACACGCCGATTTGTTGCGGCAACCGAGCAACTGAAAATGGGCGATCCGCTGGACGAGCAAAACTATTTAGGCCCGATGGCGCGCTTTGACCTGCGTGATGAACTGCATCAACAGGTTCAGGCAACGCTTGCCGAAGGCGCGACTCTGCTGTTAGGTGGCGAAAAAATGGCCGGAAACGGTAATTATTACGCGCCGACCGTGCTGGGGAATGTCACGTCAGAGATGACTGCGTTTCGTCAGGAAATGTTTGGCCCGGTCGCGGCAATTACCATTGCGCGCGATGCCGATCATGCTCTCGAACTGGCAAACGACAGTGAGTTTGGTCTTTCAGCGACGGTTTTCACTGCCGATGACGCACAGGCTCAACGCTTTGCCGCACAGCTCGAATGCGGCGGAGTATTTATCAACGGTTACAGCGCCAGTGACGCGCGCGTGGCTTTCGGTGGCGTGAAGAAAAGCGGATTTGGTCGAGAGCTGTCGCATTTTGGTTTGCATGAATTCTGCAACGTACAAACGGTGTGGAAAGACCGTCGATAATCTCGAAAAAAGAGTGTTTATCAAAGCGTAAACAGGGATGGCGCGGCGTAAGATGGTTGTGGGTGCTTGAGGCTATCTGTCTCAGGCATTTGCAGGATGGCAGATAGAGAAAAGCCCCGAGTGATTTTTCAATCAACCCGAGGCCCCCTATATGCTAGTCACATGTAGAGTGCCTCTTACAGACCGTAAGGTCAAGGAAAAGAGCGCGATGAAACAGTACAAAGGGATGCTACTTGCCCTGGTCATTATCTGTGTTTCCGCCGATGTGGCGGTGCTGGTAATGAGAAAAGATCTCTGTGAGGTCCACATCCGAACTGGCCAAACGGAGGTTGCTGTTTTCACAGCGTGCCGATCCGTGTAAGAGCAACGGCGGGGAGCGATCCCCGCCACTCTTTGTGTGTCAGGCATATCCACAACGCACCCATTTTTTCTCAGCCCGCTTCGTGCGGGCTTTCTTATGTTTCATCCATCATGCTCTGTTATACTTGCAGGCCGGAAATAGCCTGCGGGCAAGGAGTAGTAAGTGACTACGGTCATCGATAATGACATGCTGGCGTCGATTTTAGCCGACGTCAGGCCGTTGATTGGGCAAGGTAAGGTAGCGGATTATATTCCGGCGCTGGCCCAGGTAAGCGGCAACAAACTGGCGATTGCCATCAGCACGGTGGATGGTCAGCACTTCTCGGCGGGCGATGCCGACGAACGTTTCTCCATTCAGTCCATCTCCAAAGTACTCAGTCTGGTGGTGGCGATGAACCACTATTCAGAAGACGAAATCTGGCAACGGGTAGGGAAAGATCCCTCTGGTCAGCCCTTTAACTCGCTGTTGCAGCTGGAAATCGAGCAGGGTATTCCGCGTAACCCGTTTATTAATGCGGGCGCGCTGGTTGTATGCGATATGCTGCAGGGACGATTGAGCGCACCGCGTATGCGCATGCTGGAGATTATTCGCACGTTGTGCGGCGTCCCGGATATTACCTACGATTCTGTGGTTGCACGCTCCGAGTTTGAGCACTCCGCGCGTAATGCGGCGATCGCCTGGTTAATGAAATCCTTTGGTAATTTCCATAACGATGTGGCGACGGTACTGCAAAACTATTTTCACTATTGCGCGTTGAAAATGAGCTGCAACGAACTGGCGCGGGCATTTTTGTTCCTGGCGAATCAGGGGCGGGCACCGCATATTCACCACCCGATTATTTCACCGATGCAGGCGCGGCAGGTTAATGCTCTCATGGCGACCAGCGGCATGTATCAGAATGCCGGTGAGTTCGCCTGGCGCGTCGGGCTGCCGGCGAAATCCGGCGTTGGCGGCGGTGTGGTTGCGATCGTGCCGCATGAGATGGCGATTGCCGTATGGAGCCCGGAACTGGACGAAGCCGGTAACTCGCTGGCGGGCGTCGCGGTTCTGGAAAAATTAACGCATAAGATTGGACGTTCAGTGTACTAATGGTTCCTCTCGATAATTTGTTTACACGCCTGGCGCGCTCGCCGTTTCGCAGCCGTTTTAAACTTGGCGCAAAAGAGCGGCAGTATTGCTATGACAAGGGCCCCGAGGTTATCGACAGTCACGCGGCCGATTTCATCGCATCCCGACTCGCCCCGGCACAGCCGAAAAATGATGGCAAGCAAACACCCATGCGCGGGCACCCTGTGTTTATCGCCCAGCACGCGACGGCAACCTGCTGTCGCGGCTGCCTGGAAAAATGGCATAACATTCCTGCGGGAACGGCGCTTGATGACGCCCAGCAACACTATATTGTCGGCGTCATTCACCACTGGCTGGTGATTCAGATGAATAAACCACAACCATAAGTAAATGCGATGACGGCACCTCTTGTGCTGTTACGCGCCGCCAGCGATAGTGACATGAAATTCACTCAGGAGAGTTTCATGACCCCGTCCTTTACCGTGCGCACGCTATCCCATGATGAAATTCTGTTGCATCTCCATGATCTGACCGACATTCTGATCAACTGCGTTGAAGGCGGCGCGTCGGTCAGTTTTATGCTGCCTTTTAGCCGCGAAAAAGCGCTGGCATTCTGGCAACGTACCGCGGTGAGCGTGGTGGCGAATGAACGTATCTTACTTGTGGCAGTAGACGCGCAGCAGCGGATTGTCGGCACCGTCCAGCTTATTATCGATCAACCCGAGAACCAGCCGCATCGCGCGGATGTGGCTAAACTGCTGGTGCATGAGGATGCCAGACGTTTTGGTATAGCAAGTCAGTTGATGTCGCATCTGGAAACGATAGCGCGTGATGCAGGCAAAAACGTGCTTGTGCTTGATACCGCAACGGGAAGCGGGGCGGAGACGTTCTACCAGCGCGCTGGCTGGCATAAAGTGGGCGAAATCCCGCGTTATGCGCTGATGCCTGCGGGGGAATTAACCGCCACCAGTGTGTTCTATAAATTCCTCTGAATTATGAATTAGTCCTCACATTTTGATCAAAACAGGGTTTCATTGTCTAAAAATCTGGTAAGTTATTACACCAATTCGACCAGGTTGTATGACTAATTAAAAAGGAAACGATTGTGAAGACTCTGAACCGCCAGGACTTCCCCGGTGCGCAGTACCCTGAACGTATCATTCAGTTTGGCGAAGGTAACTTCCTGCGCGCATTCGTTGACTGGCAGATCGACCTGCTGAACGAACACACCGATCTGAATGCCGGTGTAGTGATTGTTCGCCCGATTGCCAGCGATTTCCCGCCGTCACTCAGCACGCAGGATGGCCTGTACACGACCATCATTCGTGGCCTGAATGAGCAGGGCGATGCCGTGAGCGATGCGCGTTTAATTCGTTCCGTTAACCGCGAAATCAGCGCTTATACCGATTACGACGCTTTCCTGAAACTGGCACACAACCCGGACATGCGCTTTGTCTTCTCGAACACCACGGAAGCGGGCATCAGCTACCATGCCGGCGATAAATTTGATGATGCACCGGCCGTAAGCTATCCGGCTAAACTGACTCGTCTGCTGTTTGAACGCTACACGCATTTTAACGGCGCAGCGGATAAAGGCTGGATTATCATTCCTTGCGAACTGATAGACTATAACGGTGACGCGCTGCATGAACTGGTGCTGCGTTACGCGCAGGAGTGGGCGCTGCCGGTGGAATTTGTGACCTGGCTGAATGAATCCAACACATTCTGTTCCACCCTGGTCGACCGAATTGTTACCGGTTATCCGCGTGATGAAGCGGCGTCCATTGAAGCGGAACTGGGTTACAAAGACGGTTTCCTTGATACCGCTGAGCACTTCTACCTGTTTGTTATTCAGGGGCCGAAATCGCTCGCCAGCGAACTGCGTCTCGACAAACTCTCCCTCAACGTGCTGATTGTGGATGACATCAAACCGTATAAAGAGCGTAAAGTGGCGATTCTGAACGGGGCGCACACGGCTCTGGTGCCGGTAGCCTACCAGGCAGGGCTCGATACGGTCGGCGAGGCGATGAATGACGCGGAAATCTGTGCTTTCGTTGAAAAAGCCATTTACGACGAGATTATCCCGGTGCTCGATTTGCCGCGTGATGAGCTGGAATCTTTCGCCAGCGCGGTAACCGGGCGTTTCCGCAATCCGTATATCAAGCATCAGTTGCTTTCTATCGCGCTGAACGGGATGACGAAATTCCGTACCCGTATTCTGCCGCAACTGCTGGCAGGGCAGAAGGCAACCGGCAAACTGCCTGCACGTTTAACTTTCGCGCTGGCGGCACTGATTGCGTTTTATCGCGCAGAGCGTAACGGTGAAACGTATCCGGTACAGGATGATGCGCACTGGATTGAACGTTATCAGCAACTGTGGGCGCAGCATCGTGATCAGTTGATTAGTACCAGCGAGCTGGTGAAAACGGTGCTTTCTGTGAGTGAGCATTGGGAGCAGGACCTGACTCAGGTTGTCGGCCTTGTCGAGCAGGTGTCTCTGGATCTTGACGCGATTCTGCTGCAGGGAATGCGTAAAGCCGTTCAGCCGCTGTGCTAAGAGCATGAACCAGACCCGGCAAATGCCGGGTTTTTTATTTAGCACCATTAGTTACAACATACATATTTCATCTCTTTGTAATCCACACTTAAACATCGTGCGTCGTCATTTTTGGCAGGAATGAAAGGGGATTGATTATACGCGACAGCCAAGCAAACCGCTTGAATATGTGACCGCAATCACGTTTAATAAACAAGTTATTAACTTAATCGATAAATATATGATTGCGCGTCCTCATCAACACTGGCTGCCTCGCATTCTTGTCTGGCATGGTTCGGTGCTTCCCAAGATCTACTCTCGCTTGCTACTCAATTTCCTGCTCTCAATTGTGGTTATCGCAATTTTACCGTGGTACACCTCACTGGGTATCAAGCTTACCGTGGCGCCATTCAGTATTCTTGGTGTCGCCATTGCTATCTTCCTGGGCTTCAGAAATAACGCCTGCTACGCACGTTATGTGGAAGCGCGCTTGCTGTGGGGGCAACTGATGATTGCTTCACGCTCCTTGCTGCGGGAAGTGAAAAATACGCTTCACGACGAACCCAATATTGCGGAGTTTACCAGGCTGCAAATCGCGTTTGCCCACAGCCTGCGCTTGTCATTACGCCGCCAGCCTGCGAAAGCGGTGCTGGCAAACTATCTTGATGACAAACAGCTGGCTCAGGTTCTGGCCGTTCAAACGCCTGCAAACCGTATTCTCCTGATGATGGGGGAGTGGCTGGCCGTGCGTCGTCGCGAAGGAAAACTGTCGGACATTCTGTTTCATAGCCTGAATAACCGGCTTAATGATATGTCGGGCGTACTGGCCGGGTGCGAGCGTATTGCCAATACACCCGTGCCTTTTGCCTATTCGCTGATCCTGCACCGCACCGTTTATCTGTTTTGCATCATGCTGCCGTTCGCGCTGGTTGTTGATTTGCACTACATGACGCCGTTTGTGTCGGTGCTTATCTCGTACACGTTTATCGCGCTTGATACCCTTGCCGAAGAACTGGAAGAGCCGTTTGGCATGGAAGATAACGATCTGCCGCTGGATGCTATCTGCAACGCGATTGAGATAGAGCTGCTGCAAATGAACGATGAAACCGTGATCCCGGCAAAACTGACGGCAGATAAGCACTATCAGCTCACTTAGTGCGCAAAAGTAAAAGAGGGGGACGCAGCCGGTTTTTATTGGCATACTCGTATTCATAACCTGCTGCGTTCGCCTTATGATGGTCGTGCAGCATTAAGAAATCATTAAGGTTTTCCGTGTTAGATCGTCATAACCGGCATAAGGAGAATCAAAATGGAAAAAAGAATAGAAACCGCAGTGAACCTGATCATCTTCATTTCACTGTTTGCCACTGCCTGGGACTTATCACTGGTCCAGGATTTCTCCTGGTAAAGCCTTTCATTTTACTCCCTCGTTCCATAAGAACGAGGGAAGCGCATGCGTTCCTACATAACGAAAATACCCAACAAAGAGTGTTGATGATTTATTTAATTAAATAACTAAATAAATATGTAATTATATAATAGTGCGAAAAATGTTGTAGATATTTTAAATTATCGTAAAAATGCTTTACTATATTTATTCATGTTTCATCAATGCTATGTGATATTACTATTATGCCTGCAATTAAAAAGACAATTATCTCACTCACCTCTGTGGCGCTGTTTGTCAGTTCGGCAACCTGGGCTAATTCTGAAACCTCACAAAAAACCGATTTCCTTCTGATTGGCGGCGGTATTATGAGTGCCTCTCTCGGCACGTGGCTCCAGGAGCTGCAGCCAGACTGGAAGCAGGTCATGGTCGAAAAACTCGACGGCGTGGCGCTGGAATCCTCTAATGGCTGGAATAACGCCGGTACGGGGCACTCGGCGAATATGGAGCTGAACTATACGCCGGAACGTCCGGACGGTTCGATTGATGTCAGCAAAGCGCTGGATATTAATGAGCAGTTTATGATCTCGCGTCAATTCTGGACGGCGCAGGTGAAACGCGGCATTTTACGTGAACCGCACTCCTTTATTAATTCCACCCCGCATATGAGTTTTGTCTGGGGCGACACCAACGTTAATTATTTGCAAAAGCGTTATGATGCGCTGCAAAAAACGACGTTGTTCCAGGGCATGAAATTCTCTACCGATCACCAGCAAATTCAGCAATGGGCTCCGCTGGTAATGCAAGGGCGCGATCCGCAGCAGAAAGTGGCTGCAACCTGGACGCCAGCCGGTACCGATGTGAACTACGGTGAAATTACCCGCCAGTTGATCGGCAGCCTGAAAAAAAGCCCGAATTTCTCTTTGCAAACCTCGTCTGAAGTGACTGAGTTTAAACGCAATGGCGATAACTCCTGGCACGTGACAATCAAGGATGTGAATAACGGTAAAGAGCATGCGATTGATGCCAAATATGTATTTATCGGTGCTGGCGGTGGGGCACTGAAATTACTGCAAAAAACGGGCATTCCTGAAGCCGATAATTATGCAGGGTTCCCGGTTGGCGGTTCTTTCCTGATGACGGAAAACCCGGCGATCACTAAAGAGCACCTACAGAAAGTCTATGGCCAGGCCTCCGTTGGTGCGCCGCCGATGTCCGTACCGCACATTGATGCACGTTTCATCGACGGTAAACGCGTGGTGCTGTTTGGGCCGTTCGCAACGTTCTCCACCAAATTCCTTAAAAATGGCTCGTTCTTCGATTTGCTGAGCACCACCACAACCAGCAACGTGATGCCGATGACGCATGTGGGGCTGGATAACTTTGATCTCGTCAAATACCTGATTAGTCAGGTTATGTTGAGCGATGATGACCGTTTTGCCGCGCTGAAAGAGTACTATCCTCAGGCGCGTAAAGAAGACTGGAAACTGATTCAGGCAGGTCAGCGTGTGCAGATTATCAAGAAAGATGAAGACAAAGGTGGCGTACTGAAACTGGGTACGGAAGTGGTTGTTGACCAACAGCGCACGATTTCCGCATTGCTGGGTGCTTCTCCGGGCGCATCGACCGCTGCGCCCATCACCCTGAACGTGATTAAGAAGATGTTCCCGGAACAATTCAGTTCTGAGCAATGGCAGAGCAAAATCCGCGCGATTGTGCCGAGCTACGGTCAGCAACTGAACGGTAACAGCGCGCTGACGCAGCAGGTTTGGGACGATACCGCAGCCACGTTGCAGCTGGTTAAGCCTCCGGTAATCAAAATGAATGCTGATGCAAGTGACAACGTCACGCAGAAAGCATCACAGCCTGAAGCGTCACCTCAGCACGACATGGCGCTGTAAAATTGCCTGATGCGCTGCGCTTATCAGGCCTACATTAGATTGAATTCACGAAATTTTGTAGGCCGGATAAGGCGTTTACGCCACATCCGGCAATAACAAAGCGCACTTCGTTCGCAATCTGATGTATGGCTTACATAACCCCGGTAGCGTACTGCTCTACCGGGGTTATTTTTTTGATAAGTTTGTTATCAAACAAAAACTGCTCGTAATGCGCATAGCGGGCTTTATCCAGTTTTGCCGGATCTTGCGCAAAGAGCGGCAGCGTTTTCATCCATGCCTGCTTATTCAATTCGGTATTAAGCTCAGGATGCAGACTGGCGAACGTTTTCCAGCTCTCCTGCGGATGCGCGTGCAGGTAGTCGCTGCCTTTTTTCAAAGCCGCGAGGAATTTTTTAATTTTCGCTTCTCCAGCCATCTCTTTATTCGCCACCAGAATCAGCTCATCGTACGCAGGCACGCCATAATCCTCGACATTAAACACCACCGGTTCTTTTCCCTGAAGCTGGATCTCCAGGGCTTCGATGTTTCGATAGCCGCCAATCACCGCGTCCACTTTGCCGGTCAATAGAGCACTGGTTAGCTGAAAGTTAACGTTGATAAGCTTCACCGCATCCGCTGGCGTATTGCTATGTTTCAGCATGGTATCGAGCGTCGCCTGCTCGATGCCACTGACGGAATAGCCCACGCTTTTACCTTTTAAATCAGCAGGCGATTTAATATTTTTATCCAGCGCAATCACCGTATTCAGCGGCGTATTGATAAGTGTGCCCACACGCATCAGCGGTAAGCCCTGATCGGCAAAAAAGTGCAGTTGCGGTTGATAGGTGATCGCCAGATCGGCCTGTTTTGCTGCCACCAGGCGCGGAGGAAGCGCCGGATCGGAAGGTGGGACAATTGTGACGTCCAGGCCTTCCTCTTTAAATGCGCCGATTTGCTGTGCAACCATCACGGGGGCGTGGTCTGGGTTGATGTACCAGTCCAGTACCAGCGTCACTTTCTCCAGCGCCCAGGCGTCTGGCGAAAGTGTACCGGCGATAAGCAGAGCAGCGAGCGCAGGTTTCAGTATTTTTGTTGTCATCGTAGTTTTCTCAATGGTTATCCGGAACCCAATAAATCAGGCGATGTAACAGGGCATCGATGATCATCCACAGGGAGATGGTCATCAAAACGAGTATCAGAAGGGCGGCGAAGCAGATGTCACTCTGCATGCGTGCGTTGGCGTTGAGCATCACATAACCCAAACCTTCCGCCGAGCCGACCCATTCGCCAATGATGGCGCCGATGGGCGCAACGGCTGCCGCCATGCGCAGGCCAGAGCCAAACGCAGGCAGGGCGGCCATCAACTGGACATGGCGGAGTAGTGCCCAGCGTGATCCTCCCATGGTGCGGGCCAGGTCGAGATAATCACCGCTTACCCGGCGCAGACCGTCAAACAGAGCCGACGTCACCGGAAAGAAAATAATCAGCACCGCCATGGTGACCTTGGCGCTCATGCCAAAACCAAACCACAGCACCAACAGCGGAGCGAGTGCGAAGACAGGAATCGCCTGGCTGGTTAATACCACTGGCATCACCCAGCGCTGAAGACGGGGTGAGAAGACCATGCACAGCGCCAGAATCGCCCCGAGCAGTACACCAATCACCAGCCCACTGGCGATTTCCGATAGCGTAATCAATGTGTGCCAGCCGAGGTAACGACCATTATCGTGCAGGGCTTGAACCACCGCCGTGGGCGAGGGCAGCAGGAATGCCGGGATAGAGCCGAGCGTCGCCAGCCACCATAAGCCCATTAAGCCTGCAAACAGCGTCACTCCGCGCCAGATACGTGATAAGAAAATCACTGTGCCCCCCGAATCAGTTGTTGCATAAGCTCGCGTTGGCTCTGGATAACCTGAGGATCGTCCAGGTCACGTGGCGGGATGCCAGCCATAATGTGGGCGTCATCAATACCGCCAGGATATTTCGCCAGAACGAGAATGCGATGGCTCAAACGGCAGGCCTCAGCGGGATCGTGGGTAATCAGCAACACGGTACGATCGGCCAGTAATTCCGCCGCCAGCGTTTGAATCGTGGCGCGGGTAATCGCATCCAGCGCGGAAAATGGCTCATCCATCAACACAATTGGCTGCTGTTCGTAGAGGGTACGGGCGATGGCGGCGCGCTGACGCATCCCGCCGGATAACGTCTGCGGAAGGGCATGGCCGTAACCACTTAAGCCAACGCGATAGAGCAACTCTTGTGCCCACTCACGATCGGCTTGGTCACCGCGCAAACGCGCACCCAAGCAAACATTTTGTTCGATGGTTAACCACGGATAGAGCAGATCGCGCTGACCCATCCAGCTGATACGGCCTTCCAGCGGATGACCGTGTTCATCCGTCACCGAGCCAGCCGTTGGCGCGGCCAGCCCGGCAACGATACGCAGCAGGCTGGTTTTCCCCGCACCGCTGGCACCGAGCAACGAAACGAAATGACCCGCGGGGATCTCGACGTTGAGATTTTCAAATATCGTCTTATCGCCGTAGCGAAGTGTAAGGTCTGTCACCCTGATGGCCGGGGATGCATTCACGCACTTCATGATTTTGCGTTCAATCCCATCTGCCAGAACGCGCTTTCCAGTCGAGTGGCGGTGGTGAAGATAGATGAAAGCTCACCGATACGGCTTTCACCTCCACGCGCAGCGGCCAGATTTTCAAATAGTGTCAGTGAGGCTTGTACGCCTGCCAGATAGTCCTTGTCACCATAGTTACGGATCCACGGCGCGTAGGGGTTCCCCTCAAAGACAGTCGCCGGATCGTTGAGCAGGCGCAGGCCGATTTCCGCATAGCCTGCTACACAGGGCATCAATGCGGTAAGCAAATCAAGCACATCGCCTGAGTGTCCCACATCCAGCACGTAACGGGTGTAGTTCACCGTTTCAGCGGCTTCTTCCACCTGCGTAACGTCGGACTCCGTTAACCCCCATTGCTGGCAGTAGCTGATATGTAGCGGCAATTCGTTAAGAATCGCATTCAGTGATGCTGTCGCGGCGCGCATCTCCGGCAGGTTTTGCAGTTTGCTGACCAGCAGCGCGTAGGCGCGGGCGAAATGAACTAAAAACAGATAATCCTGGGTGAGATATCGGCGGAAAGCGGGTTCAGGCAGGGTGCCTGCGCCTAACTGCTGAACAAATTCATGCGCGACGTAATCATACCAGTGGTGACCGGCAAGCGAGCGCAGACGCGCGTAAAGACCAGTTTCAAAAAGGGGTAAAGACATGGGACCTCCAGTAATCGGTGGAGATCCGGGCGCAATAAGGGAAGAACAGGAATTGGCTGTATAAATAGATGGCTAACCCGTCCCTTCGCTGGCATGACCCAGATCAGGTTCTAAGGGTTCGGCTTGCGCCATCTCAGCCCATTACTGGACACCCCTCGGACAGGAGGTTTTATACGATATTTTGCCTGTGAATACAACGAGGGGTAAACGCTTACCGGAATGACTTCCGGCAAGCGTACGGCTATCAGGCTTTAGGAATACGTAATGTCTGACCGGGATAAATTTTATCCGGGTGAGAAAGCATCGGACGGTTGGCTTCAAAAATTTTGTTATACAGATTGGCATTGCCATAAACGGTTTTAGAAATCGCGCTCAGCGTATCACCGGACTTCACGGTGTAATAGGTGGCTTCATCCGCGCTATCAGCAGCCGTGATGTTATTCTCCACTTCACTGACCCCGGCAACGTTACCCACCGCAACCTGAATTTTTTCTTTCTCTTCCTGGGTTAGTCCATCACCGGTGACGCTGGCTTTCCCATCAACAACCGTCACCTGGACTTTATCCGCACCGGGAATATTGAGTTTCTTCAAATGCTCGGTGACTTTTTCGCCCTGGTCCTGATGCGAATCCGTCAGTTTATCCCACAGTTTTTCACCTGCTTCTTTCACGAAGTTAAACAATCCCATATCCGTTCTCCAGTAAAGAATGTCAGGGTAAGCATAGCAGATGAGGCGCGCTACGCCGGATTTGCGTAGCGCACAAAAGGGAGGATTAATGGCCCCAGCGGGTTTTCAGATAATTCACCGCCTGGCGAGTTTGCGGTTGATTGAGATTATCTTCGCGGAACAGGATCGTCCCGTTAATTTCAGGGATGGATTCGTTGAGATCTAGCTGTTTGCTCAGCTCCGGCACGCCGCCATTCACCGCCCAGTCAGGTTCTTTATTTGACGGTTCGCCCACTTTATACAACGCCACGCCAATGTACAGACGCGTTTTGGTTGGTTTCACCACATCCGCCCACCATTTTGCCAGCACATCATAACGCGCTGCATCACGCGCGAACGGCCAGTAAAGTTGCGGGGCAATGTAATCCAGCAAGCCCTGTTGTACCCAAAGGCGAGTATCAGCATAAGATTCGTCGTAGGCGGCCGCACCGCGCGTATCCGACCCTAACGGATCGTGCGAACGGTTACGCCAGACGCCCGCCGGGCTTACGCCAAACTCGACGTCGGGTTTCAGCTGTTTGATGGTGCGGGACACTTGCTCGATAAGCAGTTGTGTATTATGACGTCGCCAGTCAGCTTTTGATGCGTACTGTTGGCCGTATTGGCGCCAGGTCTGGTTATCGTTAAGCGTCGAGCCAGGGGTTTCGGTATAGAAATAGTCATCAAACTGAACGCCATCGACTGGATATTTCGCCACCACTTCCGCCACAATACTGGTAATCCAGTCGCGCGCTTCCGGAATGCCGGGATCAAGCACAAAGCGATCGCTTGATGTGCGGATCCAGTCGCGATGCAGGACAAAAATGCTGGCAGGCTGCTGCGAGAGCGTACGATTCAGCTCGGCCACCGTTGAAGGTTTGGTGTTGGTCGTTACCCGGTACGGGTTGAACCAGGCATGAACTTTCATGCCGCGTTTGTGGGCTTCATCCAGCATAAACTGCAACGGATCGTACCCAGGGTTTTCGCCAATCTTGCCGGTTAAAGTATCAGACCACGGCAAAATTTTAGAATCCCAGAGCGCGGTGCCATCGGGTTTTACCTGGAAAAACACGGTATTAATACCCAACTGCTTCAGGTTATCGAGCTTCGCCGTTAACGCTTCTTTCTGTTTATTGATGCGAATAGCAGGGCTGCTGATATTGACCGAATTTACTGGCGGCCAGTCGAGCCGTGAAACCGTTGCCAGCCAAATCCCGCGCATCGGCTCGTTATGTTTCTGTGTTTTACCGACAGGCTTCGTCGTATTACCCGATGGCGTAACAAGTGAACTCGGTGGCTTAGACGAACAACTGACAACAAGTAATGCCACGGCAACCAGTGTGCCTAGTTTTTTAACCTGAGTGACCGGGGAGACGCCCCGCAAAGAGATGATCATAATCGCCCATTTTCTACTAGTTCCTTGAGAGGCGATATTCTCTTACGATTTGCAGGGGAAGGGAATCAGATCTTATCGTTACGCCCCTGAAGCCATGGGTTAAATGCGCCATCCTGAGGTTCATCGTCGTCGAGGGAATCAAGATAGAGTGCTTCAACTTCCGCCCGCGCCCAGGGCGTGCGGCGCAAAAACTTGAGGCTGGATTTCACACTAGGATCATTTTTAAAACAGTTAATGTTCACCAGCTTGCCCAGTTTTTCCCAACCGTAGCGAGCCACCAGGGCATTAACCTGCATTTCCAGCGTAACGCCGTGCAAAGGATCTTTCGAATGTTGAGCGGTCATGAGTGTCCGAAAAAGTGTGCGTAAATAAGCGGGGAAGGTTACAAGAAAGCGGTAACGGGGGCAATGAATTGAAAAGGGGCGCGAACGCCCCTGAAAACCTTACTCGAACAGCCTGCGATGTAATGCAACGACGGCGCTATCGGCAGCGTCGCCCGGCAGCAGGAAGCTGAGATTATTATTGGATGCGCCGTGACAAATCATACGTACCGCATGCGCGTCCAGTTCAGCGAAGGCATCCCGACATACGCCCGTAGCGTGATGGAGCTGATTTCCAATCAGCGTCACCAGCGCCAGCCCCGTTTCAATCTCAACCCGGCAGTGGGAAGAGAGCGCCGTCAGCAGTGAGGTGGTTAAGGTGTGATCTTCCCCGGATGTCGCGCAGGAGGGATCGAGCGCCAACGCAATGCTGCTTTCGGACGTGGTCACCAGATCAATATCCACCTGATGCTGTGCCAGGATGGCAAACATATCAGCAAAAAAAGCGTAGGCAGGCTGCGCGTGCAGGCTGTGCAGTCGTAACAGCGTTTGCTTGCGACGAACGGCAATCGCACGATACAGCGGTGGATTCTCGGTTTCACGACGGACCAGCGTACCGCCAGCAGCGGTATTTTTACTGCAACCGACAAATACCGGAATGTTTTTGCGCATCGCTGGCAGTAATGTTGCCGGATGTAAGACTTTCGCCCCAAACGCAGCCATATCGCTGGCTTCGGCGAATGAAATATGGTCGATGCGTTGGGCCTGCGGTACAACGCGAGGATCGGTGGTATAGATCCCGGCGACATCCGTCCAAATATCGACACGCATTGCCTGTAACGCTTCGCCTATCAGGGATGCGGTATAGTCGCTGCCGCCGCGCCCAAGCGTAGTGGTATGCCCGGCGTCATCGCTACCGATAAAGCCCTGAGTGATAACAATGGCCTGTTCAATGCGTGGGCGCAGGTGCATTTCAGCCTGTTCAGCGATCTGGCTAAGATTCGGTTCCGCACAACCGTATACGTCGTTAGTGCGTATCACTTTGCGTGCGTCAAACCATTCTGCCTGGGCTTCACGTTCACGCAGCACTTCGGCAAACAGCAGGCTCGACATCAGCTCGCCGTGGCTCACCAGTTCATCGCTTAATGCTGCCGATGGCATTGCCTGCGCGGTTTCAGCAAGCCGGGCAATATTTTCAAGCAGTTGGTCTATTTCTTTGCTGATAACCGTTGGCTGTTTCAGGCGGGAAATAATGTTGTACTGGATGGTGCGAAGGGTATCGATTTTATCCATACGATCGCTGCTTTCCAGTCCTTCAGAAAGCTCGACTAACAGATTAGTGACACCGGCGGAGGCAGATAATACGACCAGGCGAACCTGTTCATCTGCAAGAACAATACTGGCACTGCGATTCATCGCGTCAAAGTCAGCAACGCTGGTACCGCCAAATTTGGCAACGACGAATTGTGGATAAATGCGTGTCATAACAATCTCATATCAGGGCGCCATATAAAGATGGCTAGAAAATTTTCATTCTCGGCATAAGGGAAGTGACTTCGCCTTACGAAATGTCCGCCCGCGAACATTTCTGGTGACAACCCAGGATAAACATCCCGTTGTCGATAACGTGTATGCCTCTTACGCGTTACCGGTGTGATGCGCATTAGTTCTTTTATTTACATGTAGTGCAAATAAGCGCGCCATAGTAAGTGATTTATCTTTTAGGGTCGACGTTTTTATTATATTTATCGATAAACTAGTTAAAAAGAATGTCTTATCGGCAATTCATGGGCGTTAATAAAGGTAAATGTGTGTAAAGAAAGCATAAAACCATGACATTCTGATGGTTTACATGACGTTGTACGCATTTTGGCCTTCAGTTACATTTTGCCTGAAATGGTAACGATCTTTAAAGTATGTAAACGACAGAACCCCATGTTACCCCTTGATTCAGAAAGGAAAAATCCTAATGAAAACCGCGCTAAAATAAATGATTGAGTCCTACGCTAAAACCACTTATATTAGCCGCGTTTTTTTACAGGCAGCCCCTTTAACCTTAATTCAACCCGGCGTTATTAATACCCGAGGTTGTGGGAGTGATATGATGACGGATAAAGTCCGTATTGATACTTTAAGTGCTAATTCATTACCACAAAGCAATGATACCTTTTTAGCAAGACAAGCTGAGTTTGAATCCAACGTACGAAGTTATCCACGTAAACTGCCGCTGGCGATTGCCAAAGCGCAGGGCGTTTGGATCACTGACGTTGAAAATAATCAATATCTTGATTGTCTGGCAGGCGCTGGCACCCTGGCGCTGGGTCATAATCATCCTGACGTGCTTCAAAGCATTCAAAGTGTCATCAGCAGCGGCTTACCGTTACATACGCTTGACCTTACCACACCTTTAAAAGATGAATTTTCATCTTATTTACTCTCTTTATTGCCGGGTCAGGGCAAAGAGTATTGCCTGCAATTTACCGGCCCGTCCGGCGCTGACGCAGTAGAAGCTGCGCTCAAGCTGGCGAAAAAAGTGACCGGTCGTTCCAGCATTATCAGCTTCTCTGGTGGTTATCACGGGATGACGCATGGCGCGCTTTCCGTCACCGGTAACCTGTCGCCAAAAGAAGCCGTTTCCAACATGATGCCGGAAGTGCAGTTCATGCCGTATCCGCATCAGTACCGTTGCCCGCTGGGTATTGGCGGCGACGCTGGCGTTAAAGCGTTGACGTATTACTTCGAAAACCTGATCAATGACGTGGAAAGCGGCGTTCGTAAACCCGCCGCGGTTATCCTCGAAGCAGTACAGGGCGAGGGCGGTGTTAACCCGGCTCCGGTCGAGTGGCTGCAGCGCATCCGCAAAGTGACTCAGGAACACGGCATTCTGCTGATCATTGATGAAGTGCAGGCGGGCTTTGCACGTACCGGTAAACTGTTCGCCTTTGAACATGCGGGTATTGAGCCGGACATCATTGTGATGTCTAAAGCTGTCGGTGGCGGTCTGCCGCTGGCCGTACTGGGTATCAAGAAACAGTTCGACGCCTGGGCGCCGGGCCACCACACGGGTACCTTCCGTGGTAACCAGCTGGCCATGGCTACAGGCCTGACCACGCTGAAAATCCTGAAAGATGACAACATTGCTGACAAAGTTGCCGCCCAGGGTGAGTGGCTGAAAGGCAAACTGGCAGAACTGCAAAAACGTTACCCGGTCATTGGTCACATTCGCGGTCTCGGCCTGATGATCGGCCTGGAAATCGTGAAACCGAATGAAGCGAAGGATCACATGGGTTGCTACCCGGCGGATGGCGAACTCTCTGCGCTGCTGCAGAAAAAATGCTTCGAATCCGGTCTGATTCTGGAACGTGGCGGTCGTAACGGTTGCGTACTGCGTCTGCTGCCGTCTCTGCTGATCACCAATGCTGAGCTGGAAATTTTCCTCGATAAATTCGAAAACGCCTTGCTGGGCGCTGGCGTGAAGCCGGTTTAATCGGAGTTAATGAACGTGTCAGATAATAACCCGATTCTGTCCGGTTCGGCGCAAAGCATCGCGGCCTACCAGGATGCCATCGAGCAAAGCAGCAAAGCGGTTGTCGAATGGTTGCAACAGCCTGAGATGTATCAGGGTAAAACCGTCGACGAGCTGCGCGAGCGTATTCATCTGAACTTCACCGCAGAGGGCCTGGGTAACCAGGCCACTATTGCGCGTGCAGTTGAGTACTTCCTCAAAGATAGCCTTTCTGTGCACCACGCGCAGTGTGTGGCGCATCTGCACTGCCCGAGTCTGGTGATTAGCCAGGCCGCAGAAGTGCTGATCAACGCCACCAACCAGAGCATGGACTCCTGGGATCAAAGCCCATCAGCCACCATCATCGAGATGAAGCTGATCGAATGGCTGCGTGAACAGGTAGGTTATCCGGCTGGCGATGCTGGCGTCTTCACCAGCGGCGGTACCCAGAGCAATCTGATGGGGTTGATGCTGGCGCGCGATGCTTTCTTTGCTCGCCAGGGACACTCCATTCAGCAGAATGGTTTGACCGGCGATCTCAGCAAAATCAAAGTGTTCTGCTCTGAAAGCGCACACTTCTCCGTGCAGAAGAATATGGCGCTGATGGGCCTGGGCTATCGCTCTGTGACTCAGGTAAAAACCGACGCATTCTCTCGCATGGATATGACCGACCTGAAGGCCAAACTGGCGCAGGCAAAGGCTAACGGCGAGCAGGTGATGGCGATTGTCGCTACGGCGGGAACCACCGACGCCGGTGCTATCGATCCGCTGGTCGAGATCACAGAACTGGCTGCGGCTGAGAATATCTGGGTTCACGTGGATGCCGCGTGGGGCGGGGCGCTGCTGCTCTCTGAGAAGTATCGTCACTACCTGAACGGCCTGGAATCCGCAGACTCCGTGACGCTCGATTTCCATAAGCAGTTCTTCCAGACCATCAGCTGTGGCGCATTCTTGCTGAAAGATGCACGTCATTATGAACTGATGCGTTATCAGGCGGCGTATCTGAATTCTGACTTTGATGAAGAGCATGGCGTGCCAAACCTGGTGTCGAAATCACTGCAAACCACCCGTCGTTTCGATGCGCTGAAACTGTGGATGGGCCTTGAAGCGTTGGGTAAAAAGCAATATGCCGAAATCATTGATAACGGTGTAACCCTGGCACAGCAGGTAGCAGAGTTTGTTTCCACTCAGCCGCACCTGGAGCTGGTTATGCAGCCCCAGCTGGCAAGCGTACTGTTCCGTTTCCGTCCGGAAACCGGAGATACAGCATTTATCGCGCTGTTAAATCAGCGTATCGGCGACGTACTGCTTGCTTCCGGTGCTGCCAACGTCGGTGTGACGGAAGCTGACGGCGTGACTTGCCTGAAGCTGACGCTGCTGAACCCGACCGTATGCCTGGAGGATGTAAAAGTTCTGCTGGCGAGCGTGAAAGAGACGGCAGAGACACTGTTAAGTCGTTAATCTTCGAAAGAAAATATAAAGCCTCTGTTTACCCAGAGGCTTTTTTTTGACTCTTTTAAAATTAAGTACAAATAACCACACGATCATTACTATTACGGTTGAAAATTCCTATTTAAAGACATGAACTGGTCGATGCCATCCGGTTTGGTTCAAATATGCATTCAATTATTTCAATTAATACTACGCTTAAATAGAACGTTGGTTTTATAAGTCATGAACTGATTGTATCTATGTTAACAAAATAGTGGAGATTGAAATGGCTAATTATCAACATATTGACGAGAGGCAATATGATCCTCTTTATCCGACGGTGAATACACCTGCTTTCAAGAAAATCTCCTGGAGTGCCGTGTTCGCCGGTGTTGTTATCTCCATTGTGATTTATTTACTTCTTATTATTTTAGGTTCGGCGATTGGCGCCACCACGGTTGACCCGCTTCAGGAAGAGAATCCAATGAATGGGTTGGCTACCGGAGCCGCGATATGGACGGGAATTAGCATGATAATTTCCGCAGCAGTGGGCGGTTTTGTCGGTGGTTGGCTCGCTTATCGTCACGGCTCACTGCATGGCGTGCTCGTGTTTGGCGTCAATACGTTAATTTGTACAACGTTCTTGCTGATGTTAGCGAATAGCGCGACAACCGGTGCGCTGAATATTGTTGGCTCAGGAATGCAGGCCGTGGGCAGCGGTATTAAATCCGTTGCACCTTCAGTGGTAAGGGAGGCGAAAGAAAAATTGGATGAGAATAATATCAACCTTGACGATTTTCAAAATCAACTGGAACTGACATTAAGACAGACGGGTAAACCGGAATTACAACCTGAAGCTCTCGAACAAAATGCACGTAATGAGGGGCAAATGGCGCAGCATCAGGTTAATCAGGGTGGAGATATTACCCAATTCATCAAAGGTCTTGCCGACAGAAACAGTGCAACGTTTGAAGCAGCAGACCGTCAGGCACTGAAAAATATCATTATGGCGCGTACCGGTAAAAGTGATGCCGAGGCTGAACAAATGGTCAATCAGGCAGAACAAAACTACCAGGCCGCTCGTCAAAAATATCAAGAGTTGAAAAAAGAAACTGAACAAAAAGCGCGTGAAGCGGCTGATAAAGCGGCTGCCGCTGCGGCGAAAGCGAGTTGGTACAGTTTCTTTATGCTTATTGTTATGGGCGTTGTTGCTGGCGCAATGGGGGCCGTGGGCTATCGCCGCCAACCCCGAGTCGTCACAACATCACCGCTTTAAGTATCGCCTTATTAGCAAAACCGGCCTGAGGGTCGGTTTTTGCTTTTAAAATTTTATGCGTCTCGCGCAGCATTAACAGGAGGATATTGGTGGTGAATATTATATGCAAAGCCTGCGGCACGTCCTATTCAGTCATGCATGCTCATCCTGCGCAATGCGCCATTTGTGAAGATGAAAGACAATTTGTGCCGGTTTCCGGCCAGGAGTGGATTTCTCCCCAATCGTTACACGCAAACCATAGCAATAAATGGCGGCAGCTTTCGCCCACATTATTGACGCTGGAAACCGTACCTGCATTTGCCATTGGCCAGCGCGCATTCCTTTTAATGACGCCTGCGGGGAATATCTTATGGGATTGCATTGCTAACCTTGATGACGCCACCCGAACGCTTATCACTGGGCTTGGTGGAATCAAAGCGATCGCGATTTCACATCCGCATTACTACAGCACCATGCAAGACTGGGCAGAGGCGTTTAACGCGCCGATTTATTTACATGCTGCCGACAAGCAGTGGATAGTCAGAGACAGCCCACACATAACATTATGGCAAGGCGACACACATCAACTTGATGACGAAACCCAACTCATCCGTTTGGGTGGGCATTTTGCCGGGGGAACCGTGCTGCACCATGCTAAAGGGAAGGGTGTGCTGTTGTCTGGCGATATTATACAGGTCGCGCCAGGTGGACGATCCGTTTCTTTTATGTGGAGCTACCCAAACATGTTGCCGTTATCGGCCACAACGGTAAATGAGATCGCGCAACAATTACTGCCTATTGCATTCGACGTCATCCACGGTGCGTTTGACGGCAAAGATGTTTATGGTGATGGCGCAATGATAGTCCAGCAGTCAGCCAGAAAATATGTAGAGTGTTTGAGATAAGTGTTGAGCATGCGCTACGTAAAATCTGACGTATGGTTACCCGTGTGAAAAGTCAGAATGTGCATAGCGCACGCAGAGGCAGGGGCGAAATGATATCGGACAGGAGGCGGGATAATCGAACTCACTCAATAATAAGACGGCAAATGCAATTTAACATAATATACATTATGCGCACCAACACAGAACCAGACCAAATCCAGCGCGTTGCGGTCATGACTGTGCTGGTCGCGAATATCCCACCCAAACCCGTTTCTGTTCATTCCTCTGCTTCCCGAGTTAACCGTGCATGCAGCCTCAGTACATTCAACCTGATCGCCATCGCCACGTTGTTCGGAAAATCTGTCGGCAATGCAGCCGTCACGACGTCAAGTGCTGCGGGTATCTGCTCTGCGTAATCACGCAGAATTTCCTGCATTTGCTCCTGCGGAAATTTCAGCGCTTTTGCTGTTGCCATAAAATGACGAGGAAAAATTTTATCAATAGCCGTTTTCCTGCCTTTAGATGCGTTAAGCCCCATGGCCAGTTTTAAATCACTGATGTGGATTCCCGTACCGCCAAGAACCGGAAATGCCGAAATAATGTCGTAAAATGGCGTTAGCCGATAACTCCCGCCAGCCTGAATAAAAACGGAGAAGTTTTTGGCATGGCCATCCGTTGCGCCAATCAACCACTGGAATACCTGAAACTTCATAAAATCATAGCGATCTTTTAGCGCCTCGCTGGACCCCATCAAAAAAGCCATGATTTGTGCGATGCCCGGGCCTCCGTCAGATTCGTATTTGACTGATGACGGTAAACCGAAAGTCTGGCACATATCTTCCTGCGGCAAGCGAAGTAAAACTGACCGTTCAGCATTCCAGCGTCTGTCAAAACGCTCAACCGCTAACGCACGCACCCTTCCCGCTTTGATAATTCCGGCATCGGGGACGTTCAGTCCGAGTTGTTTCGCCAGCCGTAGGCAAAAATATTCATTATCAACGCTTTGGCTTAGATCGAGCGTTGCGTTGGGCTGTCTGATTTCGCCTATAGGCAGCTTAACAATGTGCGTGGTCGGCGTTATTCCTTTTGGGATACACCAGTCATCGCCCATTTTCAGCAGCGCGGTTTTCTCCTGCGCGCCGGCAACGGAGATGCGAAAGTCATTTTCTTCATTTATCATGCCCAGCGGGATATCTGATTTATAAGCCGACAATACCTCTTCAAGCTTTGCCTCGCTTAACTTTTCCCACGTCATCACCGGATTTGCTACGCCTTCATCTTCCGGTAATAACGTCACGGCACCCACGCTATCTCGACCCACCTCTGCAAGTAAATCAAAAGGTTGCTTTGATTTCGCGCGATAACGTTTAACGATTCTGTCCCGCACGATCGGGCTATCAGGCAACAGGTTATCGAAGAAATTAAAAACCGCATCAGAGGTGATATTCCCCACCTGCAATGGTAGCGAAAGCGACAACGGCCTGGCATAGCGGTTGACTAACCACTCCGGCGCGTATTTAAACGTATGCGCGCCATTAGTGAGTTTTGTTAACTCGCCGACTCGCTGATTGTTCATCCATGTGACAAGTTTTGGCATTACCACTCCAGATGCTGTTGGTCAGTGGATTCTGGCGCTGTATCCGTTGTTTCGCATAGCGTCATTGACAGTTCAAGTGACTGTAAAATATTAAAAAAAGTCGTCAACGTAGTATTGTCAGGATTATTTTCAAAGTTGGAAATAGTCGCCTGCTTTATGCCGATTTTTTTTGCCAGTTCGCTCTGCGTCCAGCCATTTTTCTGCCGAACCAGTTTCATTGCATTCGCTAATTGCGTTGGGCTGTAGATCATCGGGAAGCTCATCGTGTCGTTCGTCCACATGAAGGATATCCTCTTAGAGGGATATTAATGGTTTTATCCCTTTAAGAGGATAATGTCAAACTATAAAGTGATTTTATCCGCGATACGGGATAATCGGTGAGATATCCGCGATCGCGGATAGGAGAACGAAATTAAAAAACGGCGCCGATGCGCCGTCGTTTGAGGTCAATCTTTAGTTTGAACCCAAAATGCGTGAATTAACCCCGGAATATACCCAAGAAGCGTAAGGACAATGTTTAATATAAATGCCCAACCGAAGCCTTTACCAATTAACACGCCCAACGGCGGCAAAATGATCGTAATAACGACTCTCCAGAATCCCATATTAACTCCCTATTATCATCTTCATAGCACAACACTAAGCATAGCTGACTGTACCGGGAATGCACTCTAAATCATCCAGTTACGCTGCGATGGGAGGACAATTCAGAGTTTTCTACCTGCTGCACTGGGAAGAATATAGGGAAATACTTAACAGAATATTAAAGCCGCATGCCATTCCGGCACGCGGCTTATATTTATGGGTTACCAGCTGTATTTCACACCCAGCATGCCCTGAGTATCGCTATAACCTTTATCACCGATTTGCACGCCGACATTTCCCCACAGGCTCAGGCTATTATTCATTTTCGCCTCAACCCCGGTGCGTACTTCGCCCAGGTTACGCGCCCCATCGCGACTCACGGTTTGTCCATCCATTTTCACACTGTAAGCTTTACTGTTATGGATCCAGTTCGCTTCAATGTAAGGCTGGAACTCACGCTGTTTGCCATCGTCACGCTGATGATGGCTGTTCAGGTAGGTTTTTATCCCAAGACGCGTTTGTAGGTTCCCGTCACCTTCCGTTTCAATGCGTGTACCATCTTTGCGAGTATGATCAGAATCTTTCACCCCCATCCAGGTAATTTGCGCCTGTGGCTGAACATACCAGGTATTTCGCGTCCCCTCACTTCCGCTAAATGTGCCTGCCTCAAAGGTATATCCCCCTTCAACAGAAGCCGTCAAACCACGAGAATCGTAGTCATCGTCAGAACGATTATCAGAACTGACGCTGTTATCGAACCAGTTATACAGGGCCCAACTGTCTACATAGGCACCCGTCTTATCCGCAGCGTTCTGATACCAGGTGGCGTAGAGCCCCGCGCTGTAACCGCTGATCCGCCCATCCGATTTATAACCTACGCGGTGGCTTTGTGTATGACTGTGCTGATTGGCATAACCTGCCATTACGCCAAGATGCCAGCGATCCTGTGCGTTACTGCTCCACTGCGCCAACTCACCACCTAACTGCAACACATAGCGATTGGCCTGGGTTTTTAACTGACCATCACCGGCAGACGACCGTTCATGCCCCCCGACATGACGCATCCACAGACTGGTTGCCGCCCCCTGGGAACGCAGGGAATCCGTATATTGTGGCTCGCCCAGACGATCGTGTAACCGATGACTAAACAGCGAGTTAGCTGCGGCAATATTGCTGATATAGCTTCCGGCCTCCGGGCGATACACTGAGGGGCCTTCCGGATCCACGACAGGTGGATTATCGATGGGATCGGGCGTATCCGGTGGCGTCACGCCGTCCCATTTACTGGTCAGATACCAGTTTTTCGCTTCATCCCCCTTCCCTTTAGCCAGCGTATAAACATAAGCCCCCGCCTCTACAGTACCAGTGGTCAACGCGAAGTTACCCGCCGAATTACCGCCAACCTCGACGAGTTCAATACCATTGACCGTTTGTGCACCTACGCCGCCAATGTTATCAACGCGAACGCGTGTACTTCCTTGTGTATCGCCTTTCACGCGCATCTTATCCGTGGGCGAATTATCGCCGCCCAGCGTCGTGTTGAACGTCATCAGGCCGTTGTTTCCGGTATAGTTGCCATTAACCGTCAGTACATTACCCGGTTTTCCTCCTTCGTTGTTCATCTGTACCGTGCCGCCATTATCCAGATTGCCGCCGACAGTGGTTTTGGCGACGTGAAGCGTCCCCCCGGGTATGATGTTTACATGGCCTGCAGTGGTGACATTTCCCGACATCACACCACTGTTATGGATAGTGATGTGCTGGCTTGCCATATTAACGGCAGCGTCATTACCGAAAGCAATTTCACCACTCACAATATCCGTTATGCCCTGATACGCAGCGGATTCATTATTTAAGGTCAAGATCCCAGTGCCCAGTTTCGTCACATCGCCACTACCGGTGATACTGTGGGTCATCACCCAGCCACGTTCGGTGGCGACCGTGAGAAGACCGTTGTCAATTACGGAAGCGTCACCCAGATTTTTCTGCTCGTTGACGCTCAGCGCACTACCTGCATCGATGTTGAGTTGCCCCGCAAAGCGACTATTGTCACCACCCAGTTCAACATCAGTTTCGGCGGTCGCGCTCACGACGCCCTTGCCACTCATACTGTTGCGCAGTTCACCAGTCACATTTTTCAGCGTTAACAGCCCATCATTGGCAATATTTCCACTCCCCAACCCCTGCGCATTATCGAGGCTAACTTCAGCATCCGGACTCATGCGGGTTAATGCACTGTAGCGTGCGTTAACCCCCTCGATTGCCAACGTGCCCCCTGTAACATTCAGGTTTCCGCCACCAGCAAGTTCTCCCTGGCTCATCCCGCCGTTGCTGACCGTCAGCGAGCCGTCTTTAAATAATACGGTCGAGCCCATCTGCCCGGTGAAGGTTCCCACCGTTTGCGCCGATCCATTAAGATCGACGATGGCCGCGTTGCTGATGTTCAGTTCGCGCGTATTGCCCAGCGCGCCATCCGCGTCGGTACGCAGTGTTCCCATCTGAACGAGGGTGGCGCCCTGATAGTCGTTCTGACCGTTAGAAAGTGACACTTGTCGAACCGTATTGATTGCCAGATCCCCTTCACCGCCGATTTTTGCCGACATATCAGCCATTGCGCCATAGGCACCACCATGTTCAGCTAACGTCAGCACCTGCCCGCCGTAGATATTCAGCGCCCTAAGTCCATAGTTCACGTATAAGCCATCACCAGGCGCGGTCGTGAGACGGAAACCATATTCACCATCGGCAACCACCGTGCCGTTTTGCGCAATGCGTAACGTTTTATCCGCTGCAACCTCCGCACCCTGCAAATCACGTAGCGTTAACGAGCCTCCCGATCCAATAATCGTCTGCGCCTTAACCAGTTGAACGCCGACACGGCTATCATCCTGTTCCAGCAAATTGAGGGTTGTCAGTGGATTGTTAGCCATCGGATCGTTCCAGGGATTAGGTACGTCGATAAGCACATCGCCCGTTCCATTAACCTGATAGGTACGATCTTTCCAGCGATACTCACCCGCGCCTGCCACCAGCGTATCGGCGCTGATGTAGCCCTCCGCAAGCGTCGCGGCAGGCATTTCCGTAGTGAAAATCAGCGTGCCGCCATTCATGGCCAACCCACCGATGGATTGCTCTCCCGCTTTTACCGAGGTGATATTTTTGCTATCAGACTGCAACAGCGCATGGGTAAGCGCCGCCGTGTTGTCCCCCTCCAGCGCAAAAGTGCTCTCTTTCAGTTGTGTAACACCGGCGAATTCAGTCCCTGTCGAATGAGTAAAGCCGAACATGTTGTCGGAAGATGACAACTGCACTCGCATTAAACCTTCGCCTTTGAGCGCATTAGTCAGCGTGTAGTCTCCGGTACTGTTTGTAGCGGCGAGAATCTCAAGGGTTCCCGGGGTAGCTATTGTCACTTCACTGGCCCCCATCCCCGTAACACCATCAGTCGTATGTGATGTAAGGGTCAGAAGGCCGCCGTTGACCAGGGTTTTACCGCTATAAGTGTTTCCGGCAGTAAACACCGTATGGCCTGCGTCATGCATCACTTTTCCGTCTTTATCGTCACCCGTAATCAACATATCGACCTGGTAACCGGTATCGCTGTTATTTGTATGGTTAAAGACAAAAACGCCTTCGCCCAGACCAAACTCTACCTTCGTCGCATTGGCGATAAACCCGGCATCCGCCGCCGCCTCACCGTGAGCGGCACCAATATTGAGCGTCCCTACGGCAGGCTCAAAGACACCTAAATATACTTCTCCACCCAAAACACTCAGAATGCCGTTATTCGTCAGCGTTAATGTTCCTTGCCCGGTCGTCCCCACATTCATATTGAATGTTTCAAGAAGAGAATCCTGCCCCTCTACCCGCGCGCTCCCCTGACTCCTGTCATTAAGGGCTACCTGGGTATCACGTGCCTGAACCACGCCGCCGGAGGTGATATTCAGTTCACCAGTACCAAATACCCCAACCTGCAGCAATTGAGCGTTGGAATTTGGTGCCGTTAAATTCCACAGACTCCCCGTGGAAACATTGACTATCCCTTTCCCGGAGGTATTTCCACCAATAAATCCGTAGCCCGGTGAATTAAGCGTTGCACCAGAACGGATATTGACGATGCCATTCCCAGAATTACCCACATTGAGACCAACCGTATCGAAGGTTGATATATCATCCGTCAGGTTCAGCGTTCCGACACCGCTTGCTTTATCACCCAAAGTAGTAATGTTTTTCGATATAAACTTACCGCCATCGCTAATATTGAGGTTACCGATACCCTCTGATCCTATAATAGTAAAGACATTATTATTGACCTGCCACAAGCCTCCCGTGGTAATGTTGACATCCCCTGTCCCGCTTTCACCATAACCTATCGAGCTCCCTCCATTACTGACGACCAGTCCCTCATTACTGATGTTCATTTCTCCCTGACCGTCATAGCCGATATTGGTACCGAGGCTAGTCATCACGGAGTTTTTGTCTTTGACAGTAATCATCCCTTTACCGGTCTGCTTCATCCCGGCGGTAATAATACCTGAATCAACCTTACCTTCACTCGCAACATTCAGTTCACCATCGCCAGCGTCACCGACATATATATAACGGAAAGATTCGCCCGTTCCGAGGAAATTCCAATGCCCGTTATCTGTCACGTTGACGACGCCATGGGAATCATCCTGCACGCCCAACAATGAAAAATATTTATTATTAAGCAGACCACTATTAGAAATATTAACCGTGCCATTACCGTAATACCCGTTATAAAGTCTGCGAACCGTAATGACCGAATCAGGATCCTGCACATTCAGGGTTCCGACGCCGCTGGGGTTACCGCCAATAAATGTGTCTTCAGCCGTAATCTGGCCCCCGTCACGAATAGTCGCTTCCCCGGTTCCACGATTACCAATTTGGAATTCAATGGTTGCGTCCTCATTTTGTATCTGCCAGTTACCGCCCTTTTCGACGAAAACCTGGCCGTGGCTGCCTCCTTCATAGCCTACAATGGCGACAATTGAACTCGAGACGTAACCATTATCGGTAATATACAATGAGCCAGTGCCGTAGCTCCCTATTTCGAATAATTCTGTCGTTAGAACCGAATCTTCTCCCTCGACATTAACAGCCCCAACGCCTGTAGCCTGAGAACCTAACCTTAAATACCCGCCATCAACATGCCCCTTCTGCGTAATATTCAGTGTCCCGACTCCCGATTGCCCCACATTTAAAGGCCTGCCAGTATTCTCCGGATCATACAATCGCCAGATCCCACCCATTACATTAACCGTGCCCTGGGAGCCTACATTCGCGCCAACCACACTGGTGGTAATGGTGTTTAAAGAAGCATTACCCCCAGTCAAAATATTGAGTTCTCCAACGCTATTCCACCCGACCTGGTAGACGTCATAACCAACTGCGGTATCAATAGTCACACTTTGGCCATTATCAATCTCCAGCGGCGCTGCAGACGCTGTACCCGCGAGCGCCAGCAACACGCTCAGAGCCAGCGTGCTGATTTTGTTTATCACGGCTGGGGGATTACACCGATCAACAGTGGATGTTTTACTTACCCGGCGAGTCAATTCCGAGCAGACCTGAAATACCTGAAGAGTACTATTCCATATCACGAGATAAATTCTATTCATATAAACGCTCCATATACAAACAATGCAGCCACGAAAGAGATGAACAGTAAAATGTTAAAATGAAACTTATTGATTTTTGAGAGGTCTGTCTTGAGTGTTATCTGGCTGAAAAAATGTGTCAATCCGGCTTATTTTCCAGATATTAGATTAAAACTTATTAAAAACAGAATAACTCCTATTTCATTCAAAAATTAACCCTGCGCTCATTGCGCATAATAAGAAAAATAATCCCGACAGTAGGAAATTTGTCATTGCATTATTTCAGCATGGATAGCACTAATTGCTAAATTCAGAATGAAGCGCAAATTCCGCCTCGCTCGCCTGGGGTTTTAGGAATATTCCTTGTAAAAATAAGGGCTATCCTTAATGTTTTAAGAAAAATAGCGAAACTATTTTTATCCCTACCGGAGGCCTGGCATGAGCAAGCAAGGCGATGCATCTGAAAACCATCCCGATCTTAACCTGACACGGCGTACGCTATTAAAAATCAGCGCGGCAACTGCGGCAACAGCTGCCGTTTATCCTCAACATGCGATTGGTGAATCCGTACCTCGCGTTACGCCTGCACCTGAGATAATGCCCGTTACGCTTCAGGTAAATGGAAAGGCATACACGTTAGAAGTTGATACTCGTACAACGCTGCTGGATGCCCTGCGTGAGCATCTTCATCTTACGGGAACCAAGAAAGGATGTGACCATGGTCAATGCGGTGCCTGCACAGTCCTGCTCGACGGGCGGCGGGTTAACGCCTGCCTGACGCTGGCGGTCATGCACCAAAATGCAGAAATCACCACCATCGAAGGGCTTGGCTCACCAGAATCCCTCCATCCGATGCAGGCTGCCTTTATTAAACATGATGGCTACCAGTGTGGTTATTGTACCCCAGGGCAAATTTGCTCTTCTGTCGCCATGCTGGATGAGATCAATGCGGGGATCCCAAGCCACGTCACGCACGATCTGGTTTCGCCAGCGCCAATGAATGACGATGAACTCCGTGAACGGATGAGCGGCAATATTTGTCGTTGCGGCGCGTACGCCAATATTCTGGCGGCAATTAATGACGTCAGCGGGGAGAAAAAATCATGAAAGCGTTTACCTATGAACGTGCGAAAACGCCCGCCGAAGCAGCAAGGAGCGCGCAGCAGAACCGGGGGGCAAAATTCATCGCCGGTGGAACAAACCTGCTTGATCTCATGAAATTAGAAATCGAGGCTCCCCTGCACCTGATAGATATCAATGGATTGGGGTTAGACAGCATCGACACCACGCCGGAAGGCGGCCTGCGCATTGGCGCCCTGGTGCGGAACACCGATCTGGCCGCCCATATGCTTATTCGGCGTGACTATGCGGTGCTGGCCAGAGCGTTGCTCGCGGGGGCGTCCGGCCAGTTACGAAATCAGGCGACCACCGGCGGAAATTTGCTGCAGCGCACGCGATGCCCCTATTTCTATGATACCAACCAACCGTGTAATAAAAGAGTACCCGGTAGCGGATGCGCGGCGCTGGACGGCTTTAGCCGTCAGCATGCCGTAACCGGAGCCAGTAAAGCCTGTATTGCCACGCATCCCAGCGACATGGCGGTAGCGATGCGCCTGCTCGATGCGGTCGTTGAAACGGTTAATCCCGATGGCCGCCAACGACGTATTCCTATCGATGCCTTTTATCTGCCGCCAGGCTCAACGCCTGATAAAGAAACGACGCTCGCGCCAGGGGAACTGATCGTCGCCGTCACGTTACCCCCACCATTGGGTGGCACACATATCTATCAAAAAATTCGCGACCGCGCGTCGTACGCTTTTGCCCTGGTCTCGGTGGCCGCCGTCATCCATCAGGATGGAACGGGCCGGGTGGCTTTCGGCGGAGTGGCGCATCAACCGTGGCGAAAGCAGGAAGCTGACCGGGCGTTACCTGACGGGGCACAAGCCGTATTCGAAAAACTCTTTGCTGATGCCACGCCTACCCCGGCGAATCAATTCAAACTCACGCTGGCGAAGCGCACGCTGGCCTCCGTACTGGCTCAGGCGAGGACATAATATGAAATTCACTCAACCTGCCGGCAACAACCTGATAGACAAACTGCGTGTCGTCGGTCAGCCGCACGATCGTATTGATGGCCCGTTAAAAACCACCGGACGCGCGCATTACGCCTATGAGCGCTCTGAAGAGGCACCTGACGCCGCTTATGGCTATGTACTGGGCGCCTCGATAGCCAAAGGCCGTATTACGCACATGGATACACAGGCAGCCAAAGCGGCGCCCGGCGTGCTTGCCGTAATAACCGCGAAGCAGGCCGGCACGTTAGGGAAAGGCGAAAGAAATGCCGCCACCCTGCTCGGCGGCCCGGAAATCGAACACTACCATCAGGCGATTGCGTTAGTTGTGGCAGACACCTTCGAACAGGCGCGTGCCGCGTCGGCGCTGATTCAGGTCAGTTATCAGCGCCAGCAGGGCGAATGGGATCTGGATGAAGCCAAATCAAAAGTGACTACGCCGCCCGAGGATACTCCGGATAAAAACGTCGGCGATTTTACAACGGCGTTTACCGGGTGTGCGCATCAACTGGATGCCACCTACTCGACGCCGGATCAAAGCCACATGGCCATGGAGCCGCATGCATCAACCGCCCAGTGGGATGGCGAAAAGCTGACTCTCTGGACATCTAATCAGATGGTGAACTGGTGCAAAAAAGATGTAGCCGTCACCCTGAAGATACCCGAAGAGAATATTCGTATTGTCTCGCCCTATATTGGCGGTGGATTTGGGGGCAAGCTCTTTTTACGTAGCGATGCGCTATTGGCCGCGCTTGGGGCGAAAGCGATTAAACGTCCGGTAAAAGTGATGCTGCCCCGCCCCACAATCCCAAACAACACCACCCATCGCCCCGCAACTCGTCAGCATATTCGCATTGGGACGGATAGCGACGGTAAAATTATTGCGATTGCACACGATAGCTGGTCTGGCAATCTGCCTGGTGGCACGCCAGAGACCGCTGTACAGCAGACAGAATTCCTGTATGCCGGAGCAAATCGTCATACGGGATTAAGGCTGGCACAAATTGATCTGCCCGAAGGTAATGCCATGCGCGCGCCGGGTGAAGCGCCCGGCCTGATGGCGCTGGAAATCGCTATCGACGAAATGGCTGAAAAGACAGGCATCGATCCGGTCGAATTTCGTATTCGTAATGATACTCAGGTCGACCCGTCCGATCCCGAGCGCCCTTTTTCCCGTCGTCAGTTGATAGCGTGCCTGCGCACAGGCGCGGAACATTTCGCATGGAACAAGCGCACTGCCACGCCAGGCGCTGTGCGTGAAGGCCGCTGGCTGATTGGTATGGGTATGGCCGCTGGTTTTCGCAACAACCTGCTCGAGACGTCCGCCGCGCGAGTGATGATGAGTGCCGGAGGCGACGTTACGGTTGAAACAGACATGACCGATATTGGTACCGGGAGCTACACCATTATTGCGCAAACTGCCGCCGAAATGTTGGGCGTACCGCTGGAAAACGTGGGCGTGCGTCTGGGCGACAGTCTCTATCCTGTCTCTGCCGGTTCTGGTGGGCAATGGGGGGCGAATACGTCAACTTCAGGTGTCTATGCAGCCTGCGTCAAACTGCGTAAACAAATTGCCGACAAAGCCGGTATCGATCCGGCACTCGCCGTGTTTGAAAATGAAAAAGTTAGCGATCGCTCACGTGAAATACGCCTGATTGATGTGCTTGCCGGACAACCAATGCAAGCAGAAGACCGCATTGAATTTGATGAACTGGCGACAAAATATCAGCAATCGACTTTTGCCGGACACTTTGTTGAAGTGGCGGTAGACGCCGTAACGGGCGAAATCCGCGTACGGCGCATGCTGGCCGTGTGCGCCGCAGGAAGAATACTCAATCCTAAGACCGCCCGAAGTCAGGTGATTGGCGCGATGACCATGGGCCTTGGCGCAGCCCTGATGGAAGAACTGGCGGTTGATACACGTTTGGGCTATTTCGTGAATCATGATATGGCCGGCTACGAAGTACCGGTGCATGCCGATGTCCCTCATCAGGAGGTGATTTTCCTGGATGATACGGATCCCATCTCTTCGCCAATGAAAGCGAAAGGTGTCGGCGAGCTCGGGTTGTGTGGTGTCAGCGCGGCCATTGCCAACGCCGTTTACAACGCGACGGGGGTTCGGGTTCGGGATTATCCCCTGACGCTGGATAAACTGCTTCATGGCCTGCCGGAAAACGCGTAAGGAGCTGCGATGTTACAGCGTTTGCAATGCACGCCTGAGCAGGCGCTACGCACTGACGATCCCGCGACGATATTGCGTTTTGCCGTCGATTCGCTGGAAAGTGGTATGGGCGTAGCGTTAGTCACCCTTACCGATATACACGGCGGCGCAGCCCGCGCGACAGGCAGCCAAATGGCCGTGCGCGAAGATGGACATTATTGCGGTTACGTTTCGGGTGGCTGCGTAGAGGGCGCCGTTGCCTGGGAGGCGCTGGAGGTTATCGCCACAGGAAAGGATAAATCGGTGCGTTATGGTCAGGGATCGCCGTGGTTTGATATCGTTTTGCCCTGTGGGGGTGGCATTACCCTAACGATCCACGCGCTGCGTTCCTCCGCACCGCTGCGCGATGTTCTGGGCAGCCTGGAGCTGCGTCAGTCTGTCGCATTGATCTACAACAGCCGTGTCGGTCAGCTGGAAGGTATCGTCCCCCCTCAGCATACCGGATGGGTTGCAGAGAAATTTGTTATCGCCTATCACCCGACTGTACGGCTGATTCTTTCCGGGCATCATATAGAAGCCGAAATGACGCGCCAACTGGCGCGCGCGGCGGGTTATGAGGTGACGGACGATCCGGCGCTCATGGATACGCACAGCGCGTTGATTTTACTCTGGCACGATCTCGATCGGGAACAATCTTTACTGGCGCAATCACGCCTATGCCGCCCCTTTTACATTGGCGCGCTGGGCAGTGAGCGAACCCATCAGCGGCGAAAAGCGCTGTTGCGAAAATGGGGCTGGACGGAAACCGAAATCGCCAGAATTACTGCGCCCATCGGTCTTATACCCAAGGCGCGTGATTCGCGCACGCTGGCGCTGTCGGTACTCGCCGACGTCGCCAATGCCCGCCAAGGCTCCGGCCAATGACAATGTACGGGCCCGTGGTGATTATCCTTGCCGCCGGAAAAAGTGAACGCTTTTATGCATCCGGCGCGGAGCATCATAAACTCGACGCAGAGCTGTGCGGGAGACGTGTGCTCGATCGCACGCTGGAAAGCGTACAGCAATCGGCATTGCCCTGGTATCTTGTGCAACCCGAAGCAGCGGCCTCCGGCATGGGGGACTCCATCCGGCGCGGTGTTCTGGCGACACGGCAGGCACAAGGATGGCTTATTTTGCCCGCTGATTTGCCCCTGATTGAGACGAAGACGCTGATACAGATCGCGAAAGCACTACGCGACGATGCGGTGATCGTGCCCCGTTATCGCATGAAAAATGGGCATCCTGTCGCGTTTGGAAAACACTATTTGCCGCATTTAACGGCATTATCAGGAGAAACGGGCGGGCGTGGCGTGGTGAAGCAGGCACAACAGTCTGGCCGGGTAGTTAATATTGACGTCGACGATATCGGTATCGTGCTGGATATTGATACGCTTGCTGATTTGCAGACTGCAACAGACGAGTGTCTCAGACGAGAAGGCCGAAAAGACCGCGATGCGGTCATCAAGGCTGATGGAACGTAATTGCGTAACCCTGCTCGTTCCAGTGCTGCAGTAATTCTTGTTGCCGTCTTGTGGGAGTAAGCCCTGTCCAGACAAATAACGTTTGGCCTGGGAAGAGTTCAGGGCGAGGAGATTCGAGCGGTTCTGCCAGTACGGAAACGTGCCATCCGGACTGAGACAAACGCCAGGCCTCAAGCCAAAGACGAACGCGATCGTCGATTTCCCAGCCAATAAGCAACGCTTCTTTTCCAGACTTCCGTCGGCGTTCAGTTAAGGTTGCCGCGACATATTCAATCAGAACACCGTCAAACATACTGCACATAATACGCGCGGTATTATGATCAAGGCTGAGTCGCTGACGTACGGGCCCATAAACATGATCGATCAAGGCATCAACCGGATGCTCACGCCCGGCGGCGACAATTTTTGCGCGAAGTTTTGACGGACTGGCATAGCGCAATACGGACATCATCTCTTCCTGAAGATAGGTCCAGTCATCGTGCGTCATGGTACGGCTCTCTTCGAGAAGCGCTTTCACCTTCCCAACCGGAACGCCGCTTTTAATCCAGCGTTTGATTTCCTCAACTCGCTGAATATCTTCTTCGTCGAACTGGCGATGCCCCCCCTCACTGCGCTGGGGTTTGAGCAACCCATAGCGCCGCTGCCATGCACGCAGCGTTACCGGGTTTATTCCGCATCTTTCGGCCACGTCGCCGATACTGTAAAAAGCCATAATGCCTCGCAACTCAACCATTACATCCCTGGGTAATGTCTGTACCGTCTGTATAACTTAGTTTTTATTGTACAGCCTTTTGGAGCAGGATGAGTATTAAAGTCGTTAACTTTTATTAAACAAGCTGTAAAAAATGAGGAATATCAACGGACATCATGGGGGTTTTAGGATAAATCACCCTCTTACGGCGCGCTGCCGCAAGAGGAATGAAAGCTAACGGGGGAGTTGTACAGCTTTACAGTAACCCTTTCTTTTCCGGCCACGCAATGGAGGGCGCGCCTTCAAGATAAGGCTGGGCAAACAGATCGCCCTGGAAATGGGAAATGCCTGCAGATTCAAGCCACATCCACTCTTCCGCTTTTTCAATACCCAGAGCAGACACCACAATTTCCAGCGAGCGGCAGCAGCGAATAATAGCCTGTACAATCGCCTGACGTGGGCCGCTTTTGTGGACATCGCGAATCAGTTCGGCATTAATCTTGATTCGGTCAGGCTGAAACTGCGCCAGCAGTTGCAGGCCGGCAAACCCGGCACCAAAGTTATCAATAGCCACGCTGATACCTGCCGACTTCAGTACACGTACCGCCGCGGTAAACTCTTCAATACCGGAAATGACCTCGTGCTCAGTAAATTCAACCACAATTTGCTCGGGCACCAGACCGTTAATTTTTATCTCATGAAGAAGAAAATCCACGGCGTTAGGGATTTTAACCAACGTCATTGGCAACAGGTTAACGGACAAGATTTGCCCACGCAGATCGCGCTCCCTCACCATCTCAAACGCCACTTTCTTACTGGCGAGGTCAACTTCATAAATATCGTCGCCGCGTAAGCTATCACAATAGACATTCGACATTTCACCCTCCCGGGTGAACATCAGGGCCTCAAGGGCGATGATCTCCTGCGCCAGTGGGTCAATGATGGGTTGCAGCGCTAAGGTGTAGTCAGTAGCCGAAGAGGCCTTAAAAGGGCCCAGCTCGTCGCTGATTTTGGTCGGCACGAATTCCCAGCTCTCGGCTGGCGGAATTTCATAATAATTGTCCTTCTCTGTCGACTCGACAAAGGTGCGGAAAAACTGCAAGGCACGATCGTTATAGGTGAGTTGATAGAGCGAAGTGCCTTTATCCAGCACGGTTTGCAGCACCTCTTCCCTGGCGTGCTCGCGCAGGTCAAAAAGCTCCATGCCAACGTTGCCAAATCGGCGAGTGGGGCCATGGTCGCATAACAGTTCTACAAGATTGTAGTGTCGAGGATCTTGTACAATGTCGTGATAAATACGTCGAACCTGTTCCTCTGGGCCCTCAAGCAACTGAAAAAAATGCGTGCCGTTAAAGAGCAGTATCCCGGTGACGTTTGCCTCAGCATTCCTAAGGCTGGCGGCCGCTACCATTCCCTCAAGGGCTTTGACGGGAACGTCGTGACATAAATGGCTGCGATAAATAATCGTGGTAAGCATAGCGGTTCCGACTACAGATTTTTCTAAACATTAGCAGATAACCTGTCAAATAGCTTTCAATTAATACATTGATTTAACATTACACTTGATGAATTCCAACATTGCTCTTCTTCACTCAGTTCTTACGGACAACACCCCTTTTATGTACAGATAATTCTTATCTTTGTACGCCTGTATAACTTATATCTCTATGATTTATAAACAATAGCACTTTTTGCTAAAAATTAATGCATCGCTTGTACAGGATTTATGTACAATTTTTATGAGTTTGTTAACGCAAAGTGATACACGATAACGTCTTTAACAGGAGCGACACATGCAGCAGAACCGTCAATACACCATGGATTCAGCCAGTGCCATTTCCAGCTATTTCAATAAGGCAGCCCTTCCGACTCAACAGGAAACTCTGGGGCAAATCGTGGTCGAGATTCTCAGCGCCGGTAAAAACCTTAACCGCAAGTCACTGTGTACAAAATTACTGGGCCGCCTTGAACAGGCTTCTGGCAAGGAAGAAGAGAAGCACTACAACGCGCTGATTGGTTTACTTTTTGAAAACCGAACTTCATAAGGGAGATTTTTGCTCAGTGTGGCGATGACGAATATCCCACCACCTGAGACAACTTCATGCTGTGTGCCCTGTGGTTTAACAGCATAAGAGATAGCAGTTATGAAAAGTAGTAATAAAAAGCTGAAAGACACTTTAATTGGTGAGGCCACTCTGCAGCTCATTAAAAACAAAATGCCGGTTAATGTCCAGGCCTTGTTAAATGAGCTGAATAATATGCAGAGTCACGAAATTGATTCAGAGCGTCTCTCTGCATTATATGTGGTAATAAAAGAAATCCAGGAATTTACAGCATCGAAAGAAGCGGACTCCGCTGGCCACAAAGGCGTTAAACACCGCAAAGACGGTAGAAAGGATCTTTCGATAAACGAAACAAACAAAAACATTCATTGAAATATTTTCGATGATAAACACTCACACAACTAACAGATGAGAACCGCTATGTTACAGCAATATGATTTCTACCAGTCTATTCAGAATAAAGCATTGTCCGAACACTTTTTGAAAGCCGGTGATATGTTAGCTGATGAAGCAGAAATCCTCGGTGGCGCGGTTCGCCATCTGATGGCTGCAGGCGAAACCATCAATAACAAGAACATCATTGCTTCATTGATTCACTCTCTCGAATGCACCGACAGCGTGCTTTCCGCTGATGTCATCCGTAAAACGCTCGAAATAGTGGTAGATCATACGCTCGATGATATCTAAATCATGAGCTGATGATGGGCTTTTATTAACAATTCTTTTTTAATCTGGAGTCATTATGAACGGTGAAGCATGCCCTGTTAAACTGGAATTGGTCGATCTCTGGCTGGATGACAATTTCCTTGAATATGGTTTACGTGAAGTTCTTAAAGATGTCAGATTAGATCGCCAAAACATTCGTTATGTGATTTTTTCCGCCAGTCAATATGTTAACGTAAAGCGACATGATTACGACTTGCGTACGCATCGTTTTATTTTATTGAGTGATGGTCAGCGATATAATTTCCTTGATTCCTTTACCGTCAACCATATTTCATCGAAGGCATCGGTTGAAGAAATTGTGAAATTCCTGACAAGCTTGCGGAAAAAGAATGAAGATAACTGCCAGATTGAGCAAAAAGTAAAACTTTCTGCACGAGAAACCACCTTGCTTGATCAGATGTCTGACGGTAAAAAAATCATTGAAATGGCAGAAAATCTTAACGTCCATATTAAGACGGTTTATCAGATGCGAACGAATTTGATTAAGAAGTTGGGGTGTTCCGGAAACATCGACTTTATGCAAACACTCCGTACCGATGTGTTTAAAAGCTGGCTGACGGATCAGCGCGCGTAAGGATACGGCTATGCAACGTCACAGCACCGGGTAGAGGATTGACATTGTCGTCCCGCCCGGTAAGCTGTATGCATAAACAGTATCTGGAGTTATTATGGTCAACCGCAGGGTTCCCGTCCGGCCCGAGCCCTTCCTGGGGCCTCTCTACACTTATCCCGAGCATCTGCGCTATTGCCTGGAAACGTTGCCGAAATTGCCCGGTGTGTACATCTTTCACGGCGACAGCGACACGCTTCCTCTCTATATCGGTAAAAGCGTCAATATTCGCAGCCGCGTGATGTCGCACTTTCGCACCCAGCAGGAAGCGGCACTACTGCAACAGACCCGACGCATTAGCTGGCAACCGACCGCCGGCGAACTCGGCGCGTTGTTACTTGAGGCTCGTCTGATTAAAGAACAGCAACCGCTGTTCAATAAACGGCTCCGCCGCAATAAACAACTGTGTTCCCTGCGTCTCCAGGGAAATGTGCCTCAGGTGGTATACGCCCGCGAAGTCGATTTTTCCCACACGCCAGGCCTCTTTGGCCTGTTTGCCAATCGTCGCGCTGCCCTTGAAGCATTGAAGTCTGTGGCCGATGCACAACGTCTTTGCTACGGCATCATGGGGCTGGAACCGTTAAGTCGGGGGCGCGCCTGTTTTCGTTCAATGCTGGGGCGCTGCGCGGGTGCCTGCTGTGGCCGTGAAAGCATAGATGATCACAATGACAGATTACGCAGCGCGCTGGCCCATTTACAACTGGTCTGTTGGCCGTGGACAGGCCCGGTGGCGCTGGAGGAGAAAAGTGACACCCTCACCCACTACCATATTGTTCATAACTGGCTATGGCTTGGGGCGGTGGAATCGCTCACTGAAGCGGAAACCCTGACGCGGATCGCGACAGGGTTTGATCAGGATGGCTATAAAATACTCTGCCGCCCAATGCTGAGCGGCGAGTATGTGATCCACGAGCTAAATTAACGCTCACGTAACGCTTCTCGCGCTTTATTAAACGGCTTCAGCAAGTAATCAAGCACCGTTTTGCGTCCGGTTTTGATATCCACCGTCGCTACCATCCCTGGAAATATCGGGAACGACTGCCCGGCTCTGTTCTGCAAATGATTACTGTCGGTGCGAATGTATACCCGGTAATAGTAAACATCACGACGAACCTCGTCCTGAAGGGTATCGGGTGAAATCACCGCGACCTCACCCGCTAAGGCGCCGAAAATCGAGTAATCGTAAGCGGTAATTTTCACCAGCGAGGCTTGCCCTGGATGAATAAACGCCACATCGCGCGGTGAGATTTTAGCTTCAATCAGCAGTTGCTCATCCAGTGGTACGATGGTCATTAATTTGCCGCCGGGGGCGATAACCCCGCCTACCGTCGTGACATCGATGTCTTTTACAATGCCGCGCACCGGGGCGGTGAAATTCAACCGGGTTAACGAATCTTCACGCCCGCGAATAACGGAACGCTGCGCTTGCGCATCGGCATTCGCTTTTGCCAGATCTTCACGCGCGCGAACGTAGTACTGGGTTCTGATTTCGGTAATCTTATTTTGCATCTCGTTTAACTGGCGCTGCAAACGCAAGACTTCCACACTACTCGCCGCGCCTTGCTTAACAAGGGGCTGTGTCATTCCCAGCTCGCGATTAACCAGACGAATGCCCTCTTCAAGGCCTGAAATTGAGCGCGTCAGCGCTTCGCGACGCGTAGTGTAAAGCGCGGTTTCGGAGGCAATGAGCTCGGGCTGCGACTTGAGTTCATCGGGAAATACCAGTGACGTGTTATTGACCTCTGCATTGAGGCGCGCGGAGGTCGCCAGCGCCGCATATAAGCGCGATTGAGCTTCCTGCACATCAGATTCTGTTTTGGTTCGGTTAAGCTGCGCCAGTGGCTGGCCTTGCTCAACAATATCCCCCACCTTCACATTCAAATGATAAAGAATGCCCCCCTCAAGCGATTGCACGACCTGATCGCGCCCGGAAGGCTCGACGGTGCCCGTCCCGGTCGTCACTTCATCAAGCTTGAAAAAGTATGCCCACCCCAGAAAGCAGAGAAACATAACGGCGACAAGACGTACAGCCAGTGCTGAACGCGGTAATCGCGGCTCGTTCAGGCCACGGTTAAACTGAATCTGACCATTCATGCCGCGCTCCCCTTATCATTTTGTACGGTGACCCGACGCACCGGCGCGCCGTTGAGTTCATGCAGAATCGTCTCTTTCGCGCCGTCTCTGACAATGCGGCCCTGATCCATCACGATGATGCGGTCTACCAGTTGCAGCATCATTGTGCGATGAGTCGCGATCACCAGCGTGCGTTGCCCCACCCACTGCTTCAGATTTTCGATTACGTGCGCCTCGGCAATTTCGTCCAGCGAGGCGCTGGGTTCATCGAGCAGGACGATATTGGGTTGTGAGATGAGCAGCCGCGCCAGCAGCAGGGTTTGCCGCTGACCGCCGGAAAGACCAAAGCCCCCTTCCTGAATCATATAGTTGAGGCCGTTCTTCTGCTTCTGGACAAAGGGCAGCGCCCCGCTGAGGGTTAACGCACGTTCGATATCTTCATCGCTGGCTTCCGGCATCCCCATGGTGAGGTTCTCCCGCAGCGAGCCAAAGAACAGTCGTCCGGTCTGACTGAGCAGCCCCATATCGCGGCGCAGATCGGCCGGATCAAGCTGCCGGATGCTGATATTATCCAGCAACACCTGCCCCTGCTGAGCAATACGCATTCCGGCAAGCATTTGTAGCAGCGTCGATTTTCCCGCGCCGTTGCGCCCGAGAATGGCGATTTTCTCACCCGCCTGAATGGTGAGTTTGCCGATCGCCACATCGGCAATTTTCTCTTCTTCATCGTAATAAAATACCGCGTTGCTGAACTGATAATGACCGTTCAGCACCGCTTTATGCACCAGTTTGCCATGCTCCGGCTGATCCACCGGACGCTTCATGAGTTCGTCGAGGCCATTACGCGCCACTTTTGCCTGCTGCCAGCGCGAGAGTACGCCGGAAATCTGTGACAGTGGCGCAATAGTGCGCGAAGCCAGAATGGTCGTACCGACCAGTGCACCGGTGGTCATGTCGCCGCTCATCACCATAAAACAGCCTACCAGCAGCACCACCACGTAGACGATGGATTGTACTTCCTGCGTCCAGGTCAGCAGCAGACCGGTAAGAAAACGTTGCCTCATGCTGATAGACGACGCCACATCGTTGGTGTGATTCCACTGATTCTGGAAACGCTGCTCGGCGCGCAGCAGTTTAATATCTTCAATAGACTGTACGGCTTCTACAAGCGTTGCGTTGCGCACCGCAGACTCACGCATCCCTTCATTCGCCAGCCGCGCCAGCGGGCGCTGTAACAGCAGACCAGGGATCACCAGCAAAGGCAGCGCCAGCAAAACAACCAGCACCAGCCAGCCGCCAATCAACCATAAAATAAAGACAAACAGCAGGAAGAACGGCAGATCCGCTACCGCGCCAATGGTGGTCGAGGTGATGAGTTCTCGCACCGATTCCAGTTCGCGGATCTGCGAGATAAACGATCCGGTGGATTTCGAACGCACATTATTCTTAAGCCGTAAGGCGTGGCCAAAAACGCGATCTGAAATTCGTAAGTCCGCCCGTTTGCCAATCATATCCGAAAGGTGCGTGCGCACCATGCGCATACAGAACTCAAACAAAATCGCCATCATCACCCCGGCAAACAGCACCCACAGCGTCGGGTATGACTGCGCAGGCACCACGCGATCGTAAACCTGCATTGAGAAAATCATCGCCGCCAGCGCCAGCACGTTCGCTACCAGCGAGGCCAGCATAATATCGCCGTAGCGCCGCCAGTCTTTCAGCGAAAGGCTCCAGAACCAGTTCGCCTGATAGGGGCGAATGTAATCATCTACCCGCGCGTCAGGAATAGCGCTAAGCGGACGCAGCAGTGCCAGTTCAACGATTTTCTCTTCAACATCCGCAACGTTCAGCGTGGTTTCCAGCCCGCCATCACCGCTGAACTGAATGCTGATATTGTCGTGGTTATCCCGGCGGGTAATCACGCCAATCTGCTGATTATCAAATACCGCAATCAACGGCAGCCGCCAGGGGTTGAGCGAGTCAGCGGAGAACGCCACCAACCGCAGCCCCATACCCAGCTGGCGCGCCATATCCGTCAATAACTCTTCCCGCTTGCTGTCGCGCTCCCAGTTGACGGTTGCGCGCACATTTTCCTGGGAGAAATCGAGACGGTAATAACGCGCGACGGCGATCATCGCCTCCAGCCAGGCTTCCACGGACTGGGCATTTTTTTTCATTGTCTACACCACCATCAGCTGATGATTCGCCAGCAACGTGGCAAGATCGGTATGCACGCCCGTCAGCGTGACCACGGTAGTTGTCGCAAAGCCGCCGCCCGTACCATCGCGATCAATCTGCACGATAGTGTCGCTGCCGCTCTGGGTCACTTTGACAAAATCAGTAATGTTTCCGGCTTGCGCATCCAGCGTCGCCACACCGTTAACGTAGCTGGCTTTGCCATTGCCGGTGTAGCCACTGCCCTGCAGCAGCTCGCGAATATCAATGCGATCGGTGTCTGGGGTGCCTTCCCACGTCCCCACCGTAAAGCCATTGACCACGTCCGAACCGTTGCCGCCGGTGGCGTCACTGGCGTTGAGCAGTTTATAGAGCAACGTGTCGTGCCCCCGTTGCCGATGTTGAGCGTGTCGTTGCCGCCACGGCCCTCTAGCTGGTTATCGCCCGCGCTGTCGGTCAGGGTGTCGTTAAAGTTCGAACCGGAAATACCTTCGATATTGGTAAAGGTCGAGGTATTAAAACCGGTCGCCTGCGCGGCGGTGCTGTTTAAATTTGCGGTAACGCCTACCGTGGAGAGTCGGAAATCGACCACGTCCATGCCACCGTTTGCAAGCCAGGTACCGGTGCCTGAGTTGTACACCCAGCCGCCTGAACCGTCGTAAGTATCGGAGCCTGCGGTGGCGAAGAAGGTATCGTTATAACCGGTACCGACAAACTTGCCATTGTTGCTCGCCGTACCCGCTTCGGCGCTAAGGTCGTAAGCGTGAGTGGCAGCGGAGGCCTGTAAGCCGCCCCAGGTGGTGTTGACCGTCTGGTCAATATTACTGGCGGTGGCACCGGTGGATTTAATCAACACCGCGTTGTAGGTTTCTCCGGCGTTCAGTCCGTAGAAATTGACTAACGCCGAGGTGTCGTTAACCCCCACACCCGACTGCGGGTTAATGATTTGCGTGGCAACCAGCACGCCCGCCGCGTTGTACAGTTTTACGGTGTTACCGTAATAGACGTTAATGCCGTTGGGATCGGTAATACGCAGGTGCAGTGACGTGCCGGCGCTCACCGTGTTGGTGTTACGAATCAGGAACACGCTGCCCGACTGTTTGGTCACCAGCACATCCACCGCGCCGTCCCAGTCGTAGTCCATCGCCGCCACGCCGCTGGTGGTGCCACTCTGGCTGGCGCCGATGGCTGACTGTGTCCAATTGCTGGCGTTACTGACGTTGGTATAAAGATATGACTGTCCGGTTTGGGCGATACGGGCGATATCCATCAATCCGTCGTGATTCCAGTCCAGCGCCACGCTGAACTGGCTGATATAGGTTGTCGCTGTTGCGCCAACGGCCACCGGGCTGCCTAAAACACCGCTGCCGTTATTTATCAGCAACGATCCGTAAGTACTCCGCCCCTGACTGGCCGGTAAATAGAGATCCATAAATCCATCGCTGTTGAAATCAGCCCAGGTCATGGAAACCGTATTACTGGTGGCAGCACTGCCCGCGCCGCTGAGGAAAGTATTAATGGTATTTTGACCCCAGACGAAACTGCCATTCCCCTGGTTAATCAGCGTCGAAAGGGTGTAGTAGTTATTCAGGTTGTATGTATGCTGCGCAAGATCGATGCTACCGTCGTTATTGAGATCGACACCAGAACCCTCAATGAGCGAAAAATAGGCGGTTACCGCTCCGCCGACCGTCGCATTGCCACCACTATTCGTGGTAGTAGAGTTCGCGGTTAGTACGCCAGCATTGTTATAAATAAAGGTCTTAGAATCTGGCCCACCGGCATCACCGACCCAGAAATCAAGATAGCCATCGCCTTCTTTATCAAAGGCCACAATAGAGCCATACCAGACCAGCGCCGCCGTATCCACCTGAACAGCGCTGGCAAACGTGCCATCGCCGTTATTCGTAAAACCGTTGATATAGCTGCTCCCGTAGTCATTACGGCTTATATACAGATCCCCGGTGCCGTTGCGGTTGTAATCGGCGATAGCGCTGTTGGCATAATCATTGCTGCTCAGATAAAGCGTCAGCGGGGTTTTCGACCAGGTGAGAGGATCGGTTGATTGCATCACCTGCTGGTTTGCCAGCACCGTCCACATCCCGTGCGTATCCAGGCCGTAGGTCAACCCCAGGGCGGTTGTTTTATTTGTCGTAGTCCAGGTTGGCGTGTAATCAATCGCGGCGTTAACCGTAACGGTGCCGCTGCTGATATTGGCATTATTGCCATTCCCTGCCGAACTTTTAACCTGCGCGGTAACGTTATATGCGGTAGAAGAAACGGCCAACGTATCGCTGTCCGGTAACTGCACATACCAGGTGTTGTGGGCCGGATCAACCACCACCGCGCCACCCGGCTGCGAGGTGTAGGTTTTGCCGTTAATGATGACTTCGACATACTGGCCGCTGGTTAGCTCTGCAGTGACAACACCACTGACGATAGGCGTTGTATCGCGCGTGGTCTGGCTGGTCACTTGCGCCAACGTGGTCGGAATAGACGTATCGACCGTCAGAACAAAATCACTGGAGGCGGTGATATTCCCTGCCAGATCCACCACCCGTGCGCTATAGGTGTAGGCACCGCTCAGCAGGCCACTGTCGCTGTATGTCCAGTTCAGCGCACCGACCATGGTGACCGCGCCTAACAGCAGGCCGTTACGGTAGAGATAGACCACTTCACCGCTGGCAAGCGGTGCGGAGAGGACACCGTTCAGCAGCGGTGTGGTGTCGTCGGTGGTCAGTGAACTGCTTAACGTCCCCTGACGCTGCCCGACATCATCGGTATACGACACAATGGTTGGCGTGGCGGTCGGGTTAAGGGTATCGACCACTACCGTTTTCGACACTACCGGGCCCGTGTTCCCTGCCAGATCCAACACCCGCACCTGATAAACGTAGCTGCCATCGGATAACGTGCGGCTGTCAGTGTAACTCCACTGCGTACCGTTGGTGGTGACAGTGGCCCATGTCGCGCCGCCGTCGAGGCTAATCTGCGCCACTTCGCCGCTGGCAAGGCCCGCACCCAGTGAGCCGGTTAGCGTGAGCGTGGTATCGCTGGTAATAAAGTCGGTGGCTGAACTGCCCGTGTCGGTACTGATGCTGGCAATGGTTAACACCTGCGCCGGGTTAACGGTGTCGATTTGCGCCGTCTGACTGCCCGTTGCGCCAACATTACCCGCCTGGTCAATGACCCGCACCTGCCAGGTGGTGGTGCCGTTGGTGAGTGTGCGCCCGTCAACGTAAGTCCAGTTCAGTCCGTCTGCCGCCAGCGTCACGTTCACCCAGGTCACGCCGTTGTCGGTACTGATTTGCGCGAACTCATTAGCGCCAAGCGCCGCCCCCAGTACACCGCGCACCGTAAGCGTGGTATCGCTGGTAATAAAGTCGCTGTTGATCGCGCCGGTGTCATCGGTAATGCCGGTAATCGTGATGCTTTTCGCCGCTTCCGGGCTGGTGGTGTCGACCACCACATTTTGCGTCGCGGTCTGTCCGACGTTCCCCGCCAGATCCACCACCCGCACCGTGTAGTGCCAGATACCATCGGTCAGTGTACGACCATCGGTATAGCTCCAGGTGGTGCCGATAACGGTTAAGGTGCTCCAGGTGACGCCGCCGTCGAGGCTGATTTGCGCCCGTTCATCTGCCGCCAGTGTTGCGCCGAGCGTACCGCGCACCGTAAGCGTCGTGTCACGAGTAACAAAATCGCTGCTGCTTAAGCCGGTGTCATCGCTGATCCCCGCAATGGCGATGGTTTTGCTCGCCAGCGGTGCGGTAGTGTCGACGGTGACAATCTGGCTGGCTGTCGCACCGATATTTCCGGCGGTGTCGATAACGCGTACCTGATAGTTGTAGTTACCATCGGTCAGCGTGCGCCCATCAAGATAGGTCCAGGTTGAGCCGTTTACTGACAGATTCTGCCAGGTGGTACCGCCATCAATGCTGATTTGCGCAAACTCACCGGCAGAGAGCGTCGCGCCCAGCGTACCGCTTACCGCAAGCGTGGTATCACTGGTGACAAAATCGTTAGTGATAAGCCCCGTGTCGGTCGTGATAGCAGTGACAGCGATAGTTTTCACCGCCGGATCGGGCGCTGTGGTGTCGATCACCACGTTCTGGCTGTCGGTCGCGCCGACGTTGCCCGCCGCATCAATGACTCGCACCTGATAGACATAGTTGCCATCGGTGAGCGTGCGGCTGTCGTTATAGCGCCAGGTGGTGCCGGTGACGGTGAGCGTACTCCAGGTTGTGCCGCCGTCGATGCTGATTTGTGCCGTCTCGTTACTGGCAAGCGCGGCGGTCAGCGAGCCGTTGACCACCACCGGGCTGACGCTGGTGATAAAGTCGCTGGCGCTAAGCCCGGTGTCGGCTTGCAGGGAATCAATATTAATCCCCATCACCGGGGCGCTGAGATCGACGGTGATAGTGTGATCGCGGCTGCCGGCGTTGCCAATGGCGTTAGTGACCGAAGCGTTAATCACATAGGCGTTGCCGTCCGCCAGCGCAGTGACATCGGCGCTGCTAAGGGTATAACTCCAGCTCCCCCCGGTCTGCACCGTGGTGGTGTAGGTTTTGCCGTTTAAGGTCAGAGTCAGCGTCTGCCCAACCGGCGCGGTTGTGGTGCCGCTGATGATAAGCGCCGAGCCGTGTTCCGCCGCGCTCACCACATCATCGCCCGCAAAGGTGTTGATGGTGACGGTGGGTACGTCGCCGTTGAGGGTAACGCCACGGCTGGCGCTGCCCGGATTTCCGGCCTGATCGGTCACTGTCGCGCTGATGGTGTAGCTACCGTCGCTTAATCCGGCAAACTGCTGCGCCGGAATAAATACCGACCAGTTTCCGCCGCTGCCAACCGTTGCGCTCCAGCTTTGCCCATTAAAGGAGACGTTCACCGTCTGGCCCACTTCGGCGGTGGTGGTGCCGCTGATGGTCTGCCCGGCAAGCTGTTCAGCGTTGTTAATAATATCGTCGCCCGCCACCGTGGCGATGGTCACCGTCGGCGCCGCGGTATCGACGGTCAGGACATGCGTGGCCTGAGCGGGATTGCCCGCACGGTCATTGACGCTGGCGGTAAGGGTCTGCGCGCCCTGCCCAAGCGTTGCCAGATCCGCTGCGGGAACATTCAGCGCCCAGGTGCCATTAACCGCCACCGTGGCGGTGTACGTTTTGCCGCCAAAGGTGACGGTGACCGTTTGTCCGACTTCCGCACTGGTCGCGCCGTTAAGCGTGAGCGGCTGCTGCTGTTCTGCGGCATTGAGTCGGTCATCCGTCGAAACGGTGTTGATACTGATAACCGGCGCGGTGAGGTCTACCGCCACGCTGCGCGAGGCCGTAGCGCTGTTTCCGGCGCTGTCCTGCGCGGAGGCGCTGACCGTGTAACTGATGCCATCACTGAGCGCGGCGACATCTGTCGCAGGCACGTTCACGCTCCAGCTCCCGTTACTTTGGATCGTAGCGCTGTAGCCTTTGCCATTAAGTGACACTGTCACTATAGTCCCTGCAGCAAATTGGGTGCCCGTGCCGCTAAGAGTCAGCGCGCTGCCTGCTTCAGCGGCGTTAATGAAGTTATCGCCGCTGATGGTACTGACCGAAAGCGACACCGCTGCCGTATTGACCTGCACGTTGTGCGTCTGGGTACTGCTGTTGCCCGCGCTGTCGGTGATGGTGGCGCTGATGGTCACCGTACCGTCTGCAAGGCCGGAAATCACGCTGGCCGGGACACCAACGCTCCAGTTGCCGCTGCCATCGGTGCTGGTGACATATTGCTGTCCGTCGAGGGTCACCACCAGGCGGTCACCCGCTACCGCGCCCGTGGCGGTGCCGCTGATGATCTGCGCCTGAGTGTGTTCGACGTTGTTAATCACATCATCGCCCGCCACGGTGTTAAAGCTAATCACCGGCGCGGTGGTATCGACGGTCACGCCTTTGCTGGCGCTGCCGGGGTTACCTGCCAGATCGCTGACTATGGCGGCCAGGGTGTAACTGTTGTTAGCAAGCGCGGTTAAGTCGCTGGCAGGCAGCGTTAAACTCCAGCTCCCGTCAGCCTGTACCGTGGTCTGGTAATTACTGCCGTTAAGAACGACGGTCAGCGTCTGCCCTGCCTGCGCCGTGCTGGTACCGGACACCGTCACGCCTGCCGCTGCTTCGCTGGCGTTGATGATGTTATCGCTGGCAATCGTGTTAATGGTAACGGTCGGCGCGGTGGCATCGACGCTATATTCGTGCGTTGCCGTGGCGCTGTTGCCATTGACGTTAGTCACCTGCACCTGGGCGCTGGCCTCGCCGTCGCCCAGAGCCGCCAAATCTGCTGCCGGAACGGCGGTACTCCAGTTGCCGTTATCCGCCACCGTGGCGGTGTAGGTTTTGCCGCCAAAGGTGACGGTGACCGTTTGCCCGGCTTCCACGCCGGAAGTATTACCGGAGAGCGTTAACGCCGCGCCTTTTTCGGCGGCGTTAATCACATCATCGGCGGTGATGGCGTTAATACTGATGGCGACAGCAGTGAGATCAACGGTCACCGGATGCGTAATACGGGTCTGGGTTCCGGCAGTGTTAGCGCCGCTTACCGTAATATCCACCGTACCCGCTGGCCAGTTACTGACATCTGCTGCCGGAATGCCGACGCTCCAGGTGCCGTTCGCCAGCACCGTTGCGGCATACGTTTGGTTGTTTATCACCAACGTCAACGCCGTGCCAGCCGCAAAGCCAGCGCTGCTGCCGGTGATCACCTGTGCCTGTCCGTGTTCGATAATATTGACCACATTATCGCCTGCGACAGTATCCACGCGCAGGCCCGGCAGGCTGGCGTCTATGGTGATATCGCGAGTCCCGCTGCCGGTGTTGCCCACGGCGTTCGTCACCGAGGCGTTAACGGTGAGCTCACCGTTACCCAGCGCCTGCCAGTCGGTGGCCGGAACGCTGACGCTCCAGCTTAAATCTGGCTGTACGGTGGCAGTGTAAGTTTTACCGCCCAGTTCAAGGGTAACGGTACTGCCAGCCGCCGCACCGGTTACCTGGCCGCTGACGGTTTGCGCGCTGCCCGCTTCAGCAGCGTTGATAATATCGTCCGTCGCCACCGTATTAATGGTCACGCCCGGCAGCGCGGTATTCACCTGCACGTTATGGCTGGCGGTGCTGCTGTTGCCCTGAGCATTGGTAACGCTCGCCGTCACGCTGTAAGTGGCTTCGCCCAGCGCGCTAACCGCAGAGGCGGGAACGGTGACGCTCCAGTTGCCGGAGCCATCCGTCGTGGCGCTGTAGTGTTGTCCGTTCAACGTGACGGTTACTGCCGTTCCCGCGGGTTGATCGCTGGTGCCGGAAAGCACCAGATCTGATCCTTTTTCCACCGCGTTGATCACGTCATCGCCCGCGAGGGTGTTGATGCCAATCACCGGCGCGGTGAGGCTAACGGTCACCGTGCGACTGGCGTCGTCGCTGTTGCCTGCCCGATCGCTGACGCTGGCGGTGATGATCTGCGCACCGCTACCGAGCGCAGCCACATCTGCTGGCGGTACACCCACGCTCCAGTTGCCGGCGGCATCAAGCGTTGTGGTGTACGTTTTGCCGTTGAGCACAACGCTCACCACGTTGCCCGCTTCCCCGCCGGTACTGGTGCCGGAAATCACCAGCGCCTGCACGTGTTCGGCGTCGTTGATGATGTCATCGGCCGCCACGGTGTTGATGGTGAGAACCGGCGCGGTGGTATCTACCGACAGATTATGGCTGGCGCTGCCGCCGTTGCCCGCTTTGTCATTGACCGTGGCGCTGACGGTGTACTGGCTTGCCGTTAGTGCACCGAGTGCTGACGTGGGTACGCTAACGTTCCAGCTACCATCCGCCTGCACATTGCCGGTATAGGTTGCGCCGTTCAGGGTAACAGTGACCGTCTGCCCGGCTTCGGCGGTGCTGGTGCCGCTGATGGTGAGTGGGCTTCCCGCCTCCGTCGCGTTAAGAATATCGTCGCTGGCAAGGGTATTAATGATGAGCGTTGGCGCGCTGGCATCGACCCTGTACGCATGGGTTGCCGAGGCGTTATTGCCGCTTGCGCTGCTGACGCTGGCCTGGACGCTCGCGGCACCGTCCGGCAGGCTTGCGAGATCCGCTGCCGGAACGTTCACGCTCCAGCTACCGTTGGCGGCGACGCTTGCAGTATAGGTTTTGCCACCAAAGGTAACGGTAACGTTTTGCCCGGCTTCAATCCCGCGGGTGCTGCCGGAAAGGGTCAGATCGACACCTTTTTCAGCGGCATTAATCACATCATCGCTGGCAACGGTGTTGATGCCGATCGCCACCGCCGTTAAATCGACGGTGAATGGATGGCTGATGCTCACCGGATTTCCGGCGCTGCTTTGCCCTGCCACTTCAACGCTTAACGCTCCCGCAGGCCAGGCGCTGACGTTCGCCGCCGGGATGCCGACACTCCAGCTTCCGTCCGCCTGTACTGTGGCGGAATAATCCACATTGTTGATGGTGACCGTCAGCACGGCACTTGCATTCAGGCCACTGCTTCCTCCGGTAATGACCAGCGCCTGCCCGTGCTCGATGCTATTGACGATATCATCGCCTGCCACCGTATCCACCCGCAGACCTGGCAGGTTGGCATCAATGATGATCTCTCGCGTACCGCTGCCGGTGTTGCCATTAGCGTTCGTCACTGAGGCGTTAATGGTCAAATCGCCATTACCTAACGCCTGCAAATCGGCTGACGGAACGGTAACGCTCCAGCTTAAATCGGGTTGAACTTGCGCTGTGTAGCTGTTAGCGCCCAGCGTCACGGTAACCGTATCGCCTGCGGCGGCGCGCGTAACCGCCCCGCTGAGTGTTTGATCGGCTCCCGCTTCGGCGGCGTTGATAATATCGTCGCCTGCCACGGTGTTGATGGTGACGCCCGGCAGGCCGCTATCGACCAGGAGGCGTGCCTGACTGCTCGCGCTATTGCCCACCGTACTGGTGGCGCTGGCGCTGACAGTATAGTTAGCCTGGCCTAATGCGTTCAGATCGTTAACCGGGACGGTTAACGTCCAGTTGCCAGAGGCGTCGGTAGTGGCGCTGTAGTTAAGACCGTTCAGCGTGACGGTGACCTGCGTGCCGGTCACCAGCCCCGTACTGCCGCCGCTGATGGTCAACGGCTGGCCTTTTTCATCGGCGTTCAGCACATTATCGCCGCTGATGGCGTTAAAGGTAATTGAAGGCAGCCCGGTATTGACCGTTACCTGATGCGTGGTACTGCCGCTGTTACCACCGGCATCGGTTACGCTGGCGGTGAGAGTGACCGTACCGTTCGTCAGTGCCGAGACGACGTTCGCCGGTACGCCGACGCTCCAGTTACCGCTGGCATCCAGCACGGTAGTGTAGGTATTGCTGCCAAGGGTGACCGTGACGGTGCTTCCGGTCGTCGCACCGGTGGCGGAACCGCTGATGATCTGCGCCTGGGTATGTTCCACCGCGTTGATCACATCATCGCCCGCCACCGTGTTGATAGTGACGACCGGAACGGAAATATCCACCGTTAGATTGTGGTCAACCGTGGCCGGGTTTCCGGCTTTATCGCTCACCGCTGCGCTGACGGTGTAGTTGCTGGCGGTCAGCGCGCTTACGTCGGCTGACGGTACGCTGACGCTCCAGCTCCCGTCCGTTTGTACCGTGCCAGTATAGTTTGTGCCATTGAGGGTAACGGTAACGGTTTGCCCCGATTCCGCCGTGCTGCTGCCGGTGATGGTCAGCGCAGATCCGGCTTCCGTGGCGTTAAGAATATCGTCACTGGCAAGGGTATTAATGGTGACCGTTGGTGCGGTGGCATCGACGCTGTAAGCATGGGTGGTAGTAGCGTTGTTACCGTTAATGTTGCTGACGCTGGCCTGTGCGCTGGCATCACCATCACGCAGTGCTGCCATATCCGCCGCCGGCACCGTGGTGCTCCACGAACCATTCGCCGCCACCGTGGCGCTGTAGTGTTTACCGCCAAAGGTGACGGTGACCGTTTGCCCAGCCTCCACGCCGGAAGTGCTACCGGAGAGCGTTAACGCCGCGCCTTTTTCGGCAGCGTTAATCACATCATCGGCGGTAATGGCGTTGATGCTGACGGCAATCGCCGTGAGATCAACAGTCACCGGATGCGTGACGCTGACCGGATTTCCGGCGGTGGTGTTGCCGCTGGCTGTAAGGGTGACCGTCCCTGCAGGCCAGGCGATGACATCGGCCGCAGGAACGCCGGCGCTCCAGGTGCCATCCGCCAGTACCGCCGCAACATAGGTTTGCCCGTTAATGGTCAGCGTGACGTTGCTGCCCGCGGCCAGATCGGTACTGCTGCCGGTAATCACCAGCGCCTGACCGTGCTCGATAATATTGACCACATCATCGCCCGCCACGGTGTCGACCCGCAGACCGGGGAGATTCGCGTCCAGGGTGATTTCGCGGGTGCCCGTACCCGTATTACCTACGCTGTTCGTCACTGAAGCTGAAATTGTCAGCTCGCCGTTGCCCAGCGCCTGTAGCGCCGAGGCCGGAACGTCGACGCTCCAGCTTAAATTCGCCTGCACCGTGGCGGTGTAATTCGCCCCGCCGAGGGTGACGGTTACCGTGTCGCCTGCCGCCGCGCCCGTCACCTGCCCGCTGAGAGTCTGGCCCGCACCCGCTTCCGCAGCGTTAATAATATCGTCCGTTGCCACCACGTTAATGGTGACACCCGGCAGCGCGGTATTCACCTGCACGTTATGGCTGGCGGAACCCCTGTTGCCATCGGCGTCAGTGGCGGAGGCCGTCAGGGTATAAGTCGCTTCACCAAGCGAACCAACCGCAGACGCCGGAACGGTCACGCTCCAGTTACCGGACGCATCGGCGGTGGCGGTATAATTTTGCCCGTTGAGCGTGACGGTAATCGCTGTACCTGCAGGCTGGTCGCTGGTGCCGGTAATCGCCAGATCTGCGCCTTTCTCCGTGGCGTTGATAATATCGTCGATGGCGATGGTGTTAATGCCGAGTACCGGTGCATCAAGCGCCACATTGACAGTGTGCGAGGCTGTGTCGCTGTTACCTGCAGAGTCGGTAACCGTGGCGGTAATGGTCACATCGCCCTGCGCCAGTGTGGAAATCACGCTGGCAGGCACGCCGATGCTCCAGTTGCCGTTGGCGTCCAGCACGGTGGTATACGTGGTCGTGCCAATGGTAACGGAAACGGTGTTACCGATCGTCGCCCCCGTTGCCGAGCCGCTGATAATCTGCGCCTGTCCGTGTTCCGTGGCGTTAATCACGTCATCGCCTGCCACCGTGTTGATGGTAACGACCGGAGCGGCAAGATCTACCGTCAGATTATGCGTTGCCGAAGTCGGATTACCGGCTTTGTCGCTGACCGCTGCGCTGACGGTATACGAGCTGGCGGTGAGGTTGGCTAAATCGCCAGTTGGAACGTTGACGCTCCAGCTTCCGTCAGCCTGCACGTTGCCGCTGTAATTGACGCCGTTTAGCGTCACGGTCACCGTCTGCCCGGCTTCTGCCGTGCTGGTGCCGCTGATGGTCAGCGCCGAACCCGCTTCAGCGGCGTTAAGGACATCGTCCGTGGCGAGGGTGTTAATCGTGATGGACGGCGCAATGGCGTCAACGCTGTAAGCATGAGTAACCTGCGCGCTATTCCCCGCCACGTTCGTCACGCTGGCTTGTACGTTTGCCGCACCGTCAGGCAATGCAGTCAGATCCGCAGCCGGAACCGTTAGCCCCCAGCTGTTGTCTGTGGCGACAGTCGTGGTATAGCTTTTACCGCCGAAGATAACGGTGATGGTCTGCCCCGCTTCAACACCAGAGGTGGTGCCGGAAAGCTGCAAATCGCCGCCTTTTTCGGCGGCGTTAATGACATCATCAGTGGAGAGTGTGTTGATGGTAATCGCCACGGTAGCCAGATCGACCGTGATCGGATGAGTAATACTGGTTGTCGTTCCGGCGGTGTTGGTGCCCGAAACGGCAATGTCGACCGTACCCGCAGGCCAGTTGCTGACATCTCCCGCCGGAATGCCGACACTCCAGGTGCCGTCAGCTAATACCGTCGCACCGTATGTGACGCTGTTGATTTCCACGGTTAGTGGCGTTCCCGCCGCCAGCCCGCTACTGCTGCCGGTTACCACCAGCGCCTGAGCGTGCTCAATACTGTTAATCACATCATCGCCTGCCACGGTATCGACCCGCAGACCTGGCAGGTTAGCGTCTATCACGATGTCGCGGGTGGCGGTGCCGGTGTTGCCTGTGGTGTTGGTCACCGAGGCGCTGATGGTCAACTCACCGTTACCCAAAGCCTGCAAATCTGCCGCCGGCACGCTGACACTCCAGCGTAAATCTGGTTGCACGGTAGTGGTGTATTGGTTGCCACCAAGGGTAACCGTCACCGTGTTCCCGGCCTCTGCCGTTCCTGTTACCTGGCCGCTGATGGTCTGATTAATCCCACTTTCAGCGGCGTTGATGATGTCATCGCCTGCCACGGTATTCATGATCACCCCAGGCAGGAGCGATTCGACATTCACCGTATGGCTGGCTGCGCCGCTGTTGCCCGCGCTGTCGGTGGCGCTGGCGCTAATGGCGTAGATAGCCTCTCCCAGCGCGCCCACCGCCGAAGCAGGCACGGTAACGCTCCAGTTACCGGAACCATCAGTGGTGGCGCTGTAGGCCAGGCCATTCAGCATCACGGTGACCGTGCTACCGGTCGCCAGACCGCTGGAGCCACCGCTGATGGTCAGATCCTGGGTTTTCTCAACACTATTAATAATGTCATCGCCAGAGACAGTATTGATGGTCAGCGTCGGGCCGCTAAGATCAACGGTCACATTATGGGTCGTGCTATCGCTGTTACCCGCGCGATCGCTCAGACTGGCGGTAATGCTCTGGCTGCCGGTTGCCAGCGCCGTCACATCCGCCGCCGGGATCCCCACGCTCCAGTTGCCGGAAGCATCAAGCGTGGTGGTGTAGTCTTTGCCGTTGAGCGTGACGGTAACCACATCGCCCGCCGCCGCCCCCGTGCTGGTGCCGGTGATCACCAGTGCCTGACCGTGTTCGATGGCATTGATGATGTCATCCACCGCCACAATGTTTATGGCGATATCCGGCGCAGTCACGTCCACCGCCAACGCGTGGTCGGCGCTTGCCGGGTTACCCGCTTTATCGCTCACCGTCGCGGTGACGATATAACTGCTGACGGTTAAACCGCTTAAATCCGTAGCAGGAACATTCACGCTCCAGGTGCCATCGCTCTGGACGGTAGTCTGGTAAGTATTGTTATTCAGCGTGACGGTCAGCGTCTGCCCGGCCTGGGCTGTGGTGGTGCCACTGATAGCGATCCCCGCGCCCGCCTCCGTTACGTTGAGAAGATCGTCGCCGGCAATGGTATTGATGGTAACAAGCGGCGCGGTGGCATCGACGCTGTAGGCGCGGTCGGTCTGGGCTGTGTTGCCATTAATATTGCTGACACTGGCCTGCACGTTCCCTGCACCCTCAGGAAGCGAAGCGAGATCGGCGGAGGGCACGTTCACCGTCCAGCTTCCATTGGCTTCAACCGTGGTGGTGTACTTTTTGCCGCCAAAGGTGACCGTCACCGTTTGCCCGGTCTCCACTCCGGCGGTATTGCCACTTAAGACCAGCGTTTCGCCCTTTTCCACCGCATTAATCACATCATCGCTGGAAAGGGTGTTAATGGTTATTGCGACCGACGCCAAATCCACCGTGATCGGATGAGTGATGCTTGATGTCGTGCCAGCGCTGTTGGTTCCGCTTACGGTAATATCGACCGCGCCCGCCGGCCAGTTGCTGACGTCTGCCGCCGGAACGCCCACGTTCCAACTACCATCGGATAACACCGTAGCGCCATAAGTGACATTGTTGATAACTACCGTTAATGCGGTTCCTGCCGTCAGTCCGGTGCTGCTGCCGGTAATGACCAGCGCCTGGCTGTGCTCAATGCGGTTGAGCACATCATCCCCTGCAACAGTATCGACGCGCAGCCCCGGCAGATTGGCGTCGATAGTTATATCCCGCGTACCGCTGCCGGTATTGCCAACACTGTTGGTCACCGAAGCGTTAACGATAAGATCGCCATTGCCAATGGCCTGGATATCCGCCACCGGAACGTCCACACTCCAGTTTAAACCAGGTTGTACGGTGGTGGTGTAGGTGTTTCCGCCAAGCGTTACCGTGACGGTATCGCCCGCCGCTGCACCTGTAACCTGGCCGCTGATGGTTTGCACATTGCCTGCTTCGGCGGCGTTAATGATGTCATCGGTCGCCACCGGATTAATGGTGACGGCGGGTAAGGCGCTGTTAACCACTACGTTATGGCTGGCAGAGTTACTGTTGCCTGCCGTGTCGGTGACATTCGCGGTTACCGTGTAGTTCGCCTCACCCAGCGCACTGACCGCTGACGCTGGCACCGTGGCGCTCCAGTTACCGTTGCTATCTGCGGTAGCGGTGTAATTTTGCCCGTTCAGCGTCACCGTAACCGTGGTACCCGCAGACTGGTTGCTGGTGCCGGAAATTTGCAGGTCTGTGCCTTTTTCCGTGGCGTTAATCACGTCATCGGTGGCGATGGGGTTGATGCCAATGGTCGGCGCGGTGAGGTTAACGGTAACCGTGCGACTGTCATCATCGCTGTTGCCTGCCGCGTCGGTGATAGTGGCGGTGATGGTTTGCGCACCGCTGCCCAGTGCGGTGACGTCTGCAGCCGGAACACCAACGCTCCAGTTGCCGGAGGCGTCCAGCGTCGTGGTGTAGCTTTTGCTGTTGAGCGTGACGGTAACCACATCGCCCGCTTCCCCGCCGCTGCTGGAACCGGAAATCACCAGCGCCTGCCCGTGTTCGATGGCGTTAATAATGTCATCGCCGGAGACGGTGTTGATGGTGAGCACAGGCACGGTGAGATCCACCGCCAGTCCATGCGTGGCGGTCGCCGGGTTACCCGCTTTATCGCTGACTGAGGCGCTGACCGTGTACTGGCTGGCGGTCAGATTGCTGAGATCCGCCGTCGGCACGCTGACGCTCCAGCTGCCATCCGCCTGGATGGCGCCAGTATAAGTAACGCCATTAAGGGTAACGGTCACCGTCTGCCCCGCTTCGGCGGTACTGGTGCCGTTGATAGTTAACGGATTGCCCGCCTCGGCGGCGTTAAGAATATCGTCAGTAGCGAGGGTATTGATGGCAAGCGTTGGCGCCGTGGCATCGACGCTGTAAGCGTGCGTTGCCGAAGCCGCGTTGCCGTTAATATTGCTGACGCTGGCCTGTACGGTGGCGTCGCCGTCGCGTAACGCGCTGAGATCGGCGGCAGGTACGGTGGTTGCCCAACTGCCATCGCCCGCTACGGTGGCAGTATACGTTTTTCCGCCAAAGGTGACGGTGACCGTCTGCCCCGACTCCACGCCGGAAGTGCTGCCGGAAAGGGTTAAATCTGCCCCTTTTTCAGCCGCATTAATCACATCGTCGCCGGAAACGGCGTTAATGGAGATCGCCACCGCCGCCAGATCGACGGTGACCGGATGGGTGATAGAGACCGGGTTTCCGGCGCTACTGGTGCCCGAAACCGTGATATCCACCGTCCCCGCAGGCCAGTTGCCCATGTCTGCCACCGGAATGCCGACACTCCATGTGCCATCGGCGAATACTGTCGCAGCGTAAGTAACCGTATTAATCACCACCGTCAGCACCGCGCCGGGCGCCAGCCCACTGCTGCTACCGGTTATCACCAGCGCCTGACCGTGTTCGATGCTGTTGACCACGTCATCGCCCGCCACGGTATCGACACGCAGACCGGGCAGATTGGCGTCGATAGTCACATCCCGCGTACCGCTGCCGGTATTGCCCACGCCGTTGGTCACCGACGCGTTAACAGTAATATCGCCATTGCCGATAGCCTGAATATCCGCCGCCGGGACGCTAACGCTCCAGCTTAAGTTAGCCTGCACGGTAGTGGTGTAGGTGTTGCCGCCAAGCGTCACCGTGACGGTATCGCCCGCCGCTGCGCCCGTCACCTGGCCGCTGATGGTCTGTGCGCTGCCTGCTTCGGCAGCGTTAATAATATCGTCGGTCGCTACCGGATTAATGGTGACCCCAGGCAGCGCGGTGTTGACCTGCACAGTGTGGCTTGTGGAATGACTGTTGCCCGCGCTGTCGGTGACATTCGCCGTCACCGTGTAGCTGGCTTCACCCAGCGCACCCACTGCGGAAGCGGGCACCGTGGTGCTCCAGTTGCCTGCAGCGTCCGTCGTGGCAGTATAATTTTGCCCGTTCAGCGTCACCGTAACCGTGGTACCCGCAGGCTGGTTGCTGGTGCCGGAGATGTGCAGATCCGCCCCTTTTTCCGTGGCGTTAATCACGTCATCGGTGGCGAGAGTGTTAATGCCAATGGTCGGCGCGGTGAGGTTCACGGTGACCGTGCGACTGTCATCATCGCTGTTGCCTGCCGCATCAGTCACCGTGGCGGTAACGGTTTGTGGGCCGCTGCCCAGCGCGGTGACATCCGCGGCCGGAACGCCGACGCTCCAGTTGCCGGAGGCATCCAGCGTGGTGGTGTAAGCTTTATTATTCAGCGTGACGGTAACCACATCGCCCGCTTCCCCGCCTGTGCTGGAACCGGAGATCACCAGCGCCTGTCCGTGTTCGACGGCGTTAAGAATGTCGTCACCCGCAATGGTGTTGATAGTCAGCACCGGAACGGTGAGATCCACCACCAGATTATGCGTGGTACTCGCCGGATTGCCCGCTTTGTCATTCACCGTGGCAATCAAGGGATAACGACCATCGGCCAGACCGGCAAGATCTGTTGCCGGAATGGTGATGCTCCAGGTGCCATCAGCCAGAACCGTCGCCTGATACGTCTGTGCGGCAGGATTATTCAGCGTTACCGTAACGATCTGCCCGGCTTCGGCGGTGGTGCTGCCGCTCACCGTTACCCCCGCACTGGCTTCACTGGCGTTAACGATGTTGTCGCTGGTAACGGTATTGATAATGAGGGTCGGCGCGCTGCTATCCACACTGTAGTTATGTGTCGCCGAGGCGCTGTTGCCGTTGAGATTAGTGACGCTGGCCTGCGCTGAGGCACTACCCGGCGGTAATGCTGCCAAATCGGCGGCGGGCACGGTGACACTCCAGCTACCATTTGCCGCCACGCTGGCAGTGTAATTTTTACCGCCAAAGGTCACAGTGACGGGTTGCCCGGCTTCAACGTTAGCGGTGGTACCAGAAAGGGTTAAATCCACGCCTTTTTCTGCGGCGTTAATCACATCGTCGGTGGCGATGGTGTTGACAGAGATAGCCGTCGGGGTGAGATCGACCGTCACCGGATGGGTGATGGTGACCGGGTTACCGGCACTACTGGCACCGGACACCGTGATATCCACCGTGCCCGCAGGCCAGTTGCGCACATCTGCAGATGGAACCCCCACGTTCCAGGTGCCATCAGCGAGTACCGTCGCGCCGTACGTCACGCCATTGATAACGACCGTCAGCGCTGAGCCTGTCGCCAGCCCGCTGCTGCTGCCCGTGATGACCTGTGCCTGACCGTGTTCGATGCTATTGATGACATCATCCCCCGACACCGTATCGATCCGCAGACCAGGGAGATTAGCGTCAATGGTGATATCACGCGTACCGCTGCCAGTGTTGCCGTTTTCATTGGTGACCGAGGCGTTTACCGTTAACTCGCCATTGCCCAACGCCTGAATATCCGCTGCCGGGACGCCCACGCTCCAGCTTAAACCAGGCTGCACGGTGGTGGTGTAGGTGTTGCCGCCAAGCATCACGGTGACCGTATCCCCCACCGCTGCGCCCGTCACCTGACCGCTGATAGTCTGTACGCTGCCCGCTTCCGTAGCGTTAATAACATCGTCGCTCGCTACCGGATTAATGCTCACGCCGGGCAACGCGCTGTCGACCTGAAGGTGATGGCTGGCGGTCGTGCTGTTACCAATAGCGCTGGTGACGACCGCCGTCACGGTATAGTTGGCCTGGCCGAGAGTCGCCACTGCAGATGCCGGAACCGTCACGCTCCAGTTTCCTGAAGCATCGGTCGTCGTGGTGTAATTGTGTCCGTTCAGCGTCACGGTGATTGCCGTACTGGCAGGCTGATCGCTGGTGCCGGTAATTTGTACATCAGCCCCTTTTTCGCTGGCGTTAATGACATCATCGCCCGCAATGGTGTTGATGCCAATCACCGGCGCGGCAGTATTGACCGTGATGCTGAGAGCCTGAGTCCCCGTGTTTCCGGCGCGGTCGGTGACCGAAACGTTAATCGGATAACTGCCATCCGCCAGTCCGCTCACGACCGAAGCCGGAACGCCCAGACTCCAGTTGCCGGAAGCATCCACCACCGTGGTGTAATTCACATTGTTCAACGTAACGGTGACGATATCCCCAGCCTGCGCGCCAGTAACGGTACCGCTGATGATTTGCGCCTGGGTGTGTTCCGACGTGTTGATGATATTGTCGGTTGTCACCGGATTAATGGTCACCATCGGCGATGTGGCATCCACCACTGCCACGTGTGAAACGCGGATCGGGTTACCGGCAACATCGTTCACACTGGCGGTAACCGTGGCGTTGCCGTCAGCCAGTGCATCCACATTTGCCGCAGGCACCGTCACACGCCATGTGCCATCTGGCTGCACGGTGCCCTGCCAGCTCTGCCCGTTAAGGGTAACGGTGACTGTTTGTCCCGGCTGAGCGTCAGTGGTGCCGGTGATTTGCAAATCCTGCCCGCTTTCAGCGGCGTTGATAATATTATCGGCAGTAAGAGAATCAATGCTCAACGCCGGTGCCTGGCTATCTATGGTAAGGGTGTGAGAGGTGTCGCCGGAGTTGCCGCTGATATTGGTAACGGTCGCCGTGATTTGCGCCGCACCGTCTGGCAGGTTGCTGAGCACGCTGACGGGAACGCTCAGGCTCCAGGAACCGTCGCTCTGCACCGTGGCTGTCAGAGTTTGGCCGGCAAATTTCACCACCACCGTTTGCCCCGCCTCGACGCCCTGTGTGGTGCCCGTTACTGTCAGTGGCGCGCCTTTTTCTGCGGAATTAATGATGTCATCGCCAGAGACGGTGTTAATCGCAATCGCCACGGCCCCCGCATCCACAACAACATTATGATCGATAGAGACCGGGTTACCTGCCGAATCAGTCGCACTGGCGGTAACGACGACCGTACCTGCGGTGAGCGCCTGTAAATCCGCGGCGGGTATCCCCACCTGCCAGTTGCCGTTGCTGTCGGTAACCCCCTGATAAGTTTCACTGCCAAGCGTTACCGTTACTGTGGTACCGCCAGGTAAATAGCTACTGCTGCCAGAAATGACCAAATCCTGAAGCTGTTCGAGAGCGTTAATAACGTCATCGCCAGAAATAGTATTGATACGCAGACCCGGCAGCGTTGCGCTGATGGCGATCTCACGTTCACCGTTACCGGTGTTGCCGTGCCCGTTCATCACGGAGGCATTTATGGTTAACGCGCCATCACCCAGCGCCTGTAAATCTGCCGTCGGAACGGTCACGCTCCAGGTGAGATTACTGCCAACGGTCGCCGTATAGGTATTACCGCCCAGCTCAAGGGTGACCCTATCGCCCTGCGCGGCACCGACTACCCGCCCGCTCAGCGTCTGATTGGCGACGACTTCGGCGGCATTCACCACGTTATCGCCCGCGAAGGTATTGATAATCACCTGCGGCAGCACTTTATCAACCAGCAGTTGTCCTTGCCCGCTACCGCTATTACCGTTGGCGTCGGTTCCACTTACCGTCACGGTATAATTTCCGTTCGCCAGGTTGAGTACATCGTTTACCGGCACCTGAAGTGACCAGGTATTGCCGCTCGCCGTGGCGGTATACGTATGATTATTCAACACCACATTGACGACACTGCCGTCGGGCAAACTGGTGGTGCCACTTAACGTTAATGGTCGAGACGACTCTTGTGCATTCAGGACATTATCCTGACTGATCGTGTCAACCGTGAGTTGCGGGGCCGCGCCGCTTAACGTGATCACGCGCGAGGCGCTTCCCGTATTACCTGCGGCATCAGTGACAGACACGGTGAGAGTATGCACGCCCGTTCCCAATGCCTGGCTCACACTGGCCGACATGCCAATGCTCCAGCTGCCATCCGCCGCGACGGTACCTAACAGAACCTGATTGCCGATCCTCACGGTCACCACATCCCCGGCTGACGCGCCATTCGCCCGTCCGGAAAGGATCTGCGCAACGCTCTGCTCTGCACCGTTAAGAATGTCATCCCCGGCCACGGTATTTATGGTTATCTGCGGTGCCCGACTATCGACGCTCAGGCTACTCTGCGTCTGGGTCGCATTTCCGGCTTTATCGGCCACACTGGCGGACACCGTAAACTGACCGTCGCTGAGCGCCTGTACTTCACTGGCCGGAATCGACAGTTGCCAGGTGCCAGAGTTGCTGACCACTGCCGTATGCGAAACGCCGTTCAACGTGAGTGTGACGGTTTGTCCCGGCTGGGCTGTTGTTGCACCGCTTATCGTCAACGACGTGCGATGCTCCAGCGCGTTAATGACATTGTCCTGGGCGATGGTGTTAATGGAGAGTGTAGGTGCTTGCGTATCAACCGTTAGCGTTTGACTGGCAGAAATCCGGTTCCCGACCGCATCGGTTCCTGAAATGTTGACCGTTTGATTGCCTTGCGCGAGCGCCTGGGCATCCGCCGCAGGGATCGCGACATGCCACGTGCCGTCCGCGCCGACTTCGGTGGTGTAGGTTTTGTCATTGAGCGTCAGCGTCAGTGTGCTGCCTGCGGCCAGATGCTGCGTTGTCCCGGACAGCGTAAACCCCGCCGCGTGTTCCTGAATATTGAGGACGTTATCGCCCGACGTCGTGGCGATAGACAGAATGGCCGGCGTGGTATCGATATTGAGTGTGATAGTGCCAGCCGACGTCGTCTGGTTACCGTCAATTTGCGAGACCGACCAGGTGTGCTCGCCCGCTGACTGGGTGGGAAGCGTAACCGACCAGCGCCCATCTGTGCCTACAGTGGTAGTGGCAATGGTAATGCCACTGCTGTCACGTATCGCGATGGTTGCCCCGGCCTGCCCGGTGCCGCTGAATGAAGGCGTACTGTCGTCAGTGGTCTCACCGGTAACCAACAAACCTTGTTTATCACCCGTATTATCGAGGGTGATAAACGAAGGTGTCGCGCTTTGTGGTTCACCGGGCGGCGTAACCACTTCCGTTTTACTGTCGCCACCATCACCTCCACTGGCGAGTAGCGCACCGACCGCTCCCCCCGCCAGCGTTCCGCCCACAATCCAGCCCCAGGGAAGGCCGCTGGCCGTGCTGGCTGCATCATCGATGAACGGCGAAATCGAGCTGATGACGTCATTTTGAGGTGACAACGTAACGGGCGAGAACCCGACTGCTTCCGCATTGCCGGCAAAGCTGACATGCGTCAACGTCAGTCCATCATCAAAGACCAGCTCCGAATATTCATTTGTCGCCGGCGCAACGGCAAAATAACCGTTACAACGTATCACCGTCCCGTCTTTCATATAGATAAGCAGATCGTCGCCCTGGCGAACATAATGATCCACTCCACTGACAGGAGAATGAATCTGTAACACCGAGGGTTGATACACCACCAAAGAGGTGTTGCCCGACGCAATAATGCTTTGTTTAACCGCGCCTTTACGGGAGATAATATCAATGACAGTATTCATCATGTTTTCCGGATATTCTTACGGCGGCTTTTTAGTGCCAGCGCGCATGACATTACCAGCGAAAAATAACCTGCCTTTTCGCGCCAGGAGAATAACGAACACCCTTACTTCAGATCGGGCAGATCGTTCTGTAACGCTTCCTTTATGCCTGCCAGCGGAATCAAATTATTGACGGCAGCCGCATAATTCACAGCGGCAATCCAACCATCATAGTTGGCATTGATTTCTGCTGATTGCGCCTGGAAAACATCCTGCTCCACGCTTAATAAGTCATTCAGACTGCGGTTACCTAATTGATATTCTTTCTTATAAACTTCCCGTGATTGCTGTGCACTTTGTGATTGAGCATTACCGGCTTGCTCTCGCCCGCGCGCGCCACTCCAGTTGGCAAAGGCCACCGAAGCCCGTTGCAAGATATCGAGCTTCGCCTGATCCACCTGAGACGCGGCAATGCGTTTCTGCCCCTCCGCCTGCGCGACCTGCGCCGATACGGCTCCCCCCTGGTATAACGGGGCATCCACATTTAACTGTAGTTGATCGTTCCAGTATGAGCGGTCACTCGTTTCATAGCGCGTTTTTGCGCCCTGAATACTGACCGTCGGCCAGTATTGTGATTTTGTTTTTTCCACCCCATAGGATGCGGATTGACTCAGGTTTTCAGCGCTCAGTACGGCGGGGATTTTTTCGTAATCAATATGGTTAAGTTCAACCGGCTGGCTGGACAGTTCTGCGGGAGGCGGCGCTAACGCCGCCGGTTGCACGCCAGTTAAGACCGCTAACTGTGCCAGCGCGCTCTGGCGTTGGGCGAGATACTGTTCGCGAGCGGAGCGAATACTGGCGATACGGGTGCTGGCCTGAAGTTCATCTGACGAGGAATTTAGCCCGGCATCGGCACGCAGTTGCGCCATTTTTCTGACGCCCTCAAGAGAGCGAATATTTTGATCGGCGGCCTCTATGAGCGCCTGATAACGGTTAACCTCCATATACGTGGCCGCGGTTTTTTCCGCCACATCCGTCATGGTCGCCATCAGCTTAAACCGTTCGCTATCACGCGCTGCCGTTTGTAGCTTGATATCATTATTGGTTTTACCAAAATCATAAACCAACTGGGTAATCGTAATTCCATAGGAAACGGCATTATCGAGATGACCGCTGGAATCATATTGCCGTGAGGGGCCGGCATTTCCGGTAAGGCCAATCTTCGGATGCCAGGCGCTTTGTGCTTCATCGATTTGCGCCTGTCCAATGCCGGTTTTTTCTGCCTGTTGAGCGATCTCCGGGCTTTGAGCGAAGGCATGGAGAATACACTCTTTGAGCGTCATTTTATCCTGTTTTTGCACCACGGGAGCCTGCGCCCAACCTGGCAAAGGTGCAGAATGCACCGGGCAGAGAATATTGGCCGTTAAGAATAAAAAGCACGATAATATTCTTGCAAAGTTCAGTGAAGCGCTCAATTCACCTTCTCCCTTAAAGAATTATTCCAGGACGTTATATTCAGCTCGCGTTTTTATACACTTCCACCAGGCTAACGATAATTAACCTGTGCTAAAATAAGGGTTAAACGCTTACCGGGTCAGCGGCTTACTCATCTGAAATAGAGTTTTAGTATAGTCAGCATTTAAGAAGCAAGGCCCGGAGTTATTTTATTTTTTTAACAAAATCGTTCCCTATCACAAATTATCAATAATTCGTTGATAATCTGATTGATACCATCTCGGAATATCCTCAGGGCTTAATGGTCTTGAAAAATAGTAACCTTGCACTACCGGGCAGCCAATCGCGCGTAATAATTGCAGTTGTTCCTCTGTTTCAACGCCTTCAGCCACCACCATCATATTAAAACTTTGTCCAATACGGGTGATCACTTCCAGTAATGAGCGGCTGCGTGTATCCATTAAACACCCATCGACAAAGCTTTTATCTATTTTAATTTCTGTTACAGGAAGCATGACCAGACGTGAGAGACCCGAAAATCCGGTGCCAAAATCGTCAATCGATAAACCGACGCCTGCGTCTCGTAGCATTTTAATACGTTGTAACAGGGCTTCGTCAGGATCCATCATCATACTTTCGGTGATTTCCAGCGTAAGTTGGTTGCCGGGAATAGAAAACTCTTCCATCGCCGCGGCAACCTGACTGAAAAGCTGGCTGCTGTGAAAATGCAGCGCGGACAAATTAACCGAAAGTGCAGGCACCCTAAACGCCTGAGAACGCCACTGCGCCAATTGCCGACACGCTTCGCGTATGACCCAACGCCCAATGTTCTCAATTTCGCCAACCTCTTCCGCCAGTGTGATAAACCGGGAGGGTGGAACGTCGCCGTGTTCGGGATCCCGCCAGCGGGCCAGCGCTTCTAAACCGTATAACTCGCCGGTATCAACATTGATTTGTGGCTGATAGACCAACCGGAGACGATGGTCACTGACTGCCCGTTTCAACGCCGCACCCAGCAACATGCGTTCGGTCACTGCCCGATTCAGCTCGGGGCTAAAGAACTGCCAGCCATTGCCACCCGATCGCCGGATATGCTCCATTGCGCTGCTCGCAGTCGAGAGAAGCCAGTCGAGATTTTTACCGGCTTCGTAACTGATGCCAATACTCAGGGTTGGTGAGAAAGTGTGCTGCTCCAGGATGAAAGGTTCGTGAACGCTGTTTTCCAGATCCTCCGAAACGCGTGACAAATTGCTGACATCATTCTCGTCGTCAATAAGCACAAACTGCGGGCCTTCCGTTTTGCATAAATACTGCCCGGGACGTAATGTATCCCGCAGCCGATTGGCGACTGTGAGTAACACCTGGTCTGCCGTGGCATAGCCATGAGCATCAATCACATCCTGGAAATGGTCCACCGTCATCAGGAAAATAACCGGCGCGGCAGTATGAGCGCCTGCAAGGCGCTGATCGAGATAATCCTGAAGCTGACCGCGGTTCGGTAGACCCGTGAGAGGATCAAACTGCATCAGTTGCGCTATCTGTCGGCGGCTGTGCTCCTGTTCGATTGCCACAGAAGCCAGGTGCTGGCTGATATCAGCAACGCGATCGATAAAAGCACGGCTTTCCCGCCCCGCCAGCGTGCGGATAGACAATGTGCCCGCTTTAGTGCCGTCGCGACGACGAATCGAGACAATGCGTCGAATCGCGGTCTGTCTGCCTATGGTATCTGGCGTAGTGGCCCAAATTCCCTCATCTGAAAGCGTAAGTTCAACATGGGAACCGGGAAAGACCGCTTCTATGCTGCGACAGAGAAGATCGCCCATATCCTGAAAAGACGGATTACGCGATATGGCCGTCAATAATGTTCGCTCCAGCTCACGAATCTTGCGATCTTCGGTGACATCCGTGAAGGTCATTACCAGATTCTGCAACTCAGCCTGCTCATTAAAGACAGGATTAATCGTCGCCTTAAACCAGACGGACGTGCCTGCGCAAGCCAGCAGCATGAATTCGGCATGGTCACGATGGCTTTTAGCCAGCAATCGCTGGATGCGCTCCCGATGCTCAGGTAAATCTTCGGGAAGCCGCAGAACATGCTCCAGGCGTTGTCCAACCACGTCGCCAATCGCCATGCCTGACATTTCGGTAAAAGCCTGATTGCCTTGCACAATTCGACGCTGATTATCCAGGACAATCACGGGTTTGGTGATGTGATCTACCGCCAGTAGCAATAATCGTGTTTGCTCTTTTTGCGCCATTTCACGCGTGGCATCACGAACCAGCGCGAGGTAGCAAATTTTTCCGGAAATATCGACGCGCGAGAGTGCGAAACGGGTCCAGATTTTACTGCCATCTTTCCTTTCAAGCTGCAGCTCGCGACTCATTCCCACGACTCGGGATTGCGCGCCTTCGCGATGGTGCTGAATGTAACCTGGGTGGGCTGCACGCAGCGAATGAGGAATTAACAAAGAGACATTTCGCCCCAATACTTCTTCGCGGCGATATCCCCATAACTGCTCCGCCGCACGGTTGAAAAACATGATGGTATCGTCAGCATCAATAAGCACCGATCCCATGATATTTTGTTCAAGTGCAGAAAAAAGAATATCCCCGCGGTGGGAATCAAGGGAGTCAGCGATATTCCACCAGGGCAGATACTGCCGAAAGTGGCTTAGCATGATGCTTTCCACATTTCAACGCAGTTGCGGCCTCTGCGTTTAGCGCCATATAACGCTTCATCGGCAAGCTGGATAAGGCGTTCATAATCAGGATGCCCGCTGAACATCGCCGCACCAATGGAGAGTGACAGTGGGATATTTTCACCATTGGGTGCAGAGACTTTGATTTTTTCCACGCGTGAACGCACCCGCTCGGCAATACGCAGGGTATCTGCCTCGTTGGCTTCGGTGAGAAGAATCAAAAATTCATCCCCCCCATAACGGAACACAAAATCGCTGGTACGGACGTGCTCGTAAAACGCACCCGCGACTTTTCGCAAAACGTCATCGCCGGTATTGTGCCCCCACGTATCATTGATCTGTTTGAATTTATCGACGTCGATCAAGAGAATCGACATTGGCGTTCCTGCACGCCCTGCATGGGCAATTTCACGTTTAAAAATGGTCGGTAAGAAACGCCGGTTGAGTAAACGCGTCAACACATCCATGCCCACCTCATGGCGCGAGACCTCTTCGAACAGTTCGCGGAGTAGCGTGACAATTTGCGAAAGCGTATTGCGGGTTTGCAGGATGAAATTCACCCGTTGCTGGCGTGTACTCATCCCCTGGGGCGCGTGACGAATCGCGCGGAACGCATCATCAAATTCAATAATCAGCCGTGATATATGCCCCGCTTCAGCGATACCGCTGAAATAGTGGCGACCTTTATGATTAAACCACAGGCCAAAATCCGACTGCCCCAACGGCAGACTGTTGCCTGGCCCGGCGTCAAGCATGACTTTGTAGATGAGATCCATTTCCCAGCTCAGCAAGGACGCGACTTGTCGCTCCTTCTCCTCCTCAACGTTTTCCATCAAAGAAAAGATGCGATAATTCTCATCTTCTTTCGCTGCACTGTTTTCACTAAAAATAAAGGCACGGGACATCACTTCCATCGCAAGATCGATGCTATTAACCGCAAAATGATAGATGCCTAATTTGAGATCGGCAGAATGCTCCGTGGTGCCAATCACCGGGAATAACAGCTTTTTCAACACCCGAAAGCCCATCTCAACGAGATCAACGGGAATGCCAATGCGGGCATGCACATCCGCCACGCGCTGCTGAACCTGAATCTGCTGATCGACACCGTCTATCGGGCATGAAAAAACATCGATTATCCACTGCTCCAATGCGCTTTTGAGCTGCCTTTCAACCTGATCATTAGTCAAAAATTCCGCTGCCTGGGAATCAGAAAGTACAACGCTATAAAATTCCTGGCTCAGTGCTTTTGCATGCTCTCTTGCAATTTCGGAAGCGATAAGACGCACCTGCGGATCGGTATCAGTGATGAGTTGTGCCCACTCATCCTTCATTTTTTGCAGATATGTTTCCATGATTTACGACCTTTGAGTGAAAATGCGTGTTAGCCAGACTGCCAGCCTCCTAAAGAATAATCTTAAGTTAAGCTCAATTTATGGCAGGTGGTCTTTTTTCTTAAGAGCCGTGTTTACGAAGCGCATTCCAGCTAAGACATTTCGCTTATCTGCGCGAAATCCTTTTGTATTACAAAATAAATCAGGCTTTTCTGATTAACGACCGTGGTTTGATTCCTGTTCACCCCGACTACACTACACTGGGGGCATCGTAGATAAGGAATCGAACCATGCACTCCCTCAATTCAAAACGCATTCTGACAACGACTTCCGCACTTTTTTTCATGGCGCTGTTACCCGTTTCAGCACTTGCTGCTGATACCGTTGAAAAAACGCCTGTGCTGGCAAAAGAAAAGGGTCTTAACGAAGCTGCAGAGCAATATTTGATTCACTACGCCTCTGTCAGCGGCGTTGATGGGAAATCGTCGCGGGAAGATACCGCCGCGGTCTTCCTGCCCTATGGCAAAACCCCCGAAGGCGGTTGGCCTGTGGTCGTCTGGGCGCACGGCACCGTGGGTGTCGCCAATGACTGCGCGCCTTCACTAAACGTGCGTACCGATCGGGATAAACAGTATCTGAATACCTGGCTTTCGCTCGGGTACGCCGTGGTTGCGCCAGATTATGCCGGTCTGGGTTCGGCTGGCTTACATCACTATCTCAATGCGCGTGGAGAGGCCTGGAGTATTCTGGATGGCGTACGGGCGGCATTGAAAACCTATCCGCTGCGTAATGAGCTCATTCTTGTGGGGCAATCTCAGGGGGCGCACGCCGCGTTCTCGACGGCAGGTTACCAGCCGCAGTATGCGCCAGAGCTCAATATTCGCGCGACGGTTCTGACGGGCACCCCTTATTTTGACAAGAACACCACCGCCGCTGATATTTTGCCCCCGGTAAATGGCGCAATGTCTGCAAAGGGTGATCCCAAAATACCGTATATTTTCTATATTTATCTTTCTGCTGCCGACATTAACGGCAAACTTAACGCAACCGACTATTTCCAGGATAACGCCTTGCCATATCTGGAAAAAGCCCAGAAACTCTGCATCAATCCGCTCACGCAGCAGACGATGGACGCGAAACTCAATGCCGCCAACACGCTAAAACCAGCGGTTGAGACACTGCTAAGCAGCAGTATCGGCAGTATGCTTTATCCTACGCTCAAGATTTCCCATCCAGTCTTTATCGGGATTGGCAGCAATGACATCAACGTGCCCACCGCAATGCAGCAACGTTTCGCTGACGCAGTGCAACGCGCCGGTACGCAAACAGAGGTTCGTCTTTATGAAGGACTTGACCACAGCGGAACAGTAAACCCGTCCCTGCGCGATTCCGTTCCGTTCATATTGAGTGCGACGGCAAAATAAACTCAGGCAGGGATCGCTCCCTGCCAACACCTCTTAAGACGCCGCGTTTTTCGAACGTGAATCTGTGTTTGCCGCATCCTGTCGCGGATCGGTTTGGCCCCGCGAAAGCGTTCTGCTGCGTGCACCATCCACCCCCACCGCCGTCTCTCCTTCAACCGTCACGCGACGCACCACGCGCGGTTGGCTGCCGTAATCGTTCACCGCGTAATGTTGCGTGCTTCGGTTATCCCAGATAACCACGTCATCCTGCTGCCACTGCCAGCGAACGGTATTTTCAAGACGAATTACCCGATTTTGTAGCAGCTCAAACAGGCTGGCGGACTCACGGCTGCTGAAACCCACCAGGCGTTTTAAGAAATGGCCAAGTAGCAGGCACTTCTCACCGCTCTCCGGATGTATATGCACCACGGGGTGCTCAGCTTCCCATACGGATGAAACAAATACATTTTTGTGATGATTCAGGCGTGTTGATTCGACCACCACCCGCTCGGCGCCGTAGTCATAGTCATTGCTGTGCACCGCACGCAGCGATCCTACAAACCGCTTAAGTTCATCCGGCAGTTGCTCATAGGCCCGCGCCGTATTCGCCCATACGGTATCGCCACCGTACGCAGGGATCGTCACGCCGCGCAAAATAGAAATTTTTGGGAAAGCATCAACGAAGGTGACATCCGTATGCCAGGAATCCGCCCGCCCGCCGCCTTTTGAAGCATCCAGTTCAAAAAGCTGAGTCCCTGTCGGCGAGGGTACCGTGGGGTGCGGCACTACACGACCAAAGCGCGCGCCAAAGGCCTGATGCGCTTCATCGGTAAGATGCTGCTGTTGCCGGAAAAAGAGCACCTTATGTTTCACCAGGGCGGCATTCAGTTGTTCAAATGTTGCGTCGTCGAGCTCGGCTGAGAGTGCAATATCACGCACTTCAGCACCAATGTGCCCGGCCACGCGCCGCAGATTGAGTAAAGGAAATTCAGTGTCGGTAAGAGAGAATTCTGTCGCCATCGTTTTTTCCTTAAGAGTCAGCAGGAATTTCACTCTAAAGGGAAACCGGTGCATGGCAAATGCCATCTCAGGCTAACGATATGAAGACAGGTTGAATAAGATAAGAAAATTATCGCATTAGACGTGACGTTGTCACAAAAGGAGATGGGCAGCATGAAAGCTGCCCTATACGCACTAGTTATCCAGTTGATAATCTAATGTAATTTCTGCTTTTAACACCTGGGAAACCGGGCAGCCTGCTTTGGCTTTTTGAATGATTTCATCGAATTTCGCGCTATCGATCCCCGGCAAGACAATCTTGCTTTGCAGGGCAACCTTAGTGATAGCGAAACCGCCATCCACTTTGTCCAGCGAAACATCGGCAACGGTATCAATCGAGGTCGGGGCATGTCCGGCCTCAGTCAGCATTAAGGAAAGCGCCATAGAGAAACAGGCCGAATGCGCGGCGGCAATCAGTTCTTCGGGGTTTGTCCCCTTCGCGCCTTCAAAACGCGTATTGAAGCCGTAAGGTTGTTGGTCGAGTACGCCGCTCTCGGTTGAGACAGTGCCTTTACCACGCTTGAGATCGCCTTCCCAGTGCGCCTGACCTTTCTTATGAATCGTCATATATCACTCCTTTTTGCTTGCGGAACTAATAAGTGTAGTACATCTTTTCAGTGCGTTAACGACGCCATATCGATAACAAAGCGGTATTTCACATCGCTTTTGAGCATGCGCTCGAACGCTTCATTGATGGTGTCTATGGTGATCACTTCGACATCGGCGGTGATACCGTGCTGAGCACAAAAATCGAGCATCTCCTGCGTTTCTGCGATACCGCCAATACAGGAACCTGCGACAGAACGACGCCCAAGAATCAGCGGAACCGTATAGAAATCAGCAATATTGCCCAACAGGCCGACGAAGACCAGAGTGCCGTCCAACGTTAATGTGGGAACGTAGGCATTAATATCATGGGTATAGGGAACGGTATCGATGATCAAATCGAACTGGTTTTGAACCTCTTTCATCTGAGCGTCATCAGTAGACAGCACCACATGATGAGCCCCCAGTCGCCGCGCATCCACCTCTTTTCCGGCAGAACGGGTAAAGAGCGTCACCTCGGCTCCCAGCGCATTGGCAAGCTTCAGCGCCATATGTCCCAAACCGCCAAGGCCTATTACCGCGACTTTGCTGTGCTCATTGATGTTCCAGCGACGCAACGGCGACCAGGTGGTGATCCCGGCGCATAACAATGGCGCAGCGCCTTTCAGGTCAATATTTTCCGGCAGGTGCAGGACAAAATCTTCACTGGCAACAATCGTTTGTGAGTAACCGCCCATAGTGAGCGAACCATCGTGGCGGTCGATGCCGTTATAAGTCTGAATATTGCCTTCTTCGCAATACTGCTCCAGCCCCTGTTTACACGGATGACAAACTCGACAGGAATCCACCATACAGCCAATCGCCGCCAGATCTCCGGGTTTAAATTTCGTGACACTGTCACCAACTGCCACGACGCGACCGACAATTTCGTGGCCAGGAACAATCGGGTAACGGCTAAATCCCCAGTCGTCCCGCGCTTGATGAAGGTCAGAGTGGCACACGCCACAGTAAAGAATATCGATCACCACATCGTCGGGCCTGGGTTCGCGTCGGTCAAAGGTAAAGGGCGCCAGCGGCGCGGCGGGGTTCTGAGCAGCATAACCTAATACTTTCATCGTCTTACCTCACAATGAGTGATCAATCTCACAGACACGTTTCAGCTTAGTTGAATCTCAGCAGAACGCGAACCGACCGCACGAAGCGTCAACCTGCTGTCAACTTCCGGGCAATTTTGCCCCACGATAGTTAACAGTTGCTTTATAATCCCCGGCACTGCAGTTTCTGCCAGACTTCCCGTGGACTGGCGTGATGACGATGGAGTAATACGATGTCACAAGGTAAAACCAACCGTTCTCTGTATATCCCGTACGCCGGCCCGGTGCTGTTGGAGTTCCCGTTGCTGAATAAAGGCAGTGCCTTCAGCAAAGAAGAACGCAGCAATTTCAACCTGCTCGGTCTGCTGCCTGAAGTGGTCGAAACGATTGAAGAACAGGCCGAGCGCGCCTGGATCCAGTATCAGGGGTTCAAAACGGAGATCGATAAACACATCTACCTGCGCAACATTCAGGACACCAATGAAACGCTCTTCTATCGCCTGGTGGAAAACCATCTCGATGAAATGATGCCGGTCATTTATACCCCAACGGTTGGCGCGGCCTGCGAGCGATTCTCCGAGATTTATCGTCGCTCACGCGGGGTATTTATCTCCTATCAGAATCGTCACAACATGGATGACATTCTGCAGAACGTCCCAAACCACAACATTAAAGTGATTGTGGTCACCGACGGCGAGCGCATTCTTGGCCTCGGCGACCAGGGTATCGGCGGGATGGGCATTCCCATTGGTAAACTGTCGCTCTATACCGCCTGTGGCGGTATCAGCCCGGCATATACCCTTCCGGTGGTGCTGGATGTCGGTACCAACAATCAACAATTGCTGAACGATCCGTTGTACATGGGCTGGCGTAACCCGCGCATCACCGACGACGATTATTATCAATTTGTCGATGATTTTATTCAGGCCGTGAAACAGCGTTGGCCAAACGTGTTGCTACAGTTCGAAGATTTCGCGCAGAAAAACGCAATGCCGCTGCTCAACCGCTATCGTGATGAAATTTGCTCCTTTAACGACGATATTCAGGGTACTGCGGCGGTCACCGTCGGCACACTGATTGCCGCCAGCCGTGCGGCGGGAAGCCAGCTTAGCGATCAGAAAATTGTCTTCCTGGGAGCAGGCTCTGCCGGTTGTGGTATCGCCGAACAAATCATCGCTCAACTTCAGCGTGAAGGTCTCAGTGAAGATCAGGCGCGTGCGCGCGTGTTCATGGTTGACCGCTTTGGCCTATTGACCGATCAGATGCCAAACCTGCTCTCCTTCCAGACCAAACTGGTGCAGAAACGCAGCAGCCTGCAAAACTGGGATACGGATAACGAAGTCCTGTCATTGCTGGACGTTGTGCGTAATGTTAAACCCGATATTCTGATTGGCGTTTCCGGGCAAACGGGGCTCTTTACGGAAGAGATTATCCGTGAAATGCACAAACACTGCCCGCGCCCGATTGTGATGCCACTCTCCAACCCGACCTCGCGCGTGGAAGCCACGCCGCAGGATATTATCGCCTGGACCGAAGGTAACGCCCTGGTCGCCACCGGCAGTCCGTTCAGCCCGGTCGTGTGGAAGGATAAGGTTTACCCGATTGCCCAGTGTAATAACTCCTATATTTTCCCGGGGATTGGGCTTGGTGTGATCGCCTCTGGCGCAACGCGTATTACCGATGAAATGCTAATGTCCGCCAGCGAAACGCTGGCGAAGCATTCCCCGCTGGCCAACACCGGTGAAGGGCTGGTGCTACCGGAACTGAAAGACATTCATCAGGTATCACGAGATATCGCTTTTGCGGTCGGGAAAATGGCTCAGCAGCAAGGCGTTGCAGTGAAAACGTCTGCCGACGCGCTCCAGCAGGCGATCAACGAAAACTTCTGGCTGCCGGAATATCGTAGCTACCGCCGGACATCCATCTAATCCTGAGGTGGGCTTCGGCCCACCTTTCCTGCCTGACCCTAAATATGCACGGTCTTTCATGTTCAGCAATTCAAAAAATAAAAGAGTATGTTGTAACTAATGATTGTTTCGCCACCAGCCAGTTGGCAAAACGTAATAATCCCCGCTACACTGCCTTCACCCATTCATACTGATAATAAAAGGAGGCTAATTATGCTGTACTGTGAAATCTTTAATGTTTCACATACCCTTGGTGATCGCACCAGCTCAAGCGTTACCGATATCGTGCTGCGATAACGGAGGCTTGAGCGAAGACTCTCACCCCAATCCCTTCCCTCGGGCTTACCAGGTTATCGTCAGCGATGTTTGACGAGGCGTTTTTGCGCCTGTAATTCTTGAGTAAGCAACCATGAGTACATTACTGACTGCACAATCTTTACGTGTTGATACGGCGTTTGGCACGCTTTTCGACGGACTCTCCTTTACCCTCAAACAGGGCGATCGTATTGGCCTGCTGGGCGATAATGGCTGCGGCAAAAGCACACTGCTTAAAGTGCTGGATGGCACAACACAACCCGCCTCTGGCAACGTCGCAATCGCCAGGCGCTGCCTGGTAGCGCGTATTGAGCAACATCTTCCTGATGCACTTTATCCCCTGTCACTGCTGGATGCAGTCCTTGCTGAGCTCCCGGCCCACGATCGCGCTGCAGAACGCTGGCGTGGCGAAAGCTTACTGGCGGAGATGGGCTTTAGTGAACATGAAACCGCACTGACCAGCGCCTCGCTAAGCGGCGGGCAACATACGCGTCTGATGCTGGCGCGTGCGTTAATTCATCAACCCGATTTACTGCTACTGGATGAACCCAGTAACCATCTCGATCTTCCGACGCTGCTGTGGCTGGAACATTTCCTGTTGCACTGGACGGGGAGTTTCATCCTCGTGTCACATGACCGACAGTTGCTCGATACCGTCACCAATGGCAGCTGGATTTTGCGTGATAAAACGCTGCATAGCTTTGCCCTTCCCTGTAGCCAGGCCCGGTTTGCCCTGGCAGCAAAAGACGAAAGCGACGCCCTGCGACATAAAGCAGAACAAAAGGAGATAGAACGGGTCACCGCAAGCGCTAAACGGCTGGCGACGTGGGGCCGGGTCTACGATAACGAGGGGCTGGCGCAAAAAGCGAAGCAGATGGAAAAACAGGTGGCCCGGCTAAAAGAAAACCAGACGGCCATCACAGACGGCAACCCCTGGACGTTAACCTTACAGGGTGATGCGCTTGCGGCGAATCGCCTGCTGGAAATGGAGAATCTGTCGATTTGCCCAGATGCGGGATTACCACCGCTATTCCATATACCCACCGCGCGTCTGAAAAGCGGTGACAGGGTTGCGCTCGTCGGCCATAACGGCTGCGGTAAATCGTCTCTGCTGCGGGTGATCTGGCAACAGGCTTTATCGGGCGGTATTGACGATACGCTCAGGCTGCACCCACGCGCAAAGCCAGGTTATTACGATCAGACACTGCAACAGTTGCCCGATAACGCCACGCTGTTTGACGCGCTTGAAACCTTTGCGCCGGATCCGGAAACACGCAAAAAAGCGTTACTACGGGCGGGTTTTCCGTGGCAGCGCCATGGGCAGCACGTGCATACCCTTAGCGGCGGCGAGCGTTCAAGACTGCTGTTCGTCGGGCTTACCCTGGCCCGTTACAACCTGTTAATGCTTGATGAACCGACGAACCATCTGGATATGGAGGGAAAAATTGCGCTGGCGGAAACACTACAGCATTTTGAAGGCGGCGTACTCCTGGTCAGTCATGACAGACAACTGATGACCGCCAGCTGTAATCGCTTCTGGCTGATCGATGATGGTTGCCTCAGCGAATGGCATGATGCCGATGAGATGTTTGCGCGAATCAGTGAAAAGAACAGCTCAGCGGTGGCTTTAAGCACGCCACCTGCCACAGAGCAATCTCAGGCAGATGATGCCGACGCGCTGCTGGAACGTCTTATTGCGCTGGAATCGTGGTTAGCCGACGATCTCGCCCGGAAGGCAAAACATCAGAAACCACAGAGACAGCAGGCCTGGCGTCAGGAAATTGCGTTAATTCAATCTAAACTGTAACCACATGCCTGGCAGCCCCCTGCCAGGCCATCCTCTCCGGGTCAAATACTCATTAGGGGAGTTAAAGGAATATTTTGTTATGATCATCCAATTCTTAATAAGAATTATTACATTAGATGTCTGAGCTATTGCATCTGAAGCAGAAAAACATTAATCCTAATGGAGTAATCACATGATTGCTCTGCAGATATTCATCATAAAAGGAGAAATACATGAAGGCTGCTGTCGTTACAAAAGATCATCAGGTTGATGTCACCGAACGCACCCTGCGCCCGCTGAAACATGGTGAAGCGCTTCTTAAGATGGAATGCTGCGGCGTTTGTCATACGGATCTCCATGTAAAAAATGGCGATTTTGGCGACAAAACCGGTGTTATTCTGGGCCATGAAGGTATCGGAATTGTGAAAGAAGTCGGCCCGGGTGTGACGTCGCTGAAACCCGGCGACCGCGCGAGCGTTGCGTGGTTCTTCCAGGGATGTGGACACTGTGAATACTGTAACAGCGGCAACGAAACGCTGTGTCGTGAAGTGGTTAACGCCGGTTACACCGCAGATGGCGGTATGGCGGAAGAGTGCATCGTCACCGCCGATTACTCTGTCAAAGTGCCTGACGGTCTGGAATCCGCCGCGGCCAGCAGTATTACCTGTGCGGGCGTCACGACCTATAAAGCCGTAAAAATTTCCGGTATCAAACCGGGCCAGTGGATCGCAATCTATGGTCTGGGTGGTCTGGGCAACCTGGCGCTGCAATATGCGAAAAACGTCTTTAACGCCAAAGTCATCGCGCTTGACGTCAATGACGAACAGCTGAAACTGGCTGAAAGCATGGGCGCAGACTTAATCATTAACTCCCGCAGCCCGGATGCCGCAAAACTGGTGCAGGAAAAAACCGGTGGTGCGCATGCCGCCGTCGTTACCGCCGTTGCCAAAGCAGCGTTCAACTCTGCGGTTGACGCCGTTCGTGCCGGTGGCCGCGTGGTGGCTGTTGGTCTGCCGCCGGAAGCGATGAGTCTGGACATTCCACGCCTGGTGCTGGACGGTATTCAGGTGGTGGGCTCACTTGTGGGTACGCGTCAGGATCTGGCTGAAGCCTTCCAGTTTGCTGCGGAAGGTAAAGTGGTACCGAAGGTCACCTCTCGCCCGCTGAAAGATATCAACGCTATCTTTAAAGAGATGGAACAAGGCCAAATCCGTGGCCGTATGGTGATTGATTTCCGTAAGTAAGCTGAACGCTCCCTCTACGCAGAGGGAGCGATAACCCTCGGGTGACGACGATTTTTAATATAGCCATACGCCAATAAGGCCGACATCGCCGAAAACGAAAGTAACGCCGCGGGTATAGCCACATAGTTGTAGGCAAAGCCCAGCGTCAGCATCATGCCACCGCAATAAGCTCCCACTGCGCTACCAAGGTTAAAGGCCATTTGCCCACCCGCGGCACCCAACATCTCCCCGCCCTTCGCGTTTTGCAGCAGCAGAATCTGCAACGGCGCAGAAAGCGCAAACAACCCCGCACAGCAAATAAACGCCATCCCCAGTGCCGCACCTTTCACATCGGCAAACAGGAACAGCATCACCAACGAAAGCACAATAATCGCATCGGTGGTGGCCGCAATGCGCAGAGGACTATAGCGTGCCGAGAGTTTTCCGCTGATGATATTTCCCAATACCATTCCAAGCCCCACGAACATCATGATGAAGGTCATAAAGGTTTCGGTAAAACCAGTGACGTACAGCATGTAGGGTTTGATATAACTAAACCAGGCGAAAACGCCCGCGTTGCCAAACAGGGTCGCCAGAAAGATCAACCATGGCTCAGGCGCTTTCAGGAAACGGAACTGCTCGCCAAGGCGCGCGTTGGATTTATCAAACAGATCGGGCACCCAAAAGAGAATCGAGGCGATAACAATGACATCAAACGCGGCAATCAGCAGAAACGTATAGCGCCAACTAAAGGCGTGGCCGAGCCAGGTACCAACCGGAATGCCCAATAAATTCGCGACAGTCATACCAGAGACCATTCCGGCAACCGCCATCGTGACCTTACCCGGCGGCGCGATTTTCGACAAAATGATCGCCCCAACACCAAAAAAAGCGCCATGCGGAAAACCGGAGACCAGCCTGCCGATGGCCAGCATGGTGTACGACGACGAAAAGGTAAAAATCGCGTTGCCCAGTACGCATAACGCGGCCAGAAACAGCAGAATATGCTTGAGCGAAAAGCGACTGGAGAACAGCGCAATAATTGGTGCGCCAATCACCACGCCGAAGGCGTAGAACGAGATCATGTGCCCGGCAGAAGGAATCGAAATCTGCGTATCCCGCGCCAGATCCGTCAGCACGCCCATAATGCCGAACTCTGCCATTCCCAGGCCAAAAGTACCAAGCGCTAACGAAAAAACCGTTTTTTTCATACCACTACCACTTGTTAAATATTTGCGGCAGACATTATTGAACATTCATCCGGGGCAAACCAGCGCAAAATCCTCGCTGACGCGATTGTCCATATATTCAGTTTGAGAATTAATATACCGATGTAAATGTAACGTGTTGCTATTTTGTGGAAGCGGATACGCAAATTAATAAACTCACAATGAAAGGCGCTTGCCTTTTAAAGGGAGGAAACGATAATCAGCGCATTAACGAAAAGGAGAGGCAAATGAAAATTTCAGCGACGAAAAAAACGCAACAATGCGAGGACTACCCTCATCACGGCAAAGCTGACGAGAAGCGGCAGCACGATAAAGAGTTTATGCAAGCGATGAATCAATTGATCGAAAAGCATGGTGCCTTTACCTGTGACGAAATATTTACGGAGTTACAATGACAGAGCAATTTGATGTATATCGTAATCCCATTAGGGAAACCAATAAAATGTGGCCGTATTACATCATTGTTCAAAATGATTGTTACAACGATCTTTCCCGGAGAGTTATTATGCCTTTGATGAATAATAAATTGGTTCCCCTCTGGCAACAGGCTATCGCGCCAAAAGTGAATATCGATTTTGAAACCTACCAACTTTTCGCGCCGCTGCTGACCAATATTGATGTCAGAAAAATCGCCCCGACTGACTACATCTGCAACCTGCGCGCCGCCCGTAACGACGTTATCCACGCCATCGACTCGCTTATCACCAACACCTGAATGCAAAAATCCCCCGCACCTTGCAGCACGGGGGAGCGTATTCACGTCAGGCCCTTACAGCCCTTCGTTAGTCTCTTTTTTTGCTTCCATACGTTCGACATCACGATACCAGCGAGGGTGATGTTTCTTCGCCCAACGGCGGCTCACCTTCCCTTCAATCATGCCCTTAATCGATCCTTTCACCCAGAACGCCATATACATATGGATTAGGATGGCATGAATCAAAATAATGGCTGAGGTCGCGTGCAACAGCAGGCTGTAGCGCACGACCTGAATCGGGAAATAGTGCGCAAAGTAGGGACGCCAGATAATAATCCCGGTCACCAGCAACACAAAAATCATGCTCATGATGGTCCAGAACATCATCTTCTGACCGGCGTTATATTTGCCAACGCGCGCGACTTTGTGCTCATTACCCTTCAGAACTTCAACAATCCCTTTCACCCAGGGAATATCTTCTTTGTCCGGAATGTTGTGATGCACAAAGCGGAAGAACATCAGCATCAGTAGCACGAAGATCAGAACACCGAAGAACGGGTGCAGAATACGCCCCATTTGCGGTGTACCGAACGTTTCGGTAAGCCACTGCAGCGTCGGGAAGAAGAATGAAATCCCCGACAACGCGACCAGGAAGAAGGCAATCACCACCGTCCAGTGACAGGCGCGGTCAATAAATTTGGTGCGCACAATCATTTTCGACTTACTCATGGCTGTCATCCTCTTCGTCGTCATCCACTTCTTTATTCGGGCCAATACCGATGTAGTGATAAATCAGCCCGGCGAAGGTAGCGATGAACCCGGCGGCGGAGAGCGGCTTCAGCGCCCCTTTCCACAGGTTGATGCTGGTATCGATGCTCGGATCTTTCGGTAGCTTATGATACAGCTCCGGCTGATCCGCATGATGTAGAACATACATCACGTGCGTCCCGCCCACGCCCTGCGGGTTATAGATGCCTGCATTGGCGTAGCCGCGCGCTTTAAGCTTATCGACACGTTCCTGCGCCACATCCAGCATCTCTTTCTTGGTGCCGAAATGAATCGCCCCGGTCGGACAGGTTTTCACACAAGCCGGCTCCTGGCCTACGCTGACGCGGTCCACGCACAGGGTGCATTTGTATACCCGGTTATCCTCTTTATTGAGGCGCGGAATATTAAACGGACACCCGGCGATGCAGTAGCCGCAGCCAATGCAGTTATCCTGCTGGAAGTCGACGATCCCGTTCGCGTACTGGATGATTGCCCCGGCAGACGGGCACGCCTTCAGGCAGCCCGGATCTTCACAGTGCATGCAGCCATCTTTACGAATCAGCCACTCCAGTTTGCCGTTCTGTTCGGTCTCGCTAAAGCGCATTACCGTCCAGGATTTGGCGCTTAAATCAGCCGGATTATCGTACACGCCCACGCAGTGGCCCACATCATCGCGGATATCATTCCACTCTGAGCACGCCACCTGGCAGGCTTTGCAGCCCACGCAGGAGGAGACATCAATCAGCTTCGCCACTTCCTCTTTATAATCCCGCGCACGTGGCGCGGGTGTAATCGGGTTCGTGGCAGAGCGTTTGATAATATCCTGAGATTGCATATCCATCGTTCGCTCCTTAAGCCTTCTCGATGTTCACCAGAAACGCCTTATATTCCGGCGTTTGCGAGTTTGAATCGCCGACATTAGGCGTCAGGGTGTTAGCGATATAGCCTTTGCGGGCCACACCTTCGTAACCCCAGTGCAGCGGGATCCCGATCGTTTCCACCTGTTGCCCATGAACGTTCAGAGTTTGCAGACGACGCGTCACCACCGCAACGGCGCGAATAAAGCCACGCTTGCTGCTGACGGTCACACGATCGCCGTTGGCAATCCCCTTCGCTTTCGCCAGATTTTCGCTGATTTCAACAAACTGTTCCGGCTGGGCAATGGCGTTCAGGCGCGCATGTTTGGTCCAGGTGTGGAAATGCTCGGTCAGGCGATAAGTCGTCCCCACATAGGGGAATTTATCTTTTTTACCCATCCGCAACGCATCGTCTTCGTACAGTCGAACCACCGGGCTCGAAATCACGTTCGGGTGCAGCGGGTTGGTGCCCAACGGCGTTTCCATTGGCTCGTAATGCTCCGGGAACGGGCCTTCCGCCAGCTTATCGATAGCGAACAGACGCCCCATCCCTTCCGGCTGCATGATAAACGGCCCGGTATCGCTACCTGGTGCTGCGGTGTTGAAGTCCGGAATATCGTTCCCGACCCATTTCGCGCCATTCCATTTAATCAGCATCCGTTTCGGATCCCACGGTTTACCCTGCGGATCGGCAGATGCACGGTTGTACAGCACACGGCGGTTAAGCGGCCACGCCCAGGCCCAGCCGAGGGTGTTCCCCAGGCCTGACGGGTCAGCGTTATCGCGATTCGCCATCTGGTTACCCTGCTCCGTCCAGCTACCGGTGTAAATCCAGCAGGACGATGCCGTCGAACCATCGTCGCGCAGCAGCGCGAAGCTGTTGAGCAACTGGCCTTTTTTCGCCACCAGCACACCGTTTGCGTCATAGAGATCTTCCAGCGCATAGCCGTTGTTCTCTTTCGCCACTTCTTCCGATTCCGGACGATCCGGCTGCTTATAGTTCCAGCTCATTTTCAGCAGCGGTTCAGCGCCTTTCCCGCCTTCTGAGCGATACATCTCACGCAGGCGATGATAAATACCGGCCAGAATTTCGCCGTCATTCAGCGCTTCTCCCGGTGGCTCTGCGCCTTTCCAGTGCCATTGCAGCCAGCGGCCAGAGTTGGCAATAGAACCATCCTCTTCAGCAAAGCAGGTTGACGGCAGACGGAAGACTTCGGTCTGAATCGTTGACGGATCGACATCGTTTGATTCGCCGTGGTTCTGCCAGAACGTCGAGGTTTCGGTGACTAACGGATCGATAACCACCATGTATTTCAATTTGCTCAGCGCGCGGACGGTTTTGTTTTTGTCCGGGAAGCTGGCGACCGGGTTAAAGCCCTGGCAGATATAGCCATTCACTTTGCCGTGGTCCATCATGTTGAAATACTTGATAACGTCGTAGGCCTGATCCCATTTTGGCAACCAGTCGAAGCCCCAACCGTTTTCTTTTTGCGCCGCATCGCCGTAGAACGCTTTCATCAGGCTGACGTAGAACTTCGGATAGTTGCCCCAGTAGTTCACCTGATCTGCGCGCGTGGCTTTCGGCGTGTTCGCCGTCAGGTACGTTTGCAGGTCGGTCTGTTTATCCGACGGCAGCGTCAAATAACCCGGCAGACTCGTGGAGAGCAGCCCCAGATCCGTTAAGCCCTGAATGTTGGAGTGACCGCGCAGGGCATTCACGCCGCCGCCAGCCATCCCCATATTGCCGAGCAGCAACTGAATCATCGCCATAGTACGAATGTTCTGCGCACCGACGGTGTGCTGCGTCCAGCCCAGCGCATACAGGAACGTGGTCGTCCGGTCAGCCGCACTGGTTGAAGCCAGAACTTCACACACTTTCAGGAAGTCCGCTTTCGGCGTGCCGCAGATGTTTTCCACCACATCCGGCGTATAGCGAGAAACGTGATGTTTAAGCAGATTCCATACGCAGCGAGGATGCGTTAACGTCTCATCGCGTTTGGCGTAGCCGTTTTCATCGAACTGATAGTTCCACGACGTTTTATCATATTGGCGTTTGCTTTCGTCGTAGCCACTGAACAGGCCGTCTTCGAAGCCAAAATCATCCCGCACCAGCAGGCTGGCGTTGGTGTAGCTTTTAACGTATTCGGCGTTAATTTTGTTGTTTTCGATCAGATACAGCAGTACGCCAGACAGGAACGTAATGTCCGTACCGGAACGAATTGGCGCGTAGATATCCGCTACAGAAGCGGTACGCGTAAAGCGTGGATCGACGACGATAAGCGTCGCATCGTTATTGTTTTTGGCTTCCATCGCCCAGCGGAAACCCACCGGATGCGCTTCAGCGGCGTTGCCGCCCATCACCATCACAACGTTGGCGTTTTTGATATCAACCCAGTGGTTGGTCATCGCACCGCGACCAAATGTTGGAGCAAGACTTGCTACCGTTGGTCCGTGTCAGACGCGCGCCTGGTTGTCCACCGCCAGCATGCCGAGAGAACGCACAAACTTCTGCGTCAGCATACCGGTCTCATTACTTGCCGCTGATGCGCAGAGCATCCCGGTTGACAGCCAACGGTTTACGGCCACGCCCTGATCGTTTTTCTCGATAAAGTTGGCGTCGCGGTCCGCTTTCATCAGCTTCGCAATGCGTTCAAACGCTTCGTTCCAGCTGATGCGCTGCCATTTATTGGAGCCTGGCGCACGGTATTCCGGGTAACGCAGGCGGTTTTCACTGTGGATGTAATCCAGCAGGCCCGCCCCTTTCGGGCATAACGCCCCGCGGCTGACCGGATGATCCGGGTCGCCTTCAATGTGATAAATGGCTTCGCGGGTATTTTTCGCCCCATCGCCCAGGCTATACATTAATAGCCCACAACCCACAGAGCAGTAAGTACAGGTATTACGGACTTCTTTGGCTTTCAGCAGTTTGAAATTACGTGCCTGAGCCAGCGCCATTTTAGGCATAAAGCCCAGCGCCGCTGCCGTTGTACCCGCCATACCGCCCGCGCAGATTTTAAAAAATTTCCTGCGGCTGACGTCCATTGCTTTCCTCGTTATTGGAATGTAACGTAGGCAGGCAAATTAACAGCTATACCCCTGCGTTTTTTGCGTCAAATCAAACTCAAATAGATCTGCCCCCTTAATAGTCAGGGTCATTGATTTTCATTAACTCTTTGGGAGTACGTTCTTCGGAAATTATTGTCCGTCAACCTGTAAAAAGTGCTATAAACGAGGTTTGCTCAATTTAAGCATCTCATTTTGTCATGGATAAAAAGAAAGCAACGCTGATTGGCCTGCTAGCCATTCTGTTATGGAGTACGATGGTCGGGCTCATTCGCGGCGTCAGCGAAGGCCTTGGCCCGGTTGGCGGCGCGGCCATGATCTATACCCTGAGCGGTTTGCTGTTGATGTTTACCGTCGGCTTTCCCGATCTCCGTCAGTTTTCGCGCCGTTATCTGCTGGCGGGCAGCGTGCTGTTTGTCAGCTATGAAATATGCCTGGCGCTGTCGCTTGGGTTTGCCGGTACGCGTCAACAGGCGATCGAAGTGGGGATGGTCAATTATTTGTGGCCAAGCCTGACGATTCTCTTCGCCATTATTTTTAACGGACAGAAAAGTAACTTATTCATTATTCCCGGCCTGGGATTATCACTATTAGGTGTCAGTCGGGTGCTGGGCGGCGATCGTGGGCTAAATATTGATGAAATTATCAGCAACGTTATTTCCAGCCCGCTAAGCTATATTCTCGCCTTTACCGGGGCGTTCATCTGGGCAGCTTACTGCACGTTGACAGCGAAATACGCCAAAGGAAAAAATGGCATCACGCTCTTCATTCTGCTGACTGCCGCTACGCTGTGGTTAAAATTTTTGTTCAGCGCGCAGCCTGAAATGTCCTTCAGCCTGCCAGTGGTGATTAAGCTTGGCATGTGCGCCATCGCGCTTGGCTTTGGCTATGCGGCGTGGAACGTCGGGATCCTGCACGGTAACGTCAGCCTGCTGGCGACGGCCTCGTATCTGACGCCGGTGCTTTCCGCTGCGCTGGCGGCATTGTTACTGAGTGAATCGCTCTCATGGGCGTTCTGGCAAGGGGCCTGCATGGTCTGCGCAGGCTCCCTGCTCTGCTGGTATGCTACCCGGCGTTAACCGAGGTCGCCACCAGCAACGGGCAATACCACGCCGGTGATGTAGCTGGCTTCATCGCTGGCGAGGAACAGAATGGCATGCGCCTGTTCATCCAGCGTGCCGTAACGGTGCAGTAAACTACTCTGCACCGTTTGATCCACCACCTGCTGATACCACACTTTCTCCTGCTCGCTCGGCTGCTCCGTGTTACGCGGCGTCAGCCGCGCCGGGGCTTCCGTTCCGCCGGGCGCAACGGCATTAATACGAATGCCTGCCTCGCTATACTCCATCGCAATTGAGCGCGTCAGGGCATTGACGCCGCCTTTCGCAGCCGAATAAGGCACGCGATTCACGCCGCCGGTCGCCACCGAAGAGATATTGACGATACTGCCTTTGCCCTGCGCCAGCATAGTCGGCAGCACCGCGCGACAGCCCCACAGCGTCGGGAAAAGCGAGCGGCGCACTTCTGCTTCAATTTGCGCGGGTTGATACTCGGCAAACGGTCGTGCCCAAATGGTGCCGCCAACATTGTTAACCAGCACATCAATCCGGCCAAAGTGCGCAACGCCTGCGGCAAATACCTGTTCCGTGCTTTCCCACTGTTCAAGATCCGCTTCCAGCGCCAGCACGTGGTGCCCGGCAGCAGACAATTCTGCCGCCAGTTCGTGAACATATTGCGAACGGTCGATAAGCAGCAGCGCCGCGCCCTGTTCTGCCGCCAGCTCCGCCGTACGGCGGCCAATACCCTGCGCCGCGCCGGTAATCGCCATCACTTTATGACTAAATCGCATGATTGCTCCTTATGCCGCCGCGCTCTGGCTGGCGATAAATTTCTCATACCAGAATCCTGCCGGATTAACGCCCAGCGCCTGCAACGTAGAGGTGACGGCGTTCACCATCGGCGGCGGCCCGCAGAGGTAAATATCAACATCGCCTTCGTTGAGCATCGTGCTGGTAAAGTGTTCCGTCACGTAGCCCTTCTGCGGGCAGGTGCTTTCACTATCAGCCACCACCGGCAGCCAGCTAAATCCCGGCAACTGCGCGGCGAAACTCTCCAGCAACTCGCCCAGCACCAGGTCGTTGTCGCCGTTTACGCCGTAAAGCAAGGTAATGTCGCGCGCACTTTTCTGCTGCGCCAGGGTATGCAGCATCGCCAGCATCGGCGCCAGCCCGGTGCCGCCCGCCAGCATCAGCAGCGGGCGCTCGCCGTCACGCAGATAAAAACTGCCCATCGGCCCGGTCAGGCTCAGTGGTGCCCCCACCACCGCTTTATGGCTTAACCACTGGCTCATCAGGCCGCCCGGCACGTTACGAATCAGGAAACGGCCTTCGTTGCTGCCCGGTAGTGAGCTAAAGGAATACGCACGCACCTGCGGCGTACCCGGCACCTGAATATTGATGTACTGGCCAGGCAGGAAGTTCAGGTTTTCGTCGGTTTCCACCACCAGTTCAATGGCGCTATCCGACAGCGCCGTCACGCGTTTCACCGTGGCATTAAACGAGGAGATACCCGTTTTGCAGGCTGCCGCCGCGACGGGCACATCGAGCACGCAATCGCTGTCCGGGATCATCTGGCAGGTCAGCACCTGACGCGCCTGCGCTTCGTCTTCATCCAGCGCCTCTTCCAGATAATCCTCGCCCAGCGAATAGTTACCGCTTGGGCAGTGACACTTACAGGTGCCGCACACACCGTCGGAACAATCCATCGGCAGATTAACTTTCTGGCGATACGCAGCGTCGAGCACCTTCTCTCCGGCGTTGCATTGAATAAACCGGGTGACGCCGTCTTCAAAATTGAGCGCGATGGTATAGCTCATAAGCACCTCTTAAACATGGTAAACATCAATGACCTGGCGAATGTAGTCGTTGTTCAGACGGATCGTTTTACGCACGATTTGCGGCAGACCTTCCCCCTCAATCAGCGTGCAGAACGTGGTGCCAAAGTAGCAATCCGTCTGTTGATAACGGTGGCTGTAGGTCACCCAGTTGTAGCGCACCTCCACGCCCTGTTCACTCTGCCCGGTGATTTCGATATTACTGATCATATGAGTGGTGCGCGGCTCAGGCGTGCTGGCCCCCGAACGCTCCGTTTTAATGCGGTAAACCCTGTCTTCCAGCCCCTCGCGGTTCGGATAGTAAATCAGCGAAATTTCACGCTGCGGATCGGTGGTCAGCTTGTCATCATCGCCCCAGGCGGGCATCCAGTAGACCACTTTTGGGCTGTAGCATGCGATCCACTCATCCCACTGACGGTCGTCCAGCAGCCTGGCCTCGTGATACAAAAATTGTTTTACCTGATCACACGTCAGCATCGGCCACCTCCACACGCTGGGTAATTGACGCATCAAAACGCTGCTGTTCTTTCTCCAGCGCGGCCAGCATCACCGTCTGCCAGTGATGGTGATGGGCGATGTACAGCGCTTCATCTTCCGATTTCACACCGCTTAAAAGGGGGGTAAAACCGGCCTCATTGGCATGCTCATCGGGGCCATCGACCCAGTGCAGCGCACCGCGACTGAGGTCGCTCCAGGCCAGATTTTCGCCCAGATAGCCACGCTGACAGGCGCTGAACTCTTCGAGGTCGTCCGGTGTGCCCATGCCGCTGACATTGAAGAAATCTTCGTACTGCCGAATACGCAGCGCACGCGCCTGATCCGGTTCGCCTTTCGGGCCGAAACACCAGATGGTGACTTCTGTTTTATCGACGGAGATGGGCCGAATCACGCGGATCTGCGTGGAGAACTGATCCATCAAATAGACGTTCGGATATATACACAGGTTGCGCGTCTCATTGACCATCTGCCCGGCGCGGTTGTCGCCGAATTCGGCTTTAAGACGATCGTAATGTGCATAGACCGGCCGCACCTCCGGGTTCAGCGCCCGCGTCCACAGCAGCATGTGGCCGTTTTCAAAGCCGTAACCCCCGCCCACGCTTTTCGACCAACCGTTCGCATCCACCGCGTGCGTACCTTCCGCTTCGTAGTTTCGGCGTGACATGGTAGAGGCATAGTTCCAGTGCACGACACTCACGTGATAACCGTCGGCGCCGTTTTCGGCACCGAGTTTCCAGTTACCTTCGTACACATAGCTGGAAGAGCCTTTCAGGACTTCCAGACCTTCCGGCGCCTGATCAACAATCAGATCGATTATTTTCAGCGTTTCGCCCAGGTAATCGGCCAGCGGCTGTACATCATCACTCAGGCTGCCAAACAGGAACCCGCGATACGACTCAAAACGCGGTAGCTTTTTCAGGTCGTGCGAACCTTCATGTTTGAACGTCTCCGGATAGCCGCCGGTACTCTCATCTTTTGCTTTCAGCAGCTTGCCGTTATTGCTGAAGGTCCAGCCGTGGAACGGACAGGTAAATGAGCTCTTATTACCTGTTTTACGGCGACACAGCATCGCACCACGGTGAGCGCAGCTGTTGATCATGGCGTGCAGCTCATTTTTCTTATCGCGGGTAATAATCACCGGCTGGCGACCCAGTGTTAAGGTGTAATAATCACCCGGTTCCGGGATCTGGCTTTCATGCGCCAGAAAAACCCAGTTACCTTCAAAGATATGTTTCATTTCAAAATCGAACAAAGCCGGGTCGGTAAATATCGAACGATGGCAGCGATAAATATGATTTTCGCGATCGACAATCAATGCATTGCTGATTTTATTTTTTAGCGATGTCAGCGTTTTTTGCATAACGGTTTCTCCCGTAATTGCAAGGATAAAATAGTGCAGGTGAACAGCGAGTTTTACATATTATTCTTTTGCACGTGAACGGGTAATTCGACCTTCTTCATCAGCGGATAATGCTTTGCAAAGGGTAAAATCAAAGCGAATTTCAGTATGCGGGCCTTCAAGATTACGCTCGCGAATTTTCTGTTCATCGTTAACTTTTACCGGATCGGCAATTAAGCCTTCGCGCGTGGCAAAAGCAAAATCATCCCATAAATATTCATCGCCATTAAAGTTAATCTGGCTGGTTAAATGTTTATGACCCGGTGCGGAAACAAAGAAATGAATATGGGCAGGACGGTTGCCGTGACGGCCTAACAGATCCAGCAGTTTTTGGGTTGGGCCATCCGGCGGGCAGCCATACCCGGAAGGCATAATGGTACGCACGCTGTAGCGCCCGTCAGCACCGGTTTGAATACGACGACGCAGGTTGTATTCGCTCTGGCTTTGGTCGAAGAAGGAGTAGTTACCCAGCGTATTGGCGTGCCAGATATCAACAATGGCATTCGCAACCGGTTGGCCTTTGGTGTCGGTGACCACGCCATGCAGCCACAGGGTTTCACCGGGATCCTTACCATCGTCCATTCGGTCGTACCCCTGCGCCAGCGGTGCATTAGCCACATACAGCGGGCCTTCAATGGTGCGTGGCGTGCCGCCGGTTTCACGCTGCTGAGCAGCATCGATGGCATCCTGACGTAAATCGAGAAAATGCTCCAGACCCAGGCCTGCGGCTAATAATGCCGCTTCCTGACGACCGCCCAGCTCATGCAGATAATTAATGGCGTGCCAGAACTCTTCCTGGGTGACATTATAGTCATCAATCAAACTACAAATATTTTCCAGCAACCGATGCGTTATCGCCTTAAAACGTTCATTGCCCTCGGGAGAATTTAAACCTGCGCTTTCGCGTAATAAAGCCTGGACTTCGTTTTGTTGTACGAATGAGTTAGTCATATTGTTATCTCACTTTTTTGCTTGCAGGGTACAGAGAATGCCGGGGAACATCCCCGACATGAGGTTATTATTTTATTTATCGTCGTCGCGAATGGATGATGGATGGCGGCACAGCGCATCAACCTGAATATCCATAAACGGATACAGCGGTAAACCCATTAAAATTTGATGCAGTTCCTCAGCATCCTGCACATCGAAAATGCTGACATTGGAATATAATCCCGCTACGCGCCAGATATGTCGCCACTTCCCATCACGCTGTAATTGTTGCGAGTAGGCTTTTTCTTTTTTCTTAATTTCATCCGCCTGCGCTACCGGGAAATCAAGCGGAATATTAACGGTCATTTCAACTTTAAATAACATTTTCAGCCTCATCCTTTACGCGTATAGAAACGCACTTTATCTTCATCTAACTCAACGCCTAAACCTGGCGTTTGCGGTAGCATGACGTGCCCATCAGCAAAGGTCAGCGGCACGCTGATGACGTCGTCTTTCAGCAGCAGCGGGCCAAACATTTCGCTCCCCCAGGCCAGCGGAAGCGTTGACCAGGCATGCAGTGAGGCTACCGTCCCGACGCTGCCTTCCAGCATCGTCCCGCCATACAGGCCAATCCCCGCCGCCTGGGCCACGTGCGCCAGCTTAAGAACACTTTGTGGCCCGCCCGCTTTGGCAATTTTCAATGCGTATGCACCGGTAAAACCCTGTTGCGCGAGCTGATAACCATCAAAATGCGTGGAGACCGCTTCATCGGCCAGAATCGCCGTCTTGATGGTCTGGCTCAAACGCACCAGCGCGGCGTTATCGCGCGCTGAAACCGGCTGTTCAATCAGGTCAACGCCCATCGCCGCCAGCTCGCGGCAGCCTTTTGCTCCGGTTGTCGCATCCCAGGCCTGGTTGACATCGACGCGAATACTGGCGCGATCGCCAAGGGCTTCGACGATCGCCGCCGTATGTTTCAGATCCGTTGTCAGTTCACGCGCACCGATTTTCAGCTTAAAGGCCTGATGACGGCGAGACGCGAGCAGATTTTCCCCTTCCGCGATATCTTTCGCCGTATCGCCGCTCGCCAGCGTCCACAACACCGGAATAGACGTTTGCAAAGCGCCGCCCAGTAGCGCCGACACCGGCACGCCCAGTGATTTACCCTGTGCATCCAGCAGCGCGGTTTCAATCGCCGATTTGGCGAAAGTGTTGCCCTTCACGCTCTTTTCGATGCGATACAGCAGCGCCTGTAAATTGTCCGCTGGCTGCCCTTGCAATAAAGGGGCAAGGTAGCCATCAATAGTGAGTTTGATCGCCTCCGGGCTTTCTACTCCGTAGCTCAGCCCGCCAATGGTGGTCGCTTCGCCAATGCCGGTGATACCGTCAGAGCGGGTAATGCGAATGATCACCAGCGTCTGGCAGCCCATGGTGGTCATCGATAATTTGTGCGGGCGGATAGTCGGAACATCCACCAGCCAGCTTTCAATATGTTCTATCGTGGCGCTCATCTCTCTTCCTTTTACTTCTTATTGTTTTGGTTTTATCTCCACAGGGTGGCGATAACCTTGCTTTTGACAATAGATTTTCACAACAGGGGTGGTCAACGACGATAATCGAAATGTTGTGCGATTATCGACACGTTTGTTATACGTAGGTTAATAATGTGATCTTCGTGGGATATTGGGGAGATTCCTGCCAGCCGTTGCACCCACAAGGTATAGTGACACAGTGAGCATCGTTACCCCTGAATGGAGCGGGTTAAAATGAGCAATGAAATCAACGACTCCCTCACGGCCAGGCAGGCTGAGCGGGATCCCAACTTTATGTTATCCCTGGCGCGTGGCCTGGAGGTGCTGAGTGCCTTTACCCCACAACGTCAGCGATTAACAATCTCACAACTTAGTCAGAAAACCCAGATCTCACGTGCGGCGGTTCGCCGCTGCTTGTACACCCTTGCGGCGCTGGGCATGGTGCATACGCCTGATGGGCGTACCTACGAGCTATTACCCCGCGTGCTGGCGGTGGGCCATGCCTATCTCGCTGGTACGCCATTGGCGAAAGCCGCGCAACACTCTCTCGATACGCTCGGTCAGCAGCTCAATGAATCCTGCTCCGCCGCCACGCTGGATGGTGATAACGTGCTTTACATCGCGCGTACCGCCGTAAACAATTTGTTGAGTATCGATCTGGGGCGCGGCAGCCGGTTGCCTGCCTGGGCGACCTCTATGGGCCGCGTGCTGCTGAGTGCATTACCGGAAGAGCAGTTAGAGGTGACACTGTCACGCGCTACGTTAATCCGCTATACGCCGCATACGCTGTGCGATAAAGAGTCGTTGCGTGCAGAGATTGCCAAAGTGCGTATTCAGGGTTATGCCCTGGCAGACCGCCAGATAGAAGTTGGCCTGTGCTCATTGGCTGTGCCGCTGCTTTCACGCAGCGGGCAAATTGTCGCGGCAATGAACGTTGGCGTGCCCGCGTCCACGATGAGTGCCCAGGGGCTGAAAGAGAAAGCACTGGCGCCATTAAGACGGGCGGCGATGGAGTTGTCATTGCAGTTGTGAGAAGAACGGCCCCTCACCCCGGCCCTCTCCCGCAGGGAGAGGGAGAAAACCAGTGCCCGGATTAAGGATCTGCACAATCTGTTCCCTCTCCCTCAGGGAGAGGGCCAGGGTGAGGGTGTCCCCCCAATACTTTAGTTTCCCTGACGTTTCCAGAATCTCCCTGAAAACAGCGTATAAGCAACCCAGCATTAACTTATTTGTTACACTTGGTAACAATTGTTATCACCGATAATACCCATGTCCTTCTCGTGGCGGGCTTTTCTTATCTATCCTTCATTCGAGACTCCAATAATACCGATTATTTGACGGCATCCTGATTTGTGAAAATCAGCCGCCGTTATTGCTTGTTTTTCATTAATTACTGGCGCGTCGAGGGTGATATGTCACAACAAAATGAGAAAAATAATCATTATCTTTTAACTACGTGGAAACCAGAAAATGCGGCGTTTTGGGAGAATAAAGGCCAGAAGATTGCGAGAAAAAATCTCATAATTTCAGTAAGTTGTTTATTACTGGCATTCTGTGTCTGGATGCTTTTTAGTGCTGTTGCGGTCAATCTCAATAAAGTCGGATTTAATTTCACAACCGATCAACTCTTTTTATTAACTGCGCTACCTTCCCTTTCCGGCGCTATTTTACGCGTGCCCTACTCCTTTATGGTACCTATATTTGGCGGGCGTTACTGGACGGTATTAAGCACGGTTGTTCTGATTATTCCCTGTGTCTGGCTGGGTATTGCTATCCAGAACACCAGTACTCCTTTCGAGGTATTTATTATCATCTCTCTGCTATGCGGATTCGCGGGTGCGAACTTTGCTTCCAGCATGGGAAACATTAGCTTCTTTTATCCAAAAGCAAAGCAAGGCAGCGCGTTAGGTATCAATGGTGGGCTGGGTAACCTTGGGGTGAGCGTCATGCAGCTTGCCGCACCGCTGGTGATTTTCCTGCCTATCTTTACCTTCCTTGGCGTACATGGCGTAACACAGGAAGATGGCTCCAGCATGTGGCTGACGAATGCCGCGTGGATCTGGGCGCCGCTACTGCTGATTGCCACCATCGCCGCCTGGTTCGGCATGAACGATATTGCCAGTTCCAAAGCCTCTATTGCTGAACAGTTCCCGGTACTCAAAAGCGGGCATATGTGGTTGTTAAGCCTGCTTTATCTCGCTACTTTCGGCTCGTTTATCGGTTTTTCAGCCGGTTTTGCGATGCTGGCGAAAACCCAGTTCCCGGATGTGAATATTCTTAAGCTCGCCTTCTTCGGGCCGTTTATCGGCGCGATCGCCCGCTCTTTTGGCGGCGTGATCTCCGATCGTCTGGGCGGCGTGCGGGTCACGCTGGTGAACTTTGTCTTAATGGCGCTGTTTACCGCCCTGCTTTTCCTCACCCTGCCCGATTCCGGCATGGGTAGCTTCCTGGCGTTTTACGTGGTCTTTATGGGGCTGTTCCTTACCGCAGGGCTTGGTAGCGGTTCAACGTTCCAGATGATCGCCGTGATTTTCCGACAAATCACCCTCGTTAAAGTCAAAAAACGTGGCGGCAGTGACGAGGAAGCCCAGCACGCAGCCGTAACCGATACCGCCGCCGCGCTGGGCTTTATCTCAGCCATCGGTGCCGTGGGCGGATTCTTTATTCCTAAGGCTTTTGGTACCTCGCTGGCGTTAACCGGATCGCCCGTTGGCGCCATGAAGGTCTTTCTCGTCTTTTACATCGTTTGTGTACTGGTGACCTGGCTGGTTTATGGTCGCCGTAAAGCGTCATCTTAATAATCAAAAATACCTGAGCAGTGTAACCACGGGGAAGCGGCTTTCCCCGTCAGGAGAAATGTCATGAGTAAGTTGCTGGATCGCTTTCGTTATTTCAAACAAAAGGGCGAAACCTTCGCCAACGGTCACGGACAGGAGTATCACACTAACCGTGACTGGGAAGACAGCTATCGCCAGCGTTGGCAATTCGACAAAATTGTGCGTTCCACCCACGGCGTTAACTGTACCGGCTCCTGTAGCTGGAAAATCTACGTCAAGAACGGCCTGGTCACCTGGGAAACCCAACAAACCGACTATCCCCGTACCCGACCTGACCTGCCGAACCATGAGCCGCGCGGATGCCCGCGTGGCGCGAGTTACTCCTGGTATCTCTACAGCGCTAACCGCCTGAAATACCCGCTGGCACGCAAGAAGTTGATTGAACTGTGGCGCGAATCCTTAAGCCAGCACAGCGATCCGGTGGTGGCCTGGGATGCCATTATGTCCGATAAGCAAAAATGTCTGAGCTACAAGCAGGCGCGTGGCAAAGGCGGTTTTGTGCGTTCGTCGTGGAAAGAGTTAAACCAGCTTATCGCCGCCGCCAACGTGTGGACGATAAAAAACTACGGCCCGGACAGAGTGGCGGGCTTCTCGCCGATTCCGGCAATGTCGATGGTGTCTTATGCGGCGGGTACGCGTTATCTCTCGCTGATTGGCGGTACCTGTCTGAGTTTCTACGACTGGTACTGCGACCTTCCCCCGGCATCCCCGATGACCTGGGGCGAGCAAACGGATGTGCCGGAATCCGCTGACTGGTACAACTCCAGCTATATCATCGCCTGGGGCTCTAACGTGCCGCAGACCCGTACACCGGATGCCCATTTCTTCACTGAGGTACGCTACAAGGGTACCAAAACCATCGCCATTACCCCGGACTACTCGGAAGTCGCCAAACTCTGCGACCACTGGCTGGCCCCTAAACAGGGCACCGATAGTGCTCTGGCGATGGCAATGGGCCATGTGATCCTCAAAGAGTTCCACCTCGATAACCCAAGCGAATACTTCCTCAACTACTGCCGCCGCTACAGTGATATGCCGATGCTGGTGATGCTCGATGCGCGTGAAGATGGGACGTATAGCGCAGGCCGCATGCTGCGTGCCTCCGACCTGGTGGATGGTCTGGGCGAAAGCAATAATCCGGAGTGGAAAACCGTCGCCTACAACAGCGCAGGTGAACTGGTTGTACCGAACGGCTCGATTGGCTTCCGCTGGGGCGAAAAAGGGAAATGGAATCTCGAATCGCTGGCGGCAGGCCAGGAAACCGAACTCACGCTGTCGCTGATTGATACGCGTGATACGGTGGCGGGCGTGGCGTTCCCCTACTTTGGCGGCAATGAAAATCCGCACTTCCGCAGCGTCAAACAGGAACCGATTCTGGTGCGCCAGCTTCCGGCAAAACAGTTAACCTTCGCCGATGGTCACAGTGGCCTGGTGGTGAGTGTCTATGACCTGATACTGGCGAATTACGGCCTCGACCGCGGTCTTAACGATGAGAATGCGGCGACCGACTACGATGATGTCAAAGCCTACAGCCCGGCCTGGGCTGAGCAGATCACCGGCGTACCGCGCAGAAACATTGAGCTGATTGCTCGCGAGTTTGCCGATACCGCCAACAAAACGCACGGTCGTTCAATGATTATTCTCGGTGCCGGGGTCAACCACTGGTATCACATGGATATGAACTACCGTGGGATGATCAATATGCTGGTGTTCTGCGGCTGTGTAGGTCAAAGCGGAGGCGGCTGGGCGCACTATGTCGGCCAGGAAAAACTGCGTCCACAAACCGGTTGGCTGCCGCTGGCCTTCGCGCTGGACTGGAACCGCCCACCGCGCCACATGAACAGCACGTCATACTTTTACAACCACGCCAGCCAGTGGCGCTATGAGAAACTCACCGCGCAAGAACTGCTCTCGCCGCTTGCCGATGCGAGTAAATATACCGGTCATCTTATCGACTTTAACGTCCGCGCCGAACGCATGGGCTGGCTGCCGTCTGCCCCGCAGCTTAATCTGAATCCACTGCACATCAAAGGTATGGCAGAAGCCGCAGGCGTATCGCCAACGGACTACACCGCGCAGTCGCTGAAATCCGGTGATATTCGCATGGCCTGTGAGCAACCGGACAGCGGTAAAAACCACCCGCGTAACCTGTTTATCTGGCGCTCTAACCTGCTGGGTTCGTCCGGTAAAGGGCATGAATATATGCTCAAATATCTACTGGGCACGGATAGCGGTATACAGGGCGAAGAGTTGGGCTCCACCGATGACGTGAAACCTGAAGAAGTGGAATGGCAAACCGCTGCCATTGAGGGCAAGCTGGATCTGCTGGTGACCCTCGATTTCCGCATGTCCAGCACCTGTTTATTCTCCGATATCGTCCTGCCAACCGCGACCTGGTATGAAAAGGACGACATGAACACCTCGGATATGCACCCGTTTATCCACCCGCTCTCTGCCGCCGTTGACCCCGCCTGGGAATCGAAAAGTGACTGGGAGATCTACAAAGGCATCGCTAAATCCTTCTCCGAAATGTGTCAGGGCCATTTGGGTCAGGAAACGGATATCGTACTGCTGCCGCTTCAGCATGATTCACCGGCGGAGTTGTCTCAGCCCTTTGACATCAAAGACTGGCGCAAAGGCGAATGTGACCTCATTCCAGGCAAAACCGCGCCCAACATTATTGCCGTTGAACGCGACTACCCGGCAACCTATGAGCGCTTTACCTCCCTTGGCCCATTGATGGACAAACTCGGTAACGGCGGTAAAGGCATTAGCTGGAAGACGCAGCAGGAAGTCGATTTCCTCGGCAAGCTGAACTACGTCAAACTGGATGGCCCGGCCAAAGGCCGACCGAAAATCGAGACCGCGCTGGACGCTTCAGAAGTGATTCTTTCGCTGGCCCCGGAAACTAACGGCCAGGTAGCGGTAAAAGCCTGGGAAGCGCTGGGCGAATTTACCGGACGCGATCACACCCATCTGGCGCTGAACAAAGAAGACGAGAAAATTCGCTTCCGCGATATTCAGGCGCAGCCGCGCAAAATCATCTCCAGCCCCACCTGGTCTGGTCTTGAGAGCGAACATGTTTCCTATAACGCCGGTTACACCAACGTGCATGAACTGATCCCGTGGCGTACGGTTTCCGGGCGTCAACAGCTGTATCAGGATCACGCCTGGATGCGCGACTTCGGCGAGGCTCTGGTGGCTTATCGTCCACCTATTGATACGCGCAGTGTCACGCACATGAAGGAAGTACCGCCAAACGGTTTCCCGGAAAAAGCGCTTAACTTCCTGACACCGCATCAGAAATGGGGCATTCACTCCACGTATAGCGAAAACCTGCTGATGCTGACCATGTCGCGCGGCGGGCCGATTGTGTGGATCAGTGAAACTGACGCCAAAGAGCTTGGTATCGCCGATAACGACTGGATTGAAGCCTTCAACGCCAACGGCGCGCTCACGGCCCGCGCGGTGGTCAGCCAGCGTATCCCGCCGGGCATGACCATGATGTATCACGCCCAGGAACGCATTATGAACATCCCGGGCTCAGAAGTGACCGGTCGACGCGGCGGTATTCACAACTCGGTCACCCGCGTCTGCCCGAAACCAACGCACATGATTGGCGGCTATGCGCAACTGGCCTATGGCTTTAACTATTACGGAACGGTTGGCTCGAACCGTGATGAGTTCATCATGATCCGCAAAATGAAAAACATTGACTGGCTGGATGGTGAAGGTCAGGACCAGGTACAGGAGGCGAAAAAATGAAAATACGTTCGCAAGTTGGGATGGTACTGAATCTTGATAAATGCATCGGCTGTCACACCTGCTCGGTGACCTGTAAAAACGTCTGGAGTAGCCGCGAAGGCATGGAATACGCGTGGTTTAATAACGTGGAGACCAAACCTGGGATTGGCTATCCGAAAAACTGGGAAGACCAGGATAAATGGCAAGGTGGTTGGGTGCGCGGAATCAGCGGTAAGCTCACACCGCGCCTTGGCGGCAAGCTCGGCCTGCTGTCGAAAATCTTCGCCAACCCGGTACTGCCGGCTATTGATGAGTATTACGAGCCCTTCACCTATGATTATCAGACGCTGCACAATGCGCCGGAAGGAAAACACCTGCCTACCGCGCGTCCGCGTTCGCTGATAAGCGGCAAGCGGATGAATAAGATCGAATGGGGGCCGAACTGGGAAGAACTGCTGGGCGGTGAGTTCGATAAGCGTGCTCACGACCGCAACTTCGAGTCGATGCAGAAAGAGATGTACGGCGCGTTCGAAAATACCTTCATGATGTATCTGCCGCGCCTGTGCGAACACTGCCTGAACCCCAGCTGCGTGGCGACCTGTCCGAGCGGCGCGATTTATAAGCGTGAAGAAGATGGGATTGTGCTGATCGATCAGGACAAATGTCGCGGCTGGAGGATGTGCATCAGCGGCTGTCCGTATAAAAAAATCTACTTCAACTGGAAGAGCGGCAAATCAGAAAAATGCATTTTCTGTTACCCGCGCATTGAGTCCGGCCAGCCGACCGTCTGTTCAGAAACCTGCGTCGGGCGTATTCGTTACCTTGGCGTGCTGCTCTATGATGCGGATCGTATCGAAGAAGCGGCCAGTACCGAACATGAAACGGATCTCTATGAGCGTCAGTGCGACGTATTCCTCAATCCTAACGACCCGGCGGTGATTGAAGAAGCGCTGAAGCAAGGTATTCCACAAAACGTCATTGATGCCGCACAGAAATCGCCGGTCTACAAAATGGCGATGGACTGGAAGCTGGCCCTGCCACTGCATCCGGAATACCGTACCCTGCCGATGGTCTGGTACGTGCCGCCGCTGTCACCGATTCAGTCCGTTGCCGATGCCGGTGGCCTTCCCCGCAATGGCGGCGTGCTGCCTGCCGTAGAAACCCTGCGTATTCCGGTGCAATACCTCGCCAATATGCTGAGCGCGGGCGATACCGGCCCGGTGCTGCGCGCGCTGAAACGCATGATGGCGATGCGCCATTACAAACGTTCGCAAACCGTCGAAGGCGTTACCGATACCCGCGCGATTGAAGAAGTTGGCCTCAGCGTGGAACAGGTCGAAGAGATGTACCGTTATCTGGCGATCGCCAACTACGAAGACCGCTTTGTGATCCCCACCAGCCACCGCGAGCTGGCGGAAGATGCTTTCCCGGAACGCAACGGTTGTGGTTTTACCTTTGGCGACGGCTGTCATGGCTCAGATACCAAATTCAACCTGTTCAACAGCCAGCGCATCGACGCCATTAATATCACGGAAGTGCGTGAAAAAGCGGAGGGAGAATAATGCAAATACTGAAGGTGATCGGCCTGCTGCTGGAGTATCCGGACGAGGTGTGCTGGGAGAATCGTGACGAGCTGATTAACCTGGTGGAACGCGATGCACCGATGCTGCTGCCGTTTGTGGTGAAACACCTCAGCGTACCGCTGCTCGATAAACAGGCGGAATGGTGCGAGTTTTTTGAACGCGGTCGCGCCACGTCGCTGCTGCTGTTTGAGCACGTTCATGCGGAATCGCGCGATCGCGGTCAGGCGATGGTCGATTTAATGGCTCAGTATGAAAAAGCCGGACTGCAGATCGACTGTCGCGAACTGCCGGATTATCTGCCGCTGTATCTGGAATATCTCAGCATTCTTCCGCCTCACGACGCGCAGGATGGTTTACAGAACGTCGCGCCGATCCTTGCGCTGCTGGGCGGGCGGCTGAAACAGCGTGAGGCACCGTGGTATCAAATTTTTGATGCCCTGCTGATTATCGCCAACACCTCACTATCGAGTGACAGTGTCACAAAACAGGTGGCGGGTGAACCGCGTGACGACACCCGACAGGCGCTTGATGCAGTCTGGGAAGAGGAGCAGGTGAAATTTATCGAAGATAATGCCACCAGCTGTGACAGTTCCCCGCTGCAAAGCTATCAACGACGCTTTAGCCAGGACGTTGCGCCGCAGTACGTCGACGTCCGTGCCGGAGGCCCGAAATGATGCAGTTTCTCAACGTCTTCTTTTATGACATCTACCCCTATATTTGCGGTACGGTATTTTTACTCGGTAGCTGGGTGCGTTACGACTACGGTCAGTATACGTGGCGCGCCTCGTCCAGCCAGATGCTCGACAAGCGCGGGATGGTGTTGTGGTCGAATCTGTTCCACGTCGGCATTCTGGGGATCTTCTTTGGTCACCTGTTCGGCATGCTAACGCCCCACTGGATGTACGCCTGGTTCCTGCCGATTGCGGTAAAACAGCAAATGGCGATGATCCTCGGCGGCGTGTGCGGCGTGCTGACGCTGGTGGGTGGCGCAGGCCTGCTGGTGCGTCGTCTGACCAATCCACGCGTGCGCGCCACCTCCAGTACCGCCGATATCCTGATCCTCACTATTTTGCTGATTCAGTGTATTCTCGGGCTGACCACCATTCCGTTCTCGGCACAACACCCGGACGGCAGCGAAATGCTGAAACTGGTTGGCTGGGCGCAATCGGTCGTCACCTTCCAGGGCGGCGCATCCACGCATCTGGACGGCGTGGCAATCATCTACCGCGTCCATCTGGTGTTGGGGATGAGCATCTTCCTGCTCTTCCCGTTCACCCGTCTGGTGCATGTGTGGAGTGCGCCAATTGAGTATGTAACGCGGCGCTATCAGGTGGTAAGGTCACGTCGCTAATCATAGAAATGCCCGGTGGCGCTTGCGCTTACCGGGCCTGTTTTTGTAATTGCACGCTTATTTCGCTACCGCGTTCACCCTTACCCGTGCAAAGACAATCACCATCGCGCTCAACAGTAATACCCCACTCCCCAGGAATACACCGCTGGCCCCGTTAAGATCAAACACCAGGCCGCCGCCCGCCGCGCCCGCGCTAATCGCCAGTTGAATGGAAGCCACCAGTAACCCCCCTGCGCTCTCAGCTTCATCCGGTACGGTCGTAGCAAGCCAGGTTGACCAGCCTACCGGCACCAGGCCGAACGCAAAGCCCCACAGCGCTACAAGTGCGGCATCCAGCAGTACCATATGCCCGAACAGCACCATTAACAACGCCAGGAAGCTCATCACAAACGGTACCAGCGCGAGCGTTAAATGTAAGTTGCGGCTCAGCAGATAACCGGCCACGGACGTACCGATAAAATTCGCCACGCCGAAGCCAAGTAATATCAACGAAACGCCCTCTACGCTGGTTTGCGCTACGGTTTCCAGAAACGGTCGTAAATAGGTGAAAAAGGCAAAATGACCGCTAAAAATTAAAATAGTGGCGAACATTCCGCCTAACATGCCGGGGCGAGCCAGTACTTTAAACAGCGTGGCAAAGCTGCCCACGCTTTGCGGACGCATGGATGGCAACACCCAAAGTTGCCAGAACAGCGCCACAACGCTCGGTGCCGCACAGAGGATGAAGACATTGCGCCAGCCAATCAGTCCGCCAAGGTAGCTGCCCAGCGGTGCTGCCACGACGGTAGCGATAGAGACCGCGCTAAAAATGATCGCCAGTGCCTTCGGCACCCTCGCTGCAGGCACCAGTCGCATCGCGGTGGCCGTCGACATTGACCAGAAGCCTCCAATCGCAATTCCCAGCAGTAAACGCCCTAATAACAACACGTTAAGCGATGGAGCAAAGGCCACCATCAGACTGGAGAGGATTTGTAAAACAGAGAAGAACATTAACACCCAGCGGCGATCGATATTTTTGGTCGCAGGCGTAATCAATAAGCCCGTTACCAGCGCAATTAAAGCCGTCGCCGTCACCGCTTGCCCGGCCATCCCCTCGCTCACGTTCAGGCTTGCCGCCATGGGGGTCAACAGGCTGGCGGGCAGAAACTCCGCCACGATCAAGCCAAAAACACCCAGCGCCAGTGCATAGACCGCCCGCCAGGCCGGTTTGGTTTTCTCCAGACCGGCTTCCGCTGCAATGCATGTGCTCATAAACATCTCTCCAGAATAATTAACAAATTTTCGACAAGATTAGGAAATCCTCATCAGACGATCTATGATGGAAACCCCTTTACTCTTGATAATTCGTCCGGGAGTGGTGTTATGACGCTTCAGCATCTCGATCTCACCAGTGAACTGCTGGCTGGCATGCGGCTCTCTGGCGTGAGCTACCGCCGTATTGAGAGCGGTCGTCCGTTTGGCGTAGAGTTCAGCGCCGTCGCGGGTAAAGCTCAATTTCATTTCATCAGTCGTGGCCCAGTGCTGCTACGCACCGCAAGCGGGCAACAATTTAATCTGGAAAGCGGCGATGCGCTGTTTATTCCGAATGGTTCCGGTCATTTCCTGCTCTCAGATGAGCGCGCAACATCAATGAATGTGCTGGAACTGCCGACAACGCCCGTCTGCTCCACCGTGTGCTGCGTCAAAAATGGCTGCGAAACGGCGGCAGATGAAAGCGCGATAATCTTCAGCGGCTGCATGGATTTCGAACTTGGCGGCATGCAACCGCTGGTAAAAGCCATGCCGGAAGTGATGCTGGTAAGCCGCCTGCTGACGACATGGCCGGAGATTCACCCCTTACTCACCGCCATGGAGCGCGAATCACTCACGCGTCAGGCGGGATACGCCGGCATCCTCGCGCGTCTTGCCGATGTGGTGGCCGCGCTTATCGTACGCGGTTGGGTAGAAAGCGGCTGCGGAAGTGCAACGGGATGGGTGCAGGTGCTTCGCGATCCGAAACTGGGTCGCGCGATCCATGCGATGCATACGCAGCCGGGTAACAACTGGAAAGTTGAAGATTTGGCGCGAGAAGCGGGCATTTCACGCTCGATTTTTGCCGAGCGCTTTCTGGCCGCTACCGGAGTTACGCCCGCCCGCTATCTGACAGAGCTACGAATGCGGCTGGCAGTACAGTATATCGCCAATGAAGGCGTTGCCCTGGAGCAAGTTGCTTTTCGGCTTGGCTACAGTTCCCTCGCCGCATTCAGCCGCGCGTTCAAGCGTATCACCGGGAAAGCGCCGGGCGCGGTGCGCCAGACGCCGCGACGAGAAGCCGCATAACGCTTACTTCCCCGCCTCCGGATGGGTATCAAACGCTGCCATCACCGCCGCCAGTTCGGCTTCGCTGAACCCATGCCGCGGATCGTCGACGCCTAATCCAAAACGAGTTTGCAGCGTTTCATAAAGCGCAGACACGTCGGCAAGTCGCGTCTTCTCGACCGCATGTCCGTTGTCCCAATGCGTGAAATTGAAGTTAGTTAAAGTCAGTTTTCCGCCCTCAGGCAGGTGACGACACATCAGCAGATGGTGACGGAAATGCGACTGCGGCCAGTGTGCAGACCAGAAATTGCCCATCACATGATCGGCGAAATACTGCTTGTCCAGCGTGAAAATATACATCGACTGCCAGTGTTCATGATGGCGAAACTGGAGCGTCCAGTTCACTCCTTCGCGCAACAAGCGATAATCGCCGTGTGGCGTGACTTGCTCAAGGTCGGCCTGCAAACGAATCGGCGCAGTTAGCGTCTGGCCGCCAAACCCGACATCGGCAATCCAGCGCTCGCCTTCCACATCAACCAGCAATAAGCGATGCGTTCGCGGCGGAAGCTGCGGCGGATTAGCCAACACAACGCGCCCCAGCAAGCTGCGAACGGTAAAGCCGAGTTCATGCAGCGCGCGCTCAAGCAGGCCATTCTGCTCAAAGCAATACCCGCCACGGCGGGCGGTAATCAGTTTGTCCTGTAATGATTGATCGTCTAACTGCATTTCACGCGGCAACAGGACGTCAATATTTTCAAAAGGAATGGTGCAGTTGTGCAGAAGATGCAGTTTACGCAACGTCTCGACGGTGGTCTCAGGCGTTCCTTCCCAGCCAAGTCGGGTGAAATAAGCGTGCAAAAATGGCGTCATAAGTCATTCCTTATTATTCAGTGCAGTACTTATAACCCATTTTTTCCCTCCTATTGGCGTTTTTGTGCGGTGGCGAAGGTGTGAGCAAAATGCAATTGTCCCTGGCAGGCAAAACCGGCCTGATTGATAAACATCGATGATAGTGAGTCATTTTTATCGGCTGTGGCGATTCACCCGCGACGTACTTGCTTTATGTGGGAGATACGACATTACTATTATGATGTTTAACCTTTTATTGGACACCCTATGAGCCATTTCCGCCCTGTTGAGTTAAGACATGCCAGCCGTTTAATGAATCATGGCCCGACAATCCTTATCACCAGTCGGGACGAAAAAAGTGGCCGCCGTAATGTGATGGCCGCCGCCTGGTCAATGCCTGTGGAGTTTGATCCGCCGCGCATCGCGATCGTGGTGGATAAAAGCGCCTGGTCACGCGAGCTTATCGAGCGTAACGGCACCTTCGGCATCGTGGTGCCGGGGGTTGCGGCCACCAACTGGACGTATGCCGTGGGCAGTACGTCCGGGCGCGATGAGGATAAATTTAACAGCTACGGCATCCCAACCGTTAACGGCCCGGTTCTCGGTTTGCCGATGATTGAGGAGAAGTGTCTGGCGTGGATGGAGTGTCGCCTGCTGCCGGAAATCAATGCCGCCGAAAAATACGACACATTATTTGGCGAAGTGGTCTCTGCCGCCGCTGATGGCAACGCGTTTATTGAGGGGCGCTGGCTGTTTGACGATGATAAGCGTAATACGCTGCATCACCTTGGAGCCGGAACGTTCGTCACCAGCGGAAAGCTGGTGCGCGCGCTGGATTAAATTCAGAACGTTACGCCGGGTAGTCACTACCACCCGGCGAGACATTACATGCTGTAACCCGGCTTTTTAATCAGTTCATTCATGTGCGGGCCAATCTGGCTGTCCCAGACGTCTTTCCACGCTTCCGGCTGAACCTGCGTCCAGGCGACACTCACGGAACTGTTTTTGCTGTGCAGATGACGAATGATCACCTCGGTAATATCCGCAGCCAGCGCTTCGGTCTCTTCGGCGTTCAATTCATGAGGAAAACTTTTGATATCAACGTGTGGCATAGCAGGCTCCTTATTATAAGAGGTTTAAAGCTACCACAGGTGCGGCGGGTGGGTTGTTAAATTGTGCGTTAACAATCGCAATTTCGGCGATCTACGCGTGCCTGTAAGCTCCCACCTTTACCGCACTCCCTTGAAACGTTTGCGATTTAAATTAACTTATTATCACGCAGCACCTGCTGCAGTTCTTCTCGCTGGTAGACCGCATCTGCCACTGACACCAGCTCTGGCGTATTCACGTCAAACCAAGGGCGTCGCGGGCCCCACGTCACCATCACCGCGATATAGCAATCAAGCACTGTGATTTTACTGCCGAGTGCATAAGGCTGTGCGCTAAGTTGTGTTTCCAGCCAACGATAAAGAGACTGGCGATATTCAATACAGTTTACTTTAAGCTGACCAGGGGCATCGGGAGCCCAACGTTCGGGATAATCAGCATACGTAAAGGTGGGATACACATTGGCCACCAGCCAGATAAGCAGACGCTGAAAGTGTTGCCTTTCAACTCGCCCAATTGGCGGCGCGAGATCAGGGCAACGATCGAGAACCATCAGGGCGATAGCCGCCGTTTCGGTCAGGATGTCGCCATTTTCCAGTTCCAGCGTCGGCACCTGGCAAAGCGGATTGCGCGCTTTCAGTAACTCGCGCGTCGGCCCCGGCTGATCGAAACCGTCTACATCAATAAACGTATAAGGTATTTTCGCGAGCGTTAACATCAGTTCGCTGATGGCTGAACCCCAGCCCGGTACACCGTAGAGCGTTATCATGTTGCCTCCACTCTTATGGGAAGTGGTAAGTGTAGTGCAACAGGTGAAAGTGATGATGAACGGTGTCTACGCCGACTCTCGCTCAATGAGCTCAAACCCTAAATCCAAAATCGTTTCATCACGCGTGACATGCTCGATACGATCGGCCAACATCATCGCCGCACGTTCACCGATCCCGCGTCGGTCAACGCTTACCGTGGTGATTGACGGACGATTAAACGCGGCAAAATCAAGATCGCCGAACCCCATTACCGCGATATCCTGAGGTATACGAACCCCGCGAGATTCCGCTTCCATGATGGCACCCTGCGCCAGAGTGTCAGAACTACAAACAATGATATCGCATTCGCTATCGGCCAAAAGCTGACTAAGTCCACTGCGCCCGAGCGCCAGTGAAGCGGGGAGCGGCACATCGACTTGCGGCGGTTCGTCGATGTCATAACGCTTCAATACCTCGCATAAACCGTGCTTACGTTGTGCGGCACGGCGATCGGCGGTCCACAGTAATCCAGGACGTCGATAGCCTTTCTTTATGAGATATTCCACCGTCGCCTGACCGACCTTTTCATGGGAAAAACCTACCAGCATATCCAGCGGCGTGGGTGTGAGATCCCAGATTTCCACCACCGGGATAGCGGCATTAAGAATCACCTTCTTAAGTTCCGTGGTGTGATGGATACCGGTGAGCACCACGCCATCCGGGCGACGAGAAAGCAGCGTTGCCACCAGTTCAGCTTCCGTTTGCTGCGTATAACCCGCGACACACAGCAGAATGTGATAGCCGCGATGGGCTAACGTATCGCTTAACGATTGGATGGTATCAACAAACATATTGTTATTGATTTGCGGCACCACAACGGCAATGAGTTTGCTACGCCGTGATGCCAGCCCGCCAGCAAGTGCATTGGGGATATACCCCGTCGCACGCACCGCCTGCATCACTTTTTCAACCGTTTTTGGCCTCACCAACTGCGGCGTATTCAGCGCCCGGCTGACCGTCATTGAGGACAGTCCGGCAGCACGCGCGACGTCTTCGAGCGTTGGCGCACGGGGTGTTTCGGGACGTTTCAATGTGGTTAGCCCTGCCTCAGCGAATTATGATGAATATGCATTATTCATGATGTTCCCGACTATTACCAGACGCCCTCATCGCTATCTCAGCAAAAACAACCGCTTAGAAAATAACATTAACCACGCAATGTTAGCGATATCATTCTGCATTGTGCAGTTACCCAAAGCTGACTGGAATGTGACATAAACTCCACGATATTCGCTTTTTAGTCACACTATTGTGATCGTTTGTTCAAATTTAACCCATTCCTCTGGTCTATTAAAAATGGCCAGGATACAAATGTTAGCGCAAACATTTTCCATAAGGAGCTAATCATGACCTCGAGCGCTAATTCCGATGCTGTGACCTACGCCAAAGCGGCCAACAGCAAAACCGCTGCAGAAAGCGGCGACCGTATTGAATGGGTGAAGCTTTCACTGGCTTTTCTGCCACTTGCCACACCAGTGAGCGATGCAAAAGTACTTACCGGACGTCAAAAACCACTGACAGAGGTAGCAATCATCATCGCCGAAATTCGTAGTCGTGATGGTTTCGAAGGCGTCGGTTTTAGCTATTCCAAACGCGCAGGCGGCCAGGGTATTTACGCGCATGCCAAAGAAATTGCCGACAACCTGTTGGGTGAAGATCCCAACGATATCGACAAGATTTATACCAAACTATTGTGGGCCGGGGCTTCCGTTGGCCGAAGTGGCATGGCCGTTCAGGCTATCTCCCCTATCGATATTGCGCTATGGGATATGAAAGCGAAGCGTGCAGGCCTACCGCTGGCGAAACTTTTGGGCGCGCATCGCGATTCTGTACAGTGCTACAACACCTCGGGGGGGTTCCTGCATACGCCGCTGGATCAGGTGCTTAAAAACGTGGTGATTTCACGTGAAAACGGCATTGGCGGCATCAAGCTGAAAGTTGGCCAGCCAAACTGCGCGGAGGATATTCGCCGCCTGACCGCCGTACGTGAAGCGCTGGGTGATGATTTCCCGTTAATGGTCGATGCCAATCAGCAGTGGGATCGCGAAACCGCCATTCGTATGGGCCGCAAAATGGAGCAATTCAATTTAATCTGGATTGAAGAGCCGCTCGACGCCTACGATGTTGAGGGCCACGCACAGCTTGCCGCCGCGCTGGATACGCCAATCGCTACCGGCGAAATGTTGACCAGCTTCCGCGAGCATGAACAGCTGATTCTGGGCAACGCCAGTGATTTTGTTCAGCCCGATGCGCCACGTGTAGGCGGGATATCTCCGTTCCTGAAGATTATGGATCTCGCCGCAAAACATGGTCGCAAGCTGGCACCCCATTTCGCGATGGAAGTGCATTTACATCTTTCCGCTGCCTATCCGCTGGAGCCGTGGCTGGAACATTTCGAGTGGTTGAACCCGCTGTTTAACGAACAACTAGAACTGCGGGATGGCCGGATGTGGATTTCCGATCGCCACGGTCTGGGCTTCAGCCTTAGCGAGCAGGCCCGTCGCTGGACGCAGCTTTCCTGCGAGTTCGGCAAACGTCCGTAGTCTTCGGGCGGGTTCTCCCGCCCTCTTACCCTACAACATTCTCTCGCAACCCTGAAAAAGGAGTGGGTGATGAATACAATAATAAAACGTACCAATGTCCGTTACAGCATTCTTATATTTCTGTTTTTAGCGACCGTATTTAATTATGCCGATCGTGCGACATTATCCGTTGTCGCGCCAATTATGAGTAAAGAACTGGGATTCGATCCGGAAGCCATGGGTCTCGCTTTTTCCGTATTTGGAATTTCTTACGTCATCATGCAACTACCCGGGGGCTGGCTGTTAGATCGTTACGGCTCACGTCTGGTTTATGGTTGTGCATTAATCGGCTGGTCTTTGGTGACGATGTTTCAGGGCACCATTTATCTTTATGCCAGCCCGCTTATTGTACTGGTTGTACTGCGTTTGCTGATGGGGGCGATTGAAGCACCGGCCTTCCCGGCAAACAGCCGTTTAAGCGTACAGTGGTTCCCAAACAACGAACGCGGGTTCGTCACCTCGGTATATCAGGCGGCGCAGTATATTTCATTGGGCATTATTACGCCGTTAATGACCATCATTCTGCACAACCTGAGCTGGCATTATGTTTTCTATTACATTGGCGCGATTGGCGTTTTGCTGGGCATATTCTGGCTGATAAAAGTAAAAGATCCGCTGCAACATCCAAAGGTAAATCAGCAGGAACTTGATTATATTCGCAAGGGCGGCGGTGAGCCGACTCTTGGTAGTAAAAAAGATCAGCATAAACTGACGCTGGCGCAAATCAAAAGTGTGTGCGTAAACCGAATGATGATTGGCGTGTACATCGGCCAGTTCTGCGTGACATCTATCACCTGGTTTTTCCTGACCTGGTTTCCGACTTATTTGTATCAGGCTAAGGGAATGTCGATTCTTAAAGTTGGGTTTGTTGCCAGCATTCCCGCTATCGCAGGTTTCATCGGCGGATTAATGGGTGGCGTTTTCTCTGACTGGCTACTTAAACGCGGTTACAGCCTGACGACCGCACGGAAATTCCCGGTAATCTGCGGCATGTTGCTTTCGTGCGTCATTATTGTCGCCAACTACACGTCTTCTGAATTTGTAGTCATTGCGGCCATGAGTCTGGCATTCTTCGCCAAAGGATTCGGTAATCTGGGCTGGTGTGTGTTGAGCGATACCTCACCAAAAGAGATGTTAGGCATTGCGGGTGGGGTGTTCAATATGTGCGGCAATCTTGCAAGTATTGTTACGCCGCTGGTGATTGGTGTGATCCTCGCGAATACCCAATCTTTTGACTATGCAATTCTGTACGTCGGCTCAATGGGGCTTATTGGCCTTGCCTCTTATCTGTTTATAGTCGGGCCATTGGATCGTATTACCCTGACGCCGTCTGCGGCGTAACCGAACCTGGCGATATATCGCCACCGCTACTCCGGTATGATTGTACTCCGCCGGAGTGGCGTTTTTTAATCGCAGATTCAACGTTCCGCCCTTCTTCATCTTCTTCCTTAATGGCTTTTCTGGTAAGAACATTACCTGATGCGCTACGCTTTTCAGGCCTACGGATTCCTGCAATATATTGAACAGGCAACATTTTGTAGGCCGGATGAGCGTAGCGCATCCGGCCAGAACAAAGCACACTTCGTCAGCAACCTGAAATGTTCAGGCTAACGTTAACACGCTTTATACTGTTCCTCGGTCACCTGCTCAAGCCAGGTGACCGGGCTGCCGTTTTCGGCTTCAGCAATGGCGATATGGGTCATTGCCGTTTCGGCACACGCGCCATGCCAGTGTTTTACCTCTGGCGGGATCCACGCGATATCCCCCTGATTCAGCACTTCCGGGGCTTTCCCCCACTCCTGTAACCAGCCGCGCCCCTGGGTCACAATTAACGTCTGTCCCAAAGGATGTGTATGCCATGCGGTACGTGCACCGGGTTCAAACGTTACCGTCGCACCGCCCACTTTCGCGGGGGCTTCAGCCTGGAACGGCGCATCGATTCTGACCGTACCGGTAAACCAACTGTCCGGGCCTGTGACTGACGGCAGCGATCCACTACGAATAATTTTCATTGGTCTCTCCTTATGTTGTGCTTAATACCGTAGCGCATCCTGGCGATAAGTATTAGTCAGGCAAATGTGAATGGAGTCATGAACAGAATTCATCAATCGCGATGCGTGCTGAATCGACGACAATCGTGCTGTAGGCGAGTCTGAGATCCTTCATCTATATTTTGCGTCAATTTGGCGTTTTGTGTAGGATGCAGCGCCATGCTTGTCTTATCTCTGCATCAGAATAGTGAGAAAGGCAGCATAATTTGCTATCCACGCAATCGTTTGTTATTGCGCGGGGTAACAGGACATCCGTAAAGGATTTTGACAGGTAAGCAGGTATAAAATTAATGAATACAAAGCACAACACCACCGCGGAGCAGCGCGCGGCGAAACGCCGTTGGCTGAACTCGCACGAAGAGGGTTATCACAAAGCGATGGGCAATCGTCAGATCCAGATGATTGCTATCGGCGGCGCGATTGGTACCGGCCTGTTTCTTGGCGCAGGCGCACGTTTGCAGATGGCGGGGCCGTCGCTGGCTATCGTCTATCTGGTGTGCGGGATCTTCTCTTTCTTTATACTCCGCGCGCTGGGTGAACTGGTCTTACACCGCCCTTCCAGCGGCAGTTTTGTTTCTTACGCCCGCGAATTTTTGGGTGAAAAAGCCGCCTATGTTGCGGGCTGGATGTATTTCGTCAACTGGGCGATGACCGGGATCGTCGACATCACCGCTGTCGCGCTCTATATGCACTACTGGGGGGCGTTTGGCGATGTGCCGCAATGGGTCTTCGCGCTGGGCGCGCTGGCGATCGTCGGCACCATGAACATGATCGGCGTGAAATGGTTCGCCGAAATGGAGTTCTGGTTTGCCCTGGTGAAAGTGCTGGCCATTGTCGCCTTCCTGGTTGTCGGCACGATTTTCCTCGGCAGCGGCAAACCGCTTGACGGGAACGCCACCGGCTTCCATCTCATCACCGATAATGGCGGCTTCTTCCCGCACGGTCTGCTGCCTGCGCTGGTACTGGTTCAGGGCGTGGTTTTCGCCTTTGCCTCTATTGAACTGGTCGGCACCGCTGCCGGTGAAGCGAAAGATCCGGAAAACACCGTGCCGCGCGCGATCAATAGCGTTATCTGGCGTATCGGCCTGTTCTATGTGGGTTCCGTTGTGCTGCTGGTACTGCTGCTGCCGTGGAATGCTTATCAGGCAGGCCAGAGCCCGTTTGTCACCTTCTTCTCAAAACTCGGCGTGCCGTATATGGGCGATGTGATGAACGTTGTCGTTCTGACGGCGGCACTCTCCAGCCTGAATTCCGGTCTCTATTCGACCGGGCGTATTCTGCGTTCGATGTCGATGGGTGGTTCCGCACCGAAGTTCATGTCCAAAATGAGTCGCCAGCACGTACCTTACGCCGGGATTCTCGCGACGCTGGGCGTCTATGTGGTTGGCGTATTTCTGAACTATCTGGTGCCATCTCAGGTGTTTGAAATTGTCCTGAACGTCGCATCGTTGGGGATTATCGCCTCCTGGGCCTTTATCGTGGTTTGCCAGATGCGTCTGCGTAAAGCGATTAAAGAAGGAAAAGCGGCGGATATCAGCTTTAAGCTACCGGGCGCACCGTTCACCTCCTGGCTGACGCTGCTGTTCCTGTTCAGCGTGCTGGTGCTGATGGCGTTCGACTATCCAAATGGTACCTACACCATCGGCTCAATTCCGGTGATTGCAGTGCTGCTGATTGCGGGCTGGTTTGGCGTGCGTAAGCGTGTACACGAGATTCATCGCTCGGCGCCGTAATTGGCGGTAGAGTGAAAAAAAGCGGCTAATTAGCCGCTTTTTTTATATTACAGCGCGATACGAATCACATCGTCCGGCTGTGTTGCTTCCTTCTCGCGCGTCGATTCCTGCTTCACGCTCACGTACAGCGTTTTACCGTCGCCAGAAAGCGCCAGGCTGTTCGGGAAGGTTGGCGTTTTAATGGTTTTGGTCACCTTGTAGGTTTTCGCGTCAATCACCGTTACAGTACCCGCTTTACGCTGAGTCACATACACTTCATCGCGCGTTGGGTTGTAAAGTACACCCAGGGATTCCGGCGTATCGATAGTCGCCAGGACTTTACCGGATTTCAGATCGACCGCCAGCACCTGCGGTGCTTTAGAGTCGGTGATAAACGCACGCTGACCGGCGGTATCCAGGCTGATATTGATATAGAAGTGATCTTTGCCATCGTCCTGAAGTTTCTTACGCTCCAGCACTTTGTTGCTCGCGGTGTCGATAGTCACCAGCTCGCCGTCACCGTTGGTCACATACAGACGCTGCTTGTCTGCATCCACCGCCAGGCCGGTGCCCATTTTACCGGTATTTTCGATGGTGGCTTTCAGCGCCAGTTTCTCGCCGTCAATCACCCAAACAACGCTCTCTTTACCTAAACCGGTCACGTAAACGGTGTTGGTTTTCTCATCGACCGCCAGTTCACGGGTCGCCAGCGGGCGTACGGTTTCGCTACGTTTGCGGTTATCAAGAACCAGACGGCCTTTGACGTCACCTGTTTTGGCGTCAATCGCCGTCACGGTGCTGTTGGTGGTATTGCCAAACCACAGGGTCTGGGTCTGGTTATTAATCGTGGCGCCGAACGGTTTTAAATCGTTATGAATGATCTGGGTAACTTCCAGCGTCACCGGGTCAAGACGGTAAACGATGCCGCCCTTATCGAGTTTACGGCTCTGTGATGTAGCCAGCCAGAGCGCATTTTCCTGCTGGCTATAGGCCATTTCATAAGCCCCTTTGCCGACCGCTTTGCGCAGCATCTCGTCGGCGGCATGGGCGCTAAAGCTGCCCGCCAGTAACAGAGTGCTCAGTAATAACGAACGACGCAGACGCGGTGCGGACAATTGACGTAATGACATGACGACTCCCTTTGATGGACCAATATGTTACTGCTTCACAAGGCTTCTTGACTTCATCGCGTCATTGCACGACGTTTTATAGATGCGAATAGTAATCATTAATCGACGGAAAGTGGAGTCTTAATTCCCTACCCCAGGCAAAAAATTTCACCTTTCGACATCATGTTTAACGCTAAGTGCCACTAAAGTTTTCAATATGTTTACATAAGTATTAACATGTCCAGGATATGTTCCATTTGGTTCGTCTTGCGGGTTTCTAATGAAAATCATAAATGTACATTCAGCATCGTTTCCGGCGCTTCTCTTACCGCTCATTTTCTCGCCTGCTCTTTTTGCAGCCGATGAGCAAACAATTATTGTTACCGCAGCGCCACAGACCTTGTCAGAGCTGGATACCCCAGCGGCAGTGAGCGTGGTCGATGGCGAGGAAATGCGCCATGCTGCTCCGCGCGTTAATCTCTCTGAGTCCCTTGGCGCAGTCCCGGGTTTGCAGGTACAAAATCGCCAGAATTATGCGCAGGATCTTCAGTTATCAATTCGTGGCTTTGGCGCGCGGTCAACATTTGGCGTGCGCGGGCTGCGTCTCTACGTTGACGGTATTCCCGCCACCATGCCGGATGGTCAGGGACAGACCTCTAATATTGATATCAACAGCGTTGAAAGCATTGATGTCCTGCGTGGCCCCTTTTCAGCACTGTACGGGAACTCCTCGGGTGGGGTGATTAACGTCAACACGCAAACCGGGCAGCAGCCTGGCACGATTGAAGCCAGCAGCTATTACGGGAGTTTTGGTAGCTGGCGATATGGACTGAAGGCCTCCGGTGCCGTGGGCGATGGCACGCAGGCGGGCGACGTCGATTACACCGTTTCCACCAGCCGTTTTTCGACGCATGGCTACCGCGATCGTAGCGGTGCGCAGAAAAATCTCGCCAACGCTAAACTGGGCGTGCGCATAGATGACGCCAGCAAACTGACGCTACTGTTTAACAGCGTCGATATTAAAGCCGATGATGCAGGCGGTCTCACCGAAAGCGAATGGCGCGATAACCCGCAACAGTCGCCTCGCGCCGAGCAGTACCATACCCGCAAAACCATCAAGCAAACTCAGGCGGGGTTACGTTACGATCGTCAGTTAACCGAAAACGATGATCTGAGTATGATGTTCTACGCCGGCGAACGTGAAACCACGCAGTACCAGTCGATTCCTCGCGCGCCGCAGCTCAATCCTACCCACGCGGGTGGCGTCATAGAACTCACCCGTCATTATCAGGGCATTGATACCCGTTGGACGCACCGTGGCGAACTGCTGGTGCCGGTGACCTTCACCACCGGGCTGGATTACGAAAACATGAGCGAACAGCGCAAAGGGTATGAAAACTTTGTGATGAACGGCACTACGCCGGAATACGGTCAGAAAGGCGATTTGCGCCGCAACGAACGTAACCTGATGTGGAACCTCGACCCCTACTTGCAAACCCAGTGGCAATTGACCGATAAACTGAGTCTGGATGCCGGGGTTCGCTACAGCTCCGTATGGTTTGATTCCAACGATCACTACATTACGCCAGCTAACGGCAACGACAGTGGCGATGCGAACTATCACAAATGGTTGCCCGCTGGTTCTCTGAAGTACGCTATCACCGACGCGTGGAACGTCTATCTTTCTGCCGGTCGTGGATTCGAAACGCCGACCATTAACGAGCTTTCTTATCGTTCAGATGGGAAAAGTGGCCTGAACTTCGATCTGAAACCGTCGACCAATGACACCGTAGAAATTGGCAGTAAAACCCGTATTGGCAATGGGTTGCTCTCGGTTGCCCTCTTCCAGACCAACACTGATAACGAGATTGTCACCGATGCCAGCAGCGGCGGGCGTACCAGCTATAAAAATGCCGGTAAAACACGTCGTCAGGGTGCAGAATTGTCGCTTGATCAACGCTTTGCAGAGAACTGGCGAGCGAAAGCCGCGTGGACCTATCTGGATGCAACCTATCGCACCAACGTATGCGACGACAGCAACTGTAATGGCAACCGTATGCCGGGAATCGCGCGTAATATGGGCTTTGCTTCACTGGGCTATGAACCCGAAAGCGGTTGGTATGCCGGGGGCGATATCCGTTATCTGAGCGATATCATGGCCAATGATGAAAACACCGCCAAAGCGCCATCGTGGACGGTTGTCGGCCTGAACACCGGCTATAAATTCAATATTGGCAAGGTGAACATGGATGTCTTTGGTCGCGTAGATAACCTGTTTGACCGCGACTATGTCGGCTCAGTCATCGTAAACGAATCCAATGGCCGCTACTACGAACCCGCTCCGGGGCGTAACTACGGCATTGGCTTAAACGTAGGCTGGAGCTTCGAGTAAAAAATCCCTACCCTCGTCCCATTGGGATGAGGGTATTCTCAAACAATATTTAATATTTGCTAAAGTTGACACCACGATATTAATCAAGACTAATTAATGTCTGAAATTAATTAATGTATTGATGCTGCAATAACGCCCCGCTTTCATCAATAATTTCACACATGGCATCGTAGCTTTCTGCCTGGGCGCCTTTCGATAACGCCAATAACAATGAGCGATAAAACTCACGGTGGAAGAATTGTTCATCCGCGTGCGGGTACAGATAATTGAAGCTTGGGCCAATACGTACCCACAACTGCTCAATTAGCGCTGTTAGTGTTGGCATCTCAGCATATTCATAGAGGCAAAAACGAAACTGATAATTTGACTGTAGCGTTTTTGCGATGTCGCCGCTCCTTTTAATAAAGTGAAACTCTTCAACTAATCGCTGTAATTGCCACATCTTTTCCGTGGTCATTTTTTCAGATGCCACCGCAGCGGCCATACCTTCAAGCCTTTTACGGATAGTCTGAATTTCATTATAACGTTGCAGATTCAGCTCCGGGACTAAAAATGCCTGTGCCGGAGCGGCATACAAAGCACCGGACGAGACCAGCCGCAGCAAAGCCTCTCGTACGGGCGTAATGCTGATCCCCTGGCTTTCTGCAATATCTTTAGTCACCAGGCGCGCGCCGGGTTTTAGCGCACCAATAATTAATGCATTTTTTAAATTTTGTTCTACCTGTTGAGTCAGACTCAATCTTTGCGCTTTGGCAAAATCTAACATAATAATGGTCGCTCTCATCGTCATGACCCCGCATAGGGCCATATCACAAATACGGTTATTGACTAACTGACGGTGTTGCATTTCCTGATGATGGCGAGAGAATCAATTACGTAAAAATCATGCTTTTTGCTGAGCGTTTTATATAAACGCTTCTATTACACTATATTAAAGCGGTTTATGATATTTTTGCACGAAAAAAAACGGCGTAATGATTACGCCGTTTCAATCTTTACTTCTCGTCAGAAAGTCGAATAACGACCTTGCCGAAATTTTCACCTTTTAACAACCCGATTAACGCTGCAGGCGCATTCTCCAGGCCATCAATAATTTGTTCACGGTATTTTATTTTTCCTTCCTGAACCCAGCGCCCCATCTCTTCCTGAAACTCGCCGATCCGATGACCATAATCCTGCGCGATGATAAACCCCTGCATGCGGATCCGTTTTTTCAACAAGGTGCCCATCAGCAGTGGCAGTCTGTCGGGGCCGTCAGGAAGATCGGTCGCGTTATAGCCACTTACCAGGCCGCAAATCGGTACGCGGGCCGAGGTATTCAGTAGCGGCAACACGGCATCAAACACCTTTCCACCGACGTTTTCGTAGTACACATCAATCCCTGACGGACACGCACTGGCAAGCTGTTCAGCAAAATCCGCCGCCCGGTGATCGATACAGAGATCAAACCCTAATACCTCAACCGCATGACGGCATTTTTCTGGCCCGCCCGCGATACCCACCACGCGGCAGCCTTTAAGTTTACCGATTTGCCCCACCGTCGCCCCAACCGGGCCCGTGGCGGCAGCCACCACCAGCGTTTCACCCGCCTTAGGCTGGCCGATATCCAGCAGCCCCATATAGGCGGTAAAGCCCGGCATGCCGAGAATACCGAGTGACCAGGAAGGATGTTCCGGCGCATCACCCAGTTTCACCAGCCCATCACCGTTGGATACATCATAACTTTGCCAGCCGCTGTAACCCAGTACCCATTCGCCCGTTTTAAAGTTTGGATGACGCGACTCTTCTACCCGGCTGACGGTGCCGCCCACCATCACCGCACCCAGTTCGACCGGCGGTGAGTAAGACGGCGCATCGCTCATTCGCCCACGCATATAAGGATCGAGTGAAAGATAGATTGTGCGTAGCAGCACTTCGCCCTCTGCGGGTTCAGGAACATTCGTCTCTTCGAGACGGAAATTATCAGCCACCGGCTCACCGTGCGGACGTGAAGCCAGAACCCAGCGACGCTGGCGTAATGTGTCTTTGGTCATAACCTGTGCCTTTTTTGAAAAACCAGTTAAGAGCGTAGCGTTGATTCACACTTTACGTTTAACAATATGCGGCGCATCAGGCCGGAGGCGTGTTAAGCCTGACCACCAGATAGGTACAGGCTTCTTTCGTCTCATTAATAAACCGGCAGTCGTTCGGTGGGCCCAGTTCCAGACAATCACCCGCTTTCATCTCATGGCGCGTATCGCCCTCGACAAAAACCAGCTCGCCTTGCGTCAGCCAGATTAATTGTCGCGCCAGCGCATAAGCCGAGGCTGGCATCGGGATATCGCTGCCCGCTGGCAGTTCAATTTGAACGAGATCAATCGGCATATCGCTGCGTGGTGACACATGACGGCGCAGATAATCCGTTTGCGGATCGTGCCACACGGGCTGATCGGCAAAGCGCAGCAGTTTGCCCTCCTGCATTTCGGCTCGCGCGATAAGCGTTGACATGCTAATACCAAACGCACCGGACAGACGCGCCAGCAGCGCCGCGGTCGGGCTACTCTCGCCGCGTTCGATTTTATGGATCATGCCGCGAGAGACGCCCGCGCGCTCGGTCAGATCGCTTAAAGACCAGCCGCGGGATTCGCGTTCGATACGAATTCTTGCACCGATCCGTTGATTTAAATTGTCTTCAATAGTATTCATATCGTAATACTATAGTGAACATTCTCTGAGGTTCAAGCCATGAGCATTCGTTTTGCAACGAAAGAAGATTGTGCGGCGATCGCCGAAATCTATAACCATGCGGTTGTGCATACCGCGGCGATCTGGAACGACAAAACCGTGGACACCGATAACCGAATCGCCTGGTTCGAGGCCCGCCAGTTTGCTCATTTCCCGGTGCTGGTGAGCGAAGAAAACGGCGTGGTAACAGGCTACGCCTCCTACGGCGACTGGCGAGCATTCGATGGTTTTCGTCATACGGTGGAGCATTCAGTGTACGTTCATCCGGATCATCAGGGTAAAGGCCTTGGCCGCGCGCTGCTGGCGGAACTGATCGAGGAAGCGCGTCGTCGCGGAAAGCATGTGATGGTGGCGGGTATCGAAGCGCAAAATGCTGCCTCTTTGCATTTGCATGAAACCTTAGGTTTCGTTACGACCGGGCAGATGCCACAGGTGGGCACCAAATTTGGCCGCTGGCTGGATCTCACCTTCATGCAACTGCAACTGGATAACCGCATGGATCCGGACGGAAAAGCATGAACAGCACCCTCACCTTAGCGTTTCTGGTTGCCGCAGGCATTGGCCTGGTCATTCAGAATACCCTCATGGTGCGCATCACTCAGACCTCCTCAACCATTCTGATCGCCATGCTGCTGAACTCGCTGGTCGGCATCGTGCTTTTTGTCAGCATTCTGCTGGTGAAGTACGGGCTGGCGGGCGCGAGTGAGTTGGTTTCAGCGGTGAAGTGGTGGACATTGATACCCGGCCTGCTGGGATCCTTTTTTGTTTTTGCCAGTATCAGCGGTTATCAGTATCTGGGCGCCGCAACCACGATTGCGGTGCTGGTCGCCAGTCAATTGATTGGCGGGCTGGTGATGGATATTGTGAAAAGTCAGGGCATTCCCTGGCGCGCGCTCATCGGCCCGGTATGCGGTGCGATAATGCTGGTGGTCGGCGCCTGGCTGGTGGCCAGACGCCAGTTTTGAGCGTTACAGAATAGTACCGCTTCGGGTGAGTTGGTCGCGACGAGCCTCTTCGTCCTCTTTATGCTGACGACCATGATGCGCAATCGCTGTACGCAAGCGCTGCTGCTGCGTATAGCGATCGTCCCGGCTAAGCTTTGCATCATCGCTGAGCACCACCAGCAGTTCATTCATATGAGCGATCACACTCTCATCAATCGCGGCGTCAATCCGCGCAATGACTTCATCCAGATGTGACATACACACTCCTTAATTGATTTTCGTTTTCGAAAAATCACTGCCCATCAGGCTGACGCTGTAGCCCGTCACGTTACTGCGTGTCGCGTAGAACGTTTTACCATTCGCCAGCGCAATCCACGGCGCTTGCTGGTAATAAATCTCCTGCGCCTGACCATAGAGCGCGGCGCGCTTGGCCGGATCGCTTGCAAGCAGTGCTTTTTTCACGATGCCATCATACTCTTTATTACACCAGCGCGCGGCATTGGAACCGGATTTAATACTGCTACATCCCAGCAGCGTACCGGCAAAGTTATCCGGATCGCCATTGTCCGACATCCAGCCAAACAGCGCCGTATCGTGCTCGCCTTTGCGCATTCCGGAGAGATATTCGCCCCACTCATACGACACAATTTTGGCTTTTACCCCCACTTTCGCCCAATCGCTTTGGATCATCTCCGCGATACGACGCGAGTTCGGATTATAAGGGCGCTGCACCGGCATCGACCATAAGGTGGCCTCAAAGCCTTTCTCCAGCCCCGCCTGCTTCAGCAGCGCTTTCGCTTTTTCCGGGTCGTAATTGTAGTCCTTCAGATTTTTGTCAAAGCCCAGCATATTTGGTGGAATCGGTGACTTCGCGACCGTACCGGAATCCAAAAATACGGCTTTAATAATGGCCTGCTTATCGGTGGCGTAGTTTAGCGCCTGGCGCACCAGCACATTATCAAACGGTTTTTTTTCGGTATTAAATGCCAGATAACCCACGTTCAGCGCATCGACTTTATGCAGGATCAGATCTTTATTTTTGTTAATTTCGTCGAACTGGACTGGCGATGGCGCAGGGATAATCTGGCACTCGTTGGTTTGCAGTTTCGCCAGGCGCGTTTGGACATTTGGCGTAATTGAGAAAATAAGATGTTTGGTCGGGACTTCACCATCCCAGTAGTTCGGATTGGCAACGTAGCGAATGAGCGAATCCACTTTATACTGTTGCAGCGCATAAGGCCCGGTGCCAATCGGCCAGTTATCAACGTTTTCCGGCGTGCCTTTTTTCAGCATCGCATCGGCATATTCAGCGGAAAGAATCGATGCGAAATCCATGCCCCAGTCAGCGAGAAACGCGGCATTAGGTTCGTTAAGAACAAACTGAACGTGATAATCATCGACCTTTTTCACCTCTTTAATCAGTGAATCCAGGCCCACATCATGGAAGTATTCATAACTGCCCTGCGAGACGTTATGGTACGGATGATCGGCGTCTTTCTGGCGCAGTACGGAGAACACCACATCATCAGCGTTAAAGTCGCGGGTGGGTTTGAAGAATTTATTACTGTTGAATTTCACCCCCTGACGCAGGGTAAACGTATAGGTCAGCCCGTCCGGTGAAATTTTCCACTCAGTTGCCAGCGACGGAATCGGCGTATTTTTCACCGGATCAAAATTGATTAAACGGTTATACAGCACCTGTGAACTGGCAACAAAGGACGGGCCAGAACTGGCGATTTGCGGGTTAAAAGATTCTGGCGACGCTTCTGAGCAATAGATCAGCGTGTCGTTGTTCGCGGACCACGCCGCGCTTGCCGGTAATAATGCACTTAGCGCCAGCGCGAGAAGTGTTTTCCCTGTAGACATGGTTATAAGCCTTTCGATTTTATTATATGGGGTTTAATAACAGCACAGGGTGTCAGGACTGGCAAATAACCAATTTATCTCAGGATATGCAAAAGTCGTGGAGATTGCCGCTTTCTTCACCACCGCGATTCAATTTCACTTAATACGCCGAGAAATACCCATTTTACCCCTCTCTTTCACCCTTTGTGGCCATGCCCTATTGCGTAGAGTAACGGTGTGAAGAAGTCTAAAGGGCAATAATGTGGCAAAAACTCTTTTACGCAGCGGGAATCTCGATGATTTTCAGGCGGTGGGCGGCGGCGGACAGGTCGTGTTTGATTCGGCGAATCAGGTGCGCGAAGCCCTGCGCCTGCGTAAACAATTCGCCGTATGCGACAGTCTGGCAATCCCCCAGTTAAATGATGATGGCGACCGCGTTGACTGGTATTCGCCTGTTGAGGGTACAATTGTAAGCTGGAAGGCCGCCAGCACGGCGCAGCGCGAAGGTGCCCTGCGTTATCTTGATGCTCTTCAACAAACGGTGTGGACACTCTCTGGCAACTGTCAGCAATCAGGCAAACCAGCGCAACAACTCTTCGGTGCACTGCTGGAAAACACATTACAGTTTCCGGGTGAGAATCACCTTTTTCTGGTAAATGACAAACCGGTGATTTGCTTCTGGGGCTTTGTGAACCTTAACGAAAGCGCGCGTGACGATGCATTCGCCTGCCTGCGTATCGCTGAGTGTGAGCCGCGCATTGAACATATTCCTACCGAAGAAGCGCCAACAGAACCGAAGCCAGCCTTTGCACAGGCCGATATTCCGCTGCTTGACGACCCCGCGTCGGCCTGCGAAGAGGCCCCCACGTCTCATCGCGCCACCGCGCCGCGTGACCGCTGGCGCTGGGCGCTGCCCCTCGCGGCGGCAATCATCGTGGCAGCCGTTGCATCGCTATTCTGGCCATCAGCGCCAACGCCTGCACTGGCGCACACCCCCGCATCCGTAATACCGCCATTGCCGACGCTAACCCCCACTCTGCCCTTACAGTTAGCCAGCCATACGGAACAGCCTGCCCCTGTTAAAGACATTGTGCTGGCTCCGATTGCTAAAGATGCGCTGGTCATGGAGTCCAACCAGGTTCGCGCCGGCACTACACGTTTCCTGAATGGCAACTGGCGGCTTTTACTTGACATGAAAAATGCCCCGTCGCTGCGCTATCAGATTGAAAACAACAAAGGTACCACCCGTCTGGTGCACGGCGACAATGTTATCTGCCGGGTGGCACTGTTCGCCGGGCTGCACCAGAACGGCGAGCTGCTGATTAAAAGCCGGGGTACGGCACGCTGTAGCGATGGAACGCGTTTCCCGATGCCAGAGATTAGCTGCAAAGCGGACAGCTTTGATGTGGCCGCCTGTATCGCGCGTTATAGCGCGGACAAAGTTGTGCCTGTCACCTTTAAGAAAACCGGAGCCTGACGATGCTGGTCACTCTTTGCGACTATAAACAAAGCGTTACGCTGATTGCCGACAGCGGCGTGCAGTTTCTTGATTTTGGCTTAACGCCGCAAAGCTCGCCGGGTGTCGGCCGCTTTGTGCGTAAAACCGCCAATGGCCCGTTGCTGCGATTGAACTGGGATGCCGCCCATCTGCGCTATACGCTGGCGGGTGATGCCCTGCATCAACCCGAAGTGGTTAAACCGGAGAGCACACTGGATTTACACCACTCGCTAGACCTGCTGAATGGCGTATGGCTGCCCCTGGCTTTTTTACGTTTTAACCCGCCACGCACCTTCGTTGAGGGGCCAGACAACTGGGCTCGCGTGCAAATTCGCAAGCTTGCGACGCCCGATAGCGCCGGTAATAGCCATCGCGTGACGTTAGCTTTCGATACCCAGACGTGCAGCCACGACGCTGCGGCACTCGCGCCAGTAGAGAACGACGTACTGAACGGCACGCGCTTTGCGCTGGCCTGGCAGGATGACGAACTGGCCGATTTTCTCGATCAGACGTGGATCGATGGCTGGCTGCGCGAGGCCTTTATTCAGGCGATCAATCAGCATGAAGCGCGCAGTGAGCAGGATCTGGCGCAAGCCATGCGATTGTTTGAATATCAGGGTCACTGGTTGAATATTGTCGCGATGCTCGGCGAACAACTGGTCGTTCCGGAGGTCAAGTTAGTCACCACGACACTTAGCACCCCTGCTATTCCTGTTGATCTGATTCTGGATGTCGGCAATACACACACCTGCGGTGTACTGATTGAAGATCATGGCGATGCCAATGATGGACTGCGGCAGACAGCTGAAGTTCAGGTACGCTCGCTGAGTCAGCCGCAATTCTTGAATGCACCGATGTTTACCAGCCGGGTGGAGTTTGCGCAAACGCGGTTTGGCAAACAACACTTTTCCGTTGAAAGCGGCCGTGAAAACGCATTTATCTGGCCATCATTAGTTCGCGTTGGTGATGAAGCACGCATGCTGGCGATGCAGCGTAGCGGAACAGAAGGCTACAGCGGGATTTCCAGCCCCCGGCGTTATCTTTGGGATGAAACGCCAACCGTACACAGCTGGCGCTTCAGTCAGTTAAACGCTAAATCACAACGTGAACCGCTGGCGACTGCCTTCCCGCTGATGAACTTGCTGAACGACGACGGCGAACCGCTGTTCAACCTACCTCAGGATGAACGGATGCCCGTATTTACGCCGCATTACAGCCGCAGCACGCTGATGACGCATATGTTGTGTGAATTACTGGCGCAGTCGTTGGGGCAAATCAATAGCGTCGCCACCCGGCTACGCCTCGGCTTTCCGGCATCGCCCCGCCAGTTGCGAACCCTGATCCTTACCCTGCCTTCGGCGATGCCAAAGCAGGAGCGTGAAATCTTCCGCCGCAGGATGTCTGACGCGCTGGCGCTGGTGTGGAAAGCGTTAGGCTGGCATCCGCAGAATGATGAGTTTGATGCTCACCAGTGCCGGGTACCGTTGCCGCAGATTCAAATGGCGTGGGATGAAGCCAGCTGCGGCCAGCTGGTTTGGCTGTACAACGAAGCGATTGCCCATTATTCCGGGCAAACGGAGGCGCTGTTTGCTGCGCTCGCCCGTCCGGATCGCCCTGAAGATCCTGAGATTGCGCGCGAACGCACGCTACGCGTCGCTTCGATTGATTTGGGCGGGGGAACCACCGACATGGCCATTACCCAGTACCAACTGGATGATGGATCGGCCGGCAACGTCAAGATTACGCCTCGGTTGCTGTTTCGCGAAGGCTTCAAAGTGGCAGGCGACGACGTCCTGCTGGATATCATTCAGCGTTGCGTCCTCCCTGCATTGCAAATGCATCTGCAACACGCAGGCGTGAATGATGCCGCCGCGCTAATGGCGACACTTTTTGGCGATTCAGGACGTCTGGATGCGCTGGCTGTCCTGCGCCAGCAGACCACGCTGCAACTGTTTATCCCCATCGGGCATGCCATTCTCGCCGCATGGGAGCAGAGCGATAGCGCCGATCCGTTAGCCGGACTGCACGCCACCTTTGGCGAATTGCTCGACCAACCGCTCACCCACAATGTGTTGAATTACATCAATCAGGCCGTAGAGCACGCGTTACCCGCTGAAAGCAAAGCCTTTGATGTGATGTCAGTACCGCTGACGGTAACGTTCCGCGATCTGCACGAGGCCATGCTTGCAGGGGAGTTTACCCTCGCCTCGCCGCTGCACGCCCTGTGTGAAGCCATCACCCACTATACCTGCGATATCCTGCTCATTACCGGGCGACCGGGGTGTTTGCCCGGTGTACAAGCGCTGATTCGCTATTTACAGCCGGTGCCGGTTAGCCGCATGGTTTGGCTCGACCGTTACCCGGTTCATGAATGGTATCCCTTTAACCAACAGGGACGCATTGGCAATCCTAAATCCACCGCCGCGGTGGGTGCGATGCTGTGCAGCCTGGCGCTCGATTTACGCCTGCCGCACTTTAACTTTAAAGCGGCAGATATCGGGGCCTATTCCACCGTCCGCTATCTTGGCGTACTGGATAAAACGGTGAATACCCTGCGCGATGAGAATATCTGGTATCGGGAACTGGATCTCGACAAGCCTGGCGCGACGCTTGATGCGCGACTTCATTTCCCGCTGCGCGGCAGCGTTACGCTGGGCTTTCGCCAGCTTGCCAACGCACGCTGGCCTGCTACCCCGTTGTATACCCTGAGCATCAACTCACCGGAGCTTGCGAAAACCATCGCCGGTGATGGCGTATTACACGTGCGGCTAACGCTTCAGGGAGGCACGACTACGCAAGGCGCTCTCTCATTTAGCCTCAGCGATGCCTGGCTTGCCGACGGCACGCCGGTATCACCTGAGGCTCTGACGTTGAAACTTAATACCCTGGCTGACCGCCGACATCGCGGGAGCCATTACTGGATCGATAGCGGGAGCGTGTACTTAGCATGAATACAGAACAGGCGGTAATGGCATGGATTTCCACGACGCGCAAAAAGGCTCCCGGTCTGGACATGGAAGCGGATGCATTGTTGATTCATCTGCTGGGGCTTAGCGCACAAAAGCATGCGCTGGAGACAGCCCGGCAGCAACAAGGCACACTGGCGTTGTTCGGTCATTCACAGGCATCCAAAGCCTGGCTGTTGAACGCCCTGTGCGGCGATGGTGATGGTCGCTTGCCGGTAACACTGGGCGAGAAACGCCTCGACTACTTCAACCACATGAATCCGGGTCATCAACATTGCCAGATGGCACTGCGTTTTACGCATGATAATCCCTCTCCCGACGATGCTTTTCCGCTGCGTTTGCGCATACTGCGGGAGGCACAACTGGCGCAGGTACTTATTGCCCATGCAGAAAGCCATCCCTTACGGGCAGAGACGTTTCGCCAGCGTCTGGCCTTACTGCAAAACCTGCGCCAGCCGCAGATGACCGCTGCGGTTAGCGCTGAAGAAATTGTAAGTGCGGTACGTTACTGGCAGTCGCTGGTGCCCGCCGCGCAGCAGGAGATTACCGATAGCGAGTGGTATAGTTTTGTCGAACTGCTGCCGTCACTGGATCCTAACGCCAGAACTCGCGCGTGGTCACTGCTGTGGGGGGATCGTCCTGAGCTTACGCATCAGTGGCAAACGCTGTCACATGCCTTGCATTTATTGGGTCACGCGGGTGAAATTTTTGCACCGCTAAGTCTGCTGGTCGATACGTTCTTGCTGCCAGCAGAAGGCTTTTTATTCGTTGGAAACGAAGACGATCCCTCGGTTCTTGTACAACTACCCGGCCCACAAACCATCAATCTTTCTCGTGCTACGCTGGCGCTCCTGACCTTCGAGTTGGTTTTATCCAGCCCATCCGGGGTGCTCGGCGATGTCGATATCCTTGATCTACCTGTACCGCCGTTCGACGAGTCAGGCACATTGCAGGCCAGCAAGTGTCGCTGGTTGATTGAAGCCTATCGCCAACAAATGCAGCCTGATGTGTTGGTCATCTGTCACGCTACCCGCCAGCGAAGCGCCATCCCGCGTATTGCCAGAGACCTGAGCCAGTGGATCGAGGCGACTCAGCCACAACAGGACAGCGGCATGCCGGGGCTGGTATGGGCCATCACCCCTCAAGATGACCGTGACGCGCATACTGTGCAGCATGATGAAGCTATTCAGCATTTAGTGGGTAAACCAGGCCAGCGCTGGGGTACGTTACACGCCTTTGACAGCAATAGTCTGGCGCGCCTGATTGAATGGCTTGCACGCGCCACGTCAACGGCAACACGAAAGCAGCGCTTTGATACATTGGCCTTACAACACCAGCAAGCGATCCAACTGCTGATTAGCCCAATCGTAAACGGGCCGAAATATCATTCGGTACAAAGCGAATCACTGATCCGCGCGCTTCAACGCCAGGCAGCGCATCATGGCGAATTGCTGGAGGGGTTACTCCCTTCTCTCGAACATTTCGCTGGCATCGGTGAAGTACAGCATTCCCGTGAAGCCCGAGTTACCTCTCAGATCCATGTCGATGTCGATCTGTTTGCCCCCCCTGAATCGCGGACATTGCCACAGCAGCGAACGCACGACGTTGGCATACAGGCTTATCGTGTGTGGTGCCAGCATCTTCGCCACTGGAGCCGTCAGCCAGCCAGTGCTTCGAGGCTAAGATTATCCTCAGAAACCCTGCAACAGCTTTGCGATACGCTGATCGCCATCAGTCACTCACTCAGGCTGGCAGAGCGATTACGCCTCGCGGCCACTCAGCATCAGGCGAGCCCTGCGCAGCTTCGCGCCATGATAGGCAATTTTATCTGCTGGCTCGGTTATAACGAACGCAACCCCAGCGAAAGACCCGCCAGCCGGGTGGCTATCGGTCACGCCATTTTTACCAGCCCGCCTCCCCGTACTTTGCAGCGCCTGACACAGCTCGACGAGAAACCTGTACACGCCGCCAGCCGCTACGTTTACGACTGGCTGATGGCGCTTTACACCCGCGCGGGTGAATGTCGGAACGATATTTTTAACGTCCCTTCCGCCGAGCGGGTGGCGCTGCAGCAGATTCTTCAGGCGGAATGAACCCTTTTTTAGAGAGGAAACGTGTTGCCGAGTCTGCTCACACGCCGACCGACATGGCGTGTTTGTTCCGGGTTCCTGAGAAGATTGCATCCAGCGATTTCGCCAACTGGGACGGATTTTCCCAGGACATACAGTGCCCGGCATCAGAAATAATGCGCAAGGGTATACCCGCGGCGGCCACTTCATCCGCATCCGAAGCGGGAAGTGAATACGCACCGTAAATCAGCGCTTTTTCACACCTCAGCGCCAGGAAACGTGACATCCAGTCTGGCGATACGCCGTCGACCAGACTCTTCGCGGCACGCCACAATGCCCAGGGTGCCGTATTCTGCACACACCCCTTCCACGGTGTCGTTTCCGCCGCGATTAACTGGGCAAAACCGCTGGCAATAAATTCCGATTCTGTTTGTGCAGCAATCTTGCGGCTGAACATACCGCCACCGGGATAAAAATTGGGTTCGGAAACCGCGAGAGTGCGCACACGATGCCCCAGGAGATGCGCTGCTTCAATGGCGATGCTACCTCCCATGCTGTGACCATACAGATAGCAGGCCTCAATGTGCAGACCGGTAAGAAGCTCCGCGACGACCTGAGCCTGCGCGCTGACGGTGAACGAGTAATCGGTAGGTTTATCACTGTAACCACTACCGGGGAGATCAATCAGCAACGCCCGACGGTTACGGAAGGCGTCGTCAGCAACAATGCGGGGGTATTCGTAAGAAGAAGCGCAGCCGAGGCCGTGAATAAAAACAACAGGGATGCCCTGACCCGGTAAGTCATGAAAGCGTACCGTGGCACCGGCAATCATCGAGTTAAAATGCTTCATAGGTAATCTCCTGATGAACAACTGTATTTTTATACAGCTCTCCTCATGAGTTTACCAGCGAATTGTCCGAAATCAGAACAGTGAAAGCATCAGGGCAACGGGAAAACTGAACGGCCAGGTCGCGCCGATCAAAACGGTCGCCATCAGGCGAACGGTGGGGGTTTCTTTAGTCAGGAACCAGGTGATAAAAGCACATAGCGTCGCCATCACGGCGTAGAAAATCAGCATATTCTGGTACAGCGTCATCCAAATTGCCCGCATAATAAATTAACAACCGCGCGCAATATGCTATTTTTTTTGATGTAGATCAAGTTCGACTAACGGAGTACGGAAGGAGTATTCACCGTTTCGTTCCCCGCTTAATAATCATAACCACCATTTAATAGTATTGCGAAACTGATAAATGCGAACTATAAATCCTCTGGTTAACTCACAAAGGGCATCATAATGGACGTCTCAAGCAAAACCGTTGTCTTGATTAATGTCGTCGCAGCAGTGGGTCTGGCATCGTTGCTGCTCGCGCGCTTTAGCTGGCTCTCTTAAGGTTTAGCGGCAAAAAATCAAAAGCAGTGTGCTGTCTGCTTTTGATTTTTGCTACTTAACGTCCTGAAAAGTCTGCGCGATATACGGTGTTTGACGCAGGTTCCAGTGCGCCATTATCCGGATTGTACTGCGGCAGAGGATTCACCTTTTCCATATCCCATGCGGAGGCGACGCATGCTGCTTCCGCGCCACCCTGTTGTGTACATTCCACCGCGCGTTGAGCGGAAACATGGGTTCCGACACCGATAACTGCCATTAATGCAATGGCGCAAAATACCGTCTTATTCATAACTAATTTCAATACCAAATTGAATAACGGCGCGGATCCTCGCACGTTGTTCCTGATATGTCAAAACGGCGGTTCAGGATTAAAAGAGTGCAAACAGCAACGCCACGGGGAAGCTCAGCGGCCAGGTTGCACCTATAAGCAGTGCGCAAATTAAACGTATCCCCGGCTTATCGCGGGCCAGATGCCAGGTAATCAGGCCACTTACGACGCCAATTATCAGATATATCACCATCATTTTTTCAAACATCGTCATTTTTGTTCATGCCTCCGTGCTGACCGTCGCGCGTACTATGCGTTATTCCTTTACCCTGCAACTCCCGGACGATCACAAAACGGTGACACGCGCAATAACCAGGAAAAGTGCCTGTTTGATGTGCAATTAAAAGAGTCGCGGGAATGATACTTAAGCTAAATATGGACATCGCCGTCGTTTTCGTGGAGCATTCACCAAACTAATGAATTGCCGTAGAGCAAACCTGCCCCATCGCGTTACGAACTGGGTTTAATGAAGTCATGATGAGCATGAGCACTCGGTTATCTGCCAACCTGTGGAGCGTCGCTTCACGAACGCCTGGCGGAACCGGTTATTAACACGACAGATCAGCGCCGAATCAGGGAGAGAAGGCGGTTAAAATTAGCATCAATCGTGTTATTGCTATTGATTGTAGTAGCGGGCGTTGCGGACCACTATCTGACCATCGCCACTGATAGCGAAAGCGCTACGGCGCATCATCAGTTGCACGTCGATAACAGGGAATAACCTGTCGCGCCATGATAATGCCAGCCCCTGTGGGCTGGCTTTTTTACGCGCGCTTAGGGAGATTTTGCGTCAAGTTCATCAAAGACCTGCTGCGCCAGATGCATCGTGGCATTGGCCGCGGGCAGTCCGCAGTACAGCGCCGAATGCATAATCAACTCTTTGAGTTCGTCACGGGTCACACCGTTATTGAACGCGGCGCGAAGGTGCATTTTGAGCTCTGCCTCACGATTAAGCGCAATCAGCATAGCGATAGTTATCATGCTGCGCATAGGGTGATCCAGGCCGGGACGCGTCCAGATTTCGCCCCATGCGTAGCGGCTGATGAAATCCTGAAACTCGCTGTTGAACGGATTAAGGTTATCCAGCGTACGGTTCACGTGAGAATCGCCCAGCACCTTGCGCCGCACGTTCATACCCAGCTCATAATGTGATTTATCGTCCATTCTGCCCCCGAACAAAGGCCGTTAAGGCTTCTGTAAACGCAGCAGCCGCTTCGACGTTAGAGAGATGTGATGCCGCAAGGGTTATTTCCTGTGAGCCAGAAATATGTTGATGCAGGAAATCCGCATCGGCTACGGTCGTTACCGGATCGTGCTCACCGGCAATGATCAGCATGGGGACGCGAATCGCTGCCACTTCACCGCGTAAATCGGCCGCAGCCAACGCTTCACAGCACTCAGCGTAACCTTCGGCTTCCGATCGGGCGAGTTGATGCACCAGTTGCTCGACCGTTTCAGGTTCATGCTGGCGGAAGGCGCGCGTAAACCAGCGCTCCGCTGAACCAGCCGCCACCACCTCCATGCCCTCTTCCCGCACCGTACGTGCACGCGAAAGCCAGGCTGACTGTTCGCCAATTTTCGCCGCGGTATTGGCCACTGTAATGGAGATGAAGCGCTCCGGCGCAAAACGCGCCAGCCAGATGCCCGTCAGGCCGCCCATTGAGATGCCGCAAAAATGGGCTTTCGCAATATTCAGGTGATCGAGCAGCGAAATGACATCTTCGCCCAGTTGGGCGAGAGTCACTTTTCCTCGTTTCGTTGTCTGACCATGGCCGTGAGTGTCGTAACGCAGGACGCGAAACTGTTTCGTGAGCGCCGCAACCTGTGGCTCCCACATAGAAAGCGACGTGCCAAGGGAGTTCGACAGGACAATCACAGGCGCGTCTTGTGGCCCGTCAATTTGATAGTGAAGGTTCATGACACTGCTCCTTGTAACGCGCCAGTACCTGGCGCACAAAATGGTCACTGCTGCCCAGCGCGGTAGCCGGGTCAAGCAATTGCGCCAGCGTCGACGCCGAGAGATGTTGGTTTATCCGGGGATCATTTTGTAATAGTTCAATCAACGCACGATCCTGATCGATAGCCTGATGACAATGCTGTTCCACAAGATGATGGGCATCGGCTTTACCGATAAATTCCGCCAGTGCCAGCGTGACGGCTTCCGCCATAATCAGGCCGTGGGTAATCGCCAGGTCAGCACGCATTTTGGCTGCATTGACTTTCATCCCGCGCAGCAGGTATTCGCTTTGCGCGATGACCCCACCCGCTAGCGAAATCAGTTCAGGAAGGACTTCCCACTCAGCCTGCCAGCCGCCAAGCGCACGTTCATGCTGCTGTATCTGGCTGGCATAGAGCGTCGCCATTAATCCTGGTGTGCGCTGTGCCGCCGTAAGAATCGCCGCACAGCTTACCGGGTTACGTTTATGGGGCATCGCCGATGAACCGCCGCGCCCTTCGGCGATAGGCTCGCTGACTTCCGCCACTTCGGTTTGCATTAATAACGAGAAGTCGTTTGCAAATTTCGCCAGCGTGCCGCAAAGCCCAGCGTACCACGCGCCGACTTCCAGCAAGCGGTCGCGCTGGCTGTGCCACGGCGTGTCGGCAAGCGCCAGATCCAGTGTTTGCGCCAGCGCATCGCCCACCTGCGGCCCCGCGGCTTTTAGCGATGCCAGCGTGCCCGCCGCTCCGCCAAACTGAAGCACCAGTACACGTGATCGGAGCTGGGTTAACCGTTCCTGCCAGCGCAACAGCGCATCGAGGGTTCCGGCGAGCTTCAGACCGAAGGTGATGGGCAGCGCGTGCTGCATCCAGGTACGCCCCGGCATAATCGTGGTGCGATAGCGCTCGACCTGCTGCGCCAGTATGGCGGTAAGCGCCGCGAGATCGCGGTCGGTTTGCGTTAACGCCGCGCGTAATTGCAGTACCAGCCCTGTATCAATGGCATCCTGACTGGTTGCACCCCAATGTACGTAGCGAGCGGCCTCAGCATCCTGCGCTTTCACCACCTGAGTAAGCTGCTTAACCAGCGGGATCGCCAGATTACCAGCATTTGCGGCTGCCTCGGCCAGCCCCGGAAAGTCAATATTGTTAAACTGACAGGCATTAACGATAGGCTCTACCGCGGAGGCCGGAATCACACCGCACCGAGCCTGAGCCCGCGCCAGCGCGGCCTCAAACTCCAGCATCCCCTGAACCACCTGTTCATCGCTGAAAAGATGCGTTAGTGCGCCAGCGCGCAATAACGGGGTCAACAAACTCATTCCAGCTCCTTAAATGCGTTCAATGATCAGCGCAATCCCCTGACCCACACCAATACACATGGTGCACAGCGCGTAACGCCCGCCTGTCCGGCGCAGCTGGTACGCCGCCGTCATCGCCAGACGACCACCGGATGCGCCCAGCGGGTGACCCAGTGCAATCGCGCCGCCATGCGGGTTAACGTGCGCCGCATCGTCCGGCAGACCTAAATCGCGCAGCACCGCCAGCGCCTGTGCGGCAAAAGCTTCATTCAGTTCTATCACATCCATCTGACCGAGCGTTAACCCGGTTTGTGCCAAAACTTTGCGCACTGCTGGTGCCGGGCCAAATCCCATAATGCGAGGCGCAACGCCCGCCGTCGCTACGCCGACCACGCGTGCCAGCGGCTGTAAATCGTTCTGCGCCAGCGCCTGTTCGCTCGCCAGCAGGAGCGCACAGGCACCATCGTTCACGCCCGAGGCGTTTCCCGCCGTCACGGTACCGTCAACGCGAACTACGCCTTTCAGCTTCGCCAGCGCCTCCAGTGAAGTACTGCGCGGGTGCTCATCCTGGGTAAAACTCAGCGGCTCGCCTTTACGCTGCGGGATAGAAACCGCAATGAGCTCGTCGCTAAACATGCCGTTCGCCTGCGCCTGTGCGGTACGCATCTGGCTGCGTAACGCAAAGGCATCCTGATCGGCCCGCGAGATATTAAATTCCGTCGCCACGTTCTCCGCTGTTTCCGGCATCGAATCGACGCCGTAGCGTGCTTTCATCTGCGCATTGATGAATCGCCAGCCAATAGTGGTGTCTTCCATTTTCATGCTGCGGCTGAAGGCACTTTCCGCCTTGCCCATCACAAACGGCGCACGTGACATGCTCTCTACACCACCCGCAATCATCAGCTGCGTTTCACCGCTTTTAATGGCGCGCGCCGCCACACCGATGGCATCGAGGCTTGAACCACACAGACGGTTAATGGTGCTGCCCGGCACCGTTTCCGGATAACCGGCCAGCAGCAGCGCCATACGCGCCACGTTGCGGTTATCTTCCCCCGCCTGGTTAGCACAGCCGTAAATCACATCGTCGATACGCGCCGGGTCAAGGCCGCGGTTGCGTTCCAGCAGGGCTTTAAGGGGCAATGCACCGAGATCGTCCGCGCGAACGCTGGATAACGTGCCGCCGAAACGGCCAAACGGTGTCCGCACCGCATCGCAGATAAATGCTTGATTCATCATAGTTCCTTACGCGGTTTCCGCCACTTGTTCGTTGATCAGTTTGACCGGGGTGACGCGTTGTAACTCGTCAAAAGAGAGGTCATTGAAAATTTCGCGTACCACCGGGCCTTTCGCGGTAATATCAATGACGGCAAGGTCGGTATAGATACGACTAACACAGCCCACGCCGGTCAGCGGATAGGTACAGTGCTGAACCAGCTTGCACTCACCGTCGCGCGTGAGATGGTCCATCATGACAAAGACCTGACGCGCGCCGATAGCCAGATCCATCGCGCCGCCAACTGCCGGGATCGCATCCGGTGCGCCGGTGCTCCAGTTTGCGAGATCCCCGCTGGCAGAAACCTGATACGCGCCAAGTACGCAGATATCCAGATGCCCCCCGCGCATCATGGCAAATGAGTCGCCGTGATGGAAAAAGCAGCCGCCCTGCAAAAGCGTGACATACTCTTTGCCGGCATTAATCAATTCAGGATCTTCTTCGCCCGGCTGTGGTTTGGGCCCCATGCCCAGCAGGCCGTTTTCGCTGTGCAGGAAAATTTCTTTATCTGTCGGCAGATAGTTAGCAATGCGGGTCGGCAGGCCAATGCCCAGATTCACGTAAGCCCCTTCCGGGATATCCTGAGCGACGCGTTTCGCCATATCGTCACGAGACAATTTTTGCATTGGAGGCTCCTTATGCGCGCTGCGCGTGTGCGGTGAGATTTTCCAGCGAGAAGACGCGCTGTACGAAGATCCCCGGGGTGATAATGTTTTCCGGGTCCAGTTCACCGAGCGTGACCAGATTCGAGACTTCCGCTACGGTGGTTTTTGCCGCCGTAGCCATAATCGGCCCGAAATTCCGCGCCGCTTTGCGATACACCAGATTGCCCCAGCGATCCGCCTGATGGGCTTTTATCAGCGCGTAGTCCGCTTTAATCGGATATTCCAGAACATAGTGACGCCCATCGATTTCACGCGTTTCTTTGCCTTCGGCCAGCGGAGTGCCGTAGCCGGTTGGGGTAAACACCGCCCCAAGACCGGAACCTGCCGCCTGAATGCGCGCCGCCAGGTTACCCTGTGGCACCAGTTCCAGTTCAACTTTGCCACGGCGATAGAGATCATCGAAAATCTGCGAGTCGACCTGGCGCGGAAATGAGCAGATCATTTTGCGCACACGGCCCGCTTTGAGCAGCGCCGCCAGGCCAATCACACCGTTACCCGCGTTGTTGTTAATGATGGTCAGATCGCTCGCGCCCTGTTCAATCAGCGCGTCAATCAGGTAGGTCGGTTGTCCGGCGGGGCCAAAACCCCCAATCATGATGGTCGCCCCATCGGGGATCCCCGCCACGGCATCGATCAGTGTCGATACACTTTTATCAATCATCAGGTTGCTCCTTGATGTGCGGCTATCGCACTTTTATTCGTTGTTCGAACAAAATGTGACCCGGTTAACGATGTCGGTCAAGGGCGATAATCGAAATATGGTGCGATAATCGAACATCATGTATCTTTAGCGAAAGAATGTGATCGATGGCAAATAGGGAGAGAAAAATGGAGAAACATCCAGACGATATTCTGACGGGCGATAGCGATCCGTTTAAGGGCGATCCGAATTTTATGGCGTCGCTGGCGCGCGGCCTGGAAGTGATTCAGGCCTTTACCCCGCAACGACGTTTGATGTCCATTTCCCAGATTAGCCAGAAAACCGGCATTCCGCGCGCTGCCGTGCGTCGTTGTTTGTATACGCTAGGCAAACTGGGGTTTGTCTACGCGGAAGATGGCAAAAACTTTCAGCTTCGCCCGCGGATTTTGTCGCTCGGCCACGCCTGGCTGGCGTCAACACCGCTCGCGCGCTCAGCGCAGCCGGTGCTGAAACACTTAAGCGACATGCTCAATGAATCGTGCTCCATTGCCACGCTGGACGGTGACGATATTCTCTATATTGCCAGGGCGTCCAGTTCGCGGATTATGACGATTGATCTGGATATCGGCAGTCGCCTGCCCGCCTGGTCGACCTCCATGGGCCGCGTCCTTCTGAGCTATCAACCGGAAGAGAAACTCAATGATATGCTGGCGCGCATCACCATGATCCGCTATACGCCGCAGACGATTTCTTCAGTGAGTAAGTTGAAAAGCGAGCTGAAACGGGTGCGCCAGCAGGGCTATGCGTTAAACGATCAGGAGCTTGAAATGGGGCTGCGTTCTCTGGCGGTTCCGCTGTTTAACCCGCAAGGCCAGGTAGAAGCCGCGCTGAATGTCGGCGTGCATGCAGGCCAGGTGTCGGCGGAAGAATTATTGTCGCGCATTCTGCCGGAACTGCAAAAAGCCGCCACAGAACTCTCTTTGCTGCTGCGTTAACGGCTACGTTTGGCGTGGCGCTCCCAGTTTTCCTGCCTGGCGGCTTCCGATTTACGCAGCGCCACATAGCACGCCCCGCTACCGCCATGGTGCGGTAGCGCGCTACAAAAGGCCTGGACGTCATCAAATTCCGTCAGCCAGCGCGCCAGATAGCTACGTACAATATTGGCATGTGAATTTTCTGCCTTGCCTTTACCATGAATAATCAAAAGGTTACGCAGCCCCTCTTTTTGCGCCTCCAGGATAAACGCGTACAGATTCTGCCGACACTGTTCAACCGGTTGGCGCAGCAGATTCAGACTCGCCTGTTGGCTGTATTTGCCCTGCCGGAGTTTATCGAGCACGCCGGTTTGTAGCCCTTCCCGTTTAAATTCAAGCGGCGTGGAGAGCGGGATGATGTCAAGAAAACCAGTCGTGAGAAAGTTATCAAGTTGCAGAGTGTCGATGCGCTGTGGCGCACGTGCATTGCGGGCGGGCTGCCAGTGCACATCCTGCGCGCGTTTTAGTGGCTGAACATCCTCCATGGCGTCAAGAAACAGCGATTTGTCGTCAAGGTTCATGAGGATCTCCCAGTTTGCATCGGACGTCCTACTATAGCGACGCAGAACACGCGTCTCAATGCGTTTTCCCATCAGACCTGTATCATCGCGCCTGACTGATTATTCCCTGCCCCATCCGTGGAAGATTTCAACAGCGCTTAACTAATACGTTAACGTCACTAATGTTTTGTTTTTGTTGCTATTATGTGAAATATATCACCTTGGTTTTCTGGCAATCACGCCAAAAACCGTTATAAATATTTTATCTGCACGACGGATAAAAATGCGGAAACCGTTTGGAAACGCCCGGCTGTTGACTATGGGATTCGAGGATGTCGTCGAATCCCTGTTTTTCTTCTCTGCCTCTATCCCGCCAACGATGCATCGCAATTGACAATTCAGGAGTATACCTCTCGCCCAGGGCCCATGATATTCTGAACAAAACTTGTGCTTTAACAACAGGTAGAGAATTAATGCTAACCTTGCTTGAAGATAAAATCGCCACACCGCTTGGGCCGCTGTGGATCCTCTGTGATGAAACATTCCACCTGCGTGCCGTTGAGTGGGAAGAGCACAGCGATCGGATGGAACAGTTGCTGGATATTCACTATCGCGTCGAGGGCTATGAACGCGTTGCGGCGCAAAACCCTGGCGGGCTGAGTCAAAAACTGGCGGACTACTTTGAGGGTGACCTGAGCGTCATCGAAACCTTACCCACCGCCACAGCAGGCACCCCATTTCAGCGCGAAGTGTGGCAGGCGTTGCGCAGCATTCCCTGCGGCCAGGTTATGCACTATGGTCAACTGGCAGCGCAGTTAGGACGCTCCGGGGCTGCGCGGGCAGTTGGCGCGGCTAACGGGTCGAATCCGGTCAGTATTGTGGTTCCCTGTCATCGGGTCATTGGGCGAAACGGCACCATGACCGGTTATGCGGGGGGTGTTCAGCGTAAAGAGTGGCTTTTGCGCCACGAAGGCTATCTTCTTCTTTGATGTTATGTGCCGTTTTCCGGAACCATTAACTGCAAGAGAGCCTAAAGGCTCCAAATAATATATTAATTATCAATAAGATAAAATGCGTAAACTATTTACCTTTTTAATATTGGGTGAATCAGGACTTCGCTACTTACCTGCTCTCCAAAAAGATGTTAAAATTGACCAATATCAATTACGGCTTGAGCAGACTTATGATCCCGGAAAAGCGAATTATACGACGCATTCAATCTGGCGGTTGTGCTATCCACTGTCAGGATTGCAGCATCAGCCAGCTTTGCATCCCGTTCACTCTTAATGAACATGAGCTTGATCAGCTGGATAACATTATCGAGCGTAAAAAGCCCATCCAGAAGGGTCAGACCCTGTTCAAAGCGGGTGACGAGCTGAAGTCTCTGTACGCGATCCGTTCAGGCACAATCAAGAGCTACACCATCACCGAACAAGGCGATGAGCAGATTACCGGTTTCCATCTTGCGGGCGATCTGGTTGGCTTCGACGCCATCGGAACCGGGCACCACCCGAGTTTTGCGCAGGCGCTGGAAACCTCAATGGTCTGCGAAATTCCGTTCGAGACACTTGACGATCTTTCCGGGAAAATGCCTAACCTGCGTCAGCAGATGATGCGTCTGATGAGCGGCGAGATCAAAGGCGATCAGGACATGATCCTGCTGCTTTCCAAAAAGAATGCGGAAGAGCGTCTGGCAGCGTTTATCTATAACCTTTCTCGTCGTTTTGCGCAGCGTGGTTTTTCTCCGCGTGAATTCCGTCTGACCATGACGCGTGGCGATATTGGTAATTATCTTGGCCTGACCGTTGAAACCATCAGCCGTCTTCTGGGGCGTTTCCAGAAAAGCGGTATGCTGGCGGTGAAAGGGAAATACATCACCATCGAGAACAGCGATGCGCTGGCGGTTCTCGCGGGGCACACGCGTAACGTCGCCTGATTTCCTTCTGTTTTACACATTAAAAAGGGAAGCTTTTCGCTTCCCTTTTTTATTCAGCTTATCAGGCAATTAGCCACGAATAAATTTCAGAATATCCGCGTTAATCACGTCCGCATGCGTGGTATGCATACCATGCGGGTAGCCTGGATAAATACGCAGCGTGCTGTTACTGAGAAGTTGATCCTGCAAAATGGCCGCGTTTTTGTACGGCACAACCTGGTCATCATCGCCCTGAAGTACCAGAACCGGTACGGTGATCGCTTTCAGATCTTCCGTTTGATCGGTTTCTGAAAACGCTTTGATACCTTCATAATGCGCCTTCGCACTACCCGTCATCCCCTGACGCCACCAGTTCTGAATCGTCCCCTGAGACACTTCCGCGCCGTCACGGTTAAAGCCGTAGAACGGGCCGGACGCGACGTCGAGATAAAACTGCGCGCGGTTTGCCGCCAGTGCTTTACGGAAGCCATCAAATACTTCAACCGGCGTACCGCCAGGGTTAGCCTCTGTTTTAACCATTAACGGAGGAACGGAACTCACCAGTACAGCTTTCGCTACACGTCCCTGCGGTTGACCAAATTTCGCCACATAACGCGCCACCTGACCGCCCCCGGTTGAGTGCCCGACATGCACAGCATTGTGCAGGTCGAGATGTTCAACAACGGCTGAAGCATCTGCAGCATAGTGATCCATGTCGTGCCCTTCACTCACCTGATCGGAACGGCCATGCCCACGACGGTCGATAGCGATAACCCGGAACCCCTCAGCGAGGAAGAACAGCATCTGGTTGTCCCAGTCATCAGCGCTTAACGGCCAACCGTGATGGAAAACAATCGGTTGTGCCTCTTTCGGGCCCCAGTCTTTGAAGAAAATATTGACGCCATCTTTAGTCGTTACGAATGCCATAGAATGAACCCCTTGTGTCGATTAAATGCCGTTAACGTAAAGTGGTACGCAGGTAGATGAAGGTACTGCTAAAACCGCACCAGCCCATTGCCTGAAGCCCTGGGAATCTGTTTGGGTCAGATGCAGTATAGTCGATGGGAAAAACGTTGATGTATTCACTGCCATCCTTTTTATATGTGCCAACCTCTGCGGGTCAGGAGTAAAATTACGCCGCACCTACCATTATGTATATTCGTAAATAACTATCGGATTAATCATTTTAATCAACTCGACCCAATCCTGATATATTAGTGATATGGTTCTTTCAGCCGTATAATTTTTCTAGGGTATTTCTTAAAAACAAAAAAAGCCGCAGCATTGTGCGGCTTCATGAGATACGATAGTGAATTACCAGAACTGTTCAGCTATTTCGGTAATTAATTTGATTTTGTCCCACTGCTGTGCCGGTGTCAGGCTGTTCCCTTCTTCTGTTGAAGCGAAACCACACTGTGGGCTGAGGCAAATTTGATTTTTCGCCACATACTGAGATGCTTCCTCCAAACGAGCCTTGATTCCTTCTGGGTTTTCCAGCTCACCATTTTTGGTAGTCACCAGCCCAAGCACGACCTGCTGATGACCGGGACGAACGAAGCGTAGCGGTGCGAAATCCCCGGAACGGTCATTGTCATATTCCAGATAAAAAGCATCGACATTGACGCTGCCAAATAATATTTCCGCTACAGGCTCATAGCCGCCCTCTGAAATCCAGGTCGAACGGAAATTTCCACGACAAACATGTAAGCCAATTATCAGGTCTGCCGGTTTATTCTCCAGCGCCTTATTAATCACGCGAGCATAAATACGCGCGAGCTGATCCGGATCGTCCCCACGCTCACGAATTTGCTGACGTTGCGCATCTGAACATAAATAGGCCCATACGGTGTCATCAAGTTGTAAATAACGGCAGCCGGCTGCATAAAACGCCTGAATCGCATCGCGCCAGGTGGTCGCCAGATCGTCAAAATAAGCCTCAAGATCGGGATAGACATCCGCATTAATATCTTTACGACCACCGCGAAAATGCAGCACGCTGGGGCTGGGAATGGTCATTTTAGGCGTCGCGTTACCGCTGATGCTCTTCAGATAACGGAAGTCATTGAGCATCGGGTGTTCACCAAAGCCTAACTTACCCGTCACGCGAACCCCGTGCGCTTTGGTTTGCACGCCATTAAACTGAATCCCCTGCTCTGAATCATAACGTTCGACGCCCTGAAGGCCATCGAAGAAGTCAAAGTGCCACCATGCGCGGCGGAATTCACCGTCGGTAACGATATGCAAACCGCATGAGCATTGTTGTTCCACTACGTGGCGAATCGCCTCATCTTCGACCGCACGCAGTTGCTGTGCAGTGATCTCCCCCTGCGCAAATTGCTGGCGGGCGAGCTTAATGGTGTCCGGTCGTAAAAAACTGCCCACGACATCGGCGCGGAACGGAGCGTATTGACTTTGCATGTGATCTCCATAACGTCCAGTTAACCATTGCTGAACGTGATTATTTGTTTTTTGAATAAAGACTTCTGGATGGCTATACGTCCACAATCACACAACAAACGTTCGTATGCAAACGAGAAAATTTCAGTACACTTGAAGAAAATTCATGTTTAAGTTTCCTAAAACATGTCAAAAAAGTGGATCTTGATCACAGTCAGCAGTACCTTAAGAGCCAGTATCTGCGCGTTAACGTGGAAAGAAGTATCTGGCCAAACGGGCCGTTAAAAGAATAAGTTGGTTGAGAGTATGAGTTTTGTTGTGCAATGGACCCTGGGCTGCATCGCGGTCGCATGGGTGATGAGAGCGTTTCTGCACGCGTAAGGGCGGAAATATCAGGGTCGCAGCGATGCGGCCTTTTTGTTTATACTTTCCTCTCCGGGATAAGCGCGTTTTTCTCCCTGTTTTATTTCCCTTCAGATTTATCCTCCCGTCTTTATTAAATTTCCCTCATTTATTGATCTTGCGAAGGTTCTCCCCTGTTTCATTCACTCCATATGAGTTATCTTTTAAAGACGAACTGAGGTTACAGTTGTAAGGAGACCCTGTATGGCCAAGTATCAAAACATGCTGGTAGCCATCGATCCTAACCAGGACGATCAGCCCGCATTGCGGCGTGCCGTTTATCTACATCAACGGATTGGTGGCACCATTAAGGCATTTTTGCCTATCTATGATTTTTCGTATGAAATGACGACGCTGCTGTCTCCCGACGAGCGAACAGCCATGCGCCAGGGGGTCATTAGCCAACGTGCCGCATGGATCCGCGAGCAGGCGAAATATTACATTGAAGCAGGCGTGCCCATTGAAATCAAAGTGGTCTGGCACAACCGTCCTTTCGAAGCCATCATTCAGGAAGTCATTAGCGGCGGTCACGATTTACTGCTGAAAATGGCGCATCAGCACGACAAACTGGAATCCGTTATTTTCACCCCAACCGACTGGCACCTGCTGCGTAAATGCCCGTGCCCGGTATGGATGGTGAAAGACCAACCGTGGCCGGAAGGCGGGAAAGCGCTGGTAGCGGTCAACCTCGCCAGCGAAGAGCCCTATCATAATGCGTTAAACGACAGACTGGTTAAAGAAACGCTGGAACTGGCGCAACTGGTAAATCATACAGAAGTGCATTTGGTGGGTGCCTACCCTGTTACGCCGATCAATATTGCCATTGAACTGCCCGATTTTGACCCAAGCGTTTATAACGATGCGATTCGTGGTCAGCATTTGCTGGCAATGAAAGCATTACGTCAGAAGTATGGTATCGATGAGAAGTTTACCCACGTCGAAAAGGGGCTACCTGAAGAAGTGATCCCCGATCTCGCAGAGCATCTTGAAGCGGGGGTTGTCGTGTTGGGTACGGTCGGTCGTACCGGGCTTTCTGCGGCATTCCTGGGCAATACAGCGGAACAAGTTATCGATCATCTGCGCTGTGATTTGCTGGCCATTAAACCGAACGACTATGAGACACCTGTCGAACTGGATGACGACGAAGACGATTAAGGGATAACACTGACGTCAGAAACAATAAACCCGCCATTACGGCGGGTTTATTTTTTGCAGCCGCGCTGCATTAATGAATACCGTAGCGCCAGGCAAGGTCGATCTCTTCTTTCAGCTCAAGAGAAGAAAGCGCCATCAGGTCAGCGAATTCTAATTCCAGCTGTTTCAGTTTTTTGAGGTATTGCGCGGGCGTAAGCACAGTGGTATCACGACGAAGATATTCAATAGCCAGCTGTGCGGGGGTCAATTCGGTATCCATAAAAGCCTCTGTTTTTGAAGGAACCTGTGAAGTATATCACATTGCAGTGTCTGTTTTTTGACCAAAAGCAATCCTGTGCAAAAAAAAACCGTCTCTCGAAAGAGACGGCTTCTCAGACATGACTCTTACAGAGATTTCAGAATCGCATCGACACTGGCTTTCGCATCACCGAACAGCATCTGCGTGTTCTCTTTAAAGAACAACGGGTTCTGTACGCCGGCATAACCCGTGTTCATGGAACGTTTGAAGACGATGACATTCTGCGCCTTCCAGACTTCCAGAACCGGCATGCCCGCGATAGGACTCTTCGGATCGTCCTGCGCCGCCGGGTTAACGGTGTCGTTAGCGCCAATGACCAGCACGGTGTCTGTATCACTGAAGTCGTCGTTGATTTCGTCCATTTCCAGCACGATGTCATACGGCACTTTGGCTTCCGCCAGCAGTACGTTCATGTGCCCCGGTAAACGCCCGGCAACCGGGTGAATACCAAAACGGACGTTAACCCCGCGTGCACGCAGCTTCTCGGTGATTTCCGCCACCGGATACTGCGCCTGCGCCACCGCCATGCCGTAGCCTGGGGTGATGATAACTGAATGCGAATTCTTCAGCATTTCAGCGGTATCTTCCGCAGTGATTTCGCGGTATTCGCCCATCTCTTCATCGCCGCCGGTCGAAGAACCGTCGGAGCCGAAGCCGCCCGCTATCACGCTAAAGAATGAACGGTTCATCGCTTTACACATGATGTACGACAGAATCGCACCGGAAGAACCGACCAGCGCGCCTGTTACGATTAGCAGGTCGTTACTGAGCATGAAGCCCGCTGCCGCTGCCGCCCAACCAGAATAGGAGTTCAGCATTGACACCACCACCGGCATATCCGCCCCGCCGATGGATGCCACCAGATGCCAGCCAAAGGCCAGCGCGATAGCAGTCATGACAACCAGCACCAGCCCTTGCAGACCGACGCTATCCGTGCGAACGAAAACCACCAGCAGCAGGAAGGAAACCACCAGCGCCGCCAGATTCAGTTTATGACGGTTCGGCAGCATCAACGGTTTAGACGAGATTTTGCCGCACAATTTACCGTAAGCCACCACCGAACCGGTGAAGGTCACCGCACCGATAAAGATCCCTAAGAATACTTCCGTCAGGTGGATATTGACCAGAATCTGTTCCTGACCAGCATCGTGATGCAGGTAACTGTTAAAGCCCACCAGCACCGCGGCGAGACCGACAAAGCTGTGCAGAATCGCCACCAGTTCCGGCATTTCGGTCATTTCGACTTTCTTCGCCAGACGGATACCAATCGCGCCGCCGATCGCCATTGCGATAATAATCCACACCACATTATGCGTATCCGGCCCAAAGATAGTGGCAATTAGCGCAATCGCCATCCCCGTGATACCAAACGTATTCCCCTGCTTGGATGTCTCGTGCTTTGAAAGCCCGGCAAGACTGAAAATAAACAGGATTGCGGCAACAATGTATGCAGCAGTAACTAATCCTCCAGACATGTGCTACCCCTTAGTTCTTCCGGAACATTTTCAGCATGCGCTGAGTGACGGTGAATCCACCAAAAATATTAATGCTGGCGATCAGCACCGCGATAAAGCTCAGGAAGCTTACCCAACCACCGTCGCCAATTTGCAGCAACGCGCCGACGACGATAATCCCCGAGATGGCGTTAGTGACCGACATCAGCGGGGTATGCAGTGCATGTGAGACGTTCCACACCACGTAGTAACCCACCACGCAGGAAAGCGCAAAAACGGTGAAGTGGCCGAGGAACTCTTTCGGCGCGACGTTGGCAAGCCAGCCAAACAGAATTATCGCCAGGGCAATCATTGCGTATTTACGCCACGGGGAGACGGGTTTCTCCGGCTCTTTTGGCGCTTCAACGGTCTTCGCAGCGGCCTGAGGTTGAGCGGAAACGGGAATCGGCGGCGCAGGCCAGGTGACTTCTCCTTCACGTACCACCGTCACGCCACGCACAACAACGTCTTCGAAATCGATGGTAATAGAACCCTCTTTCTCTTTGCACAGCAGTTTCAGCAAGTTCAGCAGGTTAGTCCCGTAAAGCTGGGACGATTGTGTCGGCAAACGACCGGGTAAATCCGTATAACCAATCACTTTCACACCGCCCGCGGTGGTGACCACTTCATTGGCGACCGTATATTCACAGTTACCGCCATTTTGCGCCGCGAGGTCAACAATCACACTGCCCGGCGTCATGGAGTCAACCATTTCGCGGGTGATGAGCTTCGGTGCCGGTTTGCCCGGAATCAATGCCGTGGTGACAATAATGTCGACCTCTTTTGCCTGTGCAGCGAAGAGTGCCATTTCCGCTTTGATAAACGCATCAGACATCACTTTGGCATAGCCGTCCCCACTGCCCGCTTCTTCTTTGAAGTCGAGCTCAAGGAACTCCGCGCCCATACTCTGTACCTGCTCTTTCACTTCAGGACGAGTATCGAAGGCACGTACAATCGCGCCAAGACTATTAGCTGCGCCAATTGCCGCCAGACCCGCTACGCCAGCACCAATGACCATCACTTTTGCCGGCGGTACTTTACCTGCGGCAGTAATCTGCCCGGTGAAGAAACGACCAAATTCATGCGCCGCTTCGACAATCGCCCGATAACCGGCGATATTGGCCATGGAGCTCAGGGCATCAAGCGACTGCGCGCGCGAAATACGCGGCACGGAGTCCATCGCCATCACGTTAATACTGCGCGCGGCGAGTTTTTCCATTAATTCCGGGTTCTGGGCCGGCCAGATAAAGCTAATCAGCGTCGTGCCCGGATTGAGCAGCGCAATTTCTTCCTCCAGCGGCGCATTAACTTTCAAAATAACGTCGGCATGCCAGACATTATCACCGTCGACAATTTCTGCGCCCGCCTGAGTAAACGCGTCGTCCTCAAAACTTGCCAGTTTACCCGCACCGCTTTCCACCGCCACGCTGAAGCCAAGTTTTAGCAGTTGTTCCACCGTTTTCGGTGTTGCCGCCACTCGCGTCTCCTGGGGCCACCTCTCTTTTGGTACACCAATACGCATAGTTTTCCCTTCCATCGGTTTTTAATGATGGTTTGCCGTCATACCAGGTCCGAACCGCTGGCGCAATAAACGCACAGTCGTTCATCAACCCAAAAATAAAACAGTAACAAACTTTCTATAACCTACTGAAAATACCCGTTGTGATCTACAACCTGAAAACACTATTTTTGATTTTATGCAGGAAAAATTACTTTGCATAAGCAGGTCAGGGATATTTACCTGAAATTGATAGCCAGGCCTGATAATTCGCTTAAGCGAAGCGGCAAAACATGATTTTTCGCCAGAGTGATGAAGCGATTTAACAATATATTAACTTGAAAAAGTGATATCGATGACCCGCTTTTCCGGTCAACAGCCTGTTTTTTCAACATATCGCGAAAAGTTATGCAAAACAGTTATCCGCTTCGCATCTGATGTGAAAAATCACGCAGACAGTGAGTCGAATTAAATGCAATAATCATTGGGTTTTCAGTCAACAACAACACCAGTACCTGGTTTGCGCAAGGCGAAGGATTATTTTTATGAAGCTTAAGAACACTCTACTCGTGTCCGCTCTGTTGTCTGCCGCGGCTGTGTCCGCTCACGCAGCGACAGAATTGACGCCGGAGCAAGCAGCCGCACTGAAACCTTACGACCGTGTCGTGGTTACCGGCCGCTTTAATGCCATTGGCGATGCCGTTCAGGCCGTTTCCCGTAAAGCAGATAAAGAAGGCGCTGCCTCTTTTTATGTGGTTGATACCTCCGATTATGGCAATGGCGGTAACTGGCGCGTGACAGCCGATCTCTACAAAGACGATGCTGCCAAAGCCGATGCCCCGAAAAACCGCATCATTAACGGCGTGATGGAACTGCCAAAAGATCAGGCCGTGACTCTCGAACCGTACGATACCGTGACTATCCAGGGCTTCTACCGTAGCCAGCCGGAAGTGAACGACGCCATCACCAAAGCGGCAAAAGCTAAAGGTGCGTATTCGTTCTATATCGTGCGTCAGGTTGATGCCAACCAGGGCGGCAATCAGCGCATTACCGCCTTCATCTATAAAGAAGATGCCAAAAAACGCGTGCTGCAAAGCCCGGATGCTATCCCGGCTGATTCCGAAGCAGGTCGTGCAAAACTGGCGAAAGGTGGCGAAGAAGCCAAAACCGTGGAGATCCCTGGCGTGGCAACCACTGCTTCCGTGGGCGCCGGTACCGGTGTAGGTCGTTTCTTCGAAACACAGTCATCTAAAGGCGGACGTTACACTGTCACGCTGCCGGATGGCACTAAAGTTGAAGAGTTGAACAAAATCACTGCCGCGCAGATGATTCCGTTCGACAGCGTGAAGTTCACCGGCAACTACGGCAATATGTCTGAAGTCTCCTACCAGGTTGCCAAACGCGCAGCCAAAAAAGGTGCGAAGTACTACCATATTACGCGCCAGTGGCAGGAACGTGGCGGGAACGTCACCATCAGCGCCGACCTCTATAAGTAATTTAGGTTGTGCATAAAGGCGGCGCTTGCCGCCTTTTTTACGCTTTTATGCCTGAACTCATTGCATGCACTCCCCACACTCCGTAAAATCGCGCGCCTGGCGCAATCTTCCATGTTTATGCGATTTCGCCAAATAAATATTCTGGTTTGATGTCGTTTACAACAGGATCCTCATGGAAAAGAAACTTGGCCTTAGCGCCCTGACCGCCCTTGTTTTGAGCTCCATGCTTGGCGCGGGTGTTTTCAGCCTTCCACAGAATATGGCGGCTGTCGCCAGCCCGGTTGCGCTGCTTATTGGCTGGGCCATTACCGGGGTTGGGATCCTGTTTCTGGCAATTGCGATGTTAATCCTGACCCGCATTCGCCCGGACCTGGACGGCGGTATTTTTACCTACGCCCGTGAAGGCTTCGGCGAACTGATTGGTTTCTGCTCTGCATGGGGCTACTGGCTGTGTGCGGTTATCGCCAACGTCTCCTATCTGGTTATTGTCTTCTCAGCGCTGAGCTTTTTTACCGATACGCCAGAACTGCGTCTGTTTGGCGACGGAAATACCTGGCAATCGATTGTCGGCGCCTCTGTTCTGCTGTGGATCGTTCACTTCCTGGTATTGCGCGGCGTACAAACGGCGGCGGGTATTAATCTTGTCGCGACGCTGGCAAAACTGGTACCGCTCGGTCTGTTCATCGTTCTCGCGGCTATTGCCTTCAAAATGGACACCTTCTCGCTCGATTTTAGCGGCATTGAACTGGGCGTGCCGGTATGGGAGCAGGTGAAAAACACCATGCTCATTACCCTGTGGGTGTTCATCGGCGTGGAAGGCGCGGTGGTGGTTTCTGCACGCGCACGTAACAAGAAAGATGTAGGCCGCGCTACGCTGCTGGCGGTGCTTTCCGCTCTCGGGGTTTATCTGCTGGTGACGCTGCTGTCGCTGGGTGTGGTTGCGCGTCCGGAACTGGCGGAAATGCGTAATCCATCGATGGCCGGATTGATGGTCAAAATGATGGGCTCCTGGGGTGAAATCGTCATTGCCGCCGGACTGATTGTCTCCGTGTGCGGGGCTTATCTGAGCTGGACGATTATGGCGGCGGAAGTGCCGCTGCTGGCGGCGACGCATAAAGCTTTTCCACGCGTGTTTGCTCGCCAGAATGCCAACAATGCGCCGTCGGCATCGCTTTGGCTGACTAACATTAGCGTGCAGGTGAGCCTGGTGCTTATCTGGATGACGGGCTCGGATTACAATACACTGCTGACCATCGCCTCCGAGATGATTCTGGTACCCTATTTCCTCGTAGGCGCGTTTCTGCTGAAAATTGCTACCCGACCGCTGCATAAAGCCGTGGGTATCGGTGCGTGCATTTATGGCTTATGGTTACTGTATGCGTCCGGACCAATGCATCTGCTGTTATCCGTTGTGCTCTACGCGCCCGGGCTGTTGGTGTTTCTCTATGCGCGTCGCACTCATGTCGATAATGTGCTGCTAAAACGTCGCGAACTGGCATTGATTGGCTTATTACTGGTTGCCGCCATCCCGGCAACGTGGCTGTTGATGGGGTAGAGATCTCCCCATCGTTAAACGATAAGGAGACGACGATGGGAGAGACGCTTTCGCGCCCAATCCTCATTACCGGCGCAGGCCGTCGCATTGGCCTGGCGCTGGCCCACCACTTGCTTAATCAACAGCAACCGGTAATTGTCAGTTATCGAACCCATCTTCCCGCCATTGATGTGCTGGAGAAAGCCGGTGCACAGTGCATTCAGGCTGATTTTTCAACCGATGGCGGTATCATCGCGTTCTCCGAAGAGGTGAAAATTCGCTGTAGCGGCCTGCGCGCGGTGATTCATAATGCCAGCGCATGGATACCGGAAAATCCACGTCAGCCGCTGAGCGACGTGATGCACGCCATGATGCAGGTACACGTCAATGCCCCTTACCTGTTGAACCACGCACTGGAAAGCCTGCTGCGCGGCCATGGGCATGCAGCCAGCGATATTATCCACTTTACTGATTACGTGGTGGAACGCGGCAGCGAAAAGCACATCGCTTACGCAGCCAGCAAAGCGGCGCTCGACAATATGACCCGTTCGTTTGCCAAAAAACTGGCGCCAGAAGTCAAAGTGAATGCCATCGCGCCATCGCTGATCCTGTTCAATGAAAGCGATGACGCGGCCTATCGTCAGCAGGCACTGAATAAATCACTGATGAAAATTGCCCCAGGCGAGAAAGAGATTATCGATCTGGTCGATTACCTGCTCACCAGTTGCTACGTGACCGGACGAACCTTTGCCGTCGATGGCGGGCGACCGCTCGCTTAATGAAAGCGGCTCCAGACCAGAATTAGCAGCCAGGCGCTCACGCTCCAGCAACCTACCGCTCCTGCCAGCGCCAGGGGCAGTCGCAGAAAGCCGGTGAAATACCACAGCGACAGCAGATAGAGAAAATAAGGAATAATCGACCACATGCCGAAAACGATAGTGGCACGTAACGCTTCCGTGCCGCGCTCGCTGGCGACAATGTAGTGCGCGATCATCGCAAAAGTAGGAAACAGCGGGATTAACCCGGCAATATAGTAATTTTTTGTTTTTGCCAAAATCCCTATCAGCAAGACCACCAGCGCACCCAATAGCGCCTTAATCAGCAGTGCCATTTTTCTTCAGCCAACCAACAAGATGTGTTCGCAGCATAGCTGAATTTATGTTGTTTATGAATGATTAATGGAAGGCTACGCACTGCAGGTGTATGTTAATTCTTTTAAGTACATCTGAGCACATGAATAAGATCGTTTTCGTAGAGGATGATCCAGACGTTGGCGCGCTGATCGCCGCGTATCTGGCAAAGCACGATATGGATGTTGTGGTCGAACCCCGCGGTGATACTGCCGAAGCAGCCATTGCCCGAGAGCAACCCGATCTCGTTCTGCTGGATATCATGCTACCCGGTAAAGATGGCATGACTCTGTGCCGCGACCTGCGTGGTCAGTTTCCGGGCCCGATCGTTTTGCTCACCTCGCTCGACAGCGACATGAACCATATTCTGGCGCTTGAAATGGGTGCCAGCGATTACATCCTGAAAACCACCCCGCCCGCTGTGTTGCTCGCGCGTGTACGTCTGCATCTGCGCCAGCACGCACCTTCCTCTGCCGGAATTGCCCCGCAACCCGCCATGACGCCGCATAAAGCGATTCGCTTTGGCACGCTGTTCATCGACCCGGTAAACCGTCAGGTGGAACTGAGCGGTGATACCATTGCCCTTTCTACCGCCGATTTTGACCTGCTGTGGGAGCTTGCGACCCATGCGGGGCAAATTATGGATCGCGACGCGCTGCTGAAAAATCTGCGTGGCGTCAGCTATGACGGCATGGATCGCAGCGTTGACGTGGCGATTTCGCGGCTGCGTAAAAAGTTGCTGGATAGTGCGACCGAGCCTTATCGGATTAAAACAGTTCGCAATAAAGGCTATTTGTTTGCACCACACGCCTGGGATAACTGATCGTGAAAAAACTGTTCGTGCAGTTTTACCTGCTGCTGTTTGTCTGCTTTCTGGTGATGACCATGCTGGTTGGGCTGGTGTATAAATTCACCGCCGAACGTGCAGGCCGACAGTCGCTGGACGATTTGATGAAAAGCTCGCTTTATCTGATGCGCAGCGAACTGCGCGAAATCCCGCCGCGTGACTGGAGCAAAACGTTAAAAGAGCTGGATCTTAATCTCTCCTTTGATTTGCGCATTGAGCCACTGAATAAATTCCACCTCGCTGAGGTGTCGATGAAACACTTGCGAGAAGGCGATATCGTCGCGCTCGACGATCAGTACACCTTTATTCAGCGGATTCCGCGCAGCCATTATGTTCTGGCGGTCGGCCCGGTGCCCTATCTCTATTTCCTGCATGAGATGCGTCTGTTCGATGTGGCGCTGATGGCCTTTATCGCCATCTCACTGGCCTTTCCGGTGTTCATCTGGATGCGTCCGCACTGGCAGGATATGCTGCGCCTTGAGAGCGCCGCGCAACGTTTTGGCGAGGGCCATCTTGGCGAACGCATCCATTTTGACAGTATGTCCAGCTTTGAGCGCCTGGGCGTGGCCTTTAATCAGATGGCCGATAACATCAACGCGCTGATTGCCAGTAAGAAACAGCTTATCGACGGGATCGCCCACGAACTGCGTACGCCGCTGGTGCGACTGCGTTATCGTCTGGAGATGAGCGAAAATCTGAGCGACGCCGAATCCCAGGCGCTGAACCGTGATATCAGTCAACTGGAAGCGCTGATTGAAGAACTGCTTACTTACGCCCGTCTCGACCGCCCTAAAACGGAGCTTTCGCTCACTACGCCTAACCTGGCCGTCTGGATTGCATCGCACGTGGAAGACGTTCAGGCCGTCACGCCCGAGCGAACGCTTTCGCTGAAGCAGTTGATGCCAGGTGACTATGGTGCGCTGGATATGCGCCTGATGGAACGTGTACTGGATAATCTTGTTAACAATGCCCTGCGTTACAGCCAGAAGCAGATTCAAATTAGCCTGACGCTTGACGGCAGCCGCGCCTGTTTACGCGTAGAGGATGATGGCCCCGGCATCGCGCCGTCCGAACGGGAACGGGTTTTCGAGCCGTTTGTGCGCCTTGATCCCAGCCGCGATCGCGCCACCGGTGGATGTGGGCTGGGTCTGGCAATTGTACACTCCATTGCGGTGGCGATGGGCGGTGAAGTCCGTTGCGACGATAGCGAACTGGGCGGCGCGAACTTCAGCCTTCACTGGCCCGTTTATCACCACATCACCTTTCCCCCCGCTGCCTGACGCAGATTTGCACGTAGCCCGATGCCGGGCTATAGTGCAATAATTAAAAAGTATGTTGTAACTAAGGTGGTAAAATGGCTGACTATGATCTTGTTGAACGCCTGACCAGCACATTTCGTCAGCTTGAGCGCGAATTGCTCGCGGTGCGCGAGCAACTCGCCGAATGCCGCTTGCTGGCTGCCCGCATTTTTGAACTGCCGGAGATCCGTAAAGAAGACGAGCACGCCCCTTTGTCGGAAATTCAGGTGGTACAGCATATCGGTAAAACTGCGCTGACCATGGCGCTGTCGCATTTCGGACATCTGTTTATTCAGCAGCAGTCGGAAACCCGCAGCAGTAAAGCCGCGGTGCGCCTGCCTGGTGCCATCTGCCTTAACGTGACAACGTCACAACATGAAGCACTGCGTGAACGCATTTTGCGCGTAAATACCCTGAAGGGCGCGTTTGAAAAGATTATCACGGTTGATTCCGGGCTCCCGTCCGTCGCCCGCTTCGACTGGGTTCATCGCCATCTTCCGGGGCTTATCACACTCAATGCCTATCGCACGCTGACATTGCTTGATGACCCCAGTACCATTCGATTCGGCTGGGCAAATAAACATATCATCAAGAATTTAACTCGCGACGAAGTACTGGCGCAGTTAGAAAAAAGCCTGCAATCGCCACGCGCGGTGCCACCGTGGACGCGCGAGCAGTGGCAGGCGAAGCTGGAACGTGAGTATCAGGACGTTGCTGCGTTGCCGCAAAAAGCGCGGCTAAAGATTAAGCGCCCGGTGAAAGTGCAACCTATCGCGCGGGTGTGGTATGCCGGAGAACAAAAGCAAGTACAGTACGCCTGCCCTGCACCGCTGATTGCGCTGGTTTCCGGTCCGGGAGCGGTCAGCGTCCCCGATTTAGGTGAGTTGCTAAATTACGATGCCGATAACGTGCAGTATCGTCACAAACCGCAAGCACAGCCGCTGCAATTGATTATTCCGCGGCTGCACTTATGGCTGGCGACCGATTAACCTTTTGCGGTCATACTTCCGACCATCGACTCCGGACGCACCCAGCTATCAAACTCGGCTTCTGTGAGGTAACCCAGCGACAGCGCGGAAGCTTTCAGCGTCAGCCCCTCTTTATGGGCTTTTTTGGCAATTTCAGCGGCTTTATCGTAGCCAATATGCGTATTCAGCGCGGTGACCAGCATCAGTGACTCATTAAGCAACTGATTAATACGCTCGCGATTCGGTTCAATGCCCACCGCACAATGCGCGTTAAAACTCTCCATGCCGTCCGCCAGCAGACGGATGGATTGCAGGAAATTATGGATAATCATCGGGCGGTAGACGTTCAGTTCAAAGTTGCCCGATGCCCCGCCCATGTTGATGGCGACATCGTTGCCCATCACCTGACAGCAGAGCATGGTCATCGCTTCACACTGCGTCGGGTTGACTTTGCCCGGCATGATGGACGAGCCTGGCTCATTCTCAGGAATAGCAATTTCACCAATGCCGCAACGCGGGCCAGAGGCCAGCCAGCGCACATCGTTGGCGATTTTCATTAGCGACGCCGCTAAGCCTTTCAGCGCGCCGTGGGCGTGTACCAGAGCATCACAGGTGGCAAGCGCTTCGAATTTATTAGGTGCAGTGATAAACGGCTGATGGGTAAATTCCGCCAGTTCTTTCGCCACGCGTACCGCATATTCGGGATGGGTATTTAGCCCGGTACCGACCGCCGTGCCGCCCAGTGCAAGTTCACCGACGTGCGGCAAACTGAGTTCAATGTGCTTCAGGTTGTGCTCCAGCATCGCCACCCAGCCAGAGAATTCTTGCCCCAGCGTCAACGGCGTGGCGTCCTGTAGATGGGTACGGCCAATTTTGACGATATCCTGGAAAGCATCCGACTTCTGCTTCAGCGTCTCTTTTAGCTCGTTTAGCTGCGGGATCAACTGTTCGCGCAGGCCAATCAGCGCCGCAACATGCATTGCCGTTGGGAATACATCGTTTGAGCTCTGGCTTTTGTTCACATCGTCGTTGGGGTGAACCTTACGCTCCATGCCACGAACACCGCCGAGCAGTTCACTTGCCCGGTTAGCCAGTACCTCATTCATATTCATGTTGGTTTGCGTACCGGAACCGGTTTGCCAGATAGCCAGCGGAAACTCATCGGCATGCTTGCCTGCCAGCACTTCATCCGCTGCGCGGATTATGGCATCGGCTTTTTCCGTCGGCAGCAGCCCTAAATCCTGGTTTACCTTCGCCGCCGCACGCTTGGTGAGCGCCAGAGCGTAGATCAGCGAGACCGGCATTTTCTCCGTGGAAATTCGAAAATGCTCCAGCGATCGTTGGGTTTGTGCGCCCCATAGTTTCTCGGCGGGGACATCAATAGCGCCCATTGAATCGTTCTCGCGGCGTGTCGTTGTCATTACTTTCTCCTTGATAACAAAGTGATTGTGAAGTGACATTGCTCATGCAAACCATTTTTAATTATGGAAGGTTTTACGCCTTTAAGCATAAAAAAACCGCCCCATAGGGCGGCTAACTCATTTTACGCAGCGGGTGCACTGTGAGGCCTGAATCTGCTGGAAGAAGTCATTCCCCTTGTCATCGACAAGAATGAACGCCGGGAAGTCTTCAACTTCAATTTTCCAGATGGCTTCCATCCCAAGTTCAGGATATTCCACACATTCCAGGCTCTTGATGCTGCTCTGCGCGAGCACCGCCGCCGGGCCGCCGATGCTGCCCAGATAGAAACCGCCGTGCTTGTGGCACGCGTCGGTGACCTGCTGGCTACGGTTACCTTTCGCCAGCATGATCATGCTACCGCCTTGCGACTGAAGCTGGTCGACGTAGGAGTCCATACGCCCTGCGGTGGTTGGGCCCAGCGACCCCGAGGCATAACCTTCCGGTGTTTTTGCCGGGCCAGCGTAGTAAATCGGATGATCTTTAATATACTGCGGCAGGCCTTCACCGCGATCCATGCGCTCTTTCAGTTTGGCGTGCGCAATGTCGCGCCCCACAATAATGGTGCCGGAAAGCGACAAACGCGTAGAAACCGGATATTGTGAAAGCTGTTTAAGGATTTCGCTCATCGGGCGGTTCAGGTCAACTTTTACCGCTTCGCCCTCGCCCGCTTTACGCAGCGATTCCGGAATGTATTTCCCCGGGTTGCTCTCCAGTTTTTCAATCCAGATGCCATCACGGTTAATTTTGGCCTTGATGTTACGGTCAGCCGAGCAGGATACGCCCATGCCCACCGGACAGGATGCGCCGTGACGCGGCAGACGAATCACGCGAATGTCGTGAGCAAAGTATTTGCCGCCGAACTGCGCGCCCAGGCCAAGGTTTTGCGCTTCAATCAGCAACTCTTTTTCCAGTTCGATATCGCGGAACGCCTGACCGTGCTCGTTCCCTTCCGTCGGTAAGCCATCGTAATATTTGGTCGAGGCCAGTTTCACGGTTTTCAGGGTTGTTTCGGCGGATGTCCCGCCGATCACGAACGCGATGTGATACGGCGGACAAGCCGCAGTACCCAGCGTGCGCATCTTCTCAACCAGATAATTTTTCAGTTTCGCCGGCGTGATCAGCGCTTTGGTTTCCTGATAAAGATAGGTTTTGTTAGCGGAACCGCCGCCCTTGGCGATGCACAGGAATTTGTATTCGTCACCATCGACGCTGTAGAGGTCAATCTGCGCAGGCAGGTTGGTGCCCGTGTTCACCTCTTTGTACATGTCCAGCGGGGCGTTTTGCGAATAGCGCAGGTTATCTTCAATAAAGGTGTCATACACCCCGCGTGACAGCGCTGCCTCGTCACCGCCACCGGTCCACACGCGCTGGCCTTTTTTACCAACAATAATCGCCGTGCCAGTGTCCTGACAGGTGGGCAGGATGCCTTTCGCGGCGATATCAGAATTACGCAGGAACTGAAGCGCAACGTACTTATCGTTTTCGCTGGCTTCCGGGTCGCTGAGGATATCGGCAACCTGCTGTTGGTGGGCGGGGCGGAGCATGAAAGAGGCATCATGGAATGCGTGTTTTGCGAGGAGCGTCAGGGCTTGCGGGTCAACTTTCAACACTTCCTGGCCGGCAAACTCGTCAACGCTGACGTAATCGGAACTGAGGAGGTAATACTCGGTTTCATCCTTTTTCAGTGGAAAAGGATCCTGATAGTAAAAAGGTTTGTTCGACATTGTATTCTCACTTACTGCTTCAGGTGATGTTTTCTACCCATTTGGGAATGTAGGGCAAACATGCAGAGCACATATCCATTTGCCCGGCTCAAAAGCGAGTCACCCTATCGTACACAATTTTTTAACAAAAACTGAGACTAGTACGACTTTTTATTTTTTCCGGTGACGCCATAGCGCATTTATTGCTTTAATACCGCCAAAGAATCCACATTGATACAGGGCTTGATAATGCAAAAACTCATCAACTCAGTGCAAAACTATGCCTGGGGCAGTAAAAGTGCGTTAACGGAACTCTACGGCATCGCCAACCCGGACAATCTGCCGATGGCAGAACTCTGGATGGGCGCGCATCCGAAGAGCAGCTCAAAAATCACCGATAATCAGGGAACCGAACGTTCACTGCGCGACGTGATTGACGCCGACAAAGCGACGCTGCTGGGCCGCGAGGTCGCCGAGCGTTTTGGCGAGCTGCCGTTTTTATTTAAAGTACTCTGCGCCGCACAGCCGCTTTCGATTCAGGTACACCCGAATAAACGCGCCTCGGAAATTGGCTTCGCCAAAGAGAATGCGGCGGGTATCGCCATGGACGCGCCTGAACGTAACTACAAAGATCCGAACCATAAGCCGGAGCTGGTCTTTGCCCTGACGCCTTTCCTGGCGATGAATGCCTTTCGCGAATTCAACGAGATTGTTTCACTGCTGCAACCGGTAGCCGGAGCGCATACCGCCATTGCCCATTTCCTCGAACAGCCGAATGGCGAGCGTCTGAGCGAACTTTTTGCCAGCCTGCTTAACATGCAGGGTGAAGAGAAAGCGCGCGCACTGGCAATCCTGCGTTCCGCGCTTGCGAGCCAACAGGGCGAACCCTGGCAGACCATCCGTGTCATTTCAGAATTTTACCCGGACGACAGCGGTTTGTTCTCGCCGCTACTGCTGAACGTGGTGAAACTGAAACCAGGCGAAGCGATGTTCCTGTTTGCTGAAACGCCGCACGCCTACCTCCAGGGCACCGCGCTGGAAGTGATGGCCAACTCAGATAACGTACTGCGCGCCGGGCTGACGCCGAAATACATTGATATCCCGGAACTGGTGGCAAACGTGAAGTTTGAGGCCAAACCCGCGGCCGAACTGCTCACCCAACCGGTGAAAAACGGCCCTGAACTGGACTTTCCAATTCCGGTCGATGACTTCGCGTTTTCGTTGCACGATCTCAACACACAGCCGACAGCTATCGCCCAGCAGAGCGCCGCCATCCTGTTTTGTCTGGAAGGCGAAGCGCTCATCAGTAAAGGGGGGGAATCTCTTCATCTGAAGCCAGGCGAATCCGCGTTTATCAGCGCGGCGGAATCACCGATTCAGGTAAGCGGCAACGGCAAACTGGCACGCGTCTATAATAAGCTGAAGTAAATACTGAAGTTTTAACGTGGGCTTGCTAATCTTAAACACAGCCTTATGACATAACCGGGCGATATGATTTCGCCCGGTTTCATTTTATGGATAAATGCTATGAAAAAATCGCTGGTCGCTGTTGGGGTTGTTGTTGCGTTAGGGGTTATCTGGACAGGTGGTGCCTGGTATACCGGGAAACAGCTGGAAAGTCGTTTTGCGGACATGGTGGCGCAGGCCAATGCCCAACTGAAACGTACCGCACCGGAAGCAGGCCTGGAGCTGAGCTATCAGGATTACCAGCGCGGCATCTTTAGCAGCCAACTGAAAATGGTGGTTAAGCCTATCGCTGGCGCAGATAAAGCCCTGCTGAAACCGGGCCAGAGCGTGGTGCTTAACGAGGATGTCGATCACGGCCCGTTCCCGCTGGCGGCGTTAAAACGCTTTAATCTCGTTCCGTCTATGGCCTCGGTGAATACCACTCTGGTGAACAATGACGTGACTAAGCCGCTGTTTGATATCGCCAAAGGCGAAACGCCGTTTGTGATAGATACCCGTATCAGCTATGGCGGTGATACCCACTCTGCTATCAATCTCAAACCGCTGAACTATGAAAAAGACGCTGAAAAAGTGGCGTTCAGCGGCGGTGATTTTGAACTTTCGGCAGACCGTGACGGTAACGTTGTGTCGCTCACCGGCGAAGCGGAAAGCGGTCTGGTCAATGCAGTGAACGAGTACAATCAGAAGGTACAGCTCACTTTCAATAATCTGAAAACCGAAGGCAGCAGCAAACTGGCGAGCTTCGACGAGCGCGTCGGCAACCAGAAAATCAGCCTGGATAAAGTGGCGGTTTCCGTAGAAGGTAAAGAGCTAACCGTGCTGGAAGGCATGACGCTGGATGGTAAATCTGACCTTTCTGCTGACGGCAAAAAAGTGAACAGCCAGCTCGATTACGCAGTGAAGAGCCTGAAGCTGCAAAGCCAGGACATGGGTAGCGGCAAACTGACGCTGAAAGTCGGCAATATTGACGGCCAGGCATGGCACCAGTTTAGCCAGCAGTATAATGCCCAGGCGCAGGCGCTACTGGCTCAGCCGGAACTGCAAAGCAACCCGGAACTGTACCAGGAAAAAATTACCGAAGCGTTCTTTAGCGCCTTACCGGTGTTGCTGAAGGGCGATCCGTCAATCACCGTCGCGCCGCTCAGCTGGAAAAACGCCAAAGGTGAAACCACCCTGAATCTGTCGTTGCTGCTTAAAGATCCCGCGCAGGCCACTCAGCCGGTACAAACGCTGGCGCAGCAGGTGGACACGCTGGTGAAATCAATCGACGGTAAGCTGGTTATCCCGATGGATATGGCGACCGAATTTATGACCCAGATTGCGAAGCTGGAAGGGTATCAGCAGGAAGAAGCCGAGAAGCTGGCCAGCCAGCAGGTGAAAGGCTTCGCCGCGATGGGCCAGATGTTCCGTCTGACCACCACGGAAGACAACCAGGTGACCTCCAGCCTGCAGTATGCCAACGGTCAGGTGACCCTCAATGGTAATAAGATGCCGCTGGACGACTTTGCGGGAATGTTTGGTTTGCAGGCTCCTGCCATCCAGCAGGATGAACCGCAGCCGCCAGTCACGCCGAGCGAACCGGCACCGGCACCGGCACCGGCACCGGCACAATAAACTATCAGGCCCCTCATTCGAGGGGCTTAACTTTCTGACAACGTGTGCGTGTTCTTGCCGGATGCGGCGTAAACGCCTTATCCGGCCTACAAAACAGTGTAAATTCACTATATTGCAGAAATCAGGCAATTTCGCACTATTTTCTGGCCACCAACCTTGGCGGCATGATCACATTACGCGTCGACGTCTGCCCGGTCTCAATACGCTGTAAAATTCGCTCCGCTACACTTTCACCCATCTCACGCGCAGGCGTTGTCACCCACGTTAACGGCACGTCATCTAACGCACTTTCCGGCACTTCTGCAAAGGCAGCCAGCGTAACGCGTTGATCAAAATAGCTCTCGACGCTGCCTTCCCCGCTTTGGCGCCCGCCACGCATCAGGCCAAACCAGGCCCCCATCGCAATGACATTGTTGTAGCACAGCACGGCGGTGATGGTTGGGTTATGGCGCAATAACGACGTTATGGCGTCTGCCGCCTGCTTTTGACTGGATTCACACTCAACGACCCATTCACTGTGAAACGGCAGGCCGAATTTAATCAGCGTTGAGCAATAGCCGCCAACCCTCTCGGCGCGCGTTAACGACGCGCTCTGTCCACCCAGCCAGGCAATACGCTGGTGTCCACGGCGAATGAGATCTTCGGTCACCACCTGCGCCGCCTGCATGTTATCCGGGCGAATCAAATCCACTTCATCGAGATAACTCGCACGGGATGCGAAAACCAGCGGAATATTCGACGCCTCCGCTTTCTCGCGTAGCTCACTGGCTTGATCCACCGCCCCCGCAATCACCACACCATCCACACCCTGCGCCACCAGCGCGTCAAAGCGCGCCAGCATGTTCTCACCTTTGCGCCCGCTTTGGGTCAAAAAAACCATTTTTCCCTGTGACTCCAGCGAGGCCGTCAGCCCGGCGGTCAGTTCCGCATAAAACGGTGACGACAGCGAGCCGACAATCAGCCCAATGACGCCGGTTTGCCCGCCGCGCAGAGACACCGCCTGGCGGTTACGCACAAAACCTAACTGGTCGATGGCCTGATACACCCGCTCACCGGTCGCGTTGGAGATCCGCCCTTTCCCACTGAGCACCAGTGAGACTGTACTCACCGATACACCAGCGGCCAGAGCGACATCATTGATCGTGACTTTTTTTGCAATTGCCATAAGGACTGGCGATTCCTTTTAAGTGATCGATAAAACGTTTTACCTAATAAGATACTTTATAAACGTTATCATCATTTCATTATGTGATTTCACTCGCACTAAAATTGGGTAAAACGTTTTATCTTGCGCTCCACAACCTCTTTAACCCATTTTTTGTACAAGGAGTCGTTCGATGACGACCAGAGCAGCACAAAAAGTCACATTGTGGGAGTTCTTTCAACAGCTTGGCAAGACATTCATGCTTCCTGTCGCCCTGCTGTCCTTCTGCGGGATCATGCTGGGGATCGGCAGTTCCCTCAGCAGCCATGACGTTCTCACGCTCCTGCCGTGGCTCGACACCCCGTTCCTGCAGGCGCTCTTTATCTGGATGAGCAAAGTCGGATCTTTCGCGTTTAGCTTCCTGCCGGTGATGTTCTGTATCGCCATCCCGCTGGGTCTGGCACGAGAAAACAAAGGCGTCGCCGCCTTCGCCGGTTTTGTCGGTTACGCGGTCATGAACCTGGCGGTCAACTTCTGGCTGACGGCTAAAGGTATCCTTCCCACCACCGATGCCGCGGTTCTGAAAGCCAATAACATCCAGAATATTCTCGGTATTCAGTCTATCGACACCGGTATTCTTGGCGCGGTGATCGCCGGGATCATCGTCTGGCTGCTGCATGAACGTTTCCACACCATCCGCCTGCCGGATGCGCTGGCGTTCTTTGGCGGCACCCGTTTTGTTCCGATTATCACCACCGTTGTATTAGGCCTGGTTGGCCTGGTCATCCCGCTAATTTGGCCGGTGTTTGCGATGGGTATCAACGCGCTGGGTCATGTTATCAACAGCGCGGGCGACTTTGGCCCGATGATTTTTGGTACCGGTGAACGTCTGCTGCTGCCGTTTGGTCTGCACCACATTCTGGTCGCACTGATTCGCTTTACCGAAGCGGGCGGCACGATGGATGTCTGCGGTCACACTGTCAGCGGTGCGTTGACCATCTTCCAGGCGCAGTTAAGCTGCCCGGAAACTCACGGCTTCTCCGAAAGCGCCACGCGCTTCCTGTCTCAGGGTAAAATGCCTGCTTTCCTCGGCGGCCTGCCGGGTGCGGCACTGGCGATGTACCACTGTGCTCGCCCGGAAAACCGTCATAAAATTAAAGGGCTGCTGATTTCCGGCGTGATCGCCTGCGTCGTGGGCGGCACCACTGAACCGCTGGAATTCCTGTTCCTGTTCGTGGCACCGGTGCTGTACGTCATTCACGCGCTGCTGACTGGCCTGGGCTTCACCATGATGGCGATTCTTGGCGTGACGATTGGCAACACGGACGGCAACGTTATCGACTTCGTGGTCTTCGGTATTCTGCACGGCCTCTCCACCAAATGGTATATGGTGCCAGTGGTGGCTGCCATTTGGTTCGTCGCCTACTACGCGATTTTCCGCTTCGCCATTACGCGCTTTAACATCAAAACGCCGGGTCGCGATATCGAAACCAGCAATGCCGTCGAAAAAGCAGTCGCCGGGACTATCGGTAAATCCGGTTACAACACCCCGGCCATTCTTGCGGCTCTCGGTGGCGCTGAAAATATTGTTTCTCTGGATAACTGCATCACCCGCCTGCGTTTGTCCGTCGAGGATATGTCAAAAGTCGACGTAGAAGCGCTGAAAGCTAACCGCGCGATCGGTGTCGTACAGCTTAACCAGCACAACCTTCAAGTGGTGATTGGCCCACAGGTACAATCCGTTAAAGACGAGATTGCGGTGCTGATGAATACCGTTCAGGCATAAAACGCCCTTTGCCCCTGCCTCGCGCAGGGGCAAAATAGCGTCCTCGCTAACAGTTAAGGATTTCACATGTTTGACTTCTCAACGGTGATAGACCGGCATGGTACATGGTGTACCCAGTGGGATTATGTTGCCGACCGTTTTGGTGACGCCGACCTCCTGCCGTTTACCATCTCCGATATGGATTTCGCCACCGCCCCCTGTATTCTCGATGCGCTGACCAAACGCCTGGCGCACGGTGTCTTCGGTTACAGCCGCTGGAAAAACGATGCGTTTCCCCCCGCTATCGTGCACTGGTTTGCCCGCCGTTTTCATAGCATGATCGACGAGGAAAGTATTGTTTACGGGCCGTCCGTCATCTATATGGTGGCGGAGATGATTCGCCAGTGGTCCGCGCCCGGGGATGGCGTTGTGGTACACACACCCGCATATGATGCCTTCTTCAAAACCATTACCGGTAATCAGCGTACGATTGTCGGCGTACCGCTGGAGAAAGCAGAGAACCAGTGGATTTGCGATATGGCAAAACTGGAAGCGGCGCTGGCACAGCCACAAAACAAAATTTTGCTGTTGTGCAGCCCGCATAACCCCACCGGGAAAGTGTGGACGCGCGATGAGCTCAACACGATGGCTGAGCTGTGCGAGAAGCATGGCGTGCGGGTCATCAGCGATGAAATCCACATGGATATGGTGTGGGGCAATCACCAGCATACTCCGTGGTGCGACGTGGCGCGCAGCCCATGGGCGCTGTTCACATCGGGTTCAAAAAGCTTCAATATTCCGGCCTTCACCGGGGCCTATGGTTTGATAGCCGACGAAATCGCGCGCAACGATTATCTGTTTGCACTGAAAAGCCGCGACGGCCTCTCTTCCCCGTCGGTACCAGCACTCGTGGCGCACATCGCGGCCTACCGCGAAGGCGAGCCGTGGCTGGATGCTCTGCGCAACTACTTACAGGATAATATGCGCTACATCGCGCAGACGCTGAATACCGCATTCCCGGAACTGAACTGGGCGATGCCCGAGTCAACGTATCTGGCATGGGTCGATTTGCGTCCACTAAACATTGACGACAACGCGCTACAGGATGTGCTGATCAAACAGCAAAAAGTGGCCATCATGCCGGGTTATACCTATGGCGAAGAAGGTAACGGTTTTATTCGCCTCAATGCTGGCTGCCCTCGCTCGAAGCTAGAACAAGGCGTCGAACGTTTGATTGCGGCCATCAACACGTTACGCTAACGATTTTGCGCAACGATAATTTTTCGTTGCGCAAATAGCTTTTTGCAGTGAAATGTTTTTATAATAGCGCGCACTTAATCTAAAAAAGAGTGCGACCATGATTGATACTACGCTCCCCCTCACTGACATTCATCGCCACCTTGATGGCAACATTCGCGCCCAAACTATTCTCGATCTTGGCCGTCAGCACAATTTAACCCTTCCTGCCTCCAGCCTTGAGGCATTAATTCCGCATGTGCAGGTCACCAGTAATGAGCCCGATTTGGTGAGTTTTTTAAGCAAACTCGACTGGGGCGTCAAAGTGCTTGCCGACCTCGATGCCTGTCGCCGCGTAGCGTACGAAAATATCGAAGATGCGGCGCGTAACGGCCTGCACTATGTTGAGCTGCGCTTCTCTCCGGGTTATATGGCGATGACTCACCAGCTTCCGGTTGAAGGCGTGGTGGAAGCCGTGATTGCAGGTGTTAGTGAAGGCTGCCGTGATTTCAACGTTGAAGCGCGATTAATTGGCATCATGAGCCGCACCTTCGGCGAAACCGCCTGCCTGCGTGAACTTGACGCCCTGCTGGCGCATCGTGACGGTATTACCGCGCTGGATCTGGCGGGTGATGAACTCGGTTTCCCGGGTAGCCTGTTCCTGAGCCACTTCAACCGCGCACGTGATGCAGGTCTGCGCATTACCGTGCACGCCGGCGAAGCGGCTGGCCCGGAAAGCATCTGGCAGGCGATTCGTGAATTGGGTGCAGAACGCATCGGTCACGGGGTGAAAGCCGTTGAAGACGCAGCGCTGATGGAATTTTTAGCGAAACAGCGTATCGGCGTGGAATCCTGCCTGACGTCGAATATCCAGACCAGCACGGTGCCCTCACTGGCCCAGCACCCGCTCAAAACCTTCCTGGAGCATGGCGTGCTGGCGAGCATCAATACCGATGACCCGGCAGTTCAGGGAATTGATATTCAACACGAATACCACGTTGCAGCACCGGCTGCCGGGCTGACGCCTGCGCAAATTCGTCAGGCGCAAATTAACGGACTCGACATCGCTTTCCTGTCGGAAGCCGAAAAATCCGCGCTGCGCGCACGCGTACAAAGCGCATAAAAAAACGGGCGCACAGTGTTTGCTTTGCGCCCGTTATTCATTCCCGTCATCAGGTCAGAGAAAGCACCGCGCGGTGTTTCGCAGATTCAATACCCAGCTCAATCAATTCCATAATCTGAATCGCCTGGCTTGCCGGAACCGGATTCTCACCCACGCCGTTTAACGCATCACGAATCGCCGCATAATAAGCCGGGTAGTTTCCCGGTGTGGTGAGCAGCGTCTCTTCAACGCGATCTTCACCTTCTACACGCGTCAGTACCCCATCGCGCATGTCATAGCCCCAATCTTCCTGCGGCAGACGTTCACCATTCTTCAGGCGTTCTTCCTGTGGGTCGAGGCCATATTTCACGTAACTTGCGCGCGAACCGTGCACAATGTACCGCGCGGTTTCGGCAGCAGCCAGCAGCGTGCCGTGCAGAACCACACGGCGTTGTGGATACGCCAGCACCGCATGAAAGTAATCCGTCGCCTGCGCGCCAGGACGTAACTGCGCAAGATCGACTGACAGGCTGACCGGCAAACCAAAAAGATTCACTGCCTGATCCAGCAGATGCGGGCCTAAATCGTACCAAATGCCGCTACCCGGGCCAGCCAGCTCGCGCCAGCGATTACGTACCTGCGGCCGATAACGGTCAAAGTGCGATTCAAAATAGGCCACCTCGCCCAGTCGTCCTTCGTTAATCAACGACTTCACCGTTAAGAAATCGCTGTCCCAGCGACGGTTATGGAACACTGACAGCAGTTTCCCCTGATTTCTGGCGATGGCGTCCAGTTCGCGTGCTTGTGACAGTGTCACGGTGAAGGGTTTATCAACCACCACGTGTTTGCCCGCTTCCAGCGCGGCCTTTGCCAGCGGGAAGTGGGTATCGTTTGGCGTAGGGATCACCACCAGGTCGATAGTAGGATCGGCGAAAATGTGTTTAGGTTCAGAGAACACGCTGACATTCGGCCAGTCGGCTTTAACTTTGTCGGCGTCGCTACTGGACACCACAGCCAGTTCCATCCCCGGTGTTCCGCTGATAAGCGGCGCATGAAACGTTTTGCTGGCGTAACCATACCCAATTAATCCGACACGAATACTGTCACTCATAATAGCCTCTTATTTGTGCTGTTTTTGCCCGACCCGGTGATGTACCCGTCGCCGTGTAATCGATTTCTTATTTCACAACATATTGCGGTGATGAACAACAGATTAATAACATTATGGTGTACAGAGACGGAGAATAATCGGAAAAAAAAGCAAAAGAGATGAATCGTTTCTGCTGAGGACTTGCGTTGCGCGCCAGGCGAGGTAAGATCTTCGTCCGTATTATTAATATTGTCGAAATTGTCTTAATTACTATGTCTACTGTCTTTACACGGATCGTTGAACTGATCGGTTGGGGCGTGCTTGGCGTCTCGGTTCTGCTTCTTGTTATCGCACACCACATTGATAACTACCAACCGCCAGAACCGATTGCGGCGGCTCAAAAGAAATAAGTCTGTTCGCTGAACAGTGACGGCGATCGCAACTGTGTAACCGGTTTCTGAAACCGGTTGCAACCCCATCATTCCCCTCTTTACACTCACCTTATTGCACAGATAAGGAGAGTTTCATGGCTGCTTTTCCAAAAGATTTCCTCTGGGGCGCTGCAACCGCGGCCTACCAGGTCGAAGGCGCATACAATGAAGATGGCAAAGGGCTGTCTATCTGGGACGTTTTTTCGCACCAGCCCGGCACAACCTATGAGGGAACAAATGGCGACGTTGCGGTAGACCACTATCACCGCATGCTGGAAGATGTCGCGCTGATGGCGGAAATGGGCCTGCAGAGCTATCGTTTTTCCATCTCCTGGCCGCGTTTATTACCGAATGGTCGCGGCGAGGTAAATGAAGACGGGGTAAAATTTTACAGCGATTTGATTGATGCCCTTCTGGCGCACAATATTGTGCCGATGATTACGCTTTATCACTGGGATTTACCCCAGGCGTTGCAGGATGAAGGCGGCTGGGAAGTCCGCTCAACGGCGGAAGCCTTCGAAGAGTACGCGCGTCTGTGTTACGCCCGCTTCGGTTCACGGGTCAAGCATTGGGCGACGTTTAACGAAACCATTGTCTTTATCGGTCACGGTTATATTACCGGCAGCCATCCGCCGTCGGTGAAAGATCCGGCGCGGGCGATTCAGGCTTGCCATCAGGTATTTATCGCGCATGCCATGGCTGTAAAAGCCTTCCGGGAAATGCATATTGACGGCCAGATTGGCTTCGTTAACGTCCTGCAACCCCATACGCCGCTTACCGATTCGCCAGAAGATACCGCCGCCAGTGAACTGGCTGACGCCATTCATACCCACTGGCTATACGATCCAGTACTGAAAGGCACTTACCCGGCTGAGCTTCTCGCTCAAACACAAGCCCTATGGGGCGTGCCGCGCTTTGCGTCCGGAGATGATGAATTATTACGAAATAACCGCTGCGATTTTATTGGTCTGAACTACTATCGTCGTGAGACCGTGACCGCCAACCCCGGTGAGACGCAAACACAGTCTAATCATAGCGGTGAGAAAAATAGCGGTGGCGAATTTGGTTTTAAAGGCTTGTTTAAATTTGTCCGTAATCCTCACGGCGTGTACACAGATTGGGACTGGGAGATCTGGCCACAAGGATTGACCGACGGCATTATGATGATCAAAGAGCGCTATGGGGCTATTCCTATCTACATCACGGAAAACGGGCTTGGCGCGAAAGACCCGATTGTGGACGGCGACATCGTTGACCAGCCGCGTATTGATTATTTACGTATGCATATTGATGCGCTGGAAAACGCCATTGCGTTAGGTGCCGATGTGCGTGGTTATTATCCATGGTCATTCATCGACCTGCTAAGCTGGCTCAACGGTTACAAAAAACAGTACGGTTTTGTTTATGTCGATCATCAGCAAAACCTGGCCCGTAAGCGCAAGAAAAGCTTTTACTGGTATAAAGAAGTCATTAGTAGCCACGGCAGCATCCGTTAATCCATTGTGGGCGCCGAACGGCGCCCAACCACTTTTCGTGATATCCTCATTTCCTGCGATATATCAATAACGCCATTTTCTGTTCTTGAATTTGTCATTATTAACCCAAATAATTACAGCGTCCTGAAGAGAGTGTGCCCATTGTGGGCTGAACTCTTAATAAAAACGGGTGTCGATAAACTGATTGTCAAACTGAGCGATACGCCCTTGCGGTGTTGCGCTTTTGCGCCCCTTCAGGCCCTGCGTGATTTAACATTATAAAATGGATACCTACAAATGACCGTCCTGGATTATTTACTAAAATTCCGTAAAGTCAGCTCGCTGGAAAATCTAGAAAAGCTTTATGATCATCTTAACTATTCCCTTTCCGACACCAATGAATTAATCAATATGTATCGCGCTGCCGATCATCGTCGGGCTGAGCTGGTTTCTGGCGGTCGTTTGTTCGATATCGGCCAGGTGCCGAAATCCGTTTGGCATTACGTGCAGTAACTATTGTTATCATCAGCGTCAGTTGCTTATACTCCACCGCCATATTTATAACTGACGCTGATAATCAGGAGACGAAATGTCGTCAAACTCTGCAGAACGAATTGGTGGATGGCTGCTCGGCCCACTGGCGTGGCTGTTAGTAGCGCTGCTCAGCATCAGTCTGCAACTGCTGATGTTCGTTAACGCCCTGCTCAATCCGCAGATCCTGAGCCTGTTAAAAGCCCAAAGCAGCACGCAACTAGCCCTGTGGGTGCTTTCTTTAGCGTTCGTGATTGCCATGTGGTATTACACATTGTGGCTGACCATGGCTTTCTTTAAGCGCCGTAAAAATGTGCCTAAGCACTATATTATCTGGTTACTGGTCTCATTATTGCTGGCGCTTAAGGCGTTTGCATTCGCACCGGTTTCCGATACCATCGCGCTGCGCCAATTATTGTTGCCGTTAGCCGCTGCGGCGCTGATTGTGCCGTATCTCAAACGCTCATCCCGCGTGAAGCGTACGTTTGTGAACCCTTAATAACCACACTCTTGCCCAGTTGTCGATGAACGCACTTTCGTCGATAATAGGCGGCTTTTTTTGTTACAGGTCGAATGATGACTGACTATTTATTGCTCTTTATCGGTACCGTACTGGTAAATAACTTCGTCCTGGTGAAGTTCCTCGGGCTGTGCCCGTTTATGGGCGTGTCCAAAAAGCTGGAAACCGCGATGGGTATGGGGCTCGCGACCACTTTCGTCATGACACTGGCGTCCATTTGCGCGTGGCTTATCGATACCTGGATCCTGATTCCGCTTAATCTGATTTATCTGCGCACGCTGGCCTTTATTCTGGTCATTGCCGTAGTAGTGCAATTCACCGAAATGGTGGTGCGCAAAACCAGCCCGGCGCTTTATCGCTTGCTGGGCATCTTCTTACCGCTGATCACCACCAACTGCGCGGTGCTTGGCGTGGCGCTGCTCAATATTAACCTCGGCCATAACTTTTTGCAGTCGGCGCTGTATGGCTTTTCTGCCGCCGTGGGTTTCTCGCTGGTGATGGTACTGTTCGCTTCTATTCGCGAACGCCTGGTAGTGTCGAATGTGCCTGCGCCGTTTCGCGGTAATGCTATTGCGCTGATTACCGCAGGGTTAATGTCTTTGGCGTTTATGGGCTTTAGCGGATTGGTGAAGTTGTAATGATGACCTTCTGGATTGCCGTCGCCGCAATCAGCGTTTTAGGGCTGATTTTCGGCGTCATACTGGGATACGCCTCACGCCGTTTCGCGGTGGAAGACGACCCGGTTGTCGAAAAAATTGATCAACTCTTACCGCAAAGCCAGTGCGGGCAGTGCGGCTATCCGGGCTGTCGCCCTTATGCCGAAGCAGTAAGCAACGGTGAAAAAATTAACTGCTGCGCCCCCGGTGGCGAAGCGGTAATGCTGAAAATTGCCGAATTACTCAACGTCGATCCGCAACCTGTCGATGGCGATACTGCCGTTCAGGAGCCGATACGGATGCTGGCCGTGATCGACGAAAACAACTGTATCGGTTGTACCAAGTGCATTCAGGCGTGCCCGGTTGACGCCATTGTCGGCGCAACCCGCGCGATGCACACGGTGATGAGCGACCTCTGCACCGGCTGCAACCTCTGTGTTGCCCCCTGCCCGACACAGTGTATTGAACTGCGTCCGGTCGCCACCACAACCGACAGCTGGAAATGGGATCTGCAAAGTATCCCGGTACGTAATATTCCTGTGGAACAACATGCTTAAGTTATTTTCCGCGTTCAGAAAAGAGAAAATCTGGGATTTCGATGGGGGGATTCACCCACCGGAAATGAAAACTCAGTCTAATGGCACGCCGCTGCGTCAGGTTCCCCTTGCGCAGCGTTTCGTCATTCCTCTGAAGCAACATATTGGTGCTGAAGGCGAGTTGTCGGTAAAACCCGGCGATCGCGTGCTGCGTGGTCAACCGTTGACGCGCGGCTGGGGGCGAATGCTGCCCGTACACGCGCCAACGTCCGGAACCATCGTCGCCATTGAGCCGCACGCCACGGCGCACCCTTCCGCATTGCCGGAAATGAGCGTCATTATTGATGCCGATGGCGAAGACCAGTGGATTGCCCGCGACGGCTGGCACGATTATCAGAATCGTTCACGCGAAGAATTGATCGAGCGTATTCATCAGTTCGGTGTCGCGGGGCTGGGTGGTGCTGGCTTCCCAACCGGTACAAAACTGCGCGGCGGCGGTGATAAAATCACCACTCTGATTATCAACGCGGCAGAGTGTGAACCGTATATCACGGCCGATGACCGACTGATGCAGGATTGTGCGGCGCAGGTCATCGAAGGTATTCGAATCCTGGGGCATATTCTGCAACCGCAGCAGATTTTAATTGGCATAGAAGATAACAAGCCGCAGGCTATTTCGATGCTGCGTGCGGTGCTGGCGGGCGCGCATGATATCAGTCTGCGCGTTATTCCCACCAAATATCCCTCCGGCGGCGCGAAGCAATTAACGCAAATTCTTACCGGCAAGCAGGTTCCGCACGGTGGACGCTCATCCGACATTGGCGTATTGATGCAAAACGTCGGTACCGCGTTTGCAGTGAAACGCGCAGTGATTGACGGTGAACCATTAACCGAACGCGTGGTGACCTTAACCGGTGAATCCGTGAGTCGCCCGGGTAATGTCTGGGCGCGTCTGGGCACGCCGGTCAGCCATCTGCTGGAAGACGCGGGTTTCTGCCCCTCCGCTGAACAGCTTGTGATTATGGGCGGCCCGTTGATGGGCTTTACCCTGCCGTGGCTGGACGTTCCGGTGGTTAAAATCACCAACTGTCTGCTGGCACCATCGCCATCCGAAATGGGCGAGCCTGAAGAAGAAAAAGGCTGTATCCGCTGTAGCGCCTGTGCGGACGCCTGTCCGGCCGATCTACTGCCTCAACAGCTTTACTGGTTCAGTAAGGGCCAGCAGCACGATAAAGCGACAGCGCACAATATCGCTGATTGTATCGAGTGCGGTGCCTGCGCATGGGTCTGCCCGAGCAGCATTCCACTGGTGCAGTATTTCCGTCAGGAAAAAGCGGAAATCTCTGCGATTCGTCTAGAAGAGCAGCGCGCCGCGGAAGCGAAAGCCCGCTTCGAAGCACGTCAGAATCGCCTTGAGCGTGAAAAACTGGCGCGTGCCGAACGCCATAAAAAAGCAGCCGTACAGCCCGCGGCGAAAGATCAGGATGCGATCAACGCGGCACTGGCACGTGTGAAAGAGAAACAACAGCAGGCCACGCAGCCGGTCATCATCAAAGCGGGCGCACTGCCCGATAACAGCGCCGTGATTGCAGCTCGCGAAGCACGTAAGGCGAAAGCCCGTGCTGCCCAGGCAGAAAAACAACCATCGGAAAACGGTGATGCGGTTGATCCGCGCAAGGCCGCCGTTGAAGCCGCCATCGCGCGCGCCAAAGCGCGTAAAGCGGAACAGCAAGCGGCCAGTGAGCCTGTTGCGGTAACGCAAGCCGTTGATCCACGTAAAGCCGCTGTTGAAGCCGCCATCGCCCGCGCCAAAGCGCGTAAAGCGGAACAGCAAGCAGCCAGTGAGCCTGTTGCGGTAACAGAAGCCGTTGATCCACGTAAAGCCGCCGTTGAAGCCGCTATTGCACGGGCCAAAGCGCGTAAAGCAGAGCAGCAAGCAGCCAGTGAACCTGCGGCAACAGTGGATGCCATTGATCCACGTAAGGCCGCCGTTGAAGCCGCTATTGCGCGGGCCAAAGCGCGTAAAGCCGAACAACAGGCCGCAAATGAGTCGGCTGCCAATGATGATCCACGCAAAGCTGCCGTGGCAGCAGCTATTGCCCGCATTCAGGCCAAAAAAGCCGCGCAAGCTGTAAACGAGGAATAAATGGTTTTCAAGATAGCGAGTTCTCCTTATACCCATAACCATCGCCAGACGTCGCGTATCATGATGCTGGTGATTTTGGCCGCCCTGCCCGGCATTGCGGTGCAAAGCTGGTTTTTCGGCTGGGGAACCCTGATTCAGCTTCTGCTGGCCTCATTAACGGCCTGGGCTACGGAATCATTTGTATTGCGTCTGCGTAAGCAGGCTATTGCCGCAACGCTTGCGGATAACTCCGCCTGGCTGACCGGCATTCTGCTGGCCATCAGTATTCCGCCATTCGCCCCATGGTGGATGGTGGTACTGGGCACCGCCTTTGCGGTGATCATCGCTAAACAACTCTATGGCGGCTTAGGGCAGAATCCGTTTAACCCGGCGATGATTGGCTATGTTGTACTGCTTATCTCCTTCCCGGTGCAGATGACCTCCTGGCTGCCGCCGCATGAAATTGCAGCCAATACGCCGGGTTTTATCGACGCATTACAGGTGATTTTCACTGGCCACACGGCTGCGGGCCAGGACATGAACGCGCTGAAAATGGGCGTAGATGGCATCAGTCAGGCCACACCGCTGGATACTTTCAAAACGTCGCGTCATGCGGGTCATTCTGTCGAGAGCATTATGCAATCGTCGATTTATCACGGTGCGCTGGCGGGCATTGGCTGGCAATGGGTTAACCTGGCGTATCTGGCGGGCGGGCTGTTTTTACTGTGGAAAGGCGCTATTCGCTGGCACATCCCGGTGAGCTTCCTGTTGAGCCTGGCAGTCTGCGCCACACTTGGCTGGCTGTTTAACCCGGAAAACGTCGCCTCGCCGCAGATGCATCTGCTGTCAGGTGCCACCATGCTGGGTGCATTCTTTATTCTGACCGACCCGGTGACCGCCTCTACCACCAACCGTGGACGCCTGATTTTCGGCGCGCTGGCAGGCCTGCTGGTGTGGCTGATTCGCAGCTTCGGGGGTTATCCGGATGGCGTTGCTTTTGCCGTATTGCTGGCGAACATTACCGTACCGTTGATCGACTACTATACGCGCCCGCGCGTTTACGGCCATCGCTGAGGATTGATGATGTTAAAAACGATGCGTAAACATGGGATAACCCTGGCTCTGTTTGCCGCAGGCTCTACCGGCCTGACAGCGGCAATCGACCAGTTGACCAAAAATACCATCGCCGATCAGGCGGCTAAACAGCAGAACGCGCTGTTTGAGCAGGTGCTACCGGCGGATCACTATAATAACGATTTGCTGCAAAGCTGCTATCTGGTCAGCGCGCCGGCGCTGGGGAAAGGCACGCATAGAGTGTATATCGCACGTCAGGGTGAGCAGGCTGTCGCCGCTGTGATGGAAGCTACGGCACCGGATGGCTACTCCGGCGCCATTCAATTACTGGTCGGCGCCGATTTCAACGGCACCGTGCTGGGAAGTCGTGTCACAGAGCATCACGAAACGCCGGGTCTGGGCGATAAAATTGAGCGGCGAATTTCCGACTGGATAACTCATTTTGCCGGGAAAACCATCGCTGGCGAGAGCGACGCAACGTGGGCGGTGAAAAAGGATGGTGGCCAGTTCGATCAGTTTACCGGCGCGACCATTACGCCTCGCGCAGTAGTAAATGCGGTAAAACGTGCCGGGCTGTATGCTCAAACGTTACCGAATCAACTTTCTAACCTGCAGGCCTGTGGAGAGTAAACCATGAGCGAAGTCAAAGAGGTTATTGTCCAGGGGCTGTGGAAGAACAACTCTGCACTGGTACAGTTACTGGGGATGTGCCCGCTTCTGGCGGTGACGTCAACGGCGACCAACGCGCTGGGCCTTGGCCTGGCGACTACGCTGGTTCTGACGTTAACCAACTTTGCCATCTCCTGCCTGCGTCGCTGGACGCCTGCAGAGATTCGTATCCCTATTTATGTGATGATTATCGCGTCGGTAGTGAGCGCTGTGCAAATGCTGATCAACGCCTATGCTTTCGGCCTCTACCAGTCGCTGGGGATTTTTATCCCGCTGATCGTAACCAACTGTATCGTCGTGGGGCGTGCCGAAGCCTTCGCGGCCAAAAAAGGGCCAGCGTTATCGGCACTGGATGGGTTTACCATCGGCATGGGCGCAACCTGCACTATGTTTGTGCTGGGCTCCCTTCGCGAGTTATTAGGTAATGGTACGCTGTTCGACGGTGCAGACGGCCTGCTGGGTAACTGGGCGAAAGCGCTGCGAATTGAAGTGTTCCATACGGATACGCCCTTCCTGCTGGCAATGCTCCCGCCAGGTGCCTTTATTGGTCTCGGCATGCTGCTGGCGATTAAATATCTGATTGATGAACGGACGAAACAACGCAAGGCGAAAGCCGTGCCCGCCACGGACGTCGGCGTTGAAACTGCTGAGAAGGCCTGATGAACAAAGTAAAACGGCTGGAGATTTTAAGCCGCTTGCGGGACAACAACCCGCATCCGACCACCGAACTCAACTTTAACTCCCCTTTCGAGTTGCTGATCGCGGTTCTGCTGTCAGCACAGGCTACGGATGTGAGCGTTAATAAAGCCACAGCCAGGCTTTATCCTGTGGCGAATACGCCGCAGGCGATGCTGGAACTCGGCGTGGATGGCGTGAAGTCTTACATCAAGACTATCGGCTTGTTTAACAGCAAAGCTGAGAATGTGATAAAAACCTGCCGGATGCTGATTGATTTGCACAACGGAGAGGTTCCGGAAGATCGCGCGGCGCTGGAAGCGCTGCCTGGCGTGGGGCGCAAAACGGCAAATGTGGTGCTCAATACCGCCTTTGGCTGGCCAACTATCGCGGTTGATACCCATATCTTCCGCGTCTGTAATCGCACGCAATTTGCTCCGGGCAAGAACGTTGAGCAGGTTGAAGAAAAGCTTCTGAAGGTGGTGCCGGCGGAGTTTAAGGTCGACTGTCACCATTGGTTGATCCTTCATGGCCGCTACACCTGCATCGCCCGTAAACCGCGCTGCGGTTCCTGCATTATCGAAGATCTCTGTGAATACAAAGAGAAAGTCGACATTTAGTTGTGTAAGGCGGCGCGTTTCCTCACCGCGTCGCCGTTAAATTCCCGCCGCGTCGATGTTAATCATTAGAATCCAGAGCATTATTGGTGTGAATACCCTGCCCTAAACAGTTTTTCTGGTTAATTCTTTTTTTAACACCTGAATTTTCTATAGCTTTTGCGTTTTGTACACTCTGGTAACATTATGTTATCTCAATGTTATCCTTTGTTCATATAACGCCCATCAATTCAATGTGTCACCCTGATGACACGAGACGATCAACCAGTTATTTTTCAGAATCCAGGCTATATCACTACTTCCAAAGCAAATCAGTAGAAGATATGGTCACTACGCCGTATATCCCCGTGCCAGGCAGAGTAAAACGCTACCTATTGGCAATGCAGAAAATTTAAATCTGAATAACATTTATATATATGGTCATTTGTAGTACCTTACGTATTTGTAACAGGGTATTACAAAACCCTTGTGCGAAAGCACCGGATAGTGAACATTACTCCCCGTTTCCCCTCCAGAATAACTATAAAGGCGGATGTCGATACGAATTTCCGTCCAGTAACGCCCCGTTAAGATGGGATGTAAAAAAAGAGGTATATGTGTCTACTGCAAACAATAAACCAACTGAAAGCGTAAGTTTGAACGCTTTTAAACAACCGAAAGCGTTCTATTTGATCTTCTCGATCGAACTTTGGGAACGTTTTGGTTACTACGGCTTGCAAGGTATTATGGCTGTCTACCTGGTTAAACAACTGGGTATGTCCGAAGCCGATTCGATTACGTTGTTCTCCTCCTTCAGTGCCCTGGTCTACGGTTTAGTCGCTATCGGCGGCTGGCTGGGCGACAAAATTCTGGGGACGAAACGCGTTATTATGCTGGGCGCAATTGTGCTGGCGATTGGTTATGCGCTGGTCGCGTGGTCTGGTCATGACGCGGCTATCGTATATATGGGTATGGCGACCATTGCGGTTGGTAACGGTCTGTTCAAGGCTAACCCATCCTCCCTGCTCTCTACCTGCTACGAAAAAGATGATCCGCGTCTGGACGGTGCATTTACCATGTACTACATGTCCGTCAACATCGGTTCCTTCTTCTCTATGCTGGCAACCCCATGGCTGGCAGCGAAATTCGGCTGGAGCGTGGCGTTCGCACTGAGCGTTGTGGGCATGCTGATTACCGTCGTCAACTTCGCGTTCTGCCAGCGTTGGGTGAAACAGTACGGTTCTAAACCTGACTTTGAGCCAATCAACTACCGTAACCTGCTGCTGACTATTGTCGGCGTTGTTATTCTGGTCACTATCGCGACCTGGCTGCTGCACAACCAGGATATCGCGCGTATGGTGCTGGGCGTGGTTGCGCTGGGTATCGTAGTTATCTTTGGTAAAGAAGCGTTCGCGATGCAGGGTGCTGCTCGCCGTAAGATGATTGTGGCATTCATCCTGATGCTGGAAGCGATTGTGTTCTTCGTCCTTTACAGCCAGATGCCGACCTCTCTGAACTTCTTCGCTATCCGTAACGTTGAGCACTCTATCCTGGGTATTGCGTTCGAACCGGAACAGTACCAGGCGCTCAACCCGTTCTGGATCATCATCGGTAGCCCGATTCTGGCCGCTATCTATAACAAGATGGGCGACCGCCTGCCGATGCCGCACAAATTTGCTATCGGTATGGTGCTGTGCTCTGGTGCCTTCCTGGTGCTGCCGCTGGGTGCGAAATTCGCCACCGACGCGGGTATCGTTTCTGTGAACTGGCTGATCCTGAGCTACTGCCTGCAGAGTATCGGTGAACTGATGATCTCCGGTCTCGGCCTGGCGATGGTGGCGCAACTGGTTCCTCAGCGTCTGATGGGCTTCATTATGGGTAGCTGGTTCCTGACCACTGCCGGTGCGGCGCTGATTGCTGGCCGCGTCGCCAACCTGATGGCTGTTCCTGAAAACGTCACCGATCCGCTGATGTCTCTGGATGTTTACGGTAAAGTGTTCCTGCAGATTGGTGTTGCCACCGGTATCATCGCCCTGCTGATGCTGCTGACCGCATCGAAGCTGAATCGTATGACTCAGGACGACGACAAAACCGTTACTGCGCAGGAAACCGCTTCCGCGTAATGTCATCGGGAAACATTTGAATTTGAGCCGTTAACGCAAGTTAACGGCTTTTTTTTTATCCTCGCGGGCACTAACATAGCGAAATGCCCTTCGTCACCGCTGTGTGGCTCAAGATAAAAAAACCGATGACATCTGCCTGAAGGAGTTAGCTATGAAACTGTTCTATAAACCCGGTGCCTGTTCACTTGCATCGCATATTTCGCTGCGTGAAAGCGGTCTGGACTTCACACTCGTGGGCGTAGACCTGCAAAAGAAAGTGACCGAAACCGGGGAGGATTTCCTGCAAACCAACCCTAAAGGGCAGGTTCCCACACTCCAGTTGGACGACAACACTGTTCTTACAGAAGGCGTCGCTATTATGCAGTATATTGCCGACAGCGTTGCCGATCGTCAGTTGCTCGCGCCAGTCAGCAGCATCAGCCGCTATAAGACGCTGGAATGGCTTAATTTCATCGCCACCGAGTTACACAAGGGCTTTACCCCGCTATTTCGTCCTGATACTCCGGAAGATTACAAACCGACCGCGCGCGCGCTGCTGGATAAAAAAATGGCCTATATCGATAGCGAACTGGCCGATTGCGAATGGATTAGCGGTTCACGCTTTACCATTGCCGATGCGTATCTCTTTACCGTTTTGCGCTGGGCTTTTGCGGTGAAACTGGAGATGGACGGATATAAAAATATTGCGGCCTATATGACGCGTGTCGCGGCGCGTCCTGCCGTTGCAGCAGCCATGGCGGCGGAAGGTCTGAAATAACATAAACCCGGCCGGATAAGCGTAAGTGTCATCCGGCAAGATACTGCTTCAGACATAAAAAAGGGCGTGATTTCTCACGCCCTTTTTCATTCCTGTTGTACTGAATTATTTCCAGCACACCAGACAGTAGTTTTTCTTACCGCGACGCAGCAGCGTGTAGCGGCCATACAGGCGATCGCTTTCGCTGAAGGTATATTCCGGGTCAGACTGTTTCTCACCGTTGATGGTGACCGCGTTCGATGCGATAGTTTTACGCGCCTGACCGCGAGACGGTTGCAGCTCTGAATCCACCAGCGCCTGCATCAGGTCAGCACCTTTCTCCATCTCGACCATGGGTACACCGTCCTGTGCCAGCTGTTCGAAGTCTGCTTCGCTCAGCGCGCTCAGGGTGCCGTTAAACAGGCTCTCGGTGATACGTTTTGCTGCCACCAGACCTTCTTCGCCGTGAACCAGACGGGTAACCTGCTCAGCCAGAACGTACTGGGCGCGCGGGGCTTTACCGCTGTTTTTGTCTTCTTCTTCCAGCGCATTGATCTCTTCAATGTCCATGAAAGTGAAGAATTTCAGGAAACGATAAACGTCCGCATCGGCAGTGTTGATCCAGAACTGGTAGAATTTATACGGGCTGGTTTTCTTCGGATCGAGCCATACCGCGCCGCCTTCGGTTTTACCGAATTTGGTGCCGTCCGCTTTAGTGATCAGCGGAACCGTCAGGCCGAATACCTGATTCTGGTGCAGACGACGGGTCAAATCGATACCGGAGGTGATGTTGCCCCACTGGTCAGATCCGCCAATCTGTAATGAAACACCGTGCAGTTTGTTAAGGCAGGCAAAGTCATAGCCCTGCAACAGGTTATAGGAGAACTCGGTGAAGGAGATGCCCTGATCGTCACGGTTAAGGCGCTGCTTAACCGCTTCTTTGTTGATCATCTGATTAACGGAGAAGTGTTTGCCGATATCGCGCAGGAAGGTCAACACGTTCATGCTGCCAAACCAGTCGTAGTTGTTCGCGGCAATGGCTGAGTTGTCGCCACAATCGAAATCGAGGAACGGCGCAACCTGTTTGCGGATTTTATCCACCCACTCCTGAACCGTATCTTCAGTGTTCAGTTTACGCTCGGCAGCTTTGAAGCTCGGGTCGCCAATCAGACCGGTCGCGCCACCTACCAGTGCAACGGGCTTATGGCCCGCTTCCTGGAAGCGTTTCAGGCATAACAATGGAACAAGATGCCCCAAATGCAAGCTATCAGCGGTGGGATCGAAGCCGCAATAGAGCGCGATCGGGCCTTGCGCCAGTCGCTCTGCTAACGCTTCCTCGTCCGTCACCTGGGCCACGAGGCCCCGCTCTTGCAATTGTTTAATCAAGTTACTGCTTGCCATCAAATTCTCCATGTATAAACGACTGCACCTCTGTCGGTACACGACTTTTTCGCCTGACGCGAAAGGGATATAGAATAAAGCGCCAGCCCTTTCAGCACCAGCGCTTAACACAACAATTTTGCCCTTAAGGCGCGAGTCGGTCGATTTTCCAGTCGTTCGCGTCGCGCTGGTATAAAAAACGGTCGTGCAGACGGTGTTCACCGCCCTGCCAGAACTCCATCTGTTCGATCGAGACGCGATACCCGCCCCAGAAACTCGGCAGTGGCACGTCGCCCTGCTGGAACTTCTGTTTCAGTTCAAGGAATTTGCTTTCGAGGATGCCTCGCGCGGAAATACGGCTCGACTGTTTTGATACCCAGGCGCCAATTTGACTGTCGCGCGGACGGCTGTGGAAGTATTTAACCACTTCAAGCGTAGAGAGGCGTTCTGCTTTGCCGGTGACCATCACCTGACGTTCCAGCGTATGCCACGGGAACAACAGGCTGATACGCGGATTCTGTTCCAGATGATGCGCTTTGCGGCTGCCGAGGTTGGTGTAAAACACCATCCCTTTTTCATCATAGTGCTTGAGCAAAACGATACGCTGGTAAGGTTGTCCGTTTTCATCGACGGTCGCCACCACCATCGCAGTAGGATCGGCAAGCTTCGCCTCACAGGCCTGAGACAACCAGCGCTCAAACAGCGTCAGCGGTTCAGCGGGAAGATCGCGGCGGCGAAGACCGCCACGGGTATACTCTCGGCGCAGATGCGCAATTTGCTGCAATTCGTCGTTATCGGACATAGCGATTGTGATTGTCAGAAATGGGTAGCGTTATTGTGCGCCGCCCGGGTGAAAATCTCAACGCTTAGGGTTTTGTAACTGACAGTTATTCAGCACGATACGGTCACGTTTGTAGACGGTGGCGTCGTTGCCTTTCGACCAGAAGACGTAAATACCATCAGTGTAGCGCGCTCCGGATGCCGACAGCCCCTGCGGCAGATGCAACTGCTGGTTGTCATAAACGAAGCTGACTTCCTGGCGAGGATTATTCAGTTTAACGGTGAGAGGTTTTTCATCGCACTGGTACTCAAGCGTGTCGGTTTGCATCCGTTCCATAAACTGGTTATAGGTGCTGCAACCAGCCAGCATTAAAGGGATAACAGCGATAAGTAATTTTTTCATTGGCGTGCCTTACGACTTTCCTGGTCCACAGGAGGTACGAACCCTCCCTTTTTCCTGAGTTTATCGCGCGGCACGCCAGGATGATTTCAGCAAACTCTTATTTGCGGGGATTTGCCGGAAAAATAGCCCCCAGAACGCTTTCATGCGTAGCCCCCGTCACCGATGGCAGATTTCCCGGTAAACCCGCGAGGGTACGCCAGGCGAGCCACGCAAAGGCCAACGCCTCCATATCGTCCCCGCTTATACCATATGCATCCGTCGCGGCGACTTCCGTTCCCGGCAGCATACCGGCCAGGCGCGTCATGACCATCGGGTTGCGGCTACCCCCACCGCACACCAGCAGACGATCGCAGCCACCGCTCAGCAGCACCTGCTCGCTGATAGTCGTGGCCGTGAGTTCTGCAAGCGTCGCCTGCACATCCTGAGGACGTAGTCCAGGGAATTGCCCAAGCACGCGTTCTATCCAACCGTAGTTAAAGTATTCGCGTCCGGTACTTTTTGGCGCAGGCGCGGCAAAATAGGGATCGCAAAGCATCTCCTGCAGCAGCGGTAGGAGCACTTTGCCTTCGCTGGCCCATGCCGCATCTTTGTCATACGGTTTTTTCTGGTTGCGCCAGATCCAGGCATCCATCAGCATATTGCCCGGGCCGGTATCAAACCCCCGAACCGGCTGACCGGGAATCAGCAAAGAGAGATTGGCAATACCGCCAATATTCAGAATCATTCGTCGCTCAGTGGGATGCGCCAGCAACGCATGATGGAAAGCGGGCACCAGCGGTGCCCCTTGGCCGCCTAACGCCATATCGCGACGACGAAAATCGCCGACTACGGTGACACCCGTTTGCGCCGCGATGATATTGTTATCACCAATCTGCAGCGTATGTGGCGCAGTACCTGTCGGTTCATGCCAGACGGTTTGCCCATGGCACCCCACCGCCACAATATCCTCGGGCTGAAGTTTTTCCTGCGTCATCAGCGCCTGTACCGCATCAGCGAACAATCGTCCCAAACGCGTATCTAGCTGACCAAACTGTGAGAGCGTCAGCTGTTGTCCCTGACAAACGGCCAATACCGCCTCTTTCAGTTCGATGGGTATAGGGAACGAGAGGCTGGCCAGTTGCGCGACGCTGCTTTCATCAATAGCCGCCAGTACAACATCAACCCCGTCGAGACTGGTTCCGGACATCACGCCAATATAACGGCCTGATTTCATACGCCTTCCTTAGTTGCATAAGCAATGGAATTACACTCCACCATAAAGCAATGCCCAATGCTATGATGCAATAATAATTTTTAGTGATATTTTATACAGCAGACGCGCACATGGACAAAAAATGTGCGGTTTTCAGGGGGAGTGTTTAACGTTGGTTAAGTTATTCCACGTTATTATTTGCCTATAGTTGTGCAGAATATATAACCTGCGATGAGCAAATACCATATAATTACCTGATACGGATGCTCGCATGAGCGTTTCTTGGTGAACAGGAGATTCATAAATGATGTTACGTGTTTTGACCGCTTCTATGATCGGTTTATCGTTAGCAGGGTGCGTAAGCAGCAGCGGTCTGTCCGGCGATGTCTATTCAGCTTCCGAAGCCAAGCAGGTCCAGAATGTCACTTACGGTACTATCGTTAACACGCGTCCGGTACAAATTCAGGGCGGTGATGATAGCAACGTCATTGGCGCAATCGGTGGTGCGGTGCTGGGTGGTTTCCTCGGCAATACCATCGGCGGCGGTACGGGCCGATCTCTGGCAACCGCAGCAGGGGCTGTCGCGGGCGGCGTAGCCGGCCAGGGCGTCCAGGGTGCAATGAACAAAACCCAGGGTGTTGAGCTGGAAATTCGTAAAGATGACGGCAACACCATCATGGTTGTTCAGAAACAAGGTGACACCCGTTTCTCTGTTGGCCAGCGTGTCGTAATGGCAAGCAACGGCAGCCAGGTGACCGTTTCCCCGCGTTAATGATTTTCAGCGTGGCCCAATCGGGTCACGCTTTCTTGCATGACTCCGCTGACATTTCCTTACTGATCCCCGGAATCCTTTAGATATATTGATGGCGTGAATATAAATAAGCCATTCTTCAATGTTATTATTTGCGCAAAAACAATATTCCTTCGGATAAATTCATCTAAGATTAATCCCGCCGGGAGGGATGCCCTGGGAAGCTGTGAATACTTTCACTCCGAATAATATTGGAATGTTGTCTATGCTGATGAAATTGAAGTTTCCGTTACAGCGTTTTTTGGTTTACTTCACCATTTGTATAATGGGGATTGTAATCCTCAATCATTTTTCTGCGGCGATAATTCATCGTACCCCTACGATTGCGCCGTTACTTTTCCCTATTTTGACTATGTTTTTAATGGTTTTTCATGCCATGATCGCCGCCTTCATGGTCATGAAATACTCCTGCGATAAACATCGTCTTTACCTCACGCCTATCGCCTTTGCATTCGCTGGGTCGGCCCTCCTGATGCTGGGAACACTGGACAGCTTCCCCGACTGGTTCATGTGTACCGGGCTTACTCGGGTTAACTATAACGACACGTTGATATTTTATTTCTTCCGCAACATCATGATGGCATTTCTTTTTATTTTCGCCGTCATTTTGTATGCCTTAAAAAAACGTGAGATGCATACATTTAAGATCCATACGATTATTCTCGTAGGCATCCTCCTTTTTACGCTAAGCATGCTGATATTATCCTGGCTTTACTCCAGCCATTACGAATTGCTCAGCATCAATTTTGTCGATAATAATACTTATCAGTTTACGCAGTTATGGGGTAATTTGCTGGGATGGATATTAATAGTCCTGTGGATTATCGCTCTACTGACAATTCTGTTTGTTACTCAGCTCAACAATATTTTCTGGTATAGCGGCGCCTTCTTCTGCGCCTGCTATATCTTTACGCTGATTGTGCTGATGTCTTCCGGGCATAGTGCGGGTTACACCTGGTATGAAGCCCGTTTGTTCGAGACCATCTCAACCCTGTTTCTGATTCTGGTGTTGCTTTGCGATGTCTTCACGCTCTATCGCCAGTCCAACACCAGGTACATGCACTCCTATCAAAACTCTATTCGCGATCCGCTGACGCAACTCTTTAACCGCAGTTACTTCTATGACACGTTCACCGCATTGATGCCAAAAGTCGCCCCTGGCCACCCTATCTCGGTGATTGTCAGCGACCTGGATCACTTTAAACGCATCAATGACAAATATGGCCATTTGCAGGGTGACAAGGTGATTCAGTTTGTCTCAAAAGTACTGCAGGATTCCGTGCGACAAAATGATGTCGCCGCGCGCATCGGCGGAGAAGAGTTCGCCCTGCTACTGGTCGGTGCTTCTTCAGGCGTTGCCCAGGGCATCGCCGAGCGTATCCGTGTTGCTATTGCCAGCCAGGATGCTGAAAGCAGCCAGTCGCAATTGCCGGAACCTATCACCATCAGTATGGGCGTTTACACTGCCACTGATCTATCCGTTCACGTAGAAGAGTGCGTACGTCGGGCAGATGAAGCGATGTACCGGGCAAAAGAGGCTGGACGTAACCGCGTGGTCGTTTGGGAATAAGAGGTAAAAAATCCCTGCCTTGTGGCAGGGATTTTGTCGAACAACATCAATCTCTGGATTGCAGGTCGATAATGTTTTGTTCCAGCTTGTGGATGAGCGCAACCAGTTGGTCAGTCTCTTCCGGCGAAATCCCCGAAAGAATTTCGCCTCGCGTCTGACTGATCACCGCTTCCATCTCTTCAATCAATGGCTCGGCTTTTTCGGTCAGTTTTATTCGCTTAGCACGGCGATCGTTTGCGCACGTTTGGCGAGAGATAAGCCCTTTCTCTTCCAGTTGATCCAGTGTGCGTACCAACGACGGCTGCTCGATACCGATCGCTTTAGCCAGCTGGATCTGCGACTGCTCAGGGGGCAACTGATGAATATTATGCAGCGTGACCCAGTGTGTCTGCGTGAGTTCCAGAGGTTTGAGGCGATGGTCGATCAGAGCACGCCAAATGCGCACCAACCGTGCCAGATCAGAACCTAATGGCGATTCCAATTTCATCTCCTTATAATTAGCTTGCTAAGTTATTATACTGATTTTAGAATAGTGTGCAGTATTTAAATACTCAAAACAAATGTATTGCCGCCTACGCGCGATGCAGAGCAATGATTTACACTGTGTTAAAGTTGTCTGCATTTCGTTAGCGTTACGCTCACTATCGAGTCTTAACTCTTCAATTGCAAAGGATTTCTGCTTGTGAAGTCGATTCTTCAACTCCCGGGACTACCGCTGCAAGACCTCGTGGTGGGTGCCTCTATCTATTTTCCACCGCTATTTAAAGCCGTCCTGCTCGGCTTTCTTATCTGGCTGGTTGCACACCAGCAACTGCGTGACTGGATGTACGCGGGCGATATCTGGCATCCCTTGCTGATGGATCTCTCGCTGTTTGCACTCTCCGTTTGCGGCGCGTTGCTGATTTTAGTCCTGTGGTGAAGCTATCTAAATGAAAAAATTAAAATATTTCTCTACGCTTCTGGTTGCTGCTCTGGCGGCTATCGCGGTCTGGCTGTGCTGGAACTACTACATGCAATCGCCCTGGACACGTGACGGAAAAATTCGTTCAGAGCAGGTGAATATTACCCCGCAGGTTTCCGGTAGCATCCTTAAGCTGAATGTGAAGGATAACCAGTTTGTTAAAGCAGGCGACGTCCTGTTTGAGATTGACCCCACGCCGTGGCGCATCGCTGTAATGAACGCTGAAGCGCAACTGGCAAAAGCGCAGTCCGATCTGGTGAAAGCTAACCACGAGGCCACACGCCGACAGAACCTGCCGCATAACTATATTTCAGCAGAAGATCTCGATAGCGCAAATATGTCGGTCAAAGCCGCCAAAGCCACCGGGGATGCCGCTGCCGCAGAACTGGAACATGCCCGCTGGCAGTTGACGCAAACCATCGTTAAAGCACCCGTCGATGGCTGGGTTACAAACCTTTCTACTCGTGTCGGGAACTACGCTACACAGGGGCAACCTGTGTTTGCGTTGATTGACAGTCATTCATTCTATGTTGTCGGCTATTTTGAAGAGACCAAGCTGCGCCATATCTCGCCAGGCGATAGCGCCACAATTCAGCTCTACAGCAACGGCAAAACGTTACAGGGTCACGTTAACAGTATTGGCCGTGCGATTTACGACCAGAGTCTGGAGAGTGACAGCAGCCTGGTCGCCGATATCAAACCTAATATTCCGTGGGTTCGTCTGGCACAGCGCGTTCCGGTGCGCATCGAATTTGATAGCTTACCGGATGACGTAGTGCTGGTCGCCGGGACTACTTGCTCCGTGTCGATTGGCAGCAAAAAATGACCTTACCGAGTCTGAGCCTGGCGTCACTCCCCTGGTTTAAGGCAACCCCGACACAGTGGCGATACGCATTACGTAACGGCATCGCCATGTGTCTGGCGTTGAGCATCGCCTACTACCTGCAACTGGATGAACCATACTGGGCGATGACCTCTGCGGCGGTGGTGAGTTTCCCTACCGTCGGCGGCGTTATCAGCAAAAGTTTTGGCCGTATCGCCGGTAGTCTCTTTGGTGCCTGGGCTGCGGTGATTATTGCGGGTCATACCCTAACCGATCCGTGGCTGTTTTTAGTCTGTATGGCGGGCTGGATAAGCTTTTGCACCTGGGCGTGCGCGATGTTCACCAACAACGTGGCCTACGCCTTTCAACTGGCGGGCTATACCTGCGCGATTATCGCTTTTCCGGTGATTAACGTCGCCGATGCCACCGAACTGTGGACGATTGCTCAGGCGCGTGTTTGCGAGGTCATTGTCGGCATTTTATGTGGCGGGTTGATGATGATGATTCTGCCCAGTACGTCCGATGGGACCGCACTGCTAACCGCGCTTAAAAACATGCATGCGCGCCTGCTGGAACACGCCAGCCTGCTCTGGCAACCGGTGACTACCGATGCCATCCGCACCGCGCATGAAAGCGTGATCGGCCAAATTCTCACCATGAATCTGCTGCGTATTCAGGCTTTCTGGAGCCATTACCGCTTTCGCCAGCAAAATTCATTGCTGAATGCCCTTCTGCATCAACAATTACGGCTGACCAGCGTCATTTCCAGCCTGCGGCGCATGCTGCTCAACTGGCCCAATCCACCGGAAAATATTCGCCCGGTGATCGAACAACTTTTACAGGCGCTGGCACGGCCTGGTTGTGACGTCTACACCGTAGCGCGAATCATTGCGCCGCTGGCCCCGACCGATCCAGAGGATTACCGTCATCGCGCCTTCTGGGAACGATTACGTTATTTTTGCCGCGTCTACCTCGACAGCAGCCGCTGGCTTTTACGGCTGGAAAACGCCACCGCTATTTCGGAATTCCGTGTGCCTGCAGCCCCGGCACTCATGCGTCATACGGACCACGCGGAAGCTGCCTGGAACGGCGTGCGTACTTTCTGCGCTTTGCTGGCTGTCGGCGCCTGGGCCATCAGTACCCAGTGGGAGTCCGGTGCGGCGGCACTCACGTTGTCGGCTATCTGCTGCGTGCTCTATTCCGTCTCTCCTTCGCCGTTTAACTCCCTAACATTATTGATGCGCACCCTGGTGCTGCTCTCGCTCTTCAGCTTTGTGGTGAAATTTGGCCTGATGGTACAGATCACCGATCTGTGGCAATTTCTGCTTTTCCTGTTTCCGCTGCTGACCACGATGCAATTGTTCAAATTACAAATGCCCAAACGCGCGGGATTATGGGGGCAACTGATTGTTTTTATGGGCTCGTTTATTGCCGTGACCAATCCGCCGGTCTACGACTTTGCCGATTTTTTAAATGACAATCTGGCTAAAATGCTCGGCGTAGGACTGGCGTGGATGGCGTTTGCCGTACTGAAACCCGGCTCCGATGCGCGCAAAAGCCGCCGTCATATTCGTGCGTTACGGCGTCACTTTGTTGATCAACTCAGCCGACACCCAACCAACAGCGAGCACGATTTTGAGTCGTTGGTTTATCATCATATCAGTCAGTTAAGTAACAGTAAGGATGACCTGGCTCGGCGCTGGCTGCTGCGCTGGGGCGTAGTGTTGTTGAACTGTAGTCACGTCGTGTGGCAGTTACGTAGCTGGGAAGCGCGCTCTGACCCGCTTTCACAGGTACGCGATCTTTGTATTAGTCTGCTGCGGGATGTGATGAGCGAGCGCGGCGTACAGCAACGCCCGCTCACCACGTCATTACAGGAATTACAACGTATTTCCGAGGCGCTGTCCCATCATCACCAGCCCGCCGCCCGTGAACTGGCGTCGATTATCTGGCGACTGCACTGTTCACTTTCACAACTGGAACAGGCACCGGTAGCCGGAACGATTACCGAACGAACTACTTAATTACCCCACAGGCATAGCGCGCCCCGCCGCCGCCCAGCGGTTTGGGATGATCGGACATGTTATCGCCGCCAACGTGAATCATCAGCGCTTTGCCTTCAATGTCCGCCAATTTCTTCAGGCGTGGTGCATACACCGGGGTGGTGGCTTTGCCGTCTTTATCAACGATAAGCGCCGGTAAATCACCGAGATGACCTTTACCATCCGGCCCTTCATGTTTACCGGTGTTTTCAGGATCGAAATGCCCTCCTGCGGCTTCCGCGGCGCTGGCTTTTCCGTCTTTGATGGCTGGCTGACAACTGCCGTTGGCGTGGATATGAAAACCGTGTTCTCCAGGCGGTAACGCCTTGAGATCGGGCGCAAACTCAAGCCCTTTATCGGTTTCACTGATTTTGACGCTACCAATTGACTGGCCGACGCTCTGGGATGTGACAAGATTCATTTCGACATTGTCACCCGCTGCCTGCGCTCCAGCTGAAAAAGCCAGCGCCAGGATCGTCAGAGTAAATCGTTTCATGATGCCTCCGTTACTGTCGTGTCCCCGTTAAGTGTAAACCAGGGACACGATTTTCACCGGAAGCCGGGGAAATCACTCAGGGAACATCATAGCCTAACGCCGCTTTGCGGATGCGGAACCACTGTTGGCGCGTCATCTCGAGCGACAGGGATTCAATCGCTGATCGCACACGCTCTATTTTGCCGGATCCGATGATGGGCAACGGTTTCGAGGGCAGACGCAGCACCCATGCGTAAACCACCTGCTCAATACTGGCGGCGTTCAGCTCTGTGGCGACCTGCGCCAGTTCAGCACGTAGCGGCTGGAACTCGTCGTCGTTAAACAAGCGACCACCGCCCAGACAAGACCAGGCCATCGGACGAATGCGCAGTTGCTGGAGTTGATCCAGCGTACCATCCAGAATGGCTGGCTGATGAATCGGCGAGATTTCTACCTGGTTGGTCGCCAGAGTAAATGGCAGACGCGACTGCAACAACGCAAACTGTGCTGGCGTAAAGTTAGAGACGCCGAAGTGGCGCACTTTTCCGCTCTGATGCAGGTTCAGAAACGCTTCCGCTACTTCATCGGCGTCCATCAGTGGATCTGGACGATGAATCAGCAGCAGGTCAAGACGGTCGGTCGCCAGGTTAATCAGCGACTGCTCTGCGCTACTAATAATGTGCTTGCTGTCGGTAATATAGTGGCCCAGAACGTTTTCGGTTTTCGCCGTAGTGGCGATACCGCATTTGGTGACGATTTCCATACGATCGCGCAGATGCGGCGCAAGCTTAATTGCTTCGCCAAAGGCGGCTTCACACTGGTATCCGCCGTAGATATCGGCGTGGTCGACTGTCGTCACCCCGAGGTCGAGATGCTCTTCAATAAAACTGACGAGCTGACGGACGGACATGTTCCAGTCCATCAAACGCCAGTATCCCATGACGAAACGTGAAAATTCCGGGCCTTGCGGCGCCAGGGTAATACGCTGAACCATAGCAGCTTCCTCAATGAAAATTTGCTATGAGTATACGCAATTCTGCCCTTAAAACAGTGAGGGTTGCTGAGGTTCTTCGGCATCGACCGTCTTGTTTGCGCGTATTTTACGCAGCAAACGTTGTCGACAGAGGCGTAACACCTCCTGCTTTTGCCCATCGCTCATCTTTTGCCAGTTGAAGCGCTCATCGCGGCTGCGCATACATCCACGGCAATATCCACGCTCATCACTCTGACAAATTCCCCGGCACGGACTCTGCACCGGGAAAAATTCCAGTTGCTCCGCCACGTTGGCCTCCTGTTCTCGATATATCATCTCATTGAAGACGTTTACGCCCGGCTGTGCAACTTTATCGTCAACGGGAGGGATGAAAAAAAACTTGCACTAGACCGATTGGTCTATTAGATTATTTTCCCATGAGCAAACATAGTGAACATGATACCCGCGAACATATTCTGGCCACCGGCGAGCAACTTTGCATGCAGCGCGGTTTTGTTGGAATGGGCTTAAGCGAACTGTTGAAAACGGCGGAAGTGCCGAAAGGATCGTTCTACCACTATTTCCGTTCAAAAGAAGCCTTTGGCGTCGCCATGCTTGAACGCTATTTTGCCGACTACCACCAGCGCCTCGCGCAACATTTTGCCGCTGGTGAAGGAACGTATCGCGACCGCCTGCTGGCTTACTATCAGCAGGCCGTTAATCAGTTTTGCCAGCAGGGTAAAATTAGTGGCTGCTTAACCGTGAAACTCTCCGCTGAAGTGTGCGACCTGTCGGAAGACATGCGTGCAGAAATGAATAAAGGCGCCAGTGAAATCATAAACCTGCTCGGGCAGGCGCTGGAACAAGGCCGTCGTCACGGTTGTTTACGCTTCGACGGCGAGGCGCATACCCAGGCAGAAGTGCTCTATTCACTCTGGCTTGGCGCGAACCTCCAGGCCAAGATTTCTAAGAGCTCAACGCCGCTGGAAAGCGCGCTGGCTCACGCCAAAATTATAATTGCCGCGCCCGCGTAATAAGGGCGTTTTATTTTACCGAATTACTAGACGACCGGTCTACTCAGGAGTCACCATGTCGCAAGAAAAACTGTTTACCCCACTGAAAGTGGGTGCTGTTACTGCCCCTAACCGTGTCTTTATGGCCCCGCTCACCCGCTTACGCAGCATTGAGCCGGGCGATATCCCAACACCGCTGATGGCCGAGTATTATCGTCAACGAGCCAGTTCAGGGCTGATTATCTCTGAAGCGACGCAGATCTCCGCCCAGGCGAAAGGTTATGCTGGCGCGCCAGGTCTTTACAGTGCAGAACAAATTGCTGCGTGGCAGAGAATCACCGCCGGCGTTCATGCTGAAGGGGGGCGTATTGCCGTGCAATTCTGGCATACCGGGCGTATTTCCCACTCAAGCCTGCAACCTGACGGCCAGGCTCCGGTTGCCCCGTCTGCTCTGAGCGCGGGGACACGTACTTCTCTGCGTGACGAAAACGGTCATGCCATTCGCGTGGATACGTCGATGCCGCGCGCCCTGGAAACCGAAGAGATCCCGGGAATTGTGAATGATTTCCGTCAAGCAGTCGCCAATGCCCGTGAGGCCGGATTCGACCTGGTTGAACTGCACTCTGCACACGGTTATCTGCTGCATCAGTTCCTGTCGCCTTCTTCTAACCACCGTACCGATCAGTACGGCGGCAGCGTCGAAAACCGTGCCCGTCTGGTGCTGGAAGTGGTTGATGCCGCAATTGAAGAATGGGGTGCCGACCGCGTTGGGATCCGCGTCTCGCCGATTGGTACCTTCCAGAGCCTGGATAATGGCCCGAACGAAGAAGCCGACGCGCTCTATTTGATAGAGGAACTGGGCAAACGCGGGATTGCTTACCTGCACATGTCTGAACCAGACTGGGCCGGTGGCGAACCCTATAGCGAAACTTTCCGCGAGAAAGTGCGCGCCCGCTTCCAGGGTGTGATTATTGGTGCCGGCGCCTATACTCCTGAAAAAGCCGAAGATCTGATTCAAAAAGGGTTAATTGATGCCGTTGCCTTTGGCCGTGCGTATATCGCCAACCCGGACCTGGTGACCCGTCTGCAACGCAAAGCGGAACTCAACCCTCAGCGTCCGGAAAGCTTCTACGGCGGCGACGCCGAAGGTTACACCGATTACCCTACCCTGTAATCGCACATTGATAGCGGCAGGGATCGGCCGCTATACTAAAATAATGTTTTGTTTTGAATAATGATTATCCAGTGAGAGGAAATTATGCGCTTATTACACACCATGCTTCGTGTTGGTGACCTGCAACGTTCCATCGAGTTTTACACCAAAGTCCTGGGTATGAAACTGCTGCGTACCAGTGAAAACACTGAATACAAATACTCCCTCGCCTTCGTCGGCTATGGCGATGAAAAAGACGAAGCCGTGATTGAGCTGACCTATAACTGGGGCGTCGATAAATACGATCTCGGCAATGCGTATGGTCACATTGCCCTGAGCGTCGATAACGCGGCTGAAGCCTGCGAACGCATTCGCAACAACGGCGGCAACGTTACGCGTGAAGCGGGCCCGGTAAAAGGCGGCACCACGGTTATCGCCTTCGTTGAGGATCCGGACGGTTATAAAATCGAACTGATTGAAGAAAAAGATGCCGGTAAAGGCCTCGGCAACTGATTCCCCACGGACGCTACGGCGTCCGTTCTTTTATCCGCTTTTACTGCATCTCCTGGCAAAATTTGCCATAATGCGCGCTACTTTTTTCAGGTTAAGAGATTCTAATGTCCGACAATGCGCAACTGAATGGTCTGTGCGACCGTTTTCGTGGTTTTTATCCCGTGGTGATTGATGTAGAAACCGCCGGATTCAACGCCAAAACTGATGCTCTGCTTGAAATTGCAGCGATCACGTTGAAAATGGATGAAGATGGCTGGTTGATGCCGGACACCACTGCACATTTCCATGTTGAGCCGTTTGAGGGTGCGAATCTGCAACCGGAAGCGCTGGCGTTTAATGGTATCGATCCGACTGACCCGGAGCGTGGCGCCGTGAGCGAATATGATGCGCTGCATGCTATTTTCAAAATGGTGCGCAAAGGCCTGAAGGACGCGGGCTGCAACCGTGCCATTATGGTCGCGCATAACGCCACCTTCGATCACAGTTTTATGATGGCCGCCGCCGAGCGCGCGAATCTGAAACGTAACCCGTTCCACCCTTTCGTCACCTTCGATACCGCTGCCCTGAGCGGTCTGGCGCTGGGGCAAACCGTTCTGTCGAAAGCCTGCATCGCAGCAGGTATGGCCTTTGACGGCGAGCAGGCACACTCCGCGCTGTACGACACGGAACAAACCGCGCAGTTATTCTGCGAAATCGTCAACCGCTGGAAACGCCTGGGCGGCTGGCCGCTACCAATAGCAGCAGAATAAATCTCATAAAAAAAGCGACCGTTCCAGGTCGCTTTTTTGTGCCCGCTGACGCAAAAGCGCCTTTCGCGAATTACTCCGCTTTTGGCTCTTCTTCTTTATATTTTGCAGCAGCTTCTTTGATCAACTGCTGCAATTCGCCGCGCTGGTACATCTCGATGATGATGTCGCAGCCGCCAACCAGCTCGCCATCAACCCACAGTTGCGGGAAGGTCGGCCAGTTTGCGTATTTCGGCAGCTCTGCGCGGATCTCCGGATTTTGCAGAATATCTACGTAAGCAAAGCGTTCGCCACAGGCAGAGAGCGCCTGCACAGCTTGTGCGGAAAAACCGCAGCTCGGCAGTTTCGGGGAACCCTTCATGTACAGCAGGATGGGGTTCTCAGCGATCTGACGTTGGATTGTTTCAACAGTTGTGCTCATTGTCTTACTTCCTTAACTTCGAATACCACATGTAGTCTGACATTGTAGCGTTTCAGACCTCAGACGGAAAATAACATTTTATTCACGCTTTACTATTTTAACGTCTGAGCACAGAAGATGCCTGTGAAATGTCACTTTAGCAACCTGCTGACTAAAAAACTGTCCATTTTTTAGCTCATTGTATTTCGATTGCTGTTTTTTTTTGCACTTGCTAACGAAACACTATTTTAGATACAAAATCGCTATTAACTTTATTGCTTTATATGGATTAGAATTGATGAGTTTTGTAAATCATACCCAGGCATGAATTTTTATGCCTCCATACTCAGAGGATTGCTCAGTGGCGCGAATAAAAAAAATGTCGATCACGCTCTGTGCTTTGCTGTTTTCATCATTAACATTCTCGCCGCTCTCGCACGCTTCCGGTCATACGAAAGCCACGTCGGCGCAAAAATCGCTCTCCGCAAAGGGAAGCGAACGGAAGAAGAAAAATACCGTCAGCAAAAGCAGCAGCAAGAAGAAGTCCACCGCCTCAACCAGTAAAAAAACCACCACGAAGGCGACGGCAAGTAAAAAAATCGCCTCTACCGCCAGCAAATCATCCCGCACCGCGCGCGCCGCCAGCACCACCAGAACGGCCTCAACGCGTCGCAGTAAGAGCAGCGCGATGAAAACCGCAGCGGCAAACGTCACCACCAAATGCGTTGCCCGAAAAGGTCACAGGAAGTCCTGTACCACCAGCAAGGTGGAGAGCAAACCGTTAACTATTGCTGAAGCGCACAAGGCGCGCGTGCAGAAAGCACAAAAAACCGCGATGAACAAATTGATGGGCCAGATTGGCAAACCTTACCGCTGGGGTGGCACGTCTCCGCGCACCGGTTTTGATTGCAGCGGTCTGGTTTATTACGCCTATAAAGATCTGGTGAAATTCCGTATTCCGCGAACAGCTAACGAAATGTATCACCTGCGCGATGCCCGTGCGATTGACCGGGGTGAGTTGGAGAGCGGCGATTTAGTGTTCTTCCGCACGCGTGGACGCGGCACCGCCGATCACGTTGGTGTCTACATCGGCGGTGGAAAGTTTATTCAGTCTCCGCGTACCGGTCGCGATATTCAAATTACCTCCCTCAGTGAAGACTACTGGGATCGCCACTACGTCGGCGCACGCCGCGTAATGACGCCGAAAACCATCCGCTAACCCCTACCCTGCCACACATCTGGCAGGGTAACCTTCTCTTTTATCACACCTTTTAATTTGCTACTCTATCCACACTCAGTACAGGGTTACTGGGGATATTAACTATAAAAAGGAGAGTAGCAATGTCGTTCGAATTACCTGCATTACCGTATGCCAAAGACGCTCTGGCACCGCACATTTCTGCCGAGACGCTCGAGTATCATTATGGGAAACACCACCAGACTTACGTTACCAACCTGAACAATATGGTTAAAGGGACGGCGTTTGAGGGCAAATCACTGGAAGAGATCATTCGCACCTCTGAAGGCGGCGTGTTCAACAACGCAGCACAGGTCTGGAACCACACCTTCTACTGGCACTGCCTGGCACCGAATGCCGGTGGCGAACCGACCGGTGACGTGGCGGAAGCCATCAACCGTTCTTTCGGTAGCTTTGCTGAGTTTAAAGCGCAGTTCAACGATGCAGCCGCGAAGAACTTCGGTTCTGGCTGGACCTGGCTTGTGAAAAAAGTCGACGGCAGCCTGGCAATTGTCTCTACCTCTAACGCAGGTACGCCGCTGACGACGGATGCCAAACCGCTGCTGACGGTCGATGTGTGGGAACACGCTTACTATATTGATTACCGTAATGCACGCGTTAGCTATCTGGAGCACTTCTGGGCGCTGGTAAACTGGAAGTTTGTTGCTGAGAATCTGGCGGCATAAAGAAAATGACGCAGAAGGGTTTCCCCTTCTGCGTTGTTGTTACTGGCTTACCACGACCTCTTCACCCTGAGAGCGGCTGCTGAAGAAAACCAGCAGTAGCGCCAGTCCTGCCACAATCGCCCCCATCACCGGCACAAAGCTGTAACCCAGTCCGCCAGAAATCACCGCACCACCGGCTACGGCACCTAAAGCATTACCGAGATTAAACGCGCCAATGTTGACGGAAGAAGAAAGCCCCGGCGCTTCATGCGCAACACGCATTACGCGCATCTGCAACGGTGGCACCACCGCAAAGGTCGCCGCGCCCCACACCACCATACTGAATGCGGCACCGATTTCCGTGCGCGCCAGGAACGGGATCGCCAGCATTATCAACATTAACAGCAGCAGAAAACCTTTCAGGGTACCGCTGACTGAACGGTCTGCAAATTTACCACCAAGATAGTTGCCGATGGAGAAACCTACACCAATCAGCACCAACATCAATGTGATAAAGGCAGGTGTCGCATCCGTGATAGTGTGCAGCACCGGCGAAATGTAGGTATAGAGCGTGAACATCGCCCCCGCGCCCAGCACGGTGGTGAGCAACGCAGACAGTACCTGCGGGCGAACCAGCACCGACAGTTCACGCTTCACGTCCGGTTTCTCACCCGCCCCGCCTTTCGGCAGCGACAGCCACAGACCAATAATCGCAATCACGCCGAGCCCGGCCGTCGCCAGGAACGACATACGCCAGCCGATCGTTTCTCCGAGCCATGTTGCCGCCGGAACGCCGCCGATGTTGGCGATGGTCAGCCCCATAAACATGGTCGCGACGGCGCTCGCTTGTTTATCTTTCGGTACCACGCTTGCGGCAACAACCGATCCCAGACCAAAGAACGCACCGTGATTGAGGCTGGTAATAATGCGCGACAGCATTAACGTAGTGTAATCCGGTGCAATCGCGGAAAGGACGTTGCCCAAAGTGAAAATCGCCATCAGGAAGATTAACGCGTTGCGCCGTGCGCGATGTGAAAGCAGCAGCGTCATCAGCGGCGCGCCAACCATCACACCTACAGCGTAAGCGCTGATCAACATGCCAGCGGCGGGAATCGAGACATCAACCCCTTTGGCAATAACGGGTAATAGCCCCATTGGCGAAAATTCGGTGGTACCGATTCCGAATGCGCCTACGGCTAACGCCAGTAAGGGATAATTCACTTTCATGCTTTGACTCCGGTTTGCCGCAAACGCAAGGCGGCGTGACAACAGATGGCAAAAGCATGACATCAATCACAAAAAAACAGAAGTGAACAAATTAGCAAAATATTTTTGCTGAATTGATAACAATCGAAGAGAGGGAGAGCCGTCTCTCCCTTTAGGATGGGTTAATGCAGGACGGCGGTCAGCGCAGCAGCAACGATCAGCGCCAGCGTAATAACCGTGGTGGTAATTGACATCTTCAGTTCGGTACTCATCAATTTTTCTCCTTATTATCCCCACACCAAAAGTGAGCTATGTCATTTTTGCACACTTAATCGCAAAAATCTTCCCGGATTTCACGCAATAACCGATTTTGCGCTTCCACTTTTGTCAAAGATAAGACAAAATTCGACGCTTATTAAAAAGTGTATCGGCCATTGACCCCCTCCTGTCGTCCTGTGTCGTTTTCCCGGCGAACCGCAATTCATAACATTGCGCCAGGGTGAGTGAAGGCAAACGTTTTCGTATTGAATCGATCAGGGGCAGGCCCGGGTCTGGAGTGAGATGGAATGGCAACTATTAAAGATGTAGCGAAGCGCGCAAACGTTTCCACTACAACTGTATCACATGTGATTAACAAGACGCGTTTTGTCGCCGAAGAGACGCGTGAAGCGGTGTGGGCGGCAATCAAAGAATTGCACTACTCTCCCAGCGCCGTGGCCCGCAGTCTGAAGGTCAATCACACCAAATCCATTGGTTTGTTGGCGACCAGCAGTGAAGCTGCCTACTTTGCAGAAATTATTGAAGCCGTTGAGAAGAACTGCTTCCAGAAAGGCTATACCCTGATCCTCGGTAATGCGTGGAACAATCTTGAGAAACAGCGCGCGTATCTCTCAATGATGGCGCAGAAGCGCGTGGACGGCCTGCTGGTGATGTGTTCAGAATATCCGGAATCATTGCTGCAAATGCTGGAAGAATACCGCCATATTCCGATGGTGGTCATGGACTGGGGTGAAGCGAAAGCCGACTTTACCGACTCGGTTATTGATAACGCCTTTGAAGGCGGCTACATGGCTGGTCGTTATCTGGTGGAACGCGGACATCGCGAAATCGGCGTGATCCCAGGCCCACTGGAGCGTAACACCGGCGCGGGTCGTCTGGCTGGCTTTATGAAAGCCATGGAAGAGATGATGATCAAGGTGCCGGAAAACTGGATTGTGCAGGGCGATTTCGAACCGGAGTCCGGCTACCGCGCGATGCAGCAAATACTGTCCCAGAATCCGCGCCCTACCGCTATCTTCTGCGGCGGCGATATCATGGCGATGGGCGCGTTGTGCGCCGCAGACGAAATGGGCCTGCGCGTGCCGCAGGATATCTCGCTGATTGGTTATGACAACGTGCGCAACTCGCGTTTCTTTACGCCAGCACTGACCACTATCCACCAGCCGAAGGACTCCCTCGGGGAAACCGCCTTCAATATGCTGATGGACAGAATCGTCAGCAAACGCGAAGAGTCGCAGTCCATCGAAGTGCACCCGCGCCTGATTGAACGCCGTTCCGTGGCCGACGGCCCGTTCCGCGATTACCGCCGTTAAGCGTCTTTGCGGACGCTCGAGTCGGGCGTTCGCAACCATTCATTGTTCAGCGTTTCACTGTCCCCTAAATAGTCGAGTAACCAGCTTAGCGCTGGTGAACTGTCGTTTTGCTGCCAGGTCAGACAACAGGCGGCATCGGGAAACGGGTTTTCCAGTGCCAGTGCCGCCCATTCGCCTTTATCAATCTTTGGTTGCGCAAAATGATCTGGCACCATTCCAACGCATAATCCAGCAGATAAACAGGTTTCTGACGATTCCCAGTCCGGTACCACGACCCGCTTCTGGTTATCCAGTAACCAGGTGGTACGTTTAGGTAACGAACGCGATGTATCTTCGCGCACCAGTGACGGCCAGTTGCGCAACACGTCATCACTGAGCGGCCCCTCCATTTGTGCCAGTGGATGCGAGCGGGCGACCACGCACTGCCAGCTCAGCATGCCCATATCCCGGAACGCATATCGCCCCCCTACGGGTATCGCGCGTGTCGCGCCAATCGCCAGTTCAACTCGCCCATCCGCCAGCGCATCCCATACGCCATTAAAAACTTCCTGGTAGACCAGCAGCTCTACATCACTGAAGTGGCGATAGAAATCAACAATCATCTGTCGTGTGCGTTCGGGTTTGACAATGTTATCCACGGCAATCGCCAACTGCCCACGCCAGCCGTTGGCTATTTGTTGACACTGCTGACGGGTGATCTGCATTTTTTTGATAACAGAGCGCCCCTCTTTCAAAAACCATGCCCCTGCAGGGGTTAATTCCACATCCCGGTGACGACGTTCAAACAGCGGAACCGCCAGCCACTCCTCGAGTTGCCGTACTGTATAACTGATTGCAGAAGGCACACGGTGGAGCTCATTTGCCGCGCCGCTAAAGCTTCCGTTCCGCGCGACAGCATCCACAACTTCCAGCGAATATTCAGACCACATTTTCTGCTCACAAAATTTTTGAAACCACTACGCAAATATTAGCGTTTCACAAGGCAGTTTTCACTCTCTACACTCTCAGCCTCCTCATCTGTACAAAAAAGGCGTTTTTATGCAACCTGGGAAAGGATTTTTAGTCTGGCTGGCGGGCCTGAGTGTTTTAGGCTTCCTCGCCACCGATATGTATCTTCCGGCTTTCGCCGCGATTCAAAGCGATCTGCAAACACCGGCTGCCGCCGTGAGCGCGAGTCTGAGTTTATTCCTTGCCGGGTTTGCCGTAGCACAGCTGCTGTGGGGGCCGCTCTCAGATCGCTATGGCCGCAAGCCTGTCCTGCTGATTGGCCTGACGATTTTTGCCCTTGGTTGTCTGGGAATGCTGTGGGTACGCGATGCCACCACCCTGCTCGTTCTGCGATTCGTGCAGGCAGTCGGCGTATGTGCCGCAGCGGTAACCTGGCAGGCGATGGTGACCGATTATTATCCGGCACAGCGAACTAACCGTATTTTCGCGACCATTATGCCGCTGGTCGGGCTTTCTCCGGCGCTGGCACCGCTGTTGGGAAGCTGGATCCTGCACCACTTTGAGTGGCAGGCTATCTTTGCTACGCTCTTTGCCATCACGCTGATTTTGATGATCCCCGCGTTGCGCCTGAAATCCGCTCACAAAAAGGTCACGGTAAGTGGCGATAAGCTGACATTTATGAAGCTGTTACGCAGTCGCGATTATCGCGGTAACGTCCTGGTGTATGCGGCCTGCTCGGCAAGCTTCTTCGCCTGGTTGACGGGCTCACCGTTTATTCTGAATGCGATGGGATATAGCCCGACCGTGATTGGACTGAGTTATGTGCCACAAACCATTGCTTTCCTCGTCGGTGGTTATGGCTGTCGCGCAGCACTGCAAAAGTGGGATGGCGCAAAACTGCTGCCATGGCTGCTGTTAATTTACGCTGTCAGCGTCCTTGCCACCTGGGGCGTCGGCCTCACCGCGCATGTCTCGCTCACCGCCCTGCTGATACCGTTCTGCGTGATGGCAATGGCCAACGGCGCCATTTACCCGATTGTGGTAGCGCGCGCGCTGCGACCGTTCCCTCAGGCAACAGGCCGTGCGGCAGCATTACAGAATACGCTGCAATTAGGTCTTTGCTTCCTGGCAAGCCTGGTGGTTTCTTCACTGATTGCCGCCCCGCTGCTGGCAACCACCAGCGTGATGGTCGCCACCGTCGTTCTGGCCGGAATAGGCTACAAGATGCAGGCTGGCGCAGAGGAAAATTCAGCAGAAGAAACTTCACGCGCCTAACATCATGAATATCAATGTTATTAACTCGTAGTTAGTTTGCTAAGATTTTTAATTGAATCAGTAGATTTTGCGTCCTATACTGAATCGGTGTCACATAATTACGATAGTTATTACTTATTAACGGGAGCAGGACGCCTCCCGGTTCCCCATGGATGGTCTTTTCGGCAAGGGAAATCTCCCTTCCTCTGTGCTACGTCGGATAGCAGGCTCACGGAAATTCCGTGAGAGTTCTCACAAACTCTAAAAAGCGTCTACGCTGTTTTAAGGTTCTGATCACCGGGTCGGGATGGAGAAGCTATGAGCTCATCGTGTATAGAAGAAGTTAGCGTACCGAATGATGACTGGTACCGTATAACCAACGAACTGTTAAGCCGGGCAGGCATCGAAATTAACGGTAACGCCCCCGCAGACTTGCAGATCAAAAATCCCCAGTTCTTTAAGCGTGTTTTGCAGGAAGGTTCCCTGGGGTTAGGCGAAAGCTATATGGACGGTTGGTGGGAATGCGAGCGTCTCGACATTTTCTTTCAGAAAGTCCTGCGCGCTGGCCTTGAAAATCAACTGCCCCGCCACCTGAAAGATACGCTGCGCATCGCTGCTGCCCGCCTGTTTAATCTGCAAAGTAAAAAACGCGCCTGGATGGTCGGCAAAGAGCATTACGATCTTGGCAACGATCTCTTCAGCCGCATGCTGGATCCCTTTATGCAGTACTCCTGCGGGTACTGGAAAGACGCCCAAACTCTGGAAGAGGCCCAGCAGGCGAAGCTCAACCTGATTTGCCAGAAACTGAATCTTGAACCCGGCATGCGCGTGCTGGATATTGGCTGCGGTTGGGGCGGGCTGGCGCAATATATGGCGGAGCATTATGGTGTCAGCGTTGTCGGCGTGACCATCTCCGCAGAACAGCAGAAAATGGCGCAACAGCGCTGTGAAGGGCTGGACGTGACGATTCTGCTTCAGGACTACCGTGACCTGAACGATAAGTTTGACCGCATCGTGTCCGTCGGTATGTTTGAACACGTTGGGCCGAAAAACTATGCCACTTATTTCTCGGTGGTCGACAGGAACCTGAAACCTGACGGTTTATTCCTGCTGCATACTATCGGTTCAAAACGTACAGACCTTAACGTCGATCCATGGATCAACAAATACATCTTCCCAAACGGTTGCCTCCCTTCCGTACGCCACATCGCGGATGCCAGTGAACCACACTTTGTAATGGAAGACTGGCACAACTTTGGCGCGGATTACGACACCACGCTGATGGCATGGCATGAACGTTTTCTGGAGAGTTGGCCGGAAATTGCTGACAACTATTCGGAACGGTTCAAGCGGATGTTTACGTATTACCTCAACGCCTGCGCGGGGGCATTTCGCGCGCGTGATATTCATCTCTGGCAGGTGGTTTTCTCGCGCGGCGTGGAACACGGTTTACGCGTCGCACGCTAGTAAAAATCCCCCGGCATCAACCGGGGGATTTTTTTATGCTTCAGGCTGCGCCGCCGCGATGGCTGCGGCTTCTTTCGCTGCCAGTACGCGCTCGACCGTATCAACAACGGCCTGAGTCTGCGGGTCAATCTCAATGTTGATTTTATCCCCCAGACGTTTCGCCCCCAGCGTGGTACGCTGCAAAGTTTCCGGAATCAAGTGCACGCAGAAACGGGTTGGCGTGACTTCACCGACCGTCAGGCTAATCCCATCAATACCAATAAAACCTTTATACAGGATGTATTTCATCAGTGAGGGATCCTGGATTTTAAACCAGATCTGCTTGTTGTTCTCGGAGGTGACAATTTTCGCCACTTCAGCGGTCGTCATAATATGGCCCGACATCAAATGCCCGCCAATTTCGTCGCTGAATTTGGCCGCGCGTTCAACGTTCACCACATCACCCACATTCACATCACCCAAATTCGTAATGCGTAGCGTCTCTTTCATCAGATCGAAGCTAATCTGATTGCCATTAATTTCGGTCACGGTCAGGCAGCAGCCGTTATGCGCTACCGATGCACCCGTTTCCAGGCCATCCAGCATGTAGTCCGGCAGCTCAACAACGTGCGTGCGGAAATTCGGTTTTTCATCGATGGACACGATTTTTGCCGTGCCCTGCACAATACCAGTAAACATGCACTTAACTCCTGTCGATAATTACTCCGGCGGGGCTTACAGCCACACCGTATTTTCTGATACGAACAATAACAGTTGCCCAAACAGGTTGCCAGCCTCGGCGCAAAGACGACGATTTTTAGACTGGCTTAATGGCAAATCCCCGCTACAATAGCTGGCAATCCTCTTTTTTATCTTCTTGCTGCCTGTTCAGGCGGCTTTTCTGTCTCTCAAATAACAAAAAATATAGGTGTTAACGTGCAGAAGTATTTTAGCGAAGCGCGTCAGTTATTGGCTCTGGCTATCCCCGTGATTCTTGCGCAGGTTGCCCAAACGGCAATGGGGTTTGTGGATACCGTGATGGCGGGCGGTTACAGCGCGACCGATATGGCCGCCGTGGCTATCGGTACCTCCATCTGGTTACCGGCCATTTTATTTGGTCACGGTCTGCTGCTGGCGCTGACGCCAGTCATTGCTCAGCTCAATGGTTCGGGCCGTCGCGAGCGCATCGCAGCGCAGGTTAGCCAGGGATTCTGGCTGGCGGGCCTGGTGTCCGTGTTAATTATGGTTGTTCTGTGGAACGCGGGCTATATCATCCGCTCAATGCATAATATCGACCCGGCACTGGCGGATAAAGCCGTCGGCTATTTGCGCGCACTGTTGTGGGGCGCACCTGGCTATCTGTGCTTCCAGGTCGCACGTAACCAGTGCGAAGGGCTGGCAAAAACCAAACCGGGTATGGTGATGGGGTTTATTGGTTTACTGGTCAACATTCCGGTGAACTATATCTTTATCTACGGTCATTTCGGCATGCCGGAACTGGGCGGCGTGGGCTGCGGCGTTGCTACAGCGGCGGTCTACTGGGTAATGTTTATCAGTATGTTCTATTACGTTAAACATGCCGGTTCCATGCGCGATATTCGCAATCAAAAGGGTTTTGTTAAACCCGATATTGCGGTACTTAAGCGCCTCTCGTCACTCGGCCTGCCCATTGCACTGGCGCTGTTTTTCGAAGTCACGCTGTTTGCCGTGGTGGCGTTGCTGGTGTCCCCGCTGGGTATTGTCGATGTCGCTGGCCACCAGATTGCGCTGAACTTTAGCTCGCTGATGTTCGTTCTGCCGATGTCGTTGGCCGCGGCGGTCACGATTCGCGTAGGATTCCGACTGGGCCAGGGTTCAACCCTCGATGCCCAAACATCAGCCTGGACCGGGCTGGGTGTCGGCGTTTGCATGGCGGTGCTGACGGCCATTTTCACCGTCTCGCTGCGCGAGCATATCGCCCTGCTGTATAACGATAATCCCGAGGTGGTCACGCTCGCAGCACAGTTAATGTTGCTGGCGGCGCTGTACCAGATTTCTGACTCCATTCAGGTGATAGGCAGCGGTATTCTACGCGGCTATAAAGATACGCGTTCCATCTTCTTTATCACCTTTATCGCTTATTGGGTGTTGGGCCTGCCAAGCGGTTACGTGCTGGCGCTTACCGACCTGGTGGTTGAGAGAATGGGCCCCGCCGGTTTCTGGCTCGGCTTTATTATCGGCCTGACCTCTGCAGCGATTATGATGATGCTGAGAATGCGCTTTTTACAGCGTCAGCCGTCAAGCCTGATATTGCAGCGAGCTTCGCGCTAATCCTTTGAAGGCCGCATCCGTGCGGCTTTTTCATTAATGATGTAGCATTTCATCCACAACTTGTTCTGTGGTCATTTGCCATGGATAGTAGGTCGGCCAGTTATCCATCTCTTTTAGCAGCACTTCCTGGGATGTATTACCCATAAAAATGTGGAAATGGGCGGATTTACGCGGCGCAATGGTGTGATCGCTGAACTGTACGTATTTTGGCGCGGCTGAACCTGCATCCTGACACTCGAAAAGATAGCGTACCCCCTTCTTACCTGACGCGTAGGTCAAAATTTTATGCCCGGCGTAACGGTAGTGACAGGCGTTAACCTTATCGCCTATATGGAACTCCATCACCCCATTTTCGATACCAATCGTTTCGACATTGGTGGCATACCCTTTGCGGTAGTAAGCCTTGATTTGCTCGGCAGTTTTGCCTGATTCCTTTGCTGCTTTCTGCTTAAATACCGGATCAAGGTCGCCATTTAGCAGAAGGCCGTTAACGGATTGCCACACGCCATCCCAGTCAGAAAGCGCACGATCTTTTACCGCGCTATCCTCGAAAATACCGTTTGCCGCCTGCTGTTCGGCTGCCGTCAAAGGTACGCCATGACTGTGATTCCCATGTGCGGACACCGCGCTGCTCGTCATCAGCGCAGCAATGGTCAGTGTTATTTTCCCCAGATGCTTCAACGTCATTCCCTCATTCGCGAAAAAAATGAATGTTATATTATAACATATCAAACATCAACACGAGACGAGCATAATGTCATCACCTCTCTCACCCGGAAGCACCGTGGGTCAACGATTAAACCTTAACGGCAGAAAAATGCGCCAGATATGCGTAAAACTTCTCCAGTCACATGAAATTGCACATTTTCCCCTTGCCACATCCCGCGGCTGCCGCTAATATTCGTCCCCGTTGTCACGGCAACAATGCGTTCGTAGCTCAGTTGGTTAGAGCACCACCTTGACATGGTGGGGGTCGTTGGTTCGAGTCCAATCGAACGCACCATTTTGCGTTTATAGCTCAGTTGGTTAGAGCACCACCTTGACATGGTGGGGGTCGTTGGTTCGAGTCCAATTAAACGCACCATTATGCGTTCGTAGCTCAGTTGGTTAGAGCACCACCTTGACATGGTGGGGGTCGTTGGTTCGAGTCCAATCGAACGCACCATTCTCTTTTCTCTCCCCTCTTTTTCTTATCCTTTGTTTTCTGCGCATTAGTTATTTCGAATAAATAAAAAGCACCATGAGTAATGAACAACGATTTGCCCATTACCCACGATGCCTTCAATGTTGTTCAGCGATAAGTAATCTGTAATACCTGTAAATCAGGATGGTCTGCAACGCTATAAACTTGTGCAGTCGCGAGATGCTGCATCATTGTAAATTGAGCGCCCTCACGTAACGATTGCGTTTCACGCTGCTGCTTTCCGTCACGGAAACAGGAGACGTGAACCACATCACGCTCAGGATTGACGCGGCAGGCTTCTTCAACAATCGAGCCGCGGAAATGAATCACCCCTGAATTAGCGTTCGCTAATAGCGGGCATGCAAAGAGAGCGGCCATCAGGCCATACTGAAGAGTACGTTTCATCCGTGTATACCTCACGTCCTGTGAGAAAGTCCGGTGACGCGGTGAACGAAAACCCATCAATCATTGATAAGCGTTTATTTCAACCGTCCCACATCACATCCCAACAAACTGAGAATCATTTAAGAATTTTCTCAAGCTCAGAATTAATGTAGCGTGATTTTTTACGGCTGAAAATAGTATTACCCGCAATATCTTCTCTCGATAATCAAAAATGAGATCTGACGCAGATACGTGTCGTAGATCTCATCCTCATATTATTTGCGACATGATGATGGTCCGCGAGAAATGCAGGTCATGGTCAAAATAGCGTTCTGCTCGGGCTGGTAGTCCTGGCTTAAAGAGCCGCTAATCGGAAACATTTACACATACTTGCAATCGCGCCTCACTTCCCGACACTTTCAGCAATCATAATATCCGTTTATGTTTTAGCGACTTGTTAACTGGATAAACATGATGAGTAAACAAAGACGTTTTACCCGCTGGGCAATGGGCATTGCGCTTGCCGCCACCGTAGCGTGGAGTCTGCCCGTTTCCGCCAATACCTGGCCGCTGCCATCCAACGGCAGCCGTCTCGTCGGGGAGAACCGCTATCACGTAGTTGAGAATGACGGGGGCTCGCTGGAGGCAATCGCTAAAAAGTATAACGTCGGTTTCCTTGCTCTGTTGCAGGCAAACCCGGGCGTAGACCCTTACGTTCCGCGTGCGGGCAGCGTGCTGACGATTCCGCTGCAAACGCTTTTGCCGGACGTGCCGCGTGAAGGCATCGTCATCAATCTCGCGGAATTGCGCCTCTATTACTACCCACCAGGAAGCAACAAAGTAACCGTCTACCCTATTGGCATTGGTCAGTTAGGCGGTGATACGGTGACCCCAACCATGGTGACCACCGTTTCGGACAAACGTGCCAACCCAACCTGGACTCCCACGGCAAATATTCGCGCGCGTTATAAAGCACAGGGCATTATTCTGCCGGCGGTAATGCCAGCTGGCCCGGATAATCCAATGGGCCATCACGCCATTCGCCTGGCGGCTCAGGGCGGCGTTTATCTGCTGCATGGAACCAACGCCGACTTTGGTATCGGCATGCGCGTCAGTTCCGGCTGCATTCGCCTGCGTGACGGTGATATCCGCAACTTGTTTGAGAAAGTTACCCCGGGTACCAAAGTGAATATCATCAACACGCCAATTAAAGCCTCGGTCGAACCTGGCGGCGTACATTTAGTTGAAGTTCACCAACCGCTATCGAAACATATCGATGATGACCCGAAAACGCTGCCTATCGTGCTGAATGAGACGATGCGCGCGTTTAAAGAAAAGACACAAACGAATACGGATGTGATGAACTATGCGATGGAGCTGCGCTCCGGCATGCCAGTTGACGTCACCCGCCATCGCATTGGGCAAGAGCAATCGATGTAACGCTGATTCCAGACAAGCAAAAGCCCTGAGTGATGTGATCACTCAGGGCTTTTTTGTGGCAGTGGCTTATTTAAAACGGCATTAATGAGGGAGTTAATGCTTATTTATAAATAACAGCCGTACCATGCAGGTTGTTCGGACCACTTACGGAAGTGATACGGAACGATTTAGCGCCCATTTCGTCTGCCTTCTGAGACAGCTGATCTTCCAGAGAAGCCAGGTTCGGGCCTGCTGATGCCGCAATGGTACCGACTTTATGCTGATCCGCCGGGGTGGACTGAACTTCAACCGCAGCGAAACTTGCAAATGAGAGTGAACTCAGAACAGCGGCGAGAGCCAGAGTTTTTACGTTTTTCATGATTATGACCTATGCAGATGAACTATGATGTAGAGCAATCTTTATTAACTTAACGATCGATAAGGTAATGATAATGAGATCTGGATCACTCGTCAACATGATTTTTATAACGATCATTTAAATAATTAAAATCAGCCTATTTTTCATACCCATATGAATTATTTATTTTTGGGAATTCACCGCTGGCAGCCTGAAGCGATTATTTTTATAATGAGCGTTCACTTAAACCGAAAGAGGTACAACGGCACTATGACAACTGAGACGCAAAGTTGCGCTAAAAAGGGCCGTGGTCGACCAAAAGTATTTGACCGGGAAGCTGCGCTGGATAAAGCAATGACGCTTTTCTGGCAGCATGGCTACGAAGCCACGTCACTCTCCGATCTCGTAGAGGCCACGGGGGCAAAAGCACCTACCCTGTATGCAGAATTCGTGAATAAAGAGGGGCTCTTCCGTGCCGTTCTCGATCACTACATCGCTCACTTCGCCGCAAAACATGAAGCGAAGCTCTGCTGTGATGACAAGCCAGTTGATGAGGCGCTGAAGGATTACTTCACCGCTGTCGCGACTTGCTACACCAGTAAAGACACGCCTGCGGGCTGTTTCATGATTAACACCTCAGCCGCGCTGGCGGCATCGTCAAAAGAGATAGCGAAAACCATTAAATCCCGCCACGCCGTTCAGGAACAAACGCTGCGCGAGTTTTTACAGCATCGTCAGGAGAAAGGCGAAATTCCGGCTGGGAAAGATGTGAAAGAGCTGGCGCTGTTTTTAAGCTGCGTATTGCAGGGCATGTCGATTAGCGCCCGCGAAGGCGCAAGCTTTGACACATTGATGCAGATTACCCGCACGACGCTGGGGCTGTGGCCGCATATGTTGGGTGAGTGATTTTCTGGCAATGCAGTAACAGATGAGACGGGGAGCTCTGGTATGTGAAGAACTCCCCGTTACGATAAATGCGTTCTGCTTTTCATCATCAAGCGCATTGTTTTGAATAGGTTCAAGTCTTTGATAGATAATCTTGCGAAGATAAACATCTAATTCTTTCGAATGATAAAAATCGACACATCTGTACATGATAAGATTTGCTGATGCCAGAGCCCCCCGATCTGTGCTGGGTTTATAAAAATTACCGGTTTTTACTTTTATATACCAGGCCAGAACATTGTCTCGCTTGCTAGAAAAAGCCATCCCGACATCAATATAGCCATAAGTATTATTATGGCGCGGAAGTTTATCGAAATCCACACCCATCCGCTCATAATTATTTATTATATTCAGGGCTAATTAACGACAATGTAAATCCAATCAATCCCCCTTGCGTTATCGTTACTTGAATTTATCAAGACATTTATCATCGCTTACACTTTCAATATTTATATGATATACAGCTCCTGTGTTTGAGATATATACTTCTTTAGGCTTATCGGTTTTACTCTCATCATTATAAAAATAGCCCCCGATAATTTTATTCTTCTTTGATATATAAGTGACAGTGTCAGTATGAACTCCACCATTTATTGTCATAATGAATGAGGCATCAAAGTTCATGGTACCCCCCCCCTTAAAATATATTTCACCATTAGAAATCACTCTTGTCTCAGAAACACCGTTAGGTTCGTCATTACTAATTAATATCAGTAAGTCTACCATTTCGGATTTTTTATCTCTTGCTTTATACTCACCAATATCATCCAGGATTTTATTTGACACTTTTCCACAAAGCATCACTGAGTAATCATTCAAATTTTTGAGTTGAGAGCACTTTGCCGCAAAAGGCAGTGAAATAAATATCAAGCCTACCAAACCGATTAATGTTTTTTTAAAATCCATTGTTTTAAATAATCCTTATGTAATTTAATGGAGGTGTTATTTCATCATTCAATACATACCAAGAATGCTCAAAAACTGGCCAACGAACTAAATCGAAGCCATCTGCTGCTGGGTTTATTCGCCGTGTAACTTCTCTTGCATGTGACAAACTACATCCTTTATCCGCCCAATAATTAACGCCTAAACTGCCGCTAGGTGTCAATCGATGGCTTACCATTATGTATTTTTGCTTACTTGCCCAAAAGTATCCCCCTGCATCGCAAGAAAAATAAGCATTTTCAACTGGGAGTTGGTTATTGGGTTCTGTAGTAAAAAAATCATCATCTGACGGATTCCTATACTTTCCATAATTTCTATAATTCTCACGACCAGTTAGATGTATGGTACCTCTGCCTTTAAATCTTGCGCCATCACCAACAACATTATTTCCAAGTTTAAGTCCCTGTTCTGTTCCTGGCTCATACATATTAAAATAACTCAAATCACCATTTTCTATAAAAGACGCAAATCTGCCTGTTTCTCTCGCCATCTGACCGAAATAATGCGCAATCCGCAATGGAGTTGTAATTAAGTACTTCCTTAGTGACTTCGATAGTTCATTTTTCAACCCTGCAGGTCTTATCACCTCACCATTGCTATTTTGTCCTTGGCTAGTAATCCGCTCAATGAGAGTGTCTTTACTTAATGGTCTTGTAAGTTCTGATGTCATGGGATAAGCATTTTGATAACGTCTTACCAGACTTAAAATATCATTTTCTCCTAACCACCCACATTTCCTGAAATGTGCAATAAACTGTCTGGGATCAAAATGCCATACACGCCTGGCAGGTAAAGGATTCTCTACCAAACAAAGTGCCTTACAGTGTTCTGTCAGCAAATCTAGGTCAGGCTCTGTCATCGGCTTACTCAGTACGTCATTGGGGGATTTCAGCCACTCAAACCGTGATTCCACGGTGGCGCTGTCCCATTCTAGCGGAAAATGACAAATCATCCGACTTAGGTCATTGCGGGTTGTACACAGGATGGTTGGTGAATTGCACTGGCTGTTGGTGTCCGTATCATCGTTCACCAGTTTCCACCCCGTCCAGTGTGGAAAATCACCATCGCTGTAAACCCTGATATCTCTCGCCCCTAAGTTAACTATGCCTTTACCCTGTGGCGTATTGATTGTTCGCCACAGCGGCGCATCCGCCGGGACTAATTCTTCATATTCAGTATTAACAACCCGACCAAAACGCAGCATCTCATAACCGGCACTTGGGCTTTTCGGATAGAGTTGCAGCGCGTAGGAATAGAGATTGTATTCATAATCCTTACCATCAGCATCAATTAAGGGAGAACCTACTTCAGTATAGGTATCATTAAGCGCTTCATTCTGCTGACGCGTCACCATCGTACAACTGCCTTTATCAAAACTCATTGTGACATACAATGGCACGCTGGTTCTTTGTACCGGACTGTTGTTCGCCAGCGAGTTTTCTTCCGGCATGTCCTCATAAACCGGTGTTCCGGCAGGAAGATAAAAATGGCTGTCACCGTAAACTACTTCAGTTCGTCCGTCTTTCTTCAGATCTGTTTCCGGTGATGTTCTTCCTGTGATTTTCTGAATGTTTTCATCATCACAAAAAATCTGAAAATGCAAGGCGTTCTGACCGTCCACCATCCCTGCTGCACCAACCGGTTCTTTCCGGCATAGCGTATTTCCCGGCTGCACATTACTGTCAATGCTTCTCAGGTGCATATATAATGAGTAATAGACTATTTTACCCTCTTCTCCACTACCGATTTCTGTTTCATGTTTTATCAAAACATAGCCTTTGTCCGTAACTCCGTTATAATTTAAAGGGGGAATTGTATTTTCCGCTGGTTCTGGCTGGCGTATTGAAATAACCTTCCCCTCGGCAATACACCTAACAGTCTCTGACGGATTGCCGTTCAAATGAACTCCACCATGCCAAGATCGACCGCTATTCATTGGGAAATTTCTTTCTGGATCAACAGACATCATTCTGTTTACCCAGTCAGAGTCTTTTTCAGTGTCTGTATGTGCATGCAATATTGGAGGGCTGATTATCATTATCAATAGTCCTTATTAAGGTTATAAAAATTATAACGAGTATGAATTATTTATTCACAGAGCTTCTCTGCTAAGAAAGTAGAGAATCATAGTATTATTGTATTATTATCACTACCGTCATCCATGATCTTTCTCTGAATGATTATCCCGCTATGAAAACATGAACTTCACTCTGGTCTCATCATTACAGATATCATCATCATTATTACTATCCGTATCATTACTGACTAAAGTGTTCAGGACAGTAAGTTGCAGTGTAGGTACCGGCTTCCCCGGACTGCCCCCGCCATTCAGATTTATCTTCGGCCCCACTATATCCACGCCACCAGAGTGTACCACCACGAACGAGCCACCCGCTTTCAGGCTTATCTGGCTGCTGCTCTCCAGCACGATATCCCCGTCCACCTTTATCCCCAGCGCGCCACTCACCTTCTCCGCAAGGTCGCCCTTCACCTCCAGGCTGTGCTTCCCTTCCACCAGGCTGACGTGGTTCCCCGTCGTTTTGTGCTCCTGCTTGCCTTCCACCGTCACCTTTCGGTCGTTTTTTACGTAAAGGCCGTCGTCATGGCTCACGCTTACCGTCCGGTCGTTCGTCACCTTCAGCGTCTGGTCGTTACGCACCGTGATGCTCCGGTCATGGGCCACTGTGATGGTCTGGTCATGTCCCCCGGCATTCTCTTTCCCCACCGTCACCGTCTGGCCCAGCCCCACCGTGATGTTCTGGTTGTTGCCGATGGTCTCCGTGTGGTCATGTTTCACATCCGTTGTCCGGTCGTTAAGTACCTCTGTATCCATGTTCTTCTGCGCGTGGATATAGACCTGTTCATTATCCGTGGCGTCCTCGAATCGCAGTTCGTTAAAACCACCGCCCTTGTACGTCTTTGACCGGATGGTCATCTGCGTCTTCGTCCCCGGCAGGTCGCCCGGTGAACGGTTATCCTCGTGGTAGGTACGGCCCGTCACAATGGGCTGGTCCGGGTCGCCGTTCAGGAAGTCCACTATCACCTCCTGGCCCACGCGTGGTATCGCCAGGTTGCCGAACCCCGCGCCCGCCCACGCCTGCGATACCCGTATCCAGCACGAACTCTCCTCCGTCATACCGTGATAACGGTCCCAGTGAAACTTCACCCGCACCCGGCCGTGTTCGTCGCAGAAAATCTCCTCGCCCTCCGGCCCGGTGACAACGGCACTCTGCGGGCCGTCCACCTTCGGCTTCGGCAGGGGCTGTGAGCGCCACGTCCGGTCTGCCGGGATAACCGTGATATGGTTACTCAGCGTCGTACCCTGCCCCCGGCTGCCGTGCAGCGCCTGCGGCTGGCTCCCCGTCAGCGTGCTGCTCACCACCTGCCACTCACGGTTCGGGTTCGCTCCCTGTACCGGATGCCCCGTCAGGGTGAACCGCCGTCCCGGCCACAGCGCCGGGGAGTTACTCACCCCCGTCGCCGCTTCGGCATTGTTACGCAGACCTTCCAGCCGGTAGCGGGTGAAGTCCTGGCCGTGCTGCTCGTCCTTGTAGCGCCCAGGCCAGTCCAGTATTTTTACTGCGTTAACTGCCCGTTGAGGTTTTCAGCATCCTCAATGTAAATACCCGGCCAGTCCGGCACCTTAAACGTGTGGTCTTTTGAACGCACCTGCGAGGGGCGCACCTGCGCCTGGTAGCGGAACAGGCTGATTATCCGTAAGTTTGGGATCAATATTTTCCTGCTGGCAACAATTTGAAATGACAGAAATATTCTTGCTAATTTCGATGAATTCTTATAGGAACATCCTTATATTCAGGAATTACTATAATTCATTAGCAGAAGCTTCATATTGTATATCTTTTAAAGGGATTATTATAATCTAGCCACAATATTATATATATGATTGTCATTCTCTTATATAGCTATCAAAACCTTTACAAACATAAGAACCATCAGGACGTAATATTTCCATTTCTAAAATAGAACTAAATTTAATTTCATTATTCATCTTTGTAAAAGAGAAAAAAATACCCCGAAGCCCCATTATCATCGCACATTTTTCTTATCTTCTCGGGTGTTAAAAAACTGACTTCCCAAACGCAACCATTGTTGGGGAAATTATTCATATTGGGATAATTATCTATAAACTGTTTAGATGACTGATAATCACCAGGATTTCCCCGACTGAAAATAATCTGCGTGGCGTGTTTCATAACATTATTTATCTGATTGTTTTTTTCATAATATTGAAGTTCATTTTTCAGATTTTCCGCAGCCATTTGCTTGACATAAGCAAAGTTATCTGAAGAAGAATAAAAACCAGTAACAATCGAATTAACCTCCCTTCGTGTAAAACAATTAATCCCATCTGCAAATGCACACGATGAACATAAAAAAATAAAAAATACAATAGTCTTCATAATATATCTTCAAAATCATTAGCGTGTATTATCATCACCAGATGTTATTACATCAGAATCTACAGCCTGTCTCACCACCTTAAAGCACGCCCCCTTCTCCAGCAACTGCTCCGCCGTCTGGCGGAACGAGTCTCTGGCGACATCCACATCCAGGACAAACGGCGATGAGTATGCCTGGGCGAGGCGGAAATCCACCACCGCAAACGTCTCCGGCACCAGTCCGTCCATCGTCAGCGTAAAACGCAGCCCTTTTAATGACATGATGACCTCCCTGGTATTGCTATAGGAAAAAGTAATTAACCGATATTGACCGTACCGCCACCGATAACCACGCCGCCACAGTCAATGGTATCGACGGCTCTGGCGGCGGGCAGGCCGGCAATGAATACGGTGGAGGAGCCTGCAATAATGGCGGTCTCGTAATAACCGTCATGCCAGGTGCCTTTATCACTAAGTCTGGCTGCTGTGGATATATAACTTTCCTCATGTGTTATATTATTTAAACACTAAAATACAAAACTGGCATGGTATACCTTATTTAAATCACAACAACTCCAATCAATTACATTCAATATATGAAGTCATTTTACTTTCTTCGCGTATCACGATGACACAAAATAGAAAAGCTAACAGATTTTATTCTTCAACATGAATTGTGAATTTTTTGAAATGTATTCCAGGATTTGATGCACCGAATATTGAGCCATCCAGTTCGATAACTATATCCTGTTTGACATTAATATCACCTTCAATTTCAATCGTGTTGCAAACGGGATTCAAATCATCAAAATCCCCGGCGCATTTTACATTAATACTATCACCTTTTATTTTTTCTCACCAATCTATTCCATTACGGGAAGAGTCCTTTCTGTCTTGTACACACCGGAAGAATATGGCTAAATTGTATAATAAAACCGATCTCGAATGATCCCCCCTTCATTTGAACCTGTATATTATACTTCTCTCCGACCTTAGCGGATGGGAGTTACTCAGGAGCATAACGCATACTCCCTGAGCAAGAAACTATAGCTGGGGAAATAAAAAAACATACAAACATAATCTCATTACAACTATGGTGTTTTTTAAACACCTCTCCATAAAAATTATTTAAAAAATATTTAAGTCTCGTGTTTTTGAGTAATTTTGAGTCAGTACTACTCCATGAAACCCTGATTCGCTGTCTTATCTCACCGACAATTACCAGCCCAGATAAAAATATTTTTAATCATCATTTAATCTTAAATGAGAGATATGCTTCCTTGTAGTCCTTAAATAAGGAAGACTCACCTACACCAGCAAATGTGAAATTTATATGCGTAGGCAACTCTATCTCTGCTTGAAAACATTTACCTGTATGATAACCAGCGTCATCATTATATTTACATGAAACTATTGCGCTCATACCAGTATATTTTGTTGTTACAAACACATCAGCCAAAATAGGAACGCCATCAGTAATAGCTTCCCAAACCCCATTATCATTCACAGTAAAATAATCACTTTCACCACTTGACATCCCCCGGCAAACCCTAAGATAGCTAACTGATTGAAATTGTCCCTTCCAAATAAACAAACAATCTTCTTCTTCCGCGAAATTCCATTTAGCAGGAATAGCAATAGTCGCTTCTTTAAAATTTATTGATTTATAAGTCTCACTACTATAGCTCGAGCCGGAAAAAAGAACAAAAAGCAATGTTATCACTATTTTCATTTAAAGATCACCCAGAATAAAATATACATTTTGTGTTGATTGATACCGTCGTTCAAAAGATTGTGTATCCCACCTATTTATAATCATGCTCACAGATCTTGAATTCTCACGAGTAACTCCAGCATCAGCCCTTCGTGACACTCCATTTTTTGCTGCAAACTGTCCTCCAGAATCAATACAGTTATAAGGTATTGTAGATATATTCTGAGGATTTGCTATTACAGGAACTCTTAATCGTGTAGAATTTTGCCACCAATTATTATCGTAATCCGTACGACTCAACCACCCTCTATAAGTCCAATACCCCGTGTAATTTGCTAAACCTGTTAACTGCTTAAACCCTCTCCCTCGAAATTTCATCCCATCTCCAACACGTGATAAATTTGCATCAATAATGCTTCTTTGGGGAGAAGTCAAAATAGGCCTATTCCTTTGATCTCTTCCCATTACTACAGACAAACGATTATTTCTTGAATCTCGCAAATCGCTTTTGGTAACATTACCTAAATCATTACCATCGCGCTCATAATTATAAAAATACCCATATGTATCTTTCGGATCTGCATAGTAACCATTAGTTTCATCTGCGAATGAAGGATGTTCTGGATGGTGGACATATGAAACAGTACCCTCAACCATGAGATTTAAATTTTGTGATTCAATCGCGCCTTGCCCTAAAAAATGAGCAGCTCGTTCTGGATTATTCATTCCATATTTAACCAATACAGCATTCATAGAGGGTCGATACTTTTCTCTGATCGTTTCAGATGTTATGGAGTAAATCCTACTTAAATCTGATTTATCTAACCATATACACTTCCTGAAATGCTCAATAAATCCATAAGGATCAAAATGCCAGACTTTGCCTTGAATCAACTCGCCAGAGTCAAAACACAGCGCTTCTACGTGCTGTTTGAACTTGCCATAATCCTCATCATTCATCAGAACGCGGTCCTTTTTTCCCTGCGTCCCCGGAACCTGCCATATAGCCGTTTTTTCCGGCGTACACTGCTCCCAGGGCAAACCGGTCATCAGCCATTTATACCTGGTATCAATTGTGCTTTTTTCCCACTCAAACGGTAAGCAGCAGATAAGCCTGTTGCTTTGAGCCTCAAACCTGCCCTCTTCCTGCAACTTTCTGATGATCTCCGAATTACACTGACTGTGTGTATCGTTGTCATCATCAACCAGCAGCCATCCTGTCCAGTGGGGGAAATCTGCATCGCTAAACTTTTTAATATCAGGAGCGGCAAGATTTACCACCCCCGTTCCACCTGGATAACTGACTGTCATCCATAATGGTGCGTCAGCCGGAACCAGCGTTTCATTTTCCGTATTGATAACCCGGCCAAAACGAAGCAACTCAAATCCGGCACTGGGGCTCTGTTTATAATTCCGCATAGCGGTTTTATAAAGATTATATTCATAATCTTCACCATCGGCGTTAACCAGCGGCTCGCCCAGCAGATCATACTTCCCGTCAGTCTGCATATTCTTCTGTCGGGTCACCATCGTACAGTTGCCTTTTACCAGGTTCATGCTGACATACAGAGGCGCACTACTGGTATACAGCTCAGAAAGCCCGCCCAGGGAAGTGCTGTTATTTGCGGGGGCTTTATCGTAAAACGTTGTTCCTGCTGGCAGATAAAAATGGATATCACCGTAAACCGCATCAGTGCGACCATCTTTCGAAATATCCAGTTCCTTCGTTTTTCGTCCCGTCAGTTTACTGATGTTGGCATCATCGCAGAAAATCTGGAAGTGAAATTCATTCTGGCCGTCAGTCATTCCGGAAGAGCCAAGTGGGTCTTTCCGGTAAATTTTGGCGTCAGCTTTTATCTCTGCTTCCAGAAACTTGAGATGCATATACAAAGAGTAAAAAACGACCTTACTGTCTTCTCCGGAACCTATTTCTGTCTCATGTTTCAATAAAACATAACCATCATCCGTCCCTCTTACAGCGGCATACTTCAATGGAAACTGGTCTCTTTTTTCTGGCGGAGACGGCTTGCGGAACGACACCACGGTCCCGTCAGCGATTGCCCTCACTTTCTCCGCTGCTGTGCCTGTATCAGTATGCGATATATGTATGCCCCCATGCCAGGACGCTGATGCATTGAGAGGATATCCCCGGCGAGCATTGACAGGCATCATCGCTTCAATCCAGTCTGCGTCAGACTGAGTCGCCTCTTTATCTCTCAGAAACGGAGGACTGATAATCATATGTTGACTCCTTGTCAGGAAAAGCTGAAGTTACTGGAAGGTTCGGTCGTTTCAGGTGCCACATTCGGGAAGTCTTTTGGCTTATTGGCCTTATCTTTTCGCCCGTAATGCCCGGTTTTGGTCTAAAACTCCCCCTGAGTGGCAGACTCAATACCATTGGCATCAAGCGTGATATAACTTCCGCTCCCCGTTAATCGTGACTTTTTTCTTTGTCATAGTCAGATGAATACTTCCGTGACAGGACTGCCCTGCATTGACAGGGAAGCCCCTCTGTGTTTCTGAGGGCATCATCCGGTTCACCCAGTCAGCATCATTTTCAGGGTTTGAGCGCTCACGTAAAAATAGTGGGATGATGATCATTTTATAATCCTTTATTAATGTAATGAACAATGTTGCAATGGTGTGATATACATCCGGATAATATTGTTGTTACGAAAACATAAACCTGACTACTGATTCTTCACTTTCTGGCTCATCATGTTCTCCTGAGTCATTACCACTTCCGGAACGATCACTTCCTCTGCGCTCAGCCGGGGCAGACGCCGAATCCCCCTCATCCGCCAGAGCTTTTATTGCAGTTGGCTGCAGCGTCGATACTGGCGTCCCCGTACTCCCCCCGCCGTTCAGATTTATCTTCGGTCCCGCAATGTCAACCCCTCCGGCATGTATCACCACGAACGAGCCGCCCACCTTCAGGCTTATCCGGCTGCTGCTCTCCAGCACGATATCCCCGTCCACCTTTATCCCCAGCGCGCCACTCACCTTCTCCGCCAGGTCACCTTTCACCTCCAGGCTGTGCTTCCCCTCCACCAGGCTGACATGGTTCCCCGTCGTTTTGTGCTCCTGCTTCCCTTCCACCGTCACCTTTCGGTCATTTGCCACGTACAGACCGTCATCGTGGCTGACCTCCACCCGCCGGTCGTTCGCCACCTTCAGCGTCTGGTCATTGCGCACCGTGATGCTGCGGTCATGGGCCACCGTGATGGTCTGGTCATGTCCCCCTTCTTTTTTTGTGCCCACCGTCACCGTCTGGCCCAGCCCCACCGTGATTTTCTGGTTGTTGCCGATGGTCTCCGTGTGGTCATGCTTCACGTCCGTCGTCCGGTTGTTAAGCACCTCCGTGTCCATGTTCTTCTGCGCATGGATATACACCTGCTCACTGTCCGTCGCATCCTCGAACCGCAGCTCGTTAAAGCCGCTGCCCTTGCAGGTTTTTGAGCGGATGGTCATCTGCGTCTTCGTTCCCGGCAGGTCGCCCGGTGAACGGTTATCCTCGTGGTAGGTACGGCCCGTCACAATGGGCTGGTCCGGGTCGCCGTTCAGGAAGTCCACTATCACTTCCTGGCCCACGCGCGGTATCGCCAGGTTGCCGAACCCCGCGCCCGCCCACGCCTGCGATACCCGTATCCAGCACGAACTCTCCTCCGTCATACCGTGATAACGGTCCCAGTGAAACTTCACCCGCACCCGTCCGTGTTCGTCGCAGAAAATCTCCTCGCCCTCCGGCCCGGTGACAACGGCACTCTGCGGGCCGTCCACCTTCGGCTTCGGCAGGGGCTGTGAGCGCCAGGTCCGGTCTGCCGGGATGACTGTGATATGGTTACTCAGCGTCGTTCCCTGCCCCCGGCTCCCGTGCAGCGCCTGCGGCTGGCTCCCCGTCAGCGTGCTGCTCACCACCTGCCACTCACGGTTCGGGTTCGCTCCCTGTACCGGATGCCCCGTCAGGGTGAACCGCCGTCCCGGCCACAGCGCCGGGGAGTTACTCACCCCCGTCGCCGCTTCGGCATTGTTACGCAGCCCTTCCAGCCGGTAGCGGGTGAAGTCCTGGCCGTGCTGCTCGTCCTTGTAGCGCCCCGGCCAGTCCAGTATTTTGTACTGCGTTAACTGCCCGTTGAGGTTTTCAGCATCCTCAATGTAAATACCCGGCCAGTCCGGCACCTTAAACGTGTGGTCTTTTGAACGCACCTGCGAGGGGCGCACCTGCGCCTGGTAGCGGAACAGGCTGATACACGCCGTCGTCACCTCGCGGGTGTTCGGGTTAAACGGTATCTCCCCGTACACCGGCAGGCCCGCCACATCATCGCAGAGCGTGAGCGTCTGCTCCGGGCTGTCGTCAGCGTATCTGTCATAAAAGAAAATGCCTTCCTCCGCCCACAGCCGGGTCAGAAACGCCAGGTCGCTTTCACCGTACTGGACGCAGAACTCCCGGGCCGGGTGGCTCTCATAAAAGCGCGGCGTCCACTGCGTCACTCCGTCCTCGTTTAACAGCGTGGCGGAGATGGCCTTAATGTCCTGCAGCTGGAAGATACGGTAGTTCTGGCGCAGCCCGCTGCGCCACAACGGCGGGCGTATCTGAAGGTGGTACTGCATCTGCCAGCCGTTGTGCTCCTTCATGCCGAACCCCGACACCACACCGCTCACATAACGCAGCGCCGTGCTGCCCTGCCAGATAGTCAGCACGGCCCCCTTTTCCAGCAGCTTCTCCGCAGTCTGGCGGAACGAGTCGCTGGCGACATCCACATCCAGGACAAACGGCGATGAGTATGCCTGCGTGAGGCGGAAATCCACCACCGCGAACGTCTCCGGCACCAGTCCATCCACCGTCAGCGTAAAACGCAGCCCTTTTAATGACATGATGACCTCCCTGGTATCGCTACAGGAAAAAGTAATTAACCGATGTTGACCGTACCGCCACCAATAACCACGCCGCCACAGTCAATGGCATCGCCGGTTCTGGCGGCGGGCAGGCCGTCAATGAAAACAGTGGCAGAGCCACTGGCGATTTTGCGCGGATGGGGCGGATGGTCGGGGGCTTTGTCATGAGGTGTCAGCGGGTCGCCCATACGGGCGGCGGGTAGGCCGTCAATAAACACAGTGAGAGAGCCTGCAATAATGGCGGTCTCGTAGAAACCGTCATGTTGTGTTCCTTTATCGCTGAGTCTGGCTGCTGTGGGCATACATAATTCCTTTTAATTATCTATCGTTATATTTTCTGGTTGATATTTTTCATTGATATTGGCGCACGCTACCGCCCAGGGAAGCCCCTTTACATTCTGTTTATAAACAGCATTTCATTATTAATCAGTCAAAGATCTCGAGTATAGGATGAACCACCAGCAACATAAATTCGTGTAATCTAATAACATTATCTTTCAGAAAATATTAAATTCATAAAAATTATGATTTGTTTTAATTAATTTATTATAAATATAAAAAAAGCCCCTCAGCCTGAGCGAATGAGGGGCTAAAACAACAGTAACGCTATTTTTACGTTTTGTTAGTCAGAATTAATTGGCCATTATTATCCAGCGGAATTTGCGTTCCCGGATCTTTATCCATCCGGATTTTGCCCTGCTGGTCGCCAATTTTATACGTCACGTCATACCCAAGCATTTTCTCGGATTTGTCATACACGGTTTTGCAGCGTTTCTGGGTGCTGGTGTAGGTGTCATTATCCTGCATCGAGCCCTGGATCTGATTCCCGGCGTAGCCGCCACCTAATGCCCCTACCACCGTGGCAACGTCTTTTCCGCGTCCGCCGCCAAACTGGTGACCAATCACGCCACCCGCGACAGCGCCGAGCACGGAACCGGTAATCCGGTTTTCATCCTGTACCGGGCGGCGATGGGTAACCGCCACATTGCGGCACTCCTCACGCGGAGTTTTGATGGTTTCTTTGATAGGTTTAGCCGAAATCACCTGCGCATATTGCGGGCCGCGGTCAAACACGTTCAGGCTGGCGACTGCCGCCACGCCAAGCGCAGCTGCGACGCCAATCCCTATACCCGCCAACATCGATTTATTCACGGGAAATCCTCCTTTGTTGCTGATAGTAACAATTCTGCAACTTGGTGAGAGGGTTAGCAAATCAGAAAGCGGATGAAAAGTGCGAGATAAAACCACAAACCCGCATGAATCAGAGGAGTCTTAGCGGTAATTTCTGTTAGTCAGCGAACAATCTGCTGAAAATGGCCCGACAGAACGTCGGGCCGGGATGTGACATTAGTGCAGTTTCAGGCGCGGGCGGATCACGCGGTTGATACTGCCGACCAGCATCATCAGGCCGGTTTTGATGTAGCCATGCAGTGCAATCTGGTGCATACGATACAGCGAGATATACACCATACGCGCAATGCGACCTTCAACCATCATCGAGCCGCGCATCAGGTTGCCCATCAGGCTGCCGACCGTCGAGTAGTTCGAAAGTGAAACCAGCGAGCCGTGATCTTTGTAAGAGTACGGTTTCAGCTCTTTGCCCTTCATCTGCGCCAGAATGTTATTCAGTGCGCAGGTTGCCATCTGGTGCGCAGCCTGAGCACGCGGCGGCACAAACCCGCCTTCCGGACGGGCGCAGGACGCACAGTCGCCAATGGCGAAGATGTCCGCATCACGTGTAGTCTGCAACGTCGGTTCAACCACCAGTTGGTTGATACGGTTGGTTTCCAGACCGCCAATCTCTTTCATAAAGTCTGGCGCTTTGATGCCCGCCGCCCACACCATCAGGTCGGCCTGAATATATTCGCCGTCTTTGGTGTGCAGGCCGCCTTCATCGGCGCTGGTGACCATGGTCTGCGTCAGGACGCGTACGCCCATTTTGGTCAGCTCGTTGTGCGCGGCACCGGAAATACGCGGCGGCAGCGCAGGCAGAATACGTTCGCCCGCTTCCACCAGCGTGACGTTCAGTGCATCGTTGGTCAGGCCTTTATAGCCGTAGCTGTGCAACTGTTTCACCGCGTTGTGCAGTTCGGCCGAAAGCTCAACGCCGGTTGCCCCACCGCCCACGATGGCAATATTCACTTTACCGTTCGCGCCGAGGTTCGCTGAATATTTCAGGAACAGGTTCAGCATCTCCTGATGGAAACGACGTGCCTGATGCGGGTTATCGAGGAAGATGCAGTGCTCTTTCACGCCTGGGGTGTTGAAGTCGTTGGAGGTACTGCCCAGCGCCATCACCAGTGTGTCGTAAGCCAGCTTACGTTCCGGCACCAGCAGATCACCCTTCTCATCACGCAGTTCAGCGATAGTAATGGTTTTCGCTTCGCGGTTGATGTCCATCACCGAACCCAGCTGGAACTGGAAGTGATGGTTACGCGCGTGCGCCAGGTAGCTCAGCGCATCTACGCCTTCATCCAGAGAGCCGGTTGCCACTTCATGCAGCAACGGCTTCCACAGATGACTGTGGTTGCGGTCCACCAGCGTAATTTTCGCTTTTTTGCTCCGGCCAAGCTTTCTACCCAGTTGAGTAGCCAGTTCCAGGCCGCCAGCGCCACCACCCACAATAACGATTCTTTTGATTGGTGTAGTCACATGACCCCCTTAAAAATTATTAACCAATTGTTAATTAAAAGTTATTAAAATAGCTCTTATCTAACAACAAGTTACTATTCCGAAACCATTCAGCAGCAAGAAGAATAACATGAACGGTGCATTGGTCATACCAAATTTGATGTGTATCAAGTTTTACCGCGCAGAAGTTAAACAACTTTAGCGTTTAGTGGGATTTTTGGTGGGTGATGGAAGTGAAAAAGGAGGGAAATTTAACATTTCACGCCCCAGAACGGGGCGTGGAAAACGGTTTCAACCTAAGGTTTTAAAAGCTTTAATACGCTGCAGATGTGGCGAGATGTTTTTAAATTTATGCCCCTGAACGTCATCCCAGATAATTTCATAAAAGTGATGCAGTTCCTGCGCCGAGCGCTGGCTGTCGAGCGCCTCATCCTTACGGGAAAGGATGGCCAGGCAGCGGTCGCGGTTTTTCTCGCGGAAGTTGTTCACACACTTGGTGGCAATATCGAGATACTCTTCCGGGCGGTCAATCTTCCCGTCCATGTTCTCATTCGGGAACAGGTTCGGGTTGAAGATCACCTGACGTACGTCGCATAAAAAGCCGATGCGTTCCGCCCAGTAGCCACCGAGCCCCACACCGCAAATCAGCGGGCGATCGTCGACGTTGAGCTGCAACATTTTGTCCACTTCTTTAAGCAAATGCTGCATATCATGTTTTGGATGCAGCGTACTGTAGCTAATCAACCGCACATCCGGATCGATAAACTGGAGCTGCAACACTTTTTCATGGTTGCCTGGGCTGTTCGAGTCAAAACCGTGCAAATAAATAATCATTTGATCCTCACCACAACTCCCTTGTCGGGAGGGTTAATGGCCTGCCTTCACGTCCTGCCAGCGTTCATGGAGCTGTTCAAGTTGCGCACTGACGCTCTTCCAGCGGGCGGAATCCCTTAACGCCTGACGTGTAAATGAACCTTTATGATACAATTTCGTAACACGCTCAGCATTGATCGGCGACAGGTTATCAAGAACGCTGACCGCGCCTTTACGATTATTGCAGACCAGGATCATATCGCAACCCGCATCCAGCGATGCCTGACCGCGTTCGGCATAGCTGCCCATAATCGCCGCGCCTTCCATCGACAAATCATCAGAGAAAATCACGCCATCGAAACCTAGCTCACCGCGCAACACGGTTTTCAGCCAGTGCGGCGAGCCGCTTGCCGGGCGCGGGTCAACGTCGCTGTAGATGACGTGTGCAGGCATAATGGCATCGAGTTTGTTTTCCGTAATTAGCGTCTGGAACACCGCCATATCTTTGGCGCGAATGTCGGCTTCGCGACGCGGATCGCGCGGCGTCTCTTTATGGGAATCGGCGGTGACCGCACCGTGCCCCGGGAAGTGTTTGCCGGTGGTTTTCATCCCGGCGCTGTGCATACCGTCGATAAAGTGACGCGCCATCGTCAGCGCTTTTTGCGGATCCGCATGATAGGAGCGCTCGCCAATCGCGGCGCTGATATGCCCAACGTCCAGCACCGGCGCAAAGCTGATATCGATATCCATGGCAATCATTTCGCTGGCCATCAGCCAACCGGCCTCAACCGCCAGCCGTCCACCCTCTTCCTCGCCGAGCACGGCGGCAAAAGATTGTGCGGCAGGCAGGCGGGTAAATCCTTCGCGGAAACGCTGCACGCGACCGCCTTCCTGATCGACCGCCACCACCAGGTGATTACGCGATGCTTCACGGATCTGGCGCACCAGTTCACGCAGCTGCGCCGGATCATGATAGTTACGGGTAAATAAAATCAGGCCGCCTACCAGCGGATGCGCCAGAATCTCGCGCTCTTCCGCATCCAGTTCGTAGCCTTCCACATCCAACATTACCGGACCCACACTGACCTCTCTTATCGTTTTTCCTTTAACTGACACCAAATTTCATCTGCCAGCGTGATAAATTGTCGATCGCCGGTTTGCCGCCAGCGACACTCGTACCAGCCCGCCATGAGCATTAACACCCAGGGCCGCCAGCGTAAAATCTGTTGCCACAGCGCGTCTGGCGCAATGCTCGCCAGCGTCGCGTACGCATCGCTGTAGTCACGGCGTTGACGCTCGTCCTCCATCCACATCGACGCCAGCTCCAGTGCGATATCGCCGTCCCCGGCATACTCCCAGTCAATCAGCCGCAACCCGGCAGGCGTATGCACAATGTTGCCCGCGTGAACATCCATATGCAATGGCGAGAGGCGCAGCGGCTGCGGCTCTCGCTGCTTTTTCAGGCGATGTAACGTCCGCAGCCAGAACGGCGTGCGTCGCGCAGGGTGGCACTGCTGCCAGTAGCGTTCCAGCAACGGCTGCACCGTTACGCGCCAGCCGAAACGCGGCTGCTGATGCAGATGATACAGGAGAGACGCCAGTTGGCGAGGGGGCGGCAGCACGCTTTTCACCTCTCCGCTGAAAAATTCAACGGCCATCCAGCCAGCGGTATAAAAAACCGGCTTCGGGGCGAGCGTGGAGGGTAAACGCGTGAGCGCGTGATAGTGACGCAGAAAGTGAAATTCTCGGGCCTGCGCCGTGTGGTGCTGACGCAAAACCCGCTGCTGATCACCGCAGGCGATGATGCAGCTACTGCCGCTCAGCCCCGCGTAATCAGGGCTGGCGACAAGATGATACTGAGGAAAATAGCGTGACAGAACCGCGTCACGCGTGAGTTTATTGCTGAGTGACGGCACCGCTACCTGACCAGATAATCTCGCCCGTCTGTACCAGCATCAGCTGCATTTTGAGTACCGGGGAATTCACGTTGCCGGTGGCGTTGCTGTAGAGCACATACTGTGCGCCGACGTTACGGGCAATTCCCATCGCTTTGCTGCGCGAACCGAGGCTATCCTGCGGTGACAGGCCAAGCTGCTGTTTAGCAACAGCCAGCTGCTGCGCGGAAACCAGGGTGAATTTACCGTTACCGGTCAGTGCGTTACGCAGCGCCGTTGTCGCTTCAGCCGCGTTCAGCGTGCCGTTGGTACGGTTATTCACGCTATCGACCAGCAGAATGCTGCCCGCATTCACGCCGCTGGCCTGCAACATTTTGCCTGCCATCGGCTGCACCGCACCATTCCAGTCATAGTGACGAACGCGAGGCGCAGGCTGCGACGGCTGTTGGTCCTGATGCTCAATAGGGCCTGGTTGCTGCGGGATCGTCGGAACAGAAGGCACCGTCGGTACCGGCTGCTGCGGTTCGACTGGCTGTTGCGGTGTTGGCTTCGCCTCTTCCACCGGTGCGGGTTGTTCTTGTTTCACCACGCACCCGGAGAGCAGGACAGCCAGTGCCGAGATTAGCGCATAGCGACGCAATGTAGTCATTCCGTTTTACCCCTTACAAATAAAGATAAAGTCGGACTTTATGTGCGCCCAGGCTGCTGGCGCTGCCGTACAGCGTGACCGATCCCATAGCCGGGATGGTGACGGTACGCGGCGCTTCAAGCGGGTGCATTTCCAGTCCTCTGGCTTCATACCAGTAAAAACGATAATGAAGGGTGACAGGTTCACGCCGTTCATTGAACAGTTTCGCGCTGGCGGTCGCCTGAATTTCCGACCGCGTCAGCTCAGGCTTTTCCGCACTGATCCCGGCGGCCAGGACATTCGATTCCATCACCAGCGTTTGCTGATCGCCTACCGGAATTTCCGGATGCGAGCCACAACCGGCCAGCAAAAATGCGGCCAGTAGCGCGGCTGAAAAGCCTGCTTTCATCACTTAACCTTTATGTGCCAGCATCGGCCCAAGCGGACGACCGCCCAGCAGATGCATATGAATATGGAAGACTTCCTGCCCGCCGTGGCGGTTGCAGTTCATGATCAGACGATAGCCATCATCAGCAATGCCTTCGTCGCGGGCAATTTTTGCCGCCACGGTCACCATACGACCCAGCACCTGTTCGTGTTCAGGCGCCACGTCATTGGTCGTGGCAATCAGGATGTTAGGCACGATCAGAACGTGAGTCGGCGCCTGTGGGGAGATATCGCGGAACGCGGTAACCAGCTCATCCTGATAAACGATATCCGACGGGATTTCGCGACGAATAATTTTGCTGAAAATAGTTTCTTCTGCCATGAGGGATTCCTTAATTATGCGACCGTGCGAATTCCTGTTATTGATCTTCAGGGTTTTCTGATGCACGGGAGACTGGGTAAGAGTATGAGCGACTTACTCCTTCTCTTTCAACCTGATTACGTTTTTTATTGTATTAACTCGGAAAAACCCCGGCAAGAAGGTCAAAACAGAGGGGAATTGATAGGCCGGGCAGCCTTGCACCGCCCGGTAAAATTACGCTTAAGACGCTTCAATCGCGGTGGATGCCAGCTTCTGTCGATTCATTAGCCAGAAAACCGCAACACCAGCCAAAACGATCCCCGGCGCGGAGGCGGCCATCACGCCTACCGTGCCGGTACCCAGCGCCAGCATTTTTCCGGCCAGCAGCGGGCCGCTCATCGCCCCCAGACGGCCAATCGCGACCGCCGTGCCAACACCTGTGGCGCGGATTTCGGTGCGATAAAAGAGCGGCGCCAGCGCATACAGTACGCTCTGTCCCCCCGTGGCAAATAACCCGGCGACAAATCCGGAAAGCAGCATCGTGCTCAGCGATTCCGCCGAACCGAGCGCCAGCAGCGAGGCCAGCATGCCGCTGTAAATCAGCAGCGACATGCGCATTGGGCTCAGTTTATCCATCAATGCGCCGAGGATAAGCGTGCCCACCGCGGCACCCATTTGTAGGGAGAACATTACCCCCGCCGCCTGCGAGCCGCTAAAGCCCTGGTCAACCAGCAGCATTGGCAGCCAGTTGATCAGCATATACACCACGAGCAAGGTGAAGAAGTAGCAGAGCCACAGCAGTAACGTGGAGGAGGCCGTCCCCGGCGCGAGTAACGCGCGAAGTGGTGCGGGCGACGATGCCTGTTGATGGGTAAACGCCTGCGATTCGGGTAGCCAGCGCATCAGCAACGGCACCAGCAGCAGCGGTACGACGCCGCCCACCCAGAATACGGTTTGCCACGCCTGCGCCAGGCCGCTAAACCCCAGCGCTGCCGCCAGCGCCGCGCCAATCGGCACGCCACAGTACATCAGGCTCACCGCCGTGCCGCGAAAACGCGGGCCTGCCGCTTCAGAGGTCAGGGCTATCAGATTAGGTAGCGCCGCGCCCAGCCCCACACCGGTCATCAGACGCGCAAAGACCAGCGACGGAAAACTCCACGCCAGCGCGGTGGCTATCGAAAAGAGACCAAACAGCATGACCGATCCCAGCAGAATGCGTTTACGACCATAGCGATCGGCAAGCATTCCACCTACCAGCGCGCCGGGCAGCAGACCCAGTATCCCGGCGCTAAAAATCCAGCCCATCTGCATTTTATCGAGCGCAAAAGCTTGGGCGATACCAACAGCGGCAATGCCTGCCGCCTGTAAATCCAGCCCTTCCATCAGGGCGACCAGAAAACAGAGCCCGATGGTCAGTATCAGGCGTGATGTTGCAGGTGTAGAGGCGATGTTCGACATAGCGTTACCTTTGCGAGGGTGACAGGTGAAAGGCGGCTGATACGTTGCCAGCCGCGCATTTTTTCCTTGCAAACGCGCCCGCCAGGCATCATGCCGGGCGGGCGAAGCTTTCTTGTTATGTTTTACGCTTTGGCTTTCAGGTCGAGCGCCACATCGACGATCATGTCTTCCTGGCCGCCAACCATTCGACGTTTACCGAGCTCAACCAGAATATCCACCGCGCTGAGGCCGTAGCGCTGCGCCGCCACTTCGCTGTGGCGCAGGAAGCTGGAGTACACCCCGGCGTAACCGAGCGCCAGCGTTTCACGGTCAACGCGCACCGGGCGATCCTGCAACGGACGCACCAGATCGTCTGCCGCCGCCATCAGCGCATACAGATCCGTGCCGTGATCCCAGCCGAGCTTATCCGCCGCAGCAATAAAGACTTCCAGCGGCGCATTCCCTGCCCCTGCGCCCATTCCTGCCAAACTTGCGTCAATACGATCACAGCCCTCTTCCACCGCTACGATAGAGTTCGCTACGCCAAGGCTCAGGTTGTGGTGTGCGTGCATCCCGGTTTGTGTTTCCGGCTTGAGCACCGCTTTCAGCGCACGGAAGCGGTCGCGAATGTCGTTCATGTTCATCGCGCCACCGGAATCAACCACATAAATGCAAGTTGCACCGTAGCCTTCCATGAGCTTCGCCTGTTTCGCCAGATTTTCCGGTGTAGTCATATGGCTCATCATCAGGAAGCCGACAGTGTCCATGCCCAGCTCACGTGCGAACGCGATATGTTGTGCGGAGACATCCGCTTCGGTGCAGTGCGTTGCCACACGCACCACGCGCGCGCCAGCCTGATAAGCGGCTTTCAGGTCATGCAGTGTTCCGATGCCAGGAATCAGCAGGGTGGCGATTTTGGCGTGCTTCACCGTATCGGCGGCCGCTTCAATCCATTCGATGTCGCTGTGCGCGCCGAAACCGTAGTTAAAGCTCGACCCCTGTAAACCATCGCCGTGCGCCACTTCGATAGAATCCACGCGTGCGTCATCCAGCGCTTTGGCAATCTGGCGCACATTGTCTAAGGAATACTGGTGGCGAATGGCGTGCATGCCGTCACGCAGAGTGACGTCGGAGATATAGAGTTTTTTACCGATCATGCGACTTCTCCTGCTGCTTTCACCATGGTTTGCGCCATTTTTTCCGCCGTCGACATCGCCGCTGAGGTCATGATATCGAGGTTGCCGGCGTAGGCCGGCAGATAGTGCGCCGCGCCTTCGACTTCCAGATACACCGCCGTTTTCAACCCGGAGAACTGCCCAATTCCCGGAATGGTCACCGGTTTATCCTGCGGAATCATTTCAAACTGCACCTTCTGCTTCAGGCGATAGCCCGGTACATACGCCTGCACGGCCGCGGCCATCTCTTCAATCGACGCTTCAATTTCAATTTGCGAGGCGTCCTCGCTCAGCACATACACGGTGTCTCGCATCATCACCGGCGGCTCTGCCGGGTTGAGAATAATGATGGCTTTGCCTTTCGCCGCGCCGCCCACCACTTCAATGGCCTGCGAGGTGGTTTCGGTAAATTCGTCGATATTGGCGCGTGTGCCCGGCCCGGCAGATTTACTGGAAATTGAGGCGATAATTTCCGCGTAGTGAACCTTCGCCACGCGGGAAACCGCCGCCACCATTGGGATAGTCGCCTGACCACCGCAGGTCACCATGTTGACGTTGCCCTGGCTGAGGTTTTTATCGAGATTCACCACCGGCACGCAGTATGGGCCAATTGCCGCAGGCGTCAGGTCAATCAGGCGAATATTGGGTTTCTTCGCCCGCAGCGCGGCGTCGTTTTTCACATGTGCCCCCGCGCTGGTGGCGTCAAAGACGATATCAATGTCGGCGAATTCCGGCATCGCCATCAGGCCGTTGACGCCTTCATGGGTGGTGGCAACGCCCATACGACGCGCGCGCGCCAGGCCGTCGGATTCCGGGTCGATTCCGACCATCACCGCCATTTCCAGGTGTTTGCCGTTGCGCAGAATTTTGATCATCAGGTCGGTGCCGATATTGCCTGAACCGATGATGGCGACTTTTATCTTACTCATGACTGACTTCCTTCTTGTGCGGCAGAGAACGTGGCTGCCACAGAACCAATACCTTCAATACGCGCCTCAAAACGATCGCCTGGATTGATGGCGACCATCGGGCCCAGCGCGCCGGTCAGCACGATGTCACCCGCACGCAGCGGTTCGCCAAGGCTCGCCATCTTGCGCGCCAGCCAGACGGCGGCGTTAAGCGGATGCCCCAGACATTCACTGCCGCGCCCGCTGGACACCTCTTCGTTATTACACGTCATGCGCATGGCGCAGTTTTTCAGGTCTAAGCCTGCCGGGCGCATCGCCGGGCTACCGATGACGTACACGCCGCAGGAGGCGTTGTCCGCCACTGTATCGACAAACTTAATTGACCAGTCGCGCACACGGCTGCCCACCACCTCCAGCGCGGGTAGCACCCATTCGATAGCGCTGTATAGCTCATCAAAGGTGGTATCGGCGTTTGGCAAATCGCGGTTCAGCACCAGCGCAATTTCCGCTTCAATTTTTGGCTGCATCACGCGATCAAAAGGGATCGTGTCGTTGTCGCCGTAACACATATCGGCAAACAGCGTGCCAAAATCCGGTTGATCAACGCCCAGTTGCTGTTGCACTTTCGGATGGGTCAGGCCAATTTTGCGCCCGACCACGCGACGGCCTTTCGCCACCGCGTTTTCCACATTGAGAGCCTGGATGGCATAGGCGGCTTCGGCATTATCAGGGCCGATAATGTCGCGTAACGGCGCAATCGCCTGTCCGGTTTGTTCGGCCTCGCGTAGAGCGGCGGCCAGATGTTCCAGTGTTTGTACAGACATCACGGCTCCTTATGCGCGTTTGAGGTAATCCAGCACCAATTGGTTGAAGGAATCTGCATGTTCCCATTGCGCCCAGTGCCCGCAGTCGCGGTAAATGTGCAGCTCAGAGCCATTAATGCCGGAAAGCAGACGTAAACCTGCATCCATCGGGACGAAACGGTCGTTGCGGCCCCAGACAATCAGCGTCGGGGCTTTAATTTCAGCCAGCCGCGGGCTAAAGTCCGGGAACTGTTTCGGGTTGGCTTCCAGGCTCTTAATAAAGTTTTCCAGGTGATCGCGACGCGCCAGCATATTATTGAGACGCGCTTCAAACAGCGCCTCGGTCAGATCGCTTGGGTCGTAGACGAAGATGTTCATCATCTTCTTCAGGTTCTCGATATTGGGTTCACGATACAGGCCATTCAGCAGCTTAATACCTTCCGTCGGCATCGGGGTGAACAGGCTCATTCCGCCCGTACCGCCGCCCATCAGTACCAGTTTGCCGACGCGTTCCGGCCAGGTTAAGGTAAACGCCACCGCACTGTGCCCGCCCATGGAGTTACCCAGCAGATGCACCTTCTGGATATCCAGCTGATCAACCACGCTTTTCAGAATGCGCGCGTTGAGGTCGGAACGGGAACCGCTATTAATGATGGTGTCACTCTTCCCCCAGCCCGGACAGTCGAGCAGGATAACGCGGTAACCGGCTTCCACCAGCGGGTCGATGTTACGGCTAAAGTTCGCCCAGCCGGTTGCGCCGGGGCCTGAGCCGTGCAGCATGACGACGGTTTCATCGCCCTGCCCACAATCGTTAAAATGGATGCGCAGCGTCTCGCCGCCCTCTTCAACATTCAGAAAACGGCTGGTTGCGGCTTCAGTTTGCGGTTGATAGGTCATTGTTTTTCTCCTGCTTTAATTCTGTGAACGGGCGCTGAGGGAACCAAAACCGGCAATCCATTCAGGGATTGGGCGGTAGTAACGCCCCTCGGTGCGATAGTCGCCAAAGGCCGACAGCGCAGCGAACGCGGCAACCCAGGTCTTAATTTCGTGGGTAGATTTCCCGGCAATGGCCGAAAGTTCTTCATTACTGACGGCATCCAGCTCGCCCAGACGCTTCTGTTCAAGCAGCGTCATAAACTGGTTATCCCAGACCGGGTTGAGCGGATGCAGGCTTTTCTGGTCTTCAATAAACTTCTCGGCGGCTTCGATGACGCGGCGCTGACGCAGCTCACGCTCGTCCGGCGGCAGATGCTTACCGCTGCCCAGCAGACGATCGCGCATGTGGGCGTCTACCTTCGCCAGCTCCGGCACCGGCGGCTGATGCGATAACCCGCCAGACCCCAGAATCAGGACGCGCTTGTTGAGGGTCGTGAGGAAACGGCCAATCACTTCCCCCATCATGCGGGTACGCTGGAAACCGGGCAGCGGCGTGGCGACACCGTTAATGAAGATGGGCAGCACCGGGCGAGAATCCAGCCCGCCTAACAGAAACTCCAGCGGCTGGGCAAAACCGTGGTCAACCTGCATACAGTAGGAAACCGCCAGGTCGATGCCGTTTTTCATGGTGTAGTGTGCGCAGGCCTCTGCGATATCCGTCGGCACCGGCAGTTCACCCGCAGCGCTGGAGAAATCGCCAATCGCCGTCGCGCCAACGCCCAGGCAGAACGGCGGCATCACGTCGTAGAAGAAGCCGTTGTAGTGATCGGGCGCAAAGAGCACCACCAGTTCCGGGTCAAAAGCCGCAATGCGTTTGCGCGCTGCAGCAATCACGCCATCCACTTCATCCAGTACCGCCTGGGCCGGGTCGACATAGCCGACCAGCGGCGTGTGGGAGAGACAATGCAGATATGCGTTCATATCAGGCCACCTTTTCAACAGGAGCGGAGGATGAAACGGCTTGCAACGCCATGACGCTGGCAAGCAGGTTTAGTTGGTTACCCAGCGTTTGCGGAATTGCCAGCGCGGCGACAAAACGGTCCGGGCGAATGACCGCCACCGACGCATCCTGCGCCGCAAACCAGGTTTTCAGGCGGTTTTGCGTATCACCGAGGCGAAGCACGCCCTCGACGTTGTCCTGCGGGGTATGAATCTGTACGTCTGGCACGATCTGCATGAATTGCGTACCCAGCGCGCGCCAGCGGGCAATTTGCTGCTCGCTCATGCCCCACAGCGGGTTGCAGCCCCAGCCGATAATGGCGAATTTTGCGCCAATCACGTCATCCAGCAGCGTCACCTCGCCGTTCTCTCGGGTCACTTTCGGCTGAATAAACATCTTGCCGACCGGGGAGTTTTTGGCGCTGGCGTCCATCACCAGCGCGCCTTCGCGGTACTGCGGCATCGGTTTAAAGCGCATTTCGAGGAAATAACGTTTTACCGGCGGGATATAGTTCAACAACCACGAGATGCCATCACGCACGTTGCCATGCCAGCGTTTTGCCGGGGCGAGGACATTTCCGGCGGTAACGGATAAATCAATCATCGCTTTGGCATGGTCACGACGCTCCTGCTGGTAGGTATCCAGCAGACGCTCACCCGCGTTACCGTTCACCACCAGCGCCAGTTTCCAGGCGAGGTTGAAGGCGTCGCGCATCCCGCTGTTATAACCCTGCCCCTGCCAGACCGGCATGATGTGCGCGGCATCGCCCGCCAACAGAATACGATCAACACGGAAACGTTCGGCAATGCGCGCGTTGTGGGTGTAAACGCGCTGGCGAATCAGTTCAACGTGATCGGGATTCGGCAGCACTTTGCTCAACAACTGACGCATGTTGTGCGGCTCGCTCAGTTGTTCTTCGGTTTCGCCCGGCATCACCATGAACTCGAAGCGGCGCACGCCATGCGGCAACGCAGCGGAAACATAAGGACGTACCGGGTCGCAGCACAGATAGATGTGTGGTGTCGCCAGAGGATCGTTGGCGATATCTATCACAATCCATTTATTCGGTGCGGTTTTGCCTTCAAACGGCACATTGAGCGTACGACGCACCACGCTTGCCCCACCATCGCAGGCCACCAGCCAGTCAGCTTTCACCGTTTCGCGCTGCCCTTCCGGGCCTTGCAGATTAATCGTGACACTGTCACTATTTTGACTAAACGCTTCCAGCTCGCGTGAGAAAAGTACCCGCACGTTCGGGAAACGCGCCAGCCCTTCATACATCACCGCATCGACCTGCGGCTGAATAAAGGCGTTTCGCCGCGACCAGCCAAACTCATCGGTCATTGGTTGAATATCAGCAAAGCAGCGACCTTTTGGAGTCAGAAAACGCATCGCATGCCACGGTGTGGTATGGGGCAACACTTTCTCCACCAGGCCGACCGACTGCATGGTGCGCAGCGCTTCATCGTCAATACCGATGGCGCGCGGATAGTCGATCAGTTTGTCGAGCTTCTCAACTACCAGTACTTCGACGCCCATCTGCCCAAGGTAGTTCGCCATCATCAGGCCCACCGGGCCCGCACCAATAATGGCGACCTGAGCGGACTGCTGAACGGCAGGCTGGATATCGGGATTTATCGTTGTCATGTCATTACCTCACTTCTCGGACCAAATGATCGGTACGGATACGCCCGCGCCGCCATTTGTTAAGTTGATGTAAATATTTTTTTATAATGCGCTCAGTATATGTCCGGTAATTTAGGCTACAATCAAAACAGGCCCGGATGTGCACTCTGTGCACACCGTTGTTTTAGCTATAGAATTGTCAGGAAATATGAAGAATAACGAGGCGACGGAATACAAAACGGTACGCGGATTAACCCGAGGGTTAATGTTATTAAACTTGTTAAATAAATTCGACGGAGGCGCGTCAACCGCGACGCTGGCTGAGTTTAGCGGCCTGCATCGCACTACCGTGCGGCGACTGCTGGAAACACTTCAGGATGAAGGCTACGTTCGCCGTAGTTTGTCCGATGACAGCTTCCGTTTGACGATGAAAGTTCGTCAGTTGAGTGAAGGATTTCGTGACGAACATTGGATTTCTGCACTTGCAACGCCATTACTTGGCGAATTATTGCGCGAAGTCATTTGGCCGACTGATTTAACCACGCTCGACGTTGACGCAATGGTGGTACGCGAAACCACGCACCGTTTTAGCCGTCTCTCTTTTCACCGTGCCATGGTGGGGCGCCGCCTACCGCTGCTGCTGACCGCGTCGGGTATTACCTGGCTGGCGTTTTCCGCGGAACACGACCGCCAGCCGATTATCGACATGCTGGCTGGCCGCCCGGAGCCGGAGTATCAACTGGCGCGCGAACCCGAGAAGCTGGCATCAATTCTGGAACGCACACGACATAATGGCTACGGGGAAAACTTTGGCGGCTGGCAGCAGGAGGAAAAAATCGCCTCGATCGCGGTGCCGGTACGCAGTCAGGGCCGGGTAATGGGCTGTCTGAACCTGGTGTATATCGCCAAAGCGATGACCATTGAACAGGCGGCAGCGAAGCATTTGAGTGCGTTACAGCGGGTAGCGAAGCAGATTGAGGCGCGCATGGAGGAGCAGGAGATTATCTATGAGCACCCCTCACCCTAATCCTCTCCCACAGGGAGAGGGAACCGATCGAGCCGGGTTTGCAGATCTCTCCCTGCGGCTGAGAGCCCCATCGCGCACCCTCCCCCAGAAATTAATAGGTATCTCCCCCACAACCATTTGCAATCCCCATCGTTATATATTCAAATACACATCGAAATTTTCCGTCCCTTAGAGCCACTTCATGTTGAATGTAAAACGTCTGCTTCCCGGCATCGCGCTGCTCTGCGCCACGTGTGCCGTTGTTTCACCCGCCGAGGCGGATCGCACGCTCACCGACCAGCTTGGCCGTCAGGTCACCCTGCCCGATACCGTTAACCGGGTGGTAGTATTGCAACACCAGACGCTCAATCTGCTGGTGCAGTTAGACGCCAGTAAAGACGTGGTTGGCGTACTCAGCAGTTGGAAAAAACAGTTGGGCCCCGATTTCGCACGCTTTATGCCGGCACTCTCCTCTTTGCCCATGCCCGGCGACCTGACGCAGGTGAATATCGAAAGCCTGCTGGCTCTGCGCCCGCAGGTAGTATTCGTCGCCAACTATGCGCCTGCGGCGATGATTCAGCAGATTCAGAACGCCGGGATCCCGGTGGTCGCGATTTCGCTGCGTGAAGATGCCGCCGGTGAAAAAAACAAGATGAACCCGACGATGGCTGATGAAGAACACGCCTATAACGAAGGGCTGAAACAGGGTATTCGCCTGATTGGCGCGGTGGTGAATCGCGACAAACAGGCAGACGAGCTGATCCGCTACACCTTTAGCGCGCGCCAGAAATTCAACGCACCGGTCGCGGATATTCCCGAAGACAAAAAAGTCCGCGTTTATATGGCGAACCCGGATCTCAACACCTACGGCTCCGGAAAATATACCGGGCTAATGATGCAGCATGCGGGTGCGATGAACGTCGCAGCGGCGACCGTGAAAGGTGCGCGTCAGGTGTCGCTGGAGCAGGTATTGCAATGGAACCCGCAGGTGATTTTCGTGCAGGATCGCTACCCGGACGTGGTGAAAGAAATCACCACTGATCCACAATGGCAGGCCATTGATGCCGTGAAAAATCATCGCGTCTGGCTGATGCCGGAATACGCCAAAGCCTGGGGCTACCCGATGCCGGAAGCGCTGGCGATTGGCGAATTATGGATGGCGAAGAAACTCTATCCAGAGCGCTACAAAAACGTCGATGTCGATGCTCAGGCCCAGGATTATTACCAACGCTTCTACCGCACTGACTGGCAGCCGCATGCTCAACCGTAGTCAGCCGCTGGCGCTTCAGGGTGGGTTGATGCTGCTCACCCTTTTTCTTGCCGTGGTGTCCCTTTGCTTTGGTCAGTATCCTCTGCCCCTGCGCGATGTGCTCTGGCAGCTGTTTCATCCCAATGCGTCTGCGGATATCGCGCAGCAGATAGTCTGGTCAGTGCGCTTACCGCGCGTGTTGATGGCGCTGCTGGCGGGGGGCGCGCTGGGGTTGTGCGGTGCGACGCTTCAGGGCGTGTTCCAGAATCCGCTGGTCGATCCGCATATCATCGGCGTTACCTCCGGCTCCGCTTTTGGCGGAACGCTGGCGATTTTGCTGGGGTTTAGCGCCCCGCTGATGATGGGATCCACGTTCTTCTTTGGCCTGCTGGCGCTGTGCCTGGTCTATCTCATCGCTGCGTTACAGGGGCGAGAAAGCACGCTGATTTTGATCCTCGCCGGGATCATTCTCAGCGGTTTCTTTGCCGCGCTGGTAAGCCTGATGCAGTATCTCGCCGATACGGAAGAGACGCTGCCCAACATCGTGTTCTGGCTGCTCGGCAGCTTTGCGACCGCAAACTGGCACAAAACGCTGATGCTCGCGCTCCCGGTCGCCCTGGCCGCTGCGGTCCTATTTAAACTGCGCTGGCGCATTAATTTACTGACCCTCGACGATAAAGATGCGCGCGCGTTGGGCGTTAACGTCACACCGCTACGTCGCGGGGTGCTGGTGTGCTGCGCTCTGCTGGTTGCCGCACAGGTGGCGGTAAGCGGCAGTATTGCGTGGTTGGGATTGGTGATTCCCCATCTGGCCCGTTTGCTGGCGGGTGCGGATCACCGTCGCCTGCTGCCAACCGCGTTCTGGCTGGGTGCCAGCTTTATGATTGTGGTGGATGACGTGGCGCGCACGCTGACGGCGGCGGAGATCCCCATCGGCATTCTGACCGCATTGATTGGCGCGCCGCTGTTTACCCTGTTACTGGTGCGCAACGCGCGCCGAGGAGCCCGCTCATGACCGCGTCACTTTCTCTGAATGCATTGGTATATGGTCATCAGCAGCCGTTGTTTTCCCCGATGACACTCGAGTGCCGTCCCGGTGAAATCTGGGCGGTGTTGGGGGCAAATGGGCGCGGGAAGAGCACATTGCTCGACACAGTAACTGGCGTGCTGCGGGCAATCTCTGGCAGCATACTTGTGCGTGGCGGCGTGGGGATTGTGCCGCAATCTTTTCGTCCGGCGTTTGCCTGGCGGGTACGGGATGTGGTGCTGATGGGCCGTGCGCGTCACATCGCCCTGTTTGCGCAACCCAAACAGGAGGATGAGCAACAGGTGACGCAGGCGCTGGCGCAGCTCAATATTACGCATCTGGCCGATACATTGTTCCACGCCCTTTCCGGCGGCCAGCAGCAATTGGTGATGATTGCGCGCGCGCTGGTCAGCGCCAGTCAGAATATTTTGCTCGATGAGCCCTGCTCGGCGCTGGATCTCGCCAATCAGCAAACCGTGTTGCAGCTGATCAGTAACCTGGCTCATGGTCAGTCGCGCACGGTGGTGTTCACCACACACGATCCCACTCATGCGTTACAAATCGCCAGCCACACGTTGCTGCTGTTGCCCAACGGCGAGTGGCTGGCAGGCGCAACATCGGACATCGTTCAGGAAGAAAACCTGCAACGCGCGTATGGCCTGCCGGTGCGTAAAATTCAGCTTATTGATTACGCATGCCCGGTTCTGGCGCCGCTGTTTTCAATTTACCGCTAAAAAACCTGCGTCGCGCAGATAACGTTGCCCAACGTCCGCAAGGATAAAGGCATACAGTGTCTGCGCATTTTCACTCTCAGCCAGCCGTGCGACATGGTAATCACAGCGAATATTCTGCACCAACGGAAGCGAAACCACGCGCAGAGCGTCGTCGTGCGTTAACGCGGCGGCATAGTGCGCATAGCCGATAAACAGATCGGTCAGCTCCTGTTGCAGCAACCATTTACTGGCGATTTCACCTGACGGAATGCACAGTGAGTCGCGCCCGCCGACCAGTTGCATAGCGCGGGATTTCAGTTGCTCACCGAGGCCGGGATAAAGGCTGTTTATATTATCAAACAGCTGCCAGGTGTAATCACCGGAAGGGTCACAGCCTGGCGTGGAGGTCGCCAGCCGCAAGGCTGGGTTGCGCAGAAGTGTTAATGCGTCGCTCCTGAGATGGCGACGCGCGGTCAGAATTAGCGTGTTGCGGGCAAAGATCTGGCTTTCCCGCGCCAGTCCCTGCGCAACCAGCGTTTGTGGGTGCTGCGCGTTAGCCGAAGCAAACACATCGCACGCCTCACCCGCTTCGATACGCTCACGCAGCAGCCCGGCCGGACCAAAATTCAGGTTCACCGGGATGGCGGTTTGCGCGGTAAAACATTCAATCAGAGGAATAAATGCGCGACGCAGGCTGCCTGCGGCGAAAAGCGTTAAGGGGGATGGCATAGCAATATCCAGCGGGAAAACGGATATTTTAGCGGGATTATGCGCAATGTGCAGCCCGTAAAAATGCCGGGGGCGCTGCGCTTGCCCGGCCTACAAGGGCTGATATTCCCGTTGGTCTGATAAGCGCAGCGCATCAGGCAAAAGCAGCATTAATCGATTTGAGCCAGGGCGCGCAACTGTTCCGGCGTTGCCACGGGGAGATGGAAGAAATCGAGATACGCGGGAATCATCTCAAACAACATATCCGTGCCCTGCTGAGTCGCACAACCGCGCGCTTTTGCCAGCGCCAACAGTGGCGTGACGGCCTGCTTCATGACCACTTCACCGACGAACATCTCCGGCGTAAGCAATTCAGCGGGCAGCGGCAACGGATCATCCGGGCTCATCCCTAAAGGCGTCGCGTTCACCACCAACTGATGTCCGGTAGGATCGTTCGCCATCAGGGTGATTTTCAGCCGTGGGTAATGCGCCTGTAAACGCGTAGCGAGCGCCGCAGCCATTTCCGGGCGGTTGTCATACAGGCTGAGCGCCGTAACGCCTGCCGCCGCTAAAGAGGCGGCAATCGCCGAGCCTACTCCGCCGCTGCCCACCACCAGCGCGCGGGCCCCACGGGTTTGAAAGCCTTTGCGCTGAATACCGCGCACGAAACCGTCGCCATCGAACATTTCGCCGGTAAGCGAGCCATCCGCCTCGCGACGAATGGCATTGCATGCGCCGGCAATGGCCGCTGTCGGGCTCAGACGCGCCATGAGCGCACAGGTCGCCACTTTGTGCGGCATAGTGACCAGCGCTCCGGCAATATTGGTCATTTTGAACAGTGTCGGGACGAAAGCCGCGTAATCCTCAGGCGTGACGCCCACCGGCACCACTCTGGCATCCACCTGCTGATCCGCAAACCACGGGTTGTAGATCATCGGTGCTTTGAAGCCTTCCGTCGGATAACCCAGATGGGCAATTAACCGCGTGTGACCACTAATTTGCATCGGTTTCTCCCTGCGTAATATCCAGTTCAATACGTTTTACATCACCAAGAATAAAGAGATATGCCACCACGCCGAGCAGTGCGGCCCCGCCGATATAGATAAGCGCATAGAAGAAGTTGCCAAAGGCGGCGACGATAAAACCAATCACCAGCGGAGTGAGGATACCCGCGAAGTTAGCGCAAAAGTTAAACAACCCGCCGGTGAGGCCACCGAGTCCTTTGGGCGCCATATCGGAGATAAGCGTCCAGCCAAGCCCGACCATTCCCTGCCCAAAGAACGCGAAGGACATCACCAGGATCACCGCCGTGTCGCTCTCCAGCCAGTTAGCGGAGATGATGCAGCTTGCCATCAGCAGCCCCACCACGATCGGCAGCTTACGGCCAAGGTTGGCGCTGCCTGTGGCTTTAAGAATTTTGTCCGATACCCAGCCGCCGAACATCACGCCGCCCGCCGCCGCCAGGAACGGCAGAATGGCGAAGAAGCCCACTTTCAGCCACGGCATATGGCGCTCGGTTGCCAGATAAGTGGGGAACCAGGTAAGGAAGAAGACCAGCACCGTGTTGCCGGCAAATTGCCCAATACTGGCCCCGAGAATTTGCCGTTTGCTCAACAACTGGCGCACCAGCGGCCAGCTGAAATGCTTTTTTTTCTCCGTTCCGGTGGTGATACCGCCGCCTGCCGCGATGTAATCTCGCTCCTGATCGCTCAGATGTTTATCTTCGTGCGGTTCGCGATAACAGCGCCACCACACCAGCGCGAATAGCAGACCAAAGACGCCAACGGTAATAAACAATGTTCGCCAGCCAAAACCATCCATTATCCAGAACAGTAATGGCGCGAAGCAGGCCAGCCCGAGGTATTCCCCCACCGTATACACCGCCGTGGCGCGCGCGCGCTCCTGCTGCGGGAACCAGGCGCTGACGACCCGACTGTTGACCGGGAAGCATGGCGCTTCACTCACCCCAAGGCCGAAACGGCACAGCAACAGCGTTTTCAGGCCAATCGCGAAACCATGCAGTAAGGTAAACAGCGACCAGAAACTCAGCGCCAGTAAATAGGTGACTTTGTTGCCAAAGCGGTCAAGGAACATCCCGCCGGGAATTTGCGCCAGCGCGTAAGTCCAGGCAAATGCAGAGAAAACAATCCCCATCATTGCCGCGCCTATCCCCAGATCTTGCGTCAGTTGTGGGGCGGCGATACCTAAAACCGTTCTGTCGAGATAATTGATCATAGTACCCGCGGCCAGCAGCGTCAGAATACCAATACGCCGCCGTGAGCGGGGAACCGCCGCCACCGCCTCAACGGTTGCCACGCGATTATGGCTATATGTGTTCATAGGGCTTACCTGTCGTTGTAGAGTGCAGATGAATGTTTATTGTTATGGTCTTATGTCCGAAATGAACCGGATGGTACAGTTAAAGCATCTGACGGTACTGCATCGCCGAAAGGCGTACGGCGGCATTTACCGCCCCGTACTGGGCGTAACCACCGCGCCTTTCGGTCAATTCGAAAAAGAAGCGCCCTTCACTGAACGGCCAGCTATAGCGATGGAAAAACTCACCACCCTGCGCATCGCGGTCATACAGAATTTGCTGCTGTTGCAGGGTTGCCATCCCTTCCGCCTGACCAAAGCGCGCGACCAGATCCTCGTAATAATTCGCCGGAACTGGCAGCGAAATGGCCGGGGAGAACGGCGGCATCGCCGGTAAATCGCGACAGGAAAAAGCGGCGTGCTGCAAGCCCGCGCCCTGATAACAAGCAACAGAGCGCGCAATCTGCGTGGCACGGCTTTGCGAAATATTGAGTGCAAAACGAATATTGCCCTGCGGGCTTTGCACTGCCAGGCTGCGCACCAGTCCGTACGGGTCGGGCATGGTTTGTTCGTGCTCAAGCTCAAAACCAAACACCGAGCGGAAGAACATCACCCAGTTATCACGGCTGTCGGCTTCCATACCCAGTGCCAGATGATCGATTCCTGTAAAACCCTCAAGGTTATCATCAGGCGTCAGGGTGAAGTCCTGGGTGTAGATATTTTGTTTCTCATCAACCAGATAGATAAGGCTCCCGTCCGGCGCGCACACCGCCGGAATGGTGCTTTCATTCGGGCCGACTTCCCCTTGCCAGGTGGCATAGCCGTACGCACGTGCCCGGGCAATCACCGCCGTACTATCGCTGACGCGCAACGCCATCGCGCAAAGAGAGACGCCATGACGTTGATAGAAGTGATCCGCCCAGCTGTGCGGTTGATAGTTAATGATGACCCGCGCATCGCCATTGCTCCACAGCGCCACCTGCTTAGAACGGTGCATTCCGGTCTGTCGAAAGCCCATTCCCGCCAGCATCGAGCCCAGTTTTTTCGCCTCTGCGGCGCTGGCGGTAAACTCAATAAACTCCATACCGAGCCATTGTGGCAATGGCTCGGTGACAAACAGATCCGCATCGCTTTTACTCAGCGCCATGCGGGTTTGCTCCTCCAGCCACAGCAGAGAGCGATACCCATCTTTCGCCGTCGCGCCGTTGGGCGAGGCGCGAAAACCGTCGTTAAAAATTTCCAGCGACCAGGGGCCACGATAGCCACGGCGCGTCAGTTCTGTCGCGAATTCAATCAGCGGCAACTCGCCCTGACCAGGGAAGCAGCGAAAATGGCGGCTCCACTCCAGCACATCCATCTTCATTAGCGGGGCATCTGCCAGTTGCAGGAAGGTGATTTTCTCCAGCGGCACCTCATTCAGGCGCGTGAGATTATCCCCAAGCGACAGCACGTGAAAACTGTCCAGCACAATCCCCATCGCCGGGCTATTGACTGCGTTGACGCGCTCCCACGCCTGATACCAGCGATTGACGTGTGTCCCCCAGGCCAGCGCTTCGTAGCCAATATGGATATTCTCCTGCTCCGCCAGCGTTGCCAGCGCCCGCAGATCGGCAACCTGCAGGTCAAAATCTGCCGAGCAGTTCGGCGAGACATTGCTGCACAGCAACATGGTGTCGCACCCCAGCTCATGCATCAGCGCGAATTTACGTTTCGCTCGTGCAAGATTGGCGGCAAACTGTTCGCGGCTTGCGCCTTCGAAGTCACGAAATGGCTGAAATAAGGTAATTTTTAAGCCCAGATCGTCGGCCAGCATTCGGATATCGGTGGGCGTACCGGTATAATAGAGCAGATCGTTTTCAAAGATTTCAACGCCCTGATAGCCCGCCGCCGCAATGGCGCTCAGTTTTTCAGGCAGCGTACCGGAAATGGAAACGGTGGCAATGGAGCGCAGCATAGGTTTCGCCCTGTGTGAATGAAAAGATGAAACGAATATGAATCATTTGGTTCATTTACGCCAGATTCGGTTGCTAAATTGTGATCATTGTGTGTATTTTTTGTTCTTGAGAAAAAACAGGAGTTGCTATGTCCGCCGTTGCTCACGATGAAGCACAGTCTCTGAAAGACAGGATTTTTACCGCCGCGATCGCCGTTTTCGCCGAGCATGGGCTCGCCGGGGCGCGTATGGAACAAATTGCCGGGGAAGCACAAACCACTAAGCGCATGGTGGTGTACTACTTCAAAACGAAGGAACAGCTTTATCAGGCCGTGTTGCAGCACGTTTATGCGCGTATACGTGAAACGGAACAGCAACTGGGGCTGGAAAATGTGCCACCGGTCGAGGCGCTGGTGCAACTGGTGAAATGGAGCGTGCGTTATCACGCCACGCATGCCGATTACATGCGGATTATCTGCATGGAGAATATGCAGCGCGGGAAATGGTTATTATCGTCCGATGACTTTAAGCGGGTGAATAAGAGCGCGCTTTCGCTGCTGGAGAATATTCTTCAGCGCGGTCAGCAGCAAACGATTTTTCAGCCCGGCGTGGAAGCGCGCGATGTGCACCGCCTCATCAGCAGCTTCAGCTTTTATCAGGTCTCCAACTTTTACAGTTTTAATAGCCTGTATCTGGATGGCCCGTTGCCGGAAATTGATGATGAAGCGTTAATTGCGCATCACAGCGATATTGCCGTTAAAGCGGTGCTACGTTTTGTGATTGCCTGAGTACATTGCCCGGCGGGGTTATTGCCCTGCCAGTGCTTTAATCACCTTTTCCATGGCTTCGCGCGTCAGTTCTGAACGCTGAATCTTACTGTTCGCCAGCGCCGTACGTACCACGCCCGCAATCACAATATGTTTCGGTTCCTGGCCCAAATCGCGCATTTCGAGCACAACTTTACCGACCACTCGACACATCTCCTGGTACAGAACCTCGTCTTTACTCAAACTTCCCATTCCGCGCGCTCCCTGTTTTCCATTAATAATCAAAATATTATTGATTCAAATTTAATATAAATCAAATTGATGAATTCACGACTTTTTGTGCCGCAAAACGGCCTGTTACGGCGAGGAATTCATCAGTAAACCTTACCGCGTTGTTATAATACCTTACTGGAAAGGTTTTTATTTTGTTAATCCTTACCTTTCTGATTTTGAAACGCTGTTTTTATTTTCTTTTTGTGTTGTTACACCGTATAATACGCGCCGATTCTTTCTTGAATGGTTTCAGCTCATTGAACTGTATTAATAACCAACATAATTATCGTACCCTTCAGTTTGCTGACCTACGAGCACACTTTCCTCTGCACGCTTTTTTGATGTCACCTATCCTTATGATGGCGTGGCGTCGCAAGTTTCGTAACACAGGTTTGACTCCGTGGCTGTGCGCTTATGGAGCGAGATTCCCATATCCTTCTCAACTTACTCAACTTAAAGACTAAGACTGTCATGAAAAAGACCAAAATTGTTTGCACCATCGGTCCGAAAACCGAATCCGAAGAGATGTTAGGCAAAATGCTCGATGCGGGCATGAACGTAATGCGTCTGAACTTCTCCCACGGTGACTATGCTGAACACGGTCAGCGCATCCAGAACCTGCGCAACGTGATGAAGAAAACCGGCCAGAAAGCCGCTATCCTGCTGGATACTAAAGGTCCGGAAATCCGCACCATCAAACTGGAAGGCGGCAACGACGTCTCCCTGAAAGCAGGCCAGACTTTCACCTTCACCACTGACAAATCTGTTGTCGGTAACAACGAAATCGTTGCTGTCACCTATGAAGGTTTCACCACCGACCTGTCCGTTGGCAATACCGTTCTGGTTGACGATGGTCTGATCGGCATGGAAGTTACCGCTATCGAAGGTAACAAAGTTATCTGTAAGGTGCTGAACAACGGCGACCTGGGTGAAAACAAAGGCGTTAACCTGCCGGGCGTTTCCATCGCGCTGCCAGCACTGGCTGAAAAAGACAAACAAGACCTGATCTTCGGTTGCGAACAAGGCGTTGACTTTGTTGCGGCGTCCTTCATCCGTAAACGTTCTGACGTAGTCGAAATCCGTGAGCACCTGAAAGCGCACGGCGGCGAGAAGATCCAGATCATCTCCAAAATTGAAAACCAGGAAGGCCTGAACAACTTCGACGAGATCCTCGAAGCGTCTGACGGCATCATGGTTGCGCGTGGCGACATGGGCGTTGAAATCCCGGTTGAAGAAGTTATCTTCGCGCAGAAAATGATCATCGAAAAATGTATCCGTGCACGTAAAGTCGTTATCACTGCGACTCAGATGCTCGATTCCATGATCAAAAACCCGCGCCCTACCCGCGCAGAAGCCGGTGACGTTGCCAACGCCATCCTGGACGGCACCGATGCCGTAATGCTGTCTGGCGAATCCGCGAAAGGTAAATACCCGCTGGAAGCTGTGACCATCATGGCGACCATCTGCGAACGTACTGACCGCGTGATGACCAGCCGTCTGGAGTTCAACAACGACAGCCGTAAACTGCGCATCACTGAAGCCGTTTGCCGCGGCGCGGTTGAAACTGCTGAGAAACTGGACGCGCCGCTGATCGTGGTTGCTACCCAGGGCGGTAAATCGGCTCGCGCAGTGCGTAAATACTTCCCGGATGCCACCATCCTGGCGCTGACCACCAACGAAACCACCGCGCGTCAGCTGGTGCTGAGCAAAGGCGTTGTGCCGCAGCTGGTGAAAGAAATCTCCTCTACTGATGATTTCTATCGTCTGGGTAAAGAAGTCGCTCTGGAAAGCGGTCTGGCGCAGAAAGGCGACGTTGTCGTGATGGTTTCTGGCGCACTGGTACCAAGCGGAACCACCAATACTGCATCCGTACACGTACTGTAATAATTTACAGATCTATTTCAGATGCGAATAAAAAGCGCCCTTCGGGGCGCTTTTTTTATTACGTCTAATCACCACGCTCAATAAAAAAGCAAATCAGATTTTACTCTTTAAACTAAAATTATCTAAGACGAATCCGATGGAACTCCCCTGTTTTCATAGAGTTTTTCTTTCATCAGAGGGAAAGTCGATGCTTCTTTGAGCGAACGATCAAAAATAAGGGTTTTCGGATAAAAAAATATTCTCAAGATAAAAAAGTTTGTGTAATACTTGTAACGCTACATGGAGATTAACTCAATCTAGAGGGTATTTATAATGAATCGTACTAAACTGGTACTGGGCGCGGTAATCCTGGGTTCTACTCTGCTGGCAGGTTGCTCCAGCAATGCTAAAATCGATCAGCTGTCTTCTGACGTTCAGACTCTGAACGCTAAAGTTGACCAGCTGAGCAACGACGTGAACGCAATCCGTTCCGACGTTCAGGCTGCTAAAGATGACGCAGCTCGCGCTAACCAGCGTCTGGACAACCAGGCTCACTCTTACCGTAAGTAAGAGTTCTGGTAATAAAATGGCGCACATTGTGCGCCATTTTTTTTGCCTGTGATTTAACAATCGCTACTGCGTTATCGTTCCCGAAACTTCGCCCTCCGACACCGCATCACCACGCTGCATCGATAATGACGGCTCTGTCGAGCGCGCTGTGCCACTTTCAGCACTCACGGCGACCGGATACCCCGCCCGACGCGTCAACGCCTTCTGAAGCTGCTCCTTGCGTACATCCGCATGCTGTGAGAACTGCGTGAAGTCAGACGAGAGCGTGAAGCTCAGATTCTGCGTATCCTGTTCCGGATTCTGCGATAGCGGACGATGCACTTCCACGTAACGCATGCCATTCGGCTCAACGGAATATTTCACCGGCTCGTTGATGACGCGCACCGGCGTGCCACTACGAACCTGGCTGAACAGCGCTTTGATATCCGGCGCATTCATACGGATGCAGCCTGAACTTACGCGCAGACCCACGCTGTCCGGCGCACTGGTGCCGTGAATCAGATATTCACCGTTACCGTATGCCAGACGCAGTGCATAGCGCCCCAGCGGGTTATTTGGCCCGGCAGGTACTACGGCAGGCAGATGGATCCCCTTCGCCGCAGAACGCGCGCGAATGCCCGCTGGCGGCGTCCAGGTTGGATTGGGGATCTTCTGACCGATGCGTGTGGTCATCTCCGGCGTTTCAAGCCCCTGTAATCCGATACCAATCGGATAAACCTGAACCTGATTTTCTCCCGGTGGATAGTAGTAGAGCCGTAGCTCAGCCAGGTTGACGATGATGCCTTCACGCGGAGCATCCGGCAGCAGCATCTGCGATGGGATGGTTACGACCGTTCCCGGTTTCGGTACCGGCGCCATGGTGTTATTGGCTTCAATAAGCAGCATCGCCGCCGTGTCAAAACGTCGCGCAATGGCCTGTAAGTTACGATCGCTCTCCTGAACCGTGTAGGTTTGGTTCTGGCCAATCAGGCGACTGTTGGCCGGAGGAAGCGGATAATCAACAGCCCAGGCGCTATGTACCGCACTAAGAGCCGCTAAGATGCTAAGAGTTATAAGAGACGCGCGCTTCATATGGGATTCCTTATTCACATTCACTGACAAACCGCCAGAAAGCAGAACGGCCAGCGAGGCGGTTCCTGCCTCGCGTAACTGTATGAAAGCTGTCTATATTATATTAGCTGAAGTTAGCGACTTGCGCGCGAATCGCGCGAATCATGGCTTCCAGCCCCTGCGAGCGCGAGGGCGTGAGGTGTTGGGTCAGCGCCATCTGGCTGAACCACGGGCGAACGTCAAAGGCGAGAATGTCGTCCGGCGTCATTTGGTCATAGAGAATAAACACCACGGCAATCAATCCTTTCACAATTGCCGCATCGCTGTCGCCCTGTAGTTCGACAATACCGTCCGCATTACGGGAAACCACAATCCACACCTGGCTCTGGCAGCCCTGAATACTGTTTTCCGGGTTATGTGCCTCCGGTGTCAAGGGCGCAAGACGCTGCCCCAGCTCAATAATGTAGAGATACTTCTCCTCCCAGTTTGCGCACCGGCCAAAATTACGCAGCAGCTTCTCTTTATCCGGTAAAGCAGCCATTATCCCTCCCTGTTATCCCAATAAGTGATGAATGCGTCGCAGCCCCGTCACCAGACGGTCGACCTCTTCAAAGGTGTTATACATCGCCAGTGACGCCCGGCACATTGCCGGCACCTGATAAAATGACATCAGCGGCATCGCACAATGATGTCCGGTTCGCACGGCAATGCCGTAGTTATCCAGGAAACTGCCGACGTCATAGGCGTGGTGCGTGCCGAGGTTAAAGGCGATAACGCCCAGTCTGTCCGCCGGGCCATAAAGATGGAGATCGGGCACGTCTGCCAGCGCGGCCAGGGCGTAATGCATCAGCGTTTGTTCATACTCGCCAACCGCTTCAAGCCCCAGCGCATTGAGATAATCGAACGCCGCGCCGAGCCCCATAATACCGCCCGTATTCGGCGTCCCGGCCTCGAAGCGCCACGGCGCTTTCGCCCAGGTCGTGCCTTCCGTCAGGCTGACGGTCGCAATCATTGAGCCGCCCCCTTCCCACGGCGGCATCGCCTGCAGTATTTCTTCTTTCACATACAGCACGCCGATCCCCGTCGGCCCATACAGTTTATGGCCCGAAAAGGCATAGAAATCGCAGTCCAACGCCTGCACATCGACCGGGTGATGCATCACCGCTTGCGCGCCATCAATCAGTGCTTTCGCGCCGTGTTGATGCGCCAGTGCGATAAGCGCCGCCACGGGGTTTTCTGTGCCGAGGACGTTAGACACCTGGGTCACCGCCAGCAATCGTGTGCGCTCGTCGAAAAGCGTTGGTGCAATATCCATCTGCAATGTGCCATCAACATTGAGTGGGATCACGCGCAGTTCCGCGCCTGTCCGGGCGCAAAGCATTTGCCACGGCACAATATTGGCGTGGTGCTCCATCGCGGTGATCACAATGTTATCGCCTGCACGGACGTTGTCGTTTCCCCAACTGTTGGCCACCAGGTTTATCCCTTCGGTGGTACCGCGCACGAAAACCAGTTCTTCAGCGGAACGGGCATTAAGGAAGTTTGCCGCTTTCTGACGCACCTCTTCCATCCGCTGCGTCGCTTCAGCGCTCAGCGTATGAATGCCACGATGCACCGCCGCGTAACCATGACGATAAAACTCCGCTTCTGCGCGGATCACCTGCTCCGGTTTTTGCGCGCTGGCGGCGGAGTCGAGATACGCCAGTGGCTGACCATTCACTTCCCGGCTTAACACCGGGAAATCGTCGCGCACCTGTTGTACGGAAAATGTCATTGTGAATCTCCTGGCAAGCGCTGGCCGATCCGCGCCAGTACCTGCTGTTTCAGCGCATCATGGGCGATGGCTTCCGTCAATTCGGCAGCAAAGGCATAGATAATGATTTTGCGCGCGTCGCTGTCGTTTATACCGCGCGAACGCAGATAAAAAAGCTGTTCATCATCAATGCGCCCGACCGTCGCGCCATGGCTGCATTTTACGTCATCAGCGTAAATTTCCAGCTGCGGTTTAGTATCCGCCTCCGCCAGTCGCCCCAGCAGCAGATTGTTATTGGTCATCTGCCCGTCGGTTTTGATGGCGTGTTTCGCCACGTTAATCAGACCATTAAATACCGCACGGCCTTTATCGCTGACGATAGTTTTGTGCAACTGACGGCTGTTGCAATAGCCTTTGTTGTGTTCAAGCCAGGTGCGGGTGTCGCACACTTCCGTATTGATCGGCATCGCCAGGCTGTTCATGCGTAAGGTGGTGTTTTCACCGTTTAACTGAGTGCTGGTGTGGTGTCGCGTTACCGCCGCGCCGAGCAGAAAACTGCTGCTGTGAGCGCTGGCATCCTGACCCAGCCGAATGTCGTTATGGGCAAAGTGGAAGCTCTGCGGATTTTCAAAGGCCAGCTTTAGATGATGCAGATGCGCATTGTCCGCCACATCCATGGTGAATCGCGCCCCGGTAAAGTGGCGTTGATCGTTGAGGCTGACGTAATGTTCAATCACCGTCGCTTCCGCGCCAGTTTCCAGCGTGATGTGGTGGCGATAATGGGCGGTGTTCATTTCATCGCCCATCAGGCCCCGCGTGATGTGCATAAGCAGCAACGGTTTCGCCGGACGTTGATTACGGGCGATGCGTATGTGCGTCACCGTTGCCGCGAGGCTTTCGGTGAGATGCAGAAAAACTTCGCCGTTAACCGCCGCAGGCAGGTCTTCACGCACGTTATTGACCGCAACCTCAAACCCGCTCTCGTCCAGCGCATCGCTCAGTCCAGGCGCAAACTGACCGTCGACAAACACCAGACGCCACGCATCCATCGTTAAGGCCAGTGAATCGGGCGCAATATCTTCAAGCGTGGTCAGCCGTGGCGCGACAAACTGGCTATTGAGCAGGCTATCCAGTGCGGTGTATTTCCAGTCTTCATCTTTACGCGTGGGCAGACCCAGTCGCAGCACCTGTTGCAAATGTTCCCGCGCCTGAGGGGAACGCTGTTCGCCCTGCGCCTCAAACAGATGATGCCACTGTTGCAGCGCGTTACTGCTGTTCGGTAAGCCAGCCATAGCCCTGCTCCTCCAGTTGTTTCACCAGGGTAAAGTCGCCGGATTTCACAATCCGCCCCTGATAAAGCACATGCACCACATCCGGTTTGATGTAGTCGAGAATGCGCTGGTAGTGGGTGACGATGATAAATGACCGCTTACCATCACGCAGAGAGTTCACGCCGTCTGCCACAATCTTCAGGGCGTCAATATCCAGCCCGGAATCCGTTTCATCCAGAATGCACAGCTCTGGCTCAAGCACCGCCATCTGCAGGATGTCATTGCGCTTTTTCTCACCGCCGGAGAAGCCGACGTTAACCGAGCGGGTCAGCAAGTCCTGCGGCATTTTCAACAGGTTGATTTTCTCTTCCATCAGATCCTGAAAATCAAAGCGATCCAGCGCGTCCTGACCACGATATTTACGCACGGCATTCAGCGCCGTTTGCAGGAAAAACTGGTTGCTGACGCCCGGTATTTCTACCGGATACTGGAACGCCATAAAGATCCCTTCCCCCGCCCGCTCTTCAGGGGAGAGTTCCAGCAGGTCTTTACCCTTAAAGGTCACCGTGCCGCCGGTCACTTCATAGTCTTCGCGCCCGGCAAGCGTAGCGGAAAGCGTACTTTTCCCGGAGCCGTTCGGCCCCATAATGGCGTGCACTTCCCCCGGCTTTACCTCAAGGCTCAAGCCGCGCAGGATTTCTTTCTCTTCAACGGCAACCTGTAAATCTTTGATACTTAACATAGAGATCCCTTAATTCTTATCCGACGCTGTGTTCGAGGCTTATCGCCAGCAGTTTTTGCGCTTCCACGGCAAACTCCAGCGGCAGCTCGGAGAAGACGTCCTTACAGAACCCGTTAACGATCATCGAGATCGCATCGTCTTCGCTGATCCCACGCTGCAGGCAGTAGAACAATTGATCTTCACCGATACGCGAGGTAGTGGCTTCATGTTCCAGCTGTGCACTGTTATTGCGGCATTCAACATACGGGAAGGTATGCGCGCCACAGTCCGGGCCTATCAGCATTGAGTCGCACTGGGTGTAGTTACGCGCGTTGGTGGCGGTAGGCATGATTTTAACCAGCCCGCGATAGCTGTTCTGGCTATGCCCGGCGGATATCCCCTTTGAGATGATCGTCGATTTGGTGTTTTTGCCGATGTGGATCATTTTGGTGCCGGTATCGGCCTGCTGATGCCCGCTGGTCAGCGCCACCGAGAAGAATTCGCCAATCGAATTATCGCCGCGCAAAATGCAGCTCGGGTATTTCCAGGTAATGGCGGAACCCGTTTCTGACTGGGTCCAGGACATTTTGCTGTTTTCGCCCTCGCACAGGGCGCGCTTGGTGACAAAATTCAGGATACCGCCGGTGTTGTTATCGCCAGGGAACCAGTTTTGCACCGTGGAGTATTTCACTTCCGCGTTTTTGTGGATGATCACTTCCACGACCGCCGCGTGCAGCTGATAACTTTCACGCACCGGGGCAGAACAACCTTCGATGTAACTCACATAGCTGCCTTCATCAGCAATCAGAATGGTGCGTTCAAACTGGCCGGTTTTTTCCGCGTTAATGCGAAAATAGGTCGACAGCTCCATCGGGCAGCGCACACCTTTCGGGATGTAGATGAAGGTGCCATCTGACGCCACCGCCGCGTTCAGGGCGGCAAAAAAGTTATCGTTCGATGGCACAACCGTGCCAAGATACTGTTTCACCAGTTCCGGATGATCGTGAATCGCTTCGCCAAACGAACAGAAAATAATGCCCTGCTCAGAGAGTTTTTCGCGATAGGTGGTCGCCACGGAAACCGAGTCGAAAATCGCATCAACAGCCACTTCTTTACCTTCGCGAACCGGTACGCCAAGCTGGTTAAACGCCGCTTCGACTTCATCGGTGAGGAAGGTATTGGCACCCGTCTGCTGCACCGCGCCCGGTTCAGAGGCACAGGTCTCATCGCAGTTGCCGCATGAGGGCGCAGAGTAGTAGCTGTAGTCCTGATAATTGAGCGAAGCATAGTTCGCTTTCAACCAGTGCGGCTCTTTCATCTGCTCCCAGGCATGGAAGGCATTCAGGCGAAACTCGAGCATCCATTCGGGCTCATTACGTTTTGCCGAAATCGCGCGGACCACCTCTTCGTTGATTCCTTTCGCCAGTTCGTCGGTCTTTAACTGGGTGAAGAAGCCCTCTTTGTAATTCAGCGGGCCGCCGGTCCAGGTCTGGACATCGTCAGTTGCTTCAGTATTGCGCGTCATAATCGTACCGCCTATACCCCAAAACTTTCGCCGCAGCCGCATTCGTTCTGCGCTTTCGGGTTATGAAATTTAAATATCTGATTCAATCCTTCGCGCACGTAATCCACTTCGGTGCCATCGATAAACGGCATCGCGGAAAGAGGCACCCACAGTTTTGCGCCGTCAGACTCAAATAACAGGTCATCGGCATGAGGCTCGGTTACCGTATCCAGCACATAGCCAAATCCTGCACAGCCGGTCTGTTTCACGCCAAGACGCACGCCCTGCATCCCTGGTTGTTTACTCACCAGATTGCGAATTTGTGTTGCTGCTGCAGGCGTTAACGTCAGGCCACGCCAGGCAAAATCATTGGGATCAAACGTTCCAGAATCTACTTCCATTGGTCTACCTCATCGGTTAAGCCATCGAAGGCATAACGCTATGTTAGTGATAATGATTATCACTTCAACCCATCTGCAACAGGGGTATTACCTTCGAACCTGTTTTACAGTGGCTTTTTATAAGCATAGACCCTCATTGTGCGGGCAACAGGGAGAGATGATTTTTTACAACACATTGAAAAATAATAGATTAAGAAAAGGTAATTACCGGAAGTGGTTGAAGAACAAAACATGCATCGATAATGCCTATTTATTTGATAGTTTTTGAGACTTCTGTCCCTATAAGTCACGTTTAAGGGTGATGGACAATTATTTCATTCTTGCTGTCGTAAAATTAATCATTCCATCTATTAAAGGCTCATCAACATAACCAATGCTGATGTTCGTTAACGAGGGCACACACTTTATGACATCAACAAACATTAACCATGCGTAAAGTATTGTTATTATTAACATTCCAATACAGGAAACAGCATGGCCTGGGATAAACACAAAGCCGTTGAATACGCGCGAATTTACGCGGGAAATTCAAGCCAAAAAAGATGCGCTCATTTCGTTTCTGAGGCCATTCGTCATGGAGGAGCACATATTCACAACACACCACATGCAAAGAATATGGCATCAAATCTCTATGCTGCGGGTTTTCGGCCTGTATTTGGTGAACCGCGCGAAGGTGATATTGCGGTAATTCAACCCATCGCAGGCCACCCTTCTGGCCATGCATGTATTTATGATGGACATGGCACCTGGTATTCAGATTTTAAGCAGCACGGTATGTATCCAGGTGCTGCATGGCGTAATGCCAAGCCCGCGTACCAACTCTACAGGCAGGATTAAAATGAGATTGTACATAATAGCGTGCTTGCTGGTTCCTTTGAGTGCCCGTGCTAGTTTGCCTCCAGCCGGACCGGAAGCCTCTGCACTCAGGTTTAATCAGTGGTATTTGTCTCAACTACAACGAGACAGAAATCCTCTCACTGATTATCAAGGTCTTTCACCTTATGTTACTGAACAGACCATCAAAGCGTTGCTAAAATCAAACCAGTCAGACCCTGAGATAGTTGATGTTCCTGATGTCGATATGTTTATAAAAGCACAAGATATTGAGGATGACTGGCAGGAAATAAATGTCGTCTCATCAGACTATGATCCCGTTTGTATGCAGGTCTATATTACCTTCGGCACAAAGCATAAACATACTGTGATTGATTGTATGGTTAAAGAAAAGGGCATCTGGAAAGTCAACTCTGTTGCTGGTCAGGCTATCTCACCAAATAGTGGTCTTAAATCTTCATTGTCAGACAAAAAATCGCCCATGCCTTAAATAACGCACTAACACCCGGTGAAGTTCAGCGGGTGTTAGTTGGGAATCAGATTACCGCAGTGGTCAGGCGCGATGTGCAGCACAAGCGCCCTTCCTCATCGAAGATTTCGATTTGCCACACCTGGCTGCGACGCCCGGTGTGGATAGCTTTACAGACGCCGCGTACCCGGCCGCTACGCACCGCGCGGATATGGTTGGCATTGACTTCCAGTCCGACAACTTTTTGATCGCCCTCGGTACAGAGATAACCCGCCACTGAACCCAGTGTCTCGGCGAGAACAACCGATGCTCCGCCGTGTAGCAGACCGAATGGCTGGTGCGTGCGATGGTCAACGGGCATCGTCGCCTCCAGCGCATCATCGGTTAACGCAACATAGCGAATATCCAGCAGCGCCATCATCGTCCCTTCGTTCATCGCATTCAGGGCATCGAGGGTCGTCTGACGTCTCCAAATCATCCAATAATCTCCAGAAGTGCCTGTAACGGATGGCGAACGCCATTACCTTCCACGCGCTTCACCTGGCTACGGCAGGAATATCCGGTTGCCAGACAGCGATTACGCGGCAGGCGTTGCATGGCCTGCTGCCATGATAGCGCATAAATCCCCAGCGAGTTTTGATGGTTTTTCTTTTCGTGACCATAGGTTCCCGCCATGCCGCAGCAGCCAACGTTGACGTTCTCCAGCTTCGCGCCAAATCGGGCAAATATGGACGCCCACTGTTTTGGCGCGGAAGGCAGCGCGGTCACCTCGGTACAGTGACCAAACAAATACCAGGGCTCGCCGCCGGATTCGTGGCTATCAATACCTTCCAGCGCCTGAGGCAGCCATTCGTGCACCAGCATGACGTTGAAATCGCCGCGTTTATCGCCCAGCACCTGCTTATATTCATCGCGATAACACAGCACCAGCGCCGGGTCGACGCCCACCATAGGCATGCCCAGCTCCGCCACCCGGTTTAGGTACTCCGCCGTTTTACGCGCGGTTTTGGTAAAGCGCGTCACGAAACCTTTAATATGCTGTGCTTTACCATTTGGTGAGAACGGCAGCAGCACCGGCTGAAGGCCCAGCTTATCGATCAGACGAATAAAGTCGGCCACCACCTGCGCATCGTAGTAGCTGGTGAAGGGATCCTGCACCACCAGCACGGTCATCGCTTTTTGTTCGGGCGACAATGCCTCAAGCTGCTCCAGCGTCATATTGGCGGAACGGTGCGAAATCATCTGCTTTTGCAACGACGGTGCGGAAAGCATCGGCAAATCAATCATACCAATGTGTTTTTCCGACAGCTTGCGCACCAGTGGCTGGCTCATAAAGAAGTTAAAGGTTTTCGGCGCACGCGCCATCAGCGGCGCATAGCTTTCAACCGTCGCCACCAGATGATCGCGGAGCGGACGCAGATAACGCGTGTGATAAAGCTGTAAGAAACGCGCGCGGAAATCCGGCACATCAATTTTAATAGGGCACTGCGTGGAACAGGCTTTACAGGCCAGACAGCCCGACATCGCCTCTTTCACTTCGTGTGAGAAATCATATTCGCCCTTACGTGCGTGCCAGCTGTTGCGGGTACGCTCAATCAATGAACGCAGGCTGGCGCGTTTGCCCGGCAGTTCTTTCTCCAGCAATAACGGATCGACGCCACGATCGGCCAACAAACGCAGCCATTCACGCACCAGCGTGGCGCGCCCCTTCGGCGAATGAATACGATCGTTGGTTACCTTCATTGACGGGCACATCGGGCTTTTGGCATCGAAGTTAAAACATAACCCGTTGCCATTACACTCCATCGCCCCGCGCCAGGAGGATCGCACAGCAATCGGGATTTGCCTGTCAAAGGTGCCGCGTTTCACCGCATCCACTTTCATCATCGGCGCATCCACGCCTTCCGGCGGGCAGATTTTCCCAGGATTTAAACGGTTAAGCGGGTCGAACGCTGCTTTGATTTTACGCAGCTCACCGTATAGCGCATTACCAAAGAAAGCCGGGCTGTACTCCGCGCGGAAGCCTTTCCCGTGCTCGCCCCACAGCAGACCGCCGTATTTCGCCGTGAGCGCCACGACATCGTCGGAGATCTGCTTCATTAAGATCTCCTGCTGCGGATCGCACATATCCAGCGCCGGGCGCACGTGCAGCACACCCGCATCGACATGACCAAACATACCGTAGCTCAGACCGTGGCTGTCGAGTAACGCGCGAAATTCAACGATGTAATCCGCGAGATGTTCCGGCGGCACGCAGGTATCTTCGGCAAACGGAATCGGCTTCGCCGCGCCTTTCGCATTGCCCAATAGGCCAACCGCCTTTTTACGCATCGCGTAGATGCGCTCGATGCCGTCAAGCTCATTGCAGCGCTGCCAGCCAATCACCCCGCCTTCCTGATTCGCGATCAGTGCGTCCAGACGCTGGCATAACGATGTGACCTGCTCTTCAATCAGCGCGTCATCGTCACCGGCGAATTCGACAATATTCAGGCCGAGCATCTCTTTATCGGGCACATCGGTGATCAATTCGCTGACCGAATGCCAGACAATGTCTTCTCGCGCCAGATTCAGGACTTTAGAATCAACCGTTTCCACCGACAGCGCGCGGGCTTCCACCATAAACGGCGCATTGCGCAGCGCAGAGTTGAACGAGTCGTACTTAATGTTCACCAAACGACGCACCTTCGGAAGCGGGGTGATATCCAGCCGCGCTTCGGTGATAAATGCCAGCGTACCTTCTGAGCCGGTGAGAATGCGGGTTAAGTCAAACTCGGTCATCTCGTCGTTGAAGACGTGGCGCAGATCGTAGCCGGTCAGGAAACGGTTGAGTTTTGGAAACTTATCGATGATGAGCTGACGATTAGCGCGACAGCCTTCAAATACCGTGCGATAAATTCGCCCGGAGGTGGACTGCTCTTTAGCCAGCGTTTCCGCCAGCGCCACCGGCACGGGCTGGGTATCCAGAATATCGCCGCCCAGTAGAACAGCGCGTACGCCTAAGACGTGATCGGACGTTTTGCCATACACCAGCGAGCCCTGTCCGGAGGCATCGGTGTTGATCATGCCGCCAAGCGTCGCCCGGTTACTTGTGGAGAGTTCCGGCGCGAAGAAATAGCCGTACGGTTTGAGATATTGATTCAGTTGATCTTTGATAACCCCGGCTTCGACCCGCACCCAACCCTCTTCGGGGTTGATTTCAATGATGCGATTCATATAGCGGGACATATCAATGATGATGCCCTGGTTCAGCGCCTGCCCGTTGGTACCGGTGCCGCCGCCGCGCGGGGTGAAGATAAGCGACTGAAAACACTCTTCCGCCGCCAGACGAGCCAGCAGGGCCACATCTGCCGTTGAACGCGGGAATACCACCGCATCCGGTAATAGCTGATACACGCTGTTATCGGTTGCCATCGTTAGCCGGTCGGCATAACGGGTGGCAGTATCGCCAGTAAAACCTTGTTGCTCCAGTGCTTGCAAATAATTCAGCACCAGTTGAACGACGCCCGGTGCCTGAGAAATCTGTGGGATCATGACGCTTGACCCTGTCTGAATAGTTAGTGTTGTTATACACGCGCAGCGTCGCCATGGGCGGTTAGCGCATGTTTAATCGTTTGCGTAGTGCATTCAACGTTGTATCACATTTTTTTCTTATGCGCCCGGTAGATTTAAGTGCAAAATCGGCCGCCTAAGTGGATTGATATTATTATCAATAACAGGGTTTACGCCGCGCCAGCGTTCTTGCGCACAGAAGAAGGTAAATTTGATATATGAGTACGCTTCAACGTCCTCGCGATATACCGCAAATATTGCTATCGGTGCTGTTTTTGGCCCTGATGATCATCGCTTGTCTATGGATTATTCAGCCGTTTATTCTGGGCTTTGCCTGGGCGGCCACGATCGTCATTGCCACCTGGCCGGTACTGCTTCGGTTGCAACGCATACTTTTTGGCCGCCGGAGTTTAGCGGTTCTGGTGATGACACTGCTGCTATTTTTACTGTTCGTGATCCCGATTGCCCTGCTGGTTAACAGTGTTGTTGACGGCAGCGCGCCGCTCATCCATGACATTACCTCTGGCACGCTGGAACTGCCGGACTTTGCGTGGCTTAACAGCATTCCTTTTGTTGGCGCGAAGCTCTATCAGGGCTGGCACAGCCTGTTGGATATGGGCGGTAGCGCTATTATGGCAAAAGTCCGCCCCTATATCGGCACCACCACCACGTGGTTTGTCGGCCAGGCGGCGCATATTGGCCGCTTCCTGCTGCACTGCGGATTAATGTTACTGTTCAGCGCGCTGCTCTACTGGCAGGGTGAAAAAGTCGCCTTTGGTATTCGCTACTTCGCGACCCGTCTGGCGTCAAAACGTGGCGATGCCGCCGTACTTCTGGCCGGTCAGGCGATTCGCGCCGTCGCGCTGGGCGTGGTGGTGACTGCGTTAACACAGGCAATTCTCGGCGGTATCGGCCTCGCCATCACCGGCGTACCGTATGCCACGCTGCTAACAGTCGTGATGATTTTTTCCTGCCTGGTGCAACTTGGGCCGCTCATCGTACTAATACCGTCAATCATCTGGCTCTACTGGACCGGCGATACCACCTGGGGCACCGTACTGCTGGTGTGGAGCTGCGTAGTGGGCACCATGGATAACTTTATCCGTCCGGTGCTGATTCGCATGGGTGCCGATCTGCCGATGATTCTGATTCTGTCCGGCGTTATCGGTGGTCTGGTGGCATTCGGCATGATTGGGCTGTTTATTGGCCCGGTAGTGCTGGCGGTCTCCTGGCGTCTGTTTGACGCCTGGATGCATGAAGTGCCCCCTCCGACGACCGACCCGGATCAGGTGCTGGAAGAGTTGCAGCAGTTTGATATGAGTATTGAGAAAAAAGAGTAATCCCCCGCCTCGCCCCACTTAAGCATTTCTTATCAATAAAGGGTAGTAATGTTAATGGATGCCATCAAATGATGGCATCCTTACCTGCCTTAACTAAAAATCATTCACACTATTTTAACTATTGAGACGAATCCGATCGACGTGAAAATGTCGCATGCCTACTATTAGGACACGGTTATAAATCAACAGCTTGATTTATAAGCATGGAAATCCCCTGAGTGAAACAATGAATTGCTGTGTGTAGTCTTTGCCCATCTCCCACGATGGGCTTTTTTTTATCACTTCACATCGCACCAACTCATCATGCGCCAGTTTTCGGGCAGAACCCGCGTTTCGCCTGTGACATTTACCGTCACCCGCCCCTGAATATCCGCCGACGAACGACCAATCTGGAACTCAAACTCACCGGGCTCCACGATGCGTTGCCCCTGATGGCTGGTGAAATTGAGCATATCCACCGGTATCGCAAAGGTGAGCGTGGCCGACTCGCCTGGCGCCAGATCCACTCGCTGGAACGCTTTCAGTTCCTGGAGCGGTCTGACCATCGAGGCAATGTTGTCGCGTACATACACCTGCACTACATCGCTGCCGCTGCGCTCGCCGCTGTTTTTTACTGTGACGCTAAGCGTCACGTCGCCGTGAATATCCACATTTTCGCTTTGCAGCGTCGGCGTGCCATAATCGAACGTCGTCCAGCTCAGGCCATACCCAAACGGATACAGCGCGCCAAAATGAAAAGCGAACGGCGTGCCGCCGCTTTTCAGCTTATGGTTGTAGTAAAACGGCATCGCCCCGGCACTTTTCGGCACGCTCACCACCAGCCTGCCCTGCGGTTCCGCGCGGCCGGTCAGCACATCAGCAATCGCCCAACCGCCCTCCTGACCCGGTGCCCATGCCAGCATAAACGCCGCCACCTTCGACTCCAGCCCTTGCAGGTTGTAGGGGCGTCCGCCCGTCATCACCACAATCACCGGTTTCCCGGTTGCCACCAGCGCTTCCAGCAACTGTTGCTGCACGCCCGGCAGATGTAAACTATCGGTGTCTGACCCCTCGCCCACAGTTCCGCTCTGGAACAGCCCGGCAAGATCGCCCACGCAGGCAATCACCACCTCACTTTCCCGCGCCGCGTTTACCGCATCGTCAATCAGCGAGATATCGAGGGAGACCGGGGATGATTGCATTGGCTTACCTGAACTGTCCCCCGGGAATACCGGCGCACCAGCCAGGCGTTCTTTGATGATGTGACAACCTTTGGCGTAGCGAATGTTGTCCTCGCCCAGATAACTGCGCAGCGCTGCCAACGGTGTGGTGACCTGCGCCGTGTTATCCACCATATCACTGATTATCAAATGTACCGGGAAACTGTAGCCGCTCAACAACGCCAGCGGATCGTCCGCCGTCGGGCCTACGATCGCCACGCGCGGTTTTCCTGTCAGCGGCAAAATGTTTCGGTTTTCCAGCAACGTAATCGATTGAGTGGCAACGTCTCTGGCCGCCTGACGCGCGGCGGGAGACTGGAGGGAAATGGCGCTTTCGTCGGTATACGGATGTTCAAACAGCCCCAGACGGAATTTTACGGTGAGCAACCGCGCGACGATTTCATCAATTTTCGCCATGCTGATAAGCCCGCGTTCCAGCGCTTGCGCCAGATGACGAGCGCAATCATCTTTTGGCAGCTCAACATCCAGCCCGGCATTAAAGGCCAGTGCCGCCGAGTGCGCGGCATCTTCACTGACGCCATGGTGCTGATGCAGGAGGCTAACGCCGCCGTAATCCGCCACCACAATGCCATCGAACCCCCAGCGTTCTCGCAGCAGCGTGGTCAGCAGGAATGCATCGCTGTGCCCCGGTTGATTATCAATATCGTGATACGCAGGCATCACCGAACCGGCATTCGCCAGTTTCACCGCCATTTCAAAAGGCAACAGGAAAGTGTCATTGAGTTCGCGAAAACCCAAATGTACTGGTGCATGGTTACGCGCGCCTTCGCTAAATGAGTGACCAACGTAATGCTTAAGCGTCGCCAGCACGTCGCGTTTCGCCCCCTGAAGCCCGTCAACGTACGCGCAGGCCATGACGCCCACCAGCCACGGATCTTCGCCAAAGGTTTCTTCGGTACGCCCCCAGCGCACATCACGCGAGACATCCAGCACCGGCGCCAGCCCCTGTTTACAGCCCGTTGTTCGCGCTTCTTCGCCAATCTGTTGTGCGGCGCGCCTGACCAGTTCAGGATCCCATGTGGACGCGTAATTCAGCGAGGAGGGAAATAAGGTTGCGTCTTTGCACAACAGGCCCACCAGGCACTCTTCATGGAACAGCGCCGGAATGCCAAGACGCGTCTCTTCCATCAACATTTTTTGCAGGCGGTTAGCCGCCCGCACGCCGGTTCTCGCATCCACAATGTGTGTACCCAGCGGGCGCGTGATTTGACCGACGCCCAACATTAAACGCTCGCCCAGGGATGCCTGCTCGCTAACACCGGAAAATTCATCGCTCAAATCGCTTCTTTCCCGGTGCTGGCCGTCCTCAGACAACACCAGCCAGTAGGCATGCATCTGGGCAAATTTCTCTTCGGGCGTCATTCGCGCCAGCAGATCGGCAACGCGCGCGTTCACAGGATGCTGAGGGTCTTTATAAATGGGGGTCATCGCCTTCTCCTGAACAGGTTGAGTAAAACCAGTATTCAGAAGCGCTATCGCGACAACAATTGTCTAAATTCGCAGAAGATTTACGTTTTTTGGTTTTTTCGCAGGAGTGTGATCGGTCGCAAGTTAAGGAGGGTCTGATAGGGAAGAAATAAGAAAGCCCCCGGCGTTGATTTCACCGGGGGCTTATTTAAAAGATTACTTGTTTAATTCTGCCAGGCTCAACCAAGTTTGTACTACCGTATCCGGGTTCAGGGAGAGGCTATCGATACCCTCTTCCATCAGCCAGGCGGCGAAGTCTTCATGGTCAGACGGCCCCTGCCCGCAGATACCCACGTATTTACCCTGTTTCTTCGCGGCACGAATAGCCATCGACAGCAGCGCTTTGACCGCGTCATTACGCTCGTCAAACAGTTCAGAGACCACGCCGGAGTCGCGGTCAAGGCCCAGCGCCAGCTGTGTCATGTCGTTAGAGCCAATGGAGAAGCCATCGAAATGTTCGAGGAACTGTTCGGCTAACAGAGCGTTAGACGGGATCTCGCACATCATGATGATTTTCAATCCGTTTTCACCACGTTTCAGCCCCTGACGCGCCAGTTCGTCTACCACGGCTTTCGCCTGTTCAACGGTGCGCACGAACGGAATCATGATTTCAACGTTAGTGAGCCCCATATCGTTACGCACGCGTTTCACCGCGTCACATTCCAGCGCGAAGCAGTCTCGGAAGCTTTCGGAAACATAACGGCCAGCGCCACGGAAGCCCAGCATGGGGTTCTCTTCATCCGGTTCATAACGTTCACCACCGACGAGGTTAGCGTACTCGTTCGATTTAAAATCGGACAGACGCACAATCACGCGTTTCGGGTAGAATGCCGCGCCGAGCGTCGCGATCCCTTCCGTCAGGCGCCCCACATAAAACTCTTTTGGTGAGTCGAAGCCCTTCATCATCTCGCGGATTTCGTTTTGTAACGCGGGTTCCTGATCATCAAACTCCAGCAACGCACGTGGGTGAACGCCAATCATACGGTTGATGATAAATTCCAGGCGCGCCAGACCTACGCCCTCATTCGGCAGGCAGGCGAAATCAAATGCGCGATCCGGGTTGCCGACGTTCATCATAATCTTCAGCGGCATGTCCGGCATGGTGTCAACGCTGGAGCTTTTAACGCTAAAGTCGAGCAGGTCAGCGTAAACGTAACCGGTGTCCCCTTCCGCACAGGAAACGGTGACTTTCTCGTCATCTTTCATGCGTTCAGTCGCGTCGCCGCAGCCCACTACTGCCGGAATGCCCAGTTCGCGCGCGATGATCGCCGCGTGGCAGGTACGCCCGCCACGGTTAGTGACAATCGCCGCCGCTTTCTTCATGATCGGTTCCCAGTCCGGATCGGTCATGTCGGTCACCAGCACGTCGCCGGGTTCAATGCGGTTCATCTCACTGATGTCATGAATAACTTTTACCGGGCCCGCACCAATGCGATGACCGATAGCACGGCCTTCAGCAATGATTTTACCCTGTGAATGCAGCGTGTAACGCTCCATCACCTGGCCGCGAGAACGCACGGTTTCCGGACGCGCCTGAACGATAAACAGCTTACCGGTATGACCATCTTTGGCCCACTCGATATCCATCGGGCGGCCGTAGTGTTTTTCAATCTGGACAGCCTGTTTAGCCAGTTCCTGCACTTCCTCGTTGGTCAGTGAGAAGATATCGCGCTGCGCCTGCGGCACATCTTCAATTTTAACCTGTTTGCCATGCTCCTGAGTTGGCGCGTAGACCATACGGATTTTTTTGGAACCCATGGTACGGCGCACGATCGACGGGCGATTAGCCGCCAGGGTCGGTTTGTGGACATAAAATTCGTCCGGGTTCACCGCCCCCTGCACCACCATTTCACCCAGCCCCCAGGCCGAGGTGATAAACACCACCTGGTCGAAGCCAGATTCGGTGTCGATGGAGAACATCACGCCGGAAGACGCGAGATCGGAACGCACCATTCGCTGAACGCCCGCCGAGAGCGCAACGCCACGATGGTCGTAACCCTGGTGGACACGGTAGGAAATCGCGCGGTCGTTAAACAGCGAGGCGAAAACGTGTTTGACCGCAACCAGTACCGCGTCGTAGCCCTGGACGTTGAGGAAGGTTTCCTGCTGACCCGCGAAGGAAGCATCCGGCATATCTTCCGCTGTCGCCGAGGAGCGCACAGCAAAGGACGCATCGGCGTCATCCGCTGAGAGCTGGTTGTAGGCGTCACGGATAGCGGTTTCCAGTTCGCTCTGGAAAGGTGTGTCGATGATCCACTGGCGGATCTGCGCACCGGCTTTCGCCAGGGCGGTGACATCATCAATATCGGTTTGATCCAACAGTTGATAAATGCGCTGATTCACGCCGCTTTGGTCGAGAAATTGATTAAATGCATCGGCAGTGGTAGCAAATCCGTTGGGTACCGAAACACCCAGATCGGACAGGTTAGTAATCATTTCACCCAGGGAGGCATTTTTGCCCCCAACTCTGTCTACATCATTCATGCCGAGTTGGTTATACCAAAGCACCAGCGGTGACGAGCCATTGTTGGACATCGAGACAATCCTTTTTTGATTAAAAAAGCAGTGATTAAGAAACAACTGACTACTCAAATTATCCTGGCATATTTAAACAATTTAAAAAAACGGTGAATCGTTCAAGCAAATTAATTTTTTCTTTTTTAAGACAGATCCCCGTATTGCGTTAAGTCGCTGATTCTTTGGGAGAGTCGTTATAAAATGGGCTATGTTATGCATATTTTGAAAAATGAACCGGACTTTTCATAAAAAATAAAAATAGCGTTCCATTTTCAGATATCAGACAAATGCGGTGGGGTTTTCTGCGAATTTAATTTATGCTTTCAGACAATTAACCTCACTTTTCTGGATTGTTAAAATGGAAAATGCAGTCGACAGGCAGGTTTTTTATATTTCTGATGGCACGGCGATTACCGCTGAGGTGCTGGGCCACGCAGTGATGTCGCAGTTCCCGGTGGTCATCAACAGTATTACCCTGCCGTTTATTGAAAGTGAAAGCCGCGCCCGGGCGGTGAAAGATCAGATCGACGCGATTTATCAGCAAACCGGCGTACGCCCGCTGGTTTTCTACTCCATTGTTATCCCGGAAATCCGCGAGATCATTTTGCAGTGTGAAGGATTTTGTCAGGATATTGTGCAGGCGCTGGTTGCCCCGCTTCAGGAAGAACTCAAGCTCGATCCGACGCCAGTTGCCCATCGTACCCACGGGCTGAATCCGGGAAACCTGTTGAAATACGATGCGCGTATTGCGGCAATTGACTACACCCTGGCGCATGATGATGGTATTTCCCTGCGCAATCTCGATCAGGCGCAGGTTATTTTGCTCGGTGTGTCTCGTTGCGGAAAAACCCCAACCAGCCTCTATCTGGCGATGCAGTTCGGCATTCGCGCCGCCAACTATCCGTTCATCGCTGATGATATGGATAATCTGATCCTTCCTGCATCGCTCAAACCGTTGCAGCATAAGCTGTTCGGCCTGACGATTAATCCTGAACGCCTGGCGGCGATTCGCGAGGAGCGTCGGGAAAACAGCCGCTACGCCTCAATGCGCCAGTGTCGAATGGAAGTGGCGGAAGTTGAAGCATTGTATCGTAAGAATCAAATCCCCTGGATTAACAGTACCAATTACTCCGTTGAGGAAATTGCTACCAAAATCATGGACATTATGGGATTAAGTCGCAGAATGTACTAACGCACTAGTACAATGCAGAAAATTTGTTTATCATAACGCCGTGATTGAATGCACATCACGCCCCGCTCTTGAAATCAGCCGGGATTGGTTTATCGTGATGTGCATCACTTCCCGGCGTTTTGTCTGGTGAAGAAACAAATTTCTGAGAAACTCATGAATAAGACCGATGAATTGCGTACAGCTCGTATTGAGAGCCTCGTTACGCCTGCTGAACTTGCTCAGCGTTACCCCGTCTCCCCGGATGTTGCCGCCAGCGTCACCGCTTCTCGTCAGCGGATTGAAAAGATCCTTAACGGTGAAGATCGTCGCTTGCTGGTGATTGTCGGGCCCTGCTCTATACACGATCTTGATGCGGCGATGGATTACGCGCGTCGTCTGCAAACCCTGCGCGAAAAGCATCAGGGCCAACTTGAAATCGTGATGCGCACCTATTTCGAAAAACCACGTACCGTTGTCGGCTGGAAAGGATTAATTTCTGACCCTGACCTGAACGGCAGCTACCGGGTTAATCACGGCATTGAGCTCGCACGTAAGCTGCTGTTACAGGTGAATACTCTCGGCGTGCCGACTGCGACTGAATTTCTGGATATGGTGACCGGTCAGTTTATCGCCGACTTGATTAGCTGGGGCGCAATTGGCGCACGAACCACCGAGAGCCAAATCCATCGCGAGATGGCTTCGGCGCTTTCCTGCCCCGTTGGCTTCAAGAATGGCACAGACGGGAATACCCGCATTGCTGTCGATGCTATCCGTGCTGCACGTGCCAGCCATATGTTCCTGTCGCCGGATAAAAACGGCCAGATGACCATCTACCAGACCAGCGGGAACCCTTACGGGCACATCATCATGCGCGGCGGTAAAAAACCGAACTACCATGCCGATGATATCGCTGCGGCCTGCGATACGCTCCATCAGTTTGATTTACCAGAACATCTGGTGGTTGATTTCAGCCACGGCAACTGCCAGAAGCAACATCGCCGTCAGCTGGATGTCTGCGATGATATCTGCCAGCAAATCCGCAACGGGTCGACCGCTATTGCCGGTATTATGGCAGAAAGCTTCCTGCGCGAGGGCGCGCAGAAGATTGTCGCCGACCAGCCGCTTACCTACGGACAGTCGATCACCGATCCGTGCCTGAGCTGGGAAGATACCGAAGTGCTGCTGGAAAAACTGGCCGCCGCCGTCGCGACTCGCCTTTAGTCCTCTCCTCCCTGTCGTACTCACGATGGGGAGTGTCTTATCTCCTCCCAATCCCTCTTTTCACAAAAAACGGTTGCACACGCTTACTCATTATTGATAATACTTATCATTGTTGTTTTTATTACTATTTTACTTTTTATGACGCTTATGGATGATAACGCAGATCAAATTTCCGTTAAGGACAATACGCCCCGCCCGCAGAATCATGACCGCCGGGTAAACAGCGAGGTGTTGTTAGGTGAAGAGGGGCGCGTGGTGATAGAACATGAGGGTCAGGAGTATCTGCTGCGTCAGACTCAGGCCGGAAAGCTGATATTGACGAAGTAAGCGGCACAGCATTGCCTGATGCGCTTCGCTTATCAGGCCTACGTCCTGGTGCATGTGTAGGCCGGGCAAGCGCAGCGCATCCGGCATGTTGTTTAGCTGGAACAGCTCACTTCAAGCCGTTTACCCCAATCAGGCGGACGCTGAGCATAATCATCGTCACGATCGCCCCACGGATTTCTCAGAGCGTTATGCAGCCGACGGAGTTCCTGATAATCGCCCTTCTCCGCTGTTTCTATGGCCCGTTGCGCCAGCCAGTTACGTAAAACAAACGCCGGATTCGCCTGCTTCATCGCCTGCCGGCGTGTCGCATCGTCAATGCCTTCCGGTTGTATACGCGCCCGATACTGAGCAAACCAGCTATCAAAGGCGGCTCGGTCGATAAACTCGTCGCGTAACGGGGACGCGGCGCTTAACTGTTCCGTTTCGCTCAACATACGGAAGGTACGCGTATAATCACTGCCCTCTCGCGCCATGAGTGCAAACAACCCGTTAAGGAGATCGTTATCGCCCACCTCTTCAGTAAATAGCCCGAGCTTCTGACGCATACGCGTGCCATATTCGGTAAACAACGCAAGCTGATAGCCATCAAGCGCCTCATTTAGCGTGTCGACATCCATAAAAGCCGAGAGCGACTGCGCCAGACGTTGCAGGTTCCATAATCCCACTGCTGGCTGATTCTCAAAGCTATAACGCCCCTGGTAATCTGAATGATTACAAATAAAGCCAGGCTGATAGTCATCGAGGAAGCCAAATGGGCCGTAATCAATCGTCAAGCCCAGGATCGACATATTATCGGTATTCATTACGCCGTGGGCGAAACCGACGGTTTGCCAGCGGGCGATCATCTGCCCGGTGCGTTTCACCACATCACGGAACCAGAGTGCGTAGCGATCCGCCTCCTGGTGAAGTTGCGGCCAGTGATGACGAATGACAAAATCGGCCAGTTGCTTAACCTTGTCCATTTCACGACGATAGTAGAAATGCTCAAAGTGTCCGAAACGAACGTGACTTTGCGCGATACGCACGAGCATCGCGCCCTGTTCAACGGTTTCACGCTGGATAGGGGTATCGCTGGTGACAATGGAGAGCGCACGCGTGGAGGGAATGCCGAGATAATGCATCGCTTCCGAAGCCAGACTCTCGCGTATGGTTGAGCGCAACACGGCACGGCCATCGCCCATACGCGAATACGGAGTAAGGCCAGCGCCTTTCAGATGCCAGTCAACGGACGAGCCGTCAGGCAACTGCTGTTCACCCAGCAGAATGCCGCGTCCATCGCCCAGTTGCCCCGCCCAGACGCCAAACTGATGGCCGCTGTACACCTGCGCCAGCGGTTTCATGCCGGGGAGCAATTCTTCTCCGCCCCACACGCCAGCGCCACGTTCAGGCGCAAAGAGGGATGGCTCAATACCGAGTTCATCGGCAAGCGCTGTGTTATGCCATATCAGACGGGCGTTCTTTAGCGGCGTCGGATTGAGTTCGCTGTAAAAATCTGGCAGCTCATCGCGCCAGCGGGTAGTAAAAGACAGGGTCATAGATCCTCCTGCCTGTAGTGTAGGGGTTAATGCCCGTTTAAACACCCGGCAATCTTCAGGGTTATCCCTGCACCAGCGTCAGCAATGAGGATTCCGGGACGGCGGGCCATAGCTCCCCCATCATGCCGCTAAATCCAAAAGGTAATACCCGCTCACGTGCCGATTCCGTATTAATTCCCGCAATCATAATGCTTTGACAATAAGGCTGAATTTGCGTGGTAATGGCACGAATAAAGGGCTCGAAAGAAGCGGAATCCAATTGACGCTGAACAAAGTGGCGGTCGATAACAATGCGCTGAAACAATCCAGCAAATACAGCCCGCGTTGAGGCTTCACCGGAACCAAAGTTTGCTAACGCCAGAGGGAAACATTTCGCCAGAAGCGTGAGTGGATGAGTATCATCCGGTTGGTTAAGACCAGGAAAACGTTCACTCACCACCAGTTCAACAAAGGGGTAACGTGAAAGCTCAGCCGCCAGGATAGCATCCTTGAGTAAAGTATCAACAATAGCAGGTGTGACAGAAAGCCACGCGGTCACCTGATGTTGAATAAAAAAGAGTTGGCAGGTATTAAGCAGAGCGAGCTTTTCGCGAAAAAGTACTAACTCCTCATCGGGCGTTAGTTTCGGCAGGATGAGATTCGTCGGGATGCGTACAGAATTTTCTACACCAATAAAATGTGCAACGACTTTTAAACCAATCAGTTTACCTTTGGCATTTCGGGCAGGTAAAAATAACAGCTCTGAACGCCAGGCACGGTCAAGGGTTACAATCATTGCGACAGCCCTTCTCGATAAGTCATTTCAAGGGTCCTGAAGTCACAAAACAATAAACGTGGGTCGATTGATTCTAGTCGGATTGCTTTCATTTTCCGTTTTATTTTCGCATTCCTTCGCTGGAATGTAATGATTGTAATCGAAAAGCATAGATTAATACAATCTATGACCAGTTAACCCTCATGTTGTTAACAAAAACAATAATGAGTTGTAATCTTTTTTAAAATAGCTTTAGTTTAAATACACTGAAGGGGCATCGCGCCCCTTCGTCATTTCTACATTAAATTCGTCTGGCCTGCCAAAACTTCTTGCGCCAGTAGACGTTGTCCAGCGATGATCGCGTGACGCCCTGGCTGGTCGATGCGTGAATAAACTGATTATCCGTGTCATAGATTCCCACGTGCAGGCCACTGTCCCCTGAGCCGGTTTTGAAGAACACCAGATCGCCTGGAAGAAGATCGTCTTTATCAATCTCAGTGCCAATCTTAGCCTGTTGACGCGTTTCACGCGGTAACTGCATTTCGAATTTATCGCGAAACGTGGTTAAGACAAATCCGGAACAATCAATTCCACGACGATTCATCCCACCGTAGCGATAGGGTGTACCGTGCCAGTTGCGCAACTGATCGTTTAAGTTAGCAATTACGGTTATCGAATCCGATAATCTTGGATTGGGTGGCGGCGCATGATGACTACATCCCACCAAAAATAAAGCCGTTATGAAAATAATCAAGAATCGCATATCCGGCGAATCCTCACTTTTTTTAATTTCCCGATAATTTAGCCCGGTTACTTATTCCCTGGCAAGTCAGCAATGAGACTTAATGTTTCGCTGGCACCCGTATTTCGTTTTCCCGGACAGACTTAACCGGCAACCAGCATCTGGTGGCCGGCAATCTCCAGTCGCTGGAATGAAATATTATAGGCGCTAAAAAGTGAATTGGGCGTTAACACATCTTCCGTTGCCCCGCTGGCGATTAATTGCCCTTTGCATAACAGCCATACGCGATCGGCATGACGTAACGTATGGTTGAGATCGTGGCTACTCATCACTATCGCAATATCGCGAGCGCGCAACGCGTCCAGTACACTATCCAGCGCGGCCTGCTGTGCAACATCGAGGCTGTTCATGGGTTCATCCAGTAGCAGAAGCTGACCATGAGGATTGCCTGAGGGATGAATCTGCAGGATCACCGCCGCCAGCCGTACACGTTGCCACTCACCACCGGAGAGCTGATTGACGTAACGGCCCAGTTTATCCACCAGGCCTAACGCTTCCGTCACCTGTGCGCACAGTGTATGTTCGGTTTTATCATGCTGATGCAAAAGAAGGAAATGCCAGACAGGCATGGCGAATGGCGGTGCCTGATGCTGAGAGAGATACGCGCGCCTATGCGCCAGTTCCCGCGAGGCCCATTCACTTAACGGTTTTCCATTTAGCGTAACGACGCCCTTTCCGAAACTCAATCCCGCCATGCGGGTGAGTAGCGTGCTCTTCCCCGCACCATTTGGCCCCACGAGATGAATTATCTCGCCAGCGTGCACCTCCGCGCTAAACCGCGTTAAACGCGTTCCTTCGCAGACCTCTTGCAGTTGCATCAGCATTGTCATCACAGAGCCAGTGCTTTTTTAATCGCATTAATCAGAATCGGATCTTCCGGTGTCATATCCGGCGAGAAACGTGCGATGACGTGACCATCACGACCAACAAGGAATTTTTCAAAATTCCACAGTATGTCTCCAGGCTCGGCGGGCGCACGTCCTTTGTTGACCATTTTTTCGTAAAATTCGCTGCCCTCCGGCGCAATCGCTTTTGGCGCGGCACGCGTTAGGGTCTGATAGAGCGGATGACGCCCGCCGCCATTAACATCGATTTTGCTAAACATGGGGAATGTCACGCCATAGGTGGTGCGGCAGAATGTTTTAATGTCCTCTTCACTTCCCGGCTCCTGCCCCAGGAACTGGTTGCAGGGGAATCCCAGTACCGCAAAGCCTTCATCTTCAAGAGACGTTTGCAGACTTTCCAGCTGTTCATACTGCGGCGTTAACCCGCATTTCGATGCCACATTCACGATTAACAAAACGTTGCCTTTGAAACGTTCCAGTGTCGTTTTTTCACCATCAATCGTTGTAACCTCAATGTTCAGAATCGAGTTTCCCATAATATCCTCATTAGATTAGGTACTGAGCCTCAACGCCCGGTTCGCAATAATAGCCAGATAAACACGGGCGCTCCCGTGGTTGCCGTCACAACACCGATAGGAAGTTCTGCCGCCTGAAGCGCCAGACGCGCAATGATATCCGCCACCAGTAGCGTGCTTGCCCCCGCCAGTGCGCAGGCGGGCAACAGCACCCGGTGATCGGTCAGGCCACACAATCGCAGCATATGTGGCACCACAAGACCGACAAAGCCGATTGCACCCGCCAGCGCCACACTGACGCCAACCAGCCAACCGGTGGCGATCACCAACAGCTTACGCCACAGCCAGAGGGGGACACCAAGCTGCCGGGCAGACGTTTCACCCAGCGCCAGTAAATTTAACGGCTGCGATTGCAGGCAAATCCACACGATAACCGGAATCAGCCCCAGCATCAGCCAACTTTGTTGCCAGTCAACGCCACCAAAGCCACCCATCATCCAGTACATAAGCTGGCGCAAATCAAAAGACGTCGAGAAGTAAACGGCCCAGGTCATTAGCGCGCTGCAGATAATACCCAACGCCACACCGGCTAAGAGTAGCTTACTGGTGGAAAGATGCCGTCTGGCAAAACGCATCAGTATAAAGGTGATAAGCAATGCCCCGAGGATAGCCGACAGACCGAGCGCCCAGCCAGGCAGCATTCCCTGCCCTAACATGACCGCGGCAATCAGCCCGACACCGGCACCATTAGAAACCCCCAGCAGGCCAGGCTCCGCCAGCGGATTTTCAAACAGCGCCTGCATTACCGCGCCAGACAACGCCAGCGCGGCGCCGACCAGCAGAACTGCAACGGTGCGCGGCAGGCGAATTTGCCAGATAAAGAGCTTTCCGGTAGCGCTAAACCAGTTGCCTGGGGCGATCCACTGGTCTCCGGCACACAGGCTGATCGTCAGCGCTATAAGCAGCGTGAGCGCCAGTACCCTGAGCCAGCGCCAATTGCGCCGCTGCTGAAGATGTACGTAGTCCAGCATAGTATTCCATGTGCCAGCAAGAGAGGTGTTTGATTTTACGGTGGTTCCACGCGCGGGAAAAGAAAAAAGGCCGCATAGCGGCCTTTTTGGTTAGTGCAAATTACTCTTCTTTGGGCGTCGCGTTTTCGACACGGCTTTTTAACTTCTGACCGGGTCTGAAGGTCACCACGCGCCGGGCTGTAATGGGAATATCTTCGCCCGTTTTCGGGTTACGACCCGGGCGTTGATTTTTGTCTCGCAGGTCAAAATTACCAAAACCGGAAAGTTTAACCTGTTCGCCATTTTCCAGAGCACGACGGATCTCTTCAAAAAACAGCTCAACCAGCTCTTTGGCATCCCGCTTGCTAAGCCCAAGCTTATCAAACAGATATTCTGACATTTCAGCTTTTGTAAGCGCCATAGGTTCAATCCCTCAATGATGCCTGGAATCGCTCTTTTAATGCCTCTACACACTTGGCAACGGTAGTGGCAATATCCTCTTCTTCAAGTGTACGGCTGGTATCCTGAAGGATCAGGCTGATAGCGAGGCTCTTATACCCCTCCGCAACACCCTTACCACGGTACACGTCAAATAAGTTTACGCCAACTATCTGATTTACGCCAACTTTCTTACATTCGGCCAAAATATCCGCTGCCGGTACGTTTTCTGCCACCACAACCGCGATATCACGACGGTTTGCCGGGAAGCGAGAAATCTCCTGTGCCTGAGGAACCACGCGGTCTGCGAGCTTGTTCCACTCCAGTTCGAACACCAGTGTGCGACCGTTGAGATCCAGTTTACGTTCCAGTTCCGGGTGAACAACCCCAATGAAACCAATACGTTCACCTTTCAGATAAATCGCCGCGGACTGGCCCGGATGCAGTGCCGGATTAGCTTCAGCTTTAAACTGAATATCAGACAGTTTACCGGTTAAATCGAGAACAGCTTCGAGATCGCCTTTTAAATCATAGAAATCAACGGTCTCTTTTGCCAGGTTCCAGTGCTCTTCGTAGCGGTTGCCACAAATCACGCCGCCCAGCATGACGTCCTGACGAATACCCAGCGGTGCCTGGGTGTCCGGCACAAAGCGCAGACCGGTTTCAAAGATGCGCACGCGGTTCTGCTGACGGTTCTGGTTATAGACCACGGTGGTCAGCAGGCCGCTCCAGAGAGAAAGACGCATCGCAGACATTTCGCTGGAGATAGGGCTTGGCAGAATCAGCGCTTCTTCGCCCGGGTGAATCAGTTGCTGCACTTTCGGATCGACGAAGCTATAAGTAATCACTTCCTGGTAGCCTTTGTCATTCAGCATCGTTTTCACGCGCTTAAGCGACAGATTAGCTTCTTTATGGCTCCCCATCACCAGACCGGCCTGCACTGGCTCGTTCGGGATGTTGTCATAACCAAACAGACGCGCAACTTCTTCTACCAGGTCTTCTTCAATCTCCATGTCAAAACGCCAGCTCGGTGCAACAGCCTGCCATTGGTCGTTACCGACGGTCACTTCACAGCCCAGACGCTGGAGAATGTCGGTCACCACGTCATCAGCAATATGGTGACCAATCAGGCGATCCAGCTTAGTGCGACGCAGGGTGATGCTCGCACGTTTCGGCAGCGTGGATTCGTTGGTGACATCGATAACCGGGCCTGCTTCGCCGCCGCAGATATCCATCAGCAGGCGGGTGGCGCGCTCCAGGGCTTTGTACTGCAGCGCCGGATCGACACCACGCTCATAGCGGTGAGAGGCGTCCGTGTGCAGGCCATGACGACGCGCGCGACCCGTGATAGACAGCGGGTTGAAGAATGCGCACTCCAGCAGAACGTTTTGCGTTTCGCCATTCACGCCAGAGTGTTCACCACCAAAGATGCCGCCCATTGCCAGCGCTTTGTGATGGTCAGCAATGACCAGGGTATCGGATTTCAGTTTCGCTTCGCTACCGTCAAGCAGAACCAGCGTTTCGCCCTCTTTCGCCATGCGCACGACGATACCGCCTTCGATACGATCTTTATCGAATGCGTGCATCGGTTGGCCCAGTTCGAGCAGCACGTAGTTGGTGACGTCAACTACCGCGTCAATGGAGCGAATACCGCAGCGACGCAGTTTTTCTTTCATCCACAGCGGGGTTGGCGCTTTAACGTTGATGCCTTTCACTACGCGTCCCAGATAGCGCGGACAGGCATCGGCAGCTTCAACGGTGATAGGCAGCGTGTCGTTGATAGTGGCAGCAACCGGCGTGATTTCAGGCTCGACCAGCGGCAGTTTATTCAGCACGGCCACGTCACGAGCAACACCGATGATACCCAGGCAGTCGGCGCGGTTCGGCGTCACGCTGATTTCGATAGTGTTGTCATCAAGTTTCAGGTATTCACGGATATCGGTGCCGATTGGCGCATCTGCTGGCAGTTCAATAATGCCGCTATGGTCGTCGGAAATACCCAGCTCGGAGAAAGAGCACAGCATCCCTTCAGACGGTTCACCGCGCAGTTTTGCGGCTTTAATTTTGAAGTCGCCCGGCAGTACGGCACCGATGGTGGCTACCGCCACGCGCAGGCCCTGACGGCAGTTTGGCGCGCCACAGACAATATCAAGCAGGCGCTCACCGCCAACATTCACTTTTGTTACGCGCAGTTTGTCAGCGTTCGGGTGCTGACCACACTCAACCACTTCACCAACAACCACACCGTTGAAGGTGCCCGCAACAGGCTCAACACCGTCAACTTCCAGGCCAGCCATGGTAATTTGTCCGGACAGCGCTTCGCTATCGATGGCCGGGTTAACCCATTCGCGTAACCACAGTTCACTGAATTTCATTGTTTTGCCCTGCCCTTATTTAAACTGTTTGAGGAAACGCAGATCGTTTTCGAAGAATGCACGTAAATCGGTGACGCCGTAACGCAACATGGTCAGACGTTCCATCCCCATACCGAAGGCGAAACCTGAGTATACTTCCGGGTCAATACCGACATTGCGCAGCACGTTCGGGTGAACCATACCGCAGCCCAGCACTTCCAGCCATTTACCATTTTTCCCCATCACGTCAACTTCCGCAGACGGTTCGGTGAATGGGAAATAGGACGGACGGAAACGAATCTGCAGATCTTCTTCAAAGAAGTTACGCAGGAAGTCATGCAGCGTACCTTTCAGATTGGTAAAGCTGATATTTTTATCAACGATCAGACCTTCCATCTGATGGAACATCGGGGTATGCGTTTGGTCGTAGTCGTTACGATATACGCGACCCGGCGCAATGATACGGATTGGCGGCTCCTGATCCTTCATGGTACGGATCTGTACGCCGGAGGTTTGGGTGCGCAGCAAACGCGTGGCATCAAACCAGAAAGTGTCGTGGTCAGCACGTGCCGGGTGATGTCCTGGAATATTCAGTGCATCGAAGTTGTGATAATCATCTTCGATTTCCGGGCCGGTCGCCACGGTAAAGCCGAGCTCACCGAAGAAACTTTCAATACGGTCGATAGTACGGGTAACCGGATGCAGACCACCGTTTTCAATACGACGCCCCGGCAGGGAGATGTCGATGGTTTCGGCAGCCAGACGGGCGTTCAGCACCGCACTTTCCAGCTCAGCTTTGCGGGCGTTCATCGCCTGCTGAACCTGCTCCTTTGCTTCGTTAATGACCGCACCTGCTGCCGGGCGCTCTTCTGGCGGCAGATCACGCAGTGTTGTCATCTGAAGGGTCAGATGCCCTTTTTTGCCAAGGTACTCGACGCGAACGTTATCTAACGTGGCGACATCCGAGGCCTGGTTAATGGCTGCCTTCGCACTGGCAACCAGCTCTGCGAGATGTGACATGGTTTTCCTCATTGTGTCGGTGAAGACACTGGTTCGTTGGACTTAATTTTTGTGCTGTACAAACGAAAAAAGCCTCCACTGGGGAGGCTTTCAGGCGCTGTTTTTCGTTTCTTTTTTCACGCGCTAGCCTCCTGGTTTCAGGTGCTAAAGTAAAAAAAGAAGCGGAAAATAGCAGCATTCATGCTTGCGTTACCTTAAGGGTAAAATTTGTAAGACGTTTATTGAAAGGCCTGCCACAATAAAAGTCAATGTTTTGATAGCGTTGAAACGAAAAGAGGGAGACAAGCTCCCTCTTTCAACTGGCTTATGCCAGAGCTGCTTTCGCTTTTTCAACCAGAGCGGTGAACGCTACTTTGTCGAATACGGCGATATCAGCCAGGATCTTACGGTCGATTTCAACAGAGGCTTTTTTCAGGCCGTTGATGAATTTGCTGTAAGAAATACCGTTCTGACGTGCTGCAGCGTTGATACGTGCAATCCACAGTTGACGGAACTGACGCTTACGTTGACGACGGTCACGGTAAGCGTACTGACCTGCTTTGATAACAGCCTGGAAGGCAACGCGGTATACGCGAGAACGCGCACCGTAGTAGCCTTTAGCTTGTTTCAAAATTTTCTTGTGACGTGCACGTGCAATTACACCACGTTTTACGCGAGCCATATGTGCTCTCCTGTATCTATTCTAATTAAAAAGTTAAAAAAACGTTAACGGCTTATGCGTACGGCAGGCACGCGATGACCAGGCCCAGATCGCCTTTGGAAACCATGGCTTTCGGACGCAGGTGACGTTTACGCTTGGTAGCTTTTTTGGTCAGAATGTGACGCAGGTTAGCGTGCTTATGCTTAAAACCACCTTTACCGGTTTTTTTGAAGCGCTTAGCAGCACCGCGTACGGTCTTAATTTTTGGCATTTTAATAACTTCCACTTCGCATTGTTAATAAACGAAACAAAGGCGAATCACCCTGTGAGCCGAGGCCCACAGGAATGATTACTTGATGGCCTTACTGTTTCTTCTTAGGAGCGAGCACCATGATCATCTGGCGGCCTTCGATCTTCGTCGGGAAGGATTCGACCACTGCCAGTTCACTCAGATCGTCACGGACGCGCGTCAGCACTTCCATACCAATCTGTTGGTGGGCCATCTCACGACCGCGGAAACGCAGCGTGATCTTGGCCTTATCGCCATCTTCCAGAAAGCGAATCAGGCTGCGGAGTTTTACCTGATAATCGCCATCGTCGGTACCAGGACGGAATTTAATTTCCTTAACCTGGATAACTTTTTGCTTTTTCTTCTGTTCCTTAGAAGACTTACTCTTTTCATAAAGGAACTTGCCGTAGTCCATGATACGACAAACTGGCGGTTCGGCGTTAGGGCTGATTTCAACTAAATCTACTCCAGCTTCTTCAGCTTTTTCGATTGCTTCTCTCAGACTCACAATTCCCAGCGCTTCGCCTTCCAGACCTGTTAAGCGAACTTCCTGGGCGCGAATCTCGCCATTGATACGATTCGGACGTGCCGTTTGAACTCGTTTTCCGCCTTTAATACCTTATTCCTCCAGTTGTTGAAGACTGCGGCTGCGAATCTCTTGTTGCAGCTTCTCGATCACTTCATTTACGTCCAGGCTGCCCAGGTCTTTACCGCGGCGGGTGCGAACGGCGACTTTGCCTGCTTCCACCTCTTTATCACCACAGACCAACATATAAGGGACACGACGTAAAGTGTGCTCGCGGATTTTAAAGCCAATCTTCTCATTTCTCAAGTCTGCTTTTACTCGAATGCCTGCATTTTGTAGTTTACGGGTCAATTCGTTAACATATTCAGACTGAGAATCAGTAATATTCATGACCACCACCTGCACTGGCGCAAGCCAGGTTGGGAAGAAGCCAGCGAACTCTTCGGTCAGGATACCAATAAAGCGTTCCATCGACCCCAGAATTGCACGGTGAATCATTACCGGAACCTTGCGCTCGTTGTCTTCGACTACATAAGAGGCGCTCAGACGAGACGGCAAGGAGAAGTCCAGCTGGACAGTACCGCACTGCCATGCACGATCGAGGCAGTCATACAGGGTAAATTCAATTTTCGGACCGTAGAATGCGCCTTCACCCAGTTGATACTCAAACGGGATATTGTTTTCTTCCAGCGCTACCGCTAAGTCCGCCTCAGCACGATCCCACATTTCGTCGCTACCGATACGTTTTTCCGGGCGAGTGGAGAGTTTGACGACGATTTTCTCGAAGCCAAAGGTGCTGTACATATCGTAGACCATACGAATACACGCGTTCACTTCATCGCGAATTTGCTCTTCAGTACAGAAGATATGCGCATCATCTTGGGTGAATCCACGTACACGCATCAGGCCATGCAGCGCGCCTGACGGCTCGTTACGGTGGCAGCTACCGAATTCCGCCATACGCAGCGGCAGATCGCGGTAGGATTTCAGACCCTGGTTAAAGATCTGAACGTGGCCTGGGCAGTTCATTGGTTTGATGCAGTATTCACGGTTCTCTGAAGAGGTGGTGAACATTGCGTCTTTGTAGTTATCCCAGTGACCGGTTTTTTCCCACAGCACGCGGTCCATCATGAACGGACCTTTAACTTCCTGGTACTGGTACTCTTTCAGTTTCGAACGCACGAACACTTCCAGCTCACGGAAGATAGTCCAGCCGTCGTTGTGCCAGAAGACCATACCCGGCGCTTCTTCCTGCATATGATACAGGTCGAGCTGCTTACCGATTTTACGGTGATCGCGTTTTGCCGCTTCTTCCAGGCGTTGCAGATACGCATTCAGCGCTTTTTTATCTGCCCACGCGGTACCGTAGATACGCTGCAACATTTTATTGTCGCTGTCGCCACGCCAGTACGCGCCTGCGGTTTTCATCAGTTTGAAGTGATGGCAGAAACGCATGTTCGGCACGTGCGGACCGCGGCACATGTCGACATATTCTTCGTGATGATACAAGCCAGGCTTGTCATCATGCGCGATGTTTTCATCAAGGATGGAAACTTTGTAGACTTCACCTCGTTTCACGAAAGTCTCGCGGGCTTCATGCCAGCTGACTTTCTTCTTGATAACATCGTAGTTTTTCTCGGCGAGCTCGTGCATACGTTTCTCGAGCGCGTCGATGTCTTCCTGGGTCAGGGTATGGTCAAGATCAACGTCATAGTAGAAGCCGTTGTCGATAACCGGACCGATTGCCATTTTTGTGTTCGGCCAGAGCTGTTTAATCGCGTGACCGAGCAGGTGTGCGCAGGAGTGACGAATGATCTCCAGCCCTTCTTCATCTTTCGCGGTAATCAAAGAAAGGGTTGCATCGTTTTCAATCACATCAGACGCATCGACCAGTTCACCATTAACGCGACCGGCGATAGTGGCTTTTGCCAGCCCTGGACCGATATCCAGAGCCACATCCATTGGGCTTACTGCGTGGTCGTAATGGCGTTGGCTGCCATCAGGAAGAGTAATTACAGGCATGTTATGTCCTTATTTGCAGTGGTGCCCCACACGAAAGAGCACATACAAAACAATATAATGAAATTTATCAACAAGTTATGGACTGATTCCCGCTTCACTCTGCGAAATATGAGGCATCGATACGAGGTACAGAGGCCACCTACATCCGCTTGTTGATAACACCGTTAGCTAGTTTACACATCATTGTTACCCGATTAAAGCCGCAATTCCCCTTCACCGCTTCTAATGCTGCTTTTCCCTCCAACAACAAACCGGAGAGCCACGAAAAGTTTGCAGGAAGCGAAAAGATTTTGGTCAGGAGAATGACGCGTGATAGGAAGGGAAAAATAAACAAAAAGTGCTATCGATTAACATTCTAATCGTTGTAGCAATGTTGTCGGTGTGAGGATAGGAAATAGAAAAATTAACAGACCTGCCATTTTTGTAGGCAATTCTGACAATTAACGGCCAATCAGCTAAAACTCAAAAATAGAAAAACCGGTACATCTTTACCCGGCTTTTTCTGACCACCAAACAATAAGTAATTCTTATTAATAAGGCGTGATGCTATCAGGACCACTCGCCTGCGACCAGGGTATGCACATTAAAGGCATCATCCATGGAATGACCAGTGGATTGAGAGCCAGGCGCGATGTTTGAGCCCGCTTCAACGTCATGTGCGGAGGTAATTCCGACGTGCTGAGTAACAGGAGTACTGGCAGAAGGCGTTGCAGGTTCAGCGGCAAAAACACCGAATGAAAGTGCAGACAGCACAGCTGCTGCCGTTGCGATTTTAATATTTTTCATAATGGTTATTCTCTGGTTTGATTAGCACTTTTGAATCCGGGCGTCATTTTTCGCCCTTGATAATAGTGTAGATCCAGATCACACTTTTGACCAGCCCCATTATTTAGCTTTTCGTGTCAAATTAGGTAAAAATATATCAACAAGATTAATTGTGGAGATATTATGGAGAAATATTCTTTTTATTAAATTTAAAACGTTGTTGAGAATTTAATAATACAAGTTGGCGTTATTTATGGCAAACAGGCCGGGGTTATTCCGGCCTGATTAAAATTACATTTTATAACCGAGCGAAAGCGTGGTCCGTCGATCGGTATGTTCCGGCGCCGTCGCTGGCGGCTCCGAGTTCCAGGTGACGTTGTAAGCCACCTTAAGGCCGAAATGCTCATTGATTGCGACGTTCAGGGCGCTTTCAGAGTTCACAGTAGTATCGTCTGAACCAAACACCGAAACCCCCTGCGAGAATTTCGCCGTATCGGTCATCTGCCAGGCATAAGTGCCTGAAGCATAACCTAAAGCCTGGGTTTCTGTTTCGTCATTGGTGTACTTGTCATAACGAACGCCTGGACCAAATTCAAAACGGAAACTGTGCACCGGGCCATTGAGGAACTGACGACCATAACCGGCAGTGAATACGTCACGCTCGCGGTAACCGTTGTAACGATCGGTCAACCAGCTTGCCTGACCAAATAGATAGTCAGCATCCGTCACGTTATAACGGCTACGCCCGCCTACCGCATATTTTTCAGAAGATCGCTCATCATTAGAAGAGGTATTGCTGGCATTTCCCCACAGAGACCAGGCGGTTGTATTCCCATACCAGGTCATGGTGGAATCCGCAGTCAGTGAAGAACTCTTGGTGTTACCAGACTGAGCCAGGTAGCCCGCATTAACAGTGCCTTCAAAAGGCTTCTTCGCGGAGGAAGGGTCATCCATGACAGTAAAAACGGAATCATCGGCAGCTGCATACATTGACGCAAACACGCCACCCAGCAGCATCACAGCCGCGGGTACTGTCTTCAAAAGCTTCATTTATTAAGAGTCCGTACAACAAAAAAAGAGACCTTAACGGTCCCGGAATCTTTCGCGAGGATCAACGACAGGCGGTCCATTGAAAGGTAACAAATTATAAAAAGCGCCGCATAACATAGCAATGAATTCTTCTTTCATTTTTTGAATAAGAACGTTCTCAAAACGCGCTTTATTTCATATAGATACAGGTAGGTAAAGCTTTCCATTTTATTGAAAATTATAGTGTTGTAACTTTCACTCTCCCCTTTTCAGTGCCAGACTTACATACTGGCTGAGACAAGTCTGGCTTTACGGTCATAAAGGGAGGTAATAATAATGGTTAAAATTTATACGCTCACATTCGCTCCTTCACTCGACAGCGCCACGCAGACGCCGCAAATTTATCCAGAAGGGAAACTACGTTGTAGCTCACCTGTATTTGAGCCCGGCGGTGGTGGTATCAACGTCGCCCGCGCGATTACTTTTTTAGGCGGAAAAGCGACGGCCATTTTTCCCGTAGGCGGCGCGACGGGGGAACACCTCGCCGCCCTGCTAACCGAAGAACATGTCCCGGTTGAATGTGTTGAGGCGCGGGAGTGGACGCGCCAGAATCTCCATGTTCACGTGAACACCAGTGGGGAGCAATACCGCTTCGTGATGCCTGGTGCAACGCTACATGAAGATGAGATCCGTAAGCTCGAAGAGAAAGTCACCCAAATTGAAGCCGGTTCACTTCTCGTGATAAGCGGCAGTCTTCCCCCCGGCGTTAGCCTTGAACGCTTTGTCGCACTGATTAAGTCAGCACAACAACATGGCGTGCGTTGTGTCGTGGATAGCTCCGGCGATGCGCTGGCTGCCGCACTGGATATCGGCAACATTGAGTTAGTCAAACCGAATCAGAAAGAGCTTAGCGCATTAGTGCAACGCGATTTAATTCAGCCAAATGATGTCCGTAAAGCAGCCGAAGAGATCATTCACAGTGGAAAAGCCGCACGCGTGGTCGTGTCACTCGGCGCTCAGGGCGCACTTGCCGTGGATGCGAAAAATTGCGTTCAGGTCGTGCCGCCGCCGATTAAAAGCCAGAGCACCGTTGGCGCGGGTGACAGCATGGTTGGTGCGATGGTGTTGAAACTGGCCGAAAATGCCGGGCTTGAGGAGATGGTGCGTTACGGCGTCGCCGCCGGGAGCGCGGCCACCATTAATCAGGGCACGCGTCTGTGCTCACACGAGAACACGCAGCAAATCTTCGATTACTTGTCGCAGAATAAATAATGATATCCGGCCCGGAATCTCCGCCCGGGTCGCGAAATCACGCCAATCGACTATGCTAAAAAAATTCTTGTATTAACAATGAGGTGAATTATGAGCGGTGAAATCACCCGTTACGTTGTGACGATTAAATTTCAGGAAGAGACGCTGACTGAGCTTAATGAACTCAATAATCATCTGACACGCGCCGGATTTACTCTGACGCTCACGGATGATGACGGAAAAGTCCATGAACTGGGTACCAATACATTCGGCCTGGTTAGCCCGCAAAATAGTCAGGAAATTAAGACGTTAGTTGGTGGGCTTGCGGAAACCGCTATCGACAAAGCTGTCGATATTGAGGTCATCACATTCGAGCAGTGGCTGAAAGATCAATAAATGCTGTTGCGGCATTTTAACTCCTGGTTGTGCGTTAGTTCGAGTTTTTGCACCGCATTTGTGCGCTAACCTTATGATCTGGCAGAAAACATGGGGAGAGACATCATGTGGCAAGCGATCGGTAACCTGTTAAGTGAACAACTCGGCAAAGGTGAAATCGAGCAGCGCGACGAACTGCCAGGCGGTGAAATCCACGCCGCATGGCATATTCGCTACGCAGGTCGCGATCTCTTTGTGAAATGCGATGAGCGTGAGCTACTGCCCATCTTCACGGCGGAAGCTGACCAGCTCGAACTCTTGTCTCGTAGTAAAACCGTGACAGTGCCGAAGGTCTTTGCCGTCGGTTCAGACCGCGATTACAGCTTTCTGGTGATGGAGTATCTCCCTCCCCGCCCGCTGGACGCGCACAACGCATTCTTACTAGGGCAACAAATTGCGCGACTGCACCAATGGAGCGACCAGCCGCAGTTTGGCCTCGATTTTGATAACGATCTCTCCACAACGCCGCAGCCAAATGCCTGGCAGCGGCGCTGGTCTACCTTTTTTGCCGAACAGCGTATTGGCTGGCAGCTTGAACTGGCGGCGGAAAAAGGGATGGAGTTTGGCGACATTGATGCCATTGTCGATCATGTTCAGCAACGCCTGAGCTCACATCAGCCGCAGCCGGCGTTATTACACGGCGATTTGTGGTCCAACAACTGTGCTCTGGGCCCGAACGGCCCTTATATCTTCGATCCTGCCTGCTATTGGGGTGACCGCGAATGCGATCTGGCGATGCTGCCGCTGCATCCGGAACAGCCACTGCAAATCTATGACGGCTACCAGTCTGTCGCCCCGCTGCCGGCTGATTTTCTTGAACGCCAATCGGTCTATCAACTTTATACCTTATTTAACCGGGCGATTCTGTTCGGCGGGCAACATCTGGTGATTGCGCAGAAAGCGCTGGATAACGTGCTGGCAGCGTAAATCAAAGAAGAAAGCCCCCGTATTTGGGGGCTTCTCGTCTAGTTCATTTGTACGCCTTTGAGGCGGAACTCAATGTTCATGATCAAACCGTTACCCGGCTTGCCAGCTTCGTAACGCCATTTGCGCATCGCGGCTTTCACGTCACGTTCAAACATATTCGACGGCTGCGCGGAAAGAATTTGAACATTTTCCACTCGACCATCTGCTGTCACATCAAACTTCACGCGAACTTTACCCTCGATACGCAGCGCCAGTGCGCGAGACGGATAGCTTGGCTGCGAGCGATTTAACGCCTTTGGCCCGGTTGGCGCGGTGATCGTCGGCTTGCTGGTGCCAGTCTGGTTATTGGCGACGGAACGCGCAGGTGGCGCATCGTTTGTTGTCGTCGATAATGGCCGCGTTTCTACCGGTTTCACTTCTGGCTTACGCTCTTCCACCTTTTTCACTGGCTTCGGTTTCGGCTTTGGTTTCGGCTTCGGTTTCGGTTTTTCGATAACCACTGGCGCCTCTTTTGGCGGCTCAGGAACCACTTCCGGCTCTGGCTCGGGTTCAGGCTCAGCTACGGGTTGCGGTGGCTGAACCGCCTGAGGCGGCTCGAGGTCGGAAGGCGCAACCATCGTAATGGAGATAGGCTGAGCGGGTGCGGGCAGTTCAATAACCTGATGTACCGAGGTGTAAAGCAGGCCCGCCACGACGGCACCGTGAATACCAACGGACAGCAATGTTGGCCACGGAAAGCGGCGAGGTAAATCAAGGGTCATTGAAGTCATAATCGTTACTGTTGAAAAATGATGAGAGTGATTTTAAATGCAAATAGCAATCATATTCAATAAGCCTTCTTATCTTCCGTCAAGTTTCCGCCGCTTTTGCTGAAAAAAAGCACGCCCTGCCACCCTGCTTTATCATTGTTTTAACTTTGCATTGCAGTCGTAGTCGCTTTCACTTACCGTAATTTACAGCTAACTAAAAACAGGAGCTCTGCCCGTGCTTTACGTCATTTACGCTGAAGATTACGCCGACACCCTCGAGAAACGTCTGTCCGTCCGCCCGGCTCACCTGGCGCGTCTACAATTGCTGCATGATGAAGGTCGCCTTTTAACAGCAGGCCCAATGCCTGCGGTTGATAGCAACGATCCCGGCGCTGCGGGTTTTAGCGGCTCGACGGTCATTGCCGAATTTGAATCACTGGAAGCGGCGCAATCCTGGGCACAGGACGACCCGTATGTGGCGGCGGGTGTGTATGAACGCGTGACCGTGCGCCCGTACAAGAAAGTATTCTGAAGCCAGAAAAACATCGGGCACCGCAAGCGGTGCCCTTTTGCCATTAAAGATCGTAAATGGCATACAGCAAACAGTTACGCTGTCGCCCGACCAGGCACTTTCTGATGGAGTGGATACGCATATTACGACGTGACTGCGCTTCCAGCCAACGAGCTTTGCGGCGGCTCGCCTGACGCAACATCCGCCAGCGCCCCACTTCCGGTCTACTACGCTTCATTTCTACCGCTCTTATCGAAGAAGAGAGCTCATTATACCCCCGGGAAAACGGCTTACCAGCGCTTTTCCCTCGCGTTTTTATTTGCCAGATGAATCTTGATGCGTAAACTCATAACAAACGCTTTCAAAAGGACTTTCTGACTATGACAACCTTTTACACCGTCGTGAGTTGGCTGGCTATTCTGGGGTACTGGTTGTTAATTGCAGGGGTGACGCTGCGTATTCTGATGAAACGCCGCGCGGTTCCTTCAGCAATGGCATGGTTGCTGGTGATCTACATTCTGCCGCTGGTCGGGATTATCGCTTATCTATCGGTGGGCGAGCTTCATCTCGGCAAACGCCGGGCCGAGCGCGCTCGTGCGATGTGGCCTTCCACCGCGAAATGGCTCAACGATCTAAAAGCGTGCAAACATATTTTCGCAGAAGACAACAGTCCGGTAGCCTCTTCCTTATTTAAGCTTTGCGAACGCCGCCAGGGCATTGCGGGTATGAAGGGAAACCAGCTTCAGTTGCTGACCAGCTCTGATGATGTGATGCAGGCGCTGATCCGCGATATCCAACTGGCACGCCACAATATTGAGATGGTGTTTTACATCTGGCAGCCTGGTGGCATGGCCGATCAGGTTGCGGAGTCGCTGATGGCTGCGGCGCGACGTGGTGTTCACTGCCGACTGATGCTCGATTCGGCGGGCAGCGTCACCTTCTTCCGTAGCCCATGGGCGGCAATGATGCGTAACTCCGGCATCGAAGTGGTTGAGGCGCTGAAAGTTAACCTGATGCGTGTATTCCTGCGACGCATGGATCTACGTCAGCACCGTAAAATGATCATGATCGACAACTATATTGCCTACACCGGCAGCATGAACATGGTGGATCCACGCTTCTTTAAGCAGGACTCCGGTGTTGGTCAGTGGGTTGATTTAATGGCGCGTATGGAAGGCCCGGTCGCCACCGGGATGGGGATCGTGTATTCCTGCGACTGGGAAATCGAAACGGGCAAGCGAATTCTGCCGCCACCGCCAGACACCAATATTATGCCGTTTGAAGAAGCCAGCGGGCACACGATTCATACTATTGCCTCAGGCCCCGGTTTCCCGGAAGACTTGATCCACCAGGCGCTGCTCACCGCAACCTACGCGGCGCGTGAGTACCTGATTATGACCACCCCCTACTTCGTGCCGAGCGATGATCTGCTTCATGCTATCTGTACCGCCGCACAGCGCGGTGTCGACGTCAGCATTATTCTGCCGCGCAAGAATGACTCGGTTCTTGTCGGCTGGGCCAGCCGGGCATTCTTTACCGAGCTGCTGGCGGCGGGCGTCAAAATCTATCAGTTTGAAGGCGGCCTGCTGCATACCAAAAGCGTGCTGGTCGATGGCGAGTTAAGCCTGGTGGGTACCGTCAACCTGGATATGCGCAGCCTGTGGCTTAATTTCGAAATTACGCTGGTCATCGATGATGCCGGCTTCGGTGGCGATCTCGCGGCGGTGCAGGATGATTATATCTCCCGCTCCCGCCTGCTGGACGCCCGTTTATGGGTGAAACGCCCGTTCTGGCACCGTATCGCCGAGCGACTGTTTTACTTCTTTAGCCCGTTGCTGTAAAACGTGCCCATCAGATGTTAAACAGGTAATCATCATGGATATGGATTTAAACAATCGCCTGACCGAAGACGAAACGCTCGAACAGGCTTACGATATTTTTCTCGAACTGGCGGTTGATAACCTCGATCCCGCAGATGTCATTCTGTTTAACTTACAGTTTGAAGAACGCGGCGGCGCAGAGTTATTCGATCCGTCTGAAGACTGGCAGGAACACGTTGATTTCGATTTGAACCCTGACTTTTTCGCCGAAGTGGTCATTGGCCTTGCCGATACAGACGGTGGCGACATTAACGATATCTTTGCGCGCGTACTGTTATGCCGCGAAAAAGACCATAAATTGTGCCATATTCTCTGGCGCGAATAAGATGTGTGAAGGGGCAGCCAGCGCTGCCCTTTTTTATTCTTCCGGTAGTTTCCCACCACAGGCTTTACAATATTTCGCGGCGGTTTCATGCCCACTTTGCTTACAGTCCGGGCAAATTCTTGCCAGCTGACGTTTAGCGATTTCACCGCTCATTTGCGAGGTAATAATGCCGGTCGGAATGGCGATGACGGAATAACCAATCAAAATCAGTAACGATGCTACCGCCCGTCCCGGCGCCGTATGCGGCGTGATATCACCGTAGCCTACGGTCGTGACGGTAACAATCGCCCAGTAGACCGAGGTGCTTAAGGTGGTGAAACCATTCGCCGGCCCTTCAATGCCGTACATTAATGCGCCCGCGACCACCATCACGATTGAGATAAAGGCGTAAAACAGAATTAGCTGATGACGCGATTTTACAATCGCTCCCCAAATACCATTTAATGCGGGCATCAGGCGTAACAATTTCAGAATCCGCAGCACGCGAATGACACGCATTGCTCGCCAGGCAAAAAGATAATCGATGCCAATTTGAGGCCACAGCATAATCACGTAAAACGGTAAAATGGTGGCAAGGTCGATTATCCCCCAGAGACTAAAAACATAACGCGCAGGCTGCGGCCAACTGAAGACACGCAAAATATATTCGAGGGTAAAGACCAGCGTGAAGAAGACTTCCACCCATACAAAAAGGTGCCATTCATCGTAAGTCAGGTGATAAGTGGTTCCGATGCCCGATTCAATAAAAATCACCACCACGCTTAACAGGGCAAATACCCCACAAAGTGCTTCAAAGCGCCGTGCCGAACGCCGGTTATGGTCGAACAGCGCGTGGTAAATCCGCCGACGAAAAGTTTGCATGACCAACACGTTTTAACCTCATAAGAAAAAGGGCTGACAGTTGTCAGCCCTTGCGATTATAACGGGTCTACCTTCAGGCAGGAAACCGCGTGCCGGAAGCTCCCCTCCAGCACCGGTCGGGTTTTCGCACACTCCGGCCCGGCAATTGGACAACGGGTACGGAAGACGCAGCCCGACGGAGGGTTAATTGGCGATGGCAATTCTCCCTCCAGCAACTGAATGGTTTTTTGCTTTTCCAGATCCGGGTCGGGAACCGGCACCGCCGACATCAACGCTTTGGTATAAGGATGCAGCGGATTGTGATACACCTCGTCGTAGGTGCCCAGCTCCACGGCATGCCCCAGATACATCACCAGCACGCGATCGGAAATGTGTTTCACCACCGCCAGATCGTGGGCAATAAAGATCAACGACAGACCCATTTCACGTTGCAACTGCTGTAACAGGTTCACAACCTGCGCCTGAATGGACACATCCAGCGCAGAAACGGGTTCATCACAGATAATCAGTTTCGGTTCAAGTATCAGCGCACGCGCAATGCCAATTCGCTGACACTGACCGCCGGAAAACTCATGTGGATAGCGGTTGACCAGGTTCGGCAGTAGCCCCACTTTCATCATCATCGCTTTCACCCGATCGCGCACTTCCTGGCGCGGCATTTTCGGATGATAAGTACGCAGCGGCTCGGCGATGATTTCACCGATAGTCATGCGCGGGTTGAGCGAGGCCAGCGGATCCTGGAAAATCATCTGAATATCGCTACGCACGTCGCGCCATTCATCCGCTTTCATGCCGAGCAAATCTTTACCCAGCCAGGCCACACGCCCGTCGGTGGCTTTCACCAGGCCGATAATCGCACGTGCAAAAGTGGATTTCCCGCAGCCAGATTCACCGACCACACCCAGCGTTTCCCCTTCATACAAACGCAGCGTTACGCCATCCACAGCCTTCAGGGTTTTAGCCGGTTGCCAGAACCACTGTTTGCCATCCTTAATATCAAAGTGGACTTTTAAGTCCGCGATTTCGAGCAGAATTTTTCTCTCTTCGGTGACGGCGTTCATACCAGTTCCCCCACAGGCTTATAGCAGGCGCGTAAACGACCCGGCGCAAATGTCTCCAGAGGCGGCGCGCTGCTGCAAATTTCCATTGCGTGCGGACAGCGCGGCTGGAATGGACACCCCTTCGGCAGACGAAGCAGGTTGGGTGGATTACCCGGGATGGTCAGCAACGATTCGCCTTCGGCATCAAGTCGCGGTACCGCATTGAGCAGGCCAATAGAGTAAGGATGGGCCGGATGATAGAACACATCGCGCGCGTTGCCATATTCCATGGTGCGCCCGGCGTACATCACCAATACTTTGTCACAAATACCGGCAACGACGCCGAGATCGTGGGTAATCATGATAATCGCGGTATTAAACTCACGCTTCAGCTCATTAAGCAGCGTCATGATTTGCGCCTGTACCGTGACATCCAGCGCCGTAGTAGGTTCATCGGCAATCAGCAACTTAGGCCGACACAGCAGCGCCATCGCAATCATCACGCGCTGGCGCATCCCACCAGAGAACTCATGCGGATACATCTTCATGCGTTTACGCGCTTCCGGCATTTTTACCGCATCAAGCATTTTGACCGATTCTTCAAACGCTTCAGCCTTACTCATGTTTTTATGCAGCATCAGAACTTCCATCAACTGCTCACCGACGCGCACATACGGGTTCAGCGAGGTCATCGGATCCTGGAAGATCATTGAGATTTGCTCGGCGCGCAGCTTGTTCAGAGCGTGTTCTGGCAGATTAAGGATCTCTTTCCCATTAAAGGTGGCCGAGCCGCCAATCCGCCCATTACCCGCCAGTAGCCCCATCAGCGCGAAAGCAGTTTGTGATTTACCGGAACCGGACTCACCGACGATGCCCAGTGTTTCCCCGGCGCGCAGAGTAAAGTTGAGGTCATTTACTGCCGTCACATCTCCATCAGGCGTTTTAAAGGTGACGCGCAAGTCTTTTACATCCAGCAGCAGGCCTGTTTGCGCCTGCGTTTGCGGCGCTTTAGCCGTATCAACTACGCTCATCACGGCTCTCCTTAACGGTCTTTCGGGTCGAGGGCATCACGCAGGCCATCGCCGATAAAGTTGAAACAGAACAGGGTAACCACCAGGAAACCCGCCGGGAACAGCAGCAGCCATGGAGAAACTTCCATCGAGTTGGCACCATCACTGAGCAACGCGCCCCAACTACTCAGCGGCTCCTGGGTACCCAGCCCAAGGAAACTCAGGAAAGATTCAAACAGAATCATGCTCGGCACCAGAAGCGACGCATAAACCACCACCACGCCAAGTACGTTCGGCACAATATGGCGCACCACGATGCTGGCAGTAGAAACACCGCCGACCTGCGCGGCTTCGATAAACTCTTTGCGTTTCAGGCTGAGCGTTTGCCCACGAACGATACGCGCCATATCCAGCCAGGAAACCATGCCGATAGCCACGAAAATCAACAGGATGTTCTGACCAAAGAAGGTCACCAGCAGGATAACGAAAAACATGAACGGGAAGGAGTTAAGGATTTCCAGCAGACGCATCATTACCGAGTCGACTTTGCCGCCGAGGTAACCGGACAGCGATCCGTAAAGCGTGCCGACAATCACCGCCACCAGCGCTGCGGCAATCCCGACCATCAGCGAGATGCGCCCGCCGATTGCCACACGCACCAGCAAGTCACGCCCGGAGGAGTCAGTCCCAAAATAGTGACCGGATTCCCTATCTGGCGCGCTCGACATCATTCCCCAGTCCGTATCAAAATAGGAGAACTGCGACAGCATCGGCGCCAGGGTCACGAACAGGGCTATCAGCACTAATACCACCAGGCTGGCAACCGCCGCGCGGTTATGCATAAAGCGACGGCGCGCATCCTGCCACAGGCTGCGACCTTCAACATCCAGTTGTTCACTGAAGTTCTCCAGCGCCTCGCTATTTTTCTTACTCAATATCATGGCGAACTCCAGACTCAGTAACGGATTTTAGGGTCAATCACGGCGTAGAGGACATCCACTACCGCGTTAAACAGAATAGTCAACGCCCCGACCAGAATGGTCAGGCTCAGTACCAGCGAGTAATCGCGGTTCAGTGCGCCGTTGACAAACAGTTGCCCAATACCCGGCAGGCCATAGATGGTTTCGATAACCATTGAACCGGTGATGATGCCGACAAACGCGGGCCCCATATAGGAGAGTACCGGCAGCAACGCAGGCTTTAAGGCGTGACGGAAAATAATCCGCCGCATCGGCAGGCCTTTCGCGCGCGCGGTGCGGATAAAGTTGGAGTGCAGCACCTCAATCATCGAGCCGCGGGTGATACGCGCAATACTGGCAATATAGGCCAGCGACAGCGCCACCATCGGCAGGATCATAAATTTCAGCGCCCCGCCGTTCCAGCCTCCGCCGGGAAGCCATTTCAGCGTAATGGCGAAGATCATCACCAGCAGCGGCGCGACGACAAAGCTGGGGATCACCACCCCGGTCATCGCGATACCCATTACCGAATAGTCCCATTTGGTATTTTGTTTAAGCGCCGCAATTACGCCCGCAGTCACACCCAATACCACCGCCAGAATAAAGGCGGCCGCCCCCAGTTTCGCCGATACCGGGAAGCTGCTCGCCACCAGATCGTTAACCGAATAATCTTTATATTTAAAAGAAGGCCCGAAATCGCCGTGCGCCAGTTGCTTCAGGTAACTGAAGTATTGCGTGGTGATGGGATCGTTTAAGTGGTATTTCGCTTCAATGTTCGCCATGACTTCTGGCGGTAAGGTGCGCTCACCGGTGAAAGGACTTCCCGGTGCAAGGCGCATCATAAAGAATGAAATGGTAATAAGAATAAATAGCGTCGGAATCGCTTCCAGACAGCGACGAAGTATAAATTTCAACATTGCCCGTACCTTTTGGCCAGTGCCTTCAATAATGCGATAAGCGAGACACCGTGAGACAGGCCGGGCCTGCCTCACGTATTGCCATTAGTGCTTCACAATGTACATATTTTTAGTATACGTATTATCCATTGGGTCTTTGCCGGTATATCCGCCAACCCACGGTTTCACCAGACGGGCGTTCACGTAGTAATAAACCGGAACAATCGCGCTGTCTTTATCCAGCTGCTGTTCTGCTTTATCGTACAGCGCCGTACGCTGCGCCTCGTCGGTCACTTTCAGCGTTTCCGCCATAATGCTGTCGAATGCCGGGCTCTTATAGTGCGGGGTATTCATCGAGCTATTAGAAAGCATCATATTCAGGAAGGATGTCGGTTCGTTATAATCGGCACACCAGCCAGCACGCGCAACATCAAAGGTTCCCTGATGACGTGTATCGAGGAAGGTTTTCCACTCCTGGTTGACCAGTTTAACATTCACGCCGATATTTTTCTTCCAGATTGAAGAGGCGGCAATCGCCAGTTTTTTATGCAGATCGGACGTGTTGTACAGCAAATTAATGGTTAATGGTTTATCGGCGGTATAACCCGCTTCCGCCAGCAGTTTTTTCGCTTCTTCGTTACGTTTATCCTGGCTCCAGCTAAACCACTCTGGCTGCGTTAATTTCGCGCCATCGGTATAAGGCGGTGTGAAGCCAAATGCCGGTTTATCCCCCTGGGCTTTCACTTTATTGACGATAATGTCACGATCCATACCCAGTTTCAGCGCGGTACGCACGCGAACATCGGTAAATGGTGCACGTTGGTTATTAATTTCGTAGTAGTAGGTGCACAGATATGGGTCAACGTGAACTTCGTCAGGGATCTCTTTTTTCAGTTTCTGGAACAGTTCAATCGGCATGTTGTTATACGTCATGTCGATTTCACCGCTGCGGTAGCGGTTAACGTCGGTCACTTCAGAAGAAATCGGCAGGTAGGTTACCTGGTTAATAACGGTTTTGCCGTTATCCCAGTAAGTAGGGCTACGTTCAAGAACAATACGCTCGTTGACCACCCAGTCTTTTAATTTATACGCGCCGTTGGTCACGATGTTCGCAGGCTGGGTCCATTTTTCACCAAATTTCTCGATAGCGGCTTTAGGCACTGGAGAGGTTGACGGGTGAACCAGCAGTTTATAGAAGTAGGGAACGGGTTCACTTAAGGTGACTTCTAAAGTGTGATCATCAACGGCTTTCACGCCGAGGTCGGTAATCGGCTTTTTCCCTTCAAGGATGCCATCAATATTGGCGATATGGCCATATTGCAGGTAGCTGGCGTACGGTGATGCCGTTTTCGGGTCAACCGAGCGCTGCCAGCTATAGACGAAATCTTGTGCGGTAACCGGAGAGCCGTCAGACCATTTCGCATCTTTACGCAGATGGAAAGTCCAGACTTTAAAGTCTTTGTTATCCCAGGACTCAGCCACACCCGGAGAGGGATGACCGTCGAGGTCGCTGACCAACAGGCCTTCAAAGAGATCGCGGCTGATATTGGATTCCGGAACACCCTCAATTTTGTGCGGATCGAGAGACTGCACTTCAGAGCCGTTATTACGCACCAGCGTCTGTTTTTCTGCCAACTGAACGCCCGCGGGTACATCAGCAGCCATTGCTGCATTCCCTGCCAATAGCGCCGTGAAAATTCCTGCAGCGATTACGCTTTTCTTCGTGATGATGGACATTGTGTTGATACTCCGCTCATTATAATTACTGGAACTTGCCAGCCTGTTATCCCCTTTGGGGTCTCTGTACAGCGCAGGAGCTTTTGCGGCTGCCAGTTTTTTTACTGCTTGCTATCACCGACTTTTTTATTACGGCCGCTCTTTGGCAGCCTGACGTCGATTCATTCCAGGTGTCTCCCCTGTCGAGCCACCTGATTTATTTCTTCATTACCCGCGACGACATAAGGCCGGAAAGTACCAAATGCCCTTCTTCGCCGCCAATATAATTTGCAAATTTGTTAAGCAATTCTCTTTTCATCGACAGTCGAACGTTTCCCTTGATATCCAGGAGCATTCGCACGCAAAGAAAAATTGTTATTTTTCATAAAGATGAAATAAAACCCACAACCATTGACGAATCGATCGCCTCTTTGCTTGTTTTATATACAAATAATTAACATTTGTTCACTATTTAGTACATTAATCTGCCAGAGGGTCAAAATTACTAATATCATTTCGATTATCAGACAGCAAGCGTAACAGTATAGTGTGAGAGAAATAACATAAGGGATGGCAGTGCACGACGGAAGGGATAGCGCTAACGCAATGATATTATTTAATTTTATCTGTCATCACTAAGACTTATCATTCATAGCATTAGCACGTTATTCGATAGGATTTGCGAATAATGAAGCAACCGACAGAGGCTACCGCTCTGTCGGCTGGGAAAGATTGTCAGCTTACCAGCCCTGGGAAAATGGCTTTTATTCCGGTCACAATAAATTCTATCCCCAGCGCCATCAGCAGCAGCCCCATGATACGGGTGATGACGTTGATGCCGGTCTGCCCTAGCAAACGCACAAGCCAGGGCGCGATGCGAAAGAGCCCCCAACAGCAGAAGGCAAACAGCGCAATGGCGAGCGTAAATCCGACAAGATAAGGAAGCGTATGAAAGCGCGTCCCCCACACAATGGTGGAGCTGATTGCCCCAGGCCCCGCCATCAGCGGCAGTGCTAATGGCACCACACCCACGCTCTCACGAATCGCCGTCTCTGATTTTTCCTGTTTGTTCTGCTTATCTTCGCCAAGTTTCCCGCTGATCATCGACATCGCGATAGTGACCACCAGGATCCCGCCCGCGATGCGGAAAGAGTCGATGGAAATCCCGAACAGTTGCAGAATGCCGTCGCCCAGAAACAGCGAGGTCCACAGAATAATAGCGACGGAGAGGTTCGCCGTCATATTGGTCTTATTACGCGCCGCTGCCGTCTGGTAGCTCGTCATACTAATGAACACGGGGATGATCCCCACCGGGTTTACCAGCGCGAATAAGCCAATAAAAAACTTCACAAAAATCGGAAAATCAAACAGAGCCTGAGTCACGTGAACTCCGAAACACCATAAAAAGTGGTAGTTGACGAAAAATGAATACAAAAACTCTGCAGAAGATACGCTGTTTGGCGGCATACTTCACCAGAATTCTGCAAAAATCGCGGAAATACAGAATGTTATATATTGATTTAAATTATGCTAATGTTCACCTCAATCATCACAACTCATGATTAACAATTTACAATCTTTACTAAAATGGGGCTGCTGAAAGGTGTCAGCTTGGCGTATTTTTGACGCCGATCACATATTTCATACTCAGAAGTGAGTAATCTTGATTACGCCGACAGATTTCAGGGAGATTCTCTGAAAGCCATCGGGCAACGCTCTTTGAGTTCGAAGCTCTTTTAGTAAATCAGTGAGTCGGGAACGGGTTGTGGATTGTTCCTTTATGGCCTAAGCAAGCTGGTAGCGCTCTGTCTATACTGACTTGTCGAGCAGATGATTTACTAAAAAAGTTTAACATTATCAGGAGAGCATTATGGCTGTTACTAATGTCGCTGAACTTAACGCACTCGTCGAGCGCGTAAAAAAAGCCCAGCGTGAATATGCCAGTTTCACTCAAGAACAAGTCGACAAAATCTTCCGCGCTGCCGCTCTGGCTGCCGCAGATGCTCGAATTCCTCTCGCAAAAATGGCTGTTGCCGAATCCGGCATGGGTATTGTTGAAGATAAAGTGATCAAAAACCACTTTGCTTCTGAATACATCTATAACGCCTATAAAGATGAAAAAACCTGTGGCGTCCTCTCTGAAGACGACACCTTCGGTACCATCACCATCGCTGAACCTATCGGCATTATCTGTGGTATCGTCCCGACTACCAACCCGACTTCAACCGCTATCTTTAAATCACTGATCAGCCTGAAGACGCGTAACGCTATCATCTTCTCTCCGCATCCGCGTGCTAAAGATGCTACCAACAAAGCAGCAGACATCGTCCTGCAGGCAGCCATCGCTGCTGGCGCGCCGAAAGATCTGATCGGCTGGATTGACCAACCGTCTGTTGAACTGTCTAACGCCCTGATGCATCACCCGGACATCAACCTGATCCTCGCGACCGGTGGTCCTGGCATGGTTAAAGCTGCATACAGCTCCGGTAAACCAGCCATCGGCGTTGGCGCAGGTAACACCCCGGTTGTTATCGACGAAACCGCTGATATCAAACGTGCTGTTGCATCCGTACTGATGTCTAAAACCTTCGACAACGGCGTTATCTGTGCGTCTGAACAGTCTGTGGTTGTGGTTGACTCCGTATACGACGCCGTTCGTGAACGTTTCGCCAGCCACGGCGGCTACATGCTGCAGGGCAAAGAGCTGAAAGCTGTTCAGGACATCATCCTGAAAAATGGCGCGCTGAACGCGGCTATCGTCGGTCAGCCTGCGGCTAAAATTGCAGAACTGGCAGGCTTCACCGTGCCGGCAACGACCAAGATTCTGATTGGTGAAGTGACCGTCGTCGACGAAAGCGAACCGTTTGCACACGAAAAACTGTCTCCGACACTGGCTATGTATCGCGCCAAAGATTTTGAAGACGCGGTACAGAAAGCAGAAAAACTGGTTGCAATGGGCGGTATCGGTCACACCTCTTGCCTGTACACCGACCAGGACAACCAGCCAGAACGCGTCGCTTACTTCGGTCAGATGATGAAAACCGCGCGTATCCTGATCAACACCCCGGCTTCTCAGGGTGGTATCGGTGACCTGTATAACTTCAAACTCGCGCCTTCCCTGACTCTGGGTTGTGGTTCATGGGGTGGTAACTCCATCTCTGAAAACGTTGGTCCTAAACACCTGATCAACAAGAAAACCGTTGCTAAGCGAGCTGAAAACATGTTGTGGCACAAACTTCCGAAATCTATCTACTTCCGCCGTGGCTCACTGCCAATCGCGCTGGATGAAGTGATTACTGATGGCCACAAACGTGCGCTCATCGTGACTGACCGCTTCCTGTTCAATAACGGCTATGCAGACCAGATCACTTCTGTTCTGAAAGCGGCTGGCGTTGAAGTTGAAGTGTTCTTTGAAGTTGAAGCAGACCCAACCCTGACCGTTGTTCGTAAAGGTGCAGAGCTGGCGAACTCATTCAAACCAGACGTGATTATCGCCCTGGGCGGCGGCTCCCCGATGGATGCTGCGAAAATCATGTGGGTTATGTACGAGCACCCGGAAACTCACTTCGAAGAGCTGGCGCTGCGCTTTATGGACATCCGTAAACGTATCTACAAGTTCCCGAAAATGGGCGTGAAAGCGAAAATGATCGCCGTCACCACCACTTCCGGTACCGGTTCTGAAGTTACGCCGTTTGCAGTTGTAACCGACGACGCAACCGGCCAGAAATATCCGCTGGCAGACTACGCGCTGACTCCGGATATGGCGATTGTCGATGCCAACCTGGTTATGGACATGCCGAAATCCCTGTGTGCTTTCGGTGGTCTGGATGCGGTCACTCACGCGCTGGAAGCTTATGTTTCCGTTCTGGCGTCTGAGTTCTCCGATGGTCAGGCTCTGCAGGCGCTGAAACTGTTGAAAGAAAACCTGCCAGCGTCCTACCACGAAGGGTCTAAAAACCCGGTAGCACGTGAGCGCGTTCACAGTGCAGCAACCATCGCCGGTATCGCGTTTGCGAACGCCTTCCTGGGTGTATGTCACTCCATGGCGCACAAACTGGGCTCTCAGTTCCACATTCCTCACGGTCTGGCGAACGCCCTGTTGATCAGCAACGTTATTCGCTACAACGCGAACGACAACCCGACCAAACAGACTGCATTCAGCCAGTACGACCGTCCGCAGGCACGTCGTCGTTACGCTGAAATCGCTGACCACCTGGGTCTGACTGCACCGGGCGATCGTACTGCGGCGAAGATTGAGAAACTGCTGGCCTGGCTGGAAAGCCTGAAAGCGGAACTGGGTATTCCTAAATCCATCCGTGAGGCTGGCGTTCAGGAAGCGGACTTCCTGGCACACGTTGACAAACTCTCTGAAGATGCGTTTGACGACCAGTGCACCGGCGCTAACCCGCGTTATCCGCTGATTTCTGAACTGAAACAAATCCTGCTGGATACCTTCTACGGACGTGAGTACCACGAAGGCGAAGTTGAAGTGAAGAAAGAAGCAGTAGCAGCAAAAGCTGAGAAAAAAGCGAAAAAATCCGCTTAATCAGCCCCTGAGCTAACGCTCTGATAAAAAGCTCCATCTCAGGATGGAGCTTTTTTTTGTCTCGTTTTCACTCATGCGACTACGTCAAGTCAGGTTTATGTCGTACCAGGGAAGGAGCCCCCACTCACGCCGGATGAAGCTTAGACGTGAGCAGAGAACGCGCGTGCGCGCAATCAGGCGGGGTGACGGCTGTGACGATGCTTATCCTGAATGACGGCCAAAGAGCCCTCCTCCAGCGCCTCTTTATAATGCTTACGGCAGACAGAGACGTAACGTTCATTTCCGCCAATCACCACCTGCTCGCCTTCATTATAAGGACGCCCTTCTTGATCAAGACGCAACACCATGCTGGCTTTACGGCCGCAGAAACATATCGTTTTTAATTCCACCAGCTTATCGGAGAGCGCCAATAAATACTGGCTCCCCCCAAACAATTCACCGCGGAAGTCAGTACGTAAGCCATAGCATAATACCGGGATATCAAGCTGATCGACGACGTCAGAAAGCGCGTAGACCTGTTCACGGGTCAGGAACTGACATTCATCCACCAGCACACAGTTTACGGCCTCACGTGCGTTCTCAGCGCTGATTTCATCAAAGAGCTGACTACTCTGGTTAAACAGCTTTGCCGGCGAAGAGAGCCCGATACGCGAGCTGACCTTGCCTGCACCGAAACGGTCATCAATTTCGGCGGTATAAACCACGGTACGCATTCCACGTTCCTGGTAATTGTATGATGACTGCAATAGCGCTGTAGACTTACCCGCGTTCATTGCAGAATAGTAGAAATAAAGTTGTGCCATTGGCCGCGAAACCCTAATCAATACGTTTTCAGACCCCGGCAGTGTACCATATTTTATCCTGCCCTACGCTCAGGCACACAAAACCTGCGGTTTTTGTCTTACCGTCGCTGTCATAAACATTAAGAATGATGAACTATTCATTAAATCACGACACCTCAGGTTACAAATTACCGATATTGTCTTCCAGGGCCCGACAGATGCGGCCTGGCACATTATACGCTCACCAAACTTCACCTGGCGTTGTAAGGCAAAAATAAGAGCGACATCAATAAATAAGAAATATCGTTAAAATCCGCGTAGTACACTGCCGCAACCAGAAAGGCTGAAAACGGGTTAGGTGACAATTTGAATAGCAGGAAAATAACATCGTCATAACTATGGATTTAATAGAAAAAATGGGGGAATAACGGCTACGTTTCTTCTGTATCACTGGAGCGGTATAAGGCAACCTGCGTTTGTTATTATCCCGGAGCAGTCGACAGATTAGCAATGTTACTATCACGCAAGGGCAACGGTTCCGCCTGTATCCTCTTACGGGTGATTTAGCATAGTAACCATTCATCACCTATAAAGAAGCGCACAAAATTGATACGGACCAACTAATACATAAGGTTGATATTTATCCATACGGGGTATAAACCGCCGGCGTTTCAGTACAGACGACCTGCATTCGCTGGCGTGTTATAGTTCAGGCTTTCCCGACAATAGAGCGGGTAAAGTTGTGAAGCAGCACTAAAAATTTAACTTTTAGATATTAATAAAAGCACCAAATAACACGTTATTTTGAATTCCTTACATTCCTCCCTATTGCACAACTGAATTTAACGCTCTATTATTACTTCAACAAACCACCCCCAATATAAGTTTGAGAATACTACAATGAGCGAAGCACTTAAAATTTTGAACAACATCCGTACTCTTCGTGCGCAGGCAAGAGAATGCACCCTTGAAACGCTTGAAGAAATGCTGGAAAAATTAGAAGTTGTTGTAAACGAGCGTCGCGAAGAAGAAAACGCGGCAGCGGCTGAAGTAGAAGAGCGCACTCGTAAACTGCAGCAATACCGTGAAATGCTGATTGCTGACGGTATTGACCCGAACGAATTACTGAACAGCATTGCTGCTGCTAAAACCGGTACCAAAGCAAAACGCGCTGCACGTCCGGCTAAATACAGCTACGTAGATGAAAACGGCGAAACCAAAACCTGGACCGGCCAGGGTCGTACTCCTGCTGTAATCAAAAAAGCAATGGACGAGCAAGGTAAATCTCTGGAAGATTTCCTGATCAAGGATTAATCCAGAAATTGCTCTAAGAATCCCGCTCTGGCGGGATTTTTTTTATCTGAACGTTACGGTACTGCTGTTTTTTTACGCGACAGTTAATGACGGCAAAAAAAAACCGGGTTACCGACCAGTCGGTAACCCGGCTCAGGGCAATGTAATAAATTACTTCGCTACGCCCAGCGTCTCTTTAAGCCACGCGGTGAATTCTTCACCCAGGGTCTTATGACGAATGCCATATTCAACGAAAGCCTGCATATAACCCAGTTTATTACCGCAGTCATGGCTTTTGCCTTTCATATGATAGGCTTCAACGGTTTCTTTCTCGATCAGCATATCAATAGCATCGGTCAGCTGAATTTCATCACCGGCTCCCGGAGGGGTTTTCGCCAGCAGCGGCCAAATATCAGCGCTCAGAACATAACGGCCAACGATAGCCAGGTTAGACGGCGCAACGTCGGCTTTTGGTTTCTCAACCACACCAACCATTGGTACGCTATCGCCCGGTGCCAGTGGGGCACCTTTACAGTCAACCACACCGTAAGCGGTAACATCCTCAACCGGCTCAACCATAATCTGGCTTGAACCTGTTTCATCAAAGCGTTTAATCATTTCTGCCAGGTTGTCCTGGGAGAGATCGGATTCAAATTCATCCAAAATAACGTCTGGCAGAATAACCGCGACCGGCTCATCGCCAACGACAGGATGCGCGCACAATACCGCGTGTCCCAAACCTTTAGCCAGGCCCTGACGCACCTGCATAATGGTCACGTGCGGTGGACAAATAGATTGCACTTCTTCCAGCAACTGACGCTTAACGCGTTTTTCCAGCATAGCTTCAAGTTCGAAGCTGGTGTCAAAATGGTTTTCAATCGAATTCTTGGAAGAGTGAGTGACCAGCACAATTTCAGTGATACCTGCGGCGATACATTCATTTACCACATACTGAATTAATGGTTTATCTACCAGCGGCAGCATTTCCTTAGGAATCGCCTTCGTAGCAGGTAACATCCTGGTACCTAATCCCGCTACCGGGATAACGGCCTTAGTCACTTTCGAATTTAGGGCAGCCATTCAAATCTCCTGAACTGTTCAAACTTTGAACTTGCTCGTTAATTAATAACGCGTTGAGTATATCATCACAGCCAGGTGGGGCTGCTCCGAAAAGGACGCGCTGACCTCGAATTAAGATTTATACGTATCAAACCTGCTGATAGTACCACCATGAAAGATAAGCCGTTAAAGCTATCCTGCGAGGAAAATGCGTTTGCTCATTCCGCAGACAACATTAAACGCAAACGGCCACCATTTCCCCAAATCTGACACTGCCAGGAACTGCAACGTTGGCTAATTTGATTAAGGTAAGCATTGCCCAGCGTACCTAAAGGTACGCCATTACTAATTTGTATGTGATGTTCACCGGTATTTAATGTGCCATTGAGCCCGGCTGAAACCAGAATCAAATTTTTCAGCTCGCTGTGATAATACCCCACCAGCAGAGGAAACTGCCCGGGCAGGTTGGCCTGACGTAAAAGTTGATTCACCTGTTTGAGCAGACTGCGCAATTCTGGCAGTCGTTGCCCCTGGTGAGAAAGTTGCTCCTGCAACAAGCCATTGAACAGCGAGCGTAATAACAGTGCTGCTAATACGCCATTATCTCCCGCACGCGTAACATCAAGACAGTAAAACGCCAGATCGTTTTCCGAGAGCGGCGCAATATCCAGCACCAGGCCCGGTTTATCAGCAAGAACTAATTGACGATAATTAATCCGGCAATGCGAGATAATCTGCTGAACAGGTGGCTGCAGTTCCTGAAGGAGTTTTGCTGCGGCAGAGGGGTTGTTAACCAGAGCATCCCAGTCCTCGAATAACCGCTCCTCCTCTTCTACCCGAGAATTAAACATATTGGGATAGAGACAGGCAAACACGGTTTCCCGCAACCGGTTCAAATCCTTTACCGGTTTTAGCAACACATCCTGCACCCCTAGCCTTAATGCCCGGGCGATGTCGGCCATATTTTCTGTGGCCGAGATAACCAGAATGGGTAATTTCGCCCCGCTGTTACGCACCTGCTCCACCAGCGTAAGGCCATTCATACGCGGCATGGCAAGATCGCAAATCATCAAATCAGGCTGAAGCGTCGCCATGATCTCGAGTGCCGCTACGCCGTCCTGCGCAAGAGAGGTTTCTGCGCCCAGCGAAGAGAGCCACGAATCCAAAAGGGAGCGGAAAACGGGTTCGTCCTCGACAATCAAGATCTGTTTTCCCGCCAATGGCTGCGTCATGATATCTCCCCTGGCCGACGATAAATAAATAGTGGCATGCTATTCACACAATCGCCTGTCAGATTTTGCTTAAGTAGTCTTAAAAGTGTCTCAAATTGAGGCACGAACTAAAGGTAAGAGCTCATCTGTCTTTTTTTCGACCGCTAACTGACCTGCGGCAATTGCAGAAGAGGCTCGGTGAAAATCCAGTGTCGAGATCTGCGGACAAAATGGTTGAATCAGAATATCCGGAGGATCGCCTGCCATCCGGTTTCGTTTCAGACGGTTTTCCAGCACCTGAATCGAAGTGGACATGATTTCCATCGCCGTTGGCGTCACGGACGTGCGGCGCGATGCTACACGGCCTAAACGCACGCGTAAGCGCTCACGCCAGGAGAGCGTATCAGGATTATCGCTCTCCTCCGGGTCGGGCTGTATATTGACCGACATTAAATCTTGTTGCATCAGATGCGCATCATGCTGCAAATCGACGGCTATCACGATATCTGCACCGAGTGCGCGCGTCAGCGAAACGGGAATGGGGTTGACTACCGCACCGTCAACCAGCCAGTAGCCATTATGCAACACCGGCGACATCAGGCCAGGAATACTACAGGATGCGCGCACGGCCATATGCAGATCGCCTTTGGTAAACCACAGCTCTCTTCCGGTACTGAGATTCGTCGCAACGGCGGCAAAGCGTTTTTCACAACGCTCAATGGTATCGTTGGGCATCACCTGTCGATAGTGACTGAACACGCGCTCGCCGCGCAGCAATCCGCCGCGACGCCAGGAGAGATCCATCAGGCGCAGCACATCCCAGTAGCTAAAGGAGCAGACCCACTTTTCAAGTGCGGGGAGACGATTACTGGCGTACGCCGCGCCCACCAGCGAACCGATGGAACAACCCGCGACGATATCTATCTCTATTCCCATTTGCTGTAGTGCTTTTATGACACCAATGTGAGACCAGCCACGCGCAGCGCCCGACCCCAAAGCCAAACCAATTTTAATTTTTCGCATTCGTACCGGTGGACATCCTCTCGCTTCATCGTGGCAACATTGCCACCGCTCGGTTAACATAGTGCCACCCGGCGTCAATCGCGCCATTCATTATTGTACAGGGAGACGATTTTGTCTGAACTTTGCCCCTGTGGCAGCGCAGTCGAGTATAGCGCATGTTGCCAACGTTATCTGTCTGGTGCACAGGTTGCACCGACGCCGTCACAACTTATGCGCTCACGTTATAGCGCTTTTGTGATGAAAAACGCAGATTATTTAATCAAAACCTGGCATCCATCCTGCCAGGCGTGTGACTATCGCAAAGACATTGAAAACGGCTTTGCGACAACGCAATGGCTTGGGCTTACCGTCTTCGCGACAGAAGACGGGGCGCACGACGGCGAAGGTTTTGTGAGCTTCGTGGCGCGTTTTCACGACCATAACAAGAACGGCGCTATCATTGAGCGTTCAAGATTCTTAAAAGAAAACGGTCAGTGGTATTATATTGATGGCACTCGCCCCGTATTTGGCCGCAATGACCCCTGCCCTTGCGGTTCAGGTAAAAAATTTAAAAAATGTTGCGGGCAGTAATCTGCCCCACTCAGTTTCGCAAACATCATCAACAGGATTTACCCGGCAATGCACTCATTACAACGAAAAGTTCTCCGCACAATCTGCCCCGATCAAAAAGGCCTGATCGCACGAATTACCAACATTTGTTACAAGCATGAACTGAATATCGTGCAGAACAATGAATTTGTTGATCACCGCACCGGGCGCTTTTTTATGCGCACCGAGCTTGAAGGCATATTTAACGATGCCACGCTGCTGGCGGATTTAGACAGCGCATTACCGGAAGGTTCTATTCGCGAACTGAACCCGGCGGGTCGTCGCCGTATCGTTATTCTTGTCACCAAAGAGGCGCACTGCCTGGGTGATTTGCTGATGAAAGCAAATTACGGCGGCCTGGATGTAGAAATTGCCGCGGTGATTGGCAACCATGAAACGCTGCGCACGCTGGTTGAGCGTTTTGATATTCCGTTCCAGCTGGTAAGCCACGAAGGGCTGACCCGCGATGAACACGATCAGCAAATGGCCGATGCCATTGAAGCATACGAACCGGATTATGTCGTGCTGGCAAAATACATGCGCGTGCTGACGCCAAACTTTGTGTCACGCTTCCCGAATAAAATTATCAATATTCACCACTCGTTCCTGCCAGCCTTTATCGGTGCGCGTCCTTATCACCAGGCCTACGAGCGCGGCGTGAAGATCATCGGTGCGACTGCGCATTATGTGAATGATAATCTGGACGAAGGCCCAATCATCATGCAGGACGTGATTCACGTAGATCACACCTATACCGCAGAAGATATGATGCGCGCCGGTCGCGACGTCGAGAAGAATGTATTAAGCCGTGCGTTATACCAGGTGCTGGCACAACGCGTGTTCGTCTACGGCAACCGGACGATTATTCTTTAATCACTAACAAAATGAACTGGTTACCTTTAACGCGTTACGGATGAAAAGTACGCAAACGGTTCATTTTATTCAAACGAAAGCTTTACAGCGGCGCGTCATTTGATATGATGCGCCCCGCTTCCCCACAAGGAAGCAGGCCAGTACCAAGCAATACCCCGTGGTGGGGTTCCCGAGCGGCCAAAGGGAGCAGACTGTAAATCTGCCGTCATCGACTTCGAAGGTTCGAATCCTTCCCCCACCACCATTATTCACCACTGCGATGTGGTACTACCGATGAGAAATTTGATGTTTGCACTTATCGGGGAAGGGTGAGGAGCGAAGCGACGAATAATCCTTCCCCCACCACCATTTCAAAGCATCATCTCAACATTAGAATTACCCCTGGTGGGGTTCCCGAGCGGCCAAAGGGAGCAGACTGTAAATCTGCCGTCATCGACTTCGAAGGTTCGAATCCTTCCCCCACCACCATCACTTCCTGATAAAAGCCGAATTCAAACTTATCGATAACGTTTCATATCCTGCCCATGCGGGAAGGATGAGAAGCTTCGACCAAGGTTCGATTCGAGCGCAGCGGAAAGCGTTGCCACAGGCAACGACCCGAAGGGCGAAGCGCGTAGCGCTGAGTAATCCTTCCCCCACCACCATCACTTCCTGATAAAAGCCGAATTCAAACTTATCGATAACGTTTCATATCCTGCCCATGCGGGAAGGATGAGAAGCTTCGACCAAGGTTCGATTCGAGCGCAGCGGAAAGCGTTGCCACAGGCAACGACCCGAAGGGCGAAGCGCGTAGCGCTGAGTAATCCTTCCCCCACCACCATCACTTCCTGATAAAAGCCGAATTCAAACTTATCGCTATCGTTTCATATCCTGCCCATGCGGGAAGGATGAGAAGCTTCGACCGAGGTTCGATTCGAGCGTCGCGAGAAAGCGTTGCCGCAGGCAACGACCCGAAGGGCGAAGCGCGTAGCGCTGAGTAATCCTTCCCCCACCACCATCACTTCCTGATAAAAGCCGAATTCAAACTTATCGATAACGTTTCATATCCTGCCCATGCGGGAAGGATGAGAAGCTTCGACCAAGGTTCGATTCGAGCGCAGCGGAAAGCGTTGCCACAGGCAACGACCCGAAGGGCGAAGCGCGTAGCGCTGAGTAATCCTTCCCCCACCACCATCATTTCCTGAAGCAACACATTCAATAAAAATTCAGATTGTTCGCTTTAGCCTCATTCTCTAATCTCAACAACCCTCACCCCGGCCCTCTCCCTGAGGGAGAGGGAGAAGACCAGGGCAGAACTTAACCACGACTGCGAGCGGTTCCCTCTCCCTCAGGGAGAGGGCTAGGGTGAGGGGAAAACGCCGCACGATCCCCATAAAAAAACCCCGCCGAAGCAGGGTTTGTCGTCAACGCTAAACGCGCTTAGTGGCGTGCACGCACAATCTGATACTTACGTGTCAGATATTCCACCGGCACGCTCCAGATGTGTACCAGACGTGAGAACGGGAACAGCAGGAACAGCGTCATGCCAAGCACCAGGTGAACGCGGTAGATTAGCGCCACGCCGTCCAGATGCGCGGATGCACCACCGTGGAAGGTCACCACGGATTGCGCCCACCCCACCAGTTTCATCATCTCGCTACCGTCCATATGCTGCGCGGAGAACGGAATGGTCAGCAGACCCAGCGCACACTGTACCACCAGCAGCGTCAGGATCAGAATATCCGCGCCGGTAGATGTCGCACGTACGCGCGGGCTGAACAGACGGCGTTTCAGCAGCAGCACCCCGCCAATCAGGCACAGCACGCCGCTTGCGCCACCGGCAAACATCGCCATCTTCTGTTTCACTTCAATCGGCAGCCACGCTTCATACATCCAGTGCGGCGTCAGCATTCCCAGGAAGTGACCGGCGAAAATCCCCAGAATCCCCAGGTGGAACAGGTTTGACGCCACGTTCATCCCTTTGCGATCCAGCATCTGGCTGGAGGCCGCGCGCCACGTGTACTGACCATAGTCATAACGCAGCCAGCTACCAATCAGAAACACTGAGCCCGCAATGTACGGGTAGATATCGAAGAGAAACATATTCAGGAAGTGCATTATCGCTCTCCTCCGTTAGAGATATTCAGATATTGCGGCGCAACAGCCCCCGCAAAGCGACGTTGGTGAGCGGCAATTTCAGACTCGCCGCAGCCCTGGTCTGCGAAGAATTTCACCTGCTCTTCTTCCCAGACGGCGTCCAGCGCCTGTGGCGTATCATCACGCGCTTCGTCAGCGATTTTTTCTGCCACTTTGTCGCTGTCTACCTGGCTGTTGGCCATTTTCAGCAACGCATCAAACAGCACCGCATAATGACTTTCACGCTGCGTCAAACGCGCGCTTAACAGGGCCAGAATCGGCGCAATATCCTGCAATCCACCAATGGCTTCGTTTTCCGGTAGTTGAGCAAGATATTCCAGATACAGCGGCAGATGATCCGGCAGTTCGCGGCTATCCAGCTGCAAACCGTGCTGCTCATACTGGTTCATCAGGTCAACCATCGCCTGACCACGGTCGCGGGATTCACCGTGAACGTGTTCGAACAGCAGCAGCGACGTGGCGCGGCCACGGTCAAACAGCTCGCTGTAATTCGCCTGAACATCGAGAAGATCCTGCGCGGTCAAATCGCGCAGGAAAACGCCCAGCTTCTGGGCATCCTCTTTGTCGAGTTTTTCTGAAGACGCGAGAGCCTCGAAAACCTCGTCCTGATGCTGCCACAGGGCAGCATCCGGGTATTCGAGCAGACGCGAAATGACGAGTAACTCAATCATGCGTGCGGCTCCGTTTTGCTGCTCACATCGATAGCATCAATGCGGCGGCTGTTGAACAGGTTGAATTTGCTGTCTGAACCGTGGCAGCCATCGCCAAAGCTGAAACCGCATCCGCTTTTTTCCGGGAAGGCTTCACGCGCCTGCTCACGGTGGCTGCTCGGTACCACGAAACGATCTTCGTAGTTGGCGATAGCCAGGTAGCGATACATCTCCTGCGCCTGAGCTTCGGTCAGGCCGACTTCTTCCAGCGCACGAGTATCCACCACACCGTCAACGTTTTCCGCACGTTTGAAGTGACGCATCGCCAGCATACGTTTCAGTGCCAGCAGTACCGGCTGGGTGTCACCAGCGGTCAGCAGATTCGCCAGATACTGAACCGGAATACGCAGGCTTTCGACGTCCGGCAGAATGCCGTTGCTGCCCAGTTCACCCGCATCCGCCGCCGACTGAATCGGTGACAGCGGCGGCACGTACCATACCATTGGCAGCGTACGGTATTCCGGGTGCAGCGGCAGCGCCAGCTTCCAGTCAACGGCCATTTTGTATACCGGAGACTGCTGGGCCGCTTCGATCACGCCCTGCGGAATGCCATCTTTCAGTGCCTGCTCAATCACTTTCGGATCGTTCGGATCGAGGAACACGTCCAGTTGGCGCTGATAGAGATCTTTCTCGTTCTCAGTGCTGGCGGCATGTTCAATCGCGTCCGCATCATAGAGCAGCACGCCCAGATAACGGATACGGCCCACGCAGGTTTCGGAGCACACGGTCGGCTGACCGGCTTCGATACGCGGATAACAGAAAATGCACTTCTCAGACTTGCCGCTCTTCCAGTTGAAGTAGATTTTTTTGTACGGGCAGCCGGTGATACACATACGCCAGCCGCGGCACTTATCCTGGTCGATCAGCACGATGCCGTCTTCTTCACGCTTGTAGATAGCCCCGCTCGGGCAGGTCGCCGCACAGGCCGGGTTCAGGCAGTGCTCGCACAGACGTGGCAGGTACATCATGAAGGTGTTCTCGAACTGGCCGTACATCGCCTTCTGCATGTTCTCGAAGTTTTTGTCTTTCGACAGCTTCTCAAACTCGCCGCCCAGGTCATCTTCCCAGTTCGGGCCTTTCTCGATTTTCGCCATACGCTGACCGGTGATCAGCGAGCGCGGGCGAGCAATCGGCTGCACTTTGCTGCCTTCCGGTGCGGTGTGCAGGTTCTGGTAATCAAAATCAAACGGCTCGTAGTAATCATCGAGGCCCGGCAGATGCGGGTTAGCGAAGATTTTACCCAGCAGCAGCGCACGGTTACCCATGCGCGGCTGGATTTTGCCGTTGATTTTGCGGATCCAACCGCCTTTGTATTTTTCCTGGTTTTCCCAGTCGGTCGGGAAGCCCTGACCCGGCTTGGTTTCCACGTTGTTAAACCACGCGTACTCCACGCCTTCCCGGCTGGTCCAGACGTTTTTACAGGTGACTGAACAGGTGTGGCAACCGATGCACTTATCCAGATTCAGCACCATGCCGACTTGTGAACGAATTTTCATTTTACGCTCTCCTGTACCTGGTCATTGCCTTCGCCATCCAACCAGTCAATGTTCTTCATCTTACGTACCACAACAAACTCATCGCGGTTCGAACCGACGGTGCCGTAGTAGTTAAAGCCATAGGCCAACTGCGCATAGCCGCCGATCATGTGCGTCGGTTTCGGCGTGATACGCGTCACCGAGTTATGAATCCCGCCACGCTGGCTGGTGATTTCTGAGCCCGGCAGGTTCACGATACGTTCCTGCGCGTGGTACATCATGGTCATCCCTTCCGGTACACGCTGGCTGACCACCGCACGGGCAGTTAACGCACCGTTGCTGTTGAAGACTTCAATCCAGTCGTTATCCGCAATACCCAGCGATTTGGCGTCCACTTCACTCATCCACACAACCGGGCCGCCGCGACCTAAGGTCAGCATCAGCAGGTTGTCACTGTAGGTGGAGTGGATCCCCCACTTCTGGTGCGGCGTCAGGAAGTTCAGGGCTTTTTCCGGGTTACCGTTAGATTTCTGACCCATCACTTCTTTCACCGAACGGGTGTCGATCGGCGGACGGTAAACCAGCAGGCTTTCCCCGAAATCACGCATCCACTGGTGATCCTGATACAACTGCTGACGACCAGAGAGCGTACGCCATGGGATCAGCTCGTGAACGTTGGTATAACCGGCGTTATAAGAAACGTGCTCATCTTCAAGGCCAGACCAGGTCGGGCTGGAGATGATTTTGCGCGGCTGCGCCTGAATGTCGCGGAAGCGAATCTTCTCGTCTTCTTTGTTCAGCGCCAGATGTTTATGGTCACGACCGGTAAACTCACCGAGTGCGGCCCACGCCTTCACGGCAACCTGACCGTTAGTTTCCGGTGCCAGCGTCAGGATCATCTCTGCCGCATCAATCGCCGTATTCAGCATCGGCTGGCCTTTCGCCGGGCCGTCCGCTTTGGTGTAGTTGAGCTTACGCAGCAGATCCATCTCGCTCTGGGTGTTCCAGGCAATGCCTTTACCGCCGTTACCGATTTTCTCCATCAGCGGGCCGATAGAGGTGAAGCGCTCGTACGTTGCCGGATAGTCACGCTCAACGGTCAGAATGTGCGGCGCGGTTTTCCCCGGGATCAGATCACACTCGCCTTTTTTCCAGTCTTTCACATCCAGCGGCTGCGCCAGTTCGGCGGCGGAATCGTGCTGAATTGGCAGCGTCACCACGTCGGTTTCTTTGCCTAAATGACCAACGCACACTTCGGAGAATTTCTTCGCAATACCTTTGTAGATTTCCCAGTCGCTTTTCGATTCCCAGGCCGGGTCAACCGCGGCAGACAGCGGATGAATAAACGGATGCATATCCGAGGTATTCATGTCGTCTTTTTCATACCAGGTCGCCGTTGGCAGCACGATGTCAGAGTAGAGACAGGTGCTCGACAGACGGAAGTCCAGCGTAACCACCAGATCCAGTTTGCCGTCGAGACCGTTGTCCTGCCATTCCACTTCTTCCGGTTTCACGCCGCCCTGTTTGCCGAGATCTTTCCCCTGAATACCGTGCTCAGTACCCAGCAGATATTTCAGCATGAATTCATGGCCTTTACCGGAGGAGCCCAGCAGGTTTGAACGCCAGATGAACAGGTTACGCGGGTGGTTTTTCCCGTTCTCAGGCTGTTCCGCCGCAAAGCGAATGGTGCCCTCTTTCAGGGACTTCACGGTGTAATCCACCGGATTCATACCCGCTTTTTCCGCTTCTTCGGCAATGCGCAGTGGGTTTGTACCTAACTGCGGCGCAGACGGCAGCCAGCCCATACGTTCGGCGCGCACGTTGAAGTCAATCATGTGGCCGGTATAGCGGGATTTGTCTGCCAGCGGCGACAGCAGCTCTTCCGCCGTGACGGTTTCGTAACGCCACTGGCTGGAGTGGTTATAGAAGTACGAGGTGCTGTTCATGTGACGCGCCGGACGTTGCCAGTCAAGGGCAAACGCCAGCGGCTGCCAGCCGGTCTGCGGGCGCAGTTTTTCCTGGCCCACATAGTGTGCCCAGCCGCCGCCGCTCTGACCGACGCAACCGCAGAAGATCAGCATGTTGATCAGGCCACGGTAGTTCATGTCCAGGTGATACCAGTGGTTCAGACCGGCACCGACGATGATCATCGAACGGCCATGCGTCTTATCGGCGTTATCCGCAAACTCACGTGCGACACGGATGATGTGTGCGCGGGAAACGCCCGTCACTTTCTCCGCCCAGGCCGGGGTGTAGGCCTTCATGTCGTCGTAGCTGGTGGCGCAGTTTTCGTCATTCAGACCACGTTCCAGGCCATAGTTCGCCAGCGTAAGGTCATAAACGGTGGTCACCAATGCGGTGCTACCATCGGCCAGTTGAACGCGTTTTACCGGCAGTTTGTGCAGCAGGATATTTTCCAGCTCCACGCTCTGGAAGTGCTCGGTGCCGTCGCCGCCAAAGTACGGGAAACCGACCTGTGCAATGTCATCGTGGCTGCCCAGCAGGCTCAGACGTAGTTGAACGTCTTCACCGGTTTTACCGTCACGCTGTTCGAGGTTCCATTTACCTTTATCGCCCCAGCGGAAACCGATAGAGCCGTTCGGCGCGGTCATGTCACCCTGTTCGTCATAGGCGACAGTTTTCCATTCCGGGTTATTTTCCTGACCCAGCGCATCGACCAGATCGGCAGCACGCAGCATACGGCCCGCCGCGTAGTAACCGTCACGCTCTTCCAGCATCACCAGCATGGGCATGTCGGTGTAGCGACGAACGTAGTCAGTAAAGTACTGGCTCGGTTTATCGAGGTGGAATTCACGCAGCATCACGTGACCCATCGCCAGCGCCATCGCGGCATCGGTACCCTGCTTCGGTGCCAGCCACAGATCGCACAGTTTGGCGATTTCAGCGTAGTCCGGGGTAATAGCAACAGTTTTGGTCCCTTTGTAACGCACTTCAGTGAAGAAGTGTGCATCCGGGGTACGCGTCTGCGGCACGTTAGAGCCCCAGGCGATGATGTAGTTAGAGTTATACCAGTCGGCAGATTCCGGGACGTCCGTCTGCTCGCCCCAGGTCTGCGGCGACGCTGGCGGCAAGTCACAGTACCAGTCATAGAAGCTCAGGCAGGTACCGCCAATCAGCGACAGATAACGCGCGCCGGAGGCGTAAGAGACCATCGACATCGCCGGGATCGGCGAGAAGCCTGCCACGCGGTCAGGGCCGTAGGTTTTAACGGTATAGACGTTTGACGCCGCAATCAGCTCATTCACTTCCTGCCAGGAGGAGCGCACGAAACCGCCGCGACCACGCGCCTGCTTGAAACTTTTCGCTTTATCGGCATCTTCAATGATGGATGCCCAGGCTGCAACCGGATCGCTGTGCTGCACTTTCGCTTCACGCCACATTTTCATCAGGCGTTTACGCATCAGCGGATATTTCAGACGGTTGGCGCTGTAGAGGTACCAGGAGTAGCTGGCGCCGCGAGGGCAGCCGCGTGGCTCGTGGTTAGGCAAATCCGGGCGGGTGCGCGGGTAGTCGGTTTGTTGGGTTTCCCAGGTCACGAGGCCATTTTTTACGTAGATTTTCCAGCTGCATGAACCGGTGCAGTTCACCCCGTGGGTAGAACGTACGACTTTGTCATGCTGCCAGCGGCTTCTGTATCCATCTTCCCAATCCCGGTTGGTATTCAGAATCTGTCCGTGCCCATCGGCAAAAGTTTCACCCTTCTGTTTGAAGTAGCGAAACCGGTCCAGGAATTTACTCATCGGGTCTCTCCTGTTTGGAGCCTGTCGGCTCTCTGATAAATCGACATTGCTGAATTTGCAGCGAAATTAACGCTCTGAAAGAAGAAGGGAATTGATGGGGATCAAGATGAATCGGCTTAGCAATCACACGGAATTTTACATATACCACCTTGGTAGTAGTATTTTCTGCATTTTAACTTGCTGTTATATAAGCTTTTTTGTGAGTATTTTACGATTTAACATCCCATGTAGAGATGTTAATGGTATTAAGGGGTAGATGATTTTTATCCGTCGGCGTACCGCCTTTTATCAGGCCAAAAAAAAGGCGCGATTCCTCGCGCCTGATAATCAAAAAGTCGTACTTATTTTTTAGTTTTACGCCCGTATACCACCCATGTAATAAACACACAGGCAATATAGAACACGAGGAAGACTTTCATCGCCCCAGCCGGAGAACCGGTTAATTCCAGAGATGTACCGAAAGCTTTTGGAATAAAGAAGCCGCCGATTGCGCCAATTGCGGAAATAAAGCCCAGCGCGGCCGCCGTATCGGTCGCGGCTTCACGCATCGCTTTCTCTTCAGAACCGCCTTCGGCTTTAACTCGATCCATCGTCAGCTTACGGAAGATAACGGAGATCATCTGGAAGGTAGAACCGCTACCCAGCCCGGCGGTCAGGAACAGCACCAGGAAGACAGCGAAGAACGCGGTGAAGTTACCGCCCACGCCATCAGCAGGCAGGGTCATAAACAGCAGCGCACTGAAGACCGCCATCAGGATAAAGTTAATCAGCGTAACACGCGTGCCGCCCAGACGGTCGGAGATCGCCCCACCCGCAGAACGCGCCAGCGCACCGATAAACGGGCCGAAGAAAGCGTAATGCAGAATCTGCACTTCCGGGAACTGAGTTTTCGACAGCATCGCGAAACCGGCAGAGAAACCGATAAACGAGCCGAACGTTGCCAGATACAGCAAGCTCATGATCCACAGGTGGCCGCGTTTCAGAACCGGTAACTGCTCGCGCAGGGACGCTTTCGACGCTGCCAGTTCGTTCATGCCAAACCAGGCCGCGAGGGTGAAGAATGCCAGGAACGGTACCCAAATCCACGCCGCATTCGCCAGATAAAGCTGAGTGCCATCCGGCTGCTCAACGCCCTGGCTACCAAACGCCGCAAAGATAGAAAGGGAAATCGCCAGCGGTGCAACCAGTTGCATGACGCTCACGCCCATATTCCCCAGGCCGCCGTTAATACCCAGCGCCCCGCCCTGTTTCTCTTTCGGGAAGAAGAAACTGATGTTTGCCATACTCGAAGCGAAGTTCGCGCCGGCAAAACCACACAGCAAAGAGATAATGATAAAGGTGCTAAACGGCGTAGAAGTATCCTGCACCGCAAAGCCTAACCACACGCAAGGGATGATAAGGATCCCGGTGCTAAACGCCGTCCAACGGCGACCGCCCACCAGCGGCACCATAAAGGAGTAAGGTACACGCAGCAGCGCACCCGACACCGATGGCAGCGCCGTCAGCATAAACAATTGATCGGTAGTAAACTGGAAGCCGACTTTCGGTAAATTTACCGCGACGGCACTAAACAACATCCACACACAAAACGCCAACAGCAAGCACGGTACGGAGATCCATAAATTTCGGCTGGCGACGCGGTGACCGCGCGACTGCCAAAATTCGGGATCTTCCGGGCGCCAGTCAGTAATAACTGCGCCGCTTGCCCGTTCCGGGGTAGTTGAGTGACTCATAGACACCTCTGATTATTAATATCAACCACTGGCACAATAGGGTTTACACCGCGAGGTAAGTTGATATAAATCAAAGGAAAAGTCGTCATTATTCTGCGCAAAAATACATCATCACCCTTAATGAGTAGACCTTTATGCGTAAAAAGACCTGATATTTCACATGGCTGAAAGGGATATACTCCTGTCCTGTGAACTTCTCTACTATCATGGCAATTAAGGGGTAATCCTTTAGGGGTATGGGTATACTCCAGGCGATAGCCGAAAATAACGCCACTACCGGGGAACCACCCCGTCAGGGATCCTGCTGTATATGTTTAAACGTCTGTTTACACCACTGACGCTGGTTAATCAACTGGCACTCATCGTCCTGCTCTCTACTGCCATCGGCGTGGCGGGCATGATCACTTCTGGCCGCCTGGTTGATGGCGTTCAGGGTAGCGCGCACGCCATTAATAAAGCCGGCTCGCTGCGTATGCAAAGCTACCGACTGCTTGCCGCTATCCCGATTAATGAGCATGACAACGCACTGTTTGATGAGATGCGTGCCACCGTATTTAGCCCGGAGCTCATCGTCGCCGCGCGACGCGACGGTCAGCAGGCGCAACTGCTGGCATTGCAACAATACTGGCAGTCCAGCCTGGCACCGGGGATCCGCCAGGCGCACAGTCAGGAAGCGGTTGCGGATGAAGTGGCTAATTTTGTTGGGCGCATTGACCAACTGGTCACTGCCTTTGACCACACCACGGAAAAACGCATTCACCACGTTGTCTGGGTTCACCGTGCGATGGCGGCAATTATGGCGCTGTTACTGCTGTTCACCGTTATCTGGCTGCGCGCCCGCCTGCTGCGTCCGTGGCAGCAACTGTTGAGCATGGCGCGCGCCGTAAGTCATCGCGATTTTACCCAGCGCGCGCAAATCAGCGGCCGCAATGAAATGGCAACCCTCGGCATGGCACTGAATAATATGTCGGAAGAGCTGGCGGAAAGTTACGCATCACTGGAACGCCGGGTTCAGGAAAAAACAGCGGGACTGGAGCAGAAAAACGCGATTCTCGCGTTCCTTTGGCAGGCCAATCGTCGCCTGCACGCCAATGCCCCGCTCTGTGAGCGTATTTCGCCGGTTTTGAACGGTCTGCAAGGTTTAACCCCACTGCGCGAAATCGAAGTGCGCGTTTACGATATTGAAGATGAAGAGAATCATCAGGAATTCAGCTGCCATTCCGGCATGGCCTGCGATGATAAAGGCTGCTATCTGTGTCCCCGTGACGATCTTCTGACGCCGGACGGCGGCAGCACGCTGAAGTGGCGCTTAACCGATAGCCACAATCAATACGGTATTTTACTGGCGACGCTACCGCATGGCCGCCAGCTCAGCCACGATCAGCAACAGCTGGTCGACACGCTGCTGGAACAGTTGACCGCAACGCTGGCGCTTGACAGACACCAGGAGCGCCAGCAACAACTGATTGTAATGGAAGAGCGCGCCACCATCGCCCGCGAACTGCATGACTCTATCGCCCAATCACTCTCCTGTATGAAGATGCAGGTCAGTTGCCTGCAAATGCAGGGCGCAGACTTGTCGCCCGAAAGCCGTGAGCTGCTGGGGCAAATTCGTAACGAACTGAACACATCGTGGGCGCAATTGCGTGAGCTACTCACCACGTTCCGGCTACAGCTTACCGAACCGGGTTTGCGGCCGGCGCTGGAAGCCAGCTGTCAGGAGTACAGCGCGCACTTTGGTTTCCCGGTGCAGCTCGATTATCAGTTGCCACCACGCTATGTTCCGTCACATCAGGCAATCCACGTCTTACAAATTGCCCGCGAAGCGCTGAGTAATTCCCTTAAGCATGCGCAGGCCACTGAAGTCAAAGTTACCGTCACGCAGCAGGATAATCAGGTCAAACTGGTGGTGGCGGACAACGGCTGCGGCGTACCGGTTCACGCCGAGCGCAGCAACCATTACGGACTCATTATTATGCGTGACCGCGCGCAGAGCCTGCGCGGCGACTGCCAGGTGCGACGCCGTGAAAGCGGCGGTACCGAAGTGGTGGTCACGTTTATCCCTGAAAAACCTCTCTCAACTCAACAAGGAGATATCCATGAGTAATCAGGAACGGGCAACTATCCTGTTAATTGACGATCATCCGATGCTCCGTACTGGCGTAAAACAGCTCATCAGTATGGCGCCGGATATTCAGGTCGTTGGCGAAGCCAGCAATGGCGAGCAAGGCATTGAACTGGCTGAAGCGCTCGATCCCGATCTGATCCTGCTCGATCTCAACATGCCCGGTATGAATGGCCTGGAAACCCTCGACAAACTGCGCGAGAAAAGCCTTTCTGGCCGCGTGGTGGTGTTCAGTGTTTCGAATCATGAAGAAGATGTGGTCACCGCCCTGAAGCGCGGCGCAGATGGTTATCTGCTAAAAGATATGGAACCAGAAGACCTGCTGAAAGCGCTGCAACAGGCCGCTGCCGGTGAGATGGTACTGAGTGAAGCATTAACGCCTGTGCTGGCTGCCAGCCTGCGCGCCAACCGTGCCACGTCAGACCGCGATATCAATCAGCTTACCCCGCGCGAGCGCGATATTCTGAAACTGATTGCACAGGGTCTGCCCAATAAAATGATCGCCCGCCGTCTGGATATCACAGAAAGCACGGTGAAAGTGCACGTGAAGCATATGCTGAAGAAAATGAAGCTGAAATCCCGCGTTGAAGCTGCCGTTTGGGTTCACCAGGAACGCATTTTCTAAGGATTCGCCTGCCAGCTATTCCCCTCTTCTGGGAAGCTGACAAGCGGCTCGGTCAGTGACAAAGTAATCTCATTCGACGACACACGCTGACCGTGTTTATCCTCCACCACCACTTTCAGATGCCAGCGGTTGCTGGCGCCTTCGTTGTAATCCCATTCGGGGATGATGATGCTCCAGCCGCTCGCGCTATTACGTGAGGCTGGCGGCGTCAGGCTAAGAGCCTGAGTATCCCCCTCCCAACTGAGGGATTTAATCCCATCCAGACTGCGGATTTGCAATTTAAGCTGCACCGTTTCGCCGCCGCTGAGATCCCAGGGTGGCGTTGCCAGGTAGACGGTTAAATCTTTGCGCTGACGCGACTCCATCACCGGCAAAGCATTGCGTTCCGGGCTATCGTAGCGGCTGCCACGCAGGGAACGCGTCATCGCCACTTCATCGGCCTGAAGCTGTTTTTTCAATGGCACGCCAAAACGATAATTGAGTTTCATCCCCAAATTGTTCTGGCTGACGCCGCTTTCGCCCTGCTTATGCTGCGCACTGAAAGTCACCAGCGGCACCGGCGTATAATTGAGCCCAAGCGAAACCGCTACCGGGTTGTGATACCCCGTACCGCTGTGGAACAGATCGACATTATCGCCAAAATACTGCTCCAGACTCAGGCTGGTATTGATGTGATGATAAGAGGGGATCCACGCCTGCGCGGTGACATCGTAGCCGCGCGCCATACGCTGCTGCAGCGTCGCTTCTGTATTGGACCAGGTACGCAGCGGTTGGTAATAGTTGGCGGAAAAACGCAGATACTCGCCCCAGGCTTCCGCGCCCAATCCGCCACGGTCGAGGTTTTCATCCAGCAGATTGTCATAAAAGGTGTTGTACCCGAGCAACCATTTCCCGGCGACCCAGCGCTGACCCAGGCCCACATTACCGATCAATCCTTCATCCTGCTGCGCCAGACCAAGCTGGCTCCAGGTGAGGTAATCCCATTGATCCTGCAACGGCACAAACCAGCTACCGTGGCTACCGGTAAAACCACCGTCATCATCCACCTGCAGCGCCACGCTGGTATTGCCCCAGGGCGACAGCCAGTTTTCCAGCGTCTGATTCACCTCACCGCTCACCTGATCGCGGATCTTAGACAGCGCAAACATGCGCGCCTGCTCACCGGTATCCAGCCCGTTATCAACCATACTGGCTTCGCCAAAGGCTTTTGCCATTTCGGCAAGATGCTTTTCGCCTTCATTACTCTCTTTTGCCATGCCGAGATCGGGAAGATTATCCTGATTATTATCGAAGGGATTTTCGGCCTGCTGGATAAAAGATGAACGCGCAGCGCCGCTGGCACTCGCCAGCAGCAATAACAACCAGAACGGAGAACGGAAACGTGAGACTAAAAGCATTTTTTTAGTTTATCGCGTTTGCTTAACCATTTCAGCTCTAAGGGGGATTTCGGGAAAATTCTGGTTCTATACCCTCACCCCGGCCCTCTCCCTGAGGGAGAGGGAGAAACGATGCAGATCCTAAACGTAAGTGCGATCGGTCCCCTCTCCCTCAGGGAGAGGGTTAGGGTGAGGGTGTCCGCTCCCATCACAAATAAACCCTCTCAACTCCGGCACACACGAACCACAGTTTGTCCCACACTTCAGTTTTTGTCCTAATGCTTCTACAGAGGTACATCCCCCGGCGATGGCTTGTCGAATTCGCGTCTCCCCCACGCTAAAACAGCTACAGACAATTCGCCCCTGTGCGGGTTGCCCATTGACGCGGCCATTTAATAACGCATGTCGATCCGCAGGCGTGTGTGGCGCGCTATTAAACGCCGCCTTAATCAGCGCCAGTTCGATAACAGGCAATGTTTCAGCGCTCCACAACCCAAGCATTAATCTGCCTTCATGCCATGCCAGCAAATGACAAAGTGATCCTGCCCGCGCAGTCTGAACCAGCCAGTTGCGCTGCTGGCAAAACCGCAGCAGCTCATCATAGATAACCTTATCGCCGCAGAGCGTCAGGTGATGTAAGCCGTCAATCGCCTTACGCCACCACTGTACGTGATTCGGTAGCGGAATCGGCTCACGAGAAATCAATTCTCCTTGCCACGCCGGTTGCCAGGGCGCAATGCGTACCGCAACCTGTTTGCTTTCCGGTTGCCCGGAGTGCGGATCGGTCACCGCTTCAACCAGCGCATTCACTTTTCCCTGACGCGCGAAGCAGGCATTCCAGTGCATTGGCACAAACAGCGCGCCCGCTCGCTGTCCTGCCTGAATCGACACTTTGGCCACCATGACACCTTGTCTTGAGGTGATTCGGGCGAAACCACCTTCGCTAAGGTGAAAATGGTCTGCATCCTGAACCGAAACCTCCACCGTCGGCAGAGCAATATGCTGCATCAAACGCGGCACGGTGCCTGTGCGGGTCATGGTGTGCCACTGATCGCGAATACGACCGCTATTGAGCAGCAGAGGATAAAGCGGCCCGATGCGCGCCCGGGTCGGTTGCGGTTCGACGGGCACCATTCGCAGCCGCTTATCCGCCCGCCAGCCCGAAAGGAGATCCAATGCGTCACCGCAAGTACGCACTGGCCAGCGTACAGGAGCCAGCGAATCCCACTCTGCACGGGTCAAGTTCGCGAGCCCGCTAATATCGAACGCGCGCTCGCCGTGGTTTTCGACGCCGGAAAGTGCAGCATGCTCACAAAATACCTCATGGGGATGCTGCCAGCGGAACGCATCGCCATAGCCCAACGCGCGTGCCATCTGAGCGATAATCCACCAGTCGGCTTTTGCCTCGCCGGGTGCAGGAAGAAACGCGCGCTGACGCGAAATACGTCGTTCTGAATTGGTCACCGTGCCGTTTTTCTCACCCCAGCTCAGGGCCGGAAAACGAACATGCGCGTAACGCGAGGTGTCGGTATCGGCGGCCACCTCAGAAACGATGACCAGCGGACACGCCGCCAGCGCCTGACATACCGCATGACTGTCCGGTAACGAGACGGCCGGGTTAGTCCCCATAATCCACACGGCCTTGACGTCACCGCGCCCAATCGCAGCAAACAGATCGACCGCCATCAAACCCGGCGTTTGCGCCAGCCGTTCCGTTCCCCAGAAACGGGCAACACGTGCCAGATCGTCGGGTTCAAAGTTCATGTGCGCCGCCAGCATCGTCGCCAGGCCGCCAACCTCCCGGCCTCCCATTGCATTCGGTTGCCCGGTCAGCGAAAACGGCCCGCATCCGGGGCGAGCGAATTTTCCACAGGCCAGATGAACATTGATTATTGCATTGCATTTATCGCTGCCGCTGGCGGACTGATTAATGCCCATCGTGTAGAGCGTAACCACGCGCGGCGCGGCGATAAACGCCGTATAAAAATCAGTGACTTCCCGCTCCGTCAGGTCACAAAATGCCGCGACCCGCTCCACCGGCCAGGGCTCTGCAGAATTCCTTGCCGCCTGCGCATCCGCATATTTCTGAACGAATTTCCCCTGCTGCGCAATTTCGCGCAGCAACCCCACGAATAGCCCGGCGTCGCTACCGGGCGTAATGGCCAGATGACTATCCGCGATATCGCAGGTCGCAGTACGCCGTGGATCGATAACCACAATCCGCATCTGCGGATTCATCTGCCTCGCTTTCACCAGACGCTGATACAGTACCGGATGCGACCAGGCAGCATTTGAGCCGACCAGCACCACCAGGTCGCTGTTTTCAATATCTTCATAGCTACACGGCACCACATCCGCCCCGAAGGCGCGTTTGTAGCCCGTCACCGCCGAGGACATACACAGACGAGAGTTGGTATCAATATTGGCCGCGCCGATAAATCCCTTCATCAGCTTGTTAGCCGCATAATAATCCTCCGTCAGCAGTTGCCCGGAGGCATAAAACGCCACCGCCTGTGGCCCGTGTTCATCGATAATCGCCCGCAGGCGCCCCCCCGCCTCATCGATCGCGTGCTGCCAACTGACGCGCTGCCCCGCTACTTCCGGGTGCAACAACCTGCCCGACAGTCCCGTCGTTTCACCGAGCGCCGCGCCCTTCACGCACAGGCGACCAAAATTGGCCGGGTGCGCGTCATCGCCACGCACGTTGACCACGCCCTTCTCTTCGCACGCGATCACTCCGCAGCCTACGCCGCAGTAGGGACATGTGGTTCGGGTTTCAGTCATGAAGCCTCCGCGCGCAGCAGTAACGGCTGATTACTGACCCACACGGTGCCGTTCTCCACTTTCACCGGCCAGGCGCGCACCACAGCTTCTCCGCTATCGCACTGTCGGCCATCACGCAGACGAATACGCCGTTTGTAGAGCGGCGAAATAACAATGGGTTCACCCGCCGCATCACCCAGCAGACCGCGTGACAGGACGTTTGCCTGGCTACCCGGCTCAAGGTTATCAAGGGCATAGACGTTTTCGCCAAAGCGGAACAACGCAATTTGCATCTCACCGAGGCGCGCGCCAATCCCGGCCTGAGCGGGGATCGCGGTCAGCGCGCAAATCGCCTGCCACGGTTTTGTGCTGACATTACGCGTCGGCATAACCGGCATCTCCACCGGCTGCAACTGCCCACGCACATCATGACGCTGTACCGCCTCATCCGGCATGTCGCTGTTAACGTATGAGCGGAACAACGCCAGCCGCTGCGGGTCGTTCAGCGTGGTACGCCATTCACACTGATAGCTGTCGATGACGCGCGCCATTTCCCGCTCCAGCTCGTCGGCAATACCGAGGCTATCGTTAAGAATCACCTCGCGCAGATAGTCAATTCCCCCCTCAAGGTTATCCATCCAGGTGCTGGTGCGTTGCAGGCGGTCGGCTGTACGAATATAGAACATCAGAAAACGGTCAATGGTGCGCAGCAGCGTGGCGTCATCCAGGTCGCTGGCAAAGAGATCGGCATGACGGGGTTTCATACCGCCATTGCCGCACAAATAGAGATTCCAGCCTTTTTCGGTAGCGATCACACCCACATCTTTACCCTGCGCTTCCGCGCATTCCCGAGTGCATCCCGACACTGCCATTTTGATCTTATGCGGCGCGCGCAATCCTTTGTAGCGGTGCTCCAGCGTCACGGCAAGCGCGGTCGAGTCCTGCACGCCGTAGCGACACCAGGTTGAACCAACGCACGATTTCACCGTGCGTAATGATTTTCCGTAGGCGTGTCCGGTTTCGAATCCGGCGTCAATCAGCTCACGCCATATGGCAGGCAACTGCTCCAGACGCGCGCCGAATAGATCAATTCGCTGGCCGCCGGTAATTTTGCTGTATAGCTGATAACGCTTAGCGACCTGCCCGATAGTGATAAGGCCATCCGGCGTCACTTCGCCCGCAGCCATACGCGGCACGATGGAATAGGTACCGTCTTTCTGGATATTCGCGAAGTAGCGATCGTTGGTATCCTGCAGCGGTAAGTGTGCCGGTTTCAGCAAATAATCATTCCAGCAAGAGGCGAGAACAGAGGCCACAAGCGGTTTACAGATTTCGCAACCGTCGCCCTGACCGTAGCGGCTAATCAGTTGCTCAAAGGTATGGATACGGTTAACCCGCACCAGGTGATAAATGTCCTGTCGCGAATACGCAAAGTGTTCACAAACGTCTTTCTTAACCTCAACGCCCTGCCGGGCAAGCTGGAATTCCATCACCTGCTTCGCCAGTGCGCTGCATCCGCCGCAGCCCGTTGCCGCTTTGGTGCAGCTTTTGATGGCTCCCATCTCCGTTGCGCCCTCCAGGACCGCGTGGCAAATATCACTTTTACTGACGTTATGACAGGAGCATATTTGCGCGCTGTCCGGTAGCGCCGCCACACCCAGCGCTTTAGGCGCACTCCCTTCAACCGCGGGTAAAATCAGCGACGCAGGTTGCGCCGGGAGCGCAATTGCATTGAGCATCATTTGCAGCAGCGTAGGGTAATCGCGGGCGTCACCCACCAGTACACCGCCGAGCAGCGTTTTGCCGTCGGCGCTCACCACAATTTTTTTGTACACCTGCGCTGGGCCATCTACCCATTGATAGCTCTGGCAACCCGCCGTGCGCCCCTGGGCGTCGCCAAATGAGGCCACATCCACGCCTAACAGTTTCAGCTTGGTACTCATATCTGCGCCAGTAAACGGCAGTTCCGTACCGGAAAGTGTCGCCGCCACGGTACGCGCCATCTGGTAACCCGGCGCGACCAGACCGAAGATTTTGTTTTCCCACAGCGCACATTCGCCAATGGCAAAGATATCAGCGTCCGAGGTGCGGCAGTGGTTATCCACCATAATGCCGCCGCGCTCTCCCACGCTCAGGTTGCCGCTACGGGCTAGCGTATCCTGAGGACGAATGCCCGCCGAAAAGACCACCATGTCGGTCAGCAGCGTTTCGCCGTCGGCAAAACGCAGGGTCAGGCCTTCCGCCGTGTGTTCAATCGCGGTCGTCGTCTTACTGGTATGTACACCCACGCCGAGTTCGCTGATTTTCTCGCGCAGCATCGCTGCGCCGCCGTTATCGAGCTGTACCGCCATCAGATTAGGCGCGAACTCAACCACGTGCGTTTCAAGTCCTAACTGACGCAGTGCATTGGCCGCCTCCAGCCCCAGTAGTCCGCCGCCTATCACCACACCCCGCGCCGCCGTTTTGGCATGCGCTGCAATGGCATCCAGATCGTCCAGGGTGCGGTAGACAAAGCAGCCCGGCAAATCATTACCGGGTATCGGCGGAACAAACGGCCAGGAGCCGGTCGCCAGCACCAGTTTGTCCCAATGCAGTTCATGCCCCTGCGCATCACGCAGCAGGTGCGTTTGCGGGTCGATAGCCGCCACCGCCTGCGAAAGGCGTAATTCGATGCCGTTTGTGGTGAAGAAATCATCTTCCACCAGCGATAATGAAGCTGCATCGCGCCCGGAGAAGTATTCCGAGAGATGTACGCGGTCGTAGGCGGCATAACGCTCAGCACCGAAAACCACAATCTGATAGTGCTCATGCAGGTTTTGTTGTACACATTGCTGCAGAAAATGGTGGCCGACCATGCCATGCCCCACCACCGCAAGTGTTGGTTTGCTCATGATTTGTCTTCCTTCAGCCGTTGGCTGCGCTGTGAATTGGTCGAATATCCAGCCCGGCTGTGCGGGTTGGAGGGAGTGGATAAGATCGGTAAACGTGGCGGCAGCGGCGCAATCACCCATCAGCAACACACCGCGGAGCCTGCCATCGCGCAACAGCAGACGCCGATAATGGCCGCTTTGTGGGTCGAATGAAGACCAGACGTCGTCATTTCCAATCGCCTCTACCTGGCCTGCGCTAAAGAGGTCGATACCGGTCACTTTCAGGCGAGTGCCGCTATCCTGCCAGTGAAAATCCACCTGCAGCATGCCCGCAAGACGCGCACTGAGCACCTCGGCCTGCTGCAAACAAGGTGCAACGAGACCCCAGGTCTGCCCGTCGATTTCGCAGCATTCACCGATAGCACTCACACCCGGCACGGCCGTTGCCAGTTGGCGATTGACCACAATCCCTCGCTGGCAATGCATTCCGCTTCGTTGTGCCAGGGCAATATTGGGACGGACACCGGCTGCAATAACGACGCGTACTGCGGGCAGGCAACGGCCATCCTTGAGTTCAACAAACCGCTCGCGAATCGCGCGCACGTTCGCGTTGAGTTCGCAACGGATCCCTCGCGCTTGCAGGTTTTGCACCAGTAGCTGACTCGCCTGACTGTCGAGCTGCTGTTCCATCAGTTTGTTGCCACGATGCAACAACGTGACGTTGTCACCTCTCAACGCCAGTGCCGCCGCCGCTTCCACGCCCAGCACACCGCCGCCGATAACCACGGTATCACCGGGTGTCGCCAGCATGGCCTGTACATCCGCCAGGGTGCGAAAGGTGTGGACATGCGGCAAAGCAATGCCGGGAAACGGCGGCATAAACGGCAGCGACCCGCAGGCAAACACCAGCTCATCCCAGGGCAATTCGCCATGGGAGGTGACAACGCGCCGCGTTCGCGTGCAGACCTGCTGCGCCGTCTCGCCCTGCCGCACGCGAATATTGTTTTCCGCATACCATTCAGGCGATTGCAGCAGCGTCTGGCCGAAGACTTTTTCACCACTCAGCACGGGTGAAAGCTGGATGCGGTTATAGGCCTGATAGGGTTCATCACCAATTAAGGTGATGGCAAACGCCCCCGGCGCGACCTTCACCAACCGCTCTGCCAGACGGGTTGCCGCCATGCCATTGCCAATCATCACCAGTTTTCGCATCGCGCGTCCCCTTACGCCGCTTTGGGCTGTTTTTCGTAAAGGAAATGCAGAATTTGCTGGCGCAAATGGTGGTAACGAGAGTCATCGGCCAGCAGCACGCGGTTGCGCGGGCGCGGAAGGTTGACGTCAAGAATCTCGCCGACCGTTGCCGCCGGGCCATTCGTCATCATCAACACCCGGTCAGAAAGCAGCACCGCTTCATCGACGTCGTGGGTAATCAGCACAATGGTGGTATTGAGCGCCTGCTGAATCTGCATTACTGAGTCCTGAAGATGTGCCCGGGTCAGCGCATCCAGTGCGCCAAACGGCTCATCCATCAACAGCACTTTCGGCTTCATCGCCAGCGCGCGGGCAATGCCGACGCGCTGCTTCATCCCGCCCGAGATTTCCTCCGGGCGTTTATACAGCGCATGGCCCATCTGCACCCGCTCAAGATTGTGAACGATCCAGTCGTGACGTTCGGCTTTGCTCATGCTTTTGTGGAAAACGTGATCTACCGCCAGCGCCACGTTGTCGAAGCAGGTTAACCATGGCAGCAGTGAGTGGTTCTGGAAAACGACGGCGCGCTCCGGGCCCGGGCCCGCAATTTCACGGTTGTCGCAAATCAGCCCGCCTTCTGTCGGGAGCGTTATCCCGGCAATCAGATTAAGCAACGTCGATTTGCCACAGCCGGAGTGACCGATAAGGCTTATCGTTTCACCTTCGTGGATATCGAATGACACGTTTTGCAGCGCCAGAAATTCACCGCTGGTGGTGTGGAATCGTTGGCTGACAGCCTGAACCTGAATTAAGGGTTTCATCATGCGCTCCTTATTTATCCTGCCAGCTGAAACGGCGGGCGATCAGCATCAACCCTTGTTCCAGCACCAGCCCAACCACGCCAATAATGACGATGGCAATGAGAATGTTTTCGACGTTGAGATTGTTCCATTCATTCCAGATCCAAAAACCGATCCCCAGCCCGCCGGTGAGCATTTCGGCAGCGACGATCACCAGCCAGGCAATCCCGATGGAGAGACGCACGCCGGTCAGTACCGCTGGCAGCACCGCCGGGAAAAGGATCTTGCGCATCACCGTCCATTCTGAGAGCTGTAACACGCGCGCGACGTTGAGGTAGTCCTGCGGAATACGACGCACGCCTTCTGCGGTATTAATAACCATCGGCCAGATTGAGCAGATAAAAATGGTCCAGCTGGACGCAGGCTCCGCTTTCTGGAACAGGAGGAGGCCAATCGGCAGCCAGGCAAGCGGACTTACCGGGCGCAGCAGCGCAATCAGTGGCGAAAACATGCGTGAGAAAAAGAGAAAACGACCTATCAGGAATCCCAGGGGAATCCCCACCAGCGCGGCGAGGCCAAAGCCCACCGCCACCCGCTGGAGAGAGGCCAGCACATTCCAGCCCACGCCCACATCGTTCGGTCCATTGTTATAGAACGGGTCAGCAAACAGCGTCAGCGCGGAATCCAGTGTGCTGAGCGGCGTCGGAAAACCTTTGCTGTTAATAGCGGCAAGTTGCCAGGCCAGCACCAACAACCCCAGCCCCAGTACCGCAGGAACGGTACGCTCGGCAATATTACGCAACACGCGTCCCGCAGGAGGCACGCGTCGGCGCACCTGTACCGGCGGGAGTGTAATCACTTCGCCCGGAATAGCCGGTGCGGCAGCCGGTTTGACATTTAGTATCTGTTTCATCTCAGGCTCCTCTACGTTGAATGGAAAAGCTGCGGGCATACCCTTCCGGGTCGCTACCGTTCCACACCGTTCCGTCCATCAGTGTGCTGCTGCGTAACAGACTTGAGGGCGGAGTAATACCGCCAACCGCCTGTGCCGCGTCTTTCCAGATATCCGTGCGGTTAATGCGTTGCGCGATGGCCAGATAATCGGGTTCCGTTTTAAGAAGTCCCCAGCGGCGAAATTGGGTTAAGAACCACATCCCGTCGGAGAGCCACGGGAAGGTTACTTCGCCCTCCGCGTAAAAACGCATAGGATGCGTATCCTGCCAGCGACGGCCGATGCCATTGTCGTATTCACCCAGCATGCGGCCTGTGAGGTACTGTTCTTTGGTGTTCAGCCAGCCGCGACGCGAGAGGATCTGAGCGGTTTCACGTTTATTTTCTGGTGACGCTTCAATCCAGCGTGCGGCGTCAATGAGCGCCGCGACCAATGCGCGACTGGTATTGGGATTCTGCTCCACCCATTCACGACGCGTGCCGAGCACTTTCTCCGGGTGCTCCGGCCAGATATCCTGCGTGGTCGCCGCCGTGAAGCCGATGCGGTCGTTAATCGCCCGCGCGTTCCACGGCTCGCCAACACAAAAGCCCACCATGTTGCCGATGCGCATGTTCATCACCATCTGCGGCGGCGGTACCACTACGGTGCGCACATCGTCAAAGGGATGAATGCCGCCGCTCGCCAGCCAGTAATAGAGCCACATGGCGTGGGTACCGGTCGGGAAGGTGTGGGCGAAGGTATAAGCGCCCGGCGTGCTCTGACCAATCAGCTTTTTCAGCGCCGGCAGGTCTGTCACGCCTTTCTCCTGTAACTCTGCAGAAAGCGTAATGGCCTGCCCGTTGCGGTTGAGGGTCATCAGGTTTGCCATCGCCTTCGGCTTACTGGCGATACCCAACTCCAGCCCGTAAAGCAGCCCATAGAGCACATGCGCCGCATCCAGTTCGCCATTGACCAGTTTGTCGCGCACCGCCGCCCAGCTCGCCTCTTTGCTGGGAACAAGCGTAATGCCGTACTTTTTGTCAAAGCCCTTCAGCGAGGCAATTGCCAGCGGTGCACAATCGGTTAGCGGGATAAACCCCACTCTTACCATCTCCAGTTCGGGCTTATCCGAGCCCGCCGCCCACGCCGAATGCATCAAACCCGGCAGCAACATCGCGCCCCCCAATGCCGCCCCTGCCTGTAATAAACGCCGTCGAGAGAGTGAAAATGCATCGCCCATAGCTGCTCCCACATATAAAAAAAAAGCGCCCGGCAGTGCTTACACACTGCGGGACGCCGTTATCCTGATGGTCTGAGGCCGCCGTTGGCCCGCAACCGATGATTTACAGGGAATAATGCAATTCAGATGCCAGGTCGTAAATAACCGTCAAATCGGCATTAAGTGGCCAGGCAACCGCCTTCGACGCACTCTTTGCAGGCAACTCTGCTCAGGAAGAGTGCAATCAGGCAGAAAGATCGCGCTGCCACAGTGCGCTGACCGTTAACAGCGCACGCGCCACGTCCACCATGCGCTGATTTTTATCCATCGCCATTTTGCGCAGACAGTGCCATGCCTGCTCTTCATTCATTTGCTGATGTGCCATCAACACACTTTTGGCTTTATCGATGACTTTGCGCTCTTCGAGCATCTCTTTTAGCGATGCCAGTTGCCCGGTAAGTACTTCCAGTTCTCGCGCCTGTTGGCGCACCAACGGCATCAGTTGCCGATCCAGGGGGAATAACAGGTTATCGCTGGCAGGATCATCGAGCGGTACCGCATGTTGCGCCTGCGCGTCATCGTCGCTCAGCAATATCACGACCTCCGCAATGAGATCGCTTATCAGTGATTCCTCAAGGCTGCGAAGTTGCTCCAGACGCTGTGTTTGTAGGCCAAACCAGCGCAGTGCCGCCTCGCCGCCGTCGGGCGCTGGCTGACGCGTGCAGGCAATGCGACGCAGCTGTTCAATTGCAATGCCCGCCTGCGCGTGTTCATTGAACAACGTTTTCAATGTCTGGTTTGCCAGACTTAAAAACCCGTCAAAGCAGGGCTGCTGGCCATCAATTCTGTCAACCAGCTGCTGGCGAAGATCGTCGCTAAACTGCCCCAGCGTAAAGCCCTGTGCCCCCAGCGCACGTTCCTGCCCTACCAACTCTTTCCCCTGCATAAAGCTATAAAGCGCGACAAGTCGCCCGACCAACGCGGGATCATCAATGGTGTCGTTGAGTTGGGGAATGATACTGAGCAGATGGCGTATCATCCGACTATAGCGAGCCGTCGCGGTGCCGGCGTCCACACGTTGGGTATTAATGGCATGGCGCAAATCGGGCAACTGCTCCAGCGACCAGACGGCGCTGGCGATGCGCTGGCACAGCCCGGAGGCCACAGGAACCGCCTGCGGGTCAAGCAGCCGCATGAATTCGCCCGCTCGCTCATCCACCAGTGCTGCACTGGCCCGACGTTCAGGTTCATATAAACGGCCACCCGAGCATAACCAGATGTTGGATGCACCGCGTTCGCACTGTAACATGTGCACCAGATGGCTCAACTGGCTTACCAGTTGGCCCTGTTGCGCCAGCTGTTGAAGCTTACCTTTCTGAACCTGGCGCGCATAACGAAACCACTCGATTGCGCCGGGTGTCGTGTCAGCACGATTGATCATGCTCCCTCCCGGTAACGTCTCTTTGATTAACCAAAGCAATAAACGTGCCTTTTTGAAGGAGTAGAGATGCAACATATTGTGATCGTCGCTAACGGTGCTGCCTATGGTAGCGAATCCCTGTTCAACAGCCTGCGCCTGGCCATTGCCCTGCGCGAGCAACAGGGTGACCTCGATCTGAAACTTTTTTTAATGTCGGATGCGGTCACCGCTGGACTCCGCGGGCAAAAACCGGCAGAAGGCTACAATATTCAGCAGATGCTGGAGATCCTCACCGCGCAAAATGTTCCCGTTAAACTGTGCAAAACCTGCACCGATGGCCGGGGCATTACCGCGCTGCCGCTGATTGATGGGGTGGAAATCGGTACGCTGGTCGAACTGGCACAATGGACGCTGGCCGCTGATAAGGTGCTAACGTTTTAATTTTGTGTTTAGTCGACTTTACTGAATTCAGGGGCCATTGCCGAAGATTATTCCCGGCTGGCGCGCGTTATCTGGTCAATCACGCGCCACGCTGAATGGTTTCAGGTATATCCTCACTTTTGTTGAATCATTCTCAAATTTGTTGATCGAAATCATCCTCCTCCCCCTCCCTATTTGGTGTTATCAATGCGTGATTTGTGAACAACATCACATGCAGGATATCCGTCGCAGGGAGTGCATTCACAGAAAGATTCGGGGTTGAGATGGCGATGGTTAAGGCGAGTTTGACGTTATTTGGTGGGGATACGGTCGTGGTTCGTTGCTCAGAGCGCTGCCATATTCATTTGATGAGCGCCAAAAGCAGCAACAGCGATATTCTGAGCGTACAAAACAGAGAGAGCGCCTATCTTACGGTGCCTTACAGCGGTACCTGGAATGTGTTGATTGACAGCCACAGCCAGTCGCTGGAACATTCAATCAGCTATGTTGCAGCCTGATAAAACGCCCGGAAGCTGGAAAACTTCCGGGCGTTTTTTATGCCAGCCCCGGTTGTGGGTGGATCCCCAGCAAACCCCGAACGTATTTAATCAATTCATTGAGCCCCTCGTCGGGCATGCCAAGCTTTTGTAGCTCTTCATCCAGTGAGAAAAGATACTGCGCATTAGTACCCAGCGGGCCACTCGCCGCCGCAATCAATGGCGCGATCACCTGTACGCTGGTATCCGCTTCGTACTGTGGATGGCGTGGATCCATAATAAACACCAGCGCGTTAACCATACGCCCGTCATCCAGTTCAAGCTTGCACCAGGTAGGCAAATAACAACCGGTGATCATCTCGCGTTTCCAGAGCAGCGAAAGCTCATCTTCAACCGTCGCCTCTGGCAACTGATAGGCGATGCCGGTGGTGCGCCCGCCCTCTTTTAGCGCCAGCATACGACCTGGCTGGCAGGCCGTCCCACGCCCGGCAGTCAGGCGCAAACAAAATGCCCGGTGCCAACCGACAAGCGTACCGGTGCAGGAGTCGGTAAATTCCAGCGCCGGATTCCACATCAGGGAACCGTAGCCAAAAATCCACACCGGCCCGTCATCTGGCCGACACGCCAGCGTAGCGGCCAGGGATGCCGCGCGTTGCTCTGGAGACCAGAGCAGCGATTCCTCAATAGCGCCAAACGCTGTTGTACAATCCGCCTTCATTAAGAAATCACGTGTAATCACTCTCAACCTCCGCCACTGCATCACGTCCGTGCGTATTATTCAGACCTCTGGTTTTAGCAAATAGCGAACCAGGCAAATTCTCATCTGCATTTGCCTTTCCCTGAGTTTTATTGCTTAAATATTATCCAGCTTTATTAAACAATATGCAATTGTGCATCCAGCGGCAAGGGTATTGAACTGTTGGCAGGGGCTATAGGATAAACGTGCTATTGGCCTATTTCTTTTTGTGCCATTTTTCATCTTCTCCTTTTTCATAGTCATGCTTCACTGCAGCCCAGGCCACGCGGTGGGCGGTCTCCTCGCGGGTAGCGTCATCCCGGCGGTCGGATTTATCCTTGTATTGTTGCCAGGCGCTGTTAAACGCTTCTTTGTAGATCTCCTGGGCATGAGCGGGCAAAACGTGTTGTACGCTATCCGGTAAATCAGATTTGCTTTTATAGGGCATAGGGCCTCCTGTTAGTGACTTCAGGATAAGTATGGCTCAATGCGCTGCGATGGTGCATTAATTCAGAATATTACTCATCATTCACACCTAAACATCTGCTTTTTAAGCATTAATTATAGATAACAAACATTTTTGACAACTCGAATTAAAAGTTATCAATCAGGGTAAATTTTAGTAAAAAATAGTTATATATAAGACGTTGTCTGTTAATTTATAAACTTATGCTGTGACGATTAGAAATATTCTAAGTATATAATTATAAACACCTGCACTAACGGAGATGGACATGACGCATGTACAAGAGGCGGTAAAAACCCGCCATAAGGAGACTTCTCTCATTTTTCCGGTTATTGCGCTGGCAATATTGTTCTTCTGGGGAAGTAGTCAATCATTGCCAGTCGTCGTCGGGATTAATATCCTGGCGCTTATCGGTATTCTTAGCAGCGCATTCAGTGTTGTTCGCCACGCCGACGTACTGGCGCACCGCCTTGGGGAACCGTACGGTTCTCTTATTTTAAGTCTTTCTGTCGTTATTCTGGAAGTGAGCCTGATTTCCGCGCTCATGGCGACGGGTGATGCCGCCCCTACGCTGATGCGCGATACGCTCTATTCCATCATTATGATTGTTACCGGCGGCCTGGTGGGTTTCTCACTATTGCTGGGCGGGCGTAAATTTGCGACGCAGTACGTCAATCTGTTCGGTATCAAACAGTATCTGATTGCCCTCTTCCCGCTGGCGATTATCGTACTGGTGTTCCCAATGGCGCTGCCAGGAGCGAACTTCACGATCGGCCAATCTTTGCTGGTGGCACTGATTTCTGCCGCGATGTATGGCGTATTCTTGCTGATTCAGACGAAGACGCACCAGAGCCTGTTTGTCTACGAACATGAAGACGATGGCGACGACGATGACCCCCATCATGGTAAACCGTCCGCCCATAGTAACGTCTGGCACGCCGCGTGGCTGATTGTGCACCTGATTGCTGTCATTGCCGTTACCAAAATGAATGCTAATCCTCTGGAAACGCTTCTCACGACTCTGAACGCACCTGTCGCATTCACCGGTTTCCTGGTGGCGCTGTTAATACTGTCGCCTGAAGGCCTGGGCGCACTGAAAGCAGTCCTGAATAATCAGGTACAGCGTGCGATGAACCTGTTCTTTGGTTCCGTCCTGGCGACGATTTCCCTTACCGTTCCGGTTGTCACGCTGATCGCCTTCATGACCGGCAATGATCTGGTGTTTGGGCTCGGCGCACCGGAAATGGTCGTCATGGTTGCATCATTAGTGCTGTGCCAGATCTCATTCTCCACCGGGCGTACCAATGTGCTGAACGGAGCCGCGCATCTGGCGCTGTTTGCCGCCTATCTGATGACCATCTTTGCCTGATTACGTGTCCCGGCAGCCGGTATTGCGAGCGTCCGCGAGAATGCGACCGAAACGGCTGCAAACGATGATGAAAAACCGGAAGGCTTTTCGCATCGCGCGTCTTTTGAGAGTGAAGTGCGCAATGCAGACAACGTAGAATCCGCACCAAGCCGGAATCATCCGGTGAGGCGCAATGTTGCGGGGGCTTGATCCCCGGCGGCGTTGGTTGCTGGAAAGAGAAAACCCCCGCACGTTGTAAGGCGTAAACCTGACAACATAACGGGGGCCATTCTTGAACCACAACAATTCAAGGATAGCCGCGAATCGTTGTCATGACAATAGGCGGCTATATGACGCTCGTGCAGTTTAGCGTGATGTTCTGGCACGACCTGGCAGCCCCAATCCTTGCGAGTGTTATCACCGCAGCGATTGTCGGCTGGTGGCGTAACAGGAAGTAATGTGAAGGCGGGTGTCTGGCTGTCGTGATGACAACATGCGCCCGAAACGGGCCGCAGGGGTAACAACCTGCGGCCTTTTTTGTCGCTGGCACAAATTAAAAAGCCTTACTGTTAACAGTAAGGCTTTGATAGAAATGCAGTAACGCGTGATTACTTGCTGGTATCGAGCTCGTCGAAGCTTTTCACCAGGTCGTCGATCGCTTTCATCTGCTTCAGGAAGGGTTCCAGTTTATCCAATGGCAGCGCGGACGGGCCGTCGCAACGCGCGTGGTCTGGGTCTGGATGTGCTTCAATGAACAGGCCCGCAATACCGACCGCCATACCGGCGCGAGCCAGTTCGGTCACCTGCGCACGACGACCACCAGATGCTGCACCAAACGGGTCGCGGCACTGCAACGCATGGGTAACGTCGAAGATAACCGGTGAGTTGTTGGACGCTTTTTTCATTACGCCAAAGCCCAGCATATCGACAACCAGATTGTCGTAACCGAAGTTTGCGCCACGGTCACACAAGATCACTTTGTCATTACCGCCTTCGATGAATTTATCGACGATGTTTCCCATCTGGCCTGGGCTTACGAACTGCGGTTTTTTGACGTTGATGACCGCGCCGGTTTTCGCCATCGCTTCCACCAGGTCGGTCTGACGAGCAAGGAATGCAGGCAGCTGAATCACATCCACCACGTCGGCAACCGGCTGCGCCTGGCTGGCTTCGTGAACGTCGGTAATGATTTTTACGCCAAAGGTCTGTTTCAGTTCCTGGAAGATTTTCATCCCCTCTTCCAGGCCCGGGCCACGGTAAGAGTGAATGGAGGAACGGTTAGCTTTATCAAACGACGCTTTGAAAACGTAAGGGATACCCAGTTTCTGGGTAACGGTAACGTAGTGCTCACAGATGCGCATCGCCAGGTCGCGCGATTCCAGCACGTTCATGCCGCCAAACAGCACGAACGGCAGGTCGTTTGCTACGTTGATATCACCAATACTGACCACTTTCTGTTTCATAAGATCGCCTTATTAGGGTAAATACTCCAGTCATCTCGGGATGCGTCCAGGCATTCCTGCCAATAATGACGTCACATAATTGCCCGCGAGTATAACCGGAATCCCAGGATTTTAGTGAAGGGTAATTTGTTTCTGCGCGATAGTGTTTATCTGCGCGCGAATCATCTCGCTAATCGGATCTTCCGGGCACTGTTCGACAAAATAACTCAGGTCATTCAATGCAATATGCTCACATTCCAGTTGCGCATAGATAAGCCCGCGATCGCGAATTTCATACGGATCTTCCGGGTTAAACTGCAACAGCGCTTCACTGGTGCGCAGCGCCAGTTCCATCTGCTGTTCTTCCATTAATGCCGATTTCAGGGTATCGAGCAGTTTACGGATCACTTCCGCATTATCGGCTTCGTCGAGATCTTCATTGAACAGCTCCGCCATTGGGCTGATATTGCCTTTCAGCCACACTTCCAGCGTGTGTTCATCCAGCGTATCGCCGTTAAACGGGTTGATAAGCCACAACTCTTCGTTGTCAACATCCGCGCGCAACAGCAACTGGGTCGGGAAAATCACCGGCACCACAGGAATCGAAAGACGCTCGGCAAGCCAGAGCATAATTGCACCAAGCGACACGGCGCTGCCCTGGCGATTTTTCAATACCTGATCCAGCCATAACGCGTCCGAAAGACGATAAACGCCTTTTGAATCGCTGAAATGCCATTCATGATAGAAGAGTTCAATCAGGCGTTCCATCTGCCGGGTCAGCGTCCAGGAGGGGCTGATCTCCTCCTGCGCCAGCGCCAGCAGGCACTCCAGTTGTTCATTTACGCGCTGTGTCGGGAAATCATCACGGATTAACTCTGACACCAGAACCATGCCTTCGCACAGCGGCGCTTTATTAAATTCAAAATCAGCCAATGACTTCATACCTTACCCCAACAACGGAACTTTAGTGATGGCGAGTTTAACGATGATGCACAACACCACCAGCCCCAGTAGAAAGGCAATAAAGCCTCGCTGCTGACTGCGCGGACAGCGACGTCCGAGCGCAACAAAACCCAAAACGATGTAGATGATAACGCCAAACAGTTTCTCCGTCAGCCACGTACCTTGTGGGGTGAAGGGATAAACATGGGCCGTTACCATCAGCGCGATACCGCTCAGCAGCAGCACGCTATCTATAGTGTGCGGTAATACACGTACCCAACGCAATTTCAGACGTGAATCATTACTCCACGTCCACCAGTAGCGGAGCGCAAAAAGCGAGACTGAAAGAATCGCGCTGACAACATGGATAGGCAGAATGACGTTAAACAGGCTCATTGCGCGGCTCCAGGCCAGATGGCAAGCGTCAGGCGATCATTATTCCCGTAATCTTTGCAGGTTTGCGCCTGCAGATAGCCCGCGTCGGTAAACAGTTGGCGTACCGCGTCACCCTGCGTCCAGCCATGTTCCAACAGCATGACGCCACCGGACAACAGCGCCTGTCGGCCCTCATGGATAATCTGCGCGAGATCGGCAAGCCCTTCATCGGCGGCAACCAGCGCTGTTTTAGGTTCGAAGCGAACGTCACCCTGAGCAAGATGCGGATCCTGTTCATCAATATAGGGCGGATTACTGACGATCATGGCGAACTGCTGCCCGGCGAGGGCGCTGAACCAGTCACTTTGCAGAATAGTCACGTTGTCTATGCCCAGCGTTTGCGCGTTCTGCTGCGCCAGCGCGACGGCATCGGCGATAAAATCGACAGCCGTCACGCGGCAATCTGGTCTTTCGCTGGCAATCGCCAAAGCTATCGCGCCGGTGCCGGTACCTAAATCGAGGATCTCACAGGGCTCTTCAGGCAAGCGAGCTAACGCCTGCTCCACCAGACATTCGGTGTCCGGGCGAGGAATCAGGGTGACGGGAGACACCGCCAGCGGCAGTGACCAGAATTCGCGCATGCCCACTAAATGCGCAATCGGCTCACCGCGTTCGCGGCGTGCCAGCAGCGTATCAAGCGGCGCCCGTTCAGCGGACGTCAATACCGTTTCGTCAAACGCCATGATAAACGTTCGTGTCTTACCGGTGATGTGTCCAAGTAAGATCTCAGCATCCCGGCGCGGGCTTTCACTCTCCCGCAGCCGTTCAAATGCCTGTTTCAGCCACTGTTGGTAAGTCATCATTCCTGGTCGGATAGCGCCGCAAGCTGGTCGGCCTGATATTCCTGAACGATAGGCTCGATCAGCATATCCAGTTTGCCTTCCATGACTTCATCCAGACGGTAGAGCGTCAGGTTAATGCGGTGATCGGTCACACGCCCTTGCGGGAAGTTATAGGTACGATTACGGTCGCTACGATCGCCCGTGCCCAGCAGGTTACGGCGCGTGGACGCTTCCGCCTGCTGACGTTTAGCTATTTCAGCGGCACGAATGCGAGAACCCAGCACGGAGAGCGCCTTCGCTTTGTTTTTGTGCTGCGAACGTTCGTCCTGACACTCCACCACAATACCGGTTGGCAAGTGGGTAATACGGATTGCCGAGTCGGTGGTGTTAACGTGCTGACCGCCCGCGCCCGAGGAGCGGAAAGTATCGATACGCAGCTCTGACGGGTTGATATCGGGCAGCTCGGCTTCCGGCAGCTCCGGCATCACCGCAACGGTACACGCCGAAGTATGGATACGCCCCTGCGATTCCGTTGCCGGAACGCGCTGCACGCGGTGTCCGCCGGATTCAAATTTCAGACGGCCATACACGCCTTCGCCGCTGATTTTGGCGATCACCTCTTTGAACCCGCCATGCTCACCTTCGTTGGCGCTCATGATTTCCACACGCCAGCGGCGCGCTTCTGCATAGCGGCTGTACATCCGGAAGAGGTCACCCGCAAACAGCGCGGCTTCGTCACCGCCGGTGCCAGCGCGCACTTCAACGTAGGCGTTGCGTTCGTCATCCGGGTCGCGCGGCAACAGCAGAACCTGAAGTTGTTGTTCCAGCTCTTCTTCCCGCGCTTTGGCGTCCTGTAATTCTTCCTGCGCCATTTCGCGCATTTCCGGGTCGTCCAGCATCATCTGGGCGGTTTCAATATCGTCCTGAGCCTGACGCCAGTCAGTGTAACAACGTGAAACGTCGCTCAGCTGCGCGTACTCGCGCGACAGCGCCCGGAAACGCTCCTGATCGGCGATGGTCTCTGCATCACCCAGCAGCGCCTGAACTTCTTCATGGCGCTCGTACAGAGCTTCCAGTTTGGCAACAATAGAAGGCTTCATTGGCGTAAATGCACCTTGTAATAGAAAGAGTTGTGCTACTCCAGCCCGAGGCTGTTGCGCAGAATATGCAGGCGTTCGTCATCCCCGTCACGGGCGGCCTGCTGAAGAGATTTGGTTGGAGCGTGGATCAGGCGGTTGGTCAGCTTACGCGACAGGTCCTGCAAAATAGCCTGGGCGTCGCCGCCCTGCTCCAGCGCCGCAAGCGCTTTCGCGGTGAGCTCTTCACGCGCCATTTCGGCCTGTGAACGGTATTCGCGAATGACATCGCTGGCGCTTTGCGCGCGCAGCCAGGCCATAAATTCGCTGGTTTCCTGCTCGACAATGGTTTCAGCCTGCACCGCAGCGGCTTTGCGCTGGGCAAGGTTGTGCTGAATGATGTTTTGCAAATCATCCACGCTGTAAAGATAGGCGTTAGCCAGTTTGCCCACTTCGGGCTCGACGTCACGCGGTACGGCGATATCCACCAACAGCATCGGCTGGTTTCGGCGGGCTTTTAACGCACGTTCGACCATCCCTTTTCCGATAATCGGCAGCGGGCTGGCGGTAGAACTGATGATGATATCCGCGTCTTTTAAGCGCTCGTCGACATCGCTTAACGCAATCACTTCCGCGCCCACTTCCTGCGCCAGCACCTGCGCGCGTTCGCGGGTACGGTTGGCAATCAGCATCTTCTTGACGTGATGTTCACGCAAATGACGCGCCACCAGTTCAATGGTTTCGCCTGCGCCGACCAGCAGCACGGTGACGGTAGAGAGTGATTCAAAAATTTGTCGCGCCAGCGTACAGGCCGCAAAAGCTACAGACACTGCACTTGCACCGATATCGGTTTCGGTGCGCACGCGTTTGGCGACCGAGAACGATTTCTGGAACATGCGCTCAAGTTCGCTGGCATGCAAATGCCCCTGCGCGGAATCCGCGAAGGCTTTCTTAACCTGTCCAAGAATTTGCGGCTCGCCCAGCACCAGCGAATCGAGGCCGCTCGCCACGCGCATCAGGTGGCTGACGGCATCGTTATCCTGATGCCAGTACAGGCTTTCACGCAGCTCGGTTTCGTTCAACTGATGGTAGTCGCATAACCAGCGCACGATGGCGTCGTGAAGGTTGTCCTGCTCTTCCACACTCAGGTATAGCTCGGTGCGATTACAGGTCGACAACACCACGCCCCCCTGCACCATTGGCTGAGCCAGCAGGCTCTGCAGCGCCTGGTCAAGCGTATCCGGCGAAAACGAAACACGTTCTCGCAGCGCTACCGGTGCTGTTTTGTGGTTGATGCCAAGCGCTAAAAGGGTCATGTTGCGGGAGTAGTACCAGCGTTGATAAGGTTAGTCTGAGCGCATCATACAGGATGCGCGAGATCAATAAAAGAGACGCTCCCCTTTTGGAGTAGTGTCATCGCTCACCTTCTGTTCAATCGGATAGCCAAGAGAATTTAATGATTTAAGACAACTTGAGCGTAGACGCTGCTCCGCCGCGACGCTAGCATTAAGGGTTATAACTGCTACCTATCGCAAGGATTGTCATTATCATGACCCTGTCTGACTTTCGCCTGATTCGTCTGCTGCCGCTGGCAAGCCTCGTTCTTACCGCTTGTGTGACCACACCACCGCAAGGGCCGGGGAAAAGCCCGGACTCGCCACAGTGGCGTGAACATCAGCAGGAAATTCGCAAGCTGAACCAGTATCAAACCCGCGGTGCATTCGCGTATCTCTCTGATGAACAAAAAGTTTATGCGCGCTTCTTCTGGCAGCAGACCGGTCAGGATCGTTACCGACTGCTGCTAACCAACCCGCTGGGCAGCACCGAGCTGTCGCTTACCGCGCAGCCTGGCTCAGCGCAGTTGGTCGACAATCAGGGCAAAACCTACACCGCCGAGGATGGCGAAGAGATGATTGGTAAGCTCACCGGCATGCCGATTCCGCTCAACAGCCTGCGTCAGTGGATTTTAGGCCTGCCGGGCGACGCGACCGATTACACACTCGACGACCAGTATCGCCTGCGCGAAGTGAATTACACGCAAAACGGCAAAACCTGGAAAGTGGTGTACGGCGGTTACAACGACCAGAAACCGGCGCTGCCTTCAAATATGGAACTCACTGAAGGTTCCCAGCGCATCAAGCTGAAAATGGATAACTGGATCGTGAAATGATGACCCGTTGGCCCTCTCCCGCAAAGCTGAACCTGTTTTTATATATCACCGGGCAACGCGCCGACGGTTATCACGAGTTGCAGACGCTGTTTCAGTTTCTCGACTACGGCGATACCTTAACCATCGAGCCGCGTCAGGACGGGCAACTGCGCCTGCTAACGCCGCTTAAGGACGTGCCGGACGAGGATAATCTCATCATCCGCGCCGCGCGCCTGCTGATGAAAATGGCGGCGCAGACGCAGCGCTTGCCTGAAGGCAGCGGCGCTGACATCAGTATCGAAAAACGGCTGCCAATGGGCGGCGGTCTCGGTGGCGGCTCGTCTAATGCCGCCACGGTACTGGTCGCCCTGAATCATCTCTGGCAGTGTGGTTTTTCAGAAGATGAGCTGGCCGCGATTGGCTTAACGCTGGGCGCCGATGTGCCCGTATTTGTTCGTGGCCACGCCGCCTTTGCCGAAGGCGTTGGCGAGCAACTCACGCCCATCGATGTAGCTGAAAAATGGTATCTGGTTGTTCATCCTGGCGTCAGTATTCCTACGCCAGTGATTTTTAAGGATCCAGATTTGCCCCGGAATACGCCCAAAAGGTCAATAGACACGTTATTAAAATGTGAATTTCGCAATGATTGCGAGGTTATCGCAAGAAAACGTTTTCGCGAGGTTGATGAGGTGCTTTCCTGGCTGTTAGAATACGCGCCGTCGCGCCTGACTGGCACAGGGGCCTGTGTTTTTGCTGAATTCGACACAGAACTCGCTGCTCGTCAGGTGCTGGAGCAAGCCCCGGAATGGTTTAATGGCTTTGTGGCTAAGGGTGTCAACCTTTCTCCACTCCATCAATCCATGCTTTAGCCGGGCAAGCTGAGTTTCGGTGACAACGTCACCCTGTTCCAGACGTTGCATCGCGCTCTTTAATACACCGCCTGGGAAGAATATAGCCTGGCCCGCACAGTTTTTGGCTGATTCTTTCCACCAATGGACGCATGCCTGAGGTTCTTCTCGTGCCTGATATGAAGCTTTTTGCTGGTAACGCCACCCCGGAACTAGCACAACGTATTGCCAACCGCCTGTACACTTCTCTTGGCGACGCCGCTGTCGGTCGTTTTAGCGATGGTGAAGTCAGCGTACAAATTAACGAAAATGTACGCGGTGGTGATATTTTCATCATCCAGTCCACTTGTGCTCCCACCAACGACAACCTGATGGAATTGGTTGTTATGGTTGATGCTCTGCGTCGTGCTTCCGCAGGCCGTATCACAGCCGTTATCCCTTACTTTGGCTATGCCCGTCAGGACCGCCGCGTGCGTTCCGCGCGTGTACCCATTACGGCAAAAGTTGTCGCTGACTTCCTGTCCAGCGTCGGCGTTGACCGCGTACTGACCGTTGACCTGCATGCTGAACAGATTCAGGGCTTCTTCGACGTACCGGTAGATAACGTATTCGGTAGCCCAATCCTGCTCGAAGATATGCTGCAACTGAATCTGGACAACCCGATTGTGGTTTCCCCGGATATCGGCGGCGTTGTTCGTGCTCGCGCCATCGCAAAACTGCTCAACGATACCGACATGGCTATCATCGACAAACGTCGCCCGCGTGCGAACGTTTCTCAGGTGATGCACATCATCGGTGACGTTGCTGGCCGTGACTGCGTTCTGGTAGACGACATGATCGACACCGGCGGCACACTGTGCAAAGCAGCTGAAGCCCTGAAAGAACGTGGTGCAAAACGCGTATTTGCTTACGCAACCCACCCGATCTTCTCTGGCAATGCGGTAAACAACCTGCGCAACTCAGTTATCGACGAAGTGGTCGTCTGCGATACCATCCCGCTGTCGGATGAAATCAAAGCGCTGCCTAACGTTCGTACACTGACCCTGTCCGGGATGTTGGCCGAAGCGATTCGTCGTATCAGCAACGAAGAATCCATTTCTGCCATGTTCGAACACTAATCGAACCTGGTTAAAAAACCCGCTGCGGCGGGTTTTTTTGTCTATAGTAACTATTTGTATGACCTATGCCTCCTTCACCTGCCATTCACATGACAGATGATGCGCTCACGGATGAAACATTATTGTGAATAAAATCTTCTCCTCACAGGTGATGCCTTTCCGCGCTCTCATCGATGCGTGCTGGAAAGAGAAGTACACCGTATCCCGCTTTACACGCGATGTTATCGCCGGGATCACTGTCGGTATTATTGCTATCCCGCTGGCGATGGCGCTGGCAATCGGTAGCGGCGTGGCGCCACAGTACGGCCTGTATACCTCTGCCGTTGCAGGGATTGTTATTGCCCTAACCGGGGGCTCCCGCTTTAGCGTATCCGGGCCAACAGCCGCCTTTGTCGTTATCCTTTATCCCGTATCACAACAGTTTGGCCTCGCCGGGCTGCTGGTCGCCACGCTGATGTCCGGGGTATTTTTGATTCTTTTTGGCCTTGCGCGTTTTGGCCGCTTAATCGAATACATTCCTCTTTCTGTCACGCTGGGCTTTACCTCCGGTATTGGTATCACCATCGGGACAATGCAGATTAAAGACTTCCTGGGTCTGCAACTGACGCACGTGCCGGAACACTATCTGCAAAAGGTCGGCGCGCTGTTCATGGCGCTGCCTACCACCAATTTTGGCGATGCGGCGATTGGTATCGTCACGCTCGGCACGCTTATTTTCTGGCCACGCCTTGGCATTCGCCTGCCAGGCCACCTGCCCGCGCTGATTGCCGGCTGCCTGGTCATGTTTATCGTCAACATGTTGGGCGGTCACGTCGCGACTATCGGCTCTCAGTTCCACTACGTACTGGCGGATGGTTCGCAGGGTAATGGCATCCCGCAACTGCTGCCGCAACTGGTGCTGCCATGGGATATGCCGGGTTCAGACTTCACGCTAAGCTGGGCATCGCTACGCGCCCTGCTGCCTGCCGCCTTCTCAATGGCGATGCTGGGGGCGATAGAGTCTCTGCTCTGCGCCGTGGTGCTCGACGGTATGACCGGCACCAAGCACAAAGCCAACAGTGAACTGATTGGTCAGGGGCTGGGAAATATTGCCGCGCCGTTCTTTGGTGGCATCACCGCCACCGCCGCCATCGCCCGTTCTGCCGCCAACGTGCGTGCCGGGGCAACTTCACCCGTTTCTGCGGTGATCCACGCGATACTGGTTATTCTGGCGCTGCTGATCCTCGCACCGCTGCTCTCCTGGCTGCCGCTTTCAGCGATGGCCGCCCTGCTGCTGATGGTGGCATGGAACATGAGTGAAGCGCATAAAGTGGTTAACCTGCTTCGCCGCGCGCCGAAAGATGACATCATCGTGATGCTTATCTGTATGTCGCTGACGGTGCTGTTCGACATGGTTATCGCCATCAGCGTCGGGATCGTGCTGGCATCGCTGCTGTTTATGCGCCGTATCGCGCAGATGACCCGCCTGTCGCCGGTGAATGTAGACGTACCCGATGATGTACTGGTACTTCGCGTGATCGGCCCTCTGTTCTTCGCCGCTGCCGAAAATTTGTTTACCGATCTGGAATCACGTATTGCAGGTAAACGCATTGTAGTGCTGAAGTGGGACGCCGTGCCGGTACTGGATGCAGGCGGCCTGGATGCCTTTCAGCGCTTCGTTGGGAAATTACCGGAGGGATGTGAACTGCGGGTGTCGAATATGGAATTCCAGCCGCTGCGCACGATGGCGCGTGCCGGAATCAAACCGATTCCTGGTCGTCTGACCTTCTTCCCGAACAAAGAAGCGGCGCTGGCCGATATCAAATAGCAAAATGGCTCCTTCTGGAGCCATTTTTTTTATCAGATATCAGTGACTGGTGCGTTTGTCGCGGCGACAACGTTTGTCATAGTGGCGTACCCACCAGTATCTGTCGCAAACCTGTTCGTGTCCGCCGACACGCGCCCCGGCAAGCCAGAGGATTGCGCCGATAAAGATGCTTAACACAGCACCGTGCGCGAAAAACTGTGGCAAATTGAACTGTGGCAACTGGTTTAAGATAGAGTAGCCGACACCGCCGACCATCACGACCAGGCCCAGACCCATGAGCACATTACCGAGTAACGAAGCGTTTTTACGTTTCATATGTCACCTCCGAGCTTTTGGGCTTAAGGGAAATATCCCTTCTCCTTGTGTGTAAAGTATAGACACCACTTTTGGCAATTTGTGCGATGGTGATCGCAATTACGAACATTAACGCAACAAAACTTTACATTTAAGTTACTGAATTACATCAAGTCCGAATGGTCACCCGAATGAACTATTCAGTTTTTGCCGCTTTGGGCGCTTATTTTTGTCAAGTGCGCGATCACCACGTAAACTACGCGCCAGAAATACGACCAGTGCAGGAATAATAACGTGACGATTAAACTGATTGTCGGCCTGGCTAACCCCGGCGCAGAGTATGCTGCGACGCGCCATAACGCGGGTGCCTGGTATGTCGATTTGCTGGCGGAGCGCGCACGTGCCCCGCTGAAAGAAGAAAGTAAGTTTTTTGGCTACACCTCGCGCATTAATCTGGCGGGTGAAGACGTGCGTCTGCTGGTGCCAACCACATTCATGAACCTGAGTGGCAAAGCCGTCGCCGCGCTGGCAACGTTCTATCGTATTAATCCGGATGAAATTCTGGTGGCGCACGATGAACTCGACCTACCCCCGGGTGTGGCGAAGTTTAAGCTCGGCGGTGGTCATGGCGGCCATAATGGATTGAAAGACATCATCAGCAAACTGGGTAATAACCCCAATTTTCATCGCTTACGCATTGGAATTGGCCATCCGGGCGATAAAAACAAAGTTGTCGGTTTTGTTCTCGGCAAACCGCAGGCATCTGAACAGAAGCTGATCGACGAAGCGGTAGACGAAGCAGCCCGCTGTACGGAAATCTGGCTGAAGGATGGCTTAACCAAAGCCACCAACCGTTTGCACGCCTTTAAGGCGCAATAACCGTTGAACTGCGGCATTTTTGCCGCATGCCGTGTATAATAGGCAGAGTTATTTACTTTTCTGATACCTGTTATCTCTAACAGGTTGATTATCAAAAGATTAAGGTGATTTAAACATGGGATTTAAATGCGGTATCGTCGGTTTGCCTAACGTGGGCAAATCCACCCTGTTCAATGCGCTCACAAAAGCAGGTATTGAAGCGGCGAACTTCCCGTTCTGTACCATTGAGCCGAACACCGGTGTTGTACCCATGCCCGACCCGCGTCTGGACCAGCTGGCTGAGATCGTTAAACCCCAGCGCATCCTGCCAACCACCATGGAATTCGTCGACATCGCAGGCCTGGTAAAAGGCGCGTCCAAAGGTGAAGGTCTGGGCAACCAGTTCCTGACCAACATCCGCGAAACGGAAGCGATTGGCCACGTGGTTCGCTGCTTCGAAAACGACAATATCATCCATGTCTCCGGCAAAGTGGATCCGGCAGAAGATATCGACGTTATCAACACCGAACTGGCGCTCTCTGACCTTGATACCTGCGAACGCGCGATTCACCGTGTGCAGAAGAAAGCCAAAGGCGGCGACAAAGATGCAAAAGCGGAACTGGCGGCTCTGGAAAAATGCCTGCCGCAGTTGGAAAACGCCGGCATGCTGCGCGCGCTGGATTTAAGCGACGAAGATAAAGCCGCTATCCGCTACCTGAGCTTCCTGACCCTGAAGCCGACCATGTACATCGCTAACGTCAACGAAGACGGCTTCGAGAACAACCCATACCTGGATAAAGTGCGCGAAATCGCTGCTGCCGAAGGTTCTGTGGTCGTTCCGGTGTGTGCTGCTGTCGAATCTGATATCGCCGAGCTTGACGACGAAGAGCGCGACGAATTCATGCAGGAACTGGGCCTTGAAGAGCCGGGCCTGAACCGCGTGATCCGCGCAGGTTACGCCCTGTTGAACCTGCAAACCTACTTCACTGCGGGCGTGAAAGAAGTGCGCGCATGGACAATTCCTGTCGGCGCGACGGCACCGCAGGCAGCCGGTAAAATCCACACCGACTTTGAAAAAGGCTTCATCCGCGCCCAGACCATCGCGTTTGAAGACTTCATCACCTATAAAGGTGAACAGGGTGCAAAAGAAGCCGGCAAAATGCGTGCAGAAGGGAAAGATTACATCGTGAAAGATGGCGATGTGATGAACTTCTTGTTCAACGTCTAAGACAGTTAGTTCTCATCAATGTCATAAAAAATCCACGCGAATGCGTGGATTTTTTTAATGTCATGCCTGCTTTATGAGCCACTGCGCCGCCGTGGTCGTGTTGATAGCGTGCAGATAATTGAAAGTTGTTTTTTTATCCCACGCGATGCCGTCAGGTCTGGCGAAAGCTAGCCGGTATTTTGCGCCCACATCATCAGGATTATCGCGCACCTCATCCTGAAGCTGTTTTCTGACGCGTAATTCTCTTTTTACTTCTGTTTTCCAGTGCTCCTGCATTAAATCAGCCAACTGATTATAGGTGAGCGTATCCCCGGCGATATAGACAATCTCATTACGAAAAGCGGGTTGATGAAAGAATATCGTTGCCGTCAGCCGACCGATATCTTCAGGGGTAGTCAGCGTGATTGCATACTGCCAGTCACCCAGGCCATAAACCGTTTTTCTTTGGGTATCAACGACACCAAAACTGGGCTCAAAGAGGTAGCTGGTAAAAATACCGGTAGAAACAATGACCCACTCAGTTGCGTTCTGCCCCCGCAGCAGATGGCGAACGTTAAGCTGCTCATCCCATACCTGTTGTCCGCTACCTTTGCCGATGACATCATAATCTACGCCGAACTGCCACGGGAAATAGCGTTCTACGCCTGCGTCCAATACCGCCTGCGTCACCTTCATCTGCGTGCCCGGCCCTCCGACAAAACCACTGCAGTTGATAACCGCATCAAAAGAAGCAAAGATCTTACTCAGCTCTGAACAATCATTTTTCTCCAGATCCCCTATGACGACCGTCACGCCCAGTTTCATTAGCTCATCAAGCCTATCCTTACGCGAGCCTGAAATGGCGTTAGCCGCCTCTTTTCTGAGTAACACACTGATTTTCACCTGCCCATGTTGAGCTTTGTCACTCATCGCCCGGATAACCTGGATGCCGAGTTCCCCCGCGCCGAGGATAAGCACTGTATTTACAGATTTATTTTCACGCTTCATGCTTGTCTCCTGTCGTAGTACAGGCTCATCCTGACATCTGACAGGGTCTGGCTCAATTAGGCACATGAATGATACCGGAGGCGGGATGACGTCTGAACAGGAAGCATTGCTGAAGTTTTCAAAAGAATTTTGCGACGAATTAAGCCACGACGATGAAGGTTTGAAGCGTGAGATCCTTGCCCATGTTGGTAATCGCTGGTCGCTGGGAGTGTTACACATTCTGGGTACTGGCGGCGCGCTTCGTTATGGCGAGATACGACGCAATCTTACGGGTGTGACTCAAAGAATGCTGACCCGAACCCTACGGCATCTTGAGCGGGATGGGCTTATCTCTCGCTGTGATTATCAGGAAAAATTGCCAAGAGTGGTTTACGCGATTACGGTTATGGGAAAAGAGATGCTTCTGCAGATGTTGCCATTGTGGTCGTGGATCATCACATCCACTGATAATTTCAGGGTTGCCAGGGAAAAGTATGACGGCAATTAAGAAACGTACGATGACAATCTGACGACTCCTACAGCCTGAAAAAATCCACGCACTCGCGTGGATTTTCACAATCTACCCTCACTCCCCCAGCGCCCGTCTTATCTCCACCAGCGCATTCGGATCCTCAATCGTGGTTAAATCACCCGGGTCTCTTCCCTCACAAATCGCCTGCATCGCACGCCTGAGCATTTTGCCGGATCGCGTTTTCGGCAATTGTGAAACAAAGTAAATTCGCGCCGGTCGTCCGAAATGACCAATCTGGTCATCCACCCGATGCTGGATTGCCTGCTCTTCCTCCTGCGCCACATCGCGTAGCAGCAGACTATCACCCTGTTTAGGAATAACAAACGCCACGGCAACCTGCCCTTTTACCGCATCCTTTACGCCCACTACCGCCACTTCCGCGACGTTACCGTAGCCGGAGATGCTCTCCTCAATCTCGCGCGTGCCGAGGCGGTGTCCGGCGATATTAATCACATCGTCCGTGCGCCCGAGGATAAAGTAATAACCGTCATCATCCCGAATCCCCCAGTCAAAGGTCGCGTACACAGGGCGCTCGAACAGCGACCAGTAGGTATTGACGAAACGCTCATCATTGCCCCAGATGGTCTGAATACAGCCCGGCGGCAGCGGCCCTTCAATCACCACCATGCCCTTTTCATTTGCCGCGCATTCCTGGCCGGTATGTTCATTGAGCAGCTTAACGTGATAGCCGAACATCGGCACGCCAGGGCTGCCAAGACGAGTTGGGCGATCGCTAAGCTCGCGGGCAATGGCCATAATTGGCCAGCCAGATTCCGTCTGCCAGTAGTTGTCGATGACCGGGATGCCCAGCGTTTCGGTCACCCAACTGGCGGTCGGTTCATCCAGCGGTTCCCCGGCGAGATACAGCACTTCCAGCGACGATATATCGTGGTTGCGAATTTGCGCAGTCGGGAATTTTTTCAGCACACGGATAGCGGTCGGTGCCGAAAACATTCGGCTAACCTGATACTTTTCAACGATCTTCCACCAGACGCTACAATCCGGCCAGGTCGGGGTACCTTCAAAAACCACCGTCGCCGTGCCCGCCAGTAGCGGCGCATAAACGATATACGAATGCCCCACCACCCAGCCAATATCCGAGGTGCAGAAGAACACACCGCCCGCTTTACCGCCAAAAATCGTCGCCATCGTCGTCGCCAGCGCCACGGCATAACCACCGACATCGCGCTGAACGCCCTTCGGTTTCCCGGTGGTGCCGGAGGTGTAGAGAATGCAGGAGGTTTCGCTCGATTCTAACCAGACAACCGGCACCAGGGCATCGAGATGCTGCTCACGTAGCGTCGCGTAATCCACATCACGTTCAGCCACACGCTGCATCGGCGCCAGCCCGCGATCCACCAGCAGCACCCGTTTTGGCGGATGTTCCGCCAGCGAAATGGCATCGTCGAGCAGTTTTTTATAAGGGATCACTTTGCCCCCGCGCGATCCGCCATCCGCAGAGACGATCAGCACCGGACGCGCATCATCAATCCGCGCCGCCAGGCTGTGCGAGGCGAACCCGCCAAACACCACCGAGTGAATCGCGCCAATGCGTGCGCAGGCCAGCAGCGTAATATGCGCTTCGGCGATCATCGGCATATACACCAGCACCCGGTCGCCGCGGGAGACGCCAAGCGTTTGCAGCATCGCTGCCGTGCGATTCACCTCGGCGTGCAGCTCGCGGAAAGTAAATGTTCGCTCCTCACCGGTTTCCGCCGACACGGCAATCAACGCCAGCGCCTCCGGTTGTGTGGCAAGCCAGCGATCGATCGCGTTATGGCATAAGTTAGTCGTACCGCCGCAAAACCAGCGGGCAAACGGCGGGTTGTCATAGTTGAGCGTGCGCGTAAACGGCGTTTGCCAGTCGATGCGCCGAGCCTGCTCGGCCCAGAATGCCTCCGGGTCGTCAATCGACCGCTGATAGAACGTCTCATAAGACATCGAAGTCTCCTTCTGAACGGATCAGATGACGAACAGATCGAGGAACGCGTTGACCGGCATCTGCTCCAGACGCTGACGGTCCAGGGAGGCCTCCAGAATGCGTTGCTGCTGACGCGCCGGGAACTGGCGCGCCAGGTTGGTTTTAAATTTCTCAATCAGCAGCGGGATCCCCTCTTCACGGCGACGGGCGTGGCCAATCGGATACTCCACCACCACTTCCTCAAAGCGGCTACCGTCAGAAAACTCGACGGTTAAGGCATTGGCAATTGAGCGTTTTTGCGGATCGTGATAATCGCGGGTAAAGGCCGGGTCTTCGTGGCAATGGGTTTTAGCGCGCAGAATATCAATGCGCGGGTCGCTGGCGATATTCTCTTCATAGTCTGCTGCCGTCAGGCGGCCAAACAACAGCGGGATGGCGACCATGTACTGAATGCAGTGATCGCGGTCGGCGGGGTTAGTAAGTGGCCCTTTTTTATCGATGATGCGAATACAGGCTTCATGCGTGCGAATAGTCACGCGCTCAATATCCGCCGCTGTTTTCCCCGCCGCGACCATTTTTTGATGTAACGTCATCGCGGCTTCCACGGCTGTTTGCGAGTGGAACTCTGCCGGGAAGGAGATTTTAAACAGCACGTTCTCCATCACGTAGCTACCGTAAGTGCGCTGGAAGCGGAACGTTTCCCCTTTAAATGAGACATCATAGAAGCCCCAGGTTTTGGCGGTCAGCGCCGTGGGATACCCCATCTCGCCCGTCTGCGCCATCAGTGCCAGCCGCACCGCGCGTGATGTGGCGTCACCCGCCGCCCAGGATTTACGCGTGCCGGTATTCGGGGCATGCCGATAGGTACGCAGCGACTGCCCATCAACCCACGCCAAAGAAACAGCGTTTAAGATCTCATCACGGCTCAGGCCCAGCATCTCAGCCACCACCGCCGTCGAGGCCACTTTCACCAGCAGCACGTGGTCTAACCCAACTTTATTGAAGGCATTTTCCAGCGCGATGCAGCCCTGAATTTCATGCGCCTTAATCATGCCCGCCAGCACTTTCTGCATGGTGAGCGGCGCTTTACCCACGGCCACCGCGTTACGCGACAGCCAGTCGGCGACCGCCAGAATACCGCCGAGATTGTCAGAGGGATGCCCCCACTCCGCCGCCAGCCAGGTATCGTTGAAATCGAGCCAGCGGATCATCGCGCCAATGTTAAAAGCCGCCTGCACCGGGTCGAGCTGGAACTGGGTGCCCGGTACTTTGGCGCCGTTGGGCACAACCGTTCCCGGCACAATCGGCCCCATCAGTTTTTTACATGCCGGATACTCCAGTGCTTCCAGCCCGCAGCCCAGCGTGTCGAGCAGGCAGTAATGCGCGGTATTCCACGCAACGCCAGAATCAATCTGGTAATTCATCACGTAATCCACGATATCGACGATTTCCTGGTCGAATGCCTGATGAAGATTGGTCATCGGTTGAGACATATTGGTTTTCCCGTTTTCGTTATTGTCAGAGGTAAGCAGGTGAATTACTGGCGATTTTCCAGCGCGACAAAAGGTTTATCTTCCGGCCCGGTATAGTTGGCTGACGGGCGGATGATTTTATTGTCCTGGCGCTGTTCTATGACGTGGGCCGACCAGCCCGTCACACGCGCCATCACAAACAGCGGCGTGAACATCGCGGTGGGCACGCCCATCATGTTGTAGGAAACTGCCGAGAACCAATCGAGATTGGGGAACATCTTCTTGGTTTCCCACATCACCGTTTCCAGGCGGTCGGCGATGTCATACATCTTCATGGAACCCGCTTCACGGGAAAGCTGATGGGCGATGGTTTTGATCACCTGATGGCGCGGGTCGGAAATCGTATACACCGGGTGACCGAAGCCGATAACCACTTCTTTGTTGTCGATACGGCGGCGAATATCCTGCTCGGCTTCGTCCGGCGTTTCATAGCGTTGCTGAATATCGAGTGACACTTCATTGGCCCCGCCGTGCTTCGGCCCGCGCAGCGCGCCAATCCCGCCGATAATGGCGGAATAGATATCCGAGCCGGTTCCGGCAATCACCCGCGAGGCGAACGTTGAGGCGTTAAATTCGTGTTCGGCGTAGAGGATCAGCGAGGCGTGCATCGCCTTCACCTGGCTTTGTGGCGGTTTGTGTCCGTGCAGCAGGTGCAAAAAATGACCACCAATGGAGTCGTCATCGGTTTCCGGCTGAATACGCTCACCGTTGTGGCTGTAGTGATACCAGTAGAGAAGAATGGAGCCGAGCGACGCCAGCAGCTTGTCCGCGATATCGCGTGCGCCGGATACCGAATGTTCCTCTTTCTCTGGCAATGTACAGCCCAGCGCAGAGACGCCGGTGCGTAACACATCCATAGGGTGCGATGCCGCTGGCAGCGATTCCAGCACGATCCGCACGTTGGCAGGCAAGCCGCGCAGCGCTTTCAGCCGCGTCTTATACGCGTGCAACTCATCACGATTGGGCAGTTTGCCGTGAATCAGCAGATATGCCACCTCTTCAAACTCGCAGTGCTTCGCGAGGTCGAGAATGTCATAGCCGCGATAGTGCAGATCGTTGCCGCTCTTGCCCACAGAGCAGAGTGCTGTATTTCCGGCAGGCACCCCGGAGAGCGCCACGGATTTTTTCGGTTTTGTGGCAGTCGTGTTTTGCAAAATGGTCGCTTCGCTCATACTGGCCTCGTCTTATTATGGATGTGTAGGGTAAAACCGATTACTTGCCGCGTTTGCTGGCAAACAGGGCGTCGAGTTTCTCTTCAAACTGGTAGTAGTTGATGCTTTCGTAGAGTTCGCTGCGGGTCTGCATGATGTCGATAACGCTCTTCTGCGTGCCTTCCTGTCGCAGGACGTTATAGACCTGTTCCGCGGCGCGGTTCATGGCGCGGAAGGCCGACAGCGGATAAAGCGCCATCGCCACGTGCGCGCTGCGCAGTTCGTCAGTGGTGAACAGCGGCGTCGCACCGAATTCGGTGATATTGGCAAGAATCGGTACCTGCACCGCATCGGCAAACTGGCGATACATCGACAGCTCGGTAATGGCTTCCGGGAACAGCATGTCGGCCCCGGCTTCGATATAGGCGCGGGCGCGTTCGATGGCTGCCTCCAGCCCTTCCACCGCCAGCGCGTCGGTACGCGCCATAATCACAAAGTCCGGATCGGTACGGGCATCCACGGCGGCTTTAATGCGATCGACCATCTCTTCGGTTGAGACAATCTCTTTATTCGGGCGATGGCCGCAGCGTTTCGCTCCCACCTGATCTTCAATATGCAGCCCCGCCGCACCGGCTTTACTCACCGATTTCACCGTACGCGCCACGTTAAATGCCGAAGCGCCAAACCCGCTATCAACGTCCACCAACAGCGGCAGCGAACAGACATCGGTAATACGGCGAATGTCGGTCAGCACATCGTCCAGACCAGTGATGCCTAAATCAGGCAGCCCAAGCGACCCCGCCGCCACGCCGCCGCCGGAGAGATAAATCGCCTGAAACCCGGCCCGCTGCGCCAGCAAAGCGTGGTTTGCGTTGATGGTGCCTGCAATTTGCAGCGGTGATTCTTTGCTCAGTGCCTGGCGGAACGCCTGACCCGGTGATTGAGTGCTCATGCACACCTCTTTGTTGTTTAAATGTTGCTTTCACGTAACAAAACAAGAGCAAGCGATGTGCCAGAACGGCTGCGTGGGATCACAAAAAACAAAACAGCAGAATATTGATAATAAAATCATCATGTTGAATGCACTGCTTCACGCGATATCGCGTAAGCATGCGGGTAAAGCGCTTCAGCTAACGTTTCAGGGATTGTTTCGCCTCTTGATTTTGAAACATCTATGAAACACAACTACAACAGATCAGGTCTCCCTCATGTGAGTGCGTTGTCATGACCGATAACATCACGCCAGCGGCAAAACCGGTTATCTGGACCGTCTCAGTGACGCGCCTGTTTGATCTGTTCCGCGATATCAGCCTTGAGTTCGACCATCTGGCGACCATTACGCCGATTCAGCTCGGTTTTGAGAAAGCGGTGCAGTACATCCGCCAGAAACTGGCCACCGAACACTGCGACGCGATTATTGCCGCCGGTTCGAACGGCGCGTATTTGAAAAGTCGCCTCTCGGTGCCGGTTATCCTTATCCACCCCGGCGGATTTGACCTGTTACAGGCGCTGGGCAAAGCACGCCGCGTGGCCGACCGGATCGGCGTCATCACCTACAAAGCGCCGCTTCCCGCGCTGCAGGAGTTTCAGAAAAGTTTTCATCTCCCGCTCGATCAGCGCAGCTATGTCACTGAAGAGGATGCCCGTAGCCAGATAACCGAGTTGAAAGCCGCCGGGATCCGCGTAGTGGTCGGTGCCGGGCTAGTGACCGAACTCGCCGAAGAGGCCGGGCTTGCGGCAGTCTTTCTCTATTCGGCTGCCACGGTGCGCCAGGCGTTCAGCGATGCGCTGGATATGACCCGCCTTCCCGACACCGTGCGCAGCACCGCCCAACGCGACACCCTGCGTACCCGCTACGGCCTGGGCGATCTGGTCGGTGAATCGGCAATAATGGAACAGGTGCGCCGAACGATTCTGCTCTATGCGCGTTCCCCGGCGGCGGTGTTAATTGAAGGCGAAACCGGCACCGGGAAAGAGCTGGCGGCGCAGGCGCTGCATCAGGAGTATTTTGCCCGCCATCGCCCACGCGCGGGCCGTGGCTCGCCCCCCTTTGTAGCGATCAACTGCGGGGCAATAGCGGAGTCGTTGCTGGAAGCCGAGTTGTTTGGCTATGAAGAAGGCGCGTTTACCGGCTCGCGACGCGGCGGGCGCAGCGGCTTGCTGGAAACCGCCAACGGTGGAACGCTGTTTCTCGATGAAATTGGTGAAATGCCGCTGCATCTGCAAACGCGCTTGCTTCGCGTACTGGAGGAAAAGCGCGTGACGCGCGTCGGGGGGCAACAGCCGCTGAGCGTTACGTTTCGCGTGGTAAGCGCAACGCATTGCGATCTGCAACAGGCGGTTGCCGAGGGGCGTTTTCGTGCCGATCTCTTTTTCCGCCTGAGCGCCTTACGTCTACGCATTCCCGCTCTGCGCGAGCGTGGTGACGATATCGCCCTGCTGGCGCGACGCTACCTGACGCAATCGCTGGCGGCACTGGATTCGCCCCTGAGCGACGCCCTTCATCGACGCATCACACTCTGCCTGCCCCCGCTGTTGCGCTACGCCTGGCCTGGCAACATTCGCGAACTTCGCAATCTCTGCGAGCGGCTGGCGCTGCTGCTCAGTAGCGACATGATCGGCGATGAACGAGAGCTTGCAACGCTTCTGCCAGAGCTGTATGACGCGGAAGATACGCTCACATTTGCACCATCAGCCACCGAAGCGCTGGCGCAGTGTGGCGGCGATCGCAGCGCCGCCGCGCGTTATCTGGGCGTCAGCCGCACCACATTCTGGCGACGGCTGAAAGCGGAACAGAAATAAAGAGCGCTATAGGAAAAGAGTGAGAATACACGTTAACATTTTTGATTCTTTATCACTACATATAATAATAGTTACCATTATGTTTACTATTGTTTTACTTTAAACAAAAAGATATCATGAAATAAAATTCAGTTTTACTATCAATTTACTAGTATACTAAGAACAACAGGGAAATATTATGATCTTCCACGAAAGTACCATCCGTGATAAACTTGCAGAAAACCTCGACATTATCGAAAGCGGACTTAGATTAGTAGCTAAAGAGTACTATCTTAAAAATGAATTTGGCGCTAATGGTAGTATCGATATTCTTGCAAAAGATGAATATGATAATTATGTGGTTATCGAACTTAAACGTAGCAACCAGGCTGCCAGACAAGGTATTCATGAGCTATTTAAATATTTATCAATACTAACGGCACAACTTGGCGTTGGGACAAATAAAGTCAGAGCCATTTTAATTTCGACAACATGGCATGAACTTAAAGTCCCATTTGCTGAATACTTAAAATCTACACCATACTATACCATCGGACTGCAACTGAACATCGATAGCTCAGGTACACCTCTATCGACGAGTAGGATTCCAGAAGTAGTAGAACAGCATCCATTAAAAATATCACCCCAACAGAAAATTTATCTTTATAAAAATAAACAGAGCCGGGATAAGATGTCTGCTGTGATTTCAGATGCTTTTACTTCCGCAGGGATAAAAGATCACTTTTTAATCCATTGCGATCATAAAGACAATGACCCCCAAGTAATTTTCAAACATGGGATATACCTTGTTTTTTCATCACCTTTCCTCACATTAAACGACCATGAAATAAGAGAATACAAAAAAAGGATAAACTGGGATTCTGATCTATATGATCCCGAAGAAAATTTCCTTTGTGCTGTATCTAATGACCATCTCCACGCTGATTCCGTTGAGATTGGCTACCCAGAAAAATTAAGAATAATATCAGACTCATGGTCATTATTCATCGGCGACCGCAAAGGCAGATTCGCACTGAACAATGAACTAGTTACAGATGATGAACTCATTAATGATGCTATGGGTATAGATGGAGGATCATCGTTTTACTTTTACAAAACAACATCACCAAAATTTGTAAAACAGTGGTCACAAGCAATTAATAATTTAAAACAAGTAGCACTAGGTAATTCTTTATGGCAGAAAGCTGTATCTGTTACCTTGAAAGAAATACAGAAAAATGATAATGATGCCAAGGTTTCTATTGCCAGCTACAATACTGCAAATACCCCGCTTACATTATATGCTTTATGCAATAATAAATTTGATTACACACCATTCATTCAAATAGTGAGTAAAGAGTCAAAAGGTACTCGATTCATTTTTTCTATATTTCAATGGAACAACATTAAAATCACTATAAGTCCAGATGGTTTCTTTAATAAAACATATGGCAGCTTTACCAATTGGATGGCTTACCAACACTTTGGCGAAACATTTATTAAAGACGACTCTGCACGAAAAAATTCACACATTGACTACCCTTTATTTGAGATCTGGCTACCAGATGCTGATGTAGGGCAAAAAGTTACAATTAATTCCATTACTCTTATAAATGGGAAAATTAAAAAAGTATTAATCCCCCAACTCCCTAATGAAAACCATGATTGTTTTATACACAAAAATCATGATTTTTTCATTCCTTATGAGAACATGATGAGTTCTATAATGGCGAATACGTTTAAATAAAAATATGACAAAGAGATTGATAGTGTGTGCGTTTAGATTTTTCCCGGTAACGCTTCGCTTACCGGGTCTGCAAATTTACACACTCCATGGCATAGCCGGTCGGGTGAGCATAACATCACCCGGCACATGCGCAGAAACTAGTGGTTAATCAGGTTTGTCAGTAGCCACGGGTGCTTTTATTCTCCCTTCGTTAAATCGCCACCAATCCCCGCACGCCCTGCGCCTCCATTTCATCACCGCGCCCGCGCTGGATAATCGCCCCGCGCGACATCACCAGATAGTTATCCGCAAGTTCGGCAGCGAAATCGTAAAACTGCTCCACCAGCAGAATCGCCATATCACCGCGATTGGCGAGGCTTCTGATCACCGCGCCAATCTCTTTGATGACCGATGGCTGAATACCTTCGGTCGGTTCATCAAGAATAAGCAGCTCCGGGCGACAGGCAAGCGCGCGGCCAATCGCCAGTTGCTGCTGTTGCCCGCCGGAGAGATCGCCGCCGCGTCGCTGTTTCATTTCACGCAGCACCGGGAAAAGTTCATAAATCTCTTGCGGAACGGCACTGGCGTCACGCCCGGAGAAACGCGCCAGCCCCATCAACAGGTTTTCTTCTACCGTCAGACGCGGGAATATTTCGCGCCCCTGCGGCACATACGCAATCCCTTGCTGCACGCGCTGATGCGGCTTCATCCCGTTAATCACCTTCCCTTTCCAGCGGATCTCACCAGATTTCGCCGGAATCACGCCCATCAGACATTTCAGCAGCGTGGTTTTGCCCACGCCGTTGCGCCCTAACAGGCAGGTGATTTCCCCCGGCGTGGTGTCGAACGATAAGCCACGCAGAATGTGGCTGCCGCCGTAATATTGATTAAGATCCTGAACCTGCAACATATTAGCGCCCCAGATAAACGTCGATAACCTGCTCATTGGCCTGCACGTCGCGCAACGAGCCCTCCGCCAGCACCTGCCCCTGATGCAGCACCGTCACGTGGTCGGCGATACTTTCGACAAATCCCATATCGTGCTCAACCACCATCAATGAGTGCTTTCCTGCCAGCGTCCGAAACAGTTCAGCGATGTATTCCGTTTCCGCATCCGTCAGCCCGGCGGCGGGTTCATCCAGCAGCAACAGATGCGGCTCCTGCACCAGCAGCATGCCAATTTCCAGAAACTGCTTTTGCCCGTGGGATAACAACCCCGCGGCGCGCTGACTGGCGTCGGTAAGACGCAGCAGATGCAGCACCTCATGGATGTGATCCCGCTGCTCACCGCTGAGTTTAGCGCGCAGGCTGTGCCACACGGATTTGTCATTTTTTTGCGCGATTTCGAGGTTTTCCAGCACCGTCAGCGCGTCAAACACGGTGGGTTTCTGAAACTTGCGGCCAATCCCCGCGCGGGCAATCTCAACGGGCGATAAGGTGCGCAGATCGATAGTCTGATCGTAAAAAATCCGCCCATTATCTGGCTGCGTTTTCCCGGTGATCACATCCATCAGCGTGGTTTTGCCCGCGCCGTTAGGGCCAATCACGCAGCGCAGTTCACCCACGCCAATGGACAATGAGAGATCGGTTAACGCACGAAAGCCGTCAAAGGTGACGTTGATTTTTTCCAGTTGCAGCACCGGGTCGGTTTTGCCGCGATAGCGATCCTGTGGCAGCGGCTGGGTAAAAAGGGAATCAGTCATGCTTCCTCCGTTTGAGCAGGCCAATCACGCCGCGTGGTAAAAACAGGGTCACCAGAATAAACATCAGGCCGAGGAAAAAGAGCCAGTAGTCCGGGAAGGCGACGGTAAACCAGCTTTTCGCACCGTTCACAATGCCCGCGCCCAGCACCGGGCCAATCAGCGATCCGCGACCACCGAGCGCCACCCAAATCGCCGCCTCAATAGAGTTAGTGGGCGACATTTCACTGGGGTTGATAATGCCCACCTGCGGCACATACAGCGCTCCCGCCAGGCCACACAACACCGCTGACAGCGTCCAGACGAACAGCTTGAAACCACGTGGATCGTAGCCGCAGAACATCAGGCGATTTTCCGCATCGCGCACGCCGGTCAGCACGCGGCCAAACTTGCTGCGAGTCAGCGCCACGCCGATTGCCAGCGCCGCCACCAGCAGCAACACGGTGGCGATAAACAGCGCAATGCGTGTGCCCGTCGCCGACACAGGGAAGCCTAAAATGGTGGTGAATCCCGTAAAGCCGTTATTGCCGCCAAAACCGGTTTCGTTACGGAAAAACAGCAACATACCCGCGTAGGTCAGCGCCTGGGTCATGATCGAGAAGTAGACATCTTTGATGCGCGAGCGGAAAGCGAAGTAGCCAAACAGCAGCGCCAGCAGGCCAGGTACCAGAATGATCAGGCACAGCGCCCAGGCAAAATGCTGGGTACCGACCCAGAACCACGGCAGTTCCGTCCACGAGAGAAATGACATAAACGCCGGTAAGCTGTCGCCCGCGGCCTGGCGCATCAGGTACATGCCCATCGCGTAGCCGCCAAGGGCGAAGAATAACCCGTGTCCAAGCGAGAGCAGACCGGCGTAGCCCCACACCAGATCCAGCGCCACGGCGACAATCGCATAGCACAGAATTTTGCCGATTAGCGTAAGCGTGTAGGTTGACATCGCCAGCGGATGCGCCGCAGGCAACAGCGCCAGAAACGGCAGAATCAGCAGCGCGATGAAAATCAACGCGCCGAGTGCGCCCGACACACGCGGCGCGCGGCGGGCTAAAGTCAGTGTCAGTGGCTGGCTCATCAGTCAATCACCCTCCCTTTGAAGGCAAACAGCCCCTGTGGCCGCTTCTGGATAAACAGTACAATCATCACCAGGATGGCGATTTTACCCAGCACCGCACCAAGCTGCGGTTCGAGAAACTTATTCAGCACGCCCAGGCCCAGCGCGGCCACCACGGTACCTGCCAGTTGCCCAACACCGCCGGTCACCACCACCAGGAAGGAGTCGATGATGTAACCCTGTCCCAGCTCCGGCCCCACATTGCCCAACTGAGATAACGCCACGCCGCCCAACCCGGCAATGCCGGAACCCAGCCCAAACGCCAGCATATCCACACGCCCGGTCGGTACACCGCAGCAATCTGCCATCCGGCGATTCTGTGTGACCGCCCGTACGTTCATTCCGAGACGGGTTTTATTGAGCAGCAGCCAGGTCAGCGCCAGCACGCCCGCCACGAAAACAATCACCGCGATACGGTTGTACGGCAGCACCAGATTCGGCAGCGCGTTCCAGCCGCCCGATAACCACGCCGGGTTCGCCACTTCCAGGTTCTGCGTGCCAAATATTACGCGCACCAGTTGGATCAGCATCAGGCTGATCCCCCACGTCGCCAGCAGCGTTTCCAGCGGTCGCCCATATAAATGGCGAATGATCGTGCGCTCAAGCAGCATCCCGATCACGGCGGTGATGGCGAAAGCCACCGGCAGCGCCGCCAGTGGGTAAAGTGCCAGCCAGTCCGGCGCGTATCGGGCAAAGACGTCCTGCACCAGCCAGGTCGCGTATGCGCCCAACATCAGCATTTCTCCGTGGGCCATATTGATAACGCCCAGCAAGCCGTAAGTAATGGCCAGGCCCAGCGCCGCCAGCAGCAGAATCGAGCCCAGTGATAAGCCACTAAACGCCAGCCCCAGCCATTCGCCCCATTTCAGGCGTTGCTGGATCTGTTTCAGGCTATCGGCAGCCGCCTCGCGTACCGCCGCATCCGGTTCGTTTTCTGGCTGGGTGAGACGGTTCAGACTCGCCTGTACCTGCGGGTCGCTGGCCTCGCCCAGTAATTTCACCGCCTGCAAACGCTGGGCCGGGCGGCTATCGGTTAACTGTAATCCGGCGACCGCGATACCCAGCGCCTGATGTACGGCGTTATTCTTTTCAGCAGCAAGACGCTGGCTGAGAAACGGCAACTGATCTGCCTGCGCGCTGGTCTGCAACGCCTGCGCCGCCTGCAACCGCACAGCATCGTCCGGGCTTACCAGTTGATGCGCCGACAGCGCACTGACGACCAGCCCACGCAGGCGGTTATTCATAAACACTTTTTTCGTCGCGCCTGCGGGCACAGCGTCGCCCTCCAGCGGCGTCAATGTGCCCTGTTGTTGTGAAAAAAGCTGCCCCTGGGTGTCCATCACCACCGTTTCACGGTTCAACGCCTGTAACAGCGTCAGACGGGAAGCGTCCGGCGTTTGCGCCCACTGTTGCAACAACTGCGCCTGCTGGCTGCGGTTCGCCTTGCCGTACTCTTCGGCGGGGCCGGCCAGCGCCGAGGTTGCCATCAACAGACAGCTAATAAAAAGAGTGCTTAAAATTTTCATCGTGTCGGTGTCTTCTTTTGTGGCCCGACGACGCCGGGCCAGCCAACCGTTGGCAGAGGCGTCATCCGCCCCCACCGCTGCGATTATTTACCGCCCGTCTTCACCGGACTTTCCGATTTTTTATCATTGCCCGGAATGTACGGGCTCCACGGCTGCGCGCGCACCGGTTGTTCGGTCTGCCATACGACGTTGAACTGGCCGTTATCTTCGATTTCGCCAATCATCACCGGTTTATGCAGGTGGTGATTAGTGGCGTCCATGGTGAGGGTGAAGCCGCTCGGCGCAGCAAACGATTGATTCGCCATCGCTTCCCGCACTTTATCAACATCCGTGGTGCCTGCTTTTTCCACCGCCTGAGCCCACATGTGGATACCGACATAGGTCGCTTCCATCGGGTCGTTGGTCACCACGGTATCGGCGTTCGGTAATTTATGCGCTTTGGCATAGGCGCGATAATCCGCCACGAATTTGCTGTTCACCGGGTTGCTGACCGATTCAAAGTAGTTCCACGCGGCCAGGTGACCCACCAGCGGTTTGGTGTCAATGCCGCGCAATTCCTCTTCGCCGACAGAGAACGCCACCACCGGCACGTCGGTGGATTTAATGCCCTGATTTGCCAGCTCTTTGTAGAACGGAACATTGGAGTCACCGTTGATGGTGGAGATCACCGCCGTTTTACCGCCTGCGGAGAATTTTTTGATGTTAGAGACGATCGTCTGATAGTCGCTGTAACCAAACGGCGTATACACCTCTTCAATGTCTTTATCCTGAACGCCTTTTGAATGCAGGAACGCGCGCAGAATTTTGTTGGTGGTGCGCGGATAAACGTAGTCGGTGCCCAGCAGGAAGAAGCGCTTCGCCCCGCCACCGTCTTCGCTCATCATGTATTCCACCGCCGGGATAGCCTGCTGATTAGGCGCGGCCCCGGTATAGAACACATTTGGCGACATCTCTTCACCTTCATACTGCACCGGATAGAACAGCAGGCCGTTCAGTTCTTCAAATACCGGCAGCACCGATTTGCGCGACACCGACGTCCAGCAGCCAAACACCACGGCGGCTTTATCCTGGCTCAGCAGCTGGCGCGCCTTTTCCGCGAACAGCGGCCAGTTGGACGCCGGATCAACCACCACCGGCTCCAGCTTTTTACCCAGCACGCCGCCTTTGGCGTTGATTTCATCAATGGTCATCAGCGCCATATCCTTCAGCGGCGTTTCTGAAATCGCCATCGTGCCGGAGAGCGAGTGCATGATGCCGACTTTAATGGTGTCTGCTGCGTATGCCTGTAACGAGATGCCCATGCTCAAAAACGTCGCGGAGAGGGCAAAAGCTTTCAGTAAAGAACGTCTTTTCATCACTAAACCCCTAAATAATATTGATTAATGTCTCCGCAGATGCGGAGCGGGAACGTCTTACAACCTGGCCTGCTGAAGCCGGTGCAGGGTAATTTTTCTGACCTCGGCTTTACTCTGTGAAATGTGTTCCGTCAGCAGGCGCTGCGCCTCTTCTCTTTGCTGACGCAGCACCGCCTGCAAAATGCGCGCGTGCTCCTGATAGGTGGCATCCACGCGGTCCTCGCGGGTGAAGTCGAGATGGCGAATAATGCGAATCTTTTCCGTCAGCTCGATATGTACGCGCACCATTTCTTCGTTGCCGCTGGCGCGCACCAGTGTGGTATGAAAAGCCTCGTCATGGCGCGAAAGCGTTTTGCCAGGCGCCATGCGCGGCGCGTCTATCCAGAAATCCACCAGCGGCGCGAGGTGGTTCTGGCATGTTGCGGGCGGCATGTCGCACAGGCGCTTTACCGCTTCACACTCCAGTACGATGCGAAAGTCGTACAGCGCTTCGAACCATGCGAAGTCAAAGGGTTTGACTTGCCAACCGCTCCGGCTGTACACCTGCACGTAGCCCTCCTGTTCGAGACGAAACAGGGCCTGACGCACCGGCGTACGGCTGGCGGCCATCCGCTCTGAAATTTCGTTTTCGCTGAAATGCTCACCGGGCATCAGGCGAAAATCGAAGATGTCATTTTTCAGCGCGTGATAGATGCGCTCACCAAGGCCGGGGCTACGTTTGCTGCTTTCCATTCCGCCCCCTTACTCCAGCCACAGCAGCGCATCACCGGGGCTGACCGGGTGCCCCGGCTGACAGGCGATGCGTTTCACTGTTCCCGCTTTAGGTGCGTGGATCGCCAGTTCCATTTTCATCGCTTCGACGATGATCAGCGGCTGCCCGTCCGTCACCTCATCGCCCGGTTTCACCAGCACTTTCCAGATGTTGCCGTTCATATCGCCGGTCACGGCGAACGCATCATCATCGGCTTCCTCGATGACGACCTGATGCGGGCGTTCTGCGTCGACGGCTTGTTCATCCATCTGCCAGCGCGCGACTTCGCTTTCAAAGGCCAGCGCCTGCTTCTCGCGGAAATGGCGAATCTCGTCAGCGTTGTCCTCAAGGAAGCGCAGATGCTCGGCAAAATCGAACTCGCTCTCTTCGATGCGCACGGTGGCCCGTCCTTCACGGAAATCATCACGCAGTTGATTGAGTTCGCTTTCGCTGACCGGATAGAAGCGTACCTGGTCGAAGAAGCGCAGCAGCCACGGTTCGCCCGCCGCGAACTGACGGTTTTTGAGGAATTTGTTCCAGATAGGCAGCGTGCGCCCGACCAGTTGATAACCGCCGGGGGAGTCCATGCCATAGATGCACATATACATGCCGCCAATACCGACCGTGCCTTCGGCGGTAAAGGTACGCGCCGGGTTGTATTTCGAACTCAGCAGGCGGTGACGCGGGTCAATGGGTACAGCGCAAGGTGCGCCCAGGTAAACATCACCCAGCCCGAGGATCAGATAGCTGGCATCGAAAATCGTGTCACGCACCGCCTCCCGGCTCGCCAGCCCATTGATGCGCTGAATGAAATCAACGTTATTTGGCAGCCACGGCGCACTGGCGCGAACCGTATCCTGATAGCGGCTGACGGCGTCCAGCGTGGCGGTGTCTTCAAAAGCCATCGGCAGCCAGACGATGCGCGACGGGACTTTCATCGCGCTGACATCGCCCATGTGCGACTCCTGCTCCAGAAGAATCGCCACCAGCGCCTGCTGGCTGATTTCACGGCTGTCGTAGCGCACCTGTAGCGAGCGCACGCCCGGCGAAAGCTCTTTAACACCCGGATGTGATAAATCGTTCAGCCGCGCCATAAGCAGATGCACGCGCAGGCGCAGCGCCAGATCGAGGACGTTGTCACCGTATTCAATCAGGATGTAGTTATCCCCCGCCTGGCGATAGACGATGGCGGGCGTTGTCACGCTGGCGGGCAACGACACCAGCGCCGCCGCCGAGACGCCATCACGCGCGGCCAGCGATGGCACGGCAAATGTCGCCAGATGGCTGGACTGGAGTGTATCGATCGTGCGATCCATCGCCTTTTCCCGTGCGACGGCATCGGCCACGCTTATCGGGTAGAAGCGAATCGTGTCGCCCGGCTTCACCTGCCCCACTTTCCATAGCTCCGCTTTCGCAATGGTGACCGGGCAAACAAAACCGCCAAGACTTGGCCCGTCGCGCGTCAGGATCACCGGGAAATCACCGGTGAAGTTAATCGCGCCAATCGCGTACTCGCAGTCATGCACGTTGGAGGGGTGCAACCCGGCTTCGCCACCGTCCGGGCGAGTCCATTCCGGTTTTGGACCGACCAGACGCACGCCCAGGCGATTAGAGTTGTAATGCACCTGCCATTCACTGGCGAAAAAATCATCAATCGATTTTTGACTGAAGAAATCCGGTGCGCCGTGTGGGCCATACAGCACGCCGATGCGCCAGCTATCGCCATACTCTGGCACCAGCGACGCGGCCAGCGCCTGCGGTTCGCTCACCGGTGCAGGCGTAGTACAGGCGCTCAGCTCCGGGCGCGAAACGGGCAGCAGATCGGCGACTTTCAGCGTGCGTCCGGCATGGCCGCCAAACTGGCCCAGCGCGAAGGTGGAACGGCTTCCGAGGTACTCCGGCACATCAAAACCGTTACGTACGGCGAGGTACGCGCGACACCCCGCTTTTGCGCGCCCAAGGCTGAGGGTTTGCCCGCGTTTAACCGTGACCGGCTGCCAGAGCGGCACGGGCGTCTCATCCAGCAGCGCCTGACAATCAGCCCCGGTGAGGGCAATGACCGCGTCTGTGTGAAAACGCAATACTGGCCCCTGAAGCGTAAATTCCAGCCCGGCGGCGGTGTGGTGATTGCCGACAATGCGGTTCGCCAGCCGAAAGGCGTAATCATCCATCGGCCCGGACGGCGGTACGCCGATATCCCAGTAACCGAGGCGCCCCGGATAATCCTGAATACTGCTCCAGGTGCCAGGCTGCAGCACTTCAATCACCGGCGATTCTGCCTCTACGCTATCGAGCCAGCGCGTCCAGACGCGGCCTTCTGTGAACGCCTCGCTTGACGTTATCTGACGCAGATAATCGAGATTGGTGGTGATACCGTGCAACCGCGTGGCATTCAGCGCCTGAGCCAGTTTGTCCAGCGCCGCCTCGCGGGTATCCGCATGCACAATCAGCTTGGCAATCATCGGGTCGTAAAATGCAGAGACGTCACTGCCCGTCGCCACGCCGCTGTCAATGCGTACACCGTCCGGGAAGGCGACTTCCGTTAGCACGCCGGGGCTCGGCTGGAAGTTCTTCAGCGGGTTTTCCGCATAGATGCGCACTTCCATCGCCGCGCCCTGCGGGGCCTGCGCCAGACGCGCCCAGTCGATGCTTTCACCGGCGGCGACGCGCAGCATACACGCCACCAGATCCAGCCCGGTAACGCACTCGGTGACCGGATGCTCCACCTGCAAACGGGTGTTCACTTCGAGGAAGTAAAATGCGTCCTGCTCGGGGTCATAGATAAATTCCACCGTACCTGCGCTGCGGTAATTCACCAGCTTGCCCAGCTCAACGGCGGCATTCAGTAGTGCTTCGCGCGTGGCTTGCGGCAGATTCGGCGCGGGGGTCTCTTCCACCACCTTCTGATTGCGCCGCTGAAGAGAGCAGTCGCGCTCACCCAGGGCGACAACATTGCCGTTGCCATCGCCAAAGATCTGCACTTCGATATGCCGGGCGCGATCGATACAGCGCTCAATAAACACGCCGGCATCGCTAAAGAACTGTTCGCCGAGACGACGCACGCTCTCCCACGCCTGCACCAATGCTTCACGGTCGGCGCAGCGTGTCAGACCAATACCGCCGCCACCCGCCGTGCTTTTAAGCATCACCGGATAGCCAATTTTCTGCGCCGCGTTTAGTGCCTCGTCAATGGTGTCCAGCAGCCCGGTTCCCGGCGTCATCGGCACACCGGCCTGCGCCGCCAGTTCGCGCGCCCGGTGCTTTAAGCCGAACTCGCCAATCTGCTGCGCCGTCGGGCCGACGAACGCGATGCCCGCCTGCTCGCAGGCATCGGCAAACGCCAGGCTTTCCGAGAGAAAACCGTAACCCGGCCAGATGGCCTGCGCCCCGCTTTCCTGTGCGGCAGCGATGATTTTGTCGATGCGCAGATAACTGTCGCTGGCTTTCTCCCCACCCAGCGCCAGCGCGATATCCGCCTGTTTAACGTGTTCAGCGTTTTTATCCGCGTCGGAATAGACCGCAACGCTGGTAATGCCCAGACGCGTTAAGGTACGGATAGCACGGCAGGCGATTTCACCGCGGTTAGCAATCAGGACGGTGTTAAACATGATGCGTCTCCTTGCGGCCAACCCAGTGGCGCCAGCCTTTAAATTCAGTGATATCGGTGGCGTCATCCAACGCCGCCGGTTCGCAGATAAAGCCTTTCACCCAGCGCCCGTCGGCCAGTTCCAGCGAGCCAATCCCCAGCGGGGCGGTAATTTCAGCGACAAACTCGCCAAAGCGCGCCAGCGGGATATCCCACAGCTCCACCTGGATGGCTGCGCCATCGGCATAACGCGCGATGCCCGGCTTTGGCGGCTGCGTGTTCGCCAGCGCAAAAAGCCGATAGCGGGCGGCGGTTTCTGTCGCTTCAACAAACACCGCATCGCGCTGAGTCAATTGGAAATTGAGCGGCATACCGCGCAGATGTGCGCCGACAACGGCGACGCGAACGTGATGCGCGGAAAGCGGCAGCGACGAAGAGATAGCCGGGAAGGCGTGTCCGGTTGCGCCCAGCGGCAGGGCTAACTGTTGCTGCCAGCGGCGACCAAAATCGGCCAGCGCGCGGTCATGCCAGGCCGGCGCGAGCAGCGTAATGCCAGCGGGTAAGCCATCCGCACGGAACGGGGCCGGCAGCGCGAGGGCGCTGAGATCGGCAAGGTTGGTGAAATTGGTGTAAGTGCCAAACTGCGAATTAAAGCGAATGGGCTCGCGCGCCATATCAGCCAGGGTATGAATGGTTGGTGACGTCGGCACCACCAGCGCATCAACCCCGGCGAGCGCGGTCTGAATCTTGCGTGCCAGCTCTGCCCGCAGATATTCGGCTTTAAAAGCCTCAACGGCGCTGTAGTCCAGGCCTGCGGCGATGATGGTATGCACCGTAGAGTCCATCTGCTCCGGGTGATTCAGCGTGTCACCCACCGCCACGGTGCGCTCGGCCACCCACGGGCCCTGGTAAAGCTGTTCCGCCAGTTGATAGAACGCTGTGAAATCGATGGGCTTTAGGGTCACGCCGCTTTCGCGCAGCGCACCGAGCGCCGCCTGCCAGGCCTGCTCTGCCGCACTATCGTCAAAGAACACCAGCGCATCCGGAATGGCAAGTACCGGGTTTTGCGAAAAAGTCGCAGGCGCAGTTGCCGGGTTGCTTCGGGAATAGGCATCCTCGGAGTCGAACCCTCCAGCGAGCGTGGCAACTTGCCAGGCGTCGTCCACCGTGAGGGCAAATACCGAGAGCGTGTCGTTCAGACGACAGGCAGGGAAAACCCCGGTCGCTGAGAGCCAGCCTTTGGTCGGCTTCAGCCCGACAATATTGTTGAACCCGGCGGGCACGCGGCCTGAACCGGCAGTATCGGTGCCTAATGAAAACGGCACCAGCCCGCGCGCCACCACCGACGCAGATCCAGAACTGGAACCGCCGCTCACATAATCGGGGTTAAACGCATTCGCGACGGCACCGTAAGGAGAACGCGTGCCGACCAGCCCGGTGGCAAACTGGTCCAGGTTAGTTTTACCGATAAGGATCGCGCCCGCCGCTTTCAGTTTCGCCACGGCGGTGGCGTCACGTTCCGCGACGTTGGCAATCGCCGGGCAGGCGGCGGTCGTTGGCCAGCCAGCGGCGTCTACGTTGTCTTTAATCGCAAAGGGAATACCAAACAGCGGATAACGTTCTGGCTGTTGTTGGTAGTGCGGCAACAGGGCATCAATTTGCTCGCGAAGCTGCGTTTCGCTGGCAAGCACGATCCACGCATTATCCTGCGCAGACAGCGAATGAAGATGGTCATGTAATAAAGCAAATACGTTGTCACTATTTCGCGCAATGGTCTGTTGCCATTCGCCAAGTGTTTTTCCGGTCATCACTGTCATGTTGGAATTCCTGTTGGTATACAAGATGGAATTCATATAGCAACCGGCATGCCAAATTATTAACCTATTGTTTTAAAAAAGATTAACTCATCACCATTATTATTTATAAGAATTAACTGCACCCTTTCAGAACATGCGTGAGCGATAACTGTGCAAATATTCATCAGTAAAAATAATGACCAGTAAGACAGCGAAAAGATATTCCAATGATTAAGGGGCTTTCATTTTTAACCTGACGCAATGGGATCCGCGCTGAAAAAACAGCAATTAATCACGCAAATCGCCACGGCGAAGAGGAATTTCAACTAAGGTTTTCATCAGGTTGATTGCAGCGCTCCTGCTGTTTGCCGAAATGGAGAAAACCGATGAAGAACATTGCTGCGCATCCTGTTGCGCGCCACACCCTGACCTTAAGCGCTCTGCTGCTGGCTTTTGCCGCGCAGGCGCAGGAGGAGTACCCGGCCTCCCCTGATATTCTGCTTGGGCCGCTGTTTAATGATGTGCAAAGCGCGAAACTCTTTCCCGATCAAAAAACTTTTGCCGACGCGGTGCCCAAAAGCGACCCGTTAATGATCCTCGCGGATTACCGTATGCAAAAGAGCCAAACCAGCTTTGACCTGCGCCACTTTGTGGAGATGAACTTCTCGCTGCCGCAGGCGGGCGAAACCTATGTACCGCCCAAAGGGCAGACCCTGCGCCAGCACATTGATGGCCTGTGGCCGGTCTTAACCCGCACCAGCGAAACGGCGGAAAAGTGGAGTTCACTGCTGCCGCTACCGAAACCCTATGTGGTACCCGGCGGGCGCTTTCGTGAGGTGTATTACTGGGACAGTTACTTCACCATGCTCGGCCTCGCGGAGAGCGGGCACTGGGATAAAGTGGCCGATATGGTGGCAAACTTCGCCTGGGAAATCGACACCTGGGGGCATATCCCCAATGGTAACCGCAGCTACTACTTAAGCCGTTCACAACCGCCGTTTTTCTCGCTGATGGTTGAGTTACTGGCAAAACATGACAGCGACGCGCTGAAAACCTATCTGCCACAAATGGAAAAAGAGCACGCGTACTGGATGGAGGGCGCGGAAAGTCTTCAGCCTGGCGACGCCAACAAGCGGGTGGTGAAACTGCGCGATGGCGCTCTGCTGAACCGCTACTGGGATGATAACGATACGCCGCGCCCGGAATCCTGGCTCGATGACGTGACCACCGCGAAGAAAAACCCCAATCGCCCGGCCACGGAAATCTATCGCGATCTGCGATCCGCCGCCGCATCGGGTTGGGATTTCAGCTCACGCTGGATGGATAACCCCCAGCAACTGGGCACCATTCGCACCACCAGCATCGTGCCCGTCGATCTGAACGCGCTGATGTATAAGATGGAAAAACTGATCGCCGAAGGCAGCAAAGCCGCGGGCGATACGGCGAAAAGTCACCAGTACGATACCGACGCCAACGCGCGCCAGAAGGCTATCGAAAAATATCTGTGGAACGATAAAGAGGGTTGGTACGCCGATTACGATTTGAAGTCGCACAAGGTGCGTAATCAGTTGACCGCTGCCGCCCTGTTCCCGCTGTACGTGAATGCCGCATCCCATGAGCGAGCAACCAAAGTGGCGGCGGCAACGGAAAGCCGATTATTGAAACCGGGCGGCATTACCACCACGACCATTAACAGCGGGCAACAGTGGGATGCGCCAAACGGCTGGGCACCGTTGCAGTGGGTCGCCGTGGAAGGGTTGCAGAACTATGGTCAGGAGAAAGTGGCGATGGATGTCACCTGGCGCTTCCTGAGCAACGTGCAGCACACCTACGACAAGGAGAAAAAGCTGGTGGAAAAATATGATATTACCTCCACCGGGACGGGCGGCGGCGGCGGCGAATATCCGCTACAGGACGGCTTTGGCTGGACCAACGGTGTAACGCTGAAGATGCTGGATTTGATTTGCCCGAAAGAGAAACCGTGCGATACGGTGCCGGATGCGCCAGTGCAGGCGGCGAGGTAGGGCACCCTCACCCCGCCCTCTCCCTGATGGAGAGGGAGAAAACCAGCGCAGGTCTGCAAAACCGGCTCGGTCGGTCCCCTCTCCCTGAGGGAGAGGGAGAAAACCAGCGCAGGTCTGTAAAACCGGCTCGGTCGGTCCCCTCTCCCTGAGGGAGAGGGTTAGGGTGAGGGGGAAAAATCCTCACCATCAAAACGTATAACTCGCCCCCACCTGCACCGTGCGATCGCGGCCAATCCAGCAGTTGGTGCTGTCGTAGCAGCTGAAGGTTTCTTTGTTGGTCAGGTTTTGCGCGCTGGCCTTCAGCATCAAGCCGTTCAGGCTGCTGTCGAGGGCCGACATATCGTACGATATCGCCATATCATACTGCGTCGTACCGCCCAGCTTGCCTTCGTTATTGGCCGGCGAAATCTCCATCGGCCCGGTGTAGCGCACCCCCGCGCCCAGAGTGAGGCCGCTTAACAAGCTGCCATCAAAGGTGTAATCGCCCCACAGGTTAAACGCATTTTCCGGCACCTGCGTTGGGCGTTTGCCTTCATAAGTTTCATCCTCCGTGTTGATAGCGTGCGTATAGGCGTAGTTGGCAATCAGGTTGAGGTTGTCCGTTGGACGACTGACGACAGAGAGCTCCGCGCCTTTCGATTCAATCTCCCCTGTCTGGCGGTAGTTCCAGCTTGGGTCTGCGCTTACCACGTTTTTCTGGCGGATGTTAAACACCGAGGCGGTAAAGGTCGTCGCGTACTCTGCCAGCAGGTATTTCACCCCGCCCTCCACCTGTTTGCTGGTGGTCGGTTTCACGTCCTGCGCGGTCAAATTGCCGCGCGGCGATACCGGCAGGAAACCTTCCGAGTAGCTGATAAACGGTGATAACCCATTTTCAAAGGCATACAGTGCGCCCAGGCGTTTGGTGACGCGATCCTGCGAGATCCACGCTTTTTGCTGGTCATTGAGATAATCCGTGGTAGCCGACTGATACTCATCATAGCGAATGCTGCCTAGAATATTCAGGCCGCCGAACTCCACCTGATCCTGGAAGTAATACCCTTTCTGGTTGTAAGAAAGACGGTTTTTCTGCGCGGAGTAAAGCCCTAAATTATCGCTGGTGATCTGCGAGTAATCCGGATGCAGCATATCGATGCCCGGCGTGGTCGAGGCGTAGCGATAGTTATAATGCGAATTCAGTTTCTGGTAATCGAACCCCGCCAGCAGGTGATGCTGCCAGTCGCCCAGCGCGAAGGTTTTGGTAACCTGGTTATCGATATTAAAACTGTGCAGATCTTCATCGGTAGTATAAGCAAAGCGGTTCAGTTCATACACGTTTGCGCTGCCCGCATTCCCGGTGGAATAGGCGCTGCGCTGATGGGTATCGATATCAAAATAACGCGCTTTCTGGGCGATGCCCCAACCGCTGTCGAATTCATGCTCGAAGCTATACCCCACCATCCACTGGCGCTGCTCGAAGCCGCTCCACTTATCACCCGCAAAGTCGCGACGCCCGGCGTAGCTGGAACGCAGATACGAAAGCGGTAATGGATTGGACGGCGTCAGGCTTGGCGTATTTTGCGCCAGCGCGTCAAATGTCAGGCGTGTTTTATTATCGGGTTGCCAGGTGACGCTCGGCGCAACCAGGTAATCTTCGTAACGCGTGGTGTGCGGCTGGTCGTCGCCTTCACGCGCTTTACCCAGCAGGCGGTAGCTCCAGTCGCTGTCGAGGATACGTCCGGTAGAATCCAGATACCCCTCTTTCAGGTTGCGGGTACCGGTGTTAAACCCTACTTCCGTGCGCTGCTCGGTTTGCGGCTTTTTCCCCTGAATATTCACCAGCCCGCCCGGCGAACCGTTGCCGTAAAGCACCGAAGACGGCCCCTTCAGAATATCCACGTTTTCAATCAGCAGCGGGTCAATACGCGCTTTGGTGTTGCCGTTGACGTTATAGGGCAGTTGCAGGCCGTTATAAAATTCATTGTCGACGGTAAAGCCACGGATTTTATATTCGCTCATGTAGCTGGTGCTGCCGCGCACTTCCGTCGAAACGCCCGGCGCATAGCGCAGGATCTCATTAACCGAGTTGGCGTGGCGTTGGCTAATTTCTTTACTGCTGATGGTATTGATGACCTGCGGCGTTTTGCTCTCCGCGACAGCCGATTTGGTGGCGCTGTTAGTCCAGGCAGGCAGTTCACTGCTCCCCTGTGAACCGGTCACGACCATAGTGGTTTCAGCATTGTCGGCCAGGGCCGGTGTGGCGAGTGCAACGGCAATCATTGCCGAGAGCGTACGATAGGCGAAGCGCATAATGTTTGTCTGACCAATTATTAGAATAAAGAATGCTAATTATTCTCATTTTTATTTGATGCGCAATAGCCAGACGCCCGGCGGAAGAAAAATTTGTGGAGAATCAACAGAAAGGAAGAAGAACGGCCCCGAACGGGGCCGTTGCAGCGTGATGCTTAGTTGTTGCGGCGCAGGAAGCGGAAGATAACCAGCACGACAATGGCACCCACAACGGCGACCAGGAAGCTGTGCATATCAAAGCCCATCGCGCGATCGCCAAAGCCCAGCGTGGTGGCAATCCAACCGCCCACCACCGCACCGACGATCCCCAGCAGGCAGGTCAGAATAAAGCCGCCGCCGTCTTTTCCCGGCATAATCAGTTTGGCAATAACACCCGCAATAAGACCAAAAATAATCCAGGCAATAACACCCATTTTTACCATCCTCCAATTAAAAAAACCTCAAAAAAAGCGCCGACATTCTGCGCCGCTAATGTTTCAAGTATAGGTAATTACTCTTAAAAATCTCGCCGCTACGCTTATTTTTATTCATGCGTTGAATATGTTTGACCTGAACATGCCCTTATCCCCCGCACGCCGTGCAGAAAGCGCACAAAAAAATTTTTTCACTGTGGCTGAAGTTTCCTGGGCGTCAACCGATAACAACCAGACGGTTTATCCTTCAGAAGAGATAGCAGATGAATCAATACCCTTCGCAATTCCTGAAACAAAACCCGCTGGCCGTATTGAATATTCTGCGCGATCTTCATCGCGATAACGTGCCGCTACGCGTCTCATGGGGAAGCGGGCAGTTTATCAGTCGCCTTCTGGAGGTGAGTAAAACCGCGCTGGTACTCGATTTTGGCAGTCAGGAGTACGAAAACCGCGCGGTACAGCGCGTGGAGAACGTCACCATCACCGCCGAAACCGCCGGCGCTAAAATGGAGTTCACGGTGACACAGCTGCAGGCGGGCGAACATCAGGGACTTCCGGCGTTCATTCTTCCCGTTCCACCGACACTCTGGTTTATTCAGCGGCGTGAATATTTCCGCATCACCGCCCCGCTGCATCCGCCCTACTTTGGCAAAGTGCAGCTCCCCGGAAAACAGGCGCTGAGCTTTCGAATTTTTGACCTGTCGCTGGGAGGAATGGGCGCGCTGCTGGATAGCCAGCCGGAAGGTGATTTACAGCCGGGAATGCGTTTTTCTCAGTTGGAGCTGGATATGGGGCAATGGGGAAAATTCCATTTTGATGCGCAATTGATTGCGGTCAGCGAGCGCACAGTGGTCGATCATAAAAACGAAACCGTCAGTACGCCGCGGTTGAGTTTTCGATTTTTGAACGTTAACCCGGCGGTGGAACGCTCGCTCCAGCGCATCATTTTTTCGCTGGAGCGAGAGGCGCGTGAACGCGCCAGTAAGGTTCGCGATTAACTACATCGCATCCATGGCTTTCTGCATTTTCCAGATATAGCGCGGTGCCTGCGGAGCCGGATGGTTTTCGACAACGTGTTCGAAGAACTCGTCTTTATCCAGATCGTTGATTTTGCTGATAGCTTTTTTACGATCGGAGGAGAACGTCCGCAACAGCGCGCCCGCGCCGTTAGCGTAAGAGACCATCAGCGCGTACTGCATCACTTCCGGGTCTTTAATGCCCGCCAGCGAGCCATGTTCCAGTATGCTCAGATAAGCCGCGCCCATAGAGATATTACGCTCCGGGTTTTTCAGCTCGCTGGTGGACGGTTGACCGCGCCAGCCCATATGCCGGTAGACGTCCAGCCCGGAGGTCGAGGCCTTCAACTGCATCAGGCCAACAGCGTTGGATTTACTGACCAGATTCGGGTTGCCGCCGGATTCGACCGCAATGATGGCGGTGATCAAACGCGGGCTCACGCCCCACGCCGCACCGGCTTTTTCGCTAATTGGCATCCATTGCATTGCGCGCTTTACCGGCACCTGCGGATCCCAGGGCGGGTTTTTGTAATCCTGTTTTGAACTGCATCCGGCAAGTAACACAATTAAAAAAGCAAACCATCTCAATTTCACGCAACTATCCTTTTTAGCTCAAGTATGTCGCCAGTAATGACAATAACGGGTTCAGGCGGCATGATACTCGTTTCGTTCTCTGCAAGGAATTGCCATGTCACAGTTTCATCTGATCGCCCCGTCGGGCTACTGCATCAATCAATCCGCCGCCGAAATGGGCGTTAACCGGCTGATAAGCGCAGGGCATCAGGTCAACCATCAGCAGGTCATTCCTCGGCGCAGCCAGCGCTTTGCGGGCGTCGAAAGTGAACGTCTTGCCGATATCAATCAACTCGCCGAACTAACAGGTAAAAATCAGATAGTGCTGGCGGTACGCGGCGGCTATGGCGCAAGCCGTCTGCTGGATGCCATCGACTGGCCGTCCCTAATCGCGCGCCAGCAGCAGGATCCGCTGCTTATCTGCGGGCACAGCGATTTCACCGCTATTCAGATGGGGCTGCTGGCAAAAGGTGACGTCATCACCTTCAGCGGGCCAATGCTGGCGGGGAATTTTGGCGCGGAAACCCTGAACGACTTTACCGTACATCACTTCTGGCAGGCACTGCGTAATGAAACCTTCACGCTGGAATGGACGGGTGACGGGCCGCAATGCCGCGAGGAAGGTAAACTGTGGGGCGGAAATCTGGCGATGCTGACGTCGCTGGTGGGCACGCCATGGATGCCGCAAATCCACGACGGTATTCTGGTGCTCGAAGATATCAACGAACATCCCTTCCGCGTGGAACGCATGCTGCTACAACTGTTGTACGCCGGTATTCTGCCGCGTCAGAAGGCGATCGTTCTCGGCAGCTTCACCGGAGCCACACCAAACGATTACGACGCAGGTTATGATTTGCAAACCATGTACGACTATTTGCGTTCAAAGCTGGCGATTCCGGTCATCAGCGGGCTCGATTTCGGCCATGAACAGCGCACGGTCACGTTGCCACTGGGTGCGCAGGCGAAGCTGGTGCATACTTCAAGCGCCACCACGCTGACTATCACTGGGCATCCCACCCTGACGGAATAAAAAACACATTTATTACTCTTATTGTTTCAGTGTTCACGCGCTAATTATGATAACTTTTTGTAACTAGCTTGTTCGTTATCGGGGAGTACGTGAACATTGGACGCCGCGGCAGTCATTAGTCTCTTTATTTTGGGTTCAGTCTTAGTAACCTGCAGTATTCTTTTAAGTTCATTCTCTTCCCGCCTCGGTATCCCGATTCTGGTTATCTTTCTTGCCATTGGTATGCTCGCAGGCGTAGATGGCATCGGCGGCATTCCTTTCGATAATTATCCGTTCGCCTATATGGTAAGTAACCTGGCGCTGGCGGTGATCCTGCTGGATGGCGGGATGCGCACTCAGGCGAGCTCATTTCGTGTCGCCCTTGGCCCGGCCTTGTCACTGGCAACGGTAGGTGTGTTAATCACTTCGGGGCTGACGGGTATCGCGGCGGCCTGGCTGTTTAACCTTAACTGGATTGAAGGCCTGCTGATTGGCGCGATTGTCGGCTCGACGGATGCGGCGGCGGTGTTTTCCCTGTTAGGCGGCAAAGGGCTGAACGAGCGTGTCGGCTCGACGCTTGAGATTGAATCCGGCAGCAATGACCCGATGGCGGTCTTTTTGACCATCACCCTGATCGAGATGATTCAACAGCATGAAACGGGCTTAAGCTGGATGTTTGCCGTGCATATCATTCAGCAGTTTGGTCTGGGTATTCTGATTGGCCTCGCGGGGGGGTATCTGCTGTTGCAGATGATTAACCGCATCACGCTGCCGACCGGGCTGTATCCACTGCTGGCCCTCAGCGGCGGGATCATGATTTTTGCCATTACCACGTCGCTGGACGGCAGCGGTATCCTCGCCGTGTACCTTTGCGGCTTCCTGCTGGGTAATCGCCCCATTCGTAACCGCTTCGGCATACTGCAAAACTTCGACGGGCTGGCGTGGCTGGCGCAAATCGGCATGTTCCTGGTGCTCGGTCTGCTGGTGACGCCGTCTGACCTGCTGCCAATTGCCGCTTCCGCCCTGCTGCTGTCGCTGTGGATGATTTTCTTTGCCCGCCCATTATCGGTGTTTATCGGCCTGCTGCCGTTTCGCGGGTTTAACCTGCGCGAGCGCATTTTCATCAGTTGGGTCGGTCTGCGTGGCGCGGTACCAATTATCCTCGCCGTTTTCCCGATGATGGCCGGACTCGATAACGCGCGTCTGTTCTTTAACGTCGCCTTCTTCGTGGTGCTGGTGTCGCTGCTGCTTCAGGGCACCTCGCTCTCCTGGGCGGCGAAACGCGCCAAAGTGGTGGTGCCGCCTGTCGGCTTGCCAGTGTCACGCGTTGGGTTGGATATTCATCCGGAAAACCCGTGGGAGCAGCTTATTTATCAGTTGAGCGCCGACAAATGGTGCGTGGGTGCTGCGCTGCGTGACCTGCATATGCCGAAAGATACCCGCATCGCCGCACTGTTCCGCGATAACGTGCTGCTGCATCCGAACGGCAGCACACGGTTACGCGAAGGCGATATTCTGTGCGTAATTGCCCGCGAGCGCGATATTCCGGCGCTCGGCAAACTGTTCAGTCAGTCGCCGCCTGTGGCGTTGGATCAACGTTTCTTTGGTGACTTTATTCTCGAAGCCAGCGCCAAATTCGCCGATGTGGCGATGATTTACGGTCTTGACGATGTCGAGGAATTTCGCGATAAGCAGCAGTCGCTGGGCGAGATCGTTCAACAGTTGTTAGGCGCAACGCCAGTTGTTGGCGATCAGGTCGAGTTTGCCGGAATGGTGTGGACGGTCGCGGAGAAAGCCGATAATGAAGTCGTTAAAGTCGGGGTTAAAGTCGCAGAAGACGAGGCGGAATAACCGCCTGAGATTGTCTGATGCGCTTTGCTTATCAGGCCTAAGGGGATTAGCGATCTTTTGTAAGCCGGATAAGGCGTTTACGCCGCATCCGGCAACACAGTTACACCGTCACAACTGGCACGCGCGGCGCCAGCGCGCACATTAACTCGTATCCCACGGTACCGGCGCAGGCAGCAACGTCATCAATTTTGATGCTGTTGCCCCACAATTCGACGGGTGCGCCAATTCCCGCATTCGGGCACGGCGTCAAATCCACCGCCAGCATATCCATGGATACTGTTCCCACCGTGGTGGTGCGCACACTATCCACCATCACCGGCGTACCCGATGGCGCAATGCGCGGATAACCGTCCGCGTATCCACAGGCAACAATACCAATACGCTGCTCCTGGGTGGCGGTAAAGCGACTGCCGTAACCCACCGTGTCGCCCGGTTTCAGGTTTTGCACCGCGATAATCTGACTGCTCAGGGTCATCACCGGTTTGATACCGCTGTTTGCCACATCCTGCCACTGGCCGGAGGGTGACGCACCATAGAGAATAATGCCCGGGCGTACCCAGTCATAATGCGTTTGAGGGTGCCAGAGCGTTGCGGCTGAATTGGCAAGCGAGCGCGGGCAATCCAGCCCTTCTGCCGCCTGTTCGATTCGCTGCATCGGGCGTTCGACACCCTCGCTTTTTTCTGCGTCCGCGAAATGTGACATCAACGTCATCGCGCCGACGTTCGGCACTTTGCGCAGGATCTGCCACACGGTACTGACGCGATCCGGCGTAAAGCCGAGCCGGTTCATGCCGCTATTCACTTTCAGATAGATATCCAGCGGTGCATGCAGTTTTGCATCCTGGATGGCTTTAATCTGCCAGTTACTGTGGACGCTGGTGGTTAAGCGATACTTATCAAATAGCTCCAGCTCATCGGCATGGAAGAACCCTTCCAGCAGCAGAACAGGCCCTTTCCAGCCCCACTCGCGAAGGCGAATGGCGTCTTCAAGGTTGAGCATCGCAAAACCATCCGTATCGCGTAGCCCACCCCAGACATGCTTCAGGCCATGCCCATAAGCATCGGCTTTTACCACCGACCAGACACGGGAGTTCGGTGCCGCACGCCGTACAACGTTGAGATTTTGCCGCAACGCCGAAAGATCGATGCTGGCTTCTACAGGACGAGACATGCTTTCTCCTTATTGATGAGCGCCGTGCAGATGCTGAGGACGCAACGGCGTAAAGCCCGGCGAGTAGCGCGCCACGCTTAGATCGTCATAAGGAATGGCAGGCGTACGCCCGGAGATTAAATCGCTGATTAACTGCCCGGAACCGCAGGACATCGTCCAGCCCAGCGTGCCGTGGCCCGTGTTCAGCCACAGATTTTTGAATGCGGTTTTGCCAATGATTGGCGTGCCGTCCGGCGTCATGGGGCGCAGGCCGGTCCAGAACGTGGCTTGTTCAATATAGCCACCGCGCGGGAACAGATCGCCCACCACCATTTCCAGTGTTTCACGGCGAGGTTGCAGCAGTTCAGTGTTGAAACCAACAATTTCTGCCATCCCGCCAACGCGAATACGATTATCAAAACGCGTAATGGCAATTTTGTAGGTTTCATCAAGGATAGTCGAAACCGGTGCACCCGCCTCTTCCTTCACCGGAATGGTGAGCGAATACCCTTTTAGCGGATACACCGGAATGTCCACCAGCCCTTTGAGCATCGCGGTGGAATAGGAACCAAACGCCATCACGTAAGCATCGGCTTTAATCAATTCATCGCCGCACTTCACGCCATAGATGTGCTCACCTTCCCGCAGCAGCGCATCGACAGGCGTGTTATAGCGGAAGGTAACGCCCGCGTTTTCAGCCATCTGCGCCAGACGCTGGGTGAATAGCTGACAGTCGCCGGTTTCATCGTTCGGTAAACGCAGGCCCCCCGTCAGTTTGTGCGCCACGCTTGCCAGCGCAGGCTCAACCTCGGCAAGTCGGGCGGATTCCAGTAATTGATACGGCACGCCCGCGTCTTCCAGTACAGCAATGTCGCGCATCGCGTTCTCATACTGCTGTGCGGTGCGGAAAAGCTGCAACGTGCCGCCCTGCCGTCCTTCGTAGGCAATCCCGGTGGATTCACGTAGCGCTTTCAGGCAGTCGCGGCTGTACTCCGCCAGACGCACCATGCGGCCTTTGTTTTCCATGTAGTGGCGCGTGTCGCAGTTGCGCAGCATTTGCCACATCCATTTCAACTGGAACTGCGTGCCATCGAGGCTTATCGCCAGCGGTGCGTGGCGCTGGAACATCCATTTAATCGCCTTCAGCGGCACGCCCGGCGCCGCCCAGGGTGCCGCGTAACCGGGGGAGATCTGCCCGGCATTTCCGGCGCTGGTCTCCATTGCCGGGCCCGCTTCCCGATCGATAACCGTAACCTGATGTCCTGCCTGACTTAAATACCAGGCGCTGGTCACGCCCACTACGCCACTTCCCAGTATGACAACGTGCATAGCTACTCCAGAATCGAATTGAGTAAAAGAACAATCTTCTGATTACAAATTGATAACCCAGATGAAAATATTATTCAACATAGGCTTTTTTTATGGTGACGTAGTTCACATACAACCCCGCCAGCGCTGGCATGCGAGAATCAACATCTCCTGCTAAGCAATAATTTTACCCAGCATAATATGCTGCATAATTGTAAAAATATCGTCATCAAAATGAAGAAATCGCGAAGAAAAAAATGGGTGCTTGTTACAGTTTTTCCCAGGTGTTCTATTCTTTTACTGAGGCTCTCCAGACAGAGAGAGTCGCCAACAATGAGGGCGCGCTAATGGCAACGATTGATTCGATGAATAAGGACAGCACGCGTTTAAGCGACGGACCCGACTGGACATTTCCCCTGCTGGAAACCTATCTGGTTGAGATAGACCGGGTAGCCAAACTCTACCGGCTGGATACCTATCCCCATCAAATCGAAGTCATTACCTCTGAGCAGATGATGGATGCTTATTCCAGCATCGGGATGCCAATTAACTATACCCACTGGTCGTTCGGTAAGAAGTTTATCGAGACTGAGCAGGCCTATAAGCATGGCCAGCAGGGGCTGGCCTATGAGATTGTGATTAACTCCAATCCCTGTATCGCTTATTTGATGGAGGAGAACACCATTACCATGCAGGCACTGGTAATGGCGCACGCCTGCTACGGGCATAACTCCTTCTTTAAGAATAACTATCTTTTCCGTAGCTGGACGGATGCCAGCTCCATCGTCGATTACCTGCTTTTCGCCCGCAAATACATTAGCGAGTGTGAGGAACGCTATGGTGTCGATGAAGTGGAAAAACTGCTCGACTCCTGCCATGCGCTGATGAACTACGGTGTGGATCGCTATAAACGTCCGCAAAAGATCTCGCTGCAGGAGGAGAAAGCCCGGCAGAAAAGCCGTGAAGAGTATCTGCAAAGCCAGGTGAATATGTTATGGCGTACTCTGCCGAAGCGTGAAGAGGAGAAAACGGTGGAATCCGCGCGCCGTTACCCTTCCGAGCCGCAGGAGAACCTGCTCTATTTTATGGAGAAAAACGCGCCGTTACTGGAGCCGTGGCAGCGCGAAATCATGCGCATTGTACGTAAGGTAAGCCAGTATTTTTATCCGCAGAAACAGACGCAAGTGATGAACGAGGGCTGGGCCACGTTCTGGCACTACACCATTCTCAACCATCTGTATGATGAAGGGAAAGTGACCGAGCGTTTTATGCTGGAATTTCTGCACAGCCACACCAATGTGGTCTTCCAGCCACCGTATAACAGCCCGTGGTACAGCGGTATTAACCCCTATGCGCTGGGCTTTGCCATGTTCCAGGATATCAAACGTATTTGCCAGACGCCGACGGAAGAAGACCGCTACTGGTTCCCGGATATGGCGGGATCGGACTGGCTGGAAACGCTGCATTTTGCGATGCGCGATTTTAAAGATGAAAGTTTTATCAGCCAGTTCCTGTCACCAAAAGTAATGCGTGATTTCCGCCTGTTTACGGTACTGGATGACGACCGCAATAACTATCTGGAGATCTCAGCCATTCACAACGAAAGCGGCTATCGCGAAATTCGCGCCCAGCTTTCATCACAATATAATCTCAGTAACCTGGAGCCAAATATTCAGGTGTGGAATGTGGACCTGCGCGGCGACCGTTCGCTGACGCTGCGCTATGTGCCGCACAACCGCGCGCCGCTGGACAAAGGCCGTCGTGAAGTGCTCAAGCATGTGCACCGTCTGTGGGGCTTTGAAGTGCATCTTGAGCAGCAAAATGCGGATGGCAGTGTTGAATTACTTGAGCGTTGCCCGCCGAGACCGAGCGCGTTGTGATACAAAAAAGCCTCTCAATTGAGAGGCTTTTTCTATGAATGCTTACACGCCGCCCGGCATACTTTTCTGCATCCGGTGCCAAATCTCGCCACTGTCATGGCCATAACGACGCACGGTTTCATACACCTGGTCATGCAGACCCTGCTCACACAGTTCGGTTAAGCGGTGATAGAACCCCAGCGCGCAGCTACGCGCTTCCGGATTGGCGAAATAGTGACGACCAATTCGGGTATAGAGCCCTTTCATACCGTTCAGAATCAGGCCATAAATCGGGTTACCAGAGGCAAACGCCAGACCACGGAAAATGTTGTAATCAAGCTCGGCAAACGCATCGGCGTAGTCTTCGACTTCGCGCGCGGTGGCCAGCACCTCCAGCGCTTTGTCAGGATGCTGACGAAACGCGGTGCGGATAAAAATGGTGGCGATGTTGGTACGCACGGAAAGCAGGTTATCGAGCAGTTGCGGGACGCTTTCGTGATCGAGACGCGCCAGCGTTTCCAGAATATTGAGGCCTGACGTTTCCCAGAAGTTGTTTACTTTCGTTGGCTTACCGTGCTGGATAGTCAACCAGCCATCACGGGCCAGACGCTGCAACACTTCACGTAAGGTTGTACGGGTCACACCAATCAGTTCAGAAAGTTCGCGCTCGGCAGGCAGAATAGACCCCGGAGGAAAACGGTTATTCCAGATGCTTTCAACAATATACTCTTCCGCGAAACCCGCCGGGCTTTGCGCCTTAATGACCATAGTTAGAATTTCCATTACACAGCGTTGCAATCCACTCATCATACCAGACCGCTTCAACAGCAGATAGCACACGAAGCGAATTAAAAAGGGATCGCCGTTTCATTTTTTGATTTTCCTTTTCCGCACTTAAGGGCGTTTTTTGCGGCGATCTCTGCTAGAGTTTCAGCCCTGGTTGTAACAAAAGATGACTTCTACGAGGCAGACTATTGGTCATGGAAATCTCATACTGTCGCGCGTTATGGCGCAACTTTCTCGGGCAATCGCCCGACTGGTATAAACTTTTACTCCTGATATTCCTGGTAATTAACCCGATTATCTTTCTCGTTAACCCTTTTCTCGCAGGATGGCTGCTGGTTATCGAGTTTATCTTCACTCTGGCGATGGCGCTCAAATGCTATCCGTTGATCCCCGGTGGGCTGCTGGCGATTGAAGCAGTGATTGTCGGTATGACCTCAGCCGAACATGTGCGTGAAGAGGTTGCGGCTAATCTCGAAGTGTTGCTGTTGCTGATCTTCATGGTCGCCGGTATCTACTTTATGAAGCAGCTGCTGCTGTTTATTTTCACCCGCTTGTTGCTGAGCATTCGCAGCAAAATGTTGCTCTCGCTGGCGTTTTGCCTTGCGGCGGCGTTCTTGTCAGCCTTCCTTGATGCGCTGACGGTCGTGGCGGTGATCATCAGCGTCGCAGTGGGTTTCTACGGCATTTATCACCGTGCGGCGTCAAGCCGTACTGACGATGACGATCTGCTCGATGATAGCCACATCGATAAGCACTATCGCGAAGTACTGGAGCAATTCCGCGCGTTTCTGCGCAGCCTGATGATGCACGCAGGCGTCGGCACCGCGCTTGGCGGCGTGATGACGATGGTTGGGGAACCACAGAACCTGATTATCGCCAAAGCCTCTGGCTGGCACTTCGGGGAGTTCTTTATGCGGATGGCCCCGGTGACTGTGCCAGTGTTTATTTGCGGCATCACCACCTGTCTGCTGCTGGAGAAATTCAAGCTGTTTGGTTATGGAGCCACGCTTCCGGAGACTGTGCGCAAAACGCTGCATGATTTTGATGAGCGAAGCCGCAAACAGCGCTCGCGCCAGGACACCATGCGTCTGTGCGTTCAGGCGATAATTGGCGTCTGGCTGGTGCTGGCACTGGCTTTCCACCTGGCAGAGGTTGGGTTAATTGGTCTGTCGGTTATCATCTTTGCCACCTCGTTTACCGGCATTACCGATGAACATGCCATCGGCAAAGCTTTCACCGAGGCGCTGCCTTTCACCGCGCTACTGACTGTCTTCTTCGCGGTCGTGGCGGTGATTATTGACCAGCATCTGTTTGCGCCGATCATCGACTTTGTGCTGCAAGCCTCGCCGCACGCACAACGTTCGCTGTTCTATATCTTCAATGGTTTGCTGTCGTCGATTTCCGACAACGTGTTTGTGGGAACCGTCTATATCAACGAAGTGAAGGCCGCGCTGGAGTCGGGTGCCATCGACCTCAAACAATTTGAGATGCTGGCGGTCGCGATTAACACCGGCACTAACCTGCCCTCCGTCGCCACACCTAACGGCCAGGCGGCATTCCTGTTCCTGTTGACCTCGGCGCTGGCACCACTCATACGACTTTCTTATGGCCGCATGGTCTGGATGGCGCTGCCATACACCATTGTACTAACGGTGGTGGGGCTACTGTGCGTTGAATTTGCCCTGCAACCCGCCAGCAACTGGCTGTTGGCGCTGGGTTGGATCCCTTCCCCACATCTGCCTTAAGACGGTACTGCCCGGCCAATAGTGCCGGGCAATTAATGTTCATTTACGTAATAATTGCTAAACGTCAGTGGCGGCAGAATTTTTTTGGTTTACACTGCTGCTCTTAAACATGTTCCAGGGAAATGATTATGTTGCGATATTTGAACCAGTGCTCACGAGGCCGTGGCGCGTGGTTGTTGATGGCGTTTACTGCCTTTGCACTTGAACTCGTGGCGCTGTATTTCCAGCACATTATGCTGCTTCAGCCATGCGTCATGTGTATCTACGAGCGTTGCGCCCTGTTCGGCATTATGGGTGCAGGTATTGTCGGTGCCATCGCCCCGAAAACGCCGCTGCGTTACGTCGCCATGGTGATTTGGATTTACAGCGCAATTCGTGGTTTACAGCTTGCCTGGGAGCACACGATGATTCAGCTGCATCCTTCACCGTTTATGACCTGCGACTTTGCCGCACGCTTCCCGACCTGGCTGCCACTCGATAAATGGCTGCCACAGGTATTTGTCGCATCCGGCGACTGCGCGGTGCGTCAGTGGTCGTTCCTGTCGCTGGAAATGCCGCAGTGGCTGGTCGGTATCTTCGCGGCCTATCTGGTGGTCGCCGTGCTGGTGATTATTGCTCAGCCGTTTAAGCCAAAAAAACGCGACCTGTTTGGTCGATAAGAAAAACGCTCCCGAGGGAGCGTTTTTTGTAGGGGGCTTAGTCAAATACGCCATTAATAATCGCTGTGACAACAGCGGTGCTAAGGGCAACCAGAACGAGGTCGCGACCGACAATACGCCATTCATAGCCTGGATAGTAAGGTAATTCATTCAACATCGATGCGGGCACCGCTTTTTTTGCAATTCCCGGAGGAAGCGGTTTACCGCGGGCGACATTCCTGGCAATGCCTGGCGGTAGCGCGGCATAGCCTGTTAAACCGTAATTGACGGCAAGATCACGGGCGCGGGAAACAGGGATATCGCGGCTAACATGGTCAGGCTTACCGTAATTTTTACGGTGCTCCTGACTTCCGGACGATTTGCCGCTGGCCTGCCCATTATTTCCCTGTCCTTTGCTTGCGTGATTTCCCTGATTACCGCTATTACCATGGTTACCACTATTGCCGTGATTGCCCCCATTACCATTGCCATTGCCATTGCCGGGGTTTGCAAAAACGGGTGAGGCGACAAGCAAACACGTTATTGCCGCCGCAAGAAGAGTCTTAAGAGTACGAGGCTGATACATGATAGTTGCTTCCCGAATTGAATATCCATATTAGTGATAATGGATAATGGCAATTAGCTCAATCTCATTAACTCTTAATTTTCATTCAGGGTCTATTTTCAGTATGGAGGCACCTTAATCCGCCCACTCCGGCTTATTAAGGATAGGCTGTAGTATTTTTTAAGTGTGCGTTGAAGTGAGCTGAAAGCAGTCATAAAGCAAAGCGTTAGCGCAAGACGAATCACTGCCTACATAGGTTTTGAGTTGTTTTGCGCTAATTTTTTGCCCCACCCATGCCCCATCCACCCCCTACCTTCCTCCCTATCTATACTTAACGTTCGACTACTGGAGGTTTCCATGTGCGGACGTTTCTCTCAATCAATGACCCGTGAAGATTACCTGGCATTAATCGCTGAAGAAGCTGAGCGTGACATTCCGTTCGACCCGGAACCGATTGGCCGGTACAACGTGGCGCCAGGCACTAAAGTTTTGCTGTTGAGCGAACGAGATGAACACCTACACCTCGATCCGGTTTACTGGGGCTATGCTCCAGGATGGTGGGATAAGCCACCATTAATAAACGCACGCGTCGAAACAGCGGCAACCAGTCGGATGTTCAAATCGCTCTGGCAACATGGCCGGGCGATAGTCTTTGCTGATGGCTTGTTCGAATGGAAGAAGGAAGGCGACAATAAGCAGCCGTACTTCATCCACAGGGCAGACGGTAAGCCGATATTCATGGCAGCGATCGGCAGTACACCGTTCGAACGCGGAGATGAAGCAGAAGGCTTTCTGATTGTCACGGCTGCTGCCGATAAAGGACTGGTCGATATCCACGACCGCAGGCCACTGGTCTTGTCACCGGAGGCAGCGCGCGAATGGATGAGGCAGGATGTGGGCGGGAAAGAAGCGCAGGAAATTGTTTCCGACGGTTCGGTGCCAGCAGATGCATTTATCTGGCACACAGTGTCGCGCGTTGTTGGCAATGTTAAGAATCAGGGCACTGAGTTAATCGAGCCCTTTGATCAAATTAACTAATAATAATCGAATTTGTCACACTGGTATGTTTAATACTAAACAACAATGGTAGTTATAACCAAACTCTCTCAAATGTGGCTAGTTTTAGCAAAAGTGTCAAAATAACTTCTCGGTTACGCCGACTCTAAAAATCCATACCATCTTCGCAATAAATCATAAAATTTCAAAAGATGCCCTTGATTATTATGTACTTCTTATTCAAAATGTTGTATTGCAATTGGCCACTGAGAATAATTAATGAAAGTTATAGTTTTAGCGATTCTTTTATCTATAAGTTTATCAACTTATGCAACTAGTCAGTTTGTTGTAGCTCACCGCGGTGCTAGCGGCTATCTTCCTGAGCATACACTGGAGGCAAAGGCTCTTGCCTTTGGGCAAGGAGCAGATTATCTAGAGCAAGATTTAGTAATGACAAAAGATGATCAGCTTCTGGTTCTTCACGGGCTTGTCTTAGATAATGTGACTGATGTAGCTACCCGCTTCCCAGGAAGGGCAAGAAAGGACGGACATTTCTATGCTATAGATTTCACTCTGGCTGAAATTAAATCTTTAAATGTGACAAACTGGTTTCATTTTGTTGACGGAAAACCTACGCCGGGATTCAAAGACAGATTCCCAATTTTTAAATCAGAATTCCATATGCATACATTCGAAGAGGAAATTGAGTTTATTCAGGGCTTAAACTTTTCAACCGGAAAGAATATTGGAATCTTTCCGGAAATTAAGGCCCCCTGGTTCCATCTTAAAGAAGGGAAAGATATCACAGCTAAGGTGCTATCAGTTCTCAAAAAGTACGGATACACATCAAAAAATGACAATGTATATTTGCAATGCTTTGACTTCAATGAAATAAAAAGAATAAGAACAACATTAGGCCCAACCCTTGGAGTTGATGTAAAACTAGTGCAACTAATTGCATACACAGACTGGAACGAAACACAAGAAAAAGTTAACGGGGAATGGGTTAATTATAATTATGACTGGATGTTTGAGCCCGCAGGTATAAAAACCATTTCAAAATATGCAGATGCAATATCTCCAGATTATCATATGTTGTTAAATAACAGTAAAAACAAATCAGTAACAACTACAGGGCTTACTGCTATCGCGCATGCTAATCATCTACAGGTTATACCTTATTCAATTCTCTCTGATCGCCTTCCTTTATACGTAAAAACAGTTGACCAACTGTATCAGTTGTTATACGAAAATGAAAAAGTAGATGGACTATTTACAGATTTTCCTGACAAAGCAATAAACTTCTTAAAAAGGCAGAAATGACACTTCAATTATAAAGCCCATTTAAGTGGGCTTTATAAATTAAATAGCAGGGTTATCGTCGAATTTTCCGGTGCGCGCATCATTTATTATGTATGTAACCACTCCAAAAACATCTATTGCACTTCCGTCGTCAAGTCCGCGCGCCCTCTCCTTCCTGCCTGTCTCCATGCTCTCCAGATGCAAACTTGGGAACATGCGGTAATACCGAATGACAAACTGCCCATCAATGGAACAAATGACGATCGAACCATCATAGGGGTTTACTGCTGAGTCCACAACAAGCAGCGCACCTTGCTTTATGCCAGCACGTAAAATAGCTACATCAGACCTGACATAGTAGGTTGCAGAGGGATGGCTGATAAGCTCAGCATCCAGCGAAATTTCGCGCTCCACATAGTCCTTGGCCGGGGATGCAAATGCCATATCAAAGCCCTCCGTTCGGGTTGTACATGAACCAGGTCTTGTTCTCCCGTGATCAGGAGTGATGTCTTTGAAGCAGATGGTGTATCTGGCTATCCACTGATTTGCCTCTTCCATGCTGAGGTCCCAGTTAACCTTTAGTAGTTCCCGAACAAAATCAGCGGTTTTCACAATCCTGCGGCCTGACCTTTCATGCACAATAGAGGCCCTGAAAGCGATTTCGATATCTGAACGACGCGGCATGGAGTCACCTCAAAATGCATACTGTATGCATATACAGTACGCCTTATTCTGATAGTCGATCAAGTTGTCTGTTGGTGCTAAACTTCTGCCTTCTCAGAATTGACTGATTTTTCTAATGTTAAAACTTTTTGCTAAGTACACATCGATTGGCGTACTCAACACGCTCATTCACTGGGTCGTGTTTGGTGTTTGCGTGTATGGCCTATCCACAAGTCAGGCATTGGCGAACTTTGCTGGGTTCGTGGTAGCAGTCAGCTTTAGTTTCTACGCTAATGCTCGATTCACTTTTAAAGCATCCACTTCCACGCTGCGTTACATGCTTTACGTTGGGTTTATGGGAACGTTGAGTGCTGCCGTTGGTTGGGCTGCTGACAGATGTGGCTTACCGCCAATCGTCACACTGGTGGCGTTCTCTGCCATCAGTCTTGTATGTGGCTTTTTCTATTCTAAGTTCATTGTCTTTAGGGAAGCGAAATGAAAATTTCTCTGGTCGTACCGGTCTTCAATGAAGAAGCCACGATACCGATTTTCTATAAAACGGTTCGAGATTTCGAGGGGCTAAAGCAATACGATGTTGAAATCGTGTTCATTAATGACGGAAGCAAAGACGCAACAGAATCAATTATTAATGCGCTTGCTGTTGCTGACCCCCTTGTAGTGCCTTTGTCATTCACCCGAAACTTCGGCAAAGAGCCTGCACTATTTGCCGGACTTGACCATGCGACCGGTGATGCAGTTATCCCAATTGACGTTGACCTGCAAGACCCAATTGAGGTCATTCCGCACCTGATAGAGAAATGGCAGGCCGGTGCGGATATGGTGCTTGCTAAGCGCTCTGACCGTTCTACTGATAGCCGACTGAAGCGTAAATCTGCTGAATGGTTCTATAAGCTTCACAACAAAATCAGCAATCCGAAGATTGAAGAGAACGTCGGTGATTTTCGTCTGATGTCTCGTGAAGTTGTGGAAAACATAAAACTCATGCCAGAACGCAACCTGTTCATGAAAGGCGTCCTGAGCTGGGTTGGTGGCCGCACTGATGTTGTCGAATACGCCCGTGCGGAACGCGTTGCCGGAAATACAAAATTCAACGGGTGGAAGTTGTGGAACCTTGCTCTTGAAGGGATAACTAGCTTCTCTACCTTTCCGTTACGCGTGTGGACGTATATTGGCCTGATTGTAGCGGGAGTTGCTTTCTTGTACGGCGCCTGGATGATTATCGATACACTGGCTTTCGGAAACGCCGTCCGCGGTTATCCATCCCTGCTGGTTTCAATCCTGTTCCTTGGCGGTGTGCAACTTATTGGGATAGGTGTTCTTGGTGAGTATATAGGTCGCATTTATGTCGAGAGTAAAATGAGACCAAGATACATTCTGAAAAGGAGTGGCAAAAATGGGAAATAATAAATCTTCAAAATATACATATTATATAATATGTGGCATCTGCTGCATTTTTGCCATTTATTTCACATCTAGATTCAGCGTGAAATGGATAGCAGACCCTGACGCTGCTAATAGCCCTATAGTCTGGCGAGCCTTTTTACATGAGGGATTCTCAGCGTTTAAGCATTGGACTCCAACATTCGATAACTGGTACTTCACAGTTTACCCGTTAAACTTCGCTCTTTTTTATATATTGAACGATGACGGGATAGCACCCATAGTGATATCATCAGCAATATTTATAATACTAGTATCAATATTGTCATCTAAGATTACCCTTAGATTTTCTGGGTATATTCCTGCTACCGCAGCGTTGATTTCAATTACCTTTATTTCTCCGGACTTATATATTAACGGATATTACGGGCACCCATTCTCTCATAACTCTACAAATGCTTATGGATTTATAGCTTTAGCGTTGTATTTCTCATCTCTAACTGGGGAAAAAGTTTTTCATGCCATTCTTATTGGTGTTATTTTACTAATTTCTAGCGCTTCCGATCCATGGATACAAGCTTCATTCACTATCCCAATCCTTATTTCTGAATTCTACAACGCATATATTAACAAAGAAAGAAGGCCTTATGCAGCTATATTGCTTATCGCTTTTTTGCTGTCTATAACAAACAGCATACAGATCTTTTTTAACCTACCTGTGCATGGCTTTAAAATAACATCATTAGACCAAATGCTTGATAATTTCGAGCGCGCGGTTATTTTAACCTCTAAAATTCTACCTATATGGGTTGAACAAAACATAATCTTGTCATATTTTAGTTTTGTTTTTTGGATGTTTGCCTTCCTTTTTTCTGCATATACATTATTCAAAAAGGGTGGTGTGTATAGCATAATTTCTTTATTTTTCATTATGTCAATACTTGGAATTTACTCATCCTCAATTATTGGAGATCAACTTCCACATCAAAGATTCTATCTTAATGTGGCACCTGTGGTTTTAATTACTTTATCCATTTGCGCGCACTATAAAAGGATTTTATATATTCCTATAATACTAACCCTTGGAGTGTCATTATACGCTTATGCAACCACCACGTTAAATTACAATACAAATAAAAACATTGATGAGTATATTACTTTTCTCAAAAAAAATGACCTCTCTTATGGTTATGGTAGTTTTTGGGGAATGAACATGACTGTTAATTGGTTATCTAAGGGAGCATTACATATAACGCCTGTATATTTTGATAAAAAAACTGGTTTTGTTGATTTCAAAAGTGTAAGGGTGCAGACGCTTGCTACATGGCATACAAAGGCGTTTATTGAATCTCAACCAAATAGACAGTTCATATCAATTAGCAAGGGAACGTCTGGAGACAGATGTGCTGATATAGAAATATGCATCGCAGGTATAAAAAAACAAATAGGACAGCCTGATGAAATACTCCATCATTCTGGAATGACGTTCCTTGTCTATAATATCCCAATTAAGACAAATATATAATTATTGCGATATTTCCATTATACCAAAAAAAGTAAGCGTCGTCGTGACATACGGCGACGCAGCTCTTATGGATCCTGATACTGCGTCAAAAGAAATTATTGATGGCCTATTGGGTATAGCAGAACTGCTAGATCCTAGGTTTGTTGTCAACCTCTTAACATCCTGAACAATATACCCTGATGGAGGGGTAAAGTCTGCATATTGCCCATTAGTCCCATCGATCACACCATTAACCGAAGACTATGATGTTCTGCGCCACCTGTTTTTACCAATGAGGCTCCATGATGTTGAAGGTGCACACCAAATATCCATACTCCTGCAACCTTCTGTGGTAACCCTAGACTTCATCGACTCCGAAGGGCTAAATGACACAGGGGCCATTCCTGTCTCAGGTGTAAATCCAACGTATCCACCTATGAATGAATAAATGCTACCGGATGATTGTATGTTGCAGAGATATCGAGTGCTACTCGTTTCCGTTCCGATATTCCCCATGTAATATCCAGTATTCTCAACAATTAGTGATAAGTTGCCAGAAATATTGTTTAGATAAGATCTTTGAGATGGAGGAAGTTGAATCCTAGATGAGGAGGTTCCACTTATAGCCCTAATCGCTGAATCTGCCCCATCATTTCCTGTGCTCATCTTATAGTGATCATCAGGGAAAAACGAAAATGATGTTTTTAAATTGACATTCCCCCCTGACTGCACAACGTGAACACCTTGGAACTTTTCTATCCCCATAATGAAAGAGCCCCCTTCCGAGGGCCCAATTATGGTAATACCTGAGGCCGTTTCGTTATTTGAATCATAATTTTGGTCAGTGGTCACAACCCCTTTAAAATATCCTGTATATTGAGAATAATAATCTGAACCTATAGTGATAGGAAATGGAGTAACATCGACTCTTATATCGAATTGATTTGAGGTTGTTGTGCCTCCACCTGCACGCTCAGGGTCAGATAAAGTTGGAACAACAAAATATCCTTTATGACAGGAATCTACACGAATTCTTCCTCTATTACCCCAGAATGACCATGCATACAATCCATACTCGGATCCCTGTAAAGATAAGTCATACACTCCCTGAATGCCATTTCCACCATGCAAACATATTGTATTGGTTCCTTTTGTTGGCGTTCTTCTTGCCACGGGATATCTAAGCTTGAATCCATCAAACACGACACCTCTTTGAAATACATCTGCCGCTCCTGATGGGGCAGGCATTACTCGGACGATGTAACACTGCCCAAAAACTGGCGTTGATGATGGGAAGTTGCGAATCATCGTTGTTGCTGGCTTGTCGTATTGAACGTTAGCGTTTCCCTTCCACTTACTATTTTCACCAAGTTGTAAGCCATTATCACCGAAATGATATTGCGCATAAGATGGGCACCGAACCTCCTCCTTCCCCCGAGCATAATTCTCAGCAGCCTGACACGCTGCCCAGTCAATGGTCTGCGTCAGTGAGGTAACAAATGGGTATACGGCCTGCGCTGCTGCAAGAGTCGCATAACGCTCAGATAATGGATGTACCGTACCATCTCCGATGGCGCCAAACTGCTCTGGTGTAACCCAGGTGATGGCCTGCTGAAGATTCCCCCCAGGTTGAAGGCCGATTGATGCCGCCCCGGCTACAGTAGCCAGATATGCGCGCAGAGACGCATCGCCTATCCCAACCCATGCACCAACACCAACACCAACACCACCAGATGAAGCAGGGGTTGAGCCGGCATCCACGTGTTTTGGCAGTGGGCCATCCCAGCGATAATACTCACCGCTTACCTCATCACGAAGCGCCTGGTTAGGCAGGGTAATGTCGGCTCCGTCCTGGAATGAGTCAATTAGCACCCATCCCATAGATGAAATAGCCTGCTGAATAAGCCAGCGAAGCCCTTCTATCGTGTAATGCTCTCCACCGAAACGATCGACGTACTTAGATTCAAAAGAAGTAACGAATTCGTCAATTTTCCCGGCGTTAAATTTCAGATCGCGAGGTGATTCGCTTGGAACAGGCAAGTTAGTTGGTTGCGTAGTCATATTTATTCCATAAAAAACCCGGCGCAGTTGCCGGGTTGGGATTGTCTGAAAGCGTCTTATTGATAGATAGCGTCGCTGTATTCTGCGACGGTAAGAGATACCGTGTTATCGGTGTTCGGTTTAATGCTGTTAACTGTCCATAACTGGCTGTCCAGCTCCTCCACTGTCGCAATTAGATAGCGTGACGGAAGCTGCACGGAATCACCATTCCAGATGTTGAGCTGAATATCTGGCACCGCCGCGGTGAAGCCGTATTTTGTGTCGTTACGTGCCGTTGCCGGATAACGCAGCGTCGGCTTACCAAGGACGTCGGTAACCAGCACATACATCGTGCCAGTGAAGGTGATCGGTTCGCTGGTATCGAAGCTGTTGCCGGTTCGCCCGGTGATGTACCCGCCCTGCTGGTTACTGTCGTAGATATCTGCGATCTGGACGACGCTGCCGACTTGGATAATCCCGTCTTCGAATACCTTCGAGTTCATCTTCGTTCGAGAGTAAAGCAGCCGCTTAGTTTCCCGCAGCGCGCGCTCGCGGGCCTGGTACTCGTTCCGGAATCCGGCTATCTCCATCTTGTTGGGGTTCTCAGCTTCCTGTTCAACAATGGTGCCGTTCAGAACTCGGTAATTGATATAGGTCTTATTGTTCGTCGTCGGGTGGACATACGACACCTGAACCCCGTCATAACCACCGGGAAGCGTGGTTTCATACGTGATCTTGTACTCGTCCGTTTTCATGTTAGCCCGGTTGAATACTGATGCCGGATGCGTAACTTTCTGGTCTCTGGTGAACGTCAGCACGCCATCATCCCAGTAGGCGGTCACGCTGGCAGCGTTACAGATGGCCTGCACACGATCACGCAGCGAATCATTCTCATCATCAAAGGTGTAATCGAAGTACCCGAGGCGCTCGTCAGAAAGGCTCACGGCGATGGAGTACAAGCCGTACAGATCGATACTCGCTACTGGTTGATTGCCCATAACGAGCCAGGTATGCGCCACGGCATCAGCAAAAGAACGCGAAGGCCGGAGTGTGTACCCGCGCACCCACTGTCTATTCACAACGGTTGAGCGTGGCCAATTAATGGCCTTCGGAAACAAACTACTCGCTCGACGGGAGGCCGCATGATGCCAAAAACTTAGGAACAGCGTAACGCGCTTATCTCTACCGCCCGTCGCTGTAACGAAGAACTCAAAGCCGCAATGAACCAGAAGCCAAAGCCGAAATTCGACGCGGTAAGTCGCCCACTGCTCAAGAAGCATTTCGAGAAGCTCAAAGACCTGGGCATTCCATTCACTCTCTTCACATGGACTATCGGAGTGATGAACAAGCAATTCAGGGAGTACTAATATGGCGGACATTATTGATTTAGCAGCAGAAATCGAAGAGTTACAACGTAACTTCGCACTCAGTAAGCATCACCGTACCGGTAATCTCGTTTCTGCTGAGTTATGCGAAGAGTGCGGAGAGGATATCCCTCCTCCGCGGCGCACAGCCGTTCCCGGCTGTCAAACCTGCGCGAAGTGCCAAAGCGTAATTGAGCTCCGGAATAAACAGAGAGGCATATGAGGAAAGGTTGAACTGCCAGCTCGACCTTATGCAATGACACAACTGATAGCCGATTCACTGAGTCGGTTATCGGATGTAACCAACCCTAGTTTTGGCCCGGCTCGCCCGGGCGTTTTTTTGCCTGGAGAAAACCCTGAGCGACATTATCCAACTGACGCCAAATAAATGGGTATCTGAAGAGGTGCTGATGACGATTACCGGCCTCACTAAAAATGCCATTAAATCTGCTCGCGAAAAGTCCTGGCTGGAAGGTCGCGAGTATCGACACTATTCCGGCGACTGCCAGCCTAAGGACAACAGTCCAATACTCTACAACCGTCATGAGATTGATAACTGGGTAGAACGTCAACGCCCGGCGATCCCCCGTCAAAAATCTGCTTAAATACCCTCTCTTATAAACCATGAGGATGATTTATGACTAAGTATCCAACAGGAGTGGAAAACCACGGCGGCACGCTGCGAATATGATTCATGTATCAGGGGATAAGAGTTCGCGAAAGTCTTGGCGTTCTGGACACGCCAAAGAACCGAAAAGTGGCTGGTGAATTGCGAACTTCCATCTGCTTTTCCATAAAAATGGGTTCATTTAACTATGCCACTCAATTTCCTGATTCACCAAATCTCCGCAAGTTCGGTTTTGTTCGCCCAGGCGTGACAATAAAAAATCTGGCTGATCGCTGGCTTGAATTGAAGCGTATGGAGATTACTCAAAACGCACATAACCGCTACACCTCATACATCAAAATCTGCACAGAAATGTTGGGTGAAACAACCGCTGTTGCTGCTGTATGTAATGAGGATATCCAGCTGCTCAGGAAAGAACTACTAACGGGTTATCAGATATGCGGAAAGTTTCAGGTTAACCGTTCGCTGAAAAAAGGGAGGACAGTACGAACGGTAAACGTCTATATGAGTTGTCTGGGGGGAATGTTCAGGTTCGCAGTACAAAATGGGTATATTGGTAAATCACCATTTGAAGGCATTGAACCGCTACGCAAAAGCCGGGCGGATCCAGACCCACTAACACGTGAAGAATACTGGCGACTGCTTGACGCCTGCCCATCTGAACAGATTCGCAACCTCTGGATCCTTGCAGTGAATACAGGAATGCGCCATGGTGAAATCTGCGCCCTGGCCTGGGAGGATATCGACCTGAAAAACTGGACGATAACAATCAGCCGCAATATCGCGATAAAGGGCCATTTTACTCCACCAAAAACTGAAGCCGGCGTCAGGACCATCACCCTAACCGAGGCCGCTATTCAGGCACTGAAAAGCCAGATGGCCTACACCCGCATGGGGAAGCAACACTGCATTGATGTGCATCTTCGCGAGTTCGGAAAGATTCGACAGGATCCGTGCACGTTCGTCTTCGTACCGAAATTAACTGCCAGAAATGGAAAAGGAGGAGAATGGTATGCAACAGGTTCGTTTGGCACCACCTGGAACAGCATGCTTAAGCGCGCCGGAATACGCCATCGCCGGGCATATGAATCAAGACACACTTTTGCATGCTGGGCATTAAGCGCCGGGGGTAACCCAAACTTCATTGCCTCGCAGATGGTACACACATCCGCACAGATGGTTTACAACGTTTACGGAAAATGGATGACCGATAATAACGGCAACCAGATGGACATTTTGAACGCTAATTTCGGAGGTAATGCCCCACTCATGCCCCAGGCACAAAATCAGTAAGCAAAAACTCCTTTCAATTCAACGCATCAATCCGCCCACTCCGGCTTATTCAGGATATGATCCTGCCAGTCGCGGACTTCCGACTCTTTCACCGCAATATGACGTACAGAAATCCGCTCACCGTGCATTGCCGCTTTCGAACCTGTTAACAGCGGATGCCACTTTGGCAGATCTTTCCCCTCCGCCAGCAGGCGATAGGCGCAGGTGTGCGGCAACCATTCGAAGGTCGGCAAATTCTCGCGAGTGAGTTTGATGCAGTCCGGCTCATAGTCGAAGCGACGTTCGTAGTTACGGCACTGACAGGTTTTGATGTTCAGCTGACGACAGGCAACGTTGGTGAAATAGATTTCATCCGTGTCTTCATCCATCAGTTTATGCAGGCAGCACTGCCCACAACCATCGCACAGCGATTCCCACTCGGCGTCAGTCATTTCGTCGAGAGTTTTGCTTTGCCAGAAAGGTAATTCGCTCATAAGGATGTCCACATCAAAAACCGGGGTGCACCTTATAACCAGTCTGGCACAGGGATGCAAGTTTTGCCGCCCAATCAGGGCGGCAAGAAGGGATTACAGCACGCGGGTTGAGAGAGAAAGACCGTTGAACTGTACGGTCAGTTCATCGCCGCTCACTAAAGGCCCCACGCCTTCCGGCGTACCGGTCAATACGACATCGCCCGGTTTAAGAGTAAAGAAGCGGCTCATGTAAGCAATCAATGGGACGATTTTGTGGATCATGTCGGCCGTCGTGCCTTGCTGGCGCACTTCACCGTTAACCGTTAACGCCAGCGGCGTATTCTGCGGATCGGTTTCGAACTCGGCCGCCGGAATAAAACCAGAAATCGGACAGGAATTATCAAAGCCTTTGGCTTTTTCCCATGGTTGCCCCGCTTTCTTCATTTTTCCCTGCACATCGCGCAGCGTGAGATCCAGCGCCACACCATAACCCGCAATCGCTTTTTGAACGTGTTCTTCGGTTGCCTGACGCAATGTTGCGCCAATCAGTACCGCCAGTTCGACTTCATGATGGACTGAACCCAGTCCCTGCGGCAACACCAGCGGCTGGCGAATATCACAAAGCGCGGTTTCCGGTTTGATAAACAACACCGGTTCATCCGGAATAGCGCTGCCCATTTCCTGAATGTGCTTTGCGTAATTACTGCCAACACAAACAACTTTACTCACCGGATAATCGAGCAGTGCGCCTTGCCAGTTATGATGCTGATACATTCGTTTCCCCTATTCGTTTTTCAAACATATTTGTTATAACTAATAGACTCATTTTTCGACCAACATCAATAACAGACCAGGATTAATCTTGCGGTTTACCTGATTCGGCCAGATGCTGTTTCAGTAAATTCTCCGGCGGCGGCGGGATCTGTAAATAATATCCCTGATCTTTGAGTGCCTGTTTAACTTTCTCAAGATCGGCGTTCACCAGCTGTTTACGCCCATCCAGCGGCAGCAGCATCGCCAGCTGCGGTTGGCCAAAGCCTTTCATTAGCTCCTCAGGCACGCGGGAGAAATCGTCTCTTTTTTCGACATAAAGATAGGTTTGGTCGCGTTTAGCGCTCCGGTAGATCACACAAAACATACTTTTACTCTTTTTAATGCGTAATTTCGACATACGCTAACATCAATCAAACCCGCACCACAAGCCAGCCGCCACCATTTTTGTTTGCAGATTTTTGCACCCTTCACCTCATTTATGCCAATCCTGTGGCACAAATCTGTCACAGCATTTCCTCCTCCCTTTAATCAGTCCTGGCCATCACGCCTATACTTTCAGTTCGACTACTGGAGGTATCCATGTGCGGACGTTTCTCTCAATCAGTGACCCGTGAAGATTACCTGGCGTTAATCGCCGAAGAAGCCGAGCATTAAATCACCGGGTTATCATCATCCACCGCCCGGTTAATCAGGAAGGTCAGAATCCCCTTCACATCCACTTCGTCAAGAACATCTCCTTCCAGAACTTCACCGTCAACCGTTATCAGCGCATCACCTCTACGCCTGGCAAAGTGACAGCCACCCGAGTATGAAATCAGGTAGGTGCTATCTGGCGTCGGCTTCATACCCTTCTCTATCACAGCAAACCCATGCGATGTTTCAATAACCAGACTATTGGTCGTGACTCCGCATATAGTCTCTATGGTGAGCGTGCGTTCAATATAGTCTTTTGCTGGCGATGGAAATCCCATGGTTGCCTCCACTCTTGACACTGGATAAAAACACAGTATAAATACTGTATATCCAACCAGTAAAGAGGGAAGCTAAAATGTTTGTGGAATTGGTTTATGACAAGCGCAATGTGGCAGGACTTCCGGGTGCTCGTGAAATCATCCTGTCTGAGCTTACTAAACGTGTTCACCGGATTTTTCCTGATGCAGATGTGAAGGTGAAGCCGATGCAGGCGAACGCCCTAAATAGTGACTGTACGAAAACAGAGAAAGAGCGGCTTAACCGCATGCTGGAGGAAATGTTTGAAGAGGCTGATATGTGGATGGTGGCAGACTGATGGACATCGATAACATCATTATCTCTGGTGTCAGAATCTACTTTCCACCAGATAACACCCTACCCACGCCATCTTCAGACATGCTCACCTTCGCCGTAATCAGAGATGAGCAGGAGTTATCTGACTACTTTCTGATGATCCACAAAGATGGAAGATGGGGCCTGGCTACAGCCCGTTTATTCAAAGAACCGGCTGAGGCTATCAGTACGGCAACCAAAATCGGGCAAAACATGTGGTGACCGCATTATTAACTTATATACTCTCTGCACGCGCCAGGGCATGAACAACCTGGTCGCTTCCGCAGCCCGTTACGATAATCAGCGCGGCTGCGGCACTCTTAGTTAGTCCTGCTGAGGAGCATTCGACTCTTCAGCCTTAAACTTCCTCATCGCATTAATCGCTTCTTCCTGCTTTTGATTCCAGATACTGCAAACTGGCATCTCAACACGTACAGAAACAAACTGATCTTCCGGAATATCAACCGGGTCACCATTAGCTACGCCTTCAATTTCATTACGGGCGAATATAGGCGAGTTCGGATGATTTCGATGATACGTTTTAACCAATACAGAACCATCAGCATCAACCTCATAGTCCAGCCAGATTAGCGGCTGCTTATTGCGGTCTGTAGGAATGTCAAAACCGCCGTCTACACCACCCCATGCGGCGTCAGCGTTCAGGCCTGTGCATCCTTCAATAAGATATTCTCCGACGCTCAGGCGTGTTACAGAACAACCATCTGATTCATCGTTGAGCACGAACCTACCGTCGCCAAATAGCTTAACTACTGGCGACGCTGCTTTGAGTGTTCCATCACTGGCTTTGGTTGTGTTGCCCGTGCTGTATATTTCACGCCATGAATTCCACACACCTTCCGTTGTCACCCTGAAAAATGCACGGCCTTGCCCACTGTATGAAAGGCCCCATTGCCCCCTCCAGGAATCCGGAGCAGTTGGATGTAACGCTACGTTGCTCACTCCAAGTGTCGAGCCGGCCATTCCTCCAGGGCTCCCAACATTTTCAGCAAGTATATTGTAGAGGCCATTTTTAAGCGTGGTTACATTTCCTGCTGCTGAACTATCGATACGAACCCCTGCAGAGCCGCCAAGGCCAAACGCCCCAACTTTCATAACTCTCCCACTCGTAGCATCATCAAGTGATGTCTGAGAATCATTTGTGGCGCTACTTCCTAAACCGAGGCTTGTGCGAGCATCTGCAGCTGTCTTTGCGCCGGTCCCGCCCTGGGCAATACTCAGTGCTGTAGTTAACCCTTTCAGCTCTGTGATATCGCTATTTGCCCCTTTCCGGGCGAGTCCACCGATGGCTGGAATGGTTACACTGGTCCCATTAATCGTTGCGGTGATGGTCTGGTTCGCTGAGGTGCTGGCGAACGTCTCCCACGCACCAATATTCTCGTCATACTCTTTGATGAGCTGCGACATGGCCTGTGCCAGTCCATCAACCGAGATAATGTCCGACACAAGAATTCCATACTTTTGGCCGCTCAGCGCCGGGGAAGCAGCAGGCGTAACCGTCATTGACGTGGCGCTGTTCACGGATGAAATCTGGAACAGTTGCACCGGGTTAGACATCACGATAATCGTCTGGCCAGCGCGAACTTGGCTGGCTGGTGCCGTCCAGTTTGTGCCGGTGCCGGTTGCGGTATTTCCGTTAATTGCGATGGTGCCGGTGTTATAAAGCATGAACTACCTCACGATAATAACGATCGTTAAAAGCGATCAATCGTGTAAAATTGATCGCTCATATCAATCTGACTATTTTTTAAACTCAAATAAAATGGAAGTTCCCGCATAAACAGGAATGTTGAAATGAAACTTTTATTTGCTGCAGCGCTTTTGCTGTTGGCTGGATGTACGAACAAACACACAGATAACACATTCCAGATGGATTACCCGGTTGATGCAGCTCGTTTATCGCTGGGTGGTGATATTCACGTAAATATCGACTGTGCCACCAGGGAGGTGGATGTTATTTCAGACAGTAGCAATGGAATATTCAGCCGCCATATTAATAAACGGTTAAGTAATATTTGCTATAAAAAAACGGATAAGCTGGATGTGATTTATCGCTTTAATTCAGCAAAGGGCGTGAAACAAGATATGATTGCGACTCATTATCCTCGCGTTCCTCCAGTGTCAAATTCCAACAAACTGAGCGATGGGGATTCTTAAGCCCCGCCCCTGAAACGTCTGGCTCCAGTTGCGCTGATTATTTGAAATGTATCTACCCTGCAGCTGCGAGCCAGTCCATTTGAGCACCACGCCTGAATACCCGACAACCGTACCATCATCGCTGAGATTACCTGGGCAGTTGTTTACCAGAATCCAGGGGTTGAAGCCTAAACTGACTGAAAAGGTATTGTTCTGCAGGTCATAGTTCGCTGGTACATCAAAAAAACCAACTACTCTCGGCATCTTAGAGGCTGATGCAGCACTCCAGATAAGGCTACCGGCACTATCAAACACATCGAGATAGCCGCTCTGGATGCCAATATTTCGCGCAGTCCGGATCATGCTACCAGCATTATCTTCAAGCATATCAGCACCAGGAAAACCGTATTTGTTCGTGCCCAGCTGCAGCCACCTTAAACGGCCGTCATTCCAGAATGACTGCTGTGTAAAGCCGAGCGTACTGCCATCACCAAACGGACTGTTAACGCGGTAAGCGCCTTTGTCGGTAACGGCCCCCAATGCGCGCTGATCGTAAAACAGGGTCGACCTATTTTGTGAGTCCACCAGCAGTTTCCCGGCGTTGTTGTAAACTTCAAATCCGCTCATTGAAAGTTATAAACCTCAACATTGAGAGTAATTGCGGCACTTCCACCCGTGGGGAGATAGTAGAGAGTAAAGCCGCCGTTATAAGTGCGGCAAAAATACTCGTTTACAGTCACTCCAGTTGAAACGATTGTGACAAACGTACCGTCCTGCGTTGCGCCAGAAAAAGCGACATTTTTTGACGTCTCTCCTGAAGCAAGCGAAACCGTTGCGCTGCCCATGTAACGGATCGCGTAATCGCTTAAATCCACTGCAACCCGCCCTGCACTATCCCAGCACTGCAAACCCTGTGGCATTACCATAACCCCATTCTGACGCGCAGCACGTTGTTGCTGTCGTAGATGCGAATGAGAGTGCTGGATATCAGCATCCTCCCGCCCCCGGCCACGCCATTGATTTCGAACGTTCCACCTTTATCAAGCTTCCAGCCTGCAGAGCCAGCCACATAGTTATTCGACTGGATATAGTTGCCAATTTTGGCGTTCTCAATGGTGCCGTCCTGGATGAAGCTGGCCCGGATGAATGTCTGCCCGTTCTGGATCACGAACGGCAAAGCCACGCTATTTCCGGCTGCCGTGGTGACGGCGAAGCGATCAGCCAGGAAGATAACCTGCGACTGCATGCCGGATGGCGTATTCTCCACGCCGATACCCATCCCCGCGGCGTAATACTGCCCGTTGCTGGCCACACCCACTTTGATTGAATACATCGCAGACATTTTGCCGTTCACATCAGCAATCGCATTAGCGTTTGTAGTAATGGAGGACGTATGCCCTTCAACCGTCGCAGTGATGGCGTTGATTTGTGTGGCCGTCGCCTGCTGATAATTCGAAACCGTCTGGCTCAGGCTGTTAATGGAAGCTTTGTTACCAGCGACATCCGTCTCCAGGCTCAGCAGCGATTCAGTAGTGGCCTGCTTCTCATCGACGATAACCTGATCAATGCGGTCCAGTTGCGCGCTGTTTCCGGCAACCGTGGCTGAGAGCGTTTTCCGCGTGGCGACCTGCGCCAGGTTGCTCTGAATAATCGCATAGGCGGAGTTCTTCACCTGCCCGGTCACACCATCCATACTTAACGCGATTTCATCGATTTTTACTTCAGCCTGCGCCAGCCCGTCAGCGTTCTCCTGAATATCTTTGGCCTGTTGCTCAAGGTCATCGACAGCCTGTTTAATATCATCAGCCATGCCGGCGACTTTCTCGCTGGTATCTACGGCATTTTCCATCATGTCCTTAAATACCTCGGAGTCTTTCATATCCTCCAGGATGGAATCCGTGATATCACTAAAGTCATCCGTTGGCTTTCCAGAAGCCTCAACAAAATCAGAAACGCCAAATGCATTACGAGTTCGAACATAAACGTAATAAACATGGTCAAACTTAAGTTTTTGGATGGTCCACTGATTGCCACGGCCAAGGAATTGAGCTTTATTCTCAATGTCGTCGGTCAATGGAATCGGAGTCTCACCTGCGTACCAAAATTCAAAAGAAGTATCAGATGTGGCAGTAACAGACATGACCGGAACTAAAGTGGCCTGAAGTGGGCCAGGTATCCACTGAACCGAGTTCGGGGACTTAGGCGCTCCGATAATCAGGCTTACCTGAGTCTCAGCGCCTTTCATTCCATTTTCGTTTCGACCACGAACACCGAGCGTGTAACTTCCTGCATTTAGACCGTAAAACTCATATCGGAACTGATCAGTCTCATACTGAGCCACCACCTTCCCATCAGCACTGTACACGTACAGTTCAAACATCAGCTTTTTTGTGGTTGTAGCTGTTTCCCAGGTTGCTGTGACCTGAATGGTCTCAGAATTTGTGTTAATGATGCGCAGATTTTCAATGTTTGGCACACGGTAGCCATTAAGGGTATCGCTGGGAATGTCAAAAACAGCCCCCTCATCAACAATGGCCTGCTTGTTGGGGTCATGCTGAGAAACTGTGATGCTGTATGTAGAGTTGTTATCCGTCTCTGCAACGCTCAATATGCGGAATAGTCTGGTGGCTACATTACTGGTAGATATAGCAAACACGGTTCCGTCTCGAACCCATGCCGGTGCCGTTTTCAGCGTTACAACGTTACCTGAGACGCGTGCTATTTCGTATTTTACGAACTTACCATCACTACCCATTACCGACATTGCGTCACCATCAGCAATCAGCGAAGAGTCGATAGCGTCAACAGTAATGTCGGTGCCTGAGTGCGACATGATGCGCCCACCAAGCCGCGCACCAGCATAGTCATTGTCCATAATTTCTACAATATCGCCCGGAGTGAAGCGAATCGCGTCTCGGGCCATCTGAAACGACAGACGACTGCTCTCACGTTTCGCGGTTTCAAGTAACCACTTCCCGGCTCGCCATGCCTGCCCCCTGGACGTACACCCAAACGCTTCAAGGGTAGTTTCGTTGTAATTGCCACGAGCAATCATCTCGTCGTCAGAAACGTACTCCTTAACCTGCTCCCATCCATTATCCGGATCAGTCCAGGACACAACCACGGCATTGTATTTCTCTGAGCGCTTAACAGAGCTACGGCTGAACTTGCCGTCTACCACGTTAGCATTCGTAATCGTCGCAACCGGGTCCTGAGGCGCATCGAGCATGACAGACAGGCGCATCCCATCCCATAAGGCGACACCACGGAACATAGCGGCAATCTTATCCAGGATATCTCTGGCCGTTGCCTGTTCAGTAATGTAGGCGTTGAGTGTCATGCGAGGTTCCTGCCCGCCATAACCATCATCGACAAGTTGATCGCAATACTGAGACAGAACATAAAGCGCCCCATCATCAACATCGATATATCCAGCCCGACGCGCCAACCCAAAGCGCTCATTCTTCGCCATTTCACGGAAAAGCCACGCCGGATTGTTCGTCCAGGCTTTCTTGAACCCACCCAGCCATAATCCGGTATAAGTCCTGCTGATAGGATCGTAGTTATCAGGGATGTCTACTATCAGGCCTCGAAGATGATATGTGCGGCTAGGAGTGTCGGTGTACTGGTCACGGTCGACGACTGCACCGGCAATAGCTGAGAACGGATAGTTAAGGTTGTCATCGGTTATTTCTGTATAACTGTTCCACACAGTGCCATTGGTGAGAAGGTCGCTGGTACTGTCTGGAGTGATACGGCGGACACGGATATCGAATGGCTTGATATCTGGTGCGTCAATTACATGAGCTTCCAGATATTCGCCGGATATTTTACCGGTGATCGTTACTGTTTTTGCAATTCCCCAACCTGATGCATTAGTTCTGGTCTCCACAACCATCGTTACTGTCGCATTCTTCTGGTTGCCTTTTGAGTCCTGCTCAACCAGTGCTGATACACCAACGTTGAAGCGAACACGAGTGACATCCTGATCGGTAACTGTTCGAACAAGCGGCGTATCATAGGTTACTTCAGTGTTGACGATGGTCGTTGCTTCAATGGCTGCAAAACCGTTAATCGGATCCTGAGTTTCAGAGCCCGGACGCCAGGCCACACTAACACCATTGACACTCGTATTGCCGTTGGCATCGGTTACAGGTGTTTTGTTCAGCATGAACGAAGATAAATGCTCCTGATCAACTGGGCCGTAAATAGGCCCTTCGCTGATAAGGTCGAGAACGCGGTAAAACTGTTTGGATTTGAGGTTATCGTCGAGAAGTTTGGGGGTTGAGGATTTACCGCCACCAGAAGACATAGTTGCCCCTTAACTGATTGATTCTGTCCAGTCCATATTGTTGGATGTATCGATGCCAAGGCTTATGACATTGCTACCAACCTGCATTTCACCCAGCAGGATGGGAACCGGGTTTCCCTGTCCCACGCGGTTTTCCGCACTGGTGAACGAGTTATTCGTAATGGAATTTGTTTCTGCAGCCTCGGCAGAGGTTTTGGTCTTCATATTTCTTGCTGAATAAACGGAGTACGCGACCGATGCAGCAGCCAGGCTGATTGCAATCCAGCCTGCTACACCGATTTCAATACCAGCACCCTCCACCACCGGTACGAATATGACCGTTGTACCGCTTTGCAGATGTCGATCCATGTGCCAGCGCATTGATGCTGATTCGATGTCATCGCCAGCAATGCGGAGTTTGACTCTGGAATTGAGGAAAGCCTTTTTAAATTCGTGGTCTTGAGCAAGAAGTAATCGCAGCCCCTGCGCAGGAGTGTCGACATTTAATTCGACTTTGCTGAAATATCTGCGTAGATGCCCTGCAAATTTAAAGATGAGCACTGTTCGTGCCTCCAGATTGAATGCATTTGTTTTACGAATGCCGGGCGCATTGGTTCTCGCCTGCTTAAATGGCCGGCACAGTCGTGATGTAGGACCAGATTGTCATTAAGCAAAACCATCGCATGGCAGGGATCCGCGCCGGGGAATGGCTGGCGGATTATCACGTCTCCCGGCAACGCCTCTGACGGACATACCCGACGGAACCCAAACCGAGGAAGGTTTGTCAGATAGAGATTCTCCCCACGAAGCCACCACCCGCTTGTCCTTACAAAGTCTGGAAGGTCGATCCCGCAAAGATGATAAGCATCCCGGAACAGGGTGTAGCAGTCGGTTACTCCATGTTCAAAGCAGCGGCCAAGCAAATGAGGCGCCGGGCGAAATGTTCTCAATACACCGTTGCAGGCCAGTATCCACGGCAAGCCTGATGAAATTTGTGCTCGTCGATCGGAGCTTGATAGTGTCGGTAAATTCATCGGGTGAGAATGGAACACAGCCGTAACTTCTCCAGCTTCTTCGGCAGCAAGCCAGTCATCATCAGCAATGCGAAACTGGTTGCGTGGGTCAGGATGACTATTGCGGCAGCGAAAAAGCCTCTCCCCGTCGATGATTAGCCCGCATACTTCATCCTGCGACGATGCCGCATAATCGAGTAATTCTTGCATCAGGAGACCTTCTGAGAACCGGGAAAACTGCTAATTGGCATGGGTTCTGGGCGTGGGAAGCGGAATCGGCAACCACTGCGACGATGAGAACACTTATCCTTGGCAAGGTCAGTCGTAGGGTTATCGCGCTCATCAGCAACTGCCGGGCCGTCATACCCACATCCGAGTCCGCGGTATTGCCACTGACAAACGTCTGCGAGAATGGTTCGGGCCGGGATAATGGCATTGTCGCAGTCGATCGGGGTCGCCAGCGTATAAGTCACCTGCTCAGATGTCTCTTCGGTTAGTTCTTCTACAACGTAACGGGATACGGCTTCCTGCGTAGGATCCGCATCAGGGTTGCCGTTGGGGAAGTTAACAGCGTCGAGATACTTCACAGGCACCTGACGGCGGGTAATCACGACGCCGAGCATGTCGTCAAAGTCGTGGTTTATGCCCGTCAGTAAACCCGTGACGTTCGCCACCACCATTGTTGGCCGGGCATATGTGCCTTCGTTCTTTGACTCGAACCCTTCGACTGCTATCGGGTATGCCTGGTACTGATTCCCCTTCCAGATCACATTTCCGTAATATCCATTGGTGCCGGAATGGAACCGGATAAGGTCTCCGCCAAAGGGTTGCAGGTCAGCTTCAAACAAATCGATGAATGCTCCTACTCCGGCGTCTACGCTGTCGATAATTAGATTTGCTGGTATGTCGCGCACGGCAAACTCCCATAAAAAAAGCCGCTCGACGGCGGCTACTGATCTTTTGTCAGGATGTGAAACAAAATAAAGAGGGGTTAGGCTGAAGCTTCAACACAAAAGGAGGTTTTATGTCTGGCCTGATAAACCCAAAAGACTCACCAGAAGAATCAGCGTATGCATTATTGATTGAAATGATTAGAGCCCAAAGAGTACCCGTTTACTCCAGCGGAAATATTTCTGGTCTTCTATCAATGTATGACCAGGCAGTGCAGCATTTTAAAGATGAGGATAAAGAAAGCAGTTAATATCCATCGCAAAGCCTGATAAAGCTCTCACGAACGGATTCGGCAACAGCTTTGGCCTTTTCCGTTCGTTTATCATCTTCCCACGTCGATACCCCTTCAAGTTCGCGAGAAAGCGTTTTTGCTGCTGCTTCAATTACATGATCAGGTAGTTCGGTAAACTTCATAATAATCCCCTTATCGTGGCACCTGCTCAAACGTGGCCGTCAGTTCAAACAGCGGCCCGGTCTTTGTCATATTCCAGGATCGGCAGACAAACAGCGCCTGCACTCCGGTATCTGATGGCGTCCAGTAGAAGGATTCAACCGCGCCCCGTGCTTTTAGGAACGCCTCAGCATCCTTAGCGGGGTTGCTACGGCAAGCTCCGCTGACGCCGCGAAAGGTAAGCGAGTATTTATCCATTAACGGGTTGATACCCTTCACCTGTCGCTGTTCGTAACCGTCACCGAGTTTAACAACGGCTACGTTCGGCGTTCGCTCAACGGAGTAGGCTTTCTGCGGTGTCCATGTGAATGTTTCTGGCATGGATTACTCCCAATAAAAAACCCGCCGGAGCGGGTTTAGCGTTCTCGTTGCTTGAATCAAAAAGCCGACACTAAGGTGGCAAGTTGCTTTTTGGCCTCTTCAAACACGCGACTTTCGATAACTGAAAGAGATGCCTCTTTGTCCAGAGGCAGATGCACGTTAACCAGCACACTCTTAAGATGCGTTTCATAATGGAAAACAACTCTTGCGATAATTCCAGAGCCATTATCATTATCAAATGCCGTTATATCTTCGATATGGTAATCCATTTAATTCTCCTTTTTAGTTTGTCGATCTGATATATGGGGAGTTAACGGCTTTTTTCAAGCATCCCATTTGGTCGCTGTTCGTTTCTGATAGCCCTCAATGCTGCGTTATATGCTACTTTATCGAACTGCTTAATGGTCTCCTGGCTGTTTGGACTGCCCTCAAAATGATAATGATTGGTCTGTTGAATAACCACCCCACCACCCCCACCCGCCTTATCCGCCGATATCACCTTCCCTGACTGGTTAGGAATGAACATCTGCTGACCACCAGCAGTCTGGAAGATTTCAGAGCGCCCATCCTCGTTGACACGATAGGCGTTGCCACCAGATACCGTGCCGCCGTAGCGACGACCGCCGCTCATGCTGACGCTAGCAATATTTGAAAGAACAGATGCTCCAGCAGAGGCAACGGCTGCATAGTTAGCAAAACGCTGTGCAGTAGTTAATGAATCAGGAGCATTCAGCGCCTTGAGCAAAGCACCGTTAAAATCCAGTGTTGCGGCAGCAATCGCAAATGATTTGGCAGCAGCAAACATTGCGACATAAGCACTATTAGCCTTCCCAGCAGTATTGCTGATTATTCCGGCCAAGCTATCGAAGCCAGATGATGCTGCGTTCAGTATAGAAATGGTAGATGCTATCTGGCTGTCAGCTTCTTCCTGTGCAATTTTCTTCCTAGCATTCGAGGCCTGCTCCTGGATGGCTGTTTTTGCATCCTCATATTGCTGAACACTTAAGACGCCCATTTGTTGATACTGAGCCAACGCCGCCAGTTTCTGCTGCTCCTGAAGGTTTATCTGGGCTACAGGGTCTTGCACCGCGCCTGTTACAGCGTCTGGCGTGGTTTTGTTAGTAGCGATCTCCTGATCTGTGAAACGCTTGGCCTGTTCAGCCTGAGCGCGATTCTTAATGGCAGTGGTTACTTGCCATATGGCTTTAGCCTGCTGCTTCGCCTTAGCTATCTGCTCATTAGTCGCCTTGTTTCCCAGAGCTACAACAGCGTCATATTGAGCTAGCTCTAGTGATCCTTCTGCATATCCTGTGTTCAGGCGATCGAGTGCGGCTTGCTGTCTGGCGAGAGACTCTGTCGCTTCGTCGGACTGTTTCTTGGTAGACTTCCCGCCACCTCCCTTTCCTCCCTTATTGTTATCGGTCTGAGGTATCTCCACATGCGCTGTTTTTTCAGCCTGCCCAGAAAGCTCTTTTAAATCCCCGGTAAGATTGGCAATTTTCTCGCTTAATACATCGACTTGTTTTGGAGGTTCATCTCCTATAAGTCCGTCAGCTAAAAGTTTTCCAAGATATCCAGGGTTAAGTTTTGAAATAGCACCAGCGAGAGACCATAGTTTATCCGCAGTTGATGTTGATGAGTCACCGAGTAACTCGATGTATTTCGCCAACCCATCAATAACAGTAACCGCTGCGCTTGATGCTCCAGTTGCGTCATTTATTGAGGAGACAAGTTTTGCAAATGATGTTTCGAGAGAGCCGGTAGCTTGTGATAATGAACGAGGAAGCTTATTAAATTCCTCGTTAACAACTTCCGTTCTGTCCTGTATAGCATTCAGAGCATCTTGCGCTGTCAATTTTCCATCGAGCATTCGCTGACGCAACTCGCCCATGCTAATACCCATACCAGCAGCAATCTGTCTTGCTAACTCAGGCATCTGTTCGAGGATTGAGTTAAATTCTTCTGCTCTGACGGTGCCTGACGCAATTGACTGTCCAAACTGGCGAAGAGCATTCGACATTTCTTCTGTCGAGTTTCCTCCTATGCGCCCAATTTTTTGCAGCGTATCGGTCAGATTTAAGACCTGAGAATTTGATGCGCCAGCTTCCTTAAGAGACGATGTCAATGTTTCCCACAGTTTGGTTGTATCCGACAGACTGGCGCCTGTTTTTGACGATATTTGCGTCAACGATTGAAACGTTTCTTTTGCTGTGGAGGCATCAGTTGAAAGCCTGGCTATCCTTGCCTGGAGTTGTGTCATGTTGTCCGCAAGCTCAAGGAATTTCTTCCCCCACTCAACAATCAGCGCAACAGAAATAGCGGCAGACAGTTTGCTTATTGTCGTAGACAGCTTTGACGCAGAATTATCAGCCTTCTTAAACCCCGTATCCATGTTATTGGTTACAGATGTAACCTGCTTGTCAGCACGCAGCAACTGAGCCGTATCGGCCTTAATTACATATTCAATATCACCTACGTTCTCGGCCATTTCATTTTCTCCAGGCAATAAAAAACCCCGCCGGAGCGAGGTTTGTAGAATTGGTTTTAGTTAGTAACCTTGTATGGCGTTTATAGCCTGTGACCGCTGAGAGCGATCTATGATGTCTCGCGTAGTTTGCATGTCAACTTGTGCGCTTTGCTTTCCTGTCTGGATATAAGTATCGCAGTCAGCCTTGCTTATACTCAGATCTCCACGTCGAGCAAGCTCAGCCTGGATTTTAGGCATTATTTCTGTATTCCCATACCCCATAGCCTGCCCCTTCAAAACACAGAGACCCGCATCGTCATACGAAGTCATTGGTTTTTCCTGTGCGCAACCAGAAATGAATGATACGGAAGCCACAAGCGCTATTAAGAAAAATGTTTTTCTCATTTTTGGGCTCCTTGAGACGCTTCAGCGTATGCCTGTGCCGTTTTCTGCGTCGATTCCAGCATATCGTCTGTAAGCGTCTGCTGCCCCCACTTGGTGACCTTTCCGTTTACAAAGGTGACTGTCAGTCTATCTGTAGCTAACTGCTCATTGTCGACAACGGTGTACCCATAAACGGCTTTATTCCAATAAATCCAACGTTCCCGCTCTTGGTTGACATCAGTCCTCCGCGGAGTACCCATGACCTGCATTACGTCGTTTTTGCTCATCCCAAGCGAGAGCAACATTGATTTTTGGTTGTAGTCTATTTTTTGCACTGTGGGAGCACAGGCTGTAATTGTTAACGCTGAAACGCCAAGTAACGCTGCGCAAAGCCACTTTTTCATATCCCTATCCCCTTTGGTTTGTTTGCCAAAATGTTAGCACGGTATATGAGCGAGGCAATGCAAAAGAAAAAGCCACCAGTAGGTGGCCTTGTGCAGATTAACGGTTTTCGCAACCCATCTGAGATTTATCAATGATCTGCGTACCTTCCACCCGGAAGCCGTAGGTTCCGAACAGGAAAGCATGGTTGAGCTGGTAAATGACCACATCACTCAGACCAACAGCGCACTTATCTTTCTCAATAGCGCGATCCATTGCAGTTTTAACACTCGGGATGCCGAGTGGGAAAATCACAATTGGCGCTTTATCTTCGCCAGTTACGCGCTGACCTTTTTCGAATTTTGCTGCGTTCAGATTATAGTTTTTGGTACTGCCAACAGTCATGTCAGCAACACGCACGGTACACCCAGACAACAGTAAAGCTCCAAGAGCTAAAGCGACTACCTTTTTCATTTAATGTTTCCTTTGATTGCAATCGGAAACATCCTAACATCATGAAATGACAGGTCAACGACAAAACCCGCAGTTGAGCGTGTCACCGCTGCCTACATAATGCCAGGCAAATACATTTGAACTTCATCAGCAACACGATCCCGTGCTGCGTTCAGTAGTTGCTTGCGGCCGCCGGAACCCCATCTGGCCATCTGGCTGGCGCATTGGCTGATCTGCTTGGTTTCAGTATTGATGATGTGGTCAATTTTGTTCAGGCGGGACATGGCACTGATGCCGAGGCGAACCACCGTTCGGAACACCTCATATACTTCAATCTCAAATTCCGGCTTAATCCATGCGGCATAACGGATCGCCAACAGTTCAACACCCCAAACGCCTGGTTCATCCCCACCTTTAATAACATTAAGTGGTTGAATTTGTTCCAGAGTGCTTTTTTGCACTTTGGCTTTTAGTGCTTTTATGAAGCGCTTAACTTGAGCACTACGCAAAAACTGACTTGGGCGCTGCTGTTCTGTTGCCTCTCCGTTTGCCACTGCGGCAGCGTGAAGATCATTGAGGTTGTAGCGCCCTTCGTTATCGACGCGAACGGATACGCCGTTTACAGATACGGTTGGATAGTGCATGAGGTTTACCTATAGAAAGTGAGCCTGTCACACAGAGATAGCCGCCCCAGAGTACAACTAACTCTCAGGCTCGCTTTCTGTAGGCTCTAGGATTATAACGTGCGCGTGTGAAGCGCGTTGGGTTTATTGCTGGTATAAAAAAGCCCCGCAGGTGCGAGGCTGTTTGTGTTGTTCTTAAGTTGATTAATGCGGCCCGTTCCGTTGCGCGTCGATCGCCAGCATTCGTTCAGCCCAGTCCATGACTTCGTCGTATTTTTCCTGAGTCGGCACTCTGGCTTTCTCTTTCTGCGGAAATTTAGCGTTCATGGCGGCGCGGAAGCTGGTCATTGTCATGTTCCATGCGTCTGACTCGCTCATGCCGAGGTGAGCAACAGCGGTGTAGACGAATGACCGTACATCGAATTTGTCGCTGTATTCGCCTTTCTTACCTTCGAATTCTTCCGGTGGCTGGTCGCCCATTACGCCATGAAGCATCAGGTGGCGGGCAAGCAGGATAACATCCTCGATCGGAATGGCTCCCGGCTTAAACAGCAGCCGTCCTGCCGTGTTCACCGAGTACGAACCAATCACCTCTGCAATGTTACCCTCTGAGCAATGGCGAACTATGCTGGCAGCCGACGCTGCCATTTCAGCAAAGCAGCGAGCGTTGACAGCCTTCATGGTCTGGATATCAGTGATGCGGTGTTTCGGATAATGCCCGGCATGAACCTTAACGAAAGCATCAACAATCTGTTCCGGTGAGCCAATACGCGACATAGCGAGGAATGACGGATTGAGAAATATCTCTTTGCTACCGGCCCGAATGACAGCCTGGCCGATATCGGTTATTGCTTTCATGAAGCCTCTCAAAGAAAAAGGGGCTTCCGCCCCTCATGCTTACTCTGCGTTGACGATAACCGTCGCGGCGCCAGACGTCAGACTGCCAGCGGTGGTCGAAGTGATCTGACAGGTATAAGCCCCGGCATCATCTTCTGTAACGCTCGCTTTGGTGTAAGTGGAAGACGTGGCACCACTGATATCTTCGCCATCATGCTTCCACTGATAGGTCAGCGCCGAGCCATCAGAAACCGTTGCGGACACTGACAGATTCAGCGCATCACCAACGGTCAGCGTACGATTCTGCGGTTGAGCGGTGATAGTAATGACCGCACCAACGTCGCGCACGTCCACGCTACCAGCACTGGATGCTTCAATAGACCAGGTGGCAACGTCATCGTGCGGCGCTTCATCCTGCCATGAGGTCACCATGAACGGCCCTTCGGTAATATCGTTTGGAGAGATGATCTTCAGCCAGACATACGGCTGGTTACTGGTCTCTGCGGGTGGGTTATAGACGTGGCGTTTAAGCGCGTTCTGCGCATAAACATCTTCTTTGCGGGTAACGCCGTCACCTGAGAACGAAATGTTCTTGTAAGTAACGAGGTTTTCCTGCGTGAATGCAGCGCTCATATCGGCAGTTGCATCAGCGGTTTCCCATTCTGCGCCTGTCGTTTTGCCTCGCATCATGCCAAGGCGTGTATAGTCACCGTTTGAGGGTTGGACTTCCGGGCAGGAAATCGCGTAATAAACAACGACGTCACGCCCTGTGAATGCACCAGCTTCACATGCCATGTTTGTATCTCCGTTTTATCGGGAAATGATGGTTTGAAAGGAAATATCGAAGAGGTAACGACCTTCTTCTGTTTTGATGGCGGTGATGCCGCCGATTGGCTGCATCGAGATGATGCACTCAGTTTTGTAGTCGTCGATCATCGCCTGGCGGATAGCGTCGGCGCGGTCTTCAACCTGGTTAATATTGCTGTCGTTCTGACCTGACAGGAGGAGGATTCTGAAATAATCGCGGGTTATCGCCTCTTCTGGCTTGCCGCCGCCGTTCTGCTGGATAACGATAAAGCGATCGCCTGCTGATTCTTCAGAATCTTTCCAGAATCGACTCTGAACACGATAACCAACATCAAATCCATGCGACTGCAACCACGCTCTCAACGCGTCATACACTTCGCTACGTGTCATACTTTGTACCCTTGCTTGATGATGGCCTTTATCTCGTTGAGACCGTCACGCTCAAAGCCCTTACGAAGGAAGTCTGGTTCACCGTCCGGGTCCCAATAATTACCGCTACCGTCTGGTCTTGGCTTGCCTTTCAGTGTCCCCGGTGCGGCATTAACGGCGGCGGCGTAGTTTGCCGCATAGCCCACCCTTCCCATCATTCCTGACGGCATTAGCTCTAGCTTCTTGTACTGGCTGTTAATGAGAAAGGATGTTTTTGCAACCGGGGTAATTAAGGCTGCGTGATTGGCGCCAGCATTCATGACTTTATACAGAACTTTCTCCGTTCGGATGCCAGCTATATCACTCAACACCTTGCGGGTGTTCATCTGAACACGCTTGATACCTTTAACGGGCATACCACCACCTGACTATTTGAATAAACGCAGCGTGGCAAGCGAAACCTAGAGCAAAGCAAGCTAATCCAAGCGAGAACATAAATCACCTCACGTCATAACCTTATAATCGGGTTCCTCACCAAATGGTGACATATCCCATTCGGTCACCGCTTTGATGACATTGGCACCAGCCTTCAACGGATCGGCTTGAGTTGTTGTGTCACCTCTGGCGATGTACCAGTCACGCTTCGGCATGGTTGCATCGACGCCGTTACGCTTCAGTTCAGTGAAGAAAATCAGGTTCGTGGTGAACTCTTTCCCGCTGGCATCTACAGCAATTTCATTGTTCGCCGTCCAGGTGCAGTCAATCAGGTATGGAGTTCCGTTTGTCCAGGTGCTGTTCCAGTCGTCGTAGACGCGCGGATAGATTGTCGCAACGTTGGTGTAACTCCAGCGCGCTGTTTCAGACATTGCCATCCTCCCACCGGATCACCTCCGGTTTCTCCGCTGCCACCTTCCTGCACAGCAAATACCAGTCACCGTTACTTTTCACATAGCCGGTAACGCGCTTACCACTGTCGGTCATCACCCAGACCTTAACGAACGGATCAGGCAATCGCTGCTTAACCGATATCCACATCAGCGGTCTCCAACAAAAAACCCGCCGAAGCGGGATTATTTAGTATCAAAATTCTCTAGCGAACTCTCCGTGAAGTGATGACCTGGTTTTGCTTAGCCACTCCTCTACTTCGCTGCGTGATTTAGATGAAAAATGATTTCTCACACCCTTCACTTGAATACTTCCACGCCACGCTCTATCGGCCTTGTTCCAACTCAACCCCTTAACGCCGGTTGTGTTTTTGGAGCTGCGCTTTTGGTTTTGAAGGTTCTCTGAGACGCTGGCTAGCCTTAAGTTTTCAATATCATTATTTGTCCTTACCCCATCAATGTGATCAATCTGCATACCCACAGGTATTTCTCCATTGTGGAGCTGCCAAACAATGCGATGGGCGGCAATTTCCTTTCCATGAAGCTTTGTCCGGTAATAACCATAAGAACTAATGCAACCCACTTCATCACCAGCCTTTATTCTTAGGCCAATATTTATTTTCCACCTAAGAAATGATGGCGAACTCGGGTCATATGAGAAGTATTCAGATAGAATAGATTCAGCATGCTCGTTACCTCCATAACGACGATGTGGTTAGAGCCGAACTCATGTTAGCGCATGATTCGGCTTGTTTATTTTACCACTCACTGTATACATAAACAGCAAATTAGTCGTTATTTCGGCAAAAACAGCCACCTTTGCCAATCCAGATACCAGCAAACGCTGTATTGGTCGGGTCTGGAGGGATGAGGTCATTAGCACAGCCGTGTTTGTCAGCGCCACGCAACAATGCCAGCGCCCCTTTCCAGCGGTCTGAAAACGACTGATACCGGAATGAACGCGATGCACCATTGGGTGCTGTCTGTGAACTGATGTATTTATCACCCTGCCCTAGCCCCATGAGCGCCAGCAGGTAGAGCTGAATCAGGAGCGCCGTCGATGCCGGATAATGCGCATCAAGACATTCCTGAATGCTGTTGGCCTGGTCGACGAGAGCCTGAAGAACAAAACCGGGAATGGTAATTCCCTGGCCCTCCAGATACTCTTTGGCCTGTTCCAGCGTCACCATAACTATTCCAACCCTGATAATTTATTGAGTTGAAGGTCGCAAAGCGCGCGAAGATGCCTGAGGAGAATCAATCGTTCCACGCTCGACGAGTCTTTAACCAGTTCGGTGGTGCTGGATATCGCAAGACTGATCTCGTTGGCGACGCTCAACGATGAAATCTCAGAAAACTGCGTGTAAGGCAATGGTTGCTTCATATCTTCTGGGATCATGTTATGCACCTTATTAGCCCCGCCGGAACGGGGCATAAAAAAACCGCTTTCGCGGCGGTTATTCAGCAGGGAACAGTTTTTCGAGTTCACCATCAGGCAACAATTCACCGAGCTTTTCAGCCCCGAGATTGCCTTTAAACTCGATACCCAGCTCCGTCAGGCGCGCTGCGATAATCTCTTTTCGGGATTTCACATCCGTACCTGCATCTGGCGTCGCCGGGGTTAGCGCAGCGTCAGAGAGTTTCATAACATGAGGCTTAAGCGCAGGATGCAGTTTCTCAATTTCAACCACATCACCGATGTTCACCCCATGCCATGCTCTGGTTACCTGGTATTTAGCCATGTTGTTCTCCTTATGCCAGATTCGCGCCGTACAGCACACCGGACAGGCCTTCGCCGTCTTTCTTAATTTGCAAACCCTCAGCGCTCATAATCTGGAAATTATAATTCGACTGGGGCATTGGGCGCGGCAGAGGGACAACGCCGACAGCCATACCGACCAGCGGAGAAATCACGTCCTGACGACGCTCATAGGCGAGGAACTCATTGCCGGAAAGCGCGTAGGTCATCTGGATAGACTTCGCAGGAATGAACTTACTGATCGCATCCAGAACCGTTCCGCTCAGTAACGCATTGGTGCCGGTGTTAATGTCTACCAGGTATGGCTTCGCCATGTTGGCCCACACTTCCGGGCTAACCCACAGCTTGTCGTAAGCAGTTACTTTGTTGGTGCGAGCCGTCAGGCAAAACGGACCGGTCGGGCCGAAGAAGGCCAGCAACTGCGCCGGGGTTGCAGTGGTAAGGTCGATGTTGGCGCCGCCCGCTCCGCTGCCCAGGTTGATCTTCTGCGTGTTACGGTGGTTTTTCATCCCCTGAGCTGGCAGACCATCAACAACAATGCTGGAGTCACCGTTCAGATAGAAGTTGACGCGCTTCTTGTGGAACTTACGCAGCTTAGCAGACTGAGATTCCAGCACCAGATCGATGCCGACAGTGCTCAGACCTGCCGCGTGTCGCCAGTTGACGCCGTAACCGGCAGTGAATACCGGGATCGGGTCACCATCAGAACCGAATTCAGTATGGTCGAAGGAATACGGCGCCTGACCATCGATGCTGATTGACACGTCATCAGCGATGTCACCAGACACGTTATACAGCTTCGCGGTTTTGCCGATAGGCAATACAGTCTGCACGCCCATCAGGTCATTGACGATTTCCATGCCAATTTCCTGATCGCGCATCTGGATAATCTGGCGGTCAATCTCAGCCCAGAATTCACGAGCGAAGCCACCAACAGCGTTAGCCGCCAGCATTTCGGGGGTCATGCTCTGGCGATATGCGTTAACCATCATGTCGTGATGATGGTTGAAAATGTTGCGGTTGGCCCACAGCTCATTCCAGTGCCCGCGCAGTCGGCTGTTAGCAGCCAGTGTTTCGGGGGTAAAATACATTCTTATTCTCCTGAATTTTCTGCCGGGGCAGCTACAGTGCCAACGCGCATACGCACGCGGATGAAATCGGTAGTGCTGGCGGCAATGGTTGCATCATCCTGGCTGTAGCCGATCACCGAATCGGTGTCCGCCGTTGCCTTGGTGAACTGACCATTTTCGCCCAACTTAATCGGGTCATCCTTGGCGTAGGTTCCCGCCACACATAGCAGGGCCAGCTCACGGCCTTCTTCTACGTAGTTGCCCACAGCCGAATCACCAGCGGGAACTGCTTCGGTGATTTTCAAGCCTTGATGGTAGGCGACGTCGATGATGTAGAGACGACCAGTAAGCGCTGTAGCCTGCGCAAACTCATTGTCGCCATTGATAACAGCAGCCGTTCCAGGCAGCAGTGCTGCGGCTGCGGCGCGGGTTTCGGTCTTGTACAGAGACTGACCGTCGATATTAACGCGACGATAACGTGCCATTAGTCTGGCTCCTTATTTGAAATATTCGTCAGGGTTAGGCGCACCGGTTTCTTTCTGCTGTTGCGCAGAGTTGGTGCCCAGCGGCGCGGATTCACCGATTGTTTTAAACATCGCATCCAGCGCTTCGCCTGAAAGAGCGTTAGCCACGATCTCGCCGTGAACTTTCGCCACCGCTTCACGCTTGGTTTTCTCTTCCGCGCGTGAGTTTGCGGTCAGGGTTTCGGTCAGCTTGTCTTGATTGGCCTGTAGGCCGGTGATCGCGTCCTTAATCGGATTCAGGGCTTCGGCGAAGTTGGCGGCCAGACCTTTACCGATTTCGCTGATCAGCTCTTGTTTCTCTTCAGTGGTTAAAGGCATGTCGCCCTCCGTTTTGTGGTTTGGTGCAGGCTGTTCCTGCGGTGTGAAAAATGATTTGAGCTTGTTGACGACAGCAACCCATGAGCTCTGGCGTTGAACCTCTGTCCCGGTATCGTCAAAGACAATCTTTCCGCCTTCAGACTTGTATCCGTAAACCTTCGGATCGCCATTATTGAGGATGATTACGGCCTGTGAGTCGGTGAAATCAGCCACCCACGCATATTCTTTCTCGCCGGGAGCGAATTTATCTTTCGCAGCCTTCTCCAGCCTCCGCTCTCGCTCGCGGTAGGTTTCGCCAACCAGCGCGCCGGAATTAGCCTTCAGTGGCGTGGCAAGGTCGGCATTCACCATCATCCCGACACCCTGCTCGGGCGTTGCTGCGCCAACCTCATCCAGAAGAATGGCGTCATGATCCATCGCATGAATTTTCGCAACCCAGTTAGCTCCCAGAGCTTTTTGTTCTTCGTTCGCCTCCAGTTCTTCCAGGAATACGGCAACACTGGTATGAATTGGCGGTACATCCTCGCCCTTCTCCAGCGATTCGAGCCGTTCAAGGAGGCGTTTGCCGTCATCAGTACGCCCGGCTACCTCAACGTCGATCCATTTTTCGACATAGACCCGATTGCCTGACTTCTTGACGTTTTTGTTCCATGCGCCGACATACCCCACATTCAACCCTTCCGGGCTGAAAGCCGAAACAAACTGACCGTTGGCCTGTGGATGCCCCAGCGGTGCCAGCGTCCCCTCAAGACCGGTATAGTGCTGGTCAATCTCGCTAGCCGGATAAAGACCGCCATTCATAACCACGTTTGCCGGGAGGGTATAGGAAGGAACAACCCAGTGCTCACGCCCGTTGTGTTGTTCTCGCCGGATAGTCTTACTGTTCACCTTGGAGGTGACGTTCACTTGTATTGGCATGAGTTAACCCTTCGCCCACTGGTAGCCACGGGCTTTCATTGTGTTAAATGTTTTCTGAGCTTTATCGATGATGGTGTCGCTTAGCGGCTTGCCGTTTTCATCGACCAGTACCGCGATCGTGGAGCATTTGCAGTTCACGCTGTTTGCATCCTTAGCCCACCACTCCCGTTGTTCTTCTGCGGTGTACAGGTGAGCGTGGCGCGCGGCATGCGTGCTACGGGTCGTCGGGCTTAGCGCTGATATATGCATCTGCTTTGTACGGATGCCATATTGCTCCCTGGCTTCGTCGTCCTCGTCCAGGCGCGCGCGACGCAAAGCCGTAGTAATCTCCGTCCGGGCTATACGATTAGCCCGGCGAGACTCAATACCTGTCTGCTCAGTGATGCGCCTCGCTATCTCCAGCGGGTTCTGTCCGCGCCCCAGCCCATCAGTCAGTATCCGCGCCATATCTGCTTTCACAGTGGCACTGAGGTTCTTCATTTCCTCAAAGGTGCGAGCGCGAACCAGAATCAACCTGCGACGGTACGGCTCACTCAGGAGGATTGCCGATACGCTTTCCTGTCCTGCCGCGTACACAGCAGACTGTTGTGACAGATTGGCGAACTCCTGCGCCGTGCCGCGCTGATAAGCAGGGTTGACGTAATCAGTCCAGAACCAGAACCCCGTCTCGTTATCTGCACCCAAAATCTCATCCACCAGCAATGAGGCATTGCTGAGTAGCATTGATAGCTGGGTGGAGTCGAGGTCGAAGGTGTAGCGCTGGTTTACTGATGGTGATGCAGGAATGCGGTCAAGAATGTCCTTGTAGGCTTTGCCAATGCGTTTCATTCGCCTGGCGAACTCGTTCATTGCTCCGCGCTCAAGGCGGTCTGCGCCTGTCGGATCTTTAAGGTTTCCGGGTAGTATCGGTGACTTCGCTTTCTTCTTCGTCATCATCTACCTCTGGAAGTGGCTCAGGAGATCCCTCATACCCGGCCGCTACACGAATCTCTTCACCAGTAAACACCTGCTCGCCTGTCGCCAGCGATGCGCTGTTTATTTGCGACATCTTCTGCGCGGCATCCAGTTTTTCACTGTCGCTTTGCGCGTTGAGGTCGTCCCATATGACTGTTTTCTGCCCAATCGGGTCGATTATTCCGAGGTCAATCAACTTGTCACAGAAGTCCTCAATTTCGAATGACAGGTCGCCACGGCGAGACTGGCAGCGAGTATTGAAGTATTTCTGGTCTTCAGTGCTGGACCGCTCAGCCTGCTGGTTACCAACCAGAATGCGCGTCGGGATATCAACTCCGGCGGCAGCGGTTTGCAGGTTGACGTTATAGGTTGCTGACGGATCAGCCACAGCAGTAACCAGCGGTGTCACCGTGGCCCCTTGGGTTGTCATCAAAACATCGTTGCCACGGTTCATTTCCCCGGCAACTTCGTTAAACTTATCCTGCAACTCGTCGATGCTCACGCCATACAGCGACGCCAGATTATTGAAGTCGATTTCCTTTTCGAAGTTAACGTTGAGCTGACGCGCGGCGTTTTTCAGGAATGACTCACCGGAACCACCTTCCACCTTCTCCAGGCTGACAAAGGCGTTATAAGCTGGCTCAAGGAAGCCAATCGCATCATCGGTATAATCACCAAGGATGAAAACGCGACCAGGGTGGATATCGACACGGCGAGAGGAACCATTGGGTAGAATTTCTGTGTACTGCCACATCTTCGGCTGGCCGTAGTTCTTTGAAACCAGTCCGTCATGCCATTCGCTGACTTTCAGCGAGCCAGCCCATGAAATGCTTACTTTCTCCAGACCTCGCCCTTTCGTTGGCTCAAGATTCCACGCTTTATTGTCGCGGATATGAAGGAGAATCCCTGCGTATCGACCAACAAGACGCCGCCGATCGGCATCAAGGAACGCGCGCCATAGTCGATTGGTGAAAACCTGTTTAGCTCTGGACTCCCACTGTGTCTCCTTGCGAGTTTCATCTGACTTCTCACCCTCAATGATTTCAGGGTTTGACTGCCAGCATTTGCCAACAAGCTTTTCGACAGCGCCGTGAGCGATACCGCCACGCCGGTAGAGTTTATACAGATCGTCGAAGGTTAATTCTTCTTTGAATCCGTATTCCGCCCAGGCACAATTCCTTTTTGCGTCTAATCCAAGGCTTGGGGTAAGCAGAGCCATTCTTGAGCGAGCAAGCCTAGCGTCATTTATTGCATGGTTCACGGCCATCTGTAATTTGCTCATGTAGATGCTCCGTGATTATTGTGAAACCCGCTTAATTCGTTAGCTAAGATTCTGGCTTTAACTGCGTCTTCAATATTTGAGAAATACCCAAGATGCTTGCTTTTTCCGTTAACCATTATCATTGCCCGCCACTTTTGGCAGTCATTACGCCAGTGAACGCCGTTATGCCCGCTCTTGTTATTGCGGTGTAAGCTCTGATTCCTCTGGTTCTCTTTCCTCGACGCAATTCTCAGGTTGGATATTCTGTTGTCAGACCTGATGTGATTAATATGATCAATATCCTCGGCGGGGTAATAACCATGACAGAACAGCCATGCCAGACGATGAGCGCGGTGAATTGTTCCGCCAAAGTTTATTTTTAAATATCCTTGTTCAGATATTGTCCCAGCGACCTTTACGGCCTTCGTCGAGTTAAATAAATTCCATCCACGATCAGTGGAAAAATGATCTCTCGGACGCACTTTCCAGACAAACAATCCAGTTTCTGGGTTGTAGTCAAGCGCATCCTTAAAAAAGGATGTGTTTTTGTTCATGTCGTGTCCGTCAGATTAAAGCAGGCGCTTAGGTATCATCATGCCAACCCCCTGCTGTTTACGTTTGATATGCCCATCAAGGGAATAGCGGACTGCGTCCCAGGTATGCTCATCCCCGTCAGCCAGTTTCGGCAATACCTCGCCAGTGATGCGGTCCGTTTTGTACGACCACATGCGGGCCTCTCGCGCTACGTTCTTGCAACGCGGATGGATAATTATTTCATCGAAGCCGCGAAGATGTGCTATCCCATCCTCAACGCTACCCTGCCACTTCTCAGCAGCTGAGATATTGAAGCCCTGCCGCTTGAGATAACTGATCGTCTCGGGTCGCGCGGAGTCGGCCTTGATGGGCCAGTCACGCGAACCGGGAATTGTGTCGTACAACTCTGGCATGTGGTCGAGCTCTGTCTGCTGCCCGTATGCCTCGTACTCAATGTACAGCCGGTTATGCAGGATGAACGAGCGCACCAGCGTGTTAGGGTCTTTGGCGAAACCGAAGTCTGCACCGAAGAACAGGCGCTCAGCTTCTTTCCATAGCTGGTCCGAGAACTCAGCAATCCGGTATTTTCCGGCCAGCACCTGCTTATCAGAGTTTTCTAGGTAAGCACCTTCCCACACCCATGCGTATGTCGCCGGGTCTAGGCGGCGCTCATCATTGATGCGCTCACCTTCCAACACGTCGGGGAACCAGGGGTTATCCGTGTAGTTCATCTCAACGGTGATGCAGTCGTCGCCGGCTTCTTTGCGGAAACGTTTATCCGTTGCGCTGCCGTCGCGCTCCGGGTTCCACGTCACCCAAATCTCTGAACCTTCCTCACGAACGGTCGGGCTCAGCTTCTGCCATGCTATTTCGCTGACTGATTCAGCCTCGTCCACCCAGCAGAGTAGGATGCGCGCTTTCGACTTGATGCTGTCGAGGTTATGCCGCAGACCGCAGAAAACGTAGTTAACGCTCTTGTCGATGGTGCGGATGTACTTCTCGCCGATATCAAAGTTGGAAGCCAGCCAGGGAACAGACAGGATCGCCTGTTTCACCTCCTGCATGCTCGACTCTTCCAACGAGTTCATGAACTCACGCGCGCAGAGCACCACGCCGCTCTCGCCGTTCATCATCGACTGATACGCCTTTACGGCAGTCATCAGTGCGAATGTGCGCGTCTTGGCGCTACCACGTCCACCGTGCGAGCACCGGTAACGCTTATTCACCGCGGTGAACAGTGGCGCAAGCTTTGCGGGGATTGGCAGCTGAACGGCGTTACTCATGATTTGGGCTCAACTGGGAGTAGCTGGATCACGGTTGGCTTCGGAGTCATGGTTCCATCGGATGAGGTGTGATCGACAATCTGCTTATCCAGTCCAACCAGCTTGGCCTTGCCCATTGTCGCAGCCACAGCAGCTGATGATTGTGGCGTTTCTGCGCTCAAGGCTTTCTGCCTGGCCTCTTCCAATTCAGCCAGGAGAGAATCGACAGTAACGTTATGGCGCTGCTTAATCTCTCCCTGAAGTTCTTTCACCCTTAGTGCTACCTTAGCGTTATCCAGAAGTTTGCTGGCGTTTACGTGCACTGCTTCTGGCTTCATCTTGTCAGCAGCATACGCCGTCCGATAAGCCTCTGAAGCTTTACCCGTTTCGATGTATGCCTGACAGAAAGCCTCTTGCTTAATTGTCAGACTTGCCATTCGTTACTCCGTTATCTCTTTACAGGCTCATACTTCAACTTCTGGCTAATGCCATACTTAACGATGAAGTTACCCACCTTTTGGTGATCAGGCTCGCACCGCATCATCAAGCAGAGCATTGTCAGCGTCTTGATGTAAACGGGAAGCCACCACCTGCTTTTGATTTCAACTGACAGTCTGCTCATCGCCATTGGTGTCTTCCTCTGTCGGTACCGGCGTGAACTCCACGCGCTTCACATCGGCCGGAGCGAAGTAAAGCCACTGTCCCGTCTCCGTCGCCAGCGGCACAAAGCCGTTAACCAGCTCTGGCTGACGTCGTGACATCTTGCCCGTGAAGGTTTCGCCTGTTTGGGTGGTTAGCGTGATTTGGTAGATGTCAGACATGATTACCTCTTTGCCTTGTCGCAGCTGTTGCCCTGCTTCTCAGAAGTGCTTAGCCACTTACGGCTTACCCGTCAGCAAAATGTGATCACCATCCTTGCGGGGTTACACAGATCATTATCGAAGCCCCTCAGAGAAGAGCTTCTGTAACGACCTACTTATTTTCGGTCTGCTTATCCCATTCCTCGCGGAACTTGGATGGGTTGTCGAAACCTTCACTGCACTGGTTGGTTTTCATCATTTCGCCCTTTCTCAATTTTGCGAATTGCTGCCCGGTCGATGTTGCACTGACCGACGATCCCGTAAAGTGTCGCGTTCATCGAAACACTGTCACCGTATGAGGGATTGTCTGGCAGATCAGGCACATCAAGGCGCGACGTCAGCTCCGCCGGAATGTTCAGGGCCGGCTGCTTTATTACTCGGTATTCCACGGGCGGCTTCTGCTGCTGCGCGCAACCGCTCAACAGCGGCATCAGGAACAGGAGCAGCAGCGCACTTATCTGCCGCCAGGTAGCGCTTAATCTCGCTCTGGAGCATTCGGTTCTGCTTGGCCGACTCAGCCCGTTGTTCTGCGACTTCAGACATGACCACGTTTTGCCTGTTAACGGCGCCAGCAAGTTCTTTAACGCTCCCCGCCAGATCGTCATTTTTAGCCCTCAGGTCGTTGATCTGCACATCCTTGCTGTCGTTAAGCTGTGTGAGCCTGTCGTTCGTCGCCGTCAACTGATGATTGCGGGCATTTAGCCCCCACAGGCAGATAGCGACAAGGATGATGAACGCGCAAGGAATGAGAATGTGCGCATTGTTTTTGAAAATGCGGAATAAACTGATTAACCCGAACATAAAACCCCCTTAGCTTTAGTCAAGCGGGCTTTCCTGTCCTCCAGTCCGTTGGTACCACCGTTGATGATTCTGGTGATGCGGCTAACATCATCTGAGTCAGCGATAGCGTTAAGTCCGTGATTGCTCCACCAGGCAGCTGCGGATTCGGCAGCATATTGAGGCTGAGTAAGTAGTTCCGGGCTCTTCACGGTATCAACGCCAAGCTGCTTCACCAGCGCGGCGTAATTCGCTTTACCCGTCACCTGAATCAGGCCGCGCCCGCGGTAACGATATCCATCACCACTGTTGCGATCGCCGTTCCCGTTCCGGTTGGCGTAGATGATGCTGCCAATCATTTTCTGGTCGGCCGGGTGAGCATTCTGGCCGGAATCAACACGACCATATCTGAAAGCATCTTCCTGGCTGATTCGATTTCCGAACATCGCCAGCAATGCGCCGTAGCGGTAATTAAGGCTCTCTTCCACATGCGCGAAGCCAGATGATTCATGCCCCACCTGTGAGAGAAAGTGAGCCTGCCTTAACGGCGTGCTTATGTCGTACTTCTGCATTGCAGCGAGCACGACTGGAAACCACTTTCCGGCCAGTGCCGCACTGGTGCCCGTTGCTTGCTGGAATTTACTGAGGGTCAGCATTTGCTTTGTCTCCCGGTTCACTCAGGCCAAGGCGACGGCGCGCATAGGCGAAAAGAGAATCCACCCCCACATACCCGACGCCAGCCGAGATCGGCCAGCAAAGCTCAGGAGGGAAATTCCAGTTGAAGATTGCCCATATAGCCGTGAGTGTCGGCTGAGCGAAGAAGCAAAGGATCCCGCACATCGTTGCGCCGGCGATCCGGTCTTTCCACTTTGATTTCGCGCCGCGCGAGGTAGCGAGTATCGACATGACAAAAGCCAGTACCGAATAGCCAGCTTCGTTTTTGTGGTTTACAAGCCACGCAAGCATCACCGCCCAGGTATCTGGTCTGTCTTGCATAGTGGTTTTCTTCATGTTCGCACCTGCTTGGTGCTGGTTGGTTAGGTCAGGCCCTCGGGACGATTTAACAAGTAGGCGTGTCGATGATGGTTCCCGGGGCCTGGAATAAAAAACCCGGCGACAGGCCGGGAAGATGAGGGTAAGGCAATGTCGGCTCTAGGGTCGAAGGGTCCCAGGTAGTGGGTTCTGTGTGTGGCGATCGGACTCGAACCGATACTCAGGTTCAGCATTAGCATCATGCCTGCCCTGCCGGATAACCGGTTGATGCATTACTCTACCCATTCAACCCGCAAGCGGGAATTGAGTTACACCACAACGGACAGAGCACTGAGCATTTCGTTGGCGCTCCATGCTGCTGCGTGGGTTGGGTTATGAGCCCTTCACGCCAATGCTCTTTCCTGTTGTGTAGAAACGAAAAAGCCCAAGGCGTTAACCTCGGGCTTAAATTCTTTGTGTCGACAATCAAAGCTATGGCGACGATATCAGATTTACATGAAATATATGCGTTTCAATCCAGTTTTGCAAGACTTCTATCGAAATTTGTCGCCTTTTGTTGTGAACGTGATCGCGTAACCTGCAACAAAGCACCGCTGTCCAGGCGAAGGAAGATACGTCTCATCTCCACCCAGCGGTCCGTAAACGTTTCTGACCAGTTCTTTGGCGTTACGCCCACCAGTTCCGCGAGCACCTGATATTCGTACATCTCACGCCCTGCCAGTTCAGCTTTGACGTCCTGCACCGCCAGCCAAATTAGCTTCTTCAGGCGCTCCATCGTCTTGCCGGCTACTTTCTTCGCACCGAGTTGTTCCCGGAACTCTGCCCAAGCCCACTGAGTGATCGCCACCTGGTACTCGAAGCGAATGTTCTCGCTGTAGTTCCACAGCAGCCACGCTTTCTGATGCTCTTCCAGCGACAGGACTGCGCGTCGCCAGGATGCCGTAACGAACTCAACCGGCCCAACCAGCGCGATGGATGAGCCTTTGGCGCGGGACTGACTGCCGCTCATCGCCGGGCCGTCCGGGTTAACTTTCCTGCCGGTGACCGGGTCGGTTATTTTCTTCCGCCCCCGGCTTCGCGCCGTCGCCTCAAACATCGCGTTCTCGGCGAAAGCCACCAGTTGCCCTTTCGTTGCCCCGCTCATATCTGCGGTAGCCACAATGAGCTGCTGACGTACGTATTCCAGTTGCTGACTGTTCATGCGGCTTCCTTATGTGGCTGGTTGGTTTTGGTCTGGCTGTGCTTTGCTACTGGCGGCAGGTTGGCGCGCTTAACGCTTTCGGCCTGATACCGCAGGAAATCTGTGTGGTTCATTCAGCCTCCAGTTCGGTGATGGTCAGTTCAAGCCTGCCGCCTTTGACGATTGGCATCCTCTTCACGCTGTAGTAGTCGACCTGCTGGTCATCGAGCCAGAACCCGGATTTCGTCAGGGCGTCGAAAGCAGCCTTTTGCAAGTTATCCAGGTCTCGTCGGCGGCGATCCGGCATGTGGCACTCGATACGGATTTTCACGGGTGTTGCCAGGCCAATATCCAGCATTGAGTCTTTGATGATTCTGCCGACGCTGTCGCGGTACGCCTGCCCCTCTGCGCTGATGTGCGTGCGTCCGCGGTTATGCCGGTAGTAGCGGTTGTTGCTCGGCGGCCACGGGAGGCTGATGCGGTATTCATTCATGCTTTTACGAGCCCCTCTTTAAGCCAGATGACCTGCGTGCGAGCCATACCTTCAAGCGCGCACTCTTTTGCATATTCCGCATCGACCAGGCGTGTTCGGCGATCAATCTCGTCGTGACAGCTGCTGCATGCGATGGTTGCGATCAGGTCAGGTGGCTTGATTCCGGTCCCGCAGAGCCCAGCAATACGGATATGAGCCAACACTGAGGTTTCTGCATTACCGTTGCAGACTCCCGGAATGCGCACCTGACATTCTCGGCCGCGTGCGGCTTTGCATAAGTTAGCCATGCGTCCTCCTCGCCGCGAGACGCAGCCATTTCTGATCCACCAGGCTGGCGGTGTAGCCCTTCAGTGTCGGGATGTCGGACGGCTTAACCGCGGCCTTGCGCTTGCGGCGCGCCGGAACGCGGAAGATTTCGTTGGTGATGACGCGGGATAGTGGAGTAGACATCACGCCTCCTGCTTATCGCGCAGCAGCTGGTATTCACAGCTCTGCGGAATGGTCAGATGGCAGCCGATGTTCATCGCCCAGGCTTCGACTTGGCACAGGAAGATGTACATTTCACCGGTTTCCAGCTCTGACGTATGGCGGAGGGATTGGACCGTGGTTACTTCTCCGGACACGACGTCTACCCGGTCCTTGCTTTCGTAGCCGAGATAGGTGTGCTTCATCGCGTCCTTGACCCACTCAGGCGTAGCGAATGCCTTGCCCCGGGCGATGAGGTACTCACTGATTTCCGTGTACCACATGTGGCTGAGCGCGTTCTGCGACAGGCTGCGCCTCTCTCGCCACGGCTTCACCTGCAGGCGGAAGCATTGCCCGGCATCCAGCAATGGCTGAATCTGCTGGCCTATGGCCGCGAAGTTGCCGCGATGGAGTTTGATGCCGTCTACTGGCAGAGTCATACGGCCTCCTTAACGGAAACCGCAGAATGCAGAAAATCGCAGGTGCATTTCTGCATCTGTGACAAGGTGAGGAGTTCAGATTGTGGTCGCATTTAAGTCCCCTTAAATGCGCAGAAGTCACCGCTGGGTGTTCATGCCTGCGGTGACTTCATTATGGCTGCTTGATTATTAAAAATCAAAGCTTCAGTTAATCAACCCGGCCATTTGTTGAGCTGATCAGTGATAATTGATGGCTTGTCTTTTACTGTTACCGTTTGCCCGTTAGTCAACACAATTTCCGTATAGTGACCGTTTGATTTAAAGCTGATGATATGATCTCTGTTGAGAAAAACAGGATGACCTGCATTGTTGGTTAGTTCAATAATCATGTAATTACCTCATTTTAGTGAGTTTATTTTATATCAGATTATTTATTATTTTGTCAGTCTCCATTACCTGGAGGGTTGTACACAGCTGAGCATCGCGAACATAACGAAGTCGAATGGGTTAGGCATTGCGATTACCTTTTGGCCGGATGATGTGGATCGTCATTCCGCTTTCGGTGGTGATAACCACTCTCTGACCAGGCTCGATTTCTGCCAGCCTGAATGCCTTATAAAACGAGTCCATAGCCAGGGTTTTATCGTCCTTGCGATTCCACAACCTCCATCCGCTGCGAATCAGAACTCCTATTAACCAGCTATACGCTTTTGCAACCAGGTAAAACCATGCGATCACCATCGTTGCAAAAAATAACCAGTCCGTCGCACTGAAGTCTTTGAATGCGTCCATCACTTCACCTCCTGCTGCGGTGCTACTGGGTACGCACTACCTTCCTACCCTGGCTCATTGCTTCCGGTGCATGCATGCCTGTGGTCATTGGCGTGCGGACAGCGCTTATTTCCGCATTCAGGGCAGACGACAAATCTCATGTCTGTAAGCGTTATAGGGCGGCAGGTTCGGCACCAGCAGTCTGGGGCGTTGATAGCGTCACGTTCTGCAAAGATTTTCTCAGCGTCGATTTCAATGCCGGAGTTGCGAATGGTTTCCACCGCATCGCGCAACTTGTTAGCCGTCGTTACAGGTTCGGCACCCTGAAGCATGGCGGCGCGGCAGGCTTCATCTACCATCGCCTCTACATTTTCGAGTAGCACGTAGCTGTATTGCTGGCCACTAATCCACTCCTTGCGGCGCGGTAAAGCTCTCTGGTCAGCCACTAAGGAGCGCAGTCGCTTCAGAACGTCTGGCACAGATACCGGGGCTGGCGGGGCGGATTCCAGCTCATTGATACGATTGCGAAGGGCTGCTATCTCCATCTCGGCAGCATCGGCATAATGAACGTTTGAATACTCTTTAAGATGTCCGCATGCCATCATGAAACCACGGTGGTGCTCGCGGTTAGCTCGTCCAATCTCTTCTTCGATACGGCGGTCTTTGGCTTCAAGCTCATCCAGCAGCGCCAGCACGGTTTCAGGGGTTGCCAGATCCTCAAATGCGTCCACCAGGTAAAATCCATACTTCTCGGGGTTGGCCTTCTCCGCCGCTTCACGTAATGCGCGTTTGTCGATGTTGCTCATTGGGCGGCTCCTTGGCGAAGTTGGGCGGCAAAAAGCTGAAGATACAGGGCTGCTGAACGATGATGCTCCGCTGCGATTGGCGCTTCTTTTTCACTGCGCTGCGCAAGTTGGTTTAACTCTGCGATAGCGATATCAACACCATGAGCACGCACTTCAGCCAGGAAAGCCTGGTACGCAGGAATCTGCAACACCGCCAGTGAACGAATCATTTTCTGCACTTCCGGCGGGCATTGCTCATAGTGTTCGTCTGTGATGAACACGGCGTCGTTGTGAATTGTTTCAACTGCACTCAGCTCCGCAGCCAGCGCCGCGCATCTGGCTTCAAGTGCGGCGTAGTCTTCGTAATCGACCATATCGCCTTCAGCGCTCTCTACCACGTCGCAATGGCACGAATGCTCATCACAGGCCACCCACTCATAACGTTTCACGCTCATACCCCTACCCTCCCCCAAACCATCAATACTCGCTTCATAGCCGGACTGTTCCGGCACTCCTGAAATATTCCGTTGGTGCAGCTGCGCGCGGTACCGTCCTGATCTTCCGGCGTCGCCAGGCGATAAGTCACCGTTCGCCAGACCTTGCTCACCCGGACAATCTTGCGGGACCTCTCCAGATCGATAGCGTTCTTCGTGATGCAGTTAATGGTCATGCCGCACTCTGTAGCCACATCCTTCGCGGTGAAGGTCCGGTGCGTTTCGAGATAACGCAGAATTGCCTGTTTGCCTTTCATTAGAAGCCCCCTTTCTTTTTCGGCTGCTGCTCGCGCCCGCGGCGTTCTGCGGCGGCGGCCTGCTGGTCTGTGTCGTAAATTGCACCGTTGATCTGATTGCAATAAACCGTGCCGGTATTGCCGTGGCGGTTGAGTCGCAGGATTAACTCGGTTTCTCCAGGCGGCACGCTGTCATCGAAAGCACCTTCCCGGTGGATGCCAACCCAGTAGTCGCAGTCCTGCTCAATCTGTCCTGTGTCGCGGGAATCGCTCGGTAACGGGCGTTTATTCACTCGCTTCTCCAGTTCGCGGTTGAGCTGGGTCAGCAGCACGACGACGCAGCCAAGCTCTTTGGCGAGATTCTTCAGACCTTTGGTGATCATCCCGTAGGCAAGGTCATTACGGTCGGCTTTTTCGGCGGTCATTAGAGTCAGGTAGTCAACCAGAATCATTCCTACGCAGCCCTTCTCGCGCTTGATTCGGCGGCTTTCGCTAACGATGTGCGCCAGTGACAGGCCAGGAGTATCGTCGATGTACAGCATGTCGATTTCACTCAATCGCCCGGCGGTGGCGATCGCCTTCTTAAAGTCGCCGTCGTAATCGCCCTGGTACTGGTCATCGGCGTCATCCGTGGCTGGCATGTAAAAAATGCTCGGGTTAATGCCGGACTTCTGTCCAACCAGTTTTTCGAGGATCTGGTCCCCTGGCATTTCGAGGCTGAACATCAGTGCTGGCTTTTTCTCCCGAACCGCGCAGTTGATCGCCATCTTCCCGTACAGGGTTGTCTTGCCCATTTTTGGCCTTGCGCCAATCACGAACAGAGAGCCTTTAACCAGACCTTTCGGCGCCAGCAGTCGGTCGAGTGACGGGATTCCGGTACTCATTCCGCGCTGTTCGCCTGAAGGGTCAAATCGCTTCTCCAGATCTGCTACCCAGTCATCCATAACCTCGCCGAACGACCGCAACCCACGGCGACTTCCGGTTTTTGAATGGTCTGCGAGTTGGGTGAAAATACCCTGAATGGCCTCGTACTTCTGCGTGGCGCTCATGCCGTTGCGGGAATACAGCAGCTCAGTAGCTTCGGTCAGTCGGCTGATGCCATAGCGCTCCATTGCGGCTTCCCGGACTGACGCAGCGTATGCCACGATGTTTGCAGCGCTGGGAGTGTTCTTGGCGATCTCTGCCAGGTAAGCAAAGCCACCTACCTGCTCCGCGAGCCCTTTGCCTTCAAGCGCGTCAAACAATGTCAGACCATCGACTGGCTTGTTGTCGCGAAACATCTGGCGCATCTCGGCAAATATCAGCTGGTGAGGTCGGCTGTAGAACGACTCAGGCTTGAGCATCGCCAGAACCTTCTGGACTCGCTCACTGTTGTCATCGTCCAGCAGCAGGCCACCGATAACGCTTTGTTCTGCTTCGGGGTTGTGAGGAACGGTTATCATCTCAGAGGTCATCGCATGCTCCCTCTCGCGTCTTGGCGTAAACATCAACATTCAGGAAGAACTCAATGGACTTTTTACGCCATGTCTTTCCTGTGCGCTGGTCTGGTCTGTTTTCCAGCATCCAGCGGCAGTTGGTGGCGATGTAATTCAGATAAACTTCCCAGTCGTTCAGGGTGAACGCATGTCCGTCCAGTTGCCGGGTGACTTTGCTGGCTTTCTGCCAGAAAGTTCGGATCAGGTTTCTCCGCTTGTCAGTCAGGATATTTATTCCCTGAGCTTCAGGAAGAATCTTGCGGTATACATCGACCACCTGCTCACAACTTAAAGACGGTTTTTTCTGGTCTGGAATTTCTGAGGAAGATGCACTCTCTCTTACGTTAGTAAGAGAGTTATTAGTTATATTATTGTTTATGGACAACTGTTGGACATTCGTTGGACAGATACCCTGCTCAGGCCTTTCCTGATGCGGTGTTGCGTTGGACAACTGTTGGACATTCGTTGGACAATTTTGAGCCTGAAAATCGTCATATTTGCATATGGTTATCAGGCTAAATTTCCTCTCTTTCGACTCAGTTTTAATCATCCCTTTTGACTCAAAGGTTCTTAGTAAACTTCTAACCTTGTTGTCCGGAATAAAGGTTTCCATGACAAGAGTTGGACGTCCTGTGATCATCTGACCACGACCAACAATCATCTCACCGATATCAGTCATTACTACGGTATCTGCATGGTTAGCCTTGAGGATCAGGTGAAGCCATAAGTGGACGGCCTGAGAGTCCTTATAGAGCTTGCTATCCATGAACTGGCGGTGCAGATAGACAAAGCCCATGTTTGCCGCCCCTTGAGATGTTTCAGCGCGTTCTGAGCGCCTGTAGTCTGCTAACTTAACGACTGCCATGCTTCACCCCTGCCTTAGCCATTGCGATACGAATAACGCCAACAAGACGCTCTGCGAACGCCTTATTTTTAGAAGCAGCAACGACCAAACCATCTGGTGAATCAGGGTGTCGAATCTCTTCTTTTTCCTGGTACTTTTTGCGTTTAGCCATTAAAATGACTCCTGTAAATTGCTTTAAAAATCCATCGTGATTTGGTCAGATCGCTCGGTTGCCGCCGGGCGATTTTTCTTTGTCAGCACCGCAGCTACTTCTCTTGCCAACCGCGCCATATCATCATCAACGACACCCCATTCCAGAACTGCCAGCAGCATTGCCATCTTCGGCAGCCACGTTTCTTTCCAGCGGGTAATCTGTGCCTTATCGACGCCGATCTCTTTAGCTACGTTGTTGCCACCTTTCATAGCGATACGGTTAAGCAACCAGGATTCAATGCGACGGGCATTGACCTTGTTGCGGTTAATTGAGTTTTCCATTTGTTAAATTCCTAGAGTGTTAAATAGTTAAATAGGCCAATGCGCAGACACGCATAGCCATTAAGACTTGTTGTTTTGAATTGCCCTTTTTCAGGGCTGAGATGTGTAAGAGCGGGTGGTGCTTATGCTGCGTTAGATTCGCGGCGGGTACTTGGGAACGGCTTCAACTCTTCAGCAGACACTGAACCATCGGCATGAACAATTACCGTGATATCGCGCTTCGCGGTTAGTGCTTTGAAAATGGCGCTTTGATAAACCCCAAGGTCTTGAGCTGCTTTAGTCTGACCGAAACGTTGAGCGTAATCTTTAAGCTTTATGCGCTGATCCATACGACCTCCTTAGTGCATGTCCATGATTATCACCGCAGGAGGTATTTGTGTCAACACGTGCGGTGTTATTAAATTATTCCTTCCGGTGTTAGAATCAAACTATGAGCATAAAAAAGAAACCCTTAACAGCAGAACAGCTTGAAGACGCAAAGCGTCTAAAGGCGATTTATGAGAGCAAGAAGTCAATTCTTAAGCTCTCACAGGAATCAATCGCTGATGCTTTAAGCGTCGGTCAGTCAGCTATTGCAGCTCTTCTCAATGGCGTAAATGCGCTGAACGCAAGTAACGCAGCAGCACTTGCAAGGGTGCTCCAGGTGAGCGTTGGTGATTTTAGCCCCTCTCTCGCTTCAGAAATTGAAGAAATGTACAAGGCAGTGTCTTCAGAGGGGGTGACCAGCAATGACTTTGACTACCCCGTATTCTCCCACGTTCAGGCCGGGATGTTCTCTCCTGAGTTCCGTACGTTCACAGAACGCGATGCGGAGCGCTGGGTAAGCACGACCAAGAAAGCCAGCGACAACGCATTCTGGCTTGAGGTTGACGGGCATTCAATGACTGCTCCTGCTGGTTCTCGCCCCAGCTTCCCGGAAGGTATGCTGATTCTGGTAGACCCGGAAGAGCCGGTAGACCCTGGTGACTTCTGCATTGCTCGCCTTGGCGGCGATGAGTTCACTTTCAAGAAGCTGATTAAAGACAGCGGGCAGGTTTTCCTTCAGCCGCTGAACCCACAGTTCCCGATGATACCGTGTAATGACCAGTGCCGGGTTGTGGGTAAAGTAGTGGCTTCGCAGTGGCCTGAAGAGACGTTTGGGTGAGACGAAGCTGCGGCTGGTCTGATCGGCAAGGTGCTCTGGTCGGCGCATAGCTGGTAGCAAGAGCCAGAGTATAGGATTGAATGGTTGGCAAGCGATTAAACAAAAATACATTCTAAAATATTGAAAGGATTTGTATGGCTGAGTTGCTGGAGTTAGAGTTCACTGAGGATATTTATTACTCTATTGGAAACAACCCAAGCATTAAGGAAATCATAGCCTCCTTGCAGGGCTGGGAAGCCCTAATAAAGCAGTCCAGAGGTGTTCTTTCAGAATTAACAGGATCTCACGTTTTAGACGTGGATGTTCGAGTTAGTAAACTGGAAGTTGGATCGCTGAAAGAAAAATTACTCATTAGACTTTTCTTTGCCAATGAGGAAGAATTAGACAAATTTGTTGATGGTGTTAGAACCAAATATATAGGGGAAGGCAAAGTGAGGAACGCTCTTTTGTGGGCTGTCGTTATCGCCCTTGCTGGCACCGCTTTTCTTTCCTTGGCCAAGCTCATGGCCCCGAACACTACTTCTCATTTTGAAGCCAATAATAATACGATTATCAATATTGGCGCCGGACAGACAGAGATTACGCCTGAGAGAATTCAAGCGATCATTGATAGTAGCGTCACCGATAAAAAGGTACTAGCCAAAAGCGCTGTCAAAATTCTCTCTCCAGCAAGAAACGATGAGAATGCAACTCTCGTAATTGGGAGTGGGGACGTAAAATATACGATACCTGCTGAAACTATAAGAAAGGTTCCCACTGACGTGGAGTTTCCCCCAGATACATACACCCGAGATCACAGTGATGTCGACCTTGAGATCAGGGCTACTGACTTGGATAACCCTGAAAAATGGGCTGCAGTGATACCAGGTTTGGTTGACAGAAGAGTGAAGTTAGTTTTGGCTCCTGGCATAAACCCGGATGAAATAAAAAGAATTTATACAGCCAGAGCTGACGTTACTATTACGTATAAGCATACGTCCTCTAAAAGCAACCCATATCAGCCATCCGAGATTTTTCTCAAGTCTATCATCACTGATAATTGAATACTGACTCCCGGCCACCGCGCCGGGTTTTTTATTGCCCACCCATAAAGCTATCCCCCATTCTGCCGATAACTATCCAGCCTGAAGCTGATAACAATAACTATCGCAACACTACCTGCCCGCCCGTGCGGGCTTTTTTATTGCCCCTTCCTCACCAACTCCGCAGCATCCCTGTTAGCTCCCTTCCCTATCACGTTTCCTGTTTCCTTCCGGTACTGCTTCAGCTTGTCGATGATGTTTTGCTGGGTCATGGGTAAATCAGCCAGTGACAATTCCATAATCGCCCGCCCCATCGCCTAAACCCTCATATTTATACGCTCATCTTTCAGTTCTAATTGTTTTTTTTCGAGCGCAAATCCGTGAAACAAAAAATAAATACCTGTCAATTACAACAAGTTAAGCATCTGCGGTAATATTTTATCTCTTGCGGTGTTGACTTAAATACCACTTGCGGTGATTATTATACCCATCAGCAGGACGCACCACTCACCAGGAAGGTGAAGCTCTTAAAAATTTAGCCCTGAAGAAGGGCAGCATTCAAAGCAGAAAGCTTTGGGGTGAACGCAGAAGATGCCTGTGACAGATGGCACTTTGCACGGATACACGCGACCGGATTTAGTCACCCGGCTGTGCTCACCACCAAAGCTAACTGACAGGAGATCCACAATGGATGCACAAGCACGCCGCCGCGAACGTCGCGCAGAGAAACAGGCCGAATGGAAAGTTGCAAATCCCCTGTTGGTTGGGGTAAGCGCCAAGCCAGATAACCGCCCTGTTCTGTCGTTGAGTCGCAAGCCGAAATCACGCGTAGAAAGCGCTGTGAAACCGATTGATTTAACGGTGCTGGCTGAGTACCACGAACAGATTGAAAGCAACCTACAGCGCATCGAGCGTAAGAATCAACGTACCTGGTATAGCAAGCCGGGCGAACGCGGCATTACCTGCCACGGAACGCAGAAAATGAAGGGTAAATCAATTCCGCTGATTTGAGGTTGCCGATGAAAAACAGCATCAAATGCCCAGTGTGTGGGAGGGATTTCGACCCGAGAACGCCCTTCTGCCATATCAGCAAATATCACAGCGCAGCGAAAAACTGTGAGCTGGAGAAGATTCGAGACGCCAGACGCAGATATTACACACAACATTCAGGCCGATAGCTCTTTGCGAGGGGCTGACGGTAAACAATCAGAGGGGTGGCGAGGGAGTGATCCTCGCCTGACATTTTACGGGATGGTTTTCATCACACTATCGAGATCTCTCTTTTCAAACTCAGAACACCACCCGCAGGTAGCGCAATGAAAAGTCGAATCACTGAAGTCGGCACCGACCGCTTTAAAACAGTTGGGACAATAAACCGCCCTTGCATAGCCACCAGAGGTATCTTTTCTAAAGGCCGCAGTGCGATGAAGGACAAACTGCTTCTGTGCCCTATAAGCCTCTATTTGCTTCGTAAGTTCTACGTTTTTTGCTATCGCTTCGGCAAGTTTCTGCTCGGTGGCAGCATGGGTTTTCTGAAGTACGTCAATCTGCTCGCCAATGAAAACGATGCGTTCTCGAAGCACCTCGTTGCTCTGGATCGTCGAGAGAGCACCAAGTCCGTTTTTAAGGGACGCGATGATTAATCCTACATCCATGATTAGTCCTTAATTGTCTGTGGAATAACCAATTTATCAATTTCCTTTGTCTGTGGAAAGCAAGGAAACCACGCGCCGGGCGTGGATAAATATCCCGGCACTAACTGGAATGTTTTGTAGTGGGGTGTGGCTGGGCCTGCATGGACTGATCACCCATGAAAACTTCGGTTCGAATCCGGAGCACTCCACCACAAAGCATTTCTCCCGCATCAGCGGGTAACGACAGAGGGTAAGTAAATGATTCGTCTTAACAACGAAATTAAGAATCAGCTATGCCATAACCTGCTTCTCGCATCCCCATTATTTGAGAAAGCGAAAGCGGCGGTTAATGACAGGGCGAAAATTGTTGAAGAAATTCGACAGGCATTGCTCAAGCAGGAAAACACTAGCGATGAGCAAATAACTAAGGCTCGGGAAGATTTCAAAGATAACTCGTTCATCAAGATGCAGGTCGCCGCTAAAACTGCAATTTTGAAGGTCATTATCAATGGTGAGTATCACGAATTAGCCAGGAACGGTTTGGATCATCGCTATCGCCACCGTGGAAAACATATTGGTAAGCACGATCTTGAAAGTGACCTGTTCTTCGGAACTTCCTTCGCTCCTGTAGTTGATTCGGGTTTCGTTCCTGAAAGTTACAGCACGCTGAAGAAGGTTGGAAAATTACACGACCGACTTACTGAATCGACGGTAATCATCAACGTTCTTTACGATGAAGTTGATGCCTTCCAATTGCAGGTTAAAGGTGCTCTAACCAAAGTCTCAACTGTTAAAAAACTGGCTGAGATGTGGCCTGAGGCAGTGCCATATTTGCCTGAGGTGGAACGCCGTGAAGCGACCAGCACCGCACTTGCCATTCCCGTTGAAACGCTAAACGCCCTTTGCGGCATACCAAAGAATGAATGACCCGCTCCGGCGGGTTTTTTATCGGCCATACATAGGCAGATTTTCGAGTCTGCCCATTTATGACAACCGGCGGCCATCCACCGCCCATTAGCGCAGAAGTCTTGTTTAACGTTCGGCGGCGCGGCCTTAAGCGCGGAGATGATTATGAAATACACCATGAAAGTTTACGCTAACTCCTCTGAATATGGCGCCTACCTTAAAAGCAGATTTTGTGGCGATAAAAGGGGTCAGTCATTTGAATGGGCCGGTCACCGCTGGGCGTACGAAGTCACCAGATTTGACGATGCCGGCGATTACGACCTGCTTTACCGGTTTGATGACAAACCATATCCAGAAGAAGTTTCAGTCACTACAGATGACATGACGATCCGTGACTACTTTGCGGCTAAGGCTATGGCAGCAATTGTGCGCAGATGGGACGGGCATTCGTTTGGTGGCGGCCCGGAATCTCCACAATACAAAGAATTAGCCGAAGATGCTTATTACATTGCCGACGCAATGCTCCGCGCCCGGGAGGTATCATGACAGTCACCCACAACGGCAAGCAGTACACAGCCAAAAAACTCAACGATAACGAGTGGCAGCTGACGTCGGTATCGGCACCGCGCGACAAGCTGACGCTTAACCGCCAACAGATGAATATCGCCGGCCTCCTGAAACAGGTTGAGGTGAAGGTATGATCAACCACTACGGCACCACCCCGCTCATTCGCCAGTGCGTCACGCCCGGCATGATGGCAATGCATGAAGGCCGCACCTATCGAGTCTCAGCAGTCATCCAGGAGCGCAAATGGGTATACCTGCACACCGATGCAGAAATCATCCGCCTCAGTGACTGCGTGATTGACGTCCTTCTCGACGGTCACGGCAACCCTATCCAGCACTAACCACCCTACTCAACCGATCGGCCTGGCTAAAAGCGGGCGGGATCTGCACATCCAAATTTCAGGAGTTCAGTCATGAACGCATACCTCACTTACGACCGCATCGAAGATCGGCGCTGGGTTGAACAGCAGCTCACCGACGAGAAAGAGAAGTGGATCGACGACCGGGCGCAGAAAATCATCGACATGATGCCAAAAGAGCCGTCTGGCCTCTTCCACTTCACGGTCCCGATCGACTCCAGCCCATACGAAGGACTTCGCAGCGATAGAGCTGGCGAGGCCTACAACGATTTCATTTCGGCAGTTGCTTACGCCCAGGCGGAATACGACTGGGAACACCGTACCGGCTGCCCGTTTTAAGGAGAGAGTTAATGGCCCGCAGAAATTTACTCCACAAATCGAAATTAGCCGACTTTAAGGAGTGGCTCTCGATGAACGGAATTCAGTGGAGAGATGGGAAAGGTAGTTACCAGGTGATCCAGGTGAATACGGGATGCGGCTGGACACCGATTTATGACAGCAGCAAAGAGCGACGCGAGCATTTCACCATTCAGGATGCTCTCAGGCCTTTGGTAAACAGATTCATCAGAGAGGCTGCAAAATGACAGATTCAAAAACACATTACCGCAAGGCATTTGACTCTCCTTACCTGAGCAGCGCCGACATCGTTGAGCCAACGGTGCTGACGATCGCCCGCGCAACGTTAGAAAACGACAAAACAAAAAAAACCAAAGACGTTTTTAACACTGCTTATTTTGAAGAGCGCGAGCTGCGCCCTGGCGAAAAGCTCAAGCCGATGATTCTGAATGCCACGAACAGCAAGATGCTGAAAAGCATTACCGGATCCCCATTCCTTGAGGATTGGGTAGGCGTGAAGGTCACTGTTTACGTCGATAAAAATGTCCGGTTCGGAAAGGAGTCGGTTGAAGGCCTCCGCTTAAGCCCGGCGCGCGTTACAAAGCCGGTGCTTTCGCCGGAAAAAACGCAGGCATGGAATAACGCTAAGGCCGCCTTCAAACGCGATGGGAACCTTGATGCAGTGCTGGCGAGAATGGACATTTCTCCGGAGCATCGCCGCCAGCTTGAGCAGGAGTGTTCATCATGATCTGGCACGACGTCGAGCAAAACGGTGAAGAGTGGGATGCTCTTCGCCTAGGTAAGGCCACCGCGTCAAACTTCTGCCTCATTATGGCTAACGATGGAAAGGCGTTTGGCGAACCAGCCAAGCGTTACGCACTTCAGTTGGCTCTTGAGCAGATTAAGGGTTGCAAGTCTGAGTTTGGCTTCTCAAACGACCACATGGAGCGCGGGCACGAACAGGAGCCAATTGCCCGCATGCTGTATGAAGAGATGAACTTTGTCGATGTGAATAACGGCGGGTTCTTTGATCACGAAACGTATGGCGACAGCCCCGACGGCCTCGTTGGCCAGGACGGGCTCGTTGAGATTAAGTCGGTCATTGCCGCCACTCACTACTCCACCCTCACCCGCGGCTCCTTCGATCCGGCATACAGATGGCAACTGGTCGGGCACCTTGATTGCTCCGGCAGGGATTGGGTGGACTTCATCAGCTACTGCTCAGACTTCCCGGACGGTAAGCAGCTCATCGTCTATCGCCTTACAGCTGCTGAATGTGAATCAGAAATAGCCCGGCTTCGCGCGCGCAGAAAAGACTTCCTCGAACTTGTTGCGGACACGAAGCGCCGCATTCTGGAGCTCGAATGAAACGCACACCTTTCTACCGCAGGCCCGGGCGCACAGGGCAATTTTCCGGCCTCCGTGAGCGGGTTATCTGGATGATTCAGACGCGTGGTCGCCCGGTAACCGGCAGCGAAATCGCCGAGAAGTTCGGCGTAACGCTCATCGAGTTTAACCGGGTTGCCAACGGCATTACCCGCGGCTCCGGACAGATAGCTCAGATCGTTGAGTCGGAAAAATGGATCAACGAGGACGGCATCTGCGACCGGAAATTTAGCCTGGCCAGCAAGCCGAAGGTCGTAACACCACAAGGTAAATCGCGCCTGTTCACCCGGCGCGCTATAGAGCAATCACAGGAAGGTAGACGGCAGGAGTGCATTGAACGTGCCGCCCGCCGTAGCCGCCTGATTGCTCAGGGCATCTACATCGACGAAATGGAGTCAGTGCTATGAAAGCGTGGTCTCTCGAAGAGCTGGCGCTGCTGTGGCGACACTCAAACGCTGAAGTCGCTGAGATTACCGGCCGCTGCATTGAAGAGGTAGGAGATAAGCGGCTGCAAACCAATATTGAGCGCAATGGCTGGGATGTTAACGATCCGGAGCGGGAGGGTGCATGATTCATTTTCACGGCGGACCAATAACCCCTGATACATGCGCACTGAAGGCATGGAAAGGCCGTCATGCATTTATCAGCTTCGCTAACCCTGGGCAACTTAAGCTTGCCAGTGAGGTAACTCAATCTTTCGCACTTGATAACGGAGCCTTCAGCTTCTGGGATAAGGGCCAGCCTGTTAACTGGTACGACTATTACGAATTAGTTAAGGAGTGGATGAATCACCCTCGTTTCGCATTTGCAGTTATCCCTGATGTTATCGGTGGAACCAGCGAAGAGAACGATGCGCTTATAGCTGAATGGCCACACGGTAAATTCGTCGGTGCGCCTGTCTGGCATATGAGCGAACCCGACGAGCGTTTCATTCGTCTTTGCCATGAGTTTCCTCGTGTTTGCATAGGTTCAATGGGTGAATACGATGCAAAGCGACCACGCGCCTGTAGGGCAAAATTGCGAGACCTTATCCGGCACGTAGTCGATTCAAATGGCTATCCGATTACCAAGCTCCATGGCCTTCGCATGCTGAATAAAGACATTTTTACTCACATACCCCTTTCATCAGCTGACAGCACAAACGTTGCGCGCAATATCGGTATTGATAAGGCATGGGATAAATCAGCCTATGCGCCAGCCAGCAAAGAAACCAGAGCCGCTGTGCTGGTAGAACGCATAGAGGCCTTTAACTCTGCAAGTTCGCTGAATTACGACGCAGAACGCGATCGGTTCACACCACAACTTGCTTTCGAGGTGTAATTCCATGACCGGAAAATACTCTCTTATCTACGCAGATCCGCCCTGTTCTTACGGCAACACAATCAGTAACGGCGCCGCTGCCGATCACTACTCCACCATGAAGTTAATCGACATCAAGCGTCTGCCAGTGTGGGAACTTGCCGCCGAAAACGCAGTGCTGGCGATGTGGTACACCGGTACGCATAACCAGGAGGCCATCGAACTGGCTGAGGCCTGGGGTTTTACCGTTCGCACGATGAAGGGCTTCACCTGGGTGAAGCTGAATCAGAACGCCGAGCTACGCATCAATAAAGCCCTGGCCGAGGGTGAAGTTGCCGACTTTTACGACTTCCTCGATCTGCTTAACTCAGAGACGCGCATGAACGGCGGCAATCACACCCGGGCCAACACCGAAGACCTGTTGATTGCCACCCGCGGCGCCGGGCTGGAACGTAAGCACGCCGGGATTAAGCAGGTGGTATATAGCCCGCTCGGAGCGCACAGCGAAAAGCCGTGGGAAGTGCGTCATCGGCTGGAACTGCTTTACGGTAATGTGCCGCGCATTGAGCTGTTCAGCCGCAGCGCGGCTCCAGGCTGGCACCACTGGGGAAATCAGTGCGCCACCGCCGCGGTTGAATTGCTGCCCGGCTGCGCCATCGATGTTGTTAAGACGGAGGCCGCATGACGCCAGAAAATGACAACGCCATCCGCGCCGCCTGCCGCCGCTGCACCGAGGAAATCCAGCAGGCCATGCGCAAGAAGCCAAAGCCTAACTGGAACGAAACGGTGCCTCCCATCATCAACAAGCATCACAAGAAAATTGAAGCTCTGGGAGTTAGTCTCCTGGAGTTCGTCGTATACACAGGGCGGCTTAATCGCCGCTTCGGAGTTGAATCGTGAAAAGATTTCTTTTTACCACTGAGGTCAAGCTAGCAGAAGGTTCGCAGACCTTCAGAGTGGATGATGAAAGCCTGGAAGAAGCCATCGAGATTCTTGAAAGTGGCGGAGGGGATATTTACGAACACGAAGTTGAGGTTGTCGATATAGGCGAATTTAAGTTCGATCGCGAAACTGACCTTGCTGACTTCGGTGACTTTCCTGAAGGCGGTGCAGCATGACCAAATACGCGAAACTGGATAGCGAAGTATTAAGCGCTATCGGCGCTCAGCCAACCTCTTTTTCGAAGCTATTTAGCCCTTCCGTCAGGCAGGAGTGCCTCGTCATTGCTGAAGCAGAAGGAAAGCACCCGATGGACGTCTTCCGCATCCTTGATCGCCGGCTCCAGTCGCTCAGGAAGCTTGGCGTTATTCAGCACGTCAAAGGTAAAGGGTGGATACAGCCATGAAATCGCAAATCACCATGTCGCTAAAGCGGCCTTTTTTATTGCTGGCGTTCACATTCAACCGAATTAACCGACAGTTCCGGGAGCATTGACCATGGCTGACATCATCGATACCGCAGCAGAGATTGAAGAGCTTCAGCGTAACGCTGCCCTTTCCGCTCACCGAGTAAACCGCAACGCCGTATCAGCTGAGCGTTGTGAAGAGTGTGGCGAGGATATCCCGGAGCCGCGACGCGCCGCCGTACCCGGCTGCCAGACGTGCGCAGAGTGCCAGGGAGTGATCGAATTAAGAAACAAGCAGAGGGGGATCCAGTGAAAGAGCGCGGAATGATTTTTAATGAGTATCAGGTGCGCGCCTTGCTTGATGGCAGCATGACGCAGGTTCGGCGCCCTATCAAATGGCGTCAGACTCGGGCTACTGAAATTGCAGAGCGCGACGACGGAAGCATGTGGCCATGGAGCGAAGATGCGGAGCACGTGTGCGATTACTGGCATCCATGTCCATTCGGTGCAGTTGGCGATGTTATTTACGTCAGAGAGTCATTTTCACGGCTCGACTCATTTAACTTCTTCGATCCCGCAGTGCCTCATGAAGTACCGGATTTCTGGTATTGGGCCGATGGTGATCCGGAGTGGGGAGACTGGACGCGCCCACAATCTGGCGCAGTAATGCCTCGCGCCGCCAGTCGAATTACCCTGGAGATAACCGGCATCCGGGTCGAGAAACTTCAGACGGCCAATGAATCGGACTTACTGAATGACCTTGGAGACATGCTTGAACACTGCGAAACCGTAGCTGGACGAGCCTTCAACCATGCCGAGCATTATGCGATCGCTGGCGTTCCGGTGGGTCTTTGTCCAGAAATGCACGGCTTTAAAGCGTGGTGGGATAAGACCAATGGCGCTGGTAGTTTCGACTCCAACCCCTGGGTCTGGGTAATCGAATTTAAGGTGGTTGCCAATGTTCAGGATAATCCAGCCTAATACCTGGTACGCCGATCCCCACGGTGCGCCCTGCAAAATCCTCCGCGCTACACACGAAGTCATCCACTACACACGCAACGGTCGCAGCTGCATAGCCAGCATGGGCCGCTTTCAGCATGAATTCGAACCGCTGACCAAAGCACAGGCTGAGCAGATCGAAGAAGAAATAGAAACAGCAGAACACCTGAAGAAGCTGCGCGCCCAGCGTGCGGCGTAAGGAGAACTATGAGCACCATTCAGGACATCCAAAATCAGCTATCAACTCTGGTCACCGAGGCGCACAAAGTGGCGTGTTCCCTCGATATAGGTGACGAGCGAACCGAGGCCTTTGAGCTATACGAAGCGCTTCGTCGACTTCAGCGGCAGGGCGCCGCCGGAGAGATTCTCTCAGCAACTAACCCTCTTCTCGCCTCGCCTTATTACGATGAAAACTGGGAGGAAGATGAAGACGAATAACACAACTGATAGCCGATTCACTGAGTCGGTTATCGGATGTAACCAACCCTCGTTTTGGCCCGGCTCGCCCGGGCGTTTTTTGCCTGGAGTAAGCATGGATAAAGAACCATTCATGAAAATACCCGCCTTCGCTGCCCGCATCTGTGTATCGCCAAGCACCATCTATCGCAACCCTGCGCGGTTCCACATGTTCAAAGTTGGCGGTTCCTGGCGAGCTAACGAAGAAAGCGTGGCAAATTTTTCCAAAACCTCTAACAATGTCTTCCGGCTGGCTGTGGTCGGTGAGGAGTCAATGAAATGCCGATCTACAAAAGAGGTAAAAACTACTGGGTTGATATCTCAGCTCCGGACGGAACGCGAATTAGACGCTCTACTGGAACCGAGGAGAAAGTCAAAGCACAGGAGTACCACGACAAAATAAAGCATGAGCTGTGGGATGTGACGCGACTTGAGAGAAAGCCGGTTCATCTGTTCGATGAAATCATCCTCCTTGTATTAAAGGATGCGGAAGACCAGAACGCATACGAAAACAAGAAAGGCTATGCCCGGTACTGGCTCCGTGTGTTTAAGGGCCGGGTGATCACAGAGATTCAGGGATACGAAATAGCAAAGATGATGCCCACGCACTCTCAGCATAAATCGAGAAAGCCCCTGGCTAATGGAACCGTTAACCGGTATCGCGCGTTCATTATCAGAGCATTTTCACTGGCACTGAAAAACGGATGGATCGACCACCGCCCCTATGTTCCGGAGTTAAGAGAACCAAAAGTAAGGGTACGGTGGATCCGGAAGTGGCAGGCCAGAGATTTAATCGATTCTCTCAGGACAGATATCATGCGCAGAATAGCCTCCTTCGCCCTGCTTACCGGAGCAAGGCGCGGAGAGATCCTGTCACTCACATGGGAAAACGTGGATTTCGAGAACAGGAACGCTATTGTCACTGCTGAAAATGCAAAATCAGGTAAGGCACGACCAATGCCTTTAAATGAAGAAGCAATCAGAATTCTACGTGAATGTGATATGTCGTGCGAATACGTATTCACCGTAGACGGGAAAAAATTATCAGATATTGACCGCGCTGATTTTGAACAAGCGTTAATTGCATCCGATATATCTGATTTTCGTTTTCACGATCTGAGACACACCTGGGCGAGTTGGCATGTTCAGAATGGAACCCCTTTAATGACCCTTAAGGAATTAGGGGGATGGGAAACTCTGGAGATGGTTAAAAAGTACGCTCATTTAAGTGCTGAACATTTGAACAGGTTTGTAGGTTCTGTCACGTTTTTGGCACAGGAAAACGAACTCGAAACTATGCGTAATAAGAAAATTGCCGCATCCAACTGATGCATATGGCTTTTTTAATGGTCAATTTTGAGAGGCTCCATTCACAAAATAGACTTTTACTCTTATTTAAGCCCGTGGTGACTTGCCTCTATATATCAGTGACTATAACATGCCTGATAGTCTTCGGAATATCACCGCATTGTGCTGGATGATAAATAGCAAATTGAGTAAGGCCAGGATGTCAAACACGCCAATCGAACTTAAAGGCAGTAGCTTCACTTTATCAGTGGTGCATTTGCATGAGGCAAATCCCGAGATTATTCGTCAGGCGTTAGAAGACAAGGTGGCTCAGGCTCCGGCTTTTTTTCGTCACGCGCCGGTGGTGGTAAACGTCAGTAGTCTGGAAGAGACGACCCAATGGCAGCCGTTGCAGCAGGCGATTAACGCTGCGGGCTTGCGTATTGTAGGCGTGAGCGGTGCGAAGAACCCGCGAATGAAAGCCGAAATCGACAAAGCGGGCCTACCTTTACTCACTGAGGGTAAAGAAAAAATCGCCCGCCCTGCTCCCGTCGAACCGCAACCTCAGCCAGAACCTGCCCCAACTGTTAGCACGATCACAAAAACGCGATTGATTGATATGCCGGTTCGTTCCGGTCAGCGCATTTATGCGCCAAACTGTGATCTGATTGTTACAAACCACGTAAGCGCAGGCGCTGAGCTTATCGCTGATGGTAACATTCATGTGTATGGCATGATGCGGGGACGCGTGCTGGCTGGCGCATCTGGCGATCGAGAAGCACAAATTTTTTGTACACATCTGGCAGCGGAATTAATGTCCATTGCCGGGGAATATTGGCTGAGCGATCAAATCCCAGCCGAGTTTTATGGCAAAGCGGCGCGTCTGCGCTTAGACGACAGCGCTTTGACAATTCAACCGTTTAATTAATCCCTTTTAACAAGGAATTTCTATGGCACGCATTATTGTTGTGACTTCGGGTAAAGGGGGCGTGGGCAAAACCACCTCCAGCGCGGCCATCGCGACTGGTTTGGCGCAGAAGGGAAAGAAAACTGTCGTTATCGACTTCGATATCGGCCTGCGTAACCTCGACCTGATTATGGGCTGTGAACGCCGCGTTGTGTATGATTTCGTTAACGTTATTCAGGGCGATGCCACGCTGAACCAGGCGCTAATAAAAGATAAGCGCACGGAAAATCTGTTTATTCTCCCGGCGTCTCAGACTCGTGATAAAGACGCATTGACTCGCGAAGGCGTCGAGAAAGTGCTCGACGAGCTGAAGAAGATGGAGTTCGACTTTGTTGTCTGCGACTCCCCGGCGGGTATCGAAACCGGTGCGCTGATGGCGCTTTACTTCGCTGATGAAGCGATCATCACCACTAACCCGGAAGTCTCTTCCGTGCGTGACTCCGACCGTATTCTGGGCATTCTGGCCTCAAAATCGCGTCGTGCGGAAAACGGTGAAGAGCCTATCAAAGAACACCTTCTGCTGACCCGCTACAATCCGGGTCGTGTAAACAAAGGCGATATGCTGAGCATGGAAGATGTGCTGGAAATTCTGCGCATCAAACTGGTCGGCGTTATCCCGGAAGATCAATCTGTGCTGCGCGCATCCAACCAGGGTGAACCGGTTATTCTGGATGCAGTGTCGGATGCAGGTAAAGCCTACGCCGACACCGTGGATCGTCTGTTGGGAGAAGAACGTCCTTTCCGCTTCATTGAAGAAGAGAAGAAAGGTTTCCTCAAACGCCTGTTCGGAGGATAAATTATGGCATTACTCGACTTTTTTCTCTCACGAAAAAAGAGCACCGCGAATATCGCGAAAGAACGCTTACAGATTATTGTGGCAGAACGCCGCCGCAGCGATGCTGAACCGCATTACCTGCCGCAACTGCGCAAGGACATCCTGGAAGTCATCTGTAAATATATTCAGATTGACCCGGAAATGGTGACCGTACAGCTGGAGCAGAAAGACGGGGATATCTCGATTCTGGAACTTAACGTGACCTTACCAGAAGCGGAAGAGTCGAAGTCCTGATATCACTGGTCGATGTGAGAAAAACCCCGGATGGCACAGGCCACCGGGGTTTCTTTTTTAGCGCGGATACTCGGCGAGCAGCGCGTCAAGACGGCCACTCAGCAGTTCGCCGCGCCAGCCGGAGATCATCTCCGGTGCGCTGGCGAAGGTTTTCAGTTGCCAGTGCCAGTTCAGCAACTGGTTAATCTGGCGACGCGACGCCAGTAGTTCAGCACTGACGCCAGACTCCTGCCCCACTTCCTGCACCAGCGCTTTAATCTCTTTAAACGCCTTGCGATAGCCCGGCATATCCATCAGGTTCAGCAGCGGCTCCGGCAATGCGTCTTCGGGCAGTGCCTGCGCTTTTGCCACCAGGCTCAGCAGCGTTTTACCATGGAAGCGGATTTCGCTACCGGAAAGACCCAGGCTATCGAGCTCGCCCATGCTGCCCGGCATATAGCGTGCCACGCTCCACAAATGTTCTTCACGCACCACAAAATTCACCGCCAGATCGCGCTCACGGGCTTTACGCAGACGCCAGTCGGCGAGAAGTTGCAGGCACGCCAGCTGACGCGTACGCAGCTGCCAGGCGTTGGTGATGTCGCGCCAGGCTTCAGCCGGGTCAACCACTTCCTGACGGCGCTGCTGCATAAGACGACACTCATCCAGTGCAGCATCTAAGCGACCAGCCTGTTCTGTTTCCGCCATCAGCTTATGCGCGATAGGGAGCAGATACCAGACGTCTGCGGCCGCATAGATGCATTGACGCTCGGTCAGCGGGCGCGCCAGCCAGTCGGTACGCGATTCGCTTTTATCCAGTTTAACGCCGGTATACTCTTCCACCATTGCCGCGAAGCCCCAGGACATTGGGCGTCCACAAAACGCGGCCAGAATTTGGGTGTCAATCAGCGGTTTTGGCATTGAACCGAAAACATTCAGAAACACTTCCAGGTCTTCACTGCCCGCGTGCAGAAACTTGGTGATATCCGTATTCTGCAAAATCGCCTGTAGCGGTGCCCAGTCGGTAATGCCGAGCGGATCGATAAGCGACGTTTGCTGTCCATCAAACAGTTGAATTAATCCCAACTGCGGATAATAGGTTCGGGTGCGGACAAACTCAGTGTCCAGCGCGATGGAAGTGACCTGCGAAACGGCATCGCACAAGGTGCTGAGCGCTTCGTTGGTGGTGATCATCTGATAGTTCAAATCATACTCTCTTAGGTTGCGCCCAATAAAAACGCCGGCATAGCCGGCGTCTGGCGACTTAAAAATTTCTCAGCCTTTATTCTCTACTTTAGTACGGGCTTCGTCACGTAATTCTCGTCTCAAAATCTTACCAACGTTAGACTTCGGTAATTCATCACGGAATTCGACAAGTTTTGGCACTTTATAGCCCGTCAACTGGCGTCGGCAGAAGGTGATGAGCGCGTCATCGGTTAACGAGGCATCTTTCTTAACGACAAAAATTTTCACCGTTTCGCCGCTACTTCCCGCCGGTACGCCGACGGCGGCCACTTCCTGAACGCCAGGATGCTGCATCACCACATCTTCAATTTCATTTGGATACACATTGAATCCAGAGACCAGAATCATGTCTTTTTTGCGATCGACAATGCGCAGGAAGCCCTCGTCATCCATTACCGCGATATCGCCGGTATGCAGCCAGCCGTCTTTGATGATTTCGTCTGTCGCATCCGGACGCTGCCAGTAGCCAAGCATCACCTGGGGCCCTTTCACGCACAGTTCGCCCGGCTCGCCGTGCGCCACTTCGTTATCGTCGTCGTCCACAAGCTTAACGTCGGTGGACGGCACCGGCAGGCCAATGCTGCCGCTGTGATAGTCGATATCATGCGGATTTACGCTCACCAGCGGCGAGCACTCCGTCAGACCATAGCCTTCCAGCAGATACTGCCCGGTCAGTTTTACCCAGCGGTCGGCAACCGCATGTTGTACCGGCATACCGCCACCTGCCGAAAGGTGCAGCGTCGAGAAATCGAGCTGCTGAAACTCTTTGTTGTTCAGCAACGCGTTAAATAAGGTATTCACTCCGGTCATCGCGGTAAACGGATACTTTGCCAACTCCTTCACCAGCCCCGGAATATCGCGCGGGTTGGTGATTAACACGTTCTTACCGCCCAACTCAATAAACAGCAGGCAGTTCATGGTGAGCGCAAAGATGTGATAAAGCGGCAGTGCGGTGATCACAAGCTCCGTACCGCGATGCAACAGCGGCCCGTAGGTGGCGTTAACCTGTTCGAGGTTGGCAAGCATATTGCGGTGCGTGAGCATCGCGCCTTTCGCCACACCGGTAGTACCGCCGGTATATTGCAGGAACGCGAGATCGTCAGCGCTGATCTCAGGTTTAACATACTGAAGCCGATAGCCGTTGTGCAGCGCGCGACGAAAAGAGATAGCATCAGGCAGGTGGTATTTCGGCACCAGACGCTTAATGTACTTCACCACAAAATTAACCAGCGTCCCTTTCGCGGTGGAAAGCTGATCGCCCATGCGCGTCAGAATAACGTGCTTTACCTGGGTTTTCTCGACCACTTTTTCAAGGGTATGGGCAAAGTTGGAGACGATCACAATCGCTGCCGCACCGCTGTCGTTGAGCTGATGCTCCAGCTCACGCGGGGTGTAAAGCGGGTTGACGTTAACCGCAATCATGCCCGCGCGCAGAATACCGAACAGCGCGACCGGATATTGCAGCAGGTTCGGCATCATCAACGCCACGCGATCGCCCTTCTGTAACCCCAGCCCCTGCTGAAGATAGGCGGCGAACGCACGACTGCGCTCTTCCAGTTTACGAAACGTCATCACTTCGCCCATGTTGACGAACGCGGGCTGATCAGCATAGCGCGTCGTGGCATGTTCGAAGAGTTCAACCAGGGATTGATAACGGTCAGGATTGATATCCGCCGGCACATCGGACGGATAACGGTTGAGCCAAACCTTCTTCAAAGTATCACCTCTAAAATGCGTATTCGTCGTCATCACAACCCCAATTAATAAACCATCCGTTAACATAATATTAACTCAGCGTACCAGTTTATTAATTACACAAAACGCAGGTTGCGAAGCGCGTCACTTTTTATTTTTCTAGTACCAGCTAAATAAAGAGACAGCGGACTAGCCGCTGTCTCTTTTCTTTTACAAATCAATTCGTTATTCAGTAACGATAGTTTGTACCTGAGCGGGGCCGGGGTTATACCATCCCCAACCACCATAGCCATATCCCCCACGCCACGGATGCGGGCCGTAGAACCAGGGATCGATCGGCTGCGGTGGCATCACCACCTGCTGGGTCACGCGCCAGCGTTTATAGCCGGTGACCTGAACACGCAGATATTGGTAGGCGGTATTGCCTATCTTGCCTTCCACCGTACCCGCGATCGGGCCGACCACCGTGACCAGTTGCCCACGGAAATCGACGGGATCGAGGAAACCGCTCACATCGGCATAAATTCGCCCGCGTGAAGGTTCGCCAAGAATCGGGCGCGCACCGCTGTCGAGCGGCACGGTAGCAATTTCCAGACGCGTATTCCCGTTGGTATTCTGCACATTGACGACTTTCCCACCGAAACGGGACTCCTGGCCGACATACAGTTGCGGCGACGCCATCACGCGCACCAGATCCTGCTGCGGCGTGGGGCTACTGCCCTTAATAGCATCCGGCACGCTGACGCAGCCACTCAGTGCGATGGCAATGAACCCCGCAAGAGCAACGCGAACGACCGCTTTTTGACCCGCCATGATGCAACTCCTTTTTCTCAGTATTTACTTACTAAGATTCATTCACGGCCCGGAAGTTTCTTCCATGCCACTTCGTTGCGTAAATATTTAGGTTCGGCTTTCTCAACGGCGACGGTTTTGCCCTGCTCCAGCAGATAAACCGCGATGGGCAGCATGTCTTCAGCCGCGGGCAGTAGTACCTCACCATCGGTAATCGTGAGGTGCGTGACGTCGGCGGCCAGATCAGGCCATGCCGGCCAACCGGTTCCCACGGTGACCCATTCACCGGATAACTGCATAAGGCGTTCTTTCACCGCTTCTGGCTTCAGCACCGCTTCACTCTCTTCGCCGTGCCAGATCCCCTGGTCGTCGCGAACGTACTCCGCCCAGTAGACCTCGCCCATTCGCGCATCAATGGCTGCCAGAACACGCGTCGCGCCGCTTTTGCGGAATGCGCCCTGCGCCATCGTCGCAAGCGTCGAGACACCAATCATCGGCAGTTCAGCACCCAGCGCCAGCCCCTGCGCAATACCGATACCGATACGCACACCGGTAAAACTACCGGGCCCACGGCCAAACGCCAGCGCGTCTAGCTCCGCTAAGGTGACGCCACTTTGGCTAAGAATATCCTGCACTACAGGCAGAATGCGTTGGGTGTGTTCACGAGGACAGAGTTCAAAATGAGCACAGATTTCACCGGTATTCCACAGGGCAGCCGAGCAGGCTTCCGTGGCGGTGTCGATAGCCAGAATTCGCATGATTCGTCGCGCTCTCGCAATTGCAGATCAATAAAATGGCGCGCATCTTAGCACACTTTGTACCAGGCTGCGCCCCTGTTAACGAATGGATGACATCGCCAGGAAGCGCACCGCGCGTCCGATATCTCGCGTGCGCGGCGCAGGCGGCAGGCTGGCAAGGAAGGTTGCGCCATACGGACGCATCACCAGTCGATTGTCGCAAATCACCAGCACGCCACGATCGTCCGTGTCGCGAATCAGACGCCCCACGCCCTGTTTGAGGGTGATGACCGCATCCGGAAGCTGTACTTCTTCAAACGGATCGCCGCCACGCAGACGACAATCTTCCATTCGCGCCTTAAGCAATGGATCGTCCGGCGAGGTAAAGGGCAGTTTGTCGATGATCACCAACGAGAGCGCATCGCCGCGCACGTCCACGCCTTCCCAGAAGCTGCTGGTCGCCACCAACAGCGCGTTCCCGGCACTGACAAATTGTTGCAGCAGTTGGCCTTTACTGGTTTCGCCCTGAAGCAACACCGGTAACGTCATGGTGGCGCGGAACTGTTCGGCAAGGTCGCGCATCATGGCGTGTGAGGTGCAAAGCATAAAACAGCGCCCATCGTTGGCTTCGATGATCGGTTTTAACATGGCCGCCAGATGACGCGCCGCGCCTGGCTGATTAGGTAATGGCAGGTTGCGCGGCACGCACAGCAGCGCCTGATGCGCATAGTCAAACGGGCTCGGCAACAGAAGTGAGTGCGCCTCTCCGATGCCGAGGCGATCGGTGAAGTGATGCAGATCGTCGTTCACCGATAAGGTGGCCGAGGTAAAAATCCAGCTACCCGGCTTCTGCGCCATCACTTCTTTGAATTTATCGGCAACCGTGAGCGGCGTGAGCGCCATGGTAAAGTGGCGTGAGTTGCATTCATACCAGTAGCTGTAACCGGGCTGGTTGACGTCTTTCAGCCGCTTGAGTCGCGCACGATACAGCGTCGCACGTTCAAAGGCCGCATCCAGCAAGACTGAGCGCCCGAGCGAGAGTTTGGCGACGTCATAGCAGAGCTCCAGCGCATCATCTAACAGCAGAAGCGCGCGCTGAATGGTGTTATCCGCCAGCAGTTCACGCAGATTCCCGCGATAGCCAGGGTCACCCAACTGCAAGCGGAAATCCTGGGTGGCCTGCGCCAGGCGGTCGGCACATTTTTGCAGTTGTTGAGTGTCTTTCAGTTCCGTGCGGTAGGCGATGGTGATGTCTTTGGCGAGATCTAACAGCTGTCGGCTGGAGAGCGATTGGCCAAAATACTGGCTGGCGATATCCGGAAGCTGATGCGCTTCATCGAAAATCATTACCTCGGCTTCGGGAATGAGCTCACCGAAACCGCTCTCTTTAACCACCATATCGGCCAGAAACAGGTGATGGTTGACCACCACCACATCGGCATCCATCGCTTTTTTACGCGCCTTCACCACAAAGCAGTCGGCGTACTGGGGGCAGTCGCTACCGAGACAGTTGTCATTGGTGCTGGTCACCAGCGGCCAGGCCTGCGAATCTTCCGCGACGCTGACACAGGTGCTGATGTCGCCATCTATTGTCTGATTCGCCCACGAGCGTAGCAAAATCACATCGCTTAACGTGTTGACGGGCAGATCGCCGCCCGCGAGCGCCTGCTGTTCAAGACGTTCAATACACAAGTAGTTGGAACGCCCTTTCAGCAACGCCAGTTTACCTTTGAATTCCAGGGCTTTTGCCACCGTCGGTAAATCACGGCTGTAGAGCTGATCCTGCAACGCTTTCGAACCAGTAGAGATAATGACCTTTTTATCGGCGCGCAGCGCGGGCGCAAGGTAGGCGTAGGTTTTTCCGGTGCCGGTTCCCGCTTCCACCACCAACGGCTCGCCGTCACGGATTGACTGCGCCACGGCGTGCGCCATCTGACGCTGCGGTTCGCGTGGTTTAAAACCGGTAATCGCTTTCGCTAACTGACCGTCTGCTGCAAAATCGTCCGTCACACTGCCCCCTGTTTATTTGGACAGTGATTATGTCAGGCCGACCGTCCTTTCGCCAGTCGAACGGATGACGACCGGGCAACAATATGGCACTCTTGCGCCCTTAAAGGAATTTCAACAGAGGAAACTGCAATGACGATTACGCGTATTGATGCCGAAGCCCGCTGGTCTGATGTCGTGATTCACAACCAGACGCTGTACTACACCGGGGTACCGGAAAATCTGCAAGCGGATGCCTACGAGCAAACAGCAAACACCCTGGCGCAGATTGACGCAATTTTGCAAAAACAGGGTAGCGATAAAACCAAAATTCTTGATGCGACGATTTTTCTCGCCAATGGAGATGATTTCGCCGCCATGAACAAAGCGTGGGATGAATGGGTTGTTGCGGGCCATGCGCCGGTGCGTTGCACCGTGCAGGCCAGATTGATGAAAGCGGAGTATAAGGTCGAAATTAAAATTATCGCCGCGGTGTAATGCCCTACTCTTCTTCATCCTCATCTTCAAATCGCGCCACGATCTGTTCTCCCTTGTGAGTGGCGCGAATTTCTGCGGCGACCTGCGCAATCGCTTCGCCGCTGCTCACTCCCTGAGAAATGAGTTCATGAATACGTTCTACCGCTTGTTGCTGCTGCTCGTGGGTCAGCGAAGGTAATCCTGCAAACATCTTTGACTCCTGCTACATTGTTGGCGCTTATTATTTCACGCTGTTTGGGTTTGAGGAAGATGTTACTCCCGTCAATGATTACGCTACCGTGGCGACAGGATGCCGCCGAGCACTATTTTGCGCCGTTAAGTCACCAGCCATGGGCGATGTTGCTCCACTCGGGTCATGCAGAGCATCCTCACAGTCGTTACGACATTCTGGTTGCGCAACCTCTCATCACCCTGGTGACGCTCGGCGAAACAACCACGATTACGCGCGGCAGTGAGCATACCGTGTCAACGCAGGATCCGCTCTCGCTTTTACACGCTGAAGTGGATGGTTGTGCATTTAATACCACTCCCCTTGCCGATTTGCCGTTTATCGGCGGTGCGCTGGGGCTTTTCGGCTACGATTTGGGTCGCCGCTTTGAGCAGCTTCCCCATCATGCGCAGCAGGATATCGACCTGCCAGATATGGCAGTGGGTATTTATGACTGGGCGCTGATTGTCGACCATCGTCGCCAGACGGTAACGCTGGTCAGCCAGAATAACGTCCAGGAGCGCCTGGACTGGCTGCTGAATCAGCAGAAGCAATCGGGGCGGCCATTTACGTTAACCTCGGCGTGGCAGGCAAATATGAGCCGGGAAACCTACGGCGAAAAATTCCGCCAGGTACAGGCGTATCTGCAGAGCGGCGATTGTTATCAGGTCAACCTTGCTCAGCGTTTTCAGGCGAGCTATACCGGCGATGAATGGCAAGCGTTCATTCAGCTTAACCGCAGTAACCGAGCACCGTTCAGCGCGTTTATCCGACTTGAAGAAGGCGCGATTTTAAGCCTCTCGCCGGAGCGGTTTATTCTGCTGGAACAAGGCGAAATTCAGACGCGACCGATTAAAGGTACGCTTCCCCGTCTGGCCGACGCCACTGAAGACGCAGCACAGGCTGAACGGCTGGCGAATTCACCGAAAGATCGCGCTGAGAATCTGATGATTGTCGATTTGATGCGCAACGATATTGGCCGCGTCGCGGTGCCGGGCAGCGTTCGCGTACCGGAGCTGTTTGTGGTGGAGCCCTTCCCGGCGGTGCACCATTTGGTGAGTACGATTACCGCGACCTTGCCGGATACGCTCCACGCCAGCGACCTGCTTCGTGCTGCATTCCCCGGCGGTTCAATTACCGGTGCGCCGAAAGTGCGGGCCATGCAGATTATCGACGAACTCGAACCGCATCGCCGTAACGCCTGGTGCGGCAGCATTGGTTATCTCAGCGCCTGTGGCAATATGGATACCAGCATCACCATTCGTACCGTCACCGCCTGGCGTGGTCAGGTTTACTGTTCCGCAGGAGGTGGTATCGTGGCAGACAGCAACGAAGCCGCGGAATATCAGGAAACGTTTGATAAAGTTAACCGTATTCTGCATCAACTGGAGTCTTAACCATGGCATCCCCCGCTCTGAACCTGGACGATTTTCTCTCCCGTTTTCAACTGCTGCGCCCACAGGCGAACCGCTTAGCGGTCAATCAGCGGCAGGCGGCGGTGCTGGTGCCCATCGTGCGGCGTCCTGAACCGGGATTGCTGTTAACCCAGCGTTCGGCAACGTTGCGCAAACATCCTGGTCAAGTAGCGTTCCCCGGCGGCGCGGTCGATAGCACCGATGCGTCGCTGATTGCCGCCGCGCTGCGTGAAGCGCAGGAAGAGGTGGCCATTCCGCCAGAGAGCGTTGAGGTCATCGGTATGCTGCCCCCGGTTGATAGCGTGACCGGTTTTCAGGTTACGCCCGTAGTTGGCGTGATCCCGCCAAATCTGCACTATCACGCCAGCGTCGATGAAGTCTCATCCGTTTTCGAAATGCCGCTGGCGGAGGCGCTGCGACTTGGGCGTTACCATCCACTCGACATTCATCGCCGTGGAGATTCACACCGTGTATGGCTTTCGTGGTACCAGCACTATTTTGTCTGGGGAATGACCGCCGGCATTATTCGTGAACTGGCGCTACAGGTAGGCCTGAAACCCTGACTATACTTAGCGTAACAGCAAGATGTTCGGCATTAGTAAAATAGTATCGATTCATTAGTTTAATTCATGTGAATAGTTCAGCCGAATATCCGGTTCCCTCATACACTATGCGCAATTATAACATCGTTGCCGCAACACGCCGGCAACCCTGTCAGGAGTAACAACGTGATTAGTATATTCGACATGTTCAAGGTGGGGATTGGCCCCTCATCTTCCCATACTGTAGGGCCGATGAAAGCAGGCAAGCAGTTCGTCGATGACCTGGTCGAAAAAGGTTTGATTGATGATGTCACCCGCGTGGCGGTTGACGTCTACGGTTCGCTCTCGTTAACCGGTAAAGGTCACCATACTGATATCGCCATTATTATGGGCCTCGCGGGCAACGAGCCTGCGACGGTCGATATTGATGCTATTCCCGCGTTTATCCGCGATGTCGAAACCCGTGGCCGGCTGCTGCTGGCGCAGGGACGCAAAGAAGTCGATTTTCCGAAAGACAACGGCATGCGCTTTCACAACGGCAACCTGCCGCTGCATGAAAACGGTATGCAGATCCACGCCTGGGCGGGTGAAACGGAAGTCTATAGCAAAACCTATTACTCCATCGGCGGCGGTTTTATCGTCGATGAAGAGCATTTCGGCAAAGACTCGGTCGATGAGGTAAGCGTGCCTTACCCGTTCGCGTCCGCGACCGAAATGCTGAACTACTGCAAAGAGACCGGCCTGTCACTTTCCGGCATGGTCATGCAGAACGAACTGGCACTGCACAGTAAGAAAGAGATTGAAGCGTATTTTGCGAATGTCTGGCAGACCATGCAGGCCTGTATCGATCGTGGCATGAACACCGAAGGCGTGCTGCCGGGGCCGCTGCGCGTACCGCGTCGCGCCTCCGCCCTGCGTCGTCTGCTGGTTGCCAGCGATAAGCTTTCTAACGACCCGATGAACGTGGTCGATTGGGTCAATATGTTCGCGCTGGCAGTGAATGAAGAGAACGCCGCCGGGGGGCGCGTGGTCACTGCGCCGACTAACGGTGCCTGCGGGATCGTGCCAGCGGTGCTGGCCTACTACGATCACTTTATTGAATCCGTCAGCCCGGATATCTACATTCGCTACTTCCTCGCCGCCGGGGCGATTGGTGCGCTCTATAAAATGAACGCCTCTATTTCCGGTGCGGAAGTGGGTTGTCAGGGTGAAGTGGGCGTGGCCTGCTCCATGGCGGCTGCGGGTCTGGCTGAGCTATTGGGTGCCAGCCCGGAACAGGTTTGCGTGGCGGCGGAAATCGGTATGGAACATAATCTGGGTCTCACCTGCGACCCGGTGGCAGGTCAGGTTCAGGTTCCGTGCATTGAACGTAACGCTATTGCTTCGGTAAAAGCGATTAACGCCTCACGGATGGCGATGCGCCGCACCAGCGAGCCGCGCGTCTCTCTCGATAAAGTCATCGAAACGATGTATGAAACCGGGAAAGATATGAACGCCAAATACCGCGAAACCTCCCGCGGCGGCCTCGCGATTAAAGTACAGTGTGACTAACCACTCGTCGCCCATCTTCGGATGGGCGATTTATTTCTCTCTTTTCCCTCACTTTTTTCTTCGCGCACCGCTAAACTTGCATGTGTTGCCGTGAAAGGCTCTGGCCAGGTATTGAGCATCGGATATGCAATCTGCGCACTGGATAGTAAAACAATATCTTCATAAGCGTATTCTTCTCTGCGTTCTGGTGGCGCTGGGTGTCTTTTCGCTTACGCTGGGTATTGGATTTATTTTACAGCGTAGCGAAAATAAACAGCAGATAGAAAGCTATACCCTGCGCGCGGTCACCACGATGGAAAAGATCCTGCGAAGTCTGGAAAAAGAGCGTATTGACCTGCAGCCTCTCATCGGAAAACCGTGTAATGACAACCTGTTACAGCTTCGTCAGCAGGTCGCAACCTTAAAAACTGCACGCTCAATTTTCCTGGTCAAGGACGGTATTCTTTACTGCTCCAGCGCCTTTGGCGAGCGCAACATTCCGTTGCGCAAGTTGCAGCCCAGGTTAGCCGCCAGCACGCCAAATATCATCCTCACCATAGATCGTTCGCTGGTCAAAGGAAGTCCCGTTTTGATGCAGTGGTTCCCGGCGGCACAGGACGATCGCAATGGCGTAGTGATCGGGATTAACATTGATTTGGTCAGCGAGATGATTCTCGACCCTTTCCCGCCGCTCATTACGCGCACCAGTCTGGGTATTGATAATGCCTATTACATGGACGGCGTGGGTATTAGCGAGCAGCGATTGCAGCGTAAAGGTGAGATGTTCTATTCGCAGGCATCCCGGGCATACCCTTTCAGCATTGCCGTTAGCGGCCCCTCATTCTGGACGCTGGCATTGCATGAGTTACCCGGCAGGCTACCGCTGGCGCTGATCCTCAGTCTGCTTTTCGCATGGATAACCTGGATTGCCACCGCCAGGCGTATGAGCTTCTCCTGGGAAATCAACATGGGCATCGCCCAGCGCGAATTTACCCTTTTCTGCCAGCCGCTGATGAACACCCGTGCCCAGCGCTGCGACGGCGTTGAGATCCTGCTGCGCTGGAATAATCCCCGTCTCGGCCCGATTGCGCCAGATGTGTTTATCCCCATTGCCGAAGCCAAAAATCTGATCCTGCCGCTGACTCGCTATGTGCTCAATGAAACGGCGCAACAGCTGCATTACTTTCCCGCCGATCCCAAGTTCCATATCGGCATCAACGCTGCCGCGGCGCATTTCCGTGATGACAAGTTGCTTCTTGCAGACCTCAACAACCTGTGGTTCAGCGTAAATCCCACCGTCCAGTTAACCATTGAACTAACCGAGCGCGACGCGCTGCACGACGTGAACAGCAAGCTTTTACGCGAGCTGCACAGCAAGAAAGTTCAGCTGGCAATTGATGATTTCGGCACCGGCAACAGTTCGCTCTCGTGGCTTGAGAAACTGCATCCCGATGTGCTGAAAATTGATAAATCATTTACCCACGCGATTGGTACTGATGCGGTTAACTCAACGGTGACGGACATTATCATTGCGCTGGGACAGCGGTTGAACATTGAGTTGGTGGCGGAAGGGGTGGAAACGCCGGAGCAGGCAAACTATTTGCAGCGCCACGGCGTGCATTTACTGCAGGGTTATCTCTACGCGCCGCCGATGCCACTGGCGGAATTCCCCCAGTGGCTGGCGAAGCATAACGGGCTACCTCCGCCCGCTATGCCTTAAAGGTTCGCGTTACTCTTCTTCGTCATGTTCTGACGGTTGCTTCACCACGCGCACCTGGTCGATGCGATAATTATTGGCTTCGGTGATGGTTATCTGCAACGGCGCCAGTTCAATCACATCACCTACCTTCGGAATATGACCGTTAACGGCGATCACCAGGCCCGCAACGGTGGCGATATCCTCTTCGTCGTTGACCAGATTATCGATATCCAGCGCCTGTTGCAGCGCGTGCAAATCGGTACCGCCCTTCACAATCCACCCTTCGCCATCGGCGACGATCTCCGGCGTTTCATCGGCGTCCGGGAACTCACCGGCGATCGCTTCCAGCACATCCAGCGGCGTGACCAGGCCCTGTACTACGCCAAACTCATTGGTGACGATAACAAAGCTGCCTTTCGCCCGACGCAGTACGCCCAGCAGATTAATCGGGTCAAGCGTATCTGGCACCACAATGGCCGGATGGGCTGAGGCAATAGCCGCCACATCATCTCCGGCTTCCAGTGCCACCAGCATCTCTTTGGCGCGAACGATACCGATAACCTCATCCAGTTCGCCACGACACACCGGGAACAGGCTGTGCGGCGACGAAAGCAGCTGTTCGCGGATTTCGTCTTTGCTGAGGTCAGCATCGACCCAACTGATTTCGCCACGCGGGGTCATGATGCTGCGCAGGGAACGCGAAGCCAGCGTCAACACGCCGTTAATCATATAGCGCTCTTCTTCCGCAAACGCACCTTCAGGTACTGACACAGGCGTAGGGTTATCCCCTTCCTGTTGCGGGCTGGCCTGCTTACGGCTGCCCATCAGGCGCAGAATGGCATCTGCCGTACGCGCACGTAATGGCAGCGTTGACTGATGACGAATAAAGTTACGACGCGCAATCTGGTTAAACAGTTCGATGATGATTGAGAAACCAATCGCCGCGTACAGGTAGCCTTTCGGAATGTGGAAACCGAAACCTTCCGCCACGAGGCTCAAACCGATCATCAGCAGGAAGCTCAGACAGAGCACCACCACCGTCGGATGCTGGTTGACGAAGTTCGTCAACGGCTTTGAAGCCAGCAACATCACGCCCATTGCAATCACCACTGCCGCCATCATGACAGGCAGATCGTTCACCATCCCCACGGCGGTAATGACCGCATCAAGGGAGAAGACGGCATCCAGCACGACAATTTGCAGTACCACAACCCAGAAGCTGGCGTAGCCTTTGCCGTGTCCAGCATCGTGCTGGCGGTTTTCCAGCCGTTCATGAAGCTCGGTTGTCGCCTTAAACAACAGGAACAGACCACCCAACAGCATGATCAAATCACGCCCGGAGAACGAGTAATCCCACACGCTGAACAGCGGCGCGGTGAGCGTGACCATCCACGAGATCACCGAGAGCAGGCCCAGACGCATTATCAGCGCCAACGACAGGCCGATCAGGCGTGCTTTATCACGCTGTTTCGGCGGCAGTTTATCCGCAAGGATCGCAATAAAGACCAGGTTATCAATACCCAGTACGATTTCCAGGACGACAAGCGTCAACAAACCGGCCCAGATTGACGGGTCCATTAACAATTCCATGAGCGACTCCAGCTAATAAGATGACGCGTCATCGCGCTGTCAAATACAGGCGTGACAATTTCGGACAAAAGGGAACGGTGGCGCGGCTGGCCGGGGTGTACTGCACAAATGTGCGATGTGAACGTGTAAAGGCGTCGGTGACGGTCCATACTTTGGGCTGCTGCCCTATACTCCTGCAAAATTAAACGGAAGCTAAACATAGCAAAAACTGATCACAATTTGGCAAAGATTTACCTGTCTTTGCAATAAGTAAGATTATTTTTTGCGCCGCAAAATAATTGGCCCCCTTTGACTAAATTACGGATCTTCATCACATTAATTATTTTTTCACTATCTAAAATAATTCTCGGCAGTTATTAATTTTTTCTCTCAAACCCTTATCTGAATCGATTCGGTCACGATATCGCTTCAACAAGCATCAGCCCGCCTGATGCAACGATAATAAAAGGAGGTAGCAAGTGACGATTGCTATTGTAATAGGCACACATGGTTGGGCAGCAGAACAACTGCTGAAGACGGCAGAGATGCTGTTGGGCGAGCAGGAAAATGTGGGTTGGATCGATTTCGTGCCTGGCGAAAACGCCGAGACATTAATCGAAAAATACAACGCACAGCTGGCAAAGCTTGATACCAGCAAAGGCGTGCTGTTCCTCGTTGATACCTGGGGCGGAAGCCCGTTCAACGCGGCCAGTCGCATTGTCGTCGATAAAGAACAGTATGAAGTCATCGCGGGCGTCAACATTCCGATGTTAGTGGAAACGCTGATGGCGCGTGATGATAACCCGTCGTTTGATGAGCTGGTGGCGATTGCCGTTGAAACGGGTCGTGAAGGCGTGAAAGCGCTGAAAGCGAAGCCGGTTGAAAAAGCCGCGCCAGCCCCGGTCGCAGCGAAACCTGCGGCTCCGGTTAAACCGATGGGTGAAAATGACTACATGGTCATTGGCCTCGCGCGTATCGATGACCGTTTAATCCACGGTCAGGTCGCTACCCGCTGGACTAAAGAAACCAACGTCCGCCGCATCATCGTCGTCAGCGATGAAGTTGCCGCAGATACCGTACGTAAAACCCTGCTGACGCAGGTTGCTCCTCCGGGCGTAACCGCGCATGTGGTTGATATTGCCAAGATGCTTCGCGTCTACAACAACCCGAAATACGCGGGTGAACGAGTGATGCTGCTGTTCACGAACCCGACGGATGTCGAACGCCTTGCTGAAGGTGGTGTGAAATTCACCTCCATCAACATCGGCGGTATGGCCTTCCGCCAGGGTAAAACTCAGGTGAATAACGCCGTTTCGGTCGATGAAAAAGATATTGAAGCGTTCAAGAAGTTGAACGCCCGTGGTATCGAGCTGGAAGTCCGTAAGGTCTCCAACGATCCGAAACTGAAAATGATGGATCTGATTAACAAGATTGGCAAATAAGCTATCTCGTTAATTGTCACTCAGTTTTCACACTTTAGTCTTACGTTTATAGGAGAAGTACAATGGAGATTACCACTCTTCAAATTGTGCTGATATTCATCGTTGCCTGTATCGCAGGTATGGAGTCGATCCTTGATGAGTTTCAGTTCCACCGTCCGCTGGTGGCATGTACCCTGGTCGGTATCGTTCTTGGCGATATGAAAACCGGTATTATCATCGGTGGTACGCTGGAAATGATCGCCCTGGGTTGGATGAACATCGGTGCGGCGGTTGCGCCTGACGCCGCGCTGGCATCCATCATCTCAACCATTCTGGTTATTGCAGGTCAGCAGAGCATCGGCGCCGGTATCGCGCTGGCGATTCCTCTGGCTGCGGCAGGCCAGGTTCTGACCATCATCGTACGTACCATTACCGTGGCCTTCCAGCACGCAGCGGATAAGGCGGCCGATAATGGCAACCTGACGGCACTCTCCTGGATCCACGTCTCCTCCCTGTTCCTGCAGGCGATGCGTATCGCTATCCCGGCCGTGATCGTGGCAGTGTCCGTGGGTACCAGCGAAGTACAGAACATGCTGAACGCGATCCCGGAAGTGGTCACCAGCGGTCTGAACATCGCCGGCGGTATGATTGTTGTCGTCGGTTACGCCATGGTTATTAACATGATGCGTGCAGGCTACCTGATGCCGTTCTTCTACCTGGGCTTCGTTACCGCTGCTTTCACCAACTTCAACCTGGTTGCGCTGGGTGTGATTGGTGCGGTAATGGCGATTCTGTACATTCAGCTGAGCCCGAAATATAACCGCGTTGCGGGTGCTGCGGCTCCGGCTGCTGGCGCGAACGATCTTGATAACGAACTGGACTAACAGGTGAGCGACATGGTTGATACAACTCAAACTACCACCGAGAAAAAACTCACTCCGAGCGACATCCGTGGCGTGTTCCTGCGTTCAAACCTGTTCCAGGGTTCATGGAACTTCGAACGTATGCAGGCGCTGGGCTTCTGTTTCTCCATGGTGCCGGCGATCCGTCGTCTGTATCCTGAGAACAACGATGCGCGTAAACAGGCTATCAAGCGTCACCTGGAGTTCTTTAACACCCATCCGTATGTTGCGGCACCGGTTCTCGGCGTAACGCTTGCGATGGAAGAGCAGCGTGCTAACGGCGCTGAAATTGACGATGCGGCTATCAACGGTATCAAAGTCGGTCTGATGGGCCCGCTGGCAGGCGTCGGCGACCCGATCTTCTGGGGTACTGTGCGTCCCGTCTTCGCGGCGCTCGGTGCAGGTATCGCGATGAGCGGCAGCCTGCTTGGGCCTCTGCTGTTCTTCATCCTGTTTAACGTAGTGCGTCTGGCGACCCGTTACTACGGTGTGGCGTATGGCTACCGTAAAGGTGTCGATATCGTTAAAGATATGGGCGGCGGCTTCCTGCAGAAACTGACTGAGGGGGCGTCAATCCTCGGCCTGTTTGTCATGGGGGCATTGGTTAACAAGTGGACGCACGTCAACATTCCACTGGTGGTTTCGACCATCACCGGTCAGGATGGCCAGACGCGTGTCACGACTGTGCAGACAATCCTGGACCAGCTGATGCCGGGTCTGGTGCCGCTGCTGTTAACCTTCGCCTGTATGTGGCTGCTGCGTAAGAAAGTTAACCCGCTGTGGATCATCGTTGGCTTCTTCGTCATCGGTATCGCGGGCTACGCTGTCGGCCTGCTGGGTCTGTAATATCTGTTGTGCGCCGGGGGCTTACGCCCCCGGTTTTTTTATTCGGAGGCTTAATGACAATAACGGATTGGGTACTGGTTTTCTTCATCATCGCGCTGCTGGCTTTTGCCATTTACGACCAGTTCATCATGCCCCGCCGTCATGGCACCACGCTGCTTTCTATCCCCCTTCTGCGTCGTAACCGCATCGATGGTGCAATTTTCGTCGGTCTCATCGCGATACTTATCTATAACAACATCAACAATAATGGTGCACAAATCACCACCTGGCTGTTATCGTCTCTGGCATTGATGGGTCTTTATCTGTTCTGGATCCGCAGCCCCAAAATCATTTTCAAATCGGCGGGTTTTTTCTTCGCCAATATCTGGATTGAATATCCGCGGGTGAAACAGATGAATTTATCTGAGGATGGTGTTCTGGTCATGCAATTAGAACAACGACGTTTGCTGGTTCGCGTGAAGAATATTGACGACCTCGAAAAAATATCCAAGCTTCTGCTTTCATCTCAATAAGTTACAAATATAGCCAGCGCTATGATTGTGCTATTTTCCAGCACGTCAAACATAGCTCTGGCTATATCAGCACAATAAACCCACGATATTAATTAACGTTTTTCTCACCTTATTTCGAAAATGAAAATCGTTATCATTTAGTTAAAAGAAATAACACTTTCTGTTCTTGGTTTATATTCTAAAAATATGTTAAGGTTGCGTCCGTCGTTGGGGAGTAGCCGATTTTCAGTCATCTGAAAATGTGCGTGTCAACATACTCGTTGCAAAACGTGGCACGTACGAACCATTCAAACGCGAATGGTTAGGCGAGACCATAGATACGCTTACTGCTGTTTACTGGGGGCAGGAGTGTGTCATATGGATATTCCCGGTCTGGACGCTCTGATGAACGCATACGCAATTATTCTCCTCGCCCTTGGCATGTCGATGGATGCTTTCGCTGCATCGATGGGTAAAGGTGCCACACTCCACAAACCAAAATTTTCTGAAGCCATTCGTACCGGCCTTATCTTTGGCGTTATCGAAACCCTTACTCCGCTGATTGGTTGGGGGCTGGGTATGCTCGCCAGCCGCTTTGTGCTGGAGTGGAGCCACTGGGTGGCGTTCGTGCTGCTGGTCTTTTTAGGCGGACGAATGATTGTCGAAGGATTCCGGGGCGATGATAGCGATGAAGAGTGCGAACCGCCCCGCCGTCACAGTTTCTGGTTATTAGTGACCACCGCGATTGCCACCAGCCTTGATGCGATGGCAGTCGGTGTCGGTCTGGCGTTTTTACAGGTTAATATTCTGGTGATGGCGTTGGCCATCGGCTGTGCGACCTTCACCATGTCGACGCTGGGGATGATGATTGGCCGCTTTATCGGCCCGCTGCTTGGCAAGCGGGCTGAAATTCTCGGCGGTCTTGTGCTCATCGGCATTGGCGCAGAAATTCTCTACAGCCATTTCGCCGGTTAATCGTCCAAACGCTGCCAGACATGAATAGCAAAATCGGTCTGGCAGTCAAAGTGTTCCTGCCCTTTCAGCGTCTCCCACACGTCCGGTTTAGCGCGCCAGGCAAACGGCGTCATCTGCAATAACGTCACCGCTTCTGTTCCACTTAACTGCATCGGGTATGCCAGCGCATCGTGCGTTTGCAGCGTGAAGCCCGGCAACGTTTCCGAATGCGGTGCATGCAACTGAACTTCATCGTAAATCAGCCCTTTTAGCTCGACTAAATGTCGCGGCCCTGGGGTGACGGTAATCACCCACCCGCCGGGTTTGACCACTCTGGCCAGCTCTTCAGGGTTACAGGGCGCGTAAATACGTACTACCACGTCCATGCTATTCGCCTCAAACGGCAAACGCTGACTCGAAGCCACACAGAAATCGACATTAGCGTAGCGCTTCGCCCCGGCGCGAATAGCGTTTTTCGCCACATCCAGTCCCCATGTATGGCCTGCTATCTCTGCAAAAGCATGTGTGTAGTACCCTTCCCCACAGCCAATATCCAGCAAATGCGCTGGCTTTATCCCGTCAAGCTTCGCGCAAATGGCATCGCGTAACGGTTGATAGTGTCCGGCATCAAGGAACGCGCGGCGCGCCTGCATCATCTCTGCGCTGTCGCCCGGATCGCGGGAACGCTTATGCTGCACGGGCAGTAGATTGACATAGCCTTCTTTTGCCATATCAAACTGATGGCGTTGAGGACAGCAATAGCTGTTTCCGCTGCGGGTGAGCGGCGCGTGGCAGAGCGGGCAACTCCAGGACATAACAACTCCGGGGGAATATTGAAAGGGCGAAAGTGTAACGCTTTTCGCCCCTGAGTGGGAGGATTTACAGTGCAGGCGCGCTTGAAGATGTATGCATAACAATCAAATTATCTGACCCCTGCGGCAAACCATCCGGCATAACGTTTTCCAGACGGAGAACATCGCCCATTATCTGGCTGAATACCGGGGCGGATACCGCACCGCCGTAATACTGCCCGTTCTGCGGTTCGTTGATCACGACGACCAGCGCAAATTGTGGATTGCTGGCGGGCGCGACGCCTGCGGTATAGGCGACATACTTATCGACATATTTCCCGTCGTCGCCAATTTTCTTGGCGGTGCCGGTTTTCACCGCGACGCGATAATCACGAACGGCGGCTTTTGTCCCGCCGCCCCCCGGCAGCGCCACGCTTTCCATCATATGCTCAACCTGATGTACCAATGTTTCGGGCATCACCCGATGGCCGATGACCGGCGGATCAATACGGGTAATGGAGAGTGGGCGCGAAATACCAAAACCGCCGATAGTGGCATACACGTGTGCCAGTTGCAGCGGCGTGACCATCAGACCATAACCAAATGCGAACGTCGCGCGATCCAGCTCGCCCCAGTAACGTCGATGCGGTAACAGCCCCTGACTTTCACCAGTTAAGCCCAGCCCGGTCGGTTGCCCGAAGCCAAACGCGGTGTAGGTATCCAGAAGCTTTTGTACCGGCATAGCCAGTGAAAGACGCGAGACGCCCGTGTCACTCGATTTTTGCAAAATACCGGTTAGGGTGAGCTCTGGATAATAGCCCACGTCACGAATACGGTGCCCGTCCAGTACATAAGGATGGGTATCGACCACACTATCGGGACGAACAATGCCCTGCTGAAGCGCCGTCATGATCACTAAGGGTTTCACCGTGGAACCCGGTTCGAAGGTATCGCTGATTGCGCGGTTGCGGAAATCATCCAGCGTTGCAGCTTCGCGATTGTTTGGGTTGTAGTCCGGGTAGCTCGCCATCGACAATATTTCACCGGTATCAATTTTTACCAGCACCGCCGCGCCAGACGCGGCTTTGTTCCAGCGCACGGCGTTATCCAGCGCGTCTTCCGTCACCGTTTGCAGGCGTTCATCAATACTGAGCTGAATGTTATGTGCGGGAACCGGGGCTACTTCAGTAATGTTTTCGATCACCCGGCCAAATTTATCTTTACGTACCCGGCGCAACCCCGGCTTGCCAATAAGCTGGCTGTTAAAGCTTTTTTCAATACCTTCAATGCCCTGATCGTCAACATTCGTGAAACCAATCAGGTTCGCCGCCACGTGTCCTGCGGGGTAAAAACGACGCGACTCTTCGCGCAGATTAATTCCCGGAAGATGCAGCTTATCAATCCACTGCGCCTGAAGCGGATCCACCTGACGGGCAAGATAGAGAAATCGGCTGTGTGGGTGCGCGTTGACACGAGCCTGCAAAGCGCTCAGGGAGAGGTTCAAGGCTTTCGCCAGCGCCTGCCAGCGGTTATCGAACCCCACTCCACCCTTCTCCATCAGGGTTTGCGGATCGACCCAAATGGCGCTGACCGGCACACTCACGGCCAATGGTCTGTTTTCGCGATCGACAATCATGCCTCGTGGCACATCAATCGGTTCTTCGCGCACCGAGCGCATATCTTCCTGCTTGACCAGATTATCGGGAGAGACAATTTGCAACCAGCCAACTCGCGCGAGGAGGAAGCCCAGACAGCTTAAAATAACGGCGCATACCAGGCCAAACCGGACGGGGGTAAAATGAGGGGGCTTCCCTCGGGATTTATCTTGCACTCTGACTCCAGCGTTAAAAAGCAACGGACTGATTTAACAGGAATAGTTCAGAGATTCATCGTCTAACTATGCTAATAAGCTCGTGGATTTGCAACAAAGGACGACCAGAAGGGAAAAACAGAAACATCTCGTAAAGAATGTAAAAAGCCCCGCATTTGCGAGGCTTTAAGGCTGATTATGATGCGCGTACGCATCAAAGCATCAGTGGCAGTCGAATCAGATTGCAGTTACGTTAACTGCAGCGGGGCCTTTCTGGCCGTCCTGAATTTCGAACTCAACGTTCTGGCCTTCAGCCAGAGTTTTGAAGCCGTTACCCTGGATTGCAGAGAAGTGTACGAATACATCTTTGCTGCCGTCAGCCGGAGTAATGAAGCCAAAACCTTTAGACTCGTTGAACCACTTAACTTGACCTTTAATCTTTGCCATTTGCAAAATTCCTTAGAGTGTTTTCTTCGCCCGTGGGCGCATTCATAGATAAAACTGAGACATGACTGCATGAGGCACTAATATAAGGTTCGGCAGAGAAGCGGTATTCAACGTCAACGTGTTTACTCAGGACTTCTTTACTGATAATGCCATACATAGACAGAACTGTACCTCGTTTAACCCAAAACGTGTTATCACATACAACGATAATAATGGCAAGCCATTTTTAAACGTGTCTCGATCAGCCGCACAAATCATACAACAATCATTTGATCGACTACGCATTTATGCGGCAAAGCGTTATCTGATGCGCCCCGGCTCGTGTCTTAAGCCTCACCTACCTTACGGTAACGTAAGACTTTTTTACCATAGACCAGGATTTTCATTCCGTCCAGAAAAGCGAAGCGGCATCAACATTTTTTTATATCCTTAGAATATTTTCGCGCTAATTTTCAAAAGGTGCATTTCGGTAACCGGTTATAAGCAAGTAACATTTCGCTATACCGCTACGCTGATTCACGAAAGCAAAATAATGTCCTTAGGTTGCACCAAAATAATGAACGTTTAATGACAGAATGCCATCACTGCGCAATAAAAACGTTTCGCTAATAGCGTACGGCAAATGCGGCTAGCGGGTTGCGCAAATAAAGTCGATATCCATCACTCATACATTTAGATGATGGATAAATATACAAAACGATAAAGTGATAAAAAATTAATTATAAATACAATGAGATACGAACCCAGGAATGTGAGGCAACAACGAGTCAGGTCAGTGATGCATCAGGAAAGGGGAAGGTAAGGAGAGGTAACACCGTCAATGACAGCGGATGCACCGCTTCGGTGCAACCTACGGACTCCGGCAGCCTGGTCAGACAGCCGGAGTGAAGAGGAAAAGAGATTATCGTTCCGCCACCAGACGAATGAAATCATCTTCATCTTCGTTTTTTGCTTCAACGGCTTTCTCAGTGACTGCCGGTTTTTCAGGTTCATTAGCTTCACAGAGTCGACGCAGCAGCGCATTCTGACGCTTTTGCTGATCCAACAATGCTTCAAGCAGTTCTATTTGCTCACTGGTGCGCGAACTTGCACGGTTAACAAAGAACCAAAGTACCAGCCCTACAATCAACAGCAGAACAGATATCACGACAGACGCCAGATTTAATGCCCCAGAACTTACTAGATCACTCATTTCACCACCTCAATAGGAACGGACTATTCTACCACTCGCATTAAGGAAGGAAATCGTTGATGGCAAAAATGTTTTACCAGGGAATGAATTTATTGATGCTACAGATTCCGTTAAAGAACTGTACATCCTGGTCGCACAACACGTTGAGCGTCTGAGTCCAGAGCAGCAAACAGGCCGCCAGTACGACAATCAGTAACACCCACCGAAATTTTTTCACTCCACACTCCACGACTTATAGCATTAACAGATGATCAAATTAACACGGACATCTTAAACCGCGGCTAACTGTACAGATAAATTCTGCTTTTAGGAATCATGGAGTTGTCTCGCAATATTGAAAAGCTACTCTATCATCAAGGATAGAAAAGACGTGAGGATGTCATGAGATTTGCGATCAGAACAATTATTATACTGGCCATTGTCTGGATTGGCATATTGCTCAGCGGTTATGGTGTGTTAATCGGCAGTACTGAGAACGCTGGCGGTTTAGGTCTTCAATGTAAATATCTGACCGCGCGAGGCACCAGCACAGCACAATACGTTCATTCCAATAGTGGGATTATTGGCCTGACCGATTGCCCGGTCCTGCGAAAAAGTGAAACGGTCATTGATAATGGATAAAAAAACGCCGCGATACCGCGGCGTTTTTGATTAGGTGTCTTATCAGAACGGGTAATCGTTATAGCCTAACTGCTCTGAAATTTTACGCGCCGCCGTATGCAGCATCGCAACATACTCGTGCAGGCGCTCTTCGGAGAAACGCAGCGTCGGGAACGAAATACTTAACCCCGCAATAACCACGCCAAAACGGTCGAAAACCGGAACGCCGATGCAGCGCAGGCCCTCTTCCTGCTCTTCATTATCTTCCCCGTAACCCTGCTGGCGAACCAGATCCAGCACCGGCATCAGTTCCTCGGTGCTGGTGATGGTACGATCGGTGCTGTGTTTGTATTCCACACCCTGCAGAATTTCACGCACTTCATCGCGGTCGCGCCAGGCCAGCAACACTTTACCAATGGCGGTGCTATACAGCGGGTTACGACGGCCAACGCGGGAGTACATGCGCAAGTTATACATCGAGTCAATTTTATGGATATAGACGATACTGTCTTCGTCCAGCGCACCAAGGTGAATCGTCTCTTTCGTCAGACGTGACAGTTCACGCATCTGAATATCTGCACTACGAATTAAATCGACGTTCTGTAAAGCGCGGGCGCCAAGTTCAAATAGCTTCAGCGTTAACGAATACTTTTCAGATTCCCCTTCCTGGGCAACGTATCCCAATGATTTCATGGTCTGCAAAAAGCGATAAACAGTGCTTTTCGACATCATGACACGCTGCGACAGTTCGGTAATTCCGATTTCGCGCTCTTCACCAAGCGCCTGCAGGATGCCAAAAACCTTCAATACTGAAGAGACAGAATCTGGCTGTTTATCCAAATCTGCAACTGCCATTTATCACCTCATCGCAACTGTTTTATAAAAAATAGAACCGGTTTTTATTATAATTTCGCAAAGCGCTCGTCGCAATGAATCTTCTGCAACCTGGTTACAAATCTGCGACATACAGCCGAATAATCAATGCTAAAATAGTTTTCTGACAAATAATTTCTCAAAAACCGCATTTTTCCCATGGATAAAAAAATTTCGGATGGCTTACCCGTACCTCAACGGTATGGCGCCATCTTAACCATTGTGCTCGGTATTACGATGGCGGTGCTCGATGGGGCTATTGCTAACGTGGCTCTGCCCACCATCGCCAGCGATTTGCATGCGTCTCCGGCGGCATCTATCTGGATAGTCAACGCCTATCAAATTGCGATAGTCATCTCGCTACTGTCGCTGGCTTTCCTGGGCGACATGATTGGCTATCACCGGATCTACAAAATCGGTCTCATCGTCTTCACCCTCGCTTCGGGGCTATGTGCGATGTCGAATTCACTGGAGATGCTCACGCTCGCGCGCGTGGCACAGGGTCTTGGCGGCGCGGCGTTGATGAGCGTGAACACCGCGCTCATACGGCTTATCTATCCGCAGCGGCAGTTAGGACGCGGCATGGGGATCAACTCGTTTGTGGTTGCTGTCTCCTCAGCAGCCGGGCCGACCATCGCCGCGGCGATTCTCTCTGTGGCGTCATGGCAGTGGCTATTCCTCGTGAACGTGCCGCTCGGCGTTATCTCGTGGTTGCTGGCGGTGCGTTATCTGCCCGCAAACGGCTTACGCAGCCAGGCAACACGCTTCGATCTGCCCAGCGCAATCATGAATGCCCTGACGTTTGGTCTGCTGATCACCGCACTGGGTGGATTTGCGCAGGGGCAATCGACCACGCAGGTGGCGGCGGAAGTGGTGCTGTTACTGATCGTCGGATTCTTTTTCATCCGTCGTCAGTTGCGTCTACCGGTGCCGCTATTACCGGTCGATTTATTGCGCATCCCATTGTTCTCGCTCTCTATTTGCACGTCAATCTGCTCTTTCTGCGCACAGATGCTGGCACTGGTGTCGCTCCCTTTCTTCCTGCAAACCATGATGGGGCGCAGCGAAGTGGAAACAGGATTACTGCTGACGCCCTGGCCACTGGCAACCATGGTGATGGCCCCTCTGGCCGGTTATCTGATTGAGCGAGTCCACGCCGGATTTCTGGGCGCGTTCGGCATGGCGGTGATGGCCTGTGGGTTATTTGCGCTCGCCCTGCTGCCCTCTTCGCCTTCCGATCTGGATATCATCTGGCGCATGATCCTGTGCGGTGCAGGGTTCGGTCTGTTTCAGTCGCCCAATAACCACACCATTATTTCCGCCGCACCTCGACAGCGGAGCGGTGGTGCCAGCGGGATGCTGGGTACGGCTCGCCTGCTGGGGCAAAGCACCGGCGCGGCGCTGGTAGCGTTGATGTTTAATGCGTTTGGCGATAGCGGAACACATGTGTCGTTGCTGCTGGCGGGAAGTCTGGCGGTGGTTGCGGCCCTGTTTAGCGGCTTGAGGGTGACGCAACCGCGCGTACAGGGCTAAAAAAAGCGCCTCAATTGAGGCGCTTTTTACTATTTCAGGTATTCACCGGTACGCAGCGCTTCGATACGCTTGTCCAGCGGCGGGTGAGTCATAAACAGCTCACTCAGCGTTTTCGACTTACCGTTGATGCAGAAGGCCATCATAGTGCTGGCTTCCTGTGGTTCGTAGCTGGTCTTCAAACGTTGCAGGGCAGCAATCATTTTTTCACGCCCTACCAGACGTGCTGAACCGGCATCCGCATGGAATTCACGGTGACGTGAGAACCACATGGTGATAATGCTGGCCAGAATACCGAAAACCAGTTCAAGAACCATGGAGACAGCAAAATAGATAAGTGGGTTACCATTGCCGCCCTCTTCGCCTTCATCACGGTTACCGCTCAGGAAACCGGCAGCAATCTGCGCAATAATACGTGAGATGAAGATAACAAAGGTGTTTACCACGCCCTGAATCAGGGTCATCGTCACCATATCACCGTTAGCCACGTGGCTAATCTCGTGGGCGATAACCGCTTCAGCTTCGTCACGGCTCATGTTTTGCAACAGGCCCGTACTGACCGCGACCAGCGACGCATCACGGCGCGCGCCGGTGGCGAAAGCGTTGATGTCCGGCGCATGGTAGATAGCGACCTGCGGCATAGCAATGCCAGCCTGGCGCGATTGTTGCGCCACGGTGTCCATCAGCCAGCGCTCTGTTTCGTTACGCGGCTGCTCGATAACTTCCCCACCCACAGATTTCAGGGCCATCCATTTCGACATCATCAGCGAAACGAGAGAACCACCAAAACCAAATAGCAGAGCCATAATCAGAAGGCCCGTCATGCTGCTCGACTGAATTCCTGTCAGGCTTAGCACCAGCCCAAACACAACCATCACAGCAAGGTTGGTCAACAGGAAGAGCGCGATTCGCATCATAATTTACTTTTAACCTCGTTTTAACAAAACGCACTAAGCGATTACCCACATCGTATGGGTATTAATACAATTTTCAACTATCCACGGCGGGTAAGTCACGAGAAAGACACAACTTTACATTTTTTCTCACACTTGCTTACGCGCAGTTTAGAGATGTAAAAAAACAGGCACAATTGCTTGTGCCTGTTTTAATAAGGGAGAATTACTTGCTGGCCGCAGGAGTTGCGGATGGCCTCTCTTTTTCAAGATGCGCCAGGTCAACCGCAATATTCACGGTTTCATCCAGATACGGATCGGGCTCCTGATAATCCTTCGGCAAATCGTCGATTTTCTTCAGCAACGGTTTACCCTCACGTTTGTAGCGATCGTTAACGCGGGCCAAACGTGTGGCATCATCTTCCTGGTTCTCTTTTTCACGCTGAGCGTAATTTAAAGAGACGATGTTGCGCTTGTCCTTCATTGCGTTAAAGCGCGCGATATCCTTTATGATGTACTGGAATTCAGGATCTTTCGCGATACGCGCATTATGCAATTTCAGCAGTTCCGGGCCAAACGGCGTTAAATCATCAGACTTCACATAGGTCGCAGCGTCGATGCTGTCCCACGGTAATGCGTTGTCTTCAAACTTCTCACCCGTTTCCGTCTCTTCTGAACCGGTCGGCATCAGGATATCAGGTGTTACACCTTTACGTTGCGTACTGCCGCCGTTAATGCGGTAGAACTTCTGAATGGTGTATTGAACGGAACCCAGCGCTGGCCATTCCGGGCGCAGCATTTGATCGTAAATGCGATTCAAAGAACGGTACTGCTGAACGGTGCCTTTCCCGAAGGTCGGTTCACCGACGATCAGTGCACGTCCGTAATCTTGCATGGCGGCCGCAAAAATTTCAGATGCCGAGGCGCTGAAACGGTCAACCAGCACTACCAGCGGGCCTTTGTAGTACACCACGCCGTCATTGTCGCTATCTTCACGCACTTTGCCGTTATTGTCGCGCACCTGCACGACCGGGCCGGACGGAATGAACAAGCCAGAGAGCGATACCGCTTCGGTTAATGCCCCGCCGCCGTTAGTACGCAGATCGATGATAACGCTGCTGACATTCTGTTTTTCCAGTTTCTGCAGCTGTACCTTAACCTCTTCCGTCAGGCCAACATAGAAACCAGGTATATCGAGCACACCCACTTTCTCTTTGCCGACGGTTTTCACCGACATTTTCACGGCGCGATCTTCCAGACGAATACGTTCGCGCGTCAGGGTAACGATTTTGGTTTTCGCCCCTTTACCCGCCGGCAGGATTTCCAGGCGAACTTTACTGCCCTTCGGCCCTTTAATCAGCGCCACGACATCATCCAGACGCCAGCCGATCACATCGACCATCCCTTTTCCGGCCTGGCCCACGCCAACGATTTTATCGCCAACCGTGATCGCTTTACTCTTCGCCGCGGGGCCACCGGCCACCATGGAGTTGATAACCGTGTAGTCATCATCCATTTGCAGCACTGCGCCGATACCTTCCAGAGACAGGCTCATTTCGGTATTGAACTGTTCGGTGTTGCGAGGAGAAAGGTAGTTGGTATGCGGATCGATTTCCCGCGCGAATGCGGTCATCGCCAGCGAGAATACATCTTCGCTATTGGTCTGCGCCAGACGACGAATCGCGAATTTATAGCGACGCGTCAGGGTTTCGCGGATCTCTTTTTCATCTTTACCGGTCAGCTTCAGGCTTAGTTCGTCGAACTTAACTTTGCCATCCCACAGGGCGTTCAGCTCGGCTTCATCTTTTGGCCATGGCGCTTTTGCGCGGTCAAGATTGAAGGTGTCGTTGCCGGTGAAGTCCATCGGGCGTTCAAGCACTTTCAACGCGTACTGATAACGTTCGAAACGTCGCTTTTGCGCCAGGTTGTAGAGATCGTAAAACACGTCGAGCTTGCCCGATCGTAGCTCATCGCCAATCTGCCCTTTCTTCGAAGCAAACTGCGCAACGTCGCTGGCCAGCAGGACGTTGTGACTGTAATCGAGCAGGTTCAGATAGCGGTCAAAAATCTTGGCGGAAAAGGACTGGTCGAGATCGAACTGACGATAATGAGAACGGGTAAAGCGCGATGTTACGCGCTCGCTCACCGTTGCGTGCTGAGTCTCTTCCTTCAGAATCGGAATTTGATCAACACGGGTAATATCTTCCACCGCTAAGGCGTGGCCTGTTATTAAAAACAGGCCAGCGAGGGCGGAGAGCCTAAAAAGTTTGTTCATGCCTGGCCCGGCCTCCGTTTCAGAACACCAGGTGTTCTGCGCGTACTATCATTGACATACCAGAAGTTAGCTGCACGCGGACACCGTCTTTGGTGATTTCCAGAATCGTGGCGTCCATTGCGTTATTGCCCGCTTTGACTTTCAGGGATTGACCAACGGTCAGCGCAGAAATGTCGGAAACAGGAGTAAGCTTTTCTTCGCGTACGGCTTTTGCAGCAGGTTTAGCATCGCGCGGTTTACGCTCAGCGTTTTCTTTGCGGCGAACCGGAGGACGCGGCTTACGCTCGCGACGCGGTGCGTCACCTTCACCGGCAGCAGCGGCGGCTTCGCGTTTTTTCGCCTGCTGTTCAGCACGTTGAGCCTGAACACGGGCTTTGGCTTCTTCAAGCTGCTGACGAGCGTGGGCAACGTGCTGCTCATCAAGTTCACCACAAGGGTTACCGTCGAGGTCGACACGTACCGCACCAGCTTTGATACCGTAAAGGTAGCGCCAGCTTGAAGTATAAAGACGTAAAGCGGAACGTAATTGGGTTTTGCTGAGGTTCATCTCACCATCAACACGCTCGACAAGATCCTGAAAAATACCGACTTTCAGAGGACGAGCTTCACCTTCGGCACTGAAACAGCGCGGAAAACGTTCGGCCAGAAATGCGATAACTTCTTTACTGCTATTCAACTTAGGTTGATTTTCCATGAAATTTCCTGATTACAACGGACGTAGCCAACAAGCCGCAGGCATGAACAGGCGTCATTATAATGACGCCATCGTTAAATGCTACGTTATCCGTTGATTATCCTTCGACGCGGGCAAAGAATTTTTGATAATCGGTGCCAGAAAGCACATTTTCAAGATGACCGACCAGTTCTCGCAGCCCCTGCTCGTCTTCTTCGCTAAAGCGCGAATAGACCGGGCTATCGATATCCAGTACGCCAATCACTTGTCCGTTAACGACCAGCGGCAGTACGATTTCGGAGTTACTGGCGCTATCACACGCGATGTGACCGTCAAACGCGTGCACATCTTCCACGCGCTGCACTTCATTCTTCGCCACCGCCGTACCGCACACCCCTCGACCAACCGGAATGCGCACGCACGCCAGTTTGCCCTGGAACGGCCCTAAAACCAGCGTATCACCTTCCAGCAAATAAAAACCTGCCCAGTTTACATCCGCCAGACGTTCAAAAAGCAACGCGCTGGTGTTAGAGATTACAGCTAAAAAACTGTTCTCACCTGCCATCAATGCCTGAAAATCGCGGTTAAGATCCGCGTAAAGTTCTGTTTTGTTCATTATTAAACCACTATTGTCTACTTCAATTACTGATACTATCGACGACGCATACCCCTATAAAATAAGCATTAAATGCGTCAGGGCTCAAGTTCAATCCATTCATGAGTTAAGATAGAGTTATACATTCATTCTACGATGTAATAAATGCCACTAAAAACATCACGTATTACACCGACACAGAAAATTCGCATTCATGCGATAGGCGATCCTATTCCGCAGGCACAATACCAACGTTGCCCGCAGTGCGATACGCTTTTTCAGTTACCGTCGGTTAAATCGCACCAATGCGCCTATTGCCCGCGCTGCAATGCCAAAGTTCGCGACGGTCGCGACTGGTCGCTAACGCGTCTTGGCGCCATGGCAATCGCCATGATGTTACTGATGCCGTTCGCCTGGAGCGAGCCCCTGCTACGCCTGCATCTGCTTGGCGTACGTATTGACGCGAACGTACTGCACGGTATCCAGCAAATGACCACTCAGGGCGATCCCATTACCGCCGCGATGGTATTGTTCTGTAGCGTCGCCGCGCCAGCGGTGCTGGTCATCGCCATCGCCTATCTCTGGTTTGGTAATATTCTGGGGATGAACCTGCGCCCGGTGCTGCTGATGCTGGAGAAGCTTAAAGAGTGGGTCATGCTGGATATTTATCTGGTCGGGATCGCCGTCGCGTCCATTAAGGTGCAGGATTACGCATTTCTGCAACCCGGTCTGGGCCTGCTGGCGTTTATCTCACTGGTGGTACTCAGTATTCTGACGATGATTCATCTGAATATCGAAGAACTCTGGGAGCGCTTTTATCCACAACGTCCGGTGACCCGCCCTAATGAAGGGCTGATGGTATGCCTGGATTGCCATCACACCGGCTTTCCTGACTCACGCGGGCGGTGCCATCGTTGCCATGTTCCCCTCTACAGGCGGCGTAGGCAGAGTCTGCAAAAATGTTGGGCGGCGCTGATTGCCTCAATCATTTTTCTGCTCCCGGCAAACTTTTTACCGATTTCGATTATTTACGTTAATGGCGGGCGACAGGAAGATACCATCATGTCAGGGATACTTTCTCTGGCGGACAGTAACGTCGCCGTTGCCGCCGTGGTATTCTTCGCCAGTATCCTGGTCCCGTTTACCAAAGTCATCGTGTTGTTTACGCTGCTCATCAGCATTCATACCAAATGTGAACAGGGTTTACGCACACGCATTCTGTTGCTGCGATTCGTAACATGGATTGGTCGCTGGTCGATGCTGGATCTGTTTGTGATCTCGTTAACCATGTCGCTGATTAATCGCGATCAGCTTCTCGCCTTTACGATGGGCCCCGCTGCATTTTATTTCGGTGCCGCGGTTATTTTGACTATTCTTGCTGTTAATTGGCTGGACAGCCGCTTACTTTGGGACGCTCATGAGTCAGGAAACGCCCGCTTCACCGACTGAAGCGAAAATTAAAGTTAAACGTCGCATTTCACCTTTCTGGTTGCTGCCAATCATCGCGTTGCTGATTGCAGGCTGGCTTATCTGGAACAGTTACGAAGATCGCGGCACCACCATCACCATCGACTTTATGTCGGCGGACGGTATCGTGCCTGGCCGTACACCCGTGCGCTATCAGGGCGTGGAAGTGGGTACGGTGCAGGACATTCGCCTGACCGACGACCTGAACCGTATCGAAGTGAAGGCCAGCATCAAAAGCGATATGGAAGACGCGCTGCGTGACGATACCCAATTCTGGCTGGTGACGCCGAAGGCCTCTCTGGCCGGGGTTTCCGGGCTGGATGCGCTGGTCGGCGGTAACTATATCGGCATGATGCCCGGAAAAGGCAAAGCACGCGATCACTTCACCGCGCTGGATACACAGCCCAAATATCGCCTGAATAACGGCGAGCTGATGATTCACCTTCACGCACCAGATCTCGGCTCGTTAAGCAGCGGCTCGCTGGTCTATTACCGTAAAATTCCCGTTGGACGCGTGTACGATTACGCCATTAATGCCAACAAACGCGGTGTGACCATTGATGTACTGATTGAGCGCCGTTTCACCAACCTGGTGAAAAAAGGGAGCCGCTTCTGGAACGTGTCGGGTATTAAAGCCGACGTGGATTTGAGCGGCGCGAAGGTGCAGCTTGAAAGCTTAACCGCGTTGGTTAACGGGGCGATCGCCTTCGACTCCCCGGAAAACTCAGCGGTGGCGGCGCAAAATGACGAGTACGGCTTGTACGAAGATCTGGCTCATAGCCAGCGCGGTGTTATCGTTAAATTGCAGCTTCCCAGCGGCCAGGGGCTGAAAGCGGGTTCCACTCCTCTGCTCTATCAGGGGCTGGAAGTGGGGCAACTGACCAAACTGAATCTCAACACCGACAGCTCCGTAACGGGTGAAATGACCGTTGATCCCAGCGTGGTTACGCTGCTGCGTGAGAAAACCCGCATTGAGCTGCATGAGCCGAAACTGTCGCTTGAGAACGCCAACCTCAGCATGCTCCTCACCGGTAGCACCTTCGAGCTGGTACCCGGCGAAGGTGAGGCGCGCGATAGCTTTACGGTTCTCCCGGCCAGTAAGACACTGTTACAGCAGCCAGATGTCATGACGCTCTCCCTGACCGCGCCGGAAAGCTATGGCATCGATGCCGGGCAGCCGTTAATTCTGCACGGTGTAAAGGTCGGCCAGGTGATGGAGCGTAAGCTAACCAATAAAGGCGTCACATTCACCGTTGCTATCGAACCGCAATATCGTGAACTGATCCATGGCGACAGCAAGTTTGTGGTGAACAGTCGCGTGGATGTCAAAGTCGGCCTTGACGGCGTTGAATTCCTCGGCGCGAGCGCCAATGAGTGGCTGAGCGGCGGGATCCGCATTCTGCCCGGTGAAAAAGGTGAGATGAAAGCCGACTATCCGCTTTACGCCAACCTGGAAAAAGCGCAGGAAAATAGCCTGAGTGAACTGCCCACCTCCACCCTCACCCTGACGGCGGAAACCTTGCCGGATATTCAGGCGGGTTCCGTGGTGCTGTATCGCAAATTTGAAGTAGGTGAAGTCATTACCGTAAGCCCTCGCGCTAACGCGTTTGATATCTCGCTGCACATCAAACCAGAATACCGTTCCCTGCTGACCCCTGACAGCGTGTTCTGGGCTGAAGGCGGCGCAAAAGTACAACTGAACGGAAGCGGGTTAACCGTACAGGCCTCGCCGCTGTCTCGCGCCCTGAAAGGCGCTATCAGCTTCGATAACCTGAGCGGCGCGGGCGGAAATACCCGTAAAGGTGACAAACGAATTCTGTTTGCGTCTGAAACCGCCGCGCGTGCGGTGGGTGGGCAAATTACGCTGCACGCCTTTGATGCTGGGAAACTGGCGGCAGGCATGCCTATCCGTTATCTGGGCATTGATATTGGACAGGTACAAACGCTGGAGCTGAACGCCGGGCGCAACGAAGTTCAGGCGCGCGCGGTGCTTTATCCGGAATATGTGAAGACCTTCGCTCGCCGCGGCAGCCGTTTCTCGGTGGTGACGCCGCAAATTTCCGCAGCCGGTGTAGAACACCTCGATACTATCCTGCAACCTTACATCAACGTTGAAATGGGCCAGGGTTCGCCACGCCGCGAATTCGAATTGCAGGAAGCAACGATTGCTGATTCTCGTTACCTTGACGGATTGAACCTGGTTGTGGAAGCGCCAGAAGCGGGTTCGCTGGGGATTGGCACACCGGTGCTGTTCCGTGGTATCGAAGTGGGAACAGTAACGGGTTTGACACTTGGATCGCTCTCCGACCGTGTGATGGTTGAGTTACGCATCAGTAAGCGCTATCAGCATCTGGTACGCAACAACTCGGTCTTCTGGCTGGCATCAGGTTATAGCCTCGATTTCGGACTGACAGGCGGTGTGGTGAAAACCGGCACCTTCAATCAGTTCATTCGCGGCGGCATTGCCTTCGCCACGCCGCCAGGCACACCGCTCGCGCCGAAAGCGCAGGCAGGCAAACACTTCCTCCTGCAGGAAGAAGAGCCGAAAGAGTGGCGTGAATGGGGCACGGCCCTGCCACGTTAATGTAAACGCCCCGGTGTCACTGCGCCGGGGCGTTTATGCTAAACTGCACGCTCTCTGTTTATGTGTGGTACTCCCCAGTGGCTCAAAACTCTGTCTTTCTTCCCGATGAATTCCTCGCGCAGATGCGTGAGGCCATGCCTGCTCACCTCGCCTTTGACGATTTTATTGCCGCCTGTCAGCGCCCGCTGCGCCGCAGCATTCGTGTCAATACATTGAAAATCAGCGTTGCCGATTTCCTGACGCTCATCGCCCCTTATGGCTGGCAACTGACGCCAGTGCCCTGGTGTGAGGAAGGTTTCTGGATTGAACGCGAAGATGAAGAGTCACTGCCCTTAGGGAGCACCGCCGAGCACCTTAGCGGTCTGTTTTATATTCAGGAAGCCAGCTCGATGCTGCCCGTCGCCGCGCTGTTTGCTGGCGAAGCGGTGCCAAAACGGGTGATGGACGTTGCCGCCGCGCCCGGCTCGAAAACCACGCAGATTGCCGCTCGCATGGGCAACCAGGGTGCCATTCTCGCCAATGAGTTTTCCGCCAGCCGGGTAAAAGTGCTGCACGCCAATATCAGCCGCTGCGGTATCGCTAACGTGGCGTTGACGCATTTTGATGGTCGAGTCTTTGGTGCGGCAGTACCGGAAAGTTTTGACGCCATTCTGCTCGATGCGCCGTGTTCTGGTGAAGGTGTGGTGCGTAAAGATCCCGACGCGCTGAAAAACTGGTCGGTACAAAGTAATCTTGAGATTGCCGCCACGCAGCGAGAGCTTATCGACAGCGCTTTTCACGCCCTGAAACCCGGCGGCACGCTGGTCTACTCAACCTGTACCCTCAACCGCGACGAAAACGAATCGGTGCTGGCCTGGCTGCTGGAACAGTATCCGCAGGCCGTGGAGGTTGAATCGCTGGCAACGCTGTTCCCGTCAGCTAAAGAGGCACTCACGCCCGAAGGTTTCCTCCACGTCTTCCCGCAGATTTACGATTGTGAAGGCTTCTTCGTCGCGCGTCTGCGTAAAATCGCCTCGGTCGAGCCTCTGCCAGCACCGGGCTACAAAGTGGGTAAATTCCCGTTCACGCCGATGAAAACCCGCGAATCCGCGGTCGTCACGGAAGCTGCCGCTCAGGTCGGACTGTTCTGGAATGATGCACTTACCCTGTGGCAGCGCGATAAAGAGATTTGGCTCTTTCCGGCTGAGATCGAACCGCTGCTCGGAAAAGTCCGTTTCTCGCGCATTGGGCTTAAACTTGCCGAAACGCATAACAAAGGTTATCGCTGGCAACACGAAGCGGTGATCGCGCTGGCTGAAACCGATAAACTTGGGCATGAACTGACCCAGGCTGAGGCTCAGGAGTGGTATCGGGGACGTGATATCTACCCGGAAATCACGCCAAATCACGACGATGTGGTGGTCACGTATCAGGGCTTCCCGCTCGGGCTGGCGAAACGTATCAGTTCGCGGCTGAAAAACAGTTATCCGCGCGAACTGGTTCGCGATGGTAAACTTTTTGCCGAAAACACCTGATGAGCGCGCAAAAATAGCGCACTTTTTGACTGGCGATATTCTCGTCGTTGGCTACGCTAAAAAATGGGCGACCTGAACTGGTCGTACCACAATCTTAGCGACCAACGGAGAGCATCATGAGTAAAACCAACGTACGCATCGGCGCATTCGAGATAGATGATGCCGAGCTGCATGGCGAGCAGCACGGTGAACGAACGTTAAGCATCCCCTGTAAATCCGACCCTGACTTATGTATGCAACTGGACGCCTGGGATGCAGATACCAGCGTCCCTGCCGTACTCAACGGCGAACACTCTGTCCTTTACCGTAAACATTACGACCAACGTTCTGATGCCTGGGTACTGCGCTTCGCATAACCCAAAAGGAACCCGCCCACAGGCGGGTTATTTATTTGCATAACCTTCCCCGCCGCTGCTCTTCATCCCCTACACTTAATTCTTAACGGATCCGTTGTGTCATAACCTGATTATCAGACTGAGGGCAGGATGTTCGCACTGGTTTTGTTCATCTGCTACCTTGACGGTGGCTGTGATGATATTGTCGTGGATGTATATAACTCGGAAAAACAATGCCTTGCTGCGATGGACGATCAGCGGCTGCGTCGTGGGGGTTGTTTTCCTATAGAGGATTTTGTGGACGGGTTTTGGTATCCCGCCCACGAATATAGCGATTTTTGAGGGTAGCGATCAGTGCGGAGACGCCGCATGATAGAGTGACGCTTCGCCGCGAGGACGCGTTTTAAAGCGACGATGCACCCACAGATACTGTTCCGGCGCACGCAAAATCTCATTCTCAATGATTTTATTCATATAGCTGGCCGCATCGATTTCATCATTCACCGGATAATCAGACATTACGTCACTGATGTGCAGCACATAACCTTTCTTATTCGCTTTACGCACCATGGTGATGCTGAGCATTGCCGCGCCTGACAGACGTGAAAGCACCCAGGTGCCGTTAGTGGTTGCGGCTTCGTTTACCGAAAAGAACGGCGCAAAAACGCTGCCTTTTGGGCCGTAATCCTGGTCAGGGGCAAACCATACGGCTTCACCTGCTTTCAATGCCTGCACCAGACCACGTAAATTGCGGCGATCGATCATCGCTTTATTGGAACGCAGGCGACCTTTGGTCTGTACCCACTCCATCAGCGGATCGTTGTGCCGGCGATAGGTTGCCATCATTGGGCGACATAACCCCATCACCCTGCCGCCGAGTTCCAGTGACATAAAGTGTACGCCGACAACCATAACGCCACGATGCTGCTGTAACGCTTTGGTGAGGTTATCGTAGCCTTCAACGTCAAACCATTTCTTGACGCGGGCATCACTCCAGAACCAGGCCATACCGGTTTCAATCAGGCCCATCCCAAGCGACATAAAGTTTTGTTCAAGCATCGCTTCACGTGAAGCCGCATCCATCTGAGGGAAGCAGAGTTCAATATTACGTGCAGCAATGCGCTCGCGACGCTTAAGAAAGCGACGTGACATTTTACCCACCGTTGAACCGAGGGTATGTAAGACAGGATAAGGAAGCTGGACGATGAGCCAAAGCACACCTAAGCCGAACCACGTTAACCAATTACGCGGGTGCAATAACCGGGTATCAAATTCTTTTGACATCATTTTTTCCTGAAGCATGAAAAAAAGTAGCGCGTAAGGAAAAAATGAATCCTTTTCATCACTCTTTATGCGGTACGTATAAGAGTTTGACAGTAATACGTTCGGCTAATTCACTTTCAGGACAAGACTTTACAAAAGAGACCTGAAAAAAGAAAAAAACTTACCGGAAGGCTGTAACTTAACTCATGGCTAGAATGCACTTTTTTTAGCAAAAAGGATAGCGCGATTTGTACCCACCACACGATTACCTTAAAGCCTGAGCGCCCCGCCAGACGGGCGATGCGCAGATTTGCTCACTCACGCAGATGATTAATCAGGCAATTCCTAAAACGTTTGCAGCGAATCACTATCGATACATTCTAAGAACGTATTCACTGAATAAATATTTTTTATTTTCAGCATAATCTTAGGCAACTAACAATATTTTAGAAAAGAGACCAAACAGATTAGGGAAAATAATTTTTTTGGGTTGTAATATTGATAAATATCACTAATCATAAAAAAGCACACCACACTAATAATTAGCGAGGAAATTGATTTTATTAGGCTCTGGTTACCCAAATGCTTCTTTGGTAGAATCTTAAACGAAGATGTTTGACCAAGTGTAATCTAGAATGCCTGTTTTCTTCGACGATAAATGGACTACTCTCCACACCGTTCTGGGCTAATGCTGTGGCACAGTGCCAATGAACTGACTTCGAAGTTAAACGGCCTTACGGAATACGCTTCACCAGCAACACCAATCAAACAATAAATTAACATAAAATTGACCAACATGGATCCAGTATGTCCAATACACCGACCGTCTCCATTATCATACCCGCTTATAATTCTGGCCTGTTTATACATATCATACTGGATTCATTGATTGCCCAAACCTGCAAGAATTTCGAAGTCATTGTTGTGAATGATGGTTCTGCGGATAACACCGGCGCGGTGGTTGAAGGGTATATTTGTAGCAGCCCGCTTAACCTTAGGCTCATTACACAGGAAAATGCCGGCGTTTCAACCGCAAGAAACGTTGGGCTCGACAATGCTCAGGGTGAGTTTTGTATATTCATCGATAGCGATGATTACGTTGAACCCCATTTTTTGGAAAAATTATTATGCAAGCAAGAAGAAACCTCTGCGGATGTTGTCTATTGTGGCTGTAATCAGGGTGGACGTAACAGCGTTAAACCGCAACCCGCAACCTTTCAGGAAGGAAATTTATTACGCCAGAGGATTCAGCGAGAAGTGCTTTTTCATCTTGGTGGGGTCTTAATCAGAAGATCATTTTTAATACGTGAGAATATAAGATTTAATACTGAACTTGCATTAGGTGAAGACCTCCTCTTTACCTACACTATATTAGCAAAACAGCATCTACATGCTGTTCCTGAGTATTTATACCATCAAACCTATCGCGAAAATTCAGTGATGAATAGCGCATGGTCAAAAAAAGACTATGAACACAATGCGCGGGCAATGGACGTTATCTACAGCACAATGATAACGTTATGCCATGACTCACAAAAAGAAGTCATTGCGCCCCTATTGAAGAATATGGCAATTGCCGCCAAAATAAAATTCTTATGGGGATTATTACAATCCAAACAATTTAATCCAGTAATAGCTTACCTCGACGAAAAATTCCTTGAGCTATCGCCAATAGAAATTAAAGCATTAAAGTCTAAAGAAAGAAAAAAATACAAAGTCATTATGTCAAAAAACAAAATTGTTTGGACATTGTATTTTTTGTTTCGTAAGAAAAAATTTTGAATTCCGATAGTTAACCCGTAGAATCCGATTCGTAGAACCACCTGCACCTTCCTGCATACGTAGTGGTACACGATGTGAGCGGTGAGTTGGTGAGCCACACAAGTTGACGTTTGAGGATTTTCTGGTGCATTACACATTCTTAAAAGAGTGCCTACGGGTAGAAGTGATTGGCGGAAAAGATAAAAAATTCTCGTGGCCTCGCGCTATTCGCCATGCATGGCGTCAGCCTAAGCGCCGCTTCCTGTTTTGGTGGCGTATTGCATCCTATTTGCACTCTACAGGTGGTAAAAACAATAAGAAACTTGCGGCTTATCTCAACAGACGTCTGATCCGAAATTATCATACAGAAATTGGACTTGCCGCCAGGATCCAACCCGGTTTTTTCATTGCTCACTACAACGGAATCGTGGTCACGTCTTATTGCGAGATTGGCAAAGGTTTTACATTACGCCAAAACACCACTATTGGTATTAAAACGCTGGGTAAACGTGATGATGAATACAAAATCATTATCGGCGATAACGTTGCTCTTGGCGCAAATAGCTGCATCATTGGTGACAACCTCTCCATAGGTAGCAATGTCGTCATCGGGGCAATGTCTTTTATCAGCAAGGATATTCCGGATAACTGCACCTACTACACGAAAAAAGAGAACGTCATTGAGCGGTATGAAGTTTAGCCCTCCCCTGAGGTTGTCATAGGTCTAAGATAAGAACCGTGCGACGGATAGATTTGTAAGGTAATTGTTAATGCTTTTTTGTTGTGGTATAACCAACAGGAATGGCCCCGTTGCCAGATAAAAAGAGACCGAATACGATTCCTGTATTCGGTCCAGGGAAATGGCTCTTGGGAGAGAGCCGTGCGCTAAAAGTTGGCATTAATGCAGGCTAAGTCGCCTTGCTCTATAAGAATAGATGACCGTGCCAGGTTTTCCAGTCCGCGACGAAAGCGGCCAGAAAATTTCGGCGTCAGAAAACGGCAGATAATAAAAAAACCGCTCGCACATTCACAGAATGGCAGCGGTTTTTTATTTGGAATCAATTAGATGTTTTAGACAATTAGCATAGCTTTTCGGCGCGTTCGATAAACGGAGCCAGGCTCATTTTCTCTCCCGGACGCGCAGGATCATCAATTTGTATGATGCTAAGGGGCTGCGCGGTGGTCTTCCCGGCTTTAACCTGCTCTTGCGCCTCTGCGTTCAGCGGATACTGAACCAGTGTGCTTGGGTTTATCACATACAGCGCATTACCCGGGCGGCACGTCAGCATGACCTCTTCCCGATTAAACGCCCATTTATCTTTCCCCACCTCAAAGCGGCTGACGGTGATAATTTGCGGGGCAGCCAGCGCAGAACCCGCCGTCGTTAACAATAAAAGAGACAGAACGATTTTTTTCATATCTTCGCCATTATTTAAAAAGGTTCCCAGGTGGCAAACAGGCTGACGCATGCCAGCACCAGCGCCCCAAGAATAAGTTCAACCTGCGTAGCTCGCAGGAAAAAGCGTTGCGTAGCGGGCTCAGCCATGACCATTCGCGGCACAACAACGTAGCGGTTCACCAGCGCAATGACCACCATCATGGCGACCAGCGCACATTTTAACAGCAGCATGCGGCTATAAGGTGTGTCCAGCGGCCAGCCATTCTGAATTAATAACGCGTTTACGATCCCCGTCAGGACAACGCCCGCCACGGCAAGATGCCCGTAACGGGAAAAACGCATCATGGTATAAATTGCTGCCTGCCGCCAGCGTCCTTTTGCCAGTCGCAAACAATAAAGAAATGGCAGTAAGCCGCCAAGCCAGGCTGCCGCAAACAGCAGATGCAACGCATGGTTACTACGCTGAAACGCGCCAATGGCACCCTCGCGCATTGCCGAATGTCCGGTGCCTGCCAGCAGGATAAACTGCGCCGCCGTCAGGAGTAGCAGCAAACGCATCATCTGGCGCGGTTTCACCCAACCAATGGTTAATGCCACCCCCGCCAGAATGATCTGCCATAGCCAGACACCGCCAAATTGTGTCGCCGCAACGGCAAACCAAACTTCAGGCTGCCAGACGTCGCGCCAACCATCGCCCATCAACCCACCCTGCACCATCAGCATCAACAGTGCTGAAGCAGCACAGGCCAACAGCGAAAAATGAATCAGCGGTGCAAAGCGCTGGCTGAAAAGACGGCGCAGCGGCGGTGGTGCCCACCAGCCGCCATAAAGCGCACATCCGAGCACCGCCATCAGCGCGGCAAAATGTACGAAGCGTAAGCCAACATAAAGCGTCGTCAGCATACTATTTTACGCGAAACTGATACTGACCCTGGGTTTTATGCCCATCCACCGACACCACGTGCCAGTTAACGGTATAGACTCCGGATGCCAGCGGTTGATTAATCGGAACCGTCAGTTGCGTTTTATCGGTTTCACTGCGCACCGCTTTGCCCGTTTCGACTTTTTTATCATCCGCTCCGGTGAGCGTCACGCCGCTGAAGCGTGATTCGACCCCTTCAGAGAAATGCAGCGTGATAGATTGCGGTGCGGAGCTCACTTCACTTTCCGCGGCAGGCTCCTGGTGTTTAAGGTGGGCATGCGCCCAGGCAGCCGGGGCAGAGAGGAAGCCGGTAAAAACCAGCGTAGCGCAGAGTACGCGAAGGACGCGGGATCCCATATTGTTCATTCCCTTTTGTTATGGATGTAGCTGAAAGAATAACCTTGTATAATTCCTGAGTCGAGATGTGCCGCCATTAAGCTTGCCATTCTGTGAGACTCTTAGTAACGTTGCGCCCTGAAAAGGAGAGAATCTGATGCATACGAATCTGGCTAAACTACCTCAAGATGAGATGGATAAAGTTAATGTCGATCTTGCTGCCGCAGGCGTCGCCTTTAAGGAGCGCTATAACATGCCAGTGGTCGCCGAAGTGGTGGAACGTGAACAGCCGGAACACCTTCGTGACTGGTTCCGCGAGCGTTTAATCGCCCATCGTCTGGCCTCCGTTTCCCTTTCGCGCTTGCCTTACGAGCCTAAACAAAAATAATCCTTACGGACTGTTACACTTCCTTACGGCGAACGGTGTAAACTTCTTCAGGAAATTCTGAAGTAACGACCCACTGACCTCTTGTTGAAGGAAGCAACTATGCTGGCATGGTCTATTGCAGCGGCGCAGTTCGCGCCGCAGAACGGCAGCCTCGCCGAAAATATTGTCCACCATCTGCGTTTTATCCACGCCGCGGCGAAACTGGAATGTAAGGTATTAATTTTTCCGGAATTATCCCTGACTGGCCTGACGGGCGAATCCGGGCTCCCCTCACCTCCTGGCGATGAACAATTACAGCCACTTTCAGATGCGGCTCACCAGCATCAGATAACGATTGTCGCCGGTTTACCGGTGGAGGAAAATGGTCTGCGCTGCAAAGGTGTCGCCATATTCTCCCCCGACACAGCGAAACCGTATACCTGCGCGCAGGGAAACGGCACTTGCCTGACGCCGGAGTCGCGTTATATCAGCGTGTTGAATCTCAATAACGATGGCTGCGATCTTTCGCCACAGGCGTCGCTGTTGGCCACCCTCACCAGCACCGCGGAATCACAGCAAAGCCTGAATACGCAACGTTTACAGTGGTTTGCGCGTAAACATTCCATCGCGGTGCTTAAATCGAACTATAGCTGTGAGACCTTCTCCGGCGGCAGCGCTTTATGGGATGAGACCGGGCAACTGATCGTCCGGGCAGATCAGGGAGAATTGCTGGTGACCGGCAGAAAAAGCGCTCAGGGTTGGCAAGGCGACATCATTCCATTACGCTAGCTTCTTTTAGGCGGGAGTAAGCCATGTTACGCGTGATCGATACCGAAACCTGTGACCTCCAGGGGGGCGTCGTAGAGATAGCTTCTGTCGATGTTGTAGATGGAAAAATCACCAACCCGATGAGTCACCTTGTTCGCCCCGATCGCCCGATCAGTGCACAGGCGATGGCTATCCATCGCATTACAGAAGAGATGGTTGCCGATCAACCGTGGATTGAAGAGGTGCTGCCCTTTTATCAGGGCAGCCCGTGGTATGTCGCGCACAACGCCAGCTTCGACCGTCGCGTTCTGCCAGAGATGAACGGCGAGTGGATTTGCACCATGAAAATGGCGCGTCGGTTATGGCCCGGTATTAAATACAGTAACATGGCGCTGTATAAATCCCGCAAACTGAGCGTCGCTACGCCGCCGGGGTTACATCATCACCGTGCGCTGTATGATTGCTACATTACCGCCGCATTATTGATTGATATTATGGATGTTTCTGGCTGGTCGCCGGAACAAATGGTCGACGTCACCGGGCGTCCGGCGCTGCTGCGCACCTTTACCTTTGGGAAATATCGCGGTAAAGCGGTCTCGGAAGTGGCAGAAAACGATCCAGGTTATTTACGGTGGTTGTTCAACAACCTGGATCGGATGAGCCCGGAACTGCGCCTTACCTTGAAGCACTATCTGGGCGAATAACTTAGCGTTCGTTTCTGCCGGGTAAGGTGCCCTGCGCGAGAGCAATCAGAAACGTGAATTCGAGTGCCACGCCTTCATAACTTTTGAAGCGCCCCGATTTCCCGCCATGCCCGGAATCCATATCCGTACACAGCAGCAGAAGGTTATCATCGACCTTCTGCTCACGCAGTTTCGCCACCCATTTTGCGGGCTCCCAGTACTGCACCTGAGAATCATGCAACCCGGTGGTGACCAGCAGATGGGGATACGCTTTTGGCTGTACATTGTCGTAGGGGCTGTAAGACTTCATGTAGTGGTAATAGGTTTCATCCTGCGGATTTCCCCACTCTTCAAACTCTCCGGTAGTCAGCGGAATCGACTCGTCCAGCATCGTCGTCACAACATCCACAAACGGCACCTGCGCTACCACACCGTGGAACAATTCAGGACGCAGATTAATGGCGGTTCCCATTAACATTCCGCCTGCGCTGCCGCCCATGCCATAACACAGTCTGGCATCGCCGTAGCCCTGCGCTAACAGCGCATCCGTTACGTCCAGGTAGTCATAGAAGGTGTTCATCTTCTTCAGGAATTTACCGTCTTCATACCACTGCTGGCCCAATTCGCCGCCGCCGCGAACGTGGGCTATGGCATAAACGAACCCGCGATCGAGCAGACTCAGACGGCTAGCGCTAAAGTCAGCATCCATACTCGCGCCGTAGGAGCCGTAACCATACACCAGCAGCGGATTTTTTCCTTTGCGGAAATGTTCACGGTGATATACCAGCGATACCGGAACCTCTACGCCGTCGCGAGCCGTGATCCACAGATGTTCGCTCTGATAACATGCACCGTCGAAGCCTTTAACTTCCTGCTGTTTCAGCACCCGACGCTCACCGGTGTCCATATCCAGCTCAAACAGTGTGTCCGGCGTGGTCATTGACGAATAACCATATCGCAGACGCGAGGTTTCCGGCTCCGGATTGTAGGCAACCCAGGTGACATAGGCTGGGTCATCAAAGGCAATTCCGCTCTCTTCACGGGTATGGCGATTAATTTGCCGCAGGCTCGTCAGGCCGTGCTGACGCTCCTCCAGCACCAGCCAGTCGGTAAAAAGCGTAAAACTTTCGAGCATCACATCATCGCGTGCCGGAATCAGCGTTTGCCACTGTTTCTCATCGCGCACGTGGCTACGATAAAGACCAAAGTTTTTCCCTTCACGGTTAGAGCGAATATAGAAGTGATGCTGGAAGTGATCGATGCTGTATTCGTGATCTTTTCGACGCGGCAGGAACACGATCGGTTCGGCATCCGGCAGCTCAGCATCAAGAAGCCGCATTTCGCTGGTCGTGGCGCTGGAGAGCGCAATCACTACATAGTGTTTCGAAGATGTTTTATGCAGGCTGACATAGAACGTATCATCTTTCTCTTCATAGACCAGCGTGTCCTGCGCCGCTGGCGTACCGATGCGATGGCGCCATACCTGCCACGGCAGAAGCGTCGTGGGGTGCTTACGAACGTAGTAGAGCGTTTGTGAATCATTGACCCAGACAATACCGGGAGAAACGTTCTCCAGCACTTCAGGGTACCAGTTCCCGGTTCGCAAATTGCAAAAACGCAAACCGTACTGGCGACGAGAAAGATAATCTTCGGTGATCGCCAGCAGATCGTTGTCCGGTGATACCGTCAGCCCGCCAAGCGTATAAAACTCGCTGTGCGCGGCGCGCTGATTGGCGTCGAGAAGCAGATCCCAGGGTTCCCACTCCCCTTTTTGCACCGACTGGCGCTGATAAATCGCGTACTCGCAGCCTGGCTCATAAATCTGGCGATAGCGATAACCGTTTTTGATATAGGGCGCAGACTCTTCCCGCTGAGGAATACGGTCGATGATCTCCTTGAGCACGCGCTCCTGAAGGTCGCGCTGAGAATCCATCACCCTTTTTCCGTAATCATTTTCCTGATGCAGATAGTCGAGAACCTCTGGCTCTGCGCGATTGTCGTCGCGCAGCCAGAAATAGTTGTCGATACGCGTATCGCCATGAAGCGTCATGGCGTGAGGAATTCGTTTCGCTTTTGGCGGCATGTCATTGTTCTTCTGTATTAGTCACACCCTATAAGGGTGGACAAATTAAACGACGATGCAAGCGAAACCTGTGACAAGACGTTTAAAGTTGCTGTTTTTGTTGCTGCAAATCCTGCTCAATGCCTTCTCGCACTTCTGGCGGTAGCTTCAGCGCATCGCCCAGCGCATTGAGATAACTGCGCTCCATAAAGTGATCGATATCTATCGCCGCACAACTTACAAAGTAAAGCTCTAAAGCTTCCTCTTCGTTATGCACATCGCGCGCCAGACGCTGCGGGTCGAGCGGCTGCTCGATAGCCTGGGCGATTAGCGCGCGCCCCTGCTCTTCAACACCGGCTTCGCGCAGTTGCTGTTCGATAGCCGCCTGTTCTTTGGCATCGATATGCCCGTCGCTTTTGGCAGCGAACACCAGCGCCAGAATCAGCCGCTCGGTACGGACATCCAGCGGCGCGGCAGGTTCACCGTATTTCTGCTCTGTTTGCGGGTTGCCCTTTAACTTATCTTTATATTTGTTCCATAACACGCTGCCAGCCACCGCGCCACCGCCAACGAGCAGCGCCCCGGTGCCGTATTTCGCCAGCATTTTGCGCGAGGATTTACTGGCGACCAGCAACCCCGCCAGCCCGCCCAGTGCGCCAGGCACCAACATTTGGCTGAGATCTTTCTTTCCCTCACCCGATTTTTGCCCCAGCAGCGATTGCAGTTGATTAAGCCAGCCAGACATATGACCTCCAGTAATATTTTGCGATTCTTCCAGCGTAAGTGAGCGCTTGTCAGGATATGTCTGCTGCGCATAAAGATGCGCAAATTTAAGGCGATATCGCCGGACTAACCTCGACAGCAAGACAGACGCAAACGTTTTCGTTTATAATGCGCGAAATTTTGACAGACGATGGAAGATGCAATGACTTTATTAGGCACAGCCCTGCGCCCTGCGGCGACACGCGTAATGCTATTAGGTTCTGGCGAACTCGGAAAAGAGGTTGCCATTGAGTGCCAGCGACTGGGAATCGAAGTGATTGCTGTCGATCGCTATGCCGATGCGCCAGCCATGCATGTCGCTCACCGCTCGCACGTGATTAACATGTTGGATGGCCAGGCGCTGAAAGCGCTGGTCGACGCTGAAAAACCGCATTTCATCGTGCCGGAAATCGAAGCCATCGCGACCGACATGCTGGTTGAGCTGGAACGTCAGGGCCAGAACGTTGTGCCCTGTGCGCGCGCCACGCAGCTGACCATGAACCGCGAAGGCATTCGCCGCCTGGCTGCCGAAGAACTCAAGCTTCCCACGTCGGCATATCGCTTCGCCGATAGCGAAGCTGCGTTCCGTGATGCCGTCACGGAAATTGGCCTGCCCTGCATCATCAAACCGGTGATGAGTTCATCCGGCAAGGGTCAGAGCTTTATCCGCAGCGAAGCGCAGCTCGCCGACGCCTGGCAGTATGCCCAGCAGGGTGGCCGTGCGGGCGCGGGGCGTGTCATCGTCGAAGGCGTGGTGAATTTTGATTTTGAAATCACCCTGCTGACGGTGAGCGCGGTTGATGGCGTTCACTTCTGTGCGCCGGTCGGTCACCGTCAGGAAGAGGGCGATTATCGTGAATCATGGCAGCCGCAGCAGATGAGTCCACTCGCGCTGGAACGTGCGCAGGCTATCGCTCGCGACGTCGTGCTGGCGCTGGGCGGTCATGGCTTGTTCGGTGTGGAACTGTTTGTCTGTGGCGATGAGGTTGTCTTCAGCGAGGTTTCCCCACGCCCGCATGACACCGGGATGGTGACGCTGATTTCTCAAGACCTCTCCGAGTTCGCCCTGCACGTCCGCGCGTTTCTGGGCCTTCCGGTTGGCGCGATTCGCCAGTATGGCCCGTCGGCCTCAGCGGTTATTTTGCCGCGTTTACAGAGCCAGAACGTTACCTTTGATAACGTTAATAGTGCGGTAGGTGCGGGCCTGCAGGTTCGACTGTTTGCTAAACCTGAAATCGACGGTACGCGTCGAATGGGCGTGGCGCTGGCGACAGGCAATTCGGTTGACGACGCCATCGAGCGGGCTAAAACGGCCGCCGCGGCAGTGATCGTGAAGGGATAAAAAAGCGGGCCATTGGGCCCGCTTCTGGTTGCTTGCAACGTGCTCTTTGTTCTTGCCGGATGCGGCGTAAAGCCTTATCCGGCCTACAAAGTGTTGCACATTCAAGATATTGCAGGCCGGGCAAACGCAGTGCCACCCGGCATGGTCACGCGATTACAGCGTTGCAGTCTCTACAGCTTCACGAGCCAGTTTGGTAATGCGATCGTAGTCGCCTGCTTCCAGCGCATCCGCCGGAACCAGCCAGGAACCCCCGACGCACAGAACGCTTTTCAGCGCCAGGTAGTCGCGGCAGTTTTTCAGCGAGATACCGCCAGTCGGGCAGAAACGAACCTGAGAGAACGGACCTGCAATCGCCTGCAGCGCTTTCACGCCGCCATTTGCTTCGGCCGGGAAGAATTTGAACTCTTTCAGACCGTGATCCATACCCAGCATCAGTTCAGAAACAGAACTAATACCCGGGATCAGCGGGATAGTACCTTCGGTTGCTGCTTTCAGCAGAGAGTCAGTCAGGCCCGGGCTGATAGCGAACTGCGCACCTGCTTCGGTGACTTCTTTCAACTGCTGTGGGTTAGTGACAGTACCCGCACCCACGATAGCGTCCGGCACTTCTTTAGCAATCGCGCGGATAGCGTCCATTGCACACTCGGTACGCAGAGTCACTTCCAGCACGCGTACACCGCCTGCCACCAGCGCTTTTGCCATCGGCACAGCGTGTTCCAGCTTGTTCACTACGATAACCGGTACAACAGGGCCAGTCGTCAGGATTGCTTCTGCAGTGGTTTTCCAGTTTTTCATCAGATTATTCTCTCGCCAGATCTAAAAACGTATCATCTTAAAATGTGATGCAGGTTGCGCCCTGCTCTGCGCCGGAAAGATTCTCGCGCAGCGCGCTGAACATTTCGCGGCCAGTACCGATACGGGAGGCGCTCATGTCAGGAATGTGCGGTTGACGTGCGGTCAGTTCGGCCTCATCGACCAGCAGCGTTAATTCGCCGGTCTGCCCGTTGACACGGATCATATCGCCGTCACGTACTTTTGCCAGCAAGCCACCATCGTAGGCTTCCGGGGTGACATGAATTGCTGACGGCACTTTACCTGATGCACCAGAGAGCCGTCCATCGGTTACTAACGCAATTTTGAAACAGCGGTCCAATAATACACCAAGTGGCGGCATGAGTTTATGTAATTCTGGCATTCCGTTCGCTTTTGGCCCCTGATGACGCACAACAACCACGCAATCTTTGTCCAGCAGGCCCGCTTCGAAGGCTGGCAGGACATCATGCTGGCTCTCAAAGACCACGGCTGGCGCTTCAATAACCTGGTTTTCTACCGGCACAGCGGAGGTTTTCATCACCGCACGGCCAAGGTTGCCGCTCAGCACTTTCGTGCCGCCATGTTTGGAGAACGGTTTGTCGAAGGAGGCGATGATGTTTTCATCCAGAGACGCGGTCGCGCCTTCTCGCCAGTCAAGTTTGCCGTTATTCAGCCACGGTTCCATGGTGTAATGAGACAGACCGAAGCCCGCCACGGTGTTCACATCTTCATGCAGCAAGCCGCCTTTCAGCAGTTCACGCACCAGCACCGGCACACCGCCCGCCGCCTGGAAGTGATTAATATCCGCCGGGCCGTTCGGATACAGACGCGCCATCAGCGGCACAACGTCGGAGATTTCAGAGAAGTCATCCCAGTTGATGATGATGCCGGCAGCACGCGCCATGGCGACCAGGTGCATGGTGTGGTTGGTGGAGCCACCGGTTGCCAGCAGCGCAACGATACCGTTGACCACCACTTTTTCGTCGATCATCTGACCAAGCGGCATCCATTCGTTACCGTTACCGGTCATGCGGGTCACCTGACGGGCAGCAGCCGCAGTCAGTTCTTCACGCAGCGGCGCGTCCGGGTGGACAAATGAAGATCCTGGTAGCTGCATCCCCATGAACTCAATAACCATCTGGTTAGTGTTCGCGGTGCCGTAGAACGTACAGGTACCCGGCGCATGGTAGGAAGCCGCTTCGGATTCCAGCAGCGCGTTACGATCAACTTTGCCTTCCGCATAGAGCTGACGAATACGGACTTTTTCTTTATTCGGCAGGCCGCTGGCCATCGGGCCTGACGGAATGAAGACGGACGGCAGGTGACCGAACGAGAGCGCCGCCATAACAAGCCCTGGGACGATTTTATCGCAAACGCCGAGATATAGCGCGCCGTCAAACATATTGTGGGACAGGCCCACCGCCGCAGACATCGCAATCACTTCGCGGCTCAGCAGGGAAAGCTCCATCCCATCCTGGCCCTGGGTTACGCCATCGCACATCGCCGGCACGCCGCCCGCAACCTGACCGACAGCGCTAACGCTGTGCAGCGCTTTACGAATGATATCCGGATAATGCTCATACGGCTGGTGCGCAGAGAGCATGTCGTTATAGGAGGTGATGATCGCAATATTGTTACGCAGCATGCTTTTCAGCGAGGCTTTATCCTCTGCGCCGCAAGCCGCAAAACCGTGTGCCAGGTTACCGCAGGCCAGCTGGGAGCGATGAACGGTTTCTGTCTTCGCACGCTTGATGCGTTCAAGGTAGGCAGAACGGGTATCGCGCGAGCGGTCGATAATGCGATTTGTTACGCGTAACAACACAGGATTCATAAAAGCTCCTCAAAATTTTTCTGTCCAGGCTCCAGCGACATAAGGTTTTGATTAGCACTTTCTGCCACAAAACCCCCGTATTCTGTAGCTCAGGGGCAAACATCTGAAGATAGTGTAATAAAAAAAGCCCCGGGGGTGAATCCACCCGGGGCTTAAATGCATAAAAATAGCACTACATGCTGTGTTAGATCATGTTACCGGTAAAATACCCCAATGGGATTACCGGATTTCCTCACTCAAACTCGTTCCAGGAACGGCCATCGCGGGTGATCATGGCCACGGACGCCACCGGCCCCCAGGTGCCAGCCTGATACGGTTTCGGCGGATCCTGATCGGCTGCCCACGCTTCAGTGATGGAGTCGACCCACTTCCACGCCTCTTCCACTTCATCGCGACGCACGAACAGCGCCTGAATCCCGCGCATGGTTTCCAGCAGCAGGCGCTCGTAGGCATCCGCCAGGTGCGTTTGATTGAAGGTTTCGGAGTAGCTCAGATCCAGCTTGGTGATCTGCAGATTATGTTTGTGGTCCAGACCCGGCACTTTGTTCAGCACCTGAATATCCACACCTTCATCTGGTTGCAGACGAATCGTCAGTTTATTCTGCGGCAGCTCCTGCCAGGACTCTTTAAACAGATTGAGTTCCGGGTTTTTAAAGTACACCACGACTTCAGAGCATTTTGTCGGCAGTCGTTTACCGGTGCGCAGGTAGAACGGCACGCCTGCCCAGCGCCAGTTGTCGATATCAACGCGAATAGCGACAAACGTTTCTGTATTGCTCTGTTTATTGGCACCCTCTTCTTCCAGATAGCCCGGCACTTTTTTGCCCTGAGCAAAGCCTGAGGTGTACTGACCGCGTACGGTTTTTTCACGCACGTTAGAACGGTCGATACGACGCAGAGATTTCAGTACTTTTACTTTGGCATCGCGAATGCTGTCAGCAGTCAGATCGGACGGCGGCGACATCGCAATCATGCACAGAATCTGCAGCAGGTGGTTCTGAATCATATCGCGCATCTGACCAGCCTGGTCGAAGTAACCCCAACGGCCTTCGATACCGACTTCTTCCGCTACGGTGATTTCCACGTGATCGATGGTGCGGTTATCCCAGTTATTCACAAACAGAGAGTTCGCAAAGCGCAGCGCCAGCAGGTTCAGAACCGTTTCTTTACCCAGATAGTGGTCGATACGGTAAACCTGACACTCTTCAAAGTATTCCCCCACCTGGTCGTTGATTTCACGCGAAGTGGCAAGCGAAGTACCCAATGGTTTTTCCATCACCACACGCGCAGGCTTGGCGTTCAGCTTCGCTTCACCTAACCCTTTGCAAATCGCGCCGAACGTATTTGGCGGCATCGCGAAATAGTTAATGGTGACACGGTTTTTCTGATCCAGCATCGCGCCAAGGCGGCTGAAGGCGCTGGTATCGTTGACATCCAGATTGCAGAAATCCAGGCGGCCACTCAGGGTCTCCCACAAACCTTCATCAATTTTCTCCTTCATGAAGGTTTCGAGCGCCTCGCGTACTACTTTGGTGTACGCCTCTTTGTCCCAATCCGCGCGCCCTACACCGATAATGCGGGTTTCAGGATTGATCTGACCGGCTTTTTCAAGCTGATACAGGGAAGGCAACAATTTACGACGCGCCAGGTCACCTTTCGCGCCGAAAATGACCAGATCGCATGCCTGGGCCGTTTGCGTTACCGCCATGTCATTCTCCTCAGTTGTATTTCCTGGTTCTTATGCCAGGCTACAGTTGTAATTTTATTACACCGCACTGTACTGTGTTTACTAACTTACCGAAACCTTTTACCGCCTTAGACCGCACAAATGGAAATATCTGCGGCCTGGGATCTGGGCAAAGCCCTAATTTTGTTCGTTCTTTCGCCCTGTTCTAGAATGCAAAAATTCGACGTTGATCATGTTATGAAAAAAAACAACATTTTTTGCTGTTGTTTATCCCCTTTCATCAACCTTGAGGGGTATATTCTTGCTAAAACGCCTGCAGATTTCACCCATTAATGGAATCGTTTCAATCAATGAGCGCCCCATCACGATGAACATGCTGGAAAAAATTCAGTCGCAACTGGAAAACCTTAGCAAATCCGAACGTAAAGTGGCGGAGGTGATCCTTGCCGCGCCAGAGCAGGCTATCCATTCGAGTATCGCAGCGCTGGCGCTGGAAGCCGAGGTCAGCGAGCCGACGGTTAACCGTTTTTGCCGCAGCCTGGAAACGCGCGGCTTCCCTGATTTTAAGCTTCATCTTGCCCAAAGCCTTGCCAACGGTACACCGTATGTTAATCGTAATGTGGATGAAGATGACAGCGTAGAAGCCTACACCGGGAAAATATTTGAATCTGCGATGGCAAGCCTGGCGCACGTGCGTCAGTCGCTGGAGATGTCGGCAGTAAATCGGGCGGTCGATCTGCTTACCCAGGCCAAACGTATCGCCTTCTTCGGGCTGGGCTCTTCCGCCGCCGTCGCCCACGACGCCATGAACAAATTTTTCCGATTCAACGTTCCGGTGGTCTATTCCGATGACATCGTCCTGCAACGCATGAGCTGTATGAATTGCAGCGAAGATGACGTTGTGGTGCTCATTTCACATACTGGCAGAACGAAAAGTCTGGTGGAGCTGGCACAACTGGCGCGTGAAAACGATGCCATAGTGATTGCACTGACGTCGGCAAACACGCCGCTCGCGCGTGAAGCCACCCTTGCCATTACGCTCGACGTTCCTGAAGACACTGATGTTTATATGCCTATGGTTTCCAGGCTGGCACAACTGACGGTTATCGACGTGCTGGCCACCGGTTTTACGCTACGCCGGGGCGCGAAATTCAGGGATAACTTGAAGCGAGTCAAAGAAGCGTTAAAGGAATCGCGGTTTGATAAAGAACGTATGACACACAGCGATAACCATTAAAAATCGTAAAGGCACTACTGATTAGTCATTCGGCGTTAACACTGCATTCGCAGTGCTACCTTTCAGGAGCCGAATCCATGTTCACGCAACACCTGGTTGTTTAAGTTAACGGAGTATTACATGTCCAGAAGGCTTCGCAGAACCAAAATCGTTACCACGTTAGGGCCGGCCACTGACCGCGACAATAATCTTGAGAAAGTGATTGCCGCAGGCGCCAACGTTGTACGAATGAACTTCTCTCACGGCACGCCGGAAGATCATAAACTTCGCGCAGATAAAGTACGCGAAATCGCGGCGAAACTGGGTCGTCATGTGGCTATTTTAGGCGATCTTCAGGGGCCAAAAATTCGTGTATCAACCTTCAAAGAAGGTAAAGTTTTCCTCAACATCGGCGATAAATTCCTGCTCGACGCTAACCTGGGTAAAGGTGAAGGCGATAAAGAAAAAGTCGGTATCGACTATAAAGGTCTGCCTGCGGACGTGGTTCCGGGCGACATTCTGCTGCTCGACGATGGTCGCGTGCAGCTGAAAGTGCTGGAAGTTCAGGGCATGAAAGTGTTCACCGAAGTAACCGTGGGCGGCCCGCTTTCCAATAACAAAGGTATCAACAAACTGGGCGGTGGTCTCTCTGCCGAAGCCCTGACAGACAAAGACAAAGCAGATATCGTCACAGCGGCAAAAATCGCGGTCGACTATCTTGCGGTCTCCTTCCCGCGCTGTGGCGAAGATCTGAACTACGCTCGTCGTCTGGCACGCGAAGCAGGCTGCGATGCGAAAATTGTGGCGAAAGTCGAACGCGCGGAAGCCGTGTGCAGCCAGGACGCGATGGATGACATCATTCTGGCCTCCGACGTGGTGATGGTGGCGCGTGGCGATCTGGGCGTTGAAATCGGCGACCCGGAACTGGTGGGTATTCAGAAAGCATTGATTCGCCGCGCACGTCAGCTGAACCGTGCCGTGATCACCGCCACCCAGATGATGGAATCGATGATCACCAACCCGATGCCAACTCGTGCGGAAGTCATGGACGTGGCGAACGCCGTGCTGGATGGTACCGATGCGGTGATGCTCTCTGCGGAAACCGCAGCTGGCCAGTATCCGTCTGAAACTGTCGCGGCAATGGCGCGCGTGTGCCTGGGTGCGGAAAAAATCCCCAGCATCAACGTTTCTAAGCACCGCCTGGACGTACAGTTCGACAATGTGGAAGAAGCGATTGCGATGTCTGCCATGTACGCGGCAAACCACCTGAAAGGCGTCAGCGCTATCATCACCATGACCGAATCTGGCCGTACCGCGCTGATGACGTCACGTATCACCTCCGGTCTGCCGATTTTCGCCATGTCTCGCCATGAGCGCACCCTGAACCTGACCGCGCTGTATCGCGGCGTGACCCCGGTTCATTTCGATAGCGAAAGCGACGGCGTTGCGGCGGCCCATGAAGCCGTTAATCTGCTGCGCGACAAAGGCTATCTGGTTGCCGGTGATCTGGTGATTGTGACTCAGGGCGACGTCATGGACACCGTGGGTTCCACCAACACTACGCGTATTTTGACCGTCGAATAAAAATTATCTTTTACCAGAACAAAGGCCTCTTCCTAGGAAGAGGCCTTTTTTTGGTAACGAGCTGGCTGTAAATTGCCTGATGGCGCTTCGCTTATCAGGCCTACGGGATAGGTTACGTGTGTAAAACTACTCCGGATATCTCTCGCTCGGTTTATACGGCTTTATATCCCCAGGCTTGCGCGTTTTCAGCAGTTTCAGAATCCAGGTGTACTGTTCCGGATGCGGGCCGACAAAAATCTCCACTTCTTCATTCATGCGGCGCGCAATGGTGCGATCGTCTGCTTCCAGTAGATCGTCCATCGGCGGGCGCACCAGAATAGTTAAACGATGCGTTTTGCCATCATAGACCGGGAACAGCGGTACAACGCGTGCACGGCACACCTTCATCAGACGGCCAATCGCCGGGAGCGTGGCTTTATAGGTCGCGAAGAAATCAACGAACTCGCTGTGCTCCGGGCCGTGATCCTGATCCGGCAAATAATAGCCCCAGTAGCCCTGACGCACCGATTGGATAAACGGCTTAATGCCGTCGTTACGCGCATGCAGGCGACCGCCAAAACGACGACGTACGGTATTCCACACGTAATCGAATACTTTGTTGCCCTGATTGTGGAACATGGCGGCCATTTTCTGCCCCTGCGACGCCATCAGCATTGCCGGGATATCCACACCCCAGCCGTGCGGCACGAGGAAAATGACGTTCTCGCCCTTCTCGTGCATTTCGTCGATGATCTCTTTACCCTGCCAGTCGACGCGCGGCAGAATTTTCTCTGGCCCGCGAATCGCCAGTTCAGCCATCATCGCCATCGCCTGCGGCGCAGTGGTATACATACCATCAATGATAGACTCGACTTCTGCATCACTTTTATCCGGGAAGCAGTAGCGCAGATTGATTTGCGCGCGGCGACGAGCGCTTTTACCCAGGCGCCCGGCTAACCGGCCAAGCGTACCCAGTAAGGGGTCGCGAACTTTCGCGGGTAAACACGCGGCACCCGCAAAGGCGAACACGCCCAGCCACGCCCCCCAGTTCTTGGGATGACGAAACTCTTTTTCAAATTCAGGAATGTATTCACTGTTCTTTTTGGTTGTTTCCATGCTTATTCCATGAAGAGCGCTTCTGGTGCGAAACGATTACCGATAGTTTAGCGAGGCGCTCTGTTTCACACAAAAGAAAAAGCCGGTGACGCTGAGTACACCGGCTTTAATTGCCTATAAATCAAGCGAAATTAATCAAAACGCAGTTGCGGAAGTACCTGTTTAACCTGCGCCAGATAATCCGTACGATCGGAGCCGGTCAGACCTTCCGTACGCGGCAGTTTCGCCGTCAGCGGGTTCACCGCCTGCTGGTTGATCCACACTTCGTAGTGCAGGTGTGGGCCGGTAGAACGTCCGGTATTACCGGAAAGCGCTATACGATCGCCACGCTTAATTTTCTGCCCAGGTTTCACGAGGATTTTACGCAGGTGCATGTAACGGGTGGTATAAGTACGGCCATGACGAATCGCCACGTAGTAGCCCGCAGCACCGCTACGCTTCGCCATCACCACTTCACCGTCACCCACGGCCAGAACTGGTGTGCCTTGCGGCATAGCGAAATCGACGCCACGGTGCGGTGCAACGCGACCAGTAACCGGGTTCAGGCGACGCGGATTAAAGTTGGAAGAGACACGGAACTGACGCGCGGTCGGGAAACGTAAGAATCCTTTTGCCAGCCCGGTACCGTTACGGTCGTAATATTTACCGTCTTCGGAGCGGATCGCGTAGTAGTCTTTGCCTTCAGAACGAATGCGCACGCCGACCAGTTGGCTCTGCTCGCGCTTACCGTCAAGCATTTCGCGCGACATCAACACGGCAAACTGGTCATCTTTTTTCAGTTTACGGAAGTCCATCTGCCACTGCATCGCTTTGATGACCGCACTCACTTCGGTGCTGGTCAGGCCTGCGTTACGTGCACTGGTCACAAAGCTGCTGCCTACAGAGCCTTTCAGCAGACTGTTCACCCACTCACCCTGCTGCGTCTCGGCACTCATTTTAAAGCCGTTAGCCACGCGGTCGTAGGTACGGGTTTCGCGACGGGACATTTCCCAGGTGAGCTGTTGTAAATCGCCATCCGCCGTCAGCGTCCAGGAGAGCTGCTGGCCGATTTTCATATTACGCAGGTCTTTATCCGCCGCCGCAAGACGGCTGATATCACCCATATCAATACCATACTGATTGAGGATGCTGCTGAGAGTGTCGCCTGTGGAGACAACATACTCATGCTGGTTATCCGTTTTTTCATCCAGTTCATCCTGCGGAATAGCTTCATCTTCCTGTGCAGCCTGGTCGATAGGCTCGCTCGCTTCCGGCAACAAAGAACGGATTTCTTTCTGTTCCAGCTCGATGGTGCGCACGATCGGGCTGGATGTTGGGTGATAAACGTATGGTCGCCATACGGCGACCGCTAAAGTCAGGACTGTCAACGACCCCAGCATAACGCGGTGGGGTCGCGGCAAATTGTTAAACGCCAGGGCGACAGAGCGGGCTATCTGTTGCACGTATTCACTTCCTCATTAATCTCCTTTCAGGCAGCTCGAATATTGGTTCGCGAGTTGACGAAGAAACGTCGCGTAACTCTCTTTGCTCAATTGAATGTTCGTACCCAGAGGATCTAACGTGCCCATACGCACAGAAGTTCCCCGGGCCACCGCTTCAACGACCGCTGGCCTGAACTGTGGCTCAGCAAAAACGCAGGTTGCTTTTTGCTCAACCAACTGTGTTCTGATTTGATGTAAACGCTGCGCACCGGGTTGGATTTCAGGGTTTACGGTAAAGTGGCCAAGCGGCGTTAAACCGTACTGTTTTTCATAGTAGCCATAGGCGTCATGAAAAACGAAATACCCCTTCCCTTTCAGCGGTGCCAGCTCGTTGCCAACCTCTTTATCGGCTGCGGCTAATTGTGCCTCAAAATCCTTCAGGTTGGCGTCGAGTTTGGCTCGACTCTGCGGCATAAGTTCCACTAATTTGTCATGGATTGCAACCGCTGACAGCCGCGCTATCTCTGGCGAGAGCCACAGATGCATGTTGTAGTCGCCGTGATGGTGATGTGCGTCACCTTTTTCATTCTCATGGGCTGCGTGATCGTGGTCACCCTCATGGTCATGATCGTCGTCATCACCACCTTTCATGAGCAACGGTTTCACACCATCAAGCTGGGCAACGGTGACTTTATTTTTATCGGAAATGCTTTGCGCTGACTTATTCATGAAAGCTTCCATTTCCGGCCCAATCCACACGACTAAGTCCGCGTTCTGTAAGCGTTTTACATCTGAAGGACGCAACGAATAATCATGCTCAGACGCGCCGTCAGGGAGTAAAACCTGCGTTTCGGTGACGCCATCGGTGATAGCTGAAGCGATAAATCCAAGCGGTTTGAGGGAAGCGACAACAGCCGCGTCAGCGCGCTGAACGGCGGCACCGCTCAACGCAATCGATAAAGCAGCGAAAAGAAGCGTATTTTTCTGTAACATAATGCGTCTGATAATCGTAATGAATAAGTGGAATGTGATATTATAACATTCACTCACTTGTGCAACCCTTAATTGCTATGACGAATCTTGTAACACTGGAAAATGTTTCGGTCTCATTCGGCCAGCGCCGCGTGCTGTCTGACATTTCACTGGCTCTCAGGCCAGGACGCATTTTGACGTTGCTCGGACCGAACGGGGCGGGTAAGTCGACACTGGTACGCGTGGTATTAGGGCTGGTAGCACCCAATGAAGGCGTGATCAAGCGCGAAAGCAAATTGCGCATCGGTTACGTGCCGCAGAAATTACACCTTGATGCCACACTGCCATTAACCGTAGAGCGTTTTTTACGCCTGCACCCGGCAACTAAAAAAGCGGATATCCTTCCGGCGCTGAAGCGTGTACAGGCCGGTCATTTACTTAACGCCCCGATGCAGAAACTCTCCGGTGGCGAGACGCAACGCGTTCTGCTGGCGCGTGCGCTGCTCAACAGCCCGCAATTGCTGGTACTGGATGAACCGACGCAGGGCGTCGACGTTAACGGTCAGGTCGCGCTGTATGATCTGATTAACCAGCTACGTCAGGAACTGGACTGTGCGGTGCTTATGGTTTCGCACGATCTGCATCTGGTGATGGCAAAAACTGACGAAGTTTTATGCCTGAATCATCACATTTGCTGTTCCGGCACGCCGGACGTGGTGTCTATGCACCCTGAATTTATCTCCATGTTCGGCCCGCGAGGCGCAGAACAACTGGGTATCTACCGTCATCAGCATAACCATCGCCACGATTTACAGGGTCGTATCGTTTTGCGTCGGGGAAATGGTCACTCATGATTGAATTGTTACTGCCCGGCTGGCTGGCCGGGATGATGCTGGCGTGCGCCGCTGGCCCGCTGGGTTCGTTTGTGGTCTGGCGCCGCATGTCCTATTTCGGTGACACGCTCGCCCATGCGTCATTATTAGGTGTGGCGTTTGGGTTACTGTTGGATGTAAATCCCTTCTATGCGGTTATCGCCGTGACGCTGTTTTTAGCCGGCGGGCTGGTATGGCTGGAAAAACGCCCTCACCTTGCGGTCGATACCTTACTGGGGATTATGGCCCACAGTGCGCTGTCGCTGGGTCTGGTGGTTGTCAGCCTGATGTCGAATATCCGCGTGGATCTGATGGCGTATTTGTTTGGTGATTTGCTGGCGGTGACGCCAGAAGATCTGATTTCCATTGCCATTGGCGTCGTTATTGTGCTCGCAATCCTCTTCTGGCAGTGGCGTAACCTGCTGTCGATGACTATCAGCCCGGACCTGGCGTTTGTTGATGGCGTCAAGCTTCAGCGCGTGAAGCTGCTGTTGATGCTGGTGACGGCGTTAACCATCGGCGTGGCAATGAAGTTTGTCGGCGCATTGATTATCACGTCATTGTTGATTATCCCTGCCGCGACGGCGCGTCGTTTTGCACGAACGCCGGAGCAAATGGCGAGCATCGCCGTTGGCGTAGGGATGATTGCGGTTACCGGTGGCCTGACCTTCTCGGCGTTTTATGATACACCGGCTGGCCCGTCAGTCGTCCTGTGTGCAGCAGTGCTGTTTATTTTCAGTATGATGAAAAAGCAGGCTCAGTGAACCGTTGAGACGCCGGATGCGGCTTCGCCTTATCCGGCCTGGGAATACGGTTGTGCAGGTCGGATAAGATGCGCGAGCATCGCTATCCGACACGGTTCTCAGGGCATTTCCGGTGGCGTAATGCCAAAGTGATTCCAGGCGCGCACCGTCGCCATACGTCCTCGCGGCGTACGTTGCAGAAAGCCCTGCTGAATCAGGTAGGGCTCCAGCACATCTTCAATGGTTTCCCGCTCTTCGCCAATTGCCGCCGCCAGGTTATCTAACCCCACCGGGCCGCCGAAGAATTTATCGATCACCGCCAGCAGCAGCTTGCGGTCCATATAATCAAAGCCTTCCGCATCGACATTGAGCATATCCAGCGCCTGCGCGGCGATATCCGCTGAAATGGTGCCATCATGCTTCACTTCCGCGAAGTCGCGAACGCGACGCAGCAGGCGGTTGGCGATTCGCGGCGTACCACGCGCGCGGCGCGCCACTTCCAGCGCGCCCTCTTCGCTCATCTCAAGCCCCATAAAGCGAGCGCTACGACCAACAATATGTTGCAGGTCAGGCACCTGGTAAAACTCAAGACGTTGAACAATACCGAAACGGTCGCGCAGCGGTGATGTTAATGACCCCGCCCGTGTAGTCGCACCAATCAGCGTAAAGGGCGGCAAATCAATTTTAATCGAGCGCGCCGCCGGGCCTTCGCCAATCATGATGTCGAGCTGATAATCCTCCATCGCCGGATAGAGCACCTCTTCCACCACGGGTGACAGTCGATGGATTTCATCGATAAACAGCACATCATGCGGTTCGAGATTCGTTAGCATCGCCGCCAAATCGCCTGCTTTCTCCAGCACCGGGCCGGAGGTCGTACGCAAATTCACGCCCATTTCATTGGCGACAATATTAGCCAACGTGGTTTTACCCAGCCCCGGTGGGCCAAAAATCAGCAGATGGTCGAGCGCGTCGCCACGCAGTTTCGCGGCCTGAATGAAAATTTCCATCTGCGATCGCACCTGCGGCTGGCCAATATACTCTTCCAGTAATTTTGGCCTGATTGCGCGGTCTACTAAATCTTCCGGCAGCGTGCTTTCTGCACTAATCAGACGGTCTGCTTCAATCATCCTCTACCTCACAGCGCAGCGCGTAACGCTTCGCGGATCAATGTTTCGCTATTGGCATCCGGACGCGCAATTTTGCTGATCATCCGGCTGGCTTCCTGAGGTTTATAGCCCAGTGCCACCAGCGCGGCAACCGCTTCCTGCTCTGCATCATCCGTCGCCGGGCTTGCCGGAGAGGTGAGCACCAGGTCAGCGGCAGGGGTAAACAGGTCACCGTGCAGACCTTTGAAGCGGTCTTTCATTTCGACAATCAAACGCTCGGCGGTTTTTTTACCAATGCCCGGCAGTTTCACCAGTGCGCCAAGTTCTTCGCGCTCAACGGCATTGACGAACTGCTGCGCCGACATACCGGAGAGGATGGCCAGCGCCAGTTTAGGCCCTACGCCATTGGTCTTAATCAATTCTTTAAACAGGGTACGTTCCTGTTTGTTGTTAAAGCCGTACAGCAGTTGGGCATCTTCGCGCACCACGAAGTGGGTGAAAATGATGGCTTCCTGCCCCGCTTCCGGCAGCTCATAGAAGCAGGTCATCGGCATATGGACTTCATAGCCGACGCCGCCCGTTTCCAGCAGTACTAACGGGGGTTGTTTTTCAATGATGATGCCTCTGAGTCTGCCTATCACATGACGCTCCTGCGTTAATGGCTCTGATACAAAGGTGTATCATAAAAAAATGCTGGATAGATATCCAGCGAGGGATGAAGAAAAAGCAGAAACTAGCATCACCACCGCCATTGTCTGTACCTCCGATGATAAAATATTCATCAGGAAATAAAATCTTCTTACTATTACCATTTAACAAAATTATGTATTAATAAAAAACGTGCACAAGGCTTTCTGCTCATTGCAATTTGTGTTATTCACTATATCGTTTGTGAAAATAAGGGACTTGTACAATGGAATTTTATAAATCTGAGAAATATGAAGTAGGCGATATTGTTTTTACAACAATAGGAACACGTCTGTTTGGTCAAATATCAGAAGCCTCGCAGTGTTGGTGTAATCACGTCGGAATAATAATTGGTCACGATGGAAGTGACTATCTGGTTGCTGAAAGCCGCGTTCCACTCTCCACCACGACCACCTTAACCCGATTTATTGCACGTTCAGCCTGCCATCGTTTTGCGATAAAACGCCTAAAAGGTGGCCTGGACGAATCACAAAAAAAAGCGCTTATTGAGCAAGTCCCCTCCCGATTACATAAACTTTATCATACTGGCTTTAATTACGACTCTTCCCGCCAATTTTGCTCAAAATTTGTGTTTGATATTTATAAACATGCCTTATCGATAAATGTCGGAGATATTGAATCATTCAGTAAATTATTATCCGTTAACCCGAACGCCAAACTCACCTTCTGGAAATTCTGGTTTCTGGGTTCAATTCCATGGGAGCGAAAAACCGTGACACCAGCCAGCTTGTGGCATCATCCGAATTTAGTGCTGATTGATGCAAAAGGGATAGAAACGTCTCAGCCAGAACTGGCTGAGACGCTATAACTAACGCAGCCGCCCACGCGCCAGATTCAGCCGCGATTCGCTCATTTGCATCGCATTCTGGCTGACATGGCAGTGGGTGATGGCAATCGCCAGCGCATCGGCGGCATCAGCCTGCGGATTCGCGGGCAGTTTCAGCAACGTGCGCACCATGTGCTGCACCTGGCTTTTTTCCGCACTACCGATACCTACGACGGTTTGCTTAACCTGACGGGCAGCGTACTCAAACACCGGGAGATCCTGATTCACCGCCGCGACAATCGCCACGCCGCGCGCCTGCCCCAGCTTTAACGCGGAGTCGGCGTTCTTCGCCATAAAGACCTGCTCAATGGCAAAATAATCAGGCTGAAACTGGGTGATAATTTCGCTGACGCCAGCGTAAATAAGCTTCAGGCGGGACGGCAGGTCATCCACTTTGGTTCGAATGCAGCCGCTACCGAGATAGGTAAGCTGCCTGCCAACCTGGCGGATGACGCCGTAACCGGTGATGCGTGAGCCGGGGTCAATCCCGAGAATTATCGACAACACGCACCTCCGGTTGTTGAGTGAACGGCTCCATTACAGAGTCGCTGCTACCTCATCAGAGATTTCACCGTTATGGTAGACTTCCTGCACGTCATCACAATCTTCCAGCATGTCGATCAGACGCAGCAGTTTTGGCGCCGTTTCTGCGTCCATGTCTGCTTTGGTGGATGGGATCATGGAGACTTCGGCTTCATCGGCTTTCAGGCCAGCGGCTTCCAGCGCATCACGGACTGCGCCCATCTCTTCCCACGCGGTGTAGACGTCGATTGCGCCATCGTCGAAGGTCACAACGTCTTCTGCACCGGCTTCCAGCGCCGCTTCCATGATCGCATCTTCGTCGCCTTTCTCGAAGGAGATCACGCCTTTTTTGCTGAACAGGTAAGCAACGGAACCATCAGTGCCCAGGTTGCCACCGGTTTTGGTGAATGCGTGACGCACTTCCGCAACGGTACGGTTACGGTTGTCAGACAGACATTCAACCATAACCGCAGTACCGCCAGGGCCATAACCTTCATAAATGATGGTTTCCATGTTCGCATCATCATCACCGCCCACGCCACGTGCGATAGCACGGTTCAGGGTATCACGCGTCATGTTATTAGACAGCGCTTTATCGATTGCCGCACGCAGACGCGGGTTGGAACCCGGATCGCCGCCGCCCAGACGAGCAGCCGTTACCAGCTCACGAATGATTTTGGTGAAGATTTTACCGCGCTTGGCATCCTGTGCCGCTTTGCGGTGTTTGGTGTTGGCCCATTTACTATGACCTGCCATAAATATTTCCTCAAAAAGCGCGCCCTATCAGGCGGCGTTAATTACAAACTCTTCAATCGCCTGCCGGTTGCTCCACGACTTGGTTAATGCCGCGGCGTCCACAGCATTAACCCAGCGGTAGGTCAAATGTTCAGTGAACACGATCTCCCGTTCGTGAGGGAGCGCAAGGCAAAACCAGGATTCGGTATTGCGCATGACGCCCGGTGCATAGCGATGACGTAAATGACTGAAAATTTCAAACTCCACCGTACGCTGACAATCCATAAGATTCAGACGCTCCGCGAAAATATCGACAGAGACCTCTTCCTTTACTTCACGCGCGGCGGCCTGCGACGCGGTTTCCCCCTCTTCCACGCTGCCGGTAACCGACTGCCAGAAATCAGGATCATCGCGCCGCTGTAGCATCAGCACCCGCTTCGTGTCCTCGGCATAAATCACCACGAGAATCGAAACGGGACGCTTGAATGACATATTACTTGTTCTCCGCAGACTCTTTTGCTTCCTTCGCCACGACCTGAATGTTCAGTTCCGCCAGAGAAGCCGGATTCGCGAAGCTTGGGGCTTCGGTCATCAGACAAGCGGCTGCCGTGGTTTTCGGGAAGGCGATAACGTCACGGATGTTATCGGTGCCGGTCAGCAGCATGGTCAAACGGTCAAGACCGAATGCCAGACCCGCGTGCGGCGGCGTACCGTATTTCAGGGCGTCGAGCAGGAAGCCGAATTTTTCGCGCTGTTCCTGTTCGTTGATCCCCAGAATGCCGAATACGGTCTGCTGCATTTCGCCACGGTGGATACGCACGGAACCGCCACCCACTTCATAGCCGTTGATAACCATGTCGTACGCGTTGGCTACCGCGTCTTCCGGCGCCGCTTTCAGTTCGTCAGCGGTCATGTCTTTCGGCGAGGTGAACGGGTGGTGCATCGCCGTCAGGCCGCCTTCACCGTCGTCTTCGAACATCGGGAAGTCGATAACCCACAGCGGTGCCCATTTGGACTCGTCGGTCAGGTTAAGATCTTTACCCAGTTTCAGACGCAGTGCGCCCAGCGCATCGGCAACCACTTTTTTGTTGTCCGCGCCGAAGAAGATCATGTCGCCATCTTGTGCGCCGGTGCGCTCAAGAATCGCTTCTACGATTTCCGCATTCAGGAATTTCGCCACCGGGCTGTTGATGCCTTCAAGACCTTTAGCACGTTCGTTAACTTTAATATAAGCCAGACCTTTCGCGCCGTAGATCTTCACGAAGTTGCCGTATTCGTCGATGAGCTTACGGGTCAGTGCAGCACCGCCCGGTACACGCAGCGCAGCAACGCGGCCTTTCGGGTCGTTTGCCGGGCCGGCGAAGACTGCAAACTCAACGTCTTTCAGCAGGTCAGCCACGTCCACCAGCTCCATCGGGTTACGCAGATCCGGTTTATCGGAACCGTAACGGCGTTCAGCTTCGGCGAAGGTCATGATCGGGAAATCACCCAGATCCACACCTTTGATTTCCAGCCATAACTGACGCACCATCGCTTCCATCACTTCACGCACCTGCGGTGCCGTCATGAAGGAGGTCTCAACGTCGATCTGGGTGAACTCCGGCTGACGGTCAGCACGCAGGTCTTCGTCACGGAAGCATTTTACAATCTGATAGTAGCGGTCGAAACCGGACATCATCAGCAACTGTTTGAACAGCTGCGGAGACTGCGGCAGCGCGTAGAATTTACCTTTGTGTACGCGAGACGGTACCAGGTAATCGCGCGCGCCTTCCGGGGTCGCTTTGGTCAGCATCGGGGTTTCGATATCGAGGAAACCGTGGTCGTCCATAAAGCGACGTACGAAGCTGGTGATTTTCGCGCGGGTTTTCAGGCGTTGCGCCATTTCCGGGCGACGCAGGTCGAGATAGCGGTACTTCAGACGCGCTTCTTCGGTGTTAACGTGGTTTGAATCCAGCGGCAGTGAGTCTGAACGGTTGATGATGGTCAGATCAGACGCCAGCACTTCGATTTCACCGGTGGCCATGTCGGCGTTGACGTTTTTCTCGTCACGCGCACGCACGGTGCCGGTGACCTGAATGCAGAACTCATTACGCAGTTCGGAGGCCAGCTTTAATGCATCGGCACGATCCGGATCGAAAAACACCTGCACGATGCCTTCGCGGTCACGCATATCAATGAAGATAAGGCTACCGAGATCACGACGACGGTTGACCCAACCACACAGAGTCACCTGCTGCCCAACGTGGGACGGTCGAAGCTGTCCGCAATATTCTGTACGCATGAGATATCCCTTAACTTAGCCGCAGGCACAACTGTCGCAGCTTTAGCTGAATGTCACTACTGGATGAAAAAAGGGGGCTATTATACTGGAAATTCTCGCTGGCGATAAGCCCGGCGCGCTTTATACGCACGTTTGCTGAACGCTTATTGCGCAGACTCACAAAAATTAACAAAATAGAACCCGCTGATAACCGCTCAGGCGTCGTAAGGTATTGCTCTGTTTGCCTGTTTAGATGAGAAACGTGATGTTGAATATTGATGCGAAAAAAACCGCGCTGGTGATTATTGACCTGCAGGAAGGCATTTTGCCTTTTGCCGGTGGCCCCCATTCTGCGAGTGATGTCGTCACCCGCGCGGCTAGACTGGCGGAAAAGAGCCGCGCAGCCGGTTCGCCGGTAGTGATGGTGCGCGTGGGCTGGTCTGCTGATTTTGCTGAGGCGCTGAAACAACCGGTTGATGCACAGGCGGGCGCGCATGCTTTGCCAGACAACTGGTGGGCCTATCCGCAGGCGCTTGGCAAACACGAGAGCGATATCGAAGTGACAAAACGCCAGTGGGGCGCATTTTATGGCACCGACCTGGAATTACAGCTGCGCCGTCGCGGTATCGACACCATTATTCTGTGCGGCATTTCCACCAATATTGGCGTGGAATCCACCGCGCGCAACGCCTGGGAACTGGGCTTTAATCTGATCATCGCTGAAGACGCCTGTAGCGCCGCCAGTTCGGAGCAACACCAGGGCAGCATGACGCATATTTTCCCGCGCATCGCCCGCGTGCGCAGCACTGAGGAGATAGTTCAGGCACTATGATTTACATCGGTCTGCCGCAGTGGTCACATCCCAAATGGGGACGCCTGGGCATCAGCGGGCTGGAGGATTATGCCCGCTACTTTAATTGCGTCGAGGGCAATACCACGCTCTATGCCCTACCGAAAGCGGAAATCGTCACCCGCTGGCGCGAGCAAACGCGCGATGATTTTCGCTTCTGTTTTAAATTTCCGGCGACCATTTCCCACGAAGCAAAACTCCGCCACTGCGGTGACCTGACGACAGAATTTTTCCAGCGGATGTCGCCGCTGGAAGACAGGATTGGGCAATACTGGCTCCAGTTGCCCGCTACGTTTGGCCCACAGGATCTCCCGGTTTTGTGGGCTTTCCTCGATAGCCTGCCGAAAAATTTCACCTACGGTATAGAGGTGCGCCATCCACAGTTTTTCGATAAAGGCGACGCCGAGCAGCTACTGAATCGCGGGTTGATAGTACGCGGCGTCAATCGCACTGTTCTCGACAGTCGCCCGGTGCATGCCGCCGTGCCGCACAGCGAGGCTATTGTTGACGCCCAGCGTAAGAAACCGAAAGTGCCGGTGCACGCCATTGTCACCGCCCAAAATCCGATGGTCCGGTTTATCGGTAGCGATGATATGGCGCAGAATCAGGCATTTTTTGCCGCATGGTTGAAGAAACTCCCCGAATGGACAACCGCCACCACACCTTATCTGTTTTTACATACACCCGATATTGCCCAGGCGCTGGAGCTGGTTGACGCGCTCTGGCATGACCTGCAAACGGCTCTGCCGGAAATCGGTTCTGCACCCGCGATCCCACAACAATCTTCTCTTTTTTGATAATCCTACCTATCATAGTGAATGCCATCTGCCAGCGAGAAAGGGAGTTTGTATGGTAAGTGCGCTTTATGCCGTACTGGCCGCACTGTTGTTAATCAAGTTTTCCTTCGATGTCGTTCGTCTGCGTATGCAATATCGCGTCGCATACGGTGACGGCGGTTTTAGCGAACTGCAGAGCGCGATTCGTATTCACGGTAACGCGGTGGAATATATCCCCATCGGCGTGATTCTGTTGCTATTTATGGAAATGAACGGTGCGGAAACCTGGATGGTTCACCTGTGCGGTATTTTGCTGCTGGCAGGCCGTTTAATGCATTACTATGGTTTTCATCATCGCCTCTTTCGCTGGCGTCGCTCTGGCATGAGCGCGACCTACATTTCGCTTCTGCTCATGGTGCTGGCAAATCTGTGGTATCTGCCGTGGGAGTTGGTTTTCTCACTCCGTTAGCGCACAATACGCCGTTTTCGTTTTTTCGGATTTTACGTTATGTCTCACCGCGACACGCTTTTTTCTGCGCCAATTGCCCGTCTCGGCGACTGGACCTTTGATGAACGGGTAGCCGAAGTCTTCCCGGATATGATCCAACGCTCCGTCCCCGGCTACTCCAATATCATCTCAATGATCGGCATGCTGGCGGAACGCTTTGTGCAGCCGGCAACCAATGTCTACGATCTCGGCTGCTCGTTGGGTGCGGCAACGCTCTCCATTCGCCGAAACATTGCCCATGAGAGCAGCAAGATTATCGCGGTGGATAACTCGCCGGCGATGGTGGAACGCTGCCGTCGCCACATTGATGCTTATAAAGCGCCAACGCCGGTTGAGGTGATTGAGGGTGATATTCGTGATATCGAGATTGAGAACGCTTCGATGGTGGTGCTCAACTTCACTCTGCAATTCCTTGAACCCGCTGAACGTCAGGCGCTACTGAACAAAATCTACAAAGGGTTGAATCCGGGTGGCGCGCTGGTGCTGTCGGAAAAATTCAGCTTCGAAGATGCGACCGTCGGTGAACTGTTGTTCAACATGCACCACGATTTCAAACGCGCCAATGGCTACAGTGAACTGGAGATCAGCCAGAAACGTAGCATGCTGGAAAACGTGATGCTCACCGATTCCGTCGAAACCCATAAAGCACGTCTGAGCCAGGCCGGGTTTGAACATAGCGAATTGTGGTTCCAGTGTTTCAACTTCGGTTCACTGGTGGCGTTGAAAGCGGGAGCGGCGGCATGATTGAGTTCGGCAATTTTTACCAGCTGATTGCGAAAAATCACCTCTCCCACTGGCTGGAAACCCTCCCTGCGCAGATTGCCGCCTGGCAGCGCGATCAGCACGGGTTGTTTAAGCAGTGGTCAAACGCCGTTGAGTTCCTGCCCGAAATCACCCCGTGGAAACTGGATCTGCTGCACAGCGTGACCGCCGAGAGTGAAACGCCGCTCAGCGACGGGCAAATCAAACGCATTGATACGTTAATGCGCAACCTGATGCCGTGGCGCAAAGGCCCCTATTCACTTTATGGCGTGAATATTGACACCGAATGGCGCTCTGACTGGAAATGGGAACGCGTGCTGCCGCACCTTTCAGACCTGACCGGGCGCACCATTCTGGACGTCGGCTGCGGCAGCGGTTATCACATGTGGCGCATGATTGGCGCGGGCGCGCATCTGGCGGTGGGAATCGACCCTACCCAGTTATTCCTGTGTCAGTTTGAAGCCGTACGCAAACTGCTGGGAAACGACCAACGCGCGCATCTGTTGCCGCTCGGCATTGAGCAACTTCCGGCGCTGAAAGCCTTTGATACCGTGTTCTCAATGGGCGTGCTGTATCATCGCCGCTCGCCGCTGGAACACCTTTGGCAGTTGAAAGATCAACTGGTGAGCGAAGGTGAACTGGTGCTGGAAACGCTGGTGGTTGAAGGTGACGAAAATACGGTGCTGGTGCCCGGCGATCGCTACGCGCAGATGCGTAACGTTTATTTCATCCCCTCTGCCCCGGCATTAAAAAACTGGCTGGAGAAATGCGGCTTTGTTGATGTGCGTATTGTGGATATGTCCGTAACGTCCACGGAAGAACAGCGTCGTACCGAGTGGATGGTAACCGAGTCACTGGCCGACTTCCTTGACCCGAACGATCCGACCAAAACGATTGAAGGTTATCCGGCTCCGCTGCGCGCGGTGTTGATTGCCAAAAAACCTTAAGTCCTTCGCAACGCCTGATGCGCTGCGCTTATCAGGCCGACAAAGTATCGTAGGTCGGATAAGGCGAAGCCGCATCCGAAAATTCACCGCCTGCACCATGCCTGATGCGCTGCGCTTATCAGGCCTACGAAGCATCGTAGGTCGGATAAGGCGGAGCCGCATCCGACATTTCACCCACCGCAATACCGCACCACTAATCTCCGTACAACCGGATGCTGAGAATGTTGGAAATCGATCTGCCGTTCCAGTGATATTCCAGGTGCTCGGTCTGAAGGATCTTCGTTACCAGACAAGGCCGATACAGCACATAACAGCTGTGTCCGACATGGCGGACGGAACAATAGTGAATGCCGTCCACATTTTGCGCCTTCTGTTGCTGCGCAAAGGCCTTCGACTGGCTGTAATCAGTGGCATGATAAATCGAAGATGAGAGGTAAGGCTCCTGGGTGATATCCACCAGCGTGGCATTAAACTCCGTGTAAAGCACCCGCATCTGAACTTTCTGCGCCGGCTCATTGGTGTAACCAAAAATACGCTCCTGATGGTACACCGTCTCTTTCACCGCCGTATCAAGCTGCGGCGCGCAGTAATACCCGCCGAAATCCCCGGTGGTGAAACGTGCGCCTTCCGGGTTCACATGCGTAAACGCCGCCATAACATAGCTACAGCCATGGACGCCAACAAGCCAGTCTTGTTTTGGCACTCTTGATAACGTGCCCACTTGTTCCTGCAACCGCTCGTTGGTAATGGCTTCGACTGCCCATACGGCTTCTAATTCATCATTACTGGCAACATCTTCAAATAAATCGATAGTGGGATAACGGCTGGGGATAATGCGATACGCCGTTGCGCTTTTGAAGGTGGTGAAGATGGGGGCGTCATTAATCAAGCCATCCCCCCTCGCCAGGCCTGAAGGCGTGTGGCAACTTCGTAAAGGTCGGCAACCCGACCTCCGCTCATCACGTCCATTGCCGAACGCCCGGCGAAGAAAGGATGATTATTGGGTTTACGCACCCAGCCATAAATACTGTCTTCCGCGGTGAACAACACGCGCAGGCACTTATGAATATTGAGGATGTAGCTCATCCGCTCAAGCGTGTCCGCACTTAAACGAATGCCCCCGCTTACTTCTTTATATTTGTTCAATGTTGAACGTGAGCTCACCCCCAGCAGTTTTAACTGTTCATCGGTGGTGCATTGCCATTTATCGAGGATACGGAACACCACGGGCAGCGCTTTGCTGGTATCAATTGCACTTTTTTCATGCTGCTTGTGCACGCTTGCCATATATCCTCCTGCGACTTCGTGGCATTAATCACTATTAATATACGAACAATATTAGTGCATTTGTACATTTATGTACACTGTCAAATATTGCCGCGTCGCGCGGATTGGCAGATAAAAAAAGGCCCCTGTTGAATGGGCAGGGGCCTGGTACAAGCAAACATCATATTGGGCGACATGATGCGCGGTAAAAATCGGTTAGTCGGCGTGGTGTGCGATAATCGCCTTCATTTGCGCAACGGCGGCGGCGTCGACAGCATAGCGTGAGTACTCATCCGCGTCCGGGTCTGTTGACATGGAGAGCCCCGGATTACGATAACGCATTGCCGAGGGGATCCACTGCCCGGCAGAGCTGTGAACTTCCTTCACACCCGCCTCAAGAAACAGTTCAAGGTTGCTGGCCCTGACTCCTGCCCCCGCCATAATGATTGGAGCATCGGCACGGGCAATAAGTTCCCGAATTAATGCAAGACCTTTTTCCGCTGACGCTTTTTGCCCGGAGGTCAGCACGCGTGCCACACCCAGTTCTGCCAGCGTATCAATGGCTTGCAGGGGATCTGCGCACATATCAAACGCGCGATGAAAAGTCACCGCTAATGGCCCCGCCGCCGCCATAATTTGCTGCATCCGCGCGCTATCAACGTGACCGTCTTCATCCAGCACGCCAATCACCAGGCCGGGGAAACCCAGCTCGCGAACGGTACGCACATCATTGAGCATCGCCTGAAACTCACCGTCGGTATAGCAAAAATCCCCGCCGCGCGGGCGAATGATCGGATGTACCGGAATCGACACCTGCTCTCGCGTGGATTTCAACACACCATAAGAAGGCGTCAGCCCACCTTCCAGCGGCGCGGCACACAATTCGATGCGATCGGCACCGTTTTTTTCTGCGCTCAGCGCGCACTCCATGCTGTAACAGCATATCTCCAGCACTGTCATTCGATTCTCCATAACTCAAAACCGGGCGGATCATGACACGGTTCGCGGATCCAGACCCCGCGTCACTTCACATTGTTACACTGCCTGTTCGCTGGCTACGATCGCTTCAATCGTCCAGGGATGAAATTTGAGGGTGACTTTACCGTCGGTCACGGCCAGGGTCGGATTGGGCAGGCGCTCCTTCTCCCCTTTCGGTGAGCTGGTTTTTACAACAATCCCCGGCTGGCTTAGCCCTTCATCGCTCATTAGCGCTAACGCGCGGGCATTTAAGGTTTCCGGTTCTCCCGGCAGCACAATTTCAATATGCTCCCAACCCTCGTGGGGATAGCGCTTTTCGCCCGGCCAGGGAAGCTCGACCACGCTGAATTGCCAGTGCGCCACGCACACAGGTTCTCGCAGTTTAAACAGGCAGATGGGACGGCCATTGATCATATTTTCCGAGAGCAGTTCTCCACACTGTTCCAGGCCACGACGCCAGCGCTCAGCAGTGACATTTTGATGGCAGCGAAGCGAAATATGGTCAGCATCCAGCGGCGCAATATTCAATCCCAGGCGAGTGGAAAGATCTGTTAACGCCTGAACGAAACGCGGGAGATCCGCGGAAATATCATTCAGTTCTTCAATTGTCTGCCAGTTAGCCATTTTCCCACTCCCGTTTGCAATAAAGGCGCTAATCTACCCTGTTGTTCGCGGTGAACCAAGATCGGCGGCGACATGAGTGGTTATTCATTAATCGTGCAGGCGCATCTGACGGTTTGTAACGCGTCCCTGATGCTGACGCCATCAGGCAAATGCAGTATACTCCCGCCTTAATTTATCCACACCCGACGCGGCTCTTAACGGGATGCCACGTCTTTCAATGTAAGGTATTTCGGTGAATATTCAGGCTCTTCTCTCAGAAAAGGTTAGCCAGGCCCTGATTGCGGCAGGCGCGCCTGCCGATTGCGAACCACAGGTTCGTCAGTCAGCAAAAGTACAGTTCGGCGACTATCAGGCTAACGGCGTGATGGCGGTTGCGAAAAAACTGGGCATGGCGCCGCGACAACTGGCAGAGCAGGTCCTGTCTCACCTCGACCTTACCGGTGTCGCCTGCAAAGTTGAAATCGCAGGCCCGGGATTTATCAATATTTTCCTCGATCCGGCCTTCCTGGCCGAGCACGTCAACAACGCGCTGGCTTCCGATCGTCTGGGCATTACCCAGCCTGCACCACAAACCATCGTGGTTGACTACTCTGCGCCTAACGTGGCGAAAGAGATGCACGTGGGTCACCTGCGCTCCACCATTATCGGTGATGCCTCGGTGCGTACCCTGGAACTGCTGGGCCACAAAGTGATCCGCGCAAACCACGTCGGCGACTGGGGTACCCAGTTCGGCATGCTGATCGCGTGGCTGGAAAAACAGCAGCAGGAAAACGCTGGCGAAATGGAGCTGGCTGACCTCGAAGGTTTCTATCGTGATGCGAAAAAACACTACGACGAAGACGAAGCGTTTGCCGAGCGCGCGCGTAGCTACGTGGTGAAACTGCAGAGCGGCGATGAATACTTCCGCGAGATGTGGCGCAAGCTGGTCGATATCACCATGACCCAAAACCAGATCACCTATAACCGTCTGAACGTGACACTCACCCGCGATGACGTGATGGGTGAAAGCCTCTACAACCCAATGCTGCCGGGCGTCGTTGCTGACCTCAAAGCGAAAGGCATGGCCGTTGAGAGCGAAGGCGCAACCGTGGTGTTCCTTGACGAGTTCAAGAACAAAGAAGGTGAACCTATGGGCGTCATCATTCAGAAAAAGGATGGCGGCTACCTCTACACCACCACCGATATCGCCTGCGCGAAATACCGTTATGAAACCCTGCATGCCGACCGCGTGCTGTACTACATCGACTCCCGTCAGCATCAGCACCTGATGCAGGCATGGACCATCGTACGTAAAGCCGGTTATGTACCGGAGTCCGTACCGCTGGAACACCACATGTTCGGTATGATGCTGGGTAAAGACGGTAAGCCATTCAAAACCCGCGCCGGCGGTACCGTTAAACTGGCAGATCTGCTGGACGAAGCGCTGGAACGTGCCCGTCGTCTGGTCGCCGAGAAGAACCCGGATATGCCAGCTGAAGAGCTGGAAAAACTGGCCAATGCAGTCGGCATCGGCGCGGTGAAATATGCGGATCTCTCTAAAAACCGTACCACCGATTACATCTTCGACTGGGACAACATGCTGGCGTTCGAAGGGAACACTGCGCCGTATATGCAGTATGCCTACACCCGCGTGCTTTCCGTGTTCCGTAAAGCAGGAATGGAAGAGCGCGAGCTGCTGAACGCAACGGTTGAGATTAAAGAAGATCGTGAAGCCCAGCTGGCCGCACGCCTTCTGCAGTTCGAAGAAACCCTCAATGTGGTCGCGCGTGAAGGTACACCGCACGTCATGTGTGCCTACCTGTATGACCTGGCAGGTCTGTTCTCTGGCTTCTACGAGCACTGCCCGATCCTGACCGCTGAAAGCGAATCTATTCGTAACAGCCGTCTGAAACTGGCGTTGCTGACGGCGAAAACGCTGAAAACCGGTCTGGATACGTTGGGTATTGAGACGGTAGAACGGATGTAACAAAGAAACCCGGCGAAAGCCGGGTTTTTTAATTGCAGCCTGGTGCGCGTTATTCTTGCCGGATGTGGGCGACAAAATAGGCACCGTCCCGGTAGGCCGGATAAGCAAAGCGCATCCGGCACGTTACCCAATCAAAAATACTTGCGCAGATACTCCGTCAGACACAAAATCGCCATCGCCTGCCCATACGGCATAGACGTCAGCGGGATCTCGCGATAGAAATCGAGATTCGAACCCATCCCGGTGCCAAATGAGGTTTGCAGCAGTTCCCCTTCCGGCGAAATGTGTTTCACAATCCCTTTAATCGCTTTTTCCGCCACGTCCGCATACTCTGCCCCCACGTAGCGCTTACGCACGGCTTTGAGGATCCCGTAGGCAAACCCCGCCGTTGCAGACGCCTCCAGATAAGAGTTCGGATCGTCGAGCAGCGTGTGCCACAGCCCGCTTTCGTCCTGGCATTTCGCCAGCGCCTCAATCTGCGCATTCAGCACCTGCACCAGATAACGACGCACGGCGTTGTTTTCCGGCAAATCCACCAGTTCCAGGAAGTCAGGGATCACAATCGTCAGCCAGCTGTTGCCGCGCGCCCAGCGGGCGTTGGCGAAGTTATGCTGACCATCGTAAGTCCAGCCATGGAACCAGAGACCGGTCTCCCGATCCATCAGATTCTGTACATGCAGCAGGAACTGATAGACCGCCTCTTCAACATATTCCGGTCGATTGAGCAATTTACCAATTTTCGCCAGCGGCAGTACGGTCATCATCAGCGTGTCATCCCACATCTGTTGATGGTTTTCCTCCGCCAGCGTAATGTGCTGCATGCCGCCGTGATTGGTACGCGGCATTTCGTTCATCGCCCACTCAGCCCAGCTATCGAGCCACGGCAGATACGCCGGATTACCGGTCTCTTCATAGCGATACGCCAGCGTCAGGAACGGTGCCATAGTGTTGACGTTTTTGGTGGTTGCCCCCTCGGCAAAGCGATCGGCGAACCAGTTGTCGATGATGTCACGCATCGCCACATCGCCGGTCTGCTGGAAGTACTGATGAATACCGTACAGACCGACGCCGTGCGTCCACTCCCAACCTGCCCAACCTTTGGTATCAATCACGCGGCCATCGTCGAGGCGCAGCAGGAACTGACCGGTTTCATCCTTAATGTTGACCAGATTGTTGGTCACCGTCTGGATCAAAGCCTTCAGTTCTTCCCGGGAGATAAAACGCTCAGGTTGACGTAATAACGCGCTGTGTTTTACCGGCCAAACTTTCATATCCATTAACCTCTGTGATAAGTCGAATTCAATGTGACACCCTGCTTAAGCGATGGCGCAGCAGGTTTGTTACGATTCAAATAACCAATATTGTTGTTGCCCCACAGGGATTCATAGGGCATCCCTGCCAGCATTTCGACCGTAGCGCGAGCATCCGGAGTGATGCTTTCCGGCATCGTGCGGCCAGACTCACGCATTTTCGCCGTCTCTTCACGCAGCACGCTGTGCGTTTTCAGATTCAGTTTGAAACGCAGGGAGACAAGGAAGCCACAGGCCAATACCAGAATGGTGCCGAAGCTTAAGATCATCAGGATGGTGTGGCTCACTTCCGGCGGCTGAACTTTTTGCCCGGAGACGAAACCCGACATCTGCATGATGATACCCACCAGCATTACCGCGCCCGCCTGAGATGCTTTACGCGTCAGCGTCATGATGCCCGCGAAGATCCCTTCACGGCGCTGGCCGGTAATTACCTCATCAACGTCAGAAATGTAGGTATAAGTGTTCCACGGCACATAGTTGATACCACCGCGTCCCAACCCGGCAATCGCTGAGATCAGCAGCAACAGAGAATAGACGTCGCTCATACCCGCGTAATAAAGCATCGCGTAAGAGAGTGAACCCAGACCAAACAGCACCACCACCATGCGGTAAGACGGCGCAGGCCCGAAGCGGATGCACAGCGGGATCATGGCGATAACCGCAATAAACTGGAAGATAGCCATGGTGCCCAGCAGATTAGAGGCCACGGAGGCTTCCTGCATCAGCACAAAGACGACGTAGTAGGTAAACACCGCGTTAAAAACGTCCTGCGCGATATAGCCACCGAGGTACATTCCCAGGTGCTGGCGGAAAATTTTTATCCGCAGCGTAGAGGTCAGTTCGGTGATCAACCGGCTCATGCTCTGCGCAAACGTCAGGTGTTTTTTCTCCTCTTCCGCACGCAGCGCAGCTTCCGTCCACTCTTCACGCGGGCGCTCCCAGGTAAAGAACCAGACAAATGTCAGCATCATCGCGCACAGCACCGAGAAGACCAGACTTGCGTAGAAGAAGGAGATGGCGTTGTCTTTGCCGAAGGTGGTCAGCAGAATACCCGGCAGGAAAGAGGCCAGAATCGCCGACATCTGCGCCATAGAAATACGCGCGCCGGAGAACTTGGTTTTCTGTTTGAAGTCGTCGGTCATTTCCGGCACCAGCGTTTCATACGGCACCAGAATCATGGTGTAGACAATATCGAAGATCAGATACGTCAGCAGGTAATACCAGAATCCCATATCGCCGACCCACATGAAGGAGTAGCTGAAGACGCAGGGAATGCCGAGCAGAATAAAGAACTTACGACGACCAAAGCGTTTTCCAAGCCAGGTCGAGCCAAAGTTATCGGTTAAGAAGCCCATCAGCGGACTGACAACGGCATCAAGCACGCGTGCCGTCGCAAAAATGAACGTGGCTTCAATCGGCGTCAAGCCGCAAAAGGTGGTGTAGAAATAGAGCAGCCAGGCTGCCGTTAACGCAGTGGTGCCTGCGCCGAGAAAATCCCCTGACCCGTAGGCAAGGTAGTTAGCTAATCCAATTTTTCGTGTTTTCATCGCCGTGGATCCTGTGCTTTTTAAAAGCCCCCCTGACATGCAAAGGGAGGACTGACACGGCTACAGTAAAATCATGCAAAGCTTGATACCTTTCCATTATTGCCAGCGGAATCCATTCACTGGCAAAAATGCAAAGAGTGGTGGCACGTGCTTCACTGATTTATAAAACAACGTTTCTTTTCAATCAAAAGAAGGGACCAGAAATGCGAGACGCGCTACAGATTGGCGAGGCAGATGGCGAAAGAAAGCACAACTAGCGATAATTCACAATCACCTCGTAACGACGAATTTTCAGTGGCGGAATCAACCTACCGCCTCCGGGCACTTGCCAGATAAAGCGCAGTGATTCCATTGCAGTCACGCTATTGAACGCGTGTGTCGTTCCACTTTGACCGTCCAGCTCGACACAGCGCGTTGATGAGCACAGGCGCGTTTGTAAACCAGCAGGCGTCGGCCCGATAAGCTCATAGCGCCACGCGACCAGCGTCATTTTGCCCGCGACAGGCTGAGTCGCACTCAGCGGTAGAGAGGATGCCGCTTCACCACGATAGTTCAGCGTCATTCCCGCGCGGCTGGCCTGCCAGGCCCCCTCACCTGCTGCGTGAACGGTAAGGGGCAAACACAATAACAGCAGCGACTTCATCATCATTTACCACCAATCGTCGCGGTCATGCGGATATTACGGTTGTCCGAGAGTTCCAGGCTTGAGAGCACCACCAGTTGCGGCAGGCTGCGGCGTAAGAAGCGCGACAACAGCGGACGCAATGCATGATTCACCAGCAGCACCGGCGGTGCGCCGAGCATCTCCTGACGCGCCAGCGCCTCCTGGGTTTGCGCCAGTAATCTATCCGCCAGCCCCGGCTCCAGGCCGCCGCCGCTCTGTAATGCCTGCAGCAACAGACGTTCCAGCGGCACATCCAGGCCAATCACCTGCACTTCATCGCTGCCAGGGAACCAGCGCTGAGTGATAGCCCGCCCCAGCGCTACGCGCACCACCGCCGTCAGCTCATTCGGATCGTGCTGCACCGGCGCGTGTTCCGCCAGCGTCTCCAGAATGGTGCGCATATCGCGAATCGGCACTTTTTCATCAAGCAGATTCTGCAGCACCTTGTGCAGCGTGGTGAGCGTGACCACGCCCGGTACCAGATCTTCCGTCAGTTTTGGCATCTCCTGGGTGACGCGATCCAGCAGTTGCTGTGCTTCCTGACGCCCAAACAGCTCCGCAGAGTGCTGGCTTATCAAATGGTTAAGATGTGTGGCGACCACGGTACTGGCCTCTACCACTGTAAAGCCCTGAATTTGCGCCTGCTCTTTTAATGCATTCTCAATCCAAATCGCCGCCAGCCCGAATGCGGGATCGACCGTCACCTCGCCGGGCAGCGTACCCGCTGCCGTGCCGGGGTTAATCGCCAGCCAGCGCCCCGGATAAGCCTCACCGCTGCCAATCTCAACACCTTTAAGCAAAATGCGATAGCGCGCAGGCGGTAGATCCATATTGTCGCGGATGTGCACCACCGGCGGCAGGAAGCCCATTTCCTGGGCGAATTTTTTACGAATGCTGCGAATACGCCCCAGCAGTTCGCCGTCCTGCTGGAAATCCACCATTGGGATCAAGCGATAGCCGACCTCCATGCCCAGCGTGTCTTCCAGCTGTACATCATTCCAGGTGGCCTCAACCGCCTGCGTGTTCTCCACGGGTTTGGTTTGCGGTGCCGGTTCCGGTGCTTTCATTTCGCGTCCACGCAGCCACCAGGCGAGCCCGAGCAGTGCAGCAGTAAACAGCAGGAAGACAAAGTTTGGCATCCCTGGCACCAGCCCAAGCAGGCCTAACACCGCGGCACTGAGCATCATCACGCGCGGGTTGCTGAACAGCTGGCCGACCATCTGCTGACCCACATCTTGCTCGGTGCTGACGCGGGTCACAATCACGCCCGCTGCGGTAGAGATAACCAGCGCCGGGATCTGCGCCACAAGGCCGTCACCGATTGTCAACAGGGTGTAGGATTCCGCCGCTTTGCCCATCGGCAGCCCGTGCTGTAAAACCCCCACCAGCAGGCCACCGATGATATTAATGACCATGATCAGGATCCCGGCGATGGCATCGCCGCGCACAAACTTACTTGCCCCGTCCATCGAGCCGTAGAAATCGGCTTCTTGCGTCACTTCGCTACGGCGCTTTTTAGCCTCTTCTTCGCCGATGATCCCAGCGTTGAGATCCGCGTCAATCGCCATCTGTTTGCCGGGCATGCCGTCCAGCACAAAGCGCGCGCCCACTTCAGCGATACGTCCGGCACCTTTGGTGATCACCATAAAGTTGATAATCACCAGAATGATGAACACCACGATACCGATAGCAAAGTTACCACCGACCAGGAAGTGGCCGAAGGCTTCCACGACTTTCCCCGCCGCCGCGCCGCCAGTATGCCCTTCCATAAGGATGATACGTGTTGATGCCACGTTGAGCGCCAGACGCAGCAACGTAGTAAAGAGAAGAATGGTTGGGAAGGCGGCAAACTCCAGCGTCCGCTGGGTGAACATTGCCACCAGCAGCACCATAATCGACAGCGCGATGTTGAAGGTAAACAGCAGGTCGAGAACGAATGCGGGCAGCGGCAGCACCATCATCGACAAAATCAGCAGGATCAACACCGGCCCGGCGAGAACCTGCCACTGGGTCGATTTAAAATTGCCGGGCAGACGCAGCATTGCAGCCAGATTAGCCATCAGAGTCCTTCTCATTCAAAAAATCCAGCGCCTCGGGCACCGGCAGGTTATCAGGTTTTTTCGGCGGCGTTCCGCCCGCCAGACGCCAGCGTTTTAGCTGCCAGACCCAGGCCAGCACTTCCGCCACAGCGGCATACAGCTGACCGGGAATTTGCTGCCCCACTTCCGCGTGACGATAGAGCGCACGTGCCAGCGGTGGGGCTTCTAACATCGGTACGCGGTTTTCTTCGCCCAGTTCACGAATACGCAGCGCCACCAGCCCGGCACCTTTTGCCACCACGCGCGGGGCGCTCATTTTGTTTTCGTCGTACTGCAACGCAACCGAATAGTGCGTCGGGTTATTAACGATGACATCCGCCTTCGGGACGTCCGCCATCATTCGCCGCCGCGCTGCTGCGCGCTGCATCTGGCGAATGCGCCCCTTCACGTGCGGGTCGCCTTCGCTCTGCTTAAATTCATCGCGAATGTCCTGGCGCGACATGCGCAGCTTTTTAAGGTGGCTGTAGATCTGCCAGAAGACGTCAAATCCCACCATTGGGATAATCGCCAGCACCACCAGCAGGGCACAAAAACCGACCATATTCAGCGCGTTGCCCATCGCCACCAGCGGTGATTCACTGATAAGCCGCATCATGTCCGGCCAGTGCAGCCACAAGAACAGCCCGGCCATGCTGCCCATCAGCAGCGATTTCATCACCGCTTTCATCAGTTCCGCCGCCGTCTGCGCCGAGAACATGCGCTTAATCCCCGGCAGCGGGTTAAGTTTGTCGAGTTTGAACGCCAGCGATTTAGTGCTGAACACCAGCCCGCCGAGCATCACCGGAGCCACCAGCGCCACCACCACCACGCCAACAATCAGCGGCATCAGCGCCAGCATCGCCTCTTTCAGTAGCAGGATTATCTGCCCCAGAATCAGATTGGGATCGTTGATAATCGAATGATCAAAACGCAGGCCGGAGGAGAGCAAACTGGCTAACCGCCGGGCGAGGGACTCCCCGCCAAGCCAAATGACGCAGACGCCCACCAGCAGGATCAACAGCGAGGTTAATTCGCGGGAACGCGGAATTTGCCCCTCTTCCCGGGCCTTTTCTAACCGTTGGGGTGTGGGGTCTTCTGTTTTATCGTCGTTTTCTTCTGACACGCGGTGGCTCTCACAGACTCATCCACGGTCATTATTACGCGAGAGGGAAAGAACAATCGGAGGAAAAGCGGCGTAAAACGGGGGGAACTCCCCCGTTTACGCCGCAGGGATTACGCCAGCAGATACGTAAAGGTATAACGGCCAGAGCCCAGCGCGGCACGCACTCCCTCTGTGCAGGCGACGAAAGCAACCCCATCATCGTTCAGCACGCGCTCGGCGCCCTCCAGCACCACATCTGCGCGGGTATTTGGTGGAATGACCACCGAGAGCGTCAGCATTTTCTCGCCGTCGCGCTGCCAGTGCACGCCAATGTTCCCGTAGTTTGACTGATACGATGCCTTCAGCCAGCGAATATCGCCACCCGGCAGCGGGCGCAGATGAATGCGTTTAAAACCAGGCTCGCTTTCGTCCGGATTGATGCCCGCCGCCGCGCGATACAGCCACTCTCCAATCGCGCCATACGCGTAATGATTGAAGGAGTTCATATCCGGACTCCACATGGTGCCATCGGGTTTAATGCCATCCCAGTGTTCCCAGATGGTGGTCGCCCCGGCATGTACCTGGTAAAGCCAGGAGGGAAAATCCTCTTTCAGCAGCAGTTGCCAGGCGGCCTCTGTTTGGCCGTTTTCGCTCAGCGCATGGCAGAAGTACGGCGTGCCAACAAAACCGGTCACCAGGTGCCCGTCGTTCTCCTCCAGCAGTTGCAGCAGCGTTTGTACCGTGCGTTCGCGAAACGCGGTGGGCACCAGGTCAAAACAGAGCGCGAGAATATGCGCCGTTTGCGTACGTGCCGTCAGACGTCCGGTCGGAGTGAAAAACTCCTGTTGGAAGCGCGCAACAATGGCCTCATGCAGCGCCGAATACGCCGCATAATCGGCCTTATTGCCCAACACCTGCGCCGTGCGTGCAAACAGTTTTGTCGACAGCGCATAGTAAGCCATACAGATCAACTCATTCGGCGTCGCGCCAAAATAGCTTCCCTCTTTCGCATCCAGTGCCACCCAGTCACCAAATTGCAGGCGATAGCGCCACATATGCTCCACCGCGTGCGCACGCATAAAATCAACCCACGCTTTCATGCTGTCATATTGCTGGCGCAGAATAGCTTTATCGCCATACATCAGATACAGCGTCCACGGGTTGATCACCGCCGCATCGGCCCAGGCTGCGGCGGAGTGCGTCCGCCCGTGTGACAGAAAACGGTCGTTATCGCACTTCCCGGTTAAAATATCCGGCACCACGTGCGGCACGCCGCCTTCTTCCGTTTGGTCATATTTCAGGTCGAGCAGCCACTTGCTGAAGAAATTGCGCGTCTGCATCAAATAGCTGGCAGTACGGCAGAAAATTTGCGCGTCACCGGTCCAGCCCAACCGTTCATCGCGCTGCGGACAGTCGGTGGGCACATCAACAAAATTGCCCTTCAATCCCCAGACAATATTGTGGTGCAACTGGTTAAGGTCATCCCGCGAGGTCTCCAGCGAACCGGTTGGCTGCATAGCGGAATGCAGAACAACCGCACAAAAGTCTTCAGGCGCTGGCGTTCCCGGCCACGCGTCTATGCGCACATAGCGAAATCCCTGGAAGGTGAAGTGCGGGTGATAGTGTTCATCCTGGCCGCCGCGCAGGGTGTAGTCCACACACTGTTTAGCGGTGCGCAGGTTATCCAGATAGACATTGCCATCCGCGTCCAGCACTTCAAAATGGCGTAAAACCACCTTTTGCCCGCGTTCGCCACGGACGGTGAAATCAACCCAACCGCTCAGGTTCTGGCCAAAATCGAGCACCTTATCGCCCTGTGGGGTTACGATCATCGCGATCGGCTGTAGCCGCTCAACAGCCTGTACCGCGCAAGAGGTTTGCGGGGTTAAAACGGATTTATCCGCCGCGAGGAGTGTGACGTCGCGCCATAAAGTCGCGGTGAATCCGGGTTGACTCCACCCTACCTGCTCGAGCCTGGCGTCGTAGATTTCACCATCATACAGTTCGGAGAACACAATTGGTGCGTCGGACGCCTGCCAGAGACCATCCGTGGCGATGACCACTTCCCGGCCATCGCGATAACGCACCACTAGCTGGCCGATGAACGCCGTTTGTTCGCCATAATAGTTGCGATAACGGTTAAAACTCATATCACCTTTGTACCAGCCCGCACCAACCATGGCTCCCAGCGCATTTCCGCCCGGTTGTAGCAGCGAAGCAACATCATAGGTTTGATAACGCAGATGATGGTGATAGCTGGTCCAGCCCGGCGACAACTCATCCTGCCCGACACGCTGCCCGTTGAGGTATAGCTGATACAGCCCCAGCGCACTGGCATGAACTATTGCCGATACAATCTCGCCATCTGGTAGCGCAAATTCACGGCGCAGGAGAGTTCCCTTAGACCTCTCTTTATCCGCAGGCGTTTCCGCTGAAATAAACGCAGCCTGCCACTGTGCTGCCGGTAATCCCGTGATAAACCGTGCCGTCGGGCTCCAGTCACTGACATTGCCCTGGTTATCGTGAATTTTTACCCGTACGACATAGTGCGCCGATGGCGTTAACGACAGAGCAGGCAGCGTAATATTCGCTGACTCTGCGCTGCGAACGTCGCCGCTGTCATAACACAACGAGGTAAAACCCTCGTCCTGCGCTATCTGTATCTGCCACGCGATTTGCTCTACGTTGCGTTGGTCGCTGGCGATAATCCACCCCAGCACCGGCAGTGTTTCAACGCCAGTCAGGGTTGATTCGTAATCTAACGTTATCCGTTCAACTGCTAACATGATGCTTCCCTTACTGATTAACTGTAAATGTCACGGCACTGTGCGCCGCCGACGTCTGCGAAGAGACGATCTCACCTTCATCATTAAATTCATTACGCTGCTTACCGTGGAAGCACAGCCAGCCGATAACCATCCCGGCCACCACGATTGCGGTTAACAGGCAGTAGAGAACGATGGGCCCGGCGGTCAGCAAAACCGGTGTCACAAAGGCCAGCAGGCCGCAGGTCAAACGCGCGACGCCCACGATGACGCCCTGCGCGGTGGCGCGCAGCATGGTGGGAAACGACTCCTGCGCCCACACTTTCATGATCCCTTCGAAAGCAAAACCGGTGCCGATGTTGGTAAAGAGCAGACAACAGAACCAGGAGAGCGGCGAGAAATTCAGCAGCACTGGCGTGAAGTAGCCCACTGACATCATTACTGCGCCGAAGATAAAGAACGGAATACGCTTTGCGGTATCGACGATGCGCATAAACATCAGGCCAGATGCCACGCTTACAGGCAGAATCAGCAACCCCCACAGCGAGTTAGTAGAAACCGAAATACCCACCACATTAACGGCAACATAAGTACCAAACTGTCCTCCGGTATTCGCCGCCAGATTGGTAAAGGTGTAGAACGCGCACAGGGAGAGGAACGGCCACAGGTATTTTTTATCCAGCAAATCGCGCCAGCCGTTTTTCTGCGCGCGCACGGTTGCCACGCCGCGCCGCAGCTCATCACGGGCGACCAGCCACAGCGGTGACTCAGGAATTGACCATCGCAGTATCAACAGCACCAGCGCCACCAGGCCAACGTGCATATACATAATCTGCGCGCCCACCTTCCCCCAGTCGCCCACGATAGCGGAGATCCCCATTGTCGCGCCAATCCCCACCAACCACAGCAGGTTAGACAGACCAATAATTTTGCCGCGATTATTGTCGTCCGCTGCTTCGGAAATAGTCGCCAGGGAAACGGGTAAGTCAGCCCCGGTCGCCAGCCCGACAAACAACGTGCCGAATACCAAAAATGGGAAGCTCAGGCCAAAGGCCATTGCCAGCGTTCCGATTAAAATCATCGCCATCGTGATAATAAAAACATTGCGTCGGCCAATCCGGTCGCCGAGTCGCCCACCGCAAAATGCACCGACAGCAATACTCAGGGTTAATAAGCCCGATAAAATACCGATTTCCAACGCAGTCAGACCTATCGTTTTTTGGTAAATAACCAATGCGGTGCCATTTGATACAATTGCTGCCGAGTCTATATACGATGCCATTCCTGACACCACCCCAACATACCAGGGGTTTGGTGTTTTATTTTTTGACATAACGAGTCCTTAATCCAGAGCGCGACTGGAGAGACACAAAAGCCTCTCAGCCGTGGAGTTACAATAAATTTTTCTGTTATTAGCCTGAAATTAAATTGCCGTTAAAATCCGCGAATGAAGCTCTCGTTCGCGGCTCGGTGAATACTTAAAATAGCGCTTATAAGATTCCGTTAAGCGAATACCATTCATAAAGCCACAGCGTACCGCAATCTCACTCACCGTTTTATCGGTTGTGCGGAGCAGTTCTTGCGCTTTCAATAATCGAAATAACATCTGAAATTTGACGGGCGTATATCCGGTGACGCGCTTGATAAAGCGAAACATCGTGCGTCGGGCGATTCCGTTTTCATCACTGACCGCGTTCCAGTCCAGATGCCGCAGGCTGCTGGTTTTCAGTGTTCGAATGAGATTGGCCCGTCCCCTCTCTTCGGCGCTTAACGTTTGTGCTTCCCGGCCGCAGTGGCAGAGCGCGTTAAGGATATTAAAGAAAGCGCCCTCAATAGCCGAAAAATAGAGCACATCATAGACGCTATCATTGCGGGAGATGATTTCCTGACTCCAGCGCTCAATACTTTGCAGCACACTACAGGTTAAAGTTATTTCATTCTGCCGCAGTAGATGCTCTTTCACCATTGCCAGCAATACATCCATTTGTTGTAAAAAATAAAAATTGCGCGTCCGCCTGACCAGAATATTAATAACGGAAAGATTATTCGTAGAAACATAACTGTGCGTGTCATTGGTAGTCACGAGGAAGAAATCGCCTTCGCAAATAAATCTCACTTCATCATTAATGATATGAAACCCACTACCGTTACGGACAATCACAATTTCATCGAAATCATGTCCGTGCACACCTTCCATCAATTGATTATTCATTGAAAAAAGGCAGAACGTATGTTGTTCAGAGAGAAAGAATTCACTATCCCGTAAAATTCGCATAGCCCCTCCTATTTTATTAAAGGCAAAAACATTGCCTTAATAAAGAATAAGGTTTCATACTATTAATATTATCTTTCCTTGTGCTGGAGACTATTTAAGCGCATTAATTATGACAAGTCTATATAGGGGAGTGACACTCAGACGTAAACCTCTGTGATGTCTGTGTCAATTTGGGGAAAGAAGATGTGTAAGGATTATAAATGGCAGCTTCGCTTATCCGACATACCCGAAAGTAAGCCGGGTTAGCGAAGCGCCCCCGGCATCAATCAGAATCCTAGACTGTCCAGCAAATCATCAACCTGATCCTGGCTTGCGACCACGCCCGCTTTCGAGGTGTCCACCTGTGGGCCATTGAGCAGGCTTTCGTTTTCACGCTTAGTGCGTGACGCCGGTTCCGGCATGTTTTCCAGCAACACCATTAACAGCTGGCGCTCAATCTCCTGAATGACATCCATCATCCGCTTGATAACCTGACCGGTGAGATCCTGGAAATCCTGAGCCATCATAATTTCCAGCAGTTGGGCATTGGTAAAACGGGTGTGCTCCGGTACGTCTCGCAGATACTGGCGCGTGTCGGTGACCAGCTCACGCGCGTCCGATAGCGCGATGGGGTTTTCAAACCAGGCATCCCAGCGCGTACTCAGGGCGTTAGCGTTTTTCTCAAGCGTATCCTGGTGCGGCTGCGATGCCTCGACGCTGTTCAGCGCGCGTTCGGCGGCCTGCGCAGTCATTTGCACCACGTAGTCCAGACGATCGCGCGCATCAGGGATCGCTTCCGCCGCTTCAGCTATCGCTTGATCAAGCCCCAGTTCGCGCAGGCTGTCGCGCAGCATGCGGGTCAGGCTGCCGATACGCGCAATGATATCAGCAGCAGAGTGTTCGTCATCGGGCTTAATGGGGGGGTGTATCATCGTCATCTCCTCACATGCCCAGCTTCTCGAAAATCTTATTCAGCTTCTCTTCAAGCGTCGCGGCGGTAAACGGCTTCACCACATAGCCGCTGGCACCGGCCTGTGCGGCGGCAATGATATTCTCTTTTTTAGCTTCTGCGGTCACCATCAGCACTGGCATCGCGGCCATTGCACCATCGCTACGAATGGTTTTCAGCAGCTCCAGTCCGTCCATATTCGGCATGTTCCAGTCAGAAATCACGAAGCCAAAGCCGCCCGCCTGCAGTTTATTCAGCGCATCAACACCGTCTTCCGCTTCTTCAACATTATTAAATCCCAGCTCCTTTAGCAGGTTACGCACAATGCGGCGCATGGTGGAAAAGTCATCCACAACCAAAAACTTAAGCTCTTTATCCGCCATTCACTTCTCTCCTGTTATATACGTATTGCCTGTCCGGCACTGATTTTCGCCAGCATTTGCTGGCTTATCTGACTGAGATCGACCACTTCGCTGACGCCACCCATATTGATGGCTTCGCGCGGCATGCCGAACACCACACAACTCGCCTCGTTCTGGGCGATGGTCCAGGCACCCGCCTGGTGCATCGCCCGCATTCCTGCCGCCCCGTCGTTGCCCATCCCGGTAAGGATGACGCCAACGGCATTACGCCCCGCATGCTGAGCGACAGAATGAAACAACACATCCACCGACGGGCGATGGCGATTTACCGCCGGCCCATCGTGAATTTTGATTTGATAGTTCGCCCCGCTACGCGCCAGTTCAAGATGGCGATCGCCGGGGGCAATATAGGCGTGTCCAGGCAGGACACGTTCGCCGTCTTCCGCTTCTTTCACACCAATCTGGCATAGCTTATTGAGTCGATCGGCAAACGATCGCGTAAATCCTGGCGGCATATGTTGGGTAATCAACAACGCCGGGCTGGTCACCGGCAGCGGCTGCAACACGTGCCGAATGGCCTCTGTTCCGCCGGTCGATGCGCCAATCGCAATCAGCTTTTCCGAACTCAGCAAGGGGCCACTTTTTAAGGTCGCCGGCGCGATTAACGTTTTATGCGCGGAAATCTGCGCCCGCGCTGCCGCGCGCACTTTGTCGGCAATCATTTCGCTGTAGGCCAGCATCCCTTCGCGAATACCCAACTGCGGTTTGGTGACAAAATCCACCGCCCCCAGCTCCAGCGCGCGCAGCGTCACTTCCGATCCTTTCCCCGTCAATGAGGAAACCATCACCACCGGCATCGGACGCAGGCGCATCAGCTTCTCAAGAAAGTCGAGTCCATCCATGCGTGGCATCTCGACGTCAAGCGTCAGGACATCGGGGTTAAATTTTTTGATCAGATCGCGCGCCACCAGCGGGTCTGGCGCAGTGGCAACCATTTCCATATCGCTGTGGCTGTTGATAATCTCGGTCATGATTTGCCGCATCAATGCGGAATCATCCACCGACAGCACCCTGATTTTACTCATCCGTTTTCCTTACCCAGCGCGTAAACCGTTTGCCCCCGCAGGCTGAATTCATGCACGAGGTGGCTGAAGTTCTCCGAATGCCCGGCAAACAGTAATCCGCCCGGTTTCAGCAGCGGAATAAAGCGGCGGAGGATTGCCTGCTGGGTCGCTTTATCGAAATAGATCATTACGTTACGACAGAAAATCGCATCGAATGGCCCCGGTACGTTGTAATGCCTTTCCAGCAAATTGACGCTGGAAAAATCAACAAAATCGCTCAGTTCCGGGCGCACCTTTACCAGCCCGGCATGCGGGCCAGTGCCGCGCATGAACCAGTTTTGTAGCTGCTGTTGCGTCAGGGTTTTCAGCTCTTCCTGTCGGTAGATACCAGCCTGCGCTTTATTAAGGACTTCTGTATCAATATCACTGGCATACACCCTCCATCGCCCTGGCGCGTTGCCGAGCGTCTGGGCGAGCGTCATAGCGATGGAATAAGGTTCCTCGCCGGTAGAAGCCGCGGCGCTCCAGACACGATATTCGCCACGCCGTTTTGCGGCATGCTCCGCAAGCGTCGGGAAATGGTGCGCCTCACGAAAGAAAGCCGTAAGGTTGGTGGTCAGGGAGTTAATAAACGCCTGCCATTCGGTGCTTTCGGTATTCCCTTCCAGCAACGATAAATAGTGACCAAAATCATCCAGCCCAAGCGTGCGTAAGCGCCGCACCAGGCGGTTGTAAACCATATCGCGCTTATGATCGGCCAGCACAATACCCGCGCGCTGGTGGATCAATTGGCTTATCCGACGAAACTGCGCGTCGGAGAGTTCGAGACGCTGCGTCATCGATGTAGTTAACGACGAGGGAAGTGATGTCATAGCGCCTTCTTTCATTACGTTCAGGAAACCGCAGGCTGTGCGTTCGGCACAACTCGCTCAGGAGAAACAGGAGTCAGTTCTTCAATCTTAAATACGGATACCAGGGAAGTGAGCGTATCGGCCTGCCCGGTTAATTGTTCCGTTGCAGCGGCACCTTCTTCCACCAGCGCGGCGTTTTGCTGCGTCACCTGATCCATCTGGCTGACGGCAAGCGCTACCTGTTCAATGCCGCGACGCTGCTCATCCGACGCCGAGGCAATTTCGCCCATGATGTCGTTGACCTGGGTAACCGAGTGAACAATTTCGCCCATCGTTTTGGCGGCAGTATCCACCAGAGCCGATCCTTCCTGCACGCGGGCCACCGACTCTTCAATCAATACTTTGATCTCTTTCGCCGCCTGGGCGCTGCGGCTTGCCAGGTTGCGCACCTCACCCGCCACCACCGCAAACCCGCGCCCCTGTTCACCCGCGCGTGCCGCCTCTACCGCCGCGTTAAGCGCCAGAATGTTGGTCTGGAAGGCGATGCCATCAATCACGCTGATGATGTCGCCAATCTTCTGTGAACTGGTGGCAATGCTTTGCATGGTATGGGCGACGTTTAATGCCTGATCGCCCCCCTGCCGCGCGGTATGCGCCGCGTTGCTGGCAAGGAGGGATGCCTGACGCGCGTTATCAGCGTTCTGCCCGACAGTCGCGGTAAGCTGTTCCATGCTGGCCGCCGTTTCCGCCAGTGATGCCGCCTGCTGTTCGGTACGCGATGAGAGATCGTTATTGCCTGCGGCAATTTCGGAAATGCCCGTATGCATGGCGTAGCTACTTTGACGAACCTGACTGACGGTGTTGCGCAACGCATCCTGCATCGCCTTCAGCCCGGCAAAAATCGCGCTGATTTCGTTTTTTCCGTACACCGCAATCGGGCGAGCAAGGTCACCTTTGGCAATGCTGTCAAAATGATCGCTGACAATCTTTAACGGCGACACAATCATGCGCCGCGACCACAGCAGAGAACCCGCGGTGATCAGCACCGCCAGCACCACCATGGAGAGAAACATCAGCTGTGAACGCTGATAATCTTGCTGGCTTTCCGCTCGCGCATCATCAATATACGCGTCGATGTGGCGCTGCCAGCCCTGGTAATCCGCATCAAATCTGGCCTGCATTTTTTGCACCGGCGAGCCAAGGAAATCGGCAAGCTGATTGGTTTCGAGCCAGGTGGCCTGATGCTCAAGGCCGTTACGCCAGGCGTTGAAGCTGGCTTCTGTCCGCTCGCCCAACTGGCGCGATTCGGTAGAGCGTTGTTCAATCGACTTAAAAGCAGCAAATTCGCTGTCGGCCAGTTTGAGCGCCTGGCGCGCGTCCACCATCCCGGCTTTGATTTCATCAAGCGGATAGCCAAGCGCAGTCAGCGTGCCCGTGCGATTCAACACCTGGCTGGTCTGCAACAGTGCGGCTCGCGCCGCCATCAGCGAACTAAGCTGCTGGCCACTGTGTTCAATTTGCTCAAGGTTTTGTTGCCCGTCGCGAAAGGCCCAGAAAGAGAGGCCGTTGCTGCCAATCTGTAACAGGCCGCAAAGTATCAATATCAAAAACAACGTGGTCGAAATGCGAATACGAGTAAACATCACCACTCCTGTTACGCAGGCAATCGCGCCTGACTCAAATTAAAAGGTTTCCCAGTTTTCTTCTGACCGCGAGACCGCTGGCTGAACGACAGGGGCTGACGCTGTTTTTGGCGAGACGAGCGCGCGCGTGGACGACGCCAGACGAAACGCGCTAACCGCTTCGCTCAGCTTGCCTGCCTGCTCTTCGAGCGCAGCCGCCGCGGCTGCTGATTCTTCAACCAGCGCGGCGTTTTGTTGTGTCACTTTGTCCATTTCAGTCACCGCCAGCGCGACCTGATCTATCCCGCGGCTCTGTTCATCAGAGGCTGAAGAAATTTCGCCCATAATGTCGGTCACACGGGTGACGGCATTGACAATCTCATGCATGGTTTCCCCGGCGCTTTCCACCAGCCGGGAACCCGCATCAACCCGCTCGACGGAATCGTCGATCAGCGCTTTAATCTCTTTTGCCGCCTGGGCACTGCGGCTGGCCAGGTTTCGCACTTCCCCGGCGACCACGGCGAACCCTCTCCCCTGCTCACCGGCTCGCGCGGCTTCCACGGCGGCGTTCAGCGCCAGAATATTGGTCTGGAAGGCAATGCCATCGATGACGCTGGTGATGTCAGCGATTTTCTGCGAGCTACCGGCGATGTCGTGCATGGTGCTCACCACATCATCCACCACGTTGCCGCCGCGACGCGCCGTTTCCGATGCGCTTTGCGCCAGACGTGATGCCTGACGCGCGTTATCTGCGTTCTGTTTTACCGTCGCGGTGAGCTGTTCCATGCTGGCTGCCGTCTCTTCCAGTGAGGCGGATTGCTGTTCGGTACGTGAAGAGAGATCGTTATTCCCGGCAGCGATTTCGCTGGTGCCGCTGTAAATGGCATCGGTGCCCTCGCGAACACGGGTAACCGTGTCAATTAACGCGTGCTGCATATGGTTCACGGTATCCGCCAGTTGGGTCAGTTCATTGCGTCCTTTCAGCACCAGTTCGGGCGTCAGGTCACCGTTGGCGATATGGCGGATGTGGGTCATGACATGATTAAGCGGCGTCAGCAAAATACGGCGAATGCCAAACCACACGGCCAGCAGCACCGCGGCCAGTACCAGCGCCAGTATCATCAGTTGCCAACGGGCAAACTGATAATCGTGGCTGCTGGTTGTAAAGGCCTGCTGATAAAGAGACTCACTCTGCGCGCGGTACACGCCCATCGCCTCACCCATGGCGTTCTGTTTACCCTGCGTAGGTTGGGCAAAATAGGCGTCCATATTCCCCTGCTCCAGGAAACCAATCAGCTCCTGTAAGGCCGCGAAATAGGCCTGCGTTTGTTGCGCAACGCGCTGGCTGACCTGAGCCATTTCCGGGTCAACCGCCGCCTGATTAAATCGCGTGATGTGCGCCTGAGCCTGCGCCAGCGTCGATTTGGCATTCTTCAGTAAATCGGTTTTGGCGCTGCTTTGAAGATTACTGGTATCCATCATCATGCGCGCCGATGAACGACTGAGGTTAATACGCGTTTGCAGCATGAGATCCCAGGCATCCGTCAGTTCGGCCTGTTGGGTACGCAAGGTGTTAGAGAGCACAAAACTATGCTGGTTTTGCGAAAGCGATGAAAAGAGTAATCCCCCGGAGAGCAGTTGCAAAAGTGCGAATACGACCAGCACCAACATCAGCAGGGTGACAACGCGGATACGGTTTAACATACAACACCTTCTCGATGACGTGATATCGCTGTTATCGGCAAGGAGAAGTGAAACTTTAAGCAGAGAAACAGTAATCCTCCGCACGAATGCGCAAAATTACAACGTTTCCGATAAACCCTAAAAAATAGTTGTAAATCTGTCCGCTTTAATTCAATTTATACTACGAATGAATTAATGGAATTACATAATAAAAAATCATTGATCATCATGTTAATTATTCGTTATATGACGGGGAAATTTTAAGTGGCAAACGCAAATAAACTCACGGTATTTATCGTGATTTTCATGCTGGCGGGGATACTCACCGGCGCAATGATCCATTCCTACGCATCAGCAGACTCCATCACCGCATGGTCTGATAACATCACCCTCCTCACCGATATCTTCCTGCGACTCATTAAAATGGTTATTGCGCCGTTAGTGTTCAGTACGCTGACCGTGGGCATTATGCGTCTGGGAGAAACGTCGACGATTGGTCGCGTTGGCGGGAAAGCGATGGTGTGGTTTATCACCTCATCCGTGCTGTCCATCCTGGTGGGGCTGTTTATTGTCACCCTGGAACAGCCGGGTAGCGGCATGAACCTGGCTGTCCCAACCGGTACGATTGAAACGGGGCTCGCCACCAGTGGTATGTCGCTGAAAGCCTTCCTGGCGCACACCATTCCAACCAGTATCGCAGGGGCAATGGCCGATAACGAGATCCTGCAAATCGTGGTCTTCTCCATGTTCTTCGGCATTGGCGGTGCATCGTTGGGGCAGAAATTCAACGCGCCGCTGGTTGCTGCGCTGGACGTGGTTTCACATATTATGTTGAAGGTGACGGGCTATGTGATGTATGTGGCTCCGCTGGCCATTTTCGCCGCCATCTCTTCGGTTATTGCCAAAGAAGGTCTTGGCATTCTGCTGAATTACGCTTCTTTCATTGGCGGTTATTATCTGGCGATTCTGCTCACCTGCCTGGTATTGATAGGCGTTGGCTACATGGTGCTGAAAAAAGAGATTTTCCGCCTGGTCAATATGCTTAAAGATCCGGTGTTGGTTGCCTTCACCACCAGCAGCTCTGAAGCGGCGTACCCAAAAACGCTGGAACAACTGGCGAAATTTGGTTGCTCGCCGAATATTGTTTCTTTTGTTCTGCCTATCGGTTACTCCTTCAATCTGGTCGGTTCGATGGTGTACTGCTCGTTTGCATCCATGTTTATCGCCCAGGCCTACAATATTCATCTGAGTTTCTCTGAAATTACCGTGTTGATGCTGACGCTAATGCTGGCGTCAAAAGGTATCGCCGGGGTACCCCGCTCCGCACTGGTGGTGCTGGCCGCCACCATTCCGAGCTTTAACATTCCGGTAGCCGGGATCCTGCTGCTGATGGGAATTGACCACTTCCTGGATATGGGGCGTTCCGCGATTAACGTGCTGGGTAACGGCGTTGCGGCGGCGATGCTGTCACAGAATGAAGGGATGCTGAGCGACGGCGAAGCGCAAGAAGTGGAACAGCAGGAAGTGCAGGCTTAACGCATCTGCATTATGCAGGCTGTAAGATTGCCGGATGCGGCTACGCCTTATCCGGCCTACAAACCGCACCCAACCCGTAGGCCGGATAAGCGGAGCGCATCCGGCAATGCACAAACCACACCTATCCGGCATTTTTTACGCTGCTTGCGTCGCCGTACTGTCCAGCAGCGCCATCTCATCGCTACTCAACAATTTCTCAATATTCACCAGAATCAGCATGCGGTCGCCCAGCGCGCCAAGCCCGGTCAGGTATTCCGTCGATAGCGTCACGGCAAATTCCGGCGCGGGACGAATTTGATCCACCGCAAGCGACAGCACATCAGACACACCGTCCACCACAATGCCCACCACCCGCTGGCCGAGATTCAGCACAATCACCACCGTATTGTCGTTGTACTCCACGTCCTGCTGGCTGAATTTCACACGCAGATCGACGATCGGCACAATCACGCCGCGTAAATTGGTTACGCCTTTAATAAACGCGGGGGTATTGGCGATACGGGTCACCTGATCGTAGCCGCGAATTTCCTGCACCTTCAGAATATCGATGCCGTACTCTTCGTCACCAAGGGTGAAAACCAAAAACTCCTGGCCCGAGGGCTCGCCCGCCAGTTTTGCTACGCTGTTCATACCGGTCATATTATTTCCTTCTTTATTCAGGCGGCGACATGCGCCAGACGTTTTTCACGATTAAGACTTTGCAGGGCCGCGACATCCACAATCAGCGCCACGCTACCGTCTCCGAGAATGGTGGCAGCAGAGATGCCCGGCACTTTGCGATAGTTACTTTCCAGGTTTTTCACCACCACCTGATGCTGACCAATCAGTTGATCGACCAGCAGCGCATAACGACGCCCGGCACTTTGCAAAATCACCACTATGCCCTGGGTGGCTTCGGTTTTGGCCCCCTGCACATCAAACACTTTCCACAATTCCACCAGCGGCAGATATTCACCGCGCACTTCCAGCACGCGCTCCCCGCCCGCCAGCGGATGCAAATCTTCATCACGCGGCTGGAGCGATTCCATCACCGCATTGAGTGGCAAAATAAAGACTTCGTCACACACCTTCACGGACATGCCGTCGAGGATTGCCAGCGTCAGTGGCAATAAAATACGAATGGTGGTGCCTGTGCCCTGTTTCGATTGAATCTCGACGTGGCCGCCCATTTCCTGAATATTACGTTTCACCACATCCATGCCAACACCGCGTCCGGAAACGTCCGTCACCTGCTCGGCGGTTGAGAATCCTGGTGCAAAGATAAGCATGCCCACTTCGTCATCGGTCATGTTGTCGTGAACCGCCAGCCCCTGCGAAAGCGCTTTCGCCAGGATGCGTTCGCGGTTCAGACCCGCGCCATCGTCGGTGACCTCGATACAGATATTGCCACCCTGATGCTCCGCCGAAAGGATAAGATTGCCGACCTCTGATTTCCCCGCGGCGATACGCGTTTCCGGCAGTTCAATCCCGTGATCCAGGCTGTTACGCACCAGATGCGTCAGCGGATCGATAATCCGTTCGATAAGACTTTTGTCGAGTTCCGTCGAACTGCCCTGTAACGTAAGCTCAATCTGTTTACCGAGCTTGCTCGCCAGGTCGCGTACCAGGCGCGGGAAGCGGCTAAACACATACTCCATCGGCATCATGCGAATAGACATCACCGATTCCTGCAGGTCACGGGCATTGCGCTGTAACTGGCCCATGCTGGTGATGAGATCGCCATGCTGCACCGGGTCGAGTTCCGTCGAGCGTTGCGCCAGCATTGACTGAGTGATAACCAGTTCCCCCACCAGATTGATAAGCTGATCCACCTTCTCCACCGCGACGCGAATACTGGTGGATTCACTGGCACGCGCCGGTTTTTCACGTTCCGTGCGCGCAGCGGCAACAGGCACCAGCGTTGGTGTGGCGACGGGTTTACTCTGTTCAGGTTCTTGCGCAGGCTCACTATTGAACGTTATCTGATCCGCCTCGATAACAAAGCAGAGCACCGCCACGATATCGTCCTGATTCACATCGCCTTCAAGGATCGCGCTCAGACTATCGACGCTCATGGTGACCTCGCTGAGCGTGGCAAGGTTGCCCAACTCTTCGCGCAACATCTCTGGCTCGCCCGGTTTCAGGCGTGAAAGTGTGATCCGTAATGTTCCCTGCGGTGGAACCGCTTTTTCGACCACGGTCAGCCGGGTGGCTGGCGGCGCGCTCTCGCCTTTGGCTTCCAGCGCCAGCTGACGCAGCGCCTGGCAGATGTATTCAAAACTGGCGGCATCCGGCTCCTGTGAGCTTTTATAGGCGTCGAGCTGTTCCTGCATAATATCTTTGGTTTCCAAAAACAGGTTGATAATGTCGGTATTGAGCGGCAATTCCCCCCGACGCGCGTCGTCGAGCAGGTTCTCCATTAAATGGGTGGTTTCCTGCAATACAGAAAAGCCGAAGGTGCCTGCTCCTCCTTTGATGGAGTGCGCCGCCCGAAAGATGGCGTTCATCTGTTCGGTGTCGGGATCGGACGGAACCAGATCCAGCAGGTGCTGCTCCATATCGGCCAACAGTTCGTCGGCTTCATCAAAGAAAGTCTGATAAAAATCGCTGATATCCATGCTCACGCAATCACCTCTGATCGGGTTGTGGCGGTGTTGGGCTTTGTGTCGCCGGTGGCGACGGTAATGCACTTATCGGTTCATTCTGGCTTTGCGCGTTCTCGTGGAGAATCGCCTGCTCGGCCTGGTTGTTGAGCACCAGCAAACTGATCCGGCGGTTGATAGCGTCATCGCCACCATGGCTTGCGAGGCGCATGGTGTTTGCCATCCCCACCACACGCAGCACTTTGCCTTCACTCAACCCGCCAATCACCAGCTCGCGCCGGGAAGCGTTGGCGCGATCCGCCGAAAGTTCCCAGTTGCTGTATCCGCGCTCGCCGCCCGCATAGGGATAATCGTCCGTATGGCCGGAGAGACTGATTTTATTGGGAATTTCATTCAGCACCGGGGCGATACCGCGCAGGATATCGCGCATATACGGCTCCACTTCGGCGCTGCCAGTTTTAAACATCGGCCGGTTCTGGCTGTCGATAATCTGAATGCGTAATCCCTCCTGAACGAGATCGATCTTCAGGTGCGGGCGCAGCGCTTTCAGTTTGGGATCGGCTTCGATCAACTGGTCCAGCTCGCCGCGGATCCGCTTCAGGCGGTTGGTTTCCATCCGCTTTTTCAGTTCATCCATGTTGGGCTGTTTATTGACTTCGCCCTGCTGCTGCGTGACGTCATCCCCGCCGCCGGGAATGGGACTGTCACTGTTCGACATTCGCGGGCCGCCAGTCACTGCCGTCGCCAGCGGTGTACGGAAGTATTCGGCAATTTGAATCAGCTCTTTGGGGCTGGAGATGGAAATCAACCACATCACCAGAAAGAAGGCCATCATGGCGGTCATGAAATCGGCGTAGGCAATCTTCCACGACCCGTGGCCGCCTCCGCCATGCGATTTGGCTTTGCGTCTTTTGACAACGACAATCGGGTGCGGCTGATTTTTCATGCGTCCTCGGTCGTGGTTTGCTGCGCCGTCGGATTACGCACCGCCCGAACATGTTCTTCCAGTTCAACAAACGACGGACGCTCGCTGGTGTAGAGCGTTTTACGACCAAATTCGACCGCGATCGGCGGCGCGTAACCATTGAGATTCGAGAGCAGCGTAATTTTGACGCACTGCATCATTTTGGTGGTTTCCGCGCTTTTTTGTCTGAGCACGCTGGCCAGCGGCGAGACAAAACCATACGCCAGAAGAATACCCAGGAACGTACCGACCATCGCGTGGGCGATCAATGCCCCCAGCTCTGCCGCCGGGCGATCCGCCGAACCCAGGGCGTGAACAACCCCCATCACCGCCGCCACAATGCCAAACGCCGGTAACGAGTCGCCTACCAGTGCCAGGCTGTTGGCAGGAACTTCGCTTTCGCTTTCAAAGGTTTCAATTTCCTCATCCATCAGCGCTTCAATTTCGAAGGTGTTCATATTGCCGCTAATGATGAGTCGCAGATAATCGACGATGAAATCCAGCATGACGCTGTCAGCCAGAATACGCGGATAGCTGGCGAAGATTTCACTTTCGCGCGGGTTTTCAATGTCGCGCTCAAGGGAGAACATCCCTTGCTGGCGCGATTTGGCCATCAGGCGATAGAGCAGCGCCAGCAGGTCCATATACATGGTTTTGGTATATTTCGAGCGGCGAAAAAGTAGCGGCAGGGCTTTAAGTGTGCCCTTTATCGCTTTCCCGTTGTTACCGACGATAAACGCACCAACGCCGGCGCCACCGATAATAATCAACTCAGCGGGTTGATACAGTGCCCCAAGGTGCCCGCCGGTCATGGCATAACCGCCGAATACTGTCCCGATGACGACCAGGTAACCGATTAAGATAAGCACGTTTCATCCTTCCACTTTTGACCAGGCTGAAGGACAGATAAAAGCGTCGCCGAACGACAGGCAAAAAAAAGCAGCGGTCACGGGCCCCGCTGCTGGAGTGTTTGCCACACCGTTCCGGCTAAACAGCTTGCTCTATCTGTTCATCCAGCAGTTGTGGATTACTATCGGCAGCGTTGTCGGAAAGTTTACGTCTTTTTACGGCGCGGGATGGCGGCTGGCACAGACTGCAAACAAAGCTGCCCGCCGGTTGATGTGCGTGAGTGATAAAATTACCGCCGCAACTGTTGCAGTGCGACAGTTCCAGCATACCGCTCTCAACAAAACGCACCAGCGTCCAGGCGCGAGTCAGCGCCAGAAGCGGGGCTTCATCCTGAGCGGGACACTGTTCCAGGTAGAGTCGATATGCCTTAATAACGGCATCAACGCCCGAGCATAACCCGGTGCTGAGAAGAAATTGCCAGGCATTGCAGAACATGGAAGAGTGGATATTCTGCTCCCACGTCATAAACCAGTCCGTGGAAAACGGCAGCATCCCTTTCGGCGGCGGGCTACCGCGCAGCTCTTTATAGAGTTTAATCAGGCGACCACGGCTTAGCTGCGTTTCACTTTCCAGCATCTGTAAACGCGCGCCCAGCGTAATCAGCTCCATCGCAAGCTGAATATCGCGGGCTTCCTGGACAATACTTTTTTCGCTCATGCTCAGGCCCTTTTCTTACGGCCGGAATCAGCGGTCTGGCTGGCGTCGTTCAGTAAACGCGTAGAAAGAAGAATGCCGGTGTGGATCTGTTGCAGGTCGTCGACCCGGGAATCCTGTGTGAGCTGGGTGATCGTTTGATGACTGTCGAAGCGGAATTGGCAAACCAGTTGATTGGTTTCCGCCAGTTTCACCATCTGCGGAAGCGTCAGGTCACCGAGCGTTGTGGCCATCTCTTCGTTTATGCCCAGGCGAAACATGGCTGACGCTTTATCCTGACCGATAAGGCGTTGCGCAAGGAGTAGATAGGACAAATTGATGTCATAGATATGTTTTAGCAACTCGGATGTATACATTTTCCCCATCCCGAATAACCAACTATTGTTTTAATGCGGTTAGACCGCACACCCCGTGATGTCGTCGGGAAATCCCGATAAAAAAAGAAAAAGCCGAAATGCATAGCCGATGATGACAGACATATCGGCAAGTTCGCTTTAGGTTATAAAGCAACAATTTTAAACATTTCTTACAAATGACTAAGAATTTTCCTAAATCCACGCAACTTTACCCGCCAGCTATGACACATACAATCTGACCTTAGGGTAAATTTAGGAATTATGTGATTTATGTCACATAACATACCTGAATGTTAACACTCAATCCATCAGATTACGTTGTTAATTGATCATTTATTATCCAAATGACTCTTTTTTCTATTCTTCAGGGACGAATATTCATTCAGAAGAAGGAACGGTGACTCGTTAAGAGGGGAACAATAGTGAACAGAGGATTGACAGAAGCGCCGATAAAGGACTTAGCACCGAATAATATAAATTTATATTTAAAATTCATACAATTAAATAAAATTTAAATTCATATAATCCCTAAGGTAAATCATTCGCAATTTGTTAATCATCTATATCTAATTGTTAATTGATTATTGTTACTTACCGAAAGCGGTTACATCCACACTAGAATTTGCAACATGACCGCTTTTTGCACTATTCCGGACTTAAGAATAATTAATGCATATATTGAAGTCGCTCACAGTTACATTTGAAACCACCCTTGCAGTCAGGCCGCAAAAAGAGTATGAGCTTAAATATGGTTAGTGAAGTGTCCTGCAAGGAGGTTTGATGCCTTACTCTCACCTGTTAGTGGCGGTTGCGCCTACCCCAGAAAGTCACGCCCTGTTACGCAAGGCGGTTTCAATTGCGCGCCCACACAATGCCCGCGTCAGTCTGATCACGTTTTCAACCGATCCGGAAATGTATAACCAGCTGGCAGCGCCGATGATGGAGAATCTGCGTGAGTTGATGCAGGAGGAGACCCAACAGTTTCTTGATACGCTGGTTGAACAAGCCGACTACCCGATCTGGAAAACCCAAATTGCCAGCGGTGAATTGTGCGAAAGTATTAAATCCTGGTGCCAGCACTATCAGGTCGATTTGGTTATCTGCGGTAACCACAATCAAAGCTTTTTCTCTCGAGCCACCTGCTCAGCGAAGAATATCGTCGGCAGCAGTTGTGCCGACGTTTTGCTTGTGACGTTGTAACACTCCCTATGCGACGCCGGTTTTGTCAGTTCCGGCGTCATTCTTTCCTTATGCCAGCTTTGGGAACGCCGCCACTTTACTCTCCATCTGACTCTCTTCGCTACGTGGCGTGATGCGCTTCAGATCGCTCATAAACTGCGCCTGCCAGTGATGAATATCATTACGCGTGATGATCTCCAGCATTTCCGCATGGCGTGAGATACGCTCGGCGAGCGGCATATTCAACGCTCTGTCCAGCGCCGTTGCCACTTCGTCGCGATCGTATGGATTCACAATCAGCGCAGACGTCAGTTCATTGGCGGCTCCGGCAAACTGCGAGAGCACCAGTACGCCGGGGTTTTCCGGATCCTGCGCGGCAACAAACTCTTTGGCCACCAAATTCATTCCGTCTCGCAGCGGCGTGACCAGGCCAACATCGGAGTAACGGAAAACTTTCATCAGTAATTTACGGTCAAAATGCTGATTCAGGTAATAGAGCGGCGTCCAGCCAAGCTGGCCGTACTGCCCGTTAATCCGTCCTGCCGCCGTTTCCAGTTGATGACGAATATCCTGATAAGCCTGCACATCGCCACGCGATGTCGGCGCAATCTGGGTGTAACGAATTTTGCCATGATGCTGTGGAAATTTTTCCAGCAGCGCTTCATAGGCCTGAAAACGTTCCGGCAGGCCTTTGGAGTAATCCAGTCGCTCGACCGAGAAGATGTTTTTGACGTTTTTCAGCTCGGCTTTCAACTGCGCGAGTTTCGGCGGCAATGGCCCTCGCGCTTGTTTGGCGATTTCTTCTGGTTCAATCCCAATCGGATAAACTTCCGTGCGGAAGGTTTTTCCCCAGGCCGTGTGCGTTTTACTGCGCGTGGTAAGACGCGTTTGCGCACTGACACAATCGAGGAACGCCAGTCTGTCGTTTTCCGTCTGGAACCCCAGGAGATCATAATCGCAGAGTTGTTCCAGCAGTTCAGCGTGCGGCGGTAGCGCATTGAAAATTTCCGGCGTCGGAAAAGGAATGTGCAGGAAGAATCCGATACGGTTATTCACGTTACGCTTACGCAGTTCGCTGGCGAAAGGCAGCAGATGGTAATCGTGAACCCAGATGTCATCATCGTCTTGCAGCAACGGCAGCAGTTTATCTGCCAGTTTACTGTTTACTCTAAGGTATCCGTCCCAGCATTCACGCTGGAAAGTCACTAAATCCAGTCGATAGTGAAACGCAGGCCACAGCACAGCATTGGAAAATTGATTGTAATAATGTTCGTGATCCTGTTCGTTCAGCGTAAATGAAGCCCAACTGATGTTGCCCTGTGTCACTTTGTGCAGCGGGGTATTTTCATCACCGATTTCTCCATTCCAGCCAAACCAGAGCCCGCCCTTCGACTTCAATGCGCCCATAATCCCCACGGCCAACCCACCGGCGCTGGCCTTTTTGTCATCCGGAACTGCAATACGGTTAGATACTACGACTAAGCGACTCATAGCCATCTCTCCTGTTAGTAAGCGCGTTTTGTTTTTGATTTTCAGCCGCGTTTTGCAACCATTGGTGAACGGCCCCCACATCAGGCAAACGTGACTTCGCCTGTGTGTCCCCCATCCCCACTTTAATTGATAACCCACCCAGTCTGTTTACGACGGCAAAGCCCGCCTCATCCGTTAAATCATCGCCAATAAACACGGGCATCTTGCCGCGAAACGGTGCTTCCTGCATAAAGGCCTCAATTGCCGCACCTTTGTTAATGCCTCTGGGTTTAATTTCCACCACACACTTGCCCGGCTGAAGCGCCAGTTCGGGAAACTGCGTGACCATCTCCTGCGCCAGCGTCACGATCGCCGCCTGATGCTGCGGTGCCTGACGATAATGCAGCGCAAACGCCATGCCCTTGGCTTCGAGCTCCGCCCCTGGCAATAACGCCAGCGCCTCACTCAGTCGTCGTTCCACGCGTCGTGCCGTTTCATCATCGAGCGCAACGATATGCGTTTTCCCGTTGATATCGCGGCGTTCCGCCCCGTGAACGCCCGCCAGAGGAAAGCGATACGGACTGGCGAGCCTGTCAAGCTCTACCATTGAGCGCCCTGAAATCAACGCTACTGCACCGTCATGCGCCTGCGATAACCGTGACAACGCATCGCGAACGGGCTCGGGTATAGCAACATGATCGGGATGCAGTTGGATCCCAGCGAGAGTGCCATCAAGGTCAAAGAAAAAAGCGACATTTTCAGTTGGTGCAGGGGGTACAGATATCAGGTCAGCCACCCTGGGTTCCTCCTTATCAGTGAATGATTCAGTAATGTGTTATCAAAAAGTTAGCAACTTAAGTATAGACAGTGTGACACGGCTCGCCATTTTCAAATGAAAACGCCGGGGGGATTAGCCACCGGCGTTGTCAGTACATACACTTAAAAATTGAGTCCGTTTTTTAAACGGCCCGTTTCGCTTTTTGTTTATAACGGTCGAAAATGACCGCCGCCAGCAGAATCAAACCGCGAACCACATACTGCGAGAATGGCGAAATATTCAGCAGGTTCATGGCGTTTTCCACTGTTCCCAGAATCAGGATCCCGGCCACGACGTAGGAGATTTTTCCGATACCGCCTTTTAGCGACACGCCGCCCAGCACGCAGGCTGAGATGACGATCAGCTCATAACCGATAGAGGTCATCGGCTGTCCGCTGGTCATGCGCGAGGCCAGAATAATCCCCGCGGCCGCCGACACCAGGCCTGAAAGAATAAAGATGATAATTTTGGTGCGAACCACGGGAACACCCGCCAGACGCGCAGCCTCTTCGTTCCCACCAATCGCCAGGGTATTGCGCCCAAAAGTGGTCTTATTCAGTAATAATCCGAAAATGATTAAACAGGCGACAGTTAGCCAGATTGGTGCTGGTAAACCGAGCCAGTTGGCATACCCAAGTTCAAAGAAACGCTCATCTTCAATCCCTACCGCTTTACCATCAGAGATGATATAGGCAAGGCCACGCACAATCTGCATGGTGGCAAGCGTGGTGATCAGCGCGTTGATTTTCAGTCTGGCAATAACAAAACCGTTGACCAGACCGCTCAGCACGCCCAGCATCAGCCCGGCGAAGACGCCAATCCACAAACTCTCTGTTAGGTTGATCACCACCGCAGTGGTGACGCCAGCGCAGGCAATCACGGATGCGACGGAGAGGTCAAAATCGCCGGAAGCCAGACAGAACAGCATTCCACAGGCGACCATCCCGGACATGGATATCGCCAGCCCCAGCCCCTTCATGTTGACAAAGGAGGCGAAGTTCGGCACAAAAATCGCGCAGCCGATAAACAGTACCGCGAAGACAACCAGCATGCCGTATTGATCCCAGATACGGCCAAAGCTGAGTGATGGTCGGCGTGCGCCGGAAGTCGTTACAGAAGACATCATAAACTCCTTTCTCAGGCGACGGCCTGACTCACTTTAGGCATAGCGAGGCTTAACGCCTGCTGTTCATTCGCGCTGCCATGCAGCAGTTCACCGGCAATTTCGCCTTCGCGCATCACCACGATACGATCCGCAACGCCGAGCACTTCTGGCAGGTCGCTTGAGGCGAACAGCACCGCTACGCCGGACGCCGCCAGGGCGTAAATGACGTTATAAATTTCGTGCTTCGCCCCTACATCGATGCCGCGCGTGGGCTCATCAAGCAGAATGACTTTCATCTCTTCCGACAGCCAACGCCCCAGAATCGCCTTCTGCTGGTTACCGCCGGAGAGATTCATAATCAGTTGCTCAGCACCCGGCGTTTTAATATTCAAAGATTGAATATGATGATCCGCGTTGCGCGCTTCCCAACCCTTGTTGATGAGGCACCCGGCGTGAATATTGTTGCGGCGCGCACTGATGTTGATGTTGTCGCGTACGGAGTGAACCGGAATAATCCCTTCGGCTTTGCGATCTTCCGGGCACAGCATCATGCCTGCACGAATGGCATGGGCGGGCTTATCAATGGTGACCGCTGCGCCATCGATATAGACCTGACCGCTGGATATTTTGTTGCCGCCAAACAACCCCTTCATCAGTTCGCTGCGCCCGGCCCCAACCAGACCAAACAGGCCAACGATTTCGCCGCTACGTACCGTGAGGGAAATGGGTGTTCGCACGCCTGGCGCCTTTACCTTTTCCAGCCGCAGGCGTTCCGCGCCGTGTTCGCGTGGCTGCCAGCCATAAATATCGCCAATATCACGCCCAACCATCGCCTGCACCAGGCTGTCGTGGTTCACTTTTTCCATATCGCTGAAGGTGCAGACATAACGCCCGTCTTTAAAAACGGTGATAGCGTCGCTCAGGGCAAAAATTTCCTCCATGCGATGAGACACATAGATGATCACGCGGCCTTCGTTGCGTAGCTCACGGATGACGCGGAACAGATTTTCGATTTCGCGTGCAGAGAGTGAGCTGGTCGGTTCATCGAAGGCGATGACTTTGGCGTTACGCGCCAGTGCTTTAGCAATTTCCACCATCTGCCACTGCCCGATTGAAAGGTACTTCAGCGGCGTATCGGGGTCGATATCGAGCCCCAGATGCTGTAATTGCAGCCCGGCTTCGTAGTTCAGCAGCGAGCGGTTCACAATGCCGCCTTTGCTGGGCAACTGACCGAGATAGATGTTTTCCGCGACGGTCATTTCCGGCACCAGATGCAGTTCCTGATAGATAATCGCTACGCCAGCATTCAGCGCGGCGGTGGTATCAGCAAAGGCGACATCCTGCCCACGCAGCGTTAGGGTGCCCGCCGTCGGCGCATAGTTGCCGCTTAGGATCTTGAGCAGCGTAGATTTCCCGGCACCGTTTTCACCCATCAGCGCGTGTACCTGTCCGGCATAGCAGTCGAAGCTGATATCGGATAATGCTTTCACGCCCAGGAAGGTTTTGGAAATGCCGCGAAACGAGAGATAAGGGGTTGACTGTTGCATAACCACTCCTGAATTGCAGGGTCACTTCTCCCCCGACACGCTGGTCGGGGGGAAGGCGTCACGACTTAGAGACCTTTTTTCGCCAACTCTTCTTTAAAGTTATCGCGGGTAATCAGTACCACGTCGGTGACTGCGGTAAATTTCGGCGGCTCAACGCCCTTTTCAACCCAGTTGTAGAGCATTTCGCTGGTTTTATAGCCGTGAATGTCCGGGCTTGGCAGCAGAGAACCATAGAAGCCCGTGGCCTGCGCCTTCGACAGTTCGTTCACCGCATCCACACCGTTAATGCCGATACCGATGACGTCTGCCGCTTTAAAGCCCTGGCCTTCCGTCGCGCGCACGCCGCCCAGAACGGTGTTATCGTTCATGCCGACAATCAGCCAGTGTTTCACGCCTGGATGCTGAACTAACATGGAGTTACCGGCATCAAACGCGCCGGGAATATCATTCGATTTGGTTGGAACCTGATAAATCTGTTTTTCCGGGAAGCCCGCGGCTTTCAGTGCCTCCAGCGAGCCGGTGGTACGGCGACGCGCGGTATCCAGCTCGTTAGCAGTGATCGCCATCACGGCGGTCTCTTTCACGTCCCAGCCGCGTTTTTGCATCTCTTTATAGAGCTCCTGCCCTTGACGCGCGCCGATTTCGCTGGCCGCCATCATCACCAGCGGAACGGTATCCATCGGCTTGCCCTTAGCGTTAACGAACTGGTCATCGACGGTGATCACTTTCATGTCATAACCGCGGGCTTTCGCCATAATCGCCGAGCCCAGTTTCGGATCCGGCGTGCAGATAACAAACCCTTTCGCGCCGTTAGCCGCCAGGCTATCGATGGCGTTCAGGGTTTTCTCGCCGTCGGGCACGGCAATTTTAATAACGTCAAAACCCAGATCTTTACCGGCTTTGTCTGCAAACTTCCATTCGGTCTGGAACCACGGCTCTTCCGGCTGCTTCACCAGAAAACCGAGCTTCAGGTTTTCCGCCATAGCTGATTGTGACATAACCGCTGCCAGGCCGATGGCGGCCAGCGCTTTAGTGAATTTGTGCATGGTATACTCCAGCCTTAGTGCTTTTATTTGTAGGGAAATAATCGGTTTAAAATTTTAATTAGGACATAAAACAACGTATTAGCCGTTTCGTTAACGGCATTACGGTTGTTAGCACATTAATAGCGGGAAAATATTTATCCATAAGAGAGCCGCATCACACCGCAGAATTACAGTAGTTGCATGCATGGATTTAGCAGAAAATGACATACAGAAAGGGCGAATTGTCTGACAATTCGCCCCGGTAATAGCATGATAATCTATATTGTTAGCTAACCCATCCTTGTTCAGGGGTTACCACGAATAGTAAATGTGGTCTGCGTGTTCGCGTACTGGCGCTTCGTCACCTAATAAGCGTGCCGCCACAGTAAAGGCAAAATCAAATACATGACCAAAACCTTTACCGCTGATAAGATTCCCCTCTTCCACGACCGGGGCGTCGATATACACGCCATCAGTAATATCCTGCCATAAGTCGCCGGAACAGACATAGCGGCGCCCTTTAAGCAAACCATTACCTGCCAGCACGCGAGCAGCAGCTGAACAAATCGGGCAGAGATATTTCCCCGCCTCATCATGCGCGGCGACAAATTTCACGACATCTTTATTCGCAGCCAGATTGACACTGCCCTGCGGCCCACCCGGCAGAACCACGGCGTCGTAGATTTTATCCCTACGTTCTGCAAGTGTCGCATCTGCTACCATCGGAATATCGTGGTAGCTCACCACCGCACGAGATTCAGCGCAGGACACCAGTTCAACGTGAATATGCAAACGACGCAGAATATCAATTGTGACAATCGCTTCACCTTCTTCGAATCCGGGTGCTAACAGCACGGCAACCTGTTTCATGATAACTCCTGTTTTATCGTAAGCGGGGATTTGCCAAATAATTGCGCGTGAACCGATCGACCTCATATTGGCAAAAATGATCTAAAACAATTTCCTGGTTATTGAAGTGATTGTTTACCCAAAAACCAAACAAAAATAAACCACTGTTTCATTTTATTATGTGAAGAGTACGTAATGCCTGACAAACAGTGAAGTGGTTTTTTGTGATCCCGCCAAAAAATGTTAATGCGATCACAAACAAAGCTGACAGGTAATATATTCACTATATAAATCATACAACTGTAATAATTCATTACGGTCACGCGCGTAGAGATAATCCTTTTCTGGAATATAGTTGTAACAAAAAGTAAATGAACAAACTTAAGAGTTTTCTTAGGCTGGAGTGCGCGGTATTATTTTTCGAGCCGAGTCAGGAATCGTACATCGGTCACATTCAGAGGTCATTGAATATTACATTCTGTTATTGTTCTCTGACGCGTAAATAGCGTGATTTAAACGTAAATTAATTCAGGCTGCTTCATTGTAGCGTATCAATTTAAAGTAAAAATCCGCCTGTTAACGTGAGTTGTCCCTTCCAGGAAATAAGGATATTGGTATGGCAGTCCCAGGAATGGTTCAAAAACTGAATACTCAAATGAACCTTGAGTTTTACGCATCTAATCTCTATCTCCGTCTGAGCGAGTGGTGTTCTGAACAACGCCTCAACGGCACCGCGACTTTCCTTCGCGCGCAGGCGCAAACCAGCGTCACCCAAATGATGCGGGTATTTGATTACATGAAGAAATCTGGCGGCTATCCGGTCGTGAAAGCCATCGAGCCACACGAAGAACAGTGTGCATCACTCGAAGAACTCTTCCTGAAGACCATTGAAGAGTACAACCAGCGCAGCACTACGCTTTCTGAGTTGGCCGAGCAGGCAAAGGTTCTGCGCGACGACAGCACGCTGAACTTCCTGACCAATCTTGAAGAAGAGCAACAGCAGGATGGCGTTTTATTGCAGGCCATTCTTGAGGAAGTACGCAACGCCAATAAAGCGGGGCTGTGTATGCAACAAACCGATCAGCATCTGCTGAACGTGGTGAATCACCAGGTGCATTAATCCCTTCCCAAGCGACAACCGGCAGCATAAACCTGCCGGTTGCATAACCCGTATCAATCAGTGTGCTTCACCCTGCGGTGTAAACTTCAGCTCAATCAGGGCAATGGCTTTTTGGATCGCGCGCAGCGTGACCGGATCAGCTGATGGGTGCCCAGCGAAATCAATAGATTTCAGTTGAGTGGACATTTTCTCACGCACTTCGACGGGGGCGATGACATCGATGACATCAAGAATTTGCTTAATGACCAACTGGCAGGCTACCACGTCGGATACCAGTTCTTCATCAGCAGTCAGGTTCTGGGACATATACGCTCCTTAACATTTAGGGGTACTATGGTACCCGAAAGGAACGAAGCGTGCTCCTTGCAGACATAAAAAAACCTGCCGTGGCAGGTTTTTTTATCAGAACATAGCGCCTGGCGGTACGTCTTTGAAAGTTTTGCAATAGTTCTCGAACATGCTTTTGAGGATTTTGCGCATGCGTTGTTTCATTGTGATGCTCCGATTTTGTTACACAGGTGTTATTGTCTTTTGACACATAGTATGACATTCATCACAAAAATCAACCAAAACGAGATATGCGTCACGTTTAATTTTTCAGCAAACCGCGATTAAGATCTATTATCTGAAACAAATCCGTTACTTAGCTAAAAACTTATATTAGAAAAATTGCAGATTATTTTGATAGGGTAAAACAAAAATGAGTGAGCCTCTCCAGGCACAAAACAAGCGCGGACTGTCGCCTGCTGCTCTGTTGGTTGCCGGGGCGTTTTTTATGGAGTTTCTTGATGGCACCGTGATCGCCACCGCCCTGCCCGACATGGCCAAAAGTTTTGGTGAAGACGCCGTCGATCTTAACATTGGTATCAGCGCCTATCTGATCACACTGGCCGTTCTCATCCCCGCCAGCGGCTGGATTGCCGACCGATTCGGCGCACGGAAAATATTCACCCTGGCGCTGGCCATTTTTACCCTGGCATCCGTATTTTGCGGCCTGGCAACCACCGTCGATAGTTTTGTCGCCATGCGCATCCTTCAGGGAATGGGCGGCGCGCTGATGGTACCCGTTGGACGTCTGGCAGTTCTGCGTACTACACCAAAACATCTGCTCATCACGGCTATCGCCACGCTCACCTGGCCCGCGCTCATCGCCCCCATTATCGGGCCGCCGCTGGGTGGGTTTATCACCAGCGTCGCGGACTGGCGGTGGATCTTCTTTATTAACGTTCCATTGGGCATTATCGCCATTTTGCTGTCGCTACGTATCATTCCCGACATCCGCGATGACGAACGCCGCCCCTTTGACCTGCCTGGTTTTCTCGCTACCTCGGTGGCGATGGTATGCCTGGTGTGCGCCATGGAAGCGCTGGGCGGTCAACGCATACACAATTGGGTGGTGTTGACACTCTTTGCTATTGGCGGATTGGCATTTTATTACTCGCTGTACCATTTCCGGCGAGCCAAATGGCCGATGATCCGTCTGGATGCGCTGAACGTACCGACTTTCCGGGTCACGATGTACGGAGGATCGCTATTCCGGGCTTCAATCAGTGCGGTGCCTTTCCTGCTGCCGCTGCTTTTTCAGGTCGGTTTTGGGATGGATCCGTTCCATTCAGGCCTGCTGGTACTGGCGGTATTTGTCGGCAATCTGACCATCAAGCCCGCCACGACACCGCTGATTCGCTGGCTGGGATTCCGCCGCCTGTTACTGATTAATGGCGCTTTGAACGTTGTGGCTCTGGTCGCCTGCGCCTTCTTAACGCCACAAACTCCCGAGTGGGCCATATTACTGGTGCTCTATTTAGGCGGCGTATTCCGCTCCATCCAGTTCACCGGCGTGAGCACGCTGGCTTTTGCCGACGTGCCCGGCTCGCAGATGAGTTATGCCAATACGCTGTTCAGCACCGCCAGTCAGTTAGCCATTGGACTTGGGATCACCCTTGGGGCAATCGGTATTCGTCTGGGGGAGAAAGTGAGTGAAGTGCTGGCACTCGGCGCCATGCCGGGAATAAGCTTCAGACTGGCGTTTGTGTTTATCGCTCTGATCTGTCTGGTTGGGATGATGGACACGCTACGGCTGACTAAAGATGCTGGTGTGTCGGTATCTCAAAAGGTGAAAGCATAGAATCAAAAATCCCCACACCGCTGGGGATTCAGATTGCTGACGGAGTGCACTTTGTTCTTGCCGGATGCGGCGTAAACGCCTTATCCGGCCTACAAAATCGCAGTAATTCAATATATTGCAGAATTCTTGTAGGCCTGGTAAGCGGAGCGCATCAGGCAATTTCGCGTTTGCCATCAGTCTCTATCCCCACGCAAGTGGGGATTTTCATTTCATACAGAATTACCCGAGGATCTCACGCACAAACGCTTCGATCTCTTTATTCTGGCAATTTTCAAAGAAACACTGCTGGAAACGCTGGCCAGAAACGGCGGTTTTCACCAGCTCCGGGTCAATCGCACGCAGCGTATCAAGATAGTTTTCCTTCACCACAGCCGCTTTCACCTGGTTCAGAATGCCCGCGTTACGAACCTGCGGTTCTTTACGCTCTGGCGGATAACCTTCCCCGTTGCGACCGGTAAAGGCTTTTTCAAAAATAAAGCGCACGTTCAGCTCCGCGCCCCAGCCGAAGCCTTTCGCGAAGGGCAGCGACAGTGCGTTACCGTTGTTGATCTGCGCGAAAAGGAAGGCATCAGCCGGATCGATGCAGTAACCACATACCACACCCGGGTGGATGTTCAGGGACATCAGCGCCCCCTGGCCGGTACCGCATCCAGTTACGACGAAATCAACCGCTTTGGAATTCAGCAGGATGCTGGCCATGATACCCAGGTGAATATAGGTCAGATGATGGTCATTTTCATCGCTCATACCTACGTTGAAAACCGGGAAGCCTTTTTCATCGGCAACCGCTTTTAACTCATTATGAATGATGGCGTTTTTGCTGGCCTGGCTGTTTTCCATCATCAGTGCAATTTTCATTCTTTCCTCTCCTGAATGCAGCGCGGGCGTCTCCCGCAAGGGTTCGATAACAATGTATCAACCTTACAACCTCACAAACATACTTTCAAATTTTATGAAAAATGGTTTTAAAAATCACAGCAAGGCTCACATTTTTGCTTTATCAGACGCCCATCGTCGCCATAAGAAAGCACGGTTATCGTCTTTAATCGGAAGATTGCCCACACCGGCATGTGACAGGATAGAGCAATGATAGATTGCCCCGGGTAACACCATGAAAACATTCTTAACGATTAGCGCTATCGCGCTTGTGCTATCTGCCTGTAGCGTCCACCGAGAGGCCGCCGTGAGCGAAATGGATGCGACCAGCGGCGTCGTGCGTCTGACTTATGGCCAGGCAATGTTGCAGAACGCAAAGACCGATGACTATGTCGCGAACGGGACGGCGACAAAAGCTTGCCAGCAAATGGGATACGCCTCTGCCTTTGCTTACGGACAGCCAATTACCACCTGTGTTAGCAGCAGCGGGCCATTATGTATTAACGAAAGCGTGACGCTGCAGTATCAATGCAGAGGGATCGCTGTTACACCAGTTGCACCCGCATGGAATTAAATTCTACGCCGGAATAAATTCCGGCGAATTTATTATGCCAATGCGTTTTATTCCCATTCGCATTATTAAATAAGGTTTTTTAATTTTACCTTTTGCAAATAATTTAATAACAACTTATAGTTCCTCCATAATTAATTATGCCTTTATGGAGCCTGACAATGTTAAAAGCGGAAATGATCGAGAAATTAAATCAACAAATGAATCTCGAGCTTTACTCCTCCCTGCTTTATCAACAGATGAGCGCCTGGTGCAGCTTTAATAGCTTTGAGGGCGCCGCTGCATTTCTGCGCCGCCACGCTCAGGAAGAGATGCAGCACATGCAGCGTCTGTTCGATTACCTGACCGACACCGGTAGCCTGCCATGCATCCACAGTGTTGCTTCACCGGTGGCAGAATACGCGTCACTGGACGATCTTTTCCGCGCCACCTACGAGCATGAACAATTGATTACGTCTAAGATCAATGAGCTGGCGCATGCCGCGATGACCAATCAGGATTATCCAACCTTTAATTTCCTGCAATGGTATGTCGCTGAGCAACACGAAGAAGAGAAACTGTTTAAATCTGTGATTGATAAATTGACCCTCGCCGGAAAAAGCGGTGAAGGCCTCTACTTTATTGATAAAGAGCTCTCTACGCTCGATACTCAGAATTAATTAACGGGCAGCGGCGTTATTTCGCCGCAGCTTATTAATGTCGACAAATTTTACTTTCCGCCGTGGTGAATCCCGCATCCACCGGAACAAACTTGCCTTTTTTCTTCAGAAATGCAACCAGCTCAGCTGCGGTCATATTTTCTGCCGAACAGGTATGAAAACGCGCGCTCTCACCGAAACGGTTTTCAATTGCCAATACCAGACTCTCTTTTGAATAAGATTCGCCTGATGCGATCATCATATTCAGCACTTCATGACCGTGAATAGATTCCATAATGCCTCCGCTAAAACCGTCACATTAACCTGCATTTGATATACCTTTTTTGCGCTAGCGCAGGCTTTCTTAACTCACTTTATTCGTAAACTTTTTATTACACACCCTGTAATCGTGATTTGACGAATCGTCTGGTTTCACATAACCTGCGCGACATATTCGTGTCGTATATACGTGCAGTCGTAGAGGAAAGCGTGAAGAACCGTACCCTGGGGAGTATTTTAATCGTAGCGGGCACCACCATTGGTGCTGGTATGCTGGCGATGCCGCTGGCTGCGGCTGGCGTCGGCTTCGGCGTAACGCTGGTGCTGTTAATTGGGCTTTGGGCATTGATGTGCTACACCGCCCTGCTGTTGCTGGAAGTGTATCAACACGTCCCTGCTGACACCGGCCTTGGCTCTCTCGCACACCGCTATCTCGGCCGCTATGGTCAGTGGCTAACCGGTTTCAGCATGTTATTTTTAATGTACGCCCTGACTGCCGCCTATATCAGCGGTGCGGGTGAGTTGCTGGCCTCCAGTCTTAGCCAGTGGTTTTCCGTCAATATGCCGCCCGCTATTGGTGTACTGCTGTTCACGGCGATTGGCGGCACGGTGATATGTATTGGCACATCGCTGGTCGACCTTTTCAACCGCTTCCTGTTCAGCGCCAAGATTATTTTTCTGGTGGTGATGCTGGCGCTGCTGCTGCCACACATTCATAAAATCAATTTGTTGACGCTGCCGTTGCAACAGGGTCTGGCGCTATCGGCCATCCCGGTGATCTTCACCTCATTCGGTTTTCATGGCAGCGTACCCAGCATAGTGAGCTATATGAATGGCGACATTCGTAAACTACGTCGCGTGTTTATGATTGGCAGTTTCATTCCGCTGGTCGCTTATCTCTTCTGGCAGTTGGCGACACTGGGTAGCATTGAGTCCAGCGTCTTTGCCGGTTTGATGGCACAGCATACGGGGCTTAACGGTCTGCTGGAAGCGATTCGCGCCGTTGTCGCGTCAGCCCACGTCGAACTGGCGGTACATCTGTTTGCCGATCTGGCGCTGGCAACCTCTTTCCTCGGCGTGGCTCTGGGCTTGTTTGATTATCTGGCGGATTTGTTCCAGCGTCAGAACGGCGTACGCGGTCGCCTGCAAACGGGTGGCATTACCTTCCTGCCGCCGCTGGCCTTCGCCCTTTTCTATCCGCGTGGTTTTGTGATGGCGCTGGGTTATGCGGGCGTAGCACTGGCGGTGCTGGCGTTGATTATTCCATCACTGTTGACGATGCAGAGCCGTAAACATCACCCACAAGGTGGTTATCGCGTCGCTGGCGGAACGCCCGCATTATGGTTTGTGTTTACATGTGGGATTGCGGTGATTGCGATTCAGGTAGCGATAGCGGCAAATCTTTTACCTGCCGTAGGCTAAAAAAATGCCGGGTGATACACCCGGCATTTTTTCATTTATTGGCACAGCACTGTTTGTATTTCTTTCCGCTGCCGCAGGGGCATGGCTCGTTACGCCCCACTTTCCCATCATTTCTGACAGGCTGCTGCACCGGCGTCATTTTCGGATGCGCCATCCAGTAACCATGCAACATGAGCGCTGCCGGGCGGATCTTGTCGATACTTTCCAGATACTCTTCAGCCGTGAAGTTATCCAGCGCCTCTGCTTTCTGCTCTTCACCGTGCAGTCCGATGGCATCCAGCTCTTCCTGTAACGCAGGCGGCAAACCCGACCAGTCGCTTAAGCCCACGCCACGCATATAGCCATAGCACCACTCTTCCACAACCGTCAGCTCCTGGCCCTCTTCCTCGCGCGTGCCGAAAAGAGGTTCAAACTGATCGGGATACTCATTCAGACGCTCAGCAATATCGCCCATATGTTGCAACGTAAGGTTGATGAAACGATCGCGCTCACGGTCCGCTGACCAGCGCGGCACGCTATCCGCCCCACCCCATACAGCCAGAAGCCAGTCTGCCGGCTCAATCTCTTGTGGCGAGGAAAGGATGGCCGTGAGCATACCGTCCAGCTCGGAAACGTCGAGAATCGATTTATCCGTCGAATATTTCTCGATGGTCTCATCCAGCCATTCCAGCTCGCTTTCGGTTAAGGGTCCTGTTTTCATTTTTGATCTCATCACGTTTATAAGGGAGCGTTCAGACAAGTATTGAGGGAGAGCAGGATAAATGGAAGCAAAGAAAAACAGATACAAAAAAACCACCCGGAGGTGGTTTCACGACACTGCTTATTGCTTTGATTATTCTTTGCTTTCCCATGGTACCCGGAGTGGGACTTGAACCCACACAGCGCGAACGCCGAGGGATTTTAAATTCTACGCAGGATCAATGAGTTAGATAGCAGTACATTGCGAAACTTCGCTGCAATTGTCCATCTACTTTACTGTAATTGGCAGTAAATAGATAGACTTGGATAACTTTGAGCACAGAGTCAGCACAGGTAAGCCCCCCCTGGCACGGAAGCCCAAGTGCCAATCTCAGTACATGAATAACGTCTAAAAATGTAGCTTGGCTGTACCTGTACCAGGTCAGCTATGGTGGTGGTTTGCCACTAATGTTCGTTCCCCTTTCCAGTCTGATAAGGGTGATACTATTTATGAAAGACCATTGGCATTTTCTTTCGAAATTTGATTTTATGATGAGTATGTGGGTTAATGTTGAGAATTGGTATGGAAATCCAAGATTTTGTAGGTCATTACAAAAATCATCCAGTGCTTTTCATCGGCACCGGTTTTAGTCTTAGGTATCTTCAAAACTCTTTTGGCTGGAATGAATTACTTGAGTTTATATCCAATGAACTCACGGGTAATGAGGAGTTTTACTATGACCTTAAAGCAGAATCAATGGAGAATGGTGAATATAGTTATGACCTTTTGGCAACAAGGCTTGAGATAGAATTCAACAAATGTCTTGCAACTGATCGGAATGGCAAATTCGAAGCCATTAACGATATTTTTTATAAAAACATGAAAGAAGGCAAGAAACTGAGCCGTTTTAAAATTTATATAACAGAAATACTTAACGGCTTATTGATAAGACCCGAAAAAAGCAATGAAATTGACGCTCTAATTAGAGCACGTAAAAACATTGGTTCCGTCATAACCACGAATTACGATCGTTTATGTGAAAAAGTTTTTGAGTTCAACCCGTTAATAGGGAATGATATTCTTCTTAGCAACCCCTATGGCTCAGTTTACAAAATACATGGTTGTGTAACCGACTCAGACAACATAATTATAACAAGAGACGACTATAATAACTTCAATAATAAATACGAATTAATCAGGGCCCAACTCCTTTCTATTTTCATACACAACCCTATTATATTTATTGGCTATAGCATAAGTGATTCAAACATTAAGTCCCTGTTAAAAACTATTTTTTCATATGTAAATGTCAACACTGAACTAGCAAAGAAGATTCGCGATAACTTCCTGCTAGTTGAATATGCACCTGGTGATCATACGACAGAAATAACCGAGCATGATATTGATATTGAGAGCATGGCAACTATCCGCATCAATAAAATCAAAACAGATAACTATACTGCTATATATGATGCACTTTCAAAACTAGTCCTTCCAGTTTCCGCGATGGACATCAGGAAAGTGCAAAAAGTTTGGAATACTATTAAAAGCGGCGGAGAAATAAAGGTAAATATAACAGAAAACATCGATGAACTAAAAAATGAAGATATGGTTTTAGCCGTTGGTTCAGAACGGACTGTTAAATATGAATTCCAAACCAAAACTGAAATGATTCAAAATTATTTCAAAATAGTTGATGAAGCAAACTCACAACTTATATCATTACTGAATAAGCAAGTCATATCAACTCGTGAAAGGTTCCCGGTTTTCGCATTCAGTTCAATTTGTGAGAATCTCATTAATGAAGAAAAATATAAAAATCGCCAAGTTGATAAAATTATCGCTGACTTAAAGGGTTATGTTAAAGAATGCGGAAATGAATACTCAACAATAACTGACATAACGGATAACTTACCTGACTGGAAAGTCATCGGTGGAATCATGTATTCTGTTATGGATGATAATATATCAATAGAAGAATTAAAGAATTATCTTGAAGAACACTCCGGACGGTGTGACACGGATTTCAGAAAATTATTATGTCTTTATGATTACTTAGCATTTTAAATGTTCGATTTTTTTTACTAAACCGCCTTTAAGGCGGTTTAGTAAATTAAAGTTACCAACGCAAAACCTGCCAGTACTTACCATCAATGCTGCAATGTTTAAACATTATGAGTTCGACTGAAAATCTTCGATTATCTTCTGATTGTAATCATCCAGATACTTTTGCAGTTCATCCCTGTCGATCAGACGTACCAAGGCTGATTCAGCTAACTCTTTCGCAGAGCGTGTGAAGTAGGAATTAGTCACAACCATCGCCTCATCACAACCATAGAATGTTTTAGCAGAGATCACCTGCTGCACCGCCGAGTTACCTACAGAACCAGAATAATTTTTCGCCTGAATAACCATATCCTTACCAAATCGAGTGACGAAGAGATCTGCCCCCTGATCTTGCGTTCTCTTGGTTTCTTTGACGTCATAGCCCATAGTCTGGAATACTTCCACAAGGAAATCTTCAAACTGGAAACCGTCCATTGCATCAACTAAATACATGGTGACGAATTTGTTAGGGTTAAAATGTTCGAGCCGTGTAGCTAATCTATCAACCAGAATATCAAAATAAATATGTTCGCACACAGCTAAGTATTTTTTAACTTCATCAAATGAAACTAAAGGAACACCAGGCGTAGCCTCCGCTTTTTCATTGAACTCTACTGATGAGAACTCTATTTTATTGCTCCATATATAGAATAGAAACAATGAAAGATCTGCCCTAAAAGTGGTACCCGCTTCCTCAATCCATGACTTCAAGGATTCAGTAAGTGTGGATTTAATATGCCGTTTAACTTCCTTAGCGAAACCATAATAAAGAGCGTTAAATGACGTGGTAAGGAGTAATTTATCTAATAGCTCAGGTAACTGCTCAAGCTCATTGAACCCTTTTCTGACCAACACCTCACGGAAAAGTTGTAATTCGGAGTATGTACCATTATCTGTTGAGTAATCTGCTTCCGATTTATTATTATGTGAGAATCTGGAAGTGTAAATGAAGTTAGTAAAATATGGATCTTTTAAACTGGAGTATTTTTCGAGAACATTTTCAAGCAATTGATTAAGCTGAGTTTGCTCTTTCTTTTTCCCAAATAGATCTTTTAGAACACCCTTTGAACGATACTGAAATTCGGGATAAAACGATGGATTCAATGGTGTCATACGTTGTATGTCTATTGCTTGTGCGGTCGATGATGCTGAACCCCATGCAGACGTTTTTACAGGCGAAACTCCACTACACCAGGGACAATTAACCTCAAAAGTCGTTCTACTGCAAGTATCACACTGATAAATCATTTGAATATTCTCCTTTTATTCCAATATCTGTCTATTCGGCGCTTCAATTACCAGCCTAATAATCCACAATTTAAAAAGATCGTCATCACTCAGTCATATTACTTTATGTTCTTATTTTTGAGTCCATCCACTTAGTCATACCCTTAAGAAGAACCAGTGCATCTTTTTTGCTTCTCGTATTCCCCCAAAAACTCAGTTCAAGCACTTTCCCCTTCCCAGTAATTGATACTTCATAGTCCTCAGGGCTAGCTGTTGGAATGAAATCTCCAGCACTTAAAGCAACTCTTATTTCTTCTTTTAGTGCATTAACTTCAGGGTAATCATCTGAATGTATCCATCCATATACGTAGAACTCAGCTTCATCTCGTCCATCCTCTGAAGGGCGATAAACTAACGTAATTCCTGTTTTACCTTGCCCCCAGCATCCCGGCATCAGATGAATTGCTTTATAGTAACCCTTCCAGTTATTAATACCTGTTGCAATATGAATATCAGGCAATACCTCTGAGACAACCGATTTAGCTTCCTCGGTGATAGCATTTTGGTACATTTCCAGCAGTTGAACCGATTTTATCAAAGCCGTGAAATTTTCAGTGACAAACTCCACATTTTTATCAGATACCTTATCCATACTAACCTCACTCAATTTTTTAAGATGACTTAAAAACTCCTGATAAAAAAAAGTCCACTTGCTGAACCCTTGATTCATCATCTCCAACCCCAGACGTCGGATGGCGGTTTCCAGCAGCAGTGAATAATTGATAAGTTGCCAACCGTCTACGCCTTTAGCGCTGTTACCGTCAGGCTTTAATATACAGCGAAATAGTTTTTGATTGTTGCCGCCGTAACTATCAATGAGACTTACATAGCTGGGAAAAGGATTATATGTATCAGCCAGAACTTTATGCTCAATACCTATAATGAATTCATCATGTCTGATAAGAATATCAATATATTTCCCATCTTCTGTTCGGGCCTCTCTCATTAACTCCAGAGAAGTGAAATCAATTTCATCAACATCGAGGGAATCATCCAGGCAACATAGCAATGCTTTGAGCAACCATGGCGGCACCATTTTCTGGGCTCCCATAAACAAAGCCATCAAATCCGTAGTTGGATTTTCGAGATATCCGGAACCTCCCAATTCAAAGAAATTGAATTCAATATCATCCTCAACCGAGATGCCTTTCAGTTGTTCAATAAATTCGATAGCCAACGCTTCAGAATGCAATTCAACCTCCCTTTAACAATCATATTTACTATGCCATTTATTTGATATTTCAGTTATTGAAAACTGTCACTGTTAATCAATATCCATGCAGAAAACTAAAACATTATTCATTAATCCTTTTGCGGGCAATATCTATCTCTATCGCCATTTTAATTTCATCTTTCTTGGATTCTATAATCCTAATATCTTTTTCCATACTTTCAATTAAAGCATTAAGTGTTTTTATTTTTTCAGGATCAGTTTCATATTTTAACTTTACCTCCGGTTCATTCATTTTCATTCTTATTGCATGAATTTGTTCGTTAAGAGGTTTTGTCTTTTCATTTATGATTCTGTTTTTCTCATTGAACCAATGCATGCCTTTATTAAAACGTTCCAGCCCGGCATTTGTATCATTTAGCACCCTGGCTACAACATTTGATACTTCTCCTGATTTACTCTTTCTTTTACCGAGAAGTTTTATTAATAATCCAGAAACAACAATCACCGGAATAGCCACATAAGTTAAATAGACACCAACATAGCTGACAGTTAGTAATGTCAGGACATAAAGAATTAGAGTGGTATAAAAAATATACTTTGATACTGAATACATAACTTCCCCGATTAGTTTCTAAATTAGAATAAGCCCCAAAATCACATATCAGTCAACAACATCCCCGCCATCCCATCCAGTCGCTTCTTGACCTTTTCCCACCCCGGCATGACCTGCCCCATCAGACGGTAAAACTCTTCGCTGTGGTTGTGCTCAGCCACATGGCATAACTCATGTAGCAATACATAGTCGATACATTCTGAGGACGCTTTCACCAGCCATGGATTCAGAGTCAGACAGCCTTTTGCAGAGCAGTTACCCCATTGCGTTTGCATCGCCCGCAGACGTATCGGCGGACGCTCATTAATCCAAAGGGTCTGCGGTATCAGTAAATCAAGCCTGCGTTGAAAGACATCTCTGGCGCGTTCCCGATACCATTCGGCCAGCAACGCTTTAACTTTTTCTGCCGATTTGTGCCTGACCGACACTTCCAGTCGCCCACGCAACATTTTCACTCGTTGCGGCTCCGTAGCGTCTTCTGTCACTTTCAACTGATATTGCTTGCCAAGATAGTAATGGCTTTCTCCGCTGACATACTGACGCGGAACAATGTGTGTCTGCTGCTCCCTGAAATCACGCAGTTGCTGATAGATCCAGCGCCCACGTTTTTTCAGCGCAGACAATACCTCGTGCCCCGGTGTTTCAGGCGGTACAGAGGCCACAACCCGGCAGTCCGGATAAACCTTGATGAGCACCCTGCCCTTTACGACCTGACGCGGAACACACTGTACGGTGATGACCTCATCACCATAAACAATGCGTAACGCTTTCACTGCTGGCGACTCTTTTTCACTCATGTTTTCATCAAACCAACGCGCAGTATCTGGATGATAGTTTCCACAATACGGTTCACCTGGATCATTCCAGCCCCTATCTCCCGGCAGGACGTAAACAGCAGAGGTAAAAGATTTGTCTTGACCGCTTTCTCTATATCCTGAGGGTTCAGGGAATTTTCTGCTACTGCTTTGACGATAATGCTGTCCACCTCAAAGGCTAGCTTCGTCCACTTCTCCTGCACCTGAACATCGTTTACCGCAAAAACCTCAGGTAGCTCTTTTTTAAATACACCGTAATACGCCTGAGCATACTTGTTCACCGCCAGTGCATCCGGGATGTCGCTGAGCTTACGGGCTTCAACTTTTTCTTCAAACTCCCGGAATAGGAGATACTGTTTTAGTGGATGGTCGAACAGTTTTTCTGCTTCTTCGATAGCCATGCGCAGGAGTCTGGAAAATGCCTCCTGAGCGTACGGGTCATCACGCAGCTCCTGCTCAATCATCTTCGTCACACGGGTTTTAATGATGTCGGTTTCATTGCGGGTTTTATTGTTATCCCACTCTTCGGGTTTTTCGCTCTTGCCCATTTTACCTACTTCATACACGCCATCCGGTTCACGAACCTCAACGCCAGTGACATGCTTATCCAGCAGTTTTTTCACCTGCTCGGCGTAGTCGTCATAATTGACCTGCTCTCCACTTACCTGCATTGCCCACTGGCGAAGGCTGGACATCTGTTTTACGGTTTCTTTATAGAGATTTCGGTCTTGTTCCGTAAAGCTCTTGTCGGTGAAGAAGGTAGCGGACTGCAGTGCCACTTTCAGGCATCCGGCAAAGGCCGTTAACGCCTCGAAGAAATCATCACGGGTTTTCTGATGGATATCGACCATCTCTCCGTCACGTTCTTCCATTTTAGGCACCAGTACCGCACGTAACTGCTCAGTATCATTTTTGTTTTTAACACCGGCAAATATGGCCCACAGCTGGTTATACAGATGCGGTAGACGCTTGTATTCAGAGCTCATGGCGCTGTACAGCCCGTCAATATCTTTGATGTCGTATCCGCCCTGAGTTCGGGAGGCGAGGTCCTGATATTTGCCGATAGTCGTGTCCAGTTCAGCCAGAATGCCGCGATAATCTATCAGCAGGCCAAACTTTTTCAGTGGATGCAGTCGGTTTACCCGGGCAATCGCCTGGATAAGGTTATGGGATTTAAGCGGCTTGTCGATATACAGCACGGTATTCTTTGGTTCATCAAATCCAGTGAGCAGTTTATCGACGACAATCAACAATTTAAGCTTATCATCGGTATCGAAACGACTGATGATATTGCGGGTATACACGGACTCATCCTGCGTGCCGACGTTATCCTTCCACCATTTAGTCACTTCCGGCAGTTTGCTTTCATCCACTTCGGTATTCCCTTCCCGGGTATCCGGCGGGCTGATAACTACTGCTGACTCAAACAACCCGGCTTCATCAAGATACTTTTTATATTTGATGGCGGAAATCTTGCTGTCGCAGGCAAGCTGGCCTTTCAGCCCCTCATCAATATTCTTCGAGAAGTGCATGGCGATATCGAGTGCGATCAGCCGGATGCGGTCATCTGCACTGTAAACCTCACCCTTTCGGGCATATTTACGCTTAAGGTCGGCTCTTTGCGCTTCGCTTAATCCATCGGTAATACGGTCAAACCAGGCATCTATTGCCCGGTCGTTTACCTCAAGATCAGGAATACGTTCCTCATAGAGCAGAGGCGTCACGGCCTGATCTTCTACCGCCCGCTGCATGGTATAAGCGTGGACAATCGGCCCGAATTTATTGGTGGTCTTATCTTCTTTCAGCAATGGCGTACCGGTAAACGCAACAAAGGCGGCGTTCGGCAGAGCCAGTTTCATACGAACATGGTTCTCACCCCCCTGGCTACGGTGTCCTTCATCAATCAGAACGATGATGTCGGGGCTGGTGTTGACGCATTCAGGCAATTTTGTCGCTGAGTTAAATTTCTGGATAAGGGTGAAGATAATGCGTTCTTTACCAGAGCCAATCTGCTGTGCCAGTTTCTGGCCAGAGGTCGCCATTGCTTTGGCCTTATCATCCTTTCCGGCCAGTTCGCCACCAGAAGCGAAAGTGCCGCTGAGCTGCCCTTCAAGATCGACACGGTCCGTCACCACCACAATGCGACACTGCTTCAGGCTGTCATGAAGAATCAGCGCCTTACTGAGGAACACCATGGTGTACGATTTACCGGACCCCGTGGTATGCCAGATCACCCCACCTTCTCTGCCCCCGTCCGGTCTGCGGGTGCTTATGCGTTCCAGCAGCCTTTTAATCCCGAACACCTGCTGATAGCGGGCGACAATTTTTCCGGTTTTTTTATCAAACAGGGTGAAGAAGCGGGTCATCTCCAGCAGACGTTCCGGTGAAAGCAGACTGATGAGCAGCTTATCCTGCCCGCTGACTGCCAGTTCCCCCCCATCGATTAACTGTTGATACCATTTGAGATCGACTGAAGGACGATGATCAAACAACGCATGAATTTGTTCAGTCGATAACTGATGGTTGCGCAGCGCATACATCTGCGGATCGGTAATATCTTCTTCGCGCCATGCCGCCCAGAATTTCATTGGCGTATGGCATGTACCGTAGCGCCCGTCATGACCGTTAATCGAAAGTAATAACTGGCTGTAGACAAACAGCTGCGGGATTTCATCGTTGAACTGGTTGCGGATACTCTGGGATATCCCCTCGTCAATGGTTGGCCCTTTCTTGCCATGACCAGCCGGGCTTTTCGCTTCAATAACAGCCAGCGGGATACCATTAACAAAGCAGACAATATCTGGCCTCCGGGTTTCAACACCACCTGACCGCAATACCGTAAATTCTTCAGTAAAGTGGAACTGGTTATTTTCCGGATGTTCCCAGTCAATCAGCGCAATGGTGGGGTTCACCTTTTTGCCATCGACAAACTCCGTAACGGCGATCCCGTAAAGCAGATGGTTATACATCCGCTCATTGGCTTTCAGCAGCCCTTCATTCAGCGCCGGAGAACAGACCTGTGATATCAGGTTATCCAGCGCTTTTTCCGATAAGCGGCATGTTTTACCGCCCACCATAAAGTAACGCTCCGACAACACTTCACGCAGAATCGGGCGTAGCACCACCTCGTCCTGTTTATAGCCCCGGCAGTCCATAATCTGTTTCGGGGGTAAAAACGTCCAGCCAAGGCTGGTCAGTAACGTCAGTGCCGGGATTTTGGCGCTGTATTCTTCCTGGAATTTTGGCGTGTACGTCTGGTTCATCATTAATCCTTTTCTTTCTGGCGCTACTCGCTACTGGTCACATGAAGATTCATCAATGCAGACAGCACTTCTTAAATTTTTTACCGCTGCCACACGGACACGGGTCATTTCGCCCGGGCATGTTTTCTGCCCCCTTCACTGGAACAGGCCGGGATGATGCCTCTGACATTCTCACTGACAACCAGTACTGATAAAGTGCCAGTGCAGCAGGCTGAATAAGGGAAATACTTTTCTCAAACTGCTCTCCGGTCATTTTCTCAAGTACAGGAAAATTCTTCTCCACGCCATGAAGAGCGATCACTTCCAGAGAAGGCCGTAACTCACCGGGAAGACCAGACCAGTCATCCAGTGACTTTCCTTTCATATAACCAAAACACCACTCTTCCACAATGGTATATTTTTCCCCCTTTACCTCACGCTCATTGAAAATCGGCTCAAACAGTTCAGGGGCGTCATAAAGGCAACCAGCGATATCGTTCATATGCTGAAAACACAGCCCCACAAAACGCGTCATCTCTTTTTCAGTGGTCCAGCGAGGGTGGTAATCACCTCGCCCCCAGATAGCACTGAGCCAGGTATTAGGGGAAATCGTATTCGGGCCAGAGACAATCGCTGTCAGAAAGCCATCCAGCTCAGAGAAACAGAGCACAGAGTCATCATTGCCGTATTTCAGCAACACCTCTTCCAGCCAGTCGATTTCCCGGTCAGTCAGTGGACCGCTTTTCGTCAGTTTCATTCGGCAACCGCCTCATCGACCTTAACACGACGTTTGCCAGTCAGTAGCTGTTGCATCAGGGCTTTTTTCTCATCTCTCAGGCAGGCGAGTTTTTTCTCAAGTGTGGAGATTTCAGCATCTGCAGCAGAAAGTACGGCTGCGATTTTTTGCTGTTCTTCAACACAGGGGAGTTTAAGCTCTAACTTTATCAATTGCCTTTTTGAGAGGTTGTAGCGAGTTGCTCCCTGACCTAATGTCGAAATTTGACGGCGTACATGTTCACTACGGAATAGGTAACGAGCATATTTTGGAATAAGAGTCTCGAAGTTATTCAATCGAAATCCGAAGCAAAATGAGTTTAAGAAAACCTCACTAACCTCTTCCAATAAAACCGAAGACATCCCAACCTCTTCTGGCGTCTCCGATGATGTAGTGAAAAATATATCGCCGTACTTTACAACGGATTGGCGCTCATCATCATTAACCTGTACGTACTCTAGGTTTTGAATATCGATTCTGGAATTTTTGAAAATATTGATGTAAGGGATATATGGCTTACCTGCACCAAAATCCTCCTTGGTCTTCCCTGTTAAACCGGTATAGGTATCACCCAAGTTGCCGAAAATGGTATATTCCCACTCCCCACTAAACCTCACCCCATTCTCATCCCGCAACCGCTTCCTTCCAGTAAGCAATTGCTGCATCAGGGCTTTTTTCTGCTGCTGACTGTTGGTGAGAAGCTTTTCCGTCACCGAAATCGCCTTATCCCAGATTGACAGGATTTCCGCGATTTTTTTTTGTTCCGCCAATGGGGGGATAAGAACTGGTAACTCCTGTACCTGTTTAGCGGATAAGTTAGCTTGCTTCGTTCCACCTGGAAATGAATACAATACAGATAGAATCAACTCACTCCGGAGTAGGTTCAAAATATAACCAGAGCTCGAATTATTTTTAGGAACTATCTTTAGTACCCGCTGGTTTAGCAATGAGTATTGAGTGTTTGAAGGAATTTCAACTGTAAAACCATAGTCACGTTTTCCCATTGTGCCCGTCATAGACATGACTAAATCACCTGGCTTCACCAAGAACTTTTTATAGTCAACTTTAAAGGAGTCCGGTAAATACACAGGGTTACGGTTTAAATCTAACGAATTCTGGTATAGATTGCCCATCCTAAGCAAAGGAATACCTGTTGGAACAAAATCTTCACTTCTAAAGGCATATCCCATAATTGTATCTGCCAAATCATTTAAGGTTCCAAGCGTCCACCCCTTAGGCACCATAACCCAACTCCTCCAGATAACCCGCCATCTGCATTTCCAATTTCGCCAGTTCCGCTTTCAGTTGATCACGCTCAGCACGCACGGCCAGCAAATCAATCTCGTCTTCTTCTTCAAAGGTATCGACATAGCGCGGAATATTAAGGTTGTAATCATTGTCCTGAATCTCCTTCAGGCTGGCGAGATAAGCATATTTCTCGACGTTATCCCCTTCACGATAGGTGTTTACGATCTTCTGGATATTTTCTGCGCTGAGCTGGTTCTGGTTTTTTCCCGCCTTATATTCACGGCTGGCATCGATAAACAGCACCTTGTCATCAACTTTCTGCTTTTTGAAAATCAGAATCGCAGCCGGAATCCCCGTACCGTAGAACAGTTTTTCCGGCAGACCAATTACCGCATCCAGCAAATTTTCGTCGATCAGTTTCTGGCGAATTTTACCTTCGCTGGAGCCACGGAAAAGCACACCGTGTGGCACAACTACGCCCATACGGCCAGTTCCCGGTTTCAGGGTTTCGATCATATGCGAGATAAAAGCGTAATCTCCTTTAGTCTTCGGCGGTACACCGCGACGAAAACGGCCAAACTTATCGTTCTCGGCCTCGTCATGGCCCCACTTATCGAGGCTGAACGGTGGGTTAGCGGTCACGATATCAAACAGCATCAGGTCGCCATTTTTATCGAGCAGCTTCGGGTTACGAATGGTATCGCCCCACTCGATTTTATGGTTGTCTTCCCCGTGCAGGAACATATTCATTTTCGCCAGCGACCACGTAGAACCGATCGCTTCCTGACCGAACAATGCATAGTTACGACTATCATGCCCGGAGACAATTTTACGCCCACACTTCATCAATAATGAACCGGAACCACAGGCTGGATCGCAGATGGTATCACCCGGTTGCGGATCGAGCAGTTCTGCAATCAGGTCCGAAACTTCCGGCGGGGTATAGAACTCCCCGGCTTTCTGCCCACCGCTGGCGGCAAAGTTTTTGATCAGGTATTCGTAAGCATTGCCGATAACGTCCAGCGTACCGACACGACTCGGCTTCAGGTTGAGATCTTCACCGGCGAAGTCTTCCAGTAGCTGACGCAGGATGGTGTTTTTCTGTTTTTCTTCACCCAGACGGTCAGTGTTAAACGAAATATCCTGGAACACGCTTTTCCCGGCATCTTTCAGTTTGGTGCCGTTAGCTTCTTCAATAGCGTGTAGTGCCTGATCAATACGCTCGCCGTTGCCCGGCTCATGGCGACGCTCGTAAAGAGCATAAAAGCTGGCGCTTTTCGGCAGCACAAAACGCTCGTTAGCCATCATCGCTTCAATCAGTTCCGGCGCATCACCGTACTGTTTTTTGTAATCGTCATAGTGGTCCTGCCAGACATCCGAAATGTACTTAAGGAACAGCATTGTAAGGATAAAGTCTTTATAGGTGTCAGCACTGATGGTGCCACGGAACGTATCGCACGCGGCCCACAGGGCTTTGTTGATCGTATCCTGACTGATTTTGTCGTTCATGAATCATCCTGGTATGAAGAAAAGCTAGCGATGCAGGGCTTTGCATCGTAAAAAATTGTGGTAAATGATACCTCAAGAAACGCCCCTGGACACACCTGAATCACAGTATCTTTACGGAAATTGTCCACCTGATACCGACAGATGACTTACTAATTTCCTCATGTTTACAAGTTAATAAATTCTAATGATATTAGCAGGATAGACTCAATGTAAGCTATGGTGTAAAACTGCTGTTGGGGTAAATAGCCTACTCATGCTCTTGTAATCACAGCACTACCTTGCAAACCTTCATCAGTAAAAGGGTATCTGACCTAAATAAACGAGGCACATTATGTTTGAAAACTTTCTTGAACACCCTAAACGAGAACAAAAAAACGCTAACCTTCTCGCTAAATATCAGAATGACATTGATAAATTATCCGAAATTTTTACTGAGGATGATTTACTACACCTGATGACTCAAGAACAACCAGATGGCACATGTAAGATGCGCCCCTCATTAGCCTCTATCGAGATTTTCGCGCCCTCCGCATTATTATCCAATTATATTAATTTTTTTCAGCATACTGATTACCTTGAAAAATGGTGCAAACTACAACGTAAGGAGTTCGACGTACTGTCCATTAATATCTACGGCCTTAATTCCACTAAACAAAATAGAATTCCGGGTAATGTTTTAAAGGAAGTCGATGCATTTCTGGAACAATTACTCAATAACGCAACCAACGACCCAACACATCCGATATTCACATTACTAAATATTCTTGATACACTTGTGGATGTAAAGACATATCAAAATAACAAACTCTACATCTGGAATTGTAAGTTTTCAATATCGATTCATAATATAGCACTCAAAATTGCCCGCAGAAAAATCATAAACTATATCAAATCCTCGGATTTCACTAATTCACTCCCGAAAGTTTCAAATCTGCAAGCCCAGGATGCTGCCCTCCTTTTCTTTGCAAGATTTTGTGATGGATTTTATTTTCACTTTCTATTGCAAATATTAGACAAGATGAAAAACTCCGGGCTTATTAAAGATAATTGCCTCAACCACCCCGCTATGTTTCAATTGATTACTCTTGCAATGTTACCCCATGAGGTCATGCAACACTTTATTAATGAAAAAAACGATGCAATTACATTAACCAGCCCCGACCGATTTGTTATTGATGAAACCATTCCCCGAAACAAAGAAAACATGACAGGAATACAAAAAAACATAAACCAGATCTTACACAAGACCTATATTTACATTGCACTACTTTTATTTCCCAAATGGAAGCCCACAGCCAAAGAAATCATCCTTTTCCTTGAAGGTAAGAGTAAAACTGTTAAAGGATTGTTAGATCTAAAATCGACAGCACTGGGACTAAGTTCACAGATTAACGATGTAGGTCGTCTCAGCAAAGAGGAATATGTCACCCGATTACTATCACTTGCTCAGGCTAAATGAAATTATGGCGTCACAACCCACAGAGAATTGACCTCTGTAAATAAAAAGCACAGTTTTAAATTGAAATGATGAACTGTGAAAATGACAACTCGCAATTAGTTCACCAGACATCGTATTTTTCCTGGCACACATTCACAGGAGAACTACGATGTCCATTATTGATCTGCGTTTCAGCACTAAATCACTTCAACAACTGCCACATCCGAAGATAGGTTGTCAGGAATACCGTGATATTCACTGCCCCCATCTGCGGGCACTTGTTTATCAAAATAGCATCACTCTGGCATTTCGGGCGACCATCAACAATCAACGGATTTATGAAACACTGGGCACTTTTCCACTCCTCGGTGTAGAGGATGCCCGCCTGCATACCATGATTCTGCTCGGTCGCAAAAAGCGCCTTGCCTTACAGTCCCGCCGTTATACCGTTGAACAGGCTATCAACGACTTATGGCTTCCTGATATGCAGCTATATAAGAAAAGCCCTCAGTCTGAACTGTCGAAGCTCAATCGCTATATCCGTCCCTTCTGGGGACAGCGTCGCCTGCGTGATATTACTGCCGGTGAAATCGAAAAATTCGCGGCTGACCTGCGTTCAACATTACGTCCGGCAACCATAAACCGCCTCCTAGCACTACTCTCTAAGATATGCTCTCTGGCTGTACGCGCTGAATGGATAAATCATTCTCCGATGACCCACGTTCGTTATCTGAAAGAGAACAACGTCCGGTATCGCACACTTTCTGCCACTGAAATTCCATTATTTATTGCTGCCGCTGAGGCCCTGAATACGCCCGCTGCTGATGCCATATTGCTTGCACTCTATACCGGTATGCGTATTGGTGAAGTTTGTACGCTGAAATGGGATTACTGGCATCCAGATGCACAGCAATTACTTCTTCCGGATACCAAATCTGGACATCCATTCACCTGCCCGCTTGCTGCTCCCGCAGCAGCCATTATTCGGCGACAAGAGAAACTGGCACTCAGTACGTCCTGGGTTTTTCCACGCCTGACCGATGCAACTCGTCAGTTGAGCTATCCGCGTGAAACCTTTTCCCGAATCTGCCGGGATGCTGGCATTGAAAATCTGCGAATGCACGATCTCCGCCGGACGTTTGCCAGTCGTGTGCTACAGACAACAAGCGATATAGCCATGGCCTCCCGGTTACTGAATCACCATTCACTCACTGCCACCCGCCGCTATGCGTTTCACAATGCAGCGGACACTCAGTCGGTAGTTGCACAAGTGGTTGATACATTTAAATAAAAAATCTGACGGCATGAGCTGTGAGTTTTATGACGTGTAATCAAACTGCACAGCTCTTATTGTTTGAGCACTGCAGGGCCCGGCAGTGACTGACAGAACCTATAAACACCTTTAGCTCTGAGGAGCCCTGATATGTACATCAACAGTAAACAGCTTGCTATTCGCTGGGGTATTGCACCCAGCACCATTGCCAGTGACGTTACCCGTAACCCGAGCAAGCTCCCTCCGTTCATCCGGCTGGGACGTGCGATCCGTTTTCCCGTGGCTGAGGTGGAAGCCTGGGAAAAACAGCACATCACAAATACACAAACTTCGCGCTAATTTGACTTTCAAGGAGTAAAAACAATGAAAACCTCAAAAATACTCAGCTTTGACTACCTGGTTAACGCCAGCGACATACTTATCCCTGTCTCTGATGTCATCAGCATCAGTCTCGTTGAAAACCGCCTCAATTTTATCAGTCGGGCGTGCCGCCTGCTGCACACCGAGTCTTTTGATACGGATGAAGCAGCGAAAACAGCGTTTAACACCTATGCCCGCAACTTCGAAAGTAACCTGCCTGAAGAGGCTGTCTACCGGGGTAATAACTGCATTGCCCGACTTAAGTTCGTCTACGGCATCAGCCTGTTCCAGAACGCAGAGCGGGCTATCCTGACGCTCACTAATCGTTATGGCGGAACGCTCGTCAGTGAATCAGCCAAACCTGACACTCTTGATGAGGCATTTCAGGAACTGGCTACCACTCTTGGTGGTCGCGAATTTGAAGGAGTGGGCTTTCGTTGGTTGCATGCTAATTGTCTTCTCTCCTCGCGACTCTTGCCGATGGTAGAAAAGACCCCGAATGGCATCGTCATTAAAGTCAACGATAACTTCGTATCTTTCGTAGCAACGAAAGACGAAGAACAAAAAGAACAACTGTTTGCTGAGATCCGTACAGCCCTCGCCTGATTTCCCCTTACTTCTCGGTGCCAGTAATGGCACCGTTCACCTGAATAAGAGAAGCCCCAATGTTTGACATGAATGCACTGCTCGCAGATGCGGCGGGAGTGACGCAACCTGTCGCCCGCTCTGCTAAAACACTTGATAACTTTCCGTTAATACCGCAAAAGTCAAAAAATCGACTGGACGTCAGCAGCGAGCTACATCTTGATATCGGCTTTGATACTGAATATGTCTATAACCCACATACAAAGCAAAACGACATTCTGTCTTATCAGAGCTATGTCGTGCTGCCTGATGGAAAGGGTGTTCCCGGAATCCTGTACCCCGCCAGCGCCCACAAAAAAGATCGCCTGTCGCTGAAAAACTTTCTCGCGAAAACCCTGACGCCGCTATTGAAGAATGAGCAGATTAACGAATGGCCGGGTTCGATTACGCTGTATGCTCATTTTCTGCGAGCGGATGTAGCCTCATTTTCCGATTTCTGGAGCGATCACAAAATACTGCTGAAAGGAATTCGCAGTACAGTTAGCAGTTTTAAAAACCGCTACGGTATTGATTTTGATGAAGTCGAAAATCGTCGTGAAAAAAATAGCCTCATCACGTTTGATAAACGGACCAGCCCGCCCCGTTGCAGCAATGTGACGTTCACCGATACGTTGTTGATCACTCCGGGTGGGATGGGGCTGGCGGAATGTGGCCAATTACTTGGTCTGCCGAAACTCACCATTCCAGCACCTTATTCAATCAGCGATATGCGCCAGTATTTAAAAGGCGATCGACGCGGTTTCGAAGCTTATGCAGTTCGTGATGCCGAAATTGCCGTGCGCTATGCCTTACAGGTGAAATCGTTCTGCACTGAAAGTCTGATGATTGAGCGCATCCCCACCACGATTGGTGCGATGGCTGTTTCCCGGTTTCTCAAGACCATTAAGGAAAGCGGCCAGTCTCCTGAAGTCTGTATGGGTACCCGGACAATATCGCAACAGTGCTGGAATCCGGATACTCATGGATTCAGAACGTTAAAATCGACGCAGAGTATACCCGCAAGGGAACTCTATGAGACGTTCGCCATAAACTGCTATCACGGCGGTCGAAATGAGTGCTTTATGATGGGCATCACCCCTGAAAGCCAATGGTATGACTACGATTTGGCAGGCGCATACACCACTGGCCTGTTAGATGTTTTGCAACCCGATTATGACAATCTTTATACGAGCCAAAATCCTGAGGAATTTTGCGGACATACCATGGGATTTGCGCTGGTCAGTTTTCGGTTCCCCGACATGGTACGCTACCCCTGTCTGCCTGTCAGAACCGACCAGTACGGATTGTTTTTCCCTTTGACAGGCGAGTCTTGGGCGACCGCCCCGGAAATAGCCCTCGCACTGTCTCTGGGTGCGGAAATAGCTATTCAGCACGGTATTATAATCCCATGGCTTCAATATAAATCTGATAATGCCTCGTCCCCGACAAAACCAGCAAGCTCCGTGTTTTTACCCTTTGTGCAACAGGTTCGCGAAAATCGTAATCGCCATGATAAAGGGTCTCTGGAGGAGAAATTCTGGAAAGAGATCGGAAATTCTTTGTATGGAAAACTTGCTCAGGGTCTTCACGCAAAGACTGCATTTGATACCGCCCGTGGGCTGAACAGCCCTCTGCCGCCTTCGTCAGTCACCCAGCCATTCTTTGCTGCACATGTCACGGGATTTGTCCGCGCGGTGGTGGGCGAGTTGATGAATACACTTCCCCCGAATACAACCGTGGTCAGTGTGACTACAGATGGTTTTCTGACAGATGCCTCTACCGAGAATATCGATATGTCTGGTCCGTTATCGTCACGTTTTCAGGCGTTATGTGACATTGCGGATCCGGGCTCGTCTATGCTGACCTGTAAACATCAGGTCCGACAACTTGTCGCCATGAAAACCCGGGGACAGTTGACCTATAAAGAACTTGCAGGCTACCCAATCGTACACGCCCGTGCAGGAGTTAAACCCCCTGCTGATATTCCACGCGACGACTATAACCGCTATATGGTGGACCTCTATCTTAACAGGGCTCCGGGTCAGAAGCTTCGCAGGGGCTCTCTCATTTCAACCCGTGACATGTGGTTGAATGAAAGCGACCTTGTCGCCGTTGAATCGGATATCCGGTTAAATCTTGAGTTCGACTTTAAGCGCCAACTGATCGCCCCAACGATGAATGATGGCCATTTGTTGATGTATTCCCGTCCGTGGAATGATATAGCGCAGGCACTTAAGCAACGCCAGCTTTTTGATGACTGGCGGCAGACACATACCCTGAAAGACGAATCCGACTGGGAGGACTGGTGTGATTTTCTCTATTGCAGAAACATTTTTACCCCTCTGAAACTGAAAGTAGGACAAAATCGAAGCGATGACGTCCTTGTTCGCCTTTTCCTGCGGGCCCTGGCTCAATATCAATGGGGGCTTACGCCGGACGACAGAAAGCGACAAACCAGTGTGGAGATAGCTGCATGGCTGGTCGAGGCAGGCTACTCTGTGACACCCAGCGATGTAAAAAATGCAGGTCGGGCTAAGCTCCCACCCATTATCTTTGATTCCCTGACTGCCCGAATGAATCGCCTGATGGACCTTATAAAGCTGGTATATCCCGGCTTCGCATTGCCCTCGGCCGTGTTGTAAATCCTTCACGCTGAATACCTGTTTGCTAAGCCCACTCTCCCTGTCGTGGGCTTTACTGTTTGGGGGTAATGAGGCACTGGTAATAAAGCTGCTTCCCGCAACCACCACAACATGGACAGGTTGAGTCCACAAAAACCATACAGAAAATATATCACTGAATTTTATGGTTTTTATTTTTTAGAAATTCTGCTTCAGCCTGGACTCATCTTGTCCATCATCCTGCTGAAAATATCCTTCCAGCTTCAATTGATTGGATGCCTGAATGGATAAGCATGACAAACTTGGGTATCGCCTTGGATTGATACTGACTCGCCTTAACAACGGTGAATCGGTCACGGTGAGTGGGCTCGCTGAAGAGTTTAATGTCTGTGATAAGACCATCCGGCGTGACCTTACGCAGCGACTGGCTTATCTCAACCTTCTTCGCAGTGGTAAGAAATACCACCTTCCCGTTGGCGTTCTGGGACAGCGCAGCAATACGGACTTGCGCCGATTTACGCGTATTCTGGGTATTGACGGGTTATTTCCACGCTGGGATGACCGCCTGTTAGGCATATTGCTGGGCAATGCCGAAAATAATCCATTTCTGATCAAGCAGCGTCCCTACGAAAATTGTGGGGTTTTTATGACTACGTTGAATACATTGTCAGACGCGATTCGCGGCAGCAAAAAAATAAGCTTTATGTATAAAGCGAAACGTTACAGCGCTATTGAACCCTATCGTCTCGTCAGTGACCGAGGGATCTGGTATCTCGCTGCTATTAAGGGAGGTGTGCTGAAAAGTTTCGTCATTTCAGCGATGAAACAGGTTCTCCCCAGTAACATGTCATTTTCCATGTCGCCGGAAATTCATCTGCAAATCGAGAATGCTGAAAGTATCTGGTATGGCGCAGAGCTTACTGAAGTACTGATGTCAGTTTCTGCACGTGTAGCCCCGTGGTTCTTGCGCCGTGCGCTGTTACCGGGTCAGGAAATTATTCACACTTCCGCAAGCGGTGATTTGCTCGTGATTTCACGGGTGGCTCACTTCGGCCAAATTATCCCTCTCATCAAATACTGGATGCCCGAGGTTGAAGTTCTAAAACCAGCATCGATTCGTAATCAGGTTACGCAAGACATACGCCTTGCCCTGAAACGATACGAGCAGAATGAAAGTACGGAATCAACCGGAGATACCTCTAATGAATAAAGATGAAAAAGCGCTCGAGAATTTTTTCGAAAACATAGCAACGGACTTACTCAGCGGTCTTCTTGACGCCAATGATAATGAACAGAATGCGCATCTTAAAGCCTGGCTTGACGCGCCATTCAATGTGGTTCCCGAAAACCTTCTCCGACATGCCGAGATGATTTGCAATCACTTCAGTGCTGGTGAAGACGGTCATTTGTTAATGCACGGTATTGATGATCAACTGGCCGCAATGAACCTTTCCCGCAAGGAACGCTTCAGCCCTATGAAAAAAGGGATCGTCGGTTACGCGGCACCCCGTGATCTGGAAAAAGTGAATGCCTTGCTAAAAGTAATTATTTCTTATTACGAGTGTGCGTTAATTAAAGCGAGAATGGAGAATGGTGCTCAAGATGAATAATACAGAAACTAAAAATCGAAATCCTGTGAAGGATGCTCTTGAAATATTACCTGAAAATATCAGGGACAGTATTGCCCGACGCATCAATGACGTTATCAGTTATGAGCCGGTCATTGGCATTATGGGAAAGACCGGAGCCGGGAAGTCCAGCTTATGTAATGCGATTTTTAAGGGTGATATTTGTGCAGTCAGCGATGTCGCCGCCTGTACCCGTGAAACGCAGGAAATGCGCATCCAGTTTGGCAAACGCTCAGTGCGGTTGATTGATATTCCGGGTGTGGGCGAAAATGCTGAGCGTGACGCTGAATATGAACAACTTTATCGTGATCTGTTACCACAGCTGGATCTGGTTCTCTGGGTGATTAAAGGCGATGATCGCGCCTTTTCTGCGGATGAACATTTCTACAAAAATGTGCTGGCCCCTGCTGGCGGTGAGGCTAAAACACTGTTTGTGCTTAATCAGGTCGACAAAATTGAGCCATTCCGTGAGTGGGATGTTGTCAACGCCCGGCCTTCTCCATCCCAGATGCAAAATATCCTCGATAAAGAAGCATATATCACACAGCGATTTGGGTTTACTGACCATCCGGTGATCGCTGTCGCCGCCAGTGAGGGATACAATGTGACCCATTTGGTGGAGGCAATGGTTCGTGCGCTCCCAAAGCACGCTCAAAGCGGCGTCGCTTCTCAGGTGAGAGACGAGCACAAAACCCGTACAGTTACAGAAGAGGCAACGGAAGGATTTGGTGATACCGTTGATCGCGTTCTTGATGATATTATTGATAATACCCTGCCAGTGCCTTTGCGCGTGGTCGTAAAAGCCGCCAAAAAGGCCGTAGTCAGTGGATTAAAAAAGGCCTGGAACTGGATTTTCGGCTGAATATATAAAAACATAGCGGGGGCGATGGCTCCCGTGTAAGTTATCTCAGGTTAAGAGACACAACCTAACCCGAAGATCCCACAAGGTTTTCAAATTATATCTGTAAAGCTAAGAATGGTGGTTTAGCTTTGCACCTGGAAGCAGAACCACCTATAAGGACATCTCCCCCCATGAAATTTAAATATCTTGCGTTATCCCTACTCGTAAGCTTGCCTGCCCTGGCTGAATCATCCCTTATTGCGTGCAGCCCTAAAGACAAAAGTGGGGATGACTCTGCAAGTATTTGGCCGAGCCCCTATTTGTCACAAAACAAACTCTGTTTCAACATAAGTGCCAATTCAGGTAGTACGTGTGTTGCTAACGGGAAAAGTACTTCCTGGTTTACTGAAGCCGTAATTGTTGATATTGATGGCGAACCACAAGGACGGGATGATACCTGGTTCCGGGTTGTACATCCCATAATCACTGATGAAAAAATAGAGTATGTGATCGAGGGTTCAAGAGATAAAAAAAATTGGGGGGGTGTATCACATGTCTCGATTAACAGACTTACGGGAGAAGCGGTAGACTGGTTTATCGCCGACCAAGGTGGAACATCTTATCAGTGTCATCTGGAAAAACGAAAAATCTGACTGGCATTATATTGTGCCTGAAGAATACGGGAGCTTATGCTCCCGATATTATTCTTAAGGACTCAGAGTTTAACAAGTCCTGCTTTAAGAGCCAGACGGACACATTTATTGGCTTCCTGCATAATCACCTCCTGTGGATATCGGTTCATTTCCCGATATCCATCAGATTTAGCCATGCGACCTTCCATTCCGGCATTATCCAGGACGGTTTTCCAGGCATCCCGTATTTTCTTTGAATCCTTTTCTCCCACGCCCCCCGACAGCGTTCCGAATAACTCTTTCGTATTGTTATTGAGATGTTTATATTCAGCAGCGTCCGGGTCTAATAGCATGGCCATTTTTGTTGATTGTCGGGTCGCTTCATAGCAGAGCCCTGCCGTTTCAAGCGATATTTTGGCTGCAAACGAGGTGGTAGAAAATCCTATAACAAAAAATGTAATAACAATCTTTTTCATGATATGAAGCCTCGGTAAATTATGCGTGTGATATATATTTCAGGAGAAGGGTAATATGAGGGAGGGACAGGTTATGTCCTGGTTGATAAAAATATTTCGATACCTCGTTCTTAGGGGGTTCCAAAAATATCTGCTTTCAGCCGGTTTGTATTATCTGGCATTAATAAAAAACCCTCAGATACCCTGTCTGACGCGCTCTCTTATCAGAGGGGCCAGTCGCACTTTGCCGGGTGCAATCACCTCTGTTACGGTTTCCACTCTCAATAAGTCACGCTGCCCTGTGCGATGGCACACGGAAAACTGCTGGCAAATGTCATCGACTGACAGGGTATTGCCCGTATAAAGCTGAAGTAAGATCCATCCCAGTCTCTCGGCTATTTTCTCGCCTCGTGTTCGGTGCATAGTCCGTACCTTTATGGATTTGAAATTAAGAACCCTCACTCACAATTGCGTCTAACCAACTGTAATATCGACATAATTTTAAGGGTGTAAAACGTCCGTTGGGGTAATGATTAACAGACATCCCCCTGATTGGTCATTTAGGGGGAATGTTGGTAAAACCACGAGGGATCTGAGATCCCCCGTGTCTGCACTTGTTTATGCGAACAGCCAGGAAAAAGAGACATCATCTCCATGCTGTGATGCACGCAACATGCAGTAGATTACAAAGCCGCCCGCTTTCTTCCTGTTCATAACGGGTCAACAACTTTCCACAGTTACCGTTACCCGGTAAATCCCCATAGAGAGATACTCCATAAAATTACGCTCCCACAGGGACCAGAGTTCATTCCTCTCTGCTGCCAGTGAAATATCCCCAATCAGATAATGGAAGACATAATTCCCCGACCAGCAAAAATCAATTTCTTTTTCCAGCTCAGGGTAGACACGCCCCATATAACTAAAATCTGTGACATAATCAAAATACCATTCATTATTCTTACGGATAAACCGTATTTCAACGGGATGAAAGCCCCCGGATTCTGCACTGTAGTCCGGATCGCGGAAATTAATAACCACTGCCTCAGTTATTTTTTGTAAAACCTGATTTGCCAGAAGAGTAGTAATATGCTGCTGAAATTCTTTAGTAACAGGCAGAGTTAATCCTGCCTGTTTTAAGGCATATTGGGTTTGCATAATAAATTTTCCTTTAGAAAGTAAATAGTGGTGTGTGGTGATTTCTGGTTGTATAACAGTGCAGGAAATAAATTAATCCTCTGTAATCTTTCCCTGGCTACTGATCGTATTAAGTTTATTCAACCGCTCCCTCCAGTCCGGGTATAATACATGAGTAAATAACTTCTCTGGATGTGCCTCCAGCAGACATATATCCGGGGAGCGTAAAACAGCAGCCAGAAAACCTGCATTGTTGGCGCTTGCCCCTTTGAATAGCGGCCTGAATACTCCGGATGAGAAGCCGGTAGCAGGTTGTGTTTCCAGAACAGTTGCAATCTTAGAAAGTGAGATCCAGTCCTTAGAGAACAACCCTCCACAGCCATTTGCCACCAGACGAAGATAAAGTTCATTGTCCACCTCTGATATCGCCAGTTGCCATGTCAGAATACCACTTGCCTTAGGACTGATTTTTTCTGCCTGGCCTGTTTCAATGAGCAACTGATAGTCTTTTACATCAGATAATGTTTGTTCATCTGCACTGAGATTTTCATGAATAACCTCTGCCTCATTTTTAATCTCCTTCGAAACTGACTCAACATTATTTTTAACTAATTTTGATTTACTCATTTTGCGTTCCTGGTTTTGCTTGTTTTTAATAGCGTGATTCGGCCATAGAAATTAATAAATCAATACCCTTCAGAGGGCAATCGGGGTGAAATAACAGATAAATACCGTTCCCGTTATCTTCCGTAACAGAAAGCATCAGGTAATAGTCATCTGTCAGACGGACTACAAATTCTGGATTTTCAATTAACTGATGAATCACATTTAATACCTGCGCTTTAATATCTTCAGGTACATCATCGGGCTCGACATATATTAATGTCACCCCGACTTCATCCCAGAAACTCATTGCAGAGTATTCATCTTCAAATGGGAGTACCAGCTCTGTTTTCAACAGACTCATTACTGACTCCGGAAGAAGGAGCGACGGCAGGTCTTGCCAGTTTGAGATAAATTTCATTGAATAATCCTCATAAACAAAAAACCCGATACGTTTTAAGTATCGGGGTTACACAGACAGGGTAAAGAATCTGGAATTGCCTTCAGTGGTCATCTATATTCTTTCATAATATCCACAATCCTTGCAGATAAGCACTGGCGCATTATTCCTTTCACGCTGTTCAAGGAATCCAAATAGACGCTGTATCGCCCTGATGATTTCTTTAAGCAATTCTGGTAATTGCTCCGGGCTAATATAACCGGATGTCGATGTCAGAAACCGGTCATCGCGAGTCACCTTTGCTATATTTCCGGCAGTTTCTGTGACTGTATTCCGACTACCGCACTTAGGGCACTTTAACGGCATAATCATTCTCCACGTTTAAGAGATGCAAAAATCACTGTTCTTTACTGGTAGCTACGGGGGGTAAAAGAAGGTCGGTAACACCCTGCCCGGTCTGACGCATTCGCTCTGGTGTCAGTTTTGCGTAGCGCTCCGTACTCTGAATACTGGCATGCGCAAGCTGGGCTTTAACGTCATACAGACTGTACTGTCCGCTGGAGACAAGTAATGATGCGACGGAATGGCGCGTAGTGTGGAAACAGACTTCACTTTTATCTATCCCGCACTCTGCCAGTATTTTTTCATAGGCCCACCGGGGTTCTGATATTGGTTTTCCATTATCTTTTACGGCAAACAGATAGGGGTTGCTGCCAGCCCGTGGGATCGAATCAATAATAGATAATGCAACATCACTGAGATACACAGTTCTGCTGCGACCATTCTTAGTATAAGGAATGAATAACGACCTGTTATCCCGATCAATATGTTTGTGCATGACGTTAAGCATTTCTGATTTGCGGGTACCGGTTAACAACAGCATTGCTATCAGTCCCCCCGCAGCCTTATTAGGATATCGTGCTGCAGCGTCGAGGATCCTTCTGATCTCATCGGCGTCAAAAAAGCGCGTCCGCTGATTATTCTCCTTCAGCAAAGGGATCTTATCGGCTTCATTCTTCTCCAGGACATCCTGTCGTAGCGCATAACGCCCCATAGTTTTCAGAACAGCCAGTGCCCTGTTACAGGTAGACGGTGCATACTGCTGGCCGTGAATACGACCCTCAAGCATGTCGAAAAGCACCTGCTGGATTTCCCGGGCCCGAAGGTCGCAGTAACGTATCTTCCCCAGACGAGGTTCAATGTATTGCGTGAAACGCTGAACATCCTTATCCCAGGACTTTTTATGGCGCTTGATGAACGGAACATAGGTCTGGTGAAAAAACTCACTAAGTGTTGGCATCGCACGATAATTATCGCGTTCTGCTTTAGGGTCATTTCCCAGTGCAATCGCCTCCTTGTGACGACGAGCTATCTGACGGGCTGTCCCCACATCAATTTCAGGGAATCTGCCAATACTGATACTTTTTTTGGTACCGTGGAATGTGTAGCGCAGGAGGAAACGTTTGTTACCCGTTCGACCTGAGAGGCATTTGAGGCCAATGACCTCGGTATCAGATACCTCAAGCTCTGTAGATCGGGTATCTGTGTTTGCCGGAAGGGCTTTGATGGATGAATTGGTGAATCGGAAGGATTTTTGCATATTTATCCTCATATATCTGATTGATATCATGAAAATAATATATATCTGAAGGTGTTTTTATTACGGGGCAGGATTGAAGAATGGAAAGGCTATTAGACGCGTACAAACGGATATTACAGGAAGTTGACGCCCAGTCATTTAACCTGAATGAAGATAAATACTCAGGCGTCTTTTTACCCGTGCCGTTTGAAGAATACTGGCATTCACCGGTAAAAATCATGCTGGTTGGACGTGAAACCGCTGGCTGGAATACACTGAATGGTAAGAATACGATATCACGGGTGTTGGGACTTATACCTGACGTCACCATCGGGCAGGTGGTTGAAGAAGCTGTAGATCGTTACAGGAAACATCTTCCGGTACAAAATTATGGCACCGCCAACCTCAAATCACGTAGCCGCTTCACGCAATATCATTTCAGGCTGGCCCGGGAGCTTAATATCCCTCCTCAGGCTATCGTGTATGCCAATCTACTCGCGTGGGATTACGACGGACTGACCCCTCTCAATCGCCCTCAAAATGAAGTGCAGGAAGTCATATTAGCCTCGCTGAAGCTACTGGCGGTACAAATTAAACACCTTGAGCCTGATTTCATCATCTTTGCATCTGGAGCCCGGAGAACAGACTACATCATAAAACAGGTGCTTACTGAGCTAGGCGGCTATGAGACTTCTTCAGTCACTCCGGGGAAGCTGTGGGAGTTCAAAACAGGTAATACAATCTGTTTCAGAATTGCCCATCCAAGGGCTATGCGCGGACACCAGAAGTACAGAGATGAGGTGATTGCACGAATTAAGCAACTTTGTAGTAAGGGCGGCTAGAGCATTACAGCTTGCTCAGCAGGCCCCCTTCCCGGAAGAGTTCCGGAAAACAGGCAAAGCGGCCTGGTTCTCTATGCTGGAGGCGACACGTTCGATTCGGCATTGCCAGGCCGGAGATTGCAGCTCATTGCACCCCGTGAGCACAGGATATGCACAGGACATGAATTTCAGGCACAAAAAAACCACCCGGAGGTGGTTTCACGACACTGCTTATTGCTTTGATTATTCTGATGTTTCCCATGGTACCCGGAGTGGGACTTGAACCCACACAGCGCGAACGCCGAGGGATTTTAAATCCCTTGTGTCTACCGATTCCACCATCCGGGCTCGGGAAGAAAGTGGAGGCGCGTTCCGGAGTCGAACCGGACTAGACGGATTTGCAATCCGCTACATAACCGCTTTGCTAACGCGCCTTTAAAACTTAACACCCGCAACTGCCGATGTTTTAATTTGGAGCGGGAAACGAGACTCGAACTCGCGACCCCGACCTTGGCAAGGTCGTGCTCTACCAACTGAGCTATTCCCGCGTCATCAAGTTGATTTGCTAACCACTTGATTTTGCTATCGTCTGGCAATCAGTGCCGCCGTTCGATGCGTTGCATTCTACTTATCTGACGCACTGAGTCAACGGTATTTTTAGCAACTTTGTGTTGTTTGCTGAAAATTACGCCGAAACGATCACTGTTCAAGCAAATCTGCACGCGCAGCGTTCAAATATTGCAGCATTGACCACAGCGTCAGTACCGCCGCAAACAGGAACAGTACGATACCGGCCCACTCCACCCACTCATTGGGACGCCACAACAGCCACGCCAGGGCCGCCATTTGCGCAGTGGTTTTCACTTTGCCAATCCAGGAGACGGCCACGCTGCTGCGTTTACCCAGCTCTGCCATCCACTCACGAAGGGCAGAAATAATAATTTCACGGCCAATCATAATGGCAGCCGGCAGCGTCACCCACCACGTGTGATAGTGTTCAACCACCAGCACCATAGCGATGGCCACCATCACTTTATCGGCTACCGGATCAAGAAATGCGCCAAAACGCGTACTCTGGTTCCAGCGACGCGCCAGATAGCCATCAAACCAATCGGTTACCGCGGCAATACAGAAGATCAGTGCACAGGCGAACGGCGCCCAAACAAACGGGAGATAAAACGCCAACACAAAGAACGGGATAAGGATGACGCGGAACAGGGTAAGCAACGTAGGAATATTATATTGCATGCAAGGTAACTATCTGTTGTTAGTAAATATTAGCCCTATGTTGCTACAGAGCCCCTAATGTTTCAACGAGTAGAAGATCTTTTCTGCCAGGCCGTGTGAGATACCCGGAACTTTCGCTATCTCTTCAACGCTGGCGTTTTGCAAACCCTGTAGGCCGCCCATGTACTTAAGCAGCATCTGGCGACGCTTCGGCCCGACGCCTTCGATAGTCTCCAGCGTGCTGGTGCTCTTTACTTTAGCGCGTTTTTTACGGTGCCCGGAAATCGCATGATCGTGTGATTCGTCACGAATATGCTGGATAACATGCAACGCGGGGGAATCTGGCGGTAAGCTAAAGCCCTCACCTTCCGGTTCAAAAAACAACGTTTCGAGCCCGGCTTTACGATCGCTGCCTTTTGCCACACCAAGCAGTAAAGGATGGTTTTTATCCCATTTGACATCAAGCTCGGCAAAAACGGCTTTCGCCTGACCCAGTTGCCCTTTGCCGCCGTCGATCAAAATAACATCCGGGATCTTACTCTCTTCTATATCTTTACCATAGCGGCGGCGTAGCACCTGGTTCATTGCCGCGTAGTCATCACCCGGTGTGATGCCCGTAATGTTATAGCGACGATACTCGGCGCGCAGCGGCCCATTCGCATCAAACACCACGCAGGAGGCCACGGTCTGCTCGCCCATCGTATGACTGATGTCAAAACACTCCATCCGCTTAATCTCAGGCAGTTCCAACTGTGCTGCCAGCGCTTTCAGGCGCTGATGCACGGTGGACTGTTGCGAAAGTTTGGTGGTGAGCGCCGTCGCCGCGTTGGTACGGGCAAGTTTCAGGTAGCGTGCGCGGTCGCCGCGCGGTTTAGTTTCAACGTGGATGCGCCGCCCGGCCAGCTCCGACAACGAATCGGCCAGCAGGGTTTTATCGCTGAGCGCAAAGTCGAGCAGGATTTCCCCCGGCAGAGTACGCATCTGGCTACCCTGGAAGTAAAACTGACCGACAAAGGTTTCCACCACTTCGTCAAGCTCCGTACCGCCGGGCACTTTCGGGAAGTAGCTGCGGCTGCCCAACACTTTGCCCTGACGGATAAAGAGCACATAGACGCAGGCCATTCCTGCCTCAAACGAAACGCCAATGACGTCGAGGTCGTCGCCGTTATTCGAGACGAACTGTTTCTCAGTCACGCGTCGTACCGCCTGAATCTGGTCGCGAATGCGCGCCGCCTCTTCAAACTCCAGCGCCTGACTGGCTTTCTCCATCCGCGCGATCAGCATGGTTAACACCTGATCGTCTTTCCCGGCGAGGAACAGGCGCACATAATCGACCTGCTGCGCGTACTCTTCTTCGCTGACCAGCCCGGCGACACACGGCCCAAGACAGCGGCCAATCTGGTATTGCAGACAGGGACGCGAGCGGTTGCGGTAGACGCTGTTCTCACACTGACGAATCGGGAAGATTTTTTGCAACAGCGCCAACGTTTCCCGCACGGCATAGCCGTTAGGGAACGGGCCAAAATATTCCCCTTTCGCATGCTTCGCGCCACGGTGCATCGCCAGCCGCGGGTGGGTATCGCCGCTCAGGAAAATAAAGGGATAAGATTTATCATCACGCAGCAGCACGTTGTAACGTGGCTGGTAGAGTTTGATGTAGTTGTGTTCCAGCAGCAGCGCTTCGGTTTCCGTGTGCGTGACGGTCACGTCGATCTGCGCAATTTGCGCCACCAGCGCCTCCGTTTTACGGGAAGAGACCTGGCGACGAAAATAGCTGGAGAGGCGTTTTTTAAGATCTTTGGCTTTACCGACGTAAATAACGGTGCCACCGACATCATACATACGATAGACGCCGGGCTGGCTGGTGACCGTTTTCAGGAAGGCTTTTGAATCAAAAACTTCACTCACTGACTTGCTAACGACTCCGCATTACACAGACCATGGCGAATTGCCAGGTGAGTCAGTTCAACATCGCCATGAATGTTCAGTTTGCTGAACATGCGATAGCGATAACTGTTCACCGTTTTAGGACTCAGATTCAACTGCTCTGAGATCTCATTTACTTTTTGGCCTTTGGTGATCATCAGCATAATCTGCAATTCGCGTTCAGACAAACTGGCGAATGGCGATTCTGTTTTTTCCGGCTCAATCTGACTCAGGGCCATCTGCTGCGCGATATCAGATGCAATATAGCGCTGGCCAGAGAATACAGAGCGGATGGCATTCACCACTTCTTGCGGTGCTGCCCCTTTGGTTAAATAGCCAGCCGCCCCTGCCTGCATAACCCTGGCGGGGAGCGGATTTTCGGTATGAACGGTTAACATAATCACTTTTGTGTCAACCGCAGAGCGCGCAATTTTACGCGTGGCCTCAAGGCCGCCGATGCCCGGCATGTTCATATCCATCAGAACAACATCAACGGGATTAGCGCGGCACCACTTCACAGCGTCTTCGCCGCAGTTAACTTCACCGGTGACCCTAATACCTTTTGTATCTTCGAGAATGCGTCGTATCCCTGCGCGCACCAGTTCGTGGTCATCAACAAGAAGGACGTTGATCAAAGGAATAATCTCCAGAATAGGGATAACGCTACTGCCTCTTAATTCACGCCCATAGTACCGGGTTTTATATCAATTTTGAAAGTCTAAAAGTGTCACAGCGTCGATTTTGATCTCGTTTTTGGAAATTAGAATGTACATCTGATGGAAATGTCTTAAAAACAGTGAGATGCGAAGCACTCTTTTTACAACTTTCTACGCAATTTGTCCGTATATGGACAATTTTTCGCAGATGAGAAATACGCAATATAATATGTAACAATAATTAACGATGAGAGAACCAGATTTAAACATTTTGTGTGCATAATCACTGTTCTGGCCATTTTTAATTATCAGGAGAGGCGAAAGTAACGGGTAAAAAACAAGCACTCCATTTTTTATGCTGGCTTGTGGTATACTTCGCGCCCTTCACTATCCAGTATCGCGCACCAGCGCAGAAATCATACGAGGCAATAAATGAGCACACCTGATTTTTCCACCGCGGAGAATAACCAACACCTGGCCCAGGAGGTATCCTGTCTGAAAGCCATGCTGACCCTGATGCTGCAGGCAATGGGTCAGGCAGATGCTGGCCGCGTGATTCTCAAAATGGAAAAGCAAATTGCACTGCTGGAAGATGAAGCCCAGTCTGCTGTATTTTCCAGCACCGTTAAGCAAATTAAACAAGCTTACCGCCAGTAATAAAAAACCGGCTGTAAGCAATGCCTACAGCCGGTTTTCCGTCTGACACGCAGAACATTAAACAGAGTCAGATAAGACCAATCGCTACCGCATAGCAGGCAATCTGCGTTTTATTCGGCGCATCAAATTTCTTCTGCATATTCTTTTGGTGGAAGTTCACCGTATTCTCGGAAATTGACAGAATCATCGAAATCTCCGCCGATGTTTTCCCCTCTGCCGTCCATTGTAGTATTTCCAGTTCACGTTTACTGAACTTCATCTCCCTCGGCATGACCATTTCATCCTCAACGCGTAATAGCGCAAGAGAACTCATCTCTAATAACATTTGCAGGCGAAGTTCAATTTCATCACTATCTGGCCCTGCTTCTGTCGCGTGTGTTCGTGATACCGAAAAGAAACTATGAGCATGATTTGGAAGCATCAGACATTGCGTCGCGCCCGTACGCAGACCATGATCTCGTGCGGCATCCCACAACTCCTGGGCTTCGCAGAATAACGCATCGTCCCACCGTAAATGCCCAAAACGGAAATTGCCCTGCTTCAGAACCGGATCGACTGCCATATAATTAGCGGCTTTATAATGCGACATCCAGGCGTCAGGATAAGTGGTATAGAGTGAAGTTTTAGGCCGCGTGAACGGCACCGGATGGCGCACGCACAGCGAGAAGAAGTCATATTCAAGGTGTTCGGTTTGCTGCTGCAGAAGCGTATAAATTTGGTCGCTGGTTGATGCGGATTGAAAACGATGCAGCATCTCCCGCCGCCAACTGAAAAAGTCACTGTCCCTCATAACGAACGAGAAAGCCTCTTATTGAGAATTATTTTTATCAATACAGAAAACTAACACATAAACAGTGCTTATATGTATAAAATATTACATTCTCGCAAAATTATCTTAATTTTCAGCTGACAGGCGAAGAGATATCCGGGCAATTACCGTCCTGATTTTGGTTAAGGACGGTAATTGATTTCGGTTTACTGCATGAGGAATTTTTCGAGGAACTGACGGGTACGCGCCTGCTGCGGATTAGCAAACAGCGCTTTCGCCTCGCCCTGCTCCACAATGCGTCCCTGATCCATAAAGATAGCGCGGTCGGCGACATCACGCGCGAAACTCATCTCGTGCGTCACAATAACCATAGTGCGCTTCTCCTGGGCCAGTTGACGGATGGTGTTTAATACCTCGCCGACCAGTTCAGGATCCAGCGCAGACGTCGGTTCATCAAACAGAATCACATCCGGGCGCATTGCCAGCGCACGGGCAATAGCCACTCGCTGCTGCTGCCCCCCGGACAAGCGACGCGGATAGCTCCCCTCTTTCCCGGCCAGGCCCACTTTCGCCAGCAATTCACGCGCGCGGGCGCTGGCTTCAGCTTTATTTTCACCTTTAACAATGACCGGGCCTTCAATGATATTTTCCAGCACCGTCCGGTGAGGAAATAAATTGAAACTCTGGAAGACAAACCCTACATGCTGGCGCAGACGGCGGATTAACCCCTTCTGCTGGCTGATGGATTTTGCCGTGTCGATGGTAATATCACCCACCCGAATGGTGCCGCCTTCCGGCTGCTCCAGTAAATTAATACTGCGCAGCAGCGTGGTTTTCCCCGAGCCGCTCGGCCCGATAATCGCCACCACTTCACCTTCATTTACCTGCAAATCGATGCCATGCAGCACCGTCTGACCATGGAACTTTTTCACCAGGTTTTTTACGTCGATGGCACTCATTTTGGATCACGCTCCTGGCGGTTAAGCTGATTTTCAAAGTAGTTTTGCAGCGAGGAGAGCACCGTCGCCATCACCCAGTAGATCAACGAGGCCGCGAGGTACATGGTGAACACTTCCAGCGTGCGCGACGTGATAAGCTGCGCCTGACGGAACAGCTCTGGCACCTGAATCGTCGCCGCAAGCGAGGTGTCTTTCACCAGGCTAATAAAACTGTTCGACAACGGCGGCAGCGCAACGCGTGCAGCCTGCGGCAGAATCGCCCGGCGCAGCGTTTGCCACGGCGTCATCCCGATACTGGCGGCAGCTTCCCACTGGCCTTTATCGATAGAAGAAATTGCCGCACGCAAGGTTTCAGACGTGTACGCCGCCGTGTTCAGCGACAGGCCAATCATCGCTGACGGGATAGGATCTAATTCGATGCCAAACTGCGGCAGGCCGTAATAAATCATAAACAGCTGTGCAATAAGCGGCGTACCGCGAAAAACAGAGATGTAGAAACGCGCCAGCCAGCGCACCGGCCAGACTTGCGACATCCGCATCAGCGCCAGCAGGAACCCCAGCACCAAACCAAAAAACATGCCGCCAATACTCAATTGCAGCGTGAACACTGCGCCTTTGAGCAGATACGGCAGCGAATCAACAACCAGTTGTATACTCTCTTGCATAAGTCTTTTTCTACGTTAGATATGCGGATGATAGGCGAAGAGCGCAGGCGCGCCGCCCGTATGAACAAACAGAATCGGCCCTTCATCCTTAAAGCGTTTCTGGGTAATACCGTCGATAAGCCCGGCCATTGCTTTACCGGTATAAACCGGATCCAGCAGAATGCCTTCCAGGCGCGAAAGCAGTTTCACCGCTTCCATACCCGCTTCATTGGGCATGCCGTAAGCCGGGGCAAAGTAATCATCCCACAGCAGAATATCCGCACTGGCGCTCACTTCAAGACTTTCAGCGACCGCCTGTTGCAGCGTCACCACTTTTGGTTTTTGGTCCGCGACGCTGCGCGAAACGGTTACGCCAATCAGTTCCGCATCCGGCATCACCTGTTCAAGGCCTACCGCCAGCCCGGCGTGGGTGCCGGCGCTGCCGGAGGCCACTACCACGGATGAGAGAGCCACCGCGCCTTCACACTGCTGAGCGATTTCCAGCGCGCTCTCTACATAGCCCAGCGCGCCCAGCGCGTTAGAGCCACCGACCGGAATGACGTAAGGGCGAAAACCCTGCGCTTCGATGCGCGTCGCCAGTTCAGCCAACTGCGCGTTCGGATCGATCAGCGCGTCGCACATTTCCACCTGAGTATTGAACAGATCCAGCAAAAGGCGGTTACCGTTACTCAGGTAGTTTTCCGCCGTGGTGCCAATCGGATTTTCGAGCAGCGCCACGCAGTGCAGGCCGAGCTTCGCCGCCACCGCTGCCGTCTGGCGCACGTGGTTCGACTGAATGGCCCCGGCGGTAATCAGCGTATCTGCGCCTTCACGTAGCGCATCTGCGGCCAGAAATTCCAGCTTGCGCAGTTTATTGCCGCCCATCGCCAGCGGCGTGACGTCATCGCGTTTGATAAAAATGTCGCGCCCTAAGTAATCGGAAAAACGCGGCAGATATTCCAGCGGCGTCGGCGCGCCAATAAATTCGAGGCGCGGGAAGCGCGTTAAGTTTTGCAGAGACATGAAACCTCCTGACTGAATTCTCTTGATTATGCACCCAGTTGCCGCGGAAATAAAAAAAGGCGCTCTGTTAGCGCCTTTTTTAAGCAGCTTCGATTATTTTGTCACGTCAGCGCCGAACCATTTTTCAGACAGCGCCTTCATGGTGCCGTCTTTCTGCATGGCATCGATCGCGCCATCGATCGCTTTCAGCAGGTCTTCATTGCCTTTGCGCAGCGCCACGCCAGATTCCTGGTGGGAGAACGCTTCGCCGGTTACCGCCAGCGTGTTATTGGTTTTCTTCACCATATCCAGCGCCGCCAGACGGTCAACCAGAATAGCATCAACACGGCCTACGCGTAGATCCTGGAATTTCGTCGGGTCATCATCATAGGTACGGACATCAACGCCCTGCACATTCTGACGCAGCCACTCTTCGTAGTTGGTACCCAGCCCCACGCCCACTTTTTTACCTTTCAGGTCAGCCGGGGTTTTAATGGAGCCTTCATTGCCTTTTTTCACCAGCGCCTGAATACCGGAGATGGTATACGGGGTAGAGAAATCATATTTTTTCTTACGTTCAGGTGAAATGGTCACCTGGTTAATCGCCACATCAATGCGTTTGGAATCCAGAGAGGCCAGCATTCCGTCCCATTTGGTCGGTTTAAGATCGGCTTTCACGCCCAGATGTTTTGCCAGATCGTTGGCAAAATCGACTTCAAAACCGGTCAGTTTGCCATCATCACCCTGGAAGCTGAACGGTGGATAGGTGCCTTCCAGGCCCACGCGCAGGGTTCCGCGCTCTTTCACCTGGTTAAGCAGATTCTCCGCCGCGAACGTGTTCGCGCTGACACCTGCCATCAAAGCCACTGCCATCACGCCCATTAATGCCTGACGACCGAAAAGTGCTAATTTCATTATACCCCCGAAAAGATTGCTTTTTTTGTAGTGTAGGCCGTTTGTGAAAACAGACAAACACCAGACAGTTATAAGCTATTCCGTTTTAATATATATCAGAGGTCGCGGGATACGCGAAATTCTGACCCGGTGCCATGCCAGCCCGATTAACAAATTGCGTATATTTTCGTAGCGCAATACGATAATTATTGGTGCTGGTCTGCGGCAACCAGGGAATTAATATCTCATCCGGCGCGCCTTTCTGCAGCAGATTTCGGGGAATATTATTTTTTACAAGATGCTCGCCCAGACGCCGTAAGCGCACAACGTACTCGCGCACCGTGCCGGGGCTCATTTCGGTCTGTTCAAAGAGATACTGCTTAAAGCCGATAATGTCGAAGAAATCACTCTGCTCTTTGCAGTGCAGATCGCCGCAGAAACGGCATAACGCGGCCCACTCGCCACGCTGCTGCAACCACGTTTCCTCGTCCACCAGCATATCCAGCCGGGCGATGGCAAGCTTGTTAACAATTTCGCCAAGGCGAACAAGCGTTACCCGATCGAGCGCTTTATGGCAGTGAGTACAATGTGTTTGGCTGTGTTTAAAGTCTTTAAGATAGCGGCTTAGTGGCCGTCTTTTTAATTGCTGCATAGTGATGAAAACTCCACGTCGTCATTGCTTATGCGGCATTACTCCAGCTTACCCAGCTTCGTGCGCAGGCGTTTGATTGCCTGGCTATGCAACTGACTGACTCGTGACTCTCCGACTTCCAGTACCGCGCCAATCTCTTTCAGATTCAGCTCTTCCTGATAATAGAGCGTCAGCACCAATTTTTCCCGCTCAGGGAGGGCTTCGATGGCCTCCATCACGCGCAGACGGAGATTCCCCTCCAGTAATTGGTGAAGCGGGTTTTCCTGCTGATTGGCTTCCGTCACCATCTCGACGCTATCGCCATGCTCTTCCCGCCACTCATCGTAGGAGAATAACTGGCTGTTATTGGTATCGAGTAACATCTGACGGTACTCTTCAACGGGAATACCCAACCGATGCGCAACTTCTGTTTCGGTCGCGTTACGGCCCAGTTCCTGTTCCAGTTGCCCCATCGCCTGCGCAACTTCACGCGCGTTACGCCGAACGCTACGCGGTGCCCAGTCACGGCTGCGTAGTTCGTCCAGCATCGCCCCACGGATGCGTTGCACTGCGTAAGTGGTAAATGCCGTGCCCTGCAGAGCGTCGTAGCGTTCAACGGCATTCAATAACCCTATGCCGCCCGCCTGGAGCAAATCGTCAAGTTCCACACTCGCCGGCAAACGCACCTGAAGGCGCAGCGCCTCATGGCGCACCAGAGGGACGTAACGTTGCCATAGCGAGTGTTTATCCATTACACCATCAGCGGTATAGAGTGAATTCACGATAAACAGCCCTGCATTAATTAAGTTATCGGCACAATTATCCGTTTCTGCATGATTTTTAATTGAGGGAATAGTGGGTGAAATGAGGGGTTATTTGCGCAGTCGGGGAAGAGGAAACGTGAAAAACCCCGCCGGAGCGGGGTTTGCGTGGGGCAGGCGATTAGCCCTGCAGCAGAGACAGAACCTGCTGCGGTACCTGGTTGGCTTTGGAGAGCACGGAGTTACCGGCCTGCTGAATGATCTGCGCTTTCGACATGTTGGACACTTCGGTCGCATAGTCGGCGTCCTGAATACGGGACTGCGCTTCAGACAGGTTGGTGGTGGTGTTGTTCAGGTTGGTGACCGCGGAATCCAGACGGTTTTGTACCGCACCGAGGGAGGAGCGGAATTTGTCGATCTGGCTGATAGCGTCGTCCAGGGCTGCCAGCGGAGACGTGGTTTTACCATTTGGAATGGCGGTCACAGTGTTGGTGGCGCTGGAAAGGTCAGCCCCGCTCAGGTCAGCAGCAGCATAAGTTTTGCCTGATGCTGCATCGACAACAATTTCGGTTTTGCCATTATCACCACCCAGTTTTACAGCGGCATCGGTCACTGCTTTACCGTCAGCATCGGTATAGCTTGCGGTTTTGACAGTGACTTTACCTGTGGACTCATCAACGTTGGCGGCATACAGGCTGCCATCTTGTGCTTTGATTGCGTAAGTAGCAGTATCGTTGCCTTTCTCATCCTGAAGTTTAACGAGAGAAGCACCAGTGCTGATGCCTGCTGTTGCTGTATCTGTATTGTCAAAAGTCACGGTTTTAGCACCTACGCCAGTTGCCGTATTCGCGACGGAGTTAATGGCTGTGGTGTCAGAAATAGTCGGAGTTGGAGATACAACGGTCCCTGTGGTCAGGCTGATCTTACCTGCATCCGCTGAAGTACTATCGGAATCGATAGTAACCTCATAAAAACCATCTGTACTATCGGTAGATCCTGTTACCTCAGCATAATATTTATTGTCATCACCCTTCACAATCTTGCTGATATTACCATCACCAATTGTGAGCGCTAGTGCATCCAGATCCGCGGTTGAGTTTTGTAGAGCAACGGTACCGCCCGGTGCAGCAGAGCCACCAACAGAGGTAACAGCAGCACTGGTTTTCACCGCATCATTATTTTTAACGCTGAAGCCATCCAGACCCAGTGTATGGGAATCGATCTGCTGCAGGTCGATATTGATTGTCTGACCATCATTTGCACCCACCTGAATAGAAAGGGTGTCATTCTTAGCCAGTACGTTCACGCCGTTAAACTGAGTCTGACCAGAAACACGGTCAATTTCACTTAAACGAGATTTAATTTCGTCCTGAATAGAAGACAGGTCAGAATCGGAGTTCGTTCCGGTAGTTGCCTGTACAGTCAGTTCACGCACACGCTGCAAGTTGTTGTTAATCTCAGACAGTGCGCCTTCGGTGGTCTGCGCCAGAGAAATACCGTCGTTGGCGTTACGTGCAGCCTGAGTCAGGCCTTTAATGTTAGAGGTAAAGCGGTTAGCAATAGCCTGGCCCGCTGCATCATCCTTTGCGCTGTTGATACGCAGACCGGAAGAGAGACGCTCGATAGACGTCGACAGAGCAGACTGGTTTTTGTTGATGTTGTTCTGAGTGATCAGCGAGAGGCTGTTGGTGTTAATGACTTGTGCCATGATTTCTTTTCCTGTTTTCAAGTCTACGGTTTAGGTATTGGGCTTCCACCCTTCGGCTTCGTCGCCGTCAAACCTGTTATCGTCTGGTCACTCACAACCTTTAGAATTTTTTTCTAGCCGCCGAAATACTCTCCTCACACCGCCCTATTCTCGCCATTAAATAAGCAAAATTAATCGTAAACTTTGTGCCATTCCCGCCGATAACCCCGGTATTCGTTCTACGTGTCACACGATTAAGGAATTCATCATGGCAAGTATTTCAACGCTGGGCGTCGGGTCGGGTTTGGATCTGAGCGGCATTCTGGATAGTCTTGAAGCGGCGCAAAAATCGACGCTGAAGCCTATTTCAACGCAGCAGAGTTCATATACTGCGAAGCTGAGCGCTTACGGCACATTAAAAAGCGCGCTGGAAACCTTCCAGACCGCCAACACCGCGCTGAATAAAGCCGACCTGTTTACCGCCACCTCCACCACCAGCAGCAGCACCGCCTTCAGCGCCACCACCACCGGGAGCGCGATTGCCGGGAAATACACCATCAGCATCACGCAACTGGCGCAGGCGCAAACGCTGACCACCAAAAACAGCCAGACCGACACCAAAACCGCCATTGCCAGCAGCGATAGCGTGCTGACTATTCAGCAGGGCGGCGGAAAAGATCCGGTCACGATTGATATCAGCGCGGCCAACTCCTCGCTGACCGGCATTCGTGATGCCATCAATAATGCGAAAGCAGGCGTTAGCGCCAGTATTATCAACGTTGGCAACGGTCAATATCGCCTGTCGGTGACCTCAAACGATACGGGCAGCGACAACGCGATGACCCTGAGTGTGAGCGGCGATAGCGCCCTGCAAAGCTTTATGGGCTTTGACCCGAAAGCGTCCAGCAACGGTATGGAAGAGAGCGTCACCGCGCAAAACGCCAAACTGACGGTGAACAACGTTCCGATTGAGAACAGCAGCAACACCATCAGCGACGCGCTGGAAGATATCACCCTCAACCTGAATGATGTCACCACCGGTAACCAGACGCTGACCATCACCAAAGACACCTCGAAAGCGGAAAGCGCGATCAAGGCGTGGGTGGATGCGTATAACGCGCTACAGGACACTTTCAGCAGCCTGACCAAATACACCGCCGTGGATGCAGGCGCAGAGAGCCAGGACACCAGCAACGGCGCGCTGCTCGGCGACTCCACGCTGCGCACGATCCAGACGCAGTTGAAAACCCTGCTGGGTAACACACACAGCAGTTCCGATTACAAAACCTTGTCGCAGATTGGTATCACCACCGACGCCAGCACCGGCAAGCTCGAACTATCGACCGACAAACTGCAGGCGGCGCTGAAAAAAGATGCCTCCGGCGTGGGCGACATGTTTATCGGTGACGGCAAAAATACCGGCGTCACCACCACCATCGGCAATAACCTGACCAGTTGGCTTTCCTCCACCGGGATAATTCAGGCGGCGAAAGATGGTGTCAGTAAAACACTGAACAATTTGACGGATCAGTACAACGCCGCCAGCGATCGTATCGACACGATGATGGCGCGCTACAAAGCGCAGTTCACCCAACTGGACGTGCTGATGAACTCCCTGAACTCGACCAGTAGCTATCTGACGCAGCAGTTCGATACGTCCAGCAGCAACTCTAAATAATTAGCAGGAGACAACATGTACGGCGCAAAAGGCACGCAGGCCTACGCACAAATCGGAGTCGAGAGCGCAGTCATGAGCGCCAGTCAGTCGCAGCTGGTCACCATGCTGTTTGACGGCGCGCTTAGCGCGCTGGTTCGCGCTCGTCTGTTTATGCAGGACAATCAGCTGGAAGGTAAAGGCCTCTCGCTGTCGAAAGCCATTAACATTATCGAAAACGGTCTAAAAGTAGGACTGGATGAGAACAGCCGTGACGAACTGACCCTGAATCTTATTTCATTGTACAGCTACATGGTGCGACGCCTGTTGCAGGCTAATCTGCACAACGATGTTGCCGCCGTTGAGGAAGTGGAAGGCTTGCTGCGCAACATTGCTGATGCGTGGAAGGAGTCGTTACTTACGCCTAACTTGATTCAGGACGCCGTCTAATGAACCACGCACCGCACTTGTATATTGCCTGGCAGCAGTTGGTTGAGAAAAGCAAAATAATGCTCCGCCTTGCCACAGAGGGTTTGTGGGATGAATTGATCGCCAGCGAGATGGAGTACGTGCGTGCGGTGCATCAGGTCGCGGATCTCACCCAGCAGAATCCGCCGTCAAGCGCCATTCAGGACCAGCTCCGCCCGCTATTGCGCGCCGTACTGGATAACGAAGCCGAAGTGAAACGCCGCTTACAGCTGCGAATGGATGAGCTGGCTACGCTCGTTGGGCAGTCCTCCATGCAAAAATCGGTAATGACAACGTATGGTAACCAGGGTGGACATGTTCTGGTGCCACAAAGCAGTAACGACACCAGCCATTAACCTTCGCGGCGTGAAATTGCGCAAATCTCGCGCCGCGCGCATTTCCCACTTATAGTACTTGTGTCGCCTTTCACGGAGAACAGGTATGCGCAACCCCACCCTCTTGCAGTGCTTTCATTGGTATTACCCCACGGGCGGTGAGTTATGGCCCGAAGTTGAGGCGCTTGCGCCGAATCTGAATGAAATCGGTATCAATATGATCTGGCTGCCGCCCGCCTATAAAGGCGCGTCGGGCGGCTATTCTGTGGGCTATGACAGCTACGATCTGTTCGATTTAGGCGAGTTTGATCAAAAAGGTAGCGTTGCCACTAAATATGGTGACAAGCGCCAGCTACTGGCGGCCATTGACGCCCTGAAAAAGCATGATATCGCCGTACTACTGGACGTGGTGGTAAACCACAAAATGGGGGCGGATGAGAAAGAGCGCATTCGCGTGCAGCGCGTTAACCAGGACGATCGCACGCAGATCGATGAAGAAATCGTTGAGTGTGAAGCCTGGACGCGCTACACCTTCCCTGTCCGCGCAGGACAATATTCAAAATTCATCTGGGATTACAAATGCTTCAGCGGGATCGATCATATCGAGGATCCGAATGAAGACGGCATTTTTAAAATCGTCAACGATTACACCGGCGAAGGCTGGAACGATCAGGTTGATGATGAGATGGGCAATTTTGACTATCTGATGGGCGAAAATATCGATTTTCGTAATCATGCAGTGACTGAAGAGATCAAATACTGGGCGCGCTGGGTGATGGATCAAACCCACTGCGACGGTTTTCGTCTCGACGCGGTTAAACATATTCCGGCCTGGTTCTATAAAGAGTGGATTGAGCACGTTCAGGAAGTCGCGCCCAAACCGCTGTTTATTGTGGCCGAATACTGGTCGCATGAAGTGGACAAACTGCAGCAGTATATTGACCAGGTCGACGGCCAGACGATGCTGTTCGATGCGCCATTGCAGATGCATTTCCATGAAGCCTCACGCATGGGCGCTGACTATGACATGAGCCAGATTTTCACCGGCACGCTGGTCGAGGCCGATCCGTTCCACGCGGTGACGCTGGTCGCCAATCACGATACCCAACCGCTTCAGGCGCTGGAAGCCCCGGTTGAAGCCTGGTTTAAACCGCTGGCGTATGCACTGATCCTGCTGCGGGAAAACGGCGTGCCTTCCGTCTTTTATCCCGATCTTTTCGGCGCACACTATGAAGACACAGGCGGCGATGGCGAAACCTACACCATCGATATGCCGGTGATTGAACAACTGCATGAATTAATCGACGCTCGCCAGCGCTTTGCCCACGGCGTACAAACCCTGTGGTTCGATCACCCTAACTGCATCGCCTTCAGCCGCAGTGGTACCGACGACGCACCGGGTTGCGTGGTGGTCTTGTCTAACGGTGACGATGGCGAGAAAACCATTACGCTTGGCGAAAATTACGGCAACAAACGCTGGAAGGACTTCCTCAATAACCGGGAAGAAATTGTTGAGACCGACGACGCGGGCAGTGCGACCTTTACCTGTAATGGGGGAAGCGTAAGCGTCTGGGTACTGGAGGATGTGCTGTAAAACGCACCCGGCGGGATAACCGCCGGGAAAATACTTATTTGATAGGAACGATATCCGCCGGAACGCTGCTGGATGAGGTTTCCGGCTGCGTTGCAGGCAGTTCTGTCGGCAACGCGCTCGACAGCGGTTTTTTCTCCAGCGCGGCGATGCACTCGATTGTTGGGCGATCGACACGCTGCAACGTCATGCCATCGTATTCCAGCGTGCCATCTTCGCGAACAACGGAATAAACATCGCGTTTTTCAGTCACGTTATACAGATCATCCCCACGCAGCATCAGTTTGCCCGGCACGGCAATCGTACGCTGCCACTGACGACAATCCAGCGTATCGCCGTCGCGGGTGACAATCAAACTGCCAATGGCTTCCGGGCTCACCAGCGAACGCTGCGGCCCTTTCGTTTGCCAGTAACCGACAAGCCCCTCTGGCGCGGGCACTTTCACCACGTCTTTATAGTTATCGACCTGCACGCAGCCTGCCAGCGTCATCAGCGCGGCAACCATTGCTAATTTTTTCATGATTCATCCTGCATACGGAGAAAAAAATATTGTGACATTATAGCCTTAAGCCCGCCACCCTTTCACGCCCCTTGTCTGAAATTGATCTGTTCGAGGTTTTACGCAAAAAGCATTCGCCAGATGGATGGAGCAGCGTAGAATTCCCGCTCTTTCGATCCTTCTGAGTTCAGAGGCTAGCACCATGACCTGGCAACACTTCAAACAGGCGTACCTGATCAAATTCTGGGCCCCTGCCCCGGCGGTAATCGCTGCCGGTATTCTCTCCACCTACTATTTTGGCATTACCGGCACCTTCTGGGCTGTCACCGGCGAATTCACCCGCTGGGGCGGGCAACTGCTGCAACTGGCGGGCGTTCACGCTGAAGAGTGGGGCTACTACAAACTGATCCACCTCGATGGCACCCCGCTCTCTCGCATAGACGGCATGATGATCATTGGCATGTTCGGTGGTTGTTTCGCTGCGGCACTGTGGGCAAACAACGTCAAACTGCGTATGCCACGCAGCCGTGTGCGTATCCTGCAGGCTATCATTGGCGGCGCGATAGCCGGTTTCGGCGCGCGTCTGGCGATGGGGTGTAACCTGGCGGCATTCTTCACCGGGATCCCTCAGTTCTCACTGCACGCCTGGTTCTTCGCCGTGGCAACCGCCATCGGTTCCTGGTTCGGCGCTCGCTTCACCCTCCTGCCGCTGTTCCGCATTCCGGTGAAAATGCAGAAAGTCTCTGCCGCGTCGCCGTTGACGCAAAAACCGGATCAGGCGCGTCGCCGTTTTCGTCTGGGCATGCTGGTGTTTATCGGCATCGTGGGCTGGGGGCTGTTTACCGCCATTGATAAACCGAAACTCGGCCTCGCGATGCTGTTCGGCGTCGGCTTTGGCCTGCTGATTGAACGCGCGCAAATCTGCTTTACCTCGGCCTTCCGCGATATGTGGATCACCGGGCGCACCCATATGGCGAAAGCGATTATCTTCGGCATGGCGGCCAGCGCCATCGGTATTTTCGGTTACGTGCAGTTAGGCGCAGAAGCCAAAATCATGTGGGCGGGCCCGAATGCGGTGATAGGTGGCCTGCTCTTCGGCTTTGGTATTGTGCTGGCCGGCGGTTGCGAAACCGGCTGGATGTATCGCGCGGTGGAAGGCCAGGTGCATTTCTGGTGGGTGGGCATTGGCAACGTCATCGGTTCAACCATTCTGGCCTACTACTGGGATGATATTTCTCCGGCACTGGCCACCAACTGGGATAAAGTCAACCTGCTCAACACCTTCGGCCCGACGGGCGGCCTGCTGGTGACGTACCTTCTGTTATTTACCGCGCTGATGCTGATCATCGGCTGGGAAAAACACTTTTTTAAACGCAAAAATCAGTCTGCCGTTGTCACGGCGAAGGAGACAGCATGAAAGATATCGTGCCTGATTACCGCCTGGATATGGTCGGCGAGCCATGCCCGTATCCGGCTGTCGCCACGCTAGAAGCGATGCCGCAGCTGAAAAAAGGCGAAATTCTGGAAGTGGTGAGTGACTGCCCGCAGTCGATCAATAATATTCCGCTGGACGCCCGCAACTACGGCTACACCGTACTGGACATCCAGCAGGATGGGCCCACGATTCGCTATTTGATTCAGAAGTGAGTTGTTTTAGCCCCTCACCCTAACCCTCTCCCACAGGGAGAGGGAACCGATCGAGCACGTTGCTGAATTTCCTGCGTTTTTCACCCTCTCCCTGTGGGAGAGGGCCGGGGTGAGGGGCACCCGCGCGCACTCAACCATCAATTACACCTGCATGCCCATCACTTCCTGATACGCACTCACCATCTTATTCCTGACCTGAATGCCCATCTGTAACGACACGGATGATTTTTGCAGATCGGTCATAACATCATTCAGCGCCACGCCCGGTACGCCGAGAGTAAACTTTTCCGCCTGGGTGCGGGCGGCATTTTGCGTATCGCTGATGCGGTCGAGCGCGGCGCTCAGTTGTCCTGCGAAACTCACCGTAGACTGCGTATCCACTTGCTGATTGCGCGCCACATTAGCCGTCATTTGTAACTGTGACAGCACGCCCTCAATACCCTGAATTGCCATAATCCACCCCTGAAAATGTTAATGGAGCAGAGATTAGCATCTTGTCAATAAGATAAAGGCGTTAAATAGCGGCAAAAAAACGGGTTATTTGAACCATAGAAAATCCCGCAACAGCAAATAATGGCAGCGCTGTCATTTTGTGTTCGTCGCCCGGGAGTCTGCTTTGTTTTTGTACACATTTAACGCCATCTTTCAGGATCTACGAGGTGCGCAATGAGCGCGAACGCCACCACTACACCGCAAACTAAAACGCTGGAGTGGGTCAGTCGCCTGCGCGCAAACCCGAAAATTCCGTTGATGGTGGCCAGCGCCGCCGCGGTGGCTATCATCGTTGCACTGGTGCTGTGGGCGAAAAGCCCGGACTATCGCACGCTATTTAGCAACCTTTCCGATCAGGATGGCGGCGCCATTGTCAGCCAGCTGACGCAGATGAACGTCCCCTACCGCTTTGCGGATAACGGCGGCGCAATCGAAGTTCCTGCGGATAAAGTGCATGAACTTCGCCTGCGTCTGGCGCAGGCCGGTTTGCCAAAAGGCGGCGCGGTCGGTTTTGAATTGCTCGATCAAGAAAAGTTCGGCATCAGCCAGTTCAGCGAGCAGGTTAACTATCAGCGCGCGCTGGAGGGCGAACTGTCGCGCACTATCGAGACCCTGGGGCCGGTGAAAAGCGCCCGCGTCCATTTAGCGATGCCAAAACCGTCGCTGTTCGTGCGTGAACAAAAATCCCCTTCCGCCTCCGTCACTGTCAATCTTGAACCGGGTCGCGCGCTGGACGAAGGGCAAATTTCGGCGGTGGTGCATCTGGTCTCCAGTTCCGTCGCCGGACTGCCGCCGGGCAACGTGACGCTGGTCGATCAAAGCGGCCATCTGCTCACCCAATCTAATACCAACGCCCGTGACCTGAACGACGCGCAGCTGAAGTACGCCGCCGACGTTGAGAGCCGCGTGCAGCGCCGTATCGAAGCCATTCTGGGGCCCATCGTGGGCAACAGTAACGTTCACGCGCAGGTCACCGCGCAGATCGATTTTGATAATAAAGAGCAAACCGAAGAGCAGTATCGCCCGAACGGTGACGCCAGCCAGGCGGTACTGCGTTCACGTCAGGTGAACGAGAGCGAACAAATTGGAAGTCCGTACCCGGGCGGCGTGCCTGGCGCGCTCTCCAACTCGCCTGCACCGACACCGACTGCGCCAATTGCTACCCCGCCTGCCAATAATGCGACGCAAACCACCCGCACCCAGAGCAGCGGCGGGCCGCGCAATACACAGCGTAACGAGACCAGTAACTACGAAGTGGATCGCACCATTCGCCATACCAAACGCAACGTGGGCGACATCCAGCGTCTTTCCGTCGCGGTAGTGGTGAACTATCGCACGCTGGCGGATGGCAAAACGCAGGCGCTCAGCGCGGAGCAAATGAAGCAAATCGACGATCTTACCCGCGAGGCGATGGGCTTTTCCAGCCAGCGTGGCGATACCCTCAACGTGGTCAATTCGCCGTTCACTCAGTCGGACGAAACCGGCGGAGAACTGCCGTTCTGGCAACAGCAGTCGTTTATCGACCAGCTAATGTCGCTGGGCCGCTGGTTGTTGGTGCTCTTGGTGGCCTGGCTGCTGTGGCGCAAAGCGGTTCGTCCACAGTTAATGCGACGTCAGCAGGAGACGCAGGCCGCCGCCGAGCAGGCGCGCGTTATCCAGGAAACGCAGGACGCGGTAGAAGTGCATCTCAGCAAAGATGAGCAACTTCAGCAACGCCGCGCCAACCAGCGAATGGGCGCGGAAGTCATGAGCCAGCGTATTCGCGATATGTCTGATAACGATCCGCGCGTTGTCGCGCTGGTCATCCGCCAGTGGATGAATAACGATCATGAGTAAATTAAGCGGTGTAGATAAAAGCGTCATTCTGCTGATGACCCTTGGCGAAGATCGTGCTGCCGAGGTGTTTAAGCACCTGTCGGCGCGCGAAGTGCAACAGTTGAGCACCGCAATGGCCAATGTGAAGCAGATCTCCAATAAGCAGCTTACTGAAGTGCTGGCGGAGTTTGAGCAGGAAGCAGAACAGTTCGCCGCGCTGAGCGTCAACGCCAACGAATATCTGCGTTCGGTGCTGGTGAAAGCGCTGGGCGAGGAGCGTGCCGCCAGCCTGCTAGAAGATATTCTCGAAACCCGCGAAACCGCCAGCGGTATCGAAACGCTTAACTTTATGGAGCCACAGAGCGCCGCCGATATTATTCGCGATGAGCATCCGCAAATTATCGCCACCATTCTGGTGCATCTCAAACGCGCGCAGGCCGCCGATATTCTGGCGCTGTTCGACGAGCGTCTGCGTCATGATGTGATGCTACGTATCGCCACCTTCGGCGGCGTGCAGCCTGCCGCACTGGCAGAGCTGACCGAAGTGCTCAACGGCCTGCTTGATGGTCAGAACCTCAAGCGCAGCAAAATGGGCGGCGTAAGAACGGCAGCAGAAATCATCAACCTGATGAAAACCCAGCAGGAAGAAGCGGTTATCACCGCCGTGCGTGAATTCGACGGCGAGCTGGCACAAAAAATTATCGACGAGATGTTCCTGTTCGAAAACCTGGTCGAGGTGGACGATCGCAGCATCCAGCGGCTGCTGCAGGAAGTGGACTCCGAATCGCTGCTTATCGCGCTCAAAGGGGCCGAACCGCCGCTACGCGAGAAGTTCCTGCGCAATATGTCTCAGCGTGCCGCCGATATTCTGCGCGACGATCTCGCCAACCGTGGGCCGGTGCGTCTGTCGCAGGTGGAGAACGAGCAGAAAGCGATTCTGCTGATTGTGCGGCGTCTGGCGGAAACCGGCGAGATGGTAATTGGCAGCGGAGACGACACCTATGTCTGATACCACCCCGTGGAAAATCTGGCAGCCGGACGATCTCGCTCCGCCATCTGAGGAGCAGATTTTTATTCCTGAGCAGGAAGCTGACGCGCAGGAAGTCACGCTTTCCGAAGAAGCATTGCGCCAGCAGCAACTGGCGCAAATCCAGATGCAGGCCCACGAGCAGGGTTATCAGGCGGGGTTGCAGGAAGGCCGCGCCGCCGGGCAGCAACAGGGTTATCAGGAGGGTCTGGCGCAGGGGCTGGAACAAGGTCTGACGCAGGCACAGCAGGAACAAGCCCCGCTACATGCGCGTATGCAACAACTGGTCAGCGAGTTCCAGCATACGCTGGATGCGATGGATAGCGTTATCGCCTCACGGTTGATGCAGATGGCCCTGGAAGCCGCACGACAAATCATCGGCCAGACCACATCCATCGACAGTTCAGCATTGATTAAACAGATTCAGGCATTGCTCCAGCAAGAACCTCTGTTCAGCGGCAAACCGCAGTTGCGCGTCAACCCTGACGACCTTCCGCGCGTGGAAGCGGTGCTGGGTGCCACCTTAAGCCTGCACGGCTGGCGGCTGCGCGGCGATCCGACGCTGCACCCTGGCGGCTGCAAAGTCAGCGCCGATGAAGGTGACCTTGATGCGAGCGTCGCCACCCGCTGGCAGGAGCTCTGCCGTCTTGCCGCGCCAGGAGCCTGCTGATGACCGCGCGCCTTACACGCTGGTTAACAACGCTGGATAACGTCGAAGCGCGCATCGCCCAGCTTCCTGCCGTACGCCGCTATGGACGCCTGACCCGCGCAACCGGGCTGGTGCTGGAGGCCACCGGTCTGCAACTGCCGCTCGGTGCAACCTGCATTATCGAACGTCAGATCGGTGCGGATACACAGGAAGTGGAAAGCGAAGTGGTGGGCTTCAACGGTCAGCGCCTGTTTCTGATGCCGCTGGAAGAAGTGGAAGGTATTTTGCCCGGCGCACGCGTCTATGCCCGTAATGCTTCCGGCGACGGATTACAAAGCGGCAAACAGTTACCGCTCGGCCCTGCACTGCTGGGGCGCGTGCTGGATGGCAGCGGTAAACCCCTCGACGGTCTGCCTGCACCAGAGACCACCGAAACCGGCGCACTCATAACGCCACCGTTTAACCCACTGCAGCGGACGCCGATTGAACATGTGCTGGATACCGGCGTGCGGCCCATCAATGCGCTGCTCACCGTCGGGCGCGGGCAACGGATGGGGCTGTTTGCTGGCTCCGGTGTCGGCAAAAGTGTGTTGCTGGGGATGATGGCGCGCTACACCCAGGCCGACGTGATTGTGGTTGGCCTGATTGGCGAGCGCGGACGCGAAGTGAAAGATTTTATCGAGAACATTCTTGGTAGCGAAGGCCGGGCCCGCTCGGTAGTCATCGCTGCCCCGGCGGATGTGTCGCCGCTGCTACGTATGCAGGGTGCAGCCTATGCCACCCGCGTGGCGGAAGATTTCCGCGATCGCGGCCTGCACGTGCTGCTGATTATGGACTCCCTCACCCGCTACGCGATGGCGCAGCGTGAAATCGCCCTGGCGATTGGCGAGCCGCCCGCCACCAAAGGCTACCCGCCTTCCGTTTTCGCCAAATTGCCCGCGCTGGTTGAACGTGCCGGGAACGGCATCAGCGGTGGCGGTTCAGTGACCGCCTTTTATACGGTGCTGACCGAAGGCGACGATCAACAGGATCCTATCGCCGACTCGGCGCGCGCCATTCTCGACGGGCATATTGTGCTGTCGCGAAGGCTGGCCGAGGCCGGGCATTATCCGGCCATTGATATCGAAGCCTCAATCAGCCGCGCCATGACGGCGCTAATCAGCGAGCCGCACTACGCCCGCGTACGTCATTTCAAACAACTGCTTTCAAGCTTCCAGCGCAACCGTGACCTGGTGAGCGTCGGGGCTTACGCCAAAGGCAGCGATCCGATGCTGGATCGCGCCATCGCCCTGTGGCCGCAGCTGGAAGCGTTTTTGCAGCAGGGCATTCTGGAAAAAGCCGACTGGGAGAGTTCTCTTCAGGGGCTTGAGCGAATTTTCCCGTCAACCTGATGAAGCAGGAGGTACCGCAAGATGGCGCAACAAGGTGCATTGGCCACGCTCAAAGAGCTGGCGGAAAACGAGGTGGATAGCGCCGCGCTCAGGCTCGGCGAGATGCGTCGTGGTTTTCAGAAAGTAGAAGAACAATTACAGATGCTGATGGATTACCAGCTTGAATATCAAAACAACCTCAACAGCGACATGAGTCAGGGGATTGCCAGCCTGCGCTGGCAAAACTATCAGCAGTTTATTCAGACGCTGGAAAGCGCGATTGAACAACATCGCCAACAGTTGCTGCAATGGAACCAAAAAGTGGAGCAGGCGCTGACCTTCTGGCGCGAGAAAAAACAGCGGCTTCAGGCGTGGGAGACATTGCAGGAGCGTCAGGCCAGCGCCACGCTGCTGGCGGAAAACCGTCTTGACCAGAAAAAGATGGATGAATTTGCCCAGCGCGCAACGCTAAGGAATCGCAATGATTAACCTGCTCACGCTTTTAGCCCCGGACGCAGAGAGCGTCACGCCGGGTTTATCCACGCAGGCGGGCGGTGAAACCGATTTTCTGAGCCTGCTCAGCGATGCGCTGGGGAGTGAAAATACGCAACCGCTTAAAAGCCTTACCGCCGCCCTTTCCCAGGTGCCGGACGGGAAAACGCCCACGAAAACGTCCGTCACCGAATGGTTGTTGCAACAGGAGACCGCGCAGATCCCGGTTGAACTGCCGGACGGTACGACCACAGATACACAGACCCTGCTCAGCCAGTTGGCCTCACATCTGAAAAGCGATGTACAGAACAGCAAACCGCTGGAGCCTGACGATGACGACGAAACCGTCAGCGACGCCTCCCTTGCCGGGATGAGCGCGCTGATGGCCATGCTGCCGCCGGTACAATCAGTGCCATCGACCACGGTTACCGCAGACAATGACATGCCTGCCCTGAGCGGTTTAACTGCACGCAGCGACGATCAATCGATCGCCCAGCACGGTACCAGCAAAGATATCGCGCAGCCACTCGCCAGCCGTGAGCTCCCTGCCGCTGCGCAAATCGCACCGCAGTTGGCGCCGGTGGCCCTGAAAGTCGAAGCCGACAGCACGCCAACCGCAGCGGCGCCTGCGGCAATGCCGTCAGCGATCGTCACAGCACCTGCGCAAACAGCACCGCCAGCCGCCGCCCCCACCGTACAGGCTGCATTAGGTTCGCCGGACTGGCAGCAGAGCGTCAGCCAGCACATCACCCTGTTCACACGCCAGGGGCAGCAGACCGCGGAACTGCGTCTGCACCCGGAAGAGCTTGGTCAGGTGCATATCTCGCTTAAGCTCGACGATAACCAGGCGCAAATCCAGATGGTGTCACCGCACAGCCACGTGCGCGCGGCGCTGGAAGCCGCGTTGCCGGTGCTTCGCGCGCAACTGGCCGATAACGGCATTCAGCTTGGACAAAGCAATATCAGCAGCGAGAGTTTTGCCGGGCAGCAGCAGCAACAACACGCTTCAGGCCAGCCGTCGGCCTGGCGCCGCGCGACATCCGGGGATGACGAAGATGATGCGTTGACAGTCCCTGCTGCGTTGCAATCCGCCGCACGCGGCGATGGCAGAGTCGACATTTTTGCCTAAACGCCAGAGGTAGCGTGATTATTCCCGTCTTTTCCACGCTTTGACCCGCGCGGGAGTCGGGATAATCACACGATAAGCAGTATATGCAACAGGAAGACCGCATCAGATGACCGACACCGCTATCACTAAAAAACGCAAACGCGCCATTTGGCTGCCGCTGCTGATCCTCGTGACGCTCGCCGCCGTGGCGACCGCCGGTTACAGCTACTGGCGGATGCAGCAGCACAGCGCCACGGAAAGTAAAGCTGAGACGCCGCCCCCTGCCGCGCCGGTCTTTTTCGCGCTGGATACCTTTACGGTGAATCTTGGCGATGCGGATCGCGTGCTTTATCTCGGCATTACGTTGCGTCTGAAAGATGAAGCGACGCGCGCACGGCTGAATGAGTATCTGCCGGAAGTGCGCAGCCGTCTGTTGCTGCTGCTTTCTCGCCAGGACGCCACACAACTGGCGACCGATGCCGGGAAGCAAAAACTGGCCGCCGCCATTAAAGAGACGCTGAGCACGCCACTGATTGCCGGTCAGCCGAAGCAGGACGTGACCGACGTTCTCTATACCGCTTTTATTCTGCGATAACCTCATGGGCGATAGCATTCTTTCACAGGCCGAAATCGACGCCCTGCTTAACGGTGACAGCGATAACCGCGATGAGCCGAAAGCAGGCGTGGCGGGCGAAAACGACATTCGTCCTTACGATCCTAATACCCAGCGTCGCGTGGTGCGCGAACGTTTGCAGGCGCTGGAGATCATCAACGAACGCTTTGCGCGTCAGTTCCGTATGGGGCTGTTTAACCTGCTGCGACGTAGCCCGGACATTACCGTTGGGGCGATTAAAATTCAGCCGTATCACGAATTTGCGCGCAATCTCCCGGTGCCGACCAACCTGAATCTTATCCACCTGAAACCACTGCGTGGCACCGGGCTGTTCGTGTTCTCGCCGAGCCTGGTGTTTATCGCCGTCGATAACCTGTTCGGTGGCGACGGTCGTTTTCCGACCAAGGTGGAAGGCCGCGAGTTTACCCATACGGAACAGCGCGTTATCAACCGTATGCTTAAGCTGGCACTCGAAGGCTACCGTGACGCGTGGAAAGCGATTAATCCGCTTGAGGTCGAGTATGTGCGTTCGGAAATGCAGGTTAAATTCACCAATATCACCACCTCGCCTAACGACATTGTGGTCAACACGCCCTTCCACGTTGAAATCGGCAACCTGACCGGCGAATTCAATATCTGCCTGCCGTTCAGCATGATCGAACCGCTGCGTGAACTGCTGGTTAACCCGCCGCTGGAAAACTCGCGCACTGAAGATCAGAACTGGCGCGAAAATCTGGTGCGCCAGGTGCAACATTCCGAACTGGAACTGGTGGCGAACTTTGCCGACATTTCACTGCGATTGTCGCAGATCCTCAAGCTAAAACCTGGCGATGTGCTGCCTATTGATAAACCCGACCGCATCATCGCGCATGTGGATGGCGTGCCGGTGCTGACCAGCCAGTACGGTACGGTGAAAGGACAATATGCACTGCGCGTCGAACACCTGATTAACCCGATTTTGAATTCGTTGAATGAGGAACAGCCCAAATGAGTGATATGAATAACCCGTCCGACGAGAACACCGGCGCAATGGACGATCTGTGGGCTGAAGCGTTGAATGAACAACAATCCACCAGCGGTAAAAGCGCGGCTGATGCGGTGTTCCAGCAACTCGGCGGCGGCGATGTCAGCGGTACGTTGCAGGATATCGACCTGATTATGGATATTCCGGTCAAGCTGACCGTGGAGCTGGGTCGTACCCGGATGACTATCAAAGAGCTCCTGCGTTTGACGCAGGGTTCCGTGGTGGCCCTGGACGGTTTGGCGGGCGAACCGCTGGATATCCTGATTAACGGCTACCTGATTGCCCAGGGGGAAGTGGTCGTGGTGGCGGACAAATATGGCGTGCGCATCACCGACATCATTACGCCGTCCGAACGTATGCGTCGCCTGAGCCGCTAAACATGAAAAGCCCGACCCACGCGACCGTCGCGCACGCCTCTGCCCCCGACGCCTCACCGTTGATTCAGGTCAGCGGTGCGCTGCTCGGCATTATTCTGCTGATCCTCGCCGGAGCATGGATAGCCAAACGTTTTGGCGTCGGGGGCAGTAGCGTGCGAGGCGCGCAGGGTCTGAAGGTTAGCGCCAGCGCCGCCCTCGGCCCGCGTGAACGTGTGGTGGTGGTGAACGTAGAAGATGCGCGTCTGGTGCTGGGCGTCACCGCTAATCAGGTTACCCTCCTGCACACGCTGCCACCCGCATCACCCGATACACACCCAGGGCAGCCTGCTGCCGCCGATTTTTCATCTCTGATGAAAAATGTACTCAAGCGTTCCGGGAGATCCTGATGCGCCGTATTTTCGCTGTCCTCATCCCTGCGCTGTTGTTGATCTCGCCTGCCGCCTTCGCCCAGCTACCGGGGCTGGTCAGCCAGCCATTAGCGGGTGGCGGTCAAAGCTGGTCGCTGCCGGTTCAGACGTTGGTGTTTATCACTTCGCTAACGTTTATTCCGGCGATTTTGCTGATGATGACCAGTTTTACCCGCATCATTATCGTTTTTGGCCTGCTGCGTAACGCACTGGGGACGCCCTCTGCGCCGCCGAATCAGGTGCTGTTGGGGCTGGCGCTGTTTCTGACCTTTTTTATTATGTCGCCGGTCATCGATAAGATTTATACCGACGCCTATCAGCCTTTTAGCGAAGATAAGATTTCATTGCAGGAAGCAATGGATAAAGGCTCGCAGCCGCTACGCGAGTTTATGCTGCGTCAGACGCGCGAGGCTGATTTGGCGCTGTTTGCACGTCTGGCGAACAGCGCGCCGATTGAAGGCCCGGAAGCGGTGCCGCTGCGCATTCTGCTGCCAGCGTATGTGACCAGTGAGCTGAAAACCGCCTTTCAGATTGGCTTCACCATTTTTATTCCGTTTCTGATTATCGACCTGGTGATCGCCAGCGTGCTGATGGCGCTGGGGATGATGATGGTGCCGCCCGCCACGATCGCCCTGCCGTTTAAGCTGATGCTGTTCGTGCTTGTCGACGGCTGGCAGCTGCTGGTCGGTTCGCTGGCGCAAAGTTTTTACAGCTAACGGGAGCCTGCCATGACACCTGAATCCGTAATGATGATGGGCACCGAGGCGATGAAAGTTGCCCTTGCGTTGGCGGCCCCGCTGCTGCTGGTTGCGCTGATTACGGGGCTTGTGATCAGCATTTTGCAGGCGGCGACGCAAATCAACGAGATGACGCTCTCCTTCATTCCTAAAATCATCGCCGTGTTTATCGCTATCGTGGTCGCCGGGCCGTGGATGCTTAACCTGCTGCTTGATTACGTTCGCACCCTGTTCTCTAACATTCCGTATATCATCGGCTAACCCTGATGCTCACTATCACCAGCGATCAGTGGATCCACTGGATAAGCCTCTATTTCTGGCCGCTACTGCGCGTGCTGGCACTGATTTCCACCGCCCCCATTTTGAGCGAGCGAACCGTCCCCAAGCGCGTTAAAGTCGGGCTCGGGCTGGTTATCACCGTGGTGATTGCCCCCGCTATCCCTGTGCCGGACGTCCCGCTCTTCTCGCCGAATGCCCTTTGGCTGGCGCTACAACAAATCCTGATCGGCATTGCGCTGGGGTTTACGATGCAGTTCGCCTTTGCCGCCGTAAGAACTGCCGGGGAAATTATCGGCCTGCAAATGGGGTTGTCGTTTGCCACCTTTGTCGACCCCGGCAGCAACCTGAATATGCCTGTACTGGCGCGAATTATGGATATGCTCGCCATGCTGCTGTTTTTGGTTTTTAACGGCCATTTATGGCTGATTTCGCTGCTGGTTGATACTTTTCATACCTTGCCCATTGGGGGGGAGCCCCTCAACAGCAACGCCTTTCTGGCCCTTGCCCGAGCAGGCGGACTCATCTTCCTCAACGGCCTGATGCTGGCACTGCCGGTCATTACGCTGCTGCTCACCGTTAACCTTGCATTGGGTATGCTTAATCGTATGGCTCCGCAATTGTCGGTGTTCGTGATTGGATTTCCAATCACATTAACTGTAGGGATATTATTAATGGCGGCGTTAATGCCGCTTATTGCTCCTTTTTGCGAACATTTATTTAGCGAAATATTCGATCTTTTAGCGGATATTATCAGCGAGTTACCCCGGGTCAATTCTCCATAACCTCATTCCTGGTATTGTAAGGAAATTCCTAAAAGCCCATTTATAAAACATCTACCAGGATATATCTGGCGCGGATTATTTGTTTTTACTCTACTCACATAACCTAACATTTACTTTACTTTGAGAAGATTCCTGGCAAATTATACGTAACTTTACGGGATAGTTTAGGCCGCCTGATCGTCTTCGCTTGGTTGTTAGTTTTATAAATTTGCTCAGTGAGTTATGAAGCGCTCAGGCAAGGGGTTAATTATCGTTACGCATTGAGTGAGGGTATGCCATGTCAACGATTATTATGGATCTATGCAGTTACACCCGGCTAGGATTGATAGGGTACTTGACGAGTCGAGGGGTTAAGAAACGCGATATTGATAACATCAGCGATGTCGACGGACTCGCGGCATTGTGTAGCGACCGCCGCCCGTCTGTGGTGTTCATTAATGAAGACTGTTTTATCCACGATGCACAAAGCAGTCAGCACATTAAACAAATCATTAATCAACATCCCAGAACGCTGTTTATCGTTTTTATGGCGATTGCGAATATCCATTTTGATGAATACTTACTGGTTAGGAGTAATCTGTTAATAAGCTCCAAATCGATAAAGCCAGAAACACTGGATGATATTTTAGGGAATTATCTGAAAAAAGAAACTGACGAGGTAAAACAGATCAACATGTCGACATTATCGTTAAGTCGAACGGAATCGAGCATGTTGCGGATGTGGATGTCAGGGCAGGGAACGATTCAGATATCGGATCAAATGAATATTAAGGCCAAAACGGTATCGTCACATAAGGGTAATATCAAGAGGAAAATTAAAACGCATAATAAGCAAGTGATCTATCACGTTGTACGTCTTGCAGATAATGTGACCTCCGGCATTTACGTGAATATGCGTTAATGACGACTTGCTGGCGGATAAAACCGCCAGTCAATTTCATCCTAATTCAGTCTACTTTCTCGACGAAAATACCGTCCGGATGGCCATTTTCATTGAAAAACCAAATGCCGAGCGGATAATCCTCCAGCGAGACCAGATACATTGTTCCTTCACTGAACTGCTCAATCGCCAGCACCACGCCGGATCGACGTGGGCCGCCATCCGTTTTGACCGTCACACGATCGTTTACCTGCATACGCAATCTCCTCAACGTTTCTGCCCAGTGTAGAACAAAATGCCTCCGCTGACAGCGCCTTACTCCGTAACTGCTGCTTTCTTCATCAATCACTCTTCCGCTCATAAAATGAGCATATTAATAAATGCCGGATATACTTATTATTGCACGGGCGGTAAGAGGTAATGATGATGAACCATGCCAAAGCGACCCACGGCGTCAACGTTGATGCGCTGCTGGCAGCCATCAATGAAATCAGCGAAAGCGAAATTCATCGTGCCGCTGATGATCCTTATCATGTGAGCGTTGATGGCCGCGAATATCATACCTGGCGAGAGCTGGCTGAAGCGTTTGAGTTAGATATTCACGACTTTAGCGTGACCGAAGCCAATCGCTGAAAATGAGGATAAAAAAATCCCGACGCTTGAGGAGTCGGGATCAAACTTGCATCTGCAAGAAGTCATCGAAAAATTCGTTACACCAGGAAATCTGATGTGGATGAAACATTATCTGCGTTTATATCCAATGACAAGATTTATTCACCAAGCCGATCAATCCCGTTACAGACGATGCGTCGGTGTAATGCGCTACGTCCAGCATCCGACGCGGGTTGTCATCAGTTTTATCTCATTTATATCGATTTATTATTTTGAGATTTTTCTTAATAGCGAATGAGCACATAAGGAGAACTTATGTTTGATCGGCAACAACCGCTGGTTATCTTTACAGATTTGGATGGCACGTTACTGGATAACCATACTTACGATTGGCAGCCAGCCGCGCCATGGCTGATGCGTCTGAAGCAGCGGGATGTGCCGGTGATCCTCTGTAGCAGTAAGACCGCCGCAGAAATGATGCTTATCCAGAAAGAAATTGGCCTCGAAGGCCGCGCGTTTATTGCCGAGAACGGTGCGGTTATTCAGCTTGATGCAAAATGGCAGGATGACGAGTCCTGGCCGCGCATTATTTGCGGGGCGACGCATGCCGATATTGTTGGCGTCCTGCACCATCTTCGCGAACGCGAAGGGTATAAATTTACCGCGATTTCTGACGTTGACGCGCAGGTTCTCAGCGAATGGTCCGGTCTGAATGACAAACATGCGGCGCTGGCACGCCTTCAGGAGGCTTCTGAGACGCTTATCTGGCGCGACACTGATGAACGCATGACTGCGTTTTCCGCGACGTTACAACAGCTTGGGCTGCGTTTTATTCAGGGCGCGAGATTCTGGCACGTGCTGGATGAACAAAGCGGTAAGGCACAGGCGGTCAGTTTTCTGCGTCGCAGGATGTTGCAGCGGGATGGCCACAGTCGCCTTTCTCTTGGATTAGGTGATGGCCCTAACGATGCAGACCTGCTCGATAGCACCGATTATGCTGTCGTGGTGAAAAGTCTGAGCCGGGAAGGAATTCATTTAAAAAATGACGATCCGCAACGGGTGTATCATACACAATTGCGAGGCCCACGTGGCTGGGACGAAGGCCTCAGCCACTTCCTGGGGAATTAGTCTTCAGCGCGAACCTGATTGCGTCCGGCCTCTTTTGCCAGATAGAGACGACGATCGGCAACAGATTGCAAATAGGCAAAATCATAACGCCCCTGCTCATTATCGCTGCCCGACACGCCAACAGACGCGCTCACGCGAAGGGTTTGCCCTTTCGACACCAGTATCTCGCGGCGGTTGATACACTCACGGATCCGCTCGGCTATCTCTCGCGCCTGCGCGAGCGTGGCATTTGGCAGGACAACGCAGAACTCCTCTCCGCCCACACGCCCGGCAATATCCCCTTCGCGTATTTTATTGGCAATTAAGCGGGCGATATGTGCCAGCACGCGGTCGCCGGCCTGATGGCCGTAGCGATCGTTAATTGATTTAAAATGATCGAGATCGAGTTGCAGAACCGCTAGCGGTTTTCCTGACTGCCGACACTGTGCCGATGCCGTTGCAGCACGCTCGAATAAAGCACCACGGTTATATAAACGCGTCAGTGCATCGTACCAGGCACGCCACTGCAAGGATTCTTGCAATGTGGACATGTTACTCACCATATGGCGGATCACCACCCACGAAAGAATCAACATGCCGGTAAACAGCACCCACAACAGCGTTAGCGCGATGCTGATACGCCCAAAATCCCCCTTTAACCCCTCTTCAAGGCTGTGAATGCGCAGCAGAACACCGTCAAAATTACGCAGCTTTTCCCAACTGATATAGCGCGTCATTTCACGCAAACTACCGCGATTATTATCTTCGTAAGCGCGAGCAAGCTGGGCCTGCACCTCCTGCGTGAGCGGCGTGACATGCGGGTCGGACGAGGCGATGAGGTTCATGCGGCTATCATAAAGCTGATACTCCCCTTCCGTTTCGCCTTCCACGGCACGCAACAAAAACTCCCCCATTTCTCTGACGGAGAGCTGCGCCGCCAGCACACCGAACCAGTAATGCTGATAATTCAGCGGCACCGACGCCGTAACCATCTGCGCTTCGTGCTGTTTATCACTGGAGAATGTTGTATACCAGCGCACACCGCGTCCGGGATTTTCACGTTCAGACTGCTGGATGAACCACGGGCTGGTGACCAGTTCATAAAATTGTTCAGTAATATTACGCGTCACCGGTTCGCTGCTGAGGAAGAATCCGGCTCGCGAGACGTAGAGCATGCGCGGTGAAAAGCGCGAAAGATGCTGCCCGGTAATTGAAGAGAGACGCAGTAAATAGCCCAGTTCTAAGGCCGCGGTGAACTCGTTGGCGACCAAAGGGTTATCGCGAGATAAGAAATCAGACTGCTCGACAAACGCGTCCGACACACCATTGAGCGGCAGTGTACGACGGTTTTCCAGCGCAATATGCCAGTCAGGCTCCTGACGCTTACTGGAAAATTCCGCTCCCGCGTTGCGCAAAACTTCAAACCCCAGTGGCGCCTGCAGCGCCGCCTGCATACCATGACGAAAAAAAAGCAGGCGATCGACGTTGAATTGCAGCTGCCCATCCATCTCACGGGCGACATTTTCCAGATTATTGCGCTGGCTGGAAATATAAGCCTCTTCCAGCACCACCGTTTCACGCCACGTCAGAACCGTTGAAAACAGCAGAACAACGCAAAAGCAGAGGTTTACCACTCTACCGGGTCGGGTGTGCTGGCTAAGCTTTCTCAACCAACCGGGGGATTTTTCGGGGGTTACGGGATGCACAAAGGCTCCCGGCAAAACTCCTGATGAAGAGACAACGTACTTACTCCTGAACGGAAAAACAGCTTTGAATTCATGATGTACAACAATCGCGGTCTCGAGTCAAAAACGCCCGACCAGTGCCGGGCGTTTTGTCTACGCTTTCTCCTGCGCGCAATCGCCGCCGGGCATCAGTTCATCTTCACGGAAGGCCTCACGCTTGACGCCGAAACCGTCATACCAGCGACATTCAACCATCCCACTGGCATAACCCGTTACGACCATGCGCTGACCACCACTCTTAGCCCGAACTTCATCACTGACCAAAAAGACCATAGTTGCCTCCGGTATCAGGGTGAAACAGTTTCACATTAGTCGATCGCCAGCGGGTTTGCGTAATCAGGGCGCACTTTTTATCCTTCACGTTGACGAAGGCGATTGATGCCATTGACGACCGCCACCACGACAGCGCCGATAATAAAACCGAGCACCAGATTCGCAAGCGTCGGCAGCAGCATAGCGACCAGCGATCCCTGCTGCGCGGCGAAGCCTTCAATCGCATGATGCAGCGGCGCCACGCCATGAACCACAATCCCACCGCCCACCAAAAACATCGCCAGCGTACCGACCACTGACAATATTTTCATCAACCAGGGGGCAATAAAAAGTAAACCTTTGCCGGTGCCCTGGGCCAGCGCGCTCTTTTTCTCCGCCAGCCAGTAGCCCATATCGTCCAGTTTAACGATGATGCCCACCAGGCCGTAAACACCAATAGTAACCAAAATAGCGATACCCGAGAGAATCAGAATTTGATTCAGGAGCGGGGCTTCTGCCACGATGCCAAGGGTAATGGCGACAATTTCTGCGGAGAGAATAAAGTCGGTGCGGATCGCGCCTTTCACTTTATCGCGCTCGTAAACCATCGGATCCTGGTTGGCGATGGCGTCTAATCGCTGCTGACGCGCGGCATCGTCCTCTTTGTGCTTACGCGCATGTAGCGTATGCACCACTTTCTCAACACCTTCAAAGCACAGGAACGCCCCGCCTATCATTAGCAGCGGGGTTACGGCCCACGGAATAAATGCGCTGATCAGCAGCGCCAACGGCACGAGAATCACTTTATTCAGTAGTGAACCCTTCGCCACGCTCCAGACCACCGGCAGTTCACGATTCGCGCGCACCCCTGAAACCTGCTGCGCATTCAGCGACAAATCATCGCCCAGCACACCCGCCGTCTTTTTCGCCGCCAGCTTGCCCATCATGGAGATGTCATCCAGCAACGTGGCAATATCATCCAGTAAGGTTAATAAACTACTTCCCGCCACAGTACGTTCCTTTCATTATTTTGTTTATTAATCACACAGTATGATGCAAATGTACGGGTTACACATACCATACATTTTGCATACACAAATTCAACATTTCGCTACGAATAAAAGCACTCGCAGAGAATCATTTTGCCGCTTACTATATCCCGCCTTGGTGTTTTCCCGTGAGAAATTATGCGTATCAAACAGCTGTTACCGCTAATCGGTGCATTATTTGCGCTCTACATCATCTGGGGTTCGACCTACTTCGCCATCAGCATCGGCGTTGCCAGTTGGCCACCGTTGATGATGGCAGGTGTGCGTTTTCTTTCGGCGGGAATTTTGCTGCTGAGTTATCTGCTGTTAACCGGCCATCGTCTGCCGGCCTGGCGCCCATTACTGAACGCCGCGTTAATTGGCGTGCTGCTACTATCGGTGGGTAACGGCATGGTGACCGTTGCCGAACACCAGAATGTGCCTTCCGGTATTGCCGCCGTGATGGTGGCGACGGTGCCGCTGTTTACGCTCTGCTTCAGCCGCTTTTTTGGTATTGCGACGCGTAAACTCGAATGGCTGGGTATCGCCATCGGTCTTGGTGGAATTATTCTTCTTAACAGCGGCGGCAACCTCAGCGGTAATCCGTGGGGCGCGGTACTGATTTTGATTGGTTCGATGAGCTGGGCTTTCGGTTCCGTCTACGGTTCGCGCATCGAATTGCCCGTCGGCATGATGGCCGGCGCGGTTGAAATGCTGGCGGCAGGTATCGTGCTGATGAGCGCTTCCCTGCTGACGGGTGAGCGTCTGAGCACAATGCCCGATACCTCAGGTTTGCTGGCGGTGGCGTACCTGGCCGTTTTCGGATCCATCATTGCCATTAATGCCTATATGTTTTTAATCCGCAACGTCTCGCCGGCGGTGGCCACCAGCTACGCCTATGTTAACCCGGTGGTGGCTGTACTGCTGGGTACTGGGTTTAACGGCGAGCGTTTGTCGGGCGTCGAGTGGCTGGCGCTGGTGATCATTATCGCCGCCGTGGTGCTGGTGACGTTAGGGAAGTATCTGGTCGGGGCGAGAAGCAGCGTTACGTCTTGTCAGGAAGAGAAGTAACCATCAGTTGCGACATCCCCTGAGTGCCGATCTGCGCGCTGCCTTCACCGCCGCAGATCCACTCCTCCAGCCGTTCTTTCAGGTCGTTATCCGCCAGTTTTTCCCGCCCGCGCAGGGCGCATTCCCAGATAATCAATACCCGCCAGCCCAGTTGATGCAGCCGGGCAACATCGCGCCTGTCGCGCGCCACATTGCTGGCGATTTTTGTCAACCAGAACTCCGTGCGCGTGGCGGGGACTTTAAAGAGATAGCAGTCATGGTGATGCCAGAAACAGCCGTGTGTAAAGATGATGCAGCGGTATTCGTCGAGGGCAAAGTCGGGACGCCCAGGCAGGTTTTTTTGCTGGGCCGTCCAGGCGAAGCCGCACTCGGTAAGTAACGCGGCGACACGTTGTTCAATCGCCGTGTCGCGCGTACCGATTGCCCGCATGTTTTTGCTGCGGGTGGCTTTATCGTGAACGTCCGCCACTTTTCTCTCGCATTGCAACGGCCTGCAGAATGCGCGAACGCAGCAAACGCGCCACAGCGGCAAAAACCGGCACCACAACTGAATTGCCAAACTGGCGATATGCCTGGGTATCGGAAACCGGGATGCGGAACTGATGTTTCTGGGGTTGTTCAAAGCCCATCAGGCGAGCGCATTCCCGTGGCGTTAAGCGGCGCGGACGATGTTTCTGATTTTGCGGATCGTCAAAATCTTTCTCACCCAGTGCCTTATCCCAGCCGCGATCGATGAGGATCTCCGCACCATCTTTGTAATAACGTGCGGAAAGCGTACGCGCCACGCTGCCGGGACGCGTCGGGTCAACCATGCCATAACCAAAACCGTTGCCTTTTGCCTGATGCTTTCGCGCGTAACGGTAGAGATATTTCCACAGTACGGGGGTCAGAATGAATTTCTCATCCACTATGGGATCCAGCAGCTCACCAAACTCTGGCCGCCGCGCCGGGTAGTAGTGAGGAATATCACGCAGGGTAAAGCCTTTATGCAGCCCAAGATCGCGGCGGAAACCCACCAGCACGATACGCTCGCGGTGCTGCGGTAAAAAGTGCTGACCATCGATAATTTTCGGGTCGTCAGCGCCCATATCCGCCGCATCAGAGACCTCGTATCCCAGTTCATCCAGCGTTTGCATAATGATGCGGAAGGTTTTCCCGCCGTCGTGGCTTTTGAGGTTCTTGACGTTCTCCAGCACAAAGATGGGCGGGCGACGCGCATCGATGATGCGCACCACGTCAAAAAACAGTGTGCCCTGTGTATCGCAGGCAAAACCGTGTGCCCGGCCCAGCGCATTTTTCTTGGATACGCCCGCCAGAGAAAAAGGCTGGCACGGAAAGCCCGCGAGCAACACATCGTGCTGGGGAATATGTTGCTGAATATGCGCCCGGGCTTCGCTGTCGCTCACATCAGGGTGATGACTTAAGGTGATATCACGGATGTCGGCATTGAACTGATGCTCGTTTGGGTCGCAGTACCAGTTAGCTTTATAGGTACGCACCGCATGTTTGTTCCATTCACTGGTAAACACGCACTTCCCGCCAATGGCTTCAAACCCGTTTCGAATACCGCCGATACCGGCAAACAGATCAACAAACCGAAATGCGTAATCAGGATGATGTGCGGGAGGTTTAGGTAATAAAGCCGCCAGCTGGGTAACTTCATTTTCACTCAACCGCGTATTGGCACGCGCTAGCGTCACGACCCGTTTAACGATAGCCGGGCTCCAGTGCTGCTCACCCACCGAATTTAGCTGCGCCACGACAGTTTTCAGATCGTAAATTTCCAGCACATGTTCAAGCAGTGCCTGGGCATCGGTTTCAACCGCCCGATGCGGGGCCGCACTCAGTGACTCACTCTGTTGCATAGATTCAACCAGACCAGACAAATAAGCGTGAGATTACCATACTTTGCGGCAGGAAATTCATTCTGACGGCGCAAATCGCCGTACGACGGCCTCATCCAGCCCCTGCGGGTCACCGCGAAGCTCAGCGCTCAGTTTGGCCAAAAATTGCACCAGATAATCCGCGTTATGCTGTGCAAGCATGCGCCCCTTCGCCGTTTGCATGGTTTGCGGCAAACGTAACAGCTTGGTCTGGAAGTGATCCAGCGCCCAACGTTTATCGTCTAACGGGCGAGAATCGGCAAAAGGATCGTCTGCATCAAACAACGGCGTGTTCATGGCCCCCGACACGGCAAAGACACGTGCGAGGCCGATTGCGCCCAACGCTTCAAGACGATCGGCATCCTGCACGATTTTCGCTTCCAGCGTCCGTGGCGTTATCTGTGCGCTAAAACTGTGCGCTTCAATGGCGTGTGCCAGCGCGGGAAAGTGCTCGTTCGGGAAGTCAGGAAAATCCTGGCGCAGTATGACCTGCGCACGTTCGGCGGATAACCGAGACGCGCGAGAACGATCGGGATGATTTTTAGCAAGGCTGATAATGTCGTGAAAATAGCAGGCCGTGAGCAGCACCAGTAAGTTGACCGGTTCGTCTGCGGCAATGTGTCTGGCGCTGTGCCAGACCCGGCGGAAATGGGAAATATCGTGGGCGGCATCGCCGCAAGAATAGTGTTGCGTGAACCACTCTTCAAAACGCGCTTGCCAGGCATCGATTGTCATACGTGGGCTCTTCATCCTTTTAAAAGACCACGAGCATAACAAGTTTCGCTTAATGCATCAGTCCTGAATCTGGCGAGGACGGGTATACCAGGCAATGCCGCCGAGGATCAGCCCAACAAGACCCAGCACGATAAAACCGACAAGCGCACCAAGTAGTTTGCCGGATGTTGAGGCGATTTCGCCATCCAGCGTCGCACCAGGAATCGTTTCTACCTCGCTAATCACCCAAAAGTAGCGCACCATCGCCCAGACAAAATAACCGCAGAACGCATAAAAAACCCATAACGCCAGCTTACCGCCAGGGCCACGCGTCATTGTTTCTTCCATATAACACTCTCATTTAGCGAGGAAAATCGTTGTTACTGAAATTCCACTTAAGGCATAAGTGTGATTTCTGTCACATTATAGCGACTCTTTGCAGGCAGAGTAGTAGGGGGCGCTTCTGCCGGCGCGCAAAATGCCGATCGTTTGATCTTCGGCAATTTTGGTTGCTCAAAAAAGTTTTACAGACACGCGTTCCGTGGCGTAGTAACGTGTTGAGAAAAATAATTATATTATATGTAAATAGTATTTATATTTATCTTTGTGATAATCAACGCTCCGTTTTCAGACTTTCTTTTTCATCTGGTTCATGTAACTATAATTCCGTTATTAGCCTTTTGTTGTTTAACACTGCACTCGTTAATTTTTTCATCTAAAGCAGGCCCGATAAACTTTTTTATCGGGCTTTTTTTTGAATACCCTCTCCTGCTGCTCAGCAAAAACATATAACAAGCATAAATACCAAACAAAGAACATCACACATTTATCAATAAAATCACCATGTTAAATAATCAACGCAAATACATGAAAGCTTTAGTATACACATCAAAAATAATGGAAACATTTAGCAATATTTAATATAAACCCGTTACATTTTTAGCGTAAAATAAAATGAACTCTATAGATAATATCGCCATTGCAATGCCGACACATCTAAAAGCATTCATAAACATTATTATTTAAAGGAAATAAATAATGAAAAGAAAAGTATTGGCAATTATTGTCCCGGCTTTATTAGTGGCTGGTGCAGCAAATGCGGCGGAAATTTATAATAAAGACGGAAACAAACTGGATCTCTACGGGAAAGTCGATGCTCGTCATACTTTCTCTGACAATCCGGGTGATGATGGTGATGAAACCATCGTTGAACTGGGCTTCAAAGGTGAAACGCAGATCACCGACGAACTGACTGGCTTTGGTAACGCGCTGATGAAAGTTCAGGCGAACGATACCGAAGGCAGCGACAACATGTACGCAAAACTGGCTTTTGCCGGTCTGCGCTATGCCGATGCAGGTTCCTTTGACTACGGTCGTAACTACGGCGTTGTGTACGACGTAGAAGCGTGGACCGATATGCTGCCTGTTTTCGGTGGCGACTCCTATACCTGGACCGATAACTTCATGACCGGCCGTGCAAACGGTGTAGCAACCTACCGTAATACCGACTTCTTCGGTCTGGTAGAAGGCTGGAACTTCGCGCTGCAATATCAGGGCAATAACGAAGGCGATAACTCTAACGAAGATCAGCCCGCTATTCAGGAAGGCACCAAAAACGGTCATGAAGACTACCGCTTCCAGAACGGTGACGGTTTCGGTATGTCCACGACCTATGATTTCGGCGACATGCTGGAAGGCCTGAGCGTTGGTGCGGCATTCTCTTCTTCTGACCGTACCAATAAACAAGTTATTGCTGGCGGCATCGACAACCGCTACAGCAAAAACGCAGGTGGCTCTGAAGCGGAAGCCTGGACCGTTGGTCTGAAATACGATGCCAACGACGTTTACCTGGCGATGATGTACGCGGAAACCCGCAACATGACGCCATATGGTGACTACGGCATCGCCAACAAAACTCAGAACTTTGAAGCGGTTGCGCAGTACCAGTTCGACTTTGGTCTGCGTCCATCCTTAGCGTGGGTATACTCTAAAGGTAAAGACCTGGGCGGTAACGACTATCACAACGAAGTGACTTACCACGACAAAGCGCTGGTGAACTACATTTCTGTTGCGGCGACTTACTACTTCAACAAAAACATGTCTGCCTATGTTGATTACAAAATCAACATGCTGGATAACGACGCTCGCTTCTACAAAGACAACGGTATCTCTACCGATGACGTGGTGGGTGTAGGCTTGATCTATCAGTTCTAATCTCTACAGATCATAAAGCCCGCATAGCGGGCTTTATGCCTGATGCGCTACACTTATCAGGCCTACAGGGTTTCTGCAACATCATGAATTTGTACGATTGTAGGCCGGATAAGGCGTTTACGCCGCATCCGGCATTAACAAAGCGCACGTTGTCAGCAACCTGAAAGCCCGCATAGCGGGCTTTATGCCTGATGCGCTACACTTATCAGGCCTACAGGGTTTCTGCAACATCATGAATTTGTACGATTGTAGGCCGGATAAGGCGTTTACGCCGCATCCGGCATTAACAAAGCGCACGTTGTCAGCAACCTAAAAGCCCGCATAGCGGGCTTTATGCCTGATGCGCTACGCTTATCAGGCCTACAGGGTTTCTGCAACATCATGAATTTGTACGATTGTAGGCCGGATAAGGCGTTTAAGCCGCATCCGGCATTAACAAAGCGCACGTTGTCAGCAATCTGAAAGCCCGCATAGCGGGCTTTTTTCGTTTTTAAATCCAGCAACGACTATGGCGCTTCCTGCAATGCCACTCGCACAAAACCATTATTCTGCGCCAGTAACGCGTTGGCATCATTAGCTTCCATTCCGGTGAGCACCATCAGGATCGCAGTTTTACAATGATGATCGCAGCGTTCGAGTGCGGCTTTCGCCACAGCGCGCGAACAACTTCCCGCTTCCATCACAATCGCAATCTGCCGTTCGCACCACTGGGTGGTGTCCCCTTGCAGATCCACACGCAAATTGCTGTAAACCCGACCGCTGCGAATCGCCAGCCCGGTGGTCAGCATATTCAGAACCAGCTTCTGCGCGGCGTTGGCTTTAGGATTACCGTAGCCCGCAACGACTTCCGCCCCGGTTTGCGGCGCGATAACCAGCGACGCCAGCTGCGCGGCTTCGCTTTGCGGATTGCGCGTCAGCACGGCAACCGGCGCGCCCAGCGACCACGCGTGGCGCATGGCACCCCACACCCATGGCGTCTTGCCACCGACGGTCAGGCCCACCAGCATATCTTTTTCATTAAAGCCAATCGCCTGGAGATCCAGCACTCCACGATCGTAATCGTAGGCGGCATCGCTTTTTTCATTCAGCATCGCCTGCGGCCCGCCCGCGATAAGCCCGACAACCGGGCCGTGGCCCTGCGGGGTAAACTCACTGGCAGCCAGCATCCCGGCGCGCCCCGACGCCCCTGCTCCAACTATCACTAAACGCCCACCGCGGCTTAGCGCCGCCGCAGCTTGATCCACTAAACGGGTAATTTCATCCAGACAAGGCGTGATGGCATCGGCAATACGTTTATCTTCCTGGTTGATAACGTTAAGCATGTCCTCGGTGGACAATCTGTCGATATCGGCGGTAACAGCACTGCGTCGTTCCATGACTGCATCGGTAAGCTTAATGCTCATAAACTGCCTCCTTATTATGAGTTGCCTCTCAATATAAAGTGTTTCATATGGATAGCCTGAGAGTGGCGTCACAAAGAGACGTTTGTTTTACTAAGGGTCACGCCGCTTTAAGAAATCGGGCTTATCAGCGATAATGCTTGTTTATTATTGATGACAGGGATTCCGATGCACGATTTTCAGCAGCCTCAACGCGCGACAAAACGCCCGATGAAGCTCAGCACGCTGGTCACCTTAATGGTCTGCGGTGTCATCGGTGCCGTCCTGCTGGTTATCTACACGTTTTATCTTGCGCAAATCGCCAAAGCCACGCGCACGGGGTTGCAGGACACCGCCTTCGCTATCGCGCGCACACTTGCCGATTCGCCGGAAATTAAACGCGGACTCACTTCCCCCTCTTACAGCGATATTATTCAACCGATTTCAACCGCCGTGGAACAACGTAACCATTTGCTTTATGCGGTGGTCACCGATATGCATGGCATCCGCTACTCACACCCCGATCCCCGTCGCGTTGGCCAGCGCTTTATCGGAGAAGATTTACAGCCCGCCCTGCTCGGCCAGGAAAACGTTTCGGTGAACCACGGCGTTCTGGAAGAAGCGCTTCGCGTCTTTACGCCCATTTATGACGCACAGCGCCGACAAATTGGCGTGGTGATTGTCGGCATCTCCATGAACGATGTTCAGGCGCAAATCAATGCCAGCCGCTGGAACGCCATTTGGTTTGTGCTTTTCAGCGCCATTATTGGCAGTTTCGGAACCTGGGTGCTGGTTCGGGTGCTAAAAAATATTCTTTTCGGGCTTGAGCCCTACGAGATTTCTACGCTATTCGAACAGCGTCAGGCAATGCTGCAATCGCTCAAAGAAGGGGTGATTGCCGTCGACAGCCTCGGCAACGTGACGCTAATTAACCATACTGCGCGGCAAATTCTGCTTTCTGCCAACAATCGCCAGCCGGGAGAACCGCCGCATGCGCCGTTGCAGGGAAACCTGCAACAAGTTCTGGCGACCGGGGTGGCGATTCCGGATCAAGAAGTGGGCTGCAATGGGCGCCTGTTACTCACCAACACCGTACCAGTACGCAGCCAAAACCGCGTGATTGGCGCGATCTGCACCTTCCGCGATAAAACCGAAGTCAGCCAACTGATGCAGCGCATGGATGGCATGGTTAACTATGTCGACGCTCTGCGTGCCCAGTCTCACGAATTTATGAATAAACTGCACGTGATCCTCGGGCTTTTGCACATCAAGCGCTATGACAAGCTGGAAGAGTATATTCTGCAAACCGCGCAAAATTATCAGACCGATATCGGCGAGATTCAGCATAAAATTAGATCACCGATAGTTGCCGGGTTCCTGCTCGGCAAAATCAATCGCGCGAAAGAAGCCGGGTTCACGCTGACGCTGGCCGAAGAGTCACGCGTACCGGACAACGCCAACGAGCAACAGGTCGCCGTGCTGGTCACCGTGCTGGGCAACCTGATTGAAAATGCGCTGGACGCCATGTCCGGCCAGCCAGAAGGCGAGATAAGCCTGCTGCTGCACTATCAAAATGGCTGGCTCTCCAGTGAAGTCAGTGATGACGGGCCAGGCATCGCCCCGGATAAAATTGATGCTATTTTTACCAAAGGTTTTTCGACGAAAGGCGAGAATCGCGGCGTCGGGCTCTTTCTGGCCCGTCAGCAAACTGAAAACCTCGGCGGCAGTATCGCCGTAGAATCAGAGCCGGGCGTCTTTACGCAATTTTTTGTACAAATCCCCTGGGACAGCGAGAGGAATGCCGAGTGATTAATGTGTTAATTGTTGATGATGATGCCATGGTGGCAGACCTTAACCGTCTTTACATCGAACGGGTTGATGGGTTTAGCTGCTGTGGCATCGCCTCAACCCTCAGCCAGGCTCGCGAGTTTATTGAAGAGAGTGTGCAGCCCATCGACCTGGTGCTGCTGGATGTTTATATGCAACAGGATAATGGGCTGGATCTGCTGCCGATCATTCGTGCATCGGGACGGGCCATCGACGTTATCATGATCTCTTCCGCTTCGGATGCAGAAACTATTCAAACATCGATGCATTATGGCGTGGTAGATTACCTGATCAAACCATTCCAGTTCCCACGCTTTGAAGAGGCGTTAACCGGCTGGCGCGAAAAAAAGCAGCTGATGGGCAGTCATAAATATTACGAACAGGCCGATGTCGATCGCCTGCTGCACGGCGGCGCACCGGAGCTTGCCGACACCAAACGTCTGCCGAAGGGCTTAACGCCGCAGACGCTGCGCACCATTTGCCAGTGGATTGACGCACATCCGGAAAGCGAGTTTTCCACCGACGACCTGGCGAATGCGGTGAATATTTCCCGCGTATCATGCCGTAAATATCTGATTTGGCTGGCACAAATAAATATTCTGTTTACCAGCATTCACTACGGCGCAACCGGACGCCCGGTGTATCGCTATCACCTGCTGCCGGAACAGTACGGCCTGCTTAAGCAGTACGCACAGTAAGCCGGTAATCGTCATCAAGCAGCGTAAACCGGTAATGTCTGGCCGAGGAGAGAATGATCTCCCGCTGTTTGGTGACAAATATCGCTTCAATGTCCGGGCGTTTGCGCAGCGCTGCAACCCCCTTCTCAACGCCCATTCCATAAATCAGCGTGGTCCAGATATCACAGTCGAGGGATTCGCTGGCGATAATGGTGACGCTGTCGAGCTCATTATCCAGCGGATACCCGGTTCGCGGGTCAAGAATGTGGTGATAGCGGCGTCCGTCCAGCTCAAAAAAGCGCTCGTATACGCCGGAAGTCACCACCGATTTATTCACCACTTCAATGGCTCCGAGCAATGCATTGCCATGCGCAAAGGGCTTTTTCAGGCCAATCGACCAACCGCCCTCTGGCGAGCCCAGCGTTTGTACATTGCCACCAAGATTTATCAGCCCCAGCGTTACGCCCTGTTTGCGCAAAAAGTCGCGCACACGGTCAGCGATGTACCCTTTTGCAATTGCGCCTAAATCAATTTCCATACCGGGACGCGTCAAAAACACGCTGCTTTGGGTATCATCCAGCAGCACATTATGTGCATCGGTCAGCGTCAGTAACTGCGCAATATCATCAGCGGGTGGCACACTGTCGCCCTTAAAACCGATTTTCCAGCGTTTCACCAGTGGGCCAATCGCCAGATTAAACGCCCCGCCTGGCACCAGACTCGCGGCTTTGGCACATTTGATAAGCTCAAAAACCGGGCGGCTGACGCTGACGGGGTGTAATCCTGCGGCGTGATTGATATCCATTACCTGCGACTGCGCGCGGTTAACGGTAAGGAGATCTTCGTATTGCTTGATGAGGTGAAAAACGCGGGAGGCGAGCGGTTCGTTGTGTTCGAAGAGCTTGAGCAGAATGGGCGAGCCCATCAGGACTGCGGAATAACTGTACACGCGTGCATCGTCTGACATTCCAGCCTCCTTTCACAAAAGAGAACCCGGTAGCCAGGGCTACCGGGGTTTCATGGGCGGCTAGCTGCGTTTTGCGCGCATCGCAGCCTGATGACCGGCGAGTGTACCAAAGATAATGATATCGGCGACAGCGTTACCGCCGATACGGTTACCACCGTGGATACCGCCAACCACTTCACCCGCGGCATATGCGCCGGCTATAACCTTGTGCTCTTTATCCAGCACGCAGGTCTCAGTGTTGATGGTCACGCCACCCATGGTGTGGTGCACGCCCGGCGCAATCTGAATTGCATGGAACGGGCCTTCATTGATCGGTGCGCGCAGCGCGGTAGTACGACCAAAGTCATCATCGTGCTGTTTTTCCACAAAACCGTTGTAGCGTTCCAGGGTCGCCAGGAAAGCGTCTTCATTGAGCCCCAGTTTTTTCGCCAGATCGCGCGGTGAGCTGGCGCTGGTGACAAAGCCACGGCCAATGTACTCATCAGCGGCTTTGTTTTTCGTGCGAACGTGCTCATCAAACACGATATAGGCATATTTTTCTGGCAGCGCAATAATTTGCGCGGAGACTTTGTCACGGGTCTCCATTTCATTGAAGAAACGATTGCCCTGCTGATTCACCAGAATTGCCCCGCCACCGCGGATGGATTCGGAAATCAGGTACGATGTTTTTTGCTCAACGGTCGGGTGAATCTGAATTTCGCCCATATCCACCGTGCCTGCACCGATATTTTCCAGAAGCGAAATACCGCCACCGGTCGCGCCTTTGTGGTTGGTGGTCACGAAGCCGGCCAGATCCGGGCGATATTTCACTACCATCGCACTGTTGGCGCTGAAACCACCGGTCGCGACGATGATGCTTTTGGTTGCGACGGTCAGCGTTTCTTTCTCTTCGGTCAGCAGACGGACTGCGGAAACTTCACCGCCATCCATCACGATATCGACCACAGAAGTATCGAGCATGACATCAATATTTCGTTTGTTGACATTACGCACCAGGCCGCTGATAAGATAGCCGCCCACCGCCGATCCGTCGCGCGGACGGTGAGTACGGTCGATGCTCATCCCACCGGTGGTGGTGATGTCGTTCAGCATAATGCCGCGTGTTGCCAGCCATTCAATCGCTTCAGGTGCGTTTTCCACAAAGCGACGCAGCAGTTCCGGGTTATTCTTGTTTTTCCCGCCTTTCAGGGTTTCCTGGTAGAACAGCTCTTTGCTGTCCTGGATCCCTTTCACGCGCTGGAAGCGGGTTTCCGCTGCGTTCATCCCGGCAGACGCTTTAATGGTGTTCCCGCCGATGGTCGGCATTTTCTCGACAATCAGCACGCTTGCGCCTTCGTCATGCGCCTGAATCGCCGCAGCCAGACCCGCGCCGCCACTCCCCACAACCACCACGTCGTAGCTTTTCGCTTCTTCAACGTTACCGCCCTCTTCGGCTACTCGCGCTTTGCTCGATTTCAGCATCGCTTTAGAGACGGCTTTTTTCACGGCTTCACTCTGGCTGGTTGCACCGGAGATAGCATCAACGTGCGGGGTGTTAGCATCGAGAATACGGGTACGAATTTCTTCAAAACTGGTGGTGAATTCCACACTCTGATCCGGCGCGCTCGCCAGCTCAATATCGGCGATACGGTCTGTATCCAGGCTGACATTGATAACCAGTTCGTTGGTGTCGTCCATCACGGTTTCCACAAAGGTACCCGCTTTGAATTTGGACTCGCCCATGCTCATGTCGCGGATCATCGCTTCGACCAGGAAGAAACGCCACAGCGGTTCTGGAATACACAGAGCTTCACGCTGGGTGCTATCGATAAACAGCTCGGGCGCTTCGTCACGCGCAATGCGGTCTGTCCAGTCCGGATAGGCGATACAGGCGCGACCCACGGCAACCAGGTCGTAACCATTATCCAGCGCGGTATCCACATCCGCTCCATTTACGACACCGCCCACACCCATTACCGGAACCTGAGCCAGTGTTTCAGAACGCATCGCGACATATTTTTGAATCAGCGGCGTCGGATCGTTGGTTTCGACGATAGAAGGACGCAGCGTAGCACCGACGGAGAAGTGCAGGTAATCGACGCCGCGCTCTGCCAGTTTTTCCAGCAGATACATGGTGTCGTCAAAGCGGATACCGGGGACTTCCATCTCTTCCGGTGAGAAGCGATAGCCGATAATGAACGAATCATCAGCATACTGGCGCACCATTTTATGGGTGATATCCAGTACCGCCAGCGGGAATTTTGCGCGATTGTCGCGGCTACCGCCCCACTCATCGTCACGCTGGTTGGAGTTCGGCGAATAGAATTGTTGAATCAAATAAGTGTTGGCGCCGTGAATTTCCACGCCGTCGAAACCGGCCTGGATGGCACGACGTACCGCATCGCCGAATTTACCGACCATGCCATACACTTCTTCCGTGGTCAGCGCGACCGGTTTGGCAGCACCATCACGCGGCGCAGCTACAGCACTTGGGCCAACCGGTGTACGTCCGCCAATCAGCTTCGGATCGACCATACGGCCACCGTGGTAGATCTGCAGCAGCGCTTTAGAACCTTTAGATTTGATCGCTTCGGCAATTTTCGCCAGGCCGGCGATTTTGTCGTCGTTGTCGATACCCAGCGCGCCCGGGAAGGCAAGGCCGAGATCGTCAACAAAGCAGCACTCGACGATGATAGTACCGATGCTGCCGGAACGGGCGCGATAGTACTCAATCAGCTCGCTGCTGACTGAACCGTCGTAATACCCCGAACAAGTGGTCATCGGAGCCATAAACAAACGGTTTTTAATTTCAGTTCCGTTCGGTAAGGTGAATGCCTCAAGTATGCGATGGTTTGTGTTCATCATATAAAAACTCCAAACTTTAAAAATTGAAATCTGCGAATTCTGAATCGGTGTGTATTTGAGTTATTTTTTCTTGCCGATATTGATGCTACTAATATAATGGTATTTTTAGTTACTAAAGTAATTACGTTAGTTAAAAAACTAATTAAGCGCCGCTATAACACCAGTACCTCCATAGTGTTATTAATAAAAAATATTTCGTTCACAATTATTTAAATAATTATTACTTTTTTGCTACCTCAGGAGGTATGATAAAAAGTACCAGTAAAATTACAAAAACCCATTAAAACCAATAAGATAGACAAAACGCGGCTTGTGTTCTATATTTAATATATACGCGCTGGTGTGAGCAATTGACGACCAATACCCTTATAGCTCAACAGGGTTATTCAAAAATAATAAAAAGCGCATTATCGTCCTGTTTTTTTGATCGAGATCAATTGCCTTATTCTTTAAAAGAGCATTAAATAAATATAAAGAATTCCTGATTTATCGCTGACAAAATAGCGCTAAATTTCCATGCCAGTAATACAAAAAGCCGTCTTTAATAATTAAATAAAGTAAAGAAACTAAAGAAAGCAAAAAGTTATTTCTGGCATAACCGAATTACTAACAACTTAAGACGCAAAACTATGAAAGAAAAAACCGCCGTAACGCCCCCCGTGGCGAGCAAGCCAAAAGACGGAAAGAAAAACCGTCTGATGATGATGGCACTGCCGATTATCGTCGCCGTGCTGTTGCTGTTTGTGCCGGTTCCTGACGGGCTGCCGCCGTATGCCTGGCACTACTTCGCAATCTTTGTCGGCGTCATCGTCGGCCTGATTTTCGAACCCCTGCCGGGTGCGGTCATCGGTCTGACGGGCGTCGTCGCCATCGCACTGTGCAGCCAATGGGTGCTTTTCAGCCCGGAACAGCTGGCCGATCCGAAATTCAAACTGGCAGGTGCGTCCTTCAAATGGGCGGTGAGCGGCTTCGGTAACTCAACCGTTTGGCTGATTTTCGGTGCCTTTATGTTTGCCGCCGGTTATGACAAAACCCGTTTCGGTCGCCGCCTGGCGCTGATCCTGGTGAAATATCTGGGTCGTCGCAGTCTGACGCTCGGTTATGCCATTACCTTTGCCGACCTGCTGCTGGCCCCGTTCACCCCGTCTAACACCGCACGTAGCGGCGGGACAATCTACCCGATTATTGCCAACCTGCCGCCGCTGTACGGTTCAAAACCGAACGACCCAAGCGCGCGTAAAATCGGTTCTTACCTGATGTGGGTAGCGATCACCGCCGCGTGTATCACCAGTTCCATGTTCCTGTCCGCCCTGGCACCGAACCTGCTGGCGCTGGCGCTGGTAAAAAGCATCCTCGGGATCACCATCTCTTGGGGCACCTGGTTCATCGCCTTCCTGCCGCTGGGGATCCTGCTAATTCTGACCATGCCGCTGCTGGCTTACTGGTTCTATCCGCCGGAAGTGAAAGTGAACGACGAAGTGCCGCTGTGGGCGAGTCGTGAACTGGAAAAACTGGGTAAACTGTCACGTAACGAAATTCTGCTGCTGGTCTTCGTATGCTGTGCACTGCTGATGTGGATCTTCGCTGCGGCGTGGATTGAACCGGCAATGGCTGCGCTGTTAATCGTCGGCCTGATGCTGTGGACAGGCGTGCTGGAGTGGAACGATATCACCGGCAACAAAGCCGCATGGAACACCTTTGTGTGGTTCGCAACATTGGTAGCACTGGCCGACGGCCTCTCCTCGACAGGCTTTATCAGCTGGCTGGGTAAAGAAGGCGGCCTGCTAATGAGCGGTATCTCTCCGGGCGTCGCGACTATCGTTCTGCTGCTGGCGTTCTACCTGTTGCACTATCTGTTTGCCAGTACCACCGCGCACACCACGGCGCTGCTGCCAGCGATGCTGACCATCGCCGCCACTATTCCGGGCATGAACATGGAAGTGTTCGTCCTGCTGATGGTGACTTCACTGGGTATCATGGGGATCATCACCCCGTACGGTACTGGCCCGAGCCCGATTTACTACGGGAGTGGCTACCTGCCGACCAAAGACTACTGGCGGTTAGGCACCATCTTCGGTGCCATCTTCCTGGCAGCCCTGCTGCTGATTGGTTACCCGTGGATGTCCATGATGTTCTGATTCTCAACCGCCGGAGGGTAACGTCCGGCGGTTTTATTTTATGGAGCAATAGCTATGTCGAATAAACCTTTTGTTTACCAGAACCCCTTCCCGCTTGGCAAAGATGACACCGAATACTATCTGCTGAGCCGCGAGCATGTTTCCGTTGCCGAATTTGAAGGCCAGGAAATTCTCAAAGTTGAGCCTGAGGCCCTGACGCTGCTGGCACAACAAGCCTTCCACGATGCCTCTTTCATGCTGCGCCCTTCTCATCAGAAACAGGTTGCCGCCATCCTGAATGACCCGCAAGCCAGCGAGAACGACAAATACGTCGCGCTGCAATTCCTGCGCAACTCGGAAATCGCTGCCAAAGGCGTGTTGCCGACCTGCCAGGATACCGGCACCGCGATCATCATGGGTAAAAAAGGCCAGCGCGTGTGGACCGGCGGCGGCGATGAAGCCGCTCTGGCGCGTGGTGTTTACACCACTTACACCGAAGATAACCTGCGCTACTCACAGAACGCCCCGCTGGATATGTACAACGAGGTGAACACCAAAACCAACCTGCCTGCGCAGATTGACCTCTACAGCGTTGACGGCGACGAGTATAAATTTCTGTGCGTCGCTAAAGGCGGCGGTTCAGCCAACAAAACCTATCTCTACCAGGAAACCAAAGCGCTGATCACCCCGGCGAAACTGAAAAACTATCTGGTTGAGAAAATGCGCACGCTGGGTACAGCGGCCTGCCCTCCGTATCACATTGCATTTGTGATTGGTGGTACCTCTGCTGAGAGCACGCTGAAAACCGTTAAGCTGGCGTCCACGCGTTACTATGACAGCCTGCCAACCGAAGGTAACGAGCACGGCCAGGCGTTCCGTGACGTTAAGCTGGAGCAAGAACTGTTACAGGAAGCGCAGAACCTGGGCCTCGGTGCGCAGTTCGGCGGGAAATATTTCGCCCATGATATCCGCGTGATCCGCCTGCCGCGTCACGGTGCATCCTGCCCGGTCGGTATGGGGGTTTCCTGCTCGGCTGACCGTAATATCAAAGCGAAGATCAACCGCGACGGTATCTGGATCGAGAAGATGGAGCACAATCCGGCGCAGTACATTCCGGAAGCGCTGCGTCAGCAAGGGGAAGGCAGTGCAATTGCAATCAATCTGAACCAGCCGATGAGTGAAATTCTGGCGCAGCTTTCCGCACACCCGGTCTCCACGCGTCTGTCGCTGAACGGAACCATTATCGTTGCCCGTGATATCGCGCACGCCAAACTGAAAGAGCTGATTGATAACGGTGAAGAGCTGCCGCAGTACGTGAAAGATCACCCAATCTACTACGCAGGCCCGGCTAAAACACCGGAAGGTTATGCATCCGGCTCTCTTGGCCCAACCACCGCAGGTCGAATGGACAGCTACGTGGATCTGTTGCAGTCTCACGGCGCAAGCAAGGTGATGCTGGCAAAAGGCAACCGCAGCCAGCAGGTCACCGATGCCTGTAAACAGCACGGTGGCTTCTACCTCGGCAGCATCGGCGGCCCGGCGGCGATTCTGGCGCAGGACAGCATTAAGAGTCTGGAATGCGTGGCGTATCCTGAACTGGGGATGGAAGCTATCTGGAAAATCGAAGTGGAAAACTTCCCGGCCTTTATCCTGGTGGATGATAAAGGGAATGACTTCTTCCAGCAGATCCAGAACAAACAGTGCTCAGGCTGTTCACAGCGTTAATCGCCTAAAAAAGCCTGATGCGCTACGCTTATCAGGCCTACAAGGTTTCTGCAATATCATGAACAAAGCCAGGCATCTGCCTGGCTTTTTGTTTGTCTCAATAAAACGATAATAGGATTCATTTGGCTGCAATACTTTTCGTTGACAGATCCCGCAAAGAAATCACCCCAGAAGCGAGCCTGAGTCTCAAGCTGGCGCGTCCATAGTGCAATGTTGGAAACTTTCATGTTTCACCTCTTTCTCGGATGTTGATCAGTAACTTATTGTCTGTTCGACTTATTTTTCCTCACTATGCCAGTAATCAGCGTAAAAATCGTCACCGACACATCGCATTTTGCATTTACACATTTAAATTTATAAATATAATGAACCACACCTTTTGTCGCAGAAGAATGCTTTATCATGAAAAACAACACTCTCTTTAGCCCGCTCTCCCTCGGTGGCATGACATTACGCAACCGCGTAATCTTACCGCCACTCACCCGTTGTCGCAGTGAACAGCCGGGGAATGTGCCTGGCCCGCTGATGATTGAATATTACCGTCAACGCGCCAGCGCCGGGCTGTTGATCACCGAAGGCACGCAGATTGAACCTCGAGGTCAGGGCTATGCCTGGACGCCGGGCATTCACAGCGACGCCCAGGTTGAAGGCTGGAAAAAAGTGACGGACGCCGTCCACCAGCAAGGCGGTGTGATTTTCTGCCAGCTGTGGCACGTTGGGCGCGTGTCGCACACCTCGCTTCAGCCGAATCAACAACCGCCAGTGGCTCCCTCGGCTATCGCGGCAACGAACGTGCGTGTCTTTATTGAAACCGCACCCGGTGAAGGCATGCTAACCGCCCCAAGCCAGCCGCGCGAGCTGAGTACAGCAGAGGTCAAAGAATTGATCGAACTCTACCGCCAGGCCGCTATTAATGCTAAACGCGCTGGCTTCGACGGCGTGGAACTCCATGCGGCGAACGGTTATCTCATCAATCAGTTTGTTTCCGAGCACACCAACCAGCGTACGGACGAATACGGCGGCAGTCTGACAAACCGCCTGCGCTTTTTAAAAGAAGTCACCGATGCGGTGAGTGATGTATTTGGCAGCCAGCGCGTCGGCGTGCGTTTCTCGCCGCTGTTCACCACTACCGACGAAGACAGGGTTTATCTCGGCCTGGTTGAATCTGATCCACATGAAACCTGGACTACCGCTGCTCGTCTGCTGAACGATGCCGGCGTGGGTTATCTCTCCATTGCAGAAGCGGACTGGAACAACAGCCCGGAGCTACCGGAAGACTTCCGCGCCGCGCTACGTGTGGCATTCCGCAACCCGATAATGTATGCGGGCCGCTACACGGCAGAAAAAGCACAACGCATGCTGGATAACCACTGGGGCGATATGTTTGGTTTTGGCCGCCCGTTTATCGCCAACCCTGACCTTCCGGCGCGTCTGAAAAACGGCTTCCCACTGAATGCTGTTGATGAATCATCCATGTATGGTGGCGGCAGTAACGGGTATACTGATTACCCGGTTTATTCCTGAACAGAGTAATGAGGTCGCATGACACCTGAAAACGCCATGAAGTTACTGTCGAATCCCACGCGCGTTGCCATTTTGAAGTGGCTGAAAAACCCGCACGAGTCATTCGCCGAGTACAGCCAACTTTATGACTATGATGTCTATGGTGTCTGCGCCAGCCTGATTCAGGACAAAGCCGGTCTCTCGCAGCCTGCCACTTCCCTGTGCCTGAAGGCGATGCAGGAAGCAGGCTTGCTGGAGGCCAGCAAAGTGGGAAAATGGACCTACTATCGGCGCGTTGAGTCCGGCATTGATACCATGGCCCACAACGTCGCTGAGTTTCTGGAACACCTCTGAACCTTCCGGGCGACACCGCGTCGCCCATTTTGCTTCGTCGCTGTATAGACACCACCTAGCCCAACCGCTAGCATTCCATAACTATTCTTATCGCAATGTGACGCTACCATTATGAATAATGATATCAGATCGCTGGATCTCAATCTGTTAAAGGCGCTCGACGCATTGATTGACGAAGGCAGCGTCACCCGCGCCGCGCAACGGCTTTCTCTGACACAACCCGCCGTCAGCGGTATGTTGACGCGCTTACGCGACTATTTTGGCGATCCGCTGTTTGTTCGCGCGCAGCGTGGTATGGTGCCGACGGCACGAGCCCGCGAGCTTGCCGCGCCGGTGAAGCAGATCCTGACCGATATCTCTATTCTGCTGAAGCCCGCCCATTTCAACCCACTGAGCGCGGAAATGACCTATTCAATTATGGCCACCGATTACGCGTTAAAAGCGGTGATAGTGCCGCTGATGAATGCGCTAAAAAAACGCGCACCGGGTATCCGCGTCGCCGTGCGTCCGGTTGATGATGAACGGCTGTTTTCCCTGCTGGAGCGTGGCGATGTTGACCTGGCGCTGGTCACGCCTGCAACAACACCCGGCGATCTTCACGGACGTGCGCTGTATGAGGAAGAGTACGTTTGCATGATGCGCGCCGATCATCCTGTCGCCGTCTCGGGCTCACTTAGTCTCGACGAGTTTTGCGACCAGGAACACATTCTTGTCTCCTCAGAAGGCGGTTTCTGGGGCGTGACGGACGAGGCGCTGGCGAAGCTTGGCCGCACGCGGCATGTCGGCATGTCCGTAAACAGCTTCCTTGTATTGCCAGAGATTTTGCGGATGACGGATATGATTGCCGTCGTGCCCCGCCGCCTCGCCTTACAGCATGAACACTTGACGCTTATGCCACCACCGCTGGACGTGCCCGGATTCACCAAAAGTATGGCCTGGCACGAACGCAGCCATCGCGATCCTGCGCATCAATGGCTCCGCGCACTGTGTGTCGAGGTAAGCCAAAAAGCGACTTCCTGATATAAGTTATCTTATGCATAACATTGCGATTGCTAATTTGTCTTATAAGTGAATCTACCGATAATACCTTCATACCGCTGAGATGTAAGTGCTCAACGCCATTGACACGATTTGAGGAGATACACAATGAACGCGATTAACTGGCCAGACGGTTTTGTTCCGGGCTTCACCGATAACTTCGTCTCGAACGAAATGATTATTGCCGGGCTTAGCGTCAGCGACATTTGGCCACTCCTGAACCAACCTTTCCTCTGGCCAGACTATTACAAAAATTCCGCCGACGTTCGTTTCTACGATAACAAAGGGCCGGAACTGGAACTCGGCGTCCGTTTTTACTTCAGCACTTTCGGCTTCCCGGTGGAATCGCAGGTAGTGGAACACGTTCCCGCAGCGGATGGACAACCGGCACGTATCGCCTGGCATGGCTGGTCTGGTGATGAAAATGCACCTGATCGTCTCGATGTTCATCACGCGTGGCTGCTGGAAGACTTGCCGGGAAACCGCGTGCGCATTCTTACCCAGGAAACGCAGAACGGCCAGCCCGCAAAAGAGCTCGCCGCCACGCGCCCCAACCCAATGCTCAACGGACATCAGGAGTGGCTGGATGGACTGGTTGCCGCGGCGATAAGTGCGAAGAAAGCGTGATGATTACGCGTCAGGCGCCTCGCCCCTGACGCGGGTAATTTATGGTCTGGAGGTAGTGATAAAGTGCCGCACTTTTGGCGGCTCATCGCCCGTGTGATATTGCAGCAGTTCTGCCTGAATATCCGCATCGGCCTTCGACACCCTTCTGTGCTGGCGCAAATGTTCAGCCCAGGACTCCACCATAAACCACTCCAGCAAAATGCGAGGGTTGGCTGAATCTTCGGTGATCCCCCAGTTATAGGCACCATCCCGTCGCCGCTCATAAGCCAGGTTATAAATGGCTTTCAGGAAAGGCGCACGATGCTGCGGATCAACATGATATTCAATCTGAATCAATACCGGCCCACGATCGTGCTCTACCACCTCTGCCGTCAGCGGCTCGGGCCAATGGTTAGAGGGCAGCAGATCTGATTCCCCTTTTGGCAGGCGCAGGCGATAACTGACAACACCAATAACAATGATACCAATAGCACCGATAAACAACGTTTCCTGCACGCCTGCCGATTGCGCCAGCGCCCCCCAGGCCAGGCTGCCCGCCGTCATCGCCCCATTAAAGACGGTCAGGTAGACCGCCAGCGAACGCCCGCGAACCCAGTTCGGCAAAATTGACTGCGCAACACCGTTGAATGTGGTCAACGCAATAATCCAGCCACAGCCCAGCACCACCAGCGCCACTACGGCGAGCCATTGTGGGGGCGCAATTGACAGCAGCGCCATCACCGAAGCGGTAATCACTGACGCCAGTAAAAGCAGGCCATCCGCGCTGCATTTTTGCCGTAATTTAGGTAATAGAAACGCGCCAGCAATCGCCCCTACCCCGACCGCCCCCAGCAAAATCCCGTAGAAACCCGCATCACCGCCCAGCACACGGCGCGCAACCAGCGGCAGCAACGCCCAAACAGAGCTACAAAATGCAAAGAACAGAAACGTGCGCAGCAGCACGACGTGCAGCTCACGGCTCGCCATGGTGTAACGCAACCCGGCACGAAAGGCGCCGAGAAATTTCTCCGCCAGCTCATCGCTATCGGTTTTCGCTCTTTTCCACCACAGTAATGCCGTAATCACAAACAGATAACTGATTACGTCCACGCCATAAGTGACTGATGTACCAAAAGTTGCCAGCACAATCCCGCCCAGCGCCGGGCCAATGGCGCGCGCGATGTTGATGCCCAGCGAGTTCAGCGCGACGGCATCGCGCAAATCCTGCTTTTTCACCAGTTCAGGCACAATCGCCTGCCAGGTCGGCCCCATTAACGCCGCGCCAACCCCGCCCACAAAGGTCAACGCCACCAGCGAAAGAATGGTTTGCAGCCCCGTTGCGGAAAGCAATAACAGGCAAATACTGACGCTTGCCATCAATATCTGAATGCCAATTAAGAATTTACGGCGATCAAGAATATCTGAGAGTACGCCGGCAGGGATGGCGAGCAGAAACACCGGCAGCGTCGCAGCGGCCTGAACCATCGCCACGGCCAGCGGTGAAGAAGAGAGATCGGTCACGAGCCATGAGCTGGCAATATCGCGTGCGAAAGAGCCTATATTGCCAATTATTGTTGCTACCCACAGAACTGCGAATACAGTCTGGCGTAATGGGCCAAAGCCGCTGGAGGCGGTGGTGGTCATTATTCATCCTCAACAAAAGGTTGTGGATTAAATTTAGCCCAACGGCATATGTATTACACGTAATAGTGATGAAAGCGCCCCGAATATTTATCCGGGGCGTGCTGGGCATTTAACGGAAATCAAGCTTCGAAGAGGGATAACGTTCGACAGGCTGCGGAACTACGCCCTTTAGCTGATCGCGATAAAAGTGCAAACGCTGTTGGAAGTGCTCTGACATTTCTAACGGCATATTACCCACGACAGCGCGTGCACACAGGCCACGTTGTTCATACTCCATTTTCGCAACGGTAAAGGCGATAAAATCTACGTTAGTTTTCATAGACTTTGGACAAAACTCAAACATATAAGCTCCTTTATTGTTTGTTTTCTCCACCCGACATTCTGTCGGTTTTTTAAGCATAGCCTGATTTCTGACCGTTGCGTTAAATACACCCTCAACAAGTGCGGTTACTTACCCATGTTTTAATTTATGCAGATATCTATACGCAGGCTTCAGGCCATGCGAATAGCCGATAATTAATCTTTTTACACTGCTCATGCATCAAATCAGCTTATCAACTGCCTGCCAGGAAAGCGGCTCAACGTCGTTGTCGAGTCATTACTTTTTCGCCTTTCAGTTATTTCATAACGATGAAAGTCACATGGCATTTATATTTTGACGGTAGCGCTTAGCGGTAGTTGTTACTGCAACTGAAATAGAGGACAGGAAACAATTGTCAGCGTATGAGGATTAATCCGGTTTTAAGCCGATACGGAATCTACGTAAGGCGTGCACCCTTTTTTTTGCTAATACTGACATAAAGCAAAGAGGCAACGGGTTGAAGATTTTTTGTGGGGATTATCTCAATGCGAGATGAGTCACTGAAAATTGATGCGGTAAGTGCTTGAATAGTGGCGGAGAGAGGGGGATTTGAACCCCCGGTAGAGTTGCCCCTACTCCGGTTTTCGAGACCGGTCCGTTCAGCCGCTCCGGCATCTCTCCGTTTTGATGGTTGCCATGATGCCAGGTTATTTGGCATTTTAACAGACCCAGTCTCTTCAATTGCGTTCAAGTGACGAGTTTGCGAGCAAAATGATGATTAAATGGCCCTGGAAGGCAGATGAGTCTGCTGAAACAACCGACATCCCGTGGGAACAGGCGTTTTCCGTCCCACTTTTAGCCAATCTCAGCATAGATGAACAGGCCAAACTCCGCGTGCTTGCCGAACGTTTTTTACAGCAAAAGCGACTGGTTCCTCTGCAGGGGCTCATACTGGAGCCCATCACCCAGGCACGCATTGCACTGCTATTTTGCCTGCCGGTGATGGAACTGGGGCTTGAGTGGCTTGATGGCTTCCATGAAGTGCTTATCTACCCTGCCCCCTTCGTGGTTGATGACGAATGGGAAGATGATATTGGTCTGGTGCATAATCAACGCGTGGTGCAGTCTGGTCAAAGCTGGCAGCAAGGGCCCATCGTTCTTAACTGGCTCGATATCCAGGACTCCTTCGACGCATCCGGCTTTAATCTGGTTATCCATGAAGTCGCCCATAAACTGGATACCCGCAACGGCGATCGCGCCAGCGGTATTCCATTAATTCCGCTGCGGGAAGTCGCAGGCTGGGAGCACGATCTCCATGCGGCGATGGATAATATTCAGGACGAGATTGATTTAGTGGGTGAAAGTGCCGCCAGCATTGATGCTTATGCGGCAACCGATCCGGCAGAGTGTTTCGCCGTGCTGTCCGAGTATTTTTTCAGCGCTCCCGAACTTTTCGCCCCGCGCTTCCCCGCGCTGTGGCAGCGTTTTTGCCTGTTCTACCGCCAGGATCCGCTCGCGCGCATGCGAGATAACGGCACACAGGAAGATATTTCACCTGTAGTTCACTAAAACAACAGTTTGCACTAAATTCACGCAATTGAATCAAACAGTTAAATTTAGTGTTGACACAAATTTTCGGGGCCAGTAGTATTCGCCCCGTTCACACGATTCCTCTGTAGTTCAGTCGGTAGAACGGCGGACTGTTAATCCGTATGTCACTGGTTCGAGTCCAGTCAGAGGAGCCAAATTTAGAAAAGCCCGCTTATTGCGGGCTTTTTGCTTTTTCAGATTTGATAATCCAGCGCCAGCTCATCAGGCTCCATCGCCTGCCGCTTAATTTCCTCCAGCGACAACCCAGCGTTACAGAGTTCGATAAAACGCCAGACATAGTTACGCTGCAACTGCCCGCGTTTCAGGCCAAGCCATACCGTGTTAGCATCAAACAGATGATGTGTATCCAGACGCACCAGTTTTCCCGACTCCTGTGCATCCCCTGACTGCTCAGCCACCAGCCCAATACCCAAGCCCAACTCAACGTAAGTTTTGATAACGTCTGAGTCCTGCGCGCTGAGTACGATATCCGGCAACAACCCTTTACGGTTGAAGGCTTCATCTATACGCGAACGCCCGGTTATCCCCTGTCGGTAAGTAATCAGCGGCCAGCGCGCGATAGCTTCCAGCGTGAGTGGCGTGATTTGCGTTAAAGGGTGGTCATAAGGAACCAGCACGTTGTGGTGCCAACGGAACCATGGGAATGCCACCAGCGTGCTGTCATTACTTAATCGTTCACTGGCAATGCCGATATCCGCGCCGCCATTGTGCAGTAGCGCTTCGATTTCCTGCGGCGTTCCCTGCACCAGCTCCAGACGCACATCCGGGAATATTTCACGAAAGGCTTTAATCACTGGAGGCAAGCTATAGCGCGCCTGTGTATGGGTGGTTGCGACGGTCAGAACGCCGGAACCCTCGTTAGTGAAAAGATCGGCAAGACGACGAACGTTACTTGCCTCATTCAGAATACGTTCCGCAATCACCAATAACGCTTTACCCGGCTCGGTCATCCCAAGCAATCGCTTTCCGCGGCGGATGAAGATCTCAATCCCCAGTTCTTCCTCCAGCTCACGGATATGACGGCTGACACCCGATTGCGATGTATAGAGCATATTGGCAACTTCAGTCAGGTTGTAATCCTGCCTTGCTGCTTCACGAATTATTTTTAGTTGCTGGAAGTTCACCTTCCCCTCCGGGTCAAACAGACATTGCACTATTGTTAAAGTCTGTCGCGTCCGCTAACAAATAATAAAAACCAGCAACTTATTACTTAAAAGAATATACGTTAGCTTACCAACTGCAATTCGCGATTATCCAGCGCCGGGCGACTGACCAACGATATCAAGATTTCTTTCACCGCCTGCGCCTGTGGAGAGAGCGATCCGCGAGCGGACATATTCAGCGATAGCGGCAGACTCATTGATGGCGTGGTGATCCGTGCCATCCAGCCATTGGCCGCCTGTGACAGCGTGCGCGCGGCTGATTCTGGTAAAACGGTGACGCCCATTCCGCTGGCAATCGCCGCCGTCAGCGTAGAAATAGATTCTATCTCACCAATGATTTTGGCCGTCAAACGACGCAGCGAAAATGCTTCATCCACCCGTGCGCGGACTGCGCTGTAGTCGCGCGGCAGGAACAGATTCATTTCAGCAACCGCCGTTAAATCGATACTCTGCCCCGGACACTCACGCGTGCCGACCAGATAGAGATCTTCTTTCAGCAACGGCTGACTGTTAACACCTGCCACGGGAGAGCGGTCGTAAAGTACCGCCATATCCAGCTGGCCGCTCAGCAGTTTGTCGTTCAACGCCGCGCCGCTGTTTTCATGAAGATAAATCAGCACTTCCGGCAACTCGTTACGCACGGCTTGCAATAGCGGCATGGTGATAGACGATGCCGCGGTACCCGGCGCCAGACCAATGGAGACCGGGCCGCTTAACGTTTGCCCGACATTATTCACCGCCAGTTGCGCCTGTTCACACTGGCGCAGTATCGTCCGCGCATGGGTATAAAGAACCTTCCCCGCTTCCGTTGGCGTGACGCCGCGCTTGGTGCGGATCAGCAATTGCTGGTCAAGCTCCCCCTCAAGGGTGGCAACCTGCTGGCTCAGTGCGGGCTGTGCGATATGTAACACTTCAGCGGCCTGGGTCAGGCTACCGATATCGACGATTTTCACAAAGTACTTCAGCCGTCTTAAGTTCATTTTGCCTCCTGTACTGCCAACAATGGCGTTTAGATATCAGAGGAGTTGCAAGATGCTTGCCAGCTTTTAAGACAGGACGCCACACGCCCGTAACAAGCCTTTCTAATCGATAAGCCCATTTTTCCTCGCTGTCAGAGGATGTCGATCTGCCCCATTTGGGGTAAATTCGCACCAGCCCGGTGCAAAGCAGCGAAAAAAGAGCCATTCACCTGCGAATTGCTGAAATTGTCAGCAAACGAACGCAAAGTGGAGAGACACCCTTTGACAAGCCAGAGTCACCCCGTTAATATGCGCCCCGTTCACACGATTCCTCTGTAGTTCAGTCGGTAGAACGGCGGACTGTTAATCCGTATGTCACTGGTTCGAGTCCAGTCAGAGGAGCCAAATTTAGAAAAGCCCGCTTATTGCGGGCTTTTTGCTTTTCTGCGGTGGGTATGTGTTACGTGTCAGAACACGGTTGTCTGCCAATTCTCTTTAAAATGCGCCGTAACGTTACTTCAAACTCATTCATATTAATGTGGTCAATATCTTTACCCACCACAATGTTCTCTGCAATGTCCTGCATCGTCGGCCAGCGGGTTTTATACTCCGCGTAAACAGCAATCGCCGGCGTATTATAAGCACTGGCCATATGCAGTATTGATGTGTCCGGTGTGATAGCCAGAAAAGCGTCTTTAATAATGGTCGCCGAGCGCATCAGTGAGGGGGGCAATGATAATCGATAAACATGAGCGCACGCTTCGGTGAGTTTTTCCGCACTCTCAATACCTTTGGGGCTATGCACAATGACAATCGGCATTTCGCATTCCCGTTGAATTATCGCAATAAGATTGTACGCAACAGAGTATGAAAATGTTCTCGCCGCGATGCTGCCTTCAAAATTCAGAGCGATATAGGGCCCCAGCACACTCGTCTCACGGCGCACTTCTGTGATGGTCTCAGTGCTTAGCGGGAATTCATATCTCGCAGCAACAGCAGGGAAACCCGCATCTCTCATTAACGTCGCCCAGGTCATCGGGACAGGTGCGCGCAGGTGTTGGTCCATTCTGCAGGCTATCTTACATAACGGCGAGTAGCATTTCTGGGTGAGCCCCACGACCTGAAAATTCATGCCAGCTTTTAGCTTGCGGATAAAAACCATGGTTTTGAGGTTCTTTTTACGCATTGCCTCAATGCAGAGATCGGGTGTGCCATATTGCTCTTTTATCGTCTTCGCGACCTGCTTTATTTCAGCAATTGTGGCGTGATCCTGCATCGTCATTGTCATGACAGTTAATTTTGTGTGGGTTAACGTTAAAGCCTCAAATACGGGTTTATTCAGTGTGGATGACACAATTAACAGATGGCTTATTGGCTGTTGTTCCAGCGCGCGAATAAGAGGATAAATCGCCATGGCATCCCCAATCTGATCGGGAATGTGAATAACAACAAAATTGATATCATCAATGTGAATGTTTTTAGCGTGATAATCGTAAAAATTAAACAGGCTATTCCTGAACAGTGTTAGCAGTTGCATTGAATCGCGACGACTCCCTGTCGAATGAAATATCATGTTTCGCCGCAGTCTATCAGATCCCATTCCATCGACTTGATGGTTCTGCGCATCGTTTTGTGACTCATTCTGTAAAAATGAATAATTTTACTGCGCAACCAAGTGTAATTTTATCGTTACAGTAAAATTCAGCACATAAAACCATTCCCCTGACACCTCTGACGCGGTAGTCTCATAAACACCAGTTATACACTGGCGCAATGTGTACAATTTTATTTACGAATATAAGAAAAAAAACGGTACAGACAGGATAACTATGGACTCCACCCTCACCTCCACGCGCCTCCAGGAGAAAACACCTTCACTTAGCCGCGCACGACGCGCCGCGCTCGGCAGCTTTGCCGGAGCCGTGGTCGATTGGTACGATTTTCTGCTTTATGGCATTACCGCCGCACTGGTCTTCAATCGGGAATTCTTTCCGCAGGTGAGCCCGGCGATGGGCACGCTTGCCGCGTTCGCGACCTTCGGCGTCGGATTTCTGTTTCGCCCGCTCGGCGGGGTGATCTTTGGTCATTTCGGCGATCGTCTTGGCCGTAAACGGATGCTGATGCTGACTGTCTGGATGATGGGCGGTGCAACGGCATTGATTGGCCTGCTACCTTCCTTTGCTTCGGCAGGATGGTGGGCACCCACGTTGCTGGTCACCCTGCGCGCCATTCAGGGATTTGCCGTCGGCGGGGAATGGGGTGGCGCGGCACTGCTCTCGGTAGAGAGCGCGCCAGAGAATAAAAAAGCATTCTACAGCAGTGGTGTGCAGGTGGGCTATGGTGTGGGTTTGCTGCTCTCCACCGGGCTGGTATCGCTTATCAGCATGCTCACCACTGACGAACAGTTCCTGAGCTGGGGCTGGCGCATTCCTTTCCTGTTTAGCATCCTTCTGGTGCTGGGCGCGTTATGGATCCGTAATGGTATGGAAGAGTCCGCGGAGTTTGAACAACAGCAGCAAACGCCACCGGTAAAACAACGCCTGCCGGTGATGGAAGCGCTTGTTCGTCATCCCGGCGCTTTCCTGAAGATTATCGGTTTACGCCTGTGTGAACTGTTAACCATGTACATTGTCACTGCCTTCGCGCTTAACTACTCGACGCAGAATCTCGGGCTGCCGCGCGAACTTTTTCTCAACATTGGCCTGCTGGTCGGGGGCGTGAGCTGTCTGACAATCCCCTTCTTTGCCTGGCTCGCCGATCGCTTTGGCCGACGCCGCGTCTACATTATTGGTGCATTAACCGGCACGATTAGCGCTTTCCCGTTCTTTATGGCGCTGGAAGCACAATCCCTTTTCTGGATAGTGTTCTTCGCCATCATGCTGGCTAACGTCGCGCATGACATGGTGGTATGCGTTCAGCAACCGATGTTCACCGGGATGTTTGGCGCAGGCTACCGTTACAGCGGCGCTGGCGTCGGTTATCAGGTCGCAAGCGTTGTTGGCGGAGGATTCACACCGTTCATCGCCGCAGCGCTGGTCACCTTCTCGGGTGGCGATTGGCACAGCGTGGCCATTTATCTGTTGGCAGGCTGCCTGATATCCGCCGCCACTGCCCTGCTGATGAAGGATAAGCCGCAGGCCTGAGCATCTTGCTTAAAGGTTAATCAGTTGTGACAAAGGCGTCTTCTGACGCTTTTGTTTCATCTGAGGCTGACATACTATCGAAAAACGCCGCAGACCTGACACAAGGAGCGAAGGATGAATACTACAAGCGCGAGCCTGACGCCTGAACAAGCCCTGGAAAAACTTCAGGCACTGTATGACCAGTCGGTCACCGCCCTGCGTAATGCCATTTCCGTGTACATTGACAATCATTCGCTGCCTGATGCCAAAGCACGCGCCGATGGGCTTTTTGTCTACCCACAGCTCTCGGTTTCATGGAGTGGAAACGCCCACAAAGCACAGAAAACGCGCGCCTTTGGCCGCTTCACCCACTCCGGGTGTTACACCACGACCATCACACATCCCACGTTGTTCCGTCCTTACCTGCTGGAACAGCTTACGCTGCTGCATGAAGATTATGATGCGCACATTGAGGTGGGATTGTCGCAGCATGAGATCCCTTATCCGTACGTAATCGACGGCTTGATGCTCGACCGCTCTATGAGCGCTGACCTGACGCGCTTTTTCCCTACGACTGAACTGGCTCAGATTGGTGATGAAACGGCGGATGGCATTTTCCATCCCACCGAGTTCTATCCGCTTTCGCACTTTGACGCGCGTCGTGTGGACTTCTCGCTCGCCCGCCTGCGTCACTACACCGGCACGCCGGTAGAACATTTCCAGCCTTTTGTGTTGTTCACCAACTACACCCGTTATGTGGATGAGTTTGTTCGTTGGGGTTGTAGCCAGATTCTCGACCCGGAAAGCCCGTACATCGCGCTCTCCTGCGCCGGGGGGATTTGGATTACGGCAGAAACGGAAGCGCCGGAGCAGGCGATTTCCGATTTGGCCTGGAAAAAACATCAGATGCCAGCGTGGCATCTCATCACCGCTGACGGCCAGGGAATCACGCTGATTAACATCGGCGTAGGCCCGTCGAACGCCAAAAACATTTGCGATCACCTTGCGGTGCTGCGCCCGGATGTCTGGCTGATGATCGGCCACTGCGGCGGCCTGCGCGAAAGCCAGACCATCGGCGACTACGTGCTGGCTCACGCTTATCTGCGCGACGACCACGTGCTGGATGCGGTGCTGCCGCCCGATATTCCCATCCCGAGCATTGCCGAAGTGCAACGCGCGCTTTATGACGCCACCAAGCAGGTCAGCGGCATGCCTGGCGAAGAGGTAAAACAACGTCTGCGCACCGGCACCGTGGTGACGACGGATGACAGGAACTGGGAGTTGCGCTATTCAGCCTCCGCGCTGCGATTTAACCTCAGCCGCGCCGTGGCGATTGATATGGAAAGCGCCACTATCGCCGCCCAGGGTTATCGCTTCCGCGTACCTTACGGCACCCTGCTGTGCGTCTCCGACAAACCACTGCATGGCGAAATTAAACTGCCGGGTCAGGCAAACCGTTTCTATGAAGGGGCGATTTCTGAGCATTTGCAGATAGGCATTCGCGCAATTGACCTGCTGCGTGCCGAAGGTGACAAACTGCATTCGCGTAAGCTAAGAACCTTTAACGAGCCACCATTCCGGTGAGAAGACAGCAAACGGGCCGCCATGGCCCGTTTTTTTTTGGAATCTCACTCGCAATGGCTGCGCCCTCTTTCTGCAAAACATCGAATTCCCGGAACCGCTATTCCACGCTTAACTTTTGATGGATGCCTTCCCGGTTACATCGTTGCATACTGCCAACATAGCATTGCACCTATATAGTTTTTGACCTATATTATTCGGGAGGCTGTGTGTGGTTAATTAAAACAACGGATACGTTCGATCGCTGGTTTATCTCGCTGGGCGACATAGACCGTGCCAGCGTACTCGCTGGTATGATGGTGCTTAGAGTGAAAGGCCCAATGTTACCTCGCCCATGGGCCGATACGCTTAAAGGTTCCCGCTATCGCAACATGAAGGAACTTCGTGTTCAAAGCCAGGGAGATCCCATCCGTGCCTTTTTCGCTTTCGACCCGCATCGCTCAGCCATTCTGCTTTGTGCAGGTAAGAAAACGGGTAATGACAAACAATTCTATGATGAGATGCTGCCGATCGCCGAACGAGAATATAAGCACCATCTGACAAAGCTTAACGATGAGGAAAATCAACATGGGCAGAACGCTGGAACAACTGCTAAAGGATGAAAAAACCGAAGTAGTTCAACAGGCAGAAGCAATGGCAGAGGAGATGTTGCTTAATATCCACCTCGCGGAATTGCGAGAAAAGGTCAAGAAGACGCAGATGGAGATCGCTGAAACACTGGGTGTAAAGCAGCCGACAATCGCGGGAATGGAAAAACCCGGGCGAGATCTAAAACTTTCTACGCTCAAGCGCTATGTAGAAGCCGCTGGCGGGAAATTACGCCTGGATATCGAGCTCCCGGATGGTTCCCATTATGGTTTTGCACTGTAAACGCAGAAAAGCAAAAAGCCCGCTAAAAAGCGGGCTTTTCTAAATTTGGCTCCTCTGACTGGACTCGAACTTCATCTATATCTCCTGTTATTAGTGGTTTTGTTGAAGTGATATGATTTTTTACCATCATATTTACCAACATTTTTAATCTCGTATCGATATAATGTCAATTATATTCAATTGGTTATGACAACACACTTTGCTGAACTTCACTGAACTATCTTGAAATTTGGACTGGTTGTTCCGCTGCTTTCCCTGCTCTATTGAATAGATTACTGCCACCAAATCCGATATGTTTACTCATAACATATCAAAGAGATAAGTAAAGCCAGAAGGATATCTCATGACCAAAGCAGAGATCGCGAGCGCTGTTAATGAATGGTTCAACATTGAAAACTACAGCGTCCTGCAAAAATTGACAGTGGAACAGCTTTTCCAAGAGATAGAGAACAGGATTGTCGCCTATCGTATGGAACAAAACCGGGCTGAGCTGTCTCCTGAAAATCTTCGCAGGCATCAGAAATATTACGAAGAGCTGATTGAAGGCAAGGTCGTGTTTGGTGATGTTTTCGGGGGGCCAGAAAAAAGACTGTCTTCCAGCTATGCCATCAAGCCTGTCACACACCAAGGGCTGTGGGAGGTGGCGGGTTATGTTGCTGCTTTCGATAAATACGTAAACCCGGAAGGAAAACCCCTACCACATATGGAAGTCTCGCACTATCTGAAGGAAGCCGGGGTAAACAACGAAGGGCTGATGCTGGTTCAAATTAATCTGGCAGAAACGTCATCCGAAGAAATCATCAATCACCTGAAAGTCATGGTTCCTGAGTGGAAACAGCAGCTTCAGGCTCCTGAGCCTCCAGCCAGAGATTTTCGCTTTGGGGTCAGCAACCTTAAAAAAATACTCGATTACAACATTATCCCAATCATGGACCTGCTGTTCTGGGCGCAGGATGAAGAGGTCAGGATTGGTATGCCACAACTGACCAGCTTTATCTACCCAGACGAGTTTAAAGATGGCATTCGTGACGTTGAGAAAATGAAGTCTACAGACCATCCACTGGCAGTCAAGTATCTGACAAAGCTTGCTCACTATCAGTCTTTTGTCGATTTTACATACAGATACGACGACAGAAGACATTGGAAGGTTCAGGATCTCATCACTGACGAACTCGGCGAGGACTAACATTCCCGGAGGCGGTGTGTTGCGCAATGCAGATATCGCCTACATTCACTGAACCTGAACATACCCTATTTTATTCCCTTTCAAAAATTTGCGTAAAAAACTACTTCCTGAACATCCCTCTTAAATCACAAGAAAAACCCCTACAATTATCTCATCGAAACAATACAGGAGATAAATATGGTTCAAATCGTAGAAAATAAACAACACCGCCTTATTCGTTTACCAGAAGTAAAAAGAAGAACAGGTTTTGGAAAGACATGGATTTATACGCTTATTAAAGCTGGTCGCTTTCCATCGCAGGTTAAAACGGGTTTAAGGTCTATTGCCTTTATTGAAAGTGAGATTGATGCATGGATTGAGAAAATCATTTCTGATTCACGCCCTGTATCTGAATAACAAATATTCTAATAACAACAAGAGGAAATAAAATGAATAGTAATGAAACTAAAAGTATCAAAGAGTCATCTACCAATATTTTTACTGCTATGGCGAAGAATCTTTATATCTCAGGAATACGTATATATAAAGAACAAGAAGAACTTGAGGTGTTAGCAGCTATTATGTTGGATAGCGATAGAACGGAATCGTATCTTTTACATGTTAAAGATTATCTGGCAAAACGCTTTGATGAACACATGAAAGAAGAGAGTAAAAGAGAAAGACTGATTTATGTTGATATGGATAAGGTTATGCATGAAATGAGATATGTTCATACTCAAGCATTACTTTTTAGTATGAGCTAATAACACCGTGTTCTGCCCCGTAAGGGGCTAATAAAAAAACAATGAATAAAATAAGCATTTAACTATGAGGGTATAAATATGTCTAAAGAAAAAACAAGTATTAATAAATCAACCGAACTGTTCTATGAGCTTGCTTGCAGATCGTTTGCCGCAAGCTGGAATATGTTCATGGAAGTTAATGGCGATGGTGACGCCAATGATTATTTGGATGACCCGGATTTTATGAGTCCATTTATTATTCATGTGATAGACCATATTCAGAACAACTTTGAAAGATTCACTAAACAAGAGGGAAATCATGGTGATATTAATCAAGTTAACTTTGAAGTGGTTGCTGCCATGTTAGTTGAGTATTCAGACGACTTTAGAAAGTAATATTCATTCTTGCCCCGCAAGGGGCTAACCACAAAAAATAAGAGGAAATATAAATGGTAAACAATAACGAACAAAGTTCTATGACAAATAAAATATCTATAGTAGTAAGTATGCTGTGCGAAGGAACCCCGAAAGTAAAGAATACTATTCAAGAAAGTCTTGATGTGTTTATTGCTCTGAGCGGGTATTCAGTAGAAGAAATGATAGGAGATAAAAACTTAGTAGATGCATTAAATCGACATATCAATAACGATTTAGTCGATGAGTTAGGTCTAGAATACGGTTCTGTCATCATCAATGTCGTTTATAACAACTAACCATTAACATAATAAAAGGATTAAAGATGAAAGAGATTATATTAAATAAAAATGAAAAAGAACTAAACGAACTTATTGCCAATATCTTGCAAGGATACTGTGAAGAAATATATACCATTTATGAAAAACATCCTGAAACAGCAATCGATATTTTGAAGGATGGCTTCATGTCAAGCGTCATATATGATGTTTTGATAACTCGTGAGATGAAAAAATGCTCTATCAAAAATGATGTATCTGATATAAATAGAAGGGATTTAAAAGCCGCTATCTTGTATTGGCATCAAGAACACATCATTGAACTTGTTTCAAAGAATATAAATCAGGATGAAAATCAAGATCCTGTTTATTGGAAGCTAAAAGTGACAGTTGTTTGATCTTAAATATTATGATTATTCCCTCGAAAGAGGGAAATAACATGAATGATAAAACTAAGAGGTATAATATGATTGATGAATTCCACGTTATGTATATGTATAGAAAAATCCAAGCTGAAGCGGCTACTACAGATATCAAAACACTGGAACAGCTTTTGAAGAAGTTCCGCCAAGTTGTCACGGAGCGCCGGGAAGAATACTATCAGGAGATTGGTGAGAAAAAGGCTCAGAAATTGAGAGCCAAGAGATTACAACAGTTGATTGAGAAAATGGGGCGTGATCGTGTATCACCGGTGGATCTCATTGACTGGCAATAGCCAGTCATAATATTGTATCTTCATCAAGCAACGGAAGTGTCTATGGGCTGGGAACTTCATATAATAAGAACAGAAAATTGGTTCGATAGCGCAAGCAATCCAATCAGTAGTGAGGAATGGCTCCAGCTTGCTGATGATGATAAAGAACTATCAATAGATCGCAAGAATGGAGAGTTTTTTGCTATATGGAGTGGTCAAAGTGAACACAATGAACCTTGGCTTGACTGGAATGATGGAAGGATTTCGACTAAGCATCCAGACGAGGCGCTTTATTGTATGATGTTGCAGATAGCTGATAAGTTAAATGCTGTAGTTGTTGATGAGGATGACCATAAATATTTACTATCAAGCGATCTGATGAATCCGTCATGGGGTAACTCATCATCTACTGATAAAAAAACTTCTTTATAGGGCCGGTTAATGTCAAAGCTAAAATAATATTTTTATAGTGTGTTCCAGATATATTATCAATATCTTCTTTATTATCATTCATTACTATAATCATTACGTTGCCGAATGGTAACTGCATGATGTATTATTAAGTTCATTAAAGATTAAGTAAGGCTGAAGGAAGCAAAGATGACATCTATAGATAAAAGATTCCTTGATTTTATTAGATCTAAGAAAAACAATATAGTATTAGATGATATCAAGGAAGATTTCAAGAAGAATGATGGTACTAACTCTAAGATGGCAGACTACTTGTTATTTAATAGAGAGGTTATTTTAGAACAAAAATTACTTACAAATGACAGAACTGATTTGATTAATGAAAAACTTAATGAGTTAGCCAAGACTGATGAATGGCTGAAAAAATATTGGTTTGGCAGTGTTCATATAGAGGAATTGATTCAAAAGCACCCTGATTCAGATGATTTCAGAAAAAAGATAATGGATTATGCTTATAGAAATATAAAAGATCTTGTAGCAACAGCCAATAGGCAGATTAGATCAACAAAACAATCTTTAAATATTCCTAATGCAGTCGGTGGACTTGTTATTCTTAATGAAACAATAATGCCCTATGAATCAGAGAATGTAATGACAGAACTTAATTTTCTTGTTGAAAATCCTCATTATAAACATATTGATTTCGTTCTATATATATCAGAAACACGCAGAGAAACAAATAATATGATCGATATGTCAGCAATGATAAAAAGTGGTTCTGCCAGATATGAGTTTGTAAATTGGTATATAAGAAATGTTTTCTCATTTGATTTTTCTTCATTTTTTAATCACCCTATACAGTTTTTATAGTAGGGTGGGTGTTTTTATCCTTCAAGTAATAGGTTTTCATAAAGGTCAAGCGATCACCATTAAACATATAGTCCGGGTTAATAAAGTAATAGTTCTGTATCATGGTCTCTGCGATAAACTTCTTGTCAGCAAGTTCTTTCATACCTTTGAAATACGTTGTTCTTGATATTTTTACGACATCTTGATCAACAATATCGTATGACATCAAAATAGTATCAGTGTCCTTATTATCCCTGATAGCAAGGTAAAGAATATTGAAAACTTTTTTACCAGATGAAGAGAGTCCTTCAATAGCGGATACGCCATCAACATAAAGTTTCACGAACTGTGTTTTATCAACCTCCATAGCCTGAAAGAAACCGCCATTACCAACTTGTTCTCCAGTATTTTCATTTACTAATGCTAATCGATCTTTTCCTGTTGTAATACGTCTGACTCCTGTTTTAGTATGTAGGTTCGTATCATTAAGAAAAGGGTTTTTCTCGTGGCGTGGAAGACCTCTTCTTGATTTCTTTATTTCTTTTTTATCTGCTTGTGTATTATCTTCTATCATTATATTTATTCCTTTATTTTTTTAGTTATCTGCAAATTAAATACTATATATTTCCTACAAGTCAATACTTAAAGTGTATATTTTTTCAGAAAAATAATACTCTAGGTATTATATTCGGATACTTGAAGTTCGGAAGTTTATAGAAATATAATACTTCATTATTTTTATTTGAGAATAGTTCTCAACATAAGTACCGAGATTCGGGACTTTAACTCCCGGATGTCGGTACTTCGTTTTAAGCTATGACTGGCCTGAGAGCATTTTTCTTCTTCATTATTAAATTAGCGAAGCTGAGAACAACTATGCAAAGTAAACTTTTTGGTGCAGTTTTAATTTTTATTACATTGGTTTCTTTCCTGCAACTAACCAATGTTATAAGTTGTTTTCATTTTTCTTGAATTTATATTTCAGCGAAGTGATTGTTTCATACAATCACGAAGCGCTGAATGATTGTGACTAAGTATTAAAATATTACTTCTACTTTATTAGCGGCTAAAACCGAAATTCTCTATGGATAAATCCATCACTAACAGCGGCAAGCCCTGTTCCAGCAATGTGATTGTTTTGAACAATCACTAAGTGCTGCTTCTTTGAATATAGTTTTCCTATACGTTTAAGAGCAAATGCTATATGTTGAAGATAACATACCATGTTCAAAATAGGAGCAATTTTGTTGTTTTTTGATGGAATGATCTGGAAAAGATCTTTCCATTTTTTACTATCAATATTAATAAGTCACCTCATCAAGATAAAAATACATATTTCAGAGTTAGGGCGTAGCCGTGCTTCAGCACATGAGCGTTAGCTCATAGATGGTAGATATTTTCAAAAAAAAGATTTTAATGAAATAGAAAGGAAAGCTTCGCAATATAAAACAACTTGTACTCAAAAACAGCTAATCATTTTTAATGTTGAAACCCCATATGGCGATCATAAAAATCGCCCGGTTTCTTTTAATCCTCTTAAGTATTATCTCTTACTTCTTGCAAAATTAAATTAATAAATAATCAGACTGTAGCCCTTGTTGTATAAGACTTATAACGAAAATAGGCGACTGACTGTACGGTCAGTGTTCTTGACTCTATAGCCAGTATTCCTGACTGCACGGTGAGCTTTCCTGACTTTGCAGTCAGTTTCTATGTCATTTTAAGCTTAAAAACGACAGTGCTTTAAAGTATCGTCACTGGAATAGTTGCGATTTTGAAAATATTTTCGCAAAAAAATATGCAAAAAACTTGATATCTTTTTTGTGCATGGTATTTAATTTATTATAAATAAAACAACAAGAGGTAATAATGAAATGAATGAAATAGACGTTGACTTAGATTTAGGGTTAAATCCTTTTTGCTTTGAGACAGAGCTAAAGATTGAAACACGAAAGAAAAATCTGACCGTTTCAAGAGGCACAGAACTTATCGAAAAGAAAGATACAGGTAAAAGCTACTTCGCCAATATCGTGCATACACAAGAGGTCGATAAAGAAGAGTTCATTAAACTCTATACCTCTCAGATAAAAGCATATTTTGATCTCACGAAAACAGCATACAAAGTGTTTTTCATATTTTTACGAATATATCAGGATGCGATAGGCAAAGATCATTTCTACCTGAGCTGTAAAAAGGCAATGTCTCTTGCGGAAAAGATAGATCACTTTGTTTTGTCTGAATCTATCTTTTACAGAGGTATCAAAGAACTCATCGAAAAACGTATTATTGCTAAAACCAATGAGAAAAACTGGTATTTCATAAACCCTGCTATTGTCTTCAATGGTGATCGTGCTCGCTTTGTATCAGAGATTATAAAAAAGAAAGAAGCAATGGAAGAACAACCCGAAAGCATAGTCGTCAATGGCGGTGGCAATAGCATACTTAAAGATAAAAACAGGTCAATTGAAGCAGTTATACAAGAAGTTAATAACCAAGATGAGATAGATTTGTTAATCGCAAGATTGCAGGCTAAAAAGTCTCAAGGGTTAGTGAAGAGTGAAAGTATAAATGAAATCCCTTCTGTAGAGAACACAAGTCTTGTGCCACCAGAAGAACCGTTAGATTGGGATAATATTTAGTGATCCATTAACGCGACTTCTCTGAACTTTTTATACACATATATTCATATTTTAAACGTTGGAATGTGGAAGGTGAAATCCTTATTAAATTAAAAGAAGCCAGATAAACTGGCCTCTTCAGAGTATTGTAATAAATTTTTTGGAGTAATCATTTATTTACTTTTAAACAGTAATCAAAAATAAAGTCATTGTCAAATTAAATGATCGTTCTCTTGATTAATTCTATTTTATTTAATATATATTAATAAGGCATTGTATTTTTATTTAATCACAAGAAGAAAATATGGTGAATAAAATGTAATAAATTAAAGGAGTATCAAATGAATAAACTTAATAAAAATAAATGGCGAACAAATGTCTGTGTCCGCATTTTCAAAATAATCCTTCCCGCAACAATATTAATTTCAGCAACCACAGCTAATGCAGCAGTCTGTAGCCCGGATGTCAGCTCATCATTAAAACAAGCGCAATATAACGCAATGAAGCAGGATGCGGCTCAGTTAGAGCCGGTAGCGAAGAATTTCATGGATAACATCAATCAGTCACTTGAGACGATTGGTTGTACGGACGCTTGGCCTGTGGGTAACCTCGGCATCAGCCTGCCATCTGTGGATTCAATAATTAAAAAAACGAAGGAAGCAGCAATAAGTAAAGCCTGTTCGATTGCGAGGGAAAAAGTAAGTCAACTGACCGGAAGTATATCCGAAAGCATTTCTATTGATATGCCCGTGATTGGGAATATCGCAAATGGAAGTGTTTCTACAGGAACTGGCTCTTCATCAGGATCGGGAGCAACAGTCAACGGAAACGATGTCTGGAGCAGCATCAGTAATTCAATGAAGTAAGAGGCAAAGGAATGTAATGATGATAAATATAAAGAAAAAAGAAGTATCGATATTATTAGTAATATTAGCTTGCCTGTTATTAACTCAGTCAGCTTATGCCGCAGATTTATTTACCGTCCCGGAGACAGACAAATCAAAGCTGTGGTTTCTGGATATCTTATTCCCGGACAATTTAGCGGAAAGTCCCTTAGCCAGCACAATGACAATCCTTAACAGCGCCGTTTTGCTGATTGGTGGTATTTTAGCTGCCTACACGCTGATTGCCGGAACCATGTCAACGGCACATGACGGAGAAATGCTGGGTAAGAAATGGTCTTCCATGTGGTTGCCCGTAAGAACTGCATTAGGCACGGCAATGATACTCCCGGCAGCAGGTGGTTTCTGTGCCGCTCAGGTTATGGTGCTGTGGATGATTAATCAGGGAGTAGGTCTGGCGGATACCGTCTGGAATACTTACGCCTCTAACCCCTCAGATGGAGCAGTTATCACAACATCAGCGTCTTATCAGGAACTTGACCGTATAGCGAAAACTGCGTTTATCAATAACGTCTGTATGTTGAAGGCGGGTGAATTATGGAAGAAATCAGCAGCAGCCGATCCCTTCCCGCACGTCACGCCTGCGTTTGAAATGACGCCGGAGAAAGGTGCCTATTTATACACATACAGTTATGGGGCCAGCAATGCCGGTAATGATATGAATAAAAATTTACTGGTATCCAAGGCTGCATGTGGAAGCATCACGCTTACAGACCCCAAGGCCAAAGCTTCTTATGATGAACAGGCTAAAGCTCAGGCTACCATTGCTGCTGGCGGCATGTATATGGCTTATATGCCACAGGATATAAAGACGAATATTTCAGATGTTATTGAGGCACACAATGCCGCATTCATCGGTCTTGATAACAGTATGAAAACGCTGGCTGAACAGTATGTGGCCGATAATAATATTGATATTCAGACCGGAATAAACAGCGCAACAGCCTCATATGTATCCATTATTGATACTGCAGTACGAACAGTTTTCTCCACTGGCGACCAGTGGGATGATTTCAAAGAGAATGTCCAGAAAGACGGATGGTTTATGGCTGGCGCATGGAGTATGAAACTGATCCGTGTGCAGGATGCGATTAATGGAGCAGCTCATAATCTTCCTGTAGCTGGGCAAGCGACAATGGAATACGGCGATATATTCGATAACAGTCTGAACGCAATTATGGCAAAAGTAGCTCAGGATATGGCGAAATCGACGACAGCTTCAAGATATGCGAATGGTATTGATGCGCAAAGCCGAACAGAAGCCAATACCAGTGGTAAAAGTGGCGCAGGTCCTAAAACGGATGATGCCGGGAAAATTGTTTCCTCTCTTCAGAGTGAAGCCAATAAGAGTATTTCTGGTGCAATGGCGGGTTTTCTCAGCTCCAGCGTTATCAATGGCAGAAAACAAGGAAAAATTGTCTCATTTTCAACCGACACAACTGCTGCCAATTTACAGGCGATAAACCCGTTATTAGCCGTTAAAGGACTTGGGGATACAATCAGTGCCGCTGGCTGGACGTTATTAGGAAGTTCTGCGGTTGTTGGCGCAGGTCTTGGCGCATGGACCTCTTGGACGTCAAGCTGGGTATCAGGTGCATTTGGCGCTATGGGGATTGTTATGCCACTGGTTATCCCATTATGGATAGCTGGCGATACTTTAGCCGTTGTTATTCCTATGTTGCCTTACGTCATGTGGTTTGGTGTTTGCGTCGGCTGGATGATCCTGTGCCTTGAAGCAATGGTCGCAGCACCATTATGGGTAATAACACATTTACATCCAGACGGTGATGGCGTAGTGGGTCGTGGTGGCGCTGGTTATGGTCTGGTTTTATCGTTAACCATGCGACCAGCGCTAATGATAACAGGATTAATAGCAGCCTATACGATGCTCCCTATCCTTGGTGGGATCGTCAACGAAACATTCTCCGGCGCTTTTGGCATGATGTCAGCCAATGCCGGGATAGGTATCATCGAGTCACTGGCTCTCATTGCTGTTTATATTGCAATGATGTTCACGGTAGTGAAGAAATCACTTTCACTGATTCACATCATCCCTGATGAAATTATGAAGTGGCTTGGTGTTCATGGTGGTCAGAGCATGTCGGGTTACGCACAGTCGGCATCAAAAGGTGTTGAAGGTGCTATGTTTACCAAAACCGTGTTGGATCAGGTTTCCCATACCTCAAATGCGATGGGTAATCAGATCAGGAATGCGCAAATTAACAAAGACCGTGAACAGCAACGTGAGCTTCAACAACAGCAACAGGCTCAACAGGGGAAAGCACTGGCGGCTAATAAAGCCAATGATACGGGATCTGCATTCAGAACTCATATGAGTAATGCTGGCCCACTTGATCAGCAGGATGAATATCAGTCTCTTGAAAGTGCTAACTCGGCTTACAATGCAGCTGAGGCAGCAGATGCTATTGGTGATACAGCAGGCGCAGCAGGTTATATGAATGTAGCTCAAAAGGCTGCTAACAGAGCGGTATCGTTTGGTGAACATAACAGACCGTTGCTGCCTGTAAGTTTACAGGCCCAAGCTTCACCAATTGAAAGCTTTAAGGCTCCAGAGAAAGGGAGCGGTAGTGGATCTTCCGGTGGTAGTTCATCATCAAAAGAAGGTAATGATGGAATGTGATATTAAGAGGGCTTCGGTCCTCTTTCTAACTGATTATTATCTGCAATGAAACTCACTTTATATTTTTTCTTATAAACAAAGTTGAAATGGCTGCATCTAAAATAAAATATTGCTACGGCTTTTTTGAATGGAAACATTACTTTTATAAAGTTTTATGCTCCCGTAAAAGTAAAGTTATTTCATGCTATCTATCTTCATCGATAAAGCTATAAAAGCACCACGCTAGTTCATGGAATCTACTTCGTTGGATTTATACGCTTCTTTTATAATAATTTTAAAGTTGGATGCCAGATGAATATTTTTGTTAAAATTGACAGTTCATATTTAATTGGTTAAATAATAAAGAAGGTAATAAGTTAACAGGAGTGTTGTGATGAGTAATAATAAATTTAAAGTAAAGAGAATAACAGTGGTTTCAGCTTTGTGTTTTTCTGTATTATATACAAATACAGCTTTCGCTGTCTGGCCCGTCACAGAAGAGGTTTTGACACCGTATCTTATGGGGGCTTCACCCCAATCTATGGGCAATGGAATAATTGAAACATTAGTCTCAATGAACGACAAGCTGGCACAAGCAACCATAACAGCCAGTGAGAATCAGAAGAATGCGGTTGTCAGTAATGCCAGTCAGGCAATCCAAGAACAGCGCATGAAAAATATCTTAAACAGAATACCTGATGCCAACGCCTGTGAAGAAGTCACGAGCGCAGGTGGTCGTGGTGCAGCAGGATCGAATACAAGCTCAGCTAAAGAGGCTTTATCTGAAAACAGCGTTAAGATGTTTACACAAGCAAATACCAGAATAAATGAGGCCAAGAAAAACATCATGGGCAGAGTATCAATAAATGTTTGCTCCGAAGATGATGTGAAATATAACAGAGGTGGGTGCAATACTATAGGTCAGTATCCTGATAAAGATAAGTCGGCATCAAGCCTGATTACACCACCATTATCTAAATCCGATGCATTGTCTAATAAGGTTTCGAATCAGTCCTATTCTGTTGAGCAGATTGAAGTTGCTGAAGCGGCAAAAAGAAATCTTATAGGGAACTTGCCCGTTGAACCATTGAAGAACAAAGGATTAGAAGACACAAATGAAGGTCGAGAATATTTATCGGCCTTTTCGAGCTTTGTCTCCAGAAGCACTGCTGGAACAAACGCCATTGATTCCGTACTGGCAATGAAAAAAGCAAGTAATATATCAGTGAACTCCAGAGGGGCCAAAATAGGATCCACATTAGGCTCTACGCAGGGAGCAAACCTTGCTTGGTCAGATGCTTCCGTAAAAAACAAGTATGCGACCTTATTTCCCGGCACAACATTCCCGGATAATCCTTCAGAGTGGGAAATGTTAAGATATGAGATCTATTCACGCTATGCAGATACAACAGGTGCTGACGCTTGGCAGGTAAAAATCAGTAGTGCTGATGAAAAAGAAACTGCGCATGAGCAGGCAAGAATGCAGGCACTTGATTTAAGATTACAAATGCTTCAAATCGAAAGAACAGAAGACACAAATATTTTGCTTGCGGCTCTGTTAGGACAACAACTGCAACCGGTTGATAAGCAAATGCTGAATAATTTAAAAACAAATGCGACAAGAGCGACTCAGGCAAGTGAATAAATTCCTGTAGACTGCCTTGACTTATTAATGATAGATGTTAAATAATTTCCATATTTTCAATATGGAGGTTATTATGTTATTCATCAGGTATCTAAAAGAACATAGAAAAAAGAACTATTTATTTCTTATTGTGAGTGTTTTTGTGAACTTAATAGCAATGAATCAAAAGGTTTATGCATTTAATTTATTGTTTATCTTTATACATGTATTTTGGTATATCATCCTCAGGGCAGATATGGACTCTAAGGATGAGTGATTTCATTTTTCTTTTGATTTTTTAAAAGAAATAAAGCTATTATATAAATCTATTGCAGTGATATAAAAACGAACGGATGCAGCTACAGCAAAAACATATGTAATCAAAAAACCTAATCCATTTATCATATGCTTTTCAAAAAAATCGACATCATCACTTGCTGTGTTAATGACGAGATATGCTGATGTAATAGTAGCCACCAGAAAAAGAGCACAATCAGAACCAGATCTAAGCAAATCTCCATAGCGTTTGTAAGTCCCGTGTGCTAATAACCCTCCCCAAATAATAGGCAACAGGAACAGGATTTGCATACTATATGTGAGGATGTAATAACCTATGATATTTAAGGCATTTAATAAAGAAAAAATAAAAATAGCCTTTCTTAATTTATTTTCGCAAGGAGAAGTTGTAAATGTGTTTTTTAGTTCAGTGCGCATGAAGTTAATAAAGGCTTTTGATTTCATAATTAAGAACTCTTTTATTGGCATGTTAATCCCTGTAGGTTGGTTCAACAAACCCGCCCAAGAAAAATGAGCGGATTTGGTAGACATATGGTATGAAGATTACTTGATCTCGAAATCTTCCAGTGTCTTACCGGCTTCGAGCGCAGCAGCGATAGCACGAGGAGTTCGGCCCTGACCTGTCCACGTCTTTTCCGAACCATCGGTATCAACATATTTATACTTAGCTGGACGTGGGGCGCGTTTCGCTCCTGTCTTGGAAGAAGATGGGCTAACAGTTGAAAGCAACTCTGCCGGGTCTATGCCATCTTCCAACAACTTCTGACGGAATGCTTCCAGCTTGGCCTGTTTCTCTTCCTGCTGTTTTAGAAATGAGGCCTCTTCTTCACGACGTTCTTCTACAACGATAGTGAGTTTTTCTAACATCTCTTCCAAGGTTTCGAGTGTCAGTTCACGAGCCTGAGCACGGAGAGTACGAATATTGTTGATGATCTTTAAAGCATCAGACATGCGATTTCCCTAATGTTTGTGGTAAAGAATACAAGCAATAACATCATAGTTTTAATCGTTCCTGTGCACAAAATCAATACATTATACGGTATAGACATTAGTTCCATCCTGAGTTCAAATTTATTATTTGGGTTTGTGATTATCTTTAGCCGAGCGGATTTCTTCAGGTGATATATTATCAATGCGGTTTTTAAATTTCCTTGAAAATCTGTTTTTCTCAATGCATTTTTTCTCGGCCTCTTCCTGATTATTAATGTAGTATTCGATTGTATTGCCGTTATCCAAGTCATAAATGACAGAAATCAAGATATTAATATTCTCATCTCTACTATCATGTGTAATGTCAAACTTAGATATTAGCTTTGATACAACAACGTAATTTGGATGCAAAGTAGTTGTCATGATGAGTATTCCATAAAATGGATGGTTGATGTATAGGCGTGTTTTTAGGAGACACAGCAGGTTAGTGTCTTATTAAAATAAATATAATGTTATGAACGAATAGTTAATTACTTATTATGGTTTGTTTTTTATCTCTCTATTAGGAAATGGAAACTCAAGATAATCGTCAGCAAGATTATTATCTTTTATGGCATTCCACCATCTTTCTCTATAGTCCTGCTGATTACACAAAATTCTTTGTCTTTGCATTTCATCAAGGATGAATTCATTTTTATCCGGCCATTCCTCCTGAAGTCTGCGAACCGTTCTGAAGAGAATGTTTTTATGTAAAGCTACACGAAAGAAATTTTGTTTATATTCTTCAAGACGTTGCTCATAATCAGCCACAACCTTCTTATGGCTATTGATTGTGTTATTCAACTGCATCTGTATTCTGCTAACCCTGTCATTAGCCATAGACGCTTCAAACTGCGCCTGTTGAGAATCCAGCCTTGCCTCATTTGCCTGTTGGTAAGAGTCTACAATTTCTCTATTACGTTGCGCCGCATTATAATCATAATTCCAAAAAGGATTTTTCCCAGACATAAATATACCTCGATATCAATTATTCTATGTGTATATAATTAAACATTAATTTGCTAAAAAGCAAATAATTCTATTAATTAATATCATTAGTCAGATATTTATTTTCCTTTTGCTTAATACTTTGTTTATGGGTCAAAGAAAATATGGTTATTAAATACTTCCACCCATTGCTCGCAAATATAATGTGCGTGAGATGGAACCCTGAACGTCCAGACTGGATTTAATACATCATCAATCATAATACAGTTCTCGGCATCATCGGATCTGCAATCAGGCAGCGAGTAGTTGATTTCCCTGATGTTGTTATATGAATATATAAATGTGCTGTTCATATTTTTACGCAATGTCGAAGACATTACGTTATTCTTTATATTATTTTTACGCAACTGCTTGGCAGTTACGTTTTTCTTTATATTATGGTTAAAGAGAAGAACCGAGCGTTGCATTAAATTAATGGTGAAGCCCGCCTGTTCGTATTCGTAAGACAAAGCAGCATCGCTGAACGAGTCAACAAAAGCGATTTTTTGATCTTTTTCGAAGATTTCCATAGAGCTTCGCTCGTTGTTGTTTTCCATGCTCATCCCTCTCTGTTTTACTGCTTTATCTCAGCCCAGCATAGCCGCCAGTGCCAACATACTCAAGCAAAATGATCTGTAAAATCGATCGATAAATTCATATTGATAGACATTAACGATTGAAAGTGATTTATCGATCGGTTTTTTAATTGATATTATCGATCGATATATTATTTATGATAGTCTGAGACTATCATTTGTTTTATATCGATCGATTTAAACGATGTGACGAACACTAAAAATAATTCAATTCTATCAATTGATTAGACGATAACTCCTGATCTATAGGTCAGTGCGCCGGGATTGGGGTATACGAATCTGACTAAATCCTTGAGGAATAAATGAAAGGACATAACTTCTTACCACTGGCGATCTCTCTGGTGTTTCTTTCTGGCTGCCAGCAACTCAACGAAGGCGTGAATAGCGTTAATGGGGCAATTAACTCTTCACTGGCATCATTGAACAGCACCGTTGATAAAGCGCTGGGGGGGGCAGCTTCCGGTCAGGTTAGTGGTCCAGCAACGTCCATTACTGGCCTTGGTGCTGTCTGCAAAGACTATGAAGAAAATGCGATGGCGGCAGAAAAGAAATGGACTGGCAAAAGGATCTCTATCACCAATGCCACTGTTCTTGAGGTTACGAAGGGCAGAAGTGCCAGCGATATGATGACGGGAATGCCCAAATCAGCCCCTAATTATTATCTGCTCTTTAAAACAGCCGATACAAGCTACTGCGGCGGGATGGTCTGGCTGGATTACTACTCTGGTATTGATGATGCGGTTCTTACTTACAAGAAAGGCCAGAAAGTCAGTGTCACTGGAACAGTCAACAACTTCGAAGTTCGTGGCTTCGCCACAGTAAACAATGCCGATATGCCAGTTCGTCTGGTTGTTCTGAGAAACGGCACTATCAATCATTAAAAGGAATAAGAACCATGAGTAAATTTTTAGTCATTGCAGGACTTGCCGTGTTGTTATCAGGCTGCGGTGAAAAAGGCGACTTTGAGAAAGCGATAAACGAGCATATATCAAAATCTAAGGTCTGCTACTCCCTTCAGGACAATGACTTTACGTTCAATAAAGGTTTTCCGGTTAAGGTCAACCATGGCTATCGTTCTGCTGGATACAGTGCCAGTGATGAAATCTTGAAAGGTCTGGCTAATCAGGGACTGCTTGATGTTTCGCAGCAACCTAACGGCTTTAGCAGCGTAGATGTTCTGGAAGTAACAGACAAAGGCCAAGAGGTTGAGTTTTGGGATCGTAAAGATGGTGCCTGTGTTGGTCACCGTGCCGTAGCTGAGGTTAAAAGCTGGACTGAACCGAGTGAGGGTAATGGCGTTAAAATGACGCAAGTGACCTATACGTGGAAACTGGATGGCGTGCCGGGCTGGGTTGATAAAAATGCCTTCTCTGGCGTGAAAGGGATGTCTGAACCAGAAGAAGCCAAAATTGTTCTGGTGAAAACCAATAACGGTTGGCAAGCCCGGTAATTACAGGAAGAACGCTATGAACTCTATCTATTGGGTGCTTATCATCGGTCTGCTGATGAACATACCATCACTGACTCCGATGCTGTTTCTCCGTAAGACGCAAAAGAACGTGAAGGTATGGATGGCGGTCAGACTTTTTCTGCTCAACGCCTTCTTGGTGCTGTCCTTGGTGACGGTATCGCAGAACATTACACAAAAATATGGACTGTTTCCTATATGGCTGGTATGTGTTGCTATCGCTCTTTTTATGGTCACTCTACTACCAACAGTGAAATTTGTGCGTAAACATTTAACTGTTGGTAAAAGCAGAACCGTTATCCTTTCATCGTTCCTGATTGTCTATGCGGTCAGGTTTAATGGCGTGTTTTCAGATGTGAATGGAAGTGGATATACGATTAACGGCTATAATACAGTATGGACATTCTTTTTCCTGTTTGCCTGCCTGTTGGCTTACATCGGTTGTTCTATGAATGGGAAACACTATGGGACATATATCCGCACAGCCACTTCACAGCCTAATGGTTATAAGGCCTATGCTCCCCAATCAGAGATTGATGCCGATATTGCTGTGAAAGGATCAAGTGTGTTATTTGATCCAAATCTGGATGTTGTGGAACAACAGCGTTATCGTGATGCAATTGAAAAGCGAAATAATGATAGCTGGTAAGTTTTTTTAATCTGTAACCTTTAATTCATATAGCCCTGTTTGATACAGGGCTTATTGTATTGAACAACATATCAAATACATTCAGGTTTGATTGTTCTTAAATTGTCTTTAAATATTTTTGACATTTATTGTTTATATGGTATTAAATATAAAACAATAAAGGAGATAATAATGAGAAATAAAAAAGATGATGTTTTATGTGAGATAGTTAAAGCTTCAGTGATCATTGAAGAAAAAACAGGTATTAACAGAGATGAGTTTGATAAATATCCTTCAGAAGATCTAATAAAGATACTTGTTGGGATGCTGATGCCATCACAAATATCTTTTCTCAAAGAGAATCTTAAAGGATATGAATATCCATCTGATGATAAAAATATTAAATGGTTCTGTGATGCTTGGTCATTTTATTTTTATGACAGGGCGGAATAAGATGAATCTTTATCTGAATAATAGATTCTTGTATAGATAAAAAATTAATACTTACCAATAGCAAGGCATAAATGATAATGTTATGTTTAAGCGGAGAGTTTGATTTTAATATTTCCAGTAAATATAGAAAACGTCTTATCACACGATCGTGGTTTTATATTAAATATATATCTCACAGCTTAAATCTCAGTATTAATAAATATGGCAATTAAAGATTATGGGGGCAGGGTATAAATTATTAAAATCGAGGTTCATTTATAATGAAATGAGTATGGTATTTAGAAAAGCACTGCTTGAGTGCTTTTCTAATATTCAATATTCATGATTTTGGTGGAAGTAATATACTTTCAATTATTTCAAAGAATAGCTCTTTTGACATGCGCTTTGAGTTTTCCTGCCAAGCACTAGGGTTTTGAGTATCATATTGAACAAAAGTCCAATATGGTTCGGCTTCATTTTTATTGGCAGACAAACCGAAATAGTATTGAATGAATGAATTTGCGTTAGTAAAATCTAATTTTATGATACCTAGAAAAGTTCCACGTTCTACTCCTTGCGGAATAAACTGAACTTTTTTACCATCATATTCAATGCTTATGCCTGTTGTTTGAAATAAATGACCATAATCGTAATAACTAATGTTAAGTGATGAGATATTTAAATCTGCACTACTGGCCCATTCAATAACTTGTTGTATGAAATCATTTTGGTGTTTTTGATAAAAACTAATTTTTTCAGCAATGATTTGTTTTTTACGCTCTGCATCAATTTGATTTTTCCTAACAAGTTCATCTTTTTCTTGTTGAGCAGCTAGTAATTTTTTTTTGAAAGCATCCTCAGGAGTTGACATGATAACCTCGACTAATTGATGAAAGTAAGATACATTATCGTTTCTTTAATATTCTCAATCAATGTATGAAATATCTTATCACAATGCAATTGAAAATCAAAAAAACAAAATAATATACCATTTTAGTTGATAGAATTCAAGGTTTTGAGTACTTAGGAATATAGTCATGATGTTATTTAGTATATGATATGGTCAATCTTTAGGGGAAAGATATATTTTTGGGAATTATATTATCATTTATAATCTATTTTTATAGGGAGCATTTGGTTTCAATTTAGGTGCTAACGATTTCTTATCAGCCACGAGCGAAGGCATGTAGTCGAGCTCTCTATCAGTTTGTGCTGTATTAGCTAGACGGCTTGGAAAACGCTTAATCTCATCAGGTGTTGGCTTGTAACCAGAGAACTCTTTATCATCACCGTTGAATCTGGCTCGTTGTTCATGGTCAGCGCGTGATACATAGACACCCAGCACTTCATCAAAGACGTAATTTTCTGCTACATGCCTGTCATGTTCAATCTCGGTAGGATCAGGTTTCTTCTTAGCCCATATAAATTTCTCTTTGAAGAAACCGATCAAAAGCGTTGTAAAGCGTTTAAAGATATTATCCTGACGCGGATTAGCCTGTTTCCTTTTAACACTTTCAGCGGTACTTTTGGATGCCATATTTTTGGTTTTAGATGGAGATGTTTTCCAAAGAGTGTTTATGTCAGCATCAGCAACATTTGGTTCTGATATATTATTAATGACAACTTTACTCACTTTTTCTTTATCGCGGTAAGATTTAACTCCACGCACATGAGTATGAGGAATAGGCGCTACCAATACAGGTCTTTGTGCTTCATGAGAAGAAGAGCCGGAGCGCGTTTCTGGTAATACAATCTCTTCTGGTTCAGCAAGATGTGTAATCGTAAAGCTTCTGACATCAACGACGATTTCAAGATCAAGTTCCCTGAATGTTTTGTAGACTTCAACTGCCTCTTGCTTGGCAGCATCACGAACAGCCTGTTCTGCGGCTCTTTGCTCCTGAGCTGCTTTATTACGCCATTTAGCACTGTGGATACGTTTCATTGGAGGACGGTTTGTTTCAGCGGCCTTAGCAAGCCATAGCGCTTGTTCTTCATTGTCCAGAGTAGCCGCCGCTTTTTCTAATGCCTCTTCGTGCTGGGCCTGAAGGGAACGATGATCAATACGTTCTGACGAACCAGCAGCAGCAAGGTAGCTGTTCGCCATAGATGCCCATGATTCGCGCCACAACACAGACATTTTTCTGTCATTCCAGCTTCTTTCTTTTTTACCAAACCCTTCCGGGCCAATGGTTTTTAACGTCAACATAACGTGAGCATGTGGGTTGTCGCTATCGAGATCATGGAAAGCGATATCAGCAATCATGCCTTTATCAACGAAATTTTTCTGACAATACTCAAGGACAAGTTTTTTCTTGTCGTCATTGTTTAACTCGGCAGGAATAGCAACATCGAAATAACGAGCTGTTTGACCATTTTGCTGACGCTCGACCCGTTCAACTTCATTCCACAATGCTGTAGAATCTTTAACAATATGTTCTGGAGCATTAACAGGTGCTAATATGAAATGCCCATACAAATCAGTACGGCGACTATAATCATAGGTATCACCTGTTCTTTCATCTGTGATTCTGCAACGAGCATGATAGGCAGCTTTCGCAACGGAAGATTTGCCCTCACTTCGTTTCACAATTTTAAAATCAAGATGAAAAATAGCCATACAATAAAAAGAACCTCAATATAAATTTAAATATCAAACCAAAATATAAATCTCCAATGCGACTATGCTGGTTTTAGTTTTTCGCAAGAAAAACTCTGGTGTTGACGTTGACCTTGTTTCCGAAGGAAACGGTGTTAGCCTGCGGCAGGCAACCGTCGGTAGACCCCACACGCTCACGAAGTGAGTGTATAGGTGGGCATTGCTTTATTTTTATATCTCCTAAAGGAGCTAAAAAATAACGACAATGTTTTAAGTTTTTCTATATTATTAATAATAACGCTAGTTTCAATGCCTGTGAAATTAACAGGGCTAGAATCGGATAAACGGTTGAGGTAGAATAATAATATTGAATATTGGGGTTTTAGATAGCGCCCGTAAGGGCAAAAGTAGTTAAATTAGTCTCCCGCCGTAAGGCGGGAAAGTAGGATTTAGATAAAACAGTGAAAATAACAGATACTCTTATGTGTCGCACAATTCACAGGTTAAGACCAGAAATCAGTGTCTAAAAACAACAGGTAAAATTGTTTTCATTGTTTTGATAAAATAAGTAACGCGGAGAGTATCAGGTATTTTAAGTTAGTAATTGCACACGTTTGTGTTGCAAAATTTCATTTTGAGCTTACTGATATCTCATTTTTCAAACCAAAACACCATTTTTTCGGGATGAATCCTATCATTAACAGGGATGAACCCTGTTCTAGCAATGTGATTGTTTTGAACAATCACGAAGTACTGCGCCTCTTTCAACGCCACGGACCATTTCAAGCAGTTCAGCTTTACAAATGATGTTGATTTTCTATGTAAACTGGTATTTATTAATGTTATTAGAGTAGAAAGGATGCCAACATGATTCTATCTGAGAAAACGCTTGAAAAACTGAGGGTTTTGATCAATGAGGATACGGAGTATCGTTCCGGTCCAAAGCTTGTTCAGTTCTTTAATGATCTTGGTTTTCAAGATATATATGGACAGGGATTTCCGTCAAGGTGGATGTATACCGATGAAAAGTTGAACGTGATAAATGGTAGTCCGCAGTTAGATCGTTGTATCAAGAAATTGTTTGCTCCAATTAATTTTGTTGGCGATATACCTCGATTAGACTCCTTGATCACTGAATTTAATAAATATATGGCATTTGATAAATGGACGGTTAAACGGGTAAATGCTGAGATTGTTTTTGAGAAAAAGGATAAGATCGTTGTAGATACTGAGAATCAACGGAAGGATTCTGAAGATGATTTTTTGAGACGAGAGTTCAATAATGTTGAATTTACTTCTGATTTGATTGATCCATTTGTGGCGGATGTATTGAAGGGAAGAATCAAAGAAATTGAGAATTGTTATCCGGCAGGCGCGTATCTGTCAGTGATATTTCTTGCTGGAAGCACATTGGAAGGTTTTTTGCTGGGTGTTGCTTCGAAATATCCAAAATCGTTCAATACAACAAAATCATCGCCTAAAGATAATAGTGGAAAAATAAAACAATTTCATGAATGGTCATTGTCTTCCTTTATTGAAACAGTCAGAGAGTTAGGATTGATTGAGTATGATACATATCGATTCAGTCATACTCTCAGAGATTTTAGAAACTATATACATCCATACCAACAGCTATCGCATAAATTTAATCCGAGAGAACATACAGCCAAAATTTGTTTACAGGTACTAAAAGCAAGCATTACGGAGGTAAATGACCATATTTGGAAATTAAAATAGGTGCCATTATGGGCGAAAGTATTTTTATTGGGGTTTTATCATAATGACAAATCAATAACAGGTGGATCTGATGAACCTGATTTATTGAATAGACTAAATAGCTGCGTAGTTGAATTCGAAATGGAGAGCATTTAACCTTCTGCCTATGGTTTGACCTTTTCCTTTTTTAATTGTATTTGATGTTTTTAACAACTAAAAGGAAAAGTATTATGAATACGGATGATAACAGCAGAAAACCACGAACAGAAAAAACAATTAACCAAAAAATAGCTTCAGCACAGATGCGTTTGAATAGACTTAAAAGTAAAGAAAAATCCTTATCAAAGAGTGCTGAGACACGTCTGAAGATTATTTTAGGGGCAGAAGTAGCTAAAGCTGTTGGCTGTAAAGTAGAAGAGGTGGATAAAGAGTTAATATTAGGACTGATATTGCAATTATCGAATATTAGCATTGAAGATAAAGCAAAATTAAAATTACGAGGGAAAAGGTTTCTTGAGGATATGGTTGGGAGGCAGAAGTGAAGTGTCTATAGCCGTGAGAAACTTCTATATAATTTGATGCTTTATCTTGACATATATAACCTTGTGATTTATTTAAATGGTAGGTGTTTTATCCTATGCTGATGTTCCGAGCGCCCCAATAAGCTGTGAGCCGAGCGATCCAGAGTGAATAGGATAGAAATAAAAATGCTATTATCTATCTCTGGCTCTTTTATAGGAAACAGCGACGGGGAAAGGAGGTCAGCTAATAGCAGCCTTTTAAAATACTCTCTGGTTGTCATATACCTTGTCCTGATATTCAGAAATATAACATACGGTATAACAAAGATAAGGCGTCAGGAACTTGGTTTGATCCTCCAGACTGTTTGTTGTGGAGAATTAAATTTATGCAGGGTGAGCGTTTGTGATAATATTTAATTTAAATAGATAAATATATTTGACAATCAATATTTAATATTATATTTAATAAGTGTTCCTTGAGAACATTCACTTCAATGAAGTGTCTGATTGCCCCATATATGGGGAGTGGTTTACAGCCCAATGAGCTGATTTAGTTGCCCCAAGTATGGGGATATGTATTCTCTCCAATGGAGAGTTCCCTTAGCGGGAAATAAGAAAGGGCCGAAAGGCCCTTTGTTATATATCCGTCAGATGTTGCAAGATTGAAAACTTACATAAAATCAATTCTTTCTACGTTGGCGAACAATTTTAGCTTTGGCAATAATTGCTGTGAAGCTTACAGCCATTTGTATAGATTGAGTTGAATCTATGCAAGAATTTAACAATCGACCTAAAGTCAAATCATCAAAATTAGAATTAATAACATCATCAGTTGCTTGGTCGAGAGGGTCCTTCTCGTTACTTGTATCAATTCTATTATCTCTGATATGTGTGTCACAATTGTTTAAAGGTAATGTATATTGTGATTTAGAGTTTTTTACTTCAGACGAAATAGTTGGCTTTTGTGACCTTTTTTCAAAATCACTAAACTGATTTGTTATTTCTTTAGGAAGTTGCTCAGGATTTAACTCTAATTTAATTATATTTCTTCGTTTGACCAGAATAGTCTGACCAAAAGGTAATGAAAACCATTGCCATACAGCATTATTGGCATGAAATTCTTCATTGTTAACTGGTATTAACTCACCAAGACCCATCATTGCTATATTATTTTTATGCAAACCTACGACATCAATTTGGTTAACAGGGGGAGTCCAGTTGCCAATGTCAGGATAATTAAATGCCTGATATTGAGCATTACCATTTCCCATATTCATTAAGCGCAATGCTTCGGTGATTATATAGTCTTTATCTTGTATAGCCCAATCAGGGTGGGTATCGCATATTGCCCCCAGCATTGCACCACACATTGTTGCTATGGTATCTGTATCACTATCTAGCTCATTTGCTGAACAAATTAATGCTTCTTTGATACCTATATCTTTATACATATAGGCCAATGCTGAAGCAGCAAGTGCAGTTTTAATACCAGAGCCACGGAATTTACTTGTCAGGCAACCTAACCTATCTAGAATTTCATGGTAGCACTCATTACTTGAAGTTACGACCAACTTTGATATCTTATCAATGTCATTCAGTAGTTCAATTTTTATCTTTTCAATAGAGTTAGATAATGAGGTTTTATTATTTTCCTCCCATGCTGATAACCAGAATGTATTAAGCTGAGAGTCATTGGTAATAATATATGGAATGTCAGATAATTTTTCTACATAGGAAAGCCAATCTTTTGGTGACGGTATTTTTTTATTCGCAATTGTATCATAAAGAGCTAATGCATGAAAAAATGCACCGCAAAACCCATGGGGGTGACCATGAGTAACTAAAGAATCTCTTAGTGTATTTAATAAATAGTTATCTTGATAATCTTTATTGAACGAACTCCAAACATGAGGCTGAATGCGCATTGCTGCACCATTTCCTCCGCTTGTAAAATAATTTTGTTTCCCGTTTTCAAAAAAGTTAGAAAACCAAGAGACTGTTCTTTTCGATAAGTTTTGGGCCGCAGTTTTAGTTCCTAGACCACCACCTAAAGCATAACTGGGCCATATAGTAAGTTCTATTTTCGCGAAACTTTCCACATCGAAAAAACCACCTTCACGTATTGAACGTGAAACTGCAAGTCTCAACTGAGTATCATCAGAATATGCACCAGCAGGTAATTTAGCTTTGACGCCGCCTTTGCCGCCTATAACTCGTTCCCAAGGTTGAGTCTGGATTGCTCTGGCCGAACCAATCCGACGTTTAACGCCATTCTCCCCATGGGATAGTTCTGTTATCCAACCTAGAGCGTCGCCAGCAGCAGCCCATAATGATGAATTAATAATGCTTTTTTCGAGAGTTGAAATCTCTTTAACTATTTGATTTTTCATTGTTTTCAATTTGGCATCCCCGCAAATTTTTCTGGAGAAATCACGATCTCAATTCCATCAAACTCAAATTCATCTAGCCATCCTCCAACTATATCATGTGTTTCGTCATCAATCACATAGATGCGTTTTAGCCAATTGGTAGAAAGTTCTTGAGGGTAAAGGACTTCAGCTTGTTCGCAAGTTGGCAAGCATAGTGGCCGATTCCGACGAAAAGCTTTCCATCCCGTTTTTCTCTCTATGATTGGTTCAAAAAGAGAATCGAACCCAGTACTCCCTGACTGCCGTATGCATGGGGCATAGGAGTTATTTGTAGTGGCGAAATAAACATTTTCATGAGTAATAATGATTGGGTCAAAAGATAATATTGACCACCATATGTTTTGATCTTTATGCCATCTCTTGGATACATCAAAATACCTTCTATTGATCTCAGAAATTGATAAGTTTACATAGTCTATCCAGTTTTCTTTTTTATCAAAATATTCTGAAATTTCAGGGCGAATGGCTGCATTTGGATATAGTATATGCTGTAATAACTTATCATCTGTAAGCCGATATCTTGATAGGAGCTTTTTGCTAACTAAGGTTCCTAATAATCCTCTATTAGTTGTGAAATGTAATATTTCTGATATTCCTCTTCCCTTGTAATTAATCATTATAGGTTTACCTCTTTGTATGTCCCTTCCTCAAGGAATTGCAAGAGGTCAGACTCTTCTCCTTTTTTATAGCCTAAAAAAACACCTTTCCGGGACCTAGCTATTGCCATAGCTAATAATTTTCTTAAAACCAAAAATTGGTCATCAATGTTTTCTTCAGAGTAAGTAGTCGTCTGATCACTAAGCCCTAAAATGAATACGTAATCAAATTCTAATCCTTTAACTGAGTGAAATGTTGATAAGGCTATACTAGCATCCATATCGCACCAATCTGAGTCTCGTGTTATATCTCTAAAACTTAAGTTGTTAGAATGAAGTTTAGTCCTTAAAAATGAAAAAAAGCCGCCTCCTAGCGGATGTAAGAATGCAATAGTTTCGACATTTAAATCAATATTTCTTTTTATAAAATCTATCGCGTAGCTAATTTGATTTCTATATATACCACAAATGACTTCTGGTAAAATACCATCAGTAATGGCTTCATGTAAGTTTGGAATTGAGCCATCGTCTTCAACATTTATTCCTCGTAAAAAGGATGCTGCGAATTTTGCTATTTGTTTGGTATTTCTATAATTAATTTTTAGTCTGTGTGTTCTTTCTGGGCGGACGTCAAAACCAGCCTCAGACCATGTAAATCCTCTTGCATATATACGTTGGATTGTATCTGTAACAAAAGTAATCGTGTGGTAATCTGCGAGATGGTGCTTGATTGCACGAAGCTGATTTGCAGAAAAATCCTGTGTTTCATCAACAATGATAATTTCATAACCTAATGATGGGATATTTCTACCCATCATCACTGCAAGGTCATTCCAATCAATACTCCTATAATTCGATAGTGTTTTTTTATAGGGATTAACTATCTCATTTAAAATTCGCTGCCTTAATTCTCTATCGACTCTTGGCGTATTTCCTCGGCCTGTTCTTTCTGTATGTATATAATCATTAATGCTTTCAGGTGGATATCTACCTAGTAAGTATTCCACCTCTTTTATTACGTATTCTGGGGATAATATATTTGTGTTTCTAGCTAATGTATAAATGGTTTCATCAATTTTATCGAATATATTGGGGCGGCTATGTAACTTGTTGATCGCCCACCGACTAAATGTACTTATTTCAATATTTATTTTTATGCTGGGGTCAAGTTGACTATAAACTAAGTTTTTAATATATCCAGATAAAGTTCGGTTAAACGTTAATACTAAGATATTGATTGGTTCTATATTATTTTCTCGACGATGCTTTGTCTGGATCATGTAGCATAAAGATTTTAATCTCAATAGGGCGGTAGTAGTTTTACCGCTCCCTGCTGAACCATAAATGACTTCTACTCCCGGTCGATTCTGTCCCGCTAATGCACGCTGTTCGGGGGTTGGGGTGACTATTGACAAAAATCTCATAATATTTCCTTATAACTAAAAATGATATCAATGCAATAATAATATTTTGTGTATCGGGTATATGTCCTCACAAAGCTGATGTGCGATCTAATCAAATGCCACCCTTAGCATAAACGAAGTTAAATTCGCTGTGCAAACTCAAACGGTCTGACCATATCATTTCGATTGGCATCGAGATAATCAGCCCACCACTGAAGCATTAAGCGGCGCTGGTCAAGATGCTTGGCCTTGTGGGTATAAGCCGCACGGACGCTATTGCTTTCCTTATGACTCATCTGAAGCTCTACAGCGTCTTCTGACCACAAACCTGACTCAATTAGAGCACTACAGGCCAGCGTGCGGAAGCCATGACCACAAATGTCGTGTTTGGTATCGTAACCCATCTTACGTAGCGCCTTGTTTATGGTGTTTTCACTCATTGGCTTGAAGCTGTCGTAGCTGCCAGTAAAGATAAATCCTTCATCATTGCCATCTTCATAGGTGAGCTGTTTAATTTCTTTCAGCAACACGATTGCCTGACGGCAGAGAGGGATGAAATGCTTACGCTTCATCTTGGTGCCACGACCTGAATATTTCACGCCATCGATGACTTCCCGCTGTTCGGGGATAACCCACAGTTTGCTTTTGAAATCGATCTCTGACCATCTGGCGAAACGCAGCTCGCTGGAACGAACAAACACCAGCAGGTTAAGTTGAATCGTCAGTGTGGTCAGTCTGCGGCCTTTGTAGCCATCAATACGTTCAAGTAGCAATGGGATCTCTTCAAGCTCCAGCGCAGGGCGGTGTTCAGTTTCTGATTTCTGAATAGAACCTTCCAGATCGTAAGCCGGGTTATAGCGGATAAGCTGCTGTTGGACGGCATAGCGTAAAATGGACGTCACGTATTGCTTAACTCGTGTAGCAACTTCGAGATAGCCAAGGGCTTCTACTTTTTTTATGGGGGCTAACAGATCGCCAGTGGCAAGCTCGGTAACGTCTCGGTTGCCAATATCCGGGAAGATATAGGTTTCAAGGCGATTCAATACGGTATGACGATAATCTTCTGACCATTTCTTTTTGGTAGAAAACCAAGCTTTGGCCACAGCCTTGAAAGAGCGTGTGTTGTCGCGTTTGGCTTTCAGCTCTTTAACCTCTGCCTGTTTCTTTGCATTAGGGTCAATACCCTGAGCAAGAAGCCTTTTAGCTTCATCACGGCGCTGTCTTGCATCAGCAAGTGAAACAGCAGGGTAAACACCGATAGAGAAAAGTTTTTGCTTCCCTTCGAAACGATAGGCCATTTGCCAATATTTAGAACCCTTGGGGGTAACGCGAAGGAACATACCAAAGCCATCGGTTAGCTTGTATTCCTTATCAAGGGGCTTGGCGTTTTTTACTTTGGTATCAGTAAGTGGCATAACGGCATCCCTCGCTTGTTGGTAAAAACGCAATCGAACTACCATTACCAACATTTTTACCAGCAAATGGGTATGGCTTCGAGTGGTTTTTAGTGAACGAGGATGAACGTGAAAGAAGGGATAACCAACTGACAAAAATGCAGAAAGCAGACGTCAGTGAACGTCTGCTTCCCTTAAATTGGCTCCTCTGACTGGACTCGAACCAGTGACATACGGATTAACAGTCCGCCGTTCTACCGACTGAACTACAGAGGAATCGTTGTGGAGGCACATATTAGCGGCGAAAAAAATTTTGTCAAACACCAATTCTGGCTGTTCATGCTGATTGCCGATTCCGTCAACAATTTGTTGTAATTACCGACAAATATTAAGGAAAAATGTTTTGCAGGATTCGGGTTTCTCCCTCATCATTTGAAATGGAGTTTCAACTTTCTCACTAAGGTCCACTTTGAACGTCACCACCGCGCTCCGTCAGGCCGTCGCACGCACGCCCTGGTATAAAAAACGCAAAAGCTATCGAGTTCTCTTCTGGCGTGAAATCACCCCCCTTGCTGTACCTATTTTTCTGGAAAATACCTGCGTCCTGCTGATGGGGGTGTTGAGTACCTTCCTGGTGAGCTGGCTGGGAAAAGAAGCGATGGCGGGCGTCGGGCTCGCCGACAGTTTTAATATGGTGATCATGGCCTTTTTTGCGGCTATCGATCTTGGTACCACGGTGGTGGTGGCCTTTAGCCTGGGTAAACGTGACAGGCGTCGGGCGAGGGCGGCTGCACGGCAATCACTGGTGATTATGACATTGTTCGCCAGTGTGCTGGCGGCGGTTATCCACTATTTCGGTAGTGAGATTATTGATATTGTCGCCGGTGAAGCAACGCCGGAAGTGAAAGGGTTGGCCTTAACCTACCTTGAACTGACGGTATTGAGTTATCCGGCGGCGGCGATTGCGTTAATTGGTAGTGGCGCGCTGCGTGGTGCAGGGAATACGAAAATCCCGCTGATGATTAACGGTGGCATGAACATCCTCAATATTATCATCAGTAGCATCCTGATTTACGGGGCGTTCTCCTGGCAGGGGATGGGGTTCGCGGGCGCGGGACTGGGGTTAACCATTTCACGCTACATCGGCGCGGCGGCGATTATCTGGGTGCTGATGATAGGCTTTAACCCGGCGCTGCGCATTCCGCTGAAAAGCTATTTGAAACCGCTTAATTTCGCCATTATCTGGGAAGTGATGGGGATTGGGATCCCGGCGAGTATTGAGTCGGTGCTGTTTAACGGCGGGAAATTACTGACCCAAATGTTCGTTGCCGGTATGGGGACTAACGTTATCGCGGGCAATTTTATTGCATTTTCGGTGGCGGCGCTGATTAACCTGCCCGGTAACGCTCTGGGGTCGGCATCGACCATCATCACGGGCAAACGTCTGGGTACCGGGCAGATTGGTCAGGCGGAGCGACAACTGCGCCATGTCTTCTGGATGTCGACCATCGTACTGACGGCCATTGCCTGGGGTACCGCACCCTTTGCGGGGCTGTTCGCGTCGTTCTATACCCAGGAGCAGGATGTAAAAGAAGTGGTGAAAGTGCTGCTGTGGCTGAACGCCGCATTTATGCCGATCTGGGCCGCTTCCTGGGTGCTTCCCTCGGGCTTTAAAGGCGCGCGTGATGTGCGCTTTGCGATGTGGGTATCAATGCTGGGGATGTGGGGCTGCCGCGTGGTGGCGGGCTATACGCTGGGTATTGTGCTCGGTATGGGCGTCGTCGGTGTGTGGTTAGGGATGTTCCTCGACTGGGCTGTCCGTGGCGCATTGTTCTACTGGCGACTGGTCAGTGGCCGCTGGCTGTGGAAATACCCGCGCGTGAAGATGGAGTAAGCGCCGTTGCTGTGAAAATCATCAGAAACCGATGATTTTTAACCGAAGTGTGGAATAAAACAGCAAACGATATTTTTTTGTGAAAACAGGCTTTGACAACCCCGGGGCACCCCGTTAATATTCGCCCCGTTCACACGATTCCTCTGTAGTTCAGTCGGTAGAACGGCGGACTGTTAATCCGTATGTCACTGGTTCGAGTCCAGTCAGAGGAGCCAAATTCGAGAAGCCCGCTTTTTAGCGGGCTTTTTGCTATCTACAAATCAGAAACGCTCACTTACCGCACTGATATTCACCGGCATACCCGAACGGCGCTGCATTTCGCTTTGCGCCCGGTTCGCATCTACCCCTTCCCCGCGCACGAAAGCCTGCATGGCTGGCGTCACCGGAAGCGGTACTTTTTTATCCGATTCATATTCAGAGCGATTACGGGATAACGGCTCGTGAACTTCCAGCCAGCGACTACCGTCTGGTTCAGTAGTGTATTTCACCGGGCGGTCGATAATTTGTACTCGCGTCCCCACCGGCACCGTATCAAACAAATATTTGATATCGTCGTTACGCAGGCGAATACAGCCCTGGCTTACGCGCAGACCAATGCCAAAATTCGCGTTGGTGCCGTGGATGGCATAGAGCCTGCCAATATAAATCGCGTACAGCCCCATCGGGTTTTCTGGCCCGGCAGGCACCATCGCGGGCAGGGTTTTGCCCTCTTTGGCGTATTCACGGCGCGTATTGGCCGTCGGCACCCAGGTGGGGCCTTCCTTCTTACGCTCCACTTTCGTTACCCAGTTGCGCGGCGTTTCGCGTCCTGCCTGGCCGATACCAATCGGCAAGACTTCAACGCTGCTCCCGTCCGGTGGATAGTAATACAGGCGCATCTCCGCGACGTTAATCACGATACCTTCGCGTGGCGTATCAGGCAGGATGAGCTGCTGCGGGATGGTCAGCGTCGAGCCGCGCGCAGGAAGATACACATCCACGCCAGGGTTGGCCTCCAGCATATTGCTCAGCCCCTGCCCGTAGCGGGCGGCAAAGGCTTCCAGCGGGAAGTTACTGTCGAGCGGGACGATGATTTTTAACGGGCTGCCGACCAGTCGGCTTCCTTCCGGGGGCAGCGGGTAGGTCACCGCCAGGACGCTCTGGCTGGCGAGCAGCAATATCGCGGAGCATAACAGTTTGACACGACGCATAATTTCCCTTCCTCAGCCGTGAAAATATCTGTTAACTATAGCTTTTTTCTCCACCTTCTGCTGAGTAAGACAGCAATTAACGAGGAGAATTTTATTTAGGCTAAGCGAAACCGCTCCAGAGCGGAGCGGTAAGGGAAAAGATTACTTCTCTGGCAGGACGATATTGCTTTCAGCTAACGTCCCCATGTTGTTATAGATTGCGCAGGCGGATTCCACGATATGCATCGCCATTGCCGCCCCACTTCCTTCCCCCAGACGCATCTGCATATTCAGATACGGCTCAAGCTGCAATGCTTCCAGCGCAATACGCGCGCCCTTCTCCGCCGACAGATGCGAGGGGATCAGATAGGGTTTGACCGCCGGGGCAATCCGACACGCCGCCAGCGCCGAAGCGTAAGAGAGGAAGCCGTCCAGTACCACCGGCAGACCACAGGATGCCGCACCCAGCATCACGCCCGTCATGCCGACTAAATCGAAACCGCCCACTTTTGCCAGCACATCAACGCCATCGGCAGGATTGGGCTGATTGACGGCGATCGCACGTCGTACCACATCGACTTTATTCGCCAGCTGCGCCTGTGGCAGGTTCGCGCCGATACCTACGGCTTCCTGCGGATCGGCACCCGTTAACACACTGACAATCGCCGCGGCGGGCGTGGTATTCGCCATGCCCAGCTCGCCAACACCAAACAGCGTCACGCCCTGCTGTGCCAGATTTTGCGTATAGCGGATGGTTTCCAGCAGCAATTCCTGCGCCTGTTGGTGGCTCATTGCCGGGCCACGCGCAATGTTGCCGCTGCCGCGCGCCACTTTCATGTTCACCACATCAAGGATAGGATCGGCGTCAATCCCGACATCAATCACATGCACTTTCGCGCCCGCCTGTGCCGCCAGCACGCAAACGCCGGTGTTATGACGAGTCATGTTGGCGGCCTGAATCGCGGTGACCACCTGCGGCGAAATCGCCACGCCTTCATGCCAGACACCATGATCGGCGCACATCACCAGAATCGCTTTTTGCGCCACCTGCGGCTTGCCTTTTAGCCCCGGCATGCCCGCCAGCTGTATCGCCAGCGCTTCCAGACGTCCCAGGCTTCCGGGCGGTTTAAGCAACCCGTCGATATGGTGCTGCGCCTGCGCCATCGCGGCGCTATCTAACGCCGGAATGGCGGCGAGCAGCGTAGAGAGTGTTTGCATCTTTTTCCCCGATGTTCTGTTAAGGCTGGTTTAGATTAACGCCAGCAGAAAGATAAGTTCGCCCAGTTCGATGCTTGCGCCCATGGTGTCGCCCGTCTGGCCGCCCAGCGTACGTTTCAGCAACTGGCCAAGAATAAATACCGCGATGAACGTCACCAGCAGTGCGCGTAACCCATGCGCCCCCAGCAGCGTCATCACCAGAACAGCGGTCAATGCGAGGGTTATCACCGCCTGGCGGAAAGTGACTTTGCCAATAAACAGATTGCCCAGCCCCTCTTCACGCGCGTAGCGGTGGCGATACATCAGCAGCACCACACAGCCGCGACCGGCGATACAGGCACAAGCCAGCGCCGCCAGCATCGGCGTATCCCGCAGCGCCACCTCATTCACCGCCAGCACTTTGCCCAGCAGCACAAAAATGAGCGCTAATCCGCCGTGCGTGCCCAGGCGACTGTCGCGCATAATCTCCAGCATTTTCTCGCGACGACGCGCAGAGAAGACGCCATCACAGGTATCGGCCAGACCATCAAGATGGAAACCGCCGGTCAGCAGCGCCAGCGCCAGCACCGCGAAAAATGCCGCCAGCGGCACGCCGCACCAGGGCTGTAACAGCATAAAGACCAGCCCGCTTAATACCCCAAGCAACAAACCGACAAGGGGAAATGTGACGATGCCACGCACATATTGATCGATATCCAGGCCCTGCGACCAGCGCTGAGGCACCGGCAAACGACTCATAAACGACAGCGTGGCAAAGAAGATCCTGCTCATTTTATTTTGACTCCAATTCCTGACACCACCAGCCAGACGTCATCCGCCGCCTGCGCCAGTTTCTGATTCACTCGCCCGGCAATGTCGCGAAAATGGCGCGCCAGACGATTCTCCGGCACGATCCCCATTCCCACTTCATTGGTGACCAGCACCACCAATGATGGGCAGCGCTGGCACGCTATAATAAGCTTCTCAATTTCCAGGTCCACCGCCCTTTCCAGCGCCGCGAAATCCCAGTTATCGACATCGCCTTCCCCTCCGTTGGCAAACAACACGTTGGTCACAAGCGTCGTGACGCACTCCAGTAAAATCGCTTCCTCCGGATCGTTTGTCGGGGCGATCACCTCGGCTAAATTCTGCCAGCGTTCGGCAGTGCGCCAGTGCGCCGGACGACTATCGCGGTGATGCTGAATACGCGCATCCATTTCCGCATCGGTAATGTGCGAGGTGGCGATGTAGAGCACGCGCGGGTAATCGCGCAGCAGCGATTCCGCGTGATGGCTTTTACCGCTACGCGCGCCACCGGTGACCAGTATCATGATTGCGGCTCCTGATAGTCGTGCATAATCTGATAAATCTTTTCAATATCAATATGTTCACGCATCGCATTAGCGAGGATATCAAACTGCTGTGCTTTGTAATCGGCATAGCTCACCGTGACATCCAGGGCGGAAAGCCCTTTGCGCTGACGCAGAGCGTTAACGATACCGCGCGTGAAGGCATCGCTGTCGAATAAACCGTGCAGATAGGTGCCGAATACCAGCCCATCGTCGCTGACCGCGCCTTCGGCAAGCGTAGATCCGTTCGGGCGATGCAGCTCCAGCGCCGCGCGGCAGTGCGTGTGGCGGGTGGTGGTCCCCATATGAATTTCATACCCGGAGATATCCATCCCGGATACACCTGATAGCCAGCCAGGAAGCGTGGTTTGCAGGCGCGCGCGCGTTTGCTCAGTAGTTTTCTCCGGCGCAAACAGCGTGTCGGTCGCCAGCAGCCCCAGACCCGGTAGTACCCCGAGCCCGGATTCAATCTCATCGGTAATGGTTTCGCCGAGCATCTGATAGCCGCCGCAAATGCCTATCACCGGCGTGCCTTCGCGATGCCGCGCCAGCAGCGCCTGCGCGAGGCCGCTTTGCCGCAACCAGTTGAGATCCCCAAGCGTATTTTTGCTGCCGGGTAAAATGATGAGGTCGGCATCGGCCAGTTCCTCCGGCGTGCGCACATAACGCACCCGTACATCCGGCTGCGCCGCCAGCGCATTGAGATCGGTGAAGTTGGATAAATGCGGAAGTTGCGCCACCGCGATGGTCACCGGGCGATCGCCAATATGGCGATAAAGCCCTCGCTGCATGGCGACGCTGTCTTCCTCTTCAAGATCAACGTCCAGCCACGGCATTACGCCGAGCACCGGTACGCCGGTAAGGTCTTCAATCTGTTTAACGCCAGGCATCAGCAGTGAGACATCGCCACGAAACTTATTAATGATCACCCCTTTTACCCGCGCGCGCTCATGCTCAAGCAGCAGCGCCAGCGTGCCGTAAATAGAGGCAAAAACGCCGCCCCGGTCGATGTCAGCCACCAGAATCACCGGGCACTGCGCCAGTTCAGCCATGCCCATATTGACGATATCGCGATCGCGCAGATTAATTTCTGCCGGGCTCCCCGCGCCTTCCAGCACCAGCGCGTCGTACTCCTGCCCAAGGCTGGTATACACCTCAAGAATTTGCAGACGCAGACGCGGCTTATAGTCGTGATAGCTGACGGCGTCCATGTCGGTCATGACTTTGCCCATCAGCACCACCTGCGCCTTGCGGTCGCTGGTGGGTTTGAGCAGCACCGGGTTCATGCGCACATCCGGCGTTATACCGGCGGCTTCCGCCTGAAGAATCTGCGCGCGCCCCATCTCTTTGCCATCTGGTGTGATGCCAGAATTAAGGGCCATATTCTGCGATTTAAACGGTGCGGTCTTCAGCCCGTCCTGATGAAAAATACGGCACAGTCCCGCCACCAGCACACTTTTGCCGACGTCGGACGCGGTACCCTGAATCATAATTGCCTGCGTCATAATGTTTGTCTCTGACAGTTGTTGCGCATACGGCTGAAAAATTCATCTTCGGTTTTACACAGCGGCAGGCCGAGTTGGGCATGCAGCTTTACCAGCCAGGGCTGGGTCAACCCGGCTTTTGCCATCACATCCGCGCGTGAAAAAATGTCGCCCGGCGCGCCTTCGGCCAGCACTTCACCCCGGTGCATGACATACACCGCATCGCTCACTTCATAAATCAGATCAATATCGTGGCTGGAGATCACCACATGATTTCCCTGACCAACAATGCGCCTGATGATGTCAATCATCTGCGTGCGCCCGGACGGATCAAGCCCCGCCGTCGGTTCATCGAGCAACAGATAGCGCGCCTTCAGCACCAGCGCGCCGGCAATTGCCACGCGCTTTTTCTGCCCATGGCTGAGACACTGAATCGGCTGATGGCGAAAATGCTGTGCATCCACCAGCGTGAGTGCGTCCTCCACCCGGCGGGTGATTTCAGTCTCATCCACGCCGAGGTTGCGCAGCGCGAAGGCAATATCGCTGTCGATATCGGTATAGAAGATTTGCTGGTCCGGGTCCTGAAAGACGGTGGTCACCTGCTGGCGAAGCGCCAACAGCCCGCGTTTGCTGTATTCCAGCGGTTTACCCTGCCACAGTACCGCGCCCTGCTGCGGGCGTAATATGCCGCTTAAATTCATAAACAGCGTCGATTTTCCACAGCCGTTGGCCCCCACCAGCCCGGTAACGGCCTGAGCAGAGAAATCAAGATTCAGGCCCGTCAACACGAGAGAATCCTGATAGCGAAAGCTGAGATTGTTGGTCGCGAGCATCCGGGCCCCTAAAGGTGAAAATCACCCTGATATAGTTTGATATCCAGCGCTGTCGCCATCTGTTGATAACGCATAAGCACCCTCGTGAACAGCAATCCCACCAGCATCGCCAGCGAGCGATACCCTTTTGGCAGACTACGATACCCAAAACGCAGCGTTTGTGCGCGATGAATGGCAAGTGCTTCATCTAACAGGATAAAAATGAAGCGCCAGGTCAGCAGAATTTGTTCGGTGATTAAGCGCGGCACCCGCGCACGCTGAAGCAGGACGATAAGCTGATCGAACGGCAGAGTCAGCACCAGCCAGAAGGTCGCCGACAACGCGCACAGGCTGCGCCAAAACGTGTCGTTGGCGGTGATAAGCCCGGAAGACGTCATGCCCAGCCAGTAATGGCCAATGGAAATGCCCCACCACAGGCTTTGCGGGGCGCGGCCGATACTGAACAAAATCGTCAGCACGCCTACCAGCAGAAAACCAAACGGTAGCGCCATCCAGCGGCACCAGCGCCACAGGGAAATCCGTGCCACAAAGCAGGTTAACGCGGCGGTAAACAGCAGCGTCATCACGCGCCCGATAACTGGCAGCGTAAATGCCAGCACCATCAGCAGCAGCCAGAGCAGAAATTTCCACTCCGGCGCAATATGCCGCCAGCGGCTCTGATAACTGATGCGATCAAGCCCGGTCATCACGACGCTGGCGTCCTTTGGTGTAGCCAAGAATATAGAAAATCACTGCCGCGCCAATAGAGCCTTGCAGCGTGAACAGTAAACTTTCAATCTCGCCGCTGGCCGGTTCATACAACGGCTGGAACCACGGTTGATAGTCGGGCGCGACCACCTGAATCTGGTTTTCCGCTTCACCGTCCGACCCGCCATATTCGCCGCCGTGATTAATGAAAAACGGCAGGATCACCAGCGCAATTACCATCGCCAACAGAATCAACGTCTTTTTCATTTAATGCCCCTGTACGGAAATCAACTGTCGTTTAGTGAGCTGATCGTAAATCAGCACCGTTAATAACCCTTCAGCAATGGCAATCGGGATCTGCGTCAGACAGAAAATCCCCATAAATTTGACGATGGAGCCCGTCGCACCGGTTTGAGGATCCGGGAACGCTACGCCCAGCTGTACTGAGGTGACGAAATAGGTCACCAGATCCGCCAGCATAGCGCACAAAAACACGCACACATCGCGACGCAGCCCGGCGCGACAAGCCATTTTCCACACCAGATACCCGACTACCGGGCCAATGACCGCCATCGACATGCCGTTGGCGCCCAGCGTGGTTAACCCGCCGTGGGCCAGTAACAACGCCTGGAACAGCAGAACAATGGCACCCAGAATCGCCACGACGCCGGGGCCAAACAGAATTACCGCCAGACCGACCCCGGTGGGGTGCGAACAGCTTCCGGTGACCGACGGAATTTTCAGCGCGGAGAGCACGAAGATAAACGCCCCACACAGTGCCAGCAGTACCTTCTGATGGTTATCTTCCGCCACGATGCGGCGCAGGCGCACTAAGCCGTACCACAGGCATGGCAGGAACAGCAGCCACCAGGCCAGCGCCCACATCGGCGGTAAAAAACCTTCCATGATGTGCATGGCGAATGCCTGCTCAGGCACCACCATCAGCAGCAGCGCGGCGGCCAGGCCACTCAGGGAAAGCTGTTTGAGCTGTTTTTCCAGCATCATTGCGCGCCCCTCCACTGTTTATTGACCAGAATGGTGGAGAAGTACGGCAACGGCTGGTCGTCGCTGACATCAGCCAGGTTGTGCCAGCACTGCTCGCCGGGAAGGGTGGCTTCCGCCATCATCAACGCGCACTCCAGCAGCCCCGCCTGCGCCAGTAGCGCCTTAATGCGGGCGAAGCGGCCATACACTTTCATCAATACCAGGCTGTCGTGTTGCGCCAGCGCCTGAGCAATCTCCGCTTCCGGCGCAGTACAGGCGATCACCGCCATTGACTGCTGCTCCATTGCCAACGGCGTTTTACTGCGGGCGGCGATGGCGGCAAACGACGTCACGCCCGGCACAATCTCCAGCCAGTCTGGATTGCCAATACGCGCCAGCAGAAAGACCCAGGTGCTGAACAGCATCGCGTCTCCCAGCGTGATAAATCCAACCTGTTTGCCAGCTTCCACTTCCTGCACCAGCGCGGCGGCGACCTCGTTCCAGACGGCTTCTTTTTCCGCGCTGTCGGCGCTCATCGGGAAGTGGCAGCAGCGAATTTCCGTCTGCTCGCCGAGATACTCCCGCACAATAGAGAGCGCTAAGCTATCGCCGCCTTTGCGTCCGGCGGGGGCATAGAGAATATCGAGCGAGCCCAGCGTGCGGGCGGCGCGTACGGTAATCAGGTCTGATGCGCCCGGCCCGGTGCTTAGCGCATATAATTTCCCCGTCATGCGGCTTCTCCCAGGGTTTCGTTAAGTGCCTGATGCAGATGTTTCACAAACATCGCCCTTACCTGCGGATTTTCGCCCAGCCCGCGCAGCCAGGGTGTCGCGGGGATCCCGGCGGCGTTAAATAAGGTTTTCCAGGAGTCGTCTTCATCAGAAGCCATATCGTTAATCGCATGATCGCCCGCGACCAGCATCAGCGGCATCAGGTGAACCGCACTTACGCCTTCGCGTTGCATACTGGCAATCAACCCGTCCACTTCCGGGTAGCTTTCAACTGCACCGACCCGCGCAGGAAATTGCTGCGCAGTCATCATATGGTCGAGACAGGCATAGGCGGCAAAGGCATGGTGGCTGGCGCCGTGGCCCATAAAGACCACTTTCTCGTTAGCGGTGAGCGCGGGCATTTGCAGGCGTAACGCTGACATCAGGTCAACGTAATCATCGTGGGTGCTCAGCAAAGGCGCACCCAGCGTCAGGCGGGAAAAGAGCGGACGCAGCGATTGCACGTCGCTCGCAATCTTTTCGTACTCATCACCGTTGATAATATGCAGCGATTGGATCGCCACATCCTGATACCCCTGCTCCGCCAGTTTTTGCAACGCCTGCAACGGGGTATCAATATCGATACCGTCGCGCTGTTTCAGCTTGCGGATAATCATCCCGGAAGTGAACGCGCGAAACAGGTCGCGATCCGGGCAACTGGCGGCAAGCTCACGCTCGCAGGCCACGATGTTTTTCTCACGGGTTTCGGGGTAGCTGGTGCCGAAGCTGACGACCAGAAGGGCTTTTTTCATCGATTTTCTCCTTCCGCCGTCGCCAGCCAGCGTGCTAAACGCTGCTGTACATCGGCGCGGTTTTCCAGTAACTCATCTCCCGACACCAGCGGTGCCGGGCGCGTAATGACGATGCAGGGAATGCCTGCATCCAGACAGGGCTGGACTTTTTCCTGGTAACCGCCCTCGGCGCCTGAGGATTTAGTGATCACCACATCGGCGTGGCACTGGCGGTAAAACGCGGCATTAAACTCCGCGCTGAACGGGCCACAGAGAGCGAAAATCTCGCCCACACCGAAACCCAGTTCGACACACTGGTTTATCACTTCAGGCACCGGTAATACCCGGGCCAGCAGCGTTTTCTCCGGCAGGCCCGCGCGCCATAGCGCTAAATCTTTACTGCCGGTGGTGAGCAATACACGCTCGCCAAAACGGCTGGCCACGTCGCACGCCTGACGAATATCCGGCACAAAATGGAGCAACGGATGGGTGAGATCGCGAAGCTGTTCCGGTCGCTGATAGCGGCTCAGCAATACACCTGCCGCTTCGCAGGCACGCAGTACGTTACGGCTCACGACGTCGGCGTAAGGATGCGACGCATCGATCACCCAGCGCGTGTTATTTTCCTTTAACCACGTCACCATCTGCGCCAGCTCCAGCCGTCCGCAGCGCACCTGCCCGCGAATATCGCCCGCCAGTTGCTGCCCGGTTGGCGTGGCGACTGACAGGGTGTAATGCACATTTGCGGCGTCCAGCAACTGGCAAATCATCCGCGCGTCGCTGGTGCCACCGATGACCAACACATCGCCGAAACTCACAGCACGTATCCTCGCGGCGTGATCATCAGCCCATCCTGCACATAGGTGGTTTTATTGCCGACAATCACCAGGCTTGTCATATCCACCGGCGTGAAATCCATCTCGCCAAGCGTGGTCACCCATTTTTCCTCTTTCTTACGCCCGGCAGATTTCACCACCCCCACCGGCGTACTGGCACTTTTACTGCCCGCCAGCAGTTCAAACGCACGCGCCAAATGCCCTTCGCGGCCCCGGCTGCGCGGGTTATAGAAGCAGATAACAAAGTCAGCCTCCCCGGCGGCGATAATGCGTTTTTCAATGACCGGCCACGGCGTCAGCAGGTCGCTCAGGCTGATGTGGCAGAAGTCATGCATCAGCGGTGCGCCCAGCAATGACGCCGCCGCAATACTGGCGGTCATGCCAGGGATCAGGCGCACTTCCACATCAAGCTTCTGTTTGCTGACCAGTTCAAGCACCAGCCCCGCCATGCCGTAAATTCCGGCATCACCGCTACTGATTAGCGCCACATTGTGCCCCGCTTGCGCCAGGTCAATGGCGGTCTGGCAACGCTCAATCTCTTTGCACATCCCGGTTTTGATCACCTGCTTTTCACCGGTAAATGCCTTCACCAGGTGAGTGTAGGTTTTGTAGCCGACGATGATTTCTGCGGCCTGCAAAGCGTCAACCGCCTCCATGGTCATCATTGCCTGCGATCCCGGGCCAATTCCAATAACGGTTAACATCAGTGTGCTACTCCCAAAGTGATGGTGACGCCCTGTTCACGCAGGGTCTCTCCTGAGATATTTCCCTCGCTCAGCAACCAGGCCGACGGGCCGGAGACGCTGCCGACGCCCACCGTCTGGCGGACAAAATCAGAGGAGGTAAATCGGTGTTCATGTTCGCGCAACGCCTCTGCGCTGAAGGTGTAAAACGGCACGCGGTATGCGCAAGCCAGCGCGTTGAGCGCCGGTTCCTCTTTTTTCAGTGAGATGCTGCCAATCGCTTTTAGCGCCAGCGGGTCAACATCGTGCGCCGCCATCTGACGCGCGAAGAGCGTTGCCAGCAGCGCCGAATCGGTGTCGCGACGACAACCAATGCCCGCCACAATGCGCAGCGGCACCAGCTTCCAGTGCGCAATGGCGATGTCGGGAAGCTCGCGCGCCAGCGTAATGCAAACCACCCCATCCAGCGGCGGTAATGACTGTAACGACGCCACCGGGATAAACCCGCGCACATCACACTGATTAAGCGCCTCGCGAAATTCCGGCTCGCACCACAACCCCACGCGTTTTCCGCTAATCAGCATCTGATTAACCGTTTTTACCGCCGCGCGAAAATCGTTCATGCGCGCATTCAGCGCAACGGCCAGCGTGTCGAGTGCAGCCAACTCGTTAACATCGGTTGCAGTGGTAATGACCGGGTCAGCCCCCAGCAAACCCGCCAGCTTACGCGTCAGGGCGTTCGCCCCGCCCACATGGCCAGACAGCAGGCTGATCACGTGTTCTCCGCGCTCATCAATGACGATCACTGCCGGATCGCTGAACTTATCCGCGATCGCCGGAGCCAGCACGCGCACGGCAATGCCGGTCGCACCGATAAAAATCAGCGCGGAATCGCGCGCAAACGCCGTCCGTGCCGCGTGGGCAAAACCGCCGTCAAAGGGTATAAAACCCGGTTCAAGCAATTCGTCGCGGGTAAAGCAGGTCATCGGCAACATAGCCGACAGCCGTTTCGCCAGTTCAACGCCGCCGGGCGTCAGGCAAAACAGCGTGATGGATTCAGGCTTTGCGGTATTCATGGCTAAATTTCGCGTCATAGAGTTTTGAGTAGTGATACTCCTCGCCCAGGAACGCCCCCACGAGGATGAGCGCCGTTTTGCGAATATCCGCTTCGCGCACTTTGTCTGCGATATCCGCCAGCGTACCGCGCACGGTCTGGCTTTCCGGCCAGGTTGCTTTGTAAGTCACCGCGACCGGGGTGCTGGCCGGATAACCGCCTTCAATCAAGCGCTCGGCGACGCGATGGATGCGCTGAACCGAGAGATAAATCGCCATCGAGGTCTGATGCTGGGCGAAAGATTCGAGCTGTTCGCGCGCGGGTACCGGGGTACGGCCTTCCAGACGCGTAATAATCAGGCTTTGCGAGACTTCCGGTACCGTATATTCAACGCCGAGTTCCGCCGCCGCGCCAAGGAATGCGCTGACGCCCGGGACAACCTGCCAGGCGATACCACGGCGGGTGAGTTCTTCACCCTGTTCGCGCACCGAACCGTACAGCGAGACATCGCCCGTTTGCAGGCGCACCACGGTTTTGCCCGCTTTTATGCCCGCTTCCATCACATCAAGAATTTGCGTGAGATGCAGTTCCGCGCTGTCGTAGTACTCCGCTTCCAGCGGGCAGTACTCCAGCAGTTCGGTGTTAATCAATGACCCGGCGTAAATCACCACCTGCGCCTGCTGCAACAGACGGTAGCCTTTGAGGGTGATCAGTTCCCGGTCACCCGGCCCTGCGCCGACGAACCAGACGCAGCGTGGATCGAATGTTTCAGACATGCGCTTCTTCCTTCTGACAGGCAATGACATAGACGGGGTTGTTGGCTTTGAAATAGTGGCCGCTACCGAGCGGGCTCAGGGCGGAAACCTGAATCTGTTGGCAATCCAGCGAAGCAATGCCGCGCTGATGCAGATGTGCCAGCGCGGCATTAAGGTTTTCCTGCAAAATAAAGGTCATCACCAGACGACCCGCGGGATGCAGCTGTTCAAGCGCCCAGCCAATCAGCGACACCAGATTCCCGCCGCTGCCGCCGATAAAAATAGCGTCGGCCTTTTCGTCCACCACCACAGGCGCATCGGCCTGGATGCGCACAATATTTTCACAAGCAAAATGGCGGCAGTTTTGCGCCATCAGCGCCAGTGCGGCCGGGTTGCGTTCGATAGCAGTAATCTTTAGCGCCGGGAAGTGAAGCGCCGCTTCAATGCAGACGCTGCCAGTGCCCGCTCCCACATCAATAAAATGGCGGGCGTGATGTAAATCCAGTTTCGATAAGGCCAGCGCCCGCACGGCCTCCTTGGTCATCGGCACCTTCTCGCCGCGCAGAAACAGTTCATCTTTCATCGAGGATCACCACCGTGTTCATGCCGTAGTCGGCATTGACCTCACTGACGCGCAGCCAGTGGATCTGTTCATTTTCCATCGCCAGATGTTCCCCAATCACCATCCAGCGGTGCCCTTTTCCTCTTGCCACAAGCTGTTGCGCGATGTCGCGAGGGCCACAGCGGCTATCGGTCACCATCGCCACTTTGCGGTGTCGAGCCAGTTCATCAAACGACACCTCTCGCCCGTGGCTACTGGTGAGCCACATCTCGTTCATATCTACTCCTGCGCGGGCGCACAGATACTGCACCGCGCTGATCCCCGGCACGACACGCACGTTTTCGCGGCCAAAGTGGGCCACCATTCGCGTGCCGATGCCGTAAAAAAGCGGGTCGCCGGAAGCCAGCACCACGATGTTTTTCTGCCAATGCGCGGTAATCCACGCCAGCAGCTGCGGAATATCTGCATCAATCGGGCGCTGCTCGCCCGTAAACCCAGGACACTGCGCCAGATGACGTTTTGCCCCAACCAGCACCTGCGCCTGCGCGATAGCCTCGCTTGCCAGCGGTGTGATAAGCGTTAACCCGGCAGGCCCCATGCCTATGACCGTTAGCATTGCAGCGCCTCCACGATCGCTTTGACCGGGCGATTGCTGCCCAGCACCTGGTTGTCAAAGGCAAACATGATGGCGTCGCACACGGGCGGCGTTTTGGTAAAACGCAGTTTTTGCTGCACCCGCAGGCAAATCCGTTCGGCAAGATAGTTGTAGATGCGCTGATAACCAAAGGCGTCAATGTGCTCCATCGCCGCCTCGGTGGTATCGCAATCGCTCACCTGCGTCAGCAGTTCCAGCGGCGCGCCAAGCAGCGCCAGATGCGCCACCAGCGTTTCCATCCGCGCATCGGCAATATGGCTGTGGGTATGGAAAATCCCGGCGGCAATTTTGATCAGTTTGCCGGGGTGACCAATCAACACAATGTGCCGGAACCCCAGGCGCACGGCTTCATCCAGCATATAGCCGACAAAGTTGCTCATGGTGACCACCACGTCGCTATCAATGCCAAGTTGTTCGCGGACAAAACGTTCGCCATGATTGCCCGGCACCAGTACCACGTGGGTGAGGCCCGCGGCGCGCTTGATTTCCAGCTCCAGCGACAGCGAGCGTTTCCAGCTTTCTTCCGACATTGGCGTGACGATACCGGTCGTGCCGAGAATCGAGATGCCGCCCAGAATGCCGAGCCGGGCGTTGTAGGTTTTCTGCGCCCGCGCTTCGCCTTCCGGCGCAAAAATCTCGACATCTGCGCCGCGTGCCGGGCCAATCGCCTCGCGAACGGCAGCTTCGATGGTCTGACGCGGCGTACGGTTAATCGCCGCGCTGCCGAGCGGCAGGCCCACACCTTTGCGGGTTACGGTGCCCACGCCCTCCCCGCCGCGTAAGACGATTTCGCCGCTGTCGTTGAGCGTCACGCGGGCAAAAATCAGCATGCCGTGAGTGGCATCGACATCATCACCGCCGTCTTTACGGATCGCCGCCACCGCCTGTTGCCCTTCAATTTGCGGCACTTCAACGTTCAGATTGAGCGTCACGCCAGAGGGCGTCACGATCGAGACCTGATGAATAATGTGCTGGCGCAGCACCATCAGCGCCGCCACTTTCGCGGCGGCGGTGGCGCAGGAACCGGTGGTGTACCCTTTGCGCAGCGGTTTACCGTTGTGCCAGACCGGAGCGTCAAACGCGGCGTCGCTCATTGTGCATCCCGCAGGTGGTAGAGAATGGCGTTCACTATCGCCGCCGCCACGTTGCTGCCGCCCTTACGCCCCAGCGCGGCAATGGCGGGCAGCGCACTATGAGTCAGCGCGTCTTTGGATTCCGCGGCACCGACAAACCCAACCGGCACGCCCACCACGCCGCTCACCGGCACGTTCAGCTCCAGCAGGCGGAACAGCGCGGTCGGCGCATTGCCGAAGACAAAGACTTTCTCCCCCTCTTCGCGCACAGCGATATCCACGGCAGCCATCGAGCGGGTCATGCCCTGCGCGTTGGCTTCGCGCACCACGCGCGGGTCGCTGATGTAGCAGCGACATTCGCCGCCAAAGCTTGCCAGTAGCGGCTTGTTAATCCCCGATAGCGCCATGGTAGTGTCGGTGTAGAGCGTGCAAGGGCGACTCAGGGCCGCCGTCAGACGCGCCAGCGCATCCGGGGAAAACCACAGGATATCCAGCCACTCAAAATCAGCGGTGGTGTGGATTACCCGTTTGACGATGGCTTCATGGAGCGGGCTGGCAAACTGATAATCGGGCCGCGTTTCGCGAATAATCTCGCCGATAATGTCAAAGCTTTTCGCCTCAATGGCCTGCGGCTGGCGAATGTAATCCATGTGCTACTCCTCAGGCCGCGCCCATCACCAGCCACCGGGCTGCCATAAACAGCACCAGCGCCAGCGTGGAAGCTACCCACATCAGTCGAATCGTTCGGGAAATATCATCTACGGCGATGTCGCGTTGCTCGTCACCGATCCACGGCTTCTCAACACGCTCGCCAAAATAGTCATTCGGGCCGCCCAGGCGGATACCCAGCGCCCCGGCGACGGTCGCTTCAGACCATGCGCAGTTGGGGCTGCTGTGGTTATGGCGATCGCGCCAGCCAATGCGTAACGCGGCAGCGGCGTTGGCGCGGCAAAGAAGAGCGGCGGCGCTGAGCAGCAACCAGCTCAGGCGCGCGGGAATAAAGTTGGCGACGTCGTCCAGCCGGGCGCTCACCATGCCAATCGCGCGGTATTTTTCATGTTTGTAGCCGACCATGGAATCCAGCGTATTCACCGCTTTATAAGCCATCGCCAGCGGCGCACCGCCAAGCAGCAGGAAGAAGAGCGGCGCGATGATCCCGTCAACGCTGTTTTCGGCGACGGTTTCAACCACCGCACGGTTGATTTGCGCAGGTTGAAGCTGCGAGGTATCCCGCCCCACAATCCACGACAGTTTTATCCGGCTTTGCGCTAAATCACCCGCGCGCAGCGGCTGTTCAACGTCGCGGGCTGCATTCGCCAGGCAGCGCCCGGCCAGTACCGTGAAGATCATCCAAACCTCCACCGTCCAGCCTAGCCACGGATGTAACGCGTAAGCCAGCGCCAGCGCGCCCCAGGCGACAGCCCAGCTCAGGCCGACCACCACCAGCCACATCACACCGCCGCCAATCCGCAACGCGCGGTCACTGTGACAATAGCGGCGCACTGTTTTTTGTACGCGGTTAATGAGCGCGCCCATCCAGCGCACCGGGTGAGGCCAACTTTGCGGATCACCGATAAGCAGGTCGAGGATCCAGGCGATGCACCAGGCAAGCAGAGTCATTGGACGCTCCTTGCGGCATTCAACCAATGCGTGAGCATCATCGGGCGCTGGGCGAAATGAATATGCAGATAGCTGGCGAAGGTGTTACCCACCTGCCAGCCGCCAGACCAGGTTTGCAGGACGTTCCCGTCGCGTATTTTGCGGCAATCCAGCACTGCCGGCATTTCCGGCGTGAAATCGGAGTAGTGAAATTCGTGCCCGCGAAGCCATTCTCCCGCTGCCGCCAGCAGGGTGTTTTCCTGCGCCTGCGCTTCACAGTAGCCAAAGCGCGTCAGCCGTTTGCCCATTTTGCTGTGACCGGGAATGATATTCGCCATCAGATGAGTATCGCCCTGCGCATCTTCCAGCGAAGTGCCCAGATACATCAGGCCGCCGCATTCGGCGTAGATTGCCACCCCGCGTGCATGGGCCTGGCGCAACTGATTGAGCATTGGCTGATTGGCCGCCAGCGCCTTCGCGTGCAGCTCCGGATACCCGCCGCCGAGCCAAATCATCTGGCATTCTGGCAGTACGTCATCGTGGAGCGGGCTAAAACGGACAATATCGACGCCTGCACGTTCAAGCAGCGCAATGTTGTCCGGGTAGTAGAAGTTAAAGGCTTCATCATCCGCCAGCGCGAGCGTCAGGCGCTCATCTTCGTCCACTGAGGGCATCGGCGGCCATTCGCCCTGCGGCAGGGTTTTCATCTCGCTCAACGTCAGCAGTTTTTCAATATCGAGCGTGCGCCCCAACGTATCGGCAAAATCTTGCCACGGTTGCTGTTCAACAACCGATTCACGCGCCGTGACCAGACCGAGATGCCGCTCCGGCAAGGCGATACCCGCCACGGTGGGCACATAACCAATGACTGGCACTGCGCAGTAGCGCTCGATGGCGGATTTGAGAAGCTGGAAATGGCTGTCGCTGTTGACGCGATTGACCATCACGCCTGCGATATTCACAGAGGGTTCGAAGTGCTGAAAACCCAGTACGGTTGCAGCAATCGAGGTTGAGACCGCTTTGCCGTCCACCAGCAAAATGACCGGGCAACCGAGCTGTTTTGCCATCGCAGCGGTGCTGCATTGATTGGGGTCGATACCGAGACCATCGTACAGCCCCATCACGCCTTCAATCACCGCGATATCGGCATGCTGCATGTGTTGGTTAAACAAGGCGTTCAGCGCGGGGGCAGGGATCATGAAACTGTCGAGATTACGCGACGCCACGCCGGAAATTGCCGTATGCCAGCCGGTATCGAGATAATCAGGCCCCACTTTCCACGGCTGCACCCGCCAGCCGCGCTGTTTCAGCACATTCAACAAGCCAAGCGTTACCGTGGTTTTACCACAGCCGCTGCCGGTGCCTGCCAGAATAAATGCGTGATGCTTTGCCGCCATGCCCTGATCCTGCTCAGGGTGGTAGGGGTACGTCGAGATGCGCGTGTTCCCGGTCTTGCGACCGCACGCTTCTGAGCAACCCACTTCCCACCGAAGTTGTTGATATGTACCGACAGGCAGGTCTTCTGGCTTAGCGTCGTCCTCCCCCGTCCTTCCCAATCTTGCGATCAGTGGTGTTTACGGGTTCGTCAGCATTACAGCAGCGGGGGCTGCGAGGGATTTACACCCTCTTCCCTGACACATAACGTGTCTGACCTGTCGGCTTAATGTCGGAGTCAGTGTAGCGCTCATACTCCGTTGCCTTTTTGCGCTAAAACAATCTATTGCGCCGCAATGATTTATTCAATTTATAATATCGACCTGGAAAATAAGGCAAATTAGGTGACAGCGTGGCCGTTGCACAATGCCCTGCATCCTGCGGGGAACTGATTCAGGGCTGGATCCTGGGCAGTGAGAAATTGATTTCCTGCCCGGTTGGGCTTTACAGCACCGTAGAAGTAAGAGCCGGTAAACCGGCTGACGATGAACGTCCGCTGACGCGCGCAATGGTCAATCAGTTGCTGGCACTGTGGGAATTCCCGGTGGAGTGGAGCCAGCAGTTGCGCATTAATCTGCACTCCCCCATACCGGTTGCCAAAGGAATGGCCAGCAGTACTGCCGATATCGCCGCCACTGCCGTCGCCACCGCACGCTATTTTGATAAAACATTGACTGAACAGGCGCTGGCACAGCTTTGCGTTAACCTTGAGCCCACCGATAGCACGCCTTTTCGCCAGATGACGCTGTTCGATCATAATCAGGGCCATGCGCTAACGGTCGGTTCAGAGCAACCAGAGCTTGATATTCTGGTACTGGAAAGCCCACTCACGCTGCAAACCGCAGACTATCATCGTCTCGACAGACAAGCGGCCCTCCTTGCCGGCGCGCCACAGTTAGCGCAAGCCTGGCAAAAAGCTCGTCAGGCGTGTGAAACAGGCTGTGCCAGACTACTCGGAGAAGCCGCGACGCTCAGCGCTATCGCCAGCCAGCAAATTCTGCCGAAACCGGGTTTTCAGCGCGTACTGGATATTGTGGAGCGTTTTGCATTGTATGGCGTGAGCATCGCACACAGCGGGAGCGTGATGGGGTTAATGCTCGACAGGACGAAACACGATGTTGAAGCCGTGATGGCGGAACTGGAAAGGGACGATGGTAATGTTCTGTGGCCGCAAAAATATGTGCTGCCCATGGTGGAAGGCGGCGTCAGATAGTATTCAGGCGGCCCGGAGGCCGCCTGATGACAAATTACTCAGCTTTTGGCTCAGCAACCTTCTGTTCGCCCATCGCTTTCAGCTTTTTAGAGATGTCGCGGCGTTCTTTAGAAATTTCGGCATTTTTGATGATGTAATCATCAACGCGATCTTCGTAATCGCTCTTCATGCTGGCGATGATGCCCTGAATCGCTTCAACGCTCATGCCCGGTTTGATGTAGTCGCTAAGGTTGTCCAGCAGCAGGACACGCTTCTGGTTGTCACGGATCTTTTTCTCAACGTCCTGAATTTCACGCTGCAGTTTGTTTTTACGGCGGAACAGACGAACAAACTCCAGTACATCCTGAAATGAAGGCTTAGTTGTTTCCATTTTTACACCCCTGATATTTGAGACTCGGATTCGTAAATGCTACAGCGATAGAATTAACAATACGTATAGCTGAAGCTAATGACAATGGTTTTTACCTGTCCCTCATCATAACCCTAAACGCTGCTGAATCGAAACAACCCAGGGTCAAAGGTGTTGCATTCGTCGCTTATTTACGCAGCGCGCGGCAGATAAGCAGGGATAATAGCTCAAGCTGACGCGCCAGCTCCATGCTTAGCCAAACGTAGCCATGAATGGGCGTTTCCACCAAATGAGTGCTTTTATGCTCCGTCAGCAACTGGCGTAGTTCATCGACGATCTCGTTGAGTTTTTCGGTGTTCGCTTTTACCGGCTGAGGATTACCCTCATACAGGGCATGGGCGATGGTTAACAACGTTTGCTGGGTCATCTGCTGCGTTTCGCGCAGCGTATGGGCGTTGAGCATTAAAAAATGGCTTTCGCGAGACGCCCAGTGCGCGTTGATTTGCAGCTCAAGCATACACACCAGGTTGCGGCTCACGGTCTGGATGCCTTCGAATACCGATTTCTGGATATGCGTTTCTTTGCTGGCGGGCGTAATCAGCCCACGGATTTTCACCACATCGTTAAGCACCGTTTGCAGGTGTTTTTCCAGATGCGGCCGCTCCACCAGATTGGGTGAAAAGCCGGCCTGATAGAGGCGATTAAATTGGGTCACAAAGGTCGCCATCTGGATGCGCCAGTGGATAAACGCCCGCTGCGGCCAAACGCCGGTGAAAAGCATCGCCAGCAGCGAACCGAAAATAACGTCGCCGCTTCGCCACAACGCAGTATGCAGGTCGCCCGGGGGGGCGCCCACCACCACACCCAGGGTAATGCCAATCAGCAACGCCTGATAGGGACGTTTACCGAGCGTCAGCCAGCCACACAGGAACATTGCCCCGGCACACCACATCAGCATCAGCGGTAAAGAAATGAGTTCAAGTTTAAGCGCAATCAGGCCCAGCGCCGAGCCGAGGATAGTGCCGCCAATACGCTGGAAGGCGCGCGGCACCACGTTTCCCCAGAACGAGATGGGCCCCATGATAACCACAAGAGTAATCAGCGGCCACGATCCTTCCGGAATGTCGAAGATACGTACAATCAGAAAGGCCAGCACAAATGCCAGGGCTATACGGATGCCGTGCACTGCGCGGTAATTGCGGTATAGCCGAATTTCAAAAGGACTGAGTGATTTATCAGGACGCACACCGGTTCTCCGGCAGAACAAAAGAGCGCAATTGTACCTGCTTTTGCCCGGCTCGCATCATGAGGCGCAAAAAATCTTTCACTCGTTTTTCAGACCGCTTTACGCGCCACCGCGACGTACATCTGAATGTCCCAGTAGCCGTCCTTATTGCCATCGTTGAGATAGAGTTCGAAACAGGGTTTGCTATCAATGTGATACGCGTTGTCTTTGAGCAATTCATCAAAGAATTGTAGCCACGGCGTGGCAAAGTCATGCTCAAGAACCCGCGCGCTGGCAACCGCATACTCGCCGCCCTCAAGATGGGTGAGGATGACGCCCTCACTGTTGGGGGGCAATGTGAAATCATCAGCCACCGTCACAACGGTACTGCAGCGCAACTTTTCAGGCGGCACTTCATCGGGATTATCAAAATAGACTGCCACCCACTCCTTCGCCGGAATCGACTGGCCGTCTACCCACATCATCAGTTGCTCAAAACCTTGCTTAACGGTCTCCTCCCACGGCCCCACCATATGGAAACCGGCAACGGTACGGGCATGGACGTGTTCGATAGTGTAATGCATAGTTCCCCCTGATCTGGATTTTACTGTATATAGATACAGTAAAAATATAGCAGTGCTATACCGGATAGTATGTGCACTGCTTCACATTGTCGCCAGGGAATAACGGCGTATCAGCGTTACGCTTTGTGATGGAAATAGTCGCTCAGGCGCGAGAACATCCCGCCCTTATTGACGCTTTCCAGGGTGACCAGCGGCCAGTGGGCAACAATCTTATCGCGATCGTAAAGCTGAATTTCCCCTACCCGCTGATGCGCGGCGATAGGCGCTTCCAGCTCTTTGCCGTCCAGTACGTATTTCGCTTTAATGTTGGGGATCTCTTTTTTCGGCAATGCCAACCAGAAATCCTGATCGGTACCAAGATCAATCGTCTCTTTATCGCCGTACCAGATGCGTTCGGTACCCACTTTTTTGCCGTTTTGCAGCACCTGTACGGTGTCGAAATTCTGCTGTCCCCAGTGCAGCAACGTGCGCGCCTGATCTTCACGCCCCTTCGGGCTGTCTGCGCCCATCACCACCGCAATCAGGCGACGTTTGCCGTCAACCGCAGAGGCGATCAGGTTAAAGCCCGCCCCGGATGTATGCCCGGTTTTCAGGCCATCAACGTTCAGGGTTTTATCCCACAACAGACCGTTACGGTTCTGCTGCGTGATGCCGTTCCACGTCAGGCTTTTTTCGCTGTACATATGATAAAACTCAGGCTCACCGTGAATGATCGCGCGCGATAACACGGCGAGATCGTAAGCGGAACTGTGCTGCCCCGGCGCGTCCAGCCCGTGAACCGTTTCAAAATGGGTATCGCGAAGCTTCAGCGTTTCGACATAGTGATTCATCATGGCGACGAACTGTGGCTGGCCCCCGGCGATGTAATCCGCCAGCGCGACGCAGGCGTCGTTCCCGGAATCGACAATCAGACCACGGCTCAGATCGTGCACGCTGACGCGATCGCCCTCTTTCAGGAACATCAGCGAAGAGCCATTAAACACCGGATTGCCTTTCGCCCAGGCATCGCGGCCCACGGTGACGATGTCATCCGGCGTAATACGGTGGCTGTCGATGGCGCGATCGACGACATAACCGGTCATCAGCTTGGTGAGACTCGCCGGATTGCGCTGCTGGTGCTCATTTCCGGCGGTTAAAATTTGCCCGGTGGTATAATCCATTAATACCCAGGAACCGGCTTTAATGGCCGGCGGCGTGACGGGAGGAACCGCGCTGTCAGTAGCAAAGGCGCAAGAAATACTCGAAGCGAGCAAAGATACAGCAATAAACAAACGGGCTTTCAACAGCAAATCCTCAGCAATTTCAAAATCGTCGTCCTTTTTACGGAATCTCTCACTTTCATACAGCCATTAATTGCAAGAAAATATGACATAACCTGAATCGCCCCCGAAAAACCGCCCTTCTGATGGCTCTGTAAATCGTTTACCATGGTGTTAATTCGCCCGCTCGCTTATCAGGGATTACGTTTTGACCATGCAAGAACCTGCCAACACCCCCGGATTCCTCTTCCACGATTACGAAACCTTCGGCACCAGCCCGTCGCTGGATCGCCCGGCGCAGTTTGCCGCCATTCGTACCGATAACGATTTTAATATCGTTGGGGAGCCCGAGGTCTTTTACTGTAAACCCGCAGACGACTATCTGCCGCAGCCGGAAGCAGTGCTCATTACCGGCATCACCCCACAGGAAGCACGCGCAAAGGGCGATAACGAGGCCGCGTTCGCTCGCCGCATTCACGATCTGTTCACCGTGCCCAATACCTGCGTGGTGGGCTATAACAATGTTCGTTTCGATGATGAAGTCACGCGCAATATCTTTTACCGCAACTTCTACGATCCTTACGCCTGGAGCTGGCAAAATCATAACTCGCGCTGGGATCTGCTGGATGTGATGCGCGCCTGCTACGCCCTGCGCCCGGAGGGGATCAACTGGCCAGAAAATGAGGACGGCCTACCCAGCTTTCGCCTGGAGCATCTGACCAAAGCCAACGGTATTGAACACAGTAACGCCCACGACGCGATGGCAGACGTTTATGCCACCATCGCCATGGCGAAACGGGTGAAAACCCAGCAGCCAAAGCTGTTTGACTATTTATATGCCTATCGCAGCAAGCAAAAGCTGACCACGCTGATTGATGTGCCGCAGATGAAACCGCTGGTGCATGTGTCGGGAATGTTTGGTGCCTGGCGCGGCAACACCAGTTGGATCGCCCCGCTGGCGTGGCATCCGGATAACCGCAATGCGGTGATCATGGTGGATCTGGCTGGCGACATCTCCGGGCTGCTGGATCTGGACACCGATACCCTGCGCGAACGCCTTTACACGCCGAAAGCCGCATTGGGTGAGACTTCCCCGGTTCCGGTGAAGCTGGTGCATCTGAATAAATGCCCGGTGCTGGCCGTCGCGAATACCCTGCGCCCGGAAGATGCTGAACGCCTCGGCATTAATCGCCAGCACTGTCTGGATAATCTTAAAGTGCTGCGCGAAAACCCGCAGGTGCGGGAGAAAGTGGTGGCGATCTTCGCCGAAGCCGAACCGTTTGTGCCCTCAACAAATGTCGATGCGCAGCTCTATAACGGCTTCTTCAGCGATGCTGACCGCGCCGCGATGAAAATTGTACTGGAAACCGAGCCGCGTAATCTTCCCGCGCTGGATCTGACCTTTGCCGATGCGCGCATTGAGAAACTGTTGTTTAACTACAGGGCGCGTAACTTCCCGGGCACGCTGGATGAACAGGAGCAGATGCGCTGGTTAGAGCATCGCCGCGATGTCTTTACGCCGGAATTTTTGCAGGCCTATATGCAGCAACTGGAAGCGCTGTACGCGCAATATGAAGGGAACAGTGAGAAGCTGACGCTGCTGAAAGCGCTTTATCAGTATGCGCAGGAGATTGTTTAACGAAGCGCCCCGCACTTGCGGGGCGAATTATTGTGTGACCTCTGAACCTCCATTCTCTCGCTGGGCTCTTTTCTGAAAGTGCCTCATTCAGCCTAAAAGCGCTTCATCCAACACGGTGAGTTGTCTCATCATACGAGGTCGAAAATTATTCATGGAATAGAATGATGACCGTCTATCAGATAAAACCCGCTTTTCAGCGGCTTTTGCGCCCATTGATGTTTTGGTTGCATAAACACAGCATCACGCCCAATCACATTACCCTTTCTGCTATAGCGCTCTCGTTTATCACTGGCGGAATACTGGCCTTCTTTCATGAACCTCGCAGCTTTGTGTTACTGCCCATTGTGCTGTTTGTCCGCATGGCACTTAATGCACTAGATGGGATGCTCGCCCGGGAGTGCAATCAAAAAACAGTCCTGGGGGCCATTCTGAATGAAACGGGCGATGTACTCTCCGATATCGCCCTCTACATACCCTTCATGCTTCTGCCTGACAGTAACGCCATTCTGGTTTTATGCATGTTGCTTTGTGCGCTGATGACGGAATTCAGTGGGATACTGGCTCAAACCTTCACCGGTATTCGCAGTTATACCGGGCCGCTTGGCAAAAGTGATAGAGCACTGGTGTTCGGCGCGTGGGGAATCGCGTTGGCATACTGGCCATCGTTAGTGCAATGGAATAACGCATTATGGGGCGTTGCAACTCTGTTGTTGCTCTGGACGGTGACGAATCGCTGCCGCAGTGCCCTACGCCATGGAGAGACAATGTAATGTTGCTTGAGAAATCACTGGCGGCCATCTTTGTGCTTTTACTGCTCGCCACGCTTATCAATGGATTGTTGGTACTGTTACGTCCTGGCAAAAACTGGAGAGAATTGACCCTTCGGATACGCACCTGGTGGATCATCATCATTCTGTTCTCGCTGGCCCTGCTTAGCCCCCATTGGCTGGCGCTCACTTTCTTCGCGCTGGTGAGTTTTGTCGCATTAAAAGAATTCCTAACCCTGGCCCCATTACGACAAGCCGATCGTATGCCGTTACTATGGATGTTTATTGCCATCCCTATTAATTACTGGCTTATTGGAATTGGCTGGTATGGCATGTTTGCGATTTTTATCCCGGTATATGTTTTTCTGTTCTTACCGACACGCATGGTCATTGCCGGAGATACTCACCACTTTTTGCGCTCCGCGTCTCAGCTCCACTGGGGGCTGATGACCACGGTTTTTGCCTTTAGTCACGTCGCCTTTTTACTCATTTTACCGTCAGACGCTCGATCAACCGGCGCATTGCTGGTTCTTTTTCTGGTCGGTCTGACAGAACTTAATGACATCGCGCAGTATCTCTGGGGAAAATCGCTGGGCCATATCAAAGTGACACCCAAAATCAGTCCTAACAAAACGCTGGCTGGTCTGTTGGGCGGGATCGTCACCACGGCTGTTACCGCTACATTATTGGGCCCGATCCTGACGCCGCTCTCTACGCCTATGGCGCTGGCTGCAGGGGCCATCATCGGCATAACTGGATTCTGCGGCGATGTCGTGATGTCAGCTATCAAACGCGATATCGGCGTGAAAGATAGCGGTACGTTATTGCCCGGTCACGGAGGCATCCTTGATAGGCTGGATTCACTGCTCTTCACCGCGCCAGTCTTCTTCCACTTCATTCGTTATTTTTATTACTAATCTATGTTGAAACGTATCCTTCGCTTTCTATTCTCGCTTTGCATCGTCTGGCCCGTGATGTGGCTATGGTTAGGCCTGCGAATCAGACACCGCGAAAAATTGCCCCAACGCGGCCCGACAATTGTCGTGGCAAATCATAATAGCCATATGGATGTATTTGCGCTGTTGTCCCTCTTTTCGCTGCGTCAGCTGGCCAACGTTCATCCCGTTGCCGCAGCTGATTACTTCATGCGAAACAAGCTGATGGCGTGGTGTTCCATAAATATTCTCAACATTATTCCCGTTTCACGCAAAGGCGGTGATTCAAACCCGCTGGCGCTGTGTGAACAAGCATTACGCGAAGGCAAAACGGTCATTCTGTTTCCTGAAGGAACACGTGGCAAACCGGGCGTTCTTTCGCCACTAAAATCAGGCGTCTGGTACTTGAGCCAGGCTGTACCGGAAGTGCCAATCATCCCCATCTGGCTTCATGGAACTGAGCAGTCGATGGCAAAAGGAAGCATTATCCCTCTGCCGTTATTTATCGATGTCACTATCGGTGATGCTCTGCATTTTAACGCGGATAAAAAGGTGTCGATGAGCATGCTGAAGGAACGACTACTCGCGCTTGAGCAACAAACAACAGGGAATCATTCTCATGATTAATACGCGGACACCTGAAGAACGACAATTTCTTACCAGCGATAATGTCGAGTTATTTTATCGCTACTGGCCCGCAACAGCAGGCGAGACGGTGCGGAAAGTGATCGTGTTATTCCATCGTGGCCACGAACATTCAGGTCGCTTGCAGCATATTGTCGATGAGCTTGCCATGCCGGACACGGCTTTTTATGCCTGGGATGCCAGAGGCCATGGTCGCTCTCCCGGCCTCCGAGGCTTCAGCCCTTCAATGGCTCGCTCGGTGCTGGATGTCGACGAGTTTGTCCGCTTCACTGCGCGTGATAGCCATGTGCCTTCAGAGGATATCGTTGTGGTGGCACAAAGCGTTGGCGCAGTGCTGGCAGCAACCTGGGCGCATGATTATGCGCCCACGATCCGCGGGATGGTTCTGGCATCTCCGGCTTTTAAGGTCAAACTTTACGTGCCCTTCGCCCGTTCCGGGCTGGCGTTGATGCATCGGTTACGTGGCCTCTTTTTTGTGAACTCCTACGTGAAAGGTAAGTATCTGACTCATGATCCAGACCGGGTGGCGAGCTTCAACCAGGACCCGCTGATTACCCGTCCGATTGCCGTCAATATTCTGCTCGAACTCTATAAAACGGCAGAGCGCGTGATCAGTGATGCCAGCGCAATTACCCTGCCCGTTCAGATGCTGGTCTCGGGTGAAGATTACGTCGTGCATCGCCAGCCGCAGCTTGATTTCTATCATCAGCTACGTCATCAAAATAAAGAGCTGCATATTCTGCCAGGTTTTTATCACGATACGCTGGGAGAAAAAGATCGCCATCTGGCATTTGATAAAATGCGTGCATTCATTAACACGCTTTATAGCAACCCGCCTCAGCATTTTGATTACAGCGCGGAAGACAAGCGGAGCCCGGGTGCCGATACCTGGCGCATGTTGATTGGGGGACCGGAGCCCTGTTCATTCGATGACCTGGCATTTCGCGGCTTACGTTATGGCATGAAAATACTGGGAACCCAGTCCAGAGGTATAGGCCTTGGTTTTGAAACTGGCTTTGATTCCGGTAGTACGCTCGATTATGTCTATCGCAATCAGCCCAAGGGAAGCAGCATATTAGGGCGCATAATTGATAAGCACTACCTCAACAGCGTGGGCTGGAAAGGTATTCGCCAGCGTAAAATTCACCTCCAAACTCTGATTACGCAAGCGGTCGAACATCTGGCCGCACAAAACAAGCCGGTCCGTGTCGTGGATATTGCGGCCGGGCATGGGCGTTATGTGCTTGATGCGCTGGAAGACAACCCTGCAGTAACTGAAATTCTGTTGCGCGACTTCAGCGAATTAAACGTGTCAAAAGGTCAGGAAATGATCGAAGGCCGCGGCATGGCTGACCGCGCGCGTTTTGATAAGGGCGATGCGTTTAATCGTCAGGAATTGGTTGCGCTCACTCCACGTCCGACCCTTGGTATTGTCTCTGGATTGTATGAACTTTTCCCTGAAAACGAGAGAGTACGTCACTCACTTGCGGGAATGGCTGATGCCATTGAGCCTGGTGGCATTTTGATCTATACCGGGCAGCCCTGGCATCCGCAGTTAAAAACGATTGCCTGGTCGCTCACCAGTCATAAAGATGGCAAAGCGTGGATTATGCGGGTGCGCACCCAGGGCGAGATGGACGCCCTCGTCCGCGAGGCTGGTTTCGATAAATGTGCACAGCTTATTGATGAATGGGGTATTTTTACAGTTTCACTGGCGGTGCGCCGCGCATCATGACCAACCGTTCTCCCCTCTTAAGGCAAGGAGTGGGCTGGCTAATGGTGCTGGCCCCCTTTTTTTTCTTAACCTATGGAGGAGTAAATCAGTTTACCGCCAGACGAGGCGACGTCGGGAGTGTCGTCTTTAGCTGGGAACAGAATATTCCTTTCGTGCCACTGACCATCCTGCCCTACTGGAGTCTGGATCTCCTGTACGGTTTATCATTGTTTGTTTGCACGTCACGCCATGAACAGCGACGGCTGGTTTGCCAGTTGCTGCTGGCTTCGCTCGTAGCCTGCGCAAGTTTCCTGCTGTTTCCTTTACAGTTTACTTTTACCCGGCCAGAGATAACCGGCCTTGCAGGTTGGTTATTTGCGCAGCTTGAACACGTCGATCTGCCTTATAACCAATCACCTTCTTTGCACATTATTCTATGTTGGTTACTGTGGCGTCATTTCTCGCGACATTTACCTGAACGATGGCAACCACTGAATACCGGCTGGTTTTCACTGATTGCAGTTTCGGTTCTGACGACCTGGCAACATCACGTTATTGATGTCCTCACGGGATTCGCCGTGGGGTTGTTCATCGACTGGATTATCCCCGAGAAGGGTAACTGGAATGGGAAATTAGCAACCGGGAAAGGAAGGCAACTGAGCTTACGCTATCTTAGCGCCATGTTCGCTGCACTTTCCGCGACGCTCATCACGCCTTGGTTTTGGTGGCCTACATTCGCCTTGCTTATCATAACTTTAGCTTACGGCGTAGCTGGCGTGAACGCGCTCCAGAAAAATGAGCAAGGACGGATTGCACCTGCAGCATGGTGGTTATTACTGCCCTGGCGCACAGGTATGTGGATATCAATGCGTCTGTACACGCGCACGTTACCCCCGGTCAGCACGATTAGTGAGGGGGTGTCTATTTCCGTCTATCCAAGTATATTACCCACTCAACATGCCGTGCTCGATCTTACCAGTGAATTCCCTCGCTCCCATGCAACTCGCGGCAAGGCTTATTGCTGCGTACCGATGCTGGATTTGGTTAATCCGGAAGACGCTCAACTACGTCGTGCAGTTACCGAACTGGAACGGCTACGCGCAGAGCATGGCGACGTGTTGGTTCATTGTGCACTGGGCTTATCACGCAGCGCACTGGTTACCGCAGCCTGGTTGATTTACCGAAACCCACAACTCACGTCTTCAAATGCCGTGGCAATGATTCAACGAGCCAGGCCGGAGGTTGTTTTTACCGCTGAACACAGAGAACTTCTGCAAAGATGGAAATCAGAGATAATAAACTAAACAGGGAAGCGTTTTTACAACGTCAGCTTCTGCAATACACACTTGAAAGCTCGCGTTTTTTTATGTTTTTTTCAATACCGCCCGTGTTGTGGATACTTCTGTCGAGATCTTGCTTTTCCCCGGGAAGACTCATCGGATTAATGGCATTTATTTGCGGGCTAATCTGGTACGGATGCTGGCGGCTATGGCTGGATAGCCGGTATTTTCGCGTCATCGACGAAGAGAATAACTCTATCGCAGGAGAGGCTCTGTTCTTTATCTGGCGGCGAAAAAAGCTTAAAGCGCTGACTTTTGCACAACGCCAGTCAGGGGCCTTAAAGCAATATAAAATGACGATGTTGCTGACCGGTATTCTGTGGCTTATTTGGGTAGTTATACTGATCACAAGATAATACGCCCCGCACTTGCGGGGCGCACGCTATCAGGCTTTCTGAACCGTGATGCTCCAGGCGGCGTCGCCTGCCTGCTGGAAATCAGTCACGATGTGCCCCTCTTCCGCTGCCCACTGAGGAATCGCTTCCGTTGCCTGGGTGCAGTCGAATTCAATCACCAGTTGGTCGCCGCTGGCCATTTCAGCCATTGCGGCTTTCGCTTCAATCAGTGGGAACGGGCACACCTGGGTGACCACATCGAGTTTTTTTACCGTCATCTTTTTTACTCCTGTTATGCCGTAGCGGTTTTCAACTTCGCTTTACGCTGCGGACGCACATACAACATCCATGACGCGGTCCACACGCCAAGGATCATAAATACCAGGCCAATCCAACCCTGCCAGGTCATCATCGCGGTCATCACCAGGCCGTTACCGATTGAGCAACCGCCTGCAATGCTGGCACCAAAGCCCATCAATACGCCGCCCGAGGCACTGCGCAGCGTGGTGCTGGCATCGGCGGCACGCACGCGGAACTCACGGCTACCTTTGGCCGCGATAAAAGAACCCAGGAAAATACCCAGCACCAGGAAGACGCCCCAGTTAATATATTTGCTTTCGCCAGAAACGAGGAATTGCAAAATGTTGGCGGTCGGCGAGGTAATGCCTAAACCGAACATACGTCCGGTGGCTTCGCTCAGTGGCCACGCCAGCAGCGCGATAAGGCCAATCAACACGGCGGTGACAAACGGATGCCAGCGTTTTTCAAACAACAGATGCGCCAGTCCCGTACGGCGAGGCGGCAGTGAGGCGACTTTCAGCTTCGGCTTACGCAACTCTTTACTGACCAGCCAGAGAGTGGCAATCAGCAGCACGGCAATCAGCGGCCATACGGAGATATTAAGGGTTTCCGCAATGCCGTTATGCGCAGTGGTGTGCTGCCCCAGAAATGCGTTCAGCCCGGCAGCGTGCGGCGAGCGCATCACCGCGCTCATCACCATATAGGTGACCAGCGCAATCCAGCTACCGATAAGCCCTTCCCCGGCGCGGTACCAGGTACCGGTTGCACAGCCGCCCGCATAGACGATACCGATACCAAAGACAAAACCGCCCACCACGGTACCAAGCCACGGGAACGCGCCCGCGTCATAGTGTACCAGCCCGGTTTGAATCAGCGCGAAAACGCCAAGGCTCTGTACCGAGATGGCAATCAGTAAGGCATAAAACATGCGATTGTTTTTCGCGATATACATATCGCGGAAACCGCCGGTCAGGCAGAAGCGACCACGCTGCATGACAAACCCCAGCAACGCGCCACAAATTATTCCGCTCACGATCATCTGCAACATAAAAATTAATCAACCTGGAAAATATCAGTGCGTAAATTATTCCAGTCACACCTGCCAGGAACCAATAACCAAAACCTCTATGATATTCCGTTTGGTTATTTATCGATTATTTTTAGAAACCGCGTGAAATTAGGGTATAAAAAAACCGGAGGCATTTGGCCTCCGGTTTTCAGCGAATCTTAAAGATTACGCAACATCTTCGTACTGCGGAACCGGGTTACGGAAGCTTTTCGTCACGCACGCCAGGTAGATCAGGCCGATAGCCGCCCAAATCAGCCCCAGAACCATTGAGCTCTCTTCCAGGTTAACCCACAGAGCGCCAACGGTCAGCGCGCCACAGATTGGCAGGAACAGATACTGGAAGTGGTCTTTCAGCGTTTTGTTACGCTTCTCGCGGATCCAGAACTGCGAAATCACGGACAGGTTCACGAAGGTGAACGCCACCAGCGCACCAAAGTTAATCAGTGCCGTTGCCATGACCAGGTCAAAGTTGATTGCCAGCAGAGCAATCGCCCCCACCAGGATGATGTTCATCGCCGGAGTACGCCATTTCGGGTGGACATAACCGAAGAAGCTTTTCGGGAACACGCCGTCACGACCCATGACGTACATCAGTCGCGCAACGCCTGCGTGTGCCGCCATACCGGACGCCAGTACGGTGATGGTGGAGAAGATCAGCGCGCCAACCTGGAACGCTTTACCTGCGACGTACAGCATGATTTCAGGCTGTGACGCATCCGGATCTTTAAAGCGAGAGATATCCGGGAAGTAAAGCTGCAGGAAATAGGTGGAGAAGATAAAGATCAGGCCACCGATTAATGCAGTCAGGAAAATCGCACGCGGAATCACACGCTCAGCGTCTTTCGTCTCTTCAGACAGGTTGCTGATGCCGTCAAAACCGGTAAACGAGAAGCACAGAATTGTCGCCCCGGTAATCATCGGGATAACGTGCGCATCACCCGACCAGAACGGACGCGTGCTGCTAAGCGTACCCGCCCCTTCACCGTGGAACAGACCATAAATGATCATGCCCAGAATCACCGCAATCAGCACCACCTGGAACACCACGATCACGGTGTTGAAGTTGGCGACCGATTTAATGCTGCGCAGGTTAAAGGCGGTCATGAAGGCCACCAGTGCAATCACGAATACCCACGATGGGATAGACGGCACCAGTGCTTCAAAATAGATTTTCGCCAGCAGAATGTTGATCATCGGCGCGAACAGATAGTCGAGCAGCGACGACCAGCCCACCATAAAGCCTACGGTCGGGCTGATGGATTTCTGGGCGTAAGTATAGGCAGAACCCGCAGACGGGTAGCGACGTACCAGCTTGCCATAGCTCAGCGCGGTGAACAGAATCGCCACCAGTGCAAAGCCGTAAGCAGTCGGCACATGACCGTCTGTCAGACCAGATACGATACCGAACGTATCAAACAGCGTCATTGGCTGCATATAGGCAAGGCCCATCATGACAACCGGAATCAGCGTAAGGGTTTTACGTAATTCCACGCGAGAGGTGTTTGGAGTAGCGTTATGCGACATGGTTATTCTCCTTACGGGTGAAAACCGTCGCAAAAACAAAAAATTGCCCCATTTTTTTGATTTCCTCAGCGACAACAACTGTCGTTTTTTAAGTAAGTATCTATCCGGTACGAAGCCCGGCCTCTTTTATTGAATGATTTGTTTGATGCAAAAAAATAACCGACGCGTATTAAAACGTCGGTTAGTCTCATATTTTGCAAGCGGCACATTCTGCATCAAATTGACATAAAAATACAAGAGGATGTGAAGCCGATCGGCCAACTTCGCTATCTAACCGATTGATTATTCTACAGCGGTCGAATTATAGACCGCAGCTATAGCACTATTTGCTAAAACAGCATCCCGCCACCATGCACTGGCGAGCCCGGCGGTCTGTTCATTCCAGCCAATCCAGACCGGTTCAAAGGGGATATGGGCGACGACGGATTTTTCAACCAGCGCCCCACTTTCTAGGAAACGTTGAGCGAGATACCGGGGCACAAAACCACAACCTAACCCACTGATTTGTAACTCAAGTTTCGTTTTGAAATCGAAGACCGTGATCGCTTGCTGATCGTCAAAAAGTTGCTGAAATGTGGCGCATTCTGGCGAGGTGTTATCACCCACTACTATCGCGCGAAAACGCTTGATCGTGCGTCGTGATAAAGGCTCTGGCATTTGCGCCAGCGGATGATGCGCCGCCACCACAAAAATCTGTTCCAGTTGGCCAAGCGGCAGGAAACCAAAGCCACTTAGCGGCGGCGGTTCGCGTAATGCGCCGACGATAATATCCGCATGCCCCTGAATTAATGCCTGCCATGAACCGCCCAGTACGCCATTAATAAATTTCAGCCGGGTAACACTGTGATGTTGATAAAAGGTTTCTATTAATGGCGCCAGCAGTGAAAAGGGAAAAGTATCATCCACGCCAATCACCAGTTCATTTTCCCAACCTTCGTGCAGTTTAATTGCCTGCTGCTCAAGCTCGCGCACCGTGTGCAGCACTTCCCTGCCCTTTTCCAGTAGCATCTGCCCGGTGCGGGTGAATGTCGCCCGGTGGCCGCTGCGGTCGAGAAGTTGAATATTAAGGTCGCTTTCAAGCTTATGGACGGTGTAGCTGAGGGCTGACGGCGTTTTGTAGAGCTTTGCCGACGCCGCGGCAAAGCTCCCTTCTTTATCTAATGCATCAAGAATAATCAGCACATCGAGCAAAGGCTTCATGGTTGTCCCCTTGCATCAGGCTGAACGCCGAGGCGGATTATTCCATCGGCATTAACAGCGGATCAGGATGCTGGTATTCGAAACCCAGCTCATGGCAAATACGGTTGCCATCAATAAGTTTGCCCGTACCGCTGCCCGCATGCTGCGAAAACACCGGCGTCTCCAGACCCAGTTCGCGCGCCATTTGCGGATAAAAAATTTCGCGGGCCGGATGGAGGGGCGCACATATATTATAGATATGTCCGCCTTTCGGAGCCTGCAGTAACAGCGTAATCGCTGAAATCACATCTTCCAGATGCACCAGATTCACGCCATGCTGGCCGTCCGGCGCGGATTTCCCGGCAAAGAAACGGCCAGGATGACGCCCCGGCCCCACCAGCCCCGCAAGGCGCAGAATATCAACGGACGTCCCTGGCAGATGATGCAGCCAGTCCTCCAGCTCTTTGAGAACTTTCCCGCTCGACGTAACGGGGTCGCGCGGCGTGCTCTCTTTAATCGTCCCCTGCGTGTTGCCGTACACAGACGTTGAGCTGGTAAAAATAATGCGCGGAATATGATGCGCAAGCGCGGTATCGACTATTTCTTGTACCGCCTGGCGATAAAAATCTTCACCCTCACCGCTGCGACGCGCCGGCAGAGTAATCACCAGCGCGTCAACATTCATCAGCGCGTCTAAATCTTCGGCGTCACAAACCAGTTGTGGTTCAAGGCGTAACGGGTAGCTGTCAATCCCGCACATCCGCGCCGCTTCCACCCCATCCTGCGTCCTTTTGCTGCCGGTAACCTGCCACCCACGCGCCGTCAGCGCTAGCGCCAGCGGCATGCCCAACCAACCTAATCCGACAATCGCGACCTTTTTCATGCCTGCTCTCCTGGTTTCTGGCTATCCTTCTTCTATAAGGCTACGCCAGCCTGCGGGAACTGACAATTTATAGTGTGAATATGAAATGATTTAAAGATTGAAAAAACCCCTTGCCTTCAACGGTGAAAGTGGGCTAGGTTAAAAGACATCAAGTGAATACTCATTCAACGAGAAATAAATTATGTGCGTTCAATTTAAACACCACCATCATCACCATCATCCTGACTAGTCTTTCAGGCGATGTGTGCTGGGAGACGTTTAGATCTTCCAGTGGTGCATGAACGCAAGAGAGCCCCCGGAAGATTTTCTTCCGGGGGCTTTTTTTTGAACTAAATTCAGCAGGGTAAGAGGAAATCAGAATGTTAGACAACAGCCGTTTACGCATAGCTATGCAGAAATCAGGTCGCCTGAGCGATGATTCACGCGAATTACTCGCCCGTTGTGGCATCAAAATCAATCTCCACACCCAGCGCCTGATTGCGATGGCGGAGAACATGCCTATCGATATTCTGCGCGTGCGAGACGACGACATTCCAGGCCTGATTATGGATGGCGTGGTTGACCTCGGCATCATCGGCGAAAACGTGCTGGAAGAGGAACTCCTGAGCCGTCGTGCCCAGGGTGAAGATCCGCGCTACTTCACACTGCGTCGCCTTGATTTCGGTGGTTGCCGCCTGTCACTGGCAACCCCCGTGGATGAAGCCTGGGATGGCCCGGCAGGTCTGGACGGCAAACGCATCGCCACCTCTTATCCGCACCTGCTCAAACGTTATCTCGACCAGAAAGGTATTGCATTTAAATCGTGCCTGCTGAACGGTTCCGTTGAAGTCGCACCGCGTGCTGGCCTCGCTGATGCGATCTGTGACCTGGTTTCCACCGGCGCGACGCTTGAAGCCAACGGCCTGCGTGAAGTGGAAGTGATTTACCGCTCCAAAGCCTGCCTTATTCAGCGCGACGGCGAGATGAGCGAAGCCAAACAACAGCTGATTGACCGTCTGCTGACCCGTATTCAGGGCGTGATTCAGGCGCGCGAATCGAAATACATCATGATGCACGCGCCAACCGAACGTCTGGACGAAGTCATCGCCCTGCTGCCGGGTGCTGAACGCCCAACCATTCTGCCGCTGGCTGGCGACCAACAGCGTGTGGCAATGCACATGGTAAGCAGCGAAACCCTGTTCTGGGAAACAATGGAAAAACTGAAAGCGCTGGGTGCCAGCTCGATTCTGGTGCTGCCGATTGAGAAGATGATGGAGTAACGACCATGAGCTTTAACACCCTGATCGACTGGAATGGTTGTAATAAGGAAGAGCAGCAGGCGCTGCTGATGCGCCCGGCAATTTCGGCTTCCGACAACATTACGCGCACCGTCGCGGAGATCCTGGATAACGTTAAGCAAAACGGCGACCGTGCCCTGCGCGAATACAGCGCGAAGTTTGATAAAGCCGAAGTGGCGGCGCTGAAAGTCACCGAAGAGGAAATCGCCCAGGCCAGCAGTCGCCTGAGCGATGAACTGAAAGCCGCGATGAACGTCGCGGTGAAAAATATTGATACCTTCCACACCGCGCAAATTCTGCCGGGCGTGGATATCGAAACCCAGCCGGGCGTGCGCTGCCAGCAGGTTACGCGCCCTATCGCCTCGGTGGGACTCTATATTCCGGGTGGCTCCGCGCCGCTTTTCTCCACCGTCTTAATGCTGGCGACGCCGGCGCGCATTGCCGGTTGCCAGAAAGTGGTGCTCTGCTCGCCACCACCGATTGCCGATGAAATTTTGTATGCCGCGCAACTGTGCGGCGTGAAAGAGGTGTTTAAAGTGGGGGGCGCGCAAGCCATTGCTGCACTTGCACTCGGCACCGAGTCAGTTCCTAAGGTGGATAAAATCTTTGGCCCGGGCAACGCATTCGTCACCGAAGCCAAACGCCAGGTGAGTCAACGCCTTGATGGTGCCGCCATCGACATGCCTGCTGGGCCGTCCGAAGTGCTGGTGATTGCCGACAGCGGCGCGACGCCAGATTTCATCGCCGCCGATCTTCTTTCACAGGCGGAACACGGCCCGGATTCGCAGGTGATCCTGCTAACGCCCGATGCCGACATCGCGCGTGGCGTGGCAGAAGCCGTTGAACGTCAGTTGGCCTCTCTCTCGCGTGCCGACACCGCGCGTCAGGCGCTTTCCGCCAGCCGTTTGATTATCGCTCGCGACATCGCCCAGTGCGTGGAGATATCCAACGCTTATGGCCCGGAGCACCTGATCATTCAGACCCGCAACGCCCGTGATCTGGTGGATCAAATAACCAGCGCAGGCTCCGTTTTCCTCGGCGACTGGTCACCGGAATCCGCGGGCGATTACGCCTCCGGCACTAACCACGTGCTGCCGACGTATGGTTACACCGCAACCTGCTCCAGCCTGGGGCTGGCGGATTTCCAGAAACGCATGACCGTGCAGGAGCTGTCCCGCGACGGTTTCGCGTCTCTGGCCGCCACCATTGAAACGCTGGCCGCAGCCGAACTGCTGACCGCCCACAAAAATGCCGTCACCCTGCGCGTAAACGCCCTGAAGGAGCAAGCATGAGCATTGAAGAGTTAGCCCGCGAGAATGTGCGTAATCTGACGCCTTACCAGTCTGCTCGCCGTCTGGGCGGCAAAGGCGATGTCTGGCTTAATGCCAACGAATTCCCGACGCCGGTCGAATTTCAGTTGACCGCACAAACGCTGAATCGCTACCCGGAATGCCAGCCTAAAGCGGTGATTGAAAACTACGCCGCTTATGCAGGAGTGAAGCCGGAACAGGTACTGGTCAGCCGTGGCGCAGATGAAGGTATTGAATTACTGGTGCGCGCGTTTTGTGAACCGGGGAAAGACGCGATTCTCTACTGCCCACCGACCTACGGCATGTACAGCGTGAGCGCGGAAACCATTGGTGTGGAGTGCCGCACCGTACCGACGCTGGAAAACTGGCAGCTCGACCTCCCGGCTATCGCCGATAAGCTCGACGGCGTGAAAGTGGTTTACGTTTGCAGCCCGAATAACCCAACCGGGCAGCTGATTAACCCGCAGGATTTCCGCACGCTGCTGGAGATGACGCGCGGGAAAGCGCTGGTGGTTGCCGACGAAGCCTATATTGAGTTTTGCCCGCAGGCGACGCTGGCAGGCTGGCTGAACGAATACCCGAACCTGGTGGTTCTGCGCACGCTCTCAAAAGCCTTCGCCCTCGCCGGCCTTCGTTGTGGTTTTACCCTGGCGAATGAAGAGGTTATCGCCCTTCTGTTGAAGGTGATTGCCCCTTATCCGCTTTCTACACCGGTGGCGGATATTGCCGCGCAGGCACTGGCGCCGCAGGGCATCACCGCGATGCGCGAGCGCGTGGCGCAAATTCTGGCCGAGCGTCAATATCTGGTGGCGAACCTTGACGGTATCCCGTGCGTGGAGCAGGTCTTCAACTCTGAAACCAATTACATTCTTGTGCGTATTAAAGCTTCCAGCGCAGTGTTTAAATCTTTGTGGGATCAGGGCATTATCTTACGAGACCAGAATAAACAACCTTCTTTAAGCGGCTGTTTGCGTATCACCATCGGCACCCGCGAAGAGAGCCAGCGCGTTATTGACGCTTTGAATGCGGAGAATGTATGACCCAGAAGTTTCTCTTTATTGACCGCGACGGCACCCTGATTGCAGAGCCGCCGAGCGATTTCCAGGTTGACCGTTTCGACAAACTGGAATTTGAACCGGACGTTATTCCGACGCTGCTGACCCTACAAAAAGCAGGCTACAAGCTGGTGATGGTCACCAATCAGGACGGGCTGGGTACCGATAGCTATCCGCAGGCTGACTTCGATGGCCCACATAATCTGATGATGCAGATTTTCACCTCGCAGGGCGTTCACTTCGAAGACGTGCTGATTTGCCCACACTTCCCGGCGGATAACTGCGATTGCCGTAAACCGAAAACGAAGCTGGTCACCGCATGGCTCGCCGATGGCGTGATGGATAAAGCCAACAGCTACGTGATTGGCGATCGTGCCACCGATATCCAGTTAGCAGAAAACATGGATATCATCGGCCTGCGCTATAACCGTGAAACGCTGAACTGGGCGACGATTGGCGAGCAGCTCACCCGCCGCGACCGCTACGCGCACGTTGAGCGTAAAACCAAAGAAACGCAGATTGACGTCAAAGTATGGCTTGACCGCGAAGGCGGCAGCAAAATCAATACCGGCGTCGGATTCTTCGATCACATGCTGGACCAAATCGCCACCCACGGCGGCTTCCGCATGGAAATTGCCGTTCAGGGCGACCTGTATATCGACGATCACCATACGGTGGAAGACACCGGTCTGGCGCTGGGCGAAGCATTAAAAATGGCGCTCGGCGACAAACGCGGCATCAACCGTTTTGGCTTTGTGCTGCCAATGGATGAATGCCTGGCACGCTGCGCGCTGGATATCTCCGGACGTCCGCACCTCGAATATAAAGCCGAATACACCTACCAGCGCGTCGGCGACCTGAGCACTGAGATGATCGAGCACTTCTTCCGCTCGCTCTCATACACCATGGGCGTGACGCTGCACCTGAAAACCAAAGGTAAGAACGATCACCACCGTGTGGAGAGCCTGTTCAAAGTCTTTGGCCGTACGCTGCGCCAGGCGATCCGCGTGGAAGGCGATACCCTTCCCTCCTCAAAAGGAGTGCTGTGATGAACGTCGTTATCCTCGATACCGGCTGCGCCAACCTGAATTCCGTGAAGTCCGCTATCAGCCGCCACGGTTATGACCCCGTGGTAAGCCGCGACCCGGACGTGGTACTGCGCGCCGACAAACTGTTTCTGCCGGGCGTGGGCACCGCACAGGCCGCGATGGATCAGATTCGCGAGCGTGAACTGGTCGATCTGATTAAAGCCTGCACCCAACCGGTGCTGGGCATTTGCCTCGGTATGCAGATCCTCGGCAGCCGCAGCGCAGAGAGCAACGGCGTCGACCTGCTGGGGATTATCGACCAGGCGGTGCCGAAAATGACCGACTTCGGCCTGCCGCTGCCGCACATGGGCTGGAACCGCGTCTACCCGAAAGCGGGTGACCGTCTGTTCCGGGGTATCGAAGATGGCGCGTACTTCTATTTCGTGCACAGCTACGCCATGCCGGTCAACCCGTACACCATCGCACAGTGCCACTACGGCGAACCGTTCACCGCGGCGGTGCAGAAAGATAACTTTTACGGCGTGCAGTTCCACCCGGAACGTTCCGGTGCAGCCGGGGCGCAACTGCTGAAAAACTTCCTGGAGATGTAATGATCATTCCAGCTTTAGATTTAATTAATGGCACAGTGGTGCGTTTGCATCAGGGCGATTACGCCCAACAGCGCGACTACGGTAATGACCCGCTGCCGCGTTTACAGGATTACGCCGCACAGGGCGCACAAGTGCTGCATCTGGTCGATTTAACCGGCGCGAAAGACCCGGCACTGCGTCAGATCCCTTTGCTGAAACAACTGGTTGCAGGCGTGAACGTACCGGTGCAGGTTGGCGGCGGCGTGCGCACCGAAGAGGATGTGGCGGCGTTGCTGGACGCTGGCGTTGAACGCGTGGTCGTCGGCTCGACGGCGGTAAAATCCCCCGAAATCGTCAAAGGCTGGTTTACCCGCTTTGGCGCGGAACATCTGGTGCTGGCGCTGGACGTGCGCATTGACGAACAAGGCACGAAGCAAGTCGCGGTGAGCGGCTGGCAGGAGAATTCCGGCATCACGCTGGAAGAACTGGTTGAAACCTATCTGCCGGTTGGCCTGCAACATGTGCTGTGCACCGATATTTCGCGCGACGGTACGCTGGCGGGCTCTAACGTCTCGCTGTATGAAGAAATCTGCGCTCGCTACCCGCAGGTGGCGTTTCAGTCTTCCGGTGGCATCGGTTCGCTGGATGATATCGCCGCGCTGCGCGGCACCGGCGTGCGCGGCGTAATTGTCGGACGCGCGCTGCTGGAAGATAAATTCACCGTAACGGAGGCCATCCAATGCTGGCAAAACGGATAATCCCCTGCCTGGACGTACGCGATGGTCAGGTCGTCAAGGGCGTGCAGTTCCGTAATCACGAAATCATCGGCGACATCGTCCCGCTGGCGAAACGCTATGCCGACGAAGGCGCAGACGAATTGGTGTTTTACGATATCACCGCCTCCAGCGATGGCCGCGTGGTCGATAAAAGCTGGGTTTCACGCGTCGCGGAAGTGATTGATATCCCCTTCTGCGTCGCCGGTGGCATCAAATCCATCGACGATGCCGCGAAAATTCTCTCTTTCGGCGCAGATAAAATTTCCATCAACTCCCCGGCGCTGGCCGACCCGGAGCTGATCACCCGTCTGGCGGATCGTTTTGGCGTGCAGTGCATCGTGGTCGGGATCGACACCTGGTTTGACGCCGACAGCGGCAAATATCACGTCAATCAATACACCGGCGATGAAAGCCGCACCCGCGTCACCCAATGGGAAACCCTCGACTGGGTGCAGGAAGTGCAAAAACGCGGTGCGGGCGAGATCGTCCTCAACATGATGAACCAGGACGGCGTGCGTAATGGCTACGACCTGGCGCAACTGAAAAAAGTGCGTGAAGTTTGCCACGTTCCGCTGATTGCCTCGGGCGGTGCGGGCACCATGGAACACTTCCTCGAAGCCTTCCGCGATGCGGATGTCGATGGCGCGCTGGCCGCCTCGGTATTCCACAAGCAAATGATTAATATTGGTGAATTAAAAGCGTACCTGGCCGCACAGGGCGTGGAGATACGGGTATGTTAACTGAACAACTGGATTGGGATAAAACCGACGGACTGATGCCCGCCATCGTACAACACGCGGTTTCCGGCGAAGTATTAATGCTGGGCTATATGAATAAAGAGGCGCTGGCGCAAACGCAATCGTCCGGCAAAGTGACGTTTTATTCACGCACCAAAGAACGCCTGTGGACCAAAGGCGAAACGTCCGGCCATTTCCTGAACGTGGTGAGCATTACCCCCGACTGCGACAACGACACCCTGCTGGTGCTGGTCAACCCGATTGGGCCAACCTGCCACAAAGGCACTTCCAGCTGCTTCGGCGATACCAGCCACCAGTGGCTGTTCCTGTATCAACTGGAACAACTGCTGGCAGAGCGTAAAACCGCAGACCCGGAAAGCTCCTACACCGCGCGCCTGTATGCCAGCGGCACCAAGCGTATCGCGCAGAAAGTGGGTGAAGAAGGCGTAGAAACCGCACTGGCAGCAACGGTGAAAGACCGCTTTGAATTGACCAATGAAGCGTCGGACTTGATGTACCACCTGCTGGTGCTGCTGCAGGATCAGGATCTGGATTTGACGACCGTGATTGAGAACCTGCGAAAACGTCATCAGTAAATTTTCAACAGGCGTAAAAAAACCGGGCGAGCCCGGTTTTTTGTTATGTGGCGTAAGCGTTATGCTTTCGGCTTGTAGTTACGCAGCGCGTTGCGCCCCAATACAACACCGGCACCAATCATCCCGCCCAGCAGCACCGCCAGCACCAGCGTCAGACCACGTTTCGGGCTGTCGCGACGGATTGGCAACGTCGGCTTCATCACGTAGCGATAGACGTGAATGGTTTTCGGGTCGACTTTCAGTTTTTCGATGTCGAGCAGATTTTTCTTCAGCGCGTAATAACCTGCACCAAAGGTCAGGGGGCGGCTGGCTTCGTTGGCAACCATTGCCCCCAGCGCGTCAGTACCTAACAGGAACATGGTTTCCTGGGTTACGTCTTGTGTCTGCTGAAGCTGCGGTTTGGTGACGTTACTTTTCTGCGCGTACTTCAGTGATTCTGTGATCTGCTTAATACGCAGGTCTTTTTGTTCCTGAGCAACGGTTTCCTGGTTTTCCAGGGAATCTTTGATATTAGTCACACGCAGCTTGATCGTATCATTAAGGTCAAGCTCCAGCTCATCAGCGATTTGTTCGTCGATTTTCTGGATGTATTCGGCAACGCCACGCTGAGCGGCTTCCGCAGAATCACTTGCGTAGGTCACCGTCAGTGGCAGTGACTGACCTTTGATTGAAGGCTCAATCGTCAATTTTTCCGGTTTTTCCTGGTTATCCAGTGTTTCCGTCAACGCGATAAACGCGGAATTAAAGCGGCTGATAACCTGATTTTGTACATCAGAAAGTGCAACAGAAGAATCCAGTGTATTCAACGCGTTATGATAAGTAGCAATCTGCGCGGCATCAGGACGCGTAATAGTCGCCGTGGATGTCCATTTTTCTTTAGCGACGAGAAGATAAGTAACCGCAAGGAGAATGGCAACAACCACACACACGATGATTGTCAGCTTGCCACGCCAGAGTTGAAGCAACAAATCGATAAGGTCGATCTGCTCCGACTCACGGTCATAACCATTGCGCCCATTATTGTTATCTTGAATCATATAAACCTTAGTGACATCCAAACAGAAATACCCACGAGGGCACCAGTTTACCTGGAGCAATCCGAATTTCTATAGGATTTTCACCAAAAACAGAGAAACCTGAAAAGAATCAGAAAAAAGGCTGAACGCCCGTCTTCTCAGACATTCAGCTTGTGAAAAATTTTAGTTTAATCGTTGCCAAAAAGATCGCGCGTGTAGATTTTTTCTGCTACGTCCGTTAACTCGTCAGCCATACGGTTAGAAACGATAACATCCGCTTCTTGCTTGAAAGCTTGCAGATCGCGAACGACCCGCGAACTGAAGAACTCATCCTCTTTCATCACCGGTTCGTACACAATCACCGTGATCCCCTTCGCTTTCAGCCGTTTCATGATGCCCTGCACGGAGGAGGCTCGGAAATTATCAGAGCCGCTTTTCATGATCAGGCGATAGATGCCGACAACTTTCGGCTTACGCGCCAGAATCGCATCGGCAATAAAGTCTTTGCGCGTGCGGTTAGCATCGACAATGGCGGAGATGATGTTGTTAGGCACCGATTGATAGTTTGCCAGCAGCTGCTTGGTATCTTTCGGCAGGCAGTAGCCGCCATATCCAAAGGAGGGATTGTTATAGTGATCGCCGATGCGAGGATCCAGGCAAACACCTTCGATGATTTGGCGGGAATTGAGTCCCAGGGTTTCCGCGTAGCTATCCAGCTCATTAAAGTAAGCAACACGCATTGCCAGATAGGTGTTGGCAAAGAGTTTAATCGCCTCTGCTTCTGTCGAATCGGTAAACAGCGTAGGAATGTCTTGCTTAATCGCGCCCTGCTGGAGCATACGAGCAAAACGCTCTGCGCGCTCTGAGCGCTCACCAATCACGATCCGCGAGGGGTGAAGGTTGTCATACAATGCTTTACCTTCACGCAAAAACTCTGGCGAGAAAATAATATTATCAGTGGCATATTTCTTCTTTACCGAATCCGTAAAACCTACCGGCACCGTTGATTTAATGATCATGACGGCTTGCGGATTAATCTCAATAACATCCTGAATAACCGACTCAACGCTGGAGGTATTGAAATAGTTAGTTTTAGGGTCGTAATCCGTTGGCGTCGCGATTATAACGTAGTCAGCATTCTGATAAGCCAGGTATTTATCAGTGGTTGCAGTAAAACGCAGTTCACCAGAGCCCAGATACTGCTGAATTTCTTTGTCGACAATGGGTGAGATGCGCTGGTTAAGCATCTCCACACGTGAGGGAATGATATCCAGCGCCACAACGTCGTGGTGTTGCGCAATCAGCAGGCCGTTTGAGAGGCCGACATAGCCTGTACCAGAGATGGTAACTTTCATTGTACACTCTCAGAATAAACTTAATTATTTATAATGTGATATCACATCAATACGTTTCAAAATTTTTAACTCGTTAACGTATTTACTGCAATAGAATTACAAACAATTCGGACTTTCTTCAGAGAGAATAAATCGTCGATATTAAATTAATATTAAGACAATACGATAAAGCAATAAGAATTGAACGCAAAAAAAAGCCCGGCATCGCCGGGCTTCATTATTTATTTCGGATTAGTCCAACCATTCGGTATGGAATACGCCTTCTTTATCAGTACGTTTATAGGTATGCGCACCGAAGTAGTCACGCTGAGCCTGAATCAGGTTAGCCGGCAGTACCGCGGAACGGTAACTGTCATAGTAGGCAACCGCAGCGCCGAAGGTCGGAACCGGGATACCGTTCTGAACAGCGTAAGCAACCACGTCACGCAGCGCCTGCTGATACTCATCAGCGATATTTTTGAAGTACGGTGCCAGCAGCAGGTTTGCGATACCGGCATTTTCAGCATAGGCATCAGTGATCTTCTGCAGGAACTGGGCGCGAATGATGCAGCCAGCACGGAAGATCTTCGCGATTTCGCCGTAGTTCAGATCCCAGTTGTATTCGTCAGACGCGGCACGCAGCTGAGAGAAGCCCTGCGCGTAAGAAACGATTTTACCGAGATAGAGTGCGCGACGAACTTTCTCAACGAAAGCCGCTTTGTCGCCAGCCAGTTCTGCTTTCGGGCCCGAAAGCACTTTAGACGCTGCAACACGCTGATCTTTCAGAGAGGAGATATAACGCGCGAATACGGATTCGGTGATCAGAGACAGCGGCTCGCCGAGATCCAGAGAGCTCTGGCTGGTCCACTTACCGGTACCTTTGTTGGCAGCTTCATCCAGAATCACATCAACCAGGTAATTACCGTCTTCATCTTTCTTAGTGAAGATATCTTTGGTGATGTCGATCAGGTAGCTGCTCAGTTCGCCTTCGTTCCACTCAGTGAAAATAGTTGCCAGCTCGTCGTTAGACAGGTTCAGGCCACCTTTCAGCAGAGAGTACGCTTCAGCAATCAGCTGCATGTCGCCGTATTCGATGCCATTGTGCACCATTTTCACATAGTGACCCGCGCCATCAGCGCCAATGTAGGTCACGCACGGTTCACCGTCTTCAGCAACCGCAGCGATTTTGGTCAGGATTGGGGCGACCAGCTCATAGGCTTCTTTCTGACCACCAGGCATGATGGATGGGCCTTTCAGAGCGCCCTCTTCACCACCGGAGACACCGGTACCGATGAAGTTGAAACCTTCAGCGGACAGTTCACGGTTACGACGAATGGTGTCCTGGAAGAAGGTGTTACCGCCATCAATGATGATATCGCCCTTATCGAGATACGGTTTCAGGGAATCAATCGCGGCATCGGTGCCCGCACCTGCTTTCACCATCAACAGGATACGACGAGGGGTTTCAAGAGATTCGACGAATTCCTGTACCGTGTAATAAGGAACCAGTTTTTTGCCTGGATTTTCGGCAACAACTTCTTCGGTTTTTTCACGGGAGCGGTTAAAGATGGAGACGGTATAACCACGGCTTTCGATGTTGAGCGCCAGGTTGCGCCCCATCACTGCCATACCGACTACGCCGATCTGTTGCTTGGACATTATGTACTCCTGTCAGGGGTGGTCACCATGCACTTATGCACGGCTTGAATGTGACTTAGATGGTAACTCAGGTTGAGTAAAAGTAGATAGCGGAAGATGCCATACTGTCAGGAGTTCTTATGCCCTGTTAATAAACGATTTTGCTCTGGAAGGATCAAATGGACCCTCTTTGACTTCCATCATCAAGGCTTTAGGAGACAAGCACTCAACGCTGTGAATGTCGCCAGGAGCAAACTCGACAATGCAGGTTTCACTCCCTTGCCCAACTAAAAATCGATTTTTAACTTTCCCATTTGCATCATACAAGCAGACTTCTAATTGGCCTTGCATAACGACAAACATTTCCCACTGATGTGATAGTTCATGCCAATGGGGTTCGACGTAGCTGCCGCGAACAAAAGCAATCAGCAAGCGCTGAACCTTTTCTTGGTGAGAATCATGCAATAAATAATGAGATCGTAAACGTTCAGAGTTTTCTGCACTGTGAAAAAGTTCAGCCAGAATGCTGCTATCGATTAAACGCATTACCCCGCCTCCAGTCTGACTTCGATAGTATGTGCTGCCGATTCAACCGAAAATTGGGAGGTTAATAAATCATTAGCATTCTGTCCAAGCTGCTTTCTTAAAATTGAATTATTAAATAGCAATTGCGCAGATTCTAAAAGTTTATCATCCTCACCGTTAACATGAATGAGTCCTGCCTTGTGGGCATTCACCAGGTCCAGCAAATCATTCCCGGCATTGACACTGCCCAGAATCGGAAGGGACTGAACCATGTATCCCAATAATTTCCCAGGGAAATTATGCGAGGAATGACGAGATGAAAGTGAGAATAATCCAACATCGACTTCGGATAAAATCAGCTTAAACTCATCCTGGTTCACTGAAGGTAAATGAGTGAAATTAGTAAGGTTCCATTCGACAGCGAGTGAGTTAATTAAATCGACTTCATCACCTTGTCCTATAAACAGGAAATGGGCATTTGGATAACGCATCATACCACGTGCCAGGCGCATGAGGTTCGCCATATCCTGCGCATGCCCGATATTTCCGCCATAAAAAAAGATGACTTTATTTACCAAGTGATAGCGCTGACGAAGTGAAAGAGAACTATCACTCAAAGAGACTGGGCTCATCGATGCCCAATTACGCAATACTTCACAAGGATAGCCCTTGTTAGTCTGGGAAAAAATTTCAAGATTTTTTTCAGACATCAACCCAATACGCTCAGCCTGTTGGTAGGACTTTTTTTCGAAATATCTGAAATATCGATCAATTAAGGAACCGGCTTTCAACATACCGGCATCGATAATCCACTGCGGAAACATATCTCTCAGGACCAGATAAGCCGGGCAATGGCAGCGTTCTTTTATCTTTTTAACCAGCCCCCCCCAAAAAATAGAGGGCGAGTAATAAACGATACCATCGAAAGTATCTTGTTCAATCTGATGTTTCAGAGCACGCCACGCGCGAAAAGATAAAAGCGTTTCGTTTATTGCTCGCTGAATTTTTCCGACATCCTTCAGCGGGCCGCTTTTAAAACGCCAAACTTTGACACCTTCAATCACGTCGTTCGAAAAATCGGATTGCAAATTGATATCGGGTGTAATTACCGTAACATCATGGCCTTTTCGCAACAGTTCCCGGCCTAATTCATGAAACATCTTGGCCCCAACGCGGGTGCTATGGGGTAAATAATCATCAATGATTAATACAAGTTTCATTAGTACTGTTTCCAGACGACTCGCTTAACATAATCAGTGTATGAATGGATAATACGTACAACTTTATCTGACACGTTAGGCATACTGTAGTCACTCACCTGACGAAGTAAGCGTTCTTCTCCTCTAGGCTGTGTAGCTATAATCTCCAGCGCTTGTAGAACTCGTTCAGGTTCAAGACCAACCATCATTACCACCCCTTCTTCAAAACCTTCCGGTCGTTCATGTGCTTCACGAATATTGATGGCGGGGAAGTTCATGATTGATGACTCTTCTGTAATTGTCCCACTATCCGACAAAACAGCTCGCGCATGTTTTTGAAGATGGTTGTAATCATGAAAACCTAATGGTTTGAGCAGTAAGATATTCTTATGGAACTGAATGCCGTTCTCGTTGATACGATTTCGGGTACGCGGATGCGTCGAAACAATGACCGGCATATCGTATTTTTCAGCTACGGTATTGAGAATGTTTGCCAGTTTTGTCAGTTGCTTAGGCGTATCGACATTTTCTTCCCTGTGAGCACTAACAACAAAGAAGTTGCCACTGGTTAAATTCAGGCGAGAAAGGATATCAGAACTATCGATCTGCGGCATGTAATGAGTGAGAACCTCAAACATCGGACTACCTGTTTTAATAATTCGATCGGCTGGGATCCCTTCCGCAAGAAGATACTCACGAGCAATATCACTGTAAGTCATGTTGATATCAGCCGTGTGATCGACTATTTTCCTGTTCGTCTCTTCTGGCACTCGCTGGTCAAAACAACGGTTACCCGCTTCCATATGGAAGATCGGTATTTTGCGGCGCTTCGCCGGTATTGCCGATATACAGGAATTAGTGTCACCAAGCACTAACATCGCTTCTGGTTGTTCTGTCTCAAGAACCCCATCAACTTTAATAATGACTTGCCCGATGGTCTCTGCTGCATTTTTCCCTGCGGCATTGAGAAAATAGTCAGGCTTGCGAACCCCCAAATCCTGGAAAAAGACTTCGTTCAGTTCATAATCGTAGTTTTGTCCGGTATGGACGATAAGATGATCACAATATTCGTCCAATTTCGCAAGAACACGGGAGAGTCTAATTATTTCAGGGCGAGTTCCAACGACTGACATGACTTTCAATTTTTTCACGATAAAACTCTCGCTATAGTATCTGGTTCTGAACGATTAAATATTTCGTTTGCCCAAAGCATTACAACAAGCTCATCTGAGCCATTATTAGTAATGTCATGTGTCCATCCGGGGACTGTTTCTACAATTTTAAACTCATCAGATGAAACGTTAATTTCATATCGCTCGCCTGTGATAATATGTTCAAATTTGAAACAAGCACTGCCGCGAATAACGATAAATTTTTCATTTTTAGAATGGTGATAATGACCGCCGCGTGTAATTCCTGGATGTGCCGTAAAGAATGAAAACTGCCCAGCAGCTTTCGTTTTGAGCACTTCGCAGAATACACCTCTGTCATCGCTGTAAGAAGGAACCGTATAGGCAAATTGCTCTGGTGACAAATAGCTCAACCATGTTGAATACAATGCTCGGGTAAACCCTTCGCCCACATCTTCAGTAATCAATGTTTGGCGGCTTTCTTTGAATCGATGAATAAGCTGAGCGACGTCACCTACCGTGACAGAATAAATCGGACCAAATGTTCTGTAGCCTGCGTCAACGTTACCAGATAGTAGTTTTAATGCATCAGTACAAAAATCATCGATATATACCAGATTTACAACTGCCGACGGGTCATTAATTGTAATATCTTCATCGTTCGCAATACGATGACAAAATGTTGCCACAAAAGAGTTATAATTTGGACGGCACCATTTACCAAATACATTTGGTAAGCGATAGATATGATAAGGTGCTTGGGTTGTTATGCCATACTGTTGAATAATTTTTTCTGCAGATGCCTTACTCTTCCCATACGCATTATTAGATTCTGCTTGTATCGATGAACTTAGCATGACAGGAATAGCTTTGTTATTTTCCTGGAGAATATCAATAATATATTTCGTAAGGTTACTATTCCCTTCTTCAAACTCACTTTCATTCTCAGGCCGATTGATACCGGCAAGATGAAAAATGAAGTCTGCTTGCTTCAGACCATGCTCCAAGTCTTCTGTTGAAGTGTTGCGATCGATCTTAATCAATTCGTTATATCCTGCTTCCTGGAGACGAAAGCATAGATTTCGACCGATAAAACCTTCAGCCCCTGTGACAAGTATTTTCATATTATGAATCCAACTCATACTCTTTACCTTCACACAGCGCACGAATAAAAGGTAATTTAAGAAGTAAGGTTTTCATCCCTTCGACATCTAATCGCACAGTATTGTGAGAATTATAATCCTCAACCTCAGAAATTCGACGATCACCGTGCTCAACATATTTTCCATAGTTAAGATCACGGAGATCTGGCGGTACACAGTAGTAGTCACCCATGTCAACTGCAGCAATCATTTCTTCACGACTAAGCAAAGCTTCATAAAGTTTCTCGCCATGGCGCGTACCGATTACGTTCACTGGATGTTCGCTTACATCAAGCAGTTCCTTAAGAGCGATAGCGAGTGTTTCGATGGTTGCAGCCGGTGCCTTTTGAACAAAAATATCGCCGTTGTTACCATGCTCAAATGCATATAGAACCAAATCGACAGCATCTTCAAGAGTCATCATGAAACGGGTCATATTAGGATCCGTTACTGTCATTGGCTTACCAGCTTTAATAAGATCAACAAATAATGGAATAACTGAACCACGAGACGCCATTACGTTGCCATAACGTGTACCACAAATGACTGTTTTTGAACCATCGACATTGCGCGATTTAGCGACCATTACTTTTTCCATCATTGCCTTGGAAATACCCATAGCATTGATAGGATAGACAGCTTTATCGGTACTCAAACAAACAACCCGTTTTACTCCATTAGAAATTGCGGCCTCAAGAACATTCTCAGTACCTAAAACGTTCGTTTTAACCGCTTCCATCGGATGGAATTCGCAAGAAGGTACTTGTTTTAATGCTGCAGCATGATAAATGAAATCGACACCTCGAGAAGCATTGAGTACGCTGAAATAATCACGTACATCACCAATATAGAATTTTAACTTAGCGTTATTATATTTTTTCCGCATGTCATCTTGTTTTTTTTCATCTCGCGAAAAAATTCTTATTTCTTTTATATCAGTTTCTAAAAAACGATTTAATACAGCATTTCCAAATGAACCAGTACCACCGGTTATTAATAAAACCTTATCAGTAAACATTTCGACCCCTACAACTTAATTATTTTTACAAACACTTTCAATAAATAAATTAAAAGTATCCCAATCATCTTTATAACTAAACTTAGCTCTTACTTTGCTTCTCTGCTCAATAGATTTCTTTATTGCATCAACCCACATAGAAACATCGTCAGGATCTGCAAAGTAAACGTGATCATAATCTTCAATAGCTTCCTTAGCATAGGGCAAAGAAGGCGCAATTATGTAAAGTCCTTTACATGCAGCCTCGACCAATGGTAGCCCGAATGATTCGATCTTGCTTGCAAAGATAAGTGAATATGAAGAGTTATAAATGTCATTTAATTCTTTTGCACTCTTAGAACCAATAAATAAAATATGCTTAGATAAACCTAAACAATCGACTTTTGATTTCAGCCGTGAATCTTTACCTACTGTAAATAGAATTACAATATTATTTCTTTTTAAGTACTCAGATCCTAAATGATGAATTGCATCTATGACGACATCATGATTTTTATACTTATAATCAGCCGCGGGATAAATAAACTTCATTTCATTTAGATTACAAGGGTCATCGCTAATTTCTTGAAAAATATCTAAAACACCTGGTTTAAAGACTAAAATATTTTCTCTGTTATATGTTATTTTTTTAGATAATGCATCAGCAATCCAATTAGCTTGGACAATGAAATAATTCGCACTTTCCTTATAAAGTTTTATGAAATAAGCGTAAAACTTACTATATAACCAGTATTTTAATTCTGACTTATCAAAAATATTCCAATTATGCTCATAAAAAGGTAATGATTGATGCATATAAACAATTTGTTTTATTTTATCTAACCGACAAGGAATATTTTGAAAATTGATACAGACTTCGACGCTTAGTTTTAAACGTCGAATTAGTAGTGAATAACCATAAAAATCATAGTAAATTCTACGAGACCATTTGCTAGTATCTATGTAATAGCACTCAAAACCTTCAACTATCTGGCTTAATTTTAGCGTATCAGATACAAAAAGCACATACGATTTTTTTTTATCTAACGGTATGGAATTAAGAAATTGAGTCAGAATTGTGAGAGCACCACCCTCAAGGGCAGCAGAAACAATAACAAGTTTTTTCTTCATGGTTATTCATCAATGATAATTTTATCTCGTTCCAACCAATGTGCAATTACTTCTCGTTCACGCTTCAAATCGTGAGAATGATCTGGATTAAAGTAATTTACAAGTGAATTGGAATATCTAAACTGTTTAATAAAGTAGTCATTTTGTGAAAACTTCAATATGTTACTTAATGAATAACAAATGATAACCACTATCATTAACTGACTATATACTTTATTTTTTGCATAAATAATTATAAAGGATAGTATTAATATAAAATAAGGATTTAGATACTCATCTAATCTTAATCTAATAGAACCATATTTACCTAAAAATATATCAACTACTAACATCAGATAGAATAAGGAAACAATAGTATTAAATACATTATTCGATATTTTAACCTTTGAGTTCTGAATGATGCTTTTTCTATTTATATATAGAAAAGCAAGTATAATTAATTTAAAGACAAGATTCAGTGTCAATATACTACTAACATTGCTACCCAACGTGTAAATTTTAATCTTATATATATATGGATTAGAGATGTATGAAGATACTATGTTTATCAACACATCGATTGGATAAACACTTAAAGCTGCGAGAATTGCGCCAATAAAAATAGTGGGCAGAGCCATATTGCGAAATATTTTATTATCGATTAAGGGTATCAACAATAAAAATAATGCAGAAACATGCATAAATGATGCACAAATAACAAAAATCAAAGACTTTATTTTCTTATCATTCATATAATAAATCGCTGCCCACAAAGTAATTGCGACAGCTATAATTTGCCTTAGAGCTTCAATATTAAAAGCAAAACTAAGAATGAAATAAAATGTAAGACAGAAAACGTACGTCGGACTAAACTCTTTATAAAAACGAATGAATGTGTATAAAGAGAATAAAGTTATAAAAAATACCCAAGCCCAAAACCCTATTCCCATAAAAGAGAATAAATTGTTTAATAAAACATATCCATATTCAAATGGAACGTAAACAACCCTTCCTACGAATAAATCTTCATATACAGCCCAATCGACACCGAGTTTGTACCGGAAGCCTATAAATATAATAATATTAATAGACGCAATAAATAATAATAACCTTTGCGGCCTAACCTTTACTACATCCAGAAATCCGCATATGATATTAATAGTAAAATAGATGATCCACGACATTAAGCCACCAAATCTTTATATGTTTTATTCCAAATGATATAAAAACACATCAAAGAAACGCACATAACTTTAATTATAAGAGCTTTGTACCATTCTAAATCATCTAATATCAGTGATAATGAATAAGCAATAAGCATCCCAGCAAAAAACAAGAATAGTATTTTAATATTTATTAATGACGAATCAAAAAGGCTAATTATATATTTTGCAGAGATGAAGTGACAAATACATAAGAAAAGGTAAGCTATCACGGTAGCAATAGCCGAACCCATAATTCCATATAAAGGTATGAGTACATAGTTTGCAGCGATATTCACTGCTAACGCTATGAACGTTGTCGCTGAAATTAAAAGAGTTTTCTTTTCAAAGAAAACAAAATTCACGTACATCAAGTAAATATGTATTAATGCATTCCCCATGATTATTAGCGGAACAATATATATACCTGAATAGTATTCCTCACTGGACATGATGAGAACCATTTCTTTTGAGAAAAGAATACATGAAGATGTAATAATGAAGAATATCAGAGTGCTTGCTTGTTGAATTTTTTTGATTGATTCTGAATCCCTATCGTTTATCAACTGGTACAGCTTTGGCTGCCATGACGAATTCCAAGCCATTATCAATACAATTACACACATTCCTAAATTGTAAGAAAATGAATAAATACCTGCACTTCCGCTACCAAGAGTATTATTAATGATTATTCTATCAACTTGTGAAAGAAGTGAATTTGATAGCACATGAATTATTAAAGGCACAGAAAATAATAATGCAGATTTAAGCTCATCCATATTAAATCTTAGTACCATAAACCTTCTAAGCTTATAAAAGCTGTAAATCAATAACGGTACAGTGATTATCAATTGGGCATAGATCTTTGACAAATACTGATCACTAGATAAATAAAGTGCAAAGATAAAAATTAACGCTAACTCACCAATTTTATTAATAACATTAATCTTTGCATACTCCGCTCCCTTTTCAGCCCCCTGTAAATAACTAGTATAAATAAATATATATGACAGCATAATGCAAATAATCAGAACGAAGTTAAAATCGGCTGGTGAGAATCCAAGAAGTTCACTGAGCGGTGCTGCATAAATGGGAGTAAGCAATAATAGCAATATGTGAAATGGAATCAAAAATATGACGCAGGTACTTAAGTAGATAGAAAAGCCATTTTTGTCTTTCATGTAGCGATTTAATATCGCACTTTGTAAGTTAAGGCTTGTCAATACATATAAAATAAGAATTGCTGTATTCAGAATTGATAATTTGCCATACTGCTCTGGAGACATAACCCTAGTAAGCAAGGGCAGTGAAATAAAAAGAATCCCTTTCACAAACAAATCGCCGAGTGCGTAATTAAAAAAGTTTTTAATGTTTTTCAATTTATATCTCCCCCTTCGTTAGTTTAAAATAGGGGGTTATTTTTTCGTAGAGCAACGCCTGCACATCAATCTGATTAACACTATGTTTATAAAAAACATAGTTCTGTTCTATTTTTTCTAATGCCGTCAATAATGATTTCTTATCATCATATTTAAAAATGACACCAGTGCTTTTATTGGTAACAAGTTCATTTTTCGAGCCCACCATATCACTAACCACAACAGGCAGCCCTGAGCAAAGAGCCTCTTCAACAACAAGCCCCCAAGGTTCAGACTTTGATGGCAAGATGAAGACCTGGTGTTCTTCATAAATTTTTTTTAATTCATCGTTATTCTTTTCACCTAAAAAAACAATATCCTTATGATATTTTTCCATCAATTCTTCTTCTTGCGGCCCATATCCGACAATTGTTAGACGTCGAGCACTTGATGAGAAAACCTCACATAAAAGCTTGAGATTTTTTTCTTCTGAAATGCGACCGACATATAAATAGTTGAGTGAACTATTTATTTCTTTACTTTGATGTTTTGATTTTTTATAAAAGCTCTCGTTAAGAACACCGACTCCATTTGTATAAACAAGTTGTCCTTTGAATCCCATCAGTCTGAAAATTTCGGCCTGTAAATCTCCGGATGGAAGACCCGTAGACATTCTTTTTAAAAATATCTTTTTTACCCACCACACTATTCCCGTTTTTTTAGTCTCCAAAATGGAGCTTTCAACGGCAACACAGTTACTTTTTTTAGATGTAAGTAATGAAAGGAAAAATAATTCCTTAACTTCCCACCCTGGGTAAACTATTTTTCTATAGTTACATCCATTTAGAATGGTAGATATTTTCATTAAACAACGTAGCTTTGACCTTGTTTCGTAGCTTGAATCACTTATGAACACGTGTTCAAAATGCATATTCCCCTTATAAAAATCTCCTTTCCTAATTTCAGATGTTGTAGAAATAAAGATAACCTTTATTTTCAATTTCTCTGCCAATATATTATACAAGTTGATTTTATAAAAAGACGGTATATTTGTAATAAAAACAATATCATAGCACATTTGCTTACCGCCCATTTATAAAAATATCGAATACTCGTTTGCTATTGAAGCCATCTTTATATGTATTTAATGCATCATTAACTTGCGTACGATTTAATATATGTGAATCCTTTAGCTCTATTAATACAGTATTCAAAAAATCTATAAGCTCACATTGCAAAGATAATTTTTCGCCAGGCATCCAAAAACTTATGGGCTCTAATGTAAATCCACCACGACTATTTATATAACTTTCACAATCAGGAATAAGAAACCCAATGGGTTTATTGAGAATTAAATAGTCAAAATATATTGACGAATAATCGGTTATTAGGCAATCCGATATTGCAAGCAAGTGGTTAATATCATACCCATGCGAGTTAAATCCTTCACTTTTTATTATTTTTATATTATCTGGAAATTCAATACCATTTAGAGCATTTTCTTCGAATGGATGTAGCTTGACCAATAATAATACGTCATTTAATTTCAGAAACTCTTGAAGCTTACCTAAGTCAAAATCCTGAACACGAAGAAAATTTGCATTTTCGATCTTGGCGCCATCCGTTTTATCATGAACATATGAGTTCTGTCTAAATGTTGGTGCAAACAAAACAATCTTTTTATATTCTCTCTCGCTTAAAAAATCAAAATCTTTTTTATCAAAAAGAAAATCATTACGTGGCTGTCCTGTTACAATAACATTATCAACTCGCTCATTAAACGCAGAGGCGATTATAGAACGCATTATCTCTGATGTTGCGATTCTCTTTGCCGAAAATGATTCCATCAACATAACTTCTTTATCTGCTAGGTAACAGACTTTTTTTAGTGGCATCCCATGCCATAGACTTAAATATACTTGATTAAATGCTTTAACGCCTATCATCTCGTTATGCGTTGTAACTATATATTTGCTAGTAAAAACATACCAATACCCGAGAAACGTTCCTTTCTTTACCCAATTAATTCTCCCTTCATCGCTTTTATATTTAGAATATAACCAAACAACTTCATATTCTGGATGTTCTTTTAATATATAATCACTTAAAGCCTTACAATTACCAGCATAATCGGGGACACTCTTAAACAAAACCCTATTGTTTTTTTTAGGAATCAACCCGTTCAGCACAGATAATATTAGTTTTGATAGTTTTATTATTTTTTTGTTCATTTCAGAGCTTTAACAACCTCAATAATTTCAGTTGTTGATACTGAAGGGGTTCTTGGCAAATAAATCACCTCACAGACATCACTAACCCAATCAAACCTCCCCAGCCAATCATCTCCCATTACCAATACATCAGCATTATTTTGCGTTATATATTCTTTTTTTAACTCAAGTGAGTTTTCAATAAATACTTCATTCACGAAACGTAATGAACTGATAATTTTGCATCTTTCACCTTGAGAATATATTGGATAACGGCCTTTCTTACTAAAATTCAAATTATCCGAGCTGACGCCAACGATCAAATAATCGCCTAAGGAAGCTGCACGCTCGAGTATATTTACATGACCAACATGAAAGACGTCGAATGTACCAAAAGTAATAATTCTCTTCATAGTTATCTCACTAAAGGTATGCTACCGCCCCTGGCTCAACAGCTACCAGTGCACTGCACAAAATTCAGTATGTCGTGGACCAGCTCCCCACAAACCTTCACGTTTGCATCGAATCTCGCCCACCAATTTAGCCCACTATTTTGGGCGCAATCCCTGTGTAAGACAAGGAGAAATCCGGCATTTTTTATCAAAAAACACCGCGCAATCACTAATTTTAGTTGTTGTTTTTAAAAGCAAAAACGGCAGCTGCTGTGAAATGAGAGTTCCTCAACCACAATCATCTGCCGTTCTGTTACTCACCAACATTCCGTGTTGTTGCGTAGTGTCTTATTCTGAAAGCAACTTCTCAATCCCTTTCCGGAACTTCGCCCCTTCTTTCAGGTTGCGCAGCCCGTACTGAACAAAAGCCTGCATGTAACCCATTTTCTTGCCGCAGTCGTAGCTGTCGCCGCTCATCAGCATCGCGTCAACGGACTGTTTCTTCGCCAGCTCGGCAATAGCATCCGTCAGTTGAATACGGCCCCAGGCACCCGGCGCGGTTTTTTCCAGTTCTGCCCAGATGTCAGCGGAAAGCACATAGCGCCCTACGGCCATCAGGTCGGAATCCAGCGTTTGCGGTTGGTCTGGTTTTTCGATGAACTCGACGATACGGCTCACTTTACCTTCTACGGTTAGCGGCTCTTTGGTCTGAATAACAGAGTACTCAGAAAGATCGCCCGGCATACGTTTCGCCAGCACCTGGCTGCGGCCTGTTTCGTTGAAACGCGCCACCATGGCAGCAAGGTTATAACGCAATGGGTCGGCAGTCGCACCATCAAGAATGATATCCGGCAGAACAACCACGAACGGGTTATCGCCAACGATCGGACGCGCGCACAGAATGGAGTGGCCCAGGCCCAGCGGCTGTGCCTGGCGGACGTTCATAATGGTTACGCCCGGCGGGCAAATGGACTGAACTTCTGCCAGTAGCTGACGCTTTACGCGCTGCTCAAGCAGAGCTTCCAGTTCGTAGGAGGTGTCGAAGTGGTTTTCCACGGCGTTTTTAGAAGCGTGGGTGACCAGGACGATTTCTTTGATCCCTGCAGCAACAACTTCGTCGACGATGTATTGGATCATCGGCTTGTCAACGATTGGTAGCATCTCTTTAGGAATGGCCTTGGTGGCAGGGAGCATATGCATGCCCAGCCCGGCTACCGGAATGACTGCTTTCAAATTAACCATTTTCGTGTCCACCTATATACGGTTGATGAATTATAGCTATTAACGATGTTTGATCCACTATGTTTTCTCATAGTATCGGGTAAAGACCACTAAATCTCTGGATACAATCCGAGAATGCGTCTGAAGAGGTGGGTTCGGCTAAAAATTCAGCGTTTGGGTAGGGTAAAATTCAGCGCATCGACATTGACAACATACTGATCAATAAGGTCAATGTCCGCAGACTGCTGGCCATTTTCATTGATTGCTTGAATATTTGACATTGAGAGTAGCGTCTCGTGTTTGGCCATAAATTTTCCGCGAACATCCTTGCGTAAGTCGAAGTGAAGTTGTAACGCGGGCCCGCGCACTTTGGGTTGCATCACTTTGATATTACGCATAAAAATGTGTTGTGGTTTATTGTGAATCTCCAGGGATGCGTGGTTCAGGTCGAGGTTAGTCAGCGCCACAAACGACGGCGCATTGCCCGATGAAATCTGTATTCCCCGCAGTTTCAGCGTTAATTGGCGATTATCCATCCGCACATTATTCACCCTGAAATTCTGCGGTATCGACAGATATTTCCCTTTGATAACACCATAGCCAATTAGCATACCCGCACTATTAACCATACCCACACCATCGATAACGAAATTATCACAGCCATATATTGCTACCGTAGCGTTATCAATTCCGGCTTTCTTACTGTATTCCGGGGTGATATTTCGTGCCTTAATATTACGAATAATAAAGTGTTTACCGTTTTCGACGTGAACCAACTGTCGACAGTGGCTGCCGGTGATATTGGCGACGACAAAGTTTTTCACCGCCTGGTGCTCCGGGTAGTCGTTATCGTAGGTGCTGCCCGCAAGCCCAATGCCGATGCCCCAGTTGGTCTTGCCATTGGTGCAATCGATATGGTCAATCACATGGTCAGAGATAAGGATATTCTTGTCGTTAATCGCGACGTTCCATTCAATGGCATCACCCTGCAGGTGGCTAAATTTGCTGTGGGTGATTTTTACGCCGTCGAGTTGATTATGGAATCCCTGGCGTAAAATGCCGTAGTTAGCCTGGTTAACATTGATGCGTGTGATAGTGAGATTGCGCATCGTCCTTTTTTGTTTGCCGCCGATGTAAATTTGCGCCACCGGGCCGAAACCACTCATCTCCAGCCCTTCGATGGTGCAGTCAGATCCGCGAACGTCGAGGGTAATATTATTGAGGCTCCCCTCCCCCACCACTTTACACTCATCCTGCAACGCAAAACGCCCACGACCATTGCCTTTCAGGCTACCGTTAACCTGCAACGTTTTACCCGGCGGCATGATGATACCGGTGTTGATATTGTCGCAAACCACGCCCTTAGGAACGTCGATAATATCGGCGTCGTCAAACGCCTGACGAAATGCGCGGATCCAGTCATTACCGACCAGATAGTTGCGGATATCGACTGCATCATTACGCCCCAGCGCGCGCGCAGCGGGGGTGTGTAGCAGAGGAATGGCGGCAAGCGTAGCGCCTGCCGACAGGAAGCGTCGTCGGGAGAATTTTTTATCCATGCAACCTCAATAGCAAAGGGTTTGCAGCAGGCTCGCAAGCTGGCGGTTAATCACCTGCTGATTGAACTCGGTTTCAACTTTTTGGCGGGCGCGTTGCAGCACCGGGCGCAGCGTCGGCTCATCAAGATGGCGCAGTTCGCTGAGTTTGTTTGCCAGTGCGGGGGCGTCGTTTTCCGCCACCAGCCAGCCGGACGCATTAGCGTCTATCAGTTCCGGAATACCGCTGTGCTCGGTGGAGAGCACCGGAATACCTACCGCCATCGCTTCCATCAGCGCGACGGGAATGCCTTCCATATCGCCATCCGCGCCGGTAATCGACGGCAGCAGAAAGACATCCGCCTCATCGAGCATTGCTTTTACCTCGTGGCTGGGCTTAAAGCCCGGCATCTCCACGTACCCTTCCAGTTGATACTGTTCGATAAGCGTGCGCAGGCGGCGTTCCCACGGGCCGATGCCGAGAATGCGATAGTGAAACGCCACACCGCGCTCTTTCAACTGACGGCACGCTTCAATCGCTACATGCAGCCCTTTTTTCTCGGTCAGGCGGGCGACGGAGATAATTTGCAATGTCTCACCTGGCGCTTTGGTCGGACGCAGGGCAAAACGATCCATATTGACACCCATCCGCGAGACAGCGATTTTTGCACTCGGGCAGCCCATTCCCTGCAAGCGTTTCGCCCATAAGTCACTGATCGGCAACATCAGATCGCCCCGCCGAAAAAGCTGTTGATACTCCGGCGTATAGTGATTCAGTACATCGCGGCTGGAGATGTCAATGCCGTGAAAAACGGTGGCGATTTTGCCGCGTATCACACCCAGTTCGCGCAGTTTCGCCGCCGTGACGCCCGCCGGGCCGAAGTGAGCGATAAACACATCGGCGCGGAACGGTTGAGGGTTATTGCCACAAATGGCCGAGAGGATCAGGTTGCGCGCTTCGTGACCGTAACGCTTCATGTTCAGCGCCTGCCAGGTCGCCGGGCGATGCAATCCGCGCAGTGTACTCATCGCACGGTGGCGAAACTTCGCCCCCGTACTCGTGGGTTCATCCTGCAGCCAGCGGGTTTTCGCGGCCAGGTTATATTGGGTGTACGCCGCGTGAGTGTTGGTCATATCGCCCTTTTGCAGAGCGATAATTTCGACCTCGTGGCCCATTTCGATAAAGGCCACAATCTGATTGAGCACAAAGGTTTCAGACGACAGCGGGAATTTCAGCAAGAAGAAAGCAACCTTCATTTCCCCTCCCCGATGCGCGTTAATACCGATTCGACCATCGCCAGCCCCGCCGCACGCTCACGTGCCACCGCTTCGTTCAGGCGCGGTACCAGTGTCGGAAGCTGGCTTAATGTGTCCGCCGCCATCGCTTCCAGGTCGCCGTTCAGCAGATGGCGAATATCCACCGCCATTTCCGGCATACCCAGCTGCTGCATAATGCCCGCTGATTTGTGTTCGTAGTTAATCGCAATCGCCGGTGTTCCGAAGTTCATGGAGATAATCGCTGAATGCAGACGTGTACCGACCGTCAGGTCACAGGCGCCCAGCAGTTTGCCCATTTCGAGATCGTTAAGCTCATCCATCACCACGTGGTAGCGCGATGGGTTCTGAATATGTTTACGCAGGTTAAGCGCCACCATGCGATCATCTTTGTTATAGCTGTCGATGCCCGTACAGGTAGAGAGCGCCATCACCTGCCAGCCGCTGGCGATAATGCGGTTGACCACGCCTGCAAACGCTTTTTCGTAGGCTTCCTGCGTGGTGCCGAGGCGCTTATCAAACGGCGCCAGTTCACGCAGGGTAATGGCGACGGTTTTCTGCTGCTGCGCGACATTCAGCCAGTGCTGTACGGCGTAACTCGCGTCAAAGCTGTCATTGTGATGATCCACCAGCCAGGCGGTATCAACGCCCTTCTCCACTTTCGAGGTGTCAATATCGCTGCGTTTCATCAAATCAAGGCTGACCGACTCGCGCAGGAACAGGGCGTCGCAATGTCCGAAGACATAGTTTGCCATCTGGTTAAACGCCGGTGCCTGGAACGGCCCGACACTATGGCCGACCATATAAATCGGTTTTTTCGCCATAAAGGTACACAGCGCGTGCTCAAACTGCGTCACACCATACAGGTCGACGAAGAACGAGCCGCCCACCTGGATAATCGCGTCATAACCGGACAATAGACGCACAAAATCGGTAAAGCCCTGGGCAATGGCGATATTGCGTAGCTTGCCGCTGTCGGTCACGCGCGAGAGCAGCACCTGGTGCTGATAGCGACGGCGCAGCACTTTTTTTACTCGCCCGACCATGCCCGGCGCGTTGTTATGCGCTTTCATCTGCAAATAGAGCGGATCGCCCATCACCGGGCGATTGAGCAGCCAGGAGGAACTCACCGGATAACGGCTCATCACATCCACTTCAGCCTCAGGCGAGAGCGTGTTGATGGCATCTAAAAGCCCGCGCAGAATGGCGCTGTCGCCACGGTTGCCGCAGGTGTGGTTGCCAAGAATCAATAATTTCATAATGACCTCAAAAATTAGCCTGCGCGAAGCAGCGTTTTCATTTTCTCGTTACGGCACAGCTGGCGCTTCATCTCCACCACCAGCGGATGGCGGGAGAGCACAATCATCGCCACAAAAGCCAGTACGCCCGCGGCAATCTGTGTTGCCAACAGTAACGCCAGCGGCAGTTGACCGTTCAGCGCCCACCCCAGGCCGTAGCTCACCGCGAGCGTGGGCAAAGAGAGGTAAAACGGTAGCCACAGGCTGAGAATGTATTCACGGTAGCTGGAGCCCAGAATGGGTTTGATCAGAACGAAATAGCTCAGAATGGTGTTGATAATCTGCACCAGCAGGAAGCCCAGCGTGACGCCAATAGCACCGCCCAACTGGCCGCCGACGATGATCGCCGGGATAAACAGGCAGGTTTTAAAAACGTTGAATTTAAAACTGATATCGACGCGTGCTTTCGCCATCAACAGCGAACCAATCGGATTCCCCACCGACCGCAGCAGCCCCACCACGCACAGCAGTTGCAGCACCGGAATGATGCTCACCCACTTCTCACCAAAAACCAGCGGCACAAAGTTGTTGCTCACCACCATCAGCCCGAGCAGCGCCGGGAAGTTGATAATGCCGACCACAGAAAGCAGCTTGTAGAAGTTGACGCGCAGTTTGGCCGTGTCGTCCTGGATTTTGGCAAATGCCGGGAACAGTACGCGGGTGATAATCGGATTCAGTTTCATCGGCGGTACCACCGCCACGTTGTAGGCCAGGTTGTAGCCGCCCGCGACGCTCGCCCCCAGAATACGCGCCAGTACCAGCGTTGAGAGGTTGGTATTCACGTAGTTGATGACACTATCCGCCGTCAGCCAGGCGCCAAAACGCAGGTTAGACGACACGCTCGCCAACGAAAAATGCAGCCCCGGGCGATAAATTTTGCGGCCAAAGTAGCCAAACAGCAGCGTACGCACTGCGCTGTTGACCAGATAACCGAGGATAGCGGTCATGGCTAACGGCCAGAAGTGCGCCGACACCACGGTGAAAGTAAAGCCCGCCAGCACCGAACTGGTTTCAATCAGGCCAATCTTGTTGAACTCCAGCTCTTTTTGCATCAACGCGCGAAACTGCTGCCCGTGGGGGATCACAATAAAGGCCAGCGATAAGGTCTGGATCAGCGGCTGTAAATCCGGGTTATGTAACACGCTGGCAATCGCCCCGCTCAGGGCAAATACCGCCACGCACACCACCACGCCCAGCCCGACGTTCAGCCAGTACAGGGTGGTGAGTTCAAGGTGGCTTATCTCTTTACGCTGAATAATCGAGTTCGCGATACCGAAATCAGATAGCGTATCCGCCAGCGCGATAATCACCAGCGACACGGTCAGCAGACCGAACTGGTGGTTATCGATGATGCGCGCCAGCACCGTCATCTGCACCAGCCCCAGGCCAATGATAATGACGGTCGCCATGGCCGACCACTTCGCGCCGCTGATGGTTTTCTCTCTCAGGCTCATACCCGTTCCTCAATACGCCGTTTTACTGACGAAGCCTTTGAACACCGTCAGGAAAACAATTTTGATATCGAACCACAGGCTCCATTCGCGAATGTATTCCAGGTCGAACTCGACGCGTTTTTCCATTTTTTCCAGCGTGTCGGTCTCGCCGCGCCAGCCGTTGATTTGCGCCCAACCGGTAATGCCTGGCTTCACTTTGTGGCGCAGCATGTAACCCTCAATCAACTGGCGATACTGTTCGTTGTGCGCCACCGCATGAGGACGCGGGCCGACGATCGACATGCCGCCGGTCAACACGTTGATAAACTGCGGCAGTTCATCGAGTGAGGTACGACGCAGGAAATTACCAACCGGCGTCACGCGCGGGTCGTTTTGTGTCGCCTGAGTGACCACCGCGTCGTTTTCCATCACCTTCATGGAACGGAATTTCCAGACTTTGATAGGCTTACCGTCCATGCCGTAACGGGTCTGGCGGAAAATGACCGGCCCGGCGGAAGTGAGTTTCACCGCCAGCGCGATGCAGCACAGCGCAGGCGAAATCAGCAGCAGGATCATGCTGGCGAGCACGATATCTTCCAGCCGTTTAATGATGCGGTTGACGCCAGAGAGCGGCGTGTCGTACAGCGGCACGACCGGCACACCGTTGACCTCTTCAATACGCGAATGAAGAATGTTGAAGGTAAACACATCGGGGATAATCAGCACCGAGCAGGTGGTATCCGCCAGCTCGCGCATCAGTTTTTTGATCAGCCCCTCTTCCTGCATCGACATGGCGATATAGACGTTATGAATTTTGCCCGCGCGCGCGTCGTCCAGCAGTTGCTGAATATTGCCCGCCCAGTCGGCGCTGACACCACCCGGTTTAGCGTCATGATAGGTGCCCACCACTTCATAACCGATCCACGGCTGATTACGGAAGCTCTCCAGCAGCGCCTGCCCCTGCGGGAGATCGCCCGCTACCGCGACGTAGCGTTTGTTGTAACCATGATTGCGCAGCACGCCGGCACCATAACGAATAAACGCCCGGCTGGCCAACATGCCGCAGGTGGTCAGTAAATACCAGCTCAGCCAGACGCTGATATGGGTGCTGAAATCGTCGTCAAACGCCAGCAGTCCGGCGCTGAATACCAGGCTCAGCGTCCAGTTCTGTAGCAGCAACAACAGTTCGGTGGTTATGCGCACGCCGCGCCATGACCGATAGAAATCCGTGATCCCGCCGATCATCTGGAACACCACCAGCGTCACCAGCGCCATCAGCAGATGGAGATACAAAAACGGCAGCGCCGCGGCTTTGCACACTACCCACAGCCCGCCGAGCATAATGGTGATATCCGAAAAACGCTGCACCATTGAGATTAACGATGCATTCGTTTTGGCTCGCTCGCGCTTTTTTAGAGTCGTCATCGTTGTTCCTTTTTCATCACCAGTCACCCTCACCCCGGCCCTCTCCCTGAGGGAGAGGGTGAAAACCCGCGCAGATGTTAAGCCTGTGCATGATCTGTCCCCTCTCCCTCAGGGAGAGGGTTAGGGTGAGGGGGGCTTTTACTGCTTAAGCAGCGCCAGAATATCCTGCGTTCGTGCCTGCATCAGCGGGGTATCGCCGCGCGATTCCACGTTCAAACGCACCACCGGTTCGGTGTTCGAGGAACGCAGGTTGAAGCGCCAGTCGGCAAACGCCAGGCTGATGCCATCGGTACGGTCAATTTCCAGCGCCTCGTGAGCAAAGTGCTGCTCTACGCGGGCAATTGCCGCAGCAGGCTCGGCCAGTTTGCTGTTGATCTCGCCGCTTGCCGGGAAGGCAGACATCCGATCGCGCACCAGTTCGCCCAGCGTTTTCCCTTTCAGGCACAGCAGTTCGCTTACCAACAGCCACGGGATCATTCCGCTGTCGCAGTAGGCAAAATCGCGGAAATAGTGATGAGCACTCATTTCGCCGCCGTAGATGGCGTCGTCTTTGCGCATGCGTTCTTTGATAAAAGCGTGGCCGGTTTTCGACATCACCGGCGTGCCGCCCGCCGCCGTCACCACATCTACCGTGTTCCAGGAAAGACGCGGGTCGTGGATAATTTTGGCGCCCGGATTTTTCTCCAGGAACGCTTCTGCCAGCAGGCCGACAATGTAATACCCTTCGATAAACTGCCCGGTTTCATCGAACAGGAAGCAGCGGTCGAAATCGCCATCAAACGCGATACCCATATCCGCGCCGTGTTCGATTACCGCGTTGCGGGTGTCGTCGCGGCACTCAGGTAACAGCGGGTTAGGAATACCGTTGGGGAAATTGCCGTCCGGGGTGTTGTGCACTTTAATCAGCGTCACCGGCACATTCAGAGCTTTAAAGCGCGCCTCGAGCGCATCAATCACCGGGCCTGCCGCGCCGTTGCCAGCGTTCACCACCAGCTTGAGGGGCGTCAGGTTGTTGACGTTGATGTACTGCAACAGGTGATCGATATACGCATCGCGCAGGTTAATTTTCTGATAGCTGCCGCGCTGACTTTCATCCACCGGCGGGAAGTCGTTAGCCTCCGCCAGACGCTGCACATCGCGCAGCCCGGTATCACCGCTGATTGGACGCGCCCCTTCGCGCACCAGCTTCATGCCGTTGTAATCCATCGGATTATGGCTGGCGGTGACTTCAATGCCGCCATCAATCCCCAGATGGAAGGTCGCAAAATAGATCTCTTCAGTACCAGAAAGCCCGATATCGAGCACATCAACGCCCGCATCGCGCAGACCGCGTGCCAGCGCCAGTTTCAGCGCTTCGCTGGTCAGACGCACATCGCCACCCAGTACAATGGTTTTCGGTTTCAGAAATTCGCCATAGGCGCGGCCAATACGCCACGCGATATCTTCATTCAGCTCTTCGCCTAATTTGCCGCGAATGTCATAGGCTTTAAAACAGGTTAATGTTTTCATGTTTTTACCTTTCTTCAGGCAACAGTTGGCCCTGACCGGTGAGGGTCATTATTTTCAGTGTTGTGAATTGCCGGACGGCACTGCACTTATCCGGCTAACAAAACGCGCTATACGCGCCCGTAGCGATCCGCGAAGCGCACCACATCGTCCTCTTCCAGATACGAACCGGAGCGGACTTCAATTAAATCGAGCGGGATCTTGCCGGGATTCTCAAGGCTATGAGTCGCGCCAAGCGGGATATAAATAGATTCGTTTTCACCCAGCAGCTTGATGTCATCGTTGATGGTGACTTTGGCGGTGCCCGCCACCACAATCCAGTGTTCTGCCCGGTGGTGATGCATTTGCAGTGAAAGCCCCTCGCCCGGTTTCACGGTGATCCGTTTCACCTGATAGCGATCGCCAGCATCAATCGAGTCATATTTCCCCCACGGGCGATACACTTCGCGGTGAATATGATGCTCATGACGCCCCTCGGCTTTAATTTGCTCGACGACTTTTTTGACGTCCTGAACCGCGCTGCGATCGGCGATCAGAACCGCGTCTTTGGTCTGCACCACCACCAAATCCTTTACACCGACGGTCGTCACCAGGCCGGATTCGGCGTACACATAGCTGTTTTCGGTTTTGTGGCTGATCACGTCACCGTGATGCACGTTGCCTTCCGGCGTATGGTTGCTGATTTCCCACAGTGAAGACCAGGAGCCCACGTCGCTCCAGCCTGCGTCCATCGGCACCACCACCGCGTCGGCGGTCTGTTCCATTACCGCGTAATCGATAGACTCTTCCGGGCAAGCGAGGAACGCGGCTTCATCGACGCGGATGAAATCAAGATCCGGGTCGGTGACGCTCATGGCTTTCTCGCACGCTTCAAGAATATCCGGGCGATATTTTTTCAGCTCTTCCAGGAAGCGTCCGGCACGGAACAGGAACATACCGCTGTTCCAGTAATATTCGCCGCTGGAGACATACGCCTGGGCGGTATCGAGATTCGGTTTTTCGACAAACTGCGCCACATCGAAGGCCACCGCGTCTTTTTCACCTGGTGAAACATCACCACGACGAATATAGCCATAGCCGGTTTCCGGCAGATCGGGCACGATACCAAACGTGACCAGTTTGCCGCTTTCCGCGTACGGTGTCGCATTGCGCACCGCCTCACGGAACGCGTCTTCATTCTGAATAACGTGGTCTGCCGCCAGCACCAGCATCAGCGGGTCGCAGCCGGTTTCACGACGCACCGCCGCCAGCGCCGCAAGGGCAATCGCCGGGGCGGTATTGCGCCCCACAGGTTCGAGAATAATATTCTCGGTCAGCTTATTCATCTGGCGCAATTGCTCGGCCACGATAAAGCGGTGCTGCTCATTGCAGATAACCACCGGGCTTTCACACTCCACGCCGTGCAGACGATTAATCGTCGCCTGCAGCATGGTCAGTTCGCCTTTCAGGCACAGGAACTGTTTGGGATAAAGCACTCGGGACAGCGGCCACAAACGGCTGCCGGAGCCACCGGCCATTACTACCGGAAAAAGTGTTGATTGACTCATCGTTTAACCCCGAATATCAGCAATAAATTGACTCAGCACGTTCTCTTTCTCGAGCGTGCGTTCCGCGTAGGCCAGCGCCTGCGCGTTGCGTTTCGGCATCAAGAGTGCCTGTTCAATACCGTCCATTAACGCCGGAACCGATTCCGGCTCGACGCACACGGCGATCCCCGGTTCATTGAGGCATAACTGCCCTAATTCGGTTTCAGCTTCCGCGGTAATCACCGCATTACCGCCCACCGCCAGAATATTGGTCAGTTTGGACGGCAGTACCGCATCCGCCGCGCCGCGTTTTTGAATCACCAGATGGCAGTCGGCCATCGAAAGCAGCGCGGGCAGTGCGTCGTAAGATTGCAGCGGGAAGAAGCGCACATTGTCTAACCCACGCTCTGCCGCCAGTTTTTCCAGCCGCGCTTTCCCGCCACCCTGGCCGACAATCACAAACAGCCACGGTTTGTCACGCAGCAAGGCGGCGGCCTCAATCACGCTTTCCAGCCCCTGCTTCTCGCCGATATTGCCGGAGTAAAGAATCAGTTTGCGGTCGGCTGGCAGGCCAAGCTGTTCGCGTAAAACCGCAACATGGGTGTTGTTCACATCGCGAAAACGCGCCACTTCCGACCAGTTTGGGAAGAAAATGACCTTCTCTTCCGGCACGCCCTTCTCACGGGCTTTATTCATCATTGAGCGTGAGATAGTTGAGACATTATCGACGTTAAGCAGGCCGCTACGCTCAAAGGCGCTGGCGAGCTTCGCCACTTTGCCCGGTTTGCCTTTACCTGCCATGCCCAGGCCGAGCATCGCGTCCACTTCATAATCCTGAATATGCAGCAGCGTGCGCGCACCGGAGAGTTTTGCCAGCAGGCGCATACCCGGCGTGCAAAAGAGCGTTGGCACCACGCCGATAATGCGATCCGGCTTCCAGCGACGCTGGGCCAGCAACGGGAAGACGCTGCTGACGGCAAAGCTGCCTAAATGGATCAGGCGCTTCAGCGTGGAGGGCTGTTTCGGCACATACAGTGGGCAACGCCAGACGGTGGCGGCCCCCTCTTCCCGACGATAGCGCCAGGCGGAGTAGTGCTCGCCCACCTGCCACTGCGGATAGTACGGCGGCGCGGTGATCACCCGAACTTCATGCCCCTGGCTTGCCATCCACTCGACCATTTCGCCGGTGTATTTGCCGATACCGGTCAGCTCCGGTGAATAATTGATGCCATAAACCAATATCTTCATAACCCTGGCACCTCGGCCCGCTTCTCATCGAGGAAGTAGGCGCGGCTGTTGGCATGCACATTGTCCGCAGCCAGCAGCGCCGACGGCGTCAGCCAGCGGTAATCATTGTGCTGTTCATCCGGGAGCGTCAGATCGCTTGCATCCACGCACAGACGGAAACCCAGCACGATGTAATGGGTAGAGAAATCCGCCCCGGAAAAGTTATCGTCATAAAAATGCTGCCAGACGCCGTAGAACTGGCCTGCCGATATCGGCAGGCTCAGGCCCAGCTCCGCCTGCGTTAAGCGGGCGAAGGCGTCAGCGAGCGTTTCATCTTTCTGCACGCGACCGCCAGGAACAAACCAGAACCCCTGCGCCGGGCGGTTGGTGCGTTTGCCAAGCAGATATTCGCCCTGCGCGTTTTCCACAATCAAATCAATTGAGATAAGCGGTGTAGAACGCACTACGGTGGCAAAATCCTGCGTGCTCAGAAACATCGGTTACCCCCGGAAACGCTGCTGGTTTTGCAAAAACCACTGGTAGGTGCTGGCAAGACCAGCTTCCAGGGTGATTTCGTGGTACCAGCCCAGTTGATGCAGGCGGGTGACGTCGAGCAATTTGCGCGGCGTGCCGTCCGGTTTGGACGCATCAAAGACCACACGTCCCTTAAAGCCCACCACTTTCGCCAGCGTCTGCGCCAGTTCGCGAATGGTGCAGTCGATGCCGGTGCCGACGTTGATATGCGACAACATCGGCTGGGTGTTCTCCTGCCATACGTCGCGATCCAGCTCCATCACGTGGATGCTGGCAGCCGCCATGTCGTCCACGTGGAGGAACTCGCGCATCGGCGTACCGCTGCCCCACACCACCACATCCGATGCATTCTGCTGGGCGGCTTCGTGGAAGCGGCGCAACAGCGCAGGAATGACGTGCGAATTGCTGGGGTGGAAGTTATCGTTCGGCCCGTACAGGTTCGTCGGCATCACCGAGCGATAGTCACGACCGTACTGGCGGTTATAGGATTCACACAGCTTGATCCCGGCAATTTTGGCAATCGCGTAGGGCTCGTTGGTCGCTTCCAGCGTGCCCTGCAGCAGCTCACTTTCGGCCATTGGCTGCTTCGCCAGCTTCGGATAGATGCAGGATGAGCCAAGGAACAGCAGCTTATTCACGTTATGCACATGTGCAGCGTGAATGATGTTGCTTTCAATCATCATGTTTTCGTAGATGAAATCGGCGGGATAGGTATTGTTCGCCACAATACCGCCCACTTTTGCCGCCGCCAGATAAACCTGGTCAATCTGTTCGGTGGCAAAAAATTCGTTCACTGCATTGCTGTCGAGCAGGTTGAGCTCATCGCGAGTACGCAGAATCAGATCCACGTTTTCTCGCTGCTCAAGCTGGCGGACAATGGCCGAACCGACCATTCCCCGGTGGCCCGCCACAAAAATACGTTGTCTGGTCATTCTCAGGACTCCAGCGCGATCGCCACATCGTAGCCGTGGGATTTCAGCAGAGAGTGTTTCTTCGCCGCTTCGAGGTCTTTGGCAACCATTTCAGAGACCATTTCCTGGAGAGTGGTTTCCGGTTTCCAGCCCAGCGTTTCGTGCGCTTTGGTCGGGTCGCCCAGCAGGGTTTCCACTTCCGCAGGACGGAAATAGCGCGGGTCAACGGCAATGATGATATCGCCCGGTTTCACGCCCGGCGCATCATGGCCGGTGACAGAAACCACAATGCCCTTCTCTTCCACGCCGGTGCCTTCAAAGCGCAGCTTGATACCCAGCTGAGCCGCCGCCATTTCGACGAACTGACGCACGGAGTACTGCACGCCGGTGGCGATAACGAAATCTTCCGGCTTGTCCTGTTGCAGCATCATCCACTGCATTTTCACGTAGTCCTTGGCGTGGCCCCAGTCACGCAGGGAATCCATGTTGCCGAGATACAGGCAGGACTCCAGCCCCTGCGCAATATTGGCAATCGCGCGGGTAATTTTGCGGGTGACGAAGGTTTCGCCACGGCGCGGGGATTCATGGTTGAACAGAATGCCGTTGCAGGCATACATGCCGTAGGATTCGCGGTAGTTGACGGTGATCCAGTAGGCGTACAGTTTTGCTACCGCATACGGAGAGCGCGGATAGAACGGCGTGGTCTCTTTCTGCGGAATTTCCTGTACCAGGCCGTACAACTCAGAGGTGGACGCCTGATAGAAACGAGTTTTCTTTTCAAGACCGAGGAAGCGAATAGCTTCCAGCAGGCGCAGCGTACCCATTGCATCCACATCGGCGGTATATTCCGGGGATTCAAACGAAACGGCCACGTGGCTCATCGCGCCCAGGTTGTAGACTTCATCCGGCTGGACTTCCTGCAGAATACGGGTCAGGTTCGAGCTGTCAGTCAGGTCGCCGTAGTGCAGGTGGAATTTCGGGTTGCTGCTGTGTGGATCCTGATAGATGTGGTCAACGCGTTCCGTGTTAAAAGAGGAAGCGCGGCGCTTAATGCCATGCACTTCGTAGCCTTTTTCCAGCAGAAGCTCTGCCAGGTAAGAACCATCCTGGCCGGTTACGCCGGTGATGAGAGCGACTTTTGACATGTTTTTATCCTCTGTACTTATCAGAAATTAATCAGTTTCAACGCGTTCGCGTATCACCACTGCGGGGTTGCCACGGCAAATCACGTTTGCCGGAAGCGATTTAAAAACGCTGCTTCGCGCACCAACGATGGTGCCGTCGCCAATTTCAATGCCGGGAGCAACAAAGACATCCGTCGCCAGCCAGCATTTCTCGCCAATCACAATCGGTGTGGCGGTAATATCAAAATGTTGACTCTGGAAGTCATGACTTCCGGTACATAAATAACACTTCTGTGACACCACAGAATTTGCGCCGATGGTAATATTGCCCAGCGTATATAACACTGCGTCATCACCCACCCAGGCATAATCACCAAGGGTTAATTTCCATGGATAGGTAATTTTCACTGACGGGCGAATGACTACGTTTTTTCCTATTTTTGCACCAAACAGACGTAACAAAAATGCACGCCAGCGATAGAGTATCTGCGGTGACCATGCAAAAAGTGTTGATTGCACCGCCCACCATAATTGCACTTTAATTCCCCCCGCCCCGCGAAAATTCTTCGGCACAGAGAATCCCGATAAATCTTGCATACCTTTCCCTTATATTCAGGATTTGTTATATAGGGCTTTTGTTTTGCCGGTGGTGCGCAGACGTAATAAATAAGACAATTCTGTCAGAAGCTTTGGCATGCGTAATATTTCTCGCTGAACATTCTTTGCATCCTGACATAACTGTAAATTATTAGTGGTTGATACCCCGCCCATCGAAAATTCAGACACCAACCCTTTTATGCGTTTAAAGGCATAGCCTGCTTTATACATTTTGGCGGCCAGTGCATAATCAGATGAAACACGATATTGCATATCATACGGATTTTGTTTCAACCCCACGCAGGGGAAGAAGATTGCCTGATGACTGGCGGGTAAACTGTGATAAATATACCAGCCACTTTTTGCCCGACGGGTGAGTTGTGTGCCATCGCCAAAATCGAGCATCGCATCACCCAGATACATCGCATCATCTTTTTTATTACGCAGTTGACGGACGAATTGTGAGACGTCCTGATGAAACACATCGCCGGAATTCAGGAACAGAGCAAATTTGCCTTTCGCCATCGCGATGCCTTTATTCATCGCATCATACAGGCCGTTATCCGGCTCGCTAACATAACGTAAGTTATACTGTCCGTTACGTTTTTCCAGAAACTCCGCCGTGCCGTCAGCCGACCCGCCGTCGACCACAATCCACTCAAACTGAATGCTCGGATCGTTCGCCAGATGCGCCAGTGAACGCCAGGTTTTGACGATGCCGTCATGGTTACGAAACGCGACGGTAATGACACTCAGCAGCATTGTTTTTTCCACCTTATCCGTTGTCGGCCATATTGAGCGCTTTACGCAAAATAAAGGGACAGACAATTAAAAATGCATATTCCGGGCTAAATATCGAACCGGTAAAAAACAGCGATATTGGCGTAAAAAGAAACAACTGCACGCGGAAATTGCGATTATTCCCAAAAGCGTTAATTGTCATCTTTCCGACATTAATCATGTACCATGCCGTCAATATCACTGCAAACCACGAAAAATAAATAATGAGCAGATACAAACCATTGTCTATTGTTTTTCCGACATCCGCACCGTTAAAGATTCCGAATGATGCCACATATTCATAAAGAGAACCGAAACGCACAATACCATCAATATTGGTTAACGAATAACCTACCATTACCAGTGGACCTATTATACGGTAATAGGATGATGATCCTTCCGTCCCCAGATCGCCCAGACGCTCAGATATATACGGAAAAGCAAACACTAAACCGACCAAAAATACAGCCAACGAGATAATCGCCAGCGGCAGTTTTTTCTTAATGGCGTCTTTGTTCAGATACTGAAAAGCCCACTCCAGCAAATAGAACAGAATAAACGTCATTACCCCGGAAAATGATCCTGAAAGAATAATCCCTGCCAGAATCATAGCATCTGCTTTAGGGGTTTTGATACCGAACTGTTTGATACAGAGCCAAATTGAGATTAACGCCAGAGCGAAGAATGCCGGTTCGAAATAAAGTGCCGTGGTACGCTTGCCGCCGAACTTGATAAAATTCAGAACATAGCTGTTACTGTATATAAGATATTTCGAAATTGTCTCCATCAGGCTACTGCCTCCGGAGACGATAATTTGCAGCATCTCGACAGCGGCCAGCATGACGATGACGCCAATCACCATATAAAAGCCACGCAAAATTTTGCGGTGGTTATGTGGCGAGATAACCTTGAAGCGAATACTCCATACCATACCGACAATAATCACGATATAGACAAACAGCATCGTCGAGGTAACGTACTTACTGGCATCGTAAGACTGGCCGAACAGATAGTTAAACAGCGTCAACCCTGCCCCCGCGCCGAGTGCAATCATCAACTTTTTCAGGTTAATCAGGTCAACGTAGAGTAAAAGCAGCAGCGGCAAAAAGGTCACAACGGTGATGGGAAAGCTCTCGCCGATCTGGGCGATTTTGACGTTAACCAGCAGGTAGATTAACGGTAGCAGGAGATAGCTACAGATTCTGATAGAACGAGACATACTCCTCCAGCATCTGTTGACCACTGTAGGCCTGGCGGCTACGGGCGCTGAACTGCGCAAGCGTGGTGCCGAAAATCGCCTGAGCGATGTCTGCTTTCGGCAACTGCGCAAGACGCAGAACGTCGCTGTCATCAACCGTATGTCCACCCGATTTGCTCAGCACCTCCTGCGCAGCATCACTGTGAGTCGCAATAACCGGCACGCCAATCGACAGCGCTTCACACAGGATCAGCGGATAGTTATCGACGCGTGAACTGAACAGCAACGCATCCATACCGTGAAGTTGGCTCATCAACTGGCGCTTATCGGTCAGGAAGCCATGATTCACCACGTTATCGGCATTAAACGGTGAGAATTTGCCGAAGGTATGCACCTCCACTTTATCGCCAAGGGCCATCAGCGCCTGCACCAGTTGCTGATTGGTTTTCCCGTCGTAGCGCAGGTCATGGGCCACCACGGCAATTTTGGGACGCTGTGAGTTTGCCGCTTTTGGCTGAAGATCGGCCAGAATGGTTTCCGTCGCCACATCAATGCCGTTGTTAATCACCAGACAGCGCCCCGCACCGTAAAGGGTGTTAAAGGCATCGGCTACGTGATGGCTGGGCGAAATAAAGTTGCAGCCCAGCGTCAGCATCTGGCGAAACAGCGCGCGTTTCTCATCAACCTGCAGATGAGCACGATCGACTTTTACCGGTGGGTAATTACTGAGAGTCGGGCATTGCGCACAGCCGTGCTTCCACCCTTCACAGCCGTCAAGAAACGCGCAGCGACCGGTAACGCTCCAGTGATCGTGCAGCGTCCAGACGAAGGTGACGTCCGGTTTATGCGCTTTTACGCGCTGGCAAAATTTCACCACCTCTGCCAGATTGAGCCAGTAGCTATGCAGCACATGAAAATGCAACACCACCGGGCCGGTAGTCTGTACCACCGTGCGATATAACCCGTTCAGATTGCCGAACAGATCGCGATTCAACAGGCGAAACAGCGCCAGGTTGGCTATTGAGGTGGCGCGCGCCGTATGCTTAATCACATTCGGGTAGCGGTCATGGCTTTCGCTTTTTTTGCCGCCTTTGCCATAGCCGTAGATAAACTGCGAGTTCATTCCCAGCTGTAGCGCGCGCTGATGGAGATCAAGCGCCACGCCCGCCGCGCCGCCTTCAGCCAGGCGAACGTTAAATTGCATAATATTCATTTCAGTACCTTCACCCGCGCTTTCTCACCCACCACCAGCGCATGGTCGGGAATGTTATCCAGCACGACGCTGCCTGCGCCGATGGTGACCTGATTGCCAATCGTAATGTCACCGATAATCACCACGTTGGCCCCGAGTTCCACGCCATTGCCAATCACAGGACACGCCAGGCTGTTCGGGCCACGATTACCGATGGTGACGCCGTGGCGAATGGTAAAATCATCGCCCGCCACCACGTTCTTATTGATAACCACGGCATAACCGTGGTGAATGGTAAAGCGGCGACCAATCGTCGCGGCGGCCTGAATTTCGTAGCCAAACAGACATTCAGTCACGAAGCGATAGAGCAGCAACACCGGTGCGGCCCACAGATTGTTGAGCACATTTTTCTTACGCCACACGGTGCAAAAATGGGCGATACGATACGCCATCACCATGCAGCACGGGCGCAGACTCCAACTGTTCGCGCGCAAATCTTCCAGCATGATTATTTCCCCCGCAGCCCGTCGGCAAGGCGTTTGCCGTTGCGCACAGAAAACAGCGTCAACAGCGTGCGCCAGTTCATGCGTTTATTGCGGATTTGATACAGGGTGAAGAGCTGGTACTTCTTGCTTGCCCGGTCAAATTTGTCTTTGTGTTTGCGGTAAAAATGGAAGTAGCCGGAAAACTTTTTCGGCGAATTGGTGATTTGCATCTCGCCGTGGTTGATGTGCAGGATTTGTGTGGCTTCTTCGATTTTCCACGGCTCACCGTAGGCCACTACCATCCGCAGGAAAATGTCGTAATCCTGTGCCGCTTTCAGTTGTGTATCGAACAGGCACTCTTTAAAACGCCACGCCGAGCTAAACACCTGGTTGCCGACAATATTGCGTTTGTAGAATAACTTGCGGGAAAACGGCGATTTCGGATACAGCGGCAGGCTCGCGGGCTGCGAGTAGACTTCTCCCTGGCAAAGATAGTCGTTGGCATACAGAAACGCGTGGGTCACCAGTTGATGCTTTTGTGCGAGAAACACCGACAAACGATTTGGCGTCCATTCATCGTCGTCATCAATACCGGTGATGAACTGGCCTTTCGACTGCATAATGGCCTGGTTACGCACCGCGCACGCGCCGGAGTTCACATCGTTATGGATGTAGCACACGCGCGGATCGTTCAGTTCGCTCACAAATTGCTGAAGCTGTTCGTAGGATTCGGAACAATCATCAACAATAATCATCTCCCAGTTTGGGTAATCCTGGCGCAGCACCGATTTGATGGCGCGGATAGCCAACTGCTGGCGATTCCAGGTCGGCATATAGATAGAGATCAATGGATTTTCTGTGGTCATGAGGATCCCCCGGAGAAGCAAAGTCATGGCATTTTTCCCCTCACCCCGGCCCTCTCCCTCAGGGAGAGGGAGAAAACCAGCACCGACCAGTCCCCTCTCCCTGCGGGAAAGAGTTAGGGTGAGGGCAAACACACCTTATTTAGAATCAGATTTATATTCGTACTCGTAGTAGCCGTAATCCTGATACCCCGTCGCGCGACGGAAGATTGAGTTCAGGATCACCCCTTTCACATTGATGCCGTTCTGCTCAAAGCGGCTGAGGCTGGTTTCCACTTCTTTCAGGGTGTTAACCGCATAGCGCGCCACCATCAGGGTGGTACCGGCATGGCGACCCACAATGGCCGCATCGGTGACGGCCAGAATAGGCGGCGTATCGATCAGGATCAGGTCATAGTTGGCGCTGGCCCAGGCCATCAGTTCACTGAATCGCTCGCTCATCAACAGCTCCGACGGATTCGGCGGCACCTGACCGCGCGGCACCAGGTCGAAGTTGTTAATGGATGTGCGTTTGGCACTGGACGCGATATCCGCTTTGCCCACCAGCACTTCCGATAACCCATTGTCATTGCTGGTGCCCAGCAGTTCGTGGGTGTAACCCTTACGCATATCGCAGTCGATCATCAGCACGCGCTTGCCGGTCTGGCTGATAACTGCCGCCAGGTTGGCACAGACAAAGGTTTTACCGATCGACGGGCTGACGCCGGTCATCATCAGCACTTTATTGCCCGCCTGCATCATGGCGAAGTGCAGACTGGTACGCAGACTGCGCACCGCTTCGATCGCCAGATCCGTTGGGTTACCCACCGCCAGCAGTTGGCTCTGTTTATAGCGCTTAACGCCTTTCACCGTTTTCACGCTGTCACGCGCTTTTTGCCATTCCGACAGCGGGATGCTGGCATAAACATTGATACCGTGCTCTTCCAGCACCTGCGGGCTTTCGATACCGCGGTTGAACAGCGAACGCAGCAGCACGCCAACAATCGAGAGCATCAGGCCGAGGATCAGGCTGCCGAGAATAATCAGCGCTTTCTTCGGCTTCACCACGCCCGGTTGAGCAATCGCCGGGTCGACGATACGCACATCCCCCACGGTGCTGGCTTCGGTGATTTTCAGCTCCTGCTGTTTATTCAGCAGTTGCATGTAAACCTGTTGGCCGGATTCCACATCACGCGTTAAACGCACTATTTCCTGCTGGGTTTTCGGCATCGCGGTCACTCGTTTCGACAGGCGAGCTTTCTCTTCTTCCAGCGCCCGGCGTTTTTCCAGCAGCGTGCGGTAAGCCGGGTGAATACGGGTGTAGAGCTTGGAGATTTCCGCTTCTTTGAAGGTCAATTCGTTAAGCTGCGCATCAATGTTAACCATTGAGTCGAGCACGGATTTCGCTTCCAGCGGCAGGTCAACCGAGTCTTTCTGCTGGCGATAGGCGTTGAGATTATTTTCTGCGACGTCCAGATTGTGGCGCACCACCGGCAGTTGTTTATCGAGGAAGGCGAGACTCTTCGCCGCTTCTTCAGATTTACGCGCCACGTTCTGTTCGAGGTAGTTACGCGCAATGCTATCGAGGATCTTGCGGATCTGCTCTTTATCTTCTCCGGTAATGCTGAGGGTCAGCACGCCGGAATCTTTACCATCTTCCGTGACGCTCAGGCTGTTTTGCAGTGAGTTAATCATGCCGAGCGTGGAGAATCGCGTCAGGGTAAACGATGCGCCTTCATGAGCGGCAATCGCCGTCACCAGCAGCGACACGCCACCTTTTTCCAGCGGTTTACCCACCTCGCCCTGCGCGCTGAAGCCATCGTCATTGCTCAGTTGATAGCGCGTCGGGCTCAGCACATCCAGCGTAAAGGTGCTCTCCGCCATCGACTGTGGGCGATTGAAGGTGGTGACTTTGACCGTTTCGTTTTTACGCCCCATCAGGCGATCCCATCCTGCACCGATCAGCGGGAAGGTGTTTTTCTCAACCGAAATATCGAGGTCAAGGTCGTCGACGGTTTTGCCCAGCACCAGACGCGAGGTGATCATTCTGATCTCCGCGTCGGACGCTGGCGGTTTATTGCTCAGCGCGCTGCTGATGTCCTGCACCAGCGCGCTGCCCTGATTTTGTTCAATACGCACCAGCGCATCGGCGCTGTAAATCGGCGTCGCAAATAGGGTGTAGATAATGCCAACCAGCGTAAACACGCCGGTAATACCCAGCACCCACCATTTCGCTTCGATGACCGTGCCCACAAGACGACCAATATCAATTTCATCACTGCCCGTGGTCTGCGGGGCTATCTGTTTTACTTTTTCTGTCATTGTTATCCCTGCTGAGCTTTCAGTGCCTGCGCCCACTGTTGAGCAGACCGGTCGAGTAACTGATATACCGCTTCAAAGGCTTCGCGGCTTTTGCGATAGGGATCGGGAATGTCGCGTTCATCATCCCAGTGCCCAAACAGCATCACCTTGCCGCGCATTTCCGGCGCGAGGTCATGCAGTTTCGAGATGTGGCGGCGTTCCATTGCCAGAATCAGGTCATACTCCCGGCACATTGCGCCGGAAATTTGGCGGGCACAATGCCCGTCAAGCGAGAGTTGATGGTCTGCTGCCACGCTCACCGCGCTGGCATCCGCCCCCTTCCCCACCAGCGCGCCCAGACCCGCAGACGCAATGGTGAGTGACGGCAAATGGCTTTTCAGCAGACGCTCTCCCGTTGGGGAACGACAAATGTTCCCCACGCATACCACTAGAATTTTGTTAAACATGGCCGCTTACCAGGTGTGAATGTCTTTTGCCGTGTCCGTCATGTAGCGAACGCCACTGATGGTCGGCAACAGTTGATTGATCAGACGGTTCCAGCGCGTTACCGGCGCGGTCGTCACGTACACGACGTCATACGGCTGCAGTACGAAGTTGGTCGCCATCACCAGCGAGGTCGCATCGGACATATCAAGCTGATAAACGTTCGCCATCTTGCCGTTGTTGCCCTCTTTGGTCGGACGGATCACGAAGATACCGCTGGCATTCGAAGAGGTGAGATCTAACCCTTCCGCCTGGCCCAGCGCTTCGGTCAGCGTCATACCGCTGAAGTCCATTTTGAGGGTGCTCTGTTTTTTCACTTCGCCCATCACGAACACTTTCAGGTCGTCGTTGCGCGGCACGAAGAGAATGTCGCCCGGATACAGCAACCGGTTCTGTTTCAGGTCGCCGTTCTGCATCAGCGCCTGAATCGAGATACGCTCTTCGCGTCCGTTATGCGTCAGCACCACGTTGCGCCAGTCCGCCATATCGGTCAGGCCGCCTGCGGCGTTGATGGCATCCAGAACGGTCAGCGGCACGTTAGTAATCGCCTGCTGGCCGGACTTGTTGACCTGGCCAGACACATAGGCTTTTTGCGAGCGGAAGGCGGCGACGTTCACATCTACCTGTGGATCCGTGATATAGGCGGCCAGACGCTGGCTGACAATCTGCCGGATTTCAGAGAGGGTTTTGCCTTTTACGTCAACTTTGCCGACGTAGGGGTAGAAAATGGTGCCGTCAGGCTGCACCCAGTTCCCGGTATCGCTTGAGCTGCGATACTGGCCAGCCGGGGTGGTGAGTTCCGGGTGATCCCAGACGGTAACGTTCAACACATCCCCCGGCCCCACGCGGTACTGGTAATTGCTTAACTCCTGATCCAGCGAAGTATTTGGCTGTGCGACATTTGGACGCGGACGCAGTTGTTCAATCAGTCGCGGGGTCAGCGGATAAACATTCACCATCTTGTCGATGTCAAAATCAGCGTCTTGCTGTTTAATGACATCTTTCCCGTAGGTAGACATATTGCTGCCAGGAAAGACGGTGCAACCACTCATAAAGGTTACCGACACCAATAATGGCATCAATTTTAGTTTGGATTTCATCATTGATTATTTATCACTTTGGCAGAGAAATTATCCTGTGCGAATTAAATAAACCCGAACATCTCCATTACCTGAGCATTCAGAATGCATTTAATCGTGCGTGAATATAAATGGCATATATCCTAAAAAAGATCGTATTCATCCGCAGGCTATTGACAGAATAATCGAGGCTGATTATCTCGCCTTCAGGCACGCTACCGCCCTTGGCTTTAAGCTACCAAATCACCTAAAATTCAGAATGTTAGAAATAGGTCAACATTTTCAGCATTGAATAAAGATTAGTCCTGGCATTAAAACTTCTGGCCGATAAATACCCGCCGGATACGTTCCCATACCTTTTATCATTCAATGCCGGAAGAATTGTTGCAGCAATGCAAACAGCAGGCAAGGTAACGTCTCCTTAAAAATAGTTTTTAAGAATAATATTAAGCACCACAAAAACAATTTTTTAGGATTTTATTTATATTGACATACGGGAATGGTTAATAATATCTGAATAGCGCTATCTTCACCCATTGAGTATTTTTATAATAAACAGGAGTAACCATAAGGTTTTATTTCTGTGAGACTCTCATTTTTAGTCGGACAAATCTCAGGGAAACATTGCAATTTGCGCTGGCTTTATCCATGATCGAAGTGTGACAAATGTCATATGACTTAAGGTATTAAACAACGTATGGAATGGATTGCCGATCCCTCAATCTGGGCGGGTCTTATCACGCTTGTCGTCATCGAGCTCGTTCTCGGGATTGATAACCTGGTGTTTATCGCCATCCTCGCAGAAAAGCTGCCTCCGGCGCAGCGCGACCGCGCCCGTGTCACCGGCCTGATTCTGGCAATGTTGATGCGTCTGGTGCTGCTGGCCTCAATTTCCTGGCTGGTTACGCTCACCAAACCGCTTTTTGTGTTCCGCGATTTAAGCTTCAGCGCGCGTGACCTCATTATGCTGTTCGGCGGCCTCTTCCTTCTCTTTAAGGCCACCGTCGAACTTAACGAACGGCTTGAAGGTAAAGACAGCGATAATCCCACCCAGCGGCGCGGCGCGCGTTTCTGGGGCGTCGTCGCACAAATTGTGGTGCTGGACGCCGTCTTCTCGCTCGACTCCGTCATTACGGCAGTCGGGATGGTTGATCACCTGGCGGTCATGATGGCGGCGGTGATTATTGCCATCAGCCTGATGCTGCTTGCCAGTAAATCCCTCACCCGTTTTGTCAACAGTCACCCGACTATCGTTATTCTTTGTCTCAGCTTCCTGCTGATGATCGGTTTCAGCCTCGTTGCCGAAGGTTTTGGCTTCGCCATCCCGAAAGGCTACCTGTATGCGGCGATTGGCTTCTCGGTGATGATTGAAGCCCTTAATCAGCTGGCGATCTTTAACCGCCGCCGCTTTCTGTCGGCAAACCTGACGATGCGTCAGCGTACCACTGAAACGGTAATGCGCCTGCTGAGCGGTCGCAAAGAGGACGCCGAACTGGATGCCGATAGCGCATCCATGATTGCCGATAACCGGGACGATCCCATCTTCGAGCCGCAGGAACGGATGATGATTGAGCGTGTACTCAACCTCAATCAGCGTACCGTCAGCAGCATTATGACCTCGCGCCACGACATCGAGCACATCGACCTCAGCGCCCCGGAAAACGAAATCCGCGCGCTGCTGGAGAAAAACCAGCACACGCGTCTGGTGATTACCGGCGGCGATGATGAAGAAGAGCTGTTAGGCGTGGTACACGTCATTGACCTGCTGCAACAGTCTCTGCGCAACGAGCCGCTGGATCTGCGTGCGCTCATCCGTCAGCCGCTGGTCTTCCCGGAAACGCTGCCGCTGCTCTCGGCACTGGAACAATTCCGTAGCGCGCGTACCCACTTCGCGTTCGTGGTTGATGAATTTGGTTCAGTGGAAGGCATTGTGACACTCAGTGACGTTATGGAAACTATCGCCGGCAATCTGCCGAACGAAGTGGAAGAGATTGATGCCCGCCACGATATCCAGCGCAACCCGGATGGTACCTGGACGGCAAACGGCCATATGCCACTGGAGGATCTGGTGCAGTACATTCCGCTGCCGCTGGACGACAAACGTGAGTATCACACCATTGCCGGGCTACTAATGGAACATTTGCAACGCGTACCGAAAGCGGGTGAAGAGGTACAAATTGGCCCCTTCACGCTGAAAACGTTGCAGGTTGAAAGTCACCGCGTGCAAAAAGTACAGATAATCCCACCGCCACAGGAAGAGGATGAACTGAACTACGAGGTGTAGTGCCTATAAGGGCTGATTATTAATCAGCCCTTTACTCTTCTTGTCTTCTATCAATTTTCCCACACATTTCTTCTGCCCCACCGCGCACATTTGCCCTACGCTTATACACGAGCCCTTTTTTCAGGTGGGCCATGACCACCGCATTCATTAATGAGATAACATTATGGAATTAAAGGATTATTATGCGATTCTGGGGGTTAAACCAACGGACGATCTGAAGACCATCAAGACCGCCTACCGCCGCCTGGCGCGCAAATATCACCCCGATGTCAGCAAAGAAAACGATGCCGAAGCCCGCTTTAAAGATCTCGCCGAAGCCTGGGAAGTATTGAAAGACGAGCAGAAGCGCGCTGAATATGACGAGCTCTGGGCGCATCGTAACGATCCGCATTTTGGCCGCCAGCAGCAGGGCCATGAACAGAGCTACAATCAGCGAGATTTTGACGATATCTTCTCTTCGATGTTTGGTCAGCAGGCGCATCACGCCCGCCGTCAGCGCGCCTCACGCGGCCAGGATCTGGAAATTGAAGTGGCGGTGTTCCTCGAAGAGACGCTGGCCGAGCAGCAGCGCACCATCAGCTATAAGGTGCCGGTGTATAACGTTTTCGGCATGGTTGAACAGGAACTGCCAAAAACACTGAACGTGAAAATCCCTGCGGGCGTCAGCGACGGGCAACGTATTCGCCTCAAAGGCCAGGGCACGCCGGGCGAAAATGGCGGGCCAAACGGCGACCTGTGGATGATTATTCACATCGCGCCGCATCCGTTGTTTGATATCGTCGGCCACAATCTGGAGATTGTTCTTCCTTTAGCACCGTGGGAAGCCGCGCTGGGCACCAAAGTGGAAGTACCAACGCTCAAAGAGAGCATTCTGCTGACCATTCCAGCGGGCAGTCAGGCCGGCCAACGGTTGCGGATTAAGGGCAAAGGCCTGGTCAGTAAAACCGTCATCGGCGACCTGTTTGCGGTGATTAAAATCGTGATGCCGCCGAAACCGGATGAGAAAACGAGCGCGCTGTGGCAACAACTGGCTGAGAGTCAGGCCAGCTTCGACCCGCGTAAAACCTGGGGGAAAGCATAATGACCACCGTAACTGTAACCTTAACCGTCACGGAATTTTGCCTGCGCACGGGCGTATCGTCTGATGAGCTGAATGAAATTGTCGGGCTGGGGATGATTGAACCGCAGGTCTCTCAGGCCCAGGAGTGGTTGTTTGATGATCACGCGGCGGTGGTGGTACATCGCGCAGTGAGACTGCGTCATGAGCTGGAACTGGACTGGCCGGGGATCGCTGTCGCGTTGACGCTACTGGATGAAAATGCGCGACTGGCGCGGGAAAATGAACGGCTGAGACAACGGCTGGAGCGGTGGTAGAGTTGGCCCCCTCTCCGGCAGGGAGAGGGGGCAGAGTGTGCAAATCTACATGTTCTGCGCTGGTTTTCTCCCTCTCCCTGTGGGTGAGGGCGGGGTGAGGCGGACGTGTCTTAATGACTCTCTAAAAACTGCTTCACATCCTTCCCTGACTGGCGGTCTTTATTTTTCTCCGCCCAGTCGCTCAAACGACGGCGCGCTTCGCTTTGCAGATGTTTACGCAGCGCCTGATCCACCTGAAGACTGTAATTGAGCGCCTGCCATTTGCCGTAGACGCGCAGTGGGATAGCCGTTTCTTTCAGGATTTGCACCAGGGAGCTCTGGCCCTGCCAGCCGTCAACGACACGGACGTTAAACTGCATATCGCCCTCTTCTTTGACCAGATCCAGCGCACCTTTGCCATCAACCGCCAGCAGCGGCGACTCGCCCTGCATATTGCTCAGGGTCAGTTTGCCATGATCCAGGCTGAACGCGGTGGTCAGATTATCAAGACGCGTGGCGCTGTCGTAGCTTTCCTGCGCTTTGACATCGGCACTGCGCTCGACCGCCTGCTGCACCAGTTGCTGGAAGTTGAGCCCCTCCGCACGCACGTCTTTCAGAGAGATATCTGCCTTCCCTTCCCAGTTGCGGCGGAAGCTCTCCGCGTCAATCGCCGTACCGGCAAACTCGCCGTCCAGCGTTAAGCGCCCGGTCAGTTCGATAGGATAGTTAAAGGCTTTCAGCAGGCTGCCAATCTGGACGTTCTCAAGTTGCGGGTGGAATTCCGCCGCAGGCGTGACTTCCCGGGCATCCAGTTGGCCAGGCAGTGAGAGTTTCCCGCCGTCCAGCGTGCCTTCAAGCTGGGTAATATCCAGCAGACCACGCGTATTGGTCGCCTGATGCGCGACGTTGGTAAAGTTCATCCCGCGCCAGGTCACCTGTTTGGCGACCAGAGAAAGCGTGCCATCAAAGCTTTTCAGACCGCTGTATTGCGGAACGCTGTCGCTGTTGGCAATGACCGGGCGTGCCTGTTTCGGCGCGCTCTGGGCCTGCTGGCCACCGTTGGCGTCGGTCAATGTCGCGCTGCGCGTTAACAGATTATCGAGATTGAGCTTGTCAGACTGTAAATCGAGCGTCCATACCGGATGGTCGCTCAATACCACGCTGCCTGAGCCGCGCAGTGAGCTGTCGTTAGCCGTAAAATTGATGTCGCTGAAGCTCAGCGTTTTCTGCTCTTCCTGCCAGCGTGCATTCACGCTGCCCGCACCACTGATGCCCTGGGAAGGCAGGTCGGCGCCCTGAAGTTGCCAGGTGATTTGCGAGAGTTGCGCGTCCAGACGGTGCGGATAATCTCCGGCCTGGATACGCGCGGTAAGCGCCAGCGCTAAGTCACGCTGATCGCGATTGATGCGACCAGAAAAATCGAGCGTGGCCAGATGATGTTCGTCCTGCTCCATCTCCAGACGAATATCGCGCACCGTTATCTGCTCATCATCGGCATGCTGGAACACCAGCACGCTATCGGCCACCTTAAGACGGGAGATATCAAATGACCAGCCGCGATCTTCCGGTACCAATGGTAAGGTGTTTTCTTTCGGCACTACGGGCGTATGTTCAACCGGTGCGGCTTCACTTTGCGGCGTAAGTTGAATCACTCCGCCCTTAAGCATCACCTGTTTAACCTGTAACTGGTGCGAAAGCAGCGGCAACAGCGCCACGTCCAGACGCATGTTATCGGCGCGCACCAGCGGCTCCGTCGCGCCCGGCGCGGTGAGACGCATTCTGCCGGACAAAATGCTGAGCTGCGGCCAGACGTGCCAACGCAGCGGGCCATCCAGCTGAAGCTGATAGCCGCTACGTGCTTCGACCTGCCGCACCATATAGCTGCGGAAATCGTTCGGGTTGACCAACAGAACCAACGCCGAGAGGCCGGCGATAAGCACCACCAGCAGAATCATCAGCGTCGTTAAAATACGTCTCATGGTATCCTCACCAGACCAGCTTCAACTCAGTCTTTATCAATACGACTGGCGACCGCGCCCTGCTGGTCACGGTACTTCGCGTCTTCACGACGGTTGTAGGGGCGTGCTGCCGGGCCGGAAAGCGGCTCGAAGCTCAGCGCGCCAATCAGCATCCCCGGACGCAACGCCAGCGGCAATTTACCGGAATTATAGAACTCAAGCACGATACAGCCTGACCAGCCCGGATCGATCCGGTGCGCGGTCACGTGAACCATCAGGCCAAGACGCGCGAGGGAGGAACGACCGTCAAGCCAGCCGACTAAATCCGCAGGCAGCGTGACCGATTCCAGCGTCACCGCCAGCGCCAGTTCACCCGGGTGCAAATAAAACGCATCACCTTCTGCGAGAACGATCTCTTCGCTCATCACGCGGTCGAGCGCCGCGCTGACTTCCGCTTTCGGGCCGCTCAAATCAATATAGGCGGCAGTATGACCGCTGAAGGTACGAAATTTATTGCCCAGGCGCACATCGACCGTCGCGCCATTAATACGCTCAACGGGAGGACGCGGGTTAATCGCCAGTCGGCCTTCATCCAGCCAGGCTTCAATATCTCGGTCACACAGACGCATGCCATTCTCCTTTGGTACAACCGGCCCCCATTCTCATATACGCGGGGGCGATTACTGCACGTTACACAATTCGCGTGAGTTATTCAAAAAACTGACTAATTTTCGCTTTCAGAATATCAATTGCAATGCGGTTTTTCCCGCCACGCGGCACGATAATATCGGCATACTGTTTGGAAGGATCGATAAACTGCAGGAACATCGGGCGAACGGTTTTCTGATACTGGGCCATCACCGAGTCCATCGAACGACCACGCTCGTTAACGTCACGCTTAATGCGGCGCATCAGGCAGATATCCAGCGGCGTATCGACGAAAATAGAGAAGCTCATCTCTTCACGCAGACGCGCTTCCGTCAGCAGCAGAATACCTTCAAGAATAATGACTTTTTTAGGTTCGACATGAACCGTCTCGGCGGTGCGGGTGTGTTCTACATAGCTGTAGACCGGTAATTCGATAGGTTCGCCGCGTTTGAGCATTTGCAGATGCTGCAATAAAAGGCTGTGATCCATCGCGTTCGGATGGTCATAGTTGGTCTTAACACGCTCTTCCATCGACAAATGACTTTGGTCTTTGTAGTAGCTGTCTTCGGGAATAACGCCAATGTGTTCATCACCAACCTGTTCACGTAATTCGCGATACAGCGTGCTGGCGATAAGACTTTTACCCGAAGCCGATGCGCCGGCGATGCCTATGATGACGCACTGATGAGACTTATCAGTCATAAATTTTTGCGACCTGATTAACCTGGATGATAAGGAAGGACGACGCCAGAGCGTCAAACGCCGCAATTATAGGGATTTCACGCCCGCGATACCAGTCGAATGCATGGGATTGCACGGGTCGAGGGCGAAAAGTTCCTCTGCCGCACGCGCATCTGGGCAGATGCAGCGCAGGTTTTCCCTTTCGTCAGGTTGCGCAACCCCGGTCTCAGTGCTATCAATTTATGTGCTACCACCCTATAAATTATTAATGCCTTGTACTAGCATGACGTCATCTTCTATCAGATAAATCTGAAACCCGCCCAACAGCACTCTCGCGAAAATGGTAATGAATAAAGTAGCCCGGCCCGTCTTCGTTGTCCCTGCTCATCCTGTGCTTCGTCTGGCCAGTCTGGGGCTGGTGACCTTCATTTTCACCCTCTTCTCGCTTGAGCTGACCCAGCTTGGCGCGCTACTGGCCCCGCTCTGGTTCCCGACGTCGGTGATGATGGTGGCGTTTTATCGCCACAGCCGCAGAATGTGGCCAGCCATCGCCGTTGCCTGTACGCTGGGCAATGTGGCGGCATCGTTGTTACTCTTCCCGCTGCATGAGCTGAATCTGATTTACTCCGGTATTAACATCATCGAAGCCGTCGTGGGTGGCCTGCTGTTGCGTAAGCTGTTACCTCACTATAACCCACTGCAAAATCTGCATGACTGGATCCGCCTCGCCATTGGCGGCGCGCTGATTCCGCCGCTGGTCGGCGGGTTGATGGTGTATCTGCTGGTGCCAGACGACAACCCGCTTCAGTCGTTTATTATCTGGACGCTTTCGGAAGCCATCGGCGCACTGGCGCTGGTGCCATTAGGGCTGCTGTTTAAGCCGCATTATCTGCTGCGTCACCGCGACCCGCGCCTGCTGCTGGAAACGCTGCTAACGCTAGCCGTGACGCTTGCGCTAAGCGCACTGTCGATGATTTATATGCCATGGCCTTATACCTGCATCATCGTATTACTGATGTGGAGCGCCGTGCGCTTACCGCGTATGGAAGCGTTTATGATTTTCCTGTGCACCGTGATGCTGGTGTCGCTGATTATGTCAGATGCCACACTCTCGCAGCACGTTTCCGTCGTTTATACCGTCACCAACGCCTCATGGATGCCGTTTGTGATGATTCTGCTTCCGGCGAACGTCATGACCATGGTGATGTATGCGTTTCGCGCCGAAAGTAAGCATATCGTTGAAAGCGAAGAGCGTTTTCGCAATGCGATGGAACACTCAGCGATCGGTATGGCGCTGGTGGGAACGGAAGGCCAGTGGTTGCAGGTGAATAAATCCCTGTGCCAGTTTCTGGGATACAGCCCGGATGAGTTACGCGAAATGACGTTTCAGGAGCTCACCTTAGCGGAGGATTTAGACTCCGACCTGAATCAGCGCGACAGCCTGCTACGCGGGGAAATCAACACCTACACCATGGAGAAGCGCTATTACACCCGTCAGGGCGAAGTGGTTTGGGCGCTGCTCGCCGTGTCGTTAGTGCGCAATCCGGACAGCACGCCGCTCTATTTTATTGCCCAGATTGAAGACATTAACGAACTGAAAAAAACGGAGCAGGTTAATCAGCGGCTGATGGAGCGCATTACGCTTGCCAACGAAGCGGGCGGTGTCGGCATCTGGGAGTGGGATCTTAAACCCAACAAAATCAGTTGGGATAAACGTATGTTCGAACTTTATGGCATCCCTTCACATGTCCAACCCACCTGGCAGATTTGGGAGTCGTGCCTGGTCGAAGAAGATAGAGAGAACGCCACCCGCAAAGTGCTTAACTCGCTAAAATCGAGCGCGCCGCTGATGCTGGAATTCCGCGTCCAGCTTAAAGGCAAAATTCGTCATATCCGCTCGCTTGCCAATCGTGTTCTCAATAAACAGGGTGAAGTGGAACGTCTGCTCGGCATTAATATTGATATGACGGAAGTGAAGGAGCTGAACGACGCGCTATTTCAGGAAAAAGAGCGGCTGCATATTACGCTCGATTCCATCGGCGAAGCGGTTGTTTGTACCGACATGAATATGAATATCACCTTTATGAACCCGGTGGCGGAAAAAATGAGCGGATGGACGCAGCAAGAAGCGTTGAACAAACCGCTCCTTTCGGTATTTCACATCAGCGTCGGCGATCACGGCGCCCTGATAGACAACTTCAAGACGGGCGACCTCTGTCGCAGTGATATCGATGACGATTTGGTTCTGCATAGCCGGCATGGCGGTAGCTTTGATATTCAGTACAGTATTACGCCACTCAGCACGTTGAATGGCGAAAATATTGGTTCAGTACTGGTTATCCAGGATGTGACGGAATCACGCGAAATGCTGCGCCAGCTCAGCTACAGCGCCTCGCATGACGTGCTGACCCATCTGGCGAACCGGGCGAGTTTTGAAAGCCATCTCAAGCGCCATCTGATCAATATTGATAACGCGCAGGAACGTCATGCGCTGGTCTTTATCGACCTTGATCGCTTTAAGTCTGTGAACGATAACGCCGGGCATGCCGCCGGTGACGCGCTGCTGCGTGAAATATCAGCGCTAATGCTGAGCCTGTTACGTAAAGGCGATATTCTTGCGCGTCTGGGCGGCGATGAATTCGGTCTTCTGCTGCCAGAGTGTAAGGAAGAAGATGCGCGCGATATCGCCCAGCGCATTGTCGATGGCGTAGACGCCTACCCTTTCACCTGGGAAGGCCATGCGCACCACATCGGTGCCAGCGCAGGGATCACGTTTATTGACCGGCATAACGCCAATCTCACCGATTTACTGTCGCAGGCGGATATGGCGTGCTATGCCTCTAAGCACAATGGCCGCGGGCGCGTGACAATATACAGCGCACAGCCGGATGCCATGCCGCGCGTCCACAACCGCTTCTCACAAAAAGAGTAGCCGGTTACGGTGCCCACCCTTCTGTATACCAGATATGCAGCAGCGCGTAAGAGCGCCAGGGGTGCCAGCGCTCGGCATAACGGCGGATCTGCGCGGGCGTCATGCCAGGAAAACGCTGCTTGATCAAATAGTCATCCGGCAAAAAGACATCGCTGGCCTGCCAGCCGCGCAGGGCGAAATAGTTCGCCGTCCAGCGACCAATCCCGGGGAAGCTTTGCAGTGTTTTCATCCCCTGCTCTATATCCTCAGGCGCGTTGACCGGCAGCTCACCGGATGACGCCGCCTTTGCCAGATAGATAAGCGATTCCGCCCGCTTGCGCGGCATGCCCAGCGCCTTTAACTGCTGCGGTTCGGCACTCATCAGGTGTTCTGGTCGTGGGAAAAGGTAAAAGCCGGGAAACTCAGGCAACGGCTCGCCAAAGGCGGCGACCACTTTACCGGTTAATTTTGCCGCCATCGACACGCTCACCAGTTGCCCAAGTATCGCCCTGACGCCCTGCTCAAAGGCATCCATCGAACCCGGTAAACGTAACCCTGGACGGGCGCGTGCCAGTGCGCCAAGCGTGTCATTAATTATCTGAGGCTCACAATTAAGATCCAGCAAACGCGACACGCGCGTCAGACAACTTTCCGCCACGGGCAATAACCCTTCCGAAAGCGTGACGCGCAGCACCTGGCGTGATTCATCTGGCGTCATCGTGATCACACCACAATGCCCGTCGAATTCAAAACTGCGCGCGTAGCTGTCTGCCTCGAAACGCTCAATGCCCGTCACCGCACGCGCCTGTAAAAATCCCCACATCCACGGCCAGTCGTAAGGCGCCTGCCACGATAATTCGAACATAATTTCTCCCCGGTTTGCGCCTACAGCATAGCGGCAAAACCGCTTTTGTTCCTTGCTTTCATATTCCGACTTGTCGTCAGGAAAAAATGCAAGTAAAGTCGCCCCCCTTCTTCACCGGCATGGGGATTTAAAGGTGTTTATTGGTTTTGACTACGGTACGGCAAACTGTTCAGTGGCGGTGATGCAGGAGGGAAAACCTCGTCTGCTCACTCTGGAAAACGGCAGCTCGCTGCTTCCTTCAATGCTCTGTGCCCCTACCCGCGAAGCGGTCAGCGAATGGCTCTACCGCCATCATCAGGTTCCCGCAGCCGGCGATGAGACCCAGGCGCTGCTGCGCCGGGCCATCAACTATAATCGCGATGAAGATATCGACGTACTGAGCCACAGCGTCCAGTTCGGCCTCGCCTCGTTGCGCCAGTACATCGACGACCCGGAAGAGGTCTACTTCGTTAAATCGCCCAAATCATTCCTCGGCGCCAGCGGGCTGAAGCCGCAGCAGGTGGCTGTATTCGAAGACCTGGTGTGCGCGATGATGCTGCACATTCGCCAGCAGGCACAGCGCCAGTTACCCGAAAGCATTGATCAAGCGGTCATTGGACGGCCAATCAACTTCCAGGGGCTCGGTGGGGAAGACGCCAACGCGCAGGCGCAGGGGATTCTGGAACGTGCGGCGAAACGTGCCGGTTTCCGCGATATCGTGTTCCAATATGAACCGGTTGCCGCCGGACTTGATTTCGAAGCCACGCTGGATAAAGAGCAGCGTGTGCTGGTCGTCGATATCGGCGGGGGCACCACGGACTGTTCCGTTTTGCTGATGGGCCCGCAGTGGCGTGAAAAACACGATCGGAAGCAAAGTCTGCTTGGCCACAGCGGTTGCCGCGTCGGCGGAAACGACCTCGACATCGCGCTGGCCTTCAAAAGCCTGATGCCGTTACTCGGTATGGGGGGCGAAACCGAAAAAGGCATCGCCCTGCCGATTCTGCCCTGGTGGAATGCCGTGGCGATTAACGACGTTCCGGCGCAGACCGATTTCTACAGCAGCGCCAATGGCCGCATGCTGCGCGACCTGGCTCGCGACGCGCGCGATGCCGAGAAAGTCGCCCTGCTCTATAAAGTGTGGCAACAGCGTCTGAGCTATCGCCTGGTGCGCTGCGCGGAAGAGAGCAAAATTGCACTCTCCGATCGCCCGGAAGTGGCGACCACCTTGCCGTTTATCAGCGATGAACTCGCCACCGCCATCACCCAGCAAGGGCTGGAAACGGCGCTGGATCAACCACTGACCCGCATTATGGAGCAGGTGCATCTGGCGCTGAACGCAAGCGCAGAAAAGCCGGATATCATCTACCTGACTGGCGGCAGCGCCCGATCGCCACTGATCAAAAAGGCGCTGGCGGCGCAACTGCCGGGGATCCCGATTGCCGGTGGCGATGATTTTGGCTCGGTCACCGCCGGGTTGGCCCGTTGGGCGCAGGTGGTGTTTAGTTAACTGCTCGCCGTGTCGCAAAGTGGCTGGCATAGCCATTGACTTCCTGTGGAGGCAATCCTAAATTAAGGAGTGAGGGTAAGGGAGAGGTTTCCCCCTCCCCCTGGTGTCTTAGTAAGCCGGTAAGCTAATCACTAAGAGAATCACCAGTATGATGACCAGTCTCATCATAACCCTTTCCTTATTTAGGGCCCCTTCTTCGGGAGGGGCTTTCCCTTTTCAGCCCCTTGCTGAACGCCTTTTCTGCAATGCCCGACATCATTCCAGCGGAAAACGTCAACTGCTACCTGCGCCGCAAAGTCTGCCGCGCACGATTGACTTCCCGTTGATGCAACCCTAAATTAAGGAGTGAGGGTAAGGGAGAGGTTTCCCCCTCCCCCTGGTGTCTTAGTATGCTGGGTAGCTAATCACTAAGAGAATCACCAGTATGATGAGCAGCTTCATCATAACCCTTTCCTTATTTAAGGCCCCTTCTTCGGGAGGGGCTTTCCCTTTTCAGCCCCCTGCTGAACGCCTTTTCTGCAACGCAGCAATTCTGGATGCACTCTAGCTCACCCGACTTGTGCTGTGCTTCCAGCGTGTCAATTCCCCGAGCGGCCTCGCAAAGCGTTCGTGATTCGGACGATTCGTCCCTGTGTTTCATATTTCCTCCATTTTTTCCGACCATCCGGTAACTAAACTAGTATCATTCCGCGAAATGATTCAGGACGAGAAACTCATTAAAATGAAAGGCAGTAACAAATCCCGCTGGCTGGTTGTGCTGGCATTGCTGATTGTGGCCGGAGCAGTCACTGGCTACTGGCTGATGAATCGCACACCAGAATCCGCAGGCCCGGCAGCCGGCGCTCAGGGAGAACGCCCGGCAGGTGGTGGGCGTCATGGTGGCCGTTTTGGCGCAACCCTTGCGCCCGTTCAGGCCGCGACCGCCACCCAGGAAGCCGTGCCGCGCTATCTGAGTGGATTAGGCACCATCACCGCCGCCAACACCGTGACGGTGCGCAGCCGCGTGGATGGTCAGTTGATGGCGCTGCACTTTCAGGAAGGTCAACAGGTAAAAGCCGGCGATCTGCTGGCGGAAATCGATCCGAGTCAGTTTAAAGTCGCCCTCGCTCAGGCGCAGGGGCAACTGGCGAAAGACAAAGCGACGCTTGCTAACGCCCGTCGCGATCTTGCCCGCTATCAACAACTGGTGAAAACCAATCTGGTTTCACGTCAGGAGCTGGATACCCAACAGTCGCTGGTCAGCGAGACACAGGGCACCATCAAGGCTGATGAAGCCGCCGTTGCCAGCGCGCAGTTGCAGCTCGACTGGAGCCGTATCACCGCGCCAGTGGACGGGCGCGTAGGTCTGAAGCAGGTGGATATCGGCAACCAAATTTCAAGCGGCGATACCACAGGAATTGTGGTTCTGACACAAACCCATCCCATCGACCTGGTGTTCACCTTGCCGGAGAATGACATTGCCACGGTAGTCAACGCGCAGAAATCCGGTAAACCCCTGACCGTCGAAGCGTGGGATCGTACCAATAAACAGAAACTGAGCGACGGCGTATTGCTGAGCCTCGATAACCAGATTGACGCCACCACCGGCACCATCAAGCTGAAGGCGCGTTTCAACAACCAGGATGACGCCCTCTTCCCCAATCAATTCGTTAACGCGCGGATGCTGGTGGATACTCAACAGGATGCGGTGGTGATTCCGGCGGCTGCTCTGCAGATGGGCAATGACGGGCACTTCGTTTGGGTGCTGAACAGCGAGAATAAAGTCAGCAAGCACACCGTGGTTCCAGGCATTCAGGATAGCCAGAAAGTGGTGATCAGCGCCTGGCTCTCCGCGGGCGATCGCGTGGTGACGGACGGTATAGACCGTCTGACCGAAGGCGCGAAAGTGGAAGTGGTGGAAGCACACAGCGCCGCCACCGAGGCGAAAGAGGCTGAACCCGCGACCGCCGCGGGCCATAAAGGAGCGCGCTCCTGATGCACGTTTTACCGCCGAGCAACACGGGCGGCCCCTCCCGTCTGTTTATCATGCGCCCGGTCGCCACCACTCTGTTGATGGTGGCGATCCTGATTGCCGGGATCATCGGCTATCGCTTCCTGCCCGTCTCCGCGTTGCCGGAGGTTGATTACCCCACCATTCAGGTGGTCACGCTTTACCCTGGCGCCAGCCCGGACGTGATGACGTCTGCGGTCACCGCGCCGCTGGAGCGACAGTTTGGCCAGATGTCTGGCCTTAAGCAGATGTCCTCTCAAAGTTCGGGCGGGGCGTCAGTGGTCACCCTTCAGTTTCAGCTCACCTTACCGCTGGATGTCGCCGAGCAGGAAGTGCAGGCCGCGATTAACGCCGCCACCAACCTGCTGCCGGACGACCTGCCTAATCCGCCGGTCTACAGCAAAGTGAACCCGGCGGATCCGCCAATCATGACGCTCGCCGTTACCTCTTCCGCCATGCCGATGACGCAGGTGGAAGATATGGTGGAAACGCGCGTGGCGCAGAAAATTTCCCAGGTCTCCGGCGTCGGGCTGGTGACGCTGGCGGGCGGTCAGCGCCCTGCCGTACGTGTGAAGCTGAACGCACAGGCTATTGCGGCATTAGGATTGACCAGCGAAACGGTGCGCACCGCGATCACCAGCGCGAACGTTAACTCGGCCAAAGGGAGCCTCGACGGCCCGACTCGCGCCGTCACGTTATCCGCGAACGACCAGATGCAGTCAGCGGAAGAGTATCGCAAGCTGATAATTGCTTATCAGAACGGCTCCCCGGTACGCCTGGGCGACGTTGCGACCATTGAGCAGGGTGCGGAGAACAGCTGGCTTGGCGCGTGGGCTAACAATAAACACGCGATTGTGATGAACGTCCAGCGTCAGCCCGGCGCAAACATTATCGCCACCGCCGACAGCATTCGTCAGATGCTGCCGCAGCTCACCGAAAGTCTGCCAAAATCGGTGAAAGTTGAGGTTTTGTCCGATCGCACCACCAATATTCGTGCGTCGGTCACCGATACGCAGTTTGAACTGATGCTGGCGATAGCCCTGGTGGTGATGATCATCTACCTGTTCCTGCGTAACGTGCCGGCCACCATTATTCCCGGCGTGGCGGTACCGCTGTCGCTTATCGGCACCTTCGCGGTGATGGTCTTTCTTGATTTCTCGATCAACAACCTGACGCTGATGGCGCTCACCATTGCCACCGGTTTCGTGGTCGATGACGCCATTGTGGTGATTGAGAACATCTCGCGCTATATCGAGAAAGGCGAAAAACCGCTGGCAGCGGCGCTGAAGGGCGCAGGCGAAATTGGCTTTACCATTATCTCCCTCACCTTCTCGCTGATTGCGGTACTGATTCCGTTGCTATTTATGGGTGATATTGTGGGCCGCCTGTTCCGTGAATTTGCGGTGACGCTTGCGGTGGCGATACTCATTTCCGCAATTGTGTCGCTGACCCTGACGCCAATGATGTGCGCACGCATGCTCAGCCATGAATCCCTGCGTAAACAGAACCGTTTTTCCCGCGCCAGCGAACGTTTCTTTGACCGCGTCATTGCCGGTTACGGGCATATGCTGGCCCGCGTTCTGAAGCATCCGTGGCTGACGCTCAGCGTGGCGCTGGGCACCCTGGCGTTGTCGATTATTCTGTGGGTGGTTATTCCGAAAGGCTTCTTCCCGATTCAGGATAACGGCATTATTCAGGGCACGCTGCAGGCACCACAATCGGCCTCTTTTGCCAACATGGCACAGCGTCAACAGCAGGTTTCCGAAATCATTCTCAAAGATCCGGCGGTGGAAAGTCTGACGTCCTATGTCGGTGTGGACGGCACCAACCCGGCGCTGAACAGCGCGCGTTTGCAAATCAACCTCAAACCGCTGGATGAGCGCGACGACCGCGTGCAGAAAGTGATTAAGCGCCTGCAACAGAATGTCGATCGCGTACCGGGTATCTCACTCTATTTGCAGCCGACACAAGATCTCACCATCGATACCACCGTGAGCCGCACGCAATACCAGTTCACGCTTCAGGCAAACTCGCTGGACGCGCTGAGCCTGTGGGTGCCGCAGTTGGTCTCGCAACTGCAAACCCTCCCGCAGCTTTCTGACGTCAGCAGCGACTGGCAGGATCAGGGGCTGGTGGCATACGTTAACGTTGATCGCGATAGCGCCAGCCGTTTGGGCATTTCCATGGCGGACGTGGACAATGCGCTCTATAACGCCTTTGGCCAGCGTCTTATTTCCACCATTTATACCCAGGCCAACCAGTACCGCGTGGTGCTGGAACATGACACACAAGCCACGCCAGGGCTCGCCGCGCTGGATAACGTGCGCCTGACCAGCAGCGATGGCGGTGTGGTGCCCCTCACAGCCATCGCCAAAATCGAGCAGCGTTTTGCCCCACTCTCCATCAACCATCTGGATCAGTTCCCGGTCACCACCATTTCGTTTAACGTGGCGGGCGACTATTCATTGGGCGATGCGGTTGATGCGATTATGAACGCTGAAAAAACGCTCAGTTTCCCGACGGATATTCGTACCGAATTCCAGGGTAGCTCGCTGGCCTTCCAGTCGGCACTCAGCAGCACCGTCTGGCTGGTGGTTGCCGCCGTCGTGGCGATGTATATCGTGCTCGGCGTGCTGTATGAAAGCTTTATCCACCCAATTACCATCCTCTCTACTCTGCCGACCGCAGGCGTAGGGGCGTTGCTGGCACTGATGATTGCCGGCAGTGAGCTGGATGTGATCGCCATTATCGGCATTATTTTGCTTATCGGCATCGTGAAGAAGAACGCCATCATGATGATCGACTTTGCCCTTGCGGCAGAGCGTGAACAGGGCATGCCGCCACACGAAGCGATTTATCAGGCGTGTCTGCTGCGTTTCCGCCCGATTCTGATGACCACGCTCGCCGCCCTGCTCGGCGCGCTGCCGCTGATGCTGAGTACCGGCGTCGGCGCGGAACTGCGTCGCCCGTTAGGGATTGGCATGGTTGGCGGCCTGCTGGTCAGCCAGGTGCTGACGCTGTTCACCACGCCGGTGATTTATCTGCTGTTTGACCGTCTGGCGCTGCATCTGAAAAAACGCTTTCCGCGTCATGAGGAGGAGGCGTAAATGAAGTTTTTTGCCCTCTTCATTTACCGCCCGGTGGCGACGATTTTAATCGCTATCGCCATTACCCTCTGCGGTGTGCTGGGTTTCCGGCTGCTGCCGGTGGCCCCGCTGCCGCAGGTTGATTTCCCGGTCATAATGGTCAGCGCCTCGCTGCCTGGCGCATCGCCGGAAACCATGGCCTCGTCGGTGGCCACACCGCTGGAGCGTTCGCTCGGGCGCATTGCCGGGGTGAGCGAAATGACCTCCAGCAGCTCACTTGGCAGCACGCGCATCATTTTGCAGTTCAATTTTGACCGCGATATCAACGGCGCGGCGCGCGATGTGCAGGCCGCCATCAACGCCGCACAAAGTCTGCTGCCGAGCGGTATGCCCAGCCGTCCGACCTACCGCAAAGCCAACCCGTCCGATGCGCCGATCATGATCCTGACACTCACCTCGGAGACGTATTCACAGGGTGAACTGTATGATTTCGCCTCAACCCAACTGGCGCAGAGTATCGCGCAAATTGACGGCGTGGGCGATGTTGACGTCGGCGGCAGTTCCCTGCCCGCCGTGCGCGTGGGGCTTAACCCGCAGGCACTGTTTAATCAGGGCGTCTCGCTGGACGATGTGCGCAGTGCCATCAGCAATGCCAACGTGCGTAAACCGCAGGGGGCGCTGGAAGATAACGCCCATCGCTGGCAGATTCAGACCAACGACGAGCTGAAAACCGCGGCGGAATATCAGCCGTTAATCATTCACTACAACAACGGCGCGGCGGTACGTCTGAGCGACGTCGCGACGGTGACGGACTCGGTGCAGGACGTGCGTAACGCCGGGATGACCAACGCCAAGCCGGCGATTTTGTTGATGATCCGCAAACTGCCGGAAGCCAACATTATCGAAACGGTGGACGCCATCCGCGCCGAACTGCCGGAGCTTCAGCAGACCATTCCGGCGGCGATTGACCTGCAAATTGCGCAGGATCGCTCGCCAACGATTCGCGCCTCCCTCGAAGAGGTCGAGCAGACGCTGGTGATTTCCGTCGCACTGGTGATCCTGGTGGTATTCCTGTTCCTGCGATCCGGTCGCGCGACGTTGATCCCCGCGGTCGCCGTTCCCGTCTCGCTGATCGGCACCTTTGCCGCCATGTATCTATGCGGCTTTAGCCTGAATAACCTGTCGCTGATGGCGCTCACTATCGCCACCGGTTTCGTGGTGGATGACGCCATTGTGGTGCTGGAAAACATCTCGCGCCATATCGAAGCCGGGATGAAACCGATGCAGGCCGCCCTTCAGGGAAGCCGGGAAGTCGGGTTTACGGTGCTGTCGATGAGCGTGTCACTGGTGGCGGTCTTCCTGCCGTTATTGCTGATGGACGGGCTTCCGGGCCGCCTGTTGCGCGAATTTGCGGTGACGTTGTCGGTGGCAATTGGTATTTCGCTGGCGGTATCGCTGACCTTAACGCCGATGATGTGCGGCTGGATGCTCAAGCGCCAGCCCGCCCATACCCCCACCCGGAAAAAAGGTCTCGGGCGTTTGCTGGTTGGCCTGCAACAGGGCTACGGCAAATCCCTGCACTGGGTGCTGAAACACTCGCGGATGGTTGGCCTGGTCTTCCTCGCAACCGTTGCGCTGAACGTCTGGCTCTATATTGCTATTCCGAAAACCTTCTTCCCGGAGCAGGATACCGGCGTGCTGATGGGCGGCATTCAGGCTGACCAGAGCATCTCTTTCCAGGCGATGCGCGGAAAATTGCAGGACTTCATGAAGATCATCCGTGAAGATCCGGCAGTAGACAACGTGACCGGGTTTACCGGCGGCTCGCGCGTCAACAGCGGGATGATGTTTATCACCCTGAAATCACGCGATGAACGGCATGATTCAGCCCAGCAGGTGATCGACCGCCTGCGCAAGAAGCTGGCGAAAGAGCCTGGGGCGAACCTGTTCTTGATGGCAGTACAGGATATCCGCGTCGGCGGGCGTCAGTCCAACGCCAGTTATCAATACACGCTGCTTTCTGACGATCTGAGTGCCCTGCGCGAGTGGGAACCGAAAATTCGTAAAGCGCTGGCGGCGCTGCCTGAACTGGCGGACGTTAACTCGGATCAGGAAGATAACGGCGCCGAGATGGCTCTGATCTATGACCGGGAAACCATGTCGCGCCTTGGCATCAGCGTGCAGGCAGCCAACAGCCTGTTAAATAACGCCTTTGGTCAGCGGCAGATTTCAACCATCTATCAACCGCTTAATCAGTATAAAGTGGTGATGGAAGTGGATCCGGTTTATACCCAGGACGTCAGCGCGCTGGATAAAATGTTCGTCATAAACAACGAAGGGAAAGCGATTCCGCTTTCTTACTTCGCCAAATGGCAACCTGCTAACGCGCCGCTATCGGTCAACCATCAGGGGCTGTCGGCGGCCTCCACGGTGTCGTTTAACTTGCCTACTGGAAAATCGTTATCAGAGGCCAGTGACGCGATTGACCGCGCCATGACGCAACTCGGCGTGCCTTCCACGGTGCGTGGCTCATTTGCCGGTACCGCGCAGGTATTCCAGGAGACGATGAACTCGCAGGTGATTTTGATTATCGCCGCAATTGCGACGGTGTATATCGTGCTGGGCATCCTGTATGAAAGCTACGTCCACCCGCTCACGATCCTCTCGACCTTGCCTTCAGCAGGCGTCGGGGCACTGCTGGCGCTGGAGCTGTTCAATGCCCCGTTCAGCCTAATCGCGCTTATCGGGATTATGCTATTAATTGGCATTGTGAAGAAAAACGCCATCATGATGGTCGATTTTGCGCTGGACGCGCAGCGAAACGGCAATCTGTCGCCTGAAGAAGCCATTTTCCAGGCGTGTCTGCTGCGTTTTCGTCCGATTATGATGACCACGCTGGCAGCGCTGTTTGGCGCCTTACCGCTGGTGATTTCCAGCGGTGACGGTTCAGAACTGCGCCAGCCGCTGGGGATAACGATTGTCGGCGGCCTGGCGGTCAGCCAGTTGCTGACGCTGTACACCACGCCGGTGGTTTATCTGTTCTTCGATCGTCTGCGCCTGCGTTTTTCGCGTAAATCCCGGCAATCGGTAACCGAGTAAAATGACAGAACTCCCCGCCAGCGTGCGCTGGCAACTCTGGATAGTGGCGTTCGGCTTCTTTATGCAATCGCTGGACACCACTATCGTCAATACCGCCCTCCCCTCTATGGCGGCAAGCCTGGGAGAGAGCCCGCTGCATATGCATATGGTGGTGGTCTCTTACGTGCTGACCGTGGCGGTGATGCTTCCCGCCTCCGGCTGGCTGGCGGACAGAGTGGGCGTGCGCAATATCTTCTTCACCGCCATTGTCCTGTTCACCGCCGGCTCGCTGTTTTGCTCCCTGGCGAGCACGCTCAATGAGCTGGTGATGGCGCGTGTATTACAGGGCGTTGGCGGTGCGATGATGGTGCCCGTCGGGCGTCTGACAGTGATGAAAATCGTCCCGCGCTCACAGTATATGGCGGCGATGACCTTCGTCACCCTGCCCGGTCAGGTCGGCCCGTTGTTGGGCCCGGCGCTCGGCGGCGTGCTGGTAGAATACGCCTCCTGGCACTGGATCTTCCTGATCAACATTCCGGTCGGCATTATCGGCGGGATCGCCACGCTGATGCTGATGCCCAACTACACGTTGCAAACTCGCCGTTTTGACCTGAGCGGATTTATCGTGCTGGCGCTGGGCATGGCGGTGCTCACCCTGGCCCTCGACGGGCAGAAAGGGCTGGGCATATCAAGCCTTACGCTGGCGATTCTGGTTGCCGTTGGTGTCGCCTCAATACTGTTTTATCTCTGGCACGCCAAAGGAAATGACAACGCGCTGTTCAGCCTGAAACTATTTAATACGCCGACGTTTTCGTTGGGTCTGGCAGGCAGTTTCGCCGGACGCATTGGTAGCGGCATGCTGCCGTTTATGACGCCGGTCTTTTTGCAAATCGGACTCGGTTTTTCACCGTTCCATGCCGGGCTGATGATGATCCCGATGGTGCTCGGCAGCATGGGGATGAAACGGATTGTGGTGCAGGTGGTTAACCGTTTTGGTTACCGGAATGTGCTGGTCACCACCACGATTGGCCTCGCGCTGGTGAGCCTGCTGTTTATGGCGACGGCGCTGGCAGGCTGGTATTACGCCCTGCCGCTGGTGCTGTTTATTCAGGGAATGGTCAACTCCAGCCGCTTCTCGTCAATGAACACGCTGACGCTGAAAGATTTGCCCGATGAGCATGCCAGTAGCGGCAATAGCCTGCTGTCGATGATCATGCAGCTCTCAATGAGTATTGGCGTTACCGTAGCAGGCTTACTGCTGGGCATGTTCGGCCAGCAGCATGTTGCTGCCGATAGCGCCGCCACGCACCATGTCTTTATGTATACCTATCTGTGCATGGCGCTGATTATCGCCCTGCCCGCCCTGATTTTTGCCCGCGTACCTGACGACGTCACCAAAAACGTGGTTATCGCCCGACGAAAAAGGAGTGAACAGTGAAACTATGGCGTCCGGGGATCACCGGAAAACTTTTCCTCGCCATCTTCGCCACCTGTATCGTGCTGTTAATCACGATGCACTGGGCGGTACGCGTCAGTTTTGAACGCGGGTTTATTGATTACATTAAACACGGTAACGAACAGCGTCTTGAACTGCTGAGCGACGCGCTGGCGGAGCAGTATGCGCAACACGGTAACTGGCGTTTTCTGCGCAATAACGATCGCTTCATCTTCCAGATTTTGCGCTCTTTTGAGCACGATAATAGTGACGATCATCGTCCACCCGGCCCGCCAGGGCCACCGGGGCCATCCATGCCACCTCATGGCTGGCGAACACAGTTTTGGGTCGTCGATCAGCGTGAACGCGTGCTGGTTGGCCCACGTGAGCCTGTTCCACCTGACGGTACCCGTCGCGCGATTGTGGTTGATGGGCTAGAAGTCGGTGCGGTTATCGCCTCACCGGTGGAACGCCTGACGCGTAACACGGATATTAATTTCGACCAACAGCAGCGCCGTACCAGTTGGTTGATCGTCGCGCTCTCGACGCTGCTCGCCGCGCTGGCGACCTTCCCGCTGGCGCGTGGTTTGCTGGCACCGGTGAAACGGCTGGTGGAAGGCACGCATAAACTGGCGGCGGGCGATTTCTCGACGCGCGTTGATGCGCGCGGCAGCGATGAACTTGGCAGACTGGCGCAGGACTTCAACCAGCTCGCCAGCACGCTCGACCGCAATCAACAGATGCGCCGCGATTTTATGGCCGATATCTCCCACGAACTGCGCACCCCTCTTGCCGTTTTACGCGGTGAACTGGAAGCCATTCAGGATGGCGTGCGTAAGTTCACCCCGGAATCGGTCGCCTCGCTTCAGGCGGAAGTCGCCACGCTGACCAAACTGGTGGACGATCTGCATCAGCTTTCGATGTCTGACGAAGGCGCGCTGGCGTATCAAAAAGCGCCGGTAGATCTCGTTTCACTGCTGGAAATTGCCGCCGGAGCGTTCCGCGAACGTCTTGCCAGCCGTGGCTTAACGCTGCATCTTTCTTTACCGGATAGCGCAATGGTTTTCGGCGATCGCGACCGTTTGATGCAACTGTTCAATAACGTGCTGGAAAACAGCCTGCGTTACACCGACAGCGGCGGTGAGGTGCATATTCGCGCCAGTAAAACGCTGCAAAACATTACGGTTGAATTCGCCGACAGTGGGCCGGGCGTCAGCGATGAACAGCTCGCCATGTTGTGTGAGCGTTTTTATCGTACTGAAGGATCGCGCAACCGCGCCAGCGGCGGCTCCGGCCTGGGGCTGGCGATATGCGTAAACATTGTTACCGCCCACGGCGGCAGGCTTGATGCCGCGCATTCGCCTTTTGGCGGGGTAAGCATTAAAGTAGAACTACCGCTGGATCGCGACACATCGAGAGAGTTATGACTGAGTTACCGATAGATGAAAACACCCCGCGTATTTTAATTGTCGAGGACGAACCCAAGCTGGGGCAGTTGCTGATTGATTATTTGCTGGCGGCCAATTACGCGCCCACACTTATCAGCCACGGTGATCAGGTTCTGCCTTTTGTGCACGATACGCCGCCGGATCTGATCCTGCTGGATCTCATGCTGCCAGGCACCGATGGCCTGACGCTGTGTCGCGAAATTCGTCGCTTCTCTGAAGTGCCGATTGTGATGGTCACGGCCAAAATCGAAGAGATTGATCGCCTGCTTGGGCTGGAAATCGGCGCGGATGATTACATCTGCAAGCCTTACAGCCCGCGTGAAGTGGTGGCGCGTGTGAAAACCATCTTGCGCCGCTGCAAACCGCGTCGCGATATACAGGCGCTGGACGCGCAAAGCCCGCTGATTGTCGACGAAAACCGTTTTCAGGCCTCCTGGCGTGACCGCCTGCTGGATTTAACGCCCGCAGAATTCCGCCTGCTGAAAACACTTTCACAGGAGCCGGGAAAAGTCTTCTCGCGCGAACAGTTGCTGAATCATCTTTACGACGACTATCGCGTGGTCACCGATCGTACCATCGACAGCCATATTAAAAACCTGCGCCGCAAACTGGAAGCGCTCGACGCCGAACAGTCGTTTATCCGCGCGGTGTATGGCGTGGGATATCGTTGGGAAGCGGATGCGTGCCGGATGGCGTAAGCCCTCCCACCCAGCCCTCTCCCCCGGGAGAGGGTGAAAACCGTGTCATTCTCAACACCGAATCTCATTACTTCCTGCCAGGTGGAAAAGAGCGAGGGTTTACTCCCCTCACTCCCGGCGCTACAATGCCCGCCCTAAAAGTATGGGAACCCTCCCTGCCGCGCGCACCGTGACGCGGATCTGACCTGTCATCAGAACGAGAACATCATGTTTAAACCGGAACTCCTTTCCCCGGCGGGAACGCTGAAAAATATGCGTTACGCTTTCGCTTATGGCGCGGATGCTGTTTATGCGGGTCAACCGCGTTACTCCCTGCGCGTTCGCAACAACGAATTCAATCACGAAAATTTGCAACTTGGCATTAACGAAGCCCATGCGCTCGGAAAAAAATTCTATGTGGTGGTGAATATCGCGCCGCATAACGCCAAGCTGAAAACCTTTATTCGCGATCTGAAGCCGGTGGTGGATATGGGGCCGGATGCGCTGATTATGTCCGATCCGGGTCTTATCATGCTGGTGCGAGAACATTTCCCGGATATGCAAATTCACCTCTCCGTCCAGGCGAACGCAGTGAACTGGGCGACGGTGAAATTCTGGCAGCAGATGGGGCTCTCCCGCGTCATTCTTTCGCGCGAACTGTCACTGGAAGAGATCGAAGAAATTCGCCAACAGGTGCCGGAGATGGAGATTGAGATCTTCGTTCACGGCGCATTGTGCATGGCTTATTCTGGCCGATGCCTGCTCTCTGGCTACATCAACAAACGCGATCCGAATCAGGGTACCTGCACCAACGCCTGCCGTTGGGAATACAACGTGCAGGAAGGCAAAGAAGATGTGGTCGGCAATATCGTTCACAAATATGAGCCGATTCCGGTGCAGAACGTTGAGCCAACGCTGGGTATTGGCGAGCCAACCGATAAAGTATTTATGATTGAGGAAGCCCAGCGTCCGGGCGAATACATGACCGCGTTCGAAGACGAGCACGGCACATACATCATGAACTCGAAAGATCTGCGTGCCATCGCTCACGTTGAGCGTTTAACGCAAATGGGTGTGCATTCGCTGAAAATCGAAGGCCGCACCAAATCCTTCTACTACTGCGCGCGCACGGCGCAGGTGTACCGCAAGGCGATTGACGATGCCGCCGCAGGCAAACCGTTCGATACCAGCCTGCTGGAAACCCTGGAAGGTCTGGCGCATCGCGGTTATACCGAAGGCTTCCTGCGTCGCCATACGCACGACGATTACCAGAATTACGAATACGGTTTCTCTGTGTCTGAACGTCAGCAGTTTGTCGGCGAATTTACCGGCCAGCGCAAAGGCGCACTGGCGGAAGTGGCGGTGAAAAACAAATTCGCTGTCGGCGATAGCCTGGAACTGATGACCCCGCAGGGTAACGTGAACTTTACACTGGAGCAGATGGTTGACGCCAAAGGTGCCGATAAACCGGTCGCACCGGGTGATGGTCACATCGTCTGGCTGCCAGTACCGGAAGATATCGCTCTGGAGTACGCACTGCTGATGCGCAACTTCAACGGCGAGTCGACGCGTAACCCGCACAGCAAGTAGTTCATAATGGGTAATTTCGCAAGCGAGAAGAATCTTAGAATTGGATCACATACCTAATTGTTTATTCCGGGTATTATCGCTTCGCTGAAAAACATAACCCATAAATGCTAGCTGTACCAGGAACCACCTCCTTGGCCTGCGTAATCTCCCTTACGCAGGCTAATTTTTTATCTGTTACCCGCCTTTTCTGAAAATCAGTTGGTTCTTATCCCGCTATACTTTTTCTGCCATATACTTTTATTACGTTGATTAACGAGGAAAAAGGATGACCAACTTTCCCGCCAGCTTATTAATTCTCAACGGCAAGAGCACGGATAATCCGCAGCTGCGTCAGGCGGTTGAGACCCTTCGCAAAGAAGGCGCCGAACTTCATGTTCGCGTCACCTGGGAAAAAGGCGATGCACTGCGTTATATCCGGGAAGCGCAGCAACTCGGCGTCGCGACGGTAATTTCCGGCGGCGGTGACGGCACCATTAATGAAATTGCCACCGCGTTGATTGAGCTTAAGGACGCCAATGCCCCGGCGTTAGGCATTCTTCCTCTCGGCACCGCGAATGATTTCGCCACCAGCGTCGGTATTCCAATGGATCTGGAGAAAGCCCTGCGTCTGGCGATTTCCGGGCGCGACGTGCCGATTGATACTGCGCGCGTTAACGACAAAACCTGCTTTATTAATATGGCGACGGGCGGATTTGGCACGCGTATTACCACCGAAACACCGGAAAAACTGAAAGCGGCACTGGGCGGCGTCTCGTATTTGATTCACGGATTAATGCGGATGGATACGCTCAAACCCGACCGCTGTGAAATTCATGGAGAAAATTTCCACTGGCAGGGAGATGCGCTGGTAATAGGGATTGGGAACGGTCGTCAGGCGGGCGGCGGGCAGCCTCTCTGCCCTGACGCGCTGATAAATGATGGTCTTCTGGATTTGCTGGTCATAACCGGGGAAGAGATTATTCCGGCGCTGTTCACGACGTTGACACAACGAGAAGAGAGTCCTCATCTGGTACGTGGACGTTCAGCCTGGTTTGAAATTACGTCACCCCATGAAATGACGTTTAATCTCGACGGTGAACCGCTTAGCGGACAGACGTTTCGCATCGACATTCTCTCGAACGCGCTCCGCGCGCGCCTGCCGCCAGATTGTCAGCTATTGCGCTAATCTGCAGGAATGCCGGATGCGGCTTCGCCTTATCCGGCCTACACCAACCCTCGTAGGCCGGGCAAGCGCAGCGCCCCCGGCAAAGCCCGCACCAGCGCCGGATGCGGCTTCGCCTTATCCGGCCTACACCAACCCACGTAGGCCGGGCAAGCGCAGCGCCCCCGGCATGGCTTAATACGCTGCCACTTCCCGCGCCATCTCGCGGGTGTACTGTTGGCTGGCGTTGACCAGCATCCGCGTATAATCCGTTTGCGCTTTTCCGGCGACCAGATCATCGACGGTGAGGGTTTCGAGAATTTTGCCGTACTGCATCACCGCCACTTTCTGGCACAAATGGGCAATCACGCCCAGATCGTGCGTCACCATCAGATAGGTCAATCGCGACTCCTGCTGCAACTCTGCCAGCAGATTCAAAATTTCCGCCTGCACCGACACATCCAGCGCCGAGGTTGGTTCATCCAGCAGCAGCACCTGCGGCTCCAGAATCAGCGCCCGGGCAATCGCCACGCGCTGGCGCTGCCCGCCCGAAAGCTGATGTGGGTAGCGATCGCGGAAAGCGCGGGTTAACCCTACGCGATCCAGCAGCGTGTTGATCCGCCTGTCGCGATCGGCGATGCCGTGGATTTGCAGCGGCTCCTCCAGAATATCGCCAATGGTATGGCGTGGATGCAGCGAACCGTAGGGATCCTGAAACACCATTTGCACCTGACGACAACGCGTGCGGCTGATGCTGTGTTCAAGCGGCTGGCCGTTAATCGCCAGCGCCCCCTGCCAGTGGGTAAACAGCCCGGCGAGGCACTTTAGCACCGTGGTTTTACCCGAGCCTGACTCCCCCACCAGCCCGTAAATCTCACCCGGTTTAACGTGGAAGCTCACGTCATACAGCACCTGGTTACGCTTCTCACCTTCGCCAAACACCAGATTCAGGTTATTCACTTCAATCATGACGCGTTCCTTATTCTGTCAGCCAGCTCGCCTGACGCTGAAGCACCGGTAACACCGGGCGACGTTGATGCATATCGGGTAGCGAATTGATCAACCCCTGCGTATAGGGATGCTGCGCCTTATCGAGATCTTTAGCGGCAATCGATTCCACCACCCGCCCGGCGTACATCACCAGCACTCGGTCGCAAAAACTGCGCACCAGGTTAATATCGTGGCTGATAAAAATCAGCCCTAACCCGCGTGATTTCACCAGATCGTCTAGCAACCCCAGCACCTGCAAACGCACGGAGACGTCCAGCGCCGAGGTCGGTTCATCGGCGATCACCAGTTCCGGGTCGGTTATCAACATCATGGCAATCATCACCCGCTGCCCCTGCCCACCGGAGATTTCATGGGGATAGAGCGCGTAAACCCGCTCCGGCTGGCGAATACGCACCACCTCCAGCATCGCCATCGCTTTGGCTTTCGCCTCGGCTTTATGCCCCGGATGGTGCGTCAGCCAGGCTTCAGCAATCTGATCACCCACACACACCACCGGATTCAGCGAATATTTCGGATCCTGCATGATCATCGAAATCCGTTTACCACGAATGCCGCGCATCTGCGCTTCCGTGGCATGCTGCAAATCGATATCGCCGAACTGCATCCGTTCTGCGGTAATGCGGGATTTTTTTGGATGTAGATGCAACAGCGCGCGCCCAACGGTCGATTTACCGGAACCTGATTCACCCACAATCGCCAGCTTTTCGCGCCCCAGTTGAAAGGAGACACCGCGCACCGCGTGGGTCACCGCCTGGCCGTTAACAAACTCAACGTGCAGGTCGCGCACATCAAGCAACGGCGTATTACATGCTGCGAGGATCGAGGATGTCACGTAAGCCATCTCCTAAGAAATTGAACGCCAGACTGTTAATCAGAATTGCCAGCCCCGGAATGGTGACCACCCACCAGCACTCCATCATGTAGGTGCGGCCACTGGAGATCATCGCCCCCCACTCCGGCTCCGGCGGCTGTGCGCCAAGGCCGAGGAAGCCGAGCCCGGCGGCGGTCAGAATGATCCCCGCCATATTCATGGTGATACGGATGATCACCGACGGCAGGCACAGCGGCACAATATGACGCCACAGCACGCGCACCGGCGATGCGCCCTGCAAACGCACTGCTGAGATAAAATCGGCCTGACGTAAGGAGAGCGTTTCGGCGCGTGCCAGGCGGGCAATCGGCGGCCAGGCGGTTAAGGTAATCGCGATAACCACATGCTCCAGCCCTGGCCCCAACGCGGCGACAAACGCCAGCGCCAGCACCAGGCTTGGGAAGGAGATAAATATGTCGGTCACACGCATCAGCACCATATCGACTTTGCCGCCAAAATAGCCTGCCGTAACGCCGAGCAGCAGCCCCAGCGGGCCAACGGTAATCGACACCAGCAGTACGATGTAAAGGGTGATGCGCGAGCCGTATACCAGGCGGCTGAAGATATCGCGGCCAAATTCATCGGTTCCAAACCAGTGCTGCGCATTGGGTGCGGTGAGCGCGTTGTTGAGATCCTGCACCAGCGGGTTATACGGTGCGATAAGCGGTGCAAAAATCGCCACCACCAGCAGCAGAAAAATAATCCCGCCGCCGATAGCGGTAAGCGGATTACGCGCCATCTTGCCGATAAACCCGCCCGTACGCTGCAACGCGCGTTTGATGCGCGCGACACCTTCGCCGCCGCCGGAGTTGACTGGCGTATCCAGAGAAACGGTCATGATTTTGTCCTCGGATCAAAGAGTTGATAAAGCATGTCGGAAAGCAGGTTGAGCATCACGAAGATCACCCCGACCACCAGCACGCAGCCCATCACCGCGTTCATATCCCCCAACAGCAGGCTGCCGGTGAGATAAGAACCAAAGCCCGGCCATGAGAAGACGGTTTCAATCAGCACCGCGCCTTCCAGCAGTGAGCCGTAAGCCAGCGCAACGACGGTCAGCAGCTGTACCAGAATGTTACGAAACGCGTGATTCCAGATGACCTGACGTTCGGTCAGCCCCTTCACACGGGCGGTGATGATGAACTCCTGCGACAACTGCGCCAGCATAAAGCTGCGGGTCATACGGCTGATGTAGGCCAGCGAGTGAAAACCGAGAAGCGCAGCGGGCAGGATCAGGTGGTTAATCGCGTTCCAGAACACCGTGCCGTTACCCGCCAGTAGCGCATCGACGGTCATTAACCCGGTTCGACGCTGCACCAGGCCGTCCAGACCTAAATCCATACGCCCCGCGCCGCCCACCCAGCCGAGCCACGCGTAAAACACCAGCAGCCCCATCATCCCCACCCAGAAGATTGGCGTGGAGTAGCCCGCCAGGCTGATAATTCTCACCACATAGTCGGAAACGCTGTTACGACGCGCCGCCGCCAGTACACCCAGCGGAATGCCGAGCCCGGCACCGACAATAATCGCCATCGTCGCCAGCTCCATGGTGGCCGGAAAGACGCGGATAATATCGTCGAGCACAGGCTTCCCGGTAAGCAATGCGTTGCCTAAATCACCGTGCAGCAGGTTGCTGAAGTAGATGCCAAACTGCGCCGCCAGAGACTTATCAAAGCCCAGTTGCTGATAAACCTGCTGATAGGTGCTTTGATCCGCATCCGGGCCGACAATCGCTAATACCGGGTCGATAGGCATGACCCGCCCGATGAAAAAGGTGAGTAATAGCAGGCCAAACAGCGTAATCGCGACCTGCATCAATCGCTGAGAGAATCGCCGGGCGCGCGAGCCCGGCGCAAGTATGACCATACTCATCCTTTGTCTCCTTCGCTGACTTTATAAACTCCACGCAAAAACGTGGTGGCCGAGGGATGCGACTGGAAATCTTTGACGTCGTTACGCACCACTACCGAATCAACCATCTGCGACAGCGGTTGCAGCGCCGGGATAAGCTGGTCATAACGGGTCTGGATGGCCTGATAGTCAGCCAGTTGTTTTTGCGGATCGCGCTCAAGCAGCGCAGTGTCGATCATCTCGTTGAGTTGCTTGTCGTAAAATCCGGTACGCCAGCCCTGGAAGTTGGTCAACCGCGCTTCATCGCGGTTATCCGGGTTGTACACCAGCGCACGCAGGCTGGAGTGCGGATGGGGCTCCATCCCGCTGCCGCCACGCCCCACCAGCAGGTCAAATTTGCGTTCACGCATCGCGCCGTAAATCTGATTACCGGTGCCGGTAATGATTTTGGCGTTGATGCCCGCCTGCATCAGCGTTGACTGAACGGCAATCGCAATGTTGAGAAAGGGCTGATCGGCAAGGACGCGCAGCGTAGTGTCGAAACCCTCAGGGTATCCCGCTTCCGCCAGCAGTTTCTTCGCCCGAGGAATATCGAGCTGATACCCAGGGTCAGGCAGGGTTGACGGCATTCCGGCTTTGATAGGACGCTGGTGCAGCACCCCGTAGCCTGGCATCAGCGCTTTGTTGATTCCCTGATAATCAATCAGATAGCGCACCGCTTCGCGTACTTTCGGGTTGGCAAAGTGGGCCTCTTTCATGCTCATCGCCACGTAATACACCGTGCCTTTCTGCACCGCTTCCACCGTCAGATTGGGATCGTTACGCAGGGCATTGATATCGGACACGGCCATATTATTAGCAACGTCCAAATCCCCCTTTTCAATCATCAGACGCAGGGTTTGCGACTCCTGAAAATGGCGCAGCACCACCCGGCTCATTTTGGCCTCTTCACGCCAGTAGTGCGGGTTGCGCTTCATGCGCAGTACATCTTTCGCCTGCCAGGTTTCCAGCATAAAGGGGCCCGAACCGGCTTCATTGGTGGTCAGCCAGCGGTTACCCCAATCATTATTGATTTCATGCTGCTGCACGGTTTTGCTGTCGAGCACGCCAAGGTTACCGAGCGCCCCCAGAGAGTAGATAACCAGTTGTGGATCGTTGGCCTTCGGCAGCGTGATTTGCACCGTGTAGGGGTCGGGTGCGCTCACCTGGTTATCAATATTTTTCTTACTGAAGCCGTAGGATTTCCACACCGACGCCTGCGCGAGATTCAGGTGCAGAATACGGCGCATCGACCACACCACATCATCAGCAGTAAGCGGGTTGCCGGAATGGAAGGTAACGTTGTCGCGCAGATGGAAGGTCAGCACCTTGCCGTCCGGGCTGATATCCCAGGATTTCGCCAGCGCCGGTTTCACGTTGGTGAGTTGATTGGCATCAAGCTCCACCAGCGAATCGTAGAGATTAACGACAATGCCTACCACCTCGTTCCCGGTCATCGCCGCCGGGTCGAGGGTCAGCAGATTGTTCATATTCATACCAATGATGAGCTGATCGGGAGGCGTTTTCGCAAGCGTCACCCCGCTCCCCATCATCAGCGATAGCGCGAGTAAACACGCGCCCGCGAGGGAAGATTTTTTCATCTGTGTATACCGTTTGTAGGGTTGAAGTATTTTTATCTGTCAGTCGTGGCTGACGGTATTGGCTTCGATATACGCAAAATTAATATCTTCCCCGAGACCCGGCCCCTGCGGCAGATGCACAAAACCATCGGCGTCCATTGGGTCAACAATGGCGTTCAGGTAAGCCGCGGGCTCATCGTAGTTCAGGAAAGGATGCAGCAGGCCACGTTCGTACCAGCGACAGTTGCGAATCGCCCCCACCACCGCCAGGCTCGCCGCGCCGTTGCCATGCACTTCGCAATCCATGCCGAAGGATTCCGCCAGCGCCGCGACCTTCATGGTTGGCGTTATGCCGCCGACGCCGTTCGCGCCCGCACGCAGAATGTCGCAAGCTCCGGCTTTCACCCAGTCGGCGCGGCTGTGGTGCTTGCCGCCAAAGCTTTCCGGGCCAATCACCGGAATAGAAAGATTTTCCGCAAGCCAGGCATAAGACGACATGCTGTCCTCTTCCATCGGCTCTTCAAACCAGGCGAAGTTGAGTTTTTCCAGCTCTTTACCGATCCACAGCGCTTCGGTGCGGCTGTACCAGTGATAACCGTCGATCATCAGGTCGATATCCGGGCCAACGGCTTCACGCACAGCGGCGCAGGCTTTGATATCCATTTTCGGGTTGGGCGCAAAAGAAACTGGCGGCATCCAGGTGTGCAGTTTGATGGCCTTATACCCGCGCGCCACCAGCGTTTCGGCAAACGCAGCGTACTCTTCCGGCGTGGAGAGCCCGCCTTTCAGATCGTCGCCGCACATGGTGCTGCCATAGGCCGGAACTTTATCGCGGAAGCCGCCCAGCAGTTTATACACCGGCATATTGAGTTTGCGGCCCATTAAATCCCACAGCGCCTGCTCGATAAACGACAGCGCGCGCTCGGTCAGTTGGTGTGCGCTCCCGCGCTGCCAGTGCACCAGATCCTGCCAGAGGCGCTCACGGTTAAACGGATCCTGCCCGACCAGCACTTTGCGGAAAAAGGTATTCACCACAAACGGGCGCACCACTTCCGGCGGGGCAAACGAAAAGCCCTGAGTGCCGTCATCAGCAGTAATCGTGAGCATCGCCATTTTTGCCAGGCTTTCCGCTCCGGGGTGCGAATGGCCTGCGCTGTCGGATACCCGACGTGTAGGGTATTGAAATACAGTGACGTTTACAGATTCAATTTTCATTATGTGTCCTTAGTACAACAAAAAGTGGGCATTGTGGATGCCACAATCCTGTGACTTACACTTCCCGGCAAGCCGGTTTTAAGTAATTGAAAAAGCGTTTCACTGGATAATCTAAGCACAAAATATGAGACCTGCCTCGGACAAATCCCGCTAACGATTGACTGTTTTTTGGGCATAAGCACGAGGGGACGTGACTGTTTTCACAAAAGGAGAGAGAAATGTGAGGGGGATCGTGACGAGAAAAGGTAAACCCGGCGAGGCAAAAACTCGCCGGGAAAGGCATTATGCGATAGTGACTTTACTATCCAGATACACATCCTGAACCGCGTTGATCAACTGCACGCCATCGGCCATTGATTTTTTGAAGGCTTTACGCCCCAGAATCAGGCCCATACCGCCCGCGCGTTTATTGATAACCGCTGTACGCACCGCGTCGGAAAGGTCGGTTTCACCGCCTGCCGCACCGCCGGAGTTAATCAGCCCGGCGCGTCCCATATAGCAGTTCGCCAACTGGTAACGCACCAGGTCAATGGGATTCTCGCTGGTGAGTTTGCTGTAGACGCGATCGTCCGTATAGCCAAAGTTCACCGCTTTATAGCCGCCGTTATTCTCGGCCATTTTCTGCTTCACGATATCTGCGCCGATGGTTGCTGCCAGATGATTGGCCTGCCCGGTCAGGTCGGCAGAAACGTGGTAATCGACACCGTCTTTCTTGAATGCCGGGTTACGCAGGTAGGCCCACAGCACGGTAACCATACCCAGCTCATGCGCGCGTTCAAAGGCGGCGGAGATTTCTTCAATCTGGCGACGAGACTCTTCGGAGCCGAAATAGATGGTGGCGCCCACGGCAACGGCGCCCAGGTTGAATGCCTGCTCAACGCTGGCATACAGCGTCTGGTCGAAGGTGTTCGGGTAGCTCAGGGTTTCGTTGTGATTCAGCTTAACGAGGAACGGAATGCGGTGCGCGTAACGACGCGAGACGGAGGCCAGCACACCATAGGTTGATGCCACGCAGTTACAGCCCGCTTCAATCGCCAGCTCAACGATATTTTTCGGATCAAAATAGAGTGGGTTAGCGGCAAATGACGCACCGGCAGAGTGCTCTACCCCCTGGTCAACAGGCAGAATCGATAAGTAGCCGGTTCCGGCCAGACGTCCGGTATTATAAAGCGTCTGCATGTTTCGCAGCACGGCAGGCGGACGGTTATTGTCCATCATCACCCGGTCAACGTAATCGTGACCTGGCAGATAGAGTTGGTCGGCTGGAATGGTCATACAACGATGCTGTAAAAGGCTGTCGGCGTCTTTGCCAAGCAATTGCGTAATATCAGTCATGGCGATGCTCCCGTAATGCCAACGTCGTGTCGGCGTGAATTTCCTGCCCGGAATTTTTGGGCAGCAATAAGTCTGGTCGCGGAAACGGGAATTTTCCATTCTCCGGGCATTTTTAAGCGCAATCTGCTGGCACGATTCATGGACGGTAAAGTGTTACACCGGTCAAAGTTTCACCTCAAAGGTATTTAAAAGGTATTGCATGATGGTATTGTCTCTACGTACCTTACCTGTCATGAAGGATTTAAAGATGAAAACTACAGTAAAGCTGTCGTTCATGATGTTCATTGAGTGGTTTATCTGGGGCGCGTGGTTTGTTCCCTTGTGGCTGTGGCTAAATAAGAGCGGATTTTCAGCGGGCGAAATTGGCTGGTCTTATGCCTGTACTGCGATTGCAGCTATCCTCTCACCGATTCTGGTCGGCTCGCTGACAGACCGTTTTTTCTCGGCACAGAAAGTTCTCGCCCTACTGATGTTTGTTGGTGCAGCGCTGATGTATTTTGCCGCACAGCAAACCACGTTTGCCGGCTTTTTCCCGCTGCTACTCGCCTACTCGCTCACCTATATGCCGACCATTGCGCTCACCAACAGCATTGCCTTTGCCAACGTGCCGGACGTCGAACGTGACTTCCCGCGCATTCGCGTCATGGGCACGATCGGCTGGATAGCCTCCGGGCTGGTGTGCGGTTTCCTGCCGCAAATGATGGGCTATAACGATATTTCACCCACAAACATTCCTTTGTTAATCACGGCGGGTAGCTCGCTGCTGCTGGGGATTTTCGCGTTCATGCTGCCGGACACCCCACCGAAAAGCACGGGGAAACTGGACTTCAAAGTCATGCTGGGGCTGGATGCGTTAGTCCTGCTGCGCGATAAAAACTTCCTCGTCTTTTTCTTCTGCTCATTCCTGTTCGCCATGCCGCTGGCGTTCTACTACATCTTTGCCAACGGGTATCTCACCGAAGTCGGCATGCAAAATGCGACCGGCTGGATGACGCTCGGTCAGTTCTCCGAAATCTTCTTTATGCTGGCACTGCCGTTCTTCACCAAACGCTTTGGCATTAAAAAGGTATTATTGCTTGGTCTTATTACCGCAGCGATCCGCTATGGATTCTTCGTTTACGGTGGCGCAGAGCAATACTTCACTTATGCCCTGCTGTTCCTCGGTATTTTGCTCCACGGCGTGAGCTACGATTTTTACTACGTTACCGCCTACATCTATGTAGATAAAAAAGCGCCGGTACATATGCGAACTGCCGCACAAGGGCTTATTACCCTCTGCTGTCAGGGTTTTGGCAGCCTGCTCGGCTACCGCATTGGCGGCGTAATGATGGAAAAAATGTTCGCTTATAAAGAGCCGGTGAATGGGTTGACCTTCAACTGGGCGGGCATGTGGGGCTTCGGCGCTATCATGATTGCCGTTATCGCTGTGCTGTTTATGCTTTTCTTTCGCGAGTCGGATAAAGAGATCACCGCCATTAAGGTGCAAAACGACCCACGCGACGCTGCACTGACACAAGGGGAAATAAAATGAAAACAGAACGTATTCTTGGCGCGCTGTACGGCCAGGCATTGGGCGATGCGATGGGAATGCCTTCAGAGCTTTGGCCGCGTTCACGCGTGAAGGCGCACTTCGGCTGGATCGACCGTTTCCTGCCGGGGCCTGCTGAAAACAATGCCGCCTGCTACTTTAACCGCGCGGAATTCACTGACGATACATCAATGGCTTTGTGCCTCGCAGACGCCATTCTTGAGCGCCAGGGGCAGATCGACCCGGATCTTATTGGCCGTAATATTCTGGCCTGGGCGGAAGGCTTCGATGCGTTCAACAAAAACGTACTGGGCCCGACCTCCAAAATTGCGCTAAATGCGATCCGCGATGGCAAACCCCTTAGCGCACTGGAAAATAATGGCGTCACGAACGGCGCAGCGATGCGCGTTTCGCCGCTGGGTTGCCTGCTGCCCGCGGCCCATCTCGACCACTTTATTGATGAGGTTGCGCTGGCCTCAAGCCCAACGCATAAATCGGATCTTGCCGTGGCAGGCGCGGTAGTGGTGGCCTGGGCCATCTCCCGCGCAATCGACGGCGAACGCTGGCAGACCATCGTCGATTCACTGCCTTCCGTGGCTCGTCACGCACAGGAAAAGCGCGTAACCACCTTCAGTGCCTCACTTGCCGCGCGTCTGGAACTGGCGTTAGATATTGTTCGCAATGCAAGCGGTACAGAATCCGCCAGCGAGCAGCTTTATCAGGTGGTGGGGGCGGGAACCAGTACGATTGAATCCGTGCCCTGCGCTATCGCAATGGTCGAACTGGCGCAGGGCTGCCCCAACCGTTGTGCTATTTTATGCGCCAACCTCGGGGGGGATACAGATACCATCGGGGCGATGGCAACGGCGATTTGCGGGGCACTGGGCGGTATTTCGGCCATTGACCCAGTGCTGAAAAAGCAACTCGACGACGTCAATCAACTCGATTTTTCCCGCTACGCAACCGCACTGGCGAAGTATCGCGAGCAACGGGAGGCGTTATGAATGTCGCGTCGCGATTAACCACCTTAGGTAATCGACGTCCAATAACCGTCGTTGGCGCGGCGGTCATCGACGTAATTGCCGACGCCTATGCCCTTCCCTGGCGTGGCTGCGATATCGAGCTGCAACAGCAAAGCGTCAATATTGGCGGTTGTGCGTTGAATATTGCCGTAGCGCTCAAACGCCTCGGTATGCAGGCTCACAACGCGTTGCCTCTCGGCCAGGGCGTCTGGGCCGATATCATCCGCAACAGTCTGGCCCGTGAGGGGCTTGTCAGTTGCATTGATGGTGTACAGGGCGATAACGGCTGGTGTCTGGCGCTGGTCGAGCCGGATGGCGAGCGTACGTTTATGTCGTTCAGCGGCGTCGAGAATCAGTGGAATGCGGACTGGCTGGGACAGTTGTCCGTCGCTCCGCAAAGCCTGGTGTCGCTTTCCGGTTATCAGCTTGCGTCGCCGTGCGGCGAGTTACTTGTCCGTTGGCTTGAAAGTCTGCAAGACGTCACGCCATTTATCGATTTTGGCCCGCGCATTGCCGATATTCCTGATGCGCTGATGGCACGTATTATGGCCTGCAAGCCTGTTATTTCGCTGAATCGCCAGGAAGCCGACATCGCCGCCGCACGCTTTAATTTACCGCCGGAAACCCGGCAGTTCGGTCGTGCATGGATGGCGACGTTTGGCACACCGCTTATCGTGCGTCATGACAAAGAGGGAGCATGGTATTTCAGCCCGCAGGAACAGGGGCTGGCAGCACCGTTTCCTGTGACGGTCGTTGACACCATCGGCGCGGGCGACAGTCACGCAGGCGGTACGCTGGCAGGTCTTGCTTCTGGCTGGACGCTCAGCGAATCCGTATTGCTCGGAAACGCGGTCGCGTCCTGGGTGGTCGGTCACCGTGGCGGCGACTGTAGCCCCACGCGCGAAGCACTACTCCTCGCACACAAAGACATATAAATCACTGCGGCAGTGGCTGATGCTGTACTCAATCGGCCGCTGCTGCTGGTCAAGCGCAACCTGTTTAATCACCAACACCGGGATTTTTTCATCCATCCGAATGTGCGACTGAAATTCCGCATCCGGCATCCGGGCGCTGACTCTTGAGCGCGTGCGTTGTGGAAAAATGTGCTGGCTGCGAAAATAGTCATACAGGGACACGCCAATCTCATCCACATCATGAATCAACTGGGCGGGCACCCAGGACTCTTCAATGGATACAGCCTCTTCATCCACATAACGAATGCGTTTGAGCAGAAAAACCTCGCTTCCTGACGCAATAGCCAGTTGTGACGCCACCTCTTCCGGGCAAGGCACAATCCGTTTATTCACCCAAAGGGTATCTGGCTTTTTACCCCGTAACACGACCTGCTGGGAAAATCCGCGTGCTTCCTTCAGGGAATATTCAAAAATATTATTGATTTGCGTGCCATAACCGCGCGCACGCGTCACCACGCCTTCCTCTTCCAGCGTTTGCATTGCTTTGCGCACCGTGATGCGCGACACGCCGGTTAACTGGCTCAGATCACGTTCACCCGGCAAAATATTGCCGTGCTCAAGTATTCCGCTGCGTACGGCATTTTTCACCGTTTCAGCGAACTTCAGATAGAGCGGCGTGTTATCCGCTGCGGCAATACGCTCAGTAATTTGTGCGATTAACCGCGTATGTGATTGTTCCATTTATCTTTCCCTGCAATGGTCTCCGAGCCAGTATAGGTGGCGTCACGCCGGAAGACTACTCCCGGCAAGGAAATGGGGTTTATTCATCCCGCACGACGCGTTGTAACAACGTAAAAGTCTGTTCGACCTGCGGTGGCAGCGGTGCGGCGTTGCGCATCAACGCCACCGTTCGTGTAAGCTCCGGCTGCTGAAGCTGCACCACTTTTAGCTGCGGATCGCAGAGGTGCGCGGTGTAAAGCTGCGGCAAAATCGCCGCCGCCAGCCTGGAGCGCACCAGTCCGTACAGGGTTTCAATGTAATCGACGTGATAGCGAATATGCAGCTTCAGACGCTGACTCTCGTCGAGCGCCCCCACCAGCCGCTGAATATTACCTTTTGAAAAGACGGCCACATCGCGGCCAGCAAGTTGCTGCCACGGAAGATGGGCCGATTGGGCAAGCGGATCGCCAACATGCAGGACGGCGACAAACGGATCTTCCAGCACCGGGAAAACCTGTAAGGCCGGGGACACAGAACTGTCCAGCGCGCCAATGCCGAAATCCAGCTGCCCGTTCAGGATCTGCGTCACTAACGCATCGTTAGTGAGATCGTGAAACTCCACCTTCAGCCGGGGAAATGCCTGCGCCAGCCGTTCGGCCACGGTCGGGAACAACAGCGAACTGACCGAGGGTACCAGGCCAATCCGCAAGGTGCCGTCGCCGCCGGATTCGACAATTTGCCGCATATCGCTGAACGCCTGCTGGGCGACGTTAAGCACCCGCTCGGCATGAGGAAGAATGGCAACGCCCAGCTCCGTCAGCGTCACGGCGGCGGCGGTTCGGTTGACCAGTTTTCCGCCCAGCACCGTTTCAATCTGCCGCAGCGCGCTGCTCAGTGCGGGCTGGCTTATCGCGAGCTTACTGGCGGTATCGGTGAAGTGGCGCAACCGGGCCAGGGTAACAAAATACTGAAGCTGCTTTAGGGAGAGTGCGGGAAGCCGTTGCCAGGGTTCAGTCATGATGGGTTTCGCATTGTTGGTTTGTCGCAGAATAACCTTTTCTTATCAGGTGATAAATTTTTTCAGTGAGGCAAACGTTTGCCATCACCTTTCACACTTCGTAAAGTAGCGCCCATATTGAATGACCGGACGAAAGCTATGCTTACCACTGACTCCCTTCGCCGCCGGGCGATAGCCGCCGCAAAAGGCGACGCGCCTTTCGATCTCCTGCTTACCGATGCCAGCATTGTGGATATGGTCACCGGCGAAATTCGCGAAGCGGATGTGGGGATCGTCGGCGAAATGATTGCCAGCGTGCATCCGCGCGGCAGCCGCAGCGACGCATCAGAAACACACTCACTGCCAGGCTCTTACCTCTCGCCAGGTTTTATCGACACCCACGTCCACCTCGAAAGTTCTCATCTTCTTCCTGCCCGTTACGCGGAAATCGTGCTGGCGCAGGGCACAACGGCAGTATTCTGGGATCCGCACGAACTGGCGAACGTGCTGGGCGTGGAGGGCGTGCGTTTTGCCATCGATGCCAGCCGCAATCTTCCGCTGCAGGTGATGATTGCCGCACCCTCCAGCGTGCCCTCCACGCCGGGGCTGGAGATGTCAGGCGCCGATTTCGCCGGCGCAGAAATGGAAACCATGCTCAACTGGCCGGAAGTGTGTGGCGTCGCGGAAGTGATGGATATGCACGGCGTGCTGAACGGCAGCACGCGGATGCAGGAGATCCTTAGCTGCGGCTTACAAAGCGGTAAGCTGATTGAAGGCCACGCACGCGGGCTGAGCGGGGCCGGGTTACAGGCTTACCTCGCGGCGGGCGTGACGTCGGATCATGAACTCACCTCCGCCGAAGATGCGCTGGAAAAACTGCGCGCCGGGCTAACGCTGGAAATTCGGGGTTCGCATCCTTATCTGCTGCCGGACATCGTGGCCGCGCTGAAGACGCTCCCGCATCTCTCCTCGCAGATCACCCTCTGCACCGATGATGTGCCCCCGGATATGTTGCTGGAAAAAGGCGGTATCGTGGCGCTGCTGAATCTGCTGATTGAGCATGGCTTACCCGCCGTCGATGCGCTGCGTTTCGCCACGTTCAACGGCGCTCTGCGGCTCAAGCGCGATGATTTAGGGCTGATTGCCGCGGGTCGTCGTGCGGATTTGGTGGTGCTGAATTCACTGGACACCATTACCCCTCAGCAGGTCTATGTTGCCGGGAAACGTATCGCCCGCGATGGCGCAATGATTGAACCGCTGCCGGCGGCGAGCCACCCTACGCTGCCAGATACCATGCATCTTTCAGCGCTCAGCCCGGACGATTTCGCCCTTCGGATCGCTGACATCACACATGGCAACGCACGGTTGAAACATATTCGCGGCGCACGTTTTACCGAATGGGGTGAAGTCGATGTGCAAATCCGCGAGGGCCGCGTCGTGCTGCCAACCGGGTTCAGTCTGATTTGGGTACAGCATCGCCATGGTCGCCACGAGGCCAGGCCGCAAATCGCCCTGCTGGAGGGCTGGGGTGAACTTCAGGGGGCGATCGCCACCAGCTACTCGCACGATTCGCATAACCTGGTGGTACTGGGCCGCTGCCCGCGCGAGATGGCGCTGGCAGCCAATACCCTGATTGCCAGCGGCGGCGGGATGGCGCTGGCTCAGCATGGTGAGATCATCGCCCACGTGGCGATGCCGATAGCCGGTATGCTCTCTGACCTTCCAGCCCCTGAACTGGCGAGCGCATTCCGCAACCTGCGCGAACGTAGCGGTGACATTGCCGACTGGCAGCCGCCGTACCGGGTATTTAAGGCCATTGAAGGCACCTGTCTTGCCTGTAACGCCGGGCCGCATCTGACGGATTTGGGGCTTACCGATGGCGCAACACGTCAGATTGTCGACCCGCTTATTCACTCTTCGCACCAGGAAAGGAGCACCCACTAAATGGCTGACCACTCCCTTAATACGCCTGCCTCTGAGAGCTGGCTGGAACGTTGTTTTTCCCTACGCGCTCGCGGAAGCTCTGCACGCACCGAATGTCTGGCGGGCATCACGGGATTTCTCGCCGCCGCGTATCTGCTGGTGGTGATCCCCGGACTGCTGGCTGCGGGCGGGATGGATAAAGGCGCGGCGACTACTGGTACAATCCTGGTATTTGTGGTCGGCACGTTGCTGATGGCGTTTTATGCCAATCTGCCGTTTATTGTTGGGCCGGGAATTGGCGGCTCGGTATTAGTCGGCGTCTCGCTGGCCGGGAACGCCGGAATTGGCTGGCCGATTGGGCTGGGGATTGCCTGCTGGTCAGGCGTGCTGTTTTTCCTGCTTACCCGTTTTGGCCTGCGCGAAGTGGTCACCCGCTCGGTGCCGCAATCCATCAAACTGGGGCTGACGGCGTCTATCGGTATTTTTGTCGCCCTGCTCGGGTTTCGTAATGCCGGGTTGGTGCTGGCAAGCGCCAAAAATAACGCCTTGATGCTGGGGGATTTTCTTTCGCCGGGCGCACTGGTGGCGCTATGCGGGCTGTTTCTGGCAATTGCCCTGCAGGCACGGCGCATTCCTGGCGCTATCCTGTGGGCAATTCTGTGTGCGACGCTGGTGGGGATTCCGGCAGGCGTCACGCATCTGCCATCAAGCTTTATCGCCCTGCCCCACTCGTTAACACCGGTGTTTGCACAGGTGGATATCATTGGCGCATTGAATATCGCTTTCCTGCCCTATCTGTTTGTCTTTTTCGCCTCAGAGTTTTTCTCAACTATGGGCACCACGCTTGCCGTCGGCGGTGAGGCGGGCCTGCTGGATAAAGAAGGCAATATGCCGCACATCAACCGCCCGTTTATGGTTGACTCCATCGCCGCCGCGCTGGGCCCGTGGGTCGGCATTCCGGCCGCGACGGCGCTGATTGAGTCCTCAGCCTCGGCGGAAGCAGGCGGCAAAACCGGCATGACCGCGCTGGCCGCCGCCATGATGTTCCTGCTGATGCTGCTGTTTACGCCCGTTGCGTTGATGATCCCCAAAGAAGCAACCGCCCCGGCGTTGATCCTGATTGGTCTGAATATGTTTAGCGGCCTGCGTAAGGTGGATTTGGCGAATTTCACCGACGGTTTACCGGTGTTGATGATGGTGATGATCACGCTTATCGCCAACAGCTTCGGAACAGGTATCGCGGGCGGGTTGCTGTTTTATGTGGTGATTAAAACCATTGCCGGGAAGTGGCGGGAAATCCCTCTTGGTTTATGGATTCTGGCAGTACCGCTGGTGTATTACTTTGCGACGCTGGTACGCCATTAATTAGGAATTCATCAAGAGCGTTTTGTTGGCGTAGTGCAGTAGACTATCTGCGGGTGCTTGAGGCTATCTGTCTCAGGCATTTGCAGGATGGCAGATAGAGAAAAGCCCCAGAATACATTCAACGTCTTGCAGGACGTTTAACATGCATCTGAGGCCATATCTAATGCTAGACACATTAAGATTAGCCTCTTACTGGCCTACGGGTCAAGGAGTAGACGGCTATGAAGCAGTACAAGGCGATGCTTATCGCCCTGATAATTCTGTGTGTCACCACAATTCTGGTGGTGCTGGTCACGAGAAAGGATCTCTGCGAGGTCCGAATTCGAACTGATCAAACGGAGGTTGCTGTTTTCACGGCTTACGAATCCGAGTAAGAGCACCGGCGGGGGTTATCCCCGCCACTCTTTATATGCTAGCTCTCTTCTTCATAGCACCCTTTTATCCCGCTAAGCCCGCCTCGGCGGGCTTTTCAATGCGCCATTACCACCAGGCGTGAAAATGATGTACCGGGCCAATCCCGCTGCCAACTTCCAGCGTATCGGCTTGCGCCAGCGCGGCAGAAAGCCAGGTTTTCGCTTCCAGCACCGTATCGCCCCAATTGCTATGGCGCGGGCGCAGTGCCGCCAGCGCGGCTGATAATGTACAGCCGGTGCCGTGGGTATTTTTGGTATTGACGCGCGGCGCGGTAAAACGCTGCTCGCCGTCGCGGGTAAACAGCCAGTCGGGGCTTTCCGCGTCGTCCAGATGACCACCTTTCATAAGAACGGCGCCGCAGCCCATCGCCAACAGCGCACGCCCCTGCTCCAGCATTTCTCGCTCATTACGCGCATGCGGTGCATCCAGCAATGCGGCCGCTTCCGGCAGGTTCGGCGTAATTAATGACACTTGCGGTAGCAGGCGTTTACGCAGGGTTTCCACCGCCGAAGGCGAGAGTAGCGCATCACCGCTTTTCGCCAGCATGACCGTATCCAGCACCACATTTTCCACCCGATGGCGCTGTAATCGTTCCGCCACGGCTTCAACGATGTCCGTTTCCGCCAGCATACCGATTTTGGTGGTGTCGATGCGCACATCGTTAAACACGGAATCCAGCTGCGCGGCGACAAAATCCGGTTCAATACGATAGACCGACTGCACGCCATGGGTGTTTTGCGCCACCAGTGCGGTGATCACCGAACAACCGTATGCGCCCAGGGCGGAGAAGGTTTTCAGGTCAGCCTGAATACCCGCACCACCACTTGGATCGGTACCCGCAATAGTTAATGCATTAATCCGTTTCATGCCAGTGCCTCCCCATTCAGTGCATACAGCGCATCTAAAAATGCCGGGACAAAACTGCCCGGCCCGTTATCCTGCGCCGCTCGACCGCCAGCCTGTTTCATAAAGGCGCAGGCTGAGGCAACGTTATCCAGCCTGTCGCCCGGCAGCGCACAGCTTGCCGCGACGACCGCCGACAATGCACAACCCGTCCCCACTACGCGGGTCATCAGCGGGTTACCGCCCGTGACCGCGACAACGCGTTGTCCATCGGTGATGTAATCCACTTCGCCCGTCACCGCGACAATAGTCCCAATTTGACGAGCCAGCGCCTGCGCCGCAGGTAGCGCAGCGGCGGCCGTATCCGTAGTGTCCACGCCGCGCCCGCCCGCGCTCATCCCCGCCAGCGCCATAATTTCAGAGGCATTCCCCCGAATGGCGGCAGGTTTTAAGGTCAACAGGTCGTGGCAAAACTCGGTACGTAGCGTTAACGCGCCCACGGCGACAGGGTCGAGAGTCCAGGGTTTACCTGCGGCATTCGCACTCAACGCGGCGGATTTCATCGCCTGCGCGCGCGGCTGCGTCAGCGTGCCGACGTTTATCAATAACGCATCGGCAATGGCAGAGAACTGCGCGGCTTCCTGCGCATCAATCACCATCGCGGGGGATGCGCCGAGCGCCAGCAGTACGTTAGCGGTAAAGGTCTGCACAACGTCGTTAGTCATGCAGTGAACAAGGGGGGCGTGATGACGAAAAAGATGTAACGAATGCGCGATTTGCGCGGGGCTAAGCGGCTCTGCTTGCATGGTTTGCTCCTGCCAGAACGTCCAGAAGCAATGACCTGACGGTCTCTGACTTCCCTACGCCGGCATTACAAGGGAAATTTACGTTTATTTTATCAGGAATCTGGAGCATAGGTAACAGCTGGATTTGACAAGAAAATCCTATGTCTGCGTTCATCTTTTTTTCTCGTCCAGGCAGGAGAAAAAGAAGATTTAACCCTACTGATTTTCGCCATCTAAAGGTAGCGTGAGTGACGGTGTTCGTGAAGCGTGGTGACGTGAGAAAGGCCAAAGGTAAAGGTGGGGAAAGAGAAAACCCTTAATCATGCAGGATTGTCCACGGAATTTTCGATACAAAGAGCCCCGTTAAAGCAGGCAAATATTTTGGCTAATCCCATAAAGGTTAGTGAGTCCTTCTAAAAAGGTATCACAGAAACTCATGATGTAAATATTGGTAGCCATGGGGGCCAGAGCTTCTCGCCCTTCTTAAAATTGATATTATTTTTCACAGCCCGGTGAAATATCTTAATACTGCTAACATTAAATAATCACTTAACTCCCACGGCAGAACTTATAACAACATGTTTTTAAAGACACTGATCCATTCAGAACGATAGAAAGTTAGATTTAATATCTGAATGTACTGTTAGGCACTGTAAGAAAAGCAAGCCATCAGCAAGAGCACGTCTAAATCCGGGTCACTTCAGCCTATTTGATTGTTATTCTCATTAACTACTTAACAACTTGAATTATTATGTTTATTAGAAAAATCGCATACCCGCCAATTGAAAAATATTCATGATTAATTGTGTTGACTAGTTACTCTCGGTAAGCAATTATGCGCATCCAGAACTTATTTTACGAATCGAAATAAGTTATAAATTTGTTAATTAATCATCAATGCCGTGATGATGCAAACCCTTATTGAGCGCCCTTGTGGATTGTTCAAATACCCTCTTAACCTGTTCCGTGTGAGGGTACTTTTAAGAATGTATCGGGGTTGTTATGAAACGTATTATTTTATGTGTTGTTCTTATTGTGTTACTGATTATCGCTTATTTCGTAGGTGGCGCTACTTATAAGGTTTACAAAATAAACAAGGCTCATGAAGCCTCTTTAAACAAAGGCTAGGTAATATGAAATATGTTTTTGCTGCTGTTCTGGTTTCTACTGTTGTGCTTAGTGGTTGCGTTGTCGCTAAGTCGCATCATGAAAATGATATTAAGGCTACTCATACTGCACAAGTAGAAGAAAGTTACACTACTGAGCAAGTAGCCGCACCTGGTGTCGTAGATCGTCTACACGCTATCAAGTTCACAGGAAATGATTACATTGATGGTAAGGATGTTCCTATTGCCGTTAGTGTGGGTAATGGCTTCACTAAGGCTATGATCCAGGACGAACCAGCAAAGATTACCCGTAAGAATCCTAACTTTTATGAAGTCAAAGGTAGTGGTTATATTATTTCTATCGCCCTTGATGATACGGGGGTAGTTAGCGCTTCCTGGAATCATACCAAAGGCCGCGCTCATGGTGGCTTAAACATCATAAAATAATTAAAAAATAAATCCGATCGTTATCAAGTAGTTAAGGTGGTTTTTAACTACCTTAACTAATTTAATATAAAACAATACCTTGCCACATTTGTAGCAGGTCTCTATATATCGTATTCAATGGGAATAAAACCCATTACGTTTTAAAGTTCACTTAAGAGATTCATTCAATGAAAATTTCTATTATCGCTGTGGTTATCACTGCTGCTTTTTCTTTTTCTGTTAACGCTGCTACTGGTACAACTTATGACTCTATTCAAGATGCACGTATTAGCTCTTTAAATACTAACTCTAATGCTGCCTTTCAACAGATTAACGACAACAAAGTAGACCAGGACGCTTATAACAATCAAATAGCGACCTCACTCCATACAGTGGATAGCAAAGCTTCACAAGCTAAAGATACTGCTGATGCTGCACAAGTTGTTGCTGATCGCGCTGATCAACAATCTATTTCTAACTACGTTGCTATCAGTGATGAAATTGCACAGCGTCAACGTGTAGAGCATGACTTACAAAACCAGGTTCAACAGGTGTCGGCAAGCCAACAAAATTACGCCACACAAGCTGACCTGCTCCCCGTTGATTAGTACACCCCGATGTTAGTAATGTCTTCATAAGCCACATGAGGACATCCCCATGAAGAAGCGTTTTTCCGATGAACAGATCATCAGTATTCTCCGCGAAGCCGAAGCTGGGGTACCCGCCCGTGAACTCTGCCGCAAGCATGCCATTTCCGATGCCACGTTTTACATCTGGCGTAAGAAGTATGGCGGTATGGAGGTGCCTGAAGTTAAGCGCCTGAAGTCGCTTGAGGAAGAGAACGCCAGACTCAAGAAGCTGCTTGCCGAAGCCATGCTGGATAAAGAGGCGCTTCAGGTGGCTCTTGGGCGAAAGTACTGACGACAGACCAGAAGCGGGAAGCCGTGATGTTGATGTGTGATGCGACCGGTCTGTCGCAACGTCGTGCCTGCAGGCTTACAGGTTTATCCCTGTCGACCTGCCGCTATGAGGCTCACCGTCCGGCTGCTGATGCGCATTTATCAGGGCGCATCACTGAGCTGGCACTGGAGCGCAGGCGTTTTGGCTACCGTCGTATTTGGCAGTTGCTGCGCCGTGAAGGGCTTCATGTTAATCATAAGCGCGTGTACCGGCTTTATCACCTCAGTGGCCTGGGCGTAAAACGCAGAAGACGTCGTAAAGGGCTGGCAACAGAACGTCTGCCGCTGCTCCGTCCGGCGGCGCCCAATCTGACCTGGTCGATGGATTTCGTCATGGACGCACTTTCCACCGGTCGCAGGATCAAGTGTCTTACCTGCGTCGATGATTTCACAAAGGAATGCCTGACGGTCACTGTTGCCTTTGGGATTTCAGGCGTTCAGGTCACGCGTATTCTGGACAGCATTGCACTGTTTCGAGGCTATCCGGCGACGATAAGAACTGACCAGGGGCCGGAGTTCACTTGCCGTGCACTGGATCAATGGGCCTTTGAGCATGGTGTTGAGTTGCGCTTAATCCAGCCGGGCAAGCCAACGCAGAACGGATTTATTGAGAGCTTTAACGGACGATTTCGCGATGAATGTTTGAATGAGCACTGGTTCAGCGATATCGTTCATGCCAGGAAAATTATTAATGACTGGCGGCAGGATTATAACGAATGCCGCCCGCACTCCACGCTGAATTATCAGACACCGTCTGAATTTGCAGCGGGCTGGAGAAAGGGTCATTCTGAGAATGAAGATTCCGACGTTACTAACTGAGTGTTGTATCTAATCGTGGGGGCAGGTCAAAGCCAACGTTGATAAAGTTGACGCTCAACATAACTCGCGTCTTACGGCACTTGAGAATGCCCCTAAACCTATGAATGGTAAAGATGGTGCGAAAGGTGATAAAGGCGATACTGGCGCACAAGGAAAGCAAGGTTTAACGGGCGCTACTGGATTAAACGGAAAAGATGGAAAAGCCGGAATTAACGGGCGTGATGGAAAGAACGGAGTTAACGGCGTAACATCCACCGTTACGAAAGTGCAAGTCGATACAGCTACTCAAAGTACTGTTAAACGTAACAGCACTTCTACCGCCAGTAACGCTGCTGATTTGAAAGCTGTTCACCAGGCGCTTAATAAACTTTCTGCTGCTAATAATAATTTCTCCTCTTTGAAAGATGAAGTTGATAGCAATAAAAAAGAAGCTCGTTCAGGTAGCGCCGCAGCGGTTGCTATCGCTTCTATGCCTCAAGTTGAAGCAGGCCAAACAATGATGTTCTCTGCTGGCGTGGGCACTTTTAAAAGCGAATCAGCGTTAAGTGTTGGTGCTTCTCTCCATGCAGGTAGCAACACAGTTATTAAGGCTGGTTTAAGTACCACGACAAATAACGATTTCGCTATGGGAGCGGGTGTTGGCTTCGGATTCTAACGAAGAATTCTTTTAGAGCCTCTTATTTAGAAGATTCATCAAAGCTGATTATGGAAATCGCTTTCAGCTTCTTACTAATAACGTTACTGAGTTAAAGGAAATAATACAAAAGGAGGTGGCAAGAGGTAGAGCAAGGTAATAAAAAATATCAATTACAGTAAGGTAAGTTAATGAAATCTCTTTTTGCTGTAGTAGTGGTGGCGCTTGGGCTCTCTGGATGCTCTACACGCCCCACTACCCTCTCTAATGAGGCGTTGTGTAGTCAGTACGGTAAAAACCTCTCACAAGGTGATGAGGCCGCTTTAAACAGCTATTGGAATGAGATCGACAAGCGACAATTGAATCTTGATGATTGCTCTTTCCTGGCTACGCTAGCTTACTATTATAACGTTGAAGCAGTTGATAGCTAAGCCATATGAACAAGCCTCTTACGGCGGACTGCGCCCATAAATTGGACAGTTAATGTTAAGCGGCTTTCAAGGCCTGGATTCGGTATCAACCGGACTCAGGTCTTTTCATTTCAGACTTAACCGCTCATTGTTATAATAATGTATATAACCCTCTATCGCCTAAGCAAGGTAAAGAACTATCCTTTGAAAAAAAGATTGCTACTGTTAGTAGACAACCATCTAAAGTTTAAGATGGATGAAATAAGAACTCATACCATTCAACAAAACAAATAAGGGTTGCAAACGATTTTTAATTCATTCAAATAACACTCTTTCCAATGTTTGCTGTCGTGATAATGTTCTTCTGATCAAGATGAAGCATTAGAGAATTAATCTGGCAACAGTGGAGCCCTTAAGAAAGTTCATTCTTACGTTGCTGTATGTCGTGATGAATGAGTAATGTACGGGTTTTTCTCAGCCTTCACGAAGGAAGGGCCCCTGAATCATCAATACAACAAATTGGTTTATCGCGACAGGTTACGGCAAGTGCCGGGCGGAAGCAAGCCGCACAAACCATTTGCAATCCCCCCATCATCGGCCCACAATTATTCACAAAGGTGATGGCGTTCCACCTTTCCCAACCGCCCTGCTGGGGCTGATGACGCCTGGTATACCCTCTTAACATGGAGGTATGTCAGGCTGTCTGTCGTTTGAAGACCCGCGCATACCTCGCAACCTGACGAGGTTTTTTTATGCCTGTTTATCACCATGCGCTGGTGCTGATTAATAGCAGCCTTGATGGCATTCCCCTGCTTGATCACGCCGCAAAAATGGCGCAGGAGAACGCGATGACGATAACCATCGCGCATATCAGCACCGATTATCGCGCCCTCAATTATGTCTCTGACAGCCTGATGGATGACGTGGTTTCGCAGGAAGTCATTCAGGCCAAAGCCCTGTTGAGCGAGCTGGCGGAATCCGTTTACCTACCGGTACAAACGCTGGAGTTAGTCACGACCCGTCGCTTTGAAGATGTCGAATCCTGTATCCGCGATCGCCGTATCGATCTGGTCATCGCCGGGCATCACAATCGCTTGCTGGGCGTGCTCGCCTCCCACTCCCTTGAGTACATCAACCACTTGACGGTGGATGTGCTGATCAAACATTTAGCATAAGGATTTACGCGCGTGATGTATCGTTCATTACTGGCCGTTATAGTGGGCGGCTCAACCGGGTGTGTGATTCGTTGGTGGTTGTCGATGAAACTGAACAGCCTTTTCCCGAGCCTACCACCTGGCACGCTGGTGGTTAATCTGGTGGGTGGTTTTATTATTGGCGCGGCGCTGGCGTTCTTTTTGCGCCAGCCGCAGTTAGATCCGGCGTGGAAGTTACTGATTACCACCGGTCTTTGCGGCGGGATGACGACCTTTTCCACTTTTTCGGCGGAGATCGTCACCCTTTTGCAAAACGGCAACTATCTGTGGGCGATGATTTCCGTGATAACTCACGTGGTGGGATCGCTCCTGATGACGGCTGCCGGGTTCTTTTTGATGACGCTGGTTTAGCGCGCCAGCGACGCCGCCATTCTCACCCAGGTATGGCGGCGACCGCGAACGGCCATTGAAAACGCATATAATGCTTGCGGATCCGCCATGCCTGCGACGCCAGCATCGCCGAAGTTATACATATCGGCACCGCAGCGTTTACTGGCGAGCGCAATCTGACGCACAGTCTCTTCGTCTGCGCCTTCCTGGCTGCTGCTGAGCGTGGTGATGCCCACGCCACCGGCGGCCTGGATAGCCTCCAGCGCGCGCGTGACTTTTTCCTCTGACGCGCCACGACATCCGGCAGGCGCAGGAACAATGACGCCATCTGCACCCGCCGCGACGTAACTGGCGTATTCCAGTGGTTCGGCAACGCCGGACGCATAGAACTTCGCCACCAGAATCAGCTTATCGGTCATACCGCGAATCTGGCGTAGCGCGTCAATGACGCGCGAAGCGGTGACGCCCGGTTTGTCATACGCCGTCAGGCAGTAAAAATCCGCCTCCTGTAGCAGCGCGAGGTTGCTCAGATTACAGGCGCGAGGATCGTCCAGCGAGGGATCGGCGAGCACTTCCATACTGACACCAACCAGTCGCCCCGTCAGCGTTTTGAAATGGGCAAGGTTCTCGCATCCCTGAATCGCCTGAGTGCGGCAATTCATTCCTTTGACTAATAACAGGTCGCACCCAAACGCACAAAGCAGCTCGCCATTCGTCACTTCACCATAAAGCGGACTGGCGCTCGCCGCGACTTCAGCCATAAGCACCCGTCCTTCCGAAGCAATAATCGCTTGTTTTAACTCACCGGCGCTAACACATTTAGCAAAATCATGCGTGCGGCAATTCAGAATCCGTTGCATAAAAACTCCTTACGACAAAGTTATCAGAGAAGGCGATGGCTGATGGAACGCGCGCTCCAGAATCTCCAGATTGGTCAACGCCTCCAGCTCGCTAACATAGTTCGCACATCCGGTCGTTAATGTTTCATACAACGCGTCATACACGCGACCATAGTCACCTTTAACCGCGGGAATATACACCTGCTGGTTGTTGCCCTGCCCATCGATGTAGTCCAGCACGCCCGGATGTTCTTCCGCGGCGAATAACGGATTATCCGGCATAATGTTGGCTTTCAGGCTGGTTTCCTGCTGATCGATTTCATCGCGAATAAAGGTGCCCCGCGTTCCGTGAACCAGGAATTTAGGATACGGTTTTTTCACCAGATGACTGGTTTTAATAATGGCTTTCATGTCGCCATAAATAAGCTGTGCTTCGAACGTGTCGTCAGGGTTATCCGGCTGGCGCAAATGACGCAGATGGTAGTAAACCTGCTGGGGGCGTCCAAATAATGCCAGCATCTGGTCGAGCGTGTGTACGCCAAGGCCATAAAATGCGCCATCAAAATGACCTCCCGGCTGACGTTCTGCCTCTGGGCGGAAATAGTCGAAGTGGCTCTCTACCTCCACAATTTTGCCAAGCTTGCCACTTTCAATAGCCTGTTTCATGGTCAGGAAACAGCTATCAAAACGACGATTCTGGAAAGGTGTTACCCGCAGCCCTTTTTCACGTGCCAGCGCGAACAGTATTTTCGCTTCATCGACGGTGGTGGTGAACGGTTTTTCAACCAGCACATTTTTGCCATGCTCAAGGCAGAGTTTGGCATAAAAAAAATGGCTATTCGGAGGCGTACAAACCGTAACCAGTGAAATAGATGCGTCGTTTAAAATATCCTCTACCTGCGAGGTAAACTGGATACCGACATATTGAGACTGCTGTTCGCGTGCGGGAACCCGTACCCGGTCAAATATTCTGCTGACGTTAAACTTATCCTTGCGCACCAGCACATAGGGCAGATGATAACGGGTTGCGCTTTTTCCAAAGCCTATAAAGGCGCAATTAATCACAATTAACCTCCAGTGTATGTTGTGCTCTGTTATTCAAAATAACAACAGCGTCTTCGATGGCAGATTTACCATCCAGCTTGCTGAAGTACTCTGCATTGATTGCCATTACCGGACAGGCGTTGTCGATGTTCTTAATAATGGATTCCTGCATATACACCACCTGCGGGCCAAGCAGAATCAGATCGGCTTTCTGATACTCCTCTTCTATACGGCCAATATTGATGGCGTACACATTGAGCGCATAACCGCACTCCTCGGCGTATTTGCGCATTTTGTTCGCCATAATTGACGTCGACATACCTTCGTTGCAGGTCAAAATAATGGTTTTATTGCGCAGGACGGTGAGTTCAGCAGCCTGTTTCTCAGTGGATAATGAATCGACGAGCGTTTTCACTTTGGCTTCCACAATCGTCTTTTCATAGGCCATCAGGAAAGGCAGATAAATCATTACGCCGAGCGCCAGTAAAGCAACCTGCAAAATAACGTTGCGAACATCGCCGCCGGATCCTAACCAACCGGAGAGCAGCGGTGGCACAGACCACGGAACGAAAGCGACTATTCTGGAGACCATGCCCAATTGCGTAGCGAAATACGCAATCACAAAGTTAATTTGTGGGTAAATGATGAAAGGGATCATGATCAGCGGGTTATACAACACCGGGAAACCAAAAATGACCGGCTCGTTAATATTGAATAACCCCGGCGCCAGCACCGTTCGCCCCAGTTTTTGATGGCTTGAGACTTTACTGCGCAGAAATATCGCCAACAGCAGTGCAAGCGTGGTACCCGTGCCGCCCATATGCCCGTAGAGATCGCGAAACGGCAGCACAATAATGTGCGGCGGCATATCGCCCCGGGCAAACGCGGCCATATTTTCCTGCATCGCGACCAACAAGGGAGGCTCAAGTATTGGGTTAATAATGCCGGATGGGTGAATACCGAGGGAGAACAGGAAATTGGTGAGCGTCGTCAGCACCAGAAAACCCGATAAGTTCGTGGTCAGGTGCACCAGTGGTGCCTGAATTAATGCCTGAATAATCTCGTGAACCTCTTTGCCCGTTCCGGCTTTGACGCCCGCCGCCAGTAGCGCAAAAGCCAGTACCACCAGGATTATCGAAAACATCGACTGAAAGGATTGCGTTACCATTGGCGGCACTTCATCGCCCATGCGTATTTGCAGCCAGCGGGTTTTGGCCACCCACAGGAAAAGGTCGGTGGCGACGATAGCGGTTAAAATCGCCATAAAGACGCCGCCCGCGTTGGTCAGCCCCAGCGATATCACCCCGCCAACGGCAACCGCCGTCTCGCTATTAACTGGCGTTAACAGTACTTGTTGCGGCATCAGCACCAAAAATGCCGCCAGCGATACCATCGCCGGAATCATCGGCGCGGCGAATTTACGCTTGCTGGCAATGCTCCAGGCAATGAGCACCACCAGCATCAGCGCCAGAATACTCATCGTTCCGGTCAGAATACGGTCGCCAATACTTCTGGCCGCCAGTAGCGCCTCGCTGGAAAACCACTTCCCCATCATGCCATTAGGATCAAGAAAAACGTAGTTGACCATAATGAACAGACCCGCCAGCACCAGAAACGGTACGGTGATAATAAAACTGTCGCGCAGGCTTCGAAGATGAACTTCCGACGCCATCTTCTGCGACGCGTCTGTGATGCGCGTTAAGAGGGTTGCATTGCTCATGACGCCGCCTGTTTTTCTGTGAGCGACAGCGCGTGATCCAGTACCGCTTTGGCATTAATTCGCCCGAAATCCACCGGGTTAATTGCACCAACCGGGATTTCGTCATTAACACGCTGGCGAATAGAGTCGAGCAGATAGCTTATTTGCGGGCCAACCATAATAACATCCGCCGTGCGATAATGTCCTTCGAGCGCCGATTCAGGGATAGCCCAGGCTTTAGCTGCAATATTGTCTGCCTGGGCGACTTCATTCATTTTGTTGCACAGAAAGCCTGTGGACATACCTTCGTTGCAGAGAAGCAGAATACTTTTCATCATTCATCCTTGTTTTCAGTTTATTAATGCGCCGGGTTATCCTGTGCATTCAGCACTTTTTCATAAAGCATCAGAAATGGCAGATAAAGTAATACGCCCAGCACCAGAAGAATAAATTGCAGAATCACGTTGCGATAATCCCCACCGCTGGCCAGATACCCGGAAATTAAAGGCGGAACAGACCAGGGTACGAAAACGACGATTTTGGATACCCATCCCCATGCCGTCGCATAATACGCGAGGACATAGAGAATTGACGGAATAAAAGTAAAGGGAACCATTAATATGGGATTAAAGATAATGGGAAAGCCAAAAATAACCGGCTCATTAATATTAAACAGCGTAGTTGGCATCATCGTACGTGAGAATGAACGCAGTTCTTTGCGTTTACTGCGGATAAAAACGGCGATAATCAGGCACAGCGTAATGCCCGTTCCCCCCATTCGGCCATAGAGGTCACTAAACGGGCGCACAATGATATTTGGGATTTCGCGACCTGCGGCCCAGGCATCCATATTCTGCTGCATGGCGACTAACATTGGCGCTTCCAGAATCGCGCCAGTGATCCCGCCGGGGTTGATGCCAAGTGAGAAAACAAAGTTATTGATGATATCGATGAAAATATACGCCGGCAGGCTCGTTGCCAGGCCCAACAGCGGTTTCTGAATCACCTTGTTAATTAACTCATGGAGCTCAACGCCTGCGATAACCACCATAAAATAAGAGACAAAAGCAAACAGCAGCACGGTAATCATCACTGCAAACAGAGTGTTAAAAGATTGAATGACCGCAGGCGGCACATTACCTTCAATGCGAATTTGCAGGCGTCTGTTTTTACTGATGCGGATAAAGAGTTCCGTTGACAGCCCACCGCAGACCAGCGCCACAAAGGTTCCACTGGTGCCAAGTAGTGCGTACGGTACCGCGCTTTTAACCATCACCTCTGCCGTTGCGCCCTCGGGCGTTAAGGCGTTCAGCACCGGCATGAGGACGAATAAACAACTGACGGCGACCAGCGCTGCCATCAGCGGATTAGCAAACTGACGGTTACGCGCCAGGTTGTAGCTGAACACCAGACCAATCAGCATGCCGAGGATATTCATGGTTCCATTAACCACTTTATTACCAACTGTTTGCCAGGAGGATAACGTGGTATCGGCAATTATCCCCGATAAGATCCCACCGGGATTAATCACCACGTTATTAATCAAAATCATCATTCCGGACAGGACTAAAAAAGGTATTAACATTATGAATGCATCGCGCATCGTGCGCAGATGTATTTGTGAACCCATCCACTGAGCTAATGAAAGTGTTTTCTTCAATAAGATATCTTTCATGGCATGTTCCCGTATGAATTATTTAATAAATCACAACAATGAATACGCAATATTAATTATCTATATGAATATTTTATTTATTCATTACCACCGACAGGAACAAGGATGTCGCCGGGTTAGACTCAAGTCAATGCCTTTATTTTAAAAGTAGACTACTTTTAAAATAAATGAGATCTGGATAAAAATTTAGCATCTGCGATATACTGCCGCTGAGATAAAAGGAGAGATGCGTTGCGCCGATATATTGAAATATCAAATATAATCAGAGAAAGAATTAAGAATAAATTATATTTGCAGGGTGAAAAGATCCCCTACGGGCATCAGCTTTGCGAAGAGTTTAGCTGCAGCAAAATTACGCTAAATAACGCACTGGATATTCTGGTTAATGAAGGCTTTATAACCCGTCAACGCGGGCTGGGAACGGTGGTGAAAACCGCAACACCACAGCCATTGCCGCAGACGGGAACAAGAAATCCGCCTATCCTCGGCGTAAGCACCCTGAATGCCGCGCAAGGGCATAATGTCAGTAGTCTTTTGCTGGCCTTTGAAACGGCTAACCCGCCGCCAGATATCGCTGCACACCTGGCGATAAGCGTCGATCAATTTTCCTGGCATTTTCGCCGCGTGCGCTATATCGACGAACTTCCGCTTTCAATCGAAGAAACCTGGATCCCGCTGCGCATTCTGCCCGACTTTACCCGCCAGGATGCGTTGGGTTCGGTGTATCAATATGTGGAAAAAACGCTGAAAAAGATCCCGGCCAGCAGTCATACCCAGTTTTCCTCGCTGCCGAGCGATGCAGACGCGCAAACCTGGCTGAAACTCGCACCGACCGAGCCGGTGAGCGTGACACGTTCCGTGACCTATCTTAACGATGGTCAGCCGTTCGAATTTTGCGTAAGCCACTATCACTATCAACGCTTTAACTATAATTCTGTCGTCCAGCGCCAGGGAAATTAACCCCTGCGCTGCACCAGCGCTTCACAGCGTTCCTTCACCGCTTCATACAACAACCGCACCGCAGGCGAGAGCTGCTTGCGATGCGGGCAAATCATATTCAGCGGCACGCAGTCGCCTTCATAGTCTGGCAGCAGCAGTTTCAGGCGGCCCTGAAAGACATCTTCACTGACGTCGAGCCAGGACTTATTGGCAATGCCTTCCCCGGCAATTGCCAACCGGCGAATCACTTCCGCATCATCACTAATAATTGTGCCATTGACCTGCACCTCGTGGGTTTCCCCCCCGGCAGTGAGCGTCCAGCGATCGAACAATCGGCCTCGCAGCACATACGTCAGCGCATCACACTTTTCTAAATCGGCAGGCGTTACCGGTTGGCCATTTTTGGCGATCCACTCTGGCGAAGCGACCAGTACACGGCGATTATCCGGTGCGATCGGCAGCGCAACGTATGATGCGTCCTCATTGGTGCCGTAGCGAAATGCCACATCGACCGGATCCTTAAACACATCCGTCACCTGGTCTGAGAAAAGAATGCGTAGCTTAAGCGCCGGGTGACGCAGTCGAAACTGGCGGAAAATACCGAGCAGCAGATTTCGCCCCAAATCAGAAGGCACCGCAATTTGCAGCGTACCGCGAATTTCATCATCCGGCGTTTGGATCTGCTGAAGCCCGGCCTGCATCGTTTCCAGCATCTGCGTAGCATAAGGCAGCCAGGTTTCGCCCTCCGGCGTCAAGCGCAGACTGCGCGTTGAGCGGGCGAACAGACGGATATTGAGCGCCGTCTCAAGACGCTTAATGGCGGAACTCACCTGCGCAGGCGGCAGACCAGCCTCGCGCGCCGCTTCGCTGAAACTGCTTAACGCCGCTGCGCGCACGAACAGGGTTAAATCTTCCAGCCTGAGCATTTTCACTCCTCAACGATAAGTCCTGTCGCCGCGAATGGATTTTTCCGGCAAATATCACCGGATAATATCATTCTTAGAGTTTACCCAACATCACAGAGGTGGTTATGAAAGCGATTGCGATTACTCAGGCAGCTGGCGCGCACGGCAATATTGAAGCATTAGAAGAAATTACCCTGCCCGTTCCCGTGGCGGCGGGCCACGATTTGCTGGTAGAAGTCAACGCCATCTCCGTTAACCCGGTCGATACCAAAGTGCGTGCCGGTTTTAGCGGCGACACGCCGCGCGTACTGGGCTGGGATGCTGTCGGCGTGGTGAAATCCGTTGGCGAGAAGGTCACCCTGTTTAAAGCGGGCGACGAAGTCTGGTACGCAGGCGCGTTAACGCGTCCAGGCAGCAACAGCGAGTTCCAGTTGGTCGATGAGCGTATTGTCGCCCTTAAGCCGCGTTCGCTGGATAACGTTTCTGCCGCCGCCCTGCCGTTAACCTCCATTACTGCGTGGGAACTGCTATTCGATCGCCTGGGCATTCAGGAAAATGGCAATGAAGGCGACGTACTGCTTATTGTTGGTGCGGCGGGCGGTGTGGGTTCCATTTTGACTCAACTGGCGCGCAAGCTTACGAAAATGACGGTGATCGGCACCGCATCGCGCCCGGAAACGCAGAAATGGGTCGCGGATGCCGGAGCACATTACGTTATCGACCACAGCAAACCTATCGCTGAAGAACTTGTTCGCATCGGTATTCCGGCAGTGACGCACGTCGCCAGCCTGACGCACACGGATAAACACTATTTGCAGCTGATTGAAGCCCTCGCCCCACAGGGCAAACTGGCGCTGATTGACGATCCTGAAACCCTGGATGCACGCCCGTTAAAAGCCAAAAGCATCTCACTGCACTGGGAATTTATGTATACCCGCTCGATGTTTGAAACGCCGGATATGATTGCTCAACATCAGTTGCTGACTCGCGTCGCCGCATTGATTGATGAGGGTGTGATCAAAACGACGTTGGGCGAGAAATTAGGAGCGATTAACGCGGAAAATATTCGCCAGGCGCATCGCCAGCTTGAGACCGGGAAAACCATGGGCAAACTGGTACTGGAAGGCTTCTGAGGCGGCGCTGTTACATTTTTTACTAAAAAACCTATTCTGTGATACAAAAGAGCGTCGATCTGCCTGTTAATTTTAAGAGAAAAAGGCAGACTCTACACCCTTAAGCATTCTGGTTATCGTTGGAGAAAGAATGGGTAAATGTAGATTATGGCTTCTGGCTGGCCTGATGGCCGCCGGAACCGCCTTCGCCGCGCCAGGCACGGGCATTCAGAAGTATGAACTGAAAGAGTTTGTCGCTGATTTCACCCACTTTAACATCGGGGACACCGTTCCTGAGATGTACCGTACTGACCAGTACAACATCAAGCAGTGGCAGCAGCGCAATCTGCCTGCGCCAGACGCGGGAACACACTGGACTTACATGGGCGGCAACTACGTGCTGATTTCTGACACGGACGGGAAAATCAGTAAAGTTTACGACGGCGAAATCTTCTATCACCGTTAATGAAAGAGGCGCATAACCCGCCTGGGTTATGCGCCTGAACGCTTATACCGCGCGGAAGGCAATTTCGCCGGGGATCACTTCACCCTGCCAGTAAAGCTGGGCGGCGGTTAAATCCGCCAGTCGACGATAAATTTGCGTAAATTCACTGTCCGGGCGATTCACCACCGTCGGGGTGCCTTTATCCAGATCTTCACGCAGGCTGATGTGCAGCGGCATCTGACCCAGCAACTGGGTATGATATTTCTCCGCCAGTTTTTCTGCGCCGCCGGTACCAAAGATAGGTTCGTGGTGACCACACTGGCTGCAAATATGCATGCTCATGTTTTCCACGATGCCCAGCACCGGCACTTCCACTTTCTCAAACATCACGATGCCTTTTTTGGCGTCGATAAGCGCGATGTCCTGCGGGGTGGTAACCACCACCGCGCCGGTAACCGGAATGTTTTGCGCCAGCGTCAGCTGAATGTCACCGGTGCCCGGCGGCATATCCAGCACCAGATAATCGAGATCCGGCCATAAAGTCTCCTGTAGCATCTGCATCAGGGCTTTACTGGCCATCGGGCCGCGCCACACCATCGCGTTATCGTCGGTAACCAGGTAACCAATCGAGTTTGTCGCCAGACCGTGAGCCATAATCGGCGCCATATGGGTGCCGTCTGGTGAGGTCGGACGCTGATTTTCCGCGCCCAGCATGGTCGGAATTGACGGGCCGTAGATGTCAGCATCGAGAATGCCGACTTTCGCCCCTTCCGCTGCCAGCGCCAGCGCCAGGTTGACGGCTGTAGACGATTTCCCTACCCCGCCCTTACCCGAACTCACGGCAATAATATTTTTCACGCCATTCACACCCGGCTGATTTTTAACGCGCTTCAGCGTGGCGATGTTATGGGTCAGTTTCCAGTCGATCGCATTCGCACCCGTGATGCGCAGCAGGTCAGCACTGCATTGCTCTTTCAGCTCTTCAAACGCGCTATTCCAGACAAACGGCATTTGCAGCTCAATGTGCACGGTGCCATCCAGCAGCGCCACATGGTGCAGCGCCTTCAGCGTGGTGAGATTATGCTTCAATGTAGGATGCTGAAAATTAGCCAGCGTCCCGGCAACCATCGCGCGCAGGCGCTCGGGGGATGTGGCCTGGGATTGAGAACTCATCCCGACTCCTTTGTTCTTGTGAGTAAACCTTCGTTGAACAAGTTTACCTGAAACACTTAGGTTTGTGCTTACTTAATAATGCCCCTTTTGGTAATATCGAAAACCCTTTTCACTACATAAGAAGTAATGTTCATTATGACTCAAGTCGCGAAGAAAATTCTGGTAACGTGCGCTTTGCCGTACGCCAACGGCTCAATCCACCTCGGCCACATGCTGGAGCATATCCAGGCTGATGTCTGGGTCCGTTACCAGCGAATGCGCGGCCACCAGGTAAACTTCATCTGCGCGGACGATGCACACGGCACGCCGATCATGCTGAAAGCTCAGCAGCTCGGGATTACCCCGGAGCAGATGATTGCCGAAATGAGTCAGGAACATCAGGCTGATTTTGCTGGCTTCAACATTAGCTACGACAATTACCATTCAACGCACAGCGATGAAAACCGCGAGCTGTCGGAGCTCATCTACGGTCGCCTGAAAGAGAACGGTTTTATCAAAAACCGCACCATCTCTCAGCTTTACGATCCGGAAAAAGGCATGTTCCTGCCGGATCGTTTTGTGAAAGGCACCTGCCCGAAATGTAAATCGCCGGATCAGTACGGCGATAACTGCGAAGTGTGCGGCGCGACCTACAGCCCGACCGAGCTTATCGAGCCGAAATCGGTGGTTTCCGGTGCGACGCCGGTGATGCGTGAATCGGAGCACTTTTTCTTTGACCTGCCTTCCTTTAGCGAAATGCTCAAAGCGTGGACCCGCAGCGGCGCGCTGCAGGAGCAGGTGGCGAACAAAATGCAGGAGTGGTTTGAATCTGGCCTGCAACAGTGGGATATCTCCCGTGATGCACCGTACTTCGGTTTTGAAATCCCGAATGCACCGGGCAAATATTTCTACGTCTGGCTGGACGCGCCAATCGGCTACATGGGCTCTTTCAAAAACCTGTGTGATAAGCGCGGTGACACCGTAAGCTTTGATGATTACTGGAAGAAAGATTCCGACGCCGAGCTGTATCATTTCATCGGTAAAGACATCGTTTACTTCCACAGCCTGTTCTGGCCTGCCATGCTGGAAGGCAGTCACTTCCGTAAGCCAACCAACCTGTTCGTGCACGGTTATGTGACGGTCAACGGTGCGAAGATGTCAAAATCGCGCGGGACTTTCATTAAGGCCAGCACCTGGCTGAACCACTTCGATGCGGACAGCCTGCGCTACTACTACACCGCCAAGCTCTCTTCACGCATTGATGATATTGACCTCAACCTGGAAGACTTCATCCAGCGCGTGAACGCCGATATCGTGAACAAAGTGGTTAACCTGGCATCGCGTAACGCAGGTTTCATCAATAAGCGTTTCGATGGTGTGCTGTCTGCTGAACTGGCTGACCCTGAGCTGTATAAAACCTTCACCGACGCGGCTGCCGCGATTGGCGAAGCGTGGGATAGCCGCGAGTTCGGTAAAGCGATTCGTGAAATTATGGCGCTGGCTGACGTGGCTAACCGCTACGTTGATGAACAAGCGCCGTGGGTCGTCGCGAAACAGGAAGGTCGCGATGCCGACCTGCAGGCTATCTGCACTATGGGCCTGAACATGTTCCGCGTGCTGATGACCTGGCTGAAACCCGTGCTGCCATCGCTGACCGAACGTGCCGAAGCGTTCCTCAATACCACGCTTGAGTGGGATGCTATCGCCCAGCCGCTGCTGTCGCATAAAGTGAATCCGTTTAAAGCGCTCTACAACCGCATCGAAACCAAGCAGGTTGACGCGCTGGTTGAAGCGTCGAAAGAGGAAGTGAAAGCCGCTGCCGCACCGGTCACCGGCCCACTGGCAGACGATCCTATCCAGGAAACCATCACCTTTGACGATTTCGCCAAAGTGGATATGCGCGTGGCGCTGATTGAAAACGCGGAGTTTGTTGATGGCTCAGATAAACTGCTGCGCCTGACGCTGGATCTCGGCGGAGAGAAACGCAATGTCTTCTCCGGCATTCGTTCTGCGTATCCGGAACCTGAAGCCCTGATTGGCCGCCTGACGGTGATGGTCGCCAACCTGGCCCCGCGTAAAATGCGTTTCGGCATCTCTGAAGGCATGGTGATGGCCGCAGGCCCTGGCGGGAAAGATATCTTCCTGTTAAGCCCGGATAGTGGCGCACAACCAGGTCAGCAGGTGAAATAACCTCCCGCATAAAGCGCTGCTCCGGCAGCGCCCTTATTGCTGGCAAAGTGCGTCTGGTACTTGCCGGATGCGGCGTAAACGCCTTATCCGGCCTACAAAATATTGCAGAGACCTTGTAGGCCTGATAAGCGCAGCGCATCAGGCAATGTTGAGTTTGCCATCAGTCTTAGCGCTGCTCCTGCAGCGCTTTTTATTTCTATCCCGAAAATGTCCCTCCGCAGCTATGCTTTTTTCTTTTTGGCTATATGATAATAGTTTGCATTTGCCAAAAGGAACTCTCATGCGCAAACTTCGCCCTACTCTCACACTGATTATCCTCTGCCTCGCGGGCAGCCTGCTGGGCTGCGATAACAAAGAGACACCTAAAGAACCGCAGACCTATGTCCAGAGCATTGCCGCCAGCAACACGCCAGAGGAAAAAGCCACGTTCTTTAATGCCGTCAACGGTGTTGAGATTAAAGTGACCTATTACTACAAAGGGGATGTCGTCCTGCGCCAGGATGTCGATAACAAAATGACCTACGCCAGCGCAGGCGTGAGCAACAAAGAAGAAGCACAACGGCGCTTTGAGCAGATCAGTAACGCGTACAAGAACACGGCCGGTGTGACGGAGACCATAAATTACCAGGACAATTATGTTACAGAGAACATCACCGTTGATTACACCAAAGCCAGCATCAGCGAGCTGTGTAAACTTCCGGGCACATCATTGACCGATTGCAACGCGCAGTATTTATCAATGATTCTTTCGGAGAAGATGGTCTTAAAACAGGGATTTAAGAAAGAGTAATGATGAAGCCGGGGAAGCATTGCCCCGGCTAAAAATGCATTAGCTTTTCGCCGCGTGCTCACGTACCGCCAGGCCGCGCAGGAAATAACGCAGGAACTGGTCACCGCATTCGCGGAAGTTTTTGTGGTCTGGCGCGCGCATCATCGCGGTGATTTCCGGCATCGAGACGCGGAATTTCTGCTCGGTCAGAATGGCAAGGATATCATCCGTTTTCAGGGAAAAAGCGATACGCAGCTTCTTGAGTATGATGTTGTTGTTTACGCGACGTTCAACCGCCAGCGCGGGCGCAGATTCATCGCGGCCGCGTTTTTCGTAAATCAGCCCATTCAGGAAGCAGGACAGCATAATATCCGGACAGCGTACAAATCCTTCTTCATCTTCTTTGCGCAACCACGGTGCCAGCTGCTCTGCGGTGACCACGGTGTCGCCCAGCGCAAAAATACGCAGCAGATCTTGATTGTTCATTTTCAGGATGTAGCGCACGCTACGTAAAATATCGTTACTGACCATAGTGCCTTCGGTAATGAAAAATGCGGTCGGCTAGTTTAACACGATTTACAGGCCCAACGCCTCTTTCAGGCTTTTTAAGTAGCGTCGGCTGACCGGTACGGTCTGCCCGTTGCGCAGCAACAGTTCGGCCTGGCCGTTGTCCTCCAGGCGAATCTCCTGCAAATGCGCCATGTTGACAAGATATTGTCGATGGCAGCGCAACAGCGGCGTGCGCTGCTCCAGCGTTCTTAACGTCAGCTCGGTGAACCCCTCTTTCCCTTCGTGATTGGTGACATAAACCCCGCTCATTCGGCTACTGACAAACGCCACATCATCCATTTGCAACAGCCAGATGCGGCTATGCCCGGAACAGGGGATAAATTTGAGCGCTTCCTGATTCTCGGTGAGGGCGGAGATATCCTGCGCATTCCGTTCCTGACGCAAACGCGTGAGGGTTTTCTCCAGCCGTTTTTCTTCAATTGGCTTGAGAAGATAATCGAAGGCATGCTCTTCAAAAGCTTTAACCGCGTACTCGTCGAACGCGGTCAGGAAAACAATATAGGGACGGTGTTCCGGGTCGAGCATACCGACCATCTCCAGCCCGCTGATACGTGGCATCTGGATATCAAGGAACAGCACGTCCGGATGGAGCTTATGCACCGCGCCAATCGCTTCCACCGCGTTACCGCACTCGCCGACAATCTCGACATCCGGCTGCGTCTGTAACAGTACCCGCAGATTCTCCCGCGCCAACGGTTCATCATCGACAATCAGCACTTTAATCATGCGTTCTCCTCCAGAGGCAACCTTAGGGTAATACGGGTGAAAATATCGGGTTCGCAGGCGACGTTGATCCCGCAGTCATCACCAAAACGTGTGCGCAGGCGCTTATCCACGAGGCTCATACCCAGCCCGCTGGCCTGCGCATTCGGTTGATACAGCCCGGCGTTGTCTTCAATCGCCAGCAGCAAATGTTGACCGTCACGGCTGGCGTTGATACGAATTTCACCCACGCTCAACAACTGCGATGTGCCGTGCTTAATGGCATTCTCAACAATCGGTTGCAGCGTGAAGGCCGGAAGCCGTATATGTGCCAGCTCGTCGGGCACATGCAACTGAACCTGTAAATTTTCCTGGAAACGCGCTTTCTCAATTTGTAGATACGCATTCACATGCTCAACTTCATCAGCGAGCGTCACGATTTCCGATGGGCGTTTCAGATTCTTGCGGAAAAAGGTTGAGAGATACTGCACCAGTTGGCTGGCCTGTTCGCTGTCGCGGCGAATCACCGCTTTCAGGGTGTTAAGCGCGTTAAACAGGAAGTGCGGGTTCACCTGCGCGTGCAGCAGTTTAATTTCCGACTGGGTGAGCAGTGCTTTTTGCCGCTCATACTGGCCCGCCAGAATCTGCGCCGACAGCAGTTGCGCGATCCCCTCTCCCAGGGTGCGGTTGATCGAGCTGAACAGGCGATTTTTGGCTTCATAGAGTTTAATGGTGCCAATAATGCGCTGGTTCTCACCGCGTAGCGGAATAACCAGCGTTGAGCCGAGCTTACACTGCGGATGAATCGAGCAGCGATACGGCACTTCATTGCCGTCGGCATACACCACCTCGCCGGTTTCAATCGCTTTTTGGGTATAACTGGAAGAGATAGGCTTACCGGGAAGATGGTGATCCTCCCCAATGCCGGTAAAGGCCAGTAGCCGTTCACGATCGGTAATCGCCACCGCGCCAATATCCAGTTCCTGGATGAGCACCTGCGCCACCTTCATACTGTTCTCTTCATTAAAACCTTGCCGCAAAATCCCTTCCGTCGACGCCGCCACTTTCAGCGCGGTGGCGGAAAAAGCCGATGTATATTTTTCAAACATCGCGCGCTTGTCGAGCAGAATGCGCATAAACAGCGCGGCCCCGACGGTATTGGTCACCATCATCGGCGCGGCAATGCTTTGCACAAGGTGAAAGGCATCCTGGAACGGACGCGCAATCAGCAGAATAATCAGCATCTGCACCAGCTCGGCGAAGAAGGTGATCGCCCCGGCGGTCCACGGGCTGAAAACTTTATCCGGACGGCCTCGTTTCACCAGCATGCTGTGCACCAGCCCACCCAGCAGGCCTTCAACGATGGTGGAGATCATACAGCTCAGTGCTGTCATGCCGCCCATTGAGTAGCGATGTAAACCACCGGTTAACCCCACCAAACCACCGACCAGCGGCCCGCCAAGCAGACCGCCCATGACCGCGCCAATGGCGCGCGTGTTGGCGATGGAGTCTTCGATATGCAGGCCAAAATAGGTGCCGAGAATGCAGAAAATCGAGAAGGTCACGTAGCACAGGAGTTTATGCGGCAGGCGCACGGTCACTTGCATCAACGGGATGAATAAGCGCGTTTTACTCATTAACCACGCAATAACCAAAAACACGCACATCTGCTGAAGCAGCAGCAACACCAGATCAAATTCGTACATACCCGAAAACCACAAGACCCATGAAGCTGCGTAACATACACCGAGTGAACATAACTTTCTTTGAAGCTATGCAAATAATGGTGAAATAGCGGCCAGAATCACATTTTTAATACGTCTGGCGATGAAGTTATGCCTAAAAAACCATCACTTCAGGGCAAGGAATAAAACCCGACCTACAGTTAAAAGGATATATTCATCCAGGGAGTTATCATGGCGTGGTATACGATTGGCGAGGTGGCGCAACTGTGTGACATCACCCCGGTGACGCTCCGCGCGTGGCAGCGTCGTTATGATCTGCTAAAGCCCCAGCGTACCGACGGCGGGCACCGATTATTCACCGAGTCCGATATTGAACGCATCCGCGAAATTAAACGCTGGGTGGATACGGGCGTTCAGGTCAGTAAAGTCAAAAAGCTGTTGATAGAAGGCAGTAAGGAGCAGCAACAGGACTGGCGGGAGCGCCAGGAGGAAGTGCTGCGCTATCTGCAAAGTGGTCGCATCGACCGTTTACGCCAGTGGCTGAAAGAGAGCACGCGACACTACCCCGCCCGCACGCTGGTGAATCAACTCATTACCCCTCTGCGCCAACGTCTGGCCGGTTCGCAATCGACGTTCTGCGCCATGTTGGGCATTCTGGATGGCGTGCTGATCAACACTATTGCACTTATCCTCGCCGCATCACGGAAAAAACCAGGCCACGATGCGCTGGTGGTCGGCTGGAACGTTAACGATATCACGCCATTATGGCTGGAGGGGTGGGTCGCCTGCGAACAGGGCTGGCGGGTGGATGTGCTGGCACATTCACTGCCGCAACTGCAGCCAGACCTCTTTCCAAAACAGACATTGCTGGTGTGGTGTGGGGCCGTTTCCGCGCCGCAGCAGGCTTTACAGATTCAGCGCTGGCAGGAACAGGGTTACGCGATTCGTTTGTGTACAAATTAATGGTTCATTAACAAGCATGCTTCGCAGTATAATCCTTTAATTAACATAAGGAGCACACTATGAAGCCAGCTAAACTTGCCGTCGTGGCGCTATTTCTGTTTATGGCCGTGAGCGGAATTGGCGGCGTGATGCTCGCCGGATACTCATTCATTGTTCGCGGCGGTATCGGCTAAGCCTGCGGCTCAGGCGTTCAAACCCGCGGTCGACGATGACCGCCGCCAGTGCCACCAGTACCGCTCCCTGCAATACATAGGCGGTGTTAAAACCGCTTAACCCGATGATAATCGGCGTACCCAGCGTGTTCGCGCCCACGGTCGAGGCGATTGTCGCCGTGCCGATATTAATAATGACCGACGTGCGAATGCCTGCCAGCATCACCGGCGCGGCCAGCGGGAGTTCAACTTTCAGCAGGCGCTGAACGCTGCTCATTCCCATCCCTTGCGCGACGCTACTCACCCCGGCGGGTACGGATACCAGCCCGGCAAGCGTTCCCTGAAGAATCGGTAAAACGCCGTAGAGAATTAATGCAATCATCGCCGGCTGCTGGCCAAAACCCATCACCGGTACGGCAATCGCCAGTACGGCAACGGGCGGGAATGTTTGCCCCATTGCGGCAAGGGTCTCGACCAGAGGGCGAAACTCTTTGCCTGCGTCACGCGTCACCGCAATGCCTGCGCCAGTGCCCAAAACAATCGCCACCAGGCTTGAGACGCCCACCAGCCAGAAATGCGCCAACGTCAACGTGACAAAGCTTTCCTGCTGATAAAGGGGGCGTGACTGTTCCGGGAATAGCGCATGAAAAAAGGGCTCGCTGTGCGGCAAGCCGAGTAAGAGCGCAACGAAAAACAGCACAAGCCAGAGTAGCGGATCACGCAGAAATCTCACTGTCGCCCTCCTCGCGCAACAGATCGGCGAAGTGCAGCGCACCGCTAATCTCACCGTTTTCATTCGCCACAGGAAGTACCAGACGCCGCTGTGCCACAAACTGTGATAATGCTTCCCGCAGCGACATGGACACATGCAGCGGTTCACCCGCAACGCGTTCACCACGACGCTGATACTCCCCTACCTGTCGCAGCGAAAGCAGGCGCACGCCCAGCTCGCTTTGGCCGAAAAAGGTGCGCACAAACGCATTGGCAGGCTGCGTGAGCATCTCCAGCGGCGTACCTTGTTGAACCACTTCCCCGTTATCCATCAAAATCAAATGGTCAGCCAGGCGCAACGCTTCGTCGATATCGTGCGTCACCAGGACAATCGTGCGCCCCAGTAACTGGTGAATGCGGCGCATCTCCTGCTGAAGAGCGCCACGTGTCACCGGATCCAGCGCGCCGAAAGGTTCATCCATCAGCAATACTTCCGGATCGGCCGCCAGCGCGCGTGCCACGCCGACGCGTTGTTGCTGCCCACCTGAAAGCTGATGCGGATAACGATTGAGTAGCTCGGGTTCAAGCCCCAGTAATGCCATCAGTTCATCACTGCGCGCCTGAGTACGCGCTTTCGGCCACTTCAACAGCTGCGGCACAGTGGCGATGTTCTGCGCCACCGTCCAGTGGGGGAAGAGACCAATAGACTGAATGGCGTACCCCATGCGCCGCCGCAGCGCCAACAGCGGCTGCTGGCGAATATCTTCCCCGGCGAAACGGATGGTGCCGCTATCGTGGTTTTCCAGGCGATTGATCATCTTCAGGGTGGTCGATTTTCCGGAGCCGGAGGTGCCAATCAGCACCGTGAAAGCGCCCTCTTTAAAATGCAGAGTGAGATCTTTTACCGCTGCCCGGTCGCCAAAATATTTACTGACCTGCTGAAACTCAATCACCCTGCTCTCCTTTCACTAACGCGATGCATAAACTAAACAGCGCATCGGTGATAACCGCTAACGCCACCACCGGAATGACACCCAGCAACACGAGATCCAGCGCGCTACTGAGAAGCCCCTGGAAGACCAGCGCGCCGAAGCCGCCCGCGCCAATCAATGCCGCCACAACGGCCATCCCTATCGTTTGTACCGCCACCACCCGCAGGCTACGCAGTAAAACCGGTAACGCCAGCGGAAGCTGAACCTGCCAGAAGCGCTGCCCGCGCCCCATGCCCATTGCCCGCGCGCTTTCCAGCACATCCTCTGGCACCTGCTGCATACCTGCCACTACGCCGCGTACCAGCGGCAATAGCGCATAGAGCACCAGCGCAATTATGGCAGGTGTCAGGCCGGTTCCCGCCACGCCAAGACGCGCAAGCCAGGGAAACTGTTGTGCGAGTCCCGCCAGCGGCGCAATAAGCAGGCCAAACAAGGCTACCGAGGGAATGGTTTGAATCACATTAAGGACGGCAAAGACGTTGGTCTGACGAGCCGGGTGTCGCCAGCACCACAGGCCTAATGGAATGCCAAGCAGAAGCCCGGGCAACAGCGTGCCAAAAAGCAGCACCAGATGCTGCGCAAGCGCGTCATTAAATACATCCTGGCGATTGGCGTACTCTTTTAACAAAGAGAGTTGATCAAGTTTCCCCATCCACAGTAACAGCAGCGGCAGTAGCCAAATCTGGATTTGCAGAATCCAGCGCCAGAATGTGCTGAGCCGTAGCCGACGTAAAGTGTCGCTACAGATAAGTAACGCCAGCAACATCCATAACCAGAGCCCGCTACCGGGTGAGGTTCGCGCGAGGGCGCTTCCCGTTGACGCCAGAGTGCTTGCCACCTCTCCGGCGGCCCACACCAGCAGGGTGAAGAGTGCCTGCCCCAGCACGAAACTTGAAACCATGGCAGCACGCCCCGGTATAAAACTCAGGGCCATCAGCAGCACCGGAAACACTAACAGCCACAGAGGGCGAAACTCACCGGTCTGCCACAACGTAAGTGATTCCCCTGAAACAAGCCGGTTAGGCGCGTAGTTCACGAAAGGTAACAGCACAGCCGCTGTTATCAGCAGGACAAGCAGAAACTGCACGCGATGGTGGCAACCCGGTCTCATCATCGAAACAGCCACATCCTTTGGTGGGGGGTCACCAACACCTTTTCTTTCAGGAACCGCTCCCTGTGATGTTTATGTTCTCCCTTTACCGTCAAACCAGCCTCCCGCGCTTCTGTTCATGATGAGTTTTCAGTTTATACGCATTCTCAGATTTAACCTGGTCGATTTTAATATTCCATAGGCGAACTAGCAGTTAAAATATGTCTTTTCCACTCCAATTCGCGGTTTATTAATTTACAAAACCTCAAAATCAAACTCTTACTGATGATAGAAATATCTTATTTCATCCGTAATGCAGATTAACCTTTTCTTTTTTACCGCATAAAAATGTTAACTTTTTCATATAAACAGTAAATAGCGCCATTAAATGTTGTATATGTGATATTTTTGTCTATCTAATGAACTTACCAGAACTTAAGATATCAACCAGACACTTTACAATCTAAAATATACAGCCAGACTTTCCACTGTTTTACCACCAAAAGGAGATGATTCTTCTTTGTATTAAGAAAAAACCATTAACGAGTTCTGACTATGAGATTTTTATTTAACAAACAGGTCATCTTTGACGCAGATTCTGGAACCTTATTTCTGGCTGATACTCCCGACGATGCGGTACAAATATCCAACCCAACTAAGCGATTATTATTACTACTCACATGCCATCAAGGGGAAGTAATTAACCGCGAGATAATATTTAAAAAAGTCTGGGATGACTTTGGTATGGTTTCCAGTAATAACAACCTCAACCATTGCATCAGCAAACTGCGCCGAATACTCCGTAACCTCGGGCTGGAAGAAGAGGTCATCACGACCGTACCCAAGATGGGGTTTATGCTCCATCAGCAGATCGGGGTCGAACTGCTTCCTGAACCCGAGACGCATCCTCCCATTGAAATTTTCAATGATATTTCAATGCGTAAACAGAGTGACTCTCCCACTACACCGGCTATCGAGGCGAAAGCGCCCCCCTCTTCAGGGAAAATCCAGATCCTTTCCATCATAATGCTTTTTTGCGCAATTCTTGCGCTTTGCGTGACGCTCGCCTTCTGGTACCAGAATCGCCCGGAAGACCGTCGGGAAATTTATATCGGCGAAGCGGGAAACTGTAATGTACTGGTCTCCGTCCCTCTACCGAACAACACCGATACCGAAAGTTTGAAAAAGGGCATTCTGAGTTACGCGCAATCATTAAACCCGCAATGTCGCAGCGACCAGTATGTATTGGTTATAAAAAGCAATACTTTCAGAGTATACAGTAACGATCTTTCTCGCCTGTATATGATGCTTTGCGGCTCACTTCGTGAAAATAAAGCGGAGGTTTGCTGGAGTCTGAACGAACCCGCCCCCACCCCCAACCGCTAATTTTTCTATGGGCAGCGCCTGACTGCCCTTTTTTGCTCTATATCAATTTTGCATTTTTGATTCGACAAGAGAAATGCGATCTCGATCCTCTCTGGTGATTATCACTTCAGATTTTACCTAAGTCACCTTTACTAACCGATAACATTACCGCCGGTTATTTCAGCGTATAAAACTACACCTACGTATAATTCCGCATCATTAACAGAATATTAATCTTAATATTCACCTGTTAATAGTTAATGATTACACAGCCTAGGAAATATCTTAACCTTTTCGTACATGTTACTGCTGGTTTGCAACACCTCGTTTACCCGCGTTTAAAGCTGCCCGCAGAAGCCATGGAACAAGCAATCAGGTCTACTCAGGATTAACAGGAAACGCATCATGTTGAAAAAATGTTACTTAGCTATGCTGTCAGGCTCTCTTCTGGTGTCCGCCAATGCAATGGCTCTTTCAGATAACACCATCACTTTCCAGGGCGAAGTCACGGACGAAACCTGTTCTGTGGCGATTAACGGTAACCAGGCCACTCCCGTTGTTCTGCTGCCAACGGTAAGCAGCACCGATCTCGGCGCCAGTGGTGATACCGCGGGCCCGGTAACCTTTGATATCGGCCTTACCGGCTGCACCGGCGACACCACAAACGCCACCAAGATCTCTACCGTCTTCGTCGGCAACCAGGTGACCACTAACGGTAACCTGGGCAATACCGGCACCGCGTCCAACGTTGAAGTACAAATTCTGGATACCAAAGGTACCGAAATTAACCTGACGAACGGATTCACCGGTACCGGCGACCTGACGTTAGCCGCGGGCGAAAAAGAAGTGTCCGCAACCTATACCGCGCAGTACTACGCGAATGGCAAAGCGACCGCGGGTACTGTTGAAGCCACCATGCAGTACGCCGTCTCTTACCAGTAATTCTCTTCAGGGCACAGCCCGTGCTGTGCCTTTTTTTGACGGAAGGAATCCATGATTTCAATGCGCGTCTTTCATCGCAGTTTTCTGTGGCTGGTCGCCTTTAGTCTGAGCGGTCTTGCCACGGCCCACGCCAGCGTCACCATGCTGGGCAGCCGTATTATTTACAACGCGAAGTCTTCCTCCGTGGATGTTCAGCTCAAAAATAATGACGCCTACCCCTACGTTGTGCAGACGTGGTTTGACGAAGGTAATGTCGACGCCAATCCGCAAAATAGCCATGCGGTACCGTTTTTATCAACGCCGCCGGTTTTCCGCATTCAGGCTAAAGCAGGGCAAATCGTGCGCATCGTCTACAGCGGCGCGAAACCGTTGCCGAAAGACAGAGAATCCGTCTACTGGTTCAACTTCTTACAGGTTCCTCCGACTAACGTGGCGGGCGATCAAAAGCAAAACAAGATGCTGATTATGCTGCGTACCCGGGTGAAGCTGTTTTTCCGCCCGGAAGGTCTCTCCGCGCCGGGAGATATTACCAAAAGCCTGCATGTTTCTGCCGTACGCGATAGCCGTAAAGGCGTAGGCATTCAGGTAAAAAATACGTCGGCATGGTTTGCTTCACTTTCCAATATGACCGTCGACGCAGGCGGCAGCAAAATCCCGGTTAACGTGGATATGGTCTCGCCCTTTTCCAGTGAAACATTTTGGCTAAACGGTACACGCGCACCTCAGCAGAGCCGGGGAAAAGTCACTCTGACGGCGATTAATGACCAGGGCGCAAGGATAAGCGAGCACTACGATGTTACGTACCCCTGATTTCCCTTTAAAACGGCTCACATCGCTGATTGCCTTGATCGTTGCGGGTGCCGCGCAAGCTGAGGATTACTATTTTGATCCCGCGCTGTTTCAGGGATCTGCATATGGGCAAAATATCGGGCAGTTTAATCAGCAACATATTTCTCCAGGGAATTACCTGGCGGATGTGTATGTGAATAACACGCTGGTGAAAACAGGTGTCAAAGTCACATTTGCAGACAAGGGCCCCGACAGTGCGCCGGAGCCCTGTCTGACCGCTTCATTGATGAAAAGCGCACAGCTCAAAGCTGTGTCGGAAGACGATGAGCCCACAACCTGCAAACCGTTTACCGTCTGGGTGCCGGACGGTAGCTGGCAGTTCGAGTCATCGACTTTACGGCTACAGCTCGCCATTCCCATGACCGAACTGGTGCACAATCCGCGCGGTTATATCTCACCCGAAGAGTGGGATAGCGGCGCATCCGCGATATTTTTACGCCACAACACCAGCTATACGGTTAATGAAAATACCGACAGCCACTACCGCTATCAATATTTATGGAGCGGTATTAACGCTGGCACCAACCTTGGCCTGTGGCAAGTGCGCCACCAGGGCAATATGCGCTATGTCGATAATAATCAGACCGGCAGCGCCTATCGCTATAACAGCGTACGTACCTGGGTTCAACGTCCGATCGAGCAGCTTGAGAGCATCATGACGCTTGGTGATAGCTACACCGACAGCAGCCTGTTCGGCAGCCTATCATTTAATGGGGTTAAGCTCGCCACCGACGCAAGAATGTGGCCGCAGGGAAAACGCGGTTATGCGCCAGAAGTGCGCGGTATTGCCGGCAGCAGCGCGCGGGTAATCATCAGTCAGTTGGGTAAAACTATCTATGAAACAAATGTTCCTCCGGGGGCGTTTGTCATTAACGATCTCTATAACACCCGTAATCAGGGCGATCTCCAGGTTGAAGTGGTGGAAGCCAACGGCAAAACGTCGACCTTCACGGTGCCCTACTCTGCCGTGCCCGACTCGGTTCGCCCCGGGAACTGGCACTACTCGCTGTCGATGGGACGCGTGCGTCAGTATTACAGCGTGAATAACAATTTCTTTGAAGGCACGCTGCAGCACGGCATCAATAATAACTTTACGCTCAACGCCGGGGCACGTATCGCCAAAGAGTATCAGGCCTGGCTGGCCGGTGGCGTGTGGGCAACCGAGCTCGGCGCATTTGGCATGAATGCCACCTGGTCAAACGCGCAGGTTGAAAATGGCGATCGTCAGCAAGGCTGGCGCAGCGAGTTAAGCTACAGCAAAACGTTTTCATCCGGCACGAATCTGGTGCTGGCGGCGTACCGCTATTCCACCAGCGGGTTCCGCGATCTCCAGGATGTCCTTGGCGTTCGCCGGGAAAACAAAAGTGGTGAAGATTACTACTCTGATACGTTGCATCAGCGCAACCGACTGTCGGCGACGGTAAGCCAGCCCTTATGGGGTTTTGGCACACTCAACATGAGTGCCAGCACAGCGGATTACTACAATAATCAGTCGCGCATTACGCAGTTACAGCTGGGCTACAGCAATCAGTGGCAGCGTATCAGCTACGGCTTCAACGTTGCACGTCAGCGTACGTCGTGGGACTACGGACGTTTTTATAGCAGCGTGAACGATCCCGATGACGCCAGCAGCCGACAAAAATACACCGAGACCACCGTCTCGATGAATATTTCCATCCCACTCGACTGGGGGCAAAGCCGTTCCTCTGTTGCCATGAACTACAACCAGACGCGCCAAAGCCGTTCCGCCACAGTCTCAATGACCGGCTCTGCAGGGGAAGGCGGCGATTTCTCCTGGTCCATGTATGGCGGATATGAGCGTTATCGCGATGGCAGCACCGACAGTTCCGCGACTTTCGGCGCGGGCGTTCAGGAAAATACCCGCATCGGCGCACTGCGGGCCAATTACGACCAGGGAAGCAACTACCGTCAGACCGGGCTGGGCGCGTCGGGCACGATCGTGCTGCATCCTGGTGGCGTGACGCTCGGGCCCTACACCAGCGATACCTTTGCGCTTATCCATGCCGATGGCGCGCAGGGTGCCCGCGTACAAAACGGCCAGGGCGCGGTCGTCGATAGCTTCGGCTACGCCATTCTGCCTTCACTGGCACCGTATCGTGTCAATAACGTTAGCCTTGATACACAGCAAATGACGGCAGATGCCGAGCTCACCGGCGGCAGCCAGCGCGTGGTGCCCTATTCCGGCGCTATCGCGCGGGTGAACTTCAACACGCTAAAAGGAAAAGCGGTGTTGATAAACCTTAATGCGGGCAACGGCGTTCTGCCACCGATGGGGGCCGATGTGCTGGATAGTGAAGGGACGCTGATAGGCATGGTCGGTCAGGGCGGGCAAATTTACGCGCGAATTCCGGCGGCGTCCGGCTCGCTGCTGGTGCGCTGGGGCGCGAACGCTCATCAACGCTGCCGCGTACCGTATCAGCTTCCCGCCGATGACGAGAAACAGATAATCACCTTAAATCAACGCTGCGAGAAGGAATAACATCATGCGCGCCTGGCTTCAACTCCTGAGCATCCTCGTTGGCATTCTCTTTTGCACCTCGCTATGGGCCACTTGCACCCGCGTGACCAGTACAAGCTCGCTCTCTGACGCCGCCAAAAGCGCAGGCTATACGGCAGCAAGCTGGACAGGCGCCTGCGATACCTGCAGCGGCAACGTAGGTCTTCCAGCGGTCATTAGCCTGAACAGCGGCAGCAACTTTCAGCCGTCAGGCACACTGCTGGGCAGCGGCGTGGGGAGCTTTTTGACCGCCGCCACCAATAGCCCCTATACCGCGAATCAGATACTGTTTCGCTGCGCCGTCGCGGATGCCGACAGTCTGTATGAGTTTTACGCCACCAACGGCGACGCGACGTATGCCGGGAAATATACCACCTCAGAAGTGGACGGGGCTTACTACGACTATGTGAAAAACGTCGCGGTACGCATGACGAATCTCACCACTGGCGAGTACTACAGCCGCTACTGGAAGTCGCGTAAATTTACCGCCAGCGACTGGTACAGCGATGGAACCTATATTTATATTCCAGCCAGCGCATTCAGTAACGTGCTGTATGAGATGTTCAAAATCACCTCAACGACTTACGGCTATCAAAGTGCAAATCGTTATGTGGATACCTATACCCAACCACGCGGTTATATCGCCTTTAAAGGCCCAGGTATCTCCCCATCGCTGGCCGATGGCGCGGACAGTCTCTCCAACTATTCAGGCTGGTATACCGGCTGGCCGGGTGCATGGGGCAGCTACGGCAGCGTCACCTATATTCGCGGGGCGATTTGCCAGGTCAGCGATTATCCCGCGCGCGTACTGCTACCGACGATGAGTGTCGCTCAGTTGCAGGCCGGAAACGCCAGCCAGGCGCCGTTCACCGTCAGTCTGCAGTGTGAATCCGGCGCGATTTCAAGCACCAGCGCCTCAACCTCCAGCGCCGCAAACGTCGCCATGGGCTTTCTGGTCAATCAGCCCGCCGCCGTGGCTGCGGCGCGCACGCTGAATCTGGTGACCAGCGGCGGTGGCCTGACATGGTTGCTGGATACCCAGTACGGCAGCAGCGGCGTCGCCTCAGGTGTGGGGATTAAGATTTATAACAGCAATGGCACCGCGCTTAATCTGCTGCCAGACCAATCCAGTATGGGCACCGGGAACACGCGAGGCTGGTACGCCTACAAAGATCTCACCACACTGGTTTCATCAGACACCGTGACAACGTATACCGGCGATTTCACCGCCTCTCTTGAAGCCATCAGCGGCCAAACGGTTACCGCAGGAACAGTCAATGCGCAATTACAAGTGGTGGTCAGTTTTCAGTAAGGTGGCGTTACTGCTGGCATTTTCGGCTCAGGTGAGCGCCGCAGTAAACGTTGATCGCACGCGGATCGTTTTCAGCGCCCGCGACGTTGCTCGCACGTTAAACCTGTCTAACGATGGGGCAATGCCAATGGTCATTCAGGTATGGGCAGACGATGGCGATCCGGCCAGCACGCCGGATGTGAACCCTACGCCGGTGGTCGTCATTCCACCGGTCTTTAAAATGCTCCCGGGCGAGCTTCGGTCATTAAAACTGATGCTCGCCTCTCGCCAGGGACTGGCTGAGGACAGGGAAACACTCTTCTGGCTCAATATTTATCAAATTGCCCCGGATAACGCGGCAAGTGGCCGTGAAGGGCAAAAGGTGATTTTGCCACTGCGATTACGCATGAAGATTTTCATTCGCCCGGCAGGCTTGCCGCCGCCTGAGGAAAAAGATGAACGCGGGTTGCGCTTTCGCGTTAGCGAAGAGACGTTGCGGGTGGAAAATCCCTCACCCTGGTATATGAGTTTATCGCTGCACCTTCCCGGCCAGCAGAAACCGACCAGTATGATGATTGCGCCTCACGCTCAGGAGCAGATAACGCGCCCTGCGTCCCTCAACGCGGGAAGCCGTCTGGTTTATGATGTGATTACCGATGACGGCAACTACCGACGTTATCAGGCAAACCTGACCACTGGCGGGTAAACGTTCAGGGCGTCATTAATGACGCCCTGGAATATTATTTCACCAGTCCCTTCTCTTTCAGGTAGTCCGTCGCCACTTTCTTAGCATCGACGCCCTCCACCGCAATGCGGGCGTTAAGCTGCTGAAGGGTTTTCTCATCCAGGCTTTCGAATACCGGTTTCAACCAGTTTTCCAGCTGCGGATATTCCTTCAGCACCGCTTCGCGCACCACGGGCGCTGGAGCGTAAATCGGCTGCACGCCTTTCGGATCGCTCAGGGTGATTAATCCCAGCGCGGCCACCGGGCCATCGGTGCCGTAGGCCATCGCCGCATTCACGCCTGACGTTTGCTGGGCGGCGGCTTTAATCGTTACCGCGGTATCACCGCCCGCCAGCGACAACAACTGTGGCTGGTTCAGTTTGAACGCGTAGGCTTTCTCAAAGGCAGGAAGCGCATCCGGGCGTTCGATAAACTCAGCGGAGGCCGCAAGCTTAAAGCTCCCGCCCGTTTTCAGATAGCGGCTAAGGTCGTCCAGAGAAGAGAGTTTATTTTTCTCCGCGAGATCCTGACGCACGGCAATGGTCCAGCTATTGTTGGCGGGTGCAGGCGTCAGCCAGATAAGATGATTTTTCTCACCATCGAGCTTTTTGACTTTCTCGTAACCCTGCTGTGCATTTTTCCACGCCGCGTCGTTTTCATCTTTAAAGAAAAACGCGCCGTTGCCGGTGTATTCCGGGTAAATATCCAGCTCGCCTGAAGTGATAGCGCCGCGCACCACCGGCGTCGTGCCAAGCTGCACTTTATTGACTGTTTTTACGTCGTGGCTTTCCAGTACCTGCAAAATAATATTACCGAGCAGCGCCCCTTCGGTATCAATTTTTGAGCCGACTTTTACCGGAGAGGCGGCCTGAAGCGGCAGGCTCACGGCTGCCAGAAGTGCCAGTGAACCTGCCCAACGTTTTGTACCTGACATACTGATTCCTCATTATTTTCATGTTCCTGAGGAAAAAGCGTAGTCGATCAATCTTCGTGTGGCACTTTTAACGGTATCGCCAGCACACTGGCGGCGAAATAGAGTATCGCGATCACCCACAGCGTACCTTCCACGCCGAGCGGATCGACGCAGAGCGTGACGATAAGCGGCCCGGCGAAGTTGCTTAAGCCAGATCCTAAATTAAGGCAGGAAATCGCTGCACCTTTGTTTTCCGGCAGCAGCGCAGGGATCAGCGCGCTCAGCGGGCCGAATGCGCCAAGCCCGATGGCGTAAATAGCCAGCGCGGCAAACAACGCCACACCGCTATTGCCGAACAGTACCGGGGCGTAACACACCGCCAGCGACGCTGCGCCGCACAGCGTGCCGGAGAAAAAGACTACCGTTTTGCGCCAACCAATGGTGTCGCCCAGCCAACCGAAGAAGTATCCGGCAAAGATGTTCAGCACATTGACCAGCCCCCAGATAGTCAGCCACGCCTGAATACTGAAACCGAAGCGCGGCAGGTAAACCGGCATCAAAATCACCAGCGAGAATTTACCGATATCGTTGATGGTTTTTACCAGTACCGCCAGGCGCATTTTCGGCTCGCGCGCCAGCACCATCAGCCCTTCGCCCAGCGCTGGTAAGATTTTACTATCTGACTCGCGCTCGGGCTGTGCACGGTTAAGCACCAGCGCACATCCGCTGCCCGCCAGCACAAAAACGAAGCCAACCAGCAAGGTGGTGGTTTCCCCGCTACGCGGGATCATAAAGCCCGAAAACCACGGCGCGACAATGGTCATGCCCACGCCAAAGGCAATCCAGAACCAGGAAACCGCACGCCCCAGAATGCGCGTTTCGCAGCACTGGTTAATCCACACCAGAAACGAGTAGGCAAAAAGCGGATAAGCCACCCCACGCAGCGCATAGCTGGCAACCATCAGCGGATAGTTTCCGTGCGGCAGCGCCCAGAAAATAAACGGTACTGAGCCAATAAAATAGACCAGCGTCGCCGCCCACATAAGGCGACGAATCCCCAGCACGCCAGCACCAATCCCGGAGAACCAGGAGACCAGCGCCACGCACAGGCCGAAGACCGATGACATCATACTGATATCACGCGCGTCAAAGCCGCGCTGTTGTAAAAGCGACGCCAGCCAGCTCTGTTCGACAGTCGCGCCGGTAATAAACAAAAAGACGCCAATAAACCCCCACAACAATTGGCGAGGAAGGCCAATTCGCGCCCAAATGCCTTGTTGAATGTACACGCTATGTTCAGTCATAAATGCCAGTCAAAAAAGTAAGCCCGGCGCGTGCGGCACCGGGCGGGTCAATGATTACGCGTTCTTCAGTTGCACCGCGTTTTCTTTCGCTTTCATCAGGCTGCGGTTAACGCAGCCGACGGTGTTATCTCCCCAGCACTGCTCGTAAGGCAGGCCGGTCAACGATTCGATAACCTCTTTGGTTTCGGCGGTGACCGTTGCTTTGCTGCCGCCCTGTTTCAGGCGCGCCACTTCTTCGTTGAGAATCGCATGGGTGCGACCATTTACTTTGAACTGGACAGCAGACCAAATGCCCCATGCAGTGAGGAGCACAGGCAGAATTATCATGATGGCAAGAATCATGTTGATAGCCGACTGCGGCTGGCTCGCCTGACCGGTGACAAAGCCGGACATCTGCAACGCAACTCCCACCAGGAAGATTGAGAGCGCCTGAGAGGCTTTACGCAGCAGGCTCATAAAGCCAGCAAAGATCCCTTCACGGCGGTTACAGGTGAGAATTTCATCCACATCCGCCACGAAGGTGTAGTTATTCCATGGAATGGAGTAGATACCGCCGCGCGCCAGACCCGCAATCCCCGCCGCCAGATAGAGCAACACCATGCTGGTTGAGCCGCTCAGGTAGGTGAAGGAGAACAAAGCAAAAGCAATCAGCGCCATGCTGGCCTGAGTAGCAAACGCGCGGGACGGCGAGTAGCGCAGGGTCAGCCAGGTGGCGACGCCGACGCCGAAGAATTGCAGGCCGTTAATCGCACTCAGCAAGTTAGAGGCCACAATCGACGAGGTGGAGAGCGCAAACACCACAAAGTAGGTGAAGACGGAGTTGAAGATGTCCTGCCCTACCGAGCCTCCCAGATACATCCCCAGATGAGAACGAAACGTTTTGATTTTTAAGGTAGAAACGAAGTCGTAGTAGATATTGAAAATACGCGTGGAAAGCGGCAGTTTCTCGGTAGTTTCAATGGTGCGCTCGCTCAGTTCAATTTCCTCGATTGAACGTTCCCAGGTGCCGAAATAGACGAAGAACAGCACCACCATAAAGGAGACGGTGAAAATCGCCCCGGCGTAGAAAAAGGAATCCGCCGAATCGGAACCAAAAGAGTCAATCAGACGCCCCGGCAAAAACGCGGCGGTAAAGCCCGCAAACTGCGCGATGTACATGCGGGCGCTGGTGAGCTTCGAGCGTTTGGTGAAATCAGAGGTCATTTCCGCCGACAGGGTGTCGTAAGGAATCAAAATCATCGAATAGACGATTTCGAACAGGATGTAGACCAGCAGATACATCCAGTAGTTGAAGCCTTCCACCCACAGCAGGCTGTAAACCGAGACCAGCGGAATACTGAGCAGCAGGAAGAAGCGGCGACGGCCAAAGCGTCTGCCCAGCCAGGTTTTATGGAAGTTATCGGAAATGTAGCCCATCAGCGGGCACATAATCACATCGACAATACGCGCCACGGCAAACAGCGACCCGGCTTCAATCGGCGTCAGGCCGCAGAAGGTGGTTAAGAAAAACAGCAACCAGGCGCTGACCAGCGTGAAGGCCCCGGAGCCGATTACATCCGCGAGACCGTAACAGACATAGTTATGGAGTTTTATCTCCCTGACTTTTTTTATCATTTTCCATCCCCTTAAACTGACATCCGGCGATTGCAGCCCCAGAGCCGCGCCGCCGCTCTGAATGCTTATTTCCCGTTCACCCTCACCACATCCTGCGGATGCCAGCCTGCGGGTAGCGGCGTTGGGCGCACAGCGTTGAACTCGCGTAGCACCAGCCCGGTAACGCCGTCGGCATACAGCGCCGGAAGCCCGCCAGGATACGGCTCAACGCCCCATGCGCGCCCGGTTTCCGGGTTCACCAGATAGGCGTTATCCAGCCCCATTCCGGTCGGTTTCGCCGGGTTGCACGGCGGACGAACGTCATAGCAGCCCTGCTCCTGCGCAGCGCCCTGTACCTGCTGAAGCTGAACGCCGTTAAAGGTGATGTCGTGAATATCACCTGCGGTTTCGCTGTGCAGGTTGATTGCCCCTTCGCTGATACCGGAAAGATTGCTGAAAGTGATGTGCTGAATCTGCCCGGCGGCCACCTGCGGAGCGCGACGACGCGCGGAGAGATACACCGGATCGGCTTTCCCCCAGTGGCACGGATGACCGTGACGGCAATCAAACAGAATGTTGCTGAAGCTCATCTGGCTCAACTCGCCGCCATCCCGTGATACCAGGCCGATGCCGCGATTGGACTCAAAAATGGTGCAATTGCTGACGATGATGTGGCTGATATCCGCCGCCGTTTCGGTGCCCACTTTGATGGCGCAGCTTTTTGAGCGAATGATGCAGTTGTTCACCACTACATGGCGGGTAGGCTGTTGCAACGCGGGAGCTTTGCGGGTGGTTTTCAGGCAAATGCCGTCATCAGCGGCGCTGAAGTAGCTGTCGCTGATATGGACAAACTGGCAGCTATCGAGATCCAGCGCGTCGGTATTAGAGAGCGCCAGGTCGTTATCAATGGTTAAACGGTGAATGAAAATATGTTTGCAGCTCACCAGATGCGCGGTCCACATCGGTGAATCCGCCAGGGTGATATCGCACAGGCGCACCCGCTCGCACCCTTCCAGCACCATCAGACGCGGGCGCTGTGCGGCAGGCTGACGATAGCCCTGAGCATCTGCCTGCGGCGCGAACCAGGCCGCGGCATTGCCTTCAACGCGCCCTTCTCCGCTGAAGGTTATCTGTTGCTGATTACGGGCGTACAACAGCGCCATATGCGACAACTCGGCCATAGACTGCGTCAGGTCTGCCGGGTAATCCTCCACGTTCGGGCTGGCGCGCAAACAGGCGCCTGCGTCGAGATGCAGTGTGAAATGGGACGGAAGTACCAGCGTGCCGGTCAGCCAGACGCCAGGCGAGAGAGTTAACGTACCGCCGCCTGCCGCCGCAATAGTATCAATCATTTGCTGCAACTGTGCCGTAACCGGACGCGTGCCGGTGTTATCAAGCCCGGCCTGTTCGAGGGAGAGTTTCATTGCGCTACCTGTGTCATTTTCGATAGCCGCATTTAACGAAGTTTTCGCCCTTGGCTCGCGCGCTGTTTCCAGGCTTTTTTACGTAATAGTGAAAATCATCACGTCCACCAGACGGGGGATAAATAGCTTTTGATAGTGCGCACAAAATCGCCATTACAGAGGAAAGGGAAATGCGTTGAAGGTCACATTGTCCTGTGCGATGAAGAATAAAAGAGGGAGCAAAATGGGGGTGACGGCGAAATGTTATTGAGGAAGGTGACGATGTTCACGGAAGTGGGAAATTGACGAGGGATGGGGATTGATTTTTGGTTGGTACGGTGGGTTTGCCCCTCACCCCGGCCCTCTCCCGCAGGGAGAGGGGGAAAACCAGCACAGAACAATCAGATTGGCACGATCGGTTCCCTCTCCCTGCGGGAGAGGGGGAAAACCAGCACAGAACAATCAGATTGGCACGATCGGTTCCCTCTCCCTGCGGGAGAGGGGAAAACCCAGCACAGAACAATCAGATTGGCACGATCGGTCCCCTCTCCCTTCGGGATAGGGGGAAAACCAGCACAGAATAATCAGATTGGCACGATCGGATCCCTCACCCTGCGGGAGAGGGGGAAAACCAGCACAGAACAATCAGATTGGCACGATCGGTTCCCTCTCCCTACGGGAGAGGGTTAGGGTGAGGGCCTACTTCAGCTCAAACGCTCCCTGCTTCACGCGCGCCGAATCGACACCAATAAAGACGTTGAACTTGCCTGGTTCCGCATCGTATTTCATGCTCTGATTCCAGAACTTCAGCGCTTCAACATCAATCGGGAAGCTGACGGTCTGCGTTTCACCGGGTTTCAGCGTCACTTTCTCAAAGCCTTTCAGCTGTTTCACCGGGCGACTCATCGACGCCGTGACGTCCTGCAAGTACATCTGGATCACCGTCGCGCCTTCGCGCTTGCCGCTGTTAGTCACCTCCACACTTGCGGTGACTTTACCGTCACGCGTCATTGACGGGGCCGACATTTTCACGTCAGAAACCGTGAACGTCGTGTAGCTCAGGCCATAGCCGAACGGATACAGTGGGCCGTTAGCTTCATCGAAATAGCGCGAGGTGTATTTGTTTGGCTTATCCGCATTATACGGACGACCGGTGTTAAGGTGGCTGTAGTAAACCGGGATCTGCCCGACAGAGCGCGGGAAGGACATCGGCAATTTACCCGACGGGTTGTAATCACCAAACAGCACGTCGGCAATAGCGTTCCCGCCTTCGGTGCCGGCGAACCAGGTTTCCAGGATGGCATCTGCCTGCTGATCCTCTTTCACCAGCGCCAGTGGACGCCCGTTCATCAGCACCAGCACCAGCGGTTTGCCGGTGGCTTTCAGCGCGGCAATCAGGTCGCGCTGGCTTTGTGGGATTTCAATATTGGTACGGCTGGAGGCTTCATGCGCCATGCCCTGTGCCTCACCGACTACCGCAACCACCACATCAGATTGCTTCGCGGCGGCAACCGCTTCATCAATCATCGCCTGCGGGGAACGCGGGTCAACTTTCACCGCCTCTTCATACAAATTCAGGAAGTCGACAATACCTTTATCGTTGGTGACATTCGCGCCTTTGGCGTAAACCACGTTGCCCTTATCACCCAGCGCGTTTTTAATCCCGGTGAGCACGGTCACCGACTGGTCTGCCACACCCGCCGCCGACCAGCTTCCCATCACATCACGCTCACTGTCGGCCAGTGGGCCAACCACGGCAATGGTGCCGGTTTTTTTCAGTGGCAGCGTCTCGAGACGGTTTTTCAGCAATACCAGACTTTCCCGTGCGACTTCACGTGCGTCTTTACGATGCAGACGGCTTTCGGCGTTGGTGTCCTGCGGGTCAGACTCTTTCGGCCCAAGATGGCTGTACGGGTCGTTAAACAATCCCATATCATATTTGACGTTCAGCACATGACGCGTGGCATCATCCAGCTCCGCCATCGTCACCTTGCCAGATTTCACCAGCCCTGGCAGGTATTTGCTGTAATATTCGTCGCTCATACTCATGTTGATGCCGGACTTCAGCGCCACGCGTACCGCATCTTCCGGGTCGGAAGCTGTGCCGTGTTTAATCAGCTCTTTAATCGCGCCGTGGTCGGAAACGGTAATACCCTTAAAGCCCCATTTATCACGCAGGATCTCTTTCAGCAGCCAGGCATCTGACGTTGCAGGTGTGCCGTTCAGCGAGTTCAGCGCCACCATTACCGCGCCGCTGCCCGCATCCAGCCCCGCCTTGTATGGCGGCATATAATCGTTAAACAGGCGCTGCGAGCTCATATCAACGGTGTTGTACTCTTTCCCGCCCTCAACCGCGCCGTAAGCGGCGAAGTGTTTAACGCTGGTCATCACCGAATAGCGATCCGCCGGGCTTTTGCCCTGCATCGCTTCCACCATGGTTTTGCCCATGATGGAGGTCAAATAGGTATCTTCACCAAAACCTTCCGAGGCACGCCCCCAGCGCGGGTCGCGCGAGACATCAACCATCGGCGCCCAGGTCATGTTCAGGCCGTCGTCCGCCGCTTCATACGCAGACACACGGCCAACGGTGCGCACCGCATCAAGGTTAAAACTTGACGCCAGGCCGAGGCTTATCGGGAATACGGTACGCTGGCCATGCAGCACGTCGTAGGCGAAGAAGAGAGGAATTTTCAGGCGGCTCAGTTCCATCACCTGATCCTGCATTTTGCGGATATCCTGGCGGGTCACGGTGTTAAAGATAGCGCCAACCTGGCCCTCTTTAATCATGTCGCGGATCGCCTCTTTCGGGTTATCCGGCCCCACGCTTATCAGGCGAAGCTGGCCGATTTTTTCATCAACCGTCATTTTTTTGAGCAAGCCGGTAACGAACGCATCCCGCGCCTCGGGCGTCAACGGGTGATTGCCGAACAGATCTTCCGCCAGCGCGGGTTGCAGCGCCAGGCTCACGGCGACGCCTACAGAACATAACCATTTCATGTTGTCAGTCTCTTTATTCCATGCCAGTCAATCGGCGAAAGTTGATGAAAAACCGCAGTTTGCCATAAGCCTAAACGGCTGAGGAGCAGAAAGCGAAGGTTATTCTCTGAAATTTCGAAACATTCGTACTCCCAATAAATCTGCAAAGCGCTATTCTTAGGGACGACAAATTAGTCTCACCACAAGGAGTGGAATGATGTCTGCACAAGCCACCACTGATAATAAAGCGCTAATTAACGAACTCACCCGTCTGGTCGGTCACGCTCACCTGCTGACTGACCCGGCGAAAACCGCCCGCTATCGCAAGGGCTTCCGCTCCGGTCACGGTGACGCACTGGCCGTTGTCTTCCCCGGCTCCCTACTGGAACTGTGGCGCGTCCTCAACGCCTGCGTGAACGCGGATAAAATCATTCTGATGCAGGCGGCGAACACCGGCCTGACCGAAGGCTCAACGCCGAGCGGCAATGATTACGATCGCGAGATTGTCATCATCAGTACCCTGCGTCTTGATAAGCTGCATCTGCTCGATAAAGGCGAGCAGGTACTGGCCTGGCCGGGCACCACGCTCTATTCTCTGGAAAAAGCGCTTAAGCCGCTGGGACGCGAGCCACACTCTGTGATTGGTTCTTCCTGCATTGGCGCATCGGTTATCGGCGGGATCTGCAACAACTCCGGCGGTTCGCTGGTGCAGCGTGGCCCGGCGTATACCGAAATGTCGCTGTTTGCGCGTATTGATGAGAACGGCAAGCTGGTGCTGGTTAATCACCTGGGCATTGATCTGGGCGAAACACCCGAGCAAATCCTCAGCAAACTTGACGATGAACGCGTGAAAGACAGTGACGTGCGCCACGATGGCCGTCACGCCCACGACCACGATTACGTCACTCGCGTGCGTGATGTAGAAGCCGACACCCCTGCCCGCTACAACGCAGACCCGGCACGCCTGTTTGAATCATCCGGCTGCGCCGGAAAACTGGCCGTTTTCGCCGTGCGTCTGGACACCTTCCCGGCGGAAAAACGTCAGCAGGTGTTTTATATCGGCACCAACCAGCCGGACGTGCTGACCGAAATCCGTCGCCACATTCTGGCGGAATTCAAGAACCTGCCGGTGGCGGGGGAATATATGCATCGCGATATTTACGATATCGCCGAGCAGTACGGCAAAGACACCTTCCTGATGATCGACAAACTCGGCACCGACAAAATGCCGTTCTTCTTTACTCTGAAAGGGCGTACCGACGCGATGCTGGAAAAGGTGTCGCTGTTTAAGCCGCACTTTACCGACCGTTTTATGCAGAAAGTCGGCCACGTCTTCCCGGCACACCTCCCGGCGCGCATGAAACAGTGGCGCGATAAATATGAGCATCACCTGCTGCTGAAAATGGCGGGAGACGGCATTGAAGAAGCGCAGGCCTGGCTGGCGGAATACTTTAAACAGGCAGAAGGCGGCTATTTTGTCTGTACCGCTGAAGAGGGCAGTAAAGCCTTCCTGCACCGTTTTGCCGCGGCGGGTGCGGCCATTCGTTATCAGGCGGTTCACGCCGACGAAGTCGAGGATATTCTGGCGCTGGATATTGCCCTGCGTCGTAATGATACCGAATGGTTTGAGCATCTGCCGCCGGAAATCGACAGCCAACTGGTGCATAAACTCTACTATGGCCACTTTATGTGCCACGTATTCCATCAGGATTACATCGTCAAAAAAGGCGTGGACGCCCACGCGCTGAAAGAAAAAATGCTGGTGCTGCTGCGCGAACGCGGCGCGCAGTATCCGGCGGAGCATAACGTTGGGCATCTGTACGAAGCCGCCGACTCGTTAAAACGTTTTTATCGTGAAAACGATCCGACGAACAGCATGAACCCGGGCATCGGTAAAACCAGTAAACAGAAATACTGGGGCGAAGGAAAGCCGCAGAATAATCCCGTTTGTGCCGCAACCGACGAGCCCTCCGTGAAATAAGAGAGACGGATTGTTATTCAGGTTCGCACCGTATTAGAGTAAGTGAATGACGCCGGAGGAACGTTTCTCCGGCGATTTTTTTCACAAGGAATCTGAGTATGTCCGCGCGCGTATCCGCTACTGCCACTGATGTTGAAATTCGTTTAGCCCAGCCCGATGACGTCCACGCCATTTCCGCTATCTACGCCTGGCACGTGCTGAACGGGCGGGCCTCCTTTGAAGAAACGCCCCCCTCTATTGAAGAAATGCGCGAGCGCATGAAGAAGATCAATGACCACGGTCTGCCCTGGCTGGTTGCCCTTTATCGCGGCGTGGTGGTTGGGTACTGCTATGCGTCACCTTACCGCCCTCGCCCGGCTTATCGTTATACGGTGGAGGAGTCGATTTATCTGGATACCACCATGACCGGGCTCGGCATTGGCAGCGCGCTGCTGGGCCGGTTGATTGAGATTTGCGAACAGGGGCCGTGGCGCCAGATGCTGGCGGTGGTTGGGGATGGGCACAATAATCCGGGGTCGCTTAACCTGCATAAAAAAATGGGATTTGAGGTTGCCGGGCAGTTGCGCAGCGTGGGTTATAAACTGGGGGACTGGCGGGATACGTTGATCATGCAGCGCCCGCTCAATGATGGGGATTGGACGCTGCCGGAGTAGTAGGTTCGGTGCTGGGTTATGCCGGATGCGCTGCGCTTATCCGGCCTACGGGGGGCTTTTGGTAGGCCGGATAAACGTTACCGTGCCGAAGCCAAAGAACCTTAATCTTCCTGGGTCGTCACTTTACCGTGCGCCAGGTTGCCTGCAATCTGCGACTCTTTCTGCTTTTTATAGCTCAGTGCGGCCGCAGGAACCGGCATCACTTTACCGGTTTCCACCCAGGTACGCAGACGGCTGGCGTCAGCGAAGTGGGTATATTTCCCAAACGCATCCATCACCACCATCGCCACCGGACGTTTATTCATCACCGTGCGCATCACCAGGCAGTGACCCGCCGCATTGGTGAAGCCGGTTTTGGTCAACTGGATATTCCAGTTATCGCGGTACACCAGATGGTTGGTATTGCGGAACGGCAGCGTATACGCCGGGTTTGCAAAGGTCGCCATATCTTCACGCGTGGTGCTCAACTGACCAATCAGCGGGTACTGTTTGGTGGCAATCAGCATTTTGGTCAGGTCGCGCGCCGTTGACACGTTGTGAATCGACAGCCCGGTCGGTTCCACATAGCGGGTGTGCGTCATGCCCAACGATTTAGCCTTCGCGTTCATGGCGCGAATAAAGGCGTCGTAACCGCCAGGGTAATGATGCGCCAGGCTTGCCGCCGCACGGTTCTCCGACGACATCAGCGCCAGCAGCAGCATATTTTTACGGCTGATTTTACTGTTCAGTCGCACGCGGGAGTAGACCCCTTTCATCTCCGGCGTGTGGCTGATATCGACGCTCAGCATCTCATCAAGCGGCAGGTGTGCATCCAGCACCACCATCGCGGTCATCACTTTGGTGATAGAAGCAATCGGGCGCACCAGATCCGGTTCACTGGCGTAGATCACTTTATTGGTTTCAAGATCGACAATCATCGCGCTCCCGGAAGCAATTTCCGGGCGCGAGGCTGCGGCAGTGGCTGCCGTTTTAGCACTCGCCTGAGGCGCAAAAGGCACAGCCAGCATTAACGCCAGGCTGAGCAGGGAAACGCGAAATTTCTGCATGATGTGTTTTCTGGTGGTTATTTATGCACTGTATGGAATATGGACGCCACACGCGTTAAGGCAACGCAGCGAGGACATCATCATAGCGCGGAGCGCAAGGCACCTACCAGAAAAGAATAGTGAATAAATGCTGCATTGCTGGCGCGAAACAATTCACACCAGCAATGCATTAGAACGGATCAGAACAATCGGTAACCATAGCCCCACAGAATGACGGTGATCGCCAGCAGCACCTCCAGCACCAGCACGCCAATCGCCAGCGTTGAGCTGGCAAAACTCAGCCCCTCTTCCCGGTCAATATTCAGGAACGTTGGAATACCGACATAAAGCAGATAACCGGTATAGAACAGCGCAACGGTACCGATCAGCGCACAGAGCCAGACCAACGGATAGAGCGCCACAATACCGCTCAGGAACATCGGCGTTGCCACATAGCCGGCAAACACCATACAGCGCTTGAGCGACGGACGCTCCGGATAGTTACGCGCCATCCACCAGATTACGCGCCCCATCACCGCGACGCCCCCGAGCATGACCCCATAGAAAAGTACGGCCAGGATTAAACCGGTTACCGGTGACAGTTTAACCACATTGCCATCGCCGAAATTCCAGCCCAGCTGTGTTGTGCCTATAAATGCACAGATAACAGGAATCGCGGCCATCAACAGAACATGGTGCGTGTAATGATGTGAAACGGTTTCGTTTTCACTGCGAATAACATGCATTTCCCGATCGGGATGGGAAAACAGCCCCCAGACATGGTTCATAACGCCTCCTCGACACGGCTTCGTACCACGTAACGTAAGTATAATCCACGCTAATAGATTATTTATTGAGCAGACAAAAAATAACGTCGCCCCCGGTTTAGGTTCAGGGGTGTATGCTTAAAGGAGATGTTTAAAGGAAACCAGGATAACGATGGATATACCGGCTCTGATTTCACAATATGGTTATGCCGTGCTGGTACTGGGCAGTATGGCGGAAGGCGAAACGGTGACGCTGCTGGGTGGCGTGGCGGCGCATCAGGGGTTACTGCGTTTTCCGCTGGTGGTGGTTTTCGTCGCGCTCGGCGGGATGATTGGCGATCAGGTGCTCTATTTGCTGGGCCGCCACTTTGGCGGGCGTATGCTGAAGCGTTACTCGCGCCAGCATACCAAAATCCGCAAAGCGCAACGGCTGATCCAGCGTCACCCTTACCTCTTCGTCATTGGCAGCCGTTTTATGTATGGATTTCGTATCATCGGCCCACTGTTGATCGGTGCAAGCCGCATACCGCCTAAACTTTTTCTGCCGCTCAATATTGTTGGCGCGCTGCTGTGGGCACTGATCTTCACCACCCTCGGCTATGTGGGTGGTGAGGTGATCGCACCATGGCTGCACAACCTCGATACCCATTTGAAACATTGGATCTGGGTAATTCTGGCCGTCGCCGTCGTGTTTGCATTGCGCTGGTGGTTCAAACGCCGCGAGAATAAATCATAACGCCTGATACCCGCCACCGAGTGCAGAAGTCAGTTGGATGGAGGCATCCAGCCATTGGCCCTGTAATTTCAGGGCGTTAATCTGCTCATGCAGCGCGGGCAGTTTCGCGTGGCTATACTGCGCACTGGAAATAATGCCCACCTTCAGCCGCGCCTGCGCGAGCGTCGCCACGCGCCCGGCATCACGCAGCACCTTCATCTGCTGCTGATTTTTGGTCGCCAGCGTGTCCATCTGGCTGGCGCACTTCGCTACCTGGTTGACGGCTTCAACCACCGCTTTGTTGTAGCGAGCGATGGAGTAATTATTTTCCGCGCTGGCGATATCCAGATTTGCGTTCAGCCTGCCGCTGTCAAAGATGGGCAGCGTTAACCCTGCCGTGACGCCCATCTGCTGTGCGGAGTGGCGGAACAGATCGCTCAGATGCAGGGCATCCTGTTGCAGGAACGCCATGATGTTGATATCCGGGTAAAACGCCGCTTTCGCCGCATCGACATCGCTCAGAGTGGATTCCACCAGCCAGCGCGCTTCCTGTAAGTCCGGGCGACGTGCGAGCAGTTCGAAGTCCAGTTGCGCGGGCAATTGTGCCACTACCGTCGGTAACGCCACCGTCTTCAACTGCAACGCCGTTGATTGCGCGTTGGTGAGCGCCATCAACCGCGCTTCAATCTCTTTCAGATTGCCGTCGATTTCCGCCAGTTGCTGCCCGGTTTTGCCGACGTTAATATCGTTTTCAACGCCTTCCACCGAGTTAGTGATACCCGCCTGATAAAGTTTTTTATCCACCGAGACAATCAGATTTTGTTCTTCCTGAATCTGTTCAAGCTGCTGGCGAATTGCCGATTCCGTTTGCCACTGCCAGTACAGCCGCGCCACGCTGCTCGCCAGCAGTTGACGAGTTTGCGCCATCCCGGCAATGTCAGCCTTAACTTTGCCAATTCGCGCACTCACCTGCGCCGAATCTTTTCCCCACAGGTCGATATTCCAACCCGCGGTTAAACCAAACGTGCCGTTGGTGTACCACGGGCCCGTGGTTCCCGCGGCCGGATCATCAAATGCAAATGGCCCCATCAGCCCTTCGGCTGACATTTTTTGTCGTTCCAGGTCAGCGGAGAAATTCACCTGCGGCCCGCCGTTCGCTTCGGCCATTTTCGCCTGCGCTTCCGCAAGCGCAATGCGCTGCTGTGCGATAGCCATATCCGGCGCATCGTGCAGCGCACCTTCTATCAGCGCGTTAAGCTGTGGGTCATGATAATCGTGCCACCACGAGGATGTCGGCCAGCCATTTTTCAGCGCCACAGGCAGTGACGAATCAATATGCGAGACGGGTACCTTTTTGGCCAGACGCGCATCGGTTTCATGTGATGGCGCACAGGCGCAAAGCGTAAAGAGTAGCGGTAAGCTTAATACCGCGAGCGTTTTAGCAGAATGTTTCATGGAATTTGCGTGCGTCTGAAAAGAGGCGCAAATAATAGAGAAAATCAGAGGCTTTGCTTTAGTAACCCGTGTGCAAGGGGCATCCATGAAAAATCATTACATCGCGTTATTTATTCGCCTCATAAATACGTTAGCGACATTTTGAAATACTTCTGCGCTTATTTTTTGATTCAGATCGAATTTAACCGTGCGACTTAATATAATTTAGCCTTTAATATTGGCACAATTATTTATTATATAAATATTTCAGAGGTTATTGATGACGCAAAATATTTATGATGATCCGCACTTTTTTGCCGGTTACGCCACGCTTGACCGCTCAGTAAAAGGGTTAGACGGCGCGCCGGAGTGGGCACATATTCAAACAATGCTGCCTGAAATTCAGGGCAAAACCGTTGTAGATTTGGGTTGCGGCTACGGCTGGTTCTGCCGCTGGGCGCGCGACAACGGCGCGGCAAACGTGCTGGGGCTGGATGTTTCGCAGAAAATGCTCGCGAAGGCGCAGGAGATGACATCCGGTGAACGCATTACCTATCAGCGAGCTGACCTGGAAACGCTTGTTCTGCCTGCAGCTTCCGTCGATCTGGCCTACAGTTCGCTGGCCCTGCACTATCTCACAGACATCGACCGTTTATTCCGCACCCTGCATCAGACGCTTAAGCCCGGCGGTAAACTGGTTTTCTCCGCCGAGCATCCTGTTTACACCGCGCCGGCGAATCAACAATGGGTGATGGATAATCAAGGAAACAAGCACTGGCCGGTCAGCCAGTATCAGCAGGAAGGCGAGCGCATCAGCAACTGGTTTGCCGATGGCGTAAAGAAGCAGCACCGCAAACTCGCCACCTGGATTAATGCGTTAATTGCCGCCGGTTTTATCATTGAAGCGCTGGATGAATGGGGGCCGACGGCTGAGCAAATCGCCGCTAACCCGGCACTGGATGAAGAGAAAGAGCGCCCGATGATTTTTATTCTCAGCGCCCGAAAAGCTTAACGCCAGCGCAGGATTTCGCGCGCCACCGACGCGGAGTCCTGCAACGCCCGCACCGCCATAAACAGTTCCGTGGCTTCCTCATACTCTTTACGCAGATAGCCCAACCACTGTTTAATACGCGCCAGATGATACAGCCCGGTGTCGTCCTGTTTTTCCAGCAGGCAATATTTTTGCAGCAGACGCACCACGTCCGGCCACGGCATACGCGGTTCGTTATACTTAATGACCCGGCTCAGGTTCGGTACGTTCAGCGCCCCGCGGCCAATCATCACCGCGTCACACCCGGTCACCGCCATGCATTGTTGCGCGCTCTCCCAGTCCCAGATTTCGCCGTTGGCGATGACCGGAATAGTCAGACGCTGGCGAATATCCGCAATCGCCTGCCAGTTAATGCGCTCGGCCTTGTAGCCATCTTCTTTAGTACGACCATGAACGACCAGCTCGGTTGCGCCCGCCTGCTGCACCGCATCGGCAATTTCGAACTGGCGCGCGCCGCTGTCCCAGCCCAGACGCACTTTAACGGTCACGGGAAGCGCCGCTGGCACCGCTTCACGCATCGCTTTCGCGCCGCGATAGATAAGCTCAGGATCTTTTAGCAACGTCGCCCCACCGCCGCTGCCGTTAACCATTTTGGACGGACAGCCGCAATTAAGATCTACGCCCCATGAACCCAGTTCCACCGCGCGGGCGGCATTTTCGGCCAGCCATTCGGGATACTGGCCGAGAAGCTGAATGCGCACCAGCGTACCGCTCGGTGTGCGACTGTGGTTGTTCAGTTCCGGGCACAGTTTATGGAACGATTTTACCGGCAGCAGTTTATCCACCACGCGCAAAAATTCGGTGACGCAGAGGTCGTAATCATTCACTTCGGTCAGCAGCTCTCGCACCAGCGAATCGAGCACGCCTTCCATCGGCGCCAGTAACACACGCATATTGATACCCGGTAAAAAAAGAGGCGCTATGTTAGCGCCTCTTTTCATCGGTTAAAAGCCTGTTAGCGGGGTTCGAGGCAGTTATCCTCTTTCCAGCCGTAGAGCCACTCCATGCCGCGATAGAACTCGGCCTGGGTTTTGCCTTTCCACAGCAGGTTACGCACGTGACGTTCGACGCCTGCAGCGTGATAAATACGCCCCATTTCGCGCGTCGACCAGACAATGCGCGCAGTGCGTGGAATACGGACGGACTCATACAGCGCGAAAGCTTCTGCCGCATCGCCGTCGCATTGCGCCAGCGCTTTGCCGATAGTGACCGCATCTTCCAGCGCCATACACGCTCCCTGCGCCATATACTGCGCCACCGGGTGTGCCGCGTCGCCCACTAAGGTAATGCGATCGTTCCCCCATTTTTCCACCGGCTCACGGTCAGCGGTAGACCAGCGACGCCACGAGGTCGGTTTGTCGAGCATCTGGCGTGGACGCGGGTGAATACCTTTAAAGTAAGAGAGCACCTCTTCTTTACTGCCATCCTTCACGCCCCACTCTTCCGTTTCACGGCTGTGGAAGGTCACCACCAGGTTGTACTGTTTGCCGCCACGCAGCGGATAGTGCACCAGGTGACAATGCGGGCCCGCCCACAACACCGGGGCGTTGATGCGTAAATCATCCGGCATATCGTCGCAGTCAATCACCGCGCGATACACCACATGCCCGGTAACTCGGGGAGTGTCCCCCAGCAGGCTCTGACGCACGACGGATTTCACGCCATCGCAACCAATCAGAACATCTGCCGTCCAGCTATTGCCTTTGTCATCAAACACGGTGACATCATGGTCGGTCTGGCGGATATCTACCACGTGCGTTGAGGTGCGATATTCCACACACGGATGCACCATCGCCGCTTCCCAAACGGTCGCGTGAATATCAACACGGTGAATAACCGCATAGGGGCCACCGAAGTGATCTCGGAACGCCTGCCCGGTTTCGATATGCACCACTTCTTCGCCGTTCACCGCGTCCATCATCGTGATATGGTCGGTAAATACCGCACGCTGGCGGGCAACGTCCCCCACGCCCAGGCTATCCAGTGCCGAAAACGCGTTCGGGCCGAGCTGAATGCCCGCGCCGATTTCACCAATTTCATGCGCTCTTTCCAGCAGCATCACTTTGATGCCCTGACGCGCCAGAGACAACGCGGTCGCCGCGCCGCCAATCCCGCCACCGACAATAATTGCACTTGTCACTTTTGCCATGATAACTCTCCTTATTATGCCGGGATTTTGTCCTGTTGGTTCTCAGGTGCGGCAGCGACGAACGCTGGCAGCGCGGAACAGGTTTCATACACGGCTTTACAGCGGGGATACCCGCTAAGATCGCAACCCATACGTAACGCATTGGCCCACTGCGGCACTAAGCAGCAATCGGCCAGCGTCGGCGTATCGCCCACGCAGAATTGCCCCGACTGGCTGTGGCGCAGCAGTTGCTCCACTGCGCTCAGCCCCTGCTGGACCCAGTGCGCATACCAGCGTTGTTTATCCTCTTCGCTCACCTTCAGTTCATCGGTCAGGTAGCGCAGGACGCGCATGTTATTGATTGGGTGAATATCGCAACTGATGGCGTAGACGATTTCCAGAATCCGCATCCGCGCCGGATCGTTGTCCGGCAGCAGCGGGGTTTGCGGGAAATGCCGGTCCAGCCAGTCAATAATCGCCAGCGACTGTCCCAGTGATTCGCCATCGTCCGTCACCAGCGCGGGCACCAGCCCAACCGGGTTGAGCCTGCGGTACTCCAGCGCGTTTTGCTGGCCGATACGAATATTGACGCCGACGGTGTCATAATCGATTCCCTTGAGCGCCATCGCGATGCGCACCCGATAGGAGGCCGAGCTATTGAAAAAACTGTACAGCTTCATCCGTCACCTCAAACAATCTTCACGGCGATAGGCGTTAAACCATCCACGTTGCCGGTAATCGTGTCGCCTTTCACTACCGCGCCAACGCCTTCCGGCGTGCCGGTGAAAATCAGGTCGCCGGGTTGCAGCTCGAAAAAGCCCGACAGATAACTGATGGTTTCATTTACTGACCAGATAAGATGTTTGATGTCGCTACGCTGGTGATCTTCACCGTTCACCTGCAACCAGATTGGCGCGTTATCGACGCCGGAAACGTCAGCGGCTTTATGCAGCGGCGAAATGGGCGCGGAGTTATCGAACGCTTTACCGATTTCCCACGGACGGCCCATCTGGCGCATCTCCATCTGACGGTCACGGCGCGTCATATCCAGGCCGGTCGCATAGCCCCAGACATATTCATGGGCCTTTTCCAGCGGAATATCACTGCCTTTTTTGCCAATCGCCACCACCAGCTCAATTTCATAGTGATAGTTGTCAGTTTGTGCCGGGTACGCCAGATTGAGCGTTTCGCCTGCGGCAACGGGAACGACGGCATCAGCGGGTTTGCAGAAGAAGAATGGCGGTTCGCGATCCGGATCAAAGCCCATTTCACGGGCATGGGCGGCATAGTTACGCCCTACGCAATAGACGCGGCGTACCGGGAATTGTTCATCGCTACCAACAACCGGGATCGCAACGGGGGCCTGGGGTTCAAATACATACTTGCTCATTATTCTTCTCCTGATTAGTAGCGTGCTTCGCGGAACAGGCCCAGCGCTTCCTGAACGGGGCGGTCCGAGAAACTGAATAACACGGTGTCGTCCTGCGCATCGAACGACACGCTGTGCCAGGTTGGCACGACAAAGACATCTTTTTCTTTAAAGCTGAAGGTCTGATCGCCAATCGTGACCTGCCCACTGCCTTCCACCACGTGATAAATCGTGCTGTCAGTAGTACGCGCCTGGCGGGAGCGGAAGCCCTTCGGCAGCAGTTGCAGGAATGCGCCCATGGATGGCATCGGGTAGCCGCCCGTCACCGGGTTGACATAGCGCATTTTGTAACCGTCCCACTCATCGGCATCGCCCAGACGAGTCAGGTCATGCAACGCTTCGCGGCTGCGGTCATAGCGATAGTTGAAAATCGGTGATGAGTTACCGGTTTGATGGCGCAGCGGCAGCATATTGGCGGCGTAGCGCGGCAGGTAGTCGCCCTCTTTACGGGTAACCGGTTGCTGATCTTCCGGGTAATCCTCGGCAAAACCGCAACCAAGGTAATTCACCAGCGGCAGATCCAAACCATCCAGCCAAATCACCGGCTCATCGCCAGGGTTGCCGTGGTCGTGCCAGCGCCACTGCGGGGTGAGGATAAAGTCGCCCGGGTGCATCTGAGTACGCTCGCCATCGACGGCGGTAAATGCGCCTTTTCCTTCCACGATAAAGCGCAACGCTGACTGGTTATGGCGATGGCTCGGAGCGACTTCACCCGGCATAATTAACTGTAAACCGGCGTACAGCGATGAGGTAATCGACGATTGTCCGCGCAGAGCCGGGTTTTCCAGCACCAGCACGCGGCGCACCGCCTCTTTCGCACCAATCAGGCTGCCACTTTCCAGCAACAGCGGGCGAATTTCCTGATAGCTCCAGTGCGCAGGCGCGCAGGTCGGGTTTGGCGTTTGCGGCACCAGGTGATGCAGCGATTCCCACAGCGGGGTCAGGTTCTGCCCGGAAATGTGCTGGTAGTACTGTTGCCGTTCATTTTTGACGTCCGGATTTAACTGGCTCATTGTTATTCTCCTTATTTATTCACCACACCTGTAGCAGGCAGCGGGTTGGGTACTCTTGTCGTCCGGCGAACAGCCAGGGTAAGCAGCGTCAACATGATGGCGCTGATGGCTGCCGGGACGGCAATCACGTAAAACAGAGTGTCGAAAGAGAAATTCAGCGCCATCATTACCCCGCCGGAAACCGAGCCGACAATGGCACCACAGCGACCAATCGCGTTTGCCCAGCTCACGCCTGTCGCGCGGCTTTGGGTTGGGTAGAGCATGGCGGTTAAGGCATTAAGGCCAACCTGCGAGCCGCTGATCCCAATTCCGGTGCCGAAAATCGCCAGCGCCATCAGCCAGAGGCCGTTTTCACTGAGGCCAATCATCACGATGCACACCGCGCCCAGCGCGTAGCTCACTGCCAGCACCCGGAAGGGATTGAATTTATCCATTAATACGCCGAGCAGAATCGCGCCCATTGTGCCGCCAATCTGGAACGCCGCCGTCACCCATGACGCGTGTTGCAGGTCGATGCCACGATGGTTAAGCAGCGTCGGCATCCAGCTTGAGAGCAAATAGATAATCAGCAGGCTCATAAAGAACACCACCCACAGCATCAGTGTGATAGCGAGCTGGCGTCCGGCGAAAAGCTGGCCGATGCTGCCTTTGTTTACCGACGTCGGTTCATCGAGCCAGAAGATGGTGTCGTCATGGCGCGCCTGGGTCATCTCACTGACCAGCCTCGCGATGTGCGCCTGAGGTCGCTGACGGCGCACCATCCAGCGGGGAGATTCCGGCAGCGCAACCAGTAAGTAGAAGAACAGGATCATCGGCAGCACGCCACCGAGTACCAGAATACCCGCCCAGCCGATCATGCCAACCAGTTGTGCGCTGACAATCCCGCCAAAGGCGGAGCCGAGCGTGAAGCCGCAGAACATCAGGGTCACCAGCGCGCCGCGTCGACGAGCTGGCAGGTATTCGGAGGTCATGGTGATGGTATTGGGCATTGCGCCGCCTAAGCCCAGCCCGGTTAAGAAGCGCAAGATCACCAGCGTTTCCAGATCCGGTGAAAAAGCGGAGAGCAGGCTGAGGATACCGAAAAACGCCACGCACCACTCAATGACGCGCTTACGGCCAAAGCGATCGGAGAGTGGCCCACAAAGCAGTGCTCCAGCGGTAAGACCGAGCAGGCCAGCACCAAATAGTGGGGCCAGTTCTGCTGCCGTCAGTTGCCAGTGTGCGCGGATATCGGGGGCGATAAAGCCAATCGCTGCCGTGTCAAAACCATCCATCATCACCACCAGAAAACAGCAGATAATGACACGCCACTGGAGCGCGCCGATGGGGGCTGCATCAATCAGAGCTTGTAGTTCACGTCGTTGAGTCATGGTAAATGCCTCAGGTGTGTAGGGCAGATGTTGTATTTGTTGTTTGTATGTAGCAATTTTGTGGTAATTGAAATGAGTTGTACAATGGCTTTCCATGCAGCGTCATAACCTGGAGGTTATTGCTAATGGCAAACTGGACGCAGAAACTGAAGCTTCATCACCTGCAAATGCTGGTCGCGCTGGGCGAACAGTGCAATCTGACGCAGGTGGCGAAAATGATGCACATCACCCAACCTGCCCTTTCCAAGTGGCTGACACAGTTCGAAGAAGAGGTCGGGATCACACTTTTCGAACGCCATAGCAAAGGATTACGTCCCTCGGAAGGGGGAAAGCTGCTGCTTGCGCACGCGCAACGGTTAATCAACGATCTCGAACGTTCGCAGTTTGAGATGGAACGGTTTAAGCAGGGTGGCCTGGTCGGTAGCCTGAAAATCGGCTGCTCGCCGGTCGCGACCGATTGCGTCTCGCAGGCGATTTTCCCGCTCCTCAAAGAGATGCCTTCCCTGCATCTGAACATTGAAGAAAAAGTAATGACGCCGTTGCTGCATGATTTGCAGTCTGGCGTAGTGGATGTGGTGGTCGGGCGAATTGGTGGGCGAGCGCTGGAACTGCCGTTAAATTACCAGGTGTTATATACGGAACCCGTTTGTTTTGTTGCCCGCACCGATCATCCTCTCGCCGCTTACGACCGTCTAAGCTGGAAGGATCTGGAGCCCTGGCGCTGGATAGTCTGGCCGAGCGGCACGCCCATCCGCCAGAGTATTGATAACGCCCTCGTAGATAACGGCGTGATGCTGCCGGAAAACACCATCGAATCCGCCTCAATGAACGTCAGCGTCAACCTGCTGCAAAGCAGCGAGATGATTTCTATTCTTTCTTTACGACTGGCTGAACGTTACGCCCAACAGGGGCAACTCACTATTCTCGCGCTGCCCAAAATTGAGCAAAAAGGCAGCGTCGGCGTATTCTGGAGAAAAAACGATCAGCCCTCGCAGGCGCTGAGTCGTTTTCTTTATCATTTATCGCATCCGCTTCTGTCAGATGCCTGATGTTCCGCTTGTCTATGTCAGGTATGCTCACAATTCATGATGTGATCAGTAGCACATTTCTGGCTTTAATTGTATGATGAATGCGTTCCATCAAGGGTAACCAACATGAGCAAATCGCTGAATATTATCTGGCAATACCTGCGTGCTTTCGTCCTGATATATGCCTGTTTATATGCGGGAATCTTTATCGCCTCGCTGCTACCGATCACCATCCCCGGCAGTATTATCGGGATGCTAATTATGTTCGTTTTACTGGCACTGCAAATTCTGCCGTCGAAGTGGGTTTTGCCGGGCTGCTACATTCTTATCCGCTACATGGCGCTGCTGTTCGTGCCCATCGGCGTGGGCGTGATGCAATATTACGACCTGCTGAGCGCCCAGTTCGGCCCTATCGTCGTCTCCTGCGCGGTCAGTACGCTCGTCGTTTTCCTGGTGGTGAGCTGGAGTTCGCACATTATTCATGGCGAGCGCAAAGTGGTTGGTCAAAAAGGAACTGACGAATGATGCACTCTATCTGGTGGTCGTTGCCGCTGACGCTGGCGGTCTTTTTTGCCGCACGCTGGCTGGCCGCACGGGTCAAATTCCCGCTACTGAATCCGCTGCTGGTGGCGATGGTGGTGATTATTCCCATCCTGCTACTGACAGGTACACCTTACGATCACTATTTTCAGGGCAGCAAAGTCCTGAACGATCTGCTGCAACCGGCGGTCGTGGCTCTTGCTTTCCCGCTGTATGAACAGTTACATCAAATCCGCGCGCGCTGGAAATCGATTATCACCATCTGCTTTTTCGGCAGCGTGGTCGCGATGATTACCGGTACCTCGGTGGCGCTGTTAATGGGCGCATCGCCTGAAATTGCCGCCTCTATTTTACCGAAGTCGGTCACGACGCCGATTGCAATGGCGGTTGGCGGCAGCATTGGCGGCATTCCAGCGATTAGCGCTGTCTGCGTGATTTTCGTCGGGATCCTGGGCGCGGTATTTGGCCATACCCTGCTGAACCTGATGCGCATTAATACCAAAGCCGCGCGTGGCCTGGCGATGGGGACAGCTTCGCACGCCCTCGGTACTGCCCGTTGTGCAGAAGTCGATTATCAGGAAGGCGCGTTCAGTTCGCTGGCACTGGTGCTGTGCGGGATTATTACCTCGCTCGTCGCCCCGTTCCTGTTCCCGATTATTCTCTCTGTGGTCGGCTAAAATGCGACAAGTCACACATTTTGTAAAACGATTGCATGTGTTGCATAAATAATGAGATTTAGATCACTCATTTAAGCGTGATCGGCACGTACACTGTTTACCCTTACACTGTTACGAGGCAACGACATGCATCCACGTTTTCAATCTGCTTTTTCGCAACTGCCTGCGGACCTGCAAACAGCCATCGCCCCTGTGCTGGCTGATGCACACTTCTCCGCAATGCTGAGCGCCGGGCAGGTCTCATCGCTGCGTAGCGCGACAGGACTGGACGAAGACGCGTTGGCCTTCGCGCTCCTGCCGCTGGCTGCCGCCTGCGCGCGCGCCGACCTTTCCCACTTCAACGTTGGCGCCATTGCGCGCGGCGTCAGTGGGAACTGGTATTTCGGCGGCAATATGGAATTTCTGGGCGCGACCATGCAACAAACCGTCCATGCCGAGCAAAGCGCCATCAGCCACGCCTGGCTGCGCGGTGAAAAAGCCCTTGCGGCGATCACCGTTAACTACACCCCTTGCGGTCACTGCCGTCAGTTTATGAATGAACTGAACAGCGGGCTGGCGCTGCGCATCAACCTGCCGGGCCGTACGCCGCATACGCTGAAGGATTATTTGCCGGACGCGTTTGGGCCAAAAGATCTCGACATCAAAACGCTGTTGATGGATGAGCAGGATCACGGTTACCCACTGGAAGGCGATGCGTTAACTCAGGCTGCCATTAAAGCCGCGAATAAAAGCCACACCCCATACAGCAAATCGCCTTCTGGCGTGGCGCTGGAACTGGCTGATGGTACGATTTTCAGCGGCAGCTACGCTGAGAATGCGGCCTTCAACCCAACGTTACCGCCGTTGCAGGGTGCGCTGAATCTGTTAAGCCTGCATGGCTATGATTATCCTGCCATTACCCGCGCGATGCTTGCTGAACGCGCCGATGCGCCGCTCATCCAGTGGGATGCGACGGTGGCGACGCTCAAAGCGTTAGGCTGCCAGAACATCGACCGCGTCCTTCTCGGTTAATCATTCAGTGCGGGCGAAAGCCCGCAACTGGCGAATTTCCCTGCAATTAACGCGCTGATTCTTGCTCTTAAGCGGCGGGTACAGTAGCCTGAAGACTCCTTTTCACCATCATTGAGCCTTTTATGTTGAAGCGCGTGTTTTACAGCCTGTTAGTCCTGCTCGGCCTGCTGCTGTTGACCGTGTTAGGTCTTGATCGGTGGATGAGCTGGAAAACCGCGCCGTATATCTATGACGATCTGCAGGATCTCCCATACCGCCAGGTCGGTGTGGTATTAGGCACCGCTAAGTATTATCGCAAAGGCGTCATTAATCAGTATTACCGTTATCGTATTCAGGGTGCGCTTAATGCTTATAACAGCGGCAAGGTGAATTATCTGCTGCTGAGCGGCGATAACGCACTGCAAAGCTATAACGAGCCGATGACCATGCGCAAAGATTTCATTGCCGCTGGCGTCGACCCGGCGGATATCGTGCTCGACTACGCCGGTTTCCGTACGCTTGATTCCATCGTTCGCACACGTAAGGTCTTCGATACCAACGATTTTATTATCATCACCCAACGCTTCCACTGCGAACGCGCGCTGTTTATCGCGCTGCATATGGGCATTCAGGCCCAGTGCTACGCCGTGCCTTCGCCGAAAGATATGTGGAACGTTCGCCTGCGTGAATTCGGTGCGCGATTTGGTGCGCTGGCCGATCTCTACGTCTTTAAACGTGAACCGCGATTTTTAGGCCCGCTCATTCCGATTCCGACACAGCATGAAGTGCCGGAAGATGCCCAGGGCTACCCGGCAGTGACGCCGGAGCAGTTGCTGAAATTGCAGAAACCGTAATGTGTAAAATATTACGCATTACGTAACGCCGGAACAGATTATGACAATGCCTGCGAATAATAAAATCAATAATTCGATAGCAACGGTCAATAAAGTATTCAGGCCTTTTGGCTTACAAATGGGTTTAATGCCCACAACACCCAGTCGGCTGATTAATTTGCTCGGTACGGTAAAAAATAACGACATCATGACAGGCCGCGTGTAAATCATAAACAAAAGCCCGAAGCCAGACAGCTTCGGGCTTTTTGTTATCCGTGACTTATTTCTTACGCGCGTATTTCAGTGAATCCAGCGCTACGGCGAAGATAATAATTGCCCCTTTAATAATGTACTGCCAGTACGGGTTAACGCCGATGTAGGTCAGACCATAGTTGATAACCGTAAAGATAATCACACCGGTGACCACACCAAGCACCGTACCCACGCCGCCACTGAAGGAAACCCCTCCCACAACGCAGGCTGCAATGGCATCCAGCTCATACATAAAGCCAAGGTTGTTGGTCGCAGAACCAATTCGCCCCGCTTCCAGTAGACCGCCGAAAGCGTAGAACACACCGGACAGCGCATAGATAACCAGCAGGTTTACCGCCACGTTCACGCCGGAAACTTTCGCCGCTTCCGGGTTACCGCCGATGGCGAAAATGTTTTTACCGAAGCGGGTTTTGTTCCACAGCACCCAGACAAACGCTACGGCAATCAACGCATAGAACGTAATGTAGGAGAGACGGAAACTGCCGAGCGCAATAAAGCCCTGCGCAAAAGTGGAGAAGCCGCTATCAAAACCAGAAATCGGCGAGGCGCCCACAAAGTCGTAATACAGGGAGTTAATCCCGTACACAATAATCATGGTACCCAGGGTGGTAATAAACGGCGTCACGTTCAGATAAGCAATAATAATGCCGTTGATCAGGCCGATGATCGCACCAATCGCGCAGACAATCAGGATGACCAGCGCAATCGGCATGGTCGCCATTTCCGGGAACACCTTGTTGGCGTTATCCACGGATTGGAGCAGCGTCGCGGCAATCACCGCCGCCAGCCCTACCTGGCGACCAGCAGACAGGTCAGTACCCTGGGTGACAATCAACCCCGCCACCCCAAGCGCGATGATAATACGTACAGAAGACTGGGTCAGGATGTTACTTAAGTTCAGCAAACTTAAAAACGTCGGGTCCTGAAAAATAATAATCGCCAGCAGAACTAAAAGAACGACGTAAATACCGCCCTCTTTCAGATAAGTGAGAAAGCTTTTTTTATTTAACGCACTCATGTCGAGCCCCTGATCTTAAAGGTGCAATGACGCAAGACGGAGAATTTCGTTTTGCGTTGTTGTTTTTGTGTCTACAATTCCGGCAACCAGACCGTTGCTCATTACCAGAATGCGATCGGTAATGCCCAGCAGTTCCGGCATTTCGGATGAGATAATAATGATCCCTTTATCTTTCTTGGCCAGCTCAGCAATCAGCTGATATATTTCAAATTTCGCACCGACGTCAATCCCGCGTGTCGGTTCATCGAGCATTAAAATTTCAGGCTGGGTTAACAGCCAGCGGCCAATAATGACCTTTTGCTGGTTTCCGCCGGAGAGTGAACCAATTTGCGTATGGTGGCCCGGCGTTTTCACGCGCATGGAATCGATAACCCATTGGGTATCGCTCTTCATGCGGGAATTATCGAGTAGGCCGACTTTGTTCTTATAATTTTTAATATTGGAGATCAGCGAATTAAAGCCGATATCCAGATAAGCATAAATACCGGTTGAGCGCCGCTCTTCAGTCACCAGTGCGAAGCCGTTATTGATGGCTTCATTGGCATTGTGGTTATTAATTTTTTTACCGTGCAGGGTTATGGTACCGGACGATTTTTCACGCACGCCAAACAGCGTTTCGACGATGTCGGTACGTTTTGCCCCCACCAGCCCGGCAATACCCAGGATTTCACCTTTACGCAGCTGGAACGATACATCACGGATAGACGGTTGACGCAGCGAGGTCAGATTCTGCACGTCCAGAATAACCTCACCAGGCGTATTGGAACGATCCGGGAAGCGCTGGTTCAGCGAGCGGCCCACCATCATGGCGATAATCTTATCCATATCCAGCCCTTCCAACGGCTGGGTGGCGATCCACTGACCATCACGCAGAACGGTGATTTCATCACATAACTGGAAGATCTCTTCCATTTTGTGAGAGATATACACGATGCCGCAACCGCGATCTTTGAGCTTGCGAATAATCGTAAACAGGTGATTGACTTCTTTCTCGGTCAGAGACGATGTCGGCTCATCCATAATGACGATTTTAGCGTTATAAGAAAACGCTTTGGCGATTTCAATCATCTGCATTTGCGAAACGGATAGCGTGCCAACACGCGCGCGCGGGTCGATATCGATATCCAGTTCATCAAAAATCGCTTTGGTGTCGCGATACATTTTGTCCTGATCGACAAACACGCCTTTGGCCGGGTAACGCCCCAGCCACATGTTATCCATCACGGAGCGTTGCAGTACCAGGTTCAGTTCCTGGTGCACCATCGAAATACCATTTTCCAGCGCTTCTTTTGCCGAATGGAAATCGATCTCTTTGCCCTGAAAAATAATGCTACCGGAATCTTTTTGATAGATCCCAAACAGGCATTTTAATAACGTCGATTTTCCGGCGCCATTCTCCCCCATCAGTGCATGGATTGAATGCGGGCGAACCTTTAAATTAACATTATCGAGTGCCTTAACGCCTGGAAACGACTTGTTGATATGGCTCATTTCCAACAAGAATTCGCCCGACGACTCTCTATTATCGCTGACCATAGTTTTACCTGGCTGCTGGTTTTTAATGGCTATTTACGCGAAATAGCCATGGTCTTAATCGTCAATAAAGGGCGCACTCACGCGCGCCCAAAGAATATAAAATTACTTGTTGGTAAATTCGCTGAGGTTTTCTTTATCGACGCCGACATACGGCACGCGAACCACTTTATTTTCAATTTTCCAGTTCGTGCCTTCCGCCGCGGCTTTACCATCCGCCAGGTTTTTCGCCAGATCGAATGTGGCTTTCGCCTGGTTGTTAGCATCGTTCAGAACCGTACCGGCCATTGCGCCGGATTTAACCAGCGCCAGTGCTTCTGGCAGGGCATCAACGCCGAAGACCGGAATGCTGCTCTTGTTGTGCGCTTTCAGTGCTTCAACCGCACCCATTGCCATCGCATCGTTGTTGGCGATAACCACTTCGATTTTGTTAGCGTTCGGGCCAGAAAGCCACGCGTCCATTTTGTCTTTCGCCTGTGCGGTATCCCACATCGCGGTATCTAACTGCAGCTGCTGGGTTTTCAGCCCTTTGTCGTTCAGCTCTTTAATCACGTAGGTGGTACGCGCTTCCGCATCCGGGTGTCCCGGTTCGCCTTTCAGCAGCACGAATTGAACCTGACCATCTTTGTTCAGATCCCAGTTCGGGTTAGCCGCCCAGTGTTTGGCAATCAAATCACCCTGAATGATACCGGACTCTTTCGAATCGGTGCCCACGTAATAGGCTTTGTCGTAGCTGTCCAGCGCCTTACGGGAAGGTTCTTTGTTAAAGAAAACGATAGGCACATTCTGGCCGCGCGCTTTCTCAATGACCGTGCCTGCCGCCGCCGGGTCAACCAGGTTGATCGCCAGCGCTTTAACGCCCTTCGCCAGCAGGACGTCAATCTGGTCGTTCTGCTTGGACTGGTCGTTCTGGGAGTCGTTCATCAGTAGCTGTACATCCGGCGCTGCTTTGCCGTCTTTTTCGATAGCTTTGCGGACCACGGACATAAAGTTATCGTCATACTTATAGATCGTCACACCAATGCGGGTATCAGCAGCGTGCGCCGCGGCACCGAATAACATGCTTGCCATCACAGCAGACAGGGTTAACACCTTCTTATTCATGGTATCTCCGGTTTTATTATGCAGGGTAGTTCGTATGGAAAAAGTCGGCGGGCAGTGTTAAAGAAACGTTACTGCACGACGAAATTCATTCTTAAGTAAAATTACTCTTCCGTGGTCGATAACGCTCCAGAGTGCGCTTTATTGCTTGCTTTTGGCTTGACTGCTATACAAAAAGTGATTAATCACCGTGATGTCATATTCGGCCTTTACAAACGCTGACATCATAGTCAGCGCAATGTTAATATACTGTGAAATCACTCACAGATTGAAAACGGTTACATCGGGTCATGAAATCAGTTAGTGACGGGCAGCACAGATTGCCGCTGCGCCACCGAATGACGTCGAACCAGCGTTGGCATAAAACAATGCGTTGCCGACGCATCCAGTTTCCCTGCCGCCCCCAGTAAAGCCAGTTCGGTCGCCAGTTTTGCCATGGAAACAATCGGGTAGCGAATGGTGGTGAGTTGTGGATCGGTGTAACGCGCCAGCGGAATATCATCAAAACCGATGATTGAAACCTGCTGTGGCACCGCAACGCCGTTGTCTTTTAGTGCCGTGAGCGCGCCCGCAGCCATATTATCGTTATAGGAAAACACCGCCGTCAGGCCCGGATTGCGTCCCAGCAGTTCAACCATTGCGGCTTCTCCACCCTGCATATCCGGCGATCCGGTTCCGATCCAGTTGTCAGGCGCCGTGATGCCCTGCTCGCGTAATGCCCGTTGCCAGCCTTCACGGCGTAAGTCTTCATCTTCAATCTGATGACTTGAGGCAAGATAACCAATGCGCTGGTGACCGTGATTCAATAATGTGCGCGTAGCCATGACTGCGCCACTGACGTTGTCCAGCCCCACGCAACGATGTGCATACCCCGGTACGATGCGGTTAATCAGCACCATTCCCGGAATATGATCCATAAAATCGCCCAGTTCGCGATCGCTGAGGGCTTTTGAGTGCACGATAAGCGCGCTGCATCGCTGGCGGATCAACACCTCAATGGCGTTACGCTCTTTTTCCGCTTCATGGTAGCTGTTGCCGATAAGTACATATTTTTGCTGTAACTGAGCAATGGTATCGACGGCTTTTACCAGCGCGCCAAAAAAGGGATCGGAGACGTCCATCACTACCACGCCGATGGTATCGCTCGCCTGCGTCGCCAGCGCCTGTGCATTGGCGTTAGGTCGATAGCCCAGCGCCGCCACCGCTTTCATTACCGTTTCGCGCGTTTCGGGGCTAACCAGCGCGCTATTATTCAGCACGCGAGAAACCGTTGCCACCGATACACCCGCCTGACGCGCCACGTCACGAATGGTGATCATCGCCACCGCCCTGCTGTGCATTGCTGCCATTCATAGCCAAACCCTCTTTCTGGGAAGAGCGCTATTCTGGCAATGAATGCACCAGCGCTACGTGAAGAAGGTCACACGGCTGGAAACGGTTACATCCGTTTTGTTAATGATTGTGATCCAGATCGTTATCTTAATGTTTTGCGTAAGGACACACCAGAAGCGCGTGCGGTGAGCTGTCGCCAGAGCCATTCGAGCGGCCCCTGACGGAAATAACGCAGCCACAGCAGCGAGAAGACAATGTTAACCAGCCAGACCGGCACGACAAATGCCAGCAACGTCAGGCGGTCAAATTTCATAAAGAGATCAAACCGATAGAACAGCGTGGTGCAGATAAGCGTTTGCAGTATGTAGTTTGAGAGCGCCATTCGTCCCACGCAGGCGATAGCCATCGCCAGCCGGGAATGGCAGATTTGCGGCCAGAATCCCCACGCCAGCGCCGCGTAGCCCAGCGTTTGCAGCGGCGCGCTCAGTTCACGTGGTGCCTGAAGCAGAAAAGCACACCAGCGATAATCCCAGCCCAACTGCCACTGCACAATAATCGCCGGCAGGTTGATCAACATGCCAATAGCAATCAGCGATGCGCCGGTTCGCCGGTAATGCCGCAGGCTAAACTGCCCTTTCAGCCAGCCGCTGCGCATCAGCGCCGCCCCCATCAGCATCATCCCCGCCAGTTGCCAGCCATACTGCGCGCCAAGCGCCAGCAGGTTTGCAGACAGCATATCCACCCGATTGCTGATGGCTTCTCTGCCGCCGGTCACCTTCCAGAAGTGTTCATAAAGCAGCGTGGAGGCATCCGGCACCCAGGAGCGACTCTCCCCCGAGTCGGCAATCAGCCCCAGCAGCACCAGCAAGCCGACGCCCACCAGGTATAGCATCGCCCCGGTTTTAAACAGTGATTTCACATCGCGCGCGTCGCGGATTAAACGCCAGCTAATTAATCCCACCAGCGCATAGGCCAGCAGAATATCGCCGTCCCAGAGGAGTAAACCGTGAATAAAGCCGAGTAAAGCAAGCAGCGTTAAGCGTGACTGGATCCAGCGTTTGCCGCGAGGCAGAAGCAGTTGCAGACCTGCACCAAATAGCAGCGCAAACAGCGTGAGGAATTTGACCTGCGCGAAGAGGTCGAGCACCGCCCAGGTCCAGGCATCGCGTGAGGTGATATCGCCATACCAGGCGGGGTTAAGATAGGCGGCTTTGGGCAAGCCAAAGCCGTTAATATTCAGCAGCAGGATACCGAGGATAGCCACGCCCCGCACAAAATCCAGGGTGACATTTCGTTCCATGTATCCTGCCCCGCTTAGTTGTGGTGGCGCACGGCGCGCAAGAATTCCTGACGGGTATTCTGGCTGGATTTAAACAGGCCGCCGAGCGAGGTCGTGGTCGTCGCGCTGGTGGCATCACGAATGCCGCGCGCTTTCACGCAATAATGCACCGCATCAATGGAAACCGCCACGTTGTTGGTTCCCAGCAGGGTTTGCAGCGCGGTGAGAATTTGCTGCGTGAGACGCTCCTGCACCTGCGGGCGCTGAGCGAAGAACTGCACGATACGGTTGATTTTGGACAACCCAATCACCGACTCTTTCGGGATGTACGCCACCGTCGCTTTACCATCGATGGTCACAAAATGGTGTTCACAGGTGCTGGTGAGGGTGATGTCGCGCACGGTCACCATTTCATCAACCTTCATTTTGTTTTCAATGACGGTGATTTTCGGGAAATTGGCGTAATCGAGGCCAGAGAAAATCTCATCAACATACATTTTGGCGATGCGATGCGGGGTTTCCATCAAACTGTCATCACTCAGATCGAGATTCAGCAACTGCATAATCTCGGTCATATGCCCTGAAATCAGACGCTTACGGGTTTCATTATCCATTTCGCGCACCGGTGGGCGCAGCGGCGTTTCCAGCCCACGAGCAACCAATGCTTCATGAACCAGTGCAGCTTCTTTACTCAGTGATGACATCTTTTTTTCTCCAGCAGGTGGGGCACTCCGCCCTTCATGGGGCAAAGTTTGCACTTATTGTGCGTGAGGCCGCGCACATAATCCAGTATTCGTAACGATAATTATTGCAATTGCTGCTGCCTTGCATGCTCTGGTCGCCATACCAGTACGCCGCCAATAAACAGCGCCAGCGCCGCGACGCCAAGCGCAGGGTCCAGGCGATGCGTAAGCCAGGTCGATAACGCCGAGGTCATTGGGCCAACCAATTGACCGACTGCATAGCCGGTAGTCAGCAATCCGGCCATATAGCGCGAGTGACGCGGCGCCAGCTCCCGCCCATATAACAGCGAAAGCTGCACCGCGCAAAGGAAGCCGCCACCCACCAGCGCTGCCCCCAGGGCTAAGCCCGGCAAGCCGGGTACCAGCCACGCGAACAGCACGCCAATCCCCTGCAACCACAGAACCACCGCCAGACGGTGATGGCTTTTACCCAGGTGACGCATCGCAATACTCAGAGCGATACCGATTACCGACGCAACGCCAAATATCGGCCAGACAAACTGGGCGAACAGGCTACCGGGAAAGCGCTGCGAGGCCATTTGTGAGAGAAAAGTCGCGGGCAAAATATAGCCGAATCCCGCCAGGCTGTAGCTCCAGACCAGACGTTTGAGGTCGGCGGTTAAATGTAGCGGTTCGGGCGTTGTGCCTGACGGATGCAGCGCGCCAGGATGCGGCAACCAGCGCGCCACCAGAATAATCAGCACTAACGCCAGCAGGCCATAAAGCAGCCAGCCCTGCGACGCGGTCAGCGACTGAGAGTGGATCCACACCGCCAGCAGGCCGCTCAGTGCAATTCCCGCGCCTGGCCCCGCGAAAACAGCGGCACTCAACCCAACATGGCCTGACTGCGCAAGACGCTCGTTGGTCCAGGCGGCGGTGAGCACCAGCGCCCAACCGCTCATGCAGCCCAGAATCAGGCGCAGTATACCGTGCAGCCAGGCATTATCGGCCCACGCGGAAAGCAGCGTGAACACCACCGCCCCGGCAATGCCCAGATACAAGCGCGTTTCAACGTGACGCTGCGCGCGCATCGCATCCCACGCGCCAATCAGATAGCCCAGATAGTTCATCGCCGCCACCAGCCCGGCGCTGGTCAGCGTCAGCTGGTTGTCAGCCATCATTAATGGCACCTGGGGGGTAAAGGCAAAGCGCCCTATCCCCATAATCACCACCAGCACCGTAAAACCGCTGAATGCGATGCGTAAGGCCATATCGCCTCAATTGTTAACAATAAGTTATATGTATGATGCGATATATCAGGTCGATGCGGAAGTGAAAGTTACTCAACGGCGATGAATTATCTGTATGATGATCCCAGTATTTCTGTTTTTGAATATAAGGAGCCTTGCATGGAATTGCTTGAAGAACATCGTTGTTTTGAAGGCTGGCAACAACGCTGGCGGCACGACTCCACTACGTTGAACTGCGCCATGACGTTCAGCATCTTTTTACCGCCAACGCAGGGGACAACCCCGCCGCCGGTACTTTACTGGCTATCCGGCTTGACCTGTACGGACGAGAATTTCACCACGAAAGCGAACGCACAGCGCGTTGCCGCTGAGTTGGGCATAGTGCTGGTGATGCCCGATACCAGCCCGCGCGGCGCGGATGTCGCTAATGATGATGGCTATGATCTGGGCCAGGGTGCGGGTTTTTATCTGAACGCCACGCAGCAGCCGTGGGCGGCACATTTCCGAATGTATGACTATATTCGCGATGAGCTACCAGCCCTGATTCAGGATAAGTTCAATGTCAGCGATCGCTGTGCTATCAGCGGTCACTCAATGGGCGGCCACGGCGCACTGCTGCTGGCGCTGAAGAATCCGGATAAATATGTGAGCGCATCGGCGTTTGCCCCTATTGTGAACCCAGCCACTGTGCCGTGGGGTAAGAAAGCGTTTACAGCGTATCTGGGTGAGGATCAATCCGCCTGGGCGCAGTGGGACAGTTGTGCGTTGTTGCATGAGAGCCATGCTGATGCGGCGATTCCGATGCTTATCGATCAGGGTGACAACGATCAGTTCCTGGCCGATCAACTGCAGCCTGCGGTATTCGCGGAGATCGCGCGGCAAAAAGACTGGCCGCTGACGCTGCGCATTCAGCCGGGTTACGATCACAGTTATTTCTTTATTGCGTCGTTTATTGAGGATCATCTGCGCTTCCATGCGCAGTATTTGTTGAAGTAAGCGTGGGTTGCCGGATGCGGCTACGCCTTATCCGGCCTACGCGTGCATATGAACTGGTAGGTCGGATAAGGCGTCGCCGCATCCGACCTTACCGCTACCGCACCATCAGAAGCGGTAATCCACCGCCATAAAGTAGCGACGACCATCTTCGTTATAGCTGTAGTCATCACGACTCAGGTCTTTATCCCCCAGGTTGAGCACACCGGCACGCAGCTTAACGTTTTGCGTGGCCTGCCATGCGCCGCCCAGATCCCAGGTCGTGTAGCCGCCCGGCGTTTTCGACGTTGCGCTCACCGCACGCTGTTCGCCGTTGTAACGCGCCGCAAGGTAGAACGACCAGTCCTGTACCGGCGTCCAGTCTACGCGACCGTTAGCCGTATGGAACGGTAGCTCCTTCAACGGCTTATTCCCGCCATTACTGAGATCGCGACCATCGTTGTAGGTGTAGTTCAGCGTCACTTTCCACTGCTCACCAAACGGCACTTTCAGCTCGGTTTCTACACCCTGAATTCGTGCTTTATTCACGTTGTAATACGCGAAAATTGGCTTGCCGCTGGAATCAAAACCGACGAAGTTGGAATAGCCTGGCGCTGCGCTGACATCAGAAGTACGCGCAATGTTGATCATATCTTCCACATCGTTGCGGAAGGTGGTCACGCTACCCTGCACGCCTTCCAGCCAGCCTTCTTCCCCCTGGTAGTAGAGGCCGATTTCCCAGCTTTCGCTGGTTTCGGGTTTCAGGTCAGGGCTCCCCACGATACGGCAGCCGCCGCGGCAGGAGTTAGTCGTCCAGTCGGGGCTCAATTGCAGCAACGATGGCGCTTTAAAGGCCGTTGCCCAGCCGCCTTTCACCGTAATGGTATCCGTCGCGCTATACACGAGGTAAGCACGCGGGCTCCAGTGGTCGCCATAGGTTTCGTGATCGTCCATACGAATACCGGTGGTCAGCGCCAGTGGTTCAAAAATACGCCATTCATCTTCAATAAACAGCGCGTACTGACTGGCAGAGGTCTCGCTGCTGGTGCCGCCAGTGAGGTTAACCGGATCTTTCAGCTTGTCGTGTCGCCATTCGCCACCGAACGTGATCAACTGGTTGATAGCGCCTACCGGCAGCACATATTTACCGTCGATGGTGTTGCTTTCTGAGGTGATTGGGCTGCTGTTGCCAGGATTCTTGTTATCGACTTTTTCGCCGTAGAACTTCAGCTCGCTGTTACCGACATCCCAACGACCGTTATGACTCAGGGAATAGTTTTGACGCTCAAGACGGTTCTTATCCAGCGAGTCTGAATTTCTGTCCTGACGGTCAAAACCGTAACCGGCGGTGATGTCCTGATTCTCCGTGGGGGTCCAGGCAAATTCGACGTTGGCGTCGCGGCTGGTAAAGCCTTCGATGCGCGGCGTTTCGCCGGTAGCGCTGGTGGTGGACGATTCCTGCTTATCTTTCTCACGTTTGGAGAGGCTACCAAAGGCTTTCACTCCCAGTACGCCATCCACCAATGGGCCGCTGGTAAAGAACTGGCCATTATAAGTATCGCCGCGATCGCGGTTTTCCTGAATGGTGGTATCAGCCGTGATGCTGCCCGTCCACTTCTGACCAATCTTTTTCGTGATGATGTTGACCACGCCGCCCAGCGCATCGGAACCGTAAAGTGAGGACATGGGCCCGCGCACCACTTCGATACGCTCGATGGAATCTGCCGGGATCCAGTTCAGGTCAAAATCGTTATGACGGAAAACGGCGTTGCGCGAATTCACGCGTTTACCATCGATGAGAATCAGAGTGTAGCTGCTGTCGAGGCCGCGAATACTCACGCCCTGGCGGTTATCGCCTTCGTTGGTGAGCTGTACGCCCGGCACTTCCTTGAGGATATCTTTCAGGTTTTGCACCGGCTTGCGTTGCAGATCTTCCTGAGTGATCACGCTGATACTGGCGGGGGCATCTTTGACGCTCTGCTCGGTTGCAGCTGCGGTGACGACCATTTGTTCGCCTTCAGTGGCGGCGGTAACCGGCAGCGCCAGTGACAAAGCGGACACGCAGAGCCCGCCCCGGACGAAGGGGTTTAACCTGAACATTCCAAATCTCCATGAGGTGAATACGTAATTATTTCAAAAGGGTATTGCTCACACTGACTGCTTCACGCTGCTGACCTTCAGCGCTTATTTTTTTATGCAGATGTGGCTGTCGCCTCTTGTCGGTCACGATTTACCGTAAGAGAGGGAGTGGCTTCATCCAGTATTAACGCGGAGATGATAAAGAGAATGATAACAATTATCAATTTACTTATTTAAAGTTATGTCAATATGTAATCGTTTAATTCTATCAATAGGGGAATAATCTTAGGCGGGATGTAATTTTGGGTAAAAAAAAGCCCTCTTTGCGTGAAGAGGGCTTCTCAGACAGAGCGCTAATTATTTCTTAAAGCGCTCCGGGAAGTGCATTTCGCTGTAGCGAACGAAGCGTGTTCCACGGCTCAGCTTGTAACCGAACCAGATAATCAGGAACAGCGGAATACCGATATAAGTCGCGGCAACAGCCCCCCAGTCGATGGTATCGGCCAGGAACGCTTCATAGTTCTGGCCCAGGGTGATAATCAGACACAGGACGAACGCGAAGATCGGCCCCAGCGGGAAGAACCCGGAACGGTACGGCAGATTGTTAATATCATTGCCCTGCATCACGTAACCACGACGGAAGCGATAGTGACTGATGGCTATCCCCAGCCAGGCGATGAAGCCTGTCATCCCGGAGGTGTTCAGCAGCCACAGGTAAACGGTCTGGTTGCCAAACATAGAGGTCAGGAAGCACAGGCCCGCAATCACCGTAGTTGCATACAGCGCGTTACGCGGCACGCCGCCTTTTGACAACTTCGAGAAGATACGCGGTGCTTTACCGTCGCACGCCAGGGTATAAAGCATACGCGTGGATGCGTACATCCCGGAGTTACCCGCCGACAGTACCGCCGTCAGGATAACGGCATTCATCACCGCGGCCGCTGAGAGCAGACCCGCGTGCTGGAAGACCAGGGTGAACGGGCTGACGCTGATGTCTTTAACATCATTACGCAGCAGGCTCGGATCGGTATACGGAATAATCAGGCTGATAATCAGAATGGCGAACACATAGAACAGCAGGATTCGCCAGAACACCTGACGCACCGCACGCGGAATGTTTTTCTCTGGATCTTCAGACTCCCCCGCCGCGATACCAATCAGCTCGGTGCCCTGGAAGGAGAAACCGACAATCATCGCCACGCCAATCATCGCCGACAAGCCACCGGCAAACGGCGCATCGCCGGTTGTCCAGTTGCTCCAGCCCACAGGCTGTGCACCTTTGAAGATGCCAATAATCATCATTACACCCACAACGATGAAGATGATGACGGTGGCGACTTTAATTAGCGAGAACCAGTATTCTGCTTCGCCGAAGCCTTTAACAGAGATGTAGTTAAGCAGGAAAATAACGCACAGGAACACAGCGCTCCAGATCCAGCCCGGCGTATCCGGGAACCACCAGCTCATCACCAGTTGTGCGGCGACCAGGTCAACGGCGATTGTCACCGCCCAGTTGTACCAGTAGTTCCAGCCCAGCGCGAAGCCGAAGCCCTCTTCAACATAGTTCTGACCATAAGTGGCGAACGAACCGGAAACCGGCATGTATGCCGCCAGTTCGCCCAGACTGGTCATCAGGAAGTACACCATCAGGCCAATCAGAATATAGGAGAATAACGCCCCGCCGGGGCCTGCTGCGGAAATGGTTGCGCCTGATGCGACAAAAAGGCCTGTACCGATTGAACCGCCAATGGCGATCATCGTCAGGTGACGCGCCTTGAGTTCGCGACGGAGCGCGGGCGCTTGTGTGGTTTTAGTTTCGGAACCCATGTGAAAATACTGTCCATCCAAAAATTGAGGCGCGATTGTAGCAGACGATAAGCGCATCATCTGGCAGAAATGCGCAGTTATAAGAGACCTTCATGATTAGCGGCCAATTATAAGTAAAGCAGTACATGCTGTGGCTGGCGAGTTTCTCGCCAGCTGGCGACCTCTATGAGATGGTGCAGTACGAGAGAAAACGCTGTAACGCATTAGACAGATGTTTCTGCCGATGATGAATGCGCCACAGCGTACGGTTCAGGCCCGGTAACGGCACCGTCACCTCAACCAGTTTTCCGCTTTCCAGCTGTTCGGCAATCACCCGACGGGACAGACAACTGATGCCGAGCCCGTGGCGCACCGCATGTTTGATGGCTTCTGAGTTGCCAAGCTCCATCCCCAGGCGGAACTGCGGCAAATGCGAAAGCAGCAGATAATCGACGATTTCGCGGGTACCGGAGCCTTTCTCACGCAAAATCCACGGCTGCGCCGACAAACGCGCGAGGGTCACCTCCCCTTCCAGCAATGGCGAATCCGGTGCGGCAAACACCACCAGTTCATCCTCCAGCCAAGGCTCCGCCACGATATCTGCTGAATGACACGGCCCCTCAATAAAACCGATATCCACGCGAAAATCCGCCACGGCATTAATAGCATCCTGGCTGTTGCCGACGCTGAGCTCAATCGGCAAATCAGGAAAATCCCGGCGATAGCGACCAATCATTTCCGGCAGGAGATAGTTACCTATAGTGCTACTGGCGTAGACGCGGATGGCACCGTTATCTTCCCGGAACAGTTGCTCAATTTCAGTTGCCTGTTCCAGCAGCGCCAGCGCGCGCGGATAAAGCAGACGTCCGTGCTCATTCACCACCAGCCGTTTACCGACGCGGTCAAAAAGCTGCACGCCCAGTTGCCCTTCGAGATCGGTTAACGCCGCGCTGACCGCAGACTGTGACAGCGCCAGCATCTGCGAGGCCTGGGTGGTGGAACCGCTTTTAAGTACTTCCGCGAACACTTCAAGCTGTCGCAGCGTGATATGCATATCTTTCCTGCCCGTTAAATCGGTGCTTACCAGTTATTACGATTAATTATAAATATATAATCAATTTTATCTTTAAACCAGCACGGCGTAATCTTTTGCCCAGACAAAGGAGAAGGTTATGGCAGAAATCACATTACGCGAACCTCATCGTACTGTAAGACACTATCTCCCCGGGCTGGCGCTTAGCGCGGTGATCACCGGGGCGGCACTGTGGGCCGGGGGTATTCCCGCTATTTCAGGCGCAGGCTTCAGTGCATTAACGCTGGCTATCCTGCTGGGGATGGTCATCGGTAACACGGTTTACCCTAAAATCTGGCAGTCCTGCGACGGCGGCGTCCTGTTTGCCAAACAGCACCTGCTGCGGCTCGGTATCATTCTTTATGGCTTCCGCCTGACGTTTTCGCAAATTGCTGAAGTGGGCGTCAGCGGGATTGCCACCGATGCCCTCACGCTGACCAGCACCTTTTTACTGGCCTGTTGGTTGGGGCAAAAGGTATTTGGTTTGGATAAACAAACCAGCTGGCTGATTGGTGCGGGTAGCAGTATCTGTGGTGCGGCAGCCGTACTGGCGACGGAACCGGTGGTAAAAGCAGAAGCGAGTAAAGTGACCGTAGCAGTCGCGACCGTCGTTATCTTCGGTACGCTGGCTATTTTCCTTTACCCGGCGATGTACCCACTGCTGGCGCACTGGTTCACCCCGGAAACCTACGGTATCTATATTGGTTCAACCATGCACGAAGTGGCGCAGGTGGTTGCTGCGGGTCATGCGATTAACCCGGATGCGGAAAACGCGGCGGTGATATCGAAAATGCTGCGTGTGATGATGCTGGCTCCGTTCCTGCTCATTCTGGCAGCGCGCGTGAAGCAGCTTGCTCCGGCGGGCAGCGGTCAGAAAAGTAAAATCACTATCCCCTGGTTTGCGGTGCTGTTCATTGTGGTCGCGATTTTCAACTCCTTCCACCTGTTGCCGAAAGCCGTAGTGGATGTGCTGGTGACGCTGGATACAGTACTGCTGGCAATGGCGATGGCGGCACTGGGCTTAACCACCCACGTGAGCGCGTTGAAAAAAGCCGGTGCAAAACCGATGCTGATGGCGCTGGTGCTGTTCATCTGGTTAATCGTCGGCGGTGGCGCTATCAACCTTGCGGTTCACGCCCTGATGGCATAATCCATCACGACTTCTCCCTGTTAACCCGCTATGATTACGGTTTGCTTTCCCCTCCTCTGGCGGGTTTAACAGGAGTCGTTATGAAATACATTGGAGCGCACGTGAGCGCCTCCGGCGGCGTAGCCAACGCCGCCATTCGTGCAGCAGAATTAGAAGCGACCGCTTTCGCCCTGTTCACCAAAAATCAGCGCCAGTGGCGCGCCGCCCCTCTCACAACCGAAGTGATTGATGATTTCAAAGCGGCCTGCGAAAAATATCACTACACCGCCGCGCAGATCCTCCCCCACGACAGCTATCTGATTAACCTCGGTCACCCTGTGGAAGAGGCGCTGGAAAAATCTCGCGAAGCTTTTATTGATGAGCTCAGCCGCTGCCAGCAGCTTGGCCTGACGCTGCTGAACTTCCACCCCGGCAGCCACCTGATGCAAATTGATGAAGATAAGTGCCTGGCGCGTATCGCTGAATCCATCAACATCGCGCTGGCGCAAACCGAAGGCGTGACCGCGGTGATTGAAAACACGGCCGGTCAGGGCAGCAACCTTGGCTTTAAATTCGAACATCTGGCGGCCATCATCGACGGTGTGGAAGATAAATCCCGCGTCGGCGTCTGCATTGATACCTGCCACGCCTTTGCCGCCGGATACGATCTGCGTACGACTGACGAATGTGCAAAAACCTTTGCCGAATTTGAGCGTATCGTGGGCTTTAACTACCTGCGCGGGATGCACCTCAATGATGCGAAAAGCGCCTTCGGCAGCCGCGTCGACCGCCATAACAGCCTCGGTGAAGGCAATATCGGCCACGATGCCTTCCGCTGGATTATGCAGGACAACCGTTTTGACGGTATTCCGCTAATTCTGGAAACCACAAACCCGGATATCTGGGCTGAAGAGATTGCGTGGCTGAAAGCGCAGCAAACTGAAACGGCGGAAGCCTGATGTAAAAAAGGGCCGAAGATTCGGCCCTTTTATCGTTTAAGCACGCTTACGCCGCTTTCGCGACCCCTTCCGCGTCAGCACGTTTCACCACCGCGTAGGACAAGCCTGCCACCAGCGTACCCGCCACAATCGCCAGCAGATAACCCAGAACCGGAGTGATTGCGCCAGGGATCAGCAGAACAAACAGACCGCCGTGCGGCGCCATCAGTTTTGCGCCTACCGCCATGGAGATAGCGCCGGTGATTGCGCCGCCAACGATACAGCATGGCAGAACACGCATCGGGTCACGCGCTGCGAAAGGAATTGCCCCTTCAGAGATGAAGCACAGACCCAGCACCAGCGCCGCCTTACCGCCTTCACGCTGACCTTTATCAAACTTGTTGCGCGCAACCAGCGTTGCAACGCCCATCGCCAGCGGTGGCACCATGCCCGCGGCCATAATTGCTGCCATCGGCGCGTAGGTTTGTGTACTGAGCAGACCGACGCCGAAGGCATACGCCGCTTTATTCACCGGGCCACCCATGTCGGTACACATCATACCGCCGAGAATGGCACCCAGCAGAACGGCATTCGCCGTGCCCATGGTTTGCAGCCAGTGCGTCAGACCCGCCAGGATACCGGCAACCGGTTTACCGATAAGGTAGATCATCGCCAGGCCAACGATCAGGCTGGAGATCAGCGGAATGATCAGAATCGGTTTCAGCGCCTCCATGCTCGGCGGCAGTTTCAGCTTCGTGCTGATGGCTTTCGCCACGTAACCGGCGAGGAAGCCCGCGATGATACCGCCGATGAAGCCTGAACCGGTGCTCACGGCTAACATACCGCCAATCAGACCCGGCGTCAGGCCAGGACGGTCAGCAATTGAGAAGGCAATGAAGCCCGCCAGAACAGGAACCATCAGGGCAAAGGCTGAACCACCGCCGATTTGCATCAGCGCGGCAGCCAGCGTGTCCGGTACTTCGAACGCTTTGATACCAAAGGCAAAGGAGAGCGCGATACACAGGCCGCCCGCCACCACCATCGGCAGCATGTAAGAAACACCGGTCAGCAGGTGGCGATAAGCGCCGCCGCCCTCTTTCTTCGCGCTGGTCGCGGCCTGGGTTTGGCCGGTCGGTTGATACGGCTTCGCTTCGGCCAGGGCTTTATCAAACTCCTGCGCCGTTTTCTTCAGCGCCAGGCCGGTCGAGGTGCGATACATCGGTTTACCGGCGAACTTCGCCAGATCCACTTCGATATCCGCCGCCACAATAACCAAATCGGCCTGCTCAACTTCTTCCGGGGTGATGGCATTGCCTGCGCCCACGGAGCCGCGGGTTTCAACCTTCACCCACATACCGCGTTTTTTGGCTTCGGTTTCAATTGCTTCCGCCGCCATAAAAGTATGTGCTACGCCTGTCGGGCACGCGGTGACCGCCACGATGCGTTTGACCGCGCCAGAGGTTGTCGGTGCCGCGATAGCCGGTGCTTCGTAAGGCAGCGCATGACCTTTCGCTTCGCCAAGGAACAGTTCTGGATGCGCGACTGCGCGATTGATATCACCGAGATAGACCTTCTTTCCGACCAGAGCGTTGTCTGTTGGTAAGGCTGATCCCAGCACAATCACCAGTTCCGCATCGTTCGGGTTATCAATCAGTTCGAGCTTTGCTTTTTGTGCCGCCGCGCTCAGCAGGGTTTTCGCCATGTAGGCGCGAGCCTGTCCGAGTCCGGCATCAATAATCAGCAGCGTTCTCATGATTTCTCTCCTGCTGTTAATTAAACGGTTGTAAGTCAACGCGCGCCATCATGGCCGCCAGTTGGGTACGGTCGGTAATGCCGACGTTGCTCTGACTAACGGCCAGTGCCGCTACTGCCGTCGCCAGACGCAGTGTGTGCTCGCTGGATTCACGCATCAGCAAGCCGTAAATCAGGCCACCGACCATGGAATCCCCTGCACCCACGGTGCTGACCACTTCCATTGAAGGCGGTTTAGCGATCCACTCACCAGAGGCATTCACCCACAACGCGCCTTCCGCGCCGAGGGAAATCACCACATGAGCGATACCCTGTTCACGCAGAGCGTGAGCCGCGTCAATCACGTCTTTCATTTCCGGCAGCTTGCGACCTGCCCAGATTTCCAGTTCGCGACGGTTCGGTTTCACCAGCCACGGCGCGGCTTTCAGGCCCGCCACCAGCGCCTCACGGCTGCTGTCGAAAATGATGCACGGACACTGGCTGCGCAGACGCGTCATCCAGTCTGTAAACGCTTCCGGGCTGACGCCTGCCGGCAGGCTGCCGCTGACGCACACCATGTCGAACTGCCCCAGCCAGCTCAGGGAGTCGTTCACAAAACGTTCCCAGTCTGCGGCAGTCACGTCGAAACCGGAGAAGTTGAAGTCGGTGACTTCACCGTCTTTTTCCGTCAGCTTCACGTTAATGCGGGTACGCCCCTGCACCACCTGAAAACGGTTGGCGATGCCAAGTTCACTGAACAGTTGCTGAAAACCGTCCTGGTTGTCTTTGCCGAGGAAGCCGCCGACGGTGACATCGATGCCCAGGTCCTTCAGCACTTTTGCAACGTTAATCCCTTTACCCGCGGCGTGCAGGCCGGTAGTGCGTACCAGGTTAACTTCGCCACGCTCAATTTCTGGCGTGAAGCCAACCAGATCGTAGGCCGGATTTAGTGTGATTGTTGCAACGCGTCTGCTCATTTATGCGCCCTCCCCGAGGCCAGAGGCGATCGCCTCTCCAATTGCGTCCAGTGCCTGACGAGCATCGTCCCCCTGAGCGGTGAAGCGCAGGCGATGGCCTTTCTTCACGCCGAGCGCGACAACTTTCATCAAACTACGACCGTTCGCCGGTTTACCGCTGCCATCAAGGTTGGTGACGGTGATATCACTGCTGAACTGTTTGATTGTATTGACTAACATGGTACCCGGACGGGCATGTAAGCCATGCTCGTTGCGCACCACAAACTCTTCGCTTAAGACGTCTTCCGCTGCCGCATCGTCGCTGGTCAGCAGCGCCAGCAGGGTAGCCGCATCGGCTTTCAGCAGACGTTCAGCTTTATTTTCCAGCAGCAGATTACTCAGTCGGCTGAGCACGGCTGTCGGTTGATCGTCCGCCATTGCCACGGTAATCAACATGGCAGCCTGAGATTCGCCCACGCTAACCGGGCTTGCCGCACGGCTCACCGCCACGGCGCTACGCAGGTTGCCGTTAACACCATCGCTCAGCCAGATACCCTGACCGAGATTCAACGGCTGTTCGTTAATCGCATCGGCGACAAAAGCGCTATCGACCGCTCCGGCCTCTTTCAGACGCGCGGCGTTCAGCGCCTGCAGCGTCACCAGATCGTTTGCCGCGACATCCAGCGACAGCGTATCGTTATCAAGCTTCAGCGATTCGCTCTGCTTTTCGCCCATCAGCAATGCACGCAGCTCTTCCGCCGTGGTGGCGCTTTTCAGCTGTTCAGCAACCGAGTCATCGCTCAGCACGTGCGTCAGCTGACGCAGCAGACCAAGGTGTTCATCTGAGCTTGCGGCAATACCGATAGCCACATACGCCGTTTGCCCTTCGCCCCAGGTCACGCCCTGCGGGAACTGATAAACCTGGACGCCAGTTTTCAGCACCTGGTCACGCGTATCGGTGGTGCCGTGCGGAATGGCGATGCCATTGCCTAAGAAAGTGGACGTTTGTTGCTCACGCGCCAGCATCCCGGCGACGTAACCTTCCGCCACGTTGCCTGCACTGACCAGTGCTGAAGCAACCTGCCGAATAGCCTCTTCTTTATCCGCGGCCTGCTGACCGGGATGAATATCCTGAACAGATAACTGGAACATGGTTCTCCTCTCCTGCTGAATTGAATCGTTTCAGCTAACATGAGAAAAAAGGCGTCACCTTATGCCGAAAGAAAGGTCAGATGACGCTGAAACGTTTCAATGGAGTCTGTCCCTTTCTTGACCACCCTGCAAGATAAGTTGAATTTCTGATGTTTAAAGTTAGATCTACAGCACATTTTATTAGCATTAATGCCACAACTGCTGACGCGTAAATCGGCTGATTTTTACAGCGTCAGCAAACGTCAGCTTGAGTGAGAATTATTTTGAAATAGCTTTTTAATTTTTTTGTGCGGAATTTGATGTAGATGACTGTTCATTTTCTGAGTGGCGACGTAAACTCCCGCCTCCTGTCACGCTACCGATAAAGAGATATGCACAACAGTTCCGCCGCCGTTCCTCGACGTCCGTTTGATCTCACCTCATCGTCGTTTCTGATTGTCGCGTTTTTAACCGGTATCGCCGGGGCGTTGCAAACGCCGACCCTGAGCCTGTTTCTGAGCAATGAAGTCCACGTTCGCCCGGCGATGGTGGGTTTCTTTTTTACCGGTAGCGCGGTCATCGGCATTTTCGTCAGCCAGTTTCTGGCCAGTTGGTCAGATAAACGCGGCGATCGTAAAAACCTGATTGTCTTTTGCTGCCTGCTTGGGGTGATGGCGTGCATTCTTTTCGCCTGGAATCGCAACTACTTTATTCTTCTGTTTGTCGGCGTGTTCCTTAGTAGCTTTGGCTCTACCGCTAACCCGCAGATGTTCGCGCTTGCTCGCGAACATGCCGATAAAACGGGACGCGAAGCGGTAATGTTCAGTTCCATCATGCGTGCGCAAGTCTCACTGGCCTGGGTTATTGGCCCGCCGCTGTCCTACGCGCTGGCAATGGGGTTTGGTTTCACGACGATGTACCTGGCAGCCGCTGGCGCATTTGTTGTTTGCGGCGCGATGGTCTGGCTATTCCTCCCCACCATGCGCAAAGAGAAAGTGATGATCAGCGGCGCGATTCAGGCGCCGCGAACCAACCGAAAAGACGCCCTGCTGCTGTTCGCCATCTGCACGCTGATGTGGGGAACCAACAGCCTGTATATCATCAACATGCCGCTCTACATTATTAATGAGCTGCATCTGCCTGAAAAACTGGCTGGCGTAATGATGGGGACGGCGGCCGGCCTGGAAATACCGACAATGCTTATTGCCGGATATTTTGCTAAGAGGTTGGGTAAACGCTTTCTGATGCGTTTGGCCGCCGTCGCCGGACTGCTGTTCTACGCGGGTATGCTGACCTTCCATAACCCCATGCTGCTTCTGGCAATGCAGGTGCTGAATGCGATCTACATTGGGATCCTTGGCGGCATCGGAATGCTCTACTTTCAGGATTTGATGCCGGGCCAGGCGGGGTCAGCGACAACGCTTTATGCCAACACTTCACGCGTGGGCTGGATTATCGCCGGTTCGCTGGCGGGCGTTGTTGCGGAAATCTGGAACTACCATACGGTGTTCTGGATAGCGCTGGTTCTGTGCGTTTGTGCGGTTGGCTGTCTGGTCAGAATTAAAGACGTTTAAGGTGCCGTTAGCGTTTCAAGGGTCAAAAGCCATGTGATTGCCTCTGTGCGGTTCGCGCCGCACATCTCCGCGGACGGTTGAAGTCCGGCACAGACGTTAGGCCGCAGCGGCGAGGTGAAAATCTTACATCGCTGACGCTCGTCAAGCTGTACGCAGGGAGTGTTAGCCGGCTTGCCGTTCGGCATGCCAGGGATGGGGCTGGAGATAGACGGCGCAGTGCAGCAGGCCCCACAATCCGGGCGACATTCCATAATGTAGACTCTTATCAGGGGCGCAATGGCGCGCACAGTAACACCTTTTAGCGGAAGATAGCAAAACCCTTCAATTCCTCTTGCCTGAAAGGCCCGGCGCGAGTACTTTTACGCGATATTTTTGACACCCTTGTACACAGGATAATTGCAATGCCAAGAGCGAACGAAATTAAGAAAGGTATGGTGCTGAATTACAACGGCAAACTGCTGATTGTAAAAGATATTGATATTCAGTCACCGAGCGCCCGTGGCGCTGCAACGCTGTATAAAATGCGTTTCTCTGATGTCCGCACCGGTCTGAAAGTCGAAGAACGTTTTAAAGGCGACGATCTGCTTGATACCGTGACTCTGAACCGCCGCTTTGTTGACTTCTCTTATGTTGATGGCAACGAGTACGTCTTTATGGATAAAGAAGACTATACCCCGTACACCTTCACCAAAGATCAGATTGAAGAAGAGCTGCTGTTTATTCCTGAAGGCGGCATGCCGGATATGCAGGTGCTGCTGTGGGACGGTCAGTTGCTGGCGCTGGAACTGCCGCAGACCGTTGATCTGGAAATCGTTGAAACGGCACCGGGTATTAAAGGTGCTTCTGCCAGCGCGCGCAACAAACCCGCTACGCTGACCACCGGCCTCGTTATTCAGGTTCCTGAATACCTGAGCGCAGGTGAAAAAATCCGTATTCATATTGAAGAAAAACGCTATATGGGCCGCGCGGATTAATCGCGATGCCTTCGCCTGATGCGCTTCGCTTATCAGGCCTACAGTGTTTGTGCCGTTGTAGGCCGGGCAAGCGCAGCGCCCCGGCAAAAATACAGGCTCTCGCATTAACGTAAAAAAGCCAGCTCAATGAGCTGGCTTTTTTTATTCTGAAACCAAATTACAGCAAATCGCGAAATTTAGTCGCTTTCAGCGCCATCTCAACGCCACGCACTTCCGCCAGCCCCTTCAGACGACCAATCGCGGAATAACCTGGGTTGGTTTTCTTTTTCAGATCGTCAAGCATCTGATGGCCGTGGTCAGGACGCATCGGAATTGGACGCAGATCGCCGGCATTCTTACGACGCTGCTCTTCAGTCAGAATCGCATCAACCACCGCAACCATATTCACGTCGCCCTGTAAATGCGCAGCTTCGTGGAAGGTTTTCGGGTTGTCTTCACGGCAGGTGGAGCGCAGGTGCGTGAAGTGAATACGATCGCCGAAGGTTTGAATCATTTTCACCAGGTCGTTATCAGCGCGCACGCCATAAGAACCGGTGCACATGGTGAAGCCATTGTTAATGCTGTCAACGGTCTCTTTCAGCCACTGCATATCTTCGATAGTGGAAACGATACGCGGCAGGCCGAGGATCGGACGCGGCGGATCGTCCGGGTGAACCGCAAGGCGCACGCCCACTTCTTCCGCAACCGGCACAATCGCACGCAGGAAGACGGCCATGTTTTCACGCAGTTGCTCTTTGCTGATGTGATCGTACTCAGCCAGACGCGCACGGAACTGATCAAGGGTATAGCCCTCTTCCGCGCCCGGCAGGCCAGCAATGATATTGCGTGTCAGTTTTTCAATATCGGCAGCGGTCATGGCCTCGAAATAGGCTTTCGCTTGCTGCTGCTCTTCTGCGGTGTAATCAGCTTGCGCGCCTTCACGCTTGAGGATATGCAGCTCAAAAGCGGCAAACGCAATCTGGTCAAAACGCAGCGCTTTGGAACCATCTTCCAGCGTGTATTCGAGGTCAGTACGCGTCCAGTCAAGGATTGGCATAAAGTTGTAGCATACGGTATCAATGCCGCAGGTCGCCAGATTGCGAATGCTCTGCTGGTAGTTAGCAATCCAGGTTTTGTATTCGCCGGAAGCCGTTTTGATATCTTCGTGAACCGGGATACTTTCAACAACAGACCAGGTCAGCCCTTTTTCCGCCAGCATCGCCTGACGTTTTTGAATTTCTTCGACCGGCCACACCATGCCATTCGGGATGTGGTGCAGTGCAGTCACAACACCTGTTGCACCCGCCTGACGCACATCATCAAGGGAAACCGGATCATTTGGGCCGTACCAACGCCATGTTTGTTCCATCGCCTCAACCTCTCAACTTGTTATACCAATAAAATGTTCGTTAATGACGACTACCATACATGTTTATTCGTAGTGGTCAAATACGGCCCCTGCAATGATTGATCTGGCTCACATTACCCGGATAAATTCGGCACACCAATTTAATTTGTTGTCATATAACTTTACACTGGCATTGTTAATTTCTGGTTAATTGGACGTGTAAAGAATGAAAACAATCGCCAACAGTACGCTCCCTGAGAATGTGCAACTGCCTCATTATGATAGAAAAGCGCTGCGCTCACGGATTGTGCATTTTGGTTTCGGCGCCTTCCATCGCGCGCACCAGGCGCTGCTGACTGACCGTGTACTGAATGCCGTGGGCGGCGATTGGGGGATCTGCGAGATCAGCCTGTTTAGCGGCGACCAGTTGATGAGCCAGCTTCGCGCGCAGGATCATCTGTTCACGGTGCTGGAAAAAAGCGGTGACGGTAATCAACCAATAGTGATTGGCGCAGTGAATGAGTGCCTCAATGCCAAACTCGATTCGCTGGCGGCGATTATTGAGAAATTCTGTGAGCCGCAGGTGGCGATTGTTTCTCTGACAATCACCGAGAAAGGCTACTGCATCGACCCGGCGACCGGGCAACTGGACGTGAATCAGCCACGCATTGCACACGATCTCGGCCATCCGCAGGAACCCCACTCTGCGCCGGGTATTCTGGTCGAAGCCCTGCACCGCCGTCGCCAACGCGGACTGCCGGCTTTTACGGTTCTCTCCTGCGACAATATTCCGGACAACGGACACGTGGTGAAAAACGCCGTGCTGGGAATGGCGAAACAGCGCGATCCGGCACTGGCGGCGTGGATATCAACGCATGTTACCTTTCCCGGCACCATGGTTGATCGCATCGTACCGGCGGCAACCGAGGCGTCGCTTGCGGAAATCACCGATGAGCTGGGCGGCGTGAACGATCCTTGTGCAATCAGCTGTGAGCCATTTATTCAGTGGGTTATTGAAGATAACTTCGTGGCGGGCCGCCCGGCATGGGAAATCGCCGGCGCGCAACTGGTTAACGATGTGTTGCCGTGGGAAGAGATGAAGTTACGCATGCTCAACGGTAGCCACTCGTTCCTGGCGTATCTCGGTTATCTGGCGGGTTATCAGCACATCAGCGACTGCATGCAGGACGCGGATTACCGCCTCGCCGCTCAACGTTTAATGATGACGGAACAGGCTCCTACACTGAAGATAACCGATGTGGACTTAGGCGCTTACGCCGAGAGCCTGATGAGCCGATTTAGCAACCCGGCGCTGAAGCATCGTACCTGGCAAATCGCCATGGACGGTAGCCAGAAGCTGCCACAGCGCCTGCTGGACGGCATTCGCGTACACCTGGCACAGGGCACAGCGTGGCCGCTGCTGGCATTAGGCGTCGCGGGCTGGATGCGTTATGTCAGCGGCATCGACGATGCGGGTGAAAAAATTGATGTGCGCGACCCGTTATCCGAGAAGATCGCCCGGATCGTTGCCGACAGCCGTGACGAAGAACGCGTCACCGCCCTGTTAACACTCAGTGAAATCTTTGGCAGCGACCTGCCGCGCAACGCGACCTTTGTCGAAAATATCCAACAGGCATGGCAGCGTCTGGTGCAACTCGGTGCACGTCAGGCCATTATCACAACCCTGAATAGTTAACAATTTCTGCTGTTATGCGAAGAGAAATCATTTCTCTTCGCGAATTACTTCTCTTTTCATCGCCTTTTCGCCAGGATTAATGCAACCCGTAACAACATTGCAGATTTTTATCCTGGAGTTTTCGTGACAAAGACCAACCTGATAACCGGTTTTCTCGGTAGCGGTAAAACCACCTCCATCCTCCATCTGCTCGCGAATAAACCAGCCGATGAGAAGTGGGCGGTGCTGGTAAATGAGTTCGGCGAAGTGGGCATTGATGGCGCGCTGTTGGCCGATAGCGGTGCGCTGCTCAAAGAGATCCCCGGCGGTTGTATGTGTTGTGTGAATGGTTTACCGATGCAGGTGGGCCTGAATACGCTGCTGCGTCAGGGAAAGCCAGACCGTCTGCTCATTGAGCCCACCGGGCTGGGCCATCCTAAGCAGATCCTCGATATTCTCACCGCCGCGGTCTACGAGCCCTGGATCGACCTGCGGGCGACACTTTGCATACTTGACCCGCGTCAGCTGCTGGATGAGAAAGTGGTGCTCAATGAGAACTTCCGCGACCAGCTCGCCGCCGCCGATATCATCATTGCCAATAAAGGCGATCGCGCGACGGCGGAAAGCGAGCAGGCCCTGGAAAGCTGGTGGCAACAATACGGCAACAATCGTCAGCGGGTTAGCGCGACGCAGGGTAACATTGATATCGCCCTCCTCGACCAGCCGCGGAGCAATCTCACACAACTCCCTGCCAGCGCCGCACACTCGCACGCGCATCCGGAGAAAAAAGGGCTCGCCGCGCTCAGCCTGCCGGAACATCAACGCTGGCGTCGCAGCCTGAATAGCGGCCAGGGTTATCAATCCTGCGGCTGGATTTTTGACGCCGACACAACTTTCGACACCGTGGGGATTCTCGAATGGGCACGTCTTGCTCCCGTTCAGCGCGTTAAAGCGGTCATGCGGATCCCGGAAGGGCTGGTGCGGATAAACCGCCAGGGTGCAGATCTGCACATTGAAACGCAGAGTGTCGCACCGCCGGACAGTCGCATCGAGCTGATTAATGATGCGGATGCCGACTGGAATGGGTTGCAAACCACTCTGTTGAAGCTCCGTTTAGCGTAAAAGCGCTAAGGTTGCGGTCGTTGTTGAATTAAGGTGATGAAAAAATGAAAACGCGATATCCGTTAATCCTGCTGCTGAACGCTGCGGGCATAGCGCTCTTTTTATGCTGGTTCCTGCCGCCCAACCATGGCGTCTGGTTTAATGTTGATTCCGCGATTTTCCACTTCTTCAATCACGGGCTCGATGAGAGCCGCGTTTATCAGTGGTTCCTCGCTATAACCAACAACCGCGCCTTTGATGGCTGTTCGCTGCTGGCCATGGGCTGCCTGATGCTTAGCTTCTGGCTGAAAGAGGATGCCGCTGGCCGTCGCCGGATAATTATTATTGGCCTGGTCATGCTGCTTGCCGCAGTGATTATTAACCAGCTGGCACAGAATTTGATGCCGGTTAAGCGCGCCAGCCCAACGCTATTTTTCCCGGATACCCATCGGGTGAGCGATTATTTGCACATCTCGACCAAGGATGCTTCACGGGATAGTTTCCCAGGCGACCACGGCATGATGCTGCTCATTTTTTCAACATTCATGTGGCGTTATTTTGGTAAAAAAGCGTTCGCCATCGCGCTGGCTATTTTCGTGATTTTTGCCTTCCCGCGCGTAATGATTGGCGCACACTGGTTTACTGATATCGCCGTGGGTTCTCTGACAGCCGTGTTGATTGGCATTCCGTGGGTATTGATGACCCCGCTGAGTGACAAAGCAATATCGCTTTTTGAACGTTATCTTCCGCGGTTCAATATGGCCCAATCCGAAAATAAATAACGGACGTTATAAAATTATCATCAGGGATCGTTTTAGATCCCTGATTTATCTCCGCCGATAAATCATTCTGAACAACGTTTTCCGCCACAAATATTCGCCTTATGAATGAGTGAGTTGCCTATTTTTCAGGCTAAATTGACACTATTTTACGCATTCACAAATTTTAACTTTCTGTATCACAATTTCTTATAAGAAATCCTGTAAAACCACTCGCAATGCCCTTGTCAATCGGGTAATCTCAATCGCGTTTGCCAATAATGAGCAATTATTCTCACAGTGAATAAATTTGTGCGCTAGTCCACAGATCTGACTTTAAAGAATTGTCTCATTGTTAGCGTGTATTTAGTCTCAGACGCGTTTGGCATTTTTTATAACGACATTGTCGTTAAGGACTTCAAGGGAAAACACATAAAATGGTCAAATCTCAACCAATCTTGAGATATATCTTGCGAGCGATTCCAGCAGTAGCAGTTGCGGTTCTGCTTTCTGCCTGTAGTACAACAAAAGACACCGCCAGGAATATGCATTCTGAGACGCATGCTGTGGGCACCAACGATGCCTCGTCACTGCAAGCCTCTCAGGATGAATTTGAATCAATGGTACGCAACCTCGACGTGAAATCACGTTTGATGGATCAGTACGCAGGCTGGAAAGGCGTTCGTTATCGTTTAGGCGGTGACACCAAACGCGGCGTTGATTGCTCCAGCTTTGTACAGCGCACCTTCCGCGAACAATTTGGTTTAGAGCTGCCGCGTTCTACGTGGGAACAGCAGGAAACCGGTAAATCCGTTTCTCGTAGCCAGCTTCGCACCGGCGATTTAGTTCTGTTCCGTGCAGGATCAACAGGTCGTCATGTCGGCATCTATATCGGTAATAATCAGTTCGTTCACGCGTCTACCAGCAGCGGTGTTACGATCTCCAGCATGAATGAACCATACTGGAAGAAGCGCTATAATGAAGCGCGCCGAGTGTTAAGCCGCTCTTAATATCACTTGCTGTCAGTATCCCTTGATTGACCGCAAGCATAAGAAAGCACTGCTCTGGCAGTGCTTTTTTTTTCCTGATGATTTTGCAAAACCGATTTAAATAACCGAGACCCGCAATCTTTATGCTAAGCCGCAAAACGCTGTTAAGCCGCAGAATCGCCATCACCAGTTTGTTGGTCGGCGTGGTATTTGCTCTGCTGGCAGGCGGTACTCAGTTTTACGTCTCTTACCACAAACGCACCGAGCAGTTTGACAACACCATTACCGAGCTGAAAACCTATCTCAACAGCTATTTTGGCGAGGTGCTCAGTACTATCGATACGCTGCAACCGCTGACCATGAGTTTGTGTGAGGACGTCTCCTCTGAGCTCACCTCGCGGGCGGCTTTTAGTCTTAATATTCGCGCTTTTCTGCTGGTCAAAGACGGCCATGCGTTTTGTTCATCGGCAACAGGGCCGCTGGATATCGCGATTAAAGATCTCGTCCCTGCTCTTGACCTGTCACAAAATAAAGCGATGACGATTTTGCCCGGCACCCCCATGATGCCGCACCGCCCGGCATTTATTCTGTGGGCGCGTAGCCCACTGTTGGCTGACCGAGGGGTATTTACGTCCATCAACGCCAATCTGATGCCGTGGATACTGAATTCATCGAAACAGAGTCAGTACAGTGGCATCGCGCTGGTGATTAATGGCAATACGGCGATCTCAACTTTTAACCACCAGCCCGTGGCGCTGACAAGCATTGAAAATAGCCCCATTCGCCGGGCTAAAATCAACGGCGTGCCGCTTGAGATTTATCTCTATGGCAACGAAGTCGCCACGGATAATATGCTTTACGCACTGCTGTTAGGGGCGATGTGTGGCCTGCTGAGTGGAATTTTGTGCGCCTACGTAATGACGATAAGAATGCGGCCTGGCCGGGAAATTCTATCGGCAATTACCCGAAATCAGTTTCATGTGGTCTACCAGCCGGTGGTGCATGCCAGCGATTTGCATATTGGCGGCGTGGAAGTGCTGATGCGCTGGACGCATCCTGTTGCCGGCAATATTCCTCCCGACGCCTTTATCAGTTTCGCAGAGGGGCAAAACCTGATGGTTCCTCTCACCCGCCATCTTTTTGAGTTAATTGCCAACGATGCGCCTGCACTGCAAAAAGTGCTGCCGCCCGGCACAAAGCTTGGGATAAATATCTCGCCAAGTCATCTGCACGCTGAGAGCTTCAAACAGGATATCCGTCACCTGCTTGCCAGTTTGCCTGAAAACTATTTCCAGGTGGTGCTGGAGCTCACCGAGCGCGACATGCTCAATGAAAAGCAGGCGGTGAAACTGTTTGAATGGCTACACGGCGAGGGCATAGAAATTGCCATTGACGATTTCGGTACCGGTCATAGTGCGCTGATTTATCTTGAGCGCTTCACGCTGGATTATCTGAAAATCGACCGAGGTTTTGTCAAAGCCATTGGTACGGAAACGGTCACCTCGCCGGTACTGGATACTGTACTGACGCTTACGCATCGTCTAAATCTGGTCACCGTGGCAGAAGGCGTGGAGACGCAGGAGCAGGCAACGTGGCTGCGCGACCACGGCGTCGATTTCCTGCAGGGCTACTGGATAAGCCGACCGCTCACTCTCCCTCAGCTTGTTGAGGCGCATAATGAGCCTGCGAAATATTTCACAAGCCGCTAAGGGTCAATTATGATTCAAGGACATCAGGAACGGATCATAAAGGGAAGGTAGCCCGGTGATATTTGTGCGCATGTGTCTCGTGCTGTTGGCGCTGAGCAGTTTTCCCCTCGGCGCACAGACGATTAAAGAGAGTTACGCGTTTGCCGTCATTGGCGAGCCGAAGTATGCCATTAACTTTAATCACTTCGATTACGTCAATCCGGCTGCACCGAAAGGCGGCGCGGTGACGCTTTCTGCTATTGGCACCTTCGATAACTTTAACCGTTATGCGCTACGCGGCAACCCCGGCGTGCGTACAGAATCGCTTTATGATGCGCTCTTCACCACCTCGGACGATGAACCGGGCAGCTACTATCCGCTGATTGCCGAAAGCGCCCGCTACGCCGATGATTACTCATGGGTCGAAGTCAGCATGAACCCCCAGGCTCGCTTTCATGATGGAAGCCCCATTACCGCCCGCGACGTCGAGTTTACCTTCCACAAGTTTATGACCGAAGGTGTGCCGCAATTCCGTTTGGTCTACAAAGGCACGACTGTTAAAGCCATTGCGCCGCTCACGGTGCGTTTCGAGCTGGGCAAACCGGGCAAAGAGGATATGTTGAGCCTTTTCTCCCTGCCGGTGATGCCAGAGAAATTCTGGCGCGACCACAAACTCAGCGATCCGCTCTCTACCCCACCGCTCGCCAGCGGCCCCTATCGCATTACCGACTGGCGGCTGGGGCAATATATTGTCTATTCACGAGAAAAAAATTACTGGGGCGCGAATTTGCCCGTCAACCGTGGCCGCTGGAATTTTGATACGCTGCGCTACGACTACTACCTTGATGACAATGTCGCCTTTGAAGCATTTAAGGCGGGTGCCTTCGATCTACGTAACGAAGGCAGTGCCAAAAACTGGGCCACGCGCTATATCGGCAAAAACTTCGCCAATGGCTATATCGTGAAAGAGGCGCAAAAAAATGAGGCCGCTCAGGATACACGCTGGCTGGCGTTTAATATTCAGCGCCCGGTCTTTGCCGATCGGCAGGTACGTGAAGCCATCAGCATGGCCTTCGATTTTGAATGGATGAATAAGGCGCTGTTTTATCACGCCTACAGCCGCCCCGTCAGCTATTTCCAGAATACAGAGTACGCGGCGCGCCATTATCCGAATGCCGAGGAACTCACGCTGCTGGCTCCGATGAAAAAGGATCTTCCACCCGACGTCTTTACCACTATTTATCAGCCGCCCGTCTCAAACGGTGATGGTGCGAACCGCCAAAACCTGCTTAAAGCGGGCGAGCTGCTCACCCAGGCGGGCTGGGTGCTGAAAAATCAGCAGCGCGTAAATGAAAAAACGGGCCAGCCACTTCGCTTCGAACTGCTGGTCGCCTCTGGCGGGAATAACCAGTGGGTGCTGCCGTTCCAGCGCAATCTGAAGCGCCTCGGCGTCGATATGTCTATTCGCCAGGTCGATAACTCTCAGTTGCTCAGCCGCTTACGTAAACGCGATTACGATATGATGCCAAGCCTGTGGCGCGCCACGCCGTGGCCCAGCTCCGACCTGCAAATTTCCTGGTCATCCGAGTACATCAACTCAACCTATAACGCGCCCGGCGTCGCCAGCCCGGTCGTTGACACGTTAATCAATCAAATAATCCAGGCAAAAGGTGACGAGAAAAAATTGCTGCCGCTGGGTCGCGCGCTGGATCGCGTCTTAACCTGGAACTTCTACATGCTGCCGATGTGGTATATGGCGGAGGATCATGTGGCTTACTGGGATAAATTCTCACATCCACCGGTTCGCCCGCTCTATGCCAGCGGCTTTGACAACTGGTGGTATGACGTCAATAAAGCGGCGAAACTGCCGGAAGCCAGGCGTTAAGGAGAAGAGATGAGCGCCTATTTGCTCCGCCGCTTATTGCTGATTATCCCGACGCTGTGGGCAATCATCACGCTTAACTTTTTTATTGTTCAGATTGCCCCTGGCGGCCCGGTCGATCAGGCCATTGCCGCCGTTGAGTTCGGTAACCCCGGCGGCCTGCCTGGCACCGGCGGAGGCGGCTCGGGCGGCAGTCATGCACGCGCGGGCGTGGGTAATATCGCCGACAGCCAGTATCGCGGCGGGCGTGGCCTTGACCCGGAAGTGATCGCCGAAATTACTCAGCGCTACGGTTTTGATAAACCGCTGCACGAACGCTACGTCAAAATGCTGTGGGATTACATCCGCTTTGATTTCGGCAACAGCCTGTTTCGTAACGCCTCCGTTTTACAGTTAATGAAGGACAGCCTGCCCGTGTCGATTACGCTCGGCCTGTGGAGCACGCTGATTATTTACCTGGTGTCGATACCGCTGGGGATTCGCAAAGCGGTGCAAAACGGCAGCCGTTTCGACACCTGGAGTAGCGCACTGATTATTATTGGCTACGCCATTCCGGCGTTTCTGTTCGCTATTTTGTTGATCGTGTTCTTCGCTGGCGGCAGTTACTATGACCTGTTCCCGCTACGTGGGCTGGTATCGGCCAATTTCGACACGCTTCTCTGGTATCAGAAAATCACTGACTACCTCTGGCACATCACGCTGCCGGTGCTGGCGACGGTGATTGGCGGCTTTGCGGCGCTTACCATGCTGACTAAAAATTCGTTTCTGGACGAAATTCGCAAACAATACGTGGTCACCGCCCGCGCCAAGGGCGTCAGCGAGCACAACATCCTTTGGAAGCATATTTTTCGTAACGCCATGCTGCTGGTGATTGCCGGTTTTCCTGCCACTTTTATCAGCATGTTCTTTACCGGCTCGTTGCTGATCGAAGTGATGTTTTCACTGAACGGGCTGGGGCTTCTGGGTTATGAGGCGACCGTCTCACGCGATTACCCTGTGATGTTCGGTACGCTCTATATTTTTACCCTGATCGGCCTGCTGCTGAATATCGTCAGTGATATCACCTACACGTTGGTCGATCCGCGCATCGATTTTGAGGGCCGGTGATGATGTCGTTAAACCCAATAAATCAGGCCCGCTGGGCGCGCTTTCGCCATAACCGACGCGGTTACTGGTCGTTATGGATCTTTCTGATCATCTTCGTTTGCAGCATGTGCTCCGAACTCATCGCCAACGATCGTCCTTTGCTGGTGCAGTACAAAGGCAGCCTCTACGTGCCGCTGGTAAAAGAGTACAGCGAACAAACCTTTGGCGGCCAGTTCGCCACCGCCGCCGATTACCAGGATCCGTGGCTGCGTAAGCAGTTGAGCGAAAATGGCTGGGTGCTGTGGGCGCCGGTTCGCTACGGTGCAACAACCATCGACTTTAATACCGACCTCCCCTTCCCTTCGCCACCTTCTTCACAAAACTGGCTGGGCACCGACGCCAACGGCGGCGATGTGCTGGCGCGCATTCTTTACGGCACTCGCATCTCGATTTTGTTTGGCCTGATGCTGACGATTTGCTCGAGCGTAATGGGGGTAACAGCCGGCGCGATTCAGGGATATTACGGCGGTAAGATTGACCTCTGGGGGCAACGCTTTATTGAGGTATGGTCCGGCATGCCGACGCTGTTCTTGATCATTTTGCTTTCAAGCGTCGTGCAACCGGGCTTCTGGTGGCTGCTGGCGATTACTGTCCTGTTTGGCTGGATGGCGCTGGTCGGCGTGGTGCGCGCAGAATTTTTACGCACGCGAAACTATGACTATATTCGCGCGGCACAGGCGCTTGGCGTCAGCGACCGCAGCATTATTTTCCGTCATATGCTGCCCAACGCGATGGTTGCCACCCTCACCTTCCTGCCGTTTATTTTATGCAGCTCCATTACCACGCTGACCTCGCTGGATTTCCTCGGCTTCGGCCTGCCATTGGGGTCGCCATCGCTGGGAGAACTGCTTTTACAGGGCAAAAATAACCTTCAGGCTCCGTGGCTTGGCATCACGGCATTTCTTTCCGTTGCTGTGCTGTTGTCGCTGCTGATTTTTATCGGCGAAGCCGTGCGCGACGCTTTTGATCCGAATAAGGCGGTTTAAGATGAGTCATCATCTGCTTGAGATAGACAATCTTTCCATCGCCTTTCGCAATCAGGGCGTCACACGTACGGTTGTTAGCGAGCTCTCATTACAGATTGACGCTGGCGAAACGCTGGCGCTGGTTGGTGAATCGGGCTCGGGAAAAAGCGTCAGCGCGCTCTCCATTTTGCGCCTGCTGCCGCAGCCGCCAGTGAGCTATCCTGGCGGCGATATCCGTTTTCAGGGCGAAACTCTGCTTCATGCCAGCGAACACACGCTGCGTGGCGTGCGTGGCAACCGCATTGCGATGATTTTTCAGGAGCCAATGGTCTCGCTGAACCCGCTACATACGCTGGAAAAACAGCTTTATGAAGTGCTCTCGCTGCATCGGGGGATGCGCAAAGAGCCTGCGCGGGCAGAAATCCTGGATTGCCTGGACAGGGTTGGCATTCGTAACGCGGCCAAACGGCTGGCGGATTATCCGCATCAGCTCTCCGGCGGCGAACGTCAGCGCGTGATGATTGCGATGGCATTGCTGACGCGTCCTGCCCTGCTGATCGCCGATGAGCCCACCACCGCGCTGGATGTATCTGTGCAGGCACACATTCTCACCCTACTGCGCGAGCTAAAGCACGAGTTAAACATGGGCTTACTGTTTATCACCCATAACCTGAGCATTGTGCGCAAGCTGGCTGACCGGGTTGCGGTCATGCAGCAGGGCCGCTGCGTTGAACAGAATCGCGCTCAGACGCTGTTTGCCGCACCAGTGCACCCGTATACCCGCAGGCTGCTCGACAGCGAGCCATCGGGCTCTCCAGTACCTTTACCGGAGGATGCCGCCACGTTGCTCAAGGTAAACGATCTCAGCGTCGAATTTCCGATACGTAAAGGCGTCCTGCGCCGCATCGTTGATAACAATCGTGTGGTGAACAATTTAAGCTTTACCCTGCGCGCGGGCGAAACGCTGGGGCTGGTAGGGGAATCGGGTTCAGGGAAGAGCACCACCGGGCTTGCGCTACTGCGCCTCATTGCCTCCAAAGGCGAGATTCAGTTTGCCGGGGAAATGTTGCAGGGCCGTAGCCGTAAGCAACTCCTGCCGCTGCGCCATCGCATTCAGGTGGTCTTCCAGGATCCGAACTCGTCGCTTAACCCGCGTCTGAACGCGCTACAGATTATTGAAGAAGGTTTACGGGTACACCACCCAGCGCTGTCGGCAATCGATCGCGAACAACGCGTCATTCAGGCCATGCAGGAAGTGGGGTTAGATCCGGACACACGTCAGCGCTATCCGGCGGAATTTTCCGGCGGCCAGCGACAACGTATCGCCATCGCGCGCGCCTTGATCCTGAAACCTGAATTGATCATCCTCGATGAACCCACGTCATCGCTCGATCGCACCGTTCAGGCGCAGATACTGACGCTATTAAAGGAATTGCAGAAAAAGTACCGGCTGGCCTATATCTTTATCAGCCACGACCTGCATGTGGTACGTTCGCTGTGTCACCAGGTGATTGTGCTGCGACAGGGAAAAGTGGTCGAACAGGGAGAGTGCCAGCGCATTTTCGCAGCACCAGAGCAGGATTACACCCGTCAGCTCATTATGCTGAGCTGACGATCAGAACGGATTATTGCCGGAGAAGGTTTCGGCAATCGCCACGCCAAAATTTTTCAGACGGCAGGTCGCGGCACATTCGTCCTGACGTTTTACAAACAGGCACGGCTCCCCTTCACACTCCAGAACGGAGCTTTCGAGCGAGATATCCGACAATGCCTGGCTTAAGGTATGCATCACTGGCCAGGCTTTATCACCGTCCGGGCTCAGCAGTTTCAGGGCCACCAGCGCATTTTCGTTGCTATCACCGCTTTGCGGAATCGGTTCAACTCTTGAACCTGCGAAACCCGCCGCCCAGCGATAATCCTGCGGCAGTCGATGTACTATAGAAAGCTGTAATGTCGTCACGTTCTTTTCCCCGGAAGCAATTTACTTCACAATTATTTTACATCCATATTAACACATTGTTGACAAATCGTCCTGCATCCAGAAAAAAACGCCTGCAACTCACGGCTTATTCATTGACTGAGTGATTATTTTTGTCGCGACAAGCGAATTGGGTGATGCTTTTCGGCGCTATATGTACCCGTTTCTGTGATCTAACACAACCTTTTTATCTACAACAATGTGACTTTTTACATTATTAGATTTTACATAAAAGAAACATACATAAGTACCACGAATAGTACTTCGGTTGATATGCATCAAAAAAAAGGGGCGAAAAATCGCCCCTTTATCAAAATGTTTGTACTACGCGCATTTTCGTCGACGGCTGGCGTAAAGCAGGAAAAAGAGTGAGCAACTGGCGCACAGCCCAATGGAGAGAATCATTGGCCAGGCTGAGTTGAACGTCGCCAGCGACAGCAGCGCACCAATGATAGCGCCAATGCCGAAACGGAAGGTTCCGGCGAGCGACGACGCCGTGCCTGCCATATGCGGGAACTCGTCAAGAATGACCGCCATCGCATTCGAGGAAACCATCGACACGCAGCCGACAAATACCGCAATGCCCAGCACCAGCGACCAGAACCCCACGTCCAGCAGCGCACACGCCACCATCCACACCGCCATAGCAAACTGTACCAATAACCCGGCACGGAACATGTTTAATGCCCCTACGCGGCGCACAATGCGGCTGTTGATGGTGGTCATGATGAACAGGAAGACGATATTCAGCGCAAAGTAGTAACCGAAATGCTGTGGCGAGACATGGTTCAGTTCAATATAAACAAACGGCCCGGCGCTCAAAAACGAGAACATCGCGGCAAAGCTAAAACCGCTCGCCAGCATGTAGGAAAGTACGCGTTTGTGACGGAACAGCGAGGCGAAGTTACCCAGCACCGTGCGCAAATGAAACGTCTGCCGCTTTTCAACGGGCAGCGTTTCCGCGATAAAGAACCAGATAGCCAGCGACGCCAGAATCGCCGCTGCGGCGAGGATCCAGAAAATCGCCCGCCAGCTAAACCAGACCAGCACCGCGCCCCCCGCCATCGGTGCGACCAACGGTGCAATGGTGGTAACCAGCATGACAAACGACATCATCCGCGAGAACTCTTCTTTAGGATAGATATCACGCATCAGAGCGTTAATCACCACGCTTGCCGCCGCAGCCGCCAGGCCGTGGAAGAAGCGCATCACAATGAGCTGATCGATACTTTTTGACAGCGCGCAGGCAATGGCGGCAACCGCAAAAATCAGCGTCCCGCCAAGGATAACCGGCTTGCGGCCCAGGCTATCGGCCATCGGGCCATACAAAAGTTGCCCGAACGCGAACCCCAGTATGTACGTACTGAGGGTCATCTGTGCGCTACCCGCAGGCACGCCAAACTGTTGTGAAATAACCGGCAGCGCCGGGAGATACATATCAATAGAAAGCGGCATCAGCATGGCCAGAAGGCCAAGGATAAACACGATATTGAATGACGATGGCTGCCTGGATGTCACAAGTTACCTCAATGTTAGCGCGGCGGCAGGCCGACGCTTGCGATTTCTTCTTCGGTTAACGGACGGTATTCGCCCGGCTCAAGATCGTCGTCGAGCGCAATCTCACCGATACGTTCACGATGCAGCCCCACCACGTGGTTGCCCACGGCGGCGAACATACGTTTCACCTGGTGATAACGACCTTCGCTGATGGTCAGTCGTACCTGCGTCGGGGTAATCACTTCCAGCACCGCCGGTTTGGTGAGATCTTTTTCGTTGTGCAGTTGAACGCCTTTGGCGAATTGCGCTGCGGTATCGTCGCTGACCGGGTTTTCCAGGGTCACGAGGTAGGTTTTTTCACAGTGGTGACGCGGTGAAGTGATGCGATGCGACCACTGGCCGTCATCGGTCATCAGCACCAGACCGGTGGTGTCGATATCCAGACGACCGGCAGCATGCAGTTTGTGCGCCACAGGTTCATCAAGGAAATAGAGCACGGTAGGATGATCCGGGTCGTCGGTTGAGCAGACATACCCTTCCGGCTTGTTGAGCATAAAGTAGCGCGGGCCGTGCTGCTGGGCCAGAGGGTTCCCCTCATAAGCCACCTCATGTTCAGGAAGCAGTTTAAACGCCGTATCTCGCACAATTTCGCCATCCACGGTGATGTGGTTGCCGCGGATTTGACGCCCGGCAATAGCACGGCTGACGCCGAGTTGCTGAGCGATAAACTTATCAAGTCGCATGAAAATTTTTAGCCTGTATGATGCCGGGTGTCGGGCAACGCGCCCGAAAAATGGAGTAACAACAATCGAGTATAGACTCAAAATCATTCGAGTTGCTTCAAGGCGGCAAAGATGTGAACAAGTGCAGCCAACGCAGAAGCAGCTTGAAGGATGAAGAGTATAACGGGGTTGTTATACCACTCAAGTGAAAAGATTCGTGGCATACTAATCGCGAGCAAAACCAATAAACGAGCCCCATGACTTTTACACTTCGCCCCTATCAGCAGGAAGCCGTCGACGCCACGCTTAACCACTTTCGCCGCCATCAGCACCCTGCCGTGATTGTGCTGCCCACCGGCGCGGGCAAAAGCCTGGTGATTGCCGAACTGGCAAGACTGGCGCGTGGACGTGTGTTAGTACTTGCACATGTTAAGGAGCTGGTCGCGCAGAACCACGCCAAATATTGCGCGCTGGGTCTTGAGGCCGATATCTACGCGGCGGGCCTGAAGAAAAAAGAGAGCCACGGCAAAGTGGTGTTTGGTAGCGTGCAGTCCGTCGCGCGCAATCTTGACCATTTTCAGCGTGAATTTTCGCTGCTGATCGTCGATGAGTGCCACCGCATCAGCGATGATGACGACAGCCAGTATCAGCAAATCCTTACCCACCTGAAGAGCGTAAACCCCACCGTGCGCCTGTTAGGGTTGACCGCCACGCCCTTCCGCCTGGGAAAAGGCTGGATTTATCAGTTCCATTATCATGGTATGGTGCGGGGCGACGAAAAAGCCCTTTTCCGCGATTGCATCTATGAGCTGCCGCTGCGCTATATGATCAAACACGGCTACCTGACGCCACCCGAGCAGCTTGATATGCCGGTGGTGCAGTACGATTTCAGCCGCCTGCAGGCCAACAGCAACGGGCTGTTCAGCGAAACGGATCTCAATCGCGAACTGAAACAGCAAAAACGCATTACGCCGCACATTATCAGCCAGATTGAAGAGTTTGCTCAGGGCCGCAAAGGGGTGATGATTTTCGCGGCCACCGTTGAGCACGCGCGCGAAATTACCGGGCTGCTGCCCGCCAACGATGCGGCGCTGATCACCGGTGAGACGCCCGGCCCGATGCGCGATGAACTCATCAACGCCTTCAAGGCGCAGAAGTTTCGCTATCTGGTGAACGTATCGGTATTAACCACCGGCTTTGACGCCCCGCATGTCGATCTCATCGCTATCCTGCGCCCAACCGAATCAGTGAGTCTTTACCAACAAATTGTGGGTCGCGGCCTGCGCCTGTCACCGGGAAAAACGAGCTGCCTGATTCTGGACTACGCCGGAAACCCTCACGACCTTTACGCGCCGGAAGTCGGCGCGCCAAAAGGCAAAAGTGACAACGTACCTGTCCAGGTTTTCTGCCCCGGCTGCGGCTTTGCCAATACCTTTTGGGGCAAAACCACCGCTGATGGCACGTTGATTGAACACTTTGGCCGCCGCTGTCAGGGCTGGCTGGAAGATGACGAAGGGCACCGGGAACAGTGCGACTACCGCTTCCGCTTCAAAAACTGCCCACAGTGTAATGCGGAAAACGATATCGCCGCCCGCCGCTGTCGGGAGTGCGACACGGTGCTGGTCGACCCGGACGATATGCTGAAGGCGGCGCTGAAGTTAAAAGATGCGCTGGTACTGCGCTGTAGCGGCATGGTGCTTCAGGACGGCGCGGATGACAAAGGCGCGTGGCTGAAAATCACCTACTACGATGAAGATGGCGCTGATGTAAGTGAGCGCTTCCGTCTGCACACACCGGCACAGCGTACCGCTTTTGAGCAACTTTTTATGCGCCCGCATACCCGAACGCCGGGCGTACCGTTACGCTGGATAACGCCTGCTGACATCATTGCCCAGCAGGCGCTGTTGCGTCATCCCGATTTCGTGGTAGCGCGTAAAAAAGGGCAGTTCTGGCAGGTACGCGAGAAAGTTTTTGATTATGAGGGGCGCTTCCGTCGCGCCAACGAATTGCGCGGATAAACGTCCTTTTGATTGATACGGCGCGCATTTAAGTATAAAATGCCGCCCGCTTTCACATCCGTGAAGCAGATCATTTGCCTGCTGCTGGGTCGCCTGTAGCAGGAATAATTAAGAGAGATTTCAATGTTTACTATCAATGCAGAAGTACGTAAAGAGCAGGGTAAGGGTGCGAGCCGCCGCCTGCGCGCAGCTAACAAGTTCCCGGCTATCATTTATGGTGGCGAAGCTGCTCCGGTTGCAATCGAACTGGATCACGACAAACTGTGGAACATGCAGGACAAAGCTGAGTTTTACGCAGAAGTTGTTACCATCGTAATCGATGGCAAAGAAGAAAAAGTGAAAGTTCAGGCTGTACAGCGTCACGCTTACAAACCGAAACTGTCTCACATCGACTTCGTTCGCGCGTAATCGCTGACAAGTTGTGAAAAAGCCCCGCTTGCGGGGCTTTTTTGTGCACAGCGTTTATTTCCCGCCAACGCGGCGCTGAAGCTGATCGCGCAGGTTCGGCGGCGTACCTTTAATGGTCAGTGTATCCGTTGCCGGATCCCAGAAAATACGCTCGCCCAGCAGCAAAGAGTCGAAGTTAATCGTCAACCCGCCGCCGCTACCGGCAAATTTCGTCAGTTGACGCAGAGTGCTGCGATCTGCCGGGAAGCTCTCTTCCAGTTCATAGCCTTTTTCAGCCGTAAACTCGCTAAAGCTCACTTCACTCACGCCTGAAATCTCTTTGGAAAGGGATTCCAGTTCAATCTCTTCGCCCGCCTGCAACTGCTCATTACAGTAGTCGTAAACCTGCTGACGCACGGTCTGACGCTCGTTTTTATCAAGCTGCGCTTCGGCGGAGAAATCATCCAGCGCCTGCAACAGGCCACGGTTTTGCACTTTGGCGTTTAGCCCTTCGCTGGCACCGAGGAAATCCATAAAGAAATCCGCGACTTTACGCCCGACGCGCCCTTTCAGGAACGTCAGGTAACGGGTCGATTCCGGGTTGGTTTCCCACTCGGTTAAATCGATACGCGCCACGATATCCGCATGATTAATATCGAGATAGTGTGTCGAGCTGATATCCAGCTGTTCGTTGACGCGCATGCTGCTGAGATTATTCAGCACCGCCACCAGCAGGTATTCCACCGCCAGATAGCGATAATGGCAAAACAGCACGATGCCGCCATCGGCAAACGGATACTTGGCCAGCTCATCGCGCAGACGGCCAGTCGCCGCCCGGCTGAATGCCAGAAAATCTTCTTCTCCCTGACGCTGCAGACGCAACGCCTGGGCCAGCTCGCTTTCTTCGTTAAACAGCCCGTAGGCCTTATTTTTAGCGCTGTAGACCCGATGCAGTTCCGCCATCATTTCTTCGACGGGCGCAGTGGGCTCCAGCAGCGAATCACGCAGTACCAGTTCAAGCGTCTGCTCATCGCGTTTGATAAGCTGGTGCAGCGCAATCTGGTCGATATCCAGACTCATGTTAAACTCTCCTTTTAGATCGGGTGTATTCAACCACCCCTTAGGCTGCTGTGCAACTTGCTCTTTCTTCTGATGCCCGATCCTTTCAACCCTGAGGAAAGGATGACGTTTAGGGCGAAAAAATGCGGAAAAAATGCTGGTGCTACGGTAATATATTGCCCTTCCATATAAAGACAGATTTGATTTATGCCACAACAATCCCGCTACAGTGATGAACACGTTGAACAACTGCTCAGTGAACTGGTCAACGTACTGGAACAACACAAGACTCCAACAGACCTCTCTTTGATGGTTCTGGGGAATATGGTGACGAACCTGATTAACAGCAGCGTCGCCCCGGCTCAGCGCCAGGCTATCGCCCGCTCGTTTGCTCAGGCGTTACAGTCTTCGATTAACGACGACCCGGCGCACTAAGGGATACACACAACAGTTTATGGTGACTCATCGTCAGCCCTACCGAGAAAAAGTCTCCCAGATGGTTAGCTGGGGGCACTGGTTTGCTATGTTCAACATGTTGTTGGCCATGGTGCTCGGCAGCCGCTATCTTTTTGTTGCCGACTGGCCGACAACGCTTACCGGTCGCGTCTACTCGTACCTGAGCCTTGTCGGGCATTTCAGCTTCCTGGTGTTCGCCGCCTATCTGCTGATTCTTTTTCCGCTGACATTTATCGTCGGATCGCAGCGTTTAATGCGGTTCCTTTCCGCTATTCTGGCGACCGCCGGAATGACGCTGCTGCTAATCGATACTGAAGTTTTCACCCGCTTCCACCTGCACCTCAACCCGGTGGTGTGGGAGCTGGTTATCAACCCGGACCAAAATGAAATGGCCCGCGACTGGCAGCTGATGTTTATTAGCGTGCCAGTGATTTTACTTATCGAAATGCTGTTCGCCACCTGGAGCTGGCAAAAGCTGCGCAGTCTGATGCGCCGACGCCGCTACTTCCGCCCCGTCGCCTGGCTCTTTTTTGTGGCATTTATCAGTTCTCACGTGATGTACATCTGGGCTGATGCTAACTTCTATCGCCCAATTACCATGCAGAAAGCGAACCTGCCGCTCTCTTACCCAATGACCGCGCGCCGCTTCCTTGAAAAACACGGCCTGCTGGATGCGCAGGATTACCAGCGTCGTCTGGTTGAGCAAGGCGATCCGGAAGCCGTTTCGGTGCAATATCCCCTGAGCGAACTGCGCTATCGTGATATGGGCGCGGGGCAAAACGTCCTGCTGATCACCGTCGATGGCCTGAACTACTCACGCTTCGAGAAACAGATGCCATCACTGGCCCAGTTTGCCAGTGAAAACGTCAACTTTACCCAGCACCTCAGCTCGGGTAATACGGCGGATAACGGTACCTTTGGCCTGTTCTATGGTATCTCCCCGGCTTATATGGATGGCGTGCTCTCGGCACGTATCCCGGCGGCGTTAATTACTGCACTGAACCAGCAGGGTTATCAGTTGGGCCTGTTCTCATCAGATGGCTTCAGTAGCCCGGTTTACCGTCAGGCACTGCTTTCGGACTTCTCGCTGCCGCCTGGCAAATCGCAAAGCGACCAGCAGACGGCAAACCAGTGGATTAACTGGCTGGGCCGCTACGCGCAGGAAGAAAACCGTTGGTTCTCGTGGGTCTCCTTTAACGGTACTAACCTCGATAACAGCCAGCAGCAAGGCTTCACCCGCCGTTATGCGGCCGCGGCATCCGATGTCGATACACAGATTAGTCGTGTACTGAGCGCGCTGCGTGATTCCGGCAAGCTGGATAGCACAGTGGTCATTATTACCGCCGGTCACGGCGTGCCGCTGGGCGATGAACGTGAGCAGTTCGACTGGTCACGCGCGCGGCTTCAGGTTCCGCTGGTAGTCCACTGGCCGGGCACCCCGGCGCAGCGTATCGACGCCCTGACCGAACATAAAGACGTGATGACCACCCTGATGCAGCGTTTATTGCACGTCAGTACGCCGGCGAATGAATACTCGCAGGGTCAGGATCTCTTCAGCGCCACGCGTCGCCACGTCTGGGTGACCGCCGCAGATAACAACACGCTGGCGATTACGACCCCGCGCTTTACCGTCGTGCTCGACCACAATGGCCATTACCAGACGTGGAACAGCGACGGCGAGAAAGAGCGCGAGCAAAAACCTCAGTTGAGCCTGCTGTTGCAGGTACTGACCGAGGAAAAACGATTCATCGCTAACTGATTGATTACTTATGCATCAATCGCGCGACCGCTGACTTGCAATCAGCAACGAAAAGGGTACTATTGCCTCCACGTGTCGGCACGTAGCGCAGCCTGGTAGCGCACCGTCATGGGGTGTCGGGGGTCGGAGGTTCAAATCCTCTCGTGCCGACCAAAAAGATTTTCTGATACGTTTTTTAACGTTCAGTACCCCTTAAGAGCCCGCATTCTCTCTGAGTTTGCGGGTTTTTTAATGCCTGCTTTTCGCCTCTCCTGCCAAAATGTGCCCCCGCTCACCAACTCCATCGAATGCACGGTTTGTCCTGTCTTACGTCATTTCTGTCCGTTGACTGAAAAGGGCTTCCGGCATGATATGAAGCCTCGAGTTTCATACCAGTCCGTTAGAGGCTGGAATCACCTGCAACCCGAGGATAAGAACAATGAGCCATCAGGTTACCCTACGCTTTGAAGACGGCGCGACGCATTTTATTCAGTGTCTTACCGGTGAGTCTGTCGCCGATGCGGCGCTGCGCGCAAAAATTGCTATTCCACTCGACTGTCGTGACGGTGTGTGCGGCACCTGCAAAGCCACCTGTGAATCAGGCCAGTTTGTGCCTGGCGATTACGTGCCTGACGCCCTTTCCGATGATGAAGCGAATGCCGGACATGTACTGACCTGCCAGATGCGTCCGTTGAGCGATTGCGTGGTACAGATTGCCGCTACATCTGAAGCAGCGGGCATCAGCAGCACAGCCTTCACCGGGCGCATCACCGCGTGTGAAGCGCTCTCGCCCACTGCAATCACTTTCTCCGCCGAGGTGGAAAACCGCAGCGCTCTCCGCTTCCTTCCGGGTCAGTACGTCAATGTGCAGGTACCTGGCAGCACGCAAACGCGCTCCTACTCATTTAGCTCTGGCCCCTCGGCCAACGAAGTTTCCTTTCTGATCCGCAATGTTCCGCAGGGTTTAATGTCCAGCTATCTTGCCGAGCGAGCTAAACCCGGCGACGCCATTACGTTTCGCGGGCCGATGGGCAGTTTCTACCTGCGCCCCATCGAACGCCCGCTTTTATTCCTCGCGGGCGGCACGGGGCTTGCGCCGTTTTTGTCCATGCTGGATAAGATCGCTGAAGAAGGTGAAGTCACGCAGCCGATCCAGTTGATCTTCGGCGTCACCCACGACGAGGATCGGGTTGAACTGGCTCGGCTTGAAGAATACGCCCGGCGCCTGCCGAATTTTCGCTATCTCTGCACGGTCGCCAGCCCTGAAAGTTCATCGCCGCACAAAGGCTACGTGACTCAACATATTACTGCGGCGCAGCTTAACGGCGGCGATGTTGATATTTATCTCTGCGGGCCGCCGCCCATGGTGGAAGCCGTGCGCGACTGGCTGGCCGCAGAAGGCGTTATGCCGCGTAACTTCTATTATGAGAAGTTTGCCGGAGCCGGGCTGGTGGTGCAGACGGGGGAAGAACACATTGCCCCGCAAGACGTCGATGACACGTTTGATCTGCGTCTGGCGCTGGAGCTGGGCGCCGTACAACTCACCATGGGGCGCCTGTCAGGTGCACAGTTACTTGAGTTCCGCAGGCTGGCTGACGCTACCGCACCGTTTGTTATCGGTAAGCGTTTTAGCGATGTCACGCGCTACGCGCAGGCAAATCATGCGTTTCATCTGTTCCTGATTGAAGCCTCAAGAAATGCACCGCTGATCGCCCTCTATAAGCAACTCGCGGTGCAGGACTATATTGGCCGGGCGCTACGGGATGACATAGAGATCGTGGGTGATATCGTTCAGCAGCATCGGGATCTGGTTAACGCATTTGAGTATGGCGACATGAACGCCGCGAGAGAAATTATTGCCCAACACGCCCTTCATTCCAAAGCGACCATGAGCCGCGCACTGGGCAAAAAATCCGCACCTGCAGCTGTGGCGGCAGCGCCAGAACCGGAGCCCACACGCTGCCCGTTCTCGGCAATGGTTGAACAGCCCCCCTACTCTCATGAGCTGAGCTGGCCGCAAGAACTGCAGCCCTTCAAAGTGGTGGACGACGGTTCGCAGGGCGATCCGTACGAACATTATCGCTGGATGCGCGAGCATGCTCCGGTATTGCGCTGCCAGTCGGCCACCTCGGATGTCTGGTTCCTGTCGCGCTACGATGATGTCTGGCAGGCCATACGCAACCCAAAACTCTTCTCATCAGAAGTGGTCAGCCCGCCGCCGCTCACTTTTCTGACGCTGTACGATGCGCCCGATCACACGCGCCTGCGCAAAATTGCTCAGCCCTCCTTTATGCCGTTGGCCATTGAGCCGTTTGCCGCCGAGATCGCGCGCCGCGCGGAGGTATTAATTGATGCAATGATTGCCAAAGGCGGCGGCGATGTGGTGGAAGAGTTCGCCATTCCGCTCAGCATCGCCACCATCTCAGCAATGATCGATGTGCCAAATGAAGACGAAGAAAAGATGAAGTTCTGGTCGGACGAAACCTTCAGCTACTTCGGGCGCCTGGCGCGTAACGCCCCAGGCACCGGCACCGATGAACAAAGCGCCATGGCCTTCTTTGCCTATCTGAAAGACGCCATGGAGCGACTTTACCTCACAAATAGCCAGTCGATTGGGGGACATATCGCCCGCATGTGGAAGGAGGGTCTGCTCAGTGAAAAAGAAGCCAAAGAGCTGTGCGCCTTCGTCTTTATCGCCGGACACGACACCACCACCATTCTGGTCGCCAATGCGTTTCGCATGTTCGCAGAACACCCGCATCTGGTGCAGCGTATTCGCGATAATGAAGCGGATGCGGATAAATTTGTCGAAGAGGTAGCGCGCTATCGCGGTACCGTCCAGCGCGTCAGCCGCATGACCACTGAAGCCACCACCGTGGCAGGCGTTAAGTTACCCAAAGGTGCGGTGGTGCGATTGTTGCTCTCATCCGCCAATCGCGATAGCCGTAAATTCGCGGATGGCGAGACGTTTAATATCGACCGCGATACCACCGGTCATTTGGGTTTTGGCAACGGGATGCATAAATGTCTCGGTCAGCCGCTGGCGAAGCTTGAAACGCTGATCGCCACCCGATTAGTGGCACGTAAGGTCTCCGATATTGCGCTCGATCCCGCGCGGCCTATCGAGTATGTTCGCGGCAATAATCTGACTAACTCCGGGCCGGCACATTTATTTGTGAAACTGCGTTAATCGGCCAAACCGGCTTTCTTTAAGGAAGCCGGTTTTCTCTGTGATAACCGCCCCTGCTCGCGCAGACGATACTCCGTTGGCCGCAGGCCAGTTTGCTTGCGAAAGAAGCGACCAAAATAGGCTTCATCGCGAAATCCTAATTCCGCTGAGATTTGCTTCACGCTAAAAGAGGAGTAGACCAGCAGACGCTGCGCTTCATGTACGGCACGCCGGTCGATAGCTTCAATCGCTGAAATACCAAAGGCTTCGCGACAGATTCGCGTCAGTTGCCCGGTCGAAATCCCCATTGCCGCCGCATAGTGAGCAACGGGTTGTCGCTGCCGACAACGTTCATCGAGTAAAGCACGAAAACGTTCAATTCTGGCAACCAGCGCCGCCCTTGCCGGGTTGCCCGCCAGCACCGCTTTTTCACTCAAACGCGCGATCTGCACAAATAGCGCGACAGTGAGCGCCAGCCCGGCGGTGTATTGCCATCGCTCGCTGTTCTCCGCTTCCCGGCCAATCGCGTCAAAAAGTGTTTCAAGACGCACCCCTCGCCGGTGGGCGACGTCAACCGTCAACACCGCGGGCGTGCGCACAAAGTCCAGTAAATCCGGCGCGGCGGTCAGCGCGACCGATTCGATTGCCGATTGCGCCGTGGTAATGACATGACCATCGATATCTACGCAAAAACGAAAACCGTGTACCGCGCGAGCGGGAATAACGACCAGAGACGGCGCGTTAAAGGCCCACACCTCGCCGTCAATGGTGGCTTCGCCGCTGCCGCGCGTAACATACAGGGTCTGAATCAGAACATCATGGAAATGGGGCTCAATAGCAAAACCAAAGCGGCTGGCGCGCGAGGGTATGCGCTCATAGTGCACCATATCCAGCGACGACTGCCCGGCATCTGCGCCATAGAGCGCGTAGTTAGGCAGCCCACGACGACGCGGCCAGTCAATTAACATCGGTCACCCGGAAATCTGAATGAAAGACTTTTTTATAGGCAGGAATTCCGTATCCCGCCTGCCAGAGTGTCTAAAACCTCGATTCAGCCCCGGATTTCGTGAAAGACACCCTTCAGCGCCAGATGCTGCAACAGCATGATGGTTTTCCCGTCGACGATTTCACCGCGCGTAATCGCCGCCAGCGCCTGTTCAAAAGGCCACTCCAGCACTTCAATGTCTTCGCCCTCTTCCGCCAGCCCACCACCGTCACCGGTACGGTCGCGCTCGCTATATTCCGCGATGAAAAAGTAGAGTTTCTCCGTGACCGAGCCAGGGCTCATGTAGGCTTCAAACACCTTTTCCAGGTGGCTCACTTTAAAGCCGGTTTCTTCTTCTGCCTCCGCCAGAATGCGCGCTTCGGGCGACGCTTTATCCAGCAGACCGGCTGCCGCCTCGATCAGCAAACCTGAATGGCCGTTCACTGAAACCGGGAAGCGAAACTGTCGGGTCATCACCACGCTTTTTTTCTCACGGTTATAGAGCAGGATGGTCGCGCCATTGCCCCGGTCATAGACCTCACGGCTTTGCGTCTGCCAGCTGCCGTCGCGGCGCTGTAAATCGAAGGTATATTTTTTTAATACGTACCAGTTATCAGACAGAAGCTGTTCCTGAACGTTGCGAAGGTGGGGTGTGTTATTGTGCATTTTTATTCCTCAGGTGAATGACAAAAACGATAATGTCATGCACAATCGTGCAACATCAAGAAAAAACGTGAAGAGAAATATTCATGCTCGCCAGCCAACGTAAAAAAGTGATCCTCGAACTGCTTGCACAACATAAGCAGGTTTTATCTCGCGAACTAAGCCAAAAGTTCATGATTTCAGAGGACTCTATCCGGCGTGATTTACGTGAACTGGCGGCTGAAGGTTTGCTGCAACGCGTTCACGGTGGCGCACTGCCCGCGTCAGCCGCAACAGCACCAATTGAAACGCGCAAAAACGTGCAAAACCGTTCAAAACAGAAAGTGGCGGAAAAAGCGGTAAAACTGATACAACCAGGTCAGGTGGTGATGATTGATGGCGGAACCACGGCACACGAACTGGTGGCGCGCATACCGCAGGATATCGCGTTTACTGTGGTCACCCACAGCCCGGGCATTGCCGTCAGCCTGGTCGATCACCCTCAGGTTGAAGTGATCGTCATTGGCGGGAGATTGTTTAAACACTCGGTTGTGACAGTGGGATCGGCAATGATCGATGCCATCAGCCATATCAATGCCGATCTGTTTTTTATGGGCGTGACAGGTATTCACGCCAGGGCCGGTTTTACCACGGGTGATTACGAAGAAGCCTGTGTGAAACGCGCACTGTCGCAACGCGCGGCAGAAACCGTGGTCATGGCCTCGGCTGAAAAGATGAGCGCCGCTTCTGCTTTTGCCATCGGCCCGCTTTCCCTTGCCAGCACAATCATCATCGATGGTGAACCCGATGCCGCTTTACGCGAAGCGTGCGCAAAACAGCAGATTGCGCTGCTTTGATAAAGGTAGTGATAAACGTCGTTTTCAGATTAATACGCAAAACAGTTCACTACACTTAATGCAAAAATCAGTAAATGGCACTTAACATTCACGACAATGATGATAATCTTGCCAATGAACTACTGATAAAAAGGATTCACAGTGAAAAACACATTTACGCTCGCTGCTTTACTACTGACCGCTGTTTCGCTTTCTGCCACGGCGGCAGAGCAACCGCTGGAAAAAGTTGCGCCTTATCCGCAAGCGGAAAAAGGCATGAAGCGCCAGGTGATTCAGTTACCTGCGCAGCAGGATGAATCAGCGCTGAAAGTTGAGCTGATGATTGGTAAAACGCTGGAAGTTGACTGTAACCGTCACCGTCTGGGTGGCAAGCTGGAAAGCAAAACGCTGGAAGGTTGGGGATACGACTACTACGTCTTTGACAAAGTGGGCGAGCCGGTCTCCACCATGATGGCCTGCCCGGATAAAACGAAGACCAAACAGTTCGTTGCGGCGTATCTCGGTGACGACGGCATGCTGCGTTACAACAGCAAACTGCCGATCGTGGTCTACACCCCGGATAATGTGGAAGTTAAATACCGCGTCTGGAAAGCCGAAGAAGAAGTGCATAACGCTGTAGAGCGTTAATAACGTGCCCTTGTTGATGCCGGATGCGGCGTGAACGCCTTATCCGGCCTACAAAATCATACAAATTCAATATATTGCACTTTGTATGTAGGCCTGATAAGCCTAGCGCATCAGGTATTGACTCTCTGCAAGAAGCCCCGACATTCGGGGCTTTTTATCATTTACAGCGCAATATCCGCCATCTCATTCACCACCACCGGCTGCGATTTGGTCTGCGGTTGCGGGGTAGGATCGGCATCACGAACCGGCACATAGCTCAGTTCCAGCACTTCGCTGGTGTGCGCCAGAGTCTCTTCGATGGCCTGCGGATGTTCGTTCAGGCGCGAGCCATACGTTGGCACCACCGCCTTGATTTTTGCCTGCCAGGCTGCGGTCTGCATTTTCTCGTGGAACACTTTTTCCAGTAGTTGCAGCATGATTGGCGCAGCGGTCGATGCCCCCGGTGACGCGCCGAGCAGTGCCGCGACAGTACCTTCATCGTCGCTTACCACTTCTGTGCCCAGACGCAGAACGCCACCTTTCTGTGCATCGCGTTTGATAATCTGCACGCGCTGCCCGGCCTGCCACAAGCGCCAGTCACCTTTCTGCGCCATCGGGTAGTATTCACGTAACGCGGCGTGACGATCTTTATCTTTCTGAAGAACCTGGCTGACCAGATATTTCACCAGATCGAAATTGTCCATCCCGACGTTGATCATCGGCATGATGTTTGACTTGTTGATCGACGCCAGCAGATCCCACAGCGAACCGTTTTTCAGGAAACGCGTTGAGAAGGTCGCAAATGGCCCGAACAGAATGACGCGTTTGCCGTCAATCACGCGGGTATCAATATGCGGCACCGACATCGGCGGCGCGCCAACATCGGCCTGGCCATACACTTTCGCCAGATGATGGTTCACCACGTCCGGGTTTTCGCACACCAGGAACTGACCGCCAACCGGGAAGCCGGCATACTCTTTCGCCTGGGGGATTTTCGTTTGTTGCAGCAGTTTCAACGCCGCGCCGCCCGCGCCGATAAAGATGAATTTGGCTTTAATTGTGCGTTTCGCGTGGCTGTTATTGGCGTCAGAAACGGTGACAGTCCAGCTCTTGTCTGCATTCTGGCGGAAACGACGCACTACCGTATTAAGCTGCAGATTGAAGTTTTTATGCATCTGCAGCGACGAAATTAGCTGGCGGGTGATTTCACCGTAGTTCACGTCTGTACCAGCTTCAGTGCGCGTCGCGGCAATTTTCTGCTGCGGATCGCGCCCTTCCATCACCAGCGGTGCCCACGCTTTAATCTGTTCATGGTCTTCGGAATAGCGCATCCCGCGGAACAGCGGGTTCTGCTGAAGCGCACGGTAGCGCGCACGCAGGAAATTGACGTTAGCATCGCCCCAGACAAAGCTCATGTGCGGGACGGTGTTGATAAAGGATTTCGGCTGCGTAAGAACGCCGCGTTTCACCTGATGCGCCCAGAACTGGCGAGAGACCTGGAACGCTTCGTTGATGTCGATAGCTTTTTCAATGCTGACGGAACCATCCGCTTTTTGCGGCGTATAATTCAGCTCCATCAGTGCGGAGTGGCCAGTGCCTGCGTTGTTCCAGCCGTTGGAACTCTCTTCCGCAACGCTTTCCATCTGCTCAACCATGGTGATCGACCAGTTCGGTTCCAGCTCTTGCAGCCAGGTACCCAGCGTAGCGCTCATAATACCACCACCGATCAACAAAACATCCGTCTCGTGTATAACGCGGGAGTTGGTTTTGGCCACAACAGAAGCAGTATCGGAACCCGCTTTCTGTGCATTGGGTACAGCTGTCTTTTTCTTCATTGTAGGGAGGCCTTACTTGAGATGCGATTTGTTACACGCAGGTAAAAACAATTCGTGGCTATACGGTATCACCAGCAACATAAAATTTAAATATTGTTTAAATTTTAAGTTGTGTTTTGAGACCTGTTATCAAAATGTTTAATAAATGTATACACGAATTAAATTTTTGTATTGGCATTCTGTGACATAGAGCGGTAAACTGCTCCGTTTTGTGATAAATAGCACGAAAGTACGGCTTATAGAAAACCGGCTATCGATAACCAGTGAAGATCCCATGTCAGACACCTCTTTTGCTTCCCAGGATGGCCGCATCCTTTCTGTTATGCGCTCGCCCAAACTACTGCTGCGTGAAACACTGGCTGGCGTGATTACCGCACTGGCGCTGATCCCCGAAGTCATCTCCTTTTCCGTCATTGCCGGTGTCGATCCTAAAGTCAGTTTGATCGCCTCGGTCGTGCTTTGTCTGGCGATGTCATTTCTGGGCGGACGTCCGGCGATGGTCACCGCCGCGGCCGGTTCCGTGGCGTTGGTCATCGGACCGATGGTGCATCAACACGGCGTCGGTTACATCCTCCCCGCCGTGGTGATGGCTGGCGTGATTCAAATTCTGTTTGGTCTGTGCGGTATGGCGCGATTGATGCGTTTTATTCCGCAGCCGGTAATGACCGGTTTTGTTAACGCGCTAGGAGTGCTGATCTTCTTTGCCCAGGTGCCGCACTTCTGGAGCCGTAATCCCCTGATTATTGCGCTTTTCGTCGCGACCCTGCTGATTGTGCTGTGGGCACCGCGGGTGATTAAAAGCGTGCCATCACCGTTGATTGCCATTGTGCTGTTAACGTTATTTACCGTCACCAGCGGTCAGCTACTGCCCACCGTTGGCGATGAAGGTTCGATGAGCGGCGGCCTGCCCGGTCTGACGCAATTACTGGTGCCGCTGAATCTCGACACCCTGAACATTATCTGGCCTTGTGCGCTAAGCATCGCATTCGTCGGGTTGATGGAGTCGTTACTCACGGCAAAGCTTGTCGATGATTTGACCGCAACGCCGTCAAACAAAGCGCGCGAAAGCGCCGGGCTTGGCATCGCTAACATCCTGGCAGGGTTTTACGGCGGCATTGCCGGCTGTGCGATGATTGGTCAGACGATTGTCAACGTCGAGATGGGGAAAGGCCGCAGTCGCCTATCCACCATTATGGCGGGGCTGGTGCTACTGCTATTGGTGACAGCATTAAGCAACGTAATGGCTGATATTCCGATGTCGGTGCTGGCCGGAATTATGGTGATTGTGGCGTTCAAAACCTTTAGCTGGCATAGCATTCAGCCCGCTACGCTGAAACGCGCGCCGTGGCCGGAAACCGTGGTGATGGTGGTCACGGTCGCGGCAACCGTCAGCACCGGTAATCTGGCGATTGGCGTTCTGGCGGGCGTGGTTTGCATGGTGCTCATCCCTGCCCGCCTGAAAGCGAAACTGGCTGCTAAAGCAGAAAAATCGTCGCCAGCCCAAGGAAAATAAAGAAGCCGCCGGTGTCGGTGATGGCGGTGATCATCACGCTGGAACCCACCGCCGGATCGCGGCCAAACTTCACCATGATCATCGGGATCAGTACGCCCATCAGCGCCGCCACCAGCAGGTTCAATACCATCGCCAGCGTCATCACCGCACCCAGGTGCGGGTCGCTGTAAAGCAGCCAGGTGACGCAGCCCATGATCCCGCCCCACACCAGGCCGTTAATCAACGCCACGCCCATTTCACGCAGGATCAGAAACGAAAAGTTACCCGGCTGGATCTGCTGTAGCGCCAGCGCGCGCACGATCATCGTAATCGTCTGGTTCCCGGTGTTACCACCAATTCCCGCGACAATCGGCATCAGCGATGCCAGCGCCACCAGCTGCGAAATGGTGTGCTCAAAGCCATCAATAACGCGCGACGCGATAAATGCAGTGCAGAGGTTGATCGCCAGCCACGCCCAACGGGTTTTCACCGCTTTGGTCACTGGCGCAAACACATCTTCTTCGGCACTCAGGCCGCCCATGCGACGCAGATCGCTGTCCGTCTCTTCGTACACCACGTCGACGATCTCATCGATGGTCAAACGCCCCATCAGCTTGCCCTGCTGGTCGATAACGGCGGCGCTGACCAGGTTGTCACGTTCGAAGGTACGCGCCACCTTTTCCGACTCTTCTTCCGGGTGGAAAGCCACCGGTTCGGATTCCATCACCGCCTCAACGGTGCTTTGCGCCGGGCTGAGCAAAATGGTGGTCAATTCCAGTTCGCCCACGAGCGTCATATCCCGCCGGGTGACGAACAGTTTATCGGTGTTTTCCGGCATTTTCCCCAACCGGCGCAGGTAGCGCTGCACGGTCGCCAGCGTCACTTCCGGGCGTACGGTAATGACTTCGAACTCCATGATCGAGCCGACGCGATCGTGGGCATAGTTCATCACCTGACGCACGCGAGCGCGCTCGGACGGCGGGAGCGTTGCCAGCAGGCGGCCGGTTAAATCGCGCGGCAGATGCTGAACCAGGTAAATCTGTTCATCGATGTCCAGCGTTTGCAGTGCATCGAGCAACGCCCGGTCGCTCATATCGTCAATGAGGTCGTCCCAGACGTTCTCCGATGCTTCAAGCAACACTTTGCCGCGTTTGTCATCTTCCACCACGTTCCACAACGCGTGACGTTCATCGGAGGGCAATGCCTCCAGCACGTCCGCCAGGTCCGGGCCAGGAAGATGCGCCACCAGCGCACTGACTTCCGCGAGATCGTCAATGAGCGTACTTTCATCGTACTGCTCAGCGAGGGTGAGTTTGCCCAGCAGGACAGAGGTAATCGCTTTATCGGTGGTTAAGAGCCAGATAAGACGCGCGCGCTCTTCATCGCGCAGCTTCGCGCTGTTTTTCATTATTGCGGACATTGCCGGTCATCCTTTCGGTCATCTGAATGCCCGGCAGGTCAGCCGGGAGCATTAAGCATAGCGTGGAGTAATGTAAATAATAATAAACAGCATTTTAATACCTACAAAAAAAGCGGCGAATGCCGCTTTTTTCATCAGGTTACGCCGTTCGGGCGACCGCATCGCGTGAGGCGGCGTCGCGCTCCTCGCCAGTGAGTTCGCTTAACTGGCCATTGCGCATCTCCAGCAGGCGATCGGCATGAATAAAGTAATGGTCGTCGTGGCTGATAGCAAAAATAGTTTTGCCCATCTGCTGCATCAGCGGGAGTAATATTTGATAGAACTCACGGCGGAAGTGTGGATCCTGATCGGCGGCCCACTCATCCAGCATAATGATGTCTCGCTCTTCCGCTAAGGCCAGCAGCAACGCCACGCGCTTCTTCTGCCCTTTCGAGAGTTTAAGGTCAAGGATTTTGCCGTTTTCCAGCTTCACCTTGTGCCCCATTTTCAGCTGTTCCAGCCACTTATCCACCAGCGCCGGGTCGGCCTGTTTTCCTTCCGGCCCCAGCAACTGGTCAAACAGCCAGACGTCCGTGAAGACCGCCGAAAATAGCTTGCGGTAATCTTCCGGTTTGTCCGCTGCCAGCGGTTTACCGTCCAGCAAAATTTGTCCTTTAACCGGTTGATAGAGCCCGGTAAGCAGCATCGCCAGCGTCGATTTACCGCTGCCGTTGCCGCCAATCAGGAACACCAGTTCGCCGCGATGGAGCGTCAGGTTAATCGGGCCGACGGCGAACGTGTTGTCTTCATAATGGAACTCCACATCGCGCAGTTCGAGCGTTTGCCAGTTCGGATACGCTTTCGGCACCGGAAACTCCGGCTGGTAAGGCGCAAGCGAGAAGGTGTTGAGCTTTTTGAACGCCACCTGCGCGCTGAGCAACGTCGGCAGTGCGCCTACGGCAGAGAGCAGCGGCGTACGCAGGAACAGCAGCGTCAGCGAGTACGTCGCCGCCACGGCGGTATCCGCCCAGCCCAGACTGTTTGCCATCCAGAAGACCAGCCCGATGGCGCCCAGCATCATAATGTTCGACCAGTTCACCGCGCTCAGGTGGAAGGTGTCGGCGCGCACAATGTGGTGACGGTAGTTTTTCGCATCCGGAATATAGAGCTGATTAAAGACATATTCGGCGCGCTCCCGGTTGAGCGTGAGCTCTTTGCGCCCTTCGAGCACGGTTTGATAATCCTGATACAGCGCATCTTCCGTCTCACGCAGAATCGCCATATGTTTATAGACCCGCGCCACCAGTACAAAACCGCCCCAGATGGTCAGCGCCATCCACAGCACCGTGACCAGCAGCATTTTCGTCGACAGAAACGCCAGGTAAGCGGCGGAACCAAAGGTCAGGATAATCCCCTGCACCAGTTCCGGCAGACGTACGAAAGCGATAGTGATCGCGCGCACATCGCTGGTCAGGCCCGCCAGCAGCGCCGCGCTGCCGAGCTTTTCGATGCGTTCAACCTGCGTGTCCAGAATACGTTTAATGAACTCGCTGCGCAGACGGTAAACAAAGTGATGACCAAGGGTCGTCAGCGCCAGTTGCGAACCGAGCGTGACCGCCATCAGCAGTAGCAGTAGCCCGAGAAACTCTGGCAGCACTGTCAGCGACATATCGACCGTCGTGATTAAACGCAGGTTAATAAAGGCAATCAGCCCAATCCCCAACGCTGCGCTCAACAAACTCAGCGCCATGACGGCAATAAATGGCCAGCGGTACTGGCGCCACACAAGCAGGAGAAGTTCCATAAAACAGCAATCCGGAAAAGAAAAACAGCGAGCAGTGTAAACTGCCTTACGAGTACATCAAGAATAATTCTTATTTTTATTCTTTATTACCCGCATGACGAAAAGTGAGGTTATAGCGCATTGGGCCAACCTGCGGATGGTGACCCGGTTTGAGCGGCTGAATACCGTGATAAAAGAGACGCGATTCGCCGCCCCACACCACCACATCGCCGTGCTCCAGCAGCACGCGCTGGAGGGGATCGTTACGCTTCAGGCCGCCAAACTGAAACACGGCAGGCAAGCCCAGTGAAACCGACACAATCGGCGCACTCAGCGTGGCTTCGTCTTTATCCTGATGCAGCGACAGTTTCGCCCCTGGAAGATAGCGGTTAATCAGGCAGGCGTCCGGCGAAAAATCGGCATAGCCCGCAAGCGACGCTGCCTCCAGCGCCAGATTGAGGAAAACATCCGGCATGGAGGGCCAGGCGTTGCCCGTCAGCGGATCGCGCGGCGTATAGCAGTAGCCGTGCAGATCGGTGCTCCAGCCAAGTGGGCCGCAGTTGGTCATCGCCACCGACATGGTATAGCCGCCGGGCGTCACCATCTGGCGAAACGGCGACAGCGCGGCAACCTGATCAATCGCCGTTAGCAGTACGCGAGCCTGGCTTAACGCCTGGCGGCGAAGAATGATCGCGCCAGCCGCCAGCGGTTCCTGCCAGGGCGCTTCATCAGCAAAGAGATCGAGCATTATTTCCCTCCGGCATTTTTCTCATCGGCCAGCAGCGCGGCTTTTCGCCCCACGCCCCAGCGGTATCCCGACAGACTACCATCTTCACGTACCACGCGATGACAGGGAATCACAATCGCCAGTTTGTTCGCCGCGCACGCGCCAGCCACCGCGCGAACGGCTTTCGGTTTGCCGATGGCGGTGGCAATTTGTTGATAGCTGCGTGTTTCGCCTGGCGGAATCGCGCGTAGCGCCTGCCAGACCTGCTGTTGAAAGGCGGTGCCGCGAATATCCAGCGGTAAATTCAGCGGCAACTGTTGATCGTCCAGCCGCATCACCACTTCATAAATTTGCTGGTGAAAAGCCGAGCTGCCCTGCTGTGATTGTGCAGAAGGGAAAAGCCGCCGCAGTTCAGTTATGAGTTCCACATCGTTATCGCCTAATAACACGGCGCAGATACCGCGCGCGCTTAGCGCCACCAGACAACGTCCGAAACGGCAATCTTCCAGCGCATAATGAATAATGGCGTCTTCACCGCCGCGCCGAAACTGTTTTGCCGTCATACCCAGAAGCTGGTCGGCATGGCGATAGTAGCTGCTGCTGTCCGGGAAACCAGCGTTGAGGACGGCATGAGTCACCGCTTCGCCTTCCGTCAGCGCTTCACGCAGGCGCCGGGCACGCCACGCCTGCTGCCACGCTTTCGGCGTAACGCCGGTGACTGATTTAAACAGACGATGAAAATGGTAGGGGCTGACAGCCACCGCCCCGGCCAGGGTGTCCAGCGTCACGGGCGCATCCTGTTCGAGCATCCGGCAGGCTATCGCCACTTTGTTCACTTTTTGCAGTTGCGGATCGAGCGTATCCGGCTGGCAACGTTTGCAGGGGCGAAAACCCGCTTTTAGCGCCGCTTCGGCATCAGGATAAAAATGTACATTCTGGCGCAACGCATGGCGCGCTTTGCAGGAGGGGCGACAAAAAATACCGGTGGTACGAACCGCAAACACAAACTGCCCGTCGGCTCCGGCATCGCGCGCGAGCACCGCCTGCCAGCGGCGCTCATCAGTATGAAAAGTGTGAGATGTCATATCAGGCTCCTCCAGTAAGTGTATGACGACTTTGCCCTGGAGGAGACAGCAAAAAACCAGCAATCTTGCTTTTTAATTTTTACCGCTCACCAGAAACGCTTTGAACTGCGGCGACATCCAGGTGGTGAAGTTATCACCCTCTTTCATGATCATGTACACCGCCAGCCCCTGCTCGCGCACCACTTCTTTGGCTCTTTCCGGGCCAAGAACCATCAGGCCGGTATCCCAGGCATCGGCTTCCAGCGCCGTCGGCGCAATCACCGTTACGGAAACCAGTTTGTGGGTAATGGGCCTGCCAGTTTGCGGATCGATAACGTGAGAGATTCGCTGACCGTCGAGCTCATAATAGTTGCGGTAGCTGCCGGACGTACTGATTCCGTGACCGTTGATATCGACAATCGCCTGGACGGCATTTTCTTTATCGGTCGGTTTTTGAATCGCCACGCGCCACGGGCGACCTTCCGCATTCATGCCGCGGCTCGACAGCGCCCCGCCAACGGACACCAGGTAACGCGAGATCCCCTCCTGGCCCATCAGGCGCGCAAGGTGATCCGCCGCATAGCCTTCGCCAACGGTCGACAGATCAACATAGAGTTCCGGGAGATCTTTTTGCAGATACTGGCGGCCTGCGGTGTTAATCACCGTCAGATGCTGCAAGCCGGTTTTGGCTTTTGCCGTATCGATTTGTTCCTGCGTCGGCGTGCTGACAGGCTGTTTATCCGGGCCGAAGCCCCACAGATTGACCAACGGGCCGACGGTCACATCCATCGCACCCTGGGTTTTTTGCCCAATGCGCAGAGATTCGGTGACGATATCCGCCATGGCTTCGGTAACTGGCCACGGCGCGGTACTGGATGAGAGATTAAAGCGCATCAGCGCGGAATCGTTTTTCCACGTTGAGAGTAGCTGGTCGTCGCCATCAAGCTGCGTCTGAATTTTTTCGCGTAGTTCATCGGCACGTTTTTTGTCGATATCCACCACGCTCACGCGCCAGAAGGTACCCATGGTTTTACCTTCGAGCACCGTTGCGGTTTGGGTTGGCGATGTGGAGGTGCTGGCATTATCGCAGCCAGCCAGAAGTAACGCGGCGCTCACCAGGGCCGCACGTAAAATATTCATTTCCATCCGTTATTATTTCTCCTGCAATGCGCGCAAGAGTACACCAATTCATCTAAACAGGGCATAAAAAAAGGAGCCTTTCGGCTCCTTTTCTGTCGGTTTGCAGTCGATTAGAACTGGTAAACCAGACCCAGTGCTACGACGTCATCAGTAGAGATGCCGGCGCGACGGGTGAATTCATTGTCATCAAGCAGGTTGATTTTGTAATCAACATAGGTAGACATGTTTTTGTTGAAGTAGTAGGTCGCACCAACATCAACATATTTAACCAGATCCTGGTCGCCGAAGTTGCGAACACCATTGTTGATGTCTTTACCTTTGGACTGCAGATAAGCAACGGACGGACGCAGACCGAAGTCGAACTGGTACTGAGCAACAACTTCAAAGTTCTGCGCTTTCTCAGCAAAACCGCTGATAGCGTCAGCATTGCCGTTACCGCTGAAGCGAGTTGCATTGTAAGCCTGGGTGTACTGCGCAGCCAGGTAAATGTTGTTCGCATCATATTTCAGACCACCAGTGTAGGTAGTCGCTTTGTCGCCACTACCATACTGAAGGTTGTTCTGCTCATCAGTACGTTTAGAGCTAGCAACTGCCGCACCAACGCTGAAGCCTTCGCCGATGTCATAAGACAGGGAGCCGCCGAAGCCGTCACCATTCTGTTTCAGTTCTTTACGACCGTTGTTGGTCTGGCCTTCGCCAGACTGGCTACCGTTTTTACCCTGATACTGCAGAGCAAAGTTCAGGCCATCAACCAGACCGAAGAAGTCAGAGTTGCGGTAGGTTGCAACGCCGTTAGCACGCTGCTGCAGGAAGTTGTCAGAACCGTAGGTGTCGCCGCCGAATTCCGGCAGAACGTCGGTCCAGGAAGTGATGTCGTAAACAACGCCGTAGTTACGACCGTAGTCGAAGGAGCCTGCATCACCAAAACGCAGACCAGCGAATGCCAGACGAGTCCACGCCTGATTGCCGGAATCTTCAGTGTTGTTCGCCTGAACGTTGTATTCCCACTGGCCGTAACCGGTCAGCTGGTCCTGGATCTGAGTTTCGCCTTTAACGCCGATACGCATGTAGGTCTGGTCGCCGTCAGCGCTGTTGTCATCGGAGAAGTAGTGCAGACCAGCGATTTTACCGTACAGATCTAATTTGTTGCCGTCTTTGTTATAAATTTCAGCCGCATTTGCTGCGCCCGCTACCAGCAGAGCTGGTACCAGGAGGGACAGTACTTTAACTTTCATGTTAATAACCCTCTGTTATATGCCTTTTTATATGCCACTGCTTACTGGTCAACCCTCATTAACCAGTCGGCAAACCCATTGTGCTGCAAAATGCAGAATAATCCAACACCAAAATGATACTAAAACCTTAAAGGTGTTTCATTTATCCATATAGATGTTTCAAAATGTAAATTTTGCGGAACTTTTTTTCGCACAAATCGGTAAGAAAAATAGCACGGATAAACAAAGAGCCAGAAAATAACTACTAACAATCAATAACTTAAAATTGGTTACAGGTATAGCACTGAATGGTAAAACAAAAGTTTCACCCGCAACTAAAATAGATATCGCTATCATCATTAACTTTATTTATTACCGTCATTCAGTTCTGAATGTCTGTTTACCCCTATTTCCACCGGATGCATCGCATCCGGTTTTTTTTACCTTTCTTTACGTAACTTTAATCCTCGCATACTTACGCTTGTGAACAATAACGTTCATTAATTAATCACACATAGCATTGGTAACAAATTGCTAACATAATTTTCATAAAATATTCCGTTTTAATGCCAGCCGTTTTTACCTGACTAAAACGCCTCTTTTCCTCTTTCCTCTTCTATATTAGCCGCGCGTATTTGCCCATTTCAGCGGCTGAAAAACGCGGAAGTATGGCAATTGGCACAGTTCCCTTTATACTGCCTGCTGTACTCTCACCTGTTACACAGAATTTGACGTGGGTTCGCCGCGCAAAACAGGTTAAGACGTTTCACGCTCACCTAAGTCTGAGCATATTCTCATTCAGATGCCGTTATGATGGGTTACACACGCCAATGAGTCAGTCTGACAAGAAAACGTCCGGTAAATTTTCCCTGCTGCCGGGCAGCATCACCCGCTTCTTCCTGTTAATGATCATCGTGTTGCTGGTAACGATGGGCGTGATGATTCAGAGCGCGGTTAACGCGTGGCTGAAGGACAAAAGCTATCAGATAGTCGACATGACCCACGCTGTACATAAGCGCATTGATACCTGGCGTTATGCGACCTGGCAGATTTACGACAACATTGCCGCCGCCCCCTCAACTGCCACGTCCAGCGAAGGGTTACAGGAAACACGTCTGAAGCAGGACGTCTACTATCTGGAAAAACCACGACGCAAAACCGAGGCGCTAATTTTCGGTTCCCACGACAGCTCGACGCTGGAAATTACCCAGCGCATGTCCACTTATCTCGATACGCTGTGGGGCGCAGAGACTATCCCGTGGTCGATGTATTACCTGAACGGCCAGGACAACAGTCTGATCCTGATTTCTACGCTGCCGCTCAAAGATCTCTCTTCCGGTTTTAAGGAGTCGACGGTCGGAAACATCGTCGATTCGCGCCGTGCCGAAATGCTCCAGCAGGCGAACACGCTGGACGAACGTGAAACCTTCTCTTCCTTGCGCCGCCTGGCGTGGCAAAACGGTCATTACTTCACCCTACGCACCACCTTTAACCAGCCGGGACATCTTGCGACGGTGGTGGCGTTTGATCTGCCGATTAACGATCTGGTGCCGCCGGCGATGTCGCTCGACAGTTTCCGACTGGAGCAGGATCCTTCGCAGAACGCCCTGCGCAGCCAGGATAAAGAACCCAGTGATAGCGTCGCGATAAACTTTAACAGTTCGCGTATTGAGATCTCTTCGTCGCTGAATTCAACCGGCATGCGTCTGGTGTGGCAGGTACCGTTTGGCACGCTGCTTCTGGATACCTTCCAGAACATAATGCTGCCGTTACTGCTCAATATCGGCCTGCTGGCGCTGGCGCTGTTCGGTTACTCCACGTTCCGTCACCAGACGGGCCGCAAAAGCGCAGCCTCCGCACCGGTATCCGGCGCGAATAACGAGCTACGTCTACTGCGCGCGATCAATGAAGAGATTGTGTCACTGCTGCCGCTGGGGCTGCTGGTGCACGATCAAGAATCGAACCGTACGTTAATCAGTAATAAAATCGCCGATCACCTGTTGCCGCACCTTAACCTGCAAAATATCACCAGCATGGCGGATCAGCATCAGGGCGTAATTCAGGCCACCATTAATAATGAGCTGTACGAAATCCGCCAGTTCCGCAGCCAGGTCTCACCTCGGATGCAGATCTTCATTATTCGCGATCAAGACCGCGAAGTGCTGGTGAATAAAAAGCTCAAACAGGCGCAGCGTCTGTATGAGAAAAACCAGCAGGGCCGCGCGGCCTTTATGCAAAATATCAGCGACACCTTAAAGCAGCCGATCAAAACACTGGCCGCCGAAGCCGCGGCGATAGATACCAGCGAAAGCCAGAAGCTGGCGAACAACGCCGATCTGCTGGTGCGTCTGGTGGATGAAATTCAGCTCGCCAATATGCTGGAAAATGACAGCTGGAAGGGCGCGTCCACACTCTTCTCGCTACAGGATTTAATTGATGAAGTGGTGCCTGAAGTCCTGCCCGCCATCAAACGTAAAGGCCTGCAACTGCTGATCAACAATCAGCTACCGGCCAAAGAGCAGCGTCATGGCGATCGCGATGCCTTGCGCCGCATTCTGTTGCTGCTGATTCAGTACGCGGTGACCACCACGCAAATCGGCAAAATCACGCTGGAAGTGAACGCCGATGAGTCTGCGGGTGAACGGCTGACCTTCCGCATTCTGGATACCGGTAACGGCGTCTCCCATGGGGAAATCGACAATTTGCATTTCCCGTACCTGAATGACACGCAGTCTGACCGTTACGGAAAAGCGAACGCCCTCACCTTCTGGCTGTGCGATCAGTTAGCGCGCAAGCTGGGTGGACATCTGAATATTAAAGCGCGCGAATCACTGGGCACCCGTTACTCACTGCACGTAAAAATGGCGCCGCGCGAAGAGGATAGCGAACAGGAAGAGCGCCTGCTGGATGACGTGGTTGCCATGGTGGATATCACCTCTAACGAGATTCGTACTATCGTGACGCGTCAGCTGGAAAGCTGGGGGGCGACCTGCATCACGCCGGACGAAAGAGCGACGAGTCAAGAATTTGATATCTTTTTAACAGATAATCCGTCTAATCTTACTGCTTCGGGCTTGCTTTTAAGCGATGATGAAGCTGGGATACGCAAAATTGGCCCTGGCCAATTGCGGGTTAACTTTAATATCAGTAATGCTATGCAGGACGCGGTCCTTCAGCTTATTGAAGAGCAACTGGCACAGGAAGAGGTCACGGAATCACCTCTTGGCGGCGATGAAAACGCCGAACTTCAGGCCAGCGGCTATTATGCGCTGTTTGTTGATACGGTACCGGAAGATGTTAGCAGGCTGTATACTGAATGCGACGCGCGTGATTTCGCCGCGTTGGCACAGACAGCCCACCGCCTGAAGGGGGTGTTTGCTATGCTTAACCTGGTTCCTGGCAAGCAGTTGTGTGAAACGCTTGAGCATTTAATTCGCGAGAAAGATGCTCCGGCCATAGAAAAATATGTCAGCGACATTGACGCCTACGTCAAGAGCTTGCTGTAGCAAGGTAGCCTTTATTATGAACAATATGAACGTAATTATTGCCGATGATCATCCGATAGTTCTGTTTGGTATTCGTAAATCACTAGAACAAATCGAATGGGTCAACGTTGTCGGCGAATTTGAAGACTCCACCGCGCTGATTAACAATTTACCGAAACTGGATGCACATGTCCTGATCACCGACCTTTCCATGCCGGGCGATAAATATGGCGATGGGATCACGCTTATCAAATATATTAAGCGTCATTTCCCGGGCATTTCCATTATCGTTCTGACCATGAATAACAACCCGGCGATTCTGAGCGCCGTGCTGGATCTGGATATCGAAGGTATTGTCCTGAAACAGGGTGCGCCAACCGACCTGCCGAAAGCGCTGGCCGCGTTGCAGAAAGGGAAGAAATTCACCCCGGAAAGCGTCTCTCGCCTGCTGGAGAAAATCAGCGCTGGCGGCTATGGCGACAAACGTTTGTCACCAAAAGAGAGCGAAGTATTGCGCCTGTTCGCGGAAGGCTTCCTGGTAACCGAGATTGCCAAGAAACTGAACCGCAGTATCAAGACCATCAGTAGCCAGAAGAAATCAGCGATGATGAAACTGGGTGTGGAAAACGATATTGCGCTGCTGAACTATCTCTCCTCTGTCACGCTATCCCCGACAGATAAAGAGTAATGCTCTATGAATCCCCCGGCCAGCCGGGGGATTTTTTTATCTTACGACTCCCGCGTTTTTCTCACCCGCGCCGCATAGACCGCCAGCGTTTGCTTCAGCACATCCAGCGTCACCGGTTTTGACAGGCAGCTATCCATCCCTGACTCCAGGCAGCGCTGCTTCTCTTCCGCCAGGGCGTTGGCAGTCACGCCGACAACCGGCAGCGTCAGGCCAAGCTGACGAATACGCTGTGTTAAACGATAGCCGTCCATATTTGGCATGTTGACGTCGCTCAGCACGATATCAATATGATTTTTGCTCAGCACATTGAGCGCATCAACACCGTCATTCGCCGTCATGCACTGATAGCCAAGCGTACCCAACTGATCTGCCAGAAGACGACGGTTGATAGGATGATCGTCCACCACAAGGATCATCATATCGTCATTGCTGTCGGCGGTCACATCGTGCGCCGATGAAGACTCTGCGTGATCCGTGTTGCCGACTTTGATGCGGTAAATGCGCCCCAGCAGGGTCATTAACTCGTGCGGCGAAACAATACTGTGTACCCATTCGCCCGGCGCTCGTTCGAGAGGGATCCCGATATGGCGACGGCAGAAGATCACCGCCGCCTTGCCCGTCCACGGTTTTTCCAGGTCATCGTCGGTTATCAGCAGATCATCCTGCGCCGGTTCTTCACCTTCGTAGCGTTGAACGTCCACGCCGTGCCAGGTCAGCAGCGTTTCAATAAACTGATACAGAGACTCGTTGCGAATCGCCAGCCAGCAGCGTTTTTGCGCCAGCGCATCAATCACCAGCGGCGTGGCAGCCTGCGCGCCATAGAGCGGAATACGCACCGTAAACTGGCTACCCATGCCCGGTTCTGTGTCGACGGCAATATCACCGTCCATCATATTGATGAGTTTCTCACAAATCGCCAGACCCAGCCCGGTGCCCTGGAAGTTACGCTGCACGCCGGTTCCGACCTGGAAGAACGGGTCAAACAGGCGCACCACCTCTTTCGCCGGAATGCCTACGCCGGTATCACGGATGCTGATACTCAGGTAATCACCTACGCGTTTGAGATGCAAAATGATGCAGCCAATATCGGTAAACTTGATGGCATTACTCAGAATATTGGAGATAACCTGCTGCAAACGCATCGGGTCGCCAAGCATCTGCGGCGGCACGTTTGGCTCGATAAAGCAGTACATTCCAACCCGTTTACGCACGACCAGCGGCAGATAGTTGGCGGTAATGTGATTCATCACCTCTTTTGGTGAGAATTCGCGCGGCTCGATTTTCAGCTGCTCTGATTCAATTTTCGAGAAATCGAGAATGTCGCTGATGATTTTCAGCAGCAGGCTCGAGGAGTTGTTCATCGCCGTCACCAGACGCCCGACGCCTTTTGGTAACTCTTTGGTTTGTAACAAATCAAGGTTACCAATGATGCCGTACAGCGGCGTGCGCAGTTCATGGCTGACGGTGGCGAGGAACATCGATTTCGACTGGCTGGCCTGTTCTGCCGCCTGCGCCATCTCCTGCAACGACTCTTCCATTTTGACGCGCGAACTGACGTCAACCAGCACGCAAATCGCCACGTTTTCATTGCGATAACGCGAATGCACGAAGCTGATTTGCAGGTTAGTGTTGTTACTGGTCAACACATCGACAAAGTTAACCTGTTGACCACAGATAATCTGCGTTAAGCGCTGCCGATCTTCATGCGTCAGCATATTCAGATAATTATGCGCGAGTTCATTACTCAGGATATTAGTACCGTCCTGGGTACGCAGAATACAGATCCCTACCGGGGCGGAGGCGACGATTTTACGATTGAACTGCTCATGCTCTTCCAGACGTTGAGCGTCAGACTCGGCAGGAATAAATATCCGTCGCTCGTACATTCTCGCCATTGTGAACAGCGCGACCCCGGTCAGGATATTAAGCAGCACGGCGTTGAGAATCAGCATGCGGATGCGCTCAAGCACTAAATCAACCGGTACCGAATACACAATGCTGAGCGACGATGGCGGCAGATTCTTTTTCAACACCAGTTCACGGAAGCCGCTGCTGTAGCCAAACCACGCGCGTTCTTGCATCCAGCGCTGATCGATACGCAGTTTGCTGTCCGGGCCCGTGAGCGAAATCAGTGAATCGCCGTTTTCATCAAGAATCGTCACGCCAATTGGCAAGCTACCCGGCGTGAAGAAGTTTTCCATGCGAATGGTTTGCTCAACGCCCAGCAGCGCCTGCAAACGGTTTGCCAGATACACCGGCGTTAAGGCATAGAAATAGCCAACGCCCGGGCGCGGGCCCTGGCTTATCCAGAACAGGTTGCTACCGCTCTCATCCTGCGGCGCACTACGGTACTTCACGATGCGATCGTGCAGGGTTTTCAGCGCCTGGTTACGTTCAATCGGCATATCCCGCAGGCCAAAATTCGCCATGCACAGGTTTTCACTGCCAATTAAAAAGACGCGGTTGAGATCGTAGGCGGCGGAGAAATTGTCGCGCCAGTAGCGCAGAAACCAGGAAAGCGACTCCAGCGAGCCGCGCCACGCATCGTCCAGCGCGGAACAATCAGAATCGGTGAACAGTGGCTCGAAGTCAGGGACTTCGGTATTCTCTTTTATCGCCGTGGGCGGCAGTACGCCATTCGTCGCCGTGAGACGATTTTCAGCAATGTACTTCAGCTCTTTGATGACATCCGACGTACGCTGAATATAGCGCTGCGCCTGATCGGAACTCAGATTAAATTCCTGCCGTATTTCTGACTCTTTCTGATGCAAGGCATTCACGATATAGAAAACCGATGCGAGGGCAATCAGCAACCAGAGTAGCAGCGCCAGCGCCCGGAACAGGTAGCGTGAGACTTTAAGCGTCGTACGAAAGGAGACAAGATATTTCAAGGGGGCGAAACTCCGCCATCAAAGGCTAACAGGATGTGGTTAAGGTAACGGGAAAACCCATTTGTCGCAACGCAGAAAAAAGGCCGGTTTATAACCGGCCTTTATTGGTACGTCTCACGATTTACTCGTCAGCGTCATCCGCTACGTCGTCATCGGTGTCCGTTTCCGGTGCGATTTCATCGTCACCTTCTGCGGCGCTGCCGTCAATGGCGTCGAGTTCTTCGTCATCAACCGGTTCAGCCACACGTTGCAGACCCACTACGTTTTCATCTTCCGCAGTACGGATGAGGATCACGCCCTGGGTGTTACGACCGACGATGCTCACTTCGGAAACACGGGTACGCACCAGCGTACCGGCATCGGTGATCATCATTATCTGATCGCAATCGTCGACCTGCACCGCGCCCACAACGGAACCGTTACGCTCGGTCACTTTGATCGAGATAACGCCCTGCGTCGCGCGTGACTTGGTCGGATACTCTTCCGCCGCAGTACGTTTACCGTAGCCATTCTGGGTAACGGTCAGGATTGCGCCTTCGCCACGAGGAATGATCAGGGAAACGACTTTGTCTTCACCTGCCAGTTTAATGCCACGTACACCGGTCGCTGTACGCCCCATGGCGCGGACGGCGTCTTCTTTGAAGCGCACCACTTTACCGGCAGCAGAGAACAGCATGACTTCATCGGAACCGGACGTCAGGTCAACGCCAATCAGTTCATCGCCTTCGTTCAGGTTCACGGCGATAATACCGGCAGAACGCGGACGGCTGAACTCGGTCAGCGCCGTTTTCTTCACGGTACCGCTGGCGGTCGCCATAAAGACGTTCACGCCCTCTTCGTACTCGCGAACCGGCAGAATCGCAGTGATACGTTCGTCGGCTTCCAGCGGCAGCAGGTTGACGATCGGACGACCACGCGCGCCACGGCTGGCTTCCGGCAACTGATAAACTTTCATCCAGTACAGACGACCACGGCTGGAGAAGCAGAGTATCGTGTCATGGGTGTTCGCCACCAGCAGGCGGTCGATAAAGTCTTCTTCTTTAATACGTGCTGCTGATTTGCCTTTCCCGCCACGACGCTGCGCTTCGTAATCGGTAAGCGGCTGATATTTGACGTAACCCTGGTGAGACAGAGTCACGACAACATCTTCCTGGCTAATCAGATCTTCGATGTTGATGTCTGCGGTGTTAGCCGTGATTTCTGTACGACGATTATCGCCAAACTGCTCACGCACCAGCTCCAGCTCTTCGCGGATCACTTCCATCAGACGATCGGCGCTGCCAAGAATGTGCAGCAGTTCAGCGATCTGCTCCAGCAGCTCTTTGTATTCGTCGAGCAGTTTTTCATGCTCCAGGCCGGTCAGTTTCTGCAGACGCAGATCCAGAATCGCCTGTGCCTGCTGTTCGGTCAGGTAGTATTTACCGTCACGAACGCCGAATTCCGGCTCCAGCCACTCAGGGCGCGCGGCGTCATCGCCCGCACGTTCCAGCATGGCGGCAACGTTACCCAGATCCCACGGCTGTGCGACCAGGCCCGCTTTCGCTTCAGCCGGGGTCGGCGCACGACGGATCAGCTCGATGATCGGGTCGATGTTCGCCAGCGCAACGGCCAGTGCTTCAAGGATGTGCGCACGATCGCGCGCTTTACGCAGTTCGAAAATGGTACGACGTGTCACCACTTCGCGACGGTGACGCACGAATGCGGAAAGAATATCTTTCAGATTCATGATCTTCGGCTGGCCATGGTGCAGTGCCACCATGTTGATGCCGAAGGAAACCTGCAACTGAGTCTGGGAGTAGAGGTTGTTGAGAACCACTTCACCCACTGCGTCACGTTTCACTTCAATCACGATACGCATACCGTCTTTATCAGACTCGTCACGCAGCGCGCTGATGCCTTCCACGCGTTTATCTTTCACCAGTTCGGCGATTTTCTCGATCAGGCGCGCTTTGTTCACCTGATACGGAATTTCATGCACGATAATGGTTTCGCGGCCAGTTTTCGCGTCAGTTTCCACTTCCGCGCGAGCACGAATGTAGATTTTGCCACGACCGGTACGGTAGGCTTCTTCAATACCGCGACGACCATTGATGATGGCGGCCGTCGGGAAGTCCGGGCCCGGAATGTGTTCCATCAGCCCTTCGATGGTGATGTCTTCATCATCGATATAGGCCAGACAGCCATTGATCACTTCCGTGAGGTTGTGTGGCGGAATGTTCGTCGCCATACCTACCGCGATACCGGAAGAACCGTTGACCAGCAGGTTGGGAATTTTCGTTGGCATGACGTCCGGAATTTTTTCCGTGCCGTCATAGTTATCCACGAAGTCTACCGTCTCTTTTTCGAGATCGGCCATCAGCTCATGGGCAATTTTCGCCAGACGGATTTCCGTATAACGCATTGCCGCCGCGGAGTCGCCGTCGATAGAACCGAAGTTACCCTGGCCGTCAACCAGCATGTAACGCAGTGAAAACGGCTGCGCCATACGGACGATGGTGTCATACACCGCGGAATCACCATGGGGATGGTATTTACCGATTACGTCACCAACGACACGGGCAGATTTTTTATAGGCTTTGTTCCAGTCATTGCCCAATACGTTCATGGCGTAAAGTACGCGACGGTGTACCGGCTTCAGGCCATCTCGGACATCCGGCAGCGCACGGCCAACAATGACCGACATCGCGTAATCCAGATAGGAGCTCTTCAGCTCTTCCTCAATGTTGACCGGTGTAATTTCTCTCGCAAGGTCGCTCATCTAACCGCTATCCCTCTACTGTATCCCGGATTCAAAGGTCGCAAATTATAACACAACCGCGTAAAGACAGGTAAACCTATAGCGTTCTGCCGGAGCTTTATTCGCGTCGTTGTGCTGATATACTCGCGGTAATAATGAAATAAGGACCAGGAGTGCCCATGAATGCCGAAAAAAACACGTTAGCGCCCAACGTTGACCACGACGAGATTGCCAAATTTGAAGCCGTGGCTTCGCGCTGGTGGGATTTGGAAGGCGAGTTTAAACCGTTGCACCGGATCAACCCCCTGCGTCTGGGCTATATCGCCGAACGCGCTGACGGCCTTTTTGGCAAGAAAGTGTTGGATGTTGGCTGCGGCGGCGGCATTCTGGCCGAGAGCATGGCGCGTGAAGGCGCACAAGTCACCGGCCTAGATATGGGCTTCGAACCATTACAGGTGGCACGTTTGCACTCGCTGGAATCCGGGATTCACGTCGATTACGTGCAGGAAACGGTCGAAGAACATGCCGCGAAACATGCGCAGCAATATGATGTGGTCACCTGCATGGAAATGCTGGAGCACGTGCCAGACCCGCAATCGGTCGTAAAAGCCTGCGCACAATTGGTGAAGCCGGGCGGTCACGTCTTCTTCTCCACCCTGAACCGCAACGGCAAATCCTGGCTGATGGCGGTCATCGGTGCAGAGTACATTCTGAAAATGGTGCCAAAAGGCACGCATGATATTAAGAAGTTTATCAAGCCTGCCGAACTGCTGCGCTGGGTCGATGAAACCAACCTGCGCGAGCAGCATATGATCGGCCTGCACTACAACCCGCTGACCAACTCCTTTAAGCTGGCTCCGGGCGTTGATGTTAACTATATGTTGCATACAACGGACAAAAATAGCTGACATCAGAAGATATTCTTATATAGATTTGCGCTGCATCAAGCAGCGCTATCCTCCCTGTCGATGAAGAAATCGGCACTCGATCAAATTTTCATTTTTTTTTGCAAATCGTTGACATCCCTTACAGCCCTTACTGCGTGCGGACTTAGCCTTTTTTACGCTTTCTAAACCTCAATTTAACCTCAAAATCAACTCTTGTATGAGAAAGAAAGCAGACTAGAATACTCACCATATAGCGTTTCACTTATCAAAGAACCCCCATATATAGTATTTATCCACAGACTTAGCCACAAGCAACGTTTGTGGATAAGTGGGGGGATATTTCCTTTTCACGGACAGGTAAAAAGCACATGAATCAGAGTCTGCTGGTGACTAAGCGTGATGGCCGCACTGAGCGCATCAATCTCGATAAAATCCATCGAGTGCTCGACTGGGCGGCTGAAGGTCTGGAAAACGTCTCTATCTCTCAGGTTGAACTGCGTTCTCACATTCAGTTCTATGATGGGATTAAAACTTCCGATATCCATGAAACCATCATTAAAGCTGCAGCCGATCTGATCTCCCGCGACGCCCCGGATTACCAGTACCTGGCCGCACGCCTGGCGATTTTCCACCTGCGTAAAAAAGCCTACGGCCAGTTTGAGCCGCCGAAGCTGTTCGACCACGTACTGAAAATGGTTGAACTGGGTAAATACGACAATCATCTGCTGGAAGACTATACGGAAGAAGAGTTCAAGCAGATGGACTCTTTCATTGTCCACGACCGTGATATGACCTTCTCTTACGCTGCTGTAAAACAGCTTGAAGGCAAATACCTGGTACAGAACCGCGTAACGGGCGAAATCTACGAGAGCGCCCAGTTCCTCTATATTCTGGTTGCTGCGTGCCTGTTCTCGAACTATCCGCGCGACACGCGTCTGAGCTACGTTAAACGCTTCTATGATGCGGTTTCTACGTTCAAGATTTCTCTGCCGACGCCGATTATGTCCGGCGTGCGTACCCCGACTCGCCAGTTCAGCTCCTGTGTGCTGATCGAGTGCGGCGACAGCCTGGATTCCATCAACGCCACCTCCAGCGCGATCGTGAAATACGTTTCCCAGCGTGCGGGTATCGGCATTAACGCCGGTCGCATCCGTGCGTTGGGTAGCCCGATCCGTGGCGGTGAAGCGTTCCACACCGGCTGTATCCCGTTCTACAAGCACTTCCAGACGGCAGTGAAATCCTGCTCTCAGGGCGGCGTGCGCGGCGGTGCGGCAACGCTGTTCTACCCGATGTGGCATCTGGAAGTGGAAAGCCTGCTGGTACTGAAAAACAACCGCGGCGTCGAAGGCAACCGCGTGCGTCACATGGACTACGGCGTGCAGATCAACAAACTGATGTACACCCGTCTGCTGAAAGGCGGCGACATCACGCTGTTCAGCCCGTCTGACGTTCCTGGCCTGTACGACGCGTTCTTCGCCGATCAGGACGAATTCGAGCGCCTGTACGTGCAGTATGAAAACGACGACAGCATCCGCAAACAGCGCGTGAAAGCCGTTGAACTGTTCTCGCTGATGATGCAGGAACGCGCCTCCACTGGCCGTATCTACATCCAGAACGTCGACCACTGCAACACCCACAGCCCGTTTGATCCGGCGATTGCGCCAGTACGCCAGTCTAACCTGTGCCTGGAAATCGCCCTGCCGACCAAACCGCTGAACGACGTTAACGACGAAAACGGCGAAATCGCCCTCTGTACGCTTTCTGCGTTTAACCTGGGTGCTATCAAAGATCTGAGCGAGCTGGAAGAACTGGCCGTGCTGGCGGTGCGTGCGCTGGATGCGCTGCTTGATTATCAGGATTACCCAATTCTGGCCGCTAAACGTGGCGCCATGGGTCGTCGTACTCTGGGTATTGGCGTCATCAACTTTGCATACTGGCTGGCGAAAAACGGTAAACGTTATTCCGATGGCAGCGCCAACAACCTGACGCACGAAACGTTCGAAGCGATTCAGTACTATCTGCTGAAAGCCTCTAACGAACTGGCGATCGAACAAGGCGCATGCCCGTGGTTCAACGAAACCACCTACGCCAAAGGTATTCTGCCGATCGATACCTACAAGAAAGATCTGGATGCGATCACCAGCGAACCGCTGCACCTTGACTGGGAAGCCCTGCGCGAGTCTATTAAGACCCACGGTCTGCGTAACTCCACGCTCTCTGCCCTGATGCCATCCGAGACATCATCGCAGATTTCCAACGCCACTAACGGTATTGAACCGCCGCGCGGCTACGTCAGCATCAAAGCGTCGAAAGACGGTATCCTGCGTCAGGTTGTGCCGGACTACGAACACCTGCACGACGCGTATGAACTGCTGTGGGATATGCCGAACAACGACGGCTACCTGCAACTGGTGGGCATCATGCAGAAATTTATCGATCAGTCGATTTCTGCCAACACCAACTATGATCCGTCACGCTTCCCGTCAGGGAAAGTGCCGATGCAGCAGTTGCTGAAAGACTTGCTCACCGCCTATAAATTTGGCGTGAAAACCCTGTACTATCAGAACACCCGCGACGGGGCTGAAGATGCACAGGATGACCTGGTGCCGTCTATTCAGGACGATGGCTGCGAAAGCGGCGCGTGTAAGATCTGATCATTATTTCCCCCTCACCCCGGCCCTCTCCCGGAGGGAGAGGGTGAAAAGCGCACCGAGCCATTCCCTCTCCCTCCGGGAGGGGGTTAGGGTGAGGGGGCATTAAAACCACAGGACACATTCATGGCATATACCACCTTTTCACAGACGAAAAATGACCAGCTCAAAGAGCCGATGTTCTTCGGCCAGCCGGTCAACGTGGCCCGCTACGATCAGCAAAAATACGACATCTTCGAAAAGCTGATTGAAAAGCAGCTCTCCTTCTTCTGGCGGCCGGAAGAGGTTGACGTCTCCCGCGACCGCATTGATTACCAGGCGCTGCCAGAGCACGAAAAACATATTTTCATCAGCAACCTGAAGTATCAAACGCTGCTCGACTCCATTCAGGGCCGTAGCCCGAACGTCGCGCTGCTGCCGCTGATCTCCATTCCGGAACTGGAAACATGGGTGGAAACCTGGGCGTTTTCAGAAACTATCCACTCCCGCTCTTACACCCATATTATCCGTAACATCGTCAACGATCCGGCGATTGTGTTTGATGATATTGTGACCAACGAGCAGATTCAGAAACGCGCGGAAGGCATCTCCAGCTACTACGACGAACTGATTGAGATGACCAGCTACTGGCATCTGCTGGGTGAAGGCACGCATACGGTGAACGGCAAAACCGTTACCGTCAACCTGCGCGAACTGAAGAAAAAGCTCTACCTGTGTCTGATGAGCGTTAACGCGCTGGAAGCAATTCGTTTCTATGTCAGCTTCGCCTGCTCCTTCGCGTTTGCGGAACGTGAGCTGATGGAAGGCAATGCCAAGATCATTCGCCTGATCGCTCGTGACGAAGCGCTGCACCTGACCGGCACGCAGCATATGCTGAACCTGCTGCGCAGCGGCGTCGATGACCCGGAAATGGCAGAAATCGCGGAAGAGTGTAAACAGGAGTGTTATGACCTGTTCGTGCAGGCGGCCCTTCAGGAAAAAGAGTGGGCAGATTACCTGTTCCGCGACGGTTCGATGATCGGCCTGAACAAGGATATTCTTTGCCAGTACGTGGAATACATCACCAACATCCGCATGCAAGCGGTAGGTCTCGATCTGCCCTTCCAGACACGTTCTAACCCGATCCCGTGGATCAACACCTGGCTGGTGTCCGATAACGTGCAGGTGGCACCGCAGGAAGTGGAAGTGAGCTCTTACCTGGTCGGTCAGATTGACTCTGAAGTTAACACCGACGACCTGAGTGATTTCCAGCTCTGATGAGCCGCGTTATCCTTCGCATCTCTGGCACACAGTTAGTGTGCCAGGATGAACACCCTTCTCTGCTGGCGGCGCTGGAATCTCACAATGTTGCGGTTGAATATCAGTGCCGCGAAGGCTACTGCGGCTCATGCCGCACGCGGCTGGTCACGGGTCAGGTCGACTGGCTGACGGAGCCGCTGGCATTCATTCAGCCAGGCGAGATTTTGCCCTGCTGCTGCCGGGCGAAGGGCGATATTGAAATAGAAATGTAGAAAGGCGTGAGACCTTAATCAGGCCGGATAAGGCGCACGCCGCATCCGGCAGTTTTTCCTCACAATGCGTAATAGTACGCTTTCACCTTTTCCCAATCTGCTTTCGGAATCGGGTCGAGGTATTTTTCCAGCTGCGAGAAGTCATGATGAATCGCTTTTTCGCGACTCAGACGACGACGGCTTTTCTCAAGATCGAGGAAACCAGCTTCTACCGTACCTTCCGTTTTGACATAGATATGACGCACATAGCAACAACCGTGCTGACGATTCACGCTGTGCATCTTTTTGAAAGCCACGGCAACGGCCTTCAGCATGGCTTCACGGACGTCGTCCGGGAAAGGGGTAACCGCATGCTGATGATACCAGTCGCCAATGCTGATAAAACCTTTCATGTCTTCGGTGACCAACAACGCGCGCCATTCGCCATCAATCTTCATCGCTTTGCCATAAACGATCTTCGGCACGATAACGCCCGCTTTTTCGAGATCTTTAATCACGGCAATTTCACGCACAATGGTCGGGCGACCAAACGGATAGCGAACCGAGCGGAACAGGTGCTGGGTCATACGCTTCACGTACAGTTTTTTACCATCACGCTCAATACACTGGACGCCACTCATTCCGTTTCGGCGGTAGTTCGGCTCTTCAACCCAGTCACCTTCTGTCGCCCACCACTGATTAAATTCATCCAGTCCATTTGACACAGCCATTACTTGCCTCGCCCGCTATCGCTTAAACATTACCAAAAGTGAATCATATAATACCTTTATCAAAGCGCTTAGCATTTATCTGTTCATCTCATTTTTAGGCCCACAATGCGCGAAAACGAAAGCAATAAGTTCGAATGTGCGCAACATCAAACAAATTCTCCACAAATTATGGCCTACTGAAGACAAGGATATTGTTATGTAGGGGCAGGAAAATGCAGCAATCAGGGGAGTACGATGCGATTATCATCGGCGGTGGCGCCACCGGCGCGGGAATTGCCCGCGACTGCGCACTGCGTGGCCTCAAGGTCGTCCTGGTCGAACGCCACGACATTGCCACTGGCGCGACCGGACGCAACCACGGTCTGCTTCACAGCGGCGCACGCTACGCCGTCACCGATAGCGAATCGGCACGTGAATGCATCAGCGAAAACCGTATTCTGAAACATATCGCCCGCCACTGCATTGAGCCCACCGGCGGGCTGTTTATCACCCTGCCGGAAGATAGCCTCGACTTTCAATCGACCTTTTTACAGGCCTGCGCAAGCGCGGGTATCGACGCGCAGGCGATCGAGCCAGAGGAAGCCCTACGCATCGAACCGGGCGTTAACCCGGCGCTGACAGGCGCGGTAAAAGTGCCGGACGGCACGGTTGATCCCTTCCGTTTGACGGCTGCCAATATGCTGGATGCGCGCGAACACGGCGCGGACATTCTCACCGGTCATGAAGTCATTGGGCTGATTCGCGACGGCGCGAACGTGCGTGGCGTACGGTTATGCGCTCGCCAAACAAAGGAAACGCGTGAGCTTCGTGCGCAAGTAGTGGTGAACGCCGCCGGTATCTGGGGGCAACGCATCGCCGAGTACGCCGACCTGAGCATTCGCATGTTCCCGGCCAAAGGATCCCTGCTCATTCTCGATCATCGCATCAACCAGCACGTGATTAACCGCTGCCGCAAACCAGCTGATGCCGATATTCTGGTGCCGGGTGATACCATTTCGTTGATTGGCACCACCTCTATGCACATCGATTACAATGAAATTGACGATAACCGCGTCACCGCCCAGGAAGTGGATACACTCATCCGCGAAGGTGAAAAACTGGCGCCGCGCATGGGCCGCACGCGCATTCTGCGCGCTTACTCAGGCGTGCGCCCGTTAGTGGCCTGCGATGACGACCCCACCGGGCGCAACGTCAGCCGCGGCATTGTGTTATTCGATCACGCGCAGCGCGACGGTTTAGAGGGATTCATTACCATCACCGGTGGCAAACTGATGACCTATCGCCTGATGGCCGAATGGGCCACCGACGCGGTGTGTCGCAAAGTCGGAAACACGACATCGTGTTCCACCGCCGCAACACCTTTACCCGGTTCACGTGAAAGCCAGGAGAAAACACTCCAGCGCATCATCTCGTTGCCTGCGCCACTGCGGGGTTCCGTGATTTATCGTCACGGCGACCGCACGCCAGGCTGGATCGGCGACAACCGCCTGCATCGTAGCCTGGTATGTGAATGTGAAGCCGTTACGGCAGGCGAAGTGCAGTATGCCGTAGAAAACCTGAATGTTCGCAATCTGCTCGATCTGCGTCGTCGCACCCGCGTCGGTATGGGCACGTGTCAGGGCGAATTGTGCGCCTGCCGCGCGGCGGGTCTGCTGCCACGTTTTCACGCCACCAATGCCAGCCAGTCGCTGAAACAACTGTCCGATTTCCTTAATGAGCGCTGGAAAGGCGTGCAGCCAATCGCCTGGGGCGATGCGCTGCGCGAAAGCGAACTGACACGCTGGGTTTATCAGGGGCTATGCGGGCTGCAAAAGGAGCATCAGGATGAAATTTGATACGGTTATCATTGGCGGTGGCCTGGCCGGGCTCGTGTGCGGGTTACAGCTTCAGTCACAAGGCTTGCACTGCGCCATTGTCAGCCGCGGGCAAAGCGCGCTGAACTTCGCATCAGGCTCGCTGGATCTCCTGAGCAAGTTGCCCGATGGGCAGCCTGTTGAGGATGTGCTTCTCGGCCTGAAAGCATTAGTGCGGCAAGCCCCTGAGCATCCTTACAACAAAGTGGGCTGCGAGAACGTTTTCTCGTACGCCCGTCAGGCACAAGCGCTGTTCAGCGCTTGTGGTATCGATTTTCAGGGCGACGCCGGGCAGCCGCATCAACGTGTGACTCCACTGGGCTTGTTGCGCAGCGCCTGGCTCAGCCCACGTGAGACGCCGCGCTTCCCGCCCGTTGCCAGCAAAGTCCGTATTGTGGGAATAACCGGCTTTCTCGATTTTCAGGCTCCGCTTGCCGCTGCATCATTACGCAAACAGGGCCTCGACGTTGATTCGGTTGAAATCGACCTGCCGCAACTGGATGTACTGCGCGAAAACGCCAGCGAATTCCGCGCGGCAAACATCGCACGCCTGCTCGACCAGCCGGAACAATGGCAACCGTTGTACGATGCACTCGCTCCGCTGGCAGAAGGTTACGATGCCCTGTGGCTTCCGGCCTGTTTTGGCGCCAGCGATAGCCAACTGTATGACTGGCTTTCCGCAAAGCTCAGCTGCGCGCTCCATCTACTGCCAACGCTCCCACCATCCGTACCCGGCATGCGGTTACAGGCGCAGCTTCAGCGGCAGTTTATCCGCGCGGGCGGCGTGTGGATGCCGGGCGATGAGGTACAAAAAGTGACGCTGGAACATCAACGCGCCACCGCTGTCTGGACGCGTAACCACGCAGATATTCCCCTGCGTGCACGTTATGTCGTGCTGGCGAGCGGCAGTTTCTTTAGCAACGGATTAATCGCCAACCGTGAAACGATTCGCGAGCCGGTGCTTAATCTCGATGTGATGCAGGCGGCAAGCCGCGCATTATGGTCTCGACCGGATGTTTTTGATCCTCAGCCCTGGCAGCAGTTTGGGGTTGCGACCGATGCAATGCTGCGCCCGGCCATTGGTGGAAAGCAACTGGAAAATGTGTTTGTGATTGGTTCGGTGCTGGGCGGCTGCGATGCCATCGCTCAGGGCTGTGGCGGTGGCGTTTGTGCGGTGACGGCACTTCATGCCGCGCAGCAAATCGCCCTGCTGGTGGGAGGTGAAGCATGAGTAACGGCCAGTTCGAGAATTGCATCAAATGTACCGCCTGCACCACGGCCTGCCCAATCAGCCGGGTGAATCCGCGTTATCCGGGGCCGAAACAGGCAGGGCCGGACGGCGAACGGCTGCGCCTGAAAGATGGCGCGCTGTATGACGAGGCGCTGAAATATTGCATCAACTGCAAACGCTGCGAAGTGGCCTGCCCGTCCGATGTCAAAATTGGCGATATCATCCAGCGCGCCCGCGCGCGCTATGACGTCACCACGCCGTCATTGCGTAACCGCATACTCAGCCATACGGATCTGATGGGGCAGATGTCGACGACGTTTGCACCTCTGGTGAATGCGGCAACGGGGCTGAAGCCCGTGCGTCATCTGCTGGATGCAGCGCTTAAAATTGATCATCGCCGCACGCTGCCAAAATACTCCTTCGGCACCTTCCGCCGCTGGTATCGCAGCGTGGCAAAACAGCAGGCGCAGTTTGCCGAGCAGGTGGCTTTTTTCCACGGCTGCTACGTCAACTATAACCATCCACAATTGGGCAAAGATTTAATTAACGTGCTGAATGCGCTGGGAACGGGCGTCCAGCTGTTGAGCAAAGAGAAATGTTGCGGCGTGCCGTTGATTGCTAACGGGTTCACCGATAAGGCACGCAAGCAGGCACAAAGCAACGTCGCATCACTGCGCGAGGCCATTGAAGATAAATCGCTGCCGGTTATCGCGACCTCTTCCACCTGTACCTTTACGCTGCGCGATGAATATCCGCATCTGCTGAATGTCGATAACGGCGGCCTGCGCGAGCATATCGACCTTGCCACGCGCTGGCTGTGGCGAAAACTGGACGAAGGGAAAACGCTGCCGCTAAAACCGTTGCCGCTGAAGGTGGTGTATCACACACCGTGTCATATGGAGAAAATGGGCTGGACGCTGTACACACTGGAACTGCTGCGGCAAATTCCCGGGCTGGAGCTTACGGTGCTCGATTCCCAGTGCTGCGGTATTGCGGGTACCTATGGCTTTAAATCGGAGAATTACCCCACGTCCCAAGCCGTCGGCGCCCCGCTGTTCCGCCAGATAGAGGAAAGCGGCGCGGATATCGTGGTGACCGATTGCGAAACCTGTAAGTGGCAAATCGAGATGTCCACCAGCAAGCGCTGCGAACACCCGATTACGCTGCTGGCGCAGGCGCTGTCGGCATAAACCGAGGACAAAGCCTGATGCGCTTCGCTTATCAGGCCTACCATATCAGGTGAAATGTGTAGGCCGGATAAGGCGCAGCCGCATCCGGCAATGCCACCGGCACAATGCCTGATGCGCTTCGCTTATCAGGCCTACCGGGTCAGGTGAAATGTGTAGGCCGGATAAGGCGCAGCCGCATCCGGCAACGCCACCGGCACAAAGCCTGATGCGCTTCGCTTATCAGGCCTACCCGGTCAGGGGAAATTTGTAGGCCGGATAAGGCGCAGCCGCATCCGGCAATGCCACCGGCACAAGGCCTGATGCGCTTCGCTTATCAGGCCTACCGGGTCAGGGGGAATCTGTAGGCCGGATAAGGCGCAGCCGCATCCGGCAATGCCACCGGCACAATGCCTGATGCGCTTCGCTTATCAGGCCTACCGGGTCAGATGAAATTTGTAGGCCGGATAAGGCGCAGCCGCATCCGGCTATGCCACCGGCACAATGCCTGATGCGCTTCGCTTATCAGGCCTACCGGGTCAGGTGAAATGTGTAGGCCGGATAAGGCGCAGCCGCATCCGGCAATACCACCGGCACAATGCCTGATGCGCTTCGCTTATCAGGCCTACCCGGTCAGGGGGAATTTGTAGGCTGGATAAGGCGCAGCCGCATCCGGCAATGCCACCGGCACAAAGCCTGATGCGCTTCGCTTATCAGGCCTACCCGGTCAGGGGAAATCTGTAGGCCGGATAAGGCGCAGCCGCAGCCGGCAATGCCACACCACTACACCTTCAGCGTTTCCACCACTTCAATCCAGCCGTGCTCGCTCGCAACATCCATACCGTTAAGCCAGCGGCGCAGCATGTTCATTGCCATCATGGCGCAGACCTGCTGACGCACAACCAGACTGTGACGCGTGGTATTGAACTTCACGCGCAGCGCCCAGGTGCCTTCCACGGTGGAGAGCGCGAAGTTCAGATGCTCATTTTCGAGCCCGGTTACCGCTAGCGCTACGCCAGCAAAATGGTTTTCGCGGCGTTCTTGTGCCCAACGTGCCGTTTGTGCCAGCGTTTCTTCCTGCGACGGAATCACCTCACTGGCCAGTAGCGGCGCGCCCGCGCGTTGCAGTTCCAGCGCCAGCAGCCCACCGGTAAACTGCTCGCTAAGCGTCAGGCTCAGTTGCTTATCCAGCAAGGCGCGAGCAAGCTGTTTCGGCAGGCCTTCCGTTCCTTCAAAAATCAGACTCTCGCCCGCCACTTTTTTCACTTCCGGCCACAGGGCTTCCATTGCCTGACGTTCACTCGCCGGGCCAGTCAGCTTGAGTTCTATAATCGGCATCGATGAACGATAGCCCATCGATACGCCCGCAGGCAGCGTCAGATGTTCAAGGCTTTGCGCAAGGTCGCTTTCCGAACGTCCGAAGGTAGTGAGACGCAGGCACAGCGGCGGCTCAGGAATGTCAAAGCGAGCTCGCAGACGTGGCAAAATTTCCTGCTGAACCATCACTTTAAATTCAGACGGCACGCCAGGGGTGAAGAAAATAAGGCAGCGGTTAAGCTTGATGGCAAAACCGCAGGCCGTACCCACCGGGTTATCGATAAACTCGGCGCTGGCAGGAATTTCCGCCTGTTTGCGATTGGCTGGTGCCATCACGCGGCCACGCTCTTTGAAAAATTTCTCCATCTGCGCCAGCCACGGTTCATGCAGTACCAGCGATTCACCTTTCGCCGTTGCGGCAGCAAGCGCGCTTAAATCATCGCTGGTCGGCCCTAAACCGCCATTTACAATCAGGACATCAGCCTGGGTGCTGCGCTCGCGCAAAATCGCCACCAGGTCATCGAGTTTGTCGCCTACGGTGTTACGCCGGGAAAGCGGTAAACCTTGTTCAAATAAGAAATCAGCAAGCCAGGCCGCATTGGTATCAACAATTTGCCCGTATAAGACTTCATCGCCCGTAGACAGCATCTCTACGTTTATCATCGCTTTCTCCAGTAAAAGAGGACGATTTACTATAGCGCAAGGCGAGGAATAAAAACGAGAAAACTGGCGCGGCAGCGTGCCACGCCGGGGGGAGAATCAGAAATTGGCGCTGACGCCGACGTAGGGGCCATCGGCAACGGCACTGTCGCGATTGCCATCTTTGCCCGCGAGGTTGATATAGCGATAACCCGCTTCCACGCTTAACGGACGCATAATCATAAAGCGGCCACCCGCGTTAGCTTCTTCGTAATCTTTGACGCCGCTGGAAAGTGAATCCGGCGAGTAGTAATACTCACCGAACAAACGGAAGCGCTCACCCAGTTCCCACTGTAACCCACCGCCAACTGCCGCCGCGTAACCATCGTCACCGTAGTTCGGGCTCAGATAAACACCTTTGCCGCCCGCTGTTGCCATAAACGGCCCTAATGGAATGTTCAACCCCAACGCCGCGCCCACAATATCGCCGTGATCGTCGTTATGCGCCCAGTTACCGCTCAGCGCAAGCCCTGTAGATTCGGTACCAAAGCCGACGCCGATATTGGTATATTCTTCGCCAGCCTGGCCGCTGATGCTAATTGCATTTGCCGCAACCGGGAGCAACAACATCCCCATCAGGCCAAATAGAATGCTCTTTTTCATTTTATTCCTTTCCCGCAACCACTGTGTGAATAGCCAAAAAAAACGGGCGAATTGTACTGCTCAATTTTGCCAACCGCATGAACTAAAAGGGCGATCATACTTTTAAATGTAACTAATTACGTCACAAAAGTATTTTGAGAAATACGCAGAAAGACAGGGAAAGAAGAATCGGGAAACAGAGGCTTATCCCGATTCATTACAGAGGAGAGCTAGCGGGGAGATGGACCTAAAATCTGTGAGACCCACGTCCGCAATTGATGACGCGAGACTTTGATCCCGCTATTTTTCATCGTTTCCGGCAACCGTAGCCAGTGACACGGTTGCTGGAAGCCGGCCAGTTTACCTTTCACCCAGCCAGCGAGGAGAGTAAGGTCGACATCGCCTTCACAGTCCACTACCGCGACCGGGCGCTGCCCGAACTCGGGGTCGTCCAGCGGAACGATAAACACCTGTGAAACCGCAGGGTGCGCCACAATCACCCGCTCCACTTCTTCCGGCTGTATACCTTCCCCACCGCTAAAGAAGAGGTTATCCATGCGCCCAACGATATAGAGCTTACCGTCGCGAATTTCGCCGCGATCGCGCGTGGCAAACCAACCTTCGGCATTGACCAGCGGCACAAGCGCGCCATCGCGCCAATAGCCCGAGGCCATACTTTGCGCGCGTAGCCAGATTTCACCGTTCACCAGTTTGAGCTCACGCCCGGCAAGCGGCGTCCCCACATCATCGCCACCGTTGGCTTCCCGCGCGCAGACGGTAGAGGCAAATTCGGTCAAGCCGTAGCCGCAGAAGGTACGGATACCCATCGTGCTTGCCTGCTCAGTAAGCTCGGCGGGAATGGCTGCACCGCCTAACAGCACGGCTTTCAGCGACAGAGGCTGTTTATCATTCAGCAAACGCCAGAGCTGAGTCGGCACGAGCGAGGCGTGGGTACACCCTTGCAGCGCTTCGGCGAGTGGACGCTCGCTCACCGCCATCTGCGCGCCGGCGTAAAGCCAGCGCCAGAAAATCCCCTGCCCGGAGACGTGGAATAGCGGCAACGACAAGAGCCAACATTCATCCTGTGCAAACGGAATTAAACTTAACACGCCCTGCGCGCTGGCAAGATGCGCCGCGCAGGTGTGCGCCGCCGCTTTCGGCAGGCCCGTGGAGCCCGATGTGAGCGTCATCGAAGTCAGACGTTCAGGTCGCCAGCCAATATCGTGATAATCCGTTGATTCTTGCAGCGTGAGGCGCGGCAGTGAATCGGCAATCTCACTGCTTTCCAGAGTGAGCACGTGACGCAGCGTTAACGCTGGCAGTAAGGCATTAATCAGCGTCGTGGGCAGACGAGGGTTGAGCGGCAAAATGCGCGCCCCGCACTGTAACAATGCCAGCCAGGCCAGCACCGTTTCATCCCGGTTGCGGGCGCAGAGGGCGACCCCGTCGCCATCACGTACACCCTGCGCCTGAAAACCGGCCGCCAGCGCGTCGATGCGCTCACATAACGCAGCCCAGTTAAGCGTCTCGTTGTCGAGACGCAGCGCAGTCATATCACCCCGCTGCGCTCGCCAGTCACGCCAGGGCCAGGTTGAAAAACTCACAACAGCGGCTCCAGCGACAGCATATCCAGGCACGGCAACGGGTTATCCGGCCAGCGGCGAAGTAACTGTGCCTGCATCAGGTTCAGCGTGTCGAGACCCGGAATCGTATCCGGCGTCAGCCAGGCCGCAATCCGCGCTAGCTGCGTCAGCCCAAGGCTCGACTCAATGGAAGAGCTGATGACCGCCGTCAAGCCCAATGCATGTGCTGCCGCCACCTGCGCCTGCACTTTTTGCAGGCTACCGGTGAGGGTCGGTTTAATCACCACCGCGCGCACGCCGGGCTCCGCTTCAAAGCGGAAATCGTCATCGCGCAGACTTTCATCCCATGCGATAGCAATGCCGGTTTCTGCGGCAAACGTGCGCGAATCGTCGCGTGTTTTGCACGGTTCTTCGAGAAAAGCGATGCGTTCGCGGAACGCCGGGTTGACGTATTTGGCAAACTGCTGCGCTTTCAGCGGCGTCCAGGCGCGATTGGCATCCAGACGCAGATGTAAATCGGGAATCGCTTCCAGCAGCAGATTGACCACCATGCCGTCGCGCACGGCCTCGTACAGCCCGACTTTCACCTTCGCCACTTTTTCGCCGGACATATCGGCCAGCGCCAGCACCAGTTCATCCGGGTCGCCGGTGCACAGTGGCGCGGCACGATAATCCGCCGTTATCGGCAGCGTATCGTCGAGTTCCGCCAGTGCGCAGCTAATGCCAAACGCCGCCGAGGGCAGCTCCGGCAACGGGGTCTCAACCCCCTGTCGCCAGTGTTGAACCCAGTCCAGTAAAGCGGATTGCGCCTCGTCCAGCGTTTCACGGCTAAAGCCCGGAAGTGGGGAGACTTCCCCCCAGCCTTCGCGCTCACCGTCACGCAGCCAGACAAACAATCCGTCGCGGGTTTTCAGCCGCCGTTCGCGCAGTACCACACTCGCGTCCATCGGTACCTGCCAGCGGTAAACCTGCGCGTGTCGCATTACGGGTTCCGTTTAAATTTGCTGAAATCAGGCTGACGTTTCTGGTTAAACGCATTGCGCCCTTCCTGACCTTCTTCAGTCATGTAGAACAGCATCGTGGCGTTACCCGCCAGTTCCTGCAGGCCCGCCTGACCATCACAGTCGGCGTTCAGCGCGGCTTTCAGGCAACGCAGCGCCATCGGGCTGTTTTGCAGCATTTCGCGACACCAGCGAATGGTCTCTTTTTCGAGGTCAGCCAGCGGTACCACGGTGTTCACCAGGCCCATATCCAGCGCTTCCTGAGCATTGTACTGACGGCACAGGAACCAAATTTCACGCGCTTTTTTCTGCCCGACGATACGCGCCATGTAGGATGCGCCCCAGCCGCCGTCGAAGGAGCCCACTTTCGGGCCCGTCTGACCAAAGATAGCGTTTTCTGCCGCAATCGTCAGGTCACACATCATGTGCAGTACGTGACCGCCGCCGATGGAGTAGCCAGCCACCATCGCCACCACCGGTTTCGGGCAGGTGCGGATCTGGCGCTGGAAATCGAGCACGTTCAGGTGGTGCGTACCCGCATCATCCTGGTATCCGCCGTAGTCGCCGCGCACTTTCTGATCGCCACCGGAACAGAAGGCCTTGTCACCTTCGCCAGTCAGGACGATCACGCCAATATTGTCGTCATAGCGCGCATCCGCGAGCGCCTGGATCATCTCTTTGACCGTCAACGGGCGGAACGCATTACGTACCTGAGGACGGTTAATGGTGATTTTGGCGATGCCGTCAGCGGATTTCTGGTAACGAATGTCAGTGTAGCCTTCAGAACAGTCTTGCCATTCAATCGGGGCGTAAAGCATAGCTTCATCAGGATAGATCATAGTGTGTCCTATAGTCAGAGATGCACAATCTGCGCCAGACACGCCACCACGCCCTCGGGGTTTTCCCGGTGCGCGTTGTGTCCGGCATTACGAATTACATGGCAAGGCGCGGCAAGTTCATCGGCAATGGCCCTGAATTTGCTATCGCGTTCGCCGCAGAGATACCAGAATGGGAAGGCACGATCGCGCAGGGCACCGCGCAGATCGTCCTGCACGCTTAACGACGTTGCTAAAAGCATAGCCGCCAGCGCGCTGCCGTCATTATTTTGGCGTAGCGCCACCAGCGCGTCGCGCTGTGCAGGCGTCAGGCTGGCAAAGACCGGCTGCCGATACCAGGCGTCAAACACCTGGTTCAGGGGTTCATGGGCAAAACGCTGCGCCCAGCGATTGTCCGATTGCCAGCGCTGCGCGCGTTGTTCGGCACTTTGCAGCCCGGGATGGCCGCCCTCAACCACCACGCCCAGCAACCCTTGCGGCTGATGCTGGCAGGCAAAGGTCATCGCAATACGACCGCCCAGCGAGTAGCCAATCAGCCAGTAGCTGAGGATGTTGTAACTAAGTAACGTAGTCTGTAACGCCGCGCAAACATCGGCGAAGTGGGTTACCCGGCAATCGGCAGAACTGCCGTGACCGGGGAGATCGATATAAAGCCGCGAGGCGCGCGGGAACGCCTCGCCTACCGTTTGCCACTCATGGCAGTCGCCGGAGAAACCGTGCAGAAATACCAGCCACGGTTGCCCCGCATCACCTTCGCGCGCAACGGCATTTAACATCATAGGTGGCTGACCTGCGCCAGCAGTTGTTGCAGGGTTTGCGTGCCATCGGTGTCATTCACCACCAGCTCAATCACCGTGGTGGCGGGTGTACGCCAGGCTTTATCAAGCGCGGTTTCAAGCGCGGCCCAGTCCTGCGGCTGATGATAATTCAGGCCAAACATTTTCGCCGCATGTTCGAAATGTACATTCTGCGGCATGGCGTAGAAGCGTTCGCGTTCTTCCACCGGGGTGGGTAGCAGTGAGAAAATCTGCCCGCCGTTGTTATTCACCACGATGAGTACGAAAGGTGCGGAAACCTGACGCAGCAACGCCAGTGCATTGAGGTCATACAACGCGGAGAGATCGCCCACAATCGCCAGCGTTGATTTAGCGCTGGCACGCTGCACGCCCGCCGCCGTGGAGATCAAACCGTCGATACCGCTGGCCCCGCGATTGCTGTAGACCGGATACCCGGCAGGGAGCTGGCTTAGCGCGTCAATCAGACGTACCACCAGGCTGTTGCCGACAAAGAGCTGCCCCTGCTGCGGTAAATAATGGCGAATGCGGTGCGCCAGCTGCGCTTCACCGAAGGTTTCGCTGATGGCGCACACGCCCTCCCACGCCTGCTCAGCAAGACGCGGGATCGCCGTACACCACGGCGTGCGTTTTTCTGCCGGATGCAGTTCCAGCCAATGGTCGATGTCGCATACCAGTCGGCGACCACGATGATGTGCCGGATCGAGCCGCCCGGTGAGATTATCCACCAGCCAGTACTCCTCCGGTTCACAGGCCTGCTGCCACTGCAACAGGCGTTTGCCCGTCAAGCTGCTGCCAATCTGCACCACGATTTGCGCCTGAGCCAGTTCACTCACTGCCGCCGCATTACCCAGCCACAAATCCGCGCAGGGCAAGGGTTGGCCCGTTTGCGAAAGGACATCGCCAATCAGCGGCCAGCCGAGCGTTTTCGCCCATTCGGCAACCTTTTTGCCCTCTTCCGCGCTCATGCGTCCGGCAACCACAACGCCACGCTTTTGCCGCCAGAAGAACCAGTCACGCTGCTTATTGCTTTCAAGATGCAGCGACTCGCGCAGCCAGGGTTTGTCTTCCTGCCACCAGTTACCCAGCGCCTGCTGCCAGTCGAGGCCCGTGTCGTCCATCTCACCGTACAGTGGTTCCGCGAACGGGCAGTTAATGTGTACGCCGCCCGCATGCAGCGAACCCAGCGCATGATCAATCGAAGAGACCAGCCAGCGAGCCGGAATATCCTGGCTCGGACGCGGCAGAGAAAGCGTTTCAGAGGGATGTGAAGCAAACATGCCCGGCTGACGAATCGCCTGATTCGCCCCACAGTCAATCAGCTCCGGCGGCCTGTCGGCGGTCAGAAGTATGATTTTTTCCCCGGTGAGCCCGGCTTCAATTAGCGCCGGATAGAGGTTCGCCACCGCAGTTCCTGAGGTAACAATCACCGCAACCGGTTGGCGACTGACCTTCGCCAGCCCTAACGCCAAATGCCCCAGCCCACGCTCATCAAAATGCGTGTGATGAATAAATGTACGGTTTTCAGCTGCCGCCAGGGTGAGCGGTGTGGAACGTGACCCCGGAGCGATGCAGATATGGCGCACGCCGTGACGGGTTAAAGCTTCAAGGATCACCGCCGCCCAGCGTCGGTTGAAAGCGCTTACTGACATATGTTTGTCCGGTATCAATATTGCGACTCAGTATAAATAATACGAAACAATGAGATTTTGATATGAGTCGTTAATGTTCTACTCAAAGAACAATAAAGAACGCAGGCCCGCTGCTTTATTTTCTATTTCCTGCCATTCGGAATCGGCCTGCGACCCGGCAACAATTCCCGCGCCCGCATACAGACGCACCGTGTTGCCGCTCACTTTCGCCGACCGCAGCGTCACGCAAAACTCGCTTTGGCAGCGGCTGATATAGCCCGCCGAACCTGCGTACCATTCCCGCGAGAATGGCTCAAAGCAATCAATAAAATCAAAAGCCTGAGTACGTGGTAAGCCAGAGACGGCGGCAGTAGGTTGCAGTTGCATTAAACAGCGGTCATCGCTGGCTTCTTTCAGCGTAGCCTGGATAACACGGCGTATATGCTGAACTTTTCTCAGGCGAACGATTTCGGCGGGCAGAATGTCGAGCGCATCGACATGTTTCTGCAGGCGCGCACAGATATCGTCCACCACCAGCATGTTCTCGCGCTGGTTTTTGTCGTCATTCATTAACCAGTCGGCCAGGTGCTGCGCCTGCGTCGGGTCCGGATGACTGGCGACGGTTCCCGCCAGTGCTTCAGTTTCCAGTTCGAGACCACGCCTGCGCCAGAGACGTTCCGGCGATGAGCCGAAAAAGGCCTGCCCGGCGTCAAACGCCATAAAGAAGTGATAACAGTGGAGATTAACGCGGCGGCTGGCGGCCATTAACGCCCCGGCATCGGGTGGCGTCGTAAACGTCAGGTCGGTAGCACGCGCCAGCACCACTTTCTCAAATTCGCCATTGGCGATAGCAAGCGTGGCTTGTTCAATCAGACCGCGCCATCCGGCTTCGCCTGGTCGGTGTAACTCGCTTTCCAGCGTCAGCGCAGAGGTGTGACAGACGCTTTGCGACGACAGTTGCGTAATAAACGCTTTTGCCGCTACGGCGTCAGCGTGCAACGAGGTCTCGCTCGCCAGGTTCACTCTTAACGACGCGCGTCCGCCCTCACGACGCCACTCCAGGCGCGGTAAAAAAAGCGCTATCTGTCGGTAGTCAAAACTATTCAGGCCGCAAATGCGGGCATCATCCGCATCATAGCGAGTTAAAAAATCTTCGGCCTGAGCCAGGGAGGAAAACGAAACGGCCGCGCCCAGGGCGGCAAGTTCATCATCGCCGCTGCGCTGCTGCCACCAGAATTGCGGCCACACAGTCTGGGCATTTAACCAGCAAAGCGGGTCGAACGCGTCATTCAGGGGGAAAGGAACTTCGATAATTCGCGTGCCGGGTGAAGCGGGAAAATCGTCCGACAGAGAGTCAGCCAGACTCTTTAGCGCAGCAGAAACGGATAGCACGCGAACCTCCCTATTCTAAAAACCGTACATTATACGGGGTACTGCCTGTAAAAAGCAGTACCCATGATTAGGGAGTGTGATTTTGCTCAGCGACGGGTCAATAAAAGACCTAACACCAGCCCGACCGCTGCACCTACACCAATACCCTGCCACGGTTTTTCGTGCACATAATCGTCGGCGCGATAGACCGCTTTTTTCGCCCGGTAATAGTAAGTGTCGGAAGCATGGCTCACGCGGGATTTAACCTCATGCAGCGCATTTTCCGCGCGCGCTTTCAGCTCGACATATTTCTGGTCAGCGGGATCGCCGGAAGAACGTAGCACCTCTTCCAGGGTATCGCTCAGCAGAGTCAGGTCGTCGTCAATATGTGTTTCATTAACCATAATATATCTCCATGTTTGCTAAACCAGTGGGATAACTATAGTCAACGCTTGCCGGTTACGCCTGGCCAACCTCGCGCGCCATCCCGACATGCGGGATGCCATCTTCATCATAGATCTCCGTCACCGGAATAAAACCAAAGTGCCGATAGAAATTCTGCAAATGCGCCTGCGCGCCCAGATAGAGCGCGTGTTCCGGCCAGTGTTGCGCGCAGCTTGCCAGCGCGTATTCCATCAGTTGATAACCCATTTTCTCCCCACGAACGCCAGGGCTGACAATCACCCGACCAATGGTAACAGGAGAAAAATCATCCTCATTTTTCAGAAGTCTCGCATACGCCACCAGCCTGTCGCCCTGCCAGCCGAGGATATGACGGTTTTCGCCAAGCAGATCCTCGCCGTCAATATCCTGATAGACACAGGCCTGCTCAACCACAAAAACTTCACAGCGTAATTGCAGCAGCGCGTACAACTGCGGGACGGTTAAATCAGAATGGTGCAAATCTTGCCACTGAATCATGATAGGCTCCTTCATCGTTATTGTTTTTTTACCGCCAGGGGAGCGGCGTTATGCAACTGACTTTTTTGGGAACATCCGCTGGCGTACCGACCCGGACGCGCAACGTCACCGCCATTCTGCTGCATCATCAGCATCCAACGCAACCGGCAGTCTGGCTGTTTGACTGCGGCGAGGGCACGCAGCATCAACTGCTGGAAACCACCCTGCATCCGGGAAAAATCGACCGCATCTTCATCACCCATTTGCATGGTGATCATCTGTTTGGCCTGCCGGGGCTGCTGTGCAGTCGTTCAATGGCGGGCAATATGAATCCCGTCACGATCTATGGGCCAAAAGGGCTGCGCGAATTTGTAGAAACCGCGCTGCGGCTGAGCGGCTCGTGGACCGATTACCCGATGGAGATAATCGAAGTCACAGCCGGTTTTGTGATGGATGATGGGCTGCGCAAAGTGACGGCCTATCCGCTAAACCACCCGGTAGAGTGCTATGGCTATCGCATTGAAGAACATGACAAGCCCGGTGCGCTGGATGCAAAAGCGCTGGCTGCCGCAGGCGTGAAGCCCGGGCCACTGTTCCAGCAACTTAAAGCCGGGCAATGCGTGACGCTGGAAGATGGGCGCGTGATTGATGGCCGTGACTATCTTTCTCCCGCAACGCCAGGTAAAACGCTGGCGATTTTTGGCGACACGGCCCCCTGCGAGGGCGCGTCCGCGTTAGCACAGGGCGTGGATATGATGGTGCATGAAACCACCCTGGAAACAGCGATGGAAGAGAAAGCTAACAGCCGCGGGCATTCGTCAACGCGTCAGGCCGCCGAACTGGCGCGCGACGCAGGCGTGGGGCGTTTAGTTATTACGCACGTCAGTTCGCGCTATGACGCCGAAGGATGCAGGCGGATGCTGGCAGAGTGCCGGGATATTTTCCCGGCAAGTGAAATGGCGGAGGATTTTACCGTCATTACGCTGTGATTGTGACGGGGGCAAAATAGCCCCCTTCGTTTTTTACGGATAACGAAACTCGGAAAACCATTTGAATCGATAACGTTGATTGCGTAGCTTTCGCGCTTCGTCATAACGTCCCAGGCGTTCCCAACAATCGGTAAGGTAATCCGGACACTGGCTGCGGCGAAATGCGTACATTTAATCTCCCGTAGACTTTTCTAATATCCGTTGCATCTGACGCAGTTCCATCGTTACTAGGGCATTCGTAAAAATATCACGCGCCTCTCGCCACGGAACGAAATTAAGACACATTGCCAGATCCGCGATCCAGGAAATGATATCGTCAGCCCCGATACATTTTTCACAAAACGGCAAATTCTTGATAAGGATTCATCATAAATTTCGGCTTCACTTTCTGCAAAATCCAGGCGCGCCAGCGCAGCCTTGAGTTCCATATATAAAAAAACCGCCGATAAATCGGCGGTTTTTTCACATCAACGCGTAACCTTACATCAGCGGCATTGCCATCTGAACCAGGTCGATTAACGGCTGCGGCCAGACGCCCAGCACCAGCACCAGCAGTGCGGAAATCAGCACCACGATACCGCCCGCGCTGTATTGCCAGTTCGACGGCGCATCGCGGTTCAGCTGTTCCGGCGCATGCAGGTACAGGCTTACCGCCACACGCAGGTAGTAGTAGAGGCCGATTGCCGAACCAACCACCACGGCGCCAACCAGCCACCACAGATGCGTTTGCACACCGACGGCCAGAACGTAGAACTTGCCGATAAAGCCCAGCGTCATCGGGATCCCCGCCAGCGACAGCATCATCACCGTCATTACCGCAGAGAGGATCGGGCGATGCCAGAACAGACCGCGATAAGAGAACAGTGATTCTGCGTCCGGGCCGCGATACGGGCTGGACATCAGGCTCACCACGCCGAACGCGCCGAGGCTGCTGAACAGGTAACCGGCCAGATACACACCTACCGCTTCCATCGACATTTCGCCGCTTTGCAGCGCAATCAGCGCCACCAGCAGGTAGCCGAGGTGAGAGATAGAGGAGTAGCCGAGCAGACGTTTGATGTTGGTCTGGCTCAGGGCCATCAGGTTACCGAAGATGATGGAAGCAAAGGCAATCAGACCCAGCACCACGCGTACCGCTTCGCTATCCCCCACTGGCGCATAGAGGAACAGACGCATCACCACGCCGAAGATAGCGATTTTGCTCGCCGTCGCCAGGAAGGTGGAGACCGGCGCTGGTGCGCCCTGGTATACGTCTGGCGTCCACAGGTGGAACGGCACCAGAGAGAGTTTAAAGCCAAGGCCGACAATCATCATGCCCAGACCCGCCAGCAGCAGCGGTTCATGCAGCATGTTGTCCGCCAGGCTCTTACCAAGCGCGACGAACGACAGGTTACCGGAGTTAGCGTAAACCAGCGCCATACCGAACAGCAGGAAAGATGATGCCGCCGCGGACAGAATGGTGTACTTGATACTCGCTTCCAGCGAACGTTTCTGCCGGAAAGCGTAGCCAATCAAACCGAACAGCGGCAGCGAGATAAGTTCAATACCCAGGAACAGCGCGGCCAGGTGATTGGCGTTCGCCAGCAGAATGCCACCCAGTGCAGCAATCAGCACCAGCAGGTAGAACTCTTCTTTGTTATCCGGGTAGCCTTCCAGCCACGGGTAGGCAAACGTACAGGTCGCGAGGCTCGCCAGCAACACCAGCCCGGTATAGAGCATGGCATAGCCGTCGACGCGCATCAGCGGCGTCACGTCCATTGCGCCTGCCTGGCCAACAAACCAGAGCGAAACCAGCGCCGCGTTAAGCCCGATAACCGCAAGCGTAGCGTTGAGGAAGTGATTGCGTCGCCACGCAATGGAGAGCATCACAACCACCACCGTCAAGCCGACGATCAGCAGCGGTAACAGCGCGATCAGTTGTTGTGGAGTTATTGTCATGGCGAATTACGGCCTTGTAGTTGAAACAGAATTAACAAACCACTGCTGAATGTTGCCCATCGCAGAGTGTGACGTGTCCAGAATCGGCTGAGGATAGAAGCCCAGCAGAACCAGCAGCACGACCAGCAGAAGAATGATGAACAGTTCACGCAGCGACATCCCTGGCAGCTCTTTGGCCGCGATTTCACTCTTCGCTTTACCGAAGTAAGCGCGGTGCAGCATCGCCAGCGAGTATACGGAAGCGAAAACCAGACCGAAAGTCGAGATGACGGTGATCAGCGGCACAACGTGGAAGCTGCCGAACAGGATCATGAACTCACCGACGAAGTTACCGGTACCCGGCATCCCAAGCGTTGCGACTGCAAAGAACAGGGAGCAGGCTGGCAGCCATTTAATTTTGCTCCACAGACCGCCCATCATGCGCATATCACGGGTATGCAGACGCTCGTAGAGCTGGCCGCACAGGATGAAGAGACCCGCCGCAGACAAACCGTGAGCAATCATCTGAATCACCGCGCCCTGATACGCCAGTTGGCTACCGGTGTAGATAGCAATCAGCACGAAGCCCATGTGCGAAACAGAGGTGTAGGCAATCAGACGCTTGATATCGTACTGGGTGAAGGCCATCCACGCACCGTAGAAGATACCGATTACGCCGAGCCACATGGCAATAGGCGCGAATTCAGCAGAAGCATTCGGGAACAGTGGCAGAGAGAAACGCAGAAGACCGTAGGCCGCGGTTTTCAGCAAAATCCCCGCGAGGTCAACAGAACCGGCGGTCGGTGCCTGGGAGTGCGCGTCTGGTAACCAGCCGTGCAGTGGAACCACCGGCATTTTCACCGCGAAGGCGATAAAGAAGCCCAGCATCAGCAGGTATTCTACGCCGTGAGACATCGGGGTTTTCAGCAGGTCTTCGTAGTTGAAGGTCCAGACGCCCGTCGCATTGTGATGGACGAACACCAGCGCCAGAATTGCAATCAACATCACCAGACCACTCGCCTGGGTATAGATGAAGAACTTGGTGGCCGCCGTGATACGCGTTTTACCGTCGGACGCCTTATGGCCCCAAAGTGCTATCAGGAAGTACATCGGCACCAACATCATTTCCCAGAAGAAGAAGAACAGGAACATGTCGATGGCGAGGAACACGCCGATCACGCCGCCCAGGATCCACATCAGGTTGAGATGGAAAAAGCCCTGATATTTCTGGATTTCATTCCACGAGCAGAGTACCGCCAGCACGCCCAGCAGGCCGGTTAGCACCACCATCAGCAGCGACAGTCCGTCGATAGCCAGATGGATAGTGATACCGAAGCGTGGGATCCACGGCAGGATAAACTCAGACTGCCACTGCGGCAGGCCGGTGGATTGCGTCAGTGAGTAACCGCCTTGCAGCCACAGTTGCAGGCCAAGTGCGAGCGTCAATCCCATGGTAATCAGCGCAATCCAGCGCGGCATCTTCACGCCAAAGCGTTCAGTCTGCCAGCACAAGAAGCCGCCGATAAAGGGAATCAGTATTAGCCAGGGTAATAACATGGCGATCTTTATTCCTTGTTAAAGTCCTATCAAGGACCGATTTTCAACGAATTCGACAAATTTCACGGTTGAGTGCGGTTTGTGGTCTCGGGTGGCGCTAACGCCACCGGGCAAACCGCATTCGTCAAACTCAACGCAATACCATCAGCAGCGCCAATACAACCACTGCGCCAATGCTCATGGAAGCCACATACCAACGCAGATAACCGTTCTCGCTCAGCACCAGCCCTTTGCCCGCCACGCGAGAAAGAATGGCCGGAATGTTCATCAGGGCGTTCATCGGGTCGCGTTTCAGCAGCCACGCAATACCCAGGAACGGTTTAACGAACACTTTGTCGTAGAGCCAGTCGAAGCCCCAGGCGTTATACCACCAGGTTCCCAGCAGACGGCCAGGGCCGCTGTTGGCAATCGACGTCACCAGAGTACGTTTGCCCAACCACAGCCATGCGGCAATCAGGATGCCTGCAATCGCGACCACACCGGAGGTAATTTCCAGCGTCAGTACGCGGCCATGCTCAAGCTCGGTGGTATCCGGCAGCACACCCTGCAGCGGCGGAACAATCAGCGCGCCAACAAAGGTGGAGAGGATCATCAGCACAATCAGCGGCAGGTGGTGGGTGATCCCCTTCCCTGCGTGAGCGTGAATTTGTTCTTTTCCGTGGAACACGATGAAAATCATACGGAAGGTGTAAAGCGAGGTCATGAACGCGCCGACCAGGCCCGCTACCATCAGGTTGATATGACCGTTCGCCATCGCACCCGCCAGAATCTCATCCTTACTGAAGAAGCCAGCGGTAATCAGCGGCAGTGCGGAGAGCGCAGCACCACCAATCAGGAAGCAGGCGTACACCAGCGGAATGGATTTACGCAGACCGCCCATCTTAAAGATGTTCTGTTCGTGGTGGCAGGCCAGAATAACCGAGCCGGACGCCAGGAACAGCAGCGCTTTAAAGAAGGCGTGCGTCATCAGGTGGAAAATCGCCGCATCCCACGCCTGAACGCCCAGCGCCAGGAACATGTAGCCAATCTGACTCATGGTGGAATAGGCGAGTACGCGTTTGATGTCGGTTTGCACCAGCGCGGCAAAGCCTGCCAGCACCAGCGTAACCGCACCCACGATACCGACCAGATGCAGAATTTCCGGAGTCATCAGGAACAGACCGTGCGTACGCGCAATCAGGTAGACACCGGCGGTGACCATCGTTGCGGCGTGGATCAGCGCGGAGACAGGCGTCGGGCCCGCCATTGCATCAGCAAGCCATGTCTGCAACGGCAGCTGTGCCGATTTACCGACCGCACCACCCAGCAGCATCAGCGTCGCCCAGGTGAGCATGTTGTTGCCCGCCTCGAAGTGCGCCGGTGCCAGTTCCACCATTTCACGGAAGTTCAGGGTGCCCAGTTCGTTGTAGAGAATGAACAGTGCGAAGGCGAGGAAGACGTCACCCACGCGGGTCACGACAAACGCTTTCATCGCCGCCGCGCCATTCTTCGGATCGGTGTAGTAGAAACCGATCAGCAGATAGGAACAGAGGCCCACGCCTTCCCAGCCGAGGTACATCAACAGCAGGTTATCGGCCAGCACCAGAACAACCATGCTGGCGATAAACAGGTTGGTGTAGGCGAAGAAGCGGGAGTAACCCTCTTCCCCGCGCATATACCAGGAGGCGAACATGTGGATCAGGAAGCCAACGCCGGTCACCACTGAGAGCATGGTCAGCGACAGGCCGTCCAGCACGAGGTTGAAACCGATGTTGAAATCGCCTACGGACATCCAGGTCCACAGCGGAACGCTGAGCACCTGTTTGCCGTTATTAAAGAAATCGACGCCGACAATCGCGGTCACCAGCGCCGCCAGGCCAATTGACCCCACGCCCACGGTGGCGGAGAGATTTTCCGACCAACGTCCACGGGAGAAGGCCAGCAGAACAAAGCCAATCAATGGCAAAATAATGGTTAAGGCAAGCATATTCATCCGCGCAACTCACTTACTGAATCGATGTTCAGGTTCTGGCGGCGACGATGGAGCTGCAGCAGCAGCGCCAGGCCAATACTCGCTTCCGCAGCCGCAAGGCTGATGGCGAGGATATACATCACCTGACCATCGGTCTGGCCCCAGTAGCTTCCGGCGACCACAAAGGCCAGTGCGGAGGCGTTAATCATGATTTCCAACCCAATCAGCATAAACAGCAGGTTGCGGCGGATAACCAGACCGGTCAGCCCGAGAACGAAGAGGATCGCGGCGAGGATCAGTCCATGTGTTAAGGGGATCATGCGTGCTCCTCCGGTTTTCTTTTCGCGCTGTCGTTCGGACGGTTGCTGATAAGCTCACCCGGACGGTCTTCACGGCCAATGTGGAAGGCCACTACCAGGCCCGCCAGCAGCAGCATGGACGCCAGTTCAACCGCCAGAACATACGGGCCAAACAGGGCGATACCCACTTCTTTCGCGCTGATGGGATTGCCGTCGATACCCTGGTCGTTGAGGCCCATAATGGCGTACACCATCACCGCCAGCAGAACAGCGGAGAGAATCGCCGGGCCAATCCAGATTTGCGGCTTCAGCCACTCGCGTTCCTGGGCAATTTCTGCCCCACCGAGGTTCAGCATCATCACCACAAACACGAACAGCACCATGATGGCCCCGGCGTAAACGATGATCTCCAGCGCCCCGGCGAAGTACGCGCCCAGCGAGAAGAAGACGCCTGCGATAGCCAGCAGTGAAATGATCAGGTACAGCAAGGCGTGTACCGGATTCGTGTGCGTTATAACCCGCAACGTCGCGAGGATGGCGATAAGGCCACAGATATAAAAAGCGAATTCCATTGCCCCTCTCCTTAAGGTAACAGGCTCTTGACGTCGATAGGCTTGGCTTCGTTCTCTGCTTCGCCTTTATCTTTGCCGTCGATTGCCATACCCGCCATCCGGTAGAAGTTATATTCCGGGTATTTACCCGGGCCGGAAATCAGCAGATCCTCTTTTTCGTACACCAGATCCTGACGTTTGTACTCGCCCAGTTCAAAGTCCGGGGTCAACTGAATCGCCGTGGTCGGGCACGCTTCTTCGCACAGGCCGCAGAAAATACAGCGTGAGAAGTTGATGCGGAAAAACTCCGGATACCAGCGGCCATCTTTGGTTTCTGCTTTCTGCAGTGAGATACAGCCCACCGGGCACGCTACCGCACACAGGTTACAGGCCACGCAGCGCTCTTCGCCGTCCGGGTCGCGCGTCAGCACGATACGGCCACGATAACGCGGCGGCAGATAAACCGGCTCTTCCGGGTACATTTGCGTTTCGCGTTTGGCGAACGCATGCAGGCCGATCATCCAGATACTGCGTACCTGGGTGCCGAAACCTACCAATAATTCTTTTAAGGTCATGGTCTATTCGCCCCTTATGGCTGCTGCCAGAGAATGACAGCCGCCGTTACCAGCAAGTTGATTAGCGTCAGCGGCAGACAAATTTTCCAGCCGAAGGACATTACCTGGTCATAACGCGGACGCGGTAATGAGGCGCGAATCAAAATGAACATCATCATGAAGAACGCGGTTTTGATCGCGAACCAGATGAACGGCGGTAAAAACGGGCCTTGCCAGCCACCGAAGAACAGGGTCACCATCATGGCCGAAATGGTCACGATACCGATGTATTCCCCCACGAAGAACAGACCGAATTTCATACCGGAATATTCAATGTGGTAACCATCCGCCAGTTCCTGCTCGGCTTCAGGTTGGTCAAACGGGTGACGGTGGCACACAGCCACGCCCGCGATAGCGAAGGTCACAAAACCAAAGAACTGCGGGATAACGTTCCAGATGTCGGCCTGGTTGTTGACGATGTCGGTCATGTTGAATGAACCGGCCTGCGCCACCACGCCCATCAGGGAGAGTCCGAGGAACACTTCATAGCTCAGCGTCTGGGCGGAGGCACGCATCGCGCCCAGCAGGGAGTATTTGTTATTGCTCGACCAGCCTGCGAACAGCACGGCGTAAACCGCCAGCCCTGCCATCATCAGGAAGAACAGAATGCCGATGTTCAGGTCAGCCACTACCCACGTCGGGCTTACTGGCACAATGGCAAACGCCAGAAGCAGCGAAGTAAAAGCAATCATCGGTGCCAGGGTAAAGATGACGCGATCCGAGAATTTCGGGATCCAGTCCTCTTTAAAGAACATCTTGATCATGTCCGCCACCAGCTGGAGCGAGCCGCCCCAGCCTACGCGGTTCGGCCCATAACGGTTCTGGAACAGACCGAGCAGACGACGTTCACCGAAGCTCATAAACGCACCGCAGGTGACAACCACCAGCAGGATGACCACCGCCTTGAGAATAGTGAGCAGGATCTCAATCAGATCCGGTGTTAACCAACTCATTGCTGTGCCTCCTGCAGATTTTCAAGACGTCCACCGGCCAGCACCGGCGCGATGCCAGGCATACCCATCGGTAATCCCACCTGCCCTGCCGTCAGACCTTCAGAAATCACCAGCGGCAGCGTGACGGTTTGGCCGTCATAGCTGAACGCGATTTTCGCGCCTGCGTTAACGCCAAGTTTCGCGGCGTCCGCCGGGTTCAGCGCGATATACGGTTGCGGCATACGCGACTGGAAGACCGGAGAACGCTGTGACATCTCGTCGCTACCAAACAGATGATAGTACGGCGCGATACGCCATTTGCCCTCTTCCGCCTGGAAGCTTGCCGGAACGGTGGTGAAGTAATCGAGACCGTTTTCAGACGCTTCAATCAGACGCACGCCCGGATCGCCATGACGCAGGTGACCGCCCACTTCGGCCTGGAACTTGTTCCATGCCTGCGGGGAGTTCCAGCCCGGTGCCCATGCAAACGGAATTTGCGAGCGCGGCGCGCCTGGTTGGTTGTTCCCTTCCATAGAGAAGGCGAACATGGTGTCTTTATCCTGCGGCTGACGCGGTTCGTGCACGCTGATATTGGCACGCATCGCGGTACGACCGCTGTAACGGTGCGGTTCACGCGCCAGTTTCTGGCCGCGAATACGGAAGGTCGCATCCGGCGCAGCATCTTTGATGCCTGCCAGTTGCGGCAGTTTTTCGACAACCGCGTCGATAACGTGGTCAAGCTGCGTCCAGTCCACTTCACGGCTCTGTACTGTGCTGTGCAGGGAGTGCAGCCAGCGCCAGCTTTCCAGCATCACGGTGTTGCTGTCGTAATACGCCGGGTCATAAACCTGGAAGAAGCGCTGTGCGCGGCCTTCGTTGTTGATAACCGTACCATCGCTTTCGGCAAAACTAGCCGCAGGCAGCACCAGATGCGCTTTTTCCATAATCGCCGTGCGTTGATGATCAATCACCATCACCAGCGGCGCTTTGGAGAGTGCGGCATCCACACGGGTCGCGGAAGCGTGACGATGCAGATCGTTTTCCAGCACGATAACCGCATCTGCCGCGCCGCTTTCCAGCTCGTTCAGTGCGTCATCAAGGGAACCGCCGCCAATCATCCCGAGGCCCATGCTATTCACGGCGCGGGCAACCATGGTGATGCCCACGTCAGCGCCACGGGTTTTCAGTGCTTTTGCTACGTTTGCTGCCGCCTGAATGACATCCGCGCTTCCGGCGTTGGTGCCGGAAATAATCAGCGGTTTCTTCGCGCCAACCAGTGCCTGAACCACGACATCAATTTTGTTCTGCAGGTCGCGATCGATACCCTCTACCGCCGGGGCGCTGTTATCCAGTGCGTGGGCGATAGCGAAACCGAAGCGCGCCTGATCTTCAACCGGAGCGCGATACGTCCATGCGGCAATGTCATCCAGACGGGTGTTATCGACGTTGGTGACAAACAGCGGGTGCTTCGCACGCTGACCAATGTTGAGGATTGCCGCAATCTGCCAGTCGGCTACTTTCTGCGCCGCCGCCATTTCGCGTGCTTTACCTTTCACCGCCTGACGAACAGCGAGCGCTACGCGTGCGCCGGTCTGGGTGATATCTTCGCCCAGAATCAGCACCGCATCGTAAGACTCGATTTCACGCAGCGCCGGCGTGTGAACGCCGCCTTCACGCAACACGGTCAGTGCCAGTTGCAGACGTTCCTGCTCCGCTTTGGCGATGCCGGTATAGAAGTTCTCTGCACCCACCAGTTCACGCAGCGCGAAGTTGCTTTCCACGCTGGCACGCGGGGAGCCGATACCAATCACTTTCTTCGACTGACGCAGAATATCCGCCGCGCCCTGCATCGCCTGCTCGGCGTTGAGAGTAATGACGTCGTTGCCGCGCAGTTGTTCTGGCTGGCGTGGACGATCTTTCAGGTTCACGTAGCCATAACCGAAACGACCACGGTCACAGAGGAAGTAGTGGTTTACGGTACCGTTATAACGGTTTTCAATGCGACGCAGTTCACCGTAGCGCTCGCCCGGGCTGGTGTTACAACCGATGGAGCACTGCTGGCAGATGCTTGGCGCAAACTGCATGTCCCATTTACGGTTGTAACGCTCGGAGTGCGTTTTGTCGGTGAAGACGCCGGTCGGGCAAATTTCGACCAGATTGCCGGAGAACTCGCTTTCCAGCGTGCCGTCTTCCGGGCGACCAAAGTAGACGTTGTCATGTGCGCCATAAACGCCCAGATCGGTACCGTCTGCATAATCTTTGTAGTAACGCACGCAGCGGTAACAGGCGATACAGCGGTTCATTTCGTGAGAGATGAACGGCCCCAAATCCTGATTGCGGTGGGTACGTTTGGTGAAACGGTAGCGACGGAAGCTGTGGCCGGTCATCACGGTCATATCCTGAAGGTGGCAGTTACCGCCCTCTTCACAGACCGGACAGTCGTGCGGGTGGTTGGTCATCAACCACTCGACCACGCTCTCACGGAACTGCTTCGCTTCGTCGTCATCAATAGAAATAAAGGTGCCATCGGTGGCCGGTGTCATACAGGACATCACCAGGCGGCCACGCGTGTCTTCCGCGTTTTGATATTGCTTCACCGCACACTGGCGGCAAGCGCCGACGCTGCCCAGCGCCGGATGCCAGCAAAAGTACGGAATATCAAGGCCGAGGGAGAGACACGCCTGTAGCAGGTTGTCCGCCCCGTTGACCTCATATTCTTTGCCGTCTACATGAATTGTAGCCATTAGCATGCTTCCAGTTTTCTCAGTCAGAGACTGAGCGTTAATCGAAACCTTACCCCTCACCCTAACCCTCTCCCTTAGGGAGAGGCGACAGAATGTGCGCGTTTTAAACCCGGCACTGGTTTTCTCCCTCTCCCTTAGGGAGAGGGCGGGGTGAGGGTGAAAATTACCAGCGCGTCTTAAGCAGGTTCGGCTGAATCCCATGGATCGCATGGGTGTTGCTGAACTGCTGCTTGATGCCCGCTTCAAATTCTTCGCGGAAGTATTTAATCGCGCTCTGCAGCGGTTCTACCGCGCCAGGTGCGTGCGCACAGAATGTTTTACCCGGGCCCAGGAATCGACACAGTTGCTCAAGTGTCTCGATATCGCCCGGTTGGCCTTCGCCTTTTTCCAGCGCGCGCAGAATTTTCACGCTCCACGGCAGGCCGTCACGGCATGGCGTACACCAGCCGCAGGACTCACGGGCGAAGAACTCTTCCAGGTTACGCACCAGGCCAACCATGCCAATTTCATGGTCGACGGCCATCGCCAGCGCCGTACCCAGACGGCTGCCCGCTTTACCGATGCTTTCGAACTCCATCGGCAGGTCGAGATGCGCTTCGGTGAGGAAGTCAGTTCCCGCACCCCCTGGCTGCCAGGCTTTGAATTTGAGGCCATCGCGCATGCCGCCCGCGTAATCTTCGAGAATTTCACGCGCGGTCGTGCCGAATGGCAGTTCCCACAGACCCGGATTTTTCACGCGCCCGGAGAAGCCCATCAGCTTGGTACCCGCATCTTTACTTTTCGAGATGTTCTGGTACCACTCCACGCCATTAGCGAGGATGGCCGGGACGTTACACAGGGTTTCCACGTTGTTAACGCAGGTTGGTTTGCCCCATGCGCCAGAGGTCGCCGGGAATGGCGGTTTGGAACGTGGATTGGCGCGACGCCCTTCGAGGGAGTTGATCAGCGCGGTTTCTTCACCGCAGATATAACGCCCTGCCCCGGTGTGCACGAACAGTTCAAAATCAAACCCGGTGCCCATGATGTTTTTGCCAAGCAAGCCGGCTTCGGTTGCTTCAGCAATCGCGCGGCGCAGATGCACCGCCGCTTCAACGTATTCACCACGCAGGAAGATGTAACCACGATACGCTTTCAGCGCAAACGCGGAGATCAGCATGCCTTCCACCAGCAGGTGCGGCAGTTGCTCCATCAGCAGACGGTCTTTGTAGGTGCCGGGTTCCATTTCATCGGCGTTACACAGCAGGTAACGGATGTTCATAGATTCGTCTTTCGGCATCAGGCTCCATTTCAGGCCGGTAGAGAAGCCTGCACCGCCGCGCCCTTTCAGGCCAGCGTCTTTCACCTGGTTGACGATTTCGTCTGGCGACAGCCCGGTCAACGCTTTACGCGCGCCCTCGTAACCGTTTTTGCTACGGTATTCATCCAGCCAGACCGGCTGTTTGTCATCACGCAGACGCCAGGTCAGCGGATGCGTTTCGGGAGTACGGATAACGTTTTTCATTTATACCGCTCCAGTAGTTCAGGAATGGCTTCCGGCGTCAGATGGCTGTGAGTATCCTCATCAATCATCATGTTTGGCCCTTTATCGCAGTTCCCCAGGCAGCAGGTCGGCAGCAGCGTAAAGCGACCGTCAAAGGTCGTCTGCCCCGGTTTGATGTTGAGCTTTTGCTCCAGCGCCGCCTGGATCCCCTGGTAACCCGTGATGTGGCATACCACGCTGTCGCAGTAACGGATCACGTGACGGCCCACCGGCTGGCGGAAGATCTGGCTGTAGAACGTTGCCACGCCTTCGACATCGCTTGCCGGAATACCCAGCACATCGGCGATCGCGTGGATCGCGCCGTCCGGTACCCAGCCACGCTGTTTCTGGACAATTTTCAGCGCTTCGATGGACGCCGCACGCGGGTCTTCGTAGTGGTGCTTCTCGTGCTCTATCGCTTCACGCTCTGCCGCACTCAGCTCAAAAGCCTCGGTTTGTGGTTGTTGATTCTCGTGCATAATTAGCGGTCCACGTCTGACATAACAAAATCGATACTACCCAGATAGACGATAAGGTCTGATACCAGGCTGCCACGGATAGCCGACGGAATCTGCTGAAGATGCGCATAGCTCGGCGTGCGGATACGGGTACGGTAGCTCATGGTGCTGCCGTCGCTGGTCAGGTAGTAACTGTTAATACCCTTGGTCGCTTCCACCATCTGGAACGATTCCTGCGCCGGCATAACCGGGCCCCAGGAAACCTGCAGGAAGTGGGTGATCAGGGTTTCGATATGTTGCAGCGTGCGCTCTTTCGGCGGCGGCGTGGTCAGCGGGTGATCCGCTTTGAACGGGCCTTCCGGCATGTTGTCGAGGCACTGCTGAAGAATACGCAGGCTCTGGCGCAGCTCTTCCACTTTCAACATCACGCGGGTGTAGCAGTCAGAAACGCCACCGCCGGTCGGGATTTCAAAGTCGAAGTTTTCATAGCCAGAATATGGACGCCATTTACGCACGTCGAAGCCGATACCGGTCGCGCGCAGGCCAGCACCGGTGGTGCCCCACTCAAGCGCTTCTTTTGCGGTATAGGCGGCAACGCCTTTAGAGCGGCCAATCAGGATAGTGTTACGCAGCGCGGCTTTCTCGTAAGAGTCGAGACGCTTCGGCATCCACTCCAGGAATTCACGCAGCAGGCGATCCCAGCCTTTCGGCAGGTCGTGCGCGACGCCGCCAATGCGGAACCATGCCGGGTGCATACGGAAACCGGTAATCGCTTCTACCAGATCGTAAATTTTCTGACGGTCGGTAAAGGCGAAGAACACCGGTGTCATCGCGCCGACGTCCTGAATAAACGTCGAGATGTACAGCAGGTGGCTGTTGATGCGGAACAGTTCGGAGAGCATCACGCGGATTACGTTGACACGATCCGGCACGGTGATACCCGCCAGTTTTTCAACGGCCAGTACATACGGCATTTCGTTTACGCAGCCGCCGAGGTATTCGATACGGTCGGTATACGGAATGTAGCTGTGCCAGGACTGGCGTTCGCCCATTTTCTCCGCGCCACGGTGGTGGTAACCCACGTCAGGCACACAGTCGACGATCTCTTCGCCATCAAGCTGCAGGATAATACGGAATGCACCGTGCGCAGACGGGTGGTTCGGGCCGAGGTTGAGGAACATAAAGTCCTCGTTTTCGGTACCGCGCTTCATGCCCCACTCTTCCGGTTTGAAGGTCAGCGCCTCCATTTCCAAATCCTGCTTGGCTTTAGTCAGCTCAAACGGATCGAATTCGGTTGCGCGCGCCGGGTAGTCTTTACGCAGCGGGTGACCTTCCCAGGTATTCGGCATCATGATACGACGCAGATTCGGGTGGCCGTTAAAAGTAATGCCAAACATCTCCCAGGTTTCACGCTCATACCAGTTGGCGTTAGGGAAGAGTTTGGTGAAGGTCGGCACGTTCAGGTCGTTTTCAGACAACGCCACCTTGAGCATAATATCGCTATTACGTTCAATGGAGATGAGATGGTAGAAAACGGAAAAATCCGCCGCGGGTAAGCCCTGGCGGTGCGTGCGAAGACGTTCGTCCATGCCATGTAAATCAAACAGCATGACGTAAGGCTTAGGCAGTTTCTTCAGGAAGTCGCCGACTTCCAGCAGCTGTTCGCGCTTGACCCAAACGACGGGAACCCCGGTGCGGGTCGCCTGAACGGTAAAAGCATCCGGCCCAAAACGGTTGCGCAGTTCGCCGATGACCGGATCATCAAGGTGATCGCGGGTTTGCCATCCGGCTGCGTCATGCGCGGTTAAATCGGTCATATTGTTCACCATTGCAAAAGGTCCGTGGTGACTGCTGACGAGGCTTCGCGCTGTTGTAGATTGATTTGCGAAGTTTTTATCCCGTCTGCAGGCGCAAATTAAATCTCGTCAGGCGTGCGCAGGTTGGTCACTGCAATTCGTTCGCCGCGTTTACGCTCGCGTTCCGACTGCATATTGGCGCGATAAACGCCCTGATCGCCTACTACCCATGACAACGGGCGGCGTTCTTTACCGATTGACTCCTGCAGCAGCATCAGCGCCTGCATATAGGCTTCCGGACGCGGTGGGCAGCCCGGGATGTAAACATCAACCGGAATAAACTTATCCACGCCCTGTACAACGGAGTAAATGTCATACATACCGCCAGAGTTCGCGCAGGCGCCCATTGAGATAACCCACTTCGGTTCCAGCATCTGTTCGTACAGGCGCTGAATAACCGGAGCCATCTTGGTGAAGCACGTGCCCGCCACCACCATCAGGTCAGCCTGACGCGGAGAAGCACGCAGCACTTCCGCACCGAAACGCGCCACGTCATGCACCGCAGTGAAGGACGTCACCATCTCAACGTAGCAGCAAGAGAGACCAAAGTTGTAAGGCCAGATGGAGTTTTTGCGACCCCAGTTGACCATATCGTGCATCGCGTGTTCGAGCTTGCCCATATACACGCTTTTGTTAACTTCCTGCTCCAGGGGATCGGTAACAATCTCCTGTTTTTGCAGGGGATAACGGTCGTTCTCACCGTTAGGATCTATGCGGGTGAGCGTATAATCCATCGTATTGCCTCGCTTTTACTGCGTATTACGGTTAGTGACGCTGTCAGTATCAGAGTTAACCAGGGTGCGGCGAGAACGCGCAGGCGTCCAGTCAAGTGCGCCAACACGAACGAGGTAAACCAGACCAGCCAGTAGCACCAAAATGAAAATTGCGGCTTCGATAAACCCTACCCAGCCACTTTCGCGGATAGACGTTGACCAGGCGAAAAGGTAGAGCGCTTCCACGTCGAAGATGACGAAGAACATAGCGACCAGATAAAACTTCGCGGACATGCGCAGGCGTGCGGTACCGACAGAATCGATACCCGATTCAAACGGCGTGTTTTTACTTCTTGCGCGCGCGCGACCGCCGAGATACCAACCGCCAATCAGCATGAGGCAGCAAAGGCCGATGGCAATGACCAGAAAGATAGCGAATGCCCAGTGATGAGCGATGATTTCAGTGGATGTTGACATACGCACAGCTTTACCAAATAGGTAGCATAACCACGTCTGCTCTTACCGGCAGATGGACGCTACATTGATTCATGGGGAGGATTAAAAAACCAGCAAAACGGCCAGAATCACAGCATAGACCGAAAAAATTTGAGGTTTTTTACTCCTTTCGATAACCTTTTGTCAACTTTAACAAAGGTTTCATCACATTAATTTACATCAATTCCATTTCATTAACATTACGTGCCCTTTGCGGCATATCGACTCATGTCACCCTCCGGATTGAGTGCTGGTGAATCGTGTCCGTTTTCGAACAATAACAATTAGTACCCTTCTATTTTGACAGGAATTTCACACGATTCCTCCCCCTCTGGAGGAGTATTTTCTTGATCTAAGACACGGTTCTGTTAATTCAGCCTGAAAAACAGCAACAAAACACCCGGTTTTTTAACATTAGCAGGATATGTTAAAAGTGGATCACAATTGACCTAAATAGCGGCAAAAAACCATTTAATTAACTGATTGTATTACAAATAGTAAAAAGCATTAATTGCCAAAAGCATTAGCGCAGGCGAAAAAAAAGCCACTGGCTGACTTTCGCTGGCCAGTGACTCTTTTTTACACTTACAATTTGTTACCAGTTTTCTGCGAGGTTGTTACTCAATGACCTCGTCATCAGCATGGGAATTATCTCCCCCTTCCAGGGTATAGAGCGTGCTCTGTGTCCAGGGCTTGATGCTCGTCTCAACCGACTGGAAGATCATCTGCATTAATTCATTTGGATTCTGCACGTTACAGCTTAGTAAATATTCGGTATCTGGCAATACCGGCATTTTATCGGCACGACCCAGCACGCGCAGTTCCGGACTCATCATCTCGACCGGCCTTGCCGTCACACCGAGTCCCGCCTTCACCGCGGCGCGTACCGCTGACGGAGTAGAGGCCACATACGCCAGTCGCCACGGCACATTTGCCGCATCCAAAGTAGAGATGATCATATCGCGGAACGGGCTTGGATCATCAAGCAACACCAGCGGTACGGGCTCTCCTGGTCGCAGAGCGAATTCAGCGGCGCAGTACCAGTGCGTCGGTGAGGTGCGTAACACCGTCGAGTGGAACGCATCAATTCGATGCGTGGTGAGTACCAGGTCGACCTCATTCTTGTGGAGCATTTCTGCCATATCCGCGTGTCGCTTAACGCGCACATCCAGCCCAAGCTTTGGCCAGGCGGAGCTAATACGGTTGAGCAGGAATGGCAGAATGGTATCCGCTGATTCATCGGAGGAACCAATCGTCAGTTGCCCCTGAAGCGTACTGAACATCAGCGATGTGCAGGCTTCATCATTAAAGCGCAGAATTTTACGTGCATAGCCTAATAACTGGATACCGTGCTCGGTTAACAGTTTATTACGACCATGACGGGCAAAAAGTTCTTTGCCGACAAGTTGTTCCAGCCGCTGCATTTGCTGGCTAACGGCGGATTGGGTGCGACAAACGGCTGCTGCTGCTGCGGCAAAAGTGCTTAAATCGGCGACCGCAACAAATGTTCTCAGCAGATCGAGGTCGAGATTAAGTATCGGACGATTTGCATTTATCATATTTATTCACTTACAGGTCGCTAAGGCTAACCTGCCTTGTTGATGCCGCGCTCTGAAATCAGGCTCATCCTTTTAAAAGCCCATCCTTCGGCATGATGCAACCGAATGACTGCCTGACGGAGCGGTATTACATTAAAATTGTCTGCCTCCCATCGGGTGACAGTCCCCTCTGCGATAAAGTGTTTATCTTCAGGTGTGAGACTATTCTTCTCAGTACCTTTGTGTGTGCTCTTTCAAAATCCGGTTATCTGGCCAGTCTATATAATGCTGACTACCCAATAATACCGGAGGGAAACGAATGATTAAAAACTGTTTAATAACATCATGTTGTCTGTTTGCAGCGATAATCACTCACAAGAATGATGAATGAATGCACGCGATAACATCATTATCCTAACCTAAATCCATTATATTTATAAGTATTAATAAGTAAGATCTTTAGGCAAAAATTCCATTAAAATCAAAATGCTTTAATAAAACTAACAATTCTTAAGGATTACTTTGCAATTTAAAATAAAACATTAATGACCCTCCGAAGCGTTCATTAACAATGATTAACATTGAATTCACAGCGAAATGTATTAGTCATGATGTATATGTTTCATGAATTCATTCACAATTAATATTACTAAAGCATTGCTAAAGTATATCGCGACACGTTTACCGCCTGACTTCACAACTTCGATTTTAATCAGTTGAAAAAACTGCCATTCCACCACCCTCCCACACATGACGCTATCAAACAATAAATTAACAAAACATACAATCCGTGATATCGCTTAATTATAGTTAAATAGAATGTGCTGCAACATTAGCACTGGCAAAATCTTCTCCTGTTGACCCTTCAAAACACCGGTGATGCGGAGTACATTATTCCGAGCTGACTTCCATGGCTGGGAGTGGCGATAACAGCTAAAAGGTTAAAGGTTCATGTCCCCCATCGAAAAATCCAGTAAGTTAGACAACGTCTGTTACGACATCCGTGGCCCGGTTCTGAAAGAGGCCAAACGCCTTGAAGAAGAAGGCAATAAGGTTCTGAAGCTCAATATCGGCAACCCGGCCCCCTTCGGGTTCGACGCGCCGGATGAAATTCTGGTCGATGTGATCCGCAACCTGCCGACGGCGCAAGGTTATTGCGACTCCAAAGGGCTCTACTCGGCCCGTAAAGCTATCATGCAACACTACCAGGCACGCGGCATGCGCGACGTGACGGTAGAAGATATTTACATCGGTAATGGTGTATCTGAACTCATTGTGCAGGCAATGCAGGCCTTACTGAATAGCGGCGATGAAATGCTGGTGCCGGCACCAGATTACCCGTTATGGACGGCTGCGGTATCACTTTCAGGTGGCAATGCGGTGCACTATCTGTGCGATGAATCCGCAGGCTGGTTCCCGGATCTCGCTGATATACGCGCTAAAATCACCCCGCGTACCCGCGGCATTGTGATCATCAACCCGAACAACCCAACCGGCGCGGTCTATTCCAAAGAGCTGCTGCTGGAGATCGTCGAGCTTGCCCGCGAACATAACCTGATCATCTTCGCTGACGAAATCTACGATAAGATCCTCTACGATCACGCTCAGCACCACTCTATCGCCGCACTGGCCCCAGATTTGCTGACCGTAACGTTTAACGGCTTGTCAAAAACCTATCGCGTGGCAGGCTTCCGCCAGGGCTGGATGGTACTGAATGGGCCGAAAAAGCATGCGAAGGGTTATATTGAAGGGCTGGAAATGCTGGCCTCAATGCGTCTGTGTGCCAACGTTCCGGCGCAGCACGCCATCCAGACGGCGCTTGGCGGTTATCAGAGCATCAGCGAATTTATCGTACCGGGTGGTCGTCTGTATGAACAGCGTAACCGCGCGTGGGAACTGATTAACGAGATCCCGGGCGTGTCCTGTGTGAAGCCTGACGGCGCGCTCTACATGTTCCCGAAAATCGATGCGAAACGCTTTAACATTCACGACGACCAGAAAATGGTGCTCGACTTCCTGCTACAGGAAAAAGTGCTGCTGGTTCAGGGAACGGCTTTTAACTGGCCGTGGCCGGACCACGTGCGTATCGTCACGCTGCCGCGCATTGACGATCTGGAAATGTCGATATCCCGCTTTGGTCGCTTCCTGTCGGGCTACCGCCAGGCGTAAGACGTTGGCCGGATTTGCATCCGGCCCTCATCTCAGCGCACAATGACCCTTACTGATGTTACCGAGTAAGGGTCGTTATGAATCAGAGTCATTTTTTTGCCCACCTCTCCCGCCTGAAGTTAATCAACCGCTGGCCATTGATGCGCAACGTGCGCACGGAAAACGTCTCTGAACACAGTTTGCAGGTGGCGATGGTTGCCCACGCGCTGGCTGCAATTAAAAACCGCAAATTTGGCGGGCAGGTTAACGCCGAACGCATCGCACTGCTGGCGATGTACCACGATGCATCAGAAGTCCTGACCGGCGATTTACCGACGCCAGTGAAATACTTCAACTCGCAAATCGCTCAGGAATATAAAGCTATTGAGAAGATTGCCCAGCAGAAGCTGGTCGAGATGGTGCCGGAAGAGTTGCAGGATATCTTTGCGCCGCTGATCGATGAACATCAATACAGCGAGGAAGAGAAATCGCTGGTTAAACAAGCCGATGCATTGTGCGCGTATTTGAAATGTCTGGAAGAGTTATCGGCCGGAAATAACGAATTTTTGCTGGCAAAAGGTCGGCTGGAGAAAACCCTGTCCGAACGGCGTAGTGAAGAGATGGATTATTTTATGGCGGTGTTTGTACCGAGCTTCCATTTGTCGCTGGACGAAATCAGTACCGATTCGCCGCTGTAGTGCGGCCTGTTGTTGCCGGATGGCGCTTATCCGTCATCCGGCTCAATAGCCACTTAAAACGGGAACAATACCGGTATCAGCAGCACGCTGACAATCATCACCAGAATGGTGAAAGGTACACCGATCTTCACGAAATCACTGAAGCTATATTTCCCCGGCCCCAGCACCAGCGTGTTCACCGGCGATGAAACCGGCGTCATAAAGGCCGCCGAGGCCGCCATCGCGACGACCATGGCGAACGGATAAGGTGAAACCCCCATTGATTTCGCTGTCGCCAGCGCAATCGGCGCCATCAATACCGCCGTTGCGGTGTTAGAAATAAACAACCCGATAGTCGCACACATCACAAACAGACAGCCCAGCATCAGGTAAGGCCCCTGCCCGCCGCCGATATCCATCAGCCCTTTCACCACCAAATCAACACCGCCGGTTTTTTGCAGCGCCAGCGCGAACGGCATCATCCCCACAATCAAAATGATGCTCGGCCAGTGGATCGATTTATAGGCGCTTTGCGCATCAATGCAGCGGAATTTCCCCATCAGCAGGCAGGCGATGATCGCCGCAATGGGGTTGGAAATTTCATCTGTCAGCATTAAAGCAACCATCAGCACCAGGCAGAAAATCGCATGCGGAGCCTGACTGTGCGCAGGCGAGGCGTCGCTCACTTCAACCGGCAGGTTAAGCACCACGAAGTCGCGCCCTTTCTGCGCCAGTTGATTGATGAGTTTCCAGTTCCCCACCACCAGTACGATATCGCCAAGTTCCAGCGGGATATCCACCACCGAGCCGTCCAGCGCTTCGCCGTTACGTTTCATCCCCACGACATTCAGACCATAACGGGTACGAAACGCAATTTCGCGCACCGTTTTCCCCAGCAGTTCCGACTCCGGGATCAGCGAGACTTCCGCCATCCCCACATCCAGCGCCTGATCGGCAAAGTATTCGCCGCGCAGCACCATCGGCTCAAGCATCTGCTCGGCGCAAAACTCACGCAGGTCAACGTCTGCCGCGGACATATCAATCAGCAGCACATCGCGCGCGCGGAATTCCGATACCCCGTTAACGTTCACGATTACCCGGCGAAAACGACGCCAGCGCTCAACGCCGATAACGTTCGCGCCGTAGCGTTCACGCAGTTTCAGGTCATCGAGTCGCTGACCAATCATTGGCGAGCCGGGGCGAATCGCCAGCCGACGTGCGCGCCCGGTCAGACGGTAGGCTTTGATGAGGTCGCGAAACGAGCTGCGTTTACCGCCATCGCGGGACGATGACGGGTCTTCGCCTTTGAACATAAAGCGCATCAGCAGCATATAAACGATGCCGAGCAGCAGCACGACCAGGCCTATCGGCGTGACGCTGAAGAAACCAAAGCCGTGCAGCCCTTCACGCAGTAATTCACTGTTAACCACCAGGTTCGGCGGCGTTGCCACCAGTGTCATCATTCCGCTGATAAGCCCGGCAAAACTGAGCGGCATCATCAGGCGCGACGGCGAGATATTCATACGCAGGGATACACTGAGGACGACGGGAATAAAGATAGCCACCACGCCGGTCGAACTCATAAACGCGCCGAGACCGGCTACGGTGAGCATCAGATAGACCAGCATCTTGGTTTCGCTGCTGCCAGCAACCTGAACCAGCCACGCCCCCATCTTGGTGGCCACGCCGGTACGCACCAGGCCATCGCCGATGATAAAAAGGGCGGCAATCAGAATAACGTTGGGATCGCTAAAACCAGAAAAGGCTTCGCTGAGAGTTAAGGTGCCACTTAAGACGAAGGCCACAATGACCAACAGCGCGATAGCATCCATGCGCACTTTGCCCATCGCGAACATCACAACCGCGATAGCCAGTAAAGAGAGCACCCAAATCAATTCACCGTTCAAAACACATCCTTGTCAGAAAGATAAGTGATAAGTATTGGCATGATGGCAGAAAAAAGCCCCATGAATACGGGGCCAAATCATAAGATTATGCTTTTAACGTAACGTCTACAGTACCGTCGGGCTGTTTAACAATATTGAGCACATCAAGCGTCGTCAGGACAAAATCGGCTTCGTTAAGACGTGGCGCATCTGCCGGGACGTTAACCGCAATAACATGACACCCCGCCGCCAACCCGGAGAGCACACCCGCCGCGGCGTCCTCCACAACCGTGCAATCCTGCGGAGCGAGCCCTAACAGCTCCGCGCCCAGCAGATACGCATCCGGCTCTGGCTTGCCGCGCTTCACGCGCTCGGCAGTGACAAACACCTCCGGCATCGGCAGCCCCGCCGCTTTGTGGCGAGCATGCGCGACCGGGATGGAACCCGAAGTAACAATCGCCCACGGAATATGGTTCGCGTTCAGCGTTTCGAGCAACTCAAGCGCGCCTGGCAGTGCAATCACGCCGTCCGTATCGCTGGCTTCAATCTGCTCAAGGCGGGTGAACTCAGCCTGAATCGCCTCTTCAGATTGCCCCGGCATAAAGTGGCGCAGCGAGGTGATCGCTTGTTTACCGTGGATAAAACCGAGGATCTCATCGTGCGGGATCCCGAAGCGATCGCCCCAACTGCACCATGAGCGTTCCACCACTGGCAGAGAATCCACCAGCGTACCGTCCAGATCAAACAGAAAACCTTTACACTGCACAGGCGCCTCCATCAGGCGTTGATGATTTGATTAATTTCGTTGCTGCTCAGGTGGTACTGGCGCGGGCAGGAGTGCCACACGTTCAGCATGCGCTGATACTTATCCCACATTGGGGTCTGAGCGTTAAAGCCGTGCGTACCCGCGTCGAAATGGGTATAGCGGCCTTCAACATTGACCATGAAGCGGACATAGCTCAGGAAGCGGGCTTCAGTCGCCGCGTCAAAGCCCAGGAAGGTGACGCGACGTTCATCGATGGTGTCGGCGTCTTTCAGGTTGGTCCATGAGACGTGCAGCGCGTGATACATCTCCATGATGTCGATAACAATGCGGCAGGTTTCTTCTTTTAACTCACCGAAGTCGCGATCCAGTTCGCGCATTTGCAGGCCAAAACCGCGCTCGATGATGGTCTGCAGACGGCGATAGCGTTCCGCGTTATCGGGATCAAGCATAGTCATCATTTTGTATTGATTGGACAAAATCAGACGTTGAGCATGGGTCATTTCCATTTTTACGACTCCTGTTGCGCTTTGCAGCATAAAAAAAGACACAAACGTTGTGCCTTCTTTTATATGCGTTTTTGATGGTTAATTACAAATCATCAAGGAAAGTTTTATCCAGTTGTTTGAAGGCGCGCTTAAGCGTGTCAGCCAATGCCTGATAATCGGGCTTGCCTTCGACCGGGGCCAGCGCTTGCCCGGCCTCCTGCAATTTTCCCCGCACTTCGTAAAACCACTGCAAGGTGGACGGCGGCAACGGCGTAACAGAGCGTTTTCCCAACCACCATAAACCCTGCATTGGCAGGCTCAGGGCAAACAGCGCGGTAGCGACGGCCGGGCCAAGTTGCCCACCCAGGGCAATTTGCCAGCACAGCGTAAAGACCGCTACCGGCGGCATAAAGCGGATTGCGTGGCGAGTGATACGGATGGCGCGGTTTTCGATAAATACCGGCGCGAGGCGTTTTTCCAGCGGCCACGTCTTAGAGTAGTGCTGCCCCCGGCGGAACAAACTAAAAAAACTGACCGAGCGATTTTCGGGCGTCGACATGGCTTACCTCAACTTCACATATAAAAATTAAAAAATTCGTGCAAATCCACAACTGGGTATGACAACGTTCAAAACATTTTGGCATACACCCTGCAATCGGGTATCCTGTGCCAGCCTGAGATGAGGGCTAGTCTATCTCGTCCAGTCCGTCAAATTATCGCATATTCTGCCATTGGCTGAAAAATATGCAAAATGACTTAGAATCAATATGTATTTCTTTCATCCTGCCTCAAAATCGATTCAGGCATGATGTTAATCATAAATGTCAGCTTCATCCTGCGCTACGCTTTGTGACTCCTGACGTTTTTTTAGCCACGTATCATAAATAGGTACTTCCATGTCGAGTAAGTTAGTACTGGTTCTGAACTGCGGTAGCTCCTCACTGAAATTTGCCATCATCGATGCACTGAACGGTGACGAGTACCTCTCTGGTTTGGCCGAATGTTTCCATCTTCCTGAAGCACGTATCAAATGGAAAATGGACGGCAGCAAACAAGAAGCGGCTTTAGGTGCAGGCGCCGCTCACAGTGAAGCGCTGAACTTTATCGTTAACACTATTCTGGCACAAAAACCAGAACTGTCTGCACAGCTGACTGCGATTGGTCACCGTATCGTACACGGCGGCGAGAAGTACACCAGCTCCGTTGTTATCGACGAATCCGTCATCCAGGGCATCAAAGACTCCGCCTCTTTTGCTCCGCTGCATAACCCGGCTCACCTGATCGGTATCGCCGAAGCGCTGAAATCCTTCCCGAATCTGAAAGACAAAAACGTGGCTGTATTCGACACCGCGTTCCATCAGACCATGCCGGAAGAATCTTACCTTTATGCTCTGCCGTACAGCTTGTACAAAGAGCATGGCGTTCGTCGCTACGGCGCGCACGGCACCAGCCACTTCTTCGTGACTCAGGAAGCGGCCAAAATGCTGAACAAACCGGTTGAAGAACTGAACATCATCACCTGCCACCTGGGCAACGGTGGTTCTGTTTCTGCAATCCGTAACGGCAAATGCGTTGACACCTCTATGGGTCTGACGCCGCTGGAAGGTCTGGTTATGGGTACGCGCTCTGGCGACATCGACCCGGCTATCATCTTCCACCTGCACGACACCCTGGGCATGAGCGTTGACGCTATCAACAAAATGCTGACCAAAGAGTCTGGCCTGCTGGGTCTGACCGAAGTCACCAGCGACTGCCGTTATGTTGAAGACAACTACCAGGAGAAAGCAGACGCTAAACGTGCAATGGACGTTTACTGCCACCGTCTGGCGAAATACATCGGTTCTTACACTGCACTGATGGACGGTCGTCTGGACGCTGTTGTCTTCACCGGTGGTATCGGTGAAAACGCCGCGATGGTTCGCGAACTCTCCCTGGGTAAACTGGGCGTTCTGGGCTTCGAAGTTGATCACGAACGTAACCTGGCTGCACGTTTCGGTAAATCTGGTTTCATCAACAAAGAAGGCACCCGCCCTGCTGTTGTGATCCCGACCAACGAAGAGCTGGTTATCGCGCAAGACGCCTGCCGTCTGACCGCCTGATTCCACACCGCCAGCAATGCTGGCGGTGCTGTTTTGTGCCCGCCCAAATCGGCGGCAACGAGCAAAAGAGGATAAACCGTGTCCCGTATTATCATGCTTATTCCTACCGGAACCAGCGTCGGCCTGACCAGCGTCAGCCTGGGCGTCATCCGTGCTATGGAACGTAAAGGCGTTCGTCTGAGCGTCTTCAAACCTATCGCTCAACCGCGTACCGGTGGCGATGCACCAGACCAGACCACCACTATCGTGCGTGCGAACTCTGCTATCCCGGCGGCTGAACCGCTGAAGATGAGCCACGTTGAGACTCTGCTGTCCAGCAATCAGAAAGATGTGCTGATGGAAGAGATCATCGCTAACTACCACGCGAACACCAAAGACGCGGAAGTGGTTCTGGTTGAAGGTTTAGTGCCGACGCGCAAACATCAGTTTGCTCAGTCTCTGAACTATGAAATCGCTAAAACGCTGAATGCAGAAATCGTCTTTGTGATGTCTCAGGGTACTGATACCCAGGAACAGATCAACGAACGCATTGAGCTGACTCGCAGCAGCTTCGGCGGCGCGAAAAACACCAACATCACCGGCGTTATCGTTAACAAACTGAATGCCCCGGTTGATGAACAGGGCCGTACTCGCCCGGATCTGTCCGAAATCTTCGACGACTCCACCACGGCAAAAGTGATTAAAGTCGATCCTGCTAAGTTGAGCTCTGCCAGCTCTCTGCCGGTTCTGGGCGCGATTCCGTGGAGTTTCGATCTGATCGCGACGCGCGCAATCGACATGGCGCGTCACCTGAACGCGACCATCATCAATGAAGGCGACATCAAGACCCGCCGCGTGAAATCCGTGACCTTCTGTGCACGTAGCATCCCGCACATGCTGGAACACTTCCGTCCGGGTTCACTGCTGGTGACCTCCGCAGACCGTCCTGACGTTCTGGTTGCCGCTTGTCTCGCAGCCATGAACGGCGTTGAGATCGGCGCGCTGGTTCTGACCGGTGGCTATGAAATGGACGCACGCATCAGCAAACTGTGCGAACGTGCCTTCGCGACTGGCCTGCCGGTATTCATGGTGAACACCAACACCTGGCAGACCTCTCTGAGCCTGCAGAGCTTCAACCTGGAAGTCCCGGTTGACGATCACGAGCGTATTGAGAAAGTTCAGGAATACGTTGCTAACTACATCAACGCTGACTGGATCGAGTCTCTGACCGCGACCTCCGAGCGCAGCCGCCGTCTGTCTCCGCCGGCATTCCGTTATCAGCTCACCGAGCTGGCGCGTAAAGCCGGTAAACGTGTTGTTCTGCCTGAAGGCGACGAACCGCGTACCGTTAAAGCGGCTGCTATCTGTGCTGAGCGTGGTATCGCAACCTGCGTGCTGCTGGGTAACCCGGATGAAATCAACCGTGTTGCTGCAGCGCAGGGCGTTGAACTGGGCGCTGGTGTAGAAATCGTTGACCCGGATGTGGTTCGCGAAAGCTATGTTGCGCGTCTGGTTGAACTGCGTAAAAACAAAGGCATGACCGAAACCGTTGCCCGCGAACAGCTGGAAGACAACGTGGTTCTTGGTACCCTGATGCTGGAGCAGGACGACGTTGACGGCCTGGTTTCCGGTGCCGTTCACACGACTGCGAACACCATCCGTCCGCCGCTGCAGCTTATCAAAACTGCGCCAGGCAGCTCGCTGGTTTCCTCTGTGTTCTTCATGCTGCTGCCAGAACAGGTTTATGTTTACGGTGACTGCGCGATCAACCCGGATCCGACCGCTGAACAACTGGCAGAAATCGCGATTCAGTCCGCTGATTCCGCTACTGCATTTGGTATCGAACCGCGCGTTGCGATGCTCTCCTACTCCACCGGTACCTCTGGTGCAGGTAGCGACGTAGAGAAAGTTCGCGAAGCGACTCGTCTGGCGCAGGAAAAACGTCCTGACCTGATGATCGACGGCCCGCTGCAGTATGACGCCGCTGTGATGGCTGACGTTGCGAAATCTAAAGCGCCGAACTCCCCGGTTGCCGGTCGCGCTACCGTGTTCATCTTCCCGGATCTGAACACCGGTAACACCACCTATAAAGCGGTTCAGCGTTCTGCCGACCTGATCTCTATCGGGCCGATGCTGCAAGGCATGCGCAAACCGGTTAACGACCTGTCTCGTGGCGCACTGGTTGACGATATCGTCTACACCATCGCGCTGACCGCGATTCAGTCGGCTCAGCAGGACTAATATAGTCTGCCGCCCCTTCACCGGGGCGAAAAAAAATCCAGGGGTGTAAACCTCTGGATTTTTTTATGGGCGCGAGACGCCATCACATTTGCCGTACGCTACTCTTTGTCAGCCGTTTCAGGCTCATGCGACTGATTCTTCGCATTGCGGCTCATCCACAGCGCCAGCGCTTTTAGCGAGTCTGCGGTAAACTCGTCACAGCGGGCGGTGATCTCTTCCGGCGTCAGCCAGCACACTTCGCTGACCTCTTCTTCCTGCAATGCAAACGGCCCGTGCGACACGCAACTGAACAAGCTTCCCCAAACGCGGCAGTGTTTATCTTCAAAGTAGAACTGCCCATGGTCGGCAAACGGCACACCGGCAATGCCAAGCTCTTCTTCTGCTTCGCGACGCGCGGAGTCCAGCATCTGCTCATCAGACTGCACCACACCGCCTGCCGTCGCATCCAGCAAGCCAGGTTGGTAATCTTTGGTATCGGTGCGACGCTGCACCAGTATCTTGCCCATACCGTCATGAACGACAATATAAGTAGCACGATGACGCAGACATTGAGCCCGCATCTGTTCACGGCTGGCCTGCGCGATAACCTCATTGTCTTCGTTGACGATATCTACCCATTCCGTGCTTGCCAAATGATTCTGCTCGACCATCAGAAAACCTTCTCCAGGAGCGCTCTTGCGGCGCATTTTACGTTTGTCGGCTAAATTACGGGTTAATCACAACCTCTGCAATAACCTGTTGATCATTGAGTGCGAAAACTTGCAATTTATCGCCATCCAGCATGCCGTAACTGGCGACATTTCCGCCTTTCGGAATACTGACCGAACCGGGATTAAACAGGAAAATCTCACCTCGCTTCTCGGCAACCGGAAGATGCGTATGCCCGGAGACCAGCACATCGCCTGCCGCCAGCGGCGGGAGGTTATCGGGGCCATAGAGATGACCGTGCGTCAGAAACAAGCGCTGATTTTCTGTCAGGATCTGCTGCCAGGGCGCTGTGATGGGAAAGTGCAACAGCATCTGGTCAACTTCGCTGTCGCAGTTGCCGCGAACGGCAATAATCTGGCTCGCCAGCGGATTGAGGCGTTCGGCTACCTGCGCCGGCGCGTAGCCTTCAGGCAATGCATTACGCGGCCCGTGATAGAGGATATCGCCAAGGATAACCAACCAGCGGGCACCGCTTTGTGCAAAGAGTGACAATACGCGTCCAGTCGCGGGCAGAGAACCATGAATGTCCGATGCAAACATCAGCTTCATTTATCAAATCTCCACACATGAAAACCGTACTATCATAATGGATTCCGTTCGCGTTTTCAGCCTGCGCGTTTTGCTGAAAGCGCAACGTAACGCAGAACAGAAGAACGCTGCCACTGGAACTCGGCGTAATCAGCAAGCGCCTGCGGGACATCATCCCCGTTCAGCACCAGGCGATTAAGCATCAGCGCCAGGTCCGTATCTGCGATACACCATTCACCAAACAAATTTTGCTGTCCATGAGCCAGTAATGTACTCGCCGTGTCAAACAGTTTAGCGGCGCTTGCTTCTCCTGCCCGGCTTAATGGCGGTTTTTTTACGCCAGCGAATACCACATCCGTTGAGCGCTCTTCGCGAATCGGCATCAGGTCGCTGCGCAACCATGCCTGAATTTGCCGGGCCCGGGCGCGTTTTTGAATGTCGTGAGGATAGAGCCGCTCCCACTGCGGCGGGGCAAAGCGCTCATCAAGGTATTCAGTGATTGCCGATGACTCGCTCAACTGGAAGTCATCGATTTCCAGCAGCGGCACGCGTCGCGTCTGGCTATAGCCTTTCCAGCCTGACTGAAGATGTTCACCGTTATTCAGCGACACGGATTTAAGGGTGAACGGCAGGCTTTTTTCCTGCAGTGCCACGTAAACGGATAAAACATAAGGCGAGAAAAAATCGGAATCTGACCAAAGGGTAATAGCAGGGTTGCTCATAACATACTCACTGTCTGATGGCGATAAATCAACATATCCTGTCTTTTCACGCTTGTCACTTACCGCCACCATGAGGATTTTGCATGTCATCCCCGTGTCGCAACTGAGGCCTATACTTAGGTCACACCCCGCCACAAATCGGAGAGACGATGATAGACCTCTACTATGCGCCCACCCCGAACGGCCACAAAATAACGCTTTTTCTGGAAGAAGCCGAATTGCCCTACCGTTTGATTCGCGTCGATATCAATAAAGGTGAGCAGTTTAAGCCGCAATTTCTCGCCATTTCGCCGAATAATAAAATTCCGGCAATAATTGATCATCAACCGGAAGACGGCGGTGCCCCCTTTAGCCTGTTTGAATCCGGTGCCATTTTGCTTTATCTCGCTGAAAAATCCGGCAAGTTGCTGAGCGGCGAACTGCGCGAGCGCCATACGACGTTGCAGTGGTTGTTCTGGCAGGTCGGCGGTCTTGGCCCGATGCTGGGGCAGAACCATCACTTTAATCACTTCGCCCCTCAGCCCGTCCCCTATGCCATTGAGCGATATCAGGTGGAAGCTCAGCGCCTGTATAGCGTGCTGAATCAACGCCTTGCCAGCAATCCATGGATTGCTGGCGATCACTACAGCATTGCCGATATTGCCTGCTGGCCGTGGATAAACTCTCACGTTCGGCAACGTATCGATCTTGCCGCTTATCCGGCAGTGCAAAACTGGTTTGAGCGCATACGCCAACGCCCGGCCACCGCGCGTGCCATGCAGCTGGCCCAGCCCCATTAAGCAGCCGATTGCTTTCGTGTATGATGGCTGAGACAACGATAAAAAGGAGTAATCTGCAATGTCTCAGCCAGACGCTATTATCCGCATCAAAAATCTTCGCCTGCGCACCTTTATCGGGATTAAAGACGAAGAGATAGCCAACCGTCAGGATGTGGTTATCAATATTGAGATTCGCTACCCGGCAGACCGCGCGCGCAACAGTGAAGATATTAACGATGCGCTGAACTATCGCACTATCACCAAAAATATCATTAGCCACATTGAGGGTAACCGTTTCTCACTACTGGAAAAATTAACTCAGGATGTGCTCGATATCGCACGTGAACATCACTGGGTCACCTATGCTGAAGTGGAGGTCGATAAACTTCACGCGCTGCGTTACGCCGACTCTGTTTCCATTGCTATGAGCTGGCAACGTTAAGCGCTTCCTGACGGAGGTGGCATGAAGATTCTGATAACCGGCGGTACCGGGCTGATTGGCGGCCATTTAGTTCCGCGACTGCTGGAACTGGGCCATGCGGTGACCGTGGTTACCCGCAGCCCGGATAAAGCCCGGCAGCGTTTTGGCTCGCGCGTTGAGATCTGGAAGGGGCTTGACGACAAGCGCACGCTTGATGGCATTGACGCCGTCATCAATCTGGCGGGCGAGCCGATTGCCGATAAACGCTGGACTGATGCGCAAAAACAGCGGCTGTGCGAAAGCCGCTGGCATATTACGGAAAAAATAAGCACATTAATTCAGGCCAGCGAAACACCGCCTCACGTGCTAATTTCAGGTTCTGCGACGGGATATTATGGCGATCTCGGTGAAGTTGTGGTGACGGAGGAAGAGCCGCCGCACAATGAATTTACCCACAAACTCTGTGCGAAGTGGGAACAGATCGCCTGCACCGCGCAAAGCGATCGTACTCGCGTTTGCCTGCTTCGCACCGGCGTCGTGCTGGCGGCAAAAGGCGGCATTCTCGGCAAAATGCTCCCACCGTTCAAACTTGGGCTTGGCGGGCCAATCGGCACCGGTCGACAATATCTGGCGTGGATCCATATCGACGATATGGTCAACGGCATTTTGTGGTTGCTCGATAATCCACTTCGCGGGCCGTTCAATATGGTCTCCCCTTATCCGGTCCACAATGAACAATTCGCCCATTCCCTCGGCCATGCGCTACATCGCCCCGCTATTCTCCGCGTTCCCGCCACGGCGATCCGCCTGCTAATGGGAGAATCGTCGGTGCTGGTGCTGGGCGGGCAACGCGCCCTGCCAAAACGGCTGGAAGAGAGCGGTTTTGTCTTCCGCTGGCACGACCTCGATGAAGCGCTAGAGGATCTTTTAGCCTGGGGGAAGTGAGAGTGATGACATTGCCTGATGCGCTACGCTTATCAGGCCTACAATATTTTTGCAATATATTGAATTTGCAATATTTTGTAGGCCGGATAAGGCGTTTACGCCACATCCGGCAATAACGAAGCGCACTTTGTCAGCAATCAGGCGCCTTTAAACTGGGGGCCTTTGTAAACCTTCATGTTCTTATACCATGGTCTTAGCCATCACCACGCTGCACTCAAGAGCCTGTAATCCCACACGTCGAGGTGTTAAGGTACTCGCTTCTTTACCCGTTATGGCATTGAATATGATTACCCTCACCACGCCGCGTCTGCAGCTCTCCTCCTTCAACGCATCTGACTGGCCCTTTTTCCTGCGACTTCGTCAGGATCCTCAGGTGATGCGTTATATGGGCGAGGTGTTGAGTGAAGCGGCGCTGCGAACCGTTTTCGATGCGCGCTGCGCCGATAGTGGCGTATTCGTTCTGCGTGAGACTCACGGCGAGCCAATCGGTGATATTGGCTTGCGCATCAGCAGTAAAAATCCACACGAAGCCGACGTCGGCTATGCGCTGTTACCGGGTGCGCAGGGGAAAGGCTATGCCCGCGAAGCACTGAGCGCTATCTGCCAGTACGGGTTTACTGAACTGGGTGTGAATGCCATTAATGCCTGGGTGCTGGGCGAGAACCGCAGCTCTTCGCGCCTGCTGGAAAAACAGGGGTTTGTGCGCATTCAGGTACTGGAAAATGCCTATCATCTGAACGGTATTGACTACGACGACTGGGTCTATCGGCTGGAACGTCCACACGAATAGCCCGGCAGAGCGCCGGGCTGAGAAGATTACTTCAGAGAACCTTTGAGGAACTGCTGCAAACGCGGGCTTTGCGGGTTATCGAACAGTTGTTCCGGGGTACCCTCTTCCTCAATTTTGCCCTGATGCAGGAAAATAACATGTGACGATACGTGACGGGCAAAGCCCATTTCGTGCGTCACCACTACCATGGTTTTCCCCTCTTCCGCCAGTTGCTGCATGATGCGCAGCACCTCGCCCACCAGCTCCGGATCCAGCGCGGAGGTCGGCTCATCAAACAGCAGCACTTCCGGCTCCATCGCCAATGCACGGGCAATCGAAACACGCTGCTGCTGGCCACCGGAAAGGTGCACCGGATATTTCGCCTGCTGGCGCGCATCAATGCCCACCTTCGCGAGATACTTTTCCGCACGTTCACGCGCTTCCTGCTTGCTCAGGCCCAGCACCTGAATCGGCGCTTCCATCACGTTCTCAAGCACCGTCATGTGGCTCCAGAGATTAAAGTGCTGGAAGACCATCGTCAGACGGGTACGTAGCAGGCGCAGCTGATTTTTATCAGCGACTTTCAACTGTCCGTCTTTATCCCGTACCAGCCCGATATTCTGACCGCTCACCACAATCGTGCCTTCGCTCGGTTTTTCGAGGAAGTTAATACAGCGCAAAAACGTACTTTTCCCCGACCCGGACGAACCAATAATAGTGATCACATCACCGGCATCCGCCTTCAGTGATACCCCTTTCAGCACCTCGTGTTCGCCGTAGTGCTTATGCAGATCGATTACGTTTAATTTATTCTCAGGCATCGTGTTCTCAGTGCGAAGAAGAAGGTTTTACATGCTGCAACCAGCGTTTTTCCGCTTTGCGGAACAGAGAGATAAGCACATACGAGATAATCAAATAAAGTACCGCCGCGATCCCAAATGCCGTAAAGGGCTGATAGGTGGCAGAGTTGATATCTCGGGCAATCTTCAGTAAGTCCGGCACGGTGGCGGTGAATGCCAGCGCCGTCGAGTGCAGCATCAAAATCACTTCATTGCTGTAAGCCGGCAGCGCAATACGCAGCGCCGACGGTAAAATAATGCAGCGGTAAAGCTTAACGGAGGAGAAACCATAGGCGCGCGCCGCTTCAATTTCACCCGCCGGTACCGCGCGAATCGCGCCCGCGAAAATCTCGGTAGTATAGGCGCAGGTATTCAGCGTGAGCGCCAGCACCGTACAGTTCAGGCCGCTGCGGAAAAAGGCGTTCAGCAGTTCGGTGCCTTTCACAATTTCGAGCGTATACATGCCGGAGTAGAACACCAGCAGTTGCACATACAGCGGCGTGCCGCGAAAAATATAGGTAAACAGCCACACCGGGAATCGGATGTATTTATTGCTGGAGACGCGGGCAATGGCGAGAAACAGCGCCAGAATGCCGCCCATCACCACCGAAGAAATCAGCAGCCACAGCGTAATGGCAACGCCCGAGAAGCGATACCCATCCGTCCACAGCAGGGATTTCCAGTATTCCTGAATAATGTCAATCACAGGTCAGCCCTCTTCACGCCCACGGAGTAACGGCGTTCGAGCAAGAGCAGCACACCATTGGAAACGGTTGTAAATACCAGATAAATCAGGCCACAGACGATGGCGAAATAGAAAGGCTCCCAGGTACTCTTCCCGGCCAGCTGTGTCGCTTTCACCACATCTTCCAGCCCCAGCAGCGACACCAGCGCTGTCGATTTGAGAATAACCTGCCAGTTGTTGCCAATTCCCGGTAGCGCGTAGCGCATCATCGCCGGGAACAGAATGCGACGGAACGTCTGCCCACCGGTAAAGCCAAAGGCCGTCGCCGCCTCGATGTGCCCTTTCGGCACCGCCATAAACGCACCGCGGAAGGTCTCGGTAAAATAGGCGCCGTAGATAAACCCAAGCGTAATAATACCGGCAATCATCGGGTCGATGTCGAACTGGCTTAAACCGAGTGAATCGGTGACCACGTTCAGCGCCATCTGTAACCCATAGAAAATCAACAACATCAGCACGAGATCTGGCACGCCACGAATCAGCGTGGTATAGCCTTCAAAAATCAACGCCAACAGGCGATTATTGGAAAGCTTTGCACCAGCCCCAACCAGGCCGATAAGCACCGCCAGTACCACTGAGCTGATTGCCAGCTCAAGCGTCACCAGCGCGCCCTGAAAAATGACTTGTGAAAACCCGTAAAGCATTCAGCCTGCCCTGTCTTATTATCACCGTCGCCCCATTCAGAGGCGGGGCGACGGGTGGTCAGCGACGGTTATTCACCGTATACGTTAAAATCGAAGTACTTTTTCGCCAGCTTGTCATACGTGCCGTCAGCACGCATTTCAGCAAACGCTTTATTCAGCGCTTCACGCAGTTCGTTATCTTCTTTACGCAGGCCCATACCGGTACCCACGCCAAACAGTTTTTCATCTTTGATGGACGGGCCACCAAACGTGTAATCTTTACCAATTGGCTGCTTCAGGAAACCTTCGCTTGCCGCGACTTCATCCTGAAACGCCGCGTCAATGCGCCCCGCGGTCAGGTCAGAATAAATGTTGTCCTGGCCCTGATAAGAGACAATCTCAACGCCTTTTGCCGCCCAGTGTTCATTACCGTAAGTTTCCTGGGTCGTCCCCTGCAGTACGCCGACACGTTTACCTTTCAGCGTGGTGAGGTCTGGCGTCACCGGAGAACCTTTTTTCACCACCAGGCGAGAATCCGCTGCATAAAGCTTGTCGGTAAATGCGATTTCCTGCTGACGTTTTTCGGTGATAGAGAGCGAAGACATAATGGCATCGATTTTCTTCGCTTTCAGAGACGGGATCAGCGCGTCCAGCGGGTTCTCAACGAAGGTACATTGTGTCTGGATACGCTTACACAGCTCTTTTGCCAGATCGATATCAAAACCAATCAATTCACCCTTTGCATTCTTTGATTCAAACGGTGCATAGGTTGGGTCGGTGCCAATTCGTACTTTTTGTGGGATTGCTGCGAAAACACTCGAAGCGCTGGAAAGCGCCAATACCAGAGAAAAAGATAACGCCAGCTTTTTCATATTTATCCTCGACTGCCTTTGATTTCTGCGGGTTTGTCCAAAAAATCCTGAGCAGTTATCGTGCCACTTTTCAGCCCAGAATGGCAAAGCATTCTGCCCTGTCTGTTGGCTTTTTTCTCACTAAAAATGCGTATTTATGCAGGAATGCACCACTTTTGTGCACAGAGTGCACAACATCGAGACATTGGCAGCACCAATGCACCATTAAAGTGCATTGGTGCTGTCGGGAAAATTAATCCCCGTAGACGTTGAAGTTAAAATACTTCTTCGCCATTTTGTCGTAAGTACCATCTGCGCGGAGCTCAGCCAGTGCTTTATCAAAGGCCTGCTTCAGCTCAACATCATCTTTACGCAGGCCAACGCCTGTGCCGTCGCCAAAGAATTTTTTATCCTTCACGGAAGGCCCGGCGAAGTCAAAATCTTTCCCGGCAGGCTGCTTAAGGAAACCTTCACTGGCGGCCACTTCATCCTGCAATGCAGCATCCAGACGACCCGCGGCCAGGTCGGAGTAAATCAGGTCCTGGTTCTGGTACGCCACGACATCAACGCCTTTGCTGCGCCAGTTCTGGTTCGCATACGCTTCCTGAGTCGAGCCCTGCAATACGCCGACGTGCTTCCCTTTCAGTGAATCCAGAGTGGGCTGGATAGGCGAACCTTTTGCGGCAATCAGACGGGAATCTGCCGCGTAGAGCTTGTCGGAGAAGGCAATCTCCTGCTGGCGTTTTTCGGTGATAGAGAGAGAAGAGATGATCGCATCGATTTTCTTCGCTTTCATGGAGGGGATCAGGGCATCAAAATCACTGCCGACCCAGGAGCACTTTACCTGCATGCGTTTGCACATCTCATTACCCAGATCGATATCAAAGCCGATGAAATCGCCTTTAGCATCTTTGGACGAGAACGGTGCATAGGTGGTGTCGGTGCCGATGCGGATACTTTGCGGCAATGCGGCAAACGCGCTGGAAACGCTGCCAAGACCGAGCAGTAAAGAGAGAGCCAGAACCGTCTTCTTCATACATACCCCTTTAAAAATCGTGATGCAGTGAGCTGCTATCTAATAGGTTGTGTTGTGTGTTGCAGACCAACAGTGCAGCTTTTATGCCATCTTTATCGTCAGCGCTAACTTTGACGTTAAATATGTTAATAAAAAGATGCAATATGGTAACAAGATAGGAAGATAGCAGTTCGGACACATAATCCGCAGCAGTAAAACGCAAAATGCGTGATTAAATATCGAGGATTTGATCGGCGTTACAAAATCGCCCTGCAACAGGGCGAAAAGCACAGATGGGCACCACACTGGTGCAGTTCAGGCACCTTGCCAGCGGGTAAAGAGATCGTGTGGCAGGTCGATATTGAAGAGATCGAGAACGCGGTTAACTGTCTGATTTATAATATCATCAATGGTTTGTGGGCGATGATAAAACGCCGGAACAGGCGGCATAATCACCGCGCCAATCTCGGCGGCCTGAGTCATTAAGCGCAGATGCCCAAGATGCAGTGGTGTTTCCCGCACGCAGAGCACCAGCGGGCGACGTTCTTTGAGCACCACATCCGCGGCGCGGGTCAGCAGCCCATCGGTATAACTGTTCACAATGCCGGAAAGGGTTTTCATCGAACACGGCAGAATCACCATGCCCATGGTTTTGAAGGAGCCCGAAGAGATGCTGGCGGCGATATCGCGCGCATCATGCACGATATCAGCAAAGGCCTGCACCTCGCGCAACGAGAGATCCGTTTCCAGCGCAAGAGTTTGCCGCGCGGCCTGGCTCATCACCAGATGTGTTTCAATATCAGGCACGTCGCGTAAAACCTGAAGCAGACGCACGCCATAAATTGCGCCGCTGGCACCGGATATTCCAATAATAAGTCGTTTCACTGTGACTGCCCTTTTTGCGTAATGCTGCAACTTTGCCGAATTATTGTCTGCCGTGCAACTACGCACCATTAACTGAACTTTCACGCACCACCAGTTTTACCGGCAGGAGCATGTTTCTGTCGCTCTCGTCATTAAGCAGTAAGCGGAAAGCATCGCGCCCCAGTTCACGCTGGTCGATAGCCACCGTAGTGAGCGGGGGATAAGCCCAGGCGGCGGCGTCAATGTCATCAAAACCGACAATGGCGATATCCTGCGGCACCCGTACGCCCCGACGCGCGCATTCCCGCATCGCGACCAGCGCCGCCACATCGTTGTAGGCAAAGATGGCATCGGGCGGTTCGGACAAAGCCAACAGCTTTTCCATCCCCTTCACCAGCGCATCTTCGATATCTTTAACCGGAGGAACTTCAATTCTGTAGTCAGAGGAAATGGTTAAACCCGCATCAAAAATCGCCTGCTGGTAGCCTTCTACACGCTGGCGAATACTGTAATGCCCCTGTGAATTACCTAAAAATGCAACCCGGCGTCGACCTTGCTCAATCAGGTGGCGCGTAGCGATAAACCCACCGTAAAAATTATCAGGGTTTACGCAGGGAAAATCTGCCGCCCACAGATCAACCAATACCGTCGGTAAGGTGATTTTGCTAAGCTCTGCCAGAATTTCAGGCTCCAGATACCCGGCCCCCATCACCGCATCCGGCTGATGTAACTGAATGACTTCGGCAAGCGCATCGTCCGGCCCTACGGGCTGAAAACTCATGGCAATGTCATTTTCGCGACAGGCATCGGCAACGCCGAGCATAACGTTCGAATAAAACGGCAGCGCGCTGGCGATGTTATGTTGACGATGGAGCAGAAACAACAGTCGCTTAATACGCCCACCGCGTAACCGGGTGAAGTCGTATCCCTGCGCTTCAGCAATCGCCAGAATTCGCTGGCGCGTTTCTTCCCCAAGGCCTGATTGCCCTTTCAGCGCGCGCGAAACAGCGGCAATTGAAACACCGCTGGCTGCCGCGATGTCCTTAATTCGTGTTTTCTTTACCATCCCTATCTTTCTCCGCCCTTCGCCATCCGCTGCTCATATAGCGTTTTAGTATAAATGTTTTTACTAAAAAATAAGCGTTAATTCTTCAAAGCGCGAGCGATTTGCTGGCCCGTCGCCTGTCATCTCGGGCACAAAAGTGATTCAAATCACATTTAACTATCTATTTATAGTAAAAAACAGATCAAATTCACATTGAAAACATCTCATCATTTACGTCTAAACCCCATCAGACCTACTCTAAAAATCGCACTATTTTTACTAAAAAAACTGTCAGAGATGCGCCGTAATGACTGTTTAGCCCTTAGAACTGCTAACACTTATGGAGATTGATTATGGCTACTGCCGATAATCTGGATGGTGATGTACTCAGAGGAGAGGATGCCGGAGAAACGCTCTCAACCCGCGAAAAAATCGGCTACGGATTAGGTGATGCGGGCGGACACTGCATCTCTGATTTAATTAGCGGTTTCCTGCTCTTTTTTTATACGGATATTTTTGGCCTGAGCCCGGCGATCGTTGGGGCAATGTTCCTGATTCTGCGCATTTTTGATGCCATCTCTGACCCGGTGATGGGCGTCATTGCTGACCGCACACGTAGTCGCTGGGGGCGATTCCGTCCCTGGCAGTTATGGATTGCGGTGCCATTAGGTGTGATTGGCATTCTCACCTTTACCGTTCCCGAAATGGGCCCAAATATGAAAATCGCCTGGGCATTCGGTACCTACTTCCTGCTTTCTGTCGGCTACACCGCGATCAACGTCCCGTACTGCGCGCTGATTAATGCAATGACCCATCGCCACGACCAGGTGATGTCCTGCCAGTCCTGGCGCTTTGTATTAAGCGGCATCGCCGGTTTTCTGGTCGCCGTCGGGTTGCCGTGGATGGTGGAATTTTTCGGTAAAGGGAATCTGGCAAAAGGTTATCAATATGGTGTCACGGTAATTTGCACCGTTGGCGTGGTGATGTTTCTTCTGTGCTTTTTCTGGGTGAAAGAGCGTGTACCGCTTTCGCTTGCGGGAAAATTTACGCTGCGTCAGCATCTGCAAGGCTTATGGAAGAACGACCAGTTACTGCTGATACTGGTGATGTCTTTCCTGCTGGTGAATATTCTGTGTATTCGCGGCGGCGGTTATATGTATTTCATCTCCTACGCTCTTGAAGGTAGCGCCGGATTTATGTCGCTGTTTTTTGCCGTGGTTACCTTAGCCGCCATCATCGGCGCTATCGTGGTTAACCCGCTCTCACGCCGCATCGACCTGGTAAAACTCTATTTTTATACCAACCTGGTGCTGGTCGCCTTTGGCGTAATGATGTGGTTCCTGCCAACCGGAGCGCAGCATCAAACGTTGTGGTTGGGCTGCATTCTGATCAACAACATCGTTCTGGGATTCACCCTGCCCCTGCACTTTTCCATTATGGCTTTCGCCGACGACTACGGCGAATGGAAAAATGGCGTCCGTTCTTCGGGTATGAACTTCGCCTTTAACCTCTTTTTTATCAAACTCTCATGGGCCTCTTCTGGCGGCATTATCAGCCTGATTCTGATTATGGTCGCTTATCAGCCCGGACTCGAAAACCAGACGGCGGCATCCATTCAGGGGATCACCGCACTGCAAAGCCTGGCCCCCGCTATTTTCCATCTTGTACTGGCGTTATGCCTGCTCAAATGCCGTTTGAATGGCCCTATGATGCAGCGCATTTCCACCGACCTTCATCAACGTCATTCACAGTTATCCTGAGGTATAGAAAATGCACGCTGAAGTGATAGAAGCACCTTTGAATCACATCACCATCACCGATCCGTTTCTTGGAGAGTATCAGAGGCTTATCCGCGATGTGGTTATCCCTTATCAATGGCAGGCGCTTAATGATGCCATTCCGGAAGCGGAACCCAGCCATGCGCTGGCGAACTATCGCATTGCCGCAGGAATGCAAAAAGGCGAATTCTACGGCATGGTTTTTCAGGATAGTGACGTCACAAAATGGCTTGAGGCGGTTGCCTGGTCACTGTCGCAGAAGGCGGATCCTGCGCTTGAACAAACGGCGGATGACGTTATTGAATTACTGGCCCAGGCGCAGTGTGAAGACGGCTATCTTAATACCTGGTACAGCGTGAAGGAGCCTGGCCTGCGCTGGACAAACGTTGCCGAGTGCCATGAGCTTTATTGTGCAGGTCATCTGTTTGAGGCCGCTGTCGCCTTTTATCAGGCAACCGGAAAGCGTCGTTTACTGGAAATTGCCTGCCGCTTTGCCGACCATATCGACACGGTTTTTGGTCCTAACGAAGGTCAGTTACGCGGATACCCCGGTCACCCGGAGATTGAACTGGCGTTGATGCGACTGTACGAAGTCACGCTGGAAAGTCGCTATAAAGAGCTGGCTCGCTTCTTCCTTGAAGAGCGCGGAAAACAGCCCTACTACTACGATATTGAATTTGAGAAGCGCGGCGGAACCTGGCACTGGAATGACTGGGGTGACGCATGGATGGTGAAAGACAAAGCGTATACCCACGCGCATAAACCGCTCAACGAACAGCATCAAGCGGTCGGCCATGCTGTGCGTTCCGTTTATCTGATGACGGGATTGGCCCATATCGCACGCATGACGCATGACGAAGAAAAACGCCAGACCTGCCTGCGCATCTGGAACAATATGGTGCACAAGCGCATGTATATCACCGGAGGCGTTGGTTCACAGGCCGTGGGTGAAGCGTTCACCAGCGATTACGACCTGCCCTCAGATACCGCCTATGCTGAAAGCTGCGCCTCCATCGGCCTGATGATGTTCGCCCGTCGAATGCTGGAGATGGAAGGCGACGCCCAGTATGCCGACGTCATGGAACGCGCGTTCTACAATACCGTGCTTGGCGGTATGGCGCTGGATGGTAAACATTTCTTCTACGTTAACCCGTTGGAAACGCAGCCCAAAAGCATAGCCTGCAACCATGTGTACGATCATATCAAACCCGTCCGTCAGCGCTGGTTCGGCTGCGCCTGCTGCCCGCCCAATATCGCGCGCACGCTGGTTGCTATCGGGCATTATCTTTTTACTCCGCGTAAAGATGCGCTGTTCATCAACATCTATGCGGGTAGCAAAGCACGGTTTGAAATTGAGGGAAAATCCCTGCAACTGCGTATCGACGGCAACTATCCGTGGGAGGAGCAGGTGAGCATAACCTTTGATAATGCAACGCCTGTTGCGCATACGCTCGCCCTGCGACTTCCGGAATGGTGCGAAAATCCAACTGTTCAGGTTAACGGTGAACAGGCTCAGGGTGAGGTCATTAAAGGGTATCTTCACCTGCATCGCCACTGGCAAAAGGGAGACTGCATAAAGCTCAATTTACCGATGAAGATCATGCGCGTTTATGCTAACCCTCGGGTCCGCCATACCGCAGGCAAAGTCGCTATACAGCGCGGGCCGCTGGTGTACTGCCTGGAAGAGGCGGATAACGGGGTGGACTTGCACAATCTTTATTTGCCGCAAGACGCTGAATTTTGTCTTGAGCAAGGCAACGGAGTGTTGAAGGGAAAAGTACTGATTCAGACTGAAGGCGCCCGGCTGGCGACGCCATCAGAAGGTGAAGCGTTGTATCACTTCAACCATCGACGCACTGCCCTTCAGCCGCAAACCCTCACCTTTATACCGTGGTTCAGCTGGGCAAATCGCGGCGAAGGTGAAATGCGCATTTGGTTAAACGAACAAGCGTAATGGCTAAACAGGCGTTCCCATAAGGGAGCGCCTCACACCACCTTTTCGTCAAGTTCCATCTGCCGCAGCGCAGCCAGCGTCGCCTGCGCTTCGGCTTCATCAATAATGCTCATGGCAAAGCCCACGTGCACCAGCACCCACTGCCCAACGAGGTCGGCGGTGTCGCCTTCGCAGATAAGCGCAATATTCACATCGCGTTTCACGCCGCACACTTCCACCTGCGCGAGCTGGTGAATATCTTCACCCACGGCCAGCACCTGGCCCGGTACGCCAATACACATAATTAACTCCGGTTATTCCACTTCAATACTTTTTACCCGCAGCGAGTCGCCCGTATCGACACGCAAATTCGCGCCATCACACTGTGGGCAATGCGCATCATGCTGGGTGATTTCCACCGCGCGGCTGCAATCCCAGCACCAGGCCTGCGCGGGGCGGTATTCAATATGCAGTTCACAGCCCTGCGCGACGGTATTCTGACAGACAATATCAAAGCTGAAACGCACGGCGCTCTCCTCCACGCAGGAGAGCGCACCGATCTCGAGCCATACGCCCGTCACGCGGTTAACACCGTGCTGCGCGGCCTGCTGCTGGATGATTTCTACCGCGCTCTGGCACAGCGACAGCTCATGCATCCGCCACGCTCCGACGGCCAAACAGCAGCGAGCGGCGGCTTGTCATGCCCGGCGCATCCGGGTTGCTCACCGGGAGGGAAAGCAGCATCCGCGCACAATCATCCACCAGCCGCAGCCCCTCTTCCACCGCAAGCGTTTGAGGTAGCGGTGACAACAGCGAGCAGGAAAGATATTGCGAAACGCCCTCCAGCTCGCCCACGGTAAAGGTCATGATGCCGTAAGGCAGTTGCAGCCCCAGTTTTTCACTGACGGTGCGACGCGGCCAGCGCTGCTCCGGGCCGGGAAAAATAACCGCGCTCAGCATCCACGGGGTGATAACGCAGCCCGTCCATTGCCCTTCAAAGAGCGTGAATTCGGAGACAGACACTGGCATCGTTGGATGGAGAAACGCCAGGTCATGCATCGAACGGCGCGCCACTTCCTCAAAGGCTGCCTGCACCAATAACTGTGGCGATGCTGAGAAACCGGTAATTTCATCAGACATGCGTTTCCTCCCGGGCTACCACCTCAACGCCCGATTCGCGCAGCGCCAGCAGCACCTGCTCCAGCGCCGGCGTAATCATCGCTTCTACGGTTGGCGTTAAACCGATATGGGGCTCAAGGGATTCAGGAATAACGCCCACCAGGGTGAGTTTTTTCGGAAACTCACCGGTGAAACGCAGGGCCGACAGAACGTCGGCCAGTCCAAGCTGATGCGGGGAGATTTTGTTGGTAAACAGCGCCGGAACTTCATCATCGCGCAGCACCATAATCGTGCCCGGCGCATTTTTGCGTGAGACAATGGCATCGGCAATAATCAGATGATCGCGATCGGCCATATCCCCCAACAACTCCATGCCGGCCGTACCGCCGTCAAGTACCTCGACGTAATCCGGCAGGATGTAACGCTGTTCCAGGGCTTCAACAATACGCACACCGATTGCCTCATCGGTGAGCAAAATGTTGCCCACGCCTAACACTAAAATCCGCATCACAGCACCTTCACCGCGACAACATCGTTGCCGTCGGCGTCCACCACATGCACCGCGCAGGACATGCACGGGTCGAAAGAGTGAATCGTGCGCACCACTTCCAGCGGTTTTTCCGGATCGGCAACCGGCGTCCCCACCAGCGAACGTTCATACGGGCCAACTTCGTCGTTGAAATTACGCGGGCCGGAGTTCCAGGTGGAAGGTACAACCGCCTGATAGTTGCTGATAATCCCGTCTTTGATCACCATCCAGTGCGACAGCATCCCGCGCGGCGCTTCGAGGAAGCCGACGCCTTTAAACTCACCGGTGGCCGGGATATTCGGTTTCACAAAAGTGGTATGGTCGCCCTTGCCGATGTTAGTCACCAGCGCACTATATTGATGCTGCAGAATATGTTGCAGTTCGCAGCAGTGAACGGTACGCCCGATGATGCGGCCAAGCGTAGAGTGCAGTTGCTCTACACCCAACGTTTTACCCGTCAGTTTGGTATAAATGGCGATGATTTCATTGAGCTTCGTGTAGGTAGATTCGCGTTTTGCCGCCAGTTTACACAGCATGTTCGCCAGCGGCCCCACTTCGACGGTTTTACCGTAGAAGGTCGGCGCTTTCACCCAGGAGTATTTTCCATCGTCTGACCAGCCGGTGTAGTTCGGCACGGTGGTGCCTTCCCACGGTGCCTGCGGCGATTCGTCTTTATACCACGCGTGCTTCGCGCTCTCCTGAATGCCTTTGATCAGGAACTCATCGGACTGAGAGCTGATCGGGCGATAGGTCGAGAGGTCACTGTTGGTGATGTAGCCACCCGGGAAGAGGAAGCTGCCGTTTTTACCATCGGTCGGGAATTCCGGCGTTGCAAGATAGTTCACCGCCCCGCGACCGCGCTCCAGCCACTCAGGATAAAACGCCGCAATGACCGCAGTATCGACTTTATAAACTTGCTCAACGAAATCGCTCAGTTTGTCGATAAAGGATTTGATGTACATCAGGCGTTCAAGGTTCAGCACGCCCAGACCATCCAGGTTGATTGGGTTCGCTACACCGCCAACGGCGAGGTTCTGAATGTGCGGCGATTTACCGCCCAGCAGCGCCACCACGCGGTTCGCGTCACGCTGGCACTCCAGCGCCTGAAGATAGTGCGCCACCGCAATCAGGTTGACTTCCGGCGGCAGTTTCATCGCCGGGTGCCCCCAGTAGCCGTTTGCGAAAATGCCTAACTGGCCGCTGGCAACTAAGTCCTTAATTTTATTTTGAACCTTCGTAAACTCTTCCGCGCTGTTCAGGTGCCAGCTCGATACACCGTTCAGCATCGCCGAGGCTTTCGCCGGATCCGCTTTCAGGGCTGACGTGATATCCACCCAATCGAGCGCCGAAAGCTGATAAAAGTGCACGATATGATCATGCGTGGTGTGGGCCGCCAGAATGATATTGCGGATATGCTGCGCATTCACCGGCACATCAATTTTCAGCGCGCTTTCTGCCGCACGCACGGAGGCAATCGCATGGGTGGTCGTACACACGCCGCAGATACGCTGAACAATCATCCAGGCGTCACGCGGATCGCGATTTTTGACAATCTCTTCCATGCCGCGCCACATGGTGCCGGACGCCCAGGCCTTAGACACCACCCCATTTTCAATTTCACAGTCAATGCGCAGGTGCCCTTCAATTCGGGTTACCGGGTCAATCGTAATTCTCTGGCTCATGCTTTGCTCGCCTCATGACGCTTGTTGTCGTTTTGTTTTAAAGGGGGAAGTATCGGCAACAGACGAATGAGCAGAATGTATGCACAAATCTCAATTGCCACAAAACCCATAGAAATCAGCAGCTCTTCCCAGGTCGGGAAGTAGTGGTAACCGCCACCGGGGTTGAACGCTACCAGTGAATAGGAGATACGCCAGGTCGCACAGCCAAGCAGCGCGCTCAGTGCGGACAGGTACAGCATGCGCGAATCATTACGCAGTTTCCCAACGCGCAGTACCACCAGCGGGAAGAGCATCAGCAGCGCTTCCAGCCAGAACAGGAAGGAGTAGAAATCCCCTGCAAAGGCATACGACAGCTTGTGACGATAAATCAGCTCGCCTACGCGTAACACCAGGAACAGGGCAAGCAACACGCTGGCGGTATTCATCAGCTTCACAAACAGCGATTTCTCATCCGGCCCTCTTCCCCGTAGCCCGGTCTGCACCAGCGAACCTTCAAACACCACAATGGCGAAGCCCATGATGAAAGCGGTCAGCACCGAGAACAGCGGCAGCATCTCGTAGCTTTGCCACAGCGGATGCACTTTATAGCCCGCCGAGATCATCAATGACCCCATGGAAGACTGGTGCATCGTCGGCAGCAGCGCGCCGAGCGCGATGATGAAGAACATCAGTTTATTGAGGAACTTCAGCGGTACTTTCCAGCCCATACGTTCCAGCAGCGCGGGCGCAAACTCCAGCGCCATCACACCGATATAGATGGTCATACAGACGGCGGTTTCAAACAGCACCGAGTTAACGTTAAAGTGCCCCGGAATGTAAAAGTACGGCAGGTTCCAGTAACGCCCAACGTCGATGGTAATCGACAGTCCACCGAGGGAATAACCAAACAGGCTCGCCAGCAGCGCCGGACGCACCAGCGGGTGATAACGCCCTTTATTGAACACATACACCGCCCAGGCCAGCGCCCAGCCGCCGCAGGCAAAGCCGGTGCCGATCAGCAAATCGAAAGCGATCCAGATCCCCCACGGGTATCCACCGTTAAGATCGGAAACGGAACCCAATCCCCAGATCAGACGTTTGACGATCATGATCAGGCACAGCACAGCCAGCGGCGCGAAAATAATGATCGGCTTGCTGATAATTTTCCCGCCCAGCGGTTTTGGATCATGACTCATGATCGTCTCCTCCATCGTGAGGGCCGCTCTTCGTATTGCGACGCACCAGCACGGTTAGCCCCGCCAGCAAAGCAAGCGGCAGCATCATGCCCTTATAAACCGTGTGTTGAACATGCTCGGAACGTGCGCCAGTAGAAAGCTCATCCAGCTTCGGCAAGCCCAAATTCTCATAGGGCACACCGGTCAACACCATCACCTGCGTTCCTCCCCCCTCTTTCTCTCCGTAAAGATGTGGATAGTAGTGTGGTACCGTATGCAGGTAGGTATCCCCGGTTTTCAGGGTCTGACGCGGGTAGTGGTATTCGCTTCCCGGCTTCAGGGCCAGACGTTTTTTCGCCTCCGCCATCAGTTCTTCGCGGGTGCCAAAAATCACCGCACCCGCCGGGCAAACGGAAACGCAGCCCGGTAATCCGCCTTTATCTAAGCGTTCAACGCCCTTCTGGTTGCACAGTTCACACTTGTGAATCGCACCAAACGGGTTGTTGTAGTCGTATTTCGGTACGTTATACGGGCAGGCGACCATGCAGTAGCGGCAGCCGGTGCAGACATCTTTGTTGTAATGCACGATGCCGGTTTTCGGGTCTTTTCTCAGCGCCTGAACCGGGCAGACGGAGACACAGTTGGGGTCTACGCAGTGCATGCACTGTTTTTTGATGTAGGCGTACCCGTTCTCTTCCTTGTCTTTGTTGACGCCCGTTCCGCTACGCCACACCTGAATGATGTTATTGGTGTAGGGCGAAAGTTTGTCGTTGTTGGACCAGGTTTGTTCGCCCTGCGGGTTGCGTGCCGGGAAGTTGATATTCTGGCACTCGGTCACGCAGGCCTGGCAGCCGACGCAAAGTGTTGAGTCGTATAGCATGCCCAACGAACCCGGAATGGGCGGGCGGTTTTCCGCAGCCTGAGCCACGGAAGGCGCAGCCCCCAGCAGCAATGCGCCACCGGAGGCAGCTTTAATAAAGTGTCTTCTGTTCACGGTTATTCTCCCCGTGAGTCAGTGTTGTCTTTCTTCTGCTGACGCCCCAGTTCACGCACAGCCATTACGCTGACGCCCGCCACCAGGCCGACCACACCGCCCAATAAACCCACGGCGCCAGCAGAAATCTCGCCGCCCTCTTTCAGGTTTACATCCGGCTTTTCCGCCCGTGGCGTTTGATTCTCAACCGTTGCCAGTTGGTGGATACCTTTGTGGAAACCGACGCCCTCTTCGTTACAACCGTAACAAGGATGACCAATCGCCACCGGCCAGACGCCACCGACGTCGCAGAATTGCAGCGTTGAGCAGTTGCCGTACGTTTCTGGCCCTTTGCAGCCCAGATGGTACAGACACCAGCCCTGGCGATGTCCTTCATCGCCAAACTCTTTCGCAAAGCGCCCGGCGTCAAAGTGCGGACGGCGTTCGCAGTGTTCATGGATCAGACGGCCATAGGCGAAGGTTGGGCGATTTTTGCCATCGAGCTTCGGCGGTTTGCCAAAGGTGATGATATGCGCGACGGTCGCGAGGAAGTTATGCGGGTTGGGCGGGCAACCCGGAATGTTGATTATCGTTTTGCCCGGCAAGGCTTCCTGAAGCCCTACCGCGCCGGTCGGGTTAACGCCCGCCGCCGCCACGCCGCCCCAGGCCGCGCAGGAGCCGATAGCAATAATTGCCGCTGCCCCTTCTGCCGCTTTGCGGATATGGTCGATAATCGGCTCGCCGGCGACCATGCAATAAATTCCGTTATCTTTTAACGGGATCGAGCCATCGACCACCAGCACGTACTGACCTTTATATTTCTCTAGGGCGTTGTGCTTGTTCTCTTCAACCTGATGGCCGAAAGCGGCGGAGAGCACTTCGTGGTATTCCAGAGAGATAGTCTCCAGCACGAGGTTTTCGACGGTTGGATGGGTGGCGCGGAGCAGAGATTCCGTGCATCCGGTACACTCCTGCGCGCCAATCCAGATTACCGGCGGACGCTGCGGGCGGGTGATTGATTCGGCCATCTCGGCGGCCGCTTTACTACTGAGCCCCATCGTGGCGGCCAGTGCTGCACAAAGCTTCATAAAATCACGGCGGTTAACGCCATGAGAAGTGCTGAGGGTGTTATCTCCAGTCATCTTGTTGTTATTCCGTAACGAAGACTTGGGTTTCTCCTGCACCTCTCGCAGGTTGCAAAAGGCGCACCATTGACCACATTTATTTTATGGTTATTGGCAGCATACTACTCCGCCATATAGACAAAACGAAGGGTCGAGAGGGTTTTGTAACCAATGAAAGCAGTTTTTCTTACCACCTCACTAACCCCTGATTGGTATTATCCACATATTAAAAATGGTTAATGGACGCTACTATAAAATTTATGGCAGTGATGTTTATCCGGTTTGTTCACACTATTGAAAAACGGATTCTGAAAAATGTGAGGAAGACGAAATTACTGCGAAAAGAGAGGGATAGGATTGGGGGTACAGAAAAGAAAACGCCAGGTTGCCCTGGCGTTAGACGCGTTAACCTTCGTTATGCATCTCTAAGTTTTCCACTTCGTTCTGCAACTGCACCGCTTTGGCGTCGTCGTTACGCAGGGAATCGAGATAATCGAGGTACTGTTGATCGACATCTTTAGTGACGTATACACCGTTAAATACAGAACATTCAAACTGTTGAATATCCGGGTTTTCTGCGCGTACCGCGTCGATCAGATCGTCCAGATCCTGGAAGATAAGACCGTCTGCGCCGATGATCTGGCGAATTTCGTCGACTTCACGACCGTGGGCAATCAGCTCGGTCGCGGTTGGCATGTCGATACCGTAGACGTTCGGGAAACGAATTTCCGGTGCGGCGGAGGCCAGATACACCTTCTTCGCCCCGGCTTCACGTGCCATCTCGATAATCTGCTCTGAGGTGGTGCCGCGCACGATCGAGTCATCGACCAGCAGGACATTTTTATCGCGGAACTCGGCACGGTTGGCGTTAAGCTTACGGCGCACCGATTTACGACGCAGTTGCTGGCCCGGCATGATAAAGGTACGGCCAACGTAGCGGTTTTTCACGAAGCCCTGACGATACGGTTTGCCCAGAATACGCGCGATTTCCAGCGCGATATCGCAGGAGGTTTCCGGAATCGGGATCACCACGTCAATGTCCAGGTCTTCCCACTCGCGGGCAATCTTTTCACCCAGTTTGGTGCCCATATTCACGCGCGCGCTGTAAACGGAAATCTTGTCGATAAAGGAGTCCGGGCGCGCGAAATAGACGTACTCGAACAAGCACGGGTTGCTGACCGGGTTATCCGCGCACTGGCGGGTGAAGAGCTGCCCCTTCTCGGTGATATACACCGCTTCGCCCGGCGCCACGTCGCGCAGGAACTCAAAGCCCAGGGTATCGAGCGCCACGCTTTCGGAAGCAACCATATATTCCGTGCGGCCATCACCAATATCGCGTTTGCCCAGCACCAGCGGGCGAATGCCGTTCGGGTCGCGGAAGGCGACCATGCCGTGACCGATAATCATTGCCACGCAGGCGTAAGCGCCACGGATTTGACGGTTGGTCGCCGCAATTGCGGCGAAGATGTTATCGGCTTCCAGCGGATAATGACGGAAGTTGTCGAGTTCGCTGGCGAAGATATTCAGCAGGATCTCGGAATCAGAGGTGGTGTTGATGTGGCGGCGCTTCTCTTCGAACAGTTTTTGACGCAGTTCGTGCGCGTTGGTCAGGTTGCCGTTATGGGCAAGCGTAATGCCATACGGGGAGTTGACGTAGAAAGGTTGCGCCTCAGACGCGCTGGAGCTGCCAGCGGTTGGGTAACGCACGTGGCCAATCCCCATGTTGCCCTGCATACGCTGCATATGGCGAGCTTCAAAGACATCGCTGACCAGCCCGTTTGCCTTACGTAAACGGAAACAGTTGTTTGCATCAATGGTGATGATGCCCGCGGCATCCTGTCCACGATGCTGCAGCACCGTTAACGCATCATAAATCGACTGGTTGACCGGCATAACACCGGCGATACCGACAATACCGCACATACGTCTTTTCCTCGTTAAGCCACATCTCAGGACTTATGTCCTGGGCAAGAAACTTGACGAGCTTTGCAGATAGTCAAAGAACCATCTGATGATGAAACTGAACTGCGGGATAAGCTGCGATTTATGCCAGTCTTCGCTTTTCGCCACACCGGTAAAGGTATCAAGGAAGAACAGAATAGCGGCGACGATTAACACCCCGCGTAGCGCACCAAAACAGATGCCCAACACCCTGTCCGTTCCCGATAAACCGGTTTTTTCCACCAGTTGACCGATAACGTAGTTAACGATAGCGCCGACGATAAGCGTCGCGATAAACAGTACCGCGATAGCAATCCCGTTGCGAACCAGTTCATCATCAAAGCCCGTGAACCAGACGGACAGGTACGTGTAGTAATGACTCGCGACAAAGAAGGCACAGCCCCATGTCACCAGCGATAACGCTTCACGAACAAAGCCACGGATAAGGCTAACCAGACAGGAAAAACCTATTACCGCGATAATGGCGTAATCAATCCAGACCATATGTGTCCCACGATGCTACGCCCTGTCATCCGGTTCGGGGCGCATTCTAACAGAAAAAGAAAACGTTTGCGTAGGGATTTCCTTTCCCTGCGAAAATAAAAATGGCGCTGAAAAAATGTTCAACGCCATCGCTTCTGGAGGGGTTTTTAATCCCCTCACCCCGGCCCTCTCCCTCAGGGAGAGGGAGAAAACCCACACCGACCTTTACATCGTGCTCGATCGGTTGCCTCACCTTAGGGAGAGGGAGAAAACCCGCACCGACCTTTACATCGTGCTCGATCGGTTCCCTCACCTAAGGGAGGGGGAAATACCCGCACCGACCTTTACATCGTGCTCGATCGGTTCCCTCACCTCAGGAAAAGGAGAAAACCCGCACCGACCTTTACACCATGCTCGATCGGTTCCCTCTCCCTCAGGGAGAGGGCTAGGGTGAGGGTCACCTTTAATTTGGCGAATACCCCATCACCACCCCGCTCAGCCCGGAGAGCTGCTTAAGCTCGCCAAGCGAACCTTTAAGCTTCTCTTTCGACGCATCAGGCCCTACCAGGATGCGGGTAATTTTACCCTGAACTGGCGTGGAAGGCGACGTGTAGACGCGATAGCCCGCACCGCGAAGCGACGCGACAATCTCGTTGACTTTATCGGCGTTTTTCAACGCGCCAAGCTGCACGACGTACGCCTTCCCTTCCGGGGCCGGTTTTTCAGCAGGCGTCGGTTTGGCGGGCGGTGTTTCAGTCGCGGCGGCGATTTGCTCGCTGGCGACATCACGCGCTGGCTGCGGCTTCGGTTTCGGCGGCTCAACCGGTTTGGGTTTTGGCTTCGGTTGTTCCACTTGCACCGGCGCAGGATCGATGCCGTTGTTGTTCGCTGCGGCAAAACGCCCCGGATCGAGCGACGGTGCAGCCGCATCGCCCGCTCTCACTTCTTCCGCCGCGCCTTCCGGCGGCTGAGCAGGCAGCGCCTGCGTCGCCGTCGGCAGCATATCGGGCTCATCGCGGTCGCCCGGTTTTGGCACCAACGGGATCGCGGCAAACTCATCCTGGTAGTGTTTTTTCTGCCCGTCGAGCAGCCCTGGCAGCACAATGACGCCCAGCGCTACCAGCACAATTGTCCCGACTAAGCGGTTCTGAAACTTACTTGCCACCGGCTCTCCCCGCGTCTAACTCTTCCATTACATGCGCTACCGTGTGGAATGAGCCACACACCAGCACCGTATCTTCTGGCCCGGCATCGGCCATCGCCGCGTGCCACGCCTGCGCCACGCTGGCGTAGACGGTTCCTGCGCGTAAGTGTTTCACCAGCTCTTCAGCGGTGGCCCCGCGCGGCCCTTCTAAAGGCGCACAATACCAGCTATCGACCACACCTTCCAGACACGCCAGCGTACCGGCGATATCCTTATCATGCAGCATACCAATAACCGCCAGAACGCGCCCGGTCAGCGGCTCAGATTTGAGACGCCCGGCGAGGTACGCGGCGGCATGCGGGTTATGAGCAACGTCCAGAATCACGCGCGGTGAGGTCTGGATAGTCTGAAAGCGCCCCGGCAGAATGGCACCGGCGATACCGTCACGAATGGCCTGCTCGCTAACGTTAAGGCCACTGGCACGCAGTGCCGCCAGTGCGGTCGCCGCATTAGGTTGCGGCACCTGCGGCAACGGCAGCGCATCCAGGCGGCCTGTCGCATCGCTAAACCACCAGCTTTCAGCGTCCACGCCATACTGCCAGGCAATATCACGTTGTAACAACTGTGCGCCCTTTTCACGCGCCACATCAGCAATTGTCGTCGGCATATCAGGTTCACCGACGACCGCAGGACGCCCGGCACGGAAGATACCGGCTTTTTCACGACCAATACTTTCGCGATCCGGCCCCAGCCAGTCGGTGTGATCCAGTGCGATACTGGTAATGACCGCGACATCCGGATCCACCAGGTTGGTGGCATCCAGTCGCCCGCCGAGCCCAACTTCCAGAATGACCACATCCAGCGCGGCTTGTTTAAACAGCCACAATGCGGAAAGCGTACCGTATTCAAAATAGCTCAACGAGATATCGCCACGCGCCTGCTCGATAGCGGCAAACGATGCCGTATGCGCGCTCTCCATGAGTTCTGCGCCCTGCACGCGTACACGTTCGGTGTAACGCACCAGATGTGGAGAACTGTAAACGCCCACTTTGTAGCCCGCCGCCGTCAGCATCGCTTCCAGCGTCCGGCAGGTGGTGCCTTTGCCGTTGGTTCCGGCAACAGTAAAGACAAATGGCGCAGGTTTCTGCACGTTCAGCCGGGCAGCCACCTCGCCCACGCGTTCCAGGCCCAGGTCGATGGTTTTGCTATGGAGGTGTTCCAGATAAGAAAGCCACGTAGCCAGGGGCGACGTGGCCTGAGGAATAAGTTTGTTGTCCATGATGCCCGCGATTTGTTTAACGGTGATGAGAAGCAAAAAGGGCAGCGCCGTCTGGCCCTGCCCTTTGCATTATCAGGCCTCTGGTTCCTGATCCGGTACCGGTGGTACCACCACACTTTCGTGGGCTTCTTCCGGGTTTGGTGCCGGAAGATTCATGAGCTTCGCCAGGATGCTCGCCAGCTTCAGGCGCATTTCCGGACGACGAACAATCATATCGATTGCCCCTTTCTCAATCAGGAACTCACTGCGCTGGAATCCCGGCGGCAGTTTTTCACGAACCGTTTGTTCGATAACACGCGGGCCGGCAAAGCCGATCAGCGCTTTCGGTTCAGCGATGTTCAGGTCGCCCAGCATCGCGAAGCTCGCCGATACACCGCCCATGGTCGGGTCGGTCAGTACCGAGATATACGGCAGACCACGTTCCTGCATTTTCGCCAGCGCCGCAGAGGTTTTCGCCATCTGCATCAGCGACATCAGCGCTTCCTGCATACGTGCCCCACCGGATGCGGAGAAGCAAATCAGCGGGCAGTTATCTTCCAGCGCCTGCTCAACCGCACGAACAAAACGCGCGCCAACTACGGAGCCCATCGAACCGCCCATAAAGGCGAATTCGAATGCCGCAGCCACCACCGGCATTTCGTGCAGCGTGCCTTTCATGACCACCAGCGCATCTTTCTCGCCCGTTTCTTTCTGAGCAGACGCCAGACGGTCTTTGTATTTTTTGGAGTCACGGAACTTCAGCACGTCTTTGGGCTCAAGCTCGCTTCCCAGTTCCACCAGTGATCCTTCATCCAGCAGGCTATGCAGGCGATTACGCGCTGACATACGCATGTGGTGGTCACACTTAGGGCAAACCTCCAGGTTACGCTCCAGCTCGGCGCGGTACAGAACCTGCCCACAGCTGTCGCACTTGGTCCATACACCCTCAGGAATGCTCGCTTTGCGTGTAGGGGTGATGTTGCTTTTAATTCGTTCAATCCAGCTCATTGATAACCTTTCTGCCTGAACCTGGTCGATGCCAGTTTTGTCATAAGGGGCGCATAATGCCATTTTTGCCCCTTACAGACCATGAATGTTGCACATTAAAACATAACAGCCCGAAACTTTGGATAAAAAAGTGGTCGAACCGCGAATTCGCGCTTACTTCGCTTGTTTTGCCGCCGCGCGACGATGGCGCACAATTTCGATAACCCCTGGCAAAACAGAGACCACAATAATCCCGACAATCAGTAACTTAAGGTTATCCTGAATCATCGGGATGGTACCGAAGAAGTAACCTGCATAGGTAAACAGCAGCACCCATAATACCGCGCCAATTACGTTATAGGCGGCAAAATGGCGATAGGACATGTGCCCCATCCCCGCGACAAACGGTGCGAAAGTGCGCACAATCGGCACGAAGCGCGCCAGAATAATCGTTTTTCCGCCGTGTTTTTCATAAAACTGGTGCGTTTTATCCAGGTAGCTGCGACGGAAAATTTTCGAGTTCGGGTTACTGAATAGCTTCTCGCCAAACAGCCGTCCAATCGTGTAGTTCACCGCATCTCCGGCAATTGCCGCAATCAACATTAATGCCACCATCAGATGGACGTTAATGTCGTTGGTGCCCAGCGAAGCCAGCGCCCCGGCGACAAACAGCAGGGAATCGCCCGGTAAAAACGGCGTAACAACCAGGCCTGTTTCACAGAAAAGAATTAAAAACAGAATGGCATAAACCCAGACGCCGTATTGCGCGACAAGTTCTGCCAGATGCACGTCAATATGTAGAATAAAATCAATGAGAAAGTGAATCAGATCCATAATTGTCTTCAGCCTTTGTGAACTGCTCTCAGTCCGCTAAAAATAGCGGCCCCATGGGTACGCGCGGCAGGTCAAAACGTTCCGGGTAATCAACAGAAACCAGATACAAACCTTCCGCTTTCGCCGTTGCTGCCGCCAGCGTTCTGTCTTTTGCGGCTAACAACTCAGCAATCCAGCTCTCTGGCTGGTTTTGGGCGCCGACTTCCATCAGGCTGCCGACGATATTCCTTACCATATGATGCACAAAGGCATTCGCTTTAATATCTACCACCACGTACGCGCCATAGCGGGCAACATTAATATGCATAACATTGCGCCACGGCGTGCGTGACTGACACTGCACCGCGCGGAACGAGGTGAAATCGTTCTCGCCCAACAAACACTGGGCGGCACGGTGCATTCGCGCCTCATCCAGCGGTTGATGGTAGTGGGTTACTCCCTGACTCATCACCGCCGGACGCAACCGATGATTGTAGATGATGTAGCGATAACGGCGAGCCGTGGCGCTAAAACGTGCATGAAAATCTTCCGGCACATGTTTCACCCAACGCACGGCAATGTCACCAGGTAAATTCGCATTTACACCAAGTGTCCACGCCGCGTCTTTACGATCGGCGGTGGTTTCAAAATGCACCACCTGCCCGGTACCGTGTACGCCTGAATCGGTACGCCCGGCGCAGAACACGGTGATCGGTTCGTTGGCCACCTGAGTGAGCGCTTTTTCCAGCTTCTCCTGCACGCTGCGGACTTCGTTCTGACGCTGCCAGCCATAATATTTGCTGCCGTCATACTCGATGCCCAGCGCAATTTTATAGACGGGCTGTTGCTGCACTTCTGACATTAGTACATATACTCCTGCACTAATTTTTCAGCGATTTTCACCGCCATCAGCGCGCCGCCAAAGCGAACGTTATCAGCGACCGACCAGAACTGTACCTGTTCCGGCATACCGTAGTCATTACGCACACAGCCGACAGAGAGATGCGCGCTGCCGGAGGCGTCGCTTACCTGCGTCGGGAATTCATTCTCTTCAGAGAGCACGACATCTTCGCCACGAGCGAAAGCATCGCGAGCTTCGTCTGCCGCCAGTGGACGCATGGCTTCAAATCCGACCATCTGCGCGTGGCCATAGAAGACCGGCGACTGGACGCAGTTCGCGGAGATAATCAGGCCTTCATCCTGCAAAATTTTGCGCGTTTGATCGACGATACGCTGCTCTTCATGCACGATACCTTCACGATTCGGCAGCAGCGGCAGCATGTTAAACGCCAGCTGGCGACCGAAGAAATCGTCATCATCAATCGGAATGCCGTTGAGCAGTTTTGCACTCTGCCCCGCCAGCGCATCGACGGCTTTCTTGCCGTGAGCCGATGCGGAAAGCAGGCAGGTCACGTTGATACGCGCCAGACCGCCCTGGTCGATCAGCGGTTTCAGCGCTGCCAGCAGTTGACTGGTCTGGCTGTCCGGCACAGCAATCAAGTTACGGTTACGGTAATCGGCCAACACAAACGGGTTCACTTCCGGCACAACCAGCGGCACGTCCGGTTCAAGCGCGAACTGTCCACTCAAATCAATAACCAGGCAGCCTGAGTTAGTGGCTTCTTCCACATACGTTGACGTGGCTTCAACACCCGCTGCAAAGAACGCGAGTTGAACCTGTGTCCAGTCGAATTCCGCCGCATCCTGAACGCGCACGGTTTTCCCGCCAAAGCGCAGCGATTCCCCGGCACTTTCGCTACGCGCCAGCGCATAGAGTTCACCTACCGGGAACTCACGCTCCGCCAGTGTTTCAAGCAGGGCTTCCCCAACGGCGCCCGTTGCGCCCAGTACGGCAATATTCCAGCCTTCAGACATGGTGATTAACTCCAGAAATAGCGACGTGCCTCGCCGACGGGCAAGGCACAAAAGAAATAATCTTAACGAATCGGATGATGAACGGCGTTAAACCCGAGCTTTTTCAAAAGCGTTGCCGCATCTGCGTCATCACATTGTACATACAGTGACGACCACTCGCGGCGCTCAAGGTAATTCTTACGCAGCTTGTCGAACTCACCCGGAATGCCCGCCACTTTTCGCAGCGGCGCATCATCGCGGCGCACATCATACACCAAATGCACCAGCCTTTTCAGCGTTGGCTGATCGAGCTTACCGTGCAAGGTGATGCGGCCGAATTCTGGCGGCGGCAGCAGCGTATCCAGCGCCACCTGCTGCGCCTGGCCGATAAACTTGCTATAGGCTTCAAACACCTGCGTGGTGCCGCGCGCTTTGCCTTCCAGCGTGTAGCCGGCGATGTGCGACGTGCCGATATCCACTTTTTCGAGCAGCGCCAGGTTGAGATCCGGTTCCGGCTCCCAGACATCAAGCACAACGCTAAGATCCTGACCGGCTTCAAGGCATTTTAGCAAGGCCGCGTTATCCACCACCGGGCCACGGCAGGCGTTAATTAAAATCGCGCCCGGCTTCAGACTGCGGATCAGCGCTTCATCGGCCAGGTGCAGCGACTTATACGGGCCATCTTTAAACAGCGGCGTATGGAAGGTCAGGATATCGGCTTCCTGTACCAGTTCATCGAGCGCGCGGAAATCGCCCTCGTCGCCGTTATCGGCACGCGGCGGATCGCACAGCAGCGTGCGCACACCCAGCGCTTCCAGACGTTTTTGCAGCCGTCCGCCTACATTACCGACACCTACAATCCCGACCGTACGGTCAGTGAGCGTAAAACCGTCGCGCTCAGCCAGATACAACAGTGAGGAGAAAACGTATTCCACGACCGCAATGGCGTTACAGCCAGGGGCGGCGGAAAAACCAATGCCCGCCTGCGCAAGCCACGCCTGATCGACATGGTCCGTACCCGCGGTCGCCGTGCCAACAAATTTAATCGACTGATTCGCCAGCAGGGACTCATTCACCTTCGTGACGGATCGCACCATCAGCGCGTCGGCGCCCGCCAGTTCCGCTACCGGAATGGGACGTCCTGGAACAGCCTTCACCTCACCCAAACGGCTGAAGAGCTCACGGGCGTAGGGCATATTTTCATCAACAAGGATTTTCACGTTACGGTACCTGTCTGAGAACGAGAGTTAACCGGGGAAGTGTGCCATAATCTGGCCGCCAGGCATACTCGACATCCTGGTTAAGTAGAGCAATAAGGTTAAGGATAAATCATGACGCAACCCATTTCAGGTATGCCCTCGCGCCCTCCGGGGGAAGGTTCAACCACCACTTCTGTCGCCGGAGAACAACCGCTCTCCACGCAGCAGCGCACGGTACTTGAACGTCTCATCACGCGTCTTATGGCGTTGACCTCACAAACGAATGCGCAGGTGTGGGCTGGCGTGCGTCACGATTTGGGGTTGAAGAATGATTCACCGCTGGTGTCGCGCAATTTTCCTGCCGCCGAGCAGAATCTGAATCAGCGCCTCGAAACGGCACAGCAGAATCTTAGCACCCGGCAAACCCTGTCACAGCTGACGGAACTGTTGAATCACGGTAATAATCGCCAGGCGGTGAGTGATTTTATTCGCCAGCAGTATGGGCAAACCGCGCTGAGTCAGTTAACACCCGCTCAACTGAAAAGCGTGCTGCAACTCCTGCAAAACGGCCAGCTGTCGATTCCGCAACCGCAGCAACGCCCGGCAACCGATCGCCCGCTGCAGCCAGCCGAGCACAATACGCTGAATCAGTTGGTGACCAAACTTGCCGCTGCCACGGGCGAGTCGAGCAAGATTATCTGGCAATCAATGCTGGAGCTTTCCGGCGTGAAAACCGGCGAGTTAATTCCGGCCAAACATTTTACGGCACTGGCGACCTGGCTACAGGCGCGTCAGACACTAAGCACCCAGCCGGCGCCGACGCTCAATGCACTGCAGGCGGCGCTCAAACAGCCGATGGAACCGCACGAGTGGCAGGCCCTGAAGGATTACGGTCAGCAAAACTGGAACATCACGCCACAGACGGTGCTGACAATGACGCAGGTGCAAACGCTGTTGAATCAGCTTTTCCTCAAGCGCGTCGAGCGTTCGCAGGATACGCTGGATGTGCGATATGTGCAGCCCATCACCAGCCCGTTCGCACCGATCATTGAGGCATATAAATCCGCTTCTGCGCGACCGGGCCTGATGCTTATCGTGCTCGTTGTGGTGATGGCGCTGTTATGGATGGTGCTCTAAGCCTGCAGTAACAACAGACGAATGATGGTGGTCATCACCGCGTCATCATCATTCGTTCCGGTGATTCAGTTCGCCTGTTGAGGAACATTACTTTTTACGAAACGCGACGAGCGTCACCACAATGCCCAGCAGCGCTGAAATCGCCCCGGCGAGGAAGACGGAAGGATATCCCGCCATTGTCGCCAGCATCCCCGCCAGCGGGCCGGAGACACCGAGCGCGATGTCCTGAAATGCCGCATAGCCGCCTAATGCCGTGCCGCGCACCTGCGGCGGTACACGCTTGACGACTTCGACGCCCAGCGCCGGGAAAATCAGCGAACAACCTGCGCCGGTCAACGCCGCGCCGGCCAATGCCATCCATGCATCCGGTGCCTGCCACAGCAGCGCAAGTCCCACCGTTTCAACCAGCAGCGAGCCCACCGCCACCTTCACGCCGCCAAAGCGGTCAGGCATCCAGCCAAACAGAATACGCACCAGCACAAACGCGCCGCCGAAGGCCGTCAAGGTGAAACCCGCCATCGCCCAGCCGTTGCTGGCAAAGTAGAGCGACACGAAGGTACCTATCATCGCAAAGCCCACGCCCTGCAACGCCAGGCCCAGACCCGGCTGCCAGATAAGCCCAATGACGCTCCACAGCGAAGGCCTCTCGCCTGCGTTGGCGGGCACTTTGCGTACACTGCCGTTAAATGCCCACGCCGCCACAGGCAGCAACATCGTCACCACGGCGAGCGTGGCAAAACTGTAATGGCTGTTGAGGAAAAGCCCCAATGGCGCACCGACCGCCAGCGCGCCAAAAATCGCCATCCCGTTCCACGACATCACCTTTCCGGAGCGTTTTGGGCCAACGAGCCCCATTCCCCAGGTAAGTGTTCCGGTCAGCAGTTGGCTTTCACCAAAGCCCAGAATCAAACGGCCGACAATCAAGAGGCCAAACTTCACCATCGCATCAACGGGAAGCAGTGCCGCCGCCAGCCAGGCCGCCCCGGCCAGCGCACAGGCGGCCATTCCCTGAAGCGCCGAACGCTTCGCACCGTATTGATCGGCCAGACGCCCGGCATAGCCGCGCGTTAATACGGTGGCGAGAAACTGAATACCCACGGCGATACCGACCATGGTATTGCCATACCCCAGTTCCTGATGCACAAACAACGGAATAACGGGCAGCGGAATACCGACGGTCAGATAGGTGAGAAAAACGGCAAAGGCGATACGGAACAGCGAGCCGTTACCGGAAGATGCTGGAACAGATTGAGAAACTTCGGACATGCTTTACTCCAGAATGCAGAGTAAGGCGGGGAATAGACCACGCCTCCTCCACCTGATAATCAGGGTGTCGGCGCGTTGATTGACGTTAAACGCTTACGCACTCGTATAAGAGTGTTGAGGGCCGATTTTGCCTTTTTTAACAGCAAGATGTCAACGCACAAAAAAGGAGCCTTCCGGCTCCTTTTTTAAGGCGTTCAGCAATTACGCTTTCAGCTTACGCATCACCAGCGTTGCGTTAGTGCCGCCGAAGCCGAAGCTGTTGGACATCACGGTGGTCAGTTCACGCTCGGTCGGTTCGGTTACGATGTTCAGGCCAGCGGCCTGCTCGTCCAGCTCTTCAATGTTGATGCTTGGCGCGATAAAGCCATGTTCCAGCATCAGCAGAGAATAGATAGCTTCCTGCACGCCAGCGGCACCCAGAGAGTGACCGGTCATGGCTTTGGTTGCGGAGATAGCCGGGCTGTTACTGCCAAACACTTCCTGAATAGCGCCCAGTTCTTTCACGTCGCCAACCGGCGTAGACGTACCGTGGGAGTTCAGGTAGTCGATAGGAGTATCAACGCCGTTCATTGCCATCTTCATGCAACGTACTGCGCCTTCGCCAGACGGAGCAACCATGTCAGCGCCATCAGACGTTGCACCGTAGCCCACGATCTCTGCATAAATATGCGCACCGCGCGCCAGAGCGTGTTCCAGCTCTTCGACAACAACCATACCGCCGCCGCCCGCGATGATAAAACCGTCACGGTGTGCGTCATACGTACGGGACGCTTTTTCCGGGGTGTCGTTGAATTTCGTGGACAGCGCGCCCATTGCATCGAACTCGCAGGCCATTTCCCAGCCCAGTTCTTCGCCGCCACCGGCAAACACGATGTCCTGTTTGCCCAACTGGATTTGTTCTACCGCGTTACCTATGCAGTGTGCGGAGGTGGCACACGCGGAACTGATAGAGTAGTTCACACCGTGAATTTTAAACGGTGTTGCCAGGCACGCGGAAACCGCGGAGCCCATGGCTTTGGTCACCACATAAGGGCCGACTGCTTTCAGGCCACGTGGGCTACGCATTGCGTCGGCACCGAACACCTGCGCTTTAGAGGAGCCGCCGGAACCAGCGATCAGCCCCACACGCGGGTTGTTCTGATAATCTTCAGCTTTCAGGCCAGAGTCTTCAACTGCTTGCTGCATAGAGAGGTAAGCGTAAATAGAGGCATCGTTCATGAAACGGACCACTTTGCGGTCGATAAGACCGGTGGTGTCCAGTTTGACGTTACCCCATACGTGGCTACGCATACCAGAGTCTTTAAACTCTTGAGAGAAAGTGATCCCCGAGCGTCCTTCACGCAGAGATGCCAGGACTTCCTGCTGGTTGCTACCGATGCTGGAAACGATGCCCAGGCCAGTAATCACTGCACGTTTCATTCATAACCTCTGTAAGTCATCACTATTTTAAAGTTTCGAGAGGCAAGATAGCGTACACTTGTACGCCGAACAAGTCCGATCAGCCAATTTATGCATAAATTTGCGCCTTCCGGCACGCATCGCTAAGATCGGCAGACTCCTTGCCGCACGAGTAACTTACGTGAAACAAAACGCCATACAATCTGCCAACCTCGAATTCAACAGTGAGGGTACACCTGTTTCCCGAGATTTCGACGACGTCTATTTCTCCAACGACAACGGTCTGGAAGAAACGCGCTACGTCTTTCTGGGAGGTAACCAGTTAGAGGCACGCTTCCCCACCCATCCGCATCCTCTGTTTGTAGTAGCGGAAAGCGGGTTCGGAACGGGGCTCAACTTCCTGACCCTTTGGCAGGCATTTGATGCCTTTCGCCTCAAGTGGCCTGAGGCGACACTGCAGCGGCTGCATTTTGTCAGCTTTGAAAAATTCCCGCTCACCGCAGCCGACCTGCGCTTAGCGCATCAGCACTGGCCGGAACTGGCTTCGTGGGCGGAACAGCTTCAGGCCCAGTGGCCATTGCCACTGGCGGGCTGCCATCGTTTATTGCTTGATGGCGGGCGGGTGACGCTTGATTTGTGGTTTGGCGATATTAACGAACTGACCGATCAACTGGATGATTCGTTTAATCAGCAGGTGGATGCCTGGTTCCTTGACGGTTTTGCCCCGGCGAAAAACCCGGATATGTGGACGCCACAACTCTTTTCCGCGATGGCACGCCTGGCCCGGCCCGGCGGCACGCTAGCCACGTTCACCTCGGCGGGGTTTGTCCGTCGCGGGTTGCAGGACGCTGGTTTTACGATGCATAAAACCAAAGGCTTTGGTCGCAAGCGTGAAATGCTGGTCGGTGAAATGACGCAACCGAACGCACTTCCCGCACGTGCGCCGTGGTTTGCCCGCACCGGCGCCAGCTCGCGTGAAACCGCGATTATCGGCGGGGGTATCGCCAGCGCCCTGCTCTCACTGGCCCTGCTGAGACGCGGCTGGCAGGTGACGCTTTACTGTGCCGACGATGCCCCGGCGCAGGGCGCATCCGGTAATCGTCAGGGGGCGCTGTATCCGTTGTTGAGCGCGCACGATCCCGCGCTGGAAACATTCTTCCCGGCGGCGTTCACCTTCGCTCGTCGGCTTTATGATTCGCTTCCGGTGGCCTTTGATCATCAGTGGTGCGGCGTCACCCAGCTTGGCTGGGATGCAAAAAGTCAGCAGAAAATCGACCACATGCTGTTGCTGGGGCTGCCTGAAGGATTGGCTCATGCGGTAAGCGCACAGGAGGTTGCCGCCGCTACGGGTGTGGAAACTGGCTGCGGTGGCATTCAGTACCCGGCGGGCGGCTGGCTCTCTCCGGCACAGCTTACGGCGGGCGTATTTGCACTGGCCCGCCAGCAGGGGCTGGTCGTGCACTGGAACAAATCCCTCACTTCGCTGGAAAAACAGGATGAGGCCTGGCAATTGCATTTCGCTGATGGAGAAAGCGCCCGCGCCGCGAGCGTGGTGCTGGCGACCGGGCATAATATTAACCAGCTTCCACAAACCGCCGCGTTGCCTGTGTACGCTGTTGGCGGACAGGTAAGCCATATCCCCACTCGCCCTACGCTGGCGCAGCTTCGCCAGGTGCTGTGCTATGACGGTTATCTGACGCCGCAAAACCCGGCTAATCAGCATCACTGCATTGGTGCAAGCTACCATCGTGGTGAACGCGAGATGACCTTTAACGAGGAAGACCAGCAGCATAATCGTCAGCGATTGATCGACTGTTTCCCCGATGCCGAATGGGCAAAAGCGGTCGATGTCAGCGCCAACGAGGCGCGCGTTGGTGTGCGTTGCGCCACGCGCGATCATCTGCCGATGCTCGGCAATGTGCCGGATTACGACGCCACGCTGGCGCAATATGCCCATCTGCTGGAGGAGCAGGACACCGCAGCAACAGCCCCGGTTTATCCGAATCTGTTTATGCTGGGTGGGCTTGGGTCTCGCGGATTATGTACCGCCCCGCTGGCGGCCGAAGTGCTGGCATCGCAAATGAGCCATGAACCACTGCCGCTGGATGCACGCACGTTATCGGCGTTAAATCCGAATCGGTTGTGGATAAGGAAGTTATTGAAGGGAAAGAAGGTTAAGTAAGCTCCCCCTCACCCCGGCCCTCTCCCGCAGGGAAAGGGAGAAAAACCAAAACGCACGAACGATCCCCACTCCTACAGGGAGAGGGGATCGGGCCAGGGCTCTACTGCTGCGCCTTCTGGAACAGCGTCTCCCACATCCCCAGCACCAGCGCCTGATCGCGCGGTGACAGTTCGCCGGCCTGAATCGCTTTCTCCAGGCTGCGAGTGACGTTATGTGACACCGCTTGAGCAGAGTGGTCGTCGCCCTCTTCCAGCTCGGCAACCGCCAGCGTCAGGTGACCACGCAGATAACCGCTGGCAAACAGTTCATCGTCGCTGGCGTGCTCCACCATGTCATCAATTAACGCCAGAATGCGTGATTCAAACTCGGCGATCATCTTCTTTCCTCTTTTTGAACGTGGCGTTAGTTAAGGTCTTCCGGCCACGGAAATTGTTCTGCCGCGAGCGGCGGCGTCTGATAATAGTTTTGTAATGCGTTGATAAATCTGGCCGGGCGTGCAGGAATGCCCTTCTCCAGATATTCCATCACCTGCGCATGTACGCGGCGCTGAAAAACAATGCGGTCCGGCTCGAAGTCGCCTTCCAGGTTGTCGCAACTTACGTTAAACGGATAGCCCGCCGCCACGCAGAAAAGCCAGTCGAAAGCCTGTGGTTTCACTTCCACATCTTCAAACTGCCCCTGCGTTTTGGCATCGCGTCCGTCCGGGCAGTACCAGTAACCGAAATCGACCAGCTCACGACGCGCCTTTCCGGCGATACACCAGTGCGAAATCTCGTGCAGCGCGCTGGCGTAAAAGCCATGGGCAAAGACGATGCGGTTATAGGGCACATCGGCATCAGCAGGAAGATAGATCGGTTCGTCGTCGCCTTTAATCAGACGGGTATTAAAATCATCGGCAAAGCAACCATCGAAAATATCGATCAGCTGCTGCGCGTTATGCGTTGCGTTCATTACTTAATTCATCCCTAACCACTGAAGGATTTCCTGTCCATGGCTGTCATACAGAAGTTTGGCGCTCATCACCGCCGAGACGATGACAATCATCGGGCGAATAAGCGATTGCCCTTTGCTGAGAACCAGCCGTGACCCCATTCGGGCACCGAAGAACTGGCCGACCATCATCACGAAGCCGGTTGCCCAGATAACTTTGCCGCCCAGAATAAACAGTAGCAGCCCGCCGACGTTTGACGTGGCGTTCAGCACTTTCGCATGGGCGGTTGATTTGGCGAGGTTGAAGCCTGCCAGGGTGACAAACGCCAGTGCGTAGAATGACCCCGCGCCGGGGCCAAAGAAACCGTCATAAAAACCGACGCCCCCCCCCGCCACCAGCGCAAATGGTAGACCGTGCAGACGACGTGCGCGGTCGCCTTCACCGATTTTCGGCATCAAGAGGAAGTACAGACCAATACCGATAATCAGCAGCGGTAAAATCTGGCGCAATACGTCAGCTTTCACATACTGAACCAGCAGCGCACCCGCCATTGAACCGATAAAGGTCATCAGGATATTGAGCTTCTGATCGGCCAGATTCACCACCTTCTGGCGGATAAAATAGAGCGACGCAGAAAGCGATCCGCCGCAGGCCTGCAATTTATTTGTCGCCAGCGCTTGCGCCGGCGACATGCCCGCCGCCATTAGCGCGGGAACGGTGAGTAAGCCGCCACCGCCCGCTAAAGAATCAATAAATCCGGCCAGTGCGGCGATAAAAAACAGCGCCACCAGCATGAGGGGTGATACCGTGAATATCTCAACAAAACTGTCCATCAGAGTACGTGCTCATCCAGTAACGCCTGGCAGGAAGGCGGTAATGGCGGCGGCGTCTTCTTCACAGGTTTGGTGGTGCCCGGTTTAGGCGGTTCGAACCAGCTTTGCAACTCCGCACCGCAACCGTCACCTGCCGGCGGCAAAGCTTGATCTTCACATTCAAGGCTGTTCGCCGGGCAACGCAAACGCACGTGCATATGCGCGCGATGCTGGAACCACGGGCGAACTTTACGTAACCAGTCGCGATCGCTCCCCGCCTCCAGACAAAGCTGTTGCTTAATTGCCGGGTTCACAAAGATGCGCGTGACGTCGTTGTCCTGCGCGGCAAGCTTAATCAGATGGCCAATTTCCGGCTGCCAGACGCGCGAGTTAATGCTTTTACCATCCGCCGCGACCAGATCCAGCGCCTGCGGTTTCAGCAGTTGCGCCGACGTCCAGCGGGTTTTCGGCAATTGCAGGAAGATATCGACATCCAATCCGCTCTGGTGGCTGGCATGGCCGCCGTTAAAGCGCCCACCGGCTGGCATGCCCATATCGCCAATCAGAACCGTTCCCATGCCGTGGTTCTGCACCTGCTGACTGAGGCGCTGAATAAAACGCACCAGATCCGGGTGGCCGAAATAACGACGCTGATCGGTGCGCATCACCTGATACGTGTTCGATTGCAGCGGCAGCGCTTCTGCCCCGACAATACAGCCGTTGGCGAACGCGCCGATTGACTGCGCACTGCCCGCAATAGGCTGCGTTACTTTTTGCCACGGCGTTGCCGCCAGGCTGGCGGTGCTGACCACAAGGGCCAGCAGAGCGAGAACGGTTTTTTTCATGATTACCAGCGTGGAAGAGTGGTCGTCACATCGGCGTTTTGCGCACGTTGACGCATAAAGTGATCCATCAAAACTATCGCCAGCATCGCTTCCGCGATAGGCACCGCACGAATACCGACACACGGGTCGTGACGGCCTTTGGTGATCATCTCAACTTCTTCACCAAAGCGATTGAGCGTTTTACCCGGCACGGTAATGCTGGAGGTGGGTTTCAGAGCGATGTTCGCGACAATCTGCTGACCGCTGCTGATACCGCCCAGAATGCCGCCCGCGTGGTTGCTCTGGAAACCGTCTTTGGTGATTTCGTCGCGATTTTCACTGCCACGCAGTTTCACTACGTCAAAACCGTCGCCGATTTCCACGCCTTTCACCGCGTTGATGCTCATCAGTGCGTGCGCGATATCGGCATCCAGGCGGTCAAAGACTGGCTCGCCAAAGCCCGCAGGTACACCATCGGCAACCACAGTGACTTTCGCCCCGATAGAGTCGCCCTCTTTTTTCAGGCCGCGCATCAGTTCATCCAGGGCGTCGATTTTGTCTGGATCCGGGCAGAAGAATGGGTTCTGCTCAACCTGATCCCAGTCTTTTATCGCCAAAGGAATATCACCCATCTGAGTCAGGCATGCGCGGATCTGAATTCCGAATTTCGTCGCGAGGAATTTTTTGGCAATGGCGCCCGCCGCCACGCGCATTGCCGTTTCACGGGCAGAAGAACGGCCACCGCCGCGATAGTCGCGCAGGCCATATTTCTGTTCATAGGTGTAATCAGCGTGCCCTGGGCGGAACACATCTTTGATAGCACCGTAATCCTGCGAGCGCTGATCGGTATTTTCAATCAGCAGGCCAATGCTGGTACCGGTGGTCACGCCTTCAAACACGCCAGAGAGAATTTTCACCTGGTCCGGCTCGCGGCGCTGGGTGGTGTAGCGCGAGGTGCCAGGGCGACGACGGTCGAGGTCGTGCTGCAAATCCGCTTCCGTTAACGGGATGCCTGGCGGCACGCCATCAACGATGCAGCCCAGTGCCAGACCATGCGACTCACCGAAGGTGGTTACGCGAAAGAGTTGTCCAATTGTATTTCCTGCCATCACGGCTCCGCTGTCGTTGTTGTGTTGTTGCGTGCTGGATTAATCTTTGTAAATCGCGAAATGATCGCGGGCAGCCACCAGCTGCGCTTTGGTCAGCATGAAGACGCCGTCACCGCCGTTATCAAACTCCAGCCAGGTAAACGGTACGTCCGGGTACTGCTCCATGAGATGCACCATGCTGTTGCCGACTTCACAAATCAGCACGCCATCGTCCGCAAGGTAATCCGGCGCACAGGCCAGAATGCGGCGCGTCAGCTTCAGCCCATCCGTACCCGAAGCGAGGCCCAGCTCTGGCTCGAAACGGTATTCGCTTGGCAAATCGGACATATCTTCAGCATCGACGTACGGCGGGTTAGTGACGATTAAATCGTACTGCAACTGCGGCAGGTCGCGGAAGAGGTCTGAGCGAATTGGCGTGACGTTATGGATCATGCCGTGTTCTTCAATATTTTGTTCGGCCACGGCCAGCGCATCCAGCGAAATATCCACGGCGTCCACTTCCGCTTCCGGGAAGGCATAAGCGCTGGCGATCGCGATACAGCCGCTGCCGGTACACATATCAAGGATATGCTGCGGCTGATGATTGATAAGACCGGCAAACTTATTGTTGATTAATTCGCCAATCGGCGAGCGCGGTACCAGCACGCGTTCATCGACGTAAAATTCATGGCCACAGAACCAGGCTTTGTTGGTCAAATACGCGACCGGAATACGCTCGTTCACGCGGCGGATCACGCGCTCAACAATGCGGTGTTTTTCACTGGAGGTGAGGCGTGCGCTGCGCATGTCTTCCGGAATATCCAGCGGCAGATAGAGTGAAGGCAGAACCAGCTGTACGGCTTCATCCCACGGGTTATCGGTGCCGTGCCCGTACCAGATATTCGCCGCGCTAAAACGGCTTACCGCCCAGCGCAGCATGTCCTGAATGGTTTGCAGCTCATTGACCGCTTCATCGACAAAAATCTTATCCACATTATTCTCCAGGGCATGCGTCGGGGTAAATTCGGCGGCTAGTTTGCCACGAAGACGCCGATAAATCAGCATTCTTACGCAGGCGACCGGGGAAAAAACCGTTTTCACTGCCAACCGCCGTCTTCAGAAGGTAAACTAACGAAAATGCCAGATGAGAAGAATCCATGAAAAAGAAAGCATCGCTTAGCGAGGAGGATCAGGCGCTGTTTCAGCAACTGATGACGGGCACGCACAAAATTAAGCAGGACACCATTGTCCATCGCCCGTTACGTAAGAAAGTGAGTGACGTGCCGGTGAAGCGGCTTATTCAGGAGCAGGTGGACAACAGCCACTACTTCTCCGACGAATTTCAACCGCTGCTGAATACCGAAGGGCCGGTAAGGTACGTGCGCGAAGGCGTCAGCCATTTCGAGCTGAAAAAACTGCGCCGTGGCGATTACTCCCCGGAGCTGTTTCTCGATTTGCACGGTTTGACGCAGCAGCAGGCTAAACAAGAACTGGGCGCGCTGATTGCCGCCTGTCGCCGCGAACATGTATTTTGCGCCTGCGTGATGCACGGGCACGGAAAGCATATTCTTAAACAGCAAACGCCGCTATGGCTGGCGCAGCATCCGCACGTTATGGCATTTCATCAGGCATCGAAAGAGTATGGCGGAGACGCCGCGCTGCTGGTGCTGATTGAAGTGGAAGAGTGGCTGCCGCCGGAATTGCCGTAGGCCCAAAGCGTTGCCGGATGGCGACTCGGGTATATCTGTAGGCCGGATAAGCGCAGGCGCCATCCGGCACAACAGCAGGCAAGGTCTTAAATCGCTTTCGCCATTTTCAGATTGCAGGGGCTCATTTGCCATTTGAAGACGCCCATGCCGTCCGCTTCCAGCGTGACGCAGGCGATCGCAGAGGTGGTGAACATTGGCGGCGTTTCGCCAGGGCAAAGTTCAGAGACCAGGTAGCCAACCAGTGGCAGGTGAGATATCACCAGTACAGACGCGACACCTTCATTCGCCAGCGCTTGCAGATACGCGCTGACGAGTCCGATATCACCGCATGGTGTCAGTTCAGGCAGCACTTCGACATCTTCAGGCAAGTGCATGCACTCCCCTACCATATCAAGAGTCTGTTCCGCACGCAGGAACGGGCTAACCAGAACACGTTCAATATCCACTTTTTGGCCTTTCAGCCAGGTTGCCATCTGACGGGATTCATCACAACCACATCCCGTAAGAGGACGAACCGAGTCACTGGCTGCTTCAAGAGCAGCGTCGCCGTGACGCATAATAAAAACTTGCATATTGCACCGCTTTTGTTAAACAGAAGCACCGATCAACATCGCAGGAAACGAGACCTGCGATGTTTCGGTAGCCGGGCATTGTGCCTGATCCATCCAATGAATGAAACGCTGTCTTTTACCTTAATGGCGTAAGTATAGTCAATATTTGTTTACAAAATGACCAGCACAGCGTCACTCGCTGAGTGATATACCTTTGACCTCAACCCTCTGAGCCAGTTTCCAACGGAGAATAAAAAGTTTCTCCTCGTTCGCTCATGGCGACCAACACCTCGCACGGCGTAAAACGTGGGCCGTACTGTGAAGCCAGGCGTTGTAATCTGGCAACCACTTCACCCGCGCCCAGCGAATCCATGTAACGGAACGGGCCACCTAAGAACGGTGGAAAACCAATGCCAAACACCGCGCCAATGTCACCATCGCGCGCGCGGCGGATCACGCGTTCATCAAAGCAGCGCGCCGCTTCGTTGAGCATAAGCAACACACAGCGTTCGGCTATCTGTTGCGGCGAAAGCTGGCTGTTACGCGAAGCCATTCCAGGTAGCGAATAGATTGCGCTATCCGGTTGTTTCTTGCTTGTACGCCCTTTTGCGCCATAAAGATAGAATCCGCGACCGTTTTTTCTGCCTTTGCGATCGTCGTTCAAAATCGCTGAAATAAGCGTTGCAGGGGCGCTGAAACGATCCCCATACGCTGCTTCCAGCACCGGCATAATTTTGGTGCCTGTATCAATTCCCACCTCATCCAGAAGCTGGATAGGCCCAACGGGGAAACCGAATTTAACCAGAGCATTATCAATATCTTCGATGCGTTCACCGTCGGTAAGCATACGCATCGCCTCGTTAATGTACGGCGCTAAAATACGATTTACATAAAACCCAGCGCGATCGGCCACCACAATCGGCATTTTCCCCTGTTTCTTTGCCAGCTTCACGGTGGTGGCGATAGTCTGTTCAGAGGTTGCCGCGTGTGGGATAACCTCCACCAGCGGCATTTTTTCGACCGGGCTGAAAAAGTGCAGGCCGATCACCTGTTCAGGGCGTTGTGCCTGGGCGGCAATATCGCCAATCGGCAGCGACGACGTATTCGACGCAAAGATGGTGTGCGGCGCACACTGTTGCTCCACTTCACTCACCATTTTCTGTTTCAGCGCCAGATCTTCAAACACCGCTTCAATAACCAGATCCCGATGCGCAAACCCGCGATAATCGGTCGATCCGGAAATCAACGCCAGCTGACTATCACGCTCATTAGCCTTGATATGGCGGCGACGCACCTTGTTATCAAGCAGCTCCCAACTGTACTTGAGTGCATGGTTGATGCCCTTAGCATTGATATCTTTGATACGTACCGGAAGTTTTCCTTTAGTGGCGGTCACGAAGGCGATCCCTCCGCCCATCAGACCGCCGCCTAAGATCCCCACCGCACGCAATGGCCCGGCCTCAACGCTGGCACCCGGATCTTTTTTGATCTCCGTGCTGGCGAAGAAGATATGCCGCAGCGCTTTAGACTGCGGAGTCATCGCCAGCTCGCCAAAGGCGCGCGCTTCCGCGTCATAGCCGCTGCTGGTGCCTTGTGCCAGCCCGGTTTCAATAACGTCCAGGATCTTTTTGGTCGCCGGATAGTTGCCGTGCGTTTTCTGCTCGGTTTTCTTTCCGGCAAGCGTAAACAGAATATTGCGCCCCAATGGGCCCGCCAGAATGCGCTCTTTGACCGGCAGATGACGTGAACGGGATGGCACTTGCTTTGCCAGCTCAACCGCGGCTTCCAGCAAAATCGTCTGTGGCACCACGTCATCCACCAGCCCAACCTTAAGCGCCTGGCGCGCGCGCAGTTGCTTGCCTGTCAGAATCATATCCAGCGCTGTACTCACGCCAATCAGACGCGGCAATCGCTGGGTACCGCCTGAGCCCGGCAGCAAACCAAGTTGCACTTCCGGTAACCCAAGCACCGTTTTCGGATCGTCAGAGCAGACGCGCCCATGGCAGGCAAGCGCCAGTTCCAGCCCGCCGCCAAGGCATGCTCCGTGAATGGCGGCAATCACCGGGATCGACAAACCGTTCAGATCCGCCATGATCTGCTGGCCCTGCCGCGCCAGCTCTTCGGCTTCCTGCGCGCTGGCGCAGTTACCAATCATGTTGATATCAGCGCCGGCAATAAAGTTGTCAGGCTTGGCAGATATGATAACCACACCCTGAAGCGCTTTATTGTCGCGAATTTGCCTGAGAATCGTCCGCACCTGCGCACCAAACTCCGCCTTCAGGGTATTCATTTTTTCATCCGGCACATCGATGGTAATTATGGCGACGTTATCCGGGCGAACAGTGAGAGAAAATGCGGATATTGTCGTCATTATTCAGCCTCCAGTACCATTGCCGCGCCCAAACCACCCGCCGCGCAGGCGGTGACAAGGCCAAAACCGCCTCCCCGGCGGCGTAATTCATTGAGCGTTTGCGTGATCATTCGGGCACCGGTGGCGGCAAAGGGGTGCCCATAGGCTATCGATCCGCCCAACACATTGAACTTACTTTCGTCAACCTCACCGGTCGCCTGGGTACGCCCCAGCACGTCGCGGGCAAAACGATTGCTGGCAAGGCACTGAATATTTGCCAGCGTTTGTGCGGCAAACGCTTCATGCATATCAAACAACGTGAGATCTGCGAGGGTGAGCCCCGCGCGATCGAGCGCCAGCGGTGTGGCCCACGCCGGGCCGAGCAGCATATCCTGCTGCACCTCAATGGCGGTAAACGCGTAGCTGCGCAGATAGCCCAGCGGTGTTAAACCCAGTTCGCGGGCGCGCGATTCAGTCATTAAAATCACCGCCGCCGCGCCATCAGTCAGCGGCGTACTGTTGGCTGCCGTGACCGAGCCATGTTTACGGTCGAAGGCCGGGCGCAGTTTGGCGTAATCCGCCAGCGTCGAGCTACCGCGTATATTATTGTCCTGCTCCAGCGGGTCACGGAACGGTGGCGCGTAGGCCGTCATCACTTCATCCGCCAGTTTGCCTTCCGCCCATGCCTGCGCTGCCAGCTGATGCGAGCGATGCGCCAACGCGTCCTGCTCTTCACGCGTAATGTGGTACGTTTTCGCCATCTGTTCAGCCGTATCGCCCATGCGCAGGCCGGTAGAATATTCCGCAACCGCCGGGGGAACCGGCATCAGGTCGCGCAGCTTAAGGCGGGAAAAGAGTTTCAGGCGCTGGCCGAGCGTCCGCGCTTTATTGGCGTCAACCAGCGTCCGCGCCAGCTTTTTACTGACGCCAATCGGCAGCACGGAGGAGGAGTCCGCCCCGCCTGCAATCCCTGCGCGAATCGTCCCTGCCATCAGGCTTTCGGCCACGTTGGCGACCGCCTGAAAACTGGTGGCGCAGGCGCGACTGACGCTGTAGGCATCCGTGTGCACATTCATCCCCGTACCGAGGACAATTTCGCGGGCAATGTTAGGCGCTTCTGGCATCTGAACAACCTGGCCAAAAACCAGCTGTTCGATAATTTCAGGGGGAATTTCGCTACGCGCCAGCATTTCGCCCACTACCATTTTGCCGAGATCTATCGCCGGTACGCCGTGAAACGCGGTGGCCTGACGGGCAAATGGGGTACGTAAACCACTGACAATGGCAATGCGATCGCCCTGACGGGTGATAAGCGGTAATGCCTGACTCATAAAACTCCCCTGTTAAAAAATAAAACCAAAGTGGTCTGACCTGATAACAGTCTTAACTAATTTTTTACATTAAGCCAATCGGAGAGAGAGAAAAATGGGAGCTAAAACACACTGAAGGGAGAAAAGAAAACGCCCCTGCGGTGCAGAGGCGTTTGGGAAGGATTAACGCAGACCTAACTGGAAGATCAGCGTTTCAGCTTCGCAGGCGAAGACAAAATCGATGTCCATCTGTACACCGCCCTCAACGTCTTTGAAGACCGGGGTGATGACGCACGGATCGGATTCGACGCCACGCGCACGTTCAGTCAGCGCAGCGAGGGTTTCTTCAGCTTCAGCGCGAGTTGCAAAAACGCGGCTATAGGAGGCTGTGCAATCGGAGTTGTCCATGATGGTACCAACATCCATACAGCAGCAAACCGGGGTTTCATCAGCACTGCATTTACTCATTGTAGATTTCCTCTGTACATGCACGCGAAGGTGCCAGATAAACGATGCCCTTATTTTACGCTCCCCGGAAAGCTCCCTCCAGTTGTTCGTTATGCCAATTGAGATAAGTGACCGAAATCACACTTAAAAATGATCTAAAACAAAAATCACCCAAACAGATGAAGCTCAACCTCGCCAAATTTGCTAACCAGATCCCGTTTCGGTGATCATCTACGTAAAATCCGAGAAACAATATTGCAACATCATATCTGGTCAGACCTATACTCTCGTCACTGGTCTGATTTCTCTGACGTAGTCCAGCCCCTACACTTCGCGCTTCTGTTACTACATGTAACATTTTTTGTATAAAAATAACTCAATGAGGTTATGGTCATGAGCCAGAAAACCCGGTTTACAAAGTCTGCTCTCGCAGTCGCAGTGGCACTCGTTTCAACCCACGCCTGGTCTGCAGGCTTCCAGCTTAATGAGTTTTCTTCCTCTGGTCTAGGCCGCGCCTATTCCGGTGAAGGTGCCATCGCTGACGACGCAGGCAACGCCAGCCGTAACCCCGCGCTGATTATGATGTTTGATCGCCCGACGTTTTCTGCCGGTGCGGTTTATATTGACCCGGATGTAAACGTTTCAGGCCGCTCGCCAACCGGCAACAGCCTGAAAGCGGACAACATCGCGCCTACCGCATGGGTACCGAACGTTCACTTCGTGATGCCTATCAACGATCAATTCGGTTGGGGGGCATCTGTTACCTCTAACTATGGTCTGGCAACCGAGTTTAACGATACCTACGCCGCTGGCGCGTACGGCGGTACCACTGACCTTGAAACCCTGAACCTTAACCTGAGCGGCGCTTACCGCTTGAGTCCTCAATGGAGCTTCGGGGCTGGCTTCAACGCAGTCTACGCCCGTGCAAAAATCGACCGCTATGCGGGTGATTTAGGTCAGATCGTTGCTGGTTCTGGGGCTCTGCCACCTGCTCTGGCAGGCCAGGTAAGCCAGATCCCGGCAAACACGAAAATTGCGCACCTGAAAGGTGACGAATGGGGCTTTGGCTGGAATGCCGGTATTCTGTTTGAGCTTGATAAGAATAACCGTTACGGCTTTACCTACCGTTCTGAAGTGAAAATCGACTTTGATGGCGATTATAAGAGCGATCTTCCGTCAGCCTATAACCAAATTCTGGGTAATTTCGGCCTTCCGGCAGGCACCAACGGCAGCACCACGAATGGTTCTCTGACGCTGAATCTGCCAGAAATGTGGGAAATCTCCGGTTATAACCGTGTGGCTCCGCAGTGGGCTATCCACTATAGCGCCACCTACACCAGTTGGAGTCAATTCGAAGAGCTGAAGGCAACCAACAGCAGTGGCACACTGTTCCAGAAAGACGAGAACTTTAAAGACGCATGGCGCCTGGCGCTGGGTACCACCTATTACTATGACGATAACTGGACATTCCGTACCGGTATCGCTTTCGATGATAGCCCGGTCCCGTCTAATTACCGTTCTATCTCTATTCCGGATCAGGATCGCCTGTGGCTGAGCGCCGGTACGACCTATGCATTTAATGAAGATGCATCTGTCGATGTGGGGGTATCCTACATGCACGGCCAGAGTGTTAAATTCCAGGAAGGCCCATACACCTTTAAATCAGAAGGTAAAGCCTGGCTGTTCGGTACCAACTTCAACTATCGCTTCTAAGTTTTACCCCAATAAAAAAGGTGAGCCTCAGTGCTCACCTTTTCTCTATCTACACTCCGCGATTTACTCAGAGTCGATATCTTTTAAATCATCCTGAATCGCCTGGGCGTTCGGGTTTTCTTCCGGTTTCAGCTTACCGCCATTGGCAATAAAGTCGTGACGCTGGAAGTAAGCTTCGCGCACCAGAATGTATGGATCGGAAGACTGCCGCAGCAGACCATCGGAGTCGAGCAACTGGGCGCGCGTTTCCACCCCTTCAACCGCCCATTTACCGATAGACATTGGCCAGGTCAGCCAGGAGAGCACCGGATACAGGGTATCGGCCATATCGCCGCCCTCATCACGCAGGGTGAAACTTCCGTAGAACGGCAGTTGCATGTACGGGCCGTAACCCACGCCATAATGGCCCAACGTACTGCCGAAGCGGTGCGGTTCTACGCGTTGCAGTTTCGGGTTTGCCATCCCGGCCACATCAATAAAGCCGCCCATCCCCAGAATGGTGTTCAGGAAGAAGCGCGTGAAGTGCACCATCCCCTGGTAGGGGTCACCTTGCAGGAAGTAGTTGGCCATTACCGCTGGCTCTTCCAGGTTGCTGGTAAAGTTGCCAAGGCCGGTACGCGCAGGCTGCGGAACATAATCGCGCCATGCAACAGCCACCGGACGCAGCACATAAGGGTCCAGCACATTAAAGTTGAAGTTGTACATCGAGCGGTTGAAACCTTCAAAAGGGTCTGACCGCCCTTGCTGTTCAGTGCCAGAACTCGCACAACCGACAAGCAGTGTGGTGCCCAGCGCAACCGCCGACAGGCGAAGCTTCATAAATGTCTCCCTGTAAATTATGGCTATCGCTGATTGCCATCCATGACGGAACGCATGAGTGTCCGCCTGTTTAGGTGTGAGCGATTGTAACAGCACGTCGAATGATGTCTATATTCGCGGTCTCGTTGCTCTAATTTTAGCCTGGTAACCGCCGCATTGTGCATATCTATTCTACCGAAGCCGCTGACATTAAACGTTACTATTCTTGCCATTTCAGAATAACTCCCGACCTGACTGTTACAAAAGCCGCTACGCTTTAACTGGTTTGTGTACAGAAAAGGACAACGCGATGGACAACCTCAAAGACGATAAAATTGACGCTCACAGCGATGAGCTGGAAGTCGAGAGCGAAGAGAAGCAAAGCGGGAAGAAGATTGAGATAGATGAAGAGCGCCTTCCCTCGCGCGCGATGGCTATCCACGAGCATATCCGCCAGGACGGCGAAAAAGAGCTGGAGCGCGACGCCATGGCGCTGCTGTGGTCTGCCATCGCCGCCGGGCTTTCGATGGGCGCATCGCTGCTGGCAAAAGGCATTTTTCACGTCCAGTTGGATGGCGTCCCTGGGGGTTTTCTGCTGGAGAACCTTGGCTACACCTTTGGCTTTATTATCGTCATCATGGCGCGCCAGCAGCTTTTCACAGAGAACACCGTCACCGCGGTTCTGCCGATCATGCAAAAACCGACCGCGAGTAATTTCGGCCTGTTGATGCGCCTGTGGGGCATCGTGCTTTTTGGCAACGTGCTGGGCACCGGCGTGGCGGCATGGGCGTTCGAGTATATGCCGATATTTGATGAAGAGACGCGCGATGCGTTTGTCAAAATTGGTATGGACGTGATGAAAAACAGCCCCACCGAGATGTTTGCCAACGCAATCATCTCCGGTTGGCTGATTGCCACAATGGTCTGGATGTTCCCGGCAGCAGGTGCAGCGAAAATCGTGGTCATTATCCTGATGACCTGGCTTATCGCACTGGGCGACACTACGCATATAGTGGTCGGTTCGGTCGAAATTCTCTATCTGGTCTTCAACGGCACCGTGCACTGGAGCGAGTTTTTCTGGCCTTTCGCCCTTCCCACTCTCGCCGGAAACATCTGCGGCGGCACCTTTATCTTCGCCCTGATGAGCCACGCGCAAATTCGCAACGACATGAGTAACAAGCGCAAGGAAGAGGAGAAACAGCGCGGGGAGCAGGAAAAAATGTCGAAAAAACAGCGCTAAATGGTGATGCTTTGAGCAGTTAAGCGGCACGAGGCTTACCCGACAGGGCAAAAAACGCTATACTCGTGCCGCTTCGTCCCCTTAGTTAAATGGATATAACGAGCCCCTCCTAAGGGCTAGTTGCAGGTTCGATTCCTGCAGGGGACACCATGCCCCTCACCTACCCTCGTTTTTATTCCACTACATCTTATAATGCTCTTTACTCAAACCATGCTTTTTCATCCGCAGATAGAGCTTTTTGCGGGGAATCTGCAAATACTCTGCAACCTCATTAATGCGTCCCTGATGAATATTTAACGCCTCGGTAATGATCTGCCGTTCAATTTCGTCGATGCGTCGATCCAGCGGCGTCGGTTCACTGACATGCAGATGCGGGTTAGCCACTTCCGCCAGCGGCAGTACGCCCACCGCGAATAATTCAGCGGCATTCGCCAGTTCACGGATATTATTTGACCACCCCCGACGCAGCATTCTTTTCAGGACTTCGGCCCCTACGTCGGGTACAGGATGATTAAGACGCTGGCAGGCCTTGTGTAAATAGTGATGAAATAATGGCTCAATATCGTCCAGTCGCTGGGATAAGGGCTGACAGAAAATTTGTGTCATGGCAAAGCAGTAATAAAGCTCAGCAACAATATAATTGGCGGCGGCTAACTCAACCAGAGAAGAGGGGCTGATGCCAATCAAACGGAACGGACGCTGTTCCAGGCTTTGAAGCTGAGCAAGCTGGTATTGCTGCTCCCGGTTTAGATTTTCCGGACGACTTATTACCAGCGTGCCGCCATAAGCTCGGGCAATAACGTCCTGAAACGGGGCCCTGTTTTCAGGCATCACGTCGTGGCAGATGAACGGCCCGTCTGCATTGCGTCCCAATTGATGAAGATAACGCGCGCCGGTCATGCGCCCGGTTCCCGCCTCCCCGTGAAACCAGACGGCAATATCCGTTTCACTGAGTTGCTCCAGACGTTGCCGATAACGTTGCGTCCATTCGCTACGCCCTACCACCTCGACCTGTAATCGTTGTTGGTGGCGTAAACGGCGGGCGATCACCGACTTTCTTTGGCGTAAGGCAGCATCAACAAGTGTCAGCAATTTACCGGGATCGACCGGTTTTTGCAGGAAATCCCAGGCCCCTTTTTTCACCGCTTCGACGGCCATAGGGACGTCGCCATGGCCAGTAATCAATAAGACAGGCAGCTGTTTATCGTCGCGATGCAGCATCGTCATTAAATCAATGCCAGAGCAACCCGGCATACAGACATCGCTAAGCACGATTCCAGACCAGTCTTTCTCAATCCATTGCTGCGCATCCAGCGGGTTATTACAGACAAAAATGCGGTAACCCGCCTGTTCAAGCAGAAGGGTATAGGCATCCAGCACGTCGGCATCATCATCAATCAGCAGAATGGAAAACTCGTTACTCGACATCATTTACATCCATCATTTTAAATTGCAGCACCACACAGGCATTTTTTGTTACGGTCGATGCCAGACGCAGTTCTCCTTCCATTTGCGTCATGAGCGAGACGCAAATCGATAAACCAATGCCCAGCCCCACATCTTTGCTGGTTGTAAAAGGCTTCAACAGCGTCGGCAGCAAATGCTCGGGCCACCCCGGGCCATTATCGGCAATGAGCACACAAAGCGTGTCCCCCTCTCTTTGCCAGCTTACGTTTATCTCTGCGCCGCCTGGGCACGCATCCAGGGCGTTCGCCAGAATATTCACCAGCACCTGTTGCAGACGAACCTCTTCCCCGCGAACCCATGCATTTGTCTCGGGCAGAAACATCACGGCTTGTTGCGGCTTATGGCGCATGGCAAGTAATTCCCAGGCGGCATTAAAGGTCTGCGTTAAGTCGACCGGTTTTAGCGCAATATCCTGATCCGCACGCCGTGTGAATTGCCGCAAAGACCGTATGATGGCACCAATCCGGCTGACCAGTCCCTCCCCTTTAAGCAAGGTTGTTTTAGCCTGATCGGTTTGCCCCATATCGATAGCACGGCCCGCAGTATATAAATACATCGATAACGCATTCAGAGGCTGATTAATTTCATGCGCAAGCGTGGTCATGGTTTGCCCGACCATGGCCAGTTTTGCCGTCTGAATCAGTTCATCCTGCGTTGAGCGTAAATCCTCTTCGATGGCTTTACGCTCGGTAATTTCCTGCTCAAGTTGTCGCTTTTGTGAATGTAACAGGCCAAGCGTATGACGCAGTAAACCGGCAATGCGTCCAAGTTCATCCCGGCCATACACGGGAATATCCGTGGTGGTAGTGCCCAAACCAATTTGCACAACAGCCTGATTCAACGCGGTAAACCGCTTAACCAGTCGCGATCGAATAAAATAGTGGTTCAACACCCAGGCCAGTAAAAGCGCGAGACATGTCGCGACCAGAATTAACCCGCCACTCACGCGAACAATCTGTTCCATTCGCTGATTAAAGCGTTGCATTTGCTGATGACTATTACCGAGTTGTGTCTCCAGCAATACGCGAAACCGCCCCAGTGTCGCTTCACGCGTGCGGCTGACATCGATGAGGGCTTTTTGCGCGGCGACATAATCGCGCATTGTGTCAGGCATATTATTTTTCACCATGCCGATTTCCAAAAGCTCATCAATTGTTTGCCGCAGCGTAATAGTGCTGGGCCAGTCATCCAGCGCGCGGATATTTTCATCCGCCGTTTTTTTGAGATTTTCAAGATAACGAATATGCGTCTCAACCAACATCCCGTCATCATTTCCGGATTTCAGTTCATTCAGGCGGTCGCGAAGATCGTCAACAATCTGATTTTCAATGCGCGAGAGCGTATAGACCTGCTGTTGCTCATTCTGCACTTCCCGGGAACGCTTCAGGTATTGCGCGGTATCGCCCTGGCGGGTTTCAATTTGATCAAGCAATGTTCCCTGCTGCCAGGTAAAATCCTGCACCAGCGAATTTAGCTCGGTCGTAAAGTCATCATGCAGCCAATCGATTCTGGCGGAAAGTTCACTGACCTTTTCACGTACCAGAAACATGTTATAAAGCGCTCTGTCCAGCGCGGATAACAATTTCCGGCTATCCTGCAAAATCATTGATAGTTGTTGATGCTCTTTGGGCGTCAGGCCCTGGCTGAGCCGCTCAATTTTATCCAGTTGCTGGATAATCTGATTTCGCAGTTGTAAACGCACCGTGGTGTTAGGTGCTAATAAAAACTCGTTTAACTGATCGACGGCCAGATTTAAGCTTCCTTCAATCTGAAAAGCAGAATGAATGCGCGGAAAATACTCATCAAGTGAATAACGTATCTGCGAACTTTGTTCGTGCCAGGAGTAAAGGCTAACGCTACTGACAATTAAGGTCAGAAGTGCCCCCATTAAAAAAGCGCCGCGTAAGCTATTACTGATACTCATTTGCCGCACGCGTTGCAGCACCGACTTGCCCTTCATTTCAACTCTTCCAGTTTATTGATTGCCTGGCGTTGGTTATTCAGAAACCAAAGCTGCCATTCCATCATCTGTTGCTCGGCAAAACTTTTATTATCAAACTGCGCCAGCCAGGCTTCATTTTCGCTGCTCGCAGCATCAACCGGCACGCGGGTGAGCAACGCGCGAATGTCAGGCAAAGGCCGTTTAAGCCGCGCTTCAGCGCTGTGAAGCGCTCGCCAGGCATCTTTGAGTTGCGCGAGACGGAAGCTGATCGCCGTATCGAACATGCGCTGCACCAACTGCTGACGTTTCAGTATCAGTCGATAGTTCAACGGCGGCTGGTTCATCAACACGGCCTGCTGCGCGGCTCTGGGATTGTCGGAACTCAGCGGCGTCACCGGGTATTTCCCGGTATTGGCATCAGCCAAAATACGCTGACCTTCCGGGCTGAGCAGATAGCGAATAAAACGCCGGGCTTCCCCTGCATGCTGGCTTTTCTTGAGCACCGCCACATAGGTAGGCGAAACCGCCGATTGGGGGAAATAGCTAAACGTCAGATGCGGATCGTTTAACAGCAAATTGGCATAGTTATCAATAACCGGCCCGGCGACGCCGAGCCCGCTCTTAATTTTATCGGCAACGCCAAAACTTCGTGATGAAATGGTCACTAAATTGCCGGCGCTCGCCAGAAGCGTTTCCCAGCCCTGCGCCCAGCCTTTTTGCTGCAACAGCGCTTCAATCATCAAATGATTGGTATCAGACCTCGACGGGCTGCTCATCAGCAGAGCCCCCTGGTAGCGCGGATGCATCAAATCATCCCAATCTGCGGGAGCAGGAAGATGACGTGCAGCCAGCGCCGAGCGGTTAATCAACAGGCCAAACCCCGAAATCGCAACGGCAACGGAGGTAGATCGAATCGACTCAGGCACCAGGCGCAGACTGTTCTGTGGAACCTCTTCCAGCGGTGCAAGCTTTTGATGTTCCTGAAGGTGCTGGAGCAGCATCGGTGAGGAAGTCAAAACAAGGTCGACATTTTCAGCGTTGGAGGTATCCAGTAATTGCTCCAGAGAAGCGCTGGTACGGTTGAGTGTCCGGATGGTCACGGAATCAGGCTGCGTTTGCCAGCGCTGAATAATCCACGCGGTCGCCCCGGGTGAAAATGTTGTCGCCATCACCAGTTCGCCATGTTGTGCCAACGTCGGCCTGGAAAGCAGAAACAGCGATAACAAAATACCGATTTTGCCCAATGTTCTGACCAGGTGGCAAAACACGAATGTGATCCCTCTCATAAATCTCAAATTCCCGCGAAATAAAAATTGTGGCAAAACTTACCCGTTTTAAATTATCCGTAATGCCGTTGACGAATACGGAGATATCCTGGCAAGCATTGCTGAACTGTAATAATGATACCAGAGGAGGATAATGCAATTTGTTAATAGCCGCACAAGACGAAGATAAATCTGATATCAAAAATAATAATAAGCTGGTTAGTCATAAATTACTGAGTCAAAAATGGCCTATCTGCATACTCATTTGAGTCACTTTTGACACATTTCCTGAACTTGAAGCCATACGGTAATTACCGCACTCTTTATGTCGATTACTCCTGCTGTCTATATCAATTAAAAGTACAGGTGACACCATGTTATCAATATTTAAAACAGGACAGTCCGCCGATAAAGTTCCGGCGGAGAAAGTTCAGGCAACCTATAATCGATACCGGATGCAAGCGTTGCTTAGCGTATTTTTGGGCTATCTGGCATATTATATTGTTCGTAATAACTTCACCCTCTCGACGCCTTATTTAAAAGAGCAATTAGATCTCAGCGCAACGCAGATAGGCTTACTCAGCAGCTGTATGCTAATTGCCTACGGCATCAGTAAGGGTGTGATGAGTAGCCTGGCTGATAAAGCCAGCCCAAAAGTATTTATGGCGGCGGGCCTGGTACTGTGCGCCATCGTCAACGTTGGGCTGGGTTTCAGCACCGCATTCTGGATTTTCGCCGCGTTAGTTATTCTTAATGGCCTGTTTCAGGGGATGGGCGTTGGCCCCTCTTTTATTACCATTGCAAACTGGTTCCCTCGTCGGGAACGCGGGCGTGTAGGTGCATTCTGGAATATTTCTCATAACGTGGGTGGCGGTATTGTCGCGCCAATCGTTGGGGCTGGATTCGCTATTCTGGGAAGCGAACACTGGCAAAGCGCCAGCTATATTGTCCCGGCCTGCGTGGCCGTCGTTTTTGCACTGATCGTGCTGGCACTGGGTAAAGGCTCTCCGCGTAAGGAAGGTCTGCCTGCGCTGGAAGAGATGATGCCGGAAGAAAAAGTGGTGCTCAAAACGCGCCATGCGGTCAGCGCACCGGAAAATATGACGGCGTTCCAGATTTTCTGCACCTATGTCCTGCGCAATAAAAATGCCTGGTACGTCTCTCTGGTCGATGTTTTCGTCTACATGGTGCGATTCGGTATGATCAGTTGGTTACCCATTTACCTGCTGACCGTTAAACACTTTTCCAAAGAACAAATGAGCATTGCGTTCCTGTTTTTTGAATGGGCCGCGATCCCCTCTACGCTGCTGGCGGGATGGTTATCCGATAAGCTCTTCAAAGGGCGTCGTATGCCACTGGCAATGATCTGCATGGCGCTGATTTTCGTTTGCCTGATCGGCTACTGGAAAAGTGAATCTTTGCTGATGGTGACCATTTTTGCCGCCATCGTGGGCTGTCTGATTTATGTCCCGCAGTTCCTTGCCTCTGTGCAAACAATGGAGATTGTACCCAGCTTTGCGGTGGGCTCCGCAGTCGGTTTGCGTGGCTTTATGAGCTACATCTTCGGCGCCTCACTGGGTACCAGCCTGTTTGGCGTCATGGTTGATAAAATGGGCTGGCACGGTGGTTTTTATCTGCTGATGGGCGGGATTGTCTGCTGTATTTTGTTCTGCTACCTGTCCCATCGTGGGGCACTGGAACTGGAACGGCAGCGTAAAAAAGACGCCGAGGAAGCGTCTTCACTTCAGCTCGCTGACGCCTGATCCCAGGCACTTTGCAGGGAGACTTCCCCACCGCTCCCTGCAGTGTTCTTTCTGCTCAATCTCCATTTGTTATACATTTAATGCTCATAAGTTTTACATTTATCTTACAAATAAATAAACTTCCTTACGTTGTAGGCGCAGGCACTTCCCCTTCGGATTACCCACCATAACAACAGGATCTCAGGCGGCTAACGTCCTTCGCAGGATGATGCGCCAGCCCGCTGAGCAATCACGCATTGAATGACTGACTTTGTATGGGATGAACAATGGACGAACAAAAAAGCAGAGGCGGAGGCGTGTTCTTTACGCTCTACCGCTTACTCTTCGTATTGCTCAGTGTTGGCACTGGGCTGTTTTTAACCATATGGGGCGGCAAGCTCCTGTCGCTGGGCGGTAGCGCCTGGTACCTGATCGCCGGCCTGGCGTATTTGGTTATCGCAGTAGGCTATCTGCTGCGCCGTATATTTGCCCTCCCCCTTTCTATTATTACCTTTGTCCTTACCCTTTTCTGGGCGCTCTATGAAGTGCAGTTCAGCTACTGGGGGCTGATTCCTCGTCTGGTGGTTCCCGCGCTCTTATTCATGCTCGCCCTGTGGCTCACCACCACGTTGCCCGTTCAGCGTGCATCGGTGCGTGCGGCTAACCGCAGCGCCACGGTGATTTTTGTCGCCCTGCTGGCGACACTGATCTCGGCGTTTTTCCCACACGGTGGCATTCATAATGGTGTTGTCGATACCCACGCTGGTAAAGAACCTACGCTGGCGTCAAAAAGTGATAACTGGGAATTCTTTGGCCGGGATGCATCTGGTACGCGTTATGCGCCCTACACAGATATCACGCCAGAGAATGTAAAAAACCTGAAAGTCGCGTGGACCTATCACACCGGTCGCCGTTTAACCGGCCCGGGTATCGGTGTTGATGAAAACACACCGCTGCAAATTGGCGACACACTCTACTCCTGTACACCACTAAACGTGGTAGCGGCCATCGATGCTGATACCGGTAAAGCTCGTTGGCGCTTTGATCCGCACGCGCAGACCGCCGAACACGTGACCTGTCGCGGCGTGGGTTATTACGATGCGCAAAAAGATGATTCGCTGAGTGCGGAAGAGAAAGCCAGCCCGGCGCTTCAGCAATGCCCGCAGCGTATTATCATCTCGACCGTCGATGCCCGTCTGATTGCCCTGAACGCCAAAACCGGCGAGCTGTGCGACAGCTTTGGTGACAAAGGCAGCGTCGATCTGAAACAGGGTATGGGCGATACGGAAAACAGTAAGCGCTATCACCCGACATCCATTCCGATGATCATGGGACACATTGCGGTGATTGGCGGCTGGGTGCGCGATATTGTGCACGGCGAGCCTTCCGGCGTGGTGCGCGCCTATGATGTGCGTACGGGTGATGTGGTCTGGGCCTGGGATGTCGGCCAGCCGGAAAACATTACCGACCCGGAAAAAGCACGCGCCTACACCCTTGAAACGCCTAACGTCTGGACGGTACCCGGCTTTGATAAAGAGCTGAATCTGGTGTATCTGCCAACCGGTAACGGCCCGCCGGATTACTGGGGCGGCGATCGTAACGAAGCCAAAGAGAAATACGGTTCGTCCGTGGTGGCTGTCGATGCCAGTACCGGTAAAACCAAATGGGTCTTCCAGACCGTTCACCATGATATCTGGGACTACGATTTACCGTCTCAGCCCGTTCTGTTCCACATGAAGAACGAGAAAGGCGAAGCGATCCCGGTTCTGATTCAGACAACTAAAACCGGGCAAATCTATGTTCTCGACCGCCGTACCGGGAAACCGGTAACCAAAGTGGAAGAGATTCCGGTACCGCATCAGGGTGCGGAAGGTGAACACCTTTCCACGACTCAACCGTTCTCTACCGGCATGCCGCAGTTAGGCGTTGAACCGCTAACCGAGAAATCAATGTGGGGCGTCACGCCGTTCGATCAGCTGATTTGCCGAATCGATTTTAAAGAATCGACCTATCTGGGCATGTTCACCCCACCGTCAGAGAAACCGTATATCGAATGGCCAAGTCTGCTGGGCGGGATGAACTGGGGCGGCATCACCATCGATGAACGTACCGGCACGCTGTTCGTCAACGATATGCGTATGCCGCTGCGGATGTCGCTGGTGCGCCAGAAAGATATGGCGAAATACCACGTCTCGACCGACGAAGTCCCTGGCTTTATGGGCACCGTGCGCCCGCAGGTCGCGGGCCCTTATGGCGGTGTACGTATCGATATTCTGCAATCTGCGCTGGGGGTGCCGTGTAACACCCCGCCGTTTGGCACCATGAGCGCGATTGACCTCAATACGCGTCAACTGGTGTGGCAGGTGCCGATGGGTTCGGTAGAAGATACCGGCCCGCTGGGAATGAAAACCGGCATGCACATTCCGCTGGGAATGCCGACCCTGGGCGGCCCAACCTCAACCGCCTCTGGCCTGGTCTTCTTTGCCGGTACGCAGGATAACTATCTGCGTGCGCTCGACGCCTCAACCGGGAAAGAGCTATGGCGTGCCCGTCTGCCGGTCGGCGCCGTTGCCGCGCCGCTGATTTATAAATCACCGAAAACCGGTAAAGAGTATGTCGTTATTTCCGCAGGTGGTGCCAGCCACTCGCCGGATGTGGGTGACAACATTATTGCTTACGCGCTGGAAGATTAAGTTCTGACAGCAAAAGGCCGAAGCGTTTATTCCCTCTTCGGCCTTTTTTAACTAAATTTTTCTAACGACTTCGTTAATTTTTCTGCCTTTAATCCGCCACAATAGTTTGCCACTATGCTATCCGGGTTCTTTTGCCCAAATTTCCGTTTTTATTCTTCTGGGTTCACTTAATAAGGACTGTTCTATGCTCAATGCGTTAACGCAACGGTTCGATCATCCGGATGGCGCTAAGCTTTTACTCCGCCTGACATTTAGTGGGTTACTTCTGTTTCATGGCATTCATAAAGCCTTACCGGGCGGCGATCTGGGGTTTATTCAGGCGTTGCTGATAAAAGCCGGGCTACCGGGTTTTATGGCCTGGGGTGTGTATATTGGTGAAATTGTTTGCCCGATTTTGATTATTCTCGGTATCTTCACTCGCTGGGCGGCGATTATTGTTTCGTTCACCATGTTGACCGCAGTGGCACTGGCAAACGGTACAAATATTTTCGCGCTGGCACCGACGGGCGCGTGGATTATTGAAAGCGCCGCGTTCTATTTCCTGCTGGGTATCGTAATATTTTTACTCGGTGGCGGGCGTTACAGCGTGATGTCGAACCCCGATTATCGTTAAGTAAATTGCCTGATGCGCTACGCTTATCCGGCCTACAAGGTTCCTGCAATATATTGAAGTTGCATGTTCTTGTAGGCCGGATAAGGCGTTTACGCCGCATCCGGCACGCACAATACGCACGTTGTCAGCAATCTGAGCCGACAGCGTTAATTTACTCCTTCACGCGTAACCGCTTCCCACGTTCCTCTTCACTGTTCTGCGCCGCCGCCACCAGCGTAAAATCAAAGTTCACTTCCGTATGCGGCTGATGAATACCCCGCTCATAGGCGACGGCATCGTCTTCCACTTTCACCGGGTCAGCAATCAGTCCATCACAGGTGGCGAAGGCGAAATCATCCCACAGATAGGCATCACCATTGAGGTTAATCTGCGTCGTCAGGTGTTTATAACCCGGCGCGGATACAAAGAAGTGGATATGCGCCGGACGGTTGCCGTGACGGCCTAAGCCGTTGAGCAGTTTTTGCGTCGGGCCATCCGGCGGACAGCCATAACCGCACGGCACAATGCTGCGTACCGCATAGTGACCGTTGGCGTCGGTCAGTACGCGGCGGCGCAGGTTGTATTCGCTCTGGGATTGGTCAAAGAACGAGTAACCACCGAGCGTGTTGGCGTGCCAGATATCCACAACAGCATTCGTCACCGGACGCCCCTGCTTATCTTTCACCACGCCCTGTAACCACATGATTTCACCCGCCTCTTTACCATCATCCATACGCGCATAACCTTCGCTCAGCGGCGCATTCGCCACGTACAGCGGCCCTTCGATGGTGCGCGGGGTGCCCGTTTCATTGCCGGCTGCCGCCTCTTTTTCATCGGCGCGAATATCGAGATAGTGCTCCAGCCCCAACCCCGCCGCCAGCAGCGCCGCTTCTTTGCGCTCGCCCAGCTCGTTGAGATAGTTCACCGCCAGCCAGAACTCTTCGTCGCTGATATCAAATTTTTTAATGGTCTTGCAGATATCACCCAGCAGGTGATGCATGATCTCCTGAAGGCGCTCGTTCCCCTGTTCAGAGAGAAAACCGCTGCTGACGGCGAGTAATTTTTCCACTTCAGATGTCGTAACCGGATTCACTGACATTGCTTATACCTCATTGTAGGGTAAGGTTTTTGTAGGTTGACTTAGTACAGGTGTCTCCTGCGAAGGCAGGCTCCGCAACGCAATCCACGCCAGTAGCGCATAGACAATCAACAACAGCGATACCGGCCAGGCGGCGTCAAATTCGATTAACAGCGCGACGGCGAGCATCGGCCCGAGACCGCCGGAGAAGATAGATCCCACTTCATGCCCCAGTGCCAGGCCGGAGTAACGCACGCGCACCGGGAACAGATCGCTCATGATGCAGGGTTGCGTCCCTGTCATCGCCCCATGGCAGACGGGCAGACCGAGGAACATCGCTACCATGATCCCGCTGAATTCTCCGCTGGAAAGTAGCCAGAAGAACGGGAAGGCCATCACCAGCAGGCCGATGACACCAATGTAGTAAACACGTTTCAAACCGATGCGATCGGAAAGCGCGCCCCAGAACAGAATTGAGAAAAACTCGACCACCATCGCCAGCGTCACCGCACTGATGATGATGTCTGTTGAGATACCAATATGTTTGGCGTAGACCACTGAAAAGGTGAAGAAAATATAGGACGCACCATTTTCAGGCAGACGCAGCGCAATGGCCTGCATCAGCGCTTTTGGATGCTCACGCAGCAGTACGATCAGCGGAATTTTTTCATGTTTCTCTTCGGGTTTAGCCTGGCGAAACGCTTCGCTTTCACGAATGTTTTTTCGGATATAAACGCCCACCAGGAAGATCAGCAGACTGAGCAGAAAAGGGACTCGCCATCCCCATTGCATAAAATCGGACTCGGGTAATTTCTGCACCAGATAAAAGGCAAAGGCAGAGAGTACGAACCCGCCAGCCACACCCATCTGGCTCCAGGCGGTAAAGAAACCGCGCCTTGATGCCGGGGCATTTTCACTCAGCATCAACACGCCGCCGCCCCACTCGCCCCCCGATGCCACGCCCTGCAAAAAGCGAAGGGTAATCAGACAAATCGGCGCCCAAATGCCAATCTGGCTGTAAGTCGGCAGCAGGCCGATGACGAAAGTTGTCGCGCCCATCAGCGTCAGGGTCATGATTAACGTCATCTTTCGGCTGTAGCGATCGCCTAAATGACCAAAGACAATCCCGCCCAGCGGGCGCGCCAGAAAGCCGACCGCAAAGCCGGAAAACGCCAGTAATGTGCCCTGTAGCGGGTCGCCGCCAACCGGGAAAAAGAGCGGGCCGAACACTAACGCCGCCGCCGTGCCATAGAGAAAGAAGTCGTACCATTCCAGCGCGTTGCCCAGTACGGAGGCAATCACCAGTTTACGCATTTGCTTTGGGTCGTGCGGTGCTGCTGCGGTATTGCTCATAAGCCAGGCTCCTCAATGGGTTAGGCTTTCACCTCAATATCGCCGCCTACCGTATGGTAACGACGGTTAAAATAGACCAGCCCGCGCGGCTGCTCGCTGATGCGAATCGCCTGCACCTGGCAATAAAAAACCGTGTGGCTGCCCACTTCATGGCAGTTATCTATCGCACAATCGAAGCTGGCAACGGCGGAACTGAGTACCGGCGCGCCGCTCGCCATCACCTGCCAGTGGTCATGTGCAAACCGCTCTTCTGAGCGCAGGCTGGCGTTGGCAAAAATACCCGACAACGCCTGATGCGCGCCGGAAAGCACGTTCACGCACAGCGCGCCGTTTTGCTTGAAGTGCGCATTGGCAAAAGAGTTGCGATTCATACACACCAGCAGGGTCGGCGGTTGATCCGTGACGCTACACACGGCAGAGGCGGTAAAGCCAAATTTCCCCGCCGGGCCATCGGTCGTAATCACCGACACCGCGCTGCCCAGTTGCGCCATCGCATTACGAAACTCGGTCTGCAAATTCATGCTGAACTCCTCAGAGATCGATAATCAGACGGGCGCTTTTCGCCCGGGAACAACAGAGCAGGATCTGGTCGCCATCGGCTTTCTCCTCGTCTGTCAGATAGCTGTCGCGGTGATCTGGCTCGCCCTCAATCACATCCGTCAGGCAACTGCCGCAAATCCCCTGCTTACAGGAGACGCACACCTTTAATCCGGCCTGCGCCAGCGCCTCGACAATGGTCTGGTTTTCCAGCACCTGCACGGTAATCCCGCTGGTTGCCGCCACCACCTCGAACGCTTTACCAGAAACTTCCACTTCCGCGCTGAAACACTCCTGATGAATTTTTTCAGCGGCATACCCGAGGCCATTCGCCTGTTCGCTTACCGCGTCCATTAAGCGCGTCGGCCCACACACATAAACATGCGTATTGTCAGGTACATCACTCAATACCGCGGGCAAATCAATGCGTTGCTCATCGCTGAAGTGCAGCCAAACACGATCGGCCCACGGCGACTTTTCCAGTTCGGCAACAAACGCCGCCTGCGAACGCGAACGGGCGCAGTAATGCAGCGAAAATGCGCGTCCGGCGGCGTGGAGTTCCGCCGCCATCGCCAGCATCGGCGTAATACCAATTCCGCCGCCAATCAGCAGGCTGCGCGCTGCCCCTTCATCCAGGGCAAACAGATTGCGCGGCAGGCTGACCGTCACCGATTCGCCTTCCCGAAGCGCGTGCGCCGCCAGCGATCCGCCTTTGGACTGGCTATCTTTGAGAATACCCAGTTGATAACAGTGACGATCAGCCGGATCGCCACACAGCGAATACGGCCGCACCAGATCGTCGGTTAAATGCAGGTCAATGTGCGCCCCGGCGGTGAACGCAGGCAGTTCAGCGCCGGTGGCATCGGCAAGCGTCAGCAGAACGACCTCCCCCTGAAGCTCGCGTTTCAAAATCTGTAGTGTCAGCATGGCAACTCCTTAACGCATGAACAGACCGCCGTTGATGTCCCAGGTTGCCCCGGTGACAAACGCCGCCTGCGGTGACGCCAGCAGCGCCACAGCCTGAGCAACAAACTCGGCGTCGCCGAGCTTGCCCACGGGGATCATCTGTAACAGCCCGGCCATTTTCTCTTCCGGCACCAGTGCGTGAACGGACGGGAGATCCATCGGCCCCGGCGCAATGGCATTGACCGTCACACCCGATTTTCCCAGCTCGCGGGCGAAGATTTTGGTCAGCGTCAGAATGCCGCCTTTCGACGCGGCATAGTGCGCCCCGGACGCCGTGCCGCCGTTCTGCCCGGCGAGCGACGCGAGGTTGATAATCCGTCCGTAACCTTTTTTGGCGAAGTAGCGACCCACCGTCTGGCAGCCAACGAACGTGCCGCGCAGATTGGTTGAAATCACCTGGTCGAACTCTTCAACATCAATTTCCATCACCGGTGTCGCCAGCGTCAGAGCGGCATTGTTCACCAGCACCTCCAGGCTACCGAAGCGGGCTTCAATCGCCTTAAGTGCCTGCTCAAACGCCTGCGGCTGGCGGATATTCAGTTCCAGCGCCAGCACGTGGCCCGCGCCGTTATCGAGTTTGTCCACCGCCTGTTGCGCGCGCGCCAGGCTGACATCGGACAGCACCACCTGATATCCCTGTGACAACAAATGCGTGGCGATGACGTTGCCCAGCCCGGCGGCCGCGCCGGTGACTAATACGGTTTGCGTCATAACGCGCTCCTCACAGGATGTAGCCGATGCTGTGCAGCACATCGTCACTGTTGATAAGACGGATAATCTTCTGCTTAATCAGAAGCCGGTTGCCCTGCGGCTGCAGGTGCCAGGTGATATCTGCCGCGTAGTGACGGCTAAAGCCTTTGCGGTGTTCCCACAGCGACTGCGCACCGCGCACCACGATGTCGTCGCCCTCACTTTCCAGCAGACGGAAGCGGGAGAGCGTACGCAACGTGCGGGCGCGTGGCGTGGTGGAGATAGACTCACCGCTGTAAAGGCGCTTCACCCGGCGCTCGCGCATTTCGTGATCGTCGCAGGCATAGTTGAGGGTGTTTTTGAAATCCGTTTCCTGTGGATCGATTGGCACGATATACAGGCCATCGCGCTGCCACAGCTCCAGCCAGGCGTTGAACTCGCCCTGATCGAGCAAGTCGCCCTCAAGGTTAATCGTCTCGATAGCGGCAATCAGTACTGCATCTGGCGTTACCATTTATTCCGCCTCCGTCATCAGTTTTTTCCACTGTTGATACGCCGCGCGCATCCCCGTTTCGGCGCTCACGTCGCTGCGCAGGCCATCATCAGTGCGGTACTCACCCGCCAGCCCACGGTTGAGCATGATCCACAGGTCGTTGCCCGCCGTCGCCCCGCGCTGTACACGTTCCCACGCCTCGGAATCATCCGGCGTGCCGAAGCCCATCGGCCCCTGGAAATGTTCATGCAGACGAAGACGCGCCTGGTTGGCAATTTCCGGGCCGCCGTCCATGGTGATTACCGCATGATGAATTTCGGTTTCGTTCACCGAGACGGGCTGCAGCACGCGGAAGAAGGCCATTGAACAGGCAATATTCGGGAAAATGTTGAGGTTAAAACCGGAACCGCCAACGGCGCGCACAATACGGCGCACCTGATCTTCATCGTGGTCTTTACGCAGTTCATCGGCCAGCGCGATAAAGCGCTCCGGAATTGGCGCATCGAGATTGGCTTCCAGATCCACCAGTTCCGGGATCATCACCATCACGCTATGGCCGTTGCCGAGATCTTCCACATAGCCGCTGCCGTCAACGAAGTTGAGCATCTCTTCGGTCTGCTTATCGACCGAACTTAAAAACGAGCGGTGAACGACCGGGAAGTGGTAGCCATCGGTGGTATTCTCCAGTTGGATCTTCCAGTTGCCGGGGAAGCGGAAACGGTGTGCCGGGCCGGTTTTAATCGGATAACCCGCGCCCTGCTTCATAAACAGATCCATCCACTTTTTCGCCGCGCCGAGGAAATCTTCCAGCGGTTCGATGTGCTCATTAAAGGTGGCGAAGATCATGCCGGCGTACTGTTCTGTACGCAGCGACACCAGCCCCAGTTCGCCTTTTTCCAGTTGATCGGCATAGCTTTCCGGGTGCGGCACGCCGCGCAGGCTGCCGTCCAGCGCGTAGCCCCAGCCGTGGTACGGGCAGACAAAACTGTTGGTTTTACCGCTGCGGTGCTCGCACACGGTAGCGGCGCGGTGGCGGCAACGGTTGAGCAACGTGTGTACGTTGCCTTTGCGGTCGCGCACGACGATCACCGGCTGGGTGCCTACCTCGGTGGTTTTGAAACTACCGGTTTCCGGGATTTCGCTGGTATGCGCCACCCATACCCAGGTTTTAGTAAAGATCCTGTCCAGCTCAAGGTTGAACAGGGTCTCGGAATTATAAAGTGAGGTATGCACCCGGTCAGACTGCACCAGCGCGGCGATTTCCGCGCAGTCGGGCACATTGGCTTCGATATTTTTTACGGGGATCTGGTTATCACACTGCATCGCTCGTCTCTCTATTTATTGTCAGGTACAGGCAGCACATCATCGGCGTGCCAGTGTTCGACGGGCCGGCTAAACAGATTGCGCGTCGTGAAATGGTGCATTCGCATCACACCGGCTTCGCGACGGAACTCCACGTTCAGTTCCGCCGCATTGAGATGCGATCCTCCGGCGGTAAAACTGGAGGTTTGCAGCATCAGCCAGCGCCCGAAAAGCAGGCCATCTGGCTGCTGGATGAGGGCTTCCGAACACAGAAAATGGGCGTTCATCGCAAAATGCGCGGGCGTTCTGACGTATCCGGCCATCATGTTTTCAATGGCGTTGCGCCCGACATGCCTGCCAAGGCGCGTGGCATACGGTTCGCCCACCCCTTCCCAGCAAGCATCAGTGGTAAACAGCGCACCAATCGCCCGCACCGTTGCCGGGGTTTCAAGCTGGTCGCACAGGCGCATATAGTTGCTGATGCATACCCGCGCGTCCTGCTGATCTTCAAGCTGCTGCAAACGCTGCGCATCCTGTGAGTTCATCGCCTGCTCCTTAATTCTGAATAATTAGCTCGCGGCCCACGCGCGCTTCAATCTTGCAGTACTTCCAAAGTTTGCTTTCGCCGACCGGCGTGGTGCGGAACAGGTTGCAGACCGCCGCGACACTTTCCAGGGTGTCGGCATCAGCCAGCACGTAGGTAGTCCACGGGGCGGTGGTCGAGGGGCCGACCATCAACTGATCATCATCCATATTGCCGATGACGCGGATGCCCGGCGTCTCTTCCATACCTTTCATCATCACGCCGAACGCGCCCCACACCTGTTTGGCCTCCGCCGGGGTGGCGTCGAAAAAGTTCTGGTTCACACCGATACAAAACAGCACGCGTAATGTGTTCTGGCTCATTTGTTGCTCCTTACAGAAATTCAGAGATAACCCGGCAGCGGTTTGCCGCCGAAAAAGACCGTACCGGCGTTCAGGTACGAGAGGTCGCCCATAAAGGCATGTTGAGTAATCACCATCGTGTCGCGCACATAACGCTGGAGCGGGCTGGTCATGGTGACGCCGCCCATGCCGTTGAGCGCCAGCGCCTGACGGGCAACCTCTGCCGCCACCCGGGTGACGTGCGTAGAGGAAAGACGCAGGGCGTTGACCTGCTGCTGGCTCGGTTCGTTGCCCACCAGCAGACGCTGCCAGACATCATCAATGGCCTCGTAAAACCAGGCGCGCGCCGAGCGCAGTTCCGCTTCACAACGGGCGATTTGCATCTGCGCCTGCGGTCGGTCGGCCAGGCGCGGCGCACCGGTAACGGACTGCTGACGATGGGCAATCTGATAGATTTCATTCAGCGCCGCGCGGGCCACCCCCAGCGCCACAACGGACAGCACCTGCGTGGCGAGCGACAGCACCGGATAGCGATACAGCGGGCCTTCCAGATTCAGCGCCCCGCCGCGAATAAAGGTCCACTCCTGCGGCACATAGGCGTCATCCACCAGCAAATCATGGCTGCCGGTTCCCGCCAGCCCGACCGTATCCCACACCGGGTCGATATGAATGCTTTCGCGCGGCAGCACCGCCATGCGCGGCAGCGTGTTCTCCCCTTCCGGCTGAATACCGACACCAAACACCGAAGCGCCCATACTGCCGCTGGCAAAGCACCAGCGCCCGCTTACGCGGTATCCACCGTCGGCGAGTTGCGCTTTGTGGGTCGGGTAGATACCCCCGGCAAACACCACATCAGGGCCATCGCGGTAGAGTGCTTTCAGGGTATCCGGCGGCAGCGCGCCGAGATAAAACGGGCTCATGCCGAAGCTCGCAACCCAGCCTGCCGAGCCATCTGCGGTGGCAATTTGCTCAATCAGTTCGCAAAACTGTGCCGGAGAACACTCATCACCGCCGTAGATTTTCGGCACCAGCGCACGGTAGACGCCCACCTGTTTAAAGCGGCTGATGATGTCGTCTGAAACATGGCGCTGGCGCTCAAAATCGGCGCTGCGCGCGGTCACTTCAGTCAATAACGGAACAAGCTCTTCACGGACATGTACGACGGACATAGCTGACTCCCGATTAACGTGGGCGGGCGGCAAAAAGGTGCACGATGCCGCAACGCCGAAAGGCATTGAGTGGTCGATTCAACGGTTTCAGGACGCGGTGAGCGTCAGAGGCGGCGGCGCATCAGCCACTCGGCGGCCTGGACGAGAACCCCTTCCTCACCAAAGCCTGCCACCAGTTGCAGCGCGACAGGTCGGCCCTGAAGTTCGCCCATCGGCAGCGAGAGCGCTGGATGACCGCTGAGGTTGAAGGGGCGCACCAGCCGCGTCAGATTCACCACGCTAAGCGGATCTTCCGCCTCTTCCAGCGTTGGCGGCAGTTCTGGTAGGGTCGCCAGCGCCAGTAACGGTATGTCTTCCAGCAGGGCATTCACCTGAGCGGTGAACTGCGCGCGCACGTTTTCCGCGCGGGCGAGCTGTTCACTGGTGATAGATTCTCCGGCCTGAATTCGGCTGGCAACATCCGGGGAGACCGCGTGGCTCGCCAGCAGCGCGTTAAACGCCAGCCAGTTTTCGCGGTTGATGATGGTCAGCCCGGCACGATGTGCTTCGCCCAGCAGCGGTAACGTCACGCTGTTTGCGGCGATGCCCAACGCTTCCAGCGCATCCACCAGCAGCGCGTCAATCTCCGGCTGAGCCGCAAAGATAAAGCCCATTGAGGGTAGAGAATCCAGCGGCGCGTCAACCGGTAACGCGAGGCGCGCCAGCACGTCGCGCAGAATGTGCGGCTCGCGGGCAAAAATGCCAACGCAATCAAGAGAGCTGTAGGCAGGCAACACGCCCTGACGGCTGAGTACACCGTAGCCCGGTTTGAGCCCCAGCACACCGCAACAGGCTGCGGGCATACGCACAGAACCACCGGTATCTGTGCCGAGGGCAAAATCCACATCGCCACTGGCGACCACGGCCGCGGAGCCGCTCGATGATCCGCCGGGGATCAGTGCAGGATAGTTGGCATTTACCGGCGTACCGCTCCACGGGTTGATCCCGGTGACACCAAACGCCAGTTCGTGGAGGGTGGTTTTGCCCGTCAACTGGCAACCGCTGTCAAGCAGCACCTTGACGATGCGAGCATGCTGTTTCGCTTTCGGCGCATCGGCCAGCGCCGGGCAACCGGCGCGGGTCGGGTGACCGGCAATATCCAGCGTATCTTTGACGGCGAACCGCAGCTCGCCTGCGCCGAGCGTGAATTGCTCAACGTAACCATTGCTCTCAAAAACTGGCTTCATGATTAACACCTTGACCAGAAAAAGTGAATCACATTCAGGCGGACAGTCATCGCTGCTTTTTTACCCTGAATGGCGATAAATCAATCATGAGAGATTTATGTGAATATTCAAGTAATATTTCACGTTATTTTCACAATGCGATAACGCAAATATAATCATTCATTCACCATGGCTACTGCGTTATGTTGATGAATTGTCGCAGAAAAAGGGAGGAAACGCGTCAACGTCGCCGTGAAAACTCAGGGCGACAGATAAGAATTAACGATAGTATTTACAGTGAGTTATAAGAAAATTTTAGCGCGATCACAAATCTTAACGATCGCTCTTCGAGGCTACAGTTCGTTGAGGTTACTCAGGACTTTCGACAGCGACAAATTCATTTTTTCTACCTGCGCGGGTGTCATTCCCTTAAACCCTTTTTCGAAAACTTTCTGTGCCAGGCGGTGCGCTTCTTCAATTTTGGCCTTTCCGGCAGGCGTGAGCATCACCTCCGTCACCCGGGCATCCTGCTCGCTGCTGGCGGTGGTCACCATCCCATCGTCACGCAGACGGCCAACGATTTTGGTGACGGTCGGCATTTTCGCCATCGCATATTCCGAAATTTGCGAGATGCTGGCCTTGCCGTACTGATGGGTAATCATCATCACCCGAAAGCGCGAAACGTCGAGCTGCACCTTTTTCAACGTCACTTCCATCACCTGGGTGTAGCGCGCATAGACGTTAACAATCCAGTAGAACGGGAACTCTTCACGATGAAAAGCCGCATCCGCGCTCTTCACATCCGCTGTTTTTTTGATTGAACTCATGAGCTTCCTTAGTCAAAAGACGTCGATACGCTGAGTATACCGGGTTATAAGTTCACGCTATAGCATCATCGCGCATTCGCTCTGCCATGAATGTTCTAAAACCCACCTTATGATTCAAAAAACGCCACACAGCTAACAATTTCGTCTCATTTTTTACGGTTCCCATTGACACTTTATCAGGCTGTTACCTATACGTTAGCGCACGTGTTCAGATGGCCTCTGTCAATAAAACATTCTGAGCATGTTAAATATTCGCCTGCTAACAAAATAATATTACATTGCAATGTGGAGCCCGACATGAATGATTCTTCGAGCGTATTATCGCCACCTACCGATACGCAGGATACACTGGACCCGCGACAACAAGCAGTGATAAAAAAGTTATTCCGCCGATTAATTGTTTTCTTATTTATTTTATTTGTTTTCTCTTACCTCGATCGTATTAATATTGATTTTGCCGGTTTAACGATGGGCAAAGATTTAGGCTTAACCAGCACCATGTTTGGCCTGGCCACTACCTTATTTTATGTGATGTATGTAATTTGCGGGATCCCCAGCAATATTATGTTAGGGATTGTCGGCGCCCGACGCTGGATTGCGGTGCTGATGGTGGTATGGGGAATTGCCTCAACCGCGACCATGTTCGCGACCGGGCCAAATAGCCTGTATGTCCTACGCATGCTGGTTGGGATCGCCGAAGCAGGCTTCCTGCCAGGGCTGCTGCTCTATTTAACTTACTGGTTCCCGTCGCAGTATCGCGCCCGCGCTAACGCCTTGTTTATGATAGCGATGCCGGTAACCATGGCATTGGGTTCGCTGGCGTCAGGCTACATTTTGAATATGGATGGTTTATTAAACCTGAAGGGCTGGCAATGGTTATTTTTGCTGGAAGGTTTCCCGTCCGTATTATTAGGCCTGGTGGTCTGGTTCTGGCTCGATGACTCTCCGGCGAAAGCCAAATGGCTAACCGACGATGATAAAGCCTGTCTGAATGAAATGCTGGAAGCGGATAAACGGGCAATTCAACAATCGCAGCAGGGTATCAGCACCGGAATGATGTCGCAGCGCAGTATGCTGCGCGAGTTATTTACGCCGGTCATTATGCTCTACACCCTGGCGTATTTTTGCCTGACCAATACCCTGAGCGCATTAAGCGTCTGGACGCCGCTTATTCTGCGTAGTTTTAATCAGGAGAGTAATAACATCACCATTGGGTTACTCAGCGCCATTCCGCAAGTGTGTACCATTATTGGCATGGTGTGGTGGAGTAAGCGTTCCGATCGTTTTAATGAGCGGAAAATCCACACGTTGCTGCCCTATCTTTTTGCCGCCGCGGGCTGGATACTCACCGCCACCAGCAGCAATCCAATGCTGCAATTCAGCGGTATCGTAATGGCATCCGCCGGGGCATTTGCCGCAATGGTGATTTTCTGGACCACGCCGGATCAATCCATCTCGGTTCAGGCGCGCGCCCTGGGAATTGCGGTGATTAACGCTACCGGGATGACCGGCGCGGCGCTGGGGCCGCTGCTGATGGGCTGGATGAAAGATATCACCGGTAGCTTCAACGCCGGAATTTATATGGTCGCCGCCTTCCTCGTGCTCGGCGCTGTAGTGATTGCCTTCATTCCGATGAAAAAAATGGCGCAGAAGAAGAGTCTGGCGCTGTAAAGCACGCGTGATATGCCCCGCATGCCGGATAAGGCGCGAGCTGCATCCGGCAGTTTCACCGATCCATCACTCATTTACCCTGTGTTTAGGCTCCAGCCCTATTAGGCTGTGCTAGTATACAAACACATTGGTTATCTGGGGATATATGCATGGAATGGCTGGTTGTTGATATCTTAAAAACTGAAAAAAACGATATTTTTTCAGTCATCACCCAGTGCGGCAAAATTAAAACCATTACTAAAATCAAATCTGCCTTCAGCATTAACAAGGGCGATGTTCTCACGCCAACACTTAATGCGACTTACTACATTAATAACAATAAGGATCGCACTATCGTGATTCTCTCGTCTGTCTGCTTTTCCAGCGAAGCATGGGCTGCGTTAAAGCTGAGCTAGGACATTCTGATAGAGTTGAGAATAATTCTTAGAAAGCCACCCTCGCGCTGCAATATTTGTTAGCAACTCCTTGCGTATTAATCAGTAATTCCTTTCCCTCCCTATGCCATGACAGGCTATGATTAGCACAGCCAGTACTCTTATTTGAATTGAGGCAATGTCATGGATAAAGAACTTCTCGACGCCGGATACCGGGTATACACCGGTGAAAAAATCGACGTCTATTTCAACACAGCCCTGTGCCAGCACTCGGGCAACTGCGTGCGTGGCAACAGCAAGCTCTTCAATTTGAAGCGCAAACCGTGGATTATGCCCGATAATGTAGAGAGCACCGTGGTGCAGCAGGTCATTGATACCTGCCCAAGCGGCGCGCTGAAATACCGTACCAAATAACCCATAGCGAGAGACAAATGGAAATTCTGGAAGGTAACAACCGTTTTTACGTTAACGATGCTGAAGGTAACCTACTGGCCGAAGTGGTTTTTGTTCCCACAGGCGAGCATCTGAGCATTATTGAGCACACCGATGTAGACCCCAGCCTGAAAGGCCAGGGCGTCGGCAAGAAACTGGTGGCAAAAGTGGTGGAAAAAATGCGTAACGAGAATCGCAAAATTATTCCGCTTTGCCCCTTCGCTAAACACGAATTCGATACCACCCCGGAATACGCCGATATTCGCGCCTGATTCTCAGCGCTCTGCGGAGCGCTGTTCTTCTTTGCCCCCGATACAGATCGCAAAAAAAAGAAAAACTCCCCGTAGTAAAATCAAAACCCTGTTTTAGTTGACCAATATCAATTTCGTAAACTTTCCGTTACGGTAAAAAGCCCGTCCCGTATAAGAAAAGTCCTACACTATCCTATGAAAAAATTGTTTTTTATCGCTGCGCTGGTGACGCTTTCTTCCCCTGCCCTCGCGCTTAATTTCAACTCAACGGTACTGAAACTGAAATGCCCCTCACGCGGTCTGATTGAAATCACGTTGCATGCCTTTGGACATATCTCTGAGTTGTGGAAAGGGCATTATTATGTCGGCTCAGGGCATGAGGTACATAATGGTACGGAATATTTCAAATTCAGTAACGGCGATACCTTAATGCATCATCCAAAGAGCGATAAGTTCATGTTCTATTTCGCCAGGAGTCATACACTGAAAGCCTGCCAAAAACTCTCTGAACAGCCGATCAAAGTGGCCTTTAATTAAGAGAAAAGCGACGAAACGGCAGCGGATGTTTCCGCCGTTTCGCCACTATTTTCAGCGAAACCGCCGGATGCGGCTGCGCCTTATCCGGCCTACGGGCTGGGTGCGGGTAGGCCTGATAAGCGCAGCGCATCAGGCATGGCTCTCCTGCAATAACGTTTTAATCGCCGCTTCCTGCTCGTCATAATTCCCCTCGCCAAAGAAGGTATACCGTAGCTGCCCGCGCGCATCAAACAGGTAGTGCGCAGGCCAATATTGGTTGCCGAACGTATTCCAGATTCGGTAGTTGTTATCCATCACCACCGGGTAGCTAAGTTGCCATTTTTTCACCGCTGACGTGACCGCATCAACGGGTTTCTCGTGGGGATATTCAGGCGTGTGCACCCCGATGACCGTGAGGCCAGGGTATTTCTGCGACCATTCACGAACATGGGGCAATGTGTGCTGACAGTTGATGCAGTCAAAAGTCCAAAAATCTACCAGTACCACCTTCCCTTTCAGCGAATCGGCTGAAAGCGGCGCACTATTGATCCACGTCGTTCCGCCCGTCAGTGGGGGGAGCTGACTGCTGGGTGTGGTGTCAACTACCGGCTGTAAACGCACAGGTTGTTCAGGCAGCAAGCCCACCAGACGCTGTTCCAGCTGTTGTGAAAACGCACTGGCCCCTTGAAGCACGCTGGTAGTACAGGTTGCAATCAGCGCCACTGACGCCAGCATTGCGACACCCGCGCCCTGACGCAGACGTGCCACCACCGCCGTTTTTGCCCGCAGCCCGTGCATCACACGTTTACCACCAAACCACAGCAGGGCCAGCATCGCCGCGCAACCGCTACCGTACGCTGCCAGTAAAACACTGCCGGAAACGCTACTCCCCTGAAGCAAACTCAGGCTGAGAATTGCTCCCAGCACCGGCCCGGCGCAGGGTGCCCACAAAAGCCCGGTGGCAAACCCGGCCAGCAGCGCGGCAAGGAGCCCGCGATGATGGTTGCTTTGATCATTCACCTGATTGCCCAGCCGCACCACCGGCTTCGCCAGCCACTGCGCCACGCGCGGGAATATCAGCGACAGTGCCACCGCGCTCATAAACAGCAACGCTATCCAGCGCCCGACGGTGGCGACCTGTGCCACCCAGGCACTGGCCACGGTCACCAGCGATGACACCAGAGTAAACATCAGCACCATCCCGGTTAACATTGCCGCCAGATGCCGTTTCTGCCCCTTCACGCTGGCAAATAAAAATGGAATAACAGGCAGCGTACAGGGACTTAACAACGTCAGCATGCCGCCGATAAACGCAATGATAATAGCCATATCTCACCTCACCTTTAGGTTGCCTGGGTATCAGGCGGTGAGAAGATTTAACCGCGTCGATGTGTGCGTGGTGTGTCGGCAAAATGCCGTTTTGTCTCGTTACTTGTCGTGTGACGAAGGGGATACAGAAGGATACAAAGCGCGCGGCAAACGCAGGGTAACCACCAGACCGCCTTCAGGATGGTTATGTAAACGTAATTGCCCGTGAAGTTGCGCCGCCAGTTGATCTGCAATCGCCAGCCCCAGCCCGGTACCGCCGGTGTGGCGATTGCGCGAGTTTTCGATACGGTAGAAAGGTTGCAGCACCGCATCCTGCTCGGCCTCATCAATACCGGGGCCGTTATCCCGCACCTGAATTTCCAGCCACTGCGCATCGTGCAAAAGCAGATGAACCTGCGCTTCACTGCCGTACTTCAGCGCATTATCAAGCAGATTGGTCATGATGCGCCGTAGCGCCTGCGGCCGGGTCTCCAGCGGTAAAATCGTTGGGGCGGGCAAGAAGGTGACCGCCTGGCCGGTGTCCGTATAGTCGCAAACGAGGGTGTCGAGGAAGGCATTGAGCTCGAGCCGATGCGTCGGCTCCAGCAAGGGTTCAGCGCTTCGGGCATAAGCTATACCCTCGCGCACCAGCCGCGTCATACTCTCAAGATCCTGCATGAGCTTATCGCGCAGCATCGGCTCCTCGCTCATCTCCACGCGCAGTTTCATCCGCGTGATGGGCGTTTGCAGGTCGTGGGAAATTGCGGCGAGGATTTGCGTGCGCTCCTTCAGATAACGCTGGATACGCGCCTGCATCGCATTAAACGCGCGGGCCGCCTGCGCCACTTCCAGCGGCCCCTGGTCATTCATGATTCGCGGTTGCGTCGCGGCGGGTTCTAAGGTTTCCACCGCGTCGGTAAATCGTGCAAGCGGGCGAACCACCTGGCGTACCGCCAGCCAGGCGCAGAGCAATAGCAGCAGAGGCTGGATGACCAGTACCACGGGCAGCCAGCGCGCCAGCGCGGGCAACTGCGGGCGCAGATCTATTGTCAGCGGGGAACCATCGCTTAATCGCAGATGTGCCTGAATATGTTCGCGCGGGCCGGGGATCGTGCTCATCGTCAACGCGTATTGTGTGCCGAGCGCCTCCTGAAGTGACGCCACTATCGGGCGCGAGCGCCAGCTGTCAGGGACGGGGCCCGGTTCACCCGCATCGGTTTGATAGTGATAATTACCCCGCGCAAGCCGCGCAAGCCACGCGGCGCGCTCGTTCGCCGGAAGACGGTCAAGAATCGCCACGCTGGTCGCCACGTCATAACCCAGGTTATCGAGCATGACCGTGCGCGCGCTGCTCATTCGCTCGTAAAGCAACAGTGACAGCGTCAGGCCGTTCGCCAGTAACAGCCCGGCCAGCACCAGCAACACCAGCCGATAGAGCAGCGTTTTCGGCCACAACCTCACTGACGGATCTCCACCGGCATCGCCAGCACATAGCCTTCGCTGCGCACGGTTTTGATGTAAGCAGGCTCGCGCGCGTCATCGCTCAGCCGTTGGCGCAGGCGGCTAACCAGCAAGTCGATGGAGCGTTCAAACAACTCCGCATCACGGCCCTGAGTAAGGCTTAACAACTGGTCGCGGTTCAGAACCCGCTGCGGGTGGTCGAGAAAAACTCGCAGCAGGCGATACTCTGCCCCGCTGAGCGCGACAACCAGGCCGTCATCATCAATCAAATGGCGAGCGGCAGTATCCAGTTGCCAGCGGCCAAACGCAATCAGCCGCCCGGCATCGGTGATTTGCAAATTCGGCGGTAAGGCGCGATAGCGACGCAAAATCGCTTTAATCCGCGCCAGCAGTTCGCGGGCAACGAACGGTTTCACCAGATAATCATCCGCACCCATTTCGAGACCAAGGATCCGATCCGCGTCGTCGCTGCGGGCAGTCAGCATCAGTACAGGCAGATTTTGCTGGCGATCGCTGCGCAGTTCACGGCACAACGTCAATCCGTCATCGCCCGGCATCATGATATCGAGCACCACCAGATCCACCTGGTGGTGTGCCAGATACGCCCGCATCTCCTTCCCGTTAGCGGCCCCCGTCGCGCGATAGCCCGCATTATTCAGATAGTCGACGACCAGCTCGCGAATATCACGATCGTCATCGACTACCAGCACCGTGTCGATATGTTCCATCGCGGCCCCGTTACAGTTTATCGGCGTCAACCACCGCCTGGGTAAACGCCACCGGGTCTTCCTGCGGCGGATTATGCCCGACATTCGCGCCAAAAGTACGGTGCTCATATTTGCCGGTAAAGCGGGCGGCATAGGTTTTAGGGGCCGGATGTGGTGCACCGTTGTTTCCGCCTTCAAGGGTGATGGTTGGCACGGTGATAGCCGGCAGCGTCGCCAGTTTTTGCTCGTATTTATCGTACTTCGCTTCGCCCTTTTCGAGCCCTAACCGCCAGCGGTAGTTGCTGATGGTCACCGCAACGTGATCCGGGTTATCCAGCGAGGCGGCGCTGGTGGCAAAGGTTTTATCGCTAAACTTCCAGCCCGGTGATGCCTGTTGCCAGATGAGTTTCGCGAAATCATGGGTATTTTTGGCATAGCCCGCTTCGCCACGCGGGGTGGCAAAGTAAAATTGATACCACCAAAGCAGCTCTGCCTGTGGCGGCAACGGTTGCTCACCAATTTTCTGGCTGCTGATGAGATAACCGCTCACCGACACCAGTGATTTCACCCGCTCCGGCCACAGTGCAGCGACGATATCCGCCGTGCGCGCCCCCCAGTCAAACCCGGCAAGATCCGCCTGTCTGATCTTCAGCGCATCCATCAGTGCCACAATATCCGCCGCCATCGCCGACGGCTGACCGTTACGCGGTGCAGTCTCAGAGATAAAACGCGTTGTGCCGTAGCCGCGCAAATGCGGAACGATCACCCTGAAACCTTTGCTGGCAAGAGCCGGAGCCACCTCCGCATAGCTATGAATATCGTAGGGCCAGCCGTGCAGCAGTATCACCGGTTGCCCGTCACGCGGGCCAATATCGACATAGCCGATATTCAGATCGCCCGCGTTAACCTGATGGATATTATTAAATTCACTGGCGTAATTCTCAGCCGCCAGCGCCGGAAGCACAGGCGTCAGCAACATCGCGAGCAGAAAAGCAGATTTTACCGTTTTGTTTTTTAAACATTGAACCGGGAGGGCCGACATATTCATTTTTTACTCCTGCACATGGGCATGGACGAGAGGTCGATAAAAAAGCAAAAACGATAGTGAGCGAAGGAATTATAGTGAGTAAATTCTAACCAGCAGGGACTATTTCTCTTCGCCTCATCGCCTGACTATTAAAACAGCCGCATGTGTCGAAGGTATTCCGCCACTCCCCCCTTTTTGCCTGCCTCTGTATCACCGTACGTGCCAGATACAGTGTGATACACAGTGAGCAAAAATCAGTCTTGACGCTCAGGGGCGTTGAGGAGGAGATTAAGCCTGCAAGATGGTCATTTTTTAACCTCTCACAAAAGGTGTCGCGCAATGACTCAATCACTGGCAGGAAAAAAGGCTCTGGTTATCGGCGGCTCGCGCGGTATTGGCGAAGCGATTGTTCGCAGGCTTAGCGATGAAGGGGCGAGCGTCGCCTTCACCTGGGTCTCATCCGGCGAGCGCGTGCAGCAGCAGGTAGATAATTACCGACAGCAGGGGAAAGCGGTGCAGGCTTTTCAGGCCGACAGCGGCGATGCCGCGCAGCTTACAGAAGCCGTAAATCAGGCGGCCCAGGCATTGGGCGGGCTGGAGATTCTGGTCTATAACGCGGGCGTTTTGCGGATGGGTGATATCGAGAGTTTTTCGCTGGAGGATTTCGACCTTAGCTACAACGTTAACGTGCGTGGGCCGTTTGTCGCAGTTAAAGCGGCGCTCCCCCATTTTCAGCCCGCCGGGCGGATTATCACCATCGGCAGCATCGTCAGCAGCGCAGGCCGGGGGCCTGGCTCCACGGTGTACGGCGTAACTAAAGCCGCCGTCGCCCGCATGGTGCGTGGGCTGGCGTGGGATCTGAGCGAGCGCAAAATTACGGTGAATGATGTTCAGCCGGGGCCGGTCGCAACGGATATGAACCCACTCGACGGGGAGCATGCTGAGTACTTAATCAACGCCAATCCGATGAAACGTTTTGGCGAACCCCATGAAATCGCCAACCTTGTCGCCTGGCTTGCCGGGCCGGAATCGTCGTACGTGAACGGCGCGTGTATGGCGGTGGATGGGGGGTTAACGGCGTAGCCCTCAGCACAACGGCCTAGCTAAATCAGAGAGGGCCGATAAAATCATCGTCCCTCTCACTTGCCTTTATGAATTCTGAAAAATTTCCCGTAGGGTTCGTTTCCCGCTGCGCTTCATCTACTTTGGAGTTTGCGTTTCAGGGATAACGTCAACCGGAGGGAAGTATGGAAAAAACATCCCCGATACAGGAGAAGGTCAGTTGGGTGGGTTACCTCGCCTTTTTTATGACCGTCATTTTCTTTTCAGGCTTTTTTGCGAAATCCACCGAATGGTGGCGAGTATTTGACTTTACCGTGCTGAACGGCACGTTTGGCGCGGTTAACAGCGCCGGAGAAAGCGTCGTGTCGTTTCGCGGAACAGGCGGTACGGGGGCGAAGGATGGTTTTCTCTTTGCCCTTGAACTGGCACCTTCGGTAATTTTGTCGCTTGGTATTATTTCTGTTACCGAAGGGCTGGGTGGCTTACGCGCCGCGCAGCAGCTCATGACGCCTATCCTCAGGCCTCTTCTTGGCATACCGGGCATTTGCTCGCTGGCGTTGATTGCCAACCTGCAAAATACCGATGCCGCGGCGGGGATGACGAAAGAACTGGCGGAGGAAGGCGCTATTAGCGACCAGGAACGCGCGATATTCGCCACCTTTCAGACCAGCGGCAGCGCCATTATTACTAACTATTTTTCCTCTGGCGCGGCGCTATTTACGGTAATAACGGTGCCGGTGATCACCCCGCTGGCGGTGATTCTGGTATTTAAGTTTGTTGGCGCAAACCTGTTACGGTTATGGATCGCGCAAATCGAAAGCCGTCAACGCAAGGAGGCCGTGGATGAGCACGCACGCCCGTAAGAATGTGATGGATCTGTTTGTCGAGGGGGCCCGCCGCGGTTTCACCATCGCCACCACCAGCCTGCTGCCCAACGTGGTGATGGCATTTGTGATCATTCAGGCACTGAAGGTCACGGGATTGCTGGATATAGTAGGCAAGGTTTTCGAACCGGTGATGGGGCTGTGGGGATTGCCCGGAGAAGCGGCGGCCGTGCTGCTGGCCTCGGTGATGAGTATGGGGGGCGGAATCGGCGTCTGCGCAAGCCTTGTGGTTTCAGGCGCGCTAAACGGCCATGATGCGACGGTGTTGCTTCCCGCGATATATCTGATGGGTAACCCGGTACAAAATACCGGGCGCTGCCTGGGCACGGCGGGGGTTAACCCGAAATATTATCCGCACATCATCACCATTTGCGTCATCAACGCCCTGCTTTCCCTTTGGGTAATGCAATTGCTTGTATAGGAGAGGTTTTATATGGAAATCACCCTACCCGGTCTGCGTCTGTTTAAGCAAGCGCATCTCTATGCACCGGACGATCGCGGCGTACAGGATTTTCTGATTGCCGCAGGAAAAATTGTCGCCATCGCCCCGGAAATCGACGCCAGCGGGCTGCCTGGCTGCGAAGTCATTCATCTGCAACAGGCCATTGTCTGCCCCGGTTTTATTGACCAGCACGTGCACCTGATTGGCGGTGGTGGCGAAGCCGGGCCGCATACACGTACGCCGGAAGTGCGGCTGTCGAAGCTGGTAGAAGCGGGTATTACCTCCGTTGTCGGGCTGCTGGGTACCGATGGCATTAGCCGTCATCCGGAATCGCTACTGGCGAAAACCCGGGCGCTGGAGAATGAAGGTATTAGCGCGTGGATGCTGACGGGTGCATACTCCCTGCCCTCGCCAACCATCACCGGCAGCGTGGATCGCGATGTGGCACTCATCGATAAAGTGATTGGCGTGAAATGCGCGATCTCCGATCACCGCTCCTCCGCGCCGGGCAATGAGCAGCTCGCCAATATGGCGGCGCTCGCGCGCGTCGGTGGTTTACTGGGTGAAAAAGCAGGCGTTAGCGTATTTCATATGGGTAACAGCCCGCGCGGGATTGCACCACTGGAAGCCATCCTGCAACACGCTGATGTGCCGATAAACAAGCTGCTGCCTACCCATGTTAACCGCGCTGAGCCGCTATTTACCGAGGCAAAAGCGTTTGCCATCCGGGGCGGATTTATCGATATCACCAGCAGCATTGAGACGCCCATTGATGCGGCAAGCGCTATCGCCAGCGCTCTACGCGACGGCGTGCCGCTTGAGCGTATGACGGTGAGTTCCGACGGTAACGGCAGCCAGCCAGTGTTTAACGCCGAAGGCAAGCTGACCGGAATCGGTGTCGCCGGATTCGAGTCGTTGCTGGGGACGCTTCAACAGTTGGTTCAACACCATCAACTTCCGCTGGAACAGGCCCTGCGCCCGTTCACGCAAACCGTCGCCGAATTCCTCGGTTTCGCGCATAAAGGGCGCCTGGCTGAAGGCTGCGATGCCGATTTTATTATTATGACGGCGGGCTTACATATTGATGAGGTCTGGGCGAAAGGGAGAATGCTGGTGCGGAACGGCTATGCCTGTGTGAAAGGAACTTTTGAGTAATGCCTTACGGGCGGGAGAAGCACGTTCTCCCGCCTGCGTTTTAGGCAAAATTAACCATTAAATCAATGTGGTTTACTTAGAATGCTTTCCAAAAAAAGCGCGTCGCTGAAAGGCAAAATATTACCGTGAGAAATTAATGTGTCGTCGATTCACGACAGTTGTAAGTAACTAAAAATTAATAAAAAAATCTCACTTGTCACCCCCTAAAATTAAGCGTACATTAGCGCCATCTGGAGCAGTGATGCACCAAATTCTGAGGTGATGCCAATGTGCGTCAGCTCACAATGTCACAACAGGACATGTTTTCGTTAGAGCGTATAAACGTGAAGTACGCGGAGAGATGAGTCGTGAAATATTTATTTATGGGTGTGTCGTTTATGGTCATCGTTTGGGCCGGTACATTTGCCCTGATGATCTAATTAAGAATGTAAAAAAACAGGAGCCTTTTGGCTCCTGTTTGCGTTTTATTATTCGGCGTTTTCCGCCGCGTGCTTCGTACCGGAAGGCAGCAGGCCATCGGCGCGGAACATGGCTTTAATACCCCTCACCGCCTGACGAATACGGTCACGGTTTTCAATCAGTGCGAAGCGCACGTGGGTATCGCCGTAATCACCGAAACCAATGCCTGGCGAAACGCACACTTTCGCGTCCTGCAGCAGCTTTTTAGCAAACTCCAGCGAGCCCATTGCAGCATACGGTTCAGGGATTTTCGCCCATACGTACATTGACGCTTTCGGGCATTCAACCATCCAGCCCGCCTCATGCAACCCTTTCACCAGCACGTCACGGCGACGTTTATACTGCGCGGCAATGTCGCGCACACACTGCTGATCGCCTTCCAGTGCCGCAATGGCCGCAACCTGAAGTGGCGTAAACGTACCGTAGTCATGATAGCTTTTAATCCTGGCCAGCGCGTTAACCAGCGTTTTGTTACCGACCATAAAGCCGATGCGCCATCCGGCCATGTTGTAACTTTTCGATAGGGTGAAGAACTCAACCGCCACATCGCGCGCACCGGGCACCTGCATGATCGACGGTGCTTTCCAGCCATCGTAGACGATATCGGCGTAAGCGAGGTCGTGCACCACCAGCACGTCATAGCGTTTCGCCAGCGCGACCACTTTTTCGAAGAATTCCAGCTCAACGCACTGGGCTGTCGGGTTCGACGGGAAGCCCAGAATCATCATTTTCGGCTTTGGATAGCTTTCACGAATGGCGCGTTCCAGCTCGTTGAAGAAGTCGACGCCTTCCACCAGCGGCACCGAGCGCACCTGCGCGCCGGCAATCACCGCACCGTAAATGTGAATCGGATAACTGGGATTGGGCACCAGCACCGTGTCGCCATGGTCGAGCGTGGCTAACATCAGGTGCGCCAGCCCCTCTTTCGAACCGATGGTGACGATCGCTTCGCTTTCGGGGTCGATCTCTACATCGTAGCGCTCCTGATACCAGCGCGAAATGGCGCGACGCAGACGCGGGATCCCGCGCGAGGTTGAGTAACCGTGTGTATCCGGACGCTGGGCGACGGTACAGAGTTTTTCGACAATATGCGGCGGGGTCGCACCGTCCGGGTTACCCATACTGAAATCGATAATATCTTCGCCGCGCCGACGCGCAGCCATTTTCAGTTCAGCGGTGATGTTAAAAACATACGGGGGCAAGCGATCGATACGCGTAAAACGGCGTTCAGGACTGAATTCAGCCATAGGTTCCTCAGATTCACGTTAGCGCCCGGACCGTCCGAGCGACGCTGCCACGACAGTGGCGTGTTTAGAAAATAGCCTGAAAAAAAACCGTCTGTCGAGGGGTAAGGCAAAAAATAGTTTTTACTGCCAAAAGGGGAAGCTTAAAAAACGAAGAATCCACCAGCGTTCATAACTGCATTTTTTGACAACATTTAATTAACTTAATTTTATCCTGTTGTTCTCATGAGAAAATCTTAAGCATCCCCTTTTCCCCGTTGATTAGCCGATCATCGTTTAATCCCCTTTTATTTTTGTGGATTATGAATTTTCATCCTCCTATCCAGACAACTGGTCATCTGGCGCGGGGTTTCTTATCATAAGACTTTCCTGATAAACCCGGCGTTCCCATGCACGAAATTTTCAACATGCTGCTGGCGGTGTTCGACCGCGCAGCGCTGATGCTGATCTGCCTGTTTTTCCTGATCCGCATCCGCCTCTTCCGCGAACTGCTACACAAAACGGCCCACACCCCAAAAGAACTGCTTGCCGTCAGCGCGATCTTCTCGCTCTTCGCCCTGTTCAGCACCTGGTCGGGCGTACCGGTGGAGGGATCGCTGGTGAATGTGCGTATTATCGCGGTGATGTCCGGCGGCATTTTGTTTGGCCCGTGGGTTGGGGCAATCGTCGGGTTGATTGCCGGAGTGCACCGCTATCTGATTGATATTGGTGGCGTTACTGCCGTGCCCTGTTTCATCACCAGTATCATTGCCGGGCTACTTTCCGGCTGGATTAACGTCAAAATCCCTAAAGCGCAACACTGGCGCATCGGTATTCTGGCCGGGATGCTGTGTGAAACCCTGACCATGATACTGGTGATCATCTGGGCACCAACCACCGCCCTCGGTATCGATATCGTTTCTAAAATCGGTATTCCGATGATTCTTGGTAGCGTCTGTATCGGTTTTATCGTACTGCTGGTGCAGAGCGTCGAGGGGGAAAAAGAGGCCAGCGCCGCGCGACAGGCCAAGCTGGCGCTTGATATCGCCAACAAAACGCTGCCGCTGTTCCGTCATGTGAATAGCGAATCCCTGCGTCAGGTGTGTGACATCATTCGCAACGATATCCACGCCGATGCGGTGGCGATCACCAATACTGACCACGTACTGGCGTATGTTGGCGTAGGGGAAAATAACTATCGCGATCAGGACGATATAATTAGCCCAACCACATTCGAAGCGATAAGCAGTGGAAAAATCATTATTAAAAACAATGATGAGGCTTATCGTACCCCGGAAATCCACTCGATGCTGGTGATTCCCTTGTGGGAGAAAGGCGTGGTAACCGGAACGCTGAAAATCTACTACTGCCACGCACACCAGATCACGTCATCCTTGCAGGAGATGGCGGTTGGCCTGTCGCAGATTATCTCGACGCAACTGGAAGTGTCGCGCGCCGAGCAACTGCGGGAAATGGCAAATAAGGCAGAGCTTCGCGCCCTGCAAAGCAAGATTAATCCCCATTTTTTGTTTAATGCGCTAAACGCGATTTCGTCCTCCATTCGCCTGAATCCGGACACCGCGCGCCAGTTGATTTTTAATCTCTCTCGCTATCTGCGCTATAACATTGAATTGAAAGATGATGAGCAGATTGATATCCGCAAAGAGCTGTACCAAATCAAAGATTATATTGCCATCGAGCAGGCACGATTTGGCGATAAGCTGACGGTTATCTATGACATTGATGATGAAGTGAACTGCGTGATCCCAAGCCTGCTGATTCAACCATTGGTCGAAAATGCCATCGTTCACGGCATCCAGCCCTGTAAGGGTAAAGGCGTGGTGACCATTAGTATTACTGAAAGCGGCAACCGCGTGCGCATCAGCGTGCGCGACACTGGGCACGGTATTGACCCACAGGTCATCGCCCGCGTTGAAGCCAATGAAATGCCGGGCAATAAAATTGGCCTGCTGAACGTTCATCACCGGGTAAAATTGTTGTATGGCGAGGGGCTGCATATCCGCCGTCTGGAACCCGGCACGGAAATCGCGTTTTATATTCCTAACGCGCGCACGCCGGTAACAGCTCCCGCCACTCTGCTGCCGTTATAGGGAGAGAAAATGAAAGTCATCATTGTTGAAGACGAAATTCTGGCGCAACAGGAACTGACCTGGCTTATTAAAGAACACAGCCAGATGGAAATAGTCGGTACGTTTGACGACGGCCTTGACGTGCTGCGTTTTTTGCAACACAACAAAGTGGACGCCATCTTCCTTGATATCAATATTCCTTCGCTGGATGGCGTGCTGCTGGCGCAAAGCATCAGCCAGTTTGCCCAAAAACCGTTTATCGTGTTTATCACTGCATGGAAAGAACATGCGGTAGAAGCATTCGAACTGGAGGCGTTTGATTACATTCTTAAACCCTACCAGGAATCGCGGATTATCAGCATGTTGCAGAAACTGCAAAGCGCCTGGCAACAGCAGGCGGGCGGCAGTACAGCGATACCGGGGACGACTGCGCGCGAAAATGACACCATCAATCTGATCAAAGATGAGCGCATTATCGTCACCAGTATCAACGATATTTACTACGCCGAAGCGCACGAGAAAATGACCTTCGTGTACACCAAACGTGAATCGTATGTGATGCCCATGAACATCACGGAGTTTTGCAGCAAGCTTCCGGCCACCCACTTCTTCCGCTGCCATCGTTCGTATTGTGTGAATCTGGATAAGATCCGCGAGATTGAGCCGTGGTTTAATAACACCTATATCCTGCGCCTGCGCGACCTGGATTTTCAGGTGCCCGTCAGCCGCAGTAAGGTGAAAGAGTTTCGTCAGTTGATGCATTTGTAAGGAGCTTGCATGGCCGCCCCCCGCTTACCCGCTGACCAGCAATTTTTTGCCGACCTGCTAAGTGGGGTGGTGTTAAATCCACAGCGGCTTGGACGGGTGTGGTTTGCGGGTAGCGCAAAAAAGCTGCCTCCGGGAAGCTTATGTATCGATATCCCGCGTCTTGATATCGTTTTGCGCGGCGAGTACAGCAATGCCCTTGAGCCCAAACAACAGCATCTGACGCAAGGAGAGATGCTGTTTATTCCCGCCCGCGCAGCAAACCTTCCCGCTAGCAAGGGGCCAGTGATTCTGTTAAGTCTCGTGTTTTCCCCCGCCTGGCTTGGCCTGTCGTTTTACGATAATCGAACAACACCTTTTTTTCGCCCAACCCGACAGCTTGAGCTTCCCCACCCACAACGCGGTGAAGCGGAAGCCATGTTGACCGCCCTTACCCATCTTAGCCGCACGCCGCAGGATCAGCCCATCATACAGCCACTTACCTTAAGTCTGCTGCACCTTTGCCGAAAGGTTGTTACGTCAGATCCGCGTAAACAGCAGCCACGAACGGAATTTTTATACCAGAGTGTCTGTAACTGGATTCAGGATAACTTTGCCCAACCGCTCACGCGGGAGAGCGTGGCTGAATTTTTCAACATCACGCCAAATCATCTTTCAAAGCTTTTTGCTCAACACGGAACAATGGGATTTGTCGATTACGTGCGATGGGTACGGATGGCGAAAGCGCGGATCATCTTGCAGAAGTACAACTTGTCGATAGGCGATGTGGCGGGTCGCTGTGGGTATCCGGACAGCGACTATTTTTGCCGCCTGTTCCGGCGTCAGTTTGGTCTGACGCCGGGTGAATATCGCGCCCGTTTTCAGTAGATTCAGAACGCGATTTCTGACGTTAATAACGCAATTAAACTCTCTGCATCATCGGCAGAAAAAAGCCGCTCACGAAACGCTTTGTTAACCAGTTTTCTCGCCAGTTGGGAGAAAACTTTGACATGATTAATCCCTTCGTCAGCGCCAAGCGTCAGCATAATAACCAGTTCAACGTCCCCCATTTCCGAACGCCAGTCTATCGGGCGGGGTAGCCGCGCAATGCTAATGCTGGAGTGGCGAATCCATTGCGATTTAGTATGTGGAATTGCGACACCAAATCCCACCGCGGTAGTGACAATATCTTCGCGCTGCCAGATATCTTCCTCAAGTTCCAGCGCATGCTCAGTGCGGCCGTTGACAGCTAAATTTCCGCACAGATACTGAATGACCTGTTCTTTGCTGGTTAACGCCTCATTAAAGCAAATGTTTTCCAGCGCCAGCAGAGGCTTAACCTCGTCGGGTGGAGAGAACGCATCAAGCAGCCCTTCAATTTCCTCACTGCTGCGACATTCGCAGGCCTGGCTTGCCAGTTCGCAGCACTCTGCGCGATTCAATTTACGCAATGCGCTCTTGATGGCCGGAATTCGTGGGCCGCTCATACTGAGCTCATCAAGTCCCAACCCCAGGAGCAGCGGAAAATAACGCAGCTCCCCGCCAAGCTCACCGCATATCCCTATCCATTTTCCGTGACGATGCGCAACGCTGACAATTTGCTGTAACATCCTTAAAAAAGAAGGCGTTATCGGGTTATAGAGCGGAGAAACACGCGGATTGTTACGATCGACGGCATAGAGATACTGCGTCATGTCGTTTGAGCCAATGCTGAAGAAATCGACCTCTTCACAAAAGTGATCGATGATGTAACAGACAGAAGGAACCTCTACCATTATGCCCAACGGAAGCGACTGAGCATGGCGTAAACCCTCCGCTTTCAATTCAGCCTGTACCTGCCGAAGCGCATTTTTCACCCATAATATTTGGTCAAGGCTATGCACCATTGGAATCATCAACCTCGCCTGCCCATGAGCTGCAGCACGCAAGATTGCGCGTAACTGAGTATGGAAAAGCGCTGTAAATTCAGGATATATACGTACCGCGCGATAACCCAGGAAAGGGTTTTCTTCCTGCGGAATATTGAGGTAGCGGATCTGCTTATCGCCGCCAATATCCATGGTGCGAAAAATAACAGGTTTATCACCGGCGGCGATTAACACCTGTTGATAGGCTTCAAACTGCTCTTGCTCATCGGGTGCACTATCCCTGTCCAGATAGAGCATTTCAGTACGGAATAGCCCAACGCCCTGCGCACCATTCGCAAACGCGCCCGGGGCCTCCAGCGCGCTACCAATATTTGCGGCGATATCCATTGCATAACCATCCGCGCTGACCGCGGGCAGCGCGGCATCCAATGACTGACGATACTGACGTTTTTCTTCAAGTTTGCGGGCGACAGCATAGTACCCCTTCACCGACGACGTCGGATCGATTGCCAGAACACCACACTGCGCATCCAGAATAGCGGGATGCCCGACATGCCGTAGTAACCCACCGGTTGGAAGACCGCTCAAGACAGGAATAGCCGAAGCGCGCGCCAGGATTAACGTGTGCGATGTCCTGCCGGTTTTTTCCAGCACCATACCTTTGAGATGGCGCAGTTCCAGGCTTAAAAACTGGCTGGGGGTTAAGTCTTCCGCCACCAGAATGGTTGGCTCAACAAGCTGAAGACGATTTTGCGGCTGCCGCTCAGGCCAGGCAATGTGTAAAAGCTGTTCGCTGATATCACGAATATCGCTCACTCTTTCACGCAGATAATCACTGCTGGAGGAAGAAAGCTTTTCACAAACTTCTTCCATATTACGAACGATTGCCGCCCCCAACCCTAGCGCCTGCTCATGGCATAAGCGACGGATGTTACCCGCGAATTCATCATCCAGAATTAATGAAAGATGCGCGCTGAGGATCGTTTTACTCTCTCCGTCACGCTCGCGGAGCTGTAGATTCAACCGCTCGGCAAGGGTTGCCAGGCTGTGTTCAAGACGCGTACCGTCTTCAGCGCTGGCTGGAATTGCCCGGTATGCATCGAGGTTGTCGCTCTGCCAGACGGTCAGGATGCCCTCTCCGATGCCATTTGCCAGTGCAGTGCCGTAAAGCACATCGGGATTCAGATAAACCAGAGAACGGGGTAAAGGATGCGCAATCAATTCAGCTGCGCTCGGCTCTATGCTATCGCTGTCAATGAAGTGATTGACTATCCAGTGTTCCAGCGCCCGCCTGGCCTGCTCTTCATCGCGGCCGATAATTTCGAGGCTGCAACTGTCATTAAATAACGTGCACGTACTGATTAGAGCCAGAGAGCTTTTTGCATCCGCACGGTTATTCAGGCGATGGTTGATGAGTGTAATTTCACTGTGCCACTTTGCGCACTGCTCTTTCAGTTCCCAGGCGGGCCGTGCATGCAATCCGTTTGGCAATGGGCAAAGAAAATGGATGGTTAACATAACGGCTCCTTAGCAACCATTGTGCTGGCATCTGAAATCCGTCAGATGCGCGAATGTGTCTTGAGTGAGATCATGAATCAATGCAGAGAGCAGTTGTTGTGTCTGAACAATGTCGTGACAATCGGCAATTGATGCCGCGCAGTGTCCATAGCGAGTAGCCGGCCCCATAACCAGCGTGGGTACACCGCGACCATTCAGATGCACCGCACCGCCATCGGTACCGCCATTACTGAACATATCCAGTTGAAGCGCGATCTTTTCGCGTGCCGCAATCTCTTCAACCCATTGGGTGAGTTTTGCCGGGGCGATTAACGATTTATCACTGAGCACCAACATCGGGCCTTTGCCAATTTGTCGGTGGTTAGCGGTGCCATAATCGAAATTTTTCGCCCAACAGGCGGTATCCAGCACAATGGCCAGATCGGGTTGAAGCTGATGCGTAGCGGTTCTCCCTCCCCGTAAGCCGACCTCTTCGCTGGAGGTTGCCACCAGCCACACCTCCGCTGGCAATGTCGTCTGAGAAAGTTCGCGAAGCAGTGCTATCAACAGATAACAGCCCAGGCGATCATCGAAAGCTTTACCCATCACTCGTTGACCCGGGAGCGCATGAAATTCACTGTCAAAGGTCACGCGGTCGCCAGGATGAATCCCAGCCCGAAGCAATTCATCCTGTGAGCTCGCGCCAATATCAACACGTAACGCGCTAACCTCACTGCCGGAACGATCCCCCTCTAACATTCCGGCAATCTTATTGCCTGAACGCGTGGTAATACGAACGCGCTGAAGTTCTCTTGCAGCTTGCCGAACGTTTCCCACAGGCAAAACATCAATCGCGCCAGAAGAAGAGAGTGAGCGGACAATAAAACCGACTTCATCCATGTGGGCACAAATCATCAGTTTTGGGCCTGCGCTTTCATTCAGACGTATTAATACCGAGCCAAGGCCATCAAACTCGATATGCTTTTGATATTTCTGCGCTTCAGTAATAAATATGTCCCGAACTTCCTGCTCGGATGCGGCGATGGCATCCGCTTCGCTGAGTGCTTTCAGCAACGTTAAGTCCATTATTGTTCTCCGGTGAGTAACAATGTTTTCGGCATGCGATAGAGCACTTCAGCCCCCTGAGGCGTGACTAACACTACATCCTCAATCCGCACGCCGCCCGCATCAGGTAAATAAATTCCAGGTTCTACCGTAAGGAGCATGCCTGCTTCGAGTGGAGTAAAGTCCTGCGGTGAAAAATAGGGTGATTCATGAACCTCAATGCCCAGGCCATGCCCGGTGTTGTGACCAAAAAAGTCTCCATACCCGGCGTTCTTGATTATCTTCCGTGCCGCCGCATCAACCGATTGACAAAGAACGCCCGGTTTTATTGCCGCAATCGCGGCAAGCTGCGCCTGAAGCACCGTGTGATAGATGTGATTAAGTGGCGAGTCAGAGGGAGTGGCATAGCGTCCATGAACCAAAAAAGTGCGCGTCATATCTGAGCAGTAGCCCCCATATTGCGCACCGAAATCCAGGGTAACCATCTCACCTGCGACAATCACCTTTTCGCTGGCTTTTCCGTGGGGCAACGCCCCACGAGGCCCGCTGGCGACAATGGTGTCGAATGACGGTTTGTCTGCCCCCAGCGTTTTCATATACCACTCAAGTTCCGCGGCCACTTCTCGTTCGCGCATGCCTGGCTGTATAAATTGCCTGATGTATTCAGCACTGCGATCGGCAATTGCGCATGCGGCACGCACGGAGGCTATTTCATCGGTGGTTTTAATCTGCCGCAGGGAATCAAGGGAGATACCGCGCAGAGTCGTGTGAAGATCATTTCGCCACTGCTCAGCGTTGTGCCAGCTTACCTGCTCCCCTTCAAACCCGAGCGTTCGCCATCCCTCTTCGGCAATCAGTGTGTTTATAACGTCAGTAAAACGATGATGGTTATCCAGCAAGTGGAGCTGATAACCCTGCGCTTTTGCGGCAACCTCAGCGTAGTAGCGAAAATCCAGTAAAATATGCGCCTGCGTGCGGCTTATCACTACATAACCCGAACCGCTGGAAATCTGCATATGCGGCTGCTTATTAGCGCGTGAAGAGATCATCACGGCATCCAGATTATTCGCGCGCAACCAGTCGCGAACAGAAACTAACAGGGTCATCGCGACTCCTTGTCTTAGAGACCTTCGATAATCAATTTGCCTTTGCGATAGAGCATATGGCGTGAGAAGACCACCAGCAGCGCGGTAATCAGTGCCCCCAGCGCAATCCCTGCCATGTAGACGCCAAGGTTGCTGACCAGCGGCCAGGCCCAAATCGCCGACTCAGGGAACCACTGCACGGCCCCCAGCCAAACGGCGGTTGTCGAACCGACGATTGCGCCGATCATGTAGGACGGAATAGCGGTGAGCGGGCTCTCCAGCGCAAAAGGAATCGCCCCTTCGCTAATGCCCATAAAGGCCAGAAACATCGCCGTTTTACCCTGCGGGTAAAGCTGCGCGCTGAACAGGCGCTTACCCGTTAAACGTCTATCGAGAAGCGTGGCAAGACCGAGACCAATCGGTGGAATAACGATCGCGATGGATCGTGCGGTAACGGGCAGAACATGGTCGGTTGTAAAGCTAAAGGCAACAAAACCAGCCGCTTTATTGATGGGGCCTCCGAGGTCAATTGCCGTCGCAGCAGCGATCCCCATGGCATACATCAGCGCGCCTTTTTCACCCGCTGCCGTCAAAACGGCGCGTATTCCACCGTTTATCCATCCGCCAAATGGTGTGATGACGTAGTACATCGCCAGCATGACGAAAATGGCTGACAGAATGGGCAGCAGAAAGGTGGTTTTAAACGCCAGCAGGAAATCCGGCAGCTGGATTTTCTGATTCATCCACTTAACCAAATACCCGGCCACAATGGAAATAATCAGCGCGCCAATGAAGGTTGACGGTACGGGAGATGTGGTTACCCACTGCAATTGAGCAGTATCAAAACTCAGTAACTGAGTCGGTTGTGTCGACATTAATCCGCCGATGAAACCGGCGGGAAAAGCCAGTTTTCCGCCGATAGAGTTCGCCACAAAAGCGGCAAACATGGGGATCGCAAAACCGAAAAGCACGCCACCAAACGATTGTGAGAGCCAGGCAAATTTAAGTAATGAGAGATTAAACCCGCTAAATTTCCCGCTGTTAAGGGCATCCATGATGCCAATATCGGCGGGAATTTTGAGCCAGCTGTATGCGATAAGCTGGGAGAATGCGAGAATCACCCCACCCATAATGAGCGTAGGCACCATGCGGGATATCCCGGACATGACGTGTTGCGGCAGTTCACTCCAGAAGCTAATACGCGTGGCCTGCGGCGCTTTAATCGCCGCTGCGCCGCCTGAGGTACCGGGCACCACGCTTGCACTGCGTTTCTTAATGGCCATAGAAATTATCCTGTCGACATTACTGTTGCTCTTCGGCAATCATCTCTTCGATTTCTTTAATAATGCCCGCCGCGTTTTTAATGGCGTCCTGAAGCGTGATTTCATAAACATCACGCGATTCAAAGCGCTCGTTGTCTTCTGGTGTGACGGCGACCGAATGAATGATTAGCGTGGCTTCGGCAATATCCTGCGGCGTTAATCGATTCTGAATACCGTCAGCACCCTGCGTTTCTATTTTGACTTCATAACCGGCTTCCACTGCGGCTTCTTCCAGTGCCTGAGCGGCCATAAAGGTATGTGCCAAGCCCATGGGACAGGCACAAACTGCAATCAGTTTTTTGCTCATAATTGACTCCTTGTGTTGAAAACAAGGTGATTATGGCTACGGAAAACCATCCCCGGTTACCAGACAATTAATTCATTTACTGGACAAAACATCCCGTAAATAAAAAGTGTGATGATTATCGGTTTATAGGGGGTAAGCGTGGGGGATAACACAGAATGCCGGGCGAAAGATCGCCCGGCAGAAGAAGAGAATTACAGAATTTGCCCCAGCGTCTGGCGCAGGTGCGCCCCGGAGCCCAGTAGACCGGGGTTATCGTGAACAATCAGATAGACCGGAATATCCTGCACATAGGCTTTGAATCGGCCTTTGTCCTCAAAACCGCCTCGGAAGCCGGACGCTTTAAAGAATTCAAGGAAACGCGGCACGATGCCGCCCGCGATATAGACGCCGCCAAAGGTGCCGAGCGTCAGCGCCAGATTGCCGCCAAAGCGCCCCATGATGACACAGAACAGCGACAGCGCGCGGCGACAGTCGATGCAGGTATCTTCCAGCGCACGCTGAGTGATGTCTTTCGGCTGTAAGTTTTCCGGCAGACGGCCATCAGATTTCACAATCGCGCGATACAGATTGACCAGCCCCGGCCCGGAAAGCACGCGTTCAGCTGAGACGTGGCCGATTTCAGCTCGCAGCTCTTCAAGGATAATCCCCTCTTCTTCACTGTTCGGTGCGAAATCGACGTGACCGCCCTCGCCCGGCAGGCTAACCCAACGCTTATCAACGTGAACCAGATGAGCAACGCCCAACCCGGTGCCAGCGCCATAAACCGCGATCGGTTTGCCTTCTACCGGTTCCGCGCCGCCAAACTGAATCAGATGCTCTTTTTTCAGCATCGGGATAGCCATCGACACGGCGGTGAAATCATTAATGATTTCCAGATGCGCGAAGCCAAGATTCTTCTTCATTTCAGCAATGGAGAAGGCCCAGGTGTGGTTGGTCATCGCCACCCAGTCACCGGTGATCGGGCAGGCGATGGCGATGCAGGCGTCTTCCACGTCCACGTTGTGTTCTTTGAGATAGACGCGAACCACCGCTTCGAGGCTTGGGTAATCCAGGCCTGAGTAGGTCTTCGCCTGCGAGATTTCACCCGTGGCGAGGTCACATAACGCTAAACGCGCGTTGGTGCCCCCGACGTCTCCTGTTAATGCAAACTTTGTCATTCCGTTACGGCTCCGCTAAAGTCAGGATAAATCTTTATCACAGAGTAAATTCAAGGCGCTGTAACAACAATGACGATTGTGTGAGCACCCCAGAATTATCGATCTACGTCACATAATTTTATGTATCAACCTTAAGGATATCTCTGTTTCGCCGTATCGTTTCAGCATCTATTGCGCTGAAGGCATTTACAGAACCCGGCAAAGTGATGCCAGCTTTTAGCCTAAAGGAAATCATCATGCTCCATCCGCGAGCCCGAACGATGTTATTACTCGCCATTCCGGCGATGGTCATTGGTATTGCCGCCAGCCTGATTTTGATTGTGGTGATGAAAATCGCCTCGGTATTACAGCACCTGCTGTGGAGTACCCTTCCCGGCGCATTAGGCGTCTCATGGGATTCACCGTGGTGGATACTACTTGTCCTGACACTGACCGGCCTGGCGGTAGGTCTGGTTATTCGCTTTAGCCCAGGGCACGCCGGGCCCGATCCGGCAACAGAACCCTTAATTGGCGTGCCCGTCGCGTCCTACTGTTTGCCGGGGTTAATTCTCGCCCTGGTGCTGGGTCTGGCGGGCGGCGTTAGTCTCGGCCCGGAACATCCGATTATGTCGGTTAATATCGCGCTCGCCGTGGTGCTGGGCGCGCGTTTTTTCCCACGTGTCAGTTCTCTTGAGTGGACGATTCTCGCCGCCGCAGGGACTATCGGCGCGCTCTTTGGCACGCCGGTGGCGGCTGCGCTGATTTTCTCGCAAACCCTAAATGGCAATAACGATGCACCACTGTGGGATCGCCTGTTTGCGCCACTGCTGGCCGCCGCCGCCGGGGCGCTCACCACCAGCCTGTTCTTCCAGCCGCACTTTTCACTGCCGATTCCTCATTATCAGCAGATGCGGATTATCGATATTTTCAGCGGTGCGGTGGTTGCTGCAATCGCCATTGCGCTGGGCATGGTGGCGGTGTGGTGTCTGCCTCGTCTGCACGCCCTGATGCACCGGTTAAAACATCCTGTTCTGGTGCTCGGCACGGGCGGCTTTTTGCTGGGCCTGCTGGGGATTATCGGCGGCCCGATTACGCTGTTTAAGGGGCTCGACGAGATGCAGCAGCTCGCCTTTAGCCAGACGCTGACCAGCAGTGATTTTATGCTGATTGCCGCCGTGAAGCTGGCGGCGCTGGTGATTGCTTCGGCCAGCGGTTTTCGCGGTGGCCGTATCTTCCCGGCGGTATTTGTCGCCGTGGCTTTAGGGCTGATGCTGCACGCCCACGTGGATGCCGTTCCGGCGGCAATTACCGTTTCCTGCGCAATTCTGGGACTTGTACTGGTGGTGACCCGCGATGGCTGGCTGAGTCTGTTTATGGCCGCGGTGGTGGTGCCGGATACCACGCTTTTACCGCTGTTATGTATTGTGATGCTGCCCGCCTGGCTCCTGCTGGCGGGCAAGCCGATGATGATGGTTCCGCGTAAAGACAAACCCTAGCCTTTACTGTTGCGCGTCTCCAGCGCCTGAGTGACGGCACGAAGCAGGTCAGGAATGTCCTGCTTCGGCAACACCACCTCCACGAGGGTTAAGCGTTCAATTTGCGCGGTTTTCGCCAGCACCTCGTCCAGTTGAACGCTTTCGGTCACGCGCCAGCACTGCGCCTGGCTATCGAGGTTTAGCGCCTGCGGCAGTTGCGTCCAGTTCCACAAACTGATGTCGTTATAACGCGCTTCGGGGCCATGGATCGCCCGCTCCACCGTATAGCCATCATTGTTGAGCAGCAGAATGAGCGGTCGCAGGCCGTCGCGCAACATTGAACCGAGTTCCTGAATTGTCAGTTGGGCTGCGCCGTCACCGACAATCAACACGACACGTCGCCCCGGGCGAGCGGTTTGCGCGCCAAATGCGGCAGGCAGCGTGAAACCGATAGAGCCCCACAGCGGTTGCACAATCAGTGAAGCATCGCTGGGTAACTTAAGCGCCGCCACGCCAAACGCCGCAGTCCCCTGATCGCCCAGAATGATGTCACCAGGCTGAAGGTGTTTTTGCAGCGTTTGCCAGAAGCGCGCCTGCGTTAACTCGCCCTCTTTCCCGGAGGAAAATGGCGCAATCACACGTGTTTCCGTTCGCCAATTCGCCGACAACTCATGACTCACCGCAATCAATGCCTGCGTCGCCTGCGCCATCGGAATACCGCTGAACCAGCGTTCGCCGACGCGTGCTGCAAACGGTTGAATTGAAATCGATTTTTTGTCCGGGATTTTATGGGTAAAGCCGGCGGTGGTGGTATCCGTAAAGCGCGTGCCGATACACAGAATCGCCTCCGCGTCCTCTATCGATTCGCGCGTTTGCGATAAACTCGCCACACCGCTGTAAATCCCCACGAAGCCCGGTTGTTGCTCATCAAACAGACCTTTCCCCATCAGCAACGACGCGTGCAGAATCGGCGTCTTTGCCATCCAGTCGCGTAGCGTTTCTTGCAGGCCGAAGCGCAGCGCGAGGAAGTCCGCCAGCAGAGAGACCCGATGACAGGGTTGCAGCAGGTCGCGGACGGCTTGTGTAAAGCGTTGAATCTGACCGTCGTTGATAACCGAATCGTTAAGCGTTAGCGCGTTTACCGGACGACTGGTCGGCGCTTTCGCCACGTCGGCGGGCAGCGAGAGATAGCCCGGACGGCGGTGTTTGATCATTTCAGTCAGTACACGGTCGATTTCATCCGTCGCATTGCGGACGGTTAACACGCCCTGCGCCACGGAAATCGGCGCGCTCATCTGACGAAAATGGTCGAATTTTCCGTCACCCAGCGTATGGTGCAATAATTCCTGACGCTGCTGAGACCCGGTGCAAGGCGCCCCCACAATATGCAGCACCGGCACATATTCCGCGAAGCTTCCCGCCACGCCGTTTAACGCACTCAACTCTCCCACGCCATAGGTCGTGAGTAACGCGCCGCACCCCTGAACGCGCGCATAGCCATCGGCGGCATAAGCGGCATTGAGTTCATTAGCGCAGCCGACCCAGCGCAGCGCAGGATGGGCAATCACATGGTCGAGGAATTGCAGGTTGTAATCTCCCGGCACGCCAAACAGATGGTCCACGCCGCAATCCGCGAGGCGATCCAGTAGATAATCCGCAACAGTGTAAGACGTTTGCATGATAAGTACCCTTTAGCCACTTGCTCATCTCTGAGTATTGAAGAAGCGGTTCGCCTGTCCAGACAGATACGAAAATGCTATTGGAAAGTAAAATTTACAGCGAAAGGGAGTATACGGCGGGGGAAACTATGGGTAGTGTAAACGTATACACTACTGATGCTTTGCGGAGGAACGTATGGTTTATCAGGCACATCCTGCGCGTTACGCGTCGATGGAATATCGACGCTGCGGCGCAAGCGGGCTGAAACTTCCCGCCATCTCGTTGGGTTTATGGCATAACTTTGGCGATACCACGCATATCGAAACCAGCCGGCAACTGCTGCGCCATGCCTTCGACCTCGGCATTACCCATTTTGATTTAGCCAATAACTATGGGCCGCCGCCGGGCTCGGCAGAGAGTAATTTTGGCCGCATTCTGCGGGAAGATTTTTTACCCTGGCGCGATGAGCTGATTATCTCCAGCAAAGCGGGCTACACCATGTGGGATGGGCCTTATGGCGACTGGGGATCGCGTAAGTATCTGGTCGCCAGCCTCGATCAAAGCCTGAAACGCATGGGTCTGGAGTATGTGGATATCTTCTATCACCATCGTCCGGATCCGGATACGCCGCTGGCAGAAACCATGCGTGCGCTGGATCACATTGTACGTCAGGGAAAAGCGCTGTACATCGGGCTTTCCAATTATCCGGCTGACCGTGCAAAAGAGGCCCTTGCGATTCTGAACGATCTGGGCACTCCCTGCCTGATCCATCAGCCAAAATATTCCATGTTTGAACGCTGGGTGGAAGATGGGCTGCTCGATCTGCTGAAGCAGGAAGGCGTTGGCAGTATCGCCTTTTCACCGTTAGCGGGCGGCCAGCTTACGGATCGCTATCTCAACGGTATTCCGGCAGATTCCCGTGCCGCCAGCGGCAGTCGTTTTCTTAATCCGGAGCAACTGACGGAAGAAAAACTCACGAAAGTTCGCAAGCTCAATGAGATTGCCACGCAGCGTGGGCAGAAATTATCGCAGATGGCGTTGGCCTGGGTATTACGTGACGACAAAGTGACATCTGTATTGATTGGTGCCAGTAAAACAGCACAACTGGATGACGCCGTGGGCATGTTGAATAACAGACACTTGAGCGCTGAAGAATGCGCCGCCATAGACGCAATTCTTGGATAGCGCAAATTAGCAGCACTTTTAGCAAAAAGTGCTGCTCCTTGCGATTTAGGAGTTACCCCGATGATACGGATATTTACTTGTTCGTAATATAGGGTTAACAGGCCCGACAAGGCCCCGATCGTGAAGGAGATAAACTATGTTCAGGTCACTGATTCTGGCTGCAGTATTGATGGCCTCAGCAGCACCACTGGTTGCTAATGCTGGCGAAATTACCCTGTTGCCATCAATAAAATTACAAATTGGCGATCGTGACAATTACGGTAACTACTGGGATGGTGGCCGCTGGCGCGACCGGGACTACTGGCATCGTCACTATCAATGGCGTGACCGCGGTTGGCATCGCCATGACAATGGCTGGCATCGCGGTTGGGATAATCGTAAAGCCTATGAGCGCGGTTATCACGATGGTCGCCATGACGGGCGTGGACGTGGCCCGGGACGTGGTCATGGTCATGGGCACGGGAAGCATCATTAATCTTTTGCAGAAAGCAGCCGGAAGGCTGCTTTTTTATAACCCCAATAGCGTCCCCACCAGTAACCAACCGTTCAGCGCCACCACCAGACCGACAATCAGCCAACCGGTGCGTCTTATCAGCGCCGAGTTAACCAACTCACCCATCAGCTTTTGATTGCTGGTAAAGACCAGCAGCGGCACCAGCGCCAGCGCAATTCCGAAGCTCAGCAACACCTGGCTCATCACCAGAATGCGAGTCGGATCCATCCCCATCAGAATCACAATAAAGGACGGCAACATGGTGACAGAACGGCGCACCCAAAGCGGAATGTGGAAGCGGATAAAGCCCTGCATCACCACCTGCCCTGCCAGGGTACCTACAACGGTAGAGGAGAGACCGGCGGCAATCAGGCTCAGGCCGAAAATTGTTGCCGCGGCATGGCTGAGCAACGGTTCCAGCGTCAGATAAGCCTCGTCGAGATCCGCAATTCCGGTATGCCCATGGAAGTGAAACGCCGCGGCGGCGGTGGCCATCATCGCGAGGTTAACAAATCCGGCGATAGTCATGGCAATCGCCACATCCCAGCGCGTAGCGTTATAGCGTTCCCGCGCGCTACCACCGTGCAGATTCTGCGTCAGTGATGAGTGCAGGTAAATCACGTGCGGCATGATGGTCGCCCCCAGCACGCCGGCCGCGAGGAACACCGCTTCCGAGGTGGGCAGAGAAGGAATAATCATCCCTTTTGCCAGCGGAGCCAGCGCAGGTTGCGAGAAGATCAGTTCGACGATGTAGGCTGCGGCGACAAAGAGCAGCAGCCCGCCGATCACTTTCTCCAGCGGTTTTTGCCCACGCCGTTGCAGCATCAGGATCAAAAACGTCGCAATCCCGGTTAATACCGCGCCCTGAAGCAGCGAAATCCCCAGGATCAGCTTAAAGCCGATCGCCGCGCCAATAAATTCCGCGAGATCGGTCGCCATGGCGATGATCTCCGCCTGCACCCAATAGAACCACACTACCGGCCTCGGGTAATGGTCGCGAATCTGTTCCGCAAGGTTTTTACCCGTGGCGATGCCGAGCTTGGCGGAAAGCACCTGAATCAGCATTGCCATCAGATTAGCCCATACCACCACCCACAAAAGCTGATAGCCAAAGCTGGCCCCGGCCTGAATGTTGGTCGCAAAGTTACCCGGATCGATGTAGCCGATGGCGGCAATGAATGCAGGCCCCATCAGCGCAAGCCTCATTCGGCGCGCTGTACGACTACGGTTGTTACTTGCCACGCGACTGTCTGTCATTCTTTGCCTCAAAAACATAGCCTTTGCTATGTTTCATGCTACCAAAATGAGAATGATTATCAAGTTCATTTAAAAAGGTGATAATGATTGCTCTGATAGATGAAACCGATAGCCGGGCTGGAGGTTGGGAAGGTTTGGTATACGCTTATTGTGAGGTTAGTACATTATACAAACTTTAAACACATTTACTTAACATAATAAAAATGTATGTTCGATCACTCTTTTTGAGATTGCTCACAGGTTCTGAATATAGTGCGACATTGATCTCGTTTTATTTAGTTACGTTACATAGAATGTGCAAGAAAATTAAACCTGCCTCATATTTGGAGCAAATATGGACCGCGTTCTTCATTTCGTCCTGGCGCTTGGCGTTGTGGCGATTTTAGCGTTGCTGGTCAGCCATGACCGCAAAAAAATTCGAATTCGTTATGTAATTCAATTACTTGTCATTGAAGTTTTACTGGCATGGTTCTTCCTGAACTCTAACGTCGGTCTGGGCTTCGTGAAAGGCTTTTCCGAAATGTTCGAAAAACTGCTCGGATTCGCCAACGAAGGTACTAACTTCGTCTTCGGCAGCATGAACGATCAAGGCCTGGCATTCTTCTTCCTGAAAGTCCTGTGCCCTATCGTCTTCATCTCCGCGCTGATCGGGATTCTGCAACACATTCGCGTGCTGCCGATTGTTATCCGTGCGATTGGTTTCCTGCTCTCCAAAGTTAACGGCATGGGCAAACTGGAATCTTTCAACGCCGTGAGCTCGCTGATTCTGGGTCAGTCTGAGAACTTTATCGCCTATAAAGATATTCTCGGCAAAATGTCCCGCAACCGCATGTACACCATGGCGGCGACCGCAATGTCTACCGTGTCGATGTCTATCGTCGGCGCTTACATGACCATGCTGGATCCGAAATATGTGGTGGCGGCACTGGTTCTGAACATGTTCAGCACCTTTATCGTCCTCTCTATCATCAACCCGTACCGCGTTGATGCCAGCGAAGAAAACATTCAGATGTCTAACCTGCATGAAGGTCAGAGCTTCTTCGAAATGCTGGGTGAATATATTCTGGCTGGTTTCAAAGTAGCGATTATCGTTGCGGCGATGCTGATTGGTTTTATCGCGCTGATCGCGGGCCTGAACGCACTGTTTGCTGCCGTTCTGGGTATCTCCTTCCAGGGCATCCTGGGCTACATTTTCTACCCGGTTGCCTGGGTAATGGGTGTGCCAGCCAGCGAAGCACTGCAGGTGGGCAGTATCATGGCGACCAAACTGGTTTCCAATGAATTCGTCGCGATGATGGATCTGCAGAAAGTTGCGTCTACGCTCTCTCCGCGCGCGGTCGGGATCATCTCCGTGTTCCTGGTCTCCTTCGCGAACTTCTCCTCTATCGGTATCATTGCCGGGGCGATTAAAGGCCTGAACGAAGAGCAAGGTAACGTGGTTTCCCGCTTCGGTCTGAAACTGGTTTACGGCTCTACGCTGGTGAGCGTGCTGTCAGCGTCAATTGCAGCGCTGGTTCTGTAACGCATAACCGGGCTAAAAACGTAAAAAAACGGGACGCTATTCGTCCCGTTTTTTATTTCTTCAGTTCACTGAGAGGCGCGGGTTTACCCAGCAAATAGCCCTGCAGATAATCTACGCCAAGCTCGAATAACGTCTCTTTCTGCGCCTGCGTTTCAACATATTCTGCCACCAGCGTAAGATTCTTCACCTTCGCCATGTCGCAAATCGACTTCACGATCAGCTGGTCCATCTTTTCGCTGACAATATCGCGTACAAAACAGCCGTCAATCTTGATGATATCCGCTTCCAGTCGTTTGAGGCGCTCATAGTTAGCATAACCGGTACCAAAGTCGTCAATCGCAATCAGACAGCCGTAGGCGCTGAGCTGGCGAATATTGTGCAGGCTGTTCTCGGAATCCGAAAACGCCTGCTCTTCCGTGACCTCAATGGTGATGGCTTCGGGCGTGACGCGATAGCGTTTCAGCAGGCGAATGATTTCATCCGCCGCGCCTTTTTGCATCAGGGTAAAGGGCATCAGATTGATGGAGAAACGATGCCCCGGATAGTGCTTCATTTTGCTCAGCAGCGTATCCACCACCTGCATGTCAAAGCGGTAGCTCAGGTTAAACTGGGTGATAATCGGGATAAATTTATCCGGTGTAATCAGCTCGCCGTCGCACTGCAAGCGGCTCAGGATCTCATGATACCCTTTGCCGTTTTTATCCACGATGGGCTGTGCATAAAGCTGAATACCGCCATGCGCCAGCGCGCGCTTAACCCGATTGAGCATCATGACGCGCTCAGTCGTAAAACCAGAGATAGCCTTTTCCCGACTGTCCAGCGCCAGCACCTGATGCGAACTACACGCCTGTTCAGAGAGCCAACTCAACTGCCCCAGCATAGGGTGCAGTTGGTTATATTCTTTGCCGTCGATAACGCCCCAGGACGCGCCAAATTCGAGGTCGATGACATTGTTATTCCAGCTAATCTTGTGATTATTCAGGAATTCAACAATGTGCGTCAGGCGTGCTTCGGTTTCCGGGCCAGTCAGAACCAGCAACAACTCATTGCCGGGGATCTGAAAGAGTTTTTCATCGCGCATCAGAAGCGGTTGTAAATTTCGGGTGATCGCACGCTTGCAGTGAATGCGCATCATCATGCCGTAATGACGGCTTAAGAATTCCAGGTTATCGATACGCAGGCAGCAAACGGTCGCCTGCTGGTTCTCTTTTAACCACGATTCGAACTCACGCAGGTTCGGCAGGCCAGTTAGCGGATCGATCAGCGCCTGGTCGTGCCATTTACGCTTCAGCGCTTCGCCCCGTGCGTAAATCTGCACCATATACAGAATACAAATGGTGAACGAGATCAATACGGACAAAACAAAAGCCACCGAGTAGGCACTCAGCACCCCAAACAGGAAATGCTTGTTATTCAGTACCAGCAGGAAGGCGGATACAGACCAAATCAGAACGATAAGTACACCGCTTAAGCGGCTGATTCCTGAGAAGAAGAGGATGAAGATTATGGGAACCAGATAACCGGCAATGTACTCCGTCTCATAGGGCGAACACAGTACGGTCAACAAAACCACAAGCCCAAGAACCCAGTACAGCACAAACGTTCGATTTTGCGATGACAGACAAGCAACCACATGACGTTGCCAGAAGGCTTTCGCAAAATGTGGGTTGAGGATCATCCGCATTGGATAATAGAAGAGCGGCGTAAATATCAGGGCCGCACAGATAAGACTTTGCACATCCACGACGCCATAAACCAACGAATGGGTGCCAAAGTAGCTGGAAACATTGACGGGAAAATCAAGGTAGTGGCCAACCAGGTACATAACAACTTTGATAATCGCCGGGGCGACAAAGCCAATCCAGAAAACTACGGCGCCCATATGATGGCTGGGTAATCCGTAACGCCACCGCCGGCCAACGATCCAGCGCAACATCAACGATGAGATCAGCACGCCCAGTAACTGGCAGGTAAGCAAAACGACTGCCTGGAAAAGCGTCAGATGAACCACGAAATTGTTGACGACTAAAAAGGTAATGATCAGAGGAATAACGGCGTGGCGACCAAACAGCAGAACGATAGCGAACGCTGCGCTAAGTGGTAACCAGGCCAGATAAGCTTCAGTACCATCAATAACGGCTTTAGGCGAGACAAAGCGAGCAAAGGGAATTGCGATTAAAGAGAGAGCTAATGCTATAAAAAACTTACGCGACAAAATATCTGTATTCAATCTCATTAGTATTCAGAACTGCATCCTTGTCGATACACCTATAATCCAGACTGATACTATGGGCATTATTCGAGCGAATCAAGGTGCTAAAGGAGGAAATTCCGACTAAACAAGGCGGAACAGGAATGTTGTTGTGGCTGGTTTAGAAACAGTATAGACAAACAAAAAACCCCCGCCACAGGCGAGGGTTTAAATTTGGTGGAGCTAAGCGGGATCGAACCGCTGACCTCTTGCATGCCATGCAAGCGCTCTCCCAGCTGAGCTATAGCCCCAACGGTGCTTTTACGTTCCAAACCTGATGGGAGCAGGATTTGGTGGAGCTAAGCGGGATCGAACCGCTGACCTCTTGCATGCCATGCAAGCGCTCTCCCAGCTGAGCTATAGCCCCAACGTAAAGCGTGTCGTGTTGACGGGCGGCATAATATGAATTCCATTGCGAGGTGTCAACGGCAAAATGCTGCGCGGCAAACTAATCGCTGAAAAAGCAGGCAGATGAATAACATTCCGAGCACGCTCGCAGAGAGAAGTTAAACCTGTCACGCTTTCTCATAAAAGGATGCTATAACATGAACTCGTAATTCCCACACTGCGATTCAGGAAATAGCATGCTCAAGGAACGAATGACACCGGAAGAAATCGCCCACCTGACTGGCTACAGTCGGCAAACCGTTAATAAATGGGTACGCAAGGAAGGATGGCAAACATCACCCCGTCCAGGCGTTCAGGGTGGAAAAGCCCGCCTGGTCCATATTAACGATCAGGTAAGGGAATTTATCTATAGCGCGCAACGCGCATCCGACACTACCGCGACTTACTCCACACAGAATGGGAATGACAATGCGTTTCATGGCCTGTTGCTGAATCTGGCGCAGGAAATGACGCTTGAAGAGCAGCGACAGTTAACCTCATTACTGTTGCGTGAAGGGATCAGCGGCCTGCTGCAACGTTTGGGTATCCGTGGCGCATAATCGTAATGAAAAGACTTAAAGATAAAATGTCTACCGAAGAGCTGGCTCGCTGTCTGGGAATGACGCGTCAGACAATCAACCGCTGGATCCGCGAACAACACTGGCAAACCGAACCTATGCCGGGCGTGAAAGGTGGCCGCGCAAGGTTGATACATATCACGCAACAGGTGAGAGACTTTCTGGCTAATACGCCTGCCCTGCTCCACATTGACGCATTCGACGCGCAAATGAATGAACCGGCGAAAAGCTACTCGACCAACGAAGCGAACGTTATCTGGCAACAGATCAGCGATACCTTACAGGTGATGACGCCAGACGAGATGGAAAAGCTGAATGTTTTGCTGCGTCGTGAAGGCATTTGCGGGTTTATGTCGCGGCTTGGGTTGAGCGAAACCCAGGGATAAAATGCGTGCTGTACTTGCCGGATGCGGCGTAAACGCCTTATCCGGCCTACAAAACATTGCAAATTCAATATATTGCAGAAGTCTTGTAGGCCTGATAAGCGTAGCGCATCAGGCAATCTTGCATTTGCCTTCAGGCTCAAACGGGCTTTCGCCCGTTTCTTATTACTGCTGGCTTTCGCGCTCAGCAATAAAGCCCAGCGCTTTGTTGATGCGCTCGATGCTACGGTTTTTACCAATCGCATGAACGGTTACGTCCAGCGCTGGCGATTGACCTGCACCCGTTACGGCTACGCGCAGTGGCATCCCCACTTTACCCATGCCCACTTCCAGCTCATCGGCAGTCGCCTGAATCGCGTGGTGAACATTTTCCGCCGTCCAGTCAGTGATGGCAGACAGTTTATCGCGCACCACTTCCAGCGGCTGACGCGCAACTGGACGCAGGTGTTTTTTCGCCGCATCGGCGTCAAACTCAGCGAAATCTTCGTAGAAGTAACGGCAGCTCTGCGCCATCTCTTTCAGCGTTTTGCAACGCTCGCCCAGCAGTTTCACCAGCTCAGACAGCTGCGGCCCCACGCGGGTGTCGATATTTTCCTGCTCAATATGCCACTGCAGATGCGTTGCAACATACTCGGCGGGCAGATTGTTGATGTAGTGATGGTTCAGCCACTGCAGTTTTTCAGTGTTGAAGGCGCTGGCAGATTTACTCACTGCGCTCAGGGTGAAGAATTTAATCATCTCTTCACGGGTGAAGATTTCCTGATCGCCATGAGACCAACCTAAACGCACCAGATAGTTCAGCAGCGCTTCCGGCAGGTAGCCGTCGTCGCGATACTGCATCACGCTGACTGCACCGTGACGTTTAGAGAGTTTTTTACCGTCATCGCCGTTGATCATCGACACGTGCGCGTAAACCGGTACCGGCGCATTCAGCGCTTTCAGGATGTTGATCTGACGCGGCGTATTGTTGATATGGTCTTCACCACGGATTACGTGGGTGATTTCCATATCCCAGTCATCCACCACAACGCAGAAGTTGTAGGTTGGGGAACCATCGGTACGACGGATGATCAGATCGTCCAGCTCCTGGTTGCTGAACTCGATCGGGCCGCGGATCTGGTCATCAAAGATAACCGAACCTTCCTGCGGGTTCGCGAAACGCACCACGCATGGCTCATCATCGGCGTGATGTTCATGGTTGTGGCGGCAGCGGCCGTCATAACGCGGTTTTTCACCTTTTGCCATCTGCTCTTCACGCAGCGCTTCCAGACGTTCTTTGGAGCAGTAGCATTTATAGGCGGTGCCCGCTTCCAGCATTTCGTCGATAACATTGTTGTAGCGATCGAAACGCTTGGTCTGATAGTACGGGCCTTCGTCCCATTCCAGATTCAGCCAGTTCATGCCATCCATAATGGCTTCGATAGCTTCCGGCGTGGAGCGCTCGAGATCGGTGTCTTCAATACGCAGCACAAACTCACCATCGTGATTACGTGCAAAAAGCCAGGAGTAAAGAGCAGTACGAGCACCGCCGACGTGCAGATAGCCTGTCGGGCTGGGCGCGAAGCGAGTTTTGATTTTCATTAAATGGCCTTACGTTTATTAAAGATGCCGACAACCGGCAAAACCTGGAACTTAGAAGGGCAATATTCTATCACTCCTGGCTGATTCCTCAATCTTCATCCCTCATCACGCTCAAAGTTAGTCGTTTTTGTATAGAAATCATGCATGAGCGCATAAAACCCCACCGCATTGTTTAATTTTACGACGAACAAACAAATTCTTTAGAAAATGCGTTGACTCATTTTCAACTCTCCCTATAATGCGACTCCACACAGCGGGGGTGATTAGCTCAGCTGGGAGAGCACCTCCCTTACAAGGAGGGGGTCGGCGGTTCGATCCCGTCATCACCCACCAACTACTTTATGTAGTCTCCGCCGTGTAGCAAGAAATTGAGAAGTGGGTGATTAGCTCAGCTGGGAGAGCACCTCCCTTACAAGGAGGGGGTCGGCGGTTCGATCCCGTCATCACCCACCACTTTCTCGCCAGCTGGATTTCTTGCAACAATGTGAAGTACCGAAGTGGGTGATTAGCTCAGCTGGGAGAGCACCTCCCTTACAAGGAGGGGGTCGGCGGTTCGATCCCGTCATCACCCACCACTTCGGGTCGTTAGCTCAGTTGGTAGAGCAGTTGACTTTTAATCAATTGGTCGCAGGTTCGAATCCTGCACGACCCACCAATGTAAAAAGGCGCCCTAAAGGCGCCTTTTTGCTATGCGCAAAAATCAACGATTCGAACCTGCAGCAGGTTCGGTGTTGAGCGTAGCGAAACAACGGAGCCGCTCGCGGCGACGGCCCGAAGGGCGAGCGAAGCGAGTCATCCTGCACGACCCACCAATGTAAAAAGGCGCCCTAAAGGCGCCTTTTTGCTATGCGTGATTCACAAGATAGAATTTTTTCTTACTCAAGTTCCCCGTTCTTCTGCCGATATTATCTCGTACAGCGACGAGGACTGAGCAATGGCCACTATATCTTCAACATCGATTCCTTCCATACAAACACAACGTAGTAACAAGGCGCCAGAAGGTAACGATATTGCTTCTCAAATTGCGCGCATCAGTCAGCAAATCGTTAAACTCACTCAGCAACTTAAAGAGATTGCAGACACGAACGGCAGTGCAGAAGATAAGCAAAAACAGGCTGAATTAATTCAACAGCAAATTACCCTCCTGGAAGCGCAACTGGCGCAGTTACAGAGACTGCAGGCGGAAAGAGCGCAGGAGCGAGAGCAACGTTCATCGCTGAATGCATCCCTTCCGGGTTCCGCTGAAAAAACGTCACATATTGATATCTATATCTGATACAACGGATCCCCTTCCCGCCCTGCCATTAACGCGCAGCCTTCATCACGCACCACATCCCATAACGCCTCAGCGGCGGTTGAAAGCGACCGGTTCTTCCTGCGCGCCAGCATCAACTGGCGTTCCACCACTGGCGTTATACGTTTCACCACCAGCGGGCTGCCCTCCGGTAACGGTAGCGCCAGCGCCGGAAGAATGCTGATGCCGATACCGGCGGCCACCATCGGGAAAAGCGTCGCCGGGTGACCAATCTCCTGCACGATATCCGCCTGAATAGCGTTACGTGCCAGCGCGGCGTCAATCAGCGGGCGGCTGCCTGAAGCGTAATCCTGTAACACCAGTTTTGCGCCCTGTAGCGCCTGCCAGGGCACATAATCCCGGGCTGCCAGCGGGTGTTCACGATGGCAAAGCAGAAAAAAAGGTTCGGAAAGAATGGCTTCACACTGCAGATCGCCCACTGCGCCAGGATCGATGACAATGCCAAAATCTACATCCCCCTGGCGGATACTTTCCATCACCCACTGCTGCGGACGATCGTGCAGGACAAACTGAATATCAGGATAGCGACGATGGCTTTCGGCAATACATTGCGGAATAAGATGCGCGGAAATGGTCTGGCTGGCGGCGACGCGGACTTTTCCACTTAACTGTTGCCCCATTCGTCCGGCGTCGCGCAGGGTACTGTTCAGTTCATCCAGCAACCTCTCCAGACGCAAAGCCAACTGTTGCCCTGCCTCTGTGAGCACCACTTCGCGCGTGGTTCTGTCCAGCAGGCGAACGCCTGTATGGTGCTCCAGCTCCTTCACGCTGTGACTGACCGCCGACTGGCTCAGACCGATACGCTCTCCCGCGCGGCTGAAACTTTTCTCCTGCGCCACCGTGACGAAAACCTTTAATTGTTTTAATGAGTAATTCATCTATTTTCTTCATGAATGGATGCAATAAATCAATTTTATTTCTCAAACTGAAAGAAGCACAATAGCGCCATCGATTTTCAGGAGTCTTTATGAAACTTTTTCGTATTCTTGACCCGTTTACGTTGACGCTCATTACCGTGGTGCTGCTGGCCTCTTTCTTCCCGGCACGCGGCGAGTTTGTGCCGTTTTTTGAACATCTGACCACCGCCGCGATTGCGCTGCTGTTTTTTATGCACGGTGCCAAATTGTCTCGCGAAGCGATTATCGCCGGGGGCAGCCACTGGCGATTACACTTGTGGGTAATGTGCAGCACTTTCATTCTCTTCCCGGTGCTGGGCGTGCTGTTGGTGTGGTGGTCACCGGTGGCGGTGGATCCGGCGCTGTATACCGGTTTCCTCTATCTGTGCATACTGCCGGCAACCGTCCAGTCAGCAATCGCGTTTACGTCGCTTGCGGGCGGGAACGTTGCGGCGGCGGTCTGTTCTGCGTCAGCGTCCAGCCTACTGGGGATTTTCCTGTCGCCATTGCTGGTTGGTTTGCTGATGAACATGCACGGCGCGGAAGGTAGCCTTGAGCAGGTTGGTAAAATTATGCTGCAACTGCTGTTGCCGTTCGTGCTTGGGCATCTTTCTCGCCCGTGGACCGGCGCGTTTGTCGCGAAGCATAAAAAGTGGATTGGCAAAACCGACCAGACCTCCATTCTGTTAGTGGTTTACTCGGCATTCAGCGAAGCGGTGGTGAACGGTATCTGGCACAAAGTGGGCATGGGTTCGCTGCTGTTTATTGTGGTGGTGAGTATCATCCTGCTGGCGATTGTGATTGCCGTGAACGTACTGGTGGCACGTAAAGCAGGCTTCAATAAAGCGGATGAAATTACGATTGTGTTCTGCGGCTCGAAGAAAAGCCTGGCGAACGGGATACCGATGGCGAACATCCTGTTCCCGACATCGGTTATCGGCATGATGGTACTGCCGCTGATGATATTCCATCAGATCCAGTTGATGGTGTGCGCGGTACTGGCGCGTCGTTACAAACAGCAGGCAGAAAAATTGCAGGCCGAAGAGCAGGCCCGCGCGGCCGGGACATCCGACGCTTAACGCTTCAGGGGCTGCACCAGCTGGGTCAGCCCCTCGGTTTTAATCAGCAGCGTTAAGGCCATCAGCTCGCCCAAATGCCCGGCAGGAAACTGATCCTTACGGGCAAACCACAGCAGATACTCTTCGGGGACGTCAATCAACCGACGCCCCTTGTATTTACCAAACGGCATTTCCGTATTGGCGATTTCAATGAGCTGCGCCTTATCCATATCAGGCGCCTAACAGCCGCAGCATTTCGGCTTCATCAATGACCTCAATCCCCAGCTCCTGCGCTTTCGCAAGCTTAGAGCCTGCTGCTTCACCGGCAATCACGAGGTCAGTTTTCTTCGACACGCTGCCCGCCACTTTTGCGCCGAGTTCCACCAAACGCGCCTTTGCGTCATCGCGCGACATCTGGCTCAGGCTACCGGTCAGGACAACCGTTTTCCCGGCAAACGGGCTGTCGATCTCTTCAGCATTGATCATAACCGCCGCAGGCCAGTTCACGCCCTCTTTCAGCAACTGCTGGATGACGTCGCGATTGCTCTCTTCTGCAAAGAAGTTAAAGACATGCGTGGCGACCACAATGCCGACGTCCGGCACTTTTTGCAGCTCTTCAATCGATGCGGCTTCCAGCGCCTCCAGCGTGCCGAAATAACCTGCCAGGCCAGCCGCCGTGGCTTCACCCACTTCACGGATACCGAGGGCGTAGAGGAAGCGTGCAAAGGTGGTGTTTTTCGCTTTTTCCAGCGCGTTGACCACATTTTGCGCCGATTTCGGCCCCATACGATCGAGACCGGTCAGCTTACCTGCGGTTAACGTGAACAGATCGGCAGGGGTGTGGACGTACTCTTTTTCCACCAGTTGGTCGATAATTTTATCGCCCATACCGTCAACATCCAGCGCACGGCGCGAGACAAAGTGCTTCAGCGACTCTTTGCGCTGCGCCCCGCAAATCAGGCCGCCGGTACAGCGAGCCACTGCTTCACCTTCCACGCGCTCAACGTCAGACTGACAAACCGGGCAGTGGGTCGGGAACACAATTTCCTGCGTCTCTTCCGGGCGCTCGGAAAGCACCACGTTGACCACCTGCGGGATAACATCCCCGGCACGGCGAATCACCACTTTATCGCCAATACGCAGCCCAAGACGCTCGATTTCATCGGCATTATGCAGCGTGGCATTGCTGACCAGTACGCCCGCGACCTGCACCGGTTCAAGGCGCGCAACCGGGGTGATGGCTCCGGTGCGGCCCACCTGGAACTCTACGTCGCGCACAAAGGTCATTTGTTCCTGAGCCGGGAATTTAAAGGCTACCGCCCAGCGTGGAGCGCGCGCGACAAATCCCAGTTGTTCCTGCAATGCCAGCGAGTCGACTTTAATCACCACGCCGTCGATATCAAAGCCGAGCGTCGGGCGATCTTCTTCAACCTTGTGATAGTAAGCGAGCACTTCCTCCGGGGAGGAGCAGAGTTTTACGCGATCGCTCACCGGTAAACCCCAGGCTTTAAATTGCTGCAAACGCCCCATGTGGCTGGCGGGCAGTTCGCCCCCCTCCAGAATACCCACGCCGTAGCAGAAGAAAGTAAGTGGTCGCTTCGCCGTAATCCGCGGGTCAAGCTGACGCAATGAGCCTGCCGCCGCGTTACGTGGGTTGGCAAATAATTTGCCACCGGTACGTCGCGCGTCATCATTGATTTTTTCAAACCCCGCCTGCGGCAGGAACACTTCACCACGCACTTCGAGGCGTGCCGGGATATTGTCTCCGCGCAGTTTTAGCGGGATCGCACGAATGGTGCGCACATTAGCGGTGATGTCTTCCCCGGTGGTGCCATCGCCACGCGTCGCCGCCTGCACCATGACGCCGTTTTCATAAAGAATACTCACCGCCAGGCCATCCAGCTTCAGCTCACAGCAATAGACCAGCGCATCACTGCTTTTCAGTCGATCCTGCACGCGCTTGTTGAAAGCGAGGAAGCTCTCTTCATCAAACACGTTATCCAGCGACAGCATAGGCACTTCGTGACGCACCTGGCTGAACGCGGCCAGCGGCGATGCACCCACGCGTTGCGTCGGCGAATCTGGCGTAATCAGTTCGGGATGTTGCGCCTCAAGCTCGCGCAGCTCGCGCATCAGGCGGTCATACTCGGCGTCCGGAACTTCCGGCGCATCCATAACGTGGTAAAGGTATTCATGATGGCGAAGCGTGGTTCGCAGTTCATTCAGTTGTTGTTCGATCGGTTCCATATCACACCATCAATGATAAAAAACCCCCGACAGGCGGGGGTTCAGGGAGAGTTGATAAAACGCCAGCCGTGATCAGGCGTTCGATTCCAGCACGTCGCGGATACGGTCCTGGTATTCGCGCAGTTTCTGCGGCGTCATCATCCGACGTTGATCGTCAAGCACCACACCACCTACTTCATCGGCAATATACTGTGCGGACTGCAACATCAGTTTGAAGTTTTGCAACGCATCGCCGTAAGCCGGTACCTGCATAAAGATAGTAATACCTGGCGTCGCCATATCAGCCATATTTTCCGGGTCGAAGGTGCCAGGTTTCAGCATGTTCGCCAGGCTGAAGAGCGCAGGGCCACTGCCGTCAGGGCTTAAGTGGCGATGGAAAATATTCATATCGCCAAATTTGAACCCGGCCTGCTGAATACTGTTCAGCAGCAGTTCGCCGTTGATCTGCGTGCCCTGATGTGCGGAGACGTTCATTACAATAACGGTCTCTTTACGCTCAGGTTTCGCGGGTGCTTCTTCAACCGGTTTAGGCTCTGGCTGCTGTACCGCGGCTGGCGCAGGTTGTGGTTGCGCGACCTGAGGTTCTGGCGCAGCAGGCTGTGGCGGAGCAACCGGTTGAGGCTGCGGCGCGGCGGGCTGCACCGGCTGAGGTGCGGCAACAGGCTGCGGCTGCGAATGAGGTTGTGGCTGGTGAACCGGCTGTGGCTGCGCATGCGTCTGTTGTACAGGCGAATGCTGGACAGGCGGTTGCTGCACGCGCGGCTGTTGAGGCTGCGGTGCGGATGGCCGGGCTGGCTCCTCGTGGCGCACAGGCTGTTGCACCTGACGCTCATACGGGGGCTGGTACTGGTGCGAAGGCGCCTGATGAGGTGCGTCATGCTCCCCTGCAACGCCCGGGGCGTGATTGACCTTGTGGACTCGAACTTCTCCCACGCCTTCATCACTATCATCAAAGCCATCATCAGACTCGTCGTCTTCACGAGACTTCATGCGTTTTAGTGGGCGATCGCGGAACATTGACGAGCGCTCTTTACGGCTGGTCCAGAAACCATGAACCAGAAGAGCGAGTATGGCGATCGCGCCAACAATGATTAATATCAGACGCAAATCCTGCATCATTATATTCTCTGTTGTTCTAACACCTTGCCACCACGGCAAACATTTACTCCCTAAGAGTATTTGCCCAACACGTCAAGTGCAAGTGCGCACATGACATTCCCCGCAGAAAGATAACCTAAATCGTGCTTTTTGCTGTTTTTTCGAACATTTCCTAACTGGTCATTCCCTGGCAACCCGATAATATACGCAGGTAATTTCGTAGCTGTCAGACACAGGAGCATTTGCTGACCATGGTTTCATCATCCACCCCTTCCCCGCGCAGCGGTCTCTACTATTTCTCGCAGGGCTGGAAACTGATCGGGTTACCCGGCATTCGCCGGTTTGTTATTTTACCGTTGCTGGTCAACATTGTACTGATGGGGGGCGCGTTCTGGTGGCTGTTCAATAAGCTCGGGGAGTGGATCCCCTCGTTGATGGCACGAATCCCTGACTGGCTGCAATGGCTGAGCTACCTCTTATGGCCGGTGGCGGTTATTTCGATTTTGCTGGTCTTCGGCTATTTCTTCTCGACTATCGCGAACTGGATTGCCGCGCCGTTTAACGGCCTGCTGGCAGAACAGCTTGAGGCAAGGCTGACCGGCGCGACGCCGCCGGATACCGGTGTGCTGGGCGTAGTAAAGGATGTGCCGCGTATCATGAAGCGTGAGTGGCAAAAGCTGGCGTGGTATCTGCCGCGTGCGCTGGTGCTGTTGGTGCTCTATTTCATCCCCGGCATCGGGCAGACGGTCGCGCCAGTATTATGGTTCCTGTTCAGCGCATGGATGCTGGCGATTCAGTATTGCGATTATCCGTTCGACAACCATAAAGTGCCGTTTAAAACGATGCGCGCGTCTCTACGCGAGCGCAAGGTTTTGAACATGCAGTTCGGCGCGCTGGCGAGTCTTTTCACTATGATCCCGGTGTTAAACCTGGTCATCATTCCGGTCGCCATCTGCGGCGCAACGGCGATGTGGGTCGACTGCTATCGCGATAAACACGCAATGTGGAAGTAACCGTTTCAGGCGCTCGCACCCGTGAGCGCCGTTATGCTTTCCTTATTCCATCCTGACAGCCATTATTTCCCTTCTGAATATAGATATGCTAATTACTTACTTCCGCAGAATCTTTAAGCAGGTATGCTGGGGCAGTACCCCAAATTTCATACAGTTAAGGACAGGCCATGAGTAAGATTTTTGAAGATAACTCGCTGACTATCGGTCATACGCCGCTGGTTCGACTGAACCGCATCGGTAACGGACGCATTCTGGCGAAGGTAGAATCACGCAACCCAAGCTTCAGCGTTAAGTGCCGTATCGGTGCCAACATGATTTGGGATGCAGAAAAACGTGGCGTGCTGAAACCGGGCGTGGAGCTGGTTGAACCAACCAGCGGTAATACCGGTATCGCGCTGGCCTATGTTGCCGCCGCGCGTGGCTACAAACTGACGCTGACCATGCCGGAAACCATGAGTATTGAACGCCGTAAGCTGTTGAAAGCGCTGGGGGCAAACCTCGTGCTGACCGAAGGCGCGAAAGGCATGAAAGGTGCGATTCAAAAAGCAGAAGAAATTGTTGCCAGCGATCCGGAAAAATTCCTGTTGCTGCAGCAGTTCAGCAACCCGGCTAACCCGGAAATTCATGAAAAGACCACCGGCCCTGAAATCTGGGAAGATACCGATGGTCAGGTTGATGTGTTTATCGCCGGCGTCGGTACTGGCGGTACGCTGACCGGCGTGTCGCGTTATATTAAAGGCACAAAAGGCAAAACCGATTTGATTTCCGTCGCGGTTGAGCCGACAGATTCCCCGGTCATTGCCCAGGCGCTGGCGGGCGAAGAGATCAAACCAGGCCCACACAAAATTCAGGGCATAGGCGCAGGTTTCATTCCTGGCAACCTCGACCTTAAGCTGGTTGATAAAGTTGTCGCTATCACTAACGAAGAAGCCATTTCCACCGCGCGTCGCCTGATGGAAGAAGAGGGTATTCTGGCAGGCATCTCTTCTGGAGCAGCTGTTGCAGCAGCGTTGAAACTTCAGGAAGATGAAACCTTTACCAATAAGAATATTGTGGTTATTCTACCGTCATCGGGTGAGCGTTATCTGAGCACCGCATTGTTTGCCGATCTCTTCACAGAGAAAGAACTGCAACAGTAGTGCCAGCATGTTAAAAGCGCGTAAAAAAGCACCCTTTTGGGTGCTTTTTTGTGGCGCGCATCAAACTTTTACCCCCCCTGGCATTGCTTCACCGCATCAGGTCTGGTATTTAACATTCAGATTTATTTTGATGCGCGAAATTATTCATTTCCGGATTTGCACAAGCTGAATCGATTTTATGATTTGGTTCAAATCTCGCTTTCGCGGCATAATGTTTAATGATAAGCGAAACGCCGAAGGCCAGAAGCGCAAGAATCGGATACGCTTGTACCGATTCCGGCGCTCAGAATCGTGACATCGCTGATTACTACAGGCTAAAGTCAGGCCACCAGGCTAGACTTTAGTTCCACAACACTAAACCTATAAGTTGGGGAAATATAATGTTCCAGCAAGAAGTTACCATTACCGCTCCGAACGGTCTGCATACCCGCCCTGCTGCTCAGTTTGTTAAAGAAGCGAAAGGCTTCACTTCTGAGATCACTGTGACCTCCAACGGCAAAAGCGCTAGCGCGAAAAGCCTGTTCAAACTGCAAACTCTGGGCCTGACTCAGGGTACCGTTGTGACCCTGTCCGCTGAAGGTGAAGACGAACAAAAAGCAGTTGAGCATCTCGTTAAGCTGATGGCTGAACTCGAGTAATTTCCAGAGTTCTTTTTCATATCAGTCACAAGTAAGGTAGGGTTATGATTTCAGGCATTTTAGCATCCCCGGGTATCGCTTTCGGTAAAGCACTGCTGCTGAAAGAAGATGAGATTGTCATCGACCGGAAAAAAATTTCTGCCGATAAGGTTGATCAGGAAGTTGAGCGTTTTCTGGCTGGTCGCGCCAAGGCGTCGGCACAGTTAGAAGCCATCAAGACTAAGGCTGGCGAAACTTTCGGTGAAGAAAAAGAAGCTATCTTCGAAGGGCACATCATGCTGCTCGAAGATGAAGAGCTGGAGCAGGAAATCATAGCCCTGGTTAAAGATAAGCACATGACGGCTGACGCAGCGGCTCATGAGGTTATCGAAGGTCAGGCGACTGCCCTGGAAGAACTGGATGATGAATACCTGAAAGAGCGTGCGGCTGACGTACGTGACATCGGTAAGCGCCTGCTGCGCAACATCCTGGGTCTGGCAATCATCGATCTGAGCGCAATTCAGGAAGAAGTTATCCTGGTTGCGGCTGACCTGACCCCGTCCGAAACCGCACAGCTGAACCTGAAGAAGGTGCTGGGCTTTATCACTGACGTCGGTGGCCGTACTTCTCACACCTCTATCATGGCGCGTTCTCTGGAACTGCCTGCGATTGTGGGTACCGGCAACGTCACCTCTCAGGTGAAAAACGACGACTATCTGATTCTGGATGCCGTAAACAACAAAGTTTACGTCAACCCGACTAACGAAGAGATCGAAAAACTGCGCGCCGTTCAGGAGCAAGTTGCGACTGAAAAAGCTGAACTGGCAAAACTGAAAGATCTGCCGGCCATTACTCTTGATGGTCACCAGGTTGAAGTGTGCGCGAACATCGGTACCGTGCGTGACGTTGAAGGCGCTGAGCGCAATGGCGCTGAAGGCGTTGGTCTCTATCGTACTGAATTCCTGTTCATGGACCGTGACGCGCTGCCAACTGAAGAAGAACAGTTTGCGGCGTACAAAGCCGTTGCTGAAGCGTGTGGCTCACAGGCGGTTATCGTCCGTACCATGGACATCGGTGGCGACAAAGAGCTGCCGTACATGAACTTCCCGAAAGAAGAGAACCCGTTCCTGGGCTGGCGTGCCGTGCGTATCGCAATGGATCGTAAAGAGATCCTGCGTGACCAGGTTCGTGCCATCCTGCGTGCGTCCGCTTTCGGTAAACTGCGCATTATGTTCCCGATGATCATCTCTGTTGAAGAAGTCCGCGCTCTGCGCAAAGAGATCGAAATCTACAAACAGGAACTGCGCGACGAAGGTAAAGCATTTGATGAGTCCATTGAGATTGGCGTGATGGTGGAAACACCGGCTGCGGCCACGATTGCTCGTCATTTAGCCAAAGAAGTTGATTTCTTTAGTATCGGTACCAATGATTTAACGCAGTACACTCTGGCAGTTGACCGTGGTAATGATATGATTTCACATCTTTACCAACCAATGTCACCGTCCGTCCTTACGCTTATCAAGCAGGTTATTGATGCTTCTCATGCGGAAGGTAAATGGACTGGCATGTGTGGTGAGCTTGCAGGCGACGAACGTGCTACACTTCTGTTGCTGGGTATGGGTCTGGACGAATTCTCAATGAGCGCCATTTCTATCCCACGCATTAAGAAGATCATTCGTAACACGAACTTCGAAGATGCGAAGGTATTAGCAGAGCAAGCTCTTGCTCAACCGACAACGGACGAGTTAATGGCGCTGGTTAACAAGTTCATTGAAGAAAAAACAATCTGCTAATCCACGAGTTCGGCCCAATTACTGCTTAGGAGAAGATCATGGGTTTGTTCGACAAATTGAAATCTCTGGTTTCTGACGACAAAAAAGACACCGGTACTATTGAGATTATTGCACCGCTCTCTGGCGAGATCGTTAACATTGAAGACGTGCCGGATGTAGTTTTTGCTGAAAAAATCGTTGGCGACGGTATTGCCATCAAACCAACTGGCAACAAAATGGTTGCGCCGGTTGATGGGACTATCGGCAAGATTTTTGAAACCAACCATGCCTTCTCTATCGAATCCGATAGCGGCATTGAGCTGTTCGTTCACTTCGGTATCGACACCGTTGAACTGAAAGGCGAAGGTTTCAAACGTATCGCTGAAGAAGGCCAACGTGTGAAAGTCGGCGACCCGGTAATCGAATTCGATCTGCCGCTGCTGGAAGAGAAAGCCAAGTCTACTCTGACTCCGGTTGTTATCTCCAACATGGACGAGATCAAAGAGCTGATCAAACTGTCCGGTAGCGTAACGGTGGGTGAAACCCCGGTTATCCGCATCAAGAAGTAATTCTTGCTGAACTGAAAAAGGCGCCGAAAGGCGCCTTTTTTGTCTCTATCGCCCCTTTGCTGGCTCGCTGGCGTATACTTCCAGTTCATCAGATAAAAATGGATGGCAGATGAAGTGGTCGGCACAACGCTAAGAACCTTCACCACCCTTTTCTGCGTGCTGACAATCCTCGTAGGTGGCGCAGTGTTAACCTGGTTTCAGGTGATTGGCGCGGAGCTTGAGCAGACCGCTGCGGTGGCGAAAAAGACCGTGCAAAAAATCGATACGCTGCTGAATGCATCCCGACTGGCAGCAACAAAAGCCCATCCTCTGCTTTCACAACCCTGCACCGCCCAAACGCGTACCGAACTTGAACGGCTGGTGGTTTCCTTTCCGCATATTCGTATCATCAATCTCTATAAAGATAAGATTCTGTACTGCTCTTCTTATGATGATGCCAACGCTATCAATATGAATTATGCGGCACATATCGCGCAGGAACTGAGCATCATTGATGATAAGACCATCTCACCGGGCGATAAGGTAATTGTGCTGCAAACGGCATATCCGGATGGGATGATTACCTCAAGTTTCAGTAGCCAGTGGTTGGCCGAGGTACTGGAACTCTTAAGCAACCAGCGGCCTCTGACGTTACATATTGGCGATACGGCGATACGACAAAACCACAATACGTCTGCGGAAGATAACGCCAGGCATGTCAATGTGCAGTCAGAGAAGTTCCCCTACTCCGTCGATTATCCGGCCTGGAAGACGGTTCCCGTTTCGTTGTATCTGCAACAGGGCTGGCTGTCGTTGCTGCTAACGCTGTGCCTGGCGCTGATCGTCGGGGTTGTGCTGTGGCGACATATTCTTCATCGTCCCACATTGTATGAAAACCTCGAACGCGCCATCGCTGAAGGGGAAATTGTCCCATGGTATCAACCGGTCATCCGCAGCAGCTCAGGGAAATTCTACGGCGTGGAAGTGCTTGCACGCTGGGTGACGCCTTCTGGAGAGATCATCTCGCCCGACAGCTTTATTCCGCTTGCTGAAGAGAGTGGGCTGATTGTGCCGTTGACACGAAAATTAATGGCGCTGGCAGGCGATGAACTGCCTTCCCTGCTTGAGGCGCGCCCCCTGCCTTTCCATGTAAGTTTTAATTTCACCGCCTCACATATTCAGACACCGAACTTTATCGACGAGTGTCGCGCATTTCTGAAACGCTTCCCGGAAAACAGTATTCGCCTCACCGCCGAAATCACCGAGCGTGAGCCGTTTGAGAAGGTGAACGAGTTAAAAGAAACGCTCATTTTTCTCGAAAGCCGCGGTGTCACCATCGCACTGGATGATTTTGGTACCGGTTATTCCAATCTGAATTTACTCACCGGGTTGCCGGTCGGGCTGATTAAAATCGATAAGCTGTTTGTAAACGGGATTTCCAGCGCGACGGACTCGACCAAACTGATTGATTGTGTTATCGATATGGCAAAATCGCTGGGGATGAAAATTATCGTTGAAGGCGTGGAAACGGAGTATCAGGTGGCATATCTGACGCATAAACAGGTCGATTACTTTCAGGGCTACTACTTTTCTAAACCCCTGCCCGTCAGCGAACTGGCTACCGTAGTGAAAAAAACGTACCGCATTCCGCAGCTTGAAGAGATTTCCCACGCCTGACGACGTGGGAAACGTTTTACAGCGGAGGGAGCATCAGCTCATGACACTCGTGTTCATGGGTCCAGGTCATGACCTGCAGGACGCGATTGGCCGCGCGTTCCGCCGCATCGCCCAGAGATGCGCCTTCCAGCAGGCGACTCACTAACTCAGCACAGAACAGGTCACCGGTGCCTTTCAGGTCAGTGACGATTCTTGGGTGCTCAATGACGCGAATATCCTCTGCCGTCACCGCCACCACCGAGATAGCCTCAGGATTTTTCGACGGCGCACTGGTGATAATCACCCATTTTAAGGTGTCTGAAAGCAGACTACGCGCAGCCAGAATCGCCTCTTCGAGGGTATGACATGGCATATCGCTCAACATCTGCAACTCGAACAGATTCGGCGTAATGCCCTGCGCCTGCGGCAGTAAATGCCGGCGATACGCGAGAGGAATCTCCGCCTTCACATACATCCCGCTGTCGATGTCGCCGATAACCGGGTCGACCAGCACAAAAATATCGGGATGCGTTTGACGAATCGTTGCCAGCCAGTCAGCCAGCAGAGCAATCTGTTCCGCGCTGCCCATATAGCCGGTCGTCACCGCTTTAAGCGTTTGTAGCGCATTACGCTCTTCCAGTGCCAGCAAATATCCGCGGAACCACTCAGCCGGGATCACCCCGCCATAAAACGTGTCGTAATGGGGGGTGTTGCTGAACAATACCGTCGGCACCGCCATGACCTGCCAGCCGTGCTGCTTGATGGCCGGCACCGCAATACTGTTGCCCACGCTGCCATAAATAACCTGAGACTGCACGGCAACAATATCTGCCTGCAATGCCTGGCGCGTGTCGCTAAACAGCACCGATTGTATGTCGTCTTGCTGGTCCATTGTTTCTCCTCCCGCTGGACGGCGGGTCATGCGCTATCCACTATTGGCTCTATGTTATGCCAGCCAGAGGCAAAGGTCGATTCCCCCACGGGGTAATCATGCAGAAACATGAAAATCCAAAAATGAAGAAACCATCACAAATTCAATGAGAAACCCGGCAATTTACCAACGGTTTCTCCCAGCACACATATACTGAATATCACTACGATTAATACGGTGAACCCCGCCAACCCACGAGGCCCATCGCGATGACCCAGGTACAGACCCAAATCAAGGCCGTTATCGAAGCCTGTGACCAGGCCATTTCGCAGGAAGATTACGACACACTGATGAACTACTACGCCGAGGACGCTACGCTTGTGGTGAAGCCGGAGATGATTGTGAAAGGCAAAGTGAATATTCATAAAGCGTTTATCGCCATCGCCGACTTCTTCCAGCATCGCCTGGTGGTCACGCAGGGAAAGATGGAGATTATTGAAGGCGGCGACACGGCGCTGGTGATTATGGAAACCCGGCTGGATATTCCAACGGAAGACGGCGGCAGCACGCAGGTCACCAGGCGGGCAACCTACGTGTTTGCCCACCGCAATGAGCGCTGGCTTTGTACCATTGATAATTCCTACGGAACAGAGCTTCTCAATCCCCGCGCGATTTAAATCCCCAGCCCCTGGCTAAAGTGCTCTTCACCGAATACGCCGGTAGAGAGATAGCGATCGCCGCGATCGCAGATGATCGCCACAACCACTGCGCCGGGGTTCGCTTTTGCCACGCGTATCGCGCCAGCGACCGCACCGCCGGAGCTCACGCCGCAGAAAATCCCTTCCCGCACCGCCAGTTCGCGCATGGTGTTTTCCGCATCACGCTGGTGAATATCCACCACTTCATCCACTAATGAGGCGTTGAAAATGCCCGGCATATACTCTGCCGGCCAGCGGCGAATGCCCGGAATACTGCTACCCTCTTCCGGTTGCAAACCGACAATAGTGACGGGTTTATCCTGCTCACGCATAAAGCGCGAAACGCCGGTTATCGTGCCGGTCGTCCCCATGCTGGAGACGAAATGGGTAATGCGACCGCCGGTCTGCTGCCAGATTTCCGGCCCAGTCGTCATGTAATGCGCATAAGGGTTATCAGGGTTGTTGAACTGATCGAGCAGCTTGCCTTCACCGCGATTCTCCATTTCCTGCGCCAGATCGCGTGCACCTTCCATACCCTGCTCTTTAGTGACCAGAATCAGTTCCGCACCGTAGGCACGCATCGCCGCGCGGCGTTCCTGGCTCATGTTGTCCGGCATCAGCAATTTCATGCGATAGCCTTTTAGTGCGGCGATCATTGCCAGCGCAATGCCAGTGTTACCACTGGTGGCTTCAATCAGGACATCGCCCGGTTTTATTTCCCCGCGCTTTTCCGCCTCGACAATCATCGATAACGCGGCACGATCTTTCACCGAACCTGCCGGGTTATTGCCTTCCAGCTTCACCCACACTTCACTGCCGTTATCCGGCCCCAGACGTTGTAATTTGACCAGCGGCGTATTGCCGATGGTTTGTTCTAATGTGTTCACGTTTTCTGCCCAAGAAAAAGCCGGGTGGCGCTTCGCTTACCCGGCCTACAAAACCACGACATACGCTGTAGGCCCGGTAAGCGAAGCGCTACCGGGCGATAAACCTGCAAATTAACCTATCAGGCCGTTTCCGCCAGAGCAAGCGTCTCATGAGACTCGATGCGCTCGTCGCCGTTGTACAGCCGCGCATGTTGCAGCCCGACAAACAAACGATCGCCGCGCACTGGCGCGTCATCCCCGCGCATCACCACGGTCAGCGGGTCTTCATACCACCCCAGCGGCTGCACAACTAATTGGGTGTAGTGGCCTTTCGGACTGGCTTCCAGTACCTGGACCGGCAGTGGCGATTCAAGGCTGGTGCGGCGGCTGATATCCACTTCCCACGGGCGCAGGAAGAGTTCCACCGGCCCCTGATACGCAGGCGTGTAGCCCAGCGGCCAGCGATGTGCGCCAACGTGGAACTGCCCACCGCGAACGGTGCCGCGCAGACGGTTCACTTCACCCATAAATTCGAGCACAAAACGGGTCGCCGGTTCGCGCCATACTTGATCCGGTTCATCGGCCTGTTCAATATTGCCCTGGCTCATCACCACCACGCGGTTGGCGACTTCCATCGCCTCTTCCTGGTCGTGAGTAACGAACACGCTGGTGAATTTCAGTTCTTCATGCAGTTGACGTAGCCAGCGACGCAGCTCTTTACGCACCTGCGCATCCAGCGCGCCGAACGGTTCATCGAGCAGCAGAATTTGCGGTTCAACAGCAAGCGCACGCGCCAGCGCCACACGCTGTTTCTGACCGCCCGAAAGCTGTGCCGGATAACGATCCGCCAGATGGGCAAGCTGCACCATTTCCAGTAATTTGGTCACTTTCGCTTTGATCGCCGCCGTATTTGGCCGCTCGCGACGAGGCAGCACCGTCAGGCCGAAAGCGATATTGTCGAATACCGTCATATGGCGGAACAACGCGTAATGCTGGAACACGAAACCGACTTTACGGTCGCGCGCGTGCAGGCGGCTGACGTCAGTACCGTGAAAACGGATATGCCCACTGGTTTGATGTTCCAGCCCGGCGATAATACGCAGCAGCGTAGTTTTCCCGGAGCCGGACGGCCCCAGCAACGCGACCATCTGACCAGAAGGAATATCCAGTGAGATATCGTTCAGCACCTGGGTGCGACCAAAAGACTTCTTAATATTGGCAATCTCAATGCTCATGATGTTCCTCCTGCTGTGCGCGTTTTTCCTGATTCTCCAGGCGCCACTGCAACATACTCTTTAAAAACAGGGTGATAATCGCCATCAGCGTCAACAGTGCGGCGGCGGTAAAGGAGCCGACGGCGTTATAGTCCTGCTCCAGCAATTCAATTTGTAACGGCAGCGACAGGGTTTCGCCGCGAATCGAGCCAGAAACCACCGATACCGCGCCAAACTCGCCAATTGCGCGGGCGTTGGTCAGCACCACGCCGTAAAGCAGCGCCCAGCGAATATTCGGCAGCGTGACGCGACGGAACATCTGCCAGCCGGATGCGCCTAGCAAAATCGCCGCTTCGTCTTCCTGGCTGCCCTGGCTTAACATCATCGGCACCAGCTCGCGCACCACAAACGGGCAGGTCACGAAGATGGTGACCAGTACCATCCCCGGCCACGAGAACATAATTTGCAGGTTATGCTCGTCGAGCCAACCGCCCAGCGGGCCATTGGAGCCGTAAAACAGCAGATACACCAGACCAGCAACCACCGGCGATACGGCAAACGGAATATCCAGCAGCGTCAGCAGTAACTGACGCCCAGGGAAGTTAAAGCGCGTCACCAGCCAGGCCAGCAGAATGCCAAAAACCAGGTTCACCGGTACGGCAATCAGCGCAATCAGCACCGTCAGCCAGATAGCATGCAGCATGTCCGGATCGGCCAGATTCTGTAAAACCGGCATCAGCCCTTTGCTGAACGCCTGCACGAAGATGTAAATCATCGGCACCAGCAGGATGAACGCCGACACCAGCATCCCGGTGCCAATCAGAAACCATTTGCCCCAGTTAATCGGGCGCGCGTCATAACGCTTCAACTGTGTCACTTCCGCCATTAATGACCTACCACACGCCGACCAAAGCGACTTTGCAGAGTGTTAATTGAGAACAGCAGCAACAGTGATGCCGCGAGGATGACCGACGCAATCGCGCTCGCTGCCGGATAATCAAACTCTTGTAAACGCACAAAAATCATCAGCGACGTCACTTCCGTTTTCCAGGCGATGTTCCCGGCGATAAAAATCACCGCACCGAACTCACCGAGGCTGCGGGTGAACGATAACGCCACGCCCGCCACCAGCGCCGGGGAAAGCTCCGGCAGTACAACCTTGCAGAAACTCTGCCAGCGCGTTGCGCCGAGGGTTTCCGCCGCTTCTTCGTATTCCGGGCCCAACTCTTCCAGTACCGGCTGCACCGTACGCACCACAAACGGGATGCTGGTAAAGGCCATCGCCACCGCAATCCCAAGCCAGGTATAGGTGACTTTGATATCAAATTTCGCCAGCCACTCGCCGTAAAAACCGTTTACGGAAAAGAGCGAGGCCAGCGTTAAACCGGCGACCGCCGTCGGCAACGCAAAGGGTAAATCCATCAGTGCATCAAGCAGCGTACGGCCTGGAAAGCGATAGCGGGTTAAAATCCACGCCATCAGCAGGCCGAAAACACCGTTAAAAATCGACGCCACAAACGCCGACAGCAGCGTCACTTTATAGGCCGCGACCACTTGCGGGTTGGTGATCACTTCCCAGTACTGCGCCCAGCTCATCTCTGAGAGCTGCATCACCAGCGCGGAAAGTGGCAGCAGTAAAATCAGGCACACAAACAGCAGACTGGTGCCGAGGCTTAAGGTAAAGCCCGGCAACACGCGTCGTGAAGAAACTGCAAACATTACTTACGCCCCGCCGCTAACAGCTTGTCTAACTCGCCGCCGCTGGTGAAGTGGGTTTTCATCACTTCCGGCCAGGAGCCAAATTTCTCTTCCACGCGGAACAACTCAGTCTGCGGGAATTTGTCTTTCAGTTTGTCCATCACTTCCGGGTTATTTACGCGGTAGTAATAGTCGGTGATGATGGTTTGCGCCTGCGGGCTGTAGAGCCAGTTCAGGTAAGCTTTGGCGGCTTTTTCCGTACCGTTGGCCTGCACGTTTTTATCAACCCACGCCACCGGGAATTCCGCCAGAATGTTGGTTTTTGGAATCACTACTTCAAAGCCCTGCGCTTCATACTGTTTACGGATGTTGTTCACTTCCGATTCGAAGCTTATCAGCACATCGCCCAGACCACGCTCGGCAAACGTGGTGGTCGCGCCACGGCCACCGGTATCAAACACTTCAACGTTCTTCAGGAACTGGGTCATAAACTGTTCGGTTTTGGCTTTATCGCCACCGTCGGCTTTATCCGCAGCACCCCACGCGGCTAAATAGGTGTAACGCGCGTTGCCGGACGTTTTTGGATTCGGGAAAATCAGCTTCACGTCGGAGCGCACCAGATCGTTCCAGTCGTGGATATTCTTCGGGTTGCCCTTACGCACCAGGAAACCCATGGTGGAGTAGAACGGTGAGCTGTTATTCGGCAGACGCGACTGCCAGTCGGCCGGAATAAGCTTGCCTTTATCATGCAGAATTTGTACGTCGGTCACCTGGTTATAAGTTACAACGTCTGCTTTTAAGCCCTGCAAAATCGCCAGTGCCTGTTTTGATGACCCGGCATGGGATTGTTTTATCGTCAGTTTGTCACCGCCGTTATCTTTTGCCCATTGTTGCTCAAACGGCGGGTTCAGGGCGGCAAACAGCTCGCGGGAGACGTCATAAGAACTGTTCAGCAACTCAGTTGCCTGCGCCTGGGCGACCAGCAACATGGAAGCTGCCAGCGTCAGGTATCCTTTTTTCAGTAAGTTAACGGCCATTGCGCACCCTTGTCGTGTGATGATTCTCTAAGCATCAGTGTATTTATAACGGGTGTGAAAGGAGTAACGGTTTTATATACCGTTTGGTGATTTGGAAGTTTAAAAGGGAATAAGGCTTTTAGCCTCTTCGCAGAATACGAAGAGGCGAGTAGTCAGACTCAGATACCGACGCTAACGCTTTCCGGCAGCGTACTGCCGCCGTCGATGACGTTCTGTGTACCCGTCAGGTAGCTCGACTCATCGGAGGCGAGGAATGCCGCCAGTTCACCGACTTCCAGCGGGTTCGCCAGACGGCGCATTGGGATCGCTTTCGCCATCTCCGTCAGCACCGATTCCGGGTCTTCCGGGTTCGACTGACGGGCGATGCTTTCCGCCATCGGCGTACGCACGTAGCCCGGGCAGATGGCATTCACACGGATACCCGACTGTGCGTATTCCACGGCGAGCGATTTCGTCAACCCAATGATAGCCGCTTTCGACATCGCGTAGGCCGTTTCACCCGGGTCAGCGACCATATCACCGGTGACCGAAGACATCATCACGATACGCCCATCGCCACGCGCCACCATATCGGGCAACACGGCTCGCGTGACGTTCCAGACGCCTTTGATATTCACATCAATGTGGAAATCGCGATCTTCCTCACTCATCTCAAGGAAGCTGCCTAAGCGGCAAACACCCGCGTTATTGACCAGAATATCGATTTTATTTTCCCGCTCTTTGGCCTGCGCAATGGCCGCCTGAACGGCAGAATAATCACGTACGTCAGCCTTCACGACCGTGCAGCGATAGCCACGCCCGGCCAGATCGTAGGCCAGTTTTTCAAGCTCATCGGAAATATCCAGCAGGATCAGGTTCGCACCGTGGCGAGCAAAGGTTCTGGCGATACCCTCGCCGATGCCCTGATATGCGCCCGTAATCAATGCTGTTTTGCCCGTGAGTTTACCCATTTCAATGTTCTCCCTTTTGAAGATAGAGTCTTACACTCCATTAACAATGAAAATACATTAAAAACAAATGAATACTGAGGAACAGCTCACTAATTAGGGTAAATCTCAGGTAAAAAAAATCCCCGCGGATGCGGGGATGAGCAGGGAGGCCTGATAAGCGCAGCGCATCAGGCAATTTTCACAGCGCCAGCAAACGATCCAGCGACGGCGCGAAGTAGTAGCCGCCGGTGACCGGTTTGGTGAAGCGCAGCATTGCGTCACGTTTACCGTCTGTGTCGCCGAACATGCTCAGCAGTTGCTGTTCGATGTTATGCAGACGCGCGCAGTAAGCGCAGAAATAGAGACCGTGGGTACCGCTGGCGGTGCCGTACGGCAGGCTCTGACGAACAATTTTCAGCCCTTTGCCCTCTTCTTTCAGGTCAACGCGGCTCAGGTGAGAGGTCACCGGACGCTCATCGCCGTCGATCTCTTCATTGGCTTCTTTGGTACGGCCAATCATCATTTCCTGATCCGGGACACTCATGCGGTTCAGCTGTTTGAGATTGTGTTCCCAGCGCTGAACAAACACATAGCTCCCGCCCGCATCAACACCGTCTTTAATAACAGCCACTTCGCGACGCGTTTCTTCACCCGCCGGGTTTTCGGTGCCATCGACGAAACCGCTCAGGTCACGTTCTTCCACCCAACGGAAACCGTGGATCTCTTCCTGCACGTCAATGCTGTCGCCAAACGCTTCCACCGCGGCCTGCGCAACGGAGAAGTTAATATCCTGGCGTAAAGAGAGAATATGGATCAGCACATCAAACTGAGTTGCGGGTGCAAGACCTTTGCCGTACCCCGGGAAATCTTTCAGCTCTTCTGCACCCACGCCGCCGCTCAGTTCGCGCCACACTTTCGGGCCGAAGGCCACAACCGCGCCTAAATGCGCATCGGGGAATTTGGCCTGAAAACCAGCCAGTTTATCGGCAAAAATTTTGCTGCTCTGACGAAGGGCGTTTACATCCCCTTTCACATTGGCTTCAATCCAAATCGCCGCGCGGCAATGTTCCGGCAAAATGCCGCTCTGAACCTGAGACATCGCTCTTCCTCCACAAAAATGCCACGACATCGTGGCATTAAATTTATGGGGGCTATTGTACGCGTTTTTATTGAACGAAGGATTAACCTTGCGCAAAATTAACGACGCCAGACGATTTTCTTTAGCGTCCAGTTTTTCAGTGCGTCATCGGATGGCATTAAATCCTGTGGGCCGCTCCACTCGCCGGTGAAGAGATAACTAATATGCTGGCTACCTTCAGCTTTACATTCGACACCCGCACTGTCATCACCGGTGGCTTTCTGACAGTGCCCGTAGGCTTTGCTGTAGATATCGCTGAAGGTCGAGCCAATCTCCACGCCGCTGTCGGTTTTGATGGCGCTATCCAGCACGTCAATGCGGCTTACGCTGCCATTTTCGCCATTTACCACCAGTGCCAGCTTGTCGCCGTCAAGCGCTTCAAAGTAACGCACGATGGTACCGTTATCGGTTTTCATCCCGCTGCGCAGGCGATAGTCGCCGTCCAGCGCGTCGGTAATCGCCTTTTCATCCAGCGCGGTGGTGCTGGTGATACCGCCAACGCCCTGCTCCGTGACTTCGGTCGAAGAGCCGAACCAGTTCCACGGATTTGCCGCAGACCAGTTCACCGCAGAGAGCGTGGAACAGCCGGTCAGGGCCAGCGGCAGGGCACATACAAGTAAACGCAGCGATTTCATCTCTAAGTCCTTTCTTATTTGTTCAACGCCTGTTGGAGTTCACACTCGGCAAAAAGTGCACTTTATTCTGTGATTTCCTGGAAACAGGCGCGTAATCGGGGATGGGTCATCAACCACCAGAGCGCAAAGAGGTCGATAAGAACCAGGCTAAGCCCAATGCCGGAAAGCGGTTCGCCCTGAAGCCAGAGCCAGGGTTGCCAGACCAACAGCACACACTGGGCGATAATCAACAGCGGACGCAGCGCGCGCCAGCAACGTGGAAAATGCTGCCGTCTCCCGCTCATCAGAAAAGTCAGCACCGCAGGCACGCCGGGCAGCAGGCCGAGCCAGAAATTATTATGATCCGGATAAAACAGCCCAAGCAACGCGCCGCCCTGCTCGCGCGACGCCCCGGCAATCACAAACAGCACCCACGTTCGGGCCTGTAACAAAAGTACAAGCCAGAACAGGAAAGGTAAACGCAGGCGGCCATGATGGTCGTAATCGGAAGGGAAAAACTCAGTACTCTTCATCTTCAATCAGGCGCTTACCTAAATTCAGCACGTCGCTGTGCTCGTAGCCCAGGCGTTCATACATCCCCAGCACCACGTCGTTATCTTCGCGAATCATGATCTGGATTTTCGGGCAGCCGCGCGCAATGAGCTTTTTCTCAAGACGATTGAGCAACGCATTGGCAATGCCGCGCCCGCGAAATTCCGGGTGCACCCCAAGGTAGTAGGCCGAGCCGCGATGACCGTCATAGCCGCCCATCACCGTGCCTACCACTTCGCCGTTCACTTCTGCCACCAGAAACAGGCTGACATCGTGGTGCACTTTGCGTTCGATATCCATTTCAGGATCGTTCCATGGGCGCAACAGATCGCATCGCTCCCACAGGGTGATGACCTCTTCGAAATCGGCCTGGCGAAAAACGCGTATCTCCATGGTATCCCTGCCCCTTTTCGGGTTTAAAAACAGTGATTATGGCGTGATCGTCCGAATTAGCCAATATCTGGCGAAAATAGCGCAAAAAAATGCCATAATGCCGCTTCGTCACGTATTGAAATGAAAAGTAAAACAATTCTAATCTTCAGTAGTCGTAACGAAATACGCGATACGATATAACATCTGGAACACTATTTTTTACAACTCAGGCCGAATGAGCACTTTTAAACCTTTAAAATCACTTGCTTCGCGCCGCCAGGTGCTGAAAGCCGGACTGGCAGCCCTGACGTTGTCAGGAATATCCCATGCAACCGCCAAAGAGACGTCGTTAAAGACCAGCAACGGGCACAGTAAACCTGCGGCGAAAAAATCGGGTAAACGTATTGTGGTTCTCGACCCCGGTCACGGCGGTATTGATACCGGCGCGATTGGCCGCAACGGTTCGAAAGAGAAACACGTAGTGCTGGCGATTGCCAAAAACGTGCGTTCCATTCTGCGCAGCCAGGGCATCGACGCGCGCTTAACCCGTTCCGGCGATACCTTTATTCCGCTGTACGACCGGGTAGAGATCGCCCACAAGCACGGCGCGGATCTCTTTATGTCGATTCATGCCGACGGTTTTACCAACCCGTCTGCCGCCGGGGCGTCGGTGTTTGCCCTTTCCAACCGTGGCGCCAGTAGCGCAATGGCAAAATACCTTTCCGACCGTGAAAACCGGGCGGATGAAGTTGCGGGTAAGAAAGCCACGGATAAAGATCACCTGCTTCAGCAGGTTCTGTTCGATTTGGTGCAAACCGATACCATCAAGAACAGCCTGACACTGGGCTCGCATATTCTGAAAAAGATTAAGCCAGTGCATAAACTGCACAGTAAAGGCACTGAACAGGCCGCGTTTGTGGTGCTGAAGTCGCCGTCCATTCCGTCGGTACTGGTTGAGACCTCGTTCATCACCAATCCGGAAGAGGAACGTCTGCTGGGCACCACGGCATTTCGTCAGAAAATCGCCAATGCGATTGCGTCGGGTGTGGTCAGCTATTTCCACTGGTTCGATAACCAGAAAGCTCACGCCAGGAAACGCTAATGACCGTTGATGCCAACCAGGTAAAAACCTTTTTACTGCAGTTGCAGGACGATATTTGCCAGCAACTCTCGGCGCTGGATGGCGGCGAGTTTATCGAAGATAGCTGGCAGCGCGACGCGGGCGGCGGCGGTCGCAGCCGTGTGCTGCGCGACGGCGCTATCTTCGAACAGGCTGGCGTAAACTTTTCGCACGTTCATGGCGATGCCATGCCCGCATCGGCCACCGCGCATCGCCCGGAACTTGCCGGACGCAGCTTCGAAGCAATGGGTGTGTCCTTGGTGGTGCATCCGCACAACCCGTATGTTCCCACCAGTCATGCCAACGTGCGTTTCTTTATCGCTGAAAAACCGGGCGCTGACCCGGTGTGGTGGTTTGGCGGCGGCTTCGATCTCACGCCGTTTTACGGTTTCGAAGAAGATGCCATTCACTGGCACCGCACCGCGCGTGACCTGTGCCAACCCTTCGGAGAAGACGTTTATCCGCGCTATAAAAAATGGTGCGACGATTACTTCTTCATTAAGCACCGCAACGAGCAGCGCGGCATTGGCGGGCTGTTCTTTGACGATCTGAATACCCCCGATTTCGCCAGTTGCTTTGCTTTCATGCAGGCGGTCGGTCACGGTTTTACCGACGCGTATTTGCCGATCGTTAAGCGGCGCAAAGCGGCCATCTGGGGCGAGCGCGAGCGCAATTTCCAGCTTTACCGCCGTGGCCGCTACGTCGAATTTAATCTGGTGTGGGATCGCGGCACGCTGTTTGGTTTACAAACCGGCGGACGCACCGAATCCATTTTGATGTCGATGCCGCCACTGGTGCGCTGGGAATATGATTATCAGCCAGAAGCGGGTAGCCCGGAAGCAGCGCTGAGCGAATTTATTAAAATCCGCGAGTGGATTTGAGGTAGTTATCTTTCCAAATAGTCTGGGTTTTATATCTGAATGCTGGATTTCAGTGTTCGGTGCAAACCCTTTGAACACTGCCATTCCACAGCGGTAAGTGCGCTCTTTTCGTTTTCACTTCATGGCCTTGTTTGATCTCTTACTTGTCTCTTGCACCTGCCAGACAAAAAAAGCGCGGAACTTATGCCGCGCTTGAATGCTGACTCAACACCCGGAGTAAATTTACCGATTAACATCCTCTCATAAAACGCTTAGAGCGCTATTGTCAGACGCTATTTCAGTACTCCATGATAAAAGCCATCCAGGGCTTTAAAATCCTGTTTTCATCTGTTCCAGCCATATTACTGATAATCACACGCCCCGCCTCGAGCTGCTTGAGATCTTGCCATTCAAAACTTACCTCACCGTCGGATAAATTAGCGACCACCAGCCAACATTTGTCTTCTAAGCGGCGCATGTAGCAAAAAAGCTGCGGATGCTCAGGCAATAACAGTTCAAAATCACCCTCGATTAAAATACGTTCCCGATGCCTCAGGGCGATTAACTGCTGGTAGTAGCGAAAAACCGAAAGATTATTTTGCCTGTCCTGCATCACATTAATTTCCTTATAGCGGGGATTAACAGGCAGCCAGGGGGTTGCACTGCTAAAACCAGCGTAAGGAGAGGAATCCCACTGCATCGGCGTACGCGCGTTGTCGCGACCAATCTGGTAGACGGCCGCCATAAAAGCATCGTGTGACTGCGTTTTTTGCTTCACGACCAGTTCATTGTAGTTATTGACGATCTCGACATCGTTGTACTGTTCCAGAGGCAGGTGAATGTTGGTCATGCCGATCTCTTCACCCTGGTAGACGAACGGCGTGCCCTGCATCCCATGCAATACCGTCGCCCAGGCGGTGGCGCACTCAGCCCGGTACGCCTGGTCGTTGCCCCAGCGCGAAACGATACGCGGCTGATCGTGGTTTTCGAAATAGAGCGCATTCCACCCCAGCCCGTGCAGGCCATCCTGCCATTTCGCCAATATCGATTTTAGGCGTGGTAATGAAAACGGCTGCAATTGCCATTTACGGTTGATCCCTCCCGGAAGAATATCCACGTCGGTATGCTCAAACGTAAACACCATATCCAGTTCACGCCGAGAGTCAGCAATATATTGCAGCGCATTCTCAGGCGTTGACCCCGGTGCTTCTCCCACCGTCATCATTCCATAAGGAGCCAGTACTTTGTCATGCATTTCCTCTATAAATTCATGAACCCGCGGGCCATTGCTGTGCATCCAACCGACGACCGGCAAATTATGGTCAACCTGGTAGTTTGGAAAATCGGTATATTTAGAGATCAAAGTGATGACATCCATCCGCCAGCCATCAATGCCTTTTTGCGCCCAGAATTCCATTATTCGATAGATCTCATCGCGAACCCGTGGATTCTCCCAGTTAAGGTCGGGCTGCTCTTTGGCAAACAGATGTAAATAGTATTGTTGCCGCTCTGGGCACCACTCCCAGGCACTACCGCCAAAATTTGCTCCCCAATTATTGGGAACGCCGCCATCAGGAAGAGGATCGCGCCAGATATAGTAATCACTATAAGGATTGTCTCGCGAGGTTTTGCTTTTTAGGAACCAGTCATGCTGATCGGAAGTATGATTGGCAACCAGATCCATTATCACTTTTAAACCACGTTGATGGGCCTGAAGAATCAGCTCATCAATATCGTCATTGCTTCCAAACTGAGGATCGATGCAGCAGTAATCCTGAATGTCATAACCGTTATCTTTACCTGGCGAGAGAAAGATTGGGCTAAGCCAAATAGCATCGACACCTAATGCCTGAATATAATCTAACCGAGATATAATTCCTGGCAGATCGCCCACACCATCGCCATTACTGTCCATAAAGCTTTTTGGATAAATTTGATAAATTACCGCGTTACGCCACCAATCATTTTTCGCCGTCATGATAGATTCCTTGTAGTTGCCAACATTCCACTTCAACTTTCTGAGACACACCGTGATTTTCGATCATCAGCCACTGCTGATCTTCCGCAGGAAAAATGCGCGATGACGAAACAAACATCCCGTTATTGATAAAGATCTCAAGAGAGGAAACATCTGAGAAGACATGTACAGTTGTCTCAGAGGTAAATGACCAGGCCGTCACCCGACGTTCCCCATATTCCGGGTTAACAGCTTCGCCCGCCTCGCTACGGTCGAGGACAATTTGCCCCTTTACCGCATCCAGCGTCAGCATTGTTTTTCTTGTGCCTGATGGATTGGCACGTAAAGCAATCGTCACCCGATCGTCAATTTTTCCACTAATAACAATTCGCGCTTCGAATACAGCGCCGCTGTGCATGATTACAGGTTGCTCATTGTCCAACTGCGCAAATTGTTGCTGATAATCCCCCCGCAGGGTTTGTAACTCTTTCAGAGGTTGTTGATAAAGAATGCCATCCTGTACTTTCAGCTCACGCGGAATAGTGAGAATGCCACAATGACCGTACGCCTCAGTGGGATAATGCATTTCAGAGATGCCCATCCAGCCAATCAAAATCCGTCGACCATCAGGCGTCTTCATTGTTTGCGTTGCGTACATATCAAAGCCGTTATCCAATAGCTGCGGCTTACGGTGCAAAAAAGTGAGGTCATGCAGTGAAAGAGGCTCACCACACAGTGCGTAAACTTCATAAAGATTACGCTGCGTTTTGTCATGACTCAGCCCCTGCGGGCAAAACAGTAATACTCCCTGGCCGTCCTGTTCAAAGTAATCAGGGCACTCCCACATATAGCCACGTGGCGTGAAATCCGTCTTTATCTCACCCTGAATATGCCAGTTGATGGCATCGTCTGAGCGCATCAGCAGACAGGCACCTTCAAGGCTTTCGCGTTGCGCTCCGATGACCGCATAAAAAGCATCGTCTCCACGCCAGATTTTCGGGTCGCGGAAATGGTCTGTATATCCCTTCGGTTGACCGCTCAGAGCCGGAGGAAGCTGGCGGGTAAGTCGCCCCTGTGTATCCAGCCGGGCAATGAGCTGATAAGGCGTACGTTGCCAGCATGCATCGCGAGTGTTACCGGTATAAAAAAAGAGCAATTCATCGCCTACTGAAATGGCACTTCCGGAGTAAGGGCCATGACTGTCATAAGCGGTTTCCGGTTCAAGCAACGGCCCAAGGGGAGACCAGTGAACCAGATCCTCTGAAACAAGATGAAACCACCCCTGATACCACTCCCCTTCGCAATAGCGCAGTGGACTCCATTGGTAGCAAAGATGATATTGCCCGTTAAAGTAACTCAGCCCATTAGGATCGTTCAGAAAACCTGTTTTTGGTTCAATGTGATATTGCTGACGCCAGGGCGATTTGGCGCTCAGCGCCTGAGCCTGTCGTCGCACATCAGACGGAATATCAGCGTAGCGTTTATAACGGCGAAGCCCATTCATAGGATTAGCACTCCGCTCGTGTGGCAAATTTGCCAACTATATAGGTCAATATCGCACCGGTGGTTAAAGCCAGCAGATGAGCCACGACGTAATTAACATGCCCATGATTTGCAGGATCAACGATCGTTATTCCCGGCAAGGCAGTTGTGCCATAGCCCACCGCCGTTAACTTTGATAGATATACCCACGCCGCGCCTGCCGCACCCGCTACGCATCCGGCCATCAGCGGAAAACGATATTTCAGATTCACACCGAATAGCGCTGGTTCTGAAATGCCGAACAAGATAGAAGTGAAAGCCGACACACAGAGCGTCTGCACTTTTTTATCATTGAAATGCAAGAGCATGTACCCTACCACTGCGCCCCCCTGCCCCATCAACGCTACCGACATCAAAGGGTTGAGGAAATCACGTCCGGTACTTGCCAGCAGTTGGCCCTCAATCGCGCCAAAGGTATGATGCAGACCGGTAATTACAATCAATTGCTGTACCGCGCCGAAAATCATATAGCCGAAAATACCAAGGTATTCCGCCATCCACAGCAGACCACCGGTAATACCGCTCCCCAGCAGACGGCCAAAAGGTCCGATTATCGTAAACAACAGTAGCGACGACAGCAGAATGGTGAGCATTGGCGAGAGCACGAACTTGATAATATCCGGGAGCTTACGGTTAAAGTACTGATCCAGCCAGGCAACCGTATAACCAATCATCAACGCGATGATAATGCCTCCCTGAAAGCCGACCAACTCAACGGGTAGGCCGAATATGCTGATTGTTTCAGCCGCTGCATTGCCGGAAGCAGCACTGAACGCATCGACCAAACCTGGATGAACCATAATGGCACCGATTGCCAACCCCAGCGCGGGTCGCCCACCGTAGCGACGCGTTGCTGACCAGGCCACCACCATAGGTAATAAGGCAAAAATCCCTGACGACGCGATCGCAATTAATCTATTTAATCCTGAGATCTGCGGGTACATCTCTACGATGGAGCGGTCACCAAACAGGCCTTTTGTTGTCAGAAGCGATGTTAATCCCATCAAAAGCGCCGCTGCGAGGATGGAAGGCATAATCTCAAGAAATACATCGGATATGGATTTAACAAACCTTTGCAACGGTTTCTGTCGCTGCTGACTACTTTGCAGATTGGCCTCATCCAGTGAAAGGGTCTCTTTCAATGCCTGACAAACCTCATTCACCCGTCCTGCACCATAAATAATCTGCAGCTGGTCACCCACGTTAAATACACCTTTAACCCGTTCGAGATTTCCAATCTCCTCAAGGTTTACTTTATGATTATCCTGCAGCGAGAGGCGTAGTCGCGTCGCACAATCGGTTATATAAATAATATTTTCCTTACCGCCGACGGCGGCGACAAGGTCGGCTAAATGGCCGGAGTAATCCTCTCGCATTCTTTTTTCCTTGTGGCAAGTTAACATATTCCCACTATATGTTCCGCCCACCAGGAGTAGAATGGAAAAATGTAGACAATCAAGAGAGGTTTGTTGCTTCTACAAAAACATATATGCGCTACTTATATAATAACCCCAATATCGATGACGCCATGTATTTATACTCCTGCGGATTTGATACCACAAAACCCGGCCACGTCTATGGCCCGACCGTGCGTAGCGGTTACATGCTGCATTACATCATTTCTGGCAGCGGTATTTTTACCAGTGGTGGGCACACCTGGCCCCTGCATAAAGGTGACTTATTTTTCATTGAGCCCGGTCGACAAATTAAATATGAGGCCAGTCGCTCCACTCCCTGGGCTTTCTTCTGGATGGGGTTTCGTGGCTCGTTGGTGGAAAAATATCTTCAGCGCTGCATGCTCTCAGCCAGCAACCCGGTATTTAACGAAACAGAGGCGGGGATAGTCAAAAACCTATTCAGCGAAATTATTGAAGTCTCTATCCTGGAACAAGAAACAGATATATTACTGAATGCAAAACTCATGGAAGTGCTTTATCAGCTCTGTTTGTACTTCCCGAAAACGCCCGCAAAAAAAGGAATAGAGCGAAATAAAATCGCTGTGCAATCGCTACAATATATTCGTAACCATTATGATACAGCAATGAAAATCGAAGATGTCGCAGCCTATTTTAATATTGACAGAACCTGGTTACATCGTCAGTTCAGGAAGGAGTTTGCGATGAGCCCAAAAGCATATCTTACAAAATTACGAATGAATAAAGCCGCAGAGCTATTGATAAACACCCGGTTTCCGATAGCCACTATAGCCCTCTCAGTCGGCTACCAGGATCCCCTGCTGTTTTCCAAAATATTCCGCCATACAACAGGTTTGTCGCCCAGTGATTTTCGGCAGCAGAAAGGAAACGCTGGGAGTGAACGCCCCCCAGCGTTTAAATGAATTACAGCGGCTGCGTCTGCGCCTCAACCACCGCCAGCGCCACCATATTCACAATGCGACGCACAGAGGCGATCGGCGTCAGAATATGCACTGGCTTCGCTACACCCATCAGCACCGGGCCGACGGTCACGCCTTCAGAACTGGAGACGCGCAGCAGGTTATAACTGATACGCGCGGCTTCCATATTCGGCATCACCAGAATGTTTGCCGAGCCTTTCAGCGGGCTGTCCGGCATGCGGTCGGCACGAATACTTTCCACCAGCGCAGCATCACCGTGCATCTCACCGTCAATCATCAGCTCCGGCGCACGCTCTTTCACCAGCGCCAGCGCGTCGCGCATTTTGCTGGCTGACGGGCAGTCAGACGAACCAAAGTTCGAGTGAGACAGCAGCGCCACTCGTGGTTCGATACCGAAGCGACGCACACTTTCCGCCGCCATCAATGCGATTTCCGCCAGCTGTTCCGGGGTCGGATCGTTATTAACGTAGGTATCGGCAATAAAGGTGTTGCCGCTTGGCAGCAGCAGCGCGTTCATTGCGCCTGCGGTGTGTACGCCATCGCGATAGCCAAACAGCGGCTGAATCACGCCGTAATGCTCGTGGTAATCACCGATAGTACCGCAGATCAGCGCATCCGCTTCGCCACGATGCACCATGATCGCGCCAATCACTGTGGTGTTGCTGATCACCGCGCGCTGTGCCTGTTCCGGGCTGATACCACGGCGTTTCATCAGGTTATAGTACTCATTCCAGTACTCTTTAAAGCGCGGGTCAGATTCATTGTTGACGATCTCGAAATCAACGCCCGGTTTGATTTGCAGGCCCAGTTTCTGGACACGCATTTCGATGACGCTCGGACGACCGATCAGAATCGGTTTCGCCAGCCCCAGCGTGATCAGTTCCTGAGTCGCGTGCAGCACACGCGTGTCTTCACCTTCCGCCAGCACCACGCGTTTTGGCTCTTTACGCGCCTGCGAGAAAATCGGCTTCATGAACAGGTTGGTTTTGTAGACAAACTCGCTCAGTTTTTCAACGTAGGCGTCGAAGTCGGCAATCGGACGCGTCGCCACGCCGGAGTCCATCGCCGCTTTGGCGACAGCCGGGGCGATCTTAACGATCAGGCGTGGATCGAACGGTTTTGGAATGATGTACTCCGCACCAAAGCTCAGATCCTGATCGCCATAGGCCGATGCCACCACTTCGCTCTGTTCCGCGTGCGCCAGTTCAGCAATCGCATGCACCGCCGCCAGCTTCATCTCTTCGTTGATCGCCGTCGCGCCAACGTCCAGCGCGCCACGGAAGATGAACGGGAAGCAAAGCACGTTGTTGACCTGGTTCGGGTAGTCCGAACGACCGGTACAAATAATCGCATCCGGGCGCACTTCTTTTGCCAGCGGCGGCAGAATTTCCGGCTCCGGGTTTGCCAGCGCGAGGATCATCGGCGCGCGCGCCATTTTCTTCACCATCTCCTGGGTCAACACTTTTGGCCCGGAGCAGCCGAGGAAAATATCTGCATCGGCGATCACGTCATCCAGCGTGCGCTTGCCGTCGTCGTCCACCGCGTAAGCCGCTTTGGTTTCGGCCATATTGGCTTCGCGATTTTTATAGATTACGCCTTTAGAGTCGCAGACCACGATATTGTGTTTCTGCATTCCCAGCGCCACCAGCAGGTTCATACAGGCGATTGCCGCCGCCCCCGCGCCGGATACCACCATGCGCACGTCAGAGATATTCTTCTCAACCACGCGCAGGCCGTTGAGGATAGCCGCCGTGCTGATAATCGCCGTGCCGTGCTGGTCATCATGGAATACCGGGATATTCATGCGTTCGCGCAGTTTCTGCTCAATGTAGAAGCACTCCGGCGCTTTGATATCTTCGAGGTTGATGCCGCCGAAAGTCGGCTCCAGCGCCGCGACCACATCGATAAATTTGTCGGGATCCAGTTCATCCACTTCGATATCGAACACATCAATACCGGCGAATTTTTTAAACAGGACGCCTTTGCCTTCCATCACCGGTTTACCGGCCAGTGCGCCGATGTTACCAAGGCCAAGCACCGCCGTACCATTAGACACCACGGCCACCAGGTTGCCACGGGCAGTGTATTTGAAGGCGGCTAACGGATCCTTCTCAATTTCCAGACACGGCGCGGCAACGCCCGGTGAATAAGCCAGCGCCAGATCGCGCTGCGTCGCCAGCGGTTTTGTCGGAGAGACCTGAATTTTCCCCGGAACCGGGAATTCGTGGAAATCGAGGGCACTTTGTTTTAACTGCTCGTCCATTTGGGGTTCCTTTCACGTATCGAACTAAAAAGTGATGCGCCACGGCCGGGCCTGTGGGTTCACATTGTTATTGGTATATGAGGAACATGTTACCAACTATCGGAAACAATGCTATGCCTGTCTGCTATGCTTTTTTGTTATGCATCTCATAACTTATCAAGATCGCCACTTTTGCTAAGGAGTCGTTAATGTCACGAAGAGATCTCGCTAATGCCATCCGTGCCCTGAGTATGGATGCCGTTCAGAAAGCCAATTCCGGACACCCTGGCGCGCCAATGGGCATGGCGGATATTGCTGAAGTCCTGTGGAACGACTTCATGAAACATAACCCCACGGATCCGACGTGGTATGACCGCGATCGCTTTATCCTCTCTAACGGCCACGCCTCAATGCTGCTCTACAGTCTGCTGCATCTGAGCGGTTACGACCTGCCGATTGAAGAGCTGAAAAATTTCCGTAAGCTGCATTCGAAAACGCCAGGCCACCCGGAGATAGGCTATACACCCGGCGTTGAAACCACTACCGGGCCGCTCGGTCAGGGGCTGGCGAATGCCGTCGGTCTGGCTATCGCCGAACGCACGCTGGCCGCCCAGTTTAACCAGCCGGGGCATGAGATTGTCGATCACTATACTTACGTATTTATGGGCGATGGCTGTCTGATGGAGGGGATTTCGCACGAAGTGTGTTCCCTTGCCGGAACGCTGGGGCTGGGCAAACTGATTGGTTTTTACGATCACAACGGCATTTCAATTGACGGTGAAACGGACGGTTGGTTCACCGACGATACGGCGAAACGTTTTGAAGCTTACCACTGGCACGTGGTGCATGAAATTGACGGACACGATCCGCAGGCGGTGAAAAAAGCGATTGAAGAGGCGCAGAGCGTTAAGGATAAACCGTCGCTGATTATCTGCCGCACGGTTATCGGTTTCGGCTCGCCAAATAAAGCCGGTAAAGAGGAAGCCCACGGCGCGGCGCTGGGCGTGGAAGAAGTCGCGCTGGCGCGTAAACAGCTTGGCTGGAACCACCCGCCGTTCGAAATTCCCAAAGAGATTTACAAAAAATGGGATGCCCGCGAGCGCGGCGAGAAAGAACAGCAGCGCTGGAAAGAGAAGCTCGCCGCCTATCAAAAGGCACACCCGGAACTGGCTGCGGAGTTCATCCGTCGGATGAGCGGCGGCTTACCGGAAAACTGGGCGAGTACCGTCCAGGCATACATCGAGAAAATGCAGTCAGAGCCGGCGAAAATCGCCAGCCGTAAAGCCTCGCAAAATACCCTCAATGCCTATGGCCCAATTCTGCCGGAGCTGTTGGGCGGCTCGGCGGATCTCGCGCCCAGTAATTTGACGATTTGGTCCGGCTCGAAATCCCTGAAAGAAGATCATGCGGGTAACTATATTCACTATGGCGTACGTGAGTTCGGTATGACCGCGATTGCCAACGGGATTGCCCACCATGGCGGCTTCGTACCCTATACCGCCACCTTCCTGATGTTTGTCGAGTACGCACGTAATGCCGCGCGTATGGCGGCGCTGATGAAGGCGCGGCAGATTATGGTTTACACCCACGACTCCATCGGTCTTGGCGAAGATGGCCCGACGCACCAGGCGGTAGAGCAGCTTGCCAGCCTGCGCTTAACGCCGAATTTCAGTACCTGGCGTCCTTGCGATCAGGTTGAAACCGCGGTCGCCTGGAAAGCGGCGGTTGAGCGTCACCATGGCCCAACGGCGCTGATTCTTTCCCGACAAAACCTGGCGCAAATGGAGCGTACGCCAGAGCAGGTTCAGGAAATCGCCCGCGGCGGGTATGTGTTGAAGGATGCGGGTGGTAAGCCGGATCTGATTCTGATTGCCACCGGTTCAGAAGTGGAAATCACCGTGCTGGCGGCAGAGAAACTGCGGGCGGACGGGGTGAACGTGCGGGTGGTTTCGCTGCCTTCGACGGATACCTTCGATGCGCAGGATGAGGAGTACCGTGAGTCGGTGCTGCCTTCCGGCGTCAGCGCCCGCGTTGCGGTCGAAGCAGGCATTGCCGATTACTGGTACAAATATGTCGGCCTGAAAGGGGCGATTGTCGGGATGACCGGCTATGGCGAATCGGCGCCTGCAGAAAAACTGTTCCCCTACTTTGGCTTTACGGTTGAGAATATTGTCGAGAAGGCAAAAGCGGTATTGAAGAAGCGTTAGGTTATGGCGCAAGTGCCTGATGCGCTTCGCTTATCAGGCCTACGGACGGATGTTTTGTAGGCCGGATAAGGCGCAGCCGCATCCGGCAATTTCCCGCACCACGCCTACCCGGTTATCCACTGGGTAGGCCACGCATCAGCGCCCTGCCAGTTATCGCACTCCGGTTGCCCGGCGTAACGCACTAAACGAAAACGCTGCCCATCATAACGCCAGCGGGTTTGCACGCCACAGTCACCCAGACCACGTCCTTTCTCAAGCGTAATAAGCTCGCGCGTATTTTCGTTGAAGGTCAGGTTCATCAGTTCCACTTCACGGTTGTCCTGCCCGGAAGGCAGGAACGGCAGACGCAAGCGTACCGGATGCGAAGCATGGGGCTTTTTACGCGATACCAGCCAGGCACGGTAAATCGTGTTATAGGCGCCGGATTCACAACTGATCATCATCAGCGCTTTATCATCGGTAAGGGCGGTAACCCATACTTCGCGGCGCAGCGGATCCAGCGAGCACTGGGTATTGTTCATCCGCCAGGTGCCATAATCGAGCAGATCGTTGTATTCATCGCGGGTGAGCGGCGTCGGCGTCGGATTGACTTTGGCGACCGTTTTCAGCGGGGGCGCAGGAGGTACGCTCAGCGGCGGTTCATCGCCTTTACGCACCCACGCCGTTTCGCTGCCAACACGCTTTTGCTGTGAATCGATAAACAGCAGCGCGGCTTTCAGCCCTTTCAGAGAAATCGCCTGAACCCCTTTTTGCAGCGTTATCGCCTGCGCGTCCTGCACCAGTTGCAAAAACGCATCAATCGTCGCGCTATCATCCGTGGCGAGAAGCTTTGGCTGAACCTTCCAGTGTTCTTCGCCGCGCTGGAGCGGCTTGTCATCCAGCAGCAGTCGCGGGGCAATCGGCGGAACAGCGGCAACCGGGTTTACCAGCCCGCCCAGTTCGATGCGTAGCGCTGCGTCCATATGCGCGCCCGCACTCCGGCTGAGGGTCATGACCAGTCCATGATGCAGGCCAACGTTACGCGCCACGCAGAAATTCTGATTGTTACAGGTGACCAGCCAGTCAGAAAAGATCTGCTGGACGGGAGACGCCCACGTCACAGACGTTGGGAGCAGCCCCATAAACAATAAGAGAAGAACGCGGTAGCGCATGGACGGTACAACCCCAGAAGAAAAAAACATCAATTAACCGGGGTATCTTCAACGCCAGCGCCGCCACGCTCAATCGGATTTATCGGATTGATTCATATAAAATACATAATTATTTCTTTATATAAATCAATCCATTAACCCTGAAGATTGCAAATACTGTAACAAGATCACCGTCTTACCATCGCAAATTTCACCTCGCGTTACCATCGCCAGCGCCTCAAGGAACGGGATTTCCAGTACTTCAATATCTTCATCGTCAACGCCGCCGCCCGCACTGCGCCGTTGATTGTCATCATATTCACCAATGAAGAAATGAGCGATTTCCGTGACGCCGCCTGGTGACATGTAGAGCTGGAATACTTTACGCACCTCACTGACCTGATAGCCCGTCTCTTCTATCGCCTCTTTGCGAATGCACACTTCCGGCTCATCGTCATCCAACAGGCCTGCACAGGTTTCGATTAATCGGCCATCAGCATTACCGTTGACCCAGGTGGCGACACGAAACTGGCGCACCAGCACCACATTCTTTTTGCGCGGGTTATAGAGCAGAATGGTGGCACCGTTACCCCGGTCATACACTTCGCGTTTATGCCGGATAACCTCGCCATTTTTGCGGGTTAAATCGTAGGTAATATTGCGCAGAACAAAGTAGTTATCGGAGAGGACTTTATCTTTAATCAGTTCAATCTTAAATGACATACGGGCTCCACAACGCGATTCGAAGCGAACCATACTACGCCGTGGCGCCCGTTTTGTCGTTAATGTACGCCGTGCGTTTTCACACCTAACCAGTCGATAATCCCTTGCGCAGCATGGCGGCCCTCTGCCATCGCGGTTACCACCAGATCCGCTCCGCGCACCGCATCGCCGCCGGCAAACACTTTCGGATTTGTCGTCTGATAACGATAGCGGCTTTCGACGTTCGCGCGAATGCGCCCCCAGTCATCCACCTCAACGCCCTGGGCGTTAAGCCACGGCATGCTGTGCGGATGGAAACCAAACGCCATAATCACCGCATCGGCAGGCATGACAAACTCGCTGCCCTCAATCGGTACCGGACGACGGCGTCCCTGGCTGTCGGGTTCGCCCATCGCGGTGCGGATGAAGCGAATCCCGTTCACCTTGCCCGTTTTATCCAGCTCAAGCGTCAGCGGCTGAACGTTAAATTCAAACTCCGCCCCCTCTTCCCGCGCGTTTTTCACTTCTTTTCTGGAGCCAGGCATGTTGGCTTCATCACGACGATAAGCGCAGGTGACCTTCGCTGCACCGTGACGCAGCGCGGTTCGCACGCAGTCCATCGCCGTATCGCCGCCGCCCAGTACTACCACATTTAACCCGGCGGTGTTGATGAACGGCTCGTTCGGCAGTTCGTTCAGCCCCATCACATTTTTGGTGTTAGCGATCAGGAAGGGCAGCGCATCATAAACGCCCGGCGCATCTTCATTGGCTAAATTGGCTTTCATCGAGCGATAGGTACCCACGCCGACAAAGACCGCATCGTACTCTTCAAGCAGATCGTTCATCGCCACGTCTTTACCGATTTCACAGTTCAGCTCAAAGCGAATACCCATCGCGGTAAAGATTTCACGGCGGCGCGCCAGCAGCGATTTATCCAGTTTGAAGGAAGGAATGCCGAAGGTCAGCAGGCCACCAATTTCCGGGTGGCGGTCAAATACCACAGGCTCCACACCCTGACGCACTAACATATCCGCACAGGCAAGCCCTGCAGGGCCCGCGCCGATAATCGCCACGCGTTTACCACTCGCCGCCACCGGGCCTACTTCTGGCCGCCAGCCCTTCGCCAGCGCCTGGTCGGTAATATAGCGCTCAAGGTTGCCAATGGTCACCGCGCCATGCTCGTCACGCACGGTGCAGGCCCCCTCGCAAAGCCGGTCCTGTGGGCAGACGCGTCCGGTAATTTCCGGCAGCGGGTTAGTCTGATGCGACAGCGCCACCGCGGCATCTATATCCCCGGCTTTCACCCGGTCAATCCACTGTGGAATAGGGTTGTGCAGCGGGCAAGTCCATTCGCAGATACTGTGCTCGCCGCAGGTCAGGCAGCGTGAAGAAGCCTGCTGAGCCTGATTGTCACTGAGCGGCAGGTAGATTTCCGCAAAACCAGTTTTGCGCGCCTCAATCGCCAGTTTGTCGGCTTCACCCCGTGCAGGCGTTTGCGCCATCTGCTGCACTTTACTCATCGCGACGGTGTTCTGACCCGCGCTTTCGCTGTGCCACGGCTGCGCATCACGGCAGGCCGCCTGCATGCGGCGGTTTTTCGACATGTCAGCCAGACGCTGCGGGCTCACCAGCGCCAGCGCATCCGCCGGACAATTTTCCACGCAGGCCGGGCCTGCGTCACGCCCGCTGCAAAGGTCACATTTCTGCGCATTGGCTTTTACCCGCCCCTCGGCGGCGGGCGTCAGGACAATCTGCATGGTGCCAAACGGGCACGCCACGGCGCAGGATTTACAGCCAATACATTTGCTTTGATCAACCTGGATTGCATCATCGCGTTGACTGATAGCGCCATTCGGGCAGCTTCGCGCGCAGGGCGCATCTTCGCAGTGGCGACAGGTTATCGCGCTCCGCTGCGTCTGATTTTTGAAGACAGTGATGCGCGGTTGAAAACGCGCAGGCGTTAAGACATGCTGTTCATGGTTATGCGACATTACGCAGGCAACTTCACATGCCCGACAGCCAATGCATTTTTGGCTGTCAGCCATTATAAAACGGTTCATAGCATCCCCTTGTCCGGGTAATATAAGCTTTATATTTATAAGGTCTATTTATTAGCCGAGGAGCGATGCATCAGGCAATGTCCATTTGCCCAGGAATGACGACTATTTATCACTATGCTGTGGCAGATCAAAAAATTTCATCTTAAATGAAATTACGTTTCATTCAGTTAATGGCAAGATCCCCACTGAAAACGTCTTGTTACGTGACCGTAATAATCTTGACGAAATGCCTGCCTATGCAGAAAAGCGGCATGATAATTTACACTATCTCCTTATTTTCTCCACGATTGCCGGGATCCTTGCGGCTAGAGTGTTCCGAGCATTGGCGTCATTAAAAATACGTATAACGAGGTCTCCTTCTGATGGCGAATTTCTTCATCGATCGCCCCATTTTTGCCTGGGTACTGGCAATCCTGTTATGTCTGACGGGAACCCTGGCTATTTTTTCGTTGCCTGTTGAGCAATATCCGGATCTTGCGCCGCCGAACGTGCGCATTACCGCGAACTATCCGGGGGCGTCCGCGCAGACGCTGGAGAACACCGTCACCCAGGTTATCGAACAGAACATGACGGGCCTCGATAATCTGATGTACATGTCATCACAAAGTAGCGCCACCGGCCAGGCGAGCGTGACGCTCAGCTTCCTTGCGGGCACCGATCCAGATGAAGCCGTCCAGCAGGTGCAAAACCAGCTGCAATCGGCGCTGCGTAAACTGCCTCAGGCGGTGCAAACCCAGGGCGTCACGGTGCGTAAAACCGGTGATACCAACATTCTGACCATCGCTTTCGTCTCCACGGACGGCAGCATGGATAAGCAGGATATTGCTGACTACGTCGCCAGTAATATTCAGGAGCCGCTCAGCCGCGTTAACGGCGTGGGCGATATTGACGCCTACGGTTCGCAATACTCCATGCGTATCTGGCTGGACCCTGCCAAACTTAATAGTTTCCAGCTCACCACCAAAGACGTTACCGATGCGATTTCCTCACAAAATGCCCAGGTCGCCGTCGGGCAGTTGGGGGGGACGCCTTCCGTTGATAAGCAGGCGCTGAACGCCACCATCAACGCGCAGTCGTTGCTGCAAACGCCACAGCAGTTCCGCGACATCACGCTGCGTGTAAACCAGAATGGTTCGGTGGTGACGCTTGGCGATGTAGCTGAAGTGGAAATGGGCGCGGAAAAATATGACTACCTGAGCCGTTTTAACCGCAATGCCGCCTCGGGACTCGGGGTGAAACTCGCGTCGGGTGCCAACGAAATGGCGACGGCGGAACGGGTTATCGCGCGCCTGGATGAACTCAAAGAGTATTTTCCGCGCGGGCTGGAATACAAAGTCGCTTACGAAACCACCTCGTTCGTTAAAGCTTCTATCACCGATGTGGTAAAAACCCTGCTGGAAGCCATTCTGCTGGTGTTCCTGGTGATGTACCTGTTCCTGCAAAACTTCCGTGCAACGCTTATTCCCACCATCGCCGTTCCGGTGGTATTAATGGGTACTTTCGCCACGCTCTACGCCTTCGATTACAGTATCAACACCCTCACCATGTTCGCGATGGTGCTGGCGATCGGCCTGCTGGTCGATGATGCCATTGTGGTGGTCGAGAACGTCGAACGCATCATGAGCGAAGAAGGGCTGACGCCTCGGCAGGCGACGCGTAAATCGATGGGGCAAATTCAGGGCGCGCTGGTCGGCATTGCGATGGTGCTCTCAGCGGTATTCATCCCGATGGCGTTTTTCGGCGGCACCACGGGGGCCATCTACCGTCAGTTCTCGATTACGATTGTCGCGGCGATGGTGCTTTCAGTGCTGGTGGCGATGATCCTCACCCCCGCCCTGTGCGCTACGCTGCTCAAGCCTATTCATAAAGGCGAATCCCAGCACACGAAGAAAGGTTTCTTCGGTTGGTTTAACCGCGTCTTTGATACCAGCTCACGTCGTTATGAATCGGGCGTAGCAAAAATTCTGCATCGTAGCCTGCGTTGGATTGTGATTTATGTCCTGCTGCTGGGCGGCATGGTGTTCCTGTTCCTGCGTCTCCCCACCTCCTTCCTGCCGCAGGAAGATCGCGGTATGTTCACCACCTCTGTGCAGTTGCCCAGCGGCGCGACGCAACAGCAAACGCTGAAAGTGGTGCAGAAAGTGGAAGATTACTTCTTCGCCAATGAGAAAGATAACGTTACCTCTATTTTCGCCACCATCGGTTCCGGCCCTGGCGGTAATGGGCAGAACGTGGCGCGTATGTTTATTCGTCTCAAAGACTGGGACGATCGCGACGCCAAAACCGGTACCTCATTCGCCATTATTGAGCGCGCGACCAAAGCGTTTAATAAAATTAATGAAGCCCGCGTCTTTGCCAGCAGTCCGCCAGCCATTAGCGGCCTGGGTAGCTCTGCCGGGTTTGATATGGAGCTTCAGGATCATGCGGGTGCAGGCCACGATGCGTTGATGTCTGCGCGTGATCAGTTGCTGGAAATGGCGGCAAAAAATCCGGAACTGACACGCGTGCGCCACAACGGTCTTGATGATAGCCCGCAGTTGCAGGTTGATATCGATCAGCGTAAAGCGCAGGCCCTCGGAGTGTCGATTGATGATATCAACGACACTCTGCAAACCGCGTGGGGCTCAAGCTATGTGAACGACTTTATGGATCGTGGCCGCGTGAAGAAAGTCTACGTTCAGTCGGCGGCGAAATACCGTATGCTGCCGGAAGATATCAACCTGTGGTATGTGCGTAACCAGTCCGGTCAGATGGTGCCGTTCTCCGCCTTTGCCACGTCGCGCTGGGAAACCGGTTCGCCGCGTCTGGAGCGTTACAACGGCTATTCGGCGCTGGAAATTGTCGGTGAAGCCGCACCGGGCGTCAGTACCGGGACGGCAATGGATATCATGGAAAATCTGGTGCGCCAGCTTCCGGCGGGCTTTGGCCTCGAATGGACGGCGATGTCCTATCAGGAACGGCTCTCCGGTGCGCAGGCTCCGGCGCTTTATGCTATCTCACTGCTGGTGGTGTTCCTCTGCCTGGCCGCGCTGTATGAGAGCTGGTCAGTACCGTTCTCGGTGATGCTGGTGGTGCCGCTGGGGGTTATCGGCGCGCTGCTGGCAACCTGGATGCGCGGACTGGAGAATGACGTCTACTTCCAGGTGGGGCTATTGACCGTGATTGGGCTATCGGCGAAGAACGCCATCCTGATTGTCGAATTTGCTAACGAGCGAAACCAGGAAGGGGAAGACCTGCTTCAGGCGACGCTGGATGCCTGCCGTCAGCGTCTGCGCCCGATTCTGATGACCTCGCTGGCATTCATCTTCGGTGTGCTACCCATGGCCACCAGCACCGGTGCCGGCTCTGGCGGACAGCACGCCGTGGGTACAGGTGTGATGGGCGGAATGATTTCCGCAACGGTTCTTGCCATCTTCTTTGTGCCGCTGTTCTTTGTACTGGTGCGACGTCGTTTCCCGTTGAAAGAGAAAGCGGAATAACCGTTCTTGCAGCCAACAAAAAAGGCGACTGGAAAGTCGCCTTTTTATTTGTACATCCGTACATATAATGAGAAGAAGAACAGCGCGCCCTTAACTCACAATGCTGGAATCATTTACGAAGCATAACTTCGATAAAATCTTTCCAGTTCCCCAGTTCACGTTCAATCATAACAGCCTCTCTTATTATTATGCTTATCTTACGTGGAATTTTATGGCCTGTGAAGATCGTTTACCCTATTGCTATGATTGTTGCCTCCAGGACTGCTTTTACTTCTTGCGGTAACTATGGGCCTGCTCAATATAAAAATATGTGATACACAGCAACATTTTGAAATAGTTTATCCGCACCGCATTTATTGAAGAAAAACAGCGGTCAGAAGCTGTTATAACGGCCATAGTGGAAGCGCCGGGGCGTGATTCCCCCTCGACAATATCCTGTGTTTGCATGTTCATCTTTCCTGCCAATAACTTACCTTTCCGGCTTTCAGCAGAAATAGTATGCACCGTCAGTGAAAAATTATTCACTTACCTTTGGAAATCCTGCTGAATTAATTGATAATACGGATTGCTAAGAGTATTCCGTGTATATTTGTTCTCTCATTAAACCTGCTAATCGATAAAAATAAGGATGCCAATACATGATCACTCTGTATGGAATTAAAAATTGTGACACCATAAAAAAAGCCCGTCGCTGGCTGGATGAACACCAGGTCACCTATCGTTTTCACGATTATCGCGCCGATGGATTAACGGCAGAATTATTAGCCACCTTTATAAATGAACTGGGTTGGGAAGCGTTGCTCAATACGCGTGGCACCACCTGGCGTAAACTGGATGAATCCGTTCGCGCCAGTATCAATAACGCGGATAGCGCCGCGGCGCTGATGCTCGAAATGCCAGCAATCATCAAACGCCCATTGCTCTGCGCGCCCGCACAGCCTATGCTGCTGGGTTTTAGTGATGAACGTTACAGCCAGTGGCTTGCCGACATCGCCCCGGCAGCCGGTCAATAAACCGCCTGTCAGCAACAGCACGCTCGGTGCGGAGCACGCAAACTGACTTCGTACCGATAAAGAAAACACGCAAACATCAGCAGTTAATCAATGAGGTGTAGTCTATGTCTTGCCCGGTCATTGAGCTGGCTCAGCAGCTTATTCGCCGCCCTTCCCTTAGCCCCGATGATGCGGGCTGCCAGGCGCTAATGATTGAACGCCTGCGCGCAGCGGGTTTTACCATTGAACATATGGATTTTGGCGATACGCAGAATTTCTGGGCGTGGCGCGGTCAGGGAGAGACACTGGCTTTTGCCGGTCATACGGACGTCGTGCCTTCCGGCGATGCGGATCGCTGGATCAACCCTCCCTTCGAACCGACCATCCGTGACGGGATGCTGTTTGGTCGTGGCGCGGCAGATATGAAAGGTTCACTGGCCGCAATGGTGGTTGCCGCCGAGCGTTTCGTGGCGCAGAACCCGAATCATAAGGGGCGCCTGGCGTTTCTCATCACCTCCGATGAAGAAGCCAGCGCCACAAATGGCACGGTGAAAGTCGTTGATGCGTTGATGGCGCGCAACGAGCGTCTGGATTACTGCCTGGTGGGCGAACCGTCCAGCACGGCAGTGGTCGGCGATGTTGTAAAAAATGGCCGTCGCGGTTCGATGACCTGCAACCTGACCATTCACGGCGTTCAGGGACACGTCGCCTACCCGCATCTGGCCGATAACCCGGTTCACCGCGCCGCCCCGTGGCTCAATGAGCTGGTGGCGGTTGAGTGGGATCAGGGGAACGAATTCTTCCCGCCAACCAGCATGCAGATAGCAAATATTCAGGCTGGTACCGGGAGCAACAACGTGATTCCGGGCGATCTGTTCGTGCAGTTTAATTTCCGTTTCAGCACCGAACTGACCGATGAAATGATCAAGGCGCGCGTAATTGCGCTGCTGGAAAAACATCAGCTGCGCTACAGCGTCGAGTGGTGGATTTCCGGGCAGCCGTTCCTGACCGAACGCGGTAAACTGGTCGATGCGGTGGTCAACGCCATTGCGCACTATAATGAAATTAAACCGCAACTGTTGACGACGGGCGGCACATCGGATGGTCGATTTATTGCCAGAATGGGCGCACAGGTGGTGGAACTGGGTCCAGTCAACGCCACTATTCATAAAATCAATGAATGTGTGAACGCTGCCGATTTGCAACTGCTGGCGCGAATGTATCAGCGCATTATGGAACAGCTTGTCGCCTGACAACACATTTAAGAGGTAACGCACATGGACTGGCTGTCAAAATACTGGTGGGTTCTGGTACTGGTGTTTCTGGTTGGCGTGATGATCAACGTGATTAAAGATCTCAACCGCGTCGATCACAAGAAATTCCTCGCCAATAAGCCGGAGCTTCCTCCGCATCGCGACAATAACGCGAAGTGGGACGAAGACGACGATTGGCCGAAGCACGATCAATCAAAAAAACCGTAACAATAAACGGGCCGGAAATCCGGCCCGTTTTGTTTTAAAGCATCTCAATGAGATCGTCATTCTTCGGCGTACTGCCGCTTAACGCTTCATCGAAGTAATGTTTCGGAATGGTGTAACGCAGATGATCGAGCGCAAACTGCATACTGTGTTCATCAATCGCGTGCCCCAGATCGTCTACGATATCGAGCGTTACATCCCCGCCTGCTGCCAGTAAGGCTTCCTGACCCGCCACAGCATGCGCAAGATCGATAACCCGGTCTTCACCACCGTGAATCAAATGCACCGTCGTGGATGTCGATGCGGCTTCAGGCAGCGTCGCATAACGACCATTAAAGGCGATGACGCGTGATGCCAGATTGGGTTCCGCTTTAATGCTTTCAAGTGACATGATCGCGCCTTGCGAGAACCCTATTAACGCGGTTGCCAGTGGGCCAACGCCGCTCTGTTTTTGCCAGTAACGAACGATTTCGATAAAGGTTGGCATAATCGCATCAACGCGTGCCTGCCGATTCTCTTCGGTCACGCCTTGCACAGAGAACCATTGACGCGCCGGTGCCGGGCCACAAGGCTCTGCGCCGCCGATGCTTACGATGAGCGCATCAGGAAACAGCGGCGCGAACCAACTGCCAATTTGCCCCATTGCCACCGGGTTATCACCCACGCCATGGAACAACAGCAGCAGCTGTTGCGCGGGTTTAGCGGGGCTTTGAACGACAAAATGATCGTGTTTCATGGCTATCTCCTTTGTTACCGCTCAGTTTACGCTGGCCGAAAAGAATGACCATGCCATTTAACTGAATGAGATAGTTAAAAAAATTGCACCTGCTTTATACGTTCGCGAAGCTGCCCGGTACGTTCGTGGTCAAGGTCACACATCGCCTGCGCCACCTCTTCACGCAGACGTACAAGCAGCGCTTTACGCCCATGGAGATTCAACGCCGTACAAAGCGCCGCTTCATTTTCCCGCGCCAGCCTGCGCCGCAGTGCCAGCAACGGCAACGGGCTGAGAGAAACCAACAGGTGCAGATTACCCAGCGTAGCCAGCAGCGGGCGATGGGCGAATGCAAACCCCGCCAGATCCCACCACGCTTCATCATTAAGCATAGCCTCCGGCCCCTGCGGCAGCGTCAATTTCTCATCAACCCACCCCTGCAGCCAGCGCCACTGCTGGCATAAACGCAAATGCTCATGCTCTGCCAGATATTTTCCAGCATCGGTGAGTGGGAACATCGCCATCGCCGCATAACAGCCGCTGCTGGCTTCGCGCTGCGTGCCGATGCGCACCAGGGTAAAACCACAGCGCTGCCAGAACTGCCAGAGTGCTTCGGTATAGCCAAAGCTGACGGAGAGATAATCGCAGCCCGAGGCGTTTTTACAGGCACGGGCGATGAGCGCAGAACCGATACCCTCGCGCTGGCGCAAAGGGTGTACTGCCACCCGACTAATGCGCCGACCAATCAAGGTTGCCGCAAGCGGGCTTCCGCCATGCGCGGCGAGCGACTGCGCCACCAGGTTACCGCGCGGTCGACGAAAACCCGCCCAGACCGCCTGACTTAATTCGGCGGTCAATCCACCTTCATCCACCAGCCACAGCGCGCCTGCGAGGCCATTCGGCGTATCGGCAGCGATAAAGTGTTGCCCCGGCGCATCCATCATCCGCCGCAAATCGAGCGGTGAAGTGCGGTAGTGCGCACCAGAAAGTAGCTGGTACATCGCCGTGGGGAGCTGAGGTTCCGACAGCCATTGCACCTGTTCTATCGCCCTGAAACTTAACGGGCCGGACGGGGGAACCGTAAAGCTATCGTCAGCAAAAATCAACAGATCATTTACCACCACTTCCAGCGGGCAGCCCTGCACCCAGCGAACGGGCGTATTGAGCGTAAATTGCCGTAGCGTGGGGAAATGCGCGCAGAATTTCAGCAGAAATCCCCGTCCCGTGCCTTCATAGCCCTGCACGGTGGTGGTCAGTAAAAGATGTGGGAATCGTGAGGCGAGTTGTTCCAGCAGTGGTGCGGGGAGCGCGGCGGCTTCATCCACCACCAGCCAGTCAGCGGTTTCAGCAGAGGCCAGCAGCGCGTCCGGTGCCATAAAGTGAAAACGCTCGCCGGCAAAAGCAGCAATGACGTCAGCAGAGGCCCGCGTCGGCGCGGTCACAATGGCTCGCCCCTTCAGGCTGCGGATATGCATCCCCGCCAGCGCCGATTTTCCCCGCCCGCGCTCGGCGGTAATGGCGGTAATGCCCGAGGGATTATCCGCCAGCGCGTTAAGGATCGCAGCTTGCTCTGCATCCGGCTCACCGCTGACGCGTTGCCAGTGTGGCCGCGAGGGAAAGTTGACAACGGGGAATACATCACCCTGTCGCCACAGCAGCGCTTCAGGGTTTTCGCACAGTATTCTGCAAAAATGGTCAACAAAGCGCGGCGTAGCAATCGCTTCTGGCGAGTCGCTCCAGCGCAGGGAATCGGCATCCGGCTGATGTGGCCATCGCGCCCATTCCGGCACCAGCAGCACCAGCCAGCTTCCGGCACGCAACGTACCGGCGAGCGCGGCAAAAGCCGAAACATCGAAACCGTGGCGGGCATCAAAGATGGCGTGCTGGAACTCACGCCCGAGCAGCGTCACCAGTTTTGCTGGCGCGCAGTACGGCTCGGCTTGCGCTTCAGGCCCCACCCACAGTACGTCTGTCTGCGCGTCGTCACGAAAGGCTTGCGCCTGCTGCTGTACCCAGTGTGACTCGCCGCTAATAACCAACAAGCGGCGTACACCTTCCCGCGCCATGCGCGGCGCGAGGGTCAAAAGTTCATCCATGATTGCGATTCATCAACTTACAGCATTTTGCCGAACGTATTACACTGCGCCGGGTCACCGCTATCCAGGCCACGTTTCAGCCAGGTATAACGCTGCTGTGATGTGCCGTGGGTGAAGCTATCCGGCACCACGCGCCCCTGGCTCTGCTGCTGGAGACGATCATCACCAATGGCTTGTGCCGCATTCAGCGCCTCTTCCAAATCGCCCGGCTCCAGCACGCCCTGCTGCTGCATCGCATGGCCCCAAACGCCCGCAAAGCAATCCGCCTGCAGTTCCATACGCACAGAGAGTTGATTGACTTGTGATTCGGACGCATTCTGCTGCATCTGACGGACTTTTGGTTCGATACCCAGCAGTTTTTGCACGTGGTGCCCTACTTCATGCGCAATCACGTAGCCCTGGGCAAAATCGCCATCCGCGCCCAGTTTCTCTTTCATATCATCGTAGAAAGAGAGATCGATATATACCGTGGTGTCCGCCGGGCAATAGAAGGGGCCCATGACCGACTGGCCGGTACCACAGCCCGTGCGCGTCGCGCCGCGATACATCACCAGTTTCGGCACCTGATAGGTTTTACCCATTTTTTCAAACTGCTGGGTCCAGGTATCTTCGGTGGTCGCAAGTATCACCGAGGTGAATTTGGCGGCTTCGTTATCCTGAGGGCTAACGGTCCGCTGTTGGGAGGATTGCTGGGATACAGGTTCCCCGGTCAGAAAGCCTGTGAGATCGACGCCGTAATAGCCCGCGACAACCACGACAATCAACAGAATGATGCCGCCTTTCCCGCTGGGAATACGAATGTTTCGCCCGCCGCCTGAAATCGGCGAACCGGAATCATTTCGTCTGTCTTCAACATTGTCGCTTTCGCGACGACCTTGCCAACGCATATCTACCTCGAACCTATCCTATTAATTATAGTTATGATCGTAGGCGGTTCAGACGAGGATTACCACAGGAAATAACGGGGAAATTCAGAGGGTGCAGGCACCCTCTGCGATGCAGTGACTCAGGAGACTCAGTCCAGGTTGACACCCAGACGACGCGCCACTTCTTCGTAAGCTTCAATCAGGCCACCCAGGCTCTGGCGGAAACGGTCTTTATCCATTTTATCCATGGTTTGCTTATCCCACAGACGGCTACCGTCCGGCGAGAACTCATCACCCAGAACAACTTCGCCTTTGTACAAACCAAATTCCAGCTTGAAATCGACCAGGATCAGGCCCGCATCATCAAACATTTTTTTCAGGACATCGTTTGCTTTGAAGGTCAGTTCTTGCATACGTGCGAGGTTTTCTTTGCTCACCCAGCCAAAGGTTTCGCAGTAAGATTCGTTGACCATCGGGTCATGCATCGCATCATTTTTCAGGAACAGGTCGAACAGCGGTGGGTTCAGTTCGATGCCTTCTTCAATCCCTAAGCGTTTCACCAGCGAGCCTGCCGCACGGTTACGCACCACGCACTCTACCGGCACCATATCCAGTTTTTTGACCAGACATTCGGTATCAGAGAGCAGACGTTCCATCTGAGTCGGGATACCCGCTTCTTCCAGTTTGGTCATAATGAAATGGTTGAACTTGTTGTTCACCATACCTTTACGATCGAACTGCTCAATGCGCGCTCCGTCACCTGCTGACGTATCGTTACGGAATTCGAGCACCAACAGGTCCGGGTTTTCCGTACTGTAGACGGTTTTCGCTTTACCACGATACAACTCAGCTTGCTTTTGCATCTTTATTACTCCTGGTGGAATTTAACTATAAAATCGCGCTTTTCTGCCGACGCACACGTTTGCGTATCATATCAGAAAAAAGGGCCGGATTACTCCAGCCCTCAATATTACTTGCTAAATGCTGCCTGGAAGACGGCGACCAGCGCGTCGTTCTGAGACTGCGTCAGCGTATGACCTTTCGGGTCGATGAATTGCAGACTGCTGCGGTTATCGAGGTCGCCAACCTGCAGTTTGTAATCACCGGAGACCAGACCCGGATCGCTTGCGCCCAGTTCCTGCCAGCTACTGTCAGACAGCGGCTTGTAGGTCACGTTGATGCTGCCCTGAGAACGGGTGCTGTCGGTCACTTTCATGCCCACTTTTTCCAGCACGCCAGGCAGACGTTGCCATACCTGGTTGAACGGGCCACGCACTACCAGCATTGGCAGGCCAGTGTCATCCGCTGCGCTCTGCACGTCGTAGGTGGAGCCTGCCGCGCTTTGTGAAGCATTCTGCGCGGCGATAGCTTTCTGATCGAGACCGGCGGAAATCACGTTCAGCATCTCGGCGCTATAGCGCTGCAGCGATGCGGTATCGGCAACCGGTTTGCCCGCTTGTTCCAGGTTAACCAGTTTCACCACGACCGCCTGCTGATAGCCCTGCGGTTTCACGGAGACTTGATAACGACCACGGTATTGCTGGTCTTCATCGAGACGGTTCCACTCAACCCAATCGGTGGTTAACGTCTGGGTGGCATCATCACGCTTATCAATGGTGTAGTTTTTACCCTGAAGGATGCTCACTACCTGCGGCCACAGGTTACCGCTACGGCCACTTTCGACCAGCAGCGTGGCGGTATCGCCCGTGAACTGCGTGCGCGCACCAGAAACCAGCGCCAGAGGCTGTGCCGGCGGACGGATGTCCAGGGCTTTACCTACTGCGCCGCTACCGTTAGCAACCGGAATGTTATAATCACCGCGTTGAACCGGCAGGATCATGCCAGCCGGCGCGTGAAGTTCACTTAACGGCGCGGCATCCAGATAGGATTCATCGCCGCTCACCTGGCGCTTATAACGCGAGTCGGAACTACACGCTGCAAGCAGCAGGACAAGTGAAACACCCGCAACCTTTGCCAGGCGCGACTTCTGTACTGAGTAAGCCATCAAATCTCCCTAAACTTTACAGCAAACCGGCGTGCTTCATTGCTGAGGCGACGATATCACGACCATGGTCGGTGATAGGTGTCATCGGCAAACGCATCGTATCGGTTGCTACAAGCCCCAACTCCTTACATGCCCATTTAACCGGGATAGGATTGGGTTCGACAAATAATTTATTGTGCAGCGGCATCAAACGTTGGTTGATGACGCGCGCTTTTGCAAACTCGCCCGCGGCGGCCAGTTTACACATTTCTGCCATATCACGTGCAGCAACGTTTGCAGTGACGGAAATCACACCCTGACCGCCAAGCTGCATGAAATCCAGACCCGTGGCATCATCACCGCTCAGCAGGATGAAATCGTCTGAAACCAGCTCTTTGATCTGGTGAACACGACTTAAGTTCCCTGTTGCTTCCTTGATTGCGATAATATTTTTTATTTCAGCCAGGCGACCCACGGTTTCTGGCAGCATATCGCAACCCGTACGAGACGGCACATTATACAGAATTTGCGGCAAGTCAGTATGTTCTGCGATCGCTTTAAAGTGCTGGAACAGACCTTCCTGAGTAGGACGGTTGTAGTAAGGGGTCACGGTCAGGCAGCCGACGACGCCGGTGTTATTGAAGCGCTGGGTCAGGCTTATCGCCTCTGCGGTGGCGTTCGCCCCGGTGCCTGCGATAACCGGAATACGGCCATCGGCCAGCTCTACGGTCATCATCACGACATCGCCGTGCTCATCGTGGCCAAGCGTCGCCGATTCTCCTGTCGTCCCTACAGATACAATCGCCGAGGTCCCGTTGGCGACATGGTAATCAATCAGTTTTTTCAGGCTTGAACGGTCGACATTACCTTTCTCATCCATCGGCGTGACAAGCGCTACAATACTTCCCGTGAACATGGGGCCATCCTCTGTGCTGACGTGCGGACATGAGTCTCAATGGTACGTTTGGAACTGTAATAAAAGCAAGCGACTGAAGCCCCTCAGAATGTTGTATGCCGGTTTTTTTTATGCTTTCCTAAGGAATACCTCACCTTTTTGAAGGAAGCACCGGTTTGACAGCCACATTACAACACTATTTGGTCATTACAGCTCTGGGGGCCGATCGCCCTGGCATTGTCAATACCATTACGCGTCACGTCAGTAGCTGCGGCTGTAACATTGAGGACAGCAGGCTGGCCATGCTGGGCGATGAGTTCACCTTCATCATGCTGCTTTCCGGTAGCTGGAACGCGATCACCTTGATTGAATCCACCCTGCCGTTGAAAGGGGCAGAACTGGATCTGCTGATTGTGATGAAGCGCACCACCGCGCGACCGCGCCCGTCAATGCCTTCCACCGTATGGGTGCAGGTTGAGGTGCCTGATTCTCCCCATATTATCGAACGCTTCACCGCGCTTATCGACTCATGGGAGATGAATATTGCGGAGCTGGTTTCCCGCACCCAACCCGGCGATGAAAATACGCAGCCACAGCTGTTTATTCAGATAACCGCACACAGCCCGGCTACGAAAAATGCATCAAATATTGAGCAAGCGTTTAAAGCCCTATGTACAGAATTGAATGCACAAGGCAGTATAAACGTCATAAATCATTCTCAGCATGACGAACAAGATGGAGTTGCCTAATGAACCCACTGAAAGCCGGTGACATCGCACCGAAATTTAGTTTGCCCGATCAAGACGGCGAGCAAGTAAATTTGACCGACTTCCAGGGACAACGCGTACTGGTCTATTTCTATCCGAAGGCCATGACGCCGGGCTGCACCGTGCAGGCCTGCGGTCTGCGCGATAATATGGATGAACTGAAAAAAGCGGGCGTCGAAGTGCTGGGCATCAGCACCGATAAGCCAGAAAAACTCTCCCGCTTTGCTGAAAAAGAACTGCTGAACTTCACCTTGTTGTCCGATGAGGATCATCAGGTTTGCGAGCAGTTTGGCGTCTGGGGCGAGAAGTCCTTTATGGGTAAAACCTATGACGGCATCCATCGTATCAGCTTCCTGATTGACGCTGATGGGAAAGTTGAGCACGTTTTTGATGATTTCAAAACCAGCAATCACCACGATGTGGTGCTGAACTGGCTCAAAGAGCGCGCCTGATGTGCTACGCTCATCAGGCCTACAAGGTTTCTGCAATACATTGAAATTGCACTATTTTGTAGGCCAGATAAGGCGTTTTCGCCGCATCCGGCAAGAACAACGCGCGCTTTCCCTGCTATAAAAAGCCGACGCTTGCGTCGGCTTTTTGTTTACTCTTCGTCGGCCACCAGACCATCCGGCCAGGCATGCACCACCGCTTTAATCAGCGTCGCCAGCGGAATGGCGAAAAACACGCCCCAAAATCCCCACAGCCCGCCGAAAATCACCACCGACAGAATAATCACCAGCGGATGCAAATTCACCGCTTCCGAGAAGAGCACAGGTACCAGCAGGTTTCCATCCAGCGCCTGGATAATGAGGTACACCGCAAACAGACTCCAGAACTCGGTGCCCAGGCCAAACTGGAACAGCGCCACGCACACCACGGGAATGGTCACGACAAACGCGCCGATATAGGGAATCAGAACAGAGAACCCCACCAGCACCGCAAGCAACAGCGAATAATTGAGGCCAAACAGGATAAAGCCTATCCAGGTCGCCACGCCGACCACCACCATTTCCAGCACCTTGCCGCGGATATAGTTGGTGATTTGCTGGTTCATCTCTTTCCAGACCAGCCCGGCCAGGCCGCGATTACGCGGCAATACGCGGCGCACGGCGTTCAGCATCTGTTCTTTATCCTTCACCAGGAAAAAGACCATTAACGGCACCAGCACCAGATAGACCGCCAGCGTCAGCAGCCCGACCAGCGACGCCACGGAATATTTCACCACCGAGTCGCCCATGGTCTGCATACGCGCGCGCATGTTTTCTGCCATCGCATCAATGATGCCCGCATCCATCAGCGCCGGATAGCGACGCGGCAAGGTGGCGGCAAAATCAGAAAGTTTATTGAGCATGCCAGGCATATCGCGAATCAGATAGATTCCCTGCTGCCAGGCTACTGGCATGACCACAAATGCCATTAGCAGCAGAATACCGACAAAGACGACCAACACAGCCGTGGTGGCCCAGCGTCGCGAACAGCCAAGCTTCTCCAGACGAATCGTGGGCCATTCCAACAAATACGCGAGAACAATCGCCACCAGCAGCGGTGCTAACAGACCGCTAAAGAAAAACAGGATACCGAAACCGGCCACCAGAATAACCAGCAGCGCTATCGCTTCCGGGTCACTAAAACGGCGGCGATACCACTGCATCAACATTTCGAGCATAAACACTTCCCTGACGCACATTGGCGGATCACAGTGCCCGAATTGTATCTAAATGTCACAGAAAAGACTTCGCTTTTTCTATTTATAGACACAAACAGCAAAAGTTATGTGAATATCATTTTCAACCTCTGTGAGGCCAGATAAACTGCCTGAGCAGTCACGCAGGGAACGTAACGCCGCCCTGTCGGTCAAACTGAAACATCCCACATTACAGGACAGAGGTTATGTTCAGGCAGTTGAAAAAAACGCTGGTGGCATCCCTTATTGCAACGCTCACACTCGGCCAGGCGGCCCCCGCATTTGCGGATGCGGCTGATACGTTGCCAGATATGGGCACCTCCGCAGGAAGCACGCTCTCCATTGGTCAGGAGATGCAAATGGGGGATTTCTACGTACGCCAGCTGCGCGGCAGCGCACCGCTGATTAATGATCCCCTGCTGGTGCAGTACATCAATACCCTGGGTATGCGTCTGGTGTCGCACGCCTGGTCGGTGCGTACGCCATTCCACTTCTATTTAATCAACAACGACGATATCAACGCCTTCGCCTTCTTCGGCGGGAACGTGGTGCTGCACTCGGCGTTGTTCCGCTATTCCGATAATGAAAGCCAACTGGCCTCGGTGATGGCGCACGAAATCTCCCACGTCACCCAGCGACATCTGGCGCGTGCGATGGAAGATCAGAAACGTAACGCCCCGCTTACCTGGGTCGGCGCGTTAGGCTCAATTCTACTGGCGATGGCCAGCCCGCAGGCTGGGATGGCGGCGCTGAGCGGTACTCTTGCCGGAACGCAACAGAGCATGATCAGCTTCACTCGTCAGAATGAAGAAGAAGCGGATCGTATCGGGATTCAGGTGTTACAACGATCCGGCTTCGATCCGCAGGCGATGCCGGCATTCATGGATAAATTACTCGATCAGGCGCGCTACTCCTCGCGTCCACCGGAAATGCTGCTGACCCACCCCCTGCCGGAAAGCCGTCTGGCCGACGCGCGCAACCGCGCCAACCAGATGAAACCAATGGTGGTGCAATCCTCCGCCGATTTCTATCTGGCGAAAGCGCGTACGCTTGGGATGTATAACTCCGGGCAAAATCAGCTGACCAGCGACCTGCTCGATGCCTGGTCGAAAGGTAATATTCGCGAACAAAATGCCGCGCAGTATGGCCGCGCACTTCAGGCGATGGAAGCGAAGAACAATGCTCAGGCGAGTAGCCTGCTGCGCCCACTGCTGGCTGCCGACCCGCAGAACCCATGGTATCTTGACCTGGCGACCGATATCGACCTCGGCCAGAACAAAGCCGCTGATGCCATTAGTCGCCTGAAAAGCGCGCGCGACCTGCGCACCAACCCGGTACTGCAGCTCAACCTGGCGAACGCGCTGCTCGAAGCAGGGCAGGCCTCCGAAGCGGTGACCATTCTTAACCGCTACACGTTTAACTATAAAGACGATACCAACGGCTGGGAATTGCTGGCTCAGGCGCAGGCCAAACTGGGCCATCGCGATCAGGAACTGGCTGCCAGAGCCGAGAATATGGCATTGGTTGGACGCCTCGACCAGGCGATTTCCCTGCTGAGCAGCGCCAGCGCCCAGGTCAAACTCAGAAGCCTGGAACAGGCGCGCTACGATGCGCGTATCGACCAGCTTCGCCAATTACAGGAACGTTTCCGCCCTTATACGAAAATGTAAGCGGGAACGAATGAACGTCAGACACACGGGAGATTTTATGACTGATGCGGTAAAAATTTACCACAACCCGCGCTGTTCCAAGAGCCGCGAAACCTTAAGCCTGTTGAAAGCTAACGGCGTGGAGCCGGAAGTGGTGCTTTATCTGGAAACGCCGCCTGATGTGCAGGGCATTAAGCAGTTGCTGCAAATGCTGGGCATGAACAGCGCACGCGAGCTGATGCGCCAGAAAGAAGATCTTTATAAGTCGTTGAATCTGGCCGATAGCCAGCTTACCGAAGCGCAGTTGATTCAGGCGATGGTTGAGAATCCGAAGCTGATTGAACGCCCGATTGTGGTCAGCAACGGCAAGGCGCGTATTGGTCGCCCGCCGGAGCAGGTTCTGGAAATCGTTAGCTAATGTGAGTTTGTCGCAGCCGCCTTTTGCCGGCTGCGTCCGCCTTATGGCCTCTGAAATACGAGCATCCACGCCGTTCTTATGCAACGTTGCATGCGAATAAACAGGGTTCTGATAGCGTCTCGCAACCTGCAAATCGTCATATTGTCGTCTTGTCTCTCTCCTGCCAGAGTTCCTCCAACGGTTAGCATCCCATGGAGGGAGTTATGCAAGAGCAAAGCACATCCACGCCGCACGACGCGATTTTTAAACATTTCATGGCCCACGTAGACACGGCCCGTGATTTTCTCGACATTTATCTGCCCGCTCCGTTACGCGCCATTTGCGATCTGAGCAGTTTAAAGCTGGAAGCCACCAGTATGGTGGAGAAGAATCTGCGTTCGCGCATTTCAGATATTCTCTATTCGGTGAAAACGCAGGCGGGCGATGGCTATATCTACACACTGATTGAGCATCAAAGTCGTCCGGAAAAACACATGGCCTTTCGGATGCTGCGCTATTCACTGGACGTTATGCAGCGGCATCTGGATGCCAAAAATAAACAGTTACCTATTGTTATTCCCCTGTTGTTTTATCATGGCGAAGCCACGCCCTACCCCTACAGCCTGCGTTGGCTTGATGGGTTTTCTGACCCGGATCTGGCTAAGCGACTCTATTGCCAGCCTTTTCCACTGGTGGATATCACCGTTGTCCCCGATAGCGAAATTATGCAGCACCGGCGCGTTGCCACGCTCGAACTGCTGCAAAAACATATACGTTTGCGGGATCTTTCCGAGCAAATCGCCCCGCTAGCCGCACTTTTAACGATGGGATACACTAGCAAGGATCGACTGGTTGCCATTCTGAATTACATGCTGCATACCGGCACAGCCGAGAATCCTGAGAAGCTTCTTCAGGAGCTTTCTCAGCGCACGTCACATCATGAGGGAACGCTAATGACTATTGCTGAATATCTCGAGCAGAAAGGCTGGACCAGAGGAGTTGAAGAGGGGCAACAGAAAGGACGTAGTGAAGAAGCGCGACGTATTGCGCTTGCGATGCTGAGAAACGGAATGGAACCCGTGCTGGTGAAAGAAATCACCGGCGTCTCAGATACCGAACTGACGGGCACAAGCACGCACTAACCGCTACAGCTTCAGGATCTCTTTTACAAACGGAATCGTGAGTTTTCGCTGGGCAGTAATCGACGCGTGATCCAGCTGGTCGAGCGTTAAAAACAGGGTACGCATCTCTCTGTCCAGCCGTTTAAGCAGGAAACGACACACATCTTCCGGCAGTTCAAACCCGCGCAGACGCGCGCGCAGTTGCAACGCTTGTAGTTTGTCTTCATCAGAGAGCGGCTGAAGCTTATATATTTGCCCCCAGTCGAGACGAGAAGCGAGATCCGGCAAACCGAGATTAAGCTGACGCGGCGGACGATCGCCGGTGATCAGCAGCCGGGTGTTCCCTGTTTCGAGGATCCGGTTATAGAGGTTGAAAATCGCCATCTCCCAGAGTTCATCTCCGGCGACGCACTCAATGTTATCAATACACACCAGCGCAAGCTGTTCCATCCCTTCCAGTACTTCCGGTACAAACCAGGTACGTTTATCCAGAGGAACATAACCCACGGCATCACCGCGCGCCGAGAGTTCCGCACAGGCTGCGTGCAGCAGATGGCTACGCCCTGCCCCTTCCCGCGCCCAAAGATAAATGTATCCGCTGTGTTCCTGGCGCAGGACGTTTTGCACGGCTGCAAGGAGAGAAGGGTTATCACCCGGCCAGAAACTCGCAAAGGTTTCATCGTCGGGAAGATAGAGTGGCAAAGAGAGCTGTGCCGGTGCGTTCAGAGGGACCTCTTCATGAGCTTACGTAAAAACGCGATGAGTTTATCACAGAATTATCCCATGAGAGAACCGGACGGCGCACCGCCCGGTCAGAGGATCAGCGGGTGGAGACGTCGCTGTCATCAGCATCCAGCACCACTTCTTCCGGACGCAGCACGCTAATGAGTTTGAAGATCAGGCTCAGGCAGACGCCCACTACGGTCGCCAGCGCCATGCCTTTAAGCTCAGCAGCACCAATGTGCACTTTCGCGCCGCTAACACCGATGATCAGAATCACGGAGGTCAGGATCAGGTTTTGCGCTTTGCTATAGTCAACTTTTGATTCGATCAGAACGCGAATACCGGATGCGCCGATCACGCCGTACAGTAACAGAGAAACGCCTCCCATCACTGGCAGCGGGATAATCTGGATAGCCGCCGCAAGTTTCCCGACGCAGGAGAGCAGTATAGCAATCACCGCCGCGCCGCCGATTACCCAGGTACTGTAGACGCGGGTAATCGCCATTACGCCGATGTTTTCGCCATAGGTAGTGTTCGGCGTGGAACCAAAGAAGCCAGAGATTACCGTCGACAGACCGTTAGCAAACATAGAGCGGTGCAGGCCCGGATCGCGAATCAGGTCTTTTTTGACAATATTCGCCGTCACCACCAGGTGGCCGACGTGCTCGGCAATCACCACCAGCGCCGCAGGCAGAATCGTCAGAATAGCGAACCACTCGAAACGCGGAGTATAGAACGTTGGCAGCGCGAACCAGTGCGCTTGCGCGATCGGCGTGGTATCGACAACGCCCATCACAAAGGAGAGCGCATAGCCCACCAGAACACCAATCAGAATAGGAATAATGGCAAGGAAGCCGCGGAACAGAACTGAACCAAATACCGTTACCGCAAGCGTTACCATGGAGATAATAATGGTTTTGCTATCCGGCGATTGCCCTTCTGCTGGCAAGAGGCCCGCCATGTTTGCCGCGACACCCGCCAGTTCAAGGCCGATGACGGCAACGATTGCGCCCATCGCCGCCGGAGGAAACATCACATCCAGCCAGCCGCTACCGGCTTTTTTAACGATAAACGAGACCAGGCAGAACAGCACGCCGCACATGATAAAACCGCCGAGTGCCATTTCGTATCCCAACGGCAGCAGAAGCATAACCGGTGAAATAAACGCAAAGCTCGATCCCAGATAAGCCGGAATTTTACCTTTACAGATAAAGAGGTAGAGCAAGGTGCCGACGCCGTTGAACAGCAGCACGGTTGCCGGGTTGATGTGAAACAGAACGGGCACCAGAACGGTGGCACCAAACATGGCGAACAAGTGCTGCAAGCTAAGCGGGATCGTCTGTAACAGTGGCGGTCGTTCACTCACTCCGATAGCACGGCGCGTCATAATGTTTTCCTCAGTGTCAGTGTTATTAGATTTTGCATTTAGTTTTATTCAAAAAAAAGCCGACTCTTAAGTCGGCTCTTTATGATTTATTTTCTTATTTGGTACCAAAGATTTTGTCACCGGCGTCGCCGAGGCCAGGAATGATATATCCCTGCTCGTTTAACCCCTGGTCAATTGACGCGGTGTACAGCTCAACGTCCGGGTGCGCGCTTTCCAGCGCGGCGATACCTTCTGGCGCCGCGACCAGCACCAAAACTTTAATGCTGCTGCAGCCCGCTTTTTTCAGCAGGTCGATGGTGGCGATAACCGAACCGCCGGTTGCCAGCATCGGGTCGACAATCAGCGCCATGCGCTCATCAATATTGGAAACCAGTTTCTGGAAATACGGTACCGGCTCCAGCGTCTCTTCGTCGCGATACATGCCCACCACGCTGATACGCGCGCTTGGAACATTTTCCAGCACGCCGTCCATCATGCCCAGGCCCGCACGCAGGATTGGCACAACGGTAATTTTCTTGCCTTTGATCTGGTCGATTTCTACCGGGCCGTTCCAGCCTTCAATAGTCACTTTTTCGGTTTCCAGATCGGCGGTGGCTTCATAGGTCAGTAAGCTGCCAACTTCGGAGGCGAGTTCACGGAAGCGTTTAGTACTGATATCTTGCTCGCGCATCAGGCCTAGCTTGTGTTTGACGAGTGGGTGTTTCACTTCCACAATCTTCATTCTCTTTCTCCTTTGAATGGGGCAGCCACAAAAAAAATCGACGGATTATACCGCCATTCTTTTCATCGGCAACATTTTTTTACTTGACGCTGATCAAGCATAGGCGGGGTTAATGTGAAGAGAGAAACGATTGTCGGCGCTGAACCGTATTTCGCAAGGGAAGCGGCCAACCAGGGTTGACCGCTTCATCGTAGTTACAGCTTTTCACCATTAGTGGCGATCACGTCTTTATACCAGTTGAAAGATTTTTTACGGCTGCGTGCCAGCGTGCCATTACCTTCGTTATCTTTATCAACGTAGATAAAGCCGTAACGCTTTTTCATCTCACCGGTCCCGGCAGAGACCAGATCGATACAGCCCCATGGGGTGTAACCCATCAGGTCGACGCCATCTTCCACCACCGCTTTTTTCATCTCTTTAATGTGAGCGGCGAGATAATCGATACGGTACTGGTCGTTGACTGAGCCATCGCTCTCCTGCACGTCGATCGCGCCAAAGCCATTTTCGACGATAAACAGCGGCAACTGATAGTGATCGTAGAACCAGTTCAACGAGTAACGCAGCCCTACCGGGTCAATCTGCCAGCCCCAGTCGGATTTCTGTACGTAGGGGTTTGAGACCAGACTGGTGGTTTCATCGTAATCGAGCTGCGGGTTATCGTCGGTCGCTTTGGTGGCAAACGACATATAGTAGCTAAAGCCGATGTAATCGACACAGCCCTGCATCAGTGCCTGCTTGTCTTGTTCGGTGATATCCAGTGAAAATCTGCGACGTTCGAAGTAGTTCAGCAGATGTTGCGGATATTTCCCACGAACGTGCACATCGGTAAACCAGTAGCGGCGATGCATGGCATTCATCGCCATCATCATATCGTTTGGAGCGCAGGTCAGCGGATAGATGGGGCACATGGCAATCATGCAGCCGATTTGCAGCGACGGATTAATCTCACGCCCCGCTTTTACCGCCAGGGCGCTGGCCACCAGCTCATAGTGCGCCGCCTGGTACATTACCGGCTCGCGATCTTCACCTGGCTGATATTTCAGCCCGGAGTTCGTGAACGGAGCGAAATCCTCATGGAAGTTAGCCTGGTTATTAATCTCGTTGAAGGTCATCCAGTACTTCACTTTGTGCTGGTAGCGCGTGAAGACAACCTTTGCAAAACGCACAAAAAAGTCGATGAGTTTACGGTTTCGCCAGCCACCATATTCAGTCACGAGGTGATACGGCATCTCGAAGTGCGATAGAGTGATAACCGGCTCAATGCCGAGCTTCAGGCACTCATCAAACAGATCGTCGTAGAACTGCAATCCGGCTTCATTGGGTTCCCGTTCGTCGCCTTTTGGAAAAATACGCGTCCAGGCGATAGAGGTTCGGAAACACTTGTAACCCATCTCGGCAAACAGTTTGAGATCGTCTTTGTAGCGATGGTAGAAATCAATGGCTTCATGATTAGGATAATTTTTGCCGGGCAATACGCCATCGGTGATTTCTCGCGGCACGCCGTGCGCGCCCGCCGTCATCACATCAGCCACGCTGATGCCTTTCCCACCTTCCTGCCAGCCGCCTTCCAGCTGATGCGCAGCTACCGCGCCGCCCCACAGAAATCCCGCTTTAAATCCAGACATAACTTTCCCTCATTAAACAGTCGCGTTCTGTTGATTGAAATGGTAAACCGCGCCCAGCAGCCCGGCGTCGTTGCCCTGGCTTGCCGCACACACGAAGTCGTCGATACCGAACCAGCGTAGATGCTCACGCAGCAGCGTCAGGAACCCCGGGCGTTCAATAATGCCGCCGCCAATAAAAATGGTTTCAGGGTCGAAAAGATTGACCAGGTTATAGAGCCCGGTGGCGATGCCATTAAGGAAGTCATCGACCAGACGATGCGCTGCGCGATCGCCGGCTTCATAGGCGTCAAACACCGCCTCACCTGTGATGGCTTCCAGCGGTTGCCCAAGGCTGTCCGCGTAGCGTTTACGCAGCACGCGCAGCGTACAGGTTGTGTTCATGGTGTAATTCGTTACGCGACGCGAGGCTGGTCTATCGGTGAACATGTAACCGAATTCACCGGCGCGAAAGCGCTTGCCGTGAACCAGTTTGCCGTTGCAGAAAATCGCGCCGCCGATTCCGGTGCCGATAGTCAGCACCAGAAAATCATTCATCTTCGTAGCCATACCCTGCCAGCGCTCCGCCAGCAGCACGCAGTTGGCATCATTTTCGACCGTAACCGGGCGCGATGTTTTCGCCTCCAGCCATGCTTTCATCGCAAAGTTATCGAAGCGACGGATAGCGCCGCCCATTTCGATAAACCCGGTATGAGGATTAACATAGCCCGGCGCGCTGATCGCAATGCCGGTACAGTGGGGATGCGCGGCAACCCAGTCGAGCATTGCCTGCAAAATTTGGTCTCCGTCACTGTCGACGATCGCCGCTTTGCCTTTCTCTACAATCGTCCCCTGCGCGTCCACAACACCCATTTTTAACGCGGTGCCGCCAATATCAAATGCTGCAATGCTCATCGTTCTCATCCCTCCCGAATGGTAAAACGACACGCTTAATGCTCGTTCCTGCATAACAGAAACCGGTTTCAGTGGCATCATGTGCATTCAAAGCAACCGATGCAAGGACAAAAATGTACCCGGTTTCATTTTCGTGAACGGTATCAAACTTGACCATCTTCTTAGGTGAAAGGGCAAAAATCCGCGCCCTTAAAAATGGATGCACAATGGGCTCGCAAACGTTTGCTTAGACTGTTAGAATTGCGCCGATTTTTCTTGCTAACGCAAACGCGTGGAGACTTAGCAGTGACCGACAAAACCTCTCTCAGCTATAAAGATGCCGGTGTTGATATTGACGCAGGAAACGCTCTGGTTGACCGAATCAAGGGTACGGTGAAGAAAACCCGTCGCCCGGAAGTGATGGGTGGATTAGGTGGATTCGGCGCATTGTGCGCACTGCCGCAAAAATATCGTGAACCGGTGCTGGTCTCTGGCACGGATGGCGTTGGCACCAAACTGCGTCTGGCAATGGATTTAAAACGTCATGACACCATTGGTATCGACCTTGTCGCCATGTGTGTCAATGACCTGGTCGTTCAGGGCGCCGAGCCCCTGTTCTTCCTCGACTACTACGCCACCGGCAAACTGGACGTCGACACCGCGGCCAGCGTGATCAACGGCATCGCGGAAGGCTGTTTACAGTCTGGCTGCTCCCTTGTGGGCGGCGAGACGGCAGAAATGCCGGGCATGTACCACGGTGAAGATTACGATGTGGCAGGCTTCTGCGTCGGGGTAGTAGAAAAATCAGAAATCATCGATGGTTCAAAAGTCACCGACGGCGACGTGCTGATCGCGCTGGGCTCCAGCGGCCCGCACTCTAACGGTTATTCACTGGTGCGCAAAATTGTGGAGGTCAGCGGTTGTGACCCGGAAACCACGCAACTGGAAGGCAAATCGCTCGCCGACCATCTGCTGGCGCCAACCCGCATCTACGTGAAATCCATTCTGGAACTGATCGAAAACGTCGACGTCCACGCCATCGCCCACCTGACCGGCGGCGGTTTCTGGGAGAACATCCCGCGCGTCCTGCCGGATAACACCCAGGCGGTAATTGACGAATCTTCCTGGCAATGGCCAGCCATCTTTAACTGGATGCAGGACGCAGGTAATGTCAGTCGTCATGAAATGTACCGCACCTTTAACTGTGGCGTGGGCATGGTGATTGCACTGGCAGCCGATGAGGCGGATAAAGCCATTGCCCTGATGAACGAAAAAGGTGAAAACGCGTGGAAAATCGGCTATATCAAAGCCACTGATTCTGAACAGCGTGTGGTCATCGAATAATGAAAAATATCGTGGTGCTCATTTCCGGCAACGGAAGCAACTTACAGGCTATCATCGACGCCTGTGCGCAAAAGAGAATAAAGGGCACCATTCGTGCGGTATTCAGCAATAAGGCCGATGCGTTCGGCCTTGAGCGCGCTCGCGAAGCGGGGATCCCGCAGCATGCGTTAACCGCCAACCAGTACGCCAGCCGTGAAGCATTTGACCGCGAGCTGATGCACGAAATCGACGCTTATGCGCCGGATGTCGTGGTGCTGGCAGGCTATATGCGGATTCTGAGCGCCGAGTTTGTCAGCCACTATCAGGGGCGGTTGCTGAATATCCACCCTTCCCTTTTGCCGAAATATCCGGGCCTTGATACGCATCGCCAGGTACTGGAAAACGGCGATGCTGTACACGGCACCTCGGTACACTTTGTCACCGAAGAGCTGGACGGCGGGCCGGTGATTTTACAGGCCAAAGTCCCCGTGTTTGACGGTGACGACGAGGCCGATATTACCGCGCGAGTTCAGGCTCAGGAACATGCTATTTACCCGCTGGTGGTGAGCTGGTTTGTCGAAGGTCGCCTGGCTATGCGTGAAAACAGCGCCTGGCTGGATGGCGTAAAACTGCCGGTCAGTGGTTATGCTTCCGAAGATGAGTAATCCTGTTCACCATCGTCCCAGACGGTGGTGAAATTCATTAAATAAATATTTCCCTCGTTAACGCTCTCTATTAATTATAATGCAAGCAAAATATTATAATACTTTTGACTTTCATCACTAAATCCCCTCTAATTCTCCCCAGATTAATTATTTCATCTGGCATAAGGTTATGTTTAAAAACAGGACGTTGTTATTAAGTGTTTGGGTTATTCCTGTCTTTTTCTTATTTTATTCATGCGTAAGCTATTTACACATTCAAAAGGCAGCATTATCTATCCACAACATGGAAGCAAAATTCGAGCTGGCACAGGCCTCTGACAAAGAGACCTACCAATGGGAGGGGCGTTCTCTTTCAAAACAAAACACTATCGAATTTTATCAGGCCGCTAACGAAAAATTCGGCAAATACATTAACTGCATAAATATTTCACACCCCATATCAATATTCGCAATTATATTTTCAGTATTAACGCTATTTTCGGGTGTTTTTGCTCAGCGCCTGTGTTCGCGGGTCATTTCGATTAACGCCAGCGGTCTTGAGCCGGAAGAACAAGCGCCTTCATTCCACTGGTTTCGGACTATCCTTGCATTGGCGACTTTCCTTCATAGCGCCTGTTTTCTGTTAACGCTGATTTGTATTTTGGTCTGCAAATTGTTGCTCCTTCCGTGGTCAATTAAATTTCTCACAACGTCGCCGTCAGTCATCCTGATACTTGAAATTGTGGGTGCGGTGGTGGTTGCGGCGTTAATCGTTTGTCTCGCCTGGAGTCGTCGCTGTCTTATGCTTTTTAGCACGACTGAACCCGTCATCTACGGCATCATGATCAGTGTCCATGATGAACCAGAATTCTGGAAGTGGCTGAGTAACACGCTGCAGGCCAGCCATCACCCCGTGCCGGACAATGTCATATTAAGCCTTCAACAAGAGTGCCACGCCACGGTTGCACCGCTGGTGATGACCACGGGGGAGAAATTACATGGCTTAACCCTTTGCATTCCAGTTGACCGTATTAACACGCTCAGTAAGCGTCGGATGGCGGAGCAAATTTGCCAGGCGATGTCGCAGCCTGCCGAACTGGCACCCGAAGTTCGACACGATCTTCTCGAATCGCACCTTCGTCTGGTACAGGCGCAGCATCCTGTCGCACGTAACCAGCTTGATCGGGTTATGTTTCGCTGCGCCACCGCGGTAGCCTCGACGTTGGCAGGTTATTTCCTGCATGCATGGCGTGAGGCCATATATCAACAATCCACCCGCCAGATATGGTCAATGAGCAATTTAACCGTCAAGTCTGACGGCAGCCACACCGCTGGCCTGCTAAGCAGTATGCGCCTCTATCTTACAAAATTGGCTCAACAGCTACCCAAAGCCGATTTTCCCGCCTGATCCCCTGCCCTGGCCCAGTGCCGGGGCACAACATCCGTGATTTTTCCCTGTCATCGCGTAATAAGTGTCATACTCTTCTGGCACAGTTGGACAATCAACTGGAATGCTCGCCATAATAGCCAGGCCATAACGCGTGGATGGAACGGAGTGTAAGTAGTAATGGGTCAGGACAAACTGTATATCGAGAAAGAGCTAAGCTGGTTATCCTTCAATGAGCGGGTTCTTCAGGAAGCTGCGGATAAAAGCAATCCGCTGATTGAGCGCATGCGTTTCCTGGGGATCTACTCCAATAACCTGGATGAATTCTACAAAGTGCGTTTCGCCGAACTGAAGCGGCGCATTATCATCAGCGAAGAACAGGGCTCTACCGCCCACTCTCGTCATCTGTTGGGCAAGATCCAATCCCGCGTACTGAAAGCCGATCAAGAATTCGACGGCCTCTACAACGAACTGCTGCTGGAAATGGCGCGTAATCAAATCTTTCTGATTAACGAGCGTCAGCTTTCTGTGAACCAGCAAAGCTGGCTGCGTCATTACTTTAAACACCAGTTGCGTCAGCACATTACCCCGATTCTGCTGAACCGGGAAACGGACCTGGTGCAGTTCCTGAAAGACGACTACACCTATCTGGCGGTAGAGATTATTCGCGGCAACGAGACCCACTATGCGCTGCTGGAAATCCCGTCCGATAAAGTGCCGCGCTTTGTCAATCTGCCGCCTGAAACGCCGCGACGTCGCAAGCCAATGATCCTTCTGGATAACATTCTGCGCTACTGCCTGGATGATATCTTCAAAGGCTTCTTTGATTACGATGCCTTAAACGCCTACTCGATGAAGATGACCCGTGATGCCGAGTACGATCTGGTACACGAGATGGAATCGAGCCTGATGGAGCTGATGTCCTCCAGCCTGAAGCAGCGTTTAACCGCCGAACCAGTGCGTTTTGTTTATCAACGCGATATGCCAGACGCGATGGTGGAAATGCTGCGTAAAAAGCTCACCATCTCCCGCTACGATTCCATCGTTCCGGGTGGACGCTATCACAACTTTAAAGACTTCATTGGCTTCCCGAACGTCGGCAAAGCCAATCTGGTTAATAAACCAATGCCGCGTTTACGCCATATCTGGTTTGACAAATTCCGCAACGGCTTCGATGCCATTCGCGAACGGGATGTGCTGCTCTATTATCCGTATCACACGTTCGAGCATGTGCTGGAACTGCTGCGCCAGGCGTCGTTCGACCCGAGCGTGCTGGCCATCAAAATCAACATCTACCGCGTGGCCAAAGATTCCCGCATTATTGATGCGATGATCCACGCAGCGCACAACGGCAAGAAAGTGACGGTCGTGGTGGAATTACAGGCGCGTTTCGATGAAGAGGCCAACATCCACTGGGCCAAGCGTCTGACAGAAGCGGGTGTTCACGTTATCTTCTCGGCGCCAGGGCTCAAAATTCACGCCAAGCTGTTCCTTATTTCGCGTAAAGAAGGCGAAGATGTGGTGCGTTACGCCCATATTGGTACCGGAAACTTTAACGAGAAAACCGCGCGTATCTACACCGACTACTCGTTGCTGACCGCCGATGCGCGCATTACCAATGAAGTGCGTCGGGTCTTTAACTTTATTGAAAACCCGTACCGTCCGGTCACTTTCGATTATCTGATGGTATCGCCACAAAACTCCCGTCGTCTGCTCTACGCGATGATTGACCGGGAAATCGCTAACGCGCAAAACGGCCAGAAAGCGGGCATTACGCTCAAACTGAACAATCTGGTAGATAAAGGCCTTGTCGACAGACTGTATGCCGCGTCAGGCTCTGGCGTACAAGTTAACCTGCTGATTCGTGGTATGTGTTCGCTGATCCCGGAACTGGAAGGGCTGAGCGATAACATCCGCGTGATCAGTATCGTTGATCGTTTCCTTGAACATGACCGTGTCTATATTTTTGAAAACGGTGGCGACAAGCAGGTTTACCTCTCTTCCGCCGACTGGATGACGCGTAACATTGACTACCGAATTGAAGTGGCGACGCCGCTGCTCGACCCGCGCCTGAAACAGCGCATTCTCGACATCATTGAGATCCTGTTCAGCGATACGGTCAAAGCACGTTACATTGATAAAGAGCTGAGTAATCGCTATGTTCCGCGTGGTAACCGTCGTAAAGTGCGGGCCCAGCAGGCGATCTACGACTATATAAAATCCCTTGAACAACCTGAATAACCTATGCCCATAAAAAGCAAAGCCCCCCGCCCGCAGGAATTTGCAGCGGTCGACCTTGGTTCGAACAGTTTTCATATGGTTATCGCCCGTGTGGTTGACGGCGCGATGCAAATCATTGGCCGCCTGAAGCAGCGCGTGCATCTGGCTGATGGTCTGGATGAAAACAACATGCTTAGCGAAGAAGCGATGGAGCGCGGATTAAACTGCCTGGCGCTGTTTGCTGAGCGTCTGCAAGGGTTCTCCCCTTCCAGCGTCTGTATCGTCGGCACACACTCCCTGCGTCAGGCGGCAAACGCCACGGAATTTTTAACCCGTGCTGAAAAAGTTATCCCCTATCCAATTGAAATCATTTCGGGTAATGAGGAAGCGCGTCTGATTTTTATGGGCGTTGAGCATACCCAACCCGAGAAAGGCCGTAAGCTGGTGCTGGATATTGGCGGCGGCTCGACAGAGCTGGTAATCGGCGAAGATTTCGAACCCAAGCTGGTTGAAAGCCGTCGCATGGGTTGCGTTAGCTTTGCGCAGCAATTCTTCCCGGGCGGAGTGATTACCCGGGAAAGCTTCCAGCGCGCCCGTCTGGCGGCGGTACAAAAGCTGGAGACACTCTCCTGGCAATATCGTATTCAGGGCTGGAATGTGGCGCTGGGCGCGTCAGGCACGATTAAAGCCGCCCATGAAGTGCTGATCGAAATGGGGGAAAAAGATGGTTTCATCACCCCGGAACGTCTGGAGATGCTGGTTGAAGGCGTGCTGAAGTGTAAGAACTTTTCGGCGCTAAGCCTGCCTGGTCTTTCCGAAGAGCGTAAAAACGTGTTTGTGCCCGGTCTGGCGATTCTGTGCGGCGTTTTTGACTCACTGGCAATCAAAGAGCTGCGTTTGTCCGATGGCGCGCTACGCGAAGGTGTGCTGTATGAAATGGAAGGTCGTTTCCGCCATCAGGATGTCCGTAGCCGTACGGCGCAAAGTCTGGCAAACCAGTACAATATTGACCGTGAACAGGCGCAGCGCGTACTGGAAACCACTACGCATATGTATGAACAGTGGCTGGCGCAAAACCCGAAACTGGGACACCCGCAGCTTGCGGCTCTGCTGCAATGGGCATCTTTGCTGCATGAGGTCGGGCTGAATATTAATCACAGCGGTATGCATCGCCACTCCGCATATATCCTGCAAAACAGTGACCTGCCTGGGTTCAATCAGGAACAGCAATCGTTGATGGCGACGCTGGTGCGTTATCACCGTAAGGCCATTAAGCTGGATGATATTCCGCGCTTCACGCTGTTTAAGAAGAAACAGTTCCTGCCGATGATTCAGCTACTGCGTCTGGGGGTTTTGCTGAATAACCAACGTCAGGCCACGACCAAGCCACCGACACTGACGCTGAAAACAGAGGCCCATCACTGGACACTCTGTTTCCCCCACGGCTGGTTTAGCCAGAATGCGCTGGTTCTGCTCGATCTGGAAAAAGAGCAGGAATATTGGGAAGGTGTTTCCGGTTGGTGGTTAAAAATCACCGAAGAAAGTTCACCGGAAATCGCTGCTTAATGACAATGGTGAAGGCTCGGCAGCCAGTTCCTCCAGAGGCACTGGTTTGCCGATGCAATATCCCTGAAGATAATCAATGCCCAGCGATATCGCGGCTTCACGAATCTCTTCATTTTCGACAAACTCCGCCACCACCCGCATGTTTTTCATCCGCGCCAGATGACAAATGGAAGCGACGATTTGGTAATCGAGGCTGCTGGTCGCAATATTGCGGATAAAGCTTCCGTCTATTTTGAGAATATCGGCGCTGACGTGTTTCAGACGCGCATAGCTCGCATAACCGGTGCCAAAATCGTCAATCGCCACGCGGCATCCCATATCCTGAAGCACGGCCAACGTCTGACGAGCCTGCTCCGGGTTGCTCAGCGAATGGCTTTCGGTGACTTCAAAAATCAGCTGCCAGGCTTCAATATTGTATTTCGCCAGTAAATCAGCCACCTGCTTGGAAAAATCCAACCCGCAGGCAGTAGAAGGCGATAAATTGACCGACAGGCGCATACCAGGGTGCTGCTCACGGTTGTTATCCATAAAGCTCAGAGTATGTTCCAGAACCCACAAATCAATCCGCGACGCCATACCAAATTCATGGGCAACTGGCAGAAAATCATTGGGTGAAATCAGTTCCCCTTCATCGCCAATCATCCGCAGCAGCACTTCATGATAATCATCGCCACGAATGCTCACGATCGGTTGCGCCATCAGGCAGAAACGATCGTTTTCCAGCGCCTGTTGCACGCGCAGCATCATCGCGACTTTATCTTTCAGTTCCTGCTGCAAATGCAGGGCACCGCGCCGCTGAAGGTTTTCCGGCTGGTGAGAAATCAGTGACAAATCGGCAATCGTGCTCAACTCGCCTAGCAACAGGGAAAGATGTGAAACCGGCGAATGAATGTAGCAGTAGCTCATCCCGACCTGTGGCTGAAGCGGCATCCCGTTCCAGATATAGCGAAATTGCTTCACTCTGGCATCAACCCGCGCAATATGTTGCTGATAATCTTCAGTATTCAACCGCATCGCCAAATCGTGCCCTGAAAGTTGATATACGTCTTCCCCTGGCCGAAGTACCTTGCTCAGCCACTCTGCCAGTTTCTGCTTATAGTTGATGCGGAGCATCACGCCATAATGGCGACCCAACACTTCCAGATCGGGCATCCGCAGGAAACAGACAACCGACCATGGCGCAGCATCAATTGCCCGATTCAGGGCACGAAGATTGGGTAAATGCACTACCGGGTCGAGGAATGCCATCCTTCGCACTCTGGCATGGATGGTTCGCTCACGCGTCGACAGCACAGCGATATAAGCAATGATAAAGGAGAACACCAGATAACTTGATGAAGTGATGGCCAGTTGAGAGCTATATCCTGGGTGAATAGGCAAATAGTGATAATGGAAATGAATCGCCACAATGAGCAGCACAGTCCACAACGGCGAGATAAAGCGATAGCCAAAACGCATCGCTCCCCACAGCGTCACGGGCAACAACAGCGACAACGTGTAGTTGGTGCTAAAAATGGTGCTCTGATTGGTCAAAGGCATCAACAACAGGCCAAGCAGCAATGAGAGCACAACCAGCCAGGCGACAACTTCCATCCACTTTACTTTTGGATCGAAATCCAGCCGCATCTGCGAAATCAGCCCGCGAATATAACAAGGATTACGCGCGAGACGAATCAGCATGTAACAGAACGGTACGCCGGTTAAACAACTCACCAGCAGCGACTGATAGTTAATCAGACTGCGTAACGTCAGCGGCGATACCCACTGAAACTCACTGCGGCTGGGATAGAGCCCCACGTAGATTGCGAACTGAAACAGTAACTGGAACACGGTCGCAGGGAAAAACATTTGCCAGAACAGGCGATGTGCTATCAGCCGCGTATCACCATGTGAAACCATTTGGCGCCGCGGGATAAAAATACGATAACCGCCCCAGGCAAGAACCAGCGGAATAATAAAATGCAGGACAATACCGATTCGCTCAAGGAAACAGAGATCCTTGCTCAGGTAAAGCAAGATACTTGCAGCTATCCCCGGTATCGCTTTCCAGCCAAAAAAAAGCATCAGACATAGCATAAACGGCAGCGGCAGGTAATAAAGCGATACCTTGCCTCCATCAATCCATGCATATGTATTAGCAAGCTTTATGATTGGAAGTAAAATCAAGGGCAAAGCAAGCGGTAATGCCCACCAGCAATCACGATATTTTTTATATGTTTTACAGAAATACATAGATGCTCTAAGGATATCCCAAATCCTGCTGGGTATATTCAGACAGGCATCCAACCTGGCTTAGTGGCCCGCAAAGTAAGTCACCATGCGGTTCGGATTGGGAATTCTAGAGGTGAACAGGCTTTAGCACTTGATACAAATCAACAAATAAGGCGCATAAAAACATAAAGTTTCATTTTTTTGCGGTGAGGCAGATTAATTAATGGATTTTGTAAATAGCATTATTATCTTATATAACATTAATTAATGTTTCATTTGACGTTTTTTTACATTGCCTTTGATTGACCCCGATGATTCCCTATGCCTTAATGTAGACATCGCCCCGTTTGAGGGTATTGTGAAAGGACCCCTTTGTGAGCCAGGCTACCAGTATGCGAAAACGACACCATTTCAACGGTCGAATGATTCGAATCATACTACTCATCAGTTTGATGTTCTTCCTTGGGCGTTTCGTCTACTCCTCTATCGGCGCGTGGCATCATCATCAGGATAAAAAAGAATCACAATCAACGAACCTGACGGTTGAGGCGCCTGTACGAGCTGACTGACACATTATGGTGTCCGTAATCCTGCGTTTTTTCCCCTTGTACTCTCCCAATCAGGATTATTCGTACAATATTCTTCTCGCCATTGATTTAGCCTGCGTTTTTCATTTCAGTTGCTGTAAATAAAAAAACCCGCCGTTAAGCGGGTTTCAAATTACTTTACCGTATCAGGGTAGGAATAATTATTCCCACTCAATTATAAATTATATAAAAATAAACTTATAAAACAGCAAGTTACCAACCGACCTGTTTACTGAACCATGAAAAATACCACGTTCAAATCAGCGAAATAAAGCGCGCCCTGTATCGGCGTCATCCGACCTCGCGCAACCTTCCGAGGCTGTGGCCATCTGCCGCAACAGAATGGCTAGCTCAGCAGGGTTGCCTTCGCGGCAGACTTCAGCAAGCAGCTCCGCTGCATACGTCGGATGGGCGCGGAAGTGCTCGGCCATCGCCACGTCATGCGGTCTATCTTTCATTCCATGTATCCTTTTCGATACGTTAGCAAATAGCCCATATCAGCTCAGACTAAATCGTAACTCAATCGTTGGTCCGCGACTGTCGACGCATATTCTCTACGGCAGCAATCAAATCAACGTCGGCCTTTGGCTTATCCCAGCGCGTCCAGAACGGAATAGTTGCGCTACGAGGTTCATGCTTGGGCTTAGACATTTTAATCCGTGTGGGTAGCAATGTTGCATCTCCCACAACGACAGCTTCACCTACGTCCAGCGTCGGCAGCACCTCCATCAACCCCTCCAAGCTCTCGGGCAAAAGTTGCTTAACCACAGATTGGTCTGTCTTATTAGCGAGACGCAAACTTATAATGTTGCTACATTGACTCAAAATGGTTGTACTCACATCAGAAGGCCTCTGGCTAACCACCATTAAACCAACACCGTATTTACGTCCCTCCTTCGCGATGCGCTCGTAGTTCTCCAAAGCCCGCTTTTCTAATGGTCCAGTAGAGGCTGCACTGCTGGGAAGGTACAAGTGTGCCTCATCACAAACGATCACTACTGGATGACGTCCATCACCATCTTTACCCGGATCGCTCCAGAACTGAATTTGATAGATCAACCTCCCAACCAAACCTACTACAACAGGTAAAATATCTGAGGGAACTTCTGAAAAGTCGATAATTTTGATACCTGGGTTTACGCCATCTGCAACATTTCCCGTACCGAGTAACTTACTCGCTAGTTCGTGCAATGCTTCATAAGTTTCGTATTCCTTGGGAGATTGATACATGAAGGCATAACGTCGATCATTCATTTTTGTCCTCAACCGAATGAGGAATCGAGAGAGTTTGCCGTTCAATGGACCTTTTTCAGTCTTAGGCTGCCCCTTCTTCGCCCCAGTGACGTATTCTTCCCCAGTTGGAATAACTTCTTCATTTTTCTTATCAAGGGATTCAACCAAGTCATCTAATTTGTAAGGTACTGGCGTATCGACTGTAAAACCTTCAAGTAATTCATGTTTGCCAAGCGCCGCTATGGCAGCACGCTTCATCTCTACCACGGAATCCATAAGGGCCAGAGCCTGGTTAGGTGCATTATCTCCCGAACGATCAACAAATACCGATTGCATCTCATCATAGGTCAGCAACCAGAACGGCAGAAAAATTGCACCATCCCCCTTCGCCTTAATATCGCTAATGCCCGCAATACGATAATGGGAAGCGAACTTCATACTGGAATATTCGCCATGTAAGTCAAGAACAACAATATTGGCGTGAGCTAGCTGCGCAGACTGTTCAAGTATGGAAGCAACAGTGAAAGATTTCCCTGAACCGGTGCTACCCAATAACGCCGCATGACGTTGAAAAAGTTTATCACCGTCAATATAAGCACTAGCTTTGCCATCTAAAGTATAAGTACCCACTTTGAGCGGCGCGACTGCATCAGCTTTAGATGACGCGCTTAATATGCCCATAAAATCTTCGAGTGACTTTTCCTCAATAGGGAACACTGACCTATTAATCTCTGGCAATATAAATACTGCACGCGTAAATACATCCTTTCGCAGGCCATCACGAGAACGATAAGTTCCTACCAAACTTATAGAAATTCCATTTTCTTCTTGCGGCACTGCTGACAAATCAATTGTTTCATCTACTTCTGGAAACGAAGGCAACTCTACTGGATGTCGCCAAACTCTTTCGATAATTCCAATTAACCATTCATCTCCTACAGATTGAATAGCTACTAATCTTCCAACTCGTGCTTTCTGTAAACGCTGGCCGTCAGTCACTCGCACAGTTATTCTTGAGGTTTCAACACTGCGAACTTCGCCCAAGGATTGCTCTTCTGAAAAATTAAAAATACTCATCGCGCTCTCACTCCAGAAATTTTTTGAGGAAATCGTCAAGTTGCCAAAGAGGCTCGGACACTCTGAACTGCTCACCATTCCAATGACAAATAGCTCCATCACCATCCTTAAACAAAGCGATCACGTGAGGATGTTCACCGAGCAACCGATCAATGCTGGAGGTTGAATCACGAGTAACTATGATTGCAGGCATTCCAGCCGCCAAACGGTGTTTGATAACGCCTTGTAAATGATCATCGTTGAACCCGAAACCTATACACAGGAGAGCTTGAGCCTCCGCAAGTACCTGATTCATCTCAGTACGCATTGCGTCAAATAGGGTGTTGACTAATGCGTCTTGGTACTTCGAAGGGCCCGGCACAACAATAGCTCGCTCAGCAACAGATACGTCATTTAGTACTTCAATTGGTCCATCTTTTGTTGTCAACCAACTGATAGAACCGTGCGGTTTGTATAATCGCACCGTTTTACATAGACGGTGATCGACCTGCTGTTGGCGCTTCTCGGCTACTAACACTCGGCTGTATTGAGTTTGAAAAAGCGGATGAGGTCGCGGCCTACGCCGTCGAAACCCCATAAATCCAGTGTCTAACGGCAGCTCTGCCAGGTCGCAAAAGAGCTCTAGCAGGGTATCGTAATTTGTCGTGATGACATGAATGCTTTCCGCATTCTGAGGAGATCCTAAAAATAGACGCTTCAGAAGGCGTGAGGGGGCATGGTGGTCCGCTATTTTTTCGACAAGAATTTGCGCCTCTGCCGCTATTGCTTTATCAAGAATTAGCTTCGCTGTTTCCCCACGGATTGCCGACAAAATCTCATCCCACCCCGCCATTCCAAGTGGAATATTATTTAAGCCTGTCTCCAAATTCTCCTTTATCGCATTAATTGATTGGGTCCAAGCATTCCGTGCCGAATCCGTCGCGAGTGCGCCATAAACGTTATTAGCCAGATGCTCAGCCAACGCCCCCATCCCTGGCAGGCCATAACCACATGAGAACCCCGACCCAATAAGTAAAACAGGTGTTTTGCGGAAAACCCCTTGTATATTTGCAAAAAAATCCTCTGGTAGCTCGACTGCCGTCATACCCACCTACTTCAACAGCCCTCGAAGTGCGGAGGCACTTCGAGCAGCGAAGGTTAATTACAGAAAATCCTTATCCGCAATCATCACGAAGCTATAAGCGTCGTGCATCTGCAACAGCAAGAATCTGAACGGACAGAATCCCCCCAACAAATTGTCATTACTGCATATTCATCATACACGCAGCAACTAATAAAAAAAGACAGCTTATTGCACATAGGTAAATTGAAAATGGGCCATACCAACAACTGTGAGAAATGACTCCTTTCGGTGCCCGTGGCTCCTTTGTCGCGGCAGCGACCGTCAGCCTCGCAGAGCAAGATGCCGTCGAGCCGCAGGCGAGTAAGGGGCGGTGTTGGAGGCCCTAGCTGCGTAGCAGCGTAGGCCTACAACACACATCTTGCCGTACTGCTTCATGCGATTCTATGCGACTAGAGCAGAATCGCCAGTAAAATATGGCGTAATCGCGTACATTCGCGCTAATTCGCATACATTCGCGTAGCATCGCATTAATCAATTCTTCTAATCGCATAGAATCGCGTACATTCGCATAAAAACGCGTTTCCGAATGAGTTCATGAGCATCAAGGACGGACTGACACCCAAATGAGGGGGCTTTGAGAGACCATCAACTAGACCAGCCAAATCTAAGTCTTGTAAATTGCTCGACTCGGGTGAGAACATAGCCTCCGTTTACGCGCTTTTTTCGAAACTCGATCATCAAGAAACAACGGAGTAATCATGGCACGAAAAACCCTCGCAGAGCGCCGTTCTGATGCCCTTTCGGAGCTTGAAATGGCGAAAGCCAGATTGGCAAAACTCGACAATGAGGCAGCAGAAAGAATCGGAAGAATTGCAATAAAGTCAGGATTGGTTAATCTTGAGCTGACGGACGATCAAGTCCGGGAAGAATTCGACAAAATAGTGGAAAGGATCAGCAAGGGGAATTGATCATGAAGACAGCTCACCGCATCAGCGCATTGGCCAATCAACTCAACGAACTGCAAGCCTGCCTCGGTCGAGCCAGTGGGCGGCCTAGCAAGAGCGTTATGGAAGCCCAGCGCATAGCGGCCGAGCTGGCTTCTTTACTCGAAGATTGGCACCTTGAAACGCTACACATCCCTGAACCGGAGCGTGACCTCTATCGCGTACAGAATCCCTATTACACGGCCCACTGACGCCGCGCACCGCCTTATCAAAAGCTCACTTCGGTGGGCTTTTTTTTATCCGCAAAACGTATCAAAACGGACAGCCAAGCCCCGTCCGCTCGTCAAGAAAAACGCGATCAAAATCATACTGTTGAGAAACAATCTGTGAAGATTGGCGGACAGTTTACGGACATAAATCATTGAATTTTATGCGGATACAAGATTATCCGCATATTTAAAACCGCTCCATATCGGTCAATAATCAAACCTCGGACGATGACAAAATGAGGTATTCGGTATGGAAATGGAATCGCAAAAAACGTCGACTTATGCCGCCCGAAAATTCGGTCGAGGCGCGGCGCTCGCTCTGGCAATGGCAAGCGCAGGCCTTGGTGTAAGTCTCTACATGGCACCGGCTCCGGCCTATGCCATCTACTGCTCGAACTGCTCGACGTTCTATCAGCAGATGTACGAGTACGCCGAAGCGGTCAACACGCAACTAAACACCGCGCAGCAGTTGCAGACGCAGATCCAGCAGTACGACAACATGATTAAGCAGGGCATGTCACTGCCCAGCCGCATGTTCAACACCATCACTGGCGACCTTCAGCGTGTAGTGAGCGTCTATAGCTCGGCGCAATCGCTCGGCCGTAACATTAGCAATCTAGATGAACAGTTCCGCCAACAGTTCAAGGGCTATGACAGCTATCTGAACTCGATTGGCCAAGGACAGAACAACATTCCGCAGCGCTATCGGGATTGGTCGAAATCCGGCTTCGATAACGCCCGCACGGCCTTGCAGGCCGCAGGCGTAAATACCAGCACTTTCGGCGATGAAAACGCAATGCTGGATCAGTTGGTAAACCGTTCGCAGTCGGCCGTTGGTCGGCAGCAGGCCATTCAAGCAGGGAACGAGATTGCGGCGCAGAATGTGCAGCAGCTCCAGAAGCTGCGCGATCTGGTGGCCACACAAATCACCCTGCAAGGCAACTACATGGCGCAGCAAAACGAACGACAGTCCGTTAGCGATGCCTCCGAACAGCAATTCCGCAGCCGTGAAAATACACGCGGCCCGTCTGAGGGGTTCTAACCATGATGATTTCTAAGGCGCTGATTGCCGCCCTCTGCCTCGTCTCGGCCCTTGGTGGGTCGGCAATGACGGCCGTAGTCGTCACGAACACCGCCGCGCCGGAATGCGCAGCGGTCGGCAATGGCCATCAGGATGACCAATTCCGCAGCCGCCCAAACACTCGCGGCCCGTCTGAGGGGTTCTGACTATGCGACGTTCAACCGTTTTCGCACTTGTCGGCGCGGCGCTCTTGCTATCTGCAACTAGTGCGATGGCTGCCGGGGTCGATTTGGCGCAGAGCAACACGTCTATGAACAGCCTTCTGCGGCTGATTCAGAACGCTTCAAACCAATGGGCACCGCGCCTGCATGACTACGCCTTGTGGCTCTTGGGATGCCTTGCCGTCATCCAGTTAGTTTGGACTTTTGCTCCTTTGGTCATACGCGGAGCTGAACTGGGAGACATCCTCCATGAGCTGGTGAAATTCATCCTCGTGATAGGGTTCTTCTATGCGATGCTCGAGCACGCGACCGAGTGGGGCGGGGCCATCGTCAACAGCTTCCGGCAGGCTGGGGCGCACGCGGCAGGGTTGGGTAGTGCGGAGCTGATGCCGGGGGATATGTTCTCAACTGCTGTGGACTTTTCACGGCAGGTGCTGACGGCCGGTGTGTCGATGTTTAGCCCAATCACATCGGTTGTAGTGGCCGTGTCTGCATTGATCGTTCTAATGTGCTTTACGTTCATAGCGGCTCTGGTGTTCGTGACGCTCGTAGAGGTCTACGTCATTATCAATGCCGCCGTCCTGTTCATGGGTTTCGGTGGCTCTCAATGGACACGCGAATATGCACTGGCTCCCATTCGCTATGCCGTTGCAGTAGGTGCCAAGCTGTTTGTCCTGACTCTGATTGTGGGGCTGATCATGCAGGTTTCCGCAGAATGGTCGGCAGCCTACACCAACGACGAAGCGTCGTTGATGACCTTGGTCGGCCTGTCTTTGGTGTGCGCCTACCTGACCAAAACCATCCCTGAACTGATCGGCGGCATGATTAGCGGCACGTCGATGGGCGGCGGCTCTGCAATTGGGGGCATGGCCGCAGCCGGTGCAGCCGGTGCGGCGGCCGCAATCGCTACTGTTGCAACAGCAGGGGCAGCAGCCCCGGCTGCTGGAGCACTAGGAGCCGCGGGAACTGGCGGAGGCGCTGCCAGTGCCGCGGGTGGTGGACTGGCCTCCGCATTGAACGCCAGCATGGCAGGCGGCAGTACCGCAGGAGGCATCGGTGGTGCGACGGGCGTCGGCAGTGCTGGAATTGGCGCAACCACAGGAGGGAGCAGCGGTGCGACCGCAAAGGCCGCAGGTTCTCGCGTCGGGGGTGGTGCCGCGTCAGGATCGGCGAATCCAGTGTCGGCGGCCGCTTCGCCTGCTAGCCAAGAATCAGGCAGCGGCTTGAAGCAAGCCGCCAAACAGGTCGGAAAAGCTGCGAAGGGTGGTGACGACGATATGGATCAGCAAGCCGTCGCGCAGCAACGGCAGATGACACCAAAAGAAGGGACTGGCGGCAACGGCAAGGCTGTTGCGCAGGGCGCCGAGGTGGCCACACGGGCGCTTGGCGTGCTGGGCGCTATCAGCGTACCCGGCATGGAAAGCTCCCACGGGCTTTCGCTCGGGGGCACCGGATCTCCCCCTCCAGTCCCCGGCGGTGACAGTCCAACGCCTGACGACGGCGCTGAGCCGACTGCACAAGCGGAATCCAACATTATTCGTCCGACATCGGACACCACTAGCACCGGAGACGTCGGCGCGCTCAATGTGCCCGGCATGGCTTCTAATGTTAACTCTCAATCGGAGGCGTAATCATGATGAACGATATATTTTTTGGCCTGATGATGCTCGGCGGCTTTTTTGGTCTCGGTATTGGTATGTGGGCGCTTGGCCAATGGCTGCGACGCAAAGGCTTCGGTCCGCAGCTCGATGCACTGGATAAGCAATACACGGCACTACAGCATCGTGTGAACCGATTGTCTCTGCCTGCCGCTGCGCATTTTTACGGCGGCATGGGTATGCTTAATCGCATGCCACTGTTCGGCAGCAAGAATCAGGTAGTACTGGTAGAGCGTGTGAGAATGGCCATCCTTCAGATGGAAGAGGAAGAACGGCAGCGAGTCAGGGGCATCAATCGCTGACGCGCACAGCCAGCTCCATCACCCACAACCCCGCCTGAGTGCGGGGTTTTGTTTTCCTACCGTTGCTTCTCCGTCTATTACACACCGAAAAAACGGCCTGTATCGCCCTATGAGAAGTTTTCACACATGACAGCCACAACCCGTTTCGACACTGAAAAAACGCCGCCACGGCCCATACGGGAGGAATTTTGGACGCTTTCGCAGGCCGTTAGAGGCCTTATGCCGGTTTTGGCCCTGCCCTTCCCTTTTTGGTGCCTGATGTCTTTTTGCCGGTTTCAACGGCTCGACCAGGTGCTACGACCGGTGGGTAATCCACGGAACTAACCGCATCGACGACGGCAGGCCCGCCCTACCTTTTTTGATGCCCAACGGCCGTAGGCCGACCAAGAGCAGCAAGCGATGAGCTGCGCCATCAAGGTGCGGCGCTTAGCGCGGATGTTGGAGATTCTTAGAGAATCTTGGATGGAATTTGCGAACAGCCCGCAAAGGCCCGCCGTTGCTGGGTTTTCAGAAACTGGCCGGGTGCCGTTAAACAGGGGGTTGGGTACTGTTAAACAGGGGGTGGGGTGCCATTAAACAGGGGGAGCAGCGTTACGGTCGGATGCCTTGGGTCGCCCGTTTCCCATTTGCCCTTAGCGTACTCGTCCAGCCTCCAACCCACGGCAGCAAGCTCGGCCAGCGCCTTGGGGCGGAGCGAACGCCTTTCATGAGGGAGGGGAGCTGCCGCGAAGTGGTGGGAACCCCGCAGGGGGCCACGCTTTTGGATCGTGGCGCGATTTCGCACGAATAGGAGTTCCGAACTAACGGATGGGGGCCATCGACTTATGCACAGGCAAAAGGGTTTTAAACAGTTTTATATATAGTTTTAAAAGATTTAGCGTAAAAATAAGGAGGTTTAATCTTTTAATTCAATGAATTACGCGCGACGCCGGTTCCTAATAGACGGATACCGGTTCCTAATAGACGGCGAAACGGTTCCTAATAGACGGTTTCAGGTTCCTAATAGACACTCTATCCACAGCGTGACGGGTTGTTCCCACTTTGTCCGTCAACTGTCCGTCAATCAAAATGAAAAAAGCCCGCAACGGGGCTCTTTTGCGATCTCACTCACCGTCTATTAGGAACCGCCCAGCGGTTCCGACGAGGAATTGCGGTGCCTCATGACCAGTAGAGGGCCATCCTTCCCCGCTTCTTCGCACAAGGCATATTCAGGCAGGTCATCGGCTTTGATGATCCCGCGAAGTAAGAAACAGAATTTTTTGAACGAGCCACCGCTTCCACTGCGTTCGTAAAGGGTCTTGAAAGCCCATTTAGCGCTATCCCTGCCTGCGGCACGGCGAGCCAGTCGGTAGATAAAGCGTCCTATGCCCGGCTCGATCAGAAAGTAGTCCCGGTGTACTGTAAGTACCTCCGGCCGCTTGCCCTCGGTGACTTCTCGATAAATCCACTCCGGGGCTTCAATCTCGACAGAACTTATCTTCTTGGTGTCCGTGCGTGACAGAACACGATAGCGCGCGATCAGCCCCTCGGCTTCGGTTGTCCGGAACTTGCCGCTTTCGCGCACTGTCTTGATGGTAGTGCCCCGCAACCGATCTAGCGCGGCTTCCACTCCCTTAACCTGACTACTACCGTTACCACGTCGGGCAAATCTGAGGATGTCGCTAACATGCAGCCGAAACACTCTCCCCGGCTTGCCACCCTTTCCTTCTCGATAGCGGTTCATAGCATCGGTCAAGTGAGACACCATCATCAGCACAATGTCGTAGTCCCAAACGGAGGCCATTCCGTGCGCTCCTGCGGACACTTCCACGTATCCATCCGGCAGGTCGTAGCGGATCAGTTCTCCGGCTCGCTTGTCCTTCTTGGATAAACGGAACACGGCCACATCCATGACGCTGCGATTGTCGCGGCCGCCCACGTCATAGAGGCTGGGCGCAAAAAAATCTGGCTGAGCGTCGCCTTGTGGAGGCTTGCGGACAAGTGACAACGCTTTGTCCCGCTCTTTTGCCCTTTCCATCTGTTCATGCACGGTCGAGACGTTAGACGGTCTACCGCGTTCAGCAGCCGGAGTTCGGTCACTGTTCCGCTTCCTGATATTTTCAAGGCGTTCCAGTAGCCCGCCAGAGTCGCCTATTACCGCGCCTATGGGCTTAAGACCGCTGTTTCGGCTACTCATGCACGGCCCAACCGGAGCTGTATTAAGCCCAGTACAAGCGGTCTACTCGTAAATGTCGCCTGCAAGTTGGCCGCCACAATTCAGGCCCCCATTCCGGGACGAGGGGCCGGGCTGGAATGTTTGCACGCATCAATCCATGCCTCGACCTCCGCCAAATCCCACACGACCTTGCGGCTACTGAGCGCAATGCGCTGAGGAAATTTCCCCTGCTTTTCAAAGTTGTAGATCGTGCGCTCGCACAGCGGAATCATCTCCAGCAGTTGCTTTTTGCTAATGAGAACTTTACTTGCTCTCCTTAATTCTTTTTCCACACCGAATACCTCGTTTTGTCATCATCCGAGGTTTAATTATTGCTACACAATTCCGGAAAATTCCAGCATCTACGATCATATTTTTTCAATTAAATCAATCGCTTATCGTCCAAAAACCCAACGTTTGACGGACAATCTTGATAACGCAAACCGCTGTTTTAATTAGGTTTGCAATAGGCACTTAAAGCCAATTTATCGCGTCCGGGAATTCATACGTTTTGCGGACAAAAAAAAGCCCACCGAAGTGGGCATTTCGCGACAAAATACAGGTCTCAAGGCTCCGAATCAGTTCTTGGGGCGGGTCTTCCTGATTGTCCACTCGTCGATCATGTCGGCCCAATCTTGGAGCATCGCCCGGCGCTGATCGCGGTACTCGGCCTTGTTGTAGATGGCACGAACGCCCTTCTGTTCGTGCGCAAGGCACTTCTCGATCCAGTCGGTGTTATAGCCCGCCTCATGCAACAGCGTGCTGGCCGTACGCCGCAAATCGTGCGGCCCAAACTTGCCGAGCGAGTGCCCTTCCTTCTGGGCCAGCCGATAGGTGAGGGTAAGCACCTGATTGAGCGTTGCGCTGCTCATCGGCAAGTCTGAGTCATAACGTGATGGCAGAACGTACTCCGAACCGCCGGCGAAGGTCTTCAGTGCTATGAAAATATCCAGCGCCTGCCTCGACAGGAACACCAAATGGGGATTGCGGCGCTTCATCCGCTCCTTGGGGATTGTCCAGAGCGCGTCGGTGAAATTGATTTCGTTCCACGTTGCGTTGGTCAGTTCGCTTTTGCGAACCATCGTTAGCAACAGCAGCTTGGCAGCCGCGCGGATCGAAGGTGTGGTGCCAATGCGCTCCATGTACTGGTACATCAAGCCAATTTCATCTGGCGTCAGTGCTCGATCTCGTGGCTCAAACTTGGCGATAGTTGACGGGCGCACCAGATCGGCCGGATTCTCAACCTTCTGTCCGCGTTCGATAGCCCAGCGGAAGACCTGCATCATAATTTCGCGGCAAAGCACGGCCGTTGATGGCCTGCCTTGTTCTACGATGGCATCAGTAAGCGCCCGCAAGTCCTCGTGGGTAATTTCTATCAGTTTCCTGTTGCTGAATTTCGGCTTTAGCTCTCGCTCGTATGTTCCACGGCGCATGTCGCGGGTGGAATCTGCCATTTGATAGCCGCGCAACCACTTCTCGGCCCACGCGCCGAATGTCTCAGCATCCTTGACGCGGGCTTTGTCTCGTGCCTTCTCCTTGGCTGGAGATTTTCCTGAGGCGATCATCTTCTTGGCTTCGCCCAGCCGTTCGCGGGCTTCCGCTAGCGTGATCCCTCCGACACCGTAGCGGCCGAAGGTGATGGTCTCTTGCCTGCCGTGGATCGAGTAGTTGTAGCGGAACGAAATCGAACCCGCAGGGGTGACGGCCACGTAGAGGCCGTCACGGTCATTCACTTTGTAGAGCTTGTCCTTTGGCTTGAGGTTGCGCAGCTTGGTATCAGTCAGCATGGTCGGGTTGGGTTTCCTCTCAAAAATACCATGCTCAAAAAACCCCGCACATTCCATAAAAAACCATTACAGAACAATGCGTTATATGAATTCAATACCATGATTACTCCATCAGGAGCAACATGGTATCGATTGCTGAACATGGCATCAGGTTCAAATCGTACCATCTACCATGCCATAGAAACCGGGTGCTTGGCGATGCGAAAATTTGCCAGACTGTGCCAAGCCAATAATGAAAAAAGCCCGCAGTTACGCGGGCTTATAGGTGTTTTAGTGCTCTTTGATGCCGGTCGATGCCGGACGCAGGATCACTCCCACTCGATCGTTGCTGGCGGCTTACCGCTGATGTCATACACCACGCGGGAAATGCCGTTCACTTCGTTGATAATGCGGTTGGACACGCGGCCCAGGAAGTCATACGGCAGGTGCGCCCAGTGTGCGGTCATAAAGTCGATGGTTTCGACGGCACGCAGGGAAACAACCCAGTCGTACTTACGGCCATCGCCCATAACGCCTACGGAACGAACCGGCAGGAACACGGTGAACGCCTGGCTCACTTTGTTGTACAGATCAGCTTTGTGCAGTTCTTCAATGAAGATAGCATCCGCACGACGCAGCAGGTCGCAGTACTCTTTCTTCACTTCGCCCAGCACGCGAACACCAAGGCCCGGCCCCGGGAACGGGTGACGGTAGAGCATGTCGTACGGCAGGCCGAGTTCCAGGCCAATTTTGCGCACTTCATCTTTGAACAGTTCGCGCAGCGGTTCGACCAGGCCCATCTTCATCTCTTTCGGCAGGCCGCCCACGTTGTGGTGAGATTTGATGACGTGTGCTTTACCGGTGGCAGAGGCCGCAGATTCGATAACGTCTGGATAGATAGTGCCCTGCGCCAGCCATTTCACATCTTCCAGTTTCAGCGCTTCTTCGTCGAACACTTCAACGAAAACTCGACCGATGATTTTACGTTTCGCTTCCGGGTCATTCTCGCCAGCCAGTGCGTCGAGGAAGCGTTGCTCGCCTTCAACGTGAACAATATTCAGGCCAAAGTGGTCGCCAAACATGTCCATCACCTGCTGCGCTTCATTCAGACGCAGCAGGCCGTTATCGACAAAGACACAGGTCAGGTTTTTGCCGATTGCGCGGTGCAGCAACATCGCGGTGACAGACGAATCCACGCCGCCGGAGAGGCCGAGAATCACTTTGTCATCGCCAACCTGCTCGCGGATGCGGGCTACAGCGTCGTCGATAATTTTTGCCGGTGTCCACAGCGCTTCACACTGGCAGATATCGCGAACAAAACGCTCAAGCATACGCATGCCCTGACGGGTATGAGTCACTTCCGGGTGGAACTGCACGCCGTAGAAGCGTTTTTCTTCGTTCGCCATAATCGCGAACGGACAGGTTTCAGTGCTGGCAACAGTGACGAAGTCAGCCGGGATCGCGGTGACTTTGTCGCCGTGGCTCATCCAGACATCCAGCAGCGGTTTGCCTTCCGGCGTCAGGGAGTCTTCGATACCGCGCACCAGCGCGCTGTCGGTCAGCACTTCAACCTGCGCGTAGCCGAATTCACGCTCAGAAGAGCCTTCCACATGGCCGCCAAGCTGCATGGCCATGGTCTGCATGCCATAGCACACGCCGAATACCGGTACGCCCGCTTCGAAGACATACTGCGGTGCACGCGGGCTGTTTTCTTCAGTGGTGCTTTCCGGGCCGCCGGAAAGAATGATGCCGCTTGGATTGAATTCACGGATTTGTGCTTCAGTAACATCCCACGCCCACAGCTCACAGTAGACGCCCAGCTCACGTACGCGACGAGCAACCAGTTGGGTGTACTGAGAACCGAAATCGAGAATAAGAATGCGATGCTTATGAATATTGTCTGTCATTTGACGATTGTTCCGAGGCAAGTGAAACAGAGTAAATAAATCGCCCGACGCGGAGTCGGGCGAAGAAAATCAGGAACCCAGACGGTAGTTCGGGGATTCTTTAGTGATGGTCACGTCGTGAACGTGGCTTTCCTGAATGCCCGCACCGCTGATGCGTACGAATTCAGCTTTAGTACGCAGCAGGTCAATCGTACCACAACCGGTCAGGCCCATACAGGAGCGCAGGCCGCCCATCTGCTGGTGGATGATCTCTTTCAGGCGACCTTTGTAAGCCACGCGGCCTTCGATACCTTCCGGTACCAGTTTGTCGGCGGCGTTATCGCTCTGGAAGTAACGGTCAGAAGACCCTTTGGACATCGCTCCCAGGGAGCCCATCCCACGATAAGACTTGTAAGAACGGCCCTGGTAGAGCTCAATTTCACCCGGGGATTCTTCAGTACCGGCCAGCATGGAACCGACCATAACGGCGGCTGCACCTGCGGCGATGGCTTTGGCAATATCACCGGAGAAACGAATACCGCCGTCGGCGATAACCGGGATACCGGTGCCTTCCAGCGCTTCAACCGCGTCGGAAACCGCGGTGATCTGCGGAACACCTACACCGGTAACAATACGGGTAGTACAGATGGAGCCTGGACCGATACCTACTTTAACCGCGCTGCAACCCGCCTCAGCCAGTGCGCGAGCGCCTGCGCCCGTTGCAACGTTACCGCCGATGATTTGCAGGTCAGGATATTTTGCACGGGTTTCACGAATACGTTGCAGAACGCCTTCGGAGTGGCCGTGTGAGGAGTCAATCAGCAGGACGTCAACGCCTGCGGCAACCAGCGCATCAACACGCTCTTCGTTACCCGCGCCCGCGCCAACCGCCGCGCCTACGCGCAGACGGCCATGTTCGTCTTTACAGGCATTCGGTTTACGTTCTGCTTTCTGGAAATCTTTAACGGTGATCATGCCGCGCAGATGGAAGCTGTCGTCAACAACCAGCGCTTTTTCAACGCGTTTTTCGTGCATTTTCGCCAGAACCACTTCGCGGGTTTCACCTTCACGCACAGTAACCAGACGCTCTTTCGGCGTCATGTAAACGCTGACCGGCTGGCTGAGGTCTGTCACGAAACGCACATCACGACCGGTGATGATCCCCACCAGCTCATAGTCTTCGGTCACAACCGGGTAACCGGCAAAACCGTTGCGCTCGGTCAGCTCTTTCACTTCGCGAAGCGTCGTGGTCGGCAGAACGGTCTGCGGGTCGGTGACAATACCGGATTCATGTTTCTTCACGCGCTTCACTTCTTCAGCCTGACGCTCGATAGACATGTTTTTGTGGATAAAGCCGATGCCGCCTTCCTGCGCCAGCGCGATAGCCAGGCGAGCTTCAGTCACGGTGTCCATTGCCGCAGAGAGCATAGGAATATTCAGGCGAATAGTTTTCGTCAGTTGGGTGCTGAGGTCAGCAGTATTCGGCAGAACGGTGGAATGAGCGGGAACAAGGAGGACGTCGTCAAACGTCAGAGCTTCTTTAGCGATACGTAGCATGGGCAATATCTCGACCAGAGTGGTTAATAAATATTGCCGTGGCATTATACAGAGCGTAATCGGTTGCATCCACCTTTTTTTGCAAATAATGCTTGCGCTCCCCGGTCAGCACGTTACTATCGATTGAATAACCTGCTGATTTAAAGTTTGATCTCGCTCACATGTTACCATCTCAATCCCCCGCAATTTTTACGGTTAGTCGCCTGAATCAGACCGTCCGTTTGCTGCTTGAGCAGGAGATGGGACAAGTGTGGATCAGCGGCGAAATTTCTAACTTTAGCCAGCCCTCTTCCGGGCACTGGTACTTTACCCTCAAAGACGATACCGCCCAGGTGCGCTGTGCAATGTTCCGCAACAGCAATCGCCGGGTGACCTTTCGCCCGCAGCACGGGCAACAGGTTTTAGTTCGCGCAAATATTACGCTCTACGAGCCGCGCGGCGACTACCAGATAATCGTCGAGAGCATGCAACCTGCCGGTGAAGGTTTGTTGCAACAAAAGTACGAACAGCTTAAAGCGAAGCTGCAGGCAGAAGGGTTGTTCGACCAGCAACTGAAGAAACCACTTCCCTCTCCTGCGCACTGCGTGGGTGTCATCACTTCAAAAACCGGTGCCGCACTCCACGATATTTTGCACGTGTTAAAACGTCGCGACCCTTCCCTGCCGGTGATTATTTACCCTACTGCCGTTCAGGGCGATGATGCACCAGGGCAAATCGTTCGCGCCATTGAGCTGGCGAACCTGCGCAACGAGTGCGATGTGTTAATTGTTGGACGCGGGGGCGGCTCGCTGGAAGATTTATGGAGCTTTAACGACGAACGGGTCGCGCGCGCGATTTTTGCCAGCCGCATCCCGGTGGTCAGCGCTGTTGGGCATGAAACGGATGTGACCATTGCCGACTTTGTGGCCGATTTGCGCGCGCCCACACCGTCTGCGGCCGCCGAGGTCGTGAGCCGCAATCAGCAAGAGTTGTTGCGTCAGGTGCAATCTGCGCAGCAGCGTCTGGAAATGGCAATGGATTATTACCTCGCCAACCGTACGCGTCGCTTCACACAGATTCATCATCGGTTACAACAGCAGCATCCACAATTAAGGCTGGCGCGTCAGCAGACCACACTCGAACGTCTGCAGAAGCGGATGCGTTTTGCGCTGGAAAACCAGTTAAAGCGGGCGGGTCAGCAACAGCAACGCCTTAGCCAGCGCCTGAATAATCAAAATCCGCAACCGCGGATCCATCGCGCACAAACGCGCATTCAACAAGTTGAGTTTCGCCTTGCAGAGTCTCTTCGCGCCCAACTCAGCGCCACGCGCGAACGCTTTGGTAATGCGGTCACGCACCTCGAAGCGGTAAGCCCGCTCTCAACCCTCGCACGCGGATATAGCGTTACCAGTGCCGCGGACGGGGCGGTGCTAAAACAGGTGAAGCAGGTAAAAGCAGGCGATACCCTGACGACTCGACTGAATGATGGCGTGGTGATAAGCCAGGTCAGCGCCGTCACCCGCACGCGGAAGTCACGTAAGAAAACAACGAATCCATAAGCCTGGTCATATCTCTCTACATCGCATCCGGCACAGTAACCACTGTAAGGCCGGATGCGACATAAATATTACTGGAAGCAGGTGGCAAATCCCGGTGTACTCCCCGGCATGATACCGCAGTCCTGCGCGCCGGTGGTGCCAACAATCCCGCAATAGAGAGTACCCGAGCGGCTGCGCGATAAATACGGGAAACTGGGGGACGTTGGCCATCCCAGATCGTTAAAGCGCGAATGCAGCGCCTGTAAATCCTCATATTCCGGTGCCTTATCCAGCGTGCCGCACTGCCGGGCAATATCCCATTTATTTTTATCGACAGTATGTGCCAGCGCCCAGATTTCGTTATTCACCTCCGGCGTAGCTGCTGCAAATTCGTTCGACGGCAATTCCGACTTCAACAATGGTCGTTGCAGCGTCTTGCCATTTTCCGTCGCCGTATCACTCATATGCCCCCAGAAGTTCGCACTCGCCACATCCGGGCTGGTTACCACGGTGAAAATGACATCCATCGTGGCGGCAATACCGGTGTTATTGTCCAGCGTTACCGTCAGCGGCGTTTTATAGCCCGGGGTATTGTCCTGTTTAATCATAAACGTCGCCGTGCCGTCAGAGCCTGTGGTGCCCTGTATCGAATTACCGTTAGCGGCGAGCGTCGTCACGCCACCCGATGGCGGCTGAACCGTCAAATCGTCCATCTCGTCGACATTTCCGTACAGTGTCGCCCCCGGATTGCGCGGCATAGCGTCGCCGCGTTTCAGGGTAAAAGCCACGTTCGACACCGGTTTTCCGGCGCTGTCTTTGACCGTCACGGTAACCGGCATCGCTTCACCCTTCTTAACTTTCGCCGCCTGAGTACCCGCGTCGAACGCCGTTGAGGTGAGCGTTACGGTAGACACCGAGACGTTAGGGTTCAGCAGACAAACCTGGAATGCGCGGCTTCGATCATTCTCATGAATCTGACCGTTATACAAATCCACAGACCTGCATCTTGCGCTGCCATTCACACTACTGTACTTACAATCAGTATCAAGCGCCCACCAGTCGTAGCTTGATGGCTGCACTGGCCAGCCCGTTTGCTCCATCATCGTACCGTTAGGGTAGCGATGATAGAGCGAGACGAGCTGGTCAGACGTCGGATAACGCGACTCGTCACACGCCTGAACTTGACCATTGTGCTCATTTACCGTCGGCATGATCCAGGTCTCATTGTTGATAATCTTGCTGGTCACCCCCGATGGATTAGAGAATTCAGCCCGGATTTTTGGACGTTCTAATACGCTGCCGTCGGCCGCCGTCACTGTTTCTGGCATATGCCCCCACATATTTGCCACACTGACGTCCGGGCTGGTAATAACGGTGAAAATCGCGCTCAGGGTATTCGACGTTCTCCCACTGCCGTCATCAATTTGCGCCGTCAACGGGATACGCGTTCCGTTTCCCTTATATATCTGGCGCAGAATAAAGGTAACCGTACCGTCAGCACCGGTCATGCTGTAATACTTATTGTTGTCGCTAAAATAACCGCTTGAGTTATTGTAACTATCCAGGACATAAATCGACTTACCCTGATTGGTGATGTAGCCTTTGTTTGTGTCATTAATAATACGAGGCACCGTAACACCGTGATTCAGTGTAAACGGCACATAAGCTTTGGGATTTCCCAGCGAATCACGGGTTGTAACCGTCATCGTGATTTGATCCCCTGACGTGTTGTAATCCGTTCTGGCTTTTACGCCCTCAATATCATCGTATTTTGCGGCCTGGGCTGAGCTTAACTCGATGGTGCTCACCTTCGGATTCTCTGTGGTCTGGCACATCAGATAGCCCATTGTGGTTAACGGCACGCTGCTGCTGGTGACTTTGGCGAGATCCACAAATTTATATTTACGATCGCCGATACTGTTTTTGTCAGGCGTACTGGAGTCGTATGTTTTCAGAACCGGCCAGCCGTCAACTATATGCCCTTCCCAACTGCCGGCAAGCGTCAGCAGAGCCTCCTCGGAAGGAATAAAACTTTCGCCACAACCATTGTCGTTAGTACTTGCAGCCTGCGCTTCAGTAAACAATGCCCAGGATTCATTATCCTCCTCAGGCGATTTACGATCGGTGGAGGGGCTTCCTGTTAACTCAGCAAAAAGGAGTGGACGTCTGAACGTCAGCCCGCCTGCTGACAATGTTTCCGGCATATGGCCCCACATTTTCGCCTTATCGGAGTCCGGGCTGGTGACCACAGTAAAAATGGTGTCCATAGAAGCCTGAATTGTCGGGTCGAAATAGAGCCCCGCGATGATTGCCGTTTTGGTGCCATGGGTATCCGGACGCGTGATAGTCAATGTTTTCGAACCATTACTGTCGGTGATACCTGCAAACGTAGCGGCCATGTCATTCAGTGCTTCGCCATTAACAACGACCGAGGAGACAATACCATCGCCGCTGCCTGCGATATGTTTCTCTTTCTGACGGGTAAAACCATCACCACGGTTGATGGTAAACGGCATCTCCGGCATCGGGTTGCCCGCCGCGTCTTTCACCGTGACCTTAAGCTGCAAAGTTTCGCCTTTTTTTAGCTTCGCGGCATTAAGCGCGCTATTCCACTGCGCTTGATCCACCACTTCCAGCGTGATGCTGGCCGCCGGAGCATTCGCCGTAGCGAGGCAGCTCATATAGGCTGGCGCGGTATTATTGGTTACCAGCGAACCATTATTCAGCCATTCGACAAACAGATGCGGCGTTTTATCGGCGGGGGTACTGCTCCAGTACTCCTCTCGTTGGGTCGGCCAGCCGTGTACAGTTTGAATCGTATTGCTACTGTTAGCGTCATACAGTGAAGCCAGTTGCGCCCTGCGCGGCACCATGTTGGCTCCGCAGCCGCCTGCATCGGTATTCAGGACATCCGCCTGTGCCACGCGCGTCCAGAGCTCGTTATTTTCGGTAAGCGTGCTCTTTTCATTTGCCACCTCCGCGGCAAGTTTTGGACGCCTGAAAACCAGGGAACCCACGGTAATCGTGTCATCCATATGGCCCCACATCTGTGCGCCAATAACATCCGGGCTGGTCGGGACGGTAAACACGGTATACAACTTAACGCTATTGGGAATGGCTGAATGAATTGGCGTTATGATTAGCGGCGTTCTTAACCCAACGCCCTGCGGCTGCTCAATAACCACTGTCGCGACGCCCTGCGCGTCCGTAATACCGGAATAGACCGCTGAAGGCTGCGAAGCGCCATACTGCACGCCGTTCATCGTCAGCGCGCCATTAGAGGGATCCGTATAACCCGCAGCCTTCCCGGCCCGGTTGAGGCCAATATCTTTAGTAATGGTAAAATCGGTAAAAGGGACAGGCTCATCGTTGGATGCATTGACGGTACGCACCGTCATGGTGATTTTTTCCCCCACCTTCGCTTTCGCTACCGTCGAACCTGTTTCGACATTCTTGTCCGTCGTCACCACGACGCGCGACACCAGTTCGTTGGCAGAACAGGTAAGGTAATTTGTTTTCAGACCGGAATAGCTATCAATGTTGCCGTTGCTCAGATCGACCGAATCATGGGAGTCAGGTTTTTCCACCGCGCTCAGATAATCATTATTTGCCGTTGGCCAGCCGTATTCGGTGGCAATGGCATTACCCGGGTTTGCGGAATAGAGGCTTTGCAGCGAGCTTTTAGCCGGGATTTGGCCTTCCCCGCACTCTGCCACCATGCTGCTTCCCTGATCAAACAAGGCCCAATCTTCATTGTGTTCCCGCACAGAGCCAACTTCATTCGCCGTTTCTTCCGCGAGGCGCGGGCGTTTGAACAGGTTGCCTCTTGCAATGATACCGTTGCCCATATGCCCCCACATGCGGGCCTGCGGCACGTCCGGGCTGCTGACAACGGTAAAAATCACGTCTTTCGCGTCAGAGGCGGTAAAATTACTGCGCATTTGTGCCGTAATGCGCGTTTTCACCCCCGCCCCACCAGAGTTGCTCAGCACCAGCGTCGCCTGGCCGTTAACATCGGTGATGCCCTCATTGTTATGCGAATCTACTTTTCGCAAATCGCTGTTGCCGGTTATCTGCACCGGATGCGCTTCCCACTCAGCGTTGGTTTCGCCCTTACGGTTGACGCCGTTATCCAGGTGCAGCGTGAAATAGTAGTACGACAGCGGTTGGTTATTTTCTTTTTTATCGGTAATGGTCAACACCATGGTGGTTTCATCGCCAACCGCTACTTTTACGGCCTGTAAGTCCGAGTCAAAATGTTCCGGGGTTAAGGTCAGTTCAGGGTCAACTTCCGGTGCTTCCTTATCCACACAACTCACCAAAAACTTTGCGTTATCAGGCTGTTGCGTTTCGCTACGGTTGGAAACGTCCGCCGCATGGTGCTGGCCGGTCATACCGGCGAGTGACGACCAGTAATAATCCCCCTGCATCGGCCAGCCCAGCACTTCCTGAATGGAAGTGGGGATCACCGTCGCCAGCGCGCCAAACTGGCGCATACCCGGCAGAATATCGCAGTGATTATCGGCCCCGCTCCAGGCAAACGTCGACCAGGTTTCGTTATGATCGATAACCGTGCCGTCTTCATTAGAGACCTCCGCCGCCAGTTTCGGACGGGTGAAAGTATACTCCTGAGCCTTTACCGTCTCCGCCATATGGCCCCACATATTGGCCTGGGGGATGTCCGGGCTAGTGAGGACGGTAAAAATAACCGCCGTCTCGCTGAATTGGGAAATACCAGGCAAACTGACGGTAAGCGACGTTTTTGTCCCCGGGCCACGGGGCTGCGTCACGCGGAGGGTTGCTATGCCGCTGGCATTCGTGGTGCCATGATATTCCGTTGCCGTGGTGCTCAGTTCGGTGGTCTCGACAACCACTGGGCCAGTGTTATTCACTGCATCCTGGCGGTTTTTCGCATCACCGCGTTTAATGATAAAGGGGAGATTGCCCGCAACGTTTCCCGCGCAGTCGTAGGTTGTCACCGTGAGCGTGATGGTGTCGCCAACCTTAGCCTTTGCCGCCTTCAGCGTGTCATCAAATCCCGTCGCGCTCACCGTGACTAAATCGCCCTTTGCAGCCGCAATGTTGAGCGTCACCTGCTTCTCGCTTAACAAAACCGTACCCTTATTTGGTACGCCGGTAACGGTAAACAGAGCCAGTACCGGTAGCGTTTGGCTTGAATCAAATTGAGGAATTGCAACAAGTTTCCGTCCCGCCAGGTTTTGTGCGCAGAATGAGCGATCCACGCGAGGCTGGGGATCTAACGGTACATCAGGCGTGGTGGCGTCGGCCCAAACCAGTGACACTGCGGGAAGCGTCTGATTCTCCCAGCGCAGGGCGGGAGGTGTAGAAAAGCGATCGCCTTCGATATCGCGCGGGTTAAGTAAAATCATGTTGCTTGCTGTTGCGTCGACGCTGAAATCTCCCGGCTTCGCGCTAAAAGCAACATCATGTTCTTCCTCTGGAGAGAGCTGAATACTCCCCTGGTAAATCGGTACACTGGCGCTGTCGGCAAGCGGGGCAGAGCCATTAAATTCACCTGTAGATTCGGGGTACATCTGCCAGGCAGTATTAGCCTGTGCAAAATCCGACAGAAAAATAGCCGTCAGTAAGCTAATCAGAACGATAATTTTACCCGGTTTAAGACATATCGACATGCAAGGCACCCCAGCCGAAAAATTGCGATTTCAACCCCTTTTGATTAGCCTCTGCTAAGCAAAAAAGGCTGAAAACAGCACTCCCTTGCGGGAATGCTGTTTGGCTATGATTAATGGTGTTTATAAATAATGGATAAGGTATATCCCTGAACGCCATCGCCGTTATCCGGAATGGCCAGACCGGATTTACCATTACGATCGCCACCGTTAAGGCTGGTTTTCGCCGCGGTATTCGTTTGAGGAATAACGAGCTCATTATTATCGAAGCTGGAATTCGCAATGCCGCCAGCAGTGCCGAGTTGCTTACTGTTACCGTTGAAGACCCAGGCAAAGTCATAATTAGCGGTAACATCAATATCACCCGTGCTCCACTTGCCGTCGCCGTCTTCATCCGAGAACAATTTGGCCACATAGGTTTTATTAAGCGCAATCGGTGTACTGCCGCCAATAAGGTTGGTATTGGTGCCTTTCTCGAAGATAGCAACTTTCAGATTCTGGTTCACAACCGGGCCAGGATCGACATTATCGTCGTCACTACCACCACCGTTGGCCGTCGTAATATCCAGTAAACTCAATGCGGTTCCCTGATAAGGATTACCGGTTTGCGTCGTAGCCTGAATTTCGACGCCAATATAGCGCCCACGATCGCTATCCGTGATTTTATAGCTCGATTTTCCAGCTGCTGACGTGATCTCTTGTTTATCGGTACCGGCATTATCGCTATAGCTAAACCATTTAATGGTCTCCGTGGTAGCGCCATCGTTGCCTTTTGCCCCGGCATCCACGTCTTCTTCGGTATCGCCAATATCCCAGCCTAAAGTGATGGTATCGCCAACATAAAGTCGTTTATCGTTTTCACTCCCTTGCGGGCGCGCTCCCTGATTATCCGAAGTGACTTTAATGTGACCGGCGTCAGCCGAATTGATGCTTTTATCTCCACCCTCGCGATAAATCCACGGAATGGTACCCTGAAATTCTGCAGTTGCTCCGCTCGCAACCCAGGCAGCATCACCTGCCATGGCAGAAGGAACGGCGCAATATCCGACCACCATCAGTGCTAACGTGGCTTTTCTCAACCCACGTTTCATATGAGGTTTCATTAAACACTCTCCTTAGTTAACTTTCAGCGGTGGCCAGATCAGCCATTACGCTGACCCTATTTCTTGCTGTAGCTCACCTGTAACCCGTATCCCTGCACCCCATCACCAGGCTGAGCGTTAAATTTCTTCGCGGCTTCACCATTGGTGGCGGGTATCACAATATCTTCATTGGCCGTTTTAGCCTGTGCGCCCGTCTCGCCATGGGCGCTCTGCCCGGTAAACTCCCAGCGATAGTCATATTGTTTCATCTCTTCATCTGTCAGTTTTTCTGACTGCTGAAACACACCGTCTTTGTTGGAATCGCGCCACAAAACAAACCGATAGGTGTTATTAAGGGGAAGCGGTTCTTTATCGTTACCAATCAGATTGACCGGCTTGTCTGCACCAATCCGATAGATAAAGGCATTGAGCCCGCCAATATCTGAGCCAATAAAGGTGACATCGACATAATTACTGTCGTCATACGGCGCGGCTTTCGCCTTCCAGCGGAAGGTTCCCGGCAGGGTACTTGAGAGGGTTACCGTCCCTTTCTCTTTATCCTGTTTGGCGATAAAGACGCAGGGGTTGTCCGTTGAACAAGGCTTGTTGGTGAGCGTGACTTTCTTATCTTGCGTATCATAAAGCTGAGGAGACAGGTTATCTTCCGGCAGCGCATCGCCGTTACGATCGGTGTCATCACCGAAGCTATCAGTAACGTCGAGATCCATCACCACACCATCGACACCATCCGCCTGCGCGCTGGCTTCATGGCGATGATTGTTTTCTTCAGGCACGTCAGCGATGTTATTGACGATGAGTTCAATTTTACGATCCTGCTGAACCGTAATTTCCACCACGCCAGAGTTCTGCCGATTTCCCTTCTCATCTTCCAGAGCCAGACGTACTCGCCAGGTGTTCAGTTTTTCCTGTTCTGCTTTATCGGAACTGTACTGCCAGGCCGGAAGCACAAGATTCCAGTGATTGTTATTCCCGTCAGTAAGGGTATTTTCTTTTATGACCGGCATGACCAACGTTCGGGCGGCGTTGTTCTTTGCCTGCCAGGAGGCGGCGACGATCTTATAGTGATGATTGATGAGCGCATTTATCGTCCATTTGCATTTTTCCAGACCAATTGCTTCTTCGGGCGTATCTTTAATGACACATTCGGGATGCGTATTGGTGGTATCCGCTTTCAACCACAGAGTGACGTCCAGTGGATCTTTTTCTTTATATTCCAGAACAATGAAATTGTTACGCTCAACAAAGTCCAGCCGGCTACCCATCAGCGAATGGGCTGTACTCACATTGTCAGAATCAAGCTGTTCTTTAAGAGGAACACCGAATTGATAGGTCAGGGTTGCGTTAACGCTAATGTCAGTATTATCGCCGGTGCCGGCCTTGAAATCCGTACCGACAGAGAGTAGCGGAACGGGCTGATATTTCAGACCAACCGTCACCGCATAAGGATCTTTCTCAAGATTATCTGTGCCAAAAAGGGCAACTTCATCGCCATAATACTGCTCGAAAACAATTTTACCGCCCAATTGTGGATAGGATGGCAACCAGGCTTCCGCACGAATATCCCACCCCCGTGCGGGACGCTCTTCATAGAAGTCAAAATCCTCTGAGTCTTGCCAACTGGAAAGGGGATGATAATAGTTCCCGGAGAATTTTAAATAATCCGTCCAGGCTTCCGCTCCTAACCCTAAACGACGGTGCCCTCGGGTAAAATCATAATCATAAAATATATTTCCACCCAGCAGCCACCTCTGAGTATTATGCCTTATGCCAAAACCCAGGTTACCTATCGTTCTGTCATCTTTTCGTTGAGCTGATAATTGACTAAATAATACGTTTTGTTGGTTATCATATAAGGGAACAAAATAATCCAGCGAACTCCCATCAAGATCGCCGCCCTGACCAAGGGAGAGGTTTGAGCGAACCTTACCAAAAGGAGAGAGCGCCCCTTCAACCAAAGATTGCGCGCCGGACGTAACCTGCCTCTGGACATAGCTTCTGGCCTGCGACTCCAGAGCCTCTGGCGTCAGGTTATCAAAACCCTGAGTCGCGGAGTTAATAAAGTAGTCTGCGCCTTGTTCTTTAAGGGAATGTCCCTTGTCTTCTGGCGCTTCCTGCTGTGCTGCCTGACTGCCGAGATCGGGAAGGGACGTTTCCATAGTGGACTTTTTCTCAGATACAGAAATATCAGATTCGGCATAAACCGTACCTGATAAAAGCATCAGTATCGTAAGGCGCATCCATTGCACAATAAATATTCCCGAAAGAAAATTTTAACGTGCCAATTTTAATTCCCTGCGGAAATAAGTAAAACGAATTTGTCTCTAAATGAATGCCTAAAAATCATAAAACATGATAAAGAGCAAAGATGTCATCATCAAACAATATAAATACCATATAACAATGCCAGATATATTTATTTAAAAAATACCCGGCATTTTATTAATTAACAGAACCATTAATTCACGCAGGAATACGATATTCCACGCGTTTACGTGAAATCAACCCATGTCCGTTCTGGCAGAAATAATCTACCGCGCCGCAGGCTTTCAACACCTGTAACGGTAGATGGCAGTCAGGGCAACAGGCTTGCAGTTCAACATCGTTACCGCAGGATGGGCATTGCGCATGGGCGCCGTCCTGCTCCAGCAGGTGCTGACATTTAGGGCAGTGCAATTCCATAGAAGCTCCTTAATAATAATGGCCTCATAAAGAGGCCATCGATTAGTAATTACTTACTTTTCTTAATGTGTTTAATGAGACGCTTACGCTTACGCATCTGGGTGGGGGTCAGCGTATTGCGCTTATTCGCATACGGGTTCTCCCCTTCCTTGAACTGGATACGAATCGGCGTACCCATGACATCCAGCGACTTGCGGAAGTAGTTCATCAGATAACGCTTGTAGGAATCCGGCAGGTCTTTCACCTGGTTGCCGTGAATCACCACGATTGGCGGGTTATAACCGCCGGCGTGGGCATATTTCAGTTTCACGCGACGGCCACGCACCAGCGGCGGCTGGTGATCTTCCACCGCCATAGTCATGATACGGGTCAGCATCGCGGTGCCAACACGACGCGTCGAGCTGTCATAAGCTTCACGTACGGATTCAAACAGATTACCCACGCCGCTGCCGTGCAGTGCAGAGATAAAGTGCACGCGCGCGAAATCGATAAAGCCCAGACGGTAGTCCAGCGTCTCTTTCACCTGCTCTCTGACTTCGTTGCTCAGGCCATCCCATTTGTTGACCACAATAACAAGTGAGCGCCCACTATTCAGGATGAAGCCCAGCAGCGACAAATCCTGATCGGAGATACCTTCACGGGCATCAATGACCAGCAGCACCACGTTAGCGTCTTCAATCGCCTGCAACGTCTTGATGACGGAGAATTTCTCGACCACGTCGGTTATCTTGCCGCGCTTACGCACACCGGCGGTGTCGATGAGCACGTATTCACGCTCGTCGCGCTGCATCGGGATGTAGATACTGTCACGCGTCGTACCCGGCATGTCATAGACCACTACGCGGTCTTCGCCGAGAATACGGTTTGTAAGTGTAGACTTACCTACGTTCGGGCGACCGACAATCGCCAGCTTGATAGGCAGTGTTGTCGGGTCGAAATCATCTTCCGGCTCTTCCAGCGCTTCGCCGTTCTGCTCCGCTTCAAATTTCGCCCAGTACTCCGCGTCTTCGTCTACTTCTTCCGGCGGGTTCACGTCATCAACAAACGGCAGCAACACGTGTTCCAGCAGGCTGGTCACGCCGCGACCATGGGAGGCAGCAATCGGGTAGATATCACCCAGACCGAGCGACCAGAAATCAGCGATGGCCTGATCGGCATCAACGCCGTCCGTTTTGTTCGCCACCAGGAAGGTCGGTTTTTCACGGGAACGCAGATGTTTGGCGATCGCTTTATCCGCCGGCATCAGCCCGGCGCGCGCATCGACCATAAACAGCACCACGTCAGCCTCTTCAATCGCCAGCAGCGACTGCTCCGCCATACGGGTTTCCACGCCCTCTTCCGTACCGTCGATACCGCCGGTATCGATACAGATAAACTCACGGCCTTCCACTTCAGCACGACCGTATTTACGGTCACGAGTCAGACCCGGGAAATCCGCGACCAGCGCATCACGAGTGCGCGTCAGGCGGTTAAATAGCGTGGATTTTCCAACGTTAGGGCGCCCGACAAGCGCGACCACAGGAATCATGTTAAAGCCTCATTAACTCAAAATTTGCTTTGCCTGGTGGCGCATCGCCATCAGGCACAAAAACAATAATAATAAAAATAGCAAACGGCCCCTGATTCAACAGGAGCCGTTATTCACTGAATCACCGCACTATTTTAACGCGTAATCGCGTACAGCGTACCGTCTTTTGCCTGAATCAGCAGTTTGCCATCGGCAACCACAGGCTCAGTCAGGAAGCCAGAGCTGTCCACTTTTTGCTGAGCAACAAAGCGGCCATCTTCGGTGTTAATCCAGTGCATGTAACCTTCGCTATCGCCAACCACCAGGTTGCCGTTATACAACGCTGGCGCTGTCAGCAGACGGTGCAGCAGATCGCTTTGCGTCCACAACGTTACGCCGCCGTCAGTGGTGAGCGCCAGCAGGCGGTCATTCTGATCGACCATGTAGATGCGGTTGCCATCGACGATGAAATCATTCACCGAGCCCAGCTCGCGTTTCCACAGGATCTGGCCGCTGCGCAGATCCAGCGCGGTCAGGTTACCGTTATACGCCAGCGCGTAAACGACGCCATTGGCGATAACCGGCGTGGTGTCGACATCGCTCAGACGATCAATTTCAGTGTTACCCGTTGCCTGAGAGATACGTTGCTGCCAAATCAGCTGGCCCTGCTGCATCAGCACGGCGCTAACGCGGCCGTTATCACCGCCCACAATCGCTGCACCGTAAGCAACAGCCGGAGCGGATTCACCGCGCAGAGACAGCGCTGGCATATCCAGGTTGACAGTCCATTTGATCGCGCCGTCTGCTTCGTTCAGCGCCTGCAACTGACCGTTGCTGGTGTGAACCAGCACCAGACCATCGCTGACAACCGGACGAGAGAGCACTTCACCCGCCATAGCCGTCTGCCAGGTGATGGAACCATCGCCAGCGTCCAGAGAATAGACTTTCGCTTTTTCACTGCCGACATAAACGTGACCGCCAGAAACGGTCAGGCCGCCGGAAAGCAGCGCCGGTTTACGAGACAGCCAGCCATCTTTTTCCGCCAGATCGACAGACCAGACTTCTTTGCCGTCATCCGCGTTCACCGCTTTGACGGTACCACGACGGTCAGCCGCATAAACCACGCTGTCCGCATAGGCCGGATGCAGGTTGGAATAGAAGTTGCCAATTCCGTTACCCACCGACACATCCCATGCGGTAGAAGGTGTGAACTGGTTTTCAACCGTCGGCAGCGGGGACATTTTTACGATATCTTCTTCGCCGCTAAACCAGGAACAACCACTCAACAGAGTGACAGAAAGCAGTCCTGGCAAAAGTAATTTACGCAATTGCATCGGGTCCCTCTCAGATGGACAAATTATTAATTTTCATGCGCATCATTTCGCTGAGCGCAGGTGAAGCATCGCTTTTCGCCCCTGCTTCCCAGGCCGCGCGAGCGCCTTGTTTGTCACCTTTGCTGAGCAGAATTTCCCCGCGCAAATCGGCGACGATAGCCGTCCAGCCTTCGCCTTTAATGCTTTCAACGGTCTTCAGCGCCGCATCAGGCTGCTTCATTTGCAGCTGAACGCGAGCCAGACGCATGCTGATAACCGATTTCAGATTCTCATCAGAAGCCGCAGCTAAGCCCTGGTTCAGCTGTTTTTCCGCTTTATCCAGTTCATTTTTGTCTACGTATTGCTGAGCCAGTTCCAGCGAGGCGAAAGCACCGTAGGTGTTTTTCGATTCGGCCGCGAATTTCTCCGCGCCGGCCAGCGCTTCCGGTTTCCCTGAACTGAGAGAAGAAACGGCATTTTCATAGGCCTGTGAAGATTCACGCGCCGTATTCAGCTGATGGGACGTCCAGTAACGCCAGCCAACCAGCGCACCAATCCCTAAAATGACCCCAACGGCCAGGGCTTTACCGTTTTCGGCAAAGAAACGCTTAAGCGCGTCAACCTGGTCGTTTTCATTATTGTACATTTCCACGCAGTCCTTCTCCTGATAAAAATGTCCGGGAGATTAACCCAGAATAGTGCGCAAATGCGCGGCAACGCCGTCCTGCGTTACGGTTGTCTGTTCGCCAGAACGTAAATCCTTCACGACCACATTCGCTTGTGCGACTTCAGACTCACCTAACACCAGAGCAACGCGTGCACCCCATTTGTCCGCACGGGCGAACTGTTTCTTGAAGTTGCCGCCGCCGTGGTTTGTCATCAGTTTCACACCTGGAATGGCATCACGTACCTCTTCAGCCAGGCGCATTGCGGCGGACTGAGTATCGGCACCTGAGGCTACCAGGTATATATCGACAACAGGATCGGCTTTAAATTCCGGATTAACTGCCTGAACTAACAAAACAAGTCGTTCGAGGCCCATCGCGAAGCCCACCGCCGGAGTTGCGCGACCGCCCAATTGCTCAACCAGACCGTCATAACGCCCACCAGCACAAACGGTACCCTGCGAGCCCAGGCTGTTGGTCACCCATTCAAAAACGGTGCGGTTGTAGTAGTCCAGACCACGCACCAGACGCTGGTTGACGGTGTAAGCAATGCCTGCCGCATCCAGCAGAGCGCACAGCCCGGCAAAGTGTTCGCGAGAGTCATCGTCAAGGTAGTCACCGAGCGCAGGAGCATCATTCAGCAGCACCTGAACGTCCGGATTTTTTGAATCCAGCACGCGCAGCGGGTTGCTGTACATACGACGTTTACAATCTTCGTCCAGCTTCTCTTTATGCTGTTCGAGGAAAGCAATCAGCGCATCACGATAGTTCGCACGCGCTTCGAGGGAACCGATAGAGTTCAGTTCCAGCGCCACGTGCTCTGAAATGCCGAGCGCGCGCCACCAGCGAGCGGTAAGCATAATCAACTCGGCGTCGATATCCGGCCCTTGCAGACCAAACACTTCGCAACCCAACTGATGGAACTGGCGGTAGCGGCCTTTCTGCGGACGTTCATGACGGAACATCGGCCCGATATACCACAGACGCTGCTCCTGATTGTACAGAAGACCATGCTCGATGCCGGCGCGTACGCAGCCCGCAGTACCTTCCGGGCGCAGGGTCAGGCTATCGCCATTGCGGTCCTCAAAGGTATACATCTCTTTTTCAACCACGTCAGTCACTTCACCGATCGCGCGTTTGAATAACGGGGTCTGCTCTACAATCGGCAAACGGATTTCACTGTAACCGTAGCTGCCGAGCACGTTTTTGAGTGTGCCTTCAATGCGCTGCCAGATGGCGGTCTCGCCAGGCAGATAATCGTTCATGCCGCGAATGGCTTGAATGTTTTTTGCCACGTTTATTCTCTTTATAAATATAAAAATGAACCCTCAGCGGATTACCCGCAGGGGTTCAATCATACACGGGAAGTTCGGGTCGTCATATACACTTCATCCTTCAAGTTGCCTCTGCGTTGGCTTGCCGCCTTGACGCAACCTGAATGATTTTATGTATACCTTGAGAACGCGAACTTCCCATCTTGTTATTTTTCGACCTGCTGAACGTCGATGCGATTAGCTTCATCCAGAATCGTCGCCTTCGCACGAATGCGGGCTTCAAGCTGGTCAATCATATCGTTGTTATCCAGACGGTCTTTACGCACGCCATCTTCGTACAGGCCGCTTTTCTTATTACCGCCTGTTACGCCCAGCGTTGACACCAGCGCTTCACCCGGGCCATTCACCACGCAGCCGATAATGGAAACGTCCATCGGTGTGATGATATCTTCCAGGCGTTGCTCCAGCGCGTTGACCGTACCAATGACGTCAAATTCCTGACGTGAACAGGTTGGGCAGGCAATAAAGTTGATGCCGCGCGAACGGATGCGCAGGGATTTCAGAATGTCGAAACCGACTTTGATCTCTTCAACCGGATCGGCCGCCAGCGAAACGCGCAGCGTGTCGCCAATCCCTTCTGAAAGCAGTAATCCTAAACCGATCGCTGATTTTACCGCCCCGCTCCGGGCGCCACCCGCTTCGGTGATCCCCAGATGCAGTGGCTGATCGATCTGCTTCGCCAGCAGACGATACGACTCAACGGCGAGGAAAACATCAGAGGCTTTCACGCTGACTTTGAACTGATCAAAGTTCAGACGATCGAGGTGATCGACATGACGCATCGCGGATTCCAGCAGCGCCTGCGGCGTCGGCTCACCGTATTTTTCCTGGAGATCTTTTTCCAGAGAACCGGCGTTTACGCCAATGCGGATAGGGATATTTTTGTCGCGCGCGCAGTCCACAACCATGCGGATACGTTCTTCGTTTCCGATATTGCCGGGGTTGATACGCAGACAATCGACGCCGTATTCCGCCACTTTTAGCGCAATACGGTAGTCGAAGTGAATATCAGCCACCAGCGGCACGCTGACCTGCTGTTTGATGAGTTTGAACGCTTCTGCCGCGTCCATCGTCGGCACGGAAACGCGAACGATATCCGCTCCGACGCGTTCTAACGCTTTGATCTGATTGACCGTGGCTTCCACATCAGTGGTGCGCGTATTGGTCATCGACTGTACGGCGATGGGAGCCCCATCGCCAATCGGCACGTTCCCAACGTAAATGCGTTTCGATTTTCTACGTTGAATTGGAGCCTGGTTGTGCATGAAAAATCTCCCGCGTTGCCGTCTGTTACTGTGCCGGTGATTGTTCGGCATTCACGGTCAGACGCGCAACCTGGTTAGTTCTGATAAAACGACTCAGATCGACAGGTTTACCCTGATACTGGATCTGCACTGCAGCCGGCGCGCCAATTTTCAGTTTGTACGGCGCCTGGCCGACGAGATTCAAGTTACCATCTTTACGCTGCAAACCGCTGAACAGTTTTTTACCGGTCGCATCGGTAACTTCGAGCCAGCAATCCGCGGTAAAGTTCATTACCAGCGCATTGGGATCCACGGCTGGCGTAGCAGACTGAGCCGGATCGGTTGGCAGGCCTGTGGCAACCGGTGCGGTCGTTTGCGCGGTCGCGGCCGGGTCGACATTCGCCTGAGACGGCGCAACAACGGCATTATTCTGCGCGTCGGTTGCTGGCGCTGGCGTTGTTGTCTGCGCTGGCGTTTGCGTCGCGGCGGTATCAGCAGGAGCGGTCGTCGGTGCCGTCGCTTCAGGTGCGGCTGGCCCGCTGGTTGCACCAGTGTCCATTGGCACATCCTGAGAACCGGTATTGCTGCTGTTATTGAGTTCTACAGAGGATTGATCCGCCATAGTAGTGATCTCTTCCTGCTGCGCTTTGTGGTTTTGCCACCACCACGCCACCGTAAGACCGACGACCACAAACAGCACCAGCCAGGTGAAGCTCATCAGCCAGCCATCACGTTTTTTACGACGTTTACCCAGCGAGAAGCTCTGCATCGGCGCGACTTTGGCGGCGCGAACCGGTGCCTGCTTTTCCATCATCGGCAGCAGTTCTTCTTCAGGAATATGAACGAGGCGAGCGTAAGAACGGATATAACCACGCAGGAATGTTGAAGCGAGTTCAGCGGGGGCTTTATCTTCTTCAATATCGCGAACGGTGGAAACCTTCAGGCATAACCGTTCAGCAACCGCCTGCTGGCTGAGTCCGAGTTGTTCACGGGCATTGCGTAAACGGGAGCCCGTGGTACGTGCATCTTGTTGATCAGGGTTGGTTTCAGTATTCATTCGCTACAACTGCTGGTTCGTGAAATTAAGACTCTGATGCAGACTACGCCTACACCGCGAAACATCCGATCGTTGACTTCGAACAGACAGGACAAGCTGCCCGGTTAGCGACCTCAAAACAGCACCGAAGACGGTAGCGGCACTGTCATTCCAGGGCTACATACTGCCTCAATACTGGCGGAAACGCACCGTAATTATTAACCAGATCAGTACGTTTCGCCTAATCCTTGCCCATTTAACGTCGCGCACGCCATTTCTGCCGTGCGCGAAGGCAGAGTTACACGGCTTTTACGTCAATAGCCTCGCCCTGCATACGCTTACGCAGGGTACGTTTGGTACGGTCGATAACGTCGCCGGCCAGCTGGCCGCACGCGGCATCGATGTCATCACCGCGCGTTTTACGCACGATAGTGGTGAATCCGTACTCCATCAGTACCTTAGAGAAACGGTCGATGCGGCTGTTAGAGCTACGGCCATACGGCGCGCCCGGGAACGGGTTCCATGGAATCAGGTTGATTTTGCACGGCGTATCTTTCAGCAATTCGGCCAGTTGATGCGCGTGTTCAGTACCGTCATTGACATGGTCGAGCATCACATACTCGATAGTCACACGCCCCTGATTGGCGTTGGATTTTTCCAGATAACGGCGCACCGCCGCCAGGAAGGTTTCGATATTGTACTTTTTGTTGATCGGTACAATTTCGTCACGAATTTCGTCGTTTGGCGCATGCAGAGAGATCGCCAGCGCAACGTCAATCATATCGCCGAGTTTATCCAGTGCCGGAACGACGCCAGAGGTGGACAAGGTGACTCGACGTTTGGACAAACCAAAACCGAAATCATCAAGCATGATTTCCATTGCCGGGACGACGTTCGTCAGGTTCAGCAACGGCTCACCCATGCCCATCATCACCACGTTGGTGATAGGACGCTGACCGGTGATTTTAGCCGCGCCAACGATTTTCGCCGCACGCCAGACCTGGCCAATAATTTCCGAAACGCGCAGGTTACGGTTAAAACCCTGCTGCGCCGTAGAACAGAATTTACACTCTAACGCACAGCCAACCTGTGAAGAAACGCACAGGGTCGCGCGATCGTCTTCCGGGATATAAACCGTTTCAACGCGCTGATCGCCCACCGCAATCGCCCATTTGATGGTGCCGTCTGAAGAGCGCTGCTCTTCAACCACTTCCGGCGCACGAATTTCAGCGACTTCTTTCAGCTTATTACGCAGAACCTTGTTGATATCGGTCATCTCATCAAAGTTATCGCTGCAGTAGTGATACATCCACTTCATGACCTGATCGGCACGGAAGGGTTTCTCGCCTAAGTCTTTAAAAAACTCGCGCATCTGCTGACGGTTGAGATCCAGCAGGTTAATTTTTCCATCTTTATTGGGAACCGCCGGGATGGCGCTCTCAGGCGTGACAATTTGTTCAGACATAATCTTTACCGGCCTCGTTGTTACACGTTATGGCCCCTGGAGGGTTAATAAAAAGAAACGCCCCGGGAGAGCGGTCTGCTCGTCCGGGGGCGTTGCATTGTACAAATTCTGGCGCACGGACGCCACGTCTGCACGTGACATTCGTAAAAATAATCATACCTGTCTCAACCGTAGCCTGATAAGCGAAGCGCCATCAGGTGTCATTCGGTGAAACTGCCGGATGGCGCTTCGCTTATCCGGCCTACAGGCTGATCAATTAGCGAGTGCGCGGGCAGACTTCGCCTTCGCCGAAGAAGTAAGCGATTTCGCGCTGTGCAGATTCAACGGAATCGGAACCGTGGGTGCCGTTTTCGGTGAAGCTGTCAGCGTAATCTGCGCGCAGGGTACCTGCCAGAGCGTTAGCCGGGTTGGTCGCCCCCAGCAGATCGCGGTGACGCTGTACCGCATTTTCGCTTTCCAGTACGGAAACGACGATTGGGCCAGAGGTCATGAATTCAACCAGACCGTCGAAGAACGGTTTGCCATCATGCTCCGCGTAGAAACCACGCGCCTGCTCAACGGTCAGATGCAGCATTTTCGTGCCAACGATTTTGAACCCTGCCGCTTCAAAACGCGCAAAGATGCTCCCAATAACGTTTTTTGCCACCGCGTTTGGCTTGATGATGGAAAAAGTACGTTCAATAGCCATGATTACCTCTAAAATGTGTTCTGTTGTTATGCATACATCGTATGACCTGGCGCGGATTATAATGAGACAAACTCGCCTTGCCTATGGACGAAGGTAACATTTTTTTAAAATAAAACGATGTTAGGCAACAAAGGAATTAGGCTTAATCACGCATGCCGTGAGAATGACGCTGACAAAACAGGCATCGTTTCGTAGTCGCGTTAAGCGACCAGAAGCGTTTATGACAGCAAACACAGTGTGATTCCGAGGCTATAAAATGTTGATGCTCTCTTTGTGAAACGAAAGGCATCAGAGTCAGCGCCTGATAGACGCAAACTGCGGCACAAGCGCCACAGCCTGTACACTTCACATCTTCAATAATCAGTTCTTCACCATTGAATATCATTAATTTTTGCGGACAGGCACGCCAGCAGGCTCCACACAGGGTGCATTTATGCTTGTCTATTGTTACCCGAAAATCACTCATCCAGGCCCACAATTGCCGCCAGCGACGTAAGCCTGGCTGAACTCTGGCAGATGCCGTCTTTTCAGGCCGCACATGAAAAAGTGCGCGTCGGGAAGTATTAATTTTGCTTTGTGCGGGTCGTGAAAATGTCCACTCAGGCTGACCATATTCCCGAAGTCGAAGATTAAGCCTGGCGATTGCCAGCATCCATTGCGGATGGCGGAGCGGATCCATTTCGACTCCGCGGATATGATTTTCCACATGCCAAAAAAGCAGCTCTTCTACCGTTGGGGCAATCACGGAGAAAGGCGCAACCAGAATATGATCGCGAAAAAAACGTTTCTCCGTTTCTACGCCTTCAATCGCCTCAACCGGACACACAAAAAGGCACGCTGCACATTTTACGCAGTGGTCATTGTCTACCACCAGTTTGCCATCTGCGCATGACAACGCCTGCGTCGGGCACACCCTGACGCAGGCGTCACACGAAGCGTAACGAAACTGGCGGCGCACGCAGCGCTCGCCAGGCTCCACGCCTTTTAACAGCGCGTTACTGATCATCAGCCGATACTGAAGAACACACTACGCAGAACGACTTCCGCCACGAGCAACAGCACACCGCCAGTCACCAGCCAGAAGGACGCGGCATTGCGGCGTACACCGCAAGCGAAGCACACAAGCCCTGCGACGCCAAGGCACCAGCCAGCGATATGCACATCGCGAAGCTGCTGCAATTGGTGCATTGGAGAGTGTGGGAATGTCACGCTTTGTGGCGCTGCAGCAGTGATATCGTGTACCCAAACAGGCTGCATTAGCAGGCGGATCAACATGATAATTACAATGATCCCCAGTACCCAGCGCAGCGACACGACCTGTGAAGGCAGGATGTCGAAACCTCGTAGAGCCGCCAGAGCCAGGGCTCCCAACGTTCCTGCTGTACCCGCAAACATCACCAGTGTATTGATATGCTGCCAGCTGATAACCCCGGTATGGATGTAAATCTGCGCCATGCAGAACACATCAACCGCCCCCAACAATGCCGCGAGCCATAGCAGAAATTGCCAGCCTGGTTTACGGACAAATGCAACCACGATACTGAGTCCCAATGCCGCAAGGTAGAAACTGGCAAAGATAATTTCGCGGCTCAGCCATGAACTACCAAAATGGCGAAGCGCATTAAAAGCGTTAAGCGGATAGCCGAGATGGAGCGTGGAGGCCGTCAGGCCAATAGCTGCCAGAATGAAGCTTATTCCCAACGGCCACTGCATCCTGCGCCGCACATCGACAATCTTCTCCGCACGGCGGTAAGTTAATGCAAGGCCAATGGTCATACCGACCGAGCATTGCAACAGCAGCGTGAAGAGGATCAGCGGTAACTCATGCATGGCGCACCTCTTCTTTTTCCGCGCCCTGATGTGGCTTAATCACCAGATTTGGATGAGTGAGCGACGAATCCGGCAACCCCTTAACATCACACAGGTTGCCATTCTTCGCCCTCAATTCCTCAATAGGCCCAAACTGAATAGCCCCCAGCGGACAGGTTGCTACGCAAACGGGTTGTTCGCCCTTCGCCTGAAGGTCAACGCAGAAATCACACTTCGACATCTGCCCGGTCAGCTCATTCATCTGTGGCGCACCGTAAGGGCAGGACCAGGCGCAGTAGCCGCAACCGACACATTTATCCGTATTTACCCGCACGATACCATCGCCGGAACGCTTGTGCATCGCCGTAGTCGGACAGTTTTTAGTGCATATAGGATCAGCGCAGTGGTTGCAGGAAATGGAGAGCGTATAGGCAAAAACGTTATTCTGCAGCCCGCCCTGCCCGGTCGGCATAAAGCCTCCGCCATTGACCTCATAGACACGACGAAAACGACGTCCGACTTCAAGGTTATTTTTATCTTTACACGCCACCTGGCACGCTTTACAGCCGGAGCAGCGGGAAGAGTCGATAAAGAATCCCAACTGCTTGTCGCTCACCGGCGCATACTCTTTAAAGTGACTCATACTTTCACAACCTCAACCAGCATCGTTTGATGGGAATTCCCTTTCGCAAGCGGCGTTATCCGTGCAGAACTGAGCACGTTGGGGCATCCGCCATGATCCACCCCTTGTTCATCCGGTTGCCACCAGGCGCCGGCCTGTATGGCCACCACGCCCGGAATGATCCTTGGTGTAACCTCAGCGGGGATCTCACACACGCCTCGATCGTTGTGAACACGAACGATCGTCCCTTGTTCGATGCCGCGCTTCTGCGCATCCTGAGGATTGATCCACAGTTTTTGCGTTTGAACTTCCTGCAGCCAGGGATTGGCGTACTGCGTAGAGTTGGCGCGATTTTTACCTTTCCAGGTGATTAACTGCAGGGGATATTTCGCCGTCAGGGGATCTTCCGGGCCTTCGTGCGCGGGTACATAGTGTGAAAGTGCCGGGATCTCCGCGTGTTTCATCTCATAAAGGCGCTGGGAAAAGATCTCAATTTTTCCTGACGGCGTCGGGAATGGATGATTCTTCGGGTCGCGGATGTTTTCTTCAAACGCGACATAAGGCCGGTCTTTAAAAAGATACTGACGCGTTTTTTGCAGCGTGGCGAAATTCGGTAGATTTTCATCCGGCGTTGATTCCACCGTTTGTTGCCAGATGTGCTCAATCCACTGCTTTTCATCTCTGTTCTGACTGAATTCCGCCTCAATTCCCAGCTTTGCTGCAACTTCACGTAACCAGTCATAATCAGAGCGGCGTTCGAATTCCGGCTTAATCACTTTCTCAGACAGGATCAAATAGCTCGCCGTTCCCCAGGTCTCACCAATGTTCCACCGTTCCATAAAGCTGGTTTCCGGCAGGAGCACGTCCGCATACTTCGCGCTTGGTGTCATAAACAGATCGCTTGCGACGATAAATTTTATCTTCGACTCATCTTCCAGCACCTTCACGGCCTGGTGAAGATCAGGGTTCTGGTTCGCGAGGTAATTACCGGCCAGAGAGAAGAGCAAGCGGATATTGCTGTCGAGCTTATCCGCATCCTTCAGGCCCATCTCTGGTGTTACCTTCGAGGCATCATCTGCCGCTTGTACCCAGTTCATTACCGAGATTTTTGCTTTAACCGGATTATCGGGCATCTCTGGGCCCGTGGTGAATTTACGGCTGGCAATACCGCCATAACCCGCGGCCCAGCCGCCTTTTACCCCCACATTCCCGGTGATGGAAGCCAGCAGCGTCGAGCCACGCGCGGTACGTTCGCCACAGTTATGTCGCTGAGGCCCCCAACCCTGAATTAATGCTGCTGGCCTGGTGTTGGCATAATCGCGCGCCAACTGACGGATGGTCTGTGCCGGAACATGGGTAATTTTTTCGGCCCACTCAGGCGTCTTACGCACGCCGTCCTTTTCCCCCATCAGATAAGCGACCAGAGATTCATTTGCCGGAATACCTTTCGGCATACTCGCTTCATCGAAGCCGAGGGTGTAGCGCTGAATAAAGTCGGTATCGTGTAGATTTTCGCTGACGATGACATACATCATCGCATCCATTAGCGCGTTATCCGTCGTCGGCAACAGGGGAATCCACTGGTCAGCCAAAGATGACACCGTATCTGAGTATCGCGGATCGACCACAATGAAGCGTGTGCCGTTTTGCTTCATCTTCTGAAAGTAGTAATTCGTATGACCGAAGATGGTTTCCGTTGGGTTATGCCCCCACAGGATCACCAGTTTGGTATCCATCAGTGTATCCAGGGAGCTGCCGCTGGCTGGCGTGCCATAGGTATACGGCGTGGCGGCGGCGGTGTTGCCCATACTGACCGAGTGATAGCTCTCAAGATAGCCACCGGTCAGATTCAACAAGCGCCGGGCCATTTTATCGCCGGAAAAGGTTCCGCCTGAAACAGCGGTACCCACGTGCACATAACGGGAGCTCGGGCCATATTGTTGCGTGATCGCTTTTATATTATCGGCAATAAGCGTTGTCGCCTCATCCCAGGTGATACGCTCAAATTTACCTTCACCCCGTTTTCCAACCCGCTTCATCGGATATTTCAGACGGTCAGGATGATAAACAAATTTGCGGTATCCACGCCCACGAACACAGGCTCGCATTATTGGCATTTGCTCGTCCAGAGCTTCATCAGGACGCGTGGAAATACGTGTTACTACGCCGTCACGAATATGCGTGCGAATATCACACTTACCGCCACAGTCAAAGGTACTGCAAGTCTGAACAACACGCTCATCCTGGGCCCCTGATGACGTTTCATTTTTCGCCTGCGCCGCGCTGACGGAAGTTGCAAGAAAGGGAAGCGTGACCAGCGCTGAGCTGGCCTGTAAAAATCCACGTCGGGTTACCGCCGGGAAAATATCATCTTCTGTATTGTCCGTTTTATCCACTGCCACTTGTCCCTATAAATAAAAAATATTCTCTTTTCTTCTGCGGGGCGTGATAATGACAGTAATCAACTAACTTAAGATAATAACATCATGTTACATTATTATTTGTTGCGCCATTATATTAAGCGAATAAATAAATATACTGAAACACATTCACTGAATAAATAAGACAATAAACAGCAAGATAATAAAGTTTATTTTTATCTTTCATTCTGGTTTTGTTACGTCAGGAAGACGGGTTAGGGTCAGATAAAGTCAATTAAGAAGAAATGATGCGACAAAACCATCAAATATTAACGAGTTACTTATAACTCTGATAGTTCCTGGTCTGCCCCTTGTTCTGAATAATTTCCAGTCAAAGCTGGGATCCCGATTTAAATGAGAAATGCACCGTAGCCATTTGCCCCGCTTCATCTAATACCACCAGCTGATATTGACCTTCTTTATGCAATACCAGGGTAAAACGGCTACTGGCGCTCTCCTGAGGCTCACCATTCACGAACCACCAGCGTTGTCCCTCTCCGCCGCTGGTTTGCAACGCAAGGGTAACCTGCGACTCGCCGGGTGCACGCTGAATCACCGCGCCTTCACGCACGCCCGAAAGGATCAATGGCGGCGCGTCCGGTGAAACTTGCGGCGGACAAACGGTTGAAGCAATAGGGAGTCTGGCAGCGCGTCGCTCGCTGACGGGAAGCCAGGGCTCCAGTGGCAGCGGCCAGACATCCAGAGTGGTTTGCCTCGCATCCGGACAATCGGCTGCGACGCGTTTACCCTGCGCATCCAGCCAGACCGGGAAGCGAATACCGCGAATACCTTCCTGACCCGGCAACAGCAGCGTGGGCGGCTGACTGTTGTCCAAAAGCCAGGTGGCGAGACGACGGCGGCAGTTCGCGTCGCCTTCAGGCAGCGACTGCCCACCCGGCCAGCATATTGTTCCACCGCTCACCGAAGCAGGACGTGGGTCGGTCGGTAATCCGTTTTTCCCCGTACTGGCGTGGGAAAGCAACAGATTGCTGACCTGATTCAATAGTGGCACCGCGCTGGCGAAACCAAACTGCCCGGCAACGGGCGTGCCGTCTGGCCTGCCGGTCCAGATACCGATGCTGTAACGCGCATTCAGGCCAACGGCCCACGCATCGCGATAGCCGTAGCTGGTGCCGGTTTTCCATGCCAGCGGAACCACCTGCGGCAGCGAATCATCCGCCATCGGTTGGTCTTCTCCCGCCAGAATACGACGGATGATCCACGCCGATCCCGGCGACAATAGCGGGCGTTCCACCAGCGGATCGTCGGCAAGCAAACGTAAGCGCCCTGCTTTACCATGACGTGCAAAAGCGCTATAGGCGGCAGTGATATCTGCAAGCCTCGCCCCCGCCCCGCCGAGGATCAACGATAAATTCGGCTCCGCGCCAGCGGGCAATATCAACGGCAGACCGGCGTTTCGCAGACGCGCGGCAAACTGTTTCGGGCCGTAGGCTTCCAGAACCTGCACCGCTGGGAGATTCAGCGATCGCACCAGCGCCTCGCTCATACTTACCGGGCCGTGAAAACCGCTATCAAAGTTGCCAGGTCGGTAATCCCCCACCCGGCGCGGAACATCCTGAAGCAGCGAGGCAGGATGGATCAACCCTTCATCCATCGCCATACCATACACAAACGGTTTCAATACCGATCCCGGCGATCGGATCGCCGACACCATGTCGATATGTCCAAATCGACTGTCGTCACTGATGTCTACCGATCCCACCCAGCCGCGTACCTGCATTGTACTGTTATCCACGACGATCATCGCCAGCGAACTGCGCGGCGGCAGGCGCGATTTCCAGTTAAGCGCCATCTCTTCCAGCTGACGCTGCAACCCGGCATCGAGCGTGGTGGTGATTTTTTCTGCTTTGCTCATCGCCAGCACTTTGCGCGAGAAGAGCGGCGCCAACTGCGGCATCTGCCGTGGGAACAACCAGACCGGCTCTTCACTCGCCTCTTTCACCACCTGCGCGGGCCACACCTGCTGCGTTTCCATGCGGGCCAGCACTTTATTGCGTGCCGCCTGCGCGCGTTCCGGCCAGCGATCCGGGCGTAAACGGCTGGGAGCCTGCGGCAGCACGGCCAACAGCGCAGCATCGGCATAGCTCAATTGTGCCGGCGGTTTACCCAGATAGGCCCAGCTTGCCGCGCCCACGCCCTGCAACGTGCCGCCGAAAGGGGCACGATTGAGGTAGAGGGTGAGAATCTCACGTTTTGACAGATGACACTCCAGCTGTAACGCACGCCAGAGCTGACGAAATTTACCGCCGAAAGTACGAGGATGAGGATCCAGCAGGCGTGCCACCTGCATGGTAAGCGTGCTGCCACCTGAGACCACGCGCCCGGAGGTCAGATCCTGCCAGGCGGCACGGAGTATGGACAAGGGGTTAACACCGGGATGATCCCAGAACCAGCGATCTTCATACTGGATCAGCGCATCAAGATAGCGCGGCGACACCTCTTCGATAGTGACCGGATAACGCCAGATTCCCTCGGCGTCAGCAAAGCGCCATAGCGGTGTGCCATCCCGTGCGACCACCACGCGGGCGGGCGTGACTTCATGTAACGGCAGCGGCCAAAGTCGATCGGCCCCCAGCACCGCCAGCCACGCCACCACCGCGCTCGCCGCGAGCCAAAGCCAGCGGCGTTTAAACACAGACCACAACCACATCTTACGGCGTAACGATCAGCGGGCCATCCGCCTGGCCGGTCGCACGCCACTGCGGCACGTACATCGACTCCACCTGTGGCTGCGGCAACTGATAGGTTCCCGGCATCACCGCACGCGCCAGATAAACCAACGTGACCGGCTGGTTCTCATTGACGGCAACGGCTGCCACAAAACGATCGTCGCGGAATTCCATATGCTGAATATCCGCCTGTTGCATCTGGTTGATCAGGTTCTGCGCTTCACCAGCGTTATCCGCAAGGCTGGCACTGCTGTTTGCCAGGTTTTGATTTTCCAGCTCCAGCCCGGCAGGCAGCATATCAACGACCAGTGCATCCGGAACGTTCTGGCTGGCGTTGATCTCAAGGCGCACCAGAACCAGGTCACCGCTGCGCAGTGAAGAGATGGCTTTAGGTTTACCGTCTGTACCGAGAATCTGGCGTTCAATCTGCAACACGTTGCTGACCGGCTCCGGTGAATACTCCGGATACCCGGTTGCGTCGAGGCGCAACCACAGAGGCTGGAGGCCACTATTCGTCACCTGCAACGCGCCCAACTGGTCTGCATCCAGATTACGGGTTTGTGCTTTATCACTTTGCAACGGCGCGGCATCCAGCGACGTTTGTGCCTGCCAGTTGCCCGGTAAATCAGCAAGACCCCGCCCCGCCAGGAAGAGCGAATTGCTCTCTTGGGTGGATAACCAACGCTCGCCAAATGCCTGTTCAGAGAGCGTTTGCAGCAGCGTGTTTTGCGCATCTGGCAGCAGCTTGTTCTCTTCCATCAACGCCAGCATCAGCGCGTTATCACGCAGCGCGCTGCCGTAATCGCCAATCCAGCGCGGCGTGTCTGCACGCGGTGTTTTCAGCGCCAGTTGAATCGCTTCCTCGCTACGCGGCGCGTCACCCATTGCTTTCAGCGCGACACCCAGTTGCATCAGCGGCAGGCCAGATTTTGCCTGCGCGTGACGTTCCCAGATTTCGCGCAGTGCGCCAAGCGGCGCCTTCTGCTGACGCGCCAGCACCTGTGCGGCATAAGCCTGCACGGCAAAGCGGCTGGCCGCGGTATCATCGCTGTAGCGAATTGTCATCAGCCCCGGCTCTTGCAAATAACGCAGCAGACGGTTATTGCCTTTGTTGATGGCATCTGCCGGCACGCTGTAACCCTGCTCGCCGGCGCGCACCAGGAAGTCCATCGCGTAGGCCGTCAGCCAGTACTCTTCGGGGCCTTCTTTATCCCACAACGCGAAACCGCCATCCTGACGCTGCATTTGCAGCATACGGGAGATCCCAACGTCCACCGCCGCGCGGCGTTTCTCATCGCTGTCGCCGGTAATACCGAGCATTTTGAGCTGCGCCGCGTTGGTGTACAGCGATGGGAAAAGACCGCTGGCGGTCTGCTCCAGACAACCGTACGGATACGCTTTCAACTCGCGAATATAGCGCGCCAGGTTCAGCGGCGGCTTGCCGCTCAGCAGCAGTTGCCCCTGCACCGTTGCCGGGGAGAAATTCGCCAGATAGCCCTGCGGCACACTCCAGCTTTCACCCGGCTGCAACGCCGCGCCGCTGTTCACCGTCTGTGCCGGGAAGGCCGGGCGCACGCCCAGCTTCCAGGATTTACTCACCGGTGGCAGCGTTTCACCCGGTAATGTCAGGCCACTTACCGTGATATCCACCTGACCGTCGCCAAACCCCTCTTTCGCGCTGACTGGCACAAACTGAATATTGCGCACGCCCGGCTGTAACGTAATGGGTGCGGGTTGGGCGCCTTCCAGTTGAATCAGCCCGCTTGCGGCTAATTGTACGTTCAGCGTCTGCGGTTTATCCGTCAGGTTAGTGATATCGAGCGTCAGACGCGCGGTATCGCCACCCGCCAGGAAGCGCGGCATGTTGAGCTCAGCAATGACCGGCGCGGCAACCACCACTTTATCTTCGCTGCTGCCAAAATCTTCATCGCTCCACGCCTGCGCCATCACGCGCAACTCGCCGTTAAAATCGCCGATTGGCAGAGTGACAGTGCCTTCACCATTTTCATCAAGCGTTACCGGCTGGGCCTGTTGCGCGATAATGGTGACGTGGTTAACCGGCGGCTTACCGCCGCGTTTCAGTTCGTCACCATCACCACCAAAGCGCAGGTTCGCCAGACGTCCCTGCCCTTCAATCACCTGGCCGTAGATATCATAGATATCCGCACCATAGCGTTTCTGGCCGAAGAAGCCCTGCCACGGATCCGGCGTGGTGTAATCAGTAATGTTCAGCACGCCGCTGTCCACCGCCGAAAGCAGTACATTCACCTGTTTCGGTGCCGCGCCTTCTTTGTGATCGACTTTCACTTTCACCGTCAGCGGCTGATTCGGGCGCATTTTCGCAGGCGCATCAAGGGCGATATTCAGACGACGGTTTTCATCGCCGAGCGGCAGATGCAGTACACCGACCGCGCGTTTTGGCGTAGCGGAACGGGATTTATCACCCGGACGCACCACCAGCGTGCTCAAATAGAGGTCATGACGGTTCCAGCTTTTATCCACCGGAATGGAGAGATCCAGCCCTTCCGCCGGAACGGTTATCTCCTGCCACCACAAGGGGCCTTCACTCGATTCCACCATCGCGTAACCCTTGCCCGCCGCCGGTGCGGCAACGTGCAACTTGATGGTGTCTCCTGGTTTATAGGACGGTTTATCCAGCTTCATGGTCACCCGATCCGGACGCGCCGCGCCGCTGCCATCGCTGTTATCCTGCCAGCTGTAACCGGCCCAGAAACGAACACTACTGATGGTGTCGTTCGGCCCTTTGACTTCCAGACGATAAGCGCCCCACTCAACCGGGAAACTGACCTTACCGGTTTCATCGGCTTTCAGGTTAAGGCTCTCTTCGCCTTCCACCAGGTCTTTCTGGTCAAACTGGGATTTCCAGCCTTCATCTTCCGACCAGTTCCAGTAATAGTCGCGACGTTCGCGGATCAAGCGTACCTGAAGGCCTTCAACCGCCTTGCGCTCACCCTGAGCGTTGGCGTAAACGATATCAAATGCGGCCTGACTGTCTTCATCGACAATCGGCTGATTCACCGTGGTGTCGGTGCGATAGTCATACACCGCTTTGCTGGCGAACTGCGGACGAATACCCGGCAGTTCTGATGCAGGCCAGATAGCCTGTTCGGCACGACGCGTCACCGGACGGCCACCCGATTCCAGCAGGCTGGCCTGTAAAATGACCTGCAACGGGGAATGTGCTTCCTGCCACTGGCTGGAGGTAGTCACTTCCCCGCGCCCTTTTTCGTCCAGCGTCAGGCTGGCTTCATCGAGACTGCGCGAGAGATTCTCTTCAGCAATATCGCCAAACTGGAAACCCGGCAGGGCAGCCACCGCATCACGAAGCGGACGCAGGAACAGCTTGCCCTGTAAGGTGTTGCCATTGGCCGGTGCGCCATAGAGGTAGTAACCGACTACGCCAAACTTCACCTCATCTTCTGGCGCCAGCGGGGTTTTCTCGGCGCTCAGGTTTAGCGCCAGACGCTCTGGCATGAAATCTTCGACGTGGAAATCCCACTCCTGACGCTGGTTATCGCCGGTGTTGGCGCGGATATGCCACATCCCGGTCGCCGCGCCGCTGTCGAGCGGATAGGTGAACTGATACAGACCGTTCACCGGTTTGCTGACCACGCTGCGCACCACCTGACCGTCAGGTTTCACCACCTCGATTTTGACCGGTTGTTCCGCCAGCGGTTTGCCATCGCCATCGCGAAGCAGGCCGTTAAGAATGACGGTTTCACCAGGACGATAGAGATCGCGTGGGCCAAACATGAAGAACTGTTTGCTAAAGCCAGGCGCACCGGCAATGGCGAATTCTGCGAGATCGAGCGCCGGAAGTTTGAGATCGAGAAGCGTGGTTTGACCATCTTTTCGCGCCAGCACCAGCGCCGCGTCTTTATCGGTTTGCAGCGTGGCGTGGCCCTGCGCATCGCTGTTCGCCTGCGCCAGGGTTTGCCCTTTTTCGTTCAGCAGTTGGACATCGACCGCCCCCTGCGCCGCGCCGTTTTCCAGACTTTGGGTAAAGACGTCCAGTCGATTGTGATAGCGGTGCGCAGAAAGGCCGATATCGCTCAGGGTAAAGAGCGTGGCGGCGTTGCTGTAGTTGTAGTGTCCTGCCTGATTCATCACCGCGATATACACACCGGACTGTTGCAGCGGTTTAATATCTTTCAGCGGCAGCAGCAGTTTCTCGCGGGTGTTACGTTCCGGGTTGAGATCGAATCGTCCGGTATAGACTAAATCCGCCATCTTCAGCAGTTCGTCAGATTCCCAGTTACTCAGTGAGTTACGGTATTCCCACGAACTAACAAACGACGCCAGCGATTCCGGCTTCACGCGGTAGAAGTTGACATCAACATTGTTGACGTTGAGCGCCATCACTGGCAGCCCTTCCACCACTTTACCCGGCAGCAGCGAGCCGCGGCTGGCGAAGCCGACCGTTGGCGCAATATCACGGGTAGAAATTGTTTTTTCGACGCCTTTGCCCAGCGTCTCTTTATTCACCGCGACCAGCTCAGGGTCGACGGTGACAATCAGTTCACGTTTTGGCTCCAGATGCCGCAGACGCAACTCTTTCAGATTTGGGGCAAGCTCCCAGGCACCGTCAATTTTGCCGTTCTTTTTATCAACGACATGGACGGTTTTGGCGAAATCCTGATTGGGGTCGAGCGGCACCGAGAAAGTGAGCACCAGCGCTGACGCGCCTTCAAGCTGCACTTCAGAGGCATCCAGCAGGGTTAATGCTTTGCCCTGATTCTGTTGAGCCAGTTTGGCGAGTTTTTCCGGTTGGACAACATCAGTTTTCGGCGATTTTTCATCAGCTTTATGGGAAGCCGCTGATTCAGACGACACTGTTGTGGTTTTTTCATCACTATTATCACAACCACTCAATGTAAAAGTGGTCAGTAACGCGAAAGCGATCGCGGCTAAACGAAATGGTTTCATCCTTTATCCCTGGCCCGAGGAGCCTGTTGCTCATACCCGATAAGTATTATCCGCTAGTTTTAGTAAAACCCAACGACAGAATCAAATAGTGGAAAGCTCGTCGCAATTACGATTGATTGCCGATGCGCGATGTTACATCGATCACACCGCTGAAGGTTACATGTAACCTTTCAAGTAATTCATTTCTAAAACAATAAGATAGATAGAAACTCTCTCACAATAGCTGTTAGTTTAACCCCTAACCTTACCCATGTGCGCGGTTCAATTTGAGAGAAAACTATGAAAAGAGTCGTGAACGCCCTACAAAATTTCGGAAAATCACTTTATGGCCCGGTACTTATTTTACCTATTGTGGGCCTGTTTATTGCCTTTGGTAACGTTCTGAGCAATAGCACCCTTTCAGACTACCTGTCTTTTACAGGCCACCCCATAGTTCAAGGAATAGGACAGCTCATCGCCAAATCTGCCGTATCGATTCTGGTCAATCTGGCACTCGTCTTTGCGGTCGGTATTCCAGTGGGTCTTGCAACACGTGACAAAGGCTATGCGGCATTAATCGGTATGGTGACCTTTGTCGTCTTCATCAATGCGATGAACGTTACGTTACAGCTCCTGGGCGAACTTGCTCCCGCTGCCCAGATGAAAGCCGCCGGCCAAAGTATGGTGCTGGGTGTACAGGTTCTTGAGATGGGTGTTTTTGCGGGCATTCTGACAGGTGCTCTTTCAGGGTATCTCTACAACAAATATTCTGGCGTTCAATTTTCGGGAGCGATGGCGATCTATTCCGGCCATTGTTTTGTCGCTATTGTGATGCTGCCTGTTGCAATCGTACTTGGCGCTGTGATGAGTGAACTCTGGCCGTTTGCACAACACGGGATAAGCGCGATGGCGTTGGCTATTAAGGGCGCAGGCCCTTTAGGTGTAGCGATTTACGGCTTTCTTGAACGTATTCTGGTGCCCACTGGATTACATCATCTGGTTTATACCCCTTTCCTTTATACCGAGCTTGGTGGCACTCAAGATGTGTGCGGCACTGCCTATCAGGGCGCACGTAATATCTATTTTGCGGAAATGGCCTGCCCCGATGTGAAGCAGTTGAGCCAAACTGTGGTCTGGGATGCCCGTGGTATTAGTAAAATGTTCGGCCTGCCTGCAGCCGCCCTTGCGATGTATCTCACAGCCAAACCGGAACGTAAGGCAGCAGCAAAAGCCATTCTTATTCCCGCAGCACTGACCTCATTTCTGGTTGGCGTTACTGAACCTATCGAATTCTCGTTCCTTTTTGTCGCACCACTGCTGTTTGTTGTTCATGCCGTACTCACAGGAATTGGCATGATGTTGTTTTCTCTTTTTGGTGTCCATGCGATCGGGGCTAACGGCATTATCGACTTCATTCTTTATAATCTGCCGCTCGGCACTGATAAATCCAACTGGCCGATGTATCTCGTTGTCGGCTTTATTATGTTCGCACTCTATTTTGTCGTGTTTCGATTCTTGATCGTTCATTTGAATATGAAAACGCCGGGTCGAGAAGAGGAACAACAAGAAACACGCCTGTACAGTAAAAAGGATTTCCAAAATCAAGATAAAAGCGGTGAGTTGGGGGAGTCCATTATTACTGGTCTGGGTGGCCGTGAAAATATCGTTGTCGTCGATAATTGTTACACCCGATTGCGCGTAACGGTAAAAGATGTCAATTGCATAAATGAGCCGGAGCTAAAATCCACAGGCGCAAAAGGCATCATTAAGCAGGGAAATAATGTTCAGGTAGTCTACGGACTGCATGTTAAAAAAATGCGTGAAGCTGTTGAGACGTTTCTTTGAAGGAGGAAAATATGTTTAAACCACCCTTTATTCTGTCAATTGCGGGCGGCGGTAGCACCTACACACCGGGGATTGTTAAAAGCTTAATGGTGCGACTGGCTGAATTCCCGCTCGCCGAAATTCGCCTCTATGATATTGATGAAACCAGGCAAAATACCATTGCTCCGGTGGTTGAAAAAGTTCTCCGCGATCACAGTGCGTCAATAAAATTTACCGTGACCAACGATCCTGAGGTTGCGTTCAGTGGCGCACACTTTATTTTTGCTCAAATGCGCGTAGGCCAGTACAACATGCGCGAACAGGACGAAAAAATTCCGCTACGGCATGGCGTTGTGGGTCAGGAGACCTGTGGCCCGGGAGGATTGGCATACGGTTTACGTACCATCATGCCAATGGTAGAACTGATTGATTTCGTTAATCGCTTTGCGGATCCAAAAGCGTGGATCGTGAATTATTCAAACCCTGCTGCTATTGTCGCCGAAGGGATTCGTCGCCTGCGTCCAGATGCTCGTGTATTAAATATTTGTGATATGCCAGTCGCGGCTATGCGTAATATGGGCGCTATTCTGGGCGTCGATCGCCACAAACTTGAAGTTGAATATTTCGGATTAAATCATTTCGGATGGTTTACCCGGGTAATGGTTGACGGTGAAGATAAATTGCCATTGCTTCGACAACATATCGCTAAATTCGGTCTTCTAACGGAAGATGCTGCTAAAACGGATCCTCAACATTCAGATCCTTCATGGGTAAAAACCTGGCGCAACATTAAGCCAATCATGGATAATTTCCCTGAATATCTGCCCAACCCCTACCTACAGTATTACCTGATGCCAAATCAGATTGTTGAAAAACAAAACCCTGACTACACCCGTGCGAACGAGGTAATGAACGGTAGAGAGAAGAAGTTATTTGCGGCGGCTCAGGAATATAAACAAACCGGCATTTTATCTGATGCTTTTCACGTTGGAGTGCATGGTGAGTTTATTGTCGATGTTGCTCGCTCACTGGCATTCAACCTTCGCCAGCGTCATCTGGTAATGGTCGAAAACCGTGGGGCCATCACGAATCTGCCTTATGATGCCATGGTTGAAATCCCGGCTTATATCACATCCGAAGGCCCTGAAGCCGTGCGTATTGGGAAGGTACCGCTTTTCCATCAAACCCTTTTGCAGCAACAACTGGCAAGTGAACAGTTACTGGTTGAGGCCACACTGGAAGGCAGCTATGAAAAAGCGCTACAGGCGTTCACGCTCAATCGTACTGTTCCCACAATGGAACATGCCAAAGCCATTCTTGATGAGATGATTATCGCAAATCGCGAGTACTGGCCGGAGCTAAAAAAAGCGTACCAGGACGGACATCCGGTTAAAAAATAGGGGCTTGTTCGCGAGTTGAACGTGCTTTGCTTGTCGGTGTCAGAAAAAACACCGACAATCCGTTTTTATACCAAGAAAGATGGAGGCAATCATGTCCACCTCATATTTTGTCGCAGCCGACTGGTTGGCGGAACATATCGACGATCCTGAAGTACAAATTCTTGATGCGCGGATGGCTCCGCCAGGGCAGGACGATCGTGATATCCCCGCAGAGTACCGTGCCGGGCATGTGCCTGGCGCCGTTTTCTTTGATATTGAGACGCTTTCAGATCGCAACAGCGCGTATCCTCACATGATGCCTCGTGCGGAAGCCTTCGCTGTGGCCATGCGAGAACTGGGCGTTAGCCATGATAAGCATCTTATCATTTATGATGAAGGCAGCCTTTTTTCAGCGCCGCGCGCATGGTGGATGCTGAAAACGTTTGGAGTAGACAACGTTTCCATTTTGGCTGGAGGGCTTTCCGGCTGGCAACGTGAGGGAGGCCTGTTACAACGCGGTGTCGTCACCCTGCCAGACAGCGATTTCAGTGCGAAATTTGACTCCCACGCAATCATCCGTCTTACTGATGTGCTTCTGGCGAGTCATGAAAAAAGTGCCCAAATAATTGATGCCCGCCCCGCGCCGCGTTTTAACGCCGAGGTGGATGAACCACGGCCTGGACTGAAACGTGGACATATCCCCGGCGCCTGCAATATTCCCTGGAATGAACTGGTTTTCGAAGGTGAGTTAAAAACCACCGACGAGCTGGAAACTATTTTTTCCCAAAAAGGTATCAACCTTAATGAACCAATTATTGCCAGTTGCGGATCTGGCGTAACGGCAGCGGTGATCGTGCTCGCACTGTCGACGTTGGGTGTAAAAAATATCGCTTTATACGATGGAGCCTGGAGCGAATGGGGAGCTCGGGATGACCTCCCAGTGGAACCGGCTAATTAATGGATAATCGCCTCACGACGTTATTAATGCGCGGGGAAGCACTAACTCGCGCAGAATATCGCGTACTTGCCTACATTACAGAACATCCGTTATTGCTAGGACAACTTACAGTCCGTGAACTGGCGCAGACAACGTATGTCTCCACAGCCACCATAATGCGTTTATGCCAGAAACTCGGCTTCAGTGGTTATAGTGAGTTTACCTGGCACTGTAAACAACTACTCTCCAGTGAGCCGCATATTGCTTTTACGGCCCATACCCTGCCGAAACTCCCTTCTGCCTTTGAACAATTCATGGCAAATTATCGAACCACCTTTTCCTGGGTTAGTGACGATAAACGTAATGCGTTTGCCACACTTCTGCGAAAGCAAGAGAGTTTCTTTCTTTACGGTGCCGGCTTTTCCTATCTCTTTGCGGAATATTTTACTAAGAAGCTACAAGTGTTGGGTAAAACGGCTTTCCTTTCCGGCCCTGGCGATAGTAGAAATATATTTTTAAACAATGCTTCCCGTTATCAGGTTTTTATCGCCGTCTCACGTAGTGGTGAGACTGAGCAGGTTCTGGATAAAGCCCGTATCGCAAAAAATGTTGGCATGACGGTTATTGCTTTTACCCGCGCATCGGCCAACCCCCTGGCTGAAATCGCCGATCTGCATTTTGCTCTTTATGATGAAGCGATTCATTACGCGGCTGAAGCCTCTGGAATAACTTCATTCGAATCCAACCTGGTACTATTGATGGATTTATTGCTATTGGAAGCAACCGAGTAATAACACCCGTAAGTTTGGCAATGATTTCTCTTCTAGACGCAGCAATATCTTTTAGGTGTGAATAAAGGCAGCAGGAAAGACAGGATGCCGCCCTGTAGGGCGGCATTCCACAAACTCAGATAATGCGGTTCTGTTTAAAATCACGCAGGAAGCCGCCCCAGCGGCGTTCGTAGAACGGCGTGATGTGTTCGGTAATAAAGTGGCTGATTCCCTTTTCCCCTTTTACCACCTGGCAGATGTCAATCGGTTCATCGCCCGGTAGCGTATCGGTCGCCACGCTGCCTGCGGCGTGAATAATCTCTTCAATATCACCGTCTGCTTCAATACCAATCAGCAGATTCGCTTCGCCTTCTGTGCTCTCTTTAATAGAACAGATAAACGCGCGTTTCACCGGTTTGATGGTTTTAAACAGCGTCGTGAGTGAGTCGACCATTTGGGCTGGCGGCTCCGCCACTTCTGACAGGATCAGCGATTCGCCGCCTTCCAGAATTTCCTGGGTACTGAGCGGATTGCCTTCTTCTCCAATCAGATGGCTGATTTCGCGCGGGGTGAACGCTTTCCCGGTTGGCAATTTGGCGTTGAGGAACAGCGTTTCGCCAAGAGTCATTTCAAACAACGTGCGAACGGGCATGACCACGAACGCCTGTTCCTCTTCAACGGCCTGCTGCAAGGCTTCCAGCGAGGTGAAAAAGGGAATAACGGAAGTACCATCATCCTTTTCCCAGTGCTGTAAATCGAGTGCGCTGTCTTCCACAATTTGTTCGCCTTCCGCCGCTGTACCGGGCACCCACACGGTGGATTCCAGCAGCGTGCGGAAAAACGCCGGGCGATGCGCCGGTTCGGTCGCCGCCTGCTCAAGCAGGGTTTCTAATTCGTTTTTGGTTTCGGACATAGTGGGTTCCAGAATGTCGGTTTTCCCCCTCACCCCGGCCCTCTCCCAAAGGGAGAGGGAGAAAACCGCACAGAACAGTTCCCTCTCCCTTTGGGAGAGGGCCGGTGTGAGGGGTAATAATTTATTCAGCGGTCAGCAGATTCGCAATCGTACGCACGCCCAGCCCGGTCGCGCCGGCGGCCCACTGCTCTACCGCGCCTTTGCGATAAGTCGCGGAGCAGTCGATGTGCAACCAGCCTTTGTGATAGTTCTCAACGAAGTGAGACAGGAAACCCGCCGCCGTGCTTGCACCCGCCGGATAGGTGGCGTTCGCAGTGTTGTTCAGCTCGGCAAAGTTGGACGGCAACTGGTTACGATGGAACTCCGCCAGCGGCAGGCGCCAGAACGGTTCGTTTTCTGCTGCGGCACTCGCCATCAGGCGATTCACCAGGCTATCGTCAAAGCTCAACAGCGCATGGTAGTCGTTACCCAACGCCGTTTTTGCCGCCCCGGTCAGGGTTGCAGCGTCGATGATCAGTTCTGGTTTCTGCGCAGAGGCATCAATCAGGCCATCGGCCAGCACCAGACGCCCTTCAGCATCGGTGTTCATCACTTCGACGTTTTTACCGTTGCGATAGTGAATGATATCGCCCAGTTTGAACGCATTGCCGCTCACCATGTTGTCGGCACAACACAGGTACAGTTTCACACGCTTGTTCAAACCACGCGTAATAGCAAACGCCAGCGCGCCAGTGACCATCGCCGCACCGCCCATGTCGGACTTCATCGAGTCCATGAACGCGCTTTGCTTCAGGCTATAACCGCCGGAATCGAAGGTAATACCTTTCCCGACCAGGCAGGCGTAAACCGGCGCGTCTTTATCGCCGGTTGGGTTGTAGTCCAGCGCCAGCAGTACCGGCGCACGCTCAGAGCCACGGCCTACGGTGTGAATACCCATGTAATTCTGCTCACGCAGATCTTCGCCTTTGGTGATGCGATAAGAAACCTGATCACAAGCGACGCTGCACAGCAGATCCACCGCGCGTTGTGCAAGTTGTGACGGGCCGACGTCTTCCGCCGGTGCGTTGATGGTATCGCGCACCCAGTCGATGATAGTCAGGCGGTTATCAAGTTCCTGACGCTGCGCGTCATCCAGCTCTGGCCATTCCACTTTACGCGTGCCTTTCGGCCCTTTATAACCGGCCCAGAAAGCCCACGCGCTGTCAGCGCTCCAGCCTTCGCCGATCAGCGCCACGTGTTTAATGCCCAAGCCATCAATTTTACGCGCCGCGCGCTGAATCAGGCCCAGGTCGTCCTTACCGGTCAGGTGCAGAGAGATTCCATTATCGTTAATGCTATAAGTCGCTTTTTCGCCCCAGCGCGCATCGGCGGGCTGCGTGGTCAGCGTAATGTTCATCGCTTCGGTCATTTATTTATCCTTATTCGTAAACGGGCCGTATTAGCAATACGGGCCACCCGAAGGCAGCCCGTTATGTGACTTATTCAGCTTCGTCTAACCAGACTAGCAGAATTGCCTCAAGGATTTTTTCATTTGATGCCTGAGGGTCATCATCAAAATCCTCAAGGTCGCAAATCCATTGGTGCAGGTCAGTAAAGCGCACGGTCTTCGGATCGGTATCCGGGAAGGTGTCGTAAAGCGCTTCGCCGATTTCACGGCTGTCGGTCCACTTCAGTCCCATACTATCCTCTGTTAATGCTCGCGTGCGTGGTTAATAGTGTAACGCGGGATTTCGACCACCAGATCTTCGTCGGTGACGCGCGCCTGACAGCTCAGACGGCTATCCGGTTCCAGCCCCCAGGCTTTATCCAGCATATCGTCTTCGTCTTCAGTGCTTTCCGGCAGAGAATCGAAACCTTCACGCACGATGCAGTGGCAGGTGGTGCAGGCACAGGATTTTTCGCAGGCGTGTTCAATCTCGATACCGCTACGCAGCGCCGCATCCAGAATAGTTTCACCGGTCTCAGCTTCCACAACTACGCCATCCGGACACAGATCCTGGTGGGGCAGAAAAACAATCTTTGGCATATTAAACCTCGTCCACGGATTGGCCTTTCAACGCAGTACGGACGGATTTATCCATACGGCGAGCGGCGAATTCCTGGGTTTGTTTATCAACGTTTTTAATGGCTTGTTCTATTGCGTCAGTATCATTGCCTTCGGCTACCGCGCGCAGCTGCGCAGCGGCTTCATCAATCTCCTGACGTTCTGCGGCGCTTAACAGCGCGGCATCGGCGGCCAGAGCACCGGTCAAACTCTCCAGTACGCGTGCTGCTTCTACTTTTTGCTCCGCGAGCATACGGGCTTTAACATCGTGCTCAGCGTAGCTCATGGAATCCTGAATCATGGTGGCGATTTCACCGTCGGTCAGACCGTAGGACGGTTTGACCTGAATTGAGGATTCAACCCCGGTGGATTTCTCCATCGCGGTCACGCTTAACAGCCCGTCGGCATCCACCTGGAAAGTGACGCGAATATGCGCGCCACCCGCCGGCAGCGCCGGAATACCACGCAACGCAAAGCGCGCCAGCGAGCGGCAATCCTGCACCAGTTCGCGCTCGCCCTGCATCACGTGAATAGACATCGCCGTCTGGCCATCTTTGAAGGTGGTAAACTCCTGCGCTCGCGCCACCGGAATGGTGGTGTTACGCGGGATCACTTTCTCAACCAGCCCGCCCATGGTCTCCAGACCGAGCGACAGCGGGATAACGTCCAGCAGCAGCATTTCACTGTCTGGCTTGTTACCCACCAAAATATCGGCCTGAATCGCCGCGCCAATGGCGACCACTTTATCCGGGTCGATAGAGGTAAGCGGCGTGCGGCCAAAGAATTCACCCACGCGTTCACGCACCAGCGGCACACGAGTAGACCCACCGACCATCACGACTTCCAGCACCTCATCCGCTTCCACGCCTGCGTCTTTCAAAGCGCGGCGACAGGCCATCAGAGTACGTTTAACCAGCGGGGAAATAAGGTCGTTAAACTGTTCGCGGGTGATGTCGCCTTTCCAGCCAGCAACCTCAACCGCCACGCTGTCAGCGTCACTCAGGGCGATTTTAGCGGCGATGGCAGCATCCAGCAGTTCACGCTGGACGCGGTTATCGCTGCGATCGGGAATACCCGCCTGTTCGCGAATGTAGTCCGCCAGCAAATGGTCGAAGTCATCACCGCCGAGGGCGGAATCACCACCGGTCGCCAGCACTTCAAACACGCCGCGGCTTAAGCGCAGAATAGAGATATCAAACGTACCGCCGCCCAGGTCATAGACGGCAATCACGCCTTCCTGACCGGAATCCAGGCCATAGGCAATGGCCGCAGCAGTCGGTTCGTTGAGCAGACGCAGCACGTGCAGGCCCGCCAGACGCGCGGCGTCTTTGGTGCCCTGACGCTGTGCATCGTCAAAATAGGCCGGAACGGTAATCACCACGCCGTCAAGTTCACCGGCGAGCGATTCAGTAGCCCGCGCCGCCAGCGCTTTGAGGATATCGGCCGAGACGCGAATCGGGTTCAGCACACCGGCTTCAGTGACCAGCATCGGCAGGCCATTTTCGCTCGCCTCAAACTGGTACGGCAGGTGCGGATAACGCGCCTGAATGTCTGCCAGCGAGCGGCCCATCAGACGTTTGACGGAGCTTATCGTATTAGCTGGATCCTGCGCGGCATTGGTGCGCGCATCATAACCCACGACGTGGCCCTGTGCCTGGTAATGGACAACAGAGGGCAGCAGGTGACGGCCCTGGCGGTCAGCCAGTGTTTCCGCCTGACCGCTACGGACCGTCGCAACCAGAGAATTGGTGGTGCCTAAATCAATGCCAACCGCCAGACGACGCTGATGCGGCGCGGCACTCAGACCAGGCTCACTAATTTGTAATAAGGCCATATTGAGCTTCCGAAATTAATAGTCGAGCAGTTTTTCTTCGAGTTGTTCAGCACTGCTGCGCAGTTTATCGAGAAAACGCAGTTTACGCACGGTATCGGCCGCCGTCTCCCACGCTTCATCGTCTAATTCTTTCACCATCTGCTGATGGCGAGTGTCGAACATCGCTTTCACGCGTTTAATAAACCCTTCCAGCCGCGCGTCATCCTTCGCCTGTTCAATCTCGTCCAGCTCTTCGCGCAGTTCCAGTTGTTCCATCAGAAAGGCGGTATCGCGCACCGTGTGCTGCTCGCTGGCTAAATCAAATCCGTGCAGCGAAAGCAGATACTCTGCGCGCGGCAGCGGATGGCGCAGCGTTTGCCAGGCCTGATTAATGGTTGCGGAGCGTTGTACTGCGGCCAGTTGTTCGGACTCGCTTGCGCTGGCGAATTTGTCGGGATGGTTCTGACGTTGCAGATCCTGAAAACGGGTCGCAAGGGCCTGAGTATCGACGTGATAGTGGGCGGGTAACCCGAAGAGGCTGAAGTAATCCATAACAATCTCAGGGTAAATAAAACAAAACCCCACCCACAGATGGCCTGCGGTGGGGTTGGTGACGTTCAGTTACACGTTAAAGCTTTCGCCGCAACCGCACTCATCTTTGACGTTCGGGTTGGTGAATTTAAACCCTTCGTTCAGGCCTTCTTTAACGAAGTCCAGTTGAGTGCCGTCGAGGAATTGCAGGCTTTTACCGTCGATCACTACCTTCACGCCTTTGTCTTCGAACACGGTATCTTCTGCCGCAGGTTCATCAACAAATTCCAGTACATACGCCATACCCGAGCAGCCGGAAGTTCTCACGCCCAGACGCAGACCAAACCCTTTACCACGGTTGGCCAGGAAGGTATTGACTCGCGCTGCTGCACTGTCGCTCAATGTAATCGACATAACAAAACCTCAATTCTTATTTTGCTTCACGTTTGCTTTTGTAATCCGCAATGGCGGCTTTAATCGCGTCTTCTGCCAGGATAGAGCAGTGAATTTTCACTGGCGGCAGTTCAAGCTCGTCTGCGATGTCGGTGTTTTTAATCGCCTGTGCTTCGTCCAGAGACTTGCCTTTTACCCATTCGGTAACCAGCGAGCTGGACGCAATGGCAGAACCGCAGCCATAGGTCTTGAAACGCGCGTCTTCAATGATACCTTCATTGTTGACTTTGATCTGCAACTTCATCACGTCGCCACACGCTGGTGCGCCAACCATGCCGCTACCGACGCTCTCATCGCTGTTGTCGAAAGAGCCAACGTTGCGCGGGTTCTCGTAATGATCAATAACTTTTTCGCTGTATGCCATGATTGAATTCCTCTTATCTACCGATTAGTGATGTGACCATTCGATGCTGTTCAGATCCACGCCCTGTTTGAACATTTCCCACAGCGGAGAAAGGTCGCGCAGACGGCCAATGGAGTTACGAACCAGTTGAATGGTGTAGTCAATCTCTTCTTCGGTAGTAAAACGACCTAAAGAGAAACGGATAGAGCTATGTGCCAGCTCGTCGGTCATACCCAGTGCGCGCAGCACGTAGGATGGCTCGAGGCTTGCAGACGTACAGGCGGAACCGGAAGACACGGCCAGATCTTTCAGCGCCATAATCAGCGATTCACCTTCAACAAAGTTGAAGCTGACGTTAAGGATGTTCGGTGCGCCCTGCTCAAGGTCACCGTTCAGGTAAACTTCTTCCATATCCTTCACGCCGTTCCACAGACGGTTACGCAGACCGCGCAGACGGGCCATTTCGGTTTCCATCTCTTCTTTCGCGATACGGTAAGCTTCGCCCATACCGACGATCTGGTGAACAGGCAGAGTACCGGAACGCATGCCGCGCTCGTGACCGCCGCCGTGCATCTGTGCTTCGATGCGGATACGCGGTTTACGACGCACATACAGCGCGCCAATGCCTTTCGGGCCATAGATTTTGTGGCCGGAGAAGGACATCAGGTCAACTTTAAGCTGGCTCAGGTCGATAGGCAGTTTGCCCACGCTCTGGGTCGCATCAACATGGTAAACAATACCGCGCGCACGGCACATTTCGCCGATGGTCGCGATGTCCTGTACCACACCGATTTCGTTGTTCACGTGCATGATAGAAACGAGGATGGTGTCATCACGCATCGCCGCTTCGAGTTCTTTCAGGTCAATGATACCGTTGCGCTGAGGGGCAAGGTAGGTGACTTCAAAACCTTCACGCTCAAGCTGACGGCAGGTGTCCAGCACAGCTTTATGCTCGGTTTTGCTGGTAATAATGTGCTTGCCTTTTTTCTGATAAAAGTTGGCTGCACCTTTAATTGCCAGGTTGTCCGATTCGGTTGCACCGGAGGTGAATACGATTTCGCGCGGATCCGCACCGACCAGATCGGCAATCTGATTACGGGCGATATCTACCGCTTCTTCAGCCTGCCAGCCAAAACGGTGAGAACGGGAGGCCGGGTTACCAAAGGTTCCGTCCAGGGTCAAAAACTGCATCATTTTCTCGGCAACACGCGGGTCCACCGGCGTGGTTGCGGAGTAATCGAGATAAATCGGTAATTTCATTGCTCTTAAACTCCGTACATCGCTTCAATGCAAGGAATCAGGCTATCGGCTGGATGTACGACCGAGGAGACGGAGCGCGGTACGCTCCGGCCTGATTCTGAAATCTCTTTATTATCCGTCGCGCGGATAGTTATTTTACGCGCGCAGTTTGACGTCGATTGCGTCTTGCGCACGGGTGCTGCGCGTGGTTTCATGGGTGTGCTGACGACCAGACACATCCAGCACTTCCTGGTTATTGACCAGTTCGCCCAGCGTGATGTTGTTCAGAAAACCGGTCAGGCGATCGCTCAGGTCGCGCCACAGTGCGTGAGTCAGGCATTTATCGCCACCCTGGCAGCCGCCTTTACCCTGACAACGGGTCGCGTCGACGGATTCGTCAACTGCGCTGATAACTTCGCCAACCGCGATGTGGTTAGCTTCTTTACCCAGCAGATAGCCGCCGCCAGGGCCGCGAACGCTGGATACCAGACCATTTTTACGCAGACGGGAGAAAAGCTGCTCCAGGTAGGAAAGTGAAATTCCCTGTCGTTCTGAAATATCGGCCAACGGCACCGGGCCCGCTTCGGAGTTGAGTGCAACGTCCAGCATCGCGGTCACGGCGTAACGCCCTTTAGATGTCAGTCTCATGTCTTACTTAACCTCAAACTCGCCCCTGCCCGGGGTTTTTAATAATTTATGTGGGGGTATTGCATAGCAGGTCCAAGTCTGACATTCCCGAGTAAAATGGTCAACTATTTACTTGAGTAATTTAGTCAGGTATTTAACATTCAGTGCGGTCTGTTGCCCTCACCCCGGCCCTCTCCCACAGGGAGAGGGGGAACACCGCGCACAATCTGTCCCCTCTCCCTCAGGGAGAGGGTTAAGGTGTGGGTGGCCCTTATGACTTCTTATTCTGCTGCTCAATCGACGCCAGAATCCCGCGCAGGATGTTCAGCTCCTGGCTTTCCGGACGCGCTCGCGTAAACAAACGACGCAGTTTGTTCATGACCTGCCCCGGATGGTTTTCGCGGATAAAACCGGTACTCAGCAGCGTTTGTTCCAGATGACCATAGAAACGTTCCAGATCATCGACCAGCGGATACGGCGTTTCGTCGTGCTCGGCTTTTGCTTCACCGCTTTCCTGCGCCGCCAGCCACGCCATGCGCACCTCATAAGAGATAACCTGCACCGCCATCGCCAGGTTCAGCGAGCTGTATTCCGGGTTAGCGGCAATCGCGACGTGATAATGGCATTTTTGCAATTCTTCGTTGGTCAGGCCAACGCGCTCACGGCCAAACACCAGCGCCACCGGCGCGTGTTCCGCTTCAGCAACGCTTTTCAGCCCACATTCGCGCGGGTCGAGCATCGGCCACGGCAGCGTGCGCGAACGCGCGCTGGTACCGACCACCAGGCTGCACCCCGCCAGCGCTTCATCGAGCGTATCGACAATATTGGCGCTACCAATGACATCGCTGGCTCCGGCGGCCAGAGCGATAGCCTGGGAGTCAGGTTTTACCAGCGGATTTACCAGCCAAAGATTGGTTAAACCCATAGTTTTCATGGCGCGGGCCACTGAGCCCATATTGCCGGTGTGAGAGGTTTCAACCAGCACAATTCGAATATTTTGCAGCATTGTCTTTCTTCGTCTAAAGATTATTCGGCCATATTATCATAAAGCGAAGACAGAGTCCGAATTCGCTGTTATGATATGCGCCGTTTTTCCCCGTTCTTTAACATCCAGTGAGAGTAACCTGATGCATCCGATGCTGAACATCGCCGTGCGCGCCGCGCGCAAGGCGGGTAACCTGATTGCCAAACATTACGAAACGCCTGATTCTGTTGAAACCAGCCAGAAAGGCAGCAACGATTTCGTGACCAACGTTGATAAAGCGGCTGAAGCCATTATCATCGAAACCATTCGCAAATCTTACCCGCAACACACCATTATCACCGAAGAAAGCGGTGAACATGTTGGCGACGATCTGGATGTTCAATGGGTTATCGATCCACTGGATGGCACCACTAACTTCGTTAAACGTCTGCCGCACTTTGCGGTCTCCATCGCCGTACGCATCAAAGGTCGTACTGAAGTTGCGGTGGTTTACGATCCCATGCGTAACGAACTCTTCACCGCGACTCGTGGTCAGGGCGCACAGTTGAACGGCTACCGTCTGCGTTGCAGCACCGCGCGTGACCTCGACGGCACGATTCTGGCGACCGGTTTCCCGTTCAAAGCCAAACAGCACGCTCCTGCATACATGAATATTCTGGTTAACCTGTTCACCGAATGTGCCGACTTCCGTCGCACCGGTTCCGCAGCGCTGGATCTGGCTTACGTTGCCGCAGGCCGCGTAGATGGTTTCTTTGAAATTGGTCTGAAGCCGTGGGATTTCGCCGCAGGTGAACTGCTGGCGCGCGAAGCGGGTGCTCTGGTGTGTGATTTCACCGGTGGTCATAACTACATGATGACCGGCAACGTGGTTGCGGGTAACGCACGCGTTGTCAAAGCGATGCTGGCGAACATGCGTGACCAGTTGAGCGAAGCGCTGAAGCGCTAAACAATTGTTGTGCCCGGTGGCGCTCACGCTTACCGGGCCGACAAAAATGTCAGTGTATCCCTCATCCGACTTTTAAAACGGCCGCATCCCCCGCCCAACCGGCACCGCACTCACCCACATCACCACCGCCGCCGTCATCAATAGCGCGCCACCGGCTAATGCCAGCGTTGTCCAGCCCACCTGTCGCCATAATACCGGCGCTCGATTTCCACTCAGCCGCACCGCCAGCTGGCGAAAACTGTGCACCAGTAGCGCAAGCGATGAGATGGTCAGAGACGTACCCGCCGCCATTGCCAGCGCCGACGCCATTCCCCAGGCAAATACGCCAATCACTTTACTGAATAACAGCACCATAATTGCGCCAGAGCACGGACGCATGCCCATCGAGAGCACCACCATCAGGCGCGCGCGCCAGTCGTCGCCGCTGCGAATTTGCTCCGGGTCGGGCAGATGTTTATGCCCGCATCCGCAGTGTTCATCATGGATGTGAACCGGTTTAAACGCGGTAAAAGTCGGTTTACGCAGCAGTCGTCGTAGCGTTTTCAACGCGCGCCAGCACAGCATCAGCCCCAGCACGCCCACCAGCGCATAGCTGGCTTTCTCCAGCCAGAAACCACTCACATGAAGCTGACGTGCGGGTAATCGCAGCAGCGTTAATACCACCACCACCAGCGCGATCGCCACCAGCCCCTGTAACAGCGACGATGCCAACGTCAGGCCAATACTTGATTTAAGCTTTGAGGGATGCGTAGCCAGCCAGGTGGCAATCACCACTTTGCCGTGCCCCGGCCCTAACGCATGCAGCACGCCGTAGATAAAGCTAAACAGCAGCAGCGAGCCGCCCGCCTGGGTTGGATTCTCCGCCACCGCCTTCAGCAATCCGCTCATCTGCTGATTCACTTCACGCTGCCAGATGATGCTTTTTATCATGATTTGCGGCCATGCCTGCCACAGCCAGAAACCCGCCAGCACGCTCAGCAGCAGAAAAACGGCCAACGGCCAGAGCGCCAGCACGCGGTGTGACGGGCGTTTAACGAGCGCATTCACTGACATGTTAGCGTCACCTTCTGGGCAAATTGTTTGCCAAGTTCCATGTCTTCATCCGGCGCGTCTTCTTTATCGAGCGACAACGCATAAGACATCATCTCTTCACTGGGCTGCGGCGTATGCACCGCCAGTTTGCAGGCCGATTGCAAACTCGCGGGCAGCGAGACATCCCCGTCCTTTTCATAGTGCATATCGACGTAATAGGTTGGATCAAACGTCGAGAAGGAATAGGTCTGCCCGGCTAACGTCTGGGGATTCGCCAGCGGCAGCGTAAACGTCAGCACCGCCTGATGCCCCTCCCGCGCCAGACCGTAGTCAGTGGGCAGATTTTCAAATTTTACCTTTTTGCCGTTGTGCCAGAACTCGGTGAAATAGTGCTGACCCAGCACGTTAGCCATCACCTCCGCCGCCAGTTTTTTCCACACTTCATCGCCCGGTTTAGCCTTTCCGGCGTCATACAACAGGTCTGCTGATGTTAATTCATCCATTACCCAGCGCATTTTCAGACCGCTCATCTGCCCATCCTGCGCCACGACCTGCGTCGTCAGGGTGATAAAGCTATGCGGGTGCGCCTGGGCGCTAAGCGATAAAACCGCGAAAAAGAGCAGACTTACGCTTTGTTTCACTCTCTTCATCCGTTCCTCAGTGAAAAATTCTGTGACCGACGCCGATATTCCTTACGTAAAGAGGCTGAGCACTCCGACGAAAGACTATCCTTTAGCTATTCTTATCAAAAACGCAAACTGGAATCTTTCAGATGATGACGCTTATGGAACCTCCATCTGTGCTTTCCAGTCCACAGCGCCGCTGCCAGGTGCTGCTGATGTTCTACCTTCCCGACCATACCATTACGCCCGAATTCATTGGCGAAGTGAATGGTGTCGATGCAACAACGGCCCGGCAAGATATAGCCGAGACGGGAGAGGAGATCCAGCGTTACCATCGTCTGGCGATTGCCAGCGGAGCGGACGGCAGCTATCGGATTGAAGGCACCACGCTCGATTTACGCCTGTGCTTACTGCACTGGCTGCGGCGCGCCTTCCGTTTATGCCCGCATTTTGTCAGCCACCATTTTACCCCGGCGCTTAAAACGCAGCTTAAACAGCAGGGCATCGCCCGCACGCTGTATGACGATACTAATTTGCAGGCGCTGGTTAACCGCTGCGGGCGTAGCTTACAACGCCAGTTCGAGTGCCGCGACACACAGTTCTTGCGCCTCTACCTGCAATACTGCCTGCTTCAGCATCATCAGGGAGAGAGCCCTACTTTTAACTCGCTGCAAAGTACCTGGACCCGTACCACTCAGGAGTTTCAGGTGGCCGCCGAGATTATCCGCCACTGGCAACGACGCATTCACCGGCAGCCTCACTGTAGCGAACAACAGTTTCTGGCGCTGCTGTTTATGCTGATGCGCTCGCCCAACCCGGTTTACGATGGTCATGCGCAGGATCGTCAGTTACATCTGGCGATTGACCAGCTTATTGACCGTTTTCAGCAACTGGCCGGGCGGCAGCTGGGTGATGAACAAAGCCTGCGCGATCAGCTCTATATTCACCTTGCACAGGCGCTGAATCGCTGTATTTTCGGCATCGGCATTGATACGCATCTCACCGAAGAGATTCACCGGCTGTATCCGCGATTAATGCGCACCACGCGCGAGGCGTTGGCTGATTTCGAGACACGCTATACCCTGCAATTCAGTCATGAAGAGGCGGCGCTGATTGCCATTATTTTTGGTGCGGGGCTCATGCAGGAGAGCGAGTTACATGAGAAAGAAGTGGTGCTCCTGACGGGTGATAACCCGGCGCTGGAGCAAGAAATTGAGCAGCAGCTTCGGGAACTCACCCTGCTGCCGCTCAATGTTAAATATCTGGCGGCGCGAACCTTCCAGAAAGAAGGCGCGCCGAAAAGTGCCAGCCTGGTGGTGTCGCCCTACGCAATCGCCCTGCCGTTGTTTTCACCGCCGCTGATCCATGCCGATCGGCCATTAAGCGATCATCAGCGGCAGCATATCTGCAAGATCCTCGACGCTTAAGCCGTTACCGCTTTCGGGCGCAGGATCAATGCCGGTAACGCAACCAGCGCCATCACCCAGAACACGCCCTGGTGCAGATGCTGGTACAGGAAACCGGCGAATATCGTCATCACCGCGATACTGCCGCCCATCGCCACCGCAGAATACACGGCCTGCAGGCGAATCACTTCACTTCCCTGACGCGCGGCGATATAACGCATGGCCGCCAGATGGCAGACGGTAAAGGTTCCGCAGTGCAGGATCTGCGCGACAATCAGCCACGGTAGTTCTGTAGTCCAGCCCATGATTCCCCAGCGAATCACGCCGCACACTGCCGACAGTAGCAGCAGGTCACGCGCGCTAAAGCGGCGGAAAACTTTTTTGCTCAGAGCAAAAATCACAACTTCAGCCACCACGCCGAGCGACCAGAGGTACCCTACCGCCGAAGCAGAATAACCCGCCCCCTGCCAGTAAATAGCGCTGAAACCATAGTAGGCCGCATGCGCGCCTTGCAATAAGCACACGCAGGCGAGGAAACGCCAGCTCTGCGCCACCAGCGTTCGCCAGGCGCGCCACCCCGCCGCCTCCTGATGACGAGATGCCCCTTGTGGCATGACAGAAGGCCGCAACAGCATGCCGAGCAGCATTGAAGCGATCCCCAGGCTTAGCAGCACCAGAATCGCATGATAATCAAACAAGCTAACCAGTTTGCCCGTCAACGCCGAGCCAATCACAAAGGCAATCGAGCCCCACAGGCGCACCCGGCCATAATCCATGGTGATTTGCTTCTGCCAGGTATTGGCAAGCGCATCGGTCAACGGCACCAGCGGCGAGAAAAAGAGGTTAAAGCCAATCATCACCACCATCAGCCAGGCAACGTGACTACCGGCCCAGAAGGCCATCGCAAACAGCAGCGTTAGCAGCGCCAGAACACGCAACACGCTGATTAATCGGGAGGGATCGCTCACACGCGGCGCAATCAGCAGGCTACCAAGAAAACGCGCCACCAGGCCCGCGCCAAGCAGAACGCCGATCGTTTCCGGCGTAAGCCCTGCGCCCTTGAGCCAGACGCTCCAGAAAGGCAGAAAAATACCGTAGCTGAAAAAATAGGTGAAGTAACTGAGCGCCAGCCAGCGCGTTGAGTGCAAGACCATGATTTCCTCCAGAATGGAGGCGACAGTCTGGCGGTAAAACGTTTGCCTGGCGCGAGTATGGATTAAAAATCGTGATCTTCGTCACTTATTTTCGATGACCGCACACCGGATTCACAGAAATATGAGAGTTACAGCAACTCACACCGCGTCTTCACAATATCAATAAAATCGCGCAGCGCCGGTTTCAGCTCGCCCTTCTTCCACGCCATTAGCAGGGCAATCGTCGGCGCATCACCCGCCAGCGGACGAAACACCACCTGCCCGGTGTTGAAACTCTGCATGTAACCGGGGATGAGCGACACACCGAGCCCCATGCCCACCAGGTTCATGGTGACCAGAATATTGGTCGCCATCTGCACAATCTTCGGCTGACACTGCTGATCGGTAAGCCACTTATCGACGATCGACGCCAGCGCGCCGGAATAAGCGGGATCGGTACTGATAAATTCGACGCCGTTTAACTGTTCCGCGCTGATTTTACGCTCACGCGCCAGCGGATGCGTGGCGGGCATCACCACCGCCAGCGGTTCATGGAACAGCTCCAGATAATCAATTTCCGGGTTGTAGATGGGATGGCGCATCAGGCCGACATCCAGCTCGCCGCTACGCAGTTTTTCTTCCTGCTGAGTGGTTATCAGGCTCACCAGTTCAATGTGCGTTTCGGGTTGACGCAAGCGCAGCAGCGGCATCACTTTCGGCAACAAATTGACTTCCGCCGAAGGTACAAAACCAATCACCAGATGATTTCCCTGCATGGCAGCACTACGTGCGCGAACCTTCGCCTGCTCTGCCTGATCAAGGATCGCGAGCGCATCGGTAAGAAAACATTCACCCGCCGTGGTCAGCGTCACTTTGCGTTTATCTCTCTCCAGCAGCGAGACGCCCACGCACTGCTCCAGGTCGCGGATCTGACTACTGAGCGACGGCTGCGAGGTATGCAGTTTTTCCGCCGCGCGCGTGAAGTTTAGCTCCTGCGCGACGGCCACAAAGTAGCGAAGGTGTCTCAGTTCCATGCCCTTCTCCCTGTCATAGATAAAACGTCTCAGCTGGTAGAAATTAAGTATTTCACATAACAACAACCAATTAGCAACATAGTAAAGACACAAAAACCAGAAGGTCAATACCTCTTACCCACGAGATAACGATATGACCACGAAAACACCTGTAGACATCTACTCTCTGATCGATACCCACAACGGTAGCGTGACCCCGCGCATTTACACCGATCCTGACATCTATCAACTGGAGCTTGAACGCATTTTTGGTCGTTGCTGGCTGTTCCTGGCGCACGAAAGCCAGATCCCAAAAGCTGGCGACTTTTTTAACACCTACATGGGCGAAGACGCGGTTGTGGTCGTGCGCCAGAAAGACGGCAGTATCAAAGCCTTTTTGAACCAGTGTCGCCACCGCGCCATGCGCGTAAGCTACGCCGATTGCGGCAATACCAAAGCGTTCACCTGCCCCTATCACGGCTGGTCTTACGGCATTAACGGCGAGCTGATCGATGTGCCGCTGGAGCCACGCGCCTATCCGCAGGGCTTGTGTAAATCCCATTGGGGATTGAACGAAGTGCCCTGCGTAGAAAGCTACAAGGGGCTGATTTTTGCCAACTGGGATACCTCCGCCCCGCCGCTGCTGAATTATCTGGGCGACATGAAGTGGTATCTCGACGGTATGCTGGATCGCCGGGAAGGCGGTACCGAAATCGTCGGCGGCGTGCAGAAATGGGTGATCAACTGCAACTGGAAATTCCCGGCAGAACAATTCGCCAGCGACCAGTATCACGCCCTCTTCAGCCATGCCTCCGCCGTGCAGGTGCTTGGCGCTAAAGATGACGGCAGTGATAAACATCTTGGCGACGGCCAGACCGCGCGTCCGGTGTGGGAAACGGCGAAAGATGCCTTACAGTTCGGCCAGGACGGGCACGGAAGCGGCTTCTTCTTCACTGAAAAACCGGACGCCAACGTTTGGGTAGACGGCGCTGTCTCCAGCTATTACCGCGAAACCTACGACGAAGCCGAACAACGGCTGGGCAAAGTGCGCGCCCTGCGTCTGGCCGGTCATAACAATATTTTTCCGACGCTCTCGTGGCTGAACGGCACCGCCACACTACGCGTCTGGCACCCCCGCGGCCCGGATCAGGTGGAAGTGTGGGCCTTCTGTATCACCGATAAAGCCGCCTCTGATGAGGTTAAGGCGGCCTTTGAAAACAGCGCCACCCGCGCCTTCGGCCCGGCGGGTTTCCTCGAGCAGGATGACTCGGAAAACTGGTGTGAAATCCAGAAGCTGCTGAAAGGCAACAAAGCCCGTAACAGCCAGCTCTGCCTGCAAATGGGGCTGGGCCAGGAGAAACGTCGCGAAGACGGCATTCCGGGCATTACTAACTACATCTTCTCGGAAACCGCCGCGCGCGGGATGTATCAGCGTTGGGCCGATCTCCTCTCCAGCGATACCTGGCAGGAAGTGGATGAGAAAACCGCCGCCTATCAGCAGGAGGTGATGAAATGAGTAATCCGGTCTCTTTAGAACTGCATCATCGCATCGCCCAGTTTCTCTATCTGGAAGCGTCACTGCTCGACGACTGGCGTTTTCGCGACTGGCTGGATCAGCTTGATGACGACATCATCTACACCATGCGCACCACGGTAAACGCACAAACCCGCGATCGTCGTAAAGGGAAACAGCCGCCGACGACCTGGATCTTTAACGACAACAAAGATCAGCTCGAGCGCCGAATCGCCCGCCTGGAAACCGGGATGGCGTGGGCCGAGGAGCCGCCGTCACGCACGCGCCATATGGTCAGTAATATCCAGGTGAGCGAAACAGCGCAGCCGGATGTGTTTGCCGTTCGCGTGAATTATTTGCTTTATCGCGCGCAAAAAGAGCGTGATGAAACCTTTTACATCGGAACGCGCTTTGACAAAGTGCGCCGCCTGGATGGCGAACAGTGGCGTCTGCTGGCACGTGAAATCGTGCTCGACCAGGCGGTGATCACCTCCCACAACCTGAGTGTATTGTTCTGATGAGCCGTGTATTTGCCTGCTCCACTGCGGAGCTGCCGGAGGGCGAAGCGCTCCGGCTGGAAACGACTCCCGTTATCGCCCTGTTCCACATAGGCGGAGAGTTTTATGCCATCAACGACCGTTGCAGTCACGGCAACGCGTCAATGTCTGAAGGGTATCTGGAAGATGATGCCACCGTTGAGTGCCCGTTACACGCCGCCAGTTTCTGCCTGAAAACCGGTAAAGCGCTGTGCCTGCCCGCGACCGATGCAATAGCGACCTACCCGGTGTATGTGGAAGGTGGCGAAGTGTTTGTTGATATTCCGGAGGAGGCGTCATGAGTGATTTAAAAGATGAAGTGGTTTTCATCACCGGTGGCGGCTCCGGCCTGGGGCTCGCGCTGGTCGAGCGCTTTATTGAAGAGGGGGCGAAGGTTGCCACGCTCGAACTGTCGGGCGCGAAGGTCGCCAGCCTGCGCCAGCGTTTTGGCGAACATGTGCTGGCGGTCGAGGGGAACGTCACCTGTTACGCCGATTATCAGCGTGCGGTTGACCAGACGCTGACGCAGTTTGGCAAGCTGGACTGTTTTATCGGTAATGCGGGCATCTGGGATCATAACGCCTCGCTGGTGAACACACCTGCCGACGCGCTGGAGAGCGGCTTCCACGAGCTGTTTAACGTCAACGTGCTCGGGTATTTACTGGGTGCGAAAGCCTGCGCCCCGGCGCTGATCGCCAGCGAAGGCAGCATCATTTTCACGCTCTCTAACGCCGCCTGGTATCCGGGGGGCGGCGGCCCGCTGTATACCGCCAGCAAACACGCGGCGACGGGTTTAATTCGCCAGCTTGCCTATGAACTGGCGCCAAAAGTGCGCGTCAACGGCGTCGGCCCTTGTGGCATGGCAAGCGATCTGCGTGGCCCGCAGGCGCTGGGGCAGAGCAATACCTCGATTATGCAATCGCTGACGCCGGAAAAAATCGCCGCCATTCTGCCGCTGCAATTCTTCCCCGACCCGGCAGACTTCACCGGGCCCTATGTGATGCTGGCGTCACGGCGCAATAATCGGGCGCTGAGTGGCGTCATGATTAACGCCGACGCGGGCCTGGGCATTCGCGGCATTCGCCACGTTGCCGCCGGACGCGATCTCTAAGGAGCCACCATGAATAATGAAATTATTGCCATTATCGGTGGTGGTCAGGCCGCAGCGATGGCGGCGGCATCACTGCGTCAGTTGGGTTTTGGCGGCGAAATACATCTTTTCTCCGATGAACAGCAACTGCCCTATGAACGCCCACCGCTGTCGAAAGCGATGCTGCTTGACGATAATCCGCAACTGCAACCAGTCCTCGCCGCCGACTGGTGGCTGGCGAATAACGTGCAGTTGCATCTGGGCGTGACCCTCCGCCATCTTGACCGCCAGGCCCAAACGGTGGTGCTGACGGACGGTCAACGCTACCGCTGGACGAAATTGCTGATAGCCACCGGGGCAGCGGCGCGTCCTCTGCCGATGCTGGATGCGCTGGGCGAACGCTGCTTTACGCTGCGTCATGCCGCTGATGCTGAACGGCTACGCCCGGTGCTGGACGCCGGAAAATCGCTGGTGATTGTCGGCGCGGGAACCATTGGCCTTGAGCTGGCAGCCAGCGCAACACAGCGTGGATGCCAGGTGACGGTTGTAGAACTTGCGCCAACCGTGATGGGCCGAAACGCTCCGCCGCCGGTGCGTGACTATTTGATTCGCCGCCACCAGCAAGCAGGCGTGCGTTTGCTGCTCAACAGCGCCATTGAACACGTTGAGGCCGGCAAAAAGGTCATGCTGACATTACAAAGCGGCGAACAGCTGCAGGCGGATGCGGTAATTTACGGCATCGGCATTGTGGCGAACGATACCCTTGCCCGCGATGCCGGGCTGGAAACGGCCAACGGTATCGTGGTGGATGCACGCGGTATGACGTCCGACCCGGCCATTTTCGCCGCCGGTGATGTGGCGATAACGCGTCAACCTGACGGCTCTCTGCATCGCATTGAAAGCTGGGAAAATGCCAATTTTCAGGCGCAAACCGCTGCAGCCGCGATGCTGAATCAGCCACTTCCCGTCGCCACGCCGGGCTGGTTCTGGAGCGATCAATTCAACGATAACCTTCAGTTCGTGGGCGAGATGCAGGGTGAAAACTGGATCTGTCGCGGAAACCCGGATGAGCGAAAAGCTATCTGGTTTCACGTGCGCGATGGAGCGCTGGTTGGGGCTGTGGCGCTTAATCAGGGCCGCGAAGTGCGCGTGCTACGCAAGCTGATTCAGTCGGGCAAACCGCTTGCGCGCGATGCACTCACCGATGAACGCGTGGCGCTTAAGTCGCTGTAAGTCAGTAAAAAGGTCGCGCTGGCGACCTTTTCAACAATCAGTAAACATAACGGCGCATCGCGTGGCAGAGTGTCACATTGTGTATTACGTTTTAAGAACACGTCTTAACACAATGGAAGACTATGAACACACTACGTTATTTCGACTTTGGCGCATCACGTTCGCTGATGCTGCTTATCGCGCGCATCGCTCTCGTTTTGCTGTTTATCCTTTTCGGTTATCCGAAAATGCTGGGCTTTGATGGCACGGTTCAGTATATGGCGTCCTCGGGCGCACCAATGCCAACCCTGTCGGCGATTATCGCCATCATCATGGAAGTACCGGTCGCCATTCTGATTGTGCTGGGCTTCTTCACGCGCCCGCTGGCGGTTATCTTTATTTTCTATACGCTGGGTACGGCGGTGATTGGCCACCATTACTGGGATATGACCGGTGATGCAGTGGTACCGAATATGATTAACTTCTGGAAAAACGTCAGTATCGCGGGCGGCTTCCTGCTGCTGGCGATGACCGGGCCGGGCACAATTTCTCTGGATCGCCGGTAAATAAATACCGGACACAAAAAAGGCCGCTTGCGCGGCCTTTTCTTATTCTGCAAAACAGAATTATGCATAAACCGGGAAGCGTGCGCAGATATCCAGAACTTTACCTTTGATGCGCTCGATAACCGCTTCATCATTGATGTTGTCCAGAACGTCACACATCCAGCCAGCCAGTTCCTTCGCTTCCGCTTCTTTGAAGCCACGGCGAGTGATTGCCGGAGAACCGATACGGATACCGGAGGTCACAAACGGGCTCTTCGGATCGTTCGGCACGCTGTTTTTGTTGACGGTAATGTTAGCGCGGCCCAGGGCTGCGTCAGCTTCTTTACCGGTCAGGTTTTTGTCGACCAGATCCAGCAGGAACAGGTGGTTTTCAGTACCGCCGGAAACCACTTTGTAGCCACGGTTCAGGAACACTTCCACCATCGCTTTGGCGTTTTTCGCAACCTGCTGCTGGTAAACTTTGAACTCAGGCTCCATCGCTTCTTTCAGTGCTACCGCTTTACCGGCAATCACGTGCATCAGCGGGCCGCCCTGTGCGCTTGGGAAGACAGCGGAGTTCAGTTTTTTATACAGCTCTTCATCACCACCTTTCGCCAGGATCAGGCCGCCACGCGGGCCCGCCAGAGTTTTGTGGGTGGTGGTGGTCACGACATGCGCGTGAGGAACCGGGTTCGGGTAAACGCCTGCGGCAATCAGACCCGCAACGTGGGCCATATCGACGAACAGATATGCGCCGATGCTGTCAGCGATTTCGCGCATTTTAGCCCAGTCAACGATGCCGGAGTAGGCAGAGAAACCACCGATAATCATCTTCGGTTTATGTTCCTGAGCCAGCTTCGCCATTTCGTCATAATCGATTTTACCGGACTCATCAATACCGTAAGGCACAATGTTGTACAGTTTACCGGAGAAGTTTACCGGGGAGCCGTGAGTCAGGTGACCGCCCTGCGCCAGGTTCATACCCAGAACGGTATCGCCCGGCTGCAGCAGCGCGGTGTAGACGGCGAAGTTAGCCTGAGAACCGGAGTGCGGCTGAACGTTAGCGTAGTCTGCGCCAAACAGCGCTTTCGCGCGGTCGATAGCCAGTTGCTCAACGATATCCACATACTCGCAACCGCCGTAGTAGCGTTTGCCCGGATAACCTTCAGCATATTTGTTGGTCAGCTGAGAACCCTGTGCCTGCATAACGCGCGGGCTGGTGTAGTTTTCGGAGGCGATCAGTTCGATGTGCTCTTCCTGACGTACTTTTTCCTGCTCCATAGCCTGCCACAGTTCGGCATCATAATCGGCAATGTTCATTTCACGCTTTAACATCCGCATCTCCTGACTCAGCTAACAGTAAATTTTTTAAGCCCTGATGGACAACGGCCAACAGTATAACTGATTAGTTCTGCGATAACAGGTCTTGACAAACGATTTTACGCAAACGTTTTCCTTCGCGTCACACAAGGGCTTGAGGAATAAAGGCTCGCCAAATTTCAACGGATAACTTTTCAGGTTTGTGATGCAAATTCTTCACGTTGTAACCAGCATGATGCATTGTTACAAAGAACCATTTACAAAGCAGGGGTATTTTTATAAGATGCATTTAATATGCAACAATAGATAATCGTAAAAAGGAAGCCTGCCATGCTTGATGCTCAAACCATTGCTACCGTCAAAGCCACTATTCCCCTGCTGGTTGAAACCGGCCCCAAACTCACCGCCCACTTTTATGACCGGATGTTTACCCACAACCCGGAACTGAAAGAGATTTTCAATATGAGCAACCAGCGCAACGGCGACCAGCGTGAAGCGCTGTTCAACGCCATTGCCGCCTACGCCAGCAATATTGAAAACCTGCCTGCCCTGCTGCCTGCGGTTGAGAAAATCGCCCAGAAACATACCAGCTTCCAGATTAAACCTGAGCAGTACAATATTGTTGGCGAACATCTGCTGGCGACGCTCGACGAAATGTTCAGCCCGGGTCAGGACGTGCTGGATGCATGGGGTAAAGCCTACGGCGTGCTGGCGGGGGTATTTATCAACCGTGAAGCAGAAATCTACGAGCAAAACGCCAATAAAACCGGCGGCTGGGAAGGCACGCGTCCGTTCCGCATTGTGGCAAAAACGCCGCGTAGCGCGCTCATCACCAGCTTTGAATTTGAACCGGTGGACGGCGGCGCGGTAGCAGATTATCAACCGGGCCAGTATCTGGCAGTCTGGCTGAAACCGGAAGGCTTCCCGCATCAGGAGATTCGTCAGTACTCCCTTACTCGTAAGGCGGATGGCAAAGGCTACCGCATTGCGGTGAAACGTGAAGACGGCGGCCAGGTATCAAGCTGGCTGCACAACTCCGCGAATGTCGGCGATGTGGTGCATCTGGCGGCACCTGCGGGCGATTTCTTTATGGCAGTAGAAAACAACACGCCGGTGACGCTGATCTCCGCCGGTGTCGGTCAGACACCGATGCTGGCGATGCTCGATACGCTGGCGAAATCTAACCATACCGCGCAGGTAAACTGGTTCCACGCGGCAGAAAATGGCGATGTGCATGCCTTTGCTGACGAAGTGAAAAATCTGGGAGCAACCTTGCCGCGCTTTACCGCGCATACCTGGTATCGTCAACCGACCGACGCAGACCGTCAGGCAGCAGCGTTTGACAGCGAAGGATTGATGGATTTAAGCGCGATGGAAGGAGCCTTTAGCGACCCGGCGATGCAGTTTTATCTCTGTGGCCCGGTCGGCTTTATGCAGTTCGCCGCAAAGCAGTTGGTTGAGCTGGGCGTGAAGCAGGAAAGTATTCATTACGAGTGCTTTGGGCCGCATAAGGTGCTGTGATTTTTGCCCTCACCCCGCCCTCTCCCACAGGGAGAGGGAGAAAACCAGCGCAAGAATTGACGCCTGCACAAACCATTCCCTCTCCCTGCGGGAGAGGGTTAGGGTGAGGGGCCGCGGTGTTAAATCGCCGCGTCGTCCTCTTCACCTGTACGAATACGGATCACGCGCGCCACGTCAAAGACAAAGATTTTGCCGTCGCCGATTTTGCCGGTCTGAGCTGTGCGAATAATGGTATCCACACAGGTATCAACGATATCGTCGCTGACCACAATTTCAATTTTGACTTTCGGCAGGAAGTCCACCATGTATTCCGCACCGCGATAGAGCTCGGTGTGGCCTTTCTGACGACCAAAGCCTTTCACTTCCGTTACCGTCATGCCGGTAATACCTACTTCCGCCAGCGCTTCACGTACATCATCCAGTTTGAAGGGTTTAATAATCGCATCAATTTTTTTCATGGTGTTCCTGTTTTTCAGTCGCGTAACCGGTTGCTCACCGTATCATAAATCACGCAAAAGTACGGTGCTACTCTTTAAAATCATTTGCGTCCAGTTCGTGGCGTGAGAGCAGCTTGTAAAACTCCGTGCGGTTACGCCCCGCCATTCTCGCCGCATGCGTCACATTCCCTTTGGTGATTTGCAGCAGCTTGCGCAGGTAGTTGAGTTCAAACTGGTTTCGCGCTTCCACAAAAGTTGGCAGTGCGGTGTTCTCGCCCTCTAAAGCCTGATCGACCAGCGCGTCGCTGATCACCGGCGACGACGTCAGCGCCACGCACTGTTCAATTACGTTCACCAGTTGACGCACGTTGCCCGGCCAGTTGGCTGCCATCAGCCGCTTCATGGCATCGGTGGAAAACGCGCGCACGAACGGTTTGTGGCGGTCGGCGGACTGGCGCAATAGATGGTTTGCCAGCAGCGGAATATCTTCCGTGCGCTCGGCAAGCGTCGGAATTTTGAGGTTGACCACATTAAGGCGATAAAAGAGATCTTCACGGAACTCGCCGCGCGCCATCGCTTTTGGCAGGTCGCGGTGAGTCGCGGAGATAATCCGCACGTTAATGTCGAGGTCGCGGTTGCTGCCCAGCGGGCGGACTTTGCGCTCCTGCAACACACGCAGCAGTTTGACCTGCAGCGGCGCAGGCATGTCGCCAATCTCATCGAGGAACAGCGTGCCGCCTTCCGCCGCCTGAAACAGCCCTTCCCGATTACTCACCGCGCCGGTAAACGCCCCGCGCGCGTGGCCGAAAAGTTCCGATTCCAGCAACTGTTCCGGTAATGCACCACAGTTAATCGCGACGAACGGTTTATTGCTACGCGGGCTGGCGTTGTGAATCGCCTGCGCCAGAATCTCTTTCCCGGTACCGCTCTGGCCGTTAATCAGCACGCTAACATCCGACTGCGCCACCATTTGTGCCTGCTCCAGCAGCCGTAACATAATCGGGCTGCGGGTGACGATGGACTCCCGCCAGCGCTCGTCCACCGCCGGCGCGGTTCGCGCAAGCGCTTCATCGATGGCTTTATACAGCGCGTCTTTGTCGACCGGTTTGGTCAGGAAACTGAATACGCCCTGCTGGGTGGCTGCCACGGCATCCGGAATCGAGCCGTGAGCGGTGAGGATAATCACCGGCATACCCGGCTGCACTTTCTGGATTTCACTGAACAGCTGCAAGCCGTCCATTTCATCCATTCGCAGATCGCTGATAACAAGGTCGATACGCTCTTTTGCCAGCACGCGCAGCCCCTGCTGCCCGCTCTCTGCGGTATCCACCTGATAACCTTCACTGGTCAAGCGCATCCCCAGCAGCTTCAGCAGCCCGGGGTCGTCATCCACCAGCAGCAGGCGAGCTGTTTTCCGTGGTGTCATTGTTTCTCCTCCGAATCAGCGGGCGTATCCGTACCGTGTGTGCTGTCCGGGTTAAAACCGGACGAGGGTTTTCGGCTGGAGAGCTGGCGCTCTATGTCGGTCAGGTTTTGCAGCTTGCGGGTCGTCAGATCAAGTTCGCCCTTCAGCGCCTGCTGCTGCTGGCGCAGTTCATCCAGCGCGGCATCGCTCGTTTCCTGAAGCTTACTGTAGCGCGTGCGCTGGTCAGACAGCTTCAGTTGCAGCATCTGATTATCGCGCCACACCTGGTAAAGTGGACGGATGCGCGTTGGAATTTGTGCACTTTTGGCATCAAGGCGTGAAACGATCAGCTGGCGTTCGGACGGCGTGATTTTGGCATTGGCCAGCAGCACACCACGCTTGAAAGCATCTGACCAGCTTTCATCGCCTAATTGGTTAGCCTGCGCCCGCGCCTGCGTGGGCGTGAGACGTTCGGCGCAATCCATGCCGCGTAGCCAGTACAGCGGATTGTTTTCCGCGACGGTTCCATCAAGCGTCCAGAGCTCGTCACAGGTGGTCGACAGGTAATCCGCCACCTGTTCATGAGGAACTTTCTCTGCGCTGACGCCGCCAATATGCGGCGTCAGGCCAGAGCTACAGCCGACGAGCGCCAGACAGGATAAGCCCGACAACCAGAAGCGGCGGACACCCTGTACAACGCTCGTACTTAAAAAGTGGGACATATGCACCCGATATGTAGTCATGAGTTTGTTTTATCCGGCCCGGGGACAGGGAGTTCAATGCGAAAACAGATATCGCCCGCACTATCGTCAATCAGATGAAGCTCGCCGTGCATCTTACGCACGCAATCTCGGGCAATACTCAACCCCAGGCCACTGCCCTTCACGGCCCCTTTCCGCTGGCGACTGCCCTGGAAAAAGGGCTCAAAAATCATTGTCTTTTCGGCATCCGGGATCGGCGTCCCGGTATTGGCCACATCAATAGCGATTCGCCCGCTGGAGACGTGGCTACGGATATAAATGTTACCGGATTCAGTACCATAGTGCATCGCATTGGAGTAGAGATTGTCCAGTGCACTCATCAATAGCGTCGATTCTGCCAGGCATGCCGGGGCTTCCAGCGCGACCTGGGTATGCATCATTTTAGCTCGCGCCGGCAAACTGTGCGCAGAAACAACGGCTTCCACCAGCGGGGTCAGTTCCACGCGGCTCATGGGCACCGCGCCATCGCTCAGTTTGCGGTTGTAATCGAGCAGTTGTTCAATCAGCTTTTGCAGATTACGGCTGCTATCGTCAAGGATATCCACCACCTCTTTTTGCTCCGGCGTGAGCGGGCCGACAACCTGATCTGCCAGTAATTCGGTTCCTTCACGCATGCTGGCGAGCGGCGTTTTAAGTTCGTGAGAGAGATGGCGTAAAAACTGGTGGCGCTGTGACTCCAGCCAGGAGAGCCGATCGCTTAACCAGACGATACGCTGGCCGACCGACCGCAGTTCGCGCGGGCCTCGGAAGGACACGCCCTCTTTGAGGGTCTCCCCCTCGCCGAGACGATTAATCATACTCTCAATGCCTTTGACCGGGCCGATGATCATGCGGGTAAACAGTAACACCATCGCGAGGCTCACCAGGAACAGCACCAGTGCTTGCCATCCGAAGAACTGACCCCGCTCGGCTATTTCCTGCTGCAACTGCTGGCCGCGCGAGAAGACCACCGTACGCGTCGCCTGCACCATTTCGGTATTAGCATTGGCAAACGCTTCCAGTTTGCTGGCCGCCTGCTTTTCCGGGCCGCTATTGTGGCATTGAAGCTGAGCCAGATCGTTCAGATCCTGTCTTAACGCCTGATACAGTTTTTCATCGGGCAGCACGCCCGCATGCGCGTCGAGCATATCGCTGTAGCGCTTACGCTGACTCTGGTAAACCCGCGCCAGCGTCGGGTCATCGAGCACACAGTACTGGCGATAACTGCGCTCCATTTCCAGCGCAATATTGGTCATTGCTTCGCTGCGACGTGCGTCAATCAGGGTGGTACGGTTGGTTTTTTCCGCCTGCGCGCTGAGCGCATTCAGGCTCTGCCATGCCTGCCAGGCCAGCACCAACAATGGCAGCAGGATCAACAGAAACGCCAGCATAACCAGCTGTCGCAGCGAACGGGGAGAAAGAGAGACGCGTTTCACAAGGAGTTCCCAAAAAATCAACCTGTAAGGATGCTAACTGAGGAAGTGACGCGGGGAAAGGCAGAAATAACAAAGCCGGGTCGAAACCCGGCTTTGTTATGGAATAAGGCGGTGCCTAACTCAACGTTTCGCCCGATGGTTGATATGCAAAGATATCAGAAGCTGGACGGCAGGCACCTTGTTGTGCGTCATTCGAAGTTTATGTAGCACGTCCCGAAGGGGCTGACATAAGAGGGTGAATGAGCCACTGAGCAAATAAATGCAGGATGCGTGCCAACATGGAAAATAAAATGTTAACTTTATGATAATTAAAGATAATGTTAATTATATCACTTATTGTAGAAATGATTACTTTTTGCGCTTTGCGTCGCTAATTAGCAACACTTTATGCACCATTAATTAAAATAGATTTAAATCAATAAGTTAAATGTCGCCTTTTAGAGACACCCTTAATAAGGATTGTCTGTCATTCACGACACCTGAAAACGCCATCCAACAAAAAAGCCGCTTTCGCGGCCCCAGATTGCTGACAAAGTGCGCTTTATTCTTGCCGGATGCGGAGTAAACGCCTTATCCGGCCTACAAAATCGTGCTAATTCAATATATTGCAGAATCCTTGTAGGCCTGATAAGCGTAGCGCATCAGGCAATTTTGCGTTTGTCATCAGTCTCAGGCCGCTTTCGCGGCCCTTTTCACTTAACCTAACTGCTTGCGCGCATTGCGGAAGATGCGCATCCACGGCCCGTCCTCGCCCCAGTTTTCCGGGTGCCAGGAGTTCGCCACGGTACGGAACACACGCTCCGGGTGCGGCATCATGATGGTGACGCGACCGCTTTCGTTGGTCACTGCGGTGATCCCGTTCGGAGAACCATTCGGGTTCGCCGGATAGGTTTCCGTCACCTTGCCGAAGTTATCAACGTAGCGCAGCGCCACCAGCCCTTTGCTTTCCAGCGCGGCCAGATGCGCCGCATCACGAACTTCCACGCGCCCTTCACCGTGAGAAACAGCAATCGGCATCTGCGAACCGACCATTCCCTGCAACAGCAGCGACGGGCTTTGCGTCACTTCGACCAGGCTGAAACGCGCTTCAAAACGGTCAGAGTTGTTACGCACAAAGCGCGGCCACAGGTCGCTGCCTGGGATCAGTTCGCGCAGATTAGACATCATCTGGCAACCGTTGCACACGCCCAGCGCCAGCGTTTGCGGACGATGGAAGAAGGTTTCGAACTCATCACGCACTCGGTCGTTGAACAGGATGGACTTCGCCCAGCCTTCGCCCGCGCCCAGCACATCACCGTACGAGAAGCCGCCGCAGGCGACCAGCGCATCAAAACGCGCCAGCCCGGTGCGCCCGGCCAGCAGGTCACTCATGTGCACGTCGATGGCATCAAAGCCCGCACGCTGGAACGCTGCGGCCATTTCAACGTGGGAGTTGACGCCCTGCTCACGCAATACCGCCACCTGAGGACGCGCGCCCTTCGCAATATACGGCGCAGCGATATCCTCGCTGATATCAAAGGTCAGTTTAACGTTCAGGCCTGGATCGTTATCGTTGGCTTTCGCGTTATGCTCCTGATCGGCGCTTTCCGGGTTATCACGCAGACGCTGCATCTGCCAGGTGGTTTCCGCCCACCACATACGCAAGGTGGTGCGGCTTTCGCTAAAGACCGGCTGACCGTTAGCGGTCAGCACAAAGCGGTCACCCGCGACGGCGTTACCCAGATAGTGCACACAATCACCGAGGCCGTGTTTTGCCAGCAGCGCTTCAACCGCCTCTCGGTCAGCCGCGCGAACCTGAATAACCGCCCCCAGTTCTTCTGTGAACAGCGCAGCCAGACGGTCGTCGCCCAGCGCGGCGATATCCGCCTCAACGCCACAGTGACCGGCAAAGGCCATCTCTGCCAGCGTCACCAGCAGGCCGCCGTCGGAACGGTCGTGGTATGCCAGCAGTTTACGTTCTGCCACCAGAGCCTGCATCGCGTCGTAGAAGCCTTTCAGCTGCGCGACGTCACGCACATCAGCCGGTTTATCGCCCAGTTGACGATAAACCTGCGCCAGTGCGGTGGCACCCAGTGCGTTATGGCCCTTGCCGAGGTCAATCAGCAGCAGGGCGTTATCTTCCGTGGAAAGCTGCGGGGTGATGGTATGACGCACATCTTCTACACGGGCAAACGCAGAAATCACCAGCGACAGCGGCGAGGTCATCTCACGCTGTTCGTTACCTTCCTGCCAGCGGGTTTTCATCGACATAGAGTCTTTACCCACCGGAATGGTCAGGCCCAGCGCCGGGCAAAGTTCTTCGCCTACCGCTTTCACCGCTTCGTACAGACCCGCGTCTTCGCCAGGGTGACCGGCGGCAGACATCCAGTTCGCCGACAGTTTGATGTGTTTGATATTGCCAATTTGCGTCGCCGCAATGTTAGTCAGCGCTTCCCCTACCGCCAGACGAGCGGAGGCCGCGAAGTCGAGCAACGCAACCGGGGAACGTTCACCAATCGCCATCGCTTCACCGTAGTAGCTGTCGAGGCTGGCGGTAGTGACCGCGCAGTTCGCCACCGGGATCTGCCACGGGCCAACCATCTGATCGCGTGCCACCATGCCGGTAACGGTACGGTCACCGATGGTCACGAGGAAGGTTTTTTCAGCAACAGATGGCAGGTGCAGAACACGGTTAACCGCATCGGCAATGGTAATGCCTTCACGAACCAGCGCGTCGCCTTTGGCTTTCAGCGTGGTGACATCGCGGGTCATCTTCGGCGTTTTGCCCAGCAGCACGTCCAGCGGCAGGTCGATAGGCTGATTGTCGAAGTGTTTGTCATTCAGAGTGAGGTGCTGTGCTTCGGTCGCTTCGCCAATCACCGCGTACGGCGCGCGTTCACGCTTACAGAGTTCATCAAACAACGGCATCTGGTCAGGCGCAACCGCCAGCACGTAGCGCTCCTGCGATTCGTTACACCAGATTTCCAGCGGGCTCATCCCTGGTTCGTCGCTCAGAATGTCTCGCAGTTCGAATTTACCGCCGCGTCCACCGTCGCTCACCAGCTCCGGCATCGCGTTTGAAAGGCCGCCCGCGCCAACGTCGTGGATAAACAGAATCGGGTTCGCGTCGCCGAGCTGCCAGCAGCGATCGATCACTTCCTGACAACGGCGCTCCATTTCTGGGTTGTCGCGCTGGACGGATGCAAAATCGAGATCCGCATCAGATTGACCGGAGGCCATAGAGGAGGCTGCACCGCCGCCAAGCCCAATATTCATCGCCGGGCCGCCGAGAACCACCAGTTTTGCCCCCACGGTGATCTCGCCTTTCTGCACGTGATCGGCACGGATGTTGCCGATCCCGCCTGCCAGCATGATCGGTTTGTGATAGCCGCGCAGCTCTTCGCCGTTGTGACTGTTCACTCTCTCTTCGTAAGTACGGAAGTAGCCGTTCAGTGCCGGGCGACCAAATTCGTTGTTAAACGCCGCGCCGCCCAGCGGCCCCTCGGTCATGATGTCCAGGGCGGTAACAATGCGTTCCGGCTTGCCGAAATCTTCTTCCCACGGCTGTTCAAAGCCTGGAATGCGCAGGTTGGAAACAGAGAAACCGACCAGACCGGCCTTCGGTTTTGCACCACGCCCGGTAGCACCTTCATCACGAATTTCACCGCCGGAACCGGTTGCCGCGCCCGGCCACGGAGAAATCGCCGTCGGGTGGTTATGGGTCTCGACCTTCATCAGGATGTGCGCAGGTTCCTGGTGGAAATCGTAGCGACCCGTTTCGTGGTCGGCAAAATAGCGCCCCACTTCAGACCCTTCCATGACGGCTGCGTTATCTTTATAGGCAGACAGGACGTGATCCGGCGTGGTCTCAAAGGTATTTTTGATCATCTTGAACAGCGATTTAGGCTGCTGTTGACCGTCGATAATCCAGTCGGCGTTGAAAATTTTGTGTCGGCAGTGCTCAGAGTTAGCCTGCGCAAACATATAAAGTTCGATATCGTTCGGGTTACGCCCAAGCTTAGTAAAGGCATCCTGCAGATAGTCAATTTCATCATCTGCCAGCGCCAGCCCCAGACGCAGGTTAGCGTCAATGAGCGCCTGACGCCCTTCTCCCAGCAAATCCACGCTGGATACGGGTGCAGGTTGATGATGAGCAAACAGTTTTTCCGCATCCTGCAAGGAGTCGAAGACGCTTTCCATCATGCGATCGTGCAGCGCTGCCGCCACTTCGCGCCACTGCTCCGCCGTCAGCGTTGACGCTTCCACATACCACGCGACACCACGCTCCAGGCGCAGAACCTGATTCAGGCCGCAGTTGTGGGCGATGTCGGTTGCTTTTGAAGACCAGGGGGAGATGGTGCCAGGGCGGGGAGTCACGAGCAGTAATTTACCGGATGGCGTATGACTGCTAAGGCTGGGGCCATACTTTAACAGACGTTCAAGCCTGACTCGGTCTTCGTCGTGAAGCGGAGCATCCAGGTCGGCAAAATGGACATACTCAGCGTAAATATTGCTTACCGGGAGGTTGGCTGCCTGAAAACGTGCCAGCAGTTTATTAATACGAAATGCAGACAGTGCAGGCGAACCACGCAGAATTTCCATCATAAGTCTCTCGTCTTCTAAGCTTTCAGTGTGCGCAAGGGGGGAAAACGGGCGCTATTATAGATAATCCTGCGCCCTGACGAAACCGTTTGCGTAGAAATAAAATCACTTCCTGCTTTTACCAATAGATGTGACGTATCTCTCGAATTAGTTGCCAACTGGCGCAATCTTAAGCAAAATGCCGCTCATTCTGTTCCAAACCATAGTCTTCTTATGGTCACTGCACACAGTGATTTTGTTAGCGCAGAGAATTAACTATTTGAAAAAATTAAAGATTAATTATCTGCTGATCGGCATCGTTGCACTGCTGTTAGCAGCAGCCCTTTGGCCCTCCATCACCTGGATCAACCAACCGGCCAATCGCATTGCTGCCATTCAGGCGCGGGGAGAACTTCGCGTCAGTACCATCGTGTCACCCTTAACCTACTCCCGCGTTGACGATAAAGCGTACGGGCTCGACTACGCCCTGGCTGAACAGTTTGCTAATTACCTTGGCGTGAAGCTGAAAGTCACCGTGCGGCAAAACATCAGCGAACTGTTTGATGACCTTGATAATGACAAAGCAGACCTGCTGGCAGCGGGCCTGGTCTATAACAGCGAGCGCGTCAAAAACTACCATGCGGGGCCGGCCTACTATTCCGTTTCTCAGCAGGTGGTGTATCGCGTTGGCAGCTATCGCCCGCGATCGCTGGGCGAACTGAATGCTGATAATCTCTCCATCGCGCCGGGGCATGCGGTCATCAACGACCTTCAGGCACTGAAAGAGACGAAATATCCCGATATCAGCTGGCAGGTGGATGAAAAGCGCAGCAGCGAAACCTTAATGGAAGAGGTGCTGGCGGGCCGTTTGAATTACACCATCGCAGACTCGGTGGCGATCAGTCTTTTCCAGCGCGTGCATCCAGAACTGGCCGTGGCGCTCGATATCACCGACGAACAGCCGGTGACCTGGTTTAGCGTCAATGATGAAGACGATACGCTTTCTGCGGCGATGCTCGACTATTTCAACAGCATAAATGAAGACGGTACCCTCGCCCGACTGGAAGAGAAATACCTGGGGCATGGTGGCGATTTTGATTATGTCGATACGCGATCGTTCCTGCGTGCCGTCGATAGCGTGTTGCCAGATCTTCAGCCGCTGTTTGAGAAATACGCGAAAGAGATCGACTGGCGACTGCTGGCGGCTATCTCGTATCAGGAGTCGCACTGGGACGCTCAGGCAACCTCCCCCACCGGCGTGCGCGGCCTGATGATGCTCACCAAAAATACGGCCCAAAGCCTCGGCCTGACCGACCGTACCGATGCGGAACAAAGCATCGGCGGCGGCATGCGTTATCTGCTGGATATGATGGATAAAGTGCCGGATACGGTGCCGCAGGATGAGAAAATCTGGTTTGCTCTCGCGGCCTATAATATGGGCTACGCGCACATGCTTGACGCTCGCGCCTTAACGGTTAAACAGAAAGGAAACCCGGACAGCTGGACGGATGTGAAACAGCGTCTGCCGCTGTTGAGCCAAAAACCTTATTACAGCAAGCTCACCTATGGTTATGCGCGTGGACATGAAGCTTACGCCTATGTTGAAAACATCCGTAAGTATCAAATTAGCCTGGTGGGGTATCTGGCAGAAAAAGAGAAGAAAGTGGCCCAGGAGATGGCGATTGCCGCCGATTATCCGGCGGTAACGATGGACGAACTGAACCGTAACAATGCTGACTTCTTACCGTTTTTTTCCCTGTCGCCGCGTGATTACCTGCACAGCGTTCAAGGGTCGACGTCGAGCGAACTGGTCGACGCTGCGCATCCCCATCATTGATTCCCGGCTTTCTGCGCTTTGCGTAAGGCTTTAATCTGCTCGCGGCGTTCGCGGAAAAAATCACTCAACATACTGGCGCATTGATCGCGTAGTACGCCTTCAGTGACCTCGACCCGGTGATTCATCCCCGGATGATGCAGAACATCCATTAACGACCCTGCAGCGCCGGTTTTAGCGTCGCGCGCGCCAAACACCACGCGTCCAATGCGGCTATGCACCATTGCGCCTGCACACATCACACAGGGTTCCAGCGTAACGTACAGCGTGGCGTTAATCAGGCGGTAGTTTTGCAGCACCATGCCGCCCTGACGCAGCGCCATAATTTCAGCGTGAGCCGTTGGATCGTGGCGACCTATCGGGCGATTCCAGCCTTCGCCAATCACCTGATTATCGAGCACCAGTACCGCGCCAACCGGCACTTCCCCTTCATCCCAGGCGCGCTGCGCAAGCGTAAGCGCATGGCGCATCCAGTATTCATGGTTGAATTCATTGTCGGACAAAGCGGGCACTCCAGATGATAAATCGGGGCGCATTATACATAGAGAGAATGAGATTACCCACTATTCCAGCCGCTGTAGTTCACCGCGCGGCGTTACCCGCCAGCGGTGCTGGCAGAAATAGAGCAGCGGGTTATCCTGTTTACTGTCGCTGTACCCGCTAAACAGGCGCAGCGGCGTACCGATTTTGCGCTCCAGTTGCACCACTTTTTCATGGCCCAGACAGCGCAGCGAGAGCACCCAACCGCCATGAGCCCGTGTTATCTGACTGGCGATAAGATTTACGCGCGGTAGCCAGGGCGTATCAAAATAGACTTTCTCCACCAGCGACTGTGGTGAACCAGTGATCAGCCACACGTCGGCATCGGTACTGATGAGGTATTCGGTCAGGCGCTTATGAACCACCGGGAAAGTCACCACATTAGCGCGAAACCACGTGGCGAAATCGGCTTCCAGCGCGCGCAGTTTGGCTTCGCTGTGCCCAAAGGTACATCCCCACAGCAGCAAACTCATTGGCCAGCGCGCAGCGCGCCCTTTTACCAGCAGCGCGATGCCGATTATCGGCAGCAGCGGCAGCACCAGCAATGCATTAAGCGGCTGTCGCCGCAGCAGATAGCGCAGAAACGTGCCGAACATATCCTGCTGATGCAGCGTGCCATCCAGGTCGAAAAAAATAACTCGACGGGGGTCGTTTGCCAAACCAGACTCCTTTAAGCGATGAATTTCCGTTAACTCCTTACAAGCGTAACAGATAGCGCGGGTGATTTCTGGAAACATCACCTCAACGGCAAGATGCAAAAAGTGTTCAATATTTTGCGCCAGGTGGAATATTTAATTCAGGTTATTCCGTTATAATCGAATAATAATTCTTTCAGGCGAGCAGAATTGTTGTCGGGAGAGGTAGCGTAATTTTGCCCTTGAGGAGCGTATGAATTGTTTAATCCGTATTCGCCAGCGATATCCACATCTGGCGCAAAGTGATAAAAAACTGGCCGATTTTATCCTGGCGCAGCCTGACCTGGCGCGTCATCTCAGCTCACAGCAGCTGGCGAGCCAGTCGGGTGTCAGCCAGTCCAGCGTGGTAAAGTTCGCGCAAAAGCTGGGCTTTAAAGGTTTTCCGGCCCTGAAACTGGCGCTAAGCGAAGCGCTGGCCAGCAATCCGAATCCGCACTCTATTCCGGTACACAACCAGATCCGTGGTGACGATCCGCTGCGTCTGGTGGGTGAAAAGCTCATCAAAGATAATGTTGCCGCGATGCATGCCTCACTCGACGTCAACGACGAAGAGAAGCTGCTGGAGGCGGTGAACATGCTCCGCGGTGCAAGGCGCATCGTGCTGACCGGGATTGGCGCTTCGGGCCTGGTAGCGCGCAACTTTAGCTGGAAACTGATGAAGATTGGCCTTAACGCCGTCGCCGAGCTGGATATGCACGCCCTTCTCGCCAGCGTTCAGGCGCTGAGCGAAGGCGACCTGCTGTTAGCGATCTCCTACTCCGGCGAGCGCCGCGAGATAAACCTGGCGGCAGATGAAACCCTGCGCGCGGGCGGCAAAATTCTCGCCATCACCGGATTTTCGCCCAACGCGCTCCAGCAGCGTGCCACGCACTGCCTTTATACCATCGCGGAAGAGCAGGCGACGCGCAGCGCGGCCATTTCCTCTACCAGCGCGCAGATGATGCTGGCGGATGTGCTGTTTATGGGGCTGGTGCAACAGGATCTGGAAAACGCGCCGGATCGCATTCGCCATAGTGAAGCGCTGGTGAAGAAGCTGGTATAGCGGATTACCCCGGAAAAAGTATGGTCTGCGCAGAAAATGCGCGTATAATGCGCGGCCCGAATAGGTTGTTTCTGAGAGTTTCCTGATGGCGTTGTTAATCACCAAAAAATGCATCAACTGCGATATGTGCGAACCGGAGTGTCCGAACGAAGCCATTTCGATGGGTGATAGCATCTATGAGATCAATAGCGATCGCTGCACCGAGTGCATCGGCCATTATGAGACGCCTACCTGTCAGAAAGTGTGCCCGATCCCCAATACGATTTTAAAGGATCCGGCACACGTTGAGAGCGAAGAACAGCTGTGGGATAAATTCGTGGCGATGCATCACGCCGACAAAATCTAGCTTTCCAGAATGACCGTCGCACAGGCGTAGCGGCGTTCATCCGCCAGGGTGACGTGCATGTGCGCCACGCCCAGTTTTTCCGCCAGCTTCTGCGCTTCGCCCCACAGGCGCAGCTTCGGTTTACCCATTTCGTCGTTGTACACTTCAAACTGGTTAAACGCCAGGCCGTTGCGGATGCCGGTACCAAAGGCTTTTGCTGCCGCTTCCTTCACCGCGAAACGCTTGGCCAGAAAACGCACCGGTTGCTGATGCGTTTCCCAGATAGCCCACTCATTGTCGGTTAATACGCGCCGGGCGAGGCGATCGCCGCTGCGGGCAATCACCTCTTCGATACGCGCGATCTCGACAATGTCTGTTCCGAGCCCAAGAATCGCCATTATTTGCGCGCTTCCAGCATCAGGCGTTTCATTTCGGCAACAGCCTCTTTCAGGCCGGTCATCACCGCACGGCCAATGATGGCGTGGCCGATATTCAGTTCGTGCATTTCTGGCAGCGCAGCGATAGCTTTCACGTTGTGATAAGTCAGGCCATGCCCGGCGTTCACTTTCAGCCCCAGGCTCGCGGCATAGGTTGCGGCGTGAGCGATACGCTCCAGCTCTTTGGCCTGTTCTGTGTCAGTTTCAGCATCGGCATAGCAACCCGTGTGAATTTCGATATAAGGCGCACCGACTTCTGCCGCGGCTTTAATCTGCTCTTTATCGGCATCGATAAAAAGAGAGACCAGAATTCCTGCGTCGGCGAGGCGTTTGCAGGCATCGCGCATTTTGTCACGCTGACCAGCAACGTCGAGACCGCCTTCGGTGGTCACTTCCTGACGTTTTTCCGGCACCAGGCAGCAGAAATGCGGTTTAGTATCGACGGCAATGTTCAGCATCTCTTCGGTGACCGCCATCTCCAGATTCATGCGCGTGTCGAGCGTCTGACGCAAAATACGCACGTCGCGGTCGGTGATGTGGCGACGGTCTTCGCGCAGGTGAACGGTGATGCCGTCCGCCCCCGCCTGTTCAGCGATAAATGCCGCCTGCACCGGATCCGGATACGCCGTGCCGCGCGCGTTACGCAGGGTGGCAATGTGGTCAATATTGACGCCTAACAGTAATTCAGCCATGACAATCCTCGGTTTTTAGTTCGGTGTTCGTTTTCCCCTCACCCTAACCCTCTCCCAAAGGGAGAGGGGACCGGTTGTGCACAATGCCCAGTACGGTGCCGGTTCTAAGGGGATTTTATTTTTTTGGCAAAAACTGCCTGAATAATTCCCGGCTTTTTAGCGGTTTGCCACCAAGATACGGCTTCAGCGCCATACGGGTAAAGCGTTTTGCGGCACGCAGTGAATCCACATCCGGAAACTCACGGCTGGCCAGCGCTTTCAACTGATGGCCGGTAAAGGTGTAGTTGTCTATTACCACGCTGGCGATAAAGCCTTTCTCTTCGCGATAGCGATAGGTCATGGTGTCATCCACTTCCTCGCCGCTTCCCGCGCAGTGCAGGAAATCGACGCCATATCCCAGATGCCCCAGTAGCGCCAGCTCAAAGCGACGCAAAGCCGGTTCGGGCGAACCAGCGGTGCCCGCCAGCGCCTGAATGCAGTGCAGGTAATCGAAGAAGAGTTCAGAGAAACGGGTTTCATGCTCCAGTACGCGGGAAATAAGTTCGTTAACGTAAAGGCCGCTATAGAGTGTGATACCGCTTAGAGGGAGCGCCAGCGAAACGGCTTCCGCGCTGCGCAGGGTTTTGACTTCACCACGCCCGCCAAAGCGAACTAACAGGGGAGTAAAAGGCTGAAGCGCGCCTTTCAGATTGGAACGTTTGGAACGTGCGCCTTTGGCAACAAGGCGCACGCGGCCCGACTCTTCCGTGAAGACGTCCAGCATCAGGCTGGTTTCGCTCCAGGGGCGACTATGCAGGACGAATGCGCGCTGCCAGCCTTCCACTGAGTGTGCTCTTAAAGATCGTCGCCATAGCCAAGACTACGCAGTGCGCGCTCGTCATCAGCCCAGCCGGATTTTACTTTCACCCACAGTTCCAGGTGAACCGGGGCTTCGAACATTTCCTGCATATCTTTACGGGCTTCAATACCGATGGTCTTGATTTTGGAACCTTTGTTACCAATTACCATCTTCTTCTGCCCATCACGCTCAACGAGGATCAAACCGTTGATGTCGTAACCGCCGCGCTCATTAGACACGAAACGCTCGATTTCCACGGTAACGGAATATGGCAGCTCTTCGCCCAGGAAACGCATCAGCTTTTCACGGATGATTTCAGACGCCATAAAGCGCTGAGAACGATCGGTGATGTAATCTTCCGGGAAGTGATGAATCGCTTCCGGCAAATGCTTACGTACGATCCCGGCGATGGTATCGACGTTCAACCCGGTTTCTGCAGACATCGGTACGATATCGAGGAAGTTCATCTGGCTGCCGAGGAACTGCAGATGCGGTAGAAGATCTGCTTTTTCCTGCACGTTATCAACTTTGTTTACAGCTAGAATCACCGGCGCTTTGCCTTCGCGCAGTTTGTTCAGCACCATTTCGTCGTCCGGCGTCCAGCGAGTGCCTTCCACGACAAAAATCACCAGCTCAACATCACCGATAGAGCTGCTCGCCGCTTTATTCATCAGGCGGTTGATGGCGCGTTTTTCTTCCATGTGCAGACCCGGGGTATCGACATAGATTGCCTGATACTCACCTTCCGTATGAATACCGACAATGCGGTGACGCGTGGTCTGCGCTTTACGCGAGGTAATAGAAATTTTCTGCCCCAGCAGATTGTTCAGCAGGGTAGATTTGCCCACGTTCGGACGTCCGACGATGGCGATAAATCCGCAGTAAGTTTTGTCGTTGCTCATTCCAGCTCCAGTTTTTTCAACGCCTGTTCGGCGGCAGCCTGCTCCGCCTTGCGACGGCTGGAACCTGTGCCAACCACCGGTTCACTCAGGCCGCTAACCTGGCAGTGGATAGTAAATTCCTGATCGTGTGCTTCCCCACGCACCTGCACCACCAGATAAGATGGCAGCGGCAGATGGCGGCCTTGCAGATACTCCTGCAAGCGCGTTTTTGGATCTTTCTGTTTGTCGCCCGGGCTGATTTCGTCCAGACGCGTTTGATACCATGAGAGAATTAACTTCTCGACATTCTGAATATCGCTGTCGAGGAATACCCCGCCAATCAGCGCTTCAACCGTATCCGCAAGGATAGATTCGCGACGGAAGCCGCCGCTTTTCAGTTCACCCGGCCCTAAACGCAGACATTCGCCCAGTTCAAACTCACGGGCGATTTCCGCCAACGTATTCCCGCGAACCAGCGTCGCGCGCATACGACTCATATCGCCTTCATCCACACGCGGGAAGCGGTGATAAAGGGCGTTAGCGATGACGTAGCTTAAAATTGAATCGCCCAGAAATTCTAAGCGCTCGTTATGTTTGCTGCTGGCACTGCGATGGGTTAATGCCTGTTGCAACAACTCCTGATGAACAAAAGTGTAGCCCAGCTTCCGTTGAAGCCGATTAATTACGATGGGGTTCATGCGATACCAATAAATGAATGCGTCAAAAATTCAGCACACGAAACAGATCTGAAAGCACCAATACGGTTTCGTGTGCCGTGTCTATTAAGAAAGACATGTGTAACTTCGGGGGGATATTCTATACGCAACGACAAGGGATGTCGTTAGTTTGGAGAGATTTAACTGCTAAATAATTTATGCGGAGGCACTAATGCCCCCGCATAGGTCTGACAAGAATTAGTGGATACCGCCAATACGGCTTAAACGTACGCCGGTCGGCCATTCACCTTCCTGTTTTTCGAAGCTCATCCAAATGGCCGTCGCCTTGCCGACCAGGTTTGCTTCCGGCACGAAGCCCCAGTAACGGCTATCAGCGCTGTTGTCGCGGTTATCACCCATCATGAAGTAATGACCCGGCGGTACAATCCACGTAGCCGACTGTAAACCCGACTGGCGATAGTACATGCCGACCTGATCCTGCGCGATTGGCACAGTCAGAATGCGGTGATTAACATCGCCCAGCGTCTCCTGACGTTCAGTCAGGCGAATACCGTTTTCTTTGGTTTCACCTTTCGGTAATTCAAAGAAACCGCTGGTTGCTTCGCCACCGTTACGACGGGCAAAGGTCTGCACGAAATCGCTCGGCTCAACATTCGAGTAGGTCACCGGCAGCGCGTTACCGCATGCCTGACCAGAACTGCAATTCGGTTGAATCGTGACTTCTTTGCTGATCGGATCGTAGGTCACTTTATCACCCGGCAGGCCAACCGCGCGTTTGATGTAATCAAGACGCGGATCTTCCGGATATTTAAACACCACGATATCGCCACGCTTCGGGTGACCTGTTTCAATAATCGTTTTCTGGTAAATAGGATCTTTGATGCCGTAGGCGAATTTTTCCACGAGGATAAAATCACCAATTAACAGCGTCGGCATCATTGAACCGGATGGGATCTGGAACGGCTCATAAATAAAAGAACGCACGATGAGCACAATCGCCAGCACTGGAAATACGGACGCGCCGGTTTCCAGCCAGCCCGGTTTCGGGCCCACTTTTTTCAGCGTTTTTTTGTCCAGTGCATCTCCGGTTGCGACCTGCGCCGCAGCCTGACGTTCCCGACGTTTGGGGGCGAAGATAAATTTATCAACGCACCACAAAAGGCCCGTGACCAGTGTGGCAATCACCAGAATCAGGGCAAACATATTCGCCATGCCAACTCCTTAAGGATTATTTACCGTCTTTTCCGACGTGCAGAATGGCGAGGAAAGCTTCCTGCGGCAGTTCGACGTTACCGACCTGCTTCATGCGCTTTTTACCCTCTTTCTGTTTTTGCAGCAGTTTTTTCTTACGGCTGACGTCACCGCCGTAGCATTTCGCCAGGACGTTTTTACGCAACTGTTTTACCGTTGAACGCGCAATAATGTGGTTGCCGATGGCCGCCTGAATCGCGATATCAAACTGTTGACGAGGGATCAGATCTTTCATCTTCTCAACCAGTTCACGACCACGGTACGGCGCATTGTCGTTGTGGGTGATCAGCGCCAGCGCATCCACACGCTCGCTGTTGATAAGAACGTCAACACGCACCATGTTAGACGCCTGGAAGCGTTTGAAGTTGTAATCCAGCGACGCATAGCCGCGTGATGTTGACTTCAGACGGTCGAAGAAGTCGAGTACCACTTCTGCCATCGGAATTTCATAGGTCAGCGCAACCTGTTTACCGTGGTAAACCATGTTGGTCTGTACGCCACGTTTTTCCACGCAAAGGGTAATTACGTTGCCCAGATACTCCTGCGGCAGCAGCATATGACACTCGGCGATCGGCTCACGCAGCTCCGAGATGTTATTCAGCGGCGGCAGCTTGGACGGGCTGTCGACGTAGATGACCTCTTTGTTCGTGGTCTCTACTTCGTAGACTACGGTCGGCGCGGTGGTGATCAGATCCAGATCGTATTCACGTTCCAGACGCTCCTGAATGATCTCCATGTGCAGCAGACCGAGGAAGCCACAGCGGAAGCCGAAGCCCAGCGCGGTAGAGCTTTCCGGCTCGTAGAACAGAGAAGCATCGTTCAGGCTCAGTTTGCCCAGCGCATCGCGGAAGTTTTCGTAATCGTCAGAGCTTACCGGGAACAGGCCCGCATAAACCTGCGGTTTAACTTTTTTAAAGCCAGGCAGCGCTTTGTCAGCCGGATTACGCGCCTGAGTCAGCGTATCGCCAACCGGTGCACCCAGAATGTCTTTAATGGCACACACCAGCCAACCCACCTCGCCGCATTTCAGCTCGGTACGGTCAACCTGTTTCGGCGTGAAAATGCCCAGACGGTCGGCGTTATACACCTGACCGGTGCTCATCACTTTGATTTTGTCGCCTTTACGCATAGTGCCGTTTTTAATACGCACCAGCGAGACCACGCCCAGGTAGTTATCAAACCAGGAGTCGATGATCAGCGCCTGCAGTGGGCCTTCCGGGTCACCTTCCGGCGGCGGAATATCGCGCACCAGACGTTCCAGAACCTCGGTGACACCTACGCCGGTTTTCGCCGAGCAGCGCACGGCATCTGCCGCGTCGATACCGACGATATCTTCAATTTCTTCCGCCACGCGCTCAGGATCGGCAGCCGGGAGGTCGATTTTGTTCAGTACCGGAACCACTTCCAGATCCATTTCCATGGCGGTGTAGCAGTTTGCCAGGGTTTGCGCCTCTACGCCCTGCCCGGCGTCAACCACCAGCAGTGCGCCTTCACAGGCCGCCAGAGAACGGGAAACTTCGTAGGAGAAGTCGACGTGACCAGGGGTGTCGATAAAGTTCAGTTGATAGGTTTCGCCATCAGCTGATTTAAAGTCCAGGGTGACGCTCTGCGCTTTAATGGTAATGCCGCGTTCGCGTTCCAGATCCATCGAATCGAGAACCTGGGCTTCCATTTCACGATCAGAAAGGCCACCGCAAATCTGGATGATACGGTCAGACAGCGTCGACTTACCGTGGTCGATATGTGCAATGATCGAAAAGTTACGTATATTCTTCATATATTAAGATAATTATGCCTTACGAATACTTTGAGGCCGCTGTTCTGTGCCTGACGTTTTTGTCGTTCGAAAACGCCGCATTCTACACTACAACTGCGCAACCAGGAAATGCTCTTCCAGCAAGCATAGCGGTTCCGTTCGCGGCTTTCTCATACCAGATGTAAATAAAAATAATGCCAGTACGATCGCTGGCTGAGAGTGATGGCAAACGCAACACTGCATGATGCGCTACGCTTATCAGGCCTACCAGGTTTCTGCAGTATATTAGATGTGCACTATTTTGTAGGCCGGATAAGGCGTTTACGCCGCATCCGGCTAGAACAGCACGCACTTTGTCAGCAAACTGAGCCAGTGCGATCACTGACTCAATTCAGAAGAAGTGGTGGTTCGCAGGAGGTCAGGTGGCAGGCCAACGCTAATGATGACCGGTTGCCACGTTTCGCGTTTCGCAAGCGTGGGCGAAAAACCCCGCGCCAGTAAAAAGCCCCCCACACCGCCTAACAACGCTCCACACATGGCGGCGATGTCAGTGCCGAACAGCACCTGGAACAATGAGGCCATCATAAACAGCCCTACCAGCGGGGAAAGGTAAACCAGCATGGCGGAACCCAGCAGACTGCTTTCGCTAATTCCCAGCTCCACTTTTTGCCCGGCCACCAGCGGTTCGGCGCTGGGAACGGTAATGGTGTGGCTGGTTTGCGGCCCAAGTTTATTGAGCACGCGGCTGCCGCAGCCCGCGCGTGACGCGCAGCTGCTACATGATGCTTTCACGTCGCAGTAAACTTTTGCAACGCCGTTCTCCCAGGAGACAACGGTCGCCCACTCTTTAATCATTGTACGCCCTTGAAGCTAATACCGTCGGCAATGCGTTTCGCCGTTGGCGGCGGCAGTTCACCGACGATAGTGATTTCAGCCTGATTGCGCACGGTGGTGCTTACCGTGCGGCGACCGGTGCGCAGCATCTGTTCGCTGCTGTTGGCCGTGGCCCGACTGATGTTGATGGAGAAACTGAACAGTCCGTCCGAGAAGAGACGAGATTCCACTGCGGTATCAATGGTAGGTAACGTGCGACGGCTGCTGGAGACTTCGCTGAAGCCCTGAGGTACCCAGGTCGGCGACCAGTTGAAGTTCACCTTACTGCCCGCCGGAACGGAGAGCAGCGGCGGCAGGCTGGCTTTCGCCAGTTTATCCATGCTGCTACCCACTTGATCGCCTACGTTAAACGCAATGACGCGGAACTGCTCCAGCGTTTCGCCGTCGCGATCGAGCAGGTCAACCCGCATCGGCAGTTTGCTTTCAGAGTCCATCCAGACGATGTAGCTATAACGGGTACCATCGCGCGCGACGACGCGGATCACTTCACATAAGCGATCGGCAATACGGGTTCGGCCGACAGAGATGAAATCGTAATACGGCGCCAGGCGTTTAAAATCGGTATAGACCAGCGACGGCAGGGAATCGACGATGTAATCGCCATTGAGCGTAAACGGATCGAGGCCCGGCTCAAAATAGCTGATTTCATTGCCGCGCTGCACCACTTCACGACGTGGACCATCAAGCTGCAAAAGCTGCGCCAGCGCCTGATTGTTCAAACGCGCGTGACGATAGCGTAGCGATTCGACACCGGCTTTATTGATGCTGACGAAAGACAGCTCATAGTTGAGGGACTGACTGGCCAGATTCATCTGCTGCAACAACGCCCCGGACGAAACATCAGCCGAGGCGTTGACAGAGAAGAACAGGCTGCCAGCCACAAGAGACATGGCACACCAAAGTTGCTTCATTACTGCGATTGCGTTCCTAAAGTTTGATAGCCCGGCACCTGAACAGCAGCCTGCTGGGTTTGTGCCTGTTCAAACTGAAGTTGCTCAGAATGCAGGCGGCGCTGCAATTCATAATCCTGCAACATTGCATTGATGCGACGGCGTTGTTCCTGAACCTGCTGTTGCTGGCCAGTACCCGCAGTGGCATCAGACGGCACGCCCAGGCTAACCGGACTGGCTTTACCCATCATCGGCAAGGTATTAAATACCGGTGTTTCGGGCTGCTGAGTAGAATCTGATTGCCCATTATAGTGCTGGACACCGACAATAACTGCAAGCGATACGCAAGCCGCAACGCCCATTTGGGTAAGTGAACTCGCCCACGGACGGACTTTTTTCCAGAATGGCATATTCTGCCATTGATGAGGCGCTGGCTGGGCTTCAGGAATGAGCGGTGTCGTTTGACGAACGGGCTCATTTTCGATGGCAGCCATGACGCGAGAAGAGATATCAAAATGAAGCACATCCGCGGTATCGCCGCGCAGCGAATCACGGATGAGATGATAGCTCTCCCAGGTTTTTTGCATTTCCGGCGAACGAGTTAATTCGGTGAGCAACTCGTTATCCAGCGTTTCACCATCCATTAAGGCGGAAAGTTTTTCTTTCTGCATGCCTAATACCTTTTCCAGTATCCCGCTACCGTCAACGCCTGATAAGCGGTTGAACTTTATTATCAATAGCTTCTCGCGCACGGAAGATACGGGAACGAACCGTACCTACCGGGCAATCCATAATTGCAGCTATCTCTTCATAGCTTAGGCCATCCAGCTCTCGCAGGGTAATTGCCATGCGTAAATCTTCTGGAAGACTTTCAATGGTGCGAAAAACTATCTGTCTCAGCTCTTCTGACAACATTAAGTTCTCAGGGTTCGAAATTTCTTTCAGCGCGCCGCCACTTTCGAAGTTTTCTGCTTCCATTGCGTCCACATCGCTGGACGGTGGGCGTCGCCCCTGAGCAACCAGGTAATTTTTTGCCGTATTGACTGCAATACGGTACAGCCACGTGTAGAAAGCGCTATCCCCCCGGAATGAATCCAGCGCACGATAGGCCTTTATAAAAGACTCTTGCACCACATCAGGAACGTCACCTGACGGCACATATCGGGAAACCAGGCTCGCCACCTTATGCTGGTAGCGCACCACCAGTAGGTTAAAAGCTTTCTGGTCTCCTTTTTGGACCCGTTCAACCAGGACCTGGTCCGTTAACTGCTCGCTCATCCGAGGTAATGTCTCCCCAAACCCTATTCCAATGCGTAATCAAAACGCCACTCCGTTCACTGCACTATGAGCAAGCACAAGGTTAGAGTGTCTGATGATTGTAAAGTTCCGTTACGCCTTTGTTTTTTGTTTGTCAGTTGTAGACCGTTCATTGTCTCTCATTATAAGTCTACGCATGCACTACGTTGCCTAAGTTGCGAAAGAAAAACGCAATTCTCGCAAGAGTAACGTAACCCGCCTTTTATTTCACCATAAATACTGGATTCCGGAGTCAGAGATTCGATTATTTTCCTTCGTTTACAAAGTCCGTTCAGACGCTGTTATGTTTAGCCGTTACAACTTCCACTAAAAAAATATGTGCGCCAGCGCCTTTTATGATGCTATGCTGACCAAACTGTGTTTAGTAAATTAAACAAACCATGATGAACACTCTTCCCGATCTCTCTTGTGATGTCCTGATCATCGGTAGCGGTGCTGCCGGGTTATCTCTCGCGCTGCGCGTTGCCGGGCAGCACTCTGTCATTGTGCTCAGCAAAGGCCCAATCAGCGAAGGTTCAACCTTCTACGCGCAGGGCGGCATTGCAGCCGTTTTTGATGAAACCGACAGTATCGAATCCCACATCGAAGACACGCTCATCGCCGGTGCCGGGATTTGCGATCGAGAGGCGGTGTCGTTCGTGGCAAGCAACGCCAAAAACTGCGTCCAGTGGTTGATCGACCAGGGCGTGCTGTTTGATACGCAAGTGCAAAGTAACGGCGAAGCGAGTTATCACCTGACACGTGAAGGCGGCCACAGCCATCGCCGCATTCTGCATGCGGCAGATGCCACTGGCAAAGAAGTGGAAAACACGCTGGTTAGCAAGGCGCTGAATCATCCCAATATTCGGGTGATTGAGCGCTGCAATGCCGTAGATCTGATCATGTCCGATAAGATTGGCCTGCCCGGCACGCGCCGCGTGGTGGGTGCGTGGATCTGGAACCGTAATAAAGAAAGCGTGGAAACCTGCGCGGCAAAATCGGTGGTACTGGCAACGGGTGGCGCGTCCAAGGTATATCAGTACACCACCAACCCGGATATCTCCTCGGGCGACGGCATCGCCATGGCCTGGCGTGCGGGCTGCCGCGTGGCGAATCTGGAGTTTAATCAGTTCCATCCCACCGCCCTGTTCCACCCGCAGGCGCGTAACTTCCTGCTCACCGAAGCGCTACGCGGTGAAGGCGCGATACTGAAGCGCCCGGACGGCAGCCGTTTTATGCCCGATTTCGACGAAAGGGGCGAACTTGCGCCGCGCGATGTAGTGGCACGTGCAATCGATCATGAAATGAAACGGCTCGGCGCGGATTGTATGTATCTGGACATCAGCCATAAACCCGAAGAATTTGTCCGTCATCATTTCCCGATGATTTACGAGAAACTGCTTGGACTGGGAATCGACCTGACCAAAGAGCCTGTGCCGGTTGTTCCGGCGGCGCACTATACCTGCGGCGGCGTGATGGTGGATGATAACGGACGCAGCGACGTCGACGGTCTGTATGCCATCGGTGAAGTGAGTTATACCGGCCTGCACGGCGCCAACCGTATGGCCTCTAACTCTCTTCTGGAGTGTCTGGTGTATGGCTGGTCAGCGGCGGAAGATATCAACAAACGGATTGCCAGTACGCGTCAGGTGGCAACCCTGCCCGCGTGGGATGAAAGCCGGGTGGATGATTCCGACGAGCGGGTGGTGATTCAGCATAACTGGCACGAATTACGTTTGCTGATGTGGGATTACGTCGGCATCGTGCGTACCACGAAACGGCTGGAGCGCGCCCTGCGTCGCATCACCATGCTTCAGCAGGAGCTCGACGAGTATTACTCACGCTTTCGCGTGTCTAACAATTTGCTGGAACTGCGCAATCTGGTACAGGTAGCGGAGCTGATTGTCCGCTGTGCGATGATGCGTAAAGAGAGCCGGGGCCTGCATTACACGCTGGACTACCCGGAACTCATGCAGAACTCCGGCCCGTCCGTGCTCTCGCCACTGACTCACATAAAGAGATAAAACGCCTGGGTCAGCGCAGTATAGGCTTCTGAATATTGCTGCTCTGGCCCACGAATTGCTAATCTGTCACTGAATCCCTCACCGTTTTGCGGCGAGAACGCCAGCAGGACGCGATGCGGTGGGCGCGTATCATATTCAGCAATATCCGTGCGCAGACGTAAATGCCAGCCCATCGACAGGGCCAGTTCGGTAAAACTTTGGCCGATATTTTCCGGCAATACCACGCAAAAAAATCCCTCTTCCGTAATGGCATCCGCCGCGCAGGTGAGCAACGTTTGATGATCGAGCGACGTGGTGTAGCGCGCCTGCTCGCGCTGCGGCGTGGCGCATTCAACGCCTTGCTGATAGTAAGGCGGATTGCTGACGATCAGGTCATAGCGACGATGAACGTTCGCGACCCAGGACTGAATATCCGTCGTGTGTACGGCAATTTTTTGCGGCCACGGAGATTGCGCGACGTTCTCCCGCGCCTGGTCTGCGGCATGCTCATCGATCTCAACCGCGTCAATCTGTGTACTCTCCCCGGTACGCTGCGCCAGCATCAATGCCAGCAAACCGCTTCCGGTGCCAATATCCAGCACGCGCGTGACGTGCGCGATCGGTGCCCATGCGCCCAGCAGAATGCCGTCCGTCCCCACTTTCATGGCACAACGGTCATGCGCGACAAAAAATTTTTTGAAGGTAAATCCATTACGACGCAGCGTGGGTTTCGAGTCAGACATAGTTTTTTTTGCGTATCCGGTTTTGGCTCAGCACAATACCTGAGAACAGATAGCCATACAAACAGATGAAGATTAGAGCCGTAACGTCTATAATCAGCGCCTCACACTGAGGTAGACAATGACTGTAACGACTTTTTCCGAACTTGAACTTGATGAAAGCCTGCTGGACGCCCTCCAGAGCAAAGGCTTTACACGCCCGACTGCCATCCAGGCTGCCGCCATTCCGCCTGCGCTCGATGGACGTGATGTTTTGGGTTCTGCGCCCACCGGCACCGGTAAAACAGCGGCGTATCTGCTGCCTGCGTTGCAGCATCTGCTCGACTTCCCGCGCAAAAAATCCGGCCCGCCGCGCATCTTGATCCTGACGCCAACGCGTGAACTGGCGATGCAGGTGGCAGACCACGCGCGCGAGCTGGCCAAAAATACCCATCTCGATATCGCCACCATTACCGGCGGTGTCGCGTACATGAACCACGCTGAAGTCTTCAGCGAAAACCAGGATATCGTGGTTGCCACCACCGGTCGCCTGTTGCAGTACATTAAAGAAGAAAACTTTGACTGCCGCGCCGTCGAGACCTTAATTCTTGACGAAGCTGACCGGATGCTGGATCTCGGCTTTGCGCAGGATATCGAACACATTGCCGGTGAAACCCGCTGGCGTAAACAGACGCTGCTCTTCTCCGCCACGCTTGAAGGCGATGCGATTAAGGATTTTGCCGAGCGTCTGCTGGAAGATCCGGTTGAGGTTTCTGCGAACCCGTCCACTCGTGAACGTAAGAAAATTCACCAGTGGTACTACCGTGCAGATAACCTGGAGCACAAGGTCGAGCTTCTCAAGCATCTTCTGAAACAAGAAGAGATGACACGCGCTATTGTTTTTGTACGGAAACGTGAGCGTGTGCATGAGCTTGCCGAGATGCTGCGTGCCGCCGGGATCAACAACTGTTATCTCGAAGGCGAAATGGCACAGATCAAGCGTACCGAAGGGATCAAGCGTCTGACGGAAGGCCGCGTAAATGTACTGGTTGCGACCGATGTTGCCGCACGCGGTATCGATATTCCTGATGTCAGCCACGTGATCAACTTCGATATGCCGCGCACCGGCGATACTTACCTGCACCGTATTGGCCGTACCGGCCGCGCGGGCCGTAAAGGTACGGCGGTTTCTCTGGTTGAAGCGCATGACCACCTGCTGCTGCAGAAAATTGGTCGCTACATCGAGGAGCCGCTGAAAGCGCGCGTCATCGATGGGCTGCGCCCAACGACGCGTGCGCCTAGTGCAAAAATGACCGGTAAACCGTCGAAGAAAGTGCTGGCAAAACGTGCTGAGAAGAAAAAAGAGAAAGACAAGCCGCGCGTGAAAGTACGCCATCGCGATGCGAAGAATGTCGGTAAGCGTCGTAAGCCAAGCGGAGCTGAACCGCAGTCGACAGAAGAGTAAAAAAAACGCCGGGTCTCCCCGGCGTTTTTATTTCCTGCCTCTGAAAACTTACAGGCTTTCAGTGAAAGTACGTGCGATAACGTCGCGCTGCTGTTCCGGCGTCAGGGAGTTAAAGCGTACCGCGTAGCCTGAAACACGAATGGTCAGCTGCGGATATTTTTCCGGATGTTCAACCGCGTCCAGCAGGGTTTCGCGACGCAGAACGTTAACGTTAAGGTGCTGACCACCTTCGACGCGAACTTCTGGTTTCGCTTCAACCGGGATTTCACGATATTCGATATCGCCAAGCGCTTTCACAGCAACCACTTCATCTTCTGCATAACCACCTTTGGCAACCAGGCAGCGTGCTTCCCCTTTTTCGCTATCCAGCAGCCAGAAAGAATTCAGCAGGTCGTCGTTAGCGGCTTTAGTAATCTGAATACCAGTAATCATTTGATGCCTCCCTTAGGCTATTCGTATTCGTTTAACCGGCCAGTTCCCGGCCAATTGGTAAAACCATTGTTGCTTGAGTGTATATATACCCCTCAAACACCCCGCATTCTTTGATTTAAATCAATAAAAACCACACCACAAAAGTGGTCATACACTAATTTACTTGTTTTATATCAAGTTACGCCGAGCGATAACGCCAAATTTTCTCTGTAAATTTTCAACTTTTTTTACGCTGAGCGTGGTTTTTATCCTGCGCGGTTTTGTGTTGGAGAAAGAAGCAGTTAAGCTACTGTGCATGACAATTTCCAGGAGAGCGAGATGAGCGCCCTTTTAACCTGGCACGATGTGCTGGCCGACGAGAAGCAACAACCCTATTTTTTGAACACGCTGGCAACGGTGGCGAAAGAGCGCCAGGCAGGCACAACAATTTACCCGCCGCAGAAAGATGTGTTTAACGCCTTTCGTTTCACCGAACTGAGTGATGTGAAAGTAGTGATTTTAGGTCAGGATCCCTACCACGGGCCGGGTCAGGCGCACGGTCTGGCTTTCTCTGTTCGTCCAGGTATCGCCACGCCGCCATCTTTGCTGAACATGTATAAAGAGCTGGAAGGATCAATCCCAGGTTTTACCCGCCCTGCGCATGGCTATCTTGAAAGCTGGGCGCGTCAGGGTGTACTGCTGCTTAACACCGTGCTGACGGTGCGTGCCGGTCAGGCGCATTCTCACGCCAGCCTCGGCTGGGAAACCTTTACTGATAAAGTGATCAGCCTGATTAATGAACACCGGGAAGGGGTGGTATTTTTATTGTGGGGATCGCATGCCCAGAAAAAAGGCGCGATTATCGATGCGCAGCGTCATCGCGTGCTGAAAGCCCCACATCCGTCACCGCTTTCGGCTCATCGCGGCTTTTTTGGCTGCAACCACTTTGTGCAGGCTAACGAATGGCTGGCGCAGCGCGGTGAAGCGCCCATCGACTGGATGCCGATGCTGCCGGCAGAAAGCGAGTAAAAGAATGCCAGCGTAATGCTGGCATTCTTTTGTGCTTACGCTCAGGCTTTATTCTGACGCCACCATTCGCTCAGCAGTACGCCGGTTGCCACGGAGACGTTCAGACTTTCCACCGCACCGGTACCCTCGATGGATACACTCAGATCAGCGCTTGAGAGTGCTGCATCAGACAAACCATCACGTTCCTGACCTAACACCAGCACCATCTTCTTCGGCAGCTCAGCTTTAAACAGCGGCGTACCCGCGTGGCTGGAGGTGGTCACGATGGCGTAACCCGCTTTGCGGAAATCATCCAGCGCACCAATAAAGCTATCGCCGGTGATCGGTTGAACGTGCTCAGCGCCACCTTCTGCGGTACGAATTGCCGCACCGGACTCCAGCACGCCAGCGTCCTGCAGCAGCAGGCCTTTAATACCGAAATGCGCGCAGCTACGCATCATCGCACCCAGGTTGTGTGGGTTGCCGACATCTTCCAGCGCCAGCACACAATCGGTGTCACCACTTTTAGCGACCCAATCCTGTACGGACGTGCCGCTGCGTTTTTTGATCAGGAAGCATACGCCGCCGTGGTGTTCGGTTCCGGACGCTTTCGCCAGTTCCTCTTCATCAACCACGTGGTAGGCTTTGCGGTTTGCTGCCATCCAGCGCAGCGCTTCTTTAAAGCGCGGCGTTACGCTCTGGATAAACCAGGCGCGTACAATGGCGTCCGGTCGGCTCTGGAACAGCGCCTGGCAGGCGTTTTCACCGTAAACGCGCGTCTCTTCCGCACGCTGGCGACGCAGGACTTCCGGGTCAATAAAACTTTTACCGCTGATGCCACCGTGATCGGCTTTTACCGGGGTCTCATCACCCGGTGCGCGGGAAACCGTGCGCCACGGTGAGCTATCGCGTTCACCACGCTCGTCACGATCGCGGCTGCGTTCACGGTTCGGGCCTTTTCTGTCGTCACGGGCAGGACGGCGACCACCTTCGGCACGTGTACCAGGACGGCCACCGCCTTTTCCTGTACGCGGATTATGGGTGCGTTTATCCGAGTCATCGTCACTGCGGACATACATCACTTTGACTTTGCCGGTTTTGTTCTTCAGTTCGTCGCTCATATTTTTCTCCACCTGCGCTGCGCGAAGCGCGCAGATTACCTGATGTAGTAGCGCATAGCCATTACTTCATATCAAAGACGGTGACTATTGTACTCATTGAGTAAACCGCATTGTCGAATAAAACAGTCTCATCGATAATATGTAACATTACAGAAACATCCGGCGACCTCGCCGATCAGCAACCCTACTACCCAGAGGTTAGTTATGAATACCGTTTGTGCCCACTGTCAGGCTGTTAACCGCATACCTGAAGATCGTGTAAACGATGCGGCGAAATGTGGACGCTGTGGTCATGATCTGTTTGATGGCGATGTGATCAACGCCACCGACGCCACGCTGGACAAGCTGCTGAAAGACGATCTGCCTGTCGTTATTGATTTCTGGGCGCCATGGTGTGGCCCGTGCCGCAATTTTGCGCCGATTTTTGAAGATGTGGCGGAAGAACGCAGCGGCAAAATGCGCTTTGTGAAGGTAAATACCGAGGCCGAGCGCGAGCTCAGCGCCCGTTTCCGCATTCGCAGCATCCCGACCATTATGATCTTCAAAAATGGTGAAATGATCGACATGCTCAATGGCGCGGTACCGAAAGCGCCGTTCGAGAGCTGGCTTAACGAAGCTCTGGAAGCATAACATCCACGGGGCGCATCTTGTGCCCCGTTTTCACCTCTGCGACAATAGCCTTTTTTCTACGCTATTGCCATGAATCCAAACGCTGTACTGCAACTCCGGGCTGAACGCCTGGCCCGCGCCACGCGCCCTTTTCTCGCCCGCGGCAATCGTGTTCGCCGCTGCCAACGTTGCCTGTTGCCGCTTAAACAGTGTTTATGCGAAACCCTGCAACCCAGTTCTGCCACCAGCCGTTTTTGTCTGGTGATGTTCGATACTGAACCGATGAAACCCAGTAACACGGGACGCCTGATTGCCGATATCCTTCCCGATACCGCCGCGTTTCAGTGGTCTCGCACCGAGCCGCCTGCCGCGCTGCTGGAGTTAGTTCGCAATCCAGCGTATCAGCCGGTAGTGGTTTTCCCGGCATCGTATGCCGGAACGGAGCGGGAAGTGATCGCCGCGCCAAAACTGGGCAAACCACCGCTGTTTATTATGCTCGACGGCACCTGGACCGAAGCACGCAAAATGTTCCGTAAAAGCCCCTGGCTCGATAACTTCCCGGTGATTTCGGTCGATTTGTCGCGCGTTTCCTCCTATGGCCTGCGGGAAGCCCACGCGGACGGCCAGTACTGTACCGCCGAAGTGGCGATGGCGCTGCTTGATCTGGCGGGCGATACGGACGCTGCTCACGCGTTAGGCGAACACTTTACGCGTTTTCGTACCCGTTATCTGGCAGGAAAAACCCAGCATAAGGGAAGCATCACAGCACAACGCGAGGAAAGCGTTTAGACTCATACGGATGCTTATATCTGAGGGAAGCCGGAATGAGTCAACGTGGGCTGGAAGCACTTCTTCGACCAAAATCGATTGCCGTGATTGGCGCATCCATGAAGCCGCAGCGCGCCGGTTTTTTGATGATGCGCAATCTGTTAGCGGGTGGGTTTAATGGCCCCGTGATGCCCGTCACGCCCACCTGGAAAGCAGTGCTCGGCGTTCTGGCCTGGCCGACTATCGCCAGCCTGCCGTTTTCACCTGACCTCGCGGTACTCTGCACACATGCCAAACGCAATCTGGAACTGCTGGAGTCGTTAGGCGAAAAAGGATGCAAAACCTGCATCATTCTCTCTTCACCGCCCGATCAATTTGCCGAATTAGCGGCCTGCGCCGCGCGTTATCAGATGCGCCTTTTAGGGCCAAACAGTCTGGGGCTTTTAGCGCCCTGGCAGGGCCTGAACGCCAGTTTTTCACCGGTGCCGATCCGTAAAGGTAAACTGGCGTTTATTTCACAGTCCGCCGCCGTTTCCAATACCATCCTTGACTGGGCGCAGCAGCGCGAGATGGGCTTCTCCTACTTTATTGCGCTCGGCGATAGCCTGGATATCGATGTAGACGATCTGCTTGATTTCCTCGCGCGTGACAGTAAAACCAGCGCCATTCTGCTCTACCTGGAAAATTTAAGTGACGCCCGACGTTTTGTATCCGCCGCCCGTAGCGCCTCACGTAATAAACCCATCCTGGTGATTAAGAGCGGACGCAGTCCGGCAGCGCAGCGGCTGCTGCACGCCAATGCGGGTCTGGATCCCGCCTGGGACGCCGCGATTCAGCGTGCCGGCCTTCTGCGCGTGCGCGATACTCACGAACTTTTCTCCGCCGTTGAAACCTTAAGCCACATGCGCCCTTTGCGCGGCGAGCGTTTAATGATTATCAGCAACGGTGCCGCCCCGGCAGCGCTGGCGCTCGATCAACTGTGGACGCGCAACGGTAAGCTGGCGACGCTGAGCGATGAAACGCGGGCCAAATTGACTGAACGGTTGCCAGATTCAGTACAGGCCGGAAATCCGCTGGATCTGCGTGATGATGCCAGCATCGAGAGCTATATCGCTGCAGTCAATACGTTACTCGACAGCCCGGATCTGGATGCGCTGCTGGTGATTCACTCCCCCAGCGCCACTGCAACCGGCACTGAAAGCGCCGTGGCGTTAATTGAGGCGATTAAACGTCATCCACGCGGGCACTACATCAGCGTACTGACCAACTGGTGTGGTGAGTACTCTTCTATCGAGGCACGCCGCCTCTTCAGCGACGCGGGCATTCCCACCTATCGTACGCCGGAAGGCACAATTACCGCATTTATGCATATGGTGGAGTATCGCCGGAACCAGAAACAGCTGCGGGAAACGCCCGCACTGCCGCAGAATTTAACGGCCAACACGGCGCAGGTTCACGAACTGCTCGCGCAGGCTATCGATAGCGGTATCCGTGCGTTGGATACACATGAAGTTCGTCCTGTATTACAGGCTTACGGCATGCACACACTGCCCACATGGATCGCGGCTGACAGCGCGGAAGCGGTACATATCGCAGAACAAATTGGTTATCCGGTAGCGCTGAAACTGCGCTCGCCGGATATCCCACATAAATCGGAAGTTCAGGGGGTGATGCTGTATCTGCGAACCCCTGCCGAAGTGCAACAGGCGGCGGATGCGATTCTCGATCGCGTTAAAATGACCTGGCCACAGGCCCGCATCGACGGCCTGCTGGTGCAAAGTATGGCGAATCGCGCAGGCGCACAGGAACTGCGCGTGGTGGTTGAGCATGACCCGGTCTTCGGCCCGCTGATTATGTTGGGTGAAGGCGGTGTGGAGTGGCGGCCTGAAGAACAGGCCGTGGTCGCTCTGCCGCCGCTGAACATGACGCTGGCGCGCTATCTGGTGATTCAGGCGATTAAGAGCAAAAAGATTCGAGGACGCAGCGCACTGCGGCCGCTGGATATTCCCGGCCTGAGCCGTTTGCTGGTTCAGGTCTCAAACCTGATTGTTGACTGCCCGGAAATTCAGCGGCTGGATATTCATCCATTACTGGCCACCGGCAATGAATTTACCGCGCTGGACGTGACGCTGGATATCGCGCCATTTGAAGGCGACAGCGAAAGCCGCCTGGCGGTAAGGCCATATCCACAGCAGCTTGAAGAGTGGGTCACCATGAAAAATGGCGAACGTTGTCTGTTTCGCCCCATTCTCCCTGAAGATGAGCCGCTGTTGCAGCAGTTTATCGCCCGGGTGACGAAAGAAGATCTTTATTACCGCTACTTTAGCGAGATCAACGAATTTACCCACGATGATTTAGCGAATATGACCCAGATCGACTACGATCGTGAAATGGCTTTCGTGGCGGTACACACCACGGCTGAACAGACGGAGATCCTCGGCGTCACGCGCGCTATTTCCGATCCGGACAACATCGATGCTGAATTCGCGGTGCTGGTGCGCTCCGATCTGAAAGGATTAGGACTGGGTGGACGATTGCTGGAAAAGTTAATCAACTATACGCGCGATCACGGTCTGCAACGCTTAAACGGCATTACTATGCCCAACAACCGTGGGATGATCGCGCTGGCTCGCAAGCTGGGCTTTGATGTCGATATCCAGCTTGAAGACGGTATAGTCAGCCTGTCTCTGAAGCTAAGTCATGACTAAGTTGCTGGAAATACTACCCTTGACCGACAGAGATGGTATTATTGACCGCTTACGTCGTCTGCCTGGTACAGAGGACCCTTCACTAAAACAGAGAAGAAACGCACTGTGATGTTGTCAAAATTTAAGCGTAATAAACATCAACAACACCTTGCCCAGCTACCTAAGCTTTCTCAGTCAGTTGATGATATTGAGTTTTTCTATGCGCCTGCCGAATTTCGGGAAGCGCTGCTGGCAAAAATAGCCGGCGCTACGCGACGCATCTGCATTGTCGCGCTGTATCTGGAACAGGACGATGCCGGGAAGGCGATTTTACAGGCGCTGTATGACGCAAAACGTCAACGCCCTGAGCTGGAAGTGAAAGTACTGGTTGACTGGCATCGCGCGCAGCGTGGCCGTATCGGCGCAGCGGCGTCGAATACCAACGCCGACTGGTACTGTCGCATGGCGCATGAAAATCCGGGCGTGGATGTGCCGGTGTATGGCGTGCCAATCAACACCCGCGAAGCGCTGGGCGTTCTCCATTTCAAAGGCTTTATTATTGATGACAGCGTGTTGTACAGCGGCGCGAGCATCAATGATGTCTATCTCCATCAGCATGATAAATATCGTTACGACCGCTATCAGTGCATTCGTAACCCGCAAATGGCGGACATCATGTATGACTGGGTAGGACAAAATTTAGTCGATGGCCGCGGCGTTAATCGGCTTGATGATAGCTGCCGCCCAAAAAGCCCGGAAATCAAAAACGATATTCGCCTCTATCGCCAGGAACTGCGCGATACGGGATATCATTATCTGGGCAACGCCGACGACGAGCAACTTTCCGTTACGCCGCTGGTTGGCCTGGGTAAAACCAGCCTGCTGAATAAAACCATTTTCCATCTGATGCCGTGTGCTGAGCATAAGCTGACGATTTGCACCCCCTATTTCAATCTGCCTGCATTACTCGTGCGCAACATCATTCGTCTGCTGCGTGAAGGCAAAAAGGTCGAAATTATTGTTGGCGATAAAACCGCGAACGATTTCTTCATCCCGGAAAATGAACCGTTCAAGATTATCGGCGCGTTGCCGTATCTGTATGAAATTAACCTGCGTCGATTCCTTAGCCGTTTACAGTATTACGTCAACACAGATCAGCTTGTTGTGCGTCTGTGGAAAGATGGCGATAACAGCTATCACCTGAAAGGGATGTGGGTGGATGACGAGTGGATGCTGCTGACCGGCAACAACCTTAACCCGCGCGCCTGGCGTCTGGATCTCGAAAACGCCGTGCTTATTCATGATCCGCAACATAAACTGCGGGAAAAACGTGAGAAAGAGCTTAAGCTGATTCGCGCCCATACCACTGTGGTTAATCACTATCGCGACCTGCAAAGCATCGCCGATTATCCGGTAAAAGTGCGCAAACTGATCCGCCGTCTGCGACGCATCCGTATCGACCGCCTTATCAGCCGTATCCTTTAAATATCAGCCCCGCTCATGTACGGGGCTTTTTTTCAGGTGTTGATCCATGAGACCTCTGATTGCACTTTTTATGCTTTTCACTCTGAGCGGTTGCAGCCATATGGCAAACGACAGCTGGACGGGGCAGGATAAAGCACAGCACTTTATTGGCTCGGCGATGCTCTCTGCTGCCGGAAACGAATACTTCCAGCATCAGGGGATGAGCCGCGATCGCAGCGCCGCATTGGGGGTGATGTTTTCATTGAGCCTGGGCGCATCAAAAGAGCTGTGGGATAGCCGCCCGGCAGGGAGCGGCTGGAGCTGGAAAGATTTTGCGTGGGATGTAGCCGGCGCCACGACCGGCTATGCGGTGTGGCAGCTGGCTCAACACTAATCCTACAGGCGTAATCCTTTTCCTTTACGATGGAGCATCAGCGACACCAGGAAAGCCAGCGCCGTCATCGCCGTGACGTACCAGAAGAAGGCCGATTCCACGCCAAATGATTTCAGTGACAGTGCGACATACTCCGCAGAACCACCGAATAAAGCATTCGCCACCGCATAAGACAGTCCCACCCCTAACGCACGAACCTGCGCCGGAAACATCTCGGCTTTCAGGATCCCGCTGATCGAGGTATAGAAGCTGGTGATCAACAGAGCGCACATCACCAATGCAAAAGCAGCAAATGGAGAAGTGACGTTCTGCAGGGCTGAAAGAATCGGTACGGTAAATAGTGTCGCCAGTGAACCAAAACAGAGCATTGAAGCACGGCGGCCAATCTTGTCAGAGAGCAAGCCGAACAACGGCTGGGCCAGCATGTAGACGAACAGTGCGGCAGTCATGATGATGCTGGCGACCTTCGGATCCATCCCGGCGGTATTGACCAGATACTTCTGCATGTAAGTGGTGAAGGTGTAGAAAATCAGCGAACCTCCGGCGGTAAAACCGAGCACCATGACGAAGGCTTTACGGTTACGCCACAACCCTTTGAAGGAGCCCGCTTCTTTCAGGGTACGCGTTTCTTTATGCGACGTTTCATCCAGCTGACGACGCAGCCACAGCGCTACAACCGCTAACACCGCGCCCATTGCAAACGGAATACGCCAGCCCCAGCTGTGTAGATCTTCGCTGCTAAGGATGTTTTGCAAAACCACGACGACCAGAAGTGCCAGCAATTGACCACCAATCAGCGTGACATACTGGAATGAGGCATAAAACCCTTTACGGCCTTCTACTGCGACTTCACTCATATAGGTTGCACTGGTGCCGTACTCACCTCCGACGGAGAGGCCCTGGAATAAACGCGCCAGCAGTAGCAAAGCTGGCGCCCAGGTTCCGATTGTGTCGTATCCCGGCAGACAGGCAATCACCAGTGAACCAAAGCACATCATGCAGACAGAGATCAGCATCGACTTTTTACGCCCATGACGATCCGCAATACGACCGAACATCCACCCACCAATGGGGCGCATTAAAAAGCCAGCGGCAAAAACCCCTGCCGTTTGTAACAACTGGGTTGTGGTATTGCCGGTTGGGAAAAAAATGTGGGCAAAATAGAGAGAACAGAATGAATAGACGTAAAAATCAAACCATTCTACAAGGTTCCCTGATGAAGCACCGACGATGGCCATGACCCGGCGGCGGGTATCATGATCGGTGAGCGACTGCTCGGCGGCTACGCTGGTTTCGGTCATTATAATTATGCTCCTGCTGCAGGTTTTTTATCTGTCTACCGGGCGTAACTCGTCACGCAGATAAATTTTCAGTGAACGAAATGTTATATAATTGTTATTAATTATTTTGCGATATCTATCACGTTTTTTGTTAGCAAGGTAACAAATTAGGATTAGCTGTAGCGGAGTATTTTGGGGTGGGGTTGTGCGCGCGGTATTGCCCGGTGGCGCGGATCTTACCGGGCCTGCGGATTCGTGCCATTCGGCGGGGATTGTTCTTTTGCAGGCCGGATAAGGCGCAGCCGCCATCCGGCACTTTTTTCGCACTAACGCAAAAAGGCCATCCCTGCGGATGGCCTTCTGCTTTATTTGATGCCTGGCAGTTCCCTACTCTCGCATGGGGAGACCCCACACTACCATCGGCGCTACGGCGTTTCACTTCTGAGTTCGGCATGGGGTCAGGTGGGACCACCGCGCTACTGCCGCCAGGCAAATTCTGTTGTATTAACCCGCTTATTGCCGGTTAATCTAATCTGTTATCAGGCTTACTTCTCGATGTCTCTTCGCCAAAACACCTTCGGCGTTGTAAGGTTAAGCCTCACGGTTCATTAGTACTGGTTAGCTCAATGCATCGCTGCACTTACACACCCAGCCTATCAACGTCGTCGTCTTCAACGTTCCTTCAGGAGACTTAAAGTCTCAGGAGAACTCATCTCGGGGCAAGTTTCGTGCTTAGATGCTTTCAGCACTTATCTCTTCCGCATGTAGCTACCGGGCAATGCCATTGGCATGACAACCCGAACACCAGTGATGCGTCCACTCCGGTCCTCTCGTACTAGGAGCAGCCCCCCTCAATTCTCCAGCGCCCACGGCAGATAGGGACCGAACTGTCTCACGACGTTCTAAACCCAGCTCGCGTACCACTTTAAATGGCGAACAGCCATACCCTTGGGACCTACTTCAGCCCCAGGATGTGATGAGCCGACATCGAGGTGCCAAACACCGCCGTCGATATGAACTCTTGGGCGGTATCAGCCTGTTATCCCCGGAGTACCTTTTATCCGTTGAGCGATGGCCCTTCCATTCAGAACCACCGGATCACTATGACCTGCTTTCGCACCTGCTCGCGCCGTCACGCTCGCAGTCAAGCTAGCTTATGCCATTGCACTAACCTCCTGATGTCCGACCAGGATTAGCTAACCTTCGTGCTCCTCCGTTACTCTTTGGGAGGAGACCGCCCCAGTCAAACTACCCACCAGACACTGTCCGCAACCCGGATCACGGGTCTACGTTAGAACATCAAACATTAAAGGGTGGTATTTCAAGGTTGGCTCCATGCAGACTGGCGTCCACACTTCAAAGCCTCCCACCTATCCTACACATCAAGGCTCAATGTTCAGTGTCAAGCTATAGTAAAGGTTCACGGGGTCTTTCCGTCTTGCCGCGGGTACACTGCATCTTCACAGCGAGTTCAATTTCACTGAGTCTCGGGTGGAGACAGCCTGGCCATCATTACGCCATTCGTGCAGGTCGGAACTTACCCGACAAGGAATTTCGCTACCTTAGGACCGTTATAGTTACGGCCGCCGTTTACCGGGGCTTCGATCAAGAGCTTCGCCTTACAGCTAACCCCATCAATTAACCTTCCGGCACCGGGCAGGCGTCACACCGTATACGTCCACTTTCGTGTTTGCACAGTGCTGTGTTTTTAATAAACAGTTGCAGCCAGCTGGTATCTTCGACTGATTTCAGCTCCACGGGTAAACCGCTTCACCTACATATCAGCGTGCCTTCTCCCGAAGTTACGGCACCATTTTGCCTAGTTCCTTCACCCGAGTTCTCTCAAGCGCCTTGGTATTCTCTACCTGACCACCTGTGTCGGTTTGGGGTACGATTCGATGTTACCTGATGCTTAGAGGCTTTTCCTGGAAGCAGGGCATTTGTCACTTCAGCACCGTAGTGCCTCGTCATCACGTCTCAGTCTTGAAGCAAACCGGATTTACCTGGTCTGCAAACCTACACGCTTAAACCGGGACAACCGTCGCCCGGCCAACATAGCCTTCTCCGTCCCCCCTTCGCAGTAACACCAAGTACAGGAATATTAACCTGTTTCCCATCGACTACGCCTTTCGGCCTCGCCTTAGGGGTCGACTCACCCTGCCCCGATTAACGTTGGACAGGAACCCTTGGTCTTCCGGCGTGCGGGTTTTTCACCCGCATTATCGTTACTTATGTCAGCATTCGCACTTCTGATACCTCCAGCATGCCTCACGACACACCTTCAACGGCTTACAGAACGCTCCCCTACCCAACAACACTTAGTGTCGCTGCCGCAGCTTCGGTGCACAGTTTAGCCCCGTTACATCTTCCGCGCAGGCCGACTCGACCAGTGAGCTATTACGCTTTCTTTAAATGATGGCTGCTTCTAAGCCAACATCCTGGCTGTCTGAGCCTTCCCACATCGTTTCCCACTTAACTGTGACTTTGGGACCTTAGCTGGCGGTCTGGGTTGTTTCCCTCTTCACGACGGACGTTAGCACCCGCCGTGTGTCTCCCGTGATAACATTCTTCGGTATTCGCAGTTTGCATCGGGTTGGTAAGTCGGGATGACCCCCTAGCCGAAACAGTGCTCTACCCCCGAAGATGAATTCACGAGGCGCTACCTAAATAGCTTTCGGGGAGAACCAGCTATCTCCCGGTTTGATTGGCCTTTCACCCCCAGCCACAAGTCATCCGCTAATTTTTCAACATTAGTCGGTTCGGTCCTCCAGTTAGTGTTACCCAACCTTCAACCTGCCCATGGCTAGATCACCGGGTTTCGGGTCTATACCCTGCAACTTAACGCCCAGTTAAGACTCGGTTTCCCTTCGGCTCCCCTATTCGGTTAACCTTGCTACAGAATATAAGTCGCTGACCCATTATACAAAAGGTACGCAGTCACACCCGAAGGTGCTCCCACTGCTTGTACGTACACGGTTTCAGGTTCTTTTTCACTCCCCTCGCCGGGGTTCTTTTCGCCTTTCCCTCACGGTACTGGTTCACTATCGGTCAGTCAGGAGTATTTAGCCTTGGAGGATGGTCCCCCCATATTCAGACAGGATACCACGTGTCCCGCCCTACTCTTCGAGTTCACAGCATATGCATTTTGGTGTACGGGACTATCACCCTGTACCGTCGGACTTTCCAGACCGTTCCACTAACACACATGCTGATTCAGACTCTGGGCTGCTCCCCGTTCGCTCGCCGCTACTGGGGGAATCTCGGTTGATTTCTTTTCCTCGGGGTACTTAGATGTTTCAGTTCCCCCGGTTCGCTTCATTACGCTATGTATTCACGTAATGATAGTGTGTCGAAACACACTGGGTTTCCCCATTCGGAAATCGCCGGTTATAACGGTTCATATCACCTTACCGACGCTTATCGCAGATTAGCACGTCCTTCATCGCCTCTGACTGCCAGGGCATCCACCGTGTACGCTTAGTCGCTTAACCTCACAACCCGAAGATGTTTCGTAAAACACCACCGTGTTGCGAAAATTTGAGAGACTCGAACACACTTAACGTGTGTCGTTTCAATTTTCAGCTTGATCCAGATTTTTAAAGAGCAAATATCTCAAACAAGACTTTACAGTCTGTTTTGAGATATTACGGTCGGCGACTTTCACTCACACATACCAGCAAGTGGCGTCCCCTAGGGGATTCGAACCCCTGTTACCGCCGTGAAAGGGCGGTGTCCTGGGCCTCTAGACGAAGGGGACACTGAAGTCTCAATCGCAAGACGCCTTGCTATTTACTTTTCATCAGACAATCTGTGTGAGCACTTCAAGGAACGGTTCTTTAAGGTAAGGAGGTGATCCAACCGCAGGTTCCCCTACGGTTACCTTGTTACGACTTCACCCCAGTCATGAATCACAAAGTGGTAAGCGCCCTCCCGAAGGTTAAGCTACCTACTTCTTTTGCAACCCACTCCCATGGTGTGACGGGCGGTGTGTACAAGGCCCGGGAACGTATTCACCGTAGCATTCTGATCTACGATTACTAGCGATTCCGACTTCATGGAGTCGAGTTGCAGACTCCAATCCGGACTACGACATACTTTATGAGGTCCGCTTGCTCTCGCGAGGTCGCTTCTCTTTGTATATGCCATTGTAGCACGTGTGTAGCCCTGGTCGTAAGGGCCATGATGACTTGACGTCATCCCCACCTTCCTCCAGTTTATCACTGGCAGTCTCCTTTGAGTTCCCGACCGAATCGCTGGCAACAAAGGATAAGGGTTGCGCTCGTTGCGGGACTTAACCCAACATTTCACAACACGAGCTGACGACAGCCATGCAGCACCTGTCTCACAGTTCCCGAAGGCACCAAAGCATCTCTGCTAAGTTCTGTGGATGTCAAGACCAGGTAAGGTTCTTCGCGTTGCATCGAATTAAACCACATGCTCCACCGCTTGTGCGGGCCCCCGTCAATTCATTTGAGTTTTAACCTTGCGGCCGTACTCCCCAGGCGGTCGACTTAACGCGTTAGCTCCGGAAGCCACGCCTCAAGGGCACAACCTCCAAGTCGACATCGTTTACAGCGTGGACTACCAGGGTATCTAATCCTGTTTGCTCCCCACGCTTTCGCACCTGAGCGTCAGTCTTCGTCCAGGGGGCCGCCTTCGCCACCGGTATTCCTCCAGATCTCTACGCATTTCACCGCTACACCTGGAATTCTACCCCCCTCTACGAGACTCAAGCTTGCCAGTTTCAAATGCAGTTCCCAGGTTGAGCCCGGGGATTTCACATCTGACTTAACAAACCGCCTGCGTGCGCTTTACGCCCAGTAATTCCGATTAACGCTTGCACCCTCCGTATTACCGCGGCTGCTGGCACGGAGTTAGCCGGTGCTTCTTCTGCGAGTAACGTCAATTGCTGTGGTTATTAACCACAACACCTTCCTCCTCGCTGAAAGTACTTTACAACCCGAAGGCCTTCTTCATACACGCGGCATGGCTGCATCAGGCTTGCGCCCATTGTGCAATATTCCCCACTGCTGCCTCCCGTAGGAGTCTGGACCGTGTCTCAGTTCCAGTGTGGCTGGTCATCCTCTCAGACCAGCTAGGGATCGTCGCCTAGGTGAGCCATTACCCCACCTACTAGCTAATCCCATCTGGGCACATCCGATGGCAAGAGGCCCGAAGGTCCCCCTCTTTGGTCTTGCGACATTATGCGGTATTAGCTACCGTTTCCAGTAGTTATCCCCCTCCATCAGGCAGTTTCCCAGACATTACTCACCCGTCCGCCACTCGTCAGCAAAGCAGCAAGCTGCTTTCTGTTACCGTTCGACTTGCATGTGTTAGGCCTGCCGCCAGCGTTCAATCTGAGCCATGATCAAACTCTTCAATTTAAGTTTGATGCTCGTGAATTAAACTTCGTAATGAATTACGTGTTCACTCAGAGACTTGGTATTCATTTATCGTCTTGCGACGTTAAGAATCCGTATCATTGAGTGCCCACACAGATTGTCTGATAAATTGTTAAAGAGCAGTGCCGCTTCGCTTTTTCTCAGCGGCGCGGGGTGTGCATATTAAGCCATCCCGCTACAGAGTCAAGTTTTATTTCACTTTTCTCTGCTGAAGTTCTCTTAAGAACCTCGCCGACCCGGCGGCTTGCGTGCCGTTGTTCCGTGTCAGTGGGGGCGCATTATAGGGCGTAATTGAGATCTCGCAAGCATAAAATACAAAAAACTTTTCACTCGCTCACTTTTCATTCAATTCACTTATTTTTGCCTGGTTTATAAACAAAAACGAGCCCCTGAGGGCCCGTTTTTGCATTTTTGTGACTTACTGCACTGCCACAATATGATCGTCTTTAACCTCCAGACGTATCGTTTTGCCAGGAACCAGCTCACCAGAAAGGATTTGCTGCGCCAGCGGGTTTTCAATTTGCTGCTGAATAGCGCGTTTCAAAGGCCGTGCCCCGTATACCGGGTCATAACCGTTTTTACTCAACAAACGCAGCGCTTCATCGGAAATCTGCGTTTCATAGCCACGCTCTTCCAGACGTTTGTACAGACGTTGCAGCTGAATCTGCGCAATTGAGGCAATATGCGCTTCACCCAGCGGATGGAACACAACCACTTCATCAATACGGTTGATGAATTCCGGACGGAAGCTCTGACTAACCACGCCGAGCACCACATCTTTCATGTGACCGTAATCCAGCTCGCCAAAGCGTTCCTGAATCAGATCGGAACCCAGGTTAGAGGTCATAATCACCACCGTATTACGGAAGTCGACCGTTCTCCCCTGCCCGTCTGTCAGACGACCATCATCGAGCACCTGCAGCAGAATGTTGAACACATCCGGGTGCGCTTTCTCAACTTCATCCAGCAGAATAACTGAGTAAGGGCGGCGGCGTACGGCTTCGGTTAGATAGCCACCTTCTTCATAACCGACATATCCCGGAGGCGCGCCAACCAGACGAGACACGGAGTGTTTCTCCATAAACTCGGACATATCAATACGCACCATCGCGTCATCGCTATCGAACATGAAGTTCGCCAGCGCCTTACACAGTTCCGTTTTACCGACACCGGTCGGCCCCAGGAACAGGAACGAACCGATTGGACGGTTAGGATCGGAAAGCCCTGCGCGGCTACGACGAATCGCGTTCGATACCGCTTCCACCGCTTCGTTCTGACCAATCACCCGACTATGCAGGTCTTGCTCCATTCGCAGCAGTTTTTCACGTTCGCCTTCCAGCATGCGCGCAACCGGGATCCCGGTCCAGCGCGCCAGCACTTCCGCGATTTCCGCATCCGTTACACGGTTACGCAGCAGTCGCATGGTTTTGCCTTCAGACTGAGTCGCGGCCGCCAGCTGTTTTTCCAGTTCCGGAATTTTACCGTACTGCAGTTCGGACATCCGGCCCAGATCACCCACACGGCGTGCCTGCTCGATGGCGATTTTCGCCTGCTCAAGCTCTGCTTTAATTGTTTGCGTCCCAGAAAGTGAGGCTTTCTCCGCTTTCCACTCTTCTTCTAATACCGAATACTGGCGTTCTTTATCTTCCAGCTCATCATTGAGCATATCGAGACGTTTCAGGCTGGCTTCGTCGGACTCTTTCTTCAGCGCCTGCTGTTCCAGTTTCAACTGAATGATGCGGCGGTCGAGTCGGTCGAGTTCTTCCGGCTTCGAGTCAATCTGCATACGGATGCTGGACGCGGCTTCATCAATCAGGTCAATCGCTTTATCCGGCAACTGACGGTCGGCAATATAACGATGCGAAAGCGTAGCCGCCGCCACGATTGCCGGGTCGGTGATTTGCACGTGGTGGTGTAGCTCATAACGTTCTTTCAGCCCACGCAGGATCGCGATGGTATCTTCAACGGACGGTTCTGCTACAAACACTTTCTGGAAACGACGTTCCAGCGCCGCATCTTTTTCAATGTACTGGCGATATTCATCAAGGGTGGTCGCGCCCACGCAGTGCAGTTCACCACGGGCCAGCGCCGGTTTCAGCATGTTCCCGGCGTCCATTGCGCCATCGGCTTTTCCTGCGCCCACCATGGTGTGTAGCTCGTCGATAAACAGAATGACGTTGCCTTCCTGTTTCGACAAATCGTTCAGCACACCTTTCAGACGCTCTTCGAACTCACCGCGATACTTCGCCCCGGCCACCAGCGCGCCCATATCCAGCGCCAGTACACGGCGGCCCTTCAGCCCTTCCGGCACTTCGCCGTTCACGATACGCTGCGCCAGCCCTTCGACGATCGCCGTTTTACCGACACCCGGCTCACCAATCAGCACCGGGTTGTTTTTAGTACGGCGTTGCAGCACCTGAATGGTGCGGCGAATTTCTTCATCACGACCGATGACCGGATCAAGCTTGCCCTGCTCGGCTCGCTCGGTCAGATCGACGGTATATTTTTTCAATGCCTGACGTTGGTCTTCGGCATTTTGATCGTTCACGCTCTCCCCCCCGCGCATCTGTTGAATCGCCTGAGTAATGTTGGCAGTCGTCGCCCCTGCGGATTTCAGCAGGTCGGCCAGTGAACCGCGAGACTCAAGCGCGGCCAGAACAAACAGTTCTGACGAAATAAAGTTGTCACCTTGTTTTTGCGCCAGCTTGTCGCAAAGATTCAGCACCCGTACCAGATCCTGTGAAGGCTGCACGTCGCCGCCGGTGCCTTCCACCTGCGGTAAACGGCTTAAAGCCTGATCGATAGCCGTGCGAAGCTGGCCCGCATTAATGCCAGCCGTGGTTAACAAAGGACGAATCGAACCCCCTTCCTGATTCAGTAAGGCGCTCATTAAATGAAGTGGTTCGATGAATTGGTTGTCGTGCCCCAGTGCGAGAGACTGGGCATCGGCGAGAGCAAGCTGGAATTTGTTAGTAAGACGATCCAGACGCATAATTCCTCCCATAACAGGTCAATTTTGCTACTGGAGATTAAATGAGGTCATCCCTCAATTATTCAAGGTTAATGACCTGTTCAATGTGAAAAATAAGTCAGCCTTCTGGATCGTCTTGATTCTTTAGGTTATATCAGCCAAATGAAACTTGCCATACGACCTGTAGTACGGTCGCGACGATATGAGAAAAAATCATCGTTTTGGCTGAAGGTACAGCGGTCACCGCCGTAGATGCGCTGCACACCGACATTTCCCAGACGCTGACGCGCCAGTAGATAAATATCAGCATAGTACTTTTCGCCCGCCGCGCGAAACGCGTTCTTCGCCTGAAGGTCTTTCGCCATAAAGGCATCGCGCACTTCCGGCCCCACTTCAAACGCCGTCGGGCCAATCGCCGGGCCAAGCCACGCCATAATATTTTCAGGGCGATCGTTAAAGCAGGCGACAGTCTCTTCCAGCACGCCTTCACACAGCCCGCGCCAGCCCGCATGCGCCGCTGCCACTTCTGTTCCGTCGAGATTACAGAACAGAACCGGCAAACAATCGGCAGTCATCACCGCACAAACGGTGCCTGGCGTATTACTGTAAGACGCGTCAGCGCGTTTCGAATCATACGGCCCGCCGCTTAAGCGCAGCACATCTTTACCATGAACCTGTTCAAGCCAGACCGGTTTTGCAGGTAAGCCGCCCGCCGCAAATAAACGGCGGCGATTCTCGTCTACGTCATCTGGATTATCACCGCAATGCGCGCCCAGATTCAGAGAATCGTAAGGCGCTTGACTCACACCGCCTTTACGGGTGGAACTACAGGATGCCACGCCCTTCGGCTGCGGCCACTGCGGGATAATCAATGACGTCATAACCAGTCCACATCGTCCTTATGCTCTTCAAAATCGGCGCGCATCGCATCAATAAGATCGACCATATCCTGCGGAATCGGCGCATGCCATTCCATTTCAATACCGGTGATCGGATGATAAAGACGCAGCATGGTGGCATGCAGTGCCTGACGGTCAAATTTACGCAGCGCAGTGATGAACTCATCCGACGCGCCTTTCGGTGGACGCGGACGCCCGCCATAAACCTGATCGCCCACCAGCGGGTGCGTAATATGGGCCATGTGCACGCGGATCTGGTGCGTACGTCCTGTTTCAAGACGCAGCCGCAGACGCGTGTGCACACGGAAGTGTTCCATGATGCGATAGTGCGTTACCGCCGGTTTACCCATTGGGTGCACCGCCATATGCGTACGTTTGGTTGGGTGACGGCTAATCGGTTCTTCAACCGTACCGCCCGCCGTCATATGACCAATTGCCACTGCTTCATATTCACGCGTGATTTCGCGCAGTTGCAGCGACTCCACCAGACGCGTTTGCGCCGGAACGGTTTTCGCCACGACCATCAGGCCCGTGGTGTCTTTATCCAGACGATGGACAATGCCCGCACGCGGCACATCGGCAATTGGCGGATAATAATGCAGCAGTGCGTTCAGCACCGTGCCGTCCGGGTTACCCGCGCCAGGGTGAACCACCAGATCGCGCGGTTTGTTGATAACAAGGATGTCATCATCTTCGTAGACGATGTTCAGCGGGATATCCTGAGGTTCAAAGCGGATATCTTCATCAATCTCAGCGTTGATCGCGACAGCCTCGCCGCCCAACACTTTTTCTTTCGGTTTGTCGCAAATTTGACCATTAACCTGCACGCGCTGGTCAAGAATCCACTCTTTTATGCGAGATCGCGAATAATCAGGGAACAATTCGGCCAAAGCTTGATCTAAGCGTTGACCAAGTTGGTTTTCGGAGACCGTTGCGGTGAGTTCTACTCGTTGTGCCATATACAGCTTCTTCGTTAACGTTGGGTTTTTACGGCTTCGCCGTTTAATATAGTGTGCTATTGTAGCTGGTCTTAATCGGGAACAGGAACTGCGAATATCCCGTACAAACATTTTGAGGAAAGTCAAAACGTCATGACGCGCATGAAATATCTGGTGGCAGCGGCCACGTTGAGCCTGGCTTTGGCGGGGTGCTCTGGTTCAAAGGAAGAGGTGCCTGATAATCCGCCTAACGAAATCTACGCAACTGCTCAGCAAAAGCTGCAGGACGGTAACTGGAAACAAGCGATAACGCAACTGGAAGCGTTGGATAACCGTTATCCGTTTGGCCCGTACTCTCAGCAGGTGCAGCTGGATCTGATCTACGCGTACTACAAAAATGCCGATCTGCCGTTGGCTCAGGCTGCCATTGATCGTTTTATCCGTCTTAACCCGACGCACCCGAACATTGATTATGTCATGTATATGCGTGGCCTGACCAATATGGCGCTGGATGACAGCGCGCTTCAGGGCTTCTTCGGGGTTGACCGTTCTGACCGCGATCCCCAGCACGCGCGTGACGCCTTCAATGACTTCTCTAAGCTGGTTCGCGGCTACCCGAACAGCCAGTACGTCACGGATGCGAACAAACGTCTGGTGTTCCTGAAAGATCGCCTGGCCAAGTACGAGCTGTCGGTCGTTGATTACTACACTGACCGTGGCGCGTGGGTTGCCGTGGTGAATCGCGTTGAAAACATGCTGCGCGATTTCCCGGATACACAAGCCACCCGTGATGCGCTGCCGAAGATGGAAAATGCGTACCGTCAGATGCAAATGACGGCACAGGCAGACAAAGTCGCGAAAATCATTGCGGCAAACAGCAGCAGCACGCAATCCTGATTTCGAATGCAAGCAAAACGGCAGCCCTGTGGCTGCCGTTTTTTTATCCGCTTAACCCGCCCGCTGAAGCGCTTTAGCGGCAAGTCATCTCATCAAATATGACCGCCTTTTTCCCTTTCGACAAGGAAAAGATCGCCTGTTCCTGCCCTGCCTCACAAAACAGTTTCCTTGACAAAAAGTGACAAAAAAACGTGATTTAAATCACACATTTTGACATTAGGAAAGGTATGCTGGAATCACCAAGACGGAAAGACAAGAGGTAAAATTTATGACAATGAACATTACCAGCAAACAAATGGAAATTACTCCGGCCATCCGCCAACATGTCGCAGACCGTCTAGCCAAATTAGAAAAATGGCAAACTCATATTATTAACCCGCACATCATCCTGTCCAAGGAGCCGCAGGGTTTTATCGCTGACGCCACCATGAACACGCCGAACGGGCTTCTGGTTGCCAGCGCCAAGCATGAAGATATGTATGCTGCAATCAACGAATTGATCAACAAGCTGGAACGGCAGCTCAATAAGGTGCAACACAAAGGGGAAGCCCGTCGCGCCACAACATCGGTGAAAGACGCAAGCTTCGAAGAAGTTGAAGAAGAGTAAAACTGAACTTTGAGTGTATCGCCAACGCGCCTTCGGGCGCGTTTTTTATTGACAGAAGGAAAACGGAGCAGGTACTGTTACCAGACACACTGTAAGGAATCATCATCCGTGAAATCTGTTCTGTTTTTCTTCGCATTCTTTTTTACCTTCCCCTGAACGGGAGGCGTTTCGTCGTAAGATAAAGAATGCGAAGACGAACAATAAGGCCTCCCACTCCGGGGGGCCTTTTTTATTGGCAAGATTGATAACAATAAAGGCACAACTATGACAGCGGAAAACCCGTTACTGGCTCTGCGCGATAAAATAAGCGCGCTGGATGAAAAATTACTGACGCTTCTGGCCGAGCGTCGCGGTCTGGCGGTGGAAGTGGGCAAAGCGAAGCTGGCCTCCCATCGCCCGGTACGTGATATCGACCGGGAACGCGATCTGCTGGAACGGCTGATTGCGCTGGGTAAAACGCACCATCTCGATGCGCACTACATTACCCGCCTGTTCCAGCTCATCATCGAAGATTCCGTTCTCACTCAGCAGGCGCTGCTGCAACAACATCTGAATAAAATCAATCCGCACTCTGCACGTATCGCTTTCCTCGGGCCAAAAGGCTCTTATTCACACCTTGCGGCGCGCCAGTATGCCGCACGCCATTTCGAGCAGTTTATTGAAAGTGGCTGCGCGAAATTTGCCGATATCTTCAATCATGTGGAAACGGGCCAGGCTGACTACGCCGTTGTGCCAATTGAAAACACCAGCTCCGGTGCGATCAACGATGTCTATGACCTGCTGCAACACACCAGTCTCTCGATCGTCGGTGAAATGACGATCGTTATCGATCACTGCGTACTGGTATCCGGATCAACGGATCTCGACACTATCGACACGGTTTACAGCCATCCGCAGCCGTTCCAGCAGTGCAGCAAATTCCTTGCCCGCTATCCGCACTGGAAAATTGAGTACACCGAAAGCACCTCAGCGGCGATGGAGAAAGTGGCGCAGGCCAATTCGCCATGCGTTGCAGCGCTGGGCAGCGAGGCGGGCGGTGCGCTGCACGGCTTACAGGTTCTGGAACGTATTGAAGCCAATCAGACGCAAAACATTACGCGCTTCATTGTGCTGGCGCGTAAAGCGATTGATGTTTCAGACCAGGTTCCGGCGAAAACCACACTGTTAATGGCGACCGGGCAACAGGCGGGCGCACTGGTAGAAGCGCTGCTGGTACTACGCAATCATCACCTGATCATGACCAAACTGGAATCCCGCCCGATTCACGGCAATCCGTGGGAGGAGATGTTTTATCTTGATATCCAGGCCAACCTGGAATCGGAATCAATGCAAAAAGCGCTTAAGGAGCTGGGCAAAATTACCCGCTCCATGAAAGTACTGGGTTGTTATCCGAGCGAGAACGTCGTTCCGGTTGACCCGGCTTAACGCTCAATAAACGGTAACTTCTTCATTCCTGCCACGTTCACTGGCAGGGTGAAGATGGCACCGGAAAGGGGATACTGCTGCACTTCTGCCGCTGACATGTTTTCCCGCGTGGTGGTAATAAAAAGCGTGCGCATATCCGCTCCGCCAAAACAGACCATCGTCGGGCAACGCACCGGCATCCGATACTCTTCCAGTTGTTCGCCTTCCGGGGAAAAACGCGCAATACGCCAGCCATCAAACAGCGCACTCCAGTAACAGCCTTCTTCATCCACCGCCGCGCCGTCCGGAATACCCTCTCCAGGGGCAAATTGATGGAAGATTCCGCGGCTGCCGGGCTCACCGTCGTCATCAAGTGGCGTTCGATAAATCACGCCGTTCGGGGTGTCTGATGTGTACATCCAGCGTTTATCCGCGCTGAACGCCAGGCCATTAGCGCCGTGGATATCGCACTGCACCACCTTCGGCTTCAGTTCATTATCGATGCGTACCAACAACGCACCGTTGTAATCGCCGGGCGCCCAGAAGGTTCCTGCATAGAAACGCCCGTCTCTGTCCGTTCCCCCATCGTTGAAGCGCGCCAACGCCGGATTGCTGGGGTTATCGCAAATTTTGCGCACCAGCAGACCATGTTTATCCGCCAGCCAGATGGCGCTGCGCAGCGCCACGATAAACCCGCCCTTTTCGCGTAATGCGAAACAGCCCACCTCTTCAGGAAACTGCAAAACCTGATGCTCACCGCTTTGCGGATAATATCGATGAATTTCGTATTCCAGAATATCCGCCCAGTACAGCGCCTGCTCCGATTCGCTCCAGGTGGGGCATTCCGGCAGATGTCCGGCGTAATCAAACAACGGTTGTGGCTCAGTCATACGTTTCATCCCTATAAAAAAAGCCAGCGGGCTACCCCACTGGCTTTTAAGTATATACAGAATTTGTTAACGCTATGTGTGACCGTGCTCTTAGGCGCGGCTATCGTTAGCCTGGCGCAACAATGTGCGGCTTTCACTCTGGAAGCGCTGGGCGTAATCGCCAAACCAGTGCTCCACTTTACGGAAGCTGTCGATAAACGCCTGCTTATCCCCCTGCTCCAGCAAACTGATCGCCTCGCCAAAACGCTGGTAGTAACGCTTAATCAGCGCCAGGTTATTGCCAGAGGACATAATGATATCGGCGTAAAGTTGCGGATCCTGAGCAAACAGTCGGCCAACCATCGCCAGTTCCAGGCGATAGATAGGCGAAGAGAGTGCCAGCAATTGTTCAAGCTGAACATTCTCTTCCGCCAGATGCAGGCCATAAGCAAAGGTCGCGAAGTGTCGCAAAGCCTGAATAAAGGCCATGTTCTGATCATGCTCGACAGCGCTGATGCGATGCAGACGCGCGCCCCACACCTGAATTTGCTCAAGGAACCACTGATACGCTTCCGGCTGACGCCCGTCGCAGTACACCACCACCTGTTTAGCCAGGCTACCGCTGTCCGGCCCGAACATCGGGTGCAAGCCAACAACCGGGCCCGGATGCGCTTCCAGCATCGCCTGTAACGGCCCGGCTTTCACCGATGCCAGGTCAACCAGAATGCAGTCGGCAGGCAGCGGCGGTAACTTCGCGATGATCTGCTCGGTGACATGAATCGGCACGCTGACGATCACCATGCCCGCATCGGCGACAATCTCCTGCGCCCGCGACCAGTCGTCACGTTCGAGGATACGCACCTGGTAGCCGGACAAATTCAGCATTTTTTCAAACAGCCGCCCCATCTGCCCGCCGCCGCCGACAATAACGACAGGGCGTAACGTTGGATGCAGCGTTTTGAAGCCTTTATCGTTTTCGCTGGAGTACGACTCACGCATCACACGACGCAGGACATCTTCTATCAAATCGGGCGGAACGCCAATCGAGGCGGCCTCCTCCCGGCGTGAGGCAAGCATGGTCGCTTCACGTTCGGGAACGTAAATCGGCAGGCCATATTTGCTTTTGACCTCGCCCACTTCAGCCACCAGTTCAAGACGGCGCGCCAGCAACCCCAGCAACGCCTTATCCACTTCATCAATTTGATCGCGCAGCGCGGTCAGTTCAGCAACCATACAATCCTCTTACGCCAGTCGTGCTGCCAGGTGGCCGCGTAAATCCTTGTCTAACTCACGCAGCAGCGCATCGGTGGTTTCCCAACTGATGCAGGCATCGGTCACCGAAACGCCGTATTTCATGTCGCAGCGCGGCTGTTCAGAAGACTGATTACCTTCGTGAATGTTACTTTCAATCATCAGGCCGATAATCGAACGATTACCGTCTTTGATCTGAGCGACAACGGATTCCGCCACCGCAGGCTGACGGCGGTAGTCTTTATTGGAATTCCCATGGCTGCAATCTACCATCAGCGACGGTTTCAGTCCCGCCTGTTCCATCTCTTTTTCGCACTGAGCAACATCTTCTGGCCCGTAGTTCGGTGATTTACCGCCGCGCAGGATCACGTGGCCATCCGGGTTACCCTGGGTTTGCAGTAAGCAAACCTGGCCGGCCTGGTTGATGCCCACAAAACGGTGCGGCATGGCAGCAGCGCGCATGGCGTTGATGGCGGTCGCCAGTGAGCCATCGGTACCGTTTTTAAAGCCCACCGGCATTGAGAGACCAGAGGCCATTTCACGGTGGGTTTGGGATTCGGTGGTACGCGCACCAATTGCAGACCAGCTAAACAGATCGCCCAGGTATTGCGGGCTGTTCGGGTCCAGCGCTTCCGTCGCCAGCGGCAGACCCATGTTGACCAGTTCCACCAACAGACGACGCGCAATTTTCAGGCCGCCTTCCACGTCAAACGAACCGTCCATATGCGGATCGTTGATCAGCCCTTTCCAGCCGACGGTCGTACGTGGTTTTTCAAAATAGACGCGCATCACCAGGTAGAGGCTATCGCTGACCTCCTCGGCAAGGCATTTAAATCGACGAGCATATTCGATGGCCGTTTCAGGGCAGTGAATCGAGCACGGGCCACACACTACCAGCAGACGAGGATCGCGCCCGGCGATGATGTCAGAGATGGTTTTGCGTGACTGCGCGATTTGCGCTTCCTGTTCAACACTCAGCGGGAATTCCGCTTTCAGTTGTTCTGGGGTGATCAGAATTTGTTCATCGGTAATATGTACGTTATTCAGCGCGTCTTTTTGCATGGTGGCTTACCTGTCTGGCTCGTTTGCGATAGTGGTTTCCTCGATGAGGTGAAGTAACAATATCATAAAAAGTAAAGATTTCAATCCAAATTACGTAAATATAACTTTACACCAACCTATTTCAGGCAAATTTTACCGCCAAAAACTGCAAACATATCGTTACACTCATAATCCTGCCTGTCATTCTCCTGATAACAGCGCTCATGAAAATAACTGATTGCCCCCCTAATCTGGCCTCTTTAACACCTCTGCAATTACAAAAAGAGTCCCTGCAAAATCAATTAAATAAGAGATAACCTTACATTTAATATATTTATTTCTAAGCATGTGATCGCCACCAAATCATTCAATCGAAATTTAACTTAACTAATACGTAATCCATTTCATGATCTAATGACGGGTCAGGCGAAAAATGATAGTCTGCACAGAGAATTTATGGACGCAAAAATCAAAGCTTTACGGCGGATTCCGATGAGCAACCCGTTCTTAAAAATTTCATACTCGCTTTTGCTGGTATTGATATTTTTTTCTCTTAGCAGACCACTTTTTGCCGCTGCGTTAACTGATATGGATAAATCGGTACGTTCAATGGTTTCCGGTATTATCAGCTACACTCGCTGGCCACAGCCTGAACAGCCGCCAACACTCTGCATTTTTAGCTCCGCGCGGTATCGCGATGCATTGATCACAGCCGAGGGGTCTCCCGTCACCTATCACCCGATAATGGTGCATTCCCACCGGGAGGCTCTTAACGCTGGTTGTGCTGCCATCTATTTTGGCTCGGAATCACCTGAACAACAGACAGAATTACAAAATATGCTTAACGCGAGGCCAACATTATTAATTTCAGAACAAAACGCCGAATGTCGTATTGGCAGTTCCTTCTGTCTGCTATTCAATACCGATAAAGTGACATTCGCCGTAAACCTCGATTCCCTTTCTCGTAGTGGCGTCAGGGTCAATCCGGATGTTTTGATGCTCGCACGGAATAAAAATCATGAATAAGGACTATTCAACCCCGCCGCGCCCGACGTTTAAGCGCACCCTACGGCGTATTAGCGTCACCAGCGTATTTATTACCATGACGCTAATTTGGCTACTATTGTGCGGCGCATCCATTGTGACGCTGAAACAATACGCGCAGAAAAATCTCGAGCTGACCGGTTCGACCATGAGCCATAGTCTGGAAGCTGCGCTGGTCTTTAATGACAATACCGCCGCCACTGAAACACTGGCGATGCTGGGCAAACAGGGCCATTTCGCTACCGCAGAAGTGGTTAGCACCGGCAACAAACGCTTTGCCTACTGGCACTATAATGCTTCTGGCGAGCGGGACACGCTCAACAGGTTAGTCAGCCAATGGCTGTTTCCTTTACCGGTCACGCAGCCCATCACTTACAACGGTCAGACCATTGGTGAGTTACGCTTAACGGCCCGCGACAGTTTGATCAGCCATTTCATCTGGTTATCACTTGGCGTTCTGACCGCCTGTATCGTCTTTGCATCAGCGGTCGCCCTACTGATTACGCGCCATCTGCATGAAGGGGTCGTCACCGCCCTGCAAAGTATTACCGACGTGGTACATGATGTGCGCACGAATCGTAACTTTTCTCGCCGTGTCAGCGCTGAACGTATTGATGAATTTCACCGTTTCGCTCTCGATTTCAACAGCCTGCTGGATGAAATGGAGGAGTGGCAGCTTAAGCTGCAAGCCAAAAACGCCCAACTCCTGCGCACCGCGCTGCACGATGCGCTGACGGGTCTACCCAACCGCGCGGCGTTTCGTACCCGCATTGCGTCGCTGATGAGCAATCCGCAGATGAAAGCCAGCTCGGCGCTACTGTTCCTCGACGGCGATAACTTTAAACGCATCAACGATACCTGGGGCCACGCCGCAGGCGATTGCGTGTTGATTGACGCAGCGAAACGGTTGATGGAGTTCAGCGGGAATCGCCATGCGGCGTATCGTCTGGGTGGTGATGAGTTTGCGGTCATTTTATCGGGGGTGAACAGCGAACATGAGGTGCAGCGGATCTGTGCCGCGCTGTCGCAACAATTCATTCGCCCCTTTGATTTACGCAATGGGCATTATGTGCCGCTGTCGCTGAGCGTCGGCTATGCCTTAACGTGGGAACATAATTCCGTCGAAGATTTACAGGAACTTGCCGATAAGAATATGTATGACATGAAAAATCAGCGTTCCAAAAACTCATTATGAGATGCAAGGAAAGAGTATGTTAAAGCGTTATATCGCCGCCGCGTTGCTATCAACCACTCTGCTGGCAGGTTGCCAGGCCCCTCAGGGGAAATTTACCCCGGAGCAGATCGCCGCAATGAAATCGTACGGATTTAGCGAAACCAACGGGGACTGGTCGCTTGGCCTCTCTGATACCATTCTGTTCGACAAAAATGATTTCCGTTTGCGCCCGGATAGCCAGCAGCAAATCCACACCATGGCTGCTCGCCTGGCATCAACCGGGATCACGCATTTGCGTATGGATGGACACACGGATAACTACGGGGAAGCGAGCTATAACGAAGCCCTCTCTCTGAAACGCGCCAACGCCGTCGCCGAAAGCTGGGCAGAAGGCGCGCGCATTCCGCGCAGCAACCTGACAACACAGGGGCTGGGGCAAAAATACCCGGTTGCCAGTAACAAAACCTCGCAAGGGCGCGCCGAAAACCGCCGCGTCGCGGTGGTGATCAGCGCCCCTTAAGGCTTATTGCACTGGCTGCGTTTGAGTCGCTTCCTGATGACTCCGCCAGCGCAGCCAGTCAATGACCACAAATAACAACAAACTAACGCCCATCACCGGCAGCGCCAGCCCCAACAGAATAGCCATCACAAGCGTCGTCAGACGTCCTGCCAGGGATAACGCCAGCCAGCTCTGAGACAAAGTCTGAAGCGGACTCGCAGCAGCCTGCGCCGGACGCTTAATCCACCACAGTCGATACCCCATCACGATCGCCACGCACAACGCCAGTCCGAAAGCGATCAGCAGCAATTGGTTCGGCAGACCGAACAGAATCCCCATATGAAAATCAACGCCCCAGCGGGTAAGCTTCGCCATCAGCGGGAAATCAGCAAAACGCGTGCGATCGCGGATCGCAAGGGATGCGCCATCTACCGCAACGGCATCCACCTGGGTCGGCCAGCGCCGATCGATTTCCGTCACCGTCCAGGCACGATCTTCACTGCGTGGCGGGCGAATCTCCACCAACGTCGCATCAATCCCCGCTCGCTGTGCTGCAGCCAGTACGGAATCAAACTTTTCTCCAGCAATAACCGGCGGCGTCATGCCAGGCATTGCCGCCATATGGCCCTTATGTTCCGCATGTGGATCTGCCATTTCCATTTTGCCGTGCAGTTGCGTATTCACCTGCGGCGTCATCCAGCCCAATGCCGCACGCATTTTATCGACGTTGCCGCCCGCCCACTGTGACCAGGTCAGCCCGGTTGCGGAGAAGAGCAGCATCCCCGCCAGCAACACCCAACCAAGCGTAACGTGCACACGACGTGTGTTCTGGAAGCGATTGTTAACACGGCGTTTGGGTCGGGTCACGGCCCACAGCGCAATACCCCCCAGCGCGGCAACCCACATCCATGATGCCGCCAGTTCGCTGTAGAGACGCCCAACATTGCCTAACAGTAATGAGCGGTGGGCGTAATCTATCCATTGACGCAGCGGCAATATGCCACTGGTACCGTAAACGGTCATATCCCCCGTCACCGCAAGCGTGACCGGGTCGATAAAAATCGCCCGACTTTCAGACTCGCCAAGAGCAGGATCGGCAAACATCACGCGGGTGGTTTCGCCCGCAGATAGCGCCGGGCGTACGGCATGCAGGCGAAGCTCACCGCCGGAGACCTGCTGCGCGACCGCAATTTGGTCGGCCAGTGCGTGACGTTCTCCGCTCATGGTGCCGTGCAGCGCGCGCTGGTAAAGCATATTTTCCAGTTGGGGCGTAGCGACATACAGTGTGCCGGTTAACGCCGCCACAAAGATAAACGGCCCGACAAACAGACCAATAAAAAAATGCAGGCGACGAAGCAGGTGTACCCATGCCGCCCGTGAGGTGCAGGTTGTCATACTTTTCCTTTTTAGATGCGAAAAGAGTCGTGGCGTATTACGCCATTTATAATGTTTTAACAGGAAAAAGCAGACAGGCGCGGCGGCGCGCGGGTATCAGGAAAGAGCCAGGGAAAATAGTGCCAGTGCTTTACAGCAGGCCGCACCAGCCTGACACGGCAGCGTAACAGCAGGCCACATAACAGGATAACCAGCGCCAGAATCAGCCCCGGTACGTGCGCCATTAAAACGCAGTAGCCGCAGGCCTCGGCGTGGTCGACCGGCATACTCTGAGAAGAGGAGTGATGCTCTGCATCCATACTCATCGCATGGTGCATACCGGGCATCGCGCTCATCGGGTCTTTTTGCAGCGAAACGGAGATCAGGGGCGCCACGATAATCAGCGCAATAGCGAACAGCGCGAGCCAGGCCGCGTGTCGTTTTAGCGCTGAACCATGAAACCGATTGCTGCTCACGATACCCTCCGATAAGGAGCGGATATTGTAAATGAATTATCTCAAAACAGTTAACACGGAGTGCCCCAGGCGATAAAAAAAGGGCCAGCCTTTCGGCCAGCCCTTTCTAACAGGATGTCGCTTACGCGAATCTTAGTTAAGACGCTCTTTGATACGAGCAGACTTACCAGTACGTTCACGCAGGTAGTACAGTTTAGCTTTACGCACAGCACCACGACGTTTAACAGCAATGCTGTCAACAACCGGAGAGTGAGTCTGGAAGACACGCTCAACGCCTTCGCCGTTGGAAATTTTACGAACAGTGAATGCAGAGTGCAGACCGCGGTTACGAATAGCGATAACCACGCCCTCGAATGCCTGCAGACGTTTTTTGGAACCTTCAACAACCCATACTTTCACTTCCACGGTATCACCCGGACGGAAGGAAGGTACGTCCTGCTTCATCTGTTCTTGTTCAAGTTGCTTAATAATGTTGCTCATAATTTAATCTCTTATCCTGGGTAAACTGATATATCGGGCGCGTATTACGCTTGCCCATCATGTTTATGTTGCTGTTGTGCGTGCTCCTTTTGGAACTCCGCCAGCAACCTTGCTTGCTCTTCAGTCAGAGCCAGGTTTTCCAGAAGTTCAGGTCTTCTAAGCCAGGAGCGGCCCAGCGACTGTTTCAAACGCCAGCGACGTATCTCGGCATGGTTCCCCGACAGTAACACTGGCGGTACTTCCATCCCTTCTAACACTTCAGGACGCGTATAGTGGGGGCAATCCAGCAACCCGTCAGCAAAGGAATCTTCCGTTGCCGATGCTTCGTGACCCAGTACACCCGGGATGAACCGGGAAACGGAGTCAATCAGCGTCATTGCCGGTAACTCACCACCGCTGAGAACGTAATCGCCGATTGACCATTCTTCGTCAATTTCGGTCTGAATCACGCGCTCATCAATACCTTCGTAGCGACCACACACCAGAATCAGTTTCTGATTCGTTGCCAGTTCGCTGACGCCTGCTTGATCAAGCTTGCGTCCCTGAGGTGAAAGATAAATCACCTTTGCGCCTTCACCTGCCGCGGCTTTTGCTGCATTGATGGCATCCCGTAAAGGTTGCACCATCATTAACATCCCCGGCCCGCCGCCGTAAGGACGATCGTCCACGGTACGGTGCCGGTCATGCGTGAAATCACGAGGACTCCAGCTCTGGATGCTCAGCAGGCCATTTTTTACTGCCCGGCCAGTTACCCCGTAATCGGTAATTGCGCGGAACATTTCAGGAAACAGGCTAATTATGCCAATCCACATAGCGCCGTCTTTTACCGTTTATCCGGTGGTTTAAAAACCAGGATCCCAATCTACTTCGATTGAACGAGTAGCGAGATCGACTTTCTTGATAACCTGCCCATCGAGGAACGGAACCAACCGCTCCTTGATACCAAACGCATCTTTCAGGTTTGCCTTAATGACGAGTACGTCATTCGAACCGGTCTCCATCATATCGATGACTTTACCGAGATCGTAACCTTCCGTTGTGACTACCTGGCAGCCCATCAGGTCTTTCCAGTAGTAATCACCCTCTTCCAGTGTTGGCAACTGCGATGAATCAACGATAATTTCGCAATTAGTCAGTAGATTCGCAGCATCGCGATCATCAACGCCTTTCAGCTTAATGATGATGTCCTGATTGTGGTGGCGCCAGCTTTCCAGCTCAACGACCTGCCACTGACCCGCCTTCTGGATTAACCAGGGCTGATAGTCAAAAATGCTTTCGGCGTCTTCGGTGGAGGAAAACACTCTGAGCCAACCACGGATACCGTAGGAAGAACCCATTTTGCCCAATACGATGGGATCAACAGGTGCCTGTGCGGTGAGTTGCTTGCTCATCATGACCACCGTGACAGATTAAGCTGCTTTTTTAGCTTCTTTGATCAGCGCAGATACGCGATCAGAGATAGTTGCGCCCTGGCCAACCCAGTGCTCGATGCGATCCAGATCCAGGCGAGTGCCTTCTTCTTTTTCGCTCGCGATCGGGTTGAAGAAACCAACGCGCTCGATGAAGCGACCGTTACGTGCATTACGGCTGTCAGTCACAACAACCTGGTAGAACGGACGCTTTTTAGCGCCGTGACGAGCTAAACGAATAGTTACCATAACATCCTCTTGTGTGAATAGAACAACCGGGCCCCATCGAGGGAAGGGGCCCGGTGTCATATTAAAAGCCCGAAAATTTTACTCATTTTTGCGGAAATTGCAATCAACAGTTATTAACTCTGCTGTAAAAGGCCGTCGGCGGTGCAGCCAGTTTGGTGCCGGAGTGCGCGCAGTCACCGGAGCGTACACGCAGTACGTGAGGATGACGAGCACACCCCGGTGCCAAAATGGCAAACAAGCCAGGCCGATTAGCGGCCTGGGAAGCCTGGGGGCATCATACCTTTCATCCCGCGCATCATCTTCGCCATGCCGCCCTTCTTCATTTTCTTCATCATGCGCTGCATGTCGTCGAACTGTTTCAGAAGGCGGTTGACGTCCTGAACCTGCATACCGCAACCAGCAGCAATACGGCGTTTACGGGAACCTTTAATGATTTCCGGCTTCGCGCGCTCTTTCAGGGTCATGGAGTTGATGATGGCTTCCATACGCACCAGCACTTTGTCATCCATCTGTGCTTTTACGTTGTCCGGGATCTGGCCCATACCTGGCAGCTTGCCCATCAGGCTGGCCATGCCGCCCATGTTTTTCATCTGGCGCAACTGCTCCAGGAAGTCAGTCAGGTCAAAGCCGTCGCCTTTTTTCAGCTTGGAGGCCAGTTTCTCAGCCTGCGCGCGGTCAACTTTGCTTTCGATATCTTCGATAAGCGACAACACATCGCCCATGCCGAGGATACGCGAAGCGATACGATCCGGGTGGAACGGCTCCAGCGCTTCGGTTTTTTCGCCGACGCCGAGGAATTTAATCGGTTTACCGGTGATGTGACGAATCGAGAGCGCCGCACCGCCACGGGCATCGCCGTCGACTTTGGTCAACACCACGCCAGTCAGCGGCAGCGCTTCGTTGAAGGCTTTCGCGGTATTCGCCGCATCCTGACCGGTCATGGCATCAACGACAAACAGGGTTTCTACCGGATTAATCGCGGCATGCACCTGTTTGATTTCGTCCATCATCGCTTCGTCTACGTGCAGACGACCGGCGGTATCCACCAGCAGTACGTCGTAGAATTTCAGCTTCGCTTCTTTCAGTGCCGCATTGACGATGTCGATAGGTTTTTGGCCGACATCGGACGGGAAGAAGTCCACACCAACCTGTTCAGCCAGCGTTTCCAGCTGTTTGATCGCCGCCGGGCGATACACGTCGGCAGAGACAACCAGCACTTTCTTCTTGTGTTTCTCGCGCAGGAATTTACCAAGCTTACCGACGCTGGTTGTTTTACCCGCCCCCTGCAAGCCCGCCATCAGCACCACGGCTGGCGGCTGTGCGGCCAGATTCAGCATCTGGTTCTCTTCGCCCATCGCCGAAACCAGTTCGTTGCGGACGATTTTGACGAATTCCTGACCCGGGGTCAGGCTTTTGTTAACTTCATGACCAACCGCTTTCTCTTTTACGCGGTTGATAAACTCACGCACCACCGGCAACGCGACGTCGGCTTCAAGCAGCGCCATGCGCACTTCGCGCAGCGTCTCTTTGACGTTGTCTTCGGTGAGGCGGCCACGCCCGCTGATGTTACGCAGCGTCCGTGACAAACGATCGGTTAAATTATCAAACATTGTCTCTCGCCTAAGGTGGAAACGGTTGGTCGCGGTGCGACACAAAAATAGAAATTTGCCGGAGTATAACACGACAGCGCCCGAGTTGTGATGCCGCGGTTTGCCTCAAAGCGCCCGATGTTTTGCACAACGCCCCGCACCTTGATACAACTTGAATGATTTTGCGTATATACTGCCCTTCTTACACTTTTATTGACGATTGCCGACACACTCTATGCCCGTTTTTGCCCTGCTCGCGCTTGTCGCCTACTCCATCAGCCTGGCGCTGATCATCCCCGGTTTGCTGCAAAAAAACAGCGGCTGGCGGCGTATGGCTATTCTTTCTGCCGTTATCGCGCTCGTCTGCCACGCTTTCGCGCTTGAAGCCCGTATCCTGCCTGGCGGCGAGAATGGCCAAAACCTGAGCCTGCTCAACGTCGGTTCGCTGGTCAGCTTGATGATTTGTACGGTGATGACGATTGTCGCCTCACGCAATCGCGGCTGGCTGCTGTTGCCGATTGTTTACGCTTTTGCATTGATTAATCTGGCTTTTGCGACGTTTGTTCCGAATGAATACATCACGCATCTGGAAGCCACGCCGGGCATGATGGTGCATATTGGCCTGTCGCTGTTCGCTTATGCGACGCTGATTATCGCGGCCCTCTACGCACTTCAACTAGCATGGATTGACTACCAGCTGAAAAACAAGAAGCTGGCTTTCAGCCACGAAATGCCGCCGCTAATGAGCATTGAACGTAAAATGTTTCATATCACGCAGGTGGGCGTGGTTCTGCTTACGCTTACCCTGTGCACTGGCCTGTTTTACATGCATAACCTCTTTAGCATGGAAAACATCGACAAAGCGGTGCTCTCAATCGTGGCCTGGTTTGTCTACATTGTGCTGCTATGGGGCCACTATCATGAAGGATGGCGTGGACGCCGCGTCGTGTGGTTTAACGTCGCTGGCGCAGGCATTCTGACCATGGCGTATTTTGGTAGCCGGGTCATTCAACAGCTTGTCGGCTAGACACAACTAAGGAACACCTTTTGGAACATATCTCCACCACCACACTGATCGTCACACTGATCATTATGGTGGTCATCTCCGCCTATTTCTCCGGTTCGGAGACTGGCATGATGACACTCAACCGCTATCGTCTGCGTCATCTTGCCAAACAGGGCAATCGCCAGGCGAAGCGCGTAGAAAAACTGCTGCGTAAGCCCGATCGCTTAATTAGCCTGGTCCTGATTGGCAATAACCTGGTCAACATTCTGGCCTCCGCGCTGGGCACCATCGTCGGGATGCGTCTTTATGGCGATGCGGGCGTAGCCATTGCGACCGGTGTTTTAACGTTCGTGGTGCTGGTGTTTGCTGAAGTCTTGCCGAAAACCATCGCCGCGCTTTACCCGGAAAAAGTGGCCTATCCCAGCAGTATCCTGCTCGCCCCGTTACAAATTCTGATGATGCCGCTGGTGTGGCTGCTCAATATGATCACCCGCCTGCTGATGCGCATGATGGGGATAAAAACTGACACTGTGATGAGCAGCTCGTTGAGCAAAGACGAACTGCGCACGCTGGTAAATGAATCGCGCTCGCAAATTTCGCGTCGCAATCAGGACATGCTGCTATCGGTGCTGGATCTCGAAAAAGTGAGCGTCGATGACATCATGGTGCCGCGCAATGAAATCGTCGGTATCGACATCAACGATGACTGGAAGTCGATTGTTCGTCAGCTCACCCACTCCCCGCATGGCCGTATCGTCCTGTACCGCGACTCGCTGGACGATGCCATCAGCATGCTGCGCGTCCGCGAAGCCTGGCGCTTAATGCAGGAGAAAAAAGAGTTCACCAAAGAAGTGATGCTGCGCGCCGCCGATGAAATTTACTATGTGCCGGAAGGCACGCCGCTCAGCATTCAGTTGGTAAAATTCCAGCGTAATAAAAAGAAGGTTGGTCTGGTAGTCGATGAATACGGCGATATTCAGGGACTGGTAACGGTTGAAGACATTCTCGAAGAGATTGTCGGCGACTTCACGACCTCGATGTCACCCACTCTGGCGGAAGAAGTGACGCCGCAGAATGACGGCTCGGTAATTATTGATGGCAGCGCCAACGTTCGTGAACTGAACAAAGCCTTTAACTGGCATATGCCGGAAGACGAAGCGCGTACGATTAACGGCATGATCCTCGAAGCGCTGGAAGAGATCCCGGCAGCAGGTACCCGCGTGCGCATTGGCCAGTACGATATTGATATTCTCGACGTACAGGACAACATGATTAAGCAGGTGAAAGTGATGCCGGTGAAACCCTTACGTGAAAGCGTGCAGTCCTGAAAATACCAAAAAGGCCTCTCGGGGCCGTATAGATGGCTGACAAAGTGCGCGTTGTTCTTGCCGGATGGGCGTAAACGCCTTATCCGACCTACAAAACATTGCAGAAACCTTGTAGGCCGGATAAGCGTATCGCATCAGGCGACTTTGCGCGTGTTATATCCACTTCTGCAGCCACGCTTCCAGCTCTATTGCCGTTTTAGGACGCGCAAAGAAATAGCCCTGCGCTTCATCGCACGCATAGTCACTGATAATCTGCGCGGTGGTTTCATCTTCCACCCCTTCCGCGAGCACCCGATAACCCAACTCCTTCAGCATACGAATCACGTTACGCACAATGACACGCCGTGAAGGCTCTTTGAGCAGATCGTCAATCAATGATTTATCCAGCTTGATCGTATCGAGCGGAATACGCAGCAGGTAATTGAGGTTGCTGTAACCCGCGCCAAAATCGTCCAGCGAGACAGAGAAACCTTTATGGCGCAGTAAGCGTAACTCTTCCAGCACCTGAGAGCTGGCCAGCAGCTTTTCTGTTTCCAGACACTCAACCCCCAGCATGCCATTATCCAGCCCGGCCTGCGCCATTTTATCGTGCAATCGTTGGGTAAAGCGATCGCGCGTCAGGTCCAGCACGCTGATATTGATCGAGGCGGGTAACGCGATACCTTTTTTCTCCCATTCAGCCAACTGGGCAATCGCATGATCAATCACCCAGTCAGTCAGTTCAACCATCAAACTGGTATTCTCAATCAGCGGCAAAAAGCTTCCGGGTGGAATGATCCCGCGATCCGGATGATTCCAGCGGATCAGTGCTTCCAGCGCCACCGGCTGCCCGGCAGGCAGGGACACCTTCGGTTGCCAGACCAGATAGAGCCCGCGATCTTTACGAATGGCTTCAGTCAGGTCGTTAAGCAGATAAAAATCTTCGTTACGACGGCAATCATCGTCCTGATTGTAAATCCCCCATCGCAGCCGGTTATGCCGGGCTTCGTATAGCGCACTCTCAGCCTGACGCAGAATTTCATGTCCGGAACAGATAGGCAACGTAATCGCCGTTTCGCCGACGTAAATCTTCAAATCAATGGTAACGGCATCAGAAAGATGCGCCTGCAGGGCCATGAGCTGCTGCTCACGCCGCTGACGGTCAGCAGGCGTCAGGGGTTTTGAATAGAGCGCAAAGCGCCCGGCGCTCAGCATATACAGCTTTTCACACTGCGAGAGTTGCAACACCCGCAGCAGCGCCTGGCTAATATCTCTCACCAGCGTATTCAACCGGCTGGTGCCCATCACGCGGGCAATGTCATCAGATTGCGTCACGCCAATACACTCGATCACCATCAGCGAGTTGCCGGGGCACTCTTCCGCGAACGTCTCATCCTGTAAATCATTAATCAGTTGATGCATGTTTGGCAGGCCGCTATTGAGATCGGTCAGCGCCACATCCAGCCACGACTCAATAAAGCTGGAAACCAGTTCGGCAATGAAGTTCAGCGAGGCCAGCTCGTCGCAGGTGAGATCGCGTGGAATCGTATCGACCACGCAATAGGTTCCCATTGTGCAGCCGTTTTTAAAAGTCAGCGGCATGCCCGCGTAAAAGCGCAACCCAGGGTCGCCCACCACCATCGGGTGGTCACAAAAACGGGCATCCAGCAGCGTATCAGGCACAATGACCGGTTTTAGGGTATCGACCACATATTGGCAAAACGTGAACTGTCGTGGCTTCGGTGCCATCGAAATCTGATGCGATACGATCACATTGCGTGTCTTGTCATCCAGCACAGAAATGTAACCCGCTGGCATATGGAAAAGTGATGTGGTGAGTTGCAAGAAATGACGAAGAACATCGTCACGAGTTTTATCCTGACGTACTAATACCCCCATTTCTTCGGGGGGAAGCGCCCGGGTCTTTACAGCCGACTCCAGCATAAATGTCCCTCTTCATGTGAGCCTGTGAAGAGGCAGTATAAAACGCCAGCAACGGTGGACAAATATCAGGCCTAAGCCATCTAAAGCAAAAAGCCCTCACGAGGAGGGCTTCTGGAACAGGGCGACTTTTCGGTTACGCTTTCGCTTTCGCAACGGAAACCATCGCGGCGCGAATAGTGCGGCCATTCAGCGTGTAGCCTTTCTGCATCACCATCAGTACATTACCCGGTGCGATGTCTTCAGACTCCACCATCGCAATCGCCTGGTGTACGTTCGGATCCATCGGCACGTCGATCGCGTCAACAACCTGAACGCCGAATTTACCCACCACGTCGAGCATGGATTTACGGGTCAGTTCGATACCTTCGATCATCGCCGCCATATCGGTGTTATCTTTGTCCGCCACTTCCAGCGCACGGTCGAGGCTATCCAGCACCGGCAGCAGTTCGTTGACGAATTTTTCCAGCGCAAATTTATGCGCTTTTTCGACGTCGAGTTCAGTACGGCGACGCAGGTTTTCCATTTCCGCTTTGATACGCAACACACCATCACGCTCACGCGTCTGGGATTCCGCTAACTGAGCTTCCAGATTCGCAATTTTTTCATCGCGCGGATCCACCTGCTCAGCAGACGCGTCAGACTCTACAGCTTCAACGTCATCATGCTGTTCCGTGATAATTTCTTCCGGGGCTTGCCCCTCAGGCGTTTTCTGTTCTTTACTGCTCATGAATTTCTCCGCGTTTTTTTCGCAATCATCTCGCTAACTTGGCTTATTATGGGGATAAGATTCCGCGTTTCAAGGGAAGCTCTCACATTGTCATCAATCTTCGGCACAAGGACCTTCAGAAAATGAACAATCATTTCAAGTGTATCGGTATCGTAGGGCACCCTCGCCATCCGACCGCGCTGACCACACATGAAATGCTCTATCGCTGGCTGAGCGCCAAAGGCTATGAAGTGATTGTTGAACGCCAGATTGCAAAAGAGCTGAAACTGGAAAACGTGCAAACCGGCACGCTGGCCGAAATTGGTCAAAAAGCCTGCCTTGCCGTGGTGGTCGGCGGCGATGGCAATATGCTGGGGGCGGCGCGCACCCTGGCCCGTTACGATATAAAAGTGATCGGTATAAACCGTGGCAATCTCGGTTTCCTTACCGACCTCGACCCGGACAACGCGCACCAGCAATTAGCCGACGTGCTGGAAGGCAATTACATCACCGAGAAGCGTTTTCTGCTGGAAGCGCAGGTTTGCCAGCAGGATTGCCAGAAGCGCATCAGCACCGCCATTAATGAGGTGGTTCTGCATCCCGGTAAAGTGGCGCATATGATTGAGTTCGAAGTGTATATTGATGAAACCTTCGCCTTCTCGCAGCGATCAGATGGCCTGATTATCTCGACGCCGACCGGTTCTACCGCCTACTCCCTTTCGGCAGGCGGCCCGATTCTGACGCCTTCACTGGATGCCATCACCCTGGTGCCCATGTTCCCGCACACGCTCTCAGCGCGTCCGTTGGTAATTAACAGCAGCAGCACCATTCGTCTGCGTTTCTCGCATCGTCGCAACGACCTGGAGATCAGCTGCGACAGCCAGATTGCCCTGCCGATTCAGGAAGGTGAAGATGTGTTAATTCGCCGAAGCGATTATCACCTCAATCTTATTCACCCAAAAGATTACAGCTATTTCAACACATTAAGCACTAAACTGGGCTGGTCAAAAAAATTGTTCTAAATTTACCAACAGCACTTTACTGTATAAAAAACCAGTTTATACTGTATGAAAACACAGTTATGGTTTTTCATACAGGAAAGCAGCTATGTTGGCACAACTGACCATCAGCAACTTTGCAATCGTTCGTGAACTTGAAATCGACTTTAACGGCGGCATGACGGCCATCACCGGTGAAACCGGGGCCGGTAAATCTATTGCTATCGATGCCCTCGGTCTGTGCCTCGGTGGCCGCGCGGAAGGCGATATGGTGCGCGCGGGTGCCAGCCGTGCCGACCTCTGCGCTCGCTTCGCCCTGAAAGACACGCCAGCCGCGCTGCGCTGGCTTGAAGAAAACCAGCTTGAAGATGGCCGCGAATGCCTGCTGCGCCGCGTTATCAGCAGTGACGGGCGCTCTCGTGGTTTTATCAACGGCACCGCCGTGCCACTCTCACAGCTCCGTGAATTGGGACAGTTGCTGATTCAAATCCATGGTCAGCACGCGCACCAGCTTCTGGTTAAACCCGAACATCAGAAAACCCTGCTCGACGGCTATACGGGCGAATCTACCCTTATCCGACAGATGGCTGAGCATTACCGTCTGTGGCATCAAAGCTGCCGGGATTTAGCACAGCATCAGCAACAAAGCCAGGAACGCGCCGCGCGCGCCGAACTGCTGCAATATCAGCTTAAAGAGCTTATCGAGTTCAACCCGCAGCCCGGCGAATATGAGCAAATAGACGAAGAGTACAAGCGTCTGGCGAACAGTGGGCAATTGCTCTCCACCAGCCAGCATGCACTGGCGCTGCTCGCCGACGGAGAAGACGCCAACCTGCTAAGCCAACTCTATACTGCTAAGCAGCTCACTACTGAGTTGGTCGGTATGGACAACAAACTCGCCAGCGTGCTCAATATGCTGGAAGAAGCGTCTATCCAGCTCAGCGAAGCCAGCGATGAACTGCGTCACTACTGCGACCGGCTCGATCTCGACCCGAATCGCCTGTATGAACTGGAACAACGCCTGTCGCGGCAAATCGCGCTGGCGCGTAAACACCATATTTCGCCCGAAGCGTTGCCCGACTTCTACCAGTCGCTGCTTGATGAACAACAACAGCTTGACGATCAAAGCGACTCACTGGAAACCCTGAAGCACGCGGTGGAACGCCATCACCAGTTGGCGCTGGAAACCGCGCGTCAGCTTCATACTTTGCGCCTCAACAGCGCACAGGAGCTTGCGGGGCTTATCACTGACAGCATGCATGCGCTCTCTATGCCGCACGGCGTCTTCACCATTGACGTCAGCTTTGAAGAACAGCACCTCACGGCAGACGGCGCAGACCGCATTGAATTTCGCGTCACCACCAACCCAGGCCAACCGCTCCAGCCCATTGCGAAAGTGGCCTCTGGTGGCGAACTGTCGCGTATTGCGCTGGCAATCCAGGTAATCACCGCGCGTAAAATGGAAACCCCGGCGCTTATCTTCGATGAAGTGGATGTGGGGATCAGCGGCCCGACCGCCGCTGTTGTCGGGCGCTTGCTCCGTCAGCTTGGCGAATCAACGCAGGTTATGTGTGTCACTCACCTGCCGCAGGTGGCCGGTTGTGGTCATCATCACTTCTTTGTCAGCAAAGAAACCGACGGTGAAATGACCGAAACGCACATGCAGGTGCTGGATAAACGCGCGCGCTTGCAGGAGCTGGCGCGTCTGCTTGGCGGCAGCGAAGTCACACGAAACACGCTGGCAAACGCGAAAGAGTTGCTGGCAGCGTAAACTTTTTCGCATCCCCGGAGTCTGAGTTCACAATAAAAACGCCGTGTGACCTGACAGCAAAAGGTTTTAAACTGACGTCATGTCTATTATCATCGGCATATTACATATGAGCCGCGTACTGCTCGGGCCCGAAAAGGAATGAAATCACTATGCGCTGTAAAACGCTGACTGCTGCCGCAGCGGTTCTTCTGATGTTGACCGCAGGCTGTTCCACTCTGGAGCGAGTGGTTTACCGTCCTGACATCAATCAGGGAAACTATCTGGCACCTAACGATATTTCAAAAATCCGCATCGGCATGACCCAACAACAGGTCGCTTATGCATTAGGTACCCCGATGATGTCCGATCCGTTCGGCACGAATACCTGGTTCTACGTGTTCCGCCAACAGCCGGGTCATGAAAAAGTGACGCAGCAAACGCTGACGCTCACCTTCAACAGCAGCGGTGTGCTGACCAACATCGACAACAAACCTGCACTGACCGGCGAGTAAGTCCAGGCAATAAAAAAAGCGCTCAAAGAGCGCTTTTTTTGTTTCTGGCGGCTGAAGAGTGACATCAGTCTTTCCCGGCTGACTTCTCCGCACGCTGGCGACGCAGCTCTTTCGGGTCGGCAATCAGCGGACGATAAATCTCGACCCGGTCGCCATCCTGCACCACGTCCTGTAACTTCACCGGGCGGCTGTAGATACCAACTTTATTCTTCGCAAGATCGATATCGTCACGCAACGCCAGAATACCGCTTGCCAGAATGGCTTGCTCGACGGTCGCGCCCTCTTCCAGCGTCACACGTTGCAAATACTGTTTTTGCGGCAGCGCGTAGGCCACTTCAACCACAACCTTACCCGGCACTGTAAACCTCTCTGGCGCGCATCGTGAATGCCTGAACCATGTTCAGCGCCAGCTCTTTGAAGATGCGTCCAAAGGCCATCTCAATCAATTTATTGGTAAATTCGAAATCAAGATGGAACTCGATTTTACAGGCATCCTGACTGAGCGGGATGAACTTCCAGCCGCCAATCAGTTTCTTAAATGGCCCATCCACCAGCTGCATCAAAATGCTCTGGTTGCTGGTAAGGATATTCCTCGTCGTGAACGTCTTGCTGATACCGGCCTTCGACACGTCCACCGCCGCCGTCATTTGCGTCGGGCCCGACTCCAGCACGCGACTTCCGGTGCAGCCAGGCAGGAAATCAGGATAAGCATTAACGTCGTTGACGAGGGTATACATTTGCTCCGCGCTATAGGGTACCAGCGCAGTACGGCTAATCTGAGGCATAGCAATTTCCATGTTCGAACACGGGCTAAATAGTATCATTTATCTACGGTTAAAAAAAACGTTCCGCGGCAACTCGTGCTAAGATAGCGCATTGCGCCTCGCGGGAGCTTGAGGCAGATGTGTACGAACTGCGATGACTTCAGGATATTATGACTAAGAAAAAAGCACACAAACCTGGATCGGCCACCATTGCGCTGAACAAACGCGCCCGCCACGATTACTTTATCGAAGAAGAGTACGAAGCGGGCCTCGCGCTGCAGGGCTGGGAAGTAAAATCCCTGCGTGCCGGTAAAGCCAACATTGGCGATAGCTACGTGATCCTGAAAGATGGCGAAGCCTACCTCTTCGGCGCAAACTTCACGCCGCTGACGGTCGCGTCATCCCACTACGTTTGCGACCCAACCCGTACCCGCAAACTGTTACTGAATCAGCGTGAGCTGGATACCCTCATTGGCCAGATCAACCGTGACGGTTATACGGTTGTTGCCCTCTCACTGTACTGGAAGAACGCCTGGTGCAAAGTCAAAATCGGTGTGGCAAAAGGTAAGCAGCAACACGATAAGCGTAACGATGTGAAAGATCGTGAGTGGAAGCTGGATAAAGCGCGCATCATGAAAAACGCCGGGCGCTAAAAGGTTATGCACCCGTATCCTGAAGAGGTACGGGTGTTCTTCAAAGACTCGTCCCGCCTTTGTTATTCCCTCATAAGAACCCTGAAACCCTCATGTTAGAGAATATATTCTTTTCCTTATTTCTCAGTAATGAATAATTCATGACTTAATTTCATAATATGTTTTATGCCCTTAGACACACCCCACAAATTAAAAATAATTACGCGCAGGCATCAATTACGCGCGCGATCACGAATATATCATATATTTTCATCATGATTTTCAGTTAATAAATAATGAAAAATGCCTGAAATATGAATTCAGACATTTCCTAAAACGCCCCTTTCCTCCCTTTTTTTACACCATATTCCCGTGACTTACCTAAAATCATTAACCGTCCCCCCCTCGTCTGGGTAAATATAAAAACATACAAATTCATGGTGTTAAAAAATGGTACCTCTGCTTTCTACATTAATACCCCCACCAACAAGAGCGCTATTAACCCTGCATAAATTGCTGGTTTAACTGATAATTAGCATGCTTGCGATTCCTCGCCTGTTTGCGATTTATCTTATATCTGGCTATATCAACAACAGTGCTTCAACGTTTAAATGATAATTTAGAGCAAGGAATTAAATTTCAGAGAGAAATTATTTAACTATTCGCCAGTCAATATTTTAAGAATATTCCTAATCACTATTTCGATAGTGGGCGCTACCGCTTTGCCTGAATTTCTGGCGAGTTGAATATCATAACAAATATGCCGGCGTAAAAGTCCTGAGCTGCTGAATAACCGAATATCGCCATTGCGATCAACCTGTTCACCTCGAATGGAGTGACACCATGCGTTCTGTATCGATTATTTCGAAAATGACTACCGTCGCCACCACGGCTGAAACCGACAGCGTGACGTTGAATGCCCCATCAATTGTCAAAATTAAGGTCGATCGCGCCGATATCGCCTCGATGCAGCGTACCAATCAGGATTTGGTTATCACCCTGAAAGATGGGGAAACCGTAACGGTAAAAAACTTTTACGCCACTTCAGCTTTAGGGCAGAGCCAACTAGTACTGGAAGATGCGAACGGCGCGCTCTGGTGGGTGCAGGACACGGACGGTGCATTCCACTTCCAGCAAATCAGCAGCATTGATGAACTGCTGGTTGCCGGAGAAGCCAGCAACGAAAGTGGCGGTGCCGCCTGGGCGTGGATTCTGGGCGGAGCCGCGGCGGCGGCCGGAATTGGTATCGCCGCATCCAACAGTAACGGCAGTGGTAGCCATGATCATGATGATGGCGGCAATGGCGGAACCGATCCGGGAAATCCGCAACCGCCCGTAGATACCACCCCGCCCAACGCGCCAACCAATCTTGCCATTTCACCGGATGGTAAAACAGTCACCGGCAGCGCGGAACCTGGCAGCACCATTATCATTCGCGATCCTGACGGCAACATTATCGGTACCGGGAAAACCGGCGATGACGGCAAATTCACCGTCGGCCTCGATAAGCCGCAGTCTAACGGTGAACACCTGACCGTTGAGGCAAAAGATCCGTCTAATAACACCGGGCCGTCCACGCCAATCACCGCGCCAGATACTACGCCGCCTGATGCGCCAACCGATGTTACCGTATCAAACGATGGTAAAACCGTCACCGGGAATGCCGAGCCCGGCAGCACCGTCACCATCCGCGACCCCAATGGTAATGTTATTGGCACCGGCACCGCCGGCAGCGATGGGAAATTTACCGTCGACCTGAACAAACCGCAGACCAACGGCGAGCAACTGACAGCGGAAGCGAAAGATCCCGCCGGAAATACCAGCCCCACCACCAGCGTCACCGCGCATGATACTACCGCGCCGGGCGCGCCGAGCGACCTGAATATTAACGCTGAAGGCACAACGCTTACCGGGAAAGCGGAAGCCGGCAGTACGGTAAAAATCACCGACAGCGAAGGCAATGTGCTGGGCACCGGAAAAGCCGACGGGAACGGCAACTTCACGATTACCCTGACTTCGCCGCAAACCGATGGCGAGCGTCTCTCGGTAACGGCAACCGATGCCGCAGGAAACCAAAGTTCGCCTTCGAATATTACCGCCCCCACTGTGGTTGAAGAAGCCATTAACCTGCTACGCAGCGTGGTCGATGACGTGGGTTCCATCACCGGGGCACTCACATCCGGGCAGAGCACCGATGATTCCCGTCCGACCTTCAGTGGACGCGGCACGGCCGGCACAACCATCAATATTTTCGATAACGGCGTAAAAATCGGCTCCGTACAGGTTGGCAGCGACGGCAACTGGAGCTACACCCCAACAACGCCGCTGAAGGATGGCAACCACTCCATCGTGGCGACCGGGGCGTCTGCGCCTGACAGTTCCGTTACCGGTTTTGGGTTTACCGTCGATACCATTAAGCCTGCCGCACCGACCGATCTGGTCACCGCCGCCGATGGCGCATCCATTAGCGGGAAAGCGGAAGCGGGAAGTACAGTGGTCATTAAAGACGCCGATGGAACGATTATCGGGAGGGGCACCGCAGGCAGCAACGGCAGCTTTACGATCGCACTCAACCCGGCGCAAATCACCGGCGAGCAGCTTAGCGCAACGGCAGCAGACAAAGCAGGTAACGTTAGCGATCCGGCAACCGCCCTTTCGCCCGATAAAACTGCACCCAATGAGCCAACCATTGCCGAAGTTTTTGATAATCAGGGTTCCATCACCGGTGCAATCACCAGTGGTCAATCAACGGATGACACCTCGCCGACTTTCCAGGGCAGAGCGGAACCCAACAGCACCATCACCATTTATGGTAATAACAGCGTTCTCGGGACCGTCAAAGCGGATGGCTCGGGCAACTGGAGCTTTACGCCTGACACCCCGTTAACGGATGGCAACTGGGTGATTAATACCACGGCAAAAGATGCCGCAGGAAATATCAGCGGCAAATCACCGGATTTCATCATCAAAGTCGATACCACACCGCCTGACGCCCCGACATACTCCTCAGTGACGGGTAATGACGTCAACGTCGCAAACGGCGGGGTCACCAACGATTCAACGCCAACCATTAGCGGGCGAGCAGAAGCCGGAAGCACGGTGACGCTGTGGGCGACGCTTAACGGCGATCGCATTGAACTCGGCACCGTGAAAGCCGACGCCCAGGGCAACTGGACATTGACAGTCAGCACACCGCTGGCCGAAGGCGTCTACACCCTGACCGCCACCGCAACGGACAGCGCGGGCAACGTCAGCGTTGAAGCCGGGCAACAAACCTTCACCATCGATTTGAGCGCCCCGAATGCGCCAACCGGATTAATTATTTCCGAAGATGGCAGCACGGTCACCGGTAGTGCAGAAGCCAACAGCACGGTCACCATCAAAGATGCGAACGGCAATATTCTTGGATCAGATACCGCGGATGGCGAGGGCAATTTCAGCATCACGCTGACCCCCGTGCAGAATAATAACCAGATCCTTTCCGTCACCGCCACCGACAGCGCCGGTAATATCAGCCAGCCGAGCGGTATTCAGGCACCCGACCTGATTGCCCCGGATGCGCCCGGTAACCTGCTGGTATCCGGGGATGGCACAAAAGTGACCGGTACGGCAGAACCCGGCAGCACCGTCGCCATTACCGACGCTAACGGCAACTCGCTGGGCAACGCCACCGCCGGCACCGATGGTAAATTCGAAGTGGTTCTGACCACGCCGCAAAAAAATGGCGAGCAGTTGACGGCAATCGCCACCGATAACGCCGGGAACGACAGCGATAGCGCGACGGTCGATGCGCCTGATATCACTGCGCCATCAATTCCGGTCTTCGGCGATGTCATCGATGATGTGCCAGAAGGTGAAGGCGTGCTCACCAGCGGGCAAACCACGAACGATCCGCGCCCAACCTTTAACGGCGAAACGGAAGCAAACGCGACGATCAGCATCTACGACAATGGCGTCAAAATTGGCGAAGCTGTGGCTAACGATCAGGGCGTATGGACTTTCACACCAGAGAGCGATCTGAGCCCGGGTAGCCATACCTTCACCCTGACATCCACCGATGAAAGCGGCAACACCAGCGACAAATCGGGCTCCTTCAATATCATCGTTGATACTGCCGCGCCAACTCTGCCGGTTATCACGCACCTGACAGACGATCAAACTCCGAACACGGGCTTTGTGAACAACGGGCAATCCACCAACGATGATTTACCGCAGATTAACGGGACGGGCGCGGTCGGCTCGACGATCTCTGTTTTCGAAGGCAATAATCTGCTGGGCACTGCCGTTGTCGATACCAATGGCACCTGGACTTTACAGCTGACCGAGCCGCTGGGCGAAGGCCCGCATAACCTGACCCTGAGCGCAACAAATGCCGCCGGGAATACGATTGCAAACGACACGCCATTCACTTTTACCGTCGATACCGAAGCACCGGATGCGCCGAGCATTATTCTGGTCACCGACGATGTTGGAACCTATCAGGGCGAACTGAAAAGCGGTGACACCACCGATGACCGTCGTCCCACCTTCTCCGGTACGGCGGAGCCCAATACGCAGGTCAAAATCTATGATGGCCAGACGCTGCTCGGCACGGCAACGGTGGGCAGCAACGGTGAATGGTCTCTGACGCCAACCCTCCCATTAGCAGAGGGTGAGCATGATCTGCGCTTTGTGACCGTGGATGGCGCAGGCAACGTTGGGGTTGAAACACCGTTTACCTTAACGGTCGATACCAGCGCCGCCGTCGCCCCGGCCATTACTTCCATTGCCGATGATTTCGGTCTGTATAAGGGCAATCTGGCTAATAATCAGGTGACCGATGACACTCTGCCGACGCTGAACGGCACGGGTGAGGAAGGGGCGACTATCACCATCTACGACAATGGTCAGGAGATTGGCACCGCTACGGTAGAAGGCGGTGTCTGGAACTTTACCCCTGATACGGCACTGGAAGGCGGGGAGCATATCTTCACCGTAACCTCCACCAACGCCGCGGGTAACGTCAGCCCGGCCTCTCCGCCGTTCACCATCAACATTGATGTGGACGCCCCCACAAAACCGGCGATTGGCGAAGTTACCGATAGCGTTGATGAAAACACTGGCCCGCTGGCCTCTGGCGATGAGACCAACGATCCTCTGCCCACGGTGAGCGGCACCGGCAACGAAGGCGACACCATCACTCTCTACAATGGCAACACGGTGCTGGGTACGACGGTTGTGGGCGAAGATGGCCGCTGGAGCCTGACGCCGGATAACCCGTTGACGGAGGGAACCTACCAACTGCACGTGACGGCGACCGATCCGGCAGGTAACGTCAGCGATCCGTCGGAGGCGTTTGAAATCCGGGTCGATCTCTCCGCACCTGCAGATCCTGTGCTGGTCAGCGTGGAAGATAACACCAACACCACTCCCGTTCCGATAGATAGCGGCGATCGCACCGTGGATTCCACACCGCTGCTGACCGGCACCGCTGAGGGGAATACGCTGATTACCATTCTGGTGGATGGCGTGGCGGTGGGTACCACCACGTCCGATGCCAACGGCGACTGGACCTTTACACCGCCGACGGCGCTCACCGATGGACCACACACCATCACCCTTACCGCGACGGACTCTGCGGGTAACACCACCCAGCCAGTCGGTAACTTCACATTAACGGTTGATACGACCGGCCCGGATCTGCCGGTTATTAACAGCATTACCGATAACGTAGGCGGCATTACCGATCCATTAGATGACGGCAGCCTGACGGATGACAATAAGCCGACCTTCACCGGCACCGCCGAAGCGAATGGTCTGGTAATCATTTACGCCAACGGCGTAGAAATTGGCCGCGCGGAAGTCAGCGGCACGGGGCAATGGACCTTTACCCCGGCGGATGAAAACCCCCTCCCCGATGGCGATAACGTTATCACCTTCCAGGCCGTCGACGACCTGGGCAATGTCGGCCCGGAATCCGATGGCATTACCCTGCGCGTAGATACCGATGCGCCGGATGCGCCCACCAACATTCAGCTTGGCAACGATGGCGGTACCATTACGGGGCAGGCCGAGCCGAACAGTACGGTTATTATTCTTAACGATGCTGGCACCGAAATTGGCCGCACAACCACCACCGGGCTGGGTTACTTCCAGACGACCCTCAACCCTGTTCCTGCGGAAGGAAGCCAGATCAGCGTCACCGCACAGGATGAAGCGGGGAATATCAGTCCCCCCGCGCAAATTAGCGTCGTGCCGCCGACCGAGCCGGCTGTACCTATCATCATTAACATTGAAGATAACGTTGGCCCACAACAAGGCTCACTCAACAGTGGCGACAGCACCGATGACCCGGCTCCGGTGATCACCGGTACCGCCGCGGTAGGTTCTATTGTATTTGTCACGATTGATGGTGTGCAATCTGGCCCCATCGAGACGGATGGAACAGGTGCATGGACTTTTACCCCCAACCCAGCAATGACCGAAGGCACGCACACCATTTCCGCCCATGCAGAAATCGGCGGTCAGCTTAGTGCGGAATCCTCGGTGATCACCCTCATCGTTGATGTCACACCGCCTGCGGTCGCCACTATCACCAGCGTCACCGACGATGTCGGCACCGTCACCGGGCCGGTACTGAGCGGGGGCGCAACGGATGATACCCAGCCAACCCTGCGCGGTACGGCAGCAGGTAGCGCCCGTGTCGATATCTACAATGGCGATGATTTGATTGGCTCAGCCACCGTCAACGCCCAGGGTAACTGGGTCTTCACGCCGGGCTCTGCGTTGGGTAACGGCACATACACCTTCACCGCCGTCGCCGTCGATGCCGCAGGTAACACCGCCGCGGAGTCCAACACCTGGGCCGTTACCATTGATACCACCACGCCAACAGCGCCAACGCTGAACACCGTGCTGGATAACGTTGGCACGGTTACCGGTGAACTCAGCAGCAACGACCGCACCGACGACACACAGCCTGCCCTGAGTGGCACGGCGGCAACGGGATCGGTCATTATCATTTATGATAATAACGTCGAAATTGGCCGTACAACCGCAGTAAATGGCGCATGGAGTTTCACGCCAACGACGCCGCTGGCTGAAGGCAGCCACAGCCTGACGCTGACCGCCACCAATGGGGCGGGCAACACCAGCGCGCCGAGCAATCCGTTTGTGCTGGTCGTGGATACCGTCGCGCCAAACCGTCCGGTGCTGACGGGGGTGACCGATGATGAGGGGCCGGTGACGGGGCCTCTGCTGAACAATCAGGCCACCAACGATACTCAGCCAACCTTCAGCGGCACCGCGGAAGCGGGCTCTACGGTGACGATATTTGACAATGGTGTCGAGGTGGACACCGTTCTGGTTCCGTCATCCGGAAACTGGAGCTGGACACCGACGGATCCACTCTCGGAAGGCCCACATGCCATTACATTAACCACCACCGATGTCGCCGGGAACAGCAGCACTCCCACCGCGCCGTTTACCGTCGTGGTCGATACGGCGGCACCGGCTGCGCCATCCGCCATCACCGCTCAGGACAGCGTTGATCCGACCACCGGGCCAATCACCGAAGGCCAGCAAACCAATGAAAACCGCCCTACCCTGAGCGGCACCGTGGAGCCCAATGCCACGGTACAGATTCTGGATAACGGCAACGTCATCGGTAGCGTGAAAGCCAACGCCTCGGGTAACTGGAGCTTTACCCCCACCAGCGATCTTGCGGATGGCAACCATCAGTTGACCGTCACCGCCACCGACAGCGCCGGAAACGTGAGCGCTCCGTCGCCCGCACTTAACTTTGTCGTCGATACCGCTGGGCCTGCCGCACCGATTATTGTTGATGCGACGGATAACGTCGGCAGCATTACCGCCCCACTGGTCAGCGGCAATACCACCGATGACAACACCCCGACGCTGAACGGAACGACGGACGCCTTCGCCACGGTCGCGGTACTGGATAACGGTATACAAATTGGCACTGCTGTCGCCGACGAAAACGGCAACTGGTCCTTCACGCCGCAAACGCCATTAGGTAACGGCAGCCACGCCTTCACCACCGTCGCCACCGATCTGGCGGGCAACGTCGGAGCGACATCGCCAGCCTTTACGCTGATTGTCGATACCGCCCCGCCAGCCGCTCCCGTTATCGTTCAGGCGGCGGATAACGCCGGCACCGTTCAGTCGCCGCTGTTATCCAATCAGTCGACCGACGACACGACCCCGACCCTGAGCGGTACCGGGGAAGCTGGCGCGACTATCACCATTCGTGACAACGGTAACGTTATAGGCACCGCCGTGGTGGGCAGCAACAACAGCTGGACCTTCACGCCGGATCCGGCGTTGACGGAAGGCAACCATATCTTTACCGCCACGGCGACAGACGCCGCAGGCAACACCGGCCCGGCGTCGGGCAACTTTGTGCTGAACGTCGACCTTACGCCCCCTGCTGCACCAGCCATTACCGCTGCGGCGGATGATGTCGGCACGGTAACCGGGCCATTAACCAACGGCCAGGTCACCGACGACGCGCGTCCGACATTAAGCGGAACCGGTGAAGCGGGTGCGACAATCACCGTCTATGACAACGGCACGCTGCTCGGCACGACAACCGTCGGAAGCGGTGGCACCTGGACGTTCACGCCGCCACGCGATTTAACCACCGGTTCACACGATCTCACGGCCACCGCAACCGATCCGGCAGGAAATACCGGAGCCGCCTCTGGCGCGTGGAATGTGAAGATCGATACCACCGCGCCGAACGCGCCTGTTATCTCAACCGTCACGGATAATCAGGGCGCTGTTACAGGAAGCGTTGGAATTGGGCAAGCCACCGATGACACCACGCCGACGCTCAGCGGCACCGCAGAAGCTAACTCGACCATTAGCATCTTCGATAATGGCGTAGTGATTGGCACCGCTCAGGCCGATGGTGCGGGCAACTGGAGCTTTACCACACCGACATTAACGGAGGGCACGCATACCTTCACCGCCAGAGCGACCGATGCGGTAGGCAATACCAGCGCCGCCTCGACGGTCACGACCGTGAATGTTGACCTCACGCCGCCTGCGGCGCCTACCGATTTGGTTGTTAACGGTACCGGTACGCAAGTATCCGGCCATGCGGAAGCGGGCAGCACCGTGACGATACTGAGCTCCACCGGCACCGTGCTGGGCACTGGCGTTGCCGACGGGCTTGGCAACTTTACCGCCACCCTTACCCCAAGCCAGACCAACGGTCAGACGTTGCAGGCTTATGCAACCGACGTCGCGGGTAACCAGGGTCTGCCGGCAAACGTCACCGCACCGTTCACCGGCCTGCCCGCCACACCAGTCATCACCACCATTTTTGATGACGTCGGCACGATTCAGGGGAACGTAGGGAACAACCAGAGTACGAACGATAGCCGTCCGGATATCAGCGGCACCGCGCAGGCGCGTTCGACCGTTAACATCTACAACAACGGCGTACTGCTGGCGACCGTGGTCGCTAATGACGCTGGCGTATGGAGTTACACGCCAACCACGCCGCTGACGGAGGGGCTGCACGCCATCACCGCCACGGCAACCAACCCGAATGGCACCAGCAGCCCGTCAACCGCCATCAATATTACGGTGGATACTGTCGCGCCGACCGCACCAACGGCGACCATCAGCGCTGATGGCTTTACGGTCAGCGGCACGGCGGAAGCCAACAGCACCGTGAGCGTCACCGTACCGGGCCAGGCGACGCCGCTAACCGTCACAACGGATGCGAACGGTAACTGGATGCTTGGCCTGCCAACGCGCTTAATCAATGGCGAGCAGGTGACGGCTATTGCCACCGATGCCGCAGGCAACAGCTCAACGCAGGGTCTGGCGACGGCGCCAACGCTGCCTGTGGCCGCCAGCGATAACGTGGTGAATCTGGAACTGAACACCACCGCGACGGTAACCAGCGAAGAACACAGCGATTACGGCCTCCTGCTGGTGGGGGCGCTGGGTAACGTGGCGTCAGTTCTGGGTGATGATACCGCGCAGGTGACATTCAATATCGACGCTGGCGGAAGCGGTAGCGCCGTGATTGAAGCGGCGGCGACCGGGGCTGTACTGTCGCTGCTGAACTCGCTTGAAATCGCCGTTCAGAAATATGATACCGACCTGCAGGCCTGGGTTACCATCATTGATACCTCTTTGCCGCAGTTCGCCAACCTGCTGACGCTGGGTGCCTCTGGTGTACGTCTGGCGCTGGACAATCTTGATGGCGGCCAATATCGCGTTATCAGCTATAACACCAGCCTGCTGGCGGTAGGGTCTTACACCAGCCTGGATGTGTCGCTGGTGAAAACCAGTGCGGGTACGGTAACTGCCGGAGCCACTGAAAATGGCAACGTCATCACCGATGTCGACCCAAACAACGGCGGCGATGTCGCCCCGGCAGGCACACAGGTCACCTCCATCACTAACGCCAATAACGTGACGACGGTGGTGGGTGCGGGCGGCGCAGATATCGCAGGTAAATACGGCACCCTGCATATCAACCAGGACGGTAGCTATACCTACACGCTGACCAACAACAGCGTGTCCGTCGTCGGGCGTTCAGAAAGCTTCGTCTATACCATTACCCAGGGGGCGAATAGCTCCTCGGCCAACCTGGTTATCACGCTGGGCTCTACTGTACCGCCAAGTTCAGTTACCGCCGCGGATGACACTGCCAGCCTGCAATTTGACACCTCGGTTGCCGCGATAAACAACGGCCCAAGTTCCACCACCGGCTTTACGCTCGTTGGGCTGAATCTGGGGAACGTGATTGACGTCGGCCTGCTGAACAACATGCAGAACCCGATTATCTACAATGTGGATGCAGGTACCACGCGTACGCTCTCACTGGGCGCAAGCGTCGGCGGGGTAGCGGTTGGCGCGGTCTTTGACCTGTATGTCTATCGCTATAACCCGGCAACCGGAAATTACGAGCAATATCGCCACGTTCCGAGCTGGGTACAGGCGGCGTTGCTGGGCGGCTCGACGGCTGAGGATCTGGTTATAACCCTGCCGGATGGTAAGTATCTGTTTGCACTGAATACGGTTTCCGGCCTGACCGTGGCAACCGGTTTTACGCTGAGCGTCAACGCCGACCACACCTACAGCGTGAAGAGCGCGGGAGCCAGCACAACTGGCGACGTGCTGGATAATGATGCCGGTGCGGCAAACGGTCATGTCACCGAGGTGAACGGCGTGGCAGTGGCGGCAAATGGCACCACCACGATTAATGGCCTGTACGGCACTCTGACCATTGATGCGCAGGGGCATTACACCTACACCCTGAAATCCGGCCTTGGTGCCGACAGCATCAAAACACCGGACACCTTCGTATATACGGTAACCGCGGCGAATGGCGACACCAGCACAGCGTCGCTAAACGTACAGCCGACCGCGAAACCGGTCGATGCCGTGAATGACACCAGCAGCACGATGGCGCTGGCAACCAACCAGGTTACAAGCAGCTATACGGACACGAGCGTTGGTTCTGCCACCATTGCGCAAGGTAGCCGGAGTGCAACGGGGAGTGGCACCTTTGATGTGGCTGATGGGACGGCATTGAAGGCCATCTCCGTAACCTTTAATACCTCCGCGTCCGGATTAGCCGGGGTTGGTGGGTTGAGTGTGGCGTGGTCGATTCTGGAAAACGGTCAAACCGTCTATACCGGTACAACGCTGCCTTCCGGAACGTTCGGCTTACTGAATGGTTCCAGAACGGTGACCCTCAGTGGGTTTGAACTGGATGCCGGCACGTATACCCTTGCCATCACCACCAATTTGACCAGTACCCAACTGGGTACCGTCAGCGTTACCCCTGTGGTGAACGCAACCTCGTACGATCTGGATAACTTCCTGATCAACAACAACGCCCACACGGTGACCGGCAACATCTACAACGGCCACGACTCCGCAGGTGCCGTCGATCAGATTGCTTCCGCGCAAACCGTGCTGACGGTCAGCGGGAACAACAGCACGCAGACCCTCAACCCGACGGTTGACAGCAACGGTGCGGCAACGGTTCAGGGCACCTACGGCTCGCTGCGCATCGCCATCGACGGTTCGTACACCTATACCCTGAAAGCGGGTCTGCACCCCGGCGACATCACCACGAAGGAGACCTTCACCTACACCCTTAACGATCAAAAAGGCCATACGGATAGCGCGACCTTAACCATCAACATGAACCCGCAGTTCACCAGCACGTCGCAGTCAGATGTGATCCACGGCTCGGCCTACGGTGACACTTTAATTTATGACCTGCTGAATAATGCCGATAACAGAGGAGGCAACGGGGCCGATCGCTGGGATAACTTCTCGCTCGCTCAGGGCGACAAAATTGATATTGGCGACCTGCTGGTCGGCTGGAACGGTCAGGAGTCGTCGCTCGGCAATTACCTGAGCGTGACCACCAGCGGCGGCAACACGGTGATTTCCATCGACCGTGATGGCACCGGCACCGCCCATAGTTCAGCCACGTTAATCACTCTGGAGAACGTACAAACCACACTGAATGAACTGATCGAACAGAACCACATTGTGACCTGATAGTTAACAAAACCCCGGGCGCGAAGACGCCCGGGGTAATAACAAATACACCTGCGCTATTTTGAAAGGGATCGACAATGGGAAAGTTAACACCTATCGCATGGGGGCTGGCGATCTGTCTTTGTTCAGCCGCCCTTCACGCCGAAGAGACGCCACGTTTTATCTCTTCGCAGACATTACACGAACAGCAGGAGCTACCGTCGTTATCCGGCAAAGTGGATCTGCCGCTCGACCCTGCCGCGCCGGGTACATTAACGCTAAATAACGCCGTCGATCGCGCGGTGAGCTGGCATCCCTCTATTCAGGAAGCCGTTGGCAAACTGCTCGCGCAGAATGAGCAGGTCGACGTCGCTAAATCAAAATACTATCCGCAGATCAGCGCGGGCATGAACAACGGCTACGCCAATAACTATGTCGACCACGGTTTCAGCCCGTCGCTGGTGGTGTCGCTGTCGCAGATGCTTTATGACTTCGGCAAAGTGGCAAGCCAGGTGCGCGCCGAAAGCGCGGGCGTTGCGCAAGAGCAGGCGAACGTGCTGGTCAGTATTGATAACGTGGGCTACAGCACCGCCGTCGCCATGGTGCAGGTGCAAACCTGGCAACAAATGGTGGACGTCGCCGAGGAGCAACTCACCGCGCTGAATCATATCGGCGGGTTGATTCGTCAGCGCAGCGACGAAGGCGCTGCATCGCAGTCTGATGCGGTGCAAACGGACGCGCGTATTGAGTCCGCACGCTCGCAACTGATTCAGTATCAGGCAACGCGCGATAGCGCCGAGGCCACGCTGATGAGCTGGCTCGGCTGGAATACTCTCAACGGCATCAGCAACGACTTCCCCGACAAACTGGCGCAAAGCTGCAATATCGCGCAACCGGACGACCGCCTGGTGCCATCGGTGCTGGCGGCGTGGGCGCAAACGAACGTTGCGCAGGCCAATGTCGATTACGCCAACGCGCAAATGACGCCGACTATCTCCCTGGAACCGCAGGTTCAACACTATCTCAACGACAAATATCCCAGCCATGAAGTGCTGGATCGCACGCAGTATTCGGCGTGGGTGAAAGTGGAGATGCCCATCTACCAGGGCGGCGCAATGACCGCCCGACGCAATGCCGCCAACTATGCGTTAAGTGCGGCGCAAGCGACCATCCAGCGCGTGCGTCTTGAAGTGCGGCAAAAACTGCTGGAGTCACAAAGTCAGGTAATGAGCCTGATGAGCTCTTTACAAGTACAGCGCCGTCAGCAGGAGTACAGTGCGCGCACCCGCGAACTCTATCAACAGCAGTATCTTGAGCTGGGCTCGCGCCCGCTGCTGGACGTTCTGAACGCCGAGCAGGAAGTGTATCAGGCGCGCTTTTCCGAGCTGCAAACCCTGAATCAGCTGCATCAGCTTGAGCTGAATTGCCTCTACAACACCGGACGCCTGCGCAACGCGTTCCGCCTGGAAAATCGCAGCATTCAGTCAGTGGAGATCCAGCCATGAACAACGCCGATACCGCCGACACCTTTTTAACCGAACAGACGCTGCAACGCTGGGCGCTGGCGATAAGCCATATAGCCAACCACTACCGCATCGCCTGCTCGCCGGGCACCATTCAGGCCAATGCCCCGTGGTTTCACGATAAAAGCCTGCTGCCCGCGCTGACCCAGCTCTCTCGTCAGGGCGGGCTGTCATTTCGCCTGCTGGAAGCCAACACGCAAACCCTTAACAGCTGGCGTCTTCCGGTTGTCGCCGCGCTGAATAACGGCGAGCTGGTGATCGTCGAACGCTTCGATGGCGACAACACCGTCGAGGTGCGTTTTGTCGATGACACCTCGCACATCAACCGCCTGTCGATGGACGAACTGCTCGGCAAAATCGACTATCTCGCCGCCCTGCGTCCGCTTTCCGCAATGCGCGATAGCCGGGTCGACAACTATATTTCCCGCTTCCGCCCCGACTGGCTGAAATCGCTGGTATTGCAGGACATCCGCCCCTATGGCCCGGTGATGTTCGCCGCCTTTCTGGTGAACGTGCTGTCGCTCGGCGGCATTGTGTTCTCAATGCAGGTCTATGACCGGGTGATCCCCGCGCAGTCTTACCCGACACTTTATGTGCTGGCATTCGGCGTACTGCTGTCGGTAATTTTCGGCTTTCTGCTGCGCGTGGCGCGCGGACATATCATGGATGTGCTCGGCAAACGCGCCGACATGCGCGTCTCTGACCGCGTGTTCAGCCACGCGCTGCGCCTGCGTAACAGCGCCATCCCGCGATCGACCGGCAGCTTTATTTCGCAGTTGCGCGAGCTGGAGCAGATTCGTGAGATGATCACCTCCTCGACGATCTCGACGATCGTCGATCTGCCCTTCTTTTTCCTGTTCGTGATTGTACTGGCGATCATCTCGCCGCAACTGGCGTGGATCGCGCCCGTCGCCGCCGTGATGATGGTGCTGCCGGGTATTCTGTTGCAGAAAAAGCTGGCGGTGCTCGCCAACCAGGCCGCGCACGAATCAACGCTGCGCAACTCGGTGCTGGTGGAGAGCGTTCAGGGGCTGGAAGATATCAAACTGATGCAGGCGGAGAACCGCTTCCTGCAACAGTGGAACAGCTATATTCGCATTACCGCCGAATCCGGCCTGCGTACTCGCCAAATCTCCCAGGGGTTGATCAGTTGGGGGATCACCGTGCAAAGCCTGGTCTATAGCGCGGTGATCCTGTTTGGCGCACCGAAGGTGATCGAAGGCGAAATGACGACCGGTGCGGTCGTTGCCGCGTCGATGCTGGCATCGCGTATGATCGCCCCAATGGCGACTCTCTGTGGCGTACTCGCGCGCTGGCAGCAGGTGAAAGCCGCCAAATCGGGCCTCGACAGCATTATGCAGCTTCCTACGGAAACCCAACGCGACGACAGCGTGGTACATCGCGATATTTTCCACGGCCACTATCTTTTTGAAAACGCACAGTTTCGCTATCACAACGACGATCAGAACGTGCCCCTCAAAATTAGCCGCCTTGAGATTCAACAGGGCGAACGGATCGCTCTGCTTGGGCGTAACGGTGCAGGCAAATCAACCCTGCTTCAGGCAATGGCGGGCGGCGTTGAACTGGTAAGCGGTGAAGCGCGGCTCGACTCCCTGAGCATCGCCCAAATTGATATGGCCGATTTACGCCGTAACGTCGGCATGCTCAGCCAGAACGCGCGCCTGTTCTTCGGCACCCTGCGCGAAAACCTGATGCTGGGCGCACCGCGCGCCAGCGATGACGACATCTTTGCCACCCTTGAAGTGTGCGGCGCGGCAGGCTTTGTGCGCCAGTTGGCGAAAGGTCTCGATCATCCGATTATGGAAGGCGGCGCAGGCCTGTCCGGCGGCCAGCGGCAGTCGATTCTGCTGGCGCGCATGCTGCTGCGCTCGCCCAACATCGTCCTGCTCGACGAACCCACCGCATCTCTCGACGACCACACCGAACGCGAGTTCATTCAACGGCTGAATCAGTGGCTCGGCAACCGCACGCTGATTGTTGCCACACACCGCGTACCGGTGCTCGAACTGGTGGAGCGCGTGGTGGTGCTGAAAGATGGGCAAGTTGTGATGGATGCCCCCAAAACGCAGGCGCTGGGCGGTAACCGTATAAGCACACCGGCAACCGGACGGGAGTGGAAAAATGAAAACCAATCAGCATGATGTGGTGATGGATGACCCGGACATCAGCCGCGAACGTGAGTTCTCCGGGGCCAGCCGCATTATTATTATCAGCACCGTGTTATTCGTACTGCTCGGCATCTGGGCATGGTTTGGCACGCTCGATGAAGTTTCGACCGGCACAGGGAAAGTCGTGCCCAGCTCGCGCGAGCAGGTTTTACAATCGCTCGACGGCGGCATTCTGGCAGAACTGATGGTACGTGAAGGCGACAAAGTGCAGGCCGGGCAAATCGTCGCCCGCATGGACCCGACGCGTTCAGAGTCCAACGTGGGTGAAAGCGCCGCGCGCTATCGCGCATCGCTGGCCTCCAGCGTCCGGCTTTATGCGGAGGTGAACGACCAGCCTCTCGTTTTCCCTGACTCACTGAAAGCCTGGCCCGATCTCCTCGCCAGCGAAACCCGCCTCTACCGCTCACGCCGCGCGCAGCTGGCGGACTCCGAAGCAGAGATTAAAGACGCGATGGTCTCGGTTAACAAAGAGCTGGCGATCACCCAGCGGCTGGAAAAAAGCGGTGCGGCAAGTCACGTGGAAGTGCTGCGCCTGCAACGCCAGCGCAGTGACCTCAGCCTGAAACTCACGGATTTACGCTCGCAATATTACGTGCAGGCGCGAGAGGCGCTCTCCAAGGCGAACGCTGAAGTCGACATGTTGCTGGCAATCATCAAAGGCCGCGAAGACTCCGTCACCCGTCTGACCATCCGCTCACCGGTGCGCGGCATAGTGAAAAACATCCAGGTCACTACCCTGAACGGCGTCATCCCGCCCAACGGCGACCTGATGGAGATTGTCCCGGTAGACGACCGCCTGTTGATAGAAGCGCGACTCTCGCCGCGCGACATCGCCTTTATTCACCCCGGCCAGCGCGCGCTGGTGAAAATCACCGCCTATGATTACGCCATCTACGGCGGGCTGGAGGGCGAAGTAGAAACCATCTCCCCGGACACCATCCAGGACAAAGCCAAGCCGGAAGTTTTCTACTACCGCGTATTCATCCGCACCCACCAGGATTATCTGGTGAACAAAGCCGGGCACCATTTCTCCATCGTGCCGGGGATGATCGCCACCGTGGACATCAAAACCGGTGAAAAAACCATCGTCGACTACCTGATCAAACCGTTTAACCGGGCGAAAGAGGCGCTGCGTGAGCGATAAATGAACGACTATCTGCCTGTTGGCACTGGATTTTTGCCCAGAATGCAGGCACAGAGTATTTATGCTGGGGGGTGGCAGAGCGCATAGCAACTCTGTTATACTTGCTGCAACACTATTGGGGCTGATTCTGGATTCGACGGGATTTGCGAAACCCAAGGTGCATGCCGAGGGGCGGTTTGCCTCGTAAAAAGCCGCAAAAAAATAGTCGCAAACGACGAAAACTACGCTTTAGCAGCTTAATAACCTGCTCTGAGCCCTCTCTCCCTAGCTTCCGCTCTTAAGACGGGGATCAAAGAGAGGTCAAACCCAAAAGAGATCGCGTGGATGCCCTGCCTGGGGTTGAAGCGTTAAAACCAATCAGGCTAGTTTGTTAGTGGCGTGTCTGTCCGCAGCTGGCAAGCGAATGTAAAGACTGACTAAGCATGTAGTGCCGAGGATGTAGGAATTTCGGACGCGGGTTCAACTCCCGCCAGCTCCACCACTTTTGTTAGGACTGCAACCGGACAGCGGCAATAAAAACAGTCACTTACGGACACTGACCAGACAGCAGGCAGACCGAGAAAAGACAAAAATATGCACGTGAAATGCACGTGCACTTTAAAAGAACCCCAGATCTCACACCCTGGGGTTTTTCTATTTGTAACTAAGGGTAATAAAAACCTTTCATCATTTTGCACTCTACTCGCCTCGGGGCTGTTTTTTTCACAGCAAGCGCTGTATATAATCACAGTCATATTAAAGCAGCGTTCGATGACTGATTTATTAAAGGTGCACAAACTTGTTGTCAAAGTATTGACCAGACGTTGACATTCTCAGTACTAATAACCGAGATTTTTGCTTCATCGGAAGTTGAAATAACCTCCCTCCACAAACTGACACGACATGCCCTGCCGCCAGCAATTCATCTAAGGTCATATAAACAGACGGATATAACTCTTATTTAATCATTAATAAACGACGCTAATCGCCTAACCGAATTACCTGACCACCCAACCATTCTTGTTTATACATTAACTGTCTAACAAATTCATAACCCATGCCTACAAAACCATTACTTTTATCAGGTACAGAATCCGTTAAATTAACCAACTCAACAATAGCGTGTTTTTTGCATATTGCTGTAGTTACTTTATGTAAGGCATCCAGTCTGCGCCTGCTTGACCTTGCTTTTATGCTATCAATTTTCTTTTTAGTTTTTAGCCAATTACTGCTGTTTTTTACTTTTCTGCCTAGTGTATTATTAAGGTTCCTTAGTTTTTTATTACCTTCCATGCTGGTAAATTGCTCGACCAGGCTCTCATTCGATGTAATTTGCACAATACATTCATTATTTAGCAAAATTTTGGCTTTGCTAAATGATGGATGAACGGGTTCAGGAACAACTGCTTCTGTATTAAAACTTATATACCATTTATCAAGCTTTCTTGAAATAGTAACGTTCTTTAATACCCCTGTTATCTCTCGGCTTTTGCGATACTTAACCCACCCTAGTTTGGGTAATGATACCAAATGTTTTTCTTGATCCAGCCTGACTCTTTGGCATGGCACTCTAAAAGAATCATTACGACCTTTCTTTTTTAATCGAGGGTACTGTGATTTTCCCGAAAAGAAATTTTTAAACGCTTTATCCAGATCCCTTAATGATTGTTGCAAGCACTGAGATGGAGCTATTTTTAGCCATGCAAGGCACTCTTCATTTTTCCAATTAACTAATTCTGACGCCAGTTGGTTGTAGTTTAAGAATTTCCCACCCGAATCATAATTCTCATTAATAAGAGCGAGTCCTTTATTGTATACAAATCGACAGGAACCTGCGAAAAATAAAAATTCATTGATATGATTTTTATTCGGCTCAAGCAAAAATTTAAACGCCTGTTTCTTAATCACAAGAGGACCCATACACGCTCAATTTGGAAAATACAATTTTAAATTATGATCGGCTTTTTTATCGAATGAATATGACGTCTATTTTCAGCTATATTCATTCGATTAAAAAGCCCTGCATGTGCAGAGCTTTACGGTTCAGTAGTGCAAAATTAGCCCTGCAGCAGAGACAGAACCTGCTGAGGAACCTGGTTAGCTTTAGCCAACACGGAGTTACCGGCCTGCTGGATGATCTGCGCTTTAGACATATTTGACACTTCGGTCGCATAGTCGGCGTCCTGAATACGGGACTGCGCTTCAGACAAGTTGGTGGTGGTGTTGTTCAGGTTGGTGACCGCAGAATCCAGACGGTTCTGTACAGCACCCAGTGAAGAACGGAATTTGTCGATCTGGCTGATTGCATCGTCCAGTGCTTTCAGTGGATCGGCAGTAGAGGTGGATGCGGTAGATTCTTCAGAAGTCAATTTACCATCAGCAGTTTCATAAATGGTACCGCCAGTGCTGTTGGTGATAGCACCATTGCTTTGTGCATAAAGAGTTTTAGTAGCGGTATCGGTAAATGCACCGTTATCACCTACGAAAACATCATTACCACCTGTTTGTACATCGCCAGAAGCATCCACAGCATAAGCGGTGGAAACTGTGCCTACTTTAATATTTGCAGTAAACGCCTGACCATCAGTAACATTTGCCATAGCGTCAGCGCTAATGTGTGCACCAGTAACCTCAACGACCGATTTTTCAGCTGTAAAGGTAGTATTGCCTGTACCCCCAATGGAATCATAAACTTTGCCTGCATCTGCACCTGAAGTAACGGTGAGAGTCGAGGCCACGGCACCACCCGAAGCATCATTTGCAGCCAATGAATCTAACGTTGCGGCAGTGTTACCTGTATCGGTAGTGGTGAGCGCGCCAGTAGTATTATCTAAGTATAAAGCTGCGCCAGCTGCATCAGAGATCGTACCATCAGCTGCAACTTTAACTGCGGTAGGTGTACCGCCAATATTAATTGAAGCATCAAAAGCGCCATGCGCCGTGATAGTAGAAGTATTTACCTGTTGTGTTGTTGGAACATGGTTCCCAGTATATTTCACTTCCATGCCAGATGCCGCACCGGAAGTTACTTTAATTGATGTATCGACTTTAGCGCCGGTGTCTTTATTGGTGTTAGAAGTTAAACCATCCCATGTTGCTTCAGCATCGCTGCCAGCATTAGTTTTGGTCAGGTTACCCTGCTTATCTAAATACAGTTTGGCGTTATCATCCGCAGCGGTAATTTTACCATCCTGGGAGATATTAACTTTCTGCACTTTACCACCAATGGTCACCGTGGCCTGAGAGACATCCCCCGCTCCTGGATTGATAACACTCAGCGCTTTCGATGTATCAACACTAGTTGCGTCAAAGCTGTATGATTTGGTCGCGGAATTGTATGTGTATGTAGTAGCGGCAGCATCTAAACCGTTTGCTGTACCACCAAACCCAGTGATAGTTGAGCCATCAGTGATCTGTGCCAGCACATTTGATGCTTTTGCAGCAGCATTCCCTTCATCATTAGTGTAGACAGTAACGCCGTTAGCATCAGTATTACCAGCTTTATAACCTGCAAGCTTCAGATCGTCGGCCGTTGCTTTAGTATTGGCTACTTCACCTTTACCGTTTACATTAAACCCAGTCAGGTTTAGCGTAGAGGAGTCGATTTTCTTCAGGTCGATAGAGATAGTCTGCCCATCATTCGCACCAACCTGAATTTTCATGGTACCGTCTTTAGCCAGAACGTTTACGCCATTGAACTGGGTCTGACCGGAAACGCGATCTATTTCGTCTAAACGAGATTTGATCTCGTCTTGGATGGAGTCCAAGTCTGATTCGGAATTGGTGCCGGTGGTCGCCTGAACGGTCAGTTCACGCACACGCTGTAAGTTGTTGTTGATCTCGGATAGCGCGCCCTCGGTGGTCTGTGCCAGAGATATACCGTCGTTGGCATTACGCGCCGCCTGGGTCAAGCCTTTGATATTGGAGGTGAAGCGGTTAGCTATTGCCTGTCCTGCTGCATCATCTTTGGCGCTGTTAATACGCAGGCCGGAAGAGAGGCGTTCGATTGAGGTAGACAGCGCGGACTGGTTTTTGTTGATGTTATTCTGAGTGATCAGCGAGAGGCTGTTGGTATTAATAACTTGTGCCATGGTTACAATTCCTGTTTGACTGGTCGTAATAAAAATTTACGGCATCCACCTGTAGGCTCTGGGCCGTTAAATTTACTATCGGCAAGCCCTTCCGAATCTTTAGAGGAAAATGGCAAAATTAAAAGGAGTAATTTACGTATTGTCTGACCCCAACAATTTTAAAACATAGATGAATTTGTATTACAACACTCCATTCTGGTTGTAGATCATGAAGGTTTACGCTTGGTTCTAGTTCGGCGAGTTACCTCAGAACCTTGCTACATGGCACTCGTCCACTAGTTAAAGTTCTTTAAATCTGCGTCAACTGACCGTCATCATCAGCATGACAAAGCCCTAGTCAAAACCGTAGGGTACCTGATAGTGGCGCGAAAGAGACCTTCCATATTTATTCTGCTTGACTTATCTCTTACACTCTCTGTGTATATGGTGATTTAAACACCCTACCCACGCCATCTTCAGACATGCTCACCTTCGCCGTAATTAGAGAAGAGCAGGAGTTATCCGACTACTTTCTGATGATCCACAAAGATGGGAGATGGGGTCTGGCTACCGCACGATTATTCAAAGAACCGGCTGAAGCCATCAGTACGGCAACCAAAATCGCGCAAAATATGTGGTGAGCGCATTATAAACTTATACAGTTTCTGCCCGAGCCAAGGCATGAACACCAGCCCCTCTGCCGCCGCCTGTTCTTACATATGATGGGCGACGGTATCCTTTACTCTCCGTTAGCAACTACTATACTCATTTTTTCAATTGTGAACATTTACGTTTTCAAAGAGTCAAATAAGGACACTAATCAGATAGGACTCACAATGACAATATTTATAATCGGTTCAGCCATGGCAGTAACTCTTGGTTTAATGGTATTTAGCCTGGCAAAAATTTGGGTCAGCACATCGAATAACCCGGACAAGTGGTAGCGTATATAGACCTCCTGAATCTAAAACACTCCGAATTTATATACTGACCGAATAAGTACCAATCGGAGCATTGCAGTTAGTAACGACGTTAACTATGACTGTACTTGTTTCGCGCTGCTACTGCTCACTATCTTATGAGTGATTCCTGTCGCAGATTTCTTGATTGCACTATTAAAGGCAATGATTGTTACAGGTTTTTTTGCTGTACCGACCCTGTTTGAGTGACTCTGAAAAATATAAATATCCTCAGGGTTATTCTTCCTTCGTCTGTATATAATTTTCCGTATATTTTCAGGTATTTCTATAATTCTCCGGCCACCATCTCTACCATGTTCAATAAACAGTCGAGCCCCTTTGACCGAAGAATAGCGTAGACCAATCAATTCGCCTATACCAATTGGCAGATCGCTCAGACAAATCCACAGATCTGCCCATGTGTCACTAACTCGTCTCAGGGACTCATAGATGGCAGAAAATTCAGATAAGGTGAGCATAAAGTTAGCAAGTAAGCGAGGTCTAAGGTTTGTCTTATAGTAACTGCTCAATTACAAAAGTTAAAGCTAAAGAAGTATTACGGGGAAATCAATTAACTCTGCATTCTTTTACCCCATTTATCAAGCCTCATAAATCCATTCACTGAAAATTAACAACCTAGCCTGCGCCCACTATTCAGGTGATAACTTAGGTCTACACCCGCCGATACGCCCTTTCGCTCTCGCAGCAGCCAAACCTGCTCGGGTACGCTCGACAATTAATTCACGTTCCATTTCAGCCAGCGCAGACATTATGTGGAAGATAAACCGCCCCATCGGGCTAGAGGTATCAATACTGTCCGTGAGACTCTTAAAGTGAATACCGCGCTGGCGTAGTTCGTCTACCAGCAGCACCAAATTACGCATACTGCGACCGAGGCGATCCAATTTCCAAACCACAAGGGTATCGCCCTCCTGAAGGGTACGTAACAACCTTTTAAGTGCTGGACGATTCGCCACAGTTCCGCTCATTTTTTCTTCAAATATCTGCTCACATCCTGCGCGTTCTAAAGCATTTCTTTGAAGGTCTGTATTTTGGTCATTTGTTGACACCCTGACATAGCCAATTTGCATGTTTTTTCACCGTCTTTTTTCTTCCAAAAATCTTGCGACGGTATCGATCATCATTCAGAACGGCAACCTATAAAACGTCGGTTTAGGAAGTAGTGCTACAAGGGATGCTGGAACTGCGGGAGGGAACGTCATGATTGTCGGGGCATTTGGCCTAGGAACTCAATCTACGCAAAATTATGACAGGGACAAGGGTGGCTTTTCATGGATGTCTTCAGGTAATAGCTTTAACCCGGAGCCAGTATATGGGTATGGACATATTCATAACGCAATTTCGCCAACATATAATGTTGGAATAGCAATTCGCTATGCAGCATTTCCGAGAGTCTTTTTTCAGTCGACACAGGGCGATACAAAATCATGGGCAGAAGCCTACACAACCGCAAATACAACGAAAGCCTCTGATGGAACGCTGAAAGCGGCGTCTCCGATAGTGCAAATATTTGCTGATGGCTCATATGAATTAAATGATGAATCAGAAGGTTGTATCGTTACACGCTTGGAAACTGGAGAATATTTGATTGAGGGCTGCACTGGCCTGAACGCTGACGCTGCATGGTGTGGCATAGATGGCGGTTTTGATATCCCTACTGATCGCAATAAGCAACCCTTGATCTGGCTCGATTACGAAGTGAATGCCGATGGATCAATTCTGGTAAAAACTTATCACAGAACGCACCCGGCTGCGCCAGCATTCGCTCGTAACGAAATTACTGGTCTCTCCAATGGTGAACCTATCGATATTCCGAAAGACCAGTTCATTAGCGTGCGAGTTGAAATGTCTGAGAGCAGCATCTGGAATCAGAAACAGAAAGCTATACCTGAGAAATGCGAAGTGATTTCTGATTAAAAATTGAGTCTTCAGGCATATCAAGGCGGACATCGATCCAGCTATTTGGCGGAACGTCGATGGGCTCGCCTTTTATTTTCACTATTTCGCCTTCATCACTGAGCATGTATTTTCGCCTGTAAAGGCGGATTATAATATTACCGCTTTCAGTTTCTTCAGCCTCGACAACTCCTAGTTCCCCCATGCCACCGGGGTCCATCGGTGCCAAAAGTTGCCACCCTTCGGAGGCTAAGCCAGCAGCACCAGATAGCAGGTAAACTCCCGTATCCTGCCTTAAAACATTGATACCCTCTGCTTCGGCATTCGCCGTGCCACAACCGCACCATTCAAAGCCCGGTTCATCAATATCTGATCGTTGACATTCCTCCTGGCTATGAATTATGCGAGCGACAGGCGAGGCCGCTTTGAGTGTACCGTCACTGGATTTAGTTGTGTTGCCGGTTCCATACATTTCATAGACATAAATATCGCCTGCAACATTTTTTGCTACTTGCATTGTGTTTCTTGTGTAGTTCACGTACGACATCACTGATGCTACGCTGCCTAGATTATAGTGAGTGCCTCCACCGATACCAGCAAACAGCCCATAACCAGAGGTTCCATTCTGGCGGAAAAAACCAGTCGAGTAATGTTCTTGCAGTACACCTGTTCCAGCAAGAGGTATTGGATTATTCACAGTGCATCCAATGCCAAAATCACTTACAGAAAGAATATCTCCGGATGTGCTGTAAGCATTGCGTGTAGCGCTACTTCCTAAACCGAGGTTTGTGCGAGCGTCTGCGGCTGTCTTTGCGCCCGTTCCCCCCTGGGCAATGCTCAGTGCTGTAGTTAACCCTTTCAGCTCTGTGATATCGCTGTTTGCCCCTTTCCGGGCGAGGCCACCGATGGCTGGAATGCTGAGGCTGGTGCCGTTGATTGTCACAGTGACAAGCTGGTTCGCTGAGGTGCTGGCGAACGTCTCCCATGCTCCAATGTTCTCGTCATACTCGTTAATGAGCTGCGACATACTTTGCGCCAGGCCATCGACGGAGAGGCTGTCGGTAACGAGGATGCCGTACTTCTGTCCGCTCAGTGCCGGTGAAGCAGCCGGGGTAACGGTTAACGATGTGCCACTGTTGATAGCGGTAATCTGAAACATCTGGACCGGGTTAGAGAGCACAATAATGGTCTGGCTCACGCGAATCTGGCTCGCCGCTGCTGTCCAGTTCGTCCCGGTGCCGGTTGCGGTATTCCCGTTGATGCTGATGGTTCCGGTGTTATAAATCATATTTTCTCCAGGCATAAAAAAAACCCGCCGGAGCGGGTTTGAAGTTTAATAAATGTTTGAACCGACTATATCGTTATAGATTCGGCAGAATAGCGAATGGGATTTTCAGTCCGTATGGCTTTAAGGTATTTGCCCACGATACCTGATTTCGATTTATCCAGACAGCCTGCAACATTCCTCCCGAGAATTTAAAAAACAAACCTGAATACCCTGAAACAGTACCGTCAGTATTGAGATTCCCCGGACAATCGCTGGCCAGTAACCAGCTGTTTGTTCCAATGCTCTGTGAATAGGCTTTATTGTCTAAATCATAATTTGCAGGTATTTCAAAGAAGCCTGTCACGCGCGGGATTTTTGCAGCTGTCACGGCTGACCAGACAAGTTTTCCCTGCGCGTTGAACACATCGACATAGCCACTTGTGGTTGTGACATCATAGCCAGTACGAGCCATTGTTCCCGCATTAGCCGTCATGTAGGGATAACCGAAGATAACCTTCGCATTGTTATTGAACTTGAACCACTGCAAATCGTTATTGTAAGGAAATGGATTTATTGCAAACCCCATATCCGTACCGTTTCCAAGTGGCGTTGAAATTTCGAAATAGCCAGTATCGGAAATGGTCGAGTAAACTTTTGAATCACGATAATAAGTACCGTAAAATTCAGAGTCGACCACCTTCGCGCCTGCTGTATTAAAGGACTGGAATCCGCTCATATGAATGCGTACACATTAACAGTAACTGTATGGGCATAAGCATATTTTAAAAGAATAAATGTTCTTATTCCTCCATCGTATGCCCGACAGTAGTAATAACCAATTTCACGGCCCGCTGATACCGATACTGGCACCGCAAAGTAACCAGCTGCTGTTGCACCTGCATAACTTGTGGTAACGACCGTCGCACTTGCAGGGACTGAAATAACAAGAGAGCCCACATAACGACAGTTATAATCACCAATGTCAGCGACAAGATTGCCTGATGCATCCCAGCATTGTACCCCTTGAGGCATAATCAACTCCTTACCATAAGCCCATACGAACGCGCAGCACGTTGTTGTTATCGTAAATCTGGATCAATGTGTTACTGATAACCATCCGACCGGTTCCCGCGCTGCCATTTATATAAAATGTTCCGGCTTTATTGATGTGCCAGCCGCTGGTGTTCGCGACATAGTTATTGGACTGAATGTAGTTACCGATTTTGGCGTTGCTGATAGTTCCATCACCGATTACCGTATCCCGGATTATCGTCTGCCCGTTCTGAATAACGAACGGTAACGTCGTCACGCCGCCTACAGCAGTGGTCACTGCAAAGCGGTCCGCGAGGAAAACAACCTGCGACTGCATGCCGCTGGGCGTGTTCTCAACGCCGAACCCCATGCCCGCCGCGTAGTATTGCCCGTTGCTGGCCAGGCCGACTTTGATTGAATACAGCGCGGATAAATCACCGTTGATACCTGCAATGGCCTGGGCGTTCGTCGTGATGGATGAGGTATGCCCTTCCACCGTTGCGGTGATGGCGTTGATTTGTGTGGCCGTCGCCTGCTGATAATTCGAAACAGTCTGGCTCAGGCTGTTAATGGAAGCTTTGTTACCGGCGACATCCGTCTCAAGACTCAGCAGTGATTCTGCAGTGGCCTGCTTCTCATCGACGATAACCTGATCGATACGGTCCAGTTGCGCGCTGTTTCCGGCAACCGTGGCTGAGAGCGTTTTCCGCGTGGCGACCTGCGCCAGATTACCCTGAATAATCGCGATGGCGGAGTTCTTCATCTGCCCGGTCACGCCGTCCATACTTAGCGCGATCTCATCGATTTTTACTTCAGCCTGCGCCAGCCCGTCGGCGTTATCCTGAATATCCTTAGCCTGCTGTTCAAGAGCATCAGCCTGCTCTTTGATATCATCAGCCATGCCAGCAACTTTCTCACTGGTGTCGACGGCATTCTCCATCAGGTCCTTAAACACCGCGGAGTCTTTCATATCCTCCAGGATGGAATCCGTGATATCGGAAACATCGACGCTCGCCTGCCCGCGGACAAAATCGGTAAAGCCAGACTCATTGCCTGTTCTGTCCACCAGCTGCGCGCGGTACCAGAATATTTGCCCCGCCTTCAGGCCCATCTGCTGATACTTGCGCTGCGGGTAAGGTACGTCGGCCAGAAGCATCGCATCGTCTTCTGTTCCGGTCAGGCTGTACTGGATTTCCGTCTTCAGCGTGTCGTCGGTGTTCTCCGGGAATCCCCAGTTCAGCTCAATACCGAATACCACGTTTTCAGAAGCGGTGAAGCCAACTGGCTTCGGTGGATTGCCCACTTTACCCGTCAGCGTTTTCTCTTCCGAATAGCCCCATCCGGACGATATTTCTGCGGCATTGATAGCGCGTACGCGCACCAGGTAGCGCCCGGCATAAATTCCGGGGACGTCGAATGACGTGGTGGAGCTGCGCGGCACGTTAACCCAGTTCCCGTCGTTGCGGCGCCATTGCGCTTCATAGGCGATAGCGTTCTGCGCCTGGTCCCAGCTCACGCGCATTGTTTCGACGCTGATGTTCTGCTGAACTACTGAGAACGAGCTGATCACGATGTTGGCGGGCGGCGACTGGTTACCTGGCGGGATCACGCTCACCGGCCGCTGGTCAATGATGGCTCCTGTATCGATACGGGCATATTTATCCGGATCGTGCCATGCGCCGGTAATCGAGAAAGTGCCATCATCGTTATCGGAAACGCTGACAACTCGATACTGCTGTGCGTAAAGCTCGTCAGATTCAACCACCCAAACAGCTTCAGCCTGTGGCGTCTCACTGTATGCCGTGGTGACTGTGACTGATTCCCCGTTCACGGCCTGAATGGTCCTGCTCTGCGACGCTCCGGAAGGCAGGTTGAGAATAAGGCGATCACCTGCTGCTGCATCTGCCACGCGGTCAAGTTTGATAACGCGACCGTTAACGGCGCTGATGCGTCCGCCCATAACCTTTCCGGAAAGCAGCTCGTCTGCCACGGCGATGATGTACCCCGGCTGTGGAATGTTTCCGTCCAGCCCGACATCAAACGAAACAACGCGATCCTTGTTGTTAGTGAGAATACCCCAGCGCCCCTTTCGGTTCGCTTCTGACTGCCTGGTGCAGCCGATGGCTGTCATTTCCAGCTGATTGAAGCCGTATCGCGCCACCAGTGCCTGCTCAAATACCGGTTCCATCGCGTCGGCATAAGCGTTACCCGGGTCTGACCATGAAACCAGCGCTGTTGTGTAGCGACTTTTCGTGGTGCTGCTCGAATAGGTGAAGCGACCGCCAACAACGTTAGCGCGCGTGTAGCTGTAATCAACATCGCGCGGCATGTCAGCCAGGGCCACAATCTGATCCCCGCCCCAGTAGGTCATGCCACGGAAGATAGCAGCAAAATCACGCAGGACTGTGTAGGCATCGTTCCGGTCCTGAATGTACACGTTGCAGGTATAACGTGGTTCGGTACCGCTGCCCCCTTTGCCGTCTGGTACCATTTGATCACAATACTGGGCAACCTGATAAAGCGTCCATTTATCAATATTCGCAGCGGTCAAACGGTGCCCAAGGCCGAACCGGTCGGAAACAACCAGATCGTAAAAAATCCACGCAGGGTTATCCGTCCATGCCCACTTAAACGCACCGGTCCATGTACCGCTATAAGTGCGGGTTTCAGGGTCGTAGGTATCTGGAACGCGGATAACGCGGCCGCGCGGTTCGCATGAAATTTGAGGAATAGAGCCGTTGAACTGGCTTGAGTCGAATTCGATGTAGAGCAGCGCGGTGTTCGGGTAACGTAGTTTGGCGTCAATCACCTCGGTGAAGCTCTGCAGCGTCATCGTGTCGCCGATCTTCGCGCTGTTGGCGTCTGAGGTAATCTTACGCAGGCGTATTGTCCAGGTGCTGCCAGCCTGCGGTAAATCGATACGGTGGCTGCGCTCATAACCAGACGTCGTTTTGCCTGTCACGCTGGTATTGAGTACCGTCTGCCATGTGCCGCCGTCCGTCTGCAGGTCAATCGCATAATTGACCGAGTAACCCACCAGATCGCCGTCGTCTTCCTGTTTGAAAAGCGAGGGCCATTTCAGACGCAGGCGAACTGCTGAAAGCTGCGTATTGGTAAAGGTGCGCGTCCAGGCTGTAGCGCTTGATACCTCAGTTCCCACGCTGATTTCGTTTTCGGTACCGGGAATACCCTGAATATATTTTTGTGCCTGAGTTCCCGCGCGAAATTCCCACGTGACGCCGCTGAAGTTTTGGGAGCCGTCAGCATTCTCCAGAGCCGTTCCGTCCAGGTAGATATCTTTGCCGGTTAGCTGTCCTGCAAACTCCCCTTCGCCAAGCGCAACGAGGATTTTTGCCTTCGCTACAGATTGCAGATCATCAGGCTGTTCGGTAGGGGTTCGTGAACTGGAGCTGCCGCCCTTGCGGCCCTTTAACACTTTATCTGTAGCCATATTGCGCCCATAAAAAAAGCCACCCGAAGGTGGCCAGAAAAAAGTTGAGTTATCTACTGCTGATCTTCGACATAAATTCCGGCAGAAATAATCGCTCCGCCTATCCGCCGGCGGCCATAAAGGAGCGGTACCGGGTACCCCTGCGCCGCGGTGTTGGTTACACCACCGAATGCGTAGGATGCGCGGTTATCTGCACTTTGTTTGCTGGCTAATCCGGTTGGCTGAGGAGATAACATCTGGACGACGCCACCCGCCATCATAGCTCCACCAGCCATCATTACATTTACACCCCAAGCCTGGGCAAAACCAAATGTAGCAATGGCACCTACTGCAACAATAACAGCACCCAATATTGTCTGAAGTAAACCAGCCTTTTTGCTTCCGATGATAACCGGTACAATCCTGACCACTTCACCAGTTACCGGAAAACCTAGGTCATCAACTCCTATGTTTTTCTTTCCTTTAAAAATGGCAAAGGTTAGTCCGCGGCGCTTGCTGTTTACCATATAACTTTCAAACCCGGTGATTGTTTTTGCGAGTGCTACACCTGCTTCAGAAACTTTACTGATAAGTCGCCAATGAGTTTTACCAAATATTTTACCGGGTTCGCCGCCGAGCTCAATTCGAGTCATTACTTCAGACATATAAACCTCTTAATAATAAAAAACCCCGCCTGAGCGAGGTTATATATAATTGCTGCATTCAAAATGCTGTAGGGTAGATACCAAAATCACCGTTGGTTCCGTAACCAACTCTAAACATCAATACCCCAGTATCTGTCACCTTACCCGACTGTTCGCTCATGCCTCCGCCACACATACCTTTGGGCCAAGCGCTAAAGATATGATCTCCAATTTTGGGATAGACCGTTACCTTTTGAGCTGTGTCTAAGTCTGCGACCTCCTTGCCATCAACATAAACTCGGGTCATGCAGGCGCTGCCCATAAAACCAGAGTCTCGTTTGATTATTACCTTGCCAGTCCCTTCTTTTTTTACTAGCAGTGTATTGCTGATAACCTGTTTTGCAGGAACATCCTGTGCTTGTTCATTTGTCACCGGCTTAGTTGCACAACCGGCAACCATTAAGATGGAGGTAAAAACTAAAATTCTTTTCATATCCCTATCCCCTTTGGTCAATTTTGCCAAAGAGTAGCAGGGATCGAGCGGTAGCAAAACCGAATGTTATCTTGGTTCACGCGCCCTTTAAATACCGGGGAGATACATCTGTACTTCATCAGCTACACGCTCCCGTGCTGTGTGTAGAAGCCGCTTGCGGCCACCAACACCCCACTTGGCCATCTGGCTGGCGCACTGGCTGATCGCTTTGGTTTCGGTGTTAATCACATGGTCGATTTTATTCAAGCGAGACATGGCATCGAACCCGCGACGCATTAGCATTTGAAATGTCTCATAGACTTTGATTTCAAAAAGCGGATTGAGCCAGGCTGCATAGCGTATAGCGATAAGTTCAAGCCCCCAGGAGCCCTGAAATGGTCCCCCCTTAATTGTCATAACCGATGCGATTTTCTTCGCATCGCTCAAGGCTTGCACAAATCGCCTTACTTGCTTGGTTTTGAGAAACTCACCTGGTCGCTGTGATTCAGTGGCTTTGCCTTCAGCCACCGCTGCGGCGTGGAGATCATTAAGATTATAACGTCCTTCGTTATCGACACGAACTGATACGCCGTTTACAGATACGGTTGGATATTGCATATCGGATTACCTTTTAGTGATGAACCTTGTCGCACAGGAAAACGGCCCCAAGAAGGCTCCGACAGCCAGCCGGTTCCTCAAGGTGCATCCTGAAAGGTTCTTGGTTTGAATTGCGCGTGCGGTGCGCGGTGAAATGCGAGGTTTAAAAAACCCACAGAAGTGGGCTATAGAAGCGTTTTAAATCTGACGATCTTCATCGTCCTTTCCTGCCAGTAGCCACCATACGGCACGCGCTGGCTCAGGTGTCCGTACAGGTGGTGCAGCAGCATATTTCCCTCCAGCAGAATTCCCGCGTGATTCCACTTATCGGCCTGGACCTGCATGATCACCATATCGCCGGGTTTCGGTGGCCCGTCGAATTCACGGAATCCGCACTCATACCAGCAATCCTGATAGAAGTTGTCCGGATAGTCGTTTTCCCACCAGGGATAATCCACCCGGTAATCGTGGAGCTCGATACCATGCGTTTGCCGGAAATAGCTCATTACCAGCCCCCAGCAGTCGAAGTGTCCAAGCACAAACGGACGCTCCAGCAGCGGCAGTTCTCCGCGCGGCTGGATAGTGCGTAAATCCCCCTCCGGCCAGCTCACAATATGCCAGGGTAAAAGCGTTGCGTCGCATTGCGCTTTATCCAGTTCGCTCGGTTGTGTCGTGGCGTCAGGGTGACTGTGAACGATGGCGATCACCGTACCCCAGTCCTCAGCAGTTGCATAGTCTTCGGGGCAAAGGACAAAATTGTCCTCAGGCGCCGCGGCAAGATTCCGGCAAGGGAAATACCGCTCAACACGGCTTTTCTGCACCACCACGCCGCAACACTCACGAGGATATTCAGCTGCAGCATGCGCCATAATCGCATCGATGGTTTTCTGACGCATATCAGCTCCTGATCAACGACGTTCCAACGAATCCGCCATGCGATAACTCATTACCTTTGCCAAAACGTAGCTCACATGCTGCCAACGTACCGTTGCATTCATCCAGAGACGGATCGCTCACCGGGTTGTTGTTTTTGTCGAAATAGCGGGTTCCAGCATAGTCGCAGCCGTCGCCGGTACGGTATTTATTCCGGATGCACCAGGTACACAGGGAATGAAGCTGTCGCGTCGGTATCATTAGCCCCTGCAGGTCCATCGGGCTGGACAGCGTGAACTCAACCACCTCGTTAGTTTCGCTACTCTTTGCATCGATGTAGAAAACTTTCAACTTTTCCTGCGTCGGGTCAGCCGTCGTACTGCCGCCAGCGAAGTTTTTAGCGTCAAGGTACTGCGCCAGCGTATCGTGAATCGTAACCTTAGCCTGCAGAAGGTCGTCATACGCCAGGCATAGCGCTGTAATGGAGCTGTCGAGGTTAGCAACCGATAATTTGGGTTGCGCGCTGCTCCCACTGGTAGATGCCTCGATCCCCTCAATCTGACAAGGCCAGGCCTTATATTCTTCTCCCTGCCACCAGATAGATTTTGCCGGGAGCTTTTCCTCATCCCCGCCTGCTTCGGCGATTTCCTCCGGCGTATGAGCAATATTATGCGCATGGAAACGAAGCACCTCGCCTGCACCAAAGGAAGTGCCATCCACCTCGAATAACCTGACACCATCGCCAGGCTCTAACTTCTGATAATCTGCGTTAAGACTCATGGTTTGAATGCCTGTTCAAAAGTTGCAGAAAGATTAAATAACCCGGCACCAAGCGGAGTTGGCGCATAGGTGTCACAACGGTAAAGGCCGAGCGGTTCAAGCGGTGGTTTCCACTGGAAAGCCTTTACCCCTTGATGGCGGTCAAGGAAGTCTTTAATTGCCCCTATGTACGATTCGGTACCGGTGAACTGGAGGGTCCATTTCTGCGAGCGGGGATTAATCCCGTCGCCGGAAACCTGCTGATATCCGTCACCGAACTGCGCGGTGCGCCGGCGGAATGTCACTTCCTGCTCCGCGTTCGGGCGCGGACACCAGCTGAATGTTTCTATAGCCATCACCGCCCTCCTTTTGCCAGATTCCAGACCGCGCCACCGGGTGAAAGGTCACGGCCTATCAACTCGCGGTATCGCCGATCAACAAAACTACCTACCTCCCGCCCGAATTGCTCATATCCACCGCTAGCCTGAGTCTGGGTATTCCCATTGCCATCAATCTGAATACTGACCTGAGGAGCACTACTACCACCCGGTGTTAAGCCTGAGCTTCCCATAGCACGCACGCCCAGCGATCCGTCGGCGGCGCGGGTCAGTGGCATAATAGCCTCCGGCCCAGCCTCCCCCATCAATCCGGCCCCTTTGGCAAAGGCAAACAGTGTTGGAGAGCTGACGACAGAGTTACTGTACTGACTGAGATCGGCAGAAGAGTAAACGCCGCCTTTGGCGTTGAGTTGCAGGCTCGCCCCGTAGGACTGAAGCGCAGTACCGCTGCTGGCGGAAGACGATGCGGCACCACCGAACAATGAGCCTATCGAGCTGGCTGCATTGGCGATCATCATGTTAACCATCACCTGTTCGATGATTTTCAGAACACTGACACCCCAGTCTTTCCAGCTCGCTTTATTGTCGTTGAGCATGTCGACGATATTGCTGCTGATACCGGAAAGCGCGCTTTTCATAGCGTCCGCCGCCAGCGTCGCATAGTTAGTTGAATCATCTACCCAGTCAGCGAGACCGTCTCGGGCACCAGTCACCCAGTCAGACTGCAGCGCATCAATTTGACTGTAATAATCCTCCTGGATGCCCAGCCTCTCAGCTTGTGCATCCTTTAATGCCTGGGTTTCGCGGTCATAAACTGTCTGGCTGATATCTCCTGACTGATACTGCTTTTGCAGATCGCGCTGCTGATCGAGATAACTGCGCTCTATACTCAGCCTTTCCCTCAGCCTTTCACGCTGCTTGTCACCGAGTCCGGCTCCCTGAATATCCACGCCCAAATCTGCACGTGCATTCTCGTTCTGCTCCTGCAGATTTGCCACGAACGCCGCTACCTTCGCGTTTTCTTCATTAGCTTTTTTGACGGCATTAAGGCGATCAACTTCCTGAGCCAGAGACGCAAGTCGTTTCTTCTGGGTTTCGTTAAGCCCCTGCAACTTGCCGTCAGCAATGTCGAACTGAAGTTTTTGTTGTTCAGTCACCACAGCGGTTTTTTTGCCGGTGGTGTCGATCAGTTCAATCTGGCGCATGTAACTGCGCTCAGCGCTTTTAAACGCAGAATCCAGTTTCTGACCAGAAGTGTCTTTTTGTGGCTTACCGTTTGTCTCCCCGGCGCCAAGGCTATAATTTGTTTTGACTGGCTCGGGTAGTTTTATTTCCGGAAGCGTGGACTGGGAATTTTTCAAAAAGGCCAGACGTTTCTGGAGCTCAGCCCTTTCGGCCTGTTTACCTGACACATCCATCCCAATTCTGTTGAAACTCGCCAGCACACCTTTATCATCGAGATCGGCATTCAGGTTCTTGATGCGACGTTCAATTTCGGGAATTGAGGCATTCAAACCCACCGCTTTGCCGCCTTTGTACTGGTCTATCAGCTTTCCGGCTTCGGTCCCCACCTTTACCAGCCAGGTGGCCAGGTCTACCACCCCACCAACAAGATCAGTCAGCCCCTGAATAACAGCCGGGTCTTTAAATACATCCCCCATATCTCCAATGGATTTCTGAAGTGCACTCAAATCTACGCTGGCAAGGCCCGTCGCAAGTTCAATTTTGACGCCGTTGACCTGCGTCTCCATATCCTCAAACAGGGCGTTAACTTTAACCAGCTTTTCGATATCTGCGTCATCGGGCGCCACACCAAACTTCTTCGCGGCATCCATATACTGACGCAGCTTTTCACTGCCATTGTCCAGGAGCGGTAGCATCTTTGACAGGTCATTACCCAGACTCTCCAGGATGGTAGTCTTCTCGGCGTTGGACTTAACTTTCTCCAGTGCGTCACTGATTGCCAGAAGCTGCTTATCGGGAGTTTCCCCGGCCAGTTTCTTAGCCGACAACCCAAGAGAGTCCAGGGCGCCGACTGCCTCACCAGATTTATTAAGAACAGCATCGCCGATTTTGTCTCCGACATCTTTAAAGATGTCAGCCATCTGATCCCCGGATACACCTGCTTTTTCTGCAGCATATTGCCAGACTAACAGTGACTGCGTGGACATGTTGAGTGATTTTGCCCAGCGGTCAGACTCGGTTATCTGGCGTGAAGTGGTTTTGAGCAGGTTATACCCAGCCACCCCGGCTCCGACGGCGGCGGCACCGACGGCTGTTGCAAATCCGGTCATGGCAACTGCAGCAGCAGCGGCATCCTCCTTAACCTGCTTACGCCATTTTTGTGAAGCTCGCTCAGCCTGTGAGAGGCCGGAGACAAAACCGCCCACCTTGGCGATCAGGTCGATAGTCAGCGTGCCCAGTGATTTGGAAGCCATAAACTCTCCGTTGGCGGCGTTATGTCCAGCTGGCTCTGGCTTCCTCTAACGAGATTGGCCCATCAACAGCTTTGACTTTGGTGAAGTGCAGTGTGAAATCGGTGGGAGTGAATGGTGGATGTTTGGGGTCTCTGTTGACGTTGGCTATCATGCTGGCCACCAGCCCAGCCCCCCACTCAACCCGCATCATCGGGTTCAGGCTTCCATATCTTTCCCGGTATTTTGCCCAGAGCTGGGACTCTTTGAATGAGAGCGACTCACGCGCTTCGGCGATCGTTTTTCCGCCGATTCCGTTGAGGACGAGCTCGCACCAGAATTCGTCTTCGGCGCTGAGCTCGAAGTCTTTCCCAGATCGTTAACTTCCTGAATAGCCAACAGTAGCGCAACCGTCAGACTACCATCCAGCGCACCACGCTCAGGGTCGGCCTCACCAGTAATGTCTGCCGGTGTGAAGACAGGCTTACCAAGTTCATCGCAGATAGATGCTGCAATGCGTCCTGCCACACCATCCACCTTGCCCCCAAATGCCAGTACATCGGACGTCGCTGTGTGATACCCCATCGGGCGAACATACACGGTCGCAGTGATTTTCTTATCGCCCTGTTTCCAGGATATCTCTTTCTCAACCGGACGGCCGGTAAACGCGCCGGACTCCTTGAGTGCTTCAAGCGTTAATTTCATTTTTGTCTCTCGAAATGGGGCATCAAGCCCCATCAGTTTAAGAAGCTGCCTTAGGAACCCACACCGCAGAACCGGAACGCTGGATAGATGCGGAGGTGGAGACGACCGTGTTTGCTGCAAAATCAAACGGGAAGTCGCTTACGTAGCCTTTGAAAACAAACCACGTGCGGCTGTCAGGCAGCGCCAGTCCGTCTACCGCCCCGCTTGCCTCTTCGGTAGCAACTGTTGGTGACGCTGTACCATCGGCCCAGCCAATTGCAAACGTCAGATCCTGATCGCTCTCATCATCGGAAATCGACAGGTTGTGCAGCATCACGTGGCTGGTATTTTTTGGGTCGGCATTTAGAGTGAGTGAGGCGGTCCCGGGAGTTCGGAGGCCCCGCTTATAGGAGCGGTCAAACTTTTCAGAAAGACACGTGTCTTCAATCTGGTCGGCAGGGTTACTACCAGGCGAAAATGCAGTGATACACTCGATTTCGCTCACCGCGCCACTGGCGAGCACAAAGAGTTGTGTGCCTTGAGTTAATACAGACATTTATTATCTCCGGTCATAAAAAAACCGGCTCAGGGCCGGTTGGGAAGGTTCTTATCGATTGACTATCCAGTCCACATCGAACGAATAGCGATAGCGTTTTGTTTCGGGGTCTCTTTCCTGTCCGCCCCAGCGCGTGATATGCGCGTGCGGCTCAATGGCATCCCGCAGCGCCGTGGCCACGGCAATCACTTCATCCACTGTGTCGGCATATGCATCCACCTGCAGCGTAAAAAAGTCTGCGTCAGGGCGCTGGGCAAGGTAGTTCTCCGGAGAACCGGTGATGTTCTGCCAGACCACATAGGGATAGACCACGTTGTCGTCCTGCTGGCCGAACGGATACAGGCGCAGTGTGTCACCGCCCAGTAGCGCAACCACCGGAGGACTTGCGGCGCAGACGATAAAGATCGGCGCAATCACGGGGGTACTCCTTTTTTCGCCGCGCGCCTGATGGCACGGTCAATAGACTTTTCGTATTCCGAGGCGAATACGCTTACCACTTCGTCCACACTGCCTTGCGCTGCCGGGCGAAGAATGGGCTGGGCTGGCATATTTTCTGTGCCAAACTCCAAAAAACGCCAGTACCAGGTATTCCCGCCTGGATTTTTTGAATTGCCGGGGGTGTAATACAATCTTCCCGCACGACCTTTCCGCCTGTTTTCGCTTGAATCAGCATACGAAATGGCTCCGCCCAAAACGCCAACCCTGAAAGCCAGATTACCGGTTCTTCGGAATGTAACATTGCTCCATCTGGCCACAATATTTTTGCTTATCGATTCCTTGGTTAGCGGATCATCCACACGGGCTGCGTTATCCCTGGCTTTAGCGGCAATCACATTTGCCGCCTTGCGAAGCGCTGCCCGACCACCACGGCGGCGCAGATCATCGCTGATACTGTCCAGCTTCCCCAGAAGTGAATCGACACCGGTAATACTGAAATCAATGCCATCAGCCATCGTTAACACCTCGCGAGCAGGGTAGCGTCAGATATTCCCGTCCGCTTTTATCATCTTCCAGTACACCCTGAATGTCGTAAACACGCCCACGGTAAAGAATGCGATGCTTATCCGTGACATCATCACGCCAGCGGATAGTGATCCGCGTTGTTACCTCGCTCTGCCCCGCTTGCGCGGCAACAAAGTCACGGGCTGACAAATCGGCAACGTTAGCCCAAAGCTCAGCCACATCAGCCCATCCATTAACTACCGCACCGGTAACCGGGCTCTGAGTTTTAACAGGCTTCTGAAGTGTGATTCGTTTATTGAGCTTTCCAGCCTGCATCACTACCCCCTGGGCTTGCCGCTGAGGTATGTCGCCACTGGTGAATCGAGCGTTGTCGTTTCGATGTCATCAGCCAGGGACTCATAAAGCAAAGCAACCATGGCTTCATTTGACTCCGCCAGGCGGTTCATTGCTGCGGTCTGGGCTGCCATTGCTGCCAGCAGTTGGTTTACCTGTTGCTCGTTCATAGGCGATTTTCATCCACTTTTTAAGCCACTCACGTCGGGCGGCGCATCCGGAACATGCCATCAGTGCCACCTCCGGTGTCTTATCAACAAGGCCTCAACGCCCAACGGCATGTCCGTGAGATTTTGCGCTGCTGCTTCGCGGTTCGCATACCAGTGGCCAATAAGCAATAGAATTGCCGCCCAGATGCCGGGTGTAAAAAGAATCTCACGGGGAGAAGCCTCACCTTCCGCTGGCGGCGTCAACGCTTCTACCAGCGCGCCGTCGCAGAACAATTCAACGTAATCGATGGCCGCTGAAGCGTAGGCAGTGATGAGCGAATCTTCGGCGTCGCTGTCAACCCTCAGATGCGTCTTTATCAGCGCCATCTGCTCCGCGCTTATTTCCACCTTTACCCCCGGATTTAGCTTTTACAGGTTGTTCAGGAACGGAAGTTTCCGCCTTTTCGGGCTCAATCTCTTCGGCAAGGCGCAGTTTCACCAGCACGTCGCCGATCTCTTTCTTCACCACCCGGCTCTCGCCCTGGGATACAGTTCCGAGGTGGTAATGTGAGAACATACGGAGAGCTTTAATTTTCATATCGTAAACGCGGCCATTTCTGACCGCGCCCTGCTGTTATTCGCCGGAAGAAATCGCAATATCGCCAGTCACGATAGCTGCGGGACGGTAGTGCGCCAGAGCCAGACGCTCTTCGCACAGAATGGTCAGCATGTTTTTAACGAAGTTATCGCGATCCTGGTTACTGATCTCGATAGTGGCATCCATGCGGTCCCACACCTGAGACGCCAGGCCAAATGCACCAACGGTGAACTTTCCTGCCGTCTGCGCTGTGGTTGATACAACCGGCAGGCCCCAGAGTACTTTCGAGGCAAACGCCTGAGGGCCGCCGAGGATGTAATTGCCATTAGCGTCTTTCAGCAGTGCGATGCGATGCCAGTCGGCCGGGTTGAGGATGATGCCGTCGGCTTCGAACTCACTTAGTGACACCTGATAGATGGCATGTGCCAGAACATCAGCACCTGTATCCCCGGTCGCGTTAAGTGCGGTTTCGTATTCGTTCGCCACCACGTTCAACCCCTGGAGATTGTCGCCGGTGCCATCACCGTTAAGCATCTGATTCTCTTCCACCAGCGCCAGACCGTACATCATGCGGGAGTTGATATAGGACTGCAGCGCCGGGGCGTCATCCATAATCTGGCGTGATGCCTGGATCCAGTGGGCAATGGTTTTCACATTCGCCGTTTCTTTGGTGAACGTGATATTACTCTCTGGTTTGAGGGTGCCTTCAGCAACCGGTGCGGCGGCGTTGGTAAACACATTTTCACGCACATATTCCAGCGCGTTACTGGTGATGCGCCCTTGTGCCAGCAGGTCACGAACGGTCAGGCGACGCAGGCCCGGCATCAGAATACCAGGTACCTGCTGGGGCTGTACAAGCACACCGGCGGATGCAGCGCCAGAACCGATCGCCTTATCGAAACTGGTGACTTTTGCTTTAGTGCGGGAGCCGTCCCAGCCTTTCATCAGGTCTTCAGAAACGCGCTCCGCAAAGGACTTCTGGGTGGTCTGGTCAGGCGAGTTTCCTGCCAGCTTCTGTTCCAGATCGAACAGGCGGGAGCCGGTGGTTTTCAGCTCTTCCTGCGCTTTGGTCAGGTCGGTCTGCAGCTGTTTGTTGATTTCGCCGTTCTGGCTGATGGATTTACGCTGCTCTTCGATGAGTTCTTTCACTTCTTTCTGTGAATTCTCAATCGCTTTTTCGAGGGTTGCTAATTCAGACATGTGGTACTCCGTTATGCATTCCGCAGATTAGCGGCAAATGAAGTTATGCGCTGTGCCAGCGCGTCAATGTCGCCGCTACCGGACTCGCTCCGGCCTGCGGACTTCACGCGGGCAATAAATGCCTGCGCTTCTGCGCGCGTTAAACCGACTGAATCCCTCAGCCAGGCCTCCGCGTCACGAATGGTTTTGATACTGTCGATGCACTTCATGGCGGTGATACCCGCCAGCTCGTTGGCCGGGAAAGTGCAGACACTGATTTCCCGCAGGTACGAAATATTTTTGAAGATGAGGCCGGACGAACCAACGGTGTAATCATCAGGGCCGACAGAGAATCCCACTGACATCCCATCAACGGTGCCATGTTTCATCGCCGCTTTCAGGTCTTCAGAGAGGCTTAGTCCTGGAGTGAGTTGCCCACGGACAAACAAACCTTTTTCATCCTCATGCATGGAATCCCATTTGCCGACCGGGATAGCGCGCGTCTGATGGTTAAAGAACATCGCCACCTTACGACTCTGACCGGAAATAACACCGCTGAATGCGCCGGGAAGGATAATATCGCCGTCAGAATCAGTATTATTAAAAACGGAGGCGTACCCCTCAAAGATGCCGCTTTCACCGTCGCCGGTGAACTTAATTTCGGTCTGGTCAAAAGCCAGTGTTTTGTGAATGTCAGGCATCATGGCCCCCATAAAAATTAAGTCCCTTCATTGAGGGACTTATTGTTTGTTCCAAGGTCGGTAATGGGTACGTTCTGCGACTGGCGGGTGGCAACGTCACCCCCTGGCAGAGGCGGCAGGTTGTCCAGTCGCCGCACTTCGTTAACGGTTCGGATCCCGGTGTTAACCATGATCTGCATAAACGATGCCCGGCTTGTTGAATCACCGCGCAGCAGCCCATCGAGGTTATGCTCAGCGTGAATAGTGCCCTGTTCGGACTCTTTAACCAGCCAGCGTTCAATGCTGTACTCCCACCGATCGAGATAGGGCTTGAGGGTGTACTGGAGAAAGCCCAGGTTTTGCTGCTCAATCCCCGAGCCCCACGATGTTGTTTTTTCCACATCACCGACCAGGTGCGGCGGTACACCATAGAACCGCGCCAGCTCGGCAACCTGAAACTTTCGTGCGGCCAGAATTTCCGAGTCCTGAGGAGAGACGCCAATAGCTTGAGTTGTAAAACCGCTCTCCAGGATCCAGAGGCGCTTTTTAACCGGGCCGCCAGCAATCTCCTTGAAGTTTTCCTCCAGCTGTCCACGCTGCTCTTTGGTAAGCACCTTGCCATCGGTCATCAGGATCTGAGGAGACTTCGCGCCGTTTGCGAAAAACTCACGCTGATTGTCTTCCATGGCAATGGCGACACCTGCAGACTTCGCGCTGAACGCCAGCGGAGACAGGCCGGTCAGTCCGTTGAAGCCAAATCCCTTAAGATGGAAAATTTCTTTCTGCGAAAAATTGGCATATTCAGTATCACGCTGGTAGCGGTAGATAATGGTTTTGCCGTTTTCACTGAGCCGCACTTCCATATTGGCGCTCATCAGCGGAACCATGCTGATAACGTCGCCGACGCTGTTTCGCTCCACATGCGCGTAGGCGTTTCCATAAGCACAAAGCTGCATGGTCATGGCCTCACGAAACTCCAGCGCGGTCATGAAATTGTTGGGACGGAAGCGCAGTAACCTCGCGAGAGGGTGTGTGCCAGGTACCTTGCTTCTCTGATTGTCTTTGGTCTGGTAGACATCAAGGGGTAATGATGCGGTCACGGTAGAGATAAGCCTGATGCATGCCCACACAGTGCTGATTTGCATATTTCGCTCGTCAGTCACTACGGAGTCGCCAACCACACCGTGCGCGGACGTTCCTGCCATCTGCGAGCCCTTGTCAGGCGTCACAAGGCGGCCCCCTGTCAGGATGGAGGCCATGCGCGCCCAGAATGGCGATCGCGTTCGCAGGTCAATGCTGTAATCGGTATCTGCCATTTTTACACGCTCAAGAAGTTATAAATGAAATCATTGACGTCGCCTGGATCCTCCACCTCATCACTCGTCTGGGCGCCGATTGACATCGCCAGAGCAACCATTCCATCGATACGCCCGCTTGATTTACCTTTCACAAACTTTCGGTTTCCGGCGGGATCAGAAATAACCGTGGCGTTTTTGGCGCACATTTCGAGGATCGGATGGTTGCCATGTTTAAGCTGCACTCCGAGTAGCTTGGCTTCCAGCTCCCTCAGCGCAGGTGACATGGAGACAAAGCCCTGTCCGAATTCCACGAATCGCTCGAGCTCAGTTTCCGTGAATCCTGCGTCTATTAGATGTGGGCGAAGGAAACGCATGTTGTAACGGTCGAACGCCAGCGCCCTGACATTGCAAATGTCGAAAACGCGCCGCAGTTCGCGCGCAATAAATGCATATTCAATGGCCTTTCCGGGTGTCGTATTGAGAAAACCCTGCCTGGCCCAGATGTCATAAGGCACTCGATCGTTACGCGCCTTGTCCGCCAGCCCCTCTTCAGGTAGCCAGAACTTACAGTGCACATCACCCTGGGTTGTGTTGAGTACCAGTGCGGTAAGGTCCGAGACACTGGAAAGGTCCAGCCCGCCCCAGACGGTAGCCCCTGCCAGCTCGCCGGGTTCTTCTTTATTCATGTGCCAGACTGTCTGACTGACGAAAGGACTTTTAGCTTCAACCCTGCGATTCAGCACAAGGTTCTCAAACTCAGCCTGTCGTGACGGGAGGCGCTTCGCGCTGGCGGCCATATCAAGCACTTCTTTCTGGTTCATAAACACATCGAAGGCCGGGTTTGCCAGCCTTATGGCGTCAACGGAGAAAGGATCGATATCTTCCGGGGCCGTCTGTAGACGGACCACCGTGCGCGGGTCAGCACCGGTCAGTCCATCATCAATCAGCAGGCTGAGTAGATCGCTCGCATCGGGCGCCTGAGTGCTGATAATCACCGAGATAGGGTTATCCTGAGCAGCAGTCGCAGTTTCCAGTGCTTCATAAAGGGGATCACGGGGCCCACGAACCTGCCCCAGTTCATCATGCGCGACAAATCGAGGCGAGAAACCATAGGCAGTCGTGGCCTCTGCGCTCAGCGCCCGATAATAAGAACCCAGTTCGGGGCAGTGAATTTCTTTCGCCGAGTCCTTTATCGCCACATACTGCATGAGCACCGGATTCATCCGGCACATCTTGGAGGCCAGGTTAAACAGAATGGCCGCCTGGTCACGCGAGCGTGCGGCAGAATACAGCTGCGAGTTCGGCGCCGCCTCCGGCCCCACCAGGTAGAGCAGCATCAGCATGGCGGTCTCTACCGTTTTGGCGTTCTTTCGCCCACGGCTGATAATTGCGCGACGTGTGCCATGCTTGTTATCGAAAATAGCCCTAAAATCATCCTTCATGAACTCAGCCATTTTCAGTGGCTGGCCCACGAACTTTCCTTCAGGAATAACAATATTTCTTTCGCACCAGAGAATATTTCTCTCGGCTCTTGTCAGATTTTTTTTTGCCATCAAAGAGCCTTAATCAATTTCCCAGGGTTTTTTCTCCCGAGCCAGATTGTTGTGCGCTCGGCCAACTGTTTTTGGGTCGGCAGTAGCCTGGCGGGTGATCCTTAAACGTGTTGCCAGTGAAGATGCCGAGCGCACTTCACGCTCGCGCATGGCAAGAAGCTTGTCGTACCGCTTAAGTCCGTCCTCGCGCGATAGCCACTCCAGTTCAAACTCTTCAAGCTGAGTGGTGATTATTCTGGCCTGAACAACATGGCGGCAGTACATCTCCATCATGTCTCGATGAGTTTCAGTGAATGAACTGGCTGGATTGTCATTAACGAGCCTTACCCATACATTAATTTCCGGATCACTCAGATGAATGGACGGCTGCAGCCTGCTTTCAGCCAGTGCCGGCAACGAGACAGCAGACGTCGCAGCCAGAGACTTTCTGCCTCGCTGTGCCATCGGTTTTTCCTTTTTTTCTGGACGTTTTTAAAAAAAGAGTTGAGGGCGCGGTCTTTAAGAATTTGGTACCAGAGTTTTACCCCTCCCCCCTGCCTGTTCCTGTTACCAGATAACACGGCCTTCATTATCGAACTCGGTGACCGTTCCGCCCTTCTCCATCCTCTGCTTTACCGAGTCGTGGCAGCGTTTGCAAAGTGACTGAAGATTATCCGGATCATGAAAGAGCCTATCGTCTCCTTTGTGCGGGATGACATGGTCAACGATCGTTGCCGCTATCACCTGATTGCGCCGGAGGTGGAACTCACAAAGAGGTTGCTTCTGAAGCTGGTGATAGCGGAGTCGGTACCAACGCTTGGAATTGTAGAGGCTATGCCAAGGTGAATTGGATGCCATAGTTAATCTCCCTCTGCATTGCTAAATCGCCAATTCCGGCTAACGGCGTGCCCAGGCTCACAGCTGAAAGACTTTCTTTGATGTGCGCGTGCGATGCGCATTAAAAAAGCCGCCCGTAGGCGGCGATTACTGTTCAAAGAGTTGAGTTCTTAGTTCTGAATATTGTGTTTGCTTCTTCACACTTTGATTGTAACTGCACTAGCCTTTCAGCTATGTCGCTGCTTGGGCAGTTCGTTACTATGCAATACCCCTCAACCCACGCCTCATCACCACTTTTTGTGAACAGGCTTTCGAATATCTTTACCCAGTCACTGCTTGGTACACGCTCCAGCTCAAAGAACTTTAATGCACCACTCTCACGTTTTGTTCTGTGCTCATCAAATCCCAGGATTTTCATTCTTCATCTCATCATTGTTTACTGGGAAAATTTTTAGCACTTATCTGAGGTTTTTTCTAATTACCAAAACTTATAGGCATCACTGTTTTCCCATTATCAAGCCCACCAGCAGATGAGCTTTGTAATGGAAAGCCGTTGTGAAAGTGGCTCTCGAAGCTATTTTTGTAGCTTAGGCCGCCAGATGATGCTGTTCTTCGATAAGCGGCTTACGGTGATTGCGATCGAACATACCTTTCAGCACTTCTTTACGCTGCTCAAAGTCCCACCCCATACTGATGAACACAGTATTTGCTCGCTGTAGTTCAGTAATGCAGTTAATTTGTTCTGGTGTCAGGTAATCGCGGATCGGCTCTTTCTTCCCGATTTCATGATGAACGCGGAACTTAGCTGCAGTCATACCAAGCGCCAGACGATTAATCAGGTCGGCTTCGTTGCTGAAGTGATGCGAGGCAATCTGCTTACCCTGAGCCTCTCGCTCATGTTTGATGGCGTCTGTCATGGGTTTGTATTCCAGGCGCGCGGAGTTGCGATCCATTTTCTTCTTCGCCAGCGTGCTACGCATCGAGAAGAACTCTGCGACCAATCGTTTTTTGAATGCCCTGACAACTTCATTGTTTCGCATGTAGGTGATTAGCAGAGTGGTTTGCTGCTCGTTAAGTACCGCAACACGAACCTTTGCATTATTATAACCAGCTCGGATTTCAAATCCGACCTCACCAAACTCTTCAAGGTCGCTTTTATTGCGGTCAACCAGTTTGATGATGGTGTCATGTTCTCGACCTACCCCTTCAGCGATAGCTGCGGTATTAGTGACCAGGTCGAGTTTCTTAATCTCTACTAATTGCATAACGTTTTCCTTACTTTGAAATGAACCTTCGCCGCAATAGAAATCAGCCCACCGAAGGCTCGCCAGCACTAACTGACTTCTTCGAAGGCTCATATCAAAGGGTTCGGATTCGGTGTGGTTAGTTGCGCATTGCGGTGCGCGGTGAAATGCAGTTACAAAAAAGCCCCGCTATTGCGAGGCCGAGTTTTCTTTTTGGATTTTCATGCCTTAGTAATATTATTGGCGGTACAGAAATCCCGAATTATTTCGAATCGAATAACCGCCCTTTGAGATACCTCAAATAGTAACTCATCAGCCAGTTTCCCTGTGTAACGAGCCTCTATATAATTGCCGATCTCTTCGCCATCAATATCTTTATTAGCCAACAGCAGTGCGTATACAGCTTTGTAGAAACGCTCATCATCTAAGTGATGTCCTGTGTACCAAGTTTCCACGTTCAGCCATTTATCCAGATCATCAAGTTTATGAGACATATTTACTTTCCGCCCGATTAAAACTAAAAAGAATTCGCAAGATAAATAGAGCGAGCAAGCTCTGTACATAAACATTATGACAGTTATCGTGAGGCAGTGAACTCTTTCAGACAATTTGCGTGCCAAGCCTTGTTATGCGCAAGGATGTCGCGCTTCGTCTGCTTATCCAGCACGTCGATATCGTTGTTGGTCAGATAGATAATCCGGGTCCATAGGCACCCGGTATCAACCACCACCGGGGCGAGTGAAGTTTTCGCGCAGCTCGCGATCAACATCGTCATCAGGCATGTGATTAACAGTCTGCTGAACATTACTGGCCTCTTTAGTGACTTCAGCTTTACGTTCTGCTACCGCAACGGTTGCCGCTGCGTTCTCTTCGGTGCGCTGCTGGTCTGCCTTCGCTTCGGCTTTGCTGGTTCCGCGAATATGCCCAATACCAAAGCCACCAACTGCGGCAGCCAGCACCGCGCAAACCGCGCCAATGATTAATTCGATTACGCCCATAAACGTCTCACACCAGCACAGATTTAGCCTGATTAAACAGCGCACGGCGCTTATCCAGCCCATTCCGCCCGCCGTTGATGATCAACGTGACGCGTTCGACGTCACCGGAATAAAGCAAGCAGCCGCGGGAGGCGTAGAACCATGCAGCGGAACGTGCAGCGTATTCATCCTGTTCCAGCAGCTCAGGATGTGTAACGAGATCCAGCTTCAATGCCTGTCCGCATGCTCGATAGTTACTCAGGCCGGTAACCTGCTTCAGCCCGCGACCGCGATATTTCCAGCCATCGCCCGCTACCTGATTGCCGAGGTTCTTTTTGCCCCACTCACCGCCGTAGACAAGATTTGCGATAGCCTGCTGGTTTGCCGGGTGCGTCGCCGTTCTGCCCAGGGCTGCGGCCTGCTGCTCAGTGATACGATGCTTACCAAAGAAGGGAACAAGGTTTTCAGCGGCATAGTTGAGGTTTTCCACTACCCGGGTGAATCCGGTACTTTCGTGCCCCATCTGAGCGATGAACATCGCCTGATCCAGAGGCGCGTTAATACAGAAGTTTTTCATCTCCGCATCAATATGCGGAAACCAGCGCGCAGCTAACCCGGCGCTAATACCAGCCGCCTTCTGAAATAGTTGTTGATTCATCAGAGCCTCAGTACGTCAATAAGACGCGCAACGTTTCCGCGACACCACAGAACAGCCGCGCATATCAGAACATTGACCACAACCACCAGCCAGCTCGACTGGGAATAAAGGCCAAATATCAGTTTGAAAGGGATAGCGGCGTACGCCAGCACAGCCATATAAGCCAGGAAAGAAATCACAGGTCGATGCCGTGATCCGCGGCGCTGGTAGAACATCAAGACACCAACAATAACCAGGCAGATAACGGCGTTGACCTTCGCGCTGGCGTCGCTGGCGAGCACTGCGTGGAGCATTTGCCCCACCAGCAGGGATGGGTCATTTATTACCATTCGTCCCTCCTCCCCGTAACCGGGAGAGCATTCCGAACAGACTGTTTAAATCCTGGCTATTAAGAAAAGTTAGAATTTTTATGCACAGCGCAGAGATAATCACTGCACCGAGCGCATCTAACGGTTTTTCATAATGCGTTGCCGCAGTCAGCTTCGACCCAATGAATCCGGCCCCAAGAACGCCAACGATGAAAGAGGTGATGAAATACGCTACCAACCGGAGCCGGCTAACGTCCGCCGCAGTGGCCACATAAAACACCGCGCCGGCGAATGCGCCAAACACAACGCCGTAATCAATACCTGTTGCCAATCCAAAGACACTCGCTCCAGCCAACCCAGCCGACGCAACGGCAGTGCCGGATATTGGTTCTGCGGACATTTAGCCCCCTCTTATCGATGTAACTCCTCTCAAAGATGAGGGGAAGAAATGCCGCTTCTGCGGCTGTGAGTTTCAGGCTCTCGGTATGAATTTAACGATGAAGCTCATCGGTGAGGGTTACCGGAGCCTGAAATAAAAAAGGCCGCCGGATGGCAGCCTGATGATTTTTATAGTTCCTGATTTTCCTATCTGATATCGTTAAATCGCCAAAAATAACCAAATCAGACAAGGAGCTATTGATGAGTAATGTTCCCTTTAAATGCCCTGGCTGTGGTCATAACCTGACTGTACGTAGCGGCATTGAAATCAAGAGCGTAGACGATATTGAGGGTTCCACCTGCACCAATTGTGGGCGAACTGTTCATAAAGACGATATCGCTAAACAGGCCCGTGATCATGCTGAGAAGATCGTTAGGGATATGCTCGGGAAGCACTTCAAGTAAAGCATCAACCTTATCTTTCAGAATGCTGGTATCTGCCGATACGCATGCCAGCATTTTTTTATTTTTCACGGTTGGCTCCTTAAACGACAAAACCCCGCCATTGCTGGCAGGGTTTCGATTGTTAAGCGTTGTGTCGAAGTGACCACTCTTAACATAGTACGATAGCTTTTGCGTACGCGTTAGTCTTTGTTTAGAATGGCTAAAAAAAACTTGGGTAACATTATGAACTTTTCCAATACGAAGAAAGATAACCATACAAAAAAATGCCAGGTGAGGTGACCTGCTCCCCGTTGATTAGTACACCCCGATGTTAGTAATGTCTTCATAAGCCACATGAGGACATCCCCATGAAGAAGCGTTTTTCCGATGAACAGATCATCAGTATTCTCCGCGAAGCCGAAGCTGGGGTACCCGCCCGTGAACTCTGCCGCAAGCATGCCATTTCCGATGCCACGTTTTACATCTGGCGTAAGAAGTATGGCGGTATGGAGGTGCCTGAAGTTAAGCGCCTGAAGTCGCTTGAGGAAGAGAACGCCAGACTCAAGAAGCTGCTTGCCGAAGCCATGCTGGATAAAGAGGCGCTTCAGGTGGCTCTTGGGCGAAAGTACTGACGACAGACCAGAAGCGGGAAGCCGTGATGTTGATGTGTGATGCGACCGGTCTGTCGCAACGTCGTGCCTGCAGGCTTACAGGTTTATCCCTGTCGACCTGCCGCTATGAGGCTCACCGTCCGGCTGCTGATGCGCATTTATCAGGGCGCATCACTGAGCTGGCACTGGAGCGCAGGCGTTTTGGCTACCGTCGTATTTGGCAGTTGCTGCGCCGTGAAGGGCTTCATGTTAATCATAAGCGCGTGTACCGGCTTTATCACCTCAGTGGCCTGGGCGTAAAACGCAGAAGACGTCGTAAAGGGCTGGCAACAGAACGTCTGCCGCTGCTCCGTCCGGCGGCGCCCAATCTGACCTGGTCGATGGATTTCGTCATGGACGCACTTTCCACCGGTCGCAGGATCAAGTGTCTTACCTGCGTCGATGATTTCACAAAGGAATGCCTGACGGTCACTGTTGCCTTTGGGATTTCAGGCGTTCAGGTCACGCGTATTCTGGACAGCATTGCACTGTTTCGAGGCTATCCGGCGACGATAAGAACTGACCAGGGGCCGGAGTTCACTTGCCGTGCACTGGATCAATGGGCCTTTGAGCATGGTGTTGAGTTGCGCTTAATCCAGCCGGGCAAGCCAACGCAGAACGGATTTATTGAGAGCTTTAACGGACGATTTCGCGATGAATGTTTGAATGAGCACTGGTTCAGCGATATCGTTCATGCCAGGAAAATTATTAATGACTGGCGGCAGGATTATAACGAATGCCGCCCGCACTCCACGCTGAATTATCAGACACCGTCTGAATTTGCAGCGGGCTGGAGAAAGGGTCATTCTGAGAATGAAGATTCCGACGTTACTAACTGAGTGTTGTATCTAATCGTGGGGGCAGGTCAATGCGGCTATTCATTCCGATAGCAAAACTGTTGCGGATGCGGTGTATGAGTTGATGATTACCGATTTGCGTCCCGAGCTTGGCCGTATTAAAGCGCCGATTGAGATCGTTTACGCGTATGACCCCCTGTTCGGGATACCTGCAGCCAGTGTGGATACAATGTACCGTCAGGCCTATGCCTCTGCACCTGATATTCATTTCACGCGGATCGACAACAGTTTTCACTTCGTCATGCTCGATCAGCCAGAAGAGTTCTCCAAAGCGGTTGAGTCATTTTTAAATAAGTAAATGCACCAGGGGATACTGACATTTTCTCTCTCCATAGGATCAGGTGAGGTGATTAGGGTGTCCCCTGTGAGCGAGAAGCGGACGGCTGGAGATAGGCGCGGGGAGATAAAATCACAAACAAAAGATTCTTATTTCCGTAGATGCTTTTTCTTCCTCCACCTATTATTTCTCATTCCGCTTTTATGAGGCCATTGCAAAAGATTTTTATATATTTCGTAATCAAACACCTCATCCATCCCTTTGCCTCCCTCGAAATAAAACTCATCCTCCTCAATTCTCGCAATTATCCTTAGTAATTCATCATTGATTACTGATATAAACTGCCTAGCATCTTTTTGTTTAATTCTCCAAGGGGTAGAAACTCGGCTATCGATATCAACACCTCCTTTCATACGAGACAAACCAACATATATAGCATTCTGCTTTTTCTCTTCTAATTCCCTTCTCTGTATCAGTGAAATAAAACCCGGAGAATAATCATCTATTTCTCTTGCTACAAAATTCCACTGTTTTTTGGGATGTAGGTATAAAAGTTTTAACCATGCCTGCTCAAACTGAACATCTGGATAGCCCTCATTAGTTTCAGATGACCAAATGTAGTGATCTACCCAAATGGCTTTTGAGAACTCTTCAAGCGCCAAGACTGAAAGCTGAAATGCACTTGGATACGAACCGTTCTCATAGAGCAAAATTGAGTCAAAATGAAGACGGATACTATTTCTCAAAGACTCTGCAGCTATTTTATATAGCTTGTATTTTGATATGCCGTCGTGCTTTTTCACTGATACTCCGCTTCGAAAATTTACTCTTGGAATACACACCGTATAGAGCGGGAAAGCCATGTTTTTATAAATTGAATTCTGACGCGTACTATTAATATTATGTAGTCAGCCCCACCCAGTCGTTATTTATGTTGAACTGCAACCAGCTTTGGTCTTTGGCGTAAACAAAGAATCCAACAAAATTATTATCCAGATCAAATTCAATGAAAAAATTCTTCCGACAATTAACAGCAATACCAGTAAATTGACAGAGTGGATCGAATAACAACCAATAGTACGGAGTTGGCGACACTGTAAACCCTACCGCATTTAGTGCTAGATCAAATAAATATAATCCAGGAATATTAGACGATATATTTGGGTTGATCGATGAGGTTAGCTTAGGATTGATGCTTGACGTGAGATTTGGATTCCTGCTCGACGTGAGCTTGTAGTTGATTGAACTGTTCAACTTAGGGTTTATGCTAGATGTAAGCGCAGGATTGATACTTGAGGTCAGTTTTGGGTTGATGCTTGACGTCAGCTTTGGGTTAATACTGCTAGTTAGTTGAGGGTTGATACTGTTCGTCAGGTTTGGGTTGAGGCTCGACATCAACCTAGGGTTACGACTAGTTGGAATTCTCATAATGTCTCCGTGACGACTGATAAATTTCAGAGTAGCCTAACGCTTATTTTAACGTCAGCCCATATTTAACCACGTGTTAAACCCCTGAACAAGCTAGTCCAACTTTAAGTAATTATAATTAAATTCACTCGTATAAAGAATGTCTGCTATTGGCACAAACCCGCCCTACCCCCACCAATACCCCATCCCATAAACCGCCCCCACCAGCACCACGACATTCACCACCACGCTTGCGACAAACCAGCGTTTGAACGGCTGCTTCTGTGTTTTATGCCTGAACAACTGCTGAGCGGCTAACCCGCCGGGCCATCCACCCACCAGGCCATACATCAATAGCGTTCTTTCGGGTACTCGCTGCCAGCTTCGACGAGCCGCAAATTTATCGGCACCGTAGATGAAAAAGGTCAAAACATTGACCAGCAAAAACCACGCCCATACGGGATGTAAAAACCAGAAGCTGGCAATGAATGATATGGCCAGTAAGCCATAACAAATTTTATTGATCATCACGTATTAATTACTCAGAGCCATAACTTTTTTGATAACCGTAGCCGGATCAATCGAAAGCAATTTTGCTAAATGGATGAACTCAACCACGTCCAGCCTGCGCTCTCCATTCTCAACCTTGGCAATAAATGACTGGGGCTTACCTAATGCTCTTGCAAGAGTCGTCTGTGTTAATCCTTGCTCAAGGCGCGCATTCCGTAACGCGCTTATAACAAGCTGATATTCTTGAGAATAAATGGATGACATGTTTCTTTCTCGATTTTTATCCCAAAATCGAATATCAGCGATTTACTCTTTTATCCCAAAACGGGATAATTCATGTTTTTAAAGTATCAAGGATGAATAAATGCCCCCACAAAACTGGCACCCCGCCGACATCATCGCCGCACTGCGCAAGCGCGGTACCAATCTGGCGCGCGTATCCCGCGAAGCCGGGCTGGCCTCCTCTACGTTAGCCAATACGCTGAATCGACCATGGCCCAAGGGCGAGTGGCTCATTGCTAATGCGCTTGACCTGCATCCTTCGGTGATCTGGCCTGCACGCTATCAAAACTGTCACGATACGCGTCTGCCCAGAGAGACGATCATCGCGGAAAAATAGCGTCTGATATTGGAGCCTGGAATTTTATTGCATCCGGGCTCCCTACGAATTGAACCGGGAAGTCTGCAAGAAAGATTATTTTACTGATTTGTTGAATACATAATTCAGTAAATCCTGAATCTGAGGCGGCGCGTAAAATATGCCTGCAATCACACGTTTTTTCATGGATTAACGCAGCCAGATGAATGATTTATTAACCATAATTTATCGATGATTTTTCACTACCAGAATAACTCAATGCAGAACATCCTGATCCAAATACAGTTTATTCCTAATGCATCTCCCGTTTCGCTCTGCCATGCTGAATACAGCTCATACAGCCATAACGATAGATGAGGATATTATGAAAAAAACAATGATCGCATTATCTGCCCTGCTGCTGGCTTCTCCTGTTTTTGCCGCAACCACTCATGCAACGGACGATACCGTTGCTGCGGCGCATGAGAATGCCAATACCGCCAAAGAAAAGCTGCATCAGGCGCAGCATGAAGGCGAAGAGCTGAAGCTGAAATCTAAACATGCTGCTGAAGGTAAAGCAGACAGCACCGGGAGCAAAGTGAGCGAAGGCTCGCAAAAAGCCTGGAACAAAACCAAAGAAGGTACCGAGAAAGGCTGGAATAAAACCAAAGAAGGTGCTGAGTCGCTGAAAAATAAAGTGACTGAGTAATTTCTCAGCGTGATAAAAAGGCCGCTTCGCGGCCTTTTTGCTTTGGTGCTTATGCCGGATGCGCTGCGCTTATCCGGCCTACCGGTTATCTGCAATAGATTGGAGCTGCGGTATTTTGCTGGCTAACAACTCAGTTATACACCAGCGCAAACGTCACAATACTGTTCGCTTCCCCTGCAGTTACGCTACCTTCCGTCTGAACATACTGCGCCGAAAAATTCACGTTCTCCGCATTCCCCGCATTTGCCGCCGTCACATGCTTGAGAATGGGCAGATTAGTCGCCTGGTTAATTTTGACGGACGTGCCGGGTGAAGGCGCAGAGGCAGCATTGTTGCCATAAGTCAGCTTAACGCCAACCCCCGTTGCCATATCGCTACTTTTCGTCAATGCCAGCGTGTCGGGGGAATCGCTGGCGGCCAGGATCCCGAAAAAGCCTACTCTGACATCGCTGGGTGCCGAGCAATAAACCGGAATATCAAACGACCGGGCAGAGCCTGCCGTCAGCCCTTTGCCCTTAAATTCGGCGCGATTAACAGATCCCAGATTAACCTGAATGCTGGAGGTGCTGACCTGACAGCTACCGCTGGCACCGATATCGACGTTAAGCGCCGCCAGATCAATCGATACCGGGTTGCTTTTCACACTGGGCCCGCTGGCAGTGCGATCCTCAATATAGAGTTCCCCAAAATGCGGCTGCGATTCAACGTTGGCGTGGTTGCCGCCGCTCATCGTTACCTCACCGGTTTTATAGAAAGTGATATACATCTTGACGATGGGTTCGCGTTCACCGAGCAGATCCGGCAGTTCATCACTGTCACATACCGTTACCGACTCACCACCTGCCGGGGCCGCGCTGTCGCCGATATAGCGAATCGGCCCACCGTTACACTGGAATCCTGCCGAGTAGCTCACGCCATTCAGTTTTGAGGCAAACACGTGATGACCGTTAATCACCGTCCCGGCACCGGTCGTGTCTTTTTGTTGATAAACAATGCGTTTCCAGTTTTCCAGCGGTGCCTGCAAGTCACAGGTAAAGTGGATCCCATTGCCGTTATCTGCCATCTGGTTAGTCATTTGCGAGTTCACAGGCAGAGTGGGAAGGTAGGTTAAATTCTGGGTATTCAGCGTCATCTGCCCGACGCTCGCCATGCAGGTTTCAGCGTGCGAAGCGTGGCTATAAAAACCGGCAATCAGCAGAAAAATGAAAAACAGCGCGCAGTCACGATGTCGCATATCGCCCTCTCTTATAAGCAAAGGCCGGTGACAGTTTTCACCGGATTCTGCTGTGGGTTACTGGAAATATGGAAGTGCAGCGTACAGTGGTGCGAGATGTTATCGGTTTGCCATTGTGCCTCCAGCGTGCCTTCTTCTGGTACGCCGCTCAGATACACCTGCCCCTGTTCGGCAACAATACCGCTGGCTGGGGTCGCCTCGTCGTCGCTGGTTTTGCGTACCTGCGCGGTGGCACCGAAAGGCAGTGGCCCATGGTTATCGTTGAGAGTAAACAGAACGCGGTTACCGATATGCGTTTGATAATTCGCCATTACTACCGCACCGCCGCCGGGGATCACTGTCTGACCCTGAAGATCGACGTCGGTGTCATCTTTTAACGACTCGGTGTCGAGGGTAATGTAGTTTTTGCGATACGCCGTTAAAGTTGGCACCACCGCGTAGCCGCGCCAGTCCGTATGCACGTTCGTCCCATTCTGGATAGCCACGTCCGAGGCTCCTGGCGCGCGAACAATCGCAAAGCTATCGCCCGTACTCTGCCCAAACGTAATCCCGTGGGGATGGGCGACAATCGAGCCCGATGCGCCCCAGGTCAACTGGTTACTCTGCTTATCGTGGCGATAACCAAGCTGAGTGCTGCCGTAACCTCCGCGATAATCAAGCGCAACGCTGCTGTTCGCGCCCTGGCCGTTATTGCCGTAACCCTGCTGGACGGTGTAGTAGAGATTTTGATTTTCCGGCACCGAGCCGTACAACGAAACCTGCTGCGAGGTATAACCGTTGTTATCTGACGTGGTGTTATAACTCACCGAGCTGTTTGGTAACCACTGGCCGAGCGGGATCGTGACGTTGAACGACAATGAACGATCCGATTTATTCTCTGCGGAAGATTTGGTGTAGTAGTAGCCCACGCCCCACGAAAGGCCCTGCCAGGTGTTATAAAACCCCAAATGCACGGTTTCATCGTGACGCCCGGTGCGCCAGTATCGCTGCGAATAGGCAGATGCCGTCAGGCTGGTGCTGCCGCCAAGGGGCTGCGAAATTGAGATCTCTTCGCGACTACGCTTGTTATCCACCAGGCCATTTTCACTCTCCAGCGCATTGGCTTCGCTGAAGTCATAAAACCCGCTGGATGAGTAGCGATAGCTGGCAAGGTTAAAGGTTGTACCGGTCAAATTCACATCTTTTTGGTACTGCACGCGGACGGAGTGACCGGAATAACGTTTACCGGAAGGCGTGCGCGTATTCGCCCAGGTCACATCCGCGCCCAACGATCCGAAATCGCCAAAACCGTGCCCCACGCCGCCCGCCCAGGCTTGATAATCTTGCGCCAACTGGCTGCCGGCGTAGAGAGTCAAACTCGCCGGTAGCCCGTAAAACAACGTCGACTGAATAAACTGCGGGGAACGATTCCCGTCGAGACCTGAATGGTAATGGCCTGCGCTGACGCTGTACTTCAGTCGCCCCTCGCGCAGCATAAAGGGAATGGCGGAATAAGGTTGAGTAAACGTGCGCTCGGAACCATCACTCTCTTTTACCGTGACCTCAAGATCGCCACTTTGCGCGGTAGGATAGAGATCTTTCAGAGCAAACGCCCCTGGTGCAACATAGGTCTCATAAATCACATAGCCATGCTGCGAAACGGTCACTTTAGCGTTGCTGTGAGCCATCCCGCGGATCACCGGCGCAAAGCCGCGCATGCTGTCCGGGAGCATCTCGTCATCCGAGGAGAGCTGCGCCCCGCGAAACTGCACGCTATCGAAAATATCGCCCGAGGTATAGGTATCCCCCACACGCAGCAGGCTTCTCAAAGACTTCACATCACGCTGCAAATAGGTGCTTTGTGAGCGCCAGTGGCTTTTTTTATCGTATTGCATCGACGAAACGTTGCGCAGCCGCCACGCGCCCATGTTCATGCCGCTGCGTAAACTTAAATAGTTGGAGTTGTGTTCGCCGTCGCGATAACGCGATTGTGCCCCGGTCAGGTTGTAATTCACAAAGGCTGTGGGTACGCCGTCATCCCAACGAGCCGGGTCAACGTAGCCGCGGCTTTGCAGGTTCATTGCCGCCTGCGGAATACTGAGATTCAGCCGCTGCTCGCTAAAATCGAACGCACTGCTGGCATCAGGGATATAACGACTGATTTGGGTAAAGGTTTCGCCGTCATGCAGTTGATTAAAAGCAGAAAAGGCGCTGACATTGACCCCGAATTCCGCCAATTGCGCTGCTGTCAGCTGCGGTTGCAGGGTGCCATTGTCCTCAACAAAGGTCACATTCCCCTGCCCGACCTGCTGGTTGTTCACCCAGATAGCTACCGGGTACGTACCGGGCTGCTGGCCGCCATTTTTTTCGAAATAGTGGAGATCGGCGGTTTTCTGCTGAGGATCCGTCACCTCCAGCGCAGCCGGGTCGAAATAGTCATCGGCCAGCGCCAGACGGTAATGGCACAGCAGAAACAGTGCGGTTGGCACCGTCGCCAGCAGCAGTAACGGGCCGGTCGGCTTATACAGAGGGCTGCGGGGGAACTGGCACATTACTGCTGCGCAACGTCAGTAATGCCGCCGAAATCATTAATCGCACGCCATTTCACCGTCCCTGAACCGCTAATCGGCCACGTTAAAGACGACATGGGCGCAACCATTCCCGGCTCATCGACCTCTTTTCCCGCAACAGAAACGGAAAATAACGACACATAATAGGGGGTCGGGTTATTTACCACTAAATGATTACCCGCTGTGTGAAATTGCAACTGCTGCCATGCTTTACTCGGATCGCCCGCTAAATCGGCAGGGCGATAAAAAATCTTGAATTTAGATTTAATATTTACCTGTAACTTATTCACATCCCCTTTCTGGGACGGCGAAATCGTTTTCACGTTCAACCAGAATACGGACTCCCGGTCATGCGGCAATTCCATCCCGGTAAAGCTAATACGCAGCATATTTCTTTTTTCAGGATCGAGACGGAACAGCGGTGGCGTCACAATAAAGGGCACCGGGCGTTTATCATTTTCGTTAAAATTCTCAGCCCAGGATTGCACCAAATATGGCGTGTGGGTATCGGCATTCGTGACTGAAATAGAGGCTTCTCGCTTCCCTTCCTCATAGATTACGCGGGTTCCCCCCACGACGACGCCCGCCTTAGCAGCAGTAACCAATAAAAATGAAAGAGCAACGCCAGCGATAATACGTTTCATAAATAGCATTCATTTGTCAGGGGAAACGAGAACTGAGGAATGAGCAGGAGAAAACCCCTGCTCAGATTCGACTTAGTTGTAAACCATTTCGAAGTTGGTTACGCCGTCAGCGTTACCTGCCGTAACTTTATCGGCGGTGGCGCGATAGTCAGCGTAGAACAATAGATCGGCGGTACCGGCCTCGCCATTGCTACCGGCATCAATCGGATACGCTTTGGAGATCGTCCCCAGCTTAACCTGCGTGGTTTCATCCGCTTCAATCAGCTTAATACCGACGCCTTTCGCATCACCATTGATCGCCAGTAGATCGCTCTCATTGGCATCATGCGTGCCATCGAACAGTACAGAAACTTTGCTCACTGAAGACGGGCAATCTTTCACATTAATATGGAAAGGCGTTTTGGTGGTTTCCGTACCGGTTGCTTTAAAGTAGCTGCTTGCCCACTTACCCAGATCAACCACCTGATTGGTACTGTTGGCATCGATATCACACGCGGCGTCAGTAATTTCCCCGGTAAATTTCACCTGCCCACCTGCGCCCTGAGCACCATCAGCCGCGGGCACGGTAGTGGTCATGTCGTTGGCAATAGCGGAAAGCGTGGTACCTGATGCCAGAGCCGCGATAACAACGGCCATAATACGGAACTGCGATTTCATTTTATATCTCTCTTCTTTGACGGCTATCCAATGCGGTATACGCGAAGCAAAAAATGCCAGGCGATATCGCCAGTTCTTCCGTGTTGAAGTTAATCGTCGTTCCATCGGTAGGATATTTTGCACAGTCTTTATCTCAGTTTTCTCAACTGAACAATATCGACTTTTTTTGAGCGTCAGACCCGATAAACATATTAGGTCTGCGAATAAATAATATCGACAACAGCACGATTTGCAACAACAAATTATGTAGCCTGCGCGTTGCCAAATTAAAACATTTCTAATTTAATCGTTAAAATAAAACGATGTGTTAAATTAAGGGTAATACTTGCCATTTATGGAATAACACGATACATCATTAAAATTAACATACCGTTCAATAAGAAGTGGCAGTTAACATAAAATTGATCTTTTGCGTGAAAAATATTCATCCACAAGCTTTCAATATTTACATTAAGTAAGAATATTCCCATAAGGAATATTAACCATACCTATAATGTGGCTAAATCATGATCCTCCTAAGAGTTCAAATTCAAACCATGCTTATTTTACTATTGTTATTAATTATTAACCCCCTATAGATGATGGCTCCTTCGCTCGTTATTTATCTGTATATACATTAAGATGGGAATACCCCTGCATAAGGAACCAGGATAATGACAACAGAGATGATTTCCCCCCAGCAGGTGCTAATGCAGCTTAATGAAGGCGCAAAGCTGGTTGATATCCGCGATGCGGATGAATTTGCCCGCGAGCATATTGCCCAGGCTCAACCCTTCCCATTAAGCGCCATTGAGCAGGGAGCCTCGCTGCCAGTGAACGCCGATGACGTGGTTATCTTTCATTGTCAGTCCGGAAACCGCACTCGCAACAATCTCACCCGCCTGGTTGCCGCCGCTGCGCCGGCTAAGGTAAAGGTGCTGGAAGGCGGCATTCAGGCGTGGAAAGCGGCCGGGCTGGAAACGGTAGAAGATAAAAAGCAGCCATTACCGCTTATGCGGCAGGTGCAAATTGCGGCCGGAGGATTGATTCTCCTGGGCTGCGTTTTGGGTTACACGGTATCAGAGGCATTCTTTCTGTTGAGCGCCTTTGTCGGTGCGGGCCTCACTTTCGCGGGAATCAGCGGTTTTTGTGGTATGGCCAGGCTATTAGCCATCATGCCGTGGAACCGTCGTTAAGGAAGTCCCGACTCCGCATTTACTATTTCGTTACATCAGCATAATCTTAGGTAACGTCAACAAGTAGAGCAGGAGTATCGCGATGTATTCACCAGGTGATTTTGTACAACCGAAAATGGGTGGGCCAAAACTCAAAGTTCTGGAAGCGCACAACGATCATATTGTAGCGGTACAGGCAAGTAATGAGCAGGGAGAGAAATATACCCTGAAGCTGGAAGACGTTACGCCCTATACTGAAGAAGGTGATTTTGGCGTGTGCTAAAAAATTGTGCGGTGAGACTCTTCTCACCGCTTTGTTCATTCATTTAGATTAGAAAATCATCCAGTGATTTACCGTTAGCCAGCGCCTGCGCGATAGGTTTCGGCGTACGCCCCTGGCCAGTCCAGGTTTTTACTTCACCATTAAAATCCGTAAAGCGATATTTCGCCGGACGCGATGCACGTTTTTTCGGTGCGGCGGCAATCGCCGCTTTCATATCTGCCAGTTCTTCCGGCGAAATACCATCGGCCTGCATTAACTCCAGCCAGGTATTAATTTTTTCTTGCTGTTCAGCGCGTTGCTGCATCGCTAACTGCTCTTCATTTCTCTTTTCTTCAGTGACGGTCCTGAATTTTTCCAGCATTTCTTCAAGAACGTCAATGGAGAAATCTCGCGCCATTGCACGCAAAGAACGGATGTTATTCAATTTTTGTAACATAACAGACATAGAGCTAAAAAATTCCTTATTCAAAACAAAATACATTACGACAGTGCTAATTATATTGTATTTAAGAATATATTGCTACCGCCCGAATATTAATGAATATATCTTCATTGAGCTCTATCATTATATTTAAATAGAGCAATCAGATTATAAATTAATATACCCCGAAGCAATGCGTATTAGCCGTGCTGCACAACGTTTTGTTAACAAAACAGCAATATGAATAATCACCCACTATCAGTGCATAATCACAACATCACATCATCAGAACTAACTGCTACGAAATCCGGATTAATGGCATAAAAAACACCAAAATCGACCAGGTTCACACTTTTACACCTAATCTCTGCCTTAGCGGCTCCAACAGTGCCTAACCGTTTCACGCTATACAGTGAGAGAAAAAAACATAACCAATTGATTTAAAATAAAAAACAACAACTAATATTTAAAAAATAATGCCAATGGGTAAAATCGCTTACCGGCAGAGTATTTTATTGACAAAAAGGCTTTAAATAAAAATATTTCACTAGTTGTTAGTTTTAACCTAGACAGATAATCTATACACATCAACAAAGGCAACCCAAAACGCCTTTAACCCCCTAATAATGACGGTTTTCGTAACTTTTCGAGGAGCATACCGATGTTCTCTGCGCAGTCACGCCTGCGTCACGCAGCAGCAGACACTTTCGCCATGGTTGTCTACTGTTCCGTCGTGAACATGATGATTGAAATTTTTCTCTCCGGAATGACCTTTGAGCAGTCGCTTTCTTCTCGTCTGTTAGCGGTGCCGGTTAACATTATTATTGCATGGCCTTATGGTGTTTACCGCGATGCAATTATGCGTCAGGCGCGCCGTATCAGCCCGGCAGGCTGGATGAAAAACCTTGCCGATACGCTGGCGTATGTCACGTTCCAGTCGCCGGTCTATGTGATTATTCTGCTGACAATCGGCGCAGACTGGCATCAGATTGCCGCCGCCGTAAGTTCGAATATCGTGGTTTCAATGGTGATGGGGGCGGTGTACGGCTATTTCCTCGATTTCTGCCGCCGTCTTTTCCGTGTCAGCCAGTACAGTCAGGCAAAGGCATAATGCACAGCGACTGGCGAATGCCAGTCGCTCGATTAATGAAACTCGCCAAATAAACCGTTCAGGTACCGCTCCAGCGCGATACGCGAGCTGAAGCCATGTGGAATTCCGTAATGCTGCTGTTCATCTCCACCTAAATAGAGGGGAAATTGATGGTAGTGATCGCAGGTTTTGATTTCAGAAGCCGGTTCTGCTAACGAATTACTACGCTCTTTTAACGCCGGATGGATAATCAACGCCGTGCGTCCCATCCGCGCTTCACGATTCACATAAACATAATTCTCGCCACGACGATAGCCGTAGGCTTTTTGGGTTACCACATCCACAGTGAAGCCCACTTTTTCAAGAACGCGCGCCACCTCATCAGGTCGTAAATACATTATTTTTTCCTCGTCATCTTTTACTGCATCGCCACCTTACAGTAATCAGCATTAACCTCGCTTTCAGAAAAATCCACAAACGCATCGATTCACTGTGATTCGCCCCAAAGAAGAGTTTTTTTGCCTACACTTAATTCCGTCCCCACTTAAAAAGGAGAAGCACATGCCTAATCGATTTGGCCGCAATGACGTAGTTGATGAGACGCAGGATATTCAGGATCAAGTCAATCAGTTAGCCGATAGTCTTGAGGATGTACTGAAAAGCTGGGGTAGCGATGCAAAAGGTGAAGCTGACGCCGCGCGTCGTAAAGCACAGGCGCTGCTGAAAGAGTCCCGCGCCAGATTGCATGGCCGCAGCCGTTCCCAGCAGGCTGCCTGCGATTACCTGAACTGCGCCAGCACCTACGTGCGCGAAAAACCCTGGCAGAGCTTAGGCGCGGTTGCTGCGGTTGGGATATTTGTTGGCGCATTATTAAGTTTGCGTCGATAATTGCAGTGAAACAGTGAAGATAATAAATGCGTCGTATCAGAAAACGCTTCTGAACGGCTACGCGTCTGTACCCCGGCTTTTACGCCGGGGTTTTTAATTTAAAGCCAGCTTTAACGCTGAAACCTGCTCGTTTGCCATCGCCTGCGACGTAATATTAGTAAAACTCATGATGAGTCCTGGTGTCCCGTCACCGTTAATCCGCCAGTCGTTCAGCGCCTGTACGGCCAGTCCGGCATCGCGTGCCCGCCGCGCCTGTAACCTATCGTCACCGGAAATATTCACCACCAGTTGAATGCCCCCTTGCTGCGCCACCACGTCAAAACCGTGCGTCTGTAACGCCTCCTCCAGCCAGCGCCGCCGCTCGGCGTAATGCACGCGCATCTTCTTCAGATGCCGCCAGAAGTGACCCTCATGGATAAAATCACCCAACGTTTGCTGCCACAGAAGCGGTACCGGGCAGGCAATTTTTTGTACGTGGCGGCGAAACTGCGCCACCAGCGGCACAGGCACCACCAGCCAGGCAGTGCGCAGCGCCGGAAACATCGCTTTGCTGAAGGTACCGGCGTAAATGACGCGTTGCGGCGCGTCCAGGCTTTTGAGCGGTGGCAGCGGCTTTCCCTGATAGCGGAACTCACTGTCGTAATCATCTTCAATGATCCAGGCTTGTTGACGTGCAGCCCAGTCCAGAAGTTGGCGGCGACGCGGCAGTGAGAGCGCGACACCCAACGGACTTTGATGCGCAGGTGTCAGCAGCGCGAAACGGGCTTCAGGTGCATTAGTAAGTGCCCACTCCACATCCATCCCTTCATTGTCCACCGGTATCGGGTACATGTTCACGCCTTCCTGCGCAATCACCGGGCGAATCAACGGAAAGCCGGGGTCTTCCACCCACATTCCCTGCCCACGCCCCGCAAGCGCGCGTAAAATCAGACTCATCGACGCCGCATAGCCCGACGTAATAAAAACCTGTTCCGGCTGGCACTCAATGCTACGCGACAGTCGCAGATACTCGACAATCGCCTGGCGCAGCAACATCTCGCCACACACATCGCCCAGCGCCAGGTCAAAGCGCGTCTGCGTACGCAATCGCCGCCCCATCACCCTGGCCCATAAAGCGCGTGGAAAGAGATCCAGCGCAGGCAGCCCAAGCTGAAAAGGTTGCGGATGCGGTTCTTCGCCGCCAAACCAGGTTGGCTCCGCCATCGCCGGTTTGAGCGTGAGGTGTTCACTGACAAACGTTCCGGCCTGGCCGCGCCGCTCAAGCCAACCCTGTGCCACCAGCTCGCCATACGCATTTTCTACCGTGGCGCGAGATACGCCCAGTTCCTGCGCATAAACCCTGCTGGACGGCAGCCGTCTGCCTGCCGTTAATTTGCCTTCCTCAATCGCGGTTTTCAGTTGCCTGGCTATATGCCGATAGCGTGGGCCATCACTTTGCATCATGGTCTGCTTTTTTACTCATTATATGGCTATCTGATGCAGACCATTATAGTGCTATTTTTGTTGCATCAACGATGAGGAGAGACAATATGACCCTGCTGCGCCAACCCTATAATGAATTAAGCCCTGAGGTGTACAAAGCCATGGTTCAGGCAAGCCAGGCTCTGGAAAAGAGTTCGCTGGATCGCGCTTTGCTGGAGCTCGTCTACCTGCGCGTTTCGCAGATTAACGGCTGCGCCTTCTGCCTTGAAATGCACAGTAAAGCCCTGCGCAAAGCGGGTGTGGATCAGAGCAAACTGGACGCGCTGGCTGGCTGGAGAGTAAGTAATCACTTCACTGAAGCGGAAGCCGCGGCACTGGCCTGGGCGGAAGATGTGACGCACATCGCCGAATATCACGCGGAAGATAGCGTCTATCAACCTCTGCTCTCGCACTTTAGCGCCGAACAAATCAGCGACCTGACCTTCGCCATCAGCCTGATGAACGCCTTTAACCGCCTGGCCATCGCTATGCGCATGTAATTTTTACACAAACATCCCCGGCCCCCAACGCGTTGCGCGCTGGGGGCTTTTTTTGTTCAAACATCCATATATTGTATGGTTGAAGTTTTTAATAACTACATCTAGTATTCCTCTCAGGTAACCACTCCCGGACTGACGCTCTTAACTGCGCCCTATTGTCATTTTAAATGGAAATACGAATCATGCGCATTACTATTTACACTCGTGATAACTGCATCCAGTGCCACGCCACTAAACGGGCAATGGAGAGCCGTGGCTATGATTTCGAGATGGTGAATCTCGACCAGCACCCTGAAATGGCCGATACCCTGCGTGAACAGGGATTTCGTCAGCTTCCGGTGGTGATCGCAGGGGAAACCCGCTGGTCCGGCTTCCGCCCGGATATGATCAATCGCCTGCGCCCCGATGCCATTGCCGCCCACGCATGAGCCGCCTCGTCTACTTCTCCAGCAGCTCTGAGAACACGCACCGCTTTATGGTGCGTCTCGGGCTGCCCGCGATACGCATTCCACTCAATGAGCGGGAGCGTATTCAGGTCGAGGCGCCGTACATTCTGGTGGTTCCCAGCTATGGCGGCGGCGGTACGGCGGGCGCTGTTCCGCGTCAGGTGATCCACTTCTTAAACGACCCGCAGAATCGGGCGTTAATCCGTGGCGTGATTGCCGCAGGAAACCGAAACTTTGGCGACGCTTATGGCCGCGCGGGCGCGGTGATCGCTGAAAAATGCCACGTTCCCTGGCTCTACCGCTTTGAGCTGATGGGCACGCAACACGATATTGATACAGTGCGAAAAGGAGTGAGCGAATTTTGGCAACGACAACCGCAGAACGTGTAACCCAGGCCGTGCCTGACTATCATGCGCTTAACGCGATGCTGAATCTGTATGACCGGAACGGGCAGATTCAGTTTGAAAAGGACAGCGAAGCTGTAGATGCGTTTATGGTCGCCCATGTTCAGCCGAATAGCGTCACGTTTAATGACGCAGACGAGCGTCTGCGCTGGCTGGTCGTTGAAGGCTATTACGATGATGCCGTGCTTAAACGTTATCCCCCCGCGTTTGTCACTGCGCTTATCAAACACGCGCACGCCAGCGGTTTTCGTTTCCAGACCTTCCTCGGCGCATGGAAGTTTTACACCAGTTATGCATTGAAAACCTTCGACGGCAAACGCTATCTGGAGCACTTCGCCGACCGCGTTTGTATGGTGGCATTAACCCTCGCTCAGGGCGACGAAGCGCTGGCCTGCCAGCTTACTGATGAGATGCTTTCCGGTCGTTTCCAGCCCGCGACGCCGACCTTCCTCAACTGCGGAAAACAGCAACGCGGCGAGCTGGTTTCCTGCTTCCTGCTGCGTATAGAAGACAATATGGAGTCTATCGGCCGTGCGGTGAACTCAGCATTACAGCTTTCAAAACGCGGCGGCGGCGTGGCCTTTTTACTGTCGAATTTACGTGAATCCGGTGCGCCGATTAAGCGTATCGAGAATCAGTCATCCGGCGTGATCCCGGTAATGAAAATGCTGGAGGATGCCTTCTCCTACGCCAATCAACTCGGTGCGCGTCAGGGCGCGGGCGCCGTTTACTTACATGCGCATCACCCGGACATTTTGCGCTTCCTTGATACCAAGCGGGAAAATGCTGACGAAAAAATTCGCATTAAAACGCTCTCGCTTGGCGTGGTGATCCCGGATATCACGTTCCAGTTAGCGAAAGAGAATGCCGAAATGGCGCTCTTTTCGCCCTATGATATCGAACGTCTGTACGGCAAACCGTTTGGCGATATCGGCATTAGCGAAATGTATGCCGAGCTGGAAGCGGACACGCGCGTACGCAAAAAATATATTAATGCGCGTGATTTCTTCCAGACGCTGGCGGAGATCCAGTTTGAATCCGGCTATCCGTACATCATGTATGAAGATACGGTGAACCGTGCAAACCCGATTGCCGGGCGCATCAACATGAGCAACCTGTGCTCGGAAATTTTGCAGGTTAACAGTGCGTCGACCTACGATGAGAATCTCGATTATGCCGCCACCGGGCATGATATCTCCTGTAATCTCGGCTCGCTGAACATCGCGCACACCATGGACTCACCCAACTTTGGCCTGACCATCGCCACCGCCATTCGCGGGCTGACGGCGGTGTCTGATATGAGCCATATCCGTTCGGTGCCATCGATTGAGGCGGGTAACGCCGCCTCACACGCCATCGGGCTTGGGCAGATGAATTTGCATGGTTATCTGGCGCGGGAAGGCATCGCCTACGGTAGCCCGGAAGCGCTGGAATTTACCAACCTCTATTTCTATACCGTCACCTGGCATGCCCTGCATACCTCAATGCTGCTGGCGCGCGAGCGTGGGCAACGCTTCGCCGGGTTTGAGCAATCACGCTATGCCAGCGGCGAGTATTTTGCACAATATCTGGAAGGTGACTGGCAGCCAAAACACGCGCGAGTCCGCGTCCTCTTCCAGCGCTCAGGCATTACCTTACCGAGCCATGAAAACTGGCGACAACTGCGCGAAGCGGTGATGTGCTACGGCATCTATAACCAGAATTTGCAGGCGGTGCCGCCGACCGGGTCGATTTCCTATATCAACCACGCCACCTCAAGCATTCACCCAATCGTTTCGAAGGTGGAGATTCGCAAAGAGGGCAAAACCGGGCGTGTTTACTACCCTGCGCCGTTTATGAACAACGACAATCTGGCGCTCTATCAGGATGCGTACGAGATTGGCCCGGAGAAAATCATCGACACTTACGCCGAGGCGACGCGTCATGTCGATCAGGGGTTGTCCTTAACGCTGTTCTTCCCCGATACCGCCACCACGCGCGATATCAATAAAGCGCAAATTTACGCCTGGAAGAAAGGTATCAAAACCCTCTACTACATTCGCCTGCGCCAGCTTGCGCTGGAAGGCACCGAAATTGAAGGCTGCGTGTCCTGCGCGCTGTAAGGAGAAAAGGATGAACCGTTTATCGCACGTCAGCGCCGTCAACTGGAACAAAATTCAGGACGATAAAGATCTTGAGGTCTGGAACCGTCTGACCAGTAACTTCTGGCTACCGGAAAAAGTGCCGCTATCCAATGATATCCCCGCGTGGCAGGGGCTGACGCCCACCCAGCAGCAATTAACCATCCGCGTATTTACCGGTCTGACGCTGCTGGATACGATTCAGAATACGGTGGGCGCGCCATCGTTGATGCCGGATTCACTCACGCCGCATGAAGAAGCCGTAATGTCCAATATCAGCTTTATGGAGGCGGTGCACGCCCGCTCCTACAGTTCGATTTTCTCCACGCTGTGCCAGACCAAAGATGTGGATGCCGCTTACGCCTGGAGCGAAGAAAACGCGCCATTGCAGAAAAAAGCACACCTGATGCTGGCGCGCTATCAGGCCGATGAACCGCTGAAGAAGAAAATTGCCAGCGTGTTTCTGGAATCATTTCTCTTCTATTCCGGCTTTTGGTTGCCCATGTACTGGTCGAGCCGCGGCAAGCTCACCAATACCGCAGACCTTATCCGCCTGATTATTCGCGATGAAGCGGTACACGGTTACTATATTGGCTATAAGTATCAGAAAGGGCTCGAGAAAGTCAGCGAGGCCGAGCGTGAAGCATTGAAAGATTTTGCCTTCGATTTGCTGATGGATCTCTATGACAACGAACTGACCTACACCGAAGCACTGTATGCCGACAGCGGTTGGGTTGATGAGGTAAAAGCGTTTCTCTGCTACAACGCCAATAAGGCACTGATGAACCTCGGTTACGAGGCGTTATTCCCGCCAGAAATGGCTGAGGTTAACCCGGCAATTCTCGCCGCGCTCTCTCCTAATGCCGATGAAAACCACGACTTTTTCTCCGGCTCAGGTTCCTCTTATGTGATGGGAAAAGCGGTCGAAACCACCGACGACGATTGGGATTTTTAGTAACCTCATCCGGTAAAAATAACCCTCATTTTTTACCGGATTATTTTGCGAATAGCGCAATTAATCACACAAATTTTCTTAGGTCTACTACACTGTTATTTATCACACCCTTTCACCTGAATGTATCGCTTTCAGGTGAAATTTGCGGTGGGGAAACGCAAAAATATCATAAAAATTTAAATCGCTCTCAGCCCTTATATCATGGGAAGCCCCGGCAATTCACCCTTCTCATTTCGGCAAGCAGAATCCTCCCAAGGGTTGTCATAGAATCTCAGTATGTTAGGGTATACCCGTGTAATTATTTCCATCAGGAATCATATTGATATAAATAAATAACGGGAATTCTATTATTGCATGGCAATTAAATTAGAAGTTAAGAATCTTTATAAAGTATTTGGTGAGCATCCACAGCGCGCATTCAAATATATTGAAAAAGGCCTCAGCAAAGAACAAATTCTGGAGAAAACAGGATTATCGCTTGGCGTTAAAGACGCCAGTCTGGCCATTGAAGAAGGCGAGATATTTGTCATCATGGGATTATCCGGTTCCGGTAAATCAACCATGGTACGCCTTCTCAATCGCCTGATTGAACCAACCCGCGGGCAGGTGCTGATTGACGGCGTAGACATCGCCAAAATCTCCGACGCCGAGCTTCGTGAGGTGCGCAGAAAGAAAATCGCGATGGTCTTCCAGTCGTTCGCCCTGATGCCGCATATGACCGTGGTCGATAACGCCGCTTTTGGTATGGAACTGGCGGGTATTCCAACCGCCGAGCGTCAGGAGAAAGCCCTGGACGCGCTGCGTCAGGTCGGGCTGGAAAATTATGCTCACTCTTACCCGGATGAACTCTCTGGCGGTATGCGTCAGCGTGTTGGTTTAGCCCGTGCGCTGGCTATCAACCCTGATATCTTATTAATGGATGAAGCCTTCTCGGCGCTCGACCCATTAATTCGAACGGAAATGCAGGATGAGCTGGTAAAATTACAGGCCAAACATCAGCGGACTATCGTCTTTATTTCTCACGATCTCGACGAAGCCATGCGAATTGGCGATCGCATCGCTATTATGCAAAATGGCGAAGTGGTACAGGTTGGCACACCGGATGAAATTCTCAATAATCCGGCGAATGATTATGTGCGCACCTTCTTCCGTGGTGTCGATATCAGCCAGGTATTTAGCGCGAAAGATATTGCCCGCCGTAGCCCGGCTGGAATTATCAGAAAAACGCCAGGATTCGGCCCGCGTTCTGCCCTGAAATTATTGCAGGATGATGACCGTGAATATGGTTATGTCATCGAGCGCGGAAATAAGTTTGTTGGAATTGTCTCAATTGACACGCTGAAAGCTGCCCTGAGTGCAGGTCAGGGAATTGAAAGCGCCTTGTTAGATCCGCCATTAGTGGTTGACGCAGAAACACCGCTCAGCGAATTGCTCTCTCATGTCGGCCAGGCCCCGTGTGCGGTCCCGGTTGTTGGCGAAGAGCAACAGTACGTTGGCGTTATTTCTAAACGCATGCTTCTTCAGGCTTTAGATCGCGAGGTGACAAACAATGGCTGATCAAACCAATCCGTGGGATACCGCACCGGCGGCCGATAATGCCGCACAATCCGCCGACGCCTGGGGCAGCGCGCCTGCCGACGGCGGTGGCGGCGCAGACTGGCTGACCAGCGCCCCCGCGCCACAGCCAGAGCATTTCAATATTCTGGATCCGTTCCATAAGACGCTGATCCCGCTGGACAGTTGGGTAACGCATGGCATTGACTGGGTGGTGCTGCACTTCCGCCCGCTGTTCCAGGGCATTCGTGTTCCGATTGATTACATTCTCAGCGCATTCCAGCAACTGCTGCTGGGGATGCCTGCGCCCGTCGCGATTCTCGTTTTCGCCCTGATTGCCTGGCAGATGTCGAGCCTCGGCATGGGGATCGCCACGTTGGTATCGCTGATTGCCATTGGCGCAATTGGTGCCTGGTCACAGGCGATGATTACCCTGGCACTGGTTCTGACGGCGCTGCTGTTCTGTATCATCATCGGACTACCGTTGGGGATATGGCTGGCGCGAAGCCCACGGGCGTCGAAGATCATTCGCCCATTGCTGGATGCCATGCAGACCACGCCAGCATTTGTGTATCTGGTGCCTATCGTGATGCTGTTCGGTATCGGTAACGTACCGGGTGTCGTGGTGACAATTATCTTCGCCCTGCCGCCCATTGTACGTCTGACTATTCTTGGGATTAACCAGGTGCCTGAGGATCTGATTGAAGCGTCGCGCTCATTCGGCGCCAGCCCGCGTCAGATGCTGTTTAAAGTCCAGCTCCCGTTGGCGATGCCGACTATTATGGCGGGTGTGAACCAGACGCTGATGCTGGCGCTGTCGATGGTGGTTATCGCCTCGATGATCGCCGTGGGCGGCCTGGGCCAGATGGTTCTGCGCGGTATTGGCCGTCTTGATATGGGCCTCGCCACCGTAGGCGGCGTCGGGATCGTTATTCTGGCGATTATCCTCGACCGCCTGACACAAGCCGTTGGCCGCGATTCCCGCAGTCGTGGCAACCGCCGCTGGTACACCATCGGCCCTCTGGGTCTGCTGACCCGTCCTTTCAGCAAGTAATCCTGTTTTTACCCGGCGCATCACGCGCCGGGCTCTGCAAACTTTACTCATCATAAAAAAGGAACAACGATGCGACATAGCGTAATGTTAGCCACAGCCTTCGCCACCCTTGTTTCCACCAGCACCTTTGCGGCGGACTTACCGGGCAAAGGCGTTACCGTACAGCCAATTCAAAGCACCATCACCGAAGAAACCTTCCAGACCCTGCTGGTCAGCCGCGCGCTGGAAAAACTGGGCTATACCGTCAATAAGCCCGATGAAGTTGACTACAACGTTGCTTACACTTCACTGGCATCTGGCGATTCCACTTTCACCGCCGTCAACTGGCAGCCGCTGCATGACGATATGTATGCCGCTGCCGGTGGCGACAAGAAATTCTACCGTGAAGGCGTATTTGTGAACGGTGCGGCTCAGGGTTATCTGATCGACAAAAAAACCGCCGATCAGTATCACATCACCAATATTGAGCAGCTTAAAGATCCGAAAATCGCCAAACTGTTCGACAGCAATGGTGACGGCAAAGCTGATTTAACTGGCTGTAACCCAGGCTGGGGTTGTGAAGCGGCCATTAACCATCAACTGGATGCCTACGGCCTGACCAAAACCGTTAACCACAACCAGGGTAACTATGCGGCGATGATGGCCGATACCATTACCCGTTATAAAGAAGGCAAACCGGTGCTGTATTACACCTGGACGCCTTATTGGGTGAGCGACGTGATGAAGCCGGGTAAAGATGTGGTATGGCTGCAGGTGCCGTTCTCTTCCCTGCCAGGCGTGCAGAAAGACATCGATACCAAACTGCCGAACGGCGCGAACTATGGCTTCCCGGTCAGCACCATGCACATTGTTGCCAACAAAGTCTGGGCTGAGAAAAACCCGGCGGCGGCAAAACTGTTCTCTATTATGAAACTGCCGGTTGCTGACATTAACGCCCAGAACTCGATGATGCATGAAGGCAAAGCATCGGAAGGGGATATTCAGGGTCATGTTGATGGCTGGATCAAAGCTCACCAGGCGCAGTTTGATGGCTGGGTAAAAGAGGCGCTGGCGGCGCAGAAATAACACCCTCACCCCTGCCCTCTCCCACAGGGAGAGGGAGAAAACCGGTGCAGGACGTGCAGATATGCACACTCAGTCCCCTCTCCCTGTGGGAGAGGGGTAGGATGAGGGGCCTCCCCACAGAAACCGCACGTCTCGCCACCATTCATTTCACTTAATTCCCCCTGCATCCGTTATTATTGGTAACATCAATAATAATCACCACGAAAATAATTTACCCCAATGACCAAAACCTCACACGGGCTGAGTCCCGCGCTGATTGTCCTGATGTCTGTCGCCACCGGGCTTGCCGTCGCCAGCAACTATTATGCGCAGCCGCTGCTGGAAGCCATTGCCCGCGCGTTTTCCCTGAGCGCCAGCCAGGCAGGCTTTATCGTCACGGCTGCACAGCTTGGCTATGCTGCCGGGCTGCTGTTCCTGGTACCGCTCGGCGATATGTTTGAGCGCCGACGCTTGATTGTCGTGATGACGCTGCTCGCCGCTGGCGGAATGCTGATCACGGCCAGCAGTACTTCATTGGGAATGATGATTCTGGGCACCGCGCTGACCGGGCTCTTTTCAGTCGTGGCGCAGCTGTTAGTCCCTATGGCGGCTACCCTCGCCGCCCCGGAAAAACGCGGCAAAGTGGTCGGTACGGTGATGAGCGGTCTTCTGCTTGGGATCCTGCTGGCGCGCACCGTTGCCGGGTTACTGGCAAACCTCGGCGGCTGGCGCACCGTGTTCTGGGTCGCCAGCGTATTAATGGTGATTCTGGCACTGGCGCTGTGGCGGGGTTTACCGAAGCTCAAACAGGACAATCACCTGAGCTATCCGCGCATTCTTGGCTCAATTTACCATCTGTTTGCCCATAACAAACTTCTTCGCACTCGCGCTCTGCTGGGGTGCCTGACCTTCGCCAGCTTCAGCATTCTCTGGACATCCATGGCCTTCCTGCTCGCAGGCGCCCCCTATCACTTCTCCGAAGGTACCATTGGTCTGTTCGGCCTGGTGGGTGCGGCCGGCGCGTTAGGCGCGCGTCCGGTGGGTACGCTGGCTGATAAAGGTAAAGCGCATCTGACCACCACAGTAAGCCTGCTGGCGCTGCTGCTCTCCTGGCTGGCTATCTGGTACGGGCAGGTCTCCGTGGCGGCGCTGATCGTTGGTATTCTGCTACTCGACCTGATGGTTCAGGGTGTACATATCACAAATCAGACGGTGATTTATCGCGTGCATCCCGATGCGCGTAACCGTCTGACGGCAGGTTACATGACCTGCTATTTCATCGGCGGCGCGGCCGGGTCGCTGATTTCCGCTTCCGCCTGGCAACATGCAGGCTGGAATGGGGTTTGTCTGGTTGGCGCATGCATTACGCTGCTCAATCTGTTGGTGTGGTGGCGCGGCTACCGACACCAACCGCAGGAGTAACGCCCTGCACTGCTGACTCGGGCTGCGGAACGGCCCGATTTTCACTTTGATAGATTCGTCATATAAATTCGAATCAATAATTCATTTACTTTATTTGTCACCGTCGTTACTATATCGGCTGAAATTAATGAGGTTATGCCCAAATGGATAGTTCGTTTACGCCCATTGAACAAATGCTAAAATTTCGCGCCAGCCGCCATGAAGATTTTCCGTTTCAGGAAATTCTTCTGACTCGTCTATGCATGCACATGCAGGGCAAGCTGCTGGACAACCGCAATAAGATGCTGAAAGCTCAGGGGATTAACGAGACATTATTTATGGCGTTAATTACGCTGGAGTCTCAGGAAAATCACAGCATTCAGCCTTCTGAGCTGAGCTGCGCGCTGGGCTCGTCTCGTACCAATGCAACCCGTATCGCCGATGAGCTGGAAAAACGCGGCTGGATCGAGCGTCGCGAAAGCGATAACGATCGTCGTTGCCTGCACCTGCAGCTTACCGATAAAGGTCATCAATTCCTGCGTGAGGTTCTGCCTCCGCAACATCATTGCTTACACCAACTCTGGTCTTCTTTAAGCGCGGCTGAAAAAGACCAGCTTGAGCATATCACCCGGAAGCTCCTCACCCGTCTGGATCAGATGGATGAAGATGGCGTTGTCCTTGAGGCACTGCGCTAAGTCCGGATATCGCTCAATTATCCTGATTGATAACAGAAACTGATAGGCCAGCAGATTCCCCTCTGCTGGCCTTTCTGATAAACAGGTCGGCTCAGCCGATGTGAAATAATAAGATCGTGGAGAATAACATGAGCGCAAATGCGGAGACTCAAACCCCGCAGCAACCGGCCAACAAGAAAGGCACGCGTAAGCGCGCCCTGGTGCTGTTGACCTTGCTCTTTGTCATTATTGCTGTGGCATATGGGATTTACTGGTTTTTAGTACTGCGTCATTTTGAAGAAACCGATGACGCCTACGTGGCAGGGAACCAGGTACAAATTATGGCGCAGGTGTCCGGCAGCGTGACGAAAGTCTGGGCCGATAACACCGACTTTGTGCAAAAAGGCGATGTGCTGGTTACGCTCGATCAGACCGATGCACAGCAGGCCTTCGAAAAAGCGCAAACCGCACTGGCCTCTACCGTGCGCCAGATGCGTCAAACGATGATCAACAGCAAGCAATTGCAGGCGAGCATCGACGTGAAAAAAACCGCACTGGCTCAGGCGCAGACAGACTTAAATCGCCGTATTCCGCTGGGTAGCGCCAACCTGATTGGCCGCGAAGAGCTGCAACACGCGCGCGATGCGGTTGCCAGCGCGCAGGCGCAACTCGACGTCGCTATCCAGCAATATAACGCCAACCAGGCGATTATTCTGGGGACGAAGCTCGAAGACCAGCCGACGGTGAAACAGGCGGCGACAGAAGTGCGTAATGCCTGGCTCGCTCTGCAACGAACCCAAATCGTCAGCCCGATGACCGGTTATGTATCTCGTCGTCAGGTACAGCCTGGCGCGCAGATTAGCCCAACCACTGCGCTGATGGCCGTCGTTCCGGCGAATAACCTGTGGGTCGATGCGAACTTCAAAGAGACGCAACTGGCGCACATGCGTATTGGCCAGCCGGTTACCGTTATCTCTGATATTTATGGCGACGACGTGGAATATCACGGCAAAGTAGTCGGCCTCGATATGGGCACCGGTAGTGCCTTCTCGCTGCTGCCTGCACAAAACGCCACCGGTAACTGGATCAAAGTGGTTCAGCGTCTGCCGGTTCGTGTTGAGCTGGATGAGAAACAGTTGGCGGAGCATCCGCTACGTATTGGCCTCTCCACGCTGGTGAAAGTCGATACTTCGAACCGCGACGGTCAGATCCTGGCAAGTCAGGTGCGTACCAGCCCGGCTTACGAAAGTAATGCGCGTGAAATCAGTCTCGATCCGGTCAACAAGCTGATCAACGACATCGTGCAGGCCAACGCCAACTGATCCCGGGGTGAGTGTAATGCAACAGCAAAAACCGCTGGAAGGCGCGCAACTGGTCATCATGACCATTGCGTTGTCGCTTGCGACTTTCATGCAGGTGCTGGACTCCACCATCGCAAACGTGGCGATCCCGACGATCGCCGGTAACCTTGGCTCATCATTGAGCCAGGGGACCTGGGTTATCACCTCGTTCGGCGTCGCGAACGCCATCTCCATTCCGATTACCGGGTGGCTGGCGAAGCGTGTCGGCGAGGTGAAGCTGTTCCTGTGGTCTACCGTGGCCTTCGCTATCGCGTCGTGGGCCTGCGGCGTTTCCAACAGTCTGGGCATGCTTATCTTCTTCCGCGTGATTCAGGGGATTGTTGCCGGGCCACTGATCCCGCTGTCGCAAAGTCTGTTACTCAGCAACTATCCGCCTGCTAAACGCTCTATCGCATTAGCGCTGTGGTCGATGACCGTGATTGTTGCACCGATTTGCGGGCCAATTCTCGGCGGCTATATCAGCGATAACTATCATTGGGGCTGGATTTTCTTCATCAACGTGCCGATTGGTATCGTGGTGGTGCTGATGAGCCTTCAGGCACTGCGTGGGCGTGAAACGCGCACTGAGCAACGTCGCATCGACGGTATTGGTCTTGCACTGTTGGTGCTGGGTATCGGCAGTTTGCAGGTCATGCTCGACCAGGGGAAAGAACTCGACTGGTTCAACTCCACCGAGATCATCGTACTGACTATTGTGGCGGTGGTGTCGCTAAGCTTCCTGATTGTCTGGGAGCTGACGGACGATAATCCGATAGTCGATCTCTCACTCTTCAAGTCGCGAAACTTTACCATCGGCTGTTTGTGTATCAGCCTGGCGTATATGCTCTACTTCGGCGCGATCGTTCTGCTACCGCAGCTTTTGCAGGAAGTTTACGGCTATACCGCGACGTGGGCGGGGCTGGCTTCTGCGCCGGTGGGCGTGATACCGGTGATTCTGTCACCGATTATCGGTCGCTTTGCGCATAAACTTGATATGCGTCGTCTGGTCACCTTCAGCTTTATTATGTATGCGGTCTGCTTCTACTGGCGCGCTTACACCTTCGAGCCGGGGATGGATTTCGGCGCATCGGCCTGGCCGCAGTTTATCCAGGGCTTCGCGGTGGCATGCTTCTTTATGCCGCTAACGACCATTACGCTCTCCGGTTTGCCGCCTGAGCGTCTGGCGGCGGCATCGAGTTTGTCGAACTTTACGCGTACGCTGGCAGGCTCTATCGGGACATCCATTACCACCACTCTGTGGACCAACCGGGAATCGCTGCACCATGCGCAGTTAACGGAGTATGTCACGCCGTATAACCCGGATGCTCAGGCGATGTACAATCAGCTTGAGGGAATGGGCATGTCGCAACAGCAGGCTTCTGGCTGGCTGGCGCAGCAGATAACCAATCAGGGGCTGATAATCTCGGCAAACGAGATATTCTGGATCTCGGCGGGGATATTTCTCGTGCTGCTGGGCCTGGTGTGGTTTGCCAGACCGCCATTCGGCGCCGGGGGCGGCGGCGGTGGCGCGCATTAAGTTGTCGATATAAAAAAAGGGCCATTGGCCCTTTTTTGTTGCCCGGTGCCGCTTCGCTTACCGGGCCTGCGTTTTCCGTACGATCATGTCGACCGGATTATTCGGCATTGCCAGACTAAATGTGCAATTCCTGTAACTTCTCTTTCGGCAGCGCCAGCTCATCATTGCTGTTCACGCGCACGTCGCGGTCGAGAATATGGCGCGCAATTTCCTGCGCTTCCGCCAGGGAGTGCATCTGATATGTACCACACTGGTACACGTTCAGTTCCGGGATCTGATTCTGATCCTGAACTTTCAGCACGTCTGCCATTGCCGCTTTCCACGCATCCGCCACGCGCTGCTCATCCGGCGTACCGATCAGGCTCATATAGAAGCCGGTGCGGCAGCCCATCGGGGAGATGTCGATGATCTCAACGCCGTTACCGTTAAGGTGATTACGCATGAACCCGGCAAACAGGTGCTCCAGCGTGTGAATGCCTTTTTCCGGCATCACTTCTTTGTTTGGCACACAAAAGCGCAGATCAAAAACGGTAATCGCGTCACCATGCGGCGTGTTCATCGTTTTGGCTACACGGACTGCTGGGGCTTCCATACGGGTGTGATCGACAGTGAAGCTATCTAACAACGGCATTTCGTAACCTCCGGTGTATCCCTTATCCCAGGCATTTTATTTCTCACCCTAATAGACTGAAAAATATAACTTTTAAGCCATCACAAACAGGATTTTTAGGGATAAAGTGATTTTTTTTAAAAAAAACTGAACTCTTCTTTCAAGTGCGAGTCTGAGTATATGAAAGACGCGCATTTGTTATCATCATCCCTGAATTCAGAGATGTATATTTGGCCACAGTGATGTGGCCTTTTTCTTTTCTGTCAGGCGTGTTTTGCCAGCAACGCTTCAAATGATTCCGTATCCGAGGCTTCCAGCTTACGCTGACGCTCAACGGATGCATCACGTTCCGCAGCAAATTCCTCTTCGGTTAGGATCTCCAGCGGCTCCTCACGCAGCATATTACGATATTGCTCCGCCAGCGCCTTGCCGGTTCCGCCAATGCCCTCATCAAGCATAGAACGCAGAATGCGCGCTGAGAAGGTTAATTCCGGATTATCAAAGCACGCAACCAGTTCATCGCACACTTTCTGGTAAGCTTCACCGCCTTCAATGCTGTCCATGGTCTGCGCCACACGTTTCAGATCGCGGAACAGATCTTTACCCACTTTCGGCAGCGGGAACTGTGCGGTTTCGCAACCCATGCCCAGCGTGAGGCCCGGCTTACGTCCTTCCAGAATCACGCGATTCCAGTTGGTGCGCGTGCATTGCAGCTCCTTACTGCTCATTTCAGGCGCATCGGCCAGCACGCACCAGACCATAAACAGATCAAGGAAGCGAATCTGCTGCTCATCCACGCCGATTGGTGAGAACGGGTTAATATCCAGCGAGCGCACTTCGATATATTCGATGCCACCACGCAGCAGCGCGTCAGACGGATTCTCACCGCTACGTGTCACGCGTTTAGGACGAATCGGTGCGTAGAGCTCGTTCTCAATCTGCAAGATATTGCTGTTGATTTGCAGACGCTTACCGTCTTTCTCAACACCAATACGCGCATATTCTTCCGATGGTGTTTTGATCGCCCGCTTTAATCCTGCCACGTATTCATGCAATTCGTTAAACGTAATTCCGAGATTGCTTTGCGATTTATTGGTATAGCCGAGATCGCTCAGACGCAGAGACGTGGCGTAAGGCAGGTAGTACATGCCGCAGTCGGTTTTCTCAAACGGCAACGCACTCTCCTTCCCTTGCAGGAAAGAGGAGCAAATCGCCGGAGAGGCGCCAAACAGATACGGGATCACCCAGCCAAAACGATAATAGTTGCGGATCGCGCGGAAATAGCCAGCAGAGATCGCATCTTTACCGCTCTCAGCATCCGTCACACCGCACTTCGCCTGCCAGAACGCCATCGGCAAAGAGAAGTTGTAATGCACGCCAGAGATGGTTTGCATCAGCGCGCCATAGCGATTCTTCAGCCCTTCGCGATACAGCGTTTTCAGACGGCCAACGTTAGACGTGCCGTACTGCGCCAGTTCGATATCCTGGCCCGGCGCGATATAGCACGGCATACTCAGCGGCCACATCCGTTCATCGCCAAGATGACGCGCCGTATAACGGTGCACGTCACGCAGGAAGGTGAGCATATGATTGACGTCGCCATCAACCGGAGTGATAAATTCCAGCAGCGCTTCGGCGAAATCGGTAGTGATCCATTTATGGGTCAACGTCGAGCCGAGTGATTCCGGGTGCCCGGTCGTTGCCAGTGAGCCATCAGCGTTAACGCGCAGCGTCTCACGCTCAAGACCACGATTTATCCCTTTCAGTGCTTCAGGGTGTTTTTCCAGCCAGGTCAGCGCCTGTGATACATCCGGGATCAAATTGACCTCCCGCCTGTCGATATCATTTTATTAAGCATAATTGTAATGGTTGACGATTAAAGGTCACAAGCAATCCAATTAGTGCCACCACGTCATACCCTGGAGCGTCGCCGCCGCTACAGCGATGTAGCGTAACGCTTTTCCAAGACATAAAAAAAAGAGCACCGGCCCCCAAGAGATGCGCATCCATCCCGCCAGCAGACACAGTAAATCACCGATCACGGGCATCCAGCTCAGTAACAGTGTGGCTGCGCCATAACGTTTTAACCAGGATGTTGCTTTTTCCTGCCAGCGCGATTGCTTACGCACGGGAAACAACCGTCCAAGGATAACGTTTGTTGCCCCACCAAGGCTATTACCCATTGTTGCTATTAATACTAAAAGCCAGGGGTGACTGAGGCCCGAGACGAGGAGCGCGACAAGCACCGCTTCCGAGTTCCCCGGCAGCAGTGTTGCGCTCAGGAAACTGCTAGCGAACAACGATGCCAGAGCCAGCCCGTCACTCACAGCAGACGAACGTCAACAGCGTCCATACCGGCGCTTCTGGCCGCCTGTAGGCCAAAATCAGCATCTTCAAACACGACGCATTTTTCCGGCGCCACGCCTAAGCGTTGTGCGCAAAGCAGGAAAGTATCAGGCGCGGGTTTGTGATTTTTGACGTGATCGGCGGCGACCACCGCAGAAAAATAGTGACGCAGACCCAGATGCGCAAGCAACGCTTCAGCAATAGCGCTCTCGCTGCCTGTACCGACCGCCATCGGGCGACGTCCGTGCCAGGCTTTCACCACATCAATCAGCGGTAACGGCGTCACAGAATCCAGCAGCATCGCTTTAACGGCAGCTGTTTTTTCCTGTGCCAGAAGATGAGGGTCGAGATCGGCCTGATGAAGTTCAATGATGGCCTGGGCGATACGCCAGGTAGGAGAACCGTTAAGGGCAACCATCGCCTGCTCGTCGAAACGCATACCATAACGCCCCAGCACCTCGTTCCACGCTTTACGGTGCGTAGGTTCGGTGTCCAGGATAGTGCCATCCATATCAAAGATTAATCCCGCGTAGCGTTCGTACATCACGTTCTCACAGACAGATAAAGTGAGATGTTACTTTAACGTAAAAGGCGGTTTTTGTCGCTGACAGACGCGTTGGAAATATGTCGTGAGGGAGGGTTTAGAACAAATTAGGATTTATAAGTGTATCGGGGAAGTAAGAGACTGGCTGTAATCCAGGAGAATATGGTGCATCCGGGAGGATTCGAACCTCCGACCGCTCGGTTCGTAGCCGAGTACTCTATCCAGCTGAGCTACGGATGCATCGGGAAATACTATTCGTTAAAACAAGAGATGGTGCATCCGGGAGGATTACTCGGCTGCGCCTTGCCCTACGGGTCGTTGCTAAAGCAACGCTATCCTCCCTGGTGCTCGCGAGTATCTCGCAGAACCTGAAACAACAAACCCACTGTTATCTCGGAGAATATGGTGCATCCGGGAGGATTCGAACCTCCGACCGCTCGGTTCGTAGCCGAGTACTCTATCCAGCTGAGCTACGGATGCATCGGGAAATACTATTCGTTAAAACAAGAGATGGTGCATCCGGGAGGATTCGAACCTCCGACCGCTCGGTTCGTAGCCGAGTACTCTATCCAGCTGAGCTACGGATGCATCGGGAAACTTGCTTTACTACGCTGATTTAACATCACTAATGCAATGTTAAGTAAGATGGTGCATCCGGGAGGATTCGAACCTCCGACCGCTCGGTTCGTAGCCGAGTACTCTATCCAGCTGAGCTACGGATGCAAAATGGCGGTGAGGCGGGGATTCGAACCCCGGATGCAGCTTTTGACCGCATACTCCCTTAGCAGGGGAGCGCCTTCAGCCTCTCGGCCACCTCACCACACGCCTCTTACGAGTGCTTCGGAGAACTCGTTAAAAGCTCTTCGTCGCTGCGTGGCGCACATATTACTTTCTGGGCTTTATAAGTCAAACAATTTTTCGAGACCTTTTATCGTTTGCACACTTCGCGCACAATTAGGCGTTAAAAACGGCAAAAAGCCTGTTTTCTCAACAGTAAAATCCCTAACTCACGGTAAAACAAAACAGAAAGAATGTGGCACAGCAGAGGCGATAAAATCACGGCGGGCAGAAAAAAGAAGATTGCGAGAAGAAAACGAAGCGGTAAAACGAGAATTCTGGAAAGGATGCGTCTCACCGGAGAGGTGAGACGCGAGAACTTAGTAACTGGACTGCTGGGATTTTTCAGCCTGGATACGCTGGTAGATCTCTTCACGGTGAACGGATACTTCTTTCGGAGCGTTAACGCCGATACGCACCTGGTTACCCTTCACCCCTAAAACTGTCACAGTGACCTCATCTCCAATCATGAGGGTCTCACCAACTCGACGAGTCAGAATCAGCATTCTTTGCTCCTTGAAAGATTAAAAGAGTCGGGTCTCTCTGTATCCCGGCATATCCATCATATACACACTCAACATCAGGCTTCCTTGATTTGACCTGAACGCTTCGTGCATAACGCCAAACGTACGCTGTGACTCACACCCTGGTGTAACGTTCACGGCATCACATTCTGTTAAACGTAAGTTTAGCCGATATACATGACTTCAACCTGACTTTATCGTTATCAGTACTCCATATGCAAGGCGTCTTAACAATTAACGTTAAGACGCCCACACAGGATTTATTTTATGTCTTGCGTAATTACAGCTTCGCGCTCACCCAGCCTTTCACACTGGACAATGCCGCTGGAAGCGCCGTCGCATCGGTACCACCGGCTTGCGCCATATCCGGACGACCACCGCCTTTACCACCAACTTGTTGTGCCACCATGCCGATAAGTTCCCCTGCTTTTACGCGGTCAGTGACATCCTTAGACACGCCCGCAATCAGAGAAACCTTATCGTCAGCCACGGTCGCCAGCACAATAATGGCGGAACCCAGCTGGTTCTTCAGATCGTCAACCATTGTGCGCAGCATTTTCGGCTCAACGCCGGAAAGCTCGCTCACCAGCAGCTTAACGCCGTTGATGTTTTCTGCTTTGCTGGAAAGGTTTGCACTCTCCTGCGCTGCCGCCTGCTCTTTCAGCTGCTGCAGCTCTTTTTCCAGTTGACGGGTACGTTCCAGAACAGTACGCACTTTTTCCGTCAGGTTATGGCTATCGCCTTTCAACAACTGGGCGATATCACTCAAACGATCGCTTTCTGCATGCAGGCTGGCAATCGCGCCTTCACCAGTAACCGCTTCGATACGACGAACACCCGCCGCCGTTCCGGATTCGGACACAATACGGAACAGGCCGATGTCACCGGTGCGTGAAGCGTGAGTTCCGCCGCACAGCTCGGTAGAGAAATCGCCCATGCTCAGCACGCGAACGCGGTCATCATATTTTTCACCGAACAGCGCCATCGCGCCCTTCGCTTTTGCCGCGTCGAGATCCATTACGTTAGTCTCAATCGGCAGGTTACGACGAATCTGGGCATTCACCAGATCTTCGACCGCACGAATCTCTTCCGGTTTCATCGCTTCGAAATGCGAGAAATCGAAACGCAGCACTTTGTCATTCACTAGAGAACCTTTCTGCGCCACGTGCGTGCCAAGAATCTGGCGCAGCGCTGCGTGCATCAGGTGTGTCGCCGAGTGGTTCAGTCGAATACGCGCACGACGCGCTTCGTCAACATCAGCCTGAACCGCGTCGCCCACTTTCAGAGAACCTGCCATCAGCTTGCCGAGATGACCAATCGCCTGACCATATTTCTGCGTATCATTCACGCTGAAGCTAAAGCCCGCGCCTTTCAGCTCGCCTTTATCGCCAACCTGACCGCCAGATTCCGCATAGAACGGGGTCTGGTCCAGAATGACTACCGCTTCCTGACCGGCCGCCACGCTTTCAACCGCTTTACCGTCGATAAACAGTGCAGTGACTTTGCCGTTCAGTTCGAGATGATCGTAACCTTTGAATTCTGACGCGCCATCAACGCGGATCATCGCGTTATAGTCTGCGCCGAAACCGCTGGATTCACGCGCACGACGGCGCTGCTCTTCCATCGCAGCTTCAAAGCCTGCTTCGTCAACTTTCAGGCCACGCTCACGACAAACGTCCGCCGTCAGGTCAACCGGGAAGCCGTAAGTGTCGTACAGACGGAAAGCGGTTTCGCCATCCAGCGTGTCGCCCTTCAGCTTAGATAACTCTTCATCCAGCAGCGCCAGGCCGCGTTCCAGCGTACGGGCAAACTGCTCTTCTTCGGTTTTCAGAATCTGTTCAACCTGCGCCTGCTGGCGTTTCAGTTCTTCACCGGCAGAACCCATCACGTCAATCAGCGGGCCAACCAGCTTGTAGAAGAAGGTGTCTTTCGCGCCCAGCATGTTGCCATGACGAATAGCGCGACGAATGATGCGGCGCAGCACGTAGCCACGGTTTTCATTCGACGGTGTAACGCCATCGGCAACCAGGAATGCACAGGAACGAATGTGGTCGGCAATCACGCGCAGTGACTTGTTAGACAGGTCAGTCGCGCCGGTGACTTTTGCTACGGAATCAATCAGTTTACGGAACAGGTCAATTTCATAGTTAGAGTTGACGTGTTGCAGTACCGCTGTGATACGTTCCAGACCCATACCGGTGTCGACGGACGGTTTCGGCAGCGGCTCCATGGTGCCGTCAGCCTGACGGTTGAACTGCATGAAGACGATGTTCCAGATTTCAATGTAACGGTCGCCGTCTTCTTCAGGCGTTCCCGGAGGGCCACCCCAGATGTGGTCGCCGTGATCGTAGAAGATCTCGGTGCACGGGCCGCATGGGCCGGTATCGCCCATCTGCCAGAAGTTATCGGAAGCATACGGCGCGCCTTTGTTGTCGCCAATGCGAATGATGCGCTCACGCGGGATACCGACTTCTTTTTCCCAGATTTCGTAAGCTTCATCATCGGTTTCGTAAACGGTCACCCACAGACGCTCTTTCGGCAGGGCGAACCAGTTTTCACCGGTCAGTAATTCCCACGCGTACTGAATAGCGTCGTGTTTGAAGTAGTCGCCGAAGCTGAAGTTGCCCAGCATTTCGAAGAACGTGTGGTGACGCGCGGTGTAACCGACGTTTTCCAGATCGTTATGTTTACCACCCGCACGAACGCAACGCTGCGCAGTAGTTGCGCGAGAATAATTACGTTTGTCGAGACCAAGGAAAACATCCTTGAACTGGTTCATCCCGGCGTTGGTAAACAGCAGGGTCGGGTCGTTATTCGGCACCAGGGAGCTGCTGGCAACTACCTGATGTCCCTTGCTATGGAAAAAGTCGAGAAACGCCTGACGGATCTCAGCGGTGCTCTTGCTCATAATTATCCTGAAATCAAGCTAACGAAAGGTCGCCGTCGTAGCAGGTTATTTGTTGTCCAACTTGCTACCTGACGGAAAAAGTGGGAATAAGATAAGTTTTCTTTAAAGGGAAGTAAAACCCCCGAGCGCTCAATCGGCAAAATTTCGCCATATTTCCTGGATATCTTCCATCAGATAGCCACGGTAAAGCAAAAAGCGCTGGATTTTCACTTTTTCAGCAAATGTTGTCGGTAACGGTTCACCGTACTTCCGCTCGGCCTGCTCACGCGCCAGCGTACACCAGTCAATATCACACTCGCGCATCGCCTGCTCGATATCATTACGTGCAATGCCTTTGTGCCCGAGTTCCTGTCGAATACGCGCCGGGCCGTAGCCTTTGCGGCTACGGCTGGCGATAAACTGCTGCACAAATCGCAGGTCATCGAGATAGCGATTCTCATGACACCAGGCGATCACTTTTTCGACCTCTTCTTCCGGCGCATCAATGGGTTCGGGGCCGTTTTTAGTCATTACCGGGGCCGTCAGTTTACGGCGCAGCTCCTGTTCGCTGTGGTCACGCATCGCCAGAATACGAATGGCACGATCCAACAAACGCGCGTAGGCGGAGCGGCGTGGTGCGTTCTCGTTCATAACCCTCCCGATCGTTTAAATGCAAAAAAGGGCTGCATTAGCAGCCCTTCTGTTTTCTGATGAGAGGTTATCAGAAATCTTCGTTGGTTTCTTTCGCGTGCGTGTCGTTTTCATCGACCACGAAATCCGGCGTAGAATCCTGATTGCTGAGCAGTAACTCGCGCACTTTTTTCTCGATTTCTTTCGCCGCAGCCGGGTTCTCTTTCAGCCAGGAGATAGCATTCGCTTTACCCTGACCAATTTTGTCGCCGTTGTAGCTATACCAGGCACCCGCTTTTTCGATCAGCTTCTCTTTCACGCCCAGGTCAACCAGCTCGCCCAGGAAGTTAATACCTTCACCGTAGAGGATCTGGAATTCGGCCTGTTTGAACGGTGCGGCGATTTTGTTTTTCACCACTTTCACGCGGGTTTCACTACCGATGACGTTATCGCCCTCTTTCACCGCGCCGATACGGCGGATATCCAGACGAACGGACGCATAGAATTTCAGCGCGTTACCGCCAGTGGTGGTTTCCGGGTTACCGAACATGACGCCAATTTTCATACGGATCTGGTTGATGAAGATAAGCAGCGTGTTGGACTGTTTCAGGTTACCCGCCAGCTTACGCATCGCCTGGCTCATCATACGTGCCGCAAGGCCCATGTGAGAGTCACCGATTTCGCCTTCGATTTCCGCTTTTGGTGTCAGTGCCGCAACGGAGTCGACAACCAGCACGTCAACCGCGCCAGAGCGCGCCAGCGCATCACAGATTTCCAGCGCCTGTTCACCAGTATCTGGCTGAGAACACAGCAGGTTGTCGATATCAACCCCCAGCTTACGCGCATAGATGGGATCCAGCGCGTGCTCTGCATCGATAAAGGCGCAGGTTTTGCCTTCACGCTGTGCCGCAGCAATAACCTGCAGGGTCAGCGTTGTTTTACCGGACGATTCAGGCCCGTAGATTTCGACGATACGCCCCATCGGCAGACCGCCTGCACCCAGTGCGATATCCAGTGAAAGCGAACCGGTGGAGATGGTTTCCACGTCCATGGAACGGTCTTCACCCAGGCGCATGATGGAGCCTTTGCCAAATTGTTTCTCAATTTGGCCCAGTGCTGCCGCCAACGCTTTCTGTTTGTTTTCGTCGATAGCCATTTTTACTCCTGTCATGCCGAGCAAGCCCGGGGAATGAATTCTGTTCTGTTGAAGCAATTATACTGTATAGTCATACAGTATCAAGTATTTTGTAGAAATTGTTGCCAGAGCAGTTGCAAGGCAAATGCCGTAGCCTGCCGACGCACCGATTCACGGTCGCCCGAGAAGCATTCGCGCTGGGTTACACCCTGCCCGGTCGCGCTTGCCACGCCAAACCATACGGTGCCGACGGGCTTCTCATCGCTGCCGCCATCCGGCCCGGCAATGCCGCTGACCGATACCGCATAAGAGGCACGCGCTGCACGCAATGCGCCCACGGCCATTTCGACCACTACCGGTTCGCTCACCGCGCCGTGCTGTTCCAGCGTCACCGCGCTGACGCCAATCATTTGCGATTTAGCTTCATTGCTATAGGTGACAAAGCCGCGCTCAAACCACGCTGAGCTTCCCGCGACATCGGTCAGGGTTTTTGCAATCCAGCCTCCGGTGCAAGATTCTGCCGCGGTGACTGTCGCACCCTGCGCTTTCAGCGCCTGCCCGACCTTTTCGCTCAGTTGAAATAATTCGCTGTCAGTCATCATCCCTCCTGTCAGGTAGATATCTGTCGGACAAGATAGCACTTTCCCAACACAGATGGGGGCGAGGTATCGATTTTACGAGGGGGGTTCAGAAAATGGATCGCAAGCATTGCCCAGGTGCTTTTCGGATAGCAGCCTGAAAAACACAGTGAGATAATTTCACCCGGAAACTACCCTGGAAATGGAAGGACTAAGGATATGTCGACACACGATCCAGAGACTGAAAAAAAACTCAAGAAAACGGAACAGTTACGCTTAATTATGTTTTTTTGCGGCCTGTTCACATTAGTGAAAGTGGGGTTAAGTATCAGTTCGGGCCCGTTTGATGCATTGTATATGGCAGTTGAAGCATTGCTCGGCCTGGTATGTCTGATTTATGCCCTGAGGTTGGGCAAAACAGTGAGTTCACTTAAAGCCGGGCAAGGCAACGTGAAATAAGTGTCGGCCCCTACGGGCCGACCGAGATTACTGCATGCTGTTAACAATCGTATCCACGTTATGTCGCACCATATTCACGTAGCTATCCGCCACGCCGCCCGGTTTCGATAACGCTTCCGGATAAAGCTCGCCACCCGCCTGCGCGCCGGTCGCGGATGCAATCTGTTTTACCAGACGTGGGTCGAGCTGGTTTTCCATAAACCAGGTGTGCACACCATCAGCTTTGATTTGTTTAATCAACGCGCCGACATCCGCCGCGTTCGCTTCGCTTTCCGATGACAGCCCCTGCGGCGATAGGAAGTCCACCTGATACGCTTTGGCGAAATAGCCGAACGCATCGTGGCTTGTCAGCACCTTACGCTTATCGCGCGGAATCGGGCTGAAGCGCTGCTTGACCCAGCTATCGAGTGCCCTGAGTTCAGCCACATATTTCGTACCGCGTGCTTTTATTGCACTGGCGTCCTGCGGGTCCGCTTTGGCGAGGCCCTCGGTAATGTTCTGCGCATAAATGACGCCGTTCGCCACATTATTCCAGGCGTGCGGGTCCGTCACCGTTTGTCCGTCTTCTTCCAGGGTTTGCGTAGCGACACCCTGCGAGGCAACGACCAATTGCCCTTTAAACCCGGACGCTTTGACTAATCGGTCAATCCACCCTTCCAGCCCCAGGCCGTTAACCACCACCACATCCGCTTTGCTCAGCAACGCGCTCTCTTTTGGCGACGGCTCAAAAGTATGGGGATCGCCGTCCGGCCCCACCAGCGTCGTCACCTTCACCGCATCGCCCCCAACCTGTTGCGTGATATCGCCCAGCACCGAAAAACTGGTGACAACATTGAGCGTTTTCGCCATCGCGCCCTGCGTGATTAACCCCAACGCCAGCGCCAGAATCACCTTCTTCATTTTCATACCCTCCCCTCAGTTAAAAAGCGCACGCAGGCGGTAGGCCAGCCTGCTGCGCGTGCCAAAAATTAGCGAAAAAAGAAAAATCAGACTGGCGGTCAGAACGATAGACGGCCCGGCGGGCAGGCTTGCCGTCCACGACAGGCTAAGCCCCATCCATGCGCAAAGCACGCCGCACAGCCCCGCCAGCCAGAGCATAGCTGGCAGTGTTTGCGCCCAGCAGCGGGCCGCTATTGCGGGCAGCATCATTACGCCCACCGCCATCAACGTGCCCAACACCTGAAATCCGGCCACCAGATTCAGCACCAGCAGGGCGAGGAACAATCCGTGCAGCGCAGACGGCAGCCAGCGCGCATTTACCTGCAACCAACTGCTGTCGAACGCTTCAACCACCAGCCCGCGATAACACACCGCCAGGGCGATCAGCGTGATGCTGGCCACCAGCGCGACAAACAGCGCTGACGGGCCATCCACCGCCAGAATGGAGCCAAACAGCAGATGAAGCAGATCGACGTTTGAGCCGCGCAGTGACACCAACGTGACGCCCAGCGCCAGCGAGCCCAGATAGAATCCGGCAAAGCTGGCATCCTCTTTCAGGAGCGTGCGGCGACTCACCCAGCCCGCCCCCAACGCCACGGCGATCCCTGCCACAAAACCGCCGATCGTCATTGCCAGCAATGACATTCCATTCATTAAATAGCCCACAGCAACGCCGGGAAGTATGGCGTGCGACAGCGCATCGCCCATTAAGCTCATCCGCCGCAGCAGAAGAAATACGCCAAGCAGCGTTGTGCTTAGTGAAAGCGCGAGGCACACCATCAGCGCCCGACGCATAAAGCCGAACTCAATAAACGGCTGAAAGAAGATGTGCCAGATCATGCTGACCTCGCGGGTAACAGCGGGGAGATTGCGCGCACGCCGCCTAACTCCAGCACCTGTGGAAAGAAGCGCGCCACTTTTTCGCTGTCATGCAGCACCGCCAGCACCGTTTGCCCGTGCCGCTGCATATCCAGAATGAGCGGCATCAACATCTCCGTAGTCGTTTCATCGACGCCAGTAAAGGGTTCATCCAGCATCACCAGCGGAGCCTGCTGCACTAAAATGCGGGCAAAGAGCATGCGCTGGAACTGGCCGCCGGATAGGGTGTTAATCGGCGCTTTCGCCAGTGACAACAGCCCGACGCGCTCCAGCGCTGTCGCTATACGTTTGCGCATCCCCGGCCCCATGCCGTACAGCAAAGAGAGGCGCGGCCACGCCCCCTGAGACACCACATCCTGCACCGTTAACGGAAACTGCTGATCGAGCTCCTGTCGCTGCGCCAGCCAGCCAATAACCGGACGCCGCACCTGCCAGCGCACTTTACCGCTCACGGGCGGAATGAATCCGGCCAGCGTTTTCAACAGTGTCGATTTGCCGCAGCCATTCGCCCCGACGATCGCCATCAGGTTGCCGCGCGTAATGCGTCCATCGACGGGGGGCGCAATCGCCTCGCCGTCATAGCCGATGCAAAGGTTATCGAGCACGATCATGGCAGTGATACCGCCCACCAGGCGACGAGCCAAATAAACGCCAACAGCAGACATGCGCCTGCCAGTCGCCTCAGGCTGGAGAGAGAAAAAAGCGAAGGTGACATGAATACCGCCCCAATGATTATGTTATAACATAACAATAAACAGCAGGCAGAGAAATGTAAATCCTTGTCAGCACATGAGGGTGTATCGAAATGTAACTCCCCTCCCGGACGGGAGGGGAAGCGGGATTACTGAACGCGAGCCAGCGCGACGGCCTGGCCAAGCTGCCAGACAGCCATCGCATAGTGCGTGCTGTGGTTATAGCGGGTGATAGTGTAGAAATTCGGCAAACCGTACCAGTACTGATAACCAGTGCCGACATCCAGACGCAGCAGGCTGGCCTGCTGATGGTTGCCCAGCGAATCCATCGGCGTCAGGCCCGCGGCAGCAAGCTGCGACACGCTGTATTTGGTTTTAAAGCCGTTTTCCAGCCCTGGTGCCTGGCCCATCGCCTGGCCCATCGCCTGCACCGCCACCTGGTCGCCCTTCACCCAACCGTGCTGTTTGAAGTAGTTCGCCACGCTGCCGATAGCATCTTCCGGGTCCCACAGGTTAATGTGTCCGTCACCATTAAAATCAACGGCGTACTGTTTGTAAGAGGACGGCATAAACTGGCCGTAACCCATTGCACCCGCGAAGGAACCTTTCAGATCCAGCGGGTCATCGCTTTCATCGCGCGCCATCAGCAAGAAGGTTTCCAGTTCGCCAGAGAAGTACTCTGCACGGCGCGGATAATTAAAGGAGAGCGTCGCCAGCGCATCGAGGATACGGGTTTTACCCATCACGCGGCCCCAGCGGGTTTCAACGCCGATAATACCGACGATAATTTCCGGCGGCACACCGTACACCTGCCACGCGCGTTTCAGCGCGGCTTCATGTTGATTCCAGAATGCGACGCCGTTTTGCACGTTGTCCGGGGTAATAAACTGTTTGCGATAGCGCAGCCACGCGCCGTTTGGCCCACTCGGCGGCAAACCGGTCGGTGCCTGGCGATCCATCAGACGCAACACATAATCAAGACGCTTCGCCTGGGAGAGAATTTCGTGCAACTGTTGTCGGTCAAAGCCGTGCTTGCTCACCATCTTATCGATGAACTGCTCTGCCGCCGGGTTATTGGCAAAATCACCGGTCGGGATCAGCGCATTGTGCTGCGGCTCCAGCAGGAAACCGCCGGATGGCGTGCCAGCCGTTGCCGGTGCGGCGGCGGTTTTCGGTTTGCTGCTACAGGCAGCGAGCAGGACACACAAGGGCAGTAAGGCGATATAACGACGCTTCAACATGGGACATCCATTTAACAATATCGGCAAGAGTTAATTATGGTAAAGCAATCGCAACGCCTCAAGGAAGCGCCATAACGTATCGTGGATAAAAAAACTTCCCCCCTCCTTAACCTTGATCGCGCCATTGGTATTGACCGGACAAAATCAGTACCCTTATGCAGCACCTCGGTGAATGCCGAGCCCTACACGTATAATATTCAAAAATGACAGGATGCAACGCCATGATTGCGGATAACACTTTTTTACTGGAAGCGGGCCGTCAAACGCTGATGCTGGAACTTCATGAAGCCAGCCAACTGCCGGACCGCCTGGGTGATGACTTTATTAAAGCCGCCGAAGCCATCATTCATTGCAAAGGCAAACTGATTGTTTCCGGCATCGGTAAATCGGGTCATATCGGTAAAAAACTTGCCGCAACCTTCGCCAGCACCGGCACACCGGCATTCTTTGTTCACCCGGCTGAAGCGCTGCACGGCGATCTGGGTATGGTGGAAAGTCAGGATGTGATGCTGTTTATCTCCTACTCCGGCGGCGCGAAAGAGCTGGATTTAATTATCCCGCGGCTGGAAGAAAAGTCCGTTGTCCTGCTGGCGATGACCGGCAAATCGCACTCACCGTTAGGTTTAGCCGCAAAAGCCGTCCTTGATATTTCCGTTGAGCGTGAAGCCTGCCCGATGCGTCTTGCCCCCACCTCCAGCACCGTGAACACGCTAATGATGGGCGATGCGCTGGCGATGGCCGTGATGCAGGCGCGGGGTTTCAATGAGGAAGATTTTGCCCGTTCACATCCGGCTGGCGCGCTGGGCGCACGTTTACTGAATAAAGTGCATCATCTGATGCGCCGCGATGCCGACGTACCGCAGGTGAGCATCCACGCCAGTATTATGGACGCCATGCTCGAACTGAGCCGCACCGGGCTGGGCCTGGTTGCCGTCTGTGATGAGCAGTTGCAGGTGAAAGGCGTGTTTACCGATGGCGACCTGCGCCGCTGGCTGGTTGGCGGTGGTGCACTGGCGGATAACGTCAGCCTGGCGATGACGGTGAACGGCACCACGCTGAATGCGCAGAGCCGCGCTATTGATGCCAAAGAGCAGCTGATGAAGAAAAAAATCAGCGCCGCGCCGGTGGTGGATGACAACGGCCAACTGGTCGGCGCGATCAACCTGCAAAACTTCTATCAGGCCGGTATTCTTTAATCCTTCATCCCCAGACGTTTCGCCAGCCGATGCAGGTTGGCGACGTCGGTCTCCAGCGCCCGTGCGCTGGCCGCCCAGTTATTGTTGTTTTGCGACAGCGCCTGACGAATCATCTCACGCTGAAAATGTTCGGTGGCGTCACGCAGGTTGTGACACGCGGGTAACGCTGGCGCTTCACTTTCCATGACTGGCGCAACCGCGCTCTCCTCAAATGCAAAATGCTGCGCTTCAAGGATCACATCGCCACCGTTGCGCGTTGCGCGCGCCAGCACGACCGCGCGATGCACCGCATGTTCCAGCTCACGCACGTTGCCCGGCCAGGCGTAACTCAGCAAATGCGCCCGCGCTCCGGCGCTTAAAATCACCCGCGATAACCCCAAACGCAACCGGCACTGTTCGCAGAAATAGCCTGCCAGCAGCACCACATCATCGCCGCGTTCGCGCAGCGGTGGCACGGAGAGAGGGAAGACGCTCAGACGATGGAACAGATCGGCGCGAAAACGCCCGGCCAGCACCTCTTCACGCAGGTCGCGGTTGGTGGCCGCCAGCACGCGCACATCGACCCGCAGACTGCGGTCATCCCCCACGCGCTGAATATCGCCATACTGCAATACGCGCAGCAGCTTGGCCTGCAACGCCAGCGACAGCTCACCAATTTCATCAAGGAACAGCGTGCCGTTATCGGCCATTTCAAACTTACCGCTACGGTTGCTGATAGCCCCGGTAAACGCACCCTTTACATGACCGAAGAGTTCACTTTCCGCCACGCTTTCCGGCAGCGCCGCGCAGTTAAGATAGACCAGCGGATTAGCCGCACGCGGGGAACCTTCATGAATCGATTTCGCCACCAGCTCTTTCCCGGTACCTGTTTCACCGCTGATCAGTACGTTGAGATCGGACGCCGCGACAATCTCTATCTCTTTTTTCAGCTGCATCATGTTCGGCGACAGGCCAATCATGTCGGTACTGGCGACCGGTTCAAACGCGGCAGGTGCCCCCGGCAACATATTCTGACTTTCCAGTTGTTCAATCAGCAGGGCGTTACTCAGCGCCCCGGCGGCCAGCGCGGAGATCAAACGCAACTCTTCATCGCTAAAGACATCGAACTGCTCCGGCACCATCGCATCAAGCGTCAACGCGCCAATCAGGTTCTGCCCGGCAAACAGCGGCAAGCCAACGCAGGCATGCACTTTCAGGCTCTCCTGACCGGGAATTAATCCATCGTAGGGGTCGGGCAAATCACTGTCTGCGGGGAAGCGGACGACATCCCCCGCGCGGGCAATGGCTTCAAGGCGAGGATGCCCCTCCAGCGTAAAGCGACGGCCCAGCACATCCTGCGCCAGCCCGTCGATCGCCAGCGGAACAAACTGTCGTGCTTCATAGCGCAGTAGCGCCGACGCGTCGCACTCCAGCACCTGACGCAGCGTGGTAATTAAGCGCTGAAAGCGATCCTGATGGCCAACACCGCGTTGTAGTTCGATGGCGATATTCGCCAGTACATCGACCGAGAAACTCATCGTAACCTCATTGTCTTTTTGACAATGCATATTGTCATATTGACTGTGTCAATAACAGTCATTTTGACAACAACCATGCACGAAAAAATATTAAATGCAGATAAAACAACATGTTAAAAAGTTGGCACACAACCTGCAATAAGCAATACATCTTTTTAAAAACATTGCATTTGATTGAGGTTGCTATGTCTATTCTGGTTAAAAATAACATTCATTGGGTTGGCCAACGTGACTGGGAAGTGCGTGATTTTCACGGTACCGAATACAAAACGCTGCGCGGTAGCAGCTACAACAGCTATCTGATCCGTGAAGGTAAAAATGTCCTGATCGACACCGTTGACCACAAATTCAGCCGCGAATTCGTGCAGAACCTGCGCAGCGAAATCGACCTGAACGACATCGACTACATCATTATCAACCACGCGGAAGAAGACCACGCCGGTGCGCTGACGGAGCTGATGTCTTACATCCCGAACACCCCGATTTACTGCACCACCAACGCCATTGATTCCATCAACGGCCACCACCACCACCCGGAATGGAATTTCCATACGGTGAAAACCGGCGACAGCCTGGATATCGGTAACGGCAAACAACTGATCTTCGTTGAAACCCCGATGCTGCACTGGCCGGACAGTATGATGACTTACATGACAGGCGACGCGGTTCTGTTCAGTAACGACGCCTTTGGTCAGCACTACTGCGACGAACGTCTGTTCAACGACGAAGTGGATCAGACCGAACTGTTCGAACAGTGCCAGCGCTACTACGCCAATATTCTGACGCCGTTCAGCCGTCTGGTGACGCCAAAAATTACCGAGATCCTCGGCTTCAACCTGCCGGTCGATATGATTGCCACCTCCCACGGTGTGGTATGGCGTGACAACCCGACGCAAATCGTTGAGCTGTATCTGAAATGGGCGGCCGATTATCAGGAAGACCGCATCACGATTTTCTACGACACCATGTCGAACAACACCCGCATGATGGCGGACGCGATTGCTCAGGGCATCAATGAAGTTGACCCACGCGTGGCGGTGAAAATCTTCAACGTCGCCCGCAGCGATAAAAACGAAATCCTGACCAACGTTTTCCGTTCTAAAGGTGTGCTGGTCGGGACATCAACCATGAACAACGTGATGATGCCGAAAATCGCCGGTCTGGTCGAAGAGATGACCGGTCTGCGTTTCCGTAACAAACGTGCCAGCGCATTCGGTTCACATGGCTGGAGCGGCGGCGCGGTTGACCGTCTCTCTACCCGCTTGCAGGATGCCGGTTTTGAAATGTCGCTGAGCCTGAAAGCCAAATGGCGTCCTGACTTCGACGCACTGGAAGTGTGTCGCGAACACGGTCGTGAAATCGCCCGCCAGTGGGCGCTTGCGCCGCTGCCAGAGGTGAGCGCGAAAGTGACAACCGCAAAGGAAGAATGTGCCTGTGCAGCCGCCGCTGCCGCCGACCTCGGCCCAAGCATGCAGTGCAGCGTCTGCCAGTGGATTTACGATCCGGCAAAAGGCGAGCCGAACCAGGATGTCCAGCCGGGCACGCCCTGGAGCGAGGTACCGGACAACTTCCTGTGCCCGGAATGCTCACTGGGTAAAGACGTCTTCGACGTACTGGCAACGGAGGCAAAATGAAGAATGGCATCGTGATCATCGGGTCGGGCTTTGCGGCCCGCCAGTTGGTGAAAAACATTCGCAAACAGGATGCTGCCGTGCCGCTGACTTTGATCGCCGCCGACAGCATTGATGAATACAACAAGCCGGATCTCAGCCACGTTGTCAGCCGTGGGCAAACCGCCGCCGACCTGACGTTGCAAACTGCGGGCGAGTTTGCCGAGCAGTACAACCTGAATCTGTTTCCGCAAACCTGGGTGAGCGACATTGATGCACAGGCCAAAGTGGTGAAAAGTCAGGACAGAGAGTGGCATTACGACAAACTGGTGCTGGCGACCGGGGCATCGACCATCGTACCGCCGGTTCCCGGAAAAGAGCTGATGCTGACCCTCAACAGCCAGCAGGAATTCGGGGCCGCGCAGAGTACCCTGCGTGATGCGCAGCGCGTACTGATTATCGGCGGCGGGCTGATTGGCACCGAACTGGCGATGGACTTCAGTCGCGCAGGCAAAGCGGTGACGGTAGTGGATAACTCCGCCTGCATTCTGGCGTCACTGATGCCGCCGGAAGTGAGCAGCCGCCTGCAACATCGCCTGACCGACATGGGCGTACATTTGCTGCTGAAAACCCAGTTACAATCGCTGGCGCAAACTTCCACCGGGATTGTGGCGCAGTTTGACCGTAATCGTCAGGTTGAAGTGGATGCGGTCGTCGCCGCAACGGGTTTGCGCCCGGAAACCGCGCTGGCGCGACACGCGGGTGTAGAGATCAATCGCGGCGTGAAGGTCAACAGCGCGATGCAAACCAGTAACCCGGATATCTACGCACTGGGCGACTGCGCGGAAATCAACGGTGCCGTGCTGCCGTTCCTGCAACCGATTCTGTTAAGTGCGATGTGTTTGGCGAAGAACCTGCTCGGCCAGAGCGGTGAACTGAAATTACCGCACATGCTGGTGAAAGTAAAAACACCGGATCTGCCGCTGCATCTGGCGGGGGAAACGCGCCGTCAGGATCTGAACTGGACTATCGCCACCAGCGCGCAGGGTATGCTTGCCCAGGGCTATGATGAAAGCCAGCAGCTTCGCGCCTTTGTGGTGAGTGAAGAGAGAATGAAGGAGGCGTTTAGCCTGTTGAAATTATTGCCGAACTGATTTGCTACGCCATTGCTGAACTTAACCTTGCTCGCGAAGTTTGCAGAGCCCTTCTTAACCTCAGATACATGGACGTATCGCGTCTGATTGTTGCCCCGGTCGCCGGGGCTTTTTTTTGGATCCGTGCGCACATTATTGTCGGGTGGCGGCTACGCCTTACCCGACCTACCTTTTGCACCATCAGACAACCCCATACCATCCGGCATCACGCGCACCTGGCCGCTGCAACCACCGCCTGCCCGAACGCAATTGCCCCATCACCTGCGGGCAAACTGTGCGGGAAAAGCAGTGTGAAATCAGCCAGATGGTGTTGCAACCGCGCACGCAGCAGCGCGTTATGCAGCACACCGCCACCAAATGCCAGCGTGGTTATCCCGCGCATCTGCGCTTCGCGGCGCATCACACCGCCCAGCCCCTGCGCCAGCGCATCGTGAAACGCCCACGCCTTTTCCGCCGGGCTGGCCTGCCACGCCAGCCACTGCGGCCAGAATTCTGCCAGGTCAAACCGTGCACTTTGCAGCGGATGTTCAACGCCAGCACACGTCGCCGCCAGCGCTTCCAGACGACAGGCCGCCTCACCTTCATAACTCAACGTCAGCGGCGCACAGCCCAGCACACAGGCCACCGCATCAAACAATCGCCCGCACGATGACGCGCGCGGCGCATTAATACCGCGTTCAATCGCCCGCGCCAGTAGCGGCCAGTTTTGCTCGCGCACAGAGGCGGTTTCCGGATAACGTTCCCACTCCGGCACAAACGCCAGGCAGTGCGCCAGCAGGTTACGCCACGGCTGACGTGCCGCCAGGTCGCCCCCCGGCAACGCTACCGCAGGCAGGCCGCCAAGATGTTCACACTCGCGGTAGTTCACACGTAGACATTCACCGCCCCACAACGCGCCCTCTTCCCCCATGCCAATGCCGTCCAGCGCCAGTCCAATCACATCACCGCCGTCCAGCGGCCAGTTGTGTTCCGCCAGGCACGCAGCGATATGCGCATGGTGATGGAGCACCGTTTGATGGGGTAAATCGCGGGCCGCAGCCCACTGTGAGGAGTGATAGCCGGGATGCGCATCCGCCACCACTGCCTGCGGGGTAAAATCGTAGATAGCCTGCATCAAACGCAACGACTGCTGCCATTGCGCTTCGACACCTTCATCAGTGAGGTCGCCAAAATGCTGGCTCAATACCGCCTGCTCGCCGCGCACCAGGCAGAAGGTATTTTTCAGATCTGCCCCCAGACAAAGCATCGGCGGAATATCGTGAAAACCTGGCGGCAGTGGAATCGCATCCGGCACATAGCCGCGCGACCGGCGCAGCATTTCACCGCTTTGCCGCACCACCGAGTCATCCATCCGCTGCACAATATCGCGATTATGCAGTAAAAATCCGTCGGCGATATCCGCGAGATCCGCCAGCGCCAGCGCATTGGTCAGCGCCGGTGGTTTACCGCTGAGATTCCCGGAGGTCATCACCAGCGGGCGATTCAACGCCTGCATCAGCAAATGCTGAACAGGGTTAGCCGGGAGCATGACGCCAACTTCCGCCAGCCCCGGCGCAATATCATCGCACAGGCCGCTGACGCAGCTTTTCTCCACCAGCACAATCGGTGCTGCGGGCGTGCGCAGTAATCGGCTGGCGTCATCAGGTAAATGGGAGGTGTCGGGGATCATCACCGCCAGCGGTTTCGCCGGGCGATGTTTCCGGGTGCGCAGTGTCGCCACCGCGCGGGCATTACCCGCATCACAGGCCAGATGAAAACCACCCAGCCCCTTGATCGCCACAATGCCACCCGACGTGAGAAGCGCGATCGCCGCCTGCAGCGCCGCCTCGTGATGCAGCGGCTCACCTTCGGCATACCACGACAACCACGGGCCACACTCGGCGCAAGCCACTGGCTGGGCGTGAAAGCGACGATCGTAAGGATTGCGGTACTCCGCCTCGCAGGCGGAACACAGTGGAAATGCCGCCATCACCGTCAGCGGACGGTCATACGGCATGGCGTTGATAATGGTGAAACGTGGGCCACAGTGGGTACAGTTGATAAAAGGATAACGATAACGGCGTTCCTGCGGATCATTCATCTCCGCAAGACACGCCGGGCAGGTGGCCGCATCCGGGACAATCTGCGTGCTCATCGCCCCCGCGCCGCTCTCGCGGATCACGAAGTCGTCAGGCACGCTTTGCCACACATACGGCTGCACCTGCGTTTCATCAATGCGCGCCAGCGGCGGGCAGTGTTGATGAAGCGCGGCAAGGAAATCCGCTTCTTCGCCCAGCAAACGAACGAGCACCCCCGCGCCGTCGTTGCAGACATCACCAAAGCGTGCCTGCTGCTGAGCCAGTTGCCAGACAAAGGGGCGGAAGCCCACCCCCTGTACTTTACCGCGGATGCGGATTTCGACGCCGTTATGCGTTATCGTCATTCATTACCCTGCTACCGCCTCGCGCAGGCGGGATTTCATCGACTGGTAGCTTTCCAGCGCGTAGTTTTCCGCCCAGTTCTGATCCTCAATCGCACTGATATTCACCGCACAATACTTGGTTTCCGGCGTTTTGGAGATAGGATCGAGGTTGTCCTGGGTCAGTTCGTTACAGGCGCCAATCCACCACTGGTAGGTCATATAGACGCTGCCGTGATTAATACGCTCGTTGACGTTGGCACGCGTAATGACTTTACCGCGGCGCGACGCCACCCACACCAGTTGTTTGTCTTTTACGCCCAACTTCTGCGCATCCTGCGGGTTAATCTGCACAAAGCCCGGTTCATCGGCCAGTGATTGCAGCGCCGCGCAGTTACCGGTCATCGAACGGCAGGAGTAATGCCCCACTTCGCGAACGGTGCACAGCACCAGCGGATAGTTGTCATCCGGGCGTTCGGCGGGTGCACGCCACGGCGCGGCAAACAGATGACCTTTGCCATCCGGGGTATCGAACTGATTGCCTGCGTACAGATACGGCGTGCCTGGATGATCGAGCGTCGGGCACGGCCACTGAACGTGCCCCATGTCGCCCATTTTATCGTAAGTGACGCCAAAGAAGAGTGGGCAAAGCTCACGCATTTCGTCCCAGATTTGCTGGTTATTGTCGTAATGCATCGGATAGCCCATTTTCTGGGCAATCAGGCTGATAATTTCCCAGTCACGTTTGACGTTATATTTTGGCTCAATGGCTTTTTCAAAACGCTGGAAGCCGCGGTCAGCGCAGGTGAAGACGCCGCCGTGTTCACCCCAGGAGGTGGCGGGCAGCAGCACATCAGCCTGCTCGGCGGTTTTGGTCATAAAGATGTCCTGCACCACCACGAAATCAAGCGCTTCAAACCCTTTGCGCACCAGGCCTAAATCGGCTTCGGTTTGCAGCGGATCTTCGCCCATGATGTAGTAGGCTTTCACCTTCCCTTCCAGCGCCAGATGCGGCACTTCGGTAATGCGCACGCCCACTTTGTCGTCCATCAGGCCGGCGTCAATGCCCCAGGCTTTGGCGAATTTCGCCCGCACGTCTGCATCCACCACGTCCTGATAACCGGGGAACTGGTTGGGGATCACGCCCATATCGCACGCGCCCTGCACGTTATTCTGACCGCGCACCGGGCCGACGCCAACATGTTCACGACCCAGGTTGCCGGTGAGCAGCGCAAGCGTCGCCAGCCCTTTAACCACATCCACGGCCTGACCAAACTGGGTGACGCCCATGCCCCACATAATGGTGGCGCTGGGTGCCGCCGCATAGGTACGCATCGCCTGACGAATCTGTTGTGCCGTCACGCCGGTCAGCGCTTCCACCGCTTCCGGCGCGTAATCTTTCACGATTTCACGCAGCTCGTCGATACCGGTGGTGTAGCGCGCAACGTATTCTTTGTCGTAGAGATTTTCTTCCAGCAGCACATGGGAAAACGCATTCACCAGCGCCATGTTGCAGCCGTTATTGATTTGCAGATGTTGATCGGCGATACGCGCGGTTTCAATGCGACGCGGGTCGCAGACGATAATTTTCGCGCCTTTCTCTTTTGCTTTAATCACGCGACGCGCCACGATAGGGTGCGAATCGGCGCAGTTGTAGCCAAAGACCAGCAGACAGCTTGAGTTTTCAATGTCTTCGATGGAGTTACTCATCGCGCCGTTGCCGAGCGCTTCCTGCAAACCTGCGACGGAAGGCCCGTGGCAGACACGTGCGCAGCAATCGACGTTATTGGTATTGAGCACGCCGCGCGCAAATTTTTGCATCACATAGTTGGTTTCATTCCCGGTACCGCGCGATGACCCGGTGGTCATAATGGCGCGCGGGCCGAATTTCGCTTTGATCTCACCTAAGCGTTTTGCCGTATAGCTGATGGCTTCATCCCAGCTTACTGGCGTCAGTTTGCCGCCTTTTTCATAGCGGATCATCGGCTGCGTCAGGCGCGGCGTCAGCAGTTTGGTGTCGTTCAGGAAATCCCAGCCGTAATAGCCTTTCAGGCACAGTTCATGCTGGTTAGTTTTTCCATCGGCCGCTTCCGCGCGGATGATTTTATTGTTATCGACAACCAACTTCAGTTTGCAGCCAGCACCACAATACGGACAAACACTTGTAATTTTTTTCATCAGTAACAGACCTGTTAAAAGTGAAACGGAGGATCATTAAAACGACAGGGAAATAGACGTATCGAGCGCAGCGCGGCGACGTTTCTCGGCGCTGATTTGCTCAAGCTTGTCGCGGTCAACGCAGAAAATAGCGTGGGTCGGGCAGGCTTCCATACAGGCCGGGCCTTGCTCGCGGTGGAAGCAAAGGTCACACTTGTTAGCTTCCGCTTTTTCGGCACGCACGTTGAGGCCCGCGCCGCTGTTGCGTACAACCGGGCGCACCACCACTTCCATCGCACCATAGGGGCAGGCCACGACGCAGGTTTTGCAGCCGATGCAGCGTTCCTGCATCACATGCACAAAACCTTTTTCGCGGCGAATTGCGCCGTTCGGGCACACATTCGCACACGGCGCGTCTTCGCACTGGCGGCACGCGGTCGCGGTCGAGACATTGACGCCTTTAATGACATGAATACGCGGCAGGAAAGATTCCGGCGTCAGCGCGGCGCAATCCTGTTCGGCCTGGTGGCTGACCACGCATGCAACTTCGCATGTCCGGCAGCCTATACATTTACTCGCATCTGCAATGATGAAACGGTTCATCAAATTCTCCAGCAATGACAATGAATGAGCCGGAGAATGCATTATTCGCGCCAACTTTTATTTTACTGTTTATTAAGGATTTTTTATTTGAAGCGCTGTGTCTAACCCTGTCATCGTCACGAGTGACGATGACAGGTGACGAGATTAACCCTGCGGGCCTGCGCCCAGAGAGTCGCGCGCGATAAGCTCGCCGAGGAAGGAAGGTTGAGGTTTGAACTCGCCGCCGTCGAGCATGAAAATCAGGCGATGGATTATCTCCTGAATCATCTCTGTCACCGGGATTTTAACGCTGGAGAGCGAAGGCATCATGTACGGCGCGAGCGCGATATCATCAAAACCGACGACGGAAACCTGCTCCGGCACGCGTATACCGCGCGACTGTAGCTGTTTCATCGCCCCGATGGCCATGTCATCGTTACTGGCAACCAGCGCGCTAAAGCTAACGCCGCGCTCAAGCAGCCTATCGACACCCGCCGAACCTGTCGCTGGCGTCCATTTCCCTTCCACAATCAGCCCATCTTGCAGTGGGATATTGTGTTCAGCCAGAGCGGCTTTGTAGCCTGACAAGCGTTCAATGCCGGTCGGCGAATCAAGCGACCCGGTGATAAACGCGATATCGCGATGCCCCTGTTGAATCAGCCTTTCCACCGCATTCTGGCTGGTACGCGCCTGGTCGCAGTAAACGCAGTGGCTGAGGTTGCGCCGCAGCCGGCGGTTGAGTACCAGCACCGGCTGTTCATGCTGCTGAATGAGTTCGTCGATTTCGTCAACGCTGAGAAAACGCGGGTAGATAATGATGCCGTCGCAGCGCATATCAAGCAGATACTGAATCGCCGCCCGCTCCTCTTCGGCGCTGTGTTTACCATCGGCGAGGATCAACTGGCGGCCCTGATTTTCCGTCATCCGCGCAGCGTGAAACAGCAGTTCGCTGAAATAGACGCCGTGATACAGGGTATTGGTGACCACCAGCCCCAGCGTTTGCGTGCGTTTGGTCGCCAGATTACGCGCCAGCAGATTAGGCCGATAGCCGCACTCTTCAATCGCCTGCCAGACCCGGTCTTTGGTTTCCTGCCCCACATAGCCGTTGCCGGTCAGCACGCGTGAGACCGTCGCTTTCGACACGCCAGCCAGCTTTGCCACCTCCAGCATCGTCGCCATTTCGCTTCCCTCGTCAAAAATGATGGGCAGCAGTGTACTTCAGCCACCGCCCTTTTTCAGCTTTTGCCGTTCATGGCGATCTCAATCACAAATTTAAAAAATTAATTTTTTACTCTCTTGCCAGTGATAATGAAACTCTTCATGATTTTGTGGAACCGGTTTCCTATGCAACGTTTCATCGCCTGGCGATGAGTCCCCTACAGATAAAAACAGGATAGATTCCGATGTCCAAAAACTATGCGGCACTGGCGAAGTCCATCGTCGATTTACTGGGCGGCGTCAATAACATCAGCGCGGTGACCCACTGCATGACGCGTTTGCGCTTTGTACTGAAAGACGACGCATTGGTCGATAGTCCCGCGCTGAAAAGCCTGAGCGGCGTACTCGGCGTGGTGCGCAGCGATAACCAGTGCCAGGTGATCATCGGCAACACCGTTTCTCAGGCATATCGGGAAGTCGTGAGTTTGCTGCCGGAGAACATGCAACCCGCCGAACCCGCGGGAAAACCGAAGGTCACCCTCAAGCGCATCGGCGCGGGGATCCTCGACGCACTGATCGGCACCATGTCGCCGCTGATCCCGGCGATTATCGGCGGATCGATGGTCAAGCTACTGGCGATGATCCTCGAAATGTCCGGCGTGCTGACCAAAGGTACGCCGACGTTGACTATCCTGACGGTGATCGGCGACGGCGCGTTCTTCTTCCTGCCGCTGATGGTCGCCGCCTCTGCCGCCGTGAAATTCAAAACCAACATGTCGCTGGCCATCGCCATTGCAGGCGTGCTGGTGCACCCAAGCTTTATCGAACTGATGGCAAAAGCCGCGCAGGGCGAGCACGTGGAATTCGCCTTCGTGCCGGTCACGGCGGTGAAATATACCTATACGGTTATTCCGGCGCTGGTGATGACCTGGTGCCTGTCGTACATCGAGCGCTGGGTGGATCGCATCACCCCGGCGGTAACGAAAAACTTCCTCAAACCGATGCTGATTGTGCTGATTGCCGCCCCGCTGGCGATCCTGCTTATCGGCCCGATTGGTATCTGGATCGGTAGCGGCATTTCTGCGCTGGTTTACACCATTCACGGTTATCTGGGCTGGCTGTCCGTCGCCATTATGGGTGCGCTCTGGCCGCTGCTGGTGATGACCGGGATGCACCGCGTCTTTACGCCCACCATTATTCAAACCATCGCTGAAACGGGTAAAGAGGGCATGGTGATGCCGTCGGAAATCGGCGCGAACCTGTCGCTGGGCGGTTCATCGCTGGCGGTGGCGTGGAAAACCAAAAATCCGGAACTGCGCCAGACGGCGCTGGCTGCGGCGGCGTCTGCCATTCTGGCGGGCATCTCTGAACCGGCGCTGTACGGCGTGGCGGTCAGGCTGAAGCGTCCGTTAATTGCCAGCCTGATCAGCGGCTTTATCTGCGGTGCCGTTGCAGGCATTGCCGGGCTTGCCAGCCACTCAATGGCGGCTCCTGGCCTGTTCACCAGCGTGCAGTTCTTTGACCCCGCGAATCCTATGACCATTGTGTGGGTCTTTGGCGTGATGGCGTTGGCAGTGGTGCTCTCCTTTATTCTGACCCTGCTCCTCGGCTTTGAAGATATCCCGGTCGAAGAGGCCGCCGCCGATGCCCGCACGCGTCAGGCCGCAGCACCAGCATCCGTCTGAATCACATAACATTTAACGAGGAAACGCATGTCGACATTTCCGCAAGGATTTTTATGGGGCGGCGCACTGGCCGCCAACCAGTGTGAAGGGGCCTATCTTGAAGGCGGTAAAGGGCTGACGACGGTCGATATGATCCCGCATGGCGCGAATCGCCTGCCGGTCAAACTGGGCCTGGAAAAACGCTTTACTCTGCGTGACGATGAGTTTTACCCCAGCCATCAGGCGACCGATTTTTATCATCGCTACAAAGAAGATATCGCCCTGATGGCCGAAATGGGCTTTACCGTATTTCGCACCTCCATTGCCTGGGCGCGTCTTTACCCGAACGGCGATGAGCTGACACCCAACGCGGAAGGCATTGCGTTTTATCGCGCGGTATTTGAAGAGTGCAAAAAGTACGGCATCGAACCGCTGGTCACCTTGTGCCACTTCGATGTGCCGATGCATCTGGTGACAGAGTACGGCTCGTGGCGCAACCGCAAAATGGTCGAGTTCTTCACTCGCTACGCGCGCACCTGCTTTGAAGCGTTTGACGGGCTGGTAAAATACTGGCTCACCTTCAATGAAATCAACATCATGCTGCACAGCCCCTTCTCCGGTGCCGGGCTGGTGTTTGAAGAAGGCGAAAATCAGGATCAAGTGAAGTATCAGGCGGCGCACCATGAGCTTATCGCCAGCGCGTTAGCCACCCAAATCGCCCACGAGGTTAACCCGCAAAACCAGGTGGGCTGCATGCTGGCGGGCGGCAATTTCTACCCCTACTCCTGCAAACCAGAAGATGTGTGGATGGCGCTGGAAAAAGACCGCGAAAACCTGTTCTTTATCGATGTACAGGCGCGTGGCGCGTATCCCTCCTACTCTGCCCGCGTGTTCCGCGAAAAAGGCGTGGTAATTGAGAAAGCCGAGGGCGATGACGCGATCCTGAAAAATACCGTCGATTTCGTGTCGTTCAGCTACTACGCCTCTCGCTGCGCGTCTGCCGACATGAACGCCAATAACACCAACGCAGCGAACATTGTGAAATCGCTGAAAAACCCGTACATCCAGGCCAGCGAATGGGGCTGGGGTATCGACCCGCTGGGGCTGCGCATCACCATGAACATGATGTACGACCGCTACCAGAAGCCGCTGTTCCTGGTGGAAAACGGGCTGGGCGCGAAAGATGAAGTGAACGCGCAGGGTGAGATTAACGACGACTATCGCATCAGCTATTTGCGCGAACATATCCGCGCGATGGGCGAGGCAATTGGCGACGGCATTCCGGTTATTGGCTATACCAGTTGGGGCTGTATCGACCTGGTGGCGGCCTCAACAGGCGAAATGAGCAAACGGTACGGTTTTGTCTATGTCGACCGCGACGACGCAGGCAACGGCACGCTGGCCCGCACGCGCAAAAAATCGTTCTGGTGGTATAAGAAGGTGATTGCGAGTAACGGGGAAGATTTGGGATAACCCCTCACCCCGGCCCTCTCCCACAGGGAGAGGGAGTATCGGTCCCCTCTCCCTGTGGGAGAGGGTTAGGGTGAGGGGAGAAACTGGCTAGGCTTCAGCCTCTAACTGCGCAAATCCGCCGTTGCCTTCCCAGCCCTCCAGCCGCTGATAAACTCCTTCTACCGCGTCTTTTATTGCCTGAGTCATTGGGTAATAGAAACCGACAATATCTGGTTGAATGCCGAGGAAAATCACCTCGCCAACATCCTCTTTGAGCTGATCGACCAGGTAGTTCAGCGGCATATTGTGGGTGGTCATCATAAACATCTCGGCGATGTCGTCCGGGTCGATAATGCGAATGTCGCCAGGGTTAAGCCCCATGTCGGTGGCATCGACAATCAGCAGACGTTCCGGGTGCAGTTCGCGAATGGCGAAGACGTCGTTTTCCGGCGCACTGCCGCCGTCAATCACCACCCAGTTGCCTTTCGGCGCGGCGGCACACATTTCGGCGAGCAACGGGCCTGCGCCATCGTCGCCCATCATGCTGTTGCCTACGCAAAGTAATACGTCAGTCACGAAGCCTCCGGACCATCAAATAAATCGCACTTTCCTGATAAATCGCGTGCAGCATACCGAGCATCGCTTCGCTCCATTCCTTCTGCTGCGCCGTTTGCACCGCGCGCGCTTTATCAAACGCGTTCGCGAGCATAGAGACGTGATTACTGTCGATAACGATTTCACCGTACTTCGGCACGCCTTCCATTTTGCGCCGCGCGACGCTGCCCTCTTCAAGGGTAGCAATCCATGCCAGGTATTGATCCCACGGGCAGGTCAGCGCGGCTTCGAGGCAGTCGATCACCCCGAGGTGGTGGCCAATCGCCAGGCTGTAATAGACAACCTGCTGCGCCTCAGACGGCGTTGCATCGTTCTCATCGATAAATTTACGGCTCAGTTGACTGAACACCACCGTTTCGCTCATCGGATACGCGCCTCTTCCACAACATGATTAAGCTGGCCGACAATTTCGGTCAGGCGTGGGTCGCTTTCGGCTTCCAGCCAGCGCTGTACCTGGTGATCGCCCTGCCCCAGCAGACGCATATAATCGTCAGCAATCTGGCGACCATAGCGATAGCCTGCCAGACGGCGCGCGGCACGGTCAACGCGAACGCGCAGCGGTTGGTTCATATCCGCGTGAAGCAGTTCCGCCGGTTGTGCATCCAGTTCACCCGGCGCGCGGGCGTGGATTTTTTGCTCAAGCAGACCGAGCGCCATCGCGAAGCCATACAGCGTGGCAGCAGGCGTCGGCGGGCAGCCAGGGATGTAAACATCCACGGGTACGATTTTGTCGGTGCCGCCCCAGACGCAGTACAGGTCGTGGAAGATACCGCCGCTGTTGCCGCAGGCACCGTAAGAGATACAGATTTTCGGGTCCGGTGCCGATTGCCAGGCCCGCAGCGCCGGGGAACGCATGGCGCGGGTGACTGCGCCAGTAAACAGCAGGATGTCCGCATGACGCGGTGACGGCACAACTTTAATGCCGAAGCGTTCTGCGTCAAACAGCGGTGAAAGCGTAGCGAAAATCTCGATTTCGCAGCCGTTGCAGCCGCCGCAGTCGACGCGGTAAACATACGCGGAACGTTTGATGTTTTTCAGTAACGCCGTTTTCATACTGGCGATGGACTCTTCCACCGTCATCGGCACCGGCATGCCGTTATCATCACGTGGGCCTAATAAAGCACTCATCAGCTGGCCTCTTTCATATGGCGAGTCAGTTCAATACGGTCGGACGGCACCAGACATTTCTGGCGTTTGCATTCCGGGCAGGTTTCGAAGCTTTCGCGATGTTTCTCCGCGCGGCTGTCGCCGTTGTGCTTGAGGACAGCAATGGCGTAGTCGATCTCTTTTTGCACCGCGAACGGACGCTGGCAAACGCGGCAGTTACAGATGTCGAAGCGGGACTGCTGTAAGAAGTCCTCTTTTTTCCATACCGCCAGTTCGTACTCCTGCGACAGTTTAATCGCCGCCGTTGGGCACACTTCTTCACAGCGTCCACAGAAAATGCAGCGTCCCAGGTTGAATTGCCACGCCAGTTGGTTGGTGGCTAAATCCGTTTCCACGGTCAGCGCGTTAGATGGGCACGCGTTCACGCAGGCCGCACAGCCTACGCACTGCTGCGGATTATGTTCCGGTTTGCCACGGAAGTTTTTATCAACCGGCAGCGGCTCCAGCGGATACGACGAGGTGGTCGTACCGGTTTTGATCACTTTTTTGATAAAGGTAAACATGGCGATTCCTTATTTCAGCGGCGAGTTTTTACGCTCGATGCTGTAGCGCTCAAGTTCTTTGTACGGCACCACTTTGCTTTTCTTCTTACGCACATCAACCACGGTCATGCGGTCGGTGCAGGAGTAGCAAGGGTCGAGGCTACCGATGATCAGCGGCGCATCGGAAACGGTGTTACCGCGCAGCATGTAGCGCAGGGTCGGCCAGTTGGCGTAGGTCGCCGCGCGGCAGCGCCAGCGGTAGAGTTTCTGGTTGTCACCGGTCATGCTCCAGTGGATATCATCGCCGCGCGGCGCTTCGGCAAAGCCAAGGGCGAAGCGATGCGGAATGTAGGTAAAGCCTTCCACCGCCAGTGGGCCACCCGGCAGGTTATCCAGACCGTAGTCAATCATGTTCAGTGCGGTGAAGACTTCGTTGATACGCACTTTCAGGCGCGAAATCACGTCACAACCCTGCTCACTGTGCACTTCCATCGGCAGCAGGCCGTAACCGACAAACGGGTGATCGGCGCGGGTATCACGCGCATGGCCACTGGCACGAACCATCGGGCCAACGTTACTGAAGTCACGGGCAATCTCCGGGTCAAGACGGCCAATGCCCACGGTGCGCTGTTCCATGTTCGGTGTGCTGAGGAGCATATCCACAAGCTCCTGCACGTCGCGACGCATCTGCTGCGCGAGCTGACGGGTCTGGATCATGTCATCTTTCAGCAGATCGCGACGAATACCACCAATCAGGTTCAGGCCGTAAGTTTTGCGCGCGCCGGTGAGGATTTCCGCCATTTTCATGGAGGTTTCACGCACGCGGAAGAACTGCATAAAGCCGGAGTCAAACCCGGTGAAGTGGCAGGCCAAACCGAGGTTTAGCAGGTGCGAGTGCAGGCGTTCCACTTCCAGCAGAATGGCGCGGATCATCTGCGCACGTTCCGGCACCACGATGCCCATCGCATTCTCAACGGAGGTGGTGTACGCCGTGCTGTGAGCGAAGCCGCAGATACCGCATACACGATCCGACAGGAAGGTGACTTCGTTGTAGCCCATACGAGTTTCCGCCAGTTTCTCCATGCCACGGTGGACATAGAAAAGGCGGTAGTCGGCGTCAATAATGTTTTCACCGTCAACGAACAGGCGGAAATGGCCCGGTTCATCGGAGGTCACATGCAGCGGGCCAATCGGCACCACGTTGTTTTTCTTGCTGCCCAGTTCGTTGATGAACTCGTAGGTTTCCGCATCCGTGGTCGGGGCCGGGCGCTGACGGTAATCCATGCTGTCTTTACGCAGCGGATAGAGTTCGTCCGGCCAGTCATCGGGCAGTACCAGGCGGCGTTCATCCTGCAGGCCAACCGGAATCAACCCGTACATGTCGCGCACTTCGCGCTCGCCCCATACCGCAGCAGGCACGCGCGGCGTCACGGACGGATATTCCAGCGTGTTGGGGTCGACTTCGACGCGCACGGTGATCCAGCACTTAGTGCCCTGCTCCATCGACAGCACGTAGTAAACCGCATAGTGACCGTTCAGCTTACGTTCGTCATTGCCGAACAGCACCGACAGCCAGCCGCCCTGTTTGTAGTAAAGAAACTCCACCACTTCCGGCAGGTAGTTCACCTTCACCGTAACAGTGAGCTGATCTTTCGTCTGCCAGGCTTCATCCAGCACCACGCCGGGGAAAGCCTGATGCAGTGCAGCAAGATAGTGTTGACCGATTTTTTCTTCAGACATGCTCAAACTCTCTTAATCACGCCGCCAGCAAGGAGACGAAAGCTAAAAACGCAAAACCAAAACCCGCCCAGGTGACGCGAGACGTGGCACAAAAACGCAGACGCGCCATGCTGTTTTCGAACAGGGCGATAACCAGTACGCCGACCACCAGTTTGACGACCGCCGCCACCAGTGCCAGCACAAGGCCGCCAACGCTGAAGCTGGTCATCTGGCCCCATGGGATAAAGACGCCGACGAACATTTGCAGCACCACCAGTTGTTTCAGGCTAATGCCCCACTTCAGCACCGCAAATCCGCTACCGCTGTACTCGGTCAACGGCCCTTCCTGCAATTCCTGCTCTGCTTCAGCCAGGTCGAACGGCAGTTTGCCCATTTCGATAAAAGTGGCAAATGCGCAGGCGCACAGGGCCAGCAGCAGCGGCAGGGTGTGAGAAACAGGCCAGTGATAAACGGTGTTCGCGATATTGCTGATATGCGTAGACCCTGCCACCAGCGCGGCAACCCACAGGCCAAGCAGCAAAATCGGCTCCACCAGCACGCCGAGCATCGCTTCGCGGCTCGCGCCAATGGCGGTGAACGGACTACCGGTATCAAGACCCGCAATGGCAAAGAAGAAACGGGCAATGGCAAATAGATAAATCAGGGTGATAAGATCGCCCAGAGACGGCATCAGCGAGCCCACCGTCACCACTGGCAACGCGGTGGCGATGGTCAGCATCACGCCCACCATCACAAACGGCGTCAGGCGGAAGACCCAACCGGACGCATCCGGCCCGACGCTCTGGCGGCCCAGCAGTTTGATAATGTCGCGATACTCCTGCAACACCCCCGGCCCACGGCGGTTATGCATACGCGCGCGGGCCACGCGGGTAATGCCGGACAGCAGCGGCGCCGCGGCAAACAGCACCAGCGCCTGCAGTAATGCAAAGAAAACGGTCATTCTCAGGCTCCTCGCGAAATCACAATCACCACCAGCACGGCAAGCTCAATAAAGGCCACACCGCGCAGCAGCGCAGGTGCACTGGCGTTCTGCCAGCCTGGCACCAGACGCACCGGGTTCAGCCAGTCGCGCAGTTTCAGCACCACGGCAAACGCCTCTTTCACCGGCATAGCAAAACCGTGCGCAGTCACTACCATCGATTGTTCATGGTCATAGCCACACACCCACGCCGCACCGCGTGCACGGTTCGGCAGGCGGTCGCCTTTGAAGATAAGCATGATGATGAAGGGCAGCAGCGGGCAGGCAATCAGCAGCAAGGTGATCATTGGCTGAGATACCACGGTGCTCGCAGTCTGCAGCGGCAGCGGCACGGCAGAGGTCAGCAGCGGCAGCAACCACGGTGCCGCAACGCCACCCACGACACACAGCAGCGCCATCGCAGCGGTGCTCACGCCCATCAACAGCGGCGCGCAGCAGGCGTTTTCCGCCTCTTTGGTACGCGGCGCGCCAAGGAAGGTGACGCCATAGACTTTCGCCATACACATCACCGCCAGCGCGCCGGTAATGGCGAGGCCCACCGCCAGCAGCGGCCCTAACAGACGAGCAACAAACAGGTCGCTGGTGCTCAGTTTGAAGAAGGATTGATAGATAACCCATTCGCCCGCGAAGCCATTCAGCGGCGGCAGCGCAGCCATCGCCATCAGGCCAACCAGCATGGCAATGGAGATAACCGGCATTTTTTTGCCGATACCGCCCAGTTTTTCGATATCGCGATGCCCGGTGCGATACCACACCGCGCCTGCGCCGAGAAACAGCGTAGTTTTAAACAGGCTGTGGTTTACCAGGTGATAGAGACCACCGGTTAAGCCCAGCGCCACGAGCACCGGCTGTTGCAGCGCAATACCGGTGACGCCAGCGCCAAGGCCGAGCAGAATGATGCCGATATTTTCCAGCGTGTGGTACGCCAGCAGACGCTGAATATTGTGTTCCATCAGCGCATAAAGGCCGCCGACAAATGCGGTGATCATTCCCAAAACCAGCAGGGCAATGCCCCACCACAGTGGTTGATTCACGCCAATCAGCGAGACGGTCAGAATGCCGAGTAAACCGACTTTCATCACCACGGCGGAGAACAGCGCCGCAGCCGGTGCGCTGGCATTGGCATGCGCCTGCGGCACCCAACCGTGCAGCGGAATAATCCCCGCCAGCAGGCCGAAGCCCAGTACGCTGAGTACCCAGATATCCGAGCCCAGCGGCAGAAGTTGAGTCCGTTCATTCAGTACCGAGAATTCCAGCGAGCCGTAACGCTGCCACAGCAGCCAGCAGGCGACCGCCAGCAGAATCGTGCCCAGACGCCCCAGTGCAAACCACAGTTTGCCGGAGGTGGCGCAACCGGTCAGGAACGCGCCACACAGGGCCATGATTTCCGCCATGACAACCATCGACCCCAGGTTATCCGCCACTGTGGCGCATACCGCCGCAGCCATAAGAATGTTCATCAGCCAACCGTTGGCTTTCGCCTGCGGATGACGGTGCCAGGTAATATTAAACAGGCTGATAAATAGACCACACAGGCCAAAAGCAATCAGCCAGATGGAATTCAGCGGCGTGGCCAGCACGCGATGCCCGACCAGCGGGAGCACCCCGGCAATCGGCTGAGTGTGCGTTAATACGCTAAACCCCGCCAGCGCCGTACAGGCACTGCCGACCGCGCCGCCAATACCGGCAACCCAGCCGCTCAGCGGTTTATTGAACGACAGCAGAAAAGCGAGCACCGCCGCCGCGGCAAACCAGGCGACTGCACTATCAATTAACGACATCACGCTCATTTCGCCTCTCCTTCCTGCATGCTCTGCAACAGCGACAGATCGCCGAAGTCGGTATTAAAGGTCAGTTCGCGTTTGCGTTTGCTGACGCGAGCAATATCCATGTTATTGACCAGATGCAGCGCTTTAGTTGGGCAGGTGCGTACGCAGGCCGGGCCTTCTTCGTCGAAGTTGCACAAATCGCATTTCACAGCGATGGCGCGAACGCCCGGCACCCAGTCGAGCAGCGTGCTCACACGAGCAGGCGCAGGCGGCGCAGGGAGCGCTTTCGGGGTATTGGCATTGGCCGGAATATCCAGCGGACGGCTGCCAGAGAATTCAATCGCCCCAAACGGGCAGGCGATGCCGCACAGTTTACAGCTTACGCACAGGCTCTCGTTGAGCTGTACCGCGCCGTCGACGCGGTTGATGGCGTTCACCGGACAAACGGTGGCGCACGGCGCGTCTTCACAGTGGTGGCACATCTGCGGGGCAGATTCTTTTTCATTGCGCATTACGCGCAGACGCGGCATGGACTGCAATCCATGCTGGCGATGCGTCTCGGAACAGGCGGCTTCGCAGGTGCGGCAGCCAATACAGACGCTTGAGTCAGCAATTACAAAACGGTTCACCAGGTCTTCCTCAGGTGACAGTCATTTTTGACGAAATCATGCAGAGCAAGTGTCATTTCGACACCTGTCGACACACCGGTATTTCAGGCCACTTTGGCCGTATTCGCGCTTTGCGCCAGCGGGTTGAACGTCACCGGGCTGTCGCTTTCCAGCGCGGCATACAGGGCGTCATAAACCGGGGCGATTTTTTCCAGATAGTGTTCCAGTACCTGCTCGCGGTCGCGGCATTTGACGCCGTTATCCACGGTGCCGTCGGCGTTTAACTCCGCGCGGGCAATACATTTTTTGTCTTGTCCATCGCGCGTTTCGACGGTGTATTCGATGGTGTGGCTATTGAAGCCGCCGACCAGGCTTACGGAGAGCACGAAGTGTTCGAACAGTACAAAGCTGAGGTCCTTATCCGGTGCGCAGTTCACCGCGTGATGCAGGCGCGCTTTCGAGAGCGTGATCCCCTGAACCAGCGAGTTGCAGTAAATACGCCACTGTTCCTGTTGGCGATGGTGTCGATCGGCGATGAAGTCAGCTTTTTCGCTAATTTCCCAAATTGTCATGTCAGGTTACCCGGTTGATAGAGACTCACACTGATAAGCACGTTCCATGCCAGTTTTTAATTCATTGATAGATAAGGAATTTAAATATCCACATGCTAAATAGCGACATGTCATTTCGTCAGTTTGACACTGTCATCGACAGTACAAATGCATCAGTTCTCATCTCTGGCATCGTTATTGCATTAACCGGGTCAATGAAATCTCGGAGGCGTTATGCACGAAATTACGCTCTGCCAGCGGGCGCTGGAAATCGTCGAACAGCAGGCCACCCAGCACGGCGCGAAACGCGTAACCGGGGTCTGGCTCAAAGTTGGCGCATTTTCCTGCGTCGAAACCAGCGCAATGACCTTTTGTTTTGATCTGGTATGCCGCGGCACGTTAGCTGAAGGATGTAAATTACACGTCGAAGAACAAGAGGCGGAGTGCTGGTGCGAAAAGTGCCAGCAATATGTTCAGTTACTCTCCGTTCACGTGCGCCGCTGCCCGCAATGCCAAAGTAACGACCTGCACATTGTGGCGGATGACGGTTTACAGATTCAGCGAATTGAAATAGACCAGGAGTAAGCTATGTGTACCACCTGTGGTTGTGGAGAAGGTAACCTCTATATAGAGGGAGACGAACATAACCCGCACTCGCCGTTTCGCAGTGCGCCTTTCGCCTCTGCTGCACGGCCAGCAATGACCATTACGGGCGTGAAAACCCAGCAATTCGAACCAACGCGCGCCGACAACGGCGACCTGCATTACGGTCACGGCGAAGCGGGAACCCACGCGCCGGGCATGAGCCAGCGTCGCATGCTGGAAGTCGAAATTGACGTGCTGGACAAAAACAACCAGCTCGCCGCGCGTAACCGCGCTCGCTTTGCCGCCCGTGAACTGTTAGTGCTGAACCTGGTATCCAGCCCTGGCTCCGGTAAAACCACTCTGCTCACCGAAACCCTGATGCGCCTGAAAGACAAGGTGCCTTGCGCCGTTATTGAAGGCGATCAGCAAACGGTGAACGATGCCGCCCGTATTCGCGCCACCGGCACCCCAGCCATTCAGGTCAACACCGGGAAAGGTTGCCACCTCGACGCGCAGATGATTGCCGACGCCGCGCCGCGCCTGCCGCTGGATAATCACGGCATTCTGTTTATCGAAAACGTTGGTAATCTGGTGTGCCCGGCAAGTTTTGATCTGGGTGAAAAACACAAAGTCGCCGTACTGTCGGTTACTGAAGGCGAAGACAAACCGCTCAAATATCCGCATATGTTTGCCGCCGCGTCTATCATGCTGCTCAATAAAGTTGACCTGTTGCCGTACCTCAACTTCGACGTTGAAAAGTGCATCGCTTACGCCCGTGAAGTGAATCCGAACATTGAAGTGCTGCTGATTTCCGCCACCAGCGGCGAAGGCATGGACACCTGGCTAAACTGGCTGGAGGCACAGCGATGTGCATAGGCATTCCGGGGCAAATCTGCGCCATTGATGGCGTGCAGGCGAAAGTGGAAGTCAGCGGCGTAAAGCGCGACGTTGACTTGACGCTGGTTGGCGCAGTGGATGAACAGGGCCAGTCGCGCATCGGCCAGTGGGTGCTGGTGCACGTCGGTTTCGCCATGAGCGTGATTAATGAAGAAGAAGCCCGCGACACGCTCGCGGCGCTACACAACATGTTTGAAGTCGAGCCGGACGTCGGCGCGCTGCTGTATGGCGAGGAGCACTGATGCGTTTCGTTGATGAATATCGCGCACCTGAGCAGGTGATGCAGCTTATCGCGCACCTGAAATCTCGTGCGGCGCTTCTGAACTACACCGCCGCTCGTCCGCTGCGCATTATGGAAGTGTGTGGCGGCCACACCCACGCCATTTTCAAGTTCGGGCTCGACCAGCTTCTGCCGGATAACATTGAGTTTATCCACGGGCCGGGCTGCCCGGTATGCGTGCTGCCGATGGGGCGCATTGATAGCTGTATTGAAATCGCCAGCCATCCGGAAGTGATTTTCTGCACCTTTGGCGATGCGATGCGCGTGCCGGGGAAAAATGGCTCGCTGATGCAGGCGAAATCGCGCGGCGCGGACGTGCGCATTATCTATTCGCCGATGGACGCGTTGAAACTGGCACAGCAGAACCCGGATCGCAAAGTAGTGTTCTTTGGCCTCGGCTTCGAAACCACCATGCCGGCGACCGCCATTACGCTGCAACAGGCGCGTATCCAGCAAATCGATAACTTCTTCTTTTTCTGTCAGCACATCACGCTCATTCCTACGCTGCGTAGCCTGCTTGAGCAACCGGACAACGGCATCGACGCGTTCCTCGCGCCGGGCCACGTCAGTATGGTCATCGGCACCGACGCCTACGGGTTTATCGCCAGCGATTTTCATCGTCCATTAGTGGTCGCTGGATTCGAACCGATTGATCTACTGCAAGGCGTGAACATGCTGGTTGAGCAGAAAATAGCGGATAACATTCAGGTAGAGAATCAATACCGCCGGGTCGTGCCCGATGAAGGCAACCGGCTGGCACAGGTGGCTATCGCCGATGTGTTTACCGTGAAAGGCGATAGCGAATGGCGCGGTCTGGGGCTTATCAATGACTCTGGCGTGCAGTTAACCGAAAAATATCAATCCTTTGATGCAGAAGCGCACTTCAAACCTGCGCCGCAAAATGTAAGTGATGACCCGCGCGCGCGCTGCGGCGACGTGCTAACCGGGCGCTGCAAACCGCATCAATGCCCGCTTTTCGGCAACACCTGTAATCCACAAAGTGCCTTCGGCGCACTGATGGTTTCCTCCGAGGGAGCCTGCGCCGCCTGGTATCAATACCGCAGTCAGGAATCAGAAGCATGAAAAGTATTCAGCTTGCTCACGGCAGTGGCGGCCAGGCAATGCAGCAGTTGATTGGCGACCTGTTTATGCAGGCATTCGCCAACCCGTGGCTGGCGGAGCAGGAAGATCAGGCGCGCCTTTCGCTGGCAACATTGACCGCGCAGGGCGACCGTCTGGCCTTTTCCACCGACAGCTACGTTATCGACCCGCTCTTCTTCCCCGGCGGCAACATCGGCAAACTCGCGGTATGCGGCACGGCGAATGATGTCGCGGTCAGCGGTGCGATCCCACGCTTCCTCTCCTGCGGCTTTATCCTCGAAGAAGGGCTACCGATGGAGACGCTGGAAGCGGTGGTGAACAGCATGGCGGCGACGGCGAAAGCGGCGGATATCGCTATTGTGACCGGCGATACCAAAGTGGTGCCGCGCGGCGCGGCAGATAAACTGTTTATCAATACCGCCGGTATGGGGGCTATTCCGGCGGATATTCACTGGGGGGCGGCGCAATTGCAGCCGGGCGACCAATTATTGGTGAGCGGTACCCTGGGCGACCACGGAGCGACTATTCTTAACCTTCGCGAGCAGATGGGGCTGGATGGCGAACTGGCAAGCGACTGTGCGGTACTGACACCACTGATTCAGGCGCTGCGTCATATTCCTGGCGTGAAGGCCCTGCGCGATGCCACCCGTGGCGGCGTGAACGCCGTGGCGCATGAGTATGCCGCCACCAGCGGTTTCGGTATTGAACTGCACGAGCAGAAACTGCCGCTGAAAGAGGCGGTGCGCGGCGTGTGTGAACTGCTGGGGCTGGATGCGCTTAACTTTGCCAACGAAGGCAAACTGGTGATCGGTGTGGCGCGCGATGCGGCGGAAGCCGTACTGGAAGCGCTGCGTGCGCATCCACTGGGGCGCGATGCGGCGATCATTGGCGAAGTGACCGAACGCAAAGGCGTACGCGTCGCCGGGCTGTATGGCGTAAAACGCACGCTCGATCTTCCGCACGCCGAGCCGCTGCCGCGGATTTGCTGAGTGCCAATATTATGCCGGGGGCGCTACGCTTGCCCGGCCTACGGGTAAGCACAGCGGCACACGGCACCGTTCGTCGGACATGATGGTTTGGCCGTTGTAGGTCGGGTAAGCGAAGCGCACCCGACACCATGCACCGGCATGACGGTTTGGTCGTTGTAGGTCGGGTAAGCGAAGCGCACCCGACACCATGCACCGGCATGACAGTTTGGCCGTTGTAGGTCGGGTAAGCGAAGCGCACCCGACACCATGCACCGGCATGACGGTTTGGTCGTTGTAGGTCGGGTAAGCGAAGCGCCCCCGACACCATGCACCGGCATGATGGTTTGGTCTTTATAGGTCGGGTAAGCACTGCGCCACCCGACAAAAAAGCAGGTTCCGCCCTGCCATTACTCTTTTTTCTTTTTCCGTACCCTCACGGTACGTTTGTGGGCTAATCAATGTCGTATACACCGATGGGCGATCTCGGTCAGCAAGGGCTGTTCGATATCACCCGGACACTTCTGCAACAACCCGATCTGGCGGCGCTTAGCGAAACGCTAACGCGGCTGGTAAAGCAATCTGCACTGGCAGATCGGGCAGCCATCGTACTGCTGCAGGCGGGCAATCACCGCGCCAGCTATCATGCGACGCATGAAGCAGGGAAACCCATTGCCTGGGACGACGACAACCTGCTGGCGAACGGCCCGGTGCGTCGGCTGCTTTCGCGCCCGGACGCCCTGCACTGCGACTATCACGAATTCAGCGAAACCTGGCCGCAGCTCGCCGCAAGCGAACTCTATACGCCTTTTGGTCATTACAGCCTGTTGCCACTCGCCGCAGAGGGTCGTATTTTCGGCGGCTGCGAATTTATTCGCGACACCGACCAGCCATGGACGGAAAAAGAGTACCAACGGCTGCAAACTTTCACCCAGATAGTCGCCGTGGTCACCGAGCAAATTCAGACTCGGGTCACCAACAATGTCGATTACGATTTGCTGTGCCATGAGCGCGATAACTTCCGCATTCTGGTTGCCATTACCAACGCCGTCCTCTCGCGTCTGGATATGGATGACCTGGTGAGTGCGGTAGCCAAAGAGATCCACTACTACTTTCGCATCGACGCCATCAGCATCGTGCTGCGCAGCAATCGCAAGGGCAAACTGAACATTTACTCCACACACTATCTGGATGTGAACGATCCGGTTCACGATCAGAGCGAAGTGAGTGAAGCCGGTACGCTGACCGAGCGCGTATTCAAAAGCAAAGAGATGCTGATGCTCAACCTGCGTGAGCAGGATAATCTCGCGCCCTATGAACGCATGCTGTTCGACATGTGGGATAACCAGATCCAGACTCTGTGCCTGCTGCCGCTGATGTCGGGTAATACCATGCTGGGTGTGCTGAAACTTGCCCAGTGCGATGAAAAAGTCTTTACCGCCACCAACCTTAAGCTATTGCGTCAGATTGCCGAACGCGTGGCCATCGCGGTAGATAACGCTCTCGCCTATCAGGAAATTCATCGACTGAAAGAGCGGCTGGTGGATGAGAACCTGGCGCTAACCGAGCAGCTTAACAACGTTGAAAGCGAGTTCGGCGAAATCATTGGTCGCAGCGAAGCCATGTACAGCGTGCTTAAGCAGGTTGAGATGGTGGCACAAAGCGACAGCACGGTGCTGATCCTCGGGGAAACCGGCACCGGGAAAGAGCTGATTGCCCGCGCGATCCACAACCTCAGCAACCGTAACGGTCGCCGGATGGTGAAAATGAATTGCGCCGCCATGCCTGCCGGTCTGCTGGAAAGCGATCTCTTTGGCCACGAGCGCGGTGCGTTTACCGGGGCGAATACGCAACGCATTGGCCGATTTGAACTGGCCGATAAAAGCTCGCTGTTCCTTGATGAAGTCGGCGACATGCCGCTGGAACTTCAGCCAAAACTGCTGCGCGTATTACAGGAGCAGGAGTTTGAGCGTCTCGGCAGCAATAAATTGATCCGCACCGATGTGCGTCTGATCGCCGCCACCAATCGCGATCTGAAACAGATGGTGACCGATCGCGAATTCCGTAGCGATCTCTACTATCGCCTGAACGTCTTCCCGATCCACCTGCCGCCGCTGCGCGAGCGCCCGGAAGATATTCCGCTGCTGGTGAAAGCCTTCACCTTTAAAATCGCCCGCCGTCTGGGGCGCAATATCGACAGCATTCCGGCGGAAACTCTGCGCACCCTGGAACGTATGGAGTGGCCGGGTAACGTGCGAGAGCTGGAAAACGTGATTGAACGCGCCGTACTGCTGACGCGCGGCAGCGTGCTGCAACTTTCGCTGCCGGAAGTAACCATCACCCCGGATGAACCCACCGCGCCTGCGGCGACCTGCGCTATGGACGGGGAAGATGAATTCCAGCTAATCACCCGCGTGCTGAAAGAGACCAACGGCGTCGTCGCTGGGCCAAAAGGTGCGGCGCAACGACTGGGGCTGAAACGCACCACGCTGCTGTCGCGCATGAAGCGTTTGGGCATTGATAAAGACGCTCTGCTCCCCTAAACACGCAAACATACACAGCGCCAAATCAATGGCGCTGTTGTTTTTAATACAGGACAAAACAGAGATCTCACTTTCAAAATCTGCGTACAATAATCCAGTATTTCGCCAGATTGTCTCCTGTCTTCGCCCCCCTGATTTGCCTACCTTAGACGCATCACCTGTTCTGAGGAGCAACCCACATGACCCATCGCATTGAACGCCTGAAAGACGCCCTTTTCGCTCACCCGCGTGAAATCTCTCTTGAGCGCGCCCTGCTCTACACCGAAAGCCATCGCCAGACAGAAGGCGAGCCGGTGATGATTCGCCGCGCCAAAGCCACCGCGCACATTCTGGACAATGTCGCCATCAGCATTCGCGATGATGAACTGATCGCGGGCAATCGAACGATTAAGCCGCGCGCCGGGATTATGTCACCGGAAATGGATCCTTACTGGTTGCTCAAAGAGCTGGATCAGTTCCCGACGCGTCCGCAGGATCGGTTTGCCATCAGCGACGACGACAAGCGTTGCTATCGCGAAGAACTTTTCCCGTACTGGGAAAAACGGTCGATGAAAGATTTCATTAACGCCCAGATGACCGATGACGTGAAAGCCGCTGTTGGTACGCAGATTTTCAGCGTTAACCAGACCGATAAAGGCCAGGGTCATATCATTATCGACTACCCGCGCTTGCTGAATAACGGCCTCGCCGCGCTGGTTTCAGAGATGAAAACGCACTGCGATGGGCAGCCCGAAAATCATTTTTATGCCGCGGTATTGATTGTGCTGGAGGCCGCGCAGCGTCATATCCTGCGCTATGCCGAACTGGCCGAATCGCTGGCCGCAGCGTGCCCGGATGCCATGCGCCGTCAGGAACTGCTCTCTATCGCTGCGACATCACGCCATAACGCCGAACAGCGCCCGGAAGATTTCCATCAGGCGTGTCAGTTGTTCTGGTATATGAACATCATTCTGCAATACGAATCTAACGCCAGTTCCATTTCCCTGGGCCGTTTCGATCAGTACATGCTGCCCTTCTGGCAGGCGTCGCTCAACCGTGGCGTTGACGCGCAAACGCTGCGCGAATTGCTGGAATCCCTGTGGGTGAAATGTAACGACATCGTGCTGCTACGTTCCACCAGCAGCGCCCGCTATTTTGCTGGTTTCCCGACGGGCTATACCGCACTGCTCGGTGGTTTAACCGAGAATGGCCGCAGCGCCGTTAACGCCCTTTCGTTTATGTGTCTGGATGCTTACCAGAGCGTGCGCCTGCCACAGCCAAACCTTGGCGTGCGCATCAATGAACTGATCGATCGCCCGTTCCTGCGTAAAACCGCCGAGACCATTCGCCTTGGTACCGGCATTCCGCAAATTTTTAACGATGAAGTGGTGGTTCCGGCGTTTTTAAACCGTGGCGTGTCGCTGGAAGATGCGCGCGATTACGCGGTGGTCGGCTGCGTTGAGCTGTCGATCCCAGGGCGCACCTACGGGCTGCACGATATCGCCATGTTTAACCTGTTGAAGGTGATGGAAATCGTGCTGCATGAAAATGAGGGCAATCCGGATATCGACTGGGAGGGCTTGCAGGCGCAGATCCGCGACAAGATCCGCCATTACATCAAGTTAATGGTTGAAGGCAGCAATATTTGCGATATCGGTCATCGCGACTGGGCTCCTGTGCCGCTGCTTTCATCGTTTATCAGCGACTGCATGGTCAATGGCAAAGATATCACTGAAGGCGGTGCGCGCTACAACTTCTCCGGCGTGCAGGGCATCGGTATCGCCAACCTGAGCGATTCGCTGCACGCGTTAAAAGGCATGGTATTTGACCAGCAACGCATGAGCTTCGATGAACTGCTGGCGGTGCTGAAAGCCAACTTCGAAACACCAGAAGGGAAAGAAGTTCGCGCACGCCTGATTAACCGTTTCGATAAATACGGCAACGATATTGATAAAGTGGACAATATCAGCGCCGATTTGCTGCGTTTTTACTGCAAAGAGGTGGAAAAATACCGCAACCCGCGCGGCGGTCAGTTTACACCGGGTTCCTATACGGTTTCCGCACACGTGCCGCTGGGTTCAGTCGTTGGCGCAACGCCGGATGGCCGTTTTGCCGGAGAGCAACTGGCGGATGGCGGATTGTCACCCATGTTGGGCCAGGATTGTCAGGGGCCAACGGCGGTGCTGAAATCGGTGAGTAAACTGGATAACTATTTGCTATCGAACGGGACGCTGCTGAATGTGAAATTCACCCCGGCGACGCTGGAAGGCGAAAGCGGCCTCAGCAAACTTTCTGATTTCCTTCTCGCCTTCACCAAACTGAAGTTGCAGCACGTGCAGTTCAACGTGGTCAACGCCGATATGTTGCGTGAAGCCCAGCAGCGCCCGCAGGATTTTGCCGGGCTGGTGGTGCGCGTGGCCGGATACAGCGCCTTCTTTGTTGAGCTGTCGAAGGAGATTCAGGATGACATCATCCGCCGCACCGCGCATCAGCTGTGAGGTCACTGAAATGCGCGCCGATAAGGCGCGCATCTTCAATATCCAGCGCTATTCGTTGAACGACGGTCAGGGCATCCGCACGGTGGTCTTTTTTAAAGGCTGCCCGCATCGCTGCCCGTGGTGCGCCAACCCGGAATCCCTGTCGCCCAGAATCGAAACCGTGCGCCGCGAGAGTAAATGCCTGCGCTGCGTTCGCTGTCGCCAGGATGCGGATGAGTGCCCGTCTGGCGCATGGGAACATATTGGCCGCGACGTCACGCTGGAACAGCTTGAGCGTGACGTGTTGAAAGATGAAATCTTCTTTCGCGCGTCAGGCGGCGGTGTCACGCTGTCCGGTGGAGAAGTATTGATGCAGGCAGAATTTGCGACGCGCTTTTTACAGCGATTGCGTCAGTTAGGCATTCGCACCGCGATTGAAACCGCAGGCGATACCGCATTCAGCCGTTTGCTGCCGCTGGCTCAAGCCTGTGATGAGGTGTTGTTTGATCTCAAAATCATGGATGCCGAACGCGCCCGCGAGGTGCTGAATATCAATCAACCGCGCGTGCTGGATAATTTTGAGCGACTGTTGAAGGAAGGCATTCGGGTGACGCCGCGTTTACCGCTGATCCCCGGTTTTACGTTAACCGACGAAAATGTGGCGCAAATCCTGGCGTTTCTCGCCCCGCTTCCCGTCGCGGAAGTGCATCTGTTACCGTTCCATCAGTATGGTGAACCCAAATACCACCAGCTCGATAAAGTCTGGCAGATGGCAGGCATCCCCGCCCCCGCGGAGCAGGATATCGCCCCGCTGCGGGAAAAAGTGGAACGCGCTGGCTATCGGGTGGTGATGGGCGGATAACTATTTCGTACTGGGTTTCTTGCGATATTTTTCAGGCAGTTCCGGTACAGGGCGTTTGTCATCAATCAGATGGCGGACGGTGAGAATCGGATGACGCCAGAGCATTCGTGGCCCGGCCCAGCGCATAATCTGCTTCATCTCTTCGCGCTTCGCCGGCTGATAACAGTGCACCGGGCACTGTTTGCAGGCCGGCTTTTCTTCACCGAATACGCATTTGTCGAGGCGTTTATCGGCATAACGGTTCAGCGCCTGATAGTGTTCCTCATCAGCTTGTGCATCCGGGCATTGCCGCTGATAAAGCGAAATCATGCAACGGATAGTCTGTTTTTCTCGTTCAATGCGTTTGCCTGACATCCCCGCCCCCCTAAATAAGTTGCATAGATAATACACCTTACAAGCTGTGAATGCATTACTGTCACCTTGTCACAGGAAACCGATCTTAAACCACAATTGGAAGGCGCAACGCACAACCGCGCAGATTGTTAAATCAACATCGTATTGATGGTACAATCGCCCCCTCCAATAAGCTGAATTTCATCGGCGGCGTTGACGCGAACCTGTTCACTTTCGTGGTCGCGCATGAGATGCGAAATTCTCACTAACGCATTAAAAGTAAAGAGAATGGAATAACGAATTCGATGAGTACGATTGATAACCTTGACGCCCACACGCCGATGATGCAGCAGTATCTCAAGCTGAAAGCCCAGCATCCGGAAATTCTGCTGTTCTACCGTATGGGCGACTTTTACGAGCTGTTCTACGATGACGCCAAACGCGCATCGCAACTGCTGGATATTTCGCTTACCAAACGCGGCGCTTCTGCAGGCGAACCGATTCCGATGGCGGGCATTCCGCATCACGCCGTGGAAAACTATCTCGCGAAGCTGGTGAATCAGGGCGAATCCGTTGCTATTTGCGAACAGATTGGCGACCCGGCAACCAGTAAAGGCCCGGTCGAACGCAAGGTTGTGCGCATCGTCACGCCGGGCACCATCAGCGATGAAGCCCTACTGCAGGAGCGCCAGGACAACCTTCTGGCGGCTGTCTGGCAGGACAGCAAAGGCTACGGCTACGCGACGCTGGATATCAGCTCCGGGCGTTTTCGCCTGAGCGAACCGGCTGACCGGGAAACCATGGCGGCAGAGCTGCAACGCACTAATCCTGCGGAACTGCTGTATGCAGAAGACTTTGCTGAGATGGCGCTGATTGAAGGCCGTCGCGGCCTGCGCCGTCGCCCGCTGTGGGAATTTGAAATCGACACCGCGCGACAACAGCTTAATCTGCAATTCGGTACGCGCGATCTCATCGGTTTTGGTGTGGAAAACGCCCCGCGCGGCCTGTGCGCCGCCGGTTGTCTGTTGCAGTACGTGAAAGACACCCAGCGCACGTCCCTGCCGCATATCCGTTCCATCACCATGGAGCGTCAGCAGGACAGCATCATCATGGATGCGGCCACCCGCCGCAATCTGGAGATCACCCAGAATCTGGGCGGAGGCGTGGAAAATACGCTGGCGTCGGTACTGGATTGCACCGTCACGCCGATGGGCAGCCGTATGCTCAAACGCTGGTTGCATATGCCAGTACGGGATACGAAAGTTCTGGTCGAGCGCCAGCAAACCATCGGCGCGCTGCAGGATGCAACCGGCGAGCTGCAACCGGTACTGCGTCAGGTGGGCGATCTCGAACGTATTCTGGCGCGTCTTGCGCTGCGTACCGCGCGCCCGCGTGACCTTGCTCGTATGCGTCACGCCTTCCAGCAACTGCCTGAACTGCGCGCCCAACTCGAAAACGTTGATAGCGCTCCGGTGCAGATGCTGCGCGAAAAAATGGGCGAGTTCACCGAACTGCGGGAACTGCTCGAACGCGCGATTATCGACGCGCCTCCGGTGCTGGTGCGCGACGGCGGTGTCATCGCGCCAGGCTATCATGAAGAGCTGGATGAGTGGCGGGCGCTGGCTGACGGCGCAACCGACTACCTCGATCGCCTCGAAATTCGTGAACGCGAACGTACCGGTCTGGATACCCTGAAAGTCGGCTTTAACGCCGTACACGGCTATTACATCCAGATTAGTCGCGGGCAGAGCCATCTTGCCCCCATCAACTATGTTCGCCGCCAGACGCTGAAAAATGCCGAGCGCTATATCATTCCTGAGCTGAAAGAGTACGAAGACAAAGTTCTCACCTCGAAAGGAAAAGCGCTGGCGCTGGAAAAACAGCTTTACGACGAACTGTTCGACCTGCTGCTGCCGCATCTGGCCGATCTGCAACAGAGCGCAAGCGCCCTGGCGGAGCTGGATGTGCTGGTGAACCTTGCCGAGCGCGCCTATACGCTGAACTATACCTGTCCGACCTTTATCGACAAACCGGGGATTCGCATCACTGAAGGCCGCCATCCGGTGGTTGAAAAGGTGCTGAACGAGCCATTTATCGCCAACCCGCTGAATCTGTCACCGCAGCGTCGCATGTTAATCATCACCGGCCCGAATATGGGCGGTAAGAGTACCTACATGCGTCAGACCGCGCTGATTGCCCTGTTGGCTTACATCGGCAGCTACGTGCCTGCGCAAAGCGTGGAGATTGGCCCGATTGACCGTATCTTTACGCGCGTTGGCGCGGCGGATGACCTGGCGTCCGGGCGCTCAACCTTTATGGTGGAGATGACCGAAACGGCTAATATTCTGCATAACGCCACCGAAAACAGCCTGGTTCTGATGGACGAGATTGGCCGCGGTACATCGACCTACGACGGTCTGTCACTGGCCTGGGCGTGTGCGGAAAATCTGGCGAATAAGATCAAAGCATTAACGCTGTTTGCCACCCACTACTTCGAGTTGACTCAGTTACCGGAGAAGATGGAAGGCGTGGCTAACGTGCACCTTGATGCGCTGGAGCACGGCGACACCATCGCCTTTATGCACAGCGTACAAGATGGTGCGGCGAGTAAAAGCTACGGCCTGGCGGTCGCGGCGCTGGCGGGTGTGCCTAAAGAGGTGATCAAACGTGCGCGGCAGAAGCTGCGCGAGCTGGAGAGCATTTCGCCAAATGCCGCCGCGACGCAGGTCGATGGCACCCAGATGTCTTTGCTGTCAGTAGCGGAAGAAACGTCGCCTGCGGTCGAAGCACTGGAAAATCTCGACCCGGATTCACTCACCCCGCGTCAGGCGCTGGAGTGGATTTATCGGTTAAAGAGTCTGGTGTAGCCTGATGGCGCTACGCTTATCCGGCCTGGGAAACACAGGCCGGGTAAGGCGTAGTCGCCACCCGGCATTACGTGTTTAACGCTTATCTTCCGTCAGCAGCGGCGGAATGCTCGGCACCATTGGCGCGTCATCAATATCTTTCTGCGTCATACGGAACGCTTCCGGATAATGTTCGCGGCGGGTGCGGCGTAATGGTTCGGTATCGCGCCAGGTATAAAGGCAATGCTGGCACTGGTATACCGTCCAGACATCTTTCACCGGCGATTTCGCCATCACTTCAATCTGTTCATCGGCACAACGTGGACAAATCATCTTCTTCTCCTTATTGACGTGCGGCCAGCATAGCGGTCAGTTTTTCAGCCCAGGCTTTGGTTTCTGGTAAATCCACCACCGGCTGGCTGTAGTGACCACGGTTGTCTGGCGCGACAGGCGTGGTGGCGTCGATAATCAGTTTGTCGGTGATCCCCGCCGGGCTTGAGCCAGGGTCGAGTTCCAGCACGGACATATTCGGCAGTTGCACCAGGTCGCCCGCCGGGTTCACTTTCGAGGAGAGCGCCCACATCACCTGCGGCAGGTTGAACGGGTCAACGTCTTCATCGACCATAATCACCATCTTCACGTAGCCCAGACCGTGCGGTGTGGTCATCGCCCGCAGGCCCACCGCGCGGGCAAAGCCGCCGTAGCGTTTTTTGGTGGAGATAATTGCCAGCAGGCCATGGGTGTACATGGCATTCACCGCCTGCACTTCCGGGAACTCGGCTTTCAGTTGCTGATACAACGGCACGCAGGTGGCTGGCCCCATCAGGTAGTCGATTTCCGTCCACGGCATCCCGAGATAGAGCGATTCAAAAATGGGTTTGCTGCGATAAGAGACTTTATCAATGCGCACCACGGTCATATTGCGCCCGCCGGAGTAGTGGCCGGTAAACTCACCGAATGGCCCTTCAATCTCACGTTTGCGGCTTTCGATGACCCCTTCGAGGATCACCTCCGAGCCCCACGGCACATCAAAACCGGTCAATGGCGCGGTGGCGATCGGATACGGGCTTTCGCGCAGCGCGCCTGCCATTTCATACTCAGACTGATCGTATTTCAGCGGCGTGGCCCCCATCAGGGTGATGATCGGATCGTTACCGAGCGTGATCGCAATCGGCAGATCTTCACCACGCTCTTCCGCTTTATGCAGATGGAGGGCGATATCGTGCATCGGCACTGGCTGCAGGCCGAGCTTACGCTTACCCTTCACTTCCATACGGTAAATGCCGACGTTCTGCTTGCCGAAGTTATCCGGATCAAGCGGATCGCGGGAAACCACGCAGGCTTTGTCGAGATAGAAACCGCCATCGCCATCGTTTAAACGAAACAGCGGCAGGATATCGAACAGGTTAATCTCTTCGCCATCAACGGTATTCTGCGCCCACGCGGGATCCGCGCGGCGTTCCGGGGCGATCGGGAAGTTATCCCAGCGGCGGATAAACTCATCAATCTGTTTTTTAACCGGCGTATTTGGCGGCAGGCCGAGGGAGATGGCGTGATTCTGCCAGGAACCGATGGTGTTCATCGCCACGCGCGCATCGGTAAAACCGCGAATATTATCGAACCACAGCGCCGGTGCGCCGTCGCCAATACGCCCGGTGGCATTGGCAGCGGCGGCCAGATCCGGCTCGGCGTTCACCTCTTCGCTGATTTTCAGCAATTGCCCCTGGTCGTCGAGCGCCTGTAAAAAGCTGCGTAAATCATCAAAAGCCATTATGCATTCTCCTGTGAAAATGAGTGTGCCGACGGAAGCCCCTTCCAGCGGCGGGCCTTGTGATACTTCAGGCCGAATTGGTCCAGCACGCGGGCGACGATGTGATCGACAATATCGCCCACCGATTCCGGATGGTTATAGAAAGCAGGCATAGGCGGCACCATCGCCACGCCCATGCGCGACATCGCGAGCATATTTTCCAGATGAATGGTGCTGAGCGGCATTTCACGCGGTACCAGCACCAGCTTGCGCCCCTCTTTGAGCACCACATCCGCCGCGCGCCCCACCAGGCCATCGGCGTAGCCGGCGCGAATCCCCGCCAGCGTTTTCATGCTGCATGGGATAACAATCATGCCGTCAGTCTGGAATGAGCCTGAAGAGATGGTCGCCGCCTGATCCGCCGGGCTATGGCTGAAATCCGCTAACGCGGCGACATCACGCGCACTGTAGGGCGTTTCCAGCTCGATGGTGGTTTTGGCCCATTTCGACATCACCAGATGCGTTTCAACATCTGGCATATCACGCAGCGCCTTTAGCAGCGCGACGCCAAGCGGTGCGCCTGTTGCGCCTGTCATCCCCACTATCAGTCTCATTCTTCACCTCAATATATTTGTTCGTGTACGAACGTTTTAGTTAAATTACGTCAGAATAGCCTTATGCACAATATTGTTCGTACACGATCGCACTCAGAGCTAAAAAATGAAGGATTAAAAAAACGCCGCGTAGCGGCTATCATGAGGAAAAGTTTTTACAACGGGGTTTTCATGGAGTTAAGAAACGAAGCATTTCACCTGCTGCGCCAGCTTTTTCAGCAACACACCGCGCGCTGGCAGCAAGAATTGCCAGAGCTGACCAAGCCCCAGTACGCCGTGATGCGCTCGATTGCCGAACATCCGGGCATTGAGCAGGTCGAATTAACGGAAGTGGCGGTCAGCACAAAGGCGACGCTTGCTGAGATGTTGAGCCGCATGGAAAGCCGCAATCTGGTGCGCCGCGAGCACGATCCCGCCGATAAACGCCGTCGTTTTGTTTTTCTCACGGAAGAAGGTGAAGCGTTATTGAACGCAAAACAAACCGTCGGCAACGCCGTGGATGAGGAGTTTTTGGGGCGATTAAGTAAGGAAGAGCGCGAACTGTTCACGCGACTGGTGAGAAAGATGATGGGGTGAATAACCCGTCATCTACAAAAGAAAAAGGCCAGTCTCTCGACCGGCCTTTTTGACGAATGTTCACTTACTCGCGGAACAGCGCTTCGATATTCAGCCCCTGCGTCTGCAAAATTTCACGCAGACGACGAAGACCTTCAACCTGAATCTGACGAACGCGTTCACGAGTCAGGCCAATTTCGCGGCCCACATCCTCAAGCGTTGCAGCTTCATACCCCAGTAAACCAAAACGACGAGCCAGCACTTCACGCTGTTTGGCGTTCAGTTCGAACAGCCATTTGACGATGCTCTGTTTCATATCATCGTCCTGCGTGGTGTCTTCCGGGCCGTTTTCCTTTTCATCGGCCAGGATGTCCAGCAGCGCTTTTTCAGAATCGCCGCCCAGCGGCGTGTCGACTGAGGTAATGCGCTCGTTGAGACGCAGCATACGGCTCACGTCATCAACCGGTTTATCCAGCTGTTCGGCAATCTCTTCCGCACTTGGCTCGTGGTCCAGTTTATGGGACAACTCACGCGCCGTACGCAGATAGACGTTCAGCTCTTTGACGATGTGAATCGGCAAACGAATGGTACGGGTTTGGTTCATAATTGCCCGTTCAATCGTCTGGCGGATCCACCAGGTCGCGTAGGTTGAAAAGCGAAACCCGCGTTCCGGGTCAAACTTCTCAACGGCGCGGATAAGCCCCAAATTGCCCTCTTCAATGAGATCCAGCAGTGCCAGACCACGATTGCCATAACGGCGAGCAATTTTTACCACCAGACGCAGGTTACTCTCGATCATTCTGCGACGGGAGGCGACGTCTCCACGCAATGCACGACGTGCAAAATAGACTTCTTCTTCGGCTGTTAACAGTGGAGAATAACCGATCTCTCCAAGGTAAAGCTGAGTCGCGTCCAGCACACGCTGTGTGGCCCCCTGCGATAACAGCTCTTCCTCAGCCAGGTCGTTATCACTGGGTTCCTCTTCTACTAAGGCTTTCTCATCGAAAACCTCTGCTCCGTTCTCATCAAATTCCGCGTCTTCATTTAAATCATGAACTTTCAGCGTATTCTGACTCATAAGGTGGCTCCTACCCGTGATCCCCAGGCAAAGCACCTTATCACTTCATCTCCAGACGGCGTGTTCACACCGCCTGAAAGACTCCGTGCTTAGTACTCTGCCGAATTATCGCTGCGGCAAATACTGCAGCGGGTTTACGGATTTCCCCTTGTAACGAATTTCAAAATGCAAGCGTGTAGAACTGGTTCCGGTGCTACCCATGGTAGCTATTTTTTGCCCCGCCTTAACCTCTTGTTGTTCCCGGACCAGCATTGTGTCGTTATGGGCGTAGGCGCTCAGGTAATCATCGTTATGTTTGATGATAATTAAGTTACCGTAACCTCGCAGTGCATTACCGGCATACACAACACGACCATCCGCGGTCGCGGTGATAGCCTGTCCTTTGCTACCTGCGATATCGATGCCTTTGTTGCCTCCTTCGGAGCCGCCAAAGCCTTCGATGATTTTGCCGTCAGTCGGCCAGCGCCAGGACGAAATTGGCGCGCTGGTTGTCGTGCTGCTGGCATTCGGTACGGAAGAGCTCGCAACAGGTGCCGTTACAGGCGCTGTGACTGTCGTCGCAGGCTTGTTATTAGGCAACATCTTGTTAGCACTTTGTTCACCTGAATCCTCAGAATACGTAATTGTTGGTTGCGACGCAACAGCCACGGTTGAATTTTGTGCAGGTTTCGCGACCGTCGTCTGAGAAGAGGTCGCCGCCTGCGCGCTCGCCATGGCGACCGGGTTGTTGCCGGTAATCGGCTGACCGGACGCGTTGCCAACCTGCAGCACCTGACCGACATTCAGCGCATAAGGCGCGGCGACATTATTGCGTTGTGCCAGATCGCGGAAATCATTACCGGTAACCCATGCGATGTAGAAAAGCGTGTCACCATGCTTAACGGTATAGGTACTTCCCCCCGTGTAGCTGCCTTTCGGAATATCACCATATTTTCGGTTATAGACGATGTGACCGTTCTGCATTTGCACCGGCTGCTGGGCAACAGGTTGCTGAGTGACTGGCTGAATCTGCGTCGGCTGGGTTTGTACCGGCTGCACTGGCTGAATTTGCGGCGTCGCCGGCACGCTGTTTTGCGCTGTTCCGCCCGCTTTTTGCTGTGGCGTGATGAGCATGCCGGAATTCGTGCTGCTGGAGGTGTTTCCGTTAACAGAGGTTACCGGCGCAGGCGGATTGTCCGATGAAGTACAACCTGCCAGCCAGAGTGAAACCAGTGATAATGCCGCAACACGGCGTACGGTGATTTTTGGGCTTCCCGCGCTCATTTATCCCCCAGGAATAGTGTTAACTGCCAGTGTGTTAATAACCGTGTCGCGTCCATCGTGGATGCTTACAAAGTCTCACCACGATACGCTGAATTGTGCCGAAAAACCTAAGAAAAATCCGGGTCTCAGGCCAGTTCTCCTTTGACTAAAGGAACAAAACGCACGGCTTCCACGGTATCAATAATGAATTCGCCTCCCCGCCGATGAACGCGTTTTAGAAACTGATGTTCATCACCCACGGGTAAAACGAGAATGCCGCCTTCATCCAGCTGCGACATCAGCGCCACCGGAATTTCCGGCGGTGCGGCCGTGACGATAATGGCGTCGAAAGGCGCACGCGCCTGCCAACCCTGCCAGCCATCGCCATGGCGAGTAGAAATATTATGCAAATCAAGCTGCTTCAGGCGACGTCTTGCGTGCCATTGCAAACTTTTAATGCGTTCAACCGAGCACACGCGCTGCACCAGATGCGCCAGAATCGCGGTCTGATACCCGGAGCCGGTGCCAATTTCCAGCACGCGCGATTCCGGCGTCAGCTCCAGCAATTCGGTCATCCGTGCAACCATATAAGGCTGAGAAATGGTTTGCCCCTGCCCTATCGGTAAAGCGACGTTTTCCCAGGCTTTATGTTCAAACGCCTCATCAACAAATTTTTCGCGGGGAACGCGGGCAATAGCATCCAGCACCCGCTCGTCGCGAATGCCCTGCGTGCGAAGTTGTTCCAGAAGCGCCAGTACGCGTCCGCTTACCATTGCGTATCCACTCCCGCCAGTTCCAGCCAACTGCCTACGACTTCACGGGCGCTATGCGCGGTTAAATCGACATGCAGCGGCGTGACGGAAACATAACCGGCGTCAACCGCGGCAAAATCCGTATCCGGGCCGGCATCCTGTTTTTCGCCCGGCGGGCCAATCCAGTAGAGCGTATTGCCGCGCGGATCCTGCTGCGGGATCACTTTATCCGCCGGGTGGCGGCTGCCGCAACGGGTCACGCGAATACCTTTAATTTGATCGAGCGGTAAGTCCGGTACGTTGACGTTGAGAATACGCCCGGTGCGCAGCGGTTCACGTGCCAGCGCGCGCAGCAGCGTGCAGGTGACCGCCGCTGCCGTGTCGTAATGCTGCGTGCCATTCAGTGACACCGCCAGCGCCGGGAAACCGAGGTGACGCCCCTCCATCGCCGCCGCAACGGTACCGGAATAAATAACGTCATCGCCCAGATTCGGCCCGGCATTAATACCCGACACGACGATATCCGGACGCGGGCGCATCAGTGCGTTAACGCCGAGATAGACACAGTCCGTCGGCGTGCCCATCTGCACGGCGATATCGCCGTTTTCAAACGTAAAAGTACGAAGAGAAGATTCCAGGGTCAGCGAGTTTGATGCGCCACTGCGGTTACGATCGGGTGCAACTACCTGAACCTCGGCAAATTCCCGTAAGGCTCTGGCCAGTGCCTGTATGCCTGGCGCGTGGATCCCGTCATCGTTACTCAGCAATATTCGCATATTCACCTGTTGTATTGATAAGTTCCCTTACCACGCTGGTCGCAAAGCTGCCCGCCGGGAGCCAGAAACGCAACTCTACGGTTACGTCGTCCCACCAGTTCCACTCAAGCTGTTGTGGATAGAGCAGCATTGCGCGCCGCGCGGCTTCTACTTTTTCGCGCACCAGCAGCGACTGAAGCGCGGTTTCTTCTGCAAGCTGAAGTTGTTCAAATGCGAGCGCTTCACGCTGAGTTCCCCAGTCGCCGCTGCCCGGTAAGGACGCGGTGATCATCAGTTCACGCGCATCCACACGCGTTTGCAATTCGGGCATTTCTTCAGGCGTGGCAACAAACCAGCTGCCGCGTCCCGCTAATTGTAGCGCATCGCCATCAACAACTTGATTAAATTCCGGTTTCTGTAAGCGTGCGCTCACCAGCTGATTAAACAACGCACTGCGCGCTGCCGACAACCAAAAACTGCGTTTATTGCGATCGCGCACCGGCGCACCGCTTTCAGCCCAGCGCAGCGCGCCCTGTAGGTTACTGCCACCAATACCAAAACGCTGCGCGCCGAAATAGTTCGGCACACCCCGGGCGTTAATCGCCTGCAAGCGGGCGTCAACATCCTCGCGATGGCTGACCTCGCGCAGAATAAGCGTGAACTGGTTGCCTTTAAGGGCACCTAAACGCAGTTTACGCTTATGTCGCGCATACTCCAGCACCTGGCAGCCTTCCAGCTCGAACTTGCTTAAATCGGGCATCTCTTTGCCCGGCACGCGCGCGCAGAGCCACTGCTCGGTGACCGCGTGTTTGTCTTTCTGCCCGGCAAAGCTTACTTCGCGGGCGTGAATTTTCAGAAATTTTGCCAGCGCGTCAGCCACGAAACGGGTATTGCAGCCATTTTTCAGGATCCGCACCAAAATGTGCTCGCCTTCGCCGTCAGGCTCAAACCCTAAATCTTCCACGACCAGGAAATCTTCCGGGTTGGCTTTCAGCAACCCGTGTCCCTGCGGCTTCCCGTGCAGGTAAGTCAGGTCATCAAATGCAATCATTTGTTTGCCTTATACAACAGAGCGACCGCTTCGCAGGCGATGCCTTCACCGCGCCCGGTAAATCCGAGTTTTTCGGTGGTGGTCGCTTTTACGTTAACGTCATCCATATGGCAGCCAAGATCTTCAGCAATAAACACGCGCATTTGCGGGATATGCGGCAGCATTTTCGGCGCCTGGGCGATGATAGTGACATCGACGTTGCTCAGGGTGTAGCCCTTCGCCTGCACGCGTTTCCAGGCTTCACGCAGCAGCGCACGGCTGTCTGCGCCTTTGAACGCCGGATCGGTGTCCGGGAAAAGTTTCCCAATATCGCCCAACGCCGCCGCGCCAAGCAGAGCATCGGTCAGCGCATGGAGCGCGACGTCGCCGTCCGAGTGGGCAAGCAGCCCCTTCTCGTAAGGGATGCGCACGCCGCCGATAATAATCGGCCCTTCGCCGCCAAACGCGTGTACATCAAAACCGTGTCCAATTCGCATTATGCTTTCTCCTGGTGTCCCGATCGGGTGAGGTAAAATTCTGCCAGCGCCAGATCTTCCGGGCGTGTCACTTTAATATTATCAGCGCGTCCGGCAACCAGCGCCGGATGAAAACCACAATATTCCAGCGCCGAGGCTTCATCGGTGATGGTTGCGCCTTCGTTGAGCGCCCAGGTCAGGCAATCGAAGAGTAATTCGCGGGGGAAGAACTGCGGCGTCAGGGCGTGCCACAGATCGTTGCGATCAACCGTATGGGCGATAGCCGGTTTGCCGGGCTCCGCGCGTTTCATGGTATCGCGCACCGGCGCGGCCAGAATACCGCCGACGCGGCTGGTTTCGCACAGCGCCAGCAGTCGCGCCAGGTCATCCTGATGCAAACAAGGCCGCGCGGCATCGTGCACCAGCACCCAGTCAGCATTCCCTGCGGCTTTCAGGCCGGCCAGCACGGAATCGGCGCGTTCGGCACCGCCGTCGACAACGGTAATCTGCGGATGCTGCGCCAGAGAGAGTTGGCTGAAACGCTCGTCTCCGGGAGAGACAGCGATGATCACCCGCTGAACGCGCGCGTTAGCCAGCAGCGCATCCACCGAATGTTCGAGAATCGTTTTGTTACCGATTGAGAGATATTGTTTCGGGCAGTCCGTTTGCATGCGGCGACCAAATCCGGCCGCCGGAACCACGGCGCAAACGCCCGGAAAAGTTGCTGCCATGTGTTAATCCTGGGCTTATTCTGTTTATCGGTTTGTTTGCCCTGAACTCTGATTGCGTTTCGATGCATCCGGTACCAGACGGTAGAAGGTTTCACCCGGTTTCGTCATGCTGAGTTCATTGCGTGCGCGTTCTTCGATTGCTTCCTGGCCACCGTTAAGATCGTCAATTTCGGCGAAAAGCTGATCGTTGCGCGCTTTTAATTTGGCGTTGGTCGCCTCTTGTACTGATACGTCATCACGGACCCGGCTAAAGTCATGCAGACCATTTTTGCCGAACCACAGTGAATACTGCAACCACACCAGCAAAGCCAGTAATAGCAGCGTTAATTTACCCATCCTGCCCCCTGAAAAACGGCATCATCATCCCAAAACTTGCCGTCGTACTCTACGCCGGCTGCGGACGATACCGCGTCACGCGGGCAATGTATCACATTTTGCCTGCCGATACTTATGTCTCGTTGTCGGGCGATTGTGCGGATATTCACAGAATATGTCGGGCTTAGCCCATCAACCATAGAAATAATAGACCGCACAACGCGGCGACGGTAAGCAACGTTGCGATAATACTGTAGCGCAATTTGCTGTTTACCAGCGAGTGGATTGCCACGCCAATCACCACGGCAACGGGCATCAGCGCAAGGAAGAAAGGCCAGGTATAAAGGAAGAAAAACAGGGTGTTATTGCCATACCAAAGGTAGGGAATACCCAATGCAATCAGCCAGGCGACGAAACCCACGGTGGCGCCTGACAAAGACCAGGTGGTTTCGTCATCGGGCGGGGGAATGGACTCTGAACGCGTCAGGCTGATGTTTTGAGTATTGCGCATAGTTAATCCTGTCAGGCCGGGCAACGATACGCCCGGCACTCTCTCAGGATCTGATGATATCGTCCTGTCTCAGCAGGTCTAACATTTGGTCTACTAAATTTGTTACCAATTGTTCACCATCGAGGTGGATTTCAGGATGTTCGGGGGATTCATATACTGAATCAATGCCGGTAAAGTTGCGCAGTTCACCGGCACGCGCTTTCTTGTATAAGCCTTTTGGATCGCGGGCTTCGCAGGTATTGAGCGGCGTATCGACGAACACTTCGATAAAGCGCCCTTCCCCTACCCGCTCGCGTACCATCTGGCGCTCAGCGCGATGGGGAGAAATAAATGCCGTCAATACCACCAGCCCGGCATCCACCATCAGGTTAGCCACTTCGCCTACCCGACGGATATTCTCTTTGCGATCGTCATCGCTAAAGCCGAGATCGCTGCATAAACCGTGACGCACGTTGTCACCATCCAGCAGATAAGTGCTGACGCCCAGTTTATGCAACGCTTCTTCCAGCGCGCCGGCAACGGTGGATTTCCCCGAGCCTGAGAGCCCGGTAAACCACAGCACAACCCCACGGTGACCGTGGAGTTGTTCACGCTGTTGCGCAGTGACCGGGTGAGCGTGCCAGACGACGTTTTCGTCATGCACCGCCATCACTTGCCTCCCAGCAGGTCACGCGCGCCCCAGTGTGGGAAGTGTTTACGCACCAGCGCGTTCAGCTCCAGCTCAAAAGCACTGAATTCCGACACGACTGACGTCGGAGCAGTATACGGTTCGCGCACCATACCAGCGCCCACCGTGACGTTGGTCAAACGGTCGATAAAGATAAGACCACCGGTAACCGGGTTTTGCTGGTATTTATCCAGCACCAGCGGTTCATCAAAGGTCAGATCCACCAGGCCGATACCGTTTAGCGGCAGGTTATCGACGTCACGCTGGGTCAGGTTATTGATATCCACCTGATACTGAATACCGTCCACGCGGGCGCGGGTTTTCTTGCCCGCGATTTTGATGTCATAGCTCTGGCCCGCCGCCAGCGGTTGTTCCGCCATCCACACCACATCCACGGATGCACTCTGTACGGCAGGCAGCGTTTCGGTGGCATCCAGCAGCAGGTCGCCACGGCTGATGTCGATTTCGTCCTTCAGCACCAGCGTCACGGCTTCTCCCGCGAACGCTTGCTGCAAGTCACCGTCAAACGTGACGATACGCGCGATGGAGGATTCCACGCCAGACGGCAATACTTTAATGCGTTGCCCCACGCTGACGTTCCCGGAGGCCAGCGTGCCGGAGAACCCACGGAAATCGAGGTTCGGACGGTTCACATACTGCACCGGGAAGCGCATCGGCTGGCTATCGACCACACGCTGAATCTGCACGGTTTCCAGCACTTCCAGCAGCGTTGGGCCACTGTACCACGGCATTTTTTCGCTCTGACTGGCAACGTTATCCCCTTCCAGCGCCGACAGCGGCACGAAGCGGATATCAAGGTTGCCAGGCAATTGTTCGGCAAAGGTCAGATAGTCCTGACGGATCTGCTCAAATTTCTCTTCGCTGAATGCCACGAGATCCATTTTGTTGATCGCCACCACCAGATGTTTGATCCCCAGCAGCGTGGAGATGAAACTGTGGCGGCGGGTTTGATCGAGCACGCCTTTACGCGCGTCAATCAGCAGGATCGCCAGGTCACAGGTGGACGCTCCGGTCGCCATGTTACGAGTGTACTGCTCGTGCCCTGGGGTGTCGGCAATAATAAATTTGCGTTTTTCGGTGGAGAAATAGCGATACGCCACGTCAATGGTGATGCCCTGCTCGCGCTCGGCCTGTAAGCCATCCACCAGCAGCGCCAGATCCAGGCGTTCACCCTGCGTACCGTGGCGCTTGCTGTCATTGTGCAGCGAAGAGAGCTGATCTTCATAAATCTGACGGGTATCGTGCAGCAAACGGCCAATCAGCGTACTTTTGCCATCATCCACGCTGCCGCAGGTCAGAAAACGCAGCAGGCTCTTGTGTTGCTGGGCGTGCAGATACGCTTCAACGCCGCCTTCATCCGCAATTTGTTGTGCAATTGAACTGTTCATGGCGGCTCCTTAGAAATAACCCTGACGTTTTTTAAGCTCCATCGAGCCTGCCTGGTCGCGGTCGATGACGCGGCCCTGACGTTCACTGGTCGTTGAAACCAGCATTTCTTCGATGATTTCCGGCAGCGTCTGCGCGTCGGATTCCACTGCGCCGGTCAGCGGCCAGCAGCCAAGGGTACGGAAGCGCACCATGCGTTTTTTGATAACCTCGCCCGGCTGTAAATCGATGCGATCGTCATCGATCATCATCAACATACCATCGCGCTCCAGCACCGGACGTTCTGCCGCCAGATACAGCGGAACGATTTCGATATTTTCCAGATAGATGTACTGCCAGATATCCAGCTCAGTCCAGTTGGAGAGCGGGAAGACGCGGATACTTTCGCCTTTGTTGATCTGGCCGTTATAGTTGTGCCACAGCTCCGGGCGCTGATTTTTCGGGTCCCAGCGGTGGAAACGGTCGCGGAAGGAGTAGATGCGCTCTTTGGCGCGCGACTTCTCTTCATCACGACGTGCCCCGCCAAATGCGGCATCAAAACCGTATTTATTCAGCGCCTGCTTGAGCCCTTCGGTTTTCATGATATCGGTATGCTTGGCGCTGCCGTGTACGAACGGGTTGATCCCCATCGCCACACCTTCCGGGTTTTTGTGCACAAGCAGTTCACAGCCATAGGCTTTCGCGGTACGGTCGCGGAACTCGTACATCTCACGGAATTTCCAGCCGGTATCCACGTGCAGCAGCGGGAACGGCAGGGTTCCCGGATAGAACGCTTTACGCGCCAGGTGCAGCATCACGCTGGAGTCCTTGCCGATCGAATACATCATGACCGGGTTGGCGAATTCGGCGGCCACCTCACGGATGATATGGATGCTTTCCGCCTCCAGTTGCCGCAGGTGAGTGAGTCGTTTTTGGTCCATAACCGTTCCTTAAGCCAGATTCACTACAGAAGAATCGAAATTTTCTGAGTCTGTTGTGTGTTGAAACCAGGCGAGCTGGTGATGCAGTTCCACCACTTCGCCGACCACCAGCAGTGCTGGCATGGGGGCGTCTTTTGCCAGGTTTTCGAGTTGTTGCAGGGTGCCTGTTTTTATCTGTTGATCCGCACGCGTCCCGCGCGAAATCACCGCCACCGGCGTTTCGCTGTCGCGGCCGTGTTGAATCAATTGTTGGCTAATTTCCGCGGCTTTCATCGTGCCCATATAAATCGCCAGCGTCTGGCGACTTTGCGCCAATTGTTTCCAGTCAAAGGGCGCGCTGTCCGCTTTATAGTGACCGGTGACGAACGTGACGCTCTGCGCGTAATCGCGGTGGGTAAGCGGTATGCCTGCGTACGCGGTTGCGCCTGCGGCTGCCGTCACGCCGGGTACCACCTGGAAAGGAATTCCCGCTTCTGCCGCCGCCTGAAGTTCTTCGCCACCGCGCCCGAAAATAAACGGATCACCGCCTTTAAGGCGCACCACGTTTTTGCCTTCTTTTGCCGCTTCAATCAGCAGACGATTCGTCTCGTGCTGCGCCACGGCATGGGTACCAGCACGTTTTCCAACGCATACCAACTCCGCATCACGGCGAATCAGTTCACGAACCGCATCGCTGACCAGATGATCGTAGAAAACAATGTCAGCTTGCTGAATGACCTGGAGGCCGCGCAACGTTAATAGCCCGGCATCACCCGGCCCCGCACCTACCAGAATAATCTCCCCCACGCGGCGCTGAGGCTGGGTCAACTCGTCCTGTAATGCCGCTTCCGCCGCCTGTTGATTGCCGGCAAGCAACATGTTGGCAATACGTCCCCGGAACACGCGTTCCCAAAATCGACGACGCTCGGCGGTGGTTTTCAGGTGCGTTTTGATCGCATGACGCCAGTAACTGGCCGCTTCGGCCAGCAGGCCTAAGCGCGTAGGCAGCAGCGCTTCAATTTTTTCACGCAGGATACGCGCCAGCACGGGGGCGGTGCCGCCGGAAGAAATCGCCACCAGCAGCGGCGACCTGTCGACTATCGACGGGAAAATAAAGGAGCACTGCGACGGGCTGTCCACCACATTTACCAGGCGTTGGCGGGCATTTGCTGCATCATAAATACGCTGATTGAGCGCGTTATCGTCCGTTGCAGCGATAACCAGGAACACACTATCAAGCTGTGTTTCCTGAAAAGCGTCAGCCAGCCATGAAATTTTGTTGTCTGCCACCCATTGTGTCAGTTCATCGCACAGCGTTTCGCTCACGATCTGAACGTGAGCGCCCGCGCGAAGCAGAAACGCAATTTTACGCGCCGCGGTGTCATCGCCGCCCACAACCAGGGCAGTGCGGTCTTTCACAGCGGCAAAAAGGGGCAGATAATCCACAGAGTTACAACTCACTAACAATCAGTCATAGAGCGACTATAGGGTGCCCCTTAGTGCAAATGAAATTACGAAATGGAATGAGTAGTTCCTCAAAGGAATAACAGCCTGGAAAAGCAAATATCAAAAAGTGCTTAACACCCTCTTTTTTGGGCATTTAAGAAGAAATGAAATTGTGTAATCACCGCCTCGGTTTCATACTGGCTGCGTCTATTTTTTTGCATTGTTTAAAGGATTTCCCTATGTCTTCCGCACTGCGTCGCCGACTCTTCGCGCTGGCGCTCGGCGTATGCTCTGCCTTCCCGGCACTGGCGACAACAACGTCGCCCGGTTCTATCGCGAACACCCAGGCTCGTTATATCGCAACCTATTTCCCAGGCCGGATTACCGGCACACCAGCAGAGATGCTGTCGGCAGATTATTTGCGTCAGCAGTTTGCCAAAATGGGTTATCAAAGCGATATCCGCACCTTCCACAGCCGCTATATCTACACCGCCCAGAATAACCGCCAGAACTGGCATAACGTCATTGGCAGCACCGTCATCGCGGCCCATGAAGGTAAATCGCAGCAGCAGATTATTGTGATGGCGCATCTGGACACCTATGCGCCGCAAAATGATGACGATGTGGAAAAAAACCTCGGTGGGCTGACGCTTCAGGGTATAGATGATAACGCGATGGGGCTGGGCGTGATGCTGGAGCTGGCCGAGCGTCTGAAGGATGTACCGACGGAGTACGGCATTCGCTTTGTCGCCACCAGCGGCGAAGAAGAAGGCAAGCTGGGCGCGGAGAATCTGCTGAAACGCATGAGCGACGCCGAGAAGAAAAATACGCTGCTGGTCATTAATCTCGATAATCTGGTCGTCGGCGATAAGCTCTATTTCAACAGCGGCGTAAAAACACCGGCGTCGGTACGAAAACTCACGCGCGACCGCGCGCTGGCGATTGCGCGCAGCCACGGCATTGCCGCGTTTACCAATCCAGGGTTGAATCCTGATTACCCGAAAGGCACAGGATGCTGTAATGACGCGGAGGTGTTTGATAAAGCAGGTATTCCGGTGTTATCTGTCGAAGCCACTAACTGGTCGTTAGGCAAAAAAGATGGTTATCAGCAGCGGGCAAAAACCCGCAGCTTCCCGGAGGGGAATAGCTGGCACGACGCGCGGCTGGATAATCAACAGTATCTCGATAAAGCCCTCCCGGGGCGAATTGAGCGCCGCAGCCGCGATGTAGTGAAGGTGATGATGCCGCTGGTGAAGGAGCTGGCGAAGGCGGGGAAGGTTTAGGTTAAAAGGGTGCCGGAGACCCAACCCTCACAATCCAATACGCGGGGTTTTACCCCCGCGTGATGGCTACTTCTTCGATTCGTAAGCGAGAACTGCCTTAAACTCCATACCACGCTCTCTGATACTTAACTCACACAACGAGTCGCCTACCATCAGCGTGAATCCCAGTACTGTAAAACACAGCACGATGATTGCCACAAGGGCATATTTTGTCAGCATGTCTTGCCTCCCTGCAAAGAAGAGACTAACATCCGAATTGTTTGGGTTCGAACGTAAGCCTCAGGTTGATAGAAATATCGCCTGGGGCTTTTGTCCATCTGGAACCTCGCGAATGCTTAACGCCAGACAGCCTCAAGCACCCGACGCCATTCTATGCCTGTTGATTCCCCCCGCTACGTTCACGTTTAAAATCAGGAATCCTTCTCGCAAAATAAAAACGCCCCCATCATTTCTGACAGAGGCGTCTCATTTATCCGGACAACATTTACCCTTCGTGTAATCCACATTCCCTTTTTAAGCCAAAGAAGCGCGTGTCTTCTTCCGCCATGCCGGGTTCCCATTTACGAGTTGTATGGGTATCACCGACGGATAAATACCCTTCATCCCACAATGGATGATATTTAAGACCGTGTTTTTGCAGGTACTGATAAATAGTTCGGTTATCCCAGTCGATAATCGGCAGCACTTTAAATACGCCACGCTGGATAGCCAGCACTGGCAAATTAGCGCGGCTGCCAGATTGTTCACGGCGTAATCCTGCAAACCAGGTTTGCGCATTCAGTTCTTTTAGCGCCCGGTTCATGGGTTCGACTTTGTTGATATCATTGTATTTTTCAATGCCTTCAACACCCTGCTCCCATAGTTTACCGTAGCGGGCTTCCTGCCAGGCTGCGCTTTCAGTGGCGCGATATACTTTCAGATTGAGCTTGAGTTTGTCCGTTAACTCGTCAATAAAACGGTAGGTTTCCGGGAACAGATAGCCAGTATCGGTAAGGATCACCGGGATATTCGGGCGGATCTGATTCACCAGATGCAGGCTCACCGCCGCCTGAATGCCGAAACTGGAAGAGAGCACATATTCACCAGGCAGATTTTCCAGTGCCCAGGCGACGCGGCCTTCAGCGTCCAGTTTTTCAAGCTCGGCATTCGTTTGGGCCAGCGCCAGAATGCGCTCTACCTTTGGCAGTTCGTTCAGGGTGTTTAGATCGAGTTTGGACATAATTACCTCTGCACTTTTCCCCTCACCCTAACCCTCTCCCAAAGGGAGAGGGAATGGTCAGGAGATGCGTTAATCCCACAAATCGCGCGCCGGGTCGAGCACCGGGCGGATAATGCCCGCACGCACCGTAAAGTCGCCGAAGCCTTCACCCGCTTCGCGCTCTTTCGCCCAGCGCCCTACCAGTTCATCAATCACCACAAGGATTTCAGCATCGGTGATGTTCTCTTTGTACATCCGCGGAATGCGAGTTCCCATCCGGTTGCCGCCGATATGTAAGTTATAGCGGCCTGGCGCTTTCCCGACGAGACCAATTTCCGCCAGCATCGCGCGGCCACAGCCGTTCGGGCAACCCGTCACGCGCAAAACGATATGCTCATCGCTGACGCCATGGGAGGCCATCACCGCTTCCACCTTGTCGACGAACGACGGCAGGAAACGTTCAGCCTCCGCCATTGCCAGCGGGCAGGTCGGGAATGACACACACGCCATCGAGTTTTCACGCTGCGGGGTGACAACATTCATCAGGCCGCTCGCTTGCGCAATTTTCTCAATCTTCGCTTTCTGGTTTTCCGGGACACCCGCAATGATCAGGTTCTGGTTAGCGGTAATGCGGAAATCCCCCTTGTGGATCTTCGCGATCTCCAGTAGCCCGGTTTTAAGGGGACGCCCCGGATAATCAAGGATACGACCATTTTCGATAAACAGCGTCAGGTGCCATTTGTCGTCGATACCTTTCACCCAACCGATACGATCGCCACGTCCGGTGAACTCATATGGGCGGATTGGTTCGAATTTGATCCCCGCGCGACGTTCCACTTCCGCTTTAAATGTCTCAACCCCCACGCGCTCCAGCGTGTATTTGGTTTTCGCGTTTTTACGGTCAGTACGGTTACCCCAGTCGCGCTGGGTGGTCACGACAGCTTCCGCCACCGCCAGCGTGTGCTCCAGCGGCAGATAGCCGAATTCGCTGGCTGTACGTGCGTAGGTTTTTTTATTGCCGTGTTCGATAGAAAGCCCACCGCCCACCAGCAGGTTGAAGCCCACCAGTTTGCCATTTTCCGCGATCGCCACGAAGTTCATGTCGTTGGCATGCAGATCGATATCGTTCTGCGGCGGGATCACTACCGTGGTTTTGAACTTACGCGGTAAATAGGTCTGACCGAGGATCGGTTCTTCATCAGTAGTCGCAACTTTTTCCTGGTCGAGCCAAATTTCGGCATACGCGCGGGTACGCGGTAGCAGATGTTCAGAGATTTTCTTTGCCCATTCATACGCTTCCGCGTGTAGCTGCGACTCGTACGGGTTCGAGGTGCAGAGAACGTTACGGTTCATGTCATTGGCCGTTGCCAGCGCATCAAGACCGACCGAATGCAGCATCTGGTGCACCGGTTTGACGTTCTTTTTCAGAATGCCGTGAAACTGGAATGTCTGACGATTGGTCAGACGAATGCTGCCATAGAGGGTGTTTTCACCGGCAAATTTATCAATCGCCTGCCACTGTGTAGGGGTGATCACCCCACCCGGCAGACGGCAGCGCAGCAGCATCGCATGACGCGGCTCCAGCTTCTGTTCAGCTCGTTCGGCGCGGATATCACGGTCGTCCTGCTGATACATACCGTGGAAGCGGATCAGCAGAAAGTTATCGCCCTTAAACCCGCCGGTCAGGCCATCGTTTAAATCTTCTGCAATGGTGCCACGCAGGTAATTGCTCTCAAGCTTCATGCGCTCGGCATCTGCCAGCTTACCTTCGACCACTAAAGGCCCTGGATGTTTTTCGCTCATTAGTAGACATCTCGCTGATAACGGCGCTCTACGCGCAGCTCACTTAAAAATTCATCCGCCGCTTCGGTGTCCATGCCACCAAATTCGGCAATCACTTCCAGAAGTGCCTGTTCAACGTCTTTCGCCATGCGATTAGCGTCGCCGCAGACATAAATGTGGGCACCGTCATTAATCCAGCGCCACAGCTCTGCGCCCTGTTCGCGCAGTTTATCTTGTACGTAAACTTTTTCTTTTTGATCGCGCGACCAGGCAAGATCGATACGCGTCAGCACGCCTTCTTTGACGTAACGCTGCCATTCCACCTGATAGAGGAAATCTTCCGTAAAGTGCGGGTTGCCAAAGAACAGCCAGTTTTTGCCCGGCGCTTCGTCGGCTGCGCGTTGCTGCATAAAGGCGCGGAACGGCGCAATACCGGTGCCGGGGCCAATCATAATCACCGGCGTTTCCGGGTTGGCTGGCAGGCGGAAGTTGTCGTTATGTTCGATAAAGACGCGAACTTCGCCCTCTTCTTCCACGCGGTCCGCAAGGAAGCTGGAGGCCCCCCCCGCACGGGCGCGGCCTTCGATATCGTAGCGAACCACGCCAACGGTGACGTGCACTTCGCTTTCCACTTCCGACTGCGATGAGGCGATAGAGTAAAGACGAGGCGTCAATGGTCGTAGCAGATCAATCAGGGCTTGCGCATCAAGCTGTGCCGGAGAGAAGCGCACCATGTCGACAATCGGCGTCGTCGACGCGTAGTGCTGCAACTTCGCTTTATCGCCCACCAGCGGCAACAAGGTTTCACTGCGGGTTAAGGTGGCGTAGTTCTCGACAATATTCGCGGTGTTGACGGTCAGTTCAAAATGCCACTGTAAGGCTTCTGCAAGCGGTAGCGTTTTGCCATCGACAGTGACGGATTCATCGCCTTTCAACCACAGCAGTTCAACCAGCTCTTTTACAAGTTCAGGATCGTTTTGATACCACACACCCAGCGCATCACCCGGCTGATAACGCAGGCCAGAGTCACCTAAGTCGATTTCGATATGGCGGACATCTTTTTCTGAGTTGCGGCCAGTGATCTTCTGATTAACGGACAAGCTGGCCGTCAACGGTGCTTCTTTGCTGTACGGACTGGTATAAATTTCATTCACCGCGCCCGTGGCCGCAACGGCAGCCTGCACGGGTGAATCTTTCGGTACGCGTGATTTCAATGTTTCGACGACGCGCGCACGCCATTCGCTGGCGGCTGCCTGATATTCCACATCCGCATCAACACGATCGAGCAGACGCTCGCCGCCAAGCTCCGCCAGTTTGCTGTCGAAATCTTTCCCGGCCTGGCAGAAGAATTCATACGACGTATCGCCCAGCCCCAACACCGCGAATGCAGTGCCATCAAGTTTCGGCGCTTTTTTCGAGAACAGGAACTTATGCAGCGCCACCGCTTCTTCCGGCGGCTCCCCTTCCCCTTGGGTGGAAGCCACGATAACCAGCAGTTTTTCTGACGCGATTTGTTTAAATTTATAATCCCCGGCATTCACCAGGTTCACGTTCAGCTTAGCGGCAAGTAAATCGTCACGGAGCGCTTCAGCAACGCGGCGAGCGTTACCCGTTTGCGAAGCTGAAATCAGCGTGATGGTTGGTGCGGCAACGGCAGCAGGCGTTGCTGCGACCGCCGCCGCACCTGGCTGCTGATTAAGCACGCCCCAGAAATAGCCAGAAACCCAGGCAAGCTGGGTCGGCGTTAAGTCAGTGGTGGCCGCCTGAAGGCGTGCCAGTTGCTCCGTATTAAGCGGCAGCAGCGCGGAAGGGGGGACCTGTGTTGTCATGCTTGTTATGTTCCAGTATCAAAGCTGTTTTAAATCGGGAAAAACAAAACTGAATGTAAGGTTAACGAGCTGGATAATAACAATTAAAGAAGGGTTGGAAATAACAAATAACCAAATGGACTAACCTGATTTCCCGGTAGTTAATAGCAATAAAAGTGATTGGATAACCTGTTGATATAATTAACAAATGACGTATAGACACAATCCATTACGCTCTTCGCGGCCATTTATGGGTTTTAATTAATGATAAAAAATGTGCTTTCCGGTACTATGCGGCGGTTTTTTCCGCAAGACTGAGAGTTCATGATGTCCACCACACTGTTTAAAGATTTCACTTTCGAAGCCGCTCACCGTTTGCCTCACGTACCCGAAGGGCATAAATGCGGTCGCCTGCACGGCCACTCCTTCATGGTGCGCCTTGAGATTACGGGTGAAGTCGATCCGCATACCGGTTGGATCATGGATTTCGCCGAACTGAAAGCGGCGTTCAAACCGACTTACGATCGTCTGGATCACTACTATCTGAATGATATTCCAGGCCTGGAGAATCCAACCAGTGAAGTGCTGTCACGCTGGATTTGGGAACAGGTGAAACCAGTCGTACCGCTGCTGAGTGCAGTGATGGTAAAAGAGACCTGTACGGCGGGTTGTGTTTATCGCGGAGAATAATTTTCTGCGAGGCGATGAAAGCCCGGTATACGCGACCGGGCTTTTTTATTAGGCAATATTCAAATACTTATGCGTCTGCATCGACAAGCGCCAGTTGCGCGCGATACAGGTATCAATGCACAGACGGGTCGCATCCTCTTTCTGGCTGATCGGCTGAAGCGCAATCACACGCTGTTTATCATCCGTCAGCGTCTCCAGCAGCTCGTCCAGCGCTTCAATGTCGCGTACTCGGCCTACCGGATGTTTAATTTCGTCGGCACGTTCCAGAGCCTGTGATAACACATCATAACCACCACGCATGTTCACTTTCGGGGAAACCGTCACCCAGGTGGTGTGCGTGCAACGTACTTCGTGAGTACCACTGGTTTCTATCTGGCAGCTGTAGCCATGTTGCTCAAGCAGCGTAGTCAGCGGGGTGAGGTCGTGAATGCACGGTTCGCCGCCGGTGATGACAACATGCTTCGCCGTCCAGCCCTGACGCGTAATGGCGGTTAACAGATCGTCTTCGCCTGCCGCGCCCCATTTATCGCTCTCTTTGGTTTTTGCCAGGATGCTGAACAGAGACACTTCCCGATCGCTAAGTTTTTCCCAGGTATGCTTGGTATCACACCAGGCGCAGCCCACCGGGCATCCCTGTAAACGAATAAAGATAGCGGGAACGCCAGTGAAGTAACCCTCGCCTTGCAGGGTCTGGAACATTTCATTAATCGGGTACTGCATAATCATCTCTGTAAAAGGGGTCTGCGGTAATTATCGCAGATTTCTGCGGGAGGGTCATGTTTGCTGGTGCTTTCACCTGCAGACACAAAAAAACCCGCCGAAGCGGGTTTTTATCAAGAGCTAAAAAGCGGGGCGATTAAGCCTGCCCTTTGATCTCTTTACGACCGTTGTACGGAGCTTGTTCGCCCAGTGCTTCTTCGATACGAATCAGCTGGTTGTATTTAGCAACACGGTCAGAACGGCTCATAGAACCGGTTTTGATCTGGCCTGCAGCGGTACCAACAGCCAGGTCAGCGATGGTAGCATCTTCAGTTTCGCCAGAACGGTGAGAGATGACAGCAGTGTAGCCAGCGTCTTTCGCCATTTTGATCGCAGCCAGAGTTTCGGTCAGAGAACCGATCTGGTTGAATTTGATCAGGATGGAGTTAACGATGCCTTTTTCGATGCCTTCTTTCAGGATCTTGGTGTTGGTTACGAACAGATCGTCACCAACCAGCTGGATTTTGTCGCCCAGTACTTTGGTCTGGTATGCGAAACCATCCCAATCAGATTCGTCCAGGCCATCTTCGATGGAGACGATCGGGTACTGTTTGGTCAGTTCTTCCAGGAAGTGAGTGAATTCTTCAGAGGTGAACGCTTTGTTGCCTTCGCCAGCCAGAACGTATTTACCGTCTTTGTAGAATTCAGATGCTGCGCAGTCCATCGCCAGGGTGATGTCTTTACCCAGTTCGTAGCCTGCTGCTTTAACCGCTTCAGCGATAACAGCCAGCGCTTCTGCGTTGGAACCCAGGTTCGGCGCATAGCCGCCTTCGTCGCCAACTGCAGTGTTCATACCTTTCGCTTTCAGAACTTTAGCCAGGTTGTGGAACACTTCAGAACCCATACGTACAGCTTCTTTCAGGGTTTTCGCGCCAACCGGCTGAATCATGAATTCCTGGATGTCGACGTTGTTGTCAGCGTGCTCACCACCGTTGATGATGTTCATCATCGGAACCGGCATGGAGTATTTACCCGGGGTGCCGTTCAGTTCAGCGATGTGAGCATACAGCGGCAGGCCTTTAGCGGCAGCGGCAGCTTTAGCAGCAGCCAGAGAAACGGCCAGGATTGCGTTCGCACCGAAGTTAGATTTGTTTTCAGTACCGTCCAGGTCGATCATGATTTTGTCGATGCCAGCCTGATCTTTAGCATCTTTACCCAGCAGAGCCTGAGCGATTGGGCCGTTAACAGCTGCAACCGCTTTCAGTACGCCTTTACCCATGAAACGGGATTTGTCACCATCGCGCAGTTCCAGAGCTTCGCGGGAACCAGTAGAAGCACCTGACGGAGCAGCTGCCAGACCGACGAAACCACCTTCCAGGTGAACTTCTGCTTCAACAGTCGGGTTACCACGGGAGTCGATGATTTCACGACCGATGATTTTAACGATTTTGGACATTAGGTTTTCCTCAGTACAAGTTAAACTAAAACTCCAGACAAACAACGCCCCTCATGGGGCGTTGCCGTTCTAACTTTTTTACTTACTTCGCCTGACGTTTCTGGTACTCGCTGGCGGCTTTTACAAAGCCTGCAAACAGCGGATGCCCATCACGCGGTGTAGAAGTAAACTCCGGATGGAACTGACAAGCAACGAACCACGGGTGATTCGGAACTTCGATGATCTCGACCAACTGATCATCCCCGGAACGGCCCGCAACGCGCAGACCTGCAGCTTCAATCTGTTTCAACAGCATATTGTTGACTTCGTAGCGGTGACGATGACGCTCAACGATGGTTGGCGCATTGTACAGCTGACGAACCAGGCTATCGTCGGAGAGCTGGCACTGCTGTGCGCCCAGGCGCATGGTGCCGCCGAGATCGCTCTTCTCGCTACGCACTTCAACATTGCCTTCTTCATCACGCCACTCGGTAATGAGCGCCACAACCGGGTACTTACAGTCTGGCACAAATTCCGTAGAGTTGGCGTTATCCATACCCGCCACGTTACGTGCAAACTCAATCAACGCAACCTGCATACCCAGGCAAATACCCAGATACGGAATATTGTTTTCACGCGCATAGCGTGCGGTAGCAATTTTACCTTCGACGCCACGGTAGCCGAAACCACCAGGAATCAGGATAGCATCTAAATCTTTCAGGATTTCGACGCCGCGTGTTTCAACATCCTGCGAATCAATCAGCTTGATGTTAACGCTCACGCGATTTTTCAGGCCACCGTGTTTCAGCGCTTCGATAACGGATTTGTAGGCGTCCGGCAGTTCAATGTACTTGCCGACCATACCAATCGTTACTTCACCTGCCGGATTGGCTTCTTCATAGATAACCTGTTCCCATTCAGACAAGTTAGCTTCCGGACAGTTCAAGCTGAATCGTTTACAAATATAATCATCCAACCCCTGAGATTTCAACAGGCCCGGAATTTTATAAATGGAATCGACATCTTTCATCGAAATAACGGCTTTTTCTGGCACGTTACAGAACAATGCAATTTTTGCACGTTCGTTAGCCGGGATCGCGCGATCGGAGCGGCAAACCAGGATGTCAGGCTGAATACCAATGGAAAGCAGTTCTTTTACAGAGTGCTGCGTCGGTTTGGTTTTCACTTCACCCGCGGCGGCCATGTATGGCACCAGGGTCAGGTGCATGAACAGCGCATGTTCACGACCAATATCAACCGCCAACTGACGAATCGCTTCAAGGAACGGCAGGGATTCGATATCACCAACCGTGCCGCCGATTTCGACCAGCACCACGTCGTGGCCTTCGCCGCCCGCCAGTACGCGTTCTTTGATAGCGTTAGTGATGTGCGGGATAACCTGTACGGTCGCGCCCAGATAGTCGCCACGGCGCTCTTTGCGCAGGACATCGGAGTAAATGCGGCCGGTCGTGAAGTTATTGCGGCGAGTCATTTTAGTGCGGATGAAACGCTCGTAGTGACCCAGGTCCAGGTCGGTTTCAGCGCCGTCTTCAGTAACGAACACTTCCCCGTGTTGGATCGGGCTCATGGTGCCTGGATCGACGTTGATGTACGGATCCAATTTCATCATGGTTACGTTGAGGCCACGGGCTTCAAGAATGGCTGCCAGGGAGGCTGCGGCAATGCCTTTACCCAGAGAGGATACGACCCCGCCGGTCACAAAAATATAGTTCGTTGTCATGCTGAACCTGAGAAGTTAGGGTGAAACGATGGAATAACCAGGACGGGAAAACAGTATACCCGAACATGACGAGCGCCACAAACTTTCATTCTCCCTCCCCTGTGTTCTTCAGGCCGCGTTAATGTTGGTTTTCTCCGGGTTTAACAGGGTATTACACTGCTATTCACCCGAGGAATTACTCCGTTATCACCTTGATGTCTCACGAATTAGTGATGAAAGCATCTCAGCACGGAGTCTCAACAGAGATAAGGAGTGAGAAAATAGCCGCTTTTGGCTAAATGTTTTTGACGCAAATCAAGCGCTTGTCATTTAGAAAATCACACAAATTGCGCTTGATCGCGAAATTTCCTTAGAGATCATGTTCCTGTCGTTTTACTTCCTGCCATACCTCTTCCATGGTATTCAGGTCTACTCCCGTCATTTCCAGGCCTCTGGCGGCGACGATTCGTTCAACTTCACGAAAACGGCGTTCAAATTTAAGATTGGCCTTTTGTAGCGCGGTTTCGGCTTTTACGCCTAAATGACGTGAAAGATTGACCGTGGCGAACAATAAATCCCCCACCTCCTCTTCCAGTTTGGCTTCATCAATAACCGCCTGCTTCGCTTCGTGCATCACCTCGTCGATTTCTTCATGCACTTTATCGAGCACCGGGCCAAGCGTGTCCCAGTCAAAGCCAACCGCCGAGCAGCGTTTTTGAATTTTGTGCGCGCGCATTAACGCCGGGAAACTGTGCGGAATATCATCCAGCGCGGAGGTCTGCGCTTTTTCAGCACGCTCTGCGGTTTTGATTTGCTCCCAGCGCGCCAGCACTTCGCTGCTGTTGCCTGCGGTCGCCTCACCAAAAATATGCGGGTGCCGGCGCTCTAACTTGTCGCTAATGGCCGCACAGATATCCTCGAAATTAAAACGCCCCTCTTCCTGCGCCATCTGGGCGTAAAACACCACCTGGAACAACAAGTCGCCGAGTTCACCGCGCAGATCGTCAAAATCTTCACGGGCGATGGCATCGAGCACTTCGTAAGTTTCTTCCAGGGTGTAAGGCGCGATGGTATTGAAGGTTTGTTCTTTGTCCCACGGGCAGCCAGTTTCCGGGTCGCGCAGGCGCTGCATGATGGTGAGAAGACGGGTGATTTGGTTCATGAAACATCCTGGTAAAATCGAAAACAGGTAGGCCGGATAAGGCGAAGCCGCATCCGGCACTATTGTAACGCCGGATACGGCTTCGCCTTATCCGGCCTACGGGAAATTAACCGCCGTGCAGACGTCGTGCGTCTATCACATCCGGCACCTGGTTCAGTTTGCCGAGCACGCGGCCCAGTACCTGAAGGTTGTAAATTTCAATGGTCATGTCGATGGTCGCCATCTGCTGCCGGGTATCGCTGCGGCTGGCAACGCCGAGGACATTAACCTTTTCGTTGGCAAGAATGGTGGTGATATCGCGCAATAAGCCGCTGCGATCGTTAGCGGTGACGCGCACGACCAACGAGTAACCTGCCGAGTAGCTTTCGCCCCACACGGCATCCACCAGACGTTCTGGCGCATGCGCGCGCAGTTCGACCAGTTGCTCGCAATCCGCACGGTGAACGGAAATACCACGCCCCTGGGTAATAAAGCCGACAATCTCATCGCCCGGAATGGGCTGGCAGCAGCGGGCAATGTGATGCATGAGGTTACCCACACCTTCTACCACCACACGACCATTGTCCTTGCTGCGGTTTTGCGGAGCGTAGGTTTTCTGCTGCAGCTGCTTAAGCGCCGCCGCATCTTCTTCTGCCGCGCTCGGCTTATTGAACTGCGCCTGCAGGAAGTTAACCATTTGGTTGAGACGAATGTCGCCGCCACCAATCGCCGCTAACAGCTCTTCCACATCGTTGAAGTTGTAACGCGGCAGCAGATGTTTTTCCGCTTCTTTCAGGCTGATACCCAAATGCTCCAGCTCGTCGTCGAGAATTTGACGCCCGGCCAGCACGTTTTTATCGCGATCCTGTTTACGGAACCAGGCGTGAATTTTTGAGCGCCCGCGGCTGGTTGTAACGTAGCCCAGGTTCGGGTTCAGCCAGTCACGGCTCGGGTTCGGCTGCTTCTGGGTGATGATTTCAATCTGATCGCCCATCTGCAACTGATAGGTGAACGGGACGATGCGCCCGCCAATTTTCGCGCCAATGCAGCGGTGGCCCACATCACTATGGATGTGGTAGGCGAAATCAAGCGGCGTCGAGCCCGCCGGTAAATCGACTACGTCGCCCTTCGGCGTAAACACGTAGACACGATCGTCAAAGACCTGGCTACGTACTTCGTCGAGCATTTCGCCGGAATCAGCCATCTCTTCCTGCCACGCAATCAGCTTACGCAGCCAGGCGATACGGTCTTCATGGCCGCTACGCGGGCCCGCCGCAGCCGTGCCCTCTTTGTATTTCCAGTGCGCGGCGACGCCCAGCTCAGCGTCTTCATGCATCTGTTTAGTACGGATCTGGATCTCAATCGTTTTGCCGCCCGGCCCCAACACGACGGTGTGGATGGATTGATAGCCATTCGGTTTCGGGTTGGCGACATAATCGTCAAATTCATCCGGCAGGTGGCGATAGTGAGTGTGCACTATCCCCAATGCAGCATAGCAATCCTGCAAACGCTCAGCGACGATTCGCACGGCGCGCACATCAAACAGCTCATCGAACGCGAGCTGTTTTTTCTGCATTTTGCGCCAGATGCTGTAGATGTGTTTCGGTCGCCCATACACTTCCGCCTTCACACCTTCGGTTTTCATCTCCGCACGCAGGTGCTCAACGAATTCAGAAATGTAATGTTCGCGGTCGATACGTCGTTCGTGCAGGAGTTTGGCAATGCGCTTGTACTCTGCCGGGTGCAGATAGCGGAAGCAGTAGTCTTCCAGCTCCCACTTCAACTGGCCAATACCGAGTCGGTTCGCCAGCGGCGCATAGATGTTGGTGCACTCTTTCGCCGCCAGGACGCGTTCATCTTCCGGCGCGTCTTTCACTTCACGCAGATGCGCGATGCGCTCTGCCAGCTTGATAACCACGCAGCGGAAGTCGTCGACCATCGCCAGCAGCATGCGGCGTACGTTATCAACCTGTTCGGAGGAGACGGAATCCGTGTGAGTGGCTTTTAACTGACGAATAGCCGCCATATCGCGCACGCCGTGAATTAGCGTGACGACCGATTTTCCGGCGCTTTCGGTCAGCACCTCTTCAGAGACAACGTTAGCGTCCACCAACGGGAACAGCAAGGCGGCGCGCAGGGTGTCGTTATCCATACTGAGCATCGACAGAATCTCAACCATTTCAACACCGCGCCAGAGCAGCAGCTCGGCGTCGGGGTGATTTTGAGTGTGCTGTCGACAATAATCCCAGGTCTCGGCTAAGCGCTCACACGACTGCTGGCTGGAAATTCCCAGACTTGAGATCCATTTTTGTGAGTCAAACTCACCAGCTTTATTTAGATGTGCACTTCTTACCGCAACCATTGTCCTCTCCTTAAGGGACCGGGCCTGTCGAAGTCGACAAGCCACAATTATTACTTACGCTCAAACAACACCATTGATTCCAGATGCCCAGTGTGAGGGAACATGTCAAGCATTGCCATACGCTGAATTTGGTAACCCGCACGTAATAGCGCTTCACTGTCGCGCGCAAGCGTAGCGGGGTTACAGGACACATAGACCATCCGCGTTGGCGCTAATTTTATAATATGTTGCATCACACCCGGCGCGCCGGCGCGGGCAGGATCGAGTAAAATTTTGTCAAAACCGTGTTTCGCCCAGCTCTGACGCGTCACGTCCTCTTCCAGATTCTCATGGAAAAATGTGACATTCTGTAAATTATTCAGCGCTGCATTTTCCTGGCCTTTCGCCACCAGCGCCGGTACGCCTTCTACGCCAATGACGCTGGCGGCGCGTTTCGCCAGCGGCAGCGTGAAATTCCCCATACCGCAGAACAGATCGAGTACCCGGTCCTGTTTCTGTACATCAAGCCATGCAAGCGCGGTGGCAACCATTTTTTGGTTTACGCCATCGTTCACCTGAATGAAGTCGCGCGGGCTGAACGTTAAGCGTAGTCCGTCTGAGGAATACCAGGGCGTTTCACCACTTACACGTTCAAGTATCTCGCTTTCAGGAGCGAGATACAGGGAAAGACCTGAAGAATGCGAAAAGCGTTCCAGTTTTTCTCTGTCCTGCGCACTCAGCGGCGCGGTATGGCGAAGCACCAGCAAAGGGCCGTTGTCAGCGCTCACTAACTCAACATGCCCGAGGCTGCGTTTGCCTTGCAGCGTATTCAGGCATTCGCGCAACGGCGCCAGCAATGCTTCAAGAGTGGGCACCAAAACAGGGCACTGCACCACATCGACGATATCGCTGGCGTTGGCCTTACGAAAACCCATCTGCAATTGCTGCGTTTTAGGCTGATAGTTCAGGCTCAGGCGCGCGCGACGGCGGTAGCCCCAGGGCTGGGCCGCAATCACTTCTTCGACTTCGCGCTTCATCAGGCGAGCCAGTGCGGCCTGTTTGCTGCGCTGCTGTAGTGCAATTGAGGCATGTTGCTGCTGGCACCCACCGCAAACGCCAAAATGCGGGCAACGCGGCTTTTCACGCGCCGGACTGTCGCTTAAGCGCCGTTTTACCTGCCCGCGGGCATACTGTTTTTTATCTTCCGTCAGGGTAATTTCCGCGCTTTCGTCAGGAAGTAATCCATTGATAAATAGCGCCTTACCATTGTGACGCGCAACACCCTGACCAAAGGGATCGAGGTCGCTGACTGTCACAGTTATGATCTGGCGCGTCGTCACGCGCCGTTTTGCAGAGTAGAATTGCGCCATCGTAGAGATTTTTCTCAATCAAACATATTACCCTGATTCTCCCACAACGGACCTTCATGACCAACTACAGCCTGCGTGCGCGCATGATGATTTTGATCCTGGCCCCGACCGTACTCATCGGTTTGCTGCTCAGCATCTTCTTTGTCGTTCACCGCTATAACGACCTGCAGCGTCAACTCGAAGACGCTGGCGCCAGCATTATCGAACCGCTTGCCGTTTCCAGCGAATATGGAATGAATTTGCAAAATCGCGAATCCATTGGCCAGCTCATCAGCGTATTGCATCGCCGCCATTCGGATATCGTGCGGGCAATTTCGGTGTATGACGAACATAACAAACTGTTCGTGACCTCGAACTATCAGCTCGACCCGACCGAACTACGCTTGCCCAACGGGCAGCCGTTCCCCCGGCGGTTGAGCGTCGTGCGCCACGGCGACATCATGATTTTACGCACGCCGATTATCTCAGAACATTATTCACCGGATGAATCCCCGCAATCCGAGGCAAAAACCCCAGTCAATATGTTGGGCTACGTCGCGCTGGAGCTGGATCTCCGTTCCGTGCGGCTTCAGCAGTACAAAGAGATTTTCATCTCCAGCGTGATGATGCTGTTCTGTATCGGTATAGCGCTGATCTTCGGCTGGCGTTTGATGCGCGACGTAACCGGGCCGATTCGCAACATGGTGAACACGGTTGACCGCATCCGCCGGGGACAACTCGATAGCCGCGTGGAAGGCTTTATGCTGGGCGAGCTGGATATGCTGAAAAATGGCATTAACTCGATGGCGATGTCGCTTGCGGCCTATCATGAGGAGATGCAGCACAACGTCGACCAGGCCACCTCAGACCTGCGTGAGACGCTGGAGCAGATGGAGATTCAAAACGTTGAGCTGGATCTCGCCAAAAAGCGCGCCCAGGAAGCGGCGCGCATTAAGTCTGAGTTTCTTGCCAACATGTCGCACGAATTGCGTACCCCGCTCAACGGCGTCATCGGCTTTACCCGTCTGACGCTGAAAAGCGAGCTGAATCCCACTCAGCGTGACCACCTGAATACCATTGAGCGTTCGGCGAATAACCTGCTGGCGATCATCAACGATGTGCTCGACTTCTCGAAACTGGAAGCCGGTAAACTGATTCTGGAAAGCATTCCGTTCCCGCTGCGTAACTCGCTGGATGAAGTGGTGACACTGCTTGCCCACTCCGCTCATGATAAAGGGCTGGAGCTGACCCTCAATATCAAAAACGATGTGCCGGATAACGTGATTGGCGACCCGCTACGCTTACAGCAGGTGATCACCAACCTGGTCGGCAACGCGATTAAATTTACCGAGCACGGCAACATTGACGTGCTGGTTGAGAAACGCGCGCTTAGCAACAACAAAGTGCAAATCGAAGTGCAAATTCGCGACACGGGAATTGGCATTCCAGAGCGCGATCAGTCGCGGCTGTTCCAGGCATTCCGTCAGGCCGACGCCAGTATTTCTCGCCGCCACGGCGGCACCGGGCTGGGATTAGTGATCACCCAGAAACTGGTGAAAGAGATGGGCGGAGATATCTCCTTCCACAGCCAACCCAATCGTGGTTCAACCTTCTGGTTCAATATTAATCTGGATCTGAATCCGAATGTGATCTCCGACGGGCCCTCCACACAGTGCCTGAAAGGCAAACGCCTGGCGTATGTGGAAGCCAATGCCGCGGCGGCCCAGGCCACGCTGGATATGCTGGCTTCAACGCCGCTGGAAGTCATTTACAGCCAGACCTTCTCTGCACTTCCCGTTGAGCATTACGATATGATGCTGGCGGCGATTCCGGTGTCGGTTCGCGATCTTGCGCACCATCGAGAGAAACTCGCCCAGGCGCGCGCCATGACCGATTATCTTCTGCTGGCGTTGCCGTGCCACGCGCAGGTGGATGCCGAAGCATTGAAAAAAGAGGGGGCGGCGGCCTGTCTGCTCAAACCGCTCACCTCCACGCGTCTGCTGCCCGCGCTTACGGATTTCTGTCACCTTACCGAGCCGGCGCTCATCCCGCAGGACAACGATTCGCGTCTCGCCATGACGGTGATGGCGGTGGACGATAACCCGGCGAATCTTAAGCTTATCGGTGCCCTGCTCAGCGATCAGGTACAGCACGTTGAGCTGTGTGAAAGCGGCAAGCAGGCCATTGAACGCGCCCGGGAAATGCAGTTTGACCTGATCCTGATGGATATTCAGATGCCGGATATCGACGGCATTCGCGCCTGTGAATTGATTCGCCAGTTGCCGCATCAACAGCAAACGCCAGTGATTGCGGTAACTGCGCACGCGATGGCCGGGCAGAAAGAAAAGCTGCTGAGCGCGGGCATGAACGATTATCTGGCAAAACCGATAGAAGAGGATAAGCTGCATAATCTTCTGCTGCGGTATAAACCGGGGCTATCTGCGGCGGCACTGCCGACGGCGTCTGAACCCATAGAACCTGCTATCGATCTCAATACCACGCTCGACTGGCAGTTGGCACTGCGTCAGGCCGCGTATAAACCAGATCTTGCACGCGAGATGCTGCAAATGCTGGTCGCGTTCCTGCCAGAGGTGCGTAATAAGGTAGAGGAGCAACTGGTGGGTGAAGAACCGGAAAATCTGGTGGATGCCATCCATAAACTGCACGGTAGTTGTGGCTACAGCGGCGTGCCGCGCCTGAAGCACTTATGTCATCTGATTGAAGGGCAACTGCGCAACGGTACGCCGGCGGAAGATCTGGAGCCGGAGTTCCTGGAATTGCTGGATGAGATGGATAACGTGACGCGCGAAACGAAGAAGATGTTGGGGTGAGTGCTTGCTATCGCCCCCTCCCTTAAGGGAGAGGGGACAGACCGTGCTAATATCGTAGAATTGTGCGGGTTTTCTCCCTCTCCCTGTGGGAGAGGGCCGGGGTGAGGGGAAAAAACTACAACCTTTCTCCCATCCTCAACACCGCCGCGATATTCCGCGCCGCCATAAACAGATTATCTTCGGCATCCCGCAAGGCTTCTTCCAGCGTGCAGATACGATACAGCACGCTAAACACCGCATCTAACCCATGCTCATGCACGACGCCGACATCCGGCGTCAGACTACCGCCAATCGCGATGACCGGTACGTTATAGCGCTTTGCCACGCGTGCCACACCTACCGGTACTTTGCCGTGAATGGTCTGACTGTCGATACGCCCTTCCCCGGTAATCACCAAATCAGCGTCAGCCACCAGCTTGTCGAGATGCAGCGCGTCGGTGACAATTTCGATGCCAGGGCGAAGCTCTGCGCCGCAGAAGGCGTACAGCGCCGCCCCCATACCGCCCGCCGCACCGCCGCCTTCCAGCGTCAGCACGTCAATATCCAGACAACGTTTCACGCACTGCGCGTAATGTTCAAGCGCCGTATCAAGGCGGGTAATCATCTCGGGCGTAGCGCCTTTTTGCGGGCCAAACACAGCGGAAGCGCCTTCTTCGCCCGTCAATGGGTTGGTGACGTCACAGGCGACTTCAATACGGCACTCAGCCAGCCGTGCATCCAGTTCGCTGATATCAATACGTTCCAGCGTCTCCAGCCCTGCGCCGCCCGGGGCAATGGCCTGGTTATCCGCGGTCAGCAACTTGACGCCCAGCGCCTGGGCCATGCCTGCGCCGCCGTCATTGGTCGCGCTGCCGCCGAGGCCAATAATAATATGCTTTACGCCCGCATCTAAGGCGTGGCGAATCAGTTCCCCAGTTCCCCAGGACGTTGTGGTAAGCGGGCAGCGTTTGTCCGTCGGAACAAGCTCCAGCCCGCTTGCCGCCGCCATTTCAATAAAAGCGCTCTGCTCATCGCCAGACAAGCCGTAAAAACCCTGCACCGTGTCGCCCAGCGGGCCGGTAACCTCGACTTCGACGACGCGCCCCTGAGTAGCGGCAACCATCGCTTCGACGGTGCCTTCACCGCCATCCGCAACGGGAAGTTGATGATAATCCGCGTCGGGGTAAACTTCGCGAAAACCCCGCTCGATGGCTCCCGCCACCTCCAGCGCGCTCAGGCTTTCCTTGTATGAATCCGGGGCAATTACAATCTTCATTGGCTGTCCTTATGCGTCGGGAGTGCCATGATCTTACATCTGAATCAGAAAAAATGCCGACCCCGGCAGGGATCGGCATTTTGATTAACGCACCATGCAAGGGCGCTTATTATCGAACGTCCAGTTCGGGATGAGATACTGCATGCCCATCGCGTCATCGCGTGCGCCCAGCCCGTGTTTCTTATACAACTCGTTGGCCTGCATAACGCGGTCCATATCGAGTTCCACGCCCAGGCCTGCCGTAGTCGGCACCTGCACCATCCCGCCCTTGATTTCAAACGGTTGTTTGGTGAGGCGCTGATTCCCTTCCTGCCAGATCCAGTGAGTGTCAATCGCAGTCACATTCCCCGGCGCGGCAGCGGCCACGTGGGTGAACATCGCCAGCGAAACGTCAAAGTGATTGTTGGAGTGTGAGCCCCAGGTCAGGCCGAATTCATGACACATCTGCGCCACGCGCACCGAGCCCTGCATAGTCCAGAAGTGCGGGTCCGCCAGCGGAATATCGACAGATTGCAGCGAAAGCGTGTGGCCCATCTGACGCCAGTCGGTGGCGATCATATTGGTCGCAGTCGGCAGGCCGGTGGCACGACGGAATTCCGCCATCACCTCACGTCCGGAGAAGCCCTGCTCCGCACCACACGGATCTTCCGCATACGCCAGCACGCCCTTCAAATATTTGCCGATTTTAATCGCTTCGTTGAGCGACCAGGCGCCGTTCGGATCGAGCGTGACGCGCGCCTGTGGGAAGCGTTTCGCCAGCGCCACTATCGACTCGGCCTCTTCTTCCCCGGCCAGCACGCCGCCCTTCAGTTTAAAGTCGTTAAAACCATATTTTTCATACGCCGCTTCCGCCAGGCGCACGACCGCATCCGGGGTCATCGCTTCGTCGTGGCGCAGGCGATACCAGTCACACTTTTCATCCGGCTGGCTCTGATACGGTAGTGGTGTCGCTTTGCGGTTGCCGACGAAGAACAGGTAGCCGAGCATTTCCACTTCGCTACGTTGCTGACCATCGCCCAGCAGGGAAGCCACGTTTACGCCCAGATGCTGACCGAGCAGGTCGAGCATCGCGGACTCAATACCGGTGACCACATGAATGGTGGTACGCAGGTCGAAGGTTTGCAGCCCACGGCCGCCGGAATCACGATCGGCAAAGGTATTACGCACCTGCGTCAGGACGTTCTTGTATTCGCCCAGCGTTTTACCGACTACCAGCGGGATCGCATCTTCAAGCGTGGTGCGGATCTTCTCGCCGCCAGGGATTTCCCCCACGCCCGTATGGCCGGAATTGTCTTTAATCACCACAATGTTGCGGGTAAAGAACGGCGCGTGCGCCCCGCTCAGGTTCATCAGCATACTGTCGTGGCCCGCAACCGGGATGACCTGCATGGAAGTAACAACTGGCGTTGAATGTTGAGACATGATTCAGTCCTTTTTTAATGAGTTGCGGCCGAAAACAGGACGTTTGCGGTCGAATGTCCAGCCGGGGATCAGATACTGCATCGGGCCGGCGTCATTACGCGCGCCGCCCGGCAGTCTTTTGTAGGCGTCATGTGCCTTTTGTACCTGATCCCAGTCCAGCTCTACGCCCAGCCCGGGCGCATCGGGAACGGCAATTTTGCCGTCGGTAATCTGGAGCGGATTTTTGGTCAGGCGCGCATCGCCCTCCTGCCAGATCCAGTGGGTATCAATCGCCGTCGGGTTACCGGGTGCTGCCGCGCCCACATGGGTAAACATCGCCAGCGAGATGTCGAAATGGTTGTTGGAGTGGCAACCCCAGGTCAGCCCCCAGTCGTCGCACAGTTGCGCGACACGCACTGCGCCGGAGAGTGTCCAGAAGTGCGGGTCTGCCAGCGGAATGTCTACTGCGTTGAGCATCACCGCATGGCCCATTTCGCGCCAGTTGGTGGCAATCATATTGGTCGCAACCGGCAGGCCAGTTGCGCGGCGGAATTCCGCCATCACTTCGCGCCCGGAAAAGCCCTGCTCGGCGCCACACGGATCTTCCGCGTAGGTCAGGACATCATTGAGACCTTTGCACAGTGAGATGGCTTCATCAAGCAACCAGGCACCGTTGGGATCGACGGTGATACGCGCATCCGGAAAGCGTTTTTTCAGCGCCTTCACCGATTCAATTTCCTGTTCCCCCGGCAGCACGCCGCCCTTCAGTTTGAAATCTTTAAAGCCATAGCGATCCTGCGAGGCTTCCGCCAAACGCACCACCGCATCGCTGGAGAGCGCTTCCTGGTGACGCAGATGATACCAGTCATGATTGCCGGGCGTGCTTTCCAGATACGGCAAATCCGTTTTGCGACGGTCACCGACGTAGAAGAGATAGCCCAGTACCGTCACCGCATCACGCTGCTTACCTGGGCCCAGCAGTTCACAAACCGGGACATTGAGCACCTTGCCAAGCAGGTCGAGCAGTGCCGCTTCCAGCGCTGCCACAGCATTAACCCGCAGCTCAAACGTCCACGCGCCTTTGCCGAAGGTGTCAAAATCTGCCGCCTGGTTGCCTTTATGCACCTGCTGAACCACTTTATTCAACCGGGCTACTTCCTGCCCCAGTACCATCGGAATGGCATCCACCAGCGTCTGGTAAATCACTTCACCACCAGGCGCTTCCCCCACGCCGGTATTCCCGGCGTTATCGGTCAGCACCACGATATTACGGGTGAAATAGGCATTATGCGCGCCGCCAATATTGAGCAGCATACTGTCATGCCCGGCGACGGGAATGACTTTCATATCGGTGATGATCGGGCTGGATTGCGTTGTCATGATGCTTGCCCCGCAACAGGTTTCAGTTCGATACGTTTAATGTCACCGACCAGCACGAGATAGCTCAACACGGCCACCAGCGCATGCACTCCAACATAAATCAGCGCACCGTTAAACGAGCCCGTGGTACCCACGATATAGCCAATTGCGATTGGCGTGACGATACCGGAAATATTGCCGAACATATTGAACAAACCGCCGGAGAGACCGCTTATCTCTTTCGGTGCGGTATCGGCCATCACCGCCCACCCCAGCGCGCCAATCCCTTTACCGAAGAAGGCCAGCGCCATAAAGCCGATGATCATCCACTCAACGTTCACGTAGTTACAGAACACCATCACCATCGACATCAGCATACCGAGCACGATCGGGGTTTTGCGGGCGATATTCAGCGAGCCTGTGCGACGCATCAGCCAGTCGGAGATAATGCCGCCCAGCACGCCGCCCGCGAAGCCGCAAATCGCCGGGACAGAGGCCACGAATCCCGCTTTCAGAATCGACATGCCGCGCGCCTGCACCAGATAAACCGGGAACCAGGTGATAAAGAAATACGTCAGGGCGTTGATGCAGTACTGGCCGATATAAACGCCAATCATCATACGTGAGCCCAGCAACTGCTTGATTTGCCCCCACTTAACGCTTAACGGTACTTTCGCCTTTGCGCCCTTTTGATCCATATTGATCAGCGCGCCGCCTTCCGCGATGTATTCAAGCTCTTTTTTGTTCACACCCGGATGTTGATTGGGTTCGTGGATCACTTTCAGCCAGATAAAGCTGATGACGATCCCCAATCCGCCCATGAAAAAGAAGACGTGCGACCAACCCACCTCATGAGTCAACCAGCCCATGATCGGCGCGAAAATAACCGTGGCGAAGTACTGTGCGGAGTTAAAAATCGCTACTGCCGTCCCCCTCTCCTGTGCCGGGAACCATGCCGCGACGATTCGACTGTTACCGGGGAAGGAAGGCGCTTCCGCAAGACCGACCAGGAAACGCAGGGTAAACAGCGCGACGATGATACCAAACCCGCTGAAGATATCGACGAAGCCCTGCAGAAGCGTAAACATCGACCAGATGAAGATTGACCAGAAGTAGACGCGTTTCGAACCGAAGCGGTCAAGTAGCCAGCCGCCCGGTATTTGACCGATAACATAGGCCCATGAGAATGCGGAGAAAACGTAACCCATACCCACCGCATCGAGGCCAATATCTTTCGCCATCTCCGAGCCGGCGATAGACAAGGTGGCGCGGTCGCCGTAGTTGAAGGACGTGACGATGAACAACATCACCACTATCCAGTAACGAGCATTGGTGCGCTTTTCCGCCCCGCTCGCAGCCTGACTTAATGAACTCATTGTTGTACTCCTGAATTATAGCTTTCGGCTACATTCACTCTGAACAGCACAACCTGTAGGGTAATCAGAATGACGTATTTGTGTTTTTATCGCAGCGTATCGTTATGTCTTGCTGACTGCGTTTTATAACTGGCTCAGGAAGTATAAAAAGAGGTCACCTGTGGCTCACCGTGCATCTTCACAGCATTCACGCGGTAAATAAAAGAGATTTATGGCTTCTGCACAACGCGCTGGAAGGTACCTCACGGAAATGAAAACCTTTTGCGGGAAGCGTGTGTAATAAGCATCGGGAAAGGCAGAATGTGAAACGGCTCTCTTGACGCAGTGAAAACGCCCTGCGCTAAGACTTTATTAATTAGGCAAATATTGGCATTCGCCTGAAGCAGATGGGGAAAATGAGGAATAAAATAGTGAAAGCTGCTGGTGCAGCGAACTGGCGATTTAAGGGAGCGCCCTCTGCGTAGGGAGAGGGCGACACCTTACTTAAGCAACGTTGCCCACTGCTCAACCCACGGGTTCGACACGCCTTCTGGTTCTGGGTCTTCGCTGGCATCGATCATCAGCATTTCGCCAATGCGCTGCGCGCCCTGTTCCTGTAGCAGTGCATCAAACGTTTTCCCGCCGCCGCAGAAATTAGCGTAGGTGCTGTCACCCAGCGCAATAATGCCGTAGCGCAGATGTGGCTGATACATATCTTTGAGATCGTTAAACAGCGGCATGATACTGTCCGGCAAATCGCCCTGCCCGGTTGTGGAGGTCACCACCAGTACATATTTGCCGACGTACTCTTCCCATTCGCTGACCTGCGGGTCTTCAAACACCTTGGCGGTATGGCCCTGATTGCCCAGGATCGCCTGCGCTTCTTCAGCGACTAACAGCGAATTGCCATACATGGTGCCAACAAAAATCCCTACTTCAGCCATGATTTAACTCCCTGTTTACTTTCAGATGATCTCATCCTGACCGCTGTTGGCAACAAACTCAACCCTTTCGTTATCGGGGAGAAGCCCGCGCCAGCCAAAGTGTGACAAGGCCTGCATCCAGGTGTCGTCAAGCCCGGCGCGCAGCGTAAGTGGTTCGCCGGTAAACGGATGCGTCAGCGAAAGGGAACTGGCGTGCAGCATCAGGCGCTGGCAGCCAAAATGTTCCGCCGCGCTGCGGTTCTGACGCAAATCACCGTGTTTACTGTCACCGATAATGGGATGACGCAAATGCGCCAGATGGCGGCGCAACTGGTGTTTACGTCCGGTTTTCGGTTCCAGCTCAACCAGCCCGTAACGGGTCGTTGGGTAGCGCCCGGTAGCGACCGGCATTTCGACTGTTGCCAGTCCGCGATAATGTGTGACCGCAGGCTGCGGATCTTTGTTCTCTTTCGCGAATTTATCGGCGATTTTGTCGAGTTCTTCCACCAGCGGGTAATCAAGCACCGCATCGTCCATTAGCCAGCCACGTACGATAGCGTGATAGCGTTTCTGCATTTGATGCTGCTCAAACTGCTGAGACAACAAACGCCCCGCCTCGCTGGAAAGCCCCATCAGCAGAACGCCGGAGGTCGGGCGATCGAGGCGGTGGGCAGTAAACACGTGCTGACCAATCTGGTCGCGCACCGTTTGCATCACCACCACTTTTTCGTCGCGATCGAGCCAGCTGCGGTGAACCAGCCAGCCGGAAGGTTTATTGACGGCCACCAGCCACTCATCCTGATAAATAATTTCCACCATCAGTGAGCGTCATCAGCAAAGAAGGCGTCCAGCTTTTGCAGCTCGATCAGGATGATATCGCGCTGCGGATGCTGTGCATCCAGCGCCATTTCATAATACGGCGCGATGGCAAAACTTTGCGGCAGCGGTTGGCCGTTATCCAGCAGTTGATGCATGCGCGGAATCAATACCCACTGCAACCACTCCAGCGGCTCCAGCGTGTCCATGCAAAACGGTTGGTCGCTGGTAAATTTGCTTTCATGCGGCGCTTCGTCCTGCCAGTGTTGATGCAGGCGCAGCATCGCTTCAATGGCTTGCAGTTGTTCGCGCAGGTTATCGTGAAGTGTCATGGGTACCTCGATGGAAACGAAATCGCGTGCAGGATACACCAGCCGGACGCAAAACAAAAAAAGGGAGCACTGTATAAACAGTGCTCCCGGTTCGTTTCGCAGCATTCCAGCTACTTTTCGTGCTCCCTGCTCGTCCGTGACAACTTTTCCTGCGGCCTTGCGGCCTGTTCATCCGTAAACTGTTGCGTCCTGCTCACACCACCCCGATGCGAATCTACCCAATCCCTGAGTATGTCCTGAACTTCTTGCTCCACCAGGCATCCTGTCTGGCTCTCATTCTCCATCCTGGAGGTGTCCTTTAACGCGTCCTGCGTTATCCTTTTGCCTCGTCCTGAAGCCTATCCTTGTTACACCATCCTGGCGTATCCACTTACCTCATCCTGAGGCCTATCCCTGAAGCACCGTCCTGGTGTGTCCTGTTTGAAGTGTCATCATCCTGATGTTCACTTCACTGTGCGACTCCTTGTCGACGGACATAGAATCGCTTATTCCGCCCCGTCTTACAAGGGCTCTTCAGGCAATCCTGTAAGGAGATTTTCATATGAAAGAGCCTAAGAAAAATCTTAATAAGCTGATTTATAAGGAAAACATAATAATGCTTCAGTCGCTGTCCTACTTACAGCCTGGCGATCTCCTACAAGGCTTGTAAGAGATCTCTCACAAGCTCTCGGGCAAAGTGGATTACAAATCGGGGTCTAGTTGAGTGAGGAAGCTCTCAAGAGAGGGGGCGAGAGTCTGGCGCTTACGGGTGCCTAGCGTCTCTTTAAGCACTTCGCCGGTCAGATTACAGACGGAAATCACGTCCAGTTCACTGTCGAGCGTGGCAATGAAAAGCGTTGGTGATAGCTTCAGGCGTTTCTGAGTGACTAAGTGACCAATCAGATTCTCCTGCACGCGGCGAAAATCGTCCGGGCTCCATACCTGTAGCAGCGTCAGTCGTTGTCCGGCAAAACGGGCTTCCATGTCGCCAGCATACTGAGTGGTATAATAAGTATGAAGCGGTGGTTGTACCACAATGTCCAATGCACGTTCAACGGCATTTACATTCTGCTCACCGCTAAAGGGCAACGGTTGCCAAAAAACCGCGTCGTCGGTGGTACTGACGATGCAGGGAGACGCTACGCCAAACAGCTCTTCGCTGCGCGGCCAGCAGTGATTCTGCTGCTGCCAGGCGTCGCAATAACGTTGGGTAAAGGCTTTAAGCGCTTCTGCGGTCTGAAGGTCCACCGATTTCTCTCTTCTGGTTAGTCAGGTTACACTTGGCGCATAGTCTACCTGCTTTATAACGGTGAAACATGTCTTCTTATGATAATCATCAGGCGCTGACGGGCCTGACGCTCGGTAAATCAACGGATTACCGCGACACTTACGATGCCGGATTATTACAGGGCGTTCCGCGTAGCCTGAATCGCGATCCGCTGGGCCTGCGTGCCGATGCGTTGCCATTCCACGGCGCCGATATCTGGACATTGTATGAGCTCTCCTGGCTCAACGCCAAAGGGTTGCCGCAGGTGGCCGTCGGTCACGTCGAGTTGCGCCACACCACCGTCAATCTGGTTGAGTCCAAAAGCTTTAAGCTGTACCTGAACAGTTTTAACCAGACGCGTTTTGGATCATGGGACGATGTTCGCCAAACACTGGAGCGCGATCTCAGCGCCTGCGCACAGGGAGACGTCACCGTTTCGCTTTATCGTCTGGATGAAATTGAAGGGCAGCCTATCGCCCACTTCCACGGCACCTGCATTGATAATCAGGATATCGAGATTGATAACTATCAGTTCAATGCCGATTACCTGCTGAACTCCACTGGCAGCAAAAAAGTGGAAGAGACGCTGGTTAGTCATCTGCTGAAATCCAACTGCCTGATTACCCACCAGCCAGACTGGGGCTCCGTGCAAATCCAGTATCGCGGGCCGCAGATTGACCGCGAAAAACTGCTGCGTTATCTGGTGTCGTTCCGTCACCATAACGAGTTCCACGAACAGTGCGTCGAGCGTATTTTCAGCGATATTCTGCGCTTCTGTCAGCCGGAAAGCCTGAGCGTTTATGCACGCTATACCCGTCGCGGCGGGTTAGATATCAACCCATGGCGTTCGAATACGGACTTTGTGCCAGCTATTGGGCGACTGGTCAGGCAGTAAGTTCCCCCCCTCACCCTAACCCTCTCCCACGGGGAGAGGGGACCGATTGTGCACCTTGTTACATTCAGCGCGGTTTTCTCCCTCTCCCTCTGGGAAGGAGGAGTGATTGTGCACATTGTTACGTTCAGCGCAGTTTTCTCCCTCTCACTGTGGGAAGGAGGAGTGATTGTGCACATTGTTACGTTCAGCGCAGTTTCTCCCTCTCCCTGTGGGAAGGAGGAGTGATTGTGCACATTGTTACGTTCAGCGCGGTTTTCTCCCTCTCCCTGTGGGAAGGAGGACTGATTGTGCACATTGTTACGTTCAGCGTAGTTTTCTCCCTCTTCCTGTGGGAAGGAGGAGTGATTGTGCACCTTGTTACGTTCAGCGCAGTTTTCTCCCTCTCCCTGTGGGAGAGGGCCGGGGTGAGGGGAAGCTCCTCACAAACCTAAATAATTTCTCAATTTGCAACCATTCTCCCACACAGGATGGTTGTAGTATTCCTACAGGCAAGGCTATTGTAATCAGCAGGGAAGACGATTCTCGTCCCGTAAGGAGCTCACTTGATTACACATATTAGCCCGCTTGGCTCAATGGATATGTTGTCGCAGCTGGAAGTCGACATGCTTAAACGCACGGCCAGCAGCGACCTGTACCATCTGTTTCGTAACTGCTCGCTGGCGGTACTGAATTCAGGCAGCCTGACCGATAACAGTAAAGAATTGCTGTCCCGTTTTGAGAATTTCGATATTAACGTGCTGCGCCGCGAGCGCGGCGTGAAGCTGGAACTCATCAACCCGCCAGAAGAGGCGTTTGTTGATGGCCATATTATTCGCTCGCTGCAGGCCAACCTGTTTGCCGTTCTGCGCGATATCCTGTTCGTTTATGGCCAAATCCACAACACCGTACGCTTCCCGAATCTTGATCTGGAAAGCTCTACGCATATTACTAACCTGGTCTTCAGCATTCTGCGCAACGCCCGTGCGCTACACGTCGGCGAAGCGCCAAGTATGGTCGTTTGCTGGGGCGGTCACTCGATTAACGAAAACGAGTACCTCTACGCGCGCCGCGTGGGGAATCAGCTTGGCCTGCGCGAACTGAATATCTGCACCGGCTGCGGCCCTGGTGCAATGGAAGCGCCCATGAAAGGTGCGGCGGTTGGTCACGCACAGCAGCGTTACAAAGAAGGCCGTTTTATTGGCATGACTGAACCGTCAATCATCGCCGCTGAGCCACCTAACCCGCTGGTTAACGAGCTGATTATCATGCCGGATATCGAAAAACGTCTCGAAGCGTTTGTTCGGATTGCGCACGGCATCATAATCTTCCCCGGCGGCGTCGGTACAGCGGAAGAACTGCTGTATCTCCTTGGTATTCTGATGAACCCGGCGAACAAAAATCAGGTGCTACCGCTCATCCTTACCGGGCCGAAAGAGAGCGCCGATTACTTCCGCGTGCTGGATGAGTTTATCGTCCATACGCTGGGTGAAAGCGCGCGTCGTCACTACAAAATCATCATCGACGACGCCGCGGAAGTGGCCCGTCAGATGAAGAAAGCGATGCCGCTGGTGAAAGAAAACCGCCGTGATACGGGTGATGCTTATAGCTTTAACTGGTCGATTAAAATCGCGCCAGATCTGCAGATGCCGTTCGAACCGACCCACGAAAACATGGCGAACCTGAAACTTTATCCGGACCAGCCGGTTGAAGTCCTCGCCGCTGACCTGCGCCGCGCCTTCTCGGGTATCGTCGCCGGTAATGTGAAGGAAGTAGGTATTCGGGCTATCGAAGAGTTTGGGCCGTACAAAATCCACGGCGACAAAGCGATGATGCGCCGCATGGATGATCTGTTGCAGGGCTTTGTCGCCCAGCACCGTATGAAGCTGCCAGGCTCCGCTTATATCCCTTGCTACGAAATCATGGCCTGATAAAGCCTGCCACCATGTCGCCCGCCTGCCGGGCGACTTATCCCTTCCTGGCCGTTGAATCTATTAGCATAAAACGCCACCCCGTTACGTTTATCCCCTCACTTCATCTAATGGCGTTGAACTAAAAATGACAACAATTCCTTATTGTTAATCACTCAATCCCGGGCGTTTGCCTGAAGACCAAAGCGTGAATTATTAACAACAAAGAGAAATAAACCGTCTAAAACGCTATTTTTAATACTTTTATTAGTGCAATCCGCGTATTTACACTCCTGCCTATTTACCAACCATACTGCTAATGCTAGCTTTCGCGCCCATAAATTTCCGCCTAAATAACAATCACAGGCAGATGAACTGCAAACACAGCGAAGAGGAGTGAATTATTACATTTGGGATCATGATCACTGATAGATTCATCAGTTAAATGTATCTTTCCGCCCCGTCGTAGTGATGGGTGGAAAATCATAAAAAAACCGTCACTGAAAAGATTTCATATTACTGTCGGTCTTAATTCCATTGGATTTAACTAAAAACCGGCAATTTTAGTCCTCCAGGAGATACAGATGGAAAGCACTCAAACCAGCACCATCGCGTCAACACAATCCGCTAGCGGATGGCGCAAAACAGATACCATGTGGATGCTGGGTCTGTACGGTACAGCAATCGGCGCGGGCGTTCTGTTCCTGCCGATCAACGCAGGCGTCGGCGGTATGATCCCGCTGATTATCATGGCCATTCTTGCCTTCCCAATGACCTTCTTCGCACACCGCGGTCTGACCCGCTTCGTGCTGTCCGGTAAAAATCCGGGTGAAGACATCACGGAAGTGGTTGAAGAACACTTCGGCGTGGGCGCAGGTAAACTGATTACCCTGCTCTACTTCTTCGCTATCTATCCGATTCTGTTGGTATACAGCGTAGCCATCACCAACACCGTAGAAAGCTTCATGACGCACCAGCTGCAGATGACTGCTCCGCCGCGTGCGATTCTGTCGCTGATTCTGATCGTCGGTATGATGACCATCGTGCGCTTCGGCGAGCAGATGATTGTTAAAGCGATGAGTATTCTGGTGTTCCCGTTCGTAGCAGCCCTGATGCTACTGGCTCTGTACCTCATCCCACAGTGGAACGGCGCGGCGCTGGAAACCCTGTCCCTGAGCTCTGCGACCTCTACCGGTAACGGTCTGTGGATGACACTGTGGCTGGCAATCCCGGTTATGGTCTTCTCCTTCAACCACTCACCGATCATCTCCTCTTTCGCCGTCGCGAAACGTGAAGAGTACGGTCAGGGTGCTGAGAAGAAGTGTTCTAAAATCCTGGCTTGCGCGCACATCATGATGGTGCTGACCGTAATGTTCTTCGTCTTCAGCTGCGTACTGAGCCTGACTCCGGCAGACCTGGCGGCGGCGAAAGCACAGAACATCTCGATTCTGTCTTACCTGGCGAACCACTTTAACGTCTCCTTCATCGAATGGATGGCGCCAATCATCGCGATTATCGCTATCACGAAATCGTTCCTGGGCCACTACCTGGGCGCACGTGAAGGCTTCAACGGGATGGTGATTAAGTCTCTGCGTGGCAAAGGCAAATCCATCGAAATCAACAAACTGAACAAAATCACTGCGCTGTTCATGCTGGTTACCACCTGGATTGTGGCAACCCTGAACCCAAGCATCCTGGGTATGATTGAAACCCTGGGCGGCCCGGTTATCGCGATGATTCTGTTCCTGATGCCGATGTATGCAATTCAGAAAGTACCGGCGATGCGTAAATACAGCGGCCACATCAGCAACGTATTCGTTGTGGTTATGGGTCTGATTGCTATCTCCGCTATCTTCTACTCTCTGTTCAGCTAATCCCCCGCGCCGCCTTCGGGCGGCGCGTCTCTTCTTCTCCTACAGCAATGGACGCATCATGATCAGCGTATTCGATATTTTCAAAATCGGCATTGGTCCCTCCAGCTCTCATACTGTCGGGCCAATGAAAGCAGGCAAACAATTCACGGACGACTTGATTGCGCGTGGGATCCTGACCGACATCACCCGCGTCGTCGTCGATGTTTACGGCTCACTCTCCCTCACCGGGAAGGGCCACCATACCGATATCGCCATCATCATGGGCCTGGCGGGTAACCTGCCGGACACCGTCGATATCGACAGCATTCCTGGTTTTATTCAGGACGTGAATACCCACGGTCGTTTACTGCTGGCAAATGGCCAGCATGAAGTAGAGTTCCCGGTTGATAAATGCATGAATTTCCATGCCGACAACCTCTCTTTGCATGAAAACGGCATGCGCATCACCGCACTGGTGGGCGAGAAAGCGGTTTACAGCAAAACCTATTATTCCATCGGCGGTGGCTTTATCGTCGATGAAGAGCACTTCGGCCTGCAGGCTGAAGCGCCTGTCGCCGTACCTTATCCGTATAGCAGCGCGGCAGATTTACAGCGTCATTGCCAGGAAACGGGGCTCTCCCTCTCAGGCCTGATGATGCAAAACGAACTGGCGTTGCACAGCAAAGAAGAGCTGGAAAAGCATTTTGCTGACGTCTGGGCGGTGATGAAAGGCGGCATAGAACATGGCACCACCACCGAAGGCGTCCTGCCGGGTAAACTGCGCGTACCGCGCCGTGCCTCCGCGCTGCGCCGCATGCTGGTTAGCCAGGATAAAATCAGCAGTGACCCGATGGCGGTCGTTGACTGGATCAACATGTTCGCGCTGGCGGTCAATGAAGAAAACGCCGCTGGCGGACGCGTGGTCACCGCGCCAACGAACGGCGCCTGCGGGATTGTTCCGGCAGTGCTGGCGTACTACGACAAATTTATCCGTGAAGTGAACGCCAACTCGCTGGCGCGCTATCTGCTGGTAGCCAGCGCCATCGGCTCGCTTTACAAAATGAATGCCTCAATTTCCGGCGCGGAAGTGGGCTGTCAGGGCGAAGTGGGCGTGGCCTGTTCTATGGCCGCCGCTGGTCTGGCAGAACTATTGGGCGGCAGCCCGGCGCAGGTGTGCATCGCCGCGGAAATCGGCATGGAGCACAACCTCGGTTTAACCTGCGACCCGGTTGCGGGTCAGGTTCAGGTGCCGTGCATCGAGCGTAACGCGATCGCCTCTGTGAAAGCGGTCAACGCAGCCCGTATGGCGCTGCGTCGAACCAGCCAGCCGCGCGTATGCCTCGATAAGGTTATCGAGACGATGTATGAAACAGGCAAAGACATGAACGCCAAGTATCGCGAAACCTCTCGCGGCGGCCTGGCAATGAAAGTGGTTGCCTGCGATTAATCCCCCCAACTGCCCGGTGGCACGCTGCGCCGGGCAGTTTTTTGCGAGCCTCCTTCCTGATTTTTTATCCCGCGTAGCCTCCCCCTGATGCAAATGTTACCCTAGCCTCAATTGTTACAAGGAGGTCCCGGTGTCCGTTCATCTGCTTATCGTCGACGCGCTTAATTTGATTCGCCGCATTCATGCCGTGCAGGGTTCCCCCTGCGGTGAAACGTGCCTGCGGGCGCTGGAGCAACTCATTGCTCACAGCCAGCCCACGCACGTCGTCGCCGTATTTGATGATGAAGAGCGGGGCCAGGGTTGGCGACATCAGCGTCTGCCCGACTATAAAGCGGGCCGCGCCCCGATGCCGGATACGCTGATAGAAGAGATGCCGGCATTACGTGCGGCGTTCGAACAGCGCGGCTTCAGATGCTGGGCCCTGCCGGGCAGCGAAGCCGACGATCTTGCGGCAACGCTTGCGGTAAAAGTCGCGCAGGCCGGGCATCAGGCAACGATTGTGTCCACGGACAAAGGCTACTGTCAGTTACTCTCGCCCACCATTCGCATTCGTGATTACTTCCAGAAACGCTGGCTGGATGCGCCGTTTATCGCCAGCGAATTTGGCGTCACGCCGCAACAATTGCCAGATTATTGGGGGCTGGCGGGGATCAGCAGTTCAAAAGTGCCGGGTGTCGCGGGAATCGGGCCCAAGAGCGCCACCCAGTTGCTCAATGAGTTTGAATCGCTGGAAGGGATTTACACGCAACTGGATAACGTACCGGAGAAGTGGCGTAAAAAGCTTGAAGAACATAAAGAGATGGCGTTTATCTGCCGTGACGTCGCACGGCTGGAGACTAATTTACAGCTTGATGGGAATTTGCAGCAGTTGCGGCTGGTGCGGTAGGACGCCCCCTCACCCCGCCCTCTCCCTCAGGGAGAGGGAGAAAGACAGCTCAGTTCTGTGAGGTACGCACAATCGGTCTCCTCTCCCTGCGGGAGAAGGTTAGGGACAGCTCAATTCTGTGAGATACGCACAATCAGTCCCCTCTCCCTGCGGGAGAGGGTTAGGGACAGCTCAGTTCTGTAAGGTACGCACAATCAGTCCCCTCTCCCTGTGGGAGAGGGTTAGGGTGAGGGGTCAGGCCTCACCGCTCGTCGCGACGTCCACCGACCGCCGCCCACCAGCGACGCACGTGTACCGTCACTTCTTCGCGGTCGTGATACAACTGACGCGCCTGAATCTCAGCATTAATGCCGTGTTCTTGCAGCGCCTGCTCAATGTGCGCCAGGTTTGACGACACTTCTTCATAGCGCTTTTTCATTGGCAGCTTGAGGTTGAAGATCGTTTCGCGACACCAGCCATTTACCAGCCACTGCGCCATCAGCGCGGCGACTTTCGCCGGTTTCTCGACCATATCGCACACCATCCACGAGATGTTGTTACGACTCGGGCGATAGCGGAAACCATCTTCGCGCAGCCAGGTCACCTGCCCGGTATCCATCAGGCTTTGCGCCATCGGGCCATTATCGACCGAGGAAACCCACATGTTGCGTTTTACCAACTGATAGGTCCAACCGCCAGGGCAAGCCCCGAGGTCAACCGCATACATTCCGTTCGCCAGGCGCTCATCCCACTCATCGGCAGGAATAAAGACATGGAACGCCTCTTCCAGCTTCAGGGTTGAACGGCTTGGCGCATCGGATGGGAATTTAAGGCGCGGAATGCCCATATAGAACGGGGAATTATTGGTGCTGTAGGAATAACCGGTGTAGCAGCACCCCGGTGCGATAAAGAACACATGCACGACCGGGCGCTTTGGCGTCTCGTATTTCGCTAATACACCCGCTTCACGTAGTGCCGAACGCAGCGGCACGGTGAATTTGCGACAGAACTTCATCAGCTCTTTGCTTTCATTGGTGTCCGCCACTTCAACGCGCAAATCGCCGCCTTTCTCGACCACACCCTGCAACATGCCGACAACCGGTGTAATGCGATCTTCCGGCGGCAAATCTTTGAGTAATTCACCGACAACAAACATCTGACGGGCGAAAATCAGCGATCTGAACGGCAGCTCACGGGCCAGCTTATCGGCCTCGCCTTCCTGATAACACTCAAAAATCACATAGCCCGAGTTCTCTTTTACTCGCGCAAAACCAAAGACTTCACGGCGTGCGGCTTTATCCGTAATTTCCGCAGCACACTCTTTCTCAAACCCAGGGCGGCAATAGAGCACAACCTTATTCATGAACAACACCCTTACGTTTAAGACGAATAGCGCCGACCAGCATCAGCGCCCAACCCGCGAGGAAGCTAACGCCCCCCACCGGAGTAACAAACGCCCACAGGCGTAAATGAGAGAGCGCCAGACAGTAAAGGCTGCCGCTGAATAACACGGTACCCAATGCCAGGAAGACGCTACTCCAGTAGAACCAGATGCTGATGCGACGCTGCATCGCAACGGATAAGCCGAGGATCGCCAGCGTATGGAACGCCTGGTACTCGAGCCCGGTTTGGATCCAGCCCATCTCAACAACACCCAGAGATTTGCTTAACACGTGCGCGCCAAAAGCGCCCAGTGCAACAAAGATAAAACCGCTAATGGCGGCGAAAATCAGCATAAAACGGCTGGTCATGCGATTACCCTAAATTCATTTATTGTTCGTAACGGAAGCGGAATGTTTCTTGTTCATTGGCCGCTTTCGCCAGTATCCATTGCCGGAAGGCAGCTATTTTACCCAGTTCAGCCTGACTGTCATGACAAACCAGATAAAAAGCGTTTTTACTGACCAGGACATCATTAAACGGGCAGACCAGGCGACCTGCTTCTATTTCCGACTGCGCCATGACGTTATTCGCCAGCGCGACGCCTTGTCCATGAATGGCAGCCTGTAGCACCATTGCGCTATGGCTGAAGATCGGCCCTTGCTGCACGTTGATGTGGTTAAGCCCCAACTGGCGGGTATAGGTTTGCCAGTCACGACGTGAAGCATCATGCAATAAGGTATGCTTCGCGAGATCTGCCGGCGTTTTGAGCGCTTTATCGCCCGTCAGCAGCAGCGGCGAGCACACCGGAAGCAGATATTCTGCGTACAATTTTTCGACACGCAGACCCGGCCAGTTTCCGCGACCATAAAAAATCGCCACGTCCACATCGTCAGCCAGCTTGTCTTCCTGACGGTCGACAGCCTGGATTCTGACGTCAATTCCCGGATAAGCTGAGTTAAAGCTTGTAAGACGAGGCACCAGCCACTGAATCGCAAAACTGGGCAATAAACTGACCGTCAACGCCCCTTTTGCACTTCGTGCCTGTAGTTTACGCGTTGCCTCGGTTAATTGCGAAAAGATCTCTTTGATGTCGAGGAAATAGCTCTGCCCCTCTTCCGTGAGCAACAGTGAACGATTGCGGCGACGGAACAGCTTCAGTCCTAAAAAATCCTCAAGTGACTTGATTTGGTGGCTTACTGCGGCCTGCGTCACAAAAAGCTCATCGGCGGCGCGAGTAAAACTCAAATGGCGGGCTGCTGCATCAAATACACGTAATGCATTCAGTGGTGGCAATCGCTTCGACATGGTCCCAGAACCCAAATGTTAATAGGATTTAACAAATAGGAAACAACGTTTAACCTATTAGTTTTTTTTATCTGAGCCATTATAAATTGTCCGTTGAGCTTCTACCAGCAAATACCTATAGTGGCGGCACTTCCTGAGCCGGAACGAAAAGCTTTTTTCGGAATGCGTGTTCTGATGGGCTTTTGGCTTACGGTTGTGATGTTGTGTTGTTGTGTTTGCAATTGGTCTGCGATTCAGACCACGGTAGCAACGCTACCCTTTTTCACTTCCTGTACATTTACCCTGTCTGTCCATAGTGATTAATGTAGCACCGCCCAATTGCGGTGCTTTTTTTTGCCTGTCAGCCTGATTTAGTCTTCCAGAGCAACCATCTCTTTCACGTCGGTACGGTTAATCTGTTGCTTGTTACCGTTGGCATCTTTGTAAGAAATCATCCCGGTTTCGTCATCCGTTTTCGGCTTACCATCAGAGACGATACTACGGCCATCATTCGTGTGCATGACGTAGTTCGGGGAAGAACAGGCGCCCAGGGCAAAGGTCATTACACAAGCTGAAATAATTGCGGCAGTCTTTTTCATCTTCTACTCCTTTAAGCGATTTATGCCAGATAGTTCATATTCCGTAACAGGCAAAAACATTTGCCTAACGTTATTTAGCATATGTCACTGGTCAGATTTCGCCAGTATATCCAGATTATTCTGATGGTTAGCACAAGCCTTGTCATAAGGCCAGTTTTGCGCCACGATCGCACTACTGAACCGAGGAATATCATGAACGCTTTTAACCCCGCGCAGTTTCGCGCCCAGTTCCCTGCGTTAGCCGATGCAGGCGTCTATCTCGATAGCGCCGCCACGGCCCTGAAACCGCAGGCCGTCATTGATGCCACGCAACACTTCTATTCGCTCAGCGCAGGCAACGTCCACCGTAGCCAGTTCGCGCAGGCGCAAAAGCTCACCGCACGTTATGAAGCCGCACGCGATCAGGTTGCCGCGTGGCTGAACGCACCTTCCGGCAAAAATATCGTTTGGACACGCGGTACGACAGAAGCCATCAACATGGTGGCGCAGTGCTACGCGCGGCCTCGTTTGCAGACGGGTGACGAGATTATTGTTAGCGAAGCAGAGCACCACGCCAATCTGGTGCCGTGGCTGATGGTTGCGCAACAAACCGGGGCGAAAATCGTTAAGCTTCCGCTGGGACGCGATCGTCTGCCCAATCTCGATCTTCTGCCTTCGCTTATCACATCGCGCAGTAAAATTCTGGCGCTGGGGCAAATGTCAAACGTGACCGGCGGCTGCCCGGATCTCGCTCGCGCCATTACCCTTGCTCATCAGACAAATATGGTGGTGATGGTCGACGGCGCGCAGGGCGCGGTGCATTGCCCTGCGGATGTGCAACAGCTGGATATCGATTTCTACGCTTTTTCCGGGCATAAACTGTATGGCCCGACGGGTATCGGCGTGCTGTACGGCAAAAGCGATCTTCTCGATGAGATGTCGCCGTGGCTTGGCGGTGGCAAGATGATCAGTGAAGTCACTTTCGACGGTTTTACCACGCAACCGGTACCTTATCGTCTGGAAGCAGGCACGCCAAACGTAGCGGGCGTTATTGGCCTGAGCGCCGCGCTGGAGTGGCTTGCGGAGACAGATATCGTGCAGGCAGAAAACTGGAGCCGAGGGCTGGCAACGCTTGCGGAAGATGAACTGGCGAAACGACCGGGGTTCCGTTCCTTCCGCTGTCAGGATTCCAGCCTGCTGGCGTTCGATTTTAAAGGCGTTCACCATAGCGATATGGTTACGCTTTTGGCAGAGTACGGTATCGCCCTGCGCGCCGGGCAGCACTGCGCACAACCGCTGCTGGCGGCTCTCGGCGTGAGCGGCACGCTGCGCGCTTCCTTTGCCCCCTATAATACGCAAGATGACGTTTACGCGCTGGTCAACGCCGTTGATCGGGCGCTCGAATTACTGGTGGACGAATGACAGCTTCTCTCCTCGCCGGGCACCCGTTCGGCACAACCGTGACACCCGACTCGCTGCGCCAGCTTTTTGCGCCCCTGCAGCAGTGGGAAGAGAAATACCGACAGGTAATTTTGCTGGGCAAGCAGCTTCCGGCGCTCAGCGACGATCTCAAAGCGCAGGCTCGGGAAATTCCCGGCTGTGAAAATCGCGTCTGGCTGGGCTACCAGGTTACGTCTGATGGCGCGATGCATTTCTTTGGTGACAGTGAAGGCAGAATTGTGCGCGGCCTGCTGGCTGTGTTGCTGACAGCGGTAGAAGGAAGAAGCGCCAGCGATCTGGCTTCAGCCGACCCACTGGCGCTGTTTGATGAGTTGGGGCTACGTGGTCAACTTAGTGCTTCACGCTCGCAGGGCCTGGCGGCCCTGAGTGAAGCGGTAACCGACGCTGCACGTCAGGCGCTGGCCTGACGCTCCGCTTTTGCCATCATTTTTTTCAACGCATGGGACACCGCAACAAAACCGAAGGTTGCGGTAACCATCGTCGCCGCGCCAAAGCCGGAGGCGCAATCCATCCGTTTAGGCCCTTCCGCCGTGCTTTTCATCGCACACACTGAACCATCCGATTGCGGGTAAACCAGCGCTTCAGTTGAAAACACGCAGTCTACACCCAGCTTGCCTTTACTGTTTTTCACCACGTTGAACTCACTCTTCAGCCGCTCACGCAGTTTAGCCGCCAGCGGATCCTGAATCGTTTTCGCCAAATCGGTGACCTGAATCTGCGTCGGGTCGATTTGCCCGCCCGCCCCGCCGGTGGTCACCAGTGGCACTTTATAACGGCGACAGTAAGCAATCAGCGCCGCTTTAGGGCGCACGCTGTCGATGGCATCAATCACATAGTCATAGCCTGCGCTCATGTACTGTGCGACATTTTCCGTAGTAACGAAATCATCTATCACTGTGACGCGGCATTCCGGGTTGATTTGGCGGATACGCTCGGCCATCACTTCCGCCTTGGCCTGCCCGACATTGCCAGTCAGCGCATGCAGCTGACGGTTGGTATTGGTCACACAGACGTCGTCCATGTCGATAAGCGTGATAGCACCAATACCCGTACGCGCCAACGCTTCCGCCGCCCAGCAGCCGACACCGCCGATACCTACCACGCAAACGTGCGCGCCCGCAAAGAGCTGTAACGCGTTTTCACCGTACAACCGCGCCGTGCCGCCAAAACGCTGGCGCCAGGCGTCACTGATGACAACTGACATAGAACCTCGGAGTTGAAATACATTAAGAGTGGGAGTGAAGGCTTCCCCTCACCCCGGCCCTCTCCCTGAGGGAGAGGGAGAAAAGCGAGCACAATCGGTTCCCTCTCCCTCAGGGAGAGGGTTAGGGTGAGGGTGTCTGCATCAGCCGCTAAACACATTCCCCGCGCCCGGCGCAGTTTTCAGCACCCACACGCGACCATAGTGATTATACCAGCCTGCGCGGTGTCCGGCATCCGGGCCGATCCCCTGATAGATATCAAAGTGTTGGCCTTTAATCGCCCCACCCACATCCAGCGCGACCATCAGACGCAGCTCATACTGACCGTTAAACTTGCCGTTATTGTCCAGCAGCGGCACTTCCGCCAGCAGCGTGGTGCCTGCCGGAATAATGCTACGGTCCGATGCCACAGACGCACGACCAATCAGCGGCACCGCGCTTGCCCCTTTTACTGGCGCAAACGATTGAGGTTTAAAGAAGACGAACGACGGATTCTGCTCCAGCAGTTCGCGGACTTCCGCTTCACTGTGTTTTTCGCCCCACTCACGAATCGCCTGCATCGACATATCTTCACGTTTCACTTCCCCACGGTCGATCAACACTTTGCCAATACTGCGATAAGGCCAGCCATTTTTACCGGCATAGCTAAAGAAGTTAAGCGGCGAACCGTCGCCAAAGTCGATATAGCCACTACCCTGCACATCCATAATGAAGTTATCCATTAGCGAGTTGCTGTAGGCCAGGATGTAGCTGTCGCTCAGGCCACCAGCATAAATACTGGCGCGTGATGGCAGTTTTCCGCGCTTCGGCGGCATGCGGTAAATCGGATACTGGAACTCACCCTGACGGGTATGGCGCGCCTGAATTACCGGCGTGTAGTAGCCGGTAAACTGGACGTTACCGTAATTATCGGCACCTTCCATCTGCCAGGCGTCGAGGCCGAACTGGCGCATGTTGCGCGTATCGCCCCCGGCACGCAGCCACTGTTGCACGGCGTTATACACATTGCTCTGGTTGCCATACAGGCGCGGCGACGCGCTGCGAATTTGATTAACCTGCTCTGCAAAGTCACCGGCGTTGATTGGCGCGCCGACGGCCTCAGGTTGATTGACCAGTGAGAAAGGCTGGGTAAATTTCCCGTCTTTATACTGTTGACCGCGATCGGTCGGTTTGGAAGAACAAGCAGCCAGCATCGCCAGCATTGCGCCCGTTACCACATACTTTGCCCAACGTCCTTTCATGGTATCTCGTCTTCTGCGTAAATCGTGAATGCCCGAAGAAGATAACAAACCGCCAGGCCTATTGAAACGTGATAACGTCCCCTGAGCGAAATTTCGTACAAAAAACAAACCGAGCTGGCGCTTTTTAACGCGTTTTCGGAAAAAATAACCATTTAAATCAAAAAATAGTTGCATCAGAAAGCGAGCAGAGTATAGTGCGCATCCACGGACGCGGGGTGGAGCAGCCTGGTAGCTCGTCGGGCTCATAACCCGAAGGTCGTCAGTTCAAATCTGGCCCCCGCAACCAATTACAATGTGAAAAGAGTTACTTGAAAGAGAGTAACAGACGGACGCGGGGTGGAGCAGCCTGGTAGCTCGTCGGGCTCATAACCCGAAGGTCGTCAGTTCAAATCTGGCCCCCGCAACCAACACATTGTACATAAGAGAAAAGGTTACTCGATGGAAGAGTAACAGACGGACGCGGGGTGGAGCAGCCTGGTAGCTCGTCGGGCTCATAACCCGAAGGTCGTCGGTTCAAATCCGGCCCCCGCAACCAACAAAATCAAGCACCCATTTGGGTGTTTTTTTTTGCCTGTTATTTGCCCCAGCCATAAAAAAGAGCGCCGTAGCGCTCTTTGCCTGTGTCTTATCGCCTCGCCAGCGTCGCGCCATCGGCAAAATAGGCTTTTATTCCCGCCAGAATAGACTCGGCAACAGCCTGCTGGAAAGTTGCCGTCTTGAGCTTTCGCTCCTCTTCAACGTTACTGATAAACGCCGTTTCGACGAGGATCGACGGAATATCCGGTGCTTTCAGAACCGCAAAGCCCGCTTGCTCAACCTGGTTCTTATGCAGCTTATTCACTTTGCCCATATGCTGAAGCACTGCCTTACCGAATTTAAGGCTATCGGCGATGGTCAGCGACTGCACCATATCGAACATGGTGTGGTCGACGTAGCGATCGCCGCTTTTACTTACCCCACCGATTAAGTCGGCGGCGTTCTGAGTCTGCGCGAGGAATTTCGCGGCGGTACTGGTTGCGCCTTTGGTTGAGAGCGCAAAGACGGAGGAACCGCTCGGCTGACGGCTGGTGAAAGCATCGGCGTGAATAGAGACAAAAAGATCCGCGCGCTGCTTCTGGGCTTTCGCCACGCGCACCTTCAGCGGAATAAAGATATCTTCATTTCGCGTCATGTAGACCTTCATGTTGCCTTCTTTCTCAATAAGCGACCGCAGGCGTCGGGCAATTTGCAGCACCACATCCTTTTCACGCGTTTTATATTTACCCACCGCGCCGGAGTCTTCCCCGCCATGCCCCGGATCGAGCATGATCACAATCGGGCGATCGCGCCCGGCCTTACCAGGCTGCGGCCCACTCTGCGCGGGTGGAACCTGTTTATCGAGGTCACCGCGGTTGTAATCTTCCAGCAGCGCCAGCAGCGGATCCTGCACATCCTGCGCATTCGCCGGGTACAGATCCATCACCAGACGCTCTTTAAACCCGGCAACCGGCGCCAGCGCAAACAGCTGTGGCGTGACGTTCTGCTTAAGCTCAAACACCATTCGCACGGTTTGCGGATCGAACTGCCCAACGCGCGCGGATTTAATAAAGGGATCGTCAGCACGGATTTGCGCGGTCATGCCTTTCAACACCGAGTTCAGGTTCACGCCTTCAAGGTCGACTACCAGACGTTCCGGGTTGCTTAGCGCAAACTGTCGGTATTTCAGTTCCCGATTCGACTCAACCGTCACACGCGTATAGCTGGACGCAGGCCAGACGCGTACGGCCACCACCTGGCTTGTGGCAGCCATACCTACCTGACTGACGCTTAATAACCACATGGCGCCCGCCCCTTTTAACAGGCGGCGGCGGCTAAATGACTGACTTCCCGACATGCTTCTCCCAAGCCAAAAATGTTTACTTTGGTATTACGCATAATAAGTTTGACCAAAAACTTTAACCAAAGGCGCATAAACTGTCATCTATAAAAGGGTAAACATTCTTTTGCTAAGCCCTTTTTCAGAATCCATTTTGCCCATTCGCGGAAAATTCGCGCTTGCACTCACGGCCAAAACAGAATAAAAATACATTTATTGCGAATAAAAATGCACTGAGAGGTCATGCCGTGGTGAAGGAACGTAAAACCGAACTGGTCGAAGGGTTTCGTCATTCAGTTCCCTATATCAATGCCCATCGGGGAAAAACGTTTGTCATCATGCTGGGCGGAGAAGCCATCGAACATGACAATTTCTCCAGTATTGTCAATGACATTGGCTTATTGCATAGCCTGGGAATTCGCCTGGTGCTGGTCTATGGCGCGCGTCCGCAAATCGATGCCAATCTTGAAGCGCATCATCATGAGCCGATCTACCACAAGCAAATTCGCGTGACCGACGCCAAAAGCCTCGAACTGGTTAAACAGGCAGCCGGATTGTTACAACTTGATATCACCGCGCGTTTATCCATGAGCCTCAACAATACGCCATTGCAGGGGGCGCATATCAACGTGGTGAGCGGTAACTTTATCATTGCCCAGCCGCTGGGCGTTGATGATGGCGTTGATTACTGCCATAGCGGACGCATTCGTCGTATCGATGAAGAAGCGATTCATCGTCAGCTCGACAGCGGCGCAATCGTACTCATGGGCCCGGTTGCCGTTTCTGTCACCGGCGAAAGCTTCAATCTCACCTCCGAGGAGATTGCCACGCAGTTGGCTATCAAATTGAAAGCGGAAAAGATGATAGGCTTCTGCTCTTCTCAGGGCGTTTACGATCGTGAGGGCAACATCGTACCAGAGCTGTTCCCCAACGAAGCGCAGGCCCGCGTTGAGGAGCTTGAGCAAGAAGGCGATTACTTATCTGGCACCGTGCGTTTCCTGCGCGGTGCGGTCAAGGCGTGCCGTAGCGGTGTGCGCCGCAGTCACTTAATCAGCTATCAGGAAGATGGCGCGCTGTTGCAGGAGCTTTTCTCCCGCGACGGTATTGGAACCCAGATTGTGATGGAGAGCTCCGAGCAGATCCGCCGCGCCACCATCAACGACATCGGCGGCATACTCGATCTCATTCATCCGCTGGAGCAGCAGGGTATTCTGGTACGCCGCTCCCGCGAACAACTGGAGATGGAGATCGACAAATTCACCATTATTCAGCGCGATAACACCACCATCGCCTGTGCGGCGCTCTATCCGTTCCCGGAAGAGAAAATTGGCGAGATGGCCTGTGTGGCGGTGCATCCGGATTATCAAAGCTCATCACGCGGGGAAGTGCTGTTGCAGCGCATCTCTACGCAGGCTAAACAGATGGGGCTGAGCAAACTGTTTGTGCTGACCACCCGCAGCATTCACTGGTTCCAGGAGCGCGGATTCCAGCCGGTGGACGTGGAGTTGCTGCCGGAAAGCAAAAAGCAGATGTATAACTATCAGCGGCGCTCAAAAGTGCTGATGGCGGATTTGGGGTGACGTTTTACGCCGGATGGCGCTATTGCTCATCCGGCCTACAAAACATCATAACGCAGGTCGGATAAGGCGAGGCCGCATCCGACAACCCCGTTAATCCTCGGCGAAAATCGCGGCCAGCCCGCTGCGACGCTCGGTTCTGGCGACAATCGCCTGCCCTAACAACGCCGCATCGGCATACATCGACAAGCGTGATTTCGCACGCGTAATCGCCGTATACACCAGTTCCCGCGTCACAATCGGCACGGGCTGCGTTGGCAAGACCAGCGCGGCATGGTCAAATTCAGAGCCCTGGGATTTATGCACCGTCATCGCCCATGCCGTATCGTGCTCGGGCAAACGGCTCGGCTGCACCGATTTAATGGTTCCATCCGGCATCGGGAACCAGACGCGCAGCCCCTGTCCGCGATCGAGCGCCACGCCAATGTCACCGTTAAACAGCCCCAGCGCACTGTCGTTTCGGGCAATCATTACCGGACGCCCTTCATACCAGCGAGAATGCCGCTGCGGCACAATCATACGATGACGGGCCAGCGATAACTCCAGCTGTTGATTCAACCCGCTGACACCCCACGGCCCTTCGCGCAAAGCGCACAGAAGCTGATATTCACCAAAGGCCTGCAAAATTTCAGCCGGCTCAGCCTGCTGACGCAGACATTGCAGATAGCGTCCATAGCCCGCCCGCGCATCGTCGAGCATCGCTTCATACTCATCGCTGGTGCGCAGGGATTTCAGTTCAATATCAGAAAAGCCGTGCGCAAACACATCACGTACGCCCGCGCGATCGCCCTGATTCACCGCGCGCGCCAGTTGCCCGATTCCGGAATCACTGCCGAAACGGTAGCTGGTACGGAGCAGACAGAGACTGTCACGCAATGCGCCCGCCGCCTCTCCCTCACCTTCTGGCACAGGTGTACCCGTTAGACGGCTGAGCTGTAGCGCGCGCGCTGGCGTATAGCCGCTGTTAACCCACGCGCAGATATCGCCCAGCACCGCACCGGCTTCCACGGAGGCCAACTGGTCACGGTCGCCAAGGAAAATCACCCGTCCGTGACGTGGCAGCGCGTCAACCAGGCGCGCCATCATTGGCAGGTCAATCATTGAGGCTTCGTCCACCACCAGCACATCCAGATGCAGTGGGTTTCCGGCGTGATAGCGCATACGCTGGCTGCCTGGCTGCGCGCCTAACAGACGATGCAGCGTGCTGGCATCGGTTGGCAGCATCGCTTTCTGACTTTCGCTCAGCGGCAATTTGCGCAGCGCAGCGCCCAGCGATTCTGTCAGTCGGGCCGCGGCTTTCCCGGTCGGTGCGGCCAGGCGAATACGGCATTTATTCTCGCCTGCAATGCGCACCAGCGCCGCCAGCAGTTTTGCCACTGTCGTGGTTTTTCCGGTGCCTGGCCCGCCAGAAATCACCGAAATACGTCGGGTGAGCGCCACAGCAGCGGCGACTTTTTGCCAGTCAACGCGGTCAGATGGCGGGAAAAGATCGGAGAGCGCTTCGGCAATCAGCGATTCGTCAATATTCTCCGCAAGCTGCGCATCGCGGAAGAAACGTGCGACGTTACGTTCATTGCCCCACATGCGGTTCAAATAGAGACGATCACCGCAAAGAATCAACGGCGTCGGGCGCTCGCCCTGGCTTACCGCCTGAGAGGCCAGCAGCATGGCCGCCCAGTCTTCGGGTATTTCGACCGCATCCAGCAGTTGCGTCCACAATACTTTTGCTCGTCCATTCAGCGTTGGCGCTTGCTGCAAATGGCTGAGCGGCAGGCAAACGTGCCCCTCTCCAGCGTCGCGACTCAGAATCGCCGCCGCCAGCATGACGGCGGGATGCTCATTACGGGCGATAGTCAGCGCAAACTGCACATCCAGCGGGCGCAGCAGTTTCAGCTCGGTGGCTTCAATCAATAAATTTTCCAGGCTCACGATGCCATCTCCTGCGTCTGCCCGGCAAACAGGGCATCCATTGCATCAACCAGTTCGAATTGGGGACGCGTGCTGAAAATCCCCTGCTGGCCCGGTTCGCCATCCACGCCACGCAGGAACAGGTAAATCACGCCGCCAAAGTGTTGCTCATAGTCGTAATCGGCCAGGCGGTGTCGAAGATAGCGGTGCAACGCCAGCGTATAGAGCTGATACTGCAAATCGTAGCGGTGCGACTGCATCGCCTGCGCCATCGCTTGTTGGGTATAAGCGTCGCTGTTTGCGCCCAGCCAGTTCGATTTATAGTCGAGCAGGTAATAGCGCCCGTTGTGGCGGAACACCAGGTCAATAAAGCCCTTCAGCATCCCGCGCACCTGACGGAAATCAAGGGGCGGACAGCCCGCCGAAAGCGAGTCGTAGCGGCGCACCACGGCATCCAGCGCCACCGGGTCGAGCGGTTTTTCGATAGGAAGATAGAACTCCATCTCCACCTGTTTTTGCCGTGCATCAAGCTGATTTAACGCCACGCCTTCCGGCGTGAGCGGCGTTGCCAGCACCTGGGAAATCCAGCGCGTCAGCACCGGTTCCCAGTGCTCTTCAAAACCGTTAAGCAGCAATTTTTCACGCATCCATTCGGCTTCAACCGGCTGCGTAAAATCGAGATCTTCAAACAGGCTGTGCAGGAAGGTACCTGGCGATGCGCCGCGCGGGAAGTGATGCGGCGTGAGCGCCTCCTCTTCCATCGCCTCCCCCACGCCTGCAGCGTCGATATCCAGACGCGGCAGCAGATCCTGCGCCACACTATGACCGCGCTGCTGCAGGCCGGAATAACTGGTCACGCGCCAGTCATCAACCATACGCCGCATCACCTGGCGCGCCGTCAGTTCAGGCACCTCTGGCTGTAACGCCTGCCAGCGGGTGTCGTCAGGCTCGCAGGCTTTAGTCAGCGCAATATGTTCATCACACAGCGCGCGCAATGCGGCTTCCAGCCCGGCGGCGTCAAGCTGCTCACCTTTTTGCAGCAGGCGGCCCGGCGCACTGTGGTGGATATCGGTTTCTGTCGCTTTGTCGCTGCGACGCGAAGTCAGCGGTGCCATGCCCAGGCTGCAATGCCAGACGGCGCGGGTTAGCGCCACATAAAGCAGACGTAAATCTTCCGCCAGCCGCTCCGCTTCCGCCAGTTCCAGGCTTTCCTCGCCCTGCTGGAGATCCAGCACCGCCGAGAAGGATTCGCGGTCGTGGTAAAACGCCTGATCCTGTTTGCGGAAACGGGCGATAAAAGGCAGCCAGACCAGCGGGTACTCCAGACCTTTCGATTTGTGGATTGTGACAATTTGCACCAGGTGCTTGTCGTTCTCCAGACGCATCTGTTGATTCGAGGCGTTGGTGTTGGGCTCGGCGATTTGTTGATTCAGCCAGCGCACCAACGCGTGCTCACTTTCAAGCTGTGTCGCCGCTTCCTGTAACAGTTCGCTTAAATGCAGGATGTCGGTTAAACGGCGCTCGCCGCCGTGGGTCGCCAGCAGGTTTTCGGCGATGTTTCGCGCGCTCATCAGGGCGCGCAGCATCGGCATCACGCCACGCTTTTGCCAGATATCGCGGTACTGGCTGAACTCTTCCACCAGCGCATCCCAGGCATCTTCATCCTGATTCAGGTGCTCGATATCCTGCGCGTTCAGGCCAAACATCGCCGTCGCCAGCGCGCAGCGCAGCGTGGTTTCACGTTCAGGGCTTAATGCCGCTTGCAGTACCCAAAGCAACTCCTGCGCTTCTGGTGTTTCAAATACGCTGTCACGGTTGGAGAGATAAACCGAAGGGATCGCCAGCGCATTGAGCGCATCGCGAATCAATGATGCTTCCTGGCGATTACGTACCAGCACCGTGATGTCGGATGCCTGTACCGGACGGGCTTTTTCGCCGCGCCACAACAGCGCCGTGCCCCGTTGCCCCCCGGTCAGCCAGTCGCGAATTTGCGCCGCGCACTGGCGCGCCATAAAGGCCTGATAATCGCCCGCGCCAACGCCCTGCCCCGGCATCAGGCAGAAATTCATGGCGGGTTGCGTTTCGCCATTAATTTCAAATTTCAGCGACTGGTTTTTGGCGGCGGATTTTACCGGCAAAAAAGGGATATCGCGGAACATGAACGGGTTATCAACCGTGGAAAAAAGCTTGTTGACGCTTGCCACCACGCCCGGCGCAGAACGCCAGTTGGTGTCCAGCGTATAGTGCGCCGCCACGTCGCTGCGCGCGCGCATATAGGTAAAAATATCCGCACCGCGAAACGCGTAAATGGCCTGCTTCGGGTCGCCAATCAGCAGCAGCGCGGTGTCCGGTTGCTGTCGCCAGATACGGCGGAAAATGCGGTATTGCTGTGGGTCGGTATCCTGGAATTCATCAATCATTGCTACCGGGAAACGCTGACGAATCGCCGCTGCCAGCGCGTCGCCGCTTTCGCTTTGCAGCGCGGTGTCCAGGCGGCTGAGCATGTCATCAAAACCCAGTTCGCCGCGGCGGCGTTTCTCCTGCGCCACCGCTTCGCGAATTTCCACCATCGCCTGAGTGATCACCAGGTCGTTCAGGCTGAGCGGTGCGGCAAGCAGTGCCTCAATGGCGCTGAACAGCGGGTGCGTCGGCACCTCACCGCCTGCTTTGGTGCGTTCGGCTAAAAAGGCCTGCGAGAATTTTTCCAGCGCATCCGGAAGCTGATAACCGCGTGTTTCTTCGCTCGCCCAGGCGCTGACTTTATCAATCCATTTGCCCTGGTTGCCGCGATTAAATTTGCGCCGGTCAATGCCGGAGTTTTCCAGCACATCATTCAGTTCGCTCACCGCCGCCAGCCACTGGCGTTTAACCGCTTCAATGTGGGCGACGATTTTTTCGTGCCGCGACGCCAGCGTCTCGCTGCCATCCGGCGGACGTTTGAGGGTTGGCGCTTCGCCCTGTAAGTAGCGGTCGATGGATTTCAGGAGATCCTGCGGCCCTTTCCAGGTGTCAAAAATCACCTGCGCAATTTCGCGCTTCAATGGGTAGCAGTGACGTCGCCAGAAATCGGCACAGGCCTGGTAGCGAAGCTGAGATTCATCTTCAATGAGCTGTTGTTCAAACAGCATGCCCGACTCAAAAGCGTTGAGGCTGAGCATGCGCTGACAGAAGCCGTGAATGGTAAAGACCGCCGCATCGTCCATCTGCCGCTCGGCCAGCAGCAGCACTTCCGCGGCCTGCTGTTTATCAGCGATTTCATCCAGCAACCGGGCGTACAGCGGGTCAACGGTGGTTTCGGGTTCATTGGGGCTGTAGCGCAGACAAGCGATACGCAGCTCGTGAATGTTGCTGCGGATACGCCCGCGAAGCTCTTCTGTCGCCGCTTCGGTGAAGGTCACTACCAGCAGTTCTTCGACGTTGACGGGCCGGGGGAAAGCAGCGCTTTCGCCCAGACCTAATAAGAGACGCAGATAGAGTGCGGCGATGGTGAAGGTTTTTCCGGTGCCCGCAGAGGCTTCAATCAGGCGCTCGCCATACATGGGCAAGCGCAGGGGATCAAGGGACTCGGCGGTATCGGTCATTCGTTCTCTCGTCTCAACGGTAAGGTTTGCTGCAATTCACTGATGCTTTGCCATACTTTCCAGCCTTCAGGATGCGCGTAGTCCTGTTTTCCGTTATCACTACCGGAAACCTGCGACAGTACGGTCATGCCCTCCGGCTCAACCACCGTTTGATGGAAGAAATCGGCAACTTTAAGCGGCGTCAGTAACTTAATCTGGGCCACTACTTTATCACGTGAATCGAACGCCATATTACCCCTGTCGAAATCTTTACTGAGCTGTGACGCTTCTTCGCTCAGGGTTTGCGGGGCCTGCACCATTTGCGCAATCACCGCCTGCTGAATTTGCGCGAACTCTTCCGGTTTCATGGCGCGCAGCTTCGCTTCCGCCATCGGGAAGAAGGCCTTAAATCGCTCCCACAAGAATGCTGGCTGTTTATCACTGCTTTGCAGCAGGAAGCCCATACCCCACTGACGGCCTACATTCATCGAGAAGGCAAATACCGCGTAACCCAGTTGCTCTTCCGTACGCAGTTGTGTGTAGAACCACGGCTGGACAATTTGTGCCAGGACAGCGCTGGTCGCGGATGTGCTGGCCTCATCGGCATTGATCGGTGCAAATACCGCCGCCAGTGCAGAATCTGTGCTGGGGCTGGCTTTTTCAAACATGGCTGACTGTTTTTTATCAATCAGCACGTCTTTATTGCGACACCATTCGGTACCCTTTGCGCCAAGCTGCGCCTGGATATTGTGCGCCAGCGTGCTGGAGGCCTCTTTGCTCAGATTACCAATCACCATAAATTCCGGGCGGGCGTTGGTTTTCAGGCGATCGCGATAAGCCATTACCTCTTGCAGAGTAATGGACGACAGCAATGCCCGGCGCTCTTCACGCTGGAAGTACGGCACCTGAGAAAGCATCTGCACCGGCATAATCGCCTGTTCGTAGGCTTTGCCTTTATCGGCGGAATCCATCATCTGTGCGTACCAGGATTTCGCCTGTGCCAGCTGTTCTTCCGTTGTCTGATAGCTGAAATAGCCCTGCAACAGCGCATCAAACAGCTGCGGCAAACGCTGGGTATATCCGTTAGCGTTCAGCATCAGGCCATTATTTGCGCCGGTCGAGAAGCTGATGCCACCCACCGCCGCCTGATTGCTGAGCTGGTCGAGCGAGATCCCCGCCAGATAATCATTGAGCGCGAACATCACCTGATTACGGGCGCTGTCCATCGCTTTCGGATTCCGCAGAATCAGCGTGACATCGGCCTTCGGTTCGCTGGCAAAGTAGTGGCTCGGCATATACACCAGACGCAGCGTTGGCTCATCAATGATAAGTTCAGGGTGCGTATAGCTTTTTTCCGGCTTAATCAGAGTGAAATCATCCGGAATATAGGGGTTCAGCTCCGGCAGCTTCAGCGAGATCGTTTCGGCTTTTTGCTGCCACTCGGTAAACGTCTGCGCGCTGATTTTGTCGACCTGATAAGGCGCATTCACGAAGTAGGCCGTTTTGTTATGCGGCTCTTTCTCGCTGATATACCAGACGCGCGCATTCTGCGGGGTCATCATCTCCAGCCGTGCTTTTACCGCTTGTTCATCAAACTGGTCGGCGATATTCACCGCATCCAGCGTATGCTGGACCGGCACGCGGATCATGGTGTCCGCCAGCCATTCGACATAGCCCATATCGCGGCTGATTGACGGATAACGGAAGTCGAGATCCAGCACGTGCGCCAGCTCATCGAAGTAACGCTTATCGATGCCTTTTTCCCGTAACAGATTGAGATAGCTAAAGATAGCCGCCACAACCTCATCGCGATGCGCGAGGCCCTTATCGGTTAAGGTCGCGGAAATCGCCAGTACGCCACTGTTGCCGTTCACCACGGGGTCGGAGTCGGCGCGAATGCCTTCCACCAGCCCCTGATTTTGCAGCCAGTCGGACAGCGTACCCGGGCTACGGTTGCCAATCATGTAGGTCACCAGCTCGTCGGTTTTGCTGCGGAACTGAGCGGTGTTGTTGTCGATGCGAAATTCCACACGCAGCACTTTACGCGGCAGCGCCGGGACGTAGTGAATCAATACGCCCTTTTGCGCGTCGGTCACCACGGGCACATCAATTTGCGGCACGGTAATGGATTTGTTAGGCACACGACCATAGGTTTGCGCCGCCATCTGCGCCAGCTCCGGCAACGGTTTATTGCTGTAGATAACCGCTTTCATCAGATTGGCAGAGTAGTATTGATCGCGGAAGGCGAGCAGCGCCTGATGCACCGGGCTTCCGGGCTTGTCGCTCAGCGTTTCAAGGTTACCGCCGGAGAAGCGCGAACCGGGGTGCGCCGGGTTAATGGTTTCGGCACTCACCTGCGCCATGCGCATGCCGTCGCGCGAGCGGGCCATGGTCAACTCGGCGTTCACCGCATTACGTTCGTGCTCGACGTATTTTTTATCCAGTTTGGGTGATGCAATCGCGTCCGCAAGGCGGTCAACCGCGCCCTGCAGCGCATCATTCTCAACTTCCAGATAAAAAGCCGTACGGTAAGGCGCGGTACTGGCGTTGTGGCTGCCACCGTGCATTTTCAGATATTCAGCGAGGCTGTCAGGCTGCGGATACATCTTCGAGCCCATCAGCGTCATATGTTCGAGGAAGTGCGCGAGGCCAGGATGAACATCGGGATCCTGCAATGAGCCCACCGGCACAACCAGCGCCGACAAGGATTTCACCGCCTGAGGATCGGAAACCAGCAGCACCACCATGCCGTTATCGAGCTTGATAGCCTGATAATGACGAGGATCTTTTTCACTTTTGCGGATGGTTTCCTGTATGGGTTGCCATCCGGTGTCTGCCTGACTAATAGGTGCCCAAAGGGCGGTAATCAAAACAACAACACTCAACCAGATACTACGGGGCATTCACGGACCTCATCATTAACAAACCGGCGGCTGAACGTGTCAGCCGGTGTATCGTATGCGCATCAGTCCGTGACTTCTTGCGCATAGTAAACGAAGGGTTTTAATTGCGCAATTTTTATACAGCCATTATGACTGGTGATAACGAAAAACGGGCAACAGGTAGCGCTGCGTCTGTTCGATAATGGCTTCATATTGCTCATTTTCGAGCGTACGCCACAGGCGTTGGTACCATATATCACTCCCTTCACCACTCACTACCATATTACCTTCATACGCCTGAAGGAACTTGCTTCGCGCTTTTTGCTGCGTTTCATCGTCCATCAGAAGGGCATTGCTTTCAGCGTCGAAGCAGGCTTTAAGCCAGGCACCGCCGCTTTCAGGCAAGAACAACAACGGTTGCATCATGCCAAGTCGGTAACCTTCAACCAGCTCCGCGAGATAACCGTGCGCTTCCGTGGCCGACAGCGGCGGGAAGCGCCACTCCCCCTCTTTGCGCAGCAGCAGACGGCTCTCGCCGGTTCCGCCACTGGCACAATAGACAAGGTGTTCCAGCCAAAGTTGCATTCCCTGTGAAACGCTGAGCAAAGATGGGCGCCAGCGCAACAATCCGTTCGACTGTACTTGCGCCAGCCAGCCGGTAATGTTAACGCCTGCACACTCAAGGTCGATTTCCATGCTTTGCGCAGGCTCGCGTAGCTCGATAACGCGCGAGGCCAGCGCCTCCATTTCCTGACGCTGCACCTCCCAGGCGATTTCGCCGTAAGGGCCATAAGGCAGCGTACCCGCCGCCCGATAACGGCGGTACATCAGCCCGGCGTCCTGCTCTTCAATCAGCGTATTCAGTAGCTGTTGATTGAGCTGATAACGGGTTAACCCTTCCAGGGTAAACGGTTCGGTATCCGGGATTTCACTCTCTTCGGAACGGAAATTCACCTGTAAGCGCATCTGGAAGAAGGCGCGTACCGGGTGCTGCCAGAAACGCTGAAGCTGCTCCAGCGGCAGATGCGTGATATCGAGCGGCGCAAGTGGCTGAATAAACGGCGAATGGGCCTCGCCCTGCTGACTCGCCGCTGCCAGCCATTCGCGGGCGTAGCTTTGCCGCTCATTGGCGGCGAAGTTCTCCGGATCAAACGGCATTCGCGTGTGCTGGTGCATGATATGCGCTTTCACGCGCTTATCGCTTTCGTCGCAGTTCAGCGCTTCATCGCCTTCCAGACAATGGCTTTGGCCGATGTAATCCAGCAGTTCCTGTACCAGCACGGACGGGTAACGTTCGCTGTTATCCTGAATGGAGCGGCCAATATAGCTGATGTAGAGCGTCTGCCCGGCGGACATCAGCGCTTCGAGGAACAGATAGCGGTCGTCATCACGACGGCTGCGGTCGCCTCGTACCGGTTTCTGGCTCATCAAATCGAATCCCAGCGGCGGTAGCGCGCGTGGATACACACCATCATTCATGCCCAGCAGGCACACCACTTTGAACGGTATTGAACGCATCGGCATCAGGGTACAGATGTTCACCGGCCCCGCAAGGAAACGCTGGCTGATACGCTCCTGATCGAGCCGGGACGCCAGCTCGTCGCGCAGCAGTGAAAGCGGGACCATACCCTCGTATTGAGACTGCGTACCCTGGGCAATAATCGCCTGCCACTGCTGCTCAATCAGCGCCAGCGCGGCTTCCGTATCCTGATCCGGCAGGAAGAAGTCGTTGAGCATATCGCGGCATACGGGTAGCCACTCTTCCAATGGACGATCCTGGGATAAGCCCTGTCGCCAGTGGTTAAGCTGCATTAATAGCGATGCCAGATGCCCCACCAGCTCAGCAATCAGACCGCTGGACTCATCATAGGGTAAGACCGATTGCCACTCGCCCTGCTGGCTTTCCATCGCGTAGCCAAGCAGCATGCGCGTCAGGCCAAAGCGCCAGGTATGTTGCCCGGTAGCAGGAAGGTCGAGTTCTCGAACGTTATCGTCATCGAGCCCCCAGCGAATACCAGACTCATTAACCCACTGACGCAGGTAACGCAGCCCCTCTTCATCAATGTTGAAGCGGGCGGCCAGCACGGGTACGTCCAGCAGCGCCAGCACGTCTTCGCTCACAAAGCGGCTATCGGGCAGCGAGAGTAGCGTGATAAAGGCCTGCATCGCCGGGTGAGCCTGACGCGCGCGGCGGTCGGAAATCGCATACGGCAGATAGCGCTCGCCGGTGGCGCTGCCAAACACCGCCTGAATAAATGGGCTGTAGCTGTCGATGTCCGCTACCATCACAATGATATCGCGCGGCGTTAGCGTCGGATCTGCTTCCAGCATCGCCAGCAGGCGATCGTGCAATATTTCCACTTCACGCTGCGGGCTGTGGCAGACGTGTACCGTCAGGCTGCGATCGTCGGGCTTCATCACGCGTTTGGCGCCGCTGTGGGCAAACTCTTGCGCCGTGCGCCCGGCGATGGCGGAATTTTTTAATTCCAGAACGTCATGCTGCAGATTGTGCAGCAGGTTATCCGGGTCGATATCAACAAACGCTTCCAGCTCCTGATAACGCTCAAGGCCAGCAAGCAGGTAAATATAATCGCGCCCCAGCTTGCCCCAGGAGGCCAGCATCGGGTTGGTAACATTCTGCTCGCCGTCGTCGTTAAACAAGCCCGGCGCGGCATCCGCGTCACGAAACAGCGGCAACTCGCGTTCTTCACGGAAGTGACGACGCTGGCGCGCCTGCAAACGCGCCAGAAACGCCGGATCCTGAATATCGCCCCAGTAGTAACGGCAAGGGTTAGTGAACAGCACGTAGATATCAATGTGCTTGCCCAGCGCCTGAAGAGCGTGGAGATATACCGGCGGCAACGCCGAAATACCGCAGATAAACACGCGCGAAGGCAGGCCTTCCGGGCGCGTTTCGCTTTGTTCAAGGATATCGATAAAACGTTGATAGAGATTGGCACGGTGCCAGAGCGGCTGGCCAAGCGCTTTAGTGTGCGCCACCAGCGCTTTCCACAACGGTGCCTGCCACAGTTGCGCCTCGCCAAGTCCATCCACCAGCGTGTCGTTTTCCCAGTTGGTTAGCCACTGCGGGCGATACACCAGATACTGGTCGTAGAGATCCGCTACCCGTGAGGCAAGCTGGAACAGTTTGCGCTTGTCGGCATCATCGTGCAGATAGTGACGCAGCGGGGTAAATGCGTCGTCATCCAGCATTTGTGGCAGCAGAGTCATCAGCTTCCAGCTCATGCTCTGCTTGTTGAAGGCGCTTTCGCCGGGAATATCCGGCAGCACGCGGGTAAACATATCCCAGATAAAGCTGGCAGGGAGCGGAAAGTCGATATTCGCCGCAATGCCAAAGCGTTGCGACAGGGTCATCTGTAGCCATTGCGCCATCCCGGTGCTTTGCACCAGCACCATTTCAGACTCGAATGGGTCATCGAGCCGCTGCTGCTCAACAATGAACTCCATTAATGCTTCCAGCACGTCCAGACGGTTGGAGTGGTAGACCCGTAACATATTCGCTCCTGACTACAGATTGACGGGGCAATGCAGCCGCGTCATGTGACCTTGCTTACCCAGCGGGGTGGTAATAGTAACATTGATGCTGACACAACGTTGGCTTGTTGTCTGCACGCGCTGGCTACTCCAGCCCTCCGGCATGGGTTGTACCTGCCGCTGGGTTTGCAGCCATGCATAGCGCCAAAGCTGGTGATACTGGTTAAGCTGATGGTTGCCCAGCGCCAGGCTACGATAATATCCGCCCAACGCCGTAATGACGCTGACCATCAGCAGCATCGCCAGGAGCACTTCCGGCAGGCTAAAGCCGCGCATTTTGGTTAAGGTATCTGACACAGGGCCTTCTCCTGTAAGGGGCAAAAATCGCTCCAGCCGTGAGGTGAAAACACAACGCTGTTATCCTGCAGCGTGCCGGATTGCCAAAGCTGAATGCCGTTACTCTCCGCCATCAGCAGTATGGCGTCATCATTAAGCCGTCGCAGACACACGCGGCTGGCGTCGCTACCTGCCCGGCACTGCACAGCCATCGTCCTATTCCACGGCACGGTTTTCCCCCACTGCAGTGCGGAGTGCGCCCGCGCCGTATCGCGCAGGGCCAGCGTTTCATTATTCACCATCGCGACTTGCCGACGCTGGGTCTGATTAAGCCCCTGTAACATCAAGCTGCCTAACACCAGCAGTAACAGAACCAGCGCCAGTGACGATGCCCCCCGTTCGCGATTCACAGGTTGTACCCCGTCACGCTATACAGCGCATTGATGTTACCCGCGCCATTGATACCAGATGCACTCAGCGCGACCGTTAACTCCGGTGGAAACCCCGCGCTGTTATGACGCGTAACCTGAAATTGCGTGATGGTGACCGTCGCCGGATCGGTCATTTTGTCCCACCCTTTTCCCTCGCAGCCCGACGCGCCGCGTAAGGTTTCCAGCACGCCCTTTTGCAGGCGGAACCCGATACTGTCGGCATTGGTCATCGGTGATGCCTGCCAGATACCGTCGCTATTACCATCCCAGCGAATAATGACGCACCGCCCCTGCTGCGCAAGTTCCAGTGGCTCGCCCTGACACTCACCGTTGCAGTATCCGGCGCGTTGAAGATGCTTCGCCACCGTGTACAGCCGCTGCCAGACCTCGTCTTCCAGCGCCTGCTGGCGAGTTTGATGTAAAATTCCACGCTGCAATGCGGGTAGAAAACGTGACGCTCCCAGCAGCAATACGCTGCTGATAGCCATCGAAATCAGCACTTCCGGCAGCGAAAAACCGCGCATGATCACTGGCACTCATCACCCCCTTCACTCTCACACAACCTTATTCGTCCAAAGCTTGAGAGAATCACCTCCCAGTGTCCGGCAGCGCTTTGAACTGAAATACTCCCGGCCCACGCTGTATTACGTAGCCCGAAAAAGCCCAGAGAAGGTGTGATACTCGCCAGTTGCACCTCGCCCCATGGCGGCAGAAAAACCCGCGGGTTTGCCGGTGGGCAGCCCTCCACCACAGTGTCATCTGCCACCAGACACCAGCGCGTATCAGCGTAATGGGCTTTAATCATTCGGTCACGGTTATGCCAGTTAGCGTCATTACGCAAAAAAAGCAGGTAATCACGCAGCTGCGTCGCGGTTTGCCAGAGCCGCTGTTGCTGCTGCCAGCTTTGCCAGCCGTATAGCCCACCCGCGCTAAGGATGATAACCAGCGAGACCGCAACCAATGTTTCAATCAGGGTGTAACCCGTTTGTCTGTTCATGGCGGGAGTATCGGAAAACTGAAGAGACGTTGCGAGAGGCAGATTACGTTTCTACGAGGCGCTTTCCAGTGAATTTACAAGGTTGCAGCGGCTTGCAAAAAAGTGGGAAGGCGAATTCCAGACATAAAAAAACCGGCACGCTGAAGGTGCCGGTTTTTCATTCACGACGATTAAATCGCCACAGGCGCTTTAATCCCCGGATGCGGGTCGTAGCCTTCAATCTCGAAATCTTCGAATCGGTAATCAAAGATAGATTCCGGCTTACGTTTAATGACCAGCTTCGGCAACGCGCGTGGTTCGCGAGTCAGCTGCAGCGCAGTCTGCTCCATATGGTTGCTGTAAAGGTGCGTGTCGCCGCCCGTCCAGACAAAATCGCCCACTTCCAGATCGCACTGCTGCGCCATCATATGCACCAGCAGTGCATAACTGGCGATGTTAAACGGCAGGCCGAGGAACACATCGCAGGAGCGCTGATAGAGCTGGCAGGAGAGCTTGCCATCCGCCACGTAGAACTGGAAAAATGCGTGGCACGGGGCCAGCGCCATTTTATCCAGCTCGCCCACGTTCCACGCCGACACAATAATGCGGCGGGAATCCGGGTCGTTTTTCAGCTGATTCATTACCGCGGTGATCTGGTCGATATGGCGGCCATCCGGCGTAGGCCAGGCGCGCCACTGCTTACCGTAAACCGGGCCTAAATCACCGTTTTCATCGGCCCATTCGTCCCAGATGGTCACATTATTTTCACGCAGATACGCCACGTTGGTGTCGCCCTGCAGGAACCACAACAGTTCGTGGATGATGGAGCGTAAATGACAACGTTTCGTCGTCACCAGCGGGAAGCCATCCTGCAGATTAAAGCGCATCTGGTGGCCAAAAATAGAGGTCGTGCCCGTGCCGGTACGGTCATTTTTCTGGGTGCCTTCATCAAGCACCTTCTGCATCAATTCAAGATACTGTTTCATGATTCCTCAGGAGACGTGTTGCTGCGGACGGCGGAATGCCCAAACCATCATAATGATACCCGCAAGCACCATCGGAATGGAAAGGATCTGCCCCATGCTGATGTACTGCACCCACGCACCGGTGAATTGCTGATCCGGCTGGCGGAAGAATTCAACGATGATTCGGAACAGGCCGTAGCCTATCAGGAACAAACCAGAGACCGAACCCGCCGGGCGCGGTTTGCGGATAAACCAGTTGAGGATCAGGAACAGCACTACGCCTTCCAGCGCCATTTCATACAGCTGAGACATATGGCGCGGCAGCGAGCCGTAGGTATCAAACAGCGATTGCCACTCCGGATGCGATGGCAGCAGCGCCAGATCTTCCGCACGCGAGTTCGGGAAGAGCATGGTGTACTTGAAGCCAGGGTCGACGCGGCCCCACAGTTCGCCGTTGATAAAGTTACCCAGACGTCCGGCGCCCAGGCCAAACGGGATCAGCGGAGCAATAAAATCGGAAACCTGGAAGAAGGTGCGTTTGGTGCGTTTCGCAAAGACAATCATCACGATAATCACGCCAATCAGCCCGCCGTGGAAGGACATGCCGCCATCCCAAACGCGGAACAGATACAGCGGATCATTCAGGAAGAGATCAAAGTTATAGAACAATACATAACCAATGCGCCCGCCGAGGAATACCCCCAGGAAGCCCGCATACAGCAGATTTTCAACTTCGTTTTTCGTCCAACCGCTGCCAGGACGATTCGCGCGACGGCCTGCCAGCCACATCGCGAAGACGAAGCCAACCAGATACATCACGCCATACCAGTGCAGCGAGACCGGTCCAATAGAAAAAATTACCGGGTCAAATTCCGGGAAACGCAGATACCCACTATTCATCTGTCACCACAAGTTCTTGTTATTCCGCCGAAAGTGGTCAGCGGTATGGATGTGCGCCTACGTGAAACGGGCGCGCCAAAGGGCAGAATGATAGCACAAGGCGTGCAGTAGAGGGGGCGAGGAAGATGTAAAAGATGTGTAAGAGAATCCAAACCAGTGCAGACAATCGCATTTTCATGGTCGGAGTGAAGGAATATATATTATTAATATTAAATCCAACCTGATTAATAATATTCACAAATAGGAAAACAGAAAAACACCCTGTTCCAAAAAAATAAAACCGCATTAATATCACAAAAAAATAATTCCCCCGCCTTTATCATGCGTTATCTCTGTTTTTATTTGAAGGTCTTAGCTATGAAAAAAAGCATTCTTACGGTAGCACTTTGTGCATTGAGTTTTTCAGCGATGTCGGGGACTAAAAAAGTAATGATTATTGGGCTGAATGGTACATTACCAGCAGCTATCGATCAGGGAATACAAAATGGCAGTTTCCCCCAGTTTTCGAGCCTTGTGAAAAGCGGGGCGATTAACTGGAATATGACTTCCGTTGCCGATGTGAAAAACACGCATAATACTTTTTCCGCGCCGAACTGGGCGAGCCTGTTAACCGGCGTTGAGCCAGAACACCATGGCATTGTGAACAACGATATAGAGAACCCCCATGCCGTAGACAGCACATTTAAAAACTACAATCCCAAAAAATACCCGCCTGTCATGATGTACATGGATAAAATTGGCATTGAAAGCTCTGGCTACATCGCCTGGCCGGCGTTAGACCAAACATTTGGCCGCTACTTTACCCATCGCGCGACCACCACAGATGGAAATGATGCTGCCATTATCGATAAAGTCGTCGCTGATTTACCCACCACATCTTCTGATTTTATCTTTATTCAAATGAGTGGTGTTGAAAATGTCGGTAATAACCATGGTTATGGTTTCAATACACCAGCTTATAAAGCGGCTATACAATATTCAGATAATCAATTAAAAAGAGTGCTGACCGCGCTTAAAGGCCGCAAAGATTTTAAAAATGAAGAGTGGTTACTTTTCGTCATGACCGATCACGGTGGAAATGCGAATGGTACCTCTTATTCCAATGGCAACTTACCAGAAAACTTTAATACTTTCCTGATCGTCAATTATATTAAGAAAGGAAAATGGCAGGATTTACCCACGATGAATAATCGCAGTAGCGATGCCAGCGCCATCACGCCAGCCGTGATGAACTTCCTGGAATTTACGCCGGATATTCCATTCGACAGCCAACCTGTCGCGATTTTCAACTAATCCGATTCACGTCAGGCGGGAGAAAACGTGACTCCCGCCAGCCCGTTTACCGTCCGCCGCGAATTAACCCACCCAGACCACGACGCTCCATAAACGCCGCCACCTGATGGCGCACTTCTGTGGTGAGCTGCGCTTCCAGACTACGCTGCGCCAGCGTTTGCGCCTCCTCAAGCTCAACGTTGCGGAGCAAATACTTCACGCGCGCCACTGATCGTCCATTCATCGACAAATGCCGGAAACCCAGTCCAACCAGTATCGTTACGCACATCGGGTCGCCCGCCATTTCACCGCACAGACGAAGATCGATATCATAGCGCTCCGCTTCCTGTGCCACCATTGACAGCACGCGCAGCATAGCCGGATGCAGGCTATCGTAGATATTCGCCACTCGCGTGTTGTTACGATCGACCGCCAGAATGTACTGGGTAAGATCGTTGGTGCCAACGGAGATAAAATCGATGCGATTTGCCAGATGCGGCAGCATAAAGACCATCGAGGGCACTTCCAGCATGATGCCGACACGCGGTTTCGGGATCGCGTAGCCGATCATCTCTTCCACTTCACGCCCTGCGCGGTCAATCAGACGACGCGCTTCATCAACCTCTTCAAGGCTGGTAACCATGGGCAGCAAAATGCTGAGGTTACCGGTCGCGGCGTTGGCGCGCAGCATGGCGCGCACCTGAATCAGGAAGATCTCCGGCTGATCGAGCGTAATGCGGATCCCACGCCAGCCCAGGCACGGGTTCTCTTCGCTGATGGGCATGTACGGCAGTTGTTTATCCGCACCGACATCAAGCGTACGCAAGGTCACCGGTTTATCGTTAAACATCTGCAACATGCCCTGATACTGCGCGACCTGCTCCTCTTCCGATGGGAAGCCGCTTTGCAGCATAAAGGGGATTTCGGTGCGATAGAGGCCAATGCCGTCAATGCGCCGCCCCTGTTTCTCTTCGTGCTCCGGGCTGAGGCCCGCATTGAGCATGACTTTTATCCGTTCACCGCTTTTAAGTTGCGCCGGACGCTCAACATCATCTTCGGCGATGCGGCTCAGTTCATGCTCTTCGCTGATAAGACGTTGATATTCCTGAATCAGGATCGGTTCAGGATCCACCAGTAGCTCGCCGCGATAGCCATCCACCACCAGGTTGCGGCCATGCAGCACCGAAGGTTGAATATCCGCGCCCATAACGGTGGGGATGCCGAGTGCACGCACCATAATCGCCGCATGCGAGTTTGCTGCGCCATCGCGAACGACCACGCCGACAAGTCTGTCCTGCGGCACTTCCGCAAGCGTGGTGGCCGAGAGTTCATCAGCCACCAGCACGAAACGTTCCGGCCAGGCATTGGCGCCCTGAATGGTATCGTCGAGGTGGAACAACAGACGCTGGCCCAGCGTACGCAGATCGCCCGCGCGCTCTTTCAGATAGCCGTCACTCAGCGCCGCAAACTGTTCGGCAAATTTCTCGATAACTTTTTTGACCGCCCACTCAGCGACCGAGCCTTTATCCACTTCGGCAAACAGCGCCCGGCGCAGGCTGGCGTCGGAAAGCAGGTGTGAATAGAGGTCGAAAATCGCCGCCGTTTCTTTTTGCGCCCCGGCGGCATAACGCTTGCTGTAGCGACGGAATTCATTGGCCGCCTCTTCCAGCGCGCCAGTCAGCCGTTCACGCTCTTGCGCGGTATCGAGCGTCGAGGCCTCGTAGATCTGCTCCATCAACGGCAGCGTGGCATCCATCCAGCCTTCGGCTATCGCCACCCCGGACGAGGCCGGAAGCGCGCGAATACGCGTCTGGCGATACTGACCAAACAGCGCAGTGAGCTGCGACTGGGAAAGTATCGCCGCCATTTGCGTGGCGAGGGTGACCAGGAAAGACTCTTCGCTTTCATCGTACTGACGCAGCTCGCGCTGCTGAACCACCAGCACGCCAAGCAGTTGCCGCCGCTGAATGATCGGCACGCCAAGGAAGGCGCGGAAACGCTCTTCTTTGACGGAAGGAATGTATTTAAAACTGGGGTGTTTTTGCGCGTCGGCCAGGTTGATGGGTTCGGCCAGTCGGCCAACCAGGCCGACAATACCTTCATCAAAGGCGAGCGTGACCGTACGACCGCGCGGTTTTTTTAAGCCGCGCGTCGCCATCAGGTAATAGCTGCGTCGGTCGTGGTCGGCCAGGTAAACCGAGCATACCTCGGTTTCCATCGCCAGACAGATATCTGTAACCAGAATATCCAGCGCCTCGTTTAAACGCGGCGCACTGGCAACCTTCTCGACTATTTCGCGTAAGCGAGTGAGCATAATGTGCGTGACTTAACCTCTTTTACGTCGATAAGCTGGTGCGCTTTGCGGCCTGGAGTTGCTTTCCGCAAGCGCCATCACAACACTGGCGAACTCTTTCATCACCCGGCGGTATACATCACGCTTAAACGAGACGACCTGACGCACCGGATACCAGTAACTCACCCAGCGCCAGCCATCGAACTCCGGCGTGCTGCTGGTTTGCATATTGATATCTGCGTCATTGCCAATCAACTGCAAGAGAAACCACTTCTGCTTCTGGCCGATACAAACCGGCTTTGTGTCCCAACGCACCAAACGTTTCGGCAACTTGTAACGCAACCAGTTTCGGGTAGAAGCGAGGATCCGCACATCCTTGCGGCTTAATCCTACTTCTTCAAACAGTTCCCGATACATCGCTTGCTCTGCGGTTTCACCTGGGTTTATCCCGCCTTGCGGGAATTGCCAGGAGTGCTGACCGTAGCGCCGAGCCCACATGACCTGGCCCTGACGGTTGCAAATTACAATACCAACGTTTGGGCGGTAGCCATCGTCATCAATCACCGGACTACCTCAAAATAAGCTTCAATGTGAATGATTGTTTCATACTCCCCGGAAACGGTAAACCACTCTCTCGTCCCGCTCATAACGAATAACATTTGAATAACTCACAGTAATGAGCCGAGTTATAAACAGAAGCGTGAGCGTAAAGGCGATTTTATTCACTTTTTCTGTGGATAGAGTTGTGAAGAAGTATGGAATTAACCCGGGAAAACCCGGAGTAGTCCTAATCATCAGAGATGAGAGCATCTCAGGAAAACGCTATTTTTCATAAAGTTATTATCATCATTTATCAGTCATTACAGCGTAACGTGATGATCATCACATCACCGATCCTTTGATTGATGAAAGATCGAACAACGACGATTTTATCCACAGCTTGTGCCAATATCTTAGGCATCTTTTGTGCGAAAATTCGATTTTCGTCGCACGTCAAGGCTGTAAATTGAAACAGTAGTGGCGCTTTTCCCCAGTTATCCCAATTTTCTGTGGATAACATGGTGTAAGATCCTGTTCATTGCCAGTGACCAGAATTGGAAAACCTTTTTTCTACAACTTTTTCATGAGCCAAAAACCAGAAAAAATCCATATTAATCATTACATTGGTATATTTACTCAGAAAAAGTTAAACTCTATCCACAGCGTGCAAAACTCACGTTCATTTTTTGACCAAAAGGTTCACCCCATGTCTGCCCTGATTCCTTTGACCTCTTCCCCACAAACTCAGGCTGAGTTGTTAACACAAGCGCAGCGTCTCGCCGGGTATTCCTTAGGGGAGCTGGCGGCCATCGCGGGGCTTCCCATTCCGAAAGATTTGAAACGTGATAAAGGCTGGATTGGCATTCTTCTGGAGCTATGGCTGGGGGCCAGCGCGGGCAGTAAACCCGAGCAGGATTTCGCCGCGCTGGGCGTCGAACTTAAAACGATTCCCATTGATAGCCTGGGCCGTCCGCTGGAAACCACATTTGTCTGCGTTGCACCGCTCACCGGCAACACCGGGGTGACATGGCAGAACAGCCACGTACGCCATAAACTGAAATGCGTTTTGTGGATCCCGGTTGAAGGCGAGCGCGCGATTCCACTGGCCGAACGCCGGGTAGGATCGCCGCTGCTGTGGACGCCGAGCGCTGAAGAAGAGAGGCAGTTGCAGATGGACTGGGAGGAACTGATGGACCTCATCGTGCTGGGTCAGGTCGAGAAAATTACCGCTCGCCACGGCGAAGTGCTGCAACTGCGCCCTAAAGCCGCCAACAGCAAAGCGCTAACGGAAGCCATTGGCGCGCACGGCGAACCTATCCTGACGCTGCCGCGCGGTTTTTACCTGAAGAAAAATTTCACCTCCGCCCTGCTGGCCCGTCACTTCATGCTACAAACGTATTAATATTTTTACCCCGCCGCCGCTCAAGCTTATAATTGACGCTTTCGTTTTGGCAGGACTTTATAGATGTTATTTGCATGGATAACCGATCCCAACGCCTGGCTGGCGCTTGGCACCCTGACGCTTCTGGAGATCGTCCTTGGGATCGACAATATTATTTTCCTCTCTTTGGTTGTCGCGAAACTTCCCACCGCACAACGTGCCCACGCCCGTCGCTTAGGGCTACTGGGCGCGATGATTATGCGTCTGGGGCTGCTGGCCTCCATCGCCTGGGTGGTTAAGCTGACTAACCCGCTGTTCTCAGTGCTGGGACAGGAAATCTCGCTGCGCGATCTCATCTTACTCGTCGGCGGGCTATTCCTCATCTGGAAAGCCAGTAAAGAGATTCATGAATCGATCGAAGGCGATGAAGAGGGGCTGAAAACCAACGTTCACTCCTTTATGGGCGCCATCGTGCAGATTATGCTGCTGGATATTATTTTCAGCCTCGATTCGGTCATTACAGCGGTAGGTCTGTCCGATCACCTGTTCATTATGATGGCCGCCGTGGTGATTGCCGTCGGTGTGATGATGTTCGCCGCTCGCCCGATCGGCGAGTTTGTTGACCGCCACCCGTCGGTCAAAATGCTGGCGCTGTCGTTCCTGATTCTGGTGGGCTTCACCCTGATCCTGGAAAGTTTCGATATTCACGTACCGAAAGGTTACATCTACTTCGCGATGTTCTTCTCCATCGGCGTCGAGAGCCTGAACCTCATCCGCAACAAAAAAAATCCGCTCTAATCTCCCCTCTTCAGCCCTCTTTTGAGGGCTGAATCTTATTTTTTTAAGACTTTACTGCTTTATGCTCTCAAAATATTGAGTTATTACTACAATGATAAACGTGCGGCCATAAAAGGGGATTAAGGATGAAAAAATGGGCGGTGTTGATTTCCGCAGTGGGTTTGGCTTTTGCTGTGTCGGGTTGCAGCAGTGATTATGTGATGGCAACCAAGGATGGCAGGATGATCCTGACGGACGGAAAACCGGAAGTCGATGACGACACGGGGCTTATCAGCTACGAAGATCAGCAGGGTAACAGAATGCAGATCAATCGCGACGACGTTTCGCAAATCATTAAACGTTAAGAAAATGAGGTCAGCCGCCTGCTGGCCTTTTTTGATCTTTTTGCTTCCACTTTCTCTCTCCCTCTGCCATTTTTATATTCCTTTGTCGGGACATTCCTGACGTTGTTAAGAAAAAGGAAGCTGGCTATGCACTACCACCGTATTCCCCACAGCTCGCTGGAGATAAGCACTCTTGGGCTGGGCACTATGACGTTTGGTGAACAAAATAGTGAAGCCGACGCCCACGCACAGCTCGATTACGCCGTCAGTCAGGGTATCAACTTGATTGACGTCGCCGAAATGTATCCGGTGCCACCGCGCCCGGAGACTCAGGGTTTGACCGAGACCTACGTCGGTAACTGGATTGCCAAACGCGGTAACCGCGAAAAACTCATCCTGGCCTCCAAAGTCAGCGGCCCTTCGCGCAATAACGACAGCGGCATCCGCCCAAACCAGGCGCTTGACCGCAAAAACATTCGCGAAGCCCTGCATGACAGCCTGACCCGCCTGCAAACGGATTACCTCGATTTATACCAGGTACACTGGCCGCAGCGCCCAACCAACTGCTTTGGCAAACTGGGCTACACCTGGGCCGATTCCGCACCGGTAGTTTCATTACTCGATACGCTGGAAGCGCTGACCGAATTCCAGCGCGCCGGGAAAATTCGCTACATTGGCGTCTCGAACGAAACGGCCTTCGGCGTGATGCGCTATCTGCATCTGGCGGATAAACACGACCTGCCGCGCATCGTCACCATCCAGAATCCATACAGCCTGCTTAACCGCAGCTATGAAGTGGGGCTGGCCGAGGTGAGTCAGTTTGAAGGCGTTGAACTGCTGGCTTACTCCTGCCTGGCATTCGGCACGTTAACCGGCAAATACCTTAACGGTGCGAAACCTGCTGGCGCGCGCAATACGCTGTTCAGCCGCTTCACCCGCTACAGCGGTGAGCAGGCGCAGAAAGCGGTAGCCGCGTATGTTGATATCGCCAAACGTCACGGGCTCGATCCGGCGCAAATGGCGCTGGCCTTTGTGCGTCGTCAACCGTTTGTCGCCAGCACCCTGCTGGGCGCAACCACGCTTGAACAGCTGAAAACTAACGTCGAGAGCTATCACCTTGAACTGAGCGAAGAGGTGCTGGCAGAGATTGAAGCGGTGCATCAGGTTTATACCTACCCGGCACCGTAAGGAAAAAGGCGAGAGGAGGAAATCCTCTCGCTTATAACGCACGCTTAACGCCGATGCCCCCACAGCCACAGGCCGATAATCGCCAGCGCAAACAGCACGCCAAAGCCGATACCTACGCCAATAACCGGGATGCCCACCATTACCGCCAGCGAGTAAATCCCCAGCATTATCAACATGGCGCTGTTTTCGCCAAGGTTCTGCACGGCGATAGCGTTGCCTGCACCCACCGAGTGTTTACCAATATCCTGGAGCAGTGCGTTAAGCGGCACGACAAAGAAACCGCCGCAAATCCCGATAGCAAACAACAGCGCATAGGCTGGCAGAATCGCATGCTGTAGCGCGAAAATCGCCACCACCACACCAATCAACACCCCTGCTGGCATGCAACGGGCGACCGTTTTCAACGTTACCAGTTTGGCCGCCGCGCCTGCACCAACCACAATGCCCACCGCAACCATCGCATTGAGATAGGTTGGCGTAGCGTTATCGGCAATGCCAAGCGCCACCGGCACCCACAGCACCAGCAGGAAACGCAGCGTTACGCCTGCCCCCCAGAACAGACTGGTACCCAACAGCGAGAAACGCGCTTCGCCGTTGTGCCATAGCGTTTTGCAGGCGCTGAAAAAACTGTTGGTCATCGGGCGGAAACGCCAGGACTGCCCCGGGCGCGCCGCCGCCAGCTTCGGAATAAACAGGTTCGCCACCACCGCGCCGCCGTAAGCGATAGCACAGGCCACCAGCGCCGCAATCACGTGCCAGTCGGCGAGTACGCCACCCGCCACCGAGCCCAGCAGTATGGCGGCAATGGTCGATGCTTCCATCAACCCGTTGGCTTTCACCAGCTTATCGCCGGTTGTCAGCTCGCCCAGAATGCCATACTTGGCCGGTGAGTAACCCGCCGCCCCAATGCCCACCAGCAGATAGCCAATGAACGGGTTTACACCGACGCAAATGCTCGCCGCACCAATCAGCTTCAGGCCGTTAGTCATCATCATGACGCGCCCTTTGGCAAAGCTGTCTGCTATCTGTCCAACGAACGGCGCAAAAAGGATGTAAGCGCCCACAAACACCATCTGTAAAACGGGTTGACTCCAGTCGGGGTAAAACTGCTGTTTCATCAACGCCAGCGTGGCAAACAGCAGCGCGTTATCACCGAATGCGGAGAGAAACTGGGCGGCAATGACCGCCATCATGCCCTTCGACCAGATAGAGGTGTTAGTGTGTACTGACTCACTCATTGTGCTGTTCTGCCTCTTCAACCATGCCTTTGAGCGTCACGAAGTCCGGCTTGCCGCTGCCCAGAAGCGGCAGTTGTTTTAGCCAGCGAATATCACGCGGTACTGCCAGCTCCGGTACGCCATGTGCCCGCGCGTACTGCAACAGTTTGTCGCGGGTCAGCTCATTATCGGTGGTAAACAGCACCAGCGCCTCCCCTTTGCTGGCATCCGTTTTCACGGCGGTCGCGTGCATTTTCTCAGGCGATACCGCCAGCGCCACCTGCTCAACCATTTCCAGCGACACCATTTCCCCGGCAATTTTTGCGAAGCGCTTGGCGCGGCCCTGAATTTGTACAAAACCCTGTTCGTCAAAAGCGACGATATCGCCCGTGTCGTACCAGCCCTCTTCCCGCTCGCCGTGTTGGTTCTCGGCGCTCGGTTTTTCCAGCACGCCAGGATTCTCAACGCGCAGGTAGCCAGTCATGATATTCGGGCCTTTTAACTGCAAACGTCCGCCTTTCTCAATGCCAGGGATTGCCAGCAAACGCGCGTCCATACCCGGAAGAATTCGCCCAACAGTCCCTGGCTTCGCCGCCATCGGTACGTTGATAGACACCACTGGCGCACACTCCGTCACGCCATAGCCTTCCAGAATGCGCAGGCCAAATTTGTCCTGCCACAGTTCTTTGGTGCTTTGCTGGAGTTTTTCCGCCCCCGCCACCACGTAGCGCAGACGATAAAAATCATACGGATTCGCGAATCGCGCATAGTGACCAAGGAAGGTGGAGGTGCCAAACAGTACGGTACAGTTACGGTCATAAACCAGCTCCGGCACGATGCGGTAATGCAGCGGGCTCGGATAGAGGAACACCTGCGCGCCGGTCAGCAACGGCGTAAACAGCCCTACCGTCAGACCGAAGGAGTGGAACAGCGGTAGCGCGGACATAAAGCGATCGTTCGCGGTAAAGTCGGCGATGGTTTTAATCTGCTCGACGTTCGCCAGAATGCTTTTATGGCTGTGTACCACCCCTTTGGGGTTGCCTTCAGAACCGGAGGTAAAGAGGATAATCGCCGGATCTTCCGGTTTTTGTTCAACCTGCGCCAGACGTGGCATCAGCAGGCGCGAGAAAATCCACAGTTTGTCCTGGGTCGTGACATCGCCTTTTAAATCTTCAAGGAATACCCAGCGAACCTGAGTCAGTTGTTCCGTCAGGTGCCAAAGCTTGCCTTTATCAAGGAAGGTGCGCGAGGTAAAAATCGTCTTCAGTTCCGCCGCGGTAATGGCGCTGGAAAGCCCCTTCACACCGGCCGTGTAGTTCATCATCGCCGGAATACGTCCGCGCGCAATCGCTCCAAAAATGACCGCCGCGCTGATCCCCGCGTTCGGCAGCATCAGGCCGATGCGTTCACCTTTCTGAGTATATTTGTCGAGGATACGCGCCACAAACAGCGTTTTGGTCATCAGTTTGTGGTAGCTGTCTGGCTGGAAGTTAATGTCTTCCACGCACGGCTTTTTCGCGCCGTAACGATACTGGGCGCTAATCAACGATTCAAAGAGGGTTTCACGCGGGCGCACCGCCATTCGCGCTTCCATCATAATTTGATGCAGCATTTCGCCCGCCATTTTACGGCGATCGCGCGCGCGCGGCGCATCCGGCATATCGATGCGGGTCGGCGGCAACAGATGCAGCCGAATTTGCGGGAAGAGGCGCTGTTTCACCAGTCCTTTCAGACGGCTGAAGTAAGTCAGCTCGGCCCCTTCAATTCGTACCGGGATAATCGTCGCGCCTGACTTCGCCGCCACAAAGGCCGCGCCGTCATAGATTTTCATCAGCGAACCAGAAACCGAAATACGCCCTTCAGGAAAAATCACCACCGGACGGCCCTGTTCAATCAGGCGCACCAGGTGTTTGATGGACATGGGTTTAGTCGGGTCTAGCGGCACAAAATCGATTAGCGGCGCAAGCCAGCGCATAAACCATTTTTGCGAAATAGAAGAGTAAACAGCAAAAACCGGGCGCACTGGCAGGAACAGCGCCAACAGGATGCCGTCAATGAATGAGACATGGTTCGGGGTAATCAGCACCTTAGATTGCGATAAAGCCGCTGTGTCGCCGGTCACCCTGACCCGAAACAGAACTTTAAAAAGCTGCCGAAAAAAACCAATAACCATACCAACTCCTTTTGCCAAAGTTTTCTCTGCAAGCAGGGTACATGAGAAAACAGCGGAAAAGCAGCAAACCCCAGTTTCTTGACAAAAAAAAACCTGCGCATCTGCGCAGGTTGGTGTAATTCAAGTCAGTCAACCTTATGGATGACTTCACCTATCAATACCTCTGGGATAATCAGAGTAGCAATCCCGTTGCTGCTTTCTCCAGCACAGAACCGCAACAGCCCTTCGCAAAGTGTAAGCAAAAGTTTGGATTCGTTTTTTTAGAATCACTTACCGCCTTTTTGTGCCATTGGGTCAATATCAAAGATATTTCTATCAACCCTCTCCCGGCCTTGAACCTGTGATAAATTTCCGTAACACTACAGTGGTGTAACCGTTTACCCATCAAAAAGGCAGTGTATGGCGACTATCAAAGATGTGGCTCGACTGGCTGGCGTCTCTGTCGCCACCGTCTCCCGCGTAATCAACAATTCCCCGAAAGCCAGCGATGCTTCTCGTCAGTCGGTATCGTCGGCTATGGAAACGCTCAATTACCACCCAAACGCCAACGCCCGTGCGCTGGCGCAGCAGTCAACGGAAACCGTGGGTCTGGTGGTAGGCGATGTGTCCGACCCCTTCTTTGGCGCCATGGTCAAAGCCGTTGAGCAGGTGGCATACCACACTGGTAACTTTTTGTTGATCGGCAACGGCTATCACAACGAATTAAAAGAACGCCAGGCCATTGAGCAATTGATTCGTCACCGCTGTGCGGCGCTGGTGGTACACGCCAAGATGATCCCCGATGCGGAACTGACCGGGTTGATGAAGCAGATGCCCGGCATGGTGCTGATTAACCGGATTTTGCCGGGTTTTGAAAAACGCTGCGTAGCGCTGGATGACCGCTATGGCGCGTGGCTCGCAACACGTCATTTGATTCAACAGGGACATACAAAGATTGGCTACATCTGCTCGAACCACGCGATTTCCGATGCGGAAGACCGCTTGCAGGGCTATTACGACGCGCTAAAAGAGAACGGGCTGCCGTGTAATGATCGGCTGGTGACCTTCGCTGAACCCGATGAAAGCGGTGGAGAACAGGCAATGACTGAGTTGCTGGGGCGCGGAAAACAGTTCACCGCCGTGGCCTGCTATAACGACTCGATGGCCGCAGGGGCAATGGGCGTGCTCAATGATAACGGCATCGATGTACCGCAGGAGATCTCTCTGATTGGCTTCGATGATGTTCTGGTCTCACGCTACGTGCGCCCTCGCCTGACCACCATTCGTTACCCAATTGTCACCATGGCGACGCAGGCGGCAGAACTGGCGCTGGCGCTGGCGGAAAAACGTCCGGTTCCTGAGGTAACGCACCTCTTTAGCCCAACGCTTGTGCGCCGTCATTCGGTATCGGTGCCTGCGGAAAGTGATAAAGCATAGTGTTTCAGACGGGGAGCGCCGCACGCCCCCGTCTTATTTTATTGTTATTTCCCCACCATCCCGAGCACTTTTCCTAAAAGCCCCTGTTTATGTATCGCCTCTCATTTCGCTTAACGCTTTCTGGAAATAATAAATAGATTATTTCGTGAAGGAGACTTCAGCGTCATGGCTAACATTGTTTATCTCACCCTCAAGGGGGAAACCCAGGGGCTTATTTCAGCGGGATGTTCTTCATTACAATCAGTAGGTAATAAAGCGCAAGTCAGTCATAGGGATCAGATATTGGTTTACGCGCTCTCCCATTCAATAAGCAGAGTGCAAAACGTCAATCACCACGAGGTGATTATTGTTAAGCCTCTCGATAAGTCATCACCACTATTAGGTAAAGCCATCTCAGAAAACGAAACATTAGAATGCGAGTTTGATATCTACCGAACCTCTCCTGAAGGACGTAATGAACGGTGTTATCAAATCAAACTGTCCAAAGCCCATATAGCCAACATAGATTTCGTTATTCCACACTGTATTCTTGAGCCCGGTGGAGAAATGCAGGAAAAAATTGCTTTCTCCTACGAATCTATCAACTGGGAGCACAATATTGCCGGCACCTGTGCCTTTAGCTTTTGGCAAGACCGTATTCTTTAACATCTGGATATGGATTACTATATGGAGTGAGTAAATGCTTAGAAATGATAGTATGGGGGACTATTTAGGCGATATATTATCTGGCAGACAGCAGATTAATAGCCTCAACCCCGACCACGCATTCTTACAATCTCTGCCACTACTGGAAGAGATGATGGAAAACAACACACAATATTTTCTATTGCTGACTATTGATGAAGCTCAGGGTATTGTAGATGATTTAATTGGCTATACCGATGATTTTATGTCATATCGAATGGGAGCGGGTAATATTAAAGATGTCTGGGATGGCTTGCGAAATACAACATTGCTCATGACCTGGCGAGATGCAAATAAAATTTGTTTTAATCTCAGAGCTCTCTTCATCAAGGCCACGCCGTATCGTGTGAATGGAGTTGAATACATCAAGATCAGTGGTTATCCGGGCCTGCGTAGAATTCTTAATGGCACACGTTATCGTGCAAATAATCTTCAGATGCTGGAATTTGGGATTGGGAAGCGAGGGATAAACTCAGCCATTATCAATGGTGCTAAGTTTTGTATCTACTTCTCCTTAGCCTGGCGAGGATTAGAGTTGATTCTTAAATCAGAATATAACCTTATTGACTTTCTTGGCGATATTTCCATGGATACTGCTAAGTTGGTCATTTCCAGCCTGGCAACATTTGTTGTTTGGAACCTATTAATTTTATCACCGCTATCAATAATTATAACAACGGGACTCGTTTTGTCCTTTAACATACTGACAAATGTTGGACTTAACAAACTTGATTGTAAATTAGAGACATCCCTAAAATTAAAAAATATTATAAGGGATGCATTTATTGAACAGTCTCTAAATCAATATTGGCATAGAAAACACTTTGATCATGAAAATTACTTCCTTTATCAAGTCAGGAACTAGCTAAATGTTACAAAATATAAAAACCAAAATTAAAAAAATAATCACTTCATCTTGGGATAAAATAAAAATCCCATTTTCTGGAGTTTTTGTAATTGTATTTGCGATATGGTTCATAAAATCGACAACAGAAGATATGGCCATGTATCAGTTTACCTCTCTCTTTCACTATGGAGAAGTTATTTACTTCAACAGCTATGAGATAGTTCTTCCTCTAGGCATTCCAATTTTTTTCTTTGCTATGGTAACTGTAGTATTTGCTTTCTTCAACAAAGGAAAGATCCCAAAAAAAATAGACTTCACCATGAACTTCATTACGTTAATCTTAATCATGCTAATCATTCTTACTCAATTCCTTTGTCTGCTCGTCACCATCTGGCTGGGAGTATTTTCCCCCTACAAAACCTGCGAACCAGAAGGCTTCAGGTATTACTACGTTCGGGATGTTGGAGACTGCCAACGCCTGATGAGGGAAGAGGCGCGCAGAGACTGAAAGGACAAAACGTACGTAAACTTCTCTCCTTCATAATAGTACCTGGTAGCTAACTACAAGAGATAACATCAAGATTGAAAATAAAATCTAAAGCAATTACAAAAAAAGATAATAACAATCCACCACGTTGGAATAGAGTAAAATCTTTCATGAGCGGTGCCATTATCAGCACTGTTTCTATACTCATTCTTTATGACTATTCCACCACACTGACAGTATTCAAACTTACATCAATCTTTCATTATGGCGACATCATATATTTTAATGGTTCTGATTTTTCATTATTAATGACGGCACCGGGATTTTGTTGCGGGTTTATTTTGGGCGTACTAACGATTATCTTCGGCGTTAAACGCCCCAAAAACGTTGATTTTATAATGTGCATCGCGGCTTGCATAATGATCCCACTTTTAATCATTACGCAGGTCATTGTTCTGCTCGTCACCATCTGGCTGGGAGTATTTTCCCCCTACAAAACATGCGAACCAGAAGGCTTCAGGTATTACTACGTTCGGGATGTTGGAGACTGCCAACGCCTGATGAGGGAAGAGGCGCGCAAAGAGTAAGAAGGCTCTGCCTGTGATCCCAGGTGCCGCGGTTCCAGCACTTCCCTTCAAAACCGTGATCCCGATAGTTATTTGCCGCGTTCTCAACGCATATCCCCCTGAATGTCTGTGATAAACTGCGGAAATCACGTGGCATCAGGAACAGACAATGACAACAATGCTGGATGTCTCAATTCGCGCAGGCGTTTCGAAAGCAACGGTTTCCCGCGTCTTGAACGGCACAGGTCAGGTAAAAGAGAGCACCCGTCAGCAGGTGTTCAAAGCAATGGAAGAGTTGGGCTACCGGCCAAATTTTCTGGCGCGCTCACTGGCAAACCGCACCAGCAATAGCATTGGGCTGATTGTCTCAACCTTTGACGGCTTCTATTTTGGCCGCCTGTTACAGCAGGCGTCGCGCCAGACGGAAGTCTGGGGCAAGCAGTTGATTGTCGCCGATGGGCACGACGAGCCGGAGCGAGAGAAGCAGGCAGTACAGATGCTGGCCGATCGCCAGTGCGATGCGATTGTGCTCTATACCCGTTTTATGAGCGAAGAAACCATCATGTCGCTCATCGATTCCATCCCTATGCCGTTGGTGGTGATCAACCGCGACGTCAGCCAGGCGCGAGAGCGCTGCGTCTTCTTCGAACAGCAGGATGCTGCGTTTCAGGCGGTAGAATATCTGATTTCACAGGGCCATCGCGATATCGCCTGCCTCACGGTTCCTATTCACACGCCAACGGGGAAAGCGCGTTTGGAAGGGTATAAAAATGCGCTCGAAAAACATGGCATTGCGTGGGATCCGGCGAAGATCAAATATGGCGATGCGGGCATGACCTGCGGATTTGAGAAGTGCAATGAACTGATTAGCGAAAAAGTGCCGTTCAGCGCGCTATTCGCCTGTAACGATGATATGGCGCTGGGCGCGTCAAAAGCGCTGCATCAGGCGGGGCTGCGTATTCCGCAGGATATTTCGCTGTTTGGCTTCGATGACGCACCAAGCGCGAAATGGCTGGAGCCTGGCCTGTCGACGGTGTATCTGCCGATCGATAACATGATTGTGACCGCTATCGATCAGGCCATTAAGCTCGCCAACGGCGAGCCGATTGAAACGATCCCACCGTTTACCGGCACGCTGGTGCTGCGTGATACGGTGACGACGGGGCCCTATTACGCCAGTTCCAGCGACAGCAGTTCCTGAATCGTCTGGCGGCGGCGAATCAAACGCGCTGCACCATGATCAAACAGCACTTCCGGCAGCAGCGGGCGGCTGTTGTAGTTCGATGACATCGATGCGCCATACGCGCCAGTATCGTGCAGCACCAGATAATCGCCCGGCTTCACCGCAGGCAGGGCACGCGTTTCCACTTTTCCGCCTTCCTGCTGCGTAAAGACATCGCCCGATTCACACAGCGGGCCGGCAACCACCGTTTCAACCAGTGGCGCCTGCGACAGGTCGCGCCCGTCGGCGGCGAGCGCGGAAATATGGTGATAGCTCCCATACATTGCCGGACGCATCAGGTCATTAAACCCGGCGTCGATCAGCACAAAGTGGCGGCTTCCCATTTCTTTCACGCTCCGCACCTGTGCCACCAGCACGCCAGACTCCGCCACCAGGAAGCGCCCCGGTTCGAGTTCCAGTTTTACCGGGTGACCCAGATGTTTAGCAATCTGCTCACGCGCACCGTTCCACAGACCATAGTAGTGATCGGTGTTGATCGCTTCTTCACCTTCACGATACGGAATCGATAATCCGCCACCGGCAGAGATTGCTTCCAGATCCTGGCCAAATTCAACGACCTGACGTACCATTGCGCCGCAAACCTGCCCCAGATGCGCATAATCCACGCCGGAACCGATGTGCATGTGAATGCCTACCAGCTTCAGTTGATAACGCTGAATCACGTCCAGCGCGGCCGGAAGATCGCTGTACCAGATACCGTGTTTGCTGTTTTCGCCGCCAGTGTTGGTTTTCTGACTGTGACCGTGACCAAAGCCGGGATTCACGCGCAGCCACACGCGATGGCCTGGGGACACCTCACCCAGCTGCGCCAGCATATCGACAGATCCGGCGTTAACCGGGATTTGCAATTCCTGAACGCGCGAAAGCGTCGCGTCGTCGATAGTGTCGGCGGTAAAAACGATATCATCAGAATCCGCGCCCGGCTGATAGCCCGCCACCAGCGCGCGCTCAATCTCACCCAATGACACCGAATCCACCTTGACGCCCTGCTCGCGCATCAGACGCAGAATATGGATGTTCGAACATGCTTTCTGGGCAAAACGCACGACGTCAAACTGGCTCAGTTTGGCAATCTGCTGGCGAATAATTTGCGCGTCATACACCCAGACCGGGCAGCCAAATTCAGCGGGCAGGCGCAGCAGGTTTTCTGCAGTCAGATCGGTGTCGGTACTGTTAAGGGGGCGTGGCATAGATGGCTCCGGTGTCAAATATTGCTTTTTACCGATTACGCCACAGGCTGAAGGGAATAAAAAATATCGTTTTATGGTGAGTCTATGCAAAAATGATATACAACCCTCACCCTAACCCTCTCCCTGAGGGAGAGGGGACAGACCGATACGGGTTTCCTCCCTCTCCTTCAGGGAGAAGGGACAGACCGACACGGGTTTTCTCCCTCTCCCTCAGGGAGAGGGTCGGGGTGAGGGGAAAAAACGCACAAACCAGGAGTCTCTCATGCCCGCCGTCAACCTGCGTCATATTGAAATCTTCCATGCGGTAATGACCGCCGGTAACCTGACGGAAGCCGCGCACCTGCTGCACACCTCGCAGCCCACGGTCAGCCGCGAACTGGCGCGCTTTGAAAAAGTGCTCGGTTTGAAGCTGTTTGAACGCAGCCGTGGCCGCCTACATCCTACCGTGCAGGGGCTAAGACTGTTTGAAGAGGTGCAACGCTCCTGGTATGGGCTCGATCGCATCGTCAGCGCGGCGGAAAGCCTGCGCGAGTTTCGTCAGGGCGAACTGTCGATTGTATGCTTACCCGTCTTTTCACAATCCTTTTTACCGTTGCTGATCCAACCTTTTCTGGCGCGCTACCCGGATGTCAGCCTGCAAATCGTGCCGCAGGAGTCGCCGCTTCTTGAAGAGTGGCTCTCTGCCCAGCGCCACGATTTGGGGCTAACGGAAACACTGCACACGCCCGCAGGGACTGAGCGCACGCCGCTGCTTACGCTCAACGAAGTCTGTATTCTGCCGCAGGATCACCCACTGACCGCAAAAAGCGTACTGACGCCGGAAGATTTTCAGGGCGAGAACTATATCAGCCTGTCGCGCACCGACAGCTATCGCCAGCTGCTGGATACGTTATTCAACGAGCATCAGGTGAAACGGAGAATGGTGGTAGAAACCCATAGCGCGGCGTCGATTTGCGCGCTGGTGCGGGCAGGCGCGGGAATTTCAGTGGTTAACCCGTTCACCGCCCTGGATTACGTTAACAGCGGTGTAGTGATACGCCGTTTCAGTAAAGATGTGCCTTTTACCGTGAGCCTGATTCGCCCGCTCCACCGGCCCGGTTCGGCGCTGGTTGAGGCATTTACGCAACACATACAGGCAAACCTGGGCACGATTACCGATACGTTGAATAACGTTCTCGCGCCGTGAGAGCTGCCGGATGGCGGCAATATTGTAGGCCCGGTAAGCGAAGCGCCACCGGGCATTAAGGCTCAGGAGAGCATAAAATCCACCGCGTCCGCCGCGTGGATCGCCGCTGTGTCGAATACCGGCAGCGGGCTGAGCTCCGCAGGCACCAGTAGGCCAATTTCGGTACAACCGAAAATCACGCCCTGCGCACCCTGCGCTTTCAGTGCGGAAATCACCTCGAGGTAATAGTCACGTGACGCCTCGCAGAAGGTGCCAAGGCACAACTCATCAAAGATTATCTGGTTGATACGCGCGCGGTCGTCGCTGTCCGGGATCGGCGTACTGATGGCAAATTCCTGTTGCAGACGGCCGCGATAGAAATCCTGTTCCATTGTGTAGCGCGTACCGAGCAGCGCAACGTTGTTCAGCCCCGCTTTTTGAATCGCACGTCCGGTCGCATCGGCAATGTGCAGGAATGGCACAGTAACGGTGTTCTCAATTTGTTCTGCGACTTTGTGCATAGTATTGGTACACAGCACGATACCTTCCGCGCCAGCCTGCTCCAGCCCTTTCGCCGCCTGCGCCAGAATCTCACCCGCACGCGGCCAGTCACCGTTCGACTGACAGGCTTCTATCTCGTGAAAATCAACACTATGCAGCAGAATTTGTGCCGAATGTAGCCCGCCCAGACGCTGCTTCACACCTTCATTAATGAGTCGATAGTAGGGAATGGTTGATTCCCAGCTCATGCCACCTAACAGCCCAATCGTTTTCATTTTCATCCCTCGGTTTTTCACGTACCGTCCAGTGAACCAAACTTGTGATCAACTTTCCACTTCTCCAGCAGCCGATTTCTTTTTCACGCATTCTGAGATAAGTTAAATGAAACATTGTTTCAACTTACTACAGGACGGCCTGATGTTTATTTTTCATAAAGAGACCACCCTTGAAGATCTGGGTAACGGCGTCACCCGTCGTATCCTCGCCCATGATGGCAAAATGATGGCGGTAGAGGTGAACTTTGAGCAGGGAGCCATAGGCCCGCTGCATAACCATCCGCATGAGCAGTTGACCTACGTGCTTTCCGGGGAATTTGAATTCACCATCGGCGACGAAAAACACGTCGTGCGTGCGGGGGATACGCTCTATAAAAAACCGGAAATCATGCACGGATGTGTTTGCCTGCAGGCCGGTACGCTGCTCGATACCTTTACTCCGATGCGCCAGGATTTTCTCAAAGACTAATATCCTCACCCCGCCTAAGGCCCTCATTTCATGGGGGCCTTTTTTACTTCATATAATCAAGCATTAGCCTGATAACCATTAATGGAATCACTAATTTCAGGGGGTTAGGGGATAATTTCACTTATCTACTTCCATACCACCCACGCAGAAACACTACCCATCTCACTTAATTGAAACATCGTTTCGACTTCGATCACATTTCCATCATTAAACGCATGACGCGGAAACAAATAGCAATAAAATAAAATTAAAACGGTGTTTTACTAATCACGCATTACAAAACATCAGAGTTGAAACAGCAAAACACCACCAATGGAATGAAAAGTTAAAAAGCCTTATACAACATTTATTTACAGGGAAGAATCGTATGACCGACACCAAGCTAACACCGTGAATTCCGCGCCCCGTGCCCCTCGTGTGGAGCGATGACCGAACCTCAATCCGTTTTACAAACTTGTTTGCCAGGTAGGTATCTATGAATGAAAACAGAATGCTGGGTTTGGCCTGGATTTCGCCCTATATCATTGGGTTGATAATCTTTACGGCCTTCCCGTTTGTGTCATCTTTCTTTCTCAGTTTTACTGAGTACGACTTGATGAGTCCGCCGGTATTTAACGGCATTGAGAACTATCGCTATATGTTTACCGAAGATACGCTCTTCTGGAAATCAATGGGCGTAACGTTCGCGTATGTATTTTTAACCATTCCGCTGAAACTCGCATTTGCCCTGGGCATTGCGTTTGTTCTTAACTTTAAATTACGCGGGATTGGGTTCTTCCGTACCGCCTATTATATTCCGTCAATTCTCGGTAGCTCGGTGGCCATCGCCGTATTGTGGCGCGCACTGTTTGCCATCGACGGCCTGCTGAACAGCTTCCTCGGCGTGTTCGGTTTCGACGCCATTAACTGGCTGGGCGAGCCGTCTCTGGCGCTGATGTCTGTCACTCTGCTGCGCGTCTGGCAGTTCGGTTCCGCGATGGTTATCTTCCTGGCTGCACTGCAAAACGTTCCACAATCGCAGTACGAAGCCGCGATGATCGATGGCGCCTCCAAATGGCAGATGTTTATGAAAGTGACGGTGCCGCTGATTACGCCGGTTATCTTCTTCAACTTCATCATGCAAACCACTCAGGCGTTCCAGGAGTTTACCGGCCCGTACGTGATTACCGGCGGCGGCCCAACTTACTCCACTTATCTGTTCTCGCTCTATATCTACGACACGGCGTTTAAATACTTCGATATGGGGTATGGCGCAGCGCTGGCGTGGGTTCTGTTCCTGGTCGTCGCGGTCTTCGCCGCCATCGCCTTTAAGTCTTCAAAATACTGGGTGTTCTACTCCGCCGATAAGGGAGGCAAAAATGGCTGATATTCAACAAATCGACGAAGCAAGAAGCATTGCTGAACGTGAGGTTGCCCGCACCCTGAGACGCGAAAAAATCAACGCATGGGTTCGCTATACCATACTGCTGTTCGTTGGCCTGCTGATGCTTTACCCGCTGGCGTGGATGTTCTCGGCGTCGTTCAAGCCGAACCACGAGATCTTCACCACCCTGGGCCTGTGGCCTGCTCATGCCACCTGGGAAGGGTTTATCAACGGCTGGAAAACCGGTACCGAATACAACTTCGGCCATTACATGCTGAACACCTTCAAATATGTGATTCCGAAGGTGATTCTGACCATTATCTCTTCCACCATCGTCGCCTACGGCTTTGCCCGCTTCGACATTCCGTGGAAGAAATTCTGGTTCGCCACGCTCATCACCACCATGCTGCTGCCGAGCACCGTACTGCTGATTCCTCAGTACCTGATGTTCCGTGAAATGGGCATGCTGAACAGCTACATGCCGCTGTATCTGCCGCTGGCCTTCGCCACGCAGGGGTTCTTCGTCTTCATGCTGATTCAGTTCCTGCGCGGCGTGCCGCGTGACATGGAAGAAGCGGCGCAAATTGACGGCTGTAACTCGATTCAGGTGTTGTGGTACGTGGTGGTGCCGATTCTGAAACCGGCCATTATCTCTGTCGCACTGTTCCAGTTCATGTGGTCCATGAACGACTTTATCGGCCCGCTGATCTACGTCTACAGCGTCGATAAGTACCCGATTGCACTGGCACTGAAAATGTCCATTGACGTCACCGAAGGTGCGCCGTGGAACGAAATTCTGGCAATGGCGAGCATCTCCATTCTGCCGTCCATCATTGTGTTCTTCCTGGCTCAACGCTACTTCGTACAGGGCGTGACCAGCAGCGGAATTAAAGGTTAAGAGGGATATATCATGGCTGAAGTGATTTTCAACAAACTGGAAAAAGTGTACTCCAACGGCTTCAAAGCGGTACATGGTATCGACCTTAAAATTGCTGAAGGCGAATTTATGGTGATCGTTGGCCCATCGGGCTGCGCCAAATCCACCACCCTGCGCATGCTGGCCGGGCTGGAAACCATCAGCGGTGGCGAAGTGCGCATTGGTGAGAAAGTGGTGAACAACCTCGCGCCGAAAGAGCGCGGCATTGCGATGGTGTTCCAGAACTATGCGCTCTATCCGCACATGACCGTGCGCGAGAACCTGGCGTTCGGCCTGAAGCTGAGCAAAATGCCGAAAGATCAAATCGACAGACAGGTCGATGAAGCAGCGAAAATTCTTGAGCTGGATGAACTGCTGGACAGGCTGCCGCGCCAGCTCTCCGGCGGCCAGGCGCAGCGTGTGGCCGTAGGCCGCGCGATTGTGAAAAAACCCGACGTATTCCTGTTCGATGAACCGCTCTCCAACCTCGACGCCAAACTGCGCGCGTCGATGCGCATCCGTATTTCTGACCTGCATAAGCAGTTGAAGAAATCGGGCAAACCGGCAACCACCGTGTATGTCACCCACGATCAGACCGAAGCGATGACCATGGGCGACCGTATCTGCGTCATGAAGCTGGGCCACATCATGCAGGTCGACACGCCGGATAACCTCTACCACAAGCCGAAAAACATGTTCGTCGCGGGCTTCATCGGCGCGCCGGAAATGAACATTCGCGCCAGCAAACTGGTGGATAAAGAGGGGCATCTCTATCTGACCATCGGCGACGAATTCCTGCCGCTGAGCAACGTGTTAGAGCAGAAACTGGCAGGCCATAAAAATGAAGACGTGTTCTACGGTATTCGCCCGGAATTCGTTTCCGTATCAGATGAGCCTTTTGCCGAAGGCGGTTGCACCGGCGAGATGGTACGCGTTGAAAACATGGGCCATGAGTTCTTCGTCTACCTGAAAGTAGCCAACTACGAACTGACGGCGCGCATTCCTTCAGACGAAGCTAAGCCCATGATTGATAAGGGTCTTAATCGCAAAGTGTACTTTACGTTTGACATGAATAAGTGTCATATCTTTGACGCAAAAACAGAACAGAACCTCTCTCTTTAATGGAGTATTAAAATGAAAAAAGTGCTTTTAAGCGCAGCAATCTCCACCATTTTGGGGCTGACTGCTTTACCCTCAATGGCAAAAGATGTGGATTTACGTATGTCCTGGTGGGGCGGCAATGGCCGTCACCAGGTTACTCTGAAGGCGCTGGAAGAGTTCCATAAACAGAACCCTGATATCAACGTTAAAGCGGAATACACCGGCTGGGATGGTCACCTCTCCCGCCTGACCACCCAGATTGCGGGCGGTACCGAGCCGGATGTGATGCAAACCAACTGGAACTGGTTGCCGATTTTCTCCAAAACAGGTGATGGCTTCTACGACCTGAATAAAATGAAAGATGTCATCGACCTGAGCCAGTTCGATGCCAAAGAGCTGCAAACCACCACGGTGAACGGCAAGCTGAACGGCATTCCGATTTCGGTAACTGCGCGTGTGTTCTATTTCAACGATGAAACCTGGAAAAAAGCCGGCGTTGAGTACCCGAAAACCTGGGACGCGCTGATGGAAGCGGGCAAAACCTTCGAAAGCAAACTGGGTAAGCAGTACTACCCGGTGGTGCTTGAGCATCAGGATACCCTGGCGCTGCTGAACTCGTATATGGTGCAGAAGTACAACACCGCCGCCATTGACGAGAAGACCAAAAAACTGGCCTGGAGCAAAGATCAGTGGAATGAGTTTTTCCAGATGTACAAAAAACTCATCGACAGCCACGTGATGCCGGATACCAAGTACTACGCCTCTTTCGGTAAGAGCAACATGTACGAAATGAAGCCGTGGATCCAGGGCGAATGGGCCGGAACCTACATGTGGAACTCCACCATTAATAAATATTCTGACAACCTGAAGCCGCCTGCAAAACTGGAGCTGGGTAACTATCCGATGCTGGAAGGCGCAACCGACGCGGGCCTGTTCTTCAAACCGGCGCAGATGCTCTCTATCGGTAAGTCGACGAAAAACCCCGAAGCGGCGGCGAAGTTAATCAACTTCCTGCTGAACAACAAAGAAGCGGTCGATACGCTCGGCCTGGAGCGCGGCGTGCCGCTGAGCAAGGCTGCGGTGAAATTCCTGACCGAAGACGGCATCATCAAAGAGGACGATCCGGCGGTATCCGGCCTGCGTCTGGCGCAGTCTCTGCCGACCAAACTGAGCGTGTCGCCGTACTTTGATGACCCGCAGATCGTCGCCCAGTTCGGCACCACCCTGCAATACATCGATTATGGTCAGAAATCCGTGGAAGAGGCTGCCGCAGACTTCCAGCGCCAGGCGGAACGTATTCTGCGTCGCGCCATGCGTTAATCCCCACCTTGTCACTCAATACCCTGGCGCTTCGGCGGCGGGGTATTTTTTTATCAGGAGTTGATTGATGAAAGGTAAAATCATCCCGCTAAATTTCCGTTCACAGCCGGACAGTGAAACAGGGCATGAGGTCATTCGCCTGACGCCGCCGCATATTATTTGTCACCGTAACTACTTCTATCAGAAGTGTTTTACCCGCGATGGCAACAAGCTCATTTTTGGCGGCGCGTTTGAAGGACACTGGAATTACTACCTGCTAGACCGCGAAGCGCAACACGCTACGCAACTCACGGACGGCGAAGGCGATAACACCTTCGGCGGCTTCCTTTCCGCAGACGACCAGGCGCTGTGGTATGTGAAAAACAACCGCCAGTTAAGGCGCGTGGATCTCGATTCGCTGGAAGAGCAGGTGATTTATGACGTCGATGACGCGTGGGTGGCCTATGGTACGTGGGTCGCCAACAGCGACTGTACGCAGCTTGTCGGCATCGAAATCAAAAAAAGCGACTGGCAGCCGCTGACCGACTGGGGAAAATTCCGCGATTTCTACTTTACGCGGCCGGAATGCCGCCTGATTAACATCGACCTGAAAACGGGTGCGCAGCGCACCATTTTGCAGGAGAAGCGCTGGCTGGGGCATCCGATTTACCGCCCGTTTGATGATAATACCGTGGCGTTCTGTCACGAAGGCCCGCGCGATGCGATCGATGCGCGTATGTGGCTAATCAATGCCGACGGCACTTACCTGCGCAAGGTTCGCCAGCATCAGCCCGGCGAAAGCTTTACTCATGAGTTCTGGGTACCGGATGGCTCCGCGCTTTATTACGTGGCGCATCAGGATAATTCACCGCAACGCTATTTATATCGCGCCGATCCGGCAACGCTTGAAAATACTCTGCTGATGGCGATACCGCCCTGCTCTCACCTGATGAGTAATCATGACGGCTCGCTCGTTGTAGGCGACGGTGCACCGCATAACGGGAGCAACGACCCGTTTATCTGGGTGTTTGATATTCACAGCGGGGAGCAGAAAGCGGTGTGTCAGCATAACAGTAGCTGGAAGGTGCTGGACGGTGACCGCCAGGTGACGCATCCGCATCCTTCGTTTTCACCGGATAATCAGTGGGTGCTGTATACGTCAGATGTCGAGGGGATGCCGGCGCTCTATTTGGCGAAGGTGTAAACCCTCACCCTCACCCTAACCCTCTCCCTCAGGGAGAGGGAACCGACTGTGCACAATTGTTACTTCTCGGCCTCCCAGTGGAACAGTGCACCGTTGCTACTTCTTCCTGTGAGAGAGTGTAGAGGGGATGCCGGCGCTCTATTTGGCGAAGGTGTAAACCCTCACCCTAACCCTCTCCCTCAGGGGGAGGGAACCGACTGTGCACAGTTGTTACTTCTCGGCCTCCCAGTGGAACAGTGCGCGGTTGCTACTTCTCCCTGTGGGAGAGTGTAGAGGGAATGCCGACGCTCTATTTGGCGAAGGTGTAAACCCTCATCCTAACCCTCTCCCTCAGGAAGAGGGAACTGACTGTGCGCGTGTTTTCTCCCTCTCCCCGTGGGAGAGTGTAGAGGGAATGCCGACGCTCTATTTGGCGAAGGTGTAAACCCTCATCCTAACCCTCTCCCTCAGGGAGAGGGAACCGACCGTACGCGTGTTTTCTCCCTCTCCCTGTGGGAGAGGGCCGGGGTGAGGGCATCAGCGCGCACTCACCCCAACTATCCTTCACACCCCAATATTTCGCAGCTTCTCTCCTGCCATCAGTTTGCGTTCGATATGCTCCAGCGTGACATTTTTGGTTTCCGGAATCAGCCAGAACGTAATCCCGATAAAGGCAATATTCAGCCCGGTATAAAGCCAGAACGTCCCTGCCGCACCGATGCTGTCGAGCAGCGTCAGGAAGGTCGCGCCAATAATCATATTGGAGACCCAGTTGGTTGTGGTGGAACAGGTGATACCAAAGTCGCGGCATTTCAGCGGCTGAATTTCAGAACACAGGATCCACACCACCGGCGCGGCACTCATCGCATAACCGGCGATGCACATCATGGTCATGCCCACCGACAGCCAGGAAAGCCCGCTGCCTGCCGTGCCGTTATCAAACTGCATCAGGCAGTAACCCAGCACCAGCGTACCCAGCGCCATCACGCTAAAACCAATCTTCAGCGCCGGTTTACGTCCGGCTTTATCCACCATAAAGATGGCGATAAATGTCGCAAACATAAAGGTCAACCCGACAACCAGCGTCGCCAGCATCTGCTGTTCCGTGGTGGTGAACCCCGCCATTTTGAAGATGCGCGGCGCGTAGTACATGATGATGTTCATCCCGGTGAACTGCTGCATCGCCTGCAATAGCATGCCGAGAAACACCGCGCGGCGGACGTTGCGGTTAGCTTTGAACAACTTCCAGCCGCCCTGCTTCAGCTTCAGGCTTTCGCGAATTTCATTGAGCTCTTCACGCGCTTTTTCAGAGGTATCACGCAGCATACGCAACACTTCTTCCGCTTCGATATGCCGCCCTTTCTCCGCTAGCCAGCGCGGGCTGTTCGGCAGGAAGATCACCAGCACAATCAGGATCACCGCTGGCAACGCCAGCACGCCAAGCATCGCGCGCCAGTTACCGGTGTAGCTGAATGCGGTATCAGAGAGAAACGCCAGCACAATGCCCAGGGTGACCATCAACTGATACATGCTGATCATCTTACCGCGCACGTGTTCGCTCGCCATTTCAGAGAGATAAAGCGGCGCGGTGTAAGAGGCAATCCCCACAGCGATACCCAACAACACACGCGCCGCAATCAAGATTTCCACGCTACTGGCCAACGCAGAGCCCAGCGAGCCCAGCACGAACAACACCGCCGCCGCCATCAGGCTGTATTTGCGCCCCAGGCGGAAGGAGAGCCAGCCGTTGAACAGCGCCCCCAGCGCCGCACCGAGCATCATGCTGCTGACCACCCACTCCTGCAAACGGCTGCTCAGAGCAAAGTGATCGGTGATAAAGGGCAGCGCCCCGGCAATCACGCCGATATCTAAACCAAACAACAGACCGGCCACCGCCGCAGAAACGGAGACAAACAGATTCATTCGCCGCGTATCGCGCTGCGAGCGTGGAGACACAACTGAATCACTATTTAAGGTAACCATCTTTTCCTGCCTGCACTGAATAGAACATTCCCTGAACATACGGGATTTCCAGAGAGATACGTCAGGCGGTTCATCGCGTAGATATGGATTAAATAGCTGCACATATCGGTTATGTGATGGACATTACAATTTTAAAATTGAAGAACATTTCATCAATTATTTTTAATTGTCTGTTTTTAAATAGATTTATCTTTAATGATTTCACTAGAGAAATAATCACATGGATAAATCAATTTACACGATATGGATTGATGTGATTTACAGGCAAAAAAAACCCTGCCGCGAAGCAGGGTTCTTACCGCCAGGCCGGAATTAACGAGCCAGCCAGCCACCATCTACGGCAACGGTATAGCCGTTGATGTAATCAGATGCGCTGGAAGCCAGGAAGACAACCGGCCCCATCAGATCGCTCGGCAGACCCCAACGACCCGCCGGGATACGATCGAGGATCGCCGCGCTACGCTCTTCATCCGCACGCAGTTGCTGGGTGTTGTTGGTCGCCATGTAGCCCGGTGCAATAGCGTTGACGTTGATGTTATGTTTCGCCCACTCGTTGGCCATCAGGCGAGTGACGCCCATTACGCCGCTTTTCGATGCGGTGTAAGACGGTACGCGGATGCCGCCCTGGAAGGAGAGCATGGAGGCGATATTGATAATTTTGCCGCCTTTACCCTGCGCGATGAAGTGTTTCGCCGCCGCCTTAGACATAAAGAACACGCTCTTAATGTTCAGGTTCATCACGTCGTCCCAGTCTTTTTCGCTGAAGTCGATCGCGTCTTCACGACGAATCAGACCGGCGTTGTTGACCAGAATATCGATATGACCGAATTCCGCTACCGCACGGTCAAGCAGCGCAGGGATACCGTCGATGGAACGCAGATCGGCAGTCAGGCTCAGGAAGCGACGCCCCAGCGCGGTGACGCGCTCGATGGTCTCAGCCGGCTCAACGATGTTGATACCCACGATGTCGCAGCCCGCTTCCGCCAGGCCAACCGCCATACCCTGGCCCAGACCGGTATCACAACCGGTGACAACGGCAACTTTACCCTGCAGAGAGAATGCATCTAAAATCATATTAAATTCCTTATTGATTGCGCCTGTTCGCGACAGGCATTATTTCTTTTGCTGCCCGCGACTTAGCGCAGATCCTTAACCGCCACGTGATCCATGTCATCGAAGACCTGGTTCTCACCAACCATTCCCCAGATGAAGGTATACGCTTTGGTACCCACACCGGAGTGAATAGACCAGCTCGGCGAAATCACTGCCTGTTCGTTATGCATCACGATGTGACGCGTTTCCTGCGGCTGCCCCATCATATGGAACACGCAGGCGTCCTCATCCATATTGAAGTAGAAGTACACTTCCATACGGCGCTCGTGGGTGTGGCACGGCATGGTGTTCCACAGGTTCCCCGGCGCGAGTTCAGTCAGCCCCATGCTGAGCTGGCAAGTTTCCAGCACATCAGGCACGAAGTATTTATTGATGGTGCGACGGTTGCTGGTGAGGTTATCGCCCAGCGTGACCGGAGAAACGTCATCCGGGGTGACTTTTTTGGTCGGATAAGTGGTGTGGGCCGGTGCGCAGTTATAGTAGAACTTCGCCGGTTTCGCCGTATCGACGCTGGCGAAGACCACTTCTTTTGCCCCTTTCCCGACATACAGCGCGTCGCGGTGGCCGATTTCATAACATTTACCGTCAACGGTAATGGTGCCTGCGCCGCCGATGTTAATCACCCCCAGCTCACGACGTTCCAGGAAGTAGCTCACGCCTAATTGTTTGCCCACTTCGCCGCCCACGGAAACGGTTTTTGCCACCGGCATAATGCCGCCGACGATGATGCGATCAATGTGGCTGTACACCATGGTGTACTCATCCGCGACAAACACTTGCTCAACGAGAAATTCGTTGCGCAGGCCCTGCGTGTCCAGCGTTTTTGCATGTTCACTATGAATGCTTTGTCTTACGTCCACCGAATGCCTCCAGAAAATCCGTTGCTCTTTATTAGCGACCTGAAACAGGGTTCCGCTTTGTCAATGAGGTCATCTTATCGCTGATGAAATGGGTTTTCAATTACAATTAAAACGTTGTTTCACTTTTTCTGTCTAATATTACTAAAAATGCAAAAGGGATCACGAATATGCCGTTATCCATCCCCGGTGAAAAAATAAAGTCTTTTTAATTCAGTAAAATATAAACATTGAGAATTAACTGAAATGTGAGAAATATCCGTCAAAAAACAAAGTTCATTTGGAGCGGCATCGCTTTCGATAACCTGATCTGGGTTGAATTTACAGCCTTTTCGTACAAAGTGCGCTCACCATCACAAACATTGAAACGTCGTTTTGATAAATTATCACTATATTTTTAAAACGACATCCACATCGGCCGGTGAGCGTTAAGCCACCATTGCTTGAGAAAAAGGAGTGCAACATGGCTAAAGGTATGCGGGTAAAACTGAACTATGAGGTCAGCCGCGATCCAGACACAGGCGCGGAAGTCACCCGCTTAACCCCACCAGAAGTCACCTGTCATCGTAACTACTTCTATCAGAAGTGCTTTTTCAACGATGGTAGCCATCTGCTTTTCGCAGGTGAGTTTGACGGCCACTGGAACTACTACCTGCTGGATGTCGCCAATGCAGAAGCGGTGCAATTAACGGAAGGCGAAGGTGATAACACCTTCGGCGGTTTTCTCTCACCGGATGACCAATCGCTCTACTATGTGAAGAACGATCGCACCCTACTGGAAGTGAACCTGAAAACGTTGGTGGAACGGGAAGTGTATCGCGTGCCGGACGAATGGGTCGGCTACGGTACCTGGGTGTCCAACAGCGACTGCACCAAACTGGTAGGCATTGAGATTGCCAAAAGCGACTGGACGCCGCTTAACAGCTGGCAGCTGTTCCACGACTTCTTCCATAAAGGCCCGCACTGCCGTCTGCTACGCGTTGACCTGCAAACGGGCGAAAGCTCGGTTATCCACGAAGAGAAAAACTGGCTCGGCCACCCGATTTATCGCCCGTTTGACGATCATACCGTCGCGTTCTGCCACGAAGGCCCGCACGATCTGGTCGATGCCCGCATGTGGCTGGTAAACGAAGACGGCAGCAACGTGCGTAAAGTCAAAGAGCATGCGGAAGGTGAAAGCTGCACCCATGAATTCTGGGTACCTAACGGTTCGGCGCTGGTGTATGTCTCTTATCTGAAGGGTAAGCAGGGTCGCACCATTTATCGTTACAACCCGGACACCGGCGTCAACGAAGCGCTGATGCAGATGCCAGCCTGTTCGCATCTGATGAGCAACTTCGACGGTACGCTGCTGGTCGGTGACGGTTCCGGTACGCCGGTCGATGTGAAAGACACCAGCGGCTACACCATCGATAACGATCCCTATTTATACGGTTTCGACGTGGCGAAAAAAGCGTACTTCCGCATCGCGCGTCATGACACCTCCTGGGCGACGGTACAAAACAGCCGCCAGGTCACGCATCCGCACCCTTCTTTCCTGCCACACGATGGCGCGGTGTTGTTCAGTTCCGACAAAGACGGTAAACCGGCACTTTATATTGCCAAACTTCCGACACAGCGTGATTTTATTCAGGCCTGAATGGCTGAATATAAAGTATGAGTGACTGAGTGTTTGATGTAGTGTTTCTGTAACTGGCCTTGCCCTCCTTTATGGGGGGCTTTTTTTTATCTGCCGTTTATATTAGAAATATGATTGAAAAAAAGAAAACAGAAAAACCCGGCTAACTACGCCGGGTTAATAACGAGGTGGAAGAATTAATTAGAAGGTATATGCCACACCGACACGGAAGCGCGTCTGGCGATCGTTACGGTCATTCACACCCACGTTACCCACTTCGCCATACGGTGCCCAGTTTTTATCCCAGCGGTAAGCCAACTTAACGTTATATTCCTGAGAATACGGTTTGTTGTTATTACGCGCGGTTCCTTCGCTGCTGCGTGCATACACATAGTTCAGCTCGGTGCGCCAGTCGCCGAATACATAACCCGCCCAGGCGTCGCCACGGTTGACTTTATCATCGTCTTTACCGGCATTTGAAGGATAGCGTGTGTAATCATAACGATAACGCGCGGCAACATAAAAACCACTGTCGAAGCTGTACTGAACCCGCAGGTTCGGTTTGTAAATAGAGCGGCTATCATTACTTTCAATATTGAACCCCGGCGTTACCGAGAAATTCTTATTGGCTTTCCACTGCCAGCTAATACTCTCTTCATGACCATTACCGATAAAATCCGCATACGGCTTATCGGTATTATCCCCCCCCGACTTCCATTTAGCTTCAACAGAGAAACCAAAGCCATTTGCAAAACGATGTGAAACAGAAACACGGTCAGCGTTAGTTTTATCTGTTTTACCACCATCAATAAATTCGTGACGTAAATCGACAGTTACCGCTGATGCAGCAAAAGATGCTCCACACAATACAGCCAGGGCCAGAGTTTTTTTCAACATTTGCTATCCCTCAATTGAAATCATGTTTCGTTTTTATGGAATTGCATTTTATTTTTTTAATACGTGTATTTTAGTGATCAGGATCGTAATTATTTGTTTCAAAAAATACGGCACGAAATGGCGTGATCGGCTTCAATAAAAAGATGTCAAAACACAATAAATATGCGATGCACATCACATGCAATTCATTTTTCACACATAATCCGCTAAAACTCCTGTTTTTAATAACCGATACAAATCAACAAGTTAATGATGCATTAAAAAATAAAATAACCAGGGTTATTTTATTTCATCAAATAATAAGGATTTTATTAATGTGTTTTTATAGAATTAACTCAGCGCAAACCATGACAAGCGACGACAAAAGTGTAAGCAAAAAGCCTTTCGTTACGTCATTTGCATTAGCATTAATACGGGGGGATAAAAAGGGATTAACTCAGGGTAATCTTAACGCTACCGGGGGTTTTAGTAGCGTTGTAAGAGATTATGCAGCAGGCAAATCACGTTCCACGGCCAGCGCCACGCCCTGACCGCCGCCAATGCACAGCGTCGCCAGGCCTTTACGGGCATCGCGTTTCATCATTTCGTGAACCAGAGACACCAGAATTCGGCAGCCGGACGCGCCAATAGGATGGCCTAAGGCGATAGCGCCGCCGTTCACATTCACTTTCTGCTCATCCCACTCCAGCATCTTGCCGACAGAAATCGCCTGGGCGGCAAACGCTTCGTTGGCTTCAATAAGATCGACATCGTTCAGTTGCCAGCCCGCACGCTCCAGACAACGACGGGTGGCGTACACCGGCGCGATACCCATCAACGCGGGATCGACGCCGACGCTGGCAAATGCGCGGATACGCGCCAGGATGGGTAAATTCAGCTCCAGCGCTTTGCTTTCGCTCATCATTAACACCGCCGCTGCGCCATCGTTGATCGACGACGCGTTCCCGGCAGTGACGGATCCAAGCTGATCGAATGCCGGGGTGAGGCGCGCCAGTCCTTCCGCGCTGGGATCGGTTTGCGGCTGCTCATCCGTTTCGACACGCAGCGTTTCCCCGTTCGGCTGGGCGTTCACTACCGGAACAATTTCATCGCGAAAGCGACCGGAATCGATAGCCTTACGCGCCTTGTGTTGTGAACTTAGCGCCCAGGCATCTTGTTGTTCACGGCTGATGCCATATTCGCGCGCCAGATTCTCCGCCGTCACGCCCATATGATAATCGTTAAACGCATCCCATAATCCGTCGTGCACCAGGCTATCAATTAGCTGACTGTTACCCAACTGCGCACCGGTGCGGCTATCGGTCAGAACGTGCGGCGCGCGGCTCATATTCTCCTGGCCGCCCGCGATCACCACATCCGCTTCACCACACTGAATGGCCTGGGTCGCCAGATGCAGCGCTTTCAGGCCCGAGCCACAAACATCGTTGATCGTAATAGCAGAAACCGTATTGGGCAGGCCGCCTTTAATTGCCGACTGGCGCGCAGGATTTTGCCCGGTACCCGCCGTCAGCACCTGACCAATAATCACTTCATCAATAACATGCGGTTCAATTCCGCTACGTTCGACCAGCGCATTGATCACCAGGCTACCCAGCTCGACAGCCGAATGGCGGGAGAGCGCCCCCTGGAAGCAGCCGATGGGTGTACGGACTGCACCTACGATAACGACATCTTTCATCTCTACCTCAGCGCAAAATAACCAGGCTATAGTAGATGATTGTTATCAACTTTTATCGTAATTGTTTAAAAAAAGTGAGATTTATCACAAAGGTTTTCCGTTACGCTGACACCTGTTGCAGATACGCTTTGACCCAGCTTCCAGCCGCGCCCGGCGGCGCGCTTTTATTCCACAGCAAATCGATAGAAACGGCGATCGGCCAGCCGGGAAGTGTCAGCATGGTTAACGGCGCGGAACCGGAAAACTCCTCCACTAACGCACAGGGCAACACACACCAGCCGAAGCCCTGAGCGGCCATGCTCATCAACATCAGATAGTTAGGTGCAGACCACACCGGGCCGCGCGCAGGCGTGGGGCGATTTTCGAGATAAGTATTCAGCCGCAATTCGCGCCAGGTATGCAGTTGATCCCACTCGACGCTGGGCTGCGCGGTTAACGGATGATCGAGGGAAACGTAAATAGCCATGTGCGTCTGCATCGGCAGACGAGTATGTCCAATATTGGTGGGATAACTTTCCCGCGCCTCAATCAGCCCCACCTGCGCGCGTCCTTTTTGCAGCAAATCAATAACATCGTCGTCTTCACCGACCAGACATTCAAACTCTGTATGCGGAAAACGACGGTCAAACTGCACCATCAGCTTTTCCAGCACATCAGGGTGGAGCGTATCCGACAACACAAATGCCAGCCGCGCTTCCGTTTCGCTGCTCAGGGCCACCGCCAGTTCATCCAGCCGCTCACTGGCGGCCAGAATCGCCTGCACGTAACTCAGTACACGCTGGCCTTCGGGCGTTAACACCGGCTGGCGCGACGAACGATCGAACAACGTCACGCCGAGATCGGCTTCAAGATTGGCAATCGCGGTGCTGATGGTGGACTGGCTTTTCCGTAAGCGCCGCGCGGCAGCTGAAAATGAACCGCTGTCGACGGTTTCGACAAATGCGGTAAGGGCTTCGGGTGAATAGCGCATAATCTATCTACTTTATCGATGGAATCTATCTTTTACTTATCATATTTATCCATAAAATGCCCAGCAATAGAGAGAACAACCAGAGGTAATTGAGATGCAACACGACAACCTTCACCGCAGAAAGCTGCCGGAGCGCATTTTCCACGCCGTGTGCTTTGAAGGCATCGCCACGGCGATCCTCGCCCCGACCGCCGCATACCTGATGCAACGCTCGGTGCTGGAAATGGGTGGGTTAACCATTATTCTCGCCACCACGGCGATGGTGTGGAATATCATCTATAACGCCATTTTTGACCGCCTGTGGCCGGTGACGCGCGTCACCCGTACGGCGAAAATCCGCGCCTTCCACGCGCTGGGATTTGAGTGTGGCTTTATCGTGATTGGGGTGAGCATTGTATCGGTGGTGCTTGGCGTGACCCTGATGCAGGCGCTAACGCTGGAGATTGGTTTCTTCCTGTTCTTCCTGCCCTACACCATGCTCTATAACTGGGTGTATGACATGCTGCGCGAGCGCGTGATGAAGCGCCGTGTGCAACGGGCGATGGATTGTGCGCGCTGATGCCCTCACCCCGGCCCTCTCCCACAGGGAGAGGGTGAATTACGTATGTGCACAATCTCTCCCCTCTCTCACAGGGAGAGGGTGGGTTCCGTATGTGCACAATCTGTCCCCTCTCTCACAGGGAGAGGGTGAGTTACGTATGTGCACAATCTGTCCCCTCTCTCACAGGAAGAGGGTGAGTTACGTATGTGCACAATCTGTCCCCTCTCCCACAGGGAGAGGGTGAGTTACGTATGTGCACAATCTGTCCCCTCTCCCACAGGGAGAGGGTGAGTTACGTATGTGCACAATCTGTCCCTCTCTCACAGGGAGAGGGTGAGTTACGTATGTGCACAATCTGTCCCCTCTCCCTCTGGGAGAGGGTTAGGGTGAGGGGTAAAAGTATTCATAACCACCACGAATCATAATTATGGTAAATTACGCTCCATTTTGTATGTTCCATGGTTATTAAATTCGCATAATGTCTAAAATTTGGTCAAAAGAAGAGACGCTCTGGAGCTTTGCCCTGTACGGCACTGCTGTAGGCGCCGGTACCCTGTTCCTGCCAATCCAGTTAGGATCCGCAGGGGCCGTGGTACTGTTTGTTACCGCGCTGGTCGCGTGGCCGCTGACCTACTGGCCGCATCGCGCCCTGTGTCAGTTTATCCTCTCCTCCAACACGCCTGCGGGTGTCGGGATAACCGGTGCAGTCAGCCACTACTACGGCAAAAAAATTGGCAATCTCATCACCGCGCTCTATTTCCTGGCGTTTTTTGTGGTGATTCTGATTTACGCCGTCGCCATCACCAACTCCATCACCGAACAGATAGCCAAGCATATGCCGGTCGATCTGACGGTACGCGTGCTGGTGAGTCTTGGCGTGGTATTACTGCTGAACATGATTTTCCTTGCCGGTCGCCAGGCCACCATCAAAGTGATGGGCTTCCTGGTGTTCCCGCTGATCGCCTACTTCCTGTTTTTGTCGATTTACCTGACAGGCAGCTGGCAGCCCGCGCTACTCACCGGGCAAATGGAAGTGACGCCGCACACGCTGCACCAGGTGTGGTTATCCATCCCCGTGATGGTTTTCGCTTTTAGCCATACGCCAATTATCTCTACCTTCGCTATCGACCGTAGAGAGAAATATGGCGAGCTCGCGATGGGTAAATGCAAAAAAATCATGAAGGTCGCGTATCTGATTATCTGCCTGAGCGTGCTGTTCTTTGTCTTTAGCTGCCTGCTCTCCATTCCGGTGGATTACATCAATACCGCCAAAGATCAGGGCGTGACGATTCTCTCAGCACTGTCGATGATGCCCAACTCACCCAACTGGTTGTCCGTATCCGGCATTATCGTGGCGATTGTGGCGATGTCGAAATCGTTCCTCGGCACCTACTTTGGCGTCATTGAAGGCGCGAGCGAGATGGTAAAAGCGTCTCTCAATCAGGTTGGCGTGCGTAAAAGCCGTTCGTTTAACCGCATGATGTCAATTCTGCTGGTCTCTACCCTGACCTTCATCGTTTGCTGCATCAACCCGAACGCTATTTCGATGATCTACGCGATAAGCGGCCCGCTGATTGCCATGATTCTGTTTATCATGCCGACGCTCTCTACCTATCTTATCCCATCGCTGAAGCCGTACCGTTCTGTCGGCAGCCTGATTACGCTGATTGTGGGCATACTCTGCGTCTCAGTGATGTTCCTCGGTTAACGCCGTTAGCAGGGCAGTTCTGGCTGCCCTGTTATCCCGTTTGAAACAAATGATGAGCAAAAATCAGTTTGTTCCGCATGACTAAAATGCATTTTTTTTGTAAAGTCCCCACTATTTTGTAGAAGATAGATAAGAAATACCCTGGTCGTTAAAATAACGCGATCGCGGCATTACGCCCGGCGTATTTTAAGTACGTTTTTTTCCCCCGCGGACGCGCGTTAATGAAATTAGCATTCAATATTATCGACTGGATCGCCCGCGCGCCTGGACTGGGCGAGACCGAGCAGTGGCTATCATGGGTGCAATCGCCTTATGCCATTGATCCTGCCAGCCCGCAGGCGAAACTGGTTGAATTGCCGATGATGACCGCGCGTCGTCTGAGTTCAGGTAGCAAGCTGGCCGTAGAGTGTGGCCTTACCCTGCTGCGCCGTCATGCCATTGATGCCGTGCTCTACACCAGCCGCCACGGTGAGCTGGAGCGTAATTACCGTATCCTTAGGGCGCTGGCGAGTGATGAGGCTATTTCGCCGACCGATTTCGCGATGTCAGTGCATAACGCGGCGGTCGGAAATCTGACTATCGCCGCAAAGCAGCCGATTGTCTCCTCATCGCTCACCGCGGGGCGCGACACATTCCTGCAAGGTTTATGCGAGGTGATGTGCCTGCTGCAGGCGGGCCACCGGCGTATTTTAATGGTCGATTTTGACGGTGCGCTGCCAGACTTTTACCGCGATCGACTGCCCGCACAGATGCCTGCCTGGGCCTTTGCGACAGCGCTGGTGATTGAAGAGGGTGACCAGTTTCAGTGCATCACCGAGCCGGGCGGAACGAAAGAAGAGCCCGCGCTGCCGCAAAGCCTGCAATTTTTACAGAATTACCTGGGCCACACAGCCCATTTCGTCCTTGAAGGCGAACGATTACGCTGGCGCTGGAGCCAGAAATGATAGCAAGGCGTATCAATCACCTTTGGCGGTTACTGATGACCGTAGTGTGCTTCGCGCTGTTTGGTCTGGGCGGCCTGCTGCTGTCGCTGTGCTGGTTTAATCTGTTGCTGTTGGTCATACGCGATGACGACAAGCGCCGGCGCCTGGCGCGCCGCAGTATTTCGGCGAGCTTCCGCGTTTTTTTGGGGTTCGCCAGCGTGACGGGCGTCCTGCGTTACCGTGTACAGGGCGCTGATATTTTACGGCAGGCACGCGGTTGCCTGGTGGTGGCGAATCATCCGACGCTGATTGATTATGTCCTGCTGGCCTCGGTGATGCCGGAAACCGACTGTCTGGTAAAGAGCGCGCTGTTGAAGAACCCGTTTGTCAGCGGTGTGATCCGCGCGGCAGATTACCTGGTCAACAGCGAAGCGGAACGTCTGCTGACAGAAAGCCAGGCCCGTTTACAGCGTGGCGACACGCTGATGATTTTCCCGGAAGGGACGCGTACGCGCCACGGCGAAACCATGACTATCCAACGCGGCGCCGCCAATATTGCGGTGCGCTGCGAACGCGATTTACGCCTGGTGAGCATTCGCTGTAGCGAGCATCTGCTGGATAAGCAGCGCCCGTGGTATCACGTCCCGGAGACGACGCCGCTGTTTGAGGTTATCGTTCGGGAGCGAATCTGTGTCGACGACTTTATTACCGCGAATAAGCAAGAACCGGCGCTGGCCGCGCGCGCGCTAAACCGGCATCTATTACAGAAATTACAATCAATTGGTTAAAACATCATTGTGCAGGAATTAACGATGCAAGAGCACTACTGCGAGATTAAACATCTCATCATTAACACATTGAATCTGGACGAACTGAGCGTGGACGACATCGACACCGATGCGGCCCTGTTCGGTGACGGTTTAGGTCTGGATTCTATTGATGCGCTGGAGCTGGGGCTGGCGGTAAAAAACCAGTATGGCATCGTGCTTTCTGCTGAAAATGAAGCGATGCGTCAGCATTTCTATTCGGTGGCGACGCTCGCTGCCTTTATTCAATCCCAACGCGCCTGAGGAGCTGCCATCATGACCGACCAAACTGCTGTCTATCAGGAAGTCACTTCCCTGCTGGTAAAACTGTTCGAAGTCGACCCGGCGGCAATCACCCCCGAGGCGCGTCTGTATGAAGATCTTGAACTCGATAGCATTGATGCTGTGGATATGATTGTTCAATTGCAGAAGAAGACCGGCAAAAAAATTAAGCCGGAAGAGTTCAAAGCCGTGCGTACCGTGCAGGATGTGGTTGACGCCGTCGAGCGCCTGCTGCGCGAAGCCTGATTTTTCGTGCGTTTGCCGCCCCTCAAGATCATCACCGCGAGTGTGCTGCTGGCCTGGCCATTTTTAGTCTGGTTTGGTCTGGCACATAACGGTCTGCAATGGCTCCTGCCCATGCTGGCGGTCGTTCTGCTGTTGCGTCTGCGTCAGGCGCAGGACAACGCCGGGCCGATGCGCCGGGTGATGCAAAGCGTCGCGCTAGCCGGGCTGGCGCTCTGTCTTGCCAGCGCATTGCTGGGAACGCATCAGTTGTTGCTCTACTGGCCTGTGGCGGTCAATGGCATCATGCTCGCCCTGTTTGGCAGTTCGCTGTTCAGCGCAATGCCGCTGGTTGAACGGCTGGCGCGCCTGCAATCTCCGCAACTCTCCGCGCAGGGTGTGCGCTACACGCGACGCGTCACGCAAATCTGGTGCGGCTTTTTTATTCTTAACGGCACCGTGGCCCTGATTACCGCGCAGATTGGCGATATGGCCCTATGGAGCGCGTGGAACGGGATGATCGCCTACCTGCTGATGGGCGCGCTGATGGCCGGTGAATGGCTGGTGCGCCGCCGGGTAATGAAGCGAGAAACCGCATGAACGCCCCGCGCCCGTTATCCCGCTGGCTGAGTGCCGAACGCCCCGATAGCACGCCTGTCGCCTGGTCAGGCGAGCGCCTCTGGACACTGGGCCAGTTGCGCAACGACGTGGCCGCCCACTGTGCGTGGCTGCAAACGCAGAAGGGCCAGCGCTGGGCGCTGTGTCTGGAAGAGGGCTATCGGTTTTTGGTCGCCCTGCTGGCGACGCTGCATGCCGGAAAAACGCCGGTGCTGCCGGGTCACGCTCGCCCTTCGCTGCTTGAAGAACAACGTTCGCTGTTCGACGGCATCTTAAGCGAGGGTTCTCTGAACTGGGATGGCCCTTTACGCATCATCAATACCCCCATCCGTGACGATGCTCAACCGCTTCCCGCGATACCCGATGACGCCGGGCTGGAACTGTTTACCTCCGGCTCCACCGGGCAGCCCAAACGTATTTACAAAAGCCTGGCGGCGCTGGATGCGGAATCCGCCCTGTTGGCCGCGCGCTTTGCCGGTCGGCTGGCCGATTGCCGGGTGGTCTCTTCCGTCTCGCCACAGCATCTCTACGGCCTGACGTTCCGCATTTTTCTGCCGATGTCATTGGGCCTGCCGCTGCATGCCGACACCCTTGCCTGGCCTGAACAGCTGGCCGCGCTCCCGCCACCGCAGCGTTATCTGTTTATCAGCAGCCCGGCGTTTCTGAAGCATCTGGATGCGCGACTGACAGCCCCGGACGTCGCCATGGTGATCACCGCTGGCGGCATGCTGCACTGGCAGGATGCGCAGCACGCGTTTCGCTGGCTGAATGTCTGGCCCGATGAAATCTATGGCAGTAGCGAAACGGGCGTACTCGCGTGGCGGCAGCGCAATGCGGAGGAGATCGCCTGGCAGCCTTTCCCCGGCGTGACGTTCAAAGCAGAAAACGACGACTGGCGCGTAGTATCGCCACTGATTGCCGAGCCTGCCGGGCTACTGCTGGAAGACACACTGCGCTTCACTGCGGATAACCATTTTCATCTGCTGGGGCGGCGCGGGCGCGTGGTCAAAATCGCCGAAAAACGGGTTTCGCTGGCGGAAGTCGAACAGCGCGTATTAGCGCTGGAGGGCGTGCGTGATGCCGCCGCCATACTGATTACGCGCGGCACGCGTCAAAGCGTGGGGGTGCTGCTGGTGCTGGATGATGAAACGCGTCAGGCGTGGCGTGGCGCAAGCCGCAAACAGGCGCAGGCGTGGCGTCAGGCGCTACGCCCGTGGCTGGAACCCGTCGCACTTCCCCGCTTTTGGCGCGTGGTGGATGTTATTCCAGTGAATACAATGAATAAGCGCATCGATGCGCAATTACAGGAGTGCTTTCATGACCATGATGCCGGATGAAATTTCCTGCCAGCACACGGACGCGGGCGAGGCGGAGATTGTCCTGCATCTGCCCGCCACACTGTTCTGGTTTAAAGGCCACTTTGCCGTGCAGCCGCTGCTGCCGGGCGTGGCACAACTGGATTGGGTCATGCACTATGCCAGCCGTTTACTGACCCCTGACTATCGCTTTCACAGCATTCAAAACGTTAAATTCCAGGCTCCGCTACTGCCGGAAAACCGTATCACCTTAACGCTGACGTGGCAGGAGACGCGAGAGATGCTCACCTTCTGCTTCCAGCGCCACGATGGTGACGTGCGCCACACCACCAGCAGTGGGAAAATCCGTTTATGCCGTTAAGCTTCGCGCCCTGCGTGGTGATCCCCTGCTACAACCACGGCGCGATGATGGCGCAGGTGCTGGCGCGCCTTGCGCCGTTTGCCCTGCCCATTATCATCGTCGACGATGGCAGCGACGACGCGACCCGGCGCGAATTACGCACGCTTGCCGACAATCACGCCAGCGTTACGCTTATCCGCCAGCCGCACAATGCGGGGAAAGGCGCGGCGGTGATCCGTGGATTGGAAGAGGCGGCGCGTGCGGGTTTCAGCCATGCGGTTCAGGTCGATGCCGACGGGCAGCACGCGATTGAAGATATCCCGGCGCTGCTCGCGCTTTCGCAGCAACATCCCGAGGCGCTGATTTCGGGTCAGCCGATTTACGATGACTCCATCCCCCGCTCACGCCTGTATGGACGCTGGATAACCCACGTCTGGGTGTGGATTGAAACGCTGTCGCTGCAGCTTAAAGACAGCATGTGCGGCTTTCGCGTTTATCCGATTACGCCAACGCTAGAACTGGCGCAGCGTGTACCGCTCGGCCAGCGAATGGACTTCGACACCGAAGTGATGGTGCGCCTCTACTGGCAGGGCCATCGCAGTTATTTTCTACCGACGCGCGTGACGTACCCGCAGGATGGGCTTTCCCATTTCGATGCGTTGAAAGATAACGTGCGCATCTCGTGGATGCACACCCGCCTTTTCTTCGGCATGCTGCCGCGTATTCCGTCGCTGCTGTTTCGCCGTCGCAATGTGCACTGGGCAGAGCAAAAAGAGGTGAAGGGGTTATGGGGCATGCGCCTGATGCTGCGCATCTGGCAACGGCTGGGGCGTGACGCGTTTTCGCTGCTGCTGAAGCCGGTGGTGGCTGTGTACTGGCTGATTGCCGCCACGGAACGCCGCGCCTCGCAGCAGTGGCTCGCACGCGTACATCAACAGCAGCCGAACGCGAAACGGCTGAGCAGCTATCGCCACTTCCTGCGCTTTGGCGAGGCAATGCTCGATAAAGTCGCCAGCTGGCGCGGCGAACTGCGTTTCGGGCACGAAGTAGTGTTTGCCCCGGGCGCGGAAGTGGCACTGGCGATGCATGAACCACGCGGCAAATTGCTGCTGGCGTCGCATCTTGGCGATGTGGAAGCGTGTCGGGCGCTGGCGCAGCGCGAAGAAGGCCGGGTGATCAACGCGCTGGTGTTCAGTGAAAACGCCCAGCGATTCAAGCAAATCATGCAGGAAATGGCGCCGCAGGCCGGGCTGAACCTGATGCCGGTCACCGACATCGGCCCGGATACCGCCATGCTGCTGAAAGAGAAACTGGATCGCGGCGAATGGGTGGCGATCGTCGGCGATCGCATTGCCGTTAACCGTCAGCGCGGCGGCGACTGGCGCGTTATCTGGAGCCGCTTTATGGGCCAGCCCGCGCCGTTCCCGCAGGGGCCGTTTATTCTCGCCGCACTGCTGCGCTGCCCGACCTTACTGATTTTCGCCCTGAAACAGCAGGGCCAATTACACATTCATTGCGAACCGTTCGCCGACCCACTGCTGCTGCCGCGCGCAGAGCGTCAGGCGGCGCTTCAGCAGGCGGTAGACCGCTATGCGCAGCGGCTGGAGCATTACGCGCTTCTGGCGCCGCTGGACTGGTTCAACTTTTTTGATTTCTGGCGGCTGCCCGACGCGGCCCATAAGGAGTAAAGGGTGCTTAACGATCCCCGCTTTACCACTGAGGTTGAACTCACCATCCCGTTTCATGACGTCGATGCGATGGGCGTGGTGTGGCACGGCAACTATTTCCGTTATTTCGAAATCGCCCGTGAAGCGCTGCTCAATCAATTCGACTACGGCTATCGCCAGATGAAAGCGTCAGGCTACGTCTGGCCGGTAGTGGATACGCGCGTCAAATATCGCGATGCCCTGACCTTCGAGCAGCGTATCCGCGTGCGGGCGCATCTGGAAGAGTACGAAAACCGACTGCGCATTGCCTACCAGATTTTCGATGCCGAAAGCGGCAAGCGCACCACCACCGGCTACACCATTCAGGTGGCGGTTGAAGAAGCCAGCAAAGAGATGTGCTTCGTCAGCCCGGCTGTCCTTTTTGAACGCATGGGAGTCGCGCCATGAAATTCCTGCCGCTTATTTGCCTGTTGATTGCCCCGTGGGTGCACGCCGTGACGCTGGACACCCTGCAACAGCGCTTTACCGAACAGCCGATTGTGCGCGCCCACTTCGAGCAAATCCGCACCATTAAAACGATGCCGCAGCCGCTACGTTCTCAGGGCGAGATGCTGATTGCCCGCGACAACGGCTTACTGTGGGATCAAAAAACGCCGTTCCCGATGCAAATGATGCTTACCGATACCCGCATGGTGCAGCAGGTGAACGGCCAGCCGCCGCAGGTGATCACCGCCGACAATAACCCGCAGATGTTCCAGCTTAATCATCTGCTGCGCGCGTTATTCCAGGCCGATCGCCGCGTGCTGGAACAAAACTTCCGCATCGTGCTTCAGGACAAAGGCGATAACCGCTGGGCGCTGCGCCTGACGCCCATTACCTCGCCGCTGGATAAGATTTTTGCCTCTATCGACCTGAGTGGGCAGCAGTTTCTCGAAACGATCCAGTTGAACGATCAACAGGGTGACCGCACCGATATCGCTCTCTCACAACACCGCCTGACGCCAGCCACTCTGACCCATGACGAACAACAACGTTTTAGCGCCCAATAACGGCCGCCGTCCGGCGCTCATCTGGGCTGTTTTTTGCCTGATTCTGCTGGGCACGCTGCTGGCGCTGTTACCCGGCGCGAGGATGAACAGCAGCGTGCTGGCGATGTTGCCGAAACAAGCGCTGGGCGACATTCCGCCCGCGCTGAACGACGGTTTTATCTCGCGCCTTGATAAGCAAATGATGTGGTTGGTCAGCCCCGGTAAAACGCCCGATCCCCACATCGCGCAGGCGTGGTTTGAGCAACTGAAAAGCACCCCGGCGCTGGCGCAGGTGAAGGGCCCGATGGATGCCAAAAGCCAGCAGGATTGGGGCGCGTTTTACTGGCAGCATCGTAACGGCATGGTAGACAGCGCCACCCGCGCTCGCCTGCAAAACGGCGGCGAGGCGCAGGCACAGTGGGTTCTCTCACAGCTCTACTCCGCCTTTTCCGGCGTCAGCGGTAAAGAAGTGCAAAACGATCCCTTTATGCTGACGCGCGGTTCCCAACTGGCGTTAATGCAAAGCAGCCAGCGTTTGCGCCTGATGGACGGCTGGCTGGCAACGCAGGATCAAGACGGTAACTACTGGTATCTGCTGCACGGTGAGCTGCAAAGCGATGCGTTTGATATGCAGCAAACCCATCAACTGGTGCAGGCACTGACTGCCGCCGAAGCCCGGCTTAAAACGCGCTTCCCGCAGGCGCAGGTGTTGTCACGCGGCACGGTGCTGTACAGCGATTACGCCAGCCAGCAGGCGAAACGCGATATCTCCACGCTCGGCGCGGCAACGATATTCGGCGTGCTGCTGCTGATTGTGCTGGTGTTCCGCTCGCTGCGCCCACTGCTGTTGAGCCTGCTCTCCATCGGCATTGGCGCGCTGGCGGGCACCACGGTGACGCTGCTGCTGTTTGGCGAACTGCACCTGATGACGCTGGTGATGAGCATGAGCATCATCGGCATCTCTGCCGACTACACGCTCTATTATCTGACCGAACGGATGGTGCACGGCGCGGAGAACTCACCGTGGCAAAGTCTCAATAAAGTACGAAACGCGCTGCTGCTGGCGTTGCTGACCACGGTTGTCGCCTATCTGATTATGATGCTCGCCCCCTTCCCCGGCATTCGCCAGATGGCAATCTTTGCCGCCGTGGGGCTGACCGCGTCCTGCCTGACGGTGGTGTTCTGGCACCCGTGGCTCTGTCGCGGGCTGCCGGTGCGCCCGGTGCCGATGTTCGCCCTGCTGCTACGCTGGCTCGCCCTGTGGCGACGCAACAAGGCATTGATTTACGGGCTGCCCGCCGCACTGACGGTGGTTTCGCTGATCGGACTCTCCACCCTTCAGGTTAACGATGATATCGCCCAGTTGCAGGCGCTGCCGCCGCATCTGCTTGAGCAGGAAAAACAGATAACGCAGCTTACCGGGCAGAACGTCGATCAGAAGTGGTTTGTGGTCTACGGCGACTCGCCAGAGCAGACGCTGACGCGCATGGAAGCATTTAGCACTCATCTGGATAGCGCTCGCCAGCAAGGCTTATTCGCCCGATACCGCACGATTCCACTCAATTCTCGCGCGCGTCAGGCGCAGGATTTGGCGCTGCTTAATCACGCGGCACCCGCAATCAGCCAGGCACTACAACAGGCGGGGCTACCTGACGTGAAACCCGACCTTCGCGCCATGCCGGTGAACGTGTCCGACTGGCTGGCAAGCCCTGTCAGCGAAGGCTGGCGCTTGATGTGGTTGACGCTGCCGCACGGCGTCAGCGGCGTGCTCATTCCCGTGGATGGCGTGGAAGATAGCGCGGCGTTAAAGGCGCTGGCGGAACAGCACACCGGCGTCGCCTGGGTTGACAGAAAACAGAATTTTGACGCGCTGTTTGGGCTGTACCGCACCGTATTAACGGTGCTGCTCGGCGTGGCGCTGGCCGCGATCGCCGTAGGCGCAATCCTACGCATGGGCTGGCGAAAGGGGGTAATCAGTTTGCTTCCTTCATTGCTTTCCCTGGGCTGTGGGCTGGCGGCGCTCTCCTTGAGCGGGCACAGCGTCAATCTTTTCTCATTACTGGCGCTGGTGCTGGTATTGGGTATCGGTATTAACTACACCCTGTTTTTCAGCAACCCACGCGGTACGCCGCTGACGTCATTGCTCGCCATCACGCTTGCAATGATGACCACCTTGCTGACGCTGGGCATGCTGGTCTTCAGCAGCACCCAGGCCATTAGCAGTTTTGGGATTGTCCTGGTCTGCGGTATCTTCACTGCCTGGCTACTGTCGCCGCTGGCGATGCCAACGAAAAAAAGAGAAAAACGATGATGATACGCAACGCCTGGCGCGCCCTTATGCTGGCCTCCGCGCTACTGCTTGCGGGCTGTAGCCACGATCATGATGGCACCCGCCCCACCGCCTGGCTGCAACCGGGCGCGCGCATAACGCTGCCTGCGCCAGGCATGACGCCCGCCTTTACGTCGCAGCAGCTTTTGACCGGCACCTTCAACGGCAAAACCCAATCGTTAATGGTGATGCTGGATGCCGATGAACACAAAATCACCCTCGCCGGGCTGTCGTCGCTGGGGATCCGTCTGTTCCTGCTGACCTATGATGAAAAAGGCCTGCGCACGGAACAAAACATCGTCGTACCGCAGTTACCGCCCGCAAGCCAGGTACTGGCAGACGTAATGCTCAGCTATCTGCCGATTAGCGCGTGGCAGCCGCAGTTGCCTAAAGGCTGGACACTTACCGACGCGGGCGACAAACGCGCGCTGCGTAACGCCCGTGGCGAAACGGTAACCGAGATAACCTACCTGACGCGCAAAGGCAAACGCGAGCCGGTCAGCATTGAGCAGCACGCCTTCAAGTACCACATCACCATTCAATACCTGGATGACTGATATGATTTATATCTCTGCCGTTGGCATGATTAACGCGCTGGGTAACAACGTACCTGAGGTCGCCGCGAACCTGACGCGCGGCATCGCGCCGGGCATGCGTGCCCGCGCAGGCTGGTTGCAGGGCAAGCCAGATGCCGTTTTTGGCGGCGTGGAGGCGGAACTGCCTGTCATTCCGGACACCTTTGCCGAACATCGCAGCCGCAATAATCAGCTTTTGCTGGCGGCATTGGCGCAGATCCAGCCGCAGGTGGATGACGCAATTGCCCGGTATGGGCGAGAGCGCATTGCCGTGGTGATGGGCACCAGCACGTCCGGGCTGGACGAAGGCGATAAACATGTCAGCCAGCAGCATCCCCAGTGGCACTACGCGCAGCAGGAACTGGGCGATCCGTCGCGATTTCTCAGCCACTGGCTGGCGCTCGACGGCCCGGCATTTACTCTCTCCACCGCCTGTTCATCCAGTGCGCGCGCGATTATTAGCGGTCGCCGTCTGATTGAAGCGGGTTTAGCGGATGTCGCTATTGTGGGCGGCGCGGACACCTTAAGCCGTATGCCGATCAACGGTTTCAACAGCCTGGAGTCGCTCTCAGCCTCGCGCTGCCAGCCATTTGGTCGCGATCGTAGCGGCATTACCATCGGGGAAGGCGCGGGGCTGATGCTGCTGACCCGCGAGCCGCAGCCAATCGCCCTGCTGGGCGTCGGCGAATCGAGCGATGCGTGGCATATGTCGGCCCCGCATCCGGAAGGCGAAGGCGCAATTCGCGCAATTCTTCAGGCGCTGAAAGAGGCCGGGCTCGCGCCGCAGGACGTGGGCTACATCAATATGCACGGCACCGCCACGCCGTTGAATGACAAAATTGAATCACAGGTAGTGAATCGCCTCTTCGGTGATACGGTTCCCTGTAGTTCCACGAAACATCTCACCGGGCACACATTGGGTGCGGCAGGCATCACCGAGGCGGCCATTGCGATGCTGATTCTGCAGCATAATTTGCCGCTGCCGCCGCAGGATTTCAGCCAAATGCCGGTCGATGAGACGCTGCTGCCCTGCGGCCTGCTTCACGCCGCCGCGCCGCTGGCGCGCCCGGTCATTCTTTCCAACTCTTTCGCCTTTGGCGGCAACAACACCAGTATTTTGTTAGGACGACGTTCATGAGTCACTACTTACCGCCGGCGGACTATTTACCGCACGACGCTCCCATGCTTCTGCTTGAGCAGGTTTCCGCGGTCAGCGAAAACGACGTGCAGTGCCAGGTAACGGTTAATCCCGCAGGCGTGCTGGCCCCCTTTCTTGATGTGTCAGGCAACCTGCCCGGCTGGTACGCGCTGGAACTGATGGCGCAGACGGTCGGCGTCTGGTCCGGCTGGCATCGTCAGGATGAGGGCGAGCAACAACTGACGCTGGGTATGGTGCTCGGCGCGCGTGAGCTGGTGTGTGCGGCAGGCTATTTTCCTGCGCTCGCTACGCTTGATATTCACGCCCACCTGCTGATGCGCGACAGTCGTTTCGGCAGTTTCGAATGCACAATAATGATTGATAACACACCGGTGGCCACGGGCCGCGTCAACACATTCCAGCCATCGTCCGACGAGTTAACGTCGCTGTTTCAGCAGGGAGAAAACGCATGAGTCGTTCCGTTCTGGTTACCGGTGCCAGCAAAGGCATCGGTCGTGCCATCGCCCTACAGCTGGCCGCGGATGGTTTCACCCTTGGCGTTCACTATCATCAGGATGAACCCGGCGCGCGCGAAACGCTGGCCGCCATTGAACAGGCTGGCGGTAAAGGTCGATTGCTGCGCTTTGATGTGGGCGATCGCGCCCAGTGCTTAACGGTGCTGGAAGAGGATATGGCCGAGAACGGCGCGTGGTACGGCGTGGTGAGCAACGCTGGAATTACCCGCGACGGCGCATTCCCGGCGCTGAGCGAAGAGGACTGGGATGCGGTTATTCACACTAACCTCGACAGCTTCTACAACGTGATTCACCCCTGCATCATGCCCATGATAAGCGCACGTAAAGGCGGGCGAATCATCACGCTTTCCTCCGTTTCCGGCGTGATGGGTAACCGTGGACAGGTGAACTACAGCGCCGCCAAAGCGGGGATTATCGGCGCGACCAAAGCATTGGCAATTGAACTCGCCAGGCGCAAAATCACCGTCAACTGCATCGCGCCGGGGTTGATTGACACCGGAATGATTTCAATGGAAGAAGCAGCCCTGAAAGAAGCCATGGCGATGATCCCAATGAAACGCATGGGGCAGGCTGAAGAGGTCGCCGGGCTGGCGAGTTATTTAATGTCGGACATCGCGGGCTACGTCACCCGGCAGGTGATTTCGATCAACGGAGGCATGTTATGACACGTCGTGTCGTGATCACGGGCATGGGCGGCGTCACCGCGTTCGGCGAAGACTGGCAGGACGTATCGCGCGGGTTACTGAAGTATGAAAACGCCGTGCGGCATATGCCAGAGTGGCAGGTCTACGCTGGTCTGCATACCCTGCTGGGCGCGCCCATTGATGACTTCACGCTGCCCGCGCACTACACCCGCAAGCGCATCCGCGCTATGGGCCGCGTGTCGTTGCTTTCGACCCGCGCCACGGAACTGGCGCTGGAACAGGCCGGATTGATTGACGACCCGGTTCTGACCAACGGCCAGACCGGTATCGCCTATGGTTCATCTACCGGCAGCACCGGCCCGGTGAGCGAGTTCGCCACCATGCTGACCGAAAAGCATACCAATAACATTACCGGCACCACCTACGTGCAGATGATGCCGCACACCACGGCGGTGAATACCGGGCTGTTTTTCGGCCTGCGCGGACGCGTCATTCCCACCTCCAGCGCCTGCACTTCCGGTAGCCAGGCGATTGGCTACGCCTGGGAAGCGATTCGCCACGGTTATCAAACCGTGATGGTCGCGGGCGGCGCAGAGGAACTTTGCCCCTCGGAAGCCGCCGTGTTCGATACGCTCTTTGCCACCAGCCAGCGAAACGATCGGCCGAAAACAACGCCCTCCCCGTTCGACCAGACGCGTGACGGGCTGGTGATTGGTGAAGGCGCCGGCACGCTGATTCTGGAAGAACTGGAGCACGCGAAGGCGCGCGGGGCGACCATCTACGGCGAAATCGTCGGCTTCGCCACCAACTGCGATGCCGCGCATATCACCCAACCGCAGCGCGATACGATGCAAATTTGCATGGAGCAGGCGTTACAGATGGCGGGCGTCAGCGCACAGCAGATTGGCTATATCTCCGCGCACGGTACGGCAACCGATCGCGGCGATCTGGCGGAAAGCCAGGCCACGGCGGCGATCTTCGGTGATACCACGCCGATCTCCTCGCTGAAAAGTTATTTCGGCCATACGCTGGGAGCCTGCGGCGCACTGGAGGCGTGGATGAGCTTACAGATGATGCGTGAAGGCTGGTTCGCACCGACCATTAACCTGACACAGCCCGATGAAGCCTGCGGTGCGCTGGATTACATCATGGGCGAAGCGCGTCACATTGACTGCGAATATCTGCAAAGCAATAACTTCGCCTTCGGCGGGATCAACACCTCGCTGGTCATTAAGCGCTGGGCATAAGCATGTATCGCCTGCTGCGCGCAAAGATATCGGACTATATCGACGCTCAGGCGGCGGGACGCGCGCTGCTTGAACGGGCGCTCTCCCCTGCCGTGGTGCCTGAGATTATTCGCAACCGTAACGGCAAACCCGGCTTTACTCATGGCTATCCGCTGTGGTTTAACATCAGCCACAGTGGCGATGATATCGTTCTGCTGCTGAGCGACGAGGGCGAGGTAGGCTGCGATATTGAAATCATACGCCCGCGTAAAAATAGCCAGCGTATTGTTGAATCGGTATTCAGCGCCGGGGAACAGGCGCTGATGGCAGCCGCGGAAGATAAGCGCGTCGCGTTCTGGCAAATCTGGACGCGTAAAGAGGCGATGCTTAAACAGGCAGGTAGTCAGATCTGGCAAATCGCGGAATTCGACAGTTGTAAACCCGCTCCGCTGTTTTTACTGCAACTTCGTTGGTCAGAAAATCGAATAGTCACGCTGTGTACCCCGACCCCCATTTCAGCGCGGGAAAACGATTTCATTGTTAAATAATAACGTGAATATCACTGTGACAAATAATACACCACTAAAGTATTATCATAATATACGATGATATATAATACCTAAATCAGATCAAAATTCGTGCATATGTAGGGGTGATGTTGATATATTCCATCAGTAATATGAATAATAGAAACAAAGCGGAAACATAAAATTTAGCATAATCATTTTTTGTGATAGAGATAACACAAATTTCAATTGTCTATGGATTCGCTTTGCCCGTATAGTGGCTCTCTGTTAGAAGATAGTTACCTTTACTAACTTTAATTAGCATTATTGTAACTATTGTAATCATTAATTTTGAGGCACTGATTATTTTACGCACTCTATTTTCTGAGGCCCGAACGCGGATAACGCTGCATGAATTGATCAAAGAACTCGAAAAACAGAATATCGTTTTCTACGTTCATTTCGTCTCAACCGGAAACGTGACGCTTGTTGATAGCGAAGGAAATATTCGCATTATAGAAGGCGAGTATAGCCTCAAACGCGTCAGCTTGCGGGCTAATGAAGACCTCATCCGCGCGGCATCGCGTCGCCATTTCGCAGGTAAAATAGGCTATGAAGAGTATTGTACTTTGGTGGCCAGCGCCGGGGTATATAAGTGGATAGTGGATATAAAACAGATGACACGAAAATATGTCGGATTATCGGACAAAGTGATTTTCAGCGAAGAGATAACACCGGTAAATACATCTGAGCATACATGGCGTTATAATTAACCGCGTGATTATCGTAAGGGCAACCACATCCAGAGCCCATGCAAGATAAGCCATATCCCCGCACACGATAACGTAATTAACGAGACCATTTTCACTGAACCTCCCTGGTTCATTTCCATCGCAACTTTCCTTTTTTGCACCAGACGATAAGAGATAAGCATCGCCTGATAACAATGTTATCAGGCGATATTCTATAACAAAAAAAGCACAACAGGATATACGTAATAATAATGACGGATAACGCTGAGGATTTACTTCAGGCTCGTTTTAAAGAATGCCGTCAGTTTGTCGAAGGGAATGAGATCCGTACGATCATAAAGATCAACATGCCCGGCGTTCGGCACAATATACAGCTCTTTCGGCTGCCCGGCGCGTTGATAGGCATCTTCACTAAACTCCTTCGAATGCGCGTGATCGCCTGAAATAAACAGCATCGGGCGTGGCGAAATGGTCTCGATATCATTGAACGGATAGAAATTCATAAATTTGCCAATGCTGCTTAACATCGGTTTGGTGGTCAGCTCTTCTTTCTCGCCTTTCGGCGTATAGCCGCCGCGTGACGTACGGTAGAAATCGAAGAATTCACGCTGTATTGCCGGCGTGGAGTCATCCAGCTTGTTCACCGTACCCGGTATATAAGCAGTCTCGCCGCCCTGGTACTCGGCAAAGCGCTGCTCGATGGCCGTCTTAATCAACGCTTCTCGCTGTTCAACGGTTTGCGAGTGCTTGAGGCCATTACGGAACGCGGCCCCCATGTCATACATGCTGACGGTCGCAATGGCTTTCATACGCGGGTCGATTTTAGCCGCGCTGATCACAAAGCTACCGCTACCGCAGATACCCAGTACGCCAATATTTTCCGCGTCCACCCACGGCTGCGTGCTGAGGTAATCAACCGCCGCGCTGAAATCATCGGCGTAGATTTCCGGCGAAATCATATGGCCCGGTTTACCCTCGCTCTCGCCCCAGAAAGAGAGATCAATGGCCAGCGTGACGAAGCCCTGCTCCGCCAGTTTTTGCGCGTAAAGGTTAGAACTCTGTTCTTTCACCGCGCCCATCGGATGCCCAACGATAATCGCCGGATGCTTCGCGTTTTTATCCAGCGTTTTAGGCATAAACAGATTGCCCACCACGTTCATTTGATACTGGTTTTTAAAGCTGACGCGCTGTTGGGCCACGCTATCGCTTTTGTAGAAATTGTCCGCTCCGCGCGACATATCCGCAGCGGAAGAGGCAAATGCGCTAATCAGTAAGCCCAACGCCAGTGTGACGCTTTTCATAGGTTAACTCCTGAGTGTGTGTTTACGTGAGGTTGTGAAAGTGATGATCGATGCGCAGAGCAAAACGCCAGCGCTCAGTGCAAAGGTGCTGTGCCAGCCGTGATGGTCGTACATCAGGCCACCCAACGTTGATCCCAGCGCAATGGAAAGCTGAATGATGGCGACCATCACGCCGCCGCCGACTTCCGCGTCATGGGGTAACGTTCGCGCAAGCCACGTCCACCAGCCTGTCGGGGCTGCGGTTGCGACCAACCCCCAGGCGCCCAGCAGTGGCACGACGAACCAAAGCTGATGACCAAAAATCATCAGTGCGATAGCAATCGCCGCCATCAACAGCGGAATGAGAATTAGCGTGCGATAAATACCGTGTTTCAGCAGGCGACCCACTACCAGTGTGCCAATGAATCCCATCACGCCGATGATCAGCAGAACGGCAGACAAGGCAGTTCCCCTCACCTGCGTAATGCCTTCAAGAAAAGGACGCACGTAGGTGAAGAGCGTGAACTGACCCATAAAAAAGAGCCCGCAAGCAAGAAGCCCCACCGCCACAACTGGACGTGCGAAGAGAGGAAGCACCCTGCTGCGCTGTTGGCTGTAGCGCATAGCTGGCAGACTAAACCATTGCCAGATGAAGGCGGCAATCGAGACAGGCACCAGGCAGAAAAATGCGCCCCGCCAGCCCATTACTTCACCAAGATAACTCCCAAACGGCGCAGCAATAACCGTCGCCAGCGCATTGCCGCCATTGAAAATGGCTAATGCGCGAGGCACCTGCGATTCAGGTACCAGACGGATCGCCGTCGCCGCCGACATGGACCAGAAGCCGCCAATGGCAATACCAATCAGCGCACGCCCAACCATATAAACACCATAATTCGCAGCCATGGCGATCATCGCAGCTGAGAATGCCATCAGCGCAGTCATGCCCAGTAGCAGATATCGGCGATCCAGCCCAGCGGTGAGCCGCGAGAGCGTCAGGCTGGTGATGACCGCCAGCGCCCCGGAGATAGCAATGCCCTGACCCGCCAGGCCTTCCGTCACGCCTAAATCAGCCGCGATGGGCGACAACAAACTCACCGGCATAAATTCAGAGGCAATTAATACAAAAACACACAGTGTCATGGCGTAAATGCCGCCCCAATGGGCGCGTTGAACGTCAGCCTGCAAAGCCATTATGTTTTTCCTCCTGTTTTACCGGCTGTTTTCAGACAAGCCGGGGCCGCACGTTATTCGCGGGAATAACGTCATTCATTTGGCGGGAATATTCGTTGCTGAAAATTTTACACGGTGAGCGTAGGATAACTAGCTAATGAATACTTAATAGGCTTATAAGCAGCGCTTATTAATTGAGAATGCCGATCATGAAAAGAAATCTGAACGATCTGCTCTACTTTGTAACCGTGGCTCGCGAAGGGAGCTTTACCCGCGCGGCGGCACTGCTGGGCGTCACGCAGCCGGCAATCAGTCAGGCGATTTCTGCGCTGGAAGCGCGAATGCAGATTCGCCTGCTCACCCGCACCACCCGCAGCGTGTCGCCCACGGCAGCGGGGGAGCGGTTGATGGCCTCAGTCGGTACACGCATTGATGAAATTGAAGCGGAACTGGATATGCTGACCGAACTGCGCGACAAACCGGCTGGCACCGTTCGCATTACCTGCGGGCCCAACGTTTTGCGCACCACGCTGTTACCAAAGCTCACGCCGCTGCTGCGTGAATATCCGGATATTCACGTTGAGTTTGATGCCAACCACGGCTTTCGCGACATTGTGGCGGATCGCTTTGACGCTGGCGTACGTCTGGGCGATACCATCGACCAGGATATGATTGCCGTGCCGATTGGCCCGAAGCTGCGCATGGCGGCGGTCGCTTCACCGGACTACTTTGCCCGTCATCCCGCGCCGAAAACGCCACACGAGTTAACGCAGCATCAGTGTATTAATCAGCGGATGGTTAAATCCGGCGGGCTGTATGTGTGGGATTTCGATCAGGATGGCGGTGATTTAAATGTGCGCGTTAGCGGGCAGCTCACGTTTAACACTTCAGAACATATCGTTGATGCGGCGCTGGCCGGTTTTGGTATCGCTTTCCTGCCTGAAGAAGAGTTTGGAACGCACATTGCTGATGGCCGCCTGGTTCGCATACTCGAACCCTGGTGTTTACCTTTCCCCGGTTACTATCTCTACTACCCCAGCCGCAAACAGCCCTCCCCGGCATTTTCCCTGGTAGTCGACGCGTTACGCAATAAACATCCCTGACATTCTGCTGGTGATTTCCCTTATGTGAAAGCGGTTCCATAAAATCCGCTTACATCCATTTACATCTAAAACACTAATGCGTATATTTCTCATTCGCATTTTTATGCTCATGAGTTAATTAAAAATACAAAACCTGGCGCGGCTATGTATCGCTGTCGGGCAGTCCCGCAAACACACTTAAGGGTTTATCATGTCTTTCACTTATCAGCCCCGGGAAACGCGTCGCCCGCTCGGATGCTCCCCTTCTTTGCTCGCCCTCTCCGTGGCGATGGCTTTCACGCCTGCGCTATCCTTTGCCGCCACAGCGAACAGCGATGACACCATTGTGGTGGAAGAGAGCACCACGCCGGGCGACGAAGGTCAGGACCAGGATTACAGCGTTAAAACCACCACCACCGGCACCAAAATGCTGCTGGTGCAGCGCGATATTCCCCAGTCGGTCAGCGTTATCAGCCAGCAGAGAATGAAAGATCAGGAGCTGAACTCGATTGAAGAAGTGCTGGATAACACCACCGGCGTGAGCGTTTCCCGTATCGACAGCCATCGCACCAATATCTTCTCACGCGGTTTCTTCGTCAGTAATTTTGCCTTCGACGATATGCCGACGTTCCTCGACGATCGCTGGAATTTTGGCGACACAGCGGGTGATACGGCGATTTTTGAGAGCATTGAGGTAGTGCGTGGCGCAGCGGGTTTGATGAGTGGCACGGGCAACCCATCGGCATACGTCAACATGGTGCGTAAGCACGCCGACAGCCGCGAATTTAAAGGCTCCGCTTCCGCGACATACGGTAGCTGGGATAAACAACGTTATGTGCTGGATTTACAGGCCCCGCTGACCGAATCCGGTGACGTACGTGGCCGCGTGATTGCCGGGTATCAGGACAATGACAGCTGGCTTGAGCGCAATCATTACCGCAAAAAATTCATCACCGGCGTGGTGGATGCCGATATCACAGACTCCACCACCCTCTCTCTGGCTTACGATTATCAGAAGAGCGAAGAAGACAGCCCAACCTGGGGCGGCTTCCCTTCCCTGTGGAGCGACGGCAGCCGCACCGATTTCCGCCGTGAATTCAATACCGCCGCTGACTGGACTTACTCCAATGAGGATACGTCGCGCGTATTCGCCAACCTGACCCAACGTTTCGACAACGGTTGGGAGGCGAAGGTGAACGCCATGCATGCGGAAACCAATTTCGATAGCCGCCTGATGTATATCGACGGCTTCCCGGATAAAAATACCGGCCTGTACAACAGCGCACTTTACCAGGGCGCATGGGGCGGTTGGAACCGTGGCGAGCGTAAACAGGATTCAGTGGATGCCTTTGTGCGCGGGGGTTATGAACTGTTTGGCCGCCAGCATCAGATAATGTTCGGCGGCAGCTACAGCCGTCAGCGCAACAACTACGACAACGCGTATCCGGTTACCGATAACTACGGATTGATGGATGTCGGCAATATTCACAACTATGACGGCAAACTGGCGTATCCGGAGTGGTCTGACTGGGCGCTGTATCAGCGCGATATCATCCGCCAGAAATCGCTCTACACCGCGACGCGCCTCTCGCTGGCCGACCCGCTTAACCTGATCCTCGGCGTGCGCTGGACGGAGTGGAGCGCCCATTACAATCTGGAGCGCAAACCGGACGAAACCCGCGACAGCAAATTCGATGATGTCACGCCATATGCAGGCCTGGTGTATGACATCAACGATGAGTGGTCGGCCTATGCCAGCTATACCTCCATCTTCCAGCCAACCAGCAAGCGCAACGCCAACAGTGAGTTCCTCGACCCAACCACTGGCAAAAGTTATGAAGCTGGCGTGAAAGGTGACTGGTTCAACACCCGCCTGACCGCGACGCTTGCCGTATTCCGCACCGAGCAGGACAAAGTTGCGGTCAGCACCGGGCAAACCATTCCGGGCTCCGGCGGCCAGACGGCCTATAAATCCGTCGATGGCACCGTGAGTAAAGGCGTGGAGTTTGAGATTAACGGCGCATTGACCGACCGCTGGCAGCTTACTTTCGGCGCATCCCGATATATTGCGGAAGATGGTGATGGCGTGGCGGTGAACCCGGAACAGCCGCGTACCACGGCGAAACTGTTTACCCGCTATCAATTGCCGATGCTGCCTGAACTGGCGGTCGGCGGCGGCGTGCGCTGGCAGAATAAAACCTGGCAGGACATTGCCGGGCCGAACGGCGACACGCGTATTAAACAGGGTGGCTATGCGGTGGTCGATCTCTTCAGCCGCTATCAGGTCACTAAAAACTTTGCCCTTCAGGCCAACCTGAACAACCTGTTCGATAAAGAGTATTACGACTATCTCGGCACTTACGGCGTGTACGGCGCACCGCGAAACTTCTCGGTCAGCGGCACCTATAACTTCTGATCTCCCTCAACGGCACCGCCCGGTGCCGTTTTCCTTCTTCTGAATTTCCGCCGCCGGGTTTGGCGCAATCGCCTTTTTCGACCAGACTTATCACTGTGTTTCTTATTCAGGATGATTATGAAAAACGTTGCGATTGTCGGCGTCGGCCCGACCGGAATCTACACCTTTCACGCGCTTCTTGAACGCGGCGAACCGCTTGCGATTACGCTCTTCGAGCAGGCAGACGAAGCTGGCGTCGGCATGCCTTATAACGATGATAATAATGCTACGCTGATGCTGGCGAATATCGCCAGCATTGAGATCCCGCCAATTTTTATCACTTATCTGGATTGGCTACGTCACCAAAGCGACAGCTACCTGGCGCGCTTTGCGATTAAACGTGAATCGCTGCATGACCGGCAATTTTTGCCGCGCGTGATCCTCGGCGATTATTACCGTGACCGCTTTCTGGCACTGGTCGAAAAAGCAGAACGTTCAGGGTTTAGCGTTTCCGTTCGAGAAGCAAGCAAAGTCACCGATCTGAAAGCTTCCGCAGAGGGCGTACAGGTATCAACGGAAGGCAGCAATAAACCAGAAACGTTTGATTTTGCGGTTGTTGCTACAGGTCATCTCTGGCCTGACGATGATGACTCGCCGCGCGACTTTTATCCCAGCCCGTGGACCGGGCTGATGGATGCGCACATTCATCCCTGTCGCGTCGGTATTATGGGCGCTTCGCTGAGCGGCCTTGATGCGGCAATGGCCGTCGTTTCGCAGCATGGGAAATTCATCACCGACGAAGGCAAAACAGTGAGTTTTCGCCTTAATCCTGGCAGCGAAGCACTCCAGTTGACCCTGATGTCACGCACCGGGATCCTGCCCGAGGCTGATTTTTACTGCCCGCTTCCTTATGAACCGCTGACTATCGTGACGGAAAAAACGATTGCAGATGAAATCGCCAAAGGCAGTGATGGCCTGCTGGACAGGGTATTTCAGCTCATCGTCGCGGAACTGGAACGGGCAGATCCGCAGTGGGCGGCTGAAATTGGCTTAAATAATCTTAACGCCGACACGCTGGCCGATGCCTGGTTTGCCGATCGCAAAAAACACGATCCGTTTTACTGGGCACAGGACAACCTGGAAGAAGTGGAACGCAACAAGCGCGAAAAACACACGGTGCCCTGGCGTTACACCATTTTGCGGCTACATGAAGTGGTAGAAGAGATTGTCCCGCATCTGAGTGAGCAGGAGAGTAAACGTTTCAAAAAAGGTCTGGCGCGTGTTTTTATCGACAACTATGCCGCCATTCCCTCGGAATCCATCCGCCGCCTGCTGGCGCTGCGTGAAGCCGGGCTGATTCATATTCGGGCCCTGGGGAACGACTATGAGATGCAGGTCAACGACGGCCTGACGATCATTACCACCGATGACGCGCGCTATGAATTTGACGTGTTTATCGACGCTCGCGGTCAAAAGGCGCTGAAAACCAAAGACCTTCCCTTCCCCACGCTGCGCAAACAGCTTTTAGCCTGCGGCGATGACATCCCGGACGTGGGTGACGACTATACCTTGCAGGCGCCTGATAGCGTGCGCGGGCGAATCGCTTTTGGCGCACTGCCGTGGCTGATGCATGACAGACCGTTTGTGCAGGGGTTGGTGGTGTGTGCGGAAATCGGCGCGGCGATGGCGAAAGGGGTAGCGCAACAAGCCGCCGGAAGACGCAGAAAACTCGCGGCACCGGAGTAAAGCCGGATGCGGCATGGAAGCCTTATCCGGCCCAGGGCGATCGCACACAATTTAGTGTGCGATCGTTTTCAGCCGATCCCAGCGAAAATACATATCACACGCCATCATAAAATCGTAGTGCCACTGGTAGCGACAATGGAGAAAATAGTAGGTCAGGCAAGGGATATAACAGATTAAAAAATAGACCTCAAACCCAATATTAACGCCAACGAGCGTCGCCGCTATTGATACCAGCGTAATCCATGACACTTCAATAATCAGCAGAATAAACATCCGAAGCCAGAAGGCTTTGGCAAAAAACGTTGGAAGCATAATCCCGGTGGAAAAAAGAAGATCGACCTCCTGCAAAAAAAGGCGTCCCAAAAAAACATAGCGCTTGGTAAAGCGCAGAAACAGCAGGTTAATCGTCAATACCACCGCACATAAAATAGTCATCGCAATAACCGCCTGAAACGATAACCAGTGTCCCGAAAAAGAAAAGGCATCGCTATTGCGTAATGGGCTGATGGTGAGAAGATTGATAATCGTTGATACGCTCACGGACAGTAATACATAGCGTGTCAAATTTTTAAACTTCACTTTTTTCACCACCGAAATCGCCACCTGCTTTACGTAGCTGTCTCTGATGGGCCGGAACAATAAAAAAATTACCAGCGGCCCAAGCAGGGCAATGACCAGCAACGCATAAAGGGAAGGCATCACACGGTAACATCCCCATCCCAGCATGCTAAACAGTAGCAATGAAAGGAAACTCGCCACAACAGGATGTGTCAGGGCCACTTCGCTTTTGCGGTTTTTCTTGTTCTTAAACCAGGAGAAATCAATATTTTTGGTGACACATTTATAAGCCCAGTATGCCTTTAGATCGACAATAAAGTTATATAAAACCAGCGCCAGGATTCCACTGACGATCACAATATCCCGCGCAGGAAAGGCGAATGCCGCATTCTTCCAGTAAAAACCAAGCAGAATAAGGCTTACAGCATAAATGAATATCAGGCTGCGTTTATCCTGAAAGCGAATAAACGTTAAATAGTCGGGAATCATTTCATTACCTTCGCATCACTAAAGGCTTTACGACAATGCATCACACGCTGTGGATCAACGCCCGCAAAATCATTCAGCATATTTCCCAGGTAAGGTTTATTACTGATCTCAAGGAACGTCACCGGCGTCGGAAGATCCAGGAAAACCTGAAGGGAATCCGTCCATTTAACCGTGTGGGTTAAATGCAACGACAGGTTTTGTTTAATGATAGATGGAGCCGTTTCGCTCTTCGCGGTCACGTTCATCAAGACCTGATGCTGCGGCGAGGCGATATCCAGCCCGGCGAGGTAATCGTGCATCGCCTGAACACCGTCCGCCATCAAGCGGGTATGCCAGGCACCGCTTACGCCGAGTTTGACGGGTTCAAATCCAGCGGCCATCAGCACCGTTGCGAACGCATTTAGCGCCGCCTGCGTCCCTCCAATAACCTGCTGGCGCGGTGTGTTATCGCAGCTGATATCCAGCGCAATACCCGAGTCAGTTATCATCTTCTGCAAGTGTTCGCGATTTATTCCCTTCACCGCCAGCATCGCACCTTTATTTCTCTGGCTTTCGTCATGCATCAGATTCGCCCTGAAATGAACCATGCCGAACAGTGTCTCAAGAGAAATTGCCCCGGCAGCGTAGAGCGCGCTGTATTCGCCAACGCTATGGCCGCATGAACCGACGACCGTGACGTTCTCCAGCCGCGCTTTACACAGGGTATAAAGCGTCACATTAATCGCCGTCACGGCCAGTTGCTGTACTGTGGTTTGTATAAGGCGATTCATCGGCCCTTTCTGGCACAGGCGGCGCAAATTAAGCCCGGAAATATCGCTGGCACAATCCCAAATATGTTTAGTGGTGGCATTCAGATCCCAAAGATCGCTGCCCATCCCGATAACGGGATTACCCTGGCCGGCAAAAAGCAGCACGGTCGGTTGCGGTGCATTATTCATCATCATATTTCTATCCTTACAAATAGTATTTAAAGCCCAAATAGAGGCCTAACGTGTCACCAAAAAGCGCAAACTCTGCGTCACGGTGTCCCAGCGCGCTCCAGGCACCTGCATAGGCTTCAATCTGGTTATTGATAGCGCTGAGCGGCGTGGAATAATGCACATTCAGCAATGTGCTGCGATCCATGACATTCACGACCATTGATGGTTGTAGAGTGGCTCCCCCCGCCAGCGGCAGGCTGGCATAGGTATTCAGATAGTGCTTACCTTGCAGCATGCCCTGATTAGCGGTATTGCTGATTTCTGACGCCATCAGGTATTTATAAGAATCAAACGCCTGATCCAGTGGGGCATAGCCCGTTCGGGTGTTCAGAAAATCGATAAAATCACGCTGCTGGCGCTGCTCAGAACGTGAATAGCCTTCGCTCTGGAAATAATATTCCACGCCAAATACGCTAAAATTATCCCGGGTGTATTGCGCCCCCAGCGCCAGCTCTACATTATTTTCATCTGCCGTTTCATACAGCGAATTCGGGAACTGATACTGTTCAACTTGTGCCAGCTTATGACGAGAAAGATGCCGCCACTGCTGAGTACGGTGATAGGCTGCGTCAATATTCAGCGTCAGCTGCGGGCTATAGTGGTAGCTGTCAGACAAAGCCACTGACGGTGATGGCCCAAGCCGCAGCGTAACGGAAGGCGTGTGTTCACCGAAGCGATGATCGCTATAGCTCAACAGATACGCTTCGTCGCTGTTTCCCTGTTGACTGGCAGACCAGTTTCCCGAGGTTATATAGCGCTTATCTATCGTCGCTAATTTAGGGACAACGCTCGCCGTAAACGCGTAATCACGCGTTTCCACACTCATTTTTCCCGCCCACGATGAAGATTGATATACCGATGCCATTTTGGGATCGTGCAGACGCGTCGACTGAAAACCGGTGTAATAATGCGTTTGTAAATCAGAAGGTGAGCGCAAAAAGAACATCCCTGATGATGCACCTAATTTGCCCGCTTCAAACTGAACACTGTCAGAGGCGCTATAGACCAGACTCAGACGGTTAATTAACGCACGCGTACGGCTATCATCCGATTCAAATTTCCCTGCAGGTTTAAGCGCATACTCATTTATTCCATACAGATTCAGCTTGAGATCCAGCTTATTATCGATAATCGAGCAACCAGTGCTAATGCCGACGCCAGCCTCCTGATAACCGTTATGACGGGTGTACGGATTTTTCCCTTCAATTTGCCAGGCCGAGGTCTGCTTGTTGATATAGGACACCTGCTCATAAAGCGTCACATCACTATTTTGCGCGACGTCTTCACCTGACAGACAATCCGCCTGCGCCGCCAGCGGCAGCGCAAGGAATAGCAATACGTGAACGTTCAGCGCGCGTTTCATTTCGCACCTCGCTGAATATACTCTTTGGTGAAATGAAACTCTGGAAGTGACTCCAGACGAACATCGCTGTACTCCATTACCGAATAGTTATTGCCATGACGTACATCGGTAACGGTGATTCGCATAGGACGCGATTTGCCCAAAACAGGCTGAAAATCCTGATACTGCACTTCTTTAATTAACTGGTCATCCTGCGAGTAATAGGCCGCTTTCCACGGGCGGTTATCACCCTCTTTTTCAACGTAATAGATAACCTTCGGCCAGGTGATATCCGCCGACTTACGCAGTAGCGACAGCTTATAACACTGCTTTTCGCCACACGAAACTTCCCCTACCAGAGTTGAGTCGTAGGCATATTCAAAATTTGTCACAATGACATCGCCATTGGAAATTTGCCCAATCAATCGTTGTTGTCGAGAAATAGGCATCGGGCGACGCAGTTCCGGCGTGTAAAACCATAAATCGTACCAATCGGAAAGCATAACTTTGCCTTTATCTCGCGGCGGATAAATAAACCGCACTAACGAGCGAGCATCTGCTTTTTCAGTACCCTGCGGTTTCATAAAACGCATAGAAATATCAAGAATTTGTTTATTCTCTGGTTGCGTTGCGCCTGCTTTATATTCCGTTACCGTCAGCGTATAGCGAAACGGTTTATTCGGCGAACGGATTTCGTCAGCGCGACGAATAATCTCAAGCGCCGTATTATCAATGCTCGCCGCCTGAACGCATGACGTCGCGAGCCACAGGCAAGCAAACCACTTGCCATAAAAAGCCATATTCATAATGTGTCCTACGAAAATTTAAATGCGTCAGAAATATTCAATCGGGAAGCCCGTAAAGCCGGTAATACCGACGCGCCTGTTGCCGTCAAAATGGGTAATACCACCGTCACCCAAATCAATTCCGGGTTACTGGTTTTTATAAAAGCGGTATAGCCGATGGTTTGCCCCGGTGATGGCGGCATCGCAATGCCGTAAAGGTTAATTACCCAGGCGATAGCTCCCCCCACCAGCAGGCTGCCGACTGCGCCAATCACGCCAATAAAAATGCCTTCCGTCAGAAACAGACGCGTTACGTGAAGCGGCTTCAGGCCAATAGCCCTGAGGGTGGTAATCTCCCGGGTACGCTCAACGATATTCATCGCCATGGAATTGCCGATCATGAAGATGACAATCAGGGCGACAATCAGCTTGATGAAGAAATAGATGCCGGACAGGAGCCCTTCAACCTGCTGATAAAAAAGTGATACATCACGCCAGTCTTTCACCATTAACGGCAGATGATGGCGTTCGATAAACTGACGCAGCTTCGCGCTGAATGCCGCGGTGTCATCATCCTTAAGCAGGATAAGCACTTTACTGACGCCGTCAGTCCCCATCATACGTTGCGCGGTCTCAAGCGGGATCTTCATCGCGACATCGTCATAATCCTTGATGCCTGATTCAAAAATACCGCGCAGTTTTAACGACAACGCGCCCTGCCCGCCCGCCGTATTGACTACCATTACGTCCAGCCAATCGTCATATTTCGCATTCAGCGTTTTCGCCAGACCACTTCCCAGCGTGATTTCATCCCCCTTCACTCGGGAAAGATCGCTGCCTGCGATGATCTTATCGAACGATCCCAGCTTTAACGCGGGTAACGGTTCCACGCCCAGCGCAGAGAAGTAGCTGGATGTTTCGCTCTCGTAATGAGACATCACCCCAGTGAACTCCAGTTGCCCGGAAAGCGTTGAAATATCTGCCGCCAGCGCGGGATCGTCCAGGATGGCTTTCTTTAACGCTGCATAATCGGCAATCAGGCTCTTATTTTTATTCGACGTTTCAAAGTAATGGTTGTTATAGATCTGTACATGACCAATATTAGTGCGAATGGTCTGCTCTTTCAGGATCCAGAAAGAGTAATCAATAAACCCGCCATACAAAAAAATCGCCACGCCACCCAATACAATTGCGGTTATCGTCGAAAATGAACGGCGTTTATGCCGAAAAAGATTTAAAAATGAAAATTTGACATCGCGTGAATAAAATACAACCTGATAAATCACAAAAAACAGGATCAGCATCAACACGATATTAACGACTATAATTTCCCTGGACATTTACTTACCTTTTATCAGCGGCAGCAGTACCTGGGTTAACTCTTCACTATCCCATTCCGGTACAACATTAAAATCATGCGTCAGCGACTGCGCGAGCGTGGCATTTTGCCCTTTAATTTGCGCCAGCAGTGCATTCGCTCCTGGAGTATCCTGACAGTGACGCAAAGCGCGATAACGCATTGCGAGAATGTGGTCGAGGATCGTCGCTGTCCATATCGCCGGGGCGGCCAGCATCTGTTCGGTATCCTTGATAGTCACCACACACCGTCCTGAATTAGCGGGTAAATAGGCGTCCACCCGGGCACGCAAATAACGTACCCGTTGATTCTTCTCATGCAAATCCACTGCTTCATCGAGCCAGAAAAAACCGCTTTTGGCATATTCAGAGGCATGGATAAAATCGTTCGTCATCGAATATCCATCTGCCTGACGCAGCAAGCCGTAGGCGTAAAAAACCAGCGCCACCACGTTATGCCGGGCGTCATACTCTTGTTTTAACGCCTCGGTCAAGGCCGCCAGTTCTGCTGGTTGCGCCGGAAGCCCCTTTTGCAGGACATGGTTTACTGCATCGGGTGTCGCCGCATGAATCCCCGGAGCCAAAAACATGGCATACAGAAAGATGGCAACCAGCCAGAATCCTTTATGCATCTGAGTCATGAATCACTACTCCATCCTGAATTTCAACCACGCGCCGCGCCCGCGCTCTTAATTCGCTTGAGTGCGTGGAAATCACAAATGTGGTGCCGGTCTGCTGGTTAATGTTCAATAGCAGATCCAAAATGGCCTCGCCCGTGGCCAGATCTAAATTCCCCGTCGGTTCGTCAGCAACCACCACTTTAGGTTCGTGAGCTAATGCCCTGGCAATGGCGACACGCTGCTGTTGACCGCCCGATAATTGTCCCGGTTTACGATCGCCAAAGCCGCTTAACCCCACGCTATCGAGATAATGTCGCGTCCGTTCTTTGGCTTCTTTTTTACTGAACAGCCCATTCAGTATTAGCGGGAAATAAACGTTATCGAATACGTTTAATACCGGCATAAGGTTAAAAAACTGAAAAATAAAACCCAGATGTTTTCCACGGATGACCGACAGCTGCTCTTCCGGCAACTGGCTCAATAATTTATTTAAAAAGATAACCGTTCCGGAGGTCGGTTTATCAATACCCGAAAGAATATTCAAAAGCGTACTTTTACCACTGCCCGATGGCCCACACAGTGCAAGAAACTCGCCTTTATTGATATCAAGATTAATGCTTTTAAGCGCATCAACTTTTGCTGCCCCGGTGCCATAACACTTGTAAATATTGCTAAGTGAAATAGCGGGCAACGATTTAATAGTAGATTGCATATGACTGTCGTTATCCTTCAAGATATTCAAGGTCAAAGTAGTGATAACCAAACTGCTTATCGGCAATGACCGTGCGCATTTTCCCGCCAGGCTGAATATGCCGGGTCAAATAGTCCATGCTCAACGCTGGCGTCAGACAGCCACTTTCACCATAATGCGCCACCAGGTCGATAATGCCAGTCTCGGGCCGGAACGGCTTTTTTTGCCGATCGCTGAACGCCATGACATCAATACCCGCAGCATGCTCTGGCGCACGGCCGGAAATATACTCTCCGCACTGCACCTTAATTGCGCTCTCACGCTGGCTGAGAATAAAGCAGCCCACCCGCTCAACGGATAAATTCACATCATCTGCCTGGCGAGGGAATAAACGCTTACGCGGTTTACCCACATCCTCTTCAGAGAACACCAGCACCGGAATTGCCCGATAGGCGGCACAAATCACCACATTGTCGAATACATCCCAGGCTAAATAATCCTGAGCCATGCGCAGTGCCTGAGCGAAGGCCTGTTTTTCGCCACGAATCTTGCAGGTCGGTTCTGTTATAGAGAATTTCTTCAGCAGATTCTTTGGCAGCGTATCAATCATCGCGATATGCAACGCGCTGGAAATATTCTCAAACGGCCCGGATTCCCCCCAGGAATCAGCATAAATAAACGCCGTACGCGATTTCATTAATTTCATCCGCTCTTTAGTCGGCATGTTCTGTAATGCAGAATCGGTAACCTGCTCCATGGCCTCAAGGTAGGGCATATAGTGTGGATTACGGATCCGTTCCGGCGCATAAACGTCGGACTCCACGCCAAAGCGTTTAAGCCCCCAGCCATTCGCACGGGTGCCATGTAATCCTCTTTCATACATATGCGCTTCCCAGGCGTTGAGCCAGGTCGGCTGATAAAAATGAAACGTGTCCTCCGGTTCCGTTAGCGACCAGGAAGACAGGTAGAGACTTTTTGCCATTATTTCGCGCTCCCCGTCTGCATAGCAGACATCACCACGCCGATAACCGAGCCATCAACTCCCACGCCGACCTTCAATAACCGATGTTTGTTATGCCCTGTAACGCTACCGTCGGTAAGCACCAGCGAAGCCAGGCTATCGATAATCACGTCGTTACCAACCGGTGCGATCAGTTCATGATGCGTCAACGTATGGTGGCCGATGATCAGATCGATAACGCCAGATCCGGTCGCGGTGTAGCCGATCTGCCCTTTATAGGCGAGTACGGGGATCTGACGATCGCTGACAAACATGGCAAGGGCTTTGGCTTCTGCGTTGTCACTCACAGAGGAACCGTTGCCGTGCGGAAGAATAGCTGCAAGGTCATCCACCGTGATTTCAGCCTGCTTCATCGCGGCCTGCATAACCTTATGCACGTTAGTGCTTAGCCATGAAGCATCGTTGCTACGCCCGGCACTGATTTGGGTGTAGACCGTTTGCAACCTTATGCCTTCTGTTCGTTGACGCGCCCGGCGATGACTGGCGCTTTCCAGCAGAAGTGCGCTAAAACCCTCTGCGAACAAGACGCCTTTACTGTTCTCACCAAACGGTTGAACCTGCTCGCTATCCAGCATGGATTGCGTTTCAAGGAACCAGATGTCCTGGGTTTTGATTTTTGAGCAGTTCAGCACAATGGCGATATCAATCCCGCCCTGCTCAATTCCCTGCGTTGCCAGATGCACGGCAGTCAGGGATGAATTGCTGGTACAGTTCAAATTTGGCGGCAAATATTGCAAGCGATAATGACGCGCGAGATGGCTGGAAATCGAGTCCTGCGACATCTTAGAAGCATGCAGATTCATGATGGTCTGCGTTAAGTTGATATCTTCTACATCGTTGTAATTATAGAAAGATTTGTAATCCAGCCCGTCGATACGCGGCCCGATACCGGTCAGGTAAACGCGAACGTTACGCCCGCTCAGGCAATGCTTATCAAGCATTGCCTGCTCGAGTGCTTCATCGACCAACTGAGACAGCAGATCCAATGCGCTATCATCCACGTGTTTCAACGTCGCCACGGATGTATTACCTTTGAATCCGCACTTAATGGCTTCTTCGTCAGTGGTAAACCAGGGCTGACGTTTTACACGTTTGCCCTGTTTCAGATGATCAATTAACTGCGAACAGTCTTCGGCATACGGCAAACAGACGCTGTAACCCGAAATAATAGCGGCATTGTCCACAGTCTTATCCCTTAATGACGAATGCGTAGTAGTTACCGCCTTCCGTTGCGCCCACCAGTAAGACATGCTTAAGAGCAAGCTTCATCGGTTGGCGAACAAAATTCACGCGGTCATCAAAGAAATTCACCGTATTCGGAATAGCGGGTACGGCCTGCTTTTTAATGCAGTCAACGATCACGGCCAGGTTAAGCAAACCGGCTGCAGAGGCGACAAAACCAAAGCAAGCGTTGTAGTTCACTACCGGTACCGCCGGTTTTTGGGCGGCGAAGGTGTTGTAGATCGCGTCAATTTCGATACGGGAATGATCATCGCTACCGTTGCTGGTACCACACACCAGATCAATATCGCCAGCAGTGATACCCGCGTGCGTAAGCGCGCGTTCAATCGCCAGCGCCATTGAGGCCGATTTTTCCTCCAGCAGAGAGGCGTCGAAATAGGTGTTGCTGCATGATTTGCCGTAGCCGACCAGTTCTGCCAGCACCTCAGCCCCCCGCGCAGCGGCCTGCTGCGGATCTTCCAGCAGCAGCATGCAGGCGCCTTCGCCCGGGACATAGCCCTTCGGGTCTTCACCGTAGATCTGATAGTCGCTTGCCTTAGCCGTCATGTGGATCTTTTGCGTCACCGCGTCCATATACAGCGACATGGACGGGAAATACTCATCCGCACCGCCCACCAGTACTTGTGGCTGCAGGTTCTGACGCACAATTTCATAGCCGTAGGTGAGCGCGCCGAGCGCCGCGTTTTCACCGGTAGCCAGCGTGGTGGTATACCCTTTGATCCCTTCTGAGATCCCACAGAATGTTGGGATCGCATTCATCAGCGAGCCAGGGAATTCCGAGGTACGCACTTTGCGTGGATCGGGCTTCAGGCTTTGCAGATATTTGTAGGTGGTTTCCTGCGGCCCACGGGACATCCCCATGATCATGCCCAGCTCATCGCCATCGCGCTTGATTTTACGCTTTGCCTGTTCCAGCGCCTCGGTGAGGGCAATCAGGGCGAACGTGCCGCCACGGGTTGCTTTACGCGGGTCGAAACGACGAAGGTGTTTACGCGGCTCCAGCCCAGAGACCTGGAACGTTTTGAAGTTGCTTTCAGTTTCCGGCAGCGTCGCGTCGCTAAAGCTGTACTCTTCATCAAACAACTCGGCAAACTGGTTAGACGCATCCAGCACCGCCAGCAGTTCTTTGGCTTCTTCCAGCGTGTCGTCCGGGAAAGTGACGCCACCCAACTCGACGTGATTCTCCTGCGACCAGACGTTCTCCAGCACCTGATTCAGCGTATGACCAATGGCCGATACCGCGCCGATCCCTGAAATCGCAACGCGCTTCGCATCATAGGTGCTAACCGGGATCGAAGCCGGCGCCATACTCAGGATCATGCAGCAGTTATTGCCGCCGAAGGCATAGTTGTTCTTCATGAAGATGTTAACGTTGCGATCGCGAAACTCATTCGGCACATAGTCCAGATCGCAATTCGGGCGAGCCTGGCTGAAATTCAGCGTCGGCAGTACGCGGTTATCCGGAAGCGTTGCCAGACAGGCAATCAGTTCCACAATACCCGCAGCACCAATGTTGTGGCCGAAGTAAGATTTGGTGGAGCTCACCAGCAACTTATCGTGGTTGGCGAAGACCTTTTTCATCGCCAGCGTTTCGATGCGATCGTTAGCTTCGGTACCCGTACCGTGCGCGTTGACGTAGTCGATCTGTTCTGGCGTGACACCCGCGTTTTCCATCGCTTTATGCATCACCTGCACCGCACCGCTGGCGCGCGGATCCGGCCCGGTTTCATGGAAAGCATCACAGGATGTGGCATAAGAGAGGATTTCACCGTAAATGGTCGCCCCACGCGCGATGGCGTGCTCGTACTCTTCCAGCACGATGGCACCCGCACCTTCACCAATCGACATACCGGATTGACCCGAGAACGGCGTACAGGTGTCAGGGTGCATGACGTTTAGCGCGTAGAATCCGGCAAAGGTTGGCAGATAAATTGGCTCAGTGCCCACTGCCAGCATCGTTTTACTTTTACCGTTCTGGATGTAGTCAAACGCCATCCCTACCGCGTTCGGGCTGGCGGTACACGCCGTAGCAACCAGTTCAACTCCCCCCTGAAGACCCAACAGCGTCGACACGCTGGAGCAACAGGATGAGAACGCGCCGGAAAAGAGCGCTTTACGCAGCGAAAAATCTTTCATGCGCTGTTCAAAAAGCGGCAAAAACGCTTCCGTTCCCGCTGACGAGACGCCGACGATAAGGCCAGTCTCTTTGAGCGTTTCACGGCTTTCCATCAGGCCGGCTTGATTCAATGCATCTTTACCGACTTTGTAAGCCCAAAGCGCTGCGTTATCCAGCGAAGCAATGACGTCCTCTGAGAGATCGGAATAATCAATATCATGCAGCACTTCGGCCGCACGTGCATTTTCAAACCATGTTGAAAAACGTTCGCTATCAGCAACACCATTTTTCTTATTTAATAATGCTTCCCGGAAATCCTGAATATTTTCAGCCAGGGAGGATAAAATCCCCAGTCCGGTAATAACAACTCTTTTCCTGCTCGTTTTCATGAATAATACCTGGCAACCCAGCCATTCGTCGTGGTGAAATGGTCGCGCGGGTTATTTCCCCGCGCGACATATTTTAATTACGCTGCGCTTTTATTTTTAGATGCATCGATATAACTGTGCTCTGTTGGGCTAACCAACATGCTCAGGTTATAAATAAACGGCAGACATTTTGATTGTGCGGGAATGGTTTCGCTGGCAGTCTGAATTTCATAGCCGCTGATATCCGACCAGGCGTAATCATTTTCCAGCATGGTCAGTGCAATAAACCGCTGTAGCGCCGGTGAAAATACCGCTTTCACCACGTACCCTACATCCTTACCTTCCGCGAGAACGCGATCGCCTGCAGCAATACCTTCGCATTCAGTCTGAGCAATCATCCCGATGAGTTTGGTGCCGGTATAATTCTCAGAGAGTGCAGTGACAGCCTCCTTACCAATAAAGTCATCTTTGTCATACTGCACTGCCCATTGCATTTGCAGTTGAACCGGGTTAACCGCCTGACCTTCCCAAAGGCTTGCGTCCCAGCATGGGTTTTCTACGCGAACGGTTTTTTGATAATCCAGGCCGCCAGTCTGCATCTGATATTTTTCACCAACGGTTAAGAGCTTTTCCCACTGTTCAGCCAGTTTTGCTTGCTCACCGATAGTCATATAAGCGTACTCACCGTGTTTGCCGCAGCGGAAGATCAGCAGATCCTCATCGGTATTCATATACTCATAATAAGGCAGGCCAATCACGTCAAACCCATGAATTTCTGACATAATTTCCCATGAGTAAGGGCCTTCAAGCAGGATCGCCCCCCAATCACTTTCCTGCATATCCTGAATCTCGGGCAGCGTCTGAATATCCAGCTCTTCCGCTTTTTCAAGAATGGTATTCATGCTGGCAATCAGTTCTGCTGCCGGAATATCTTCGGACAGCAGGTAGTAACCGTCGATGCTGCACAGCACGTAGATATCCCCGCGAAGGGTGCCCTCTTCGTTCAGCACCAGAGAGTAAATGGCCTGCTCATCACGAATGATGGATACATCAGCGGAAACCAGATGGTTGATTAGCGCCCAGGCGTCATCGCCCATTACGCTCACAATAGAGAGATGGGAATGATCCACCAGCAATGCATTTTCACGCACAGCTTTATATTCAACGATTGCCGGATGATAAGAAGATGGCACCGTGCGATTGTTATATACACCCATTACGGCGTTGTTTTTCAAGTGAAATTCAGTAAGAGATTTCATACATAGGTCCTGATAATATTCTCGTTAATGGGTGATTAATCGTTTTTCTTTTGAATAACGAAAGTCGCCAGACTGTTAATGCTGCGCATATAAGATGGATCGTCACTTTCGCTAATTTTGATATCGAAAACTTTATCCAGTAGAACGACAATTTCCGTCGCATCGACTGAATCTAATTTAAAACCATTACCAAACAGCGCAGTATCATCATCAATTTGCGCTTCCTCACGCTGAATATTCAGGCGCTGGATAATCTCAGTTTTAATGGTCATCAGAACTTCTTTACGCTGTTCAATCGCGTCATTCATGTTAGACATGGTGTTCACTCTCTTATTGGACTACTTGGTTTCACGGAAATTAATAATGGTGCCCTGGCTAATCAGCTTTTTACCGACGTGCGCGGTGACGGCATAATGTTTAAAGCCGTTGGCATCCGAAAAGGCGAGTTTGCTGATAACGTCGATGGAATCACCCGGATAGACGATATCTTTAAACTTTAAATTTTGTGCCGCCAGCACACCGCGCACCTGGGTGCGACGGGTACGGATTATCTCCAGCATTTCTGGGCGATAAATACGCGCATGGATATCGCGCAATGACTTCAGTTCTTCCTCATAACGCTCGCGCCAGATATCGCAAATGTCTGTCAGGAATGACAGATACTCACTCGCCTGACCGAAGATTTCAGAGATGATCACGCCAGGCATAATCGGATCATCAGGGAAATGTCCGAGTAGATACGGTTCGTTATAAGTGACGTGTTTTACGACACTAACAAAGCCATTTTCGCCATATTTATAATCTTCGATTTTATCGACCATCAGCAGCGGCTGACGCCAGCCGCCCATTTCGAGGAAGATCTTCGAAGGGATCGTGTATTTAGACATAAATCACCGCATAACCAGGCCGCCATCGATAACGATGGTCTGGCCGACAATGTAACTGGAGGCTGAAGAACTTAAGAAGACGATGGTGTTTGCCACTTCTTCGCATGTGCCAAGACGGCGTAACGGGATGGTGCTGGTTACCGCGCGAACCACCGCACGGGAGACTTTCTTCACCATTTTCGATTCAATCATTCCCGGTGCAACAGCATTAACGCGGACGCCCCAGGGGGCCATCTCTGCCGCCAGCGTACGGGTAAAGCCAAGAATCGCGCCTTTCGAGGCGCTGTAGTTCGCCTGGCCGACGCTTGGGATCAACGCTGCAATAGAGGCAACATTGATGATGGCCGGTTTGTCTGCCGCGCGCAGCAGCATCAACGCGTCTTTGGTGAGGCGGAAAATGCTGAACATATTGGTCTCGATAACCTGAGTGAAATCCTCATAGCTCATCGAGGCAAAAAGGCTGTCTTTGACGACGCCCGCGTTGTTAACCAGCACATCAATTTTGCCGGCTTCGCGTTCAATCTGTTCGCAGAGCGCAGTAACGCTCTGTGAACAAGCGAGATCGCATTGCACAATATGCAGCTTATCGCCAACCGGATGGTTCGCTTTCAGGGCATTTAATTGCACATCATTGGATTTATAGAGCGCATAAACATTGCAGTTCTGCTCAAGATACTTTTCGCAAATACCCAATCCAATATCGCCACTGGCACCAGTCACCAGCACAGTTTTTTCATTCAAATCATTATATTTGTACATATTCATCACATATATTGAGTTAATAAACGATGACGGTCGCAATGGCGTGGGTACGGCAATGCGAAATACTCAGGGCGACATTTTTAAGGCCTTGCCCAACAAGAATATCTTGCAGTCGTCCAGTGATAATAAAATATGGAGCCCCATTAACATCGTGGGTTATTTCAATATCCTGAAAGCGAACTCCGTCGCGAAAACCACAGCCTATAGCTTTAACTAGCGCTTCTTTGGCGGCCCAAAAACCCGAGGCGCGTTCATAATCTGGATTGTCCGGATTAATAAGCGCACACTCTTTCAGCGTATAAACACGCTGATAAAAAGCCTGTTCACCATTGAGAATCGCACGGGTGATTCGGGCAATCTCGACAATGTCGGTTCCTATTCTCATTACGCTACTCTCTTCTACATCTGGTACGAGAAATTAAAATTTACGTTAACCTTGTCGATATCCAGTGTGTCCGGATATTTAAGTGGTGTTGACACGGAAAAGTTATATTCGAGACTTTTTATCGTGCCATCAATACCGACTGCTGCGCCAATAAGTGTTTCGTCACCGTATGAGGCATCCTGGTAAATCTGGCCATAATCCACACCCGCATAATAACTGGCCTTGCCGCCCATAAAGGGATAGGTCAGCGTGTTTTTAATATAAAATCCGTCATTACCTGAAAGACCAGCACTATTTTCAAAACCGCGAATACTCCAGCGATCACCTACAGTTATTTGATCCTGCAGCGTCAGTTCACGTGGTGCATACTGAGCCATAAACGCGGCGTTGTAATATCCGCTATTAATTTGTCGGGTATAGTTCCCGGCAAAATTAAAAACATGACTAACCGGGCTTACGTCGCCGTACACCATATCAGGCGTTTCTTTTCCGCCAAACCAGGTTAAAAAACGCTGCCATGAGAGCGTTGAATCCCAATATGCGCCTGGCAACTGCTGCTTATAATTAAGCCCAAGCTTGACGTTGCCCATATCCCGCGCCTGCAAAGTAATCTCTTCGCCGTTCAGCGTATAAGCCGACTTCCGGCGGATCAGCTCAACGCTTCCGGCCAGCTTTTTGTTTTTATCGCGATATACCGTACGCGAGGCTTTTGCGCTCCAGTATTCGCTGTCACCCTCGTAATCCAGGGTAGAATAAGAGAGCGGAATCGCTTGCTGCGATTGGCTTTTGCTGTAAAAGAAGCCATATTCCCAGTAGCCAACCGGAAGAGAGTAGTAACCACTCACATTCTCATATTGCCCGGTGGTGCTACGGGTTCCCGCCACATAAAACAGGTCGCCCATTTTCGCGGCATTGAACAAATAACCGACCGCAGAAGTCTGGTAGCGTCCGGTCTCTTCATCGCCCCAATTGTTATAGCTCGCCCGAACACTCCAGGTTTTTCCACGCTGGGTATTGATATGAACGATGCTGTAACCGTCCCGCGTTCCCGGTTCAATGTTAATTTTGACGTCAACGCCAGGTACCCGCTGAAGGTTTTCCAGCCCCTGCTCAATATCCCGTATATTCAGAATATCGTTACGCTGAAACGGTAACATCCACTCACTAATGTCGTTACCTTCAACAACCGTTTTTTCTATTTTTCCTGCATTCACCCGTAAACGCAGCGTGCCTTTGGAAATATCCTGCGCGGGAAGACTAATACGCGTTGTGATATACCCGGCGTTAATATAATAATCCTGCAGTGCCGCGGCAATTTTCTGCACCCCCACACTACCAACACAACGTCCGGCAATGGCTTTATTCACCGCTTTACTCAGCTGACGTCCCAGGAAGTCATGTTCGAGTTCTACGCGGTTAATCAGAAAGCAGTTTTTCTCCTGCGGTAAATCACCCAGCATAAACGTATGGCGTTGCGCGTTAGAGTAGACGTCCTTTTTCTCTAATTTATGCGCGCGATACGTCCCTGCATCAGCATTTTTTTGCTGCTTAATCAGGTTATCTAGGCTGTCTTTTGCGGATGCCTGAAAACATAAAAGAATGAGCAGCCAGCTAAATTTAAATCGTAATTCCATTATGGTCTCAAGCTTAATAAAGACAGCAGCAACCCCTGCGTAACATGACGCATATATTTAAGAACGTTGCTGCTATCTTTGGTTACATCTTACATACCGACAATAGTACCAGTGTTATTGGTTTCGTTTGCTTCTAACGCTAAGCCGTAGAAGCCACCGAGAACGGCGTTTGTCCCGCTGTTCGTTACCTTATTCGCTGATACACCTGCTACGCCATAGCTGAGCATATTGAGATAGTTATAAATATTCCCTTGCGTTTTTACACCCAGAGAATAATCACTCACAATATTGCCCCAGTTATTAATGTCATTAACGGCATTAATCGCGATGGTTTGCCCCAGCATATTGCTGTTACTGTTGTTAGTAACATGCTTCTGAGTATCAATTGTCAGCGCCGTTCCCGCCACGATGTCTTTAACGTTCTCAACACCATTCAGGGCACTAATAGTCAGTGCTTTATCGGCCGCAATGGCATTGCGGTTATACAGCGTGCCTTTCAGAACGTTGAAATGCACATCGCCTTTCCCGCTGATCCAACCATAGTTAGTGACGCTGTTATCAACATTCAGATCCAGATTGTTATCCGAAGCAATAATACCCGTGGCGGTATCGTCTTCCAGACGACCGTCGCTGTAGTTGCTCAGAGAACCAGCGTAGATGTCGAGATTACCGGCGCTGTAGGTGGTGGCATAATTGTTGTAGAACGTTCCTGCCGCACGGATAATAGCCTCAGCACCGCTGCTCAGAAGCGCGCGGGTGTTATCCAGCGTTCCCTTTGACAGCAGGCTAAGCGGGCCATTTTCAGCGATGATGCTGCTATTGTTGTTGTAAACGTTCTGAGCAGAAATCGCGACACCTTCTTTACCTACAATACCGCCAACATTGTCCGTAATACCGAACACCTGGCCGTTATAGCGCAAGAAGTTATTGCCATCGCGGTTTTCGATATTGCCACCCGCGTTAATGGTCAGCTTTTTATTCGCAGCGATCAGCGCGGTGTTGTTGTATACCGTCGATTTGGCATCGATGGAGACATTCTCACCGGCAATCAAACCATTCGCATTGTCCACGGTGTTCGCCGCCAGAGTTACGTCGCCGGTTTCAGAGGTCAACGACCCCTTATAGCTGTCGTAATTTCCGGTCAGTGCCAGCGTAACATCGCCATAACCACGAATTTCACCGTAATCATTGTTCAGATTATTGCCTTTTACAGACAACACGCCGTTCAATGCATGCAGCTTACCGCGGTTGTTGCCCACGTTGCCCTTCGAATCGATTGTCAGATCGCCTGTCGCTTCGATGGTCGCGTTGTTGTTAGTTACGCTGTTTGCGGTCAATGCGATATCGCCATAGCCAACCATGTAGAGAGAGTTATACAGGTTGCCTTTGGTTGTCACCGTCATGTCAGCGTCGCTGACAATGTTGCCGCGGTTGGTAATATCATTAACCGCGTTGATGACGATATTCCGCCCAACCATGTTGCTGTTGCTATTGTTGGTTACATGACGATTTGTGGTCATCGTCAGGTCATCACCAGCGGAGATATCTTTCCAGTTTTCAATGCCGTTAAGCGCAGCAATATCGAGAGCCTTTTCCGCCGCAATGGTATTGCGGTTGTACAGGTTGCCGTTATTGACCGTCAGATCAACATCGCCTTTACCACTGATCCAACCGTAGTTGGTGAGCGTATTATCGACATTCAGGGAAAGGTTTTTGTCGGAAGCAATGAACCCAGTCGCATTGTTATCGATCATCGTACCACTGCTGCTGTTTTGCAGAGTGGTCGCATCGATATCAAGGTTGCCCGCACTCCAGGTGGTGGCGTAGTTGTTGTAATACGTGCCGCCCACCTGAATGGACGCATCAGCGCCACTGGTCAACATACCACGCGTATTATCAAACGTGTTCTGCGATTCCAGCGTCAGAGGGCCATCTTCAGCGATAAGACGGCTGTTGTTGTTGTAGACGTTCTGCCCGGAAAGCTCAACGCCTTCCTTGCCGATCAATCCACCCTTTTGCTGAGGCATACCGAAGTAGACGCCGTAATCATTGCCAAAGTTATTCCCGTCGCGGTTTTCGATGCTGCCGCGCGCATTCACCTTGAGCTTTTTACTGGCCACGACCAGCGCGGAGTTGTTATTCACACCCGACATCGACTGGATCGTGATGTTCTGACCCATCATGAAACCACCGTGGTTGTCCACGGAATTCGCTAACAGGGAGATGTCACCCTCTTCAGAACTGATTACACCAATACTATTGGTCAGGCTGCCGCCAACGGCGACATCAATGCCCTGCTTACCGCTGATACCACCGGTATCATTACGCAGCGAACTGCCTTTGATGCTGACCTTGCTGCTCGACAGTATCTTGCCGGCATAGTCGTCAACAGCGCTGTTGCTGGCAAGGGTAACATTGCCGTTCGATGCAATTTGGCCACCGTTGTTATTGATGCTGTTGGCACCAATCTCAACGCCGGTATCAGCAAGAATACCCAAAGAGTCCGAACTGCTGGTGTCCGCCGTTTTAGTGGAACCGTTATTCACAGTGCCCGCCGCGCCCACCACAACGTGCCCCGCCGATGAACGGATCAGCCCCTTGTTGTTATCTACGTTACCCTTGCTGATAATGTCGATATCTCCGGTGGTCTGGATATCACCGTTATTGTTATTGACCGCGCCAGACTCAAGCCCAACATAGCCACCGTGAATCTGACCAGTGCTGTTGTTCAGCGTGCCCGTTTTCAACGCCACAATACCGGCTTCAATCCCGACAGAACTGCCTTTACCGTAGTTAGTCAACGTCGCGTTGTTAGTGTCGACTGCCACCATGCCCGCTGCGGCAATTTTACCGTTGGTGTTGTCGATAGCGCCGCTGTTAACGTAAATATCGGCCATCGTGGAGATATTACCCGAGCGGCTGTTTACGATATTTTTCTTATTGGTATCCAGCGAGATGGTGCCTACTGCCGTCACGTTACCCGTGGTGTTATCCAGCGTACCGTTGGTCTTCAGGTTAACCGTGCCTGCGGATTGAATCTGCGCATTGCTGTTAAGCAGGTTGCCTTTGGAATCAATGCTAACGCCGTTAGCGCCGCCCGCAATAACGCCCTGGTTACGAACCCCTACACCATTTTCGGTGCTGACGAGATTGATTTTGTTGGCGTACATCCCACCCAGGCTGGCGACATCGACGCTATAAGCGTTACGGGAGCCGGTCGCAATGACGTTACCCGTCACCTGGCCCGCGGCATTAACATAGTTATTGCCGGCAACAACGTTCAGTTCATCGGCAGACACTTTGCCGTTCACCACGACGTTGCGAGACAGAATTTCTGTCGGGCTGGCGTTATCCAGTTTACCGAGGGTAATCGTGCCGCCGTTAACGGAGTAGCCGGCCAGCTTATCGTCCTTGATATCAGGCGTACCGGTAGTGAGGGTCAGTTTACCTGTATTGATGGAGCCGCCACCGTTTACGCTAATACCGTTCGGGTTAGCAATAATCAGGTCGGCTTTATCCCCCGCAACTTCCATCATCCCATTAATGGTGGATGGATTTTTAGAGGTCACCTCATTCAGAATCACTTTCGCTGACCCGGCGGTCAGATTGCTGTTTCCCTGAATATTACCCGCAAGCGAAGTATTGGCACCGTTCGCGCTGTTGTTAAAAATAACGCCATTCTTATCGACGTTCAGGTTATCCCAGACGTTATGCGACAAACCATTACTATTTGGCGTATTGATGTCCACGACGGGAACGCCATTCGCGTTATAGACCGTTCCATTCTTTATTACCAGTCCTGCAGCTTGAGTTACAACAGGAAAAGACAACATCATAAGTAAAGCAATCGGGGTGATTTTTCTCACCACTGTTGCTTCCTTTTTTAAAGTCACATTTGCCACAAAGGTCTTCCTTATTGAAGCTATACATTTTGGATGTGCAGATCATTTTTAGACAGTTTCCCGCTCCCCATCAAAAATGACCGCTGCAAATCCTATCATCAGCCCCAATAAAAAATCACGAAAAATAAAGTGAAATAGAACTTCAGAAAATAACTCAGAACTATTATTTTAAGCACTCAAAACGCCGCCTGTAACCCCCTAAAACATAAGGCTTAAAAAACGCCTGATAAAAATTTTACCAACTTATATAAAGTGACAAAACAGATCTGAAATGATGTGTGATTCCAGACACACAATCATTTCATATAAAATAAAGAGAAACCTGGCGAGTTTCTCGGATAATTTATTTCAAGATTGTTATATGCTTAACAATCATTAAACACATTTCTCAATTGCTTTCTTATAAAGAAGCGAAGAGATGTTTTGTTTGGCCGCAGAGAAAAATGAGTGGCAATGTTAGAACGTCATCTGCAGCCGTTTACCCAGAAAACCAATACCCCACCGAATTTCCAGCGACCGGCACTTTATTATGACACCCGGTACAACAGCAGTGCGCCAGCGCTGACGTAGTGCTATATAGATGAAGCCTATCCCTGACATTGTTTTATGTTGTATTGCCCCACATTGGATGAGAGCGGCATATAAATACCCTTCTGGATCAATTTTTGATGACCGTCGCGAATCATGGCAAAGAAAAACGAGCTAATAACTCCTTCCATTTTACTCAGGTAAATATTTATCAATGTATTCAATGGATAAGAACAAAATCGCGCTTATTCCAATACCTCTTAACTGATCTTAAATACATCAACAACCGTGCTTTTTGTGAGCAAAGCCGTTAATTTCTATAGGATTATTGCAAGAAGGAGCACCGATACAACATAAAAGTAAACAACAACAGCGCATTTCTGGTGAAAAATGCCTTAAATGAAAGTGATTAAGATAAGATACAGCACAAAGCACCAATCACACCCAACAGAGCAAGCATTAAATTTTTTATTAAAGTTCGCCACAATAATCTCGTGGGAATTCAGTTGTGATGCATATTACGAATGACTTATATTATTTCCATCGCTGTTAGGACATAAACCAGCTTCTTACTTACCTTGTCATCAAGCACGTCTACGATTAACCGTATAGATAGCAGTAACAGGGTACAACGAAGCCAGAAAGCATTAGATGTTTTATTGAAAATGTCGCGCAACAAAAGAATCCAGATACATACCTTCTTGTTTAAATAGTTTTAAAACTAAAAAAAGAAGACGCTTTTGTTGTTAGCAACAGAGTTATAACAATGAATAAACATTTAAAGTCCAGGGTAATCGTCATCTCTGATGATTTGTACTACCTGCAAGGATTATGCGTAAAACTTTCCCGCAATAACTTTTTTGCGGTCGACAGTTTTTTCCATGTTCAGGATATAAACGACATTGACTTTAGTTTACTGCGTTTTGATGAGGCGTTCGTTAAAAACATTCTCATTGTTGCGCTGGATGATTTCAGTATCATTTCGCAGATTCCTGAACTCTCTCGTTTCTTAACGTTTATTTCGTTGAGAAAGATGAAAAACCGACAGGTCTTGTTCTCTATCTATGACAAGGTTTTTCTGAGCAGATACACGAGATTTAATGAGTTACTGAAACTGTTTAACGCACCAGCGCTAAGCAGGCGCGTTAAATGCATCAAGCTAACAAAATTTGAATGGGATGTTTATAGCGCATACTTCTTGATTGATAACAGAAGAATACTGCGCGCCATTCTGCAAAAGGATGTTAAGTACATTAGTCATTATAAGATCTCAACGTTTAATAAGCTTGAGATTGATTGTGATAGCGATGGCTTTCATATATTTAAAGTTCTCATACAGTTAAGGAGTATTACGGAGCAAAGAAATATTACGTTGGACCATATAGATTGATTGTTTGATTTTTTATAACAGCTTTATTTAAATCTTAATTTAAAGGATATGATTATGTTTTCTGCATTCAAAAAAGCGGCTCCTCTGATGATTGCTGCAGCATTACCCCTGTCTGCTTTCGCTGCACCGACTGTGACTTTCCAGGGTGAAGTGACCGATCAGACCTGTTCTGTGAATGTGAATGGCCAGACCAACTCTGTCGTATTGCTGCCGACCGTCGCTATGGCTGACTTCGGTGCAACATTAGCTGACGGTCAGAGCGCAGGTCAGACTCCGTTTACCGTTTCTGTCACTAATTGCCAGGCACCGACCGGTTCAGATCTGGCTATCAACACCACGTTTCTGGGCTATGACGTTGACGCCACCACCGGTGTGATGGGCAACCGCGACACCAGCAGCGATGCAGCCAAAGGTTTTGGTATCCAGCTGATGGATGCAAGCACTTCCGGTAACCCAGTCACCCTGTCTGGCGCAACCAACGTTCCGGGCCTGACCCTGAAAGTGGGCGAAACTGAAGCCAGCTATGACTTCGGCGCTCGTTACTTCGTCATGGACAGTACAAATGCAACCGCAGGTAAGATCACGGCTGTTGCTGAATACACCCTGAGCTACCTCTAATTTCCATACTGGCTGGCAGTTAATGCCAGCCAGTATTTTGCTCCTTTATTCAGATATTTCATGGACATGGAAAAGATAAGAATGAACATTTTTGCATATTTACTGGTACTTGTATTTTCCATGGGCATGAGCAGCAGTGCGTTTGCCAGCGTGGTTATGACCGGAACGCGAATCATCTTTCCGGGCAACGCAAAGGAAAAAACAGTCCAGTTGCGTAATACCAGCGAACAACCCTACATCGTCAACATCCATATTGAAGATGAGAAGGGTTCAGGAAAAAACGTACCGTTTATGCCCACTCCGCAGGCGTTTCGTATGGAAGCGTCTTCCGGTCAGTCACTGCGCTTGCTCTTTACCGGCGGGAATTTACCGCAGGATCGTGAGTCAGTGTTCTGGTTCAGCTTCAGCCAACTGCCTTATTTGAAAAACACCGATAAAGGCCAGAACCAACTGATCCTGGCCTTGACCAACCGCGTCAAAATTTTCTACCGCCCAGGCACCATCGCCGGTAAAGCAAACGAAGCGGCAGGCAAGCTGACTTATCAGGTGAAACAGAACCGCATAGAGGTCACCAACCCGGGAGGGTATTACGTTGTGATTCGTGCCGCCGAGTTGCAGAGCAACGGGAAGAAAATCCCGCTGGCCAATTCGGTGATGATTGCCCCGCAGAGCAAAGTTGAATGGCCGCTGAAACCTGGCGCGAGCGTGGCGCAGGGCGCACGCATTCATCTGGTAACGGTCAACGACTACGGCGTGAATGTGGCTTCCGATCACAACTTATAACGTTTTTCCTGCCTGACGAGCGGTCTTATTTTTACGCGCGAGTACTAAGAAATGAATAAATCCGTTGTGTTATTTTCGGCGGCATCATTGGTTTTTCTGTGCCTGCCGACCAGGGGAGAAACGGTCACGCCGGTTACGTCGTCAGATGAAAACACCTACACCTTTGACCCCCAACTCTTTCGTGGTAGTCGGTTCAGCCAGTCATCATTAGCCAAACTGACCACCCGCGAATCTGTGGTACCCGGCAATTATAAAATGGACATCTATACCAACAATAAGCTTTCAGGCAGTTGGGATGTCAATTTTAAAGAGGCGGCGGATGGCCGTGTGCTTCCCTGTCTGACGCCAGAGGTGGCGACGGCTATCGGTCTCAAAATGGCGGCCGCGAACGATAAACCGCTGCCCGTGTGTTCCTTCGCCCAGGATCTCGCCCCCGGCGTCACCAGCCAAACGCAGTTATCGCAACTGCGTTTAGATCTGACGGTACCGCAAAGCCAGTTAGTCAGCCGCCCACGCGGGTATGTACCGCCTAATGAGCTGGATACAGGTACGTCATTGGCGTTTATGAATTATATCGCCAACTACTATAACGTCGCTTATACAGGCCAGAATGCCCACAGTCAGCGTTCGTTCTGGGCATCGTTGAACGGCGGCGTAAACCTTGGCAGCTGGCAATATCGTCAACTCTCGAACCTGACCTGGGATAATACGCAGGGTAGCCAGTGGAATAATATCCGCAGCTATCTGCAGCGCCCGCTGCCTGGCATCAATAGTCAGTTAACAATGGGGCAACTCATCACCAGCGGACGTTTTTTCTCTGGCCTCAATTACCATGGCGTTAGCCTGGCAACCGACGAACGCATGTTGCCTGACTCTATGCGTGGATACGCGCCGACAATTCGTGGCGTCGCGGCAACCAACGCCCGGGTATCTGTCATGCAGAATGGTCATGAAATTTATCAGACCACCGTGGCTCCCGGGCCTTTTGAGATAAATGATCTCTATCCTACCAGCTACAGCGGTGACCTGGAGGTTACCGTCACGGAAGCCGATGGCGCCGTCAGCCGTTTCAGTGTGCCCTTCTCGGCGGTACCGGAGTCGATGCGTCCCGGAACCTCCCGCTATAACGTAGAAATCGGGAAAACACAGGATAGCGGTGATGACTCGATGTTCGGTGATCTTACCTGGCAGCACGGGTTAACCAATACCCTGACCTTTAACAGTGGGTCACGTATTGCAGACGGCTATCAGGCATTGATGCTGGGCGGGGTTTACGGCAGCACCCTGGGAGCCTTCGGGGCCAATTTGACATGGTCACACGCCCGTGTTCCGGAAAACCAGACGCAGAATGGCTGGATGACGCAACTGACATGGAGTAAGACTTTCCAGCCAACGGCAACCACGGTTTCACTGGCTGGCTACCGTTATTCCACCAGCGGCTATCGCGATCTGGCGGATGTGCTCGGTGAACGCCATGCGGCCAGCAATAGTGAGTTATGGGATTCCAGTCAATGGCGTCAGCGGTCGCGATTTGATCTTACGCTGAGCCAAAGCCTTTCGGACTACGGCAACCTATTCGTTTCGGGCTCTACGCAAGACTATCGTGGTGGAAAAAACCGCGATACGCAGCTTCAACTGGGATATAGCAACAGCTTCCGCCACGGTATCAGTATGAACCTGTCTGTCGGACGCCAGCGAACCGGGAGTTATAACGGTAGCGCAGGTGAAATGCAGACAGTGACATCACTCTCGTTCTCTTTCCCGCTTGGCGGCAGCGGGCCACGCGTCCCGAGCCTGAGTAACAGTTTGACGCACTCCACCGACGGCAGCACTCAGTACCAAAGCTCGCTGACGGGCATGCTTGATGAAGCACAAACCACCAACTACAGCCTGAACGTCATGCGCGATCAGCAATACAAACAGACAACGCTGAGCGGCAACATGCAAAAACGTTTCTCTCAAACCACCGTTGGGCTTAACGCCTCCAAAGGTAAAGATTACTGGCAGGCATCCGGCAACGTACAAGGGGCGCTGGCGGCGCACCGTGGCGGCGTCACGTTTGGGCCTTATCTTGGCGAAACCTTCGCACTTGTCGAAGCCAAAGGCGCTGAAGGCGCGAAAGTGTACAACTCAAGTCAGTTGGAAATTAATGATAGCGGCTATGCCCTTGTGCCGGCGGTAACACCTTATCGCTACAACCGTATTTCACTCGATCCGGAAGGCATGGAAGGTGATGCCGAGCTGGTCGATAGCGAAAAACAAGTCGCGCCGGTGGCGGGAGCCGGGGTGAAAGTGGTCTTCAGAACCCGGCCAGGTAAAGCTCTGCTGATTAAATCCAAAATGGCGGATGGTTCAGAACTGCCGATGGGTGCTGATGTGCTCGATGAGAATAATACGGTGGTGGGAATTGCGGGCCAGGGGGGACAAATATACCTCCGCACCGAGCAGACGAAAGGTCGCCTGTCCGTGCGCTGGGGTGACGGCGCGCAGGATAGCTGTCAGTTGCCCTTCGACATCAGCGGGAAAGAGAACAAAAGCCCTCTTATCCGTCTGAATGAAACCTGTCAGTCCTGATACAGAGAAAACACGATGTCTAAGAATACTTTTTTACACATTCTTTTAAGCTCCATCATATTGGTTGCGCTTATACAGTCGACCGCATGGGCAACCTGTAGCAATAAACTCGTTGGGCAAACGGAAGATACCAGGACAGCGATTATTGAGTTCGGGAAAATAAACATGACCGATCTCTATTTCGCACCAGTAGGCTCACTGCTGGCAACAACGGTGGTTCCGCCCACCAACTACACAGCACGTGGCGCGACAGGGGACTCCGTACTCTGGGAATGTGACGTGACGGATTTGCCGAACATCTATTTTTTGGTCGCGACGAACGGTGACGATCGTGTCGGAGGGTTTCATGATGCAGGCGGCCCTGACGGACTGACTGATGTTTACGCCACCTGGTTCGCCTTTGTTGGGTTGAAACAAACGATGGCTGGCGTGACGCTTGGACGCTACTGGAAGAAAGTGCCTATCACCAGCTATGCCACGCAGGGGACGAAAATTCAGATCCGTTTGCAGGATATTCCTCCCCTTCATGCGGAGCTTTATCGAATCAGTACGCTACCGGACACATCGGCGTTATCAAGTTTTTGCGGTAATAATAATACCGATGGAAGCGGTGTGGGATACGCAAGCCCTACTGGTGTGGTTTACAAATGTACGCAACCTAATGCCTATATTCAGCTTTCCGGCACCAGCGGCGTTCCCTTTGCTCATGATGAACCGGGCGAAGACAGTTCAGTTCACTGGTCATTCTGGGGTGTGGATAATGGTTTCGGTTATGGCATGCGGTCAGGGAATATTCTCTATAACAATGCCACCTGCGTTGCCCGTAGCGCCACGCCGCTAGTTATGCTCCCCACCATTTCAGAATCACAGCTTAGCGCGGGTATGGAGAGCATTGGCAACTTTAATGTGCGTGTGGAGTGCAGCGACGCGGCGAAATCCGGGGTAAACGATACCCAAACGGCGTTGGGGATACAGGTTTCTGAGGGGGCTTATACCGCAGCGCAAAAACTGGGTCTTATCAACAGCAGCGGCGGTGTCAGCGCTTTAGTTTCAGATAACTATGATGGGGCGGATATGGCAAAAGGTGTAGGGATCTACATCTCGAACAGTGCTCACCCCGCTACGCCGATGACGCTGGTTGGCCAGCCGGGTATTGCGACGTTAACACCGGGCGGCGACGCCGCAGGGTGGTATCCGGTGTTAGAGGGCGCCACACCAGAGGGAGCCACCCTGCCGGGCTATTCCAGCTATAGTTACTCTTTTATCGCCCGGCTGAAAAAGTTACCTAATGAAACCGTGCGCTCAGGCAAGGTTCGGGCAACGGCTTATATATTGGTGAAAATGCAATGAAATCCGTTGTACTGCTTTTTCTCACCCTCTTCGCTTGTACTGTGGAAGCCGGCATCATGCCGGCTTCATCGCGTGTTATTTATCGCGAGGGCGATCGGGAAAAGACGCTGATGCTGGTCAATACGAACGACTACCCTGTGGTGGTACAGAGCTGGGTCGATAATGGAGAAGGCTCGCCTGAATCAACCACGGCACCGTTTATCGTACTCCCGCCGGTATTTCGGTTGATGGCGAAACACACTCAGGGAGTGAGAATCGTCTACAATCACGATCCGCTTCCGCAGGATCGTGAATCAGCGTTCTGGCTGAATCTTTATGAAATGCCGCCTGAAAGTCCGCGTAAAGACTCTGCGCATGTGACACTGGCAATGAATACTCAGCTAAAAATCTTCTACCGTCCCAAATCCATCACGCTACGCCCGGAAGAGGCCGTGCGTAAACTTACCTGGCGTCTGGGCCGCGATGGCAAAGCCGGTTATATTGAATTCAATAACCCGACACCGCTACATATCTCATTTAGCGGCATCCGCGTTGGCGCAACCCGGGTGAACCAGGAGAGCGATATGATGGTAAAACCGTTCAGCCAACGGCGGTACTGGCTGGCGGATGCGGTGACCGGAGGAACAGTGACGGCAGTGTATCTGGGGGATCACGGCGAAAAACGGGAAATCACCTTCTCTGATTAAGGATTGTCGTTCGACTAAGTGCGCTCCCGAATCGTTACAACACCGGAAGCGCGCTCTGTACTAGCGAATAGAATAACCGCCATCAATCACTAAAATGTGCCCATTAACGTAATCCGACGCTGAACTTGCCAGAAAGACCATCGCCCCCATTAGATCCTGTGCTTTACCCCAACGTTTCGCCGGGATCCTGCCTTTAATAAGTTCCCTGATTTTTGGATTGTTATAGATAATTGACGTCATTTCGCTGACGTAGTAACCCGGCGCGATACCGTTAATCTGAATGTTATATTCGGAGAAGTCATCAGAGTAGGCTTTGGTTAGACCCGCTAACGCATGTTTCGTCGCCGCATACCCTGGCGACCATCGGCCACCGTGGAAAGAGAGAACCGAACAGATGTTGATAATTTTTCCTCTCCGTTGCGGAACAAAAATCTGCATCGCGGCCTGACACATCTCAAATGCAGCCGTCAGGTTCAGATTGATCATAGGATCCCAGTCATTACGGTTAAAATCAATCGGGCGATTGATATTACAAATACCGGCGTTATTAACAAGAATATCGAGCTGGCCGAATCGCTCTACACTTCTGTTCACAATCTTCGTGGCAGCGCCCGGTTCTGTGATATCTATCGTCATAAAATCGACGTCACCGCCCGCACGCTTTAACCGCGTAATATATTCCTGATTAGCTGATTTGATATCTACCAGTAAGAGATTGGCACCCGCCTTCGCCAGCGCAATGGCTAAACCCCGACCCAATTCACCTGCCGCTCCGGTGACGATCGCCACTTTGTTTTTCAGTGAGAAAAACTCCATTGAAAAATCATCAATTAAAAATTTCATATTTCATTTTTTCCTTGTAAGCAAGCCCCCTTTACGGGGATTAACAGTATTGTTTAAGAGTGATGTTTTAGATGGTGATAAACTTATAAGATTTTACAGACACTTATTCGCATCTGGCTTTTTATATTTAATACTGGAAAGGTTTATCACTTTTTAAATTAAGATCGTTTCAGAACACATTAACTCTTCGTCGTAGCATTAACATTTCATAAGAAAAAACAAAAGCACGACGAAAATATTTAAAACAATCTCTCACTACAATTCTTTTGCCTGGATACAAGGAATATCATGCACGTATTTATAATAACACAAATGAATCATTAGCAACCAGTATTAATAAAGGCAGAAGGGAACTGGATAGCATAAATATTGATGGCTCTCCCCGGCGTTGTGCAGGGCCAGCGGCATCTGAAATTCAAGTCGCGATCTCGCCATCGATAACTATCTGATTCGCGCATCATGGAGGCACCGATTCGCAGCGAGGTAGCTGACGGCAGCGCATTTTGCTGCGCTAAACCCTCGTGGTTTGTAGTGTTTTACCTGAAATCAGCAGACGCACAAGATGACCTGCAGCAGAGAAAATTCTTAATCTAATAAATTCAGTGAGTTATTGAATTTAGTTACATTGCAGACCACATTCAAATCACAAAAAAAACACAATTGAAAAGATTTATAAACACCTTAAAATCAGATAATTCCTAGAATTCAGATAATTCACAGTATCTTCACGGCAAAATCTTCTACACTTAACATCATGTTGTGCACACAGCATTTTGCTCAAGAATAACATCGAGTTAAAAGGGTAAAGGTATAACCTTAATGATATACATCATAAATGATGAAGTGAAATTCAATTCTTCATCAAATAAATTAACATCATTGACCACCTCAGATGAGGTGATGTTGACTTATCCTGCAGGGAAATGCTTGAGTTTGCTTTTAGACAACGCTCATCAGGTGGTATCGCATCATCGTTTTTTCGAAAAAGTGTGGAGTGGCGCTGAATCTGAAGTCGCGACAAACACCCTTTACCAGAATATTTCGATTATCAGACGTTCATTTCGGGAATTAAGTACATCGCCTGATGCCAGCGACATCATTAGAACTGTTCCAAGAAAGGGTTTTAAAATCAACGAAGAAGCAACTGTTAAAGTCGTTGAGACTCCTAAAGAAACACCAGAACATGACGCAATCCATGAGGATGTTGTGAATCAGGAGGAATCATTACCTCCTTTAAAAGAACGCTTATTAAAAAAAAGTAATATTATGTGGCTATGGATATCGATTGCTTGCGTTTCGATATATATCATATCTTACATGATTTACAACTTTCATAATAACATGTCGCATACCGTAAAAAGCGAGGATGTATTCTCTGAATACAAACACCTTGTCACAAAACAAGGATGCACATTTTATTATGATAATAAATCCTTTCCGTCCGCTAATGCGTTGGCACCAGTTATCAATGAGATGAATAGACTCGACATTAAATGTGAGAGAAATCCCCACATTTATATTTCAACAACAAATACGATGAGAGGGTTCTATGCGCTGGCATGTAACTCAAAATTAGATCAGGAATCATCGGGTAGTTGTTCTTCTTTATTTATTAAAATGGAGTTAAACCATGAATAAAAAGAACACTGCATTGATTATGGTTCTTATCATTATTGTTGTCGCTACACTGATCAGCCACCTTGCCATGTTACGACTGGACAGAGCAAACAGCAATATCTCCTGCACAGCCAGTCTCATCAATTACGTTGATAATAATCAGCTCAATGAGAACATGACATTCAGCATTGTCCCTGAAAATAATTCAGGTACGGTCTATCTCAGCGGCGTGTATATTGAGAATGACAAAAAGGTCGGTTTCATCCGACGATACATTGACTTTTCCTACAAAAAATTCGGTGATGCAGTCTATTTCACCTCCGTAAAAATTCAAAGAATACAGAGAGATGATACGTTAAGCGATGAAATTCTGGAAAAGATAACGTCTGACTTTTTGATCAAAGAAGGAACATCTATCAATTTTCATCTTTATAAGCAGAATGATAACAATTACATTTTCTTTACCGGAAAAATACCGCGATTTATTTGTTACATACAGCACTGAGTGATGAGACAGGATGTAGGATTGGAGCGGGCGAAGGGAATCGAACCCTCGTATAGAGCTTGGGAAGCTCTCGTTCTACCATTGAACTACGCCCGCTTCGGCGTGTGCGAGGAGCATTATAAACCTTATGCCCTCGCTGGCAAGCCTCATCGCCACTGACTGGCGATAAAATAGTCTTTTAGCACTTAGGCTTACTGCCCTGCGGCGGTAAATAGCGCAGTGGATCAATCGCCGTCGCGCGGTAGCGGATCTGGAAGTGCAGTCGCACGGAATCAGCATCGCTGCTGCCCATGGTGGCAATCTTCTGACCTATCTTCACGCTTTGCCCGTTGTTCACCAGCAGCGTGTCGTTATGCGCGTAAGCGGTGATGTAATCTTCGCTGTGTTTAATCATGATCAGATTGCCGTAGCCACGCAGCTGGTTGCCGACGTAGACCACCTTCCCTGCACCTGCGGCGTAAACCGGCTGACCACGACTGCCGGAAATATCGATACCTTTGTTACCGCCATCTGCGGTGGAGTACGGCATGATGACTTTCCCGCTGGTCGGCCAGCGCCAGCAGCGTTGCCCCACCGGCGGCCATGATGATTGCGGCACGGCGGAGGACGGTGTGACTTTTGCCGTGCTGGTCGGCTTTTTGCCAAGAAGTTTGGATGAACTTCCGGTTTTAATCTTTTGCCCCACTTCAATAATGTAAGGCGGTTTGATGCCGTTCAGACGCGCCAGCTCAGCCACGCTGGTGCCTGTGGCGCGGGAGATGCGCGACAGGGTATCGCCACGTTTTACGGTGTAGACCGAACCATCATAGCTGCCGGAGCCCGATTTGCTCCCGGAACAGCCCACCAGCACCACGCCGAGGAACAGGCACAGTAAAAAACGCATTGGCTGGGTACTCAGGCATCCTGCTATCAAAACATCGTCCTCGGGTTAGTTCGGTCAGGTCGCCTATGATAGCAGGCTGATGGCGGATGCCAATATCTCAGACAGAAGGAGGAGAGTTAAAAGGATACCCTTCCGCCACCAACTCCATCACTTCCGGTACCCAGTTCGCGGCGGGCATTTTCACCAGCGCGGGATAGAAAACCTGCGGCGAGGGGAAGACATCAACCACGTGGCAGTGGGATAAGCGCGTCAAGTCCACTTCCGATGAGGGTAGCAGCGTGGCGGCAGACAGCCCCGATTCGAGCCAGTCGAGGATCATGCCCGGCTGGGTGATATGCATAATCACATTCGGGTTTACCCCCGCCTTTCTGAACAGATCGATAAGCATCTCGTAAGTGCCGGAATCTTTCGCCCGATGCAGCAATACCAGCGGAAAGTCAGCCAGCGCCGTGTAGTCGAAAGGGTTCGCGGGTGCCTGGGGCAAACATTTTTTGCTGATGACCGCCACCAGCTTGATGGGATCAAAGGAGACAAAATCAAACCCTTCACTGCGATAAGGGCGCTGAATGAGTGCTAAATCAATGGCCCCTTCATTGAGTAGCATCTCCAGATGACTGGAATCGGTGACCGAGATGTTCACCTCAATGTTGGGATTGCGCTCATACAGCGCCAATAGCAATGGTTTAAAGTAGGACTGGAAAAGGTGCGTGAGGCCAAGACGAAACTGCGGATGATCTTTTTGCGCGATCTCCATGGTTTCTCGCGCGGTGTCTTCCACCTGACGCAAAATCTCGCAGGCTTTGCGATAAAGGAAAAATCCTGCCTCTGTCGGCTCAATTCGATTACCCCGACGGGTAAAGAGCGGTGTTTGCAGCTCATCCTCCAGCTCCTGGATACGTTTACTGAGCGGCGGTTGCGCCATATTCAGCACTTTCGCCGCCTGGCTTATCGAGCCTTGCTCCACTACCCGACAAAAATAGCGTAATCGTTTTAAATCCACGAAACCGTCCTCCTCGCCAACGTCCTGAAGGCTAGTGTACGTCAGCCACCACACCTGCCTCACACTTTTTTGATCTACTCAGACGCAGCTAAACGGTATTTGTCCCTTTTTCTGTTGGGGATTAGGGTAACCGCAGACAGTTTTACTGCTTACTCACAGGAATAGCACAATGAAAAGTAAGGTTCATGACCTACGCTCCGCGCTGGAGCTGTTGAAAACGCTGCCAGGCGAATATGTTGAAACCGATACCGAAGTTGACCCGCACGCGGAACTCTCCGGTGTTTACCGCTATGTTGGCGCAGGCGGAACCTGCCAGCGTCCAACCCGCAAAAATGGCCCGGTAATGATGTTCAACAAAATTAAAGGCTTTAACGATATCAGCGTCGCCATTGGCCTTAACGGTTCCCGTCACCGCGTCAGCCACTTCCTGAACTGCCCGCCGGAACGTCTGGGTCATCTGCTGAAAGATTCCGTACAGACGCCAATCGCGCCCGTTCTGACTACCGCACCTGCTGTAGGTCAGGAAGTGGTTCACCTCGCTACCGACGCCGGTTTCGACCTGCGCAAACTGCTGCCTGCGCCGACCAATACTGAAGAAGATGCCGGCCCGTATATCACCATGGGGCTGTGCTACGCCTCAGATCCGCAAACGCATGAATCGGATATCACCATTCACCGTTTATGCGTGCAAAGTAAAGATGAGCTTTCAATGTGGCTCACTCCAGGCCGTCATATTGATGCGTTCCGCATGAAAGCCGAAGCCGCGGGCAAACCACTGCCGATTTCTATCAGCATCGGCGTTGACCCGGCGATTGAAATTGCCGCCTGCTTCGAGCCGCCAACCACGCCACTGGGCTTCGATGAACTGAGCATCGCCGGTTCGCTGCGCGGTCATGCCGTTGAAATGGTACAGTGTAAAACCATCAACGAGAAAGCGATCGCCCACGCGGAAATCATCATCGAAGGCGAACTGCTACCTAACGTGCGCGTGCGTGAAGACCAGAACACTAACACCGGCAAAGCAATGCCGGAATTCCCTGGCTACACCGGCGAAGCCAAAGAAGCGATTCCGGTGATTAAAGTGAAAGCGGTAACGCACCGTAAAAACCCAATCTGGCGCACCACCGTTGGGCCTGGCGAGGAACACGTGAACATGGCGGGTATTCCGACCGAAGCAAGCATCCTCGATATGGTTGAACGCGCGATGCCGGGTAAATTGCTGAACGTCTTTGCGCATACCGCAGGCGGCGGCAAACTGCTGGCGGTGATGCAATTTAAAAAATCCGCCGCCGTCGATGAAGGTCGTCAGCGCCAGGCTGCTCTGCTCGCCTTCTCCGCGTTCCCGGAACTGAAACACGTCATTCTGGTGGATGAAGATGTCGATATTTTCGATAGCGATGATGTGCTGTGGGCGATGCAGACGCGCTATCAGGGCGACGTGGACACCGTCACCATTCCGGGCGTACGTTGCCACCCGCTCGATCCATCTCAGGTTCCTGCATACAGCCCGAGCATTCTGCAACAGGGGATGTCTTGCAAAACTATCTTTGACTGCACCGTACCGTTCCATCTGAAAAGTCACTTTGAACGTTCGAAATTCAAGGAAGTCGATGTGAAACGCTTCCTGCCGGACTTCGAATAAGGAGAACACCGTGGCCACGAAACGCATGATTGTCGGCATTAGCGGCGCCTCCGGGTTCCAGTACGGCGTGAAAGCGCTGGAACTGTTGCAGAAACTGGACGTTGAGGTTCATCTCGTTGTCTCGAAAGGGGCGGAGAAAACCTGCCAGCTGGAGACGGATTACCGCCTGGAGGATGTCTTCGCCATGGCGGACGTCGTTCACCCGATTGGTCATCTGGGCGCGGCGATTTCCAGCGGTTCATTTAAAACGGCGGGGATGATTGTTGCCCCCTGTTCAATGAGAACACTGGGCGCTATCGCCCACTGCCTGACCGACAATCTGCTGACGCGGGCGGCAGACGTGGTGCTCAAAGAGCGCCGCCGTCTGGTGCTGCTGGCGCGAGAAACGCCGCTTAACCTCGGCCATATTCGCAATATGGGCGCGGTGACCGAAATGGGCGGCATTATCTTCCCGCCTGTACCTGCGCTTTATCAGCGGCCACAAACGGCTGACGAGATCGTTACTCATAGCGTCAGCCGTGCTCTCGATCTGTTTGATTTTGATATTAACGATCTTCCGCGTTGGGGCGAAGGATCTCTTAGCCACACTGAATAACTCTATCAGGACACTTCCATGTTAATTGGCCCCTATGTGAACGGCGCGGCGGTGATCGTCGGCGGCCTGTTCGGATCGGTCATCGGGACGCATATTCCCGATCGCGTTAAAACGGCGCTGCCGCTGACCTTCGGGCTTTGCTCGGTAGGCCTTGGTATCAATCTGGTCATCAAGGTGAAATTCATGCCCGCCGTGGTGCTGGCGATGGTTATCGGCGCGGTGATTGGCGAAATGTTTTTCCTCGAAAAACAGATTGGTAAAGCCGCGGGCAGCACGCGCGGTCTGATCAACCGCATCTTCCCGCCGGTTCAGGGCTTAACGCACGACGAGTTCACCGAGAAATTTGTCGCGATTCTGGTGCTCTTCTGCGCCAGCGGTACCGGGATTTTCGGTGCGATGCATGAAGGGATGACCGGCGATCCGTCGATCCTCTACATTAAAACCGTGCTCGATTTATTCACTGCGGCAATTTTTGCCACCATGCTCGGATTTTCGGTGATGACGATTGGCATTCCGCTGATTGCTGTTCAGGTTGCGCTGGCAGTGCTGGCGGTGCATATCCTGCATTTGATTACACCGGATATGATGGCCGATTTCTCCTGTGCAGGCGGGTTGATTATGGTCGCCACCGGGTTACGCATCTGTAATATCAAAGCGTTCCCGGTCGCCAATATGCTGCCAGGCTTAATTCTGGTTATGCCGATTTCCGCACTGTGGGCCAGTTTGTTCGCCTAAGCTTGAGGTATAATCGCTGTGCCCGGTGGCGCTTCGCTTACCGGGCCTACGGAGTAATATTCGTAGGCCGGATAAGCGCAGCGCCATCCGGCGTATTGGAATTCGCTATCGGGAGCCGTGATGAAAGGGCAAGAACACGTCATTTTACTGAATGAAAAAGGTGAATCGGTTGGCACGGCGGAAAAATATGCCGTACATACCGCCCACACGCCTCTCCACCTCGCCTTCTCCTGCTGGATCTTCAATAACGAAGGTCAGGTTCTGATCACCCGCCGTTCGCTCGGCAAAAAAGCCTGGCCGGGTGTCTGGACGAACTCTGTTTGTGGTCATCCTCAATTAGGTGAAACCTTCGAGCAGGCGATTACGCGCCGCTGCCGGTTTGAAGTGGGGGCCGAACTTACGAGTATCACCCCGGTTTTTCCTGAATTTCGTTATTGCGAAACCGACGCCAGCGGCATCGTGGAAAACGAAGTCTGCCCGGTGTATGCGGCGAGGCTAACCAATACCGTTGCCTTGAACCCGGACGAAGTAATGGATAGCCACTGGGTTTCATTAGATGCGCTTTTTCAGGCTCTGGCGGCCACTCCGTGGGCGTTCAGTCCGTGGATGGTGTTGCAGTATCGTTCGCAAGAAGCGCGGGATAAGCTGGTGCGGTTTGTCCCCTCACCCCTGCCCTCTCCCTGAGGGAGAGGGAGAAAACCTGCACCAGTCTCAACCACCAGCGCTATCTGTCCCCTCTCCCTTAGGGAGAGGGTTAGGGTGAGGGGTAAAAAAAAGCCCCGATGCTCACACATCGGGGCTTTTTCACATCTCAGTGATTTATTTCACCGGGCGCATCGCCGGGAACAGGATCACGTCGCGGATGGTGTGGCTGTTGGTGAACAGCATCACCATACGGTCGATACCGATACCCAGACCCGCAGTCGGTGGCAGGCCGTGCTCCAGCGCAGTCACGTAGTCTTCGTCGAAGAACATCGCTTCGTCGTCGCCCGCGGCTTTCGCATCAACCTGATCCTGGAAGCGCTGCGCCTGGTCTTCTGCATCGTTCAGCTCGCTAAAGCCGTTACCGATTTCACGGCCACCGATGAAGAATTCGAAGCGGTCAGTGATTTCCGGGTTCACGTCATTACGACGCGCCAGCGGAGAGACTTCTGCCGGGTATTCGGTGATGAAGGTCGGCTGAATCAGGTGCGCTTCGGCCACTTCTTCGAAGATCTCGGTCACGATACGGCCCAGACCCCAGCTCTTCTCAACTTTAATACCGATGCTTTCGGCAATCGCTTTTGCAGAGTCAAAGTTATCCAGATCCGCCATATCCGTTTCCGGACGGTATTTCTTGATCGCTTCGCGCATGGTCAGTTTTTCGAACGGTTTACCGAAGTCGAAGGTTTCTTCGCCATAAGGCACTTCAGTGGTACCGAGAATATCCTGCGCCAGGGTGCGGAACAGAGATTCGGTCAGTTCGATCAGATCTTTGTAATCCGCGTACGCCATATAGAGTTCCATCATGGTGAACTCTGGGTTATGACGTACTGAGATGCCTTCGTTACGGAAGTTACGGTTGATTTCGAAGACGCGCTCGAAGCCGCCAACCACCAGACGTTTCAGGTACAGTTCCGGCGCGATACGCAGGTACATGTCCAGGTCAAGGGCGTTGTGGTGGGTGATGAACGGACGGGCAGAAGCACCGCCTGGGATCACCTGCATCATCGGTGTTTCCACTTCCATAAAGTCGCGGTTCACCATGAACTGACGGATGCCAGCCAGGATCTTAGAGCGAATTTTGAACGTATTGCGGGATTCATCGTTAGAGATGAGATCCAGGTAACGCTGACGGTAGCGCGCTTCCTGATCCTGCAGACCGTGGAATTTGTCCGGCAGCGGGCGCAGGGCTTTAGTCAGCAGACGCAGCTCGGTGCAGTGGATAGACAGTTCACCAGTTTTGGTTTTGAACAGTTTACCTTTCGCGCCGAGGATATCGCCGAGATCCCATTTCTTGAACTGCTCGTTGTACACGCCTTCCGGCAGATCGTCACGAGCAACGTACAGCTGGATGCGGCCACCCACGTCCTGTAAGGTCACGAAAGAAGCTTTACCCATAATACGACGGGTCATCATTCGGCCAGCGACAGACACTTCAATGTTCAGCGCTTCCAGCTCTTCGTTCTCTTTCGCGTCGAAGTCAGCGTGCAGTTGGTCTGAGGTGTGATCGCGGCGGAAATCGTTCGGGAACGGGAGCCCCTGCTCGCGCAGTGCTGCCAGTTTCTCGCGGCGCGCTTTCAGTTCATTGTTAAGGTCAGCTACCGCGTCAGCACCTTGTGCGTGTTGTTCAGACATGTTGGTTCCTCATAACCCTGCTTTCAAACTTGCTTCGATAAATTGATCCAGACTGCCGTCCAGCACCGCCTGCGTGTTTCGGGTTTCTACACCGGTACGCAAATCTTTGATGCGGGAGTCGTCCAGGACATAAGAACGAATCTGGCTACCCCAGCCGATGTCAGACTTGTTGTCTTCCATCGCCTGTTTCTCCGCGTTCTTCTTCTGCATTTCCAGTTCATAAAGCTTCGCTTTCATCTGCTTCATGGCCTGGTCTTTGTTCTTGTGCTGAGAACGGTCGTTCTGGCACTGCGTTACCGTGTTGGTTGGAATGTGGGTAATACGTACCGCAGATTCCGTACGGTTAACGTGCTGACCACCTGCCCCGGACGCGCGATACACGTCGATGCGCAGGTCAGCCGGGTTGATTTCGATATCAATATCGTCATCCACTTCCGGGTAAACAAACGCAGAGCTGAAAGAGGTGTGGCGACGGCCACCGGAGTCGAACGGGCTCTTACGCACCAGGCGGTGAACGCCGGTTTCAGTACGTAACCAGCCGTACGCGTAATCACCGGAAATCTTGATGGTGACGGATTTGATACCCGCAACTTCACCTTCAGATTCTTCGATGATCTCGGTTTTGAAGCCGCGCGCTTCGGCCCAACGCAGATACATACGCTCAAGCATGCTGGCCCAGTCCTGCGCTTCGGTGCCGCCGGAGCCTGCCTGGATGTCCAGGTAGCAATCGGCGCTGTCATATTCACCGGAGAACATGCGACGGAATTCAAGCTGCGCCAGTTTCTCTTCCAGGGTATCGAGTTCCGCAACGGCTTCGTTGAAGGTCTCTTCGTCATCGGCTTCTACTGCAAGCTCCAGCAGACCGGAAACATCTTCCAGCCCCTGAGACATTTGATCCAGCGTATCGACGATGGCTTCCAGAGAGGAACGCTCTTTACCCAGCGCCTGTGCGCGCTCAGGTTCGTTCCAGACGTCCGGCTGTTCCAGCTCGGCGTTTACTTCTTCAAGACGCTCTTTCTTGGCATCATAGTCAAAGATACCCCCTAAGAACGTCAGAGCGCTCCGTGAGGTCCTGAATGCGGTTATTTACCGGGTTAATTTCAAACATGGTCTGTTTTCTTTTAATGGACTTGTCAAAATGCGGTTATAAGGGCGAGATTTTACCGGATCTGCGCCCTTATTTATAGCGATTACTGGCGCTAAATTGGCCAGATATTGTCGATGATTAACTGCAAACTGCGGTTTCCGCGAAACTCATTGATATCGAGCTTATAGGCAAGCTTAACTTCGCGCACGCCGTTATCCGGCCAGCAGGTGGTATCAACGTTGAACGCAATGCCGTCCAGCAGCGGGCCACCGCCTACGGGTTCCACCATCACCTTCAGATGACGTTCGCCAACAATCCGCTGTTGCAACAGGCGAAAATGCCCATCAAACAACGGTTCCGGGAACATCTGCCCCCACGGCCCCGCGTCACGCAGCATCTGCGCCACGTCCAGCGTCATTTCCTGCGCGGAAAGTTCGCCATCCGAAAGAATTTCACCCTGCAGCAGGGCCGGGTCGAGCCATTCGGTGACCAGTTCGCCAAAGCGCTGCTGGAACTCATCAAACTTCGCTTCTTCCAGCGATAAACCGGCCGCCATCGCGTGGCCGCCAAACTTCATCATCAGGCCAGGATAAAGCGTATCAAGGCGTTCCAGGGCATCGCGCATATGCAGCCCCTGAATCGAACGGCCAGAGCCTTTCAACATACCGTCTCCGGCAGGCGCAAACGCAATCACCGGGCGATGGAAACGCTCTTTAATGCGCGAAGCCAGAATACCCACCACGCCCTGATGCCATTCAGGATGATACATCGCCAGCCCGCCGGGCAGAGTTTCGCTGCTGCGCTCCAGCTTTTCGCACAGCGTCAGCGCTTCCGCCTGCATGCCCTGCTCAATCTCTTTGCGCGTCTGGTTAAGGGCATCAAGTTCATTCGCCAGCATGCGGGCTTCACCGAGGTTTTCGCTCAGTAATAGCGCCACGCCCACTGACATATCATCCAGCCGCCCGGCAGCGTTCAGACGCGGGCCAAGGGCAAAGCCGAGATCGCTTGCCACCAGCTTTTGCGGGTCGCGATTGGCAATTTCCAGCAGCGCTTTAATGCCCGGACGACACACGCCCGCGCGAATACGGCTCAACCCCTGCCAGGTCAGAATGCGGTTATTGGCATCCAGCGGCACCACATCGGCGACCGTACCCAGCGCCACCAGATCGAGGAACTCGACGATCTTCGGCACCGCGATGCCGCGAGACTCGAACCAGCCTTTCGCCTTCAGATGATTACACAACACCAGCATCAGATAGAATGCCACGCCGACACCCGCCAGCGATTTCGACGGGAACGGGCAGTCCACCAGGTTTGGGTTCACCATCGCATCAGCGTTCGGCAGCGTCTCGCCCGGCAGGTGGTGATCGGTGACCAGCACGCGGATCCCCAACGCATGCGCGTGATCGACGCCCGCGTGGGAAGAGATCCCGTTATCCACCGTCATGATCATCTGCGCGCCGCGTGCGTGCGCCTGATCGACGACTTCCGGGCTCAGGCCATAACCGTCTTCAAAGCGGTTCGGCACCAGATATTCTACGCTATGGCAGCCCATCGCGCGCAGCGAGAGCACGCTTAGCGCGGTGCTGGTCGCACCATCGGCGTCAAAATCGCCCACCACCATAATGCGCAGATTCTTTTCGAACGCATCGTGCAGCATCTCAACGGCTTTTTCGACGCCCGTTAATGTGCGCCAGTGCAGCATGCCCTTCAGGCCGCGCTCCAGATCGTCCGCCGATTTCACGCCACGACTGGCATACAAACGACGCAACAACGGCGGCAAATCAGCAGGCAACGAATCTGAATCAACCGCCTCACGGCGGCGAAGTTGAATCTGTGGTTTCACGCGAATTATTTACCGCTGGTCTGTTTTTTGTGTTCGTCGAGGAAGGCTTTCATCTCTTTCGGCCCCTGATAGCCCGGCACAACGTAGCCATCGTTCAGGACAATCGCCGGTGTGCCGCTAACGCCAAACTGCACGCCCAGGGCGTAGTGATCCGCGATATTGATATCGCAGCTGGCGGGCTGAACGCCTTTGCCGTTCATTGCATCATCGAACGCTTTGTTACGATCTTTCGCACACCAGATGGCTTTCATATCCTGCTCAGCCTGGCTCTGAAGCCCCTGGCGCGGGAAGGCAAGATAGCGCACGGTGATGCCCAGCGCGTTGTAGTCGCTCATCTCTTCATGCAGCTTGTGGCAGTAGCCGCAAGTGATATCGGTAAAGACGGTAATCACGTGCTGCTCTTTCGGTGCCTTGTAGATAATCATCTCTTTTTCCAGCGCGTTGAGATGCGTCATCAACAACTGGTTGGTTACGTTCACCGGCTGTGCGCCGCTGACGTCATACATAGGCCCCTGAATGATATGCTTGCCGTCTTCAGTGACATACAGCACGCCGCTGTTGGTCAGCACGGTTTTCATGCCCGCGACCGGTGCATTCTGGATATCTGTGCTTTGTACGCCCAGTTTAGCCAGCGACTGTTTAATAGCCGCATCATCCGCATGGGTGGTCGCGGAAAAAGCCGCCGCCAGCAGGGTGAGCATCACTAAACCTTTTTTCATAAAATCGTCCTTTGTAGTCAGCATCACGCGCGTGGGTGGTGCTGTTGATGAAGTTGCCGCAGTCGCTCGGTCGCCACGTGCGTATAAATTTGTGTTGTCGATAAATCACTATGACCTAACAACATTTGCACCACACGCAAATCTGCGCCATGGTTGAGCAAATGCGTGGCAAATGCGTGACGTAATACGTGCGGGGAGAGCTTTTCGCTGTCGATACCCGCCAGTTGAGCATAGTGTTTAATGCGATGCCAGAACGTCTGGCGCGTCATTTGTTGCGCGCGCTGGCTGGGGAACAGAACGTCTATCGAAACCCCGTTGAGCAGCCACGGGCGACCATGTTCCAGATACGTTTCCACCCAATATACCGCTTCTTCCCCCAGAGGGACGAGCCGTTCTTTATTGCCTTTACCGATAACGCGCACCACGCCCTGACGCAAACTGATATCGCTCATTGTCAGCCCAACCAGTTCAGAGACACGAAGCCCGGTGGCGTAGAGTACCTCAAGCATCGCTTTATCGCGCAATTCCAGCGGGATATCGGTTACCGGCGACTGCAGCAGCCGGTCAACCTGCGCTTCACTTAAATCCTTCGGTAAACGCTGCGGCAACTTCGGTGAGGCCAGTTGCGCACTCGGATCATCGACGCGTACTTTCTCGCGATAAAGATGCTGGAAGAAGCGGCGCATCGCGCTTAACAGACGCGCCGAACTGGTGGCTTTATACCCGCCCTGTTGGCGTTCTGCGAGCAAATTTTGCAAATCGTCATGCTGTACGGTCTCAAGCGTCAGGCCACGATGCGCCAGCCATTCGACCACCATGGTAAGATCGCGACGATAAGCGCTCAGCGTGTTTTCGGCAAGATTGCGCTCCAGCCACAGCGCATCGAGAAATTGTTCGATTCGTGCGAGATCCTGTTCCACGTTCGCCCCTTTGCCTGTTTCATCGGCACCATTATGCCTGAATCTTTAGGCTTTCTGGTACACTGCGGGCATAGTCACTGTAAGAATCGAGACCTTTACGTTATGAACATCGGCCTTTTTTATGGTTCCAGTACCTGCTACACCGAAATGGCGGCAGAGAAAATTCGCGACATCATCGGCCCGGAACTGGTGACGCTGCACAATGTGAAAGATGACGCGCCAGCGTTAATGGAGCAGTACGATGTGCTGATCCTCGGCATTCCGACCTGGGATTTCGGTGAGATTCAGGAAGACTGGGAAGCCATCTGGGAACAACTGGATACGCTGAATCTGGAGGGCAAAATTGTTGCACTCTATGGAATGGGCGATCAGCTAGGTTACGGTGAATGGTTCCTGGACGCGCTCGGCATGCTACACGATAAACTGGTGACCAAAGGCGTGAAGTTTATTGGCTACTGGCCGACCGAAGGGTATGAGTTCACCAGCCCGAAACCGGTCATCGCCGACGGTCAGTTGTTTGTCGGCCTCGCGCTCGACGAGACCAATCAGTACGACCTGAGCGATGAACGCATTCAGAACTGGTGTGAACAAATTCTTGGCGAAATGGCCGAACAGTTCTCTTAATGCTTACTCGGCGCGGGCTGCTGCATCATGATACGCCGCAGATCGCGCCACTCTTCAGCATCCATACTGTCTGCCGCAATCCACAAATGCTGACGACGACGGCTGGCCAGCCTGCGCAAACGCAGCATCATGCCTGAATTCAACACCCACGGCTGCCCGAGTATTTCCCACTCCTGATCGCGCCAGCGAAGACGAGAATCCATCAGCAGTTTAATTTCTCCCTGATGGCTGTTGATGCGCCGTTGGCTGCGTACGCAGTCAAATACCACCAGCGACAGCAATAATAACCACAGTGGGGTGTAGCTCAACGGCCAGGGCATCAGCAAAATGAATGCCGCCACGAGGCCGTGGAGCAGTAAAGAGAGCCATTGTGAGCGCCAGGAGACGCGTAAATCAGATTGCCACAGGACCACGTTCCCGATTCCGAGTCTGAATTAAATGCACCATGCGCTGGAGATCCGCATCCGCCGGCTTACCGTGATTCATCAGCCAGTTGAACAAGTCTGGATCGTCGCACTCCAGCAGACGAATAAAAATCGCTTTGTCGTCATCGCTCAGCGAATCGTACTCATGCTCGAAAAACGGCATGATGGAGATATCGAGCTCACGCATACCGCGACGGCATGCCCAGTGGATACGGGCTTTATTATTGATGTCCATAATTTCCTTCCAGCATAACGATGTCATTAGTCTAACGTGTTTTTTGCACTTACTTTACAGCAATCTCGTTAATCGCGAGCAACATTCAGAAAAGCCACGCAAACTTAATGGGATTTCAGGTCGCCTGCGTACCTTATCGCAAACCGCGCGACAGGGCACGAATCGTCTGTTGAAAGCACTTGCATTGATGACTATCTCTTTTACCATGAGTTATCTACCCGTGCGTTAAGCAATTCAGGACATCATTATGGCTTTTACACCTTTTCCACCCCGTCAGCCCTCCGCATCTGCGCGTTTACCGCTGACGCTTATGACACTTGATGACTGGGCGCTGGCGACCCTTACCGGTGCCGACAGTGAAAAGTACCTGCAAGGCCAGGTTACCGCCGATGTCGCGGAACTGGGCGCCAATCAACATCTGTTAGCGGCCCATTGCGATGCTAAAGGCAAGATGTGGAGCAACCTGCGCCTGTTTCGCCGTAATGAAGGGTTCGCCTGGATCGAACGCCGCAGCCTGCGCGACGCACAACTGACACAGTTGAAAAAGTACGCGGTGTTCTCAAAAGTGGTTATCGAACCGAACGATACGCTGGTGCTACTGGGCGTAGCGGGCTTCCAGGCGCGTGCCGCGTTGGCGAATCTGTTTGCCGAACTGCCGGATGCCGACAAACCACTGGTACAGGAAGGCGAAACTTCACTGTTGTGGTTTGCCCACCCGGACGAGCGCTTCCTGCTTGTCACCGACGAAGCCACCGCCACGCGCGTCACTGACGCCCTGCGCGGCGAAGCGCAGCTCAACAACAGTCAGCAGTGGCTGGCGCTGAACATTGAAGCGGGTCTACCGGTTATTGATGAAGCCAACAGCGGGCAGTTCATTCCGCAGGCCACCAACATTCAGGCGCTGGGCGGTATCAGCTTTAAGAAAGGCTGTTACACCGGGCAAGAGATGGTGGCGCGCGCCAAATTCCGTGGTGCCAATAAACGTGCCTTGTGGTCACTGGCGGGAACGGCCAGCCGCGTACCGGAAGCCGGGGAAGATCTGGAACTGAAGATGGGCGAAAACTGGCGCCGTACCGGTACCGTTCTAGCCGCGGTACAACTTGATGATGGCCGACTGCTGGTGCAGGCGGTGATGAATAACGATATGGAACCAGACAGCATCTTCCGCGTGCGTGATGATGCCAACACCTTAAGCATTGTGCCGCTGCCGTATTCGCTGGAAGAGTAAGGGTGTCAGTGCCAGATGCGGCTTCGCCGTATCCGGCCTACGACAGGCATGACGCAGTTTGTAGGCCGGATAAGCGAAGCGCATCCGGCAAACAATTACGCCTGCCCGATATAAAGATAAATCGCCAGGAAGTGACACACGCTACCGCCTAACACAAAACCGTGCCAGATAGCATGATTGTAGGGGATGCGTTTGCAGACGTAGAAAATTACCCCCAGCGAATAAATCACCCCGCCGACCGCCAGCAGCGTCACCCCACCAATCGCCAGCTTAATCGCCAGTTGATACACCACAATCAGTGACAGCCAGCCCATTGTCAGGTAAGTCACCAACGACAACACTTTAAAGCGGTGAGCAATGGTGAGCTTAAACAAGATCCCCAGCAGCGCCAGGCTCCAGATAACTATCATCAACCCGCGCGCCAGCGGTGAATCCAGGCCTACCAGCAAAAATGGCGTATAGGTGCCCGCAATCAGCAAATAGATAGCGCAGTGGTCAAATTTCTTCAGCCATATTTTGGCCCGCTGATGTGGTATCGCGTGATACAAGGTCGAAGCGAGAAACAGCAAAATCATGCTGCCGCCATACAGGCTGTAGCTGGTGATCGCCATTGCGCTGGCGTTGGTGTCCACCGCCTGCACCAGTAGCAACACCAGCCCCACAATACCAAATACAAAACCCACTCCATGGCTGATGCTGTTGGCAACTTCCTCTGCCAACGAGTAACCCTGTTTAATGAGCGGTTTCTGGTCCATTTCGTACTCCGGGTGAACAACACCATCTGTTAAACACCCCTAGCGTAACTGAGAATGATTCCAGTGAACACATGTTAGCTAAAATAAAAAGATGTAATTTTGTAACTTATTAAAAATCATTAAGTTATAATAATCATTCACCTCACACTTGTTCACCGTTTTCGTGAAGAAGCTTGAACTCAATCACGTGATAGGTCGTTTGACCAGGATAAATATCGGTGATTACCCGACGCAGTTCGGCAAGCGTCATGTTTTCCTGCTGCGCGTGCCGCTCTGTCAGCGAATCAAGCGTAATGCGCGACGTTGCCAGCACTTCGATAGTGCAGAAGTAACCATCATCTTCATAGCGCCCAACGCGTAAAATATCACCGGTTTTAAAATGCGATTCTGTGTCATCGCGCAGGGTAATGGTTTTACGCCCAGCCAGAATGTCATCCTGAAAACGGCGAAAAAAAGTGATGTCGTTGGGCTGCATGGTACTATTCCTTTAAGGTCTATGAATTATACGAGTATCGCCACCGTGAGCATGTTTACCCACACCGCCGTCGCCAGCCTCAATAATCTTGAAATGATGGTCTATCACTACGTTATCAAAAACCGTGACAAAGTGATGTACATGACCATCCGTGAGCTGGCCGATGCGGTGGGTGTCTCTACCACCACGGTGATGCGTTTCTGTCGCAAGCTCAACTGCGACGGTTACTCTGAGTTTCGTGTTCGTTTTAAATTGTATCTGGAACAAAACGAGCCGCAACCGGCTAATTTCGGTGCGAGTGAAATTATTGGTTTTTTTAAAAGCGTCAACAATGATGAGTTTGATAAATTACTCGATGATGCCGTAGATATTATATTATCCTCCGAACGTATTATTTTCGTTGGCGCAGGAACATCAGGCTCCCTCGCCAAATACGGCGCACGTTTTTTCTCCAATATTGGTAAATTCAGTAACCATATTGATGATCCCTATTTCCCGGTAACCAATGACATGGCGAAAAACGCGTTGGCGATTGTGCTTTCAGTTTCCGGTGAAACGGAAGAGATCCTGCGCTTTGCCAGCCAGTTTAGCCTGCATCACTGCAAAGTCATGTCAATAACCAGCCATGAGCACTCGCGTCTTGCAAAGCTCGCCGATTTTAATCTCTCCTGGCATTTCCCCCAAACACGTATTGGCGGCGTATATGATATTACGACGCAAATCCCGGTGGTTTATATTCTCGAATCGCTTGGCCGTAAACTGGCGAAGAAATTAGCATAAAAAAACAGGGTGTATTTTCGATGTAACATATTCCACGACGCAAGATTTGTTATATCGTGACTTTTCCAGGCCCTTTGTTAGACTCACTTTAATTGTCTTAACGAGTGAGTAGAGCAACAATGAAAAAACTGACCTTACCGAAAGATTTTTTATGGGGCGGCGCGGTCGCGGCACACCAGGTTGAAGGCGGCTGGAATAAAGGCGGTAAAGGCCCGAGTATCTGCGATGTACTGACCGGCGGTGCACACGGCGTGCCACGCGAAATCACTCAGGAAGTCGTGCCGGGTAAATATTACCCGAACCATGAGGCCGTCGACTTTTATGGGCATTACAAAGAAGACATCAAACTGTTTGCTGAGATGGGCTTCAAATGTTTCCGTACTTCTATCGCCTGGACACGAATCTTCCCGAAAGGTGACGAAACGCAGCCGAATGAAGAAGGCTTGAAATTCTACGACGACATGTTCGATGAACTGCTGAAATATAATATCGAACCGGTTATCACCCTCTCCCACTTTGAGATGCCGCTGCACCTGGTGCAGGAATACGGCGGCTGGACGAACCGCAAAGTGGTTGATTTCTTTGTGCGTTTCTCCGAGGTTGTGTTCGAGCGTTATAAGCACAAGGTCAAATACTGGATGACCTTCAACGAAATCAATAATCAGCGTAACTGGCGCGCGCCGCTGTTCGGTTACTGCTGCTCCGGCGTAGTCTACACCGAACATGAAAATCCGGAAGAGACCATGTATCAGGTGCTGCATCACCAGTTTGTCGCCAGTGCGCTGGCGGTAAAAGCGGCGCGTCGCATCAACCCGGAAATGAAAGTCGGCTGCATGCTGGCGATGGTGGCGCTCTATCCGTTCTCCTGCAAACCGGAAGACGTGATGTTTGCTCAGGAATCAATGCGTGAACGCTATGTCTTTACCGATGTTCAGCTGCGCGGCTACTACCCGTCATATGTGCTGAACGAGTGGGAACGCCGTGGCTTTACCATCAAAATGGAAGACGGCGACGAGGCCATTTTGCGCGAAGGTACCTGCGACTATCTCGGTTTCAGCTACTACATGACCAACGCGGTTAAAGCGGAAGGCGGCAGCGGCGATGCCATTTCCGGCTTCGAAGGCAGCGTGCCCAACCCGCACGTGAAGGCCTCCGACTGGGGCTGGCAGATTGACCCGGTAGGCCTGCGATACTCGCTGTGTGAACTGTACGAGCGTTACCAGAAACCGCTGTTTATTGTCGAAAACGGCTTCGGCGCGTATGACAAAGTGGAGGAAGACGGCAGCATCAACGATGACTATCGCATCGACTACCTGCGCGCGCACGTTGAAGAGATGATGAAAGCGGTCACTTACGATGGTGTGGATTTAATGGGCTACACGCCGTGGGGCTGCATCGATTGTGTATCGTTCACCACCGGCCAGTACAGTAAGCGCTACGGTTTTATTTACGTCAACAAGCACGACGACGGCACGGGTGACATGTCGCGTTCACGCAAGAAAAGTTTTGAGTGGTACAAAGCGGTGATTGCCAGCAACGGCGAATCGCTTTAAACATCCCCCCTCACCCTACCCTCTCCCTCAGGGAGAGGGTAAAAACCAGCGCAGTTCTTTAGACCACGCTCGATCGGTTCCCTCTCCCTGCGGGAGAGGGTTAGGGTGAGGGAGGGAAACACAACCCCTCACTTCCCGCCCGCCAGCTCAAGAAAACTCCCCGTCACGTACGACGCTTTATCGCTCAACAGCCAGACAATCGCCTGTGCCACTTCTTCCGGCTGGCCGCCACGTTGCATCGGCAATACCGATTTCACCCGGTCAACCCGCCCCGGCTCGCCGCCATCGGCATGCATTTCGGTATAAATAAACCCAGGCCTCACGCCATTAACCCGAATCCCCTGCGCCGCCACCTCCAGCGCTAACCCGGTGGTTAAGGTATCCACCGCCCCTTTCGACGCCGCATAATCCACGTATTCGCCTGGCGCGCCTAATCGCGCCGCCGCAGAAGAGACATTTACAATCGCCCCACCTACACCACCATGCTGATGCGCCATGCGTTTAACCGCTTCGCGACAGCAGAGAAAATATCCCGTCACGTTGGTCGCCAGCACCCGGTTGATGCGATCTGCCGTGAGCAACTCCACGCGGCTTTGTTGGAACAGAATGCCCGCGTTGTTCACCAGTGCGACCAGCGGTTGATGATGTTTATCAATGGCCTCAAACATCGCCATTACCTGCGATTCATCGCTGATATCGGCACGCAGCGCGAAGGCTTCACCGCCCGCTTCGGTTATCTCGCGCACCACGTCGGCTGCTGCCTGCACGTTATGCCGATAGTTCACGGCAACGCTGTACCCTTCCTGCGCCAGCTGCAGTGCAGTAGCCCTGCCAATTCCCCGACTCGCGCCGGTTACCAGTGCAATTCCCATAAATCTCCCCCATAAGAAAGGGCGCCGAAGCGCCCTTAAAAGCATAGCCGAATAACTTATTGGTACTCGCTCATCGGCACACAGGAGCAGAACAGGTTTCGGTCGCCATAAACGTCATCCAGACGTTTCACGGTCGGCCAGTATTTGTTCTCCACGCCTGCCGGGAAGACCGCCACTTCGCGGCTGTAAGCGTGGTTCCACTCAGAAACCAGCTCATTCTGTGTATGCGGAGCATTCACCAGCGGGTTATCTTCCAGCGTCCACTCGCCCGCTTTCACACGGTCGATCTCCGCACGGATGGCCAGCATCGCGTCAATAAAGCGATCCAGCTCAACTTTGCTTTCCGATTCCGTCGGCTCAACCATCAGCGTACCTGCAACCGGGAAGGACATGGTCGGCGCATGGAAACCGTAGTCGATCAGACGCTTAGCGATATCCAGTTCGCTGATGCCGGTTTCTTCTTTCAGCGGACGAATATCGAGAATGCATTCGTGCGCCACGTGACCTTCACGGCCGGTATACAGTACCGGGAACGCGTCTTTCAGGCGGCTGGCAATGTAGTTGGCATTCAGAATCGCCACCTGACTTGCCTGCTTCAGTCCTTCTGCGCCCATCATGCGGATGTACATCCAGCTAATCGGCAGGATAGAGGCGCTGCCGAACGGTGCGGCAGAAACCGCGCCCTGACGGGTCAGCATGCCTTCAATCTGAACCACGCTGTGGCCCGGAACAAACGGGGCCAGATGCGCTTTCACACCGATTGGGCCCATACCCGGGCCGCCGCCGCCGTGCGGAATACAGAAGGTTTTATGCAGGTTAAGGTGCGAAACATCCGCGCCGATAAAGCCCGGCGAGGTAATACCTACCTGTGCGTTCATATTCGCGCCATCAAGGTAAACCTGACCGCCGAACTGATGCACGATTTCACACACTTCACGAATCGTCTCTTCATACACGCCGTGGGTAGACGGGTAGGTCACCATGATGCAAGAGAGGTTTTCGCCGTGCTGCTCGGCTTTGGCACGCAGATCCGCCAGATCGATGTTGCCCTGTTTATCACACGCGACCACCACCACCTGCATTCCAGCCATCTGTGCGGAAGCCGGGTTGGTGCCGTGCGCCGATGCCGGGATCAGACACACATCGCGATGGCCTTCATTGCGGCTTTCATGATAGTGGCGAATCGCCAGCAGGCCCGCGTATTCTCCCTGCGCGCCGGAGTTCGGCTGCATACAAACCGCGTCATAGCCGGTCAGTTTCACCAACCAGTCAGAGAGCTGACCGATCATCTGATGATAACCTTCCGCCTGATCGGCCGGGCAGAACGGATGCAGCTCAGCAAATTCAGGCCAGGTGATCGGGATCATTTCCGCTGCCGCGTTCAGTTTCATGGTGCAGGAACCCAGCGGGATCATCGCCTGGTTCAGCGCCAGATCTTTACGCTCCAGCGAGTGCATATAGCGCATCATCTCGGTTTCGCTGTGGTAGCGGTTAAATACCGGATGGGTCAGGATCGCGTCGTCACGCAGCATCGCTGCCGGGATCGAACGGCTATCGAGCGCCACGTCTTTATCCAGCGTGTCGATATTCAGGCCGTGGTTGTCACCGAGGATCACGCTGAACAGCTTCAGCACATCATCACGGGTGGTAGTTTCATCGAGCGTAATACCCACCGCATTGTGGATGTCGCTGCGCAGGTTAATTTCCGCTGCTTCGGCACGCGCCAGCACGCTGGCTTTATCTGCCACCTCTACACACAGCGTGTCGAAGAAGTGCGTAAAGCGCAGTTTTTGCCCTTTCTGCTGCAGACCTGCCGCCAGGATATCGGTCAGGCGATGAATACGATTCGCGATACGTTTCAGGCCAACCGGGCCGTGGAAGACAGCATACAGGCTGGCAATGTTTGCCAGCAGAACCTGAGAAGTACAAATGTTGGAGTTCGCTTTCTCGCGGCGGATGTGCTGCTCGCGAGTCTGCATCGCCATACGCAGCGCGGTATTACCCGCCGCATCTTTCGATACACCGATAATACGGCCCGGCATAGAGCGTTTAAATTCATCTTTCGCCGCAAAGAACGCCGCGTGCGGGCCACCGTAGCCCATCGGCACGCCAAAGCGCTGAGCAGAGCCGAAGATAATGTCTGCGCCCTGTTTGCCCGGTGCGGTTAACAGCACCAGCGCCATAAAATCAGCGGCAACGCTTACAACGACTTTGCGGGATTTCAGTTCCGCCATCAGCGACGTGTAATCGTGAACTTCGCCGGTGGTGCCAACTTGCTGAAGCAGCACACCGAAGACATCCTGGTGATCCAGCGCTTTGCTGGCATCATCAACAATCACGTCAAAACCGAACGTTTCTGCGCGTGTACGTACCACATCCAGCGTCTGCGGATGGACATCGGCAGCCACGAAGAAACGGTTGGCGTTTTTCAGTTTGCTGACGCGTTTTGCCATCGCCATCGCTTCGGCGGCGGCGGTGGCTTCGTCCAGCAGAGAAGCGGAGGCGATATCCAGACCGGTCAGATCCAGCGTCACCTGCTGGAAGTTCAGCAGCGACTCAAGACGGCCCTGCGAAACTTCCGGCTGATAAGGCGTGTATGCGGTGTACCAGCCCGGGTTTTCCAGCATGTTGCGCTGGATAACCGGCGGCAACTGAACGCCCGTATAGCCCATGCCAATGTAAGACTTAAAGCGCTTGTTACGTCCGGCAATCGCTTTCAGCTCCGCCAGTGCGGCGAATTCTGTCGTCGCGTCACCCACCTGCGGCGGGGTGGCAAGCTGGATATCTTTCGGCACGATTTGGGAAATCAGTGCAGTTAATGAATCCGCGCCAACCGTTTTCAGCATCTCCTGCTGTTGCTGAGCGTCCGGCCCGATGTGACGTTCGATAAAAGCATCACGGTTTTCAAGCTGGCTTAAAGTCTGTGTCATGAGCGATGGTTCCTGAAACGTGCGGTGATTTTAGAATGCCCTCTCCCTGAGGGAGAGGGAGAACAACGGTTACTCGTCTTCTAACAGTGCGGCGTAGGCTGTCGCATCCAGCAGCGCGGCAACTTCTGCTTCATCGCTGGCTTTGATTTTGAAGATCCAGCCGCCCGCGTACGGTTCGCTATTGACCAGCTCTGGCGAGTCGCTCAGTTCATCGTTAACCGCGACGATTTCACCGCTGATTGGCGCGAAGATGTCGGACGCCGCTTTAACGGACTCCGCTACCGCGCAGTCATCGCCTGCGGCAACGGTCGCGCCGACATCAGGCAGGTCAACAAACACCATATCGCCCAGTAATTCCTGCGCGTGTTCGGTGATGCCTACGGTGTATGAGCCATCGGCTTCTTTACGCAGCCATTCATGTTCTTTGCTGTATTTCAGTTCTGCGGGTACGTTGCTCATCAAAATGTCTCCAGAAAAGGGGGAATTACGCGACGGCCTTGCCGTTACGCACAAAAACAGGTTTCGTTACTTTTACCGGCATTTCACGGTTACGGATCTGGACGATCGCGGTTTCGCCAATGCCCGCCGGAACGCGAGCCAGCGCAATACTGTGACCCAGCGTCGGGGAGAATGTCCCGCTGGTGATCACGCCTTCCAGCGCATTACCGTGAGCGTCAGTGAAACGCACCGGCAGTTCGCCGCGCAGCACGCCTTTTTCGGTCATCACCAGGCCAACCAGTTGCTCGGTGCCTTTTTCACGCTGCATCTCCAGCGCTTCACGACCGATAAAATCACGGTCGGCAGGTTCCCAGGCAATGGTCCAGCCCATGTTGGCCGCCAGCGGAGAGATACCTTCATCCATCTCCTGACCGTATAAATTCATCCCGGCTTCCAGACGCAGCGTATCGCGCGCGCCCAGACCACACGGTTTTACACCCGCTTCAACCAACGCGCGCCAAAAATCGGCGGCTTTTTCGCGCGGCATCGCAATTTCGTATCCAGCTTCACCGGTATAGCCGGTGGTAGCCACAAACAAATCACCCGTCTGTACGCCAAAGAACGGTTTCATGCCCTCAACGGCTTGACGCTGTTCATCGTTAAACAGGGTTTCGGCTTTTGCTTTGGCATTTGGCCCCTGCACCGCGATCAGCGACAGGTCATCACGAACGGTGATTTCAATGGCGAACGGTTCAGCGTGTTGGGTAATCCAGGAGAGGTCTTTTTCGCGGGTGGCGGAGTTTACAACGAGGCGGAAATACTCTTCGGTGAGGAAATAGACGATAAGGTCGTCAATTACGCCGCCCGAGGCGTTTAGCATACCGCTGTATAGCGCTTTGCCCGGTTTCGTCAGTTTGGCGACGTCGTTTGCCAGCAGATAGCGCAGAAACTCGCGGGTGCGGCTGCCGTGCAGGTCGACGATGGTCATGTGCGACACATCAAACATTCCGGCATCGGTACGCACCGCGTGGTGCTCGTCAATCTGCGAACCGTAATGCAGCGGCATCATCCAGCCGTGAAAATCCACCATTCGCGCGCCGCACTGCACATGTTGATCATACAAAGGCGTTTGTTGTGCCATCTTGTCCTCGTTGAGTAAGCAAAGCCAACCACTTTCCATTACAAAAAACCCGGCGCCGACACTGCGAACAGCCCCGACGCAAACGTTCTCTTTTGCCTGAACTTACCACCGAAATCGGCAGTAAACCATAAGCAAAGATGGGTCATCAGATTAGCTTATGGTCAAAATCAGCCCAAAAGCTTACAGAGTTATTCGCTGTAAAAATGCGAATAACACCACATATAATTAACATTGGCGCACGAACATTTAGCATAAAACCATATTTAGTGCGGAAAACGAGGCGTGTTTTTCGTTATCTCAAAAATGCTGAATTAGAAAAACTAATGCGAAATAAGGCGTGAAATTAGAATTTTTCAAACGAGAGGGTAGCACTCCCGACAGAGCGTCGGGAGCAGAAGTGTGACGCAGTTAACGAAGCCATTCCGGCAGATCATTCAGACCCATTGCCTGACGAATTAACTGGGGTTTAACACCCGGTAATGTATCGGCGAGTTTCAGGCCAATGTCGCGCAGCAGTTTTTTCGCCGGATTCTCGCCCGCGAAGAGTTCGCGGAACCCCTGCATGCCTGCCAGCATCATCGCCGCGCTGTGCTTACGACTGCGCTCGTAGCGGCGCAGATAGAAATGCTGACCGATATCTTTGCCCTGCGCATGCAAACGACGAACTTCATCAATCAATTCCGCCGCATCCATAAAGCCCAGGTTGACCCCCTGCCCCGCCAGCGGATGAATGGTATGCGCGGCATCGCCAACTAACGCCAGACGGTGTGCAGCAAACTGGCGCGCGTAACGCCCGGTTAGCGGATAGACCTGACGTTCGCTCTCAAGCGTACACAGACCAAGACGATTATCGAAAGCGATGTTCAGCGCTTTGGTAAACACGTGCTCATCGGCCTGCTGCATCCGTTCGGCTTCCTGCGGCGACAGCGACCAAACGATTGAACAAAGGTGCGGATCAGAAAGCGGCAGGAAGGCCAGAATGCCTTCGCCATGGAATGCCTGACGGGCGATGGCATCATGCGGTTCAGTGGTGCGAATGGTCGCCACCAGCGCGTGATGTTTATAATCCCAGAAGGTTAACGGGATATCCGCTTTATTCCGCAGCCAGGAGTTTGCACCATCGGCCCCCACCACCAGACGCGCCGTCAGCATGGAGCCATCTTTCAGTGTCAAAAACGCGTCGTTCTCGCCCCAGGCAACCTGCTGAAGTTCAGCGGGAGCCATCAACGTAATATCCTGACAACGCTGCGCTTTTTCCCACAATGCATTGTGGATCACCGCATTCTCAACAATATGGCCGAGATGACCGTAGCCCAGACTTTTATCATCAAAAGCGATGCGCCCGAAGCTGTCTTTATCCCACACTTCCATGCCGTGATAGGGGCTGGCGCGATGGGCAAGAATAGAAGACCAGACATCCAGCCTTGTCAGTAATTTTTCGCTACCCGCATTGATTGCCGACACACGCAACGCCGGAGGCGCATCGGCCGCCAGCGGCTGGGGCAACGTCTGTTCCAGCACCGCGACGCGCAGGCCGCTGCCCTGTAAACCACAGGCAACCGCCAGGCCCACCATTCCACCGCCAACGATAGCGACATCTACACTCTGCACATTGACTCCTTAACGGGCTACCCAGCCCAGCGTACGCTGCGCCAGCACATCGCGTGCCGGGGTGAATAATTCCATCGCCATTAAACCGACATTACGCCCAACAACCAGCGGGGCCCAACGGTTGGCGAACAGGTGCACTAAACCATCGGTCACGCCGATGGTGGCGGCTTTATCATCCGCACGCTGACGTTGATAACGACACAGCAGCCCATAGCTGCCAATATCCTGGCCCGCGTCAAACGCCTGCGCCAGCAATTCCGCCAGCGACATAACGTCACGCAGACCAAGGTTGAAGCCCTGACCGGCTATCGGATGCAGCGTTTGTGCCGCGTTGCCCACCAGTGCCAGACGGTGTGATACCGCACGTGTCGCCGTGGTGAGAGACAACGGATACGCATGGCGTGTGCCAGCCTGGGTAATGCGCCCCAAACGCCAGCCAAACGCCTGCTGGAGTTCATTGCAGAAACGTTCGTCCGACCAGCCCATCACCTCGTCACGATTCTCCAGCGCATGGCACCACACCAACGAGCAACGCCCTTGTGACATCGGTAGCATCGCCAGCGGGCCATTCGAGGTGAAACGTTCATACGCGCGCCCCTGATGTGGCACGGCGGTGGTGACATTGGCGATAACCGCAAGCTGTTGATACGGCTCCTGTTGCCAGCTAATGCCGCACTGTTCACCCAGCGCCGAGCGCGAACCGTCGGCGGCCACCAGCATCTGCCCGCTGATCGTCTCGCCGCTTTCCAGCGTGACGCTCACAGCATCCTGAGTACGATTAACGCTGGCTACACGCGCCGGGCAATGCAACGTAACACCCGGCGCTTTACGCAGCAGCGCGAAAAGGCGTTGTCCGACGTCATGCAGTTCCACCACGTTGCCCAGAGCAGGCAAGCGATAATCTTCTGCTTCCAGCGTAACGAACCCGGCATGGCCGCGATCGCTGACATGGACGGTGTTGATTGCCGTCGCGCAGCTGGCGATGGCCTGCCAGATACCGACTTTCGCCAGTTGCTGACACGTGCCTGCCGCCAGCGCGATCGCCCGGGCATCAAAGCCCGGATGTTGCAGAGAATCCACTTCCGCCGCTTCAATCAGATGCACGGGCAAGCGCCCGCCGGTCATTTGCGATACCGCCAGCGCAAGCGTCGCGCCGGTCATCCCGCCACCAACAATAATCAGGCTCATAAGCGACGCGCCGCCGCCATCAGCGCTTCAATATCGTCCGCGCGTTTAACCACCGAGGCGGTCAAATTTTCGTTACCGTCTGCGGTAATCAGAATATCGTCTTCGATACGAATGCCAATGCCGCGATACTCCGCGGGTACGTCCGCATCCGGCGCGATGTAGAGGCCCGGCTCGACGGTCAACACCATGCCAGGCTCCAGCACGCGCGAGCGATCCACACCGTAAACACCAACGTCGTGTACATCCAGCCCCAGCCAGTGGCTCAGGCCATGCATAAAGAACGGACGATGGGCGTTTTCCGCGATCAATTCATCGACTTCACCGTGCAGAATACCCAGATCGCGCAGGCCGGTAATCATGATGCGCACCACTTCAGCGGTGACTTCCTGAATAGAGGTGCCTGGGCGATAGAGTTTGAGCGAGGTTTCCAGCGATTCCAGCACGATGTCATAAATGGCGCGCTGCGCCGGGGTAAATTTGCCGTTCACCGGGAAGGTACGGGTGATATCACCGGCGTAGCCTTTGTATTCACAACCGGCGTCAATCAGCACCAGATCGCCATCGCGCAGTTCAGATTCATTTTCGGTGTAGTGCAGAATGCAGCCGTTTTCGCCGCCGCCAACAATCGTGTTGTAAGAGGGGAAACGCGCACCGTGACGGGTAAATTCATGCAGAATTTCCCCTTCGAGCTGATATTCGAACATGCCCGGCTGGCATTTCTCCATCGCGCGCGTGTGGGCCAGTGCGGTAATTTCGCCGGCGCGACTCATTACGGCAATCTCTTCTTCCGATTTGAACAGGCGCATTTCGTGCACCAGCGGACGCCAGTCAATCACCGTGGATGGAGCCACCAGATTCTGGCGCGAACCTTTGCGCAGTTTGTCCAGGGCAGTGAAGACGATTTCATCGGCCCAGGCATATTCGCCCTGCGCGTGATAAATCGTGTCCAGACCGTTGAGCAACTGGAATAACTGCTGATTGATTTCACTGAAGGCCAGCGCGCGATCTACGCCCAGTTTTTCCGGAGCCGCATCCTGCCCCAGCCGGCGACCAAACCAGATCTCCGCTGTCAGATCGCGTACACGGTTAAACAATACGCTGTGATTGTGAGTGTCATCGCTTTTAATCAGCACCAGCAAGGCTTCCGGCTCGTTAAAACCGGTGAAGTACCAGAAATCGCTGCTCTGGCGATAGGGATACTCGGAATCCGCGCTACGGGTGACTTCCGGCGCGGCAAAAATCAGCGCCGCGCTGCCTGGCTGCATTTGCGCCAGCAGTGCCTGGCGGCGACGGAGAAACTCTTGCTGTGTCATGACATCTCCTTATTCTGCGACAATCAATAATGTTTAGTGTAACGTCGGCTTTTGCACTTCTGGCGCAGTCGGCTGTGGACGCGTGAAGGTATCGTGGCACAGCAGCGCCGCAACGCGCACATACTCGATGATCTCTTCCAGCGACATCTCCAGCTCTTCCTGGTCTTCGTCTTCGTCGTAGCCCAGTTGCGCGATATTACGCAGATCGTCGATTGCTTCCCCGGTTTCGCCTTTCACTTTATCCAGCTTCGGCTGCGACACGCCGAGCCCCAGCAGGTAGTGATTCACCCAACCAGAGAGCGCGTCGGCGCGTTCGAACACGCTAACGTCGTCGCCATCAGGCAGATAAAGCTGAAAAAGAAAACCGTCGTCTTCCAGCGAATCGCTGGTCACCGCGTGCATGGTGCGTAGCGCTTCAGCCAGCTCGTGACCGAACGCCAACCCTTCGTTGGTGAGGTCGTGAAGCAGCGGCTGCCATGAGCTGTCGCTGTTCCCGCCACAGAGCATCCCGCTGATGAGGCCATGCATTTCCGCAGGCGTCAGGCCTACCCCTTGTTGGTTCAGTAACTGGTTCACATCGGTGTAACCAGGCATTTCGTTCTGTATAGACATGCGCATTCATCATCGTTGGGAGGAATATTCATGGTATGCTACCACTTTGGACCCTGGTGATACCAGAAAAGGGCTTGTATGTTCATACCAGGGTAGCTATAGTGTCGCCCCTTCGCATCCTGGGTGTGAAGGCCGCGCAGTCAATCAGCAGGAAGGTGGCATGTCTGCAGAACCCGTCGATATTCACATTTTTGGCCGTTCGCTTCGCGTGAATTGCCCGCCTGAACAAAGGGATGCTTTGAATCAGGCTGCGGACGATCTGAATCAGCGGTTGCAAGATCTGAAAGAACGCACTAGAGTCACAAATACTGAGCAGCTGGTTTTCATCGCCGCGTTGAACATCAGCTATGAGTTAACTCAGGAAAAGTCCAAGACGCGCGACTACGCTTCCAGTATGGAGCAGCGCATTCGGATGCTTCAGCAGACCATTGAGCAAGCATTGCTTGACCAGGGTCGCACCTCCGAAAAGTCGGGGCAAAACTTTGAATAACACTTTGCAGTTTACTGTGGTAGAGTGACTGTGAAGACAAAATTTCTCTGAGATGTTCGCAAGCGGGCCAGTCCCCTGAGCCGATATTTCATACCACAAGAATGTGGCGCTCCATGGTTGGTGAGCATGCTCGGCCCGTCCGAGAAGCCTTAAAACTGTGACGACACATTCACCTTGAACCAAGGGTTCAAGGGTTACAGCCTGCGGCGGCATCTCGGAGATTCCCCTTCTTTTACCACTACCCCCTATGACACAACTTCCTGAACTCGCTCTCTCCCGACAAGACATCCGCAAGATGATTCGGCAACGTCGTCGCGCGCTCACAGAACAACAGCAAATTGATTACGGCGAACAGGCCGCAACGCGCATGATGGCGTATCCGCCCCTAGTGATGGCCCATACGGTGGCGCTGTTTCTTTCCTTTGATGGCGAGCTCAATACCCAACCGCTAATAGAGCAACTTTGGCGAGCGGGTAAACGTGTTTATCTACCGGTGCTTCATCCTTTCAGTCCGGGAAATCTGCTGTTCCTGCACTACCACCCGCACAGCGAACTGGTGATTAACCGTCTGAACATTCACGAACCCAAGCTGGATGTGCGCGATGTTCTTCCCCTGAGTGAACTGGATGTACTGATTACGCCGCTGGTGGCTTTTGATGAACAAGGGCAACGACTGGGTATGGGCGGCGGTTTTTACGATCGCACACTGCAAAACTGGCAACAGCATGGCATTAGCCCGGTAGGCTACGCGCACGATTGTCAGTTGGTGGATCGGCTGCCGGTTGAAGAGTGGGATGTTCCGCTGCCAGCAGTGGTGACACCGTCGAAAATTTGGGCGTGGTAGGGCGAAGCTTCCGACTCCACCCCGATTGACTTTGCTGATTCTTTGACCTAATTTAGTGAGTAAGGGTAAGGGAGGATTGCTCCTCCCTCTGGAACTCTGTTTAGAAAGCTGGCGGGCTTATCATCAACAGAATAACCAGGATGATGACTAACTTCATCATACCCCTTCTCCTTTGAGCCCCTGCTTCGGTAGGGGCTTTCCCGTTTTAGCACCATGCTGCCCCTATCCTAATCTTTCTTACGCACGCAAAAACGCCGTCGCGCGGCTTTAGTTGCCTTTTACGACTCGCTTCGCAAAGGGTGTTACATACGTTTCAGAATGGAAAACAGCGGCAAATGAGCGGGAAAGAACGGGCAGGCCATCGGCCCGCCCGTGAGATAAAAGGAATCAGAACAGCATACGTGCGCGAACCGTGCCCGGAATCGCTTTCATACTTTGCAGCGCTTTCTGCGCCACGTCTTCTTCCGCTTCAATATCGATGACCACATACCCCATCTGCGGTGTGGTTTGCAGGTACTGTGCTGCAATGTTGACGCCCTGCTCAGCGAAGATCTGGTTAATCGCGGTTAACACACCAGGACGGTTTTCATGGATGTGCAGCAGACGACGGCCACCGTGAATTGGCAGCGACACTTCCGGGAAGTTCACAGCAGAAAGGGTTGAGCCGTTATCAGAATATTTAGCCAGTTTACCCGCCACTTCCAGGCCGATATTTTCCTGTGCTTCCTGCGTTGAGCCACCGATGTGTGGCGTCAGGATCACGTTATCAAACTCGCACAGCGGCGAGGTGAACGGGTCGCTGTTGGTCGCCGGTTCGGTTGGGAAGACGTCGATCGCCGCCCCCGCCAGGTGTTTACGCGCCAGCGCATCGCACAGCGCCGGGATATCCACAACGGTGCCGCGAGAGGCGTTAATCAGCAGTGAACCTGGCTTCATCAGCGCCAGTTCTTCTACGCCCATCATGTTTTTGGTGGAGGCGTTTTCCGGCACGTGCAGACTCACCACGTCGCTCATATTCAACAGATCGGAAAGATGCTGAACCTGCGTCGCGTTGCCCAGCGGCAGTTTATTTTCGATGTCATAGAAGAAGACATGCATCCCCAGCGATTCCGCCAAGATGCCCAACTGCGTGCCGATATGACCGTAGCCGATAATACCCAGCTTTTTACCGCGTGCTTCGAACGAGCCCACCGCCAGCTTATTCCACACGCCGCGGTGTGCTTTGGCGTTCGCTTCCGGCACGCCGCGCAGCAGCAGCAGCAGTTCGCCAATCACCAACTCGGCCACGGAACGGGTGTTCGAGAACGGTGCGTTAAAGACCGGCACGCCGCGTTTGGCAGCCGCTTTCAGATCAACCTGGTTGGTGCCGATACAGAAACACCCGACCGCCACCAGTTTTTCCGCTGCCTCAAAAATTTCTTCGGTCAGATGCGTACGGGAGCGCAGGCCAATGAAATGGGCATCACGGATAGACTCTTTCAGTTGTTCGCTGTCCAGCGCGCCTTTGTGAAACTCGATGTTGGTGTAACCTGCTGCACGAAGGCTATCCAGCGCCTTCTGATGTACGCCCTCTACCAGCAGAAATTTAATCTTCTCTTTTTCCAGTGATACCTTAGCCATTTCCCCGCCCTGTCTCTGTTTTACTCATGTTGTGATGAACGAAAGTTCACCTAAGCAACATATCAAAAAAAACTATCGCGGCAATCTAAACGTTTGCGTGTGAGTCATGCGGAAATTTCACGCAGGGCGCAATGTCAGAATAAAATGCTATGCATAAGAAATTAAATGGGATGTTAATGAAGTGGTTTTATGAAATGTGACACAAGTCACCAAAATCGGGCAGGTAAAAAATTTTGGGGGAATTGCGCTTCCCCCAGTCAGATCATTTCGTGATAGTTTTCACACCATCAGCCGTACCAATGAGTGCCACGTCAGCCCCACGGTTGGCGAACAATCCTACGGTCACCACGCCTGGAATGGCATTGATGGCGTTTTCCAGCGCGATGGCATCAAGAATTTCCAGACCGTGTACGTCCAGAATCACGTTGCCGTTATCGGTTACTACGCCCTGACGGTATTCCGGACGACCGCCCAGCTTCACCAGTTGGCGTGCCACGCAGCTGCGCGCCATCGGGATCACTTCAACCGGCAGCGGGAAATTACCCAGAATATCAACCTGCTTAGAGGCATCGGCGATGCAGATAAATTTGTCAGCCACCGAGGCAATAATCTTTTCGCGCGTCAACGCCGCGCCACCGCCCTTGATCATCTGCATGTGGCCGTTGATTTCATCCGCACCGTCAACGTAGATACCCAAACGGTCAACTTCATTGAGGTCAAAAACGGTGATTCCCAGGCTTTTCAGTTTCTCGGTGGAAGCATCCGAGCTGGATACCGCGCCTTCAATCTGCCCTTTCATGGTGCCCAGCGCATCGATAAAGTGCGCGGCGGTAGAACCCGTACCCACACCGACGATGGTGCCTGGTTGTACATATTGAAGCGCCGCCCAGCCTACTGCTTTTTTCAGTTCATCCTGCGTCATGATTATTGCCCGTGCTGTAATGATATTTGGCGCATTATAGAACATATGCGCAGGTTGTCGCATTGCGCCAGGCACCAATTTCGTCTGTATCTGCCTGCAATTTATGTCATAGTGCGAGATAACGATTTTAGAGGAGCCCCTCAACGCAATGAAACGTCCTGACTACAGAACATTACAGGCGCTGGATGCGGTTATTCGGGAACGCGGCTTTGAGCGCGCAGCGCAAAAGCTTTGTATCACCCAATCAGCCGTGTCGCAGAGAATTAAACAACTGGAAAATATGTTCGGGCAACCGTTGCTGGTGCGAACCGTTCCACCACGCCCGACAGAGCAAGGGCAAAAGCTGCTGGCGTTGCTGCGTCAGGTTGAACTGCTGGAAGATGAGTGGCTGGGCGATGAACAAACGGGTTCAACGCCGCTGCTGCTGTCGCTGGCGGTCAACGCCGACAGTCTGGCAACCTGGTTGCTTCCGGCACTCGCGGATGTACTGGTCAACTCGCCTATCCGTTTGAATTTGCAGGTTGAGGATGAAACCCGTACGCAAGAGCGTTTGCGTCGCGGCGAAGTGGTTGGCGCGGTAAGTATTCAACCTCAGGCGCTACCGAGCTGCCTGGTCGATCAGTTGGGCGCGCTGGACTATCTGTTTGTCGGCTCGAAAGCCTTCGCAGAACGCTACTTCCCAAATGGCGTGACGCGTTCAGCGCTGCTCAAAGCCCCTGCCGTGGCATTTGACCATCTCGACGATATGCATCAAGCCTTCCTGCAGCAAAACTTTGATTTGCCGCCGGGCAGCGTGCCGTGTCATATCGTGAACTCCTCAGAAGCGTTTGTGCAACTCGCGCGTCAGGGCACAACCTGCTGCATGATCCCGCATTTGCAGATTGAGAAAGAGTTGGCTTCAGGTGAGCTTATCGATTTGACGCCAGGGCTCTTCCAGCGTCGGATGCTCTACTGGCACCGCTTTGCACCGGAAAGCCGCATGATGCGTAATGTGACGGATGCGCTGCTGGCCTACGGGCGTCGGGTACTACGACAGGATTAAAGGTAAACGCCGGATGGCGCAGCGCCATCCGGCATATCAACAATTACTGCGCTTTCGCAGGCGTTGCTGGCTGAGACTGCGCCTGAGCCGGTTGCAGCTCAAACACCACATCTACCTGGTCGCCAAACTGAATGGTTGGCTGTTCGTAAGTTTCTTCCGCTGATACCGGCGCGGCATCGGCTTTCATCATGCGAACCATCGGGCTCGGCTGATAGTTCGACACGTGATAACGCACGCTGTAAACCGGCCCCAGCTTGCTGTTAAAGCCAGCAGCCAGCTCTTTAGCCTGATGAATCGCATCATCAATCGCCGCTTTACGCGCTTTATCTTTATAGGCATCCGGTTGAGCCACGCCCAGCGACACGGAACGAATTTCGTTCAGGCCCGCTTTCAACGCGCCATCCAGCAGTGAATTAAGCTTATCCAACTGACGCAGCGTCACCTCAACGGTACGCACCGCGCGATAACCTTTCAGAATGCTTTTGCCATTCTGATAGTCATAATCTGGCTGAGTACGCAGATTAGCCGAGCTGATATCTTTCTTCGCCACGCCATTCTGCTCCAGGAAGGAGAGATACTGCGCCACACGTTGATCTGCCTGCTTCTTGGCCGTCGCCGCATCTTTTGCCGCAATATTCACTTCAATTGCCAGAGTGGCAATGTCCGGGGTCGCGTCTACGCTGGCCGTACCGGAGGTGACAATATGCGGGCCGTTAGGTAATTCATTCGCCTGTACCGACATCGCGCTCAAACCCATTAATGCTGTCAGCGCCATCACTTTAAACTTCACTGTCGTCTCTCCATGTTACGTTATCACCCAAAAATACAGGGACTCGCATCCAAGCTTAGCGCTTCAGATGTGAAAGTCCATCGGACAACGCTTAGTTGAACAAGGCGTGAACATGCCCAATACCCTCTTTCGCCAGCTGGAAGGCGATAAACCACATCACCACACCGACCAGAGTATTAATAATACGCTGTGCTTTGGCGGTGCGCAGGCGTGGCGCCAGCCAGGCAGCAAGCAGCGCCAGGCCAAAGAACCAGAGGAACGAGGCGCTCACGGTGCCGAGCGCAAACCAGCGCTTAGGTTCGACATCAAGCTGGCCGCCAAGACTGCCCAGCACCACAAACGTATCGAGATAAACATGTGGATTCAGCCAGGTCACCGCCAGCATGGTGGCGATAATTTTCCAACGTCCCTGCTTCAGCACTTCGGCGCTGGCCAGTTCCAGATTGCTGCTCATGGCAGTTTTTAATGCGCCATAGCCATACCAGAGCAAAAACGCGACGCCACCCCAGGTGACTAACGCCAGCAGCCACGGCGACTGCATCAGCAGCGCGCTGCCGCCAAAAATACCTGCGCAAATGAGCAGCAGATCGCTAACGGCGCACAGCAGCGCAATCATGATGTGGTATTGACGACGAATGCCCTGGTTCATCACAAAAGTGTTTTGTGGCCCGAGCGGAAGGATCATGGCTGCACCAAGCGCAAGCCCTTGAAAATAGTAAGATATCACGTGGTATTATCCTGAGCGGTGTCTGTTTACGGCAGACTATAGCGCGGGATAATCATTAGCGGAAATTGATAATTTTAATCACTGATTAGGAAGGCTAATAATGGCGGAGCCACGCTCCGCCATCGGCAGGAAATGTTATTACGCGTCTTCTTTCACGCGTTTGAAATTAACGTCCATTTGCGGATACGGGAAACTAATACCGGCGGCATCAAATTCACGTTTAACGCGTTCCAGCACGTCCCAGTACACATTTTGCAGGTCGCCGCTGTTACTCCAGACGCGCACCACAAAGTTAATTGACGATGCGCCCAGCTCATTCAAACGCACGGTCATTTCGCGATCTTTGAGGATACGTTCATCGGACTGAATGATATTGGTGAGAATGGATTTCACCTGATCGATATCCGAATCATACGCCACGCCGATGATAAATTCGTTACGGCGCACCGGCTCACGCGAGAAGTTAATGATATTGCCGGCAATGATTTTCCCGTTCGGGATCACCACGATTTTGCCGTCGACCGTACGCATGGTGGTGGAGAAAATCTGCACGTTCAGCACAGTACCGGCCACGCCGCCGAGATCTACATACTCGCCCGCACGGAACGGACGGAACATCACCAGCAATACGCCAGCCGCCAGGTTAGAGAGCGAACCTTGCAGCGCCAGACCTACGGCTAAACCCGCGGCACCCAGTACTGCAATCACCGATGCGGTCTGAACCCCCACGCGTCCCAGCGCGGCAATCAGCGTAAACGCGATAATGGCGTAACGGACCAGCGCGGAAAGAAAATCGGCGACGGTCGCGTCAATATGGCGCGCGCGCATCAAACGGTTTACGGTGTTAGAAACCAGACGCGCGATGATCATCCCGACGATGATAATCGCGATAGCCGCGACGATGTTCACGGCATAACTGAGCAACAGCGCCTGGTTGCGAACCAGCCAGGTGCCCGCCCCATTGATGCTGTCGACAACGTTTAAATCTTCCATTCAAACTCCCCGAAAATAAAAAAGTGTGAGTTGGCTCTCACGAAAAATGACTCTTTAAAGGTAAACAAAAAGCATCAAATATGCCATTTTTCAATATGATTCAGGGAATGTATGGACGGTAATTCAGATTCCAGCAGGGCGATCAACCATACGCAGGAAGCCGCTCACTAACGCGTTTCTCTGCTTAAAGACTTCTGCAATTTCGCTCACCACCTTGCCGCTGCCAGCATTCTTCCAGGCGATTGAAAGCGGTGAAGGCTGGCGCGGATGAACAACCTCGCGGGCCACCAGCGCTCCCGATTCCACATAGGGGCGGCACATCCGTTCCGGCAGAAAACCGACCCCAAGGCCGCTTAAATGACAGGCCAGCTTAGTACTGAGATCGGGCACTTTGATCTCTTTTTGCCCACTCAGCAACCATGCCACCCGCCGCGTCAGGGTTCGGGAGGTATCTTCGATATTAATGGCGGGATAACGCCGCAGCACATCATCCGGCAGCAGCCTGGCGGGATGAGTGGCAAGAGGATGGGTGGCCGCCACCACAAACTGCCAGCTGATATCGCCCAGCGGCAGCAATGAAATGTTATTAGAAAGCGATTCCGACCCCGTAACGCCTATCGCCAGTTGAAAATCGTCATACAGCAGAGAGTCCCACACGCCCATATAGACCTGACGCGAAATCTGAAAACGAGTAAAAGGAAACTGTTGATGCAGCCAGGTGAGCAGGTCTGCGGTGGTTTGCGGTTGATAAAGCAGATTATTGATTACAATATTCACCTGCCGTTCAACGCCCGCGTTTATTTGCTGTAGCTCATCCGGCATGGCATCCAGCCAGTTGAGCCACTGACGGCAGTGTTCAAGCAGATGCTGCCCGGCGCGGGTGAGGCTGACGGAGCGAGTGGTGCGTAAAAAGAGTTGCGTGCCGACCTGCTCTTCCAGGGTTTTAATGCGATAGCTGATCGCTGCCGGTGTTTTATGCAGCGAGCTGGCCGCACGAGAAAAACTCTCCGTCTCAGCGACCCGAATAAACGTACGAATTGTTTCCTGATCGAGCATGCACTCTCCTTGATTCCCTCTGCCGCAACCCCTGTTGCGCCATCGCCATTCCCAACAAGATGTCCGCCCCAGACGTGTGCCCAACGTTCAGCAAACGCTGAACCGCAAACTGTGCGTTGCGTATAGATTGCCATCGCCGTAGCAACCTTAACACTGGCGTTGAGAACGTGCCGTGACGTGCGCTGTTAAGATAGCGACAGCTTACCGACGTTGTGAGATGCGCGAGTTGATCCGCCGGGGGTAAAAATGGACGCTGCGGTGAGGCAAGACCTGCCGCGTGAAGTATAGCAAGCGCCCCCACCAGCATGTCGTCACCGCTTGGCGTCAGGCCGGGGCCGCAGCCAATCAACCATGACCAGTTCGGCATTTCACCGTTTTGCCAGCGTTCCAGTTCCTGCGTAAAACGGTCAAAAATCGGCATGGCTGCCAGTGGCTGATTCAGCGCGCCGCACAAACCACTCAGATGAGGCGAGACATGCACGTTATCCTGCCTGAGTTCGGCTACCTCTGGGGTGAGTGAAAGCACGCGACGTGGGCGAATCAGAATACTCCCTCCCCAAAGCAAATTGCCCTGCTTGATAACTCGCGAAAGGTGAAAACAGTCTGCAAAGTGACGGGTTGAAAGCAATACCCCCACCGGGCCCATTCCTTTGCCGAAACGGAAAAGCGTTAACAACTCGCCATCCGGGCGACAGTAGTTTATTGCCTGTGAGAAGCGGCTGTGCAACGTCCATTCGCCATCGGGTAAATGAGATAGCCCGGAACTCGCCAGAGCATTAATGATTTTCATCAGCGGCACTCCGGGGCGGCAGCGCCGCCCCTGTTTTTGTTACGCGGTGATGTGGTGCAACTCCGCCAGCGCTTCCAGCGCTTTTTCGAAGCAAAGCAGCGGTGCGCGTACGGTGCCCGCGCCAACCTGACCAATACCCGCCTCGCGGTGTGCGATACCGGTGTTAATCAGCGGCGTAATGCCCATTTCCACGACGCGGCGAATATCCAGCCCCAGGCACGCCCCTTTAAAATCCCAGGAAGGGATCTGGAATAGCGGGTTGTGATCAAGGTAGATCTCCGCCATTTCTTCCGACGTTTCCAGCGCCGCGCCCATGCCTCCTGCGCCAACAAAGCGGGTTACGCCCGGTGCCGCAATCATCGCCGCACCCCCAATACCCAGCGTTTCAGTGATCGCACTATCACCAATATCCGGGTTTGCATCGGCCTGACTGTAACCAGTGAAGAACAGCCCCTGCGGCGTGTTGACCGGCGCGGTGAACCAGCGATCGCCGGTACCGCTCACGCGAATACCAAATTCGCGACCATTGCGCGTCATCGCCGTCACCACCGAGCCCGCTTTAATCACCGCCGCGGCATCCATCACCGCCTTGCTGTAAGCCATCGCCAGGTTCAGGAAGAACTGATCGGTCACGCTCAGGAATTGTAATACCTCAATCACTTCGGCTTTGGGGCGATCCAGACCCGCGATCACTGGCGATAGTGTACGCAACAGTAACGAAGAGGCGGCGATATTTCGCTGATGGAATTCATCACCCATGGTGATGGCTTGCGCCATCAGCGCGGTGAGATCGACGCCGTTTTCCAGCTTGCCAATCGCATCCTGAAGTACCGGGGCCAGCGTGTCGCGCATCCAGCGCAAACGTTGCTGGACGTCGTCACCGTAGGCTCCAAAACGCATCACCTTGCCAATGCCTTCGTTCAGATTGCAGCAAGCGTGATTGCCATGGACTACATCTTTGACCACCAGAACAGGCATATTTGCGGAAGTAATGCCCCCCATCGGGCCCACGGCCCCCACATGATGACAAGGGATGAACTCGACCTCACCCTGACCAAGCAAGCGCACGGCCTCTTCTTCCGAGGCAGCCCACCCCTCAAACAGTGATGCCCCAATACAGGCACCACGCATTGGCCCGGTCATCTCTTCCCAGGCAATTGGCGGCCCGGCGTGAAGCAGTTTGCGGCCTGATGCCAGCGTCGTAACGACTTCCTTAGCGGGGCGAACAGCCACCCAATGCGGGCGGGCCGCTTTAATGCGTTCAATGATGGCTTCGTTAGCCTGTGCAATAGATGAATACATATCCGTACCTCTAACTTAACGTAACTGTTTGAGAAGACTGGCAAGATGCGCGTTACCACCGGCAACAGGCGCCCACTGATAGTGCACAACGGGTGTGCCACTGCTTTGCAGATCCAGCGCGAAGCTGCGTAAACCGGCGTTAATAACCTGCACGCCATCCAGCAACGGATACTGTTTTTCTGCCGGACGGCTTTCCTGATGATGCGTCAGGCTGATAGCCAGCAGAATCGCCTCTTCTAACGTCTCGACGACCGCAACGCCCGCAGCCTGGAGTTTTTCGCTTTGCGCGGCACGCCCCTGCGGATCGCCATCCGTGCCCGTCAGGGTGGCGATGGTCACCAGCGGCGCGGCACGGCGTGTGCGTACCTGTTCCAGGGTTTCAACCACCGCTCCCGCCGGGTCTTCACAGGCTCCGTAGCCGAGCACCACATCCAGCAGCAGCACGCCAACATCCGGTAGTGCGGCCAGTTTTTCGATTTCGATACTGCGGGTGGTTGGATCAATCATCGGATGCGGCCTGCCGAGGGTGTAACTGTCATCCCCCAAATCAACAATTCGATGGCCGCCAGCATCCAGCATCACGCCTTGCGCGTGGCTTTCACTCACCGGCACATTTAACCCGGCAGAGAGCAACATTGCGGCTTCCGCTGCCAGGGTTCCCCCGGCGTACAGCCCATAAATGCCTTTGCCCGCCACTTCCGGTTGAATCTGTCGCTGTTGTGCGACCCGCATGAGCAATACCGCCAGACGTGCGGCTTCCGACAACGAGTTCGCCAGCCAGACGTTCCCTTCTCGGCGTTGTTCCGGCTTACTGCCGAGGAAGAGTGCCACGACGGGCTTCCCGACGTTCTGCATCGCGGCAATAATTCGCGTGCGAACCTGCGGTGACGGAGGCTTGGAAACAAATGCAATCACCTGAGTGGCCTCATCAGAAGCCAGCATCTCAAGCGCGGTTAACGCGCTAATGCCGCCAACATCGGCACTTAAGTCACGTCCGCCGAGGCCAATCGCATGGCTGATGCCCTGTTGATGCAGTGCCACCTGCGAGGTGATCTCCTGAATCCCCGTGCCCGATGCGCCAATCACGCCAATCCCGCCTTTCGGCAGCACGTTTGCGAAGGCCAGCGGGCTCCCGGCTATCATCGCGGTACCACAGTCTGGGCCCATGACGATAAGTTCACGCTCACGCGCCAGGGTTTTCAGCTCCACCTCTTGCGCCAGCGGGACGTTATCGGAAAACAACATCACGTTTTTGCCTGCGAGCAGGCCCTCTTTCGCCACCGAGGCGGCGTACTCTCCCGCTACCGAGACCAGCAACAAATTGGCTTGCGGCAATTTTTGACACGCGCTTTCCCAGCGTCGGGCTTTCAGTAGTTGCTGCGAGCTACCTGAAGCATTGGCAATGGCACTAAGTTCTTTCTCCAGTTGCTCACGAATTAAATCCATAATCGCCGGTTGTTCTGTTTCAGTGCGCACCGCCACACAAATATCGTTGGGTGTGGCATCCGCGAAATCGTCATGCCAGAAACCGGTAGATTCCAGCATTGATTTATTTGCGGGCGTGCCCATCATTACCGACACTTGATCCACTTCCGGGCGTTCGCTCAGTTTGCGGGAAATAATCATCAGGCTGACGGAGTCCTGAAAACTTCCCTTTTTAATAAAGGCGTAAATCATTACCGCTACCTCTTATGTACGTTTTTCTTTTAAAAACAGCATGGCAACCAGGCCGATAGCCAATAAGACGGCTGAAACATAAAAACTGGAGGCCAGACTTCCGGTCATATCACGTGCTGCACCAGCAATAATCGGTGCAAGAATTGATGAACTCATACCGATGAAATTAAATAAGCCAAAGGCGGTGCTGTAATTATTTTCATCTACGCTATCAGCAACCAGTGCGACCAATACCGGGTCAAGCGCCAGTTTACCCACCAGACCATAAACGCACAGGGCCACAACAACGCCGGTCATATTTGGCATCCAGACGATGGATAGCATGCTGAGAATGGCAACCGGCACCAGGAACATAATTAATGGCTTACGTTTTCCTAATCTGTCCGATAGACTGGAGAATAACAGCGCACCTGGGATAGAGATCCACGCAACCAGTGAAGAAATAAAGCCTGTTTCGCTACCCGCAATACCACGTTCATTTTGCAAATAATAAGGGAGCCAGGTCAGTATGACGAAGAAACCGAACAAGCTACAGAACACCATAATATAGGTAAGAATCAAATTACGGTTTTTCAGCAGATCGCTAAACTTACCTTTCTGAACGGGCTTACCGTCAACAGCCGCTGTGCGTTTTTTCTCTTTAACAAAAAACCAGATGGCCAGTCCGACGAGCACGGAGGGCACTGCCATCGCATAAAACGGCATCCGCCAGGAATGGCCCTGATCGTAGACCAGCCAGCTTGAGGTCATCAGGCCCAGCGCAATACCAAACGCCATACCGCTGTTAATGATGGCGCTACCCAGCGAGCGGAATTTCTTTGGAATTTGCTCGGAAGAGAGGCCATATTGCGGGCCGTAATAGGTTCCCTCGCCCGCCCCGGTTACCACGCGGGCAAACAGCAATGTGTACCAGCTTTTTGCCCAGCCTGTTACCGCAGTAAAGACGCCAAATAAAATAAATCCCGGAACCAGAACCTTTTTCTTACCAATTTTATCGCCAAGGATCCCCGCGGGTACCTGCAATAAGGCGTAGGAAAAATAGAATACGGAATTAAGAATACCCAACTGTGTTCCTGTTAAGCCAAACTCTTTTTCCAGTTCCCCCATTACCGGATTCAGAACGGTACGGTCGGCATACATGAAAATCCAGCCCAGCCAGAACAGAAATACAGTGACCCACCAGGCCGGTATTCCTTTTCTTTTTGTGACATCAGTCACTTCACATGAATCAGACATAAGTGAACTCCCGGTAATCATTACCGCTGAATGCCTCTGTCAGGAGGCTTGATGTTTAAACTGACTTAACCATATCGGGGTTAACCCTCTTTTCATTTGAGCAAAGTCACACTAAAACCATTGTTATAAATTCCTGGTAACTCACCGCGTAATTATTAAAAAAAGTCTAATAATCATTTTTAAATTTAGTTTTATAAAAGCAATTAAAACATCGGTGATTGACAAGTTATTTTTCGCGATAATTAAATCATTATCGCCGTCACAACGAATAGAAATAGAAAAACTATATTGAGCGCGACATCATCTATTTTGTGAGGCAACAATGAAAAAGAAACTGGTCATTGCCCTTGGGGGCAATGCGTTATTACAACGTGGTGAGATTCTCAGTGCCGAGAATCAACAGAAAAGTATCCAACTCTTTTCCCAAATGGTGGCCCAGCTGGCGCGTGATTATCAGTTGGTGATCGTTCACGGTAACGGCCCGCAGGTCGGACTACTGGCCTTACAGAATGCCGCCTATCAGGATGCGCCAGCCTGGCCACTGGATATCCTGGTTGCCGAAAGTCAGGGAATGATCGGCTTTGCGATTGCGCAGGAGCTTACCGCCAGCAGCAGCGGCCCGGTCACCACGCTGATGACTCGTGTAGAAGTCGATCCGAATGACCCTGCGTTTGCATCGCCGGGCAAATATATCGGGCCCGTTTATCCGCCAGAACAACAAGCCGAGCTTCAGGCACGCTATGGTTGGCAAATGAAGGCTGACGGCCAGTACATCCGCCGCGTGGTTGCCTCACCCACCCCTTTAAAAATTATCGATAGTGAGGCGATCCATACGCTAATGGATGACGGGCATCTGGTGATTTGCTGCGGAGGCGGTGGGATTCCGGTCATTGCAAAAGGGGGCGGTTATCAGGGTACTGAAGCCGTAATTGATAAAGATTTGACCGCGGCCGTGCTGGCTAAGGCAATCAGCGCTGATCATTTGCTTATTTTGACCGATGCCGATGCGGTGTATGAAAATTGGGGTACGCCACAGGCGCGCGCTTTACGTCACGTTACCCCGGCAGAACTGGCGCCGTTCGCCGCACCGGACGGGGCGATGGGGCCAAAGGCCGCTGCGGTCATTCAGTTTGTAACGCAAACAGGCAATACGGCGTTTATTGGCGCGCTGAAAGATGCGCCAGAGATCCTTGCAGGGAAAAAAGGGACGTGTATTTCATAATAATGCTTTGTTTTTCCAGCAAAAAAAAGGCTTCCCGGAGGAAGCCTTTTATCAATCATGCTGCATCAAATTACAGAACGTCAACCGCGTTCAGTTCTTTGAAAGCCTGCTCCAGACGAGCGCTCATGCTGGTCTGGCCAGCGCGCAGCCATACGCGCGGATCGTAGTATTTCTTGTTCGGCTGGTCTTCGCCTTTCGGGTTGCCCAGTTGGCCCTGCAGGTAAGCTTCGTTGGTTTTGTAGTAGTTCAGAATACCTTCCCAGGTCGCCCATTGGGTGTCGGTATCGATGTTCATTTTCACTACGCCATAGCTTACGGAGTCTTTGATTTCCTGAGCAGAAGAACCGGAACCACCGTGGAAGACGAAGTTCAGGCTGTTGTGCGGCAGGTTGTGTTTCTTAGACACATACTCCTGAGAATCACGCAGGATGGTCGGGGTCAGAACCACGTTACCTGGTTTGTAAACGCCGTGTACGTTACCGAAGGAAGCGGCGATGGTGAAACGCGGGCTGATTTTGCTCAGCTCGGTGTACGCGTAATCAACGTCTTCCGGCTGGGTGTACAGTGCAGAAGCGTCCATGTGGCTGTTGTCCACACCATCTTCTTCGCCACCGGTGCAACCCAGTTCGATTTCCAGGGTCATGCCCATTTTGGACATGCGCGCCAGGTATTTGGAGCAGATTTCGATATTTTCGTGCAGAGACTCTTCAGACAGGTCAATCATGTGAGAAGAGAACAGCGGTTTGCCGGTAGCAGCGAAGTGTTTTTCACCCGCGTCCAGCAGGCCATCGATCCACGGCAGCAGTTTTTTCGCGCAGTGGTCAGTGTGCAGGATAACCGGAACACCGTAGTGCTCAGCCATCTGGTGAACGTGATGCGCACCAGAGATTGCGCCCAGGATTGCTGCACCCTGAGGAACGTCAGTTTTCACGCCTTTACCTGCGATGAATGCTGCGCCACCGTTGGAGAACTGAACGATAACCGGTGCTTTAACTTTCGCAGCGGTTTCCAGAACGGCGTTGATGGAGTCGGTGCCCACGCAGTTTACTGCTGGCAGTGCAAAGTTGTTTTCTTTTGCTACCTGGAACACTTTCTGAACGTCATCACCAGTGATAACACCAGGTTTTACGAAATCAAAAATTTTAGACATGTTTACGAGTCCTATCTGTATCTTCGGCCGTTAGAAAAAGAAGCGCGAGCTATGTAGCGCGCTGAAAAACAGGCGGGTTTCCCCGCCTGCTCAAACATTACTTCTTAGCGCGCTCTTCGAGCATTGCAACTGCTGGCAGTACTTTGCCTTCCACGAATTCGAGGAATGCGCCACCGCCAGTGGAGATGTAGGAGATTTTGTCAGAGATACCGAACAGGTCGATTGCAGCCAGAGTATCGCCGCCGCCTGCGATAGAGAACGCTTCGCTGTCTGCGATAGCGTTAGCCACGATTTCAGTACCTTTACGGAAGTTCGGGAATTCAAACACGCCAACCGGGCCATTCCACAGGATGGTTTTCGCGTTTTTCAGGATCTCAGCTAACTGCTGTGCAGATGCGTCACCGATATCCAGGATCTGCTCGTCTTCTTTCACGTCAGATACGGATTTCAGCGTCGCTGCTGCCGTTTCAGAGAACTCAGTTGCCACGCGAACGTCAGTCGGAACCGGAATATCGCAGGTGGTCAGCAGACGTTTGGCTTCATCAACCAGGTCAGCTTCGTACAGGGATTTACCGACGCTGTGGCCTTGAGCGGCAACGAAGGTGTTCGCGATACCACCACCAACGATCAGCTGGTCAGCGATTTTAGACAGAGAGTCCAGAACGGTCAGTTTGGTCGACACTTTAGAACCACCAACGATAGCGACCATCGGACGAGCCGGTTCTTTCAGTGCTTTACCCAGCGCATCGAGTTCAGCAGCCAGCAGCGGGCCTGCACACGCAACGTCAGCAAATTTGCCGATACCGTGAGTAGAAGCCTGCGCGCGGTGAGCGGTACCGAAAGCATCCATTACAAATACGTCACACAGTGCAGCGTATTTTTTGGACAGTGCTTCGTCGTCTTTTTTCTCGCCTTTGTTAAAGCGAACGTTCTCCAGAACAACCAGTTCACCCGCAGCAACTTCAACGCCGTCCAGGTAATCTTTAACCAGACGTACCGGGTTAGACAGTTTGTCTTTCAGGTAATTAACAACCGGCAGCAGAGAGAATTCTTCGTTGTACTCGCCTTCGGTCGGACGACCCAGGTGGGAGGTTACCATCACTTTCGCGCCTTGTTTCAGGGCCAGTTCGATGGTTGGCAGAGAAGCACGGATACGCGCGTCGCTGGTTACTTTCCCTTCTTTAACTGGTACGTTCAGATCCGCACGGATAAAAACACGTTTACCAGCAAGATCCAGATCGGTCATCTTAATTACAGACATGGTGAATCCTCTCGTTGATTCTAAAGTTTTGCAGACGCATTCGCGTCCTACCTGAAACCTTGTGCGGCCATCGCTAACGTAGTGTCGAGCATTCGGTTAGCAAAGCCCCATTCGTTATCGCACCAGACCAATGTTTTGATCAGGTGCGCTCCACTCACTCGCGTCTGCGTGCCATCGACAATGGCGCTGTGCGGATCGTGGTTAAAATCTGTTGAGACCAACGGTAATTCCGTATAGTCAACTATACCATGAAATGCATCCCGTGCTGCTTTTTGCAGCAACTGGTTGACTTCATTAGCGTTTACCGGATTTTTTACCGTAACGCTAAGGTCGATTGCCGTGACGTTAATCGTCGGTACGCGCACCGCAATCGCTTCAAAACGGTCGTTAAACTGCGGGAAAATACGTGTAATCCCTGCGGCAAGCTTCGTATCCACCGGAATGATCGACTGACTGGCTGCTCGCGTGCGGCGCAAGTCAGGGTGATAAGCGTCAATCACCTGTTGATCGTGCATGGCTGAATGAATGGTCGTGACCGTTCCTGACTCAATGCCCCAGGCATCATCCAACAATTTTATAATGGGAATTATGCAATTCGTGGTACAGGAGGCATTGGAGACAATGTAGTGTTCAGGGCGTAACGCATCATGGTTTACGCCATACACCACCGTTGCGTCGAGATCGTTGCTACCGGGATGTGAAAAGAGCACTTTCTTCGCGCCTGCGACGATATGGGCTTCGCCATCAGCTCGGCTACCGTACACACCGGTACAATCGAGCACCACATCAACCGACAGTTCACGCCAGGGCAGCGCGTTAATCTCGCGCTCATGCAGTAGACGAATGCTATCGCCGCCGACAAACAGCTGTTCCCGTTCCTGGCGCACATCCCAGGCAAAACGGCCATGGCTGGTGTCATATTTCAATAAATGTGCGATGCCCGCAGCATCCGCCAGTTCATTGATTGCCACCACGGTGATTTCCGCACGGCGTCCGGATTCATACAAAGCACGAACCACGTTACGCCCAATGCGACCGAAGCCATTAATCGCTACGCGTACGGTCATAGGTCTCCTGCAAGGTCATCCCAAAGCAATGTGGCTGACAGAGTAATGCAGCAATTCATTCCGGGAAACCTTACCTGCCACAAACAGTGACTGATTGGTCAAATGTCGAACACTTCAACAACTGAAACGCTTCAGCCAGAATAAGCGAAAGCTGGAATAAAAGGAATGATTGTCCAGACAAACGCACCAGGAATCTGACATACATCACATTTCTACAGGAATAATTCACAGCGTTATGCCAGAACAGGTTGAGCGATGGAATAAAGAGCGAGTACGGATTCAGACTGTCTCTGAATGAGTGATTAGGCGAAATGAAGGGTAAAATTTGCGTGTCGATGCGTCAGTCATCGACAGGTGCAACGGCGCGGGGACTTTTTCCGTGCGGCTCCTTGCACTGGATAAAGAAAACCCCCGTCGTTGCGGTATAAATACAGGCAAACTACGGGGGTGATCCATGACTCTCCACAGGTCTAGGATAGCCGCTGACGCTTGCCGCTTCAAGCAGGATTTGCGGTATGGATATTCTGAAATTCGCAGTATTGATGGTTGTACTTCATTTAATTGTATCGTCAATGATACATCACGATTTACAACCCTCTTTGGTTAATCGCGTTATAAATACGCAGAGCGAAGGAGGGATGCCACACCGCTATTCTTAAACTTGAAACTGGCTAACGTTGCCCCTTGATTAGCCCCGCCTCGGCGGGGCTTTTCTAAAATATCACTTATTTCTAATAATATCCGAATTCAGACATTCTAAATAAAAGCGATAAATAACAAGCGCGAGTAAAATTTATCTGTTGGTGAACATTCATCGACAGGTGCAACGGCGCGGGGACTTTTTCCGTGCGGCTCCTTGCGCTGGATAAAGAAAACCCCCGTCGTTGCGGTATAACTACAGGCAAACTACGGGGGTGATCCATGACTCTCCACAGGTCTAGGATAGCCGCTGACGCTTGCCGCTTCAAGCAGGATTTGCGGTATGGATATTCTGAAATTCGCAGTGTTGATGGTTGTACTTCATTTAATTGTATCGTCAATGATACATCACGATTTACAACCCTCTTTGGTTAATCGCGTTATAAATACGCAGAGCGAAGGAGGGATGCCACACCGCTATTCTTAAACTTGAAACTGGCTAACGTTGCCCCTTGATTAGCCCCGCTTCGGCGGGGCTTTTCTTAGGCATAAATAAATACACAAGAAATATAGATATTATCAATATTTATTTATCGCTGCCCCTGTCACAAAATCCAGTTTTTACGATGATAAACTCCCCTCTTGTTTTTTAAATGCAGCAACCATGCGCCTGCATGATGGCTAATAATTATTAGCACCATCAATAAAAATCCCCTTAATTACATTTACATAATAAATATAAAAATTCAGAAGGTCGCGAATAAAAACAGAGGAATTCATCCGATTTATCGTCGGACGAAATATTCACAAGGATAATTTATGAAGCAGCAGATGCAAATGATTGGCCAGGCCATGTTGGTCCCCATATCAATTATCACCATCGGCTCCATGTTTATGGGCTTTGGCAGCGCCTTCACCAATACAGAAACCCTTGCGGCGCTGCATCTCTCCTCGCTTATCAGCAAAGGTTCGCCAGGATACATCACGTTTAGCGTCATGAAAGCCACTGGCGATGTGGTTTTTCGCAATCTTCCGCTCTTTTTCTCCATTGGCGTCGCGTTCGGGTTGGCGAAGAAAGAGAAAGCCTGGGCCGCATTTTCCGGCGCGGTCTGCTTTATGGCAATGCACTACATCCTCAACACGCTGCTGGATTCCCAGGGCATCAGTGCGCAAACCACCACCGCTGACTGGTTTATCACTCAGCAGCACATGACCCCCGTCTCTGCCGTGCAGAAGGCCTCAATCTATACTACCGAGCTGGGCATGTTCACCTATCGCATGAGCGTTTTCGGCGGAATGGCGGTTGGCCTGACTACCGCCTGGCTGCACAATCGCTTGTATAACGTGAAGCTGCCGCTGGTGCTCTCATTTTTTGCCGGTACGCGTACGGTTCCTATCGTGACGCTGGTTGTCGGGGCGCTGATGGGCGTGCTGCTCTATTTCATCTGGCCGCCTATTGGCTGGATGCTGGCGCAGTTCAGTAAAATGATCGGCGATTCCGGTCTGTTTGGCACCTTTATTTGGGCGATTGCTGACAAATCGCTTCTGCCCGTAGGGCTGCACCATCTCATCACCACGCCTATCCGTTTGACCGAACTCGGCGGAACAATGGAGATTTGCGGCAATCTGGTTAGCGGCACCACCAATATTTATATGGCGCAACTGGGCTGCGAATCCTCACACGAGCTACTGGTACGCGGTTTTCAATCTGGCCGCGTGGTGATTCACTTCGGTGCGCTCCCCGGTGCTGCGCTGGCGATGTACCACTGCTCACGCTCAAGTCATAAAAAAGTGGTTGCCGGCTTACTGCTCCCTGTCGTCGCGACCATGATGCTGTTTGGCATTACCGAGCCCATTGAATACACCTTTTTGTTCGTCGCGCCATGGCTGTTCTACTTTGTGCACGTACCGCTGACCGGCCTGATTTTTGTTTTGTCGGAAATGGCGAATATTTCCGTGTATGGCGGCTGCCTGAAGGACATTCTTCCCGTTCTGCTCCAGCCGGATAAACTCGATATGTGGGGCTACCTGTGGCTGACCCCACTCTTCTTCGCCGTTTATTATTTTTTATTCCGCTATCTGATTACGCGTTTCAACGTAATGACGCCAGGGCGTGAAGAGTACTCCGCCGCAGACGAAGATGTGAGGTTATTCAGCAAGCAAGATTTTAAAGACAAAGTGAATGCCAGCACGCCGCAATCCCCTCTTTTCGCCCAGCAGATTATCGATGCCCTGGGCGGCCCGCACAATATTTCGCAGTTTGATAACTGTATTTCCCGGCTGCGTGTTGAGGTCATTGACCCCTCTCGCGTCGCCAGCGATGACGTCTGGAAAAAAAACCTGCGCGCGAAAGGCGTTGTTCACGTCAGTGAGAAAGGTCTGCAAGTCATTTATGGTGCCGAAGTGGTGATGATCGCCGGCGATTGCAAAGAACTGCTGGGGGAGGCGTAATGGGATCCACTACCCTGCATCAATCCGTTGTGGTTCATCCTTATGACGAGAAACAGCTCAGGCCCGTTACCTTTGAAATCGATGGCGAGGTTGAGCGGCTGATTATCAACTACCGCTTTAGTGAAGGTAACGTGGTGGATCTGGGCCTCGCTCGCGGCGATGACATCATTGGCTGGAGCGGCGGCGCGCGAAAAGAGCTGATTATCAGCGAATCATTCGCCACGCCAGGCTATCTCCACACGCCCATTAATACAGGAACCTGGTCCGTTCTGCTCGGTTTGTACAAAATTCGTGGCGAATGCCGCATCGATATCGACATCACACTCCAGCGTAAAACAATGCGCTGGCTGACGGGCGATACGCATGTTCACTCTGAACACAGTGATGGCAAGCTTTCTGTCGATGCGTTAATTGAGCGCGCGATGAGGCTGAATTTCGATTTCCTGTGTCTGACCGATCACAATACCACGTCGCAAAACCGGCTGATCACGGGAATGAACGCACCTCTGACCCTGATTCCGGGTATGGAGCTGACCACCGATCGCGGGCACGTTAATTTTCTTGGCCTGACGCAGCCCGTTGAGCGCTTTCTTCCCCATTTCAGCGAACAAGATATCACGGCCAAAATGGACGAGGCTCGCCGTAACGGCGCACGCATTGGTATCAATCACCCTTTCTGTCACTACTGCCCCTGGATGCTGCCGTTTCATGGCCACGACTGGCTGGAACTGTGGAATGGCCCCTGGGATGGCACCGGCAATGAAATGACCTTCCAGTACTGGTTACAGTTGCTCTACGACGGCATCAAAATGCCCGTCACCGCAGGCAGTGATTTCCATAAAGAAAAAGGTCAGATTCTGCCGCGCATCCGCGTACGGGCGCACAGCGCAGAGCGGGAGGACATCCTGCAGGCACTTGAACGTGGACAAAGCTATCTGCAAAGCGACAGTGAAACCCAATTAAACCGCTTTGTCATGGGCGACGCCAATATCGGTGATATCTCTGACAGTGCCCTGCTTCAGGTCAATCTCGATACCCATCCCGACAACCAGGTTCTGCTTTACACGCAAAAGAAAATCCACCTGCTTAACAACCGTAACGGCCACATCAATCAGGAAGTGGATTGCAGCCAAAGCTCATTTGCTTTTCTGCGAGTCAATCGCGACCAGACGGCCCAGTTGATTACCAACCCCATTTTCAGGGAGTGAAAAATGAAACGTGTACACGTTATCTATAAAACGCATCTGGATATCGGCTTCACCGATTTTGCCGAGGTGATTGAAGATAAATATCTGAATGACTTTATTCCATCGGTCATTAACCTGGCGCAACAGGTGAACCGCAACGGGCAAAAAAACTTTATCTGGAGCTGCGGCTCCTGGCTTATCCATCGCTATTTCCAGAAGGCCGATCGCACGTCTCAGGCGCGCCTCACCGAGGCAATTAACCAGGGTGATATCGTCTGGCATGCGCTGCCGTTCACCACGCACAGCGAGCTGCTGACGCCACAATTGTTGCAGCACGGTCTCTCTTATAGTCAGGCGCTGGATGCGCGCTTCGGGCGTCGCACTATCGCCGCGAAAATGACGGATGTTCCCGGCCATCCGCAAACGCTGGTCCCCTGGCTTGCTGATGCAGACGTGCGTTATTTGCATCTTGGCGTTAACCCGGCCTCCTGCCCGCCCGATGTGCCGCCACTGTTTCTGTGGAAATATGGCGATCGTAGCCTCATCGTTAACTACTCCTTCGGCGGCTATGGCAATGAAACCTGGTGCGAAGCGCTGGATGAACTGTTGGTCTTCTGCCATGCAGAAGATAACTGCTCGCCGCCCTCGGCAAGCGATGTATTGCAGCTTATCGATCGCTACCGGGAGCGCTATCCGGAGGCGGAAGTCAGCGCGTCAACACTCGATACCTTCGCCGCGCGTCTGGAAACTATCCGTCATACGCTGCCGGTAATTGAAGCCGAGATGGGCGATACCTGGAACCACGGTATCGGCACCGACCCGGCGAAAGTGAGCCGCTACCGCCGGCTGACAAACCTGCTTGCATCAATGCCGCAGCCCAACCCCCAGGCGCTGGATGCACTGCTTATGATCCCGGAACACACCTGGGGGATGGATCTCAAACTGCATCTTGGTGATTACAGCCACTATCTGCCCGAGGAGTTTGACAGCGCGCGTAAAGCCGACCACGTGACCGACCCGTTGCCCGAGAAATACGCCTTTATTCAGCAATTTGTTGATAAATTACCGCATCGCAAAATTCGGGGATATTGCCATTTTGCTCGTTCCTGGCAGGAGCAGCGAAACTATCTGGAAAGCGCATTTATCCATCTTCCCGATGCGCTGGTGCAGGCAAGCCAGCCCGTTCCCGTTGAGGTAAAAGGTGACGTTACGGTTTCTCGCACATTCCACTTTGGTGATTACACCCTCTCTCTGGCGCAGGACGGTAGCCTGGCGGCGTTGCAAATTGAGGACGCCGAACAGCTTCAGGCTCCCTTTGGGCGGCTGATTTACCGCCAGGTGGGTACACAGGAATACGATCGGTTCCGCGCGCGCTATATGCAAAACATGGAGGTGACCTCCGTCTGGTCGCTCTCCGATTTCACCAAACCAGGCATGGAACTCTATTCTCAACCAATCACCACGCAACAGGCGGAGTTCACGCTACATCAGACACGCTGGCGTGAAGATGATGAAGCCTGGTACTTACAGGCGATAACACGCCCGATGGCAAGCGACAACCTGATCATCCGCCTGCCAGAGGAGATCCGCATCGAGTACCGCTTTAGTAAAACTCACCACGATGTCACCCTGCGCGCCAGTATTGTTGGCAAACAGGCTAACCGCCTGCCGGAAGAGATCTGGCTGCAACTCGGCCTTGCCGACACACAGTACAGCCAGTGCCATAAGCTGGGCTACCCGCTGAACTGGCATAACATCATTAAAAATGGCAACCGTAACCTGCACGCAGTTGAGTCAGCCAACAGCCACCACTGGACGCTGGAACCCGTCGATGCCCCACTGCTGGCGCTGTACGAACCCCGCGTACTCTGTTTTAACGATCACCCACTCACCATTACCAGCCTTTATGGCCAGCTTTACAACAACATCTGGGGAACCAATTTCCCAATGTGGTATGAAGAAGATATTCACGCTGAATACCGACTGCGTTTCCATAGGGGGGAAAGCGAATGAGCGACACTCGCACCATCCACGCGGTATCGCACACCCACTGGGATCGTGAATGGTATTTCTCGACGCTCGATACCCAACTGTTTGCTCTCAAGGCCTTCAGCGAATTAATCGAGGCGCTGGAAAACAACCCGCGTTTCGTTTTTCATCTGGATGGGCAAAGCTCAATTTTCGATGACTTCGTCCGTCTCAGACCCGAAATGACCGAGCGCGCCCGAGCGCTGGTTGCCCAAAAGCGCTTGCTGATTGGCCCCTGGTACACCCAACCAGACCTGTTCAACATCTGCACTGAATCGCTGTTCCGCAACCTGCGCATCGGTATGCATCATGCTAAACAGGCGGGTTACTGCATGCAGGTGCTTTATTTGCCCGATACCTTTGGCAGCCACGCGCAACTCCCGCAAATCGCCCACGCGTTTGGCCTACCCGCCATTTTGCTACGTCGTGGGTATGATCCCAACGTGATGGGCCCGACAGAGCTGAGTTGGGAGGCGCTTAACGGCGACACGGTGACCACCGTCATCACGCCGTTCGGCTATTCGCTGGCGCACCCGGAACGCGGCGGCCGCTGGCGAAATTTCTCACGCCACCATCTGGATGAAGAGACCTTTCCACTGATCGCGCGAATGAAAACCTTAACGGCGTCAGAGGATCTTCTCTGCCCGATCGGCGGCGATCAGGTCAGTTGCGATGCGGATTTTGAAAAGCTCATCAACGCGATCAACCTTCACAGCCAGGATCGCTGGGAAGTGAGCAGCTACGAACGCTTCTTTGCCACATTAGACGGCAAAACGTTACCGCACTGGCGCGGGGAGTTTCGCATACCACGCTTCGCGCGCGTGCACAAAAGTATTGGCTCATCGCGCTACGACATCAAAAAAGCCAACTTCGATGCCGAAGAGATCCTGACCCGTCTGGCGGAACCAATGCTGGCGATCGCCCGTTTAAACGGCATCGCCCACGGTGATGCACTGCTCGAACAGGCGTGGCGCTGGCTGCTGGAAAGCCACGCACATGACAGCATGGGTGGCTGCAATAGTGACGAAACCAACCGCGATATCCTTCACCGCTGCCGCCAGGCGCAACAGATTGGCGAGGCCATTTACAGCCTCCACGCGCGTCAGATTCTGGCGAACCTCGCCCCAGACAAAAACTACCGTTTTCTGCTCAGCAACGGCACCAGCAGCCCAACCGTCACGGTGCGCCAGCAAACGCTAATCACGCCGCAAGCCAGCTTCTGCGTGCTGGATGAAACAGGCCAACCGGTGCGGGTTGTCTTACGTCAGCAGCAAAAAATTCAGCGCCCGCGTCACGTATTGCTCACCCCGGATGGCGAAGTCGAAACCGAACAGCAGGCGTGGTACTACGAAAATGTGGTGGATATCCTGAACGCGCCGGTTCCGCCACTGGGTCTGGCGCTATTTTTCGTCGCCCCAGCCTCTGCACCACAGCCTTTGCTCACTCACACGCCCGACGCCATGGCGATTGAAAATACCTGTTATCGCCTGAGCCTGCACCGCAACGCATTGCGACTGGAGGACAAAATTCAGGGCCGCGTATTAGAGCCCCTGCTTCTTCTTCATGACATTAGCGATGACGGCGATCTTTATGATTTTTCTCCCCTTCCCGATGATGACGGCCTGCTCTTTTCGGCATTTCAGCGCGTAGCGATACACCACCACCCGCAATGTCAGGAGATGCACCTGCGCGCCACGCTCAATTTGCCGGAAGGTCTGAACGACGATCGTTGTACGCGTAGCGAAACGACGCATCCTGTCGCTGTAGAGCTGCTCATTTCGCTCGAAGAAGATGTCATCCGTTTTGCAATGCGCGTGGATAATCAGGTACGCGAGCATCGTCTGCAGCTACGTTTTAACAGCGGCAAAGTGATAAACGCAGTAACTGCCGATGTGCCTTTCGGATCAATAACGCGTCAAAACCAGACCATCAACAGCGCTATGGGCTTTGCCGAAATGCCTGTCGATAGCGAACCGTTTATGCACCAGTTAAGCGCACATTCGGATTTCCACTTTTTTGCCCGTGGTTTGAAAGAGTATGAATATCATGAAGAAGAGTTGCGGGTAACGCTGTTTCGCGGTACCGGCAATCTGGGCAAAGATGATCTGCTCTATCGTCCGGGTCGCGCCTCCGGACAGCGAATGGCAACGCCAGAAGGCAATCTTATCGGCAAACTGCATTTTGAATTTGCGCTTTGCCTGGCTCCCCTTTCGCCCGCCCAGCTCGCCGTTCGCCAGCAACACTATAGCTTCTCGCCTGTACTCTGGCAGTGGCAGCAAGATCGCAGTTGTCTGCAGAGGCTGGATAACGTTGATCTGCATATTGTACAGCAGGAGATCGTGCGACGGAAGATTATTGATGCGCTCCCAGAAGGTTATATCGTCAGTGGCGTTGACGTACTGTACGGGCAAACGCTGGTGCGGCTTTACAACCCTTCAGCCGAGGAATTACCTATTCCCGCGCAGTGGCTACCGTACCTGTGCAATGCCATGGGCGAGCCGGTGAAGAAATCCCGATTACGGGGATGCGATCATTTGACGCTGAAAATATAAAAAAAGGGCCGCTTTCGCGGCCCTTCTCATACAACATCTTACCGATTACAGCAGCGCTTTTGCTTTCGCAACAACGTTGTCGACGGTGAAGCCGAACTCTTCAAACAGCTGTTCTGCCGGCGCAGACTCACCAAAGGTGGTCATGCCGACGATAGCGCCGTTCAGGCCAACGTATTTGAACCAGTAGTCTGCAATACCCGCTTCCACTGCAACACGCGCGGAAACCGCTTTCGGCAGGACAGATTCACGGTAAGCCGCATCCTGTTTGTCGAATGCATCAGTAGACGGCATGGAAACCACGCGCGCTTTTACGCCTTCGGCAGTCAGTTTTTCGTATGCGGCAACAGCCAGTTCAACTTCAGAGCCGGTCGCGATGAAGATCAGTTCCGGCTGACCGGCACAATCTTTCAGCACGTAACCACCGCGAGCGATGTTTGCCAGCTGCTCTTCAGTACGTTCCTGCTGCGCCAGGTTCTGACGGGAGAGGATAAGCGCGGTCGGGCCGTCCTGACGCTCGACGCCGTATTTCCACGCGACCGCAGACTCAACCTGGTCACACGGACGCCAGGTAGACATGTTCGGCGTTACACGCAGAGAAGCCACCTGCTCTACCGGCTGGTGAGTCGGGCCATCTTCGCCCAGACCGATGGAGTCGTGGGTGTAGACCATCACCTGACGCTGTTTCATCAGCGCGGCCATACGCACGGCGTTACGCGCGTATTCCACGAACATCAGGAAGGTAGAGGTGTACGGCAGGAAACCACCGTGCAGAGAGATACCGTTAGCGATCGCGGTCATACCGAATTCACGTACACCGTAATGGATGTAGTTACCGGCGGTATCTTCGTTGATAGCCTTAGAACCAGACCACAGGGTCAGGTTAGACGGTGCCAGGTCAGCGGAGCCGCCCAGGAATTCCGGCAACAGCGGGCCGAACGCTTCAATCGCATTCTGAGACGCTTTACGGCTGGCAATTTTCGCCGGGTTAGCCTGCAGTTTAGCGATGAATTCGTTAGCTTTCGCGTCGAAGTCAGACGGCATTTCGCCTTTCATACGACGGGTGAATTCAGCGGCTTCCTGCGGGAAGGCTTTTGCGTAAGCCGCGAATTTCTCATTCCAGGCTGATTCTTTCGCCTGGCCTGCTTCTTTCGCATCCCACTGAGCATAGATTTCAGACGGGATTTCAAACGGCGCGTATTTCCAGCCCAGTTTTTCGCGGGTCAGCGCGATTTCAGCGTCGCCCAGCGGCGCACCGTGGGAGTCGTGGGTACCGGCTTTGTTCGGCGAACCGAAACCGATGATGGTTTTGCACATCAGCAGGGACGGTTTGTCAGTCACTGCGCGCGCTTCTTCTACTGCGCGTTTGATGGAATCGGCATCGTGGCCATCAACGCCGCGAACAACGTGCCAGCCATAGGCTTCGAAACGTTTAGCGGTATCATCGGTGAACCAGCCTTCAACGTGACCATCGATAGAGATGCCGTTGTCATCATAGAATGCAACCAGTTTGCCCAGTTTCAGGGTGCCTGCCAGAGAACATACCTCGTGGGAGATACCTTCCATCATGCAGCCGTCGCCCATGAACGCATAGGTGAAGTGGTCAACGATGTCGTGGCCCGGACGGTTAAACTGCGCCGCCAGCGTTTTTTCTGCGATTGCCATACCGACTGCGTTCGCAATACCCTGACCCAGCGGGCCAGTGGTGGTTTCTACACCAGCAGTGTAGCCCACTTCCGGGTGACCCGGCGTTTTGGAGTGCAGTTGACGGAAGTTTTGCAGTTCAGACATCGGCAGATCGTAGCCGGTGAGGTGCAAGAGGCTATAAATCAGCATGGAGCCGTGGCCGTTAGACAGCACGAAGCGGTCACGGTCAGCCCAGGAAGGGTTCTGTGGGTTGTGGTTCATGAAATCACGCCACAGGACTTCGGCAATGTCAGCCATACCCATCGGGGCACCCGGGTGACCGGATTTGGCTTTCTGTACTGCGTCCATGCTCAGCGCACGAATAGCATTAGCAAGCTCTTTACGTGAGGACATTTTGACTCCAGTTCGGACTGTTGAAGGCCATGCCCTTAACGACTTGACGACTGCGCGTTTTGGGCTACGCCAGAAAAAAGTGCCAACAATGTAACCCAAGCGACAAGTCATGTACATGGAGCATCCTTTTGCCGCTTCAGAAATCTCCGGAACAGGGCACACTCTGTGCAAACCCCTCGCTCATTTGTAAGGATTTTCTTTATACTTGAGGAAAATCCGGCTCCGCTTGCAGGGGCAATTTTCAGACATTATCTCGATAAGTGAGTTTGGAATAACATCATGAAAACACGTGCGATCGTGCTGGCCCTGGGTGCGACACTGCTGCTGAGCGGCTGTCAGAATATGGATTCAAACGGCATGTTAAACTCCGGCGCGGGTGCCTTTCAGGCCTTCTCGCTGAGTGATGAACAGGTGCAGGCACTGAGCGATCAGGCCTGTAAGGATATGGACGCAAAAGCTACCATTGCACCGTCGACCAGCGACTACAGCAAGCGTCTGAGTAAAATTGCCGCCGCGCTGGGTGATAACATTAACGGTCAGCCGGTGAACTATAAGGTTTACGTGGCAAAAGACGTCAACGCCTTTGCGATGGCCAACGGTTGTATCCGTGTTTATAGCGGCCTGATGGACATCATGACCGATAACGAAGTCGAAGCGGTGATTGGCCATGAAATGGGTCACGTTGCGCTGGGCCACGTGAAAAAAGGGATGCAGGTGGCGATTGGTACCAACGCCCTGCGCGCCGCAGCGGCCTCAGCGGGTGGGATCGTGGGTAGCCTGTCCCAATCGCAGCTTGGCGATTTAGGTGAAAAACTGGTGAATTCCCAGTTCTCCCAGCGTCAGGAATCGGAAGCGGATGACTACTCTTACGATCTGCTGCGTAAACGAGGCATTAATCCAACCGGCCTTGCCACCAGCTTTGAAAAACTGGCGAAACTGGAAGACGGTCGTCAGAGTTCCATGTTTGACGATCACCCGGCATCGCAGGAACGTGCGGCGCATATTCGTCAGCGTCTGGCGGCAGACGGGATTAAGTAACTCCCTCTCCCCGTGGGAGAGGGCCGGGGTGAGGGCATCAGCGCGCACATCCCCTCCCGTTTAACCTCGTTATCAATAATTGTGCAAAACTAATGCGATTATTTTATTCATCATTAAATCGCATCAATCGTTAATTAAATAGCACGTTTTGCTAACAATAACTGAAAATCACCAAATAAATAATTTCAAAAGATCGCGTTTCAAAAGATATTTATTTTGTCATTTACAAACTTCCTGTTCATTCTCTCCTTAAGAATAAACCAATGCCATATAATCCATAGTCCATCCCCTGTAAGCCTTACCAGCCGTGGCCTGACATACCCGGCAATAGTGAAGAAACATTTACACACATAATGATTGCAATCGTTTTTCATTCAGGAGAATATCGCGAAGAACTCAATACTTTTAATATAGACAGACAGAGACGTTCCCGCCGTGAAAAATAAATTATCGTTAATTGCATTAGGCCTGATCGCCGCTACACCTGCATTTGCCAGCCAGCAATCTGAAAGCCAGGGCTTTGTTGATGACAGCCATTTAGATGTATTTTTGCGCAATGCGTATATCAACCGTGATTACCAGGATGGGCTAAAAGATAAAGCCGAATGGGGTCAAGGCATTGTCGCGACCTTTGAATCGGGCTTCACCCAGGGTGTGGTCGGTTTTGGCGTTGACGGTATTGCGCAGTATGGCGTGCGTTTAGACGGTGGACGTGGCCGCAGCGGCGCGGGCGGGATCGACTTCTTCGCGCAGGATAACGATGGCCGAGCAAAATCTGACCTCGCGAAATTTGGCGCGACGGTTAAAGCCCGTTTCTCAAATACCGTACTGAGCTACGGCACCCAGCGCCCGGCGCTGCCGATTCTGACCGCGGATGATTCTCGTCTGTTGTACGAAACCTACACCGGTACCCTGTTGACCTCGAAAGAGATTGACGGCCTGGAAGTGAACGCCGGTTACTTCACCGACGAACAGCGTAAGAGTGACGACAGCCATAACTCTGGCCTCGAAAGCATCTCCTTCGGCGGTGCGAGCTACCAGTTCAACGACCAGTTCAGCGGTGCAATCTACGCATCTCACATTGAAGATGTGATGAACAAACAGTACCTGGGCCTGAACTACAAACAACCTTTCAGCACCGGCCAGCAGTTGGTTCTTGATTTCAACGGTTATAACTCTCGCCTCACCCCAGGCTATGCTGAATCGCTGGATACCGGCCGTAGCAACAGCATCTGGAGCCTGGCAGCCAGCTATATCTGGGATATTCATACCTTTAAAATTGCTTATCAACAGAGCAGCGGCAGCACCGGTTACAACTATGGCGGCTACCGTAACCAGGGCGGCGTAGGCGATGGCGGCAACACCATCTGGCTGGCGAACTCCTACTGGTCTGATTTTAACGGTGAAGATGAACGTTCATGGCAGGCATCTTACGGCCTTGACTTCGCGGGTCTTGGTTTACCGGGCCTGAGTTGGACCACTGCTTACGTGCGCGGCGATAACATCAAAACGTCACAGACCAGCAACGGTAAAGAACACGAATGGTTCAACCAGGTGCAATACCAGGTTCAGGACGGTGTGGCAAAAGATCTGAAATTCAAAGTCCGTTACTCCGTACTGCGCGTCTCTAACAACGCCAGCGACTATAACGTGAGCGGGAACGAGGTTCGCGTGTACGTTGAATATCCGTTCAACGTCTTCTGACCCTCACCCTGCCCTCTCCCAAAGGGAGAGGGTAAAACCCTGCGCAAAATATCACATCTCACACTGTTTGTTCCCTCTCCCTTTGGGAGAGGGTAAAACCCTGCGCAAAATATCACATCTCACACTGTTTGTTCCCTCTCCCTTTGGGAGAGGGTAAAACCCTGCGCAAAATGTACATCTCGCACTGTTTGTTCCCTCTCCCTTTGGGAGAGGGTTAGGGTGAGGGGGATAAAGACCGCACCTTAATACAACGTCTTCTGCGGCGGCCCGGCAAAACGCAGCGCGCCAATCTCGCCCATTCGCACTTCCACCACCGACGGCCCCGGCATTGCCAGTGCTTCTGTCATCGTGGCCTGAAAATCTTCCGCACGATTAACCGTCCACGCCTGTAAGCCGATGGCCTGCGCCAGCGCGGTGAAGTCCGGCGTGTGCAGTTCGTTATAATACTGACGGCCACCGAAGTATTTATCCTGAATACCGCGCATCACACCGTAGCCGCCATCATTCATAATCAGCAGCGTCACGTTGGCTTTTTCCTGTGCCAGCGTCGCCAGTTCACCCAGATTCAGGCTCAGGCCACCATCCCCCACCAGCCCCACCACTTTGTGCTGCGGGTTAGCAATGGCGGTGCCAATCGCCATCGGCAGCCCCATCCCAATTGCCCCGGCGAGGGAGTGAATATTTTTCAGCGGCTGATGGGCGCGGAACAGACGGCTGCCCCACAGGCTGCCGGAAACGGTAATATCCCGCACCAGAATGCCGTCGTCCGGCAGCGCATGTTCAATAGCGTCATTCAGCCCGGCATACGCGCCGCACTGCTCGCGCAAACCTTGTTCCGCCGCCACGACTGCCTGCTGCACCTGCTCATCCCACGCGCTGTTGCCCCATTCACGCCCCTGAGCTTTCGCGGCTAACGCCGTCAGCAATGCATCGCAGTCAGCGATAATCGTCTGCTCCATCAGGTAATTCCGGCTCGCTGCCGCCGGGTCGATATCAATCTGCACGCGCGGCTCCGGCAGCGTCAGCGTCCAGGAGCGAGTTTCATTACTGCGCAGACGTGAGCCCGCCACCAGCGTGAAATCACAGGTTTCCATCATCGCTTCCACGGATGGCGAGTTATGGAACGCGCGCAGGCTGGCGCGATGATTATCCGGCAACACACCGCGAGCATGGGTGCTGGAAATAACCGTCATCCCGGCATCCGCCAGCGTCTTGACTGCCGCGGCGCTCGCCAGTGCCCCGCCGCCCAACCACAGCAGCGGTTGCTTCGCCTGCTTAAGCTGCGCCCACAGCGCATCAACGGTTGCGGCATCCACCGCCGCAGGCGTCGCCGGACGTATCGCGGTCGTCACCAGCGAAGCGGGGATTTTCGCGCCCTGAATATCAATAGGAATTTCCACCGACACCGGGCCACACGGCGGTGTCTGTGCGTCCTGAATCGCTTTATGCAAAATCGCTACCGCCTGATTGGCATTGCTGATGCGGTAGGCGCGTTTTGAGCTGGCCTTCAGAAAAGTTAGCTGGTCGCGCGTCTCGTGAATAAACCCGGTATCCGCATCCAGCCAGGCTTTTTCCACCTGGCCGGTCAGATGCAGCAGCGGCGTGCAGGCGTTCATCGCCTCAACCAATGCACCAACGGCATTACCCGCACCTGCGCCGGTGCTGGTCAGCGCCACGCCGAGGCCCGAAAAACGCCCGTGCGCATCCGCCATCGTCACCGATCCCGCTTCACCGCGCGCCGGGACGAAACGGATGTTGCCACGCTGCCCAACGGCATCGGCAATCGGCAGGTTGTGGATAGAGATAACGCCGTAGATGGCGTCTACCTGATACTGCTCCAGCGTTCTGGCAATGGCCTCGCCGACGGTAATCATTTCACTCATAACTCACCCTTATTCTTAGTCGCACCAGCGGTTGACGCTATTGCCCGTCGCCAGATAAATGCTCTTTTGTTGCATCCAGGCTTTCAGCCCCTGAATACCCTTTTCGCGGCCCAGACCGCTCTCTTTAAAGCCCCCGAACGGGGTCGAAATGGCGAAAACTTTGTAGGTGTTGATCCACACCGTGCCCGCTTCCAGCCGCTCGCTTAAACGCAGCGCTCGCCCGGTGTCGCGCGTCCAGATACCCGCCGCCAGCCCGTAAACCGATGCGTTCGCCTCAGAAATCAGCGACGCTTCGTCGGCAAACGGCATCGCCACCAGCACCGGGCCGAAGATCTCTTCCTGACAAACGCGCGCCTGATTATTCAGGCCATCAATAATCGTCGGCTGGAAATAGCTGCCACAGGCAAGCGCCGGGTCAGCGGGAATTTCACCACCGCACAGCACGCGTCCGCCCTCTTTTTGCGCCAGCGCGACGTAATCCATCACGCTTTTACGGTGTTTTTCGTTAATCAGCGGCCCAATGTGCGTACCTTCCTGATGAGGGTGCCCGACGCGCAGCGCGCGCGTTAATTCCAGCAGCCGCGCCATCAGCGGTTGATAAACCGACGCGTGAATAAACAGACGCGAACCGGCGATACATGCCTGCCCTGCTGAACTGAAAATGCCGTAGCAAATGCCGCGCGCCGCCTGCTCGATATCGGCGTCTTCCAGTACGATGGTCGGCGACTTACCGCCCAGTTCCAGCGAGGCGGGGATCAGTTTTTCCGCCGCCACGTGCGCCAGATGCCGCCCGGTGGTCGTGCCACCGGTGAAAGAGATTTTCCGAATCAGAGGATGGCGCGCCAGCGCATCGCCAATCACCGAGCCTTTCCCCGGCAGCACGCTCAACAGCCCGGCGGGAAGTCCAGCCTGTTCAAAAATACGCGCCAGCTCCAGCGCCATCAGCGGCGTAGCTTCCGCTGGTTTGAGGATCACTGCATTGCCCGCGGCAATCGCCGGAGCGACCTTCTGCATTTCGCTGGCAATCGGCGAGTTCCACGGCGTAATGGCCGCTACTACGCCCAGCGGCTCATAGCGGCTGAGGGTTAATACCTCCGCCATGCGCGGGGTCGGCAATTCGCCCTCCAGCAGTTCGCAGGCCGCCGCAAAATAACGCGCCGTTCCCGCAGCACTCATTACCAGTCCACGCGCTTCCGGCAACGGTTTGCCGTTGTCGCGGCTTTGCATCAGGGCCAGTTCCTCCACGCGCGATTCGATAATGTCCGCCACGTTGTGCAGCACTTTCGCCCGCTGATGGGGCAGCGCATTGCGCCATGCCGGGTCACGCCAGGCGCGCTCGGCGCTTTTTACCGCGTCGTTCATGTCGTCGATGCTGGCGGCGTTGAGCGTGGCGTTCAGCGAGCCGTCCGCCGGGAACGTACTTTGCATCGCTTCGCCGTTACCACGTCGCCAGACGCCGCCCACAAAAATTGAGAGTTCTTGCATATCAGCCTCTTAGCACTGAGCCAGTTCACGGCAGGCGCGCACCGCGCTCAGTGCCGCCAGAGTGGAGGTTTTCGGGTTGCTGGCGAGCGGCAAGCCGCTGAGTTCGAGGTGGAATTCGCCAAACAGGCCCTCGACGTGCAGGGTATGGGTGTTACGTTTCGTCGCCGGGTCAACCATTAACTGAACGCGAGTGTCATCCATTCCCACGCCACCCAGAGCCACGGTTGCCGCCACGTTGGCATTCGCTGGAAAGAGGCGTGCGGCTTCCCGCGCACTGCCTTCGAAAAAGATTTGCGCCTCCTGCACCGTCGCCAGGTCAATCAGCTGCTCAGCATAGCTCCCGCGCCAGCTGGCGGGGCTTTTACGCGACTGATAGGTTACGCGCTGAAGGCCACCCTCTTTTGCCGCCGATAAACCGTCGATGCCTGCCACCGCGCCTGCCAGCAGGGTTAATTTCCCCCCCGCGTTCAGCAGCCGCTGCTCAAGTTCGCTATCGGCCAGTGCGCCAGTGGAGACAACCGCCAGGTGCCAGCCGCGTTTGAGAACCGCTTCGCCGTACTGCGCCACCGCCTGCTGACTGGCACACTCCAGCACCAGATCCGGCGCGGCATCGCATGCCAGTGGATCAACCAGCGGGGTAACCTCACCGTGAAAACGATCCAGAATCGCCTGATGATGTGATTCCCGCGCCACGATCCAGCCGATCGCCACGTTGGCAGGTAAACGTTCGATCACCGCCTGGGCCATCGCGCCGTAGCCAATTAACATGACCTTTTTCATCATTGCTCCTTAAAGGTGACGGCAGAAACCGCCGGAGACATCCAGCGCGGCCCCGGTGGTAAACGAGGCCAGCGGTGACGCCAGGAATAACAGTGCCTGCGCGGGTTCATGTGGTTTACCCAGACGCCCCATCGGGATGCCGCGCTTGCGGGCGATATCACCTGTCCACGCCGGCCAGCTCTGGCTTTTATCGCTGCGCTGCTCATAGCGGCGCTGCCATTGGCCGGATTCCACCATCCCCAGCAGAATGGAATTCACGCGGATGCCTTTCTCCACCAGGTCTTTCGACAGGGTGAGCGTCATGTTCAGCAGCGCGGCGCGCGCGGCGGAGGTGGCGATCATGTGCTCTTCCGGCTGTAGCGCCAGCAGCGAATTGACGCAGGTGATCGACGCGATATCCGACGCTTCAAGCTGGCTTAAAAACGCCTGCACCGGGTTAATGACGCCAAATAATTTCAGCTCGGCTTCATGCAGCCATGCGCTGCGCGGGGTGTCAGCAAAATGGGCGACGAAGCCCTGCCCGGCGTTGTTGATCAGCATGTCGGCGCGGCCCAGATTCGACTCAACGGCGGCGGCGAATGCCTGTACATCCTCTTCTTTCAGTACATCGCAGCAGGCAGAGAAAATCTCGCCCTGCGGAAATTCGTTGAGCAACGCGGCATGCGCGCTGGCGAGCCTGTCCGGATCGCGGCCACAAAATGCCACTTTTGCGCCTTCGCCCAGTAACAGGCGCAGGGTTTCGAAACCGATCCCCGACGATCCTCCGGTGACTACCGCTACACGCCCTTCAATTTGTGCATTCATCGCGCACCTCTTCCATTGCCTGCAAAAGCCATTGATTAAATGTCGTTTCGTTATCGAGATAGCTGGCATGCCCGGCCTTCGGAACGGCGGTGTATGGCATGCCGTAGCGTGCGGCCAGCGCCTGCGCGGCCTCCGGCGGCGTGATGGTGTCCTGCTCGCCGCAGCACACGCTGAACGCACCGCCGTACTGTTCAAGCCAGCGGTGAATATCGTCGTGCGCCAGCATCCATGCCGCCGCCAGATAGCCTTCCGGGCGCAGACGTCGCATCCCTGCCGCCACCGTCGCCACATCGTCCTGGCGTGCCGCCGGTTGCAGCAGGGCCGCCGCGCGGGTTTGCGCGTGGATCTCACCGCCCATCGCGATTTGCTGTTCCCGACTGCGCCAAACCTGCTCGCGTTTTTGCGCCGTCGCGTTGCCGTAACCCTGCGCCGGGTCTGCCAGCAGCAAATGCACAACCCGTTCGGGGTAACACGCGGCAAAGGCGCTGGCTACCAGCGCGCCCAGCGAATGCCCTACCAGCACTGTTTGCCAGATGCCAGCACGGTCAAGCAACAGCGCGAGCGCATCGGCGTAGTCGCCCGCATTCGCCCGCTCGGTTGCCAGCATCGGGCTTTCGCCATAGCCCGGCATATCCCAGGCCAGCACGCGGCAGCCCGGTAGCGTCATCTGCTTATGCCAGGACGCCGCGCCGGAGCTAATGCCATGCAGCAGCATCACCGGTACGCCATGGCCCTGTTCACGAAAACCCGTCATCGCAATTCCTTAGTTACGTTTCACTTTCGACAGCGGATGGTCTGCCGGATAGGTTGGGATCTCCGGCTTTTTGGTGCCGAGCATCACACACATCAGCGCTTCTTCTTCGCCATGGTTAAACAGGCCGCGATAGATCCCCGCCGGAACGGAGATGAGATCGCGCTCGCGCAGTACCGTTTCGGTGTAGTTGTCACCATCCTGAATCATCAGGGTGATCTGCCCTTTCAGCATGAAGAAGACCTCTTCCACGTCATCGTGCAGATGCAGCGGGCCTTCGCATTTCGACGGCAGCACCATGGTGGAGAAGGTGAAGTGCTCCGCCGCCACGGTGTTGGTATCGCTGGCGACACCGGTCGCCCCGGTACCGATATAACGCATCTGCGCACGGCGATATTTCGGGTCAAAATCCGCCTGGAACTTCAGCGCGTTCCAGTCATATTTACGGCCTTCAAAGCGGGCAATACGCGACTCCACCCACTCTTCCATGGTCAGATTTTCTGGCTTGATGCCGGTTTTCGCGCTTACGGTTGAATCAGACATGACACACTCCTCAGTAACGTTTAAGCAGCGGCAGTAACAGGACGCACCCTACGGTCGCCATCACCACCAGAAAGATCAGCCCGGAATCCATGCTGTGAGTGAAGGCGATCAGCGCCCCCATCACCGCCGGCGACAACGCCCCGGCAAAGTTTCCCAGCCCGTTGAAAATACCGCCCGCCGTGGCGCTCACCCGTGGATGGGTCGCTTTTGCCAGCAGGGCGAAAATGTTCGGCGCGCCCACGCCCCACATAAAGGTGCTGAAGCTCATGGCGGCGATGATGGTCAGCGGCGTATCCAGATGCATGACCGCCGTCAGGCCAATGGCCGCCCCTGCCATTGAGATAAAGCAGGCGGCGGCGCGTTTATCGACGCGATCGGAAAGCCACGCGCCAATCACTTCGCCCAGCAGCATGGCGATGAACGGCATCGACGACAGCCAACCCGCATGCTCCAGGTGAATGCCTTTGCCTTTAATCAGGTAGCCCGGCAGCCAGCCGTTGATGCCCCACAGATAGGTCAGAAAAGCGATGTTAAAGACGCAAATCATCCAGAAGTGAGTGCTGACAAACAGTTCCTGACGCGCCGCCCGACGCGTTAGCTGCGACTGTTGCGTCGGTGCCTGTTTCGCCTCAAGCTGCACGCCACGCAGACCAATGCGCACCAGAATCAACACCGGGATAGTGAGCAGCGCCATGGTGAAGAAGGTGCTCTGCCAGCCAAAGGTATTGAGCAGCCAGATGGAAAGCGGGAAGCCAATTGCCGCCCCCACGGGCGTGCCGAGTAGCCAGAGCATGGTGGCGCGCGCCTGCAAATGCTGCGGGAAGGAGTGGCGTACAATGGCGAACGCCAGCGGGAACAGCGGCCCTTCCGCCACGCCGAGCAGAATGCGCAGCGTCACCATCAGCGTGTAGTTGTGGGTAAAGCCCATCATCACCATCAATACGCACCACAGCACCATCATGCCGGTGAGCAGACGCAGCGGTGCGATCTTGTCGCCCAGCCCACTCAGCAGTACGGAGGAAAAACCGTAGCTCAGCAGGAACGCGCTCATCAGGATACCCAGACGCGTGGTGTCAAAATCGATGCCCATCGCCTGCTGGAAATGGCTATCGGAAAAGAGTGCGGCGATGCTGATTTTGTCGAAAAACGCCAACAGGACGCAGGCCAGCAGCGACAGCGGAATAGCCCAGCGAACGGTCGTTTCAGGCGTGCAGACGCCCTCACCGCGCGCCTCTACGGGCGCGGTGTTGTTCTCTAATGTGCTCATGTTCCCCCCTGAGGGTTACGTCGCGGTTAGCGTAGTGACATCAGTGAAAAGTCAGGATCGCCCAAGGGCTCAGCGCTCAGGTTGCGCCCGCTCGCCATCCAGCGTTTCGCAAGTTTAACGGTGCGCGGATCGTTAAACGCCACCAGTTGATTCAGCGTACCGTCAGCGTTGAGCGAGAAGAAAAGCGGCCCTTTTTCTTCCCGGCGAACCACCGTCCGGCTGTTCGGCTGCGGAATGCCGAGGATCTGAATGTTGTGCTGGTATTGATCCGACCACAGCCACGGCACGTCGTCGTAACCGGGCGCGCTGGCATCCAGCATCGCTTTGGCCGTCGCCACCGCCTGATTCTGCGCAAATGCCCATGACTGCACGCACAGACCATAACGCGCGTGCTGCGCCACATCGCCCACGGCGAAGATCGCCGGATCGGACGTGCGCCCCTGCGCATCGACCACAATGCCGCGATCGGTTTTCAGCCCGGCATCGCGTGCCAGTTCCAGATTGAGATCGACGCCGATCCCCACCACCACCGCATCGAAGATCTCGCGCTGGCCGTCGCAGTGGATCACCGCGTTTTCATCGCCTTCATCCAGTTCAATCGCGCCACATCCGGTGCGCACATCCACGCCCTGTTGCTGATGTATTGCCAGCAGTTCAGCGGACACTTCCGCGCTGACCGAGCGCATACAGAGCGCGGGCTGTTGTTCAAACAGAGTGACCGCGATACCGCTTTTGCGCGCTGAGGCGGCAATCTCCAGGCCAATCCAGCCACCGCCGATAATCGCCAGCGTTTGGCTCTGCGCCAGACGCTTTTTCAGACGCTGCGCATCCTGCCAGTGGCGCAGGGTATACACCTGCGGATGCGTCGCCCACGCGTCTCCCGGCAGGCGGGCCCGCCCACCAGTAGCAATCAAAAGCTGGTTATAGCTCAATGATTCTCCGTTACTCAACGCAACGGTTTTTGCGTGTGGATCGATAGCCAGCGCACGTAGCGGGCGGTACCAGCGCAGGTTCAGCGCCTGCTGTGCGTCTTCGCTGAACAGACGCGGCAGCGTCGGGGACGCTTCCAGCAGCGAGGCTTTTGACAGTGGCGGGCGTTCGTAGAAATCCCACTCCTCTTCTGCCACTACGCAGATCTCACCGTCGAAACCGTCGTCGCGCAGGGTTTTCGCCGCCCAGCCGCCCGCCTGGCCGCCGCCGATTATCACGATGCGCGCCGTCATACCGCCTCCGGCTTCTTCTGCTGGCGGCGGGTGTCGTGGTCGATACCGCCTTCCACCGCCCATTCGGTAAAGGAGACCAGCGAATGCTCCAGCTCGCGCGGTTGCCACTTCTCGGTGAGGTAGTCGTCGTTGGTGTAGTACTCAAACGCCCCGCCGGTTGGGCTGTTCACATACCAGAAATAGGCGGAAGAGACCGGATGACGACCGGGGCCGATAAACGTGCTCCAGTCATGTTTGTTCATGGCAATGCCGCCGCCGATCACTTCATGGATGTCGCGTACGGTGAACGCGACGTGATTCAGCCCGCGCTTGCGGTTTGGCAATTGCAGCAGGAAAAGATTGTGATGGCCGCCGCGCGCCTGGCAACGCAGGAACACCGCGCGGTTGATGTAACGGTCAGAGACCTGGAAGCCCAGCACTTCACGGTAGAATTTCTCCACCGCCGCCAGTTCTTCAACAAAGAACACTACGTGGCCGATGTTGATCGGCTCTGCACGATCGTAAACCGGGCTTGGTGTGTCGATACGACGCGCATCGCCCCACTGGTTAATCGGCTCAACGTTCAGTTCAACTGGCTGCTGCTGGCTGACCTGCACGCGCAGGGTCATGCCGTTCGGGTCGCGGCATTCCAGCGCGCCGTCCACCTCACAAAAACCCGGCTGGCTGGCAAGCTTCGGGCGCAGCGCGTCCAGTTCACTTTGGGTAGCCACGCCCCAGGTCATGCGACGCAACGTGTTGCCTGCTTCAAAAGCGTCCGGCAGCGTGGGGGCATCCTGCGAATTTAACTCCACGCTGGCACCGCTCAGGGTGGTGAATCGACGCCCGCTGGCATCCCCCTTCAGGCCAAAATCAGCCATAAATTTTGCGCTGTAGGCCACGTCATCGACGCCAAACTCCAGTTTTTCAATTCCGATTACACTCATGGTTCGTTGCCTCTTTGCCACTCAATGCCCAGATTTGGGCGTAGAGCATGCCCGACGCCGCTCAGCGCCTGCACCTAACTGTTTGATTTAGCTGGCTTGTGACAGATACCCCAAAAAGCCAGAGATTTTGTCCGCCGCCATGCGAACGTCGTTTTGCAACCGATCGCGATCGGTTTGCGGCACCTGTTCCGAGGGCACCAGAATGCTTACTACCGCCGCCACGCGCCCGCTGCGGTCATAAACCGGATAGACAATGGAGGAGATCCCTTCACGGAAGAATGATTCGCCAATGACATAACCACGCGCTTTATCCTGCTGCACCATTTGCCACAGCGCTTCCCGATCATGCGGCTGACCCAGCGTATTTCCGGGTAACCGCTCGTTCGGGAAAATCTGTTCGAACTCGCTGCGCGACACATCCGTCAGCAGCATACGGCCCAGCGATGTGCAGTGCACCGGCAGACGTGTACCAATACTGACGTGATTGATACGCGAACCAGCGGCGCTGACGCGGGCGATGTAGATGATGTCGCGCCCGTCGCGGATCGCCAGATGGCTGCTGCACTGACTGCTGTCGCGCAGTTGCTCAATCACTGGCTGCCCGACCTGGGCAACATCCAGCGAGGCGATATATTCAAATCCAAGACGCAGCACGTTCATCCCGAGCGAAAAGGTATTGGTACGCGGGTTGCGCTCCAGAAATCCCATATATTCCAGCGTCTGCACCACGCGGTAAGCCGTCGCTTTCGGCATATCCACCAGCCGATGCAGCTCGGCGAAGGTCAGGTCGCGATGCTGTTCACCGAAGGCCAGCAGCAGCTGTAAACCGCGCTCCAGACCGGGCACCAGGTACTTGATTTCGTGCTCGTTCGCCATACTGCCTCCGCCCTGCTCAGTTAAAAATAAAGCCACCGTTGACTGGAATAAGCTGCCCGGTTACAAACCCGGAGAGATCGCTCAACAGCCACAACACGCTACCGGTGACATCTTCCGGCTGCTGCGCGCCCGCCAGCGCCCGGCCATTTTCATACAATTGATGGCGCTCGGCAGGCACGTACTCCGTCGCTTCCACGCGCGTCAGACCCGGCGCAATCGCATTAATACGGATACGTTTTTCGCCCAGTTCACGCGCCATCGAACGCGTCATGGCAATCACCGCCCCCTTACTGGCCACATAGGCCATCAGGCGTGGTGCGCCCCACAGGGCAGTGTCCGAGGCCACATTAACGATCCCCGATCCTTCGCGTAGCAGAGGCGCGGCGGCGCGGGTCACCAGCCAGGTGCCTTTGACGTTGACGTTCATGACCCGATCCCAGAGATCCGGATCGTAGTCGATCATATTTTTACCGCCGACGCCGGTCGCCATCGCCGCGTTATTCACTAATCCGTCTATCAACCCAATTTCTGCGATGGCGGCAAACGTCGTGTCGATGGATGTGCTATCGGCTAAATCAATCACGTAATCTTCAATACGGTAACCCTGCCCGCGCAGGCTGTGCGCGCTTTCCGCCAGTTCGCCCGCCAGGATGTCGCACATCGCAACCGTCGCGCCCTGCTCTGCACAGGCTTTGGCAAAGTGAAAGCCGAGCCCGCGTGCCGCGCCGGTCACCACGATGCGCTTGCCATCGAGTAAGCCGTGCATCAGGCCGCTCCCTGCTGCGCGTCGCGCGTCGCCAGTTGCTCTTTCGCCGCTTTCTGCATCATGCGGCGCAGACGGGAAAGGCCGACATCGTGTTGATAGAGATATTCATGATCGCGGGCGTTCGGCGCCAGGCTCTCCAGCACTACGCGATCCTGTTCCAGCACTTCCCAGTGCAGTTTTTCCAGACGGTTGCGGTACATGAAACGCCAGAGATCGCGCTGCCAGCCCTGTACGCGGCGAATACGCCAGAAGAAGACGCGGCAGTTGTCGTTATCTTCCGGCACTACCATACCGACAATCCAGAAGTGACCACCCGGCCCAAAACGTCGTTTGTACGGAATCGAGAGTCGCATCCAGTAAGTGCCGCTGTTGCCCAGTTCAACCCAGTCGAAGTTGACGCCGCTCTGCCCTTTTTTCTCAAAGATGAAGCCAGTTTGGGTCGGTTGCAGGATCATGTCCGCTTTGCGATCGCCTTCCGCCATCGAGTGAGAAGACGAGTGAAGGTAGGTGCCGTGCATTGGGTCCATCACGTTTTCCAGCGCGTACTGGTAATTGCATTTCCACGCGGCGGAACAGAGGAAGTTGCTGTAGCTTTCGGTGTCCGCCAGCTCTTCCGGGAAGGTGAGTTCTTCCGGCTGTTGGTCAGCGGTAACGCCAAACCACAGGAAAATCGCGCCGTGCGCTTCCTGCACGTTGTAGCTGCGCACGCACTGCTGGCCTACCAGCGGGCAGCGGTCCACCGCCGGAACGTCTTTCACTTCACCGTTGCCCGCTACTTCTACACCGTGATACCAGCAGGCAATACGGTCGCCGAGGTTCCAGCCCATCGACAGACGCGCGCCACGGTGCGGGCAGCGATCTTCAAGCGCCTGTACCTGACCCTCTTTGTTACGCCACACCACAATTTGTTCACCCAGGCGGGTGATCCCGACCGGCGCGGACTGGACTTCCCAGCTTGCCAGCACCGGATACCATAAACCGCGTAACCCTTTATCGAGATAGCTCTGCACTGTTGTTGTCATCACCCGCCCCTCAGTAACCGTTAACCTGTAAGAATGCCTGGAAGCTGTCATCGTTCCACGGCGCGCCCTGCTGGTCGTACATGCGAATCGCGTTCAGCCCGTTGACCAGTTCCGGCAGCGTTTCCACGCCCTGCTCAAACAGCTCTTCCAGCGCGGTAATCAGCAGCAGCTCCCAGTTCTCCGGCACGCGGCTACGGGTTTGCCAGATGATGTTTTGGTATTCGCCTGGCTTATGAATATTGCCGTTACCGCCTTCTGCGGGCGGGGTAAACTGGCGGCTTTCCGGCAGCGCCGGGTTGAAATCCAGGGTTTCGCTCATACCACGGTCTCCTCAATGAAAGTGATCTGAATTTGGTTTTCGAATACCCGTACCGGGTAGCGATTCAGGTTGCGGCCTCCAGGCCCGTGCAGGCACTGGCCGGTTTTGACGTCGAACACCGCTTCATGCAGCGGACATTCCACCTTGCCATCTTCGACAAACCCCTGGCTCAACAGCGCGTAAGCATGAGGACAAACGTCTTCCAGCGCGTAAAACTCGCCATCGACCAGATAAATACCGATCTCTTTACCTTCAATGTTGCCGCTATAAGGGAAATCTTCCTGTACCTGCTCCGCGTCACATACGCCTATCCAGCTCATCGCATTCCTCCAGGCTTTTGTTTCATATATGAAACTGTGTTTCTTATTTAATACGCTCAATATAAAAGCGGTGAATGTTTCGTCAAGCGCAAATGTGACGTTTTTGTTAAGTGCAATGAAATTAATTAGCTAAGTGTGTAATCGATCACGAAAAACTGCATCGATATGAAATTGTGATTTATGAAGGAGGAAAGAATCGGTTTTATAAATAGCGTGACATTCACTTTCAAAGATATTGACTTTTGAATAACGGGATTATTAATAAATAGCGCGAGGCTTCATCGATGAGTTTCACAGGTGAAACCAAAAATTTAATTATCCATTAATATCAATGAGTTTCACAGGTGATACATTTTCATTGTGAAACTATAAACACAAAATAATAAATAAATTTTCTGGCAGGAGAAGTGAGATGATTTCAACACGCTGGCAGGGCGTCATCGCGTTATTGTTTCTAATTGTGATTTCTTATGTCGATAGAGTAAATATCTCGGTGATGATTCTTAATGACGACTTCGTCACTCATTTTCATATAAATGAAAACAGAATGTTACAAGGAATGTTAATGACATTCTTTCTTCTGGGTTATGGGTTTTCGGCTCTTCTATTAACACCGGTAATGGAAAGTAAACTCAATTATCGTCAGGGGCTGCTGATTAGCATCACGGTCTGGGCGCTGGTTTGCGCCATCTCTCCCCTGCTCGGGTCGCTGTTCGGTATGCTTATCGCGCGCGTGATCCTCGGCATTGCTGAAGGGCCGCTCTTTTCATTGAAAACTCGCTACATCAGCGACCACTTTGCCGCACAGGAGATTGGCAAACCGAATGCCGTAAGCGCCCTGGGCGTATCGCTTGGGCTGGCTGTTGGCTTCCCGCTGGTCACGTTTATGATGCAACATCTGGGCTGGATGGGGTCGTTTTATGCGCTTGCCGCGCTGAATTTGCTGCTTGGTGGCGGGCTGATTTATCGTTTTTTGCCTGCGCCACAGAAAGCGAATCGCCCCCGCAAAAAGGGGTTGAGCGAGACCTTTATACTGGCCTGGCGCACGCCGTTGCTCGGCTGGATCTTGCTGGTTGAGATTGCCACGTTGAGCTATCTCTGGGGCAGCAGCGCATGGCTTCCGGCATGGCTGCGCGATGAACATCACTTCTCACTGCACGCAACGGGCTTTTTAGCGGCAATTCCATTTCTGCTGAGTCTCGGGTCAAAATTTTTAGGCGGCGTTCTCCTCGATAAACTGCGCCCGGAACAGGCCCCGCTGCTCTTCGTCACCGGTGGCGCGCTGACGGCGTGCTCGGTGCTGACGTTGATGTTCAGCCATCAGCCCGCCATGCTGGGGCTGTTTTTACTCTCAGCCAATATTTTCTGGGGATTACAGGGGGCAGCCATTCCGGCGGTGGTACAGCATCATGCGGCGCACGACGCGGTGGGCAGCGCCTATGGCATCATTAACGGGATTGGCAATATTTGCGCGGCGTTTATTCCGCTCATGATGGGCGTGGTGATGAAATATGCCGGGTCGGTGAGCGCAGGATTTTCGGTTCTGGTCGCGTCGCAAATCGTGACGCTGCTGGCGGGCGGAATGTTGCTGCTGCGCATGCGTCGCGCAGCAGCAGTAAGCGCGTAACAGATTACTCGCCTTTTTTCGCGGCCTGGATGTAGAGCATTTCCAGTGCGAGGGTCGCCGCTGCCAGCGCGGTGATTTCAGACTGATCGTAGGCCGGCGCCACTTCCACAACATCCATACCCACGATGTTGAGATCTTTCAGGCCGCGTACCAGTTTGATGGCGCGATCGGATGTCAGGCCGCCGATCACTGGCGTCCCCGTACCTGGCGCAAAAGCCGGGTCGAGGCAGTCGATATCGAAAGTCAGATAAACCGGCATATCACCGACAATCTGTTTCACCTGCGCGATGATGTCGTCAGCGGTGCGATCGTTCACCTGGCAGGCGTCCAGCACGGTGAAACCGTTGTCTTTATCAAACTCGGTACGGATACCAATCTGCACGGAATGGTTAGGGTCGATCAGGCCTTCATTCGGCGCGGTGTAGAACATGGTGCCGTGGTCGAATTCACAGCCATTCGCATAGGTGTCGGTGTGGGCATCGAAATGCACCAGCGCCATTTTACCAAAGTGTTTGGCGTGCGCGCGCAGCAGCGGCAGCGTGACGAAGTGGTCACCGCCGAAGGAGAGCATGCGTTTACCCGCCGCCAGCAGTTTTTCCGCGTGCGCCTGCAGTTTTTCGCTCATTTCACGGGCATCGCCAAAGGCATACACCAGGTCGCCACAGTCAATCACGTTCAGGCGTTCGCGCATGTCGAAGTTCCACGGGAAGCGGTTGTGCTCCCAGGCGAGATTGGTCGATACCTGGCGGATGGCAGCCGGGCCATGACGACCACCGGCACGACCCGAGGTCGCCATATCAAACGGTACACCGGTGATCACCCAGTCGGCGTCGCTGTCATACGGTTGGAAGTTCAGCGGCAGACGTAAAAAACCAAATGCGTTAGATACCAGGGAGTTATCGTACTGATTTCCTAAGGTACTCATGGCTATGACCTCTTCTAAAGTCGGTAAAAAAAATCCCCTCCGCGTCGTTAGGCCCGACGAGGAAGGGATTGATTTGAGTTACAGCTTGTTGGGGCGAATTATCGCCGTTATTTTGTGCGGGTTCAAGTGAGTGTAGCAAATGTGCGGTCTGATGCCCTCACCCCGGCCCTCTCCCACAGGGAGAGGGGGAAAACCCGCACGCTCTGTTCCCTCTCCCTCAGGGAGAGGGTGTATTACTCGTCTTCCAGATACGTATACCCGTAAAGCCCCGCTTCAAACTCTTCCAGGAACTGCTGTTGCAGCGCGTCGTCCAGACCGGTGTTTTTCACTTGATCGCGGAACTGAGTCAGCAACGTGTTGGGATCAAGCTGCACATATTGCAGCATATCCGCCACCGTATCGCCCTCATCAGACAATTCGACTTCCACGCTGCCGTCAGGGAAGACAAATACGTCAACCGCTTCGGTATCACCGAACAGGTTGTGCATGTTGCCGAGGATCTCCTGATACGCACCGACCATGAAGAAGCCCAGCATCGGCGGGTTCTCCACATCGTACTGCGGCATCGGCATGGTGGTGGCGATACCATCACCATCGACGTAATGATCAATCGCTCCATCGGAGTCACAGGTGATATCGAGCAGCACCGCACGGCGTTCTGGAACCTGATTCAGCCCTTCCAGCGGCATCACCGGGAACAGCTGGTCGATACCCCATGCATCCGGCATTGACTGGAACAGGGAGAAGTTGACGTAAATTTTATCCGCCATACGTTCCTGTAACTCATCAATAATCGGGCGATGGGCACGGTTGCTCGGGTCGAGTTGTTTCTGCACTTCGTGGCACATGTTCAGATAAAGTTGCTCTGCCCATGCACGCTCTTTGAGGCTGAATGTGCCGGAGGAGTAGCCGATATGAATATCGTGCAGATCCATCTGGCTGTCGTGCAGCCATTCACGCAGCGAGCGGCGCGTGCCGGGTTCATGCATCTCCTGCCAGGTTTCCCACATGCTTTGCAGCGCACGCGGCGCGTCATCAGCCGGCGGAGTCGCCTCGGTATATTCGTTACGCTCAACGCCGATGATGTTCGATACCAGCACCGTGTGATGCGCGGTAACCGCGCGGCCCGATTCGGTGATCACCGTCGGATGCGGCAGGCCGTTCTCTTCACAGGCATCGCCAATCGCCCAGATGATGTTGTTGGCGTATTCGTTCAGGCCGTAGTTCACCGAGCAATCGGACTGGGAACGCGTCCCTTCATAGTCCACGCCCAGGCCACCACCAACGTCGAAGCACTGAATGTTCACACCCAGTTTGTGCAGTTCAACATAGAAACGCGCCGATTCACGCACGCCGGTGGCGATGTCGCGAATATTGGCCATCTGTGACCCCAGGTGGAAGTGCAGCAGTTGCAGGCTGTCCAGATGTCCCGCCTCACGCAGGATATCCACCAGTTGCAGCACCTGTGTTGCCGCAAGGCCGAATTTCGATTTTTCACCACCGGAGGACTGCCATTTACCGGAACCCTGCGAGGCCAGACGTGCACGCACGCCAAGGCGCGGCACCACGTTCAGTCGTTCAGCTTCTTCCAGTACGATGGCGATTTCGGACATCTTTTCGATAACCAGATAGACCTTGTGGCCCATCTTCTCGCCCACCAGCGCCATACGGATGTATTCACGGTCTTTGTAGCCGTTACACACAATCACGCTGCGGGTCATGCCAGCGTGAGCCAGCACAGCCATCAGCTCCGCTTTGGAACCCGCTTCCAGCCCCAGCGGCTCGCCGGAGTGGATCAGGGATTCAATCACGCGGCGATGCTGGTTTACCTTGATCGGGTAGACCAGGAAATAGTCGCCGTTATAGCCATAGGACTCACGCGCGCGCTTGAACGCGGCGTTAATCGAGCGCAAACGGTGCTGGAGGATCTGCGGGAAGCAGAACAGCGCTGGCAGACGTTGCCCCTGCGCTTCGCGCGCTTTGACCAGCTGCGCCAGGTCAACGCGGGCTTCCGGAACGTCAGGATCAGGGCATACACTAATATGGCCTAACTCATTGACGTCATAGTAGTTATTGCCCCACCAGGCAATGTTGTATGTGCGTAGCATCTTGCTTGCTTCCTGGGAGCTCATCGCAACCTCCTGCATGGAACGTAGTACACCTTGTTCGCCCGCTGACGAAGGCAAACCCATAGACATGTCGTCAGACATAGCGAACCTCAATAATTTGTATCTAGTGTAAAACAGTTAACTACTATCGCAGCGTAACGATGCGATAACAACCCATATACAGCCTGATTTCCCAGCGCGTTATGCTGGTGCGTCGGCTGTGCGACCGGTTTCTTGTTCATATCATTGTAAAACACGCAACCGAACTTAAGACGATGTTCGGAGAAACCACGAGAAATCTCTTGCAGGTGCAAGAGCGCCCTTGTTCAGTTCCGGGAAGCCTGACCAGCCCTGGAGTCCTGAGAAGCGCCGAAATGGGTAAAACATCGGCAGGTATACAAAGCAGAGATACTGAGAACGGGAATCGGGTTCACACCAGGACGGTGTGACAGATTGGGCACAATACAACGGTTCATTATTTGATATCACCTCCACGCCAGCCCCGAAGGACTTGCTATAGCCAAAAAACACATGTTTTAGCCCGGCTGGAAGTGGCGTCACGAAGTCAACTTCGTACACTTTTTGGTATGAGCCGCGCGCCGCGTTTTATACCGGGAAGACGGGTAAAAAGCAAAATAAAATTACGGACTCTGCCAGCAATGTCAGGAAAAATTTCCACCTTTTGTTGCGCAAGAATGCGAGCCAAATCAAAAAACGCTGGAAATCGGATTAAGAAGTAACCTAGAATAGCCGTCCAGAAGTTAATCCGTCTATACTGACTTCTTGTGTGCCGACCTGCTGCCCTGTTATTGCGCATCGCATCGCGCGGGCACCGCCACATGAAGCTTATCGAACTCTCTTTTTCCAGGGTGAAGAAATTATGGCAAAACACCTATTTACGTCCGAGTCTGTATCCGAAGGGCATCCTGACAAAATTGCGGACCAAATCTCCGACGCCGTGCTGGACGCCATCCTTGAACAGGATCCGAAAGCGCGCGTAGCCTGCGAAACCTACGTGAAAACAGGCATGGTTCTGGTTGGCGGTGAAATCACCACCAGCGCATGGGTTGATATCGAAGAGATCACCCGTAACACCGTTCGCGAAATTGGCTATGTGCATTCGGATATGGGCTTTGACGCCAATTCCTGTGCCGTGCTGAGCGCAATTGGTAAACAGTCTCCGGACATCAACCAGGGCGTTGACCGTTCCGATCCGCTGGAACAGGGCGCAGGCGACCAGGGTCTGATGTTTGGTTATGCAACCAACGAAACCGACGTGCTGATGCCAGCGCCAATCACCTACGCACACCGTCTGGTGCAGCGTCAGGCTGAAGTGCGCAAAAACGGCACCCTGCCGTGGCTGCGTCCGGATGCGAAAAGCCAGGTCACCTTCCAGTATGACGACGGTAAAATCGTTGGCATCGATGCGGTAGTGCTGTCTACTCAGCATGCGGAAAGCATCGATCAGAAATCCCTGCAGGAAGCAGTGATGGAAGAGATCATCAAGCCGGTTCTGCCGACTGAATGGCTGAACGCATCCACTAAATTCTTCATCAACCCAACCGGTCGTTTCGTGATCGGCGGCCCGATGGGCGATTGCGGTCTGACCGGTCGTAAAATTATCGTTGATACCTACGGCGGCATGGCACGTCACGGTGGCGGTGCATTCTCTGGTAAAGATCCCTCAAAAGTTGACCGCTCCGCAGCCTACGCGGCACGTTATGTAGCGAAAAACATCGTTGCGGCAGGCCTCGCTGACCGTTGTGAAATTCAGGTATCCTACGCAATTGGCGTGGCAGAACCGACGTCCATCATGGTGGAAACCTTCGGTACTGAGAAAGTGCCTTCTGAACAGTTGACCCTGCTGGTACGCGAGTTCTTCGACCTGCGTCCGTACGGCCTGATTCAGATGCTGGATCTGCTGCACCCGATCTACAAAGAGACCGCCGCTTACGGTCACTTTGGCCGTGAACATTTCCCGTGGGAAAAAACCGACAAAGCGGCGCTGCTGCGCGATGCTGCCGGCCTGAAATAATCTCCCCACCGTTTTGCCTGAAGGCCAGCCACGTGCTGGCCTTTTTTATTGCCTGTGCGCCATTAATGAAAGCGATTACACAGCATAGCTAATGCACCACACTGATGCAGCCAGACGTGTTACACAGCAAATGCCTTGTTGTTACATTTATTTTTCAGGCTAATCTGAAGCATTATTTTTTCTCCCCGACTTTCACAATTAACCATTTGATTACTATAATTTTTAATGCATACGCACGATGAATGATAGTGTAACCGATTACACTCATGTGATTACTATCACATCTTTTTACGCCTGACTCACTTAACCTTTACATCGACCAATCTAATAATTCAAATGGAGGGCATAATGCCTGACAATAAAAAACAGGGGCGTTCTAACAAGACAATGACCTTCTTTGTCTGCTTCCTGGCAGCTCTGGCGGGACTTCTCTTCGGTCTTGATATTGGTGTTATTGCCGGTGCCCTACCCTTTATCACCGATGAATTTCAGATTTCTCCACACACCCAGGAGTGGGTGGTCAGCTCCATGATGTTCGGTGCCGCGATTGGTGCGGTCGGCAGTGGCTGGCTCTCCTTCCGCCTCGGGCGTAAAAAAAGCCTGATGATCGGCGCGATCCTGTTCGTGCTCGGCTCGCTGTTCTCTGCTGCCGCGCCGAACCCGGAAGTGCTGATTATCTCCCGCGTTCTGCTGGGCCTGGCTGTGGGTGTCGCTTCCTACACTGCGCCACTGTATCTCTCTGAAATCGCGCCGGAAAAAATTCGCGGCAGTATGATTTCCATGTACCAGTTGATGATTACCATCGGTATTCTGGGCGCATACCTGTCTGATACTGCCTTCAGCTACTCTGGTGCATGGCGCTGGATGCTGGGCGTGATCATCATCCCTGCGATTCTGCTGCTGATTGGCGTCTTCTTCCTGCCGGACAGCCCGCGCTGGTTCGCCGCCAAACGCCGCTTCCATGATGCCGAACGCGTGCTGCTGCGTCTGCGTGATACCAGCGCGGAAGCGAAACGCGAACTGGATGAAATCCGCGAAAGTTTGCAGGTGAAACAGAGCGGCTGGGCGCTGTTTAAAGAGAACAGCAACTTCCGTCGTGCGGTGTTCCTTGGCGTGCTGTTACAGGTGATGCAGCAGTTCACCGGGATGAACGTCATCATGTATTACGCGCCGAAAATCTTTGAACTGGCGGGTTATACCAATACGACCGAACAGATGTGGGGGACGGTAATTGTTGGCCTGACCAACGTGCTCGCCACCTTTATCGCTATCGGTCTGGTTGACCGCTGGGGCCGTAAACCAACCCTGACGCTGGGCTTCCTGGTGATGGCGGTCGGTATGGGCGTTCTGGGTACGATGATGCACGTCGGTATCCATTCACCGTCTGCCCAGTACTTCGCGATTGCCATGCTGCTGATGTTTATCGTTGGCTTCGCCATGAGCGCAGGCCCGCTGATTTGGGTACTGTGTTCTGAAATTCAGCCTCTGAAAGGCCGCGATTTCGGTATCACCTGCTCGACCGCAACCAACTGGATCGCCAACATGATCGTCGGTGCAACGTTCCTGACCATGCTCAACAACCTGGGGAATGCGAACACATTCTGGGTTTACGCCGGTCTGAACCTGCTGTTCATCGTACTGACTCTCTGGCTGGTTCCGGAAACCAAACATGTGTCACTGGAACATATTGAACGTAACCTGATGAAAGGTCGTAAACTGCGCGAAATCGGCGCACACGACTAATCATCCGGCAAGCTTCCTCCCTCTCAGGGAGGAAGCTTCTTCTTGCACATGCCCCTCTACCCGCACTATCCTCTGCTCCATGAAAAGCCCCCGAATTCCTATCGCCCTTCAGCAAAGCGTTATGCGTTGTCTGCGGGAAAATCTTGCCAAAGCGAATCTTGCGCTCAAGCGTCATTACCCCGAGCCAAAGCTGGTTTATCAACAGCGCGGCACCTCGGCGGGTACCGCGTGGTTGCAGGAGTATGAAATTCGCCTCAATCCGGTACTGCTGGCGGAAAACCAGCAGGCGTTTATTGATGAAGTGGTTCCGCACGAACTGGCGCATCTGCTGGTGTGGAAGCACTTTGGCCGCGTGGCACCGCACGGTAAAGAGTGGAAGTGGATGATGGAAGCCGTGCTCGGCGTTCCGGCGCGCCGCACCCATCAGTTTGAACTGAGTTCGATACGCACTAAAACCTTCCCCTATCGCTGCCGCTGCCAGCAGCATCAATTGACTATCCGCCGCCATAATCGCGTGGTGCGCGGTGAAGCGACCTATCGCTGCGTACACTGCGGCGAGCCATTGGTTGCAGAATTGTAACTGATGGAATTTTCTGGAAGTTTTCTGATCTGACTGATTGCATCTGACTCTTGCTTTCGCTACGTTGCGGGCTCGTTTTGAGACGGAGTTTGTGATGTCCCGTAAAGTAGCAATCGCAGTCGTGGTGTTAGCGACGGCGCTCTCAGGCCAGGCGCAGGCCGAAGGTATTAAAAGTTTTTCCCAGGCCAAAACCGCAGGGGTAAAAGTTAACAGCGATGTGCCGGGTGACTTCTACTGCGGCTGTAAAATTAACTGGCAGGGTAAGAAGGGCGTCATTGACCTTGAATCCTGCGGTTACAAAGTGCGTAAAAATGAAAACCGCGCCAGCCGTGTTGAATGGGAACACGTGATGCCCGCCTGGCAGTTTGGTCATCAGCGCCAGTGCTGGCAGGATGGCGGGCGAAAAAACTGCGCCAAAGATCCGGTGTACCGTAAAATCGAAAGCGATATGCATAACCTCCAGCCGGCGGTTGGAGAAGTGAATGGCGATCGCGGTAACTTTATGTACAGCCAGTGGAACGGCGGCGAAGGCCAGTACGGCCAGTGCGCCATGAAAGTCGATTTTAAAGAAAAAGTGGCCGAGCCGCCGGCACGCTCGCGCGGCGCAATCGCCCGCACCTACTTTTATATGCGCGACACGTACCAAATCAATCTTTCCCGCCAGCAGACGCAGCTTTTCAACGCGTGGAATAAGCTCTATCCGGTCAGCGAATGGGAGTGTGAGCGCGACAGGCGCATCGCCAAAATTCAGGGTAACCACAACCCTTACGTGTTGCAGGCTTGCCAGGCGCAAAAGAGCTAACCTACACTAGCGGCTAATTGTTTAATTTTCTGCCGGACATTTCCCCCTCACCCTGGCCCTCTCCCTCAGGGAGAGGGAACGGACAGTGCCTGGTATCTAAGCTATTAATGGAACGTCACATCATGCGCATCCCCCGTATTTATCACCCTGAACGCATCACCGCCGGGCATGAAATCGCCCTGTCGGAAGACGCGGCAAACCATGTTGGCCGCGTGCTGCGCATGGGGCCGGGTCAGGCAATTCAGCTTTTCGATGGCAGCAATCAGGTCTTCGACGCCGAAATTACCCACGCCGACAAAAAGAGCGTGCGCGTGAATGTCGTGAGTGGAGAAGTCGACAATCGTGAATCACCGATCCACATTCATCTGGGCCAGGTGATGTCGCGCGGCGATAAAATGGAATTCACCATCCAGAAATCAATAGAACTGGGTGTAAGCCTCATAACGCCACTGTTTTCTGAGCGCTGTGGCGTTAAACTGGATGCCGAGCGTTTGAATAAGAAGATCCAACAGTGGCAAAAAATCGCAATTGCCGCCTGTGAACAGTGTGGCCGTAACACGATTCCGGAAATTCGCCCGGCGATGGATCTGGAACAGTGGTGCGCCGAAGAAGATAGCGGGCTGAAGCTGAACCTGCATCCGCGTGCCAGCGCCAGCATCAACACGCTGCCGCTGCCGGTGGAACGCGTACGTTTGCTGATTGGCCCGGAAGGCGGTCTCTCGGCAGATGAAATTGCCATGACCGCACGCTACCAGTTTACTGATATCCTGTTGGGACCTCGCGTTCTGCGTACTGAGACTACCGCGCTCACCGCCATCACCGCACTGCAGGTGCGCTTTGGCGATCTGGGCTAATACCGGCTTCCAGGAGAACTAGAATGATTAAGCTCGGCATCGTGATGGACCCCATCGCAAACATCAATATCAAAAAAGACACCAGCTTCGCGATGTTGCTGGAGGCACAGCGCCGGGGCTATGAACTCCATTACATGGAGATGAATGACCTCTATCTGACCAACGGCGAATCCCGCGCGCGTACGCGTCTGGTGAGCGTTGAGCAAAACTATGACAAATGGTACGAATTCGGCAGCGAGCAGGATATCCAGCTTGCCAACCTCGATGTGATTCTGATGCGTAAGGATCCGCCGTTTGACACCGAATTCATCTACGCGACCTATATTCTGGAACGCGCGGAAGAGAAAGGTACGCTTATCGTCAACAAACCGCAGAGCCTGCGCGACTGTAACGAGAAGCTGTTCACCGCCTGGTTCTCTGAGCTGACCCCGGAAACGCTGGTCACCCGTAACAAAGCACAACTGAAAGCGTTCTGGCAGGAGCATGGCGACATCATCATGAAACCGCTGGACGGCATGGGCGGCGCGTCGATTTTCCGCGTGAAAGAAGGCGATCCAAACATTGGCGTTATCGCCGAAACCCTGACCGAGCTTGGCAGCCGCTACTGCATGGCACAAACCTATCTGCCAGCGATTAAAGACGGTGATAAGCGTGTGCTGGTCGTTGATGGCGAGCCCGTACCTTACTGCCTGGCGCGTATTCCGCAGGGCGGTGAAACCCGTGGCAACCTGGCCGCCGGTGGCCGTGGCGAGCCGCGTCCGCTGAGTGAAAGCGATTGGGAAATCGCCCGCAAAGTGGGCCCGACGCTGAAAGCGAAAGGTCTGATTTTTGTCGGTCTGGATATCATCGGCGATCGCCTGACGGAAATTAACGTTACCAGCCCAACCTGCGTGCGTGAAATCGAAGCGGAGTTCCCGATCTCCATCACCGGGATGCTGATGGACGCTATCGAAAAACGTGTAGGCAAGTAATCACTGCGGCGGGAGGGAACCCGCCACAACCAGGCTTTCCTGCCAGCCGCTTACGCGCGTTTACAGGACTGCCTGGTGACAGCACGCCTCTTTCCCCGCATACTGGACGTTGCTGCTTTTTGAACCAGGACAGAACCTCTGACAATGAATTTACAGCATCACTTTCTTATTGCCATGCCGGCTCTTCAGGATCCCATCTTCCGCCGTTCCGTTGTCTATATCTGCGAGTATAACGACGATGGCGCAATGGGGATTATCATCAATAAGCCGCTGGAAAACCTGCAAGTTGAAGGCATTCTGGAAAAACTGAAGATCACCCCCGATCCGCGCGATCCGTCGATTCGCCTTGATAAACCGGTGATGCTCGGCGGGCCACTGGCGGAAGATCGCGGCTTCATTCTGCACACGCCACCCGCGTCGTTTTCCTCAAGTATTCGTATCTCTGACAACACCATCGTCACAACTTCGCGCGATGTACTGGAAACCCTGGGCACCGCGGGGCAGCCAACTGACGTGCTGGTTGCGCTGGGTTACGCATCGTGGGAGAAAGGCCAACTGGAGCAGGAAATTCTCGACAACGCCTGGCTCACCGCGCCTGCCGATCTCAATATTCTGTTTAAAACGCCGATCGCCGATCGCTGGCGCGACGCGGCAAAACTCATCGGCATCGATATACACACCATGCCCGGCGTGGCGGGGCATGCATAATGAGCGGAACTTTTCTCGCCTTTGATTTTGGTACCCGCAGTATTGGTGTCGCGGTCGGCCAGCAAATCACCGGTACTGCACGTCCACTTAACGCACTGAAGGCGCAAAACGGCACGCCTGACTGGAACCTTATTGAGAAGCTGCTCAAAGAGTGGCAACCGGCGTTAGTGATCGTCGGCTTGCCGCTAAATATGGACGGCACCGAGCAGCCTCTTACCGCGCGTGCACGTAACTTCGCCAATAAAATTCATGGCCGTTTCGGTGTGGCGATTAAACTGCATGATGAGCGTTTGAGTACCGTTGAGGCCCGCGCCGGGTTGTTCGAGCACGGCGGTTTTCGTGCACTGGATAAAGGCAGCGTGGATTCAGCTTCTGCGGTGGTGATTCTGGAGAGTTTCTTCGAGCAAAGTTTCGGTGAGTGATTCGCCCAACACGACGTACATACCCTGGACGTTCAAAAGAGGAAAGCCGGATGGCGCGAGCGCGTATCCGGCCTGCAACGTTTCCAGAGTAAGCTTAGTGGCGCAAATTTTCATTCGCCCAGCTGACTGCCTGGGTTCTGTTTTTCACGCTTAACTTACGGAAAACATTATATAAGTGCGTACGCACGGTGTTTTCACTGATGAACAATGCGCGCGCAATATCCATATTGGTCGCACCATGACGTAATTCATTAAGAATTTCGCATTCACGTTCAGTCAGGGGAATATTGTCTGATGATTCAGTCGGCTGTTCAACTGCGTACATTGCCGGATGCATTACGCTCAATTCAGCAGTCTGTTCACCGTTCAGCACGGCTTTGACACCCTCAATTAAGCGCGATTCTTCATCATCATGACGGAACACACCGTACAGCGCTGGCCACTGCGCCATTTCGTATAATTCATACTTTTGCGCACTGTTAATAATCAGCAAACGCGGAGAATCAAACTGCGAGCGGATAATATCGCGCCAGATACCGTTCAGTTTTTTGTTCGATACCGCAATGTCAAACAGCACCACAGTACCTTTAGCAAGGCGCTGTACCATCGGCTTATTGATATTGTGAACATCTACAGAAACTGAAAGTAAATCAGAAAGATAACCAGCGAATGCATTGGCCTGTACTGACGGGTGGGTGATTAAAATGATTTTGCGGGATTTAGATACACTCTCTGATACATCAAGCATTTGAAACTCTCCTTAGTATTTTGCCACCATCATGGTGTTTTAATAAATCAAAGCAATCTTAATTATCAGGGATAATAATAATCAAGACAGTATGAAGTGAAACAATATTTCATAAGAATTATCCTAATTCCATAATTAGGATAGAACGATCCCCGCTGAGTGTCAAAAGAATATCAACCTTTTTTTCTATGTCTACACAACATAATGTTGTGCATCGGTGTAAAAATCCGTCAGCCATATTACTTAGTAATTATAGCTTAGATGCAACATGTTTCGCCGGTGATAATATTTCACAGAATAATAACGGGGCAACGGATTTACAAATAAAACATTATCACAACAGAATGACGAATAAATATCACATTCCCAATATATTGAAACATTTTTTCTTGTCGATTAATTCTAAAAACCTTACTGTCGTCACAGTAATAACACTTATCTATTAGAAATAGAATTAATAAGCGTCGGAGAAATAGCCTAATCCTTATAGCTTACCCCTCGCCAAACATTGTTGATAGCTCTGCGTAAAAGTTTGCATACCTGCCTGCTGTCCAGTTTGCATGACACCCGGTAGCTGATGGGTTTTGCCTTCGCGGATCAGATTTCCCACCGCCGGGGTGTTCACCAGCAGTTCGAAGAGCGCCACGCGCCCGCCTTGCTTATCCGCCACCAGTTTTTGCGCGACGACGGCACATAAACTGTTCGCGAATTGATTGCGTACAGGCTCTTTTTCCTGCGCCGGGAAAACGTCCACCAGACGCTCAATCGCCTGGGCTGCCCCACGCGTGTGCAATGTTGCCAGCACCAGATGGCCAGTTTCAGCAGCCGTTAATGCCAGCCGGATCGTCTCGCTATCGCGTAATTCTCCCAGCAAAATAACATCGGGGTCCTGACGTAACGCGCCACGCAGTGCATCAGCAAATGAAGAGATATGCTGGCCAATTTCGCGTTGTTGAATTAAGCAGCGCTGACTGGCATGGATAAACTCCACCGGATCCTCCAGCGTCAGAATATGACCATCCAGCGAGTGATTCAGATGGTCGACCATCGCGGCAAGGGTCGTCGACTTCCCGCTGCCGGTCGCGCCAGTGACCAATATTAGCCCGCCCTCTTCGTGTAACAGTTCAGGGAGGGCCGCAGGCACGCCGAGTTCAGCGAGTGTTGGGCAGCGCGACGGTAGCACACGCAATGCCAGCGAAACGCCGCGCGCATGGCGAAATGCGCTGGCGCGCAGGCGTGTTCCTTCAGATGGCACTATCGCAAAATCAAGCTGGCCCTGCGCTCGCCATTGCGCATGCTGTGCTTCACTTAACCAACCGCGCAGCAGTTCTTCCGGCTCTGGCGATGAAAATGGCGCAGACTCCAGCATTCCGCAACGCCGCCATCGCGCCATTGCCCCGCTACACAGGTGTAGATCCGACACGTTATGCTTTACACTAAGCGCCACGATTTCTTGTATTTCCATAAGACCCACCAGCAAATATGAACGATATAGCGCATAACCTGGCACAGGTCCGGGACAAAATCTCAGCCGCTGCATCACGATGCGGCCGGCTTTCAGAAGAAGTTACACTGCTTGCAGTGAGCAAAACAAAACCTGCGAGCGCCGTCGAAGAAGCGATGGCCGCCGGGCAGCGCGCGTTTGGCGAAAACTATGTTCAGGAAGGCGTGGAAAAAATCCGCTTCTTTCAGGACAAAGGCATAACGACTCTACAATGGCACTTTATTGGCCCGTTGCAGTCCAATAAAAGTCGCCTGGTGGCAGAACATTTCGACTGGTGCCATACGGTCGACAGGCTGAAGATCGCCACCCGACTCAGCGAACAGCGCCCTGCACATTTGCCGCCGCTTAACGTGCTGATTCAGGTCAATATTAGTGATGAGCAAAGTAAATCCGGCATTGAGCCCGAGGCGATTGACGCATTAGCGGCGGAGGTTTCCGCCCTGCCCAATCTCTGCCTGCGCGGTTTGATGGCCATTCCGGCACCGGAAACTGAGTACGAAAAGCAGTTTGCCGTCGCTCAACAAATGGCGGTAGCATTCGCGCGGCTGAAGACGCACTACTCTACAGTCGATACGCTCTCACTGGGCATGTCAGACGATATGGAAGCCGCCATTGCGGCGGGTAGCACTATGGTACGCATCGGCACCGCGATTTTCGGTGCGCGTGATTACACAAAAAATAAGGAACTCTGAGGAACGCCATGAAGACGTTGACTTTCCTGCTCTCGACAGTGATTGAACTGTACACAATGGTGCTACTGCTGCGCGTCTGGATGCAGTGGGCGCGCTGTGATTTTTACAACCCGTTCTCCCAGTTCGTGGTGAAAATCACCCAGCCTATCGTGGGGCCGCTGCGCCGCATCATTCCGGCGATGGGGCCGCTCGACAGTTCCTCGCTGCTGGTTGCCTTTATTCTGAGCGTCATCAAGGCGATCACCCTGTTCATGGTTATCACCTTCCAGCCGATTATCTGGATTGCGGCGGTGCTGATCCTGCTGAAAACCACCGGCCTGCTTATCTTCTGGGTACTGCTGCTGATGGCGATTATGAGCTGGGTAAGCCAGGGCCGTAGCCCGGTTGAGTTTGTACTGATGCAGCTCGCCGACCCACTGCTGCGCCCGATTCGTAAGCTGCTGCCTTCAATGGGTGGTATCGATTTCTCGCCGATGATCCTCGTGCTGCTGCTCTATGTCCTTAATATGGGCATCGCCGAAGTGTTACAGGCCACGGGCAACATGCTGCTGCCGGGGCTGTGGATGGCGCTATGAGTGCCGTTACATCCTGCGACGACGGGCTGGTGCTGCGGCTGTATATTCAGCCGAAGGCCAGCCGTGACAGCATTGTGGGTGAACATGGCGACGAATTAAAAGTCGCCATTACCGCCCCGCCGGTCGATGGGCAGGCCAATGCCCATCTGGTGAAATTCCTCGCCAAACAGTTTAAGGTCGCCAAAAGCCAGGTCATCATTGAGAAAGGTGAACTGGGCCGCCATAAACAGGTTAAAATCATTCATCCGCAGCACATCCCAGCGGGCGTCGACGCCCTGATTAATTAGGATATCCCATGCAAAAAGTTGTCCTCGCTACCGGTAATGCCGGTAAAGTGCGCGAGCTCGCCTCGTTGCTGAGCGATTTTGGTCTCGATATCGTTGCGCAGACCGACCTTGGCGTCGACTCTGCCGAGGAGACCGGCCTGACGTTTATCGAGAACGCCATCCTTAAAGCACGCCATGCGTCTCAGATTACCGGCCTGCCCGCGATTGCCGATGATTCCGGGCTGGCGGTGGATTATCTCGGCGGTGCGCCGGGTATCTATTCCGCACGTTATTCCGGTGAAGACGCGACCGACGAGCGTAACCTGCAAAAGCTGCTGGAGACGCTGAAAGACGTGCCGGACGACCAGCGTCAGGCGCAGTTCCACTGCGTGCTGGTCTATCTTCGCCATGCGGAAGATCCAACGCCGCTGGTGTGTCACGGTCGCTGGCCGGGCGTTATCACCCACGCGCCTGCGGGCAACGGTGGCTTTGGCTACGATCCTATTTTTTATGTCCCCTCTGAAGGGAAAACCGCCGCTGAACTGACGCGTGAAGAGAAGATTGCCATCTCTCACCGTGGTCAGGCGCTGAAACAGTTACTGGAAGCGTTACGTAATGGCTAATTTGCCGCCTCTGAGCCTTTATATTCACATTCCGTGGTGCGTGCAGAAATGTCCGTACTGCGACTTTAACTCGCACGCGCTGAAAGGCGAGGTGCCGCACGACGATTATGTTCAGCATCTGCTGAGTGATTTAGATGCTGACTTGGCCTACGCGCAGGGACGTGAAGTAAAGACCATTTTTATTGGCGGCGGTACGCCGAGCCTGCTTTCAGGCCCGGCGATGCAAACATTGCTGGATGGCGTGCGTGCACGTCTTACTCTGGCAGCAGATGCGGAAATCACTATGGAAGCGAACCCGGGTACGGTGGAAGCGGATCGCTTCGTCGATTACCAGCGTGCGGGCGTGAACCGTATTTCCATCGGCGTGCAGAGCTTTAGCGAAGCTAAACTGAAACGTTTGGGGCGCATTCACGGCCCGGAAGAAGCCAAACGCGCGGCGAATCTGGCGACGGGTCTGGATCTACGCAGCTTCAACCTTGATCTGATGCATGGCCTGCCTGACCAATCTTTAGAAGAAGCGCTGGATGATTTGCGCCAGGCGATTGCGCTCAATCCCCCGCATCTCTCCTGGTATCAGCTCACCATTGAACCGAATACCCTGTTTGGCTCGCGTCCACCGGTACTGCCGGATGACGACGCGCTGTGGGATATCTTCGAGCAAGGCGACAAGCTGCTGGCGGCGGCAGGTTATCAGCAGTATGAAACGTCGGCTTACGCGAAGCCGGGATATCAGTGCCAGCATAACCTCAACTACTGGCGCTTTGGCGACTACCTCGGCATTGGCTGCGGCGCGCACGGTAAAGTCACCTTCCCCGACGGGCGTATTCTGCGTACCGCCAAAACGCGCCATCCGCGCGGGTATATGGAAGGGCGCTACCTGGAACGCCAGCACGATGTCGACGCGGCAGATAAACCGTTTGAGTTCTTTATGAACCGCTTCCGCCTGCTGGAACCCGCTCCACGCGCGGAGTTTAGCCGCTATACGGGGCTCAGCGAGCAAGCGATTCGCCCACAAATTGACGAAGCGCTGGCGAAGGGGTATTTGACCGAGTGCGAAGAGTATTGGCAGATTACCGGGCACGGTAAGCTGTTTCTGAATTCGCTGCTGGAACTGTTTCTGGCTGAATAACCGATACCGGATGGCGACAAGCCATCCGGTCATTTCCGTTAATATTGATTAAACATCTGCTGAATTTGTTTTGGATCTTTGGTTTGCGTTAACGCAAGCTGCAGCAGGACACGCGATTTTTGCGGATTCAGCGTTCCCGAAGCGACAAAGCCATATTTCGCGTCATCAATTTCCGCATCTTCCGTTGTCGCGCCTGTCGGAACGCGGGATGATCGAACCACAGCAACGCCCTGATGTGCCGCGGTTGCCAGCGTATCGAAGATCGTTTTATAAAGATTGCCGTTACCCACACCCGCGCTCACGATGCCCTGATATCCCGCCTCAATCAACGCTTTTGCCGGAAGATCGGAAGCATTGGCGTAGTTATAAACAATACCCACTTTCGGCAATTCACTCAGGTTAGAAACATCAAAAGGCGTGGCGGCAGTATGCTTACGTGCCGGCGTGCGTTGATAATCAACTTTTCCATTATGGATATACCCCAACGGCCCGAAATTCACTGAGCGGAACGTCGCGACATCGGTGGTATTTGTTTTGGTTACATCGCGCCCGTCCATAACTGTATCGTTCATTACGACCAGCACGCCGCGTTTTGCAGATTGCGGGTCAACCGCCGTTACCACCGCGTTGTAGAGGTTAAACGGGCCGTCCGCACTCATCGAGGTTGATGGGCGCATCGCGCCGACCAGTACGACAGGCTTCTCGCATTTGACGGTGAGATCGAGAAAATAAGCTGTCTCTTCCATCGTATCCGTGCCATGCGTGATCACGAATCCATCGGTAGCCGCACAATCATGATTAATCTTTTTCGCCAGCGTCAGCCAGACGTCATCATTCATATCCTGAGAGCCGATATTAACCACCTGCTCCCCTTTAACGACGGCAATATCTTTTAATTGAGGTACCGCATTCACGAGGTTCTCCACGCCGACTTTACCTGCGGTGTAATTGGATTTTGTCGCTGAATCACCGCCACCCGCAATGGTTCCTCCGGTCGCCAGTATCGTCACATTGGGTAGCGCTAACGCAGCACTGCTGCACCCCATAACCAGTGCAGCCAGTGCCGTTTTCCTGAAAAACTCCATGTTATTTCTCCAGTTACGTGAATTTGTCGCATTATCCCAATGCAGAAGATGAATAATGTGACCCCATTCCATTAACCAGATAAATATCTTAATAAGATTGTGTATTTTAGACATTGCTATCAAAACGGCACTGGTGCGTGCCGTTGATGGAGGGGGCGCTCTTTTGCCCCCTATATTTTGTTTACTGGATAACGCCCTCTTTTTTCATTTTCTCAAGCGCTTCTCGCCACCACTTATAATCACGAGTGAATTCGCGGGTACTGACCTCCAGCGCAACCAGTTGCTTGCGCAGCTCCCCCTGCTCTTTACGCAACGGCGCGACGTTATTATCCAGCGCGGCCATATCCTCACGAATTTTGCCGGCCATTTGCGTATGTTTTGTATAGTACGCGTTGCGATGCTCGGCAAAAGCTTTGTCGCGAGCGTCGTACAGCGGCGTTGCATCACAGGAGAGTTTTTGCTGGCATGCCGCGAGCGCGGGCTCGTAGACAGTTTCGAGGTAGTGATTTTCGAATTTTAGCGGATCGTTTTCACGATCCACGGCGTACATTTTTTCCAGTTTTTCTTGCTGTACCGCGCTGCGATCGCGCGGTTTACCGTTGGCATCTTTTCCCCACGAGAGGCTGATTTTCTCATCGAGAGCAGCAATTTTCTGCTTCAGCACCTTTTGCTGAGCAAGGTCTTTATCTGCCGTCGCTTTCCTCCGTGCAAAGTCGGCTTCCACCTTGCCAAGCTCGGTCATGAAGTGAGCGTCGTTAACCACCAGCATTTTGCTGCGATCTTCTCCCGCTTCAAATGGCCTGCCGACATTTTTCGCAGCGGTTTGCATAGAAAAGAAGGTCGTTTTCCAGCCGGAGTCTTTCGTCCCCACGGCCTGCATCATGGCTGAAAATTTAACGGGCTGCCCTTTTGTCCACGTCCTTTCATAAAAGAGATAATCCCCCGCCCCCCCAACAATAGAGTACAGATCGTCAGTGGAGGACATTTCGCCCTCTACCTGATACGTCGCCTGATTTCCCAGCGCATCAAGCTGGCGCAGGGTGAACGTATCCAGGCACACTATCCCCCCGGACTCTTTGGCGAACTGTTGTTTGATAACGTCATCTGTCGGCGTGTTATCGACCGCCAGCGCGTAAAGTGAAAAACACCACAGCAGCAACGCCGCCGTTTTCCAGGCTCGTTTCATTGGTTAAATCCTTTTAGTGAGTAAGGACATCATCATACGAAACTCCCCCACGGAGGAAGGATAAACAGAATCCGAAAGTACTCTGGAAGACCGGCTCCAGTTTTGATGATGAGATCTGACGATGGTTGAGCGCAGTGGCAAGATGAGGGCATGGAGAAACGACGGGAATATGCAAAGACGTTACGTGGCCAGCAAACGAGAGAAGAGCTGCGGCTTTGGTATTTGTTGAGGGGGCGACGGTTTCATGGTTTTAAGTTTCGTCGGCAAATGCCAATTGGGAATTACATTGTTGATTTTGCCTGCTACAAAGCGGCACTGATTATCGAACTGGACGGAGGGCAGCATGCTGAACGTGTGAGATATGACGAGACGCGCACTGGTTTCTTAGAACGGCAGGGGTGGTTGGTTTTACGTTTCTGGAATAATGACTTCAGAAATAATGAAGAGGGCGTTTTGCTGACCATTTTAAGACATCTGCAAACCCGCGCCCCTCACCCCGGCCCTCTCCCACAGGGAGAGGGAGAAGGTCGGAGCTGAGCTCAAACAAGTGTGCTGTTGCTTCCCCTCACCCCGCCCCTCTCCCACAGGGAGAGGGAGAAGGTCGGCGCTGAGCTCAAACAATTGTGCTGTTGCTTCCCCTCACCCCCGCCCTCTCCCACAGGGAGAGGGAGAAGGTCGGAGCTGAACTCAAACAAGTGTGCTGTTGCTTCCCCTCATCCCGGAACGCTCCCACAGGGAGAGGGAGAAGATCGGTGACAACACGACGTATTTGCACTATCGGTCCCCTCTCCCTGTGGGAGAGGGTTAGGGTGAGGGGTCAGCGCGCTCTACTTCAGCGTACCCACCAGCGCCTTACGGCTGTCCTCAAGCGCAATCACGCGTCCGCAGACATCTTTGCCGAACGCTTTAAAATCGGCTTCCTGGTTTTTCCATTCGTTCTGAATAGAGGTTTGCAGTCCACCCAGGCTACCCAGCACACCCTGCAACGGGTTACCGCCGCCTTTAAGCACCGCTTTCGCGCCCATTTCGTTGATGCTGTCCTGCAGAATGCCGCCCATCGCCTGGTTCACCAGGTTCTGGCCATCAGCACGCACTTCATCAATCGCTTTATAGTGGAACGTCAGACCATCGGTGCGATGCTCGATAATACGGTTCATCTGCGCTTTGAGCTGAGCATCCAGCTTGGTCAGACGGCTGCGCATGTTACTGCTCTCGCCCACTTCTTTGGCGATGATTTTGTCCAGCGCAACGCGGCCTTTTTCAACGCGTGTTCTCGCGCCTTCGTCGATCCACGGCAGTGCGCTGCGCAGTTCGGTTTGATAATCTTTTGCCTGTTCGCGCTGTGCCGCGTTCAGGGCGTATTGTTTACCGTTAAAGGTCACACCGCCGTCGGGGGTGATGACCAGATTGCCATTCTCGCCTTTGACCTGCACCGTTTGCGGACTCAGGATCACATCATCACGCGGGGTGACGCTGCACTGGTAATCCGCGTGAGCGGATAATGCCGTTAACGAAAGTGCCGCCGCCAGCAGCGTTTGACGCATCATACAAATCCCTCGATAGAAAACGGGCCAGCATGTGCTGGCCCCGATGCTAATTTAGTCCCACCAAACGTCGAAAAGTTCGCTGGTGCGCACTTCTTCGAATTTGTGGTCTTCCAGCCATTTACGCACCTGAGCCTGATGGTCCTCGGTGCATTTGCCGATTTCCTGGGTGCAAATCAGACCTTCCCAGGCCAGATAGCCGCTGCCGTCAAACGCCAGCTTGTTCGGCTCAATCACTTCTTCAATGAACTTATCAACCGTCTGGTCGATCTGCTCTTCGCTGGTGCCTTCCGGGAAACGCCAGGCTACAGAGAAGCCAATTTCCTGAAACTCATCGATGTGCATTTTTTTGCGCAAACGACGGCTACGATTCTTTGCCATTATTTCACCCTCTCGAACATTAAGTCCCATACGCCGTGACCAAGACGATGGCCACGTTGTTCAAATTTGGTTACCGGACGTGATTCCGGGCGCGGTACATAGTCGTTTGTCTCTGAACGGTTTTTATACCCTTCAATGGAAGACATCACTTCCAGCATATGTTCCGCGTAGGCTTCCCAGTCGGTCGCCATATGGAAAACACCGCCCAGTTTGAGCTTGCTCTTCACCAGTTCAGCAAACGGTACCTGAACGATACGGCGTTTATTATGACGCGCTTTATGCCACGGGTCAGGGAAAAAGAGCTGTACCATGGTTAAAGAATTGTCAGGGATCATTTTGTGCAGCACTTCCACCGCGTCGTGGCACATCACACGCAGGTTTTCTATGCCCTCTTCATGCGCGGTCGCCAGGCAGGCGCCGACGCCCGGCGAGTGAACTTCAATGCCGAGGAAGTTTTGATGCGGATTCGCTTTCGCCATCGCCACCAACGATGCCCCCATGCCAAATCCGATTTCCAGGGTAGTCGGCGCTTCACGACCAAACAGCGCGGCAAAATCGACAGGTTCTTCGCTGAATTCAACGCCCATCACCGGCCAGTAGTTTTCTAATGCGTGTTCCTGCCCTTTGGTCAGTCGCCCCTGGCGACGCACAAAGCTGCGAATTCGGCGCAGCGGGCGGCCGTTTTCATCAAATTCCGGTGAAATGACGTCGTTCTTCATAAAAGTATTGTCTGCTTGTGAGAGTATTCGGGAAACGGGCATTATCCAAAGATAGTTGTCGGATGCAAGCACCGGAAAGTTCCTGTTTACACCATAGTGCCGCTGTGCTGCAATCTGCCACCCAAATAGTGCGATATCGGAAACCCTGCTTTGACCCTACAAGCGTCTCAATTTTCGGCCCAGGTGCTGGAGTGGTACGACAAATACGGGCGTAAAACCCTGCCCTGGCAACTTAACAAGACGCCCTACAAAGTATGGCTCTCTGAGGTGATGTTGCAACAGACTCAGGTCGCCACCGTCATTCCCTACTTTGAGCGCTTTATGGCGCGTTTTCCCACGATTACCGACCTGGCTAATGCGCCACTGGATGAAGTGCTGCATCTGTGGACTGGCCTCGGCTATTACGCCCGCGCGCGTAATCTGCATAAAGCCGCGCAGCAGGTGGCAACGTTGCACCACGGGCGCTTCCCGGAAAACTTTGAAGAGGTTGCCGCGCTGCCTGGCGTCGGACGGTCAACCGCAGGGGCGATTCTCTCTCTGTCGTTAGGGCAGCATTTTCCTATTCTTGATGGAAACGTCAAACGCGTGCTGGCGCGCTGCTATGCTGTAAGCGGCTGGCCCGGCAAGAAAGAGGTTGAGAAAAAACTGTGGGAGCTCAGCGAGCAAGTGACGCCCGCAAATGGCGTGGCGCGCTTTAACCAGGCGATGATGGATTTAGGCGCGATGGTCTGTACGCGCTCGAAACCGAAGTGCGAGCTTTGCCCGCTCAACACCGGGTGTGTGGCGTACGCGAACCATAGCTGGGCGCAATATCCTGGTAAAAAACCGAAGCAGACGTTACCTGAACGCACCGGTTATTTTCTGATGATGCAACGGGGTGACGAGGTTATGCTGGCGCAGCGTCCGCCGAGCGGATTGTGGGGCGGGCTGTACTGTTTTCCACAATTTGAAGATGAAGCTGCGCTTCGCGAGTGGCTGGCAGCGCGTCAGATAAACACAGAGCATCTCATGCAGCTAACCGCGTTTCGCCACACATTCAGCCATTTCCATCTGGATATTGTGCCAATGTGGCTTCCCGTGTCCTCATTCACCTCATGCGTGGATGAAGGCAGCGCTCTCTGGTATAACTTAGCCCAGCCACCGTCCGTTGGACTGGCGGCTCCCGTGGAGCGGTTGTTGCAGCAGTTACGCGCGGGCGCATTCGTGTAAGCGTCCGCGAACAAAGAGGATTTATCATGAGCAGAACGATTTTTTGTACTTTCCTGCAGCGCGACGCTGAAGGTCAGGATTTTCAGCTCTACCCAGGCGAGCTGGGCAAGCGTATTTATAACGAGATCTCGAAAGAGGCGTGGAAGCAGTGGCAGCACAAGCAAACCATGCTCATCAACGAGAAAAAACTGAACATGATGAACCCGGAACATCGCAAACTTCTGGAAGAGGAAATGGTCAATTTCCTGTTTGAAGGTAAAGATGTGCACATCGAAGGATACACTCCGCCAGAAAAACAGTAAGGGCCTCAGGCCCTTTAGCCCAACACAACACGCGCTCCCGGAATGATGAAAAAATTATTTGCACTGGCTCTGATTGCGCCGTTGCTTATCTCCTGCTCAGGCTCAAAAAAAGGTGATACCTATAATGAAGCCTGGGTTAAGGACACCAACGGTTTTGATATTCTGATGGGGCAGTTTGCCCATAACATTGAAAATATTTGGGGATTTAACGAAGTTCTTATCGCAGGCCCAAAGGACTACGTTAAATACACCGACGGCTACCAGACCCGTAGCCACATCAACTTCGACGAAGGTACCATTACCGTCGAGACCATCTCCGGCACCGAACCGGCGGCTCACCTGCGCCAGGCGATTATCCAGACGCTACTGATGGGCGACGATCCCGGTTCAATCGACCTCTACTCCGACGCCAACGATATCCAGATCTCCAAAGAACCGTTCCTTTATGGACAGGTCGTGGATAACACCGGTGAGGCGATTCGTTGGGAGTGGCGTGCAGCGCGCTTTGCCGATTATCTGCTGCAAACGCGGATGAAAAGCCGCAGCAACGGCATTCGGATGATCTACAGCATTACTATCAATCTGGTGCCGAACCACCTCGACAAGCGTGCACATAAGTACATCAATATGGTGCGCCAGGCGTCGCGTAAATATGGCGTCGATGAGTCGCTTATCCTGGCGATTATGCAGACCGAATCCTCTTTCAACCCGTACGCCGTCAGCCGTTCCGATGCGTTGGGTTTGATGCAGGTTGTGCAGCACAGCGCCGGGAAAGATGTTTTCCGTTCGCAGGGAAAATCAGGCACGCCGAGCCGCAGTTTCCTGTTTGATCCGGCCAGCAACATTGATACGGGTACGGCGTATCTGGCGATGCTGGGTAATGTGTATCTCGCCGGTATCGATAACCCAACATCGCGGCGTTATGCGGTGATTACCGCCTACAACGGCGGTGCGGGTAGCGTGCTGCGCGTCTTCTCGAACGATAAAGTTCAGGCCGCGCAAATCATTAACAGCATGGCACCGGGCGATGTGTATACCACCCTGACCACGCGTCATCCGTCTGCGGAATCGCGTCGCTATCTGTATAAGGTAAATACGGCGCAGAAGAGTTATCGGCGTAGGTAATTTTTAGTCTTCATTAACCCTTCCTTTTTCCGGAAGGGTTAATGTTTACATCCGCCGAGCACCCACGCTACCGATAATAAGTCTGCGCTTCCACCCGGGCTTAAATTGCGGGCAATCAGTTGTTTATCCATTTCAACCAGATCATCGTGCTGCCAGCCTCGTGCTAACAGTTGTTGCGAATAGTTTTGTACATAGCGCATCCCTGCCAATCCGCCCCTGGACACCAGATTGCTGTCGGGATTCACCGCCATCAAACGCAGCAGCATTTCGTGCATGGAATGCGAGTTCCAGTGCGGCAACACATGGCGCATCACCGTCGCAAACCCGCTTTCGGCCTCGCCGCGTGCGCCGGTCAGGCCGAACTGATGGAACTGTTTTTCACCTGCTGTCGCTCTACTCTGGCGGCTGGCTAATTCCCGTTGAACCATTCCCTGGCATATTTCGCTTACCTGCGTAGAAAGCGATAATGCATTCATCTGCATCCCTTTTTCCGCCAGCCGTCCGGCGGCAAAGCACAGCAGCCCTAACGCAAAAATACCGCCTTTATGTGTGTTCACCCCGTGAGTTGCGCGCAGCATGGCCTGTTCGCAGGCGATGCCGATGGGGCGCAGTAAGGCGAGCTGCTCACGATCGGTACGCGGCGCAAACTCACGCCCCGCAGCTTCAAAGCGAGCAAACCACGGCGAGATGGCCTGAATACTGCGCACAAACAACGCGTGGTTCATGTCGCGGTGCGAACCGTTATTGTTTTTATCCACCAGCCCCGGCTTTGGCGTTAGTTCAAGCTCCTGCCACAGCGCTTCTTCTGCCAGCGACGCCACGTTAATGGCGCGGGGTTTAATCGCGAGCAAACCAGCCATCAATCAGGCCCTCCACGCGAGCGACAACCTCTTCCACCGGATGGGCGCGCGAGCGGGCGCAGGCGTGTGCTGCTTCATCGCAAATCAGGCAACGGCGCATAGAGGAACCGAGCGATAAGCGCCCAACGTGGCCATTTTGCGGGCAGATCACATCTAAATCCCACAGACGTCCCAGCGGATGGGTTTGTTCCAGCGCCGCACAGTGCGCTTTAATTTCCGGGGCCTGATGTGCAACGCACCATAGCGCTTCCGGGCCCGTGGGCAGCCACAGTACCTGGCGGTCGAGCACTTTCCAGCCATTGCCCCATAGCATCTGGTCGCAGGCCTGCAGCGCCACGCCCATGGTGTTGCGGTAGCGAATGCTGTCTTTTACCGCGCCGGGCGTCACCAGCGTCAGCGAAATCAGCGATTGTTGATAGTGTTGCAGCCAGTCAGCCTGACGCGCGGCGCGGCGTTCTTTTGCCGTCAACAGCGCATCGAGACTGACGCCCTCACACGCGGGCGCCATCGTTTCCATTATGCGTACTCCTTCACCTGGCGGACGACGTCAATCACGCTGCCGTCGCGATAGCGGATCACGCCGACAATTTTGTCGGTAAATTCAATCGGCTTCGGGTTACCGGTCAGGGAAATCGCGCGTTGATAAAGGTCATCGATATCCACCACTTTTAGCCCCGCCGCCAGCAGGCGCTGGCGAATTTCCGGGCGAGCCGGATTCACCGCGATGCCGTGGTCGGTGACCAGCACATCGATACTTTCGCCGGGTGTTAAGCGAGTCGTCACGCGTCTCACCACGGTTGGGATGCGGCTACGCAAAAGCGGCGCAACGACGATAGTGAGGTTGGCCGCCGCCGCTACGTCGCAGTGGCCGCCGGATGCCCCGCGCATTACGCCATCTGAGCCGGTGATCACGTTGACGTTAAAATCAACGTCAATCTCCAGCGCGCTCAGAATCACCACATCCAGTTGGTCGCAGCAGGCGGCTTTACTGCCTGGGTTAGCGTAAACATTGGTGGAGATTTCGACATGATTCGGATTTCGCGCCAGTGACGCTGCGGCCTGACCGTCGAAGCACTGGGTATCAAGCAGTTTGCCAATCAGCCCTTTCTCATGAAGATCGACCAGACTGCCGGTAATACCGCCAAGCGCGAAACTGGCTTTAACGCCGCTGCGCTCCATTTTCTCTTCCATAAAGCGCGTGCAGGCGGTCGCCGCCGCGCCGGAACCGGTTTGCATCGAGAAGCCATCACGAAAGTAGCCGGAGTGCTCAATCACATCCGCCGCATAACGCGCAATCATCAGTTCGCGCGGATTGCTGGTCACACGCGCCGCCCCGACGCTGATTTTCGCCGGGTCACCGACGCTTTCTACCTTCACGATGAAGTCCACCTGATCCTGCACCAGGCTCGCCGGCATATTGGGGAACGGCACCAGTGCTTCGGTCAGCAGCACCACTTTACGGGCAAACTGCGCGTCAACCATCGCATAGCCCAACGAACCGCAGCTCGATTTTCCCTGCGTGCCGTTGGCGTTGCCGAATTCATCGCTGCACGGCACGCCGAGAAACGCCACGTCGATGTTCAGCTCACCGTCCTGCAACAGTTTTACGCGGCCTCCGTGAGAGTGAATTTGTACCGGCTCATCCATCAAACCGTGGGAAATCGCATCTGCCAGTTTGCCGCGCATGCCGGAGGTATAAATCCGCGTAATCACGCCGCTTTCGATATGCTCAATCAACGCGTCGTTACAGGTCATCAGCGAACTGGAGGCCAGCGTCAGATTTTTAAACCCCATTTTCGCCAGCAGGGCGACCACGGTGTTAATCACCCGGTCACCTTCGCGAAACGCATGGTGGAAGGAGATGGTCATGCCATCACGCAGGCCGCTACGTTCAATCGCCTGTTCCAGCGAGCCGCAGAGTTTACGCTGGTGTTTCGATTCCAGATTATCCAGCCACGGTGTGGCGCTGTGTGCGTTATCAAAAGGTTTTAACGCCCGCAGATGCGGGAAATTCACATGAAGAAGTTCTGTCTGATTCATTGTTCTGTCCTTAACGACGCACACCGGATGCGGCGGCGCGTTCCAGCACGCGCTGCGCGTGATTAATAATCGGCGCATCAACCATTTTTCCGTTGAGCGACACGACGCCCAGGCCGTTACGCTCGCCCTCTTCTGCCGCTTCAATGACGCGTTGCGCGTGGTCTACTTCCTGCTGCGTTGGCGCATAGGCGTTATGCAGCAGGTCAATCTGGCGTGGGTTAATCAGCGATTTGCCGTTGAAACCCATTTTGCGGATCAGCTCGACTTCGCGCAGGAAGCCGGCTTCATCATTGACGTCTGACCACACCACGTCGAACGCATCAATCCCTGCGGCGCGTGCCGCATGCAGGACAGCGCAACGCGCGTAGAACAACTCGGTGCCGTCACTGCGCTCGGTTTGCATATCCATCACGTAGTCAAACGCCGCCAGGGCGATACCAATCAGACGCGGGGAACTGCGGGCAATCGCCACGGCATTAATCACGCCTACGGCAGATTCAATCGCTGCCATCACGCCCGTGGAGCCCACTTCACGCCCGCATTCACGCTCAATGCGTTCAAGGTGGCCTTCGAGTTCAAAGATATCTTCCGGGGTATCGGTTTTTGGCAGGCGAATCACGTCAACGCCCGCACGCACCACCGCTTCGAGATCCGCCAGACCAAACGGTGTGTTCAGCGGGTTAATACGCACCACGGTTTCGATATCCTGATACATGGGGTGTTGCAGAGCATGGAACACCAGCAGACGCGCGGTGTCTTTCTCACGCAGCGCCACGGCGTCTTCAAGGTCGAACATGATGGAGTCGGGGCGGTAGATGAATGCGGTAGAGAGCATGGCGGCGTTCGCGCCGGGTAAAAACAGCATACTGCGGCGAAGTGTGTTCATGAGAGAACCTCCCAGGCGATCGCTTTTTCATCGGCGGCACGCAGCAGCGCACTCTGTAAACGGGCGCGAATGACACAATCCAGCGCGCCTTTGTCTTCGATGATAATGAGCCCCTGCACCACGCCCATGCGTTGCAACGTCTCTTCCACTACCCAGCGGATCTGCTCGCCAAACTGTTTAATCACTTCACTGTGGATGACAATCTCCAGCTCGCCGTCGGCGGGGGCGATTTTCACCATCAGGTCGCTGGACTCCTGCGTACCGGCCAGCGCCTCCCTTACTATTTTCATGATGTATTCCCTGAATGTTTACGCCACTTCCACCGCGCCATAATGCGCTTCCAGGTGGGCGAAAGTGGTTTCTGGTACGATCTCCCGAATTCGGGAAAACTGTTCTGTTTTTAATAATCTGCGCACTTCGGATGCGGAAATCGCGCTGCCGGTTGCCCGGATACGCGGCACTTCCACCACCTCAATACGGCCCGCCAGCAACTGATGCAGCGTTTCGTTGTACTGCCGCGTGACGTCGCAAAACGGTTCAGAGCCGATAAAACGGTGGGTAATGCCTAATGCCGGGGCGATATGGTCGCGGAAAATCAGCGCATCAATTTCGCTCCAGGCGCGCTGCACCTTGCCGGTCTCTTTCAAAAAGTAGGCCGGGAAAGTGGCACGGGAAATGATGTACTGCGAACCTTCATGCACCGTGACATTCGGCAGATGGGCCACGCCTGCGCGCACCATCGCCAGCCGCGCGCTAAACGGGAAAAATGACGCGTCTTCTCGCACCACAAAGAGATGTAGCCAGTCGCAGCGCGATGCCGCCAGTTCAACCAGATGACGATGCCCGAGTGTGAACGGGTTAGCGTTCATGACGATAGCGCCCTTGCGCGAGCCTTCGTGGCGATAACGGTGCAGCGAGCGACAGTAACGAGCGATCCCCTGCGGCGTGTTTTCCATCAGTACGGCATTACTGCCGCTTTGCGCAATCGGCCAGAAGCCGCTGCGCTGAAAGCGCTCTGCATTGCAGGGGCGGGTGCACAGAAAGAGATGAAAGTGACCGCGATCCACGGCCAGGTTTTCCACTTCCGCCAGCAGTTTCGCGCTGAGGTTTTCGCCACGGAGTTGCTTATCCACCGCCACGCATTTGATAACGTTAGCGGCAAGGCCCGCGCAGCCCACCAGTTGCGAATCGGACCAGGCTTCAACAAACAACGTGATGTCGGCATCCATGCCCAGGCCGCTGTCCGCCAGAAGCTGGCGGATCTGCATCAGACGTGCCGGGTGTTTAGCGACTTCCGTCACCCTGAAGTCGATTGCGGGTTGCGACTGCATCCTGTCACCTGCCGGTTAGTGTGCTGCCGTCAGCGTCTGCGCTGGCGCTTCCATAATCACATTGCTGAGGTGACCGATATGTTCGATCTCGACTTCAATGCGATCGCCTTCGTGCATAAACAGCGGCGGATTGCGCTTTTTACCCACACCGCCAGGGGAGCCGGTAATGATCACGTCGCCCGGGCTTAAACGGGTGAAGGTGCTGATGTACTCAATCAACTCGGCGACTTTGTGGATCATGCTGCTGGTGTTGTCTTCCTGCACCATGCGGCCATTGAGCCAGGTGCGAATAGCCAGTTGATGCGGATCAGGAATTTCGTCCGCCGTCGCCATCCACGGGCCAAAAGCCCCGGTCTGGCGCCAGTTTTTCCCGGCGGTAAACCAGGTGTGCTGCCAGTCGCGGGCGGAGCCATCCATATAGCAGCTGTAACCCGCCACGTGGTTCAGAGCCTCATCACGAGTAATATTTTCGCCGCCTTTACCAATGATGACCGCCAGTTCACCTTCGTAATCAAACTCATTGGAGCTGCGTGGTTTCAGTACCGGCGAGTTGTGGCCGGTTTGCGAATCGGGGAAGCGCACAAACAGCGTGGGCGCCGGGTTGTGCTGGTCAAACTCTTTGCGTTTTTCGGCATAATTCATGCCCACACAGAGGATCTTTTCCGGATGTTCAATCACCGGTAAGAAGGTGATGGCCTCCATGTTCAGATCGGCCGGTTCATTGGCGTACAGGCGGGCCTGAGTTAAACCATCGCCCTGTAACAGAGCCTTGAGGTCACTGTAGCGGTCGCCAAGACGGCGACCTAAATCCACCACACCTTCGGCATTGACGATGCCGTAGCTGCGAATACCCTGATAAGTAAAGCTTGCGAGTTTCATTGTTCTGTTCCTGCGTACATCAATTAAACAAGGAAGTTGCCGAGTACCAGCAGCGAGACGGAGACGTTAATCGCACCACCAATACGGGTAGCAATCTGGGCGAATGGCATCAGGCTCATGCGGTTGCCTGCAGTCAGGATCGCCACATCGCCGGTGCCGCCCTGGCCGCTCTGGCAGCAGGAGACGATGGCGACATCAATGGGGTGCATACCGATCTTTTTACCGACGAAGAAACCCGTGGCGACCAGTGCGGAGACGGTGCTGACAATCACCAGCAGGTTGCTGAGGGTGAACGCATTCACCAGTTCCTGCCATGGGGTAATGGCCACACCAACGGCGAAGAGAATCGGGTAAGTGACTGACGTCTGGAAGAATTTGTAGACCACCTGCGAACCTTCCAGCAGGCGCGGAGACGCTCCGTTGCACAGCTTGACCAGTACCGCGACAAACAACATGCCGACCGGTGCTGGCAGGCCAATCAATTTGTGGCCGAGCATACCAATCATATAGAGCAGCACCGCCAGCAGTGCACCAGATGCAATGGTCGTGACATCCGTTTTGCCAGACACAACAGGCTGCGAAGAGGCGGTATCCGCGTTAGCGTGATTCGGCATCAACTGGCCTTCGCCGGTCAGATGCGGGTAGCGTTTTCCCAGTTGGTTGAGGCAACCGGAGATAATAATCGCCGTCAGGCCGCCAAGCATAACCATCGGCAGCACGCGTCCCAGCGCCACGCCCTGATCCATATGCAGCAGCGTCGCATAACCGATGGAGAGCGGAATCGCCCCTTCCCCGACGCCGCCCGCCATAATCGGCAGAATGATAAAGAAGAAGATCTGGAACGGTTCCATCCCCAGCGCCAGTCCGACGCCCATCCCGACAATCATGCCAACGATTTCGCCACACAGCATCGGGAAGAAGATGCGCAGGAAGCCCTGAATCAGCACCGTGCGGTTCATGCTCATGATGCTGCCAACGATAATGCAGCAAATGTAGAGATAAAGAATGTTGGTCGATTTGTAGAATTTAGTGGTGGATTCGACCACAACATCCGGCAGCAGCCCGTAATAGACCATCGCGGACGGAATAAAGGTGGCGCAAATCGCCGCCGCGCCCAGTTTGCCGACGATCGGCAGGCGTTTACCAAATTCACCACAGGCAAAACCGAAGAACGCCAGGGTGGCGACCATTACCACAATATCGCTCGGCAGCTTGCCGCCTAAACAATCGATGGCAATCAGTACACCAGCCAGTAAGAACAGCGGCAGCGGAATAATACCCACTTTCCAGGTATCCATAATGTGCCACCAGCGCTCTTTCAGCGCCGGGCGCTGCATATCTATTGGGTCGTGAGGTACAGAGAAAGAATCATCAGTTGTGCTCATAATAAGCCCCTTGGTTATTTTTCACGTTCAGCTTAGGGCTACGAAGGCATACTTTATGTGAGGGAATGCATATTAAAACCAGAGTTTTAATGGCATCTATGGTTTTTAAGGTTTCTTTTATTTTATGTGACTCACCGCTTATTTATTAGCGTGGTTTTTATGGTTTCTTTTATAAAGTCTCGAATAAATATTTTCTTGCATGAATTATTTTTCGCAAAGATTGGAGGTGATGTGCAAAGGCTCACAACTTTCCGTAAAAATAGCAGCTACCCGCACAAAAGGTGATACATTAGGCCTTCCAACTGCTAACGTGCGTGATAGTCATGAAGTTGTCATTCCAGATAAAACTGTTTATATCGCTGGTTGCTTTTTTCTCGGTGCTGTTTGCATTACTGGGTGGCTATTATTATGTCGATATGGAAAGACAGCTTTATCAGGAAATGAGCGGGCGTGCCAGAATACAAGCAGAAGAGATTGCGCTTATTCCGTCCCTCCGTCAGGAAGTCGCCGATAAAGATATTGCAGCAATTAAAGCGTATATGCAGAAACTGGCCGCGCACAGCGATGCCAGTTTTATTGTGATTGGCGATAATAAGGGAATGCATCTGTTTCATTCGGTATTTGAAGACCGCGTGGGGAAAGAACTGGTGGGCGGCGATAACACTGAAGTGCTGGCAGGGAAAAGCACCATCACCATTCGCAAAGGTGGGCTTGGGATTTCACTGCGTAGCAAAGCGCCTATTTTGAATGACGCCGGTCAGGTGGTGGGGATTGTTTCGGTGGGATACCTCACCAGCTATCTCGATGCGATTACGGTGAACAAAGTCGTCAATATTCTGCTGGCCGCCGTTTTGCTGCTGATCGCCCTGTTCATTTTTTCATGGTTCTTCACCCGCAGTATTAAGAAGCAGATTTTCTCGCTGGAGCCGCGCGAAATTGGCCTGCTGGTGCGTCAGCAAAAGGCGATGATGGAATCCATCTACGAGGGCGTCATCGCCATTGATAAAAACTGCCGAATCGAGGTAATTAACCAGGCCGCGCGGAAACTGCTTTCACTGAGCCAACCCACGCGCCATCTGCGCGGGCACCTCATCAGCGAGGTTATCTCGCCCGTGCCTTTCTTTAACCCTGAAACCATGCTCGCCCGCGATACGCACGATGAAATCTGCCACTTTAATCAGTCGATGGTTATTGCCAGCCGGGTACGCATCATGCTTGAGAACGAGCTGCAGGGTTGGGTGATCACCTTCCGCGATCGTAACGATATCGATTCGCTGAGTGCGCAGCTTAGCCAGGTGAAGCGCTATGTCGATAATCTGCGCATCATGCGCCACGAACAGCTTAACCGCATGACGACATTATCTGGCCTGCTGCATATGGGGCGCTATGAAGAAGCGGTTAGCTACATCCAGGCGCAGTCTGAACACGCGCAGGAACTGCTCGATTTTATCTCCTCACGTTTTGCATCACCGACCCTGTGTGGGCTGCTGCTGGGTAAAGCTGCACGCGCGCGTGAGAAAGGCGTCGAGCTGGCGTTTGATCCTGCCTGTCTGATGGATAAACCTTTCACTACGCTTAGCGAAACGGAGCTCATTTCTATTATCGGCAACCTGCTGGACAACGCGATCGAAGCTACCCAGCGTTCTGCGCTTCCCCACGCGCCCGTTGAAGTGCTGATAAAACTCACTGAACATGAGCTGATTATCGAAGTGGCGGATCAGGGTGTCGGCATCGCCCCTGAACTGCGTGACCGCATTTTTGAACGCGGCATTACCACCAAAATTCACGGCGACCATGGTATTGGCCTGTACCTGATTGAAAGCTATGTTACTCAGGCAGGCGGTGCGATAGAAGTGGCGGATAACACGCCGCGCGGCGCCATTTTCTCTCTTTTCATCCCCGCAGGGGGAGAGGCACGACGCGCCACGCCAGCGCAGGAAGAGACTGACTATGCAACATGAACTTATCGATGTACTGATCGTTGAAGATGAAAACGAACTGGCCCAGCTCCATGCGGAACTGATTAGCAAGCACCCGCGATTGCGCCTGGTGGGGATCGCCGGGTCACTCGCCGAGGCGCAAACACAGCTTGCGGAAAAGCAGCCGCAGCTGGTTTTGCTGGATAACTATTTGCCGGATGGCAAAGGCATCACGCTTATTAACAATCCCCTGGTGGCGCGGGCTAACTGTTCGGTGATTTTCATTACCGCCGCCAGCGATATGGACACCTGTAGCCAGGCCATTCGCAACGGAGCCTTCGACTATATTCTCAAGCCAGTATCATGGAAGCGGTTGAGCCAGTCGCTGGAGCGCTTTGTGCAGTTTAACGAGCAACAGCGCGTGTGGAAGATTGTTGACCAGCAGAACGTTGACTCGCTCTACCAGTTGCAGGCGAAAAATTATCGCCAGGACGGCGGCAGTAAAGGCATTGAAGAGAATACGCTGGCGCGGGTGCAAAAACTGTTTAATGACCAACCGGCGTACTGCTTCTCGGTGGATGAGGTGGTGAGCGAAACCGGGTTGAGTAAAACTACAGCACGCCGTTATCTGGAGCACGGCGTGGATAACGGTTTTCTGAGCGTTGAAATGCGCTACGGCAAGATTGGGCATCCGCGCAGGATGTATAAAAGGAGTGCGGCCTGAAGGGGCCCTCACCCTAACCCTCTCCCACAGGGAGAGGGGACTGACTGTGCAGAACTGTAAGATCAGTTCTGGTTTTCTCCCTCTTCCTGTGGGTGAGGGGCTCAAAAAATTACTTCAACATATACCCAAACAACCGCTCGATCCCATCGGCATCGGTTTCGCTGTAAACCCCCTGCAACTCCGGTGAGAAGCCCGGCAGCAGGTTGACACCCTCTTCCAGCGCCAGGAAGTAACGTTGAACCGCACCACCCCATACCTCGCCAGGCACCACACAGAGCACGCCTGGCGGATATGGTAGCGCGCCTTCAGCAGCTATCCGCCCTTCGGCTTCACTGATGCGAACCAGCTCCACGTTGCCACGAATGAACTCGCGATTGGCATCCTGGGGGTTCATCACCACCTTCGGCAGGCTCTCTTTGCGGAACATCGCCTTTTGCAGATCTTTTACGGCAAAGCTGACATAAAGGTTGTGCATCTCCTGGCACAGTTCGCGAAGGGTGTAATCGCGGTAACGCACCGGATACTTGTTGAATATCGTCGGCAATACGTCTGCCAGCGGCGTGTCATCTTCGATGTGCTGCTCGAACTGGGCCAGCATTGCCACCAGTTGCGCCAGCTTGTCGCGACTCTCAGCAGGCGTCAGCAGGAATAATATGGAGTTGAGATCGCACTTCTCCGGCACAATACCGTTCTCGCGCAGGTAATGCGCCAGAATCGTCGCCGGGATCCCGAACGCTGTATATTCGCCGGTTGCGGCGTCAATCCCCGGCGTGGTGAGCAGCAGTTTGCAGGGATCAACAAAGTATTGATCCTGCGCGTAACCTTCAAAACCATGCCAACGCGCGCCTGGCGCGAAACTGAAGAATTTGCGATCGCTGGCAAGCGTTTGGGTCGAATAACTCTGCCATGGGCGACCCTCCACCTCTGGCGGGACAAACGGCTGGATCATTTTACAGTTAGCGATGATCGCTTTACGCGCGTCGATCCCCAGCTCAACGCATTCTGCCCACAAACGACGCCCGCTTTCACCTTCATGAATTTTGGCGTTGATATCCAGTGCGGCAAACAGCGGATAGAACGGGCTGGTAGAGGCGTGAAGCATAAAGGCATTGTTCAGACGCTTGTGCGGGCAGAAGCGCGCCTGACCGCGAATATGGTTATCTTTTTTGTGGATCTGCGAGGTTTGGGAGAATCCGGCCTGCTGCTTGTGCACCGATTGGGTGACAAAAATCCCCGGATCGTTCTCGTTAAGTTCCAGCAGCAGTGGAGAGGTGTCGGCCATCATATCGATAAACTGCTCGTAGCCGACCCACGCAGAATCAAACAGAATGTAGTCGCAGAGATGACCGATTTTATCCACCACCTGACGCGCATTATAGATAGTGCCATCGTAAGTACCGAGCTGGATCACCGCCAGGCGGAACGGGCGCGCGTCCTCCGCTTTTTCCGGCGCAACGTCGCGGATGAGCTCACGCAGATAACGATCATTAAAGCAATGCTCATCAATCCCACCGATAAAACCGAACGGGTTACGTGCAGCTTCCAGATAGACAGGGGTCGCCCCGGCCTGAATCAGCGCGCCATGATGGTTGGACTTGTGATTGTTACGGTCAAACAGCACCAGGTCGCCACGCGTGAGCAGTGCATTAGTGACGACTTTGTTCGCCGCCGACGTGCCATTAAGCACAAAGTAGGTTTTGTCCGCGTGGAACACTTTTGCCGCAAATTTCTGCGCATCTTTCGCGGAGCCTTCGTGGATCAGCAAATCGCCCAGTTTGACATCGGCGTTGCACATATCCGCCCGAAAGACGTTCTCACCGAAGAAATCGTAGAACTGGCGGCCAGCCGGATGCTTTTTAAAAAACTCACCGTGCTGATGGCCCGGGCAGGCGAACGTGCTGTGGCCCATTTCGACATACTGACTCAGCGTATCGAAGAACGGCGGCAGCAGATTTTCTTCATAGCGACAGGCAGCAGATTCAAGTTCAAGCCACTCCTGCGCTTTGCCGGTGATCACCGCATCAACACCCGCAGGAGCATTTCCCCCCTCCGTCGCCAGCAAAAAGACCGGCAGATTAAACCCGGTGCGCTTAAGCAGCGCCAGAATACCGCTACGGCTGTCTGCCACGGTAATGACGACGGCCGCAACGTCGGTGAAGTCGGTACTGTCCAACGCCACCACGCGACGGTGGGTGGAGAGTTGAGAGACCAGCTCCGCGCTGGCGGCGATATGCAGTGATTTCATCGGCGCAACAACCCATTTCGGAAAAGGAAAAACCAGGACAAGACAGTCAGTCCTGCCCCGCGAAACATCAGGGGCCCAACGGAATTCCAGCTTCGACAGCAATGGCATAGCTGGGGAAAAATCGCGCAATCATGGCACCTTTCACCCACAGGGGCAAGATGAAAACCCCATCACCGCGAATGTCGATTTAACGCGCACTGAACCGATTAACCAGGTCATAATAGCGCCCTACTGAAGGGATCATTTTACAGGAGTCAACGTGGTTATCGGGCCATTTATTAATGCCGGTGCTGTCTTAACAGGCGGTATCCTCGGCGCGCTTCTCAGCCAGCGTTTACCGGAACGTATTCGCAGCTCCATGACCTCAATTTTTGGTCTGGCTTCGCTTGGCATTGGTATTTTGTTAGTAGTGAAGTGCGAAAACCTGCCGGTTATGGTGCTGGCAACATTAGTGGGAACGCTTATCGGTGAGTTCTGTCTGCTCGAAAAAGGCATCAATGACGGTGTGAGCAAGCTGAAGAAACTGCTGTCGCGTAAAAGTAAGAGCAATAACAACCATGAAACGTTTATTCAGAGCTATGTCGCCATTATCGTACTGTTCTGCGCCAGCGGGACGGGGATTTTCGGCGCGATGCGCGAAGGGATGACTGGCGACGCCTCGATTCTCATCGCCAAGGCATTTCTGGATTTCTTTACGGCGACAATTTTCGCCTGCACGCTGGGCATAGCCGTTTCGGCGATAGCCCTGCCGATGCTGATAATTCAGATTGCATTGGCCATGTGCGCGTCGCTTTTGCTCCCGCTTACCACACCAATGATGATGGCCGACTTCACCGCCGTTGGCGGCATGCTGCTACTGGCAACCGGGTTACGGATTTGCGGTATCAAAATGTTTGCCGTGGTAAATATGCTGCCAGCCCTGATACTGGCGATGCCGATTTCAATCTTGTGGACCCACTTTTTCGCCTGAGTCGCGTGCAAATGCAGCAAGGTGATGATATATTGCGCAATTCGCATCAAATTTTATAAATTCCGTTGACGCGGAGAGGTGAATAAGGTTTAATGCGCCTCGTTGCCCGGATAGCTCAGTCGGTAGAGCAGGGGATTGAAAATCCCCGTGTCCTTGGTTCGATTCCGAGTCCGGGCACCACTATTCAGAGAACCCAGCCTATGGCTGGGTTTTTGCTTTCTGAGGTTCCGGTAGATTTCTGGTCACACTGGCCTTGCCTGTCAGACTTCCTATCCCCAATAAATACTATTTCCATCATGTGTTCTTGGTTGGCGGATTCATTTCTGCAAGGCCACATCCGGTCTTTGTCCAGTCTGAAGTAAAACGCTTACCACCTGATTTGAACCCTCCTAACTCCCCCATACATCAAACCAAACATTTTTCTCCCTAATTGATTTAGCTTTAGTCTCATTACATCTATGATATCAATATGATTTATAATGGATTATGACCTTACTACTGGTAAGGCCTGGAGACAAAACCACGAGCGGCGGTGAAGTGATTTCAGCTTCCTCGACGATTATTGAAGAACGGAATATTGCCCTGAATGGCGAAAGGGCATGGTGCCCGAAAGATTCCTGCAGCGGGCCATTTCAGATCAATGGCACTGCGCATTACTTAGCGGCAGACAACCTCTGCGTAATCACAGGCGATCGAGTACTTTGTAACTGCAAAAAAAAAGGTGCTGGTAATACCGATGCCGGGGAGTCAGAAGAGCCACAAAGCAACATTGGCGAAATGAGTTTCTATCAGTCACAACCCACTTACCCAGACCCTGAGCCAAAACAACACGCACAGGTCGCAAAGAATAAGCAAACTTTACCGCCACCAGAGGCAACGAAGAAATAACTCTTCGATAAAGTTAGAGGCTTTTTCTTTGGTGAAGCTGAAGCGATGCCCCTCCCCCCCGCTCCAGTTTACTAACCACCGCTTTTTAGTCCATTTGGGACACAAATTTCAGGCTAGTACGCGCCATATAAACAATGCACAACGGGATACGAATCTACGGATAGTAGCATTGCACATAGATCACCAGTTCATCGCGGTGAATACTCCTGTCCTCTGCAAAGATAATGGCAATCAAATTACACATCCCATTCCTTATTTTTTCAAAAAACATTGTGAACATTCCTAGTCGCTGACGGAAAATTGTTTTTATTTTGTTATTATTTGGTTTTAAGAATGTACGATTAAATAAGATATACCTTAGTTATTACTGAGTGTTTATATTGTGTTATCCATTTTAACGATCTTATATATCGCAATACCCGCATTACACAGAGCTTTTGACTGCAAAAACATTTAACCACCTAGAAAACCAGTGAAATACACTTTTATTTTTGATTTGAGCAGGATTTTAGATCGTTTTCATTGCTCAAATCTGTTTTACTTCTCATTTTTGCAATTAATAGGAATAATTATTTCGAACTGTTAACGAGCACCCCATAAATATTGGGAGACATTGACGAATATCTATAAATGATAATCTCTAGCTTTGTTTAAACAGTCTGCATCACATATTTGACGCGTACTCAATTATGTGAAATATAGTATTTATATTCAGTTTATTTACAGGATTTAATTTAATGAAACTTAATGCAATCGCGTCTGCTTTTATTATGACTATGGGTCTGGTTTCTTCTTCTGTATATGCTGCGGAGGAAGGCAGCGGTAAAGTAACTTTTACAGGTTCTATCATTGATGCAGCTTGCTCCATCAACCCGGACTCTTCAGATCAGGAAGTTAACCTGGGTCAGATCGCAGCTTCTCAGTTGGCAGACAATGGCGTATCTACTCCACGTAATTTCGAAATCAACCTTGAAAATTGTGCCCTGAATGACGATGGCACCGCGCCGTCCGTTAAAGTGACTTTTGGTGGTTCTAAAGCTGTTGAAAATGACGATACCTGGTTCGGTATCACCGGTACCGCTAATGGCGCAGGTATTGTGATTACTGATGGTTCCAGCAATATTATTCCGGTAGGCGGAACCAGCACTGCTCGTGAACTGATTGAAGGCAACAATACCCTGGGCTTCTCCGCATATTTACAGGGACTGGGCGGTGATATTACTACTGGTGAATTCCAGTCTATCGCTGACTTCACACTGGCTTACGAATAATTTTCTGTAAGTAAAAAATAAAAGTTCGGGCAATATGCCCGGGCTTTTTCGGGGGAAGTCATGTCCTTTTTTTTCCGTGTGTTTCCTGTCGTGATATTACTACTTTCCTGCAATACCTGGGCTTCGGTGATAGGACAAGGGCGGGTTACCATGACGGGTCAGCTTCTGGCTTCAGCCTGCAATATTCACACCGACGATGTATGGCAGGAGGTTAATTTTGGCACTCATTCATTTAATTCTCAGCATAACCTGAGCCGCCCCATTTCTCGCCCCGTTAGTATACGGTTGGTGAACTGTCACCTGGAGAATAGTGAAACCTGGCGTGATGTCAGTGTGACTTTTGATGGCGTTCGCTCTGCTGCATCAGACGCAACATTTGCCGTTAGCGGCCCGGCAAAAGGTATAGCTCTACAACTGACGGATGTACGGGGATATATCGCACGTCCAGGAGAAGCATTGCCGGCGGTGTGGTTGTCACCTGAAGGGAATAGCCTGAATTACCGTCTTCATGTAGTTCAAACCGATGAACAGACTAAAGAGGGCGAATGGTCTGCATTTCTGCGCTTTATGGTGGAATATCAGTAAATTTCATTTCGTTTTTTTTATGTTTCTCTGGGATGTGTAATTCGTTATTTTCATTATGAAATATAAATGGGTAATTCAATGTTGTTTCAGCGAAACATATTAGGCTTTTATATTTTTATTGCGCTATCTGGAATATCTCAAGCTGCATATTCAGTCGAGTTCAACACAGATATTTTGAATGCAGAAGATCGTGACAACATTGATTTATCCCGTTTTCAGCAAGCTGGCTATATCATGCCTGGCAGTTATTTATTTTCGATTCGCTTAAATGATCAGACCATTTCTGAGCAGGATATTGTATTTAAAGAATTCCCTCCAGTATCTGGTTCACAAACCATCGTTCGAGCTTGCTTGACGCGTGAACAGACTGAGCTTCTGGGCTTAAAACCAGATGCACTGGAGAAAGTGCTATTTGATGCTCAGGGTAGTTGTGCGGATTTTTCTGCGCTGGAAGGTGTGGTGCTACGCGGTGATTTGTCCGAATCGACCCTTTATATATCCGTGCCTCAGGCGTGGCTGGAATACCAGGATAGTTCATGGTTGCCGCCATCCCGCTGGGAGAATGGGATTCCCGGAATCATGCTGGATTATAACGTCAATACAAATGTGACGCGGCCCACACAGGGGAATCAAAGTCAGAGCGCAAGTGCCAGCGGAACGCTAGGCGCGAATTTAGGAGCCTGGCGCCTACGTGGCGACTGGCAGGGAAGTTACAACCACACCACAGGGCAGAGCAACAGCACACAACAAAATTTTGACTGGAGCCGTGTGTACGCTTATCGGGCGCTACCAGGAATGATGGCAAAGCTGACGATTGGCGAAACGTATCTGATGTCGGATTTATTTGACTCATGGCGTTATACCGGTGCCGCGCTAATGAGCGATGAAACACAGCTACCGCCAAAACTGCGTGGCTATGCGCCGGAAGTATCGGGCATTGCACGAACCAATGCCAAAGTAATTATCACCCAACAAGGACGAGTACTGTATGAAACGACCGTCGCTGCGGGTCCATTTCGTATCCAGGAGCTAAATAGCGCGGTAAATGGTCAACTGGATGTACGGGTGGAAGAGCAGGATGGCAATGTCCAGACATTTCAGGTGGCAACTGCCTCTGTACCGTATCTGACCCGTCCGGGACAAGTACGTTATAAGCTAGCTACCGGGCGTCCATCTGATTACACACATCATGTAGAAGGTCCGTATTTTGCAACGACTGAAGCATCGTGGGGCATTACCAATAGCTGGTCGTTGTACGGTGGGGGGATCTTTTCACAGGACTACAACAGTCTGGCTGTCGGGGTCGGGCGCGATCTGTATCAGTTCGGCGCTATTTCAGCAGATATTACACAGTCGATGGCCCACCTCCCTGACGGCGAGCGCCCTCAGGGACGTTCTTACCGTCTAAGTTACTCCAAGCGTTTTGATGAAATAAACAGCAACCTCACATTCGCTGGTTATCGCTTTTCAGAACGTGATTATTTGACGATGCCGGAGTATCTGGACGCCCGTTATTACGGCGGGATTCGGGGAGGTAATAAAGAACTGTACACCGTGTCAGCCAGTAAGAGCTTCACGGACTTGCGGCTGTCCACCAATCTGAGCTGGTCGCACCAAACCTACTGGAACCGGCCACAGACAGACCGCTATACCTTGTCGACCAGTCGCTACTTTGACCTGGGAGACTGGCGAAATATGTCGGCCACAATGTCGGCGAGCCGCAGTGACTATAACGGCAGTCGCGATGATTCCGTCTGGCTGAGCCTCACTATCCCACTGGGCGGGGGAAACGTCAGTTATAACGGCAACTGGGGTAATAACCGCTACACCCAGACCGCGGGCTGGTATCAACGCCTATCAAACGACGACAGCTACCGCCTTACGGCGGGAAGCCGCAGTGGCGGAGGAGAAGCATTCACAACTCAAGCCAGCGGTTACTACAGCCATACCGGTGATATGGCCGATGTGACGGCGGGTATTAGCTGGCAGGAAAGCGGCTACACCTCAGGCAGTCTGTCGTTAAACGGTGGGATGACAGTGACAACTGAAGGGACAGCTCTGCATGGAAGCGCTGGTAACGGCGGGACCCGAATGCTGGTTAGTACTGATGGTGTTCCCGGAGTACCGATTGGCCGTAATGGAAAAACAAATATGTTTGGTATTGCCGTAGAGCCGTCGGTTGCGAGCTACTACCGCACCACAACAGAAATTGATGTAACTCGTCTACCAGATGATGTAGAGACAGCCGGCTCACCGGTAGCAGAAGCAGCACTGACCGAAGGAGCAATTGGCTTCCGACGCTTTGATGTGTTGAAAGGCGCGAAGGTGGTGGCCGTTCTGACACAACAGAACGGCTCGCCCCCACCGTTCGGCGCCATTATCCGCAATGCCGCTTCTCGCGAGCTTGGGATGGTGAGTGATGGTGGGCTGGCATGGATCTCCGGAGTTAAGCCCAATGAACAACTGAACGTGTTCCGGGGTGCAAATGTACTGTGTACCGTCACGCTGCCGCCAGTAATTCCAGCTCAGCAGATATTGTTACCGTGTACTCCGACTGTCCAGACCGTAAAAGAATAGTAAGTCCTATTTGATTGAGTAAATGAATTATGAAGCCAATAAATATTAATAAATTATCCACCGTACTGATCGGCGGCTGTCTGGCTGCAACCCTGGCAATCCCCGCACAGGCCGCTATTGCGCTGGACAGAACCCGGGCAATTTTCCCGGGTACCGAAAAGAGTCTGGCACTAAATATCTCCAACGCCAGCAGCAAAAAACCATATCTGGCACAAGCATGGCTGGAAGATGCGCAGGGTAAACGAATGGAGAACAATATATCTTCTCCACTGATCGCCATGCCAGCACTACAGAGGGTTGAACCGGGACAAAAGAGCGTCATTCGAATTAATGCTTTACCAGCCGCAGCCAGCCTGCCGCAGGACAGGGAGAGCCTCTTTTATTTTAGCGTGCGAGAAGTACCGCCAAAAAGCGACCATCCAAATGTCCTGCAACTGGCGTTACAGACCAAAATTAAGCTGTTTTATCGCCCGGCGTCCATTATTCCGGAACGATACAGTCGTCAGGACGAAAAACTGGTACTGCATCGGGTTAGCGGCGGCTATCGCATTGAGAACCCAACGCCTTACTACATCACAGTGCTTGGGGTAACTGGCGGAGAGAAACAATCCGTGGCGAAAGATTTTCAGAGTGTGATGATCGAGCCTAAGTCCAGTGGAATCGTCCGCAGTGGAACATTTTCCGCACCATGGCTAACAACCATTAACGACTTCGGGGGTAAGCCTGGGCTGGCGTTCCGCTGCAACGGTGATATCTGCCGCGCTGATCCCGTGACACAGAACGGTGCCTGACAGAGGATCGTATGATGACAATGCCGGGGAACACAATGATCGAAACCTCATGGGCAAGGCTATTCGTACTGGCTACTGTGGGGCTAGCCTCTATTTTTCCCGCCAGAGGGAACTGGCAAGTTGACGGGTTAAACGGCGGTATTCTGGCCCGAGGTCAGTTGGTTAGCTCCCCCTGCATATTATCTCCGGAGTCGGCCGAGCAGGAGATCTCTCTGGGGCAAAATGCCCTGTGGGCACTGGAACCACCGGGATCGGTTTCACTGCCGGTGACGGTACAGTTTGTGCTGGAAGACTGTCCGACAGGACCTTCATGGCTGAGCACACCGCAAATAATGGCGGGTAAACAATGGCTCTCCACACAGCCGGGAATACGTCTAACCCTGACCGGAGAGTCCGACTCGATGGATGAGCGCTATTTTCGCATACATGGCAGCGCCTCCGGAGTAGCTCTTCGCCTTGAAGACGAGCGCGGCGAGTGGCTACAGCCATCGGTGTCTTCTCACCCGTTACCTCTTAATCCAGGACGGAACGTTATACCTTTGAAAGCACAATTGTGGCGCACTAGTGCACCACTACATGCCGGGGAAGTGTACGCAGCGGTTAACGTAAATATGGAGTACGAGTGATGGAACTACGACTGAGAGACAGGAGATGTTGCAGACTGATGAAGGCTGCGCTGATGTGGGCGGTCCTTGGGTTTCCGGCAGCCACCGCTCTGGCTGACACTGATGTGGAGTTCAGCGGTACTCTGGTAGCCGACCCATGCCAGATTGAGATGGATTCATTAGAGCAGGAAATCAATTTTGGCAACATCGCCGCAAAAACGTTTATTAACCACAACTACAGCGTGGCGAAAAGCTTCAGCATACATCTGACGGAATGCGATCTCTCCTTAGGAAGCCAGGTCAGCGTGACATTCCTTGGAGAGGAAGATAGTACTCATCCAGGAACGCTAGCCGTAACAGGGAGTGCAAAAGGAATATCAATACGAATGACAGACAGTGAAGGCCGTCTGGTAGCACCGAACCAAGCACAGCCAGTCTCTGGTTTGCACGCTGGCGACACGATTCTCGAGTATCAAGCCCGAATAGAGGCGCAGGATTTTAGTCAGGTCAGCGAAGGAGATTTCTCGGCGGTAACTACGTTTGTGCTGGTTTGGGAATAACGGGGTTGATTACCACCAGATAAGTTTGAGTACAGGAGGATATATGGCCGTGGATCTCGGATTATTATCGCATGCAGAACATATGATAAAGAATGGAATGGTTCAGGGGCTACGCCTGCAACCGTTGATGGATCTACACAGTAACCAATGTATTGGTCAGGAGGTATTATCACAGCTGACTATTCCTGTGTTTACAGAACTGTTCTTTAAATATTTATCGGCAGAAACTGCATTGTCGTTATTTTTAATGCAGGCTGAAATTGTCTCACACCGTTATTCCGGAGAGACATTACTGATTAACCTGCCTGTCAGAACATTACGGGATACCGCCAATCTGGACAGGCTACTCACTTCACGAACCGATCTTAGCCGAAACATAGGCATCGAGATACAAGACCCGGGCGCACTACAGGGATTGTCCGGTTCGGAACGGCATTGCCTCGTCGTGACGTTGATGGTCCTACGAGAAGAAGGGTGGAAGTTGTGGATAGATGACCTGACTCCAGCGCTGCTCCCGGAAGTAGGCTCCCTATGTGTAACATTTGATGGAGTCAAAATTGATCGAGGAGAAATACGGCGTCGTCACCGGGAGCCTGATGCGCTGTCTCATCTGGTTAAATTGGCAAGAGGGATGGGAGCTCAGGTGGTGGTTGAGGGTGTTGAAAGTCAGGACGATTTGATTCACGCACAGCAGAGTGGAGCGGATATTGGCCAGGGTTTTTACTGGCCTGAGACCATATTGCCATTACCTCAGCAAATGAGGATATGGGGATGAGTAGCGATAGGGAATCATTCCTGATAATTACACTACAAAGTCTGATGGCACAAAGCTGTCGTGATGGCTGGGTCTCCACACGGCAGTTCTCCGATGTGATGGATTGTAGCATTTACAGCGCCCGGGCCCGACTTCTGGCACTCCAAAATACAGGACGCGTACTCTGTCGGCAGTATGGGAAAGGGCGGCACAACACCCTTTACTGGAAAGTCATGATATGAACGTACATATGGAATATATCCCGTCAGGCCGTGGACTGACCATATTCTCAGGCGATCGTTTTTTTGCTCAGGGTGCGGCCGAAGCATTGATGAGAGACCGGCGTCTCCAGGAGGTGCTTGAGAGGAGAACTGTTAGCGTACTGCATTTCCCGGATCAGCTATACCTGTTGGCCTGGAGTCAGGCCCCGGTGTTGCCTGAAGGGTTAACGGTAATTGCCGGAAGTGGGTTAATCATCGATGAATTGTCCAATCTGTTCAGCCCTGGAAGGGTAGGCTTAGTTGATGCCAACAGTCCGGGAGAGTCTCTGATCTCTACCGTCGTGAATACTGATATCTGGCATGTAATAAATCATCGACCAGATATAAAGGATATTTGGCTGACAGGAGAAGAAATGGCCTTTATGTGGGCATGGATATCCGGTCGTATGCCGAAAGGAAATCCGAAGCATAATAGCAGGCTTAAGCGCCAGGTTATGTATAAAACAGGCTCCAGTAATAATATCGGACTTCTGGTTCGGTTCCGCCTGATGTTTTTATCAAAAGAGAGTCTGCTGCGCTGCCGTATGAAGGTACAGAGTAGCCGACAAAATATCAGTCAATCTACCACGCTGCCAGGCTCTGCTAGCCATTACGGTGACTGGCTGATTGAGTAACAGGAGAAATATGATGAATAAAGGCATATGGGGGCTGGTAATGCTTCTTTTACTGGGCACTGTACCTGCACATGGTGCGCTAACAGTGGATCGGTCGCGACTGATATACAACGAAGGTGAGCAGTCAGTGAGCCTTAATGTTACTAATCGAAACGAACGTGAGCCATATCTGGCGCAGGGATGGATGGAAAATGAAAAAGAAGAAAAACTCACCGGCCTATTGATGGTGCTACCGCCAGTACAGCGAGTAGAAGCTGGCGCAAAAACGTTAGTTCGACTGCAAGCTCTGCCGGATCTGTATGATTTGCCGAAGGATCGGGAAAGTGTATTTTATTTTAATCTGCGTGAAATCCCCCCTAAATCAGAGAAACCCAATGTATTGACGCTTGCAATGCAGACTCGACTTAAAGTTTTTTTCCGCCCAAAATCTATAAAGGTTGATGAGATGGCAGACGTTGTGCCGGGAATTGAAAAACTGACCCTGACTAAACAGGGCGAGAGTTATTTAATTAATAACCCAACACCTTATCACTTTTCTTTTGTTGAAGCGCGGACATCTATTCAGGGTAAGGGCATCGAAAATTTTGAACCGATAATGGTTGCTCCTGATGATACTATCGCACTTCCTGTTTCATCAATAGCATTGGGGCACTCTCCGGTACTGGTATTTGTAAATGATTACGGTAGCCAACGGTTACTTCAGTTTTCCTGCCAGGAAAAGACCTGCCAGGCAGGCAATGTGCTTATTCCTGAGAATAAAAAATCAGCGAAAACATTGGCCGCAACCAAGAACACGATATCCCAAAAGGCGGTACAGCAATGAATTTACCGTCATTATCGGGTTGGTTAATTACCAATACGATTGCCATGAGTCTTATTAGCGGAAGCCCTATACCAGTATTCGCTGCCGTTGAGGGAGATACTACAGCGATTACAGTTACAGGTACCATTATTGATACTCCGCAATGTACCGTGGGGGGAAAGGGGCTGGTTGAAGTCGATTTTGGTGACGATGTTTATATTTACCTTATTGATGGCAAAGATTATAAGAAAAAATCCGTTGCCTTCACGCTAACCTGCCAAAATATGGAACGAAACTCGTCATTAAAGATGGCCTTTAAATCTACTCAGACGGCAGGATTTGGCTCTGGATTACTCGGAACATCAAAAGACGGTCTGGGGATCCGTCTTTATAATGGCAATGTGGAGCTTGCTGCTGGCACCTATATTAATTTTAAATATACAGGCAGTAACAGTGATATCCCTACGCTTTATGCTGTACCTGTAAAAAAAGAGAATGCAACCCTGACCTCTGGATTCTTTTACAGTTCAGGCACGATGGTCATCGACTATCAGTAGTTTATTACTAAAGACAAGGAGCATACACTATGAATATGCCTGCAATATGGGCCGGCATCAAGCCGCGTGCCGGGGGGACTATCTCTTTCATTTTTTTGATTTACGCAGTGAGCCCACAAGCATTTGCTAATGAGGTTGCGACATATTTTTATGGCACTTTACTGGAATCTCCCCCCTGTATAATAAATGGTGGAAATAATATTGTCGTCGATTTTGGAAATGAGCTGATGACAACACGAATAGATGGTCAAGAGTATCGTCAAAAAATTGAATTTACGCTGGACTGTTCTGTCGCACTTAGCTCTAAACAGAAAGTTAGAATTAACGGTGCGACCGTATCGGCTGGGTTTAATAGCGCGGTGCTAAAGACGGAAAAAAATGGTTTAGGTATAGCCCTATATAGTGGTGATAGCAGATATTCCCCTGGAACCTGGATAACGTTTACTGACCCCAATCTACCTGTGTTATATGCAGTACCAGAGAAGCAGGATGGCGTTGCATTAAGCGGAGGCACATTTAGCGTATTGGCTTCCCTTGTCGTAGATTACCAGTGAGGATACTGAGGATGAGAAAGTCTGTATTTGTTACAGGAGGGCTACTGATGTCCTTGATTACAGGTGGGATGATGATGGTATCCCCCGTGCTAGCAGAGGATCCACTGAATCTGGAGTTTAAAGGCACTCTGGTTGAGCCGCCACCTTGTAGCCTTGATGATAGCGGAACCATTCTTGTGGAATTTGGCGATCGCTTAGCGGTGAATAGAGTAGCTTCGGGAATATACCGTAGGCCTGTTCCGATCACGCTTGCTTGTGAACACGATGATAGTGGATTGGCCTGGCAACTCACGCTATCAGTAACAGGCACGCCAGCCTTATTTGATACTGATAATGCCGCCGTGCTCACACCAGAACAGTCTTCTCTAGGGATAAAGCTATATATTGATAACCAGCCGTTTGAACTCAATAAATCAGTGAAAATTAATAGCACCACCTCCCCCTCTCTAGAGGCTGTTCTGATCCAGGCTGATGGTGCTGAGCTTGCTGAAGGGCCATTTACCGCACAGGCAACATTACGGGCTGCCTATCAGTAAACCGGTGTACTAACCGCGGCCTGAATAGGGATTCGGTTCACCTTGAATGGATTATAAAATGCGAAAACTGCTACTGCTTCTTTTTATGTATTCAATGAGTACCAGCGCTCTGGAATACCAATGGCCTGTACTTGTCTCAGCGAACGCTACTAACACTAGTTTAACTATGACTTATACGGTTTCGACCTACAATGATCCTACAATCTCTGATACAAGCACGCTTATAGAAGTGGCTCAGGCTAAATTGGGGACCTTGGGGGCAGCTATCTTAGTGGCCCAGTTTATTAAATGGAATGGTGGCACTTGTACCTATACCGATTGTGGTTCTTATATTGCGCTACCAAACGTACAATATGGTACAGGTCAACATATTAACAATGCGACCGTACAAAAATTAACCTTCAAAGATTACGCTGCAGATCTGATTAAAGCGGCTGGAACATCGACATACAACAATCTCCCATGGAAAGCCAATATGGGATGTTTATTTATGACCACAGGCGTTGAAAGTATTAGTGATTTTAGCAATGCACCCTGGAGTTCTCTCGAAGCGTTGCCGCGCTGGAATCCAGGAGGCGGACTTGGATGTGTTGGACTACCGCCAGCGCCTGAGTGGTGCGCACTGGCAACACCATCTCTCACTTATGCTTTCGGAACTATGCAGCTTGCCAATGCGCCTGGCTCTTCGCTTACCGAGGAACTCTCGGTTCAGTGTACTGCGGGAGTCAAATATACGTTAGATCTTGTAGGTAATTCTGAGATTGATTTATCTAACGGAATGAAAGCCATAATTACAGCTGATAGCTCTACCCTAGGTTCGACATTAAATGGTGTAGAAGGGATTAACAGGGTACCGTTAACTGCAACACTGAGTGGTACACCAACAACATCGGGCGCCTTTTCAGGCGCAGGTATATTATTTGTGAGCTATCCTTAACCTAAATACAAACACCAATAGTTCAATAGCCTTTCACTCTAGTCCAACGCATCTACGGTCGTGGGGTCAGTCCATCATAAGACTGGCCCTTACTGTCAGAATTACCAAATTAATAAAAAACAGTTTGAAAGACAAATAGGATAGATACTGCTACAGGAATCAGGAAAATATCAACCGTTCAATATTTTAGCTACGGCAACATAAATCATCACCAGATGGCAGATTCAGGAGTGAGTTATGAACCTGTAGTGATTCACTTCGACTTCGAGGAAATAGGCAATGGAAATATATACTATTAGTTTTTATCTCGATACCAGGGCAACCTATTGAAAGGCGCGAGCAGGAGTGACAAATTAACCATAAATTCTTTTAATCGTGACCAATTTAGGCGCGAATTTTGAAAATCCCCGTGTCTTTGGTTCGATTCAGAGTCCGGGCACCACTATTTAAAGAACCCAGCCTGTGGCTGGGTTTTTGCTTTTCTGGGGTTTGCACTCCACTCTTCCTGCGCTCCTCCCTTACGCTTTTAAATCATCGCTGTAATCCACGAGGCGCGTTTTAATCTGTTGAGTATTTTCTGGGGCAGGTTGACCTGCCCCCACGATTAGATACAACACTCAGTTAGTAACGTCGGAATCTTCATTCTCAGAATGACCCTTTCTCCAGCCCGCTGCAAATTCAGACGGTGTCTGATAATTCAGCGTGGAGTGCGGGCGGCATTCGTTATAATCCTGCCGCCAGTCATTAATAATTTTCCTGGCATGAACGATATCGCTGAACCAGTGCTCATTCAAACATTCATCGCGAAATCGTCCGTTAAAGCTCTCAATAAATCCGTTCTGCGTTGGCTTGCCCGGCTGGATTAAGCGCAACTCAACACCATGCTCAAAGGCCCATTGATCCAGTGCACGGCAAGTGAACTCCGGCCCCTGGTCAGTTCTTATCGTCGCCGGATAGCCTCGAAACAGTGCAATGCTGTCCAGAATACGCGTGACCTGAACGCCTGAAATCCCAAAGGCAACAGTGACCGTCAGGCATTCCTTTGTGAAATCATCGACGCAGGTAAGACACTTGATCCTGCGACCGGAGGAAAGTGCGTCCATGACGAAATCCATCGACCAGGTCAGATTGGGCGCCGCCGGACGGAGCAGCGGCAGACGTTCTGTTGCCAGCCCTTTACGACGTCTTCTGCGTTTTACGCCCAGGCCACTGAGGTGATAAAGCCGGTACACGCGCTTATGATTAACATGAAGCCCTTCACGGCGCAGCAACTGCCAAATACGACGGTAGCCAAAACGCCTGCGCTCCAGTGCCAGCTCAGTGATGCGCCCTGATAAATGCGCATCAGCAGCCGGACGGTGAGCCTCATAGCGGCAGGTCGACAGGGATAAACCTGTAAGCCTGCAGGCACGACGTTGCGACAGACCGGTCGCATCACACATCAACATCACGGCTTCCCGCTTCTGGTCTGTCGTCAGTACTTTCGCCCAAGAGCCACCTGAAGCGCCTCTTTATCCAGCATGGCTTCGGCAAGCAGCTTCTTGAGTCTGGCGTTCTCTTCCTCAAGCGACTTCAGGCGCTTAACTTCAGGCACCTCCATACCGCCATACTTCTTACGCCAGATGTAAAACGTGGCATCGGAAATGGCATGCTTGCGGCAGAGTTCACGGGCGGGTACCCCAGCTTCGGCTTCGCGGAGAATACTGATGATCTGTTCATCGGAAAAACGCTTCTTCATGGGGATGTCCTCATGTGGCTTATGAAGACATTACTAACATCGGGGTGTACTAATCAACGGGGAGCAGGTCAAGGTATCGTTAAGATGTCGTCAGGGAGCGGTTGTGCGCGTTGTGTTGTCCGGAGGCGCGGAGCTTACCGGGCCTGCGGGGTCGTGTCATTCGGTGGGATTGTTCTTTTGCAGGCCGGATAAGGCGCAGCCGCATCCGGCAGGGTTTTTTCGCACTAACGCAAAAAGGCCATCCCTGCGGATGGCCTTCTGCTTTATTTGATGCCTGGCAGTTCCCTACTCTCGCATGGGGAGACCCCACACTACCATCGGCGCTACGGCGTTTCACTTCTGAGTTCGGCATGGGGTCAGGTGGGACCACCGCGCTACTGCCGCCAGGCAAATTCTGTTGTATTAACCCGCTTATTGCCGGTTAATCTAATCTGTTATCAGGCTTACTTCTCGATGTCTCTTCGCCAAAACACCTTCGGCGTTGTAAGGTTAAGCCTCACGGTTCATTAGTACTGGTTAGCTCAATGCATCGCTGCACTTACACACCCAGCCTATCAACGTCGTCGTCTTCAACGTTCCTTCAGGAGACTTAAAGTCTCAGGGAGAACTCATCTCGGGGCAAGTTTCGTGCTTAGATGCTTTCAGCACTTATCTCTTCCGCATGTAGCTACCGGGCAATGCCATTGGCATGACAACCCGAACACCAGTGATGCGTCCACTCCGGTCCTCTCGTACTAGGAGCAGCCCCCCTCAATTCTCCAGCGCCCACGGCAGATAGGGACCGAACTGTCTCACGACGTTCTAAACCCAGCTCGCGTACCACTTTAAATGGCGAACAGCCATACCCTTGGGACCTACTTCAGCCCCAGGATGTGATGAGCCGACATCGAGGTGCCAAACACCGCCGTCGATATGAACTCTTGGGCGGTATCAGCCTGTTATCCCCGGAGTACCTTTTATCCGTTGAGCGATGGCCCTTCCATTCAGAACCACCGGATCACTATGACCTGCTTTCGCACCTGCTCGCGCCGTCACGCTCGCAGTCAAGCTAGCTTATGCCATTGCACTAACCTCCTGATGTCCGACCAGGATTAGCTAACCTTCGTGCTCCTCCGTTACTCTTTGGGAGGAGACCGCCCCAGTCAAACTACCCACCAGACACTGTCCGCAACCCGGATCACGGGTCTACGTTAGAACATCAAACATTAAAGGGTGGTATTTCAAGGTTGGCTCCATGCAGACTGGCGTCCACACTTCAAAGCCTCCCACCTATCCTACACATCAAGGCTCAATGTTCAGTGTCAAGCTATAGTAAAGGTTCACGGGGTCTTTCCGTCTTGCCGCGGGTACACTGCATCTTCACAGCGAGTTCAATTTCACTGAGTCTCGGGTGGAGACAGCCTGGCCATCATTACGCCATTCGTGCAGGTCGGAACTTACCCGACAAGGAATTTCGCTACCTTAGGACCGTTATAGTTACGGCCGCCGTTTACCGGGGCTTCGATCAAGAGCTTCGCCTTACAGCTAACCCCATCAATTAACCTTCCGGCACCGGGCAGGCGTCACACCGTATACGTCCACTTTCGTGTTTGCACAGTGCTGTGTTTTTAATAAACAGTTGCAGCCAGCTGGTATCTTCGACTGATTTCAGCTCCATGAGTAAATCACTTCACCTACATATCAGCGTGCCTTCTCCCGAAGTTACGGCACCATTTTGCCTAGTTCCTTCACCCGAGTTCTCTCAAGCGCCTTGGTATTCTCTACCTGACCACCTGTGTCGGTTTGGGGTACGATTCGATGTTACCTGATGCTTAGAGGCTTTTCCTGGAAGCAGGGCATTTGTCACTTCAGCACCGTAGTGCCTCGTCATCACGTCTCAGTCTTGAAGCAGACCGGATTTACCTGGTCTGCAAACCTACACGCTTAAACCGGGACAACCGTCGCCCGGCCAACATAGCCTTCTCCGTCCCCCCTTCGCAGTAACACCAAGTACAGGAATATTAACCTGTTTCCCATCGACTACGCCTTTCGGCCTCGCCTTAGGGGTCGACTCACCCTGCCCCGATTAACGTTGGACAGGAACCCTTGGTCTTCCGGCGTGCGGGTTTTTCACCCGCATTATCGTTACTTATGTCAGCATTCGCACTTCTGATACCTCCAGCATGCCTCACGACACACCTTCAACGGCTTACAGAACGCTCCCCTACCCAACAACACTTAGTGTCGCTGCCGCAGCTTCGGTGCACAGTTTAGCCCCGTTACATCTTCCGCGCAGGCCGACTCGACCAGTGAGCTATTACGCTTTCTTTAAATGATGGCTGCTTCTAAGCCAACATCCTGGCTGTCTGAGCCTTCCCACATCGTTTCCCACTTAACTGTGACTTTGGGACCTTAGCTGGCGGTCTGGGTTGTTTCCCTCTTCACGACGGACGTTAGCACCCGCCGTGTGTCTCCCGTGATAACATTCTTCGGTATTCGCAGTTTGCATCGGGTTGGTAAGTCGGGATGACCCCCTAGCCGAAACAGTGCTCTACCCCCGAAGATGAGTTCACGAGGCGCTACCTAAATAGCTTTCGGGGAGAACCAGCTATCTCCCGGTTTGATTGGCCTTTCACCCCCAGCCACAAGTCATCCGCTAATTTTTCAACATTAGTCGGTTCGGTCCTCCAGTTAGTGTTACCCAACCTTCAACCTGCCCATGGCTAGATCACCGGGTTTCGGGTCTATACCCTGCAACTTAACGCCCAGTTAAGACTCGGTTTCCCTTCGGCTCCCCTATTCGGTTAACCTTGCTACAGAATATAAGTCGCTGACCCATTATACAAAAGGTACGCAGTCACCTAACAAGTAGGCTCCCACTGCTTGTACGTACACGGTTTCAGGTTCTTTTTCACTCCCCTCGCCGGGGTTCTTTTCGCCTTTCCCTCACGGTACTGGTTCACTATCGGTCAGTCAGGAGTATTTAGCCTTGGAGGATGGTCCCCCCATATTCAGACAGGATACCACGTGTCCCGCCCTACTCTTCGAGTTCACAGCATATGCATTTTGGTGTACGGGACTATCACCCTGTACCGTCGGACTTTCCAGACCGTTCCACTAACACACATGCTGATTCAGACTCTGGGCTGCTCCCCGTTCGCTCGCCGCTACTGGGGGAATCTCGGTTGATTTCTTTTCCTCGGGGTACTTAGATGTTTCAGTTCCCCCGGTTCGCTTCATTACGCTATGTATTCACGTAATGATAGTGTGTCGAAACACACTGGGTTTCCCCATTCGGAAATCGCCGGTTATAACGGTTCATATCACCTTACCGACGCTTATCGCAGATTAGCACGTCCTTCATCGCCTCTGACTGCCAGGGCATCCACCGTGTACGCTTAGTCGCTTAACCTCACAACCCGAAGATGTTTCGTAAAACACCACCGTGTTGCGAAAATTTGAGAGACTCGAACACACTTAATAGTGTGTCGTTTCAATTTTCAGCTTGATCCAGATTTTTAAAGAGCAAAACTTCTTAATGCACTCGAAAGTACATTCAGAAGTTCATCATTTATCAGACAATTTGTGTGAGCACTTCAAGGAACGGTTCTTTAAGGTAAGGAGGTGATCCAACCGCAGGTTCCCCTACGGTTACCTTGTTACGACTTCACCCCAGTCATGAATCACAAAGTGGTAAGCGCCCTCCCGAAGGTTAAGCTACCTACTTCTTTTGCAACCCACTCCCATGGTGTGACGGGCGGTGTGTACAAGGCCCGGGAACGTATTCACCGTAGCATTCTGATCTACGATTACTAGCGATTCCGACTTCATGGAGTCGAGTTGCAGACTCCAATCCGGACTACGACATACTTTATGAGGTCCGCTTGCTCTCGCGAGGTCGCTTCTCTTTGTATATGCCATTGTAGCACGTGTGTAGCCCTGGTCGTAAGGGCCATGATGACTTGACGTCATCCCCACCTTCCTCCAGTTTATCACTGGCAGTCTCCTTTGAGTTCCCGACCGAATCGCTGGCAACAAAGGATAAGGGTTGCGCTCGTTGCGGGACTTAACCCAACATTTCACAACACGAGCTGACGACAGCCATGCAGCACCTGTCTCACAGTTCCCGAAGGCACCAAAGCATCTCTGCTAAGTTCTGTGGATGTCAAGACCAGGTAAGGTTCTTCGCGTTGCATCGAATTAAACCACATGCTCCACCGCTTGTGCGGGCCCCCGTCAATTCATTTGAGTTTTAACCTTGCGGCCGTACTCCCCAGGCGGTCGACTTAACGCGTTAGCTCCGGAAGCCACGCCTCAAGGGCACAACCTCCAAGTCGACATCGTTTACAGCGTGGACTACCAGGGTATCTAATCCTGTTTGCTCCCCACGCTTTCGCACCTGAGCGTCAGTCTTCGTCCAGGGGGCCGCCTTCGCCACCGGTATTCCTCCAGATCTCTACGCATTTCACCGCTACACCTGGAATTCTACCCCCCTCTACGAGACTCAAGCTTGCCAGTTTCAAATGCAGTTCCCAGGTTGAGCCCGGGGATTTCACATCTGACTTAACAAACCGCCTGCGTGCGCTTTACGCCCAGTAATTCCGATTAACGCTTGCACCCTCCGTATTACCGCGGCTGCTGGCACGGAGTTAGCCGGTGCTTCTTCTGCGAGTAACGTCAATTGCTGTGGTTATTAACCACAACACCTTCCTCCTCGCTGAAAGTACTTTACAACCCGAAGGCCTTCTTCATACACGCGGCATGGCTGCATCAGGCTTGCGCCCATTGTGCAATATTCCCCACTGCTGCCTCCCGTAGGAGTCTGGACCGTGTCTCAGTTCCAGTGTGGCTGGTCATCCTCTCAGACCAGCTAGGGATCGTCGCCTAGGTGAGCCATTACCCCACCTACTAGCTAATCCCATCTGGGCACATCCGATGGCAAGAGGCCCGAAGGTCCCCCTCTTTGGTCTTGCGACGTTATGCGGTATTAGCTACCGTTTCCAGTAGTTATCCCCCTCCATCAGGCAGTTTCCCAGACATTACTCACCCGTCCGCCACTCGTCAGCAAAGCAGCAAGCTGCTTTCTGTTACCGTTCGACTTGCATGTGTTAGGCCTGCCGCCAGCGTTCAATCTGAGCCATGATCAAACTCTTCAATTTAAGTTTGATGCTCGTGAATTAAACTTCGTAATGAATTACGTGTTCACTCAGAGACTTGGTATTCATTTATCGTCTTGCGACGTTAAGAATCCGTATCATTGAGTGCCCACACAGATTGTCTGATAAATTGTTAAAGAGCAGTGCAACGCGGCGTGAAGCTCACCGTTGCGAGGTGGCGTATAATACGCTTTCCTCTCTCAGAGTCAACCCTGATTTTCAGGATTTTTCTCTTCAACCAACCGGCTGTTTGTGTGAAGTAATTCACATCTGCCGTGTCAGTGGGAGCGCATTATAGGGAGTTACGCCGAGCCTGCAACCCCTAATTTGCACATATTTCACTGACTGCTGCATTCCACAGCATAACCCTGCCTTATACCCACTTAACCACAGAGTTATCCACAAAGAAGTGCTTTTTACTGATGAAAGGACGCCGTTCTATTCTGTTGCAGACCACTCCTGCGGATAGCGTGACGGAACAAAACGCAGCGTCAGCAGCATTAATCCAACAACACAGCACGCATGAAACACCCAGTCGACGACAAAATCACCGCTCATGCTACGTAATAACCCCGAAAGATAAGGTGACAGCCCGGCAATGATAAAACCCATCCCCTGCATAAACGCCACCAGCTTCCCGGAAATAACCGGATGTCCGGCATGATCGAGCGCCAGAACGAGGCAAAGCGGGAAAGCACCTCCCAATCCTACCCCGCAGGCGATCGCCCACAGCACGGAAAGATGCGCAGGCCACAGGATAAAGCCGAGGAAACCGATCATTTGTAAGGCCAGCGCCACCAGCAGCAATCGCCGCCGATCCTCATGCCGCGCCAGCAAAGGTAGCAGCAGCGCGCCAGCCGTCTGCCCGACAGTCATCAGCGCCAGCAGCGTGCCACTAAACTGCGCGCTATTTCCCAGTTGCATATAATAAGGAGGCAGCCAGGCTATCAGACTGCCATAGCCGCCATTAATAACACCGAAATAGAGCCCCAAAGACCATGCACGGGGATTGCGGGTGATGCGAATTGAACTCTGAGCGCTTCCCGGGCCAGCTCTGGTGGAACCTCGGCTTTGCGGCCACCAGCCAATCAGAGCAATAATTGCAGGCACTGCCCACCATGCCAGGGAGCTGTACCAGAATTCACTCTGCCCGGCGATCCATGGCGTTAATGCCGCCCCCAAACCTCCGCCCCCCATCAATGCCGCTGACCAAAGTCCCATGACCTGTGGCATACGACGCTGAAACTGGCGTTTGATAACCGTGGGCATCACAACCTGAATAACACCAATGCCGATTCCCCCCAGCAGCGCGCTACTCAGAAGCACGACGCTGTGGGGTGCCAGTTCACGTAGCAGTGCTCCGAGGGTGATCATCAACAGACCGATCGCCACGCTATCACGTTCGCGAACATGACGATTGATCCAGCCTCCCGCTAACGCCAGACCGCCCATCGCGATCATCGGCAATGCGGTAAGAAGAGAAGCCAGCGTAAAACTCATGCCGCTGGCAGCTCGTAATTGTGGAAGTAAAGGCCCGATAGACGTGAGTAACGGGCGCATATTCAGGCCAATGAGCACCAACACCAGGAGCATCAGACCAGTACGAGGAGATTGTTTCATGTTGTTCTTTTAGCCCGGCGCGGACAACGCGACGGACTTTACTCAGTTTTAGAAAGGTTTTGTCGGCAGATATTTACCATCCAGCGTAATCACCGCGCGTTCACCGCCTTCGGGATCGGCCACTTTTTTGACATCCAGTTTGAAATTGATGGCACTGATAATGCCGTCGCCGAACTTCTCATGAACCAGCATCTTCAGCGTGGAGCCATATACCTGCAGGATTTCATAGAAGCGATAAATGGTCGGGTCAGTGGGGACGCGGTCGTCAATACTGCCGCGCAGAGGGATCGTTTGCAGAAGCAGCACCGCATCTTCATCCAGCGAGAGCTTTTCACCAACCAGGCGCGCCGCATCAGCCGGCAATGCATGCTGCCCCAGCAAGGCCGCGGTGACAAAAGCTTCAGACAATCCTGTACCATCGGAGAGTTGCGCAAAGGTAAGATCTTTTTTCGCTTTAATAAGCAGAATCTGATCGGCCAGAGAAAGGCGAATATCGCGGTTAATTTGTGCGTGGATCATGATGGAACCTCCTTTATATAGAAAAAATTAAGCGGCTGACAGGCTACGAAGTGGCATCGCGCAGGTATTCGGGTTCTCAGCAAGCGAGACAAACTGCCCGCTGGCACCGTTATAAGCGGCAATGTCACCGCGTTCGATGTCGTAAACCCAGCCATGCAGCGCGAGTCGCCCCTCTTCCAGCGCCAGGCGCACTGACGGGTGAGTCTGAAGATTGGCCAACTGCGCAATGACGTTTTCCCGCACCATTGAGGCGGTTTTCGCCTGCAATGAAATGTGCGTGCGTGATTCATTCACCACACGAGCTGAATCGGCATAACGCAACCAGTGACTGACGGCGGGCATACTGTCCAGACAATGGCATCCGGCTATCGCGGTCATCGCACCGCAATCTGAGTGACCGCATATGACAATGTCATTCACTTTTAAAACCGATACGGCGTACTCCACCGAGGCGGTGACACCTCCCGGCTCGGGGCCATAAGAAGGAACAATGTTGCCCGCATTACGGATGACAAACAGATCGCCAGGCTCACGCTGCGTTACCAGTTCCGGCACCAGGCGGCTGTCAGAGCACGAAATAAAAAGCGCACGTGGGTTTTGCTGGTTCGCCAGCGTTCTGAAAAGCTCGGCGCGTTCTGGAAAGACGTTGCGCTGAAATTTCAAAAAGCCATCAATAATCTCTTTCACGATTGTTCCTCTGTCTCACTATGGAATGGGCACAGGCTACTCGCTACTTCTCATAAGATAAAAGACTCATTTATAATGAAGTCTATTGGTTATACTTATGGGTTAGTTCATGCTGTTACGACATATTCACTACTTTCTGGCTGTCGCTGAGCATCGCGGCTTTACCCGCGCCGCCACGGCGCTTCACGTTTCACAGCCCGCGCTTTCACAGCAAATCAGACAGCTTGAAGAGTCACTTGGCGCGCAACTGTTCGATCGCAGTGGTCGCCATATTCAGCTTACCGATGCCGGTGAAGCCTGGCTGGATTACGCGAGAAATGCGCTGAGAGCGCTGGAAGAGGGAAAGCGGGCAATTCATGACGTTGAAGATTTAAGCCGTGGCTCACTGCGTGTCGCCGTTACCCCCACGTTTACCTCGTGGCTTATCGGGCCGCTTATGGCGACGTTTTACGCGCGCTACCCCGGTATCACCCTGGCGTTACAGGAAATGTCGCAGGAGAAAATGGAAGAGCTGCTGCTCAATGATGAACTGGATATTGGCATCGCGTTTGATGATGTTCATTCAGCGGACATCGACGTACTGCCGCTACTGAAGGAATCCCTTGCGTTGGTTGTCTCTGAAAGCCATCCGCTGGCTCAACAGGATTGCGTAGCGTTGTCACATCTTAATAATGAAAAACTCATTTTACTGAGTGAAGAATTTGCGACCCGCGAACAAATTGATCGCTACTGCCGCCAAAGAGAACTGCATCCACAGATAGTAATGGAAGCTAACTCTATCAATGCCATTCTGGAACTGGTGCGCCGCACAACGCTCACCACCCTCCTACCGTCGCCAATTGCCGCACAAAATGAAGGATTAAACGCCGTGTCACTGAAACCGCAGTTGCTGGAACGAACTGCCGTGCTGCTACAACGCAAAGGCGCGTGGAGAACGGCCGCCGTAAAAGCATTTACGACACTGGCGCAGGAAGTGACGGGAGCGTACCCCCGATAGCATTGAATTCGCCCGCCAGCAGGCGATAGTGCTTTTTTCACTGAGACAGAAGACGAGTATGGCATCAACCGCACTCTCATCAACACTCAAAGGCGGCGCGCTGCTTTTGCTGCTTCATATTTTGACCTTTGCCGCCTTTAATTCACTCCAAATACTGTTCCTGGTACATTTCCAGAGTTTTTCATTCGAATATTAACAAAATCAGTGAGCGCTATTATTTAATTTTTCATCCCCGAAGGAGTCATTAGCAATTTTGTAATTTTCTTGCCGGAAATAGATACACTCCCTGACAAGTCATTGCTATAAAGCTGGGACTTGTCATACAAACCAACTGACACACCTCGTCAATAAAAAGAGAGCTGACGCACATTACAAACCGTCATTCAATATCATCAGCCCTGGTTTTCACTTACGAAAATTACCGCCATTTCAATACAGTCATACTATTTCGCCACCAAATCCGCCGAAAAATACGAAAAAGGCATTAGATGCAATACCGTTTCGGTTGCCCACTATTATCGGGCAGCATTTATCACAGGAGAGATTAAATAATCGCGAAGAATTATTTAATCACTGAAGAGAGGAAGCTGTGCACGTCTTTATCATTGTAATTCGAATGTCCTATTAAACAACACAGTAACAGGATACGCACATGAAAAAGATATATCTGGGTTTGATGGTTACCGCGGCTTTATTGGGTGGTAATGTGGCAGCCTATGCAGATGACGCATCTGTAGAATCATTTAATTCGCAAGGCCACGGCGGCGATAATGACCATGGTGGTTACCCTGGCGGCGGAAATGGTGGCTATGTTACCGGTGGGCAAGTGTTCTTTGACGGTGATGTTTATACCGGCTCCTGTAAAGTAAAAATTGTCGGCGGCAAAAATGACGGAAATACTATTTTCCTGAATTCCGTTCGTACAACCGCGCTTTCTGTTAAAAATGCGCTGGTTAACCGCACAGATTTCAGTATTAATTTGAAAGACTGTGGTGACCCGGATGGTAAACACGGCACCTTTACGCGTAAAGTCAAGTGGACTGACTCTTCTGGCCTGGTAACCGGTACAAGCTTCCTGAAAAATACCGACAATAGCGGTGCCACTAACGTCGCTTTTGCACTCACTAACCCTAATAGCCCTACGGTGATCAAACCGGGTAACGACAATGGTAAAATCCGCGATACCAATGACGGCACCTGGGATATTTATAAATACCAGGTTAGCTATGTGAACCCGACCAACAGCAGCGCGACTGCCGGGCATGTTGCAGCCAATGCAACCTATGAAATTTCTTACGATTAATCGCAATAAAAAAAGTGGCGGTACGCCGCCACTTTTCCTTCACTCACCTAATCCCGTAAATAATGACAACAATATAACTTAGAGAAGATGAGGGTGTTTATGAAGCTTATCGCTGCACTCGGTGGATTAATGTTAACGTTTCCGGTTTTGGCAGACAGCATTATTGTAAACGGAACACGTTTTATCTATAAAGGAAACGAAAAAGAACTCACCGTACAACTCTCAAATACTGCGGAACGGCCTTCGCTTGCCCAGGTCTGGCTGGATAATGGTGATGCGACCATTACACCCGATAAAATTACGACACCATTTATTATTAACCCCCCGATTTCACGTATTGATAGCCACAGCGGGCAAGTCATACGCATTAAACTCAATGCGGGTAATAGCTTGCCGCAAAACAAAGAATCCCTGTGGTGGATAAATGTATTGGATATTCCTGGCGCCTCTAAAGCGGATAAAGCACCGGAAGGCATCGGTGTTTTCAAAATGGCCGTGCGTTCGCGGTTTAAGTTGATATATCGCCCGGAACCTCTTTCTGGCCGAGTCTCGGCCATTGCCAAACTCAGATTGCAGCCTGCGGGAACCGCGCTGACATTAACGAATCCGACACCGTTTTACATTACGGTTGCCACGATTAGCCAGGGCCGTGGTGAACCGATAAATACAGAAGCCGTTATGATTGCCCCGCAATCTTCACAAACGATTAATTTGCGCCAGGCCGTGCGAGCGGGGGAAGAATTAACCCTTGAAGAGATCAATGACTATGGCGCGCTGGCAAAAAGTAAAACCCGGGCAGGTTAATGTCATTACGAGATAAATAAATGGCACCAGTAATGGTCGGCGTATTCTCTTTTTTCAGGGCGGAATCTCATGGAGCATTGGCGAGTCACACCCTGGCAGGTTGGCGGTCTGGTGACCCTTTTTTGCCTGGGAACCGGCATTTGCCGAGCGGAACAGGTTAACGCAGAAGAGAGTGGAACAGACTATGAATTCGACAATAACTTCATCGTCGGTAGCCAACAACAGGCCAGCATGAAACGGTTCGATGCTCTGGCATTCAAACCAGGCACCTATTCCGTTGACGTTTATACCAATGAGAGCTGGAAAGGACGCTATGACGTTGACGTTAAGCGTTCTGCCGATGGCAAGCCGCAGATCTGTTATACAGCAGAAATGCTTCAGAACTTTGGTCTCTCACCTGAGAAGCTGGATTCGACAAAAACCAGCGACGAAAAATTCTGTGGAACGCTATCTCAGTGGAACAGTGAACCCGCGCTGAAAGATACGTTTAGCGCCTCCACGATGCGTCTGGATTTCAGTGTCCCTCAGCGGCTGATGGATGGCAGTAGTAGCGGCTATATTCCGCCGCAATTCTGGGATGAAGGGATTACCGCGCTCAACCTGGGTTATATGGCCAACTACTACAACATCATGAAATCTGACAGTAATGATAAAGGCGCAAGCGCTTATCTGGGCGTGAACGCTGGCTTTTCCTCAAACGGCTGGTTACTGCGCCATTCCGGAAACTATACCTGGGATGAGAACAGCGGCGAGAACAAATGGAATAGCAACCAAACCTACTTACAGCGCCCTATTGCGGCAATGAAATCGATCCTCACGATGGGGCAATTCAGCACCAACGGCACGTTTTTCGACGCCATCAGCCTGATCGGTCTTGACCTGCATACGGACGATCTCATGTACCCTGATAGCATGCGTAGCTACGCGCCCGTCGTGAACGGCGTGGCGCAGACTAACGCCCTGGTTACCGTTCGTCAGGACGGCAACATTATCTATCAGACCACCGTCACGCCGGGCCCCTTCAGCCTTACGGATGTTTATCCTTCAGGCACGGGTAACGATCTTATTGTGACCTTGCAGGAAGCCGATGGGCGCACCTCTACCTGGTCTATTCCCTATGATTCAGTGGTGCAGTTATTACATCCGGATATGAGTCTGTACGGCATTGCCGCCGGTCAGGTTGATGAAGACGGGCTGAAAGATAAACCGACCATCGGCCAGGGTAGCTTTCAGTATGGTTTGAATAACACCTTCACACTCTATTCAGCCCTCACGGGGTTCAACGATTATCAGGCCGGACAGGTTGGCGTGGGGATGAATACCGGTTATGGCGCGCTGGGGCTGGATGTGACCCAGGCAAAAACGAAACTGCCCAGCGCCACAACATCGGGTCAGGAATACCGCGCCACCTTTAGTCGCATGTTTGGTGCCTCGCAAACCAGCATGAATATTCAGGGATGGGTTAATAACTCCGACAATTACTACTCTCTGCGTGATGCACTCTACGCCCGCGATGACGAAATGCGCGGCACCACCAGCACCAATATTCGACAAAAAAGCGGCGTCAGTTTTTCCATTAACCAACAACTGCCGGAAGCGTGGGGGATGCTCTATCTGAATGGTTCCGTCACGCGATACTGGCATTACTCCGGCAAAGAAGAGCAGTACTCACTGGGATACAGCAATAGCTGGGGACGTCTGAGTTGGTCATTGACGTTCCAGCGGAGTTATTCCAATGAGAATGAAACAGATGACGATACCGGGACAACCTCCTCAAGACGTAAAAAAGAGGATTTCGTCTTTCTGAGTTTCAGCTATCCCCTTTTCCAGGGCGAAGATAGCTCTGCCACGCTTTCATCGAACACCCAATTCAAAGACTCGTCCTTCGATCGCAGCCAGTTGGGTGTCAATGGTTCAGTCGGTCAGGATCACGCGCTGACATGGGGCGTCAACGCGAACACAGACAAGGAGGGTCACTACACGACAGGCGTTAACGGCGGATACATCTCCCCCTGGACGGCGTTGTCGAGCAGCTATACCTATGGTCGCAGCTATCAGCAGGCTGCCGCCTCTGCGGAAGGCTCGGTTGTCGTACACTCCGGCGGCGTGACGCTCACGCCGGAAACAGGAACAACGCTCGCGCTGGTTGAAGCAAAAGATGCCAAAGGCGCCGCCATCATGGGCGCGCCGACCTGGTTTGATAATCAAGGTTATGCCGTACTTTCATCCTTGCAGCCTTACCGCGTCAATAACATTGAAATCGACCCCAAAGGGGCGCACGAAGATGTTCAATTCGCCAGCACTGAAGCCCGAACGGTACCGTATGAAGGCAGCGTGGTGAAGGTGGTATTCAATACCCGCCGCGAAAAAACGCGCGTGTTTTTTGCCAAACAGAGCAACGGAACGCCGCTCCCATTCGGCTCTGAAATTACCGATGGGCGAGGTAAATCCCTCGGCTTTGTCGGCCAGGGCAGCACACTTTATATCACTGGCGAAAATGTGAAAAACGCCTGGGTTCGCTGGGACGGTGGGCAGTGTCAGGTGGTACTGCCGATCGGTGGTTCACAACAGCTGAGGTGCTTATGATGCTTCGCATAAAATGGTGGTTAGCCGCCACGCTGCTCACCAGCGGCGTGGCCCATGCCGGTTGTATTCTGGGATCAGACGCCATCCCTTCCCCACTGTTTATGGATATTGGGCGCATCATGGTTCAGCCGCAAACGCCACCCGGTACGGTGATTGCCAGCCGCAGCTGGCCGTTACGCGACAATCGTTTGCAGCTTCAATGTAGCGGCTCGCAGAGTCTGGAAACGAAAGTTATCGCCAATGGCAGTCGCGAAACAGGCAATCAGATCTGGTCAACCAATATTCCCGGTATTGGCCTGCGATTTACGCTTCAGCGCCAGGCTCAGCAGATTGGCTATCCAGGGAAAATTGACGTTGGCGGAGGCGGTAAAAGCGATGTCTCGCTTAACGATCTCACCTTCAAACTGGACGTCATTAAGACAGCGAGCCTTGTGGGGAGCGGCACGGTTGCCGCCGGGCAATACACCACTTTTGGTAGCGGGAGTCAGTCGTTGCTGAATACCTGGCTGCGCGAAAATTCGCTGATTATCGTCTCGCCCTCTTGCCGCATCACCAATAATGCCAACTTTCGTGTGAATCTCGGCTCCATTCCCCTTGCGGCTCTGAAGGGGAAAGGTACAGGAGCCGGAGGGCGCAATTTTTCGATTCGTATGCAGTGTGCGGGGAATGTTAGCGTCGCCGGTACGCGGCTGAATATGACCTTTGACGGAAACACGCCAGAGGGTATTTCACCTGCCCTGGGCGTGATTCGCAATGAGAGCCGCAGCAGAACCGCAGCGGAAGGTATCGGCGTGCAGATCATGGACGAGAACCGCCGACCGGTGCCGTTCCGCCAGGCGAATCACGTCGCGACCCTGAATAGCGCCGTCTCGCAGTTTATTGACCTACGCTATTTTGCCCGATTCTATCAATATCAACCCAAAGCGCAGGCGGGTGATGTCACCGGGCATATGGTCTTCAACGTAAGCTACGACTAATTCACTCTTCCGGCAGGCACTGCAAATGCCCGTGCCGCACGCCGCGCTGGGCGATAACGTCATCGGCAAAATGCTGCACATCGCCCATGTCGCCTTTTAGTACGGCGATTTCCAGACAGTCGTCGTGATTAATGTGCACATGCAGCGTGGCGACCGAGAGATCGTGGTGATGGTGCTGCGTGGAGACAATACGGCTGGCTAAGTCGCGTTTTTCGTGTTCATACACATACGACAGCACCGCGAAACCTTGTGTGCCGTGCTGCTGGGTAGCCTCCTGCGCCAGCGCGCTACGCAGAATATCGCGGATCGCCTCTGAGCGGTTGTTATAACCACGACGCTGGCTCAGGCTATCCAGCGTCTCCAGTAAATCGTCATCAAGCGTGATGGTGACTCGTTGCATTTGCGTTAAACCTTTTCTGTGGCGCGACGGCGCACGGGGAATGCGGGTAATACCGCGTTTTGAAGCACGCGTCCGGCGTCAGAGGAAAAGGCTAATTTCTCCCCCACGGTCTGTGTTTCAACAATGTACCCGTTATCCATCACCATCACCCGCTGGCAAAAGCGTTCCACCAGGCGTAAGTCGTGGGTGATGAACAGACAGGCGGTGCCAAACTGTTGTTGCAGCTTTTTCAGCAGGCGAATGACGCCCGCCTGTAGCACGAGGTCAAGGTTGGAAACGGCTTCATCCAGAATCAGCAGTTTTGGTTCGACCGCCAGCGCGCGCGCCAGGCAGACGCGCTGAAGCTGGCCACCGCTTAACTGCGGTGGGCGTTTATCGAGCACGCTGTCGTCGAGATCGACCGCCTTCAGCATTTCGCTGGCGCGCGCCAGTTGCTCCGATTTTTTCAGCGATAGCAGGTGGCGCATCGGTTCACGCAGGATCTCGCGCACAGTTTTACGCGGATTCACAGCGCTAATGGCGTCCTGAAACACCATCTGAATATCGCGGCGGAACGCCTTACGCTGCGCGCGATTGAGCTTCGCCAACGGTTCGCCGCGCCAGCTAATATTTCCCTGTGAGGGCGATTCTAAGCCTACCAATAGCCGCGCGAGGGTGCTTTTGCCGCAGCCGCTGCGTCCCAGCAGGGCGACGGTTTCACCGCTTTTCAGAGTCAGAGAAACGTTATTGAGTACCGCATGATGCTGGTGCTTACCGCTAAATCCACCGTGCGCATAGTGATGGGAAAGGTCGCATACATTAAGTAAAGTCATGATGCCATCTCCATACCATAAAGCGCGAGATGAGCCGAAACCAGGCTGCGCGTCACCGCATGTTTAGGGGCGTTAAACAGCGTTTCGACATCGCCCTGTTCGACAATCTTGCCGTCAGACATCACCGCCACGTCATCCGCCAGACGCGCCACCACACCCATATCATGAGTCACCAGCAGCATTCCCGGCGCCTGTTTTTGCATAATGCTTTCCAGCAGATCGAGGATGCGCGCCTGTGCGACTACATCAAGGTCGGTGGTTGGTTCATCGGCGATGATAAACGGCGATTCGCACAGCACTGCCATCGCAATCATCATGCGCTGCAACATACCGCCGCTCATCTCAAACGGGTACAGCTTCAGCACGCGCGCGGCGTTTTCCAGCCCCACCGCTTCTATGGCGGCGATAAGCGTAGCGTCATCGGCGGGTTTCCCTAACGCCTGGCAGGTTTCCCGCGCGTGGGTGTGCATGGTGTGCAGCGGATTAAAGGCGCTGCGCGGGTTCTGCATGATGGTGGCAATTTTTATCCCGCGTAGCGTACAAGGCGAAACCGGTTTGCCATCGGCTAAAATTTCCCCCGCCGTCTGGCGAACACCAGCGGGCAGAATGCCCAGCGCAGCGGCGCAGGTTAATGATTTCCCGCTGCCGCTACCGCCGACTAACGCCTGCACGCGCCCGCGTTGCAGGGTTAACGATACGCCGTGTACCAGTGGCTGCACGACCTGTAGCGTGATATTACGTAGTTCAATCTGTTGTGGCATTAGTGTGCGTGCTCCGTCACCAGATGAGGGTCCAGATGATCGCGCAGTGCGTCACCCACCAGGTTAAAGGCCATCACGCTGATAAACAGCGCCAGCCCCGGCCAGAACATTTGCAGCGGCTGAGTCCAGATATACTGGCGCGCGTCGTTAATCATCACGCCCCATTCGGCGGTCGGCGCGGTCACGCCAAGGCCGAGGAAGGACATCCCCGCGACGTGCAGCATCATATGGCCGATATCCAGCGTCGCCAGCACCAGCAGCGAGGGGATCACCGCACCTGCCAGATGATCAACAAACACCCGCACATGGCCCGCCCCGGAAAGTCTTGACGCCAGCACAAATTCGCGCTGGCGCAGTGAAATCACCAGGCTGCGTACCATGCGCGCGTACCACGCCCAGTGCGACAGGGCGATGGCGATAATCACGTTGGTTAGTCCAGTGCCGAGTACGCCAACCATAAAGAAAGACAGAATCGAGGTCGGGAAGGTCATGAACATATCCGCGACGCGCATGGTAGCCTGATCAACGCGCCCGCCAATCAACCCGGCGCTGCCGCCAATAACCAGCCCTAATGTCAGCACCAGTAGCAGGCAGGCCATTACCGAGCCGAGCGACACGCGCGTCGCCGCCATCAGCCGCGAGAAAATATCACGCCCTAAGTGATCGGTGCCCAGCCAGTGCTGCGCATCCGGCGAGAGCAGGCGCGACGGCAGATCAATTGCCTGTGGATCATACGGCAGCCACCACTGGCTGGTGAGCGCAATCAGCGCCAGCAGGGCGATAAGGATCACCGCCAGGCGTACCGACCAGCGGGAAGAGAGGAAAAAGTTCACGCGTGCGCTCCTTCATGACGACGAATACGCGGGTCCAGCGCGGCGTTGAGCAAATCGACAATCAAATTGCAGACCACAAAAACCACCACCATCATCAGCGTAAAGCACTGGATCACCGGATAGTCACGGTTAAAAATCGCCGACACCGCGTAGCGCCCGACGCCCGGCCAGGCAAAGATATTTTCGATAATCATCGTCCCGCCAATCAGTTCACCAATGTGCATCCCCACGGCGGTGATCATCGGCAGCGAGGCATTACGCAGGATATGGCGGCGTTCGGTCTGTTTGTCGTTCAGGCCGCGCAGCCGCGCCCAGGTCACATGACGCTGACCAGCGACGTCCAGCATGCTGGCGCGCAGCAGCCGCGCGTTTATCGCCAGCGACATAAAGGCGATGGAAACCGCGGGCAGAATGATGTGCTGCCAGCCACCGTAGCCCATCGCGGGCAGCCATTGCAGGTAGACGGAGAAGAACATCACCAGCAAAAATGCCAGCCAGAAGTTGGGCATCGACACACCAAGAAACGCGATGAAACGCACGGCGAAATCGGGCAAACGATCGCGATGACGAGCCGCCCAGATGCCGAGCGGCACGGAGGTCAGCAGAATTAACACCAGCGCCGCCCCCGCAAGTTCCAGTGTGGCGGGCAGGAAATTCAGCATATCGTCCAGCACCGGGCGCTGCGTGGCGAATGAGATGCCGAAATCGAGATGCAGCGCCTTCCACAGCCAGGTTCCGTACTGCACGTACAGCGGCTGATCCAGACCGAGCATGGTGCGGGTAGAGGCCAGCATCTCCGGCGTCGGCGGCAGGTTAGATAAACGCAGATAATCGAGCGCCGGGTCACCGGTACCGAGACGCAGCATCAGAAAAATAATCACCGAGGCGGAAAGCACCATCGGGATCAGCAACAGCACACGGCGGAATACGTAACGCAACATCAGGGTTTCACCGGATTAATCTGTTCAAAAGGAATATCGCTGGCGATTGGCGCGTAAGGGATTTTGCCCAGTTCAGGTTTTGCCACCACCATCATCGAAACGTAGCTAATCGGCAGATACACCGCATCGCTATGCAGGCGCGTCAAAATATCGCGGTAAAGCGCCTGGCGTTTCGTCTCGTCCGGGGTTTCCAGAACTTCGCCGATCTCTTTATCAATCAGCGGCTTGTCGGCCAAGCCTTGTTGCGCCTGAAAATCAGCGTGTGATGGTACGCGCATCGAGCTTAAAAACGCATGCGGATCGTAAGGCGCGCCCCAGGTGCGGTTGAAGATCATGCCAAAACGCCCATCGCGCTGACGCGCGTAGATGCTGCTCTCTTCTTCGCCAACCAGCGCCACATCGACGCCAATCTGGTGCATATCGGCCTGAATGATTTCGGCCATTGATTTGCTTAATGCATCGGTGCCGATGAACGACAGTTCAATGCGTAGCGGCTGACCGTTTTTCTCGCGGATAGTTTTCCCGGCAGGCAGCGTCCAGCCTGCTTTTTCCAGAAGATTTTTCGCCCGTTGCGGATCATACTGGCGCGGTTTCAGGTTGAGGTCGGCATAAGGTACGGTCGGCGCAAACAGCGTATCCGCCACCTGCTGCGTGCCGTAAAGCACGTTGTCGATCAGCGATTTTTTATTCACCGCGTAATTCAGCGCTTCGCGTACCGCCAGTTCATTGGTGGGGGCTTTAGCGGAGTTGAGTGCCAGCATCACCGTTTCAATCGGCTGTGAAAGCTGGGTACGGTACGCCGGGTTATGGCTGAAACGCTCAAAGGTATCAAGCGGCAATAACCCTTCATTGCCATACAGCAGGTCAATATCGCCGGTTTCAAACGCGACTGCGCGGGTGGTTGGATCGGGGATGACTTTAAGGGTTATTTTTTTAATCGCTGGCTTTTCGCCCCAGTAGTTTTCGTTGCGGACGAAGACATCGTACTGATTCAGTTTCGATTCTTTCAGCACCCACGGGCCCGTGCCGATAGGTGCTTTAATCCCGCGCATCGTCTCGTTATTTTTAAACTGCGACGGGGCGATAAAGCGGAAAGGTCGGGGTAAGGCCAGCTCTTGCAGGAAGGGGTAGTAGGCGCTTTTCAGGGTAATTTGCAGCTCGGTTTTATTCAGCGCTTTCACATCGACAATCTGATTCACCAGCTCCAGCCAGGCATGACGCTGACGGTTATCGAGCACCACGCGGAAGTTTTCTGCTGCCGCCTCTGCATCAAACGGTTCACCGTTGGAGAAGGTCACATCATCGCGCAGGGTGAAGGTCCAGATCTTGCCATCTTCCGAATGCGTCCAACTTTTTGCCAGCCAGGGTTTCACCGAGCCATCCGCCTGATATTTCACCAGCGGTTCGTAAACCATGCTCTGGGCGAACATCTGATTTGGCGTATAAAGATGCGGATTGAGCGGCCCAACGTTAACCGGCCAGGCGGTAGTGATTTCATCTGGCGCAGCGGCGTGTGCGAAAAACGAGGCACAGGTCAGCAGCGCAATGAGCGTGCGACGGAGAATGGACAAAACGGTGACCTTCAGTGAAAAGGAGTAAGACTAAGTGAGTATGATGATTTTAAGGATTCATCATACGTTTGGGCTGTGCTGGATCAATTTATGCGCCGAATTGACGGAAGGGTTCAATATTGTGTCGTGATGTTCGCAGGTAAAAAAACGGAGCCTGTTGCAGGCTCCGCCTTAGCTGTTTACCGCTCAATCACCACCAGCGGTTCGATATCGCTCTCTTTCTTAATCACCAGCGACGTATCGCCACGCAGGCAGGTTCCGCCGTAGTTACCGCCGACGGTAAAGGTACAAACCTGGATGTATTTCCCGGCGACCTTCGGCAGACACCACAACTGCTGGTAGATATTTTTGCGGTCGACAAACTTACCGCTGGTTTGGTCAAGAAGCTGATCGTGCCCGCTCACCAGGTCAATATTGCTGCCGCAGCGCCCGGAGATCGGTTTCACCGCATAGCCGGTTTTCGCCAACGCATCGGTCACTTCAAAATCGGTGTCGAGAAGATAAGGATGATTCGGGAACAGCGACCACAGCACCGGCAGAATCGCTTTGTTGCCCGGGATCACTGTCCACAGTGGTTCGAAGACCATCACTTCCGGGCGTAACAGCACGTCAATCAAACGCACCTCCCCCGCCGGGCTCCCGGTGCGGATCGGCACGGCGGCATACTCGGCATCGCTGACTTCGCGCACCTGTTCAATGGCGGTTTCCCACGCCCAGGTTTTCCATACGCAATTTACCAGTCGCCCTTCATCATCCACTAACTGCCCGGCGGCATCCCAGTGCACCTCTTCCAGGCCGTGGAGAATTTTGCACTCGAACCCGGCCTGCGTAATGGCGCGCTGCATAAACTGCGCGTGATAGTCCTCTTCCAGATCTTTATCCTGCATGATGTGAACAAACGGACGCGCCGAGCTGTGTTTCCACGCACCAATCAGTTCGCTGAGCAGTTCATCTGAAGGGTTATGACCTTTGCCCTCAAAGCCGGTTTTCAGCCACTGTTCGAGGATCAATCCACCTTCCGTATGACAGGATGCGGAATCGGCGTTGTATTCGTACACCTTCAGACCGCGTTCATCCATGCAGAAATCCATACGCCCGGTGATCATGTCGTGGCGACGGCGCTGCCAGGAGAGACGCAGACGCGGCCAGAGGATTTTCGGGATATCAAACAGCGCCAGCAGGTTATCGTCACGCATCACTTTATCGGTGGCGTGCAGATACATCAGGTGCATTTCGTTGGTGGCTTTAATCAGCTCCTGTTCGGCGCTTTCCGTCATGGTGAAGTACTGATACGGGTCCTGGTTAATCACATGACCGTTGGCAGCGACGTACGCTTTCTGCAACGAATCCTGTTCGTTAAGCCATTTGCCCTCGAACTGACCGCGATTTTCCAGCCGCGCGCCTTGCAGATTCAGCGCTTTGCTGGCAATTGTCGGTTGCGGCAGACTGTGTTCGGTATCGGCGGTCTGGATCATCCAGCCAAGAATGGTGGTGTCGTCAAACGTATCGTGAAGGATGTAATGGCCGTCTTTCACTTCCAGCGTCAGTTCGCGCGTCCACTGCTGGCCCGCAGGCAGCGGCGAATGGATAACGTTCTGTTCTGCAATACGGACTTTGTTGCCAACCAGTTGGGTGATAACCGCGACGTGGCCGGTTTCATGGAATTCGCCGCCCTTCTGCCAGATGAGCAGCGAGCCCGCTTTCGGTGCACGGCGGGAACCGTTGGCAAACGCCTGCAACGGCAGAATGTCGTCATTCACCACCTGACGCAAAAAGCGCAGTGAGAAGATTTCATAGGCCATGCCGACATCGGTGAAAACGAAACCGTAGGTAAGGAACAGGAAGCGGCGCGCGAATTCGACGCACTGCCACTTGTAGCCCATGTACTCGTTATCGATATAGCTACGGAACGAGACATCATCCGCCCGCTCTTCGGGCTTCAGGCTGCTGTAATTTGAAGAATAGATGGCAACGCCACCCGGTGCATATCCCAACAACGTGCCAAACGGCGCGTCACTACTCGTACAACTCATGTGTCTTCCTCAGAGCATGCAGGCGGCGAGTAATAGCGGCTGAGGTCGTCCCTGCACGTTGTTATTTATCCAACAGGTGTCGGTTAATCATACACCTGTTGTGCACGCTGTCACACTGTGCGGTCTGATGCCCTCACCCTAACGATCTGTGCGGTTTTTCTCCCTCTCCCTCAGGGAGAGGGCCGGGGTGAGGGTGATCATTTCCGCCATCAACTGCTACACTGCCTCAACACATCATCAAAAAGGCAGGCCAACATGTCAGACAATACCTATCAGCCTCCCAAAGTCTGGGAGTGGAAACAGAATAACGGCGGCGCGTTCGCCAATATCAATCGCCCGGTTTCCGGTGCGACGCATGAGAAGGAACTGCCGGTTGGGCATCACCCGCTTCAGCTCTATTCGCTGGGTACGCCGAACGGGCAGAAAGTCACCATCATGCTCGAAGAGTTGTTAGCTCTGGGCGTGACGGGCGCGGAGTATGACGCGTGGCTTATCCGCATTGGTGAGGGCGATCAGTTCTCCAGCGGCTTTGTTGACGTGAACCCGAACTCGAAAATCCCGGCGCTACGCGACCACTCCACCACACCGCCGACCCGCGTGTTCGAGTCCGGCAATATCCTGCTGTACCTGGCGGAAAAATTTGGCCATTTCCTGCCCAAAGATCCGGCGGGCCGTGTGGAAACGTTGAACTGGCTGTTCTGGCTGCAAGGCTCTGCACCGTTCCTCGGCGGTGGTTTTGGTCATTTCTATAACTACGCACCGGTGAAAATTGAGTACGCGATCGACCGTTTCACCATGGAAGCGAAACGTCTGCTGGATGTGCTGGATAAACAGCTGGCGCGCGGACGCTATGTGGCAGGCGAAGAGTACACCATTGCCGACATGGCGGTGTGGCCGTGGTTCGGCAACGTGGTGCTGGGTACCGTGTACGGTGCGGATGAGTTCCTTGATGCGAAGAGCTACAAAAACGTGCAGCGCTGGGCGAAGGATATCGCCAGCCGCCCGGCGGTACAGCGTGGACGCATTGTTAATCGCACCAACGGCCCGTTGAATGAGCAACTGCATGAACGTCATGCCGCCAGCGATTTCGACACCCAAACGGAAGATAAACGTCAGGGTTAAACGGCGAAAACCGGGTGCATTCCACCCGGTTTATCTCCCTTCCAGCCGGTAGCCCGCCATAAAGTAGCGCACCGTGGTGGTGGATTCGTGTTCTTTAAAGAAATCCATCACCATCTCTTTATCCAGGCCATAACGTCGCGTCAGAACGCCCGCTTCCCAGGCGCTAAGCTGACGGTCACCCGTCTTCTCAAACATGCGATGGGAAAACCCCAGCACAAACCCGCGTTTATAGTCAGAACAAAAGCCCAGAACCTTCTGCGCACTGTCGGCGTAAGGTGCTTTCAGCCCGGCCATCAGGCCTTTACCAAAATGGTTATCCATCGCTCAACCCTCAATCGTTATATATAAAATTATATAGCGTCTTTTTGAGCGATAGCCAGTGCTATTTGCAGCCTTTACTTTCAGTGCAAATATTTCTCAAACCACGCCAGCGTTCGTTGCCAGGCGAGCTCCGCTGCGGCCTTGTCGTAGCGCGGGGTCGAGTCGTTGTGGAAGCCATGATTCACGCCCGGATAAACATAGGCTTCGTAAACTTTTTTATGCGCTTTTAACGCCTCTTCCATTGCCGGCCAGCCTTCGTTAATACGCGTATCCAGCGCCGCGTAATGCAGCAATAAAGGAGCATTGATTTTTTCGACATCCGCGATCGGGGCCTGGCGCCCGTAGAACGGCACCGCGCAGGCCAGCTCAGGGTAAGCCACCGCCGCCGCATTCGACACGCCGCCGCCGTAGCAAAAACCGGTGATCCCGACTTTGCCCGTCGCCTGCGGATGCATCTGCATAAACTCAATCGCGGCGAAGAAATCATTCATCAGTTTGGTGGGATCAACTTTTTGCTGTAACTCGCGCCCTTCATCATCATTACCGGGATACCCGCCAACGGAAGAGAGTCCATCCGGCGCAAGGGCGATATAGCCCGCTTTCGCGACGCGTCGGGCAACGTCCTCTATATACGGGTTAAGCCCACGATTTTCATGCACCACCACCACGGCGGGCACTTTGCCAGTGGCTTTCGTCGGCGTGACCAGATAACCACGCACCTCGCCGTGGCCGTTGGGCGACGGGTAGCGAATATATTCCGGTTTGATATCCGGGTCGGTGAACCCGACCTGTTCCGCCAGCGCGTAGTTGGGCTTGAGCAGATTAAACAACGCCAGCGCAGTCATGCCGCCGACGGCGTACCGCCCCGCCAGTTGCAGAAACTCGCGTTTTGTAATTTTACCGTGCGCGTAATAGTCGTAGTAATCGAGCAACTCTTGCGGAAAGTCTTTGGCGGTCAGTCGGGTCATCGAGGGATCTCCATTAACAGGCATTAACTAAGAAAAGCACAAGACAGATTTATTGCCCATAAATCATCAGCATTGTGATCCCGCCGACGGGTTGGATGTGACAAAAACATTAATCTGGAAACAGCGTTTCAAAAATCAGACAATCAAGGAGACATTATGACCTGGTCCGCCAATCCTGCCCGTTATGAACAGATGCAATATCGCTATTGCGGCAACAGCGGCCTGCAACTGCCCGCGCTGTCACTCGGGTTATGGCACAGTTTCGGTCATATCCAGTCGCTCGACAGCCAGCGCGCGCTATTGCGTAAAGCGTTCGACTGCGGCATTACTCACCTCGATCTCGCTAACAACTACGGGCCGCCTCCAGGCAGTGCGGAAGAGAACTTTGGCCGCCTGCTGCGGCAAGATTTCGCCGCGTATCGCGATGAACTGATCATCTCAACCAAAGCCGGATACGACATGTGGCCGGGGCCATACGGAAAAGGCGGTTCGCGCAAATATCTGCTCGCCAGCCTCGATCAGAGCCTGAAGCGCATGGGGCTGGATTACGTCGATATCTTCTACTCGCACCGCGTGGATGAAAACACACCGATGGAAGAAACCGCTGCCGCGCTGGCGCAGGCGGTGCAGAGTGGGAAAGCGCTGTATGTGGGGATCTCATCCTATTCACCCGAGCGCACGCAAAAAATGGCGGAACTGCTGCGCGAGTGGAAAATTCCGCTACTTATTCACCAACCTTCCTACAACTTGCTCAATCGCTGGGTCGATAAGAGCGGTCTGTTGAATACGCTGGAAGAGAACGGCGTTGGCTGCATCGCCTTTACCCCGCTGGCACAGGGGCTGCTGACCGGTAAATACCTCAACGGAATTCCGGACGGCTCACGCATGCAGACAGAAGGGAAAAAAGCGCGCGGCCTGACAGAAAACATGTTGAGCGAAAGCAACCTCAACAGCCTGCGCCTGTTGAACGAGATGGCGCAAAGCCGCGGCCAAAGCATGGCGCAAATGGCCCTGAGCTGGCTGCTGAAAGATAATCGTGTAACGTCTGTGCTGATTGGCGCAAGCCGACCGGAACAGATTGAAGAGAACGTTCAGGCCCTGAATAACCTGAACTTTACCGCAGAAGAGCTGACGCAGATTGATCAGCATGTTGCCGATGGGCAACTGAATTTGTGGCAGGCGTCGTCAGATAAATAGCCCCCCCCTTGCCCGGTGGCGCATCGCTACCGGGCACGAGTCGCGTTTTAATGCTTCTGGCCGCGCGTTAAGCGATCCAGATACCCCATCACAAACGCCGAGAGCACAAATGTCAGGTGGATAATCACATACCACATCAGCTTGTTATCCGGCACATTCTTGGCATCCATAAACACCCGCAGCAGATGAATAGAGGAAATAGCGACGATCGACGCCGCGACCTTATTCTTCAGCGATGTGGCGTCCATTTTCCCCAGCCAGTTCAGCTTCTCTTTGTGGGTGCTGATATCCAACTGTGAGACAAAGTTTTCGTAACCGGAGAACATCACCATCACCAGCAGACCACCCACCAGCGTCATATCGACCAGTGATAACAACGTCAGGATAAGATCGGCTTCTGCCAGCTCAAAGATGTTAGGCAGTACGTGAAAAATCTCCTGAAAAAACTTAATCATCAACGCCAACAGCGCCAATGAAAGGCCAAAATAGACCGGGGCTAAAATCCAGCGCGACGCATACATCGCATTCTCAAAAAAACGTTCCATAGTGTCCTGCCGATAAACTCAATTCGGCTTAGTATATCGCAACCATGCAACATCATTTCAACAATTCGCATCAGCAATTTAGGGTTATTTACACCAATCTGAACACCGAAATTGCCTGTTGCAGCTCGCCGGTATAGCGCTGCTGTTGCTGCGCCATTTGCATGGTCTGCGCCACATGCTGAACATTTTCCTGCACGCTGGCGTCGATGCTGGCGATGCTGCCCTTCATCTGTATAACGCTGGCGCGCTGCTGCTCGCTCATCGAAGAGAGGATTTCGAGGGAGTCCTGCAAGCCTTCAATGTGCCTAATGATCGCCTGCATGGTATTTCCTGCCAGTTCGACCTGTTCAGCGCCCTGATGCGTACTTTTCACCGAAGCGGCGGTGAGCTGGCGAATCTCTTTTGCAGCCTCTTCACAACGCAGTGCCAGCGAACGCACCTCAGAGGCGACTACCGCAAACCCTCTGCCATGCTCGCCCGCACGCGCGGCTTCAACGGAGGCGTTCAGCGACAGAATATGGGTTTGAAAGGCGATGCCGTCAATTAACTCCAGAATGCTATTAATCTGCTGTGATTCATCACGAATATGCATCATTGAAGCCGTCGCCGCGCGGATGTTCTCCCCGCCCTGCCTTGCGACATCGCACGCCTGTAAAACACGCTTGCGCGCCTCGCCAGCTTGTTCACTGGTCTGTGACGCAGCACTCGCCAGTTGTTCCATGGCGCTGGCGGCGATAGCGAGAGAAGTGGCCTGGCTGTCGGTGCGTTCTGAAAGCGCGGTATTGCGCTGCAAAATCGTGTGCGACGCGTCCAGCAACTGCCCCACATTGCCGCTCACCTGCTCAAGGGTAGTGCGCATCGCACCCAGTGTACGGCTGAACGTACGGGCAAACGGCGAATGGCTGACGTGGGTTTCTCGCGAAAGGGTCAGGCTTCCGGGTTCACGATTAATCACCGCCGCCAGTTTCGCCACCTCGCTGGCAGATATCGCATCCTGTTCCATACGCACCGCCAGTACGACCAGGAACAGCGTTTGCGCTACCACAAATACACCATGCATCACCACCATATGCAGGCCGGTATGCATAAAAATGACGATGTGATAAAGATGATATTCCTGCAAATAATTAAAGACTAAATGATGTACCGCGATAATTGCGGCCCCCATCACTAATGGACGCCAGTCACGCCAGGCCAGCAACGCCGATAAAAGCACAAAGACAGAGAAGTGATATTCCGTTTCTCCCTCACCAAGCTGAATAAGCAGTGCGGAAAAGGCCATCAGGATAAACGCAAAAATCAGCCGTGAAATTAATCGACCGCGAAAAAATGCGGTGACAAGTGTAGCCAGAAGCGCTAATGGCGTCGCGAAAAAGAGTGCTACCAGCGCGTTGTCAGCCATCCATCCCACAGACAGGGTGATCCCCCAAAGTAACCACACCAGCGCCAACATCTGGCCGTCGGCCCGCTGGCGAATAGACGAGACAGAGATACTTTCACGCAGCAATCCGCGAGTATCTGAATTGTTTGATTTATCCATATTGTTCCGCACTGTACAGGTAATGTTATTAGTATTTTTAACGCCATTAATAAGCGTAGAGAGTTTGTAAATCATTACCAGTGGAGGGGGAGAATATATTCTTCGTGGTGTTTTTAATAACTATATAAAAAGAATTAAATTTAATTTAAAGCAGCGAAGGATAATTAAATTGGGAGAAGTATTTATTAGGGGAGAGGACTTAGGGGAAATGTGCGGTGTTTACCCCCTCACCCTGCCCTCTCCCTCAAGGGAGAGGGCACCGACAGAGCCGAGGTTTAAGTGAGTGCGGTTTTCACCCTCTCCCTGAGGGAGAGGGCCGGGGTGAGGGGTTTATTTCGCCCCTGCGTGCTCTTCCCCTACCAGGCCAATCTTCAGATAACCGGCCTGATGCAGGGTGTCCATCACCTTCATCATCGTTTCATAGTCGACAGTTTTATCGGCGCGGAAGAAAATAGTGGTCTCTTTCTTCCCTTCCGTCAGCGTGTTCAACGCATTCACCATGTTCTCATCGGTAATGGGGTCATTACCCAGGAACATCGACTTATCCGCTTTCACCGACAGATAGATCGGTTTTTCCGGGCGCGGCTGCGGTTGGCTGGAAGACGCGGGCAGATTGACCTTTACATCCACCGTCGCCAGCGGCGCGGCAACCATAAAGATGATCAGCAGAACCAACATAACGTCGATAAACGGCGTCACGTTGATTTCATGCATTTCGCCGTTATCGTCCAGATTTTCATTAAGACGCATAGCCATGGGGCATCAACCTACTCGTAATTTCTGTGCGGAACGTACCGGCTGGGTCACGCCGCTGGCGTTAAGATCCAGGTCACGGCTTTGCAGCAGCAGAACCTGCGCAGCAACATCGCTGAGGTTTGCTTTATAGCTGCCAATCAAACGGGCGAAGACGTTATAGATAACCACCGCCGGAATCGCGGCAAACAGACCAATGGCGGTCGCCAGCAGCGCTTCTGCGATACCCGGCGCAACAACAGCCAGGTTGGTGGTTTGTGTCTGCGCAATACCGATGAAGCTGTTCATGATACCCCAAACGGTACCAAACAGACCGACAAACGGGGAAATGGCGCCGATAGTCGCGAGGTAACCGGTGCCGCGGCTCATATTACGGCTCACGAAGGCAACGCGACGTTCCAGGCGGAAGCCGGTACGCTCTTTAATCCCTTCATTGTCTTCAGAGCCCGCAGAAAGCTCACGCTCGTCCTGCGCTTCATGAATCAGTTGCGTGCTAAGGCTTTTCGCGTGGAAGGCGGCGGCGATTTCGTGCGCCTGATCGATAGAGCGGGCTTCCGCTAACAGCTGCTGCTCGCGTTTGAGGCGACGCTTCTGGGAGAACAACTCTGCGCTCTTACTAAAGAAGATGGCCCAGGTGACTACGGATGCCAGAATCAGGCCAATCATAACCACTTTAACAACGATGTCGGCATGATGATACATACCCCAAACGGAGAGATCCGCCTGCATCAAATTATTACCCACTCTGTATCTCCAGGACATAAATCACAAAATCTGAGCACAATAATATCAAAACGACGTCGAATTGATAGTAGTTCTCATTAGTATTTACATAGTGACTCAAATCATACTTATTTTCCTTGCGCTTACGCAGTAAAAAAGTCACCACCGCGCTTTTTGAGAAATTTTCTGCTTTATATCGTGCAAGCGGGTACATCTTGCAACAATCGTGATAATTTAGACGTCCAGACGTATAAAAATAGGCAGGAGAGAGATGGCAGATAAGCACCTGGATACCGCGCTGGTCAACGCCGGGCGGAGTAAAAAGTACACGCAGGGTTCGGTAAACAGCGTCATTCAGCGCGCCTCTTCGCTGGTGTTCGACACCGTAGAGGCGAAGAAACATGCCACCCGCAATCGCGCGAAAGGCGAACTTTTCTACGGGCGTCGCGGCACGCTCACCCATTTCTCATTACAGGAAGCGATGTGCGAGCTGGAAGGCGGCGCGGGCTGCGCCCTCTTCCCGTGCGGTGCAGCGGCGGTCGCTAATACGATTCTGGCCTTCGTTGAGCAGGGCGATCATGTGCTGATGACCAATACCGCCTATGAGCCGAGCCAGGATTTCTGTACCAAAATCCTCGGTAAACTAGGTGTCACCACGAGTTGGTTTGACCCGATGATTGGCAGCGAAATCGCACATCTGATTCAACCCAATACCAAAGTGGTGTTCCTGGAATCTCCAGGCTCAATCACCATGGAAGTTCATGATGTTCCGGCGATTGTCGCCGCCGTGCGCAGCGTTGCGCCGGAGGCGATCATCATGATCGACAACACCTGGGCGGCAGGCGTACTGTTTAAAGCGCTCGATTTCGGTATCGATATCTCAATTCAGGCAGGCACGAAATACCTGATTGGCCACTCTGATGCGATGGTCGGTACTGCGGTATCTAACGAACGCTGCTGGGCGCAACTGCGCGAAAATGCGTATCTGATGGGCCAAATGGTGGATGCAGATACCGCCTACATGACCAGCCGTGGCCTGCGCACGCTCGGCGTTCGCCTGCGTCAGCATCATGAAAGCAGCCTGAAGATTGCCGAATGGCTGGAACAACATCCGCAGGTTGCTCGCGTGAATCATCCGGCGCTGCCTGGCAGTAAAGGTCACGAATACTGGAAACGAGATTTTACAGGCAGTAGCGGCTTGTTCTCCTTCGTGCTTAAAAAGCGTTTAACGGATGCCGAACTTTCTGCTTACCTCGACAACTTCTCCCTGTTCAGCATGGCCTATTCCTGGGGCGGTTTTGAGTCGCTGATCCTGCCGAACCAGCCAGAACAACTGGCGGAGATTCGCCCCGGTGGCACTGTCGACTTCACGGGCACCCTGATTCGCTTACATATTGGTTTAGAAAACATTGACGATCTTATCGCGGATTTAGCAGCAGGCTTCGCACGTATTGTGTAAAATAGCCTCAGGCCCGGTGGTATATCGCCCCGGGCTGTCTGGTTAGCAATGTCCCTGAAGATACGCGTCGCGCAATGCCTCGCGCGTTTTCAAGATTTTGAGAACAGTCTATCAACCGAATGGCCAGAATATTCCGGCGTAAACGCATACGGCTCAGGTTGTTCTTATTCCTGAACAGCTGTGCATCTGTTGTTGCGCGAGGGATCAAAGAGTTTCAGGCAATTCGGGAGTACAATAAGCGAAAATGCTGTTCCACAGGAAAGTCCATGGTCGTCATTCAAGATATTGTCGCCGCGCTCTGGCAACATGACTTTGCCGCACTGGCGAATCCTCACGTTGTGGGGGTGGTTTATCTGGTTATGTTTGCCACGCTGTTTTTAGAAAACGGTCTGCTTCCGGCATCCTTCCTGCCGGGCGATAGCCTGTTGCTGCTCGCGGGCGCGCTCATCGCCAAAGGGGTGATGGGATTTGTACCGACGGTGATCATTTTGACGACTGCCGCCAGCCTCGGCTGCTGGCTGAGCTATATTCAGGGGCGCTGGTTGGGCAACACCCGAACAGTGAAAGGTTGGCTCGCGCAATTACCGGAAAAATATCATCAACGTGCGACCTGCATGTTCGATCGTCACGGCCTGCTGGCGCTGCTCGCCGGGCGGTTTCTGGCGTTCGTGCGTACGCTGCTGCCAACCATGGCGGGCATTTCCGGGCTCTCTAATCGTCGCTTCCAGTTCTTTAACTGGCTGAGCGCGCTGCTGTGGGTGGGCGTTGTCACCAGTCTCGGCTATGCCATAAGCATGATTCCGTTTGTAAAACGTCATGAAGATCAGGTGATGACCTTCCTGATGATCCTGCCTATTTTCCTGCTGGTTGCCGGGCTGCTTGGTACGCTGGTGGTGGTGATTAAGAAGAAGTATTGCAGCGCCTGAGGGCGCTGCTCTTTAGGGCCGGATGCGCTTTGAAGCCGGATGCGCTGCGCTTATCCGGCCTACAAAAGCCTCTTGCCTAAACGATTTGAATCGCGCGTAAACGCGCCGCATCTTCTCCCGGTGTAATGCCGAAATAGCGTTTAAATTCGCGGCTAAACTGCGATGCGCTTTCATATCCCACCTGCATTGCCGCTGCGCTTGCTTTTAATCCATCATGCACCATCATCATGCGCGCCTTGTGCAGGCGATACGTTTTCAGGTACTGCAACGGTGACGTGCTGGTCACCGATTTAAAGTTATGATGAAACGCTGACAAGCTCATATTGGCCTCGGCGGCCAGTTGGTCGACGCTCAGATTTTCGGTGTACTGACTTTCGATGCGCTTCAACACGCGACTGATCTGGCTGAAATGCGTCTGGCGACTGACCAACGCCAGCAGTGCCCCACCGCGCGGCCCGGTAAGCACATAGAACAGCATTTCGCGGATAATCTGTTTGCCGAGAATACGCGCTTCCAGCGGACGTTCCATCACATCCAGCAGCCGCTCAGCCGCACAAAGGATCTCATCAGAGAGCGTCGCCGAGTTAATCCCACTCGCCGCCATTGCAGGCTGGAAGCGTTCATCTTCCCCGATATCCATTAACAGCTCCTGAAGCTGCATAATATCGACGTTCAGACGTAACCCGGCCAGCGGCGCGGTCTCGGTGGCGAAGGTTTCACACTCAAACGGCAGCGGCACCGTCAGCAGTAAATATTCATTGGCGTCGTAGCGGAAGGTACGTTCATTGATATAGCCAATCTTATAGCCAGAAAAGAGAAATATAATCCCAGGACGGTACATAACGGGTGTGCGTGCGGCAGGCTGAGTACCATAGATAAGCTGGATATCTGGCACCAAAGCACTAAGACTTTGTTCATTACTTTTCAATAATTTAATCTTATCCGTTAACAACGCACAAATCTCTTCCCGGTTCATTTTCCCACTCTCCCGCCAGATGAATACAGGCATTCATTGTTGACCTTTTCGCTACTTTTCTCCAGCTCTGTGGAGAAATGGGCAAGACAATGGCAGAAATGTGCATTGAGAGGATCGCCCCTGAAGACCACAATAGTCGTCATCCGGTAGCCACCATTGCTACCCACTTTTTCCATCCTCCGATGAAGGAAACGAGCCATGTTTAATTTTGATCTCCATACTCCAACCCGCATTCTTTTCGGTAAAGGCGTTATTGAAAACCTGCGTGCGCAAATTCCGGAAGACGCTCGCGTGCTGGTGACCTACGGTGGCGGCAGCGTGAAAAAAACCGGCGTACTGGATCAGGTGTTATCCGCTCTGGAAGGTCTTGACGTTCGCGAGTTTGGCGGTATTGAACCGAACCCGTCTTATGAAACGCTGATGAACGCGGTGAAAATTGCTCGCGACGAAAAAATCACGTTCCTGCTCGCCGTTGGCGGCGGTTCCGTTCTGGACGGCACCAAATTTATCGCGGCGGCAGCGCATTACGATGCGTCTATCGACCCGTGGGAAATTCTGGAAACTTACGGCAGCAAGGTGAACAGCGCGATTCCGATGGGTTCCGTTCTTACCCTTCCGGCAACCGGTTCTGAATCCAATAAAGGTGCGGTTATTTCTCGTAAAACCACCGGCGACAAACGCGCCTTTATGTCGCCGCACGTGCAGCCGGTCTTCGCGATTCTGGATCCGGTTTACACCTACACGCTGCCACCGCGTCAGGTAGCCAACGGCGTGGTTGATGCCTTCGTGCACACGGTTGAACAGTACGTCACCTACCCGGTAAACGGCAAAATTCAGGATCGCTTCGCGGAAGGTATTCTGCTGACGCTGGTTGAAGATGGCCCGAAAGCGCTGAAAGAACCTGAAAACTACGATGTTCGCGCCAATATTATGTGGGCGGCAACTCAGGCGTTAAATGGCCTGATCGGCGCAGGCGTGCCGCAGGACTGGGCGACCCACATGCTGGGCCACGAACTGACCGCCATGCACGGCCTTGACCACGCACAGACGCTGGCCATCGTCCTGCCTGCCCTGTGGAATGAAAAACGTGACACCAAACGCGCCAAACTGCTGCAATACGCGGAACGCGTCTGGAACATCACCGAAGGTTCCGATGATGCGCGTATCGACGCTGCCATCGCCGCCACCCGCAATTTCTTCGAGCAAATGGGCGTTCCGACTCATTTGTCCGATTACGGGCTGGACGGGAGCTCCATCCCGGCGCTGCTGAAAAAACTCGAAGAGCATGGCATGACAAAACTGGGTGAAAATCAGGATATTACCCTAGAAGTAAGCCGTCGCATTTACGAAGCGGCACGTTAATCCCCACTCAAAGCCAGACCTAAGTCTTTAGCGTCTGGCTTTCGTTTTTGCATATTTCGACCAGAATTGATCTTACAAATCTTATCGGGCCCACTGCGCCGATAAGCAATAGAGAGAAAAGGAGAAATGCATGACACATCCAACCGTAATCAAACTCCAGGACGGCAACGTGATGCCGCAACTGGGTCTCGGCGTGTGGAAAGCAAGCAACGAGGAGGTTGTCACCGCGATTCATAAAGCGCTGGAGGTCGGGTATCGCTCGATTGATACCGCCACCGCCTACAAGAACGAAGATGGCGTGGGCCAGGCGCTGAAAAGCGCGGGTGTTCCGCGTGAAGAGCTGTTTATCACCACTAAACTGTGGAACGACGATCAGAAACGCCCTGCCGAGGCGCTACAGGAAAGCCTTGATAAGCTGCAACTCGATTATCTCGACCTCTACCTGATGCACTGGCCGGTTCCCGCCATTGACCACTACGTGGACGCGTGGAAAGGGATGATTGAACTGCAAAAGCAAGGGCTGGTAAAAAGCATCGGCGTCTGCAATTTCCAGGTAAATCACCTGCAACGCATTATCGATGAAACCGGTGTCGCCCCGGTTATCAATCAGATTGAACTTCACCCGTTGATGCAACAACGCCAGCTGCATGCGTGGAACGCGACGCATAAAATTCAAACCGAATCCTGGAGCCCGCTGGCACAGGGCGGCGAAGGCGTATTCGATCAGAAAATCATTCGCGATCTGGCGGATAAATATGGCAAAACTCCGGCACAAATCGTGATTCGCTGGCACCTGGATAACGGCCTAGTCGTCATCCCGAAATCAGTGACGCCTGCGCGTATTGCCGCCAACTTCGACGTCTGGGATTTCCGTCTTGATAAAGACGAACTGGGCGAAATAGCCAAACTGGATAAAGGCAAACGTCTTGGGCCCGACCCGGATCAATTCGGCGGCTAACGCATTCATACTAAACGCTACCGACTACGGTAGCGTTTTTTTTATCTGTGATAATCTGGCTTACACCTTATCTTTTTCGCGAGGATCGCATGACCTGCATTTTCTGCCAAATCGTTGCGGGCAAAGCGCCCTGCCATAAAATCTGGGAAGATGAACATCACCTGGCCTTCCTGTCGATTTTCCCTAATACCGAAGGCTTTACCGTCGTCATTCCGAAAAAACACTATCCAAGCTATGCCTTTGATATGCCACCACAGGCGCTGGCCGATTTGGTTCTGGCGACACAGAAAGTGGCTAAATTGCTGGATAAATCTTTTGCTGATGTGGGTCGCAGCGGAATGTTTTTTGAAGGTTTCGGCGTGGACCACGTGCACAGCAAACTCAGCCCGATGCATGGCACCGGCGACATGACGAAATGGCAGCCTATCGAGTTTACGCAGAAGAAGTATTTTGAACAGTATGAGGGCTATTTATCTTCTCACGATCACGAGCGGGCGGATGATGAGAAGCTGGCCGCATTAGCGGCCAGAATCAGAGCGGAGCAGGATTCTTAACGCCCTGCCGCCGGTTTTGCGCGTTTTTTCGCCCCCGTATTAACCGGGCGTGGCTGCGCGGCAGGAGCCTTCTTCGCGCCTGCTGGCGTTTGACGCTGATGCGCCACCGGCGTGTGTTTAGTCAGCGCCGGGCGCGTGTTGCGGTTCTGGCGACGTGCTTCACGCATCTCATCCAGCGTCGGTGACGGCACCAGGCAATCACGACGCGGGCCGATAAGATGTTTTTTACCCATGGCTTCCAGCGCCTGACGGATCATCGGCCAGTTTTTCGGATCATGGTAACGCAGCAGCGCTTTATGCAGGCGACGCTGTTTATCACCTTTCGGCACAACCACTTCTTCACTCTTATAGCCAATTTTACCCAGCGGGTTCTTGCCGGTGTAATACATGGTGGTCGAGTTCGCCAGCGGCGACGGATAGAAGTTCTGCACCTGGTCGAGACGGAAGCGATGTTTCTTCAGCCACAGCGCCAGATTCACCATATCTTCATCACGCGTACCCGGGTGTGCAGAGATAAAGTACGGAATCAGATACTGCTCTTTCCCGGCCTGCTTCGAATAGGTGTCGAAAAGCTCTTTAAAGCGGTGATAAGTCCCCATCCCCGGCTTCATCATTTTCGACAACGGCCCCTCTTCCGTATGCTCTGGCGCAATCTTCAGATAACCGCCCACGTGGTGGGTTGCCAGCTCTTTGATATAGCGCGGATCTTCCACCGCGATGTCGTAACGCACACCGGAGGCGATGAGGATCTTCTTGATACCTTTCAGATCGCGCGCGCGACGGTAAAGGTTGATCGTCGGCTCATGGTTGGTGTCCATGTGCGGGCAGATATCCGGATAAACGCAGGAGAGACGGCGGCAGGTCTGCTCGGCACGCGGCGATTTACAGCGCAGCATGTACATGTTCGCGGTCGGCCCGCCGAGGTCGGAAATCACGCCAGTAAAGCCTGGCACCGTATCGCGAATGGCTTCGATCTCGTTGATGATCGAGTCTTCCGAACGGCTCTGAATAATGCGCCCTTCGTGCTCGGTAATGGAGCAGAAAGAACAGCCGCCAAAACAGCCGCGCATAATGTTGATCGAGAAGCGGATCATCTCATATGCCGGAATGCGCGCATTGCCATACGCCGGATGCGGTACACGCTGATACGGCAGCGCGAACACGCTATCCATCTCTTCGGTGGAAAGCGGGATCGCCGGTGGGTTGATCCAGATATAGCGATCGCCGTGCTTTTGCATCAACGCACGTGCGCAGCCGGGGTTCGTTTCATGGTGCAAAATACGCGAAGCATGTGCGTACAGCACTTTATCGTTTTTCACTTTCTCAAAAGACGGCAGCAGCACGTAGGTTTTTTCCCACGGCTTAGGGCGAGGCGGCTGAACGGTGACGGTTTTAACTTCCGCTTTCTGCGGTTTCACCGGCTTGTTGTCAGCACACGGCAAATCTTCGCCATACGGATGCGGGATCGGGTCGATTTTCCCCGGCGTATCTAAACGCGTTGAATCCACGCCAGCCCAGCCCGGCAGCGCTTCTTTGACGATAATCGCCGTGTTACGCACATCGCGAATCTGTGAAATGAGTTCGCCCTGCGCCAGACGATGCGCGACTTCCACCAGCGGGCGCTCGCCGTTACCGAACATCAGCATATCGGCTTTAGAGTCAACCAGTACCGAACGGCGCACGGTGTCAGACCAGTAATCGTAATGCGCGGTACGACGCAAGCTGGCTTCAATGCCGCCCAGGATCACCGGCACATCTTTCCACGCTTCTTTACAGCGCTGGGTATAGACCAGCGTTGCGCGATCGGGGCGTTTGCCACCGACGTTATCCGGCGTGTAGGCATCGTCCTGACGCAGCTTACGATCGGCCGTGTAGCGGTTGATCATCGAGTCCATGTTGCCTGCGGTGACGCCGAAAAAGAGGTTTGGCTTACCCAGGCGCATAAAATCGTCTTTACTGTTCCAGTCCGGCTGCGCAATGATGCCCACGCGGAAACCCTGCGCTTCCAGCATACGACCGCAAATCGCCATCCCAAAGCTCGGATGGTCAACGTACGCGTCGCCGGTAACCAAAATGATATCGCAGCTATCCCAGCCAAGTTGATCCATCTCTTCACGGGACATTGGCAAAAACGGCGCCGGCCCAAAACAGGCGGCCCAGTACTGCGGCCAGGAGAACAGGTCGCGATCCGGTTGGATCAGGGAGATAGAGCTCATTTTGCTTCCAAAAAGAAAAGTGGTAAAAAAATAATCAAAGGCCGGGGATTATACGCTGTATTCAGGGGGGAAATGAAGGAGATTGTTGCCAGGTATGCGGCGCGGCGCGGTGATTCTACCAGGTAAGCATCCTGACGAGCGTGACAGCGGAGAAGGAACAAGTAAGCGAGGGTGTGGAGAGTTTATCCCTCTACAGGAGTCGCAAAACTATTCATAATATTAATCAGGATTCATAAATTAATTTACCAGAAATATTAACCTATAACGAAGCCACACTAAACATCACAAAAAACCGCCGACTAACACACCTTATATTTACCCCTAACGCCACATTATTTATAGTGATGACTTTATTATCAGAGGGATCGACAATGTTTTTTCTTATCGCGCTTGCCATCGTTATTATTTTGGCCGGATTCTATATTGGAACCTATAACGCGTTTATAAAAAACCGTAACCGCGTCGAGGAGACGTGGGCACAAATCGACGTGCAGTTAAAAAGACGCTGCGATTTAATTCCTAATCTGGTCGAAACAGTTAAAGGATTTGCACGTCATGAGCAAGATACACTGGAAAAGGTGATCGCCGCGCGTAACAGCATCATTGCTGCCGGAAACAGCCCGCAGCAACAGCTTGAGGCGAACAATCAACTGACGGGTGCACTGCGCTCCGTTTTCGCGCTTAGCGAAAGCTACCCAGAACTCAAAGCGAACGATTCCTTCGTTGAGTTACAGCACGAACTCTCCACCACGGAAAATAAAGTAGCTTATTCACGCCAATTATATAATTCAACCGTAATGAACTGGAATAACCGGGTAGAATCATTTCCATCAAATATCATTGCTAATCTCCATCATTTCGAGAAAACAGAGATGTTAAGCATCGCCGAAACTGAACGGGAAACACCCACCGTTAAGTTCTAATCCGCAAGGAATGCGCTCATGTTATTTGAAGAAATTGCCCACAATAAACGCAACACATTTTTATTAGTGATTATTTTCTTTCTTTTGCTGATTGAAGTTGGCGCAGCGATGGGTTTTCTGTTGTTCAAGAATTTCTTTTATGGCGTTGGCGCCTCGATGGTCATTAGCATTGTGTATATCCTGATAATGATCTACCAGGGTTCCGCAGTTGTGATGTGGATGAACGGTGGAAAAGAAATCACTGACCGTGAACAGGCACCTGTTCTGTTTGAAACGGTAGAAGATATGGCAAATGTCGCGGGCGTCCCGGTGCCGCGCATTTTTATCATCGACGATGTATCCCCCAATGCTTTTGCTACTGGCACATCACCGGAAAAAGCCGCCGTGGCGGTCACTCGTGGGCTTCTGGAAAGCCTGGAGCGCTATGAACTCGAAGGCGTCATCGCCCATGAAATGGCGCACGTACGTAATTATGATATCCGCCTTGCGACTATCGCCGTCGCGTTGGTATCCGCCATTACGTTAATGAGTTCGCTGGGCAAACAAAGCCTGTTTTTGGGCGGGGGCAAAAATCGTAAAAGTTCCGGTAGTAAAGGTGGCGGTGGCAGCATGGTGCTGTATATCGCTGCTATTGTATTCCTGTTATTAGCTCCCATCGTCGCGACCATTGTGCGTTTAACGCTTTCACGTAATCGCGAATTTTTGGCGGATGCAACGGCGGTTGAGCTGACGCGCAACCCGCAGGGATTAATCGCGGCACTGGAAAAAATCAGCTGACGCGCAGAGATGATTGAGCGGGTCGATAACGCGAGTCAATCTCTCTGGTTCACATCACCTCTGAAAGCCGATCGGGGAAAAACGGGGTTATTTGCCACACACCCCTCCATTGAAGCCAGAATTGCGCGTCTGCAAGCGATGTAAAACAGCAGCGCCGGGCATTACCCGGCGCGGCTTCCTGTATCCCGCGTTACGGTGCCGGGTTCACCAGAATTTGCCCAATCGAGCCGCGATCCGCCAGCTCCAGCGTTTGACTGGAATACTGGAACGGGAAGTGCGGCCAGGACGGCTGGTTGTAGTAAACCAGCAGTTCCACCTGTCCATCCACCCAGACGGTATCTTTCCAGCCTCGGTCTTCCGGGAATGGCATCGCGCCGTTGACGTTGCGGATCAGGAACATCACGCCTTCAATATGGAATGACTGCGGCTCATCCGCGCGTACCGTCCAGCGCTCCCAGGTTCCCTGCTGCGCGGTGATATCAATGCGTTGCGGATCCCATAACTGACCGTTAATGCCAGGATCATCCCCCAACACAATATCGCGGCTGCGTAGCGGTGTGCCGGTCATGATCTCGGTGGAAAGCAGGCGCATCGGCAGGTTATCGGTGACCAGCGGCAGCAGGCCGGTCGGTTTCAGGGTGAGTACCAGCGTGGAAATCAGAATGCTCGACGGCTCAAAGAAGCCGCGCAGACGATCCATAATGCTCGCCGCTTCACCACAGGTAATGGAGACTTCATCACCATTGGTCATATCGACCAGGATCTCACGTCGTTCCCCCGGTGCGAGCGATAGTTGCTTGACCGAAACAGGCGCGGGCAAAAAGCCCTGGTCGCCGGAGATGACGTGCAGCGCGCGGCCATCGCTCATCTGCAACTGATAGCGGCGCGAGTTAGAGGCGTTCAGCAGGCGCAGACGCACCCAACCGCGTGAGACTTCAACGTAAGGGCTTTGGGCACCATTCACCAGCAGCGTGTCGCCGACAAAGCCACCGCTGCCCGGTTCGCTGTATTCCGGCGTACCGAAATTATCAAGACGCTTGTCCTGAATGATTACCGGGAAGTCATCGACGCCGTAGTGATTTGGAATGGGTAAAGACTTACTAACTTCATCTTCGATCAGCCACATCCCCGCCAGACCGTTGTAGACCTGCTGAGCCATATGGTTTGGCGTATTGGCCTGATACCACAGCGTTGCCGCGGATTGTCGAATCGGCAGCACCGGCGCCCAGTCAGCGTTTGGCGACATCATTCGCGCCGCGCCGCCAATCAGCGGGCCGGGAACCTGCAGACCGCGCACGGTCATGGCAACATTTTCCGTCAGGCGGTTGCTGTAAATCAGTTTGACGTCATCACCGTTCCACACGCGGATGGTCGGCCCAAGGTAGCGACCATTGATACCCCAGACAGGCGCGCGCGTACCCTGAGAGAAGGACCAGTGTGAACGTTGTAAGGTAAGAAAGAGAGGCTGTCCGCGACGCGATTCCACAAGCGGCGGTATCGGCAGCTCAGGATGTTTCCCTGCGGCATTTGCCCTCAGCGGCACTGCCCCTGCGCAGAACGCAACGCCCGATGCCTGAATAAACTGACGCCGACTGAGTGACATATAAACTCCATGAAAACTGATCAATCAAAAAAGGGAATTCGTTTCCCGTAAGCCAGCACCGCGTTTGATGATTGCCGCCGTGCTTTATTCGCCCGGCGGCGAGAGAGCCTGACCCGGTTTTATAGTTTTCCGTCAGACTCGCGCTGAGCGACTTCTTTATCCAGTTCTTCTATCTTTGCCTGCATTACATCACGACAATATTTGGAAAGCTCGCGCACCTGGTCTTTACCCCATTTGCGGGTATCGATCGGCGGCAGCATTTCAACAATCACCAACCCGTTGTTCAGGCGGTTAAGGTTAATCTTATCCGATGTATTGGAAACGCACACGGGAATAATCGGTACACCTGCCGCAATGGCTGCGTGAAACGCGCCGGTTTTAAACGGCAACAGGCCACGGCCACGGCTACGCGTGCCTTCCGGGAACATCCAGAAAGAGATTTTGCGATTGTTGAAGGCTTTCACCACTTCGGCAATGGTGCTGTGTGCTTTCGCACGATTATTACGATCAATCAGCAGGTTACCGGTGAGCCAGTAGAGTTGACCAAAAAATGGGATCCACACCAGGCTCTTTTTACCCACGGTGACGGTCGGCGGCTGAACAATATTTGCCGCAGTCACCATGTCGTAGTTGTTCTGGTGGTTCGCAATGTAGATAGCATTCCCGTAGCTTGCGGCGTCCGCAGGCAGGCGGGTTTCAACTTTCAGACCAAACAGCGGGGCCATACGGCCAAACATATGGCCGAAAGTGGCAACGTGTTTTGGATTACGCGGACTAAACAGGCAATAGATACAGCCAAACACGCATACCAGGATGCAGTAAATGACCACGATGATGACACGAAAAATAAATAGCATAGCTACCTCTGAAGCCCTGACCGCTTAGAGTTATATATTGGTCAGGATTTGTGACTCGCAAACCCTCGTAAGGGCTATTCTTAATCGCAACGGCGTAATTAACAACGTTTTTACTTTAGAAAGTGCATTTTGTCCCCCTCACCCCAGCCCTCTCCCTTAGGGAGAGGGTGAAAAACCGCGCAGTTCTTCATGTCAGGCACATTCTATCCCCTCTCCCCAGGGGAGAGGGTTAGAGTGAGGGGTAAGCTTTACTCCTCGCTCTCCCCCGCGCTCTGACGCAGCGGAGAGTCGATATCGATACGGTCGATTTTCTGCAATCCACGCATCAACGTACCGCGACGACCGCGTTCGCCCGTCACTTTTTGCAGCTCTTCCGGACGCAGTTTGATTTTGCGTTTACCGACGTGCACGGTCAGCGTGGTTTGCGGCGGCAGCAGGTAAAGGTGCGCCAGACTATCTTCCCCTTTCGCCGCTTCCGCCGACGGGATGTTGATAATCTTGTTGCCCTTACCTTTCGACAACTGCGGCAGGTCGCTCACCGGGAACATCAGCATGCGACCCGCGCTGGTGATCGCCAGCAGCATGTCAGACTCATCTTCTACTACTACCGGCGGCAGAACATGTGCGTTTTCCGGCAGCGAGATCATCGCTTTACCCGCGCGGTTGCGCGCGACAAGATCGTTGAACGTACACAAGAAGCCATAGCCCGCGTCGGACGCCATCAGCAGTTTCTGATCGTCGCTTTCCATCAGCATATGCTCAACGGTCGCGCCTGGCGGCAGCGTCAGCTTACCGGTCAATGGTTCACCCTGACCGCGCGCCGACGGCAGCGTGATGGGGTCGATGGCATAGCTTCGGCCCGTGGTATCCACAAACACTACCGGCTGGTTGCTCTTGCCTTTCACCGACGCTTTCCAGCTATCGCCCGCTTTATAACTCAGCCCCTGCGCGTCGATATCGTGGCCTTTGGCGCTACGCACCCAGCCCATCTGCGACAGCACAATGGTCACCGGCTCAGACGGCAGCATGTCATGCTCACTCATCGCCTTCGCTTCATCACGCTCATGCAGCGGAGAACGACGGTCGTCGCCAAAGGTATCGGCATCCGCCTGCAGTTCTTTCTTCAGCAGGTTATTCATTTTGCGCTCGGACGCGAGAATCGCCTGTAACTGATCGCGTTCTTTCGCCAGATCGTTTTGCTCGCCGCGAATCTTCACTTCTTCCAGCTTCGCGAGGTGGCGCAATTTCAGCTCAAGGATGGCTTCAGCCTGCGTTTCGCTGATGCCGAAGCGCGACATCAGCGCCGGTTTCGGCTCATCCTCGGTGCGAATGATCTCAATGACTTCGTCGATGTTGAGAAACGCCACCAGCAAACCTTCGAGGATATGCAGGCGCTTAAGGACTTTCTCCAGACGATAGTTCAGACGACGGCGCACGGTATCGCGACGGAACGCCAGCCATTCGGTGAGGATCTCCAGCAGATTTTTTACCGCCGGACGACCATCCAGGCCAATCATGTTCAGGTTGATACGATAGCTTTTTTCCAGATCCGTGGTGGCGAAGAGGTGATTCATCACCGGCTCCATATCCACACGGTTTGAACGCGGCACAATCACCAGACGCGTCGGGTTTTCGTGGTCTGATTCATCACGCAAATCATCAACCATCGGCAGTTTTTTGTTGCGCATCTGGGTGGCGATTTGTTCCAGCACTTTCGCGCCAGAAACCTGATGTGGCAGCGCAGTGATCACCACCGCGCCGTCTTCTTTATTCCAGACTGCGCGCATACGCACTGAACCGCGCCCGTTCTGGTAAATTTTGCGGATTTCCGCCCGAGGGGTGATGATTTCGGCTTCGGTCGGATAGTCCGGCCCCTGCACAATATCCAGCAGATCATCCAGGGTGGTTTTCGGCTGTTCAATCAGCCTGATGGCGGCGTTTGCGACTTCGCGCAGGTTGTGCGGCGGAATATCCGTCGCCATCCCCACCGCAATGCCAGTGGTGCCGTTCAGTAGAATATTCGGCAGACGCGCAGGCAGCATTTTCGGCTCCTGCATCGTACCGTCAAAGTTCGGCACCCAGTCCGCCGTGCCTTGCCCCAGTTCGCCCAGCAGCAGCTCGGCATACTTTGACAGGCGCGATTCGGTATAACGCATTGCCGCGAACGATTTCGGATCGTCCGGTGCCCCCCAGTTCCCCTGGCCGTCGACCAGCGGGTAACGGTATGAGAACGGCTGCGCCATCAGCACCATCGCTTCATAGCAGGCGCTGTCGCCGTGCGGGTGATATTTACCCAACACGTCACCAACGGTACGCGCCGATTTTTTAAATTTGGCGCTGGCATTCAGGCCCAGTTCAGACATCGCATAGACGATGCGGCGCTGCACCGGCTTCAGACCATCACCAATAAACGGCAACGCGCGATCCATGATGACGTACATGGAGTAGTTTAAGTAGGCGTTTTCCGTGAATTCATGTAGCGCAAGGCGCTCTGCCATATCGCTCATTAATGGGGGTTCCTCAAATCTGCATGCTGACCGTTCGGACGGCAATATTGCCGCAGATAATACCCTATCTCACGGGCTGAGTCACAAGTCCGTGAGAGAAGGCGAGAAAGGCGGTTTATTGCAGTGGCAAATAGATATCCGTTTGCCGTTCGTGTTCAGCAACGTCATCGACAAAATTGTGGTACTGGAAAAAGACCGGGAAATCGCGTGGCGTTTCACCGCTGCCCGGCAGCCAGTCGCGCAACAAGAACCAGACGCTTTCGCTGACCGTATCCAGCGAGCCGTGGTGGCGTACAACCGCGCAGCGCCCGGCGGGAATTTCGCTGTTGATGACGCCGTGGGCATTTTCAGGCACAGGCGCGCTTATGCTGCCGCAGATATCAAAACGAAACGCTTCCGGCGGCGTGGTTTGAGGATCGTCCCAGGCGATGCCGAAGGTTTGACTCTGCTCAACCGGTGAAAAACCTGTATCTCTGCGCCATAAAATGAATTTCGCAGCGCTATAGTTAACCAGTTCCGGGCTGCAACGATGTTGCAGCAAAGCAACCCGCGTGCGCGGAAAATCAACGAGGGTAACATCCATATAGTGACCTCAACATACATCCTGAAAACGCGCCAACGACAAGACAGGCCGCTGGCGCTTTCTGATTACGGTTTCAGTTTCTGAATCTGTTTAACGTCGATTTCAACCGAGTTCCAGTCTTTATCCACTTCACCGCGAATTTCAACTTTATCCTGCGGCGTCACCGTCAGGCCATTCCAGCGTTTGTCGTCGATATCAACGTTGATAGTGCCGGTCTCATCTTTAAAGGTATAGAGATCGTCAGAGATACGCTCAACGATAGTCCCTTTCAGCGTAACCCAGGTGTCATCGCGCAGGGTTTTCGCATTAGCAACGGTGGTTGCAGTGCCATCCGGGCCAACGAAACCGCCGCTTTGTGTTGACGTTGAGCCCGGGCCGGAAAAACCGCCCTGAGTGTTAGCCAGAACCGGGGTAGCGATCAGCGCCAGGACGGCGGCCATTGCAGCAAATTTCTTCATGATATTTTCTCCCTTAAATTTCATTACGAAAGCCATTAAACAGGATAATGCTTAACGACTTCTTAAGGTAAAAATATTCATTTTTTTACTGTACAGCGCAGGTCTGATAAGGGTTTACTGGCTTTATTCAAGCGGAGAGGCAAGGAAGGCAAGATGCGAATTTTACTGGTGGAAGATGACAAGCTGATTGGCGACGGGTTAAAGACCGGCCTTGGCAAAATGGGCTTTACGGTTGACTGGTTTACCCGGGGCGAAGAAGGAAAAATAGCCCTCGACAGCGCGCCGTATGACGCCGTGATCCTCGACCTCACGCTGCCTGGCATTGATGGACTGGATATCCTGCGCGCCTGGCGAGAAAAATCGCATCATGAGCCGGTTCTCATCCTCACTGCGCGCGATGCGCTCAGCCAACGCGTTGAAGGGCTTCGCCTGGGTGCGGATGACTACTTATGTAAGCCCTTTGCGCTGATTGAAGTCGCCGCCAGGCTGGAAGCCTTAATTCGTCGCGCACACGGGCAGCCGAGCAATGAACTGCGCCACGGCGCGGTGACGCTCGATCCGGGTAAACTCACCGCCACGCTTAACGGCGACCCTCTCGCCCTAAAACCGAAAGAGTTCGCCCTGCTGGAGTTGCTGCTGCGCAACAGCGGGCGCGTGCTGCCGCGCAAGCTGATAGAAGAAAAGCTCTACAGCTGGGATGATGACGTCACCAGCAACGCCGTGGAAGTGCACGTGCATCATCTGCGCCGCAAACTGGGCAGCGAGTTTATCCGCACTGTACACGGCATCGGTTATACCCTGGGGGCACAGTGAAACTGTTTCCCCGCCTCAGCCTGCGCGTCCGCCTGACGCTGCTGTTTATGCTGCTTTCCGCCGCCGCATGGCTCTGCGCCAGCCTGGTGGCCTGGCATCAAACCACCAATAAGCTGGATAAACTCTTCGATACCCAGCAAATGCTCTTCGCCAAGCGCATCAGTGCAATGGATTTTACCGACGTGCGCAGTTCGCAGCAGTTTATCCGCGCGCCGAAGAAGGTTAAACACGGTCACCTTGACGAAGACGTGCTGGCCTTCGCGGTATACGCGATTGACGGCAGAATGGTGATGCATGACGGCGAGAATGGCCCGTTTATCCCTTATAGCTATCGCCGGGAAGGGTTTGACGATGGCAACTTAATCAATGACGACGATCGCTGGCGTTTTCTGTGGCTAACCACCGCCGATAAAAAATACCGCATCGTGGTCGGCCAGGAGTGGGAGTATCGCGAAGAGATGGCGCTGGATATCATCACGTCGCAGCTTACGCCGTGGCTGGTTGCGCTGCCGGTGATGTTTTTACTGTTGATCCTGCTGCTTAGCAGTGAACTACGCCCACTGAAAAAACTGACGCTCACCCTGCGCCGCCGCTCGCCGGAAGATGATACGTCGCTTGATACACGGGGCGTGCCGAATGAGGTGCGTCCGCTGGTAGACGCCCTCAATCACCTCTTCCATCGAACCCACGAAATGATGATCCGCGAGCGACGTTTTACCTCTGACGCCGCCCATGAACTGCGCAGCCCGTTAACCGCACTGAAAGTACAAACCGAAGTGGCACAGCTCTCACAGGATGATGCTGACGCGCGCGAGAAAGCCTTATCGCAGTTGCATGAAGGGATCGACCGCGCCACCCGTCTGGTGGAGCAACTGCTCACTCTCTCCCGCCTCGACTCGCTTGATAACCTGGCGGATGTACAGACCGTCCAACTGGAAGAGTTGCTGCAATCCGCGGTGATGGATATTTATCACAGCGCCCAGCGTGCGGGAATCGAAGTGCGCTTGCACCTCAACGCACTCAACATCGCCCGCACCGCCCAGCCGCTGCTGCTGAGCCTGCTGGTGCGTAATCTGCTGGATAACGCCGTGCGCTACAGTCCATCAGGCAGTGTTATCGACGTGACGCTGGAGCAAGACGGTTTTACCGTGCGCGATAACGGGCCAGGCGTGTCACCGGATGCGCTGGCGCGAATGGGCGAGCGTTTTTATCGTCCGCCAGGCCAGGAACAAACGGGCAGCGGGCTGGGATTGTCGATTGTGCGGCGCATTGCATCTCTGCACGGGATGACGGTGAATTTTGACAATATCCCTGAAGGTGGGTTTGAAGCGCGGGTGCGCTGGTAATAAGATTATTGCTTCTGGAGCAAAAGACTTTGCACATTTTGCTCATATTCACGCTTCGTCCGGAGGAGTATTATGACAGCCAAACGCTTTTCATCGAGGACAAAAAATGAGCAACATACTGATTATTAACGGCGGAAAAAAATTCGGCCACTCTAACGGTCAACTGAACGACACCATGACCGAGGTCGCGGAAAGCTTCCTGCGCGACGCCGGGCATGATGTTAAAGTTGTGCGCGCCGACAGCGATTACGACGTTAAGGCCGAAGTCCAAAACTTTCTGTGGGCGGACTCCGTTATCTGGCAGATGCCGGGCTGGTGGATGGGCGCACCGTGGACCGTGAAAAAATATATCGATGACGTGTTCACCGAAGGCCACGGTTCTCTGTATGCCAGCGATGGCCGCACCCGTTCCGATGCCAGCAAAAAATATGGCTCCGGTGGTCTGATTCAGGGCAAAACCTATATGCTTTCCCTGACCTGGAACGCGCCGATGGAAGCGTTCACCGATAAAGAACAGTTCTTCCATGGCGTGGGCGTAGACGGTGTTTATCTGCCGTTCCACAAAGCCAACCAGTTCCTGGGAATGGAAGCGCTGCCGACCTTTATCGCCAACGACGTTATCAAAATGCCTGACGTTCCACGTTATATTGCAGAATACCGCGAGCATCTTGGTAAAATTTTTGCTTAACTGGGAAGCTGGATTAAGAAGGAGTTTACTATGTTGACAGTTATTGCAGAGATTCGTACACGTCCGGGCCAACACCATCGTCAGGCGGTTCTGGATCAGTTTGCGAAAATCATCCCGACCGTTTTGCAGGAAGAAGGCTGCCACGGCTACGCGCCGATGGTTGACCATGCCGCAGGCGTGAGCTTCCAGACCACGTCCCCCGACTCTATCGTGATGGTTGAGCAGTGGGAAAGCATCGCGCATCTTGAAGCGCACCTGCAGACCCCGCATATGAAAGCCTACAGTGAAGCGGTGAAAAACGACGTGCTGGATATGTCTATTCGTATCCTGGAAGCGGGCGTTTAACGTTCCAGTGTTTTGCCGGGTGGCACGTAAGCGTCCCCGGCAACATGATAATGTTGGCCCGGGAAGCGCAGCGCCACCGGGCAATGACTCACCAGTACAATTTCCAGCTCTGCGTCATGCGCACCAGCGCTTCCACATAGAAATAATCCCCCCAGCTACTGCACTCATCCACGCCCTTGTTCCCGGCTAAATGGTAGACCGAGTGTTTCAGCAAGCCGTTACCCGGCTCGTCTAACCCCGCCAGATAATGCTTCGTCAGCGACGACATCATCCCCATCGCCCATTGCTGATAGCGCGCGCGATCCGGATCGATGACCGGCAGAGATTTCACCAACTCCAGCAGGCCGCAAACTGCAATCGCCGCCGAAGAGGAATCACGTAACGCATCCGTCCCCTGCAACGCCAGATCCCAGTGGCATACCGCATCCTCCGGCAGACGATTGAGAAAGTAGTTCGCCAGCTTTTTCGACAGGCTAATCAGTTCTCTGTCACCGGTGTAGAGGTAACTCAGCATAAAACCGTAGATGCCCCACGCCTGCCCGCGCGACCAGCAGGAGTCATCCGCGTAGCCCTGCTGCGTATTGCCAAAACGCGGCGCGCCGGTCTGCACATCCATATAGTAGGTGTGGTAGGTTGATGCATCGTCGCGCACCAGATATTTCGCCGACTGGCGCACATGCGCTTTCGCTGCATCAGCAAAACGCGGGTCACCGGTTTGTTCGCTGGCCCAGTAAAGCAGCGGCAGGTTCATGGTGCAGTCGATGATCATGCGCCCGGCCTGCGCGGGATCCTTGAGATCGCCCCATGCCTGAATGATCTCGGCTTTGCGATGAAAACGTTCCAGCAGCGCTTCGGCGGCCAGTAGTGAGAAACCGCGTGCATCACGATTTCCCGTCAGACGCCAGGCGGCCACGCAGGAGAGCGTATATAAAAAACCAAGATCGTGCGTGTTGGTGTCGTGTCGCCCGGCAATACGCAGGCCAAACGAGCGCACATGTTTTTCCGCCAGCGTGCGGAAAGCCTCATCACCGCTCATCTCCCAGGCGAGCCACAGTTGGCCGGTCCAGAAACTGGTGGTCCATTCGACGTTTTCCGTCAGCGGGTAAAATCCTTTTTCACAGGTCTCCGCCGGAAATTTTTCACCAAACTCAGCCATATGACGGCGAATCAGTGTGAGTACGTGCTGTCGCGCAGCCCCCATTTCATCATTAAACGCGTCCATGTTCACTGGCGCGCCCGGAAATTCCGGTAATGTTTCCTCAACGACGGATTTGTGCATTTTCGTGTCCTTATTACTCTTCGGTTCAGGATTATTTACCCGCATTGTTTTCAGCCACATTCAGCGCCACGGCGCGGTTGCGTTGGGTACGACAGGCGGATAAGGTAAATGCCGAGATGACAGTAAACAGCAAGGCGATTGAGCCCATCAGGATGTACGTTTTTTCAAAACCTATGCGGTCATAAAGAATACCCGCAGGTGAAGAAACGACGACGTTGCCAACATATAACATCGCCTGGTAGCCAAGCAGGTACATGGTCGCATTGACGCGTTTATCAAAATGCTCAGCGATATATTTAAATACCGACACCAGCAGCAAACAGATTTCCAGACCATAAAGCGGTTTCAGTACGGAAATAAGCAGATGGGAATCGCACAGACCGGAAACAATCAGACGTGCACCGACCACGGCGCCGACGATTAATAAGCCTCGTTTGGCACCGATATAATTCACTACCAGCGGGATAAACATATACATCAGGAATTCGATACCCGACTGCACGGTGCCGAGATAACCAAATATCGCGTTGCCCTGATGAACATCCTCGAAGAAGGTGACGAAGTAGCGCGAGAACTGCTGCTCGGCGATAAACATCATCCACGCCACGCCAGAGACATACATACAGAAGGCCCAGAACTTGCCACTTCGCAGCAGGGCATAGACATCAGCCAGGGCGATTTTGTCTTTGGTCAGTACCTCGCCTGCATATACGGAGTTAGTGTTCACTTTCAGGCTAATCAGCACCACCAGCATGATAATCGACGTCACGCTGCCCATAATAAAGTTCCAGGCGGGCGAGATGTTAAACAGCAGGCCTGAGAAGGAAGATGCCACCGCCCAACCGAGCGATCCCCACATACGAATCTGGCCGAACTCCATGCCGTTTAAGCGGCTGTAACGGTCTGCATAGGATTCACAGGCCGCTACTCCCGCGTACCAGGCGAAGCTCAGATAAATCGCACCGACAATAATCCCCAGCATGGTGTGCGACAGCAGGAGCGGCTGATAGACATAAATAAAAAATGGTGCCATCAGGGCTGAGACCGCAACGACAAAATAGAGCAGGCATTTACTCATGCCAATTTTATCGAGAATATAACCGTAAATTGGTTTCAGGATGACGGCAAAGATACCGTTCACCGCAAAAACAGTCCCTATCACCGTACCGCTTAAATTGGCTTTTTGCCCTAGCCATATAGCGAATAAACCAATACTGGCGGACCAGGTAAAAAAGTAGAGAAAGATAAAAGTACTTATTTTGTAATATTCAAGCCTGTTTTGAGACGATAACTTTTCCATACCATCCTCGACGAAAGCATATAGGGTCAACAGAGAGTATTCCGGGCTTGCACCCGGAAAATTAAAAACTCAGAGCGGCATATTGTTTGTCTAAGGCACCCATTACCCTGAGCGTATTTTTTTCAATAACCAACCGTGGCGGCTGGTGATATTTTTTCTTAACGTCGCCGCTGGCAGCCACCGCACAACAGAGCCAGTGTTCACCCGGCGTCAGGTCGACAGTGAGTAGCGGAATCGACGCACATTCGGCGAACATAATGCTGCTATTCGGCGGCGTCACGACCGCATCGCTCTGGCGCGAAAGCGTTGGCGAGAGATCGGCAATCACGCTGACGCCATTACGCGCGGTAATCTGACACCGGCCTTCCCCCTGCTGCACATCGGCCTTCATCACCGCGAAACCGCCCTCGGCACTTTGCAAATGACGTGCGGTATCCAGACGATGCACGCGCACGTGCCACTCCCCCGCCGGGATAAGCCAGGTGGTGACATGCACGTCCCGCCAGGGCGACCAGCGCGACACAATCGCACTCTCCTGAATCTCGACGCTTTCGCATTCCCGACGTCCACGCCAGTGGTTATCGTTCTCAGCAAGCAGCAGCATGGAGTCGCTGGCCGCATGTTTAATGCCATAACGCCCGCGCTCGATGGTGAAACCAAAACGGCTGGAGTAAGCGAATTTGGTGTACTTAGCGTCGGTGTTCACATAATTGTTCAGCTCCAGCTGGCCGGAAGTGAGCATCACAACGTGCTGCGAATGTTCGCTGTGCTGCAAAACCTGCTGCGCGGGGGCTATCACATGAACATCGTCCAGCGTGGGCAATGGCAGTTCTTCCGCCAGCCAGAACGGATGATCCGCCGCAAGCGCCAGAATCAAAAAGACCTTCAGCGCCCAGTATGGCGACCCCGGTGAGTTGTAATCCTCGCACATCGCCAGATTCGGGTAGGCAAAACCGAGGGTCAAAATACCGTCGCGATCGAAAATCGGTTTTTCCAGCCACCAGCGCAGATGACGCAGAATGATGCCCTTCACCACGCCCGGCGAGAAGACATCCAGCCCGGCGAAGGCCACGCCGCTCCAGAAGGCGACCATCGCAAAACGGTAGGTCAGGCTGCGGCCAAACGGTACACAAGCGCCATCGGCGGCGCTGAGATAGATGAAGTCGCGGGCAAACAGCGTGGCGCGTTCGCGGAGAGTTGCCGCACGCAGCGGATCGTCGCTGCCGTTAAGCGTGGCGTAGATCAATCCATAGAAATGAAACGCCATTGAGATGTAATAATCTTTGGGCCGCCCGGGGCCGTCCGAGTACCAGCCATCGCCCAGATAGTAGGCTTCCATCATCGCGAAGCGCTTATCGACAGCCAGGCGATCGTAAGGCAGACCAGCGCGCTTAAAGCCCAGTTGTACCATGATGGCAAAGTAGTTCCAGTTGCTGTCCGGCATTTGTGAATCGGTGATTTGATCCAACCAGCGGTGCAGGTTATTCAGCTCAGCGGCGCTGAAATGATCGGTGAAACGGCCCTGTAACAGCGCCAACCCAAGGCCATAGGCCGCCATCTCGACCAGACGCTGATCGTACGGGCCCGTTTCGCCCCAGTACGCCGGGCTATGTGGGTCGGTGCCGCGCTTAATGGCGGTGAAATATTTATCGCTGAATGGCACTTCTTCCCCACCCGCCAGCAGCGGAAAAAGGCCCCACAGCGCGCGTGACAGCCCTTCCATTTCGGCAATATCCACACTGTAATGCGCGCAGGTATCACCCAACGAGAATTGCGCCGCACCGGCGGGAAACTGTTTATCCAGCGCACTCAACATGCTCGTGAGCGCGGTCACCACCTCTTCACGTGAAGACAATGAATTTGATTTTTCCATCACCGCCAGAATCCTCTGCTTAGCCATCCCCGAAAGTGGTACAAGCATAGAGAGTCAGGCGTGCGGTGAAGTGTTAACCCGGTCACAACTGATATGAATAAATAAACCGCGACTTGATAAAATTTAAAACGGTGGTTTAGTTGTGGGGATTATTACGTAAAAATTTAATTCTGTTGCTATGAGTACAACATTAAATTCGGAACATCTGGAGCTGATCACACTGAACGACAAGGTGGCATCGTTCAGCCGTCTGTACGCCAACAGCGTGCGCTATCACCACTGGCATCAGTGTCTGGAAGTGCTGTACGTCGAGGAGGGGTTCGGCGTGGTGATTGTCGATAATCGCCAGTACACCATGCGTCCGGGGCGGCTGTTTTTCTTCCCGCCGTTTACGCTGCACAAAGTGAGGGTGGATGAACAGGCTCAGGACAGCTACCGCCGCACGATAATTCATCTCGATCAGCATGCGATTCTTCGCCTGCTGCGCGACTTTCCCGATGCGCGTAGCCGTCTGCAAATGCTGTCTCAGCGCGCTGGCCCCGCCTTTGTTGCCGACCTTGCCGACGCACATGTTCACGTCGATTATCTGTTTACTCTCTACGCCGGGCTTGCCACTTCAGGGCTAAGCGCGGAGCATGTCACCACTCTGTTGATGACGCTTTTGCATATGCTGCCGCCGGTGCAGGAAAAAATGCCGGAAGATAACCGCGGCATCGCCAGCCCGGTAATGTTCTGGATTGAAGAGAACTATCAGCAAAAATTCAGTCTCGATAAACTGGCGCAGGATCTCGGCAAATCACGCAGCTATCTTTCACGGCGCTTTCATGTCGAGACGGGGGAATATATTCATAACTATTTGAATACAATACGGCTGCGGCGAGCCTGCGAATTACTGCTGCACAGCACAATCAGTGTGGCTGAGGTGGCAAGCCAGGTCGGTTTTGCCGATACCACATGGTTCATCAGCTCGTTTAAGAAAGGCATCGGTGAGACGCCGTTGCAGTATCGTAAGAATCATCAGTGATATGAAAACCCTCTCCGCAGAGAGGGTCTTAATCAGGCTTCAATATCCGCCATATCGCCTTTTTCCTGCAACCAGTTGCGGCGGTCTTCCGAACGCTTCTTGGCCAGCAGCATGTCCATCATGGCGTTGGTTTGCTGTTCATCTTCATCATCAATCACCAGCTGTACCAGACGGCGCGTGTTCGGATCCAGCGTGGTTTCACGCAACTGCATCGGGTTCATTTCACCCAGCCCTTTAAAGCGCTGAACGTTCGGTTTCCCTTTCTTGCGCTTAAGCTGTTCCAGCACGCCCGCTTTCTCTTCTTCGGTCAGGGCGTAATAGACTTCTTTGCCGAGATCGATGCGGTAGAGCGGCGGCAGCGCCACGTAAACGTGCCCCTGCTTAACTACCGAGCGGAAGTGCTTCACAAACAGCGCGCACAGCAGCGTCGCGATGTGCAGACCATCAGAATCCGCATCCGCGAGGATACAGATCTTGCCGTAACGCAGCTGGCTGAGATCGTCGCTGTCCGGATCGATGCCGATCGCCACAGAAATATCGTGTACTTCCTGCGAGGCCAGCACTTCATCCGATGAAACTTCCCAGGTGTTAAGGATCTTCCCTTTCAACGGCATGATCGCCTGATATTCACGATCGCGCGCCTGTTTGGCTGATCCGCCTGCAGAATCCCCTTCCACGAGGAACAGTTCGGTACGATTGAGATCTTGTGCGGTGCAATCTGCCAGTTTGCCGGGCAGCGCCGGGCCACTGGTCAGTTTTTTACGCACCACTTTTTTCGCCGCGCGCATACGGCGCTGAGCGCTGGAAATGGCCATCTCGGCCAGCATTTCTGCGGCCTGAACGTTCTGGTTCAGCCACAGGGAAAACGCATCTTTCACCACGCCGGAAACAAATGCGGCGCACTGGCGGGAAGAGAGACGCTCTTTGGTCTGGCCGGCAAATTGCGGATCCTGCATTTTCACCGACAACACGTAGGCGCAGCGTTCCCAGATATCCTCTGCCGTCAGCTTCACGCCGCGCGGCAGAATATTGCGGTATTCACAGAATTCGCGCATCGCGTCGAGCAGGCCCTGACGCAAACCGTTAACGTGCGTTCCGCCCTGCATGGTCGGGATCAGGTTAACGTAGCTTTCAGCAAGCAGTTCACCGCCTTCCGGTAGCCACAGCAGCGCCCAGTCAACCGCTTCCGTTTCACCGGAGAACGTCCCGACAAACGGCTGTTCCGGCAGCGTCGGCAAGCCGTTCACCGCTTCTTTCAGATAATCTGTCAAGCCATCTTCATAACGCCAGCTCTGCTCGGTGTTATTCACTTTGTCCTTAAAGACAATTTCCACACCAGGGCAAAGCACCGCTTTCGCTTTCAGCACGTGGTTGAGACGTGAAACGGAGAAGCGCGGAGTATCGAAGAAGCTTTCATCTGGCCAGAAGTGGACGCTGGTGCCGGTATTGCGTTTACCGCAGGTACCGGTAACGTGCAGGTCTTCCACTTTATCGCCATTTTCAAAGGCAATGCTGTAAACCTGCCCGTCGCGACGCACGTTTACTTCCACACGTTTGGACAAGGCGTTAACCACCGAAATCCCCACGCCGTGCAGGCCACCGGAGAACTGGTAGTTTTTGTTAGAAAACTTACCGCCCGCGTGCAGGCGGCACAGAATCAGCTCGACCGCCGGTACACCCTCTTCCGGGTGAATGTCGACCGGCATGCCGCGCCCGTCATCGATGACTTCCAGCGACTGGTCAGCATGAAGAATGACTTCGACACGTTTTGCGTGGCCCGCCAGCGCTTCATCGACGCTGTTATCGATCACTTCCTGACCGAGATGGTTAGGGCGTGTGGTATCCGTGTACATTCCCGGACGGCGGCGAACCGGCTCAAGCCCGGTGAGTACCTCAATGGCATCAGCGTTATAAGAAGATTGTGTCATGATCTGTTCGTAGGTAATGGGAGCGGCTTAATGCAGCCCCAGAAAGTCGATAATCTGTGTGAAATGATCTTCAAAACCAACAAATGCGTGATTACCGCCCTCCTCTACCGTTTGGCGGCAGGAGGCGAAATAGTCAACGGCCTGGCGGTAATCAAGCACTTCATCGCCCGTTTGCTGCAATAGCCAGATGAGATCCGGCGCTTCCAGCGGGTCAATTCGCATCACTTTGAGATCGTAAATATGGCGAGACTCTAGCACATAATGCTCACCGGTGTAGGGATTCTCGTTCGGACCGAGGAAGTTCGTTAGCAACTCATACGGGCGTATCGCCGGGTTCACCACCACAGCGGGCAACATGAAACACTGCGACAGCCAGGTCGCATAATAGCCGCCCAGCGAGGAGCCGACCACACCCAGCGGTTCGCCCCCGTGCTTTAACACCAGCGCCTCCAGCATTTCTGCGGCGTCAGCAGGATAGGACGGCAACTGGGGGATCACCATGGTGATATCCGGATAGTGCTCCGCCAGCCACGTTTTCAACGCCGTCGCTTTGGCAGACCAGGGTGAGCTGTTAAACCCATGCAGGTAGAGAAGCGTAGCCATCAGTATCCTTCTGACGCGGTATCCGGGTGAAACTCCGACCCGGCAAGGCGGCAAACTTCGGTGGTCAGCGAGCCATCGGCATGCAGTTCCAGCCAGCGCCAGCCCGGCGAAATCGTATCCAGCGTAAAGTTGGCGCAATGGGGTTTAAACTGCACACAAGTAGACGGTGTCGCCATCATCCGACGGCCATTCCAGTCGAGATCCAGCTCCTGGTGAATGTGGCCGCAGAGCAGATTTTTCACCTTCGGGAAATTCACCAGCACGTTATCCAGCGACGCGGCATTGCGCAAACTGTGCTGATCGAGCCAGCTACAGCCCGCAGGCAATGGATGATGGTGCAACAGCAGCAGCGTGTGACGTTCCGGCGCTTCTGCCAGCCGTTTTTCCAGCCACTCCAGTTGAAATTCGCTCAGTTCGCCGTGCGGCACGCCAAAGACCTGGCTGTCGAGCAGCAGGATTTGCCAGTGCTCCCCCACCATCACACGCTTGGCCGGGGAGATCCCAGCATCCTGTAGCGTGCTGTACATGGCGGGTTGGAAGTCATGGTTACCCGGCAGCCAAACGCAGGGCGCAGAAAATCGCGCGATGCCTTCAGCGAAGTGCTGATAGGCCGCGGAGGTGTGATCCTGCGCTAAGTCGCCAGTCGCGACCACCAGATCCACTTCACGCTGCGAGGCGTTGATTGCCTCAAGCACGGCGTGATAACTGTCCCAGGTATTCACGCCTAACAGCGTTTCACTTTTTTTAGCGAACAGGTGAGTATCAGTAATTTGCAGTAACCTGACACTGGCCCCACCAGCCAGCGGAAGGTTTAACAGGCTTTCCAAATGGTGTCCTTAGGTTTCACGATGCTTAAACCGGAATCGCCATCGCTCCATATGCTAAACAGTAACGTAACCAGTCAGCCAGAAACTGGTTAATTTGATGCTTTTCGTCGCGTTGATGCAACTTTTTATTAGGATAATCATAACGTGCTTTGAAGCGAAAAATCTGCTGGCTCGAACACACTTCAGCCACCATGGCATCATGATACAGGCGTACCGTCATGGACGGCAGGCTCCAGTAGCTGATCTTCGGGTGCGTTTGTTCTATCTCTACCAGCGTCGTGTAACGCGTCGATTCGACAATCGTTAACCGATATTGCGCATTCGCCACCTGATAGTTCACTGCGTCGCCGGGCGCATCTGTGCGCGGCAGTAATCGGCGTAACTGGGCGAAATTGGTTTCGCACAGCCGCATCATTTCAGGGAAGTCAGGTGTATAGCGCTTCATTTTAACCACTCTTGTCGTAAGTCTTGATAATGCAGTTGCAGCCATTGCAAAGCGATGACCGTCGCCGCGTTGTCGATTTTTCCCTCTTCTACCCACTGATAAGCTTGTTCCCGACTTACCACATGAACCCGAATGTCTTCGTTTTCTTCTGCCAGGCCATGAATGCCTTTGGCCGTCGTTGCGTCGACTTCGCCCGCTAATACAGAGAGGCGCTCACTGGTTCCCCCCGGGCTTGCCAGGTAACTCAGTATTTTTTTCGTGCGTCCGACGATTAAGCCCGCTTCTTCCACGGCTTCGCGGCGCGCCACCTCTTCGATGGTTTCGCCTTCTTCGATCATACCAGCCACCATCTCCAGCAACCACGGGCTTTCGCTGGTGTCGAAAGCGGCGATGCGGATCTGTTCAATCAGCACAACTTCGTCCCGCACAGGGTCAAAGGGTAGCAAGACTGCGGCGTGACCGCGCTCAAAAATTTCGCGTTTTACTTCGCCGCTCATTTCTCCGTTAAATAAACGGTGACGAAAACGATACAAATCAAGCGAAAAAAAACCGCTGTACAGCGTTTCCCGTGCAATAATTTCTACATCGTTTTTCGAGAACGTAACCACTGAGTCATTCGTCTTAGTCATGATTGGTTCCAAATGCATTTGTGATGAAATTGTGGAATTCGGGTCAGTTTGGCTACCGTTTAGCTGCCTGTATGCTAGATTGATGCAAATTAACGCCGCATGGCACATTACGCCAACTTTTTAAGCTGGCAGACTCTGATACAATCGGCGAATATTTTTCTGAATTAGATCAGCGCTAAGCTTCACAACAAGGAATGCAAATGAAGAAATTGCTCCCCATCCTTATTGGCCTGAGCCTTACGGGTTTCAGCGCAATGAGCCAGGCAGAGAACCTGCTGCAAGTGTATCAGCAGGCGCGTTTAAGCAACCCTGACCTGCGTAAATCCGCAGCAGACCGCGATGCCGCATTTGAAAAGATCAACGAAGCGCGTAGCCCACTGTTGCCACAGCTTGGCCTGGGTGCTGATTATACCTATACCAACGGCTACCGTGACAACAACGGCGTAAACTCCAACGTCAGCAGTGCGTCACTGCAGTTAACGCAAACGTTGTTTGATATGTCGAAATGGCGCGCCCTGACGCTGCAAGAAAAAAGCGCCGGTATTCAGGACGTCACGTATCAGACTGACCAGCAACAGCTTATTCTGAACACGGCGACGGCCTACTTTAACGTGCTGAGCGCGATTGATGCGCTTTCCTATACTGAAGCGCAGAAACAGGCTATCTACCGTCAGTTGGATCAAACCACTCAGCGCTTTAACGTCGGTCTGGTTGCCATTACCGACGTTCAGAACGCCCGCTCACAGTACGATACCGTGCTGGCGAATGAAGTGACCGCACGCAATAATCTCGACAACGCCGTTGAAGCGCTGCGTCAGGTCACCGGTAACTACTACCCGGAACTCTCTTCGCTGAACGTTGACAGCTTCTCCACCGATAAGCCGAAAGCGGTCAATGCGCTGCTGAAAGAAGCGGAAAGCCGCAACTTGTCGCTGCTGCAGGCACGTCTGAGCCAGGACCTGGCTCGTGAGCAGATCCGTCAGGCACAGGACGGTCACCTGCCGACCCTGGACCTCAACGCTTCCACCAGCGTGTCCAATACCAAGTATGATGGCAGCAAAACCGGCGGTTCCACCTATGCTGACCGCGATATCGGCCAGAACTCTATCGGCCTGAGCTTCAACCTGCCCATTTACAGCGGCGGTTCGGTGACTTCTCAGGTTAAACAGGCGCAGTACAACTTCGTTGGCGCAAGCGAGCAACTGGAAAGCGCGCACCGTACCGTGGTTCAAACCGTGCGTTCCTCCTTCAACAACGTCAATGCCTCTATCAGCAGCATCAACGCCTATAAACAAGCCGTTGTCTCTGCGCAGAGCTCATTAGACGCGATGGAAGCCGGTTACTCAGTCGGTACCCGTACCATTGTCGACGTGTTGGATGCGACGACCACGCTGTATAACGCGAAACAGCAACTCTCCAGCGCACGTTATAACTACCTGATTAACCAGCTGAATATAAAATCTGCGCTGGGTACGCTGAACGAGCAGGATCTGCAGGCGCTGAACAGCACGCTGGGTAAACCGGTATCCACGACGCCTGAGTCCGTGGCCCCGGAAAATCCGCAGCAGGACGCCTCAGCAGACGGCTATAACGGCGCGACCACTACCGCGAATCGTTAAGCTCAACGCCGTATAAAAACGCCACGCCGAACACGCGTGGCGTTTTACATTGCGCAGAACGTAAGGCAACGTAAAGATCCCACTGTTTCTTCCCCTTCTCGCTTCATTTTCAACCAGTCATCCACTATCCTGAGCGCTAATGCTCTACCACTGGGTCCAGGAAGATAACGATGAAACGGACAAATAATATTAAGCACGCCGCTTTTCGCAAAAGCTGGAGTGCACGCCATTTAACACCGGTTGCTTTCGCCGTCACCGCCGTTTTTATGCTGGCGGGCTGTGAACAAAGCGACGAAACGGTCACTCTGTATCAAAACGCGGACGACTGCTCGGCCGCCAACCCGGGGAAAAGTGCGGAATGCACCACTGCCTTTAATAACGCACAGAAAGAAGCGGAACGTACTGCGCCGAAATATGCCACGCGTGAAGATTGCGTCGCGGAATTTGGTGAAGGTCAGTGTCAGCAAACGCCAGCTCAGGCAGGTGTTGCGCCAGAAAACCAGGCACAGGCGCAAAGCAGCGGCAGCTTCTGGATGCCGTTGATGGCCGGTTACATGATGGGTCGTATGATGAGCGGCGGTGCGGGCTTCCAGCAGCAACCGGTGTTCACCTCTAAAAACCCGTCCAGCCCGGCATATGGTAAATACACCGACGCCAGCGGCAAAAACTACGGTGCCGCACAGCCAGGCCGCACCATGACGGTACCGAAAACCGCAATGGCGCCAAAACCGGCGACCACCAGCACGGTCACTCGTGGTGGGTTTGGCGAGTCTGTCGCTAAACAAGCGACAATGCAGCGTAGCAGCGCGTCCGGCACCTCTTCTCGCTCAATGGGCGGCTAAGTCTCATGGAAAGAATCAGTATTACAGAGCGCCCGGACTGGCGTGAAAAAGCTACCGAATATGGCTTTAACTTTCACACCATGTATGGCGAGCCGTACTGGAGCGAGGAAGCCTATTACAAGCTGACTTTGGCGCAGGTTGAAAAACTGGAAGAGGTCACCGCCGAACTGCACCAGATGTGTTTAAAAGTGGTCGAGCGCGTGGTCGCCAGCGATGAGCTGATGACCAAATTCCGCATTCCCAAACACACCTGGGGCTTTGTGCGTCAGTCCTGGCTGACGCATCAACCTTCGCTCTATTCACGCATGGATCTGGCGTGGGACGGCGTGGGCGAGCCGAAGCTGCTTGAGAACAACGCCGATACCCCAACTTCACTGTACGAAGCCGCGTTCTTCCAGTGGATCTGGCTGGAAGATCAGCTCAATTCCGGTAACCTGCCGGAAGGCAGCGATCAGTTCAACAGCCTGCAAGAAAAGATCATCGCGCGCTTCACCGAACTGCGTGAGCAGCACGGTTTTCAGCTACTTCACCTGACCTGCTGTCGCGATACCGTGGAAGATCGCGGAACTGTGCAATATCTGCAGGACTGCGCGGCAGAAGCGGAAATGGCCACCGAATTCCTTTATATCGACGATATTGGCCTGGGTGAAAAAGGTCAGTTTACCGATCTTCAGGATCAGGTTATCGGCAATCTCTTCAAGCTCTATCCGTGGGAGTACATGCTGCGCGAGATGTTTTCAACCAAGCTGGAAGACGCGGGTGTACGCTGGCTAGAACCGGCATGGAAGAGCATAATTTCCAACAAAGCGCTGCTGCCGCTGCTGTGGGAAATGTTCCCGGATCACCCGAATTTGCTGCCCGCTTATTTTGCCGAAGACGATCATCCGCAAATGGACAAATATGTGGTGAAACCGATCTTCTCACGCGAAGGCGCTAACATCTCGATCATTGAGAACGGCAAAACGCTGGAAGAAGTTGACGGCCCTTATGGCGAAGAAGGCATGATCGTGCAGCAGTTCCATCCGCTGCCGAAATTTGGCGACAGCTATACGCTGATTGGCAGCTGGCTTATCAACGATCAACCCGCGGGGATCGGCATTCGCGAAGACCGGGCGCTGATCACCCAGGATCTTTCCCGCTTCTATCCGCATATTTTTGTCGAGTAAGACTCCTGAAGCCCGGCGACGCCGGGCTTTTTTCTGCTATCCGATCTGCACCGACAGCATACTTAAGCTTCCCATTTCCAGCCCGTCCACCGGGATCGAAATCGGCTCTTCGCCATCCCATGCGCCCAAAACATACAGCAGAGGCAGGAAATGATCCGGCGTCGGATTCGATAACGCGCCCCCTTCGTGCTCCAGATAATTCACCAGCGGATGCGCAGCCACTGGCCCTTTCCAGCTCAGATTCGCTTTCACATACTCATTAAAGGATGATGCCCACGGATATGGCGTGCCATCACCATGCCATTTGGCGGTTCGCAGGTTATGCACCACGTTGCCGCTGGCCACCAGCATAATCCCCTCATCGCGCAGACTGGCAAGCTTACGCCCCATCTCCATATGCCACGCCGCCGGTTTAGTGCTGTCGATACTCAACTGTACCATCGGAATGTCTGCATTCGGGTACATTTTGATCAGCACGCCCCACGAGCCATGGTCAAAGCCCCACGCTTCGTTATCCAGCGTGACAGGTACCGGCGACAGTAACTCGACCAGCCTCTGCGCCAGCGCCGGAGACCCCGGTGCCGGATAATGAATGTCATACAGCGCCTGCGGGAAGCCGCCAAAATCATGGATCGTTTTCGGTGTTTCCATAGCCGTCACGCCGGTGCCACGGGTGAACCAGTGAGCTGAAATCACCACAATCGCTTGTGGACGGGGCAATGTCTCGCCCAGATGCTGCCAGGTACGGGTATAGATGTTGTCCTCCAGCACGTTCATTGGGCTGCCGTGACCTAAAAACAACGCTGGCATTCGGGTACGAGACATGATGTTATCCTTTGTAGAGGTATTTTCTGATAGCAACACCTTAACCTGGAATTCTGGAGGAGGAACTCAGATAACCATGATGAAGATCTTCAGAAATTTTGAATGTAAGGTGACGTAAAGAAGCAATGCGCCTCTCGTAATGGATGACAATCTCTAATAATATAAATGATAATCATTATCATAAGGAGTGAGCGATGTCAGTCCCTCTTATTCTGACGTTGTTAGCAGGTGCCGCCACGTTTATTGGCGCAGTTCTGGGTGTTATTGGTCAAAAACCCTCTAACCGCGTTCTGGCCTTTTCCCTTGGCTTCGCGGCAGGCATTATGCTGCTGATTTCACTGATGGAGATGCTTCCTGCCGCACTGGATGCCGAAGGAATGTCCCCTGTTCTGGGCTACGGCATGTTTGTCGTCGGGCTACTTGGCTATTTTGCGCTCGACCGCATGTTGCCGCACGCACATCCGCAGGATCTGGTTCCCGCTGATGTTAAGCCTCTTCCACCCAATCTTCGACGTACCGCAATCCTGCTGACGCTTGGGATTAGCCTGCACAATTTTCCTGAAGGCATCGCGACGTTTGTCACGGCAAGCAGCAACCTGGAGCTGGGGTTCGGCATCGCCTTCGCCGTGGCATTACACAATATTCCTGAAGGGTTAGCGGTTTCCGGGCCGATCTACGCAGCTACAGGCTCAAAACGCAAGGCCGTATTCTGGGCTGGCATCTCCGGCATGGCGGAAATTCTTGGCGGCGTACTGGCATGGTTGATCCTGGGTAGCCTGGTGTCGCCGGTGGTGATGGCAGCGATTATGGCGGCAGTGGCTGGTATTATGGTCGCCCTCTCCGTCGATGAACTGATGCCGCTGGCAAAAGAGATAGACCCCAATAATAACCCCAGCTATGGCGTGCTGTGCGGCATGTCGGTGATGGGGCTCAGTTTGGTTCTGTTACAATCGATTGGGTTAGGTTAAATGGTTTACGCCGTATGGCTGGCAGCAGTACGGCGTATAGCTCATCCGATAGCATTACAATTTGAGACTAAATATATTCCTAAAAAAAACATATAGATCATTGATTATTATGATATCTAACCCTATTGTTCACCCGGCTTAATATTGCATAAAAATCAAAACACAATCACCGCATCAATAATTAAATTAAACAATATTATTCTGAGCAAATTATTTAACTTCAACTGCCGATTGATTGTAATTTAACTAAAACCACCATTACTTCCCTTCAGATATAATCCGACTTTATATTATTCAAAAATAACGTTTGCATTTAATTTCAAAGGATATATCACATGAATTCAGGAAAGAAAACGCTGCTGGCGTTAGCCATTTCTGTACTCGCCTCAGGGTATGCCCTGGCAGATGATATTGATGGCGGTGGCGGCAAAATCACCTTTACCGGGCTGGTCATCAGCGCGCCGTGCTCTATTAAAGCTGACGATATCGATAAAAAAGTCGATCTCGGTGAAGTGACGGATACCTTCATTAACGCCAATACCCACTCTGAAGCCAAAGATTCAAGCATTACGCTGGAGAACTGCGCACTGCCCAGCTCTGATGATGGTAAGGGCCAACCCCTTTCTAAAGTGAAAGTGACCTTCACCAGCAGTAACGTTGTCGCCAGCAATCCGGGTCTGCTCAGTAACACCTTTGCTGGCGGCGCAAGCAATGTCGGCGTTCGCTTAATGGATTCCACTGGTGCGAATATTACTCTGGGTACCGCAAAAGAACTCGCGCTGAACCCAGACTCTGCGACCCAAATCCTGCCGTTTCAGGCCTGGATGGAAAAAATTGGCGCGAATACTGTCACCGCTGGCGGCGTAACCGCCACCGCAAACTACACGTTAATCTATAACTAAGAACATCGGTGGCCATGATGGCCACCCGTTCTTCCTTCTTTGCATATGCCCGGGTATGGATACCATGGATAATTGCAAGCTTCTCGCCGCTGGCTGTGGGTTATTACTGACACTCCCCGTCCATGCTGTGGAATTTAATTTAAACGTGCTGGATAAATCCATGCGCGATGGCGTTGATTTTTCTCAATTCAAAGATAAATCTGCCATCGCTGCGGGAGATTATTTTGTTTCCGTCACGGTGAATAAAAACCTTATTTCTTCTGGCCGTCAGCTTAGCTGGAAAAAACAGAAAGAAACCGTAGCGGTTTGCATTCCTGTCGATCTCGCTGACCAGTTAGGGTTAAAAGAAGATATCCGTAATACGTTTGCGATTAAGGACAATTGCCTCGATTTCACTACACAACCCGATATCACATTCAAACTGGACAGAGCGACCCAGAATCTGGACATCGTGATTCCTCAGGCTATGCTCGCGTGGCGCTCCGATACGTGGATGCCGCCTGCAACGTGGGATAACGGAGTCGCAGGCCTGCTGCTGGACTACAACTTATTTGCCAGCACCTATCGCCCAAATCACGGTGAGCACAGTGAAAATTATAATAGCTATGGCACCGCCGGGGCGAATCTCGGCGCATGGCGCTTACGTAGCGACTATCAAATCAGCCAAACGCAGAGTAGTGGCAGCGCGCAAACCACACGTAGCATCTCCAGAACCTATCTGTTTCGCCCGCTCCCCTCGCTGGGCGCTAAGTTAACCCTCGGCGAAACTGACTTCAGTTCGAATATTTTTGACGCCTTCTCCTATAATGGTGCGGCTATCGCCAGCGACGATCGTATGTTGCCCTGGGAACTACGCGGCTACGCGCCGCAAATCAGCGGCATCGCCCAAACGAATGCGACGGTCACGGTCAGCCATGCCGGGCGCGTGATTTATCAAACCAAAGTTGCGCCAGGGCCCTTCCTGATAAGCGACCTCAACCAGTCGGTACAAGGAACGCTGGACGTAAAAGTGCAGGAGGAGGATGGCCGCGTGAACAGTTTCCAGGTTTCCGCAGCCTCCACGCCTTTCCTGACGCGTGAAGGCCAGGTGCGCTATAAAGTGGCCGCCGGGCGCGCTCGCCCTGATATCTCTCACCATGTTGTAAACGATACTTTCATTAGTAGCGAAGCCTCATGGGGCATGCTTTCAGACACGTCACTCTACGGAGGCATTCTGGCGGCTGGCAGCGATTACCGCTCAGTTGCCGTTGGTATTGGCCAAAATATGCGCTGGCTGGGAGCGGTTTCTTTTGATATTACCCATGCCAGCAGTACCTTTGAAGATGGCCATCAGGAACGGGGCCGTAGCTACCGCCTGAACTACAGCAAGCGCTTTGATGCCACCGACAGCCAGGTGTCACTGGCAGCCTACCGCTTTTCCGAACGTGAATTTCATAGCTATGCCAACTTTGTTGATCATCAATATCACGACGCCGATACCCAGGACGAAAAACAGACACTCAGCATTTCGTTCAACCAACCCATTGATCCGCTCAATCTGAATCTTTATTTAAGTGGTTTGCGTCAGGAGTGGTGGGATGGCGATACATCAACCACCGCCAACCTCACGGCCGGGTTTAACTTCGATATTGGAAGCTGGAAAGGACTCACACTCTCAACATCCTGGAGCACGACACATTACGAAGAGCGAGGTAGCGATAACCAGTTTTATATGTCGCTCTCCATCCCGTTCGATTTTGGTCGTCGTCTTAACTACGACATGCACAGTAGCAATACCACCAGCCATATGGTGAGCTGGAATGACTCCTCCAGTGCACGTGACACCTGGGGTGTATCGGCAGGCATTGAGTCAGATAAACCCGATAACGGCGCGCAGTTCCGCGGTAATCTTCAGCACATAACCTCAGTGGGCGATTTGCAACTTTCGGGCAGTTATAACGCCAGTGATTACCGCTCAGTCAGCGCCAGTTGGACGGGGTCAATGACGGCGACACGGCAGGGTTTCGCATGGCATCGCCGTAGTTTTGGCAATGAGCCTAGAATTATGATCGACGCCGACGGCGTTGCGGGCATCCCGGTACAGGGCGAGCTCAACGAAACCAACTGGCTGGGCAACACGGTTGTCCCCATGATCTCCAGTTATTCACCTGCGACCATTGCCGTCAATATGAATAACCTGCCTGATGGCGTTACGGTTGACGAAAATATTATGCGTCAGGCCTGGACGGAAGGTGCTATCGGCTATAAATCGCTGGTATCGCGCGCCGGTAAAGATCTTTCCGTCATCATCCATACGGCAGACAACGGCGTGCCGCCACTGGGCGCGGTGGTTTATCTGAGTGATAAAAATATCGACGTTGGCATGGTGAGCGAAGAAGGACACGCCTGGCTGAGCGGCGTCAAAGGCGGCCAGACGTTTAACGTACAGTGGGGCAAAGAGAACCGCTGCACGATTAAACTGCCAGCATCCCTGGAATCCGTCGCACAGCAGCTTATTTTACCTTGTCATTAATTAAGGATGAGAAATGACACTTTCTAAAGTACTCCCCCTTCTCTGTGTGCTACTGCCGTTAACAAGCCATGCAGCCGTTTTACCTGACAGAACCCGCATTATTTTTCATGCGGATGAGAAGGCCAGCAGCCTGAAACTGGAGAATCAAAGCAAATCACAGCCCTACCTCGCCTACTCCTGGATTGAAAACGAGCATGGCCAAAAGGATGACAGTGCCATTGCGGCATTGCCCCCCATTCAGCGCCTGGAACCCGGGGCAATAAGTCAGGTTCGTATTGTTAAACAAAGTAAAGCCAGCACTCTGCCCACTGACCGCGAGTCTCTCTTTTACTTCAACGTGCGTGAAATTCCGCCCGTCCCGGAAAATAACGATAACCATGCGGTTTTGCAGTTGGCATTACAGTCAAAACTTAAACTGTTCTGGCGGCCAGTGGGCCTAAAAAAATCGCCTGATGCGAAAATTGAGCAGCAAATCACCGCATCTCAACAAGGGAGTTCGCTGCTGGTCAAAAACCCTACTCCCTACTACATCACCCTGGCCTTCTTTGGCAAAGACGATAAAGCCGTATTCCCCGGATATGAAAGCACGATGCTTTCACCCTTTGGCTCGCAAACGCTCAATGCGAATCGTTATACAGGAAACGTGTTTATGTTGGGCTATATTGACGACTACGGTGGGCTGCGCATGCTCAATGTCCGTTGTAATGCTCACTGTGACGTCAAAGCGCCACCGGAGAAAAAACAATGAGGCGCATACTGGTTATCCTGGCGTTGGCCTTAGCCACGTTGCTTCCGCTGCGATCGGCTTTTGCCGTGAACTGTCATTTGGGTACCTCAAATGGGCCGGTGGAAGGCTTTACCAATATCGAGCCTTTCGCCGTGCCTGGTAATGCCAAAGCCGGTGATAAAATTTGGGAAAGTAATGATATTAAAATTCCGGTTTATTGTGACACGGGCACCGCGCCAAACTTCGGAAACGAAGATATCTATGCGTGGGTAAACCCTTACACATCCGTCAACGATCCCTATTATCAGCTTGGCGTCACCTACGAAGGCGTAGACTACGACGCCTCTCAAGGCAGCATCGGCATTGATACCCATCAATGCCTTGATAATAAACAGCTTGCTATCTACACACCGGAACAAATTAAGGCGGCAGGCTGGGAGCACGATCTTTGTTCTGGCGACGTTAATAACATTCACTACTCGCGTACGTTTATTGCCCGTATGAGGCTGTATGTGAAGATAATCACGATGCCGCCTCACGATTATAAAAGCAGTATCAGTGACTATATTTTGGTGCAGTTTGACGGCGTTGGCGGCGTAAACCAGAACCCGGAAGCAAAAAACCTCAAGTATCATGTGACGGGCCTGGATCAGATTCGTGTTCTGGACTGTAGCGTCAAGTTCAGCATTTACCCTGAAAACCAGACCATCGATTTTGGCACGTTTAACAACATGGAAATTAACCATAAAACGTTAACCCGAAGTTTCTCGGTCAAAACCACTAAAAACATTGCTGATTCAGAATGTACAGACACGTTTAAGGTCTCTTCATCGTTCTACACCACAGAAACACTGGCGGATAACGATACATCACTGAGGTTAAGTAATGGGCTACAAATAAAGATTCGCGATACGGAAGATAATACTTTCTTTACCTATAACGATTACAAAGAGTTCGCCAGTTTCGACTCAAACCTGTTGGTGCGAGAAAAAAACTATCAGGCAGAACTCAGTCAGGCGGCAGGTGAAACGGTAAAAATTGGGCCGTTCCAGACAGTGGTGTTATATAAAATTAACTACAACTAAAAACGAAAAAGCCCGCGAAGCGGGCTTTCAGTGCCGGATGCAACTTAAACGTCTTATCCGGCCTACAGGCGTTGAACCAGCAATCAGCTTGCTTTACGTTCGTGAGCCTGGCGATATGCCACCAGGTCTTCAATTGTCACCAACGCCATATTGTGTTTGCGGGCAAACTCGATGCACTCTGGCGCACGCGCCATGGTACCGTCGTCGTTGGTCAGTTCACACAGTACGCCTGCTGGCTTGAAGCCCGCCAGAGTAACCAAGTCGATGGTCGCTTCAGTGTGGCCGCCACGAGTCAGTACGCCGCCCTTCTGCGCGCGCAGCGGGAAGACATGGCCCGGACGATTCAGGTCGGACGGTTTTGCATCGTCAGCAATTGCCGCGCGGACGGTGGTCAGACGGTCAGCGGCGGAAACGCCGGTAGTCACGCCATGTGCCGCTTCGATGGTAATGGTGAAGCCCGTCCCGTATGCGCTGGTGTTGTTCTCTACCATCATCGGCAGATCCAGCTGTTTACGGCGTTCTTCCGTCAGGCACAGACACACGATGCCGCTACCGTGACGAATAGTCAGCGCCATTTGTTCAACAGTCATGTTTTCGGCGGCGAAGATCATATCGCCTTCGTTTTCACGGTTTTCGTCGTCCAGCACCATCGCGCCGCGGCCTTCGCGCAGAGCAATCAGTGCGTTTTCAACGCGTTCAAAAGCAGTACCAAAAGAGGAAAGTAGCGTCTGATTCATGGTAAAAAAACCTCGTTAAAATTATGGTTACCAGAATCAGGGCAGTCTTAGGAGTGCCGGTTTAGCGGCAAATGGATAACGCGAGCGGGCTCAGCCCGACTGAATCGTTACTCTCTCCCATCCGGACTCTAACCGTCGGCCCCGGAATTACACCGGATCTGCTGACCTTTGAGTTTGCACTCAAAGCGCTCGCGGGCTTTCAGCCGTAGCTGATTTACCGCCGGTGGGGAATTTCGCCCCGCCCTGAGAATAAGCGTACTCACTATAACGCTATTGACTATCTTCGGCAATGCATAAGCTTCGAACAATTCTGGTTTATAGAACCAGGCGAAGGCACTACAATGATTGTCAGAACAGACAAATCAGGTAAACGACGATGATTGACCCGAAAAAAATTGAACAAATCGCACGCCAGGTCCATGAATCTATGCCGAAAGGCCTCCGTGATTTCGGGGATGATGTAGAGAAAAAAGTGCGTCAGGTTCTGCAGTCACAGTTGACTCGTCTGGATCTGGTGAGCCGCGAAGAGTTTGATGTGCAAACGCAGGTGTTGCTGCGCACGCGTGAGAAACTGGCGCTTCTTGAACAGCGTCTTAGCGAGCTCGAAGGTCGTGCGGCCACGTCAGTGGAAGATAAAGAGTAAGAAAAAGCCGGGTAGCGCTGCGCTTACCCGGCCTACGATCTACGTCCCCACGCGACTCCCGGGGCAAATGAATCAGTGTTCCAGCTCAGTTTCCTTACGCTTCTCTACCATCCGGCAATAGCGTTCATAACGCTTGCAAAACCAGACGCGGTGCTCTTCATCCATGTTGCCGGTAATCGCTTCTAAATCAACGTCCTGACCCTGATCGTGCATTCTGGCAAAGCTCTGGGCCAAAAAATCAAAATTATTCAGGGAATAAATATTGCTGTTGTCCATCGGCATACTCCTTCAGTCGTTGTATATCTGAGTGTATATGCTTTATCTGATTTCAGTATTCGCCGACCAAAAATCAGAATTTGGACATTCCGTGCGCTTATTGTGGATAAAAAATGTGCTAAATCATATTTCTGATTAATCAATAAAAAGCCCTGTCGTTCGAAGCCGACAGGGCTTTTAAATGAAGCGAGTACCGCTTACTTATTAGCGTCTTTTTGAATCTTCTTGATGATGTTGGTGGTCGAACACCCGTCTTCGAAGTTGAGCACCAGTACTTCACCGCCGTTGGCCCACACTTCTTCACTGCCGGCAATCTGTTCAGGTTTATAATCGCCGCCTTTCACCAGGCGATCCGGTAAGATCCCGGCGATCAAACGCTGCGGCGTATCCTCTTCAAAGGAAACCACCCAGTCGACGGATTCCAGTGCGCCCAGCACGATCATACGCTGTTCCAGCGGGTTCACCGGGCGGGATTCACCCTTCAGACGTTTGGTCGAGGCATCGCTGTTTACCGCGACGATCAGACGATCGCCCAGCTTGCGCGCGTTAGCGAGATAAGAGACGTGACCCGCGTGCAGAATGTCGAAGACACCGTTGGTCATCACCACTTTCTCACCGCGTTTACGCGCCGCGGCCACCGCCTGTTTCAGCTCTTCTTCGCTCATCACACCAAAGCCGGTTTCCGCACGACCGCGCACGGCGTTTTCCAGCTCGATAGGCGAAACGGTTGAAGTACCGAGTTTACCCACCACCACGCCTGCCGCCGCGTTAGCGAAGTAGCAGGCATCTTCCAGTGAGTTACCCGCCGCGAGCGTTGCCGCCAGCACACCAATCACCGTGTCACCGGCACCGGTGACATCATACACTTCCTGCGCCTGGGTCGGTTGATGCAGCGGCTCTTTACCCGGCTGAAGCAGTGTCATACCCTGCTCGGAACGTGTTACCAGCAGTGCGGAAAGTTCGTAATCGGCAATCAATTTCATGCCGCGCTCAACGATCTCCGCTTCGCTTTTGCACTTACCGACAACCGCTTCAAACTCAGAGAGGTTTGGCGTTAACAACGTCGCACCGCGATAACGTTCAAAATCAGTGCCTTTCGGGTCGATTAATACCGGGACGTTCGCTTCACGCGCGAGCTTAATCATCTGCTGTACGCTTTCCAGCGCGCCTTTGGCGTAGTCGGAAAGCACCAGAGCGCCCACGCTCGCCAGACTGCTTTTAATGCGGTCATGCAGCGGCTGCGGGTCAACCCCGGCAAAGCCTTCTTCGAAGTCGAGACGAATCAGTTGCTGGTTACGCGACAGCACACGCAGCTTGGTAATGGTCGGGTGCGTCGCCACAGAGACGAAATCACATTTGACGTTTACGTCCGCCAGCGCTTTGTTCAATGCGCGCGCCGCGTCATCAATACCGGTCAGGCCGACCAGACGAGAATTCGCTCCCAGGGACGCGATATTCATCGCCACGTTCGCCGCGCCGCCAGGACGTTCCTCGATGGTTTCAACCTTCACCACCGGCACCGGCGCTTCCGGGGAGATACGGCTGGTTGGGCCATACCAGTAGCGATCCAGCATCACATCACCAACAACCATCACCCCTGCGCGCTCATATTCTGGCAGCGTTACTTTCATTCGTGTCTCCTGAGAGATTCAAAAATTTGGCGCGATAATAGCACATTTCACGGCGTGACCAGCCACTTCAGCCAACTCGCCTCTACCTGTTCACGCTCGGCGGTAAAACGCTCCAGCCCGACGTTCCCCGGTAATTCCTGCAACGCCAGATGATGCAGCGCATCACGTAGCGTGGTGTAGGCACGGGTCAACGCTTGCGCTTCCTGCTCGTCCATGATGTCGTTCTGCGCCAGCAGCTCGAGGATGCGCACATTATCTGACCAGCGGGTCAGTTTCGGTTTGTCATGGGCGTAGCGCAGCACCAGATATTGCGTAATAAATTCGATGTCCGTGATCCCACCAGCATCAGCCTTAATATCAAAGCGATCGCGATGTTTATTACCAAGATGGGCGCGCATTTTTTCACGCATTTCACGCACTTCCGTGCGTAAGGTGTCGCCGTCTCGCACGTTGGTGAGGATCTGGCGGCGAATAGCATCAAACTGCTGCTGAAGCTGCGGGTCGCCATAAACCACGCGCGCGCGAACCAGCGCCTGGTGCTCCCATGTCCACGCTTCGTTCTGCTGATAATCAGCAAAGGCTTCGGCGGTCGTCACCAGCATTCCCGCCGCGCCGGAGGGACGTAAACGCGCGTCAACTTCATAAAGGATGCCAGAAGAGGTTCGCGTGCTGAACAGATGCATAATGCGCTGCGCCAGACGCAGGTAGAACTGGCGACCATCAATTTCGCGTTCGCCATCGGTCATCACATCCGCCGGGCAATCGTGAAGGAACACCAGATCCAGGTCGGAACTGTAACCCAGTTCCCAGCCGCCCAGCTTGCCGTAACCAATTACCGCAAAACCGCGTCCGTGGCGATCGTGCAGGTGCGTTGGCTGCCCATAACGAGCAACCATTTGCGTCCACGCCTGATGTACCACGGCGTCAATCATCGCCTCCGCAAGCCAGGTCAGATGGTCGCTCACTTTCATAACCGGCAGCGTACCGGCGATATCCGCCGCCGCAATGTGCAGCAATTGGGCCTGTTTAAACTGGCGCAATGCTTCCAGTTGTTGTTCTTCATCCTCTTCCGGTACGCGCAACAAATACTGACGCAGTTCATCGCGATAGGCGTCGGTCGCTGTCGGTTGATAAAGCGTGTTGGGGTCGAGTAGTTCATCCAACAACAGCGGATAACGCGCCAGCTGGCTCGCCACCATCGGTGAGGCGGCGCACAGCCGGATAAGGTGTTTCAATGTTCCCGGATATTCGCTGAGCAATTCCAGGTAAGTGGTGCGCGTAACGATGCCAATCAGCAATGGAGTGATGCGCATCAGCGGCACCGGGGCATCATCGCGAACGCACACTTCGCTCAACAGATGCGGCATCAGCGAATCGAGCACCTGACGACCGCGCGGGCCAATGGTTCGTTTATCCAGTTCTTTGCGGAAATCCGCAATCAGCGCCACCACCTGGCGGCGATCGTCCTCGCTGAGGTGCGCCAGTACCGGCGGGTTGTCCTCTTCCTGCAACGTGTCCTGCCAGAGTTCACGCCAGTCTTCAGCCAGCGTCTCTTCTTCCGGCGAAGATTCATCGTCGCCAATCAGTTCGTCAAAAATGCGGCGCACGCCCGCCATCAGCCCTTCAAGCTGTACGGTGAGCGTCTCCCAGTCAGCCACGCCCATTCCCCACGCCAGGCGCGCGCGGTTAAGGTCGTCGCCCGGTAGGGTTTGCGTCTGTTCATCGTTGATGCTTTGCAGGAGATTTTCCAGGCGACGCAGGAAAAGATAGGCTTCGCGCAGCGCGTTTGCGTCCTGCTCTGAAAGCAGATGCAGGTTTTCAATCGCCGCAAGCGTCGGCAGCAGTGAGCGCTCCTGTAACGACGGTTCACGCCCGCCACGAATCAACTGGAACACCTGGACGATAAATTCGATTTCGCGGATGCCGCCCGCGCCGAGCTTGATATTGTCTTTCAGCCCCCGGCGACGCACTTCTCGGGCAATCATCCCTTTCATGCTACGCAGCGACTGAATCACGCTGAAGTCGATATAGCGACGGAAAACAAAGGGCCGCAGCATTGCGCGTAATTCCTTGCTCCAGACGTCATCGTTGTCGCCCATAATCCGCGCTTTCACCATCGCGTAGCGTTCCCAGTCGCGCCCCTGCTCCTGGTAATAATCCTCCAGCGCGGCAAAGCTCAGCACCAGCGGGCCGCTGTCACCAAACGGGCGCAGGCGCATATCGACGCGATAGACAAAGCCATCCTGGGTCGGTTGGTCGAGCACTTTAATCAGCCGCTGACCAAGACGGGTAAAGAACTGGGCGTTGTCGAGTTCGCGTCGCCCGCCGCGCGTGGAGCCGTGCTCCGGCCAGGCAAAAATCAGGTCGATATCTGAGGAGAAGTTCAGCTCCCCGCCGCCCAGCTTGCCCATGCCAAGAATCAACAGCGGTTGCGCGACGCCGTCGGCGTTGCTGGGCGTGCCCCATTCGCGACAACAGGCGTCGTAGAGCCAGTCACGGGCGTTGACGATCAGCGTCTCGGCCAGCACGCTCAACTGCTGGAGCGTATCCACCTCGGAAATCAGCGACAGCGACTGCGCCCAGGCGATGCGTACCATGATACGTCGGCGGAACAACCGCAGTTCACGCATGAGCCCGGCTTCATCGGTTACATCGACCAGCGCGGCCTGTAGCCAGTCGCGATAGTGTTGCCATTCGTCCGCCTGTGGCGGTTGGCTGGCGAGCGTCTCCAGCCATTCGGGATAGATCGTCAGGCTTTGCTGAACGAAATCGCTGAACGTCATGACGGCCTGCGCCTGCGGCGTCAGTGTCGCTACCGGAAAGGTCTCTGGTAGCCGCTCAACCAACGTTTGCCAGTGCTGCTGTAACTGCGATGAAAGCGGGGTCATACTCGGTTTCCCTGAGGTCAGTTATCGTTTTCCGCTGTGTAACCAGAATGGCTCAACCGCCAGTGCTTCATTGCGGAAATGTTCAATTTCGATGTGCTGGCGCGTCAAAATAGCGTGACGCAGCCCCAGCCAGTTCGCCAGCCATGCGTCGGCCTGCGCGCGATTGTAATAACCCGCCAGCAGCTGCACGCAGGTGATATCGCGCGTTAAACGTGGCAACTGGTCGGCATAGCTGTCGCCCAGGGGATACGCAAAAGTGGTGCGCAGCTCTGCCGCCTGGCGTGAAAGATGGGTATCGGCGAAACGCTTAAAGGAGTCGCTGATTTTGGTCTGCGCTTTGGCATCCAGGAAAGGCCGCCAGCCGCGCGTCACCAGCCACTCGGTGAAGGCCAGCTTGGCCTGGGTCACCGCCACGTTAAAGGCGGCATCATGAGCGGAAATATCGCCGCCCAGCACCGCTTCGGCCTGGGTCAGTAAATCGCGCAGCGCCGCGCTGGCTTTGCGCGGTACCACGCCGCCAAACAGCATCAGCGTGTGGCGAATCTGGCCGATTGCCGCCAGCACTTCGTCTTTCGCTTTTCTATTACCGCGAACCCACAGCTCTTCGTGGTATTGCCAGTGCGCCAGCGCTTTTTCCAGCGCCGCTTCCAGCCCCTGCTCAATGGTCGATTTCGGCGCGATTTGCATGATTTCAGCAGGTTTGAGCGGACGCTCCTCATTGCCCTGTGCGAGATGATAGCCGCGCGCGGCTTTGCTCAGGCTGCCCTGACGCACCAGCCCCGTCTGGCTCAGTTGCTGCGCCAGCGTCAGAACATCGACGGTGTCACCGGAAAGCAGTTCCAGTTCCAGCTCGCAAATTGGCTCCTGATGCTCGCCCGCTTTGACGTCGCCCAGGTCGAGCGCAATTTCAATCTGGCTCTTGCCGTGACTGACTACCCACTTTTCACGCATGAAATCGGTGCTGAACAGCGGCTGCACCTGCGCCGCCAGCCCTTCGGGCATCTCGCCATTCGGCCAGACTTCTGCAGGCAGTTTTTCCAGCGCGAGGGTCGGTTCATCAAGGTCGATATTGTACTCCGGGCGCTGATGCAGCCCGCCCACTGTACGACCAGCCACTTTCAGGGTCATTTCATAGCGATCGCCCGCGCCGCGAATGCGCAGGCCCATGTCATGACGCCGCAGCCAGTTATCTTCGGTTTCGTAGTAAATATTGAGGAGTTTTCCGGCAGCCGTATGCTCGGCTTTTAGGGTGGAGAGATGCTGACGCAGGGCTTCAACACCTGCCTCATCAACGATGAACTTTAATTCAATTTCTTGTGCCATGGCTGATTTCTTATGGTTTCGTGGCCCTGAAGTACCCTTTCGGCGAACTTCCAGGTAATCTTTTTGTCAGTAGATAGTATTTTGCGAAAAATTACCATGCAATGCGCAATTTGCGCGGCAACTTTACGCGGTTAACACTATTGCGACGTCACCCGCGCCTCCTGGATGATTCTGATTGCTGTAGAAGGCTTTGCGTCGCCAGACTGTTGCCACTACTATCGTCCCACTTTTATGACAAAAACGATGACCTGATGCCAAAATTACGCCTAATCGCAGTCACTTTACTTGCACTCACCGCTTCCGCCGTCACTCACGCAGAAGAGAAGCGTTATGTTTCTGATGAACTGAATACCTGGGTTCGCAGCGGCCCAGGCGATAACTATCGCCTGGTGGGCTCTATTAATGCCGGTGAAGAAGTCACCCTGCTGCAAACCAATCCCGGCACCCAGTATGGACAAGTTCGCGACGGCAATGGCCGTACCGCGTGGATCCCGCTGAAAGAGCTGACGGAAACCCCGAGCCTGCGCACCCGTGTGCCGGATCTGGAAAATCAGGTGAAAACCCTGACCGACAAGCTGACTAACATCGATTCGACCTGGAATCAGCGTACCGCTGAAATGCAGACCAAAGTCTCTCAGAGCGACAGCGTGATCAACAGCCTGAAAGAAGAGAATCAAAAGCTGAAAAATGAGCTTATCGTGGCACAGAAAAAAGTCAGCGCCGCTAATCTGCAGCTCGACGATAAACAGCGCACCATCATCATGCAGTGGTTTATGTACGGTGGCGGCGTGTTGGGCGCGGGCCTGATTCTTGGCCTGGTGCTGCCGCATCTGGTGCCAAGCCGTAAGCGTAAAGACCGCTGGATGAATTAGCCATAACGCCGCTTCTCTCGTATTATCCACACAGGACAACAGTGAGGAGAAACGCGGCGTGAAGAGTTATCTGGTCGGTGGTGCGGTAAGAGACGGTTTATTAGGCCTGCCGGTCAAAGATAAAGATTGGGTCGTGGTCGGTGCGACGCCACAGCAAATGCTCGACGCGGGCTACCAGCAGGTAGGCCGCGATTTTCCTGTGTTTTTGCATCCGCAAAGTCATGAAGAGTATGCGCTGGCGCGTACCGAGCGTAAATCGGGTTCCGGGTATACGGGTTTTACCTGCTATGCCGCACCGGATGTGACGCTGGAGCAAGATTTACTTCGCCGCGATCTGACAGTGAACGCCCTCGCACAGGACGACAACGGCACGATTATCGACCCTTACGGCGGTCGTGCCGATCTGCAAAACCGCCTGCTGCGTCATGTTTCCCCCGCCTTTGGTGAAGACCCGCTCCGCGTGCTGCGCGTGGCGCGTTTTGCCGCCCGATATGCCCATCTTAGCTTCCGCATTGCCGATGAAACACTGACGCTGATGCGCGACATGACTGCCGCCGGCGAACTTGAACACCTGACGCCGGAACGTGTGTGGAAAGAGACAGAAGGCGCGCTCGGTACTCGCAACCCACAGGTCTTTTTCCAGACCTTACGCGACTGCGGCGCGCTGAAAGTTCTGTTCCCGGAAGTTGACGCGCTGTACGGCGTGCCTGCGCCGGAGAAATGGCATCCGGAAATCGATACCGGCGTGCATACGCTGATGACGCTAACGATGGCGGCAATGCTGAGCCCGGAGATCGACATCCGCTTCGCCACTCTTTGCCACGATTTAGGCAAAGGTTTAACGCCAAAACATCTCTGGCCGCGTCATCACGGTCACGGCCCGGCGGGCGTCAAACTGGTGGAACAACTCTGCCAGCGTCTGAAAGTGCCTAATGAGATGCGCGATTTAGCGAAACTGGTGGCGGAGTTCCACGATCTCATTCATACCTTCCCGATTCTGCAACCAAAAACGATCGTCAAGCTGTTCGATGCTATCGATGCCTGGCGCAAGCCTCAGCGCGTCGAGCAGATTGCGCTAACCAGCGAAGCCGACGTGCGTGGGCGCACCCATTTTGAAGCCAGCGATTACCCGCAAGGGCGCTTGCTGCGTGAATCCTGGATAGTGGCGAAAGGTGTATCGAATAAAGAGGTCATTGAAGCGGGGTTTCAGGGGCCGGCAATCCGCGAAGAGTTAACGCGCCGTCGCATTAAAGCCGTCGCCCACTGGAAGGAACAACGTTGCCCTCAGCCGAAAGACTGAGGGCAGGACATCAGAAGAACACCACGTACACCGCTGCCGCGACGATAAAGCGGTAGATAGCGAACGGAATAAACGAGATGCGCTTGATGAGTTGCAGGAAGGTCTTAATCGCCACCAGCGCCACAAGGAAAGCCATCACAAAGCCTACGGCAAACATCGGCAAATCCGCCAGCGTCAGGAAATGCCAGCTCTTATAGAGATCCAATGCCGTGGCACCCATCATCATCGGTACCGCCAACAGGAATGAGAATTCCGACGCCGCATAGCGGCTCACCCCCATCAGCATACCGCCAGAAATGGTCGCCCCTGAGCGAGAAAAGCCCGGCCACAGCGCCAGACACTGGAAGCAGCCAATGATAAATGCCTGACGATAGGTCATGTCGTCCACGCCTACCGCGCGCGGCTGTTTCGGCTTCAGGCATTCGGCGGCAATCAGCAGGAAACCGCCGACAATGAGCGCGTACATCACGTTAATCGGATTGAATAGCGACTTGATCGTGTCGTGAAACACCAGCCCCAGAACCACTGCCGGAATCATGCCCAACAGAATGTGGATGAGCGACAAACGCCCTTTTCCTTCGCCTTCATGAATCGGTCGGCCAAAATGGATACCAATCAGGCCAAACAGACGACGCCAGAACATCACCACCACGGCCAGAATCGAACCGAGCTGAATCACCACTTCAAACGTCTTCGCCGTTTCACCTTCAAAACCCAGCAGATGCCCGACAATAATCATGTGGCCGGTGCTGGAAACGGGCAAAAACTCCGTCAATCCTTCGACAACACCCAGAATAGCCGCCACCAGCAGCGAGTGCATATCGCTCATCACTTAAACCCTTAAAAATTAAAAAAATAAAATAAACCCGGCTCTAAGACCGGTGTAATGCCGTTTGGTTTAATCCATTGTGAATTTAAATAGTTTGTTTCAGATTTTGGCCACGCTCGATAATCACACCCACGTTCGCCGCTCTGGCGACCGCGCCTGGTTTGCTGACTTTAATGCGCACCCAAGGGGAGTTAAAGCGCGTCATAAGCAACTCTGCTACTTCTTCCGCTACGCGCTCAACCAGCGCAAAGCGGCTCCCTTCAACATGCGCAATCACCGCATCGCTAATATCGGCATAGCTCAGGCAATACTTAACATCATCGCTGGATGCCGCCCGACGATTGTCCCATCCCATTTCGATATCGAACACCAGTTTCTGCTCGATGGTCTGTTCCCAGTCGTAAACACCGATAGTGGTGATTACCGAAAGTTGCTCTATAAATACAATATCCATCACGACCTGCCTGCTTTTTGGCTGAACCGGATACCACTTCCGGCGAATTATGCGTATTATCCACAGATGCAGAGAATACTTCGACATTTTCACAACGGAACAGCGTTATGAGTGCAATCGCGCCTGGAATGATCCTCCTCGCCTACCTTTGCGGCTCAATTTCCAGCGCCATTCTGGTCTGCCGCATCGCGGGTTTACCCGATCCTCGCGAGAGTGGTTCGGGGAATCCCGGGGCGACCAACGTTTTACGAATTGGCGGCAAGGGAGCAGCCGTAGCAGTTCTGATTTTCGACATCCTGAAAGGGATGTTGCCGGTCTGGGGCGCGTATGCCCTCGGGCTCACGCCGTTTTGGCTTGGGCTGGTGGCTATCGCTGCCTGTCTGGGACACATCTGGCCGGTTTTCTTTGGCTTTCACGGTGGGAAAGGCGTGGCCACCGCGTTTGGTGCTATCGCGCCGATTGGCCTCGATCTCACTGGCGTGATGGCCGGCACCTGGCTTTTGACCATCCTGCTGAGCGGTTATTCGTCGCTGGGCGCCATCGTCAGCGCACTGGTTGCGCCGTTTTATGTCTGGTGGTTTAAACCGCAATACACTTTCCCGGTATCAATGCTGTCGTGCCTGATCTTACTGCGTCATCATGACAATATTCAGCGTCTGTGGCGACGTCAGGAAACAAAAATCTGGGCGCGGTTTAAGAAGAAGAAAGAAGAGAAAAAATAAAAGCGTGCCGAATGACACGCTTTGAGACTGATGACAATCGCAACATTGCCTGATGCGCTTCGCTTATCAGGCCTACGACGCTCCTGCAATATATTGAATTTTCAATTTCTTGTAGGCCGGATAAGGCGTCTACGCCGCATCCGGCATCGTCCCTCACGCTGCCGGTAATTCCGCCAGCGGCCAACGCGGACGCACGGTTACGCCAAGATCTGCATTCACGCCTGCTTTGAAGCGCACCATGCCTGCATAGGCAATCATCGCCCCGTTATCGGTGCAGAATTCCGGGCGCGCGTAGAACACTTCGCCACGACGTTTCTGCATCATCTCCGCCAGCTTCGCCCGCAGCGTGCGGTTAGCGCTTACGCCACCTGCCATCACCAAACGCTTGAAGCCGGTTTGTTCCAGCGCGCGTTTGCACTTGATCATCAACGTATCGACCACCGCATCTTCAAAAGCACGGGCAATATCGGCACGGGTTTGATCGTCGTTGTCATTATTGCGAATGGTGTTCGCCGCGAAGGTTTTCAGCCCGGAGAAGCTAAAGTCCAGCCCCGGACGGTCAGTCATCGGACGCGGGAAGACAAAGCGCCCTTCCGTACCCTGGGAGGCCATTTTCGACAGCATCGGGCCGCCTGGGTAATCGAGCCCCAGCAGCTTAGCGGTTTTATCAAAGGCTTCACCGGCCGCATCATCAATGGATTCGCCCAGCAGTTCATACTCGCCGATGCCAGTCACGCTGATAAGTTGCGTATGCCCACCTGAGACCAGCAGCGCCACAAACGGGTATTCCGGCGGGTTATCTTCCAGCATCGGCGCCAGCAGGTGACCTTCCATATGGTGTACCGGGATCGCCGGAACATTCCAGGCAAACGCCAGCGAACGCCCGACCGTTGCGCCAACCAGCAGCGCGCCAACTAAACCCGGCCCGGCGGTATAGGCGACAGCATCAATATCTTTTGCCGTCAGATTCGCTTCTTTCAGTGCGGCCTGAATCAGCGGCACCGTTTTACGCACGTGATCGCGCGAGGCCAGTTCAGGCACCACGCCGCCGTAATCAGCATGTAATTTCACCTGACTATACAATTGGTTGGCTAACAGACCTCTTACATCGTCATAAATTGCGATGCCGGTTTCATCGCAGGATGTTTCAATTCCCAGTACACGCATGGCTAGATTTACCTCGTTTCAATACCGCGCAGTGTAGGTTTTCTGCCCCAGCTTGTAAAACATTGTTCGCCCCAGGAACCTGCTTCGTGTATACTCCTCACCCTTAAAAAGTCCCTTTCAAAAACGCGTCGGTGCTTTACAAAGCAGCAGCAATTGCAGTAAAATTCCGCACCATTTTGAAATAAGCTGGCGTTGATGCCAGCGGCAAACCGAATTTATTAAAGGTGAGAGTTACATGCCGGTAATTAAAGTACGTGAAAACGAGCCGTTCGACGTAGCACTGCGTCGCTTCAAGCGTTCCTGCGAAAAAGCGGGTGTTCTGGCGGAAGTTCGTCGTCGTGAGTTCTATGAAAAACCGACTACCGAACGTAAGCGCGCTAAAGCTTCTGCTGTGAAACGTCACGCGAAGAAACTGGCTCGCGAAAACGCACGCCGTACTCGTCTGTACTAATCTCTTGAGAGCACACGCTCTCAATTGTCAGACCGAGTAGTAGTTGCAAGGCCGTGCTTCCGGAAGGAAAGCGCGGCTTGTTTTCGTTTAAGCATCATTAAAAACTACGGGGCTTATGGCTGGACGAATTCCGCGCGTATTCATTAATGATCTGCTGGCACGCACCGACATCATCGATTTGATCGATGCGCGAGTGAAGCTGAAAAAGCAGGGCAAGAACTATCATGCGTGCTGTCCTTTCCATAACGAGAAAACCCCCTCTTTCACCGTCAACGGTGAAAAACAGTTTTACCACTGCTTCGGCTGTGGCGCGCACGGCAACGCCATCGACTTTTTGATGAACTACGACAAGCTCGAGTTCGTGGAAACCGTCGAAGAACTGGCCGCCATGCACAACCTTGAAGTGCCGTATGAAGCAGGCAACGGGCCGAGTCAGATAGAGCGCCATCAACGGCAGAGTCTCTATCAACTGATGGACGGTCTGAACGCGTTTTATCAGCAATCCCTGATGAATCCTGCCGCTGACCCCGCGCGCCAGTATCTGGAAAAGCGTGGCCTCAGCAGCGAAGTGATTTCTCGTTTCGCGATTGGTTATGCGCCTCCGGGTTGGGACAACGTCCTGAAACGCTTTGGCGGCAATAGTGAAAATCGCCAGGCGCTTATTGACGCCGGTATGCTGGTAACCAACGAGCAGGGGCGTAGCTACGACCGCTTTCGCGAGCGCGTCATGTTCCCTATTCGAGATAAACGTGGCCGGGTCATTGGTTTTGGTGGACGCGTGCTGGGCGATGCCCTGCCGAAATACCTCAACTCCCCGGAAACCGATATTTTCCATAAGGGCCGTCAGCTGTATGGCCTTTATGAAGCGCAACAGACAGAAGCTGAACCCCAACGTTTACTGGTGGTCGAAGGCTATATGGATGTGGTCGCTCTGGCGCAGTACGACATTAACTATGCCGTCGCCTCGCTTGGCACCTCAACCACCGCCGACCATATTCAGCTACTGTTCCGGGTGACCAATAACGTCATCTGTTGCTATGACGGTGACCGTGCCGGTCGCGATGCCGCATGGCGCGCGCTTGAAACGGCGCTGCCGTATATGACCGACGGGCGTCAGTTACGCTTTATGTTTCTGCCCGACGGCGAAGACCCGGATACGCTGGTGCGTAAAGAGGGTAAAGCAGCATTTGAAGCGCGGATGGAGCAGGCACAGCCGCTCTCCACGTTTCTGTTTAACAGTCTGATGCCGCAGGTCGATTTGAGCACCCCGGACGGGCGCGCGCAGTTAAGTACGCTGGCGCTGCCGCTCATCGGCCAGGTGCCGGGCGAAACCTTACGCATCTATTTGCGTCAGGAGCTGGGAAATAAACTGGGGATTCTCGATGATGCCCAGCTTGAACGTTTAATGCCGAAACAGGCAGAAAACGGCGTGGTTCGCCCCGCGCCACAGCTAAAACGCACGACCATGCGTATACTGATAGGGTTACTGGTGCAAAACCCCGATCTCGCGCCGTTGGTTCCACCGTTGAATGGTCTGGATCCAAAAAAACTGCCGGGACTTGGCTTATTTGCAGAACTGGTCAACACTTGTTTGTCACAGCCTGGACTGACCACTGGTCAACTTCTGGAACAATATCGTGGCACAAATGAAGCCGCGACCCTTGAAAAACTGTCGATGTGGGACGATATAGCAGATAAGGATATCGCAGAAAAAACGTTCACCGACTCACTCAACCATATGTTTGACTCATTGCTGGTTCTGCGACAAGAAGAGTTGATTGCTCGCGATCGCACACACGGGCTCAGCAGTGAGGAACGCCGGGAACTCTGGACGCTAAACCAGGAACTGGCCAAAAAATAGAATTGAACGGCTTAAGTGCCGAATATCACTCGGGAAGCCCCCGAAAGCCGCGTGAAGGGCAGCGGCAAAATATAAATTAGTCCTCGTTACACTCTGTTGGCGGCTTGTTTCGCCGACCGACACCAATCTCATGAAATAAGTGTGGATACCGTCTTATGGAGCAAAACCCGCAGTCACAGCTGAAGCTTCTTGTCCAACGTGGTAAGGAGCAAGGCTATCTGACCTATGCCGAGGTCAATGACCATCTGCCGGAAGATATCGTCGACTCCGATCAGATCGAAGACATCATCCAAATGATCAACGACATGGGCATTCAGGTGATGGAAGAAGCACCGGATGCCGATGACCTGTTGCTCGCTGAAACATCGAACAACACCGATGAAGATGCGGAAGAAGCCGCCGCACAGGTGCTTTCGAGCGTGGAATCTGAAATCGGGCGCACCACTGACCCGGTTCGTATGTACATGCGTGAAATGGGTACCGTTGAACTGTTGACCCGCGAAGGCGAAATTGACATCGCTAAACGTATTGAAGACGGGATCAACCAGGTTCAGTGTTCCGTCGCGGAATACCCGGAAGCCATCACCTATCTGCTTGAACAGTACGATCGTGTTGAAGCGGAAGAAGCGCGTCTGTCCGATCTCATCACCGGGTTCGTCGATCCGAACGCTGAAGAAGATTTAGCACCGACCGCGACTCACGTTGGTTCTGAACTCTCTCAGGAAGAGATGGATGACGACGATGAAGATGAAGAGGACGACGACGACAGCAGCGATGATGACAACAGCATCGACCCTGAACTGGCACGTGAGAAATTCGCTGAACTGCGCACGCAGTATGAAGTGACTCGCGACACCATCAAGGCGAAAGGCCGTAGTCATGCCGCCGCGCAGGAAGAGATCCTGAAGCTGTCCGAAGTCTTCAAACAGTTCCGCCTGGTGCCAAAACAGTTCGACTACCTGGTGAACAGCATGCGCGTCATGATGGACCGTGTGCGTACCCAGGAACGTATCATCATGAAGATGTGCGTTGAACAGTGCAAAATGCCGAAGAAAAACTTCATCACCCTGTTCACCGGCAACGAAACCAGCGAAACCTGGTTCAACGCCGCCATTGCGATGAACAAGCCGTGGTCTGAGAAGCTGCTCGACATTAAAGAAGACGTTCAGCGCAGCCTGATGAAGCTGCAACAAATTGAAGAAGAAACCGGCCTGACCATCGAGCAGGTTAAAGATATCAACCGTCGTATGTCCATCGGTGAAGCGAAAGCCCGCCGTGCGAAGAAAGAAATGGTTGAAGCGAACTTACGTCTGGTTATTTCTATCGCTAAGAAATACACCAACCGTGGCTTGCAGTTCCTCGACCTGATTCAGGAAGGTAACATCGGCCTGATGAAAGCGGTTGATAAGTTCGAATATCGTCGTGGTTACAAGTTCTCCACCTATGCAACCTGGTGGATCCGTCAGGCGATCACCCGTTCTATCGCGGATCAGGCGCGCACCATCCGTATTCCGGTGCATATGATTGAGACCATCAACAAGCTCAACCGTATTTCTCGCCAGATGCTGCAAGAGATGGGCCGCGAGCCGACGCCAGAAGAGCTGGCTGAGCGCATGCTGATGCCGGAAGACAAAATCCGTAAAGTGCTGAAAATTGCTAAAGAGCCTATCTCCATGGAAACGCCGATCGGCGACGATGAAGATTCGCATCTGGGTGATTTCATCGAGGATACCACCCTCGAACTGCCGCTGGATTCTGCGACGACCGAAAGTCTGCGTGCGGCAACGCACGACGTTCTGGCTGGCCTGACCGCGCGTGAAGCGAAAGTGCTGCGTATGCGTTTCGGTATCGACATGAACACTGACCACACGCTGGAAGAAGTGGGTAAACAATTCGACGTTACCCGTGAACGTATCCGTCAGATCGAAGCGAAGGCGCTGCGTAAACTGCGTCACCCGAGCCGTTCTGAAGTCCTGCGTAGCTTCCTGGACGATTAATCCCGGTCTGTGAAACGTAAAAAGCTCCCTACGGGGAGCTTTTTTTATGGGGGTTTTATACCCTCACCCTAACCCTGAGGGAGAGGGGATCGATTGTGCATAATGGTTGGGATTTTCTCCCTCTCCCTTCGGGAGAGGGCCGGGGTGAGGGCATCCATCAAAGCCCCCGCAACACCAGCGCCTGATCCAGTTCCCGGTACGCCTCAACCAGCTTATCCGTCGTAATTCGGTTTAACCCGCTCGGATTCGGCAGCACCCACACCTGCGTCACGCCAATCGACATCGACTGCTTGCCCCACGGCACACCTCGCTGGCTGAATCCTTGTTCAAATGCCTGTTTCCCCAGCACCGCCAGCGCCGCAGGTTGATAGTCCTCGATTTTGCTAATCAGCGCCCGCCCGCCGTCATGCAACTCCTGGCGCTTCACTTCCGTGGCCTGTACCGTCGGGCGATCAACCAGTTTGGTGACACCGCAGCGAAAATCGAGCAGATGCTCGGCTTCCTCTGGCTTCAATTGCCTGTCAGTAAACCCGGCCAGATGCAGCACTTTCCAGAAGCGGTTAGCCGGATGCGCGAAGGGAAAACCGAGTGAAGAGGAAGACAAACCCGGATTAATGCCGCAAAACACCACCCGCAGCCCTGGAGCGATAATATCTTTAACCATGCTGTTCTCTGATAAATGGTTCATGTGACCATTATAACGAATTGAAAATACGTTGTTTATAAAAACAGCAGACGTACCTTAACAACTGGATTGTAAACCGCAGTTACTTTATAATTCCCCGCCACGGCCCCTTAGCTCAGTGGTTAGAGCAGGCGACTCATAATCGCTTGGTCGTTGGTTCAAACCCAACAGGGGCCACCAAACATATCAAGGGCTTGCGAGAAATCGCAGGCCCTTTCGCTTTTACCGGGGATATGCCGGGGATATTTCCAGCACTACCACATCCTCCCTATGTTTCTGAGTATCCAATAGCGGTTATCCGTCTCTGTTGTGGTTTTATCGGCATACCCGCCTGATATCGCTTGATCCATTGATTCGCCTCGTTTTCGGAAAAATGTCAACCCCGCGCATGCATCCTGTTGAATAGTCGTTCGCGCATTTCCAAATAAAGCGGCTGAATGAACGCTCTGAAGTCCTGGCTCTTGAGTTCGTCTACAAACTCGATAAACCGTCTGTAAACTCATCATCCCCCGACTTTTTCCTCATCCGTCATATAAACCTCTGTTTGTTGTAATCATTGACAACGCCCTTTTTTGTTGTCATTATTTACAACACGCAAGGAGGGCGAAAAATGCCAGCGACACTGTTTAAGAAGTTCACCAGGTATTTGAGCGAAAACGAATACATTCAAATACTGATATGGGAAGTCGATCCGGCTGTGCTGGGTAGCAGCCACGGTTATAAATACAGTATGGCCTACGTTGTTTCCGGGGTGTGCGTTATGCGGTACGACAACGAACGCGGCAAAGGGGATCACAAGCACATAGGTGACCGGGAAATTTCCACCAGCTTTATGAGCATTGAGCAACTGTTAGCAGATTTTCTGGCAGACGTTGAAACTATTCGAGATGATCGGGGGTAACATGAAAACCGTTACGATTAAAATTGAAAATATGCAGGATTTCGCGGCGGACGTTATGTCCGCCATGAATGCCATCGCAACTGGCGAACGCGGCACGGGCGAGGGCGTGATCTCGTTCCCTTCATGGGCTGTGATGCATAAAGTTTTAGCACCCAACAGAATGGGGATCTTGCAGGCTATGGCTGGGTGCGGTGAATTGACGATCCGCGAGATTGCGACGCTTGTCGGGCGTGACGTAAAAGGCGTTCACACGGACATTACCACGCTGATTAATGGCGGGCTACTGGAGCGCGGCGAGCGCGGCACGCTGTTCCCATATGATGCGATTCATTTTGATTTTACCATCAGCGCTGCAGCATAAAAAAAGCCGGTCTAGTGACCGGCTCGTCTCTTTAGTTCTGCGAAGCCTTACCGCCGGTACACTGATACTCCACGTATATATCAGCCTGCCGACAACCCGCCGGGCTCGGGTCTGTGCACTGTGAGGACTGCCCGCCGAACGCCTCTGCGCCCTCATATCCCCAAACCTTACATTTTTGGATGGCGAGCGACTGAGCTTGCATCATATCAACGCTGGCTTTTTCAAACATCCCGTAGGTATCACCGACGTGGTATCCCATCCTTATTGTTCCGTCGGCTTTGCTTCCGCCCATGGGGATTAATTGCTTATGGACCGTACACCCTGAAAGAATAAAAACGCACAACAAACAAAATGACATTCTTTTCATTATGAACCCCCTTAAAAATGAGGGTTCCATCATACTGTTACGCGCGCAAAAGCGTTCGTAACCATATAACAGCATTTACTTTTTAGGATTCTGTTTACCCAAACTTTTCGGCAAGCGGATTTAGTAGCGCAAAAAACGCACACCGTTTGTCGTCGTCACTCATGACGCCCAGCAGCGCATCGAGCCGCCCGGCACTCTCAACAAACCCGGCAAGTTCCAGAATCGCCCGCTCAACTTTCTGCGCTGGCTCCATCAGTGCGTCGGCGTTAGTTGGAATTACGGCCCGTAACGATAACCTCGCCGATTCTGCTCGCGCGCCTGGTCAACGATCAGAGTGGGGAATTTCCATTGCATCACGCGTAATCGCAATCCGACAAAACAGTGTCAGCAAATTCCAGCCGTTTGACCGGATTTGGCTCGATAGCCGCAACAGCAGAATTATTAAATTTAAACAATTCCAGGAATTTTGGGGTGTCAGGGTGGTTTATTGGTCAATAGCCTAAGCGTTAACTGCTTGTATTTACTTATTAATGCCTGGTGTTATGCTATCTCTCCTCATAATCGCTTGGTCGTTGGTTCAAACCCAACAGGGGCCACCAGATACAGCAAGGGCTTACGTGAAAACGTAAGCCCTTCGTTTTTGCAGCATACCTCACCACGTTAACTCACACTAACGCGCTCAGTTGTTCCTGCATATAGGAAGAAAAATACTCGGGGTTTTTAATCACAACACGCTCGTCAGAGGCGATTTTTTCAGCCCATCCGACGACTTTTTTAGTGAACTCGGGATTCCATCCCTCTGAAGTCCCTCGCGCAGTAATTTCTTCTGCACTCACCTGTACACCGATTTCTTTCAGATACTTAAAGATACCCTTCGCTGTGCTTTCATCCATAGAGTGCGGTACCGCAACGGTTGTATCCATAGCGTTGATGAAATCCAGGGCTTTAGCGATGACTGTTGGCATGTTCTCGTCCTTAAATTAACCACGTGATTAACAAGACTATAAGACCTCAAACGGCTCACGATATCAAAGGGATTCTTACACCTTTCATACGAAACCTCGTACGGGTCACTTCTTCGGGCGTCCATGTCCTCAGCCTCCCTCATCGGGAGTGTAGCGGCAAATCGCTTTTTTGCCATTTCAGGCAACAGGGAGAAGCTGTTAAAAAATATAATATATCCTATATTTCATCTTATTTATTCCATTCACCAAAAACATCCACAAGATTATTCCTATAAAATCACCATGAAAATAAAATATATCCTTAAAGAAATTCAATACGCACAAATCTTTATTTTAAAATTGGCACAAAACATTTCCGTACCCTACTGTTTACTTAAGCCCAATTGAGACAATTCCCCTTCCACTCTTTTGAAAAGAATAAGATAACCTGTAGAGGATAAGAATATGAAACCATCAACCCTGCTGCGCTTCATTCTTCCTTGCTTCGCATTTTCTGTTATTCCAGCAGCCAATGCCGCGACGGCGACAGCCACCTTTCAGGTTCTTATTACTATTCTCAAATCATGCAGTGTTACCGCGGGAGCATCCTCCAACATTAACCTGGGTTCAGTAAATGCCAATGCCACCAATACCAGCGGTAACAGCACTATTTCGGTGAACTGTTCGAAAACAACGCCTTACTTTATCGGCCTTGCCCCCTCTACGGCGAATGGCGGTGGTACGGGCGGTGCAGGGGCGATGTCATCTGTTGCCAACGCCGCGACCAATACCGATAAAGTGCCGTATCAGCTTAACCAAACCTCCGCGACTGGCCCGGTGTGGGGGAACACCGCGACCACGACCACGGTGGGTAATGGCGTGGCAGGCACCGGTACAGGCGTTGCACAAACCTACACAGTCTATGCGACCGCTGCGAGCGCAAACTTCACACCTGATAGCTATGCAGACACGGTAACTGTTAACGTTAACTATTGATAAAACGGAATTTTATGAGAATAAAAACCTTTTTAAGGCAGGCTGTTTGGCTCTGCCTGACAGGATTGATCGCTTCACAAAATGTCGCTCTGGCCAGCGGTTTGCAGGTTTCTCCTGTCTCCTTGACCCTTCAGGATAAAAATGCTGACGGCATCTGGCTGAGTAACGAAGGCACCAATACCATTAACGCGCAGGTGCGCGTCTTTCACTGGAGCCAGCGCGATTTTAAAGACAACCTGACCGCCTCGCGCGATCTGGTCATCAGCCCGCCGATGCTCACGCTGCAACCCGGGCAGCGCCAGTTGATTCGCGTCATTCGCCTGGGTAATCCAACTAACAGTGTCGAGGAGTCTTACCGGTTATCTGTTAATGAATTACCATCAGCCACGCCGCAGTCCAATAAATTACAATTCGTTTTACATTATTCACTCCCCGTTTTTATTCAACCGAAGAACAGTGACACGCCGCAAGCGAAATTAACATGGGGAGTAAAACGTGTCGGAAATGATAATTTCCTTGAGGTCAGTAACAACGGAAATAGTCATGCACAACTCTCCGCCGTAACGTATATCAATCAACAGGGCGGCAGAAGAGAAATTACGCCGGGGCTACTGGGGTATGTTCTTCCAGGCTCGACTATGCGATGGATATTAACGCCAAAAGCCGCAAATATTGCACCTGGCGGAAAACTCGAAGTCATGATCAATGGCCAAAAAGCGGTGCAAAATCTGTAAAAGACTTTCCCGTCTGGCAAACGTCATTTTGCTTAGCGCAACATGTGTATCGGGTGCCGCGGTCGCGAACAATACCAACACTGGCCCATCACGGGATACTCCGATGAATGATAACACGCAGCATGAAGGTATCGACCTCTACCTTGATGTGACGGTTAACGGAAACCCCAAAGGGCTGGTGCATTTCCGTTTCATCAATGAAAAGCTCTACGCCAGCCCCGCCTCGCGGCACCAGATTGGCATCCCGGCAGGCGAGACGCGCGCGCTCAATGACATTCCACAGCTTAATGTCGATTACGACGTTCAGCAGCAGACGCTCACGCTCACCGCCCCGCTTAGCGCGCTGGATCTCGGCACTACCGAAGTGGGTAGAGAGAACGTGGAACAGCCGCAAGCCAGCATCTCGCACGGGCTGCTGCTCAACTACGATCTCTACGCCGCGCAGGATGATGAAACGCGGCTTAATACATGGAGCGAGCTGCGCGCTTTTAACGCCGCCGGGGTTCTCAGCTCGACTCAATTAAGTCAAAACACCACCGAAAGCACGCCGGGTTATCAAAGCAACGGATTCACGCGTCTTGATACCAGTTGGCGCTCTTCCTTCCCGGATAAAATGCTGTATGTCTCGTTGGGCGACACGCTCACCAGCGCTCTGTCATGGTCGCGTTCCACGCGTATTGCCGGCCTGCAAATCGGCACCGATTTCAGCCTGCAACCCTATCAGCCCACCACCCCGCTGCCCGCATTTTTTGGTTCCGCGACACTTCCGTCGAGTGTGGAACTGTATGTAAACGGGGTAAGAAATTACAACGGCAACGTCCCCGCCGGAAATTTTGAGATTAACACCCTGCCCAATATCAACGGCGCGGGGAACGCCCAGGTGACAATGACCGATGCGCTGGGGCGCACAACTGTGCAAAATTTTTCGTTTTATAACGATCAGTCGTTGCTGCGAAAGGGGTTAACGGAATGGTCAGCCGAACTGGGCGTGGTGCGGGAAAACTACGGTTACACTTCGTTTGATTACGCCAGCAAACCCGCGCTTAGCGCCACTTGGCGTCACGGCATCAGCAACACCTTCACCACCGCCGCCCATGGCGAAGCCAGCGACAGTCTGATTAACGGCGGCATCAGTAACGACTGGGTGCCAGGCCCGCGCAGCGGCACGATTTCAGCCGCCCTCGCCTTCAGCGGCGATGAAGGGAAAAACGGCGCGCTGTACAGCCTCGGCTATCGCTGGTCGAACGATATTTTCAGCTTCAATACCTCAACGACCGTCACCAGCGGCGACTATCGCGATATCGCCACTGCTTACGGCCAGGCGCCGCCAGAGCTGAACAGCAATACGGTGGTGGGCTATAACGCCCAGGCACTCGGCAATTTCAGCGTCGGCTATTTACAGTTTCGCTATCCGCACGACAGCAATCTGCGCTACGTGAATGCCAACTGGTCAAAAGCGCTGACGGAGAAAGCCTGGCTTAACCTCGGGCTGAACCAGAATCTTGACGATCACCAGGACAGCAGCGTCTACCTGATGCTCACGGTTTCACTGGAGAACAACCGCACCGTCAGCGGTACCGTTCAGCGCACTAACGATGAGACGGGTTACATGATGAATGCCAGCCAGATGCTGCCGTCTGAAGGTGGCTGGGGCTGGAATATCGCCGCCAATCGCCAGGCGTCAGAAACCAGCGGCCAGGGCGAAGTCGGCTATCAGGGGCGATACGGGAAGGTCTATACCGGCTTTAACCGTGTTCCCGATAACCACTACGCTTACGCGGGCGCGACCGGTTCGCTGGTAATGATGGGCGGCGGTCTGTTTGCCGCGCGGGAAATCAATAATGGCTTTGCGGTGGTGTCGACGCAGGGCGTGCCGGACGTGCCGGTGATGCTGGAGAATAACGTGGTTGGCACCAGCGACGACGACGGCTTACTGCTGGTGACACAGCTCAATAGCTATCAAAACAATCAGATAAGCATCGACACGCTGAATCTTCCGGCCAACACGCGCGTCGATCGGGTTAACGCCGCCGCGGTTCCCGCCGATCGTTCCGGCACGCTGGTGGAGTTTGGTATTACCACCACGCAACCCGCGTTGATTGTCTTAGTGGATGCGCAGGGCCGCGCGTTGCCGGAAGGCAGCCAGGCCACACTCAACCCAGGGCAACAGAGTACAGATACGGTAATGATCGGTTTTGATGGGATGGCCTATTTCGATATGGTCTCTTCGCATAACACGCTGGAGGTTGCTCTGCCGGGCGGCAAATGCGCGGTGCAGTTCGATTACCCGCGTCAGGCCAAAGGCATCCCGCAAATTGGCCCATTGGTCTGTCGCTAACTACAGGAGTCGTGATGTGCGGTTAATTCATCTGGTATTACTGCTGGGATTATTGCTCTGCCCGCTGGCCAGCAAAGCCGTCGTGTGCTCAATGTCCGGCGTGCAAAACATCAGTTTTGGGAACGTCAATCCGTTAAGCAGCGCGGATACCAATACCAGCATGACCTTCAACTACAGTTGTACTAAGGAGCTTGGCGATTTACTGGCCGGCGTCACCATCTGCTTTAACATCGGCGCGTCAGCGAACAGCGGGCAGGTGATACCGCGCAGAATGGCTTACGCGGGGCCACCTGCCGGGACACTCGATTATCAGCTTTATTCGAACGCGTCGTACACTACGGTCTGGGGCAGCCAATATCAAAGCGGAACCACCGTTCCGGCGATCCAGCTTAATTTGTTAAACCTGACGCCGGTGACGGGAAGCTTAACGGTGTATGCCAAAGTGCCCGCCCGACAAACCAGCGTCGTGCCGGGAAGTTATCAGGATACCTACACGGCGGCGACCGCCAGTATGACAATAAACATCGGCCTGGCTGCGCCCCCCGCAAACTGCGGTTCCACGCAGGGGGCAACCTTTCCCTTTACCGTCTCGGCTACCGTAACCAAATTTTGCAACGTCACCACGGCGAGCAATATTAATTTTGGCAATGCGGCCTTCACCGATACTAACCTCAGCGCCAGCAACAGCATTGGCGTGGCCTGCACCAGCAACACGCCCTATACCATCGGGCTGGTACCGTCCAACAACAGCACGACCGGCAGCGGGGTGATGAAAACCAATACCGGCAATGCCAGCAACAGCGATCAGGTGCCGTATCAGCTTCGTTCCACCGCCGGAACCAGCGGTACGCCGTGGGGAAATACCACCGGCAGCAATACGGTTGCCGGAACGGGGAACGGGCAAACCATCACCTACAATGCGTATGCCACGGTGCCGAGCGCGAATTACACGCCCGACACCTACGCCGATACGGTCACCATCAACGTGACCTACTAAAGCCCGCCCCACCACAACCGGGCGCGCATGCCCCAGTAGCTGCTCCAGCCGGTGGTCACATTTACCACCTGCCCCTGAGAGATCACCACCAGCGTGGGCGTCACGCTCACCCGCCAGCGTGCGGAAAGCTCGCCGCGCGGGTCGTTTACCACCGGCAGGGTCAGATGCTTTTTCGCCATCCACTGCGCCAGTTGGTTGTCGTCTCCGGAGCGCAGGGCCACGCTCAGAACGTTCTGACCTTCCTGCGAAAGTTGTGCCACCGCAGGCGTGGTGTAGCGGCATACGCCACACCAGCTCGCCCATACGTAGAGTAGCAACGGCTTTTTCTGGCTCAGCTCTGCCAGCGAATGGGTTTCGCCGTCCAGCGTCTGTAAGGTTATCCCGGAAACATTCTCCGGGAGTTCAGGCTTACGCAGTTGATCCATCCCCCACATCAGCGCCATCGCCAGGAGTAGCAGAACGACCAAATCCTTCAGCCAGCGGCGTAATTTATTGCGCATTGGCTTTCGCCAGCTGTTCTTTCACCAGCGCCTCCAGATCGTCATAGTCGATGGCGCCCGCCACCATTTGATCGCCAACGATCGTCGCGGGCGTTCCCTGAATGCCCAGCACCTGCGACAGGATCAGATTCAGCTTCACGCTATCCGTGCTTTGCGCATCCGCCTTGATATCCGCCGTCTGGGTTTTCTGCTGCGCACTCAGGATCGAGGCGTCATCGTGATTACCTTTTTTCGCCATCAACCGCTGATGCAGCGCCCAGAATTTTTCCGGCTGCTGACGCCAGGTGGTTAACGCCACGCGCGCGGAAGTCATCGAACTTTCGCCGCGAAACGGCAGCAGTTTGACGACCAGTTGCACCTGCGGGTAATCCTGCACAATTTTCTCCAGCATCGGGTCAAACTGTTTGCAGTAAGGGCAGTTGTAATCGGTAAAGTTGACGATCACCAGCGCCGGTTTTTCCGCACCCTGGCGCGGGCTTGTCGGATCGTTGAAAATCATCTCGGTGAGCTGCGATTGTGTGTCCGCTTCTTGTGCCTGGCTAAAGGTGGCCACACACAGCAGTAATATCAGAGTAAATACGCGCATTAGTTTTTTCCTTTGGCGTTGGACAACGCATTCAGTACCGCATCGCGGCTGAGCAGCGGCGGCAGGATCTCGCCCTGCGGCGTTGCGGGGCCATAAATTTGATTAAACGGGATAGCCGCGCTTTGGCGGCGCTGGAGAAACTGGCTGATGACGGTGGACGGGCGGCTCCAGTCACCGCGCAGGGCGACAACATCTGGCGCTGTGAGCGCCTGCTGAATGTCATCGCTTAGCAGCACATTGTATTTATTGGCTTTACAGGTGACGCACCAGTCGGCGGTCACATCAACAAACACGCGCTTGCCGTCAGCCAGCGCCGTCTGAATCGCCTGCTCGCTCAGCGGCTGCCAGTCAATTCGGTCACGCAGCGGGGAAGTGGATTGCGGCAGCCAGAAAAGCGTCGCCGCAGTCAGTAGCATCAGCCCCGCCGCGCACAGCGCCACACGCCCGCGATAGCGCCAGGCCAGTGCAGCGCATAGCAACAGTGCCAGCACGCCGCCAATTCCCCAGGTGATGGCAGCCCCAACATGCACGTTCAGTAGCGTCAGCAGCCAGAGCGCGGAGCCCAGCATCATCACGCCCAGCACGATACGCACCAGATTCATCCAGCGGCCCGGCTTTGGCAGGCGCAGCGCTAGCCCCGGCCATGCCGCGACCAGCAGCCACGGCAGGCTCATGCCAATCCCCATCGCAAGGAAAATGCCCCACAGTTTCGGCAGCGGCGCAACCAGCGCCACCGACACCGCCGTGCCGAGGAACGGCGCCGTACAGGGCGTTGCCAGCAGCGTGGCAAATGCGCCCTGCCAGAAATGCCCCACCAGCCCGTGACCGCCGCGCGTGGCGAGAAAGGTTGTGGCATTGGAAGAGAGGCGAATCTCAAATAGCCCCAGCAGGCTGGCGCTGAACAGCACCATTACCAGCACCATCGTCGCAATAAACCACGGATTCTGGAACTGTATGCCCCAGCCCAGCGCCTGATTGCTCAGACGGAGTACCGTCATCATCAATGCCAGCGCCAAAAATGACGCCACTATCCCCGCCACTGAGGCCAGAAACTGCCGCCGCACCACGCCACGCTGCGTGCTATCACCCTGTAATACCGAGCCAAGTTTCATCGCGAGAACCGGTAATACGCAGGGCATAATATTGAGAATCAGCCCACCGAGCAGCGCCATCGACAGCACCAGCCACAGCGACACGCCGTCAGATGGTAGCCCACTCGCTCGGCCTATGACCCGCGTGCTCTCCTGCGCGAGGCCGTTATCCACCAGCACCAGCGACACCGTTTTGCCCTGTAAATCCGGTGCGCTATCGCCCCATTCGTCCGTCACCGGCACGGTGGCGATGAGCGTGTCGCCTTTCACCCGGAAGGTGGGTTTGGCAAAACTGACGCCGTCCAGCGTATCGAGAAACAGCGCGGGCGATTGCCAGCCGCTCTCACGCGTGGCGGTAACGATCATTTTTCCCGGCGCATAATCCGCCTGCAACGTGGTGGCCAGCCCATCTTCGCGTGGCAGTGTGCCCATCGCGCGAGTGAAGTCGTAATCGATGTTTTTATCCGCCGGAGCGTGCAGGTCGAGCGAGAACGGATAGTCCGTCAGAATACAGACGTTGCTACAGGTAGAGAGCGTCAGCACACCGCTCAGCGTCGACGTTTTGACATCATGCAGCGTGATGGGGAAGCTAACGTTATCGTGATAGCCCTGCGTCGTAATACCTGCGACATCAAAGCGTTGCGGCACCGGCCAGCGCCAGGTCACCGACGGCGCATCATCCCAGACGATAGTGGGCGCAATCCCACCCTCGCCTGGCGAGCGCCAGTAGGTTTTCCACCCCTTCTCCAGTTGAACATCAAGAAGCAGGCGCGTCTCGCCGCCCGGAAGAGTTTGCGTGCGCAGCCGCACGCTGGCGTGATCGTTATCGGCGGCGCGCAGCCAGCCGCTGTCCGCCGCCCAGCTTGCGGGCAGCCACAGACAAACCAGGCAGAGCAGAAGCTGCCTGAAAAAAGTAAGCATTGGTTTTCTCCGTAAGTAGTTAATTAACCTGAATAACGCAGGCTAAAACTCACTCACGGAAGACGCACAATCGTAGATGCACCCGCAATCGGGGCGAAGAGATAACACGGGGAGGCCAGACGCGCGTGAAGAAGACGGGCAGCGCCGCCAGTACCGCCAGCAGCAGTGCAACGGCAAACAACGCGCCTTCAAACAGTACAGGTGGCGACGCCAGCAGCGATTTCGCGCTCAGTTCACACGGCGTGACGGGCGCATCGCCATCCGATGAGACGGTCTGGCTTACGGAGGCAACGTTCATCGTCAGGGCGTGCAGGCTCGCCATGCGCTGCGCGGTGCAAACCAGCACCACCAGACATGCAAGGGCTACCAGTAATATCGCCTTTCGCTGCCGATGAATCATCATTACCTCGTATAAATACGGGCTTAATCTTAACGGGCGAAAATGGTTTGGCAATCTTATTGCTGTAAAGAAGTGTCGGAGAGGGAGAAACGCCCGGCGTAAACCGGGCGGAAGGATCAGTGATTAACCGGGATCACCGCGCCTTTGTATTTGGTGCGGATCCACTCCTGAATCTCTTTCGAGTGCAGCACGTTCACCAGCGCCACGATATCTTTTTTCTTCTCGTCGCCGCGATGTACGGTGATGATGTTGGCATACGGGTTATTTTCGCCACTCTCTACCGCAATCGGGTCATGCACCGGGTCGAGGCCCGCATCAATCGCGTAGTTGGCGTTAATCACCACCGCAGCGCCTTCGTCGTTGTTGTACATCTGCGGCAGCAGAGACGCTTCTACGTTCGGCAGGAACTGCAGCTTTTTCGGGTTCTCCACGATATCGCTGATACGCGCGGTCACTTTATCAATCCCCGGCTTCAGCTTAATCACACCCTCTTTTTCAAAGATAGTCAGAATACGCCCCTCTTCGGAAACCGCGTCACGCATGATGATTTTGCCGCCTTCCGGCAGGTCTTTCAGCGTTTTGTATTTTTTGGAGTAAATACCAATTGGCTCGATGTGGATCGCCCCGGCACTGACAAAATCATAATCTTTATCGCCCGCATGATCTTTCAGCACGCTATTCAGATACGGGATGTGCTGGAAGTAGTTAGCGTCAATGTCGCGGCCCGCCAGTGCGGTGTTCGGCAGGATGTAGTCCTGGAACGGTTTGATCTCAAGGTCAATGCCCTGCTTCGCCAGAATCGGTTTCGCCTGTTCCAGAATTTCCGCGTGCGGCGTGTTGGACGCGCCCACGGTCAGGGTGTCAGCCCAGGAAGCAAAGCTCAGGGCGCTCAGGGTGGCAGTGGCGAGAAGCGTGAGTGTCTTTTTCATGATGATGGTTCCTGTGTGTGTTATTAGCGTTTATCTAACAGAGAAGTCAGTACGTCGCCGCAGAACTGGATGATGAAAACGATGATTAAAATTGTCACCGTCGCGACCAGCGTGACGTCATTGTGGTTGCGCTGGAATCCTTCCAGATAAGCCAGATTCCCTAAACCACCTGCGCCGATCACCCCCGCCATTGCGCTGTAACTCACCAGTGCAATCAGCGTGACGGTAATACCGGAAACCAGCGCCGGGGAAGATTCGGGCAGCAGGACGCGGAAAATCAGCGTCGACAAACGTGCGCCCATAGAACGGGTTGCCTCAATCACCCCTTTGTCGACTTCACGCAGGGCAATCTCCACCAGTCGCGCATAGAACGGGGCCGCACCAACAATCAGTGCCGGCAGCGCCGCGTTCGCGCCAAGAATGGTGCCGACGATCGTTTTGGTAAACGGGATCAGCAACACAATCAAAATAATGAACGGGATGGAACGGAAGACATTCACCACCACCGAAATCACGCTGTACAGCGGGCGGTTATAAAAGAGCCCGCCTTTAGCGGTTAAAAACAGCGCCAGCCCGAGCGCAATGCCGAGAACAAACGTCGCCACGCCGGAAAGCGCGGTCATGTAGAGCGTCTCCTGGGTGGCGGCCCACAGGGCATCCCATTTCAGATGCGGTAAGAATTGCTCAGCCATGTTTTACTACCTCGCTGTCGATGCCGGTTTCCTGCAAATCTGCGAGGATGCTTTTCAGTTGTTCAGGGTTCGCCACCACGTGCAGCCAGAGCTGACCAAACGCGCCGTGCGTGGTCTGCGTCATCTTGCCGTGCAGAATGTTGAACGGCAGGCCATAGCGCAGCGTTAGTTCGCCCACCACCGGGCGATGCGTGGTCTGCCCGGTGAAGGTCAGTTTGATAATGCTGCCGGTCAGGTCGTCGGTCAGTGCGGGGTTAAACGCCTCTTCTTCGACGTACTGGCTCACCTGGCGTACAAACTGCTGAGTAATCGGTTTTTGCGGATGAGTAAAGACCTCCAGCACATCGCCCTCTTCCACCACCTTGCCCTCTTCCATCACCGCTACGCGGTCGCAGATTTTGCGCACCACGTGCATTTCATGGGTGATGAGCACAATGGTTAAACGGAAGCGGCGGTTGATATCCAGCAGCAGGTCGAGAATTTGATCGGTGGTTTGCGGGTCGAGCGCTGAGGTGGCCTCATCACACAGCAGCACGTCCGGGTTATTGGCCAGCGCGCGGGCGATACCCACACGTTGCTTCTGCCCGCCGCTTAACTGTGAAGGATAGGCATTTTCACGCCCCTTCAGGCCCACCAGCTCAACCAGTTCCGCCACGCGAGCGCGAATTTTGGCTTTCGGCACACCGGCAATCTGCATCGAAAAGGCGATATTTTCGCTGACCGTGCGCGACCAGAGCAGGTTAAAGTGCTGGAATACCATGCTGATTTTCAGGCGTGCCTGACGCAATGTTTCGCCTTTCGCGGCGGAGATATCCTGCCCATTCACCATCACGCTGCCCGTAGACGGTTTTTCCAGCCCATTGAGCAGGCGAATCAGCGTGCTTTTTCCCGCGCCGCTGTAGCCGATAATGCCGTAGATCTGCCCCTGCTCGATGCTCAGGTTGACGTTATCGACTGCCGTTATCGTCCCTTTTCCAGGGTTAAAAATCTTTGAAATATTCCTGAGTACTATCATTCGTCTGCCAAATAGCGGTTTAGAAGTATGGACGTCCAGACGATATCGGGAATGAGTGACAGATAGCAAACAACAAAAAGGAATGTGTTATTACGGGGAGTTATAAGTAAGTCACCGCGCCGGGTGGGGCAATAAGCTTATTTTTTGCAAAGCTTTGCCGTTTTTTGTAGGTCGGGTAAGCGAAGCGCCACCCGACAAAAAGCGCACTTACTTCTTATGCCAGTACGCCTGAGTTCGCACCAACTGTTGATCAATCGCGTTGGTTTCAAAACGGCCAACCAGCGATTTCGCCACCGCGCCTTCCCCGGTCACCCAGATAAAATAGTCTTCTGTTGGAACGTCCAGCGTCGCCAGCTTATCGGCCACTGCCTGCTCGCGATGACCAATCACCCAGTCGATATCGAACTCACTGAATTCCGCCAGATAGTCCTGATACGCCTCATCCGCGATAGTCACAATCGCTTTTACCTGTGGACGCGTCGGCAGCGAGCGCAGGCTTTCCAGGCGGCGGCGCAGTGCGGGCATCCCGGACTCATCACAGACGTAAAGCTGCCAGGCGTAATCCTCCGGCACCACCAGCGAACCGCGCGGCCCGCCAATCGTCAGCGTGTCACCCACGCGGGCATTCATTGCCCATGAACTTGCCACGCCGCCATCATGAATAAAGAAGTCATAGGCCAGTTCGTGGCGCTCCGCGTTGTAGAGCGGTGTGTAATCACGCGACTGCGGACGGACACCTTCCGGCCAGACGATCCCTTCGTCGGTCATGGTCGGCGGAGCGATACGTTCGCCTGCCTGAGGAAAAAACAGTTTAGTGTGATCGTCAAAGCCGCGTGAGGAGAAGCCTTCCAGCGACTCGCCGCCCAGCACGATCCGCTGGAAACCTGCGCCAATGCGCTCCACACGTAACACGGTCAATTCGCGAAAACGCAGCTCATTACGCACGCGCTGGGGGTATTTTTTTTCTTTCATAGTGGTGTTATCAGTCGCCTTCGTGAAAAACAGATATATCTAAACTTGATGCAAATGATAATGATTGCCAGTTAGACAGAAAGCAAGTCTTTTTTAAGATATAGTTATCCTTTCGCACAAAAAAACCTTCAAACCCAAATTAATTATTTATATTTCATGAAGATGAAAGTTAACCGCATCCCCACCTTGCTAAAGATATACATTTAGATATAAGTTAGATATATCGAAAACAAGATAAGGTTAAAAATGTTGAGACACTTTTCAGAGTTTGGCCGCGGTGGACGCGGTGGTCGTGAATGCCATGGTGAGCGCGAATGTCGTGGTGAAGGTCGTCACGGCGGTGGAGGCGGTTTTGGCGGCGGGCGTCGTCAACGTTTCTTCGGCCACGGCGAGCTGCGCCTGGTGGTGTTGGATATTCTTTCCCGCAACGCCAGTCACGGTTATGAACTGATCAAAGAGATCGAAAACATGACCCAGGGCAGCTACAGCCCAAGTCCTGGTGTGATCTACCCGACGCTCGATCTGTTGCAGGATCAGGGGCTGATCACCATCCAGGAAGAAGACGGTGGACGCAAAAAAATCGCCATCACCGGGGAAGGCAGCAACATGCTGGCGGAAAACAAAGAGGTGCTGGAGCAGGTTCAGCTAAAACTTAAAGCCCGGATGGTCGGCCACGAACTGCGCAAAGATCCGCAAATGAAGCGCGCGCTGGAAAACTTTAAGGCCGTACTGAACCTGAAAGTGAACCAAAGCGAACTCAGCGACGCGCAGCTAAAACAGATTGTGGGCGTGATCGACCGCGCGGCGCTGGAGATTTCGCAGCTCGATTAATGCAGAACCGTCACGGCGTCCTGCAGCCGGCTGGCGCGATGTTTTACCATCGCCGATACATTCGCGCTTTCCGCGACCAGCCCGGCATTTTTCTGCGTAATGGCATCCAGTTCCGCTACCGCGCGGGTTATATCTGACAGCCCGTTGGCCTGTTCTGAGGTCGACTGGCTGATCTGCGCGATCAACTGCGTCACATTCTGCACCTGCGCCAGAATATCGTTCATCACCCGCCCCGCCGCATGAACCTGATCGGCACCGGAATGCACTTTGCTGGCGCTGGCTTCAATCAACTTACGAATATCGTTCGCCGCCGTAGCGCTGCGGCTCGCCAACTGCCGTACTTCCCCTGCCACCACGGCAAAACCTTTCCCCTGATCGCCCGCTCGCGCGGCTTCGACCGCAGCGTTGAGCGCCAGGATATTGGTCTGGAAGGCGATATCATTAATCAGCGTGGTGATGGAGCCAATGCGCTGCGTGCTGTCGGCAATTTCATCCATCGTTCTGACGACGCCCTGCATCGCCTGCCCGCCCTGCTCGGCCGCGCCACTGGCGGCAATTGAGAGTTTATCGGCTGCCGCCGCCGTTTGCGAATTGCTTTGCACCGAGGCGTTCATCTCATTCATTGTCGCCACCGTCTGCTGAACATTGACCACCGTTTGGCGGGTGCGTTCGTTAAGGACATCATTGCCTCTGGCTAAGGTATCGCTTCCCTGACTGACACTGGAGACCTGGCTTGCGACATCATTTTTCAGCCAACGACAGATAAGCCCCAGTTGCCCGACAGATCGCAGAATCAGCCCCAGCTCATCGCTACGCTTGAGATGCTGCACGCTGTTACGCCCCCCCGTCGCCACGCTTAATGCCTGACGTGCGACATTCTCTATCGGACGCACGATCTGTGCTTCCAAAACTACCGTGGCGAAGACAGTCAGCAATGCCGTAGCCAATAATGGTATCCACGATGTATGCGTCGCCAACAACATTCCTGCCAGCAGGATAAAAACACACGTCATAATAGACCGCACGCGCCAACGCAGCGGCATCGCGGGCAGCTTGCCCCACCAGCGTTTACTCACCACCATTCCTTTGTGCAGGCGTTTGTGGCTTCGCCCCTCTTTAAGCGCCCGATAAAGCGGCTCCGTGACCGCGATTTCTTCCGGTGTCGCCTGGGTACGAATTGACATATAGCCGGTCACTTTGCCTTGTCGCACCATTGGGATGGCGTTCGCGCGCACCCAATAATGGTCACCATTTTTACGCCGGTTTTTAACGATAGCGCTCCAGGGCTCGCCCTGCTTCAGGGTGTACCACATATCGGCAAACGCCGCTTTTGGCATATCCGGATGGCGCACCAGATTATGCGGCTGACCGCTAATTTCTTCGAGGCTGTAACCACTCACCTGAATGAACGCATCGTTCACGTGGGTGACGTAGCTGTTAAGGTCGGAGGTCGACATTAAGGTCGTGTGTTCATCCAGCGGGTATTCACGCTGACTAACCCAGGTTTGTGAAGACATGCAGGTATCCTTGCCGGTAATAAGGCTTATTGTGTAAAGGGTATGTCGGCGGTGAATACATTAGCTTTATTCGTTAATCTCGATTCAGCTCGCATTTTTAGAGGATATATTCTCTGATGCGTCAAAATGGCGCACGATCCGCCCCGTTTTCGCGCAATTCGCCCCATTCTGGCGAGAGGGTATTTCCCCTTCTCCTGCGGCCATGCGGCTGCTGGACGATTAAATATTGTGCAACTGCATTTCTCCCTGGTGTTTATCCCGATTTTCAGCGCCCGCTTCGAAGTGGCGCATTCCCTGCAATACTTAATTCAGTATCGTGTGATACGTGAGCCCCGGGAGCATATTTTGAACAGGTTACCTTCCAGCGCATCGGCTTTGGCCTGTAGCGCACACGCCCTGAATCTCATTGAAAAGCGCACGCTTGATCATGAGGAGATGAAAGCACTTAACCAGGAGGTCAGAGAATACTTTAAAGAGCACGTGAATCCGGGGTTTCTGGAGTATCGAAAATCTGTAACTGCTGGCGGGGATTACGGAGCCGTAGAGTGGCAAGCGGGGAGTCTGAATACGCTTGTCGACACCCAGGGACAGGAGTTTATTGATTGCCTGGGTGGCTTTGGCATTTTCAACGTGGGGCACCGTAATCCAGTTGTGGTTTCCGCCGTACAGAATCAGCTCGTCAAACAACCGCTACATAGCCAGGAACTGCTCGACCCGCTTCGGGCGATGCTGGCAAAAACGCTGGCCGCGCTGGCTCCGGGGAAACTGAAGTACAGTTTCTTCAGCAACAGTGGCACCGAATCCGTGGAAGCGGCGCTTAAGCTTGCCAAAGCGTACCAGTCGCCACGCGGTAAATTCACCTTCATCGCCACCAGCGGCGCGTTTCATGGCAAATCACTCGGCGCACTCTCGGCCACGGCGAAATCCACGTTCCGTAAACCATTTATGCCGCTGCTGCCAGGCTTCCGTCATGTGCCGTTTGGCAACATTGACGCTATGCGTCTGGCGCTCTCTGAATGCCAGAAAACTGGCGATGACGTGGCGGCGGTGATCCTGGAACCTATCCAGGGTGAAGGCGGTGTGATCCTGCCACCGCCGGGTTATCTGCCGGCGGTACGCAAGCTGTGCGATGAGTTTGGTGCGTTATTGATCTTCGATGAAGTGCAAACCGGGATGGGCCGCACGGGCAAAATGTTTGCCTGCGAGCACGAAAACGTGCAGCCGGACATTCTGTGCCTGGCGAAAGCGCTCGGCGGCGGCGTGATGCCAATCGGCGCGACCATCGCCACCGAAGAGGTCTTTTCGGTGCTGTTCGATAATCCGTTCCTGCACACCACCACCTTTGGCGGTAACCCGCTGGCCTGTGCGGCGGCGCTGGCGACCATCAACGTGCTGTTGACGGAAAACCTCCCGGCACAGGCAGAGCAGAAAGGTGACATGCTGCTGGACGGCTTCCGCAGCCTGGCGCGTGAATACCCGGACGTGGTGCGGGAAGCGCGCGGCAAAGGAATGCTGATGGCCATAGAATTTGTTGATAACGAAATTGGCTACAGCTTCGCGAGCGAAATGTTCCGCCAGCGTGTGCTGGTTGCCGGAACGCTCAACAATGCCAAAACTATCCGCATTGAGCCACCACTGACGCTGACTATCGAGCAATGCGAACTGGTGCTGAAGGCGGCGCGTAAGGCACTGGCGTCGCTGCGTGTTGAAAAACAGGTCACGACCGAACACTAAATCGCACGCCCCCATGTCACTCATGGGGGCGTTCTTTGAATCCCATCACAATCCCCACATTCCCCTTTTCCCTTTTTGACGCCGACGGCTAAATTAAACTCATCCGACCACATAACAATAATTTTACATACTGGACAATCTTATGAGCTATCCGTCGCTGTTTGCCCCGCTGAATTTGGGCTTCACTACCCTTAAAAACCGCGTCCTGATGGGGTCGATGCACACCGGGCTGGAAGAACATGCGGAGGGTGCAGAACGTCTGGCGGCTTTCTATGCTGAACGGGCGCATCACGGCGTGGCATTGATTGTCACCGGTGGCGTCGCACCGGCACTTTCCGGCGTGGGCATGGAAGGCGGTGCGGTGCTGAGTGATGCCAGCCAGCTTCCTCAGCATCGTCTGGTGACGGATGCGGTGCATCAGGAGGGCGGCAAAATCGCCCTGCAAATCCTGCACACCGGGCGCTACAGCTACCAGCCGCATCTGGTGGCGCCTTCGGCCATTCAGGCACCGATCAACCGCTTTACGCCCCATGCTTTGACGCACGACGAAATTCTCGTGCTGATTGATGATTTCGCCCGTTGCGCCCAACTGGCGCGGGAAGCGGGCTATGATGGCGTGGAAGTAATGGGTTCAGAAGGCTACCTGATTAACGAATTTCTGGCGGCACGCACCAATCATCGCGATGACGAATGGGGCGGCGACTATCCGCGCCGGATGCGCTTTGCCGTGGAAGTGGTGCGCGCGGTTCGTGAACGCGTGGGCAAAGATTTCATTATCATCTTCCGCCTCTCAATGCTGGATCTGGTGGAAGGCGGCGGCGCATTTGATGAAACCGTACAACTGGCGCAGGCCATTGAAGCAGCAGGGGCGACAATCATTAATACCGGCATTGGCTGGCACGAAGCGCGTATCCCCACCATCGCCACACCGGTGCCGCGCGGGGCATTCAGTTGGGTCACGCGCAAGCTAAAAGGCCACGTCGCGATCCCGCTGGTGACCACCAACCGCATCAACGATCCTCAGGTCGCGGAGGATATTCTGGCGCGCGGTGATGCAGACATGGTATCGATGGCGCGTCCATTCCTGGCCGACGCCGAATTGCTGTCAAAAGCGCAGGCGGGCCGCGCCGATGAGATCAACACCTGTATCGGCTGCAATCAGGCGTGCCTCGATCAGATTTTCGTCGGCAAGGTTACCTCCTGCCTGGTGAATCCCCGCGCCTGCCATGAAACCAAAATGCCGATTGTCCCGGCGCTAAAAAAGAAAAATCTCGCCGTCGTGGGTGCGGGCCCGGCCGGATTGGCGTTTGCCATCAACGCCGCCGCACGCGGGCATCAGGTCACGCTGTTTGATGCACATAGCGAAATTGGCGGGCAGTTTAATATCGCCAAACAGATCCCCGGCAAAGAAGAATTTTACGAAACGTTGCGTTACTACCGGCGGATGATCGACGTCACGGGCGTGACGCTTAAACTGAATCATCTCGTCACGGCGGATCATCTCCAGGCATTTGATGAAACGATCCTCGCCTGCGGGATCGTCCCGCGCATACCCGCGATTGACGGGATCGACCATCCCAAAGTGCTGACCTATCTCCAGGTGCTGCGCGATAAAGTTCCAGTGGGAAATTCGGTGGCCATTATCGGCTGCGGCGGCATTGGCTTTGATACCGCGATGTATTTAAGTCAGCCAGGCGTTTCTACCAGCCAGAATATTGCGGAATTTTGTCAGGAATGGGGCATCGACACCACGCTGCAACAGCCGGGCGGCCTGCGTCCGGAAGGCGCGCTACTGCCGAAGAGCCCACGCAAGATCGTGATGCTTCAGCGTAAAGCCAGTAAACCCGGCGATGGGCTCGGCAAAACCACCGGCTGGATCCACCGGGCAACGCTGCTGTCGCGCGGTGTGAAGATGATCCCGGCGGTGCGTTATCAGAAGGTAGACGACGAAGGGCTACATATCACGATCGGCGATGAAGCGCAGGTGTTGAGGGTGGATCATGTGGTGATCTGTGCCGGGCAGGATCCACAGCGCGCGCTGGCGCAGCCGCTGGCAGAAGCCGGGAAAATCGTGCATTTGATTGGCGGCTGCGATGTGGCAATGGAGCTGGACGCGCGGCGGGCAATCGCGCAGGGGACTAAGCTGGCACTGGAGATATGAAACCCTCTCCATGAGGGAGAGGGGATCTAGCGTGCGTGGTGTTAGGGCTGCGATGCCTTAATCAATGAACAACGCCGGTGAAATACCAAAACGGGCCGCCAGCTTTTTCGCGTGTTCAAGGGTTAGCTTCCTTTGTCCGTTAAGAACTCGCGATACCATCGATTTGCTACCAATTTCGGGAAGACCGGATAACGTTAATCCGTACTGATCCATTAACGTACGGATTACCGCTATGCCTGCTGGCATCGCTTCAAGCCTCGCATTAAATTCAGCAAATTCCGGTGCGGATGTCTCCCAGGCCGTGATTTTTGCGCACACGAGGTCAACGAGTGGGTTATCAGGATCGTTAAGCAACAGATGCTCAATCAGTATGAGCGCTTCTTTATATTGCTCGTCATTCTGGATCCCTGCCAAAAAAGGAGCGGCTTTGGTGAGCTTTTCACCCGCCTTGAGTACATCAGAAATGACCATCATTTTTTTCCCCTTCTTCGATGTTCCGCCGTAAACCTGTCGTACTCTTTATGTGTGAAGACATGCCGAACATAAAACTTCTGCGAATCAAAAAAAATCATCACAATGACGCGTAATTCGTTTCCGCCAATGTCGATAACATAATGTTTATCCAGGTATTTAAGATTATCCAGAGAGGGGAAAAGCCCCTTTAGTGCCTCAGGCGTCCTGAAGTATCCTTTCGAAACCGCCTTCCCCAGCGCGAGGATTTCCATCGCATGCCGGGGAAATCTTTCGGCTGCATCTTTCAACGCTTTTTGTGTTATCAAGTGCATTCTTCATCAACTCCGTTGACAAATTGGCAATATCATAACGCATGTTGCCAAATTGGCAATACGTTAGATCATCATGGCGAAATGAGATTACGCTTCAAACAGAGCGATACAAGAGAAGGGAAATGGAGAATTTTAATGCTGCGAGCACGCTTCCAGAAGCGAAGGTTTTGCTCCCTCTCCCTATGGGAGAGGGCCGGAATGAAGGATTCGCCTTAACGACGACGCCCCAGCTTCACCGCTTTCAGCACCACAAACTTGCTGTTGGTGGCGATAGTGGTGCAGTTGCCGAAAATCTTCTTCAGCTTATGGAAATAGTCGAGATGACGGTTAGCTACGATATACAGCTCACCGTTAATTTTCAGGCAGCGACGTGCATGATGGAACATTTCCCAGGCCACATTATCGGTCAACGCATGCTGCTGGTGGAACGGCGGGTTGCACAGTACCGCGTTGAAGCGGAACGGTTCGACGCCAGAGAGCGCGTTGTTGATCATAAACTCGCAGCGGTCAATCGCGTCCGGCAGGTTACTTTCAACGTTAAGGCGGCTGGAGGCGACCGCCATCGGTGATTCATCCACAAATACCACCGTCGCTTCTGGATTTTTTTCCAGCAGCGTCATGCCAATCACCCCGTTGCCACAGCCGAGATCAACAATCTCACCTTCCAGGTTTTCCGGCAGATGCTCGATAAAGAAGCGTGCGCCGATATCCAGACCGGTGCGAGAGAAGACATTCGCGTGGTTATGAATGGTCCACGAGGTACCTTCCAGCGGCCAACTCACGATTTGCGACTCATCGGCCAGCGCCGGCTTCGTGAAGGTGCAGTTGATCAGGCGCGCTTTTTTCCACGCAAGTGTGGTGGTCGTGGTGCCGAGGATTTTCTCGAACAGCGCCAGCGTAGAGTTATGAATATCACGCGCTTTCGCACCGCCGATAATGCGGGTTTGCGGGGTCACGACCTCACGCAGCGCGCGCAGTTGTTGCTCCAGCAGCGCCAGCGTTTTCGGGATTTTAATCAGCACAACGGCAGGCGCGGATGGATATTCTGCGGTGCTGTCGAGAAATCTGACGCTGGATTCGTCAATGTCGTTATGGCGCAGGTTTTCACGCGTGCCCAGCTCGCTGACGTAAGAGTCGCCGATGCTGTACGGCTTATGCTCTGCCAGCGCGCAGCTCAGTGCACCGAAGCTGTCGTTAAAAATCAGGACCGGGCCGTTGATTTCGGTGTCGTCCAACTGCTGCAGCAGATACTCATCCGCCGCTTCCCACGCCTGTAGCGGGTTGACGTCGTCCGTCTCCGGGAAACGTTTCAGGTTCAGTGAACGGAAACCGTTGTCTATGTGGCTCATCGGCCCTCCAGAATGGTAAAATTTGGCGTTATCCCTGAAAAGGGTGCGTGAGTATACACTTTTTAATCCGATTTGGGGCTGTGATGACGCAACTAACTTATCTCCAGGGCTACCCGGAACACCTGCTGGCACAAGTGCGCACGCTTATTGCAGAAGGGCGTCTGGGTACCGTGCTGGCAAAGCGCTATCCCGGCACGCACGATTTCGCCACCGATAAAGCGCTGTGGCAGTACACACAGGATCTGAAAAGCCAGTATCTGCGCAACGCGCCACCCATTAATAAGGTGATGTATGACAATAAGATCCATGTGCTGAAAAACGCGCTGGGCCTGCATACCGCCGTTTCGCGCGTGCAGGGCGGAAAGCTAAAAGCCAAAGCGGAGATTCGCGTTGCCACCGTTTTTCGCACCGCGCCAGAGCCGTTCCTGCGCATGATTGTGGTGCATGAATTAGCGCATCTGAAAGAGAAAGAGCACGACAAAGCGTTTTACCAGCTTTGCTGCCATATGGAGCCGCAGTATCACCAACTGGAGTTTGATACCCGGTTGTGGCTGACACAGATGTCGCTGGGGCAAGGCAAAATCTGAAATCGATAGCGGATCGTTATGATTTTATCCACTAACGTCTACAATCGTCTTCCCCCCGCTTTTGTTAAGGATAACGCTCAATGCTGCGCGCGCTAGCCCGTTTTCTTCGTCACATTATTTGCTCTCGACGCATGTTCAGGTTCGCCTGTTTTCTATTGTTTGCGGCTATTGCCATGATATTTTTCGCCAACCGGGAGATAGTCAAGACGAGCGAGCACCTGACGTGGAATGATGTTAACGCTATCCCTGTGCGTAATGTGGGATTGCTGTTAGGCGCCAAACCGGGCAACAACTACTTCACCCGGCGAATTAACGCCGCTGCGGAACTGTATCATTCCGGGAAAGTAAAATGGCTGCTGGTGAGCGGCGATAATAGCCGTAAAAATTACGATGAGTCTTCCGGCATGCAGCAGGCGTTGATCGCCAAAGGCGTGCCCGCCAGCGCTATCTTCTGTGACTACGCTGGATTCTCCACTCTCGACTCCGTCGTGCGCGCCAATAAAGTCTTTGGTGAAAATAACATCACGATTATCTCACAGGAATTCCATAATCAACGCGCCATCTGGCTGGCGAAGCAATATGGCATTGATGCCATCGGCTATAACGCTGAGGATTTGGATCAAGGCCGCGGCAAGCTGGTGCGTCTGCGCGAAAAACTCGCCCGCGTCAGCGCAGTGATTGATGCAACAATCCTCCACCGTCAGCCCAAATATCTCGGCCCTACGGTCATGATTGGCCCGAACAGCGAGCACGGTTGCCCCGCCACGAAATAAGTGCGTTACTGCGCACTCATTTTGTCGCGCCAGCGTGCTACATTGAAGGAAGATCCCCTTTTATGGAGCACGTCAGCGTCTATGATACGTTTCGCAGTTATTGGCACAAACTGGATAACCAAACAGTTTGTCGATGCCGCCCACGAGACCGGCAAATATAAGCTTACCGCTATCTACTCCCGCAGCCTTGAGCAGGCCCAAACGTTCGCCAACGATTACCCCGTCGAGCATCTTTTTACTTCGCTTGAAGCGATGGCGCAAAGCGATGCCATCGATGCGGTATACATCGCCAGCCCGAACTCGCTCCATTTCCCACAAACTCAACTGTTCTTGCGCCATAAAAAGCATGTAATTTGCGAGAAGCCGCTGGCCTCGAACCTGCGCGAAGTGGAAGCCGCGATTGAAACCGCACGCGAAAATCAGGTGGTGCTGTTCGAGGCGTTTAAAACCGCCAGCCTGCCGAATTTCCTGCTGTTGCAGCAGTCGCTCAGTAAAGTAGGCAAGGTGCGTAAAGCGCTTATCAACTACTGTCAGTACTCTTCACGCTATCAGCGTTATCTCGATGGCGAGAATCCAAATACCTTTAATCCGGCGTTCTCCAACGGTTCGATTATGGATATCGGTTTTTATTGCCTGGCCTCGGCGGTTGCGCTGTGGGGCGAGCCGCACGGCGTACAGGCATCGGCGAGCCTGCTGGAAAGCGGCGTGGATGCACACGGTCTGGTGGTGCTCGACTACGGCGATTTCAGCGTCACTTTGCAGCACTCAAAAGTGAGTGACTCGGTGCTGCCGAGCGAAATCCAGGGCGAAGAGGGTTCACTGGTCATCGAGAAGATTTCCGAATGCCAGAAAGTCACCTTCGTGCCGCGCGGCGGCAAAGCGCAGGATCTCTCTCAACCGCAGCATATTAATACTATGCTGTATGAAGCAGAGGTCTTTGCCCGTCTGGTGGAAACCAATGAAGTGAACCATCCGGGTCTTGCCGTCAGCCGTACCACGGCAAAACTGCAAACGGAGATTCGCCGCCAAACAGGTGTCACCTTCCCTGCTGATGACATCAGTGAGCAGGTACCAGCGTAAAGCTATGTAAAACGGATGTTACAGGCCATTGACGCCATTGATGGTCTGTAATATTTTGTAACCTGCAAAGGGGAGTAACTTCCTTGCCGGTGGGCCGTCATTACGATATGTGAAAAACCATATCCGGTCGCCGGGCAATAAAACGTATGCACCTTCGGATAACCGTTTGAAGGGCATACTTTTTGTTGTAAGTGAGACCTTGCCGGAAGGCGAGGTCTATGCATAAAAAAGCAGCGGCTGACGTCTTTCGACATCAGCCGTTTTTTTATGCGTAAGGAAAATATCTATGAATAGTGTCGGCACACCGTTGCTGTGGGGCGGATTCGCTGTCGTCGTCGTGATTATGTTAGCCATCGACCTGATGTTGCAGGGCCGACGCGGCGCTAACGCCATGACCATGAAACAGGCTGCAGCCTGGTCTATCGTCTGGGTCACGCTCTCGTTGTTGTTCAACGCTGCCTTCTGGTGGTATCTGGCGGAAACTCAGGGTCGCGCGGTTGCCGATCCGCAGGCTCTCGCTTTCCTTACCGGTTATCTGATTGAGAAATCGCTGGCCGTGGATAACGTCTTCGTCTGGTTGATGTTGTTCAGCTACTTCTCGGTTCCGGCAGCGCTGCAACGCCGCGTGCTGGTTTATGGTGTATTAGGTGCGATTGTGCTGCGTACGATCATGATCTTCGCCGGTAGCTGGCTTATCACCCAGTTTGAATGGCTGCTGTATGTGTTCGGCGCATTCCTGCTGTTCACCGGTATCAAGATGGCGCTGGCAAAAGAGGATGAGAGCGGCATTGGCGATAAACCGCTGGTACGCTGGCTGCGCGGCCATCTGCGCATGACCGATAAGATAGAGGGCGAGCATTTCTTTGTGCGCCAAAAAGGTGTTATCTACGCCACACCGCTATTACTGGTGCTGATTCTGGTCGAGTTCAGCGACATTATCTTCGCCGTTGATAGCATCCCGGCGATCTTCGCGGTCACCACCGATCCGTTTATCGTACTGACCTCTAACCTGTTCGCGATCCTCGGCCTGCGTGCCATGTACTTCCTGCTGGCGGGCGTGGCAGAGCGCTTCTCGATGCTCAAATATGGCCTGGCAGTGATCCTGGTGTTTATCGGTATCAAGATGCTGATCGTCGATTTCTACCACATCCCTATCGCGATTTCGCTGGGCGTGGTGGGCGGCATTCTGGTATTGACGCTGCTTATCAACGCCTGGGTGAACCACCAGAACGACAAGAAGAATCAGCAAGCTTAAGCTTTTCCGCCGGGCAGCAGTACGCTGCCCGGCAGCGATGTAAAACTAAAGTTAAAAAATATGATGCACCGCGTAAATTCCAGCATTTTACGCTTCCCCGCCAGCCAACTTTCCTTATACTCAACCAGGCAAACATTTTTTTACATCCTGACATAAACGAGACAAATAACTCGTAACCGGGATGGCACATTACATCACTGGAAGGAATACATTCATGACGACATCTCCGTCTTCCAGCTTCTTTCGCCGCCTGGCGCAGGGAAGTCTGGTAAAACAAATATTGATTGGTCTGGTGCTGGGTATCGCACTGGCGTTAATTTCCAAACCGGCGGCGGAAGCCACGGGCCTGCTGGGTACGCTTTTTGTTGGCGCCCTGAAAGCGGTCGCGCCGGTACTGGTACTCACGCTGGTGATGGCCTCGATTGCTAACCATCAACAAGGGCAAAAAACCAATATCCGCCCTATTCTGTGGATGTATTTGCTGGGCACCTTCTCGGCGGCGTTAACTGCGGTGGTGGTGAGCTTTATGTTCCCCTCCACGCTTCAACTCACAACCGGCGCGACGGACATTACCCCGCCAACAGGTATTGTACAGGTGATGCACGGGTTGCTGATGAGTATCGTCGCCAACCCGATTCATGCCCTGATTAATGCGAACTACATCGGGATTCTGGTGTGGGCCGTGGGTCTGGGCTTCGCCCTGCGTCACAGCAATGACACCACCAAAAACCTGGTCAACGATATGTCCAACGCGGTCACCTTTATTGTTAAGGTGGTGATTCGCTTTGCGCCAATTGGTATCTTCGGCCTGGTCTCTTCCACCCTCGCCACCACCGGTTTTTCCGCGCTGTGGGGCTACGCGCAAATTCTGCTGGTGCTGGTCGGCTGTATGGCCGTCGTGGCGCTGGTGATCAACCCGCTGCTGGTATGGCTGCAAATCCGCCGCAACCCGTATCCGCTGGTCTTTACCTGCCTGCGTGAAAGCGGCGTGACCGCCTTCTTCACCCGCAGTTCTGCGGCGAACATTCCAGTGAATATGTCGCTGTGCGAGAAGCTGAATCTGGATCGCGATACTTACTCGGTTTCCATTCCGCTGGGTGCGACAGTGAATATGGCTGGCGCGGCAATTACCATCACCGTGCTCACACTGGCGGCGGTGCATACACTGGGCATTCCGGTTGACCTGCCGACAGCGCTGCTGCTAAGTGTGGTGGCATCCCTGTGCGCCTGCGGTGCATCGGGTGTGGCGGGGGGTTCACTGCTGCTGATCCCGCTGGCCTGCAATATGTTCGGCATTCCGAACGAAATCGCCATGCAGGTGGTGGCTGTCGGCTTTATCATCGGCGTATTGCAGGACTCCTGCGAAACTGCAATCAACTCCTCCACCGACGTGATGTTCACCGCCGCCGTTTGCCAGGCAGAAGATGCTCGCCTGGCGAAGGACGCGCTGCGGGGCTAATGCTTTTCCCCTTCGCCATCAGGCGGAGGGGCTTTCTTTCTGTACTTTCTTCTCGACGTTGAACGGATCAATCCCGCGACGCTGCATGCGCCAGAAACGGATGATATTCAGGCCGTTCATCACCAGAAAACTTCCCTCAATCATGGTTCCGCCTATCGAGCCAAGCCAAAAGTTATGGATAACCCAGCAGGCCGTTGAGCACCACATCACGCAGCGCACCGACAACCCTTTACAACGAAACAACGCCCACGTACTGGCCACCGTACCGGCAATGGGCAGCAGTTCCATCGCGTGGTGCAGCTTGCTGAGCCCCAGAATCAGCGTCAGGGCGATAAATACAAACATTACCCAGATGCGGCGGGTGTACACCGAAATTAGGGTGCGGATGACGTTGAGCTCCGCGCTCATTCCCGCCGGAATTGCCCCCATCAGAAAAAAATGCACGCCAATCGTCGCACTGTAGAGAGAGAGCTGAAACTTAAAGCGCCGCTCATCACGGTTGATGAAAGTGGTGATACCGATTAAAAACGCGAGTACCCCTACGCCCTGGGCAAGCCAATACGCAGTCATGGAGAAGTCCTTATTGAACACCATAAAAAAACGGCGTTTCAGGAAGTGAAACGCCGTTTTATCGTATCAGATCACATTTTTATTACAATGTGACGCCGCTCTTAAAGATTGCCAGTTCACGGAAATCGTTACGCTCATTGCAGGTCTGTTTGCCGTTGGCAAAATCGACAATCGCATCCACAAACTCGTTCAGCAGCTGCGGCATCGCTTTGCCGTGAATCAACTGACCCGCGTCGAAGTCGATCCAGTGTTTTTTCTTCGCCGCTAGTTCACTGTTGGTAGCGATTTTCACCGTCGGCACAAAACCGCCGTACGGCGTACCGCGACCGGTACTGAACAGCACCATGTGGCAGCCCGCACCCGCCAGCGCGCTGGTGGCAACCGCATCGTTACCCGGCGCACTCAACAGGTTCAGACCCGGCGTTTTCAGACGCTCACCGTAGCGCAGCACATCCACCACCTGGCTGGAGCCCGCTTTCTGCGTGCAGCCCAGCGATTTATCTTCCAGCGTGGTGATACCCCCCGCCTTGTTGCCCGGTGATGGGTTCTCGTAGATAGGCTGGTCATGGGCAATGAAGTACTGCTTGAAGTCATTGACCATGGTGACCAGTTTCTCAAACGTCGCTTCGTCACGGCAGTGGCTCATCAGGAGCTGTTCCGCGCCAAACATTTCCGGCACTTCGGTCAGCACCGTGGTGCCGCCGTTGGCAATCACGTAGTCGGAGAAGCGACCCAGCATCGGGTTGGCGGTGATCCCGGAGAGGCCATCGGAACCACCGCACTCAAGGCCAAATTTCAGCTCGCTGAGCTTGCCCGGTACGCGTTGATCGTTACGCATCACGTTGTACAGCTGATGGAGATGCGCAATCCCCGCTTCCACTTCATCGTCCTGGTGTTGGCAAATCATAAAGTGGACGCGGTCGGCATCAAACTCACCCAGCGTTTCGCGGAAGGCATCGACCTGGTTGTTTTCACAACCGAGACCAATCACCAGCACCGCGCCCGCGTTAGGGTGACGCACCATGTTTTGCAGCATGGTGCGGGTATTAATATGGTCATCGCCCAGCTGAGAGCAGCCGTAAGTGTGGCTGAAGAGATGCACGCCATCGGTACCTTCAGCGTCATTCGTCTCTTTCAGGAAACGCGTCTGGATCTGACGGGCGATGCCGTTCACACAGCCCACGGTCGGCAGGATCCAGAGTTCGTTACGCACCCCAACGTCACCGTTAGCGCGACGATAAATATTGATATCGCGATCTGCCGCTTGCGCCGCTTCAGGCTGGAAATCGGGTTGATAGCTATACGTATCCAGGTCGCTCAGATTGGTACGCGTATTGTGCGAGTGAATATGTTCCCCCGCGGCAATATCCACCAGCGCATGACCAATGGGTAAACCATACTTAATGACGTTTTCACCTTTGGCGATAGGGCACAACGTGAATTTATGCCCACGCGCTACCGCCTGACGGAGCGTTACCGTCTGGTTGTCGACCGTGACTTCCGTGCCTTCAGCCAAATCCGCTAATGCTACCGCAACGTTATCCAGCGCATGGATCTTGATGTATTGCATATCAACCCCGGACCTTAGTTCAGTTCAATGGCGAAGTAGTCACGCGCATTGTTAAAGCAAATGTTTTTCACCATCTCGCCCAGCAGGTTGATATCCGCTGGCGCTTCGCCCGCAGTCACCCAGCGGCCAATCATCTGGCACAGAATGCGACGGAAGTATTCATGACGGGTATAAGACAGGAAGCTGCGGCTATCGGTTAGCATGCCAACAAAGCGGCTCAGCAGGCCCAGTTGTGCGAGCTGAGTCATCTGACGTTCCATACCGTCTTTCTGGTCGTTGAACCACCAGCCGGAACCGAACTGCATTTTGCCCGGCATTCCTTCCCCCTGGAAGTTACCGATCATGGTGCCCAGCACTTCGTTGTCGCGCGGGTTCAGACAGTACAGGATGGTTTTCGGCAGCAGATTCTGTTCATTCTGTTTGCTCAGCAGTTTGGAGAGCTCTTCCGCCATCGGGCGGTCGTTGATGGAGTCGAAACCGACATCCGCGCCCAGCAGTTTGAACTGACGCAGGTTGTTATTACGCAGCGCGCCAATGTGGTACTGCTGTACCCATTCGCGACGCGCGTATTCTGCGCCGAGGAACACCAGCACCGCCGTTTTGAACTGCGCGACTTCATGCTCGCTCAGGGTCTCACCCGCCAGACGACGCGCCAGGATGCTATCCAGCTCGGCTTCGCTCGCTTCGGCAAACATCACCACATCCAGCGCGTGGTCAGACACTTTACAGCCGTGTGCGGCGAAGTGGTCGAGACGTTTGGTCAGCGCGGTTTGCAGGTCGGTGAAACGACGGATATCGGTGTCAGACACTTCACCCAGCTTCGCCATGTAGTCGTTGAAGGTGGCCTGTTCAATGTTGAACGCTTTATCCGGACGCCAGCTTGGCAGCACTTTGATGGAGAAGGTGCTGTCTTTCGCCACGGTCGCGTGGTGTTCCAGCGAGTCGATCGGGTCATCGGTGGTGCCGACCATTTTCACGTTCATCTGCTGCATGATGCCGCGCGCGGAGAATTTGTCCTGCGCCAGCAGTTCGTTGCATTCGTTCCAGATTTCGTCGGCGGTAGACGGCGAAAGCAGTTTGCCAGTGATGCCAAACGGACGACGCAGTTCGAGGTGCGTCCAGTGGTATAACGGGTTGCCGATAGTGTGTGGTACGGTCGCCGCCCACGCATCAAATTTTTCCCGATCGGATGCGTCACCGGTGCACAGACGCTCTGCCACACCGTTGGTACGCATGGCGCGCCATTTGTAGTGATCGCCTTTCAACCAGATGTCATACAGGTTATTAAAACGATAGTTTTCAGCAATCTGCTGCGGCGGCAGGTGGCAATGATAGTCAAAAATCGGCTGATCTTTTGCGTAGTCGTGGTACAGACGGCGGGCAAATTCGGTATCTAACAGAAAATCTTCAGTCATAAACGGGGTCATTATCGTCTTCCTCTCACGAGTGGTCAGATGTTTATCTGTAATGCTGACAAAGTTATCACACCAATTTCGCCAAGCCGAAGATTTTTTCGTGAGTTAGATCAATAAAAATTGACAAAAAATGACATTAAAAAACTAAAAAAAGCGCCACAAGCCGCGCCACGACTGGTTTTAAGCCCTACCACCTATATCCACACTCAAATTACCTCTTTTGTGACAGCATTCACCTTTTAAAGTTGTATGACAAGTTATTGTGCACCCCGTCAAACATAAGCCGACGGAATGCATGTTGGTGAAGAATTCAACTGACTTAACGGTACGGATACCGAATTAAGCACGAGTACGAAGGCAAGGTTCGGGTCGTACCGGGTTCTCCCGGTAAGCCCCTCGATTGAGACATCCTCCCGTAGTACTGGATGAAGACCGTATGAAAATGCGGAATAACGACACGATGAGGTTTACATGCGTAAAATTAAAGGATTACGTTGGTACATGATCGCACTGGTGACGCTGGGCACCGTGCTGGGCTACCTGACGCGTAATACCGTTGCAGCTGCTGCTCCTACTCTGATGGAAGAGCTGCACATTTCTACACAGCAATACTCCTATATCATTGCCGCTTACTCCGCGGCCTATACGGTGATGCAGCCTGTAGCCGGTTATGTGCTGGATATTCTGGGCACCAAAATTGGTTACGCCTTCTTCGCCGTTGCCTGGGCTGTCTTCTGCGGTGCAACCGCGCTGGCAGGTAGCTGGGGGGGACTGGCGCTGGCACGTGGTGCGGTCGGTGCGGCAGAAGCGGCAATGATCCCGGCTGGCCTGAAAGCGAGCTCCGAATGGTTCCCGGCAAAAGAGCGTTCTATCGCGGTGGGTTACTTCAACGTCGGCTCCTCTATCGGTGCGATGATTGCGCCTCCGTTGGTGGTATGGGCAATCGTCATGCACAGCTGGCAGATGGCATTTATTATCTCTGGTGTGCTGAGCTTCGCATGGGCAATGGCCTGGCTTATCTTCTACAAACACCCGCGTGACCAGAAAAAACTGACTGACGAAGAACGCGACTACATCATTAATGGTCAGGAAGCACAGCATCAGGTGGGTACGGCGAAGAAAATGTCCGTCGCTCAGATCCTGCGTAACCGCCAGTTCTGGGGTATCGCCCTGCCGCGCTTCCTGGCAGAACCGGCCTGGGGTACTTTCAACGCCTGGATCCCCCTGTTCATGTTTAAAGTTTATGGCTTTAACCTGAAAGAAATCGCTATGTTCGCCTGGATGCCAATGCTGTTTGCTGACCTGGGCTGTATCGTTGGCGGTTACCTGCCACCGCTGTTCCAGCGTTGGTTTGGTGTGAACCTGATTGTTTCCCGTAAGATGGTTGTGACGCTGGGCGCCCTGCTGATGATTGGCCCAGGCATGATTGGTCTGTTCACCAGCCCGTACGTGGCAATCGGCCTGCTGTGCATCGGTGGCTTTGCTCACCAGGCACTGTCTGGCGCGCTGATTACGCTCTCTTCTGACGTATTCGGTCGTAACGAAGTGGCTACGGCTAACGGCCTGACCGGGATGTCCGCCTGGCTGGCAAGTACTCTGTTCGCACTGGTCGTCGGTGCGCTGGCTGATACCATCGGCTTCAGCCCGCTGTTCGCGGTACTGGCGGTATTTGACCTGTTGGGTGCGCTGGTTATCTGGACGGTGCTGAAAAACAAACCGGCTGACGAGGTTGAGCAAGAAACGCATCAACCGGCGACACAAAGCTAGTTTGATGTTTAGCGAGATGTGATGAAAGCCGCCTCCGGGCGGCTTTTTTCATGTCGTATTATGGTGAGAGTCTCGTAAAAGTGGTATAACAAATCTAATCTGCCGTACCCTGCCTGGAGAGAATATGGAAATCACTGACGCACGTCGTTTATATCAGCAACTTGCCGCTGAGCTGAAAGAGCGCATTGAGCAAGGTGTCTATCTCGTGGGCGACAAACTGCCTGCCGAGCGCTTTATCGCTGACGAAAAATGCGTGAGTCGGACGGTGGTTCGCGAAGCCATTATTATGCTGGAAGTCGAAGGCTACGTTGAAGTACGTAAAGGTTCCGGCATCCATGTTATTTCCAATACGCCACGCCATCAGCAGGCGCCAGACGAATCGATGGAATTCGCCAATTATGGCCCGTTCGAACTGCTGCAGGCTCGCCAGCTCATTGAAAGTAATATTGCTGAGTTTGCCGCCACGCAGGTGACCAAGCAGGACATCATGAAGCTGATGGAGATCCAGGACAAAGCGCGCAACGAGAAATGTTTCCGCGACTCCGAGTGGGATCTGCAGTTCCACATTCAGGTCGCGCTGGCCACGCAGAATACCGCCCTTGCCGCCATCGTCGAGAAAATGTGGACCCAGCGCAGCCATAACCCGTACTGGAAAAAACTGCATGAGCATATTGATGCGCGTACGGTCGATAACTGGTGCGACGATCACGACCAAATCCTGAAAGCGCTCATCCGCAAAGACCCGCATGCCGCCAAACTGGCGATGTGGCAGCATCTGGAAAACACCAAGCTGATGCTGTTTAACGAAACCAGCGATGACTTCGAATTTAATGCTGACCGTTACCTGTTCGCCGAAAACCCGGTTGTGCACCTCGACACGGCCGCCAACGGCACGAAATAATCTCCCTGAATCCCTTCTCAGGCCGTCTTCAGACTGGCCTGACGTTTATTGTGGGTAAGCAAAACATATATAGTGTCAGCCTTTGTAAATACCCTCGCCTCTCACCCACGCAACCCGCAAAATCAATCCTCAACAAACTGCAAAATCTGTGACGCAAAACTCAGGCGTTTGTTACAATTAGATGCATTTTGTCGTTCTGTAAGTTAGCAATTGCTTACTTCGCCATTAACACGGATGTGTTTACCGCGACCGATTAAAATATAAACAATGTCGCAGTTCGTTCAGGCGTTACGTTAATCGTTGTACCAGGAATCGTGAATGGAACTATTATCCCAGTTATTAAATGCATTATGGAGCCAGGATTTCGAAACCCTGTCGAATCCGTCCATGATTGGCATGCTCTACTTTGTTTTGTTTATGATCCTGTTCCTTGAGAACGGATTGTTACCTGCCGCCTTCCTGCCGGGCGATAGCCTGCTGGTGTTGATTGGCGTTCTGATTGCCAAAGGCGCGCTGGGTTTCCCACAAACTATTTTGTTGCTCACCACCGCCGCAAGCCTGGGCTGTTGGCTCAGTTACATTCAGGGGCGATGGCTGGGGAATACGCGCATTGTGCAGAACTGGCTTTCCCATCTTCCTGCTCACTATCACCAGCGCGCCCATCATTTGTTCCACAAACATGGGCTCTCGGCGCTGCTGATTGGCCGCTTTATCGCCTTTGTGCGTACCCTGCTGCCAACTATCGCCGGGATATCCGGCCTGAGCAATGCACGCTTCCAGTTCTTTAACTGGATGAGCGGCCTGCTTTGGGTACTTATCCTCACTTCACTGGGATACCTGCTTGGTAAAACGCCGGTGTTCCTGAAGTATGAAGATGCGCTGATGTCATGTCTGATGCTGTTGCCAGTCGCCCTGTTGATCATTGGCCTGGTCGGTTCGCTGGTTGTTCTGTGGAAGAAAAAATACGGCAACCGGAGCTCATAATGGGGCTGAAACAGGTCACGCTACGTCGGTTTACCCTGAGCCTTGGCGCATTACTGCTGTTTTGCGCCATTCTCTGGCTCTGCGCGACATTACAGCAGAAAGAGTCCACGTTGGCGATTCGCCCACTCAATCAGGGCACCAGCATGCCGGATGGCTTCTCCATCTGGCATCATCTGGATGCTAACGGCATACAGTTCAAAAGCATCACGCCGCAAAAAGATGCGCTACTCATTAAATTCGAGTCCAGCGCACAGAGCGCCGCAGCCAAAAAGGTGCTCGACAGCACGCTCCCGCACGAGTACATCATCGCTCAGCAGGATGACGATCGCGATGCCACCACCTGGCTTTCGCTGTTGCGCGACACGCCGCATCGCTTTGGATAATTCTGTATCTAATCACTGGCTTTGGTGATTTCCCGATTTTCTAACTATGCTTGAGTAAGTGGGCGTAATCTTTTACCCCTCTTTACTGGAACCCGTACATTCCTGATGTACTTAACACAATGGAAGGTTTCTTACATGAAATACCGCATCGCACTGACCATCGCACTTCTTTCCCTCACCGCCGGGGCAAGCGCAACGACGCTGTGCCAGGAGAAAGAACAGGACATCCAGCGTGAGATCAGCTATGCCGAAAAGCATAACAATCAAAACCGCATTAATGGCCTGAAAAAAGCGTTGAGCGAGGTTAAAGCTAACTGTTCCGACAGTCAGTTACGCGCTGAGCATCAGGAAAAAATTGCCGAGCAGAAAGAGGAGATCGCCGAACGTCAGCGTGACCTGCAGGAAGCAAAGCAAAAAGGCGATGCGGAAAAAATTGCCAAACGCGAACGCAAACTCGCGGAATCACAGCACGAGCTTAAAGAACTGGAGTCTCGCCAGTACTAAGCACATGGACATTCAAACAGGAGAGCATCATGTCTAAAGATACCAATGCAGATAACCTGCGCGCGGAACTGAAATCACTGGCTGACACCCTGGAAGAAGTACTGAATAGCTCCTCTGATAAGTCGAAAGAAGAGATCAGCAAATTACGCAGTAAAGCGGAAAGCGCGCTGAAAGAGAGCCGTCATCGTCTGGGTGAAACCAGCGATGCGCTGGCTAAACAGACCCGCGAAGCCGCCGCGCGTGCCGATGGCTACGTGCGTGAAAACCCGTGGACCGGCGTCGGCATTGGCGCGGCGGTTGGTCTGGTTCTGGGTGTGCTGCTGACGCGTCGCTAATAATGGCGGATTATCAACACACACAAGGCCCAGGGAAAAATATCCTCGGCATCGGCCAACGCCTGGTGACCGTACTGGTGCAAATGGTGGAAACGCGGGTGCGCCTGGCGGTGGTGGAGCTGGAAGAAGAGAAAGCGAATATCTTCCAGCTACTCCTGCTGGTTGGCTTAACGTTGCTGTTTGCCACTTTCGGCCTGATGAGCCTGCTGGTGCTCATTATCTGGGCAGTCGATCCGCAGTATCGGCTGAACGTGATGATTGGCACCACCGTGACCTTACTGGTGCTGGCATTAATCGGCGGGCTCTGGACGCTACGAAAAGTGCGGCACTCAACCCTGCTGCGTCATACGCGCCATGAGCTGGCCAATGACCGGGCATTGCTGGAGGATGACCGTGAGTAACCGAAAGGAGCGTGAGGCGCGTAAGGCGTATTTGCTGAGCCAGATTCAGCAACAGCGGCTGGACTTAAGTGCGGGCCGACGCGACTGGCTGGAACTCACTCAGGTCTACGACCGCAAATGGGCGATGCTGCTCAGCCTGCGAACCTGGGCGCTGGCCGGTAGCGGCGTGTTCGCCGTCTGGGGCCTGCGCCAGCCGAACAGACTGGTTCGCTGGGCTCGGCGCGGGTTCAGTCTCTGGAGCGCATGGCGACTGGTGAAAACGACGCTACGTTAATCTGATACAGGCCCGGTACACAATACCGGGCCTTGTTTTCAGGCGAGTGCTTCTATCTCGGCAACAGTCAGGCCGGTGGTTTTGGCGATGATTGGCACGTCGATATCGCTGGCTAATAGTGCCTGGGCGATTTGGCGTTGCGTTCGCCCTTAGCAAACCCTTTATCAAGACCTTTACTGAAACCTTCGCGGCGGCGAATATGCTTTTGCAGAAATTCCAGCACCGCCATTCGCCTATGCGTGGCGATCTCATCGTCTGACAGCACCGTGATTTCCTGCGCCAGGTATCCTGCCGATTGCCCTCGACGTCAGCAGGCAATTCACCACTCCCCCGATCCGCCTCGACAAAAATATTCATCTTGCATTGCATTACTCAGAATTTTTGAAGAAATTCGACAGTTTTCCTTGCTAACAATTGATCCAGGCCGCGGGTATTCTTCTTTCCATCGACAGCAGGCACACGGCATCAACGTGTATTTGCACAATAAATAACATTGTTCGCCCGATGGGTTTCCTGGAGTTTTAAGATGAAAAAATTAGAAGATGTTGGTGTACTGGTAGCGCGCATTCTGATGCCAATTCTGTTCATTACCGCAGGTTGGGGAAAAATCACCGGTTATGCGGGTACACAGCAATATATGGAAGCGATGGGCGTCCCTGGCTTTATGCTGCCGCTGGTTATCCTGCTTGAGTTTGGCGGCGGTCTGGCAGTGCTGTTTGGCTTCCTGACCCGTACCACCGCGCTGTTTACCGCGGGCTTTACCATCCTGACCGCATTCCTGTTCCACAGTAACTTTGCGGAAGGCGTAAACTCGCTGATGTTCATGAAAAACCTCACCATCGCAGGCGGTTTCCTGCTGCTGGCCATCACTGGCCCGGGCGCATTCAGCATCGACCGTGTGCTGAATAAAAAATGGTAATCGCACTATACTGAATGAATTAAAGCGAGGAGACATCTCCTCGCTTTTGCTATCTGAAGGAGAGAAAAATGGGACAACTGATTGACGGCGTCTGGCATGATACCTGGTATGACACCAAATCCACCGGGGGAAAATTTCAACGTTCGGTCTCGGCATTCCGTAACTGGCTCACTGCGGATGGCGAAGCAGGCCTATCGGGCGTCGGCGGGTTTGCCGCTGAGAAAGATCGCTATCACCTGTACGTGTCGCTCGCCTGTCCGTGGGCGCACCGCACGCTGATTCTGCGCAAGCTGAAAGGCCTGGAACCGTTTATCTCCGTGTCCGTGGTCAACCCGCTGATGCTGGAAAATGGCTGGACTTTCGATGACAGCTTCCCGGCGGCAACCGGCGATGCGCTGTATCAGCATGAATTCCTTTATCAACTCTACCTGCACGCCGACCCGCACTACACCGGTCGTGTCACCGTGCCGGTTCTGTGGGATAAGAAAAATCATACTATCGTCAGCAACGAATCCGCTGAAATCATTCGTATGTTCAATACGGCCTTCGATGGTCTGGGCGCGAAAGCGGGTGACTACTACCCCGTTGCCCTGCGTGAACAGATTGACGAACTGAACGGCTGGATCTACGACACCGTGAATAATGGCGTCTACAAGGCCGGTTTTGCCACCAGCCAGGAGGCCTACAGCGATGCGGTAGAGAAAGTGTTTACCTCGCTGGAACGTCTGGAACAGATCCTCGGCCAGCATCGTTACCTGACAGGCAATCAGCTTACTGAAGCCGATATTCGCCTGTGGACGACGCTGATCCGCTTTGATCCGGTTTATGTGACGCACTTTAAGTGCGACAAACACCGCATCAGCGATTACCTGAATCTGCACGGTTTTATGCGCGATATCTATCAGATGCCGGGGATTGCCGAGACGGTGAATTTCGACCATATCCGCAACCACTATTTCCGCAGCCATAAAACCATTAACCCAACGGGAATCATTTCCATTGGGCCGTGGCAGGATCTTGACGAGCCGCACGGGCGTGATGAGCGCTTCCGCTAATGACACAGGGCATCCTCCGGGATGCCCTATTAATTGGTGACACCAATATTTACCACCATTTCATTCACGGCTATTCTTAATTCGATCGCTTAGAAAACAAGTGATTAACGCATAGCTGAGGCAAAAAATGGATTGGTATCTCAAAGTTCTACGAAATTACATCGGTTTTGGGGGCCGCGCGCGCCGTAAAGAGTACTGGATGTTTATTCTGGTCAACGTCATCTTTACGCTGGTGCTGGGTATTCTTGATAAGATGCTGGGCTGGCAACGCGCCAGCGGTGAAGGCATTCTGACAACAATTTATGGTGTGCTGATTTTCCTGCCCTGGTGGGCCGTTCAGTTCCGCCGTCTGCATGATACCGACCGTTCGGCATGGTGGCTGTTGCTGCTGATCATCCCGATTATCGGCTGGCTGGTGATTATCATTTTCAACTGCCAGTCAGGCACGCCGGGTGAAAACCGCTTTGGGGCGGATCCGAAGTTGAATTCGTAGGGCGATTTTCCCCCTCACCCCGGCCCTCTCCCACAGGGAGAGGGAGAAAACCAGAGCAGGGGCCCTCTCCCACAGGGAGAGGGAGAAAACCAGAGCAGGTTTTTCAGTTCTGCACGGTCAGTTCCCTCTCCCTGAGGGAGAGGGTTAGGGTGAGGGGGGGAAAACACTACTTAACCGCCAGCAGCTTCTGAATTTCCCGCAGACACCACGACTTCGCTTCGCCCATGCTGTCGCGACGCCACGCCATGATGATTTCCACTTCGTTGGTATATTCCGGGCTGACTACCCGTAAACGCCCCTCGGCAATATCTTTTTCCACCAGCGGATACGGCATCGTTGCCACGCCTAAACCGGCCAACAACGCCTGGCGCTTATCTTCCATCGACGTGACCGTCAGGCGGGGCTGTTTATCCAGCAACTGCACCGTCAGCACCGGGCGTTCACGCGCGGTATCGGCCACCGCTACGCCGCGGTATTTCACGCGCGTCACTTCAGAGAGCGGTTCAGGCTCCTGATGAATCGGGTGATCCGGCGCGGCAACGTAAACATTCATCACCGAATAGAGTTTGCGTGAGTTAATTTCCGACGACGAACGGAAATGCATATCCGGCGCAATCACGATATCCGCCCGCCCCTGCTCCAGACGCTCCCACGCGCCGGCCAGCACTTCGGTGATAATTGACAGTTGTGTGTTCGCTTTCGCCGCCAGCTTTTCAATCAGTGGATAGAGCGTGGGTGTCGGAATGAGCGCTTCGGTGACAATCGTCAGATGCGTTTCCCAACCGCGTGCCAGCGCCTCGGCATCCGTCGTCAGTTTATCCGCCGCTTCCAGCAGTACGCGCCCGCGTTCAAGAAGCATGCGCCCGACATTGGTGAATTTTGTTCGATGACCTGAGCGGTCGAACAGCACAACGTCCAGTTCTTCTTCCAGTTTTTGCATGGTGTAGCTTAATGCCGACGGAACACGTCCAAGCTCATCAGCCGCAGCGGCAAAGCTGCCGCGACGGTCGATTGCATCCATCACCCGCAGGGCTTCCAGCGTTAATGCTCTCTCTTTAGCCATCGTTTTATCATTCAGGAAATTTGAATATACCGGGCAGAATATCTGGCTAACAATGCAGCGTCCATACCTTTACCATTGATTTAGTGTAAAGAGAGGTCAAAAACTATGATTACTACCCGAACAGCCAAACAGTGTGGAAAGGCGGACTTCGGCTGGCTACAGGCTCGCTACACTTTCTCCTTTGGACACTACTTTGACCCAAAACTGCTGGGATACGCCTCTTTGCGTGTCCTGAACCAGGAAGTGCTGGCACCAGGGGCCGCCTTTCAGCCGCGAACTTACCCGAAAGTGGATATCCTCAATATCATTCTCGAAGGGGAAGCGGAGTACCGTAACAGCGAAGGCCATCATGTCCAGGCGAAAGCAGGCGAAGCGCTGCTGATTTCGACCCAGCCGGGCATCAGCTACAGCGAACATAATGTCAGTAAGGATAAGCCGCTCACCCGAATGCAGCTCTGGCTGGATGCCTGCCCGGAACGCGAAAATCCATTGATTCAGAAAGTGGACATTGCAGATACATCGCGACAACTGCTTGCTTCACCTGATGGCGCAGACGGTAGCCTGCAACTGCGTCAAAAGGTATGGATCCACCATATTGAGTTGAAAAAAGGCGAGAAAGCCAGTTTTCTCATCAATGGCCCGCGCGCTTACCTGCAGTCGATCCACGGAACCGTGCATGCCGAGACGCAGGCGCTGGAAAAAGGGGCGCTCACCTGCGGCGATGGCGCATTTATTCGTGACGAAGATAACATAACGCTGGTTGCCGATACGCCACTACGCGCTTTGCTGATAGATTTACCAGTGTAATTTCAGGATGAAAAGAGTGAGCAGATGAGTAAGAAAAGCCAGAAGAAGCCACAGGCGAAAAAGCCGTTAACCCCTCAGGCCGTCACTTCAACGCCGGTGAATTTCGGATTTGAAGAGATGCTAGGCGAACTCGAAGCAATTGTCGCAGATGCCCAAACCCGCCAGTCGGAAGAGGAAGCGGCATAAAAAAATCCCCGGTGATACCGGGGATTTTTGTTTAAACGGTCGCCTTGTGGGACATAATCTCAATGATTTGTCGGTCTGTATGCTGCATTGCATGACGCGCCAACGCACAGAGATTCGCGATTGAATGCTCGACGTCACATCCCACAATGCCATCGTTGCCACTCACCGCCGAACCATCTAATGCCAACAAAACGGCTTTCCACGCAGATGACACGCTGGTAGAGACCTTCATCGCGCAGCTGTTAGAAGCCCCATCGCAAATCATTCCGCTTACGTCTCCTATCATGCTGGCGATAGCCATTGAGATCACGGCGTAATCGCCCCCCGCAAGCAAGGCCATCCCCGCCGCAGCACCCATGGCCGCCGTCGTGGTCGCACAAAGCGCGGAAAGTCGCGGGAGTTGGTTATGAATGTATATGGCGCTAAGGTGCGACAGTATTAACGCTCGCGCCAGCTTCTCATCATCTACCGCAAAATGCTCCGCAACCGTTAACACCGGAAGCGTAGCCGTAATCCCCTGATTACCTGAGCCAGAATTGGTCATAGCAGGAAGCGACGCGCCCCCCATTCGGGCATCTGACGCCGCGCTGGTGCGGATTAAAATAGCCGTCGAAATATCATCAGCCAACAATCCACGATGCTGCTGTTTTTCCAGCGTTCGGCCAATATGTAATCCCCATTCGCCTTGCAAGCCCAGCCTGGAGAGTGCATCGTTCATCTGGCCTGCTTCGAGGATAAAGCGAATCGCCTCAAAGGGAACCTGTACAGCGAAATCGACAATCTCTTCAAGGGTAGCCGATGCCAGACTTTCCAGAGGATTGGGTGAAAGCGTTTCGCGACTGTTTTCAGCAAGGGAAAACAGAATGCCATCCTGCGTTTCAATGCTGACGATGCGCGTGTGCTCGCCAACAATGGTCACGCTGCACCACCGTTCGCCAGCGCTAAGCCTGGCCTTTGCGTAGAGAATATCTTCGCACGGCGATTGCAACACGATGCGTACCTGCCCATTCTCCAGCATCGCTTTCGCAGCCGTAAGGTGGTGCACGGCGCTGTTTTTCAGTACTTCCAGCCCAGCCTTAGGGTCACCCCCCAGAGCCCCCAACGCCGCTGCGATAGGTAAGCCCACCATCCCGGTTCCCGGAACGGTCACGCCCATGCCATTTTTCATCAGATTAGGCGAAACCCACGCGTCAATACGTTCAATGTTTTCCTGTAAATACGACGCCGCAACAGCCGCTGCCAGTGCCAGAGAGACAGGCTCAGTACAACCAAGCGCCGGTTTTACCTCCTGCTTTACCGCAGCGAGAAAAACATCCCATTTGGGGTTTATTTCATTCTCAAACATAACAACAACCTTTTATAACGATATCAGGCAAATGCCAGGAATGGCGAAACACATAGCAGAAGGCCGGTGACAATAATGATCCACAGGGATAATCCCTTATATTTATGCAACGCAGGCACTTTATAGACCAGCCAGGCCGGAATTAAACATCCAACCATGCCGAAAATAGGACTACAAATTGAGGTGAAACTGAGCACCGGTGCATTAAGTACAATGGCACTCCATGCCAGGAGAACCGCAAAAATCATGATGCCGCGCTGTACCATTTTTTCATTGATAGCATCAGCAGAAAACTTACGCCGCAGCACGTTCATGACAATACCCTGAGTTGCTTCACGGAAGCCTAAATAGACGCCAAAGAAGGCAGTCATCACCGCGAATATATTCAGAATCACACTGACAATCTTCACCCATCCCGCCCCTGCACCACTAATAAACTGTGCAGCAATAGCCAGTGCGGATATATTCTGCTCATAGGCTTTAACAGCCTCGTCATGCCCCATCGCCAATGTAAATGAGACGGCATAAAAGAAAACGGTGACAAACAGAATCCCAAATGCAATATTCATTGCCCGCAATGCTTTGTAGCGTGCAACTTCAATTGATTTTTCCCGTGAGCGATAGGAAATCACCATCGGACTCAGCGTTTGTATAAAGAGAATGGAGGTCAGTGTAAAAGGTAACGTAATGATCGCATTTTTAACCAGCAGGCCTAATGGAGGTAATGCGCCAATATTATAGAGACGCCACATGCCTATCATCGAAAGCCCCAATGCGGCGACAACCAGAAGCTTAGTCAGCACCATCCCGGTTGAGATCTTAAACAGCATTTTCTCTCCACGCGAGGAGATAGCTACTAACACGCAAATAAGCACGAGCCCATAAAAGGGATTCTCGGAGAGCAGCCCATCCGTAACGCCGAAAGTTTGCAAATAAGAGGCGCTATCATTTGTAATAGCAGTGGAATAGACAAACATCCAAATGACTAACATCACAAAATAGAGAGCGCCCAACAGGATCCCCCAGTTTTTACCCAGATAGCCGCTAATCACGCTGGGATAGTCTTTACATTCTGGTGATTCAGCGAGGGTATTAATAAACAGTCGCTGAAAGAGATACATCGCCGGATAACCAATAATCGAGGAGAGTAAAAAAACCCAGAGGCCCATTAACCCAACCTGTACGGGTAAAAAAACGATGCCCGCACCAATTGCCATACCGATACTCATTATAACCCATCCAGTATCGGTACTATCGAACTTGATGGCTTCTTTCCAGGCTTGCTCACTCATATTTTTCCGAGAAAGAGGTACAGCACTTTCCCGAGCAACACTATTTGTTGTCACCGTTTCCATAACGTAATCACTCTGTATATAGGTAAGATGTTTATTATTTATCTCGTCGCTACAAAGGCGATATGCAACGTATTTTTGGGCAGGCTTATTATTAATATGAAGGCATCATACTCGTGGAGAGAGAGAAATATTTCACAATATTCAGATGAATAGAGGATGTTATTGGTAAAAATTTTCTCCAACAGGGAAAATAAAAAGAAAAATATACTACCAGAAATGTATGTTTGAACACCATCACATTTTTATTCAGGGATAAAAGGATAAAAAAAAGCTCCGGCATGCGGAGCTTCTTCATTACTGGAGAGGGTTAACTGCACACTACCTTTATCGCCAGCCCGCCGCGGGACGTTTCACGATATTTGTCGTTCATATCTTTACCCGTTTCATACATTGTCTCGATCACTTTATCGAGGGAGACGCGTGCTTCGCTGGTACGCTGAATCGCCATGCGCGCCGCGTTGACCGCTTTCACCGCGTTGATAGCGTTACGTTCGATACAGGGGATTTGCACCTGCCCGCCGACCGGATCGCAGGTCAGGCCCAGGTTATGCTCCATGGCGATTTCCGCCGCCATGCACACCTGCTGCGGGCTGCCGCCAAGCAGCTCCGTCAGCCCTGCCGCCGCCATTGAGGCCGCAACCCCCACTTCCCCCTGGCAGCCCACTTCCGCACCGGAAATCGAGGCATTCTGTTTATACAGGCCGCCAATTGCCCCGGCAGTCAGTAAGAAACGCGCCACGGAGTTGCCATTCACCGTACGACGGAATTTGTCGTAATAGGCCAGCACCGCCGGGACGATGCCGCAGGCGCCGTTGGTGGGTGCGGTGACGACACGCCCACCCGCCGCATTCTCTTCACTGACTGCCAGGGCGAACATGTTGATCCAGTCGATCACGTTCATCGGATCGCTGGAGGTGCTGTCACTGGAGACGAGGATCCGTCTTAATGCCACCGCGCGACGCGGAACATTCATCGGCCCTGGCAATACGCCCTCCGTATTCATGCCGCGTTCGATCCCCGTGCGCATAACGTGCCAGATCCGCGCGAACCCTGTATCGATCTCTTCTCTGCTCCTGAGCGCCAGCTCGTTTTGCATCATCAGGCCCGAGATAGACAACCCGTTTTCCGTACACTGTTTCACCAGCTCACTGGCAGAGCGGAACGGAAACGGTACCGGTTGTTCGACCTCATGCGCCTGGCCGAACTTTTCCTCTTCGACAATAAAACCGCCGCCCACCGAATAGTAGGTTTTACTCAGTAAAATCTGGTCGCCCTGACGCGCGGTGAAGCGCATGCCGTTCTCGTGGCGCGGCAGGGTTTCATCATGAAATACCACATCATCAGTGACAGAGAATGGCACCACGGCGGTGCCCTGCGCCACCGGTAGACGCCCGCTGCGCTGAACGGCGCGAATAAAGGCTGGAATGGCATCGATATCGACGCTATCCGGGCGATTGCCCGCCAGCCCCATAATGACCGCAACATCCGTTGCGTGGCCTTTACCAGTGAGAGAAAGCGAACCGTAAAGATCGACCGTCAAACCGGTCACAAGCGGTAGCGCCCCACTCTGCTGGAGTTCATCAATAAAGGATTTCCCGGCATTCATCGGCCCAACCGTGTGCGAGCTGGATGGCCCAACGCCGATTTTGAACATATCGAATGTGCTAATCATATCCGTGACCTCGATACGACTTCAGAGACGGGCTGCCGGATAGCAGCCCGGTGTGGCTACAAGCGAATTACAGGCTATCTCCCCGAACGGCAATCGCTTCAATTTCCAGCTTCACATCCTTCGGCAATCTCGCCACCTGTACGCAACTGCGCGTCGGATAGGTAGCATGATGATCGTCGAAGAACTGCTGATAAACCTGGTTGATGGTCGCAAAATCATTCAGATCGGTAATAAAGACCGTCGTTTTCACGATACTGCCCACCTCAAGACCCGCCGCGGTGATAATCGCTTTAACATTTTCCAGGCTCATGCGCGCCTGATCCGCCACATCCGCCGGGATCTCGCCGTTTTGTGGATTCACCGGGATCTGCCCGGAAGTGAAGATCATTTTGCCTAAATCGATCCCTTGCACATAGGGGCCAATCGCCCCCGGTGCACGGGTGGTTTCAATTAACTTTTTCATACTCTCTCCAGTTCTCAAAGGGCCTGGGTAAAGGTTCGGGAAATCACGTCCTGCTGTTGCTCACGCGTCAGCGCATTAAAGCGCACCGCGTAGCCCGAGACGCGAATGGTTAAGTTCGGGTAATTTTCCGGATGCGCGATGGCGTCCAGCAGCATGTCGCGGTTCATCACGTTGACGTTAAGATGCTGCCCACCTTCCACCGAGGCTTCATGATGGAAGTAACCATCGAGCAGGCCGACGAGATTGGTCTTGCGCACCGCATCCTCTTTACCGAGCGCTGCCGGAACAATCGAGAAGGTGTAGGAAATCCCGTCTTTGGCATAGGTGAACGGCAGCTTCGCCACTGATGTCAGCGAGGCAACCGCACCTTTGCGATCGCGCCCGTGCATCGGGTTGGCACCCGGCGCAAACGGCGTGCCCGCGCGGCGACCGTCCGGGGTATTCCCGGTTTTCTGGCCGTACACCACGTTCGAGGTGATGGTCAGAATCGACTGGGTCGGCACGGCGTTACGATAAGTTGGCAGCACTTTAATTTTCTTCATAAAGCGCTCAACCAGATCGCAGGCAATGCTGTCGACACGTTCATCGTTGTTGCCGTATTGCGGATATTCACCCTCGATTTCAAAATCGACCGCCAGCCCGTTTTCATCACGAATCGGTTTTACGCGGGCATATTTGATAGCCGACAGGGAATCTGCCGCCACCGACAGCCCGGCCATACCGCAGGCCATCGTGCGATAAACATCGCGGTCGTGCAGCGCCATCAGCGAGGCTTCGTAGCTGTATTTGTCATGCATGTAATGAATGACGTTCAGCGCACTGATGTACTGCACCGCCAGCCAGTCCATAAAGTGGTCGAGGCTTTCCATAACGGTGTCGTAGTCCAGCACGTCATCCATCAACGGCGCGGTTTTCGGCCCGACCTGGATTTTCAGCTTCTCGTCCACCCCGCCATTGATAGCGTACAGCAGCGTTTTGGCGAGGTTGGCGCGTGCACCGAAGAACTGCATCTGCTTGCCAATGACCATCGGGCTGACGCAGCAGGCGATAGCGTAGTCATCACTGTTAAAATCGGCACGCATCAGGTCGTCGTTTTCATATTGCAGTGATGAAGTGACGATTGAGACCTGCGCCGCATACTGCTTGAAGGCTTTTGGCAACGCTTCCGACCACAGAATAGTCAGGTTAGGTTCCGGTGCCGGGCCCATCGTGTGCAGGGTATGCAGGTAACGGAATGAGTTTTTGCTTACCAGCGTGCGGCCATCCAGCCCCATTCCGCCGATCACTTCCGTCGCCCAAATCGGATCGCCAGAGAAGAGCGAGTCGAATTCCGGGGTTCGCAGGAAGCGCACCATGCGGATCTTCATAATGAAATGGTCGATCAGCTCCTGCGCCTGCTGCTCCGTTAGTTCGCCGGCTTGCATATCGCGCTCAATATAGATATCAAGGAACGTCGCCGTACGGCCCAGCGACATCGCGCCGCCGTTCTGCGATTTCACCGCCGCCAGATAGGCGAAATAGAGCCACTGCACCGCCTCCTGCGCATTACGCGCCGGGCGTGAGATATCGCAACCGTACTTCGCCGCCATCTCCTGCATTTGCAGCAGCGCGCGACGATGCTCGGCCAGCTCTTCGCGCAGACGAATGGTGGCTTCCAGGTTTTCTCCCCACTCCAGTTTGTTTTGTAAGTCCGCGAACTGCAGCTCGCGCTCGCGCACCAGATAACGGATGCCGTACAGTGCCACGCGACGGTAATCGCCGATAATACGCCCGCGCCCGTAGCCATCCGGCAGGCCGGTCAGCACGCCCGATTTGCGGCAGCGCAGCATATCCGGCGAATAGGCATCAAATACGCCCTGGTTATGGGTTTTACGCAGTGACGTGAACTGGTATTCGAAATCCGCATCCATTTCGCGGCCATAGGCTTCGAAGGAGCTTTTGATCATATTGATGCCGCCGAACGGATGCAGCGCGCGTTTCAACGGCTTATCCGTTTGCAGACCGACGATTTTTTCCAGATCTTTCTCGATATAACCCGCATCATGCACGGTAATGGTGGTCGCGACATTAGTATCAAAATCGACCGGGGCATGGGTGGCATTCTCGGTACGAATACCTTCCATCACTTTTTCCCACAGTGCGGTCGTCGCCGATGTCGCTTGTGCAAGGAAAGATTCATCACCTTCATACGGCGTGTAGTTCTGTTGAATAAATTCGCGAACGTTAATTTCATCTTTCCATTCGCTACCGTTAAAACCGCGCCATGCATCGGCAAAATGCATATCGTTAAGATCGATATTTACCTTCATGAAACTCTTCTCTCAATTTTAAAAGCGATTAACTCAGGCGTATTCCGCTACCGTATTAATATTTCCTAAACGGATAGCGTCCAGTGCAATCATTTTTTCTTCATTGGTCGGAATAACGGCGCAGACGACATGAGAACGTTCGTCAGAAATAATACGTTCGCCGCAGGAATTAGGCTGGTTATTCATTTCACGACTCATCACCACGCCCAGTACGCGTAAATGTTCCATCACCATTTGCCGGATAAGCACCGAGTTTTCACCGATACCGCCGGTGAAAATGATGCCATCCAGTCGGGTCAGGGATGCCGCGTGCCCGGCAATATGGCGCGCAATGCGATGGACAAAGGTTTTGATCGCCAGCTGCGCGCGCACATGCCCCTCGTGCCACGCTTTTTCCAGGGTGCGCAGGTCTGAAGACAACCCAGAAATACCCAGCAGGCCAGACTCTTTATTGACGATGCGCTCCAGGTCGCTCATCGTCTGGTGAGTCTGACTGGCAATCCACGCCATCGCGCCAAAATCAACGTCACCGCTGCGGGTGCCCATCATCAGGCCCTCCAGTGGCGTCATGCCCATCGAGGTATCCACGCTCTGCCCGTTGTGTACCGCGCAAATAGATGCCCCGTTGCCCAGGTGCGCAATCACCAGCCCGGAGTCGGCTTCCTGTAACCCCAGCAGTTCATACGCCTGTTTTGCAACATAACGATGAGAAGTGCCGTGGAAACCGTAGCGCCGTACGCCCAGTTCTTCAGTGTATTTCCATGGTAAACCATAGAGATACGCCTCTGGCGGCAGCGTCTGATGGAAGCTGGTGTCAAACACCGCTACCTGCTGTACCCCCGGGAAAAGCTGGCGGGCGGATTCTATTCCGCTCAGATTGGCGTAGTTATGTAACGGTGCCAGCGGCGAGACTTTACGGATACTGTCAATGACCTCATCGGTAATTAAAACAGACTGGGTAAAGATATCGCCACCGTGGGCGATACGGTGGCCAATTAAGGCCACGCTGTCCATTAAATCGCGTTTTTCAAGTTCAAAAGAGATAGCACTTAATGCCGCTTCATAAGTGGGTTGGGACAGCGGCGAAATATCGCCGCCGTTGACCGTTAAACTCGCCTGCTCAGTATTAATACCCTCCGCGATACCCACCAGTAATACATCACAGGTATCAACATCCAGTACTGAAAATTTAATAGACGATGAACCGCTATTAATCACCAATACAACCGGGAACTCATTCATATTACGACTCCGCTCATCCTGAGCATATTAATTAAAACAGTTTGTAGACGATGTTCAGAATGGTCAGCAGACCAATCGCGGTAACGAAGACGTTATCCAGCTTGCCACGGTATTTCGCCAGCGACGGCGCTTTACGGATGGCATACATCGGCAGCAGGCAGAGCAGAGACGCAATAATCGGCGCGCCCATGGCTTCAATCAGATCCAGAATGTTCGGGTTGGCGTAGGCCACGACCCAGGTGGAACCCATGATGAAGATCATGCTGATAGTATTCAGCTTGCCGGTGGAAACTTTGGTTTTGTCGCCTTTGTAGCCGAACTTCAGAATCAGGCCGTTCAGCCCTTCCAGCGTGCCCAGGTAGTGGCCGAAGAAGGATTTGAAGATAGCAACCAGCGCGATGATGGAGGCCCCATACTCAAGCGTGGTGGCAAACGTCGATTTCTGACCCGCCATTGAAGAGAAGTGGTTCGCCAGATAAGACAGTACCGGAATGTTCTGCGCTTTCGCTTCCGCCATGTTGGCCGGAGAGAGCGTGAACAGGCAGCTGAAGGCGAAGAACATCACCACTGCAACCATCAACATACTGGCGCGGGAGATAATTTTAGAGCACTTACGCTCGGTGAAATCACGGCCAAATTCGCCTTCATACTCTTCACGTTTGGAGACCACGAAGGAAGAGACAATCGGTGAGAAGTTAAAGGAGAACACCATGATGGAAATCCCCAGCCATACGGTGACCAGAATGCCATCGTGGCCTGTCAGCGAAATATCGCTCAGGCTGACCTGGTCAATGACCGCTGAGTTCCAGTAAGGGATCAGAGAAAGCGAAATCAGCACCAGGCTCGCGATGAACGGGAACACCAGGAAGCTCATCACTTTCACCATCAGGTCTTTACCGAAGTAGATGACGAACGCCATCAACAACAGCAGGAAGAGCGCCACCAGGCCACGGTTCAGCGCGGGCATCTGGAGCTGGTTTTCCCAGAAGGTCATAAAGGTGTTGGTAATGGTCACGCCATAAATCCACAGCAGCGGACAGATTGCAAAGAAGTACAGGAAGGTGATCACCACCCCACCGGTTTTACCAAAATGCTCCTCTACCGTTTCGGTAATGTTCCCGGACGGGTTAGATCCCGAAAGGCACAGACGCGCCAGCGCGCGGTGGCAGTAAAAGGCAATGGGATAAGCCAATAACAACATTAATAATATTGGGATCAGGCCGCCGTAGCCTGCGCGAATTGGGAAGAATAATACCCCGGCACCAATCGCCGTACCGAATAATCCCAACGTCCATGTGGTATCCGATTTACGCCAGGAGGCTTCTTTAGAATGGCTTACATTAATACTTTCTGTCGTACTCATATCTTATCCTTTGATTAAAGTACCCGTCATTCTTTAAATACCAGGCCACCGCCGTTAAGCGCGCGGCCCGTAAATAATGATCAGGAAAATGGATTAAGCACCAACATACCCTGTAATTTGGGAAACACGAGAAAGGTCGATATTCCCGCCTGAAATAATACTGACCGTTTTACGGCCACGAATATAATCATCAAGTTTACCGCTTAGGAGGGCCGCCGACGCTAATGCGCCCGCACCTTCCGTCACCACTTTATTACGCTGAATTAACGCAATCATGCTGTCGCGAATTTCGTCTTCGGTGACCAGCACAATATCGTCAACCAGTTCACGCACGATTTCGAAGGTCAGGTTGCCCGGACGCGCAACGTCGCAGCCGTCGGCCAGCGTCGTACAGGTGCGGTGATTGGTGATTTCACCGGCATAGAACGATGCCGCCATACCGTGTACGTTTTCCGACTGCACGCCGATGATTTTGATTGTCGGGTTAATCGATTTGATCGCCGTGGCGATCCCGGCAATCAGGCCGCCACCGCCAATCGGCACAATGACGTTATCCACATCATAGAGATCTTCAAGGATTTCCAGGCCGATGGTGCCCTGCCCGGCAATCACCAGCGCATCGTCGTAAGGGGGGATAAAAATGCGGCCTTCGGTTTCAACAATTTCGCTCACTTTGGCAATCGTGTCGTTGAAGTTATCGCCGTGAAGAATCACTTCCGCAGAGTAGTCCTGCGTCGCCGCGACTTTCGATTTCGGCGCGCCTTTTGGCATCACGACCTTGCCGTCAATGCCGAGCATCGCGCAGGAAAGCGAGACGCCCTGCGCATGGTTGCCCGCGGAACAGGCGACCACGCCTTTACGGCGCTCTGCTTCCGTCAATGCGCTCAGTTTGTTAAAGGCACCGCGAATTTTAAAGGAGCCCGTACGCTGCATGTTTTCAAACTTCAGAAATATTTCGCCTTTGCAGCGTTCGCTAAGATAATTTGAGCGCGGCATCCCGGTTTTATAAATTTTTCCGGCCAGTCTTTTTTTCGCTGTTTGAATATCATCAAGGGTTACAGGCAGATCGTAGGTAATATGCATCATATCCTCTTATCAGAATGACTTTCTGACGTTTAGACAAAATCAGGGTATCAGAGTATTTAATGACTCTGGGTTTCGTTTTCGTTATTAGCTGTTCTTAATAAACAGACTGTTAATTCATTTCTGCCTTCCCGGCCTTTGACGAATATTCTTTCGCCAAATCAACCAATACTGAGGCAGATTTTTTAATTCGATAATTTTTAGACCACACGGCTGCATAGCGCGCTACCGGTAATACATCTTCAACCTTTAGCGTAATAAATTCTTTAGAGCCAAACGGCGCAATCATATCTCTCGGGATTACCGTCAGGAAACCGGCGTTCAGCACCAGGTTGTAAATAGTGACGACAGAATCGGTTTTTACAATATTTTCAGTGCTGATGTGATGATGATGGAGGGTGGTGAGAAGTTCTTTGTAGTAACCCATGTCCGTTTGCGGCATAACCCACTGCTCGTTCGAGAGCGACTCTAGCGTGACCGTTGACGTATACGTTCGCGATTTCGACGCGACGACCACAAATTCCGACTCGAACAGCGGCTCGACCTGCAAATCCTGGAGCTGCATTTCATCACTTAATGTCCCAATAGCAAAATCTAAGCGGCCATCGCGCAGGGCCGGTAAAAACGACGAGAGCTGTGCTTCAAACATGGTGACCTGCGCCGCCGGGAACACCGTTTTAAAGGTTTTAATCATCTCAGGTAAGAAGGTGAAACCGATAAGCGATGGATAACCAAATGAGACATCAACCACGCTGTTGCAGCTCAGGCTGTTCATCTCGTTGACCATGTTTTTCATTTCACGGGTGATGGATTCGGAGTAGCTCAGCAATACCTGACCTGCGCTGGTCAGCGTGACGCCGGTATTTTTACGCACCATCAGCTCGATACCAAAGTTAGACTCAATGTCGTTGATAATTTTACTGACCGCCGGTTGGGTAAGCCCAAGCTGCTTGGCAGCTGAGCCAAAAGAACCACTTCTAATGACTTCCTGAAACACCACTAGCTGTTGTGTTTTTGGCAGAAGAACATTATCCATTTTTCTCTCCCCCTTTATTTCCATTTGGCGAGATGGATTCTAATAAATACAGGAGAGTAAGATGTGTGCTATTACTCACAATTTACTTTAAACCTATATAAACATAGGTCACAAAACAAAAGAAAAACATTAAAAATCATATAGTTGATATTTTCATAAAGTGATTTTTGCCTGACTTTTATCAACAAAAATAAGGTATATAACTTTATTTTATGGCGATAAATAAAGCACCTTTACACATATAAAAAACCCCATCAAAAGATCACCTTTCAACCAATTTCAGGATGAATTTTACCCTAACGTGCGAAATAACATTCTTTTTAATATATAAAATAAACTGCTAAAAAAGACTGTTATTTGAAAAATTCTTCGGACAGCGTCACAGATATCCAGGACAAACATACATTCACGTTAATATGTTTAGATCATCATTATTAACATACAAGCAACCAATATGAAACAAAGGCAATAATTTAAAACCCTGTTTTTAATTTATTTTTCGGGAAAATAATCAAGACAAAAGCTCAATAAGCAGCATAAAAAACCACTAAATTTCACCTAATGAGTGTTTTGTGCATCACGTCGCAATTCTGCAAAAAGGCATCCGTTTGCACAGGAAGAAGGGAAGGAAATGTCAGTTGGAGTGGCTGAAAAGCAAAAACCCGCCGAAGCGGGTTTTTGCCTGAAAAAAGTGAAACTGACCGATAAGCCGGGTTCTGTCGTGGACAGTCATTCATCTAGGCCAGCAATCGCTCACTGGCTCAAGCAGCCTACCCGGGTTCAGTACGGGCCGTACCTTATGAACCCCTATTTGGCCTTGCTCCGGGTGGAGTTTACCGTGCCACGGACTGTTGCCAGCCGCGCGGTGCGCTCTTACCGCACCCTTTCACCCTTACCTGATCCCACTTGCGTGGGCCATCGGCGGTTTGCTCTCTGTTGCACTGGTCGTGGGTTGTTACACCCCCCAGGCGTTACCTGGCACCTTGCCCTATGGAGCCCGGACTTTCCTCCCCTCCGCCCGTCTCCCCCGAAGAGGACGACGACGAAGCGGCGACTGTCTGGTCAGCTTCGGCGCGAAGTATAGAGGGTTTGCGCGCCCTTGTCACCCCGCGCTGCGCATTCCGACCGCAAGCGTGGCCGCAATGTTGCGCGAAGCGCGGTAAATATTGTCGAATGCACCGCGAAACGCCTCTTCCAACGAACCGATACTGGTCAGCACGCTAAATACCGCATCGATGCCATATTGATGCACCACACCCACGTCGCGCGTCAGGCTGCCAGCGATACCAATGACCGGTTTATGATACTTTTTCGCCACGCTCGCCACGCCAACCGGCACTTTGCCATGAATACTTTGGCTGTCGATGCGCCCTTCCCCGGTGACCACCAGCGTACAATCGTGAATATGCTCTTCCAGGTTAAGCGCCGTGGTGACAATCTCAATGCCGCTTTTCAGCTCCGCGCCAAGAAACGCCATCAGTGCAGCCCCCATTCCCCCCGCCGCGCCCGCACCGGGCACCTCTTTAACATCTACGCGTAGCGATGTCTTAATGACATCGGCATAGTGCGACAGGTTATTATCGAGTTCGCGGATCATCGCCTCATCAGCCCCTTTTTGCGGGCCAAAGATTCGTGATGCGCCGTTTTTGCCGATGAGCGGGTTAGTGACATCACAGGCGACACGAATAGTGCAATGCTGAATGCGCGGATCGAGCCCTGAAAGATCTATCGTATTCAGGCTATCAAGGCTGCCGCCGCCAAACCCGATCTCAGTGCCGTTGGCATCCTGAAGTTTTGCCCCCAGCGCCTGTACCATGCCTGCACCGCCGTCATTGGTGGCGCTCCCCCCAATGCCGATAATAATATTGGTTGCGCCGCTTTCCAGCGCTTGCAGAATAAGTTCACCGGTGCCGCGAGAGGTCGTCACCAGCGGATTACGCTTTTCCGGAGCAACCAGCGCCAGCCCACTGGCCGCCGCCATTTCGATAAACGCGGTTTTACCGTCGCCGGACATTCCCCAGCGGGCATTCACCTTTTCGCCCAAAGGCCCGGTGACCCACGCTTGATGTTCAGCCCCTTGCGTGGCAGCAATCATCGCTTCAACGGTTCCTTCGCCGCCGTCAGCAACCGGAACAGAAACATACTGCGCATCAGGAAAGATTTCCCGAAATCCTTTTTCTATCGCCTGAGCTACCTCAGAGGCAGAAAGGCTTTCTTTGTAAGAGTCTGGGGCGATTACGATTTTCATAGTGATAGCCTGTTGCTGCACAACGCCGGATGGCGTTTCACTTATCCGGCCTACAATGTAGGCCCGGTAAGCGAAGCGCCACCGGGCACAACGTCATTAGCGAGTGACTTCCACCTTCGCCAGTTTTTCGTAGTAGCACGCCAGGGCGCTATGGTCCGCGGTTCCCAGGCCATCCGCACGCAGCGCCTGCATCATTTCCATGACAGCGGCAGTAAGCGGCAGCTGTGCGCCTACGCCGTGAGAGGTGTCCAGCGCATTGGCCAGATCTTTAATATGCAGGTCGATACGGAAGCCAGGTTTGAAGTTTCTATCCATCACCATTGGCGCTTTGGCTTCCAGCACAGTGCTGCCCGCCAGGCCGCCGCGAATCGCCTGGAATACCAGCTCCGGATTAACGCCCGCTTTGGTTGCCAGCGTCAGCGCTTCAGACATTGCCGCGATATTCAGCGCAACGATCACCTGATTTGCCAGCTTGGTGACATTCCCTGCGCCGATTTCACCGGTATGCACCACAGAACCCGCCATCGCTTTCATCAGGTCGTAGTATTTATCGAAGATGGCTTTATCGCCGCCGACCATGACGGAGAGCGTGCCATCGATGGCTTTCGGCTCACCGCCACTGACCGGCGCATCCAGCATATCCACGCCTTTCGCTTTCAGCGCGTCGCTGATTTCACGGCTGGCCAGCGGCGCAATGGAACTCATGTCGATCAGAACCGTGCCAGGCTTCGCGCCTTCAATGATTCCCCCCTCACCCAGCGCAACCTCTCTCACATGCGGGGAATTTGGCAGCATGGTGATAATCACATCGCACTGCTCGGCAATGGCTTTGGCGGTGCTTGCGGTTTCTGCGCCTAAGGCGATCAGTTCTGCAATCACTTCCGGGTTACGATCGGAAACCACCAGCGAATATCCGGCTTTAATGAGGTTTTTACTCATTGGTTTACCCATGATGCCCAGGCCAATAAAACCAACTTTCATCGTCATAATTGTGTCTCTCTCTTGTTGCGGTGGTGGTTATTTTTTAAAGGAATCAGCCAGTTTCTGCGTGGCATAACGGAAAACGCCGAGGTCGCTGCCGACGGCAACAAAGGTCGCACCCCAGTCAAGATAACGACGCGCATCCGCTTCCACCGGTGCCAGAATGCCGCTCGGTTTGCCATGCGCTTTTGCTCGCGCAAAGATGTGTTGAATCGCTTTCTGCACATCCGGATGGGAAGCATTTCCCAGATGGCCTAACGCTGCCGCCAGGTCGCTTGGGCCAACGAAGATGCCGTCCACGCCTTCGGTAGCGGCGATAGCATCAACGTTATCAACGCCCTGCTGGCTTTCGATTTGCACCAGGATGGTGATGTTCTTGTTGGACTGCGCGAAGTAGTCCGGTACGGTGCCAAACATATTGGCGCGGTGGGAAACGGAGACGCCGCGAATGCCTTCAGGCGGATAGCGCGTCGATGCCACAGCCTGTACCGCTTCTTCTTCGGTTTCCACAAACGGGATCAGGAAGTTATAAAAACCGATATCCAGCAGACGCTTAATAATCACCGGCTCGTTAGTCGGCACACGCACCACCGGTGCGCTACTACTGCCCTTCAGCGCCATCAACTGAGGAATAAAGGTGGAGATATCGTTTGGCGCATGTTCGCCGTCCAGTACCAGCCAGTCGAATCCGGCGAGGCCCAGCACTTCGGTACTGATTGGGCTTGCCAGCGCAGACCAGCAGCCAATTTGAATCTGTTTGGCGGCCAGCGCGGCCTTGAATTTATTCGGGAAGATATCGTTATTCATCGCTTTAACCTTGTCTCTTAACCGTTAATTATTTCTGCAATTCCATACGCTTGATGTCGCCGACGACAAACAGGTAGCAGAACATCGCCATCAGTGCCGAACAGCCGACGAAGACCAGCGCGGCGTTGAAGGAATGCAGTTCACTAACCAGATAGCCAATCACCAGCGGCGTCACGATAGAGGCTACGTTGCCAAACACGTTAAATACCCCGCCGCACAGGCCCACAATTTCTTTCGGCGCGGTGTCGGAAATAACCGGCCAACCCAGCGCGCCAAATCCTTTCCCGAAGAAAGCGAACGCCATCAGCGTGACCACCAGCGCAGTGTTGTCGGTGTAGTTACACAGGATGATGGTCGAAGCCAGCAACATTCCCAGTACAATCGGTAACTTACGCGCTAACGTAATGGTGGCTCCGCGTTTAATCAGGTAATCCGAGAAGACGCCGCCCAGTACGCCGCCGGCGAACCCGCACAGTGCCGGAATCGACGCCACCAGGCCCACTTTCAGAATCGACATCCCTTTTTCCTGCACCAGATAAATCGGGAACCAGGTGAGGAAGAACCAGGTGATGGTGTTGATAAAGTATTGCCCGAAGAACACACCCAGCATCATGCGATTGGTCAATAACTGTTTGATGTAGTTAAGTTTTGGCCCCTGCATCGTGCTGCCCGGCTTTTTGTGGTCCATATCAACCACCGCGCCATTTTCTGAGATGAACTTCAGCTCTTCCGCCGACATACGAGGGTGATCGGTCGGGTTATGAATCAGTTTGATCCACAGCCCCGTCAGCACAAAACCAATCACGCCCATCACGGTAAAGACATGCTCCCAACCCCAGGCGAAGGTCAGCCAGCCCAGCAGCGGCGAGAAAAGCGCGAGCGAGAAGTACTGCGCCGAGTTAAAGATAGCGGACGCGGTGCCACGCTCTTTAGTTGGGAACCAGGCCGCAACAATACGCGCGTTGGCCGGGAACGATGGCGCTTCCGAAAAACCAAGCATAAAACGCATAAAGAACATGGAGATACCTGCCCAGGCGAGCGGGAACATGTCCACAAAGCCCTGCAGGAACGTAAACAGTGACCAGAAGAAGAGGCTGTAAGAGTAAACCTTCTTCGATCCGAATTTATCGAGCAGCCAGCCGCCGGGGATCTGCATCAGCAGGTAAGCCCAGCCAAACGCCGAGAAGATATAGCCCATTGAGACTGCGCTCAATTGCAGCTCTTTCGCCACTTCCGTACCAGCGATCGATAACGTGGCGCGGTCCGCGTAGTTAACGGCGGTAACAATAAAGATGATTAATAAGATTAAATATCGGGTTGGTACACCTTTTTTCGATTCGACAGCAGTATCCAGCATCATTTAATTTATCCTCGGGTACAGGATGCCTTATATTATTTATTTTTTACTAAGGCATATTTCACTGATTATTTATCGACAGCAGGAATATCGGATAGCTAACCAGACACAATGAAATCGTGATTCAGTATAATCAGCATCACTGTTCTACACACTGTGCAATCCCACAATTTAAATATTTTAATATTGCATACCATTGAGCATTTGCACATCTCTTTGGGCGCTGATGCACAGAATTACGTATTACCCGTCATAGCTGGCGTGGCAGCGGATTAAGAGGTGATCTACGTCACATTTTTACCGCGAAACTCCTGACATTCTTTATGTCATCACGCGATGTAATAATTTTGCTTCGTCAGAAAGCGATACCCTTTATTGTAATTTTTAGGTTTACCACCTAGCTGGAGAATACTGGACAATGGCTAACATCGAAATTCGCCAAGACGCGCCGAAAGCTTTTTATATAAAAGTGCACGACACGGATAACGTGGCGATTATTGTTAATGATAATGGCTTAAAAGCAGGAACACGTTTTCCTGACGGGCTGGAGTTAATTGAACATATTCCACAAGGCCATAAGGTGGCATTGGTGGACATTCCCGTTAATGGCGAAATCATTCGCTATGGTGAAGTGATTGGTTATGCGGTGCGCGACATCGTCAAAGGCAGTTGGATCGACGAATCCACCGTGTTGCTGCCTGAAGCGCCGCCGCTCAATACGCTCCCCCTGGCAACTAAAGTACCGGAACCACTGCCTGCACTTGAGGGTTACACCTTTGAAGGTTATCGCAACGCCGACGGCAGCGTGGGGACGAAAAATCTGCTGGGGATCTCCACCAGCGTCCACTGCGTGGCGGGTGTGGTTGATTATGTTGTCAAAATTATCGAACGCGATCTGCTGCCGAAGTATCCCAATGTGGATGGTGTCGTCGGCCTGAACCACCTCTACGGCTGCGGCGTGGCGATTAATGCGCCTGCCGCTATCGTGCCTATCCGCACCATTCACAACATCGCCCTGAACCCCAACTTTGGCGGCGAAGTGATGGTGATTGGCCTCGGCTGCGAAAAACTCCAGCCAGAACGTCTGCTGGAAGGTACGCCGGATGTGAATACTATCCCGGTCGACAGCGCCAGCATTGTCCGTTTGCAGGATGAACAGCACGTCGGCTTTAAATCGATGGTTGATGACATTTTGCAGGTCGCCGAACGTCACCTGAAAAAATTGAACGCGCGCCAGCGCGAGACTTGCCCGGCATCTGAACTGGTGGTTGGGATGCAGTGCGGCGGCAGCGATGCGTTTTCCGGCGTGACGGCGAACCCGGCGGTGGGCTACGCGTCTGACCTACTGGTACGCTGCGGCGCAACCGTGATGTTCTCTGAGGTGACGGAAGTACGCGACGCTATCCACCTGCTCACACCCCGCGCCATCAATGAAGAGGTAGGTAAACGCCTGCTCGAAGAGATGGCCTGGTACGATAACTATCTCGATATGGGTAAAACCGACCGCAGCGCCAACCCGTCCCCCGGCAACAAAAAAGGTGGGCTGGCGAACGTCGTCGAAAAAGCGCTCGGCTCAATTGCTAAATCAGGTAAAAGCGCCATTGTTGAAGTGCTCTCTCCCGGCCAGCGCCCGACCAAACGCGGACTGATCTACGCGGCTACGCCTGCCAGCGATTTCGTCTGTGGCACGCAACAGGTGGCGTCAGGGATTACAGTGCAGGTGTTCACCACCGGGCGCGGCACGCCTTACGGTTTGATGGCTGTACCCGTTATCAAGATGGCAACCCGAACCGAACTGGCGAACCGCTGGTATGACTTAATGGATATCAATGCAGGCACTATTGCCACTGGCGAAGAGACGATTGAGGATGTGGGCTGGAAATTGTTCCAGTTTATCCTTGATGTGGCGAGCGGGAAGAAGAAGACCTTCTCGGATCAATGGGGGCTGCATAACCAATTGGCGGTGTTTAACCCGGCGCCGGTGACCTGATAGTCCCCAGGAATAGCTATATAAAAACATGGCCTTAGCGCCATGTTTTGTTATTCCGCCACTACAACAACGTCGATTCCCGTTTTGCGCAGCCCTTCCAGACTCTCCTGCGGAATACCATCATCAACAATAATGGTATGGATCCGCTGCGTATCGATGATTTTATGCAGGCTCGAACGATTAAATTTACTGGAGTCGGTAACCACAATAATACGTTCAGCAACCTCACACATTTTCCTGTTCAGCCGCGCTTCATCTTCGTTGTGAGTGCTCACGCCACGCTCAAGATCAATCGCATCAACGCCCAGGAAAAGCATATCAAAATGGTAGTTTTGCAAAGACTGTTCAGCCTGATCGCCGTAGAAAGAGAGTGACTGACGGCGCAAATGACCGCCAGTCATCAGCAATTCAACACCTTCGGCTTCCAGTAACGCATTCGCGACGTTAATCCCATTCGTCATGGCGATAACGTTCTGATGATGACGCAACTTTCTGGCAATCTCATAAGTCGTGGTACCGGAGTCCAGAATCACCCGATGACCCGGTTGAATCAGCTCCGCAGCAACCTGAGCGATACGTTGCTTAAGGCCGGTATTAAGCGCACTTTTATCCTCCAGAGTGGGTTCTACGTTTGTTGCCCCCGTTTCACAAATCAGCGCGCCGCCATACGCACGTACCGCGATCCCCTGCTTTTCCAGGAAAGCCAGATCGTTACGAATCGTTACGGTTGATACTCCGAAAAAGTGAGAGAGATCATTAACCTGAACACTTCCCTGCTGGCGCAGTCGCTGAATAATCTGCTCACGTCGCTCGCTGGTGCCAGTCATACGTTTATCCGCAGAAGTCGAGTCGCTCATCGATATTCCTTTTCTTAATCTTTCGTTTTATTTCGTTTCGCCTATTAACCCTTTTCTTTTACTAAAAAGCAAGCCAGAAGCAGTCCAGAGACCGGTTTCTTAGCCAGATCAGAACCTTTCGTTATATTTCTTTTGTGAAACAGATCGTAATTCTATTATCTTTCGTTTTGTTTTTACATCACCTTAATACACTATCAAATGAAACAAACCGAAAGATTTAAAGACAGAGAACCCTACCGGGAGATGAAAGTGAAACATCTGATGCACGTCGTGGAGCAACATAAAAAAGGGGTAGCCAAAGGGATTTACGCGGTCTGTTCCGCGCATCCTGTTGTACTTGAAGCCGCCATCCGCTTTGCCCGTGAAATACAAACTCCGCTTCTGATCGAAGCGACTTCAAATCAGGTCGACCAATTTGGCGGCTATACGGGCATGACGCCTGCGGATTTTCGCCACTTCGTGATGGAGCTTGCGAATAAATGGCATTTCCCTTCCGAGAACGTGATCCTCGGTGGCGATCATTTGGGGCCAAACCGCTGGCAAAACGTATCCTCCGCCATTGCCATGACTCACGCGGAAGATCTGATAAAAAGCTACGTTCAGGCTGGATTCAAAAAGATCCATCTCGATTGCAGCATGTCCTGTGCCGACGATCCGGTTCCCCTGACCGACACCATTGTCGCCAACCGTGCGGCGCGGCTGGCGACAATTGCCGAAGAGACAGCTATCGCTATCTATGGTGAATCTGATCTTGTTTACGTCATTGGCACTGAAGTCCCCGTACCTGGCGGGGCTCACGAAACGCTAAATACACTCGAAGTAACGACACCTGCTGCTGCGCAAGCGACGTTACGAGCGCATTACGATGCCTTTGAACAACATGGGCTCACCGCCATTTGGCCAAGAATTATCGGTCTTGTCGTCCAACCCGGCGTCGAATTCGACAATACACAGGTTATCGATTACATACCTGAGAATGCCACCGCACTCAGTCACATGATCGAAGACTACGACACGCTCATTTTCGAAGCTCACTCGACCGATTATCAGAACCCGGCCTCACTGCGACAGTTAGTATGCGATCACTTCGCTATTCTCAAGGTGGGGCCGGCACTCACTTTCGCGCTACGGGAAGCGCTGTTTGCCCTGAGTGCCATAGAAGAAGAATTGATCCCTTCACGTACCAGCGCCAGCCTTCGTACGGTGGTAGAAAATGTCATGCTGGAAAAACCAGAATACTGGGAAAGCCACTACCGCGGTGACAACGCATTACGCCGCCTGGCCCGGGGCTATAGCTATTCCGACCGCATTCGTTACTACTGGCCCGATCAATGCATTGATGATGCTTATCATCAGTTGGTACGAAATCTGGAGCATGAAACCCTCGCGCTTCCTCTCCTCAGTCAATATTTACCGCTGCAATACGCACATGTCCGCGAAGGTAAGCTCACCGCGACGGTGCATGAATTGATCATCGACCATATTCAGGACGTGCTGCGCCAGTACCACGCTGCCTGCACGCCGCAATAACAAAGAAGAAAAGAAAGGATAAATGTTATGCCAAATATTGTGTTGAGTCGGATTGATGAACGCCTGATTCACGGGCAGGTAGGTGTGCAGTGGGTGGGGTTCGCTGGCGCAAATCTGGTACTGGTCGCGAATGATGAAGTGGCAGAAGACCCCGTTCAGCAGAACCTGATGGAAATGGTACTGGCAGAAGGCATTGCCGTGCGCTTCTGGTCACTGCAAAAAGTGATCGACAACATTCACCGCGCCGCTGACAGACAGAAAATTCTCCTGGTATGTAAAAACCCAACGGATTTTTTAGCGCTGGTCGAAGGCGGCGTTCCGATCAACCGGATTAATGTCGGCAACATGCACTACGTTAACGGCAAACAGCAAATCGCAAAAACGGTCTCCGTCGATACCCAGGATATCGCCGCATTTAACGGGTTGAAGGCAAAGAACGTCGCTTGCTTTGTCCAGGGCGTCCCGACAGAACCCGCACAGGATCTGTTTAAGCTTCTCTGAAGGAGAGTGTCATGGAAATCAGTTTATTACAGGCTGTAGCACTGGGAATCCTGGCATTTATTGCCGGCCTGGATATGTTCAATGGCCTGACTCACATGCATCGCCCGGTAGTGCTCGGGCCGCTGGTAGGGCTTATTCTGGGCGATCTGCACACGGGGATTCTGACCGGTGGGACGCTGGAATTAGTCTGGATGGGGCTGGCGCCTTTGGCAGGCGCGCAACCGCCAAATGTAATCATTGGCACCATCGTGGGCACTACCTTTGCGATTACAACGGGGGTTAAGCCTGAGGTTGCTGTGGGTGTTGCCGTTCCTTTTGCCGTCGCCGTACAAATGGGGATTACCTTTCTGTTTTCCGTCATGTCCGGGGTCATGGCTCGCTGTGACAATATGGCCGCTAACGCGGATACCCGAGGCATTGAACGCGTCAACTATCTGGCACTTCTGGCGCTGGGGACGTTCTACTTTTTGTGTGCGTTCCTGCCTATCTATTTTGGCGCTGAACACGCTAAAACCGCCATTGATGTTCTGCCAACACGCCTGATTGATGGCCTCGGCGTGGCGGGCGGCATCATGCCAGCGATCGGCTTCGCGGTTCTGTTAAAAATCATGATGAAGAATGTCTACATTCCCTACTTTATCCTCGGTTTTGTTGCCGCGGCCTGGCTGAAATTACCGGTACTGGCCATTGCCGCCGCCGCACTGGCAATGGCGCTCATCGATTTCGTTCGTAAAGATCCCGAACCCAAAACTGCACCGTCACAGCAGGAGGAATTTGAAGATGGCATCTAATCACACCACGCTGACCCAAGTTGCAGACAAAGAGGAAACCCTGCTGACCGGTGTAAACGAAAATGTTTACGAAGACCAATCCATAGGGGCTGACCTGACGCGGCAGGATATTAATCGTGTGGCATGGCGCTCAATGCTTTTACAAGCCTCATTTAACTACGAGCGTATGCAGGCATCTGGCTGGTTGTATGGTCTGCTCCCTGCGCTAAAAAAAATTCATACGAACAAGCGTGACCTCGCACGGGCAATGACAGGACATATGGGATTTTTTAACACCCATCCTTTTTTAGTGACTTTTGTTATCGGCATCATTCTGGCGATGGAACGTTCTAAGCAGGACGTTAACAGCATCCAAAGTACCAAGATAGCCGTCGGCGCACCGCTGGGAGGGATTGGTGATGCAATGTTCTGGCTCACGCTTCTTCCCATTTGCGGCGGGATTGGCGCAAGCCTGGCGCTTCAGGGATCTATCCTCGGCGCGGTTATTTTTATTGTCCTCTTCAACGTCGTGCATCTGGGTTTGCGCTTCGGCCTGGCGCATTACGCATACAGAATGGGTGTCGCAGCGATTCCGCTCATAAAAGCCAATACCCGTAAAGTGGGGCATGCCGCTTCAATTGTCGGCATGACGGTCATCGGTGCGCTGGTGGCAACCTATGTGCGTCTGGCGACAACGCTCGAAATTACCGCAGGCGACGCGGTGGTGAAACTTCAGGCGGATGTCATTGATAAGTTGATGCCTGCGTTTTTACCTCTGATCTACACCCTGGCGATGTACGGTCTGGTTCGACGCGGCTGGAGCCCATTGCGCCTTATCGGTATCACCGTGGTGCTGGGTATTGTCGGCAAATTCGCCCACTTCCTCTGAGTATAAGGAAACATAATGTTAAGCATTATTTTGACCGGACACGGCGGCTTCGCCAGCGGAATGGAAAAGGCGATGTTGCAGATTCTCGGTGAGCAGGCACAGTTTGTTGCCATCGATTTCCCGGAAACGTCTTCCACTGCGATGCTCACCGCACAGCTTGAAGAGGCGATACAAACCTTACCGGCAACCGAAGGCATCATTTTTCTTACAGACCTGTTAGGCGGGACGCCCTTCCGTGTGGCTTCAACCCTTGCGATGCAACGCCCTGAGTATGAGGTTATCACCGGCACCAACCTGCAATTGCTGTTAGAAATGGCGATGGATCGCGATGAGCTGAGCGGCAAAGATTTTCGCCAGCAGGCACTCGAATGTGGCCACCGGGGCTTGACCAGTCTCGCCGATGAGCTTGTCCGCAATCGCGAAAGTGAACCGGTTGAGGAAGGCATATGACACAAATCATCCGTGCCCGGCATGTATTGACCGGGCAAGGCTGGTGTTACGACAGGTTGCTCCGCATTGAAGAGGGAATCATTACCGCCATCGAGCCTATACCGATTGGGACTCCCTTCCGCGAAGCTGAGTTACTCTGTCCGGCCTATATCGACCTGCATGTTCATGGCGGCGATGGCGTAGATGTTATGGATTGCGATCCTGGCGCGCTCGATCGATTAGCCATTTTTAAAGCGCAACAAGGGGTGGGTGCCTGGCTGCCCACAACGGTTACCGCACCAATGGCAGAGATTCATCAGGCGCTGGCTCGCATTGCTCAACGTTGCCAGTCTGGGGGGCCCGGAGCGACGGTACTGGGTAGCTACCTGGAAGGGCCATTTTTTACGCCAACGAACCGTGGCGCGCATCCGGCGGCATTATTTCAGGAGATAGACCACAACGAACTGGATCGTTTAATCGCTGCGTCACACCAGACCTTACGCATCGTCGCGCTTGCGCCAGAGAAGCCTGGAGCGCTGGAGGCCATTACGTATCTTAAACAACGGGGCGTTCTTGTCATGCTCGGCCATAGCGCCGCGACATGGGCACAAACACAGCAAGCACTTGATGCTGGCGCCGACGGTCTGGTGCATTGCTTCAATGGCATGACGGGATTACATCATCGTGAACCCGGTATGGTAGGAGCGGGGCTTACGGATGATCGCGCCTGGCTGGAGCTTATTGCTGATGGCCATCATGTTCACCCGTCGATACTCGCGTTGAGCTGTACCTGTGCCAGCCGGCGCATCATTCTGATTACCGATGCGATGCGTGCCGCAGGTATGCCTGACGGGCGTTACGATATCTGCGGTTGTGCTGTCGACATGAAACAAGGCGTGGTACGCACTGCAGAAGGTGGGCTGGCAGGCAGTACGCTGTCACTGGATGCCGCCGTTCGCAATATGGTGCAGTTCTGCGACATCAGTTCAGAAGAGGCTATCAAAATGGCCTCGTTACACCCTGCCAAACTGCTGGGTATTGACGACGAATTGGGCACTATCGACATAGGGAAACGCGCGAATCTTATCGCTCTGGATAGTCATTTACAGGTTGAGAAAACCTGGGTGAATGGCATCGTAACAATTTAACGTCTTTCGTTATGTTTCCAACTGGCTTACTGAGATTCTCGGTAAGCCGGTTCCTTTCACTTTCCTTTCAGCAAAGAAAATAAAAGCTAAAAATTCAATAGGTTAAATCTAACTCCGCGTATATCTCACAAATTTCGTTTTATTTCTTTTTATCACATTGACCTTTCATTTTCTTTTCTATAGATTTTAAGAAAAGAAACGAAAGAAACAGTGAAATGAAATGAAAGACTCATTCCCTCACTGTTATTTCCTGAATGACTACTGCTAAGGATGATGTGATGAGTGAAACACTGGATATCAACGCAACGGCGACCCCCACCTGGACGGAGGAAGAGATTCGCCAACAACCAGAGGCCTGGCTGAAAGCGCTTAAGAATCTTGATAAACAACGCTGTGAGATCGACGCTTTTCTGCAGCCTGTTCTGAACGCAGGGAACACCAAAATTATTCTCACGGGAGCCGGAACCTCAGCCTTTATTGGCGATATTATTGCGCCCTGGCTGGCTCGCCATACTCAGCTTGACATCGTTGCCGTGCCGACCACCGATATCGTAAGTAATCCAATGGATTATTTCAGTAAAGGTCGCACAACGCTGCTGGTCTCTTTTGCGCGATCCGGCAACAGCCCGGAAAGCGTAGCGGCCGTCGAATTGGCCAGTCAGATGATCGATAACAGCTACCATTTGATGATCACCTGTAACGATGCTGGCGCGCTTTACCTGGATGCCCATAACAATCCTCGGGCATACGCGCTGTTGATGCCCCCTGAAACACACGATCGCGGCTTTGCCATGACCAGCAGCATTACGACCATGATGGCAAGCTGCCTCGCCGTTTTCGCCCCAGAAGTCATTAATCTTGCCAGCTTTAGCGCCGTCTCTGAACGCTGCCAGCAGATTATTGACTCTCTGGGCGATTTCCACTCCCATCCCTTTGGCGATCTTCCTTTTAAACGCATCGTCTATCTTGGCAGCGGCGGACTACAAGGGGTAGCACGCGAATCAGCGCTAAAGGTTCTTGAGCTTACCGCGGGCAAGCTGGCGGCCTTCTACGATTCCCCTACGGGTTTTCGCCACGGGCCAAAATCGTTGGTCGACGGGGAAACGCTGGTGATTGTGATGATTTCAAGCCATCCGTACACCCGTCAGTACGATCTGGATCTACTGACAGAATTGCGTAATGACAAGCAAGCGATGCGCGTCATCGCGATCGCTGCCGAGCGGCATCCGGCGATCGACGCGGGCCCACATTTCTACCTTCCTCCCGCTCGCCATTTCCATGACGTTGAGCAGGCCTTTTGTTTCCTTATCTACGCGCAAATCTTTGCACTTTCCGAATCGTTAAAAGCGGGGATCACCCCAGACTCACCCTCGGCTAACGGTACCGTAAACCGCGTAGTTCAGGGCGTTATTATTCATCCCTGGAACGCATGAGAGGTCTGACAAATGGCAATTATCTCAACGAAATACCTGCTTCAGGACGCCCAGGAAAAAGGGTATGCGATTCCTGCATTCAATATTCATAATGCCGAAACCATTCAGGCTATTCTTGAGGTGTGTAGTGAACTTCGATCGCCAGTTATCCTGGCCGGCACGCCAGGGACATTCAAACATATCGCTTTTGAAGAGATTTACGCACTGTGTGAAGCCTACTCAGCAAGTTACGACATCCCCCTGGCTCTTCATCTCGATCATCATGAAAAACTTGATGATATCCGCCGCAAAGTCGACGCGGGCGTGCGCAGCGCAATGATCGACGGTAGCCACTATCCATTCGAAGAGAATGTTCGTTTAGTGAAATCAGTGGTCGATTTCTGCCATCGCCACGATTGCAGCGTTGAAGCTGAGCTTGGTCGCCTGGGTGGTGTCGAAGATGATATGAGCGTCGATGCAGAAAGTGCTTTCCTTACCGACCCACAAGAGGCGCGTCGGTTTGTGGAGCTGACCGGAGTAGATAGCCTGGCCGTGGCGATCGGAACGGCGCATGGCTTGTATAAACAGCGTCCCAAAATTGATTTTGCCCGGTTAGCTGAAATCCGCAAGGTGGTTGATATTCCACTGGTTCTTCACGGGGCGAGCGATGTGCCAGACGAGTATGTCAGACGCGCCATTGAACTGGGTATTTGCAAAGTCAACGTTGCAACAGAACTGAAAATTGCGTTTGCTGCGGCAGTGAAAAAGTGGTTTAGCGAAAATCCTGATGGCAATGATCCTCGCTATTATATGCGCGTAGGGATGGATGCGATGAAGGAAATCGTCAGAAACAAAATTACCGTATGTGGATCAGCACATAAGCTGGTATCAAACAGTTAAGCCCGATGAGTTTGGTATTACACCAGGACTGAAGGGATCGTGAACGGCATATGCCAAAAAGGATAACTACGCCAACACCTGCTTCATTGCTGTGGTTGCATAAGAAATTGACGTGTCTGGTTGATGAGTTAATCGCAAGATAGAACGCTAACGTGTTGCGGCATCATCTAAGCCGCAACACAGTCAATTCGTTTTAATCCCCCTGCTGCTCCAGCGCATACTTATACAGCGCATTTTTCTTCACGCCGTGAATTTCCGCGGCCAGCGCCGCCGCTTTTTTCAGCGGCAGTTCTGCCTGTAACAGCGTCAGCGTGCGCAGGGCATCGGCGGGCAGGTCGTCTTCCTGCGCTTTATGACCTTCGACAATCAGCACCATCTCGCCTTTGCGACGGTTTTCATCCTCTTTCACCCACGCCAGCAGTTCGCCGACCGGCGCGCCGTGAATAGATTCCCAGGTTTTGGTCAGCTCGCGCGCCAGCACCACGTAGCGGGATTCGCCCAGTACCGCGACGATATCTTCCAGGCTATCTAACAGGCGGTGGGTCGATTCATAAAAAATCAGCGTCCGCGTCTCTTCTTCAATGGCTTTCAGCGCATCGCGACGGCCTTTTGATTTGGCCGGCAGGAAGCCTTCATAACAGAAACGGTCCGAAGGCAGACCGGCGGCGCTCAATGCGGCGATAGCGGCACACGGGCCTGGCAGCGGAACGACGCGGATACCCGCTTCGCGACAGGTACGCACAAGATGGTAGCCAGGATCGTTAATCAGCGGCGTACCCGCATCAGAAACCAGCGCAATGTTTTGCCCCTCTTTCAGCTTCGCCACCAGCGTTTCCGCTTTTTGTTGTTCGTTGTGGTCGTGAAGCGCAAACAAACGGGCGTTAATCGCGAAGTGTTGCAACAGTAAACCGGTGTGACGCGTGTCCTCTGCGGCAATTAAATCAACGGCTTGTAATACGTTTAATGCACGTTGGGTGATATCAGCCAGATTCCCGATAGGAGTGGGTACAATATAGAGCTGACCTTCAGAATTCTCAGCTGATTCGTGTTGTTTCATTGTTTCATCCGTATTGCCGATTTAATATTGAGCATTGAGCCAAAAAAATATCACTGGATACATATGGTACCGTCAACATTTCTTCGTTCTAAAGCCGCGCGCTGCCTGCCTGTTGTTCTGGCGGCATTACTTTTCGCCGGTTGTGGCACCCAGCAAACACAGGACCAGAGTGCATCCCATTTAGAGGGAACCGCACAAGCGGACTCTGGTTATTACCTGCAGCAGATGCAGCAGAGTGCGAATGATAGCAAGACCAACTGGCAATTACTCGCCATTCGTGCACTGCTGAAGGAAGGTAAGAGCCAGCAGGCAATGGAACTGTTCGGCCAGTTACCGAAAGAGCTTAACGATGAGCAACGTCTGGAACAGTCGCTGCTGGCCGTTGAGATCAAACTGGCACAGCAAGATTTCAAAGGCGCGGAAGCGCTGCTGGCGAAAATCGATCCGAATGGTCTGAGCAATAATCAGCAAATCCGCTTCTGGGCCGACGGCATCGCCTCGCAGCAAGGGAAACCCACCCTCACGCTACTGCGCGCGTTAATCGCGCAGGAACCCCTGCTGAAAGCCGTACCGGAAAAACAAAAAAATATCGATGCCACCTGGCAGGCGCTTTCTGCAATGACGCAGGAACAGGCCAACGCGCTGGTGATCAATGCCGATGAAAACGTGTTACAGGGTTGGCTCGATCTGCAGCGTGTCTGGTTCGATAACCGTAACGACGTCAGTATGATGAAAGCCGGGATCAAAGACTGGCAGACCCGCTATCCGCAAAACCCAGGTGCAAAACTGCTGCCGACCCAACTGGTGAACGTCCAAAGTTTTAAACCTGCTTCAACCAATAAGATTGCCCTGCTGCTGCCGTTAAATGGCCAGGCAGCGGTGTTTGGTCGCGCCATTCAGCAAGGTTTTGAAGCGGCGAAAAACGGGATTTCGCCGGTAAGCGGTAGCGCGGTACCAGAACAGGTTGCACAGGCGGCATCGACAAATAACGTGGTGAGCCCGTCTCAGGCCGAAATCACCGATTTGACGACGCCACAGACGCAGCCCGTTCAGGCTCCAGTTCCTGCACAGGCACCGGTACAGTCCGTCACCACGACGCCACAGCAACAGGAGCAGGAACAAGCGCCAGCGACAACGGCTCCAGCAACACCTGCGGCCCAGCCGGCTGCTGCGAATCCATCCGCCGAGCTGAAAATTTATGACACCACCACGCAGCCTATGAGCCAGATTCTTTCGCAGGCACAGCAGGATGGCGTCACGCTGGTGGTCGGCCCGCTGTTGAAAAACAACGTTGATGATCTGCTGAAAAGTAATACGCCACTGAACGTACTGGCGCTTAACCAGCCGGAGTCTGTCAGCAACCGTGCGAACATCTGCTACTTCGCACTCTCGCCAGAAGATGAAGCGCGCGACGCCGCCCGTCATATTCATGATCAGGGCAAACAGGCTCCGCTGCTGCTGGTACCGCGCAGCGCGCTGGGCGATCGCGTGACGCGCGCCTTCGCAGATGAGTGGCAATCACTGGGCGGTGCGACGGTGCTGCAGCAGAAATTTGGTTCCCTGTCTGAGCTGCGCGGCGGCGTGAACGGCGGTTCCGGTATTGCGCTGACCGGCAGCCCGGTCACTACCAGCCAGAATCAACCGCAAAGCGTGACGATTGGCGATTTAACCATTCCGGCACCGCCGAGCGATGCGCAAATCAGCAGCGGTGGTAAAGTAGACGCCGCGTACATTGTGGCAACGGCGCAGGAAATTGCATTCATTAAGCCGATGATCGCCATGCGTAACGGCAGCCAGGGCGGCGCAACGCTGTATGCCAGCTCGCGCAGTGCGCAGGGCGTCGCCGGGCCCGATTTCCGTTTAGAGATGGAAGGCTTACAGTACAGTGAAATTCCGATGCTGGCAGGCAGCAATCCGTCCCTGATGCAGCAGGCACTGCGTGCGGTGAATAACGACTATTCCCTGGCGCGCCTGTATGCCATGGGCGCAGATGCCTGGTCGCTGGCGAATCATTTCTCGCAAATGCGCCAGGTGCCAGGTTTTGAGCTGAACGGCAACACCGGCGATTTGACGGCAACTCAGGATTGCGTGATTAACAGGAAGTTATCATGGCTCAAATACCAACAGGGTCAGGTCGTCTCAGCAAACTAACCGCTAAACAGACTGGCGACGCGGCGGAACTGCGTGCGCGTCGCTGGCTGGAACATCAGGGGCTTACCTTCATCGCCGCCAACTTTCGCGATCGCGGCGGCGAAATCGACCTGATAATGCGCGATGGCACGGTAACGGTTTTTGTGGAAGTCCGTTATCGTACTTCCGGGGCGTATGGCGGCGCTGCCGCAAGCGTAACCCGGAGCAAGCAACATAAATTATTACACACTGCTCAATTGTGGCTCGCCCGTCACAATGGGAGTTTTGATACTGTGGATTGCCGTTTCGATGTGGTAGCCTTCACTGGCAATGAGATCGAATGGCTTAAAAACGCATTTAGCTAATAGCAACATCAAGAATTTAAAGGGAAATCGTGCTCGAAAGAATTAAAGTTTGCTTCACTGAAAGCATTCAAACGCAAATTGCAGCGGCAGAAGCCCTCCCGGATGCTATCTCCCGAGCCGCTATGACCCTTGTGCAGTCACTGCTCAACGGCAACAAAATTCTCTGTTGTGGTAACGGATCCTCCGCCGCCAACGCACAGCATTTTGCTGCCTGCATGATCAATCGTTTCGAAACGGAGCGCCCTGGTTTACCGGCGATTGCACTTAATGCAGATAACGTGGTCTTAACGGCGATCGCGAACGATCGCTTACACGATGAGATTTACGCCAAGCAGGTTCGCGCGCTGGGTCATGCCGGAGATGTGTTACTGGCGATTTCCACGCGAGGCAACAGCCGCGACATCGTCAAAGCTGTAGAAGCTGCCGTGACGCGTGATATGACCATTGTGGCATTAACGGGCTACGACGGCGGTGAGCTGGCCGGTTTACTCGGCCAGCAGGATGTGGAAATTCGCATCCCTTCTCACCGTAGCGCGCGCATTCAGGAAATGCACATGCTGACGGTGAATTGCTTATGCGATCTGATTGATAACACGCTTTTCCCACACCAGGACGATTAAGGAGTACATATGAAGGCATTCTCGCCCGTCGCAGTCCTTATTTCCGCGCTGCTGCTTCAGGGATGCGTCGCCGCTGCCGTGGTTGGCGGCGCTGCGGTTGGCACGAAAGCGGCAACCGACCCGCGTACTGTGGGGACACAGGTTGACGATGGCACGCTGGAGCTACGCGTCAACACCGCGCTGTCGAAAGATGAACAAATTAAGAAAGAGGCGCGCATCAACGTGACGGCATATCAGGGCAAAGTGCTGCTGGTAGGTCAGGCACCGAATACTGCGCTGGCGTCTCAGGCCAAGCAAATAGCCATGGGCGTGGACGGGGCCACCGAAGTGTTCAACGAAATTCGCCAGGGTACACCGATCAGTCTGGGTACCGCGTCAACGGATACGTGGATCACCACGAAAGTGCGTTCCCAGTTGTTGACGACCGATCAGGTGAAATCGTCGAACGTGAAAGTCACCACGGAAAACGGCGAAGTGTTCCTGATGGGGCTGGTAACGGATCGTGAAGGCAAAGCCGCCGCCGATATCGCCAGCCGCGTTAGCGGTGTGAAACGCGTCACCACGGCGTTTACCTATATTCAGTAACCGCTCAGGCCTGCGTTAAGCGCAGGCCTGATAAGCGTAGCGCCATCAGGCCTACACGGCTCGCCGCGCGATTTCGCGCAACTCTGCCGACTTCAAAATGGTGACGGGCTCTCGCTCCGGTGATAACGCTTCCGTCAGCATTGCCTGCGCCACATCGCGCGCTTTAATCGACTTCCAGTTTCCCGGTAAGAAACCAAACAGCGGTGCCAGCAACGACTCGTTGAGACGTCTTTTGTGGCGTTCCCCCACCAGCATGGACGGCCTGGCGATGGTCAGACGCGGCCACTGCTGCGCAATCAGCGCATCTTCCATTTCACCTTTGACGCGGTTATAGAAAAAGGGTGAATGCGCGTTGGCCCCCATCGCGCTCACCACCAGCATATGCTTCGCCCCCAGTCGCAAACCGGTAAGCGCCGTGTCGACCACTAATGTGTAGTCCGACTGAATAAACGCCTCTTTTGATCCCGCTTCACGCATTGTCGAACCCAGGCAACAAAAGACGATATCTATCGGCGTAGTGACCTGCGCAAGCGCGTCGCTTAGCTGTGGGTCGTGGGGGTTAAAGACTTCGGGAAATCCGTCAAGCGGACGGCGCGTAGGGGCGGCAATCGAGTAAATACGCGGCTCCTGAAGCAGAAGATGCAGTAAGTGCCCACCAACTAATCCGGTCGCGCCGGTTATCAATACCTGACTCATTCATATCCCCTTTACGGATTTTTCACCCTTGTAATCTCGTCGTCCTGCCCCACACTTTATAGTTCGCAGGAATTTTTCTGAAGCCAAAACCATGGAGGAATCATGAGCAAGAAAATAGCCGTCTTGATCACCGACGAGTTTGAAGATTCAGAGTTTACCTCTCCGGCCGACGCGTTTCGTAAAGCCGGTCATCAGGTTATCACCATTGAGAAGCAGGCCGGTAAAACCGTAACGGGCAAACGCGGCGAAGCGAAAGTGAAGATTGACGCCGCCATTGACCAGGTCAGCCCGGCAGAGTTTGATGCACTGCTGCTACCCGGCGGGCACTCGCCTGACTACCTGCGCGGTGACGATCGTTTTGTCACCTTCACCCGCGATTTCGTCAACGCCGGCAAACCGGTGTTTGCCATCTGTCACGGGCCGCAACTGTTAATCAGCGCCGATGTGGTACGCGGACGCAAGCTCACCGCCGTGAAACCTATTGTAGTGGATGTGAAAAATGCCGGGGCGGATTTCTACGACCAGGAAGTGGTGGTCGATAATGACCAACTGGTGACCAGCCGGACGCCAGATGATCTACCGGCATTTAACCGGGAAGCATTACGCCTGCTGGGTGCCTGATTCCCGTAACCAATGCAGTTTTTTACCGAAGCCCAGCGTGTTGTCAGTAAACTTGAGTTCATCAAGGCGAATTTCCCACACGGGTGCTGACAGCATTCTGGCGACCGGGAAGCGGCGAATATATTTCGCGCGCTTCTCGTCGCCCTCTTCACCTTCCAGCAGCCGAATCTCCCCTTTGAACTGCACGCCACGAATTAACGCCACCGTTTTCGGCTGGCCGTTAACCGTTCCGGCAACGGGTGCTCGCGTCCCCGTCATCTGCCCGTGACGAGTGGTGGTATCGCTGAGAAGATAAAATGCGACACGCTCAGCGTCATAGACGAAGAAGGCATTCGCACACCAGAGTTCGCCTTCACGCGCCACACACCAGCTTACAACGTGTTGTTTTGTCAGCCAGCGGCTAATGGCAGCAAGCGTTTCCATCTTTTCTCTCCGTTATGCTAAGGTGCGTTCACGTTACTATACAGGTTTCAACTCGTGCCCTGGTTTCTTTATCTGGTCCGCTCGGCGGATAACAAACTCTACACCGGGATCACCACCGACGTAGCGCGTCGCTTTCAGCAGCATCAAAGCGGAAAAGGCGCAAAAGCGCTACGCGGCAAAGGTGAACTGACGCTGGCATTTGCTGGCGAAGTTGGTGAACACTCACTGGCTTTGCGGCTGGAATACCGCATTAAACAGCTAACGAAGCGCCAGAAAGAGCGCCTCGTCGCTGGGGAGGAGTCGTTTGAAGCCCTGCTAAGCGGCCTTAAAAACGATTAAAGTGATCGGAATACTCGACCAGACCGTGCACGCCGTTCAGCGCATCATCCGCCAGACGATGAACCATAAACGCCTCTTCTGTACCCGGCCAGCGGCAGCGTAAGTCGTACTGTGCGGCGCGTTCGAAGCCAAAACGGCTGTACAACGCGGGCTCGCCCAGCGTGACGACGGCGGCATAACCGAATTCATTAAGGGAATCGAGACCTTCATAAACCATCTGGCGCGCCAGACCTTGCCCGCGATAGCTTTCATCTACCGCCAACGGTGCCAGCCCGACCCACTGCAGTTCCTCACCTTCAACGCTTACCGGGCTAAACGCCACGTAACCCACCACGTGACCTTCGTCATCCGTCGCCACCAGGCCGAGGGTGATCAGACCGTCTTCACGCAGCTCGCGCACAAGATCGGCCTCCCCGTCCCCGTTGAAGGTGCGACGCAGCAGGGAGTCAATCCCCGGTGCATCAATCCCAATTTCCACTCGAATCAGCATGGCTCACCTACCGATGTGTGTTTAGAGTCTGATGGCGTTTTCAGCCCGGCTTCCACGAAGTCCGCCAACTGCATCAGCATGACACGAAGCGCTTTCGGCATCTGTTCAAGCTCAATGGCATCCATCAGGTTTTTAACGTATAAGCCCAGTTCCGTATCGCCTTCAATGACCAGTCGACGCTGGAAGAAGAGCGTGTCAGGATCTTGTTTACGCGCGGCGATCATCAGCAAATCGCTGGCGTCGGCACTAAAGCTCACATCTGCCTGCGCCGATTCGCTCACAATCAGGCGATCGTTCTCTACGGAGGTAAACCATTGCAGGCCAATATCACGCACCTCAATGCTTAACCAACGACCTTCGAGAAACTCAAGCTCACCCTCGGCCAGCGCCTGGCGGAATTGCCAGCTGAGCATCTGCTGCAATACCTGACGTTTAAGGGCGAACGGCGTGAACTTCACCGGCACGCTCATCAGCGTTGGGGCCACATGAACCAGACGTGAACGCAGTTTATCCAACACAAGCTTTACTCCCTGAATGCAATAGTCCTGTTATTTTGCCATATCAGATAAACGACATAGCGGCGTAAATCAACAATTATGTGGTAAAGACTAACCATTATTGGTGCCATCAATACGCTTTTGTCTGCCTCAAATCAAAAATAATCGCCGCCAGGTTAACTAAAATCCCACCTCGTTAACATTATCGCTATCTGCAGGAAGAATTATGGAGCTGCTCTGCCCTGCCGGAAATCTCCCGGCGCTGAAGGCGGCCATCGAGAACGGTGCCGATGCTGTCTATATCGGGCTGAAAGATGACACCAACGCCCGCCATTTTGCCGGTCTGAATTTTACCGAGAAAAAACTGCAGGAAGCCGTCAGCTTTGTGCACCAGCATAAGCGTAAGCTGCATATCGCCATCAATACCTTTGCGCACCCGGACGGTTACGTTCGCTGGCAACGCGCGGTAGACATGGCCGCACAGCTTGGCGCTGATGCGCTGATCCTCGCCGACATCGCTATGCTGGAGTATGCGGCAGAACGCTACCCGCACATTGAGCGCCATGTCTCTGTTCAGGCTTCCGCGACCAATGAAGAAGCGATTCGCTTCTATCATCGCAACTTTGATGTCGCCCGCGTGGTGCTGCCGCGTGTGCTTTCCATCCACCAGGTGAAACAGCTGGCGCGCGTCACGCCCGTTCCGCTGGAAGTGTTCGCGTTCGGTAGCCTGTGCATTATGGCGGAAGGCCGCTGCTATCTGTCGTCTTATTTGACCGGTGAATCTCCGAATACCGTCGGCGCGTGTTCTCCGGCGCGCTATGTGCGCTGGCAACAAACGCCGCAGGGGCTGGAGTCGCGCCTCAATGAAGTGCTAATTGACCGCTACCAGGACGGCGAGAACGCCGGGTATCCGACCCTGTGTAAAGGGCGTTATCTGGTCGACGGCGAGCGCTATCATGCGCTGGAAGAGCCGACCAGCCTGAATACGCTGGAGCTGCTGCCGGAACTGCTGGCCGCCAATATCGCCTCGGTAAAAATTGAAGGTCGCCAGCGTAGCCCGGCCTATGTCAGCCAGGTGGCGAAAGTCTGGCGTCAGGCCATCGATCGCTGCATCGCGGATCCGCAAAACTTTGTGCCACAGGCAGCATGGATGGACACTCTCGGCTCCATGTCCGAAGGTACACAAACCACGCTTGGCGCGTACCACCGCAAATGGCAGTAGGAAAGACCATGAAATATTCATTAGGGCCGGTGCTGTACTACTGGCCAAAAGAGACGCTGGAAGAGTTCTACCAGCAGGCCGCCACCAGCAATGCCGATATCATCTATCTGGGCGAAGCGGTATGCAGCAAGCGCCGCGCCACCAAAGTGGGCGACTGGCTGGATATGGCGAAATCGCTGGCGGGCAGCGGCAAGCAAATTGTGCTGTCAACGCTGGCGTTGGTGCAGGCTTCTTCTGAACTGGGCGAGCTGAAGCGCTACGTTGAAAATGGCGACTTCCTGCTGGAAGCGAGCGACTTCGGCGTGGTGAATATGTGCGCCGAGCGCAAGCTGCCGTTTGTCGCCGGGCATGCACTGAACTGCTATAACGCGGTAACGCTTCGTCTGCTGGCGAAACAGGGCATGATTCGCTGGTGTATGCCGGTCGAACTGTCTCGCGACTGGCTGGCAAATCTGCTGACGCAGTGCGAAGAACTGGGCATCCGCAATCAGTTTGAAGTGGAAGTGTTGAGCTACGGTCATCTGCCGCTGGCCTACTCCGCGCGCTGCTTTACCGCGCGTTCGGAAGATAAGCCAAAAGATGAGTGCGAAACCTGCTGTATTAAATATCCGAACGGGCGCAGTATGCTGTCGCAGGAAAACCAGCAGGTCTTCGTGCTAAACGGTATTCAGACCATGAGCGGCTATGTCTATAACCTCGGCAACGAACTGGCTTCAATGCAGGGGCTTGTGGATATCGTGCGCCTGTCGCCGCTGGGCACCGAGACGTTCGCCATGCTGGATGCCTTCCGCGCCAACGAAAATGGCCAGGCACCGCTGAACCTCACCGCCAACAGCGACTGTAATGGTTACTGGAAACGCCTGGCGGGTCTGGAACTGCAGGCCTGATAAAAAAGCTCACTTTGTTAACAACAGTCATCAGTTTTTAATGCAGTATTAAAGATGCAGCTTTTCTGGCCGACAGCGCGCTGTGCTGCCAGGCTGGAACAAGACCTTCAATCTGATGATGACGCTGTAACAAAGTGAGCCTTTATGACTGACAAACCTGTTTCTTTCTCGGTGCTCGATTTGGCCCCGATCCCACAAGGGTTTAAGGCTAAAGACGCCTTCGACCGCTCTCTCGATCTCGCAAAACTTGCCGAAAAACGTGGCTATCACCGCTACTGGTTAGCGGAGCACCACAACATGACCGGCATCGCCAGCGCGGCGACATCGGTGCTGATTGGCTATCTTGCGGCGAATACCACGACCTTGCATCTGGGTTCCGGTGGTGTGATGTTACCAAACCACTCCCCGCTGGTGATTGCCGAACAGTTCGGGACGCTCAATACGCTGTATCCTGGACGCATTGATTTGGGGCTAGGCCGCGCGCCGGGCAGCGATCAACGCACCATGATGGCATTACGCCGCCATATGAGCGGTGACGTGGATAATTTCCCGCGCGATGTGGCGGAACTGGTCGACTGGTTCGATGCCCGCGATCCGAATCCGCACGTACGCCCTGTTCCCGGCTACGGCGAAAAAATTCCGGTATGGCTGTTGGGGTCAAGCCTCTACAGCGCACAGCTTGCCGCACAGCTCGGTCTGCCGTTTGCGTTCGCCTCACATTTCGCACCAGATATGCTGTTTCAGGCGCTGCACCTTTATCGCACCAACTTTAAACCCTCCGCGCGGCTGGAAAAACCGTACGCGATGGTGTGCATCAACATTATCGCCGCAGACAGCAATCGCGATGCGGAATTCCTGTTCACCTCCATGCAGCAGGCCTTTGTGAAGCTGCGTCGTGGCGAAACCGGGCAGCTACCGCCGCCGATTCAAAACATGGATCAGTTCTGGTCACCGTCCGAGCAGTATGGCGTACAGCAGGCGCTGAGTATGTCGCTGGTTGGCGATAAAGCGAAAGTGCGTCACGGGCTGGAGTCGATTCTGCGTGAAACCGACGCGGATGAAATTATGGTTAATGGCCAGATTTTCGATAGCGAGGCACGGCTGCATTCGTTCGGGCTGGCGATGGATGTGAAGGAAGAGTTGTTGGGGTAAGTGCGATTGTGTTGCCCCTCACTCCGGGCAGTCCCTCTCCCGATGGGAGAGGGTTAGAGTGAGGGCATCAGGCCGCACAATTACTGATAAACCGGCAACATATTAAAGCTCGACAGAATGTGTACCAGCGCGTTGCCGATACCGAAGACCAGAATCAGAGCAATCATCGGCTTGCCACCCCAGACGCGGAATTTCGGGCTGCCGAAGCGTTTGCGGGATGCGCGGGCCAACAGTGCTGGCACAATCGCCGCCCAGATAGTCGCGGCCAGCCCGGCATAACCGATGGCATACAGAAAGCCATTCGGCCACAGCAGACCGCCGATAACTGGCGGAGCAAACGTCAACAGTGCCGTTTTAAAACGCCCCAACGCACTATCATCAAAGCCAAACAGATCGGCCAGGTAATCAAACAGACCCAGCGTTACGCCCAGGAATGAACTCGCTACCGCGAAGTTAGAGAACACCACCAGCAGCAGATCCAGGCTACGGCTGTTCAGCACGCCACTCAACGCCTGCACCAGCACATCAATGTTCCCGCCTTTCTGCGCAATGCCGATAAATTCCGGACGCGGGATATTGCCCATCGTGCCCAGCAACCAGATGACATACAGACCCAGGGCCAGCAGCGTGCCGTAGACCAGACACTTCACTATGGTCTTTGGATCTTTACCGTAATACTTCATCAGGCTTGGCACGTTACCGTGATAACCAAACGAGGCCAGACAGAACGGCAGCGTCATCAGCAGATACGGGGTGTAAGACGCGTTACTTTCTGCAACGTTAAACAGCGTTGTCGGTTCCACGTGTCCTAACAGGCTGCCGAACGTCAGGAAGAAGGTGATGACTTTCGCGCCTAATACGATAGCCGTCATGCGGCTAACCGCTTTGGTGCTCATCCAGACAATAAACGCCACCAACAGCGCGAAGGTAAAACCGCCTACGCGTGCCGGTACGTTCAGCGACATTTCCGCGAATGTGTGGTGCAGAATTGAACCGCTCGCGGAGATATACGCATAGGTCAGGATGTAGAGTACAAAGGCAATTGAGATGCCGTTAATAACGTTCCAGCCTTTTCCAAGGAGATCTTTGGTCAGGGTGTCGAAACTCGCGCCGATACGGTAGTTGAGATTCGCTTCAAGGATCATCAACCCGGAATGCAACATGCAGAACCAGGTGAAGAGCAGCGCCGCCAGCGACCAGAAAAACCAGCTACCGGCCATCACCACCGGCAGCGAGAACATGCCCGCGCCAATAATGGTTCCGCCGATGATCACCACGCCGCCAAAGAGTGACGGGCGTGAAGCTGTAGTGGTAAGTGTCGCCATTTGCCGATATCTCCAGTGAATCGTTCTTTGCTATACGTTAGCATGGCGCTAATGTACCAGTACATGAGTACAAAGGAAATAAAAAAAGCCCCGATTTCGCAACCGGGGCTGTATATTTTACTTTACGCTAACAAGCGGCGATTTCTTACGCATCACCACCGAAACGGCGACGGCTGGAAGAGTCATCACGACGTGGAGCAGAAGCATCATCACGACGCGGCGCACGGCCACCGTCACGGCGCTCACCGCTAAAACGACGCTCACCGCGGCCGCCTTCACGACGCTCGCCACCGAAGCCACGGCCACCTTCACGGCGTTCGCCGCCAAAGCCACGACCATCACGACGCTCGCCACCGAAACCACGACCACCGCTACGCTCAGGACGCGGTTGTGCGTCGCCCAGCAGCTGCATGTTCATTGGTTTGTTCAGAATGCGGGTACGAGTAAAGTGCTGCAGTACTTCGCCCGGCATACCTTTCGGCAGTTCGATAGTAGAGTGGGTACCAAACAGTTTGATGTTACCGATGTAACGGCTGCTGATATCGCCTTCGTTAGCGATCGCGCCAACGATGTGACGAACTTCAACACCATCATCACGGCCCACTTCAATGCGATACAGTTCCATATCACCGGCATCACGACGTTCGCGACGCGGACGATCTTCACGATCGCCACGCGGGCCACGATCGTTACGATCGCGCGGGCCACGGTCATCACGGTCACGGAATTCGCGTTTCGGACGCATCGGTGCATCTGGCGGAACGATCAGAGTACGTTCGCCCTGTGCCATTTTCAGCAGTGCTGCGGCCAGGGTTTCAATATCCAGTTCTTCACCTTCAGCAGTCGGCTGGATTTTCGCCAGCAGGCCACGGTAGAGATCCAGATCGCTGCTTTCCAGCTGCTGCTGTACTTTCGCGGCGAATTTTTCCAGACGGCGTTTGCCCAGCAGTTCTGCGTTCGGCAGTTCTACTTCCGGAATGGTCAGCTTCATGGTGCGTTCGATGTTGCGCAGCAGACGACGCTCGCGGTTCTCAACGAACAGCAGCGCGCGGCCAGCACGACCCGCACGACCGGTACGACCGATACGGTGAACGTAAGACTCTGAATCCATCGGGATATCGTAGTTTACGACGAGGCTGATACGCTCAACGTCCAGGCCACGGGCCGCAACGTCGGTTGCAATCAGGATGTCCAGACGACCATCTTTCAGGCGTTCCAGCGTCTGCTCACGCAGCGCCTGGTTCATGTCGCCGTTCAGCGCGGCGCTGTTGTAGCCGTTACGCTCAAGGGCTTCAGCCACTTCCAGAGTCGCGTTTTTGGTACGAACGAAGATAATCGCCGCATCAAAATCTTCCGCTTCCAGGAAACGAACCAGCGCTTCGTTTTTACGCATGCCCCACACAGTCCAGTAGCTCTGGCTGATGTCAGGACGCGTCGTCACGCTGGACTGGATGCGCACTTCCTGCGGCTCTTTCATAAAGCGGCGGGTAATGCGACGAATCGCTTCCGGCATGGTGGCAGAGAACAGCGCGGTCTGATGACCTTCCGGGATCTGCGCCATAATGGTTTCAACGTCTTCGATGAAGCCCATGCGCAGCATTTCGTCAGCTTCATCCAGAACCAGACCGCTCAGTTTAGAGAGGTCAAGGGTGCCGCGTTTCAGGTGATCCAGCAGACGACCCGGCGTACCGACAACGATCTGCGGCCCCTGACGCAGGGCGCGTAACTGCACGTCATAACGCTGGCCGCCGTACAGGGCAACCACGTTTACGCCGCGCATATGTTTAGAGAAATCCGTCATGGCTTCAGCAACCTGAACCGCCAGTTCGCGGGTCGGTGCCAGCACCAGGATTTGAGGTGCTTTCAGCTCAGGATCAAGATTGTTCAGCAGTGGCAGGGAAAACGCTGCGGTTTTACCACTACCTGTCTGGGCCATGCCCAGCACGTCACGACCGCCCAGCAGGTGCGGAATGCACTCAGCCTGGATCGGAGATGGTTTTTCGTAACCCAGATCGTTAAGGGCTTCAAGGATAGGAGCCTTCAGGCCCAGATCTGCAAAAGTGGTTTCGAATTCAGCCATGTAGTACAAGTGCCTCGATATTAATGGCGGCCAGTCTACATAACTCATCATGAAATTGATCTGCAATTTTCATTGAAAAGTGTGAACCGGCTCAAAGTAGGTGTATTAACGAACAACAACGCCCTCACCCGCGAAGGTGATGGCAATCAAAAAGATTACGGGCTGATGTAGTCGTCAGCTATTGCTGGTCCGATTCTGCCAGGTCATCTTGGTCCTGGCCCAGGAGCGATAATTCCAACAATGCGTATCGGTGCTCAACATAGTTATGAACGTTGTTAGCAACCGCCAGTTTGAACAGTGCCGTAGCGCTGTCCTTGTCCCCAAGACTTAGGTAATACTTACCTAAATAGAAGTTGGTTTCACTGAGATGCTCAGCGAGCGAGGTGTTATCCGTTGCGTCCGCCTTCAGGCGCTCCATTAACGTTTTTTCGTCAATGTTGCCTAAGTAGAACTCGACAATGTTCCATCCCCATTGTTCTTTATCCGATTTATCGAAGCGTTGTTTCAACGCCTCTTTTGCCTGCTTCTCATCGAGCTTCTGCTCAGCGAGGAAAAGCCACAGGCTACGGAAGGGATCATTGGGATCGTCTTGATAAAACGCCAGCAGATCATCTTGCGCTAATTTTGCACGGCCACCGTAGTAAAGCGCGATGCCGCGGTTCAAGTGCGCATAATTGTAAGTTGGATCAAGCTCAAGTACAGAATCAAACGCTTCATAGGCAGCATCAAAATTGCCTGCCTGCGTTAAGTAAATGCCTAAGTAATTGAATACTTCAGGCATATCTGGTCGGATTGCCAGCGCTTGCGAAAAATCGTTACGCGCTAGTGCCCTCAGACCGAGACTATCATACAACACTCCGCGCTCATATAAAAGCTGTGCGCGTTCGTCATCGGTTAAAGCCCGACTGGCAAGAATTTGTTCCATGCGTGCCAGAATCACTTCTTGCTGTAAAGTCGGTTGCAATGGTACCGCGAGGACCTCACTCTTTCGCCAGGCAGAATTACTGCATCCTGCCAGCGTGAGTGCTGTCGCTACGAAACACCAGCGCAAAAAAGGCTTCATTTCCCACTCCCGAAGACAACAATTGGATGAACGTCCTGTCCCCCGGCTGCAAACAGGCATCCCGCCAGGTAAAATTGCCCCCTGCTTGCGCAGAGGGCAAAACGGCAAACCTTACTCGCCTTGTTCCGCAGCCGGAGCTTCCGGTGCGGCAGCAGGCTGAGACTGCTCGGTTGCTTCTTTGATGCTCAGACGGATACGGCCCTGACGGTCAACTTCCAGAACCTTAACCGGTACTTCCTGATTCATCTGCAGGTAATCAGTGACTTTCTCAACGCGCTTATCAGCGATCTGAGAGATGTGCACCAGACCTTCTTTACCGCCGCCGATGGCAACGAATGCGCCAAAGTCTACGATACGGGTCACTTTACCGTTATAGATACGACCCACTTCGATTTCTGCGGTGATCTCTTCGATACGACGGATAGCGTATTTCGCTTTCTCACCGTCAGTCGCTGCGATCTTCACAGTACCGTCATCTTCGATTTCGATGGTGGTGCCGGTTTCTTCGGTCAGGGCACGGATAACAGAACCGCCTTTACCGATAACGTCTTTGATTTTGTCCGGGCTGATCTTAATGGTGTGGATACGCGGTGCGAACTCAGAGATATCGCCACGCGGCGCGTTGATCGCCTGTTCCATCACGCCCAGGATGTGCAGACGCGCACCTTTAGCCTGGTTCAGCGCAACCTGCATGATCTCTTTGGTGATACCTTCAATTTTGATATCCATCTGCAGTGCAGAGATACCGTCGCGGGAACCCGCTACTTTGAAGTCCATATCGCCCAGGTGGTCTTCGTCGCCCAGGATGTCAGACAGAACAACAAAGTTGTCGCCTTCTTTCACCAGACCCATCGCGATACCCGCAACGGCGGCTTTGATCGGCACACCTGCGTCCATCAGCGCCAGAGAAGCACCACACACGGAAGCCATGGAAGAAGAACCGTTAGATTCGGTGATTTCAGAAACCACGCGAACGGTGTACGGGAATTTGTCCAGTTCCGGCATCACGGCCAGCACGCCACGCTTCGCCAGACGGCCGTGACCAATTTCACGACGCTTCGGAGAACCGACCATACCGGTTTCACCTACGCAGTACGGAGGGAAGTTGTAGTGGAACAGGAAGTTGTCAGTACGCTCGCCCATCAGTTCGTCGAGGTTCTGCGCATCACGGGTGGTACCCAGAGTAGCAGTAACCAGCGCCTGAGTTTCACCACGGGTGAACAGCGCGGAACCGTGAGTACGCGGCAGAACGCCAGTGCGCACGTCCAGACCACGGATCATGTCTTTTTCACGGCCATCGATGCGCGGTTCGCCTGCCAGTACACGGCTACGAACGACGTTTTTCTCGATAGCGTGCAGGATTTCGCCCAGTTCGTTAGCGTCCAGGGTTTCGTCTTCTGCCGTAAGCGTTGCGATGGTTTCAGATTTGATCACGTCAACCTGAGCATAACGCTCTTGTTTGTCGGTGATGCGGTACGCGTCGCTCAGGCGCGCTTCTGCCAGGGCTGCAACGCGTGCGTTCAACGCGTCGTTTACCGCTTCTGGCTGCCAGTCCCAACGTGGTTTACCGGCTTCTTTAACCAGCTCGTTGATTTCACGGATAACAACCTGCTGCTGTTCATGACCGAACACAACTGCGCCCAGCATCTGATCTTCACTCAGCAGTTCCGCTTCAGATTCAACCATCAGAACAGCCGCTTCGGTACCGGCAACAACCAGATCCAGCTTGCTTTCTTTCAGTTCGTCCTGAGTCGGGTTCAGTACGTACTGGTCATTAATGTAACCCACGCGAGCGGCGCCGATTGGGCCGTTGAATGGGATACCGGACAGAGAGAGCGCAGCGGATGCGCCAATCATTGCCACGATATCCGGGTTAACCTGCGGGTTAACGGACACAACGGTCGCGATAACCTGAACTTCGTTGACGAAGCCTTCCGGGAACAGCGGGCGAACCGGGCGGTCAATCAGACGCGCGATCAGGGTTTCGCCTTCGCTTGGACGGCCTTCACGACGGAAGAAGCTGCCCGGGATACGACCAGCAGCGTAGGTACGCTCCTGATAGTTAACGGTCAGCGGGAAGAAGTCCTGGCCTGGCTTGGCTTTTTTCTGGCCGACAACGGTAACGAATACCGCGGTGTCATCCATGCTAACCATAACAGCGGCAGTTGCCTGACGCGCCATCATGCCGGTTTCCAGAGTTACGGTGTGTTGGCCGTACTGGAATTTACGAACGATCGGATTAAGCAAAATTCTATCCTTTCTTAATAAGTGGCAGCACACCTTCAGGCGTGCCGACATAGGAACTCGATCTTCGTTGCATCCTCGCGACTAATGACAACCCTAACCCTTCATGGGTGAAGCCTCTCATTAGCCGCGCGAACCTCTGCAATGAAGAACATGTACAACAACAATACATTATACCCGTTATCTTTCAAAATACCGCTGCGTTAGCAACGTGCGTTGTAAATTCATTTACGTGACACACAGGCTTTCGCTTAAGCGCTATTTTTTTCGGGTACCTTTTCTCTTAACTCGCTGACATCTGGTGGAAAAAAGGGGCCATAAAGGCCCCTCTTTCTGAAACTCGCCAGAATTAGCGACGCAGACCCAGACGCTCGATCAGCGCGGTGTAGCGTGCAACATCTTTACGTTTCAGGTAGTCCAGCAGTTTACGACGCTGAGAAACCATGCGCAGCAGACCACGACGGCTGTGGTGATCTTTTTTGTGCTCTGCAAAGTGACCCTGCAGGTGGTTGATCTGTGCAGTCAGCAGAGCAACCTGAACTTCGGTAGAACCGCTGTCGTTCGCATCGCGACCGAACTCAGAAACGATTTGTGCTTTAGCTTCAACGCTTAGAGACATTTTGAACTCCAAATTTAAAAGAATGAAAGGGTGCCGATCTCTAATTCAGCAGCCCTGAGATAACGCTTGCCAATTGTTAAACAATTACGCAGACGTTAAGCCGCAACATTCTACTCGCAGCGGCCTGTTATCGCAAGAGAGGCAATGCCTCACTCGGGGTACTCCACCACCAGGCGACGCGGTGCGACGCGGCCTTCATCGTCAATTTCAGCCATACCGATAAATTTAGCGTCGTCGCCTTCCGTGACACGGACTAATCCGCTGGCTGGCGCCTGAGAGGCGCGCACAGGCTGGCCATTCTTAAAGTACGCCGCCACGACGGAAGGAATATTAACGACCGGGAAGTCCGACGCCGGGCTGTCCATCGGCATCAGCAGCGGATCCAGCAGCTGCGATGCGGGAATACCCTGCTGTTCAGCCTGTTCGACATACTCACGCAGTTGTTCAAGCGTCACCATGCGTTCAACAGGGTATTTACTCACGGCCAGACGGCGCAGGAAAATCACGTGCGCGCCACAGCCGAGTTTTTCGCCCAGATCATCAATGATGGTGCGAATGTAGGTGCCTTTTGAACAGTGAATTTCCAGCTCCAGTTCATTGCCTTCATGGCGAATAAACAGCAGCTCATACACGGTAATCGGGCGCGCTTCACGGGGCACTTCAATCCCCTGGCGAGCGTATTCGTAGAGTTTTTTGCCCTGATACTTCAGTGCCGAATACATGGACGGCACTTGTTGAGTATCGCCACGAAAACTCTCCAGCGCCTCAGCCAGTTGCGCATCGGTGAACGTCACCGGGCGCTCTTCGACAATCTGACCGTCGGCATCGGACGTATCGGTACGTTGACCCAAACGCGCGATGACGCGATAACGCTTATCGGAATCCAGCAGATACTGGGAAAACTTGGTCGCTTCCCCAAGGCAAATTGGCAGCATGCCGGTTGCCAGAGGATCCAGCGCCCCGGTATGCCCGGCGCGGTTCGCGTTATAGAGGCGCTTTACTTTTTGCAGCACGTCATTGCTGGATGCACCCTGCGGTTTATCCAGCAACAGTACGCCGTGGATATCACGACCGCGACGACGAGGACGACTCATTAGTCCTCCTTGCTGTCGTCCGGGTTTACACGACGTTCTTCGTCATGCTTAACCACGTTAGTCACCAGGTTGGACATGCGCATCCCTTCAACTAACGAGTTGTCGTAGAAGAATGTCAGTTCCGGCACGATACGCAAACGCATGGCTTTACCCAGCAGAGAGCGGATAAACCCAGACGCTTCCTGCAGAGCTTTGATGCCGGCTTTTACGGCAGCTTCATCTTTGTCGTTCAGGAAAGTGACGAACACTTTGGCATAGGCCAAATCGCGAGACATTTCCACGCCGGAAACAGTCGTCATCATGCCCAGACGCGGGTCTTTAATTTCGCGCTGCAGGATGATTGCTATCTCTTTTTGCATTTCCTGCGCCACGCGCTGCGGGCGACCAAATTCTTTCGCCATAATAAATTCTCCAGACAAAAAAGGGGCCAAAAGCCCCTTTTAAAATTAATCTCAGGTGGAAAGGGCTGTTCACCAGGCCTGATAAGACGCCCGAGCGTCGTATCAGACAACGGCTGCCGGATGCGGCGTAACGCTTTATCCGGCCTACACCCGATCAACCTTAGGCAATCGTACGCTGAATCTCGATGATCTCGAACACTTCGATCATATCGCCAACGCGAACATCGTTGTAGTTCTTCACGCCGATACCACATTCCATGCCGTTACGGACTTCGTTAACGTCATCTTTGAAGCGGCGCAGGGATTCCAGCTCGCCTTCATAGATAACCACGTTGTCGCGCAGAACGCGGATTGGGTTGTGACGCTTGATGATACCTTCGGTAACCATACAGCCCGCGATCGCACCGAATTTCGGTGATTTGAACACGTCACGCACTTCAGCCAGACCGATGATCTGCTGTTTCAGTTCCGGAGACAGCATGCCGCTCATCGCCGCTTTCACTTCGTCAATCAGGTTATAGATAACGGAGTAGTAACGCAGATCCAGGCTTTCTGATTCGATCACGCGGCGCGCAGAAGCGTCAGCACGGACGTTGAAGCCAACCAGGATGGCGTTAGATGCTGCAGCAAGCGTGGCGTCGGTTTCGGTGATACCACCGACACCGGAACCGATAATCTTCACTTTCACTTCGTCGGTAGACAGTTTCAGCAAGGAATCGGAAATCGCTTCTACAGAACCCTGTACGTCAGCCTTCAGCACGACGTTCACTTCGTGAACTTCGCCTTCGGTCATGTTGGCGAACATGTTCTCCAGTTTAGATTTCTGCTGACGAGCCAGTTTAACTTCACGGAATTTACCCTGACGATACAGTGCAACTTCACGCGCTTTCTTCTCGTCACGCACAACGGTCACTTCGTCACCGGCTGCCGGAACACCGGACAGACCCAGGATTTCCACCGGAATGGACGGGCCTGCTTCGAGCACTTCCTGACCCAGTTCGTTACGCATCGCACGAACACGGCCATATTCGAAGCCACACAGAACGATGTCGCCTTTGTGCAGAGTACCTTCGCGTACCAGAACGGTAGCAACCGGACCACGGCCTTTATCGAGGAAGGATTCGATAACCGCACCGCTCGCCATACCTTTACGAACCGCTTTCAGCTCCAGAACTTCAGCCTGCAGCAGGATAGCGTTCAGCAGGTCATCGATACCGGTACCGGCTTTCGCAGATACTGGGATGAACTGTGCTTCGCCGCCCCACTCTTCCGGCATAACGCCGTACTGGGAGAGTTCGTTCTTAACGCGATCGAGGTCAGCTTCTGGCTTATCGATTTTGTTCACAGCAACCACCAGCGGAACCTGCGCCGCTTTCGCGTGCTGGATAGCTTCGATGGTCTGTGGCATCACGCCGTCGTCTGCTGCAACAACCAGGACAACGATATCCGTTGCCTGCGCACCACGAGCACGCATAGAGGTAAACGCGGCGTGGCCCGGGGTATCCAGGAAGGTGATCATACCGTTGTCAGTTTCAACGTGGTATGCACCGATGTGCTGGGTAATACCGCCCGCTTCGCCAGAGGCCACTTTCGTTGAACGAATGTAGTCCAGCAGAGAGGTTTTACCGTGGTCAACGTGACCCATGATGGTCACGACCGGTGCGCGCGGTTCAGCCGCAGCACCTGTATCACGGTCGCTCATTACCGCTTCTTCCAGCTCGTTTTCACGACGCAGGATAACTTTGTGGCCCATCTCTTCGGCAACCAGCTGTGCGGTTTCCTGGTCGATGACCTGGTTGATAGTCGCCATGGCGCCCAGTTTCATCATCGCTTTGATGACCTGAGAACCTTTAACGGCCATTTTGTTCGCCAGCTCGCCAACGGTGATGGTTTCGCCGATGATAACGTCACGGTTAACGGCCTGCGCTGGCTTCTGGAAGCCCTGCTGCAGAGAAGAACCTTTACGCTGTTTACCGCCTTTACCGCCACGAACCGCAGCACGCGCTTCTTCACGATCCGCTTTAGATTCAGCGTGTTTGTTGCCTTTTTTCGCCGGACGCGCCGCTTTCGCGTTACGACCACGGCCACGACCACCTTCAACTTCACGGTCGTTTTCATCTTCAGCCTGGCGAGCATGCTGAGAAGTGGTGACGTGATAATCGCTGGTGTCCTCAGTTGGCTCAGCGTTATTCACACCATTTTTCTCGTTTTCTTCTGCCATACGGCGGGCTTCTTCCGCTACGCGGCGCGCTTCTTCTTCAAGCTTGCGGCGTGCTTCTTCTTCCGCTTTACGCTTCAGCTCAGCAGCTTCACTTTCACGGCGGGCTTTCTCAGCCTGGGCAGTTTTAGTCATATCGTCTTGTTGATTGCTCACTTTGTCTTTTTCCGCAGCTTCACGTTTCGCTTTATCAGCGGCTTCACGTTTCGCTTGTTCCGCGGCCTCACGTTCAGCTTTTTGTTGCGCCTCGCGTTTCGCTGCTTCTTCAGCTTCACGACGGGCTTGCTCTTCCGCTTCACGCTGCGCCTGCTCTTCCGCGGCAAGGCGTTCGGCCTCTTGCGGATCGCGTTTCACAAAGGTGCGTGTCTTGCGGACTTCGATTTGTACCGACTTACTTTTACCGCCGGTACCTGGGATATTGAGCGTGCTGCGCGTTTTGCGCTGCAGGGTCAATTTGTCCGGCGCAGAACCGTTTTCACGGTTCAGATGCGCCAGTAAAGTTTGTTTCTCTTGCGCGGAAACAGAGTCATCAGCAGACTTCGGGATACCAGCGTCAGCAAATTGCTGTACCAGGCGATCCACCGAGGTCTGTATCTCTGCGGCCAGCGTTTTTACGGTTACATCTGTCATGCTGTTCCTTCCTGCTACAGTTTATTACGCTTCGTCGCCGAACCAGCAAATGTTACGGGCGGCCATGATGAGCTCGCCGGCTTTCTCGTCAGTTAAACCTTCGATATCAGCCAGGTCATCAACGCCTTGTTCAGCGAGATCTTCCAGCGTACAAACACCACGAGCTGCCAGTTTGAATGCCATTGCGCGATCCAGCCCTTCAAGGTTGAGCAGATCGTCAGCCGGTTTGTTATCACCGAGGCTTTCTTCCTGGGCCAGTGCCAGAGTGGTCAGTGCGTTTTTAGCACGTTCGCGCAGTGCCTCAACGGTATCTTCATCAAGACCGTCAATTTCCAGCAGTTCTTTCATTGGCACGTAGGCCAGTTCTTCCAGCGTGGAGAAGCCTTCTTCAACCAGCACTGTCGCGAAATCTTCATCAATATCGAGATATTTGGTGAAGGTATCGATCGCCGCGTGCGCTTCAGCCTGATGCTTCGCCTGCAGGTCATCAACGGTCATCACGTTGAGTTCCCAGCCGCTCAGCTGCGAGGCCAGACGTACGTTCTGACCATTACGGCCAATCGCCTGCGCCAGGTTGCCCGCTTCAACAGCGATATCCATAGTGTGTTTATCTTCGTCGACCACGATAGACGCGACATCCGCCGGCGCCATTGCGTTGATCACGAACTGCGCCGGGTTATCGTCCCACAGAACGATGTCGATACGCTCGCCGCCCAGTTCCGTCGAAACGGCCTGAACACGCGCACCGCGCATACCCACACAAGCACCCACCGGATCGATACGCTTATCGTTGGTTTTCACGGCGATTTTCGCACGAGAACCTGGATCGCGAGCGGCTGCTTTGATTTCAATAACTTCTTCGCCAATTTCTGGCACTTCAATGCGGAACAGTTCGATCAGCATTTCCGGCTTGGAGCGAGTGACGAACAGCTGTGCGCCACGCGCTTCCGGACGTACGGAATAAAGTACACCACGGATACGGTCGCCTGGACGGAAGTTTTCACGCGGCAGCATATCTTCACGCAGGATAACGGCTTCAGCGTTGTTACCGAGATCCAAAGAGATATTGTCGCGGTTCACTTTCTTCACCACGCCGGTGATGATTTCACCTTCGTGCTCGCGGAACTGATCAACGACCATTGCGCGTTCAGCTTCACGAACTTTCTGAACGATTACCTGTTTCGCTGTTTGCGTGGTGATACGGTCAAAGGTCACAGATTCGATCTGGTCTTCAACGTAATCACCCACGTTCAGGCTTTCGTCTTCGAAGCGTGCTGCTTCCAGGGTAATTTCTTTCGTCGGCTGCGTGACTTCTTCAACGATCACCCAACGACGGAATGTATCGAAATCGCCGCTCTTACGATCGATCTCTACGCGAACGTCGATTTCTTGTTCGTATTTTTTCTTAGTAGCCGTTGCCAGCGCGCTTTCCAGCGCTTCGAAAATCTTCTCACGCGGCAGTGCTTTCTCATTGGAGACGGCTTCAACAACAGCCAAAATTTCTTTGTTCATCGGGGCCTTTCACCTCAATCCAGACTGTTAAAAGTGGGGAACCAGGTTCGCCTTCTGGATGTTACTCAGCGCGAACACTTCATCTTTGCCTTCGACTGTCACAGTGATCATTTCACCGTCTACCGCTTTGATAATGCCCTGCCATTTACGACGGTTCTGAACCGCCATGCGCAGGACCAGCGTGACCTCTTCACCCAGGAAACGCGTGTAGTGTTCCGCGGTGAACATAGGACGATCGAGGCCCGGAGAGGAAACTTCCAGGTTGTAAGCTACCGTAATTGGATCTTCTACATCCATTACCGCGCTTACCTGGTGGCTCACATCAGCACAATCATCAACATTGATGCCATCTTCACTATCAATATAGATGCGCAGTGTGGATGTGCGACCGCGAATAAATTCGATGCCGACCAGTTCGTAGCCCAGGGCTTCAACCGGTGCCGTAATCATCTCTGTTAATTTTTGCTCTAATGTGGACAAACCCACCCCCAAGACATAAAAAAAGGGCGTAAAGCCCAGTTATTCTGTAGTCAGATAACAAAAAACCCCGATAAATCGGGGCTTTAGATAACTGAACCCTATAGCCGCAACTGCGGCCTGGAGAACCTTCCGAAAGAATTTTTTTCAAATCCAGCTACGAAGGCCTAAGTCTTCACAGTATATTTGAAAAAGAACTCTAAGGGAAAGTGGTTGCGGGGGCCGGATTTGAACCGACGACCTTCGGGTTATGAGCCCGACGAGCTACCAGGCTGCTCCACCCCGCGCCTGAAACGTGGCAAATTTTACGCGTTTTGAGTAAAAAATGCAAATAATGCTGGGATTTGGTACCGAGGACGGGACGTAAAATCGGCCTGTAGTATAAAGAAGAAAATAACATCCTGTCAACCTCACATTCTATGCAGCGGACAAGCAGGATCACAGGCGGTAATGTGTCATGAGCGATACACCGAAGCGATAAGGATTTTTCACTGAAAATCGCACGAAGCACTTCCGGTATTGCGCAAAAGATGATTAAATGAAAACTCATTTATTTTGCATAAAAATTCACTGAGAGCGAAAAAGCGTTTTCTCCATCAGTCTATCAAAGCAGGGTTTTACTTTATGACGACGATTCTCAAGCATCTTCCGGTAGGTCAACGTATTGGTATCGCCTTCTCCGGCGGTCTGGACACCAGCGCGGCGCTGCTGTGGATGCGACAAAAAGGCGCAGTGCCATATGCTTATACTGCAAACCTGGGCCAGCCTGATGAAGAAGACTACGACGCTATCCCACGCCGTGCTATGGAATATGGCGCAGAGAACGCTCGTCTGATCGACTGCCGTAAGCAGCTGGTTGCAGAAGGTATCGCCGCTATTCAGTGTGGCGCATTCCACAACACCACCGGCGGGCTGACCTACTTCAACACCACTCCGCTGGGCCGTGCCGTTACTGGTACCATGCTGGTTGCCGCCATGAAAGAAGATGGCGTGAACATTTGGGGCGACGGCAGCACTTATAAAGGCAACGATATTGAACGTTTCTATCGTTATGGCCTGCTGACTAACGCCGAGCTGCAGATTTACAAACCGTGGCTCGATAGCGACTTTATCGATGAGCTGGGCGGTCGTCATGAGATGTCTGAGTTCATGATTTCCTGCGGCTTCGACTACAAGATGTCCGTTGAGAAAGCGTATTCGACCGACTCCAATATGCTGGGTGCGACGCACGAAGCAAAAGACCTCGAATTCCTCAACTCCAGCGTCAAGATTGTTAATCCGATTATGGGTGTGAAGTTCTGGGACGAGAACGTGAAGATCCCGGCAGAAGAAGTGACCGTCCGTTTTGAACAGGGTCATCCGGTCGCGCTGAACGATAAAACCTTCAGCGACGACGTGGAGATGATGCTGGAAGCAAACCGCATTGGTGGCCGTCACGGACTGGGCATGAGCGATCAGATTGAGAACCGTATTATCGAAGCGAAAAGCCGTGGCATCTACGAAGCTCCGGGGATGGCGCTGCTGCATATCGCTTATGAACGTCTGCTGACCGGTATTCATAACGAAGATACCATCGAGCAGTATCATGCGCATGGTCGTCAGTTGGGCCGTCTGCTGTATCAGGGCCGCTGGTTCGATTCTCAGGCGCTGATGCTGCGTGATTCGCTGCAACGTTGGGTCGCAAGCCAGATCACCGGCGAGGTCACGCTGGAACTGCGTCGCGGGAATGATTATTCAATTCTGAACACCGTGTCTGACAACCTGACCTATAAAGCAGAGCGTCTTACCATGGAGAAAGGTGACTCTATGTTCTCTGCCGAAGATCGTATCGGCCAGTTGACCATGCGTAACCTGGACATTACCGATACGCGCGATAAGTTGTTTGGTTATGCGAAAACCGGTCTGCTCTCCTCCTCTGCCGCCAGCGGTGTGCCGCAGGTTGAGAACCTGGAGAATAAAGCGAAGTAATCGCGTCTCTGTTGAAGTATGCAAAAAGCCGCGTATGCGGCTTTTTTTGTGGGCAGGCTCTGGCACTTGCGCAATGCCTGATGCGCTACGCTTATCAGGCCTACGAAGCATGCTGTGTTTGGTATGTTCTGCAGTTGTAGGCCGGATAAGGCGAAGCCGCATCCGGCGGGTATGCCGCGAGCACAATGCCTGATGCGCTGCGCTTACTACAGACGAAAAAAAAGACGCTTTTCAGCGTCTTTCTTTCGGAATATTGGTACTGAGGATGGGACTCGAACCCACAAGCCCGTTAGGGCACTACCACCTCAAGGTAGCGTGTCTACCAATTCCACCACCTCAGCACAGATACTACTCTTAGTGTGGGATGTCGCTGGTCGGCTGAGCCGGTGCAGCTGGCTGAGTTTGCTCAGATTTCGGCGCGCTCAGATTTTCCCACTCGCTTCCTTTATTGGTCTTGTTGCTGTTGATGTTACCCAGCACCAGACTGATAATGAAGAACAACGTTGCCAGAACTGCGGTCATGCGGGTCATGAAGTTACCAGAACCACTTGAACCAAACAGCGTGCCGGAAGCGCCTGCTCCGAAGGAGGCTCCCATATCAGCGCCTTTACCTTGTTGCAGCATGATCAGACCAACAAGGCCAATCGCCACAATAAGGAAAACTACCAAAAGAGCTTCGTACATAATCAACCTGTTCCTTGCGGAGTTGCCGCATACCAATTGCTTCGACCAATTAAAGTGGGTGTTTCAAATGTTTCCCACTGAAGCGGGTGTGAATACTAACCAAAGCGAATCACCTTCGCAAGGGCAATTTTATCGCATTGTATCAACTGCGGAAAAAAACAGCAAAAGCAATCAAAACGGGCGAAAATGCAACGCATTAGCGCCCTTTCTGGCTACTTTTTAGGCTCAATTTTCACCAGTTTGAACTTGCCAAACTTCTGAACGATTCGCCAGCTTCCCTCTTCTGTCTCGACGATTTCTTTCGGACTGTAGAAAACCGTTTTCCGGCCTATACGCACGCCAACCTGGAGTGTATCCGCGTCGCCACTGATAACAGCGATTGCCGGAGTCATATCGATAGGCTCTGGTGCAGGTTGCACAGGTTCAGCGCTGGCGGGCACCGCCGATGCTTGTGGCAGATTACCAGGGCTTTCAATCCGGGCAAAAAGCACGTCCATCGGGTTGAGTAAACGTCCGTGATGGCTAATCTCAAGATGCAGATGCGGCCCATTGCTGCGCCCGGTCGATCCAGAATAAGCGATAATATTGCCCTTCGCGACGCGATCCCCTTTCGTCACCAGAATCTGGTTAAGATGAAGGTAACGACTGCTCCAGCCATCCGCATGGTTCACCGTCACATACAGCCCCGTTGCCGGGCCGTAGCCGGTTTCACTGACGACGCCGCTGGATACAGAGAGGACATTGCTGTTGAGCGCTGCGCGTAAATCCACCCCTTCATGGCGCATAAAACGGTGCAACATCGGATGATAGCGTAAACCATAAGGCGATGTGACCGTGACGCTACTGGTAAGCGGAAAGATAAACGACTGCTCCGGAATTTGTTGCAGCACTCTGGCTTCATTTAAGTCTCCAGTGGGATGCCATGAAGGCGGCGGCGCGCTCGCCGTTGGAATAGTGGCGTTCAATACCGAGAAGACGCTGCTGCCCATAAAGCCATCATCAGCCAGTTCATCTGCGGGGAGTTCTTCCGGCAATTTTTCTGTGTCGATATCCGGCGCTTTAAGGAAGAGCGCTAACGCAGACTGCTGCTGACAAGAGAGTGGCTGAAGACGTTCGCCGTCGATTCCCAATCGTAGTGATGCCTGCCACTGCATATTGCCAGGCGTGGCACATTCAACGTGTGGGGCTACAGTCGCTTCCTGCCGTGCGGGCATTTGCGCGCGCCATATCATCATCTCATCAAAATATTGCTGCGCCTGAGTCAATATCTTTGGCGGAACATAAGGTGTAATGTCGTGAATTTCGGGCTTATAGCCCACCGGCCGCCATACCGCACTATTAAGCAGAAGTAGCGTTCGCGGCAGAGTGAGAGTCGTCGAAGGGCCTGATTTACGGCTATCGTTGAGAGAGAGCGTAATTGCATCTCCTTTCTGCGATACCACATCATAAAACACCGGCGCGCCAGGGGAGAATACCCCCAGAAATAATGGCAAAATAAACTCAACCATGAGTCAGTACCTCCGAGCACATCAATACCGCGGCAGTAATACAAATTGCCGGGCCGAACGGAATGTATCCCTGAGCAGCAAATTCATCTGCGTCAGAATTTTTTTTCGCAAAGCGTTTGTTCACCGCCTGAATCAGGAAAAAGAGTGCGCCTAATCCGGCTGAGCCCAACATCAGGGCGGCAATGTTGTCTGCCCCGAGCCAGACGCCACAGGCTGCAAACAATTTAACATCGCCCTGGCCGAAGCCTTCTCTGCCTGTCACCCAGGTAAAGACGCGCGCCATTGACCAGGAGAATGCCCAGATGATGACCGCTCCCATTACACAGTCACGCGGAGATAGTGGGATCAGATTTCTGACACAAGCAATCAGCCCTACCCACAACAGCAAAAAGACCAGGCAATCGGGCAAAAGGTAAGTTTTGAAGTCAATCATCGCCAGCGTATAGAGGGCACTGAAAAAGAGTGCCAGAAACGCCAACTGAGTCAGGCTGTAGTGGGGGTAGTACCAGAACACCAGCGCCATATACCCGGCACCAATCAGCGCTTCGCTGAGGGGGTAGATAAAGGAAATATGGCCGTGGCAATAGCGGCACTTTCCACGCAGCCAGAGCCAACTCAGCACCGGAATGTTATCCCAGGGCATGATATTGTGCTGGCAGTTTGGACAGTGTGAAGGAGGCCACCAGAGGTTAACGGGGGCGGCACACGCTTCTTCTGTAGAATCATGCATCAACATAATAGGCAATCGATAGATAACGACATTTAAGAAACTACCTATCAACAACCCTAAAATTAAAGCCAGATACAGATAGAATGATGATAAAAACGCTTCCATGCGCATAAACTATTCCTGGTATTTACTTACAACTATCGGGAACTCGTAACTGTTGTTCCGGGGTCAATGAAACAAATTCCAGATTTGGAACTTTTGACGAAAAGTTAGTACTTCCATTGTAAGAATCAAGTTTCACCCGAATATCAGAAAGTAAATTGAGGTTTATACGATCGGGCAACATCCCTTTAAGCTGTTCTTTCGTAATATATTGAGTCGTTGACCCATAAGAATCTGTTAACTTCAACCAGTTATTACTATCTTTTATATATTCAAAATAAACCGGTTCAACATACCCCTTATGCATCGCAACACTCCCGGTATACGGCGTAAACACTTCAACACGAAGATATTTAATTTTTCTCACATCAAGCAACATTTTATATCTACTACCATTCGTTGGAACGATATCCGTGACAACTTTTAGTTCACCGGAGGCAGGATACATGTTTAAAATACGAGAATAATCAGATACTCCTTTATTAATATAGGATTGTCTATTGCTACTATCAACACCGGTTACACATTTTTCTGTATATCCGGGGGGATTATCGTCTATCTGACCATTCTCATTTAAATCCGTATCGGTACATTGAGGATTGTCATTACCCTTGCCCATGGCAGGTGTGGAGGGCCAGAAATCAAACTCACCTCCACTGTTTTCGCCATTTGTGTAAAAATCGAAATAATCATCCATGCCTTGCACATCATCATGCACATAAAACATATTAAAATGCATGTAAACCAGATCCCCCCCACCCTGGTCATATTTAAATGAGATAGGGAAAGGAGTTACGCCAAGGGAACAAGACCCTGCTCCACCGCTCATATCAGCGAAAGCATATTTTCCTGAGGCCGACGTCATCGAACTGCAGGATAATGATAGTAACGCTATGACGAATGGAAACTTATAGAACTTCTTTACTTTCATTTTTAGCCCATCCCTGTTGCACTTTTCGATAACGTATCCATCAATGAGAATAATGCAGCGAACACCCAAATAACGCAGCCGCCGAGGATTAGTGTCGCCAGGTTCTTTAACAGTCCGGCAAGTTTTTTAATATACTCCTGAATATGCTCTCGAGAGCGATTTGAAACCGAAAGCAATACCTCATTAAATGACGGCAGGTCGGCATAAAGGCTGATATTGAGCAACTCTTCCGGCCCCATCAGGCCGGAGTCCAGCGCTTTACCGTAGTTTATCCCGCGTGCCATCTTGTCGAGCATCACATCCAGATGCCAGCGCAACCAACGATTAGCGTTAAGCTGGATGATCGCCAGCGCGTCAGTAAGCGGGATATTGTTGCTCAACATTAGCGCCAGGTTATTAAGAAAAATCGATGAGGTAAGCTGGCGATAGGTCGAAAAAGGCAATATACGATCCAACACTTTATTGCGGATAGCCCCCTTAAGATTCCCGAGCATAAAGCGAATAACTATCACGCCAACAATAAAACCGACCAGAATTTTAATCCACAAACCTTCATAAAGCGCGGTGCCAAAATTATAGAGTGATGACGTCACGCCAGGCCACTTATTCACAGGCACGACGGATGCGAACGCCGGGAAGACCTTTTGCGAATAACCGGTAATCACTACGAGTGACAAGGTAATCATAATCAGCGGGAAAATCAGCGCGCCAACGATTTTCTTACGCAGTTCGTCGTTGTAGCGAATAACGGAAACCAGCGTAAAGAAGCCATCCGCCAGGCTGCCACTTTTTTCCGCCGCCGTAATTACGCTTAGCTCGGAGCTAGGTACCATGCCCGTGAACACTGCAGAAACCGAGGTTTCCTGCTTCATCTGTACCAGCAATCCCTGCAGTTTTTTACTGAACCCTGCCCCAAGCAACGATCGCCCTTCTGTCTGCAGTTTCTGCAGGGAATCGAACAGCGGCAGGCCAGCTTTAATCATGTCGGCGCAAAACTGATAAATGTATATGCGCTGTTTTTTGCTAAATTTTGCCAACGATCATCTCCAGATCTTCATCGCTTACCACACCAAATTCCATGGCATACCAACGGGCATCGATGCGCCCCATCAGGACATGCGCCATGACCTTTTCACGGATCTCGAAACCTTCCGCCAGCCCTACTGCCGCCACACGCTTCTTGCGCCAGAGCGCATAGGTGTTCAGCCACTCCTGGCGCGAAATGGTTGCCAGCTCTTCATAGGTAGGCAAAAAATATTCCATCGCCAGTTGACGGCCTTTAATACCGCTATGCTTACATTTCGGGCAGCCTTTTTCTCCGGCCGTATAAAGCGTAAATTCGCGGCCGCTAATAGTTTTAATTTCATGAACTTGTTTGCAGGATTCACACAAAACCGGAACCAGCTTTTGACACTGCAAACCGGCGATAAAGCCCGGCGTCGAAAGTTTGTCGCTACCGATACCCAGCGCCGACATACGCTGCAGTAGAGAAACGATGTTACCGGCGTGGACGGTCGTAAAGCAGTAGTGACCACTCTCAACCGCACCTGCCAGCGCGTTCGCCGACACGTTGTCACGGATCTCCCCCACCATCAGTACATCTGGGTCGCGACGCAGCGCTGACTTAATGGCGGCATGAAAGCCACCGCCGTCAACGCTAACCACCGAACTCTGTTTCGCGCCATAAATCTGATATTCCACAGGGTCTTCAACCGTCAGGAAACAGCCTCGATCGTCGTAACGATGTATCTGCAACCATTCCATCAGGCTTTTCAGGGTCGTTGATTTACCGGAACCTGTTGTCCCCGCAATCACATAGGCGCCATAAGGATTACTGAGGATCTTTTTCAGATCGGTCAGTTCGGCGTCAGAGACGCCGATTTTGTCGATAGAGCCGATATTATTTTTTTGCAGGCCTGACGGAATAATACGCAGCACCGCATGGTAGCAATCCGGCGTTTCACCGAAGATGGGGAAGTGCGCGTAACGGAAGCGGAAAGGCTTACCATCCAGGTTATACAGAATGTTGGCGTTCTGCGGGATCGCACGGTTCCAGGTGGTATCACGCGTGGTGGCTTCAACGTTATACAACACAAACACCAGCTCATCACACTGCTGAGACTTTATTTGCATAAAGGGCATCAGCACGCCGTTGACCCTGGCCTCAAACTGGGCCAAAACATCATTACGGGTGATATGTAAGTCGCTTGCGCCCATGTTAACGGCACGCAGAAGAATATTCGCCAGCCGTTTTTGGGTATCGGTAATATCAATATTTCCCTGCGCGGCATTTATCGCCTTCAGGGAAATATATTCAATCACCTGGTAATATTCTTCTTCAGTAATACGCGCCAGGCCCACGACAGGACGCTTGTGCATCGATTTCAGGCGTGCAATCTGTAACTGATGCTCAAACATCTTTTCGACTGACACGTTAAATACGAGCAGAAACTCCCCCTCTTCACAGGAGGCAGTCAGGCCGATACCGTCGAACTCGAAGAACTCCCATCGTTCTGAGAAAAGTTCCTCGGGTTCGATACGCAGATAAGCCAAACTCACTGCGTCACACCTTTTACCTGCAGGCCGCTTTTCTTGTCTCTGACTAACTGATACTGCACGCCATCCATTTCAAAGAGATCGCCCGGACGAACGTACATCAACTTGCTGCGTGCGGAATTGGTAACGGCCACGCGCGCACTTCCGGCGATTTCGGATTCCAGCAGTACCAAAGGCAATTCTTTTGGAATCTTACTTTCAGGCGCTGTAGGCGCTTCTGGTTGCGAGGGAGCAGGTTGTGCAGGCGCCGCTTGAGACACGGCGGCAACCGGCTTTTTGTCTTCGCCGCGAAGCTTGCGAATTTCGCTGCGCATTTTTTCCAGCTCGACTTGCTGTTTAAGTTGTCGCGCTTGCAACTGATATTCATAGTCACTTTCCACCACCTCTTTTAGGAACACCTGAGTGGTTTTCTCATCAGAGACGGTATTATCTTGACCTTGAGTTGGTTGTGAAACCACTCTGGTATCAGCTCCTGCAAGAGAATGTACCGGTTGCGCGCCCGCAGTCGTATCTGGCATCGCAGGAAAAGGAAGCGCAGATGTGGGTTCCGCGAAAGCTCCTGCACTGAAAATAAACGCCGCGATGGCTAAAGTAGATTTTACGCTTTGCATACCAAACCTCCTGAAACTTTCATTCCTTTGTCTGTACTGTCAATCTTCCTGATTAAAAAAGCGGACCGATAGGGCTGCTGATATAAAAGCGCTTGCATATCGGTTAAAGGAGAACTTAGGTCATTATTTAGTTGCTCTTTTACTTCTATCTCCCAAGTGGCGCTCCGTATACCAAAAGCGTATACCTGAGATCCCAATTTTTTCTCCAGCTCTTCAACAGTGGTTGCCGGGAAAGTTTTTAGTTTAATCACCCCGCCTTTTTGGGGAGTCTTGCCCAGATAAGAGTTATAAGCAGTAATGTACGAAAGAATCTCTCCGCAAGGGAAAAGCGCTATCGGTTTCTTTGCTTTATAAGCTTTAAGAAATTCATTCGACTCAAGCTTGACTGCTACATTGGTATACTGAAAGCCAAATTTGACTTTTCCACTCTTCGGTAAAAAAGGATAGGCTTTATACGTTTTACCCCAAAGCGTCAGGCTCGGATATGTAGCAATAATGCCATCTTCCAGTTCAAAACTAAAATTACACTTTTTCGTATCACAGCTAAAACCAAGCGTGTTTCCAACTTGTGCCACCCATATTGGGAACGTGCCACGATGAATTTCGTCAAATAACGATATTGCCTGCGGCACCGCGATACCTTCGAGTGAACTTTCGTAAAAAGTATTCACGGAAGAAATATCGGCCTGTCGCTGCGCAACGAGCGCCTCCTGCTCAGCTTTTTGTTGCTGCTCAGGAATATAAATAGAGTAATACCAATATCCCCCGGCACCACCACCCATGAGGATCAGAAGCACAAAGATAATCAGCAGCAGACTCATTGCAGAACTGCCACCACCCGTGCCACCGCCCTTCCAGAAATAAAGTTTATCCAGCATGTTTATTTACTCACCAGAAAATGGAGCACCAGCGCCAGTACCAGCAGGAAAACTATCCCACTGGCGAAGAATAAGCCGATCATAAAGCGCCGACGTCGCTGAAGTGATAATTGATGGGCACGGCAACGCTCAATTACCGCATCCAGCTGTACATCAACGAACGATGTCACATCCAGATGCGAATATTGTTCATTGTGTTTAATCAGTTCATCAAAGAGCTCACGGCTGATAAAGCAATCCGTGCCACTCACCACCCGCCCTTCATTAATGATGAGGAAGTAGGTTTCATCATCATCCTCATGCACGAAATAGATGCCGTCACCAAACAGCTCTTTGATATAAAGTGCGAATGGTTCATACAGCTTTGATACTTTTTCACAATAACCAACCGCTGCAGCACCTTTGCTATCCTTATAAACCAGTTTCCTGTAGGCCTTGACCATTCCCCGAAAGGAAACCTGAGCCCCGGGATCAAGGTGCGATAAGCTTTCGGGCTCCCATAGAAGACCCGTCAAGATGTTATTTTTGAGTAGCTCCGCTCTCATCTTCCCTCCCTGAATTAGCGGGAAGTCATGGGCTGGCGGTAGTAATCAATACCAATAACCATCACCACCGTTGCCGTTGCGGAGTCGTCTTTATCGGATGCCCCCATTACCTGGTATTCAAGGCCACCGTTATCATCTTTGACATCATATTTCGCAACCATCAGCAGATCGCCCGGCATAATGATTGATGAGTTAAATGATTCCGTGGTGCTGATTGACGGCAACTGAACGTCATCGAAGGTTTCAATCCCCTCGAGATAGCGCTTGGTGAAGCCACTAACTACTTCAATACGTCCATCAGAAAGCACGCGAGGCGTCACAATAAAACTGGTGCCCGTGACGATTGAAGAGGTTTCAACTTCAACGTTCACCTCACCATTGTCATCGGTAGTACGCGTTTTACCTGAAACGTAGTTCTGCGATTTCGTCATGTTTAACGGCACGGCCATATTATTACGAGTAATAAATGACCCACTCTGTAAGGAGCGGCTACCGGTTAACTGATAAAGCGCATCCAGCCCACCGCTGATATCAACATTGCTGTTCTTCCAGCCAACAGACATTCCTCCAGTGAGTGATGAGAGCAAGCTACTGGTGATACGCATGGTGTTATGCTTATCAACAAATGAGAAGTCCAATCCTCCACCTAACTCGGAAACCTTCGTTTTATCAAGAGTGAAAATTTTGTATGTAACAATAAACTGGCGGCTGTTATCCGCTTTGTATTTATCGATGGCCTGATTAAGCGCTTCATATTCCGAGGGCCGCGCGTTGATCATCAGGATTGAAGAGTCTTTAAAGAGGTTGTAGTTACCTGACGAAAGATAATTTTTTGCAATATCCTCAATATCATCCCAGAAAGATGATTCAAATTTTGTTTCGGATTTGCCGGTCAGACCACCACTGGATGTTGCTTCGTTACCTGAGAGATCAAGCGTCGTTTCGGTTTTATTATTTTCGCCGTAAAAATCGAGACGAATGGCATAAGTCTCGAATACATTAACTTTCAATAGGTTATGATTATCGAGTTTAGTGCTCACATCATAGAGTGATGCGATATAATTCATAAATTCTGCGAATGTACCGTCAAAATTTACGCTATGGGGAGTATCCCAATCGGCTCCGCCTTTGCTACTACCTTTCGGGTTTGCCTCAATGCGATAGCTTACGCCGGTTTGCGCGGCAACGGCGTCGAGAATTAGCGCAAGCGTGGCGGGTTCATAGGAAGAGATTTTGACGTGTTTCCCCATTAAGCGCTGCTGTTCAACCGAGTACTGTACCTTTTGCCCCAGATATGCACCGTTATATTTGGTGTAAGGCTTTGCCTTGGTGGCGTCGATAGGTGTTGTGTTCGGCAGATCTTCTTTTACCGCATTTTCGGCATCGTATTTACGATGAAAATCACTGGCACACCCCTGCAGCAGCAGGGCCATCATTACAATTCCTGTTTTAATTTTCATAACGTATCCGTACGTTTAAAGTTCATCAATGACAATTACACGATTTTTTTCGTATTTCTTGACAACCAGACCGTAGTTTTCAGAAAAAAATAACTCGCCCAGTTGTTGTAAAATTTCATCGTCAGAGCGTCCACTCAAGGTGATATCGTTATATATGAGGTAGTCTTTTTTACTGTTCCAAAACAATTTGTAGCCGTTACCCTCTACCCATTTTTTCACCCCCTGGCTCAGAAGTTCATTTTCATGAAGCACCAGAGATGGAGCGATAGTAGATGAAGCCCCCGTAGAAACACTCCCTCCCTGGAACGGATTGCGAACCGTTGTCTGAGGGTTAGCCGGTGTTGGCGGCGTGGCACCTGTAGCAGCCAATGCGCTGGTGGCCCCCAGCATTAATAGCGTCAAACATCCATAGAAATGAAGCTTCTTCACTTGATACTCCTGTAGCCAAAAATCCTTATTTGTCTTAAGTATTACTCGTATTGATATGTGGCAATAAGATCTGATGGTGTGCCATTTTGCGGGATGCTGCTACACCAACGGGTAACGGTATATGAAACATCCGCAGAGTTGACGACATTCATTCCTTGTTTAGTATCACCTTCATAAATAGCCATCGTATTGCTTATCGCCCAAATATATTTATGATTTGAATAAATATAATGCTCTCCTCCATTCACATACGAGTTATTATCCTGTTCATTCTGATCCTGAAGCGCGATGTCAACCTGTGTCGTGATTCCACCAAGTTGACCAACATTAACTGTGTCATCTAAAGTAGACCTGTTTTGATCAAGCTGTGACAGCGCAACGCCACTTTTCTTCATACCAATACCTGGATAAGCTGATATTGATGAAATTGAGACGCTTAAACGAGGATATAGTTGCCTTTCGACCTCTACATTTTCTCCCGTCAACTTACCCTCTTTGTCTTTTAACTGAATATTTTGTTTTATCTTTGGACAGACCTGTATAGGGTAACGCAACGCGCCACGCACGGTATCATTAAGAGAACTATCATCATACGGCACATAATCGGGATCTGAAGTTTGGCTATGGTCAGACCTATCCGCTAAATAATCAACAACCGCAGGTGTTACCAGTTCAAAGCCATCATATACTTCAGGAGGATAGAAGAACTTAGCTGAACCATATGAACTATCGCCAGGGTCAAATTGATCTCCCTTCGTATTATCATCCTGATAGTAATCTCCTTCGAAGGGCAGACCGTCTTTATCTGTCCAGGTAAAGCGTTCGGGTTTACTGCCATCTGTTGCTAAGCTACCAAATTTATTCCGCTTGAAGATATACACACGTCGTGACGTATTCTCCATAATCAAATTGGCATTCAGCGTCGCAGTTTTGATTTTGGCCGGGTCAGTCGTTTTCGGATCATCTTTTGGTTTGGTTGTTAATGCCAAAACCGCATCCTCGCCACGATCGCTGGTACCCTCCTTCTGGTCAAAGCAGTGGATTACTTTGCTGTTTTCTGAATCCCAACATGTATTTGCAGCACCGCCGCCGCCTCCGCTTCCCCCGTTACTGTTATCATTCATATCAAACGTGAAGCGCACACCGAAGCGTTCTGTTTTCGGTAACTTTGTTAACGCCGCCATATTGGAAGCTGCGTTGTTGAGTTCAATGGGTGTTTTGTTATCTGATTGCGTCACCAGCAGCCAGTTGCCCGTCGAATTACTGCGGTGAACAAGCATCATATGTGAAGCAATCAACCCTGAATTGTTCAGGGCTTTGGCAAACGCAGGAGCATAATCAACGAAATGATACTTTTCATCGCCCGTTGTGTACTCGAACGCGACGATCACATCGACGCGTGCGATTGTGTCATCTGACGCCCTTAGGCTTTCAGCCGCAAAACCTACCTGCTTAATGATTGCCGCACTGTTCTTCGCCTGTGAGCTCAACTTACAGGAAAGGTATTCCTTTGAAAGTTCCATTTCAGACTTCAGCTTGTTAGAACAGTTTTTACTGATGAACAGGTAACGCTGCTGGTTATTAGCGTTATCACTATCGCCCCAGAGGAAGTAGTGTTTAATTTCATCTGTATTGATGTCATTTATATTATTAGCAAGTCTAACTTTATACTCTTTGTTCGTTTCGGTGCTTAACGTAGCCGGATCGTGATAAAGCGGGTTTTCAATCGTATCATCACCACCAATAGGTAAAGGATCATCATGAAGGAAGTTAACGACCCCTTTCATTTCCATTACCAGCGCATTGGCGATATTTTGCTGCGCAGTTTTAAGCGACTCTTTACGAACATGATTGGTATACATCACTAAAGCCCCGCCCATAATGGCCAGAACAATAATTACTTCTAGTAATGTAAACCCACGGTCGTGACGTCGCATATCCATATCCAGTAAAATTATTTATTCATTAAATCAATAAAACGAGTGGCTATTATTTTAAAAATAGTCACTCGTTGACGAACTAAATAATATAGCTATTTAGTTAGATTATTTGCTACCGAAGATAACACCGTTAACAGAGCCAGCACCATCGCAAACACCAGCTGCGACAATCTTATCTGGTGCAATGTCACCTGAAATTAACGTTTTCAGAACAGTTGTGCTTGTTGCTGTATCAAGTGCACGGCCAGTAAGACCTGTGACTTCTTTACCTGCTGTTGCACCAGTGTTGAGTGCCTCTACATAATCCCATTGGTTGCCCATCTGAGAAATCAGGTTACGACACTCTTCTGCTGCAAGGCCGTTTACCACAACGGTAAACCCTTTAAACTGAGAACTGGTAGAATCAGTTTTAGCCTGATCAATCTGGAAGGGGTCGTTGGAGAAACCGTTAAACGCTTCGTCAGCAGAAATTTTACCCATACGCACCAATGTCACGATTGGCGCGTCATTGGCTACTTTTGAATCGCTAATTGATGATTTAGTAATACCAATCACGCTATTAGTCGGTTTCGGATAGTTTGCCTGATCTTTATATGCTTCGTTCATTGCAGTACGTACGCTGGTCAGGTTGTCCTGTACATCAGACAGATCCTGAGCAGTAAACGCACGCTGCGCCAGAATAACCACGCCCGCGGCAATAATACCGATGATACCCAGTACAATGATGATTTCCAGCAGGGTTACACCGCGCTGTTTTTTCATTTCCTGGAATTTAGCGACTTTGCGAGCCACTTTCCCTTTTAAATCAAAAACCATTTCCATTTTGAATCCTTAACAATCCATAAATATAAATTTTGATTTGCTTATGGCATAACTTTTCGTGATAAGCGTTACCAAAGCAACAAATTATATTGACAGAAAACGAGCAGAGGCAATGAAATGACGGGAATTAGATTGAAATTAGGAATACATTTATATTTATAAATTGAATATTAATTTATTAATTAATAATTAAACCAATAAAAATAATGAATAATTAAAGAAAAAAATCGATGTAAAAGGCCGCCCGGAACCGGGCAGCCGGGTAGTAAATCGTTAAACCGCTTTCACCGCATCCGCAATGCGGTTAGCGAAAGCGGTAACTTGTGCTTCGTCCTCGCCCTCGACCATTACGCGAATCAGCGGCTCGGTGCCCGATTTACGCAGCAGCACGCGGCCACGGTTGCCCAGCGCGGCTTCCACTTCAGCCGTCACTGCTTTAACGGTTTCATTTTCCAGCGGGTCACCGCTACCGGCGGTGAAGCGAACGTTAACCAGCACCTGCGGGAACATTTTCATGCCGCTGCACAGGTCATGCAGAGACATATGGTTGCGCACCATCGCTGCAACGACCTGCAGCGCTGCCACAATACCGTCACCCGTTGTGGTTTGGTCCAGCAGGATGACGTGGCCGGAGTTTTCCGCACCAATGCGCCAGTCTTTCTCCTGCAATTTTTCCAGCACGTAACGGTCGCCCACTTTGGCGCGTACGAACGGGATGCCTAACTGCTTGAGCGCGACTTCCAGGCCCATATTGCTCATCAGGGTACCGACTGCACCACCGCGCAGTTTGCCCTGGCGAAGACCTTCACGGGCAATGATGTAGAGGATCTGGTCACCGTCGACTTTATTGCCTTCATGGTCGACCATAATGACACGGTCGCCGTCGCCGTCAAAAGCGATACCAAGATGAGCTTTCTCAGCCAGTACGCGTGCCTGTAAGGCCCGGACGTCAGTTGCCCCGACTTCCTGGTTGATGTTTACACCGTCCGGCTCACAGCCAATCGCCACGACCTGCGCGCCCAGTTCGCGGAACACGTTCGGCGCAATGTGATACGTCGCACCGTTCGCACAGTCGACAACGATTTTCAGGTCGTTCAGGCTTAGTTCGTTGGGGAAGGTCGCTTTACAGAATTCGATATAGCGACCCGCAGCATCCACGATACGACTGGCTTTACCCAGTTCGGCAGAGTCCACACAGCTGATCTCTTTTTCCAGCTCCGCTTCGATGGCTTCTTCCACTTCATCCGGCAGTTTGGTGCCGTCGATGGAGAAGAATTTGATGCCGTTGTCGTAGTAAGGGTTATGCGATGCGGAGATAACAATGCCCGCTTCAGCACGGAAAGTACGCGTCAGGTAAGCCACTGCCGGTGTCGGCATTGGGCCCGTAAAGGAGGCCGAGAGCCCCGCAGCGGCCAGGCCTGCTTCCAGCGCAGACTCCAGCATATAGCCTGAGATGCGGGTATCTTTACCGATGATGATTTTACGTGAACCGTGGCTTGCCAGCACTTTCCCGGCCGCCCAACCCAGTTTCAGTACGAAATCAGGGGTGATTGGTGCATCGCCTACGCGGCCACGTATACCATCGGTACCAAAATATTTACGTTTACTCATAGCGTTTGTTTTCCTTCGCTGACAACGTAGCTTCCACCACGCGCATCGCTTCTACAGTTTCTTTGACATCATGGACACGAATAATATGCGCCCCCTGCATTGCGGCAATTACCGCACACGCCAGGCTGCCGCTAAGGCGCTCTGAAGGCCCGACGTTCAGCAGTTGACCAATCATCGATTTACGCGACATTCCGACGAACAGCGGAAGGCCAAAATGATGGAATTCAGACAGGCGTGCCAGTAATGCATAATTATGAGAGAGATTCTTACCGAAACCGAACCCCGGGTCGAGGATCAATTTCTCTTTTCCGATACCAGCCGCTTCACAGCGAGCGATATGCTCAATAAAGAAGCGATTTACCTCCGCAAAAACGTCATCATACTTCGGCGCTTCCTGCATGGTTTTCGGGTTGCCCTGCATATGCATCAGGGAAACAGGCAGACCGGTTTCTGCTGCCGCTTCCAGTGCACCGGGTTCGGTGAGCGAGCGGATATCATTAATAATATGCGCACCGACGCGAGCAGATTCTCGGATCACTTCCGGTTTTGACGTGTCGACGGAGATCCACACTTCAAATCGCTGAGCAATAGCCTCCACCACGGGGATCACGCGATCCAGTTCTTCTTCAACGCTGACTTCAGAAGCGCCTGGACGCGTAGACTCACCGCCCACATCGATAATCGTCGCTCCGGCGTTAATCATCAGGTTAGCGTGCTTCACCGCCTCGACCAACGTATTGTGCGTTCCGCCATCGGAGAATGAATCCGGCGTGACGTTAAGAATGCCCATAACGTGAGGGTGAGAGAGATCCAGCGTGGAGCCCTGGGCGAAGAGTTTCATGGCTAATCCTTCCGATTGATTCTTGTTTTGAATGTAAAAAAACCCTGAGGCAAGCCTCAGGGTTTCAGGTGATGCTACGCTAACACGCGCAAAAAACTTATTTATCGCCTAACTGTTCTGACATGGTGTTGCCCGGGTTTGGCGTACGCGGTTCATCGACCGGACGCGGCGCACGCGGGGTGCCATTGTTGTCAGAGTTGTTAGATGAACCCGGTTCTTCCCAGCCAGCTGGCGGGCGAACATCACGACGGGCCATCAGGTCATCAATCTGCGGCGCATCGATGGTCTCATATTTCATGAGCGCATCTTTCATCGCGTGCAGGATGTCCATGTTGTCGTTAAGCAGTTTACGCGCACGATCGTAGTTACGTTCGATCAGCGATTTCACTTCCTGGTCGATGATACGCGCGGTTTCATCAGACATATGTTTCGCTTTCGCCACACTACGGCCCAGGAACACTTCACCTTCTTCTTCCGCATACAGTAGCGGGCCAAGTTTGTCGGAGAAGCCCCACTGAGTCACCATGTTACGCGCCAGATTAGTCGCGACTTTAATGTCGTTCGACGCACCGGTAGAAACATGTTCCGCGCCGTAGATGATCTCTTCTGCCAGACGACCGCCGTACAGCGTCGAAATCTGACTTTCCAGTTTCTGACGGCTGGCGCTGATCGCGTCGCCTTCAGGCAGGAAGAAGGTCACACCCAGCGCACGTCCGCGCGGGATAATCGTCACTTTGTGCACCGGATCGTGTTCCGGTACCAGGCGACCAATAATCGCATGGCCCGCTTCGTGGTATGCGGTGGATTCTTTCTGCGCTTCCGTCATCACCATGGAGCGACGTTCCGCACCCATCATGATTTTGTCTTTCGCTTTTTCGAATTCAACCATCGATACAACGCGTTTGTTGCCACGTGCCGCAAACAGTGCCGCTTCGTTCACCAGGTTCGCCAGATCTGCACCGGAGAAACCAGGGGTACCACGGGCAATGATTGCCGCGTCGATATCTGGCGCCAGCGGGACGCGACGCATATGAACTTTCAGGATCTGCTCACGACCGCGAACATCTGGCAGGCCAACCACAACCTGACGGTCAAAACGGCCTGGACGCAGCAGCGCCGGGTCAAGAACGTCCGGACGGTTCGTCGCCGCGATAACGATAATACCTTCGTTACCTTCGAAGCCATCCATTTCAACCAGCATCTGGTTCAGGGTCTGTTCACGTTCATCGTGACCACCGCCCAGGCCTGCGCCACGCTGGCGGCCTACGGCGTCGATTTCATCGATAAAGATGATGCACGGTGCCGCTTTCTTCGCCTGTTCGAACATGTCACGCACACGAGATGCACCGACACCGACGAACATTTCTACGAAGTCAGAACCGGAAATCGTAAAGAACGGTACCTTCGCTTCGCCCGCGATCGCTTTCGCCAGCAGCGTTTTACCGGTACCCGGAGGGCCGACCATCAGGACGCCTTTCGGGATTTTACCGCCCAGTTTCTGGAAGCGGCTCGGCTCACGCAGATATTCAACCAGCTCACCCACCTCTTCTTTCGCTTCGTCACAGCCTGCGACGTCAGCGAAGGTGGTTTTGATCTGATCTTCCGTCAGCATGCGCGCTTTGCTCTTACCGAACGACATGGCACCTTTGCCACCGCCGCCCTGCATCTGGCGCATGAAGAAGATCCAGACACCGATCAGTAACAACATCGGGAACCAGGAAATGAAGATTGAAGCCAGCAGGCTCGGCTCTTCAGGCGGTTCGCCAACCACTTTGACATTTTTAGTCAGCAGGTTGTCGAGAAGCTTCGGATCGTTAACCGGAATGTAAGTCGTGTAACGGTTACTATCTTTCTTGGTAACGTTGATCTCACGTCCGTTGATACGCGCTTCGCGAACCTGGTCCTGATTGACCTCTTGCAGGAAGGTAGAGTATTCCACCTTACGGCTATTCGACTCGCTGGGCCCAAAGCTCTGGAATACTGACATCAGCACAACGGCAATGACCAGCCAGAGTATTAGGTTTTTCGCCATGTCACTCAAGGGATTAACCTCTTATTACAACTGTGTTAAAAACAGCGTCAGGATACTCTATATCCAGTTTCTTTCAAACTTTCGTCTGAAATTCCACCTTCTATGGTTTTCGCCCGGTCGCTACAATGTACACTTCTCGCGAACGTGCGCGGGAAGAGTCCGGCTTACGAACTTTAACCTTCGTAAACAGGGAGCGAATTTCCCTTAGATACTCATCGAAGCCTTCGCCCTGGAACACCTTCACTACAAAATTACCGCCTGGCGCGAGAACATCACGCGCCATTTCAAGCGCCAGTTCCACCAGATACATGGCGCGGGGGATATCCACCGCGGGTGTTCCACTCATGTTTGGTGCCATATCTGACATGACAACTTGTACTTTACTGTCACCCACGCGTTCCAGTAACGCTTTCATCACGAGTTCATCACGAAAGTCGCCCTGAAGGAAGTCCACACCAACGATTGGATCCATAGGTAAAAGATCGCAAGCAATGATGCGGCCTTTGCCACCAATCTGCGTGACCACATACTGTGACCAGCCTCCTGGGGCAGCACCGAGGTCAACCACTGTCATCCCCGGCTTAAAAAGTTTGTCACTTTGCTGTATTTCATCAAGTTTAAACCAGGCACGGGAACGTAACCCCTTTTTCTGTGCCGCTTGAACATATTTATCGCTAAAGTGTTCCTGAAGCCAGCGACTTGAGCTGGCAGAACGCTTCTTACCTGTCATTTAACTTTCCCATCGGGGCAGAACATCGTTGCCATGCGGCGTAAATTTCAACGCACTATTTGGCGATATATGGGAGATGGCGGTAGAATGACCCGTTTTCAATCCCAACGTAAGCAAAAATATACGATGAATCTGAGTACTAAACAAAAACAGCACCTGAAAGGTCTGGCACATCCGCTCAAGCCGGTAGTCATGCTTGGCAATAATGGTTTGACCGAAGGGGTACTGGCCGAGATTGAACAAGCGTTAGAGCACCATGAACTTATCAAGGTGAAAATCGCGTCTGAAGATCGCGAAACCAAAACCTTGATCGTGGACGCTATCGTGCGCGAAACCGGCGCCTGTAACGTACAGGTCATCGGTAAAATGCTGGTGCTTTATCGCCCGAGTAAAGAGCGTAAAATCTCGCTGCCACGTTAAGAATATCCTAAAATTGCACACAACAGTGTGTAAAACGAGGGTTTTCCTTCGCGAAGGCTAGCAACATGCCACGCTCTTCAGCTTGATAAAAGGCCGCTATGCGGCCTTTTTCTTATCTTTACAATGCATCAACAATTCGATGCCGGGCAACGATTAAAGATACTCGACTTTGATAATTTCGTACTCGACTTCGCCGCCTGGCGTGCGAATGGTAACGACATCATCCTGCTCTTTGCCGACCAGACCACGGGCGATCGGCGAGTTCACTGAGATCAGATTCTGCTTAAAATCCGCCTCATCATCACCCACGATACGCCAGGTTTGCTCTTCATCATTATCGAGGTTCAGAACCGTCACCGTCGCCCCAAACACCACGCGGCCATTGTTAGGCATTTTGGTCACATCAATAACCTGCGCGTTAGACAACTTGGCTTCGATATCCTTAATACGACCTTCGCAGAAGCCCTGCTGCTCACGGGCGGCATGGTATTCAGCGTTCTCTTTCAGATCGCCGTGCTCGCGTGCTTCCGCGATGGCAGCAATGATTTCAGGACGGCGAACAGATTTCAGAAAATCGAGTTCTTCGCGCAGTTTTTCTGCGCCACGAAGGGTCATCGGAATAGCTTGCATTTGTTATACCTCTTGAACATTCCTGTTGGGAGCAGTTCACCCCACTCTGGCTCTCAGCCCGCCTGACAACGCCACGCGGCCAGGCCAGAAGCAAAAGAAAACCGACCCGGGTACAAAGTCCCAGGTCAGCAGCAATTTCTCATTTGATACGCATTTTACCCTGAAGTTCACTATGGGTCATCGTTTACTTTACAGGGCGTTGCGCCGTAGTATGTCGGCTTGTTTCCAGGTTGTTAGCGCGGGATTATGCGATTTTCCAGATTTATCATTGGATTGACCACCAGTATAGCGTTTAGCGTCCAGGCCGCGAATGTTGAAGAGTATACGAGTCAACTTCCCGCAGGGGCCAATCTTGCTTTTATGGTGCAAAAAGTGGGCGCTGCAGCGCCAGAGATTGACTACCACAGCCAGCAGATGGCGCTGCCTGCCAGTACGCAGAAAGTGATCACGGCGCTCGCGGCATTGCTACAGCTTGGCCCCGACTTCCGCTTTACCACCACCCTTGAGAGTAAAGCCAGCATTGATGATGGCACACTGAAAGGCGACCTGGTAGCACGATTTGGCGGCGATCCGACGTTAAAACGCCAGGATATTCGCAATATGGTCGCGAACCTCAAGAAAGCAGGTGTGCAGCGAATCGAAGGTAATGTACTCATTGATACTTCGATTTTCGCCAGCCACGACAAAGCCCCCGGTTGGCCGTGGAACGATATGACCCAATGCTTCAGTGCCCCGCCCGCTGCGGCCATTGTCGATCGCAACTGTTTTTCGATTTCACTTTATAGTGCGCAAAAAGCGAACGATCTCGCGTTTATCCGCGTTGCGTCTTATTACCCGGTGACCATGTTCAGCCAGGTTCGCACGCTGGCGAAAGGTTCGCCGGAAGCGCAGTATTGTGAACTGGATGTGGTGCCAGGCGATCTCAATCGCTATACGCTTACCGGCTGTCTGCCACAGCGTTCCGAACCACTGCCTCTGGCTTTTGCAATTCAGGATGGCGCCAGCTACGCCGGAGCCATCATTAAAGATGAACTGAAGCAGGCAGGAATTACCTACAGCGGCACGCTACTTCGTCAGACGCTGGTGAACGAACCAGGTACCGTTATCGCCAGCAAGCAATCTGCGCCATTACATGATCTGCTGCGAATTATGCTGAAAAAATCGGATAACATGATTGCCGATACAGTTTTCCGTATGATTGGCCACGTGCGGTTTAACGTGCCAGGTACCTGGCGCGCGGGTTCCGATGCGGTACGTCAGATCCTGCGCCAGCAGGCGGGCGTCGATTTGGGCAATACGATTATCGCCGATGGCTCCGGGCTTTCACGGCATAACCTGATCGCCCCGGCGACAATGATGCAGGTGCTGCAATATATTGCCCAGCATGATAATGAACTGAACTACATCTCTATGCTGCCGCTCGCCGGGCATGACGGTTCTCTGCAATATCGTGCAGGTCTGCATCAGGCTGGCGTGGACGGCAAAGTGTCCGCTAAAACGGGTTCGCTGCAGGGGGTATATAACCTGGCGGGATTTATTACTACCGCCAGCGGTCAGCGTATGGCGTTCGTGCAGTACCTTTCTGGCTATGCGGTGTCACCGGCAGACCAGCGTAACAGGCGCATTCCGTTGGTGCGGTTTGAGAGTCGGTTGTATAAGGACATTTACCAGAATAATTGATGTTAAAAAGGCGCATGAATTTGCGCCTTTTTAGAACCAGGAGTTGCGCCCTACTAGTTACTCTGGTGGAATTATTCTGAGCTCGGCGAATCCTACACCTAACTTTCTGGGAGGGGCACTCTGATGGAATCCCAGGAAGTTATCATCATTTGTTATTTCAGGGAATGGAGGGGTGATTATCAAGGTATCGGCATTGTTAACATTATCAAAATGTATTTTGACAGTGGAGAGTTTCTCGCCAAGCTTCATATTTTTTGAGCAATCGCCAACGCTTACATTGATCTCCTGTCCAATATTTTTGCCATAAGCCTTAGCTTTTAACTCTACATCAAATGATTTCGGTAAAGGTTTTTCATAAGTGATCGCGACTTTATCAGCTAAAACAGCATCAGACCAACGCCCCCAGCTCTCTGTATGACTTAGCCCTGCAATAGACTTTATCTGTTTAGGGGTACCGTCTGCGGCAAAGATAAATTTTGCAGAATCATATTTTATCTCATATTCCGGTTTTAATAAATTATCTTGCGTTTTTTTATACAACTTACTGTCTATTGCGGATTTATTATAAGAAGCTTTCCCTGAATACTCACCTGCTGATATTCTATCTATAACAGGTTTATTTCCTGTGTAACCCTGCGCAATGCACCACCCTGGCATGTTGATTTGTGCATCTCCACCCAACGATGCCATTTTTAAACATTGATCAACCCAAATATAGTGCTCACCAACAGGTAAAAAACCTAATGTTCTGCGAAGAGAGAAACCATATACTAACCCATCATCCACAACAGGCCATACTTTGTCTCTTGTTATCTCAAGGATTATCGGAAGGTTATATTCATAATTGTCAAAAGCAATTTTTTTCTTAACTAAATCAATTTTAAATTCATCAATTTTATCCGGCACACCCCAACGAGATCGAATGCCTGGCCCCCATGCTAAAAGTTTATTTTTGAAATCTGGGAAAATAGTGGCAAGAGAGGGTTGACTCAACGAACTACGACCGAGTCCAAGCGCATTGCCCCCACCTAGCGCTTCAAGTACAGTCGCCCCATTGTCCAGAGTACTACGCCGTTCATCTTTTTTCCTGGGAGCAACACCATCTTTTAATATAACAAACAGATCCCTGCGGGTCATTTTATTCAAATAATCGACAGCAACCGTCATGTTAGGCATGACTAAATGATCTGATGATAACACTATTACTGTATTTTTAGACCACGGCGAGGATTGAATACGATGTATCAACCTGGCTATCTGAGACTGACTACATCTTACAGCAGTCAATGCCGGTACTTCCCCTCCATCTTTAACATAAACGGGGGTATTACACTCTGGAGAAATATAGCCATGCGGTGGGTGAGTATCGAGTGTAAGTGTAAATATAGCAAATGGTTTGTTATTTTTTGATAACGTTTCAAACTTGTCCCATACTTTATCTAAAACTATATCGTCATATAACCCCCATTCATTTTGCTTACTTGAGTCTTTGACATACTCAGACTCCTGCAATCCCCAAACATTGTCAATACCATGAGTTTTGAAAAATATATTTTTATCCGCAAATCTTAAATCAGCCCCCTGAATAAACCATGTTTCATACCCTGTATTTTTAAGAATATCACCAAGACAAATTGAATTAGAAAAGAATCCGTTACTGGCGTTTTTTCCGCTAAGATCGGCTGGAGCCAAAAGAGGAAATCCACATTGAGAAGCAACAATACCTGCAATAGTAAAATCTGTAGCCGGAAATTGCTCAGTATTTGTGAAATCTAACCCCATCTCTTTTATACTCGTCAACTCAGGCATTAAATTAGGGAAGGTACTTTCGTCGAAATATGTTCTTTCTAAACTTTCACCATAGATATACACAAGATTGTATTTCGCCTGGGTAAGTTTCCCCTCTGGTATAACAACGTATTTATCAAAATCTGAGCCATCGACTTTTTCAGGAGGCTTATTGTATGTTTGTAACTGGACGAAAGTGGGAGAAATTACAATGGCCATAACTGCTAAGACGATGGAAAACACAGAATAAAACCATCTACCAGTAGTATGATTTGGACAATGCAATATCCATTTAAATATAACCAGTACCAAACTAATAAAAACCACCAACGTTACAGCCAGTGAAATTAAATACTCTGAGATACCAACACCTGTCAACGATCTGGTTAATGTGAATATAACTGAGTCATTAATCCCTTCACCTGTAAAGTAATAACAGCCCACCCAAAACATGCATAGCAGGCATTCTATACCGAACAAAACAATCATCATCAATGAATAAAAAGTATGGTACCTACCTCTTACTCTATATATAAACATAGCTATAACCGATATTAATAAAGATAATATCAGTTCTACAAATGATTCCAACATAATCCCTTCTAAATGTTCTCAAAAAAGAGATTATAAACCCCGCATTATTATAAATAGCTTCTTATCAGTTATTTTCAGATTTCATAAAGAAAAAGGGCCGATAAAATCGGCCCTTTTCTCAACTCAACGCTGAATCAACGTTTGTAAATAAACTCAACGCCTTCTTCGTCGTCTTCGTCCCAATCATCGTCCCAGTCTTCATCATCTTCTTCAACAGCCGCTTCTTCAAGCTGCTGGCGGTGGTAGTCATCCCACATGAACTCGACTTTCTCTGGCTGTTTCGCTTCTTCTGCAGAAACAATCGGGTTCTCGATGATAAAGGTCATGACATCCCAGCACAGGTCTTTTACGCCCTGCTGGCTGGCGGCGGAGATCAGGTAATGTTTACCTTCCCAACCCAGCGCGTCGGCAATCTCCTGAGCCTTCGCTTCAGCTTCCGCTTTATCCATCAGGTCGATCTTGTTGAAGACCAGCCAGCGTGGCTTGCCAGCCAGTTTTTCGCTGTACTTCTCAAGTTCACCGACAATAATGCGGGCGTTCTCAACCGGATCGGAACCATCGATTGGCGCGATATCAATGAGGTGCAGCAGAACGCGGCAACGCTCAAGGTGTTTCAGGAAGCGGATACCCAGGCCAGCACCTTCTGCCGCACCTTCGATCAGCCCCGGGATGTCGGCAACCACAAAGCTCTTCTCGTTATCCATACGCACCACGCCCAGGCTTGGCACCAGGGTGGTAAACGGATAATCCGCCACTTTCGGCTTCGCCGCAGACACGGCGCGGATGAAGGTCGATTTACCGGCGTTCGGCATCCCCAGCATCCCGACGTCGGCCAGCAGCATCAGTTCCAGCAGCAGGTCACGTTTGTCGCCCGGCGTCCCCATCGTTTTCTGGCGCGGAGTACGGTTAACAGACGATTTAAAACGGGTGTTACCCAAACCGTGCCAGCCGCCTTTCGCTACCATCAGACGCTGACCGTGTTTGGTCATATCACCCATGGTTTCGCCGGTGCCCTGATCGATTACGCGCGTACCAACCGGCACTTTCACAGTGACATCTTTCCCGCGCTTACCGGTACAGTCACGGCTCTGGCCGTTCTGGCCACGTTCAGCACGGAAAGATTTTTCGAAACGGTAGTCAATCAGGGTATTCAGGTTCTCGTCCGCTTCCAGCCAGACATCACCGCCATCCCCGCCATCGCCACCGTCAGGGCCACCGCGTGGAATGTATTTTTCACGGCGGAAGCTTACGCAACCATTACCGCCATCACCTGCTACAACCAGGATCGTTGCTTCATCAACAAACTTCATTTTACTCTCCGTAAATCATTCGCCTGAGCGGGGAACAACTACAACCGCCTCACGCTTACGCCACCGTCCCCAAAGACGGTGACCAATGGCGGAATACATTGCGCCCGCAACCACGACAAACGCACCGAGATAACCGATAAGGTTTAACATCGGTCTGGCGAAGAAATCGGGCCAGGCCATTGATAATAAATCTGAAAACAACAGTGTAAACAGTGGGGTGAGCGTCACAATCGCACTCACCTGCGCCGCCTGCCAGCGAGCCATGGCTTCCGCCAGTGCGCCATAGCCAACCAGCGTGTTCAGCCCACAGAAAATCAGGCAGGCCAGCTGCCAGTCGCTGAGCTGATGGATAACCGCTGGCTTTGCCAATGGCAGCAGCGCAATCGTACATAAAGTGTACAGTAAAAACAGGATCTGTTGTGACGCCAGCCGTCGCAATAACACCTTTTGCGCGACGCCATAACTCACCCAGACCATCGCCGCCCCAACGCCGAAGATAACACCCCAGGTGTAATCGGTCAGGCGCGTGAAAATCTCAATCAAACTGGTGTTAAAGAACATCACCAGCCCGCAAACCAGCATGAGAGCGCCCACAATCTGCGTACCGCGCATTTTCTCTTTGAGGATAAATACGCTGGCAACCATCATCCCAACGGGTGAGAGCTGCCCTATCACCTGCGAGGCCGTCGGGCTGACATATTGTAGCGAGGAGCTGAAGAGAACAAAGTTCCCAAACAGGCCGCCCGTTGCAATTGCCAGAAGCACCAGCCAACGCGGGTTACGGAAAATTCGCAGCGGCGGTAGCTTACGCTTCACCGTCAGAATGAGGCCGAGACCAATGCTGGCCATTAAAAAGCGATAGAAGACAACGGTAGGCGGTTCCATGACCTCCAGCACCTGCTTCATTGCTATCGGCAAAGCACCCCAACATATCGCCGTGGTGAGCGCCAAAAGAATACCAATACCTGCCTGCTGCTTCATACCGGATTCCCTGCCTGAGACCACTGTGATTTTCCGGGCGTCGAATGTAAAAAGCCCCGCAACGAGTGCGGGGCTTTAATCCGTTACCGGACCACGAAAACCTTACTCAGCAACGATGCTGATGTATTTACGGTTGTTCGGGCCTTTAACTTCGAATTTCACTTTACCGTCTGCTTTAGCAAACAGAGTGTGGTCACGACCGCAACCTACGTTGTTACCAGCGTGGAATTTGGTGCCACGCTGACGAACGATGATGCTACCCGCCAGAACGGTTTCGCCACCGAAACGCTTAACGCCAAGACGTTTAGCTTCTGAATCGCGACCGTTACGAGTTGAGCCGCCAGCCTTTTTATGTGCCATTTAAATCTCTCCTCAGGTCTTAGGCGCTGATGCCAGTAATTTTCACATCAGTGAACCACTGACGGTGGCCCTGCTGCTTACGGTAGTGTTTACGACGACGAAACTTAACGATTTTAACTTTCTCGCCACGACCGTGAGCAACAACTTCAGCTTTGATTACGCCGCCATCAACGAAAGGAACGCCGATTTTGACTTCTTCACCGTTTGCGATCATCAGAACTTCAGCGAATTCAACAGATTCGCCAGTTGCGATGTCCAGCTTTTCCAGGCGAACGGTCTGACCTTCGCTTACTCGGTGTTGTTTACCACCACTTTGGAAAACCGCGTACATATAGAACTCCGCTTCCGCGCACATTAATCGTGTGATTCAGAGTGCGCTATAAATATTCACAATAGGGCGCGAATATTACGCAAAACGCGAGCCTTTGACAAGTGCTACCATCAATACATGCAGAAAAAAAACACAACTTTCACGGTAACGTTTATCTGAGCCGTTTTTTCAGTACAATCAGTACCACAACTCTAACGTAAAACCTTCATTATCCCGTATGGATAAGTGGTAAACAGGACATTAAGCCCGGCTTTTGCGATGAATTTACAACAAATCAATGAGTTAACCGCGCAGGATATGGCGGGTGTCAATGCAACGATTCTTGAACAGCTCAACTCAGATGTTCAGCTCATCAATCAGTTGGGTTATTACATCGTCAGTGGCGGTGGAAAACGCATACGCCCTATGATCGCCGTACTGGCAGCTCGCGCTGTCGGCTACGAGGGAAATGCCCATGTCACCATCGCCGCGCTGATTGAGTTTATCCACACTGCCACGCTGCTACACGACGATGTGGTGGATGAATCCGACATGCGTCGCGGGAAAGCGACCGCGAACGCTGCTTTCGGTAACGCTGCGAGCGTACTGGTTGGCGATTTTATCTACACCCGCGCGTTCCAGATGATGACAAGCCTTGGATCGCTGAAGGTGCTGGAAGTGATGTCGGAAGCGGTGAACGTGATTGCAGAAGGCGAAGTTCTGCAGTTGATGAACGTCAACGACCCGGACATCACCGAAGAAAACTACATGCGCGTGATTTACAGCAAAACCGCGCGCTTGTTTGAAGCAGCGTCCCAATGCTCCGGCCTGCTTGCAGGCTGTACGCCAGAGCAGGAGAAAGGCTTACAGGATTATGGGCGCTATCTCGGTACCGCTTTCCAGTTAATCGATGATTTACTGGATTACAGCGCCGATGGCGAGACGCTCGGCAAAAACGTCGGCGATGACCTCAACGAGGGCAAACCGACGCTGCCGCTGCTGCACGCTATGCGTAACGGTACCCCTGAACAAGCACTGCTGATTCGCGGCGCGATTGAGCAGGGTAACGGGCGACATCTGCTGGAACCGGTTCTGGAAGCAATGGCGGCCTGTGGCTCGCTGGAGTGGACGCGTCAGCGCGCCGAGGAGGAAGCGGATAAAGCCATTGCCGCCCTCTCTCCGCTGCCGGATTCCCCATGGCGCGATGCGCTTATCGCCCTCGCTCACATCGCCGTTCAACGCGACCACTGATCCCCTGTCTCTCCCGTGCATTCGGCGGGAGAGTTCCAGTAAAATCCAAAAAAATGATAACCGGCGCCTGATAATGTCAGCAACTTGATGTTTTCTGAATTTCGCATCGCGTTACATGAACTTTTTAGAGCTTACCAACAGAAAGCGCTATAGTACTCCCGTATTGTTTTCACGAGCAATTTAGCTTCTGAACAGGGAGGTAACATGGATAAGTTTATCGACTGGCACCCTGCGGATATCATCGCGGGTCTGCGCAAGAAAGGTACGACAATGGCCGCGGAATCACGCAAAAACGGCCTGAGTTCCTCGACGCTTGCCAATGTGCTTTCACGCCCGTGGCCGAAGGGTGAGCTGATTATCGCTAAAGCGTTAGGGACTGAACCGTGGGTCATCTGGCCGTCACGCTATCACGACCCCATCACGCATCAGTTTATTGATAAGACGCAATCGATGCGCCAGTCGAAGAAATAAACGTCAGAAAGCACAACGCCTCTCACGCAGCGCGTAAGAGGCGTTGCCAGCAGAACGATTACTCGCCCTTCACACGTTCGATATTCGCACCCAGCGCGCGCAGTTTGTCTTCAATGCGCTCGTAGCCACGGTCGATGTGATAGATACGGTCAACAATGGTGGTACCTTCTGCGATGCAACCTGCCAGCACCAGGCTTGCAGACGCGCGCAGATCGGTCGCCATCACCTGGGCGCCAGAGAGTTTCTCAACGCCGTGACAGATAGCGGTGTTGCTTTCGATTTCCGCACGAGCGCCCATACGGATCAGTTCAGGAATGTGCATGAAACGGTTTTCGAAGATGGTTTCGGTGATCACACCGGTACCTTCCGCCAGCATATTCAGCAGGGTGAACTGCGCCTGCATGTCGGTCGGGAAGCCTGGGTGCGGCGCGGTACGCACGTTTACCGCTTTCGGGCGCTGACCGTGCATATCCAGGCTTATCCAGTCGCTGCCGACTTCAATTTCAGCACCGGCTTCACGCAGTTTCGCCAGCACGGCGTCCAGCGTTTCCGGGCACGCGTTACGGCAGATAATTTTGCCGCGAGAGATGGCCGCGGCCACCAGGAACGTACCGGTTTCGATACGGTCTGGCAGTACACGGTATACGCCGCCGCCCAGGCGTTTAACGCCTTCGATGGTGATGCGATCGGTGCCCTGGCCGCTGATTTTCGCGCCCAGCGCAACGAGGAAGTTTGCCGTGTCGACAATTTCCGGCTCGCGCGCGGCGTTTTCAATGATGGTGGTGCCTTCGGCAAGGGTTGCAGCCGACATAATGGTCACGGTGGCGCCAACGCTCACTTTGTCCATTACGATGTGCGCCCCTTTCAGGCGACCATCGACAGATGCTTTTACATAGCCTTCTTCCAGCTTGATGGTCGCGCCGAGCTGCTCCAGGCCGGTGATGTGCAGGTCAACCGGACGCGCGCCGATGGTGCAGCCGCCCGGCAGTGAAACCTGACCCTGACCAAAACGTGCAACCAGCGGGCCAAGCGCCCAGATAGAAGCACGCATGGTTTTCACCAGCTCATACGGCGCACAGAAGATGTTCACGCCGCTGGCATCGATGTGCACGGAACCATTGCGCTCAACTTTCGCGCCTAACTGGCTCAGCAGCTTCATCGACGTATCAACGTCTTTCAGTTTCGGAACGTTTTGAATCTCTACCGGCTCTTCAGCCAGCAGTGCGGCGAAGAGGATTGGCAGTGCGGCATTTTTAGCGCCAGAAATCGACACCTCGCCCTGGAGCTTAGTCGGCCCCTGAACACGGAATTTATCCATTATTCTGTTCTCTGTTAAAAGTCATACTCACCATCGATTCACGCTTTTGCACGCGAACCCATGGCTCAAAATCCGTTAAGTTTACGGTCGCGCGCCCACTCTTGCGGGGTATACGCTTTGATTGACAGGGCATGGATGCGGTTGTCCGCAATATACTCCATCAGCGGGGCATAGATAGTCTGCTGCTTCTTGACCCGGCTCATGCCGTCAAACATCTCACCCACCGCGATAACCTGAAAGTGGCTGCCATCGCCCGAGACGATCGCTTCCTGAAGGGAGAGTGCATTCATCAGCACGGTCTGAATTTCATGATTTTCCATGGGTTCACATTTTTATCTGATAGAGAAAACAGCCCAACATCTTAGAGGAAAGTGACGCAGGCTTAAACAATCAAAAAGCCCCATCGTGCAGATTGATGGGGCTTTGAGAGTAATCAACAGCAATAACGCACTGAAAGTATTATGGGATCATATCTGCTGGCAGATTATACAACCCGGCAAGCGTGGCGACGTTTTCGCTTACGCCCTTAACGCTGGCAGTATTTCCCTGACGGCGGATCAGCTCGATAAAGTGGATTAATAACGCCAGGCCTGCGGTATCAACGCGGTTTAAGCCACTTAAATCAATCACCTTTGCGCCGTTCGTGGCTTCTGCTCTGGCCTCCCACAAGGGAATCAGCAGGTCTTGATCCAGTTCACCGTGCAGCGACAGGATTTCCCCGTCGCGCGTCCAGCTTAACTGTTCCATTATTTTTTCTGTTCCAGCGTGATCGGCTGGTTAGAGATAGATTTCAACTGTGCGGTCAGGCCATCAATGCCCTTAGTACGCAGCAGATCGCTCCACTCGTTTTGCTTGGTGGTGATCATGCTCACCCCTTCCGCAATCATGTCATAGGCCTGCCAGTTACCCGTCTGGGTATTTTTACGCCACTGGAAATCCAGGCGCACTGGCGGGCGACCATTCGGGTCGATGATGGTCACACGGATTGGGACGATAGACGCATCGTTCAGCGGCTGTTCCGGCGCGATCTGGTAGGTCTGACCGTGGTACATCGCCAGTGCCTGGCCGTAAGCCTGTTTCAGGTATTCACGGAATGCGGCGAAGTAAGCGTCACGCTGCGCTGGCGTCGCGTCTTTGTAGTAACGGCCCAGCACCAGCGCTCCGGCGTATTTTACCTGCACGTACGGCAGCAGTTCCTGATCGACCACGTCACGCAGGTAGTTCGGATTTGCGCGAATTTTCGGTTGTTCGTTTTTCAGGCGATCAAAGGTTTTCTGCGCCGCTTCATTCATCAGCTTGTACGGATTGGACTGGTCAGCCGCCGTTGCCGCGGTTAACGGAGCAATCACCAGCATAGCGACCATCAATAAGCGTTTAAACATGAGTTACGTCTCCTGAAATTAATTCGTCGAGCCAGCAGCAGGCGTCGCAGCATCAGTATGTCCTTCGCCAGCGCTTTGCGCATCGCCTGAAGTCTTATTGTCACCGCCTTTACTGTTGTAAAGGAATTGACCGATTAAATCTTCCAGCACCATGGCGGATTTAGTGTCCTGGATAGTACCGCCATCCTTAAGGATAGACGTTCCCAGCTCCGGGTCTTCAAATCCGACGTTCAGCGCCAGATACTGTTCCCCCAGCAGGCCGGAGGTGCGAATAGCCAGCGAGCTGGTATCCGGAATATGGTTGTAACGCTCTTCGATATCCAGCGCCACACGCGGCAAATAGGTTTTCGGGTCGAGGGTAATGTCCGCCACGCGACCAATCACGACCCCGCCGATACGTACCGGCGAACGCGCTTTCAGGCCGCCGATGTTATCGAAGGTGGCGTAAATGCGGTATGTCGGCTCCACGCGCAGCGAGGTGACATCCGCCGCTTTCAGGCAGATAAACAGCGCCGCCAGCATGGCAACCAGCAAAAAGATACCGACCCAGATTTCACTCTTTTTCGTTTGCATTCACTCAATTCCCAAACATCAGTGCCGTCAGCACAAAGTCCAACCCAAGTACCGCCAGCGACGAATGCACCACGGTGCGCGTTGTCGCCCGGCTGATCCCGGCAGAAGTGGGGATCGCATCGTAACCATTGAATAACGCAATCCATGTAACCGTAATCGCAAAGACCAGGCTCTTAATCAGGCAGTTAACCAGATCAAGACGGAAGTCCACCGCGTTTTGCATCGCCGACCAGAAGAAGCCCGCGTCAATACCTTTCCAACTTACGCCAACCAGTGAGCCGCCCCAGACGCCGACCGCAACGAACATAATCGTTAACAGCGGCAGCGAGATAACGCCCGCCCAGAAGCGTGGCGCAATAACACGACGCAGCGGGTCGACCGCCATCATCTCCATACTGGAGAGCTGCTCAGTGGCGCGCATCAGGCCGATTTCGGCGGTCAGCGCGGAGCCTGCGCGGCCCGCAAACAGCAGCGCGGCAACCACCGGCCCCAGCTCACGCAGCAGCGACAGCGCTACCAGCATGCCTAAGCTGGTTTCCGCGCTGTAGGTGGTCAGCACCAGATACCCCTGAAGACCCAGCACCATGCCGATGAACACACCGGACACGAGGATGATCAGCATCGACAGCACGCCAACGTTATAAAGCTGGCGCACCAGCAGCGGCGCATGCTTGCGAAACTCCGGCTTGCCGACGATGGCATTGAATAACATTAACCCGGCGCGCCCAAACGTCGCGAGAGTCTTAATCCCGCGATGGCCCAGCGCGGCCAGTGCATTTAACAGCATGAGTAAGTTAGCTCCCTGTTCCTAAGAGATCGCGGCGGTAGTCGCCCGCAGGATAGCGGAACGGCACAGGCCCGTCGGCAATGCCGTCGAGAAACTGGCGTACCCGAGGATCGTCGTTTTCCTGCAATGCCGACGCGCTCCCGTGTGCGACAATTTTTTTATCCGCCACGATGTAGGCGTAATCGGCGATGCTCAGCACCTCTGGCACATCGTGAGATACCACGACACAAGTGACACCCAGCGCACTATTGAGTTCCGAAATCAATTTAACCAGCACGCCCATGGTGATGGGATCCTGGCCGACAAACGGTTCATCAAACATGATGAGGTCGGGCTCAAGCGCGATAGCGCGTGCCAGCGCCGCACGTCGCGCCATGCCGCCGGAGAGTTCTGACGGCATCAGTTTTGCCGCTCCGCGCAGGCCGACGGCTTCCAGTTTCATCATCACCGTGCTTTTCAGCAGAGCGGGAGGAAGGCGCGTATGCTCACGAATAGGATAGGCGACGTTGTCAAAAACGTTCATGTCGGTGAACAGCGCGCCGGACTGAAACAGCATGCTCATGCGCTTACGCACGGTATACAGGCGCGAGCGCGACATCTCCGGCACATTCTCGCCGTCGAACAGGATCTCGCCGCTGTCCGGTGGGATCTGCCCGCCAATCAGGCGCAATAGCGTGGTTTTGCCGATGCCGGACGGCCCCATGATGGCAGTAATTTTTCCGCGCGGCACCGAAAGCGAGATATTGTCAAAGATGACACGGTTCCCGCGCGTAAAGCTCATTCCCCGGACATCAACAAGATTCGCTAAACTCTGGCTCATACGTTTCCCTTTACCAGGACCTTAACAGGGTGGGCATGGAATTCTTCCCAGCCCCAAACCCGACATTCTTACAGAATCTACTCTGCTTTGGTTAACGAAATCTGGCATTTGTTTTACTTTTACAGCGCATAAAGTCAAAATTAAGAATTCGTTACGACCAGGCGTTACGGACTAGCGATTATACCTTAAGAAAGGACTTTGAATGCTTTTAGCGACGGCTCTGTTCATAATTGGTTTACTTCTGGTGGTTTACAGCGCCGACCGTCTGGTTTACTCCGCATCAATACTGTGTCGCGCGGTAGGCATTCCGCCGTTGATTATTGGTCTGACGGTGGTCAGCGTCGGCACATCATTACCGGAAATCATTGTTTCTTCCGCTGCCGCACTGCACGGGCAGGTCGACTTAGCCATTGGCACCGCCATTGGTTCGAACATCATTAATATCTTATTGATCCTCGGGCTTGCCGCCTTGCTGCACCCTTTTACCGTGCATTCTGATATCCTGCGCCGCGAAGTTCCCTTAATGTTAATCGTCAGCCTGCTGGCGGGCTATGTGTTGTATGATGGTGAATTATCACTGTTTGATGGTGTTTTTTTACTCGCACTGGCGGTGCTTTGGCTGCTGTTTACCGTTAAAATCGCCCGGCTGGCGGAACGTCAGGGAAACGACAGCCTGACACGCGAACAGGTCGCTGAACTGCCCCGCGAAGGTTCGCTGCCGGTTGCGTTCCTGTGGCTCGGTATCGCGTTGATTATTATGCCGATGGCAACACGCATGGTTGTCGATAATGCCACCGTGCTGGCCAATTTCTTTGCCATGAGCGAGCTGACAATCGGCCTGACCGCCATTGCGCTGGGCACCAGCCTTCCAGAACTGGCGACAGCAATCGCGGGCGTGCGCAAAGGCGAAAATGACATTGCCATTGGTAATATCATTGGCTCCAACTTTTTTAATATCGCCATTGTGTTGGGCATACCGGCACTGCTCGCGCCGGGTGCGTTTAACCCTCTGGCCTTCACCCGCGACTACGGAATGATGGTTATCGTGAGCGTGATTTTTGCGTTGCTGTGCTGGCGACGCCAACAAATTGGCCGCGTGGCGGGCGCGCTCTTAACCGGCGGGTTTATCGCATGGCTGGCGATGCTCTGGTGGGCGACGCCGCTCTTTGTAGAATGAATCGGGATAACATTATGTCGCAAATCGATTTGCAACCGGGTTTTGACTTCCAGAAAGCCGGGAAAGAGGTGCTGGAGATTGAACGCGAGGGTTTGGCCCAGCTCGATCAATACATCAACGACGACTTTAGCCGCGCCTGTGAAAAAATCTTTTATTGCAGCGGTAAAGTCGTGGTGATGGGCATGGGAAAATCCGGGCATATTGGCCGCAAAATGGCTGCGACCTTTGCCAGCACCGGCACGTCTGCGTTCTTCGTCCATCCGGGTGAAGCCGCACACGGCGATTTGGGTATGGTGACACCGCACGATATCGTCATTGCCTTGTCAAACTCCGGTGAATCAAACGAAATTCTGGCGTTGATCCCGGTTCTGAAACGATTGCAGGTGCCGCTGATTTGCATGACCAGTCGCCCGGAAAGCAGCATGGGCCGCGCGGCGGATATCCACCTGTGCGTGAAAGTGCCCAAAGAGGCCTGTCCATTGGGTCTGGCACCGACGTCCAGCACCACCGCGGCGCTGGTGATGGGTGATGCCCTGGCGGTTGCGTTGCTGAAAGCGCGCGGCTTCACTGCCGAGGATTTTGCGCTCTCCCACCCCGGTGGCGCACTCGGTCGCAAGCTGTTGCTGCGCGTAAACGATATTATGCACACTGGCGATGAAATTCCGCGCGTCAACAAAGAAGCCTCTTTGCGTGATGCGCTGCTGGAAATTACCCGCAAAAACCTCGGTATGACGGTCATTTGCGATGAAAACATGAAGATCGACGGTATCTTCACCGATGGTGACCTGCGCCGTATCTTTGATAACGGTGCTGATTTACGTAGCCTGAGCATCGCCGATGTGATGACCCCAGGCGGCATTCGTATCCGTCCGGGTACGCTGGCCGTTGATGCGTTAAACCTGATGCAGTCGCGCCACGTTACCTGCGTGCTGGTTGCCGAGGGCGATCAACTGCTGGGCGTCATCCATATGCATGATTTACTGCGCGCAGGCGTAGTGTAAAAGGATTAAAAACAATGAGTAATGCTGTCACTTCCGTGGCAACCTGTTACGGCCCGGTGAGCACCGAGTTTATTGAGAAGGCGGCGAAAATTCGCCTGCTGATCCTCGACGTCGACGGCGTGCTGTCCGATGGCCTGATTTACATGGGGAATAATGGCGAAGAGCTGAAAGCCTTTAACGTGCGTGATGGCTACGGTATTCGCTGCGCCCTGACGTCCGGAATCGAAGTTGCCATCATTACCGGGCGAAAAGCTAAACTGTTAGAAGACCGCTGTGATACGTTAGGAATTACCCATCTTTATCAAGGGCAATCCGATAAACTTATCGCCTATCGCGAGCTGCTCGGCAAGCTCGGTTTGCAGGCCGATGAAGTCGCCTATGTGGGCGACGATCTTATCGACTGGCCGGTCATGGCGGAAGTGGGCTTAAGCGTTGCGGTCAATGACGCGCATCCGCTGTTGCTGCCGCGTGCGGATTACGTCACCCGTATTGCCGGTGGACGTGGCGCGGTTCGCGAAGTATGCGATCTCCTGTTGCTGGCGCAAGGGAAGTTAGAGGAAGCCAAAGGGCAATCGATATGAGTAAAACCAGACGTTGGGTTATTATCCTGCTTTCGCTTGCGGCGCTTATCCTCATTGGCATCAATCTGGCCAGTAACGACGATGACGGCCAGGCGGTTGTCAACGCCAATGACCCAACTTATAAAAGCGAACATACCGATACGGTGGTCTACAGCCCTGAAGGCGCGTTGAATTATCGGTTAATCGCAGAACACGTCGAGTATTTCTCCGACGACGCTATCTCGTGGTTTACCCAGCCGCGACTGACCACGTTTGACACTGACAAAGTGCCGACCTGGTCAATCAAAGCCGATAAAGCGAAGCTGACAAACGATCGCATGCTGTACCTTTACGGTCACGTTGAAGTTAACGCGCTGACCCCTGACGCGCAATTGCGCAAAATTACGACGGATAACGCCCAAATCAACCTGGTCACCCAGGATGTTACCTCTGATGATTTGGTGACGTTATACGGAACGACATTTAATTCCAGCGGCCTGAAAATGCGCGGCAATTTACGCAGCAAGAACGCCGAGCTGATTGAAAAGGTTAGAACCTCCTATGAAATTCAGAACAAACAAACTCAGCCTTAAGCTGGCGCTCGCCGGTTCTCTGCTGGCAGCCAGCCTGCCGGCACTGGCACTGACCGGTGATACTGACCAGCCGATTCATATTGAATCCGATCAGCAGTCGCTGGATATGCAGGGCAACATCGTGACCTTTACCGGTAACGTTGTTGTGACTCAGGGCAGTATCAAAATTAACGCCGACAAGGTGGTGGTGACCCGCCCTGGCGGTGAAAAGGGCAAAGAAGTGATCGACGGTTACGGTAACCCGGCGACCTTCTACCAGATGCAGGACAACGGCAAGCCGGTGAAAGGCCATGCCGCCAAAATGCATTATGAACTGCAAAGTGATTTCGTGGTGCTGACCGGCAACGCGTATCTGGAACAAGTCGACAGCAACATCAAGGGCGACAAAATCACGTATCTGGTTAAAGAACAGAAAATGCAGGCGTTTAGCGAAAAAGGTAAACGCGTAACGACCGTTCTGGTTCCGTCCCAGTTGCAGGACAAAAACAAAGACCAGGCTCCGGCACAGAAGAAGAGTAACTAATTCGTTATGGCGACATTAATTGCAAAGAACCTGGCTAAAGCCTACAAAGGCCGCCGCGTGGTAGAGGATGTCAGTCTGACCGTCAACTCCGGTGAGATTGTGGGCCTGCTTGGGCCGAACGGCGCGGGTAAAACGACGACCTTTTATATGGTAGTCGGTATCGTGCCGCGCGATGCAGGCAACATCATTATTGATGACGAAGATATCAGCCTGCTGCCGCTGCACGCCCGTGCGCGCCGCGGAATTGGCTATCTGCCGCAGGAAGCCTCCATTTTCCGTCGCCTCAGCGTTTACGACAACCTGATGGCCGTGCTGCAAATTCGCGACGACCTCACCAGCGAACAGCGTGAAGACCGCTGTAATGAGCTGATGGAAGAGTTTCACATCGAACACCTGCGCGACAATATGGGTCAGTCGCTCTCCGGGGGCGAACGCCGCCGCGTCGAGATCGCCCGCGCGCTGGCCGCAAATCCGAAATTTATCCTGCTGGATGAACCGTTTGCGGGCGTTGACCCGATCTCCGTTATCGATATCAAACACATCATTGAGCACCTGCGCGACAGCGGTCTCGGCGTGTTAATCACTGACCACAACGTCCGCGAAACGCTGGCAGTGTGTGAGCGTGCGTATATCGTCAGCCAGGGGCAGCTTATCGCCCACGGCACCCCGACAGAGATCTTACAAGACGAACATGTTAAACGTGTGTATCTTGGGGAAGACTTCAGACTCTGATAGGGTAGAAGCATGAGAGAGGTTAGCCGGAGATTATCGCACTGAACATGAAGCAAGGTTTGCAATTAAGGCTCAGCCAACAGCTCGCCATGACGCCACAGCTGCAACAGGCTATTCGCTTGTTACAGCTGTCGACGCTGGAACTGCAGCAGGAACTTCAGCAAGCGCTGGAGAGTAATCCCCTGCTTGAGCAAACCGATATTCATGAAGAAATCGACACGAAAGAGACACCGGATAACGAAACGTTAGACAGCGTCGACGCGCTCGAACAGAAAGATATGCCGGAAGAGCTGCCGCTCGATGCCAGCTGGGATGAAATTTACACCGCCGGGACGCCTTCAGGTACCGGTGCTGATTACCAGGACGACGAGCTGCCGGTCTATCAGGGCGAAACCACCCAGTCTCTTCAGGATTACCTGATGTGGCAGGTGGAACTCACGCCGTTTACCGATACGGATCGCGCGATAGCCACCTCCATCGTCGACGCCGTTGACGATACCGGTTATTTGACCGTCCCGCTGGAAGATATCCTTGAAAGCATGGGTGATGACGAAATCGGTCTGGATGAAGTTGAAGCTGTGCTTAAACGGATCCAGCGATTTGACCCGGTGGGCGTCGCCGCCCGCGATCTCCGCGATTGCCTGCTTATCCAGCTCTCTCAGTTTGCCAAAGAAACACCCCGTCTCGCCGAAGCCCGCCTGATCATCAGCGACCATCTCGATCTGCTTGCCAACCACGATTTCCGATCGCTCATGCGCGTCACCCGTCTGAAAGAAGACGTGCTGAAAGAAGCGGTGGATCTGATCCAGTCACTGGATCCGCGTCCGGGTCAGTCGATCCAGACTGGCGAGCCGGAGTACGTTATTCCTGATGTGCTGGTGCGCAAAGTCAGTGGCCGCTGGGTGGTGGAACTCAACGCCGACAGCATTCCACGTTTGCAAATTAATCAGCACTACGCGGGCATGTGTAACAACGTCCGTAACGACGCCGACAGCCAGTTTATTCGCAGCAATCTGCAGGATGCGAAGTGGCTGATTAAAAGCCTTGAGAGCCGCAACGACACATTGCTGCGCGTCAGCCGCTGCATCGTTGAGCAGCAACAGGCGTTTTTTGAGTCCGGCGAAGAGTATATGAAACCGATGGTACTGGCGGATATCGCCCAGACCGTCGAGATGCATGAGTCCACGATTTCACGCGTGACTACGCAGAAGTATTTGCATAGCCCGCGCGGCATTTTTGAGCTTAAGTATTTCTTCTCAAGCCACGTGAACACGGAGGGTGGCGGCGAAGCGTCGTCAACGGCGATTCGCGCGCTGGTGAAGAAATTGATTGCCGCGGAAAATCCCGCGAAACCACTGAGCGACAGTAAGCTGACCTCTATGCTCTCCGATCAGGGTATCATGGTGGCCCGCCGTACCGTTGCAAAGTACCGAGAGTCTTTATCCATTCCGCCGTCTAACCAGCGTAAACAACTGGTCTGACTCAACTGATAAGGAAGACACTATGCAGCTCAACATCACTGGACACAACGTCGAAATCACTGAAGCCCTGCGCGATTTCATCAACACGAAATTCGTGAAGCTGGAACAGTATTTTGAGAGGATCAATCAGGTCTATATTGTGTTAAAAGTGGAAAAATTGGCGCACATCTCGGATGCGACCCTGCATGTTAACGGGGGCGAACTTCATGCCAGCGCGGAAGGGCAAGATATGTATGCCGCGATTGATCTGTTGATCGATAAACTCGCGCGGCAGCTTAATAAACATAAAGATAAACTGAAACAACACTAATTGTCCGGGCGGTCGCCCGATGCCGGTAAAGTGTCGGGCGATGCTTAGGTGAAATTATGATAAATAACGATTCGGCTCTACAACTGAGCAATGTGCTTAACCAGGAATGTACTCGCAGTGCGGTTCACTGCCAGAGTAAAAAACGTGCGCTGGAAATCATCAGTGAACTGGCGGCAAAGCAGTTAGGTCTGCCTCCGCAGGTGGTATTTGAAGCGATTCTCACCCGCGAGAAAATGGGCAGTACCGGGATTGGTAATGGCATCGCTATTCCACACGGCAAGCTGGAAGAAGATACGCTGCGCGCCGTGGGCGTTTTTGTGCAGCTTGAAACGCCGATCGCGTTCGACGCCATCGACAATCAGCCTGTCGACCTGCTCTTTGCCCTGCTGGTGCCTGCGGACCAAACCAAAACGCACTTACATACGCTTTCACTGGTGGCGAAGCGTCTGGCGGATAAAACTATCTGCCGCCGCCTGCGCGCGGCGCAGAGTGACGAAGAGCTTTACCAAATCATCACCGAAACGGAAAACAGTGATGAAGCGTAAGGGAAATGAGTTCGTACTGAGGAGAAACGGTACATGGTACTGATGATCGTCAGCGGCCGCTCAGGCTCGGGTAAATCCGTGGCCTTACGGGCGCTGGAAGATATGGGTTTCTACTGTGTGGACAACCTGCCGGTAGTCCTGCTGCCTGAGCTGGCGAAAACGCTGGCCGACCGGGAGATCTCCGCTGCCGTCAGTATCGACGTGCGTAACATGCCGGAGTCGCCGGAAATCTTCGAAAAAGCGATGGAAAATCTGCCGGACGCATTTTCTCCACAGTTGCTGTTCCTCGATGCCGATCGCAATACCCTGATCCGTCGTTACAGCGACACGCGCCGTCTGCACCCGCTTTCCAGCAAAAACTTGTCACTGGAGAGCGCAATTGATAAAGAGAGCGACCTGCTGGAGCCCCTGCGTTCACGCGCGGATCTTATCGTCGATACCTCCGAGATGTCGGTTCACGAGCTGGCAGAAATGCTGCGTACTCGTCTGCTGGGCAAACGCGAGCGCGAGCTGACGATGGTATTTGAATCCTTCGGTTTCAAGCACGGTATCCCTATCGATGCGGATTACGTTTTCGACGTTCGCTTCCTGCCGAACCCGCACTGGGATCCGAAACTGCGTCCGATGACCGGTCTCGACAAACCGGTTGCCGCATTCCTCGACAGGCATACGGAAGTGCATAACTTTATCTACCAGACCCGCAGCTATCTTGAGCTATGGTTACCTATGCTGGAAACCAATAACCGTAGCTATCTGACCGTGGCGATTGGCTGTACCGGCGGTAAGCACCGTTCGGTGTATGTTGCCGAACAACTGGCTGACTACTTCCGCTCACGCGGTAAGAACGTGCAGTCTCGTCACCGGACGCTGGAAAAACGTAAATCATGACCGTTAAGCAAACCGTTGAAATCACCAATCGGCTGGGCATGCATGCCCGGCCCGCGATGAAGCTGTTTGAGCTGATGCAGGGTTTTGATGCGGAAGTGCTGCTGCGCAACGACGAAGGCACCGAAGCGGAAGCTAATAGCGTCATTGCGTTGCTGATGCTGGATTCGGCCAAAGGGCGACAAATTGAAGTTGAAGCCTCTGGCCCGCAGGAAGTGGAAGCGCTGGCTGCGGTTATCGCCCTGTTTGAATCCGGGTTTGATGAAGATTAAGTAGTTCCCTTCCCCATGCCGGATGGCGGCTTTGCCATATCCGGCCTACAAAAAGCGCCTCTACCCTAAAAACGCCAATCGGCGTTTTTTTTATTGTCCCTGTACAATTTGTGCGCTTTTTAGTCCAGGATTAACCTTAGGAAAACCTTAAGATGGTTCGTTTATCTTTCATTTAAGTTTGGTGTCGATACTGGTTAATTGTCAGTAAATAATTCCAGGAGCGCGTCATGTTACATTTATCGAATCACACCCCCCTGGGCACCGGAAGACATCGTAAATGTTACGCGCATCCGGATGATGCCCAACGCTGCATTAAAATCGTTTACAACAACGACGATGGCGGCGATAAAGAGATTAAACGCGAGTTGGGCTACTACGCGCATCTCAATCGCTATCTGAAAGACTGGAGCGGTATTCCTCGCTATTACGGTACCGTTGAGACCGACTGCGGGACAGGTTACGTTTATGACGTGATCAGCGACTTTGACGGCAAGCCGTCGATCACCTTAAAACAGTTCGCTGCGGAGTGTCGCTACGAAGAAGATCTCGTGGTGCTGCGTCAGATCCTGCGTGCGTTGAAGAAGTACATCACCGAAAATCACATTGTGACCATGACGCTGAAACCAGCCAATATTCTGTGCCATCGCATCAGCGAATCAGAAGTGGTGCCCGTTATCTGCGACAACATCGGCGAATCGACCTTTATTCCACTGGCCACCTGGTCAAAATGGTTCTGTCGTCGTAAGCAGGAGCGTTTGTGGGAACGTTTTATTGCCCAGCCAGTACTGGCAGCCGCACTGAACAACAGCAAGCCGCGCGAAGAGCGCAGCACGCTGGAGCTCTCTTCTCGCAAAGCTTAATGCAGTTGGTGGCGGGTCATAAAGGATTCGCCGCCGAGCTGACGCATCTGGCGCATAATCCACGCCTGACGGCTACGCACATAGCCTGAAGGGGCATCCGCTTTAAAGCGAATCGGGTTCGGTAGTACGGCGGCTAACAACGCCGCTTCCGACATGGTCAGCCTGCTGGCGGGTTTATGGAAATAGCGTTGAGCAGCGGCTTCGACACCAAAGGTGCCCTCACCAAATTCAGCGATATTCAGGTAAACGGTCAGGATGCGTTTCTTACTCCAGACGGTTTCAACGCCCACCGTCAACCCCGCTTCCAGCCCTTTACGCAACCAGCTACGGCCATCCCACAGCAGCAGGTTTTTCGTCGTCTGCTGCGACAACGTCGATGCGCCACGAATGCGGTTTTCGTTGCGTTCGTTATGCGAAAGCGCCTTTTCGATCGCCTGAACATCAAACCCCCAGTGCTCCGGGAATTTCTGATCTTCGGCGGCGATCACCGCCAGCCCCATCCATGGCGAAATCTCATCCATGCTGACCCAGTCGGAGTGCGCCACATAATGAAAATCGCCGCTCAACCAGGCGCTGAGCTGGCGCTCGACCATCACCGCAGAAAAGGGCACCGGCACAAAGCTGAACAGCGCGATGCCGCCACCCCAGAACAGTACCAGCAACAGCGCAACGCGCCAGACAATGCGTTTTATCCACGCCAGCGGTGAAACACGTTTGCTCATTCAGCCAGAACCAGTACGCGCGCCACCAGTTTTTCAATGCCTTCGGCGGCTTCGGCGATGTTCTGCGCCAGCATATAAGCCGGGGTGGTGACCACCTTATTGTCTTCATCAACAACGATATCATCCACCGGACACGGCACGTGTTCCGCGCCCATCTCTTCCAACACTTCCGCCGTATCGATATCTGTACCGATGGTAATGCGCAGCGGGAAATCAAAAATCTTCGGTAACATCGCCGGGGCGATACACATAAAGCCGAGCGGTTTGCCCGCCTGATGCATAGCCTGCGCCAGCGCTTTCAGATTTGCGTCAACCTCGCACGCTGCCCCCTGAGTGGCAAAGTTAGAAAGGTTTTTCGCCGCGCCAAAACCGCCAGGCACAATCAGCGCATCCAGCTCTTCCGCCTGCGCGCTGGCGAGCGGACGCACATCGCCGCGCGCAATGCGCGCAGACTCGATCAGCACATTACGGCTTTCGCCCATCGCTTCTCCCGAGAGATGATCGACAACATCGAACTGACGTTTATCCGGCGCGAAGCACACGGCCTGTGCGCCACTACGGGCAATGGCCAGCAGCGTAATGGTGGCTTCGTGAATTTCAGACCCGTCATAGACACCGCAGCCGCTCAAAATAACGCCAATTTTTTTCATGATGCTTATCCCTCGCTGTAACTGACTGAAGATTATTACTCTTTCTGATTAACTCGCTATGCTTCACATATTTTGCTGATTTATGTAACAAATGTTTCAAGTTTTGCTATCTTAATCTGCGTGCAATCGTATTCATCAGGTTGTGTCTTACTAAATTCCTATTACATCTTATGGCGCAGCCACGATTTCCCTGGTGTTGGCGCAGTGTTCGCGCACCCCGGTTTAGCCGGGGTCATTTTTTTTCGGCGTTCGCCACCCAGGATTTAAGCACCGCGACATCGTGCTGCCACTCGGTTTTCATCTCTTCAACCCATTCACCGACGTTATCCCACCAGGCCGGTAAATCTGGCGACTGGATCTGCTGCCCCAACTGTTGCAGATGACGCAGGCCCACGGAACCCGCCGCGCCCTTAATTTTGTGCCCTTCCTCGACAATTCCTTTCTGATCGCGTGCGGTCAGATTCGATTCCAGCACCGCCAGATATCCCGGCATCATCTTCTCGAACACAGCCAGACCGTCGGTAATCAGCTTCGGCCCCACCAGTTCGATGTACTGCTCGAGCATCGGAATATCCAGTAACTGCTGTGATTTACCCTGCTCAGTTGGCATTGCGGTACTCTCCTCGTCGTCGGCGGTGTCCCAGAATTTTTTGATCATCGCGGTCAGGGCCGGTACTGATAACGGCTTGCTCAGCACATCATCCATTCCCGCTTCCAGATACTCTTTTTTATCTTTCAGCACGTTAGCCGTCAATGCCACCAGCGGCGGCAGGTCGTCAGCGGCAAATTTCTGTTTTAATTCGCGAGAGATATCCAGCCCGGTCATATCCGGCAGTTGAATATCCAGCAGTACCAGGTCGTATTCGCCTGGCGTAAACATCTCCAGCGCGGCCTTTCCGGTCATCGCCACATCAACGCTGTTGCCCAGTTTTTCCAGCACCGAGCGAGCAACAATCACGTTCAGTTCAATATCTTCCACCAGCAGAACGTTAAGCGCAGGCAGCGGCATATCGTCGTCGTCGAGCGTATCTTCAACTTCGTCGGCAACCGCTGGCGCGTGGACGGTCAGAATAAAGGTCGAGCCCTGGCCTGGATGACTGGAGACTTCAATATCGCCGCCCATATCGCGCGCCAAACGACGCGAGACGGCCAGGCCAATCCCGGTGCCGGTAGCCGGCTTACCGCCCTGGCTGTCTTTCACCTGATAGTACATGGCGAAGATTTTATCCTGCTCTTCCTGCGGAATACCGATACCGGAGTCGGCCACTTCAAAGTGCAGCATATCGCCTTCGTCGTAACGAACGCGTACTTCAACCTTACCTTGCTGGGTAAATTTCACCGCGTTACTGATGAGATTCCACAGAATCTGACGCAGACGCGTGCCGTCAGTGATCACTTTATGCGGCAGCGGCAAACTCGGTTCCATGACGAAGCGCAGCCCTTTCTGTTGCGCCTGCAAGCCGGAAAGATTTTCTAAATCAGAGAGGAAACCGGTAAAGTCGATGGTCTGGTTATCCAGTTGAACTTTACGCCGCTCCATTTTATCCATATCGATAATATCGTTGAAGATATTCCCCAATGTCACCGCTGATACATGGATCGTTTTCAGGTATTTTTCCTGCTCGGCGGTCAGGTCGGTATCAAGCAGAATGCGGCTGAGGCCGACGATGCCGTTAAGCGGCGTACGCAGCTCGTGGCTGATGGTGGAGATAAAGGTGGTCTTATCGCGGCTGGCGCGCTCCAGGGCGTCCTGATAGCGCTTACGCTCGGTAATATCGCGGCCAAAGCCCATCAGGCCATGGCGCTTACCGACGCGATCGTAATAAGGCACTTTACGAATTTCAAAGCAGGCTTTGCGGCCATCCGGGTAATCCAGCCACTGTTCATAGGTGAGCGAGACGTTATGACGGAAAACTTTCTCATCGGTTTCCAGCACCTTCGCCGCAGCTTCCGGCGAGTAAACGTCTTCCGGGTGCAGGTTTATAAGCTGCTTTTCACTTTTCCCGGTTAACAGCTCCATCGCCCGGTTACAGCCAGAAAACTCTTTATCTTCATTGCGATAGAAGACCAGATCGGGTGAGGCATCCAGGAACGAGCGCAGGAAAGAGGATTGTTGCTCAAGGCGGATTTGCGTCTCTTCACGCTCTTTCATCTCGACCTTCAGCTGCTCAAGTGTGGTTTCACGCTCGGCCTCCGCCTTTTCGCGGTCGCTAATTTCCTGATTGAGCTGCGCGATGTTGTCTTTAAGTTGAACGTTAAGTTTGAGATCGCGCTCGCGCATCTCTTCGAGCTTCTCCACCAGCTTCGATAAGCGCTGGCGAGACTCTTCCAGTTGCTCGACCACCACCGATAAAAAGTAGACCGCCCACGGCGTAATCAACAGACCAAAGAAGATAGAGCGGATCACATCAATGCTTTCGACCTGGCCGTGCAGCACCATGGTCACGGCCATCTGTACCACAATGGCCAGCACCACCAGCGCAAGGGCTAATAGCATTGAAAAGCGCACCAGACCCAGCTTCATCATCAGGTCGACGTAATACTGCGCCAGTAAACGGATTTGCTTCATAGGGGGTTCCTTCACGTCATCGTCGCTCAATAATACCCAATTCTGAGCAATGCGTTGAAGGTTGTGTAAAAAATGCTGGGTTGTGCGGTCTTTGTTCTCCCCTCACCCCGGCCCTCTCCCTCAGGGAGAGGGAGAAAACCAGCGCAGAACATTCACACGCATGCGATCGGTCCCCTCTCCCCGTGGGAGAGGGTTAGGGTGAGGGGTTGCACCACCCTCGCCCCAGCGCCGATCCCTGCGCACCATGTTCATTCAAATACTTATCCAGCTCCACCATCCCGGTCCAGCGGTTTTCACACCACAGCGGCGCGAGCAACGTTGGGCGACGTGCGCTGGCAGAAATGCGGTGGTAAATCACCTCGGGTGGCGTATGGCGAATCATCTCACCGGCCGTCACGGTGTAATCGTCCAGCTCAATACCGCTTAAACGCCCCGCTTCCCAGGCTTTCGCCATAATGCTGCCCTTCACGATATGCAGCGGATGCAGCTTAATGCCGTCCACGCCGGTCTTTACCACGCGTTCCAGTGTTTGCAGACATTCACTTTGCCCTTCGCCCGGCAAGCCGACGATCAGGTGGGAGCACACCTTCAGCCCGCGTTCGCGTGCCCGTCGCGTCGTGTTCTGATAGCAGGCAAAATCGTGCCCCCGGTTGATACGATGCAGCGTTTTATCGTGCGCGGTTTGTAGTCCCAGCTCCAGCCACACTTCATAACCCTGTTCTTTATATTCGGTGAGCAAATCGAGCACCGCTTCCGGTACACAGTCCGGGCGCGTCCCCACGCACAGGCCGACAATATTGGCCTGACTAACGGCTTGTTGATACATAGAACGCAGCACCTGTACTTCAGCAAAGGTACTGGTATAGGCCTGAAAATAGGCAAGATAGCGTTTGGCGCGATTTACCAGGCTGGCCTGATGTTCAAGCTGCTCAGCAATCGAGCGGTACTGCTGTGCTTCGTCGGCAAAAGAGGCGACATTGCAAAATGTACAGCCGCCCCGGCCAATCGTGCCATCACGATTCGGGCAGCTAAACCCACCATGCAGCGTCAATTTATGAACCTTTTCGCCATAGCGACGTGCAAGATCCCCACCAAACATATTGACTAATTTTTGTAACTGCATAATCTGATAGACCGGCCTGTAGAAAGGGGCCAAGCCTGCCATTTTTAGTCTCGATCGGCGATGACCTGGATCAATCGCCCGGTAGACCTTTACCTTATTGCATAACCACTCAAAATAAATGCAATTTCATTCATCGCCAAACCGATTACTTTTGCTTATATACGCCGCTTATTTTGCTTTAATCCGCCTCTCGAAGAAAAACAGAGTGATCCTATACCCGCACAACCATTGCCAGTGTTATGTGCTACTTTAAGCGGTAAATTCAGCACAGGCCGTTTATCACAGCGCTTCCAGATAGTGAGTCAGATCACACTCCATCCGCACCCGTTTCGTGGTTAATACAATGTAAAAAATGGATAAAATTCATAAATTTCATTCCTTTAAGTCTTCTATAGCACATTTTTAGATAAATAAGTTTGCCATTTGACCTGTCTACGGATTCCCGATAAGTTGGAAATCCGCTGGAAGCTTTCTGGATGAGCACTCAGCTCATCATATTTATGCAGTAATTGAGATTCCCTCTGAAGCAAGTCCTCAAACTTGTTTGACCTGCGCGAAAAGGCAAAAGAGGGCGAATGCGAGATGGGTCATTGAACGACCCAATCCCGTCGCCATGCTCTTTCTGCGCCCGTGCGCAATCGGTGTCGGAGTGAGTCACGTAGAGCCTGGGGAGGTTCACTGATATGTTGTACGATAAATCCCTTGAGAGGGATAACTGTGGTTTCGGCCTGATCGCCCACATAGAAGGCGAACCTAGCCACAAGGTAGTGCGTACCGCTATACACGCACTGGCCCGCATGCAGCACCGTGGGGCAATCCTCGCCGATGGTAAAACCGGTGACGGTTGCGGCCTGCTGCTGCAAAAACCGGATCGTTTCTTCCGCATTGTGGCGCAAGAGCGCGGCTGGCGTTTAGCCAAAAACTACGCCGTCGGCATGCTGTTCCTCAATCAGGATCCAGACAAAGCCGCCGCATCGCGCCGCATCGTTGAAGAAGAACTGCAACGTGAAACGCTTTCGATTGTTGGCTGGCGCGATGTGCCGACCAACGAAGGCGTGCTCGGTGAAATCGCCCTCTCCTCGCTGCCCCGTATTGAGCAAATTTTTGTTAATGCCCCGGCAGGCTGGCGCCCGCGCGATATGGAACGCCGTCTGTTCATCGCCCGTCGCCGCATCGAACAACGCCTGGTGGAAGACAAAGATTTCTACGTTTGTAGCCTGTCGAACCTGGTGAACATCTATAAAGGTCTGTGTATGCCGGCAGATTTGCCGCGCTTCTACCTGGACCTTGCAGACCTGCGTCTGGAATCGGCCATCTGCCTGTTCCACCAGCGCTTCTCCACCAACACCGTGCCGCGCTGGCCGCTGGCACAGCCGTTCCGCTATCTGGCGCACAACGGTGAAATCAACACCATCACCGGTAACCGTCAGTGGGCGCGCGCGCGTACCTATAAATTCCAGACGCCGCTGATCCCTGACCTGCACGACGCTGCGCCATTTGTTAACGAAACCGGCTCTGACTCCAGTTCGATGGATAACATGCTCGAACTGCTGCTGGCAGGCGGGATGGATATCGTGCGTGCGATGCGTCTTCTGGTTCCGCCAGCCTGGCAGAACAACCCGGATATGGATCCGGAACTGCGCGCGTTCTTCGATTTTAACTCCATGCACATGGAGCCGTGGGATGGCCCGGCGGGCATCGTGATGTCCGATGGTCGCTACGCGGCCTGTAACCTTGACCGTAACGGCCTGCGCCCGGCGCGCTACGTCATTACCAAAGACAAGCTCATCACCTGCGCCTCCGAAGTCGGGATCTGGGATTATCAGCCCGACGAAGTGATGGAAAAAGGCCGCGTTGGGCCCGGTGAGCTGATGGTGATCGACACCCGCAGTGGCCGCATTCTGCACTCAGCAGAAACCGATAACGACCTGAAAAGCCGCCATCCGTACAAAGAGTGGATGGAGAAAAACGTCCGCCGTCTGGTGCCATTTGAAGTTCTGCCGGACGAAGAGGTCGGCAGCCGCGAGATGGACGATGACGCCCTCGCCAGCTACCAGAAACAGTTTAACTACAGCGCGGAAGAGCTGGATTCGGTTATTCGCGTGCTGGGCGAAAACGGCCAGGAAGCAGTCGGTTCAATGGGCGATGATACCCCGTTTGCCGTCCTTTCCAGCCAGCCGCGTATTATTTATGACTACTTCCGTCAGCAGTTTGCGCAGGTAACCAACCCGCCAATCGACCCGCTGCGTGAAGCGCACGTCATGTCGCTGGCAACCAGCATTGGCCGCGAAATGAACGTCTTCTGCGAAGCGGAAGGCCAGGCTCACCGCCTGAGCTTCAAATCGCCGATCCTGCTGTTCTCTGATTTTAAACAGCTCACCACGATTGAAGATGAGCACTATCGCGCAGACACGCTCGATATTACTTATGACGCGACTGAAACCTCGCTTGAGGCAACAGTAAAAGCGCTGTGCGATAAAGCTGAAGAGATGGTGCGTAACGGTACCGTCCTGCTGGTGCTTTCTGACCGCAACATTGCCAAAAATCGTCTGCCGGTTCCGGCTCCGATGGCGGTCGGCGCGGTTCAGGCGCGCCTGGTGGAGAAAAGCCTGCGCTGCGATGCCAACATCATCGTGGAAACCGCCAGCGCCCGCGACCCGCACCACTTCGCCGTGCTGCTGGGCTTCGGCGCGACGGCTATCTATCCGTACCTCGCCTACGAAACGCTGGCGAAACTGGTCGATACCAAAGCGATCGATAAAGCGTACCGCACCGTGATGCTGAACTACCGTAACGGCATCAACAAAGGTCTGTACAAAATCATGTCCAAAATGGGCATCTCGACCATTGCCTCTTACCGCTGTTCAAAACTGTTTGAAGCGGTCGGGCTGCACGACGATGTGGTTGCGCTGTGCTTCCAGGGCGTGGTCAGCCGCATTGGCGGCGCAAACTTTGAAGACTTCCAGCAGGACCTGCTGAACCTGTCGAAACGCGCCTGGCTGGCACGTAAACCGATTAGCCAGGGCGGCCTGCTGAAGTACGTTCACGGCGGTGAATATCACGCCTATAACCCGGACGTGGTGCGCACGCTGCAACAAGCGGTTCAAAGCGGCGAATACAGCGACTATCAGGAATACGCGAAGCTGGTCAACGAGCGTCCGGCGGCAACGCTGCGCGATCTGCTGGCTATCACGCCGGGTAGCGACGCCGTCAGTATTGATGAGGTCGAACCGGCAACTGAGTTGTTCAAACGCTTCGATACCGCGGCGATGTCTATCGGTGCATTAAGCCCGGAAGCGCACGAGGCGCTGGCGGAGGCGATGAACAGCATCGGCGGCAACTCAAACTCCGGTGAAGGTGGTGAAGACCCGGCGCGTTACGGCACGAATAAAGTGTCGCGCATCAAGCAGGTGGCTTCCGGCCGCTTCGGCGTCACGCCGGCGTACCTGGTCAATGCCGACGTCATTCAGATTAAAGTCGCTCAGGGCGCGAAGCCGGGCGAAGGCGGTCAGTTACCGGGCGATAAAGTCACTCCATACATCGCCAAACTGCGCTATTCAGTGCCGGGCGTGACGTTAATCTCGCCACCGCCGCACCACGATATCTACTCTATCGAGGATTTAGCACAGCTGATTTTCGACCTGAAACAGGTCAACCCGAAAGCGATGATCTCCGTGAAGCTGGTTTCCGAACCGGGCGTCGGCACCATCGCTACGGGTGTGGCAAAAGCCTATGCAGACCTGATCACTATCGCCGGTTATGACGGTGGTACGGGTGCAAGCCCGCTGTCGTCGGTGAAATATGCTGGCTGCCCGTGGGAACTCGGTCTGGTGGAAACTCAGCAGGCACTGGTTGCCAACGGCTTACGTCATAAAATTCGTTTGCAGGTCGATGGTGGCCTGAAAACCGGCGTCGATATCATCAAAGCGGCGATTCTCGGCGCGGAAAGCTTCGGCTTCGGTACCGGCCCGATGGTGGCGCTCGGTTGTAAATACCTGCGAATTTGCCACCTGAACAACTGCGCAACGGGTGTTGCAACTCAGGATGACAAACTGCGCAAGAACCACTATCACGGCCTGCCGTTCAAAGTGACCAACTACTTTGAATTTATCGCCCGTGAAACCCGCGAGCTGATGGCGCAGCTTGGCGTGACACGTCTGGTGGATCTGATTGGCCGCACCGACCTGCTTAAAGAGCTGGACGGTTTCACCGCCAAACAGCAGAAGCTGGAGTTGTCTCGACTGCTGGAGACCGCCGAGCCACATCCTGGCAAGGCGCTCTACTGCACTGAGAATAACCCGCCGTTCGATAACGGTGTGCTGAACGCGCAACTGCTGCAACAGGCGAAACCGTTTGTCGATGAGCGCCAAAGCAAAACTTTCTGGTTCGATATTCGCAATACCGATCGCTCCGTGGGCGCGTCGCTCTCCGGCTATATCGCGCAAACGCACGGCGACCAGGGTCTGGCGGCCGATCCGATTAAAGCGCACTTCAGCGGCACCGCAGGCCAGAGCTTCGGCGTCTGGAACGCGGGCGGCGTAGAGCTGTACCTGACCGGCGATGCCAACGACTATGTCGGTAAAGGCATGGCGGGCGGTCTGATTGCGATTCGTCCTCCGGTGGGTTCCGCCTTCCGTAGCCACGAAGCGAGCATTATCGGTAACACCTGCCTGTACGGCGCGACCGGCGGTCGTCTGTACGCTGCTGGGCGCGCGGGTGAACGTTTTGCGGTGCGTAACTCCGGGGCTATCACCGTCGTAGAAGGCATTGGCGACAACGGTTGTGAATACATGACCGGCGGCATCGTCTGCATTCTGGGTAAAACCGGCGTTAACTTTGGTGCAGGTATGACCGGCGGCTTCGCCTACGTTCTGGATGAAAGCGGCGATTTCCGCAAACGCGTTAACCCGGAATTGGTGGAGGTGCTGGACGTTGACTCTCTGGCAATCCATGAAGAGCACCTGCGCGGGCTGATTACCGAACATGTCCAGTTGACCGGTTCACAGCGCGGTGAAGAGATCCTGGCGAACTGGCCGGCGTTCTCCGCGAAGTTTGCACTGGTTAAGCCGAAGTCCAGCGATGTCAAAGCACTGTTGGGTCACCGTAGTCGTAGCGCAGCAGAGCTGCGTGTGCAGGCGCAGTAAGGGGTCATCATGAGTCAGAACGTTTATCAATTTATCGACCTGCAACGCGTTGATCCCGCTAAGAAAGCGTTAAAGATCCGCAAGATTGAGTTTGTTGAAATTTACGAGCCATTTTCAGAAGGGCAGGCCAAGGCGCAGGCAGATCGCTGCCTCTCCTGCGGCAACCCGTACTGCGAATGGAAATGCCCGGTACATAACTACATCCCGAACTGGCTGAAGCTTGCCAACGAGGGGCGTATTTTTGAAGCGGCAGAACTGTCGCATCAAACCAACACTCTGCCGGAAGTGTGTGGGCGCGTTTGCCCGCAGGATCGTCTGTGCGAAGGTTCCTGTACTCTGAACGACGAGTTCGGCGCGGTCACCATCGGCAACATTGAGCGCTATATCAACGATAAAGCGTTCGAAATGGGCTGGCGCCCTGACCTGACCGGCGTGAAGCAGACTGGCAAGAAAGTCGCGATTATCGGCGCGGGCCCGGCGGGCCTGGCGTGTGCTGATGTGCTAACGCGCAACGGTGTCAAAGCGGTTGTGTTCGACCGTCATCCGGAGATCGGCGGCCTGCTGACCTTTGGTATTCCGGCTTTTAAGCTTGAAAAAGAGGTGATGACCCGTCGCCGCGAAATCTTCACCGGTATGGGCATTGAGTTCAAACTGAATACCGAAGTAGGCCGTGACGTCCAGCTTGAGACCCTGCTGAGCGACTACGACGCGGTGTTCCTCGGCGTCGGCACGTATCAGTCGATGCGTGGCGGCCTGGAGAACGAAGACGCTTCTGGCGTGTTTGATGCGCTGCCGTTCCTGATTGCCAATACCCGTCAGATCATGGGCTTTGGTGAGAATAAAGATGAGCCTTACATCAACATGGAAGGTAAACGCGTGGTGGTGCTTGGCGGTGGTGATACCGCGATGGACTGCGTACGTACCTCCGTACGTCAGGGCGCAACGCATGTTACCTGCGCTTATCGTCGTGATGAAGAGAACATGCCAGGCTCACGCCGCGAAGTGAAAAACGCGCGTGAAGAAGGCGTAGAGTTCCAGTTCAACGTGCAGCCGCTGGGCATTGAAGTGAATGCTAACGGCAAGGTGAGCGGCGTGAAAATGGCGCGTACCGAAATGGGCCAACCGGATGATAAAGGTCGCCGTCGTGCCGAAATCGTCCCGGGCTCCGAGCACGTGGTTCCGGCAGATGCTGTAGTAATGGCGTTTGGTTTCCGCCCACACAGCATGGAATGGCTGGCAAAACACAGCGTCGAACTGGATTCTCAGGGCCGTATCATCGCCCCGGAAGGCAACGAGAACGCCTTCCAGACCAGTAACCCGAAAATCTTCGCCGGTGGCGACATCGTGCGTGGTTCAGATCTGGTGGTGACCGCCATCGCCGAAGGCCGTAAAGCGGCTGACGGGATCATGAACTGGTTGGAAGTGTAAATCCTGCCTCAGCGCCGCCTGCCTGGAAGGGAGGCGGCAACAGGAAATTTGGCAGACAGAGTCTGCCAAATCAGATAGCTGAAAAAGTGCACTTTGTTTTTGCCGGATGCGGCGTAACCGCCTTATCCGGCCTACAAAACACTCCAGATTCAATACATTACAGAAAACTTTTAGGCCGGATAAGCGCCAGCGCCATCCGGCTTTTTTTAACGCGCGAGCAGGCTGGCGCGGACTTTGACCACCGCTTTTTTGATTTCTTGCGATAAAGCGACGACACACCCCGGCTTATGTGGTTCCCCCGGCATAAACACGGCGAACATTCCCGGTTTTAAGGTCACCGTTTGCTCATCCTCAATAGCAGAACAAAGTTGGTAGTCCTCATCAGCATGTACCTCTTCACACTGCCGTGCCGCCCCTGCCACACCGAACAAAATCCGTTCTTCTCCACTCAGCAAAAGCTGGATATCCACATACTGCACATGCAGCTCCGCTTTTTTGCTTGTGGCTGGCTGTGTGGGGAATGCCATCACATTCATAAAGATGTCATCACCGCGCAGCTCATAACGCCCTGGCGATTTCTCTTGCGGGCGGGCAGTTAACGCCAATGCTAACGCCTCAACCAAAACGGGGTGTAACCCCGCAGAGTCCAGCGACTGAATTTCACCTGTTACCATTTTTTTCTCCCTGGGCCAGCAGCGCGGCCCCCAGTAGTCCCGCGTCATGCCGATAGTGCGCGGATTGTAAGGTAACTTGATAAACGGCAGGCGCCTGTGCCAGACAGTCCTCCACCTGCGCCAGATACCCTTCCGCTAGCCCAACGCTGCCGCCAATGACCACACACTGGCAATCGGTTGTGGCTTTTACATCAGCGATTAATCTCGCCAGTGTCTGTGCCGAGCGGTGAATGAGCTGTAGCGCCTGCTTATCGCCCTGTCCCGCGCGAGTGAAAATTGCTTTGGCATCGCATCCTGCGAGTTCACCTTCTGCCGCAGCCGCAATCCCACGCCCTGAAGCAATGGCTTCTACGCAGCCCCGACGACCACAGCCGCACATCGGCCCGTTAGGATCGGCCAGCGTATGACCCAGATGCCCGGCCAGACCGCCCGTTCCGGCGATCAGTTTGCCGTTGCTGATCACCCCGCCTCCCACCCCCGTGGAAACGGTGAGGAAAACCATGTCATGATAATCGCCATGCAGGGCATGATATTCCGCCCATGCCGCCGCCTGCGCATCATTCACCGCCAGCGTCGGCAACCCGGTTATCGATTCCAGCGTTTTCGTGAGCGGGAAATTCAGCAAGCCGCCCAGATTAAGCGGGTTAATCGCCAGCAGTACGCCATCCCGAATAATACCGGTTGAGGCGATGGCAACCCGCGTGGCACGGTGGAAAAGGGGTTCCACCAGCGCCTGCAACGCTGCCCGTAGCGCATCGGGCGTTTTGCTGGCGGGAGTGGGGAGTTCGCGACGTTCAAGCAGGTTCAGCGCGTCATCAACCAGCGCGGCGGCCAGCTTGGTGCCACCAATATCAATTGCCAGCGTGGTCATAGCACCGCCTTTTTTAACGCCGTGTTATACCACTGGCAGATGTGTTCCAGCCGCGTAATCGCGGAGCCGACCGTGACCGCCCACGCGCCGTGACGCATCGCTTCTGCCGCCTGTGCAGGCGTGTTGTAGCGCCCTTCAGCTATCACCCGGCAACCGGCGTCACTTAATGTTTTTACCAGCGCAAAGTCAGGTTCTTCTGGCGTTTCAGGCGTCGTGTAACCCGAAAGCGTGCTGCCGATAATATCTGCCCCCCATTGCTGACAGGCCATGCCGTCTTCAAATGTTGAGCAGTCGGCCATCGCCAGCAAACCGTGCTGGTGAATCTGCGCCAACAGTGCCTCGACACTCGCCGGGCGCACACGGTCGGTACCATCCACGGCGATAATGTTAGCTCCAGCCTGCGCCAGCGCATCGACGTCTTCAGGGAACGGGGTAATACGCACCGGGGAATTATCCAGATCGCGTTTGAGAATGCCGATAATCGGGATCGACACGAGCGGACGGGTGGCACGTACATTCGCCACACCTTCAATACGCAACGCGACGGCCCCCGCCTGCTCCGCCGCCAGCGCCATCGCGGCAACGATGTCGGGTTTATCGAGCGGGCTATTGGGTACAGGCTGGCAGGAGACAATCAGTCCGCCGAATTGCGCAATACTGTTATTCAACTGTTCAAGTAAAGACATCATCATATCCTCGGTAAAACGCCCGGCATGCGCCGGGCTCCCTGGTTAACTTTTACTTTTTACTAACCCGCTTTTATTCGCGCCAAACGGTACGGCACCGCTGAACGGTTTTCCGTCGATGGCATCGTGTGTACGTAGCGCTTCCGGGCGGATCCAACGCTGAACGCGCGTGGGCATATCAAGACCGATCAACAGGATCACCACAAACGTCAGGCTGAAGGAGAGTGAGCCCAGCGCAGTACCCAAATCCAGCCGTTGGGCGATCAACGCCCCGAGGATCGGTGCCAGCGCGCCGCCTAACGCCCCGACGTTGTAAGTAAAGCCGAGCCCCGCCGCACGTTGATCTGTTTCGAAATACCCACCAATCAGTTTCGGTAAGATCCCGGAGATCCCCTGCCCCAGCATTTGCTGGAAAAAGAGCAGAAAACCGAGCACCCACACGCTGGAGCCGCCAATCGCAAATACTGGAATGATCAGCAACTGCGAAGCCAGCAGGCTACAGACGTACGCTTTACGGGTACCCAACCAGTCACCGAGGAACCCGCCCACGCAGCAGCCTACCGCCGCGCCAAATCCACTGAAGAACAGGACGTTCGCCACCGTATGCGGATCATAGGCCAGCTCGGTTTTCAGATAGGTCGGCAGCAGTGCCTGAATCGGCCAGGAGTAGAGGAACGCAAACAGCACAACCACCATCAGCATGACACCAGTCGGCCAGCGTTTACCGCTGCTTTGCACCATAAAGCTGATAAAGATAATGGCGCAGACAAGACCCAGCAGCGCCACCAGCCCGGCAATACGCGCTTCACCCGCAAAGCAGTACCACAGCGACGCCCCTGCAACACAGGTCATGATGATATTCATGACCCGGTACTGGCCGCGATAGAGGATATCGACCATCGTGCGTACCGGGGCTTTGCCTTCGTGTTTCGCTTTCCAGTCTTCCGCTTCCGGGATGTTTTTACGCAGCCAGAGCGCAAAGACAATCGGTACGATGCCGATGAAAAACAGCGCGCGCCAGCCCCAGACGGGTACCACCAGGCTGTAGACTTGTGCGGCAACGACGGCACCGACAGAGAAGCCAGAAATCAGGAAGCCGCTGGCTTTATTGCGTAGCTGTTTCGGCCAGCTTTCAATCACATAGGTCGCGCTGGAACCGTATTCCCCCGCCATCCCCATGCCGATCACCAGACGGGCGATAAACAGCGAGGTGTAGCCCGGAGCAAAGCCGCAGGCGAGCGTGCCCGCCGAGAAAAGAATAATGCTGGTGACCATCGCCAGGCGGCGGCCATAGCGGTCACCCATTGCGCCCAGCATCAGACCACCGAACCAACGTGAGATAAAGGCGGCGGAAATCAAACTTGCCGCCTGTACGGTGGTTAAACCGAATTCACCCTGCACTTCGGTTAACACCAGGGCGATTAAGACAAAATCAAAACCATCAAGCAAATACCCCAACCAGGCGGCGGAAAAAGCCCGCCATTGTGCCCGATTGAGATGGCGATACCACGGGATATTCTGGGTTGTTGTACTCATGGTGAGTCTCCCGCGGTGGGCTTATGCCCACGCGCTTTGGTATGAATGTGTTTGGATGGATACGGTTCCCGCCTCACCCCGGCCCTCTCCCTCAGGGGGAGGGAGAAAACCTGCGCAGTTCTTAAAGCTGGGTACATACCGTCCCCTCTCCCTTGAGGGAGAGGGTTAGGGTGAGGGGAGCGGCCAAAAACTCAGCCCCGCTCCTGCATCAGCTTCTGCGCCAGCGATTTCAGCTCCGGCAGGTATTTCTCGTCCACCGGGGCGAACGGTTTGCGGCACAGCGGTACAGCGACCACATCCATGTAATGCAGAACCGTTTTCAGCCCGCGGAAGACACCCACTTTGATCAGCAGGTCAATGACCTTGTTGCATTCGCGCTGCAACTGCTGTGCCTTTGCGATGTCGCCCTCTTTTAACGCCTGCGCGATCCCCATGTAGCGCCAGCCCATGATGTTGTAGGTGCTGCCGATCCCACCGTCTGCTCCCGCCAGCAGGCCAGAGGCAAAGATCTCGTCGTAACCGTTGTAAAGCACCAGATCCGGATGCGCGCGGCGGATCTGTTCCATCTGATATAGATCGCCTGAGGTTTGTTTCAGCGCGCCGACGCCCGGTAACGTCACCAGCGTGTTGATTTGATCCAGCGTCAGTTTTACACCACTCAGCGCCGGAATGTTGTAGACCACCATCGGTAATCCATCAGCCGAGTCGATAATTGCGCGATAGTGATCGCAGTGTTCTTCAAAACTAAACGGGTAGTAGAACGGCGTCACTGCAGATACCGCATCGAAACCATACCGTTTTGCCGCAGCCGCCAGTTGCTGGCTTTCCGCCGTGCTAACGCAGCCGACATGAGCAATCAGGGTGATTTTGCCTTTCCCCTCTTCCGCCACAATTTCAAGCACCTCTTCACGCTCGGCCAGGCTCTGAATAAACGCTTCTCCGGTCGATCCCCCCACGTAGACACCGTCAATGCCCTGCTCAATATTGAAGCGCACCAGGCGACGCAGGCTCTCTTTATCAATCTTTTGCTGGGCGTCGAAAGGGGTGAGAAGCGCGGGCATTACGCCCCGTAAGTTGCTAGCCATACATACCTCGTAGTGATGTTTAATCGGATTAACTATGTACCTTTATACCTGTTATACCAGATCGCTTTTGCAGCAGCGTAATACGGAAAGCTTATTGTGCGATCGACTTCACTAAATCGATCGCCGGGATGGGATCACTTACGGGATTTTTTAGCTTTGCCGAAGGCGTGCCAGGTGGCAGAGACGCTGTTGAGGTGGGTTTGCAAAGCACGATCTGCTTCATCCGGATCGTGGGCGCGGATGGCGTCAACAATGGCGATATGCTGTTGATAGCTCACGCTGTTGTGCTCGTGGAGTTCCTGATCCGCGACTTTCGGGCGGGCGGCAATCAGCCAGTCGAGAAGCGCGACATGAATAGCCATAAAGATAGGGTTGCCGGGAATTTCCGCCAGCACGCGATGGAAGTCGACGTCCGAGCGGATAAACTGCGCATTATCATCCAGCGCCTGGCTGTTGATCTCCAGCGCTTTCACCAGCAGCGCAATTTGCTCATCGGTGGCGTGTTCGGCGGCATAGCGCACCAGGCTTGATTCAAAGAACAGGCGAAGTTGTTCGAAGTGTGCAATACCGCCAGGGTGCGAGAGGAAATCTTTCGCCATACCGGAGAGCTCGCCAATGATGGTGTCCGCCGACGGGCGCGATACGCGCGCGCGCTCACCGTTGTTAATCTGCACCAGCCCTTTGCGTTTCAGCGCAGCCAGCGCTTCCCGCACCGAGGGGCGACCAACGTTGAAGAATGCCATCAGTTCGCGCTCAGACGGTAACTGTTCCCCCTCGCCAAACTCACGACGGCGGATCATCTGTTCCAGCTCTTCTTCCACCATCTCAGACAGTTTTTTACGCGCCAGCGGGCGGCGGCGCAGGCTGTTGCCGATGGTGTCTTCTGAGTTAGAGTCAAATGCGCTCATAGGTACCGTTTAACCTGGAAAGATGAGGAAATTTCACTGAATTTTCATCATATCACAAAATGTGAGGCTGAAATGAGCACAGAGGGATGGACGGTGGATGAAAAAAAACAGACCCGTGCGGATCTGTTTTTAGGGGGTTACTTCACGACGCGAAGCGCCGGGCGGCCACCGCGCGGCGGCGGGGTATCGTCCGGATCGGTGTCGTCATCGTGATCCGGCTTATCACCGTCGATGACCGACATCACCGTTTCATTTTCAACCACTTCGAGGTCGTCGTTGTAGCCTTCCGCATCTTCGTCGTAGGCCGTTTCCGGTTCGAACATGGTGCCTGCACCGTTTTCACGTGCGTAGATAGCCAGCACGGCGGCCAGCGGCACGGAAACATTGCGCGGAACGCCGCCGAAGCGGGCGTTGAAGCGAACTTCATCGTTCGCCAGCTCCAGGTTGCCCACCGCGCGTGGCGCGATGTTCAGGACGATCTGGCCGTCACGGGCGTACTCCATTGGCACCTGAACGCCTGGTTGCATGACATCAACGACCAAATGCGGCGTAAGCTGGTTGTCCAGCAGCCACTCGTAAAACGCACGAAGCAGATACGGGCGGCGCGGAGAAAGCTGTGACACATCCATTCAATTAACCCCGGCCAAGGCGCATTTCGCGCTCGGCTTCCGTTAAGGAGGCAAGGAAAGAATCACGTTCGAAGACGCGGGTCATATAGCCTTTCAGCTCTTTCGCACCCGCACCGACCATTTCAATGCCCATCACCGGCAGACGCCACAGCAGCGGCGCCAGGTAGCAGTCGACCAGACTGAACTCATCGCTCAGGAAGTACGGCTTCTGGGTGAAGACCGGCGCAATCGCCAGCAGCTCTTCACGCAGCTGTTTACGCGCAGCATCAGCCTGAGCCGCAGAGCCCGTCATCACGACGTTCATCAGCGTGTACCAGTCTTTCTCGATACGTTGCATGTACAGACGGCTCTCACCGCGAGCAACCGGGTAAACCGGCATCAGCGGTGGATGCGGGAAACGCTCATCCAGGTATTCCATAATGATGCGGGATTCCCACAGAGTCAGTTCGCGATCTACCAGTGTCGGAACGCTTTGATTCGGGTTGAGGTCAATCAGATCCTGCGGTGGATTGTCCTTTTCCACGTGCTCTATCTCAAAGCTGACACCTTTTTCAGCCAGCACGATGCGGACCTGATGGCTATAAATGTCAGTAGGACCAGAAAACAGCGTCATTACCGAACGTTTGTTGGCAGCGACAGCCATGAAAACCTCCAGGTATATTCAGAATTTTTACTGCTACCAGCCACACGGTGGCTAGCCAGAAGTGTGTCCCCATCCTGCGTTGAGTGGCATTCCTGCTTGCAAACCAAACAAAAATTGAACAATCACCCGCATTTGGGCAGAAAATTGGAGAATAGTTTACCAGATTTTGCACGGCTTGTGGTGAGTCGATTCTGGAAATCCGGAAAAAGAGCCGTGAGATTGGCGTTGGCCATAGCTTTTCCACCCTACAAATACGCGTGTAGCGTAACTGTTCAGGCATAAAAAAACCCGCCGAAGCGGGTTTTTGCGCAAATTGTTGTCTGCGTAAGCAGAAACCAATTAACGTTTGGAGAACTGAGGACGACGACGTGCTTTACGCAGGCCGACTTTCTTACGTTCAACCTGACGAGCATCACGGGTAACGAAGCCAGCTTTACGCAGTTCGCTACGCAGGGACTCATCATACTCCATCAGAGCGCGGGTGATACCGTGACGGATCGCACCAGCCTGACCAGAGATACCACCACCTTTAACGGTGATGTACAGATCCAGTTTCTCAACCATGTCGACCAGTTCCAGCGGCTGACGAACTACCATGCGAGCAGTTTCACGACCGAAGTACTGTTCCAGAGAACGTTGGTTGATAACGATTTTGCCGTTGCCCGGTTTGATGAAAACGCGAGCTGCGGAACTTTTGCGGCGACCAGTGCCGTAGTATTGATTTTCAGCCATTGCCTATAATCCCGATTAGATGTCAAGAACTTGCGGTTGCTGTGCCGCGTGGTTGTGCTCGGTACCCGCGTAAACTTTCAGTTTACGGAACATAGCACGACCCAGCGGGCCTTTTGGCAGCATGCCTTTAACCGCGATTTCAATCACACGCTCAGGACGGCGGGCAATCATCTCTTCAAAGGTCGCTTCTTTGATACCACCGATGTGGCCGGTGTGGTGATAGTACATTTTGTCAGTACGCTTGTTGCCGGTTACAGCAACTTTGTCAGCGTTCAGAACGATGATGTAATCACCGGTATCTACGTGCGGAGTGTATTCCGCTTTATGCTTACCGCGCAGGCGACGAGCCAGTTCAGTAGCCAGACGGCCCAGAGTTTTACCGGTCGCGTCAACAACATACCAGTCACGTTGAACGGTTTCTGGTTTAGCTGTAAAAGTTTTCATTAAAAGCTTACCCAAATAAATAAGTTACACGTTGGTGAACACCCAAACGTTTTGTCAGTTGAGGTTCACACGACATTGTCCAGCAAACCTACCCCTTCGAATAGCCTATGCCGGCGCAGAGAAAGTTTTGGGAAAAAAACCTTCTTGTAACGTGGGGTCGCAAGATTATAGAGAAGTCGGGGTTAAAGATCGACCCTTATTTGTGATTTTGATGGGGAGGTTTTAATAGGGGGGGTGCGGCATGATGCCCTCACCCCGGCCCTCTCCCACAGGGAGAGGGAGAAAACCTCACTCACGTAACCTCTGGGCACAATCCCTCCCCTCTCCCACTGGGGAAAGGGGGCATTTATGGCATATGAGGCCGTTTTAAATACTCTTCGCTCTGCATTTCCTGTAAGCGCGACAAACAGCGCTGGAACTCAAACTTTAAGCGTTCGCCCTGATAAATGTCGTACAGCGGTACTTCCGCGCTCACCACCAGCTTCACGTGTCGCTCATAAAACTCATCCACCAGCGCAATAAAACGACGTGCTTCGCTCTCCTGCATTGACGTCATAACGGGCACATCAAAAAGCATTACCGTATGGAACAGGCGCGAAAGCGCGATGTAGTCGTGCTGGCTGCGCGCATCAACACACAACGTCGTAAAGGAAACCGCCAGCGTTTGATTCTCAACACCCAGCGTTGGCAATGGCCGGTGGTTAATCTCAAGCTCTGGCGCATGCTCGCGCCTGGCACCTGCCAGTGCCAGCCACAGTTTATCCATCTCGACGCGCGTTTCGTCGTTCAGCGGCGAGAGCCACAGATGCGCCTGTGTTAACGTGCGCAGACGGTAATCTACCCCCGCGTCGACGTTCATTATGTCGCAGTGCGCTTTAATGGCGTCGATGGCCGGCAGGAAGCGCGCGCGCTGCAAGCCGTTGCGGTAAAGCTCGTCCGGCGGGATATTCGACGTCGCAACCAGCGTAATGCCGCGCGAGAACAGCGCTTTCATCAGGCCGCCAAGCAGCATGGCGTCAGTGATATCCGAGACAAAAAACTCGTCAAAGCAGAGTACATCCGTTTCCGCTTTAAAACGTTCGGCGACGATTTCCAGCGGGTCGCTATGCCCCTGAAGCTGCGTCAGTTCTTCATGCACTCGCAGCATAAAGCGGTGAAAGTGCAGACGCTGTTTACGTTCGCCCGGCAGGCTATGATAGAACATGTCCATCAGCCAGGTTTTCCCCCGACCAACCCCGCCCCACATATATAAGCCGCGAACCGGCGTGCTCGTACCCGCCTCTCGTTTACCAAGAAATTTTCCGAATTTTGCCATCAGGCCACCGCTGCTTTGGGCTGGCTGCGTTCGATTAGCGAGCAGTTCCTGGTAGATGGTATCGAGGCGATTTACCGCCTCACGCTGGACATCATCAGGCTGATGGGTGCCCTCTTCGAGGGCCTGAAGATAACGCGATGTGGGGGACAGGCTTTGCATGATCTAATTGTTATTCCTTTGAAAACCGGTATGTCTTACTTCACGATTGGTGAAAAAAGTGCCGTTCTACACTACGCGATGATACGCCAGGATTCCACTTCTGCGGAATAAGCGGTTATAGTGGCAGTATCTGGTACAGGCAAGGAGCGCCTGGTCACCAATACCCTACGGAACCACAAAACAATGGGAGATGTTCATGACCTGGGAATATGCGCTAATTGGGCTCGTTGTCGGCATTATTATCGGTGCTGTGGCCATGCGTTTCGGTAATCGCAAATTGCGTCAACAACAGGCCCTGCAGTACGAGCTGGAAAAAAATAAAGCCGAACTGGAAGAGTACCGCGAAGAGTTAGTCAGCCATTTTGCGCGCAGTGCGGAATTGCTGAACAACATGGCGGACGACTATCGTCAGCTCTATCAGCACATGGCGAAAAGCTCAAGCAGCCTGCTGCCTGAAATGAGCGCAGAGTCTAATCCGTTCCGCAATCGTCTGGCTGAATCTGAAGCCGGTAACGACCAGGCGCCGGTACAAATGCCGCGTGACTACTCAGAAGGTGCTTCCGGCCTGCTGCGTAGCGGTGCAAAACGCGACTAACCCGCTGACGACGTTTTTATTTTACGGGCGTACGCGTTGCGCCCGTCACTTCTCTCCCCCTCCGACTATATTTAGTCAATATCCACATTGTTCCCCCGATAAAAATTCAATAACATCAGTCTGTTTCGGGAAGCATTGTCCTTACACCTCAGGTTATGAGAGCCAGCACCAATGAATAAAAAAACTTTGCTGTTGAGTGCGTTAGCGTTAAGTGTCGGCCTGTCCTTTGCCGTGCCTCAGGTGGCCAGCGCGTCGATTCCCACTCAGGTACCTGGCCAGGGCGCACTGCCAAGCCTCGCACCGATGCTGGAAAAAGTGCTGCCCGCGGTAGTCAGCGTGCAGGTGGAAGGTACCGCTACGCCGAGTCAGCGCGTGCCGGAAGAGCTAAAAAAATTCTTCGGTGAAGAAGGCGGCAACGAACCGGCGCAACCGTTCGAAGGCTTAGGGTCTGGTGTCATCATTGATGCGGCGAAAGGCTACGTCTTAACCAACAACCACGTCATCAGCCAGGCGCAAAAAATCAGTATCCAGCTCAATGATGGCCGCGAGTTCGATGCCAAACTGATTGGCAGCGACGATCAGAGCGACATCGCCCTGCTACAAATTCAGGGCGGCAGTAAACTCACACAAATCGCTATTGCCGACTCCGATAAACTGCGCGTCGGCGATTTCGCCGTCGCCGTCGGCAACCCTTTCGGGCTGGGGCAAACCGCCACTTCCGGAATTGTTTCAGCGTTAGGGCGGAGCGGGCTGAACCTCGAAGGGCTGGAAAACTTTATTCAGACCGATGCCTCAATTAACCGTGGGAACTCCGGCGGCGCATTGCTGAACCTCAACGGCGAGCTGATCGGCATTAACACCGCGATTCTCGCCCCTGGCGGCGGCAGCGTCGGGATTGGCTTCGCCATCCCCAGCAATATGGCACAAATACTGGCGAAACAGCTGATTCAGTTTGGCGAAATCAAACGCGGGCTTCTCGGTATTCGCGGCATGGAAATGAGCGCCGATATTGCCAAAGCGTTTAACCTCAATGTGCAGCGCGGGGCGTTTGTCAGCGAAGTCTTGCCAAACTCCGGCTCGGCGAAAGCGGGCGTGAAATCAGGCGACGTGATTGTTAGCCTGAATGGCAAAGCGCTGAGCAGCTTTGCTGAACTGCGCTCACGCATTGCTACCACCGAACCCGGCTCAAAAGTGAAGCTGGGGCTGCTGCGCGATGGCAAACCGCTGGAAGTCGAAGTCACACTGGATAAAAGCACCTCAGCGACCGCCAGCGCGGAAATGATCGCCCCGCAGCTACAGGGGGCGTCATTGAGCGACGGTCAGTTGAAAGACGGCACCAAAGGCATCGTCATCAGCGACGTGGAAAAAGGCAGCGCAGCGGCGCAGGTTGGCCTGCATAAAGATGATGTCATCATCGGTATTAACCGCCAGCGCACGCAGTCCATCGCGGATATGCGCAAAGTGCTGGAGACCAAACCGTCGGTGATTGCCCTGAACGTGATGCGCGGCGAAGAGAGCATTTATCTCTTACTGCGTTAACCGTCTTACGCTGGACATCGCGCAGCGTGTGATGTCCAGCGAAGTCGTGGTATGCTGCGAACGTTTATTCATCAACGATACCTGATCATGCTTGCAAAGCTTTTACGTTCTGTCGCAATTGGTTTTATTGTCGGTGGCATTTTGCTCGCCGCGATGCCCTCTTTACGCAAGTGGACCACCGCGACCACCACGCTCACCAGCTCGGATGAATCCCCCGCCAGCTATAACCAGGCTGTGCGTCGTGCTGCGCCTGCGGTCGTTAATGTCTATAACCGTGGCCTGAACAGCACCGGGCAGAATCAGCTTGAGATCCGCACGCTCGGCTCCGGGGTGATCATGGACGAGCGCGGGTATATCGTGACCAACAAGCATGTCATTAACGATGCCGATCAAATCATCGTCGCGTTGCAGGATGGCCGTGTATTCGAAGCGCTACTGGTTGGCTCCGATACGCTTACCGACCTCGCGGTGCTGAAAATTAACGCCACCGGGGGCCTGCCGGTTATCCCCATCAACCCGAAGCGTGTGCCGCACATTGGCGATGTGGTGCTGGCGATAGGTAACCCTTACAACCTGGGGCAGACCATTACGCAGGGCATCATCAGCGCCACCGGGCGTATCGGCCTGAACCCGACCGGACGACAGAATTTCCTGCAAACAGATGCCTCTATTAACCACGGTAACTCCGGCGGCGCGCTGATTAACTCGCTGGGCGAACTGATGGGTATCAATACCCTCTCGTTCGATAAGAGTAACGATGGCGAAACGCCGGAAGGCTTAAGCTTCGCCATCCCGTTCCAGCTGGCAACTAAAATCATGGATAAACTGATCCGCGATGGCCGCGTGATCCGTGGATATATTGGGATCGGCGGACGTGAGATCGCCCCGCTGCATGCACAGGGCGGCGGTATGGATCAGATCCAGGGGATCGTGGTAAACGAAGTCACCGCAGGCGGCCCGGCCGCGCAAGCCGGCATTCAGGTAAATGACGTAATCACGTCGGTGAACGGCAAACCGGCACTCTCCGCGCTGGAAACCATGGATCAGGTGGCTGAAATCCGCCCAGGTTCGGAAATCCCGGTTGAAGTGATGCGCGATGATAAAAAACTCACGCTGAAGGTAACGATTCAGGAGTATCCGGCGTCGAACTAACAGACACAAAAAAGGGCCTCGCGGCCCTTTTTTTCATGCTTTACATCACTTATTCACAAACTCTTCGCCAAGCGTAATATCTTTTCTCAGCGTATCCAGCATACCTTCCAGCGCCTGTTGTTCAAACGCGCTCAGCTTGCCAATGGACTGACGCTCTTCCACACCGTTTTTGCCCAGCAGCAGTGGCTGGGAGAAGAAACGCGCGTACTGGCCATCACCTTCAACATAAGCACATTCAACAATGCCTTTCTCGCCCTGCAGGGCACGAACCAGAGAAAGACCTAAACGCGCAGCCGCCTGCCCCATCGACAGAGTTGCAGAGCCGCCACCGGCTTTGGCTTCGACCACTTCCGTACCCGCATTCTGGATACGTTTGGTAAGGTCGGCCACTTCCTGATCGCTAAAGGAAACGCCAGGGATTTGCGACAGCAACGGCAGAATGGTCACGCCAGAGTGGCCGCCAATCACCGGCACTTCCACTTCCGTCGCTTTTTTACCTTTCAACTCCGCCACAAACGTATTTGAGCGGATGATATCCAGCGTGGTCACGCCGAACAGTTTGTTCTTATCGTAAACGCCCGCTTTTTTCAGCACTTCTGTCGCAATGGCAACGGTCGTGTTGACCGGGTTAGTAATGATACCAATGCAGGCTTTTGGTGCGGTTTTCGCCACCTGCTGCACCAGGTTCTTCACGATCCCGGCATTGACGTTAAACAGATCGGAGCGATCCATACCCGGTTTGCGCGCGACGCCCGCAGAGATCAGTACCACATCCGCACCTTCCAGCGCCGGAGAAGCATCTTCACCTGAGAAGCCTGTGATCTTCACATCGGTCGGGATATGACTGAGATCGACTGCCACGCCTGGCGTAACAGGGGCGATATCATAGAGAGTGAGTTCTGAGCCTGAAGGTAGTTGGGTCTTAAGTAGTAGGGCAAGTGCCTGACCGATACCGCCGGCGGCACCAAGGACTGCAACTTTCATCCGAAACTCCTTATTATGGTTAATGTCATTCAGGGTGACCTGTCATGTACCGCAAAACCGACGCAGGGCACTGCCTGTTATACTCCGTTGCGGCGACCTTAATTCACGGTGTAAATAATTACAATCTAATTGCTTACAGAATGAGGGGTATTTAGCAGCCTTGCTACAAAATTGCTCATTCGTTTACCGGGAAAGGCCTTTTTCACGTAACCAAATCCACATCAACTATCCCTTAAACTATAACCAGTGATCTGGTTAAAACAACATCATTTTCATAACATTTAATTTACTTTTAACCTTATTTGCAGGGCGTGATATAGGCATGTTTATTAATAGTAAATTTTGCTAAGATCCGCCCCTTCTCGCGATTATTATCCGCCTTTTTTGCAGATTATTTGCATAAAAATGCATTTATATGCATAATAATGTTAATTTCATCACCATATACGGGTGACTTATGCGAAGTTCGACCAAACAAGAAGAATTAGTGAAAGCGTTTAAAGCGCTGTTAAAGGAAGAAAAGTTTAGCTCTCAGGGAGAGATCGTCCAGGCGCTGCAGGAGGAAGGATTCGAGAATATTAATCAATCCAAAGTCTCCCGCATGCTAACCAAGTTTGGCGCGGTTCGTACCCGCAACGCCAAGATGGAGATGGTTTACTGCCTGCCAGCTGAACTCGGCGTACCGACAACGTCCAGCCCGCTGAAAAATCTGGTGCTGGATATCGACTATAACGATGCGGTTGTCGTTATCCATACAAGCCCTGGTGCCGCACAGTTGATTGCCCGCCTGCTTGACTCTCTGGGTAAAGCGGAAGGGATCCTCGGCAGCATCGCCGGTGACGATACCATCTTTACCACTCCAGCCCGTGGCTTTACGGTTAAAGACCTGTACGAAGCCATTCTGGTTCTGTTCGAGCAAGAGCTGTAATCCCCCTTTCCTCTGGTCGCTGACCAGAGGATAATTCTTTTCTGCCGCTTCGTTTCCCCGATGTTCTGCCAATCCCTATTTTGCATTAAGTGCTAAAAATCGATTAAACCCATAGTTCCAGTGAATGCATCCATGCAAAATCGCACGAAAAATCAAATCACGCTATCCATATGATTTTCTTAGAATACACCTAAGGAAATAGCACTATTACACCATTTTTTATTTCATTTAGTCATAAAAAATAAATCCTTTAAAACAGATTTACGCTTGAAACCATTAGTCTGGTATTAATTTTAGATGTGATTAGTGTATACTTAATTTCGTGATGAGGGTCACAAAACAAAGACCCTTTAAATAATTCGACGAGGTGTAGATCATGAAAATCAAAACAACTGTAGCCGCTCTGAGCATCCTTTCCGTTATCTCTTTTGGCGCCTTCGCCGCTGACTCTATCAACAGCGATCAAGCGCAAAATCGTCAGGCTATCGGCACGATTTCCGTCGGTGCAGTCGGTTCTTCTCCGATGGATATGCATGAGATGCTGAACAAGAAAGCGGAAGAACAGGGTGCCTCTTCTTACCGCATCATCGAAGCACGTACCGGTGACCACTGGCACGCAACGGCTGAACTGTACAAATAAGTTCGATTTAGTGAGTGAGTAAGATTTAGGTAAAAATATTTTCTACAGCGGTCCAGGAAGCCATGTTTTCTCCTCTCACCGCTGTCGCACATGGTGGAGTAAAAATTATGAAAAACGCAATGATCATCGCTTCTTTGGGTCTGGCTTCTGTTCTCTCTTTTGGTGCCAGCGCAGCTGAGCAAATTAGTGCAGAGCAAGCACAGAGCCTGCAATCTATGGGCACCGTTTCCGTATCCCAGGTCGGGAGTTCTCCGATGGATATGAATAGCGCATTATCAGCAAAAGCAGCGAAAGAAGGTGCAAGCGGCTACCGCATTATTGAAGCGCGTTCCGGTAATACCTGGCACGCCACAGCAGAACTGTACAAATAAACCCTCGTCGTCTTGTCCGACGACTTGCCCCCGCCATTACGCGGGGGCTTTTTTATGTCCGCGAAAGGTTAAAGCGCAGCATCCCTTCCAGCTCTTCCTCAGCTTCATCAAATAACAGTATCAGCGCACCGTAGCGCCGCTTCTGCTTCTCATCGAGATGCAGGAACTCTATCTCCAGGGGCAGCGGGAGCTGGCTGCCGGTCACCACATCCCACAATGAATCGAGATCGTGAACCAGCCCGCTCTTGAGTGTGAAGAGGCGTGTGAACTCCCGGTAAAAATCACCCTGATTCTCTATTTCATCAAAATCAAAAGAATAGACTTCCATCGCCCGCCCTCCATTTTCCCGCCGCTATTATCCGCCTCTAAGTATAGCGATAAAAAAACCGACGCTGAGGGCGTCGGCTTTGACTAGAAGATAAATGTGATTGGGGATTGCTAGCTGTTCGTCAGTGCGCTCTGATACTTATGCAGCATCGCCACCAGCCGACCAACCGGTTCGGTGACCTGCGGCGAGGCATCCCAGATACGCAATTTTTCCTGATAAATATCTAACTCTTCCAATAAACGCAGGAAATAGCGGCGACGCTTATCATCGCTGCCTGCGGAGATCACGCTGTCCGCCGTGCGTCTGAGCTGGCGGTGAAACTCAGAGAGATCCTGATTCACCGGCACTGGCGCATCACGCAGACGCTGGTGCGCAATAATCAGCGACAACGCCAGGCGGAATTTAGCGATATCGTCAGGGAATTTATTCAGTAACAGGAAGAGTTGCTGATAGAGCGCCGGCAGATGGTTCTCTTTACGACGCGCAGAGTTAGTCGTCATTGCAGAAACCGCAGCCGACACAAACTGGTTCAGCAGCACGCGGCCCGTGCGTTCACGCGAATTATCGCGAATCAGCATAATCACCATCAGCGCCAGGAAACAGCCCACCAGCTGGCCCAGGGCACTATCGAGAAACTTACTGAACTCAAACGTCATCGGGTTATCGAGCACGATAATGTTAATGGTACTCGCCAGCGCACCCAGCGACCCCAGCCGCCGTTTCTGCACCTCGATACCAATAAAGAACGCCAGCACCGCAAGACTGATACAGAGTAATAGCATGCTTTGCTGCGTGGAGGGAATGATCACCAGGAAGAAGAGCGTTCCCAGCGGCAGCGCCAGCAGCGTGCCGTAAAGGAAGTCGACAGCGACCATGCGAGGGTTTGGTAAACGCATCGCCAGCGAGGTGACCACCGCAATCATTACCATCGCCCCGCTGCCAGATGTCCAGCCTGTCCACAGCCAGAAGAGCGTGCCCAGCACGCAGGAGACCGTCGTACGCCAGAAGTTAACCATCGCATGATGGCGTTCGGCTGACTCGGCTTTCACCACCACTTCGTCCTGAAGAATTTCTTCTTCGCGGGCGCTGATTTTGGTATTGCCAATTACGCCGCGCTTCAGCAGCAGGTAGCGCGTCGCCGTGCCTACCCAACCATAAATCGTTACCGGCGTACCGTGTTCACCTGTCCAGGCCATCACACGACGCATGCGTTTTAACTGACGATGTACATCCTGTACGGTCTCCACCGGCTCGGCGAAGAGCTCGCGATAGTCATCAGTAACCGTTTCCGGACGCGTGTTCTGAATAATGTAGGTTTCGCAAGCCTGGGTAATCATGGTCAGGGAAACCGTGTTCAACGCCTTTAAACGGCGATTCGCACGAGACCAGCGGGAAGATTCCATGCTCAGGTTGCTGCGCATCCCCCCCAAAGCCGCCGTGCGGCGCACCAGCCCGCTCCAGGCGCGGTCAACTTCTTCACTGTCGCCGTGCTTAATACACAACTGCATCAGGCGATATTGATCGATAAGTAGGTTATCCAGTTCAAGGTCGATCTCTTTTTTGATCGATCGCGGCGAGAAAAGCAGATCGGCCATGATCGCGCAGACGATACCAATGACGATCTCACTACAGCGCTCGACCGCAAATTGCGGCGTGAGGAGTGGTTCGGTCTGAATAGTGATAACAATAATCAGCGCTGTATAGCCCGCCAGCCCCCACGCGTAGGAGTTTTCGACGCGTACCAGCGAGGAGAGCCAGGTACAAAAACCGGCCCAGATGCAGCACACCAGAATCATCAGGAGCGGCGCGCGGATCATCACGATAATGATGGTTAACGCCGCAATACAGCCGATAAAGGTTCCGATAATACGCAGCATCCCGCGGTAGCGGATAGCGCCGGAATAGGGCTCGCCACCGGCGGCAAATGCTGGCCCTGCCGCGACGATCGCCGCCGTCAGAACCGCCCAGCGCGGCGTTTCCAGCTCAAAGTGGAAACCGACAAACAGCGCCAGCACAATCGCGCATGCCAGTTTAATGGCAAAGCGAATGTGCTGATTGGCAATGCTAAAAATACCCATAACGATTAACCGAACTCACGCAGACGCAGCGCCAGTTTCTGGAAGAAGGTCATGTTCTGCGCGTCCCGGTCTTTTTCACCGGTAATCACCACCGTTGCGGTTGTCCCGGCAGGCCAGATGTTATCCTGCTGCTCATCAAGATGAATGCGTACCGGCACACGCTGCGCCAGACGCACCCATTCAAGGTTGGAATCAATGGTCGCCATGCCTTTCGCGTCATTGCTGCTGCTGGCGTTGGTTACGCCCGCCGCGATACTATCGACGGTGCCTTTGATAACACGGTTGCTGCCAAGCGGGGTGACTTCCGCACGATAGCCTTTACGCACGCCTTCCAGCTTGGTTTCTTCCAGGTAGGCCAGCACGTAGAACGAATTCTTTTTCACCAGTGCGACCGCCGTGGAGCCACGGGTAATAAATTCGCCGTTGAAGACGTTGAGGTTAGTTACCCAGCCCGCCGCCGGTGCGCGAATAACGGTGCGGTCAAGGTCGAGGCGCGCAAGGTCGCGTGTCGCCTGTGCCTTGGCTAACTGATGCTCAACGGTTTGCAGGACGTTGTTGGCCTGGTCGATCTCCTCACGCGACATCGCCTGAATGCCTAACTGGTTACGACGTCCGGCTTCGCGGCGCTTCTCGCTGGCGAGCGCTTTGTAATACGCCACATCTGCTTCAGCTTCTTCCAGCGCTTTCTGATAACGTGGCTGGTCAATCGTGAACAATACCTGGTCTTTATTAACCAGTTGGTTATCCTTGACATTTACCTGCGTAATCAACCCGGAGACATCGGGCGCGATGGCGACCACGTCGGCGCTGAAACGCGCGTCACGCGTCCACGGCGACTCGGTGTAGTACACCCAGGCGCGGAAAATGGCGATAAAAGCCAGAATAACCAGTATCAGTGTGATGGCTGTACGGGAGATTTTTCTTATTAGCGTTTTCACATCTACCTCAAACGAACAAACGTGATATCAGATAAAAAAGACAGCAATACAATGCCGTATTGAACAGCGCAGGGTGCCAGACAAAGTCATAGATACCGGTTGGAATAAGCAGTCGCCTCACCCCCCAGAAGATGGCGAGTGACAATAGCAACTCAAAGAAGATCGGCGGGAATGACAGGCCGAAAATCACAATGACAGGAAACAGACTCATGTTGACCTTGGTTTAGACTAGCGTGCAGGTGAGAGTGCGCTTTAATTATTCAGCTAACAGTATATTAACGTAACTGTTATGCCGTTATCTATATTGTGTGATCTAAATCACTTTTAAGCCAGAGTGAATAATGGAACGACTAAAACGAATGTCCGTGTTTGCGAAAGTGGTCGAGCAAGGCTCGTTCACCGCCGCCGCCAAACAGCTTCAGATGAGCGTCTCTTCCATCAGCCAGACTGTATCAAAGCTGGAAGATGAGTTACAAGTTAAGCTGTTAAACCGCAGCACGCGTAGTATAGGCCTCACAGAAGCCGGCAAAATATATTACCAGGGCTGTCGACGAATGCTGTTTGAAGCACAAGATGTCCATGAACAGCTCTACGCGTTTAACAATACGCCAATCGGCACGCTGCGGATCGGATGTTCTTCAACTATGGCACAAAATGTCCTCGCGCGGATCACTGCGGAGATGTTAAAGGAGTACACCGGGCTGACCGTTAATCTGGTTACGGGTATTCCGGCACCGGATCTGATTGCCGATGGCCTTGATGTGGTGATCCGCGTCGGTGCGTTACAGGATTCCAGTCTCTTCTCGCGCCGATTAGGCTCGATGCCAATGGTTATCTGCGCGGCCAAAAGTTATCTACAGCACGCAGGCATTCCCGAGAAACCGGCCGACCTCGCCAACCATTCATGGCTGGAATACAGTGTGCGCCCGGATAATGAATTTGAGCTGATCGCCCCGGAAGGGCTGACCACCCGCCTGATTCCAGAGGGACGATTTGTGACGAACGATCCGATGACGCTGAGCCGCTGGCTCTCTGTGGGGGCAGGTATCGCGTACGTGCCGTTGATGTGGGTAATAGAAGAGATTAACCGCGGCGAAGTGGAAATTTTACTGCCGCGCTACCAGTCCGATCCGCGTCCGGTTTACGCACTTTATACCGAAAAAGATAAGCTGCCGCTAAAAGTGCAGGTATGTATTAATTACCTGACCGATTATTTTGTCGAGGTCGCCCGGTTATACCAGGGGATGCGGGGTAAAGATGAAGTGGGGGAGCGGTGAAACATTTTGCCTGATGGCGCTACGCTTATCAGGCCTACTCGATCGGTAGGCCTTATAAGGCAAAGCCGCCATCCGGCAAGGCAAAATTACGCGGTGCCACCCACTGTCAGGTTATCGACCTTCAGCGTCGGCTGACCCACGCCAACCGGCAGGCTCTGCCCTTCTTTTCCGCAAACGCCCACGCCGTTATCGAGCTTGAGGTCGTTACCAACCATGGAAATCTGCTGCATGGTTTCGATTCCGGAACCAATCAGGGTTGCACCTTTCACCGGTTTGGTGACTTTACCGTTTTCAATCAGATACGCTTCCGAGGTCGAGAAGACGAATTTCCCGGAGGTGATATCCACCTGGCCGCCGCCAAAGTTCGGCGCGTAGATGCCGTACTCAACGGATTCGATAATCTCCTGCGGCGTCGATTTCCCGGCCAGCATGTAGGTATTGGTCATACGCGGCATCGGCAGATGCGCATAGGATTCACGGCGACCGTTACCGGTCGGCGCAACGCCCATCAGACGCGCGTTGAGTTTGTCCTGCATGTAGCCTTTCAGAATGCCATTTTCGATCAACACATTGTACTGACCCGGCGTCCCTTCATCATCGATAGCCACGGAACCACGGCGATCCTGCATGGTGCCATCATCAACAACCGTACACAGTTCGGAAGCCACCAGCTCGCCCATATGACCGCTGAAAACGGAGGTGCCGCGACGGTTAAAGTCGCCTTCCAGACCATGGCCAACCGCTTCGTGCAGCAGTACGCCCGGCCAGCCAGCACCCAGTACCACCGGCAAGGTGCCGGCAGGTGCCGCGACTGCCGAGAGATTCACCAGCGCCATACGCACCGCTTCTTTTGCCCACGCATCCGCGCGCACTTCACCGTCGAGATCCGCCAGGAAGTAATCATAACCAAAACGGCCGCCACCGCCGCTGGCACCGCGCTCGCGTTTGCCGTTATCGTCCACCTGCACGCTGACCGACAGACGCACCAGCGGGCGAACATCCGCCGCCAGCGTGCCATCCGTTGCCGCCACCAGGATCAGTTCATACACCCCCGTCAGGCTGGCGGAAACCTCCTGCACACGCTTATCTGCCGCACGCGCGACTTTATCCACGCGACGCAGAATGTCGAGTTTCTCTTCACGGCTCATGCTTTGCAGTGGATCGAGCGACGTATAGAGCGGAGCGTGGTCTACCGCGCCCAGCGTGTGCACCTTGCCATCACCCGCATCACGTACAATCGTCCGCGCCGCCTGCGCGCTCTGTTCCAGCGCCAGCAGACTAATCTGGTCGGCGTAGGCAAAGCCGGTTTTTTCACCGCTAATCGCGCGCACACCAACGCCCTGGTCAATATTGTAAGAACCATCTTTGATGATGCTGTCTTCTAAAACCCAGGATTCGTGATAGCTCGACTGGAAATAAAGATCGCCATAATCGAGACGGCGCTCGGCGAGTTGACCAAGAATGTCAAACAGGCGCTGATGATTCAGGCCGTTCGCTGCCAGCAATTGTTCACTTACCAGGTTTAGACTCATTATTCGCTACTCGTTAGTTACCGCTAAGATGCCCATGTTAAAAGAGTGAGGCAATTGTGCGACTGCGTCAAATCATTGCTTCGTATCACTGCGCGCCTGGCGCAGAACTTCATTGATTTGCGGTGAATCAATTGGCCCGGTGATGCGATAACGCAGAATCGACACCTTGCTCCACAGCGGCCCCAGAACTTTACTGGCCGCGAAGACAGCGGCGCCGACAATCGGGTTAATGGCGAACGCCGCCGCCACACCGACGGTTGCAGAAATCTCAGGCGCAACAATGGCCTCCATCGCCAGCTGACGACGCACCAAATCAACGGAACCTTTCATGGCAATATCTGCTTCCAGACCATCAACCAGCGTATCATCCGTGTTCAGCACGCCGTCTTTAATCCAGGCAGTACTGCGGATGGAATCAAAATAGAAGCCTTCCGTGAAGGTATCGCTGAAATCAAAGCGCAGTTTGCGCAGCAGCGCATCGACGCTCAGCAGGCGCAACAACTGGCCCGCGTGACCGGTGCTCAAATCAGTAAACTGCCCTTTGCCAATACGCGTTTTCAGAATACCGTTCAGCGACGCAACATCTGGCTGCCACGGGCTGGCGCGCCAGTGTAAGTCGTAATCCAGGTCGACTGAGGAGTCGCGAATTGGCGTAGCAATACCGAAAAACGCCACCGCATCATCTATTTTCTTGCCGCGCAGTTTACCTTTCAACGATGTACGCTGCCCGTTCAGACCATTCACCCACTCGCCGTCGCTGGTCAGTCGTGCGAAACCGGTATCCACCAGCCCATTACGCAGGGTCAGCGTGTCGCCTTTAATCGCGAAATCACCGTCGATACGGCCATATTTCTGCCCCCACAGCCAGCACTCTGCACAACGAAGCTGAAGATCCGGCCAGCCACTGAAATCGATGCGATTACGGCTAAGCGGGCCTGTTGAAGCGGCCGACGCCTGCGTCAGCGGCGTCGAGGATGGGTTGTAATAGAGATAGCGAATCGCCGCCTGCCACGGCGCATTGTCGTGCATGGTCAGCGTGGCATTCACTTCACGTCCCTGCGCATCAACTTTGGTGCCCTGTGCCGACGGCTGTGAAACGATGCTCAGGTTATTCCACTGCTGCCCACCTAAGGTCAGCGACGGCGTGCGCAGGGTGACCTGTTTCGGGAAGACGGCGGCAGAGCTGGCATCACTGGCCGCGCCCTGCTGGAACAGGGCCAGCCACTGCGCGCCATCCATCGGCGGGAGATTAAGCTCAACGCCCGGCTGCTGCGGCAGCGGCGGGATAGTGCGGCTGTCGCTTGCCCAGATGGCGCGATCCAGCGTCAATTTTTGGTTGAGCAACCAACGGCTATTGAGATGATGATTACTTCCCACTTTGCCAGTTAAATCGAAACGTTTCAGGTTGCCATCAACGTCAATTTTCACCGGGAGCGGCTCACCGGCGGCTTTGTCTACCGGTGCAGGTAAGTGACTGCTCACATTCTTCAGGTCGGCGGTGACGCCGACTTTGTACGTTGGGCTGCCGCGATACGGCAGCTCGATAGCAACTTTCCCCTGCCACGGCACGCTGCCACTGATTTCGTCATTGATAGCTTTCGGCAGCACGCCCGTGCGCGACGGTTGCCAGTTGGCGTCCATGTTGACGCCAACCTGGTACGATTTCTCACCTTCACGCGTGTTGAAATCAACCTTCAGCGGCTGATTAAACCAGGTCGCGGTCATCGGCTGGCTCTGCAAATCGCCGTTTGAGAAGCTGAATTTGCCGTTCAGGTTGTGCAGCGTACTGTCGAGCGGTTTGATAAACAGACTGTTATTATTGAGCGCCACATCGCCGGTCGCATGAACCAGATCGCCGTTGAGCGGGATATCAAGTTGTAAGCGAGCACTCACATCCCCATCAAGCTGAAGTTCATCCAGCGTCGCGCCTAACGATTCTTTGAGCGGTGTGTCATTGAAATATGGCCCAACCGCTTTTCCTGGTCCGTTGATATCCGCATCAATCAGCAGCTTCTCTTTGGCGTAGTCCGGGATCATGGCGTTAAGGTTGGTCGCCGTGACGCCGCCCAGCGCCACTTTATCCGCCTTCATCCACAGACCATCGTTGAGGAAGTCGAGATGAATGTCGAGGTCGGTCAGCGCGGGCCAGTCTGGCTGGAAGGCGAAGGTAGCGTTACGCAGCGGCACCGAAACTTCAAACTGCCCTTCGTTATGCTTGTACGGGAAGAGATGCGGATTGCCGCCATACACCAGCGTGGCATTATCAGCCTGGCCGCCTTTAATTGCCCCGCTCAGGTAATCGACCAGCTCTTTACCCATCAGATTTTCCGGGAAATAGCGCCAGGCCTGGCCGCCATCATCGGTGCTGATACCCGCCAGAATGCCCAGCCAGGGCTGGTCATCCTTTGGCTGCAGGTAACGGAAACCGCCTGCGGCGCGGACGGCTTTAGCCTCAACATCAATATTACGCCCATCGAGCATGAAGCCTTTGTCGTTCTTCAGCCAGTTGAGCGTGGCGGTGCCTTTGGCAATTTCCAGCGGCGCGCGGAACACCGTCTCATATGGCATCGTCGCCTGCTGCATATTCACTTTCAATGCGCCGTTTGCAACGCTGCCGGACAACTCGCCAGAGACGTTTTCCGCACCGGGCAGTAGCTTCCACTGCTTCCACGCCAGATCGTTCCACGCGGCCTGAAAACGGGTTTGCTCCGTCGCCTTGAGCGGAATATCGAGCCCCAACGACTCAATCGTACCGTTCGGCTGCGTGGTACGCCAGATTTCGCCAAGCGTTGGGGAGAGCTTGTCGGCAATCGGTAGCAGACCATTGAGCCCGGCAAGAGAAAGATGACTGGCGCGAATGCGAAGTTCATCGCTGCGTACGCTGTTATTTCCGCCCACTTCCTGCGCCGGGATCCACGCCAGCGCCAGCGCACCGCGCGGCCACGGTGTGCCATCCATGGTAATACGCGTATCAGGGATGCGGAATTCCCACCCCGCTTTTTCACGTGAGAGGTGCGCCGTCAGGTTATCTACGGAGAGCTGATGATCGTCTTTATCACCCTTCCACGTCGCGCCGCCCTTTTTCAGCCAGACATCACCGCTCGAGATTTCGCCCTTATCGAGCGAAGCCCAGGCTTCCAGACTAAAGCGCGCACTGGTGAGCGCAATGTTGTCCTGCATCCATTTACCAAGCCAGGGTTTGACGTCGATATCATCCGCCTGAAGCCACAGCTTGCCTTTATTCAGCAGGCCATTTTCATCCCGCAGATCCATACGCACTTTCATCACCCCGTGCTGCCCGGTAAGGCTGGTCAGGCTTAGCTCGCCTTCCGCACGGTGACGGTTTTTACCGTTGAGCCAGGTGAGCTGCGGGATCGCCAGTTCGGCTCGCTGACCGGAAAGAGTCAGGAAGCTCAGATGGCTGTCGCGCAGGGTGAACTGATCAAACTGGCGCAGGAAGAGGTCGCCGATGCGATCGCCTTCCATACTGTCGCTGCTGTCATTGCTTTGCAGCGGTGCATTGGTATGTATGTTGAGCTGCCAGAAGGTGAGATCGCGAAATTGCCAGCGCATATGCAGCAGGCTTTGCCATACATCGAGTGCCAGCGAGACGCGTTTAATCGACATCTCGCCGCCCTCGTTATCCAGACCAGCTTTAATATCGCGCACATCAAGCGTGGGGCCGAAATTTTCCCAGCTGGCCTGAATTTTCGAGGCTTCCACCGGTTGCCCCACCGCCGAAGAGATTTTTGCGAGGATTTGCGGGCGCCACTCATTCAGATGCGGCAGCACAAGGCGCAAGCCGCTCACCAACAACGCAGCAATGACAATCAATGTTGCCACGGTGAGCAGTAATATCCCCGGCAATCGCCTCACGCTTCTCTCCTTGTGCCCGGCAGGCTGCTTTACATCATGACCACATCAAACTGCTCTGGGTTATAGAGCGGTTCGATTTGTACTTTTACCTGCTTGCCAACGAAGATTTCGACTTCCGCCAGCGCATGGGATTCATCGCCTTTCAGGGTTTCCGCCACCGACGGTGATGCATACACGAGGAAGCGGTCGGAATCATACGCATGATGCACGCGCACAATTTCGCGCATGATTTCATAGCATACCGTCTCGACGGTTTTCACCGTGCCGCGCCCATGGCAGGTCGGGCATTGATTGCACAGCACATGCTCCACGCTTTCACGGGTACGTTTACGGGTCATCTCCACCAGCCCAAGCTGAGAGAAGCCGTTGATGCTGGTTTTCACGCGATCTTTGCTCAGGGCCTGCTCCAGCGAGTGCAGCACGCGTCGGCGGTGATCTTCATTATTCATATCGATAAAATCGATGATGATAATGCCGCCCAGATTACGCAAGCGGAGCTGACGCGCGATAGCCTGGGTCGCTTCTATGTTGGTATTGAATATCGTGTCGTCGAGATTACGGTGGCCGACAAACGCTCCGGTGTTGATATCCACCGTGGTCATCGCTTCGGTCTGATCGATAATCAGGTAGCCACCCGATTTCAGTTCTACTTTACGTTCCAGCGCGCGCTGAATTTCATTTTCGACGTCAAAGAGATCGAAAATGGGCTGATGGCCGGTGTAGTGCTCCAGCTTACTGGTCATTTCCGGGATGTATTCAGCAGTGAACTCCAGCAGCGCTTCATAAGTCAGACGCGAGTCAACGCGAATGCGGTCAAGCTGGGCATCCGCGAAATCACGCAGCACGCGTTGCGCCAGCGCCAGCTCGCCGTAAAGCTGATAACGTGTTTGATGGCGTTTTTTACGCTCCATCACTTTGGTCCACACGCGTTTGAGGTACGCGGCGTCAGAGGCTAAATCCTCTTCGCACACGCCTTCTGCCGCTGTACGAATGATAAAACCGCCTTGCTCGTCGCAATACTCCGCTACCACCTTCTTCAGGCGTTCGCGTTCGGCTTCGCTTTCAATACGTTGGGAAACGCCGACGTGGGACGCGCCGGGCATAAAAACGAGGTAACGTGAAGGGAGTGTAATATCAGTCGTCAGACGCGCGCCTTTGGTGCCGAGCGGATCTTTCACCACCTGCACCATGAGATCCTGCCCCTGACGCACTAACTCAGAGATATCGCGTACGGTGAACTGTTTTTGTTCCTCACCCGCCACACACTCGGTGTGCGGCATAATATCGGAGGCGTGAAGGAATGCGGCCTTCTCCAGGCCAATATCTACAAAAGCCGCCTGCATCCCTGGCAATACACGACTGACACGACCTTTGTAGATATTGCCTACGATTCCGCGTCGCGCTTCACGCTCAATATGAATTTCCTGCAAAATGCCGCCATCGATATACGCCACACGCGTTTCGGATGGCGTCACATTCACTAATAATTCAGCCGTCATGTTTATCCCTTTCCTCACGTAGTGAGTTAAAGTTACTGAGCAACTCATACGTTTCCACCAGCGGTAAGCCGACTACGGCGTGATAGCTGCCATTTATCTTCCTGACAAAACAGCCACCCAACCCTTGAATACCGTATGCACCTGCTTTATCTAAAGGTTCACCGCTGGCAACGTAGCCTGCGATATCGTGTTCGGAAAGTACTCTGAACGTCACATCGGTGACCACCAGCGCGTCGAGCGTATTCTGGCGGTCTGCCAGCGCGACGGCGGTCATTACCTGATGCGTTTCCCCTGAAAGCTTACCCAGCATCTCTGCCGCATGGGCGGCATCACGCGGTTTCTCAAGCACTTCGCCATTGAGGATAACTATAGTATCCGCACCCAGAACCGGGAGGTCTTGATCAACCATTGCCACTCCGGCCTGAGCTTTTTCTCGCGCCAGTCGCGTCACGTACTGCTGCGCACTTTCCTGTGGACGGCGCTGCTCTTCAATACCTGGAACGATTTTCTCAAACGCCACACCCAGTTGGGTGAGCAGTTCCTGGCGACGCGGGGAGCCTGAAGCGAGATAAATTTTCATAACGACCTTTATTGCACGGCGAATTGCTGACGAACTTTGCGCATCAGGAGGAAGATCCACGGCCAGAGTACGCCATTGACTACACTACTCCAGAACACTTCCGGTCGGAAAGAGACGTTGATCACTAAAAACTCTGACCAGAAAACAATAATATCCGTGGAAAGCGACAACAGAATGACCACCAGCGCCTGCTGCCAGAGCGCCAGATTACGAAACAGCTGATACTTGAGCACCACCAGATACGCCACAATACTCAACGACAACGCGCGCACGCCGAGCGTTGAGCCGCTAATGAGATCCAGAATCGCGCCCATCACAAAACCGGTACCGACATTCACCCGATGCGGCAGCGCCAGTGACCAGTAAAGCAGGATAAGCAGAACCCAGTTTGGCCGGAAAACGATGATGTTGTCCGGCCAGGGCATCACTTGCAGCAGCAGTGCGATAAGAAACGAGAGCCAGATTACCCAGCGTCCCTGGCTACGGTAACTTGCCACTATGGCCCTCCCTGAGGGGAGAGTTCAGTCGGCTGGGTTTCCGTGGGCGAGGTTGCAAGCCCCGTGGCAGGTGCCGGTACTGGCGTTGGCGGCCCCATGGCATCCGGGGATGGCAACACCTGCGGCATCATCTGCATCAAACGTTCGTTGGCCACGCGGTGCACATCTTCCGGCGTCATCGGGTTCGCGCCATTACGATCGGCGCCCCACAGCAGCAGCAGATAACGCAGACGCTGTAAGCCCGCGGTTGGACGCGCCTGAATCACGGTATACGCGCGCTGGGTATCGAGCTTCACGGAGGAGACCACCGCAACCGGATACCCTTCCGGGAAACGACCGCCCAGGCCAGACGTCACCAGCACATCTCCGACGCGGATATCCGTGTTGGCAGGCAGGTGTTCAAGCTGGAGATCGTCGGTGCAGCCGTTGCCGGCGGCAATCACGCGGATGTCGTTACGCAGCACCTGAATCGGTAGCGCATGCGTGGCATCGCAAATTAACAGGACACGGCTGGTCAGTTTGGCGACGGCCACCACCTGGCCGACAACGCCTTTGTCGCTGATGACCGGCTGGCCTTCATAGACGCCATTGACGCTACCTTTGTCGATAACTACCTGATCGCTGTAAGGATCGTTAACGGTGGAGATCACCTGCGTCACCATTTTCTGCTCATCCTGACGCAGCGGCGAACCCAGCAGTTCACGTAAACGGGCGTTCTCTTGTTTGTACTGACCCAGCATCAGCAGGTCGCTGTTTTTCAGCAGCAGTTCCTGGCGAAGTGCCCGGTTTTCGAGTTCGAGTTGGTCACGCGAGGCCAGCGTTTGTGACACGCTGTCGAGTAATTCACGGGGACCATTGGAGACAAAATAGAAAGGACTGACGGCGGTATCCATGTATGTTCGGATCTGACTGAACATACCAAGGCGGCTGTCGGCGATGATAACGCCAAGCGCGATCAGAACCGCCAGAATTAGGCGAATCTGTAGCGACGGGCCACGGCTAAAAATGGGCTTCATAGGCTATGCGTATTCTCGTGTCAGTAAAATCAAGGGTAGCCCGAAAGCTACCCCGGACTCAGGCTGACTACTCTTCGCTAAACAAGTCGCCGCCGTGCATATCGATCATTTCCAGCGCTTTGCCGCCACCGCGCGCCACACAGGTCAGCGGATCTTCAGCAACAACGACAGGAATGCCCGTCTCTTCCATTAACAGGCGGTCAAGGTTACGCAGCAGCGCACCACCACCGGTCAGAACCATACCGCGTTCGGAGATGTCGGACGCCAGTTCCGGCGGGCACTGTTCCAGTGCAACCATAACGGCACTTACGATACCGGTCAGCGGCTCCTGCAGCGCTTCGAGGATTTCGTTGGAGTTCAGGGTGAAACCGCGCGGTACACCTTCAGCCAGGTTACGGCCACGGACTTCGATTTCACGCACTTCGTCACCCGGATAAGCGGAGCCGATTTCGTGCTTGATGCGCTCTGCGGTGGCTTCACCGATCAGAGAGCCGTAGTTACGACGCACGTAGTTAATGATAGCTTCATCGAAACGGTCGCCGCCGATACGTACGGAAGAGGAGTAAACCACGCCGTTCAGGGAGATAACCGCCACTTCAGTGGTACCACCACCGATATCAACCACCATAGAACCGGTCGCTTCGGAAACCGGCAGGCCTGCGCCGATTGCCGCAGCCATCGGTTCTTCAATCAGGAACACTTCACGCGCGCCTGCGCCTTGAGCGGATTCACGAATCGCACGACGCTCAACCTGCGTTGCGCCCACCGGCACACAAACCAGTACGCGCGGGCTCGGACGCATGAAGCTGTTGCTATGCACCTGTTTAATAAAGTGCTGCAACATTTTTTCGGTCACGAAGAAGTCGGCGATAACGCCGTCTTTCATCGGACGAATAGCCGCGATATTGCCAGGCGTACGACCCAGCATCTGTTTGGCGTCATGACCGACGGCAGCGACGCTTTTCGGAGAACCAGCACGATCCTGACGAATGGCCACCACGGAAGGCTCATTCAATACGATGCCTTGTCCTTTTACGTAAATCAGGGTATTCGCAGTACCCAGGTCAATGGACAGGTCATTGGAAAACATGCCACGAAATTTTTTCAACATACTAAGGGATAATCCTGAAAGCTGGGGCGGAAAACAAAATCCGCTTACTTTACCAACCACACGCAGCAGCGACAAGGCGCAAAAATCATCTGCAACGGTGAAAATTAGTGCAGTTCGTTTCCTCTGTTACAAATCCAACCTGGCTCCATCAGCGTCGGGAGTCATTACCGTATCCCAATCTGGACTTGCAACCTGTTTCAAAGGTCGTCGACTTGCATGATGCGACATATACCCGGCGAGCAGACACGCACACCCCCGAATAAACCGCGCGCATTATTCTACGTGATAAACACGTTAAACAGCAGGTCAAACAGAGTATCTTTGCGAATATTTTTTCACATTCGTGTCAAGTGGTTGTGAGGCGGCAAAAAAATCACCCTGCCCGCCGGAAACGCCACACTCTGTCAGTACCTGCCATTCACTACGGCTCCGGATGCCCGGCGCAAAAACCCGCATGGTTGTGCCTTTCGTGGCTTCAACCAGGCTCTGCACCAGCAACTGGTTTTGACTCCGCTTCTCAATATTGCGCACCAGGCCGGGGTCAAGCTTGATGAGTTCAACCTCAAGCTGCTTGATCCAACTGGTGCTCACCAGGGTTAAACCCGCCTGAATAACGGCGATCCTGGCCCCTAAGGCGTTAATTAAACGCACGACGGGCTGCAAACGGCTGATATGTTGACAAACATCTGCCTCTGCAAGTTCAAAAATAATCCGTTTGCGTTGCGATTTTTCGCATTGCATTAAGGTATCACGCAGCCAGCGCTGAAAACGCGGGCGGATGAGCGACTCGACAGAAACCTGTAAGGCGAGATTTTCTTCTGGCCAGAAATTTAAAAACGGCAATACGCGGGTAATTTGCAAACGGTCATACTCTTCCATCAGACCGAACTCAAGCACCATCGGCAGGTACTCTGCTGCAATCACCTCTTCATTACCGTCATAAATACGGCAGGTCAGTTCCCGATGGTGGACATGCCCATCAAGCGTTATCGCCGGTTTCTGGTATAAACGCGGGCCGCCACGTCGCAGCATCTGTTCGATAAGCGTACGCCAGCGCACATTGCCTCGCCCTTTCTCCGGCAGTGAATCATCGTAAATCGCCCAACTGTTACTGCCCTGCAACACCGCGTTACGTACCGCAGATTCCGCATGTTCCATCACCTGCTGGCTGGTCTGCCCGCTACGCCAGGCGCAGATACCAATATGCATCATGTCATCACGGTCAAGAATTTTAGTTATCGGCAGCGCATCGACGGCCTTGAGCAATTGCCCGGCGATACTGTCCGCTTCCTTTAAGGTGCGATGAGGCAACAATACAGTAAAGTCGCTACGGTGATATCGCGCCAGTAAGGCGCCTGGATAACGCATCATAAAGGTAGAAAGCAGGTTGATGAGCATGAAGAGATGCTCTTCTGCCGCTTCATTGCCCCAGCTATCGCGCAGCAAATCGAGATCCGGCAGACGAATCATCATCACGATACCGTGCGCGCCAACGTTTTCCTGATCGTCCAGCAGCGTCGCCAGTTGGTTATCAAAGAAGAGACGGTTGCTGAGGCCCGTTTTATTATCCTGCGCGGCGTAGGCACGGATCAGCGTGTCCATTCGGCTACGCTGCTCAGCGGCAAACTGAATTTCTGACAGCAGGACGTCCATCGCGCTACTGGTGCGGGCGGGCCATTCGTGGACGTTGCCTTTAACTTTCGCGCCACGCTCGCCGTTCAGGATGCGAATCGCCCGTGACTCCAGCAGTTCCTGCCCCGCCAGTTGGCGACGCAGCCAGCGCACCGCGATAAACACCATCATGACCATAAAAGCGATGGTCAGGGTCAGCGGCAGTGTGGTCATCAACGAACGGAAGTAGTTCGCCATCGGATCCTGATATTCCAGCTTAATTTGCATGCCGGGATGCTTAACAGAGTCAATGAGCAGTTCGCGATAACGATAATAGCTGCCCACCGGTCGGTAGCTGCTTTTGCGCGCGTAGTGGTATACCTTTTTTCCATCCTGGAGGAAATCGACGCTCACCACATCCACCGGAGCAAACATTTCATCAAGCTGAGGCGCCAACTGCTCGAAGGAGTGGGTTAACAGGCGGTTATCCAACACCGTAGCGACCGCCTCTACGCGGCCCTTCACTTTATATTGAATGCCGTTATAAAAACTCAGCGACGAGCCAATCAATGTCGCCAGGATAGTTAACCCGGTCAGCAGTGTAAAAAAAGCGGAAAATTTCGTCGTTAATCGCATCCCTGATTTAACTCCGTTGGTTAATCGTCACCCGACAAATCGCCCGGCCCCGGCTGCCCGCTCTGTCAAAAGTGAGCACTAACATATCAAATGAACCCGGCATACTACCAAATCAGGGGTTTCTGGCAATTTATTGCGCCAAATCGACATAGAATTGTGTGTAGCGAGTATAGTTCTGAGAGAAATTTTACCAAACATCGAGCCATTGAGGACGGGTTATGCAGGCATTAATCTTAGAACAGCAGGACGGAAAAACCCTTGCATCGGTACAGCGCATCGACGATAGCCTGTTGCCGCAAGGGGATGTCACCGTGGATATTCAGTGGTCCAGCCTGAACTATAAAGACGCGCTGGCAATCACCGGGAAAGGCAAAATTATCCGTAATTTCCCTATGGTGCCCGGCATTGATTTCGCCGGTACGGTACACGCCAGCGACGACGCGCGCTTCCAGCCCGGTCAGCAGGTACTGCTGACCGGTTGGGGCGTAGGGGAAAATCACTGGGGCGGTTTATCTGAGCGCGCCCGGGTGAAGGGCGACTGGCTGGTGCCGATGCCAAATGGACTCGATGGCCGTAAAGCGATGATTATTGGTACCGCCGGTTTTACTGCCATGCTGTGCGTAATGGCGCTGGAAGACGCGGGCGTGCGTCCGCAAGATGGTGAAATCGTGGTAACCGGTGCCAGCGGCGGCGTAGGCAGCACCGCGGTCGCACTGCTGCATAAACTGGGTTATCAGGTGGCCGCTGTTTCTGGTCGCGAAAGCACCCACGATTATCTGCGTCAATTAGGGGCTAATCGTATTCTGGCCCGTGATGAGTTCGCAGAAACGCGCCCACTGGAAAAACAGGTTTGGGCCGGGGCTATCGATACCGTCGGCGACAAAGTGCTGGCGAAAGTGCTGGCGCAAATGAACTACGGCGGCTGCGTGGCGGCCTGTGGCCTGGCGGGCGGTTTCGCGCTGCCGACAACCGTAATGCCATTTATCCTGCGTAACGTCCGTTTGCAGGGTGTCGATTCAGTAATGACCCCGATTGCGCGCCGCACTGCCGCATGGGAGCGTTTGGTGAACGATCTGCCGGCGTCTTTCTACGCGCAAAGCGCAACGGAAATCACCCTCGATAAAGCACCGCAGTTTGCCGAAGCGATTATCAACAATCAGGCGCAGGGCCGTACGCTGGTAAAAATCGCCTAATCTTCAAATTTTCGTGACATATTCGCGCGAATAACGCCTCTCCGTCATGCTTAGTAAAAATGACGGAGAGGTGAAATAGCGTGAAAAAATTAACCGAAGCCGACGTGACCGCAGAGTCCGTCTTTATGATGCAGCGCCGCCAGGTGCTGAAGATGTTAGGAATCAGTACGGCTGCTATGGCGCTTCCTGCTCAGGCTGGCCTTAGCGATTGGTTTAAGGGCAACGATCGCCCGCCCGCGCCTTCTGGTAAACCGCTCGATTTCAGCAAACCCGCCGAATGGCAAAACAAACTCACATTAACACCGGAAGATAAAGTCACCGGTTACAACAACTTTTATGAGTTCGGCCTCGATAAAGCTGACCCGGCAGCTAACGCAGGCAGTTTGCCGACCGATCCCTGGAAACTGACGATTGATGGCGAAGTGGCAAAACCGCTGACGCTCGATCACGATGACCTCACCCGCCGTTTTCCACTGGAAGAGCGTATTTATCGGATGCGCTGCGTAGAAGCCTGGTCGATGGTCGTGCCGTGGGTAGGCTTTCCTTTACATAAACTTTTATCGCTGGTTGAGCCCACAAGCAACGCAAAATACGTGGCTTTCCAGACGTTGTACGCGCCCGACGTGATGCCCGGGCAAAAAGACCGCTTTATCGGCGGCGGGCTGAAATATCCCTATGTCGAAGGGTTACGCCTGGACGAAGCGATGCACCCGCTCACTATGCTGACCGTCGGCGTGTATGGCAAAGCGCTGCCGCCGCAAAACGGCGCGCCCATTCGCCTCACCGTGCCGTGGAAATATGGTTTTAAGGGCATCAAGTCGATTGTCTCGATTAAGCTCACCCGTGAACGCCCGCCAACCACCTGGAACCTCGCCGCAGCTGATGAATACGGGTTTTATGCCAACGTGAACCCGCACGTCGACCATCCCCGCTGGTCGCAGGCGAGCGAACGCTTTATTGGTTCCGGCGGGATCCTGGATGTAAAACGTCAGCCGACGCTGCTGTTTAATGGCTATGCCGACCAGGTCGCTTCGCTCTATCGCGGGCTGGATTTGCGGGAGAATTTTTAATGCGCTTAACCGTTACACACATTCGCTGGCTGAAACTTTGCCTGCATCTTGCGGCATTTTTACCGTTAGTCTGGCTCTTTTGGGCCGCATCCTCCGGGCAACTCAGCGCCGACCCGGCAAAAGATATTCAGCACTTCACCGGTAGGATGGCTCTGAAATTACTGCTGGCGACCTTGTTGGTTTCTCCGCTGGCGCGCTACGCTAAACAGCCATTATTGATACGCACCCGCCGCCTGTTGGGGTTATGGTGTTTTTCGTGGGCCACGTTGCATTTATGTAGCTATGCCCTGCTGGAGCTCGGTATCAACAACCTGGCGCTACTGGGCCAGGAGCTGGTGATGCGCCCCTATTTGCTGCTCGGTTTTGCCAGTTGGCTGATCTTATTGGCGCTGGCGGTGACCTCTACCCAGTGGATGCAGCGAAAACTGGGCCGACGCTGGCAGTTATTGCATAACTTCGTCTATCTGGTAGCGATCCTCGCGCCGGTTCACTACCTGTGGTCGGTAAAAATTTTATCGCCGCAGCCGCTGCTTTATGCTGTGTGCGTAGTCGCGCTTTTAGCATGGCGTTACAAGAAGTTCCGCCAGTGGTGGCGCTAGTTGCGAGATATGTGCGGTTTACCGCAAATTACTGAACTCCGTCCTGACTTTACACGAATGCGGTTGATAATCTTCCCTGATAAGACCAGTATTTAGCTGCCAAATGCTACGAAATAGTTATAATGTGCGACTTCAGTTTTCCTGACAGGGGTTTTGTCCCCCTGAAAAGGTGACAATCGCGCATCGAAGGTATATTTTGTTTTTTACCGGAGAATTGCAGGAGATAGCAGCACAATGGCAGACAAGTTTCGCATTTTGCTTTTAAACGGCCCGAACCTTAACATGCTCGGTACCCGTGAACCCGAGAAGTACGGAACGCTGACGCTTGCGCAAATCGTAAACGGTTTGCAACATGAAGCGGAAGCACTGAACGTTGAGCTGGATCATCTGCAATCCAACGCGGAGTACGCACTCATCGACCGAATTCATCAGGCTAAAGACTCTGTCGACTATATCCTGATCAATCCGGCCGCGTTTACGCATACAAGCGTTGCCCTTCGAGATGCGCTGCTGGCGGTGAGTATCCCGTTTATCGAGATTCACCTCAGCAATGTGCATGCGCGCGAACCGTTTCGCCATCATTCGTATCTGTCTGATGTCTCCGCTGGCGTTATTTGCGGGTTAGGCGCAGATGGTTATTCATACGCGTTACAGACGGCGGTAAAACGCCTGTCACAATCACACTAAACAAAGAGTACGGAACCCACTCATGGATATTCGTAAGATTAAAAAACTGATCGAGCTGGTCGAAGAGTCTGGCATTTCTGAACTGGAAATTTCTGAAGGCGAAGAGTCAGTACGCATCAGCCGCGCAACCGCGCCAGCTAGCTTCCCGGTAATGCAGCAGGCTTATGCCGCGCCGGCCGCTCAGGCTCAGCCAGCGCCAGTTGCCGCTCCGGCAGCAGCAGAATCCGCTCCGGCTAAAGCTGAAATCAGTGGTCACATCGTACGTTCCCCGATGGTCGGTACTTTCTACCGTACACCAGGCCCGGAAGCGAAAGCTTTCGTGGAAGTGGGTCAGAAAGTTAACGTGGGCGACACCCTGTGCATCGTAGAAGCGATGAAAATGATGAACCAGATCGAAGCTGATAAAGCGGGCGTAGTGAAAGCCGTTCTGGTCGAAAGCGGGCAACCGGTTGAATTTGACGAGCCGCTGGTCATCATCGAGTAACGAGGCGAAGATGCTGGATAAAATTGTCATCGCTAACCGTGGCGAGATCGCACTGCGTATTCTTCGTGCCTGTAAAGAGCTGGGCATCAAGACCGTCGCTGTGCACTCCACTGCGGATCGCGATTTAAAACACGTATTGCTGGCGGATGAGACGGTCTGTATCGGCCCGGCTCCGTCCGTAAAAAGCTACCTGAACATTCCGGCGATCATCAGCGCAGCTGAGATCACTGGCGCAGTAGCAATTCACCCAGGTTATGGCTTCCTCTCCGAGAACGCCAACTTTGCTGAGCAGGTTGAACGTTCTGGCTTTATCTTTATCGGCCCGAAAGCCGACACTATCCGCCTGATGGGCGATAAAGTGTCTGCTATCACCGCAATGAAGAAAGCCGGCGTTCCAACCGTACCAGGTTCCGATGGCCCGCTGGGCGACGATATGGACGCTAACCGCGCCCATGCAAAACGTATCGGCTACCCGGTTATCATCAAAGCCTCCGGCGGCGGCGGCGGTCGTGGTATGCGCGTTGTGCGCAACGACGCCGACCTGGCGCAGTCCATCTCTATGACGAAAGCGGAAGCCAAAGCGGCTTTCAACAACGACATGGTGTACATGGAAAAATATCTGGAAAACCCACGCCACGTGGAAATCCAGGTACTGGCTGATGGTCAGGGGAACGCAATCTATCTGGCAGAACGTGACTGCTCTATGCAGCGTCGTCACCAGAAAGTGGTCGAAGAAGCGCCAGCACCGGGCATTACGCCAGAACTGCGCCGCTACATCGGCGAACGTTGCGCTAAAGCCTGTGTGGATATCGGCTATCGCGGGGCAGGTACTTTCGAGTTTCTGTTCGAAAACGGCGAGTTCTACTTCATCGAGATGAACACCCGTATTCAGGTAGAACACCCGGTTACCGAAATGATCACCGGCGTTGACCTGATTAAAGAGCAGCTGCGCATCGCCGCAGGCCAACCGCTCTCTATCAAGCAGGACGAAGTACAGGTTCGCGGCCATGCGGTGGAATGCCGTATCAACGCCGAAGACCCGGACACCTTCCTGCCAAGCCCGGGTAAAATCACGCGCTTCCACGCGCCGGGCGGTTTTGGCGTTCGTTGGGAATCTCATATCTACGCGGGCTACACAGTACCGCCGTACTATGACTCAATGATCGGCAAACTGATTTGCTACGGTGAAACTCGCGACGTTGCGATTTCCCGTATGAAAAACGCATTGCAGGAACTGATCATCGACGGCATCAAAACCAACGTTGATTTGCAGATCCGCATCATGAATGACGAGAACTTCCAGCATGGTGGTACTAACATCCACTATCTGGAGAAAAAACTCGGTCTTCAGGATTAATCTGCCCGCGTTGATTGCAAAAGGCCGGAGATTCCGGCCTTTTGTTTTTTCCCTCCCGCTCGCCCTCATGTACAATCCCCGCTTTCTTCATCCACAAGGGACAAAAAATGGACAAGCGTTTTGTTCAGGCCCATAAAGAGGCGCGCTGGGCGCTGTGGCTGACCCTTCTTTATCTTGTCGCATGGTTAGTGGCTGCTTACTTACCTGATTCTGCGATCGGTGTTACCGGCCTGCCGCACTGGTTCGAGATGGCATGCTTGCTGGTGCCGCTGATCTTTATTGTACTGTGCTGGGCAATGGTAAAACTGATTTACCGCGACATTCCGCTGGAGGATGACGATGCAGCTTGAAGTGATTCTTCCGCTTGTCGCTTACCTGGTGGTGGTGTTTGGCCTCTCGGTTTATGCAATGCGCAAGCGAGCAACAGGTTCGTTCCTGAACGAATACTTCCTCGGTAGCCGCTCGATGGGCGGAATTGTGCTGGCAATGACGCTGACGGCCACCTATATCAGCGCCAGCTCGTTTATTGGCGGGCCGGGTGCGGCGTATAAATACGGTCTCGGCTGGGTACTACTGGCGATGATTCAACTGCCTGCTGTCTGGCTGTCGCTGGGAATACTGGGCAAAAAATTTGCCATTCTCGCGCGACGCTATAACGCCGTCACCTTGAACGATATGCTGTTTGCCCGCTATCAGAGCCGCCTGCTGGTGTGGCTGGCAAGCCTGAGCCTGCTTATCGCGTTCATCGGCGCGATGACCGTACAGTTCATCGGCGGCGCGCGCCTGCTGGAAACGGCGGCGGGTATTCCTTATGAAACCGGTTTGCTGATTTTCGGCATCAGTATTGCGCTCTATACCGCGTTTGGCGGATTTCGCGCCAGCGTACTCAACGACACGATGCAGGGGCTGGTGATGCTGATGGGCACCATCGTATTGTTGGTCGGTATCGTGCACGCAGCGGGCGGCCTGAGCCATGCGGTTGAAACATTGCAAACCATTGACCCAAAACTGGTCAGCCCGGAAGGTGCCGAAGATATTCTCTCGCCTACCTTTATGACATCATTCTGGGTACTGGTGTGCTTCGGGGTAATTGGCCTACCGCACACGGCGGTGCGCTGTATCTCCTATAAAGACAGCAAGGCCGTGCACCGTGGGATTATTATCGGCACCATCGTTGTCGCTATCCTGATGTTCGGTATGCACCTGGCTGGCGCGCTGGGGCGTGCGGTGATCCCGGATTTAACCGTGCCGGATCTGGTTATCCCCACGCTGATGGTTAAGGTGTTACCGCCATTCGCCGCCGGGATCTTCCTCGCCGCGCCGATGGCCGCCATTATGTCGACGATCAATGCACAGTTGCTGCAAAGTTCCGCTACGATCATTAAAGATCTCTACCTGAACCTGCGCCCGGAGCAGTTGCAAAACGAGCGACGCCTGAAGCGAATGTCAGCGGCCATTACCCTGATTTTGGGGACGCTGCTGCTACTGGCGGCATGGCGTCCGCCAGAGATGATCATCTGGCTGAATCTGCTGGCCTTTGGTGGCCTGGAAGCGGTGTTCCTGTGGCCGCTGGTGCTGGGGCTTTACTGGGAACGCGCGAACGCCGCAGGTGCGCTGAGCGCGATGATCGTGGGTGGCGTGCTCTATGCCGTACTCGCGACGTTTAATATTCAGTACCTGGGCTTCCATCCGATTGTGCCTTCGTTACTGCTGAGTTTGCTGGCGTTTCTGGTCGGGAACCGTTTCGGTTCTTCCGCACCACAAACTGTCGTACTGTCTACTGATAAATAAAGAGTTTTTGCCATGCCATGGATCCAACTGAAACTAAATACCAGCGGCGCGAACGCTGAGGACTTAAGCGATGCGCTGATGGAAACGGGCGCCGTCTCCATCACCTTCCAGGATACGCACGATACGCCGGTGTTTGAGCCGCTGCCAGGTGAAACCCGCCTGTGGGGCGATACGGACGTTATCGGCCTGTTCGATGCAGAGACCGACATGAAAGCGGTCGTTGCCGCCCTGGAACTGCATCCGCTGCTGGGTGCTGGTTTTGCCCATAAAATCGAGCAGCTGGAAGATAAAGACTGGGAACGCGAGTGGATGGATAACTTCCACCCGATGCGTTTCGGTGAGCGTCTGTGGATTTGCCCAAGCTGGCGCGATGTCCCGGATGCCAACGCGGTTAACGTGATGCTCGACCCGGGACTGGCGTTTGGCACCGGGACACACCCGACGACCTCCCTGTGCCTGCAGTGGCTTGACGGGCTCGATCTGGCGGGTAAAACCATTATCGATTTCGGCTGTGGCTCCGGTATTCTGGCTATCGCGGCGTTGAAGCTTGGCGCGGCTAAAGCCATTGGTATTGATATCGACCCGCAGGCGATTCAGGCCAGCCGCGATAACGCCGAACGTAACGGCGTCTCCGAGCGTCTGGAACTCTATCTGCCGCAGGAGCAGCCAGACGCCATGAGCGCCGACGTGGTGGTCGCCAACATCCTCGCAGGCCCATTACGCGAGCTGGCTCCATTAATCAGCGTGCTGCCCGTTTCAGGCGGTCTGCTGGGGCTTTCCGGTATACTGGCCAGCCAGGCAGAAAGCGTATGTGAAGCTTACGCTGAGCTTTTCGAACTCGACGCGGTTGTTGAGAAAGAAGAGTGGTGTCGCATCACGGGTCGTAAGAAGTAAGCCTTCAGGCGGCCTGTCCAGGCCGCCTGCTTCCTCTCATTCCTGCTGGCAATGGCAATAAATGCGATCCAGATCGCACTATAGCGCCCTCTTTTTGTTCATAAAAACAGCGTTTTATGTCGTGATTACGCGATGAGAAGTAAGAAAAAACGAGAAGTTTTACCTTTTTATCGCTGCACACAAAATATCCATATCGAATTAATCTCATGATTATTAAAGATATTTATTTTTTGACTATCCTTTGAGCTGCGATTCATTGATCTACAACATCTGATTGCTCAAAGTTTGGCCTTTCATCTCGTCCAAAAAATGCGTAATATACGCCGCCTTGCAGTCACAGTATGGTCATTTCTTAACTCATGCGCATCGGACACTATCAGCTCAGAAATCGCCTGATCGCAGCGCCAATGGCTGGCATCACTGACAGACCATTCCGGACGCTGTGCTATGAGATGGGGGCAGGTTTAACCGTTTCCGAGATGATGTCCTCTAACCCGCAGGTATGGGAGAGTGATAAGTCTCGCTTACGGATGGTGCACGTTGATGAACCAGGTATTCGAACCGTGCAAATCGCCGGTAGCGATCCTGAAGAGATGGCATGGGCCGCACGCATTAATGTGGAAAGCGGCGCCCAAATTATTGATATCAATATGGGCTGTCCAGCAAAGAAAGTGAATCGCAAGCTCGCGGGCTCAGCCCTACTGCAGTATCCGGACCAGGTGCAGTCTATCCTGACCGCGGTCGTGAAGGCAGTGGACGTTCCCGTAACACTCAAAATTCGCACTGGCTGGGCTCCTGAGCACCGTAACTGTGAAGAAATTGCCCAACTGGCTGAAGACTGTGGCATTCAGGCCCTGACGATTCACGGACGCACACGCGCCTGTTTGTTTAATGGTGAAGCTGAGTACGACAGTATTCGGGCAGTTAAGCAGAAAGTTTCCATTCCGATTATCGCGAATGGCGACATTACTGACCCGCTTAAAGCCAGAGCTGTACTGGACTATACGGGGGCTGATGCCCTGATGATAGGCCGCGCAGCTCAGGGAAGACCCTGGATCTTTCGGGAAATCCAGCATTATCTGGACACTGGGGAGCTGCTGCCCCCTCTGCCTCTGGCAGAGGTTAAGCGCTTACTTTGCGCGCATGTTCGGGAGTTGCACGACTTTTATGGTCAGGCAAAAGGGTACCGAATTGCACGTAAGCACGTCTCCTGGTATCTCCAGGAGCACGCTCCAGATGACCAGTTTCGGCGCACATTCAACGCCATTGAGGATGCCAGCGAACAGCTGGAGGCGTTGGAGGCATACTTCGAAAATTTTGCGTAATAGAAATAAAGAGCTGACAGAACTATGTTCGAACAACGCGTAAATTCTGACGTACTGACCGTTTCAACCGTTAACTCTCAGGACCAGGTAACTCAAAAGCCCCTGCGTGACTCGGTTAAACAGGCACTGAAGAACTATTTTGCTCAACTGAATGGTCAGGATGTTAATGATCTGTATGAGCTGGTACTGGCTGAAGTAGAACAGCCCCTGTTGGACATGGTGATGCAATACACCCGCGGTAACCAAACCCGTGCTGCTCTCATGATGGGGATCAACCGCGGTACGCTGCGTAAAAAACTGAAAAAATACGGCATGAACTAAGTTTCGTTCATGACGGATAAAAAGGCGCTACTCGGCATGGGGACGCGCCTTTTTTATTGTCTGTAAAACCGCGCTTTCTCCACTTTCCCGCCCCTCATTTTCGTGTATATTGCTGCCATTCACGTTATCAATACCAGGGTTGGCTCATGATTCGCAAATACGGTTGGCTTGTCGTTTTCGCGCTGTTTATGTTCTTCTTTGATGCGGTGCTGATGCAGTGGATAGAGCTGCTGGCGACAGAAACGGACAAGTGCAGAAACATGGACTCGGTCAATCCGTTAAAACTGGTAAACTGTAGCGAACTGGAATAAACCTGCGCACAAATAGCCTGCAGGATGAGCGCTTAGATCGGTATTATCCTGCAATCCCTTCTGCCATGACACATTCATCAAAATTATAATTATTGGCCAGCATACGTAATGTATTATCCACCAGCGCGGGGGCTTGTGAGAATAAATCGTACTGTGCCTGATTCATCAACCAGTTTTTAACAATACCGCTAAAACAACCATGCAGAATAATTAATATTACGTCTAAGTCCAGACTGGGTGAAAGCTGCCCGCGCGCGATAGCCTGAATCAATAAACTCCGCATCTGCGGATGACTAAATCCAATCTTCTCACGAATATATTGTTCCGAAAGCATCTCTTCGTGAAATTCACATTTATGATACAAAATTTGCATTAATGCGCGTTGGCGTGGATTGGTTGCAATATATTGTAGCCCGAGTATAAGTTTTTCACGCATCAACCTGAGCGGATTGTTCTGCCACTCCGCGGTAAGGTCAATGGTGATCAATTCACTCAGTGCTGGTTGCTGACGCCAGATTTCATTGAACAGTTGTATTTTGTTCTCAAAGTGCCAGTAGATGGCGCCACGTGTGACCTGAGCGGCATCGGCAATGTCGTTCAGCGTAGTATTTGTCACGCCGCGCGCAGCAAACTGCGCGATCGCCGTGTCAATCAGTAGCTGGCGTGTTTTAAGCGCCTCTGCTTTGGTTTTTTTCACCATGGCGTAACCCTGCATGGAAGAGAAAATAGAGACGACGATAATGACACTATTTTATCTTTAATTCATCCCGAAGAATTAAAAACCGTCGAAACAACAAATATAATCACAATAAATAAATTGATATTATTATATTCATCATCCATATGTAATTACAGCCCACGGCATATCGTTATATTTAGAAACAGTCCGCCAATAAAAAACACACTTATCTTATCTCCCTTTTATGTTTGCGTGCCTTTCGAATGGTGAATAAATAACTATTGCTTACATAGCCACCTTATTATTTGTAGGATAGCAAACTATTTATTTTCTCGGCTTCTGTTTTCTCTATTACCTGCGACGGTAAATAGCGAGCTTCGGTTTATAAGGAACTGCAATGACGAAATACGCCAGGTTTTCACTCCTGCCCACCTTCATCATCATTTCGGCTACGTTACTTGCCGGTTGTAACGATCAGGATGAGAAGCAAGTTCATCCTCAGCAACCTCAGGTGACGGTTCACATTGTGAAAACAGCGCCGCTGGCTGTGACCACTGAGCTGCCAGGCCGCACATCTGCATTCCGCATCGCCCAGGTACGCCCACAGGTTAGCGGTATCATTTTACAGCGCCACTTTACTGAGGGCAGCGACGTCGAAGCAGGACAGTCGCTGTATCAGATTGATCCGGCAACCTATCAGGCCGATTACGACAGCGCGAAGGCCGAACTGGGGAAAAGTGAAGCCGCCGCGCAGATAGCGCACCTGACGGTAAAACGCTATGTGCCGCTGGTAGGAACCCAATACATCAGCCAGCAAGAGTATGACCAGGCTATTGCCGACGCGCGTCAGGCAGATGCGATGGTCGTTGCCGCTAAAGCCTCGGTGGAGAGTGCGCGTATCAATCTGGCTTATACCAAAGTGACGTCACCCATTAGCGGACGCATCGGTAAATCCAATGTGACGGAAGGCGCGCTGGTGACCAATGGGCAAACCACCGAGCTGGCAACCGTACAGCAACTGGACCCTATCTATGTCGATGTTACGCAGTCCAGCAGCGACTTCATGCGCCTGAAGCAGTCCGTCGAGCAGGGGAATCTGCAAAAAGAGGCGGCCGCCAGCAATGTGGCGCTGCTGATGGAAAACGGTCAGCCTTATCCACTGAAAGGCACATTGCAGTTTTCCGACGTCACTGTCGATGAAAGCACCGGCTCTATCACCCTGCGCGCCGTCTTCCCTAACCCGCAGCACACCTTGCTGCCGGGGATGTTTGTGCGGGCCCGCATCGATGAAGGCGTTCAGCCAGGCGCCATTCTGGTGCCGCAGCAGGGCGTAACACGTACGCCGCGCGGTGATGCCACCGTGATGGTAGTGAATAACGATAGCACCGTCGAAATGCGCAACGTTGTCGCTACGCAGGCCATTGGCGACCAATGGTTGATTAGCGAAGGGCTGAAGACGGGCGAGAAGGTGATTGTCAGCGGCTTACAGAAAGCACACCCCGGTGCGAAGGTTATCGCCGTTAGCGATGAATCCACTCCGACTACGGCGCAGTAAGGTATCCCTACGAAATGGCTAACTTTTTTATCAAGCGTCCGATTTTTGCCTGGGTGCTGGCTATCATTTTGATGATGGCTGGCGTGCTGGCGATTATGCAACTGCCGGTTGCACAATATCCCACCATCGCGCCACCGGCAGTCTCTGTTTCCGCAAATTATCCGGGGGCCGATGCACAAACGGTGCAGGACACCGTCACACAGGTTATCGAGCAGAACATGAACGGTATCGATAACCTGATGTACATGTCCTCCACCAGCGACTCTGCAGGAAGCGTGACAATTACCCTGACCTTCCAGTCGGGCACCGATCCGGATATCGCGCAGGTACAGGTGCAGAACAAGCTTCAGCTTGCCACGCCGCTACTGCCCCAGGAAGTACAGCAACAGGGGATCAGCGTCGAGAAATCGAGCAGCAGCTTCCTCATGGTGGCCGGCTTTGTCTCCGATAACCCGTCGACCACCCAGGATGATATTTCTGACTACGTGGCGTCTAACATTAAAGACTCCATCAGCCGCCTTAACGGCGTGGGCGATGTGCAGCTGTTCGGTGCGCAATACGCAATGCGAATCTGGCTGGATGCTAACCTGCTGAATAAATATCGCCTCACCCCGGTTGATGTCATTAATCAACTGAAAGTACAGAATGACCAGATTGCCGCAGGTCAGCTTGGCGGAACGCCTGCGCTGCCGGGGCAACAGCTTAACGCCTCCATCATTGCGCAAACGCGCCTGAAAGATCCAGTTGAGTTCGGGAACGTTACGCTGCGTGTTAATACTGACGGCTCCGTGGTGCATCTGAAAGATGTCGCGCGTATCGAGCTTGGCGGTGAGAACTATAACGTGGTGGCGCGAATTAACGGCAACCCTGCATCGGGCCTGGGCATCAAGCTGGCGACCGGCGCCAATGCCCTCGATACCGCAAAAGCGATTAAAGAGAAGCTGGCAGAGCTACAACCTTTCTTCCCGCAAGGAATGAAAGTGGTGTATCCGTACGACACGACGCCGTTTGTGAAAATCTCTATCAACGAGGTGGTGAAAACCCTGTTCGAAGCGATCGTGCTGGTTTTCCTTGTAATGTATCTGTTTTTACAGAACATCCGCGCGACACTTATCCCGACGATCGCCGTGCCGGTCGTGCTACTGGGGACGTTCGCTATTCTGTCGGCTTTTGGCTACTCCATTAACACCCTCACGATGTTCGGGATGGTGCTCGCCATCGGCCTGTTGGTTGATGATGCCATCGTGGTGGTGGAGAACGTTGAGCGTGTGATGGCTGAAGAGCATCTGCCACCAAAAGAAGCGACAGAAAAATCGATGTCGCAAATTCAGGGGGCACTGGTCGGGATTGCCATGGTGCTGTCGGCGGTATTTATTCCTATGGCCTTCTTTGGTGGGTCGACCGGAGCGATTTATCGCCAGTTTTCCATCACCATCGTATCGGCGATGGCCCTCTCGGTACTGGTCGCATTGATCCTCACCCCGGCGCTGTGCGCCACTATTTTGAAACCCATGTCACCAGAGCAACATGCGCATAAGGGCGGGTTCTTTGGTTGGTTTAACAATCTGTTCGAGCAGAGTGTGGGGCATTACACCGACAGTGTGAGTCGGATACTGGGTTCAACGGGTCGTTATCTGCTGATCTTTGTTCTGATTGTGGCAGGAATGGTGATGCTGGCGTTGCGCCTCCCCTCCTCTTTCCTGCCAGACGAAGACCAGGGTGTCTTCATGACCATCGTTCAGCTTCCTGCCGGGGCGACCCAGGAACGCACGCAGAAGGTGCTCGATCAGGTTACGCATTATTACCTGAACAACGAAAAAGCCGATGTGGAAAGTGTTTTTACCGTTAACGGCTTTAGCTTTAGTGGCCAGGCACAGAACGCCGGCATGGCGTTTGTCAGCCTGAAACCGTGGGAGCAGCGCGAAGGAAAAGAGTCGAAGGTTACCGCTATTTTGAATCGTGCTAATGCGGCATTTGCACAGATTACGGATGGCTTTGTACGCGGTTTTAATATGCCACCGATTCTCGAACTGGGCACCGCGACTGGTTTCGACTTCGAACTTATCGACCAGGGCGGGCTGGGCCATCAGGCATTGACCGCCGCACGTAATGAGCTGCTGGGTAAAGCCATGCAGCACCCGGATATCCTGGAAGGCGTACGACCTAACGGCCTTGAAGATACGGTGCAGTTTAAACTGGATGTCGATCAGGAGAAGGCGCAGGCACTGGGCGTGTCGCTTTCGGACATCAACGAGACCATTTCAGCCTCGCTGGGCGGCGCTTACGTTAACGATTTTATCGACCGTGGTCGCGTGAAAAAAGTTTACGTGCAGGCCGACGCGAAGTACCGCATGCTGCCGGAAGATATCAATAGTCTGTACGTACGCAGCGCCAATGGCGAAATGGTGCCGTTCTCCACCTTTAGCACCGCGCGTTGGTCTCACGGCTCCCCACGTCTGGAGCGTTATAACGGGCTGCCTTCGATGGAAATTCTGGGCGAGTCGGCTGCGGGTAAAAGTACCGGTGAAGCGATGGCTATGATGGAACATCTGGCCTCGACGCTGCCTGCCGGCATTGGCTACGACTGGACGGGAATGTCCTATCAGGAGCGACTGTCAGGTAACCAGGCGCCAGCCCTTATCGGGATTTCCTTCGTCATCGTCTTCCTCTGTCTGGCTGCGCTTTATGAGAGTTGGTCGATTCCGTTCTCCGTGATGCTGGTCGTACCGCTGGGGATCGTCGGCGTGCTGTTAGCCGCCACGCTCTTTGGTCAGAAAAATGACGTCTACTTTATGGTTGGCCTGCTCACCACCATCGGGCTTTCGGCTAAGAACGCCATTCTGATCGTAGAGTTTGCCAAAGATCTGATGGAGAAAGAGGGCAAAGGCATCATCGAAGCAACGTTGATGTCGGTGCGAATGCGTTTGCGCCCTATCCTGATGACATCGCTTGCTTTTATCCTCGGTGTATTACCGCTGGCTATCAGCAACGGTGCCGGGAGTGGCGCACAAAATGCGGTGGGTATTGGCGTTATGGGCGGAATGGTTTCCGCGACATTGTTAGCCATTTTCTTCGTACCCGTCTTCTTTGTGGTCATTCGTCGTCGCTTCAAAGGCAAAAGCGAATAAGGCTGAAACATAAAGGCGTCTTCGGGCGCCTTTTTTATGCAGTTTGATGGCTATAAAAATGAATAAGATAGTGATTCGTTCTTTCTTAAACCTAATCTATAAAACTCTCTTTTCTTCATTATTTTTACAATTCACATGAATTGACATTATTCCGCACGACGGTCTTTTTATCGCCAGTGATAAAATAGGCCCGAGCTCGTTAATAAGAGACTTAGCTTATTAAACGAAGGCGTGATTATTGAGGTAACACCATGAAAAGATTAATTTCTGTCGCACTGCTTACCGCACTGCTGGCAGGTTGTGCTCACGATTCGCCCTGCGTACCGGTCTATGATGATCAGGGACGTCTGGTTCATACCAATACCTGTATGAAAGGCACCACTCAGGATAACTGGGAGACTGCGGGCGCCGTCGCTGTAGGGACTGCCGCTGTAGCGGGCCTGACGATGGGGATCATCGCCCTGTCCAAATAATACTCTCCGCGCGCGGCCCTGCCGCGCGTTTGCCTTTCGGTGGTGCAATTTTTTACGCTTCCAACGTTATATAAATAAATACATATAGAAGTTAATCACATCCTGCTTTCTTAAATATTGCCACGTTGCAATTATTCGTGTTGCTTTTCACAACTTCATTTCATCCTACAGTTTGCTTATATTCACGGGCAAAACTGTTAGCGAACTGTTGCCATTAAAAAGAAAATATTTTGCGCCAAAATGTGGCTTACGTTGTAATTTCGCACTATTTCAGGGCGCTGATTTTATTTTTTACTGTCTACACTCAGACATATTGCGCTTAATTACCTCGCGCAAACCTGGCACTACCTTTGCTTAGTAAAACGTAGAGCCTCTACGAAAGACAGGTTCAGGCGTTTCCCAAACGTCACTTATAAAGATAATTTTCCGCCACACAGGATGCATTATGAAAAAGATAATGATAGCCAGCCTCGCCGCTGCCGGCGCGCTGTTTGCGGTTGTGAATCAGGCACATGCAGGTACCACATTTGATGCAGTTAAGAAAAAAGGGTTCGTCCAGTGTGGGATCAGTGACGGCCTGCCCGGTTTCTCATACGCCGATGCCGATGGCAAATTTAGCGGTATCGACGTAGATGTCTGTCGCGGGGTCGCCGCTGCCGTCTTTGGCGATGCTAGTAAAGTAAAATATACCCCACTCACCGCCAAAGAACGCTTCACTGCGCTGCAATCGGGTGAAGTGGATCTACTCTCCCGTAATACCACCTGGACCTCGTCGCGCGATACCGGCATGGGGATGTCTTTCACTGGCGTGACCTATTACGACGGTATCGGCTTCCTGACCCATAACAAAGCCGATCTGAAAAGCGCGAAAGAACTGGATGGTGCAACGGTTTGTATTCAGGCTGGCACGGATACAGAACTGAACGTAGCGGACTACTTCAAAGCCAATAACATGAAGTACACGCCGGTAACCTTCGACCGCTCTGACGAATCGGCTAAAGCACTGGAGTCAGGACGCTGCGATACGCTGGCCTCTGACCAGTCACAGCTGTATGCCCTGCGCATCAAACTTGGCAACCCGGCGGAGTGGATTGTACTGCCTGAAGTTATCTCAAAAGAGCCGCTCGGGCCGGTGGTGCGCCGTGGCGATGACGAATGGTTCTCCGTCGTTCGCTGGACGCTTTTCGCCATGCTGAACGCCGAAGAGATGGGTATTAACTCGAAGAACGTCGACGAGAAAGCGGCCAGCCCTGCCACGCCGGATATGGCGCACCTGTTAGGCAAAGAGGGTGATTACGGTAAGGATCTTAAGCTCGATAACAAATGGGCTTACAACATTGTGAAGCAGGTCGGCAACTACGGCGAGATCTTCGAGCGCAATGTGGGATCGGAAAGCCCGTTGAAGATCAAACGCGGGCAAAACAACCTCTGGAACAATGGCGGGATCCAATACGCTCCGCCAGTACGCTAAGCACGGCAGTAACGGGCGCTGCGCCGCGGCGCCCACATTTTCGTTCTGGTTCTGAGGTTTTTTTATGCGCCATCGTCACCCAACCGTAAAGGGAGCCCTCTCCTTTTCTAATCCCACGGTTCGTGCCTGGCTGTTTCAAATTATCGCTGTAGTGACGCTTGTCGCTATCGCCATCTATTTGATACACAACACGATTACCAACCTGAATAACCGCGGTATCACCTCAGGCTTCGCTTTTCTCGATCGTAGCGCCGGGTTCGGTATCGTCCAGCACCTGATTGATTATCAGCAGGGTGATACCTATGGCCGGGTGTTTCTGGTCGGGCTGCTGAACACGCTGCTGGTTTCCGCCCTCTGTATTATTTTCGCTTCGATTCTCGGTTTTTTCCTCGGGCTGGCACGCTTATCAGATAACTGGCTGCTGCGTAAACTCTCTACGATTTACATCGAGACGTTCCGTAATATTCCCCCGCTGCTGCAAATCTTCTTTTGGTACTTCGCCGTTCTGCGTAATCTACCTGGCCCGCGTCAGGCGGTTAACGCCTTTGACCTGCTGTTTCTCAGCAATCGTGGGCTGTATATTCCTGCGCCGCAGTTAGGGGAAGGGCTGCTGGCGTTTCTGGCGGCCATTATTGTCGCCATCGCCGTCTCCATCGGGCTGTATCGCTACAACACATTACGTCAGATAAAAACGGGGCAACTTCGCCGCACCTGGCCTGCGGCGCTGGCGCTCATCATTGGCTTACCGCTTCTGGCTCACGCATTCTTTGGCGCGGCGTTGCACTGGGATGTGCCGGAACTGCGTGGGTTTAACTTCCGCGGTGGCATGGCGCTTATCCCCGAGCTGGCAGCGCTCACCCTGGCGCTCTCTGTTTATACGTCGGCGTTTATCGCGGAAATTATTCGTGCAGGTATTCAGGCGGTGCCTTATGGTCAGCACGAAGCGGCGCGTTCGCTGGGGCTGCCAAATCCTGTCACGCTACGCCAGGTGATTATTCCTCAGGCGCTTCGGGTCATCATTCCACCGCTTACCAGTCAGTATCTGAATATTGTGAAGAACTCCTCTTTAGCGGCAGCGATTGGTTATCCCGATATGGTGTCACTGTTTGCCGGAACGGTACTCAACCAGACCGGACAAGCGATTGAAACTATCGCCATAACCATGTCGGTTTACCTGATTATCAGCCTGACGATTTCCCTGCTGATGAACCTCTATAACCGCCGCATCGCCCTGGTCGAGCGTTAAGGAGACATGATGACAAAAGCACTGTTATCGCATCCGATCCCGCCCACGCCAGCTTCGTCCTGGCGACCGCTTGTCTGGATGCGCAAAAACCTGTTTTCCAGCTGGCTGAATAGCCTGCTCACCTTGTTCTGCCTATGGTTGATGTGGCAGTTAATTCCGCCGCTGCTGAACTGGGCATTTTTGCAGGCCAACTGGGTTGGCACGACGCGCGCTGATTGTACGAAAGCCGGAGCGTGCTGGGTCTTTATCCATCAACGTTTTGGCCAGTTTATGTATGGCCTCTACCCACACGATCAGCGCTGGCGAATTAATCTGGTACTGCTGATTGGACTGTTCTCCATTGCGCTGATGTTCTGGCGCAACCTGCCACAGCGCGGAGGCTACATTGCTGGCTGGGCGGTTATCTACCCGCTGATTGTTTGGGGACTACTCTACGGTGGGATTTTCGGACTGGATCGCGTCGAGACGCGCCAGTGGGGCGGGTTGACGCTGACGCTGATTATCGCCGCTGTTGGTATCGCGGGGGCACTACCACTTGGGATCCTGCTCGCGTTAGGACGACGTTCAACCATGCCAGTGGTGCGAATTCTGTCGGTCATTTTTATCGAGTTCTGGCGCGGTGTACCGCTCATTACGGTGCTGTTTATGTCTTCTGTCATGCTGCCGCTGTTTATGGCGGAAGGCACCAGTATTGATAAGCTGATTCGCGCGTTGGTCGGTGTGATCCTGTTCCAGTCAGCCTACGTCGCGGAAGTGGTGCGCGGCGGGCTTCAGGCGCTGCCAAAGGGGCAATATGAAGCCGCGGAGTCGCTGGCGCTGGGCTACTGGAGGATGCAGGGACTGGTGATTCTTCCACAGGCGCTGAAACTGGTGATTCCAGGTCTGGTAAACACCATTATTGCGCTGTTCAAGGATACCAGTCTGGTGATCATCATCGGTCTGTTTGATCTCTTCAGCAGCGTGCAACAAGCGACCGTCGATCCTGCCTGGCTGGGGATGTCGACGGAAGGATATGTCTTCGCTGCGCTGATCTACTGGATCTTCTGTTTTAGCATGTCGCGCTACAGCCAGTATCTTGAAAAGCGCTTCCACACCGGGCGTACACCGCACTGAGGTAACTATGAGCCAAATTTTAATGCAACCCGCTGACGCGATGATTACGCTGGAAAGTGTGAATAAATGGTACGGGCAATTTCATGTTTTAAAAGACATTAACCTGAAAGTGAGGCCGGGTGAGCGTATTGTCTTGTGTGGGCCTTCGGGTTCAGGGAAATCCACTACTATTCGCTGTATCAACCACCTGGAGGAACATCAACAGGGGCGAATTATTGTTGATGGGATCGAGCTGAATGACGATCTGCGTAATATTGAGAAAGTACGCCAGGATGTGGGCATGGTGTTCCAGCACTTTAATTTATTCCCGCATCTGAGCGTTCTGCAAAACTGTACGCTGGCCCCCATTTGGGTGCATAAAATGCCAAAGAAAGAGGCAGAAGCGCTGGCGATGCATTACCTTGAACGTGTGAGAATTGCCGAGCATGCACATAAGTTTCCCGGGCAAATTTCCGGCGGGCAGCAGCAACGTGTCGCGATTGCCCGTTCTCTGTGCATGAAGCCCAAGATTATGCTGTTTGATGAACCGACATCGGCGCTCGATCCAGAGATGGTTAAAGAGGTGCTGGATACGATGATTGAGCTGGCACAGTCGGGTATGACAATGCTGTGTGTCACGCATGAGATGGGGTTCGCGCGTACCGTCGCTGATCGTGTGATATTTATGGATCGTGGAGAGATTGTTGAGCAGGCCGCGCCGGATGAGTTTTTTGCACATCCCAAATCGGAACGCACACGGGCATTTTTATCGCAGGTGATTCATTAGTTGATATTTTTTGGCCGGGTAAGGCATAGCCGCAGCCGGCGTTTTTTTCTTCGCACCAGCGCAAAAAGGCCATCCTTCCGGATGGCCTTCTGCTTTATTTGATGCCTGGCAGTTCCCTACTCTCGCATGGGGAGACCCCACACTACCATCGGCGCTACGGCGTTTCACTTCTGAGTTCGGCATGGGGTCAGGTGGGACCACCGCGCTGTTGCCGCCAGGCAAATTCTGTGCTCTGTCCTGTGTCTTTTGTGCTGATACTGCGTTGGCTGCATTCGCGAAAGTCAGTCAAATACCTCAGTATGCTCCTTCCTTCGCTTCATTTGCCGCCTTGTCTCAGCGCAAAATCCTTCGGACTCTGAATCTGGGCTGAAAATCGTCTCTCTTCGCCAAAACACCTTCGGCGTTGTAAGGTTAAGCCTCACGGTTCATTAGTACTGGTTAGCTCAATGCATCGCTGCACTTACACACCCAGCCTATCAACGTCGTCGTCTTCAACGTTCCTTCAGGAGACTTAAAGTCTCAGGAGAACTCATCTCGGGGCAAGTTTCGTGCTTAGATGCTTTCAGCACTTATCTCTTCCGCATGTAGCTACCGGGCAATGCCATTGGCATGACAACCCGAACACCAGTGATGCGTCCACTCCGGTCCTCTCGTACTAGGAGCAGCCCCCCTCAATTCTCCAGCGCCCACGGCAGATAGGGACCGAACTGTCTCACGACGTTCTAAACCCAGCTCGCGTACCACTTTAAATGGCGAACAGCCATACCCTTGGGACCTACTTCAGCCCCAGGATGTGATGAGCCGACATCGAGGTGCCAAACACCGCCGTCGATATGAACTCTTGGGCGGTATCAGCCTGTTATCCCCGGAGTACCTTTTATCCGTTGAGCGATGGCCCTTCCATTCAGAACCACCGGATCACTATGACCTGCTTTCGCACCTGCTCGCGCCGTCACGCTCGCAGTCAAGCTAGCTTATGCCATTGCACTAACCTCCTGATGTCCGACCAGGATTAGCTAACCTTCGTGCTCCTCCGTTACTCTTTGGGAGGAGACCGCCCCAGTCAAACTACCCACCAGACACTGTCCGCAACCCGGATTACGGGTCTACGTTAGAACATCAAACATTAAAGGGTGGTATTTCAAGGTTGGCTCCATGCAGACTGGCGTCCACACTTCAAAGCCTCCCACCTATCCTACACATCAAGGCTCAATGTTCAGTGTCAAGCTATAGTAAAGGTTCACGGGGTCTTTCCGTCTTGCCGCGGGTACACTGCATCTTCACAGCGAGTTCAATTTCACTGAGTCTCGGGTGGAGACAGCCTGGCCATCATTACGCCATTCGTGCAGGTCGGAACTTACCCGACAAGGAATTTCGCTACCTTAGGACCGTTATAGTTACGGCCGCCGTTTACCGGGGCTTCGATCAAGAGCTTCGCCTTGCGGCTAACCCCATCAATTAACCTTCCGGCACCGGGCAGGCGTCACACCGTATACGTCCACTTTCGTGTTTGCACAGTGCTGTGTTTTTAATAAACAGTTGCAGCCAGCTGGTATCTTCGACTGATTTCAGCTCCACGGGTAAACCGCTTCACCTACATATCAGCGTGCCTTCTCCCGAAGTTACGGCACCATTTTGCCTAGTTCCTTCACCCGAGTTCTCTCAAGCGCCTTGGTATTCTCTACCTGACCACCTGTGTCGGTTTGGGGTACGATTCGATGTTACCTGTAGCTTAGAGGCTTTTCCTGGAAGCAGGGCATTTGTCACTTCAGCACCGTAGTGCCTCGTCGTCACGTCTCAGTCCTGAAGCAAACCGGATTTACCTGGTCTGCAAACCTACACGCTTAAACCGGGACAACCGTCGCCCGGCCAACATAGCCTTCTCCGTCCCCCCTTCGCAGTAACACCAAGTACAGGAATATTAACCTGTTTCCCATCGACTACGCCTTTCGGCCTCGCCTTAGGGGTCGACTCACCCTGCCCCGATTAACGTTGGACAGGAACCCTTGGTCTTCCGGCGTGCGGGTTTTTCACCCGCATTATCGTTACTTATGTCAGCATTCGCACTTCTGATACCTCCAGCATGCCTCACGACACACCTTCAACGGCTTACAGAACGCTCCCCTACCCAACAACACTTAGTGTCGCTGCCGCAGCTTCGGTGCACAGTTTAGCCCCGTTACATCTTCCGCGCAGGCCGACTCGACCAGTGAGCTATTACGCTTTCTTTAAATGATGGCTGCTTCTAAGCCAACATCCTGGCTGTCTGAGCCTTCCCACATCGTTTCCCACTTAACTGTGACTTTGGGACCTTAGCTGGCGGTCTGGGTTGTTTCCCTCTTCACGACGGACGTTAGCACCCGCCGTGTGTCTCCCGTGATAACATTCTTCGGTATTCGCAGTTTGCATCGGGTTGGTAAGTCGGGATGACCCCCTAGCCGAAACAGTGCTCTACCCCCGAAGATGAGTTCACGAGGCGCTACCTAAATAGCTTTCGGGGAGAACCAGCTATCTCCCGGTTTGATTGGCCTTTCACCCCCAGCCACAAGTCATCCGCTAATTTTTCAACATTAGTCGGTTCGGTCCTCCAGTTAGTGTTACCCAACCTTCAACCTGCCCATGGCTAGAATCACCGGGTTTCGGGTCTATACCCTGCAACTTAACGCCCAGTTAAGACTCGGTTTCCCTTCGGCTCCCCTATTCGGTTAACCTTGCTACAGAATATAAGTCGCTGACCCATTATACAAAAGGTACGCAGTCACCTAACAAGTAGGCTCCCACTGCTTGTACGTACACGGTTTCAGGTTCTTTTTCACTCCCCTCGCCGGGGTTCTTTTCGCCTTTCCCTCACGGTACTGGTTCACTATCGGTCAGTCAGGAGTATTTAGCCTTGGAGGATGGTCCCCCCATATTCAGACAGGATACCACGTGTCCCGCCCTACTCTTCGAGTTCACAGCATATGCATTTTGGTGTACGGGACTATCACCCTGTACCGTCGGACTTTCCAGACCGTTCCACTAACACACATGCTGATTCAGACTCTGGGCTGCTCCCCGTTCGCTCGCCGCTACTGGGGAATCTCGGTTGATTTCTTTTCCTCGGGGTACTTAGATGTTTCAGTTCCCCCGGTTCGCTTCATTACGCTATGTATTCACGTAATGATAGTGTGACGAATCACACTGGGTTTCCCCATTCGGAAATCGCCGGCTATAACGGTTCATATCACCTTACCGACGCTTATCGCAGATTAGCACGTCCTTCATCGCCTCTGACTGCCAGGGCATCCACCGTGTACGCTTAGTCGCTTAACCTCACAACCCGAAGATGTTTCACTTCGCGTTGCGAAAATTTGAGAGACTCGAACACACTTAACAGTGTGTCGTTTCAATTTTCAGCTTGATCCAGATTTTTAAAGAGCAAAACTTCTTAATGCACTCGAAAGTACATTCAGAAGTTCATCATTTATCAGACAATTTGTGTGAGCACTTCAAGGAACGGTTCTTTAAGGTAAGGAGGTGATCCAACCGCAGGTTCCCCTACGGTTACCTTGTTACGACTTCACCCCAGTCATGAATCACAAAGTGGTAAGCGCCCTCCCGAAGGTTAAGCTACCTACTTCTTTTGCAACCCACTCCCATGGTGTGACGGGCGGTGTGTACAAGGCCCGGGAACGTATTCACCGTAGCATTCTGATCTACGATTACTAGCGATTCCGACTTCATGGAGTCGAGTTGCAGACTCCAATCCGGACTACGACATACTTTATGAGGTCCGCTTGCTCTCGCGAGGTCGCTTCTCTTTGTATATGCCATTGTAGCACGTGTGTAGCCCTGGTCGTAAGGGCCATGATGACTTGACGTCATCCCCACCTTCCTCCAGTTTATCACTGGCAGTCTCCTTTGAGTTCCCGACCGAATCGCTGGCAACAAAGGATAAGGGTTGCGCTCGTTGCGGGACTTAACCCAACATTTCACAACACGAGCTGACGACAGCCATGCAGCACCTGTCTCACAGTTCCCGAAGGCACCAAAGCATCTCTGCTAAGTTCTGTGGATGTCAAGACCAGGTAAGGTTCTTCGCGTTGCATCGAATTAAACCACATGCTCCACCGCTTGTGCGGGCCCCCGTCAATTCATTTGAGTTTTAACCTTGCGGCCGTACTCCCCAGGCGGTCGACTTAACGCGTTAGCTCCGGAAGCCACGCCTCAAGGGCACAACCTCCAAGTCGACATCGTTTACAGCGTGGACTACCAGGGTATCTAATCCTGTTTGCTCCCCACGCTTTCGCACCTGAGCGTCAGTCTTCGTCCAGGGGGCCGCCTTCGCCACCGGTATTCCTCCAGATCTCTACGCATTTCACCGCTACACCTGGAATTCTACCCCCCTCTACGAGACTCAAGCTTGCCAGTTTCAAATGCAGTTCCCAGGTTGAGCCCGGGGATTTCACATCTGACTTAACAAACCGCCTGCGTGCGCTTTACGCCCAGTAATTCCGATTAACGCTTGCACCCTCCGTATTACCGCGGCTGCTGGCACGGAGTTAGCCGGTGCTTCTTCTGCGAGTAACGTCAATTGCTGTGGTTATTAACCACAACACCTTCCTCCTCGCTGAAAGTACTTTACAACCCGAAGGCCTTCTTCATACACGCGGCATGGCTGCATCAGGCTTGCGCCCATTGTGCAATATTCCCCACTGCTGCCTCCCGTAGGAGTCTGGACCGTGTCTCAGTTCCAGTGTGGCTGGTCATCCTCTCAGACCAGCTAGGATCGTCGCCTAGGTGAGCCATTACCCCACCTACTAGCTAATCCCATCTGGGCACATCCGATGGCAAGAGGCCCGAAGGTCCCCCTCTTTGGTCTTGCGACGTTATGCGGTATTAGCTACCGTTTCCAGTAGTTATCCCCCTCCATCAGGCAGTTTCCCAGACATTACTCACCCGTCCGCCACTCGTCAGCGAATCAGCAAGCTGATTCCCGTTACCGTTCGACTTGCATGTGTTAGGCCTGCCGCCAGCGTTCAATCTGAGCCATGATCAAACTCTTCAATTTAAGTTTGATGCTCTTGAATTAAACTTCGTAATGAATTACGTGTTCACTCAGAGACTTGGTATTCATTTATCGTCTTGCGACGTTAAGAATCCGTATCGTTGAGTGCCCACACAGATTGTCTGATAAATTGTTAAAGAGCAGTGCAACGCGGCGTTAAGCTCACCGTTGCGAGGTGCGCATAAT